>NZ_VTUY01000009.1 GCF_008364765.1 Bacillus sp. CH30_1T | reverse complement strand
TCTCAATATACATCGTATGATTTTCAGGAAGACGCAAAAAAAAGAGGCATTATCACAAGCATGTCCCGACGAGGAAACTGCTTTGATAATGCCGTCATCGAATCCTTCCACTCCTCTTTAAAGTCAGAAGAATTCAGCCCTCTGGATCGAGGGAAACTAACCAACCATACAGTACGAAAGAAAATAGAATCGTACATGTATTATTATAATTATTGTCGTCCTTTTACAAAATTAAACTGCCAGACTCCGGTAGAATTTAGAGTCAAGGCAGCTTAGGGGTTTTATTTAGTCTTATTTGACTGTGTCACTCCATATGATCATGCCGGGTTTTTTATTTATAGTATGATTTCATATTTACTATGTCGTCCGTGGATATCGACAACTTCTTTTAATGGATATCGTTTTTGGTAATAGTGGTTCAATCCTTCATTACTCGCGATGCAATCAAAGCGGATAATTTTTTTACCTGCTTCTTGTGCCTCTTTTTCGACCCAATCCAGCAAAGCAGCACCTATGCCTTTTCCTGCATGGTTTCTATGTACGACCAATCGATGTAAATACACAACATCATCCCGCGCATTTTCTCCCCAAAGGTCCAAATCCCATCCACTTGGGTTATTTTCAAGGGTTAGAGTGGAAATGGGTTGACCTTCTTTTTCAACCAGATAGGTCGCCCCGTTTTCGATTGAATGGAGGACCTCTTCTTCGTTTCCATCTAAATCAGTCAGATAGTAACTCCATTGCTTCGTACTTTTTGTCTTTAACCAGGTGGCTGCATTCACTAACAGATCCAAAACCTTTCTTAGATCCTCATTTTTTGCCTGCGTGATTTCATAAACTTCTTCATCGAGTATAAAACGCATGGTCTTTTCTCCTTTCCCCATTTGGTATAGTATCCACTTACCCATTATTTGGACATAAGCTTTGCCAATTCCTTCATTTATGATAAAAACCATCCCTATTTACGCACAGGGATGGTTCCAACTATCACGCATACCACTTATGCCACATATGATCATTTCTGCCTCTTACAAAGGCATCTACCCGGTTACGGCCCCAAGACACAGCTCCCGGTGAAGAACGAACGCCTCCTCTTGGTGCTCCAAGGTCTTCCCAGTTACTCCAGCGGGAACCATTCCACCATTTGTGCCACATATTGTTGTTGTCTCCACGAACAAAGGTATCGATCCGGTTCGGAGCCCATGATGATGCTGCGGGAGCGCCTTCGAATCCTCTAGGCGGTGAGCCCAAGTCCTCCCAGTTACTCCAACGGGATCCATTCCACCACTTATGCCACATCCGGTCATTGTTTCCTCTTACGAAGCAATCGATTCGATTCGGCCCCCAAGATACAGCACCTGGTGAATCTCTAAGGCCTCCTCTTGGTGCTCCAAGATTCTCCCATTGACTCCATCGTCTTCCGTCCCACCATTTATGCCAAAGGTTATTGTCATCTCCTTGAACGAATACATCAAGTCGGTTGGCTTGCCACGTTGCAACGGCAGGGTCGCCCTTGAATCCACGTGGTGGTCCCCCAAGGTCTTCCCATTCATTCCATCTCGAGCCATCCCACCACTTATGCCAAAGTGTATCCCGATTCCCTCTGACAAACGTATCAATACGGTTCGGTCCCCATGACGCGGCAGCCGGGGAACTCCTTAAACCTCTCCTTGGCGCACCGAGATCCTCCCAATTACTCCAGCGGGAACCATTCCACCATTTGTGATACATTCTATCGTTCTCACCTCGAACAAACGTATCCAAACGGTTCGCCTGCCAGGAAGCAGCGGCTGGTGACCCCTTCATCCCCCGCGGTGGTGACCCAAGGTCTTCCCATTCCCGCCAGCTCGCCCGCCAATCAAATGGATCTTCGTAGACTGGTTGTTCATAGAATCCTTGATAAGGATCATAATAGTTCAGCTGTTGTGGATAATACGTGAACTCACGTTGTTGTTCGTAGCCTGGATAATACTGTTGATAAGTATGTGGTAAAAGACCATCTTCATATTGGTTTCTGACTTCTGGCCAACGCGGATAGCATTCTTGTTGAATATCACACGGTATCACAGGATATCGTCGTGGAAAAAACATACTGCATCCCTCCTCTGCATTTACTTTATGCAGGAGCCCAGATAGAGGAGCAAGTACAATTCTTGTCAATGAATAACCTCTTCTTATACATTTTAAAAATATAAAACCTTTAAAACTCGGTTACTGGAAGAAATGCTAATGAATGGAATATCCATTCTTCACCATAAAAAAATAGCACCTCTAACATAGGTGCTATTAATCACACTCTTTATAATTATAAGTGGTTTTCAAACATCCTTCTTTTTGTCTGAGATTGATACTCCGTCCGATTTATAATGCATTTTTACATTTGTGAAAACCTCGGTAGCTCCGTGTTGTATCCCTACTTCCTGGGTCTCTTTAATGACGCTCATAATTTTATCATAATCACCTTCGACCACCGTTTCCATTGGCCCCACTTCATATGTTAAGCCTGATTCTTTTACCACTTCGATCATTTTGGGGATAACTCCATGTGTATCCACGTCTTTTCCGTTTGGCATGGTTTGAAATCCTACTGTTAATGTTGGCATCTACATGCTCCTTTCTCGACTTATTCTATATATTTACCTCCTCCAGAAGCAGATAAACATGTAGAGTTTTATCGGAACGAAATTGAACCTCTCACAATCCCCATCCCGAATAAGAAACCGGAACATAGATTCCTTGTTGAAGACGTCTTTGTATAGTTGGCTTTCATAATTACAGGACCCTCCTTTGTAAATTATTTGCCATTCTACCCTTTCCTTTATGGGGATAAACTTTTCTTAAATGGGTCTAAAAGGTTCAGGAGATGCATCGAAAGCCTTATCGGAAGGTACTTACTATAGTATTAAAAATAAAAACGAGACTGGGACAAAACTAAAAATTCACGATAAAAAGACGAACAATAGAAGTGTAGGTTCTTCATACCGCTAATGATTTCCGTGCAAGACTACGCTTTCCGCGGGTAGCCCGGGAGCCTCCTCGGCAAGCCTGCGGGGTCTCACATAAGCTATTCTTCCCGCAGGAGTCTTCGTCTTGCACTCCAATCAACCGCTGGAAACAGCTAAAATCAAATTTCGAAAATAAATAATTAACCCGAACAAATCTGCACACTAAGAAGCAGGTTTGTTCGGGTTTGAATTAGGCTAAAAAACTTTTGTCCCAGCCTCGTCTTTCCTATTTATTCATGAATGACATACTGTTGATATTTTTCAAAGTCACTTACCTTACACTCAAGGATCATTTTCGTCCCAGATTCTTCATACTCTGTTCCCACTACATTCGCTTGTTCATTGAAATAAGAAATCAAATGGCCTTTATCGTATGGAATTAGCATCTTACACTTTTTGTAATCTTTAAAAATATAGCTCTTCACTACATCCAGTAATTCGTCCATTCCTATTCTATTTTTAGCCGATAAATAAATTCGATCCTTTTCGATTCTAGGAACCTCTCCTTCTACCAACTCTGCCTTATTAAAGGCATAGATAACCGGGATGTCGCCTACTCCAATGTCTTCAAGCGTTTTGTCAGTCACCTTCATCAATTTCTCATAATGGGGATCCGAATAGTCCACCACATGAACGATGAGATCCGCTTCGACGACTTCTTCAAGAGTAGAACGGAACGCCTTAACCAGCTGATGGGGCAGTTTGTTAACGAATCCAACCGTATCTGTCAGGAGAAATGCCTTTTTGTCCGGTAAGGTGATGTTTCTCACCGATGTTTCAAGAGTCGCGAACAGCATATCCTTTTCAAATACTTGTTTGTTCTCGTTTGGATGGAATTTTTCAACGAATGCGTTCATTGTCGTTGACTTCCCGGCATTTGTGTATCCGACAAGGGATACGACCGGGATTTCACTCTTTCGACGCTGCTTACGTTGTGTGGTTCGCAGGTCGACGAGGGAATCCAGCTCTTTATTCAACGCAGTGATTTTCTCTTCAATCTTACGTCGATCAAGCTCGAGCTTCGTTTCACCCGCACCACGGTTCGCAAGTCCTGAGCCGCCACCTTGGCGCCCCAGTGACTCACGGCGTCCTATAAGACGCGGCAGCATGTATTGCAGCTGAGCTACCTCTACCTGCAATTGGGCTTCACGGGTCTTCGCTCGTTCAGCGAAAATATCGAGAATCAACATGGTCCGGTCCATTACCCGAATATCGAGCTTCTCTTCCAGTACACGAATTTGCGAAGGAGACAGCTCATCATTCGAAATGAGCACCTCTGCTTTCCACTCTTCAATGAGTGGCAGTAGCTCTTCAATCTTCCCCTTACCTATATAATGGACATGATTCGGCCGGGGCAGGTTTTGAGTCAGTTCACCGACAACATCCATATGCCTCGCTTCTGCCAATCCATTTAACTCAAGCATCGAATATTCGAAGTCATTATTCTTATCCTTTGTATTAACGCCTATGGCGATTGCTTTTAAACGTTCTTCCATTCCTTCGTCACTTCCTATCTTTTAGTGTGTACAGAAAAAAACACAGGCTTCTGCCTGTGTTTTTCGTAAATGGATTTGAATAAACCGGTGGCACATGAAGAAGACCGCATTTTCCCCTTGTGTTTTCCCAAGAAAAGACACCATATGGCACCACTCGGCAAGTATTCAATTCTATTTTTTAAGAAGACAAGAAAGATGAGCTATTTAGTCTCCCTTCCCTCCATTCAACGTCAAATGAAGAATTCCTTTAAAAATAGTCAGACCGATCCCATTTACCCTGCACACAGGCAGAGCCTTTGAACTTATTCAATTAAGCGTTCAAATTGCGGATGCGTAGTCTGATTAAAATCAAAAGGAAAACCTCCATTTCTCATAAATTATTATCATCTTACCACAAACAGTCGAGGATGGGAAGATATGGTTTGAGGGACGGACCTCCAATTAGCCAAATCCATATCGGAATTACGTATTAGAGGTCCGTCCCTCGCTTCATATGACGGAGAAGCCACAGGTTCAGCCAAGTTAGAAGGAGGATGATCGCAAATTGGGCAATGGAGAGTGAGATATTCCAGTTGTTGGTGTGAAAGAGATTGAGTGCTGCTGTGCATTGTTGAATCACACTCAAGACCGCAATCCAAATAAGGTATCTCCATAGAGTGGGGTAATTCACTTGCCTGCTCAGAAAAATCAATACTGGAACACATAATACTATCAACCGATAAAAGAAATCAAACGGATGTACGTCTTTCACAACATAGTAATAAAGCTCATATCTCCCCTTCAATACCGCGTCTATAAACAAATTCATATATAAGATGAAGAATAGGCTTCCATACCATTCCAGAGGCGTCAAATGAAAGAACGTCTTCTTTACACCAAGCAATTTATCAACGAATCGAAAGTTATATAACAAGATCATATACAAGATTGGATAAATAGGAACGGAGTATATCAATCTCCAGCCACTGTATTGAAAGAAGGTAGAATAGTGAGCGGCCACAAACTCATAACATAATGCAAATAGTGTCCACCCCAGTATGTACATCCCCTTGATGATTAAATTCTTCTTTGCAGGAAAAAAAGCTAAAAACAGGATATTAATCGCTGGGTAAATGCCAATCGCACCTACAAAATCAATCCAGTCCACCCCTGCTTCGAAATAGGAATATAACTTGAACATTCCACCCAAAATGGAATCTGCAAATAAAGCTAAATATATAGAAAACAAAGAAGTAACGTACATCTCGATGATCCGAAGCCTTTTTCTTACCATATAGACGAAACCATTCAGAACAAAGATTGTTATCCACATCAATAGCATATACATCATCCTAGCTATTCTTTAGATGTCTTCATTATTTACATAAATCATGGGAAAGTATTCTAAAAACCATGAATACACGTAACCATAAATAATTATTTTAAGACAAATCCATACTAATAAATACATTTACTGAACAGAAGGAGGCTTATCCATGTCATATCATCCCAAAACAGATTTAACATCAGCTGAACTGGCCATTCTTTGGTCCACATATCAAAGTGACACTTTAGCTCTGTGTGTATTTGAATATTTCCTTGCAAAAAATCAGGACCCTGATACAGCATCCATTCTCCGTTTAGCTCAAGAAAAATCTGAACATCATATTGACTTCATCTCATCCATTTTCAAAGAGGAACAAATCCCTATCCCTTTTGGATTTTCAAAGGAAAAGGACGTGTTCCCAGATGCCCCTGCCATTTATGGCGATACCTTTTTCTTAATGTATCTCCGGCAGATGGCGAAGGTTGGGATGATTACCTATAGCGGGGCAGTTTCCCTTACTGTACGAGAAGACATTCTTGAGTTCTTCCAACAAACCCTTCAATTTTCTAGTGACCTCTACAAAAAAGCAACGGAGACTGGAAAAGAAAAAGGCATTTTAGTAAGGCCCCCATATATTGATTATCCTGAAAAAGTTGAGTTTATTAAGGAAAAATCATATATGAGTTCCAGCCTGAATCCATTTGTCAATAGACGGCCACTGAATGCCATTGAAATATCACATCTATTCCTTAACACGGAAACCAATTTACTCGGGAGCATGATTGCCACAAGCTTCGCACAAATGGCGCAATCAAAAGAAGTAAGAAAATTCATGACCAGGACGCAGGAAATTGCACAAAAGCACCTCAATATATTCAGTGACGCTCTCATCAATAATGATATGCAGGCTCCCATGTCTTGGGATACCAATGTAAAAGCTTCAACTACCCCTGCTTTCTCAGATAAACTGATGATGTTCCACACCACTCTGATAAGCAATGCCGGGATGGGAAACTATGGTACGGCTGCAGCGGCAAGTATGAGAGCTGACCTGGTATCGAATTATTTTAGACTTATACTCGAGGTGGCGGAATTAGGCAAAAGTGGTGCGGACATCTTGATTAATAACGGCTGGCTGGAAGAACCACCTCAATCTGCTGATCGAAAGAAGTTGGCGAAAGATAAGTGATGAGGTGAGGTCCGTCCCTCATCACGTTACCCTACTAAAGAAAAAAACTCCAAATCAACTCTATTCCAATTGATTTACAAGCGGAATGATGGAAGATTTGGAGGTCCGTCCCTCAGTTCTTAATCGATACATTTACTTGATCGGAATGGGAGATGGTGATGGGGTGTTGTCCGCTTCCTAGTTTAAGGGTAGCGGATTTGTTTGGGATTCCTTCTTCGATTACATCTTTATCGGATGCACTCGTTGGTTCTGTAAATTGCCATTTTACGTCCTCCCCATGGATGTCCCCAACGTTATCGGCATTGATGGTCAGGTCTTCATTTGAGGCAAGAACCAGGTTGACCCTCGCTGAGCTTGATACTTCCCAGGAGCTCGATAGGGTTCTCGGTTTTAATGTGACTTCACTGTAGTCACTCGAGATTTCGAGGGACTTGGATGCCGGGATGACGAGTGTCGCATCCATCTCCTGCCCTGATTGCATCCAGCCATTGTAGTCAGGAAGACTTTTCAATGTGATATACAGCGTATCACCTTTTTGTGTCGTCATCAGATAATCTTCCGGATTCCCAAGTAATGGTTTCCCTTCTGCAAAGGAAGAACGATACGTACCAAACACACTCACTTCTTTATCCGTAACTGTTTCAACCGTTAACGGATGATGACTTGAATCAACGACGATCCGCTTCACCTCCTCACCTACCTGATAGTTAAACGAAGGTAGGTCCGCTGTTCTCACTTCAGAATCAAAGAACGTTTGCAACTCCTCTGTCAATCCTGTCGCCTGAAGCACCGTAAATCCGATTCCCACCGTTCCTATGACAGCCACAAATATTATACTTAGAAAATCATATTTTAATATTGGCTTCTCCTGCTTTGATAAAAATAAGTACACTAAGATTTCCGCCCCTAACACAATCAGGAGTACCGGCCACCAACCTGCTAACACATACGCTGAATCCCATTTTATAATTTGCGATAGCAATAAAAAGATGCCTAAAAAAAGCAGGGATGCCCCCATTGATATAGATCCGACTCGCCATGTTCTCATTCTGATACCCCCTCTTTCGAATGGACCTTTTTACTTCCAGCAACCAATTTAATTCCTCCCCCTATTAGAAGAAGGCACACAATTCCCGGCTGGATATAGCTATTCATCATATGATACGGATCGATGCCATACGTCTCTAAAGTTGGTAGAGATAACGGCATCATTATGTTCGTTGCCAGGTAATACACACCAAGGAGCATCAACCCGATACCTACCCATTTTTGCTGATTTATCAGGTAGGATACAATTGGTGTGTCCTCAAAGGGTTCTTTTCCGTGCTTTGTCGCCCGTTGCAGACCATCAAAGAAGCTATAGAACCATATGATAGGCACCAGAAAAAGAAAGATTCCCAATCGAAGAACATCTAATATATAGATCGAGAACAAGAATGCAGCCATGAGCTGGATCCCCCTTTTTTGATAGCCGAGGTACAGATGCCCCGCTCCAGGAAACATCGATAAAAATGTGGCGAATGCCTTACTCTTTCTCCCACCTTCATGCTGGGCTTCCAGGTCTTCCAATACAGACCGATCCGTCAGCACTTCACCTGCCTGCTTTTTATTCAACAGTTGCATCGTATCGAAGAAGTTGTATACCCATACGACAGGTAGAACGATCAAGAACACCATAAACTCCCCTCTCCCCGTCATCGCTGTTACAAACAGAATCATCGCAGCTACTCCGAGGAACGTTGCCAGAAATGTGACACCACGGTTCATCAATCCCAGTTGGAAATGACCGAGCCCTGGTATCATGGAAAGGATGATGGTATAGAAGCGTTCGGTGCTCAGCTGTCCTGATTCACTTTCTAACACCGGTTCTCGTGATGCTTCGCCCGCTTTCAACATTCTTGATGCCACAAGTGCCGTATTAACGATACTGATGAGATAGAATAAGAACGCAAACCCAATGGTGATAAAAGCAAAACCATCCCAGTTCAACACTTGCGCGCCCACGAATGCAACGGGAAAGGACGCCATCAATACGAGTAAAAACAATACCCCTCTAAAAACCTTCCCTAAATACATTAATCCCACACCGGGTATAAAAGCCAACAAAAACGCAATGATTGGATTCTTCTTTTTATCCATCTTACTCTGCCTCCTGTTCTTCAATTTTTTCAACACTATCCAGTAAAGCCGTTGTTTTATTTAAAATATTTTCTGTAAAGGAAGGCTGCTGGTTTCTTTCAAATTCAGTCGTGATCTTCACAAGTTCACCAAAAATACCAGATGCCATCAAAATCAGCGTCATCGCCGTAGCCAGCACATAATGAAACACCTTTTCCTCATACCATTGTTTCTTCACTTTCTTCACCACTGGATTCATCTCAACGGGAATTCGCTCCATCACCTCATCTGTATAGAGGGACGGACCTTCAATGGAAGGAAGCTCGTCTTGAACCATTTCGATTGCTTCCATATAAAGACTCATGCATTGATCGCAACTGTATAGATGCTCCTCGTATTCGCTTCGCTTATTATCATCCATTTCATCTCTGGCGTAATTCTTCCACTCTTCCAATGCAATATGACTCATATGAAATCCTCCTCCTTCCAGTGCTTCCGCATCCAAAGCCTTGCCCGGTACAGCCTTGTTTCAATCGTCTTCACCTGCACATGCTGTTCATTTGCAAGCTGCTGATAGGACTTTTCTTTTATGTAGAACCCTTCAATCACTTCTCTGTATGATTCGGGAACTTCTTCTAAATGCCTCAACACGAGCTGCTTTTGTTCTTTTTTTAGTAATCGTCTTTCTACAGCATCCCGGGACTCTTTCACGGGGAGCTCGTCGACCAGATCTTCCCTCTGTCTTGCTTGTCTTCGCTTACAATCAATGGCATGGTTCACTGCAATTCTCGTCATCCATGTCTTGAACCCTTGATGCTCGTACTGAGGGAGAGAGGTATAAATCTTCATCCACGCTTCCTGTGATGCATCTTCTGCATCTTTTTGGTTCCTCAGAACGCCGTAAATGCATTTAAAAACATACTGCTTATACATTTCGACCAACATCCGAAACGCATGCTCACTACCATTTTTCGCCTTTTCAATTAGCGGATCCACCAACCTCTCTCCCCCTTTCTTGTGGTCTCATTATAATAGACGAAAGAAAATGATGAATCCCTACAGTTTTTTTAAATATTTTTTTGTTGAAGGTGATGCCTGGTACATTTGATTGAATTCGTGGGCTGATCATGGCTCGCCACACTTTATCCAATTTATCACGTTTAATATTGAAAAGAATCTTAATTTACATCAATCTCGTCCATCCCCTTGTCACACCCATCCAGAAAATCACCCTTATTTACCACCTAACACGAAATCCACATTCCTGATATACTCATAATGTACTTATCTTCATAAAAGAGTGAGTGGATATGATGAAAGAAGGCATTACGTTAATAGTGGAGATCATCAATAACCTCCACGACATGTTTATTGTGTTGGCGAGTGATCTCGGTTTCACCTTTACGGATAAAGATCTGCATTTTTGGATTATGGGCATTATCGGAATCACCGTGTTCTTTTTTGTATATTTTGTGTCTAAGATTTTATCGAAGCTTAAGTTCGGGATCACCGCATTGGCTTTCTTCTATACATTGACCTTCATGTTTGTGTTGGTCTTTGCAATCGAAATACAGCAGGCAATCACTAATCGGGGACAGATGGAATTCATTGATGCCATCGTTGGTTTGTGGGGATACATTGTTTTTTTCTTCATCTACATTGGATTCGCAGCCATCATTCTACTGATTAAGTATATCTATCAAAAGCTTTCCCGGAATAATGAAGTGACCCTGGGAAACGATAAGGGTCTTGCTTTTAACAGAGTCATACAAACAAAGCGAATATGAGCGTGAACATATTGCAGACCGATTTCTCTGCCCCAAATTGGCTGCTTGTTCCCTTGTAAACAATTCAGAAATGATACTGCGGTTCATCGGCAGCAGTCGATACTCTATTGACATCCCTCGTTCGCTTATAAATTTGAGATATCGCTGATAAAATCATTATTTCGCTGATAAATCCATCTCTAACGACAAAATGAACCCCCACACACCACCAATTTGACACCCAACACCATAACCTAAAATCAAAGCAGCAAACCCATAAAGATTCCTGCTTCCCCCCTATTTTTTTCATACCCTTCACTCTTTTGATTTAAAAAAAGAGAGCTCTCTAAAAGAGAAGCCCTCCAATTACTATTTCCCGCCTGTGAAAGATATTCCTTTAATAAAGTAGCGATTAAAGAATGCATACAGAAGGAGTACCGGCAGTGTAAAGACCATGGATGCCGCCATGATGTAGTTCCAGTAGCTGACGTATTGGCCTTTAAAGGTGTTCAATCCTAATGGCAGTGTATACATTTCTGTATCGGTCATGACAATCAATGGGGTCATGAAGTTGTTCCAGAATCCCATGAAGACAAAGATTGCTTGTGCGGCCAAGGCTGGTTTTGCTAATGGTAAAACCACCTTGAAGAAGATTCCGAAACGGCTTAGGCCATCGATTTGAGCAGCCTCTTCCAGTTCTTTCGGGAAATTGATGAAGAATTGTCTCATCATGAAGATGAAGGTTGCATTGATCATGGCCGGTACGATCATCCCTTGATACGAGTTAAGCCAGCCGATTTCTTTTAAAATTAAATAGTTCGGGATCATCGTAACTTGAGCGGGAATCATCAGGACAGCCAGGATCATGATAAATAATGCCTTTTTCCCAGGAAAGCTTAAGCGCGCCAAGGCGTATCCAGACATGGAGTTAAAGATGATATTCAATGCTGTCCCGATTACTGCGATGAATAAACTATTGAATAACCATCTTGGAAATAGCTCCTGCTCAATGAATATCTGTTTATAATTATCCAAAGTGAAATTCTTCGGTATGAAATTCATAGTTCCGCTAATGATTTCTTCTAATGTTTTAAAAGAAGAGGAGAGTGCCCATAAGAATGGAATCAGAGTTGTGATCGCATAGCCTATCAGGACAATGTATAGAAGACGTTTACTGAACGTCTTTTTCTTCGAATTCATGCTTCCATCCTCCTTAATAGAGTGATTCTTCTTTAGAGAATTTACGTTGAATCAAAGTCGCCACCAGGATGATTATAGCAAGCGCGAAGGCAAGTGCGGCTGCATATCCCATGGTCCCCAATGATTTAAAGGCATATTGATAGATTAGGAGGACAACTGTTAACGTCGAGTTATTCGGCCCACCGGATCCACCTGAGAAAATATATGATTGATCAAATAGCTGGAACGTTCCGATAACCCCCATGATCACGACAAAGGACGTAACCGGTCGCAAAAACGGAACGGTCACATAGAAGAACTTCTGGATCGCGTTCGCTCCGTCCAGTTCAGCCGCTTCGTATAACGAGTCCGGAATATCTTGAAGGGCTGCAAGATAGATGACCATGAAAAACGGTGCCGTTGCCCAAATGTTCATCAACATAATCGCATTCAGGGCAATGTCAGGATCACCTAAGAAGTTATAAGTCGGCAAGCCCACTTTTTCTAATAGGTTGTTGATCAGCCCTTCTTTGTTATACATCCACATAAAGATCAACGTTAATACGGCTGAAGATGTTAAGGTCGGTAGGAAATAGACAATCCTGAAAAGCTTCTCCCCCTTTAATCCTGCGTTTAACGTTGCAGCCAGAACCAATGCCAGAAAGGTCTGTGTAGGTACCACAATCAGTACGTACTTTGCCGTGTTTTTCAATGCGATAATGGCCCGGTTGTCTTCCATGATCCTCGCAAAGTTTTCAAAAGCAACAAATTCAAAACTCATGTCTCCAAGGAGTTGAACCTTATGAAAGGATAAAAAGATGGCATAAAGAATCGGTCCAATAATAAACACCGCTAATACAAATAGCGTGGGAGACATAAATAAGTATCCTTGTCCTGCATCCTGTAATCTCTTCTTAGAAGATTGTTTGTTCATTCTCATCCCTACCTTCTATCTGTCTAAAATCTTCAGAGCTATTACCTGTATTCTTTCCGCTCAGGTCCGCATCCCAGACCTCAAAAGAAAGAATACAGTCAATGGTAAAGCTGTACCTGACACAATCATGAGTGTCAGGTACCTTTAAAGAGATTATTGAATTTCGCTATTCGCTTGTTCTTCTGCTTCTTTCAGTGCTTCATCCAATGGTCGGTCACCCAGGAAGGCAGCAATAAATTGGTTGTTAAAGTTATTCATGATGATCGGCAGGTTCTTTCCTTCCGCCCAGACCGTTGCATATGGTGCTCCGGCTACCAGTGCTCCGCGTAATTCATCTTTGTCATACCCTAATTTTTCAGCTACTGACTTACGTGTCGGAAGGGCAAATCCTTTAGACGTCCATGTTTCCATTCCTTCTTTACCCGTCAGATATGAAATCAGCTCCCATGAAGCTTCCTTCTTTTCCGATGCCGAATTCATTACATAACCAACCGTGTAGGCCATTGTCCCCTTTTCTCCATTGATAGTCGGTAATTCAGCCGTTCCGTATTCAACATCCGGGAACGTATCCGCTAAGAATGGAATCGCCCAGTTTCCTTCGATGACCATGGCTGCTTTCCCTTGACCAAACATTTCTCCTCCCCAGTTCGCTCCAACTTCTGAAGCCTGTGCAGAGGTTTTGTCTTCGTTATGCTGGTCGATGATCGGCTGAAGAGCATTGACCACTTTATCTGAAGCAAAGTTCGCTTGATCATCCTTCACGACTTCCCCACCTGTTGCCTGAGCAATGTGATAAAGGCGGGCGAGTTCCGGAGCTACACCAAATCCATAAACGTCATCTTTCGTCAGAGCTTTTGATACTTCACGGAGTTCATCCCATGTTTTCGGAACTTCCACTCCTGCTTCTTCAAACATCTTCTTATTATAGAATAAGGCTAGAGTCGAATAGTCTTTCGGAAAACCATATGTCTTCCCATCAACTTGGAACGCTTCAAGCATCGGTTTCTCGAAATCTTTCACATCGAAATCTTCCGTTACGTAATCATCCAATGGCTCCACAACCCCCGTTTCAATCAGGGCCGGAGCTTCCAGTGCATCCAAATAGAAAACGTCAGGACCTTCTCCACCAATCAAACGTGTTTTCAATACGTCCATATACTGCTCAGAAATGACTTCGTGCTTTACGTCAATATTCGGATGTTTTTCTTCAAAATCAGCGATCGTTTGAGTCAAAAGCTTCTGTTCAGAAGGATTTCCTCCCCAGCCGGCAAGAGTGATCTCGACTTTCTCACCATCTGCTCCATTTGAACTCGTCTTCTCGTCTGATCCACTGCACCCTGCCAGAACCGTCCCCACTAACATCGTCGTAATACCTAGACTCGCGATCCATTTCTTCTTCGCCATTTTCATAACCCCTTTTTTGATTTTTTAAAATAGGATTGTTATTCCTGGATGTGATTACACCGTCTGCTTTTCTTTCACAATGTCGTAGCCTGTTGAGTTTTCTAAAATGGTGGTTTCTACCTTGTCTCCTTTTCGCGTTAAGGATAGAGACAGCACTCCATCACCAATCGTAATATCGTGAACGGTCAATATGTTCATTTCATCAAGTAAGATTGGATTGAGATGTATTTCTTTTGTTAGGCTGTTTGGAAACAATCCTAATAGTGATTGAATAAATACGAGTGGTGTCCCCGCTGCCCATGCCTGTGGAGAACAAGCGACCGGATACTTTACAGCCTTCCCAATTACAGAATCATACCCGCAGAACAATTCAGGCAAGCGGTCGTACTCGAAGTGGCGGGATGCATCAATCAGTCCACCCATCACCTTCTTCGATTCTTCAGTAAATCCTAATTTACTTAATCCCAGTAGTGTCATGCTGTTATCATGGGGCCAGATGCTCCCATCGTGGTAGCTCATCGGGTTATAACCAGCTTCGCCTTTCCCCATCGTACGAATCCCATATCCTGAAAACATTTTGTCATTCGTTAACGTTTGACTTACTTTTTCAGCACGATTCCCTGACATCATTTCTGAGTATAAAACATGTCCTGGATTAGATGTGATCGTACCAACCTTTTCTTTGTTTTGATCCAGGGCGATGGCGTAAAATCCCTGGTCGTCCATCCAAAAATCCTGTTCAAATCGTTCTTGTAGATTTTTCGCTTCTGCTTTTAATCTAGAAGCCATTTCATTATTCCCAAGTGCTTCATAAACAACAGCCAGTCCATGTTTCGCCTGGTACACATAGCCTTGGACCTCTACTAAGGCAATCGGTGTATCAGCGTAATCCCCATTTCGATGAACGATGGAGTCCCCGGAATCCTTCCAGCCTTGGTTGGCGATTCCCTTGGATGATTCCTGATGGTACTCAACAAATAGATCACCATCACGATCTCCATATTGGTCAATCCACTCAAGCGCTCCCCTTACGTTATCTGAAAGCTTTCGGAATGTATCGAAGTCACCCGTCCATTTCACATACTCTGTTAAAAGTACAAGGAATAACGGGGTTGCATCAATCGTTCCGTAATAAGGCGTGAACGGAATCTGATTCGTATTCGCAAGCTCTCCGTATCGAATTTCATGCATGATCTTGCCCGGCTGTTCGTCTCTCCAAGGATCCACCTTCGTCCCTTGCTCACTGGCCATGGTGAACAGGGTACCTTTTGCAACGTGGGGTTGAAAAGCAATCATTTGCAGGGCCGCGATCAGACTGTCTCTTCCGAATGGAACCCCGAACCAAGGAAGGCCAGCTACAGGAAACTTTCCGTATCCAGTGTCAGTCAATAACACTCTAAGATCTGATAATCCTCTGTCCACCAGGCGTTGAAGTGGCTGATAATCCGTTTCTACTTTCGTTAACTGAGCGGACCATTCTTCATAAGAAACTTTTAATTTTTGAAGAGCTTCTTCGACAGGTAAAATGTCATCTCTGGTTTCTATATTTTCCAGTGGCACGATCATAAATGTAATGGACTGTTCTTCCTCGTGCTGAAGCTCAACCTGGAAGGTAATTTCCCCATTTTCCTTAACGTTTTTCGCTTTGGCATCCCACTGAATCTTTGTCGAACGACTGATATCGTCTGCTCCTTCATATCGAAAGGTGAGGGATTGATCTTCAACTTTCTGTCCTGTTCTCTTTCCTACGTTTCCAGTTTGGAACCCGCGTACGATAAACATATCGTTGAAGTCCACATCGACTTCTATATTCAACCCAAACGAGACCGGCTTTGGGTAATAGTTTTTTGTTTTAATCGTTTCATATAACACATCATCATAAATAAAGCGCTTACGTTCAATCTCAACGGATTCTCTCCACAGAATAAGATTGCCATCCTCTTCTTGATGGGGATTTGTCGAAAGAATCGTAGACATATAGTTTTCGGATCCATCCGAATGTAATAGAATCGGTTTTTCATTATTGATTTTCACATTCAACTTGCTAAGGTATCGCGTGTCATTCTTGTATAAACCAAGTCCATAACTATGATCTGAAATGATATCTCCTTGCTCATCTGTAAGAAGAAATAAGTTGTTTTCTTTAATCACTCTGTAGTTCATATTGGTTCCTCCTACTTTCAAAACGCTTCTTATTTTTGTTTATAAATCATTCCAAAGTCTTCCGAAACGTTTTGGAAAACTTTTTTAAAAAAACACCCGATTCCAAAACGTTTCGGATAACCCCTTAAATAAAAGTTGGCTATTATTCCTCTTCATTTATGAAGATTTTCACCAACGTTTATTCATTTCTATGATTTGTACTTTCTCTTTTGATTAACTTTGTCTCCAACACCATTCGATGGGTCTTGGACTGATTTGATAACAATTCCAGCAATAATCTTGCCCCTTCATACCCCAGCTGAAACTTATTTTGTTGGATGGTTGTCAGCTTGGGACTAACATAGGAAGCAAGCAGTATATCATCATACCCGACAATCGAAAGTTTTTCTGGCACCTGTAACTTCAACTCTTGCGCTGCACTCATCGCTCCGATGGCCATTAAATCGCTTGCGCAAAATATTGCTGTGATTTCAGGATATGAGGTTAATAATGAGTTAGCCGCTTTCTTCCCACTTTCTTCTGTGAACTCTCCATTTACGATGTAGTTGGTATTGAGGTCGACCTGTGCTCCTTGCAAAGCGTTTTTATACCCTTCCAATCTCTGCTGACTAACAAACGCAAACTCATGTCCATTAATCATCCCAATGTTCTTGTGTCCATTGTCGAGTAAATGTAGAACGGCTTTTTCAGCTCCTAATACATTATCCGTCGTCACATGACTCACATTCCCGGACTCAAGGGGAATATCAATTAAAACACAAGGAATATCACTTTCGACGACTTCCTGTAAATAAGGATCATCGGTTCGAATCCCCTGGATAATGACCCCGTCCACTCTTCTTTCTCTGCAAAGTTGAGTATACGTCTTTTCACGCTGCTTTGAAGAATTGGTGTTAAATAAAACAAGATCGTAGTCAGCACCTGAAACAAACTCATTAATCCCTGCCAGCACTTCTACGATGAAATTATCCTTCACACTTTCCTTTGTAAATCCGGAAACGAGTAATCCAATCGTTTTCGACTTCTTCATGACGAGACTTCGGGCAATCGAATTCGGACTATAATTTAACTCCTTGGCAACTTCTGCAATCTTCCTTCTCGTGTCTTCGTTGACATCAGAATATCCATTTAACGCTCTTGACACCGTCGTAACGGATACCCCAGCTACCCTTGCTATATCTTTTATTGTAGTCACTTGCACATCTCCCAAAACGTTTCGGATTTCCTTTAACTGAATAATACAACATCTTGAAAACGATTACAACATTATTTTTCAATAACGTTGTTTTGGTGGGACATGGGGACAGGCACCTTGTCCCACTTCACTTATAGCTGGTTGGTCCTTGGTACTCGCTCCTATTTAATGCTTCATTCGCCGTTAAATTTTGGATTTCGCTTTATATTGAATATTTCGCCGTTATATTGAAAATTTCTCCGATAAATTGACCTCAGATCAAATCAGAACGTGGTTACTGAAAACAGAACTCTGGTTATGCCTATCTTTGAATGTCTGGGTTCGCTGATAAATTTAAGATTTCGCTGATATAATCCGAATTTCGCTGATATATTGAAAATATCGCTGATAAAATCAATATTTCGCTGATAAACCACTCATTCCTTTAAGAATCCTACCCTTTTATACTATCTACTCAACCATTTTCTCAAAATCCCCCTATATGAATCCTACATCCTAAAAAAACAGCGAATCCAAATGAATTCGCTGCTTTATCCCTCACTTCTTCCTAACCGGTATCCATATTTCACTCCTAAACTTATCCGATCCAACGTCCTTACTCTCATTCCACAACATCTCTGGCCCCTCTGCTTGTTCATAGCTTGAAGACGGGAACCATTCAGCATAGATCCGCCCCCAAACATGTTGCAAAGTGTCCGGAAATGGTCCGACCGCTTCGAATACAGCCCATGTCAGATCGGGAACATCAAGTTTCGATAAACCATCTGGACATTTCTCTGTAGTTGCAGCCCCTATATAATGATCGAGCTCCCCCTTTTCCTCCATTCTGCCTTCGGAAAAATTGACGGATGCACTAACCAATCCTTGTGGTTCTACATTTGACATGCTTTTAAATCTCTTGATCATTTCCTCGTCCAAGCTCTGCCACATGGCTGCAATTTCAGGATTCACCCCATTAAAGATGATTGGTACTCGTTTCATGATACCTACAATAGAAAACGGTTCTTTCTCTACGATTCGATAATTCATTTCATTACCTCCTTTGATGGATAACTGGAAGGCAAGAGGTGGAAATGCTTTGAGTGAATGGCCCCTCGCTTGTGACGGAGCGATCCCATGCATTTTTTGGAACACTCTCTTAAAGGAATCGGGTGAAGAATAGCCATATTTCATGGCAATATCGATTACCTTTACGTCGCTGTTTTGCAGTTCAAGGGCTGCCAGGGTCAAACGGCGGCGCCTGATGTATTCCGATAAGGGAATCCCTGCAAGGAACGAAAACATCCGTTTAAAGTGATACTCCGAGCAAAAGGCAATCTGGGCCACATTTGCAAAATTGATTTCTTCAGTTAAGTTCTCTTCGATGTACCTTAAAGCGTCATTCATATTCTTCAATGAATCCATTTCCACTGCCCCCTTCATCAATAGAATAGCAAGATAGAAATAAAGCAACCCGACTTATCGTGCACCATTTTGCAGGATTTGATCTTTATAAAAATGGCCTCCTCTTTAGAGAAGGCACACCAACGTATTTATTTTCTCGCTTCATGAACCTTCAGCATCTTACCCTTAACTGTGGTTTTCTTCATCGCTTGCAATACCAGTGGCCCTTTACCATTCAAAATCTCCACATAGGAAAGGTTTTCCTGAATGGTGATGATGCCGATGTCATCAGCGCTCACTCCTTCGATTTTCGAAATTGTTCCGACGAAATCGACTGCTCTGATTTTCTTTTTCTTTCCACCATTGAAGTAGAGCTTCATGATGTCTCTGTTCAATTGCTCACTCTTGTCTGCTTTAAAATCTGGTTCCGTGTCTAATTTCCTTTCAAAATCCGCCTTTGATTTTGCCACTGTGTCTTGTGACGGCGGCTGCAGCTTTGGAATCGTAAATCCGATATAGTCTTCAATCTCGGCAAGGAATTTATCTTCATACGGTGTGCAGAAGGTGATCGCCTTTCCTGCAGAACCTGCGCGGCCCGTTCTTCCTGTCCGGTGAACATAACTTTCTTTCTCCATGGGAATATCATAATTGATGACGTGGGTAATATTTTCGATATCAATTCCACGCGCCGCCACATCGGTTGCGATAAGATACCTGAATTCCCCTCTTTTAAAATCGTCCATCACTTCAAAGCGCGCTTCCTGAATCATACCGCCATGAATTTTATCAACGGGATACCCTGATCGGTCCAACTCATCACATAATGTATCCACATTTTCTTTTGTTCGGCAAAAAATGATGCAGCTATCGGGATTCTCAACAGTTGTCACGTTTTTCAGAAGAGTCAGCTTGTCCTCCTCTTTCACTTCGATCATGGAATGATCAATCTTATCTGTTGTAATGCCAGTTGCCTTAATTTCAATATGAACAGGTTTCTTCATATATTTATGGCAGAGTGCTTCAACATCCTCCGGTAACGTAGCAGAGAAAGTCAACGTTACGCGGTCTGTTGGCAACTCCTGAATAATCGCTTCCACCTGTTCGATAAACCCCATGTTCAGCATCTCATCGGCTTCGTCGATCACAAGGTACACAAGCTTTTCCAGTGGGAGTGTTCCTTTTTCAATATGATCGAGGACACGACCGGGGGTGCCGACTACGACATGATTTTTCTGCTTAAGCTCAAGCTTTTGTCGGTGAAAAGGAGATTTCCCGTACACTGCAGCCGCTTTGATTCGTTTATAGCGTCCGATGTTCGTAATGTCTTCTTTCACTTGAACCGCCAGTTCACGGGTTGGTGTCAGCACAAGTGCCTGAGGTTTATTTTCTTCCCATTCTACCAACTCACAAATCGGAATCCCGAAAGAGGCTGTCTTACCGCTTCCTGTTTGGGAACGCACAACAAGATCCTTCTTCTCTAGAGCCAATGGAAGCACCTTGGACTGAACCTCGGTTGGAGCCTGATAGCCTAAATCGGATAGAGCCCTTACAATATCATCACTAAGCTTATAATCCTTAAATTGTTTTATACTCATTTCAATACCTCATTTATTCCTTCATTTAGTCTTATTCTCATAGGAAAGTGTCGATTCTATTCAATGGAAAAATACCCCCTGCAAATTCTTTTCAAATATCTTTAGGTATTCCACCAATAGTGTGTTATGCTTTACCTAACCATTTTTAACTTGTAACATGTTGTCTCCGGGACCGACGAACGCTGTCGGTCCCTTTTTATATTCTAAAGCGGAGGCGGCTCGACCAGAGGCGACAAGCATAAGGCGAACATGCCGGAAAGGCGCTCTTTGCCTTTTTGGCATGTTTGACTTATGACCTCGAGCCTCTAGCCGCCGGAGCTGGATGATACCAAAAGCAGAGGTGGCTCGTTCAGGCCCGACAAGCATAAGCTAAATTGGCCGGGAAGTCGCACTTTGCCTTCTTGGCCAATTTAACTTATGACCTCGAGCCTCTAGCTGCCGGAGCTGAACGACACCAATAGCGGAGGCGGCTTGCTCAGCACTATTCCAAATAACCCCCACTTAAATCCATTCCCAAATAATAAAAAAAGGACCCTCCGAGAGAGTCCCTTCATCAAAAGCTATTACGCTTTGTTTACGTTAGTCGCTTGAAGTCCACGTTGACCTTGCTCAGTGTCAAATGTAACTTTTTGACCTTCGTCTAAAGATTTAAATCCTTCGCCTTGGATAGCTGAGAAATGTACGAATACATCTTCTCCACCTTCGATTTCGATGAAACCGAAACCTTTTTCTGCGTTAAACCATTTTACTGTACCTTGTTGCATAATTGTTTCCTCCTGTGTGGACTTGAATCCACGATTTATTACTATCGTTGCTCAATTAGATATCAAAGGCGAAAAGTTTAAATACTTTCTTTCCTTACAGACCGAACAAAAATAATTCTTACTTAGAATAACAGATAATCTGAGAAAAAGCAAATCTATTCCTATATTCTTCACAAAACAGTGATCTTCCCACTTTTTCTTCTATTAACTCAGGCGGCTCATTTTAAAATAACCTTTGAATATTTACCCTTAAACTCTCCATCAGTAGAGGAGAAAACCATCCTTGTGTCGAAAGTAAGAGATAAAGGGGATGACCCAATGAATAAAATTGGATTATTAAAAAGTTTAAATCAAGCCAGCCGCGGAAACTTCTTTTCAATTGAAATTCCTATGACGTCAAATGAAGAAGCGCAAACCATTGAAAATCTGGCCAATGAGTTAGAAAAAGAAGGAAAAATCAAAATCAGGGAATGTGCTCAGAATGAAACATCTGTTTACATTCAAGGAATCATCAAGTATGCGTTAACATAATTGCGAAGGGTTGCCTGCTACTTGTACGACAGGCACCTCCTTTTTTTTTGACAAATAAAAAAGGACTCTACGGGAGAGTCCTTCATCATAAAGCTATTACGCTTTGTTTACGTTAGTCGCTTGAAGTCCACGTTGACCTTGCTCAGTGTCAAATGTAACTTTTTGACCTTCGTCTAAAGATTTAAATCCTTCGCCTTGGATAGCTGAGAAATGTACGAATACATCTTCTCCACCTTCGATTTCGATGAAACCGAAACCTTTTTCTGCGTTAAACCATTTTACTGTACCTTCTTGCATGTGTGTTTCCTCCTGGGTGGAATCGAATCCACGATTTATTACTATTATTGCTCAATTAGATATCAAAGGCGAAAAGTTTAAATACTTTCATTCCTTACAGACCGAACAAAAATAATTCTTTCTTAGAATAACAGGAAATCGTAAAAATAGCAAATGTTTTTATAAGTTTGTTTAATACTCACTCCTGAACTCCTTTAACTTCCTATATAAAAAGTCCACTTCCCCGATAGGAAATGGACTTACATATTACTACTTATCTTCCTGCTTATTCCCATGCTTCACGCCTTTACTTGTATAAGGCTTGTTGCTCTTCTTCTTATTCGCTCCGGCCTGCCAGCGATTCCAGCCTTTCTTTCCAGTGCCTTGGCCCGTTCCGCTCTTTTTCTTTGGTTTACTCATTTTTTCACTCCGTTATGATAAGGTTCGTTCTTTCACGCTCGTCTCCATATCATAACACTTATTTGCGGAGGAGAGTACTTCTTGTTTATTCCACTTCTTTTTTCTCTCCTGTATAGATGTGAATCGCATCCCGCAAGAACTCAGCCACTCCCTCTTGTTCAGCGTCATAATAAGCCTTGAACCGTTCATCATCCACGTACATCTGAGCAAGTCCTGCATGGGCTTCTTTACTGTAATGCCCCCAGTAGAACGAGATCCATTGCTTATGGAGGTCAGCCGCTTTCTGGGCAGCATCGCCTGCAGGATCCCCAGTTTGAAATGCTTTCCCTAAGGTTTGTTTAATTTCCTGTTCCATTGCTGTGACCTTTTCATGGTCTTCCTGAGACATGTTCATGACTCTGGCGTTGGATTCGTCCACTGCCTTATCACCGTATTTTCCCCGCACTTCTTTCCCGTACTTTTTCTCATTATCTTCCACCATTTTCTCCTTGAACCCTTCGAACTTTTCTTTATCCGACATGGTGATTCTCCCTTCCTTTACACGTAATGTTTTATCTACATTTGCAATCAATTGATCAAGCTGTGCTCGTCTGTCCATTAAGGTTTCCCGGTGTTCCCGTAAGGCATGGGTTGCGTCAAAGGCAGGATCATCAAGAATATCCTTGATTTCGTCCAGTCCTACACCCAGTTCTTTGTAAAAGAGGATTTGCTGCAAGCGGTCGACTTCCTTCTGCCCGTATATCCGGTATCCTGACGAACTGGTCCTGGCCGGCTTCAGAAGCTCAATTTCATCATAATAGCGCAGGGTCCTCGTGCTCACCCCAGCAATCTCTCCAAGTTTCTTGACGGTATATTCCATGATGTCACCTCCTGACAATTCTTACTTTACAGGTTGACGCTGCGTAAATGTAAAGGGGGTATTTAAAAAAAGTTCGCGTTTTTTATCTTTCATAGGATAGCCCACCTGGACGGGATCTATTTAGGGGAATCCCTTGAAAATAAAGTGCCAGTCCGATATTCTTAGATTATTAATTATCAGTTTAAGGTTGTGTTGAGCATGCGTATCAATAAGTATATAAGCGAGGCTGGAAAGGCATCCAGGCGCGGTGCAGATAAATTGATTACTGAAGGAAGAGTGACCATCAACGGGAAGATCGCGAAGATTGGCGATCAAGTGAATCCCGGGGATGATGTGAAGGTTAGCGGAGCTCCTGTCAGAGTAGCAAGAAATAATGTATATATTGCACTAAATAAACCTGTTGGGATTACGAGTACAACTGAAAAGGGCGTCAAGGGGAATATTGTAAATCTTGTCAATCATCCGTTACGAATTTTCAATATTGGACGACTGGACAAAGATTCAGATGGCTTGATTCTTCTGACGAACGATGGAGATATCGTCAACGAAATTCTCCGTGCGGAAAATCAGCATGAAAAAGAATATATTGTCACTGTTGACCGCCCGGTTTCAGAGGATTTCTTAAAGCAGATGTCAGAGGGTGTTAAGATTCTTGGAACGAAAACTCTGCCTTGTAAAGTGGAGCAGGTGTCAAAATACGTGTTTCAAATCACGTTGACTCAAGGATTGAATCGACAGATCCGTCGCATGTGTGAGGCCCTTGGATATGAGGTCTACCGACTGCAGCGCACGCGCATCATGAATATTCAACTTGGGAACCTTCCTGTAGGACAATGGCGTGACCTTTCTAAGAAAGAGAAGACGCGATTGTTTCAGGATTTGGATTATGAACCGAAGGAATGGTAATCATCCGGATGGACCCTCTATACCAATGCGTATGGAGGGTCCTTTTTTACATGTGAATTTCCTGAAAGTGACGGACGAATCCAAGATAACGGGAGTCCTGGAAGGTCAATTCCCCCTGATCTCCTTCCACAAGCATCCCAAACTCATTATCTTTTACTTTTAACTCCATCCTGTCCCCACTTTCCACTTCGAAGGTGACAAAGTATTGGCTATAGGCTCTTGTTTCTCCCCCACCTCTTACTGCCGTCCTTTTTGCAAGGACTTTTGCTCGGACGATTAAAGTAGGTGACTGGTTATTCTTACTCCATTCCCCCACTCCTTTAATAACAGAGAACAGAATGAACGAAATCACGATGACAAAAATGATCCCTATAAAAACCGGGACAATTTGAAATATCATATCGCCGCCTTGTGACATACAAATCCCTCCTTTTGGATTTTTTCACTATTTTAACATCTACTCTTTCTTATATATGTTATTCAATCTTCTTCTTATTCGTGGATTTCCGCACACAGAAAATAGCATGACCCTCTTTGCTAAGAGGGGCATGCTGCTGTCCATTTGAACTTCGTGTATTAACTGGATGGGATCCGGCCCCACCCCTATCTCCATACCCCTAAAATGAAACCCATCACGTAAAGGTCACAACATGTACCCGGCATTATTGAAAAAGGGGTCTGCCCCCCATGCGTAAACCGCATGGGGGACAGACCCCTCAAACTCACCCTGTTGGTGACTTCATCTTATCCATAATCATTGTAAAATAGTTCTTCACCGGGCCTGGTGGGTGGGGAATGTGGTATGAACCAGGCTCCTGAGACTCCTCATCCTCTTCGGTTAACTTCGGAGAATAAACCCGCTTCCCCTCCACTATACTGCGAATCGAGGAAGTCAGTTCTTCACTTGGACTGTCCTTTAATAAGTACCCACCTGCATCGAATTGTTGAGCCCGCTCTAAATATCCCTTTTTCGGAAATGTCGTCAAAACGAGTAGATGACATCCCATTGTCTTCACAGCTTCTAGAGGTCCGTCCCTCTCAAGCATTTCAATATCCATGATAAAGAGGTCTGGTTTCAATTGGTGGACAAGGGCGAGTGCTTCTTGCCCATCCTTTACCTGGCCGACTACTTCCATGTCTTCTTCCAGGTTGAGGATGGAGGTCAGGGTTCCACGTAATAATTCCTGATCCTCTGCAATGACGATTCGAATCATGTAGGTTCACTCCTTTTAAAGGCCTTATCATGTAAAGACTCCCCTTATATGAAACGTTCATAAGGAGAGTCGGTCAGGATTATAATTCAGGTTTGGCTTCAGTTGAAATTCTTGATTTTGACTTATCCAGAGACTTAATACCTCTGAAACTTATAAACGTTTTGTTTTCTTCATCCCAAAGCTTGAAACGTAATGATTTTAAGCTTGTTAAAAGTGAGATGGTTGGTACTTTTTGTAATGGTTCTGAGTTTTTATGTGCTTCTTCGAGTTTGTAGTTCGGTACTCTCGGACTTAGATGGTGAATATGGTGATAACCGATGTTACCTGTAAGGAACTGCATGATTTTTGGAAGCTTGTAGAAGGAGCTTCCTTCAACAGCTGCCAACACATATTGCCATTCTTTGTCTTCTTCGAAATACGAGTCTTCAAACGTATGCTGAACGTAGAACAACCAAATACCGATCGATCCTGAAACCATGAAGATGGATCCCTGTACAAGGAGGAATTCCTGCCAGCCCAGTGTTACACATAGAAGTGCGATAAGGGCCACGATGATCACGTTCACTAAATACGTGTTATTACGTTCTTTCTTACGTGCATTTTTACGGTTAAATCTATTTTTAAGAAGGAATACATAAATCGGTCCTAATACAAACATAACGAACGGATTGCGGTAAAAGCGATACGCCAAACGAATCTTAAGAGGTGCTGCTAAATATTCATCAATCGTCAGCGTCCAAATGTCACCTGTTCCACGCTTATCCAAGTTCCCGCTTGTCGCGTGATGGACTGCATGATCATGTCCCCACTGGTCGAACGGGAATAGCGTCAACACACCCATAACTGTTCCGACGATTCGGTTTACACGACGGCTTTTAAAGAAAGAGAAATGGGTACAATCATGAAAGATAATGAAGATTCGTGTAAGGAACCCTGCAGCGATCACGATTGGAATGAGTGCCAGCCAGTACGATACTGAAAGGCTTTGATACGCAAGAAACCATAATAGAAAGAATGGCCCCAACGTGTTGATGATCTGCCATACACTTTCCTTTGTTGTTGACTTTTCATAAGGAGCAACTTCTTTTTTCAACGTTTTTATATTTGTCATGTCATAATTCCCTTCATTTAAGGCGTTGGATTCATTATAAGATAAGCGATATCATCGTGTTAGTAGTAGGTGTCATATGCTGGGTATGACAAATGTCATAAGGGAGAATTTGTCATGATCTTTCAATTGCTCAAACCCTTGATATTACTGGATTCACAATAGTTTTTCACGATTCCAATTGGTTTTATTATTTTTTGAGATTAGAAAAATATTCTGGTTTGAGGGATTTTTTAGCGAGGTTTAATAAAAAAGTTCTTCAATACAACAAAAAGTCTCTTGTATAACCTACAGATAAAATAAAGAGGATGGCCCAAAGTTTTCTTTAGGTCATCCTCTTCTGTACTATTCACTCATTAAAAATCAAATTCATCAGGGTCTGGGCCACTGCGGAAGTCTTCATTTAATGCATCTAATTGCTCCATTTGTTCAGAAGTTAATTCAAAGTCATATATCGAAATGTTTTCTTGAATTCTGGACTCCGTCATAGACTTTGGAATTGTGATGACTCCATGTTGGAGATCCCAGCGCAGTATCACTTGAGCTGGTGATTTACCATGGGACTGAGCAATCCCTTTAATGGTTTCATTGCTTAATAGCTCTGCATTCATAAGTGGAGACCAGGCTTCAACTTGAATATTATGCTTCCGGCAGAAATCTCTCACTTCCGTTTGAATCAGCTTGGGATGGAATTCAATCTGGTTAATAACCGGAGTGATTTCAGCACCCTCGAGTAAATGTTCCAAGTGATGAACTTGGAAGTTGCTCACACCGATTGCTTTGATCCTGCCATCCTTATAAAGGGATTCGAGAGCTTTCCAGGACTCCATGTACTTATCTTTCCCAGGCCAATGAATCAGATAAAGATCCAGATAGTCGAGTCCCATTTTCCCTAAGCTTTCTTCGTAAGCCGCGATTGTTTCATCGTAGGAAAGGCCGTCATTCCAAACTTTTGAAGTGACAAACAGTTCCTCCCGTGTCACAAGTCCAGCTTCAATCGCTTCATTGATGCCCTTCCCGACACTCTCTTCATTCCCATAAATCGCTGCTGTATCGATACTGCGATACCCCATTTTGATCGCTGACTGTACTGCTCGTGCAAGCTTAGGGCCGTCATCCACACGGAAAACCCCATAACCCAGTTCCGGCATTTTTATATTATTATTTAAAGTGATAGATTTGACGTTCATACCTATACTCTCCTTTTTCATAAAATGAATTGTCCCCATGAGGAGAACATGGATATAGTATGAACGATGGAAGAGAGCTTGAAAAGTAGGTACTTTTTTGTGGGATAGGCACTTCAAAGTACCTGAAAAGGAACTAGCTGGGTTCCCATAAAAAAAAAGAGCATGGAAACGATCCTCCACACTCTCAATTCTTTATCATTTGCAGACCAGGATCTGCCGGACAAATCTTCCTTTACTCACTTCACAACGATCCACAATCTCGAAGCAAGCTTTTTCTATATTCGCGTCCACATCTTCCAAGGTAACAATCACGACCTTCTCTGCAAATCGTCTTGCACTGCGGAGCATTTCAAGCTGCTCTTCATCTGTTATAACCGAACATAGATTGTAGGGAAGGTCGATTACAGCTACATCATAGTGATCCGTTACGTCGTTAATATCCTTTAAAGAGACATCCCCTTTGTATCCAAAATGAGCGATATTCTCTTTCACTCCATCGAGGATCAATGGATTGCGGTCACTGCCGACGATATCGATTCCCATGGATAGTGCCTCGACAAGGACCGTCCCTATCCCGCAACACGGATCGATCATTTTGATCCCTTCAGGATTCGGTGCTGCGATATTCACGACGGCTCTTGCCACACGAGTACTGAGTGCCGTCGAATAGCTGTGTGGCTTTTTCACATGGTGCAGCCAAACCGCTTCATTTCGCACATACTTGCCAAACACCCAGCGATCTTTGGTCTTCATCACCCCGAACCAAATGTCTGGATCGATTAACTCAGCTTCACCCTTTAGATGCAATCCTACTTCTTTTTCGATCTTGCGAAGCTTTTTGAAGCCTACTCTATCCGCATCAAGATTTTGAACAAAAACTACTTTGAACCCATCAAGTGCTTCTAATTCTTCTATTTTTTCAAGTAATTCTTGAAACTCATCGCCCTCGCAGATAATCTCGATTCTCTCCCGAATAAAAGGACTTCTGCTGGGATCTATTTTCACTGAACTTTCCAGAATGCTAGATTCAGAGCTCTTTCCAAATAACACTCTTCTTTCCAAGGCACATAGGGATTCTTCGTTCGGTTCCCAAGAATAATGATAGATATATTTTTTCGTTTCTATTACGATCAACTCCGTGTGATGATAAAAATGTTGTGTTGCATTAGACCATTGTAACATAAAAAAGGACCTGCCCCGGCATGCTAACGCATTCATGCACCCGGGGTCAGGCCAGCAACCTTATTTAGTTTCCATCATGGATATATATTCCTTCACCACTTCATAGACATACTCCTGGTTCGCAGATGCGGTTTCAGGGTTGTATGCTCCACCATTTGTCTTGTTATTGGACAGTACACGGATTCCCAGGAATGCTACATCATAAGCACCTGCAATCTGTGCTGCTGCAGCCCCTTCCATTTCCTCTACAGAAGTACCGTATTTCTCATGGAACCATTGAATGCGGTCCACTTCATTATTCCACACGTCGGCAGAACCGATGGTACCTTCGACGATCTTTCCATCGGTGTATGTATCCTTTACTGCTTTGGCAGCTTCAAGTAAGTCCTCGTCACCATCGTAGTATCGGATTTTCTCAGCATTTGGATCTTCCCCTGCACTGCCTTCAGAAGCCATTAAGTCCATCGGCTTCCAGACAGTTGGATCAATTCCTTCTTTATCAGCTTTATCAGCTGTTTTCAATGAACCCAGGTTAACGGTTCTTTCTCCTAATACGATATCAAATACATGCAATTCAGGGTCATGACCACCTGATGTTCCTTGGTTGATGATGGCGATCGGATCGTATTTCTCAATGGCTACCGCAGTAGCCGCTGCCGTGTTTTCCATACCTTTACCGGTTTTGGCAACGATGACAGGATAATCATCAAGCGTTCCTATGTAAAAAACAAATGATCCCGATTTTTCTTCTTTCACATTCTCTAATTTTCCTGCAAACTTTTCAGCTTCAATCGGCATTGGACCTTGAATCAGAATGGGTCTCTCTGCCTCTTCTTCCTTAGCTGCAGTCTGTGAAGTGGAACTGCATCCAGTAAATAAGGATAGTGCTAATACTGATAATGATACAAATAAAGCCAGTTTCTTTTTCATCACAATCTCTCCTTTTTCGTTTTTTCTTGATGGTGATATCTCGCTGTTTTGCCCAAAAGAAAAAGATCTAGAACATGTAGAGTGGTTTCTACTTTCCAGACCTTCGAAGTTAAAGTATACGTGATATTAAAGAATGTCCATCACAAAATGGCAACGGCAAAAAAGCCGTAAAACCGAATACTTTAACTCGTAGTCCAGTTCTTATAATGGGAACCAGGTAGAAACACTCAGACCATATTACCGAGGATATACGAGTACGATATGTAATTAGTACAGTATTAATATAACAAACTCCCTTTCGATAATCAACCAAAATCCGAATTTTATTCAAATATTTTATTTTAATGTTCGTGTTTATGCGACCCCTCCCAACATTACCAGCATCTTGATCACTCTTTGATTTGATATATAAATAGAGAATAATATAATGAAAGAACGTTACACAAAAAACAATGGGGTGAAAAACATGAAAATCGGACTTATTGGACTGGGGGATATCGCCAAGAAAGCCTACCTGCCAGTTCTCTCTGAAAAAGAAGGAATCGAACTCGTGCTTTGCACAAGGAATCCCGAAACCCTTAATGCTCTTGCAACTAAATACCGGATCAAGGAACAGGTTCAGAGTGTTGAAGAACTGATTGCTAACAATATTGACGCAGCATTTGTAAGTACGGCTACTGAAGCCCACTTTGAAATAACGGAAAAACTACTCGAGAATGGCATCAGCGTTTACATAGACAAGCCGATTTCCTTGAATTTTCACGAAACCGAAAGAATCGTTCAGCTCGCAAAAGAAAGGGACAAAATTGCCATGGTCGGTTTTAACAGACGATTCATACCAAAAGTGAGAGAACTTAAAGAACAAGGCAAACCGAGCTTCCTTCTTATGCAAAAAAACAGATACGCTTTACCTGATTACGTCACCAGGTTCGTCGTAGAAGATTTCATCCATGTTGTAGATACTCTGCGATTCTTAATGGACACTGAGGTCCAGGATGTAAAGGTTCAGTATCTAAAAAAAGATGACATGCTCCACCACTTAGTCGTCCAGCTCATCGGCGAGGAGTGCACCTCAGTCGGGATCATGAACCGGGACGGCGGTGTGACGGAAGAAATCATCGAGTACTCCGCAGGCCATCATAAATATGTCGTCAACAGTCTCGTTGAAACGACTCATTATCATAATAAAGAAGTCCGCCTTTCTTCATTTGGAGATTGGGAGCCTACCTTATATAAACGTGGGTTTTATGATTTAGTGGATCATTTCATAGAGTGTGTGGAAAATGGTACAACCCCTGACCCATCGATTGAGGATTCACTTGTTACCCATGAGATTTGTGAGAGGATCGTCGGGATGATTGAATAGTAGAACAGACAGAGGGGAAAGGGGATGTTGGGATATGGAATGCACCTGTCCCCCCTTCCCCTTTTCTAAAACAAAGGGTTTTTCTCTATTTGCAACCAATGCTCAGACTTCTCAATCTCTCCAGCCAATTGCAACAGCAAATCCTCTCCGCCTTTTGCTGCCATCACCTGGACTCCGACCGGCAGCCCTTCAGAAGTTTGATGTATCGGAAGTGACATGGCCGGCTGCCCTGTTAAATTGGCCAACTGTGTAAAAGGGGTACGCATCAGGTTTTTCTGTGCTATCTGATCAACGATTCCTATCTTTTTCAACAGTCTCCTAAGTCCCAATTTCCCTATTGAACTGATCAAGAATTTCTCTGATTGGGTCGGTTCCAGTTCTCCTATCTTGGCTGGTGGAAAAGCTGCTGTAGGAGTAAGGTAGAAATCATACGTTTCATGAAATGTTTCCATTTGATAAGTTGCTTTGTCCCACTCCCTAATACTCAGGATAAATTCTTCAGCAGGAGTGGCCTTTCCAATCAACCCCAGGATCCAGGTGGAGGGTTCCACATCAGCGTAGGTAGCTTTTCGTCCCAGCACTTCTTCTAACGAAGTTAACAAAGCAGCGGTTTCACCAAAATACATGGTTAAAAAACTTCTCGCGATTTTATGTCCATCCACCGGCACCTCTCTTTCTTCCACAAAATGACCCATGGACTCTAGTAATTTAGCAGCTTTCACAACAGCCTTTTCGCACTCGGGATGAACTTCGGTACCTATGGGAGAAGCTATGGAATAGGCAATCCTTACTTTCTTGCCTAATGGAGTTTGCGATGCTTCCATGTATCTCCCTTCAAATGGTGGGGCATAGAAAGCCGCAGACTTTTCATAAGTTCTTAATTCATCCAGCATGGCAGCGCTATCCCTGACCGATCGGGTTAAAACATGCTCAACAGAGGCCCCTTGCCATGTTCTTCCGTAGGTTGGACCAACAGGTGTTCTTCCCCTTGTTGGCTTCAAACCAAATAACCCGCAATAAGCAGCCGGGATTCTGATAGATCCCCCACCATCGTTGGCACCCGCGATCGGAACAATGCCGGATGCTACCGCAGCAGCTGAACCGCCACTTGAACCTCCAGGCGTATAATCCAAGTTCCACGGATTTCTTGTCGCACCGTGATGTGAAGGTTCAGTAACAGCCACTAAAGCAAATTCAGGCACATTCGTTTGCCCCAGAATAACCACACCTGCTTCCCGCAATCTCCTGGTGTACTCTGCATCTTTCTTCGCTCGGTAGGTTCGAAGTGATCTTGAACCTGCTGTCATAGGCTCCCCTTCTATTTCCTGAGTGATATTTTTCAATAGCATCGGTACACCCGCGAATGCTCCAGTAAGCTCTTTGTCTGCAACCTCCCTCGCCTGTTCATACATTTTATGAATCACTGCGTTCAACTTCGGGTTGTGGGCTTCTGTTATTTTAATGGCCTCTTCAACCAATTCTTTAGGATGAACTTCTTTTTTCTTCACTAATTCTGCGAGCCCTAAACCGTCGTAATTTTTATAATGAAAACCTCGCACCCTGCTCACCCCTATTGACTATCTATCTATGACTTTCTACATAATGGGAAAATATCCTTTTTTTAATAGAAATCAATAACACTGTTGACAAAAAAAAGACGGTAGTCACCCAATACAGTAGCACCTATGATTGAGGGCGGCGTCTTTATTAGAGTTTACCTGCCGATGGATACTGGTGTAAAAGACTCAAAAACCTTGCTTTAGATCAAGGTATGACAATGGTCTCAATCGTCAACTATTTAAAGAATGGAGTCATCAGAGATTACTTCCATCAAGATTAAATCGGGAAATCACCTGAAGACTTGCTGATAAAAGAGACGTTTTCTATTAAATGATAGTAGAGATAATAATAGAAAAGCTCAAGTGATTGAATCACTTGGGCTTTTCTATGTAAGTGCTATTGTCTATCTCCATCTCTTTGCCAACGCCTCAATATGACCCGGATTCGTTCGGCAGCAACCACCAATGATACGGGCACCTGTCTCGTACCAAATTTCTGATTGCTCATCAAACGAGCACCACCCTTCCTCCCCATGCCACGTTTTAGTCTCTGCATTGTAAGTCTCACCTGAGTTCGGGTACAGGATGATTGGTTTGTCAGTGTTTCTGCTTAGTACGCTTATCGCTTTATTCGCCGCAGGCATCGGTGTACAATTCACACCAATCGCAGCGATTTGTTCATCATCATTGAACTCGCGCGCGCACTCCTCAATCCACGTTCCATCACTTATCGAATCACCATCCTTTAATGAAAAAGACAGCCAGGCACAGGTATCCGGAAATGCTTTCAAAAGAGAAGCTAGCACCCTTGCTTCCTGTAAGGACGGGATGGTTTCGAACGCCAGCAAATCAGCGCCTGCCTCCACTAATGCCTCGATTCTTGGAAAATGGAAATCTGCTAAATGTTGATCACATACTCCATAGTTACCATCGTATTCAGAGCCGTCAGCAAGGTATGCCCCGTAAGGTCCTACAGAACCTGCAACGATTGGTTTCGGCCGATTCGAATTTTCCATCTCTTCCTTCCAAAAGTTATCCCTGGCCTGTTTGGCAAGAGTAACCGTTTTCTTGATTAATTCCAGCGCTTCGGGTTTCTCTATTCCGCGCTTTCGAAAACCATCCACCGTTGCCTGGTAGCTGGCTGTAATCGCACAATCAGCTCCTGCACGGAAATAATCGGCATGAACCTTTTCAATCGATTCCGGACTTTCAAGGAGTACACGGGCAGACCAAAGGGGATCATTTAAATCACAGCCATGGGATTCCAGCTCTGTGGCTAATGCTCCATCTAAAATAAGTGGGGAATGTTTTTGTAAAATAGCATCAATGGGATTTAGCTTCAGTTGATTCGACATAACCTTTTCCTCTTTTCTTAACGTATTGTGTGAGATAATAGCTTCCATAACAAATGGCGATAAACGGGATTCCGCAATAAAGGGCTATCCTCTGAGTGGGATCAAAGGCAATGCCGATACAGGAAGCGAGACAAAGCAGGAATGACGCAATGGGAACGAGTGGGTATAGCGGCGTTCGATAAGCAAGGTCTTTCACATCGTTTCCTTCCCTTATGTACTGTCTACGAAATAGAAATTGGGCTGCACTAATGCTCATCCACACGATCACTACAGCAAGTCCTGAGACAGAAACCAATACGATGTAGACCGTCCCCGGTGCAATGATGCTTGAAAGCAAGGCCAGCCCCCCTCCAAGCATGCTGCAAACTATCGCATTGAGAGGGACTCCCCGATCAGTCAATTTGGCAAAAACCGGTGAGATCATTTGCTTATCAGCCAGTGACCATAGCATTCTGGAAGAAGCATACAGACCGGAGTTTGCCGCTGATAAAATGGCCGTTATAATCACAAAATTCATGAAATCGTCGGCATACGGGATTCCAATCCCTCCGAGCACCGCTACGAAAGGACTTTCTAATACACCGGCTGACTGACTCGGCAATAAAGCAGATAATACTACAATCGTCCCTACATAAAAGATGATCAATCTCACAAGCGTGGTGCGGATGGCTTTAGGAATCGATTTTGATGGATCCTCTGTTTCTCCCGCTGCGACCCCTATCAATTCTGTTCCTGAAAAAGCAAAATTGACGGCAAGCATGGTCATCAGAATGGCAAATGCTCCATTCGGAAACAACCCTGAACTTGTGATATTCGAGAAAAACGGAGCGGGCTCTGAATGACTGAGAGGGATGAACCCGACGATCGCGCCTACCCCAATTACAATAAACGCAACGATCGCAATCACTTTTACTAAAGAAAACCAAAATTCAGATTCAGCAAAAAACCGGACTGACAACGCATTAAGCCCAAAAATCAACGCAGCAAAGACTGCGCTCCAGATCCATACACTAATCGAAGGAAACCAACGCTGCATCATCAAGCCAGCCGCCGTAAACTCCGACCCCAATGCCACTGTCCATGTCAGCCAATATAACCAGCCCACCGTGTACCCGGTCCCAGGTCCAATGAACTTTGCAGCATAACTATGAAAGGATCCTGTTTCTGGCATGTAGACAGAAAGCTCACCTAAACAAAGCATCACAAGATACACCACCAGCGCCCCAACCAAATAAGCAAGGATCGTCCCAAATGGTCCTGCCTGATGAATCGTATACCCCGAACTCAAGAAAAGCCCGGTTCCGATCACCCCTCCAAGAGACAGCATCACTAAATGACGTGTCTTCATCGCTCTTTTAAAACTCTGTCCTGCGTTTCCCATCAAAAACACCCTTCCTTCTAAATATATTGTGGAATGAGTGGACAAACAAAAAACGCACCCTGAACGAGTGCGTCACCGACAAATAAAAGATTGCTCCTATCTATCGGGGTTTGAATCACCCGCTGGAATTAGCACAGTATCTTCACAGACCTGTTGCTGAGGCTTCAAAGGGCCAGTCCCTCCACCTCTCTGGATAAGAAATATGTAGATTTTTTAAAACTCTATCAATATATTGGAATAATGTCAAGACCATGAAACTGCTGGGTAGCCCATCCTATCTGAATGTTACATTGAGGAGTAAAAAGGGAACAACTATATTAAAAAGGAGAAACCGCCATGCCAGAAGGTCCGGAAATCAGACGAGCCGCAGATTCAGTTGAAAGTGCTATTAAAAGTAAAACCGTGGAAGATATTTATTTTGCCTTCCCTCATTTAGAAGACTACGGGGATCTGCTAAAGGGGTCACTCGTGACAAGGGTGGATACGAAGGGAAAAGCCATGCTCATCCGCTTTGACAATGGGTACACCATCTACTCCCACTATCAACTTTACGGGAAATGGTATTTCAGAAACACATATTACTATCCGAAAACAAACCGCCAGCCGGTTGGCCATACATAATGAGAATAAATCGGCACTTCTCTATAGTGCATCTGATATAGAGGTTCTTCGTGACGAAGAAATGCCCGGGCACCCATTCGACTCTCTCAAAAGTGGGACCCGATCTTTTAAGCGAAGAGGTATCAGTAGATGAGCTGATGGAACGGATGAAGGACAAACGATTCCGAAACTACGGGACTCGAAGGAAAACGCAAAAAAGGTGTCTTTGCCTTTCAAGGCAAAGACACCTTTTTCATATGAAACGCCATTTCTAACTCATAATACCAAACTACCTGTCATTATTCCGTACTCCGGTTAATCACTTCCTTCATGGAAACACCTTTCAATTTCCGATGATTCAGCCATAGGGATACATAATACGATGCAAGGATGATGAAGAAGCTGATAAGGATACTTATCCAATCCATCTTTACGGGAATCGTCACATTCATCTCTGAGGTGATCGAATTCATAAAGGCTGAAATCGATACGAGCGTTACGGGAATACCTATCACATATCCAAGGATGATAAACCAAATATTGTAGCCTATCATCATGTTCATGATTGATTTCTCCCGATAACCGATGACCTTCATGAGTGAAATTTTGAATGAATTTTCTTCAATTAATAAGGAAATCAAAATATAGATGATGATGACAGCAATGATTGCAGCGACAAAGGCAATCGCTGCTACTCCATAGTTCAATGGCTTGATCATTTCCTTGAATCCGTCAATCGTATCGGATGATTTGGTTGTCGAAACGATCTTTTCTTTCGGTAGCGTGAGTTCTTTGTTTGAATAAACCTCCGTATAACTTCCTGAAGGATAGTCATTTAATTGGTTGAATTCCTCCAGAGGCATATAGATCATATTTCCAAGATACGATTCTGCGATGTGATCAATGGTGAGATTAAAAGATTTGTTCGTCAATTCATTTGTCACATGAATCGAATCTCCTTCTTGAATCCCTAATTTATCCGAGAGTGATTTATTCATGATGACTGAATTGACCTTAAGCTCTCCCCCGTTGGAGTCCTTTAATCGAATGGCTCTATTATCTGATTTCAGGCCCGTAATCGTCAAACTCTCCTTATCTGTGGTAAAAGGGGCCACAGCTCCGATCTGTCCCGATTCAGGATTGTCAGTCTGTAGAGCTTTGAATAGATAGCTATACTCATAGTCGTACACTTGTTGAAAATTATCTGTTACCAGGTACTCCATCGAGTTCTTCGTGACGAATCCGAACAACAATAATAATGTGGCGAACATCACACCGCTGATCAAAAAGAGCGCCCTTGGAAGGTTTCGCATGATTTCCCGGATCACGAACTTCCGGCGGAACGGCAGCTTCTTTAGTTTAAATAACCGCTCCATTCTGCTTACTTTCACCTTTCGTTCCCCACCTTTTATTAAACTTACGGGCGGGATCTTCAAGACACGTTGAACCAAATAATAGGTTAACGGGATGAACAGAACAAGTGGTAACAATAAGCTCGTAAGCAAATAACCCACATGTGGCTTCACTTCTAATATAGGCAGATTATAATAAGCCGCAAAAGTTGATAGCAATGGATGCAAGCATATCCAGCCAAGGATCGTGCCCACGACACTCCCTGAGATGGCAAGAATCCCTGCATAGGAGAGATAATGACGGATAATTTCCCTTTTCCTGTAGCCAAGGGCATACAATGTACCGATTTGCACATATTCCTTTTTCATTAAACGCCACAATAATATGAGAATGATCACCATACTAATGAACAAAATGCCTATCGGAAGAAATTGTCCCATCTTTTTGACGCCGGCAATATCCCCTTTGATGAAGGAAATGCGATTATTTTCTTTTTTATCTGTCCATTTGATGATCTGATTCGTTTGATTGATTTGCTTCTTCAGTTCTTCTGGGGAGGCAACTGAAAGGCGGACACTATAGTAAACCTGATGATCTTCCCATTTTGATACAACAGATTGTTTCACGACCGCGACACCGAATGCATCAGGATTTTTCAGAAAGCCCGTTTCTTCCTGTAATGGATAGATGTAATCCGGGATCGCCATAAATCCTGCAACACGAAATGTTTCCCCTCCCAGTTCAACCTCGTTTCCAATCGAAATGTCATGAGCTTTGGCAAAACCTTTATCCACTAAGATATCCCGCTCCGAGGACAGGTTTTCACCTTCCACGACAGAGTGGAGATTGACATCCTCAGTGGCATCCAACATCCTGAGTGTCGTATCTTTACTGTATGGGACATCCGCTACATACCTCTCGTCAATTTCGGCCCCATTCTGTTTTTCAATTTCTTTGATATCTTTCAAAGGCTGTTGTGTAATGAATTGAGCATCTTCAACCTTATTCTCCTTAAAAAACATCTGTAAATTATCAATGAGATTCGTTCCAGCTGAGGTAAATGAGTAAAACACAATGGAGCTGATCACGATCAGAAACCACGCAGAGAAAAACTGCGCCTTCTTTTCCATAATGGTCCGAAAGAGTTTTTTTCGAAGAGGCATCACCACTCCACCCCTTCAGCAGAAGTTTGATGTTCATTGACCAAGTCGGATTCAATTTTCCCATCCTTAAGTGTGATGACCCGGTTCGCCATGCTTTTGATCGCTTGATTATGTGTAATGATGAGGACTGTCGTGTTAAACTCTTTATTCACTTTCTCAATCAGCTGCAAAATTTCTTTCGATGTGCCGGAATCCAAAGCTCCCGTCGGTTCGTCACATAATAATAGTTTCGGAGCTTTCACGACAGCACGGGCGATCGATACTCTCTGCTGCTGCCCTCCGCTTAATTCACGCGGAAAGCGATCCTCCATCCCCGACAATCCAACGGCATCAATCACCTCTGGAATTGACAATGCCTTTGGAGTGAGATTCGCCGTCAATTCGATATTTTCATAGACCGTTAAATTCGGGATCAGATTATACATTTGAAAGACAAATCCAACTTCTTCCCGTCTATAATCCACGAGGTGACGATCATTCAACTGGGTGATATCCTTCTCATTGATTTTGATACTTCCGGAATCAATCCCATCAATGGCGCCAATGGCATTCAACAAGGTGGATTTCCCCGAACCGGAAGGACCGAGAATGACGACAATTTCCCCCTCCTCCACTTGTATGTGAATATCCGTCAGAGCTTGAAAGGTCGTTTGGCCGCTTTGATAGGTTTTATGAACTCCATTGATACTCAAGATGCTCATCTTCATTCCTTCTTTCCCGGTTTTATTTTCCCTTCAAATAAAAATCCTATATGCCTCGCCAGCTGTTCCTTGTACTCTTCGTGACTCATGGATTCGTTATACATGTAAAACATCGTATCCGACATGGCTGCACTAAAGATGGCATACGCCGCTTCCTGTGGGTCAACCTTGACGAGAAAACAATCTGAATGGCTTTCGATCATAAACATGACCCAATTCATCATCTCTTCATCAATTCCGAATAACCCCTGCCTCAGGCGGATGCTTTCCTCCACTTCCTCCGTCATCACATGAAATAACTCACGCCAAAACGATTTCGGATAATGCTGGAAAAACTCAGCGAAGCCATGCATGGCTCCAATCACACTCTGTACTAAATCACCTTCATCCTCGTATGGATCATCGAGTGCCCCCTTCATCTCCTCGGCTTCTTCTGTAAAAATGCGGATCAGCAATGATCCCTTAGAAGGAAAATAATTATAAATGGTCCCGGTTCCTACCCCGGCATCCTTTGCAATTTCAGCCATCGATGCCTGTTGGTATCCCTTCTCAGAAAAAATATGTTTCGCCGCTTCCATAATGTTCTGCTGTGTTTGCCGTTTTTTATCTTCTCGTAATCCTGCCATATTGTTGTTCCTCCCAAAATGTGAACACGTTCATTTATGAATCTATTCATATTTTAGTTGGTATTTTTTTGAATGTCAAATAATGCCTGCCCCAACACGTTAATTGAGCTAACGCGTTGGGGCAGGCCTGGTTTCATATTTATCGGGCGGGACGAACGGCTCTCTTCAATTCTCTCGCCGCTTCTGTGATGTTTTCGGCACCTGATATGGCTGAGATCACCGATATTCCGTCCGCACCAGCATCGATGACTTCTTTGGCATTCATTGAGCTTATGCCTCCAATCCCCACAATCGGGATAGGAATATCGTTTATTCGAAAGCTTTTGATGATGTCCAATCCATGAATTTTGACTGTGTCGTCTTTTGAAAGGGTGGGATAGATGGGACCAAGTCCTAAGTAATCCGCCCCATCGGCAATCGCTTGCTGGGCTTCGGCAAGTGTATGAGTGGAAACCCCTAGCCATTTGTGACCGATTTTTTCCCGGACGATACTTGCCCTTTCATCTTCCTGACCGATATGAACCCCATCAGCCTCAATGGCTATAGCCAATTCCACATCGTCATTTATGATAAAAGGGATCCCGGCGTCCTTACATACCTTCTGCAGTTTTTCTGCAAGTTTCAACTTTTCCTGTCCTTCTAAGGCACCCAAGCCTTTTTCCCGGAATTGAAAAAGAGTTATCCCACCTTCTATTGCTTGTTCTAACACATAGACCGGATCTTTCAGGCAGTTTGTACTACCCATAATAAAGTAAAGAGTAAGAAAATCCTCTAATCGTTCTCGTTTATCCATCATTTACTTTCACCTAATGTCTTCTTATTATAAGCCCAATGATTCGTCGGACCATGACCATTCCCAATACCAAGCGGGTTTTCAATGGCTGCCCGGATAAACGTTTTAGCCGTCTTGACCGCTTCCTTGATGTCCATTCCTTTAGCCAATTGAGCAGTAATCGCAGCCGAGAAGGTGCATCCTGTACCATGGGTATGAGATGTCTCGATTCTCGGTGAGATCATTTCCTCGAACGTAGTACCATCATAAAAGAGGTCGATCACCTGCTCGCCATCGGCATGTCCACCTTTTATGACGACTGATTTGGCACCCATTTCAATCAGCATCTTAGAGGCATCTTTTCGATCGTCCAGTGTTTCAATCTTTATCCCGGTGATTACTTCTGCTTCAGGTAAATTAGGAGTAATGACAGCAGAAAGCGGTATTAATTGTTCCTTTAATGCGCGAATAGCTTCATCTTGTAAAAGTTTGGCTCCGCCTTTTGCGATCATGACAGGATCCACCACAAGATTCTTCCAGCCATAATGATGGATTCGTTCACTTACCGCCTCAATGACTTCACCGGTATGCAGCATGCCCGTTTTTGACGCATGGGGTACAAGGTCTTCGCCAATCGCATCCAATTGCTGAACGATTCCTTCCATGGAAACTGGATACACGCCTTGAACGCCTAATGTGTTTTGAGCGGTTACGGCAGCGATGACCGACATCCCATAGGAACCAAGCTCCTGGAATGTTTTTATATCTGCCTGAATACCGGCTCCTCCTCCACTATCTGAACCTGCTATCGTCAATGCCTTATATACAGTCATGATACTAACACCTTTCCTCTTTAGATTCTCTCTACTTTTGCAAGTGCAGCATCTTCTTCACGAATGGAGGAAAGTTGATCGATGAATTCAATTTGAAAACTTCCCGGACCCTTTTCCGAAGTGACACCAGCTGCTTTTTCTGCTGCTATTCCATAAGCAGCAACTGCCGTTACAGCAGCTTTTAATGGATCTTTCTCAACGGCTGCAAACGCACCGATGACCGATGATAATAAACAGCCGGTCCCGGTGACCTTCGTTAAGATCGGATGACCATTCGCCACTGAATAGGTTCCTTGCCGGTTTGAGATGATATCGATTTTCCCGGTTATGACAACGGTACAATCCAATTGCGCCGCCACCTTTTGGGCTAATTCCACCGTGTCTCCTCCATCCGAGCCGACGTCTACACCTTTGATTGACCATTGTTCTCCTGCAACATGAGCCACTTCAGCTGCATTCCCTCTTAAGATGGAGACGTTTATTTTATTTAGGATTTTCCTTGCCATCTCGGTGCGGAATAAAGTTGCCCCTGCTCCAACCGGATCCAAAATAACAGGTACCCCTTTTTCATTTGCCGCTTTTCCAGCGATGATCATGCTATCGATGATGTCTGTCGATAAGGTTCCAATGTTAAGGACAAGGGCCCCTGCTAACTTCGCCATATCCCCTACTTCTTCTTTCGCATAGGCCATCACCGGGGATGACCCGATAGCAAGCAAACCATTGGCCGTAAAATTCGTGACCACTACGTTCGTTATATTATGTACTAATGGATTTTCTTCTCGTACTTTCTGAACTAAATCATACATTCTAATTGTTCCTCCTTTGTCATTATGAAAGAAAGACGGGACCTGCCCCTGATATGCTACTACTATAGCATATCAGGATTGAATCCAAATGAGAAAACACTTCAATTCGAGAACAAAAAAAGCCCATTCCATCTGCTTTCTGCCAGACAAAATGGGATTCTCTTATTCTACATTCCGTATTTCTCCCGATAAAAATCATGCTTCGGCTGAAACAACTCTTCATCAGATTGTCTGACGTCGGAGAAATGATCCACGTTATAATGACCATTTAAAGCCTTGTTGTGGTGCTGGATAATTTGTTCAGCCTTTAACACGGATGAATCCTTCGTCGAGTGACCATCTGCTACCAAGGTTACGTCCAATCCATTAACCGTTGCATACCGAACAGCGGTGTCGATACAATATTCCGTTTGGCATCCCATGATTACGACATGTTCGACCTTTTTGTCTTTTAAAAAGCTTAGTAATGGCGTACTATAAAACGAATTGGTTGCTAATTTATCATACACAGCGGCATTGTCGGGAACTTGGATATCCTTGTGAACCTGAAATCCATCACCTTCCCCGCCACCGACATCCTTATCCCGTATAAAGACGAGATGAGCACCCGCTTCGGTTGCCTTTTGGATGACCCGATTAATGTTTTCAATCAGCCTTTCTTTTTGAAATACGGCTTGTTCCCCTTCATTTCCTTCGATTAATTCCTGCTGGGCATCAATCACGAGCAATGCTTGGTTCAATAGAAAAACTCCTTTATCTCCATTTTTTTTCATCTATCTTTGAATAGTTTCGACTTATCAGTGAGAAAGTCCTCTTACACTCAAAAATAATGCAGGAAACCTTTTGGGCTTCCTGCAATTAGTTCATTCTTCATGTACCGCAATACGTTCTGTAAGCACGAGCAGATGGTTCAGGCAGTGTCGTGTACTCGCACTGTTCTTTTGTGTACTGATATGGATTTTTAAGAACCCCAAGCAAACGCTCCATAACCATGTAATCACCACTTTCCACCGCAGCTTCCAACGCTTCCTCCACACGGTGATTCCGGGGAATCACAGCTGGATTGTGCTTTCGCATTAACTGATGAGTTGCTTCCTTCGATTCTTCTTGCCTGTTAAGTCTTCCTTCCCAGCGTTCTTTCCATTGAATAAATTCCGGATTTTTTAACAGATCGATTTCTTCTTCATTTGTTAATGAACGGAATGTATTTGTATAGTCGGCTCTATTCTCTTTCAATAAACCCAGAAGGTCTTTTGCAAGGGATTCGTCCCCTTCTTCCTCGTTGAAAATACCGAGTTTCCCTCTAATTCCTTCGAGCCAGTGAGCTTCATACAGTTTAGGAAATTCCATCACAGCATCCTGAGCAAGCTTCAGTGAATCTTCCTGTTCATTGTGAAGAATCGGCAAAAGACTTTCAGCAAATCGGGCAAGATTCCAACCGGCAATTTGAGGCTGATTTCCATAGGCATAACGCCCTCCGGTATCAATGGAGCTGAATACCGTTGCCGGGTCATACGTATCCATAAAAGCGCATGGTCCATAATCAATGGTTTCTCCGCTGATCGTCATGTTGTCTGTGTTCATCACACCATGAATGAACCCGACCATTTGCCACTTGGCAATGAGTGCAGCCTGGCGCTTGATGACTTCTTCTAGCAGGTATAGATAACGGTTCGGTTCATTCATACCTTCCGGGTAGTGACGCTCCACCGCATAATCAGCCAGTGCGCGGAGATCTTCTACAGTTCCAAATTTGGAAGCAAACTGAAAAGTACCGACGCGAAGATGACTTGCCGCTACTCGGGTCAGGATCGCACCCTGCTGTTCTGTTTCCCGGTAAATCGTCTCACCGGTTGTCACCACTGCCAAGCTTCGGGTAGTCGGAATCCCAAGTCCATGCATGGCTTCACTGATGATGTGCTCCCTGAGCATCGGTCCAAGTCCTGCGCGACCGTCCCCACCTCGGGAATAAGGGGTTCTCCCTCCACCTTTGAGCTGGATATCAAAACGCTCACCTGATGGGGTGATCTGTTCACCGATCAGGACCGCACGACCATCTCCCAGCATATTAAAATATCCAAACTGATGCCCGGCATAGCTCTGAGCAAGAGGCTGAGCGTCTTCTGGTATTTCATTCCCGGAAAACAACGCTTCTCCCTTTTCTCCAAGCAATTCTTTGACGTTGAGTCCGAGCGTTGTTGCGACCGAATCATTCAGAACGATCAGCGTCGGATCACTGACTGGAGTCGGATCTTGCCTAGTAAAAAAAGATTCGGGCAAGTGTGTATAGCTATTTTCTATGTTCCATCCTTCGTTTCTCTTTGTCATAGTATCTCCTTCTTTTGAATTTGACTTATTTTCATCATAGATATTCTTCATTGTCACATTCTCTCTACTATAGTTTACACATGATGTGGATTGTACACCAATAATACAAAAGGTGCCTGCCCTTGTGAGGGTCAGACACCTTTAGAAGTGGGACAAGAAACTTGTTGTTCGCTCCGTCCCTATTATTTATTTAATGTCAAGGTCGCTACACACTCAACGTGCACCGTTTGAGGGAATAAGTCAACAGGTTGAACACCATCCAGAGTGTATCCGAATGGTTCAAGCTCCTTGATATCCGTCGCGAATGTATCCGGATTGCATGATACGTATACAATACGTTCCGGCTTGGCACGTCCGATACGTCTCATGACTTTCCCGCCTGCACCAGAGCGTGGAGGATCTAGCATCAATAACTGTGGATGACCGAAGCTCTCCAGCATTTGGTCAATTCCTTTTCGAGCATCCTTGGCAAGGAATGTCGTGTTTGAGATACCATTATCTTCCGCATTACGTTTAGCCGACTCAATCGAACTTTCCACGATTTCAATGCCGGCAAGTTCTCCGACTCTGCTTGCGAATGGAAGAGAAAACGTCCCCACTCCACAGAAGAGATCGATCATTTTTTCTGTTTTCTTCGGTTGTCCCATTTCAATCGCTAAGTCAACGAGCTTTTGAGCTTGTGTAGGATTCGTCTGGAAGAACGTATCAAACCAAAGACGGAAACGGTATCCATCCATTTCATCATAAATAAAGTCACGACCAGCTAAAAGATGAATTTCTTCTGCTTGCGTCCGATCTGCCCATGCCGTATTTTCAAGCCACAATAAGCTTTTGACCTGAGGAAATTTTTCACCTACGCGGGCAACTAAGTCGTCCACTGCTTCCTGATGATTTTCAGGCGCCTCAGTCCCAAACAGACCAAGCATCAGTTCACCCGTTACAAACGATTGACGAACCATTAAATGACGAAGTAACCCTTCGTGCTCGTCCTTGTTATACCCTTTTAATCCATGATCCCTCACCCAATCGGCGACTTCCATTGTCGCTTCCACCATTTCTTCACTTGCGATCAAGCAGGTTTCAAGGGAAATGACCTTACGGAAATTCCCTTGCTCATGCAGTCCAAGGGCACCTTCAGGAGAAAACGTAAATTCCATCTTATTGCGGTAACGCCACGGATTATCCATCCCCATCGTATCCCGTACCAGGTCAGGATTAAAGCCCTGCTCTTCCAACGCATGCTTCACATGATCCGTCTTCTGCTTTAACTGACCGTCATAATCCCAATGCTGCCATACACATCCACCACAGCGATCAAAGTGCGGACAAGGTGCAGGGATTCTCTCAGAGTGGGCTTCGACGATTTCATCCGGCATTGCCTTTCGTCTACGGCGATCAGGCTGATCCACCGTCACTTGCACCCTTTCCCCAGGTAGGGTTTGAGGAATCGTCAGCCTTAACTTCTTCGGATTGCCGAGCTCATTCTCCCGCCAGACCACAGCCTGCCCTGACCCTTTTTGATCCAAATCTTCTATTGTAACAACCATGGTTTCTGGTTTGATATTCGTCAATTTCTGGTCCTCCTTGAAAACTTCTGTCTAACTTTATACTTTATTAAAAATGGAGGTTGAATGCAACAGGGATCTGTCCCTCCGTCTCTAAAACCAGGACTTAACCAGGACTTGTACAGCTTCTACCAGTTGTTTCTCTGTTAGACTCGCAAATCCCAATAGCACGGTGGCATGATCACTGCTTCCATTCAGTTGATTGGTGGAACACTCAAATTTTGTCAGTCACCTTTCTGTCGCTTCCTTCAAAGGAGGAAAAGACATATATACAAGAGAACATTGTATAGAGAAACAAAATATGAAAATGCGATTGATTATGAATAAAAAAAGAGAGGTGTGAAGTCTGTGCTGGCATTTATCCTGATCGTATTCATGATGTTTCTGATCCCGGGTCCCGCCGTTTTTATTACGATTTCCCAAACAATGAAAGGTGGAAGGAAAAGTGGACTCCTTACTGCTCTGGGAATCGCGGCTGGCGACTTGATCCATACCCTTGCAGCGGTGGTGGGACTATCCGCCATCTTGATGACATCGGCCCTTGCTTTCGAAATGGTGAAATACGTGGGTGCAGCTTATTTAATATATTTGGGCATTAAGACATTCACCCAGAATTCAAGTAAGACAGTAAAGCCCATTGAGAAACGGCGGATGGCCAACCTTTCCTTTCGCCAGGCATTGGTCATCGAACTGCTGAACCCAAAGACAGCCCTTTTCTTTCTGGCTTTTTTACCACAGTTTATACAAAGGGATGGCCTACCCGTCAATATGCAATTATTGATTCTGGGATTGACCTTTGTCCTAATGAGCATCCTGTATACTTCTTCTCTCGTATTTCTATACACAGCCATTGGAGAAGTATTCTTCCTCAATAAAAAAAACAAAATAAATTGGCTGGGGAAAGGAATCGGAATTGTGTACATAAGCCTCGGATTGAAACTGGCCTTCCAATCACGCGGGTCTTAGGGACAGGACAAAAAATGTGCCTTATCCCTGTTATGTTGATATTCTTCAACATGTAAGGGTCAAGGCACACTTTTTTCCGGATCGTTAATGGGGACAGTGAACATATCCCCCGCCCCATTGCGGACTTGTTAATAGGCTTTGTAACGTCCGAATTCTCCTGTTATATAAGCTCTTCTGCCGTTGTAGATGACTTCCCAGTAGCCCGAACCGCTGTTTTTACCTTTAAGGGATCCTGTGATGGGAATCGTCATGCCCTTTGCGATGGTACCCAAGTCCTTTGATGTCAACCGGTCAGGGCGATCCTGTATGATGGCGGCATTCGCCACCCCCACGACTGTGATTTCCCCGATGGCGACAGGTCCTGATGAAGGCGGCGGTGAGGACCCTCCGGTAGATTGACCGATTCCTTCCACCTTCACAAACTTCGGGGCTGCTGTTACATAATACACATGTCCCCTTGAGTTCTTGACCTCATACATATAAGCACCTTCCACCTTAAGCTTCCGTATAATCTCTGGAAACCCATATCCGTACTTCAGAGTGCCTGCACGGTAGGTATCCCGGAAGGTCGGCTTACTGTAAAAGTCCAGTCCTTCAGCACCTCTATATATGCTCTCCACCCGTTTCCCGATAACATCCTTGCTTATCCCAGCTTCAGGAGGTACCACAACGCTTCCTGCAGCCACGTAAGGAACGCCGAAAAAATCACATATCCCACGAGCCTGCTCCCTTGCCGATTCCCTTTGAAATTCTTCATTGATCATGAGCAGGGCTTCTCTCTCATTATCCATAAATCCATTCTCCACAAGCACCGCAGGCCCATTGAACTCCCTTGTCATATGAAGATTCTGCTCAATGATCCCGCGATATACCTGCCTGGTACCCTCTTTCAAGTAATTCGCTATGCTTTCAGCGAGCCTTCTATCCTGGTCATCATTGAAATATATATGAAGGGAATGCCCTTCAGCATCTTTTCCCGGACCATCGAATTTTCCATCAAAGGCATTAAAGTGGTTGGAAACCAAGGCATTGGCTCTCTTAGAATTGGCTAAGTCCGTTCGTGACTTTAATGGTGTATCCTCATCAGTTGGAGCGGTCAGGATAGTCCTGAATCCGCATCTCTCTAATTCAACTTTCAAAAAGAAAGTCACTTTCTCATTAAACTCATTTTCACGGATCTGTCTGCCAAGCGATTGGATATAAGGTGTACGTTTTCCCGCTGTTCCGATCCCATGACCATCATCTAAAGCTATTAAAAAATCACTTGCTTTTACCATTTAATCTATCACCCCTTCTACTAGTAAAATATTCACAGCTTGTACAAATGGTCACGGCTGGATAAAAAAGCACCAGTACCTGACTCCAGAAGACAATTTGTCGATATTCACTTGATCGAAAGGGCGATGTTTCTAGCATCACATAGCTGATTATGCTATTATCCTGGATTTCCCTCATTCCGGATACAACAAAAAAAGGTGCGCTGGCTCCAATGCTGGAATCAGGCACCTTTTTTCATTTACAACGTAACAGGACATCTAAACTGTCCCCCGTACCACTTACTTCGCTTCCAATCGACTGATCCGATCATCCAGATCAGGGTGAGTCGAGAAGATCGCTGATTTTCGTCTCCCGTTGATTTTCAATGTAGAGATGGCTGTGTCATCTTCACCCTTCATACGACTTGAGTATGCTTTTAACATTTGCAGGGCGTGGACCATTTTATCCTTACCGGCAAGGTCCGCTCCACCACGGTCAGCGTGGTACTCACGATGACGGGAATAAGCAAAGACGACTAAACTTCCCAAGATTGAGAAAACGATCTGGAATACAATCACAGCGATGAAATGCACGATTGGTGCCATTTCTTCCCTTGCAAATCGGGACGCAATCCATGCGGCGATTCGTGCCAGGAAAACGACAAAGGTGTTGACTACACCTTGCAGTAAGGTCATCGTCACCATATCCCCGTTCGCAACGTGGGCCACTTCATGGGCAATGACACCTTCAACCGCGTCATCATCCATTTCACGAAGTAATCCTGTCGAAACGGCAACGAGTGATCGTTTCTTCGAAGGACCCGTCGCGAAGGCATTCACTTCAGGAGAATGATAGATTCCCACCTCAGGCATGTGCACTAAACCAGCCGCTCTTGATAGACGGTGGACTTTCTCGACAACAGCACGTTCCTCAGAAGATAGAGCTCCATCCGGCTTCAATACTTGTACACCCATCATTCTCTTCGCCATCCAACGTGACATGGCCAATGAAATGAATGATCCGGAAAAACCGATGATCGCACTGAATATTAATAATGCACCGAAATCAATTCCGCCTGAGGCAGTGATGTAGTTCCCTGCGCCCGTAACGGAAAAAATGATACTAATCGTCAATAATACTAAAACGTTCGTTAAAAGGAAATAAAATATACGTTTCCCCATCTTGTCTCCTCACTCTCATTTCAAGTTCATATGAACCTGTATCTAAAATTATTATACGTCCTTTTCAGGGAAAATACAAGTAAAAGGTGAAATTGACGAGACCCCACTGAACCAGTAGTATAGAAGAAGATATTGTAAAAGAGACGGGGTAATCATGATGAGAACGTTTATACTGACACGTAAAAATATGGCCGACCTGCTGCTATCTCTGAGCGGCATAAACAGCAGGTCCCCCATCAAGGTGCTTCAGGATGCCTGGATGAATCTACATAAAGAAAACGACCTCCCTCCCATCATTCAAAAAATCCTCAAACTAGCAAAAGGAGAAACCGGTTTTTCACTCAATGAGATCGTCTCCCTGGGAAATCTGATCGAATTCACCAACTTTCCCCAAAGCACTGTCCAGAACTGGGTGAAGCGTGATGTGAAAGGGTTGATCGGTTCCCCGCAGCTGGGAAAAAAATATACCATCGAACAAGCCGCCATGCTGTTCATCGTCGAAGACCTCAAAGCTACTTTGGATTTCGAATCCATCCGGAAGATCTTGGTCCTGGTGTTCAACAACATAGAAGACCGTACGGATGACATCGTCAATCCCACAGATCTTTACCTTGCCTATGCATCGGTCTTTGACCAGATCCACCATCAATCACTGCCGACGATGAAGTCTTCCGCTTCAGGTTCTGTCAATGAATTAATCGATCAATTTATTCATCAAGAATGTATAACCATGCTATCCTCCTTAAACGGGATCAAGGAAGAGAATCTAAAAATTGTCCTGAATGTCCTAATCATATCCGTGCTAACGGTACAGGCAGGATTTTATCAGGCAGCTACGAAGAAATATGTGACGGATGCATTATCTTAACATTTTAGAGGGACGGACCTTCATTTTTGCAAATGAAGGCCCGTCCCTCTTGATTCTTTTATCAAAATGTTAGGTCCGTCCCTCTCTTGATTGAGTTAAAGAGAGTTCACTCTTCAGTTAGGATTTCTACTCTGATCTCTTCCAGTAAATAAAAAACACATATAACATTCCTAACAAAAGATATGTATTGAAAAAGGAAAACATCTGATTAATGAACCATACTTCTATCCCATTCGTGATGATGGATAGGAAGGTCGTAACAATGAAGTAGATGACCACGTAACTGATTACCCCTTTTACTCCTTTTCCAACCCTTTTCTGAATCCATGTTCCAATCCGAATGGGTAGGAAGAAAATGCTTTCTAATTCTCTGTTCATTTATTGCTCCTTCTTTTTGTACAGTATCATAACTCCGTAATCAAATTTAGTCATTGAAAATTTAACATCTATTATTTCAATGGACTGATTCTTCCAAGAAGTCATTCACTTGTTTATTCAAACCTTTCTGTCATGCTTCAATAAGTACTTACTTTCAAAAAGACACTTCCTCTACTTACGAGCGATTTCCGTTTACAAAATTGATCATTATGCTATACGAATCGATGCTCAAAAAGTTTCAAAGATGGTCCTGATAGATTCTCCTTTTCTCTACATTTTCGCGAGTTCACACCGGAACGATCATTCTCACCTTGGTTCCTTTCCCAGGAGTACTGGTTACGTTGATGGAACCCCCATGCAACTCAATAAGTTGCTTAGTGATGGCCATACCCAGCCCTGATCCGCTAGTCGTTTTGGTTGTGCTTGTTCCCCTGTAGTAGCGTTGGAAAAGTTTATCAAGTGTTTCTGTATCCATTCCTTTTCCATTATCCAGGATTGTGATCATGATCAGGTGATGTTCAATGGACTGAAGAGACACAGTGATCTTCGTTCCTGATGGATTATAGTGAATGGCGTTAGCTAAAACATTATCCAGAATGCGCTGAAACCATTTTGGATCGATTTCAGCATATAAGGATCCATCATATGGTTCAAACAAAATTTCCTTATCGCTGATTGCCTGATCATTAATGTATTGTATGACCGTTCGACGCACAATCTCATTCATTTCGGTTCTTTCTTTCGAAATTGGCAGGGCTTGATTTTTAAGCCGATACGTTAGGGTTAAATCATCTAATAGCTCCCTCATAAATTCGGATTTTTCACTGATTATACCCGCAAACTCCATTGTCTCTTCTTTTGACCACGTGTAAGACGCCGATTCAAGCATATGGGCATATCCCGAAATCGATGAGAGCGGTGTTTTTAAATCATGGGAAAGCCCGCTGATCCATTCTTCACGGGTCATAATCATCTGTTTCTCATGACGCTTATTATGATGAAGTGTTTCGTTCAACTGAGACAGATTGGTGATGAGGTCTTTATAAAGTCGATACTTTCGCTTAAGCCTTCCATTTTTCTTCAACATAATCGGATGTTCCTGGTCATCAAGTGGCTGCTCGTAAACGCCATCACTCAAATTCTTGATCCATTTCATCATAGTAAGCAAAGGCAGTCCAAATTTTCTCGCATGCCATAATGTCGCTAATATCAGTAGAGTAAAAAGGATCAATAATAGGATGAGTCCACCACTGGTGAAGGCTTTGAAAATATTTCGTTTCTGCGAGGGTAAGGTTTGGTACGAATGAATACCAACAAGGATTTTTTGCTTTGACTTTTCATCGATGAAGGTTGAGACATTTTCCTTACTCTCCAAATTGAGAAGGTTCCTGAAAGAATAAGAGTCAGGTTCGTTTTCCGTGCCATAATCATCGACTACTTTTCCATTGGAATCAAGAAGCTGTACCCATGCGTTTTCTTTTTTCATCCTTTGCATGGTATCTTCTGTGAGTGAGAGCCTCCCCTGACTCCATTTGATATCTTCTCTCACGTATTGAATCAGATTTCGATTTGGGTGTTTCTTTCCATATATGAGGACATAGGTTTGAGAGTCCGGTAGATCAAGATCCCAATAGTGATAGTCTGTGCCAGTTCCCTCTTTTAAGAGTTCTTCCTCCGTACGTTTTGGAGTTAAATAGGATCCTATTGGAACACCATCAGTTGTATAAATAATCAGCCAGCCATTTTGCTCACGCACCAGTGTCTTTAACTCTTCTTTAAAATGAACGTTCCTTCCATCTACCTCTACATTACTGGAAAAATAGAGGCTGCCAGCTTCAGATAGATCATCTTTCACTTCTTCTTCCATGACCAAAAATCCGATGGTGGCAAATAAGGTCATAACAAGAGCCCCTATAAAGATAACGGTCAGAATCAATTGTCCGAAAAAATGAAACATGAACCGTTTATGAATGTTCATGGTTCCCTCCGTTTGTTACAAGCTTGTATCCAAGTCCTCTTACAGTAACAAGGTGATCCGGCTTACTGGGATTGGTTTCTATTTTTTCTCTAAGCTTTCGAATATGTACCATCACTGTGTTCTCTTCACCTAAATAGTCATTTTCCCATACGTTTTCATAGATTTGTCCTTTACTGAATAATTGATTCGGATGTTTACAAAAGAATAATAGAAGCTGATACACCTGAGCCGGTAAATCAACTTTAGTTCCTTCAACCGTTACTTCTGCTGAGCTTGTATTGATTACAATCGGTCCACATCGATAGATTAGGTGGTCTGATACTGTTGGCGTGCCAATTTGCCGTCTTAAATGGACTTTTACTCTAGCAACCACTTCCAGAGGATTAAAAGGCTTTGTTATATAATCATCCGCTCCAAGGGCGAAACCTGATAACTTGTCCAAGTCCGATGATCTGGCTGTAAGAAAGATGATGGCGGCATCCGTGTGCTCACGGATAAATGGGCAGATGTCGAAGCCACTCCGATTCGGCAGCATTACATCTAATAGAATTAAATCATATCTATTTTTCTTGCATAAACTCAATGCATCCTCCGCCGTTGATGCTGTATCAATTTTAGGGAAGTTCTCTCTTTTCAGAATGGTTTCAAGCATATGTATAAGAGCTGATTCATCATCAACAATTAATAGTCGGGCTTCTTTCATGGTCATTCTCCTATTCATTTTAATCTAACCCATATCATAACACCTCAATTCTCAATATTTAATAATTAAGGAAAAATTAAGGAGGATTTTCGTAGAGATTAAGAGTTGAACGTTATAATGACGGTAGACAGAGAAAAGACACATTATTTCAAATGAAAAGGATGGGGAATCGAGTGTACATTATAGCAAGGAAAGAATTTCTTCAATTATTTACAGGGGTTAAGTCACTTATTATTATCGGTATCTTTTTGGTAACGTCCTATTATTCAGCGAAGTTTTCCACCCTTCTGGTGAGCGGTATAGAACTTTCACCCAAGGAAACCGAAAACATTCATGTTTTTGGATTGTTAGTATTGGTCATTTTGTTTGGGCAGCTATTCATCATGGGGCTCTCCCACGATACGATGAACAGGGAGACACATGAAAGAACGATGAGATTTCTCGTTTCAAGAACATCCCGAACTTCGATTGTTTTCGGGAAATTTTTAGGGATCTGGACATTCTGGTTTTCATGTATAGTTGTATCCCACGTGCTGATCGTGATTTTTTCTCATCGATTTGATCTCTTTATATTTTCACAATTAATGAGTTTGCTAACTTATCAAATTGCTTTCACTCTTTTGGTATCCACGCTAATACCGAAACCGGCATTTACGATGTTTCTTGGGGTTATCGTCGGATTGATGTTTCCTGCATTATCGTTTTGGTTGGTCTTCACCTCCAACCCCTGGTTCACCTGGATGAAGTACTTGAACCCTTATTATTATTTAAACCGGGAGGACTTTACCTTCCTGGTGATTCTGCTGCTGTCCGGTATGATGATTGGATTAACACACTTATTATTCAGAAGGAAGGAATGTTAAATGAACGTTATTGAAACACAGCAATTAACAAAGTCCTATGGAGCAGCTCCAGTTGTCAAGGGAATTACGGTCACTGTGAAGAAAGGAGAGGTATTTGGATTTTTAGGAAAGAACGGTGCAGGGAAATCCACCTTCATTAACACCCTGACTGGGATCATTCATCCTACTTCAGGTTCGTACTCACTCCTTGGAGAGAAAGATCCTAATGATAAAATAAAGCAAAGAATTGGCGTAATGCCTGATTATGTAACTTTTTACTCCTCTTTGACTCCTGTCAAACATCTGCGAATGCTGTCCGCTTTATCAGGAAAGCCAGTATCGAAGTCTCAGTGTATAGATGTCTTGAAGAAGGTCGGTCTTGAAAAACATGCCCATAAAAAAACCTCCAAATTTTCATTTGGAATGAAAAAGAAACTTGGTATCGCCATGGCTATCATTCATGACCCTGAACTCATCTTCCTCGATGAGCCTACTTCGGGATTAGATGCAGAATCGGTGATTGTAATCCAGAAGCTGATACAACAATTGCAATCAAAGGGAAAAACCGTTTTTATGACGTCTCATAATTTAGATGAGGTAGAGAAGATTTGCACAAGAATGGCCATCATGAAGGACGGGCAAATTGTCAAAATCGGCACCATCGATGAACTAAGATCGTTCTACCGGTCGACCATTACGTTAAAAGTGAAACACTCCACCATTCCGATGAATGAAAAAGTGAACCTGTACCATTGGCTGGAGTCAAATGGCACTGATTTAGAATCAACGGAAACTCACTTCGTCCTGAATGTAAATTCGGAAAATAAGATCGCTGAGGTTATCCGTGCCCTAAATCAATTAAAGGTGGACGTATTACGGGTTGAAGTAGAAGAACCTTCGTTGGAGGAAATATTCTTGGAGGCATAAATCAACGATTTCTAATAATTAATAGGAATAGAAGAAGATGCCTTAAAATGAATGAGGCATCTTCTTCCTATAATCCTATCTCAATCCATAAGCCTTAATAATTTCTTGCGTGATCTTATTTCCTTCATCATCCCAAGCACTTGCCTTCAATGAAACATTCGTTGCGTTCTTAGGATTCTTGATTGTGACGTTAAATATGTCTCCGTCACGGTTAAGCTTCACTTTCTTCCATGACTTCCCTTCGTTGAAGGACACCTCTAAGGTAGCACCCTCCACGTTTCCGTAGCCGATTGCGTCTTCCACTTTGCCGACTTCCAGCTCAAGGTTTGTCGGGCGGTTGGCTAGGGCATCACCGTTGACGTCGGTATCCACCTGATAGTCAAGAGTCAGGAATGGCAGATCATATCTCCATTCATCCGATGCTTCTGTCCAGAAAGTCCATTCCGAGTGGGTACGGGTGGATGTGTTCCAGCGATTTTCATCCCGTTTGGCGTCTGTAACAAATCGGAATTGAGTGCGTTCCTTCGGCGCGGCATCGAAAGCGTAGATTGCCTGACCTTTCCCTTCTTTCACTAACGTATCCCCTTGATACAGTTGACTGGTTTGATTTTTCACAGACTCATTATATTCAGTGCCTCCAGTGTTACCCTTCCCTCCATCTGCCCAAGCAGGGACATTGATCATAAGAGAATCACCTTGGCGCTCAGGAGCCCAGTAGCCTTGCCCCAAACTTGGACGGACAACAGGTGAGAACCAGTTCTCTGTGATTTTTTGTCCTTTTGTATACGTAACCAGTGGTTGACGGATCTCCCACGTTGCATCAAGTACATTTGCCTGGTGATACCAGCCTGTACCTTCTACAGCCGATACATATTCAGTACGGGCACTCGGCATGGAAAGCTTTTGAAGGAAACCTACCGCACCCATTGTATGTGGACGAAGGTCATATCGGAATTCTCCCCCATCCGTATCAATATGTGAATTGTAGCGGGAATCGATTTTCGCTAAATCCTTGCCCTTTGGTGCATAAGTCAAGTCCTTCGGGATGGATCCTTCATGAACATCCATCAGGTCATACACGTATGGAGAATCAGTGTTCCCTTCCACCTTCAGCTTTATATTCCCTGAACGGACCGCCTTTACAAGCTTATCCCCTTCTTTTTTACTAATGGCAGCAACTGCTAGTGGATTGTCTGTATATTCCGGAGTTCCTGCATAAACGCTGAATTCTTTATCTTCATTATTCACAATGATAACCAGCTTTGCTCCTGCAGCTGCGGCATTTGTTGCTTGTTGTGAAACGCTCACCTCTGCATTTCGATCCACTACGACAGCCTTTCCTTTTGCCTTCAATCGATCAAAGTCTGCAGCACTTCCTTTTCCGGCATACACGGTGGACAGATTATATTTTCCATCCAATAAGGTGCTTCCTGCTAACGGGATATCATCCAATTCTTTTCCTTTAAAGTTTATTGTCAGCAGTGGTTTTGTCAGACGCCAACGAGTGAGCTGCTCAAAATATCCAGTCTTCACCTCTTTGGTTGCAACAGCATACATCTTATCAATCCATACCGGCATTAAATATAAACTCGTCATTGGCATGTCACCGATGGTTTGGTGATACTCCATACGTCGATAATTCGCTTCTACTTTCTTCGGTACCTCTACTTTGATTTCCTTCGCTTTTCGTGCATCAAGCTCGACGGTTTTAGGACCGTTCAGCTTCACTTCTGGATTTCCAACAAGGGCTACTCCGGCGTGATCCGTGTCCACATCGACATCCATTAGGGACATGGCGGAATAAGTGCCAGGCGGCAGTCGAAGCTCGAGTGTTCCATCTACGCCAAATACTTCAGGCTGCATCTCTTCACTAAACAGTACGACATAAGCCTGTCCTTTCGATCCGTCACGATCAGTTGCATTCAATGTAAGAGGATATCTTTCCTCCTCCTTGACCATCGCCATCGTCGTACGTACAAGTTCTGTTCCGTCCTTTATGGCTGTCAGGAATCCTTGGTAGCGTGACCCTGATTCTCCAAGTGTGGAATCGAGTGTTACATTCACGTCCACCGTTCCTCCTGCAGGAACCGTAACGGATTGATCAGAGACTGTCAGCATCCCGTTTGGTGCCTCTTCTCCCTCAGCATTTGTAAAGGTTGATTCCAGTTCTAGAGTGATTTCTTCATCACTATCATTTGTATAGGTCACTACCTTTGCTACTGGGGCTGCTTGATCATGAGGCCATTTAAAGAATCCGAATGAGACAGACCCTGTTGCTCTAACCTGTGAATCCAGGGCAGCAGCTACGTCCACCCGTCCTGTTCCGACATGATAAGGCTGGTAACCATCAAGCTTCTTTGTCGTATTCATCAAAGCTTGTTTCAATGTCGTTCCATCCCATTCAGGGTATTTTTCTGCTAAAATGGCAGCTGCACCGGCAACATGTGGAGTCGCCATTGATGTCCCATTTAAACTCTTGTAATCTCCGGTCCCACTGGAGTATTGAGAACGGGCCGCCACGATCCCCACACCTGGAGCTGAAAGATTCGGTTTAAGTCCCATATCCCCATATCGCGGACCTTTGGAAGAGAAATAGGCCAGTTCATCCTCTTTATCCACTGCTCCAACCGTCAAGGCTGAATCTGCTGCACCAGGTGAACCGATTGTACCTTCCCCGCCTCTGTTACCGGCAGCAATGACGAATAAAGTTCCATTCTCATCTGTCAATCGATTCACGGCTTCTGCCATTGGATCTGTCCCATCACTCGGCATATCGCTTCCAAGACTCATGTTGACAATTTTAGCATTCTCAGAAGCCCACTCCATTCCGTCAATGATCCAGGAATCCTGCCCGAATCCTTGATCACTTAAAACTTTCCCTACCAGTAAGCGGGCATCAGGTGCGACACCTTTATGTTTACCATCACCTGCACCTGTCCCAAGAACGGTTGAAGCAACATGGGTACCGTGACCATTTACGTCCTTCACTTCTTCACCAGGTACGAAGCTTACAGCATCATCAATCTGCCCTGCTATATCTGGATGCTCCGAGTCAATCCCAGTATCAAGTACGGCAACCTTGACTCCCTCTCCTGTATAACCCTGCTCCCAAGCGGAATCCGCTTCAATTTGCGGCACACTTTGATCAAGAGCTGCTTCTACACGGCCATCCAGCCAGATTTTATCGACGCCGTATTCAAATTGGGCTGTATTTTCCGATTCTTTTTTGTCGCTTTGAACAGTTACGTCTTTCCAGAATGTTTCAGCCTTCTCCTTCTCTGCAGAAAGGGCCGCTCCATTAATACTTTCCAAGTCTCTTACTTTCTTCGATCCTTTTGGAGCAGGAACAGCTGAGAAAGTCTTAGCCTTGGTTTCTTTGTATTCTACGATGACAGGTACAGACGCTTGATTCTTATCATCATACCCATACTCTATCAATTTAGTAATATTAAATAAGTCTTCATCCATTTTTCCTGCGGCCATATAAGGCATGGCAGAGTTCGGGAATACAAATGTTTCGTCTTTGATGGTCATAACCCGGACACCTTCGCCATTCTTGTCAGCAGGCTCCACATTGATGATTTGTTTGCCATTTTGGAGGGTCGACACCTTTACCACATCACCAGTAATGAGGGTGATGGTATGTTCCCCTTTGATTGCTTCATTCTTATCTACCTTTGACTCTAGTTCACTCCCTTTGGAGGAGATACCAAGCGCATCTACCTGGAACATCGAACCTGAAATCATCGTCGCAGCAATCGATCCAACAAGAAGTGGTTTCACGTTGAGCTTTTTCATGAACATTCTCCTATTCTATTAAACTCATTTGTTAATTGATTCATATATGAGTAGATTCTAGCTGAGGATAAAATTAAGAAGGTATGTAGTCCTAAAAATATTTAAGTAGACTACCAAGCTTAAGATTCGTCAGTGTCCCCTCCTTATTTACATAGTCGTATGCTAATACGGGGATGCAAGCTTGTTTCTCTAGGAGTAATTTTGTATGTCTGTGGTTAATTAAATTGTAAGTCTCAGCACAACCATTTCTCAATTGGGGTTATTTTGCGGGAGTAGAGAACTACTCTCAAAGCGACTCTTGGTTTCCATTCAACTTATTTATGAAAATAGATACATTTTTGTCACTTTTCCTTACTAGATGTCGAGGGGTGAAATTGGATATACTGATACCATTACAATCTAAGGGAGCAGCCAACGTGAACGAGATTAACCTCAAAGAACTGAGAACAAACCTGAACCGCTTCATGCTTTCATATAAATTCGCCCTTGAAGAGGTCCGGACAAAGATCAATATCTTAAGAGAAGAATTCCAGGTCATCCATGAATACAATCCGATCGAACATATTTCGACCCGCCTAAAGTCCCCTGAAAGTATCCTGAAGAAGATGTCAAAGAAGGACATGAAACCTTCCTTTGATCAGATGAAAGAAAAAATCCGGGATATTGCAGGCATACGCATCACCTGCTCGTTCATCGAGGATATCTATAAGGTGTCGGCCTTGATTCAATCCCAACATGACATTACAGTGGTGGAAGTGAAGGACTATATCAAGACTCCGAAGCCCAATGGGTATCAAAGCCTTCACCTCATCGTGCAGATTCCGATTTTTTTGACGGATCGCGTGGAAGTCGTGTATGTGGAGATTCAGATCCGCACAATCGCCATGGATTTCTGGGCAAGCCTAGAGCATAAAATTTACTACAAATATAACAAACAGATTCCTGCTCATATCCAGAATGGGTTAAAGGAAGCCGCTACACAGGCGGCTTTACTTGATCGCAAGATGGAACAGCTCAATCATGAAATCAATATATTAAAAAAAGAGGATGGAGAGGATTCGAGTTTTATGACTCCGAATGAAGTTCATCATTTTCTGACGCAACTCTCAAAAGAGGAGGATTGACAATACAAAGAAGGCTTGCATTCTTTAATTCATCGTCTTTGTAATTCGAACCTGGATCTTCAGACCGGGACAGAGTACCTATCCTTATGTTCCAACAGGTAGGTGCATCCATTACTTATAATACTTTCGGAAGAGGATTTATGAATATATATAATAGTAGGCTGCGTCTCATTAGACGCAGCCTTCTATTATATACAGATGTGTGTTTGAGTTATGGACTTTCAGGGCAGGAACTAGTACCCATTCAAATGCTGGAAGGGAAGACCTACCCTATTTATCGGTCATTCCGAACTAAATCTGCATACGATTCACGTTCGATCACGACTCGTGATTCCCCATCATGCACAAACACAACGGCCGGGCGGGGGATACGGTTATAATTGCTCGCCATCGAATACCCGTAGGCTCCTGTACTGAACACCGCAAGAATATCGCCGTAATTCGTCGGTGGCAGCATCAGGTCCCAGATCAGCATGTCACCGGATTCACAGCATTTCCCTGCGATGCTCACTAGCTCCGTGCATTCCTCTTGTGGACGGTTGGCCAGGACCGCATGATATTTCGCCTGATACAAAGCCGGGCGGATATTATCTGTCATCCCTCCATCAATCGCGACATACGTACGCACATCCGGGATGATTTTCTTCGATCCCACTTTGTACAAAGTCGTACCCGCCTCGGCCACCATGCTTCGGCCCGGCTCCACCCAAACTTCAGGGAGAGGATATTCATTCTTTGCAAAATAGGTCTTCACACTATCGGTAATAGATTTCACATAAGTTGGAATCGGCAGGGGCTGGTCTTCTTCCGTATACCGGACACCAAATCCTCCGCCTATATTCAGCACCGGCATCGTCACATCCAATTCGATACGGATCCGCTGCATGAAATCAGCCAGCACCTGAATCGCCTGATCAAACCCTTCCCGTTCAAAAATCTGGGATCCGATATGGGAATGCAGACCAAGGAATGAGAAGTATGGCTTGCGAATAGCCAGTTGAATCGCCGTACTTGCCTGCCCGTTAGAAATGCTGAATCCGAATTTCGAATCCTCCTGTCCCGTCGTGATGTACTCGTGGGTGTGGGCTTCGACGCCTGGTGTGACCCTGATCAAGATCTGAACCTGTTGCTCACGTTCCTTGGACAGGTCATGGAGCAGTTCAAGTTCCAAGAAGCTATCGACGACAAAACAGCCGACCTCAGCCTCGAGAGCCATGAGCAGCTCCTCCTCCGACTTGTTGTTCCCATGGAAATGAATCCGCGATGGCGGAAACCCCGCCTCCAGGGCCGTATACAATTCCCCTCCGGACACAACATCCAGAGATAAATTTTCCTGTTCAGCCAGTCGCACCATCTCTTTGCATAAAAACGCTTTACTTGCATACGCCACCTGATACTTCAGATCACTTTCATTGAAAGCATCCCTGAACAATCTCGCATTCCCGCGGATCATTCCTTCATCGTAGACCATTAAAGGCGTCCCATAGGCTTCCACCAACTCACCCGTGCTCATCCCTCCGATTTCAAGATTTCCATGAACATTCACATCAATTGTACTCATATCCTAACTCCTTTTGACCCTCTCTAAAAAAACACAAAAAACCGTATGAAGCGATGCTCATACGGTTTATCATCAAAAGTTCCAGCACATGATGAAGACTATGTATTAACATCTCTTCAATAGTGCTCCACAACTTTTTCATTGTGACAGTCCAACATTTCTTCAATGCTGGCCCAACAAAAAATAGAATTGGCTATTTTCTGCTTCGGCGATCTGCCTTTCCCAACTTATCCCGGAATCCATTATTCTCAAAGAAGGTACTCATCATACTCGCGCCTCTATTATCAGAGAGTGATTTATTATTTTATTGGAATTACTATATCATTCTCTTAAAATGGTTGTCAATGGTTTTTCACCTCACCACATTGGACGAGCTGGCGGACATTTTTCCAAGATTCTTTTAATACATATACAAGGAAACTATCTTAGGAGGATACAGATGCCAAGTTATCAAGAAGCCGCTCGATTTGAACATGGTTTTTGGCTACAGGTGCTTGGAGATCATGCCCGGTTTATCCATGACTCCCTGGCTCCAAAAGAAAAAGAATCCATCACTGCCGCCAATGCTTTTAAAGAGGAGTGGGATCAACTGCTGGAACGTTCGAAGAAAAATCCCGATATTTCTTTAAGCAGACAGGCAGAAGAGGTCAGCCGCCGCTTCAGGAAATTCAAACTTGAACTGATTGCACGTCATTTAACAGGGGATATCGGCATGGGTCTCGGCCCCACATTCCTAAATCATATGGTGAATGAGCTCGAAGAATACCTCCGCGTCTTGAAGTACTTGACCAAAGGTGAAAAGCCGCCAATTTTCCACGAGCTCCACCATCATCTCCTTTGGCTGTTAGATGCGGCAGGGCATGCTGGAGCTATCTCCGACAATATGGACCGAGTTGAAAAACAAATCAAGATGCAAAGTGATGAATTCACAACAGATTTTGAAGCCTTTTACTTAAAGGCCGTTGAAATGGCAGGATTCCTGCGAACAGAAGTGACCCACTTCCCTGCTCTCGAACGGTTCAATGACGATGTCAAACTTGAGATGAAGCTGTTTATGGGATTCTTGGATGAAATTGAAGAGATGGAATTAAGCAAGGCCGCACTCGGTACCTTCGCCGCTTTAATGGCCGATCATATGCTGAGGGAAGAATGCTATTACTTAACGAAACTCGCAGAAGCAACCAGCCAGCAAGGTCCGGACTGTGATCCTACAAAGCAGCGGCTTTAGTTTAAACGAATTACATTGGAAGAAATGCTAAAATGAAATCAGTGGAAAAGGATACCCTCGTTTTCAATCCACTTATGGATTACCACAGGGTGCAAACTTTGACTACTCACTAATTGTCCCATTCGAGACATTGAGAATGAATGATAAGCCAATCAACTTGAAACCTTTCGAAATAAAACTGGATTAAGAAAAATCCCCGGAAATTGAATCCGGGGATTTTTTAATGAAAGGGTTGAGGAAATTTTTTGATGGAATCACCTGAACGAATTGAGTAAAATTCACTAAAATGTCATTTCGGATGGTCCAAAATAACCTCCACCGTAAGGCTTTTCGCCTAAAAAAGAAGCATATCCCCATCGATAAGCTTCAATCTGTTCTTCCCGTGTAAATCATCACAAAATGCAGGACTGCTTCCGTTGATTCCATATTGATGTAGCTGTGTCCTTTATCCGCATGGAATTTGATCGAGTCATACTGACCAAGTTCGAATACGTCATCCTGCACTTTCACACGTACCCTTCCTTCCATAACAGTGACAAATTCAACCACCCCTGGCTGGTGGGCATCGGCACTGTACTCACTGTCCGGTTTCAGGAAGGCTCTGTGGGTTTCCAACGAACCATAGCCTGAGGATGTGAACATCGGCTCCAGGGTCAAGGACTCATTGGCACTGATCACTTTGCTTCCTTCGTTCTTCCTGGAAATCTGGACTTCTTGTTTTTCAACGAGGAGGGCGGATATCGGGATTGCTAAACCATTCGCGATTTTCCAGATGATCGTCAAAGATGGATTCGCTTCTCCCCTTTCGATCTTGCCCAGTGTCAAAGTACTGACATCGGTCATGGCTGCCATCTCCTGAAGGTTAAGGCCTCGCTCATGTCGTATATGTCTCAGTGTCATTCCGACATGGCGTGCCAATTTTTCCGGGTCCTGCCAAGTCAAACCGTCATTGTTCATATTCCTACCTCTTTCTATAGACAATGTATGTAAGTATATTATAATATATATAAAATAAACTATAGTATATGAAACGGAAAGGAGTTTTCATCATCAAAGAACTTGCTCTCGGTGTCATTTCATCTATGTTCTTTGCCGTCACCTTTATTCTGAACCGGTCCATGGAGCTCGCGGGTGGAAGCTGGATGTGGAGTTCATCCCTGCGATTCCTGTTCATGCTCCCCTTCCTATTCCTTATTGTAGGTTTAAGGAAGAATGTAAATCAAGTCTGGATTGAAATGAGGAAGAAACCATTCGAGTGGCTGACGTGGAGTTTTGTCGGGTTTGTGCTCTTTTATGGCCCTATTACCTATGCTGCTGCGTATGGACCGGGCTGGCTCGTCGCGGGCACTTGGCAATTTACCATCGTCGCAGGCATCTTGCTCGCTCCCTTGTTTTATACTTCGGGACCGGTCAAGCGCAGGCACTCCATTCAAAAAAGAGCACTGGCAATCTCCTCGATCATTTTAGTAGGGGTTCTTTTCATCCAGCAGGAAAATGCCAGTGGATTATCACCTTCAGAAATGGTCGTAGGTGTCTTACCTGTAATCATCGCAGCCTTTGCTTATCCACTTGGGAACCGGAAGATGATGGAGGTGTGCGGTGGAAAGCTTGATACCTTCCAACGTGTTCTGGGGATGACGATTGCAAGCACTCCTTTCTGGCTGATACTGGGGTGCTATGCGTTTTTCAAGGTGGGGGCACCCAGCACGCAGCAAGTGACACAATCTTTTATCGTCGCCATCTGCTCAGGGGTAATTGCGACATCCTTATTCTTCATTGCGACAAATCAGGCCCGCCATCATCCTGGCAAACTTGCCGCAGTGGAAGCGACCCAATCGACACAGATTCTGTTTGTCATTATAGGTGAAGCTGCGATCCTGTCTGTTCCATTTCCATCAGGATTCGCCCTGATCGGCATCCTTCTGATTATCACGGGCATGATCATCCACACTCTGAACGTAAAAAAAATGAACTCTGGAATCATCAAACCAATTAAATCGGTAAGTTAAAAAGAGAGGGGCATCCGGGATGCTCCTCTTTCACTTTTATTTAAATATCTTTCTTCTCATCCACTGGGTCGCAGCCCATTTATCTCCGATGATAACCGGTGCCCCCCCATGAAGCGTCAAGTCGTTCAGCTCCTGGTTATCATAGAAATATTCGAAGTAGACGGCCATCCCCTTTTGCGGAGAGACAGAGAAATTCAATTTCGGGAAGTACGTTTCCCCGCCTTCCTCTACGTCATTCAAGTACATGACAAGGGTGCTGATTCTCGGATTCTTCACCGGCCGCGATGATGCCGAGAAGAAATCGAAGTGGGCCTTGTATTCCTGACCCGGCTTATAGTTAAGGATTTGAAGACCTTCTCCGTGCTCCACAGGTATATTCATAATTTGAGAGATTCTCTTTTCAACTCTAGTCACAACGTCATGTTCGCCTTCTTGAAGGAAAACGCTGCTGCTCGTTCTAAGTTCATCGACGGTACGGGAATTCCCTATCTTCGAACGCTGCACCCGATCCTTTGAAAGCTGGATGAGTTCATCACATTCTTCATGGCTCAACACATTGCCAAGAACGACGATCAGCGGCTCCTCCATTTTCGCGATAATCTGAATATCCCGGTCTTCCGTCTTGATCTTATTCCCCGTATGGTGAAAAATCGTTTGTTCCTTTACAGCTATTTCAGTAGTATCCATTGTCAACTTTAATCAACCTCTTATCGTATTTTTAACATTCTGAATTTTTATGTTAGTGGAAGCATTCATGTATTCTTCCAATCTGGAAAAACGATCGCAACAATAGGCATAACTGTAGATTGTATTTGGCTGTTTCCTCCTGCGTGTGTATTTTAATATATTTTACACCCGGGATGAGGGGAAATCTATCTTTTTTTCGACGAAAAATAAGGGATCTTATGGGACCCGAGGGTAGTTGTAGGATTGGCGTGGATGCGGGGAGGTCACAGAAAAGACACGGATGGGTTTTATGCGTCGTTTTAAAAATTTTTGCGTCAATTCTCCCAGTTTATGCGTCAAACTCAAAAAAAGGCTGCCAAATCGAATTCGACAGCCTCTAAAATTTTATTTCTTCAACCCTTCATACTGCACTAAAACTTCCTTCACAATCTCACTATCTTCATCCAGTCCGCTCACTTCTTTCAACACATGTGCCGGACCGTGCTCTTTGATCATACCTTGAATTTCCATTGCTTGTTCATCCTCAGGATTGTCAAACAATAGCGCTGCTGCAATCGCTTTGGCTAGATAAGAATAAGAGAGCCCCGCTTTTTGAGCCTCAGTTGTCGGACGGATCAAACGGTCATCGGGACCAAGTTTGCGGATCGGTGCGCGTCCCACACGGGTCACATCATCATTCAGATAGGCATTTTTGAAGCGTTCTATGTTCTTTTCAATATAAGCAAGATGCTCTTTTTCATCAAGTCCGTATTGTTTTACTAGATAAGCACCGGTTTCTTTCAATGTCTCCTTAACCTTATCGGCAATGGCATCATCCGCCAATGTTTGATCGATCGTTGGTTTTCCTTGCAGGTAACCAAGGTAAGCAATGACCGCATGCCCTGTATTAACCGTGAACAGCTTACGCTCGATGTATGGTGCAAGGTCGTCTACAATCGTCATCCCTTCAACAGGAGGGACCGCTTCCTTCGTTTCCACCACCCACTCATAGTATGGTTCGACAAGGACATCCAATGAACCCTGATCCTGCATAGGAACAATGCGATCCACCGCTGAATTGAAGAAGAAAACTTTGCCTTCAAGCTTACTTACCGTATCTTCATCAAGATTTTCTAAAATATGCTTTTTCAAAATATCCGTGGCACCGATCTGATTTTCACACGCGATTACATATAACGGCTCATCTGAAGACGCTACACGCTGAGCAATCCCTTTTGCAATCAGTGGAGCGATCCTCGGAAGGATGTTCGGTCCTATCGCCGTCGTCAGGTATGTGGACGCTCCAATCGTGTCGATGACTTCCCCTTCTTGATGAAGGTTGTTGAGGCCGGACACATTCTCGATCGTTTCCATTTCCTTCGTTTCCGTTGCAAGCTTCACCTGGTAGCGACCTTCTTCATTCAGCTTGTTGATCACCTGCTCTGCGATGTCCACAAAGGTCACGTGGTAACCTGATTGGGAAAACAATGCTCCGATAAACCCTCTGCCTATGTTTCCTGCTCCAAAATGTACGGTTTGTTTCAACATCATCATTCCTTTATCAAATTAGTTTGTAAGTAGTCCAGAAAGAGATCTTCTAATTTCTTCAGGATGATCGATTCGTTCGTGGACGAATAAATCATCATGCTTATATGATCTTCGATTAAGCTTGTACTGATCAGGCTGAGGATCTCCTGTTCCCGCCTGCTCAACTCCTCAGGGGCTAGCATGAGGAGGAGACTTTTCATCTCCATTTCCACGCCGTCCATTCCTTTGATTTTACATGGTTCATCCAGATGGGCTACCTGGAAGATCAGCTTCTTCACGTTATAGTCCCGGCAATGGAAGAGACCCATATTCGTTTTCGGAATACCGAGTCCTCCCTTTTTCTCCCTTTCCATCAGCTGATGCATCACCACATGTGACTGTTGAAGAAGTTTGTCCCGTTCCGCTTGTTCCACCATTTCATTCAGGATTCTGAGATAGCTTCCCGCCGACTGCTTCCGGTACACCCGGAAATTGGTGAGTATGGCTTCCATGCTGGAATGGACATCCTTGATTTCCTTGAGGAGCATCCTGACTTCGGTTTTCTCACCCGATCGGGGCGCTGCCTTCAAGTATTTCTTTCTTGTCAGCTTTTCTACGTTATTCTGCAGATAGCTTTGGATGAATCCGATGTCCTTTTCGCTCAATAATGGGCTTACCAGGATATACTCCACTTCCGTAAAGGGTAGCCTGACTGTGGAAATGACGATATCGTAGTCATCAAGGTCCGCCGTCTGAAAATCCTTGATCGACAGGATTTCCACCTTATTGATCATTGTCAGTTCCCGCTGGATGCGGCTGGCGAGCATCTTGGATGTACCGATCCCCGTCGGACAGACGACCACGGCTTGGATGTTCACCTTCTCTTCATTCATCAGCATGGCCGATCCGAAATGAAGGACGATGAACGCCACCTCATCATCGGGAAAAGCGATATCCTTGAATTCCGTTTCAAGGCTCTTTTTCACAGCTAAAAATAACACGGGATACTTCTTCTTGATTTCATCAGTCAATGGATTGAAAAGATCCAGCTCCTGCTGCAGGCGGAAGATGGATGGTCCCATATGGGCAAGAAGGCCCTGGAAAAGGGAAAAGTCATCAGACAGATCTACATGGAGGTCTGCCGATACATCCTTGATGACATTCTTGATGAGATGACCAAGGAGGATACTGTCATAGTAAACGACGTCGGGATCCTGAACTTTGGACCCTTTTAAAATGACCGTCAAAAATTGAACATCCCGATTGGTCACTGGAATGGAAAGTGTATCTTTCAGTTCCCTGCCTATCGTGTCCATCAGCTGATATTCAGTAGAATCATGATCCTCCGTTTGCTCATATTTCTGTAATTCGAAGCCCTTTTCGCTTCGTTGTATCGTCAGGCAAGTATACACAACGAGACCGATATAATCACTGTCCGTCAACGTGATCTGACCCTCTGCCAAGTATTGGTTCACCACCCGGTCGACAGCGACTAAATAGTCTGCCTTGAAATACCCCAATACCGGCTCATCTAGGTGATTACCCTTTTGCATCCCGTACAGGGTCTCAATGATGTCTTCATAAAAATAGACGAGGAAGAAGCTTGCCAGGGCATGACGCTTGTCTGCTTCTTCCGCTATCAGTTCAATCCCTACCCCTCGTTTCCTTGTCAGGGTGATGCCATATTTTTGCAGCCAATCGGCGAGCTCATCGAGATACGAAGTGAGGGTCGTGACGCTGATCCCCAACTGCTGTGCAAGTACCTGTTTTTTTAAGTAAGGTCCTTCTTGGAGAAGGATGATCAGTAAATTCAATTTTCGCTCTTCTGGTGTTTCATCTGTCGGATTCACTTCGGCAAGATTCTGGATCAAGCGATAGATGTGTTCATTCTTCCCGTCGATGAACAGTCCTTCATTGGCCGTTCGCTTCAGTTCTAAATGATATTGTTTTAAAATGCTTTCAATGGATTTCAGGTTGCGCTGAACGGTTCTCCCGCTCACATTCAGGAACGCAGAAAGAGAGTACACGGTATGTTTCCCCGATGTTTTTACAATCAGTTCAATGATGGATTTCTCCCTTGATGTAATAAACATGCTTTCCCCTCTTCCCCTGAATTAGCTTTTATCGATACAAATGAGAACAGAAAGGCAGAGATCCCGCCTTTCTGAATGATTGATCTAGTTGCTGTTAATGATGTCTTTCAGTTCTTTGGCTGACTTGGCCTGTACCATCTGATCGACGTTTTCCTGCTCAGAGCAGACAACGGCAATGCCTGATAGGATTTCCAAATGTGTGCCATCCTTACCTGCGATACCGAAGATCATCTTCGCCTTCTCACCATTGAAGTCCACGCCGTTCGGAACTTGAACGACTGTGAAGCCGGATTTGATGACGGCTTTCTTCGCATCTTCCGTACCGTGTGGAATGGCTACATTATTACCCATGTAGGTAGAAGTAATTCCTTCTCTGTCAATCATAGCATCTACATAGCTTTCTTCCACGTATCCTGCTTTGACGAGGGCTTCCCCTGCGAACCGGATCGCCTCTTCTTTTGTGGCAAATTCCTGGTTCATGAAGATGTTCTCTTCCAGGAGGAGATCATCATCGTGATCTGCATTCGGTTCAGCGTTTACCGCTTCATCCTCTGCTTCTTCTACAACCTCTGCCTGCTCATCCGTGATTCCGTCCTGAAGACCCGCGATCAGCTTGTCGTATTCCGGACTGGATAGGAAATTATCCACGGAAATGTGATATGCATTCGGAAGTTTATTTTTCGCCCGCGGCGTCAGTTCTTCCTGTGTGATGACGACTTGAGCGTCTGATGGAAGGTTACTGATGGATGTATTCGTTACGCTGACGTTGAGACTTGCCGCCTTCACTTTCTTGCGCAGGAGTGAAGCCCCCATAGCACTTGAGCCCATACCTGCATCACAGGCAAAGACGATTTTGTTTACTTCTTCAGGCATTGTTCCTTGGCTTACTTGGCCTGCTACAGAACTCTTCTTGCCTTTCATTTCCTGCATTTTCTTCGTTGCGCCTTCGATGTCTTCATCACTTGTTTTGCTTGATTTCAACACTATTGCGGACACGATGAAAGATACGGCTGCTGCCACAAGGACAGCTGCAAAGTTTGCCAGGTACGCCATTCCTTCTGGGGGGGTAACCGCAGTAATCGCAAGGATACTACCAGGTGATGCCGGTGATACCAATCCTCCACCTAATAAAACAAGGGTGAACACTCCGCTCATTCCACCAAGGATGACAGAAACGAACAGCATCGGCTTCATTAATACGTACGGGAAGTAAATCTCATGAATCCCACCGAAAAAGTGGATGATTCCTGCTCCTGGAGCCGATTGTTTCGCTGTTCCTTTTCCAAAGAACATGAACGCTAACAGAATACCAAGACCCGGTCCCGGGTTTGCTTCTAAAAGGAATAGAATCGATTTTCCACCCTGTTGAACCTGCTCCAACCCGATTGGTGATAGTACACCGTGGTTGATGGCATTATTTAAGAATAGAATCTTTGCAGGTTCAATCAGGATACTTGTTAATGGAAGCAGCCCCGCTGCTACCAGCCAGTCAACACCTGCGACCAATAGATTCGTGAATGCATCAACGGCAGGTCCTACGCCAAGGAATGCAAGGATCGCAAGGATTCCTCCAAGGATACCGGCCGAGAAGTTATTGACGAGCATTTCAAATCCTGCTCTGATTTTGCCTTCGATTATCTGGTCAAATTTCTTGATAACGTAAGCACCCAATGGCCCCATGACCATGGCACCCAGGAACATCGGTGTATCCGGTGCACCGACGATGACACCCATTGTAGCGATTGCACCCACGACCCCACCGCGCTGGTCGTGTACGAGCTTACCTCCTGTATACCCGATTAAGAGCGGTAACAGATACGTAACCATCGGCCCTACCAGTTTGGCAAGGCTTTCATTTGGAAAGAACCCAGTTGGTATGAACAACGCTGTAATTAAACCCCAAGCGATAAATGCGCCAATATTCGGCAGAACCATTGAACTGAGGAAGTTACCAAACTTTTGTACCGCGACTTTCATATTTGATTGAGCCACTTCTCTCATCCTTTCATGATTGAATAATAATTTCTCTTACATCCATCATAGGCTCCAGATGGTGACGGTTTCAACAACGATGAAAACTAACTTTGTCACCCTTGTCACGACAAACCTATTGTTTCTCTGTTGGGGGAAGTTATTCTCACTGAAGAGGGACGGACCTCCTGCTTGCTTTTAGCGCAGGAGGTCCGTCCCTCTTCTATATTCTAATCCAACTTCACCTTCACCCGGTCATCCACATATTTCGTTGTGCTGTAGCCTTCGATTTCAAGCTTGGTCAAGTTTACATCTTCCTTGGCCGAATCGTTATAAAATTCTATGGTTTGCTCTGTTTCGAAGTAGCGGGGTTGATCTAATTTATCATACTCATATACATCAATTTCATGGACCTTGCCGTTTTTATCCATCAATACTCCATCGCCATCACTTACTCCAATTGAAGTATTTTCATTCATCAAATAATCGCTGGAGAACCCATAGTTCACTCTTTCATAGGCACGATCCTTCGATACATCATGACTCAGAATCAACTTCGCCGGATTTCCTGCCTGGATTTCATCAATGGAAATGGTATTCCCTTGATACTCGAATGTCTGGGGCAGGTCCTTGAGGTTATCAAGCGGTATGGTTTTCCGATCGTCTACAGATAAATGAATGGAATCAAATTGAATGTTCACTTCTTTGGGATTTTCAAAATATAAGGTGTCAAAGCCCGATTTAAAGGCACTCCACCCTTCCTGATCAAAGGATTCCACGTACATATTGCTTCCAAAGATGCCTGCTTCCACCTTGTTCTTATCCGTTTCAAGGGAATCAAATGTAATGACATCAATCCTTCTGTTCCCACCCTGATTCTGAAAGCTGTACTGGAGGAGCGTCGTGGTCGGCGCAATCGTCAGCTTATCCAGGCGGACCGGAATCCCGTCAATGTCGATTTCCTTATCAAGCTTATGCACCCGGGATGACTGCTTTGTAAACGGAATGTCAAAGCTCCAATCCCCTTCGGCAAATGTCATCTCCCCACGGTAACCCCCGTCCTTTTTGGGGTCCTGAACTATTTGCATGAGCCTTGCTACATTCAATTTAATTGTTCCTTCATCCACCGAAACCGGCAGGAGGCTCAGGGTGCCCTTATAAACATTTTTCTCTTCATTTTGTATTTCGCCCTGATCGACAGGAGGTGAATAGAACATGTGTTGCACATCACGCCTCATGACGTCATATTCATTCTCGATATGGACGCCTTCATGAGCATTCATCATATAGCGATTGTCTTTCTTTGTATCCTCTATTTCATAAAAGACAAGAGTCTGTACATCATCGGCGACAACACTCTTGATGGTGATCTTCACCCCATTGCTTTCCGACTCGAGATTCAGAAGTTCCCCCAAGTCATGCTGGAGGATGGCACGCAATTGTTCATCCTCTTCCGTCCATGCATAGTAGAGACTGGAGAATCCACCTGTCACGAATCCGATCGATACGACCATCGCGAAAACACCTGCGAAGGCAAGCCAGATCGATTTCCGTTTCTTTTTCTTCCTTTGCCTGCGCGCTTCTCTTTCCTCCACCTTGCTCGTGACCCTTCCCATGAATCCAGCAGGGACCTCTATGACATCTGTCATTCCTGCCAAAGACAGCACCACTTCCTGAAAAGAGGCCAGATCCTCCTGACAGCCGTGACAATGGTAAATATGCATCTCAAACTCTACCTTTTCAGGCCGATCCATCGTTCTACCTAAGTACTCAAGATAATGCTCATGATATTCCCGACAGCCCTCGAAAGAACCGTGACCCAACTCTTCTCTAAGCTTTCGTACACCTGAAAATACACAGGATTTAACCTTCTCTACTGAAATATCCAGAATACGTCCAACTTCTGCATAAGAGCATTCGTTGAAATAAGTTAAAGCAATCGCCTCTTTCTCCTGATCCTCTAATTGAAGTAAGGCATGAAAGAGCGTTTGATCAGATTTCTGACCCTCTGAATCCCGGAAACTCTTATTTTTAGAGAGATCCCGGCCATAATGTATAAAATGAGAAACAGCCCACGATTCAAATGAAGTTTCTTTTTTCAATCGGTGTAATTCATTATGTACCACGATGATCGAACGATAAAATATCTCTTCCAGATCCTCTTGCTTACTTACATAAATCCGTCCCAGGGCATAGAACGATTGTTTACGCTGCACAAACCAATCCATGACTGATTCCAGGTCCTTTTCCCTCATACCACTGACCAAAAAGGGAGCTGTTTGCGTGGTGACCATATATGTATTCCCCTCCTCCGAAACCGAAATATTCCAAAAATATAATATATGATTTTATTTTACCATAATTAGGGTGTATTAGGGATTCTTTGTGAGGCCATAGAAAAGGGTCTGAACCTTCTCCCATATAGGAATTGAGATTCAGACCTTTCAACTTGAGTCCATTATATCCGATCGATTTCACCAAGCTGTTCATGAATATCCAACTCCATCTTCTCTTTCATTGAGACACCAGTGTAATCAGTTTAGGAAGTGCATTCCGGTGATAGACTGGCCCTTTGAATTCGGTATGCCGACCTGCTATTCTCTAGACTTCGCTACTCCCAAGGCATAATGTTCCCAAAGAATACTTTCTACCATTTCACCCTGATTTTCTTCGCATGCGATAATCAAGATCACTTCAGAGGATTTCCCTTTTAACGATCTCCTTCTCGGTTTCAACACCACTTCTGTCAATATCCGAATCATGAATCCTATCATAAACCCCGCCGCTGCACCAATCAGACCCCAGTAAATGGGACCCCATGCCAGATCAAAACCGATACTCGCACCAATGACAGAGAAGGCTGTCGCAAGGGCCATGCCGATATCAATGAGAGACGTTCCATCCGACCGTTTAATGGAATCGAATACTTTTCGATTTTCCGTTCGCTTATCCAAAGGCATCGCAAATATATCTTCTTTCTTTATCCCTTGTTCCTCAAGCAGAGTAATGGCCATTTCTAAATAGGTATTATGTTCAAACGTTGAGAATAACTTCATTCGATCACTTCGCTTTTTTTACTTTTCATAGGTTGGAAATTGGGGGATTGATAATTTCTCTTAAGAAACGCCCTTTGTTCCTTTACAAACAACTTATTATTCTCTACCGTATTCATATAGGAATCAAAAATGGAAAAACCATATAGTGAAGGGAAAAATAAGAGCCATTCGGGATTGATGACACTGGTTGCCCCCTGTATTTCTCCTAAGAATAAAAGGGAAATGGCCTCAAGACCGTGTGAATAGTAGAAAAAGACAACCGCCCAAATAATCACGAAAAATGCTGTTACAATCCTATGGACATATAATTGTCCGAGACCAGGGATAAATAAGGACCACAATACGGACATAACCGGATTTCGTTTATCCAAATAATTGATCTCAAGTGCTCCTATGCTGAATGAATTAAAAGGGTGGGCTTCCCGATCGGCTAATATGTAAACCTTATTCATGTCAACCGTGGTCCTATAACTGTCCCAAATCCCAAAAATATAAACAGGAATATAAATCAGAAGCCACCTCGTATCTAAAATCTCCTTCGCCATCTCGATCTCGCCTTGAAACGAATAAATCATGGCCAGATTGACATTCGCTTGTAGATTCACAATGACTTCCCAAATGAAGAGGACAAAACCACGTAAATACTTCGATAATAGTAAATGGCCAAACCCGGGAAAAGCTGCACTCCACCATGCGATGATATACGGATTCCTCAAGTGGATCTGGGTGGTACCTAGAATACTGACATGCGCCGTGTAACGCCTAGCCGTGTTGTCGCTTGTATGATTGTCCATGAGGAGGTCACCTTTACAAAAAAATGATATGTAGTTGTTAGTGTGCCTCACTGGAAAATGTTTATTCTTTACTGATATCCTGCCTAATCCCCATAGAATCTTGGGTCTCTACACTCATGGTTACCGCCTCATCAATGACATTCCATGAAATGAAATTCTTCATTCAGCTATTAAAGAAAAAAATGAGGCTGGGACAAAAGTTTTTTAGCCTAAGTCAAACCCGAACAAACCTGCTTCTTAGTGTGCAGATTTGTTCGGGTTTATTATTTATTTTCGACTCATTTGATTTTAGCTGTTTCCAGCGGTTGATTGGAGTGCAAGACGAAGACTCCTGCGGGAAGAGTAGCTTATGTGAGACCCCGCAGGCTTGCCGAGGAGGCTCGCGGGCTACCCGCGGAAAGCGTAGTCTTGCACGGAAATCATTAGCGGTATAAAGAACCTACACTTCTATTGTTCGTCTTTTTATCGTGGTTTTTTAGTTTTGTCCCAGCCTCTTTCGCATATCTATAAACGGTCGATTTCACCGAGCTGCTCGTGCATGTCCATCTCTATCATCTTTTTTGCCTTAGAGAAGGTAAACACTTCATTAGATACCCAATGATTATATAACTTAGAAAGTGCGTTCCTATGATAGACCGTGCCTTTGACCTCTGTGAAGAAATAGATGATCAACAGGTTGACCACGTCTCTCGGAAGGGCCTTTTTACGCTCTATACCCTTTAACGACAGGATATCCAAACCTCTTAATCGGTCTCCGATCACCGTTTCTGCCATATGAAATGGATCTGACGTCCGGCATAATGTCACTAGTTCTGGATTAATCTCTTCAAATTTCAAGTGAATTCCCCTTTTACATAGAAAGTGAACGAAAAACGTTACACTTCAACCTTCTTTAGATTGTAAGATCAATTACTATGTATTATAACAAAAAGACAGGGCATTCATGACTTTCAGTATGTTTAATTTTTACTTAACCCAAATTCCATGGTCTTTTCATTAGTAGAAGGATAGACCAGACGTTGTAACCGCTCGTTGAATGACTTCATTCTAGCGTCGCCCATTCAATGCTCGTTCAAGAGTCGAAGTGACAGAAATATTTTCAAATGATACACCAAGTTGAATGGCTGTTTGGGCAATTTCCGGGCGAATGCCGGAAATCGTGCTCTTCACACCAATTAAGTTCAGGCTTTCGATGATCTGGAATAATTGATGGGCAACCATCGTATCCACCATGATGACACCGGATAAATCAATGAATAAGTGCTCAACATTTTTATCGACGCACTCTGCCAGTGTATTCTCGAGGATATATCTCGCTCTTCCTGTATCGATATCCCCGACAAGAGGTAGTACCCCTGTCTTCTTATCAATTAATATAACCGGCGAACTCAACTCCCTGATCATTTCCTGCTGTGCCTTCAGGCGTCTTTGGGCATATTCGTAATTTTCTTCGGCAAATTTGGAAATGACAAGACTAAAGGTTTTAATAATTAATTCCCTGAATGACTCGATTCTATCCAGTGGAAGCTCACTGCCATGCTGGCGGCTAAATTCCTGCAAAATCTCCAGGTACTGATCCTGGGTTCTGAAGAACTCCCTCAGTATATAGTGAATAGGCGTTTGTAAGTGTTCTTCATCCTTTGCAATTCCCTCGATCCACTGGGCGAAATTGCATAGTGCATCCTGTCCTATATCCTTAAAAAGGACACAAAAGCGTTCGTGAAATTCATGATTTTGACGCTTCAATGTTTGAATCACCTTAGGATCCTTTGAAGAATACACGCCTGAAGGATCACTTTTATCCAACGACTCATACCAATTCTCCGTCAGCTGCCATGTACGTTTGCACATAAATTCATAAAACTTTTCCGATACGTGCATATTCGACCTTCTTTCTATAAGATAATGTGATCAGTTCATAACCCATGACCCTAACTGGCAAGAAAAATAGAAACTCTGCCACTGCTATCTCATTGGTCTATACCCAAAATCACTGATTCATACGCTTATAAAAGTACTGTACTATGTACATGCATAATTGGAAAGAAAAAGTTAAACAAATAGTGTACAAAGGTTGTTTCATTTTCTGCATTCCCAAAAAATGAGCGAAAAAAGATAGGGATGATACTGGTATTAGCAGAACTCCCTATCTTTTAAGTAAAATGTACAAACACAACCTACGAGCCTTGAGATCCATTTCGGACTATATGTTGAAAAAACCAATGCAGCAAAAAGAATGCCACAACATAAACGGGGATGGAATACCAAATTTCCCACTCTAAATGCTTCATATAGCCGTTAAAACTAAGTAATATTTCTAAAAAGAATGAGAAAATTGTCCAAATGAGTACATAAAACAAAGGCTTATCCGGTTTCATAAAATTCAAGAATAAAAGTGCAATGAACGAGGGAGTAAAGACAACCAGTGCAAAATCGGAAAATTCCACACTTTTGGTTTGTCCAAAATCCACATAATCTAACATAAGTCCTACCAGAATATGTGCCACTGCGGCAAAATATCCAACGAACGGAAACATGATGAGATTTTCCCTAACGGTTAACCTCTTTGGCATGATCATCAGAGCAACTACTAAAAAGACAATGAGTCCCCATACTAACATCAAGCTAAACCACCCCTTTATCGGTTAAAAAGAATATGTCTACTTATATTGCTGAAACACAAGAAAATTATGTGCTTAGTCTGGGTTCTTTAAATTCCCGGAATTCCGAATATCGACATCAACTACAAAGTCTGTGGACAAGTTTTGATAATACTTCGATCTCCAATCCTTTAAGTCCATCCTCGGTATTTCTTTTCTGAAAAATTGGCCCAGTCCTAATATATCCGCCTCGCTATTCTGGAGCTTGGTGAACATCTTATTCAAACGTCCTGTGAGAAGCTTTTCCAATCCCTTTTCAATCATTTTCTGTGTAGGATCCCCTTTTGTTTCCAGTATCATGACATCCAACTTAATTTTGGAATATAAGAATGGGTTTCCTTCCTGCACCTCACTTGCATGCTCCATCGTATTCCCTAAGATCAAGACACTTCCTTCATTGAGCACCTCTATTTTCCCTTTAGTGCTTTCACCGTTAAATGCATTAAAAAGAAGGGTTTCATTAGGATTGATTTCTTCCACCATTCTTCCGTTCTTAATCACCGCTGAACCCACATGGTCCACTAACGTCGTCTCTCCAAGCCGGAGCATTGGGATGGCCACATCCCGGGTATAAGAGTGGATACTTCTATATACCTCCCAAACCCTGGTTAAAGCAACCTGCGGGTCCCAACCGGCATTCTTTTCAAAGAAATCCAAAAGAGTCGTCCCGCGTGGAGAGGTTTTTGTCTCCATACTTTCGAAAAATTGGTCAATATCGTCGTTACAAATGGCAACCAATGCTTTCGAAGATACATCCCTCGACCTCATAATGCCTGATATAAGATCTTTCATACCTTCTTCTGCAAGATGTCGATCGATGACAATTACCTTTACGTGAAGCAAATCGACACTGCTTTCCATGTCAGCACTAATATTATCTATAACTTCATTAATTGTTTCACCAACACCAACAACCACTTTCGTTTGTATGATATTCTGCTGAGGGTGAGGAATCTGCAGAAATACTTTATATTGATCACTATCCTTGGAGATGCCTATGACAACTGGCATCACCCGATGATTAATATCCCTGGTATCCCAACAGCCACTCATCATGAAAACTATTAATAAGAGAAAAAGCCAGATAACCGCTTTTTTACACCTCAACTTTCACCCTCCTTCCTTGCTTTGACACCAAGAATACAAATTGAAATGGGGACTCCAAAGATGACATAGAATCTTAAGGAAGTATTCCATTTAAAGAGCTGTTCAACGTCACTCCAATTCGGAATCCACAAACATATGATGTAGATGATGAGTGATATCGCTATTACTAAATAGGATGGTTTCATAGTTGGCAGCAAACATTTATTTATGATCCTTACACTCATCCATAATACGAGTGAGATAAACAACAATATAAAAATGACTATACTTAGTAAGAAAAACATGGTCAGTCGATCGAACATAAGCCATGTTATATTGATGGCATCGACTGTCATAACGAAAGGAAACATAAATGTAGATGCTGTCGCCTGACCAAATGTAAGGACGGGAATATATACAGATATGATAAAAATGGGAATGAGTGCAACCGCAGCAAGCAATACTTTATTCCTTTTATATGAAATGATCGGTCTTACAAACCCTATAAACAGGAATACACCACCAATGGCAAAGAAGCTTCTGAGATAAGAGGAGTCGGTCAAAAAAGAGAAGTCTTCATTCCATAAAGGGTATACATAATGCCAATCCACATTCTGAAACGCAACCACCAATATAAAGAAAACCAATGGGAATAATAAAAAGAAGAGAAGTATACCTGTACGAAAGATGGCTTCCACTCCCTTAATAGCCAAATAACATGATAAGATAAGCAGCAATGCCATGATCGCCCATAAGGGAGTGTTTGATAGAAATACAATGGTAACAACTTCTGAATACGCCCGGACTGTTATGATGTTAGCCATTAAAAAATAGAGGAGAGTGGGGAACAGAAAAATGAATGTCATCAACTTGCCGGCACCCAGATAAATAGTGATGATATCTTGGTGCGGGAAACGATCAAGTCCCGTCAATAGCAAGAATAAAATGATGAAATGGACGATGACTCCGATAATGATCGGAACCCATTGTCCTTGAGATGAGCTGTCAATGATATTGCCAGGATACAGAAATAGAATAAGTCCTATGTGGGTTAAAATGTACATGATGACAACATACAAACTTTTATCCACTTTTACTAACTCCTTTAATCTTGAGGTAAGGCACTCCAAAAGTGCTTATACCAGCTAAGTATGCACAAACGACGAATAATCCCGCCAATATGCCGAATACACCAAAAATCGAAGAAAGAATCAAGATAAGATATTTAAAGATTCGGATGGAGATGGAATTTTGAAATCCAATTATGGTAGAGTTGGCAATCGTAGTGGCTGCTAATATGATGATTAGTAAATTGCTTACTAATCTCGCCTCGACTACGGCTTGACCCAGAATGATCCCTCCCACCATCGTAATGGTAGGACCGATGCTTTTCGGAAGCCTGATACTCGCCTCCAATATCAATTCAAGTATAAGAAGCATGAAAATGGTCTCAACAAATGCCGGGTAAGGGACACCTTCACGGGTCTGAGCAACAGATAATGCTAATTCAATACGGAGCATCTCAGGATTAACAGCGACTAACGCAACATACAGCCCTGGTAAGACAAGGGCAAGCAATGTACCGATAATCCTGAGCAGCCTCATGGACACCATGATAGGGAAAGAGAAATTCCGATCATTCTCAAGGAAGAACATATCCCAAAAGTCACTTGGAAGAATAAGAGCAAAAGGCGTTCTATCCAGAAGTAATACAAGTTTTCCTTTTTCCAGACTCCTGTATACTTCTTGTGGTGCCTCTGTTGTGTTGAAGGGAGAAATCAGGGTACGGGTCGACAATCCTAACATCTTCGTCACATCTTGTATGGTATGAAGTGGTTGATCCATATTGGACTCGATCTGATGGATGACCCGGCTAACATAATCCCTATCTGCGCTATCTTTACGATACACTACAGATAGAGTTCTTTTCTGTCCGCCCCCTCCTGAAAAGGATCTTACATTCAAGTCTTTTGAAACAATCTCTTTGCGTATAATGCCAATGTTTGTATCGATGTCCTCATTGAAAGAACTCAATGGTCCTTGGAGGGTATTTTCATTGGTAGGTGGCTCAATTGAACGATTCAGCGTCTTTGCCACTGCGTCCATACTGAAGAAAGACCCATTTCCCCCCACACTGGAGATGATCAGCTTCCCTTCTAAAATCGCTTCAATGACTTCCTCTCCATCATGAAGCAACTCACCCATCGTCCCTGAACTAACTTGGTCTTCGATCGCTTGGATCGTTTTCTGCACATCTATAAGACTTTTAAACCCCATCAATAAAAAGGAGAATTCGCCAAAATCTTGATGAACTTGAAAAAAATCATCATTTCCCCCTATCGATGCATCGATTTTCACTAAAAAAGAATCCATAATAATTGGCTCCTTCTATACATATCTCTTGAATACTATCCCCGATTCAAAGCTGAATATGTATATGGAGGTTAGTATTATGTAAGGATTGCCTATACGCCCTATTAATTGACCCCATTAATATACGTTTATGATTAAAAGAAATAGAGCAAGATACATGATGGAGAAGAAACTAAAATAAATGGCATTCAATATGGCGCTACTTTCGCATCAGCAGGCATAAAAATGTCATTCAATCGATAGGGATGGTACTGTAATGTTACCTTTATAAAGGGATTCTCCATTAAAGAAAGGATGAATTTTATGTCCTATAAAAAAATCATTTATCTCCTTTTATCTCTTACTCTTATTTTGATCACTCTAAACTATTTTTTTATCGAAAAAAATAGGGATCCGAATCAACCGGCCGAACATTCATCCCAAGAAGACCCGGATCATGCCGAAGAAGATGATTCTTCACCCATAACTTCTGTAAAAGAAGTCGTATCCGCGGCTGAAGAGGGAAAAGTGCCGAATATCCCCATCACAGTAGGGCTGACAAAGATGGATGACATAACAGATAAATGGGGAAAACCAGACAATTCCGTTCAAGCCGAAGCCGGAATTTACGAAGATTTCTCCAAGTATTCTACGACAGTCGGCTTCAAAGATAACGTAATTTTTGATGTGCGCTCTTTTGACCCTGCCCTGCAGCAGATTCGACTCAATGACATTAAAGAAGTCAGTGGCAATCCAGATGCGACAAAATATTACAAGGATGCTTCACATGACCAGGTCATTTTCATCTTTGATGTGAATTCCCTTTACCAATTAAAATGGATATTGCCGAAACCATCAACTGAAAATAAAAATCCCAAAGTAGATCACATTTCGGTTATCTCCTTAGAGAAAGTGGACACGGGCGAATCAGATATCCTTTCTACTATGAGCCTGGATGAAAAGATCGGCCAAATGATCATAGCCGGTGTGAATGGAACTCAGGATGGTGAAAACACGAAAACCCTAATCCAGGAGCACAAAGTAGGGGGCTTTATCTTTTTCTCCGATAATTTGTCAGGACCCCGTCAAACGGTCCAATTCCTTAATTATATGAAAAAAGACAACGTCAATAATCCATTACCACTCCTATTAAGTGTCGACCAGGAAGGCGGGAAGGTCACAAGATTACCTGGAGGGCTTGTGAACTTTCCTACAAACAAAAAGATAGGAGCCTTAAACGATCCGGATGTTTCCTTTGAAGTAGGAACGATTCTCGGAAAGGAATTAAAAGAGTATGGGTTCAATCTGGATTTCGCTCCCGTTCTCGACGTGAACAGTAACCCAAATAACCCGGTAATCGGCGATCGATCCTTTAGCGATCACCCTGATATCGTCAGTGAATTAGGGATTCAAACAATGAGAGGGATTCAATCCGAGGGAATTCTTTCAACCATCAAGCACTTCCCTGGCCACGGGGATACCTCCGTTGATTCACACCTGGAGCTTCCGGTTGTCAACAAAAGCATTCAAGAACTCGAATCCCTGGAACTGATTCCATTCAAGGAGGCCATCAACAATGGAGCTGATCTCGTCATGGTTGCTCATATCCTGCTTCCCAAGATCGATGACACCTATCCATCTTCATTATCCAAGAACGTTATCACAGACCTTTTACGCAAAAAGCTGAACTACAACGGGGTCGTGATCACTGATGATATGACAATGAAAGCCATTACGAACAACTACGGGATGGGCCAAGCGACCGTTCAATCCGTAAAGGCGGGCAGCGACCTGATCCTAATCGCACATGATTATAATAAAGCCCTCGCGGCAATTGACGCACTTAAAAAGGCAGTCCAAAACGGGGAAATATCCGAGGGTCGAATAGACGCCAGTGTCAGCCGTATCATTGAATTGAAACAAGCATACAAACTGGAGGATATCCAAACAGGAGAGGTTGACTTAAAGCAGCTTAACCAATCGATTGAGTCCATTAAAAAGAAGATCGAGCAATAAACTAGGGGTTGTCTAAAAAGTCATAATTAGAAAAACGATCAAAACCCAAGAGGGTGGGACAAAAGTGTTTTAGCCTAACTAAAACCCGAACTAATTTGCATTCTAAGTGGCAAATTAGTTCGGGTTTTTAATTTGTTCAAATGGACATTTAGATGTAGCTCTCTCTAGCGGTTGATTGGAGTGCAAGACGAAGACTCCTGCGGGAAGAGGAGCTTATGTGAGACTTGTCCAGCTATAGGGCTTAGAGGCAAATGTCATAAGGCAGATCGTCCATGAAGGCAAAGAACGCCTTCAAGCCCGCTCCGCCTTATGCCAACCGCCTCTGAGCGAAGCCCTTCCGCTTTCCAACCCGCAGGCTTGCCGAGGAGGCTCACGGGCTACCCGCGGAAAGCGTAGTCTTGCACGGAAATCATTAGCGGTATTAAGTGCCTACACTGAAATGTTCGTCTTTATTTGGTGGTTTTTTAGTTTTGTCCCAGCCTTTTTCTTTTTCAAGGTTTTATCTTGGAGCCACCTAGGGCAGCTACGTCAGCTATCACAGAAGAAAAAGGTGCCTGTCCCATTAAGATCCGATATTGCGATACTCTTCAGCAATCCTGATACTTTTTTGCTGGGTGATAGCACTGACCACGATGACGATGAAGATATTGCAGATCAATCCAAGAATACCTGCATGGATTTCGAATGGTGTGGTCTCTGCGACTAGCTGGTAATAGTAGTTTACGAATGTTCCGAGGATAAGTCCTGTGATGACAGCCGGGCCGGTCACTCTTTTCGAATAGAGGGCTCCGTATACGCCGGGTGCGAATTGAACGATGGAGCCATAAGCTCCGAGCAAAAGGGCGATGAGCCCCTGACCCCCGAATACGGTGATAAAGTAAGCAAGTCCCCCGACCACAAACACACCGATTCTCATCAGAAGCAATGTGGTTTTATCAGAAAGGTCCGGCTTTACATTCTTGATGACCCCGTCCGTAAATTCCAGTGAAGCACTGTGGGTGATGGCGTCTGCCGTAGACATGGCTGCAGCTAACGCTCCTGCACCCACAAGCCCGTATACCCAACCGGGAAGGCTAAGGATTGTGGTGATCAGGTAAGGAAGAATTTCATCCGGTGCTCCTATGTCAGCTGGATTGACTACATTCACTGCGGAAAAGCCAACAAATAATAGCGGGATAAGAAACAGTGCAAAGATCGGATACACCAATACGGTTTTCTTTATCGTACGTGCATTGGATGCATATGACTTTGAAAATAGGTGGGGCCACATTAAGAACCCTATGAGAGATACGAGAATCGTGGTCGTATAAGCTGTTCCTGACATGGTAGACCCTTCATTTCCGATTTCAAAAAAGGCAGGGTTGTCCAGAACGAGGTTTGTAAACATCCCACCCACGCTGTCGTGAAGCTTATTCACAATCGCAAGGCCGACTACCCACGAAATGACAATCATCAAGATCCCTTGGAACACATCAGACCATGCCGCTGCCCGCAATCCACCAGTTGCAACATAGACGACTACGATTCCATACGCGAGCAGGGCTCCGAGCCAAAGGGGAATACGTCCTTCTGTCATAATATTGAAGATGTAGGCCATCCCTTTCATCTGCGTGGCAAGGTATTGAATGGAAGCGAGTAACGCAATGACCCCGATTAAGATAGGCAGGGTTTTGCCTCCGTACCGTTTTTTCATAAAACCTGATACTGTGTATATATTGAATTTACGGCCGATTTTCCCGATTTTCGGACCGATGATGTACCATGGGAGAATCGCAAAAGCGGTATAAGTTAATATATATAGTGCAGGTGCTCCTTTGGAATATGCCCACCCGGGAGCGCCAAGAAATGAAAAGGCACTAAATACAGCTCCTCCCATCAGGAACCACATCACAACCAATCCGAGGCCTCCGCCTGCCACGGTAAACTCATCTAAAGAATTTTTATCATGACCTCTTCCTGCCATCACACCAACGACTAATGCAATCACAAGGTAGCCGATCATCATGATCATTGCAATCTGCCAATCTGCCATTAATTGACCTCCTCTTCATCTTTGTCAGGATCGATTCGATAGAGTACAAGAACGATCAAAAAGGTAATGATTATCCATAAAATTACCCAGAATATTGAGAACGGCATCCCCATGATGATTGGGGTTGCCCTGTTTCCGATTGAAAACAAGGGGAAAACCAATAGTAGAAACGGTAAAATCAGAGACAAGCAATAGATTTTCGTAAACTTGCTTTTACTCATAAGACACCCTCCTTTTCTGCTGCATATTCCACTTTCCCATCAAGGATCGTTAACTCTACTTTTAACTCTCGTAATCTTTCAGGTTCACAGTGTAAAATCGATTCATTCAACACAACCAGATCGGCATGCTTCCCGGCTTCAATGCTGCCTTTTATTGTCTCTTCAGAGCTTGCATATGCACCGTTCCATGTATAGGCCTTAATCGCTTCCCCTATGGTGATTCGTTGACTGGCCCCTATCACTTCACCGGATTTACTCATGCGGGTGACAGCTGAGTAAATACCGTGGAGTGGATCCACGAAGGTGATGGGACTGTCAGAGCCGATGGCAAAAGGAATCTTTGCTTCTGAAAAGCTCTTTAATGGGAACATGATGTCTCCTCGTTCTCCATAATCTTTCAAGTAGCCGTCTCCGAAATCATAAATGAAGGCTGGATTGGGTATCGGAACAATCTCCAACTCTTTTATCTGATGAATGAGGTCCGGTGGGGTCATACCGGAATGTTCAATACGGTGACGATGATTTTCACGGGGATGTCGTTCAAGAGCATGGCGAATGGCTTCAATCATCATTTCAACCGCTTTGTCCCCGATGGCATGTGCGGTGATTTGCCACCCCGCTTCATGCGCTTTTCCGAGGGACTCATTTATTTCTTCCTGCTCCAAATATAAAATGCCTGAGTCATTGGGATTGCTCGAGTATGGCTCCCTTGTCTTAGCAGTAGGACCACTGCTGCTTCCATCGATAAACACTTTAGCGGGACCGATTTTCATCCACCCATCCCCAAGGCCTGTCCCGATTCCGCTTACCAGGCCTTTCTCCACCATTTCTACAGAATCATGCAGCGAGCCGTATAATGCGTATACCCTCTGTTTTACTTTCTTTGCTCCTACTGCTTTTTGAAGGAATCGAATATGTTCAGGCCCATATCCCCCGGCATCATGGACACTCGTAATTCCTTTTCCCAAATAATCCTGGGAAGCGAGTGCCAATCCCTGCTCCACTTCCTCTTCAGAATAATTGGCTAAAAGAAACATGTTCATATGTGCGGCTTCTAACAGCAGTCCGGTTAATTCGCCATTTTCACGGCCGTATTTCCCTCCATTCGGGTCTTGTGTTTCAGGATGAACACCCGCAAGCTCAAGCGCTTTCGTATTGACGCAGGATATGTGCCCGCATGTCCGAACCACAATAATCGGGTGTTCGGTGGAAACCTCATCAAGATCCCACCGAGTTATATGCCTTCCCTCTATAAGGGTGTTTTGGTTATATCCCCAGCCCCGTACCCATTCTCCCTTTGGAGTCAATCGTGCTTTCTCCTTCAACTTCCCGAGGAGTTCTTTTATACTCACTGCCTCTTTGCCATTCACCCCAAGCTTATTGGTTCCATAAAGTTCGAGGTGGGCATGGGCGTCAATAAAGCCAGGCAGGAGACTTCTTCCTTCCAAGTTCACAATCTTCGTTTTTTCACCTGCATATGGTAAAATTTCTTCATTCGTGCCGACTGCGAGTATTTTATTATCCTTAATGGCAACCGCTTCTTTCACGGAAAATTCAGAATTCACAGTAACCACTTCTCCATTTATAAAGAGCATCGTCGCTCTCAAACGATCACCTCCCAAATGGGACAGAGGGACAGGTCCCTCGTCCCAGTCTTCTCTACTTTTCATGAATAGCAGCCGAGCCGTCTTTTGGGACAAGGTGCCTGTCCCCATCCCCTTGACAAATCCTCGATGCCGTGGCGTAAAGGAGCTCCACCCCTTTTTCAATATCATCCATCTCCGCAAACTCCAGTGGATTGTGGCTGATGCCTTTATCGCAGCGGACGAAGATCATCCCGTAATCGCTGATATAGGACATGAATAAGGCATCATGGAAAGGGCCGCTCATTAAGGTCGGTGAATCCAGCCCAAGCTTTTCATCTTCCTCTCTCATAATGTCCTTGATCCAGTCTGCACAATATCTTGGCTCGCTCCGGGTATCTTCTTTGATCTCGTATTTAAGGTTGTAACCAGAAGTAGTTTCTTCGATGATTTGATAGAGTTTTCCCTCGAGTTTCGTGCGCGCTTCAACGTCTATATCACGAAGGTCTACGGTGAACTCCACCTTTTCTGCAATGATATTTCTTGAGTTTGGGAACACCTGCATGCTGCCAACCGTTCCGACCGTTGTTTCGGTACCTTCTTTTTTAACCAGTTCATCGAATTTCCGGATGATTTCCGAAGCCCCGACAAGGGCATCCTGCCTCATCGTCATCGGCACCGAACCCGCATGACCCGCAAATCCTTCAAGTGTAACCGTCAGCCAGATTGGTCCGGAGATGCCTGATACAATGCCAACAGGTTTCCCCTTTTCTTCAAGGACCGGCCCCTGCTCGATATGTAACTCGAGAAACGCTGCGATATCCCCCTTCTCGTACACCGGACTTGCAGTTACATCCGGTTCTACCCCGAATTCCTTCAACGCCTCTCTTCTCGTCACACCCTGCTTGTCTTTACGGTCCAGTTCGCCTTCTTCCAGCATCCCGGCTATAGCCCGGACTCCAAATACTCCTTTGTTAAACCGGCAGCCCTCTTCATCGGAAAAACAAATCACTTCAATGGTCCGGTCCGGGACGATTCCATTGTCCTTCATTGTGTGAACCACTTCGACCGCTCCCAGTGCACCAGCTGTCCCGTCGAATCTCCCTCCATATGGCTGAGAATCAATATGTGAGCCCAGCATAAGTATCGGTTTATCCTTGTCGGCACCTTCTATCCTTCCAATCAAATTTCCGAAGCCGTCAATCTTTGCCCTCAAACCCGCCTCTTCCATCCAGCCTTTCACCACTTCCACCGCCTGGCGATCCTCCTTGGAATGGGCCAAACGGCAAACGCCTGTCTCCCCGATTTTCCCGATTTCTGCTAATTCCTCTAGATGACGCTTTAATCTTTCTCGATTGATTGACATAGAATCATCCTTTATTTCATTTTTATCAACCTATTTTAAGTTTATTTTGAAACAGCTTGTTTATCATTAGACACAATGTCTATAAAAGAACTGGCGTTTTGTACAGAATGTCAAAAAGAATGAAATTTCAGAAAAATAATTAGAGACCTCTATTCACTGAAAATCGGACACCTACCCCCTTTCGACATCCACTCCCCTATTTAGACTAGTTTCTAGAACATTCTCACTTAATCCTGCCAGACTTTTGAAAATGAAGCGATTTACACAGGGGTTATCGCAAAAACAGCTCCACTTTTAGCGACTAGATCCCTCTCTCTGGAAAAGATAATCCGCCCGTTTTTAAAAAAACCATCCGATTTACATAAATTTAAAAATATATCATTAAGCGCCGCAATAAAGTAGAGAGGCCACTCGCTATGCGAATGACCTCTCTACTTCGATATGCATCTCATCGTCAGACCTACAAACGTGGTTAACCGCTTACTCAACAGTCTTCCAGATTTCAGCCAAATCAATAATTTTCTGCTCTCTTTGATCGCTGCTGTGAATAAATCAACATTCCAAAGAACACAAGCACGGATGCCACGATCAGTCCCAGTGAGACAGAGGAAATGGATAACATCTTGAAAATCACGCTGACCGCGACCACCATGTACAAAACAGCCAGCATCTTTTTGACAGACACACCTGAAAATCGTTTCAGCTGGATTGAGCCGATCGGGGTTCCGATCAAGGCTCCGATGATCAGCATGATTCCATGACGATAATCGAGTGCTTCCCCTGCATACAGGTACGAGCCGATTCCCGATAACACAATGATGGATGCTGCCGATATGCTGGTTCCGATCGCTTTGGTGAGATCAAGCTTCAGCCATCTTGAGAGGAGCGGGGTCATGACAAATCCACCGCTGACTCCCATAAGAGACGAGATGACACCAGTGAACAGGCCAATCAAGGGAGCCGCAGATGCTCCTTTCGCTTTCGCTTCCCTTTGTCGTTTGCTTAAAAACTGATAAGAAAACCAGCTTAATATTCCAATATAGACAATGGAGATAACCGTAGAAGCTCCATTCATCGTATCGAGCCACTTCACGAATGGCACGGTTATGACTGACCCGAGTACTCCGAACCCCCCGAGGAGAACCGCTAATCTCGGATTTACATTTTTTAATCGAATGTGAGACATTGTGCCTGTCACAGTCGATCCTAATGTCAGCATTAAGGAAAGAATAATCGCCTGGCTCGGTTCATAGCCAAGTACAAGTAAGGTTGGCGTCAGAACTATCCCGCCTCCAATGCCAAAGAAACCGGAAATGATACCGATGACTGCACCACCTATGATAAATAAAAACCATTCCATTTTGTTGGTCACTTCCTTCGTTTATCATTATACATTCCCTTAGGCTATAATAGAAATGAATAATATTAATGCAGACGATTACGTTTTGTAATGGAGGGACTTTATGCAACTGGACTGGATTCGAACTTTTGTCACTCTCGCCCAGCTACAGCATTTTACGAAAACAAGTGAATTCCTGAATCTGTCTCAACCGACCGTCAGTGTCCACATCAAGAAAATGGAACAAGCCTTGGGAGTCGAACTTATCCACCGTTCCTCTACCAATCAGGCTTTTCAATTAACACCCGCAGGAATTCAAGTGTTTGAAAAAGGAAAGAAGATGTTGGAGCTGTGGAGAAAGATGGAACAGGTCACACAAAAGACTGAGGTAATCCTATTAAGGATCGGGGCCACTCACACCGTCAGTGATGTACTGCTTCCCGACTTTGTCAAAAAAATTAAGATTCTCTATCCACACGTTCGCCTTCAGCTGATGATCCACAATCACGAAACCATTGTAGAGGCGCTGAATCACCATGATCTTGATCTTGCCCTTGTGGAGGGAACAAGGGGACTCGAGCCCTTTCATCTAGAAGTAATCAGCCGGGATGAACTACGATTCTTCGCAAGCAGCCGAATGAATCTACTTAACACCCCTCTCATCCTCCGTGAAATCGGATCAGGAACTAGGGAATATGCCGACGATTTTCTAAGATCCGAACGCATCGTGCCAACAGAAATCCTGGAAGCAAGCAGTCATTACTTAATAAAGCAACTAGCCGTAAGAGGCCTCGGGATTGCATTTCTTTCAAGCTCAATGGTTAAAGAAGAAGTGCTTCAAGGAAAGCTTGTCCCGATAGATCCTTATGTGATTTACCGGCCATTTTATGCCGTATATCCAGAAAATGCAAAATCCGGATCAATCGTAAGGGAATTAGTGGGATTGATTGAGAGTCCTTCTTAACATAGGGACGGACCTCCGCTAAGCTGAAGGTCCGTCCCTATGTTTTACCTGCCATATCACCTTTCAACTCACACTTGAATCCGTTGTTTTTGGGAACTCAAGCAACACTTGATAGGTTTTCTCCTTTATTAAAGCTACACTTACTTTATACTATTAAATGAGGTGAGTGTTTTGTTCGATATGAAAAAAGTAGGGAAACAAATCGCGCAGTTACGGAAGGAAAAAAACATTACACAGATGGCGCTTGCAGATCTGTTAGGGACCAGTTTCCAAGCGATCAGCAACTGGGAGCGGGGGCAGACAATGCCCGATATCTCTAAACTGCCTGAACTTGCAAAGATATTTCAAGTCAGCATCGACGACATTTTAACAAATAGTAAAGGTACACAGTTAGTCAAAGAGCTAGTTGAGAACGAGACATTAGCTGATTCCAAGCCCATCCAAAAGGAAGAATTTATAAACGCGGCACCCATTCTTACATTAGACCAGGCAGACATGGTCTATCAAAACGTACAGGGTGAATTATCTGCAGAGGAACTTTCATTAATAGCACCTTACATTAACCAGGATTCGATTGACGCATTGGCAAAAAAAGAATTTGTATCAAGGGGCCTGGAGGGATTATCGTCAATAGCAACCTATATCAGCCAGGATATCATTGACGCATGTGCAGAGACGGAATCTAAATCCTATGGGTTGAGAGCCTTGACCTCCTTGGCTCCCTTCATCAGCCAGGACATCATAGATTCATGTGCCAAAATGGAACTTGAATCAAATGGGCTGGAAGGTTTAACTTCCATGGCACCATTTATCAGTAAAGAAGTTATAGATGAGTGTGCAGCAAAGGCATTTGAGTCGATGGGGCTGAAAGCTTTGTCCTCCATGGCACCCTTTATTAGTGAGGAAATGCTCATTCATTGTGCTAAAGAAGGGTATAAGCTTAACGGACTTAAATCCATTGTCGCAATCGCCCCATTCCTGAAGAAAGAGTACCTGAATGAACTTGCCTTAGACGCCATATCTGAAAAGGGAATAAGTGAAATCATTCCGATCATGCCCTATATTGACCAGAATTTCTTTCAAAATATAATTCCTAAATAATTTCCTCAGGAAAAGAGGGACGGACCTCCGCTATGCAGGAGGTCCGTCCCTCTTATTACTTACCCAAAAAACCACCCTCTGATTTTATCAGCTGCCCGGTAATCCACCCTGAGTCATCGCTGGCTAAAAATCGGATCAACTTTGCTGCATCCTCGGGTTCACCTAGACGTCCCATTGGAAACATCGGAAGTAAGTGATTCCTTAACTCTTCATTGATCCACCCTGAATCGGTCGGACCCGGATCAATTGAATTGACGGTGATGCCAATTGGCGCGAGGCCAACGGATAATGGCTCAGTGATAGCAATCAACATACCTTTTGATGCGATATAGGCCAGATTATTTGGATCTGGACCCTTTGATACCATGTTAATGATCCGCCCGTCTTTTCTTTCAGGAAAGGCTTTTTCATATCTCTTCGCAAACTCCATCGTCAGCATGAGAGTCCCGCTATTGTTCACTTGATAATGTTTATCCAGAATGTCTTTATTCAGTGTCCGGAAATTGGCCGGTGACTCGAATGTGGCATTGTTTACTAGTATGCTTGGTGTTCCCAGAGTTTCCTCCACCCGATCCATTATTCGACGCAGCGATCCGTCTTCGCTCAGGTCAACCTCCATATGAATGGCACGTACGCCCATTTGTTTTAATTCTTCACATAAGGTTTTAGGAAACTCATTCTCTACTCCATTTCCACTCGCCTCATCAAACGCGGTCCAATGGGTAAAAAAAATATCTGCCCCGGCACCTGCAAGCGAACGGCAAATCGCTGACCCTATTCCTTTTGAACGACTTGCTCCTGTCACGATCGCTACTTTTCCTTTTAGATTGGTCACTTTATATTCCTCCTATTTTTTCAGGAAGCGAAAAGGTGTCATGAAGAGATGCATTTTGTTCCCGACACAAAAAAAAGTGGATACCAAGGCATCCACTCAAGGTGTTGGGTATTCAATCACACCAGGCGCTCCTTGTAAATGATGGTCAAACAGACACACTTCTCCCGTCAAAATGATAGGTTCATAGTCTATTGATCTCGTTTATCATTACAAGATTGTCCACATGTCTGATTGAAGTCCCCTTTCGTCTACATCTCTCACTTCGAAGTATAATGGAATTTTTTTCAAAAGACAATCTATGGTTTTCGAAAAAGCTTCCTTTGCTTCATATAATCAATCACCTTGGTCTTATTCTTCTGCACAGAGACATACTCAGCTTCCTTTTTATCTCAATAAAAGGAATGAAATTGATAGGGAATCTCCTTCATAATCTATTAATCTCGCAAACTGACAGAAGAAAGAAACCCAGAAAAGATTTTCTGAGCTCTTCAGATCAATGCCCCGAACCGCCACCGGAGTCACGACCACCTCCCATGGTGTAATTCCGTTCTTCACCAGGTTTAGCAGAAGGGTGAATCCCCTGTACATGCCGGTCGTTCCCCCTTTTCTTTCGCCTGATATCGATGAGTAAAGCAAATATTAAAGTTCCCACTATCAGGATCACAAACCACCACATCATTCATCACCCCTTATACAGAGTATGAAGGCACAGAGAATTTATCCCTTATTTCGATATTAACTTAATGGTACTTCTCCGTATCAAAAATCGATATAAAACGGGTGTTTCGTTTCATCCAAACAGTATTCGATTCTCTCCCTGAAGTTCTTCCAATTGACCATATCCAAGGCTTCCTCAACCGGAAAGAACGCGACTTCCAGACTTTCCGAGGAAGTTGTCGGTTTCCCCCCGACCGGCCTGGCCAAAAACAGTGTGTTACAGATCGAACGGCTTACATTCTGAAACACCCCGCAAAATTTGACTAATTCGATATCTATCCCTGATTCTTCCTTCGTTTCCCTGATAGCCGCTTCCTTCAGTGACTCGCCTTCTTCCACTTGTCCCCCTGGCATTTCCCAGCCTCTTCGTGGACCTTTGATTAACAGGATTTCTCCTTTTTCATTCTGAACGATCGTTGCTGCTGAGATGATGTGTTTGGGTGGTGAATAAATTGTTTGTGTACGTTGATCTCCTGAACTCAATAGAATTCCCCCCCTTCTATAATTGATACAGCTTTATGTAATGACAAGATGATTTACTTCATTCTAAGTGTAGATTTGTTCATCCAATCGTCCCTTGATGCTGTCAAGAAACCCATCTAACAAATGATGAAAAATGTCCGGCTGATCGATATTTGCCGTATGTCCTGCATTCGGAATCAGTCCAACTTCAATGTCAGGATTGGATTTTTTGACGTAGGAAACAGCCTCTACATTGTGCACATCATGGCTGCCATTGAGCATTAGAACCGGTACTTTAATGCTCTGTAAGTCCTCCCTGGTGACTTCCGGATATGAAACGTCATTGTATGAAGTACTTGTTTGATCGTATTTTTCCACTTTTCACCGTGAAGGTTGTTAAAATATTGAGCAATCTCTTTATCATTTTCTTCAATATTCAGAAAATACTTATTTTGTTTTTCCATGACCTCTTTCAACGCAGCCGGAATAAAAGGTGAATAACCGGTCAGGACTATTCCCTTTACTAAATCCGGCTCTCTTAAGGCAATATCCATGGCCAATGATGCTCCCAACGATAAGCCGATTATATAGCCTTCTCCCTTTTCCCTTAGTTGAGTGGTTAGGTAGTCGAGAGTATGTTCGAAATAGTGATCCGACGCTTCCAATCTCGAGTTTCCGTGTCCGGGTAAATCCAATAGAATCAATTCATATCGGTCACCGAAACTGGATATCTGATTTAAAAAATGGGTTTGTGCTGTCCCCATAAAGCCGTGTAGCATATAGATTTTGTCTATGATACCTCCCCCTTTTTTCACACAATTCCATTTTAGCACATTATTCCATTAAACTTATTTATTGTAAGACTAAGACTACATTTTCTTACTGCTTCATATTAAAGGTTCCGACTCCCCGGGAAGTTAGGAGATTCTTCCTTCTATAAACACTAAGGAATAGCCCCACTACTATCGACGTCTGTAAGGTCGGATTCAAGCCGTAGCTTACGATTGGAAGGGACATCCCAGTATGAGGCAGGACCCCCAAGATCATTCCGATATTATAGAGGAATTGAGTTGAGAATAACGTCACACCGCATATTATGATCAATTGTCCAAAGCGATCATTTATCCTTTTGATATTGCGGATCATCCTGTACATGATGAAGAGTCCAGTTAAGATTAAAACACCGCCTGCTATCCAGCCATAATGGTAGGTGATGGTTGTAAAGGCAAAGTTGGTGTGCGGTTCATTGATAACCTCGTTTCCTCCAGTTTCACCAAGCCATCCTCCTTTTCTCAAGAGTTCATGGTTTCGAAAGTACATGTAACCACTCGTATTTTTATAATCTCCCGGATTGACAAAGGCATAGAATCTTTCCAACTGATAAGGCTGTACTAGAGGCACCAAGGTGCTTATCAATACCGCACTCCCAATGGCCATTCCAATGTACCCCCACAAAATATGCTTTCTATTACTTTTAAAACGAAACCATAGCAAGACTGAAACCGTTAAAGTGAATACGAAAACGGCAGTAGTGCTTGGAATAAACATCAATGTGCAAAGACTGACTGCAAAAAGAGGAAGAGACTTCCAAAATCCTGCCTTGGCAGATCCCAGGTAAACCATCCATGAAATTACAAGCGCTGTCAAAACCGTCGTACTATCAATGCTAAAGCTTGAGACTCGGAATTGGGCTTCACCATTGCGGTAGGTATTTGGTAAAACAGTTATTGAAATCAGTAGCAAAGTAGTTAATCCATAAATCCACCACTTCATTGCACGAAGCTTTCTATAATCAAACATCATCAGTGAAAGACTAAGGACAATCCCGAGTATAAAATAGACTATTTTCCTGACTAAATAACCATTATCATTATAAATTTCTTCGCTTATGTGCAAAGTGGGAAGAATCCCTATCAACGAGAGCAACAGAACCAGTCCAATCATGATCCAATCCACCCTTGGACGGTGAAGCTTATCCATTTCCTCACCGAGACGTTCTGCACTCCCCATATGCTGAATCGCTTTTTCTTCCGCATCCTTTTCGTTCATACCCGATTTCTTCAACAACTTCATTTCCTGTTCCAGATGATAACGGAGTTCCTCCGCTACAAAGCGTTTCGCTTCTTTGTAGCGCACATACTGAATGACTTTATCCAAATAATCCATACGCTTTTCACTCATCGGCTATTCCCCCTCAGGCAATGCTTTGAAGGAATGCATGTTTCTATGGTTTCCTTCTTCAATTTGTTGAAGAAGCTTTCTTCCCCGATTTGAAATTCTGTATAACTTTATCCCTTCTTCCCAGGAAGATTCCAGTATCCTGTCCTGCTCCAATTTGTGAAGCTTGGAATATAGAAAACCTTGTCTCTCTTCATATTTCTTGATCCCCCTGGCACGAAGTTGTTTAAGCAGTTCATGCCCCGTCTTCTCCTTCAATAGCAATTGAAGGATGTGTAACGGAATATCCTGGTCATTCCCCCTTGAATTCTCGATTCCTCTTTTAATCATTTGGTTCTTGTCTTTGGTAAAAGGCATTCGCTGAAACATACCACCATCCATCGCTTTCCGGAGTCTTTTTAAACGCTCCTCCATCATTCGATCACCAGCCTTTCCTTCATCAATCGCTTCGCTTTCCTTAATCTCGTTTTCACCGTGTTTTCCTTAACACCGAGAAGGAAAGAGACTTCTTTAATCGAGCATTCTTCGTAGTAAAATAAATAAATGATTTCCCGGTACTTAAGAGGAAGCTCCAAAACGACCTTTTCCAGTTGACGGTCTTCATCCTTTTGAATGACGGCCCCTTCGACCGAGCTGCCGGAACTCATCATTTGAAAATGTCCATTTTCTTCCGGGAACACTTTTCGCTTATACCAGCTGTTTAAATAATCCTTACAGTGATTGATGGCCACCCTCCATATCCACGTACGCAAAGTTGAATGTCCGGCAAATGTATCCATCTTTTTATAAAGCTTTATAAAAATTTCCTGAGTGAGATCATCGGCAGCCTGTTCTTGTCGGACATAAGAGAATACCAGCTTCCACACATCCTCTCCATACCGATCTACCATTTCCTCGATCGTCACACTATCCATTGAATGAATCCTCATTTCTGATATTTCCTCCACTGTCTTCCCTCCCACATTAATAGACGGAGCTAAGACTAAAAAGGTTTTCTAAAATAAAAAAATTGGACCCTATTGAGTCCATTATTAAAAGGTGTATGAATAACAATTCTAATATCGTAAAAGACATAAGTTACTAATATTCAAGTCTTCAAAACAATATCAGCACTTTCCCATGGATGAAAGGTATTCATATAATAATCTTCCGCCTTCCAATATCTATTCTCAAACTTGTCCCGTTTCTGTTTAGCAGTCTCTGCTTCCCGCATAAATCTCTTTTCCCTGGGACAATCCAAAAAGATGAGGTGGTGATAGAAGTCTGCCCATTCCTTCCTTTGGAGGAAGACACCTTCCACGATGATGAGACCTGACTGTGGAAGCGTAATCGTCCTACAGTCACGGGTATCCGTATGTGGATCATAAAACGGAAGATTGATTTCTTTGTCCTGTTTCATCTTTCTAAAAAAATTTTCTCTTAACCAATGAACGTCCCATTGCAGGTAAAAATATTCATACCACTCTTCAAATCCAGTATGATATCGTTGGTTGCGTTCAACGATGTGGTCGTCGATATGAAAGATATGGTGATCGATCTTCTCTCTTTTCAAACTTTCCCTCAGTTGTTCCACAAACGTTGTTTTTCCGGAACGGCTTAAGCCGTCTATTCCTAAAATGGTTCTGTCATTAGATTGAATGGTAGCCAGGAGTTCCTTTATATCAAATTGGGTTTTCATTATGTTCTCCCTGTTTTTAATAGTATCGGTCGCTATGCAATATCGCATCAATGGCTTCGATATTTCTTCCTTCTCTCATAATAACCCCAAGTTTTATGCATGAAATGGCCTCTTTTAACAAAAAAAGCGGACTTAGTGGGATGGATGAGTGTGCGGAAAGAAGCCTGGAGGTAGTTTGAGTACAGTTATGATCCAGGTTAACAACTTTTGATCCGAATTCGAAATTTATGAACCGGAATCAGGATTTATGAACCGGTTTTCAATGTTTATGTTCCACTTTTTTAACATATGAACATCTTGTCGAATATTCTTTGTTTGGGTTCAAGGTCCGTCCCTCTATTATTAAAAGCTTTCTTCATATATCACTGTGCGGTCTTGATTGTAGATCGATAGGTGAAGTTCGTTGTGGATGGTGAGATCCCTTTTGTTTTTATCATAAAACAAGATCATTCCTCGTTTACCGTCTAATGGCTGAATGACCGTGGTGCCGTCATGAAACTCAACCTTCACTTCCTTTGCTTCGTCGAGGAGGCGCTCATCGTTTATGATCACATGGGCATGGGGCATTCCGGTATTGCTCATTCCTATGTTCACTTTTTGATCGTCATTCCCACTCCATCCGACATAGTCTTCTATCAACTTATCATTCTCGTTGGTGGAAAGATAATAGATTCCATTTTGAAGTAATATAATGGTTGCGTCCTCTGTTTCTTCGATGGTCAAGAGATGGATGTTATGTTCGCTGATAAAGTCGTCCACTTCTTGCCGTGAAGGAGAAGTATAGTTGGTGTGCGCCTCTTGATTGGAACACCCGATGACGGGATTACCCACTAGTAAAAATGCTAGGAGTACGCTTTTCTTAGTACGTTTCCTGCAGTCACATAGTCCACTAATTCCTCAACGGTTCCGGCACATACTTCAACCTCCGGCAAATGATAGAATGTCGTTGTCAGAGCAAAGTCACTTAATTCGTTATGAGGGGAATATAAGATGACTCGTTTATTAAGTCCAAGAGCTATCCCTAGTTCAACATGACTTCCTTTTCCACCCGGCAATAACACGAGGATCACATCGGAGTCGATGATGGCCTGTTTTTCCTTTTCACCTATTTTTTTCAGCTCCTCAACGGTCGAAGCCCTGCTATTTTGAGTCCAGTCATATGTATGGATATACCCTTTTCTTTTCAAACGTTCACTGACGTCACGTACTTGCTTAATGTTATGAAAGCTTGATGCAACATAAAAGTTCATGTGATGCTCCTTTCTTATTAAAAATATAATCCTATTTTACCATAAAATCTCAATAAAAAAGGGGAACACCCGCTAACTAGGAGGCTCCCTTTTGTCTTACTCAATGGAAAATTAACCACCGATATAAACACTTTCACAAGATCCGGCTGCCGGTTCATAATAACAATGATTTTTAAATTGACCCGAAAAAGGTTGATTGTACCATGTTGGAGGACATGGGGCGTAGGGGTTGAAATACCAAAGAGCATATTTCGCCGGATGCTGGGCCCAAAAATCCAAATTCTTTTTGGCTAATCTTTTTTCAACCGATCTCGCTCTGTTATAAAAGAGATTCCCTTTTTGAACAGCTTCAAAGGAATAGTTTCCTCCCTGTACGTGAAATATGACTTGTCGGATACTTCTCACTTCTTTAAAGTCTAAACAATCCGCTTTCGCACGGTTCACGATGACGTTTCCGACATACAACATCCCTTGTTTTCCTTCACCCTCGGCTTCAGCTCGCATCATCCTCGCCATTAAGGCAACGTCTGCATCTGTGTATTTGACTCTTGGCATTTTTTTCACCTCAGTGATATTTTATGAAAAAAGCCCACATTGATGTCATTATTTATAAAATAGAAGCGGTTAGATTTTTAAGTACGATAGAACTGCTTGACTGCCTTCTCACTATTCAAACATTAAAAGCCCTGGATCCCTGCCACAATGGACCAGCATAGTATGTAGTTGGCCCCTATGATGATACATATGAGCTACAATTTGTAAAAGCCATTCATATCTTGTGTACGTCACACCCCAATAGGAGGTTGTTTCAGTGAGAAGAGCTCTTTCTGATAAGTTCATATAGTTAGAATAAAGTGATTCGAAATGTTCCGGCAAAGCTTCTCGTATCGATTGTAAATCTTTATATGAAACCGATGAATAAAAAGCTTCCATATCGTCTTGAGAAGCTTCATTGGATATGCGCCAATCCGCTTCACAAATTAGTGCAATATGTTCTAAAAGTTCTCCTACGGAATGCTTGTCCGGGGCAGGCCTTTCATGCAGGTCTTTCTCTTCCAATTGGTTGACCATTTTCACAAGGGTTTCGATACAAACCTGTATTTGATGTAATGCTGACTTACAATATGGATTCATCTTAACCTCCTGCATATATTCTTCTAAGGTAAGCATTTGTAATGTGTACACTGTTCAAGGTAGATGCTGATGCCATCTCTGCCTTAGTTGAATGAGCGCTTGACACTCACCTCTTCTTCCGTTCATTTCCCCTTTTGAAATTACCTGTTATCTTTGCCATGACAAGTTGGACGGCTTTGTCATTTTCAGCCGCGTTCACGTTTTTAATAAATTTTTCTGCTTCCCTCCCTTTTAAAATTTTCACCCGCTTCCCTTCATGTTCGATAAAAACAGATTGATCTTTATTGACCCGATATTGAAAAGGAGATTCATCTAAACGGTTTCTTTTGTCGGTATTGTCCATTGTTTATCCTCCATTAGTTGTATCATCTTATTATTCTTCGTACGCTGTAATTACCGCATACTCACTTCCAGCAATGATTTCCTGCTCATGCATGCTTGTCCACTTCCCAACTGATACTTCAGGATGGTTCTCTATATAGCTCTGAACGATTTCAAATCCGATTTTATAGTTGGCCCATTGTGGGATACCTTTTGAAGGATTACCGCTTCTGAGACCTAAGTGAAGTCTTGGATCACTTGAATCCCCGATTTCCATTAATTCTTTCACTACTTTTTCTTTTGTTTCTGTATTCATCGGGTCTTTCCAGGGGACATCGATTTGTGGGTAGAGAATACTTGCAAACACATCTGCTTTCCCTTCCATCACAACCGCACCCAATATAGTGTGAATCATGCCATCATTGCTTTCTCCCTCAATGGCATGGTTATATTCGTGGGCAACCGAATACTTTAACATGCCTTTATCGAATGAGGGCAAAAGTTTCAACACAATCACATCCTCGGCCAAGACGATTCCTTCGACACCACCCATTTCTTCCACAGCGAGCGTATCTTCAGGATTTGCCGGTAAGACAAAAATTTTCTTATTGTCCCCCGGAAGCTTCTCTGCCGATTTGAGTAACGCTTCCTTGATAATCTGATCGGTGGAATCTTTATCCCGGATCAAGTCAGCGATCGATTCCTCTAACTTGTCCAATTCATATGTGGGCTCAAAAGGATAAGCTAAGCTGAAGCTTTCCATATCGGACAGCTCTTTGAATGATTTAAAAACCTGGTTAATGTACATCGTCTCATTACTGCTTCCAGATTTCTCCCGGACACTGTTAATGTATTCCTTCATTTCATCGTACATGTAAATAATCTCGAACTCCTGTTCATTTTGTGTGAATGTAATCGGCGCTTCCTGTTCCTTCTGATGCACTGGTTGATCATTTGAACAGCTTATGAATAACAAAGATATCAAGGGTATGAGTAGTGTTTTTCCTAATGGTTTCATTCTTCTCGCTCCTTTCGAATTTTAATGCGCACCTCCATTATAAATCAGGTATAAAATTCCATTTTATTATTTTTATACGTATTTTTTTCAGGAAAAGTTTCATTCTTTCATTAATAAAGCATGAATCTGATGTGAACATGCTATTTTAATAATTGAGCATCTTGTCTAGTATTCTTTCTATTCGATCAAGGTCCGTCCCCCGTTGTATTTTAGTGTGTTCCATAAAGTTTTAGCAATATAATAAAAGGGAAAAGAGAAGCCATGATCAATTACCTGAGAGGAGGAATTCCCATCTTTGGAGACTCTGGAGTTGCGCTATTTGTCATCATACCGATGGCCATTATCATGGTCCTTATTGTAGCTACGATCCTCTTTTTCAAAAGAAAATCAGAGAAGGATAAAAATTTCTAACGTTTCTGTGGTCAGGACGGAATCATTGGAAATTCATAAATAAGGGGTTGGCCGAATAGTAGTAAATGTGACTTTCCGGGCAACCCTTTTTAGACAAGTACACCCAGGAAGTACATCGATAATGTGAATGATACGAGATAGAAAGTTTTAGTTAATACCTATCATAAAGTATCATTCATGGATGACGCTTTATAATCACAATCTTTCTGTACATGCCATTGAACATCAAAGGAATGTCCTCTTGCACAGATATCGTTCCTTTATATTTTTCAACTAGTGCCTCGAAGCTTAGACTAATATCAGTACCTGCTAATCTACTGAGTAACACATTTGATCCTAAATAACACAGAAGCCGTATTTATCGGACGGAACTTGCTTTTTGACCGTTTATTTTTTCTGCGCCAGCCAGGTACGTATCATGCTTGGAAATCCAGCTGCCATACTGACCATAAAACTCCACATGACATAGCGCCAATCCCCTGTGAACAGCGCCACACAGATGAAAAATGCCAGTTGACCAACTAGTGCAAACCAGGAAGCAATCCATGCCAGTTTCATATTTTCTTTCACTCAGACTCCTCCTCACTAAGAAACACACTATACAATTCCTTTTATTCCAATTATTTCAAAATACTCCTCCTGACTCAATCACTTTTTTAAAAAAACTTCAGCTTAATAATGAGATCAGGTGAGCAATATGAAACGTTTTATAAAAAAGAGGGACGGACCTTGTACTTCTGATTTGAAGTACAAGGTCCGTCCCTTTATGTTAACAATTTAAGACGGTTCACTACTATAGAGGTCTGCTTCTATATGTTCAAAAAATGGACTCGGATCGCCAATGCTGAATAGCTGCAGCTCATGCATGGCTCTTGTGCAGGCTGTGTAGAATAAGCGGCTGAGGCTTTCGTCACCATACGAGTGGGCGGATGCGTCATAAAGGATGACGGCGTCAAATTCGATTCCTTTTGCTAAGTAAGCCGGGATGACGATCACACCCTGTTCGTATTCAAGGGAGGCGCTTTTCATGAGCTTGATGCCTTCCACACCACTTAAGGAGGCGTATGCGGCTTCACTTTCTCTCGCAGATTTACATATGACGGCTATGGAATGATAGTCCCGGCCCCGCCATTCTTCTATTTTCGCTGCAATGCGCCCATGAAGTTCATCATGATCAGAGACCTTGGTGAGCACAGGTTTTTCCCCGTCCCGGTCAAATGGGGATATCTTATCTCCACCAGGCACAAGCCGGCGTGTGAACTCGATGATCGGCTTAGTGGACCGGTAGCTCTGATTCAGGTTGATTACGTTGGTTTCATCCTGTCCGTAGAGTCCAGTCAGTGTGCTGAAATCCACGTGCTCACGTGCATGGGCAAAGATGGCCTGATTAAAGTCGCCAAGCACGGTCATTTTGGCTGAAGGAAACAGACGCTTGATGAATTCGAATTGAAAAGGTGAGTAGTCCTGAGCTTCGTCGATATGCACATGCTTAATTGACGTATTGGTCTGAAAGCCGAGAATCAGCTCTTTTAACAATAAAATAGGGGTCGCATCCTCGTAAGACAATCCCCCTTCCTCGAGCATGTTCACTGTCGAACGGCAAATATCCTTCCACTCTTCAGGGATCTCCCCACTCCATAATGTGGAGATGTTCGTCGGATCGGCAAAAAGCTGATGATACATTCCTTTCACGTCCACATATTGAAATCTCTCGATCGCTTTGCGCAGTCTCTTGAATCTCCTGCGAACAATCAATCGTGCCAGCGCCTCATACTCGATTTCATAATCATTCGAAGGATTTTTCTTCTGCAGGTGCTGATGCGCTTTATGATAGTCCTCATTGCTCATCAGTTCGATTTCTTCTTCGACCCAAGGCTTGCTCCGTTCACTCTTCTCTGCTTCATCAATCTGTTTATTGATCCACTCGGTCAATTTCTCCAGCCTGTTATGAAAACGCAGTGACGTATCACTGGTATAAAAGCGTTCCATGATTTGATTTGCTGTGACGACCGGCTTTCCCCGAAACTTAATTCCTTTGAATCGCATCCCGGATTCCTCCAGGGACGTTCTGTATAATTTAATGATGTCAAAGAAATCCGTCGATGCCTTGAAGGAAATACTTGCCGTCCTGGTCCGGTACGATGGGGCATTCGTTTCAGTCAGGACGTATTCCAATTGACTATATGGTCCCTCCAATTCGAACTCCTCACTCAAACGATGGTCCAAATATTCCTGAAAAGTCACCTGCTCCATATTTTCTTCACCAAGCTCAGGCAATACGTTCGATACGTAGCTGTTGAACATGGCGTTCGGGGAGAACAGAATAATTTGATCCGCTTTAAGACTGCCTCGATATTTATAAAGTAAGTACGCAATCCGCTGAAGGGCTGCCGATGTTTTACCGCTGCCCGCTGCACCTTGAACAATGAGGAGCCTGCCGTGATCGTGCCTGATGATCTGATTCTGCTTCTGCTGGATAGTCGCCACGATGCTGTGCATATGGGTATCAGTCCGCTTCCCAAGCACCTCCTGCAAAATTTCATCCCCAATCGTCAGGCTGGTATCGAACATGGAGTCGATGACGCCGTCCCTGATGAGGTACTGCCATTTTTTCTCCAACCTCCCTCCGATTACGCCACCTGGTGTGATGTATTCTGCGGGACCAGGTGGATAATCATAGTAAACGCTCGAAATCGGAGCGCGCCAATCATAAATCAGGAAATCCTCCCCACTTTGATCCGTCAAGGTGGCAATACCGATATAGACCTTATCCGGAGCCGATTCTCCCTCTTCGGTAAAATCAATGCGTCCGAAATAAGGCTTGCCCTTCATGCGCTGTAGAGCGGATAACTTTTTGACTGCCTGTCTGTGAGTGCTTTGACTGACGGTTAACACTTGTGCCTGTTGCCTCAAACTGAGGACGGTTTCCAGAAAATCATCAAACGTATCCGTATTCACCTTGACCTCATCCCAGAAGTGTTTGCGGATCTCCACCACTTCCTCTTGGCGTCGTCCGGTTTCATCCTCCAGACGTCCGATCTGCTCCACAATTGTCTCAATGACACGGTCCACACGTTTCTGCTCCTGCCGAATTTCAAGATTCATCCAAGCACTCCTTTTCCAAAAAAATTGAGGGTTGACGAAAGAGTAAATTATGTTATATAATTATTATTGAGTTAATATGTTTTAATCTACTCAATTTAAGCGTTTCTGTTCTAATTTATCATAAATATCAATTCTAATCAACATAAATATGAAAACTGCCAAACAATTAATTATCGTTTGGCAGTTTTTTTGTGAGGAAAAGAGGGACGGACCTCATGCCTTCATTTGAAAGTACAAGGTCCGTCCCTCTGCATCATAGGAAACCCTTCCCCTTAGCAACATACCTTTCCATAATCGAAGCAGGCACTAAGTTCCCGCCTGTCGCCCACACTAGATGAGTCGCTTGTTTTAACTGATTATTAGTTAGTGAAAGTGATTCAAGATGCTTTTGTATCTGTGGGGAAGTGGGACCCAACATCCCCGCAAGTGCGGAAGGCTCCAAGGAAATGGACTCTGATTTGTGTAAAAGTGCCAGCATTTTAAATAAGTTTTCATCATTCACTGTATACACGCCGTTCACCAGTTTCTGCACCATCCTCCCTGCTAATGCTGAAGGGCGCCCGACAGCCAGTCCATCGGCTTCTGTTCGATTGCTTGATCCTATATTCTGGACAGAAATATTTTCGTGTTTTCCAGTCGATAGCCCAAGAAGCATACATGGAGAATTGGTTGGTTCGGCAAAGTAACAATGAACATGATCGCCAAATACATGCTTCAAACCGTAAGTCACCCCTCCAGGCCCACCTCCAACGCCGCATGGCAAATATACAATCAATGGATGATGCCTGTCGACCGTAATCCCCTTTTCTTCAAACTGCTTTCGCAATCGCAGTGCAGCGACTGCATAGCCCATGAAGAGATCCTTCGAATTTTCATCATCTATGAAAAAACAATTCGAGTCCTTCACACATTGCTTTCTTCCTTCTTCAACGGCATAGGAAAAATCGTTCTGATGCTCGATCACCGTTACTCCTTTTTCTCTGAGAAGCGCCTTTTTCCACTCTTTCGCTTCACGTGACATATGAACCGTCACATTGAAACCAAGAGTTGCACCTATGGTTCCTATACTCAAGGCTAAGTTTCCCGTCGATCCTACCGCAATGGAATATTGTGAAAAGAACTCCTTAAACGAGCGATCGGCTAACAAGGAATAGTCATCCGTCAATTGGATCATATCGTGGTCAAGCAAGAGTGTTTCTGCAAGTTTCAGTACTTCGTATATGCCTCCCCTTGCCTTAATGGAACCGGCAATGGGCAGCTCATTGTCACATTTCACTAGTAACTTTCCAAGTATAGTGGTTTGATAATACTTTTCCAGTTCTTGCTGCATAACCGAGAGCCTTTGGATTGGTGACTCAATGATTCCATTCTTCTCTCCTGTTTCGGGAAAAGCTTGTTTTATGTATGGGGCAAATCGCAGAAGCCTCTTTTCTGCGTCGTAGATATCAGTTCCATCTACAGTGCTTGTTGCAGAATGGCCGTAGGATATTAGTGATGAGTTTGACCAAAATGTCTCTTTCAGTGATTTTAGATCGGAAAGTAAAGCAGGTTTTAATCCGTATGTAAGTTCCATCATTATCTCCCCCTCGATTTACGTATCATTTTACAGAAGTTTTAGTGCCTATAGAAGTTTAATGTTGACTATCTTTTGAAGGTGAAGATGGATCAGTATGACACTGTTTGTAGAATTCTATGATTTTTTATCAATTTCCGGGGAAATAGTTGTAGAAATTTGGAGGACGAGGCGACTGCCCCCCTCGTCCGATAAGAATCATCCTATTGTATTTGTGTTTGTCGTGACAAGGTTCCTCTCCCCTTCCCCCATTGTGTTCTTCGATTAGAATGGAGAGCCATTGTGACGCTCAATAAGATAATCATTGCCCCGATCATTTGCATCCCGCTTACCGACTCCTTCAACACAATATATCCCACCACCATTGCCACAAATGGTTCAATGTTCAATAGGAGTGACGTATTGGTCGATCCAACCCTTGATATACAATGATTCCAAATAAGCGGGCATATTCCATGCATGATGATCGCTGTAAAAAATAGCAGCACCCAAATGTTGAACGGTACGGCCTTCAAAACGGAGACATCTGAGAATGGCAAAAATACGCTCATCAGGATCAACCCCACCATGGTCGAATAAAAGGTCAATAGAATAGAAGAAAGATGCCTTGCATATCGTTCCACAAGGACCATGAAGACGGAAAATGTAAGCATCGTGAGAAAGATATATCCTTCTCCCATACCGATCACGATGGAGCCTTTCTTCATGATGACCAGAAGCACACCGAAAAAGCTGAGGAGGCTCCACATCCAGAAAAACGGGCTTTTGCGTTCCTTAAATACAACCGAATTGATAAGGGATGTACAAATGGGGGCTGTAGCCAGGATCAAGGCAGCCGTTACGGGTGATGCCGTGGTCAAGCTGGCATAGAAGCTCCAGTGATTCAAGGTTACGCCAATAAAACCGATGAAGAGCAGTGGGACGATCATTGATTTCAACGTACGAAATTGTTTAATTGGCTTGAAGAACACCATAAGCAGGAACAAAGTTATAAAAATAAGCCTTAAAAAAGCGATTTCCATCGGCTTGAAATATTGCACTAATATCGCACCGAATATAAAATTGCTTCCCCAGCATATCACACAAAAAAGGAGGCCCATGTAGAGATACACGGGCTTTCCATTTAGCTTTTCTGTCATTTCACCAGCTCATGGGTACTCCAGAGAGACCCATAAACCACTTTTCCTTTGTTCATCACGGCCAGTCGTTTCGGTCTTCTGGCAACGACCTCTGCTGACGAAGCGGCGTCAACGAAGATAAAGCTTGCATCATCTTCCACTTTCGGCCACTTGTATTCACCTGTCTTCGTCAATGCTGTTGTTCCTCCAGTTATCCACTTCAGGCTGTCTCTTAAGGATACTTCATCGCTTCTTCTTGTCACCTGTCCGTATTTATACACTTTCTCTAACACGTCACCGTGACCCAGTGGACTCCAGGAGTCGTAGAATCCATCACACCCAAGATGTACCTCCACGCCATGATCATCCAGGAGCTGTATTGGCGGAAGAGATTTTGTCAAAGGGATGGTCGACATGATCGAAACGCCATTTTCCCTCAAACGCTCTGCCAATTCATTTTGTTTCATTTCAGGCACCTCACCGATACAGAAGGCATGGCTGATGGCTGTCCGTTTCTGCCAATTCGACTCTTCCACCAGATCGATCCACTTTTCGATCGAGTAGGTTCCCACATGCCCGCTATCGTGTAGATGGATGTCTACATCCGCATTAAACTCCGTTGCGATATTCATCGTTTCATAGAGTGACTTTTCAATTGAGCGATCGATTCCTGCAGGATCGAGGCCTCCTACCATGGTAGCTCCATTTCGCATCGCTTCCCTCATCAATGTCGGCACGGAATCTCTTAATAACCCATGCTGAGGGAAGGCAATGATATCTGCAGTGACTGCATGTTTATACTCGTCCAATGCCTCGATGACACCCTCGAGGTTCTTCAATCCAATGTATGGATCAATGTTTACGTGAGTGCGAATATGAGTTGAACCGTTTGAAAGGATTTCGTCGATCATCCGTATTGCTCTTTGTTTCGTCGTTGGTGCGAGTTCTGTCAGTTCCTCTGCTTCAAATTGCAGTCGTTCTTTCAGATTATTAACAGGCTTCGTTGCTTTCCATCCAAGGGTTAGATACGTTTTGTCCAAATGGTTATGCATTTCTTTAAAAGTTGGAATGGCCAAGTGACCTTTCACATCATAGACTACATCAGCAGTCTCGGGTATGGACTGTGTATGAGGCAGCTGTTGAACGATTTTCCCTTCCTTGACCCCGAGATGAAAAAGCTCTGTTTTCGTTTCCGTCATTCCTTCATTTTCCATATTCCCTACTTCAAGCTTCACATTTTTCAGCCAGATCATCGAAATGTCTCCCTTCTATTATTTATTGATCAGTACGGATTCAGATTGAGGCAGCGTCACTTTTTCCCCGTTTTTATAAACAGAATCAATTTTTGCTCTTCTTGCCACTGCTTCCGCTGAGCAGCTTGCTTCTACCAGGACAAAGTCTGCTGCGTCCCCGACTTGAGGCCAAACCTGTTTCCCTGCATCATCCAACGGCGTGATTCCACCGGAAGCATATTTCCATGTACGGTTGATGGAGTACTCATCGATCAGTCGGAATCGTTCAGCAAGGATATTCAGCTTCTCGATCGTATCCCCGGTTCCAAAAGGTGACCAGTGATCAGTTAAACTGTCATGGCCGACGGATACCTGTAAACCATACCGATCCAGAGTCGGAACCGGAATTGTTGGACGGTTAATCGGGATCGTCGTGGTAATATCAATCTCTTGATCTTTCAGGATGGCCATCATATCTGTAAGAGATTGTCCATCAAGGTCTCCAAGTGCAATGGCATGACTGATCGTGACACGCCCCTTCAAGTTCGCCTCTTTTGTAAAATCTGCAAGACGTTCAAAGGTGAAAGCACCAAGAGTGTCCGGGTCATGAAGGTGAATGTCGACACCGGCATTATGCTCGGTGGCAATGTCAAACGTCGTATAGAGCGATTGATCGATATGACGGTCCACTGTCGCCGGATCGACTCCGCCGACAAGGGTCGCACCATTTTTCATGGCTTCCCGCATCAGTTCCACAGAGTTGCTGCGCAGGAGCCCATGCTGAGGAAACGCCACAATGTCATAAGTGAGGTGATGTTTATACTTCTCTAATGCTTTAACGGTGACTTCCAGGTGCTTTAAACCGGAAGTCGGTTCGATGTTGCAATGAGTCCGAATGTGGGTATGACCATTTTGAAGCAACAGCTCGATCATCTTTTCCGCCCTCTCCTGAGCGTATGGCAACTGCTTTGGGAGCAGCTCCTGTTCTTCTTCTATTCTTGTAAAAATACCTTTTGTGATCGGACGGCACGCCTTCCATGGACCGTTGTAGTAAGTTTTATCTATATGGATGTGCATTTCACGGAAGGAAGGCAGGATCAGCTTCCCTTTTGCATCCATCACGGCTGTCCCAGCTTCAATCACTGACTCGTCATTCGAGATGGCCGTAATCTTTCCATTTTCTATTTTGACGTGGGCATATTCAGTAAGGGTTCCTGTCACGACTTCATTCTCTTTCTCAAAACCGGTTTCCATTCTTACATTTTTCATCCAAATCGTTTTCATAGAATCAACCTCCAAGATTTAGTGTTTACAAGATTACGGATGGGGCTCTTCACCATCCGCACCATCCCTATTCGATCGTTGCTCCATTCACCATTAAGTAGTTGGCGGCACTCAACCAGAAATCCTTCACTTCATTGTTGTACACTGCTAAATGCTCGTAGTTTCGAATTGGAATGTATACCGCTTCTTCCATTTCAATGGTCATCGCTTCTTCATATAATGTCTTTCTGACTTCCGGGTCTACTTCTTTTCTTGCCTGCTCGATGAGTTCATCGACTTTTTCATTGGTGTAATAGAAATGGTTTCCTGGTGAACCGTGTGAAGCAGAGTGGAACAAGTTGTATTGATTGTAGTCTCCGTCACCGGTTGCATTCCCCCATCCTCCGATGAACATATCTTGTTCTCCTGTATCTACGGCTTCAATATACGCACCATATTCAAGCACTTGAATATTGACTTTGATCCCGATTCCCTTCAGCTGGGACTGAATGACTTCTGCCATATTGATCCGTTCTTTACGGTCACTCGTAATCAATGTTAATTCGAGACCTTTTTCAAATCCTGCTTCTCTCAAAAGCTCCTTGGCAGAATTCGGGTCATACTCATACGGCTTCACGTTTTCACTATGACCGAATACTTGTGGACTCATGGCAGCATTTGCTAACGTCCCCACTCCGTTATAGACACCTTTAATGATTGCTTCTCTTTCAATTGCCATGGAAATGGCCTGTCTTACCTTTACATTATCGAAGGGCTCTTTTTGTGTATTGAATCCGACATACTCGACGGCTAACCCTTCTGTTCGATACAGATTCAATGTGTCAGAGCTTTCGATGCGTTCGATTTCAGTCACAGGCACTTGATCACTGACATGGGCTTCACCCGTTTCAATCATCGCTAATCGTGTCGCGTCCTCTGGTACAACCTGAAACTCGATTCCATCAATATTCGGCTGTTCACCCCAATACTCTTCATTTTTCCCAAGGGTGATGGACTGACCTGACTTCCAGGATTTGAAGGCAAACGGCCCGGTACCGACCGGATGCTTAGCAAGACTATCAGGATTTTCTTTCAAAGCTTTCGGACTCATGATGCTTCCTTCGTTACTTGCAAGAATCGATAATAGAGGTGCATATGGAGCATCCAGCTTGAATTGCACTTTATATTCATCCAGTATGTTTATTTCTTTGATCATTCCGAGCTTATCCTTTTGAGGAGATCCTGTGTTTGGATCCAGTAGGCGTTCGAACGTTATTTTGACTGCCTCTGCGTTTAATTCAGATCCGTCATGGAACGTGATTCCCTCATTTAATGTGAATTCCCATGTTGTATCGTCCGGCTGCTCCCAGCTTTTCGCCAGTGACGGAACTATGTTCATTTCTTTATCAAACGTCACAAGGCTCTCGTACACTTTTTGATAAAGGACATTGGCGGACGGAATATCTGTGATGAAGTGAGGATCCAAATTGGTTGCATCGGATAATCGGACGACCTTCAGTACCCCGCCTTCTGATTCACCGCCTTGTTTGCTTGCGGTTTCACTTTCTACATTACTTGTCGAACACGCCTGGGTGATGAGCATGACCATCACGATCAATAATCCTGCGATCCCCCTGAAATACTTCTTCTTTTCTTTCAATTCCTCCACTCTCCCTTTTCCGTATTGTTGGTGCCTATCTGCATTATAAAAAAGAAAACACTGGATGATTTTCAATATCTTTACCAACTTTTTAATTATTTTGACAATTCAAACTTATCACCTTCCCTTTCCATCCCTCTTCCTCTATCTTTGAATTACACAAACCATTTCAATGAGGAGGAAACGTCATGTCGACAGAACTCAAAGCGCAAGAACTTCAATCACCCATACTCGATTCAAAACCGAGCCTTTTTGAAAAAAGGATCAAACCCTTCTGGGACACCTTTTCGAAAAACAAGGCAGCTGTAGTTGGAGGAGGGATCATTCTCTTCTATATTTTGATCGCCCTGTTTGCTCCTTTACTCGCTGTTTATGATCCCTATGAAATCCAACTGGACAATAAACTACAACCCCCAAGCACAGAGCATTGGATGGGGACGGATGATAAAGGGCGGGATATCCTTGCAAGGATCCTCTACGGCTCCCGTCTTTCAATGGGGGTCGGTTTTGCCGCAGTCGGCTTCGGTGCTTTCTTTGGCATCATCATGGGGTTGATTTCCGGTTTTTACGGAGGTTGGATCGATACCGTCATCAGCAGAATACTGGATGTCATGCTTGCTTTCCCTGGGATCCTATTGGCTCTTGCCATCATCTCTGCACTGGGACCGAGCCTTGTGAATGTCATGATTGCCGTCGGGGTGTTCTCCATTCCTTTATTTGCAAGGGTTGTCCGGGGATCGACGCTTGAAACGAAGAAGCTTGAATATATCGATGCCATTCGGTCGCTTGGAGCCAATGATTTCATCATCATCTTCAGGCACATCCTGCCGAACATTTTATCTCCCATCATCATTCAAGGATCCTTGCGACTTGCCACCGCCATCCTTTCAGCAGCGGGATTATCCTTCCTTGGTTTAGGGGCACAGCCTCCTTCACCTGAATGGGGTACGATGCTGTCCAGCGGAAGGGACTTTTTATTCACGTCTCCCTACATCGCCCTCTTCCCGGGGTTGGCGATTTCCATTCTCGTACTCGGCTTTAATTTGTTCGGGGACGGCCTTCGGGACGCGCTTGATCCGAGACTGAAATCATAATAAGGAGGAATATGAAATGATATTGTACATTTTCAGAAGATTAATAGAAATCATCCCCGTCATATTTGGTGTGACCCTGGTTGTCTTTCTCATCATGCAGATGGTTCCCGGAGACCCGGCTATCATTCTTGCAGGGGAAGGGGCCTCGAAAGAAGCGATCAACCAACTACGGACAGAGCTCGGCTTGAACCGCCCCTTGTATGTTCAATATGGAGAATACATCTTGAATGTTTTCCAGGGTGACCTTGGACAATCTTTGAAGAGCCAACAGCCTGTCATCCAGGAAATCATGACCCGCTTACCGATCACGATTGAACTCGCCTTTTACAGTATTCTCATTACGATTGTCCTTGGAATGACAGCAGGGATCATTTCCGCAGTTAGACCATACTCAGCTACAGATATTTCAGTGATGATCGTCGCTTTATTAGGAATTTCCCTACCAAGCTTCTTTCTAGGCCTGCTATCCATCTATTTATTCTCTGTAAAACTTCAGCTTTTACCTGTTGCAGGATGGGACAGCATGCTGCACATCATTCTACCAGCCTTTACGCTTGGGGTCGGAGGAGCTGCTATCGTAGCCAGAATGACCCGATCCAGCATGCTTGAGGTCGTGAGGCAGGATTATATCCGTACTGCTCAGGCAAAGGGTTTGAAAAGCTTTGCCATTATCTATAAGCATGCTCTGCGCAATGCATTGATTCCCGTCATCACGGTGGTCGGCCTTCAGTTTGGGGCACTTCTCGGTGGGACGGTATTAATCGAATCGGTCTTTGCCATCAATGGTCTCGGCCGTATGATCGTTGACTCGATCCGTACACGTGACCTTCCGATGGTTCAGGGCGGAGTACTGGTCGCATCCCTTGTCTTCGTGATCGTCAATCTATTCGTAGACGTTTTATACAGATTCTTTAACAAACGAATTGAACTTAACTAGGAGTGGTTGTAATGAGTAAAAATGTGGTCTTGGAAGTAAAAAACTTAAAAACCCATTTCACTTCGAAAAAAGGAGTGACGAAAGCCGTTGATGGAATCGATTTTGTCCTTCACGAAGGAGAGACACTTGGGATCGTAGGAGAATCGGGATGTGGAAAAAGCATGACCTCCCTTTCGATTCTTCGTCTTGTCCCCTCCCCTCCTGGAAAGATAGTGGACGGAACCATTGAACTGAAAGGGAAGGACATCCTTAAAATGTCCGAATCCGAGCTTAGAAAAGTGCGCGGAAATCAAATTTCCATGATATTCCAAGAGCCTATGACGTCATTGAATCCTGTCATACCGGTAGGGGAGCAAATTGCAGAAGCTGTTCGCATTCACCAAAAGCTCGGGAAAAAGGATGCATGGAAGAAAGCGGTCGAAATGCTCGAATTAGTAGGCATCCCTTCCCCTGAACAAAGGGCGAAACAAGAGCCTTTCCAGCTGAGTGGCGGAATGAGGCAACGTGTCATGATCGCCATTGCCCTTGCCTGCAACCCGGAGGTCCTGATTGCGGATGAACCGACCACTGCATTGGATGTGACGATCCAGGCACAAATCCTCGAGCTTATGAAGGATCTTCAGAGAAAGTTAAATATGGGAATCATCTTCATCACGCACGATTTAGGAGTGGTAGCCGAGTTATGTGACAAAGTAGCGGTTATGTATGCCGGACAGGTGGTGGAATATAGTTCGACGGAACAATTATTCTCAAATCCGAAACATCCCTACACAAATGGGCTGATGTCTTCATTACCGAAATTGTATGAAGACCAGGCAGAGCTGGAAACGATGCCAGGCAGTGTCCCTTCCCCCTATAACATGCCAAAGGGATGCCGATTTTCTCCCCGCTGTGCATTGGCGACTGCACGATGTCACGAGGAAGAACCACAGCTCCATTCCTTGAACGATGGCAGTCAAATCAGATGTTTTTTATATAATGCCGAGAAAGAGGTGCAGATGACATGACCGCTGTGATGACAGAGAAAAAACCTATTTTAAAGGTAAAAGACTTGAAGCAGTACTTCCCTATCAAAAGAGAGTCATTGTTCCAGCCGAAACAAGTGGTGAAGGCCGTGGATGATATTAGCTTCACGCTGTATGAAGGGGAAACCCTCAGTATCGTAGGTGAGTCCGGCTGCGGCAAATCGACAACCGGCCGTGCCATCTTACAGCTGGATAAACCGACGGAGGGCAGTATTCAATACAAGGGAATGGAAATAAACAGTCTATCCAAAAAGGAATTAAGAAATATGAGGGGCGATATCCAGGTCATTTTCCAGGATCCCTTTGCCTCCTTGAACCCTAGACAAACCGTCCGAAAGATCCTGAAAGAAGCCATGACCATACAAAAAGTTCTGCCTCCTTCCAAACACGAAGATCGTATGAAGGAATTATTGGACTATGTGGGCCTTCCGATTACGTCATTGGACCGTCTTCCCCACGAGTTCAGCGGCGGTCAGCGACAAAGGATCGGAATCGCACGGGCGTTGGCTGTCAATCCCAAAGTAATCATTTGTGATGAAGCCGTATCGGCACTGGATGTATCCATTCAGGCACAAATCTTGAACCTGTTAAAGAAACTTCAGAAGGAATTGAAATTGACGTACCTCTTCATTTCCCATGATTTAAGTGTTGTACGTCATATATCAGATCGGGTGATTGTGATGTATCTGGGGAAGGTTGTCGAAATCGGTACAAAGCATGAGCTGTTCGACAACCCTACCCACCCTTATACCAAAGCCCTGCTTTCAGCCATCCCTGTACCTGATTTTTCTCAGAAAAGAGAAAGAATCCTTTTAAAAGGGGATGTACCTTCTCCATTGAATCCGCCATCCGGTTGTAAGTTTCACACCCGCTGCCCTCTGGCAACCGATTTGTGTAAAGCAGAACTACCTCCAATGACCGGCCACGGGGAACATTTTACAAGGTGCCATTATGTCTAAAGATATGTTCAGAATCTTAGTTTTCTTATAAAATAGAAAGTATGACTCATCACTTTTAGGAGTTCTTCACATGATTACACAAGAATCCTTTTCATTTTATATCATGCTGTCCGTATTAGCCCCTATCATTGGGGCTTTTAGCTTATTATTTCTCTTTCTATTTGAAAAGCGTTTGGATCAACTGGAGAAAGAAAAGAACGAACTTCTTCTGGAACAGGAATTGCAGGAAGCTAAATACAACCAACTGAACCAACAGATCCAGCCCCACTTTTTTTTCAATACACTTAATGTCATCCTGAGCCTGGCACGTCTGAATCGCAAGGAAGAACTGGTTTCTTCCATCGAGGTTCTGTCCAAATACTTCAAGTTCAAATACAAACAGACTGACCCTTTGATCACCATGGAGGAGGAGATTCAATACACTCAATATTATCTAGACATTCAAAGGCTGAGATTCAGAGATCGGCTCGATGTAGTGTGGAACGTGGAAGAGAGCTGCAAGGCTTCCCTAGTCCCCCCATACCTCCTGCAGACCCTTGTTGAAAACGCCTTTAAGCATGGCCTGGAAAAGCATCCCGGACAAGGCAAGCTGATCATTATCCTGAATGAGCAAAGAAACAAAGTGTACTTAGAAGTGTGGAACAGCTCATCAACTGCTTTGAACGCGCTTGATTCTCAAAAGGAAGACCGTGGAATTGGATTGCACAATATCCAGAAGCGATTACAGATGCTTTTTCCGAAGGAAGAAATCCTTATTCAGCTGAATGAAGAAGCCAAAGGAACGAGCGTCCAGATCTTTTGGCCTCATATGACCAGAGAAGACACCATTACTTGATGAAGGAGGAAGCATAATGCATATTTTGCTCGTTGACGATGAGCCCCTTGAACTGGAGCAGCTCAACTACATGATTCACGAAAAATATCCTTACTGGACGATTCATACAGCCGCGGATGCGTCACAGGCTTTAAAGATCCTGACGGAACATCCGATTCGCCTTACGCTGCTCGATATTCAACTGCCTGGTAAATCAGGGATCGAACTCGGGGTTGAAATGAAGAAATATGACCAGATCGACATCATTATGGTCACAGCCTACCAATCATTCGATTATGCACAGGCCTCCCTGCGACTCGGGGCAAAGGATTATTTAACGAAACCGATTATTGAAGAAGAATTATTTCAAGTTCTCGACCAATATAAATACGCATCAATCCAGTCCCATATCGTACAGGAAGCGTTAACGATCATCCATGAACAATACAACGATAAGCTCTCCCTTTCATCATTGGCGAGCCAGATCCATATTAATGGTACGTATCTGAGCAGGAAGTTTCATGAAGAAATGGGGATCAGCTTTTCTGAATACCTGAATGATTTCAGAGTCCAGGCCGCACAGAGATTACTTCGGCAAGACACCGAAAAGTCCATCTCTTCTATCTCTGAAGAGTGCGGATTCAGCAGTCAGCACTATTTCAGCTCATTATTTAAGAAGCAAACAGGATACACTCCAAGGGAATACCGGATAAGAGAGAAGGTTTAACTGAATGAAGCCACGAAATTACCGTGAATATATACAAGGTACCATCACGTTTGGAGTGGCGTATGGAGTCGTTTCGCTCCTTGCGAGATGGGTGACCGGCAATACGATTTTGTCTTCACCTGAAACACTCGTTAAATTTGGACTGCTAGGCGGAATTGGTTATGCCATGATGGGTGCCATCGCTCTCTTTCTATTCGGGTGCATCACCCCCTATATCAGGGAACGATTCCCAAACTCCTTGACTCTCGGAGATGTATTGAAAGAAAGGCTCCGTGGCCGGTCATACTGGTTCGTCATATGGGTATTGCTCCTGACAAGCCTTGACTCCCTGCTCATACAAGCACTGGGGGCAGGTGTGCTATTCCACTTTTTATTAAATACACCGATTTATGTAGGGTTACTCGTATTTTTTTTATATTGCTTCTTGTTGTCCATAGGAGGCATGAAGCAAATCCATCGATTTGAAGGGATTCATATCTCGTTTATTTTCGCAGCCATCATCCTGATTCCTGTTTATTTTTTTATCCAAAAAGGTATTTTTCCCGTATACGATGGATTACTCCTGTACCATCCCTATTTATTATTTCTGAAACATAATGAAATCACCTTGTTCATTCTTACCGCATTTCTGATTGGATTCGGACAAGTATTGATCGACCGGGCGAGTTGGCAGCGAATCTATATCATTGAAAAATCCAAGGTCCGAACATCCTTTATGATGGCCGGAATCATATGGGCAACCATCCCCCTTGCCTTCACTGCAATTGTACTGATTGCGGTTTATGGGCAGGGCTTTGAAAACATTTACTCCATATTGAGTCAGCTGGTGGAGAAAATCGACTCATTGTTCCTGCTTCTATTATTTATCGGCTGCTGTTTCAGTGCCATTGCATCAACCGTGGGGGCCGAGCTCCATGCCACATCGATCATGGTCATCCGGAATATGCTGAAACATACGTACGATTGGAGTGAAGACCAGCAATTGAAAAAGACCTATTTGGTCTCCGGTATGCTTTCCCTTTCACTCTTTCTCATCAGCTCGGTCTTGTCACCGAATCTGATGGAGCTCATCTTCTTTTTTGCCCAGGTGTATGCATCCATCATCCCGACCATGCTGGTGGTCATCTTTTATAAAAGAATGATCCCGATGCTCGTCCCTTATTGTTCGTTGATAGGTTTAGGGACCGGGTTGCTGTCTCTCCTAAACTATGATTCAATTCAATCGACCTGGATCAGCTTTTTCGTGTCGAGTGGGATGGTGGTGATATTGCTAGTAGTTAATGAGATTCGGATTCATAGAAAATGAAACCAAACCAGTAATGATTCTAGTAAAGGAGTCGTCAAATAGGCGACTCTTTGTCTTTATGGACTAAGGCATCCACTTTTCACCGGCTGGTATAATGTTATCTATAAGCCCCATCGTGATAGAATGGAAGAAGGATGAAACTAGTTAGAAAAATACAAAAACCATTAAGGAGGAAAGATAAGAATGACAGAATCAAAGGAATGGAAACATGGTGCTCGCGGGCATTCATTCATTACTTCGTTTAGCGGAGGAAAAGATAGTGTTTTAGCTCTATACAAAGCATCGAAGGATGGAGATGCGCTCGGGCTGATTGTGATGCTGGAGGAAGAAGGAAAGCGGTCCAGATCCCACGGAATGCCTCCGGAGCTTATCCGTGCACAAGCTGAATCGATCGGTTTACCCGTATTTACTGCATCCGCCAGTTGGACAGATTATGAAAAAGTCTTCATGACCCTTTTAGAAAAAGCAAAGGAACAAGGGGCAGAAGTATTAGTAACGGGAGACCTCGATATGCCTGAACACGGCTGCTGGCATGAAAAAGTGGCGAAGCACGCAGGCTTAAAGCTTGGGATGCCTTTATGGGGAATGAACCATCGTGAAGCTGTCGAAGAGTTCATCGATCTGGGATTTGTATCCATCGTTGTAACGGTTAATTTATCCCTGGGCATGCGCCCTGAAGATTTAGGGCGCACATTAACTCATGAATACATAAAGGAACTTGAAGCTCGAGGGATCGATCCTTGCGGAGAAGGTGGAGAGTTCCATACCACAGTAGTGGATGGACCGATTTTCAATCATCCTGTCCCCGTTTTAAAACGTGAGATTTTGAATGACGGAGATTATGCTTTTTTGCCTTTGGAGCTGGATCGCGTTAGAACAAACCTGCATGATGATTGAATCAAGACAAAACTGAAGATCAGATGATTGATCTTCAGCTTTTCGCTCTTATAAATTAAATTTGCACTCCCGATTCCAACACCAGATGTTCTTTGAGTGTTTGCTGTAATGTCCCCTTTGTCTCTATTTGACCGTCAAATGCGACTCCTGTATCAACTATTTTTCTGACAAGCTCTACCCGCAGTCCTGTAAGGATGGCTTTGCATCCCATCATATTAATTCCATTTAAGATCTTCCCAAATTGAAAAATGACATCCAATTCCATTTCCGCAATACCCGATAAGTCTATAATAAGGGTTTGAATTTTCATAGAACTGATTCCCATCAACACTTTTTCTTCCAGTGTATGAACCCGATAGGTATCTATACTTCCAATTAAAGGCAATACTGCAATCGAGCTATTGATTGGAATGATAGGTACCGATAGATTTTCCACCAGCTTTTTCTGCGACAATATCAGTTCATCTTTGTAATTAGAATAACTGATAAAGAAATTATTCAGGAACTGATCAACGCTGTCATTAATTCTTTTTTCCAAATCAAAGAATTTCTTTCGTGGAGATTCATTATCCTCATTCTTAATATCATATTGATAAAGGAAATACCATAATGTTCTTCTAATTGCATGTACCCATTCCAGTTTGAATGCAAGTGTGAGAGAATGTTGCGCCCATGCAATACCCTCTACTTTTGCAAATTCAACCAGCTCTTCTTCTCTGTTTTCAACGATGTAGTGAGCTAAAACTTCTGCATTCTTTAATAGATCGATGTTTCCTTTTTCTAGAATATCATTGATTTTGCTACCAACGTTTACAGCTTCAGATAAGAGTTTTTGCTTAAAATCCCCTCTGTTAGCCGTAAGAAAATCCGCTATATCTACCTTATAATTAAATTCATTACTCATAATTACACGCTCCTTTTTTATTCCGGATATATTTCATATTCGTGTCTATGAATAAAAATCCTTCAAAAACAAGGGCTTTAAATGAAAATTGAATATTTTATACCTATGTTATTCATGTGCGCCCTTTCTTGAATGAAACAAGAATCTTTTTAGCTTGTATTGTTAAACATAAAAAGATTAGAAATAGAACACTTCATGGTGTTTGATTGAATGGAGTTTTTATATTATGAAAGTCATATATCTTACCACTGAACTTATCGTTGGATTTTTCCTTCTTTTTATAATCGTTAAGTTTGTTGGAAAGAAAATCATTAATCAAATAACACCCTTCACTTTTATTGCCGCTATCGTATTGGGAGAATTACTTGGTAACGCATTATACGACCATGAAATCGGTGTCTTTTATATTATATACTCAATGGCATTATGGGGAGGTTTACTTTTCTTGGTCGAATATCTTGGACAAAAGTATTTAGCGTTTCGTGGCATTTTTGAAGGAAAACCGTCTGCCCTTATTAAAAATGGAATAGTTGATCGAGAAGAATTGAAAAAAAACCGAATGAATATCAATCAGTTGCAAAGCCTACTTCGGCAAAGCGAAACCTTTTCTATCCGGGAGGTTGCTTTTTGTTATTTAGAATCGAACGGCTCCATTAGCATATTAAAAAAAACAAAGTATCAAAAAACTACTCAAGAAGATTTTAATATGCCTATAAAATCTGTTTATGTTCCGGTTACTTTAATTCGAGATGGGGAAGTTTTATGGAATGAACTAATTGATTTAGGATTTAATGAATCTTGGTTAAAAAAACAACTCAAGTCACAAGGTATTTCTGATTATAAAGATATATTTGTAGCCGAATGGCTAGAAGATGACGGATTATTTATACAAACTTATTAATCGGTCCCTTTCCTCATAAGGCGTCACCTGTTAGTAAAGAACCTCATAATAAACTCATCCTCCAAAAATAAAAGGTCAACAAAACAAAAAAAACAGTAAAGATATCTTAATTTTATATGTCTGAAAATTCTTATAATTAAATAAATACGGAGGGGAGGATGATTAGATGAAGACGAAGGTAAATTATTTCAGAAGCAGGTTTTTCATGATTGTAATAATGGTACTGATGGTAGCGATTAGCGGTTGCTCCACCAATATGGGGGCAAGTTCAGGTGACCAGGCTGATGGACAGGCTTCCAAGAAGGAGAATAGCCTGGTCATTGCCCGTCTATCCGATGTGGAGAATCTCGATCATCATTTTATGTCAACCATCAATGCGGCAAGTGTCACCCACGGTAAAATTTACGAGGGGCTTGTCGGTAGAGATAAAAATGCCAAAATCAAGCCGTTACTCGCTAAGGAATGGGAGCAGTTGGATGATACAACGTGGGAGTTCAAGCTAAGAGAAGATGTCTCGTTTCATGATGGATCACCATTTAATGCCGAGGCTGTGAAGAAAACGTTCGATCGATTATCAGACCCAAAAGTGGCTTCGCCTCGAGCCGTTGTATTCAAAATGGTCAAGGAAGTAAAAGTAGTCGATGATCATACTGTTCAATTTCTTTTATCTGAGCCTTTTTCACCCTTATTATCCATCCTGGCGAGTCATGAAGGCGGAATCATCAGTCCCAAAGCCATCGAAAATTATGGAAAAGACATTATCCAAGAGCCGGTCGGCACAGGTCCATTTGTGTTCAAGTCCTGGGAAACAGGAAAAGAGATAGTGTTTCATAGAAACGACAAGTATTGGGGAGATAAACCAACTATAAGCGAAGTCGTTTTCAAAGTAGTACCTGAAGAGACCACTAGAATTTCCATGCTTGAAACGGGTGAAGCCCATATTGCGGAACCTCTATCTGTAACAATGATGGATTCTGTAAAGGCATCGAATAACGTGGAAGTATACCGAAGTGAAGGCTTTGGTACTGAGTATGTAGGGTTTAACGTACAGAAGGAGCCCTTCAATGATGTTCGCGTACGGAAAGCCATTTCCCATGCGGTTGAAATGGATTCCATCATGAAAGGTGTATTTAATAATATAGGAAAAAAAGCGAACTCCTTATTAGGATCTAAAGTGTTTGGCTATCATCCGGATATGAAAGCATATGAATATAATTTAAACGAAGCCAAGAGGTTACTGGCCGAAGCTGGGTATCCTGATGGATTTAAAACCACATTGCTGACAATGGACAGTAAAGAAAGAATCAGTTTGGCTGAAGTCATGCAATCCCAGCTCAAAGGAATTGGAATTAACTTAGAAATACAGATTCAGGAGTATGGAACCTTTGTAGAGCAAGCCACAAGTGGAAATTCGGAAATGTTTATCATCAGTTGGAGAAATGCTACTGGAGATGCGGATTATAATCAATACAACCTCTTCCATAGTAATTCCCATGGACCTGCCGGAAATACATTTTTCTATAGTAATGATGAGGTCGATCAACTGATTGAAAAGGCACGTTCTGAAATGGATCAGGAGAAAAGATTGGAGCTCTATGCGAAGTCTCAGGAGCTGGAGATGGAAGACGCGGTTTATATCCCGGTTCGTGTGATTGAAAACATGGCAGCGATTCGAAACAATGTAAAAGATTTTGCTATCAGTCCTGCCGGTTATTTGGAAATCAATGATATAAGCATTCAATAATAGTTTTAACGAAATGATTCAGTAAGACCAAAAATGAGAAGTTGCGTAACTTCTCATTTTTTATTGCTATTTATTTATTCTTTCTTTCCTGCGCCTTAATAGCCACCTTTTCGAGTCCATTTTGTGCAAATTCCACATCTGACTTCGGCATCGCTTTATTATTTTTAAGGTCCTTATTCTTCTGCTTAGACATTCTTTCACCACCCTTTACGATTTGTTTATATAGTGCACATGGATGCCAGCAAATATGATGACATTCGTTTTTTTATATCCTGCTGATGAATATAAATAAGCCGATCCCAATTGGAATCGGCTTATTAAAAGGCTCTTTTCGCAATGATTGTTGTTTTCAAGAATACAATCTGCCAGGGCTCTGTCAACCGGTTTATGCTGGATGGTGAGGGGAACTGCTCCGCTTGCAGCTAGCGTTCGGCCGAGGATGCTCGACACCTGCGGGAATAGCTGGACAGGTGAGACCCCGGAGGCGCAGCCGAGGAAGCTCACCGCCAGCCCCGCGGAAAGCGAGCATCCTGGAGCGGAAATCAACTATTATTTACTCCTTTATAATAGCAACAAACTATACGAAAAGAGCCTATTAAATAGATCTTTATGTAGAATTAAAAAAACCCATTCTCATTCGGGGAATCTTCCGGAATGGCTTGACCTACATCCCACAATTCAACAATTCGGTCATCCTGGAATCGGAAGATGTGGATCACAACAGCTCCAAGGTCTTCTGGATGTTGTCTCACATAGGAGTGAACGGCAACGCTCTCCCCCTCTTCGATCGCGCGTTTGACCTCAAATACCTTATTCGGATTCTTTTCTGCATTCTCTTCCATCGCTACCATGAGTGATTCTGCATCCCCGCGAAAATAAGGATTGTGGTGGTGAAAGTCAGGTCCAACGTGACGCTCGAATGCTTCCCGGACTTTCCCCGATGCGACTAGTTGTAGAAACGAGACTGCTTTCTCTTTGTTCAAGTGTGCATTCATTTGCTGTCTTTCTTTCATTTCAATCATCCTTTCAATATCCAGAGTCATACTCACGGTTTCAAAGTTTATCGTAAAATGTTCCATTAAAAAATAATGTGATGTCACCTATTGTGCCAATACAAAAAAAGACGAAATAGTAACTTGCATTTGTCACTTCTTTGTTGAAAAGCTCTTTAAATGCTTGGATAAAAAGTTGTTCAAATTTAAACCAACTTAGAACCCAAGCTATGATCAGAAAGCTAACAATGGTCAAGCTTTATATACCTCCAATCCGTCCTCTACTTTCAAGCGGAACAAGGTGCCTATCCCTTCGTCCCACCTACTTTTCCTGATTAACCTCCATAGTTTACGATTTGATTGATTGAATAGTTAAATGGTTTTCAACCATAATGATAATGCAGAGAGCATTCATTTTTCAATAAAAGAAATAAATGTATGAGTGGAAAGGAGAACTCGATGAAGAAAAGGTTTAGGGTGGGAGAAGTATCCAAGCTATTCTCCATCCCACAGTCAACATTAAGGTATTACGATGAGATAGGATTATTTAAACCAAAATATACAGATAAGGAGAATCAGTATCGGTATTATACAGCTGATCAGTTTGTACATCTTGAGACCATCATTTTTTTACGAAAAATCGGATTACATATTAGAGATATTCAATGTCATATGGAAGTGAGAACCCCAGAAAACACATATGAGCTATTACAAAAAAAATTAACCAAAGTACAGCAAGAAATGTACACATTGGAAATGACAGCTCGGAAAATAAACCATAAATTAAGTACTTTGGAAAATGGAATGGGGTTATTTGAGCACCAAGTTGTCACCTACAAGACGTATCCTAAAAGACCGGTTTCATTTTTATATCATGACGAGCCGATCGATTTAAACATTGACTTTGAAGAAATCTATGTTGAAGGGATGAATCAAGAAAAATCAAGTTCTTTGAACCAGGGAGTATTCACCGGTGACATTGGGGCTGCTGTCGATCCCAATAGCCTTTATCATGATGGACCAATCTTATATAAAAGTCTATTTAAACTATTGTGGAACAGGAACCTGACTGAGGAAGATGCTTATTTACCAGAAGGGCTATATGCTTGTTATCCTCATAAAGGACCATATGAAGATGTCGCAAAAAGCTATTCATTGTTGTTGAATGAACTCAATATCTCTGGTTATAAAATGATTGGCGCACCGATTGAAATCGGGATTATTGATGAGTCTGTTGTAAAAGATCAACAACATTTCGTTACAGAAATAGAAATTCCTGTTCAGAAGAAAAAAACAGTTTGACCTTCAAGTTACTTGAAGGTTTAAACTCTCTCTTGTAGGAAACGACAGGAGGGATACTGATGTCAGCGAACATCCAAGGTAAATTAATGAATCAATCAGTTAAAAACGTCTTCTTCCACTATTTGATCCCGTCTTTAATCGGTCTTATGCTCATGTCGATCAATATTGTTGTAGACGGAATCTTCGTAGGAAATGCATTAGGATCTATTGCATTGGCAAGTATCAATATAGCCGTTCCGGTCTTTTCCATTATTATTTCTATTTCCCTTTGGATTGGAATAGGTGGCGGAGCTCTATATTCTATGTCACTTGGGGAAAACAACGTCCAAAAGGCAAGAAGAATATTCACATTTTCAATGGCGATGGTCACGCTTATCGTATTGATTATCGGAGGATATGGTTACGTTAACTTAGAGCAATTATCAATATTATTAGGTGCTAACCAGGATACCAAGGTATTTGTCATGGAGTACCTTGGCGTACTACTACTTTTTGGAGTGTTTATGGCACTGGAAAATGCACTAAGTATTTTCATTCGAAATGATGGTAATCCTCAACTGGCCATGATTAGTTTAGTGGTATCAGCTGTCATAAATATAGTATTAAACTACGTCATGATTTTCACTCTGGAGTTAGGTGTCAAAGGTGCCGCTTTAGCTACCGTCCTTTCTGGAGTGGTTGGATTACTTGTGCTACTTACTCATTTTTTGAAAAAAGACATTACATTAACGTTTGTACGTTTGAAATGGTCTAATCATTCTATATTAAGGATCCTTTCAATTGGTTTTCCAAGTTTCCTTGCTGAAATGGGAACATTGATATTTGTCATAGGCTATAATTTGATGATGGAAAGACTTGCCGGTACGAATGGAGTAGCTGCCTTTTCTGTTGTTAACTATTTACACGCCTTTATGTTTCTCGCCTTTTTCGGTATCAGTTCAGCGATTCAGCCTATGATCAGCTACTACTATGGAGCCGATCAACAAGACCGGATAAAGGATACGGTTAAAATAGCAGAGAAATCAGCAATCTTATTAGGAGCTTTATTTTTCATTATTGGGTTTATGGGAGCTCCTCTTCTTGTTTCATTATTTGGTGTTACGACAGGTGAAATTAAATCTCTTGCAATCCAAGGAATTCAGCTGTTTTTCACAGGATATTTATTCATGGGCATCAATTTCATCTATATGACGTATTATCAATCTATCGGACATATTGGACCATCAATTATGATCATTATCATGCGTGGATTTATCCTTCTGCTTGCTGCCCTCTGGATATTACCTCAATGGTTTGGCGTAAATGGTATTTGGGTTGCACTTCCGGCATCAGAATTAGTCGTCGCTTTGGTCATAATTGCTTTCACACGAAAAACCATTTTCCAGAGCAAATTTAATGCGAGGGAGAAAGTTTTTATATCGTAATGGATTGTAATAGAACTTTATAAGAAAGTTTTCAGGGGCTATTTCATTAATAAGCCCCTGGAATAACGATCGACCTCATTGGTCATTTAATAAAACATTGAAGATAAGAATGACCTTACCTTACCCGCTTTGCGATGGAATGATCTTCTTTAAACTGTATTAAATCCCACAAATTACCATACAAGTCCTTAAATACCGCAACTGTCCCATATTCTTGCTCTTTCGGATCTCTTACAAATTCAACTCCTTTAGAGGACATTTCGATATAGTCCCTCCAAAAATCATCCGTACCTAAAAAGAGAAACACTCTTCCGCCTGCTTGATTTCCTATAAAAGGCTCCTGCTCCATCTTAGATGCCTTAGCAAGTAAAAGTGTGGTCCCTGAGGAACCTGGTGGCGACACAACGACCCATCGCTTATCTTGTTCGGGTTGATATGTATCTTCAACTAAAGTAAAGTGAAGTTTCTTCGTATAAAATTCTATAGCTTCATCATAGTCTTTCACAACTAGGGCTATATGAACTACAGATTGTATCATTTTCCTACCTCCTGTCTCTTTAAGCATAATTACGGTTCAAGATAAGCACTCCAAACTCCTGTCTGCTATTCACTTCAATACCATACTTCCATTTTCCTTCTTCTAGATCCCCTTCACAAAGTCGAGGAAAAAGAGAGACGAATGGATCAAACGATAAAAAAGCATTGACCCGGTTTGGTCAATGCTTTACTCGGCTTATCGGGTATTAAATGCATTCAACATCCAAATATGCTGTTCCAGGGATGTTTTAATTCCGATAAATAAATCAGCAGTAGGTTGATCCTGAGAATCTTCTGCTGCTTCAATGATTTTCTTCGAGTCATTTACGATTTGTTCAAAATCGTTCACTAAGGAGTCGACCATTTCAGTGGACGATTCTTTTCCATTGGATTCTTCAATGGTAGCCGTTTCAAGGTACTCTTTTAATGTAGCGATTGGCTTCCCTTTAATCGTTAGAATTCTTTCTGCCACTTCATCAATATAATTCCCTGCTTCGTTGTAGTACTCTTCAAATTTCTCATGTAATGTGAAGAATTCCGGACCCGTTACATACCAATGATAATTGTGTAGTTTTGTGTAAAGGACGTTCCAGTTTGCAAGTTGTTTGTTAAGAGCCACGACTAATTGTTGATTCATGTATGTTCTCTCCTTTTGGATTGTGATAAATGTATTATATCCTTATTTATAATAATTATCAATTAATAAGCATTATCATAAAAAGATTACATCCTTATTTTTACCCCTGATTTTATTTAAATACGTTTTTCTCAAAAATAAAACCAACAGGAGCGCGACTCTTTCATGAGTCCATCACTCCTGTTGGTTTTATAGATCTTCTTGTTCAATATTGAGTTCAATCAGATTACCATCTGGATCGGCACAGAAAATTTGGGCAAATCCACTTTTCGAGTTAGGTTTTTCAAGGATTTCAACCTCATTCTTTTTTAACCATTTAAGAGTGTCATGGTAGTTTTCCACTCTTAGGGCAAAATGACCTTCCCGGCTGGATAAGCGTTTATCCTGACGGATGGTCTGCGACGAGGGGTCGACGATCAAGTGAAGCTGCTGCCCCTCTATTTCATACCAGGCACCAGGAAAATCAAAGTCAGGGCGCGTGATCTCGTTTAAACATAACATTTCCCCATAGAAATCTTTCGCTTTTCCCAGATCTGTCACCGTAAGACTTACGTGATGGAGACAAGTATACTTAATCAATATCCTCACTTCTTTCTTTTTTTGTATGGGACTGGCCTGCTTACACCGTCATCTTCCAACTGGACAACGCCAGCCACTTCTCTTTTTCTTTATAATCTGGAACGATCTTCCCGACAAGCCGCCAGAAAGACCGGTCGTGATTGAGGTGAACCATATGGCACATTTCATGGACGACCACGTAGTCGATGACATCCCGGGGAGCCATGGAAAGCTTCCAGTTGAATGTCAGCTGCCTTCTCCCATCACAGGTTCCCCAGGTCGTTTGACTGTCTGTGATGCGGGTGGAACGGGGCTTGGTTTTAAAGTGACGTTGATGGACCGCAATGCTTTTCTCTACCAACGCTTTGCACTGCTTGTAATAAAAACGCTTCAAAGCCTGTTGGATACGTTCATCCTCTAGCTCTTTTACTTGGATGCGCAGCGTCTTTCCGTCAAATAGGACATGATCCTTTGTGATCTCTTGATTTTGAAGAACCTGTATGGGGAAGGAGTTCCCCAAATACAAGAAAGGTTCCCCATGATCATAGACCTTCTCCTGCGGTCCATTCAGACGATCCTTCATTTCTCTCGATTTCTGCAGGATCACATCCCACTTATCCTCCAGCAGCCGGATCACCGATTCATCCGGGATCCCTTTAGGTGCATGGACCTCAATATGTCCGTAGACATCCAGATAGATGCCGATCGTACTACGGTTCTTATATATAATCTCAAATTGTATGGTCTCACCAGAATAAGTATGGTTCATCTTTTATCCCCTGTATCGGATGGCCAACCCTTTTAAGAAATTCCTCGCATAACGGTCACCGCACACTCTGTAATTATTGTGGCCTTCTCTTCGCAGAATCGCTCCTAATTCTCCTTTTGTGATCACCACTCCAACCAGATCCAAGATCTCTATCATATCCTCACTTGTGAAAGAGAGGGCAATCTTTACCTTCTTTAAAAGAAGATTATTGACATGCTCATACGTCAATTCCGGTCGATCCGGCTGTCCCGGTTTTGGTCCTCTTTTGAACGTAATGAATCCGTTTAAAAAAGACTCATACATTTCATCATCGCATGGGATATGGTCTTCATCCTCAAGCATATCTTCATCCAAGTCTTCACTATCTTGTGATTTGGTGAGCACCTTCAGCACTTCTTCCTTTGAGAGCTCAATGCCTCCAAGCTTAAAGATCTCTACCATTTCTGTATTTTTGATATCGAGTGCATACCGTAATCGAATTAATATATCGTTATTATTTAGGTTCATGTGTCAACCTCCTGAGATTTTCCTAACACTAAAACAATAGCTTACCACTATAAGGACTTGTTTTATAGTATGACCTCAATGAAAATGAAGCTTACCTAATGACAGATAAGCTTCTTCTATTCTTGCCGGTCTTCACCCGGATTAATGAACCGATTCAGCCATACCCTGCCCCTTAACAAATTTAGCAAAGACAAAGCGAATGAACGGCCCCATGATGACAAGCTGCAAAGGAAGAGCAAAGATGAAATTTTTAGAAGCAATCGAAATGTAGTTTTCAACTAATGTACTCTCTCCCAGGCCTTCAAAAAAATACGTCATTCCCAATCCAAACAGCGACATCATACAAACCATCCCCACCACCATAAAAAGGGAAGTGAACAGAATCACATACAAACCCTTGGACTTGTCGAATGGCAAAGAGAACACCATCTTATGCGCCACCGGTCCGACAATAAATAATTCCAATAGTAAAGCTACGATAAAGCCCAGGATCAGTTGAGCAAGAATTCCTGTCAACGATATAGTGCCAAGCATCTTATTGATCACTAAATTATAAAATGTCATGACCACCACCATCCCTACGCACATCATCATTCCAAAATAAAGATTTTCCTTCTTCGTTGTTGGCAATTTCCATCATCCCTTCTTTTGAACACCTAGTCATTATAGCGATTGAGGGATAGGCTGCATAAGTGAACATTTTGTGAACGATTTGATGACCGCGGGAGAGTAAATCCTTCTTATAAAAGAGGAAATATATTAGGGTAGAATGAGCGATTTACATGCTATATAATGGAATCCAGGAGGTGATATCAATGGAAAAGCAAATGATAGAAGTTTTATTAGATCTACAAAAAGATTTTAAAGAGTTTCGAGGTGAGCTAAAGGAGACTAAATTGGATGTTAAAAACATCAGTAACGATTTGAAAGAGACTCAAGTAGACGTAAGAAACATCAAAGAAACGGTAAAAAGAATTGAAGCATCACAAACAGAAGATGCCATTGCTTTGCTGAAAGTGACCAAACAGAACTCGGAATCTGAATTTCTCTATTTGAATAAAAGACTAACAGAAATCGATAAACGTGTATTCAATCTTGAAAATCGGGTTGAACGTTAATGGTCTTTGTAACGATGCTGAAGCGATCAAGGACCCATCAATCATCCTTAACCCCTCCTGCTATTTCTACATTTTTTCTATTCATGTTTTAATAAGTCAATCTCTACTTTAAAATATTCCTTTGCTATTGCTCCAGTCTGCAATGCTTCACCTTCACAGTTTAATCCTGTTATACTTTACATTACCTACCATAAAACTGAAATGAGTGATGTCATGATAACCTCGTATGAGAAAATAAATCTCTCTGGAAACAAACTGGCTGAAGTTTATCTCCATAAAACTCCGGACAAACGATTTATCGTATCGATACCTACAATCCATTGGTCTGCAGAATTTAATCAAAAGGATGACATTAGCATTCAAAATACAAAACTTCAATCCTCACTTAATTTTCATATGTTCCAAGGTGATACAGACGAATTGGTCACAGCTATCGAAAAGTTAGTTCAAAGCCATTCTTAAATAAAAGACACAAAACAGCAAACGGTTTATTTGCTGTTTCTTCATGCTTATCAAGAAGGTCCGTCCCTCAATGCTTTAGTGCGTTGAGGGACGGACCTTCTTTTTAATTAGGAATAAGCGGAAATCTCAGAGTGACTGTTGTACCATCTCCCGGATCGCTGTCAAACTGTATGCTCCCGTTGTATTTCTCCACAATGTTGAAGCAAATCATGAGACCCAGGCCGGTTCCTTTACTTTTTAAGGAGTAGAACGGAGTCCCTAGATTCTTCACTTCCTCCTGACTCATTCCACGTCCGTTGTCTATAATTTGAATGCAGACATGGCCTTTTACTTTGGCAGCTATTACCTTAACGGACCCGCTATGCGGGGAGGCTTCGATGGCATTTTTAATTAGATTGATGAATAGTTGCTTTAATTCAATAGAATTGGCCGCTACATGACAATCCATTTCCACGTTGAGATCAATGCCGTTATCATTTAACAGACCGTACATGTTGAGGAGATCCGTTACCTCTTGCAAAATCAGTTCAACATCTACGTTGTCCACCTTCTCCCTTTCATCAGGCTTTGAAACGGACAGGAACTGGGAAATGACATGCTCCGCCGTATCGAGTTCATTCATCATCAGGGCAAAACTCTGCTTCTGGCTTTGACTGAATGCCGGATCTTCCACATAAAATTGAAGAAATCCATTCACGACGGTCAAGGGATTCCGGATTTCATGGGCGACAGCCGCCGCCAGCTGCCCCGTTGTCCTCATCCGCTCCGCCTGCTGCACCTGTTCATAATACAAACGTTGCTTCTGTATTCGAAGGTTTGTTAAATGGAAGATAAAATACAGGAGGATCTGACTGGCCAAAAAGTTCACAACATTCCCTACCAAGTCTATGAAGATGTAAGGATAGTCCTGCCCTTTATCCACGAACCCGATATAACCGAATGTAAACGCAATGAACGCAAAATTGATTAAAAGTGAAAAATAAAAAAGCCTCTTGTCAAAAAAGAGAATTGAAAATGCAGGAATAAAACAGAGCAAAACAAACTCCGACCAAGTTTCTGGATACAAGTAAAATAACGCGTAAAAATAACCGGTCGACGAAATGACCGTCATATACTTCATCCACGCATTCTCATACCACGGATAAACCAATAGACAGATAGAGATGACCACGATCATCACTCCATGCACGGCAAATCGTGAATTCACTGGATTATCCACCAGCAAACCAGCCAACATCAGGACGATGATGAACGAAACAATCATATAATAGTATTTTTTATGTAATCGACCATGAAATTCCTTCATTAGAAATACTCCCACTAGAAAACTCTATTTCTGTCAATCTATGACAGGACATAGTAACTATCTTACAAAAATCGGGAATAGTCAATATTGGAAATCAATTAAAATTGGAGGGACGGACCTTTACAAGGTCCGTCCCTCCTCAACATGATTAGAAGATTTTAAGTAACTCATCAAATGAATCAATAACTTGCGTATATTCTTCCGCTTCCCCAAAACCATACCGTGCATATATAAATGGAATCCCCGCTTCTTTTGCCGCCTTTTGATCTCCTTCTGTATCTCCTACGTATACAGGGTCATCTAAATGGTTGCGCTCGATGATCAGTTTAATATTTTCACCTTTTGAAAGGCCTGTCCTGCCGGGGTTCTCATAATCGATAAAATGCTTATCCAGTCCGTGATAGTCATAAAACGCCTCGATGTACCCGTCCTGACAGTTGCTCACGATAAACAGCTTGTACTTCTTTGACAGCTTTACAATCACCTCTTCCACATGATTATAGAGACTCCCTCCATGTTTACTTAAGTGCGGGATTTCATGACGTGACAAATCTTTCAGAAGCTGTTCCCGCTCCTCTTCGTTCAATTCAGGGAACAATTTCTTCCCGATTTCCTTCATTTGAAGCCCCATGGTTCCCTCAAGATGCTTCCTTGTTATACCTTCTTTTAACTGGGTATGTTCGTTGATGACGTTGTTCCATGCTTCCAGAACGGATTCTATTGGGTCCCAAAGCGTGCCGTCCAAGTCGAAGATGATGCTGTCCATGATTAATTCCTCCAATCATTTGTTAATTTTCCGACAGGGAAAAAATGTAATTGTATGTAGTATAGCAGAAATTCAGGGGGAAGGGTTATTTCCAAAGTGATCTATGTTACTTAGTCCCCTTTGATCACACACAACAGGAAATTTATGTTAAAATTTATAAAAAGATTAGTAAAGTCATAGCCTATAATGGAGGAAACTTAAATGAGCAAACATATCGAGCTCCTTAATCTAATACATGAAAGCTGCAAAGAACTCGACTTTTCTGGTGTCGTCCTTGTCAAACAAGGGACAGAAGTATTATCAGAATTCGCCCATGACTTTGCGAATCGATCAGATCGCCTTCCGAACACCCCAGGCACACGATTCGGGATTGCTTCTGGAAGTAAGTTATTTACAAGTCTAGGGATAGGTCAATTAGTTGAAAAGGGGGTACTCTCTTTTAACACCCGTTTAAAGGATTGTTTGGATATCGACTTTCCTCATTTTGATGACGGCGTGACCATCCATCATCTTTTGACGCATACGTCAGGAATCCCGGATTATTTCGATGAAGAAGTCATGTCTGATTTTGAAGAGTTGTGGAAAGAGAGACCGGTTTATCATATGAGATCTCTCGGGGACTTTCTACCATTCTTTCAATCCAGTAAGATGAAATTCACTCCAGGCGATCGATTTCATTACAATAATGCGGGATTCATCCTTTTGGGATTAATCATTGAACAACAAACTGGGAAGTCTTTTACTGATTACATAGAATCTGAGATTTTCCAGAAAGCAGGCATGGACCGCTCTGGCTATTTTTCATTGGACCGCCTTCCTCATAGCACGGCATTTGGGTATATAGAGGACAAGGAAGAGAATACTTGGAGAACCAACCTCTATTCCATCCCTGTAAAAGGCGGGGCGGACGGAGGGGCGTTTATCACAGCATCAGATATGATGAGTCTTTGGGAAGCTTTATTTTCTTATAAACTAGTAAATGAAGAAACGACCAGGAAGCTATTGACCCCTCATGTCCATGTGAATGGAGAGGTGCACTACGGTTATGGAATTTGGATGAATCAAAGAAATGATGACATCTACAAGTTTCATGTGATGGGGTATGATCCCGGAGTCAGTTTTCGTTCCTCTTATTATCCTCAGCTTGACTTGAAACTGGCGATTCCATCCAATAGAGACTCTGGGCCGTTTGAGGTGACGAAAGCGATTGAGGGATATTTCGGGATCTGAGTATTAAGTTGGGATAAAATTAGCAAAATAATGATAAATGGAGGGAATACAATGTCTTCAATTGTACTGGGTCAATTCAATAAAGTAAGGGGCTGGACTATTCAGATTTCTGAAAAGCTATCGGAAGAAATGGTGAACATTCAACCAGAGGGCTTCAACAATACGATCAAATGGCATTTAGGTCATTTGGTTACGGAAACAGAATACTTCATGTTTGAACTATCTAAACGTCCCATGAATATTCCGGACCATTACAACGATTTCTTTGCCCCGGGTACGAAACCGGCCAATTGGATAGGACAGGCACCACCATTGACGGAGCTGATCAATGAATTGAAGGATCAATTAAAGCGGGTAAATGAAAATCCATTTGAAACTTTCCATCAGATTTTGGAGAAACCTGTACATGGATTCACGACCATGATGGATGCCGCTTCGTTTTCTGTTTTGCATGAATCGGTTCATATAGGACACATTGAGGCGATGGAACGTCTACTGAAGATCTCTGATTTGTAATATAATTGAAATTAAGATAAATCCCACATATTAACAGAAGGCGATGATCGAAGAAGGATCTCGCTTTTTTTCATTAGTATGTGAACGACTTTGATACTCCGTCATGAGCTTAATATAAATAGCCAATACCTCCCCACATTAAAACACCCAGGGCAACAATGGCTAAGAACAAGTCTAGAAAAGCCGTCTTCTACCTTCCATTCTTTAGATTCATCACCATGCTGTTTTGCTAGAATGACACTCTCTCTTTCTTATCGCTTTTAATAAACATTTATAAAAAAAGTTTAAAAGGAGAAACTGTACTCTTGTTCCCTCCCTTCCCTCCTAATTATTTCAAGTGTTCAGGATTCCTCCAATTCTTTGTATCATAAAAAAAGAGCTTATCCTTTTTTTAGAATAAACTCTTGCTTTATGGTTTACTAAACTACCCTTTATTCAGCCGGTGACAACTCGCTCTCCGTCACCCATTTATGATTCTTTACTGCTTTTCCACCTGTCACGGGTGTGAAATCCACCATATACACCGTCATCTCTTCAGCAGATTCAACGGTGGCAGTCGCTCCTTCCATCCCTTTCATATGGTCGGCATCCAAGACGACCTCATCCCCCGATTCATAGGGTTCCTCTCCATGATCTTCAATCTCTTCATGTATGACCCATTTATGATCTTCCACCTTTTCTCCGCCAGTGGTCGGTGTATAGGTAACGGTATATACGACGGTCTCATAAGCACCAGTGATCGTGGCTTCGGCTCCCTTCATCCCTTTCATATGGTCATCTTGGATGGTGGCTTTGCTTCCTACTGGATATGTCGGATTGGCCGCTTCCTTCAAGCCTTCCGGTACTTCTCCTGAACTGGAGTGATTCATGTCATCATGATCCATCCCGTCCATTTCTTCCTTTTTCTCCTGGTTATTTCCGCCTTCATGGTTTCCTGTATCCTCTCCATTGTTGGAGCAGGCTCCCAATAGGAGAAACAGTGCTGTAACGAGGAACAGGATCGATTTTTTACTATTACTACTCATGGTCATCCTCCTTTTCATCTTCTCAATAAAGTTTATCCTGTAAAATTGCAATTTATATGGAGAAAGGGAAAAGAAACATGAAGAGTTTATGATAAATGCCATCCGGCTTTCAGGCATTGTGCATAGTTTTTTCATATTTTTTCGGTAAAATAAAGGAAATGCCAAAATGAGGTTTTACCATGAATAAAATTTCAACCAAATTAGCCCTCTACTTTACAATCGCGGTTCTCGTGATGGAAGGGTTATTGATGCTTTATCTACATGACAATATTATAGATACACGGATCGAAGAGGAGTTTGAATCGATTTTATCCCGGGGAAACAGTCATCGTGATGTGTTAGAAGATCGTTATTCAGAAACGACACTCCATCACATAGCCCTCATGGAATCCAAAACGGAAACAGAAGTCGTGATCACGGATCAAAACCATAATGTCATCATAGGTTCCAGGGAATTAACCGATGGAATGCGTAAACTCATCCATGTCTCCCCGCAATCCTTGCCCCGTGAAGGAAGGGTGATCGAATCAAACTGGAAGGATATGAATTATTTAGCTACCGTCACATCCTTCGAAAGTGAACCGAACGAAGGATATGTCTATATGTTCAAGAGCGCCGCACCGTTACGGAATCTGATCAGCCAATTGAACAGCCATTTCCTTCTCGCAGGAATACTGAGTCTCATCATCTTAACGGGGATCCATTTTCTCCTGTCGAAACTCCTGACGCGCCCCTTGTTAAAAATGAAGCAGGCGACGGAAAAATTGAGCAAGGGAAAATTCGAGGTGAAACTTCCCGATCTGGGTCAGGATGAACTTGGGGATCTATCGGATTCCATTCAGAGGCTGGCGAATGATTTAGAAACCATACAACAGGAGCGTACTGAATTCTTAGCGAATATTTCTCATGAGCTCAGGACCCCGCTGACCTATGTTCAAGGGTATGCCAATGTGGCTCTTCGAGAGGACATCCCGGAAGCTGAACGAAAAGAATATTTGAACATCATTCAAGAAGAATCCAAAACCATCCTGACGTTGATCGAAAATTTATTTGAGCTCGCAAAGATTGATGAAAACAATTTCTCCATTCAATCTGAAACCATCGATTCGGGCTCTTTTTTTCAAAAAGTCATAAACAAAGTAGCTCCTGTTTTTAAAAGAAAGGGAATCGATCTCATTTTGACTGTAAAGGAGGATTTCCCGTTCCAGGCCGATCCCATACGTCTTGAACAAATTGTTATGAACCTATTGGATAATGCCCTAAAACATTCGCCCCCTCATTCAATAACTGAGGTTACGGTTGAGCGAAACGAATCAGGGAATTTGAGCCTCTTGATTAACGACCAGGGAATGGGCATCCCACCGGATGAACTTCCACACGTATTCAACAGGATGTACCGGGTGGAAAAATCACGTTCCAGGGAATTTGGTGGATCAGGTCTCGGCCTATCCATTGTGAAAGAACTGGTGGAAGCACATGGTGGTCATATCTCTATACAAAGTGAACGAAACAAAGGGACATCAATCAACATTATTCTGTGACGCTTGGAGGTCAGTCTGGTGAATACTATATTATTAATCGATGATGAAAGCAGGATGCTGAATCTTCTGGAGCTTTATCTAAAGCCTCATGGGTATATATGCAAAAAGAAAAATAATGGTTATGAGGCCATTCAGGCTGTTAAGAAACACTCTATTGACCTGGTCATTTTAGATATCATGATGCCTGAGCTGAACGGCTTTCAGACCTGTGAAAAAATCAGGAAGTTTTCAAATATCCCGATTATCATGTTAACGGCCAGAGGGGATAAGGAAGACACCATTAAAGGCTTAAGCGCCGGGGCTGATGATTATATCACGAAACCGTTTGACGAAGGTGAACTTGTCGCACGTGTGATTGCACAATTCAGAAGGATTAACCAATATGACCAAGTAGATGAGCATCACTTGACCAGAGGGGCTTTTACGTTGGATGGAGACTCCTACACGTTAAAATATGAGAATGAAGTCAGCCCTCTGACGTTAAAAGAATACAAAATCCTGCACTCCTTGATGAAGAACACAGAACGGGTATACACTCGGGAACAGCTTCTTCTCATGGTATGGGATATCCATTCCACGACCGATATCCGAACCGTGGATTCCCATATCAGGAATTTAAGGGAAAAATTGAAGAAATCATGCTTTCCCATCGAACATCATTTAAAGACGATATGGGGTATCGGATATCAGTGGAAAATATAAAGAAAACAATAAAAAGATCAAAGGATCCCAGTCCTTTGATCTTTTCTTATGTTCATTCTTTAAACTTTCAGGCAATTTTCTTACACTCTTCTGCACATTTGAAGCAAGCATCGGCACATGCCTGACAATGATCATGATCATGTTTCCTGCATTCGTCCCCACATGCATCACAAATCGCAGCACATACTCCAGCGAGTTCCGATGCAAATGGTGTTCCTCTTACTAAGGATTGTTCTAAGTATGCACACATATCCGCACATTCCCGATCGTATCGGATACATTCTTTCATCATGTTGAGGTCTTCTTCCTTTAAACAAGAATCATAACAATGATTACAAGCCACCATACATTCATGTAATGCGTTGATGGCAGATTGAAATTTTTCGTGAGACAAGTTGAGTTCCTCCTTTAAGATTAGTATTTCCTACACGTTTACTATATCCCTTTCATTTTGCTATAAACGGATAAGTTGAATATATTTAATAAGAAAGAAGTTTAGTTTCATTTGCATGTTTTTTGCAAAAATAGAGGGTAAACATGGTCATCTTGGAAGCGCGCCCCTTGTATTAGGCAGGGGAACACCCCGGTTTATCCGTTATAAAAAGGGACGGACCTCATGCTTTCTTATGGAAGCACAAGGTCCGTCCCTTCTTTTGATTAACCGCCCCTTTTATGGAATAATGAATAAATGCTCGTTCCATTAGTCCAAGAAACCAATGGAAGACCGGAAGGATGGAAAATTTACTTTCATCCCATACATATACTATTTTCTATTCAAATCATGGAGGTATGAATTGTTGTTTGCACAAATCACTGAACGGAAGAACATAAGTTTCAAACATCTTTTTGTCTACATCATCCTCGCATTATGTGTTGCCGCTTCACTCTACTTCGTCTATCACAATCATGAATGGTATGATCGACCGATTGCCGAAGTGATTAGTACCAAGATTGTGGAAACGACGGAGATGGAGGATATGAATGGAAATAAGGATAAGCTCTACTCCCAGCAAATCGTAGCTGAGCTGAAGAACGGGGATCAAAAGGGTGAGACAATCCATTTAACCAACGAATATTCTTTCTCAGGGGCAACAGATCAGGAATATCACCCCGGGAATGAATTATTCATAAGCATCGATTCATCTTCATCCGGGACCACGGTGTTGACCGGGAACATAGAAGACGTCAAACGGGATACATACATGATGATCATCGGTTGGGTTTTTATCCTTCTCTTATTGGTGGTCGGGAAGAAGCAGGGGCTTTTCTCACTGATCACCCTTGGAGTCAACGCCGTCATCCTGTCCTATGCCCTGGACATATACCTGAACTCAGCTGATATAAGCCTGTTGGTGGTATGCAGCATCGGGGTGATTATATTCACCGGCATATCCCTTTTATTCGTCAATGGCTTTAATGAAAAAACGTATGCAGCGGTTGTCGCGACCTTGATCGGAACGTTCATGACACTTTTGATTGCTTATGTTGTGGTAGGATTCACCGCTGGTAACGGCCTCCGTTACGAGGAGATGCAATTCCTGACCCGTCCATATGAAATGGTGTTCATGGCAGGGATACTCGTGGGGTGTTTGGGAGCGGTGATGGATGTCGCCATCACTCTATCGTCTTCCATCTTCGGACTGTACGAGAAGAATCCCGATATCCCAATCAAAGCGTTGAGGAAGTCGGGATTCGATATCGGCAAGGACATCATGGGAACGATGACGAATATTTTGTTCTTCGTCTATATAAGCGGAGCTATTCCCATGCTCATTTTGTTTTTCAAAAATGCTTCCCCACTGGGATTCACCCTTTCCATGAATCTTTCACTGGAAATGGCGAGGGCACTGACCGGGGGAATCGGCATTGTACTGGCGATCCCGATCGCCATCTATACATCCATCTTTTTTGTCAACCTAAAGAAGGCTAGACTATGACTGTACAACTGTATCTCGCAGCCATCCTTTTCATCTTAATGATCACGATTGGTGGAAAAAAAGGTGCCCGGTCCTTTGTCGCCTTATTTCTGAACTTCGGCGTGCTTCTTTTTACCATCATCTTGATGAACGATCCGAATATGAATCCGATTATCCTGACGCTGATCGCCTGCACTCTGATCAGCTGCATTTCCCTGTTTTTCATCAGTGAGATCAACATCAAAACGGTGACAGCCTTTCTTTCGACAATCATCACCACCGGCTTACTGCTCTTCTTCATCCTGATGTTGACCGATCAGGCGATGATCCAGGGATTCAGTGAAGAGGAAACCGAGGAAATCGGGGCGCTATCCCTTTTTGTCGGAGTGGATTTTGTGAAAATCGGGGCTTCCATGATCATCATGAGTACCATCGGTGCCATCATTGATTTATCCATCTCGATTTCCTCGCCTATGCGGGAAATCGCTTATCATAATCCCACCATCAGCAAAAAAGATCTATTCACGTCGGGGCTCAGCATTGGCAGGGATATCCTCGGAACCAGCACGAATACACTGTTTTTTGCTTTCTTCGGAGGATATATGGGCCTGCTGATCTGGTTCAAGGACCTATCCTACTCGATCGGGGAAATCGTGAATTCCAAAGTATTCAGTTCCGAAATGATTTTCATCGGTTCTGCGGGAATTGGCGTCGCCCTTGCGATTCCGGTTACTTCCTGGATCACGGCTTATTATTTGGTGAAGCGGAGAAGCGGGTCGAGGGACAGGATTGAACGTTGAATAAAACTTTTTATAAAAGAAGCTAACGGCCCGTAGTATAGGTTGTTAGCTTCTTTTGATCCTTTTGTAGAAAAAACACAGTTGACTGCTATTCGAAACTTCGAATAAAAAGCACTGGGACGAACCGATTCTTTCACGTCATCGAAAGGATATGGTAAGATAGCACATAAACTGATAAGACTTTAGGAGAATGACCATGAAAAAGACAATCGACCATATCGGGGTAGCAGTCAGAAACATTGAAGATACCATCCGCTTCTACGAGAATGTGCTCGGGGCTAAACTGATCGACCGCTACAGAAGTGATGCCAAGGGTGTCGAAAGTGAGATTGCGATCATGGAGGTGGACGGCGCCAGAACCGAATTACTTGCGCCGACGAATAATGATACGTCCCCGATCGCCAGGTTCATCAAGCAAAAAGGTAAGGGGGTCCATCACATCGCCTATCGTGTGTATGACCTTGATGCCGCTCTCGAGGAACTGAAGCTAAAGGGGATCCGCACATTGGAGGATAGTCTTCGCATCAACAAGCATGGCAGAAGATTGATCTATTTGAATCCTGCTGATACAGAAGGCACGATTATCGAGTATTGTGATTATCCGGATGGGGAAAATATCTAACCACACAAAAACGCATTGGGCTCAACTCGAGTTCAATGCGTTTGTTTGTCAATAATCCCTCGTCTTTAATCTATTGATTGGAACTGGTAAGGCCGTGGAATCAGGAATGAGACCAGGTTATCTATCTACACCTTAAAACGTCCTTCCCTGTTCAAATCTCGTTCTCACATGAATCCCTATTCCGAATAAAAATACCCGCGACCTGCCTCGGCAGCCTCCGCATCCGCCTTCGTCACATGAACCGTCCCCCGAGGATGCTGAGGCGGAGCATAAATCGAATAAAGTTTAATCGGCGTATTACCCGTATTAATCAAATTATGCCACGTACCAGCCGGGATCACGATCGCATAATCTTCCTTCACTTCTCTTTCAAAGGTTAAGTTATCCTGCCGGTCTCCCATCCGGACGATTCCCTGACCTTGCTCCAGACGCAGGAATTGATCCAGATTCGGATGATTTTCCAACCCGATATCTTCTCCCGGATTAATACTCATCAATGTCACTTGCAGATGCTCTCCCGTCCAAATGGCGGTGCGGAATGTGTCAATTTGAACCGTTGCCTCGTCGATATCCACGACAAACGGTGACGGACCAAAATCCATCGATATCATCCGACTGTCCTCATCCGCCCCAAGCACACTCAAGCGCCTCGCATGCTCCCATTCATCCTTACATGCATTCGCGAACACCTCATACACAGGTTGATGCTGGGCCTGCAAGCATCCGACACGGAACTGTTCATAATCTGCCAATTCCGCTTCATATCCTCTCTGCAGTCCCTCCTGGTAAGAACAGAATGGAACACTCTCAACCTGGTAAACAGGCTGACTTCCCGTAAGCGAAGTATATAGATTGGTCAGTTCCCACCAGTGACGCTGTTCGTCTTCCATCAGTTGAAGAAGTTCATACTGGTGGTATTGATTCGGGGCTGCATGGGCTAATCGGCTGTACAGATCGACTGTTGCCGCTTTTCCCCTGATTCCGTCGAAAAGGATTTCAGCAATTGGCTGATTCGCTTCCTCCCCGGTTCTTGCCATGGGGTTTGGATTCGCATAAGGATGATATGAATATGTCATCGGAACATTGTACATGCTGCTCATTCCCTTCAGATTTTTACCAAGATATCTTATGTAAGTGCCAGGTAAGTGTGCACATACCTATTTGAACGGATCGACGTTCAAGAGATTAACAATCTATCAGCCGGCTATAGTAAATCAGCGGATCGATTTGGAAAAATATAGTGAATGAGGTGATCATCATTCACTGCTGGTATTTTCCGTTCCTGGTCGGGATCTTCGCCTTTCTCGGACTGTTCTTGGTCGAAAGGTGGATTTTTCGTTTATCCTCCCCTAGAGTGCAAGGATATTCCTTGGCTATTTGATGATTTATTTGATTAAGAGAAGCCGGAGAATTGGTCCCTTTCAGGAAACGACTTCATTATCGATGGACCTCCTGTGTTAAAATAGAGAAAATTCGATCAACAAAGAAAGGAAGCTGAATCCATGTTACCGTCAGAACTAAGAAACCGCATCCGAAATGGGGAGCACCAATCCCATACGTCCGGTGTGTGCCAGGATTATGTCCAGACCAATCTAGTCGTCCTGCCTAAGGAATACGCCTTTGATTTTTTACTTTTCACCACACGGAATCCTAAATCCTGCCCGATTGTCGAAGTGCTGGAAGCTGGTGAATTCGAATCGACGTATGGAAAAGGTTCCGACATCAGAACGGATATCCCCCTCTATCACGTGTATGAGCATGGTGAATTGGTGGAAAAGAAAACGCGGATAGATGATGTATGGCGAGATGATTTCGTCACTTTTCTCATCGGGTGCAGCTTCACGTTTGAAAGTCAGCTGATCAAGGGAGAGATCCCTTTGCGGCATATCGAGGAGAATAAGAATGTTGCCATGTATAAGACGAATATCCAGACGGAGAAATCCGGTGTGTTCCAAGGTCCAATGGTCGTTTCCATGAGGCCGGTCCCTAATCATCTGGTACAAAAAGCAGCAGATATCACCTCATTATTCCCTAAAATGCACGGGGCTCCTGTCCATATCGGTGACCCGACAGAAATCGGCATCGGGGATATCACCCGGCCCGATTATGGTGATTTTGTCGGCATCAAGGATGGAGAAACACCGATGTTCTGGGCTTGCGGCGTGACACCTCAAGCAGTGGCCCTACATGCAAAGATCCCCTTCATAATGACCCATGCCCCCGGACATATGTTCGTCACGGACTGGAGCAATGAGGAGTATCTGAAGGAAGGAAAATGAGGGACGGACCTCTAAGAGGTCCGTCCCTCATCCCGTACAACAGGGAATGATAGAGTGATCGTCGTACCTTGATATTCCTTACTTTGAACGTTTACCGTACCACTCATCGCATCAACCAATTGAAAGACTGTCATCATACCGAGACCCGTGCCTTTTGATCCTTTTAGGGAAAAGTAGGGCTCGCCAAGGCGGGTGACTTGTTCATGGGTCATCCCGATCCCCGTGTCGTTGATCGCAATCAACAACCGATCCCTTTCTTCATAGCTGATGACACTCAGTGCTCCGCCTGACTCCATTGCTTCGATGCCATTTTTCAGAACATTGATGAGGACTTGCTGAAGCTTGTTGGAGTCCCCCATTATGGTATGAGTATGAGATAATTCGACATCCATCGTTACTCCTTTTTTGAGGGCAAGGGGCATGATGATGTCTTTTGATCGCATGATTTCCATGGTCACATCCAGCTTCGTATCTTCTTCCGGATGGGGCTTGGCAAAGGATAAATAATGATTGATCACTTCCGTCGCCCGGTCGATTTCACTGACAGCCACTTTCGATAATTCGATATTGGTCGAAGGATTTGCTGGATCTTCATTGATTAATTGCAGAAAGCCTTTGACCGTCGTCAAGGGGTTTCTGATCTCATGACTGATGCTTGCTGCCAGGTGGCTGACGACCTGCATCTTTTCATATTTAATGGATTCCAATTGAAGAATCACGGTGAGCCTGATCATCTCACAAAGATACAAGACAAGGAAGGTAGATACCGTCAGAACTCCAGAATAAATAACGAACGCCAGATAATCCTTAAAATCAAAGAACAACGAAGGGATCAGTTGGCCAAGAATCGAGTAACAGAAGGAAAAGAGGGTAAACCAGTACACTCTGATCCTCCACGGCTTTTCAGATAGTTTCGGAGACAAATAGTAGATTACAACACTTGATAGGACTGTGAGGAGGATCGTGACAATCAATCCATGCCCCATAAACGGGACCCGGACGGCGATCATCGTGACGGCCAATCCTAGCAGGACCTTTCTTCCCCCGTATATCCCGCCAATTAAAAAAGGAATGAAACGTAAATCATAAAGGAAACCACTATGTAATTGGTGCGATAGCAACACACTCAGAATGATCAGCACCATATTGGTGAGAAAAACTTGGAAGGGCCCCATATGAGCTTTATTCAAACTATGCTTCGATAAATGATAGAAGTTTACTAATAAGACAATGATCAGAATGACAAGGAGGTTGATCAGTAATCCGTTAAATAACGCTGAATGGTTCATCATGTAAGCCTCCAAAATTTCAGGTCTTTGGTCGAATGCAGATGAGGTCCGTCCCTCTTATGGATTCACTTTAAACATCCCTGTCATATTCGGTGAGTAATCCTTGAAATCGTATTTTTCATAGAAAGCTTCCTTTCCTTCTGAAGCGAACAACCCCACGAAGGCCTTACTGGGGGCGTGTTCTTTGATGTAGCGCATCAAGTCATCCATGATTTCCTTCCCGATTCCCTTATATTGATAGTCGGGACGGACCACCACGTCCTGAATGTAGAAATAAATAGCACCATCTCCTACGATCCTTCCCATCCCGATCACTTCATTCCGGTCCTTCACCATGACAGAGTAAACCGAATGAGCCAGCGAGGCCTCGGCAACGTCAAAATTCATATATTCTTTCCATCCTACACTTGAGCATAAGGTTACGTATTCATCCAGGGTCGGGGTTGTATTAGGCAGCATTTCATACTGTTTCATATGGATCCTCCAATAAATAGATATTTCTAACTATGCGATGTTTAATAATTCGATAAAACGTCTCAAAAATCCTCCTATTGGAGACCAAGGCGTGATACAGTTCCTGCGTTTCTTTCGACCTTTTAAAGTAAAAACCCGACTTCTGCTTTAACCAGGAGTCGGGTTTTTCACCTACTAGATTTCACTTTCATACCTTTTAATTTTCCGATTTATTTTCTTTAGATTTACTTTCGTATCTTCCATTTGCCGGAGTACGTTTTTTTCCTGCTCCCGCATCATGTCTAACCTATGAGGAATCGTGTGGTTCCCTTCCATCGTCCCTTTACGACACATGATCAATCGTCTTCCCGCCAATTTCAGCTTCCCTGCCAAACAGTCTTGAATACACTCCTGTTTGATTCAGAAGCAAATCCGCATGTTTTCCTTCTTCCACAATCCTTCCATCCTCCAGCACCACAATTTTATCCGCAGAAAGAACCGTTGATAATCGATGGGAAACGATGATGATTGTTTGATTCTTCCCTGCTTTCATCACCGCTTCGTTGATCTTGGTTTCTGTGATTGGATCCAGTGCCGAACTCGCTTCATCAAGAATCAAAATCGGAGCGTCCTTTAAGAGCGCTCTAGCCAGCGATAAACGCTGTTTCTGCCCTCCTGATAGCAGGCTTCCCCTCTCCCCGACTGCGGTATTGAGTCCGTCCGGCAGGGTGTCCATGAGTTCGCCCAAGCCGCTATCTTCCATTGCTTTCAAGAGCTCTTCATCCGTCGCTTCCCGCTTTCCGATGCGCAGGTTTTCTGCGAGTGTCCCGCTTCTTAGCATCACATCCTGGGTCACAATGGCCATTTGCGAACGGAGCCACGCTGTATCCCATTCCCGGATATCCTTGCCGTCGACTTCAATTCGTCCGACTCCTGTATCGTAGAGCTTAAATAGCAGATCGACTATCGTCGATTTTCCCGACCCACTCGGACCGACCAATGCACATTTCTCCCCGGCACCAATGGAAAATGACACGCCTTTTAACACATTTTCTTCCTTCCCCGGATAAGCAAATGCCACGTCCTGGAGGCGGATGCTCCCGCTTGCCCGTTCACCACGCAATCCTTCTGAAACCTCGGCTTCAGAAACTTCCTCAGAAAGCAGGATTTCAGAACGATCCAGTGCCGGCCCTGTCCTCCTGACAGAAAGCCAGTTCCGGAGCAGTTTCTGCATTTCATTCGCCGCAATGGTCACGAGTCCTCCGGCCGTCAGCATCTGTCCGCTCGTCAGACCTTGATTCCATATCAATAGAGTACTGATTAAGTACACAAGCCCCAAAGCGAATCCGTTGTAACTAGCAATCACCACCACCGACTGCATTCTTGCTTTTAGTTCCTTGACCGAGTGCTGAACGAAGGTATCCCGGATGGAGATGACACTTTCCACTTCACTTTCAGAGACACCCATCACACGCGACAGGTGAATCCCCGTCACCGATTCTCTTAATCTCTCCAGGTATCTCGACGCTTCTTTTCTTGCATCAGCAGAAGCAGACCTTGTTCTTGCCCCCACATAATTAGAAGTCCAATAGAAAATCACGCCAAGGACAGCACTAGTAATCATCAAGTAAGGATGAATCCATAACAACACCAGGCTGTAAATGAAGACACCCTGCACGCTCGCCATGAACGTCGAGCCTTCCCACGCCAGGAAATTATGGAGCGTATCCGGATCATCCGACACCCTCGCAAGCATTTCCCCTGTGGAATTATGGTGATAAAACGAATACGGGATGATCTGCAGATGACGGAACAACCTCAACTTCTGCCAATTCGTCACAGTCTTCGCGGTTTGGTGACAGAAATATTCGTCGATCACCATCATAACAAGATCCAATACCGCTGATAATATTAGGAGCCACATGAGACCCCAAAGCCAATTATAGTTTTCATTCGGGAGGATCGTATCCACTAGCCAGCTGAGGGCGAGTGTCGGGATCAGGGCAGAGAATACCTGACTGATCGCAATGACGATGGAGTCTGCTATTACCCACTTTTTATAGGGACGAAGGAAGCTAAGCACCCTTCGTCCGTCACGATTCTTCACTTGGGTGGTTGTCATCCGATCATCTCCTTTTCAAGCTCGCTGTATTGGGCTTTGTATAATTCATAATACTTGCCCCTCATGAGGAGCAGCTCTTCATGCGTTCCTTTTTCAGCCACCACTCCCTGATCGAGAAGGATGATCACATCGGCATTCCTCACCGTGACGAGACGGTGGGCGATCGTGATCGTCGTCCGGCCCGGAATCAGCTTCTCTAAGGATGCCTGCACCCGTTCTTCCGTTTCCCCGTCCAGGGAAGAAGTCGCTTCATCGAAGATCAGCACAGGCGGCTGTCTCAAGATCGCCCGGGCAAGGGCCACGCGCTGTCGTTGACCACCTGAAAGCTTCAAGCCCCGCTCCCCGACGAGCGTTTCATATCGCTCGTCCAGGGAATCAATCAATTCCTTCAAGCCCGCAGCTTCCACAGCCCTCTCCAATTCCTCCATTGTTGCGTCTGTTTTTCCGTACAACAGATTTTGCCGGAGCGTGCTATTCAATAGGAAGGTTTCCTGAGACACCACCCCAACCTGCTGGCGAAAGCTGTTCCGGTTGTATTCTAATAGATTCTTATCATCGATCATCACGGAGCCCTGCTGAGGTTCATACAGCCCCAATAAAAGCTGGACCAGGGTACTTTTTCCTCCGCCGCTCGTACCGACGATCCCGATGTGATTCCCCTGATTCAATGATAAGGAAACACCTTTCAAGACCGGCTTATCACTTCCAGGATACGAAAACCATAGATTCTCCAAGTCAATCTTTCCTTTTACCGGACCAAAAGAAGGAAGTTTCTCCTCATGTTCTTCCGGCAGATCAAAATATTCATAAATTCGCTGCAGGGCCGGAATCGCCTGCTGAATCGTCAAGGCATGCTCCGCCATGGACCTGACCGGCAGAAACATGATGGGGATGAAGCTCAGGCACGCAACGAGGGTTCCGACCGTGATCGTCCCGTCCCAAATCGCCCATCCACCGATCAGCATAACGACACCAGGAGCTGCGATATTGAATAGGTTCCCCAAGCGCCAATTCACCTTCCCGATGAGGGCCGCCCGAATCGAGAACTGCTTCCAATCCGAGAGCTTCTTCTCTTGGGTTCCCACTTCTACATCCTGTGTCTGATAAGTCCGCACCAATCTCACACTCTCAATGCTTTCCTGCAGATGCTGATACATATCAGCACTCATCTCACGCTGGACCGCGCTCATCTTTCGCATCTTCTTCCCCAATGTAAAAGAAGGAACGATATAAATCGCAAATACGGCAAACATCACGATGGCAGCAGGCCAGAATAAAACAAACACCGTGGAAAAGGCCGCAATTGCACCTACAACCTGCTGGAGGATACGGGGAACAACCGTATTGTTCAGATTCTGGATCGATTCCACATCATGAGTCAGACGGAATAGCATATCTCCCCTCGGTGTCTTTGAAAAGAACGACATCGGAGTCCGGTGTAGCTTTCTGAACGCACGGATCTGCATATCTGTAATCACATCGAGCCCGATTTTCACCTGCACATATTCCTGCATCGTTTCAAACAGGGACTTTCCTAAGTACGCACCGAGAATCCCGGCCACGACCCAGACTAAGAAATTCAAGTCCCCACCAACAATCACATCATCCACCAACCGCTTCACTAGAATCGATGGCACGATCGTAAAGAGCCCGCCGATGATGGAAAACACAAGAGCCACTAATAGCTTCCGCCAATAAGGCTTAAAATGATTTAGAGTTGTTTTTAATAAGTTCATGATTGACCCCCTCACAAAATTTTATTTTATACCAATTTTTTATAATATTCACTATAATTCGAATAGAGTGAGGGGACCCTTCCATTATGTAGAGAACAGTTTCCCTTCTAAAGCATTAATATATCGTTCTGCAGATCGTTGGACCGCTTGATCGGCATCTTTTTCTATCACCCGATGAAAGGCATTATACAGCTTGTGGAAAGATAAAGGCTTTACTTTTTCAGCCATTTCCTTCACTTTACCTGCCGGCAGGGGAATGAGATTGGGATAGCTGTACATGAAGCTGACCCAGTCCGTATCCGCCACCACCTGAATGATATCTCCTGTCAAGAGAACCCCTGTCTGACTCCAGTGAAGGACTGCTCCTCCTTTGAAATGCCCACCGAGACGGTGCAGTGAAATCCCTTCGCTCAACGTCAGCTCTTCCCCGTCCCAAAACCTGATCCTCTTTCCCGGTTCCATGACCCAAGCCTGGTCATCCCGATGAAGATAAACGTCCGCATCAAACCGGTCAGCCCACTCCAGCTGTGCAGAGTAATAATGCGGATGGGAAACCGCGATTGCATCGATGCCGCCCAACTCTTCAATGGTCTGGATCGTCACTTCATCCAGATACGTGACACAGTCCCATAAAACATTGTAGCCGCCAGTCGATATCAGGTAAGCCGTCTGTCCGATGCCGAATTTCGGCGTAGTGGTGATGCTGTACAGTCCCGGTTCTTCTTGCAGAATGGTATTTTGATAGATTCCGCTCCAGATCACTTCATCGAGAGTCGTCCAGCTTTGACCATTTGGATTGACATACTGACGTTCTTCCTCACAAATGGGGCATCTTTCAGGTTCTTCCTGACTCTTAGGGTATTGGGTTCCACATGTTGAACACACATATTTGTTCATCGTAAAGCTCCTCCTTTTTTATTAACCACTTCTTTTATTCTATTCCATTTTCTAGTAATCCTCTTCCACCGAATGGTCAAATGTATTCTACGACTTTAGAAGGAAAAGGTGGTTGACTCCCTATATGGTAAATTCTTATGAAAAAAGAAGCTACCGACCCAATAAAATGGATCAGCAGCTTCTTTATAGTTGGAATTGAGGGATAGCATTAATACGCTGTTTATATTTGCGCGCTAAATGAAAAGGTGAAGAATCCCGCTCATCAGCTCCTTTTCATGACGTTCACTTTATACCCTCTGCAAGCTCCCTTATGGAATTCAACTTGGTAGTCAGTTCCAAGAACCACTCTTGATCACCCGTTGCAAGCGCCAGGTCAATCAGGTACTGGATTTGTTCCTTGTTTTTCACATTCGCTTCTGGTATTTTTTTCACCTGTTTGCTCAATAGGGGGATGGTCCTGCCTTCAATGGTTTTATTATCACTGGTCACAACTTTGGCTTTTACGGTTGTGCCTTGGATATCAAGGTTCTCAATGTATCCGATGATTAATTCACCTGAGTGTGATTTACCCTTGATCCAATCTCCCGTTTTTAAGATCGATTGATTGTTTGACATCATCCTTATTCACCTTCTTATAAAAAATTTCAACTTAACTGTAACATTTTTAATTACATTTGGACCAGAAAAAAAGCTGTCTCCCAGCCTTCCTCTATTTTCCTTTATTGATCAAATCGACAATATCTTTGATGGTGTATTGCTTTAAATAGTCCCCCAGTTTTTCTTCTGCACCTAGGAAAATGTGAAAAAGAACGCTTTTCATATTGGCCCCTACCACACACTCTTCATTAGAATCCGTGCATTTCGGCTGCAGTGAGCCTTCAGAGGTGATCTTATAGATATCCCAAAGATTGATCTCTCTTAACTCCCTGACAAAGATAAATCCACCGCCCGTTCCTTCTTTTGATGTGATAAATCCTTGTTTTTTTAACAAACTCAGGACTTTACGAATGCGGACTGGATGGACCCCGGCACTTTCTGAAATCGCATCACTTGTCGACATGCGATCTGCCTTCAGTGCCAGGTACGTTAAACTGTGAATGGCTAAAGTAAAGTCGCTATTCATGGCCTGCCTCCTAAATCAAAAGCTGCTTTGTGACTCTTACTGTAATTTTACATATTACAGTTTAAATAGTCAAGAATACCGCATGGGATACTTGCTCCTAGTTGGCCATTTTTTGCAACTCTTTGTATGAAAAAGTACGAACCTTTCTCGGAAGAAAGCTGCGGATTTCTTCGTCGTTATAACCAACCTGCAATCTTTTTTCATCCAGGATGATAGGTCTCTTCAGCATTTGCGGATTCTCTCTGATTAATGTATATAAATCCTGGAGTGGCAACGAATCAACGTCTACATTTAATTCTTGGAAAGCCTTTGATTGAGTGGAAATAATATCTTCTGTTCCATTTTCCGTCAGGCGAAGAATCGATTTGATCTCGTCAGGTGTCAACGGTTCTGTCAGCATATTTCGTTCCACATATTCGATTGAGTGTTCATCAAGCCATGCTCTTGCTTTACGGCAGGATGCGCAGCTCGGTGTCAGATATAAATTGACCATTATTTACTCACTCCTTCTTAATTGTAATAAAAAAAGTAACAGTTTCCCTAAAAAAATATTTGTTGTCTTTTGGATACACTGTAATAATATAATTTACAGTTTGATTTGTCAACTATCTTTTTTCAAAACAAAGAACCCTTCCCGACTAAAGGAAGGATTCCTCCTCTACAAAAAGTAGAAATTATTTTTACCATTTACCTGAATAATCTTTTTATCTACAATTAATCATTCATCAAGGTTAAGGCATTGAACTCACAACAAAATAAATTCCCACAGTCATGATCATCAAAAACACCATCCACCAATTAGATATAACCAATATCTTTCTTAACATCATGACATCATCCAGCTGTTTTTGAATGAGGAACCCTAAAGCTACCGACGCAATCCAAAATGTCGTTCCAACCGTTGAAAACAAGTACCCTGAGTTCATGATCCACAGAATAAAAATGATGGTATGTACCAGGATGATAAAGAAAGCTATATTTTTCAAACCTATCTCTCCTGACCTCATTGGTTATGTCCGGTGGAAAGTGGATCCGTCCCAACCTGAACCGAACCGTTCCCCTTCACCCGCTTCAACATCGCCACGATCAGAAAGCTGACGATCACCAGTAAGAGCCAAGAGCTCACCTTCCCTAGATGAACGAGACTCCAGGCATCGGTTTGATTTGGATATTCCCATGCGCCAAAGAACGTGGCGATATTTTCAGCTATCCATATGAAAAATCCGATGAGCACAAATGAAAGGGCAAGTGGCATGCGGTAACGGATTCCGCCCACTTCGTACAGGACCCATGTCTGCCAAAAGACGATCAGAACGAGTCCCGATAACCACCAGCGAACGTCGATCCAGTAATGGTGGGTGAAAAAATTTAAATAAATGGCAGCAGCAAGAGGGAAAACGATTAAAAACCGTGGCCACTTCACCAGTTCCACCCTAAGCCTCCTCCACGCCTGACAAAGATAACTCGCCACACTTGCGTACATGAATCCACTGTACAAAGGCACCCCGAACACTTTGGAATACCCTTCCCCAGGATAAGACCATGAGCCCATATGGACCTTAAAAAGTTCAAGGGCAAGCCCGATGAGGTGAAACAAGGTGATCACCTTGAGTTCATCCCGTGTTTCAAGCCCGGAACGCAGCATCCCCCACTGCATCAGGAGGCAGATGATGAGCAGCCAGTCATACCGCGGCAAGAAGGGCAGCGGGATGACTTGTGTCAAAGCCAAAGAGGCAAAAATGACGACAGGGAACAAACAGGACAGGGCCTGCTCCCAACCAAATCGAACGAGTTGTTTTAATGCTCTCATGATTTTTGCCTCCAAACCCTATTTATTGAATGTCTTCCTCACTTTGGTATTCTAAAAGATCTCCGGGCTGACACTCCAATGCCTTACAGATCGCCTCTAAAGTGGATAATCGAACCGCCTTTGCCTTTCCATTTTTCAATATAGAAAGGTTCGCCATCGTGATTCCAACCCTCTCCGATAGCTCTGTCACGCTCATTTTCCTTTTCGCCAGCATCACATCAATATTGATTATAATCGCCATATTTTCACCTCAGACCGTTAAGTCATTTTCTGATTTTATATCGATGGCATTTTTTAATAGCTTTTGAAGAACTGCCGCAAATACCGCAATTACCAACGGAGCGAAAACAAACATCATCCCGATCAATATGACCCCTGGGGCGTCGTCTTTCTCTCCCATGAGATAGAAGAGAGGCATCCCTGCCACATACACGATCGAGATGGTGGTTGCACAATATTTAATATTCTTTAACGACTTGACCGATAATTCCGAGAACGCGTTGTTCTTGTCAATATAGCTTAATAGTCTGATCGCCTGATACAAGGCAACGAAAAACGGGATCGCCGATACATACATCACAACTAAGATACCATATATCAAATATGCCAGCTCCGAACCAGCCGCATCCTTCGCTAACCAGGGCAACCCGAATACGCATAAAGCAAGAACCGGGGTTCCTATAAGAAAAACAGCTATTTTCAAAAAGAGTGTTTCTCGTTTCATCAAAAGCACCTCGCTTATTTAAATTCAATTTAATCTTAATATATAGTTTATTGTTTTACAATAAAAAATTATTGAAAATAAGTTTATTATTATTGTATTAGACAATATAAAAAGCATTCCTTATGATAAAGAAATGCTTTAATGCATGCTACTGCCAAAGGTTAGATAAGATTTCCTTATGGCTATGTGACCATTTTATCAAGTCAAAGCTGCCCTTCCTTATGAGACCTTTTAGGGTTTTCACTTCATTCCATACCAGATCGTATAGAGGCTTATCAATGATTCCTTTCAATAAAGCATCTTCAAGCTCATCCGCATCCTTTTCAATGATTTCTCCCGTTGGTAATAGGACAATATCTAAGAATAAATCGTCCATCCAGGGAATATCATTTTCTATTCCATTGCAAAGGCAAACATCGATATACCATTGAACGATATCACCACCTGCATCAAACATCGTCGTTACTGAATGATTCTTACCGATTGGAAATTGCTGCAGCCACATATAACCATCATCCACAATACATACACTCTTTTCCACATAACGAACAGATAATGGTTCCGTTACTTTTATTGTATTCAATAATGTGATATAGCCCTTATATTCCCCGTTATCGAGATACGTCTGTGCATATTTTCGTTTGATCACTCGTTTCCAATCCGCACGGTCTCCATATTTTCTTTTAAGCATCATTATCCCCCAAACCTTTTTCTGTTTATGTACTCATGCAATCAGTCTCCATGAATTATTCTTCAGATAACCTTTCCGCAAAATAAGCAAAGGTATGAGATCATCTCTTTCAATAATTATTTCAGTCTCTTTATAAATTGGTATATCCAGGAAACTCCTTTGTTTATGCTTCTACATTTATTTGAAACATCCTGCTATTTGTTATCTCTATTAAATGGAAGAAGAGTTCCTTCTTTTTTGCAATATACAAACCAGTGTTTCTGTTAATAGAAAGAAAACAGAAACAATAGGACAAGTTCACAATCACTTACGAGTGCAATGAATATTTTAGTAGTAACATACCAGACGGGAGGTGAGTGTAACTTGGGTAAACATAAAGATGATCCTAAAAAGTCAGAAGTTTCCTTCAAGCACGATAAAGATGGAATTAAAATTTATATCAATATTTATAATACGAATAATCTTGCAAATGAAGGCGGCAATGCCGGTGTGGAACAAATCGCATCGGAAGGGTCGCAGAACCTGACTGGAAAAGATGGGGAGAATGCAAGCCAAGGCGGACAGATCGCGGATAAAGGTGGTCAAAATGCCAACCAGTTTGGACAGGTTGTTAGAGATGGCGGAGAGAATACAATAGAAGATGCAGATAATGAGCCTGGCTAGTTAGAAAGAACGTATCCAGCTTTCGATGTTTTATTGTGCCGCTTTTCGAATAATTGAGCATCTGTGTCGAATTCCCTTTAAATCTTTACATGCTTTGCCCATCCAGGGGCCTATGCAACTCGCTTCCATGGATAAAAAAAGACGGGGAATTTCACGCCCCGTCATCCCCACCATCTCCATGCCCACCGCTATCTCCATCATCAAAATAATCATTCACCTTTTCTATTAAGCTATGATCCTTCCCCTCATCATCACCCAGTTTAGACGAATGAAGGAAACTCTCTAATGTAAAGACTTGAACAGCCTGTTGCTTGTACCTGGTCATAAAGTAGATACAGATAATAAAAATAAGGATTATAAGCACGATGAATGCAGGTATCATCACGTTATTCAAAATGTCACACCCCCTTATGATGTCTTTATTATGAATATGAGAGGATTGGAGTTTACATGACAGGCCCAGCTGCTTGACTCATTATTTTATTTTCCCCTTGCTATGAAACGCGTTTCATACATTAGTCTAATAAGGAGAATCTGATTGGCGTAACGCATTTCCGGCGGCGTGACAATCATAGATGCTTATCGGAAGTGTTCATATATCTTGAACACTTCCCCTTCCTCTCAATCTGACAATCTATGCTACGATAGGAATAATAAGAAGGGGGATGAATGCACTTGTCCATGTTCAATAAAGTGATTGCGAGTATTGGGATTGGTTCCGCCACAGTTGATACGAAGGTGAAGCGGGCTTATATTCAGCAGGGTGAGCTGCTCGAGGGAGTCGTAGAGGTGAAAGGCGGGAATTCGGATCAGCGAATCGAATCGATCGATCTGAAGCTGATGACGATGTTCGGTCATGAAGGTGGAGATCGACTGTCACCTGCCGTTGTTGAAGTCCACCAGCTCAATGAGCCCTTCACTATTTCTAAGGGAGAAAAAAAGCACATTCCATTCTCATTCAAGGTCCCTCTGGATACGCCGGTCACGATGATACACCCTGAAACGCAGAAGAGTGTTCCACCAGTCTGGATTGATACGGGTGTCGATATCAAGAATGCTGTTGACCCAAAGGACAGGGATTATATATCCGTTGCCCCGACAACCGTACATGAAAATATTATGGATGCCATCAAGGTCATCGGGTTTAAATTCAAGCAGATGGAGAGTCAGAACGCCCCTGCATGGGTGAAAACGAATCGTCCTTTCGTGCAGCAATATGAATTCACTCCATCCTTCGGCAAATACAGTCGGAAGCTCGACGAACTCGAAGTCTATATCCTTCAGGGCGACCACGATTCCACCATCTACTTCGAAATCGACAAACGCAGCAAAGGATCGATGGCGGTCTTAAAAGAAAAGTTCAACTTGGATGAACATAGAGGAAATGTGACACTCAATAACCAGGAAATCCTGCTTAAGAGGAGCTGTGTGAGTGATGTGTTTGAAGAGATTATTGATGAGGTTCTTTAACCAAGAACATTAACATAACCACTAAAAAACGATCAGGGGCTATAAATCCCTGATCGTTTATTTCTATTGACTTGAACTTCCACCTCTTGAACATATCAAGATGTTTCCTCCCTTACCGATACCCTTTTGCCTCTATTGAAAGAAAAGAAGGTCATCATGCCCCCCAATATGGCACACATCCCATACATGAACGAGTAAGACGAGAGATCGGCAAGTGGCCCCATCAGCACCCCACCAAGGGAAACTCCTAAGTCGGCCGTTGCAATGAAGAGCCCCAGAAGGACATTCCGTTCCACTTTCGGAAGCACAAAAGATAAATACGTGGTGAGCGTTGGATAAATCAACGCCTGAGCCATTCCGATCCCGACAGCCCCCACATAGAACGGGACGCTGCCGAACATCTGTGAGAAGCTGATGCATAGGGCTGCCAGTGCTAGAAGAAGCATGGTCCCCATGACAAAGGGGGCATGCCATTTACCGTCAGATGGAATATGTTTTCTCAAGGTGAACCGTGCAAACACAACGGTTGCAGCCTGCAGCATGAGAAATACACCGGCACTTCCACTCTCCATCTGTAATGCGTATAGTGGGATGAAGGTGGTGATTGCCCCGAAAATGATTGAAGAACCAAGCATGAGTACGCTGCATTTAAATAAGAAAGGATTTTCCACCAATTGGGAAAAGGATGCAAGCATCTTTCCCCCTTTTCCATCTATTACAGGTATCGGTTCATCTTCTTTCGTTTCCAACTTGGCGCTGTACCCAAATAAGCCCGTCACAACGGCAAGCCCAATCATAACGTAACCGAATGAATCCATTCCTTCCTGCCAGATTCCGATGGCTAGTAGCGGACCAAGGATTCCCGGGATATAGGAAAATAAAGAATAAAGCGAAATCCCTTGCGACCGGTCTTTCTCAGGCAGTGCATCAATGATCCCGATCTGCATGGCCATGGAAAAGAAGGCAGTCGCCACCCCCTGCAGCATCCGTGCCACTAAATAGCCTCCCAGGCCAGAAATAGCGTATAGGGCAAGGGCAAGCCCGTTCAGGATCAGGATGATGCGCAGGATCCGGGTCGGTCCGTACTTTTGAATGATCTGACCAGCCCAGGGACGGAAGAACATCGTCGTAAATAGATATGCCCCCATCACCAGTCCGATCGTCGTGTTGCTTGCTCCCCACTCTTTTCCTTGAAGGGGGATGAGCACATTCAGGATGGCGTTGGAACTGAAATAACAAAGGACTACCAAATATAGTCGTAAGAATGGCCACGATAATGCTCCATACACTGTCTATCGCCTCCTGACATCTTGATGATTTTCGGGACTAAAACGTGACCAATGCCCGCAACAGCTGTTTCGCATAATCGGATTGAACGTCCTTTAAGCTCTCAGTTTCCACCACCTCTTCCACCTGTCCGTGGCGAAAAATGAGGATGCGGTCGCAGATATAGGCAGCTGCCTGAATATCATGGGTGACGAACACATAAGTAATGCTATGTGTTTCTTTCAGTTTCCGGAGGAGATCCAATACCTGTAATTGAACCGACACATCAAGGGAACTGATCGCCTCATCAAAGAGGATGCAAGAAGGCTCAGTGGAGATTGCTCTTGCGATGCACACCCTTTGAATCTCTCCACCGGACAATTCATGGGGATATTTATGCTTGAATGTATGAGGCAACCCAACTTCACTCAACAATCCGTCGACCTTTTTGGTCTGTTGATCCTCTGATATCCTCTGCAGCTCAAGAGGCTCAAGGATGGCCTGCTCCACTGTAAAAAATGGATTGATGGAGGATTTGTAATCCTGGAACACCGCGCTGATCTTCCCGATTCGTCGGTTAATGTTTGCTATATCGACACTATCAAGGGTAACGTTTCCCCGGTCCGGCTTTTCAATCCCAATCAGGAGCCGCCCCAGTGTTGATTTGCCGCTGCCGCTTTCCCCGATGATGCCCAGGCATTCTCCTCGCTTCACTTCAAAGCTGACATCAGTCAGCACTTGCTTCCTCTCTTTCGAAAAGAGGCCTCCACGTTGATATGATTTGTTTACATGATTAGCGTTCAGCATATTAAGGATTCCCCATCAGACTGTTAAAATGGTGACTCAACGATTTCCGGGTGGATACCAGATATTTCGTATACTCCTTTTCCGGCTCTCTGAACACCGATTGAGCCTTCCCCCGTTCAATGATCCTGCCGTTCTTCATCACCAATAGATCATCTGCTATGTGACGGACCACTCCCAGATCATGGGAGACGAAGATCATGGAGCACCCCATTCTTTCCCGTAACTCGATCAACTGATTCACCACTTCATACTGGGTGATGGTATCAAGTGCTGTCGTCGGCTCATCGGCTATGATGAGATCTGGTTCCAAGATAAGGGCAAGAGCAATCATGATCCTCTGGAGCATACCTCCCGATAATTGATGAGGATATTTGTTCAGCACTTCGTCGGGATTCTTGATCATGACGCTTTCAATGGCGAGTTTCAGTTTTCGTTCCGTCTCCCTTTTAGACCAGTTGAAATGTTCCGTTGTCGCCTGACGTAGATGAACGCCTATGACACGGGATGGATCAAATGCGGTCATCCCATTCTGCATGATCATGTACATCTGTTTGCCCCGTTTCTTCCTCATTCCTTTTTTCGAAAGGGTAAGGAGATCTTCCCCTTTAAAAAGGACGGTCCCGGTTTCTTTCAGCCATGGTTGGTTCAACCTCATCAGCGACCGGCATGTCAGGGATTTACCACTTCCGCTTTCCCCGACTATGGCGAGTGTCCTCCCCTTCTTCACGTGGAAGGAGCTATCCTTCACAAGCCATTGGTCCGTAATTTCATCGACGATGGACAGTCCGTTTACCTCGAGAATATTCATTTTGATTCAGCCACCTCTTTTCTTGATACCGGGTTGATAAATGGCAGGTTGCTCCTCCTGGGAACCTTTGTGCCCCGGCTCCTTGGATCCAATGCAATCTGCAGGGAATCCGAGAGAAAATTGAAGGCCATTACAATGACGATGATAGCAACCCCTGGTGCAAGCAGTAGCTCCGGCCGGGTGAACATCACGGAGCGGGCTTCGTTCAGCATCATCCCCCACTCCGCAGTAGGGGCCTGGACCCCCAATCCGAGAAATGAGAAACCTGAAATCTGCAGAATCATCGAGGAAATCGAACTGCTGGAAATGACCGCGATATCGGCAAACGTCACGGGTACGATATGCTTCAGCATGATCCTGCCGTGTCCCACCCCGATGGCCCTTGCATACTTCACATAATCAGATTCCGTAAATTGTTTGACCGAAGTCCGGATGACCCGGGCAAACCAGGCCCACTTTGTGACAATAAAGGCAATCAATATATTTTCAAGCCCGACCCCAAGTACACCGATAATGGCAAGAGCCATGACATATCCCGGAAACGACAGCATGATATCACAGGCTCTCATCAGAACCGCATCCACTCTTCCCCCGAAATATCCCGACAGGAAACCGACGATCGCCCCGATCACCACGGAAATGGCCAGTGCCAGCAACACCCACAAGACACTCGGCCGGATGCCATAAAGGATCCTCGATAAGATACAGCGTCCCAAATGGTCATTCCCTAACAGATAATCCCATGAAGGGGGTGCATAACGTAAGCCCATATCGACTTCCGCAGGATCATGTGGAGCAATGAATGGCGCAAACAGACCACTCAGAAGGGTCAGGAAAATGACGATCAACGATACCATCGCCAGCTTATCATGACGTAAATTCGTTAATTGTCTCATTTAATGATCATTCCTTACTCTAGGATTCATAGCGGCATTCAAGATGTCAGAAATGGCATTGAACATCACGAATGCCACCGCCACAATCAGTACATACGCCTGAACGACCGGAAAGTCCCTGCTGACAATGGATCTGATACTCAAACTTCCTACTCCCGGCCAGGCAAACACACTTTCCACGACGACCGTACTCCCTAATATAATCGGTACAGCCATACAGAAGACCGAAATGGCGACCTGTAGGGAGTTACGTATGATACAGACGGTGACTCGCCATTCCTTCAAGCCGCATGCCCTGGCATAAAGTACATAATCCTCACTTAATTGACGGAGCATCGAGCTTCGGACGACCCGGAAGTATATCCCCGCATAACTGATGGTAATGACCAGGACAGGGAGGATGTAACTTGTATAGGAGTCCATGCCATTTGTCGGAAATAGATCGAGCTTCACGGAAAAATACCAGATCAATAAAGATGCCAGTAAGTAGGAAGGCATGGCCGTCAAGAAGAACGAGATGCCCCTGACAAACTGATCCACCGCTTTGTCCTGCTGCAATGCACAGATCACTCCAAGGAGAACCGACAGGACCATGACCGCAACAGATGAAATGAGCGTCAATTTCACTGTATTGATTAAAGCCGGTCCAAGGAGCGACCATACCGGCTGACCCGTAACAAAGGACGTTCCAAAATCCAATCGGAGACAGTCCAACAGCCAGTCCCCGTACTGAAGGAGGAAGGGCTGGTTAAACCCGAGATCCTCCCTCGTTTCTTCCCTCAGTTCATCCGTAATGACCGGTACCCCCTGGGACTTGAGGACGACCTCAGCCGGATCCATGGGGGACAGACTCATCAACACGAAGGTTAAAAAGGAGATCATCAATAGGACCGGAATCGAAATCAACAATCTTCTAATGATGTAGCGTATCAAGTCAATCCTCCTCTCGGATATTCCAATATAGGGAAACTACTCCCCTTTTCATTATTGGAATCTCATCTGTTCGAATGGCAGCTCAAACTGTGTTTGTTTGAATGATACGCCCTTTAATCCTTCAGGAGCCACCACCGTCATCCGGCCATTCGATATCGGGATAAATACGGCTTCATCGTGGACGATCGTTAAAATATCCTTATAGAGGGATTTTCTCTTTCCTTCGTCCGTCGCCACCATCACTTCTTCGATTTTTCTATAAAGTTCATCCGCCTGCCTGATGCCTTTGGTTGTATGAAGGTAAGAAGCATCGGAAGTGAACGCCGCGATCGTACTGACCGGATCATACGCGAGACCCCATGTTTGATTAAATAATAAGTCATATTCACCTGTTGATCGTCTACCTGCGATGGATGTGGATTCCTCACCGACGATTTCAAGACTCGCACCGATTTGTTTCAATGAGCTTTGGATGAATTCAGCCTCTGTTTTTTGAGAAGGTGAATTGACGTCATAATATAGCTTCATGGTCAAAGGACGGCCATCCTTTTGACGGACTCCATCACCACCGGACTTCCAGCCATTTTCTTCTAACAATTTTTTAGCTTTATTGACATCGAAGTCCCTCTTCTCCAGATCAATATCTGCATAAAGGACATTGGATGAAAATAAGGTATGGGCTTCTGTTTCCGTCCCGTCCAAAATATCTTCTGAGATCGTCTTCCTGTCAATGGCGTACCAGATCGCTTCCCGAACCGCCGTCTCAGTAACGGGACTATCCGTTTTGCTGCTATTGGCGACAATCATCTTCGTATTCATCGCCTCACTTCTTTCGACCTGGTGATTTCCTGAATCGACCAGCTGGTTCATCGCTTCCACATTCAGGCTGTCTGCACCGCGATCATCTGTGAAGGCAAAGTTGACCTCCCCTTTTTGTAAAGCCAGGAATGTCGTCTCCCCTGCAGGAAGCACCTTCGCCGTAATTTCCTTGATGGAAGGCGCCCCTCCCCAATAGTCTTCGTTTGCTTTAAACCGGGCGAACTCGTCTACCTTATGTTCCCCGAGGATATAAGGTCCGGTGCCATGATAACCATTCACTCCATCCTTCGTTTCTCCATTCTTGAAGTCATTGGGTGACAGGAACACATAAGGCCTTGTCATCGAAAGCTCTGTAAGGGCAGGATAATAGGATTCAGACAGGGCAAGTTCCACCGTATGCTCGTCAATGACCCGAACCTCCTCGATTTTAGTGGAAAGCTTGATCCACGCGTGCTTCTCCGCATTCCGCTGTACCGCTTCAATGTTCTTCTTCACTGCCTCGGCATTGAACGGCTCCCCATCATGGAAGGTAACATCTTGCCTAAGATGGAATGTATACACCTTGCCGTCATCTGAAATCTCCCAGGACTCAGCAAGCAGGGGCTGGATGCCATCCTCTGTATTTTCAACCAATGATTCATACACTTTTCCCTGAGCCGCCATAGACCCCGTGTATAAATGAGGGTTCATATCATTGATATCCTTGGCTGTCGCATAAACCAGTTCATCCTTATCTGCGTCCTGTTCACCTTCTGTTTTCGCTCCGCAGGCAGTGAGGATCATCATCAAAAGAATCATTACGCTTAATGTCCATCTCTTCTTCATCCCATTTTTCTCTCCTTTTGTACTCTCTCTATAAAACAAAATCATTACGATTTAAATTTTGTAACCCACTCTTTTCCCATCTCACTAGTAATCCTCGTTAAATCCTCTTCGAAGCTTCGAATGGAAAAGGCTTCGGAAAATTTTTGATCATGATGGACTACCGCGACTTCTGCCAGCTTGTCCTCATAGGTCCTGATCAGCTTGTCAATGGTAGGGCTCTGTACTTCCAGGAAACGAGCAATCCCCTGGATGATCTTGATCCGGTAATAATCCTCCTTAGGCATTCTCGGAATATCCAGCTCGCCCTCTAAGTTCCTGTACATCTTCCTGATCGGTACGGCCGAGAAGTCGAAATACCTCCCTGCCTCGTCAGGAGTGGAAAAGGGATCGATCAACAGTGAGGTATAGCGTATGTATAGTAAATACTCCTGATGTATACTATCCAGCTGTTCAAACTCTTCAATGTCACTCCTTGATAAGCTTTCCAATCTTACTGGATAGTTATCGTCCGTCATGAATCGAAGTAGGTTGAGTGGCTTGATATTCACTCTTTTCAGGATCTCCATCATTTCCTGCCATTGGGCTAGCATATCCCTGATCAGATGCTGGGTGATCGGTCCTTCGGGATACAGCTTATACACATATTTCATGGAAGGTCCCGCGTCAAATATCTCCTGCAGTGTCACATCATTCATAAAGAGCGGAGGATGGACATAGAGGGAAATATTGCGTGTTTCTGCCTCTAATGGGGATTCAGTCTGCACTAACTCTACCCCGAGCTCCTGCCCTAACGAAATCAGTTTTTGAACCGTCTTCGATTGACGATGGGTCGATCCGATATAGAGCTTATTCTTCACCGCCGTCGTAACGATATGGTGAGAAGGATCCCTCTCCATCCACCTCGTATCTCCTAAATAAGTAGAGAAGCTGATGATTTCCGCCTCGGGTTGGACGTCAGCCAGATCATGCTTCACAAGACTATTGGATCCGAAAGTCGGTGAAACCAATACGATCGACCGGACGTCTTTGAATACTTCCCTCGGAATAGTGTGGAGCACGTCCAGATACGCGTCTGTAGTGACGGCCAATACGACGACATCCCACTCTCCCCTTATCGTGTCGAGACCGCGGTACACATGATCAATCAGGCATTCACCTTGTAATCTCTCATTCTGGTGATTTTGAACGGACACCCGAATCTGATTTCCATTCATCTTTAACGATTTAAAAAATGATTCCGACCGGACGGAATTCCTCCCTGCGAGCCCCACCTCGCATCCCAGGTGGTTCTTTACGATCATACAAAGTTGCAACGAAGCGGGTCCAGTGCCTATGACCAGCACCCGTTTACCCATTTTCATCAATTACCCTCCTGACTTTTAGCGGGACGATTTTTTTCATAGATTAAGATATCAAATATTTGCTGGGGACGCAGACTATTTTCTGCTATTCTCCACTTCTTCTTATCTACTTCACGGGAAGGGAAATTGAAGAGGGATTTCAGACCATCACCGTACCTCATCGACACAACTACCTCTTCATTGGTCAGCTCATATAGCTGATCCAGGATGTCATATTTCGCTTCAACCGTCGAACTGAAGATGATATGCGACACTTCCTTGAGATCTCTGAGCTGTTCTACTAACGAAAATTCCAGCGTGATGTTCAAACCCTTGCCTAACCGATCAACAACCTGCCGTCCCATGGTGACCGCCTCTTCGTCAATGTCGATCCCGATTACCTTCGAGCATGTGCGCCCCGCAATAAGGAGCGGTGTCATCGGAAAAGAACCTGAGCCGACAAGGAGTACAGTCGATTCCCGTGTCACCTGAAACTGCCCGAACTCCTCTTCAATGCAGGACTCGATGTTTTGAAAGTAATCTGCTATCACTCCATCTCCCCTCAATAGCTTCCGGGCCCGATACTTCTCCATCTTGGCCACGGATAAGGCGGATAGATTTCTTAACTGATCTACCAGGTGTGGATCCGCTAACTGATCCCACCTCTTTATGTACTCTTCATTAAGAATGAATCGTGAATACTCGTTGATTAATTCCTCTAACGCCACAGCCTCCTCTTCCATAAGGCTATTTCTTTGAATGGCTTCATCAAATCGTTCCAAATAGATGCGCAGATCTTCTTCAAAGGTCTTGCTCGCCTTCATCATATAACCTCCTCAATCATGTGTATAAATGCTTTCCCTTCTGCTACAATCCCGACGGTCCCCTCAATCCTGACCGCTGTTATGGACCCTTCATCCCAATCTGCGGTTACATGCATTTCCCCTCCTGGCTGTTTGACCTGCAACGAGATGCAGCGTTTCTGCTTCCATGCAAGATAAGCACCCAATGATCCGGTCCCTGATCCGCACCCCCGTTCCCACATCATGCTGTTTACATCCGGTACATGGATGAGGGGGGCAAGTTCGTGGGTTTGGGGATCATAGAGCAAAACACCGACCAGATTCCCTTCATAGGACGACTTGATCATTCGCGCAAGTGTTTCCGCCGACCGGCGCAATGAAGGGTCCACTTGTCCCGCTTCCCATACAGCGTGAACCGCCTCCTGATAATGGATCATCGTGACGGGAAGTTCTTTTCCATCCACCACCCACATTTGTTTCTTGATCCTAGCGGGAATAGGCATTGTCATGCTGCAACGGTACAAGCCCATATCATTCTTCACATCACACCGGACTAACTCGTCGGTGCCCGAGACCTCCATCAGGATGGTGGTCGAACAACCGAGGGGCAGCGCATTTCCCGAAGCAATGAAGGCAGCCAACGACATGCAGGCATTCCCACAGAATTCTCCCCCGGCCATCTGCAGTCTGGTATCCGCACCCGTATTCTTTGACTCTTCAATGAACCCCACCTGTTCAGCATATAAACTGTCATATGCCATAAGCCTTGACGCAATCTGATGATATTCTTCTTTGAGGTGTTTGGTCTTTACAAGTACCGTCATATTCTCCGTCGGGTTGAATTTGATAAACTCGATCTCCTGCATTATTTCGACCCCTCTGCTTCTTTTGGTAATGAGATACTGAAAGGATAAATCATTAATTCGTAACCATTACGATTTATTATGTAAAAAAATATAAGGAACGGCATTAAAGCGTAATAATTACGATTTACCTTTATTATGCTATGACTTTTTTTAGTTTCTGTCAATCGGATTTTATCCAATAAGCATAATTAGGAAAAAGGGGCTACCCTCATATCTTGTTTTCTATCAGGGGGTCTTCTAGCTAGCATCAAAAAGAAACCTTCCCCTCTACATAGTGAGGGGAAGGCAGATTCCGTCTACATTTTCACTTTTATTGCAGTCAGACAGACCCCTCACCCATAGACTTTGTCGTTTTCAATTCCAAGCGGGTAGTCCCTCAGTAAATTAAGCATCTCTTTTAACTACTCAATGACTAGAATTAAATCAATTATCAACTTTTGAAACAGGAGAAATCGGTTTGAAAAATGAATCCACCACATCGTTCGTAACGTCTGAAATATGTTTGTACTCATAATTCGGTGACTGGTCCCGATCAATGAGGACAGACCGAACGCCTTCATAAAAGTCTCCGTGTTTTAAGAAGTTCTTGGCTAGAAGAAGATCGGTTGCAAAGCAATCTTTCATTGTCTTTTGTTTGCCGTCAATCATTTGTTTTAACGTGATCTTCAATGAAAAAGGGGACTTTGAAAGGAGCAATTTCTTCACATTCAAGTTAAAATCGCTTGTCTGACTGTCGAGGGATTGAAGAATTTCTTCAACTGTCTCAAACGCGAAATGCCGATCGATTTCACTTTGAATAGGGGCAATCTTTCTTTCATTAGATGAATATGTTTTGTATTCATCAATCAGTTGATCAAGAATATCCTCCACCTTCACATGACGCCAATCCGTATTATCCACTTTTTCAATAAAACGTTCTAATGCCTCACTTTCCATATAAATGTCTGCACCGTTTACATATAGAACATCCTGAGCCTGTATGACTGAGGCCGTTAAAGCGAGATAACGACCTGCGTGCCCGGGAGCTTTATTTAAGAAGTAAGCTGCGCCAACATCCGGAAAGAAACCGATATTCATCTCGGGCATCGACCATTTTGTCCGCTCCGTTACAATGCGATGACTAGCCCCATATGTTAGACCAACGCCCCCACCCATTACGACTCCGTCTAAACAGGCAATGATTGGCTTCGGAAATTGATACACGGCCATATCGACCTCATATTCTTCAGCAAAAAAATTCTCTGCTTTTCGCCGTGCGGATTCAGACAAACGCGCTTCATAGAGTGATTTAATATCACCGCCTGCACATAGCGCTTTTGAACCCGCACCTTTCATGACGACGATTGATACACTATTGTCTCTCTTCCATTCTCTTAATTTTTCACCGATAGCGATGACCATCTCATGAGATAGAGAATTGAGTGCTTTCGGGCGATTAAGTAAAATCGTAGCAACACCATTTGGGTTAACGGAAAACAATACTTCGTCGGACATTCTATCTCCTCCTTTTATGAATGTGTGAAGTCTGGTTTGCGTTTTTCGATGAATGCGTGAATCCCTTCTTTCGCATCCTCTGTCAGGAACAACTCAGCAAATCTTCTACGTTCCTTTTCTAATCCTTGTTCCATACTTACGTTACTGCCCTGTACAATACACTCCACTGCCCGCATCACACTGGTCATGCTTTTCCCTTCCACAAACGAAGTTGCAATTGCTCTTGCCGTCTGTAACAATTCACTTTCTTTTACAGCTAACTGAGCTATCCCAAGATCTACGGCTTCTCTTGCAGAGAGGGTCCTCCCTGTAAGGATGATATCCAGTGTGGTTGCTGTATCTGTTATCTTGCGAAGCCGTTGTGTGCCGCCGAAAGTCGGAATCAGCCCAAGCTTTAATTCAGGAAGACCAACCGTAGCATGATCTGACATGATTCTGAAATGACAGCTCATCGCCAACTCTAGGCCTCCCCCAAGAGATGGCCCATTTATCGCGGCAATGACAGGTTTCTGAAGACCTTCGATTTCATCGCAAAGAGCCTGACCATTTTTCGCCAGTTCCAACCCCTGTTCCTGATCCCCTAATTTAGATACGAATTCTTTAATGTCTGCTCCCGCAACGAAGAAACGGCCCTCCCCTGTAAGGATGATGGCTTTTGTTTCATCATCCCTGACCAGTTCCTGGAAAAGGGAACGCAATTCGGTGATACAGGAAGAAGATAATGTATTCGCCGGCGGATTGTTCAATGTAACCATTGTGATATCATTTTCTTTTCTAATCGTCGCGTATGTGTAACTCAAGATTTTTCCCTCCAGTTGAAAGATTTCAAGATAAATAGATCCCTCTAAATGCCTATATCCTACAAATAGAGGGATCCTACAGTCAGGTTTAGAACCAGCGTTCTGTTACTACTTTCTTCCGTGTGTAAAATTGGACACCGTCTTTTCCATTTGTTCCAAGGTCTCCATAAAATGATGCTTTGTTTCCGGCGAATGAGAAGAATGCCATTGGAGCTGGCACATTGACATTCACACCGATCATGCCGGCATCAATTTTATCGCGAAACTTCTGGACACTTTTGCCGCTCGACGTATAGATAACAGCTCCATTGGCAAAATTGGATTGATTGGTGAGTTTGATTCCTTCATCAAGGTCTTTTACTCGTACGACACTCAATACTGGCGCGAAGAGTTCCTCCTGCCATATTTTCATATCCGGTTTCACATGGTCGAAAATGGTCGCCCCGACATAGTATCCTTCCCCTACTTCAGGATCCCGTCCGTCCACTCGTAATGAAGCCCCTTCTCTTACCCCGGTGTCAATATAATGGAGCACACGGTTTTTGTGAACTTCCCGGATCAAGGGACCTACAAAGTTATCTTCTGACCTGCCGTCTCCTGTTTTCAGCTTGCGTGTTTCAGAAACGAGCATTTCCATAAACTCATCAGCGATCTCATCTACGACTGCAACGACTGAGCACGCCATACAGCGTTCTCCACTGCTGCCGAACGCGGCACCGATAATGCCTTGAACCGACTTCTCAAGCTGGCAATCCGATAGGACTACAGCATGGTTTTTTGCACCGGCAAGTGCCTGGACACGTTTTCCGTTAGCTGTACCCGTTTGGTAAACATGCTTTGCCACAGGTTCGGAACCAACGAAAGAAATGGCTTTGATGTCTTCGTTCTCCAGTAAACCGTTCACCACGTCTTTTGCTCCGTGTACGAGGTTAAGGACACCTTTAGGGAAACCTGATTCATAGAACAGCTCTACAAGTTTACCTGCTAGGATCGGAGTTTTTTCTGATGCCTTCAGAACAAACGTATTTCCACAGGAAATCGCAAGTGGGAACATCCAAAGTGGTACCATCATCGGAAAGTTAAAAGGTGTAATTCCTGCAACGACTCCTAATGGATAACGCCAAATCGAACCATCAATTCCATCCGCAATCCCAGGTAGTGACTCTCCCATCATTAGAGTTGGTGTCGCAGTCGCAAGCTCAACGACTTCTATCCCTCGCTGAACCTCTCCACGAGCATCCTTTAGCGTTTTTCCATTTTCCATCGTGATGATTTCAGCCAATTGTTCTTTCTGTTCTTGAAGAACCCTTAAGTAATTGTATAATAGTCTTGTCCGGTTCGGCACAGGGACTAATGTCCAAGTCTCATACGTCTTTTGAGCGGCCTGTACGGCGTGATCGACATCCGTTCTCGTCGATAGAGGTACATAGGCAATGATTTTTCCATTCGCAGGATTGATTACTTCTTCAACATCCGTTCCGGTAGAATCTACCCATTCTCCGTTGATGTTGTTCTGCATTTTTTTAATATTTGTTGTAATCATCTATTCTCACCCCTTCTTATAAAATGGTCGTCGTCTTTTCACTAATTTTTTTGTATAGGATGGACATGTCTTTTTCACCGCAACCGTTCTTTTCGGCTTCTTCATATAGGTCGAAGAGGATTTTGCTGACCGGCAGTTCCACGTTGTTTTTTTCGGCAAGTCCAAGAGCAAACCCGAGATCCTTCCTCAGCAGCTTTAAAGAAAAACCGGGCTCATAAGTATCATCAGCTATGAAACTTTTATAATTGCGCTCGTAGATTCTGCTCTGTCCATAACTGACGTTGAGCATCTCGAACAATTTTTCAAGATCAAGATCACTATTCTTAGCAAGATGGAGGGCTTCACTTACACCCGCTGTATAAAATCCGATCAGTAGATTATTGATGAGCTTCGTATTTGTACCGCTGTCGATCTTTTCACTCACATGAAATATATTCTCACCCATCGCGTTGAATACAGGCAGTGCCTTATCGAAGGCAGACCTTACACCACCGACCATGAAAGTGAGTGTTCGATTTACTGCCCCTACTACACCCCCGCTGACTGGTGCCGCCAGAAATTCCACATCCTTTTTCTTAGCCGCCTCTTCTATCCGGCTATTCAGTTCTGGAGCTACCGTACTCGTATCGATGAGCATAACACTTGGACCCGAGATGTTAACGAGTCCTTTTTCCCCCAAGAAAATCTCCTCCACTGCGTTTGTCGATGGAAGGCTTGTCAGGATTACATCACATCGTTCAACCATCTCATCAAGCGATACGCCGACCGTACCTCCCGATTTAAGAAAGGACAACTCAGCTTCTTTATTCAGATCCATTCCATACACTGTAAAGTTAGACAGAAGCAAATTTTGCGACATAGGTAGACCCATATTGCCCAAACCGATAAATCCGATCTTTTTCACAAGACTTCACTCCGTTCACACGATATATTTTTCATGTTCAGACACGCGTTCTGCGATTTCCCGCTTTTGAATAAACAGATTCCTGTAAAGGGGAACAGGAAGACTTTTGATTTCATCCAATATCCCTTTTCTGCGGGCTTCATCTGCTTCTGTTCCCGATAAGATCAAGACTGTCATCTCTTCCATTCTTCGATAACCCTCTTCACAGATGATGTTCGTCATGTTCGTTTTCAATAGCTCTTTGTCTATCCCGTTCTTTTGTATGGCTTTTTCTGTGCGAATGAACGCAGATTCCATCACATAGATTTCTTTCATCATGTTGGCGAGCAAGCGGGAATATTCTTGTTCCTGCTGGATGTTAATGTGGAAATGTGTAAGTGCTCTCAAAGATTTGTCGAGAAGCATTTTAGACAAGTGGATGTATTCCTGATTTCGGTTTATATGCTTATGGATTAGGTGTTCCTTCCTTGAATCGGCAGATTGGTATGCTTTTTTGATCAAAAGCTTAGCAATCGTCAGTCGGTTTATTTCATTGGTTCCTTCGAAAATCCGGCTTATCCGTGCATCCCGATAAAGTCTTTCCACCTCATATTCCTGCATGTATCCATACCCACCATGAATCTGTACGGCCTCATCTACAATCCCGTCAAGGACTTCGGAGCAGTTTACTTTATTGATTGCACATTCTGTTGCGTAGTGTGCGAGTTCTCTCAATCGATCATCTAAGGGGGCGGCGGAGTCCAACACTTGGTCTAAGCTGTCAGCCGTCCTGTATGCGGCACTCTCCGCCCCATAAATCGAAATCGCCATATCCGCAATCTTTTCTTGTATCATGGAAAAACGGATGATTGGTCTACCAAATTGCTTACGCTGATTCGCGTAGCCCACTGCAAGCTTCAGTGCCTGCTTCGATGTACCGATGTTCGAGAAGGCGAGCTTCAACCGCGCCATGTTTAAAATGTTTAACGCTACATGATGTCCCTGCCCAACTTTTCCCAGGACATTCTGTGACGGCACATTGACATCTTCCAAGATTAAAGTGGCGGTCGAAGATCCTTTTATCCCCATCTTCTTCTCTTCTGGGCCAACTGAAACCCCATTGAAAGACCTCTCTACAATGAAGGCAGTCATGCCGTCACCGGTTTTGGCAAAGACGACATAGACATCCGCCACTTGTGCGTTGGTTATCCACTGTTTTTCACCATTTAACAGCCAGGATGTCCCTTCTTCGTTCAACACTGCAGTCGTTTTAGCCTTTAGTGCATCCGATCCTGCGTCAGGTTCCGTTAAAGCATAGGCTCCAATCCATTCTCCCGATATGAGCTTTGGCAGGTACATATGTTTTTGCTTCTCTGTTCCATAATATACGTATGGAAGTGTACCTACACCTGCATGAATATTAAAGGATACGCTGAACGAACCGCCAAATCCCATCTTCTCTGCTACAAGGCCTGAAAGTTTTTTGTTCAGTGACAGGCCACCATACGATTCTGGAACCTCAATACTGAGCAAGCCGAGCTCCCCTGCTCCTTTAAACAATTTTTTAACGTTGGCATAATCATGATGATCAATCGAATCAAGCAAGGGAATTACATCGTTTTTGACGAATCGTTCTGTTGTTTTCGATATGAGATGACCTTCCTCATTAAAATCTTCCGGAGTAAATACTTCATCTTCCTCTCCATGATGAGTAAATAAACGTTCACTAGCTTGAAGTTCTGCTTCGCCCATCCCTTTCCTCCTCGCTTTGACTTGTTATACCTATTTACCAAAAGCGTTGAATCGATTACATCCTACAATTGATGCGAATCACGATTCCCTTTTACCATTTGTGCTTTACGATTTATGTTCATCGGTTAGGAGAGTCTTTGCAATTTCATTATCCAGATTTTCAAAGTCATAATAGGAAATGGTGTCATATAACTCGCTTCTAGTCTGCATGTCCTGGATTCCTTCTCTTTGAGTGCCTTCCTTTTTGATTAGCTGGAAGATCCGTTCATATGCCTTCGCCGCCACCCGCAATGAAGTCACAGGGTAAATGACCATCTGAAAACCCATGTCCTGAAACTCTTCAGCAGTATGGTAAGGGGTCTTCCCGAACTCTGTCATGTTAGCAAGAAGTGGAACTCGGATTCGGTTTCGGAACAGTCGAAACTCTTCTTCAGATTCAAGGGCTTCAGGGAAGATTGCGTCGGCACCTGCTTCTACATACATAGCCGCTCTTTCTATCGCACCTTCCAGTCCTTCGCTGCTGCGGGCATCCGTACGCGCTACGACAATTAATGAAGGAGCCACCTCTTTGATCACCCTGATCTTCTGAACCATCTCTTCCGGAGATACGAGTTGTTTCCCATTTAGATGTCCGCACTTTTTAGGCAATTGCTGATCTTCCAATTGAACCGCAGCTACATGGGCCTCCACCATTTCTCTAGCCGTACGTGCTACGTTCAGATATCCTCCGAATCCCGTATCGATATCGACTAATACCGGCAAATTAGTAGCACGAACAAGGTCTTTGGCGCGTTCTGCAACTTCAGTTGACGTCAGCATCCCAAGATCCGGGAGTCCCCTGCTTGCTGTATAAGCGGCTCCCGATAAATAAAGCGCTGAGAAACCCGCCTCCTTTGCAATGAGGGCAGCCATCGCATCATGAGCGCCAGGTATTTGCAAAATGGATTCACTGGACATACTTTTTTGAAATTGGTCGGCAAGCTCTGTTTGTGCTAACGGTTGGTCTACAATCCATGCCATCTTGGTCATCCTCCTTTTCTAGATGAACAAATCTACAAATTCATTCACTTTCATGTTTTCTAATGTGTCCCTGTCATAGCAGGCTTCTTCAATCAATTTCTGTTGTTTGCTTGAATAGTGGGTCTTGATATTGTTCATGAATTTTTCCTTAATCTTTGGAATCGCTTCGTCTCTTCTGAATCGGTGTCCTAATGGAAACTCTAATTCTACATTTTCGGTAACGGATCCATCTGTGAAACGAATTTGTACACTGTTTGCGATTGAGCGCTTGCTCGGATCAAGGTAATCTTCACTGTATTGTTTGTTTTCTACCACGGTCATCTTTTCACGCAAGGAATCAATTCTTGGATCCAGGGCTGTTTCATTTTCATAATCTTCCGCTTTGATATCGCCTTTAAGCAATCCGATGGCTGTGATGTACTGCAAACAATGATCGCGATCCGCCGGATTATGGAGAGGACCTGTTTTATCAATGATGCGTATAGCTGATTCATGGGTCATGATCCTGATTTCATCGATTTCGTCAAGTCGGTTAATCACTGATGGGTGGAGCTTTACCGCACACTCGGCTGCTGTCTGGGCATGAAATTCTGCCGGATAAGATACTTTGAACAGTATATTTTCCATTACATACGATTCAAGTGGACGGCCCAGTACCAATTCTTTTTTATTGAAGAGTATATCCTGGAATCCCCATCCAGGTGCTGAAAGTCCGGTTGGATAGCCCATCTCGCCTTTTACAGCCATCATTGCCAAGTGAACGCCCCTGCTTGTTGCGTCTCCTGCTGCCCAGGATTTTCGCGAGCCTGTATTGGGTGCATGTCGATATGTTCGCAAGCTTGAATTGTCAATCCATGCATTCGATAACGCATTAATGATTTCCTGACGAGATCCACCCAACATCTTCGTTACAACAGCTGTCGTTGCGATTTTCACAAATAGAACATGATCGAGACCTACACGATTCAAGCTATTTTCCAAAGCCAGTACTCCCTGAATCTCGTGGGCCTTGATCATCATTTCGAGCACATCCCGAACTTGTAAGGGTTCTTTCCCTTCCGAAATCCGTACCTGGCTTACATAATCCGCTACTGCAAGGATGCCTCCAAGGTTGTCAGATGGATGTCCCCATTCCGCAGCGAGCCACGTATCATTGTAATCCAGCCAGCGGATCATGCACCCTATGTTGAATGCCCCTTTCACAGGATCAAGGACGAACGATGTACCTGGCACTCTAGTCCCATTCGGTACAATTGTCCCGGGTACGACAGGTCCCAGAAGCTTTGTACATTCCGGGTATTTCAAAGCGAGAATTCCGCATCCAAGCGTATCAAACAATACATAGCGTGCCGTTTCATATGCTTCCGTACTTGTGATGTCTCTATCTAATACGTAATCGGCTATTTCTTCCAATAACACATCGGTTTTCGTCGTTTCGTTCGTTTTCAGCATGAGATACCTTCCTTTTCTGTTAAAAGTTATTTATGATATAAATGGGTATTCGCCAAAATATCCATTTTCATCAGGTGGGCGACGTTACAACTCCCCAGTTGTTTAATTAAATACACGTCGCTCGCCTGTATAATGTACTCGCGGACGGAAGAGTCGATTATTGGCGTGCTGCTCAATAACATGCGCACAAAGTCCGACTGTTCTGGCACTAAAGAAGATTGGAGTATATAGTGGAATCGGTATCCCCAACATCCAATAGACCGGAGCTGCATAATAATCAAGATTCGGATAGATTCCTTTCTCTCTCTCCATTACTCTCTCACCGGCTTCACACATTTCATATAAAAGGTGGTCGCCTTTTACATCACATAGTTCTTTTAACGCTTCCTTCATCATTAATGCTCTCGGGTCCATCTTCTTCATATACACGCGATGCCCAAACCCCATGATCTTTTCTTTTTTCATCATTTTCATTTCGAGCAACTCTTCAAATGCTTCCACACTGCCTGCTTCATTAAGCATGTACATAACCGCTTCATTCGCTCCTCCGTGCAGGTTCCCTTTTAAGGAAGCCACCGCACCGGTTAAGGCACCGTATAAATCAGAATGAGTAGACGCGATCACCCTTGCCGTGAAAGTGGAATTCGGCATCTCATGCTCACTATAAAGGACTAAAGAGCGGTCAAATATCTTTTCTTCCAGTAGAGAAGGGACTCGCCCAGTGATCATGTAAAAGAAATTTGCACTGTATGATAGATCTTCGTTTGGACGGATCGGCTCCATTTGTTGAATGATCCGATAGCTATTCGCCACAACGTTGGGCACCATCCCAAGAAGTTGATAAGCCCGCCCTTTATTCACGGGTAATGAACGATCATCGAGTTTGTTGTCATATCCTGCAAGAGCTGAAATTCCTGTTCTAAGCCCATCCATGGGATGTGTATTTCCAGGAAGCTGTTTGAATATTTCAATCAGTTCCCCAGGTATCTTATATTCACCTTTCAACACCTTTTCCAGAGCTTCTTTCTCTGCAGAATCAGGTAAACTCTCTTCCAGCAGTAAATGGACAATATCCATATACTCTTTAGATTGTGATAGTTTAATAAGGTCATAACCCTGGATGACAATTTCACTTTGTATCGTATCTAAAAACGAGATCTTTGTTTCTGCTGCAACAACACCATCAAGTCCGGGGAAAAATTTTTCTTTAGCTTCCAATCATCTCTTCCTCCTATCTCCAAATAACTCATCATTTATTTTGTTGTAAGCCCTTTCAAGATTACTCAGACAAACTTCTTTTTCTTCTCTTTTTTCTATCCGCATTATGATTTCTTCTGTCAATCGCTGATAATTAGAAGGAAGCATAAGTGGCTTTTCTCCACTGAAGTTGTTCATAATGCACGTTTTGAAGTAATCGGTAAAATACTCAACTGTTCCATACAAAGAAGTTCACCTCGAATCCGTCTTGTTTAAAAATGGACAATAAAAAAACAACTTCTAAAAAGAAGTTGTTAAGATCGAACTGATGCTTAAATAAACATTTTCTGTTCCCCCAAAAAGCCAAAACAAAAAATGTTGATCACTCGTTCGCACTTAACACCCCCTATCCTCGTAGGTATTGATGTGTGCTGAAACAGGCAGGTCTCCTGACTTATGATCATCACTCTCCGAACCTTCCCATCTTCAAATTTCTAAAGACAGTGGCTTTTTCGAATCGCTCCCAATTACAGTTGCGGGACAGCGTCGGACTCTAACCGAACTTCCCTATTAAGTAGAGGATCGTCATATCCCTCTACACCTGCTTCTACACGTATTCAGTTTTCCAATCAAACATATCAAATATTTCTAAAAATTACAAACAATTTTATTGTTTGATATATTTTCCTTTTTAAATCTGAAGTTTTTTTGTATGGAACAAGCTAATCAGCTAAATACTTCCAAGCCACGGGGAAATATTTTTTAAAGTTCATTAATTTTGATACGAAACCTGAGTAAATGGCGGTTTTAACATCGAGGATTAGTAACTGAATAGTGAAAAGCAAACTTAACAAAATCTTAAATGAAACTTGATTCCAACTTCCTTCCCTTCAATTAATTTATTTTTTTCGATTAAAATGTTTGAATATTGAGATAATGGTTAGTATAATATAAAAAAGGTCAAGGAGTTGATTTTTCATGAAGAAGTATTTGCTAAATTCACCACAGTCCGAGGTACCCGGCATAGACTCTCTTTTTGCAGAAATGATTTTGGACAAGGCCCTGCTAACTTTCCGGAAAGAGCAACTCGAACAGAAAATCGACCAATCATTACGTGATCGAAACAAAGAAGAATTCCTGCGGTTCACGGAGGAGTTAAATCAGATCCGTAAAGATCACGAGGAAAAGATGTAACGCTAAACGATTGATTAGATATAAATAAGCCATTGGTTTTTATGGATAATGAAAAGGAGAGAATTCTCTTGCTGAATTTGGCAGGAGTTTCTCTCCTTTTTCATTTTCACCTGAAAGAGATACATGATCCTCTCCCAATGATAAGAAGTGAGTAATTCACTAAAGACTTGCGCATGATAATGGAGAAAAAGTTAATGAAGGGATGAACGGCTATGAACTTTAAAAGCGAATTACAAGAAGCCCAAGATATTATCCATAAAGCACATCTTCATTTAAAGCAAGTTAATTCAAACAGTACTGAAGCAGAAGCGTGTCATTTTGCTCAAAGCGAACTTGAAAAAGCACAACAGAAAATCCAACAGGTGCAACAACAGATCAATGAATAGCTGGTTCAACCCAAAAATGGCTTGAGGTTTGAACCAAGCCATTTTTGGGTTGCTTTTTAATTCAAGAAGCGCAGGGAGTGTTCAAGATTTTCTAATTTGAACCTGCTATTCGCCAAGTGAAAACAACTATGTATAAAAAAACAAGCGATTTAAAAGAAAATTGTAATCTTTACGCGGTAATCATGCCGGTTTAGGCTACTTTCAAGCATGATTTCGGATAATCATGCCAGTTTCAGATTTATCGTGCCGAAATGATAATAATCATGCCACTTTCCATCGTAATCATGCCAGCGTGTTAAATTTTCTTTGGCTGTTTCAAAAAATACTTTGAACAAGAAGAAAATGAAGCTCCTAATGAAACCCTACAAAGGATTGATAAGATAATGAAAATTTGCAATTCACGACGTTCATTCCCTTTAGATAAATAAAGTCATCTTAATTTTTCCAAGAACTGTTGAACTTCTCTTGGTGACTTCAACATGATGACTTGTTTATCTTTAGGCAATTGTTTAAGTCTATTTAAAATTTCCGGTCTGCTGGTTTTCGGATAATTCCATATCCATTTAAAAAATTTTAAGTCAAATCTTTCTTCGCAACCTTCCCCCATATCCGGTCTTGTTTTATTTATGTACTTCAACAATCTTTTGGAAGCACGGTAGACACAAATTATTCTGGAAATATCGAGAAAGATGATGGTATCTGCTGCATTCAGTCTTATCTCCATGGTCCCGCCATAGTTCCCATCAATGATCCATTCTTCTTGTCTAACTAAATCATTTTGAACTTTTTTCTGCTCATTCTTTGGAACACCAACCCAATTAGGTTTCCAAAACATCGCATCAAGATGATAAACATCTATCTTTAGTTTTTCACCTAATTGCCTTGCCAGTGTAGATTTCCCCGATCCACCTGAACCAATAAGTACAACCTTTTTCATGGGGACCTCCTTTTTCTCTTTCTCAAGACCATAAGGACAGGCCCTTTGGCTCTTATTCCGGAAAAAAGCCAAGGGACCTATCCCTGTGATTCGGTTATTTCTCTTTGACGGGCAACACAACTGAAGAATGGACGGAACCATTAATTTCAATATCCATTCTCCATTTCCCACTGTCAGGAAACCACAGCGTCACTGGTTGTTCCTTCTCCCGAGAATGCGGTAACGCGATCGGTGCTTTTTTTCCGCGGCCATCGTGAGTGAACAGAAGGCGCACTTTATCTGCACCTACGGCTTTCTCAGGAAGTATCAGATTCGTTTCAAAGTTTTCTTCCTCCATCACAAATGAATTGTATTCGATGCTCCCCTTCTCATCACCTAAATACAAATTGCCATCTGAAACATAGTCAGGGCTAGTATGCCATTTGGCCCTCTCCTCCCCTGAAAAATGGAGAAATACGAAGAGCAAGACAAAAGCCAAACAAGCCACTTGAGCTTTTCAAAATCCATTCACTGTTTTAAAAGAGTTCATCATTTCAGAATAAGGAGCCACTAGCTTTAATATAAGAAACGCCACATTTAGAAATAGCAGCGCAAATGCGATAAATAAAAACACGAAATTCCCCCTTTCTGGTCACACGATAAGATAGGTCATGTATATTTAAGCTATTCTAAAAAAAACCACAGAGACATTCCCGTTGGTATCCTTTTTCACCAAAAGCCAAGGTGCCTTTCCCCGGGGCTCCATGAACCTACTAAAATAAGGACCATAATAATCTTTCAACTAAACACCCCTTCAATTGTTTTTGATCAAAACCTATGAAAATATCACGTTTATGATTATCAATGAGCTTATTTGAGTAGATAAGCATCCTCTCATCCAATATATGAACCGGTTTCACGGCTTAAGATCCACTTTTTCTTTTTATGATCTTTTTGTTGAAAAATGACGTGGGGAGAATCCTACTATTGAATAGGTAAGTATATCGCTACTTCTTCCTCGCCATTTTCCAAAGGATGATAGGTCTCCACAATATAAGACTCAGGTTTCCTTTTATATCCCTGGTCATCCATCCAATTCAAAAGATCGTTATGAAGCTCGCCAATTTGTTGTACGTTCCCACTCGCCGTAACATACTCATCGTCCAGTTCGATATATTCCATTCCCACCGGAACTTTTGTGAGGGCTTCGTCCACCATGATCCCGACATAATAGATCCCTTCCAAATGGTCCGTATCCCTCTTAGGTTCATAAAGGGTGACTTCAGGACCATGCACGGATTCGATTTCATGTAACCTCTCTAGAAATTGCCGGGCACGTTTTGGTACCTCCGTGCTAAAATCAGTGAAAGCTCCTTCCCCTTTTAGCCCTACTACTCGGAACGTTTTTTTCATTTTTTCACCATGCACATTAATCTCTCCTTTTATTTAGGATAGTTTCATTTTGACCCCCTAGTTGAGTTCTAACCTCTTAATTTTAACATAATTTCCCTGTTCTGATGATAAAAAAAGCCCCCCACCTAAATGTGAGAAGCTCCTTCTTTACCTTATCCGTTCAATAAATCTCTTACCAACCAAATACCCGCCTGCCAGCACGAAGAAAATCAGAAGCAGGCCCACAAACCCGTCGGTAAACCCCGTACGTTCAATGGCAAATCCGAATATCGGAAAGCTGATCATGATGACGAAGCTCTCCATTAATCCGATCAGGGAAAGGAAAGTTGACCTGATATTGCTCTGCAGAAAGTTTTGCACGAATGAGCTGAAGATCGGTTCGAACAGACTCAAGAGCTGTGCAAGGATCAGAAACGATAACAGGATCGCCCAGTCCGTGGCGAAGATGAACAGGATGAAAAAGAAGAGGAAAAGACCTAAGCCATAATATAAAATATTAAAGAACTTAAATCGCGCCTCCACCCTGTAAGCGATCTTCGCCATCACGACGCCAAGGAACCCTTCAATTGTAAACACAGCTCCCACGACAACAGGGGAGTAACCTAATTGAATGAAGTATTCCTGTCCGTAGAACACCATGATCACCATGACTGCACTCGCTAAGATGAATAGCACAACAGGCTGGTGAATGACCTTGTTATTTCTCCAAACGGCAACCCCTAATTTAAATTGATGAACCCACTGGTTATACCATCGTCCGCCGATATCCTCCGTCTTTTCACGTTCCGGTTCCTTCATGAAAAACAGTGGAATCACAGCAAGGACATGGGTAACTATGGTTGCACCGTATACCCATTCCCAGCTGATCTCTGCCATGAATCCCCCAAGGAATTTGGCAAGGCTCAATGATAAGAGGGAAATGGCCGTCATGCTTCCAATTACCCTCGTATAATCCTTCTCACGCTTTTCATTTTTCAACGTGTCATAAGCAAACGCCTGCTCGGCGCCGGAATGAAAGGTGACCATGAGACCCATGGATAGAAAGGCCAAGGTAAACATCGAAAACGTACCGCTCATCAGCATGAACAGCCCATAAAGGAGACTGAACACATTCCCGATCACCAGACTGACCTTCCTCCCATACAAATCTGCGATCATCCCTGTCGGAACCTCAAACAGGACGATGGCTAAATGGAGAAACGCCTCCAATATACCGATTTCACCAAATGTCATCCCCTTATCGCCAAGGTAGATGACCCACAACGCCCGGTCAAAGAATAACTGGGCAAAAAATATATATAAATATAGCAGATAAATATTGTTTTTTGTCTTTATCATTTCGTCCTCTCATAAACATAAGGCTAATAGAAAAGCGGAGGCGGCTCGTTCAGAGGCGACAAGCATAAGATGAATATGCCGGAAAGGCGCTTTTTCCTTTTTTGCATGTTTAGCTTATGACCTCGAGCCTCTAGCCGCCGTAGCTAGATCAAAAAAGCCACAGGGTATCTGGAGTGACACAGTCAAATAAGACTAAATAAAACACCTAAGCTGCCTTGACTCTAAATTCTACCGGAGTCTGGCAGTTTAATTTTGTAAAAGGACGACAATAATTATAATAATACATGTACGATTCTATTTTCTTTCGTACTGTATGGTTGGTTAGTTTCCCTCGATCCAGAGGGCTGAATTCTTCTGACTTTAAAGAGGAGTGGAAGGATTCGATGACGGCATTATCAAAGCAGTTTCCTCGTCGGGACATGCTTGTGATAATGCCTCTTTTTTTTGCGC
>NZ_VTUY01000008.1 GCF_008364765.1 Bacillus sp. CH30_1T | reverse complement strand
TCGAATTACAAAACGTGGTTCAAGTAGATTAAGGCATGCCTTATATATGGCTGTTCGTTCTGGTATTCGTGACTGTCGCAAACAAAAAACAACAGATGAAATCATCCCTAGAAACAAGAGATTGAGAGCGTTTTACGATAAGAAGCGTGAGGAAGGCAAACTTTATAAAGTCGCCGTCATTGCTTGCGTAAATAAGCTCTTACATTGGATCTATGCCATATTAAAAAACAGAACCACTTTCCAAGATATAGCCTAATTAAGATTTCCAGCTAAATAAGAAAAAACCTTCCAAACTTATGACAGTGGAAGGTTATTTGGCATGCGTATATTCAGTATAACACGAGTTAATTTAAGTTTTTATTGAAAGATGTTGACAAACTATTAGCTGGTTTAATGGAAGAAGGGGATTGTTGGACATTCTTAGCTTGCAGTCAGCTAGAATGTCCTCTGTTTTGTCGTTAATGGGAATTTTATGGGTAACAGAATACTAATTAAAAACGCCAATACCCTTTCTATAACAAGGATTCCTGGCGTTCTTCATTTAATTAGTTAGTTGCGTTTATTACTATTTCACGCAAACATATCATTCTCCGAAAATCCTACTATTTATCTTTCGATTATCCTCTTCTGTCTTATTTTTACTTTTCCCTATTCCAAATTTAAATATGTACAATTGTTGTTAGTCTTTTGCAGCAGAATATTAAGTAAAGGAGTTAGATGAGCAATCTTGTTTACGAATCAGTTATTTCTGATGATGGAGAGCTGCAAGACCACATCAACATGTTTCTTCATAACAGGAATGCTGCCCAATAATTGAAGCGGGTCAATAGCCGGATCAATTAGCAGATCTTCAGTTATTGCACCCGTTGAATTAAAAATTTCATTGCTAATAATGAATATATTAAGAAGTGCTTTTGAGTACGGGTTCTTCTGCAAAATACTCGGATTTACTTGGCAGAAGAACCAACCTTATTTGCCAAATACTTATTACAAGCATTAATGTAGAGGCAGCTATAATACTGTACCTAACTGGAATAATATCACCTGTAAAACCAATCAATAATATGAAGATTACCTGAAGAAAACTTTGAAAAATACCATATATGCTAGAAATCCTTCCCATCATTTTAATTGGAACATTATTCTGGTAAAAAGTCATAAACCCGATGCCAGAGAATGAGTTGAAAAAACCTAAAACCATAAAGCCTATGGCTACTGACCAAAATGAAAATGAAAAAGCATAGACCAGGTAGCCCACTGAAACCATAAAATAACCAGAAGATATTAGGGCTCTTATTGACAACTTTTTAGCTATCATCGAAACAATAGTTGCTCCTAAGATAGAACCCACCCCTGTTAAACTTATAAGAAGTCCATATTCTGTCTCAGATAAATTTAATACCTTTTGAGTAAATACGACCTCTTGAGCATCCATTCCAAGTGCAACTATCATAAAAAATTGAGCTAAGAAGTACACTTTTACTATGAAAAGATTACTTTGACTAAATTTAAATACTTCTTTCCAATCACTTTTCAATATTTCCAAACTAATCTTGCGTACTGTTACATCCACTTCAGTATTCACATTTGGTAATAAATACACCATTATAGCTGAAACAATAAAAGAAAAGGCATTAATCCATATTGATATATTTACAGTGGTAATGAGTAGGAGTGCCCCAGAAATAGCTGGACCGATTAAAAAGGCACTAGAAGTAATTAAACTCCTGAAAGAGTTAAACTGTTTTCGTCCTTTCTCTGGAACAACATTCGTAATATAAGTAAGTGCTGCTGGTTCAAAGAAAGCTTTTGAAACAGATAAAAAGAATAGACATACATATATAAGCCAAATAGAGCCGAAGAAAGGAATGGTTGCTACTAAGATTGCACGAATGATGTCTGTTCCAATCATTATTCGTCGAATATTCAAACGGTCAATAATACTCCCAGACCAAAATTTCGTTAACATCGAAGCGATAGGTCCTATGATCCATAACCCAGCTACTGCGGCAGCAGAGCCCGTTAGTTTTAATACTAAAACATTGATAGCAACAAGATAAATAAAATCACCTAAGGTTGATATGCCTAATCCAAATAGTAATAAATATGAATTCTTTTTTTGTGAGAAGCCTGGTTGATTAATATTAACACCCCATCAAATGAATTCTAATATATACTTTTTCTATAAAAATTGGGAATTACCTGTAAATATTAATACTTGTCACAAACCATTCATAACTAAAAAAGAACCCTAAGCTAAAGGGTTTCCTTGTTCAATTGACCTGCCATGTTGAATAAATGATAGGGAATATATTTTCCCATCTAAATTTACTATACCTAGAAATGAAGGTGGAAAAATATCTATGAGTAATTCATTGTGAATTGTTGTTATATAAAGAGAAAAAACAAATCATTAAAATTGTAGACTTCCTAAAGCTGGATCATATCTGCAATTTGGTAACCAAGGTTTGTAATCTCAAATATTTCACCCTTATGTCCTCTTTCAGTAATTAGTTCCTCGGTGGCTAATTCTTCTAATGCTTCTTCCCATTTTGCAACCTCTCGTCTATCCTGAGAAGATATCAAATTCTTGCCGTTTGTTTGTAGATCTGTACCTCCCATATGCCTTATAAATAGTATATTTCCATGTTCGTCTAGACTTGTTTCTTTGAGAAGTACCCTGGCAGTATCAGATAAAGTTGGTATCGACGTTTTTGATTCTAATACTTCGCTTTCAAATGTATTAGCATCTTGGAATAAAGGATGTTCATTCAGTTTTAATTGTAAATGGTGATAAAACTTTTGCTTGAAGTCTGAGTGACTATCATATTCCTCATATAAACCTCTACTTTGACAAGACTCCTTAAATTGTTTTAATTTTGCAATCTGATCTAAGTCAACTGTATCTATCGCAACCGGTTGACTTGAAAAATACAACATAGCTGGCTTTTCAAATTCTAAATGTTTTTCAATCTCTTCAACTGTACCACTTGAGTATTTATTTGTCGGTGTTCCTAAGCGGGTCCAAAACACACCAATTAATAAATCGCATTTGTTTGCAACTTGATAATTAATAATTTCTTGTGGACTCGTTCCCATTTCTGGAGAAGAATGTGTTTCCCAGCCAACAGGAAGTAAAACAATATTACGCGAATAGGAGTGAATTGCATTCCATTCATAAATTACATCCCGTACAATTGATCGTTCAGATGCTACATCACCTGGAGAGGCTATCATCACATTGAAAACTTTAGCATTATAACTCACCTATCTGTCCCCTTCCTTGCACTTATACTCAAAATTTTTCTAATATACACATTTTAGCATATACTTCCATATTTGTTTCTCCTTATTATTTCTTGATATGGATGCCAATGTTCCATTAAATGGCCCAATAATTGAAGAAGGGCAATACCGGATCAATAAGCTGATCTTCAGTTTTTTCCAGGTTAACTTAATAACTTCTGAACATTATTCGAAATATAATTCTTTAACATTAGTAGTTCTTCACTCTCAAATTTATAAGCATCACTTTGACTTGTATAACAAACGATCACTTTATTAACAGTGATAGTCAACTCTTTTGGTAATGTTAATAAACCCCAGATACCTGCTTCTTGCTTTGAAGAAATTACTCCTTCTTTTAGATACCAAAACACTCTAATCAAATTTAGTGTACAATAAACTGGGTCCTCTTCAATGCGATCTAAACAATCCTTAAAGTCACCGACTATTGACGATATATAATCTGACCTTGGAACTAAAGGGAAAACCTCAGCAATAGGTTTGCCACCCACACAAATCCCCCTATTTTTTAATATAGTTATATGTGCTGCTAAATCCGGATCAGCGTTAACATTTCCATTTAAGAATTCGTATGTACCCCTAAAAAAATCATTTTCATACCGTTCTCTCCAGTACTCACTATAATGGAAATCAAATGGACAAGGGTGTTGCCAGTCTTTTAATTGTTCCTTATTCATAAAACTAATTTCGACTGGGTATGGGGAATTGGAACAATTCAAAAAGAACTTTGCTAATTTCCTTTTAGTTTCAACTGCAATAGACTTATTGGTGGCGGCCAATAAATCAATATCGCTAATGTTCGGGTTAAATCCCCCCATTGCTATAGAACCGTGAATATAGAATCCAACCAGGTCATCATTTAAAATTTTTGTAATTTCTTTTTGAATACTTAAAATAAAATTTATAACTTCAGTTGGGCACGTTTGCCAATTAAAGCTCATTTAATATTCTCCTTTTTCTTTCTACCGTTAACCTTACCCATTATTTGAAGGTGGTCAATAGCCAGTTATCAATCAGCTGGTCTTCAGTTATTGCCCCTTATATGGAATAAGAGTTACATAATTTCTTATTAATTGAAAATTGGTTTTAAATAGTCTGCTTGACCTCTTATTAGTTCAACTTCTTCATCAGATGATATCCAAAAAAATTGAAAGTTAAGTCCTTTTTCTTCTCCTCCACCTGTTGGATTGTGTTCCCATTCATCAGCAAATTCATTACAAATTATCTTATAAAAATACCTATTATGTATTGCACCATCATCATTTTCCCAATAGTCTTCTGATATCAAATTATTCACTTCAAAGCTTTGGATTCCAGTTTCCTCTTTAATTTCTCTAATTACTGCGTTATACGTGTCTTCATCCTCTTTAACTGTACCTTTAGGAATTTGGATACCTGCCTCAGAGATATCTTTGTGCCGAAATACCAATACTTGTGTTTTTTCATCTCTTACTCTTGTGACATATCCATAAGCTTTTTTTTATTGGTTTCATAAATACACTCTCCAATGTTAATTTCCTTCTCCATTTTAATAAATAGATATAAATTACTTAACACGTTAACCTCCCTCTATAAAGAAAGAGATAACTCTTGATTTCTCGCTTATTCTCAGTATTTCTATGAGATTAAAATATCTAAGACATTTGAAGTATGGATGGATGTTGAAAGTAAGGGTAATTTTGGGCATAAAGAGAAAAAGAAAGCTAGCCTACCTAGCCACCTCAATCAAAGTGGTTAGCTAGCAAAAGTATGGTACCACTGGTGGATCTCCACATTTCTCATGGAGGTCAACCTTCCTAATTCTCACAGAGTCTATGCTCCAAAATTCCTTCGTCCAGCCTTTCCATGAGGTGGATGTCAGTCATGCTGCCGGCAAACTAATCTTACATTAGCGCCCCGGATAATGGCGGATTAACACATTTGTTTAAACCATCCAGTTTCTTTTGGGAAGTCTTTTCTTGTTAGTTTTATCCCACCAATAAATTGCCTGTATGATGTGATAGTTCCATCGTTTGATACCACATATATCCGTTCAATACTTTGGCTTCTGCACCATTCAAGAAAACTTTCTGCAAATACATAAACTCTTGTTCAGGTATAGTATTTATTCCAGAGGACCAAAGCTCTTCTGGCAATCCTTCATCAATAGTGAATGTCGGATAATCTTCTTTAATCACTTTCTTGTTTAAAATCCTATCACAAGTAAGTGTTTTCCATTCTAGATTCTGTGGAAACATTCTAGGTGAAACTAGAGGGCTGACTATTTTTTTGCACTTTATGTCTTTGCTTCAAATACAAGCAGTCTGTAAAGTCCTTTAAATAGGACTTATAACCACTATATAACTTTCAGATAATGGAAATTGAGTTCGTAGTGATTTTGCTTGATAAACACCATCATTAGTCAAGGCAGGGTCTGTAAGTTGTAAATTTGCTGGTACATCTAAGGTGTGTTCGCCTTGCCCGTGTCTAATGAATATTAGCTCCACAGCGTCTCCCCCCTTTACTTCTTACTCCAGAATAACTGTCCAACTCTTGAATAAAGAAAAAGCTGAAGAATGTTGATCTTCAGCTCTCGCGCCCGTTTATTGAAGATATCACTTTTTCATCTTGACAGGAAAAGCCCACTAAATTGGTCTACTTCATTTATTAATAAGTGCCAAAGCCTACTCTTCCCTTAACTTCACCTGACTCTCTACTGATGATGTCCCCGAGATATGTTCCTCCCACCATATTATAAAACATCACACTTCCTGGGCCATCAATATTTTTAAACGACGTGCAATTTCCTGTTGCGGCACTACATAAACGTACGGAAACTTTGCCCACGTAGTTATGTTGGTAGTTTTGTATTTCAAATCGTACGTTTCCTCCACTGCGAACCCATACTTTTCCATCCCACTTTCCGTCCCCCGTGGCAAATTTATAATATCCGTAAAAATCTGCAGATGCTTCATTTTCAAATGCTGTAAACCCGAAAAGAAAAACGACGGAAAAGATCATAACAAACATGAATTTCTTCATCATTCGTTCCATCCCCTTTCATTATCTGAATATTAACATAATAAAAGGAATATGGTAAAGGGGGGAGTGAGTCGATTACAGGATCTATACATCATTGATATTTCAACATCTAAAAAAGCCAAAGGTCTAACAAAAAATGTAGTGTTTTGTTCAAAACCTCTTATACGATTAAATGACCCTATTCATGAAAATGTCCAATATATGTATTACATTTCGAAAAACTTATCTCTCTCCACTTTACAAACTCTAAGGGCAATTTTTTTATACCATTCAGTTTTGCCTCTGCATTGGGCAACTTGATGTGCTGAATTTCTCTTCCATTTCTTTATCGCATCTAGAGATTCCCAGTATGACACTGTAATTCCCAACCACTCATCACGAGCACTTTCGACACCTAAGAAACCTTCCTGTTGAGCAGCTAACTCTGCCATTTTGTCTGCCATTTTCCCATTAACCTCCGTCACCTTCAGTTCGTTGTAAAGCAAATATCACTGCATAATACGGAGGTTTAGGTGTTTCAACTCCACTCATATTTTAGTTCCCCCAAAAATTTTTAATAGAGTATAATTCTAACTTCTTTATCCTTCTCAACAGTTCCTGCTGATGTTCAACAATATGAACCTTTCCATGCAGAAAGACACAATTCCTTATTCCAGAATTGCGCCCTTTAGATTAAAATGCTCACTTACAGTATTTAATATTGTTTGTCAAAATACTTGGTCCTAATTTTTCACTTTTTGAATTAGAAAGCCTAATTTGAACTTCAACATTTTTCATTTTTGACGTGATTAAATCAAATCTTCCAGCCCAAGTTGGACTATACTCTTCGGGAGTAGGATACAGCCTAAAACGCCAACTTATTTCATCTGGAATAAACGCAAAACCTTCATAACTATCGAAATTGCCATAAGAAGATGGTTCTGGCAGATGGACAGCAAGAATACTTACATTCGTTCGAGCGAAACTAGGTGGATTAAGTTGTACTTTATATATCAGCGCTGATCCCTTAGCATTTTTTAGATTTTTATCGACTGGCTCTAAGACCATACTACAAGGCATATTAATTGCATTTGTCTGATCAGGGTACATAACAAAAATTGAGATAAGGAATATAACCAAAACAAATCGTCTCATGATTCACCTCATACAATAATTTTTAGTTAGTATCCCCAACAATTTGCCCGGTAATATTTATTATTTTGTTTAATTAACCTACTTCTTCATTTCATTTAAAAAGCCATTCTCCTTCTTGAAGAATAGCGCCCGAAAACGGAAGATCGTTCTATAATATCTGTGCCAGATAAACAGAAAAGCACCCAGCTCAATAAGAACCAATTAAGAATCACTTGGTTGCTTATTTCTTTTTTAATGATATTACTACTTTTTTATTCTTGGAAATCTTGACGATCTAACCTCATGAAAAAAACAGGTCCTGGTTCTTCTGGGATATCTGGGACCATTTTAATAATCTGAAACCCAACTTTTTCATAGGCTCGTATAGCTATACTATTGTTAACCTCTGGATTAATAATACATCTGTCTACACTTTCATTGGAAAAAACAAACTGACTTAGAAAACGCGACAGAATTTTAGTACCAAGTCCTTTATTTCTATACTCCTCTTCTCCTATAAATAAGTCTAAACTGGCTGAATTAGTAAGATCAACGTACTTTTCAAATTCTGGATAATCACTCCAATTGAATGTTTGTATATAACCAATAGGAGTATCATTATAAAGAATTAGATAAGGATCAGTTGGCTCAACCCTATTGATATAATCAGAAAACTCTTTGGTTAACTTTTCATAAGGTTCTTTTTTGTTGTAAGCCCAAAAACGGTTAACAAAACGGTCATTTCTAATCCAGTCATACATAAGTGGTAAATCTTGTAATATAAGCCTTCGAAACTTAATCATGTTTGGATCCAATTTCATATTTCCCCCTTTGAACAGATTAATGTGACGATTAGTAATAACTCTAATAACCTTTCAATATATGTCTATTTTATATAAAACCTTGTTAAACGTTCTTGCTTTTAGCCTAATAATATTATTTCAAATTTCAATTTTATTTCAGGTTCTTATTCCATAATCTGGCCCGCTTATGGAATAAAGACCTTCTCTAAACAGTAATATGGTTTCACCTCAAAAACTAATTCTTTAAACTTTGAAAAACCTAATTTAGACCAATGCCTTATACCTTTTTCCTTCTATTTATGAACTGACTTACCTTCTCATTTAATTGAATGTTCTAAATAACCATACAGAATATTTACCACTCTCAGAAAAAAGTTTCAAAAACAGGTTGGGAAAACTCAGGGCTTTCCTCCTATTTAAAATTGAGTTTAAGCACTCCATTGGAGGAAAATTTTCCTCATTCGTCTTTAATTTACGAATTCTTTTCTATAATTTACATTTACCTTTCTGTTACCCAGAATATTCACCCTATTCTGTAAATAATGAAATTTTGTTACAATTTTATTTGGTAAGAATTTCTACATAGTTTTTCAACTATATGACTCTTGTCAATTGAACTCTGACTAAGGAGGGGAGTTTTCTACAGGGAGATATAGAAGTATTTCTGGCGGTTGGTAGACAAAATGGGAGAGGATGTTGTAAATGAAAGTAGGAAAGATTCTAGGAACTGTAGTGATGAGTGCTCTTTTGGTCAGCCCGACTTACAACAGTACGGTTGATGCCACTGAAAAAGCAGAAAAAGTCCGTGTTCTAATTTCATCCACCAATGACAAAGCAGCAAACAGCGCTAAGCAAAATTACGGTGTTCGCTGGAACTTTGACGAGAACGGCTTTTCTACCGAAGTAACGAAAGGGCAATACAAAGCTCTGCAAAAGAATAAAAACGTCTCTGTCAAACTTGTTGATGAAGTATCTTTGAATGCTAAACCTGGTTCAAATGCAACAGCTACACCAAGTGATCAGACACCATGGGGAATTGAAGCTATGTATGAAGACGCCAATGTAAACGTCACAACTGGTGGAAGCGGAGTGAGAGTGGCAGTCCTTGATACCGGAGCCAATACCAATCACTCTGATCTTGCTAATAACGTTGAGCAATGTAATGATTTCTCCCAGCGGAAAGCAAGCCTCGTTACAAACTTCTGTGAAGATAAGAACGGCCATGGCACACATGTAGCAGGAACAGTCCTTGCTGATGGTGGTGCGGGAGATGGAATCTATGGTGTAGCACCGGATGCCAAACTATGGGCCTACAAAGTATTGAATGACCGTGGATCCGGCTACTCTGATGACATTGCAGCCGCTATCCGTTACGCTGCTGATGAAGCTGATCGCTTAAATGTCAATACGGTCATTTCCATGTCACTAGGATCCAGTTCAGAAAGCTCCCTGATTACAGACGCTGTAAACTATGCCTATAATAAAGGTGTACTTGTCGTGGCAGCAGCAGGTAATTCCGGCCCAAGTGCGAATACGATAGGATATCCTGGAGCAGTGGAAAATGCGGTTGCAGTGGCAGCACTTGAAGATGTACAGGAAAATGGAACATACCGCGTAGCTGACTTTTCTTCCCGCGGAAACCCCGACACTGATGGCGACTATGTAATCGGTGTGCGTGATGTTGAAGTGTCTGCACCAGGACGTGCAATTGAATCAACCTGGTACGATGGTACGTACCACACCATCAGTGGTACATCGATGGCAACTCCGCACGTATCTGGACTGGCTGCAAAAATTTGGGCGGATAACCCTGCTCTGTCTGCAGCCCAACTTCGTACAGAAATTCAAAACCGTGCTACAAATAATGATATCCTTGGCGGCTCTGGTGCAGCAGCGGGAGATGACTATGCTTCCGGTTTCGGATTCCCGACTGTAAACCCTTAAAGGCCCCTATCTAGTATACGTATCAAGACCTAAATAAAAAGGATAAATGGATATAAGGCCATAACACATTTCAAATATGTTATGGCCTTTTTTCTTGTTGTCTTGTACCGAAAATACGGATTTACGAGGAAGATGATTTATACAAGGATATTAAACTGTATTTTTCATTCGTAAACACCCTTTTATTATGGGTAAATATTCTATTATTGCCCCCGACAATGTAACAAGATAAAACTTATTTCTCTTTCTTCCTTATTAACATAAGTATCTGGAAACGAGCTGGTTATTCTTCTTCTTCAAAATAGTTATTTTCCTGTTTAATTTGATCTATTCTTTTTTTTCCCCATTCATACATCATCTCAACGATTGGTAATAACGTCATCCCTAGTTCAGTCATGGAATATTCGACTTTCGGAGGAACTTCTGGAAACACTTCTCTATGAACAATTCCATCTTCTGTCAGTTCACGTAATTGGTTTGTTAATATCTTATGAGATATTTTTGGAAAAAGTCTTTGAAGTTCGCTGAAGCGATGTGGACCTTCTATACCTAGGTGCCACAAAATAACAACTTTCCATTTCCCACTAATAATTGATAAGGTAAGTTCTTTTTCACAATGATAATCATTATTTAATATTCTCTCTCTAATCTCTTCTCTTAATATATCTGACATGGGGTCAGCTCCTTTTCTTATTTAGGTAACCTTTTGGTAACCTCCGCACAAAAAAGTGCATTCTTCACAATGTAGAAAACCATCGGTAGAATGAAGATAGTTCTTAACTACAAATCTTTTTCTATTTTAGGAGGCAAAACATTAATGAGTAAAAAAGCTTTATTAATTATACCACCAGAACGATTTAACGAAGATGAATTATTTCAACCTAAAGAAGCATTAGAAAATGCGGGGATCGAAGTAACCATTGCAAGCACCAAAACAGGCGAAATTACAGGTGACTATCAAGGTAAGACAAGCGCTGAAGTAATCTTCTCTGAGGTAACAACCACTGATTATGCTGCTATTGCTGTCATTGGAGGATCTGGTACGATCGATCATTTATGGGGAAATCGAGAATTACTAAGCTACTTGAAACAAGCTCATGAACAAAATGTTCTTGTAACAGGAATTTGTGCCGGAGCTGTAACTGTAGTTAAAACAGGTTTACTTACGGGCCGAAAAGCTACATGCTACCCCCTTGACGTACAAAAGAACGAATTAAAAGCTCATAACGTAGAATACGTTGAACAACATGTCGTATCGCATGATGATATTATTACAGGCGATGGACCAGATGGTGCGAAAGAATTTGGAAAGAGCCTGGTTGTAGCAATAAGTTAGTTCTTAAATTTAAATGTAAAAAAACTTGTTTAAATATGAAGCCCTTCGGAACTGATTCCGGATGGCTTCTATTCAAAATCTGATATATCAACGATTTTCTTTTAGAGTACCATGGTTGCTTTATAAAAGAAGTGGTATAGAACCTCTTACTCAATTAAATGTCCCGTTAACGGAACAAAGAAAAAGCTGGAGATCAGCTGCCCTTCAGCTTTAGCCCCGATTAGCGCACGATTGCGGAAGACAAAAAAACCTTATCTAATGAATTGTTATTTCACAAATCTAATATGTTTCTTTAGTTCATTCAGAAATCACTTTAAACATTCCTGTCATATTAGGTGAGTAATTTTTGAAATCATATTTTTCGTAAAACTCACCGTTTCCTTTTGAAGCAAACAAACCTACAAATGCCTTATCTGGTGCATTTTCATCAAGATATCTCATTTAAGCCTTCATAATTTCTTTACCAATACCTTTTCCTTGATAATCGGGGTGAACTACTATGTCTTGAATATAGAAATAAATAGCACCGTCCCCTACAATTCTTCCCATTCCTATGATGCTATGATTATCTTTAACAATAACAGAAAATACAGAATTCCATATTGAAGTTACTGCAGCATCAAACGTTACTCCATAAAACTGCTCCTTTAACTTAATACCAATTATTTCAAATTAAAGCAGCTTACTCAAGAAAAACTTTAAATACAAAAGAAGCACAGCCTGCTCAGGACAAGCCGCGGTCCTTTGAAAAAGAAAAGTAATTGCACTTTATTCTTGGTACTGCTTAGCAAATAAATCTGTTATTTTCTCATCTTACTTATTCAACAATTGCGCTTGGTTTGCTGAATAGTGGAAAATAAGATAGAGCTTAAAAGAACTTGACCATTCAGTATATAGATCCTTATGTAATGCTGTCGTTTTTAATATAATTTGGCGTAGTTAGCAAGTGTTATGTCGCCATTCGCTAGTTACAAAGCACCGTTGGAGAGTTACTATTAAACTGTACTATTATCAAAGAAGGACACGCTTAAACTACTAATGAAAATAGATAAAGGAGGCCCATATGTATGACGTTCTATACCTCTGATCGTATAAAAATCCCTGCAGGATTTTGGACAGGATTACGTCAATTGGGAATAGTCGCCAACGAGGTAGTTCGAAAAGCACAATTGCCAATCTCCATTGTTTCTGATCCATTTGTCACCACAGCCCAATATTTTGCGATCTGGCAGGCTTTTTCCGAACTCATTGATGACACCTCCAAAGGAATCATCAAGCTCGCGACATCCTTTGAAACAGATCATTTCCCTCCGACTGTCTTAGCAACTTACCACGCTCGTGACTACCGTGATGCTTTAAAGCGAATGGCCAAGTACAAACAACTTTGCCCACCTGAAAGCTTACATATCACCGAGGAAGGTGAACACTGTACAATTGAAATAAAAACATTTCATAGTGAACAACCCGGTCTGTCCATATTATTTGGCATTACTTTGGCATTTCTTCTCGAACTGGGGCGCCGGGGCACAGGTCAACCTTTGACAGCAAAGTTAGTAGAATTTTCTACCCATTCAATTGGCGACATGCAGATACTTGAAGATTACTTCGGCTGCCAAATTCAGATCGGTACAAATTGTAACAGGTTGACTATACATCGAGCAGATCTGGATCGTCCCTTTGTCTCGTATAATGGAGAATTGCTAGAGATACTGACTCCGGTACTGGAACAGTCGTTGAATGAGCAGCCACGCAGCCCTTCAATTAGCGAGACGGTCAAGTGGATCATGAAACGTAGCTTATCAGGAGGTCGCCCTGACATTCAGACTATTGCGAGCGAGTTAGGGATAAGTGATCGAACCTTGCAACGGCGGCTTACTGAAGAAGGCACAAGCTTCAAGCATTTGTTAGTAAAAGTTCGACATGAGGAGGCAAGAGAATACCTGGCAGACCCGTCGTTGGATATTAAAGAGGTTGCCTTTTTGATTGGATATGAAGACCAAAACTCATTCTACCGCGCCTTTCACATATGGGAAGGTGCTACCCCTTTACAATGGCGTACTGAACATCTCGGTGCAAACTTGATAAATTGACTAGTTTACTTTTCGACACTGTATTATCAGCAGGATAACTTAATAAGAACTACAAAAGAAAAGGAATATCTTTCAATCTAAAAGGAGCAATGTATTATGGATATGGACTTAAAAAATAAAACAGCTTTAGTCACTGGTTCAACAAGAGGGATCGGTAAAGCAATTGCCATTGAACTTGCAAAAGAAGGTGTTAATGTACTAATTAATGGACGAAATTACGAAGAGGTAGAACGAACTGTAAATGAAATTAAGCTAGAGTTCCCTGATATCTTCCCTCAAAATGCTACTGCCGATATTGTAGATAATCAACAAAGGGAAGCATTATTTAAAAAACATCCCCAAATTGATATTTTAGTTAACAATATGGGGATTTATGAAATTATGAAGTATGAGGACGTTGACGATGAAGTATGGGAAAAGTATATCCGTACTAATGTTCTTGCAGCAAATGGACTATCCAAATTTTACTTACCTAAAATGATAAAAAATAATTTTGGCCGAATTATCTTTATTGCGAGTGAAGAAGCAGTTATGCCATCGGGACAAATGCCTCAATATTGTATAACAAAATCAATGCTATTATCATTGTCAAAAAGCCTATCTAAATTAACAATAGGTAAAGAAGTTACAATCAATACCATCTTGCCAGGACCAACGCTTTCTGAAAATGTGCATCATATAATCGAGGGGATGTATCCAAATGAAGATATGACTTTTTCAGCAAAAGAGAAAGAATTTATGACTAAAAATCTACCTCAGTCTGAGATTCAACGATTTATCAAGCCAGCTGAAATAGGTAGATTAACTACCTTTATATGTAGCCCTTATGCTTCCGCTTTTAAAGGTTCTCCGATTCGTATGGATGGAGGCATGGTACCGACTATTTTCTAGCATTTTTTCCCTTACTCACCTCTCAAGGTGAGTAAGAATTCTTTCAAAAAACAAATCCTCGTTAAACAATCAACAATCTGGTCTGATTGTTGAAAACTTATTTCCGAGATAAATAAAATCTCTATTAAGGTGCATTATTTGTTGTTACATAGTAAGATTCTACTCTGTAATAAAGAGTTGTTACATTAAATGGCCCGTTTGTTGAATAAAATGAGTGCTTAGCTTTTGAACAGCTAATGTCATTATTTTGTCGTTAATTGAAATTTCCAGGTGCCATTTGTAAGAACAAAAAAAGCCAAGGATTCATTTATAACATGGATCCTTGGAGCTTTTCATTAATTTAGTTACGTATTAGAACCTTAATAATTCATTGCTGCCAGCTACAAGAATATTAAGTATAGGCGTACACGAGTAAGACCGTCACCTGAGTAATAAGCAAACAATTTCCTCATCCACCAATTCTTTGATGACACTGCTAATATGATGCTTTGGAATAAATTAAGTCATCTGGAAGTCCCCCTTAAAGGCGAACGAGGTTTGTACCGCCATCCAGGATTATGAAGATTGGAAACCGAAAACGATCCGCACGCTGCTTGACCAGCTAACCCATAAACAAGTCATCGCTGCCAACAAAGATAAGTGTATTTACACGTTCACACCACTCTACTCTGAGCACGAGTGCCAATGCGCTGAAACCAGATCCTTAATCGACCGTATATACTGAGGTATCACTAAATCCCTTCTCGTCCAATTTATCGAAGACGAAACCCTGACCAAAGAAGAACTCACAGAACTCACAGAACTCAAAAAAATGCTCGACAAAAAAATCGATTAGAAGCAAGGTGCCGGTTCTTGTGCTTCCATGGGGAGCATAGGAACTGGCCCCTTTTCCTCATAAAGGCGCCACCTTCAAGTAAAGTGTAGCTAGTTACAGAACTTATTTATTGCATAGGACTACACACCATTTGGGAATATAATCCATATACTACAACGTAAATATAATTATTTTTTATCTGCATTTCTACCCACCTTAGGTGAAAAATTGATAAAATAAAAAAACCTTTGGAGGAAATCAGCTAGGGCCTCCCAGAGCCGTAACTTATTGAAAGGAAGGATCTCCAAAGGTCTAGTATAATTATATTTTGTGTTTTCGAAAAAATACTACTTATGTCACTATCCCTTTATTTATTTTAGTTATATATTACTATATTACGGAATTGTTTTATGAAGGGGTATTTGAACTATACATTATCCCCTTATCGCGCCTTTTAACGGAATACCGGATTAGCTGCGGTTATTAACTTCCAAGGATTCTCTTGCCATCTGTTCATACTGTTCCAAGCCTGAGATGATTGCAAACTCAGCAATAGCAACAGGTTATGCCGCACTAAGCTCTATGATGTGCTTTTTCATGGCAGGCCAATAAAGCCCTCCTGCCTGGCGATAATATCTACTCAGTTTTTCTAAAGCTGCTTCCCCAAAAGCACTGACTGGAGAACAAAGTCATTTGATACATATGTTACTTTGGCTTAGGTCCAGTCAATAAAACCGGTTACGTTCGCCTCTTTGATTGATCTGATCTTCAGCTCTTGCCCTCGTTGAAGAGTGCCGAGGTTGAGTTATTCATATTCTTTATATTTTCCCCATTCTCATTAACCACAGAAAATTCTACCTTAATCTGATCTATTCCTATCAGGATATAGGAATTTTTTTCGTCCGTCTCCGTACTTTCTTCTTCAACAGTTATCGATATGCTGTTATTGGAAACATCTGCTTCTTTAAATTCCAGAGTCTGGTCACTTGTACCTATTGAAACAACCACCATTTCCTTACCTTCTGATATAATAAAGACTCTGAACCCTCGAAAATCTGTGTATTCATTTTGTAGTTCCTCTACATAGTTCTTTACACTTCCCACTTCATCTAATCTATCTTTCTCCAACACCCACGTATTACTACTACCGCTAGTTTAAGTGATAAAATTCACAACTTAACAAAATTAAATCACCCATCGTAGGGACAAATAAGACGCTTCTTATTCATAGAAAAGCGCCCGATTTTGGTAAATGTTAATAGATATTATTTTGTTTTTTTGACTTAATAATAATAAAAGATGGTCTACGCTTTTCATTTATTAATTCCGGCATTTTCTCTATTCCTGTCAAAGTTGATTCTGGTTCGATCATCTTATCCAGCGAAAACCCGTGTTCAATCAAAGTATTTACTAAGGTAGAAATGGTTCTATGATAAATAACCACACTATATTCACCAAACCAGTCGTGTTCTCTGAATCCTTCTTCTTGATAATTATCTAATGCCCAGTGTAATTTATGACCATCTTCAGTTTTTATCCAGTGATCGCTTCCCTTTCGAGCTGTTGCTATCGGATGTACCGTTGAAAAGATAAATTCCCCGCTGTTATTTAACAGACTATTAATTTTTTGAATCAATGCCGGGTAATCTTCAATGTAATGTATAGAGAGAGAACTTATGATTAGATCGAATTTTTGATTGGTTAGTCCCAAATCCTCCATAGGTAGACACATAAATTCTATGTTATCATCTTGGTATAACTTTTTAGCCCGTTCAATCATATTCTTTGAGATGTCTACACCTATTACGTTTTTCGCACCGTTTTCTTTACAATACTTTGAAAAATGACCATCACCGCAACCCAAGTCTAATACTGATTTTCCTTTCAAACACGGAATTAATGATTTGATTGCTGGCTGTTCTATGAAGTCATTAGCGGTGATTTCACTTTCACGTAAGGTTGTGTAGATTTTGAAAAAATTTGGATTGTCGTAAATATTTTGTTTCACTTATCTCCCTCCTTGGTTAATGATGCCATAGTTGTATTTTTCAACAATATGGCCCACTTGTGGAACAAGTTAAAAATTTTTCTTATTCAACTAACCTGCCCTTTCGTATTATAAGCTCAACCAGATTTATTGTTTTTCTGGTTGACCTATAGTTGAAAAAAAACTCCGAAGACCAGGTGCTCGATCTTCAGCAAACGCCACCGTTACTTGAATAAGAAGATTGCATTACCATTATTCCAGTAATGTATTTCTTAACTCAACAATTCCTAGTAGTAATCCACCTTTTATGTATCATTCTTTTTATCTTTTAAGTTCTTCCTTGTAACATTTATGTAAGCAAGGAAGAAAATAAGAATACCTATACCTATAATAATTCCTACTGTAAATAAAAATTCCAAGTTATTTCACCCCTTATAACGCCAAGTTAACCCATAAATTCTATATCAAAACTTTAATATCTTGTTTAATCTTATTTCGTTATCCTGCCCTTCAACTTAATACCAATTATTTCAAAAACATTTAATCTTACAATGATTTTATTCCGCAAAAAAAGCGCGATGTTAAATAATCGCGCCCTTTACTTGAATAACTCCTACACTTAGTTTGAGGGGCATAAGAAGTTCCCTTTTTATGTTTAGAAGTTAGCGATTTACAAGTTGTCAATGCTTGCCACCAACGTGTAGTACCCACCTTCTGCTCCTTCAATTAAATGTTTAATTTTGTTTAGGTGTTCCGAGAAGTCAGTTTTTTCTAACCAACTTTTATGAAATTCAATACTCTCAAAGGTAGTTATCATAATTGCTTTGTTACTATCTACAGAACGATGCCAACGACTACTAATCCAACCAGGAACACCATTATCCTTAAAGTTAAGTAATTCTTCAGCTTGGATATTGACCAATTCATCTAGTTTGCCTAGTTTCGCAGTAAATACATTAATCCACACTATTGAATTATTAGATTTCATTTAAATAACCTCCTTGAATTAAATTGTTTTTAAAAAGTCTCAATTTATTAATTTGATATCCTCAGTTTATTAATTAAATGTACTTGTTACTTCGGGCAAACGCTGTAACTTTTTTCATTCTAAAGAATGAAATATGCATTGTTCTACAATACATAAGCTTGATAATCATTATTCAATTATTGTGGCCCTTTAACTGAATAACCATCAAAAAAACATCGCCTCATTTCATTCTGAAAGGGGCGATATCTCCTACTGTTCCTCTGAACAGCATATTGCTAACTTCAATACATCATATAACCGGCTCATCATAGGGAGCTTTCGGCATCCGGTGGAAATCGTAGGCTGCCAACTCTTCCACTTTTGTGAAATATGCGTGTAAGCAATTAGCCATCATTAAAATCATGAGGGCATTTTTTTAGCTGACTGAGGATGGTCCCCATTTTACTTTTCGGATAGAGAGGAAACCGCTCATGCTTTACTGCCAAAGAAAAAAGGAGATGCAAATCCACTACAAACAGATTTACTCCCCTTATTCTCCTTACTCATTTTCAACTTAGCAAACTCCCTCTCATCCAAGCCCGATCCCGAAAAGGTCCGATCGGTATTTGAATCAAGGTTGTTTGGCCCTCTGAATCTAGTTCGTAAATTCCATCCGTCAACACCGTATCAAACCCAAGCAGCGGGTGTCCGCCAAACCCGTCGGCAGACGAAGCCAAAAGCAAGCGCTGTACAAGCATTCCGGCTTCCATTTGCATGATCCTGTAGCCTCTGTATCCCAAGGTGTCTTGATAGTAATCTTTGTTGCCAATAATATGAAGGCACAACGGTACTTGAAGCAAATTGACATTATCCAGGGACAGACCTGATTGAAGCTGAAGACGATAATCTCCTGTGCTGATTTCCCGTAATGAATGGCGGCAACTGTCATATGCGTATGCACCATTCGGTACGCCTTCCACATTATAGAAACAGCCAAAAATCGAAACACCGGATTCATTGGCGTAAGGAACTTCGTCGATGTCACTTCGAAAAGAGTAGGACTGAGTGGCTTTTTTCAATATAGTCGAAAGCCTCTGCTGACTGACCTTCCCCATGACAAAATCCATTTCGGGGGAATAACGGTTATTGCAAATCTCAACAAAATCATAGGTAAAGGGCTCCATCTCCGGCAAATGGATTTCGTTTCCTCCGGTTCTAAAAGCCGGTTGTTTTCCGAGTTTCTGAAAATCGCCTGTTGAATCAATTTTAGAAGCTTCATTCGCTGCCAGTAACATAGGAAACTCTCTAATTCTTTCAGACTTTTCGTAGAGTTCCACAGAAATAGCAGGTATCTCCCGGCATATTTCGTCAGCGGTGAAAGTCCGTTCCTTTCCCCTTCCGTTTCCAACCCAATTGGTTACAGCAACCGAAAGTGGGATGACGGTATAGACGCTTTCCTCTTCCTCGGTCAGTCCAAGTAAACGATTGATCACTGAGTCCAGAAATTGAACATACACCCCTGACTCGAATCCAAACCGTTTGGACGTCTCCAACAGCTGCCCCATCAGAACCCCGGCATCCAACCCCTGCAGCCGATAGGAAAAGTTATTGTATTTAAAGAAGTTTTTCCAAAATCTTGTGGAAACAAAGGCTGTGCCAAAACACTTTGAGATCTCGCAACGATTGCCGAGTGCCCGTTCTAAGTACGAATCGACATTTCCTTCCCGGAGTAAGACGAGGCGATGGTGGGCGACATCATAATGGTAGATTCCATCGGGCAAATCATCCAACTTTAAATAGATATATAGTTCATTCGGATAAAGCGCCCCTCCTGATGGAGCAAACCGCCGATAGGAGTGGATGGGGTAAGACTCCTGATACTGAGAGTCATCAGGATCCACTGACTGGCTTACCCCGGTGATGCCATAGACATACCAGAGAAAATGCCCGATTCTTTCTAAATTGGGTTCTGACGGCGGCTGGCTCTCGGTAAGTGACACCGGCACTTCTAGAGACAATGGCACAACCCGCAGCCCCCGGTAAAGCTTATAGGGAAGAGGGGCATCCTCCCAGTCCACTTCCCAGTTTGGCTGATTGGCCCGATTGATATTAAATTGCAGATTGTGTAAAAATTCTTCCAGACTCATCCTCCTTACCTCCTAGTACCTTAAGGAAACGGATGCGGTTTTTGATTGAGCTGCTCATATGTCAATGGACGGTCGGCATATCCCAGTTCCGCCGGGACGTTAAGGACTCTTTCCAATCCTGTCAGACGGGTGAGATGATGCCCGAATGTCATGGGAAGCATGCCGGGAATCAAGACTTTCACGCAGTATAGTCCGTTCTGTTCCAGTTCAGGGGCGGTTTGATCAACGACAATGACATCTAGGTTCCGGTTTCGGAAACTTTCAAGAATATCCTTCAGGTCATCCGTAAGATCACTGTGATCAGACCTCCAGTTGAATTCCTCCTGGAAACTTCGGAAAGGCCGGCTGTCATCCTGTAAAAACGTGAAACGTTCCTCGGCCTGGGGCAGTCCATACAGCATTCCGTGATCATCCATCTGCCCTACGAGAGAATCATCGTCAAGCATTTTTTCATAATTCTCCTTGTTCTTCTCCAATTTTTCATCCAGATTCAGCATCATCCCGGCGAGCTCCTGTATCGCGCTTTTTGCCGCTCTTACAGGATCCAGATGGGCACCTGCCGCGAGGATCAGATTCAATCCTTTATCCTTCCTGTTCTTGGCCATCGCAAAGACGCTTGGAATTCCGTGCTCCATGGTAGAGTTATATAAATATAGATCATACCCAGCGACCGCCCGCATCCGTTCTATCATTAACTGCAGCTCCTCGTCCTCTGATGTAAGAGGATCAAGACGCGGCAGGTTGAGCTCGGCATACCAGGTCAAAAGGAACGAATCCCGTTCGACTACCTCCATGATTCCGTAAAAAATCGCTTCCTCCCTGCTTCCTCCAAGTGCACAGCCATTGGACGTTTCATAAACAAAACCGGCTGAGCTGCAGCCCAGACTGTAATAGGCAAGGAGCTCAGGGACGAGAATCGGCCGCTCATCGATGAGTGAATAACCCCAAACCCAGTCCATTGCCCGGTCAGGGTCAAACTTTTCAAATGGAAAACCTGGCATGGCGTACTGCTCGTCAGTGTGCACGCCGACCTTTAGGGGATTAAGAGCATGTTCCGCCAACTGTCGGTAGCTATCATGGACGACTGTCCGTTTGCCGCGGGGCTCTAAACCGCAGTGGCGCTCCAATCCTTCAAGAATAGCTGTCAGCTCGCTATCTGAGTAGACTTGAGTCCGTCCAGCCGTCCCTTCATCTCCAGAGAACATCGGCATATTGACACTCGCATCTGCAAATGGCGTCACCAGGTCATACATTTTGCTGTTGAAGAGTCCGGTCCGATTATCCAGATAGTCTTTTATCAGGACGTTTTTCAGTTCATCCAGGGGAGTACAGCGGAAACTGCCGGCATGGATCTTCGGGCTGGGCTTGAGGGACACATGGGCTAACTCTGGCGAATCGTCCGGAACCCGGCTGCAATTCTGGCATAGTGAGTCGGGAACGAAGGAGTGCCAGGAGCTGTTCAATGTTTTTAAGTCGGTTAAACATACCCGTCCTTGGGAGTGTGGCTTTGCACCTTCAAGGACCCGGCCAACTTCTGCTGCGATGATGTGGGTCATGTGCACTAAACCGGTATTCGAAGCCCATGGGTCTTTCGTGATTCCACCGTCTTCAGCGAGTTTTTCCTGTACCTCCCGCATCTCATTCCGTTCCTTTCCTCCGAGGAGACGTCTCAAATCAGCACATTGTGAGCATCCTGGTGTGTTCGGACGAACCAATGGGCCGATGATTCCCTCCCCAAACGAAACGAAGCCTCTCAGCCATGGGATAGACGACTGCCTCATCACTTCTTCTGCCATTTGATGTACAGCCGGATTCCATGTATCATCCAAGGTCAGCACCAAATCTGTCTGCGCCGGGAACTTTTTTTCAACGTTTTTTTGCCGGAAAACGGGGTAGCGGACTGAAATTTGCGCACAAACAAGGTCCGCTAGCAGCCCATCCCCCACAATCACCACGAAAGAATTCATTAGGTTTCCTCCTCTCGTAGCACCACTCCAAACACGCCTGCAAGCTCCTGTTTAAAAACGGGCTCCATATTCAGTTCATACACGACTACCTGCTTATGATTCCTTTTCAAGGTTTCGATTGCTTCTTTCAGGGGCTGGGTCGTGTCTTCATTAGCTGGAATGGTGATTCTCTCTGCCTTTTCTTGCTCTAACGCAACGACAACAGGATTTGCGTTGAAAGCCTCCGTATCGTTCTGAGCTTGAAAGAGCGCATGCTGCAGAGAGTTCCTCAGTGCCATGGTGATCGTTAAATCGGTATTTCCATACCAGCCATTCCTTCCACGAACATAGACGACAGGAAATCCAGCCAAATCCTCCCCTATTCCAATTTCCGGAAATCCTTGCATGGTGGTCAGTGCCTGTAAATAAAATCGGCATGTTTCATCCTCAACCCTATCCAACTCAAGACGGTAAATCGTGCTACTTTGAACAGATTCTCTTTCCCTCAGTTCATCAGTCAAACAATCACGAAGACCGCGGCCGACGCATTCTGCAAACGTCGCTCCTGCGCAGGTGGCCATATATTCACCAGTCTCATGAGGAACGATCAAACTGGCCAACCTTGAAGCGTATCTCTCTATTCCTCTTATCCCGGCTTCCCGGCGTGCTTCTTCATGGGTCAAGCCGCTGCAGATCACCTCATCCATCAGTTCTGCAGTGCCCTCGGACAGGACATCGACCGGCTGGACACGGCATTGAGCCAAGGGCAGCTGCCTCGTATCGCCTTCCTCCCACACATGAAAAACCCCCGTCTCTTTTGACGTCAGCAGAGTAAAGAGATACAACACTTTTTCAGGGTCAGATCTTTCTGAAACCTGTTCTATCCGTGTTTCCACATTCTGAACCGCTTCAGCTGCTAAATGTCCAGTCTCCAATGGATGGGGTAAAAAGGAATGCCAGCTTCCTTCAAGCGTTTCTGTATCCAGCAGAAAGATTCGATTTCTCTGATTAGATTTTGACACTCCCGTTATCTCTTTGAATACTTCAAAGACGACCATGTTCGCAAGCATCGCTCCAGGAATCGCCGATTCGATCGAAACCTGATTTTCGTTTCGTAAGGCAGTAGTGTGGATGCGCCTCCATGCAGATTCCCATCCAGCCTCGGAATCAGGATGGATGATGGGTCCTGCGATTCCTTTCTGCCCGTGACAAATCGCCGGAATAAACAGCTTCTTATCTGTCTTGCAAATGGCATGGAGGAGATCCAATTCCTCAGTGTTTCCCTTTTGACTTACGTATAAAATGGAATCGAAAGGCTTCAGGGTCTCCCGCCATCCGTCTTCACTGAATCCGACTTCCAGGAGTTCTACTTCCGGATCTGTTTTACGTGCATGTTCCACAAGTTCCAACAGCCGGCCTCTATTCGTCGGTACCTCATCGGTCAAGAGCACCTGCAGCTTAGCCATTCCAGATTCAACCAACGATGAAACGAGTGAAGTCAGAAAATGTCCAGACCCCACTGCCAGGACATTGGCCCCGCGGTAGGTTTCAAACCTTGAAGCTCCCGAACCTGCCAAACTGTCGACAAATTCGATCTGTGATGCGAATTTTTTCAATGCATGTTGGGGAAGCTGGTGTGGCAGATCCCTGCTCACGTCCCGAACAAACCCGTTTTTATGCAAAACCTCTGCCATTTCCATGACCCTGTTTTTATAAGGGACTGGCAGTCCGTTCGTCAAATACTCAAGGGAGTACTCCCCATTGAACATCGGAAGCAGCTTCTCAACCCATTGATCAATTCCACTTCCCTCCATGCGGAAAGAGCATTGGTTATTCCTAAAGAAAACACCGCTGTTTGGTTCAGGGAGATAAAACGTATCCCTCTTTACTTTTAAACGCATAGAAGGGTCCAATTTTGCCATAGCGCTCCTCCTTACACCCGCTAATATGACTATCATTATCATCGTATGAGTCTCACTTTGTCCCTTATGTATAAAAAAAGACCCCTGCACTGACTCATACAGGGATCAAGTTGAAAACGATATTCTAAAACCTGATTAACGGCCGCAGCGTCCACACCGTCCGCACCCGCCACATCTTCCGCATCTGCCGCATCTTCCGCAACGGAAGCATCCACCACAACCAAAGCAACTAAAGAAGCATGCGAATCCAAAGCCGAAACAGCCTCCAAATCCAAGGAAAATTCGTTCGTCATTAGGATCATACATGTTTTGATCCCATGAAACAGGCTGTGTTGCCTGGAAATCACCTACATTCAGACTCTGAAGTTCATTGTGAAAATTATTCATCAATTTCATTACCTCCCAAAAAGTTTACCCAATGTCTCTCACAATTAAGGAACAAAAACAATTGAGCTTTCCAAGAAAAATTTCTGTAATTTAGGTAAATTCACTATAAATATGAACACTCCCAAACAATTTATGTCATCTTGCTGGGTATTGTGACTGATACAAAAGCCTATTTTATAGGGGGATGACGTAAAGAAAAAAGAACACAAAAATACTCCCGTCAATGGACCGGAGTTTGAACTTTTTTATAATATTGGCAGGATTTACGAACCACTCAGACCCCTATTAAATTTGAAAGGGGCGATTCTTATGTGCCTGTCAGAACATTAAATAGAGGAGCCGGCAGATACCAGCTCCTCTTAAGTCTTATCTATGATTCCTGCACACTTCTCTTAAATCCTTCATTACTTCTTCTTTCTCTTCCCATGAATAAATCGAAGCCCCTGCAGCCAATGGATGTCCTCCGCCGTTGTATTTTTTGGCGATGGTGTTGATGACTGGTCCTTTTGAACGCAGACGGACCCTGATTTGATCACTTTCTTCAATGAAGAAGACCCACGCTTTGATGCCTTTTACGTTACCCAATGTACTGACCAGTAAAGAAGCTTCTGAAGGAATGACCTGATGCTGCTCCAGTATTTCTTTCGTCATGATCATGCTTGCACAGCCATCCTGATCCATTTCGAAGTTTTGAAGGACAAATCCGTGAAGCTTGATGACATTGGCATCGATCTCGTACATTTTATTGAATAGTTCATTACGGTCAAAATCAAAGCGGATCAATTCGCCTGCGATATCAAACGTATTCTGAGTTGTGCTCGGATAAAGGAATCTTCCCGTGTCTCCCACAATCCCGGCAAATAAAAGTCTTGCGCCCTCATCAGATAACGTCAGTCCTTTATCCTTACCGAACAAGTAGAATTCATAAATCATTTCGCTTACTGAGCTTGCGGATGTATCGATCCATAAATAATCTCCGTATGCATCTTCATTGGGGTGATGATCGATTTTCACGAGCTTATCCCCTAACTTATAACGACGGTCACAGATACGTTCTTCATTCGCCGTATCGCAAACGATGATTAAAGCTCCTTCGAAAACGTGGTCTTCAATGACATCCAAGCGTTTTAAATAATGAAGACTTTCATCTTCTTTCCCGACGGCAAAAATCTTTTTATCCGGGAAGGACGTTTTCAGCATTTCCACCAGTCCTCCCTGGGAACCATAGGCGTCAGGATCCGGGCGAACATGTCTATGTACGATGATGGTTTCATATTGTTTGATGAGGTCCAGTATTTGTTCTTTCATGGGAATCTCCTTTGGAGTGGATTTTTTATTTGGCAATCTGTCCTGATATCTGTAAAATAGTAGCGAGAGAAGTCAACGATGGAGGACAAAACTATGTATTTTCTCGCACTACTGATTGTCGTAACATTCACGTTTTATGTCTTTTATAAAATCAGACAGGTTCGAACGAATCGACCAATGGAAAAGAAATGGTTATCGGCGAAGGCAAGCATTGCCCTAGGGCTATTTGTTGCCCTGTTTGGGATCAATCAGCTGTTTTTATTCCCTGGAACGCTGACGTATTTTATCGGCGGTCTTTTCATCCTGATTGGACTTGGAAGCTGCTGGGCAGGGTATAAGCTGTACAAGCACGTGCTTCCTTATGCTCAAAGAGAAGCGAAAGAACTGGATAACCAATAAATGCGACAATAGACTGGATGCTTATCCGGTCTTTTTTTTCTGATTTCTTAGTCGGTGGATTGATTTAATTATTTTTTCAGGTAAAATAGCATCGTTTTGTTCAATTATCAGGTGAAAGATGACCTTTTAAGTAGCCTATGGATGAAAAAGCGGTCATTCTTCAACTTTCCTGAACCGGTTTTGGCTACTTATGACCCTCTTTCGGGATTTATGAACCGGGTTTCGTTACTTATGATCCTCTTTCCAGATTTATGATCCAGTTTCGGCAACTTATGATCCGGAAATTCATTTTTATGAACCTTTTGTCGAAAATTCTACAAGTGATCCCACTTATTCAGAAAAAACCCTAATGACGATCAATCAGCTGGCAAATCATCAGGGATTTCCCCACCAATACACCTTCACTATATACTTCTACATCCACTTTACCAAATTTTCTTCCGACGTCGAGCACTTTCGGGTGAATTTCAAGCATGCTCTCCATTTGAACAGGTTTGATGAAATAGATGGTCATGTTTTCGATGACAATATCGCCTTTTTTGTAGGGCTTCAATGCTCGATTGGCCGCTTCTGTCATTAATGTAGTGAATACGCCATACGAGATCGTACCAATTCCAGTGGTCATCTGAGGAGTCACCGCAAAAAGGTAGACTTCTTTATCGCCTTTTTTCTCAGCTGCTGCTTCTACTCCATTACTAATCAGATCATCAATCGTTTCCCCAACCTGTGGCTGCCTTTGAATCATTTGCAGGGCCTTTAATACGTCCTGACGGCTGATGATTCCCTGGAGCCTGTTTTGTTCATTGACCACGGGAAGTAATTCGATCCCTTCCCAGATCATGATATGGGCGGCTGAAGCAACGCTTGTATTCGGGCTGACGGTGATCGGTTGTTTGGTCATGATCTTATCGATTCCCGTATACTTTTCCTGCCCCATGACGTCTTTCGAGGTGACCATACCATGCACTTTCAGATTGTTATCGACCACCGGGAAACGGCTGTGGAATGTATATTGATTTTTTTCGAACCATTCCTCCAACGTATCGTTTATATGCAAGTATGCCGTGTCATCCGCTTTTGTTAAAATATCTTCTACCAATACGATTTCCTTTTTGATGAGCTGATCATAAATTGCCCGGTTGATCATGGTCGCCACTGTAAACGTGTCGTAGGAAGTAGAAATGATCGGGAGTTCGAGCTCATCTGCAAGCTTCTTGACATGATCTTCTGTATCGAATCCACCGGTGATCAGTACGGCAGCCCCGGCTCGTAGTGCGTGCTCGTGGGCCTGGGTCCGGTTCCCGATGATCAACAGGTTCCCCGCTTCCGTGTATCTCATCATGGCTTCAAGCTTCATCGCTCCAATGACGAACTTATTGAGCATTTTATGTAATCCCGTTCTTCCACCCAATACTTGTCCATCAATGATATTGACCACTTCTGCATAGGTGAGCTTTTCGATGTTGTCTTTCTTCTTTTGTTCGATCCGGATGGTACCGACGCGTTCGATGGTGCTGACATATCCTTTAGTTTCCGCATCTTTAATCGCCCTGTACGCGGTTCCTTCGCTCACGTTCAGTGCTTTTGCAATTTGGCGAACAGAGATTTTTTCACCGACTGGCAAAGTATCTATGTAGTCTATTATTTGTTCGTGTTTAGTAGCCAAGCTTTTCACCCTTCTTTATAACGTCCTGCTTCATATGTTTATTATAATGTGAAAAGCGTGGTGTTTCAATTTAATCGGGGCTTACATTGGTGTAAGCCCCCTGATTTGGAGAACTTTGATGCTTTTGTACGGAGAGAGTGCTGGTTGATTTCCGCTCCAGGTGCTCGCTTTCCGCGGGGCTGGCGGTGAGCCTCCTCAGCTGCGCTTCCGGGGTCTCACCTGTCCAGCTATTCCCGCAGGAGTCGAGCACCTTCCGCTCCAATCAACTTTAAGGGTTTGCTTATACTCAATCGATAACTATTAAAAACACTTATCCAAATGATCTCGATCTCACTTTCCGCACCGGTTTCGATTTCAACTTCTTGCCCTTACTTATTCCTTTAGGTGTGTAAAGAAGGGCTGCGAGGTTTCCGGCTACCACAAAGGTTGCAAGTACAAGCCAGCCGATGGCGAAGGTGCCTTGAAGACCTTCTGCAAAAATGGATATGCGGGGAGCTCCATAATATATTAGGGCCCCTGTGAATAGTAAACAGAGAATGTATCGTTGTTTCACACGTTCTTCCTCCTCTCTAGGCTTGTATCATGTATATGCGAGTGCGTGAAGGATGTTGTATAAACGTGAGAAAAAGGACAATGAATTTGCACCTAAGTAGTTAAGTTTTTGTGGAGAATCATTGTATATGGCATATGAATTAGCATACCTATTAGCTCATTAAATCAAATGGGTGTTTTTGTTGATGTATCAAGGGCTTTTAAGATTATGTAATAAAATAAACTTAAGGATTATTTAAGGATAATTTTTATATTATTTGATTATTAATATGGTAATATATAATCCTTCCGGAAGAAAATACTATTTTTTGTAAAAGGGTGTAATGTAAAATGAAAAAGGCACTTATTTTAGGAGCAACAACAATATTAACTTTAGGATTCTCAAGTGGATTTTTATCGAATATCGCTCATGCAAATGAAAATATATCAAACGAGATTACAGGATTACCGGTAGCTTCATTAGCTGAAGATGCTTCAGAAGTTATTTTTGAAGTAGCGCCTTATGTTCATAAAAATGATCAAGGCTTTTTGTATGTTGATAGTAGTATCCCTCAAGATGTATATATAAAAAATGAATTAGCGGTTTTAGAAAAATCTTTTGAAGAAATTAACAGACAAGTAAAAAATGGACAAGTAGTGGTTAATGAAGATTTATCAATTACTAATTTATCAGTTACTAATAAATATAAATTTATGGCTGCTGCTAGGAAAGGTTATACTTCTAAAACTTATTGGTGGGGAGTAAGGGCAACATATACTGATTCACAAGCTAAAAAAGCAATTAAACAGTTGGAAGATGCATCAGATACTGAACAGGATTATGCAACTATACTATTTTGGTTACCACCTGTAGCTGGTATTGCAGGTATCACAGGGGTATATTGTAAAAAACTTGGGAAGGCAATGAAGTCGCATAATAAAGGAAAAGGTGTTATTCTTGATATGACTTGGGCTTTGACATATAAAGTAAAGTCTAGATAAAATAAATTTGGTGGTGAGCATATGTTGGATAATATATTACTTTTAATTTTCATAGTTTTAACAATTATATATATATATTTATTTTATTCTAATAAAATAAAATTTAGAATGGTATATGCTCTATTATATCTAATTGTAATTGTAGTGTTTTTTCGATTATATTTGAATTGACATAAAAGGAAAATTAATGAAATCTAAATAATAATAAGCAGTGCTTCAATATCCTCACCCTAACACTGATAATGTCTCTCCTATAGAGTAAATTAAAGCAACCCATCCTTCATGATCAATTGGATGGGTTGCTTTTCATGTAGATCCTGGTTGTGTCTTGTTTGTTATGTTCTAACTCTTCTGAAATGAGGTGGTTTGCCCATGTTTTTTCTGAAGGGCGATGTACCTTTGAATGAATATGATAAAAAGTAATAAAGACACCAAAAAAGTGCCGAATACCGGCACTTTTTTGTCATTAAGCTGAAAATACGTTATTTGCAAAACGGAACGTACAATATTTTGGCTGTGGTCTTAAGTTTTCTCCACATTATCTAAACTACTTAATTTGCAATGCTCTCACTAATTAATATTCGATGACGTCTCCAGCCTTCATAACCTGTCCTTCACAATCATCAAGCAAGTCGATGAATTTCTGCGGATCCTGTTTGATCGGCGGGAATGTATCATAGTGGATCGGCACGACTTTCTTCGCCTTTAAGAAGCTAGCTGCTGTAGCCGCATCTTCAGGTCCCATTGTGAAATTATCTCCGATCGGAAGGAAAGCAAGATCAATCGGATGACGCTCCCCGATCAGCTTCATATCGGAGAATAATCCGGTATCCCCCGCATGGAAGATGGTTTTCCCTTCAATCATCAAGAGCACGCCAGCAGGCATACCCATATAAATGATCTCATTGCTCTCTGTAATCAGACCTGAGCCGTGGAACGCCTGTGTCAATTTCACTTTCCCGAAGTCAAATTCATACGCTCCCCCAACATGCATCGGATGAGTCTTCACTGATTGCCAGCTTAAGTACGTTGCCAATTCATGATTCGCGATTACCAATGAATCATTCTCCTTCGCAAGCTCGACGGTGTCACCTACGTGATCGTTGTGACCGTGTGTAAGAATGATCACATCGGGTTTCTCGTCATCCACTTTAAGATCTGTCAGTTCATTTCCATTGATGAATGGGTCGATTAAAATCGTTTTACCGTTCGTTTCGATCTTCACTACTGAATGTCCATGATATGAAATCTTCATTTTGCATCTCCTCCATATAAACTTATCTATTATTATCTTCTTACTCTCTTATGCTACTTATATGTTATACCCCAATTTTATAAGAATAAGCGAGAAGTGGCAATTAAGTTGTTGTCTCTACTCATATAAAACAGTAATAAAAAAAACCAAGGTCAACCCTTGGTAAATGAGATTTTCTATTTTGCAGCTGATTGATCATCCGTTTCCTTTTCCAATACATTCTCGACATAATCTTTGCCCCACTCATACATAGCCTCTAAAATCGGTAACAGTCTTTCACCATGCTCGGTAAGTGAGTATTCAACTTTTGGTGGAACTACAGGATACACTTCTCGGTGTACGATTAAATGATCTTCAAGTTCGCGCAATTGGTTTACAAGCATTCTTTGGGTAATTCCCGGCATAAGGGACTTTAATTCACCAAATCGTTTCGTTCCTTCCTTGCCTAGATGCCATAAAATTAACATTTTCCATTTACCACCGATTACTGCGAGCGTTAATTCTTTCTCACAATTAAAATTTTTCTCTCCTAAATTTGGCATTTACGTCAACTCCCCTTTATTTCATCCAATAGTATACTTTTTATCACTATATGCGATGAAAGTGCGTACTTCAAATTTATTTACATACTGAGTATACTAAACAGCATGCTAGTGAGTAAATACATTCTCATGACAACACTTAGCATAACCAATTTAAATTTATTATAAGGAGCGAATATAAATGAAATTACAATTAGCATTAGATCTTGTGGATATTCCAGGAGCAATTGCATTAGTAAAAGAGGTAGAAGAGTATATTGATGTTGTAGAAATTGGTACACCTGTGGTGATCAATGAAGGCCTAAAAGCAGTGAAAGAAGTAAAAGCAGCATTCCCTGACTTAACCGTATTAGCGGACTTAAAAATTATGGATGCAGCTGGATATGAAGTAAGTCAAGCCTCTGCTGCGGGTGCTGACATCATTACGATTCTTGGAACGGCAGAAGACGAGTCAATCAAAGGCGCAGTAGAAGAAGCCCGAAAACAAGGGAAACAAATCCTTGTTGATATGATTGCGGTGAAAGACGTTGCAGCCCGTGCGAAAGAATTGGACGAACTTGGTGCCGATTATATCTGTGTACACACGGGTTATGATCTGCAAGCTGTAGGAAAAAATTCCTTTGAAGATCTACACACGATCAAAAGCGTTGTGAAAAATGCCAAAACGGCAATTGCCGGTGGAATCAAATTAGAAACACTACCGGAAGTTATTAAAGAACAGCCTGACCTCATCATTGTAGGTGGCGGGATTACAAGCAAAGAAGATAAACGAGCGACTGCACGTGAAATGCAGGAATTAATTCACCAAGGGTAATGAATCGATGAATTCTACTCAATATTTAGCCAAAGTCGTTGAAGAATTAAGACAAACGGTACACTTAATCTCTGATGAAGAGGCAGAGAAATTAGTAAACCAGATTTTAGAATCCAAGAAAATCTTTGTGGCTGGTGCTGGCAGATCTGGATTGATGGGGAAATCTTTTGTGATGCGAATGATGCACATGGGGATTGATGCCTATGTCGTTGGGGAAACAGTAACAGCTAACTTAGAAAAGGATGATCTATTAATCATTGGATCAGGCTCAGGAGAAACCAAAACGTTAGTGGCCATTGCTGAAAAAGCAAAAAGCTTGGGAGGTACCGTCGCAGCAATAACCATTTCTCCTGAATCAACCATTGGAGAATTAGCTGATTTGACCGTTACATTACCAGGAGTAACGAAAGACCAGTCCGAAGGTGATTACAAAACGATCCAACCAATGGGCTCTCTATTTGAGCAAACGATGTTGTTATTTTATGATGCCATCATTCTGCGCTTTATGGAGAAAAAGGGATTGGATTCTACTAAAATGTATGGTAAACATGCAAATCTCGAATAGAGTAAAAAATACAGAAAAAGCCACATTTCAGGATGTGGCTTTTTCTGTATACTCCCATTTTGTTATGTAAAGAATTGCACTCCAATCAACTTAAGGACATAACACCGAGGGCTTCATAATCTCTCCTATATTTACATAAAAAAAGCCGACTGAACATTCCCATGCAGTCGGCTTCGTGGTGTTATTGTTGCTCTAATTGTGTTCTTGTGTCTGAGTAGTCTACAGCGTGTGCTTCTGCTACAGCTTGGTATGTCACATATCCGTTCAACGTGTTAATACCTTTTAATAGCGCTTCGTTGTCCAGGCATGCTTTTTTGTAGCCTTTGTTTGCGATTTGAACCGCGTAAGGTACTGTTACATTTGTAAGTGCGATCGTAGACGTACGTGGTACGGCACCAGGCATGTTGGCAACGGCATAATGTACAACTCCGTGCTTCACGTAAGTTGGATCGTCATGAGTCGTGATGCGGTCCGTTGTTTCGAAGATTCCACCTTGGTCGATGGCGATATCGACTACAACCGATCCCGGCGTCATCGCTTTGATCATGTCTTCTGTTACCAATTTAGGTGCTTTCGCTCCTGGAATCAGAACAGCTCCGATTACAAGATCTGCTTCTCTAACAGCTTGTTCGATATTAAGTGGGTTGGACATAAGCGTCGTTACGTCACTACCGAAGATATCATCAAGCTGACGAAGGCGATCCGGGTTAAGGTCAAGGATTGTTACATTGGCACCAAGTCCAACAGCCATTTTCGCTGCATTCGTACCTGCAACTCCTCCACCGATGATCGTTACTTTACTACGGCGAACCCCTGGTACACCTGAAAGTAACACACCTTTACCACCGTGGATCTTCTCTAAGAACTGAGCACCGATTTGAGTCGCCATACGTCCAGCCACTTCACTCATCGGAGTCAATAATGGAAGGGCACGATTCAGTTCAACCGTTTCGTACGCAATCCCGATCACTTTATTATCGATTAACGCTTTCGTTAATTCCGGTTCTGGAGCAAGATGTAAATATGTAAATAAGATAAGTCCCTCACGGAAATAAGAGTACTCACTTGGAAGTGGCTCTTTTACCTTCATGACCATGTCCATGGACCATGCTTCCGCTGCAGAATCAACGATGTGTCCACCTGCTGCTACGTAATCTTCGTCTGTGAATCCTGAGCCTAATCCAGCTCCTGATTCAATGTAAACCTCATGTCCAAAAAGAACCAGATTCACAACACCTGCGGGAGTCATAGCCACCCGATTTTCATTATTTTTAATTTCCGTTGGTACACCAATACGCATACTAAGCCAACCTCCTAAATGCACTATTGCTCCTTGGAGCATTTACTTCCTAAATATAACACTATTTATATATAATAGCGAAGGGCAATTACTCACCCTGTAAGCACTTACATTCTAACAAATAAATAAGGAAATATCTCTATTTTTCTTTAAAAAATTAAATGATTATTTCTTCGCTTTTTTCCAAAAATTCTTTAAAATAGAAACGATCCACCTTAGTATACCCAAAGGAGATTATTCCATGAAACAACCCATGATCGAAAGACTCGGACTTGAAAAGGTTCCAAGTGAATTGAAATCAACCACATGGATCGAATACTTCATCATACAGCTCGCCTTCTCCGTGAACGCAGGAAACTTCCTCATCCCCGCACTCGCCGTCCTTGAAGGTGGACTATCCTTTCAGGCAGCGTTCACAGCCACTGCACTCGGAGCAAGCGTCGCCTTCCTATTCGTATCATTCTTATCTCTACCGGGATCCCGCTACGGCCTGCCCGCTCAATACGTCCTACGGTCCATCATCGGAACCCGGCTGTCGATGCTCATCGCATCCCCCATCCGGTCCCTGACGTCCCTCTACTGGTTCAGCGTCCAAACCATCGGAGGAACCTTCGTCATCATCTCCATGGTGGAAAAAGTAACACCGTACACCATACCATTCATACCCGTCACCATCGGACTCGCCATCCTCATGACCCTTCTAGCCCTCATCGGCTTCGAAGCCGTCAAGAAAGCGACCAAACTATTCATCCCGATCCTCGTGATCGGCCAGGGAATCATCCTGTACCTGTTCCTGACAAAAGGAGCCGATTCCCTCATGACACTGAACCAGGGTCAGGAACCATTCTCGATCGGAACGTTCTTTTTCTATTCAAGCCTCGTCTTCGTTCAATACATTTCCGGAGTGAGCGCATCATCGGACATCACCCGATACAGCAAAAGCGACCGCCACGGATTCTGGGGTCTCTACGGAGGAAACGTCGTCGGATTCATGATGACCGCACTATTGGGAGGATTGAGTGCCAGCTTGTTCAAAGATCTGAATCCATTCGTGGCAGCGAGTCAACTGACCGACTCCAGCCTGCTTCTATTGGTGATCACGGCTTGTGCAATGGTGTCCATGATTTCTATTAATCTTAGTAATGCGTATACAGGGGGATACAGTTTGCTTAATGCACTACCGTCCCTATCGCGGATTCAAAGTGCATTGTTGTTCAGTGTCGCCGGAATTATTTTAAGTTCGTTTCCGCAGCTGGTTTATAATGCGCAGGAGTATATTTCTTATCTGGGGATCCTAATCATTCCGATATCGGCGATTGTGGTGGCTGATTATTTAGTTATTAGGAAAGGTAGGATTTCAGAGAATGCGCTTGTGCGGCTTGCGAATGGGGAGTCGAATTTTAATCGTGAGGCGTTGATTGTGTTGGGGGTTGGGATGGTGTTTTATTTGGTTATTCCGGATGGTTATTCGCCGGGATTTTCTTGTTTTATTATCACTTTAATTCTTTATAAAGAGAGTAAAAAATGGGAAAAGAAAGATGGACAGAAAACCATCCAATAAATTTTTTAAACAAAGAGAGTGAATCCGATGACAAGATTCACTCTTTGCTTGGTAAATAAACCCCTGTCTCTTTTATCAATTATAACTCAGAGATTATAAACCAAAATTGTTTCCGCACTCCACGTGTTTCAGTTGGGATGACAGATAGACGCATATGCAGTGTTTACCTACAATTATATAATAATCTATCTCCAATTCTTTCTTACTTTAAAAATCATTACTGGATACCATTATTTTTGTCATAACCGTTTTTTCTTGGTTTGGTTCGATAACTTGAAGTCCTGTAGTCGAATAATCTAAATCAAGATTAGGGGCATTCGTCACCCACGTATATGGCTCTGGACATACAAACTGATGATTTCCATCATGATTATATACAACCCAAAACTTAAAGTTATTATCTGCTTCGTAGGTAATTTTAATTCCAGTTGGTTCATTTACAACAATTGCTTGATTGATGCCGGACTAGCTGAGCTGGGGACTCGAAGTAATTCCTTATTGTTCTTCTTCTCAACAAGTGAAATTAGGTTAGATCCCCAAGCTGGTACTATAATAAATTCAAAATGATCATTCCCTGCTTTAATGGCTGCCTTATCTAAAAAACTTATATTTTCTACATATTCATTCATATTGAACAATCCTTTCATTAGTAGAGCTGCTCATATTAGTAAATCCCTCATACATGCTTAACACCCACTCTTAGGTAAATCATTTGGAAAGGTTCAAACAGCATTTATTTTTTCATCATAAAGATTGCCTCATAGCTTTCATATGCTTTTGGTATATGTAACTCCCCTGAGCCATCTTGGACTTTGCTTCCACTGCCAGCAATAGCACAAAGCCCCCTAAACCCTTCGATTTCGAATTGCATCTTCGACTGAATTATAGTACGCTAACTTTAACTTAATTAATTTAATTAATTAAGTTAAGTGAAATCAGAACCTGACAGCCTCACCAAGAGTATAGGAGGTATTTATGAATAAGGCAACTACTTTAATAACTGAGTTTCAATCTATCTTTCATACACTCAATGCCCCCAGGATCTTCTTCGCCCCAGGAAGAATCAATTTAATCGGAGAGCATACGGACTATAATGGCGGACATGTATTTCCAGCCTCTATTTCCTATGGAACCACTGCATTGGGAAGAAAGCGGGACGACCAAAGGATACGGTTTTACTCCATGAATTTTCCTGAAGCAGGAATCATAGAATGTGACTTATCTGACCTTTCTTTTAAAGAATCTGACCAATGGGCAAATTACCCTAAAGGGATGTTTCTTTATTTAAAGGAGGCTGGCTATAAGATTCACCAAGGAGCAGATATTTTATTTTATGGAAATATTCCCAACGGGGCGGGTCTTTCATCTTCTGCGTCCATAGAAATGGCAACGGGCGTTTTATTGAATGGACTTTTCGATTTGAAATTGAAACCCATTCCAATGATTCAATGTGGTCAAATGGTTGAAAATAAGTATATTGGTGTCAACAGCGGGATTATGGATCAATTTGCTATCGGTATGGGAAAACAAGATCATGCCATCCTTTTAAATTGTCAAACTCTTGAATATCAATATGCCCCTCTTGAATTGGGTAAATATGTCATAATGATTATCAATACAAATAAACAACGTGTGTTAGCAGGCTCTAAATATAACGAACGTCGTACGCAATGTGAGCTAGCATTAAGAGACTTGCAGCGGAAACTAACGATTCATAGTTTAGGAGAATTAACACCTGAGGAATTTGAACTGAATAAGAAACTAATCACAGATGAGGTGAGTCGAAAACGGGCTAAACACGCTGTATATGAAAATGCACGCACATTAGAAGCACTAAAAAGTCTGCAGCAGGGAGATCTTATACGTTTTGGTCAATTAATGAATGAATCTCATCACTCACTGAGAGACGATTATGAGGTTACTGGTCACGAGCTGGATACCCTCGTCCACGCTGCATGGTCACAAGATGGGGTACTTGGCGCGCGTATGACTGGTGCCGGGTTTGGCGGTTGTGCAATTGCGGTTGTGGCGAAAGATAAAGTAAATGATTTCAAGAAAAACATTACTGCCATCTACAGAGAAAAAATCGGTTATGATGCAACATTTTACATAGCGGGGATCGGCAGCGGTGCTAAAGAAATTTCTGAGGAGGCTATCCTATGAGTATATTAGTTTTAGGTGGTGCAGGCTATATAGGTTCACATGCTGTTTATCAATTGATTGATCAAGGTGAACAGGTTGTTGTGGTCGATAACCTTGAAACTGGACACAGACAAGCAATACATTCAAAGGCCGTATTCTATGAGGGAGATCTGCGTAATATTGAGTTTTTACGCTCTGTATTTGAAGAAGAACCGATTACTGCTGTGATGCATTTTGCAGCCCATTCACTTGTCGGAGAGTCTATGCAGAACCCTCTCAAGTATTATGATAATAATGTTTACGGGACACAGGTATTACTTAAGGTCATGGTTGAATATAAAGTAAAACATATTGTATTTTCTTCTACTGCAGCAGCCTATGGTGAGCCTGATACGGCACTCATTACAGAATCGGCACCGACGAACCCAACAAACACATATGGTGAGACGAAACTTACCATGGAAAAAATGATAAAATGGACGGAACATGCTTACGGGATAAAATATGTATCACTACGCTATTTTAATGTAGCTGGCGCAAGAGAAACTTCAGAAATCGGGGAGCACCATCAACCCGAAACCCATCTTATTCCCATCATCTTACAGACTGCTTTAGGACAACGACCTCATATCACCATCTTTGGAGATGATTATGACACGCCTGATGGATCTTGTATTCGGGATTATATACACGTTGAAGATTTAATTACTGCTCATCTTTTAGCCTTAAACTATTTACAAGCTTGTGGCAAAAGTGATGTTTTTAATTTGGGAAGCAGTCAGGGATTCTCTGTGAAAGAAATGATTGAGGCAGCAAGAAACGTTACAGGCAAGGACATTCGAGCAGAAATTGGTCCGCGCCGAACTGGTGACCCGGGGATTTTAGTAGCAAGTTCGGAAAAAGCGAAACAAGTACTAGGTTGGAATCCAACTAGAACATCCATTTCGAAAATGATTGAGGACGCATGGAAATGGCACTCTTCCCAGCCAGAAGGGTACAAGAAGGATGTGCTAACATGATCTATCAACATATTGCCGGGCTGATTCAGAAGGCGTTGGATGTTCAATTAATTGAACCTGCAGATAAGATTTATATGCGGAATCAAGTGATGAGCTTACTTGGATTAGAGACCTATCCTGAAGATGTGCAAGAAAGTGATGATACTCTTTCGAATCTTGTAGAGAAAATCATTGCATATGCAGTAGAAGAAAAAGTGATCGATAACCTTTATGATGACAAGGAAGTCTTAGCAGCTAATATAATGAATTGCTTCGTTCCAAGACCATCTGTTGTCAATACTGTATTCAACCAAAGTTACCAAGAGTCACCCGCTGCAGCTACGAATTACTTTTATAACTTAAGTATCAACAATAACTATATCCAACAGAACCGGATCGCGAAAAACATCTCTTATAAATCTGATACAGCATATGGTCAGCTTGACATTACCATCAATTTATCAAAGCCGGAAAAGGATCCGGAGCAGATTAAGCGGGAGCGGGAATTGAAACAAACGATTAACTACCCTAAATGTCTGCTGTGCATAGAAAACGAGGGATATGCAGGAAGATTAGGTCATCCCGCACGTGCCAATCATCGTATTATCAATATTCCCCTTTTAAATGAAAATTGGTATTTACAGTACTCTCCTTATGTTTACTATAACGAGCACTGCATATTACTTTCTGAAGAGCATCGGCCGATGAAAATAAATAGAGAATCATTTGAACGGTTACTTAGCTTTACAGAGAAGTTTCCGCATTACTTCATCGGTTCAAATGCTGATTTACCAATTGTCGGCGGCTCCATTTTAAGCCATGATCACTATCAGGGAGGAAGATATGAATTTGCTATGACCCGTGCTGAAAATGCTTTCAACTTCAAATTAGAAGGCTTTCCTGAAATACAAGCTTCAGTGCTGAACTGGCCGATGTCTGTGATTCGTATACGGTCAAAACATATGGTATCTCTTGTCAATGCAGCAGATAAGATTTTGCTTACTTGGAGAAATTATACTAATGAAAATGCAGATGTATTAGCTTTCACAGATGATACACCTCATAACACGATTACCCCAATTGCAAGAAATCGAAATGGGATCTTAGAGCTTGACCTCGTATTAAGAAATAACCGAACGACGGATGAGCATCCACTGGGGATTTTTCATCCACATGAAGACGTTCACCATATAAAAAAAGAAAACATCGGATTAATCGAAGTGATGGGATTGGCTGTACTGCCACCTAGGTTAAAAGATGAGCTGGTCGATATAAAAGAGTTTTTACTTGGTAACTCAGGTAAAGTGGCTTCATATCATCAAAGATGGGCAGAACAATTGAAACTTGAATACGGTAAATTACTTACTAATGAGCAGGCAGAATCCATTTTACGAGAAGAGCTTGGGAAAAAGTTTGTGAAATGTCTTCAAGATGCCGGCGTTTTTAAAAATAGAGGCGGCTTTGAGAGGTTCATAACTTCTTTGAATAGTATGGAATCGGAGTATGCAACGAAACGCTGACGCTGGAATTTCGGTGACCCGAGGTTTTTACAGCCTCGGCTTTTTTGCTGTATAGCTTCATTCTGCTTTGTTATAACTTCATTTGATACCGAAAGAATAGGTTTTCAAAAAAACAGACTGAGCCTTTAACCTATTAAAATTGGATCAAATAGTTCAACAAGGAGTAAGGAAACAGCTCCTAATAATGTCGCATCATGACCTAATCGTGTCACAACAATCTCCGTTTGTCCCGCTTCCTTTATCAGTACTTTTTGCTGAATCATTTCAAGCAGACCAGGCATGATGAATTTTTCACTGTTCATCACTCCCCCGCCGAGGACAATCTTACTTGGATTGATTAAATGTATTAAGTTTGTTAAACCAATACCAATTATGTTTCCTGTTTCATTAAGCAGGTTTATACAGAACTTATCCCCATTTTGAGCTAAATCAAATATATCCTTACCTGATAAAGAGTTAGAACTTACACCTTCCCCGGAATTTTTTCTTGCCCTTTTAGCAATGGCATCACCACTCACTAAAGTTTGAAGACAACCCCGATTACCACATGCACATACTTCACCATTTATATCTATTGTCATATGTCCAATTTCACCAGCAATCCCTTTTGCACCATGATACAATTTACCATTAATCACTAAACCGGACCCTACACCCCGTCCAATATTTACGGCAACCATGCTATCGACATCACCATGCCCTCCAAACCAAGATTCACCCAGCGCCATCGCTCTCGCATCATTTTCAACCTTCACCGTCATGTTAAACTCTTTCTCTAGAATTGCTCTGATCGGAATATTTCCTAACTTCAATATCGGTGCCACAAGTGATGTACCCGTTTCAACATCTACCACACCGTGCATGGCTACCCCAATACCAATAATTTTACTTTGTTCCACATTAGAAAATCTTATGATCTTATAAATAGTTTCTTGTAAAATGAATAGAAGTTGCTTATTTGTTAAATGTTGTGGAAGCAAACCAGATGTCCTGTAAATAATCTCTCCTGCTAAATCTGTCAGGATACATTCCACTCTTTCAGGTCCCGCATCCACTCCAATGACATAATATGCATCGTTATTAATATGAAGCATTGTGGGTTTACGTCCTCCGCTTGAGCTGCCCAGCATACTTTCTCTTACTAATCCTTGCTCAATGAGTTCTTTTACAATACTGCTGACAGTCGGAGGAGTAAGACTTGTTTCTTTCGCAATCTGTGCCCGGGATATAGATTCTGAAGTCCGAATCTTATTTAGAATGATTGATTTATTTACAGATTTCATTAATTGAAAAGTACCACGCTGCATCGAAAAGCCTCCAAATTACATTATATTGAATTATTGTACCATATTTGAATTAGTTAATTTAATTAAGTATTTTGTGCAACTACCTCGAAATTCTTCCAGCCGCCAATCTATACTTTCTTAATGAATAAATAAAAAACGGTGGGTGCTCTCCGCTCCCGCCGTTTATAGATTTCTACTTATTTATGTTAGATTTTCTACTGCTGCTCTTTCAATCGCAAGGCCCTTTTTATAGCGTTCCATAAACTTCTCGAAGCCCTCTGCATCTTTAGGATCAGGTGAGATTGTCATACCTGCTTGTTCTGCAAATACGTTCTGCCTTAGGAATTCTTCCAACGTTTCATTATCTTTTTTATTTACCATATATGATGCTAGTAAAGCAATCCCCCATGCTCCGCCTTCACCTGCCGTTTCCATAATAGAAACAGGAGTATCGAGGGCAGCTGCCATGAGGCTTTGTCCAACTCCTTTTGTCTTAAAAAAGCCTCCGTGGCCCAGGATTTCATCTAGCTTCACTTCTTCTTCTTTGAGAAGAATATCCATCCCAAGCTTCATTGCACTTAAAGCTGTAAATAAATGTACGCGCATAAAATTAGCCAAATTGAAATTACTGTCTGACGATCGAACAAACAATGGCCGACCTTCTTCAAAGTGAGTAATGTGTTCACCGGAAAGATAACCGTAGGCTAATAGCCCCCCGCCATCCGGATCCCCCTTGAGTGCCAAATTATAAAGAGTTCCGTACAAATTATTCACGTCAACTTCCATACCTATTGCTTTTGAAAATTCATCAAACAAACCAACCCATGCATTGATGTCTGAAGAACAGTTGTTGGAATGCGCCATAGCTACCAGATTACCAGTAGGTGTGGTCACAAGATCGATCTCCGCATATACTCTGGATAGTTCCTTTTCCAGCACCACCATTGCAAATACAGATGTACCAGCAGAAACATTACCGGTACGCTTCGCTACACTGTTTGTTGCAACCATGCCAGTCCCTGCATCACCTTCCGGCGGACATAGCGGAATACCTACCTTCAGCTCCCCGGTTACATCCAAAAGCTTTGCCCCTTCCTCTGTAAGTACACCTGCGTTTTCACCCGCTACCAAAACTTCAGGCAGAATATCATCGAGTTTCCATTGCAATTTCTTTGGTGCAACCAACTCATTAAATTGATTGATCATTGACTGATTATAATGGTTCGTATTTAAATCAATCGGAAATACGCCTGAGGCATCACCAACTCCTAAAACCTTCTCTCCTGTCAATTTCCAATGGATGTAACCAGCTAGAGTTGTCTGGAAGTTGATGTCTGAAATATGTTCTTCCTTATTCAATATAGCTTGATACAAATGGGCAATACTCCATCTTTGCGGAATTTGATGGTTAAACAATTCTGTCAATACTTCTGAAGCTTGTTCAGTCATATTATTACGCCAGGTACGAAAAGGGACCAGCAGCTCTCCATCTTTGTCGAAGGCCATATAACCGTGCATCATCGCACTAAACCCGATCGATCCAACTGTTTGTAATGTTATTCCATATTTATGTTTCACATCAACAGCCATCTTTTGATAGCTGTCTTGTACACCCTTCCAAATTTCATCCTCACTATATGTCCAGATATTGTTGATATGGCTATTTTCCCAGTCATGACTGCCAGAGGCGATCGGAATATTGTCTTTTCCAATCAGAACTGCTTTAATACGAGTGGATCCAAGTTCTATACCAAGCGTTGTTTCGCCGCTATAAATGATATTTTCCACATCAAGACACATGTAATTCCCCCCCCAGGGTGTTATTAGAAAAAATCCCCCTTCCAGTAATCTGTCTACCTAAAGGGGAACATATTTTTGCTGAGTTATTTTGAACATCTATTGCCTGCTATTTTCATCCTATAATACGATTAACTATTGATAGAGCTTCCAGGCCAGATCAGCAATACGCAACTCATTTCTGAACACATATGGTTTTGTGTCACCCTCAATAATCGCACATTCAATTCCTGCCATCTCTGCCCAATCTTGTAGTTGTTCAGATGTAATGTCATATGAGAAAACAGTATGATGGGCACCACCGCCAAAAATCCATGCTTCTGCAGAGTCTCTTAGTGATGGCTTCGGCTTCCATAATACTCTTGCTACAGGTAGATTTGGCATCTCTTTTTCCACTCTTACGGCCTCTACTTCATTTACAAGTAATCTAAAGCGATGCCCTAAATCGATAACAGAGAAGTTCACAGCTTTTCCAGGACGGCTGTTAAATACCATTCGTGCCGGATCATCTTTTCCACCGATACCCAGCGGGTGTACTTCAATCACAGGTTTTGTTTCTGCAATCGTTGGGCAAATCTCTAACATATGAGAGCCCAGTACCATTTCATTTCCAGGCTCCATATGATAAGTGTAATCCTCCATAAATGATGTCCCTTGATTATTAGACATGATTTTCATCATACGTAAAAGGGCTGCTGTCTTCCAGTCCCCTTCGCCGGCAAAACCATAACCATCTTCCATAAGGCGCTGAACTGCAAGTCCCGGCAATTGTTTCATGCCGTGTAAGTCTTCAAACGTTGTTGTAAACGCAGAATAGCCTCCTTCTTCCAAGAATGCTCTCATCCCAAGCTCAATACGTGCTTGGTAACGAATTGATTCACGAACCGGTCCAGCTTCTTTACCCTCCGCCGCAAAATCATACTTGTCCTCATATTCTGCTATTAAACGATCAACATCCCCTTCAGAGAACTCATTCATCTTAGCAACAAGTTCACCGATACCATAACCATTAACAGTCCATCCAAATTTTATTTGTGCTTCAACCTTATCTCCTTCAGTCACTGCAACTCGGCGCATGTTGTCACCAAATCGAGCTACTTTTAGATTTTTGCTTTCATTAAATGCAACAGCCGTTCTCATCCAAGTTGCAATTCGGCCCTGTGTTTCTTGATCCTGCCAATGACCAACAACAACCTTCCGTGCAATTCCCATTCTTGCCCCAATAAAACCATACTCACGATCACCATGTGCTGCTTGGTTTAGGTTCATGAAGTCCATATCAATTTCATTCCATGGAATGTCACGATTGTATTGTGTATGTAAATGCAGTAAAGGCTTCTTTAACTCAGAAAGTCCGGCAATCCACATTTTTGCAGGTGAAAATGTATGCATCCATGTAATGATTCCGCCACAATGATCATCCGCATTTGCCTCAATCATGATTTTACGAATTTCTTCTGCCGTTTTCACAACAGGTTTATAGACTATTTTTGAAAGAACACCCTTACCTTGATTCAGCCCATTTGCCATTTCCTGAGAGTGTTTTGCTACTTCCTCTAACGTCTCAGGTCCATATAAATGCTGACTTCCCGTCACAAACCAAAATTCAACAGGCTTTACTTTTAACATACTTTTATCCTCCCTATCATTGAGCTTGTCATATGACCAATCCTCTTTTAATTTTTATCCTGACCATAATATGCAGCTGCCCCATGCTTTCTTAGGAAATGCTTATCCAGCAAGTTTTGATCCATCATTCTCGTTTCGGGATTTATTTGATGTGTCCATAATGCCATTTTAGCCACTTCCTCTAAAACCACTGCGTTATGAACAGCGTCATGGGCATCCTTTCCCCATGCAAAAGGAGCATGATTGTAAACAAGAACCCCTGGAATTAGTGCAGGATCCAGTTTTTCTTTTTCAAATGTTTCTACAATGACAACCCCAGTCTCATGCTCATATCTTCCTTTAATCTCTTCTTTAGTCATGGGCCGGGTACATGGAATTTCTCCATAAAAGTAATCAGCATGAGTTGTGCCAAGTGCAGGTATCCCTTTTCCTGCTTGCGCAAAGCTTGTTGCTTGCGGGGAATGAGTATGCACAATTCCTCCGATGTCTGGAAATGATTTATATAAATGTACATGTGTTGGTGTATCAGATGATGCTTTCAAATGACCTTCAACCATATTACCTTCTAAGTCGACCACAACGATGTCTTCTAGTTTCAATTCTTCATAATCCACTCCACTTGGTTTAATCACTACTAAATTTGTTTCACGATCAATAGCACTGACATTCCCCCAAGTAAATGTGACTAAGTTATGTTTAGGTAAAGCTTGATTCGCTTCGAGTACTTGCTGCTTTAAACCCTCCAGCATGTTCGCGCATCCCCTTTCAAAAACACCATGGGAATCGTAGCCCTCATTGTGTTTTCGCATTATTTTCCAGCTCTATTTTTATTAAACACATCAAAACCTACTGCCAGTAAGAGTACCAAACCTTTAATCGCTTGCTGCCAATCAATGCCGATCCCGATTAATGACATACCATTGTTCATGACACCCATTACCAGACCACCGACAATCGCACCAATTACCGTACCAACACCACCGGCCATTGAAGCACCACCGATAAATACAGCCGCGATTGCGTCTAACTCAAGCATGTTACCTGCCGCCGGTGTTGCTGAATTCAAGCGGGCAGCAAACATCAACCCAGCTAATGCTGCAATGATACCGTTGTTTACAAACACCCAGAATACAACTCGCTTCGTTTTTATACCTGATAAATCTGCGGCTTTCTTGTTACCGCCGGTTGCATAAACGTAGCGCCCCATTACTGTATTTTTCATAATAAAAGTGTAAATAACGATAAGGGCGAATACGATCACCAATACAATCGGAATCCCTTTGTTTAGTGCAAGCTGATAAGTAAACCAGTTAATAACAAAGACTAATAGTGCTAACTTTGTTACCGTAATCCAGAGCGGCAATACTTCCAAGTTGTTTTGCAATTGATTTTTACGCTTACTATACTCTAAATAAATTAATACAAGGGATAGCAGCACAGACAATACGATCGATAGAAGATGGAAGTCTCCTGATCCAATGTTCGGCAGGAAACCGCTGCTTAACTGTCCAAAAGAATCAGGGAATGGCGCTAATGACTTACCATCCAATAAATACAAAGTCAATCCACGGAAGATTAACATCCCTGCTAAAGTTACGATAAAGGATGGTATTCCTACATAGGCAATCCAAAATCCTTGCCAAACACCAATCAGTGCACCAACAAAAATGGATAAAATAATTGCTAACCAAACCGGTACATTGTTATTGATCATCAATACCCCGGCGATAGCACCGACAAATGCAACGACAGAACCAACGGATAGGTCAATGTTTCCGGTAATAATGACTAGAACCATCCCAACGGCTAATACTAAAATAAATCCATTTTGCAGGATTAAATTGGTTAAGTTCAAAGGTTTAAAGGTAATCCCATCTGTTAATATCAAAAACAGTCCGGTAATGAATACAAGTGCAATAATCATTCCATATTCACGTATATTGTTTCTAAATAAGTTCATTACTGTTTGCACGATTAGCCCCTCCAGATCCGGTCATATAACGCATAACATTTTCTTGATTCGCTTCAGAGCGATTAAGTTCACCTGTTATACGTCCTTCATTCATTACATATATACGGTCTGAGAGTCCAAGTACCTCTGGAAGCTCTGATGATATAACTAATACAGCCAATCCCTCAGCCGCCAAATCATTAATTTGAGAATATATTTCATATTTGGCTCCCACATCTATACCTCGTGTCGGTTCATCCAAAATTAATAAGTCAGGCTCAGTAAATATCCATTTACTCAACACTATTTTTTGCTGGTTTCCCCCACTCAGGTTTCCAGCAAGCTGTTCAAGCGATGGCGTTTTAATGTTTAGTTTTTCACGTAATATTTTCGCTTCGGCAATCTCTTTATTTTCATTAATGACAGAGTTTTTCGAAATGCGTTTAAGATTCGATAACGTGATATTCCGTTTAATGTCATCGATTAAATTTAATCCATATGTTTTCCGGTCCTCTGATACATAAGCAATTCCGTCCTTAATGGCCTCACTTACTGTATTTGCTTGAATTTCTTTTCCATTTTTGTATAAAGAACCAGTTATTTTCTTTCCGTAAGTTTTTCCAAAAATACTCATCGCCAGTTCGGTTCTGCCCGCACCCATGAGGCCGGCTATCCCAACAATTTCCCCGCGACGAATATGAAAATTCACATTATCAATAACTTTTCGTTCACGCTGTTGAGGGTGATAAACATTCCAATTTTTCACTTCAAAAACAGTTTCTCCAATAGTTGGGACGCGTTCAGGATAGCGACTTGTCAATTCCCGTCCAACCATCCCTTTGATAATTCGATCCTCTAATGCTTCTTCTTCCTTAGCCGAGAATGTTTCAATTGTTTGCCCATCTCGTAAAATAGTAATTGAATCAGAAATAGCCGATACTTCATTTAATTTATGAGATATAAGAATAGAAGTTATTCCTTGTTTTTTAAGTTCAAGTAGTAATTTTAATAGATTTTCGCTATCTGTTTCATTTAATGCTGCTGTTGGTTCATCCAGAATTAATAGTTTTACATTTTTCGATAGTGCCTTCGCGATTTCAACCAGCTGTTGCTTCCCAACGCCTATATCCATTACAGCAGTTTCAGGTGACTCTTTTAACCCAACTCGATCTAATAATGTTTTGGCTTCCTTAAAGGTATCTTGCCACTTTATTATGTTGCGGGATTGTCTTTCATTTCCTAAGAATATGTTTTCAGCTATTGATAGAAATGGACTTAAAGCAAGTTCTTGGTGAATAATAACAATACCAACACCTTCACTTTGCTTAATATCTTTAAAATGACACTCTTGACCTTCAAGATAAATACCACCATCAAACGAACCACTGGGATAGACACCACTTAATACTTTCATCAATGTGGACTTACCAGCACCATTCTCACCAACGAGAGAGTGAATTTCGCCTTTTTCAACTTTTAAGTTCACATTATCCAACGCTTTAACACCAGGGAACGTTTTCGTTATGTTACGCATTTCTAAAATATAATCTGACATAGCCCTGACCACCTTCTTATAAATAACGTAATAATGATTTCAGTGGTGACACAGTCACCACTGAAATCCGTTTGGCTATTTTAATTCGTCTTCAGAATAATATTCACTATCTATTAATTTCTCTTTGTAATTGTTGATATCTACAGATACGGGTTCTACTAGATAAGAAGGAACAACTTTCTTGCCATTGTCATATGTTTCTGTATCATTAACTTCCGCATCTTCACCCTTTTGAATCGATTGAATCATGTTTACTACTACGGCAGCTAAATCACGAGTATCTTTAAATACTGTTTGTGTCTGTTCGCCTGCAATCATAGATTTAACAGAAGCTGATTCTGCATCTTGACCTGTAACAACAGGAAGCGGCAGATCCCCAGAGCCATAACCTACCCCTTTTAATGCTTGAATAGCTCCACGGCTGATTCCATCGTAAGGTGACAATACTGCATCAACAGTTTCACCATTTGAATACGATTTACTTAAAATGTTTTCCATACGTGATTTTGCTAAGTTTCCATCCCAGCGCATTGTTGCACCTTGCTCAAAACTCGTTTGTCCACTCTGTACGATTAATTTTCCGCTATCGATATGTGGCTGTAATACAGACATTGCACCATCCCAGAAGAAATTAGCGTTATTATCATCTGGAGATCCAGCAAATAGTTCGATGTTAAATGGTCCTGCTTCTTCTGAAAGCTTTAATGCCTCTTCAATATAATTTGCTTGTAATACACCTACTTGGAAGTTATCAAAGGTTGCATAATAAGAAACGTTATCAGTTTCCATGATCAAGCGGTCATAAGCAATTACTTGAATATCTTGATCAGCAGCTTTTTCTAAAACATTTGTTAATGCTGTACCATCGATTGATGCAACAACTAGAACTTCTGCACCTTTTACAATCATGTTCTCGATTTGTTCGATTTGCTTATCAACATCATCTTCTGCATATTGTAAATCTGTTTTGTATCCTAGTTCTTTTAATTGCTCCACCATGTTATTTCCATCATCTACCCATCTTTGTGATGATTTAGTTGGCATCGCAACACCGATTAAGCCTTTTTCGTCAGAGCCTCCTGATGTTTTGTTTCCTCCACAGGCAGCTAAAAGCAACATAAAACAAATGAGTAGTGCAAATAAACCTGATTTCCTCTTCATCCTTTGTAACCCCTTTCAATTTTTGTAATCGCTTTCTCTTTCTTGAATTTAGAATATCAACATTTCCAATGTAAGGCTTTACATAAATTTAAACTGTTTTTATAAATAATTAATCTAAATGTAAAAATAGTTATGAATTTTGCGATAATTAGCCCTTAGATGTTTATAAAAGTAACCAAAAAGAAAAACTCCCCATATATATGGAGAGCTTTCCTTTTAGTTATTGTTTAAATCGCTTCGGAGATACACCAACCAGTTTCTTGAAAATTGTGCTAAAGTAATGCTGTGATTCATAACCAACTGTATCTGCTATCTCCCGAATTGACATGTCAGTTGTTTTCAATAAATTAACCGCTTTGTCTATACGCATCCGTGTTAAGAGACCACTATAAGAAATACCTAACTCCTGTTTCATCATACGGCTTAAGTAGACGGTTGTTACGTGTAATTCTACAGCAACTCTCTCTAATGAAAGGGATGAGTCTTGGTAATGCTTTTGAACAAAGATCTGAGCCTGTTTAACAATGGGAGAAATTCGTGTTTTCTTATCCAATGACTCTTTACATCGGGCATAAACTTGATATAAATCGGATAAATCTTCGTTTACATCTTCCAGATGCCAGAAGATGTTAAAATTCAAGTCTTTCTTAATCATCGCTTCAACCGCTGCAATTTGTTCATTAGTCACAAGTTCCCACAGGCAAACATTCAGTAAATTCGATCTATCCCGAAAAACTGCAGCTTTTATTTTCTCTAAAGACTTCGTTACTATACTTTCAAATGCAAACAAGTCACTTTGCCGGTCATTTTCCTGTAAATACGTTCGATTGTTATGATAATCAGGCAATCTAATGACAAGGTACTGTACTGGTTTCTCTACTGAAAATTCTAAAAATTGTAATTGCTCTTTAATTTCAGTACTTGTTAATTGACCTGCTATCCATTCTTGAAAAAAACGTTCCTTCAGTTGTAAATGATTCTTCTTAATTTGGTTTTCAGCTTGTTTCAAAAAGGACTTCTGCTGTACCTCAACGTCTAATTGCTGCTTTAGCTCGATCAGAATTTTTTTAAGCTTTTCCGGATTAACAGGTTTTAATAGATAGTCTTCTACTTGCAATCGTATTGCCTCTTGAGCATAGTGAAATTCATCATAACCCGAGATAACTACCATCTTACAATGGGGCAGTTCGTCCCTTAAGTGCTTCATTGCAGCTAAACCATTCATTATGGGCATATTTAAATCGATCAATAATATATCAATCTTATGCTTTAAGGCTAATTCAACTGCTTCTTCTCCATCTTCCGCTTCCCCGATAACTTCCATACCAAATTCTTCCCAGTCGACGGAAGAACGTATACCCTCACGAATAATATATTCATCATCTGCAATTAATACTTTCCATTTATTCATTATGTTGCATCCCCTTTTACCAGCCCTGTATCGTCTTTCAGCATCGGTAATATGATTTCGACTGTTGTACCCGCTTTCTCCTCACTATGAATATGCATCCCATAGCCTTCACCAAACGCTAACTGGATCCGGGCTTGCACATTTAGAGTGCCATAGCCTTTTTTATCTCTGGTTTCCCCTTTGTTCTCTGTTCTAGCAATCGCTTCACTTAGTGCTTGCCGCATCTCTTGAAGCTGCAATTCAGTCATACCAGCTCCGTCATCTTCAATAGTGATCGATAAGTTACTCTCTTTTTCTTGCGCTGTTACAATGATGTGGCCAGGGCCCCTTCGTTCCTTAATCCCATGATAAATAGCATTTTCTATAATTGGCTGTAGAATAAACTTTATAACATATAAATCACCCATACTCTCTTCCACATGAATTTGATAGTTTAACTTATCACGATACCTCGTCTTCTGTATTTGCAAATAATTCTTTATATGGTCAAGTTCTTCATCCAAAGAAATGATGTCTCTGCCTTTACTTAGCCCGATACGGAATAATTTCGCCAGTGACTCTACAACTTCCGCTATGTCATTTCTCTTTTGCTTTCTTGCCATCCACTGGATAGTATCCAGCGTATTATATAGAAAATGCGGATTAATGTTTGCTTGCAAGCTTCTAAACTCCGCATCTCTTTTTTCCTTTTCTTGGAGTTTTGTTAAAGACATCAAGTGATTAATTTGTCTTAGCATATTATTAAAACTACGTCCCAGCATACCAATTTCATCATTTCGCTTTTCACTGTAGCGAACATCAAATTCTCCAGACTCTGCTTTTCGCATAAATTTCATTAACTGAGCAATAGGATTTGATATTGAATTAGATAGAAAATAAGATATTTGAATTCCAAAAATCATGATCAGAAAAATAAAACTGACTAAATAAAACCTTATCTCCCGTATTTCAAAAATTGTTTCTTCCGCAGGAAACACACCTATCGTCGTCCAATTAGTAAACGGGGATTTTTGGTGGATAAATTGAAGTCGTTGTGCATTCACTTCTTTTGAGAAAGTTCCTGAATTTTGTCCTGCTATCCATTTATATGGAACATTTTTAATTAACGGGTCATTGGGCTGATAAATGTTTCGTCCTTGATCATCCACCAGCATAAGGTAGCCGGTTTTTCCCAAGCGAACGTCTACTAACGTTTCCTTAATGACCCTTTGCTTTAAATCAATCAGGATCACCCCAAGAACTTCATCAGCATATGGATCTACTACTGCCCGGACAACCGAAACCACTTCGTCATTTTGGTAATTAACTAATGAAGACAGACCTCGATCTTTTGGTTGACCAATAATTGTAAATATCCCATTATTGTCGACCGCTTCTTTATACCAACTCTCTTCGGTTAAATCTTTTGTTGATGGTGCAAAAAATTCATTACTAATATAGTCACCATTACTATTAACGATCAAAATCCCGGCTACTTCCGGTGAAAGGGTAGTAAAATCACGCAGAAACCGCTGGATGTCATATTCATCCGCTGCATTAGGCTCTACCTCATTGTCTGCCGCTAAAAAGTGCTGTACTTTTTCATTAAAGCCGATAAAGTAGGTAATACTTTGCATATTGTTAATGTAAAATTCAAGGGACTTGTTTACTTTGCCGATAAGCTGCAGAGTATTGTCATTTACTTGCTCCTCCAGTACACGCTCAACTGTCCAATTAATCAAAAGACCCAGACAAATAATGGGAATGATACTGATAATTAAAAAGTGAGAGATTAACTTATATCGAATGGGTAAATTATTTATCTGTGTCCAGTGTTTCAATTTATTCCCCATCCATTCCCTGGTTTTATTGTTGATAATAGGCATCCACATTTTTCTTCGTAACGATCGTAACACCAGTATCAACAACGCGAGGAAGCGGCGCCCTTCTTTTGGGTTCATGATTTAGATGAAATAAAAATTGTAGCCCCCAATATCCCATCTGCCATGTTCCCTGTGCTAATGTTGCTGAGATCGTCCCATCTTTGATCATATCAAGGGTCCCTTTATCTGTATCAAAGCTAATAATTTTAACGGAATCTTCAGAATTATTAGCCAAGGTCGCTCTTCCGACTCCAACCCCGCCAACTGCTTGCGTAACGAAAACTCCAGTAAGATCCGGGTATTCTTCCATCATTTCCTGCGCAGCTTCTTTAGATTGCATTTGGTCCCCCCTTCCATCCTTGGTAGAGACTACTTCCATGTTAGGATACTCCTTAAAAATGGTATTCCGGAATCCTTGTGCACGATCTATTTGATTTAATTGATGAGGTTGTGTGATGATACCGACTTGTCCATTTTCATTTAATAGTTCTGCCATCTTATGTGCAGCCTCTACACCAGCATTATAACTATTTGTACCTATAAAGGAGTATGCTTTACTTTCTGGCGCATCCGCATCAAACATGACGACTGGGATACCAGCATTAACAGCTTTATTAATAACAGGATTCAATGCTTCTGGATCAATCGTTGAGATAGCAATACCTGCAGGATTCTTTGCAATAACCTGTTCTAGTACCGTAATCTCCTCTCCTACATCGTATTGCGTAGCACCGCGATACTCCACAGATACATTCAAAGCTTTTGCCGCATCTTCAAAGCCTTTTAAGGCACCTTTCCAATAGTCAATTCCCACCTGGAAGGTAACCATTACATAGGTTTCATCGATACTTCCTTTCATTTCATTTCCAGACCATTCACGTTTTGAAGAATCGTCTGTTTGATAATGATATACATAAATTACAAATAGACTAGTTAACAATAAATAAATTAAAAGCAGTTTTTTCAATCTTGAAACCCCTTTCAAAATACAATACTATCAAAAAGACGCACTTCACGTGCCTTGAATGTTGATCGGAGATAGTATAGTAGTGCAGCGGTTATACACCCCTTCCGCCCGTAAGCTAAAGAGAGTGTACTATCTATAAATACATTGCGACGCGGTAAAATGCTGTATATCCAGGATTTCGAAAAAGGCATTGATGAATCTTTAATGCTATTTTACCGTTTTAGATAGGACTATGGTATCGTCAATTTGCTAAGTTACTTTCAATTTCTCTTAAATACTAAAAATTTTGAATAACATTGATTATCACTAAGTATATTATATTACTTATGCTTTTTGCATTTGAATTTTGAATAGTATGATAATGGTTCTTGCATACAATCTCATACTATCAAAGTAACAACGTACGCGATACAATTCATACCGGTCGCCATCGGACTCGCCATTATCATGACCCTTCTAGCCCTCATCGGCTTCGAAGCCGTCAAGAAAGCTACTAAACTATTCATTCCTATCCTAGTAATCGGTCAGGGAATCATCCTGTACCTTTTCCTAACAGAAGGAGCCGATTCCCTCACAACACCCAACCAAGATCAGGAACCATTCTCCATAGGAACGTTCCTATTCTACTCAAGCCTCGTCTTCGTCCAATACATCTCCGGCGTCAGCGCATCATCCGACATCACCTGCTATAGTAAAAGCGACCGCCACGGATTCTGGGGCCTTTATAGTGGAAACGTCGTCGGATTCATGATGACCGCACTGCTTGGAGGATTGAGTGCCAGCTTGTTCAAGGACCTGAATCCATTCGTGGCAGCGAGTCAACTGACTGACTCAAGCCTGCTTCTACTGGTGATCACGGCATGTGCGATGGTGTCGATGATTTCGATTAATCTGAGTAATGCGTATACAGGCGGATACAGTCTGCTTAACGCACTACCATCTCTATCGCGAATACAAAGTGCACTGTTGTTCAGTATAGTCGGGATCATTTTAAGTTCATTTCCGCAGTTGGTTTATAATGCGCAGGAGTATATTTCTTATCTCGGGATCCTGATCATTCCGATATCGGCGATTGTGGTGGCTGATTATTTGGTTATTAGGAGAGGGAGGATTTCTGAGAGCGCGCTGGTTCGGCTTGCGAGTGGGGGGGCGAATTTTAATCGTGAGTCGTTGTATGTTTTAGTATTTGGGATGGTGGTTTATTTGGTGATTCCGAATGGGTGGTCGCCGGGGTTTAGTTGTTTTATAATGACCTCTATTATAAATGTGATTAGTAAAATAAAGAGTAGGATGGAAGAGCAGAATCCTATTCAGAAACTTGGTTAAGGTAAGAGAGTGAACCTGTAATGGTAGGTTCACTCTCTTCTTTGTAGATTAGGGTCAAACCCCAAGCATAATGCTCTACCTTATCAGGAGTAATCCCATTATCCTGATAATATTTATTACCAAAAAGATTAATATCGTATTTTTCTAGTAACTTATGTTTAAGAGTATGAAATAATTATATAGTTACAGGATATGTCTTTTTTAAAAAAACGGGGTCAGACCCCCAGCTCATTAGGACTAGCATAAATAGAATGAAATTCCACATCTTTTAACCTGTTCCCTAGTGATAACGCATTTTCCATTCCGTTCTCAGTTAAATCAGAGTCTTTCCATCCCTGTAACTTCCTTTGGGTATTCAATACAATTTTTCACCGTGTCTTGTAACAAAAAGTCTAAGCAACTATTCATCTCCTTAAACAATCGAGTATAAGTAACATTTTACCATTAAAACTAGAGTAGTCGTTTCAAACTCACCCCACATAAAATGAGGGCTGAGGTAAAAAGGGAGACGAAGGAACAAGTATGGTGTCCAAAAACCACTAAAAGGGACAAGGCGGCCGCCTTGTCCCTGTTTAACACTATTCGCAGTGAACCTAACACACTCTTTCACCTTGTGCCAGTTCCCCCGCTGTTCTTATCTAAGCACGCAATAATGCTCCATTCGGCTCTTTTAACTCCTGCTCTACTATTTGATTCACCTTAGAGAAGTGGTCCAGAAATTGTTGTGCCAGCTCTTGTTCCTCCGTGTCACTTTTCAATGAAACGATGTCGCGCAAAATCTGAGCCATCCACGAATTATCAAAATAACGGTACTTGCCTGTATTCCAAGTCGTTTTTTGAGGGGATTTTTCATTGACATAGTATTTCCAAAAAGGCATCTGCTTCGATTCCTCGTCTGTAAGTTGGAGTCTGTAATGGGAATGGGCAGGAATATTTCCATCTTCACAAAGTTTACCGATGAAATTATCCTTTACCATATAGACACCTAATATCCGTCTGTCTTTTTCAAGCATGCCGGGATCGACCGCTGTCAGCAGGACTGCACTGTTTTGGTGTAAGCGACTGGGCTTGTTTGGCTTACCCTTATTATTACCACTTTTTATTTCACCAGAGGAAACCGTCCAATCTGAAAAGGAGCTACTCTGTTCTTCTATATCGCACCGGTAAACCATCTGCGATTCGGGATGAAGTTTATGATTTTTCATAAGTTTTTCATGACCCACTCGAAGCTCCTGGTATTTTCTTTGCCGTTCCTTTTCCTCTTCCTTCTGCATTTCTTTCTCTTTGAGTTCCATTTCCTGCTCGTGTAAAATTTTTTCAAGTGAATTGGCAGCACTTTTATCATGTAGTTTCAAGTGCTGTCCAAATACATCCGGGTAAACAAATTTTTTATTTTCCGAGGCGAAATGTATTTCAACTACCGTATCATTATGTTTAACGATACTTCCCATACCAAACCGCTCATGTGTAACTTTCTTATTGATTAAATTCAATATATTAGTCCTCCTTGTATAATAACTCGGGTACTATTGCCTGAAAAGCTCACAAAAACTGTTTGAATTTCCCTTCGGAATAAATAAGATATATAACTAAACGTTCAATAAAAAAAAATCACCAGGTAATAATTATAGCATTTTTTTGATAAAAAATACAACTTTAGGGTTGACACCCTATTTCATCGCGAGGTAAAATGAAATTTTATTTAAATCTTGATGATTGGTACAACCCTGATTTTTTGGTTTTTCTCGGGGTAAATGGGGACGGATCCCATTCGACTTTTTGCATTAATCTAGAAATGCGCACTTTCAAACGAATGACCTTATCAGCCATTGATGATATAGACCTGAATTCTCCTCTTCACATATTAGAGAATACACTCTTCCAATTTTCCGACCCAGAACTCCTCCGTATGAACCACTCAAACATCATGATTACATCCATCCTGCCAATGAAATGTCCAATCAGCGCCTCCACCCTATCTACATCCTTAGTGTCGCTATGTTGGTGGCGTTCTCTAATATCTATTCTTTCTCTAAGATCTTAAGTCTGTTTGCAGGTCATTTCCGCACCCGATTCACATGCTTTTCGCCGCACGAAGACAATCCGGAATCAGCTTTATTATCAAGCTGGTCAATCCCAGAATCATCATATCCCTTTTTTACAGACATACCGATCCAATAGAAATAATGCCCACAAGCTAAATCATTCATCGGCTTAAACGTATAGACACTCCCATACTCCATCCACTTACAAAATGGCCACATTCTCACTTTATAAAAAAGGGTCTCTCGAAACTTCCCAATCGACCTAATATACGGCCTTTCACCAAGCATCACACACCCTAACTGAACTCCGCCCACATACATGGCATTCAACACAATCCACAGATACAGGGGATAAAATGTATCCAAATCGAACATCCATTGATTTAAATTACTCCATCTACTCATTTGATTCACTCCTGATTCAATCTGTATTCAACTTATATATAGGGAGATGGGCTGGGAAAGGATACCCTTAGGTGAATATTTTTAATTAAATATGTTGTTATTAAATCTGAGGAAGGTAAATACCTTTGGAGTAGAAAATGAAGAGCAGGTTTCTTAAAGACGATTATTTCTTTTGGCTTAATCATCTGAAAAACATGGCGACCCCCAACTCATTTGGATCAAACCCAAGCAAGAAAAGTTAAAATTTTTCTCCACTACTTTTATCAACAAACGAAAAAACCTCATCCGTACAAACGCCCGAATGAGGTTTACCACAATTTATTCTGAAGAGTCTTCTATATTCTCCTCCGTCACCAACTTCAACGGCACAGGAATCTTCTCCTTCACTTTCTTCCCTGACAACACATCAGCCCCAGCCTGAACGGCCAACTGACCGATCTTCTCAGGCTGCTGAGCAACAGTCGCAGACAGGTTACCGTTACGAATACTAGTCATCGCATCCTCATTCCCATCAAATCCAACGACTAATACATCACGGCCAGAACTCTGGATCGCTTGCAGTGCTCCCAATGCCATTTCGTCATTATGAGCGAAAACAGCTTTGATATCTGGATTCCCCTGAATCAGGTTTTCCATCGTATTCAATCCTTCGGTACGATCAAAGTTTGCAGTCTGCTTGGCTGTTACATCAAGCTGTTTGTCGGCGATGTTGTGGAACCCGGCTCCACGCTCACGAGTAGCGGATGCTCCAGGAACACCTTCAAGTTCTGCAACCTTTGCTCCTTCACCAAGCTGTTCGACCAGATATTCTCCGGCCATTTCGCCGCCCTTTTCGTTATCCGAGCTGACAAGAGTAGCGACGTCTCCTTTTTCCGCTGAGCGGTCAAGGGTCACGACGGGGATACCAAGGCTGTTGGCGGATTGAACGGCTGTTGAGATGGCCGCTGAATCTGTTGGGTTGATCAATAGGACGTCAACACCCTGTTGGATGAGGTCTTCTACGTCATTGATCTGTTTGGCGGCATCGTTCTGGGCATCGACGACGACGACTTCCATGCCTTGTTTCTTAGCTTCTTCCTGCACGCCGTTTTTCATGGAGACGAAGAATGGGTTATTCAGTGTTGAAACGGATAGTCCGATTTTGATGTCTTCAGGATTTGAGCTTTTATTCGGCTTCGCCCATTCCGGCGGCTGCAGGGAGCAGGCGCCCAGGAATATGAGTGATAGACTGATAAGTAGTAACCATGCTTTTTTCATAGTATCCCTCCTACGCTGCTTTCTTTCGGTCGATGAGAACGGCGATGATGATGACGACACCCTTTACGACCATTTGGAAGAAGGATGAGACGCCGAGCAGGTTCAGACCGTTGTTTAACGTTCCGATGATGAGTGCACCGATCAGTGTTCCGACGATCAGTCCGCGTCCGCCAGACAGGCTTGACCCGCCTAGGACGACGGCGGCGATGGCATCGAGTTCATAGGATGTACCCGCTGTCGGCTGGGCTGAATTCAGGCGTGACGTGAGGATCGCTCCTGAGAGTGCTGCCAGTAAGCCTGCCAGGGAGTAGATCATCACTTTGATGCGTGGTACTTTGATCCCTGAGATCAGGGCTGCTTTTTCATTCCCACCAATGGCATATGTTTTTCGGCCGAACGGGGTTTTATGCAGGATCACCCACAGGATCGCGAACGTCAGGATCATCGTGACGGCAGGTACCGGGATTCCAAGGAAATATCCTCTTCCAAACAGTTGGAATGCATAGCTGTCGCCAAGTCCCGTGATTGGGTTACCGTCTGTGTAGACGAGCGTCAACCCGCGGAACATGGTCATCGTTGCAAGTGTGGCGATGAACGGTGCCATTTTACCTTTTGTAATCAATAGTCCGTTGACCATTCCCATCAGAGCTCCGAGAATACAGCCGATCAGAATCGCAAGGATCGGGTCGATTCCCGATACCATCATCCCTGCCATCAGGGCACTGGATAAGGCGAGGATCGAGCCGACGGATAAATCAATTCCTCCGGTTAAAATGACGAAGGTCATCCCGTAGGCAATCAGGGCGTTAATTGCGACCTGTCTTAGTAGATTCAATAAGTTCAAGGGTTCTAGAAAACTAGGGTTGATGATGGATACGGTCGCAATCAGCACAAACAGTCCAAGGAGCGGACCTAGCTTTTGCATCAGATTGCCGACGTGATTCGTTTTGAGTGCGTTATTCATGTGCGTGACCTCCTGTCGCCAATGTCATGATTTTTTCCTGTGTTGCGTCTTCCTTAGATAGCTCTCCTGCGATGGTCCCTTCATGGACGACGAGGATGCGGTCGCTCATCCCGAGTACTTCTGGCAGCTCGGATGATACCATTACGATCGCGACGCCACGGTCGGTGAGCTCGTTCATCAGCTGATAAATTTCACGTTTCGCCCCGACATCGACTCCCCTCGTCGGTTCGTCTAGGATCAGCACTTTCGGACCGATCCCGATCCATTTAGCGATGACCACCTTCTGCTGGTTCCCGCCGGACAGGTTCCGTGCATGAGTCCGGGCTGATTCCGTCTTGATCGTCAGCCGTTTGATAAGCATTTCCACAAAGTCCTGTTCGCTTTTATCATTGATCAAGCCCTTCTTCGTGAAGCTGTAGAGGCTTGGAAGGGCGATATTATCCTTCAGGGAAAAGTCGAGGACGAGTCCTTCGTCCTTCCGATCCTCGGTGATGAATCCAAGACCGAGCTTCACCGCTTGATCGGGTGTTTTAATGGTGACCGGTTTCCCGTTCACGAGGATTTCGCCTTCATAACGTCCGTCGAGTCCGAAGATGGTGCGCATGATTTCCGTCCGGCCTGCCCCCATCAATCCTGATACGCCGACAATTTCTCCTGAGCGGACCTCGAAGCTTACCTTTTCAAACAGTCCCTTTTTCGTCAGGTTTCGAACTTCAAGCATTGTTTCGCCTGGCTTTGGATCCCGGGCCGGGAAGCGGTCCGTCAATTCACGTCCGACCATTTTCTTCACGACCTCATCGAAGTTCGTCTCGGGAATCGGCGTCGTATCCACCGTGCGTCCGTCCCGCATGACCGTGATGGTGTCACAAATCGTGAAGATCTCTTCCATCCGGTGGGAGATGTACACAATTGACACGCCGGCTTTTTTTAACGAACGGATAACGGTGAAGAGCGTATCGATTTCCCGGTCTGTCAAGGCCGCCGTCGGCTCGTCCATGATGATGACTTTTGCATCCGTCATAAGGGCTTTGGCGATTTCGATCATTTGCTGCTGCCCGACCGAGCACTGACCCGCTTCTTTTGTGAGAGGGATGGAAATGTTCAGTTTCTTAAACTGCTCATTCGCAACCGCTTTCATTTTCCTCGTATTGATGAGACCGAATTGTGTAACCGGTTCCTTATTGATGAAAAGATTCTCAAGGACGGTCAACTCAGGCCAGACGTTCATCTCCTGATGGATGAAGGCAATGCCGAATTCCTCGGCCTGCTTCGGATCGTCAAACGTCATTTCGTTCCCGTCGATGGTGATCGTTCCCTGATCCTTCTTGTGAAGACCAGTCAGGATGTTCATCAGGGTCGACTTTCCGGCACCGTTTTCTCCCATCAGGGCATGGACCTCCCCGTGCTGGATCTCGATGTCCACTCCTTCAAGAACTTTGTTCGAACCAAATGCTTTATGGATATTCTTCATGCTAATCTGCATGCTACTCACCCCTTTGTTTTAAAAAATGACTCCCGCGTGAAGGATACAATTCGCATAAGGTGTAACTTCCCCCGTGCGGATGACAGCCTTCGCTTTATGGGTTTCTTTCTTGAAATCTTCATGGGATACATACTGGATTCCGTCAAACCATGAGGTCATCTGTTTATGAACCCCTGCATTCGTTTCTACTTCTTCTGCCAGCGTGACGGTTTCGACAACCATTTCTTCCTTTAACAGCTCGACCACGTCAAGGAAGAACGGCTCTCCCGGTTTCAATGCCAGATCGATTTTTACAACGTCTGACGGAATTGGGAGACCGGCATCGGCCACGACAATCGTATCCGTGTGGCCGAGATCGGCTAGTATTTTCGCAATGTGACTGTTCAAGATGCCATGTCGTTTCATTCTGCCAGCTTCCTTTCCACTTCGTCTCTTGTCGGCATTCCGCCCTGTGCCCCGAATCCGGTCACGGAAAGCGATGCGGCGCGGTTTGCGAATCGGAGGCTTTCTTCCATTGACTGTCCTTCAGCCACGGCTGTTCCGAATGCGGCATTGAAAGTATCGCCGGCCCCTGTCGTATCGACGACTTCGACTTTGAAGGAAGGAACAAGAATTTCTTTTGTTCCGTTATGGTAGCGGACTCCCGCTGCTCCTTCTGTGATGATGACTTTGTCAGGATATTGTTTCAGCGCTTCTGACGGCTTCATTCCGTTGAAGAGCACATCTGCTTCATGTTCATTTGGTGTCAAGTAGCTTGCACCATCGATGACTTTTTGTGAAATCTTACGTGCTGGAGCCGGGTTAAGTAGCAGTGGAACTTCAATCTCGTTACACAGGTCTGCCACGTACTCAACCGTTTCCTCCGGGATTTCCTGCTGGATCATGATGAGGTCGCATGTTTTGAGGAAATCGGCTGTTTTCTCCACGTACTCAGGAGTCACAAGATCATTAGCCCCTTTTACAACGACAATGCTGTTGTCCCCTTCAGCGAGGATGATATGAGCGGTTCCAGATTTCTCACCTGTAACCGGTTCCACATAGTCCGTATGAACACCATTACGCTTAAAGTTTTCTAAAATCTCTTGGCCATACGGGTCATCACCTACGCATCCGATCATGTAAACGTCAGCCCCAAGCCTTGCAGCTGCAACCGCCTGGTTGGCTCCTTTCCCGCCAGGAACCGTGTCAAAGCTGTCGCCCAGTACCGTTTCCCCTGCACCGGGGCGTTTTGCTGATGTCACTACCAGATCCATGGATGAACTGCCGATCACGGCAATTTTCGCTTTTTTCATCTTCCTTCATCCCTTTCGTGTTGTGTTTCGCTGTATGAGTTCAACTGGAAGCTGAACAGTTGTATCGATGTCTTTTTCTTTTTTTATCAGTTTAATCAGAAGTGCCGCTGCCTGCCTGCCCATTTCATAAGCCGGCTGCCTGATCGTGGAGAGCGCCGGATAGGAAAGACTGCTCTGGGGGATGTCATCGTAGCCGATGATCTGTACGTCTTCGGGTATCTTTTTCCCAAGCCTCAATGCCTCATGGAGAATGGCGATCCCGACGATATCATTGCTCGCGATGACCCCATCCGTATCAGGATAGGTGGCGAATAGTTCCTCTGCCCAGCCCTTTGCGTCTTCAAAGGAGAACGAGGTCGTTGACATCACGGTGAAATCAACGTCTGACCCGCTTAAGTACTCAACGGCTCCACGGAATCGGTCCTGTGCCGGCTTGACGTGGGCTGGTCCCTTCATGACGGTGATCCGCTTCGCCCCTTTTTCAACTAAGGTCTTTGCCGCCAGGCGTCCTCCTTTGCGGCCGTCCGCATAGACAGCCGGATAGTTCTCCGTGGTCCGGTCAAGGAGGACGAGTGGGAGGTTCAATTCCTTATAAAGCTGATCATGCTCCACATGATTGGTCGCTGAGATCATGCCGACGACATTGTTCTGCACGAAGGTCTGGATATAATCCAGTTCCTTCTGGATGTTCTCGTCGCTGTTCCCGAGCAGGAGCCTGAACCCAGCCTCGCTCACTTCATCCTCGACCCCTCTCGCCAGCTGCGGGAAGTAAGGATTCGTAATATCCGGAAGCAGCAGTCCGATCAACCTCGACTCCCGTTTGAATAGGGAGCGGGCTACCTCGTTCGGACTGTAATTCAGCTTCTCGATCGCCTTCATCACTTTTTTCCTCGTCTCGACTCCTACATAGCCGTTATCATTGAGCACCCGGGAGACCGTCGCCACCGACACCCCCGCTTCACTCGCCACATCCTTGATTGTTACCACGTACGTCACTTCCTGTTCGTTTGGTTGGTTTTGTGTAACCGGTTACACATAAAATAACACATGTTTGTAACCGTTTGCAACACTTTAATAGGAAAACTCATTAAATTAGCATTCTAGTTGACCTAGTCTCTCAGTCATGTTTTGACAAGCTGCCTAAAATACTTATTTTATAGAACAAAGGAGACTCCATTAAAAGAAAAGTTTCATCAATAATCACTATCTTTCTATTAACTTCAAATTTATTTAAATAAATCTCTTTAAATATTCGCCAAATATTTTGCTCATAACTTTGGGGGTGTTTTCTAAATAAATATTAATTTGTTCAGTGTTCGATTCGAATTTATCAGAGTTACTTTCTTCTGTTGGAAAATCAGATATTCCTTTTATAATAATGCACTCAACATCATTCTTCTTACAGATATAAGCAATTGCACCCGCTTCTGTATCGGCTATTATTATTTCGTTTTCTTTAAGTTCTAAATAGTCCTTCCACATAACTACTGCTTTATCAGCGGTGCCAATTGTTCCGGTATAAAAATCATTCCCATAGTTTGATAGATCAATATCTACTATAAAGGAATGTTTAATAAAAGGCTCAATTTCTTTTACTGTGCAATCATATTGAACGGCTTTATCAGGTACAAAAATATCCAAATTACTGAACGTATCATCTATTCCTGCACATGTTCCAGCAACGATTACTTTAGTTAAATTAAATTTAGAAATCATATACTGATTACCACCAACACCATTTACTTTTCTTACACCGGTACTATAAAAAACAAGCTCAGTATCATTCATCGTTCTCATGAAATACTCGCCATAAGGATAACCGAAACGTTCGTTTTCTTTTATGCCGAAATATTCCAATGTCGCTTCAAATTCCCACTTCGTCGCTATACTTATTCCTATCATCTTCTTATCACCCTACTTTTTGCAATTGAAGAACTTTATTATCCATTAACACCGACTTCTTAAAAATCTATCATTATATAGGTTTTTAAAGCTAACCTGCACTATAATGGAATATCCATTATTTACAATTGTATCATAACAACACTATTACGAAGAATAGAGTCAGACCCCCGGTACATTAATGCTTCACCGTGCCGAGGGTCTGACCCCAATATGCCCCAATGTCATTCTCCTTTCTTTGATTTCTGCGATACAATCTCTCATTTTTTCAATATCCTTCTAGTATTTTTGTTTAACATTGGAACATTCTCCATTAAGCGCCACATATCTTTCACACAAAAAAAGACAGCCCTGATTTGGCTGTCTTTTCATCTTTATTTACTTGAACCGAACTCTTTCCATATTTCCTCTAAAAGCTGCTTATCCGTCAACAATTCATACCCCGTCAGCGCAAGTGCCTTTGCCCCGATCACAAGCGCACGGTCACCCTCGGTGGATTTAGCCGCATCCCTGAATTCGTTCGTGTGGACGACGAGGGATTCGGGGCCGATTTTGATGTAGGGGTGGATGGTCGGGACCACCCGGCTGACGTTTCCGGCATCGGAGGAACCGAGTCCCTTTCGTTCCGTATCGTCGAAGTATTCCCCCAGTGACTCGATGGACCGCTGGAATACTTTATCGAAGCGACGGTTGAGCTGAAAGTGATCGACTTCATTTTGGATTTTGATGACATTCAGTTTCGTCCCGGTGGCAAGTGCCGATCCCTCAGCGATCGCTTTCACTTTCTTCGTGACTTCATTGCACGCTTCCCTGGTTGCAGCCCGTATATAGAAGCGTGCTTTTGCATAATCAGGGACAATGTTGGGCGCGTCCCCACCGTGGGTGATGATACCGTGGATCCGTACATCATCGGTCACGTGCTGGCGAAGGGCGTTAATGCCGTTGAAAAGCTGGATCACTCCATCGAGGGCATTGATTCCATCTTCAGGGGAAGCTGCCGCATGGGCAGACCTTCCTTTAAATTCGAAATCAAGCGGGTCCACCGCAAGGGTTTTCCCTGTCTGCGTTGTCCTGTTGAACGGATGAACCATCATGCAGGCATCCACTCCTTCGAACAAGCCTGCTTTTACAAAACTGCCCTTCGCACTTCCGTTCGGACCGCCTTCCTCGGCAGGAGTCCCGAACACCACCACTTCCCCTCCTGTTTCATCGAGTACGGACGACAGGGCGATGGCCGCCCCGCAGCTTGCCGTCCCGATGATATTGTGACCGCAGGCGTGACCGAGTCCAGGCAGGGCGTCATATTCAGCCAGGTAGCCGATGACCGGCCCTTCTTTCCCTGAATGTTTGCGTGCCACAAAGGAAGTTTCATGACCCGCCACTCCCCTTTCAATGGAGAATCCATTGGCTGCAAGGAGGGTGGTCAAGGTCTCTGAAGCAAAGAACTCTTCGTTTCCGATTTCAGGTTTGTCGTGGATCTGATGGCTGGTTGAAACGAGTTTCACAGCCAGTTGGTCCACTGCCGAAACGATGTTGTGTTTACGATCGGCAATCGCTACTGGTTGACTCATCTCTTTTCCCTCCTAATGCAATTCACTGACCGGCACGAATGTCGGGATCAGGGAATCTTTGTATGTTTTCTTGATATGTTCCGCTACGTCATCTTCCTGATAGAGCTCAACGATCTTTTTATAAGTCTTATTGTCTTTATCTTTTTCCTGCGCCGCGATGATATTGATGAACGGCTTGGATTCCGCCCCTTCGATATAGATGCTGTCATCAACCGGTACGAACCCTGCTTCAACAGCCACACCATTATTGATGATCGATGCCGCAACATCCGGCAGTACCCTCGGTGTCTGGGCAGCGACGACCGGTGTGAATTCAAGGTTTTTCGGGTTTTCTTTTATAGCTTCGAGACCCTGTGACTGATCAAATCCTTCTTTCAGTTGTATCAAACCTGCTTCCTCCAGTAGGAGAAGGGCACGGCCAAGGTTCGTCGCCTCTTGAGGAACGGCTACTTTACTGCCTTTCGGTAAGTCTTCTACCGATTTATATGTTTCCGAATAGATCCCCATCGGCGCGATGATCGTCGTGCCGATCGGTACAAGGTCCAGATTATGTTCTTCAACGAAAGAATCAAAATACGAAATCGTCTGGAAGGCGTTCAGGTCGATATCCCCATCGGCCAGTGCCTGGTTCGGTCTCACGTAATCGGCAAACTCCACAATCTCGATTTCAATCCCTTCCTTCGCTGCTTTCTCCTTCATATACTCCCAAATCGGTACCCCAGATCCATTCACTCCGACTTTAACGACTTCTTTTTCACCTGAGCCGGATGCACTGTCTCCCGAGCAGCCGCTCAATATAAGGGTGATTAAAAGAATGGCGATACTCGCCAGGCTGATTGATTTTTTCATATTCCTCTCTCCTAACGTCTTCTGATGATTTTTGATAAGGTATTCCCTGCTGTCTGCAGTCCCTGCACCATCACGATTAAAATGATGACAGTCACGATCATGACGGATGTTTCAAATCGCTGATATCCGTAAGCGATGGCCAGATCCCCGAGGCCACCGCCTCCGACTGCCCCGGCCATGGCCGATGCACCGACAAGGCCGATGGTCGCAATCGTGATATTCAGGACCAATGTACTCAATGCTTCCGGAATGAGGATCCCGAAGATGATCTGCCACGGACCGGCCCCCATGGACTCCGCCGCTTCAATGACACCCGGTTCCACTTCAAGGAGCGAGCTCTCTACCAGTCTTGCAATATACGGTGCCGCAAATACGACAAGCGGCACGACCGCTGCCGCCGTTCCGATCGATGTGCCCACTACCAATCTTGTAAAGGGGATGATGGCCACCATCAAGATGATGAACGGGACCGAACGGAACACGTTGATGATGCTGCTCAATACGGAAAAGACGACTTTATTTTCAAGTAAGTGCCCCTTCCGCGTGACCACGACGATGATGCCGAGGGGAAGCCCGATCAACGTTGCAAACAGGAGGGAGAATGACACCATCGCCACGGTATCCCACGTCGCCTCTATAATTCTTGGCCAGAATAATTCCCAGTTAACTTGCACGCTTCTCCACCTCGCTTACGAATAATCGGTTCTTCCAATAATCCAGGATTTCTTCCGTTTCTTTCTTGCTGCCAATGATCTGTACGATGAGATTCCCGAACGGCTTACCCTGGAGTTCCGTGATCTGGCCGAATAACACATTGATGTGGGCATCGAATTTCTTTGCCGTTTCGGAAAGGATCGGCGTGCCCGTCGAATCCCCCTTGAAAATGAGGCGACAGATGCGCCCTTCTTTGCTGTCATTCAATTTGTCGAGAACCGATGCCGGCAGCTGATCATTCATGACACTCTTCACAAAATTTTTCGTCGTCCGGGTCTGCGGGTTGGAAAAGATATCAAAGACGCTTCCCTCTTCAACGATTTCTCCATTTTCCATGACAGCGACCTTATCACAGATTTCCCGGATGACCCCCATTTCGTGGGTGATCATCACAATCGTAATGCCATACTCCGCGTTGATTCTCTTTAATAAGTTCAGAATCGAATCCGTCGTCTGAGGATCAAGTGCGGATGTTGCTTCATCGCAGAGCAGAATCGAAGGCGATGTCGCCAGGGCTCTTGCTATCCCCACCCTTTGCTTCTGCCCTCCTGACAGTTGATCCGGATAATGCTTCGCTTTATCTTCAAGTCCGACAAACGCGAGCAATTCCTTTACTCTCTCGCTGATTTTTTCTTTTGGCCATTTTGCAAGTTTCAGAGGATAGGCGATATTCCCTGCCACCGTCCGGGATTGAAACAGATTGAAATGCTGAAAAATCATCCCGATGCGGTGCCGCTCTTTCCTTAGATCGATTGCCGACTGATCTTTCAGGCTGCGCCCCTCTATGAAAATATCACCCGATGATGGTTTCTCTAAAAAATTGAGACAGCGGACAAGCGTGCTTTTTCCCGCTCCGCTGAATCCGATCACACCATAAATCTCTCCCCTCTTCACATCGAAGGAAACATTCTTCAAAGCGGTGAATGGGCCATCCTTCGCCTCGAATACTTTCGTAACATTCTGAACTCTGATCATACAGGACTTGCTCCTTTCGCTATGTATTCTTCTTGAAGCCTGTGTTTGAAGGACATGGCTGAAAATAAAAAGTGCCCCCCTTCATAAGAAGAGAGGCACAAATATGTATATGTCCACTCTTCTCATCTTTCAAGTCATATGACTTGATGGAATTGGCACGGTATTCATAAGAACCCGTTGCCGAGGTATCGCAGGGCCAGTCCCTCCACCTCTCTGGATAAGAAGATATTGCTTTATTAAGTTAAAGTTATGTTGCGTTTAAGCATTAGGGTTATGGTAAAGGATTTCAATTGGTTTGTCAATCCTGTTTTTGAATTAATTGTATTACGGAGGACATAATCAAATTTCTTTAACTAGTCTTCAATTAGTTGTTGAATATTTTACGATTTTCAAGTAAATCGCTAAAATTCTTCCTTCATACTTTACTTCATCGTGAACATTAGTAGTTTACAAGAAAGCCAAGGTTACACCTCTCAGCCCCAAAACAATTATGCTATACTAAAAGAAAAAACAATATTCAGTCTATTCAAAGGGGCAAAATACATGAAACCAAACATTATCGACATCGTCCAATCCCAAGTCATCGCTTCCATAAAGGAAGAAAAAGACTTGGAAAAGGCCATACAGTCAAACGCCAACATCGTGTTCATCCTTACTGGCAGTTTGATTACGATGGACGGGTATCTAAAAAAGTTGAAGGAAGCCGGTAAAACCACGTTTATACATATTGATTTCATCGATGGACTGTCCAATACGAAGAGTGCCATTAAATACATAGCAGAAATCTGGAAGCCGGCTGGTATCATTACGACGAGGAGCAACCTGATCAAATATGCAAAGGAAGAAGGCTTGATGACGATCCAGCGTCTTTTTCTTATCGACCGCAATGCCCTTGTCAAAGGAATTGATATCGCACAGAACTGCAAGCCGGATGCGATTGAAGTCCTTCCCGGTCTCATGCCGTCCGTGATTGATAAACTGACGATCATGACTACGCTGCCAATCATCGCTGGTGGCCTGATCAGTAATAAGCAAGATATTCTGAATGGACTAAGAGCTGGTGCACTCGCCATATCTTCTGGGGATCCGAAGCTCTGGAATCTAGACTTTTAACCAAAAAGGGTTAGTTAAATCAGATAAAAATAACTGAGGTGTCGTATGTCAGATATCAGTATTAAATTAATAAGTGCAGACAATTGGCGAGAAGCACTTGAACTATCCGTCCACGATGATCAACTTAAATTTGTTGCATCTATTCATCCTCCCGTCGCTATTGCCCTTGCTAAAGCGTATATAAGACCTGGTGGAAAAATGGTAGAGCCATATGGCATTTACAATCAAAATAAGATGGTAGGCTTTTTCAATCTGCATTATACACCAGGCAGTAGAGATGATTACTGGCTGTTTCATTTTTTCATAGATAAAAGATTTCAAAGAATCGGATTGGGCTCAAAAACGTTAAAAGAAGTAATCAGACATATTAAAACCACCAATCATTCTTGTAATCGTTTGAATTTAACGGTTCATCACGAAAATGAAGCAGGGAGATTATTTTATTTGAAATTTGGTTTTTCAGAAGAAAATATAATGACCTTTGATGAACCCACTTTTTCCATTTTGATATAACATTAAGAAAAGGCACACGAATTCACTTGGAAATTCGTGTGCCTTTTCCTTTGTGATGTTAAATTTCGTAACTGAACTGCATACACTGGAGTTGAGCTCACTTTCACGTTCCCACCTTTTTTTCTGCATCGTCTGTCTTTCTTTTTTTCCTGATCCACGGGAGGCGCACTGACGTGATATCCCTCTCTTCAAAGATATTACCTATCTTGGTAATGATGAAGGTTACCAGTGTTGCGAAGATGACTATAGAATAAAATCCAGCTCCAATACCAATTCCGATTCCCCCAACGTAAAAAATCATCGCAGCTGAAGTCAGTCCCTTCACCCGCAACCCATCTTTCAGGATCACTCCTGCACCGAGGAATCCGAGTCCCGATACGATTTGCGCTGCCAGACGAAACGGGTCCATTACTTTTCCGCTGTCCGGTAGACTGAGCATCTCCGCACCTTCGATCGAGACGATTGTAATCAATGTACATGCCACCGATACATACGTATATGTTTTTAAACCAGCGGGCTTATTTTTCGATGTCCTGTCCCATCCAATGATGAATCCTAATACAGCACTGACCAAAATCCGGAAATAGATATCATGCTGCCAGAAGAATCCCGATACCTCATTCATGTAATGCGTCATTCCGCCATCCTCCTTAAACTAAAAAGAGACCGCGCCACAAAACGAATGCCTGATTTCTCCACCCCATTGTGAAAAAATCATACAATTCGCTTCATAGGTGATCTCTTCTCCTCTTCCTACCAAGCTTCATTTCTCATAATATTCCTTTTATCATACACCAATCTTTCTTTCATTTCAATGATATATCTAAAAATTCTAAATTTTCTAGAATGGCCATTACCACCCCCAAGCGCTCATTGTATGATGGAGTTAGTAAGATTATATAGCGGGTAGAGATGAGGAGAACCCTGTGTCAATCGCGTGTACGTTTATCGTGCACTCCATTGCCATGGGGTTCTTTTCATTTATACATAAATAACATTTTAAAAGGAGGAAATGAAGTTGAAAAACAGATCAATTAGCAGGTTAGCCCTTCTTGCTTTAGGATTCGTAGGACTATTATTGCTTCATGCTCACATTGCAAGCGCGAAGGATTCCACCCCGCCTCTTGTCATCACGGAAATCGTCACCAAATCCGACGGTTCCGGACAGCCCTATGAGTACGTCGAAATCTATAATACGACCTCAGAAGCAATCAATCTACAAGATTATCAACTCCAATACTTCACGAGTAACTTCTCAAGCCCGGCCAACCGATGGCCCATCGAAGACAAGACCATCCAGCCGAAAGAGTCCCTGGTCCTCTGGTTAAAGAAATTCGCTTATCCTGATATACCGCTATGGGACTTCAACTCTAACTATGACATGTATCTCACTGCCGATGAAGTATACGAAATCAAGCTGACGACATCAGGTCAAGGATTGCATGACAGCAGCCTTCGCCAAGTAGGAATTGCTGATGCTGATGACAATATCCTTAGTACCGCGTTAATCAATGATGGGGAAGTCGATGGCATCACAAACCGCAGTATCATTTACCAGGCAACCAGCTCAGCTGAAATGATGAAGTTAGGCAACGATGAACCACCAACTCCTGCCGTTTTACTGCCTGAACAAGTGTCAGGTCCTACTACACCATCTAACCTGACTGCAACTCCCGCCAACCAATCGGTTACCCTTGAGTGGGAAGCTTCAGAAGGTGCAGTCTCCTATACGATCTACCACTCTGATGGAACGACCACCTCTACAGATGCGACCATTTCAATCATTGATGGATTGGAAAATGGGCAGGCATATACATTCCGGGTGACAGCTGTGGACTCGGAAGGAAACGAATCCCCTGCAACAAAAGAAGTCCAGGTTGTCCCACAGGAGGTCGTGGACAGTGAAGCCCCAGCCACGCCTTCCGGACTGAAAGCAAATCCAGCGAACGATCATGTAAAGTTGCTTTGGACTGCCAATACAGAAAGCGATCTTGCTGGATACCGCGTCTACATCAACGGAACACTTTACGGTACCGTCGCTGCTGACAAAACGAGTTTGATCGTATCCCCTCTGGAATTGAACAGGGAGTACACTTTAGAAGTAACTGCACTCGATCAAGTCGGAAATGAATCGGAAGCTTCTGCACCACTCGTCACAGGACCGACAGAAAACGTACCGACACCAAACCTGCTGATCACCGAATTGATTCCGAACACAGATAACTATGCAGGCTACGATGCATTCGAATACTTTGAGCTTTATAACAATAGCCCCGACCCGATCGATCTGAAAGGGTATCGATTTGCCTCCTATAACTGGGATGAAGAAATCGGGGACACTCACATTTTGAAGCCTTGGGATACTGTGGTGGTCTGGACTAGAAATGCATCCATCAGCCCTATTTCCCTCGAAGCATTTAATTATAACTATTTCTATTCGTACAAAAGCAAGTATTTTCAAGAAGAGTATACGATCGTCCTCGGGGATATCGCCGGCCTGGTCAACGGCGGCAATACACTGACCGTTTATGACCCTGATGGACTCGAAGTCGTCAGAGCAGAATACTCAGCAGAAGATGTATCTCTAAAACAAACCGTCACTTATACCTATCCAAAAAAATAATACCCGGACAATGGAAAAATTGGCAGCTGGCCAATATCCGACTCCGGGATGGGTTGTTGAAGATCAAGCACCTGATCGTCCCGTGTCAGATGAAGAAACACCGATATCACCGACCAACCTTGAGGCAACTGCGGGCAACGGGGAAGCTGTTTTAACCTGGGACGCTTCAACTGAATCCGATCTATACAGTTATCACATTTACAAAGATGGCGAACTTGAATACTCCGTAGATCCATCCCAAACAGAGCTCAAGTTATCAATACTTAAAATAAAAAAAACAATAATAATAAGTCATTTAACATATTAGACATATCTAAAATGTTAAATGGCTTTTCTCTTTATTCTTTAACAAACACACCCTATAGTTTAAGTAGAAACCTTCACAATCTCTTTAACACTTAAACATAATCATTACAAAAAGACGCCTTCTTATTAAAGAAAAGCGCCCGATTGTTGAAGATCACTAACGATTATCAAAGCCTAATAATTATTATTGTGGGATTTAACGGATATAACTTAATTTTCTATTTACCTATATTTGTAGTGGTGTTTACCGTAAAGTTTTTAATGCACTGCTCCATACGATAGTTTGCTCTAACATTGCATTTACATTATCAAGGTGTAATTCAGCTGGTTTAAAGGTGCGAAAATTTCCAAAGTCTGTAAATAATGATAATGTTGGGTGTACACGAACGTCCGCTACTAATAATTCTCCTAAGATTCCACGCAAATGTTCAGCTGCACGAGCTCCACCTGTTTAACCATAGCTTACGATACATGCTGCCTTGTTGTTCCATTCATTGCGTGCTGAATCAAGTGCATTCTTTAATGCTCCTGTGATACTGTGATTGTATTCCTGAACTATAAAGACAAATCCATCTAAGCTTGAAATTTTTTCTGACCAAGCTTTTAATCCTGGTTCATGACCAGTTCCTTCTCCTAAAAATGGTAGTTTAAAATCTGCAATATCTACAATTTCATAATTTGCATCTCTCCGGTTGTCAGCAATCTCCTTGACCCAATCACCAACTTGCGGGCTTAAACGCCCTTGACGCGTGCTTCCTAAGATACTTCCGATTTTCATTTTATTTATTGTTTTTCCCTCCTCATTCTTTGATCGTAAATAATTTATTTCTTAAATTAGAATTTAGAATTATTAACAGATTCCACCAATCTGTAGTATCCACCTTCTGCTTCTTCAATTAAATGCTTTATCTTGTTTAGGTGTTCCGTGAAGAACGTGGCTTGTCGATGGCTCACACAACGATTATGCGTTGGGTTCATCAATATGGATCTGAATTAGACCAAAGAGTACGGCATCATCTTAAGCAAACGAATGATTCCTGGAGAGTCGATGAAACGTATATCAAAGTAAAAGGTCAATGGATGTATCTGTATCGTGCAGTGGATTCCAAAGGAAACACGATTGATTTTCATCTCAGTAAAACAAGAGATAAAGAGGCTGCAAAGCGCTTCTTCAAGAAAGCTTTGAGTTCTATTCATGTTTCTAAGCCTCGTGTCATGACAGTCGATAAAAATCCGGCTTATCCTATAGCAATTGAACAATTAAAAAGGAGAAAAGTATACCAGACAGTATGCAACTTAGACAACAGAAGTACTTGAATAATATAGTGGAGCAAGATCATCGCTTTATTAAGAAGCGAGTCCGTTCTATGCTAGGATTAAAAACGTTTCGAACAGCCAAACAGATCATCTGTGGAGTGGAAGTGATGCATATGCTGAAAAAAGGACAGCTTCAACAAGGGGTGAAGACTGTCCAAAGCGAGATTGAATTCATAAATAAATTATTAGGGGTAGTATCATAATTCACAGATGAAAAGGATATTTAGGCCCTATGTTCCTATCAAATCATATTGCACCAGAACCTCCACGACGATTAACCGTCTGAACAGAAGGGCTACATTACTTGTTTTCCTTCATTCTTTCATATTTTTCGACTTCTTCTCTTAAGCTTTCTATCTAATATATTCTATCTGCAGAACAAGAGCTCGAACATTTCGCGTTATTTTTATTATTTACCTCAGCTTCATCTAAGAAGAGCTCATCGACTGATTGACATTCTCTCAAAAAAGCAAAGCTTATTGTTCAATAAATGGTTTTTCCAAGAACTTTGAAACTCCCATCTGAAGTTAGAGTACTGATAAGTTAACTACTAAACATACAGGATAATCCAAAGATAAAACATGCCTTTATTGCAAACCAAACATAGAAAAAATTTAATAATTCATCCTTAATACAATTACTCATTCAATTTGTGCAACAAGTTGTCCAGATCTGCTTCTGTAAATGGAATAGGCTGAAATGAAATAAGCAACCTTAGCGGCATATCATTTAAAAATTGTGTCTGGCTTTTAGACTCCCCCTGAAAACTGAATTTTTCTGCAATACTCTCTATCAATGGTTTTATGTTTTCAGTACGTACCGGGTCTGACATACAATCAAAAAGGGTAGAATTTCTGGTAAATCTCTTTTTAATCACTGTAGTTGATTTGACATAAATAATTTCATTTAGAACAATTTCTTTTGAAGATTTTCCAACTAGAATTTCAAATTCTCCACTTTTCACATACCAGTCCTTAATATCGGAATTGTAATAGGCAAAAGCTCTTTTATTCAGTACGAACTCTACAGTTTTTTCTTCTCCCGGATCAAGCTCTACCTTATCAAAACCCTTTAGCTCTTTATATGGCCTAATCACACTACTTTCAACATCTCTTACATATAACTGAACAATTTCTTTTCCTGTTACCGTACCCGTATTCTTTACTTTAACCTTTACAGTTACTGAATCATTATCGTACATTTCCTTCTTATCAATTGAAATTCCGGTATAATCAAAACTTGTATAGCTCAATCCAAAACCAAACGGGAACAATGGTTCAATTTCCATGGCATCATAATATCTGTAACCGATGAATAATCCTTCTCTGTACTCCACCCTTTTCTCATTTCCAGGAAAGTTCAAATAAGACGGATTGTCACTGATTTTCTTAGGGAAAGTTTCTGCAGTCTTTCCACATGGGTTAGCTATACCAAATAGAAGGTCTGCAATAGCACCGCCGGCAGCTTGCCCTCCTAAATAAGCCTCAAGGACACCTTTCACATCGTCTAGCCACGGCATCTCAATTGGTGAGCCATTACTAAGCACTACTACAGTATTTTTCTGCACTTCTGCCACCGCTTCGATCAGTTTTCTCTGCCCTTCGGGAATTCTGATATGTTTCCTGTCAGATCCTTCTGACTCATAAGCTTCAGGCAGTCCTGCAAATACAATGGCTACATCCGCCTTCTTAGCAGTTACTTTTGCTTCTTCTATCAGTTTCATATCCGGTTGGTCGCTGGACGACTTTAACGCATGCTTGGAGTACCTGCCCGTCGATCCGTCTTTCCTGTAACCTTCTGCATAGACAACCTTCATTTCCTGACCCGCAAGCTTTTCAATCTCTCTTAATGGAATGTCTATTTTTGTTGGAATAATATATGAGCTTCCTCCCCCTTGAAACCTGGGTTCTTCTGCAAATGCACCTATTACTGCAAGTGTTCCTTCCTTTTTTAATGGCAGTAAGTTGTCTTCATTTTTCAGCAGGACCATACTTTCACTCGCAATTTCCCTTGCCAGCTTATGATGTTCCTCCATGTCACAGACGACCTTTTCCTTCTTACTGTCCACTGACTTAAATATAACATTCAGCAGTCTTTCTACTGCTTTATTAAGGACATCTTCTGAGAGTGTTCCATTTTTTACAGCAGCGATAATCTTTTTGTCCCCTTCGAAGATACCGGGAGGCATTTCCAGGTCCAGCCCTGCAGCCAGCCCTTCGACCCTTTCATTTACAGCCCCCCAATCTGAAACCACAATACCTTCATGACCCCATTCCTCTTTTAAAATATCAGTCAAAAGGTATTTATTTTCCGAACAATAGTAACCATTTAGCTGGTTATATGCACACATTACGGTCCATGGTTGTGCCTCCTTTACCGCTCCTTCAAAACTTGCCAGATATATTTCCCTAAGTGTCCTTTCATCCACTTCAACATTAGTAAGAAAGCGATTATATTCCTGGTTATTTGCCGCAAAATGCTTCAGGGATGCTCCTACTCCTTGGCTTTGTAATCCATTAATATAATTTGCTGCCATATTGGCAGACAAATATGGATCCTCAGAAAAGTACTCAAAGTTCCGTCCGCATAATGGCGAACGTTTCAAGTTGGTTCCTGTACCAAGAAGTATTGCGATATCCTCTGCCTGACACTCTACACCTAATGCATTTCCCATTTTCTTAATCAATTGACGATCCCAAGAAGATGCCGTATTGACAGCTGGAGGGAAACATGTGGCCGGCTTACTGCTGTTCAATCCCAAATGGTCTGCAGTGCCTTCCTGTTTCCTTAGTCCATGCGGTCCGTCCGACAACGTAATAGACGGTATTCCCAGTCTCTCGACAGCTTTTGTATGCCAATAGTCAAATCCTGAACACATTCCTGCTTTTTCTTCTAAAGTCATCTGGGAAATCATTGATTTAATATCTCTGTTCATATCTAGTACTCCTGTATCATAGAATTAAAAAGTGATAGTTTTATCACGATTTGTGGATATTGTTTATCAAGTTTATACAAACCTAGCAATATAATTTGGATTGGAAGATAAATCACGCATAAATACAAAATAAGGCGGAGTCAGTTTGCACCGCTTCCGCTCCACTAGTCCTCTGTTCTTACACCAGATTTTCATTCTCCATATTCAATCTTATCTTTTCATGTCCTATTTAATATCCGGTAGCTTGGTCTAAAATGCTCAAACGATTTTTGGGCAAAATTTTCTGGTTTTGATTCTTCAAATGCTAGCGGATGCCTTTTCATCAACTCTGAAATTGCCCAGCCGCGCCCTGTTACCTCTAATCGTTTTATATATCTCTTTAAGTGCTCTGATTGAGCATGATATGGTCCTCCCTCCTTGATGACAGTCCACAGCGGATCTACATCAAACGGCATCGTTTTCATCATCTCATCATGCCATTGATTGAGATAATAGACTGCCTCCTTACAAACACTTGGTTTTTCCATTGCTAAGTTATGTTGTTCATACGGATCGTTCTGAAGATTAAATAACATTTCCTCATCAAATAAATGGAATCCGTCATGATACGTCCGAATGTATAGCCAGTTTTCAAAACGAACACTCCGTTGACACACATGAGCACATTGGGAAATAACTAAAAATTCTCTTCCGTTCTCTTGCCCGCTTGTTAACACTGAGGCATAGCTTGTACCATCCCAGCTTTGTTTCGGATCTTTTCCAAGTAGTTCAGCCAGAGTTGGCAAAAGATCAAGATGATAGTGTAATCCGTGATCGACATGTCCCTGTTTCATACCTGGCCAACGGATAATCATCGGAATTCGGCATGTTGCATTGTCTGCGGTTCCATGTTCAGCATATATTCCTAGCTCTCCTAAGTTTTCTCCATGGTCTGCTGAAATAATAACGACAAGGTCATCCATAACGCCTTGTGCTTCAAGAGCTTTGAAAATATGTCCTATGTTTTCATCCATATGTCGAACACCGCAATCATATCCATCAATCACTTGACGTAAATCGTCCAAATCCGAAATCTCTCCTGGATAACGAGGGAACTGAGGATTTGTTGAATTATCATACATATTCAAATCTTGAGCACTATGAGGACCGACCTTTTGCCTGTGCTGCATAAGGACTTCCTCCGTAATCCACTCTGGCAGAGGTTCGTTTTCAAATGGGTTCTCGAAACTCTCTGGCGTTCGGTAAGGTGTATGTGGATCCCAATAATTCACATATAACATCCAGTTATCCTCTTTGGCGTTATCCTCTACCCACTTTAAAATAGTCGGTGTCACTTCATCCGCTGATTCAAAACCGACTTTTCCTGTGTTATGCACTTCATTGAATCCCGCATAAAAAGTCCAAGCGGAGTGCCTTTCTGGGAAAGGACTTACAAGTGTTGTTTTTAATCCAACTGAACGCAAGAAAGCCGGAAGGCTTTCATATGTTAAAGTGTCTCGGAACAAACGGCTAGGTCCTTCGATACGTACATCTGCAGCTGTTCCCCCATGACCCACTGCCCCTGTATGTATTCCGAAACGTCCGGTCATCAACGCCGTCCGGGATGGGAAACAAGGAGCATCTGAAGTATAGTAATTCGTAAATAAAACTCCTTCATCCGCAATTTTGTCAATATTAGGAGAGGTATTCCGGTTATACCCGTAACATCCCAAATGGTCTGGTCGTAATGAATCTAAATCTAAAATAAGCATTCTCATACTTAAACATCCTCTCTTCATAAACTTTCGTTGTATTATGCGTCAGCTGCACATCGAAAGCCAATATTTCCTGTTGAACTATCTGGAGTATTGGAACTGTGGGCAGTAACTCGATAACGATTACAATACGATTTGTGGCAAAGATAAGAGCCGCCGCGTGTAACTTTTGCTTTACCACTGGATGGCCCCTTTGGATTGTCACATGAAGTATCCTGATAGAAAGTTGGGCTGAACCAATCCGAGCACCACTCCCATACATTCCCCGACACATTGTATAATCCATATCCATTAGGAGGAAAAGACTTGGCTGGAGCCGTACCCAGGTATCCGTCTGCTCCTTTGTTTTTTTCAGGAAACGTACCCTGCCAGATATTACACATATGTTTACCTCCTGGCTGGAGCCGATCTCCCCAAGGATATCTCTTTTGAACGAGTCCCCCGCGGGCAGCATATTCCCATTCCGCCTCAGTCGGCAAGCGTTTACCTGCCCACTGACAGTAGACAAGCGCGTCATTCCAGGACACATGAACAACCGGGTGATCCATTCGATCTGCAATGCTGGAACTGGGTCCTTCCGGTTCCTTCCAATAAGCTCCTTTAACAACCCACCACCATTGGGCGTTATGCACAACTTCCGTCACGGTTTTCGCAACTTCTTCTGAAACAAAACTGGAAAATACAAACGACCACCCGTATACTTCAGCCTCTGTCTTGTATCCTGTATCTGTAACAAATTCCAAGAACTCAGAATTGGTTACAGTACACGAATCAATATAAAACGGATTCACCTTCACTTTTCGAACAGGCCCCTCACCGTCTGTAGGAAATCCTTCATTACTATTAGTCCCCATCAAAAATTCCCCGCCGGAAAGGTAAATCATCCCTTTCGTCACAGATTTGTCACGCATTGCCATTCCATCCTGTTGTTGTGTAAGTGTGGTCCCGAGTGACTGTGGTCTGCTTGCACAACAACACGGAGTTTTTTTTTCATGAGACATTCATTTCACCTTCCTTTTACGGTTGGCGGCAAAATATACCCAAATTTGCCTGCTATGATTTATCTCGATTTTATATAATTAAATAACAGCATTATGTTTCTCTTTTAGGACTTCCATTATTTTTGCTTCTTCCTTCTCTAATCGATAGAACAGGAATAGAATGATGCTAAGAATACAACTAATAAATGGAAGCCAAATAAAATTGAATTCAATGGCTAATAATGCTGAGAAGCTTTGCTGTTGGTTTGCTACATAGCCTCCTCCTGACATGATCCATGCTGCAATCGCTCCCCCAAGCCCCATTCCAAGTTTAACCCCAAAGGTGGAAGAAGCCATTAATAATCCTGGCGCTCTCACACCAGATTTCCACTCCCCATAATCTACCGTGTCGGCAATCATGGCAAATTTCAATCCAACGGCTAATCCTAATCCTGAAATACTTACCACTCTTCCTAAAATAAGAAAAGGGATTGAAGCTGCTTCTGCTCCGATATACATCACAACCTGGCCGATGCTGGTAATAATAAATCCTAAAATCATCGAATTTCGCTTCCCTATTTTTTTTGCAAGAATTGGGGCTGCGATAGTCCCAACAACCATCAAAATAGTTAATCCATTTATAAGAGGAATCAAATCTTCTCGGTTAAGATTGTAAGTAAAAAAATAGATGGTCGATTGGAGAGACGAGATGATAGCAATAAAAAGAAGCACGTTTGAAACCAACAAGAGCCACCAAGGAAGATTTCCTTTTAATGCCTTGACTCCTTCTTTAAAAGGAATGGGCTTATTTCCATTTGCTTGGACACGTTCTCTTGTATTCGCAAACGTAATAAAAAATAAAACAACGCTAACAAAAGCAAACAAAATCATCGTATAGAGGAAGCCATCTTGCGGGTTCCCTTGTCCAAAAAACGCGACTAGTGGTAATACAGCTACATTTACGATAAATGTGCCAACTTTTCCCCCAATCCCTCTGAACGCATTCACAACGGTTCTTTCTTGTGAACTGCTTGTTATACTTGGCAATAATGACGATAAAGGTATATTAATAGCTGAATACATTATCCCCAATATGATATACGTTAGATAGGCATAGATAAGCTTACCTGACTCACTTAAATCTGGTATTGTAAATGTTAACACTGCCACAACCCCAAACGGTATGGCTAGCCAAAGGAAATAAGGTCTTGACTTCCCCCATTTTGTACTTGTTCGATCAATTAACACACCGATAATGGGTGCGTCGAAAGCATCGATTACTCTTGCGACTAGAAATAAAGTTCCGACCGCTGCCGCGCTTATACCTGATACATCTGTATAGAAGAACATGAGATATGTTGTTATCATTGTAAAAACAAGGTTGGAAGCCGTATCACCTAAACCATAGCTAATTCTTTCTTTCAATGAAACTTGCTTATCATTCATAATTTAATCCCCCCTCGTTCATCATGCATCCCAATTACATTCCTATTAAATCCACCTTGAAACCCTTTACATTTTTCTGCCATTGTTTAAAATAAATAAACGCTTATCTTAAATCTAAAGCTATAGAGCGACCTGCTACACGTCCTGTAAAAAGACATCCGCCAACAAATGTACCTTCAAGCGCTCGATATCCATGTATACCGCCTCCGCCAAAACCAGAGGCTTCTCCAGCTGAATAAAGACCAGGAACCACTTCCCCTGCCGAATTAAGCACTCGTCCAGACATATCGGTTTGCAATCCGCCCAAGGTTTTCCGGCTGACAATATTTAGTCGAACCGCAATAAGTGGGCCATTTTGGGGATCAAGCATTTTATGAGGAGGGGTAACTCTGATTAATTTATCGCCAATGTAGTTACGTGCTCCGCGGATCGCAGTTATTTGAAGGTCCTTCGTGAATTTATTATTTATTTCACGATCCCGTGCTTGTATTAGACGTTCTATATCTGCCAGGTTCAATAAGTTTTCACCTGTCAATTTGTTCATACCCGCTACAAGATCAGGCAAATTATCCGCAATGATAAAGTCTTCCCCTTTGTCCATAAATGCCCGTACAGGACTCGGGGCCCCTGGTAATGCTCTACCCAAAACTTTCCGAATGCTTTTACCCGTTAGATCAGGATTTTGTTCCGATCCAGACAATGCGAATTCTTTTTCAATGATTTTTTGAGTTAAGATAAACCAAGAATAATCGTATCCTGACTTTTGGATTGCCTCTAATGTACCTAATGTGTCAAACCCTGGGAAATTAGGGATAGGTAACCGCTTCCCTTTTGCATCCAGCCAAATTGATGAAGGTCCTGGCAATATCCTAATCCCATGATTTCCCCATACAGGGTTCCAATTTTTTATTCCTTCGGTGTAGTGCCACATCCGATCCCGATTCACAATTCGCCCCCCTGCTTCTTCAGTAATGGCGAGCATCCGTCCATCCACATGTGCGGGTACGCCTGAAATCATTCGTTTCGGAGGCTGCCCAAGCCTGCTAGGCCAATTTCTGCGGATCATATCATGGTTTGCCCCTATACCACCGCTGGATACCAGTACAGCTTGCCCCCGAAATTCGAAGTCTCCTATCACTTCTCTATTGCTATCTTCCCCACGTAGAGCAGAACTTGGCGCAAGAACAGAGCCTCTTACACCAACAATTGCACCATTACTATTGATAAGATTGTCTACACGATGACGGGGACGGTATTCGACCAATCCATTTCTTATGTGCTCCCGGACTCTCCGATCGAATGGAGCGACAATGCCGGGACCTGTCCCCCAAACAATATGGAATCGAGGAACGGAGTTGCCATGTCCTTCAGCCAGATACCCGCCTCTTTCTGCCCATCCTACTACAGGAAAAAAGCGAACCCCCAAGTTGTATAACCACTCTCGTTTCTCACCAGCAGCAAAGTCTACATATGCCTCCGCCCATTTTTGCCCCCAATAATCTTCATCTTCGTCCCTGTCAAAACCAGCTGCTCCCAGCCAATCTTGCCAAGCCAATTCTTTAGAGTCTTTAATTCCCATTCTACGCTGCTCTGGCGAATCAACTAAAAACAATCCACCAAAAGACCACCATGCTTGTCCTCCCAATGAGGTTTCAGGTTCTTGATCTAATAGCAATACCTTTTTACCAGCATCTGCAATTTCAGCTGTTGCTACTAGACCAGCAAGCCCCGCCCCAACTACGATCACATCATAATCCATAATACGTCCCCCACTCTGTCCTTTCGTTATCTAAATAGTATTTATTTTCAAATTATAATTATGGTATAATTTATAGAAGTTTAGTGTTATTTATTGATTTGCAAAAAAAATGTATTCGTATTCATTTTCCTGATGTCGGGTTGATGAAAAACATTATTAAATCTATTAAAGAAGTCGACCTATATCGGACGACAAAATCTATTTCAACGTTGAGAGGTCAATAATATGAATATTTCTTCCAAATTTGTTGATATTGAATACATCAGTAATCTGATATTCCAGGTTTCCAGCATGTGTGTATTTTACTTAGACACAAACGGAGATGTCGTGCATAAATTTACATCAGGCTATGTTACTAATCCTTTTTATTCTTCTCGAAAGGAACAATTAAGTGAGCTATATCAAAAGGATGACCCTCATGATTTTCCAATTTTCAGATCATCTAACTATCAGGAAAATTTTATTTCTATTTGTGTTAAAGAAGAAGATAACCCTCAGGGAACAATTATCATTGGGCCATCTATTTACTCAGAACTATCGGAGGAAAGAATCGATGGGGTTATGAACGATTTTGATTTGTTCAGAAATAAGAAAGAGGAGATCACTCACTATTACCAATCATTACCAATCATTAATAAAGAAAAGTTAATGAATATTGGTATACTGATTTACTATACACTCTATAATAAGAAATTAGACATTAATCATATACGTAAAAAAAACAGCCAGTTAGAAAATACTTCTACCCAAGTTAAGAATATCGATTTAATTATTTCAAAGCGACTCCAAAATATCACATCTCGTCAGGATCCTAAAATGGTTAATAAGTTACTTCAAAATGTAAAAGAAGGCCGCAAAGAGGAAGTAATCAAGTATTTGGAGTCACTCCCCCCAGAAAAGTTTGGCGTTTTATCAAAAACCAGTCATATAAGAAGCCAAAAAAATTTATTAATTGCTGGTATTACCCTTGCTACCAGAGCTGCTGTTGAAGGAGGCCTTCATCCAGAAGTTGCTTATACCCTAAGTGATTTATACATTCAAAAACTTGAAACTTTGAATAACATAAAAGCAATTGAACGATTAAGAGACGAGGCTTTTTGTTCTTTTGTAGAACGGGTGTACAAAGTCAAGGATCAAAAATACTCAAAGTCTATCACGTTCTGTCAACACTATATTTTTAATCATCTTTACGAAAAAATTACTCTATCGCTACTCTCTAACCTTGTAGATATGAACCCAAGTTATTTGTCTGTATTATTTAAAAAAGAAGTTGGCATCTCTTTAAGTGAATATATCCAACAGGCAAAAATTGAAGAGGCAAGGAATTTATTAACTTTAACGAACTATTCCTTGTCTGATATCTGTTCATTGCTACATTTTAATGACCAAAGTTATTTCACCAAGATTTTTAAAAAGTTTACAGGAGTTACTCCAAAACACTTTCGAAATAAGCACACTGTTTCGTAGTACGTTTAGCAATTAGTTCGCTAGACCCTACAAGTGAGTAAAAGATTTATTCAATAGCAATGTAGTGTTTTCTTTTAGAAGGTTCATATTAAACCTATTAATTTAACCCCAAGTGATTTTTGCGTTTTATAAGACTCACAAAAAATGAAAAAATATTCATTCTTTCTTCCATAAACATGCCTTTTATCTTAATCAGCCTTAATCCATTAAATGGCCTGATTGTTGAACACAAGTTAATCACTACTACTATTCAACAAAACTGCCACGTTTGTTGAAGAATTAACTTTGAAAACCCTCGTAAAAATCCGAGGGTTCCCTAAATTTTATTGTAAACTTCAGCATACACTACCTTTAATTGGTCACGTAACACCTTGTTTTCATGTTCTAATCTCTTAACTTTTCTTTTAAGAGATTCTATAACAGCGTCCTTATTATTATCATTCATTTCGTGCTTAGCATTTTTCTTAGAAGGACTTTGAATTTGTTGAGACCAAAGTGTTTCAATTCTTTCCCGAAGTAATACATTGTTGTATAAAGTAGCTTTTGCTACTCCTGCCTCACTGGCAACACTATTGAAATTAATAGTTTTATTGGCTCTCACGAGCCTTTTTATAGCTTTCATCTACTGGTTTTCTTAGGCTGCATATAAGTAAGTATTTAAATGTAGTACATATTTTAGTATCAGCCTCATTTACTGCATTAGCATAATGATTTGTGTTTAAAATAAACGACAGAGATAATATCAGGATAAATTGGATTTTATCATAAGCTTCAGCTCGCTTTGGTTTTCCACATACTAAAGTGAGTTGTTCCGTTATTCTCCCTCTATAAAGAAAGAGATAACTCTTCCCTCTATAAAGAAAGAGATAACTCTTGTTTTCTCACTTATTCTCAATATTTCTATGAGATTTATATAGCTAAGACATTTGAAGTATGGAAAAGTGTTGAAAGTGAGGGTAATTCTGGGCATGAAGAGAAAAAGGAAGTTAACCTACCCAGCCACTTCAATCCCAAAAGTGGTTAACTAGTAAAAGTATGGTCGCACTGGTGGATCTCCACATTTCTCATGGAGGTCAACCCTCCCAATTCTCACAGAGTCTATGCTCTAAAATTCCTTCGTCCAACCTTTCCATGAGGTGGATGTCAGTCATGCTGCCCTACAGGGTCTATGCCCGTACGTTAATGGTTTTACTGACTAATCCGTGCTTCAAATCTATGGTATTAACCTCTAAGAAACCGTTAAATAACGCCAGTGATCCTTAAACTGCGGCCCGTAATTGAGCCATATGGGGAATGTCTTTCAACATTCTTTCTTCACTAAACTCACATTGCTTTGTGCCAATCGCAAATAAGATACGTATAAGCTTGTTACAGATGGCAATCATGGACTGCATCTTCTTCAATGGGTTACTCTGTCGAGTAGTATAATACTGATGTAAAGCTTTAAAGGCGGCATTCTTGGCGACCAACGGCATAGCTACTCGAAAGAGGAGAGCCCTGAGTGCCTTCATTCCTCGTTTCGTAATTTTCGTTAGTCCCTTATGCTTTCCGGAGGTGTTCTCCTTCAGGCTAAGTCCAGCCAATTTGATGATCTGGCGGGGATGGGAGTAGTTTCTTATGTCTCCTACTTCCGCAAAGAACCCTGCCACTGTATCCTTGCCAATTCCCGTGATCGCTAACATCTGTTGAACACCAGGGATCTGATCAAGAAGATCCTCTATATCAGAATCTAATTCTTCGAACCTTTCGACTACCAACTCATACTTTTCTAGTAAAGTGCGAAGCTCTAATTTAGCCATCTTTGAACCTTCACGAATGCCAATTGAATCTTTGGCAGCCCGTTTCAACTCATGAATTTTACGGAGTCCTACTGCACGTTTTACTACCTTTCTGAGGTGAGTCAGGATGTCTTGATCCGATATATATTCCAGTTCTTGTGGTAATACATTCAGCTTTAAAAGTTGTAGTGCTGCTTTCCCTTCCCAATCCTTAAAGACGGTTAGAAATTCAGGGAAATAGCGATCTAGCCAGTTGTGAATCTGCCCTTGAAGCATCTGTAGATCAACAGACAAAAGGTCGCGTATTTTTCTGGCCACCCGAAGTTCTGCATAAACTCCTTGCGGAATTTGTGGTTCAGCGTATCTTCCGTCTTTGACCAACTGGGCGATCACTTTGGCATCCTTCACATCGTTTTTGGTTGATGAGTTGTCATCCAACTCCTTGGACTTCTTGACATGCATTGGGTTCACCACGACAAACTTAATTTCTTTTTCCTTTAAGAAATGAGCGAGATTAAGCCAGTAGTGACCTGTCGGTTCCATTCCGATAATTACCTTGTCCATCTCATTTTGCTTCATCAGCTGGTTAATCCAGCTTAGAAACAGATCGAAATGAGCATGTGTATTTCCAAAGTGACAAGGAGCACCAAACTCCAAGCCTCTGAAGTCTTGAGCACGCGCGACATGCTTGAATTTCGCAATGTCTACTCTTATAATGAGTGTTTGAGAAGTAATATGAGCAATCTTTTCATTTTGGTTATAATTCATGTTGATAGCCTCCTGGTAGATATGATTTTGTCCTTTTTGCTGGCCAGCTCAGGACACTCATATCATACCAAGAGGTTATTTTTTTGTTCAAACCCCATTTTTCTTCATAACAGGAATGCTGCCCTTTACTTGAACAAATGGCGGCTGCTTGTTCAGCAAACGCCCCCGTTCGTATTATTAGGTTAACCAGAATGTTAGATTTTTCTGGTTGACCATTTTTTATATGGTCTTATTATAACAGTAGCCAGGGTAGAACGTCCGCCCCCGTGGGACTTAGATCCCGTCAGTTAAACCGTTCACCCCCTACTGGTAGAAACATGTTTGAGGCTGGTTGGGACAAAGATCTCGTATAACAAGCGAAGCTATGATACTACTAAGAGGATTAGGGGTTACTGGCAAGTTGAATATAAGGAGGAGATTGAGAATGAATCCAGTCGTTGGTCTGGANTTCGTATTATTAGGTTAACCAGAATGTTAGATTTTTCTGGTTGACCATTTTTTATATGGTCTTATTATAACAGTAGCCAGGGTAGAACGTCCGCCCCCGTGGGACTTAGATCCCGTCAGTTAAACCGTTCACCCCCTACTGGTAGAAACATGTTTGAGGCTGGTTGGGACAAAGATCTCGTATAACAAGCGAAGCTATGATACTACTAAGAGGATTAGGGGTTACTGGCAAGTTGAATATAAGGAGGAGATTGAGAATGAATCCAGTCGTTGGTCTGGATGTTTCGAAAGGAGAAAGTGAGGTTCAGGCCTTTTTAGATAAAGGAAAACCTTACGGTAAAAGTTTTAGCATCAAGCATGATCTTGATGGGCTAGGCTCATTACTTGGGTTTTTGGAAAGCGTAAAAGATAAAACCGGCATTCAACCTTCGGTTGTACTMGAAGCAACTGGCCACTACCACGCACCTGTGKTTCAGTTTCTGGAGCAGCATAACTATTTATTAATCATCGTAAACCCGTTGATCTCTCATCGAGCTAAAAGYTCTAGTTTACGGAAAGTTAAAACAGATGCCATCGATGCTTATCGTCTCTGTGAGCTTTACTACAAAGAGGATCTAGAACCCTATGAAAAACGCGGCATTCAGCTCTTGAACCTGCGTAACCTCACAAGACAGCATGAAAATATTACTGGGATATACGTTCAAACCAAGCTTCAATTCCAAGCAGTGTTGGATCAAATCTTCCCTGAGTATAGAGGTGTGTTTGGAGATTTATATTCCGTTGTGTCCTTGCTTCTTTTGAAGGAATTTCCCGCATCAGAAGATATTCTGGCTGTGAGTGAAGATGTGTTGGCCGATAAAATCAAGGARTTCTGTARGAGTCGCTCTAAGAGGTGGGCAGAAGAAAAAGCTCGGGATCTTAAGCAAGCTGCAGCACGGAATCCATTTAAAAAGACGCTTTATCAGAGTCATTTACTGAGTCTTAGTATGTATATTGATATGCTTCTTCAATACAAAGAGCATCTATCCAGAATGGAGTCAGAGATAGACACTCTCGCAAAAGAAGTTGAAGAATATAAGATTATCCAATCTATCCCTGGTATCGGAGAAAAGATCGCCGCCACGATCATTTCTGAAATAGGAGAAATAGACCGGTTTAATCACCCGAAAAAGCTTGTAGCATTCGCTGGGGTTGATCCAGAAGTGTTTGAATCAGGTAAATTTAAGGCTACTCTTGTTCGAATTACAAAACGTGGTTCAAGCAGATTAAGGCACGCCTTATATATGGCTGTTCGCTCTGGTATTCGTGACTGTCGCAAACAAAAAACAACAGATGAGATCATCCCTAGAAACAAGAGATTAAGAGCGTTTTACGATAAGAAGCGTGAGGAAGGCAAACTTTATAAAGTCGCCGTCATTGCTTGCGTAAATAAGCTCTTACATTGGATCTATGCCATATTAAAAAACAGAACCACTTTCCAAGATATAGCCTAATTAAGATTTCCAGCTAAATAAGACAAAACCTTCCAAACATATGTCAGTGGAAGGTTATTTGGCATGCGTGTTTTCAGTATAACATGAGTTATTTTAAGTTTTTATTGAAAAATGTTGACAAACTATTAGCTGGTTTAACTTAACATTAGGATGGAAATGAATCATTAACTTTTAGCTATATGAACGATTTCCTTAATTACAGAATCAACTTCCTTATTATCTCTTATCACAAATAAATAATCTGCTTCCCCTTCTTCTGGGCCCACAACATCCTTATTCATAGAACCACCCTGTTGACTAACAAGCACTTCCTCAAAGTTAGAATAAGTCCCCCTTAGTATATTGGTACTTCGTTGACTTTTAGTTACTCTTTCATGAAGAACTTCATCAGAAATATCAAAATGAACCAAGATACTTACAAACGCATCCTTACCATATATTTCTTCCAACAAATACTTTCTCCCTTTTCTAGTACGATTAGCACTACTCGCAATAATATGAAAGTCTGTTTGTTCTTTAGCATAATCAACAATTACCTTTGATATAGAATGCTTTAGAATGTTAGGTCCTTGTTTTGGTAATAGATTCTTATAATATGTATTTAAAAATTCAGCATTATTATCTTGGTCCATTATAAATGAATTGTTTAACTCACTTTCTAAAGCTTTTGCGAATGTAGTTTTTCCACTATGGGTTTTACCTACTGTAATAATAACTAACCTTTTCATAATTCCTCCTATTTTCATAACTATTGAGATTTTAAAATTAAATTACTTTGAGTTGAATTCATCCTTAATTTGACGAACCAAATTATATAAGTTTCGAATCTTCCATTAATGCTGCCCGTTAGCCGAAGGTGCTAACGCTTTCTAACCTAATTGTAGGGAGGCGGCAGCTTATTCAGCAAACGCCATCGTTAGTTGAATAAGGATATTACCAAGATCACCTATGATCAACCTTAAGCTCTCCCATTTAACTGTCTTAAATTTTTTAGGAATGTCTTGTACAAACGACTCCTCAATGTGAAAAGATAGAAAATGGAACAGAAACTATTCATCTCGTTTCGTTTTAATTCTATCAATGAGTAGTTGTGTTAAAACAATAGATATAAGAATAGGAGAAGAAGTAATTACAATCCTCAGGGTTTCATTTAGAGAAGGATTAAAATACGATAATATTCCTTCTATGATTATTGCAGATACTGCATAAATTGATAATCCTAATAGTAGCTTTTTACCTATACTCATACTGCCTCCTTATTGATAACACCAATTAAAGAATTAAAGGACATTAAGCTTATTCCACTATCCTGCCCTTTTGTGGAGTAAGCATTTAAACTTCAGCAGAAAATACTTAAAGTAGTTGAGGTTAAACTCAAAGTCCCCTTACTAGAATAATCTCAGCTAATCCCCTATACTCAATAACCATTGTCGTAGTCTAGTTTTGGGATAATATACATTGCCATTTAACTTAAGATGGGGGACATCTGGATGTTCTTGAAGTAACACTCTTGCATCTTCTTTCGATATACCAATAAAATGGTGTACATCACTCTCTTTGATAAGTTCGTGTTCATCATCCTCATCCAACTTTTCTATAAGACTTTTTCCATTTGGGTTATTAAAATTCTTTAATCCTTCAGCTATAAAGAACGCTGCACCGACCATTCCAATTGCTAACCACATTAAATCCATTATATAAACCTCCTAATAATAAACCCTTGCCTACATTGTTACGATAATGACCTATTTAAAGTTTCATACTCCAATAACCTGCAGTTGCCCCTATTGAAGAACGAAATTTATTTAAAAGTACATTTTTCTTTTATTTTCAGAAAATCCTCTTCAATAATCTCACTTTTTTCAGAAACTAGAACAGATTGAAAAGAATTGAAAAGCTCTTGAATTTCTCTCTGTTTATTTATGATTTCAATACTTCTATTATATGCATCTTGATCTTTATAAAAAGTAATCTCTAACCATTTTGTGTCACTTTCTTTGCTCTTTAGATAAAGTGTATGAAAATCTAAATACTTCGCATAAATTTCTCCAGCCTTTTCTTGAATGCTTAAATACTCTTCTTCTTTTTCTTTTTGAATGTGGTACTGATATACTTTTACAAACATCCTCATCCCCTCCATTTTTCAATAAATAGGCATCAAATTAAAGTTCTTGATATAAACCAATCTTGTTCCCGTAAAGATCTTCAAAAGAGCACCATGCAGCTGGTACGCCTTCTCTTGTATTAATTTCTTCAATTTTTAAATTCAGTACTTCCATAAGTCGTTCTCTTTCGGCTTTTATATCTTCTACTCCTAGTCTCAAAGGACCATTCCCTATTGTCGGTTGCCCCTTAGCGACCTGAAACCAAGTATTAGGAATGATTTCCCATTCTGCAAAGTCTTCGTGAGCTACGAAATCAGGCTTCCTATTGAAAAGCTTCTTATACCATTTCATACCTACTTCAAAGTCAGATATTCTTACTTGAAATGTTACACCAGTATTCTTTTTCATTAAAATAACCTCCTGTAAATGTTCCGATCGATTATGGAAACTCAAGATTTATTGACACTATTACCTTCTATTTTCTTCCTATAAATACCTTCCATTACTCAAGTAAATGGCCCTTTAACAGCATAACAACCTGCAAACCGGGGAGGGTTCTTATTCTACTTTTTGGCTTTCAGGGGGAATTGTAGAAAGGAAAAGGTAGAGACGGAGCCGTCCCCTCTCTACACACTCTACAAATGAAAAAATGAAAAAAGCGGTTGCTATATAGCCAACCGCTTGAATTAATAACACTCTGTACCTTGAACATGGATTAAAACATTTCATCATAATTATTTCTTCGGATATCCTACATTTACATCCTTCTTCACAATACATACCCCATTGAAATAATTTTTTTACCAGGCTATGATGTTCAAATCCCCTTCAAAGCATCCTTATACCTCTGATAATAAGCCTCCACATTATTGAGCAACAACAATTCCGTATACAAATACACCTTCATATTAAAATCATTAAAATCAATCGTAGTCAGCTCTTGTATTTTTTTGATCCGATAATTCAACGTGTTCGGATGGATAAACAGTTCATTGGCGGTCTGTTTACCCTTCCCATCATTCGCCAGGTACACCTCAAGTGTCTTAAGAAGGTCTGTCTGTTTCTTCACATCATTCTTAATCAACAATAACAGATCATCACTGTAATAATCCTTTGAAGTGTTTTTCTCATAGAGAGTTGGCAAGTACCGATAAATGCCCAATTGAGCAAATTCCCGCGGCATCGATTCCGGACGCGGACTGATGAAGTTAGCCGTTTCAATGACTTCTGACGCTTCCAAGAAGCTCTTTCTCATTTGATATAACGTGGTGTATTCCTTCCCGATCCCGATCAGGAAGTGGTAGAATTCTTCCTCGCCTGTTTGCTCTTTTACTTTTTCAACAAGGTCTCTTGCTAATTCCAGGGAAGAAGACGGTGTCTCTGCTTTGCCGTAGAGAACGAGGATCACTTGGTATTCCGTTCTTAACGAATAAATGTTTGTTTGGAAACTGGATTCCTGGACCAGTTTCTCAAGTTGGTCGAGCATTGACTTATATTGCGGCGATGTGATGGAATATACCGCTACTGTGAACCGTTCCGGAAGTGTCAGCTTGACAAGGGATGCATCATGGCGGAGTTGGCTTTCACTTCCATACTCGTGCTGGAGGAGGTGCCATAATACTTCTTCTTTTCTATCCTTTTTAATATTGACCTTTGCGTACATATCATTGATCAGGTTTCCTAGGTGAGGCGAGATTTCTTCAAGGAAAGCAAGCTCTTCATTTTCGAGAAGACGGCTGGATTCCTGAACCCAAATATATCCCATCGTGTTTCCCAGGTACTTTGCGGCAATGACGACACGTTGGTGGAACCCTAACTCTTCCATCGCTTGCACCCGGATCGGATCAGAATGTTTTTCGAGTTGGTGTACGATCCCTTCCTTTTTCAGTCGATCGATGATGAAGACCGGACATTTTTTCGTGAGGATCGTCTTTTGCTGTGTTTGATCGAATTTATTAGAAGAGGAACTGTATGAAATCAGTTCAAAATTTTTGTTTTCGATGATCACGGGATTGCCTAATTTTGAACTGATCAATTCCGTTGCTTTATGAATATCTTCTGTTTGGAGGATTACATCAATTGCTTCCATAGGAATCTTACCTTTCCACGAGGATTTATGATTCCTATTATAGCGTTAAATCCCCCAATAAAAAATGAAAAGCTCCCCCATGTTGGGAGAGCTTGTCGTGTTTGATTTATTCCTCATCCATAAACGGATAGGTAATGTCTGTTGTTGGCGCGAAGTTTTCTTTGATGATACGAGGACTGGTCCAACGAATCATGTTGAAAATAGAGCCTGCTTTATCGTTTGTACCAGAACCGCGGGAACCGCCGAATGGTTGTTGGTTGATCACCGCACCGGTTGGTTTATCGTTGATATAGAAGTTTCCAGCTGCACCGGAAAGACGTCGTTCCAAGTGCATGATCGCTTCACGATCCTGTGCAAAGATTGCACCCGTTAATGCATACATGGAAGCTGTATCCACTGAAGTCAGAGTTTCTTCTAATTGTTCATTTTCATATACGTAAATCGTTAATACCGGTCCGAAGATTTCTTCGGTCATCGTTTTGAAGTTTGGATTCGTTGTTACGATGACAGTCGGTTGAACGAAGTATCCAACAGAATCATCATACGTACCACCGGCAATGATTTCAGCTTCTTCAGAATCAGCCGCATAGTCGATGTAGCTTGTGATGGAATCAAAGGCAGCTTTATCAATGACCGCACCCATGAAGTTTCTAAAGTCTCTTACATCCCCTACCTTAAGCTTAGAAGTTTCTTCCACTACACCATTTTTCACTTCTTCCCACATGCTTGCAGGGATGTAGGCACGGGAAGCTGCTGAACATTTTTGACCTTGGTATTCGAATGCACCACGAACAAGTGCAGCGACTACTTTGTCTGCTTGAGCCGTTTCGTGTGCAAAGACAAAGTCTTTACCACCTGTTTCCCCAACTAAACGAGGATACGATTGATAGTTTGTGATGTTTTCCCCTACTGTTTTCCAAATCGTCTGGAACACGCTTGTTGATCCAGTGAAGTGGAATCCGGACATGCGTGGGTCTGTTAATACGACTTCTGACACTTGTGAACCACGTGAAGGAACAAAGTTGATAACGCCCTTAGGCAGTCCAGCTTCTTCCAGAATACGCATAAAGTAGTAGTTTGATAGTATAGCCGTTGTGGCCGGTTTCCAAACAACTACGTTCCCCATGATCGCAGGAGCTGATGGCAGGTTACCACCGATCGCTGTGAAGTTAAATGGAGAGATCGCTAGTACGAAACCATCTAATGCACGGTATTCTAAACGATTCCAAATATTTTTCATGCTGTCCGGCTGCATTTGATAAATTTGATTTGCATAATCCACGCCAAAGCGTAAGAAATCAGCTAATTCTTGTGCAGCATCGATTTCCGTTTGATACGCTGTTTTGGATTGACCTAACATCGTAGCCGCATTGATGACGTCACGGTATGGACCAGAAATTAAGTCAGCCGCTTTCAAGAAAATGGATGCTCTGTGTTGCCATGGCATATTGGACCATGATTCTTTCGCAGCCATTGCCGCTTCTACTGCATCGCGCAGCTCTTTTTCACCTGCTTGTGAGAAGTTAGCCAACACATGTTTGTGATCATGAGGCATAACCACTTGCTTCACTGTATCTGTCTTGATTTTTTCGCCATTGATGATGACCGGGATTTCAACCTCGATACCAGATTGGCGTTTTAATTCAGCTTTTAACGTTTCTCTTTCTTTCGTACCTGGGGCATAAGTATTGCCGGGCTCATTTGTAGGTGTTGGGATGTTGTAAATTCCGTTACTCATTCTCTTCACATTCCTTTCTGATTACATTCTGTCTGGATGTTACTTGCTGAAGATTCCTTTTAATGCAAATGCGATGTTTGCCGGCCTTTCCGCCAGACGTCGCATGAAATACCCGAACCAGTCCTCGCCATATGGCAGGTAAATGCGGACGGTGTATCCTTTTTCTAACAATTCGGATTGCAGTTGGTTCCGCATTCCGTAAAGCATTTGAAACTCGAAGCGGTCATTCGGGATATTGTGTTCTTTCACTAATCCGATGGTGTAATCGATGATCGCTTCGTCATGGCTTGCGATCGCTGTATAATGGCCGTTCAAGAGCTGCTTCTTGATGAGATGCTTCAGATTCTCATCCACCTTTTTCTTCTCCTGGAACGCCACTTTACCCGATTCATTATATGCACCCTTCACAAGCCTCAAATAAGGGGAATACTGATTGAGATCATCCACATCCTTCTCTGAAACATAGAGATAGGATTGAATCACCGTCCCCACATTGTCGTACTTTTGACGGAGCTTCTTGTAAACGTCAAGGATGGCATGGCACCTCGAGGAATCCTCCATATCGAGAGTGACCGTGATTCCGCTTTCTTTTGCCTTCGCCAGAATCAACTCCATGTTCTCCGTGACAAGATCTTGACTGATATCCAATCCCAGGGAAGTCAGTTTGACAGAGATTTCAGTCTCCAGCCCATGATAGGCAATGGCACTGATACTCTGGATACATCCTTGGACATTCTCCCGCACCACCTCTGTGGAATCGACGAACTCACCAAGATGATCGACCGTAACCTGGAATCCCTCCTCGTTCAATTGAGTAATCAATGGAATCGCTTGTACAAAGGTCTCTCCACCCACAAGCTTGTTAGCCCCAAATCTTGACCCCCACCGTTTGGCCATCTTATCCAATGCCTTATTGTGAGAAAGAAACAAGAAAAAACGCTTACTGATTGCTTCCATGATTACAACACCTCCTTATACTTCTTATAGTGACTGTTACCTCAAGCCCGAGGTGATTAAACGAAGAAATGTAAATCTTAAGTAAATTATAGCGAGAATACTGGCTGGGAAACAACGTGCTCGAGCCACAAACATTTGCGGGTTGATTTATGGTGGATACACAAAAGAGGGGTGTTAGTGTGGTTGTGGATGGTTATGTGCCATATCCAGGATTTACATGCCGTTCTACAAAATTCGACAATGAGGATGACAGAGTGGGGACAGTTCCGTCTCTACCATTCCCCAAAAAGTAGAGTAGGAACCGTCCCCCCTTAGCACTATTCTTATATCATTTTTTCCGACAATAAATCCTTAACCGACTCCAATACATAATCCGGCGTCCAAACCGTCCCCCTTAAATCCTCCTCCGTTGTAATCCCGCTCAGCACAAGCGCCGTTCTCATCCCAGCTTCAATCCCCATCCGGATATCCGTTTCCAGGCGATCACCGATCATGACGCATTCTTCCGGCTCCAGTTGTAATATCTTCAGTGCTGCTTTAATGGTCAGGATAGATGGTTTTCCAACCTGCACATCAATCTTTCTTCCGACAACCCCTTCCACCGACCCAATCATCCCCGCACAGTCGGGCACATCGCCAACCTCTACTGGACAGGTTCTGTCTGGATTGGTCGCAATCATCTTCGCACCGAGCTTGATCGACTGGTAGGCAAAATTCAAATGGTCGTAATGAAAATCCCGGTCCCATGACAGGACGACGATATCAACCTCAGCAGGTGTCATTCCTTCCCGGAATCCTGCATGTGCCAACTCATCCTTGATGGGCTGTTCACCAATCACATACAACGTCGCATGGGGATGATGGTCCCGTAAATAGTCAATCAGTGTAACCGTCGGATTTAAAATGTTCTCAAGGTTAGCCTGTATATTGAATCCAAGCAACTTTTCCACATAGCGCTGACGTGATTCAATGGTCTTATTGGTCAGAAACAGCACCTTTTTCCCTTCAGCGAGAAGTGAGTTGATTGTAGAGTCTGCTCCCTCAATCAGTTGCTTACCGAGATACACGGTCCCGTCCAAGTCAAAAATATACCCCTTTAGATTCTTCATCTGTACCCCCTCCATCCAATTAGAAAAGCGTAAGCGCTTGTTCAGCCCCGCAACGTCTCGAGGGGCTAGGCGCTGAAGCTGGCCAATTCCCAAATTCAAGTTAATCTCTCTTATTACAATAAAAAATTCCTTGAGCATGACGATTTCTCCAATTGAACAATTGGATTTTCGTCATACCCAAGGAATCTCCTCATCTTTATCCTTGTACCTCTTCATTTACATGTGTTGTGTCATCAAATCTTCGCCGATGATGAGCTTTGAAGTCCTGAGCTTCTCCACCTCTTCTTCATACGGTTCTTTGTCAGATAAGTGAACGAGAACGATTTTCCCGATTCTTTCTACATCATACTTCTCTACAACTTCAACGAGACTGCTGTGGTTGCCTACCACTTTACGGGCGGAAGTCGCTTCATGGATTAACATATCTATATGATCATACTCACCAATCCGTGCGTTGATTTCCGAATCGCTGGAATATACGAGCACCCGTCCGGCACATCGTACTTCCAACCCGACAGTAGGAACAGAATGAAGTGCCTTAAAGCAGGAAAAGCTCATTCCACCGCCAGAAAGAAGTTCACTTACTCGATCACCATCAAATGTCTCAATCTTAACTGAAAAGGTAATCGGCCACTGATCTGCTTCCATCGTCGAGAGCCACCCCTGAAGCTTTTTCTCATTTCGATAATCGCATAGAATCCTTAACGGCTTTTTCCTGTCTTCCAGCCACATCCCCCACAGCAAGGATGGCAACCCATAAATATGGTCAATATGAAAATGGGTGAACACCACTGCATCGAGCTCCCCTAAATTTACCTGAAATTGCTTCAGCTTCCTGCAAGGATTGCCGCTGACATCGACCAGCACATGATAATCATCATTCGAGAAACAGATTGATGTATTGTCCCGTTCGGAACCAGGATACGCGCTCCCCGTTCCTAAGAAATGAATGTCCATCTCATCACCACCTATTTAATTCCTGAGTGCATAAAGCTTGATACGAATTGTTTTTGAAAAAGGAAGAACGCAAGTACTAAAGGCATGATGACCATTACCGTACCAGCAGCGACCATTCCCCACTGTGCCCCGGTTTCATATGATTGTGCAAAGAGGGCCAATCCGACGGTCAAAGGGCGGGACTCGACGGAATCCGTGATGATCAAAGGCCACATGAAGTTGCTCCAATGGTGGCTGACCGATACCAAGGCAAATGCGATGTAGGTTGGTTTCGCCGATGGAATGTAAACATGCCACAGGGTTTGATACCATTTACATCCGTCCATTTTTGAAGCCTCATCAAGATCGTACGGGACCTGCTTGAACGTCTGGCGCATCAGGAATACCCCGAATGCAGAAGCCCAATACGGCATCATGACGGCAAGCTTTGTATTGACGAGCCCGAGCTGGCTGATCACCTGGTAGTTCGGGAACAGCAGAATTTCAGGCTGGATCATCAGCTGCAGAAGAAACAGGATGAACAGTACATTTTTCCCTTTGAAATTCACCCGTGCAAACGCATAGGCCGCCAGCGTAACGGTGACTAACTGAACAATCAATACCCCAGAAACGATGACGAACGTATTAAAGTAATACTGCAAAAATGGTGCAGTCTTCCACGCATTGACATAGTTTTCAACCGTTGGATTCGAGACCCAGAACGGAAAGCCTCCATTGATCACTTGATTCCCGGGAGAGAAAGAGGTGATGAAGACCCAAAGGAGGGGGATGAATGAAATAATTCCTAAAACAATAATGATTCCATAGTTCAATTTTTTCATTAGATCTTCCCCTCCTTAATAATGGATTTTCCGATCAAGGTACAAATAATTGAATGCTGTGATACCCAGCATGATGACGATCAAAATCACGGTCAGCACCGCGGCTTTGCCAAGATCCCAGTTCGTGAATGCTGCCTCATAGATATGGTAGAGTAATAGATTGCTGGCATTATCCGGTCCACCTTTAGTCATTATGTAGAGGTGGTCGACGTTTTTGAATGAATTCGTAATCGCCACGATCATGACGAACAGCGTTGTCGGCATCAGCAGTGGGAATGTGATATGACGGAACATCTGGAACGGTTTCGCCCCTTCCATCTCAGCCGCTTCATACACGTCCCTCGGTAGATTCTGCAAACCTGCCAAATAAAAAATCATGAAGAAACCGGCATCTTTCCATATGATCATGACAATCATCGCGATCATGACGGTATTCGGGTCCCCCAGCCAGTTCGTGTCATCCCGGCCGAACATATGCAGAAAGTTATCGAGCAATCCATACTGCGGTGTGTAGATGAAAAGCCAAATATTTGCTACTGCAATCAACGGAACGATGGTCGGATAGAAAAATGACGTACGAAGCAAAGAGCTTCCAGCCATTTTCTTATTCAACCATATGGCAAGATACATCGCCAGGAACAAACTTGTCGGCACAGTTCCGATCATGAAGATGATGTTATTCAGGATGACCTTCCGGAATATCTCATCCTCTAAAACTCCTTTATATTGTTCAATTCCCGAAAATTGCAACCTGGTCATCGGGCCACTGTAGAAGCTTAACTGGATCGATTTGAGTGTCGGGTAAAACGTAAACAAACTCAAAAATATGAAAGAAGGAAACAGCAGCCCGTAGGCAAACAGATTATTTCTCGTCCCGGAACTGAGTTTTCTTTGTTTCGTTGTCATTGATCGGCCCCACCTTTCTTGTGAAGTAGGAGCTCAAGTCAGCACAATCCTCACTTGAGCTTCACTCACTTCATTATTCTGCTTCAATCTTATTCCTGGAAAGGCTCCAACACTTTTTCTGCTTTCTCTTGTGCGTTTTCCAATCCTTCATCAACCGGGCTTTGCCCTGTTAAGATGGATTGAATATGATCATTGAAGATTTTCTGCACCTCACCATTTTGATAGGTTGCAAGTTCACTTTCTGCGTACTCGAGCTGCTCGCGGGCAACCAGTGCAGGAGGGAACTCCTCTACATAACTCTTCAACAAGTCCGTCTCATAAGCAGATTCGCTAGTGGCTACATATCCTGTATCGATTGACCACTGGGCAACACGCTCAGGTTCTGTAAGAAACTTCATAAACTTAATGGCCGCTTCCTTATTCGCTTTTGGAAGATCTTTGAACAAGTAAATGTTTCCTCCTCCAGTAGGGGAACCATAATCATTGTTGGCCGGCAGGAAGGACACACCGAAATCAAAGTCCGCATTGTTCTTCACATTGGTCAGGTTACCTGTCGTATGATACATCATCGCCGTTTTTCCACTCAGGAAATCAGAAGGAACCGTCGCCCATTCAATGACACCCTCCGGCATGATTTTATGTTCTTTCCCAAGGGATAACCAGAATTCCATTGCTTCTTTTGAGTATGGGGCATTGAAATGTACTTCCTTTCCATCTTCAGACATGATATTGTCTCCAGTCTGAAGCGCTAAAGCCTGGAACATCCAGTACTGGTAGCCAGTACTCGGAATTTCAAGTCCCCACTGGTCCTTTCCTCCATTTTTCGTCAGCTTCTTCCCGTATTCCACCAGCTGATCCCAGTTTTCAGGTGGGGCTTCCGGATCCAGTCCTGCTTCTTTGAACGCGTCCTTATTGTAGTAAAGGACGATCGTGCTCCGCTGGAATGGCAAACTGTACACCTTATCGCCGATGGATGAGTTCGCCATGAATCCATCATAGAAATCATCCAAATACTCTTGATCAAACATCGGTGTCAATTCCTCAATCAGGTCATTCTCAAGCAATGTAAATAGGTCGATGGAGAATAAGACAGCAAGCTCAGGTGAATTCCCAGCTTGTGCAGATGCCATGACCTGCGTCATCGTTTCAGCATAACTGCCCCCGTATTTCGCATTCACTTTGATGTCAGGATTCTCTTCTTCGAAATCCGCCACAAACCCGTCAACGATCTTCGCTACATCCCCTCCAACCGCTACCGGGAACCAGAAATCGATTTCAGTCGTTTCATCTCCCCCGGTTTCACTGCTGCTGCATCCGGCAAGAACGACCATCAACACTAAAACGAATGATAAAACCTTGACTTTCATGCCAATTCCTCCCCTTTTTTTCATAAAAAAACCCATGAACAATAAACTGCATCACAAATAAGTGTCATGCATTTCATTGGTCACAGGGATTCTCCGCATCTCTACCCTTAGACGATAACCTGTCTAATATATATGTCTGATTATTCACAATAATACAATATTAACTAAAAGTTGGCAATGAGATTTCATTTTTTTTACAAAACAATAATATCCGAAATCCCTTTGACGATTGAAATTTCCATAAAAAAATACAGCTGCGATAGCTGTATTAGAATGGACGTATGCTAAAAGTTACCCTTTAAAAATTCCTGATATTCTACTGACTGTTGTATGGTCTTGGTCCTATCTTTCTATATTTTCTTTTAGGCACATTTCCATTTTAGGCATCCTTCATCCTCCCTAAAGTTAGTATGGGGAGTTGTCAAAATACTATACTTTGTGGAGGAAACCTAAAATAACAACAGTTGAAGCTCCCTCATCACTTCCAGCTGCAACCTTTATTTAATCTTCTTTTTCCTCGTTTTTCTTCCGCATCTTCGGCAGGCTCATGGCTTTAATCTCCCGTTCTTCAAAGAAATTTCCAATCCTCGTCATGATGAACGTGACGAGGGTGGCGAAGATGACAATCGAATAAAACCCTGCTCCAATTCCGATTCCGACGCCCCCCACGTAGAAAATCATCGCAGCGGAAGTGAGTCCCTTCACCCGCAGTCCATCTTTCAGGATCACTCCTGCACCTAAGAATCCGAGCCCTGATACGATCTGGGCAGCCAGACGGAAGGGATCCATCATTTTTCCGCTATCCGGCTGACTGAGCATCTCTGCGCCTTCAATCGATACGATAGTGATCAACGTACATGCCACTGACACATACGTATATGTTTTTAATCCAGCGGGCTTGTTCTTCGCGGACCGGTCCCATCCGATGACGAATCCCAATACCGCACTCACCACGATCCGGAAATAAATATCATGCTGCCAGAAAAAGTCCGCTAGTTCATTTATGTAATGTAGCATGTCGGCCTCCTCCTTAAATGAAAAAGAGACCTCTCCACAAAACGAATGCTGGATTTCTTCACCTACTGTGAAAAAATCATATTGTTCGCTGCATGGGTATCTCATCTTTTCTTTCTACCAAGTGGCAATCTTAAAATATTCTTTACATCGTACACCACTTATTTCTTGATTTCAATCTTATTTCTAACACAATTGAAAGACTTAGACTCTACTCTCATTATTCTCTCCTTAAAATACAGCAAAAATAAGCGTATCCTTCCATTCTGAATACCCTAAGATGTCATTCTAAACGTGCCTCTTTTCCGGACAGTCTTAAATCCTATACGTTCATAAAGCTTTATGGCCCCGGGATTATTTTGGTTCACGTGGAGGACGACGGATTTCATACCATCTTGTCGGAGGTCTTCTAAGCATTTGCAAATCAATACAGCAGCGATCCCTTTTCCCCGCCACTCCGGAATCACACCCACTTGAATGATATACCCGATTGTATCAGTCTCCTGATCGGTTGCAATGAACCCTACCGCCTGGTCTTGAACTTTGGGTAAGTCTGCTGATCGATCTATTTGGAGACTGTGATCACCTAATACTTAAATGGATGAACATTAACACCCTATTTGACAAATAACAAACACTTTTATATTATGTTTATAAACTAACAAACATATTTTAAATTCGTTTACACAATAATAATTAATCTGTTGAAGATAAAAAGAATAGGACGTGTTAAGGAATGGAGCTTTCCGACTTGTTTTGGAGTGCCTCTTTGGAAGAAATGAAAAGGGGTTTTATAGAAGAAGAAGATTCCTATATTTGTCTTATGTGCGGAGAGATCATTGAAAAAGGCATGGTCTATCCTAACGAAGATAAATTTTACCTAGCAGAAAAATATATGGGTGTTCACATTGAACGTACGCACCTATCTGTATTTGATTATTTAATTGGAATGGATAAAAAGCTCACGGGTCTTACCGATCACCAAAAACGTTTATTGACCCTCTTTTATCAAGGGAAAAATGACAAAGAAATCAAAGAAGAATTGGAAATCGGAAGTGCGTCCACGATCCGTCATCACCGGTTTGCTTTAAAAGAAAAGGAGCGTCAAGCCAAGACCTTCCTGACCATGATGGAATTGCTAAAAGAAAAAGACGATAATGCGCCGACGTTTGTCCCTGTTCATAAAACAGCCACCATGGTGGACGACCGGTACAATATTACACAGACCGAACAAGATCAAATCGTGAAGAAGTACTTCTCTGACGGAGTAATGTCGAAATTTCCCCCAAAGGAAAAGCAAAGGCTGGTCATTCTTCGTGAGATTTCGAAACAGTTAAAGAAAGACGATATGTACGATGAAAAAGAATTAAATCAAATATTAAAAGGCATTTATAACGATTATGTGCTCATCCGAAGATATCTCATTGAATATGGGTTTATAGACCGTAAATCCGACGGAAGCAAGTACTGGTTAAAGAAGTAAAGAACTAACAGGAGGTCTAAACCATGGATCGTAAAAGAGAGTTAAAACAACAGTATAAAGAAACACCGGTTGAAGCAGGTGTCTTTCAAATCTCGAATCAGCAAAACAATAAAATCTATATCGGAAGGACGAAAAACTTGAAGACCCTGAATGGGATCAAGTTCATGCTCGAAAACAATGGATTCACCACCAGCAAAGCGTTACAAACCGAATGGAACCAGTACGGGAAAGACGCATTTACATTCGAGCTGTTGGAAAAACTGAAAAAGAATGATGATCCATTTGTCACTGAAAAAGAAGCTCTGGATGAGCTGGAAGAAAAGTGGTTGGAGAAACTGCAACCGTATGGAGAACGAGGATATAATCAGAAATAGGTACGGTTATCACCATACAATCAGCCATGAAAAACGATCAGAATTTTTTAGCTATGAGCATTCAACATTCTCAAGACAAAATAAGGGCTTATCCAATCTTGGATAAGCCCTAAAATGGTTATGTTAATCACACGCCTACAAATATCCTTATGCTGTCACCATCAATCTCGACTGCCTTCATGCTTTCTCTTTTCTCAAACATCATGCTTTTTATTAAGAGGCTGCTTTGCAGTAAATCTTCGAACTGCTCCACTACCTCTTTCATTGAATCATCGACATCCAGCACAAGATTCACACGCTCTTCCACAGCAAGATTCAATTCTTTTCTGTATTGCTGTACGGCGCGAACAAGCTCCCGGGCTTTCCCTTCTTTCCGCAGTTCCTCTGTGATGGTTGTATCCAGGAAAACACTGAAGGTTGTGTTTGAAGCCATTTCCAAACCTTTATGTGTTTTTTTATGAACGAGGAGATCATCTTTCTCGACTGATACCTTTTCCCCGGTTGGAGACTCAAAGTCAAGATGCCCTTGTTCTACAACCTTGCTTGCTTCTTCATGATCTAACGATTGTAAATGTTTCTGCACAAGCCCTACCAACTTACCGAGTTTCGGGCCGGCAGTCGGGAAGTTCAGCTTTAATTCATATTGCACGGAATCTCCTGCTTGGTCCTGCAATTGTACATTCTTTACATTGATTTCATCTTGAATGATATATTCATACTTTTTAAGTAATTCCGTATCATCCTTCGCTCCCACTACCGTAAGCATGGATAGAGGCTGCTTTGTTTTGATATTCGTCGTATTACGGGCAGATCGGGCAAGTTCGACTACTTGTAAGACGCGATCCATTTCCGTTTCCAAAGCTCGATTGATGTCTTCTTGATTTACTTTTGGGAAATCGGACAGATGGACGCTCATATTGGTTAAGTTCATGTGGATATCTTCTGCGATAAACGGTGTAAATGGAGCCAGCAATCGGCTAACATTTACTAATACCTTATTTAATGTATGGTAAGCAGCCAGTTTATCTTCATTCAGCCCTTCGCTCCAGAAGCGTTCACGTGATCTGCGGATATACCAATTGCTCACCTGATCAACCAGGATGGATAGTTCCCTTGCCCCAGCGGTAAAATCATAATTATCCAGATGGTCAGTTACGTTTTCAATGACCGAATTCAATCGGGATAACACCCATTTATCGAGAAGAGATGGATTTCCATGCCCGTGTTGATCAGGATCGAACCCATCAATCACTGCATACAGGGTGTAAAAGGAATGAACGTTATTCAGTGTGTCGACCAGTTTCGATTTTGCCTGGCTGACTACGTTTTCTGAGAAGCGTTTATTATTCCAAGGGGCACTATCTGCAAGCAATGCCCATCTGAGAGCATCTGCCCCAAACTTTTCAACGAGATCCATTGGATTGATGACATTCCCTTTACTTTTAGACATTTTACGTCCGTCTTCATCCAGTATGTGCCCGAGTGATAAAACACGCTTATATGGAGCTTTCCCTGTGAAGAGGGAGGAAACCGTCAACAGGCTGTAGAACCAGCCCCTCGTTTGGTCCACTCCTTCGGCAATCACATCTGCAGGGAATTGCTGACGAAATAAATCTTTATTCTCAAAGGGATAATGATACTGTGCAAACGGCATTGAACCACTGTCAAACCAGACATCGATGACTTCTTTCGTCCTGTTCATTTCATGGGAACAGGACGGACATTCCACGATGACTTCATCGACATATGGTTTATGAAGTTCAAGATTGTCCTTCCAACCCCTGATCGCATGTTCTTTTAGATCCTGGATGCTTCCCGGGACATACTGATGATCACATTCCCCGCAAACCCAAACGTTCAGTGGTGTTCCCCAATAACGATTCCTTCCCAGGTTCCAATCAACCATATTTTCAAGGAATTTCCCAAATCTTCCTTCTCTCATATGATCCGGATACCACTCGACGGATTGGTTGTTCTTTAAGATGGTCTCTTTTATGGCCGTTGTCTTGATGAACCAGCCTTCCATTGCATAATAGAGGAGTGGTGAGTCACAGCGCCAGCAGTGTGGATAGCTGTGTTCATACTTCTCCTTGGAAAAGAGAAGATTACTATCCGAAAGCATCTTGATGATCTTCACGTCGCTGTCCTTTGTGAATTCTCCTGCAAGAGGCTCGAATTCGTTGGTATAACAGCCTTTTTCATCGACAATATTGACAAAATCCAATCCACTTTCCTTGATTGCATTGTAATCATCTTCACCGTGAGCGGGAGCCAGGTGAACAATCCCGGTTCCGCTGTCATCGGTCACAAACGATGCCGAAATCACTTCATGCCCCCTTGCAAGCGTGAGATAGTTGAACGGCGGTTGATACGAAATCCCTACAAATTCGTGCCCTTTATGCTCACTGACCAATTCGAAGTCGTCTCTCAACACATCGTTTACAAGGTTCTTTGCCAGGATATACGTCTCTTCTCCCCGTTTGGCTTTCACGTAATCCACGTCTTTATGGACGGCGAGCGCCACATTGGCAGGAAGCGTCCAAGGTGTTGTCGTCCACCCTAGAAAGTATTCATGCTCTTTTCCTTCCACCTTAAATTTAGCTGTCGCGGATAAATCTTTTACATCCTTATATCCTTGAGCTACCTCATGGGAACTGAGGGAGGTTTGGCAGCTCGGGCAATAAGGAGCGACCCGATGCCCTTGATAGAGCAACCCTTTCTCATGGATCTTTGAAAGAATGTGCCAGACACTTTCGATATAATCATTCTGAAGGGTTACATAGGGATCATCCATATCAACCCAGTATCCGATTGCCTCCGTAAAGGTGCGCCACTGCTTCTCATAATCGAAAACACTCTTTTTACATTCATCAATGAATTTCTCAACACCGTATTCCTCGATTTCTTGTTTACCGGACACGCCGATTTTCTTTTCGACGCCCAATTCCACCGGGAGACCGTGTGTGTCCCAGCCTGCCTTACGTTTGACTTGATATCCACGCATGGTCTGATACCTTGCGACAAAATCTTTGATCACACGCCCCAGAACGTGACCGGCATGCGGTAGCCCATTGGCAGTAGGAGGTCCTTCATAGAAGACGAACGACTTTTGCCCTTCTCGGTTTGTCACTGACTTTTCAAAAATATGATTAGAATTCCAGAAATCCTGGATCCGTTGCTCTCTTTCGACCGACTTTTCGTTTACATTCACCTTTTTCATGTCATCACACCTCTATTTTTTTGTAAATAAAAAAACCCGCCCCTAACCAATGTTAGGGACGAGTTGTAACCCGCGATACCACCCTGATTCTATCCATAAACTCGATTTCAAGTTTATTTGACAGCGCTCATTCAACGTACAATCATACGCGTTCCTTTTAACGGCGGAAACCCGTCAAAGCTTAAGAAGTCTTCAGCTTTGCTTCTCGGAGAGGATATTCAATATGATCTGAACGTTGACTTCCACCCAATCGTCAACTCTCTGTAGAACAGATTCCATACCTACTCGTTCTCGTCATGGAATGTAAGTGATCCAATATATGTTACAACAAATGTAAATGATACATGTTAAATTTGTCAATACTAAATACTGTTATTATTTTACAATACACCATCCATTTATTCACCACTCATCATTAACAACGCAAGTGATCGTACCCGGCTAAGGTGAAACCTGCATATGTCGGTCATCACTAATCCGTTAGATCTGAGGGTCACCTTAATTAATCCTGTATCGGCAACACCGTAGAATCCTTAATCTCCCTCAACGCCAAGCTCGTTTGAATCTTCGTAATCCCCATTTCATTCAGCCTTCTGATAAAGAGCTCCAGCCCCTTGCGATCCTTGCATGCCACTTTTAGGAGATAATCATATTCCCCAGTCAAACAATGACATTCCAGGACTTCTTCCATTGATTCCAATGTCTCCTCCACTGCTTCCAGTTTTTCTGTTCGATGTTCATTCGTACTCATAAATACAAAGCATAATAAGTCAAAGCCCAGTTTTTCATGGTTTAAAATCGCTACCTGCTTTTTGATATATCCTTCCATTTCCAACCGTTTGATTCTTGCGTGTACGGCTGGTGCTGATAAATTGACCCGCTTTGACAGTTCCAGATTACTAAGTTGCCCATCCTTTTGTAGCAAATCCAAAAGCTTGAGATCCATTTGGTCCAAAACCCTGCTTACAATCGATTCCATTCTCCATCCACCCTTTTCAATTGTTCCAAAAACCACTGGTAAAACGATGTATATATGAATTTTTATATCCTTAGAATCTATCACACTTTCAATTATTTTGAATAATTCTCATTATACAAGATGTTCTTTTGTATTTTTAGTAAAATGTTAAAATTATTCTTATAGGAAATGTCATTGTGCACAATGGCTCTTTGAAAAGGGGCTGAATGACGTGAAATATTATTATCTGTTGTTACTGACAAGTCTTCTCTGGGGAGGCAATTTCATTGTAGGGAAAACCCTTGTGGAACATGCATCCCCAGGAACGTTGACCATATTAAGATGGGCAATCGCCATCGTATGCCTGTTCCCGATTGTCTGGTGGAAAGAAAAAAAGCTGGTTCCACCCATTCAATCGATATTGCCGTTATTTTTCATGGGCCTGACAGGGGTAGCCCTTTTTCAGGCACTGCAATTCATGGCTTTGGAAAAAACCTCTGCCACCAATGTGGGCTTGATTTCCACGTTAAATATGTTCTCCATTGCTGGTATCTCTTTTATTTTTCTGAAGGAAAAGATGAACGCATTTCAACTGTTAACCATGTTCATCTCGCTCTTTGGCGTCTTGCTTGTCCTATCAAAAGGGAACGTAGAGATGGTCTATTCCTTGCAATTTAATGAAGGGGATCTCTATATGCTGGCTGCGGTTGTGATGTGGGGAATTTATTCCGTTTGCAGTAAGTGGGCAATGAAATCCGTCACTCCCATGATGTCTATTTTATACTCCGGACTATTTGGTCTTCTCATCCTTCTTCCTTTTAATCTTTCTACGTTCCGAGTGACCAATGTTGATGCTTCTTTCGTCCAGTCAATCTTATATACCGGCGTTATTTCCACGGTTGTCTGCATGGTCTTATGGAATATCGGAGTGAATAACCTGGGGCCAAGTACATCAGGATTGTTCTTGAACTTCAACCCTGTATTCACAGCCTTATTGGCCTTCGTCTTTTTGGGAGAAAAGATGAATGTGCTTCAAGCTGTCGGCAGTGTCATTGTCATAGCAGGATGTGTGTTGTTCTCCCTATTCAAATCCAAGCCTGGTATCATCAAAGAAAAGGGGAGCGAAGTCCCTGCAAAGATGTTATCAAGTGAACCTGCAAAGACTTCATAAAAAGAAGCAGTGCCGATTATTTAGCACTGCTTCTTTTCATACCGGATATTAAGACACCTCTTATGAACCAAAAAGCCCGGTAAACACTCCTTTTATAAAATACAAACATTTCGTTTTTTCACTTTGTGACCCTGTTTAAATATTTCTTAATCTGTTCAGCAAAAATCAGATTGACTGTTAAGACACAACAATAGAAAACATAAGAATAGGATGTCTTCCACGTTTTAAATTGAAAAACGTCAAAGTACTTAGCTGAAATCCATTCGAGCACAACAAGAAAGAAGCCATACAATATAATATAAACAACCTTACTCGGCTTCCATTTTCGATAGAAGTGAATGAAAAGGATGATCGGGATGGGGTATACCACTATTTGCAGTATGGAGTCAAAAAATTCCCCATGCCCATAATCGAGTGTGTCGTAAAAATCCAGTGGTGGTTCTGCCAGGATTCGATCTCCTATTGTACCAAGTAAAATGTTAAAAACAAACAAAGCAATGATTTCTGTTTGGAGTAGGTGTGGCTCCAGATGATGGACCAATACCAAACTACACACGCATAGGACAACAATAATAAGGACAAAAATCTCATTTTTATCGAACGTTTTAGGTGTCAGAGGCTCTAGAATCTTCAGTATATTAGTCAACAAAAACGAGCTCCTTTTTTAAGATAAAGGCAAAACGAACCATAAAAATATAAGCAACTAGAAGAATTCCAGCTGTGATACATACATCTACTATTGGATACCATCCAGCAGTCTCAGATTTTAACACCCCTATTTGTAATAAAAAATATTTTGATCCAATATCGATCCCCATCCAGACCATGGCAATCATAAGTTTAAAAAACGTTGGTATCTTTGAACGAAAGAAATACAATACCCACATTAATAAGAGCGGTAGTAATAACCCATAATGAAGATAACTTACTACTCTGGGAATGATCTCTTCTTTAACGGAAAGTCGATCAAATGAAGAAAAGATTTTGAAATTGATGTGTTGGCATAAAGAGGAATTAACTAAACTGAGGATTAATACTTCGATCGCCCTGAATCTTTTGAATAAACCCTTTAGAGAGTACAACAATACGAGTGAAAATAATGCCGTGAATAAGATCAGTATCATCTTCCTGCTCACCCCTTCACGTATTATACTTCCCGCTTTTTTTGCTTTTTATTGTTGTGAATGTGATTCTCTATCAACTAAAAAAAGAGGGAGAATAACGAAGAGATCACCTCTGATCTTTTCAGTTATTTCCCTTCCTGTATAAGACTTCTTCATGATGAACCATCTGGATTAACTAATTCGGCTATCATTTCTTTATTCGTCTTCAACAAGCTCTCCGGAAGATCGTTTCGAATGCTCTTCAATCCAAAATAATATGTATCGGGTGTATCTTGAAGCAAACGGTAATGAAACTTTATATCTTTGCCCGAAAGGCTGCTGACTAATTCTTCAATAAAACGAGATTTTGTCATCATATCGACAGCACCAAGGTGAAAAACTCCTTTAAGTTTATGGAGGATGATGTATTTCAGCTGTTTTGCGAGTATTTCATCCGTTAGATGATTACACTCTAGATTGCTGTATACATCGATCGAATTATTCTCAATTCCACTTCTGATTTGATCCAATCTCGGTGACTTCTTCCCCCAAATTTGCGGTATTCGTATCATAACCGCACGTTCCTTTAAAACTTCCTGCAACATATTTTCACACTCAATTTTGAACTGTCCATAAGGTGATGCAGCGTTAGGAATGTCTTCTTCTGAATGATGCTTCGTGAAATCCCCATCGAACACATTGGCCGTTGAAAAATAATAGAGTACGCTTTCTGTGTTTTCGATTTCCAATGCCAGCTCTTTATGAAATTCAACCTGTTGATCGAAATCACCTCTTAGACATGAAATGATGCTATCGGGTTTGATGGACTGAACGATTTCTTTCATCTTATCCATATCGCTGATCTCTAATTGAAATTGCTTTTCTTCAGGAAGATCTACTGGTCTGGTTGCATACGTCCCATATACATCAAAGGAATCTTTGCACTCTTCCACCAACGCTTTCCCCACTAATCCGCTTGCGCCGAACAGGAGTAGTTTCCTCATGTAACATCCCTCCATTCACAGAAATTCTATTCTCACTTTGATTCTTATTCTACTAAACTCCTGTGAAAACCCTTTAAATGCCCAATAAAAAAACGCAATCTTCTTAATTGCGTTTTCCGTGAGGACCATCACCTTTTAAAATATAGGAACATAATAAGGAAAATAATTAAACCAATAAATAAAAGATAACCCATCCCCATGCTGTATACGAAATAAACCTTAACGTGAAGGATGATCCGGATGATATGAAAGATAAGGATGCAAAAGAGCAATAAAATGACGATATTCACATTTCTATCTCTATTTCGATACATAGAATCAGCCCCAATCCAGAGCTTAGTACAAAATGGAACTTGTACCAACAGTCTTTCTATATACCTATTTTGCCTTCGACCTTATTATTCATGGAATCTCCTTTTTCACTTCCTTTGTTCGTTAACTTTCTCATTATTTCCTACAATCCAAGCCATTGCCAATACGGCCCCTGCCACTCACTTCTATAGCTAATTTGTAATTCAAATCCAAAAAGGATTATTCCGTTAACCAATCATAGGTTAGCAAATGTTTTCATTTTTCATCTTAGACACTATCTTCTTCAGTTCCACCAGATCATCTATGATGTAATCCGCCTGAGCAAGTTCTGCTTCCTGGGCAAAATCGAAGCGGCATCCGATTGAAATCAGATGATTGTCTTTAGCGGCATTGATATCCGAGAGACGGTCTCCCACCACTGCGCCGTTCGTTATGTCATATTTGTCGATAATCGTTTTCACGAGATCACCTTTATCCAGCGTTGGAATCTGTTGGATACTGAATGTTTCGGTGACCCAACGATCTAATTGATAATAGTTCACAATAGCCTGCAAATATTCTGTTAAGCCATTACTTGCTATGTAAATCGAAATATCATTCTCTTTTAAATAACTGAAAACCCCTATTACGTTTGGGTACAAAGCACCCCTGCCCTTCTCAATGTTATGGATTAGACTTTCAAGAAAATAAGTATCTGTTTGTTCCCTCATCTTTAGAGAATGATCAGGCAGTAAGGCTTCCCATACTTTCGGGAGGGGAACACCCATTATGTCGCGGTATTGATCTATTGGCGTCAGAGTATCCCATAAATTTCGGGATCGTAAATGGTCAAATGTATCTTCCAGTGATAATTCCAAAATTCTGTCTGTTTGAAATAGAGTCCCATCCATGTCGAAAATGATTGTTTGTACCATTGTCTTCTCTCCTTGTTTCTCTTATCACTACCAATTATTTCAAATCACAACCACTTTCACAAGAAACATTTTCAAAAAAAGAAACTAAGTCCCATTCGTTTTTCTTGATTTTATACTATTGGTACATCAAATTAATTGTTAGTATTAAAAGGTATCGTTTTATTCAGGGGAGAGCTTTATGAGGAATAAAAAAAGGATAATCACTCTAACCGTTATGTTGATAATTGTCGTCTTATTTATCTTAAATAATGTGGTTGCTACAAGTTCAACAACAGCTATCGTTACAGTATTGAAGAAGAATTATGTAGAAGAACAAGAAGAAGCTTTTATGATAGTAATTCCTCCTTTTGGGGATCAGTCCAGCGAGTTTTGGAAGGACACAAAAACTAAAATACATATAAAAGATCCTATGGTATGGAATTTAATTGAAGAAGATCAAACTTACCTGGTGCACTATGATAACAAAAAGAGTGGGGTGAGTACCTTAACTCACATAGAAAATATTGATGATAAACATGCGATACAACTTCAATAATATCGTAATTTCTTAGACTGAAGGATTCGTAGTTTGTTAATGGCAGGTGCACGAATGCTAAACAAGGCAATAGCCCGGCTATTGCCTTGTTCGTTCAATAACATAGTATTTCATTTTCCACGTGATTTTAGTTTTGCTATATCTTCAACCCATAAAAATATAAGGAAAATGGCAAACAAAACAATCAAAGAGATATTATTTAAATCATAAAAATAATTAATAGTAAAAACAACCAACAAATAAATCGTTGCAATTAATTTCCTTATCATTAAGACACCTCAGAAAATAAACAGTTTCTTATCCCAAAAGTAGTAAGATACAGCTATATTAGACTTCAACCAGCATATTCTAATCATTCAATCCCTTACCATCAAGAATATGCTCCATATATTTTTCAATCCTCGACTCGCGGGTTTTGGATTGTTTGGCTTTAGAGAAATAAAGAATGTAGGCTCGTTGCCTTCCTGGCGTCAATTCTTCAAAAGCCGTCTTCAAGGCAGGGACTTCGTCGAATTTAGTTTGAAGTTCTTCAGGGATGGTGTATTCTTCCGTCTTTTTTAATTCCACTTGCAAACCGGCTTTTTCCACTTCAATGGCTTCCTGGATATACGCTTTCAAGATTGGCTTCATTTCTATGATTTCTTGAACATTCGTGAACCGGATCTGGCGCGCTGCCTGCACATTCTCCGTTTGTTGGATGAGAATCCCGTGGGGGTCCTTCAACAGAGCCCCTTTGTGAAACAGAAGCGCACAATAGTCTTTAAATCCATGCATTAACACGATGTTTTTACCTTCTAGCGTGTAACAAGGATGCATCCACTTGATTTCTTCGTCCAGCTCCTCAAAGCCAAGAAGGATGCTTCTCAACCTCTCAAATTCTTCCTTCCACGTCTTGGTTTTTTTTATAAATCCATCCACCTTACGATTCGGCTTTATCATCATGGAACACTCCTTCTTATATGAACTCTAAGTGTTATCTACTTCCGCCAAAAGCCCGTGTATTCTGCTTTATCCTGAATATTATATGTAATCATATCCTCAAGCAATTTGTAATCCACAGGGTCTTTCCACTTAATTCGAAACAAGCCCTTGGTTGCACTGTAGCCGGATTGTTCAATCCTTTCGGCAAACTCTGTCATGGTTACCGCCTCAGGTGCAACGCTTACATGATGCTTCGCTGCGTCAATACCGATGATAAATGTGCCGTGATCGGTAAACATAGGGGTATTCCATTTCATCACTGGTTCCATTTGCGGGAATTTCTCCATAACCCACGTCAGGATTTCTTCCAATCGATTGCGATGGTCGGGATTATCGATACTTGCTAAATATGGTGCAAAAACGTCCATCTTGTTCCCTCCTACTTTAAAATGATGCCGTTCAAGATAAACCTTATCTGATTTCAACTATATAATTTCCAGCGGGGATAGTCAAAAACTCCCCTAACCTCAGCGTTGACTTCGTAAAACCGTGATAAAGCCGTCCAGGATATCATGAGAAATCGAGAACCCTTTCCGCTGATAGAATTTCAACGCCTCTTGATTCCCATTCGATGTAAACACAAAATAATCCTCCACATCCTCATAGGTTTTCAACCAATCCATAGACATGTTAAAAAGCCTGGATCCCACACCGAATTGCCGATATCCCTCTTTAATATAAAATTGAGATAGACAACCTACGTTCTCTTTCTTAACTGATGAAAGATCGAAAAACGTGGCAAAATCATTCGAATACGATTCTTTCGGTGAAATGTTGGTATACACATACGCGACAATTTCGTCATGTTTATGAGGATCCTTCACCACCACTATGTAATTATGTAAAGCACTTTGGATCGATGGCAGCATCCTGGTATCAAAATTCATACTGTCAAACCGTTCCGGCGTAATGGTAGCCTTTGATTGTTGAAAGTCCATCAGTTCATTGCACAGGTCACGACAGTATTCTGCCTTTTCTTCTGGAATCCCTTCATATAGTAGATTCATCAATACGTCCCCCATTTAATCAATGACTGTCCCGCTGACTCTGGTCTGGAAACAATTCATGGTTCTCCATTACATTTTAGCTTGAACTTAGATTGTAAGGAAAGCTATTACAAAATAAAAACTTACAAATTGACACACAAAAAATGACACAAAAGTAAGATCGGATACTATAACCAACCACTTTTGTGTCATTCATCAAATACTTTCAGGTTACTTAAACAAATCCATCAGCAGATCCCAAAACCCTTTTTCTTTCTTCGGCTCTGCTTTCTTCGTTTCTTGTTCCTCTTTTTCGATGCTTTCTGTCTTGATCACAAATTGCACGGAAGATACTTTTTCGTTCTTGGAGGAAACGAAGGATACAGGCTTGAAATCGGACTTATCGTATTCAGCCATCATCTTATTGATTTCCTCTTGCATTTTGTCAGGCAGGTTTTTCGTTTCCTTATGCAATTCGCTCGTTCCTTTGTGAAGGTCTGAGACCCCACCCTCTAATTCGTTTGTTCCGCCAGTCAGTTCAGCGATGCCGGAATGAAGCTTCCCGTAAGAAGTGGATAACTGACCCACGCCTTCTGTATAGCGAACCAGTCCGGAATGGAAGTCGCCGTAGTTGGCGGACAGTTCACCCAGTCCTTTTTGCAGCTGAGCAAACCCGCTCATATCCGTTTCTTTCAATGATGCAGACAGATTATTCGAGATGGAAGTCAGTTGTCCGCTCATCTCGTTGACGGAACCACTCACCTGATTCAAGGTCGGTTCCACGGCAGCGAAGGCTTCCTTGACGCTTGCATAGGTCCCTTTCACTTTTTGCGCAGCTTGATGGGACTCCACCAGTTTATCCACTACCTGCTGGTCCGCTCCGCTTTCATATAATGCGGCAATCTCTTCTTCCGAAAGCTCGGAAGAAGGGATTCCCGCCATCGCACCGTCCAATGCAGCATAGGCCCGAGAATAGTTCTTCTGCAGGGTCGATAACTCATTCGCAGCTTGTGTCAGGCCATCTGCCAATTGCGTCAAACCAGCCGGCAGCTCATTCAAAGCTGATAAATCCATTTCAGCAGGATTTGCTGCCAGTGACTGATTGATGGTTCGCAGTGCATCGCCGATAGAATTCGAGACTCCGACAATTTGAGACGAAGAACCGTTCAATTCACTGATGCCATTTTTATATTGAGCCGAACCGTCGCGCAGGCTCGATGCCCCGTCGTTTAATTGGGACACACCATTTTTCAAGTCGGCCACCCCGGTATTTAACTTCCCGATGGCACCTGATAGCTCCGACATGTCATCCGTCATACCTTCTGTTCCCGTCGTATCGATTGGGAGTGTGGAAGGTACCGCCGCGATTTGAACACCCTCGAACTCAAAGTCCGCTACATCCGCTTCCACGCTTAGCTTTTTCTCTTTTCCAGGCATGACAGTAAAGGTGATTTGCTTATTCTTCCCAGCATTCGCCACCATTCCGTCTGCCGCTTCGATGTTCTCATACGTATTCGGCAGGTTCAGGGAAACCTGTAATAAATAATTCTCATAGAATACAGTACCTGCATTCTTATTTTCAGCAGTATCGATGTTGATTTCGAGGTGTCCGCTTTTCCCTGCAAGTTGTGATGGATCGATTTTCTTCCCATCCAAGCTATACGATACCGTCACATCCCATGGTAACTTTGTATCTTCTTTCATGTTTCCTTGATACGTGAACTTTCCTTCTGGAGCATCCATTTCAATCTTGTGCCCCTCCAGCTCAAGCTTCTTCAGATCCGTCAGATTCTTGACGCTGCTGAATTCCCCGTAATCGAGAATCTTTCCGGCACGAGCTACCTCGAAGGTATTCACGACATAGATAGAATCCAGGTCTCCAGCTGCGTCCAATGTCGCGTACACGACTTCATCCTTCGACGTGACCTTTCCTTCCGTTGCCGCTTGGGCTGGTACACTAAGAAATGAAGGCAAGAATAGCATCAATGCGAGTGCAGAATAACGTAATTGTTTTTTTCTCATCATCATTTCTCCTCATAATAATTTGCTTTATAGGTTGTTTTCTTAATGACTTTATCGAATACCAGGAGCATCGCCGGCAGGACAAAGAGGACCATGATAAAGGCTAGCAGCGCCCCCCTGCCCATCAATAGACCGATGGATCCAACAATCGGATTGGAGGAGGTGATCCACAGAATAAAGCCGACACTCGAAAGGATCGCTGCCGAAATCGAAATAGAGAATGTCTTCTCATCCAGGGTTCTCACCATTGCTTCTTTAGCAGGCATTTCCTTGCGATAATGTGTATAGGCCTCTGTGAATAAAATCCCATAATCGACCGTCGCGGCAAGCTGTACCGTACTGATGATCAAGTACCCGACAAACACGAGGGGAGTATTCGTGAAGTATGGAATCGATAGATTGATCCAGACGGCGGCTTCAATAGTGATGAGCAGCACCACCGGAATCGTAATCGATTTAAAGCTGAACAGAAGCACAAGGGCAATCGTCACGACCGTCAGCACATTCACGACCACATTATCCTTATTGACGGTATTCTTAATATCATAAAGCGTCACGCTCTCCCCAAGTGCCAATGCTTCATCTCCGTAATAATCCGCCGCCGCTTTTTCCACCTTCTCAACTATGGAAAAAGGGACCTCTCCTTCCGTACCCTGATTCGTGTTAATGACGATCCGGCTATAGTTTTCAGAGTAAAATTCATCCGTAATCGATTTCTCCAAATACTCAGGCGGGATCTCAGAACCAACCTGGTTCACATACGCCATGACTCCTGTCACATAATCAAGGGACTCGATATCCTCCACGAGCTCCTTTTCTTTTACCGTATCTCCTTTTGGAACTAAGAGAACGATGGGCGTCGTTTCACCAAATGACTCTTCCACCTTCTTGAAGTCACTCCCGACACGGGTGTTTTCCGGCTGCTCACCCGTCCCGTAAATGAATGAAGTATTCGTTTGCCCCAGGAAGGCAGGAACCAGAATGGCAAATACAAAGATCAGGCTCGGAACCTTCAGTTTCAGTACCTTGTTCCCGATACCCGTGAAGCTCGGGACAAAGCTCTTATGCTTCGTCTTATCCATCCATTTATAGAAAACAAGCGTCAGTGCAGGCAGGAACACCATCACACTGATAAAGCTCAGGACGATCCCCTTCACCAGGTTCAGCCCGAGATCCGAACCGATTTGAAACTCCATGAACGTAAGGGCGATAAACCCGAAGAACGTCGTTGCCGCACTTGCCGTGATCGCAGGAAAACTCTTCTTCATCGCTAGCTTCATCGCTTCTTCAGGATCATCAATCACTTTCCGGTAATCGGAAAAGCTATGAAGCAGGAACACCGCGTAATCCAGCGACACCGCCAACTGCAGGATCGGGGCAACTGACTGGGTGACGAAGGAAACCTCCCCAAGGAAGATATTCGTTCCCAGGTTGATCAGCACCGACACCCCGATAGCTGTCAGGAAGAACAGCGGTTCTACCCACGAAGTCGTTGAGACGACAAGAATCAATATAATGAGGGGGACCAGTAACATCCCGGCATACATCGATTCACTTCCGGCCATTTTCTGAGAACTTGCCGTATTGGCCGCGTCACCAGCAATCGCACCATCGCTACCAACCAGCTCATAGATTTCATCGGTGATCCGGACCTCATCCCCGGTAGCGACACTGATGGAAAAAAGCGCATTCTGATCTTTATAGTAATTCTCGACCGTCTCCTTGTCCGCCACTTCTAAAGGCGTCTTCAGGTCGACCATATCATCCAGCCACATCACATCCGTTACGCCGTCTATGGCTTCCAGCTTTTCTTTAAAGTCGAGTGCCTCTTGAATCGTCACACCCGTCACCATGACCCGCGTATCGGGAACAGCACCCGTGAACTCCTTTTCCATGATGTCCATCGCCTGTGTAGACTGGGCATCATCGGGCAAATAATCGACCATATTATAATTGACCTTCACAAAAAACTGCGCCGCCGTTGACAGCACCGTCACCAGTATAAACGCAACCAGAACAGCTTTCTTATGCTTTATGATCCAAGATGCAATATTTATCATCTTTCATCCTCTCTTGTCTCTTTCACATTTTCACATTATCATTATAATAAACAGCGTGTTGGATATTCAACGGACAGTTGCATAAGGAATGTTCAATACTCAACACATCTTTCGCGTATGTTGGATAACTCAGAAAAAGCAGGAAAGGAACGCTGATCTTTGAACTCAAAAATGGACCGACGAAAAAAATATACACGCATGGTTTTAAAAGACAGCCTGTTGAAACTATTGCAGGATAAATCAATCTCAAGCATCACCATCAAAGAAATCTGTGAAACTGCAGACATCAACCGATCCACCTATTATGCCCACTACTCAAACCAATACGAATTGCTCGAAGCAATCGAAGAAGAATTCATCGAGGACCTGACCGTCACACTGGGTAAGTACAACTTCTCAAAAGAAGAAGAAGCCCTCCAAATGACGGAAAAGCTATTCGAATACATCGCCGACAAAAGCGACATCTGCGAGGCCCTTCTCAGCGAGAACACCGATATGTACTTTCTAAAAAAAGGCATGATCATCACTCACGAATTCATCTTCAAAAACTGGATCACCGAAAGCCGGATCGATCAAGAAACCTATGAATACATCAATATGTTTATGGTAAGCGGAAGTATTCATGTCATAAAAAATTGGGTGGAAAATGGCATGGATAAGACGCCTGAAGAGATGGCGGTGATATTGCACCGCTTTATTAATCGGGGGTTGTCGGGGGTGAGGTAGTTTTTTTGCAGAAAAAAGATACCTCCCCATACACGTTACCGAATAACGCCTAATGGGGAGGCACCTGTGTTCAATACTGCTACATCTAATTATAACCATGTCAGGCATAAGTTTATAAACAAAATTTCCCGTACTCAATTGGGGTTGAATAGTGAGCCCAGATAGAATCTCGTAGTAGAAAAGCATCTATCTGAAGAGATTACCAACCATTAAGAATCGACCATAAAAAATCAGTGTCCGATATCGTTTTACCATTAATGAAATTTATTAGGGAATTTATCTTGATCTACAAACAACACCCGTAACAAATTGCAGCCATGCATATACACCGGTTTTAACGGTTTCTGACACCGCAGAATCCTTACTCGGGTCCAAGCATACAAAATCAATATGTCGGACAAAAGGGTGCTTCCCAATCTCGAGTAGGGAATTGAATAGCTCAGCTGTGGACAAACCTCCTGGTGTGGAAGCTGGTACTCCAGGTGCAACTGATATATCGAGTACATCCATGTCAACCGTTACATACACCCGGTCAACGTTTTGAGATAGCTGCTTCAGTGCCTTCTGAACAGTATGGACAAAGCCGACTTTGCGAGCATTCTTTAATGTCACCATTTGAATTGAATGATGTTTAGCATAGGTGATCAGTGGTTTAGCATTGAAATAACCGTGCAAACCAATGTTTATGATATCCTCTCCCCTAACTGTAGATCCCTCGATTAACTGCCTGATTGGGGTACCGTTTGCCGGTCCCAATTCAGCCGGGTCCCGCACATCAAGATGGGTATCTAGTTGCAAAATCCCGATTCTGTCATTTGGAAAGGCTTCCTTTATCCCTCGTACTGCACATGCGGTCGTTGAATGGTCACCACCAATCATCGACGTAATTGTTTCAGAGTATTTCGAAGCTAAAAAAGTTGTCGCCTCTTCAATACGTTTATGGGACAAGGAAATATCTGTAGTATGCATCACGACATCTCCAGCATCCCCAACAATCAAATCAACTAAATCGACATCTTCATCTAAATTGTAGGTGGCAAATCCCTTCCACATTCGCCGAAATTCGGTCGGATATAACGATGCACCTGAGACACTAATGGAAGAACGGGAAATCGGTGCACCATATAATACAAGCTCCGGTTCTCCTTTGATCTCTTTTAGATGCCTAATCCAATGGTGAACATAAGTTGGGGCGTCTGTATTCACATTCCACAACCATTCCGGTTGTTGAAGCCACTGCTCACTCATGTGTTACCCGACCACCTTTACGCCTTTTTTCCAAACAGCTTTCGTGTGATTTACCCCAAACAAATACTGTAGCTCTTGATAGCTTTTTACGTCCCATAACACCACATCGGCTTGCTTTCCAACCTCTAGTGATCCGATTCGATCTTGACGATTAATTGCGCAAGCGGCATTGAATGTCGCTGCGGTCAATGCTTCTGCAGGTGTCATTCGCATCGAGATGCAAGCCAGATTCATGACAAGTGGCATCGATGTTGTTGGCGAAGACCCAGGGTTACAATCTGTCGAAATAGCTACAGCTACACCTTCATCAATCATTTTTCTTCCATCGGCTGCTTCCTCGCGTAAATAAAGAGCCGTTGCAGGAAGTAAGCAGGCGATCGTTCCTGCTTCCGCCATTTCTTTGATTCCTTCGTCTGATGCTTTCAATAAGTGTTCAGCTGAAATCGCGCCTACCTTAGCCGCTAATTCAGCGCCACCGTAAGCAACAATTTCATCAGCATGGATTTTCGGGATCAAGCCGTATTTCTTTCCTGCTTCCAAAATTCTCTCTGATTGTTCCGGGGTGAAAACATCCTTTTCACAAAAAACATCATTGAACTCCGCTAACTTTTCTTCAGCGACAACAGGTAGCATATCATTTATTAGATGATCGATAAATTCTTCCTCTCTGCCCTTGTAATCAGGTGGAACAGCATGTGCTCCCATGAAGGTTGGCACAAGTTCAATCAGATGTGTTTCCTGTAGTTTTTTCATTACCCTTAGCTGCTTCAACTCGGTTTCAAGATTCATTCCATATCCACTTTTTCCTTCAACAGTTGTCACACCATGCTGTAAAAAGGAATCAAGCCGCTTCGTTGTTTGGCTAATGATCTCTTCTTCAGTAGACTCACGGGTCATACGCGTAGTCGCATGAATCCCTCCACCCGCATTCATAATATCCATATATGCTACACCTTCAAGACGCATTTCAAATTCACGTTCCCGGCTGCCACCAAAAGCAACATGTGTATGAGGATCGATTAACCCTGGCGTAACTAAGTGACCCGCAGCATCCACAATTTCAGCTTCCTCAATTCTTGCTGAATACCGCTGTTCTAGTTCAATTGTGGACCCTACCGCCTTTATGATTCCATCTTCAACCCATAAGCTTCCATCTTCAATAATGCCTAAATTAGACATCGCTTCTCTTGAACGAGGACCTACCTCTTTGGATGCAAGAGTTGCCAATTGATGAATATTTTTGATCCAAACCGGTTTTGTCATCTTATTCAGTCTCCATTTCTAACATTGGAATGTTTACTCCTCTATCACGCGCCGTTTTCTTCGCTAATTCATAACCGGCATCAACATGGCGCACAACGCCCATTCCTGGATCTGTTGTAAGTACACGTTCAATTCGTGCCTCTGCTTCTTTCGTTCCATCTGCCACAATAACAATTCCTGAGTGCATCGAATATCCCATCCCAACTCCACCACCATGGTGTAAGGATACCCATGTAGCACCTCCAACTGCATTAATCATAGCATTTAAAATTGGCCAATCGGCTACGACGTCAGACCCATCCTTCATCGATTCTGTTTCACGGTTCGGTGACGCAACAGAACCTGAGTCGAGATGATCCCGTCCAATGACGATCGGAGCCTTAAGCTCTCCTTTTGCAACCATTTCATTAATGATTTTACCGAAGCGTGCCCGCTCTCCATAACCAAGCCAACAAATCCGAGATGGCAGCCCTTGAAATTGAATCTTTTCTTTCGCCATGCGAATCCAGTTACATAAATGGTCATTATCATTAAATTCACGTAAAATCACTTCGTCTAGTTTATAGATATCTTCTGGATCACCTGAGAGTGCTACCCATCTAAATGGTCCTTTTCCTTCACAAAATTGAGGACGAATATAGGCTGGTACAAACCCTGGGAAGGCAAAGGCATTTTCAACCCCTTCATCCTTGGCAACCTGACGGATATTGTTTCCGTAATCAAATGTAATGGCGCCTTTTTCCATCAAATCGAGCATTGCTTGCACATGCTGAGCCATTGATGCTTTTGATTTCCTAACATATTCTTCTGCATTTCCCGCTCGTAATTTTTCAGCCTCACTAAGTGACATCTTAGACGGAACATAGCCGTTGAGTGGATCATGTGCAGATGTTTGATCTGTCACAATATCTGGGATAAACCCTTTAGCAATCATCTCCGGTAGAATATCAGCTGCATTTCCAATCAATCCAATGGAAAGTGCTTCACCTGCAAGCTTTGCCGTTGTAGCCATTTCGATTGCTATGTCTAAGGAATCTGTTTTCACATCCGTATAACGAGTTTCAATGCGACGATCGATTCTGCTTTCGTCAACATCAATACCAATACAAACGCCACCATTCATCGTTACAGCAAGTGGCTGAGCTCCACCCATCCCGCCTAGACCAGCCGTTACCGTGATAGTATTTTTGAGTGAACCGGCAAAATGCTGCTTTGCAAGCTCTGCAAACGTTTCATACGTTCCTTGCACAATCCCTTGCGAACCGATATAGATCCAGCTTCCAGCAGTCATTTGTCCATACATCATTAAACCTTTTTTGTCTAGCTCATGGAACGTTTCCCAATTTGCATAGGCAGGGACGATATTTGAATTCGCAATTAGTACTCGCGGTGCATCAGCGTGTGATTTAAAAATCGCAACTGGTTTCCCTGATTGAACCAATAATGTCTCATCATTCTCTAATTCCTTTAGTGACTTGACGATCGCATCAAAGCAGTCCCAGTTTCGTGCCGCTTTCCCGATTCCACCATACACAACGAGATCTTCCGGTCTTTCCGCAACCTCAGGATCTAAATTATTCATTAACATCCTAAGTGCAGCTTCCTGCAACCAACCTTTTGTATTTAATTCTGTCCCTCGATAGCGAATGACTTTTTCCGTTTTTGTATGTTCCATAGTGATTGCCTCCTATACAATTTTATTTAATGAAAATTTTTTTATAAAATACACTTACAGTAGCTTACCAAGTTTCTCTTCTACGACTGAGATGATCTCACCTGTATGAATAAAATCCTTTAATTGTTCTATATAAGGGTAAAGATACGTGTCTTCGGTCATCTTTGGTATTGATTTTTCAATGCGTTCCAGCACCGTCGTTGATGCAGAGCCAGGTTTCAGCTCACTGTCCACAAATTTATGAGCATTATAAATGGACAACAGCTCAATTGATAATACATACTCAAGCTTTTGTGCTACTTCCCGTGCCTTTTTCGCTGAATTGTACCCCATCGCTACATAATCCTCTTGATCGGCACAGGTCGGTATACCGTCAACTGTTGCAGGATGAGATAATAGTTTCATATCATTTAAAAGTCCGGCTTGTGAATACTGTGGAATCATTAGCCCTGAATTAAGTCCGGCGTTCTGGACAAGGAAAGCAGGGTAATCTGAAAGATGAGAATGGATAAGACGATTGTTTCGTCGTTCAGACATTTTCGCAATGGCCGTCACCCCGATGCATGCGGAGTCTAATTCAATGCCGACGTACGATGAGTCACAATTACTTCCTGAAATCGCACCGCCATCTTCACCAGGCCATAAAATCGGATTGTCACTGCATGCATTCATTTCGACCTCAAAGGTGGCTAACGCATCAAGAAGCGTCTTCTTCGCAGCCCCATGCAATTGAGGAATTGCCCGCAACGACAAGGCATCCTGCAAGCGATGATCAACCGACTGTTTAGCAATCATCGAGTCTTCTAAAATTTTTCTCAAATTGGCTGCTGTATTTCGTTGTTGTTCATGCGGACGGGCTGTCATCAGCCTGTCATCAAAGGCACGTGTTGTTCCTCGCAAGACCTCTAATGCCATCGCACCGATAATGTCGGCGGCTTTTGCTGCTTGTAGCATATCCGATAATGCTAGCGCTCCAATTGCGGTTGGACTCGTTGTTCCACTAATTAACGCCAAGCCCTCTTTTGCAGAGAGGCCAATCGGCTCAAGCCCTGCTTTACGGAGAGCTTCCTTCGCTGGCAAGAGCTCCCCATTCACATAAGCTTTCCCTTCCCCAATCATCACCAAAGCGATATGAGCTTCAACACTTAAATATCCAACCGAACCTTCACGAGGCGCAAACGGGATAACACCACAATTTAAACATTGGCGATACATCTCCAATGTGGATATCCGGACACCAGAATACCCTTGCCCCAAGTTTTGCAGCACCATGAGCATAATGGCCCTTACGCATTCTTCATCTAATGGCTCACCAACTGATGTTGCATGGGATAAAAGAATATTCTTTTGTAACAGTGCTGTCTGATCTCGGGAGATTATTTGTGTTGATAGGGCACCAAAGCCAGTGTTTACCCCGTACATGATTCTTCCTTCATCAATCCACTTGTTTACTAGCTGACATGACCTCTCAACTCGCTGGCGGTAATCATCTGAAAAATCAACATGAGCACCATAACGCGCGATGGAGACCAACATCTCTAATGTGATTGCATTTCCTAGGGCTACTTTTTTCATCCCTTGATCCGCCATGTTTAACCCTCTTTTCTTACGTAAGATCATTTTTCAACTTTATCAATAAAGAACATTTTCACTGCTGAACAAACCTGTAAGACAAAGACGAAGAGAACCGCTGAGCCACCTAATGCAGCTAGATATTTCACACCATCAACGCCTTGTACTCCGCCTGCGAAAGCTACCATCACGAAGGCAATGATCGCAATGGAAACCGCCCAAATCAGCATTTTCCATTTCGCTGGTTCTTCATCATAATGAATATTAACGGTACATAACATTGCGATTGCACGAACCATCGAGTCTGCTGCTGTGGCAAATGAAAGGATTAACGCAATCATTACGATAGGAATAATGATGATAGCCAATGGTAAATTAGCTAAGAAAGCCCATAATCCTGCAACTGCTCCACTTTCATTAATTGTTGACACTAAGTCAACGGAATTGTTTTGTTGCCAATGTAGGGCTGTTCCACCAAAAACACCGAACCAGACAATACTGAAAACAGCTGGTAAAATCCAGTTGATTAACATAAACTGGCGAATCGTTCGACCATAAGAGATAATCGCAAGGAAGATACCCATTAAAGGAGCATAGGCAATCCAGATCGCCCAGTCATACAACGTCCACCACATTACTAGAGCTTCCCCGCCTACTATTCCTGGATCAAGCCCCCAGCCCCAGAAGTTTTGTAGCCAATGAGCCATTCCTGCTGTTGACGATTCCAAAATATATAAAGTAGGACCAATAATAATCAGGGCTAGTAGCAGGATATAAAACACTTTTGCATTAATATCTGACATGCGACGAATCCCTTTATCCAACCCTTTTAAAGCTGATATAGTAAACAATCCAGTAATTACAACAACTAGGACGAACCACACCATCGGTCCTTGCTGAATGCCATAAAACGTCTCGACCCCCGATCCGACCAATGCTAAACCTGCTCCTAGTGAAGAAGCTAAGCCAAGCGCGATTGCTAACACCGCTAATGTGTCGATAATTCCAGGCCAAACACCCTTTGTAATTTTGATACCGAACAACGGTATTAATGTTCCTGTTACAGACAATGGTGCTTTACGATTAAAATACATATAGGCAACGATGAGACCACTCAATGAATACATCGCGTAAGGAATGAATGACCAATTGTAAAAAGAGCGTCCCATTGCGTAGATCGCAGCCATTGAAGTACCAGGTTCTACACCTGTATTGGCCATTTCTCCATAAATGTTCCCAAAGTAAATGATCGGTTCGTTTACTCCATATGTAATGACTCCCGTGGCAATCCCCCCCGTTAAAGCCATCGCAAACCAAGCAAGAAACGGATATTTAGGCTTTGCCTCTGTACCTCCCAAACGAATGTTACCTATTTTCGAAAACGTTACCAAAAATACAATGACGAGTGCCACAATTGAGATGATTTGATAAAGCCACCCAAGTCCACGTAAAGAACCTATAAAACCCTTCATCGAAATATCTGTCAACAATTGATTGTTCACAATTCCTAAAATAGCTCCGCCTCCAACTACTAGAAAAGCCGGTAAAAATACGGATAAACGCGTTTGTTGCTTTTTATCTACGACTACCTCAGGAGCCTTTTTCTCTATTTCCAATGACACCATAGATTCCCCCTTTAATTAGTTTCTTTCGTAAAAATAAAGTATTCGAGTCTCTATAAGGGACAAAATTGGTTTTTGTTACCCTTATAGATAGATTCGCCTTATCTGAATATACTGATAATTATAGAGAAAATTTTAGGTTAAAAATAGATGATTAATTTTAGAAATTCGATACTTTTTCTCGAAAAGACTTGTCTCATTTATGCTATTCCACTTAAAATCTTATAATTATTTACGATTCTTATACTTATTTACGATTTTTAATATAAACATCTAAAGCTCCTCCATGCCCTCTCTCATGTGCAAACGATAGTCACGAGGCGGCATCGTTGTCAATTCTTTAAAAAGTCTAGTAAAATAACTAGGATTACGGAACCCTACTTGATCAGCAATTTCTTTAATTGAGAGCTGGCTCGAGTTTAAGAGTCGTTTTGCTTCGTTAATACGTTTATTCGCTAAAAGCTGTCGAAACGACATTCCCTGCTTTTTCATTAATAAATGACTATAATAGGCTGTACTTCGTCCTACTGCTTCTGCCACATTTTCTAATGTTAAATCAGGATTAAAATAATTTTTTTCTATATAAAGAATCCCTCTTTCAACCACATCTTTTTTCGCAAAGACGTCACCAACCTTAGAACGATCAAGTAATTCATATAAAAATAAAAGCATTTCTTGGACAATTCGGTATAACACTCGATTGTACAAAATCTCTGAAAATATTTTCATATAATATTCTTCCATTTCACCATGTTCAAGTTGGTAGGTTTTCATAAACCGCCTTACTTGAGCTAGAATGCTTGTGAGTCTTGTTCTTAACTTCTCCGGATTAGGAAAGGGCGTTTCCATATGTAAAAATTCCTGATGCATCCATTCTTTTATTTTCTGTTTATGAAAACTATTTAACATATCTACCCACTCCCGCTGTTCAGCCGAGGTTAAAAACGGATCCATTTCATACCAAGATTCGTATTCTTCTTTCGGTAAAATGACTTGACGGTAACCGATAAAAAATGTCATTTCTAATAGTCTTCTAGCTTCTAAATACATCTCATGTACAGTTTTCATTTCAGTATTTGGTGGGATAATAACCGCGGCAAGAGGCTCAATATTAAATGCTTCCCATTCCCTCAAAATTTTCCATGCTTCTTCTCTTATATGCTGGGTTGGATTTTTGAATAGACAAGCAACCATATCTGTTAACGGCAGTATCGTCGGATGTTCGCGAAATGGAAAATACGTTAAAAATTGTTGCAAATCTGCCAGTTTTTTATTATTTTCCGTATGCAAAAGCATCAAGGCGGTATCCCCATTATTTTGCTCCTGATCTAAAAATATTGATTGATATGAATACCCCTCATCCTTCTGAGAGGAAAAGACATCCATTGTATCTCTTTGTACAACGAGTGACAATGCCATTCTAAGACATTGTTTAATTTTGAGTGGATCTAGTGGTTTAACAAGTAAATCCACTCCACCTAGTTCAATTGCCTGTTTTGCTCGATCAAATGTCGCTTCTGCTGTAACAGTAATAATTTTGGGTGAAAATGTATTAACATATCTTGTAATTAACGACCAATGTTCGGCTGGGATCATATCTAATTCTAAATAGAGAATTTCAGGAAGTTCTTTCTCGAGAACAGCCATTGTTTCCTTAATTGTTTTCGTTACAAAAACATTGTTAATGGGTATTGAATAGGTCGAAATCAGCCACTCTATCGCCACTCTTTCATGATTATCCCGTTCGGCAATTACGATTTTCATATTTTCCTAAAACCTTTTGTATATACTGTTTTCAATTGTACTTCCACTGTAATTCCTCCCTTGCTTTTAGAAAAATATAGAATAGTACGTTTACTCCCAGAGCAACATAATAAATAAAGTATACTATCAACTATTTACAAGTGTAAGTTAGGAAAGGTAATTAAATAACTTGGAAATGGCAAACAATAAGGATATATCAAAAACACCACCATGGTTTCTGTGGTCTATATGTTGGGAATGTCATCAGATTAATGATGACAGCTGTATTAAGGAGTTGGAATGCAAACTAAGCTGTTCGTAGCAGCCATTCATTTAACTCTATTCGAATTTCCCTACTTGGTCATACCGGCACTTATTCACTAAATTAAGCACTTCCCACTCGAGATGGAAAAGTAAAAAAGAGATTGAACCCAAAGGACTCAATCTCTTTAATATATTACCTACTTTTCATACTCTTGATTATCATGTGAATAATGACCATTCTCGGTATCAATGACACCACTCGTATAAGAATCCATGATTTGCTGGCTCACTTGCTCATTCGCCTGCTCGTCATACGAAAACTGCTCTTTCGGATCCCTCTTCTTCATGTCGATTCCCCCTTATAAATAAGTTATCTATTCCCTTTTAGTGTTCGGAAATTTGCTACAGATATGAGTGGAAAAATATAGTATGATAAGGGTAAGGAGGGGATAACAATGAGTTTAAAATATCAGAACATATTAGTAGCTGTTGATGGCTCCAAAGAAGCGGAATGGGCATTCAAAAAAGGGATTGCCATAGCAAAACGGAATGATGCAATTCTTTCACTGATACACGTAATCGATACCCGTTCCTTCGCGGCAATCGAATCCTATGATCGGACGGTAGGAGAAAGAGCTATCAAGTATGCTGAAGAATTGTTAGAAGAGTACAAAGCAGAAGCTGCAGTAGCAGGGTTAACAAAAGTGAAAACCTATGTCGAGTACGGCTCCCCGAAAGTGATCATCCCAAGAGAAGCAACAAAGAACGTAGGAGCAGACCTTGTCATATGCGGTGCAACCGGACTCAACGCAGTCGAACGATTCCTTATCGGAAGTGTCTCCGAACATATTACACGAGCTGCCCATTGTGATGTTCTTGTTGTTCGGACGGAAGAAGTCGAAGAATGAATCTAAAGAAAAAAAGCCGTTGTACGTAGAAATCTACGAAGAACGGCTTTTTTTGTGACACTATTAAGAACTACGCTTATGAAAAAGAAGAAAAAGCAAAACCCCGATAAGTTGATTGGAGCGGAAATCAACTAATACTCGCTTATGGCAGAAAGTTTTAATAGCAGCCTTCTTCTACACAGATTGACTTATATAGGTTTTCAAATGCGTTTTCCCCTTCTCAATCTGCTCTTTCACTTGCTCAAATCCCGTACCTCCATAAGACTTTCTTCTTTCAACCGCCGAATACGGAGTCAAAATCGAATAAATATCTTCTTCAATCAATGAAGAAAATTCACCGTACTCCTCCAAAGAAACATCCTTCAGATAGCAGCCTTTTTCAATACAATAAAGCACCAGCTTTCCGACGATTTCATGGGCTTGTCTGAACGGAATCCCTTTCGTCGCCAAATAGTCGGCAAGTTCCGTCGCATTGGAGAAATCATTCCCTACCGCTTCCTCCATTTGTTTCGTGTTCACTTTCATCGTAGAGATCATTCCCGTGAAGATCTTCAGGGATCCGACTACCGTTTTAACAGTATCAAACATACCTTCCTTGTCTTCCTGCATATCCTTGTTGTATGCAAGAGGCAAGCCTTTTAAAACGGTAAGAAGGGAAATGAGATTCCCATTCACTCTTCCTGTTTTCCCTCTGACAAGCTCCGCCATATCCGGGTTTTTCTTTTGTGGCATGATGCTGCTGCCTGTCGTGAAGCTGTCATCGAGCTCGATAAATTTAAACTCTTCCGTGGACCATAGAATCATTTCTTCCGCTAAGCGGGATAGATGGGTCATCATAATCGAACTGTTGCTCAGGAATTCCAGGATGAAATCACGATCACTTACGGCATCGAGACTGTTTTCATAGTAAGACCCGAAGCCGAGCAGCTCTGCTGAATATTCCCGGTCAATCGGGAATGTCGTACCAGCCAGTGCCCCGGCGCCCAATGGGGATATGTCGATTCTTTTAAGAGAGTCAACAAGTCGTTCCTTATCCCGATTGATCATCCAGAAATAACACATAAGATGATGGGCGAAAGAAATTGGTTGAGCACGCTGAAGATGAGTATATCCAGGTATGATCGTTTCAACATTTTCTTCGGCCTGAACAATGATTGCCTGCTGAAAATCCTCAACAAGTGTAACGATTTCCTTCACTCGTCTCTTGAGAAACAGATGCATGTCGGTCGCTATCTGGTCATTTCGGCTTCTGCCTGTATGAAGTTTACCGCCCACCTCACCGATTAAATCAATCAGCTGCTTCTCCAAGTTCAAGTGAATATCTTCATATTCGACGGAAAACTGAAGTTCATTCTTTTCTGCCTTCCCATACAGCACATGAAGTCCGTCAAGGATTTGACTTGCTTCACTGACAGTCAAAATCCCGCATTTTTTTAACATCGTTACATGAGCGATGCTTCCTTCAATATCCTCTAGAACGAGTTCTTGATCAAAGGAGATGGATGCGTTGAATTCATCCACCCACTCTTCCGGTTTCTTTGTGAAACGTCCTCCCCAGAGCTTACTCATAGAGTCACTTTCTCCTTCTTTTCAGCGTTGACCATTGCTGAAACCTTTGTCGGCAGACCCCATAATTGAATGAATCCAACGGCAGCATCATGATCGAATTCATCCGCTTTTGTATAGGTCGCAAGTTTTTCATCATATAAGGAATTAGGCGATTTTCTTCCTTCCACAATGGCGTGCCCCTTGAATAATTTCACACGTACGACACCATTCACATACACCTGTGTTTGATCAAGGAATGCTTTCAGTGCTTGATTCAGTGGTGAAAACCATAATCCTTCATAAATCAATTCCGTCATTTTCTTCTCGATCACAGGTTTGTAATGAGCTAGCTCTTTCACTAGCGTGAGGTCTTCCAGTTCCTTATGAGCCTTTAACAGCGTGACGGCAGCTGGACATTCATACACTTCACGTGACTTGATCCCGACCAGACGATTCTCCACGTGATCGATACGGCCGACCCCGTGCTTCCCACCGATGACATTAAGCTTTGAAATGATCTCATGCAGTGGATATGCAACGTGATCCAATTCAACAGGTACACCATTTGAGAACGTAATTTCGACCACATCAGCCGAGTCCGGTGATTCTTCAATGCTGGATGTTAAATCGTATGCATCTTCTGGAGGAGCAGCCCACGGATCTTCAAGAACCCCACACTCATTGCTTCTTCCCCATAAATTCTGGTCGATGCTATAAGGAGAATCAAGATTGATCGGAATAGGAATACCTTTGTCCTTCGCATATTCAATCTCTTCTTCACGTGACCATTTCCATTCACGAACCGGTGCAATCACTTCTAAAGAAGGATTCAATGCGGCGATGGAGACTTCAAATCTCACCTGATCATTTCCTTTTCCTGTACATCCATGTGCGACCGCTGTTGCATTTTCCTGTTCAGCGATTTCCACAAGTTTTTTGGCGATCAAAGGTCTTGATAAAGCAGATACCAGAGGATATTTCCCTTCGTACATGGCGTGACTTTGTAATGCAAGAAGGGCATATTCACTCGCAAATTCTTCCTTTGCATCAATCACAAAGCTTTTTGAAGCTCCAACTTTCAGCGCCTTTGCTTGAACAAAATCTAAATCCTTTCCTTCCCCTACATCCAGACAACATGCAATTACTTCATAACTTTTTTCCTTTAACCATTGAACTGCAACCGACGTATCTAAACCACCTGAATAGGCTAATACCACTTTTTTATTCATCCGTATCTCCTCCTGTTGATTTTATATATAATGAATATTTATTCTTTAAGATGAATTTATATTAGCAGTTAATGAGAGATACATCAATACTTATTCATAAATTTGTATAAATATTTTATTGGTGGACTGTGAGATTGCCTTTGTACTGGGCTTGTCGGTAAATTTATTGTAGGATGTAATAAGAAAGAAACGTAAGGAGCATCCATATAGATGAAGAGCGAATTTTTCTCATATAATTCAAGGCTCGGAATCCATCTTCCCCGACTCTCGAAGGATTGGCCGTCTTATTCTTCTTTAGAACAGGAAAAGGTTCTTCTTGAATGGGAGCGGGTGAGAGGGACGATTCCTGACCGGATCCAGGAAATTGAAGTGGAAATTGAGAGATTGCAGGCGGAATTGGCTCAGGAAGAAAATTTCGACAGATCCTGCATGATCAATGGAGAGATTTCCGAGAGAGCTTCAGAGATCAATGATTTATGGATTTGGTACCGGACCAATCCGGAAAAAACACAAAGGGGAATGATGTGATTGCATCATTCCCCTTCGTTAATCGTTTATTGGTCATTTTTCTTTTCACGCAAATAGCGGTACTGATAATATTTTTCGGCAAAATCGGTGATTTTTCTGGATAGCTGATAATTGGACCCTGCTCCGATGGCGATGCTGACAAGGGGAAGACCGGACCACTTCTTCCCTTTGAACATGGTGATGGCCATTGCTTTAAGCGCCTGTTTCATGGATCCTTCCAGCCACGTATAGTCTGTCAGCTGCTCCGATCCATCATAAAAGTAATTGGAATCCTTCTTATTTAAATCCTCCATCAGATCTTCCCAGGCAAGGGCACGGAGCCTTGCCGGAAGGGTAGCTGCATGAAACACCTTCAGTGACGTCATCATTTCAAATGGGGTCTGAACATCAAATCCATAGGTGATGGCAATGAGCTGCACCGAACGAAGATTGATGACGAGCATGGCAGGCAGATCCGAACCGATCGCCACCAGACCGCCAGTCCCCGTCACCCCTCCTTGTAACAGAGAGTAGATGCGATGTCGTCCCGCATGCTGTTCCGCTATGTAATGAAGCTGATCAATCGTTAAATAATGAAGATCCTCGACCGTCTGAATGTCTTGATTAAAGGCTCGTGCCGTCACAAGGATGCGCTCACGGGCGTCATTTTGCATCTGTGAACCTTGAATAAGAGAGTGCATGTGGAACAACCAGCCATCCAGGCGCTGGAAAAATTGGGCCTGAACATCTTCAGGGATGGATTCAAATGCGTAATCCAACCATTTCACATATGTATGCTCCAAATCATTCGCTTCGTATTCATATAATTCTTCTCTCCACGTTTTGATCGACTGCCATACCTGCTTATCTCGTTCTGACCAATTCACTTCTCCCACTCCTTTTACATTCCTTAAATTACGTATAGTATACCATATATGGGTGGACAATCCTTTTGTTAAGGGGAAGTGTTTGGAATAGTCAGTAAAGCCCGTTGCTGAATGAAATGCATGTCAGACGGTGCAAAGAAAATACGACATCGCGGCACGATTATTTAAAATGGCGCATGATAAATCAAAATGGCGCATGAAAAACCGATTACCCGCACGATAATCGTTAATCTGGCATGATGGCCATCATATCTCGCATGATTTTTTCTCGAAGATGATCCAAACAAAGGAATCTTCTACCTTGTCCGCCATAATCCCCCTATCACAGAAGCAATCCTGAAAAAAATGTTTCCTTTTGTCGAAAAATAACGTTTTCTACAACTAGAAACTAAAGTATTTACTAAATAAAAAACAGGACCACCATCAATTAAATGGCGATCCTGTAAATTTATTAGATATTCCCTTTTTCCACTACATCACGTGCAATCATGACTTCTTCGTTTGTTGGAATGATCATGACTTTTACAGGTGAATGCGGGTAGTTAACGAATGCTTCTTTACCGCGTACCTTGTTGCGTGCTGGATCCCAGTATACGCCCATGAATTCCAAGCCTTGAAGGACTCTTTCACGGATAAGCGTACTGTTTTCACCGATACCTGCTGTGAAGACAATTGCGTCTACACCGTACATGCGGGATGCATAGGAACCGATATATTTATGGATACGGTTGGCGAACACTTCAAGAGCCAGTTCCGCGCGTTCGTTACCTTCTGAAGCCTGTTGCTCGATATCACGAAGGTCACTTGAGAATCCGGATACACCAAGCATACCGGATTTCTTATTCAGGATGTTCAATACTTCATCAGCCGTTGATCCTGTTTTCTCCATTATGAACGGGATAAGGGCCGGGTCGATATTACCTGAACGAGTTCCCATGGCAACACCTGCTAAAGGAGTGAAGCCCATTGACGTATCGATGGATTTACCGCCTTCGATCGCTGCGATACTTGCACCATTACCAAGGTGACAAGAAATTAAGCGAACTTGCTCTTTCGGACGGCCAAGCATTTCCGCAGCACGTTCAGACACATACTTATGGGAAGTACCGTGGAAACCATACTTACGGATTCCGTAATCTTCATAGTACTCATAAGGAAGGCTGTATAAGAACGAGCTTTCCGGCATGGATTGGTGGAATGCTGTATCAAAGACAGCAACCGCAGGTACATTAGGCAATACATTGTGGAATGCCTTGATACCCGTCAGGTTTGCCGGGTTATGAAGTGGAGCCAGATCAGAAAGTTCTTCAATCTTAGACACAACTTCGTCCGTGATCAGAACGGATTCATTAAAGACCTCGCCACCATGTACGACACGATGTCCGATCCCGTCGATTTCATCAAGTGAATCGATGATGCCATAGCCTGTCAGCTTTTCAAGCAACATCTTTACCGCTACTTCATGGTTCGGAATATCTGTCACTTCTTCACGTTTCTCATCGTTCACCGTTATATTAAATACCGCATCATTCAGTCCGATACGTTCAATAAGACCTTTTGTAATAACCGTTTCTTCAGGCATATCAAAAAGCTGAAACTTTAAAGAAGAGCTTCCAGCATTAATTGCAATCACTTTTTTTGCCACGTTGTATCGCTCCTTTTGTTTTCGATCTCTTGTCACTTATTTATTCTGTTCATTGAATCATTTTTTATCTCTCAATTCCCCATTAAATCACTGACTCCCCTCTATTTCAAGAAAAAGCTTGAAATGACATCGTTTTCATGTTAAATTAAATATTTTCGCAAAAAACAGAATTCGTAGTGATAAGAGATAGTAGAGTGGAAGTGGGAGCTTGGAGGTCGCCGCGAATTTTGTCGGATCGTATAGAACGGTCGATATTTCTAGATAAAGGTTGATAAATCCGAAGAACAGTTAAAAAAAACCAATTAATGGTCGATATCCAAAAATCGAATGCCTTGTTTCCTTCATACCCGTAACACCAGGAGTGTAAAACACAAAAAAAACAAGACCGCCATTGGCAGTCCTGTAATAAATTATTGTTTATTCTGTGCAAGCCACTGATCGATCTTAGACATGATGTCCTGCAGGGCTCGTTGATTCGATAGGCTTGGCAGCTGTGCAAGCAATACTTCTTTAGGTGGCTTCAGGCCATCTTTTTTCTTTTGAAGGATCAGGATGCTTTTCGCTGAGTTTTTGTTTTTGAATAGGGAAAGAGGCAGCTGTAAGAAGCCTTGGATGTCTGCCTTTTCTTTCAAATACGTTTGCAGCTGTGTGCTGTATGGAGATTCGAAAAGTCCATTTGGCACGATGAAGAAAAGGTATCCGCCTTCTTTCGTGTGCTTCAGGCTTTGTTCAATAAACAGATGATGGGCATATGAATGGCCTTCTTCTGCTTTCAACTCATAATCCTGTGCTCTCAAATCGTTCGGGTAATAACCGATAGGCAGGTCACATAACACAAGTTCTACAGGATCGATAAACAGTGGTTCGATGGAATCCTGATTAAAGAGCTGTAATGGGTGTTTTTGAAGATCGGCCCCCACGTAAGCGAGTTTGATTAATACTTCATCAATTTCGACCCCGATGGATTGTGTTTCTTTTCCTGGCATTTGATTTAGAACCGTTGTCAGGAGGTTTCCTGTTCCGATCGCCGGGTCCAGGATCGTTAGTTTGTCCATTCCACGAGTGAACTTATTGACTAAGTAGCTGATAAATAACCCAAGAGAGTCCGGTGTCATTTGATGGTTGGGCTGTACGTTTTCTTTCATTCCTTTTAGTATCGCGAATTGAAAGGCTTTACGAATATTTTCATTCTCCAGCTGAGAGAGGCTCACTTCATCGTACTTTTTATTAAGGCGTTTCTTCGTCAGTTCACTAACTTCTTCTTGGAGGACATCACCCTGAAAAAGATTTTCTCCCGTTTCGGCAACGGCTTCTAAATAACTGCATGCTAATTCCTCTTGCAGCAGTGTAGCAGTTTCATCGATTATTCCAAATAATGATTCGACTGGCGAATTAATCATCGGCATTCATTCCTTTTTCACAATTTCATTCATCTATTTTACCTTTGTCCATAACGATTGTAAAAAAAACAATGCTGACCATCTGAAAATCAGGTCAGCATGTCTAAGCATTGTTCAGTTGGTACGGAATTATTTAGCGTTCTTCACTGCTTCAACGGCAGCGTCATAATCCGGGTGGTTTGTTGCTTCACTTACATATTCCACATACGTTACTTCATCGTTGCTGTCGATCACGAATACGGCACGGGCAAGCAGACGCAGTTCTTGAATGTGCACGCCGAATGCTTCACCGAAAGAAAGATCGCGGTGATCGGAAAGCGTTTGAACATTCTCAATACCGTTTGCTCCACACCAGCGCTTTTGAGCGAATGGAAGATCCACAGATATCGTCAATACTTCTACATTATCAAACTTGGTTGCTTCTTCATTGAATTTTCTTGTTTGTGCATCACAAACACCTGTATCGATGGAAGGAACGACACTGATCAAACGCACCTTGCCTTTGGAATCATTCAGTGTGACTTCCGATAAATCATTAGCTAATACTGTGAAGTTAGGAGCTTTGTCTCCCACTTTTACCTCATTACCTAATAGAGTGACAGGGTTATTCTTAAATGTAATGTTTGCCATTATTTGTTCCTCCTCCATAATAATATGTACATGTTTATAGTACAGAAAAACGATACAGTAAAGCAAATCATAGGGGTTCTTTTCAAAAAAAAGATGAGCTCACTCATACTCGAGTAAGCTCTTATCTTTTACAGATCAAGTTTTTGATTGTGATTACCCTGACTGTTCTCGTCCTTTTTCATCATACCCTGAATCTTTTCGATGGCACCGGGAGCAAGATCCAGCAGGCGATCGATCAGATGAGTGCTTTCATCTAAATGGAGCATCTTGATTCCTTTTGAACTAACGATCAAAAAAGCGATTGGCGTAATAGAGACGCCACCCCCACTACCTCCACCAAATGGCTGCTGTTTAGGAGATGACTTTTCACTACCTCCGTCTCCGCCTTTTCCACCGCCATCATCTTTTCCTTTACCACCATCAATGATAAATTCACTTCCGCCTGCAGCAAATCCAAAGCCAACCTTTGATACAGTCAGGATGACACTTCCATCGGGTGTTTCAACGGGATCACCGATAATCGTATTCACATCGATCATTTCTTTTAAATTTTCCATTGCCGTGGTCATTAGACCTTCAATAGGATGTTCTGACATGTAAAGACCTCCTTATTAAACTGAATGTTTTTCTCCAGAAAGTGTGGAAAGGGGCTTTGTCTTGAACTTAGCCATACCGCCTCTCCAATACCGAAGAATCTTGAAACCTACTAGGATAGCATTCCCTATGCGAAACTGGATAATACATGAAAATTGCGTTTGGATCATAGCATGCTGGAACGTCGGAGTCACCTCTATGACGGGCATGGATTGAAGGCGCATATAACCGCTCAGAATCCCGATGATACTTCCTTTCATTCCCCAGATTGTTCCTGTTAACGTCCCTGTTGAAGCTGCATCGCCAGTGCCGAATAACGTTTTCCATTGCACATCATCCAATTTGACTTTCTTAAGAAACGACCTGATGATTCTGTGAAGTGACTGGACATGTATGATGATCTGCTTCGTATCATTCAAACTATCTATAAAATCATTTGGAGTGATTTTCTTTTTAGAAACCTTTTTATTTGATGGATTGCTTTCATTGCCTTTTTTCTTCTCTTCCTCAAATACGACATTCGGACCATCGTCATCGAGTTTGACCAACGGGATATCGATTGTATATTTTAGCAAGCCAAACCATGCTCTAAGCTTCACCTTGAAATGGTCATTATCATTTCCGTGGTACAGCGAGAGAGTTACGGTAAGCTTCGTTATAATCAGAAGAAATAAGATCAACAAGATAAGTGCCATAGCGATTAATAATGCCCAAATCCACCAGCTCATATTTTCACACCCTTCAACCTCTTATTATGGCCTTTACCTGGGAAAATAAACTAGGGAAGAGAGATTTTATATGGGGATCGGGCTTGTATTATGGGGAAAAGTGAAATATTTGATGGTCAAGGAGGAATATTGCGGCACTTGAGGGCTATCTGAACGTCTGCTTTTTAATTATTGCGTCGTTTCCCATTGGAATTGCGTCGTATTTTCAATTATTGCGTTTATTCTACCGTTATTGCGTCGTTTTTCAATAATTTGCGCCATTTTACATTTAATGTAAATAACCAATACTTCTCTCAATAAAAAAAACCAAACCCATCTAAACAGGTTTGGTTTTCAAACAACAATGATTTAAAGTGCAGGCTTAAACTCCAGCTGCTTCTTTTCCTGAACCACCGCCGTATCGGCGAACAAATCATGTATTCCTTGTTTTTTATTCGTAAAGGCTACAACCACGTAGAGAATAAAGATCGTGGTAGAGATAAATCGACCGATCAGCTCTCTAAATATAATCGTTCCCCACGATGGCTTTCTTCCTTTTAAATCGATTACCTTAATGCCGAACACCATTTTACCGATCGTTTGGCTGAAGTATTTGGTCATCAAGACGAAGTATCCATAAAAGACGATACTCGTTAATATCGAAATCGGCGCAAACATGGAGCCTTCTGAAAGTGAAATATCCAATAGTTTAAAGACTGGATTCACTACTAATCGTGTAATGCTGCCAATTACGATAAGGTCAACTAAGTATGCCCAAAATCTTATCCAAAATCCTGCTAAGTAATATCCATCGTGGTTCATGAGCCTTGATTGATCAGGAGAAGGGGAATCGATTTCGATCCGCTCCTGCTCTTCATCATGTAGTACAGAACGATCTTGTGTGTCACTCACTTCATTCACCTTCCTTATTCAGAGTAAAGATACATTAATCGTGGAGAATTTGGTTTAGATAGCAGCTTCATTAATGCCGCTGCTTCCATGTCCTGCCCTATCATTTTCTTTGCACCCATACTGAAGAATTCTGAGAAAGGATCGCCTGCAGTATATTCAAATACTTGAGCATCTTTTAACTTATAATCTTTTTTCATAGCATCAATGGTGTCCTCTTCATAGCCGAATTCGTCAATTAGATTGACTTCTTTGGCCTGGATTCCATCATATACTCTTCCGTCTGCAATTTTCTTGACCTCTGCTTCTGACAAATCTCGGCCACTAGCAATAACATCGACGAAGCCTTCATAGGAATTATCGATCATGGATTGAAGAATCTTTCTCTCTTCTTCCGTCATTTCACGTGTTGGGCTCATGATGTCTTTGTATGGTCCGCTCTTGATAGTCACGAAATCGACTCCATACTTTTCCGCTAATTCTGAGTAGTTGATGCTTTGCATGATCACACCCAGTGAACCGGTCAGTGTTTCTTTGCTGGCGAATATTTTTGTAGCCGGTGCAGATATGTAGTAACCTCCTGAAGCTGCAGTGCCCCCCATTGATACATAAATCGGCTTCTTCGCTTTATCCATGATTTCTACAAGCTTTGAATGGATCTGAGCACTCTCCACTACGCCGCCACCTGGGGAATTCACTTTTAAAATAATCCCTTTGACAGATTTATCTTTTTGAACCGCATCCAGCTTATCCATAAAGAGTTCATGGTTGTATCCCGGGCTTTCAAATAGAGAATTAGCGCCGCCAGTATCCTGAATAACACCCTCTACTTCTAAAACAGCGATTCGTTTCTGGGCATTCCCCTCATCAATCACTTCTTCTGAAAAAGGATTATCTGTTGCGCCAAGCATGTCTTCAAATGCTTTATTAAAGTCACCCGTCGCTGCAGATGTAGCGAAATTGACTACGACAGAAACAAAGAATAACCCAACAGCAATACCTAATGCCGTCCATCTTTTTGCATTCATCTTGTATATTCCTCCCTTGTTTACCCTATCTTATGTAAGGATATGAATATCATTCTCATGTGAAAACATGATAGAATATTCACTAAGTTAGATTCTAGCAAAAATTCATGGAAATGGGAAAAATTATCTTATTTTTTATTTCAGGAGGTACATACGATGAATAACCGTCGAAATATTTATTTCTATGCCTTACATGAAGAAGGGATGCAGGCAAAGCTGGACCGATTATACGAGCTTGCCAACCGTTATGATTTCAACATTGTTGATTCTCCAAAGACAGCGAATATCATCGTCAGTATCGGAGGGGATGGAACGTTTCTTCAAGCCGTGCGCCAAACCGGCTTCAGACAGGATTGCTTGTATGCAGGTGTTTCAACAGGTGGTACTCTGAGTATGTATTGTGACTTTCATATTGATGACACATCCAAAATGATTGAAGCGATGACAACCGAGCAAATCGAGGTACGCAAATATCCGGCCATTGAAATTACAGTCGATAACCAAACCTCCTTCCATTGCCTGAATGAATTCAGCATCCGCTCCGGCATCATCAAAACCTTCGTCATGGACGTATTCATCGATGATAATCATTTCGAAACGTTCCGGGGAGATGGGATGATCATTGCGACGCCTACAGGAAGTACCGCTTATAATAAATCGGTCAGCGGAGCAGTCGTGGATCCGATGCTGCCTTGTATTCAAGTAAGTGAGATGGCGTCCTTGAATAATAACCGCTACCGTACGCTTGGGTCTTCCTTCATTCTAAGCGGTAAGCGCAGCTTGGTTCTTAAAATTGTTCAGGACGGTAATGACTACCCTGCAATGGGGATGGACAATGAGGCTCTAAGTATTCAACACGTAAAAAAAGTCGAAGCGAAGTTAAGCGATAACATCATTAAAACGGTAAAATTAAAGGATAATTCGTTCTGGGAGAAAGTGAAGCGATCGTTTTTATAAAATAATGGGGTTTTGAATGGGATCAGAACACCTCTGTTGTGCCAAAACCAGGCTAACTTGTGCCACTTACGGGTAAACTTGCGCCACTTTCAACCAAACTTGTGCCACTTTCACCGTTTGTTGCGCCAAATTGTGAACAAAACCAAGGTCCGTCCCTATACAAAAACGCTCCAGCACATGCTGGAGCGTTTCGCATTTTATCAAGCGGACAATCTCGCTTCCCGTCTTCGCTTTCTGGCATACTGCACTCTTGAAGCTGTGAAAATCGTTAATGCGAGCCATATGAACATAAACGAGATGAGATGGGTGAATGAGAATGATTCGTTATAGACCCATATGCCGAGTATCAACGTGAGGGTCGGTGCAATGTATTGCAGGAATCCGACCATATAAAGCGGGATTTGTTGAGCACCCTTTGAAAAGAACAATAATGGTATGGCGGTTACTGCCCCGGCACCCATCAATAAGAGGTCCGTCCCTGACGATACATGGAATAAAGACAGGGAACCTTCATTGTACATATAGCCCAGGTAGAGCAGTGATAGCGGTGCGATGGTCATGGTTTCCAGGGTCAGGCCGATGGATGATTCGACTTGGATGAGCTTTTTGGCTAATCCGTATAACCCGAAAGAGAATGCAAGACCGATAGCGATCCATGGGAAGTCACCGTAGGAAATCGTTAAAATCAGAACCCCGACCGCCGCCAATCCAAATGAGACCATTTGAGCTTTTGACAAGCTTTCCTTCAGGATAAATACCCCTAACAATACGCTCACCAGGGGATTAATATAATACCCAAGGCTCGCTTCCACCATTTGATTTGTATTCACGGCCCATATATAAATAAACCAGTTCGTACTGATCAATAAAGAAGCAAGTAGTAATGCAAACAGCTGCTTCTTTTTCGTTAAAGATGTTTTTAAATATACGTGAAAGTCCTTCCAGCGTTTACTTACGAATAAAAATAAGAGCATAAACCAAAAGGACCAAAAAATGCGGTTAGCGAGAATCTCATAAGCGGAAACATGATTTAACCATTTCCAATAGATCGGGAGAATCCCCCATAAAAAATATGAAAAAGCTGTGTAGATGATTCCAGCTTGATCATTCTGCTTCATAAAAACACCCCCAAAACTATTTCTATTTCCGAAATATCTCCATTATATCCATGAAAAGTTTTGGGGGCAATGATTATTTATTTTTTTTATAAACGACGGTTTCGTCTACAACCGTCATATCTACTACTTTGTTTAACAATTGATCGGCATCCACTTTGAACGGATCGATGTCTAAAACGGTAAAGTCCGCCGTATATCCTTCACGTATCTGCCCTCTATCACTTTCATGGTGACAGGCATAGGCACTTCCCTTTGTAAATAGGGAGAGGGCTTCATACATCGAAAGTTTTTCTTTGGGACGATACTCTGTTTTGTCAGGATCCAATGGATTCGTTCTCGTAACCGCCGCATGAATCCCCCAAAGCGGATTAATCGGCTCGATTGGCGCATCAGATCCACCCGCACATGGAATGCCTTCTTCCAGCAGTGTTTTCCACGCATAGTTATACTGCATGTTTTCCTCTCCAAGTCTCTCAACTACCCAAGGAAAATCTGACGCAACAAACCTTGGTTGAATATCAAGAATTAACGGAAGATCCTTTATCTTCTCGATCAGCTCTTTACGCAGGATTTGGGCATGAATGAGTCGATCCCGTCTTCCATAGTGAGATGGCACTTTCATGATGCTATCGAGTACATTTTCAAAAGCCTGATCACCAATCGTATGAACGGCAATCGGAAGATCATACTTTCTAGCCTTCTTCACAAGTTCAAGAAGTTTTTCGTTTGTATGGATGCTGACTCCGGTCGTGCTTGGATCATCGGCATATGGATAGCTTAATAGAGCAGTCCTTCCGCCTAAAGCCCCATCAGCAAAGATCTTCATTGCACCGAATTCAATAAATGGATTGCCGCTGAGGAAATAGTGACCATCTGCCTTCCAATCTTCAATCACTTCATGATGAACCAATAGATGAGCCCTGAATTTTTTCTTGCCTTCGGTGATCGTTTTTACAAATGCATCATACGTTCTCTTAAAGTTTCCATAGTAGCTTAAATCTTCAGTATGACCACCAACCAGTCCGTGCTCCCAGCAGCTTTCGATTCCTTTTGTCAGGGCACCTACCAGATACTCTGAGGAGATGGCCGGTAATGCATCGATCATCAGATCCTGAGCCTTATCCTTTAACAATCCGTTTAATGCACCAGCCTCATCCCTCTCAATCAATCCTCCAGAAGGGTGGGGAGTCCCCTCATCGATGCCTGCATTTTTTAAAGCGAGGGAATTAACCACCATGGCATGACGGCAAATGCGTTTCAGGAGTACAGGATGATCCGGTACGACTTCATCAATTTCCCGCTTGGTTAAAACCGCCGCATCACTCCAGAGGTTTTCGTTCCAGCCTTCGCCAATAACCCATTCACCTTTCTCAAGGCCCTTTGCTTTTTCTTTTATTGCCTCTAATACTTCCTGCTTACTATTCATACTAGAAAGGTCGAGCCTCATTAACGTTTCTCCATGACCGATCAGGTGCATGTGACTATCGACAAATCCGGGAAACATCACTTTTTGCTGAAGATCTACTTCAGACTCTATCGTGAATTGATCATTCTTCACGAGGTCGTCAGATGAGCCGATCCCTTTGATGACCCCATCTTCCGTGTAGACCGCTTCAACGTGATGTCCTTCCTCTTGCATTGTGTAAATGATTCCGTTTTTCCATAAAGTGCCCATGATGTTTATCCCTTCTTTATAAAAAAATTCTGTTTTTCAAATGTACCATATTATAGGAGGAATCTGAAAGAGAAAGCTTTTTCATGGCTCTTTTCGTAAACATTGTGGCTTTGCATAACTTCCCAAAAGTGAATTTCTGCTTTAGATGAGTGGTAGTGTGAAAACATGGACCGTTCCTTTCCGCTCCAAGCACAAGATTCCCTGGGGAAGAAGTCGAGCCTCCTCGAGCTTTGCCCTGTGGGGTCTCGACCTTTCCTCTATTTCCCGCAGGAGTCAAGTGCCTTCCGCTACAATCCACTCTGTGCTTCATATTCTTACTGCCTAATGACGGATAAACAAACACCAAAAGCTCCTATTGTAAATATGTTGAGCGTTTGTATCATTTAACTCAAAGGGTAATCCGAGACAGGTATCCTTACTATGATGGTATAGTTGAAAACGAAATCTACCAAAAGCGTGTTGTTCATTCTTAGTCATATTCACCTCTATTTCAATCGGATTTGGGCTGAGTTTACGACTGTTTTAAATTAAAAACCAAAAAGTTAAATTATTTAGTTTGTCTTTCTTATGACCTTTAAACTCTGTCACAATTTTTTTATATGGTGATGAGAACTTCGTAGACTCCTGCGGAAGTATGGTTGTGCCGAGCCCCGTTCGGCTTCGGCTAAGCTGAAGAGGCTTGGCCGAACGCTAGCTTAGCGGAGCAGTTCCCCTCACCATCTAACACATACTGATTGACAGAGCTCAAGCAGACCTTATGTTAATAGACAACACTCTTTGCTAAATGAGCTCTTCATAAAAATAGAGAGCCCTAACGGCTCCCTATCCCTGATTAGTTTTTAACTGAATTCATTTCTTTTTGTCTCAGCTCGATTCTTCTAATCTTTCCTGAAGTTGTTTTCGGTAATTCTTTCACAAATTCAATCTTACGCGGGTATTTGTATGGTGCCGTTAAGTCTTTAACATGCTGCTGAAGGGCAGGAATCAATTCGGGATCCTCTTGATTCACATCATTTCGAAGTACGACAAAGGCTTTCACGATCAGTCCCCTTACTTCATCAGGACTTCCTACAACGGCACATTCTTGTACCGATGGGTGCTTGACTAAGGCATCTTCCACTTCGAATGGCCCGATGGTATATCCGGAGCTGATGATGATATCGTCTCCACGCCCTTCAAACCAGAAGTAGCCATCATCATCCTTTTTCGCTTTATCACCTGTAATGTAGTAATCCCCTCTGAATTGCATCGCCGTACGCTCGGGATCTTTATAATAATTTTTGAATAGAGCAGGTGTTTCTACATGAACCGCGATATCCCCAACTTCTCCGACTTCACTTGGATACCCTTCCTCGTTGATGATCTCGACTCTGTTGCCGGGAGTCGGTTTCCCCATTGAGCCCGGTTTCAGCTCCATGCCTTTCATGATGCCGACGAGGAGCGTGTTTTCCGTTTGGCCATACCCATCACGGACTTCTATATTAAAATGTCTTTTAAAAGCATCGATGACTTCCCTGTTTAAAGGCTCTCCCGCCGATACTGCACTATGTAGTTGATTTAGTTTATAGGATCCCAGATTATCCACTTTGGCCATCAGGCGATACTCTGTTGGTGTGCAACACAGAACGTTGACTTCATTGTCCTGAAGCAATTGAAGATATTTATTAGGGTCGAATTTACCTTGATACACAAGTCCAGTGGCTCCTGATCCCAGTACAGACAGGAAAGGACTCCATATCCACTTCTGCCACCCCGGCCCTGCAGTAGCCCAAACCGTGTCTCCCTCATTAATGGATAGCCATTCACGTGCTGCCGTTTTTAAGTGAGCGTATGCCCAGCCATGGGTATGGACCACTCCTTTAGGGTTTCCAGTCGTACCTGACGTATAAGAAAGGAACGCCATATCATCACGCATTGTATCAGCGAATGATAATTCTTCAGAAGCTGTTTTCATCTCTTCCTCTAACGCAATCCATCCTTCTTGTTTGTCTCCCACAACGAACTTTTGGAGATTTTCCATTCCTCTTACGTTTTCAAACTGCTCAACAAATGGAGAGTAAGCTACAATTCCTTTCACGTCACCGTGGTCGATTCTGTATTCAAGATCCTTCGTTCTAAGCATTTCTGAGCTCGGGATCACCACGAGCCCGGATTTAAGAGCAGCAAGGTACACAGCGTACGCTTCAATTAAACGGGGAACCATCACAAGAATGACATCGCCTTTTTCCAGGTTCGAACCCAAGAAAACGTTTCCAATTCTATTTACATTGTTCAATAATTTCCGGTAGGTGATTTCGTCTTTCGTTCCCTCTTCATTTTCCCATTTAATTGCAAGTTTCTGTTGATCACTTGCGTACTTCTCTACTTCCTCTACTAAATTGTACTTTTCTGGTGCAATAAGTTCTTCCCTCTTCATTCTGACTCCCCCTTGTGTGTCGATTCTTCTCTATTATACAAAATAATTAAAATTTTTAAAATTATTCGTTTATATTTTTCTTCAATACAAATTATGAGGAATTTCGACATAGGGGACAAAAATCAGGGATGATTTACAAAATCCGATCAAAAAATAACATCATCTTGCAAAGAAAAAGGCTCTTTTCTTAAAGTTTGTAGCTATCTTAGAGAAGAAAGTTATAGTTGATTTCCGCTACAGGACCAGGAAGCACGCTTTCCGTGGTGTTGGCGGTGAGCCTCCGGGGACTCACCTACCGGCTTTACAAAACTTAATGTATCTTTTGAATGAGTTGTAGTGCGAAACCATGGACCGTTCCTTTCCGCTCCAGGCACAAGTTTTCCCCGGGGAGGAAGTCGAGCCTCCTCGACGTTCCGTCTGTGGGGTCTCGACCTTTCCTCTATCGCCCGCAGGAGTCAAGTGCCTTCCGCTACAATCCACTCTGTGCTTCTTATTCCGGCTACCTAATTACGTTTTGAAAAACACCAGAAAGCTCCTATTTTAGATGTGTTGACAGTTTTCCCCAGAAACAAATTTAACGGCATTTAATCGATAAAACCAACCTTTATAATATTGAATATGAATTAATGGTAATTCTACACCCGTTATCAATTACATTGTGATTCACGGAAAATCATCAGAGAACAATAAAAGCATTAAAAATTATTTCATTATTGAGGACGTTAGTTGAATAACACCATATAGAGGCTGGGATAAAAGTGTTTTAGTCTAAGAAAAACACGAACAGATCTGCTTGCTATCAGGCATATTTATTCGGACTATTATTTATTTTCGATACATTGAATTTTAGCTATTTCCAGCGGTTGATTGGAGTGCAAGACGAAGACTCCTGCGGGAAAAGTAGCTTATGTGAGACCCCGCAGGCTTGCCGAGGAGGCTCACGAGCTACCCGCGGAAAGCGTAGTCTTGCACGGAAATCATTAGCGGTATTAAGAACCTACCTATTGTTCGTCTTTATATCGTGGTTTTTTAGTTCCAGCCTCTTTCATCATAGTAAAAAACAACATTAGACTTTAATAGAACCAAAAAGAAAAAATTAAAAAGGAGCGAGAGAATCTCGCTCCTTGTAGCCATTATATTTAATTATTTTGCGTATCCGCCACCGATTTGTTGTTCAGCCATTTGAACTAAACGTTTAGTGATTTCACCACCTACAGAACCGTTAGCGCGTGCTGTTGCATCTGGACCAAGTTGAACTCCGAATTCTGAAGCGATTTCGTATTTCATTTGGTCGATTGCTTGTTGAGCTCCTGGAGCTACTAATTGATTTGAACTGTTGTTTGCCATGTGTTTTCACCTCCTTGTGAGTATAGATTGTGTAAAAACACATGGCTTCATGCAAGGAAAATGGTTGGTAAATAATCCTAAATTTTTAGAGTAGTTCGTCAAAGGTTTTTTCTACATCTGAACCTGTTGATCCATCAATCGTAATGGTTTCTGTTCCATCGACGGCTTCTTTAATAAGAGTATCAAAATCGACAAAGCTTTCATAATACGCCACTTTATCTTTTTTAGGTCTTGTTTTTGGTGCAGGAGGCGTGAAAATGGTACAGCAGTCTTCATATGGAAGAATCGAGATATCATGTGTATCGATCTTTTGAGCGATATCAATGATTTCAAGCTTATCCATGGCGATGAGCGGTCGCAGTACGGGTGTATTCGTCACATCGTTAATGGCCTGCATGCTTTCTAACGTTTGACTAGCTACCTGTCCAAGACTTTCCCCGGTCACCAGGGCCAATCCTTCATTCTTTTCACGAATCTCGTCAGCAATCCGGAGCATCATCCGTCTCGTTGAAGTCATCGTGTAATTTTCAGGAACCTGATCATGAATGGTTTGCTGAATCTTCGTGAACGGTACGATATGCAATTTCACCTTTCCACTGAATGCAGACAGTTTCTTAGAAAGGTCGATCACCTTTTGCTTTGCCCGCTCACTTGTAAAAGGTGGGCTGTGGAAATGAACCGCCTCTACCTCGACGCCTCTTTTCATCGTTAAATAACCGGCTACCGGACTATCGATGCCTCCTGATAGCATGAGCATCGCTTTCCCGCTTGCACCAACCGGCATCCCCGTTGAGCCTTGATAGATTTCCGAGGAAAGATAGACACCCTCTTTTCTTACTTCTACATTAAGGTTTATATCTGGATTTTTCACATCCACTTTTAATCCATCCATATTTCGGAGGATATAGGACCCCACTTCGTAATTCAATTCATTTGTATCCATGGTGAACTTTTTATCCGCTCTGCGGGCAGACACCTTGAATGTTTTCCCCGGTGTGAAACTCTTTTGTACGAGAGCCAATCCTGCTTGGTTAATCTCCTCGATATCCTGAGCCACTTTTACAACTGGACTGAAGGACTGGATTCCAAAGATTTTCTCCAATCTTGGAATAATCTCTTCCCCGTTCTCTTCCCCTAACTGGATATGCAGTCGATCCCGGCTTGCTGAAACTGAAATCGTCGGGAAATCTTTCAATGCTTGCAAAATATTTTCCCGTAGCTTCGCCGTGAACATCTTTCGGTTTCTACCTTTTGTTGAAATTTCACCGTATCTGACTAGTATGCGATTATAATTCATCGTGATCTCCTCATTGTCTTTTGTAATAGTTCTATTTCCTTTTTTAGTAACTGTATGAACTGCCGACACTCTTCCATCGTATTGTGAAAAGATAGACTGATTCGAATGGAGCTGTTCGCCTGGCTTTTTGAAACACCCATCGATAGAAGGGTTCGACTTGGCTTACTCTGCTTTGATGAACATGCACTTGTTGTGGACACGAACACCTCATGTCGGTCCAATGCGTGAACGACGACCTCACCTTTGAAATCTTCTATAGAAAAGTTAAGGATGTGAGGAGCATGGTGCTCCACTGGTGTATGAACGGTCACACCTTCCATTTTTTCCAGTTCTTCTCTTAAATATCGCTGGTTTTCCTCCATTTTAGGAAGCTGTTGTTTACTTTCGATAAGATGCATCCTTAATGCCTTTGCAAATGACACGATCCCTCCTGTATTTTCCGTACCGCTTCTGAGATTCCCTTCTTGCTCTCCCCCTGAAATGATAGGAGAAAGCTCAAGTCCGTCCCTCACGAATAGCATTCCTGTTCCTTTAATGCCATGAATTTTATGAGCGGAAATGCTGCATAAATCAATAAGCTTTTCGCGGAGAATAAGGGGGACCTTCCCGCAAGCCTGAACAGCATCGACGTGAAAAAGGATCTTTGGATAGTCCCCCAGCAGCATTCCTATCTCCCGGATAGGCTGGACACTCCCGATTTCGTTGTTTACCTGCATGACAGAGACGAGAATAGTGTCTTCCTTAATGGCGTCTTTTACTTGTTCAGGTTGAATCCTGCCTTGCGCATCAACATCAAGATAGGTCACTGAATACCCAAATATCTCTAATTGTTTAACGGCACTCCGGACGGAAGGGTGCTCGATTTTCGTCGTAATAATATGCTTTCCTCTGTGCCCGTATTGTATAGCCGTCCCCTTTATCGCCAGGTTATTCGATTCAGTTCCGCCAGAGGTAAAGAATACCTCTTTCTGCTTTATATCTAATAAAGAAGCTACTTGTTCCCTGGATTGTTGAATTAATTTCTCAATTTGCCCTCCAAAGGAATGAATCGATGAAGGATTTGCATAAAAGCTTTCATTCACTTTAAGAAATGTATCCAGTACTTCCTTATATGGCTTGGTTGTTGCACTATTATCTAAATAAATCAAGACTTCACCTTCTTTTGCTATGGTGACCTGCAGATTTCACAGTATTATATTCAATCATTAATCTTACCATAAATCATCCTGAACCCAAATCTTATTCAACATACGGGGCAAGATATTATTGTAGCAATACTAATTTTCTAAGATCATCCGATAATTTTAAGCAATTTCCAAAAATAATCATTGAAAAATGACAGAATTTTTGCGAGAATCATAAAGGAAATAATCGGAAAAGTTATTTAAATATACTAAATTGTAAGACTATTTAGTTTTTCGACATTTTTCTACATTCTTATGATAAGATAATTTTGCTTATGATAACGATTACAAACGGAGGGGTATATATGAATGAGAAAGCGCTGTCATTCAGCCAAATCTTTACGATAGGATTAATGCTCTTTGCTCTTTTCCTCGGAGCAGGTAATATGATTTTCCCGCCCTTTTTAGGTCAGCAGGCCGGGGAACATGTCTGGACCGGTATTATCGGTTTTCTCATTACAGGAGTAGGACTTCCTTTATTGGGTGTTATCGCCATCGCCAAATCTGGTGGAGATCTTCAGACACTTGCAAACCGTGTTCATCCTTTATATGGATTAGTATTTACGATTGTTATGTACTTGGCCATTGGGCCATTTTTCGGGATTCCGAGAACCGGTACGGTTGCTTATGAAATCGGAGTGATCCCATTTTTACCCGAAGGTGTCGCAAAATACGGAACTCCTTTATTCATTTATACAATCATCTTTTTTGGATTAACCGCATGGCTTGCGATGAATCCTTCAAAGCTCGTAGACAGAATCGGAAAGATTTTAACACCTTCCCTGATTCTGATTCTTTCGATCTTAGTGGTCAAGAGTATTGTAACTCCTATGGGAGATTTCGGAGCACCGAACCCCGCTTATCAAGATGGAGCGCTGTTCAAGGGATTCATTGAGGGATATTTAACGATGGATACAATCGCCGCTTTAGTATTCGGGATTGTGGTCATTAATTCCATTAAAGACCGTGGTGTGACGAGTAAAGCGAACCTGACGCGCATTACGATCATTGCAGGAGTCATCGCTGCAATCGGTTTAGCACTTGTTTATTTATCCTTAAGTTACATTGGAGCTACAAGTACAAATTCCATTGGTACTCAAGCTAACGGTGGTGCCATTCTTACAGCGGCAGCGAGTCATTTATTCGGCTCATCAGGGACAATCATACTGGGACTGGCGATTACGTTTGCATGTATCACTACTTCAGTCGGACTTGTTTCTGCATGTTCGCAATATTTCGCAAAGATTCTTCCTGTATCTTATCCGAAGTTAGTGATCATCATGTCTGTATTTAGTATGATTATTGCCAATATTGGGTTGACTCAGCTGATTGCTGTATCATTACCGGTACTCATCTTCATCTACCCATTGGCCATCGTATTGATCTTACTGTCGTTCATGCATAACGGATTTAACGGCTATTCACTCGTCTACGTGGGAGCCCTGATTCCAACGGGCTTGATCAGTTTAATTGATGGGATTAAAACCGCCGGGATTGACGTGACCGCCATCAGTCAATCACTTGAATTCCTTCCTTTCTATACTCAAGGGATCGGCTGGTTAGTGCCGGCTATGATCGGTGCAATCATTGGATTCGTTATTGCCGCACTTGCGGGACAGACAAAGCGGACGATTGAAGCCAGTTGATTACATGAAAAAAGGACTGATTTAGAAGTTCATTCTAAATCAGTCCTTTTTATTTGTGATGAATATTATTTTTCCTCAAGATCCATCATTTTCTCGATTTTCTTAAGAGCACCCGGCTCTACTTTTTCAATCGTTGTTGCGGCTTCTTCCAATGCTTTGCGGTAATCATATTGACGGAAGGATTCTTCAGCAGACTGAAGACCATCCTTGACTGAACTATACTTACTACGGTAGCGATTTCCGTATTGAATGATTTTCTCGGATAGAAGTACGTTTTCGATCAAATCTCCCGTCTTCGTGTAAAAATGATCGACAGTGTCTTCTGCTCCAAGTAGAGTTTCTTGAACAAACTTCATGTTTAAAGGCTTCTCGGTTAAACTTGCATTCACTTGCTCAATCTTCCGATGGACCTCATCAAGAAGATCCTTGTAATCAACAGGTAAGCCAGGTACATTACTCTTTGAAATCATGCGGCTCGCTTCAGCCACCTTCTTCTTAAGCTCCTGGATTTTTTCGCGGGTTGCCAGCTCATCCTTACGCAAGTTTTGTAAGTAGATGGAAAACTCACTCTGTTCCCGATTCAGTTCTTCCAGACCGTTTCGGATTTCTTTCAGCTCATCACTTAGTGAGGAGAACGCAGTTTCATTCGATTCTTCTTTATTCATCAACATTTCGTGCCGCTTTGAAAGCTGAATGATTTTCGTTTCAATTTCGTACGGTGTATCAAGGTCCGCATCTTGAAGATGGTAGCCTTGTTTCACAAGTGTTACTTCAGATTGAATATCTTCATTATCTTCCTTGGCCTTGATCAATCCTTCAGTCGTTTGATCTTTATACTGTTGGACAAAATGTTTGGCATGTACTTCTTTTTCCAGCAAATCATAAAGGTTCTCGACCTTTACTTTAATTTCCTGAATTCCTTCTTCTACCTCTTCTACCTTCAGCTCTTCAAGATTTTTATTAAAGTGGAGCAGGGTATCCTTCAGGGATGCAACCTCTTTCTCTACTTCAATATGATCAAGCATATATCCTTGCCCCTTCATCTCCACGTATCCCGCTTCAAGCTCGGACAATTGTGTAGGCAAAAGGTTTTCGCAATCGGTGATCAGCTTCGGAACCGTCTCCATTTTGTAGGAAACATCCTTCATTTCCTGTGCCAGACTAAGGACTATTTCTCTTGCATCCAGATAATTCCCCTGCTCTGTTAAGTCATTGAATTGATCCATTTGTTCAGAGAGCTTATCTAAAATGTTCTCTATGTACTTAGCGGCTTGACCATATGTATGACGATACGCAAGTAACTGCTTTTTACTGTTTCGATAGTCTTCTTGAAGAGATTGGATTTCTTCACGGTTCTTCTCTTCACTGCCGATCAGCTCATTTAACTCTGTCAGAATTTCCTCGATTTTCTGTTCCGTTTCAGTCAGAACCTTGTCGATACGGGATAGTATCTCTTTTGTTCTAGTAAATCGAAATTTATCGGTGTACTCTTCTGCATCAAATAAAAGTTCTTCAACATCAGGAAGCTGTACAGCAACAATCTCATCCCATCCTTGTCTCCAAGCGTCAAACAATTCTTCTGTCTGCCCCGTCATATTCAGTTGCTTCACTTTGGAGAGTTCATCTGAAACCGGCTTGTTCATAATATCTATCTTCCAAGCTTCATAGCGATCAATTTCAGCGTAATATTTTTTTCTCGAGATAAATCCGATAAGGAATACGATTAAGATTAGTATTATTCCAGCGATGACGTATTGCATCTTAAGCCCCCTGTTCAACTATTCAGTAGACATCTATATCAATTTGAATGTTTCATTAATAAATTCTCATTGCTATAATGATACCATGTTAACGACAATTTTTGACTATTAATTTCTAATTTTTCAGTGATAAAAAGTCATTTTCAGCAAATTCAAGGAAAAATAGACTTTTTTCTTTCGAAATAATCACTATTTACAAGGAAGTGAAGACTTTTGGTAAAAGTGGACGGACATATTCATACCCCTTTTTGTCCCCATGGAAGTGACGATACATTTGAAATGTATATTGAAAAAGCGCTCTCTTTAAACTATTCTGCTATAACATTTACGGAGCATGCGCCACTTCCCAAGGGTTTTGAAGATACAACACCCGACAAGGATAGCGGAATGGATCCATTGCATCTTTTGGAATACTTTCAAACTCTGGATTTCGTTAAGGAGAAATATAAAGATAAAATCACGATTCGTTCAGGGTTAGAGATAGATTACATTGCAGGCTTCGAAAGAGAAACAACTGAATTCTTAAATACATACGGACCCCGATTGGATGATAGCATTCTTTCTGTCCATTTTTTGCAGCACGATGGAAAATGGGATTGCCTGGACTTCAGTCCTGATGTATTTAAATCTATGATTGATTATTACGGATCCGTCGATGCGATTTACGAACGTTATTATGACACGGTAATAAAGTCGATCAGAGCTGACTTGGGACCTAATAAGCCTAAGCGGATCGGCCATATGACCCTCGTAAAGAAATTTCAACGGCTATATCCCGCCTCACATTCTTTTTCTGATAAAACCTCTTTGATTTTAAAAGAAATGGCATCGAGGAATTTGGAGTTGGACTATAATGGGTCCGGCCTGGTTAAACCCTACTGTGGTGAGCCTTATCCGCCAACTGATATCATTCAACAAGCTCTTTCCTTAAGAATCAAAACCGTTTACGGGTCCGATGCCCATACAGCTGCAGGTGTCGGTCAAGGTAGAGCAGAGATGCAATGATAAAAACAAAGAACTCTTCAATTAACTGAGAAGAGTTCTTTTGTCACTTTTCCATGCTTAGATAATTAGTTCTTTCTTCATGACTTCCTTCGCTTCGGAGACGAGTAGTAAATCGATCCATTGATCAATATTCTTGTAGTATTGATCAATAAAATAATATTCCTGCGGGAACATTTGCCATACTTCCCTTAGTTGCTGGCTATTGAGAAACGGCATTGTCAGCATGGACTTGAGCTGAATCACCAGAAAGCTGACAGGCTGTTTCTTCAAGGCATGATCTTTCATCCCTTGTTCAAACAATCTCTTCATATAATGTCTTTCCTTCATTAAATAGGAAGCAATGATTTCACGAACAACCTGCGAATCTATCGAAACTTCCCTCCAGATAAACCTGGATAATTGATGATGGTCACTTTGGAATTTCAAGATTTTGTACACTGCTCGCTTTAAGCATAAATCCGCACTTACATAATTCAAGGCTTCCACTTCTTCCTGAAGAAAGCGCAGATACTGTTCAAAGAAATGAGTGAAGCACGCTTCCAGCACACCCTGCTTCCCTTTAAAATAATAGGAGATGGTAGCAGGATTAACATTCGCTCTTTTTGCTATATCCCGGACAGAGGTTCCATCAAAGCCATGATCATAAAACAAATACACGGCCGCTTGAAAAATGGCGTCTTTCGTCGGTATGGAGGTATCTAGTTTTTTCATATTTCCCCTTCTTTCAAATATGATAGGCGTATGAAAAAAACAGTGACAAGAATTCAATATATTAAAAATCTTTTGATGAAAAAATCTAAATCATTGAAGGTTTCGATGAATTATGCTAAAAATGGTTCAATAGATGTTTCTATTATAGTTTGTTTACTCAAATAATTCGTGTTTTCATGTGGATTTCCTTTAAGTATTTCTCGACAGGATTTGTTGTATAGTGGGCTTGAGGGAACAAACGGACATGAAATAGCGCACATTTTGTAGAATTGGGGGAGCTGTTGGTGTTTAAAGCAGAAAAATATCAAGGTACAAAGGAACAGGGCTTTGGTCTTGTTACGAAACAACTGAAAGCTTTATTAGAAGGCGAACCGAATCGAATTGCTAATTTAAGCAATGCTTCTGCCCTCTTAAATCAATTTATGGACCGTATTAACTGGGTAGGATTCTATTTATATGAAGAAGAAAGCAATCAACTGGTGTTAGGACCATTCCAGGGACTGCCTGCATGCGTAAGGATCCCATTGGGCCGAGGCGTTTGCGGTACATCTGCAAGTGAACAAAAAACACTTTTGATTGATGATGTTCATCAATTCCCCGGGCATATCGCATGTGATGCAGCCTCTCAATCAGAAATCGTCGTTCCCCTTGTGAAAGAGGGAAAACTGATCGGCGTACTGGATATAGATAGTCCGGAAAAAGCCAGATTTGATGAAGAGGACCAGAAGTACTTGGAGATTTTTGTGGAAGAGCTAATGCGCCACCTTTAAAATCCATTCTGACAGACCTTGCCGACAGGGTCTGTCTTATTTTTTTGGATGGGGATGGTCCAATTCGAGGGGGTGTTGTGCCACTTTGCCCGGTTGTTGTGCCACTTTGGCCGGTTGTTGTGCCACTTTCAGCGTTTGTTGCGCCAAATTGTGAACCAGCTGCTCACTAATCACGATTACAACACATCACTAAAAGGGAAGGAACCAGCCAGCCCGGGTTCCTTCCTTTTTACTTATGCCTTATTCAACGCTTGAGCTAAATCATCCCAAATATCCTCCGACGCTTCCAATCCTACCGAAAGTCTTAGGAGCGTGTCACTGATTCCCATGTTTTTTCTTGACTCTTCAGGTACGACTGCATGAGTCATGGTAGCCGGATGCTGGATTAATGTTTCTGCATCCCCCAGACTCACGGCAATCTTGATCATCTCCAGATCATCCATCAGCTTCTGGGCCTCTTCCTTCGATCCTTTTATAGTAAAGGATATCATTCCTCCGGCTTTCTTCATTTGTTTCTTCATGACCTCATGTTGAGGATGGTTGGAATGTCCAGGGTAGATGACGGTTTCTACCGCAGGGTGTTCGGCTAACAGACGTGCAATCTTCTCTGCACTTTCACAGTGACGGTCCATTCGCACAGCCAACGTTTTTAACCCACGCAATAATAACCATGCGTCAAAAGGAGAAATGATTCCTCCTATATCCTTCTGAGTCGTCATGCGAATTTCTGCCATCTTCTCCTGTGATCCCACAACCAGCCCCGCGACCACATCTCCATGACCACCGATGTACTTCGTCGCACTGTGAATGACAATATCGCATCCCAGTTCCAACGGTCGTTGTAAATAAGGAGAACAGAATGTATTATCAACCACTACAGGAATCCCTTTTTCACGGGCGACCTTCACGACAAGCTCAAGATCAATTAATTGCATGGTCGGATTGATTGGTGTTTCTACATATATACAGCTCGTATGCTCTGTGATTTTCTCCCGGATTTCTTCTTCTGTACTCATGGCAGAGAAATCATGTTGAATGGAGAATTTCTCTTGGAGTAACTGAAGTAAACCGAACGTACAGCCATAGACGCCTTGAGAGCATAGGATATGATCTCCTGATTTGGTTAAGGAGAATAATACGGCGGACACAGCTGCCATACCGGAACCAAAGGCAAGGGCAGCCCCGCCGCCTTCCAATGATGCCATTCTGTCTTCCAGAATCGATACTGTCGGGTTACCCAGTCTTGAATATATATATCCTTCCTCTTCACCGGCAAATCGATTTTCCCCTTGTTTCGCATTTGCAAAGGTATAAGTAGAAGTTTGATATAAAGGCGGCGCTAAACTATCAAAGTGCTGAGATGATGCATACCCCTCATGAATCACCCTTGTTTCAAAACGCTTCTCTTCTTTCATAAAGTATTCCTCCCAGTATTCCCTTTAAGTCTAAGTAACTACTATTCTAGAATATGATAACCACGACAAAAAAGAAAGCGGTTACACTAAAGTGATAAAGAGGAATGGCCAAAAAAGAAGAACCCGTAAGAGACATGTCGACTCATTTCACGGGTTCCCGAACATTCTTATTCCAGGATGATTCCATCACAATCTTTCACAACCTGATTCTTGCCATTATTTTTCGCATGATAGAGTGCTTCATCTGCTTTCTTTACTAATTCCTTTACAGACTTAGGGCACTGGTCATCCTTTACTCTCCATGTGGATAAGCCACAGGACAGAGTCACTGAAGGATCTGTATTCACTGGAACCTCCTCGACAATGCGTTGAGCAATGTCAGATCCAGCCACATGATCAAGAGAAGGAAGATAGACCGCTAATTCTTCTCCACCCCATCTGGCAACAAATCCATGATGACTTACGATTCCTTTAATCAGGTTCGCCACCCCGATAATGACTTCATCCCCAATTTGATGGCCGTAATTATCATTAATCGCCTTGAAATCGTCAATATCGATCAACAGCAAGGTTCCCACTGAATCTTTATTCATCGAAGATTCCATTTCATCATCGAGATAATTCCGTGCGAATAATTTGGTCATATGATCGGTAATGACCATATGCTCAAGTTTCTCACGAAGGGTTGCATTGGTTATCGCCAGGGTTGAGTGATGGATAAATGACTGAAGCAGCTTGTACATATCAAATGAAAACATGTACGGTTCTTTATGTAACACTATGCAAAACCCTAGCAGGGCTTCATTTTGAATCATCGGGACGGCCATAACGGAAGGAAAGACCACTCCCATATCGAATCGATCGCTTACATCACCTAAAAAGATGGCATCCCGTTCCTTCTCGATTCTCCCCTTTACATAAGAGATATACTTTTCACCTTCTAGTTCAAAAAAAACAGGAGAGCTTTCTTCCAGGATTCTATACTCCCCTTTTTGAAGGAGAACAAATCCGATGGCTGATGCCTGAAAGGATCGTTTAATCTGTTTTTTTAAAAATAAGACCGTATCCGTTAATCGTAAATTCAAATTTAACTGATGAGAGGTTTCATTAATAAGCTGCAAATCGGTAATGAGCCTTTTAGACTGTTCATAAAGTTTAGCATTTTCAAGGGCATTCCCTGCCGTATAGGCAAGTAAGCGAATGAACTCGATCTTCTGTTCCGTAAAGGTGAAATGGGCCTTTGACTTCACTTCGAGAACGCCATAGATTCCCTGTTTCCCTTTTAAAGGTGCATACAGGATATCCTGTTCCCTCACTTCGATACTCCCATTTACAAATGCCTGCATGGCAGACTCATTGGCACGATCAAAGTCAAAATTTTTAATGGGGAGTGTCCCGAATTCATACCGGTCGTTAGACAATAACAAGTGGAATTCATCGATTGGAAACACCTGCTTCAACGTTTCAATGATCTGCACGAGAAGCGTATGAACATCCCTTGTTGAGTGAAAAATCTCCGTTACTTTAAATAATTCCCTGTACCGTTTTTCATCTTCGAGTACGGTCTGGATTCCACCTGTATGCTGTAAAAATTGATTGCTGGCTTCCCAAAAGGAATGGAGCCAGCTATCGTCTGCCACTTCTTTACGTTCATCCCTCTTTACTAAAAGCATCGCCAGGGGACTGCCATCTTTATTCGTAAAGTGAAAACGGATGTTGAAATTATCCTCTTCCTCAACCATTACAGGACGAAAAACGTATTTCTCCTTCGTTTCAGCAAGCGTGAGGGGAACTTCGTCATTGTCACTGGGGTGATATAAGAGATAGGCAGACTCGCTATAAAAATATAAAAATGCCCGATCAATATCAAGGCAGTCTTTAATAATTGTCAGCCACTTTTGCAAATGAGCAGAATGCCCCAATTCAACTGACATTTCTTCATAGATTAAATCAAACAGCTTTGACTTATATTCAAGCAATGAATTATGAACAACGTACATTTTTCTCACCCACACCTAAAAGGTTTGTGAAACTATTAACATCATTGACCTTGAGCCAGCACCAGATCTTCTTGTAATACCACGAGCCATATAGGCTGATCTACCGATAAGGAATGGACTTCCGCGGGTTCAGCTTTCTGATCTGACAAATCCAGTTGAATCGGGTCTTTGTCCTCTCTAAAGGAAATGTCTATCAATTGATGATGCTCATCATATTTAAAGGGTTGTTTACTGGAAATCACTGATGAAGGAACATCTTTCTTCTCTTGTAAAACCTCTAAAGATCTTGAAAATAACACCCATTGTTTCTTATCTAATTGGACCCAAATTCCATCTTTATCTTTTGTGAGTCCTATCTTTTTCACTCTTTTCTGTAACGACACACTATGTAATACCTTAAAATAATACTGATTGCTTCTATCAAGTTCATATATAATAAGAACAGGCTGATCTTGAGCCATCTTTGCTACAGCGATGACGGGGTTCTGCTCTCTATTTCCTGCAGTTAATACCTCCGCATGGATCGATTGCCCGGACTCATCTACTTGTAATGAGGAATTGGAAGAATAAATAAACCCTCCGAAAACAACCAGGACGCACAGACCGATCAATACAAATCTAAGGGTCTTTTCTCTTTTTGATTCTTTCAACAACATTCACCTATTCAACATATTTTCCAACTTTTATTATATCACAAAAAATGACTTTTGGACTATTTTGTTTAGAGAACAACACTCGCAAGAATCTATGAAACCTGTTCATCTTAAAATACTTCCTTGACTTCTATGCTCTCCCGTCATATAATATTCTTTGTGTAAAATAATGCAGCTTCAGTGAAGTCCTTTATGATCGTATTTTGTTCCTCTACATCTTGAGGTGTATCTTGTAACCCTCTGCTGCTAGGGCGAAGGTACATGAAAACAAAATGCACATAATTGTTTATTCACAGGTGTTTTTATTTTACAACAAAATAAAAACAATAAAGGAGGAGTCATTCATGGCTCGATATACTGGCCCAAGCTGGAAATTATCTCGTCGTCTTGGAATCTCTCTAAGCGGAACGGGTAAAGAATTAGAAAAGCGTCCTTACGCTCCTGGACAACATGGTCCTAACCAACGTAAAAAAATCTCTGAGTACGGTTTACAACTTCAAGAGAAGCAAAAACTTCGTCACATGTACGGAGTAACTGAGCGTCAATTCCGTAACCTATTTGACCAAGCTGGCAAATTACAAGGTAAACACGGTGAAAACTTCATGGCGTTACTTGAGTGCCGCCTAGATAACGTTGTTTATCGTTTAGGTTTAGCTCGTACTCGTCGTCAAGCACGTCAACTTGTTAACCACGGTCACGTAACAGTGAACGGATCTCGCGTAGATATCCCTTCATTCCGCGTACTTCCTGGTCAAACAATCTCAGTTCGTGAAAAATCACGTAACCTTGACATCATCAAAGAAGCGATGGAAGTGAACAGCTTTGTTCCTGAATTCCTAACTTTCGATGCTGACAAATTAGAAGGTACTTTCACACGCGTTCCTGAACGTTCTGAATTACCGGCTGAAATTAACGAAGCTCTTATCGTTGAGTTCTACTCTCGTTAATCTTTGTACAAAAGACACTGTCCATTTTATGGGCAGTGTTTTTTTGTGCCTAATAAAATTAGATTGAGTCAGCATTTGGACATTTTGTAAAATATATAAGAATTCATTACAATTCAGGACGGGTTTCGGTACTGAATGTAATCATTAGAAGCATTTCTTTTCAACCTTCAACTTTTCAGCTATATTTTCAACTCCGGCCCTTTTATTTTCAACTTCTTCTTCCACACTAATAAAAAGCACGGTACCCGCTTCACAAAAGAGAAACGGATACCGTACTGACAGATTCAATAATAGTATTATACGTACTGAATTCTAAAATATTTCTTTTTTCCGCGGCGAATGATGGTAAACTGTCCTTCAATCATATCTTTCTCATCAATCACATGCTGAAGGTCTGTTACACGTTCACCGTTAAGGTATACTGCACCATTCCCGACATCTTCACGCGCTTGTCGCTTAGATGGTGAGATTTTCGCATTTACGAGAAGGTCGATCAATCCGATCGCTTCTCCTTTAGGCTGTTCGAATGAAGGAACATCTTTAAACCCTTCAAGAATTTCAGAAGCCGATAAAGATTTGATCTCACCACTGAATAATGCTTGTGTGATGCGGATGGCTTGATCTAGCGCTTCTTCACCATGAATCAGTTTGGTCATTTCTTCAGCCAGTGCTTTTTGCGCCTTGCGAAGGTGGGGTTCCGTTTCAACAGACTGTGCCAAAGCATCGATCTCTTCGTGTGAAAGGAATGTAAAGTATTTCAAGTATTTCACGACATCCGCATCGGCCGCATTGATCCAGAACTGGTAGAATTCGTAAGGAGATGTTTTCTTCGGATCCAACCAAATCGCTCCACTTTCCGTTTTACCGAATTTACTTCCATCTGCTTTCGTGACAAGTGGAATCGTGAAACCAAACGCCTTCGTTTCTTCTTCGTGGGTACGTCTGATCAGTTCAAGTCCAGTCGTGATATTCCCCCACTGATCACTGCCGCCGATTTGAAGCTTACAATTGTAGTTGTCGTATAGATGATTGAAGTCCAGTGCTTGCAGAATGGTATAAGTAAATTCAGTGAACGAAATACCTGACTCCAAGCGTGACGCAATCGTATCTTTCGCGAGCATGTAATTTACACCCACATGCTTACCGAAATCACGAAGGAAGGTGACAACATCCATCGCTCCGATCCAGTCATAGTTATTCACCATCACTGCCCCATTTTCCCCTTCGAAATCAAAGATGCTTTCAAGCTGTACTTTAATGCTCGCTACATTCCCCTGAATCGCTTCAATTGTCTGCAGTTTACGCTCTTCATTTTTACCACTCGGGTCACCGATCAATCCGGTTGCCCCTCCCACCAATACAAGAGGACGGTGCCCTTGATTCTGGAATCGTCTTAATGTTAAAAATGGGAGCAGATGCCCGATATGCATACTGTCTGCTGTTGGATCGATCCCGCAGTAGATGGAGATGCTTTCTTTATTCAACAGGGCCTTCAACCCTTCAGCATCCGTTTGTTGATACGTGATTCCACGCCATTCCAAGTCCTTTATCAAATCCATGTTTTTTCCTCCTTTTTTGTAAAACAAGACAACAAAAAAAGTCCCTGCATAAATGCAGGGACGCTGTCGCGCGGTACCACCCAAATTAAGGAATTACATCCTTCACTCATTAAAGATAACGGCTTTAACCGTTTGCTGCTACTAAGGTTCACAGCAAAAGCTCCAGGATGTAATTCATCGGCCATTTGTGTCAGTTCACAGCAACCACTGACTCTCTTTATAACAGGGAAGGCAGACTACTTATTCCTCTCATTGCGATCACACGTTCATTTTTTTGTAAGTAAATCCGACTGTGTGCCGGATCGTCATTCATTTCGCTATATAAGGTTTTTACCATATTCTAAAATATTAGTCAACTAAACGCATGATAAAAGACCATTTTATTTGACTTTTTACGACAGCCTTCCTGTAAATATGCTATAATGGGAATGTTCTGGGGGGAATGATATATGAAGGAAAAATGGAACAAATCACTCGAAAAATTAGACCCTGCAATCAGGTTCTTTTCAAATACTGGAGTTCAAAAACGAGCAAGAATTACATACGGAGTATTCTGGAATCTGTCGTTGATCCTGGTCGTGATCTTTGTACTGGGTTTCGCATTTGCAGGAGGAGTCGGAGCGGGATATTTCGCTTCTCTCGTCAAGGAAGAACCGATCCGTCCTTATGACCAAATGAAAAAGGACATTTACAACTACGAAGAAACGTCGCAGCTATACTTTGCCAATGATGTATATTTGGGGAAACTCCGAACAGACTTAGAGCGGGAAGAAGTGAAGCTCGAAGATGTTTCTGAAGATCTGCGAAATGCTGTTATTGCCACGGAAGATGAATACTTCAAAGAACATAACGGTGTCGTACCGAAAGCGATCATGCGTGCCGTACTACAGGAATTCACCAATTCCTCCACTCAATCAGGTGGAAGTACACTCACACAACAGCTAATCAAAAACCAAATATTGACGAATGAAGTATCATTTGAAAGAAAAGCAAAAGAAATACTCCTCGCCCTTCGCTTGGAACGCTTCTTTGAAAAGGACGAAATTCTGGAAGCGTACCTGAATGTAGCGACACTTGGACGTAATTCTTCCGGTCGGAATATCGCCGGGGTCCAATCTGCTGCCCAAGGGATATTCGGAGTCGATGCCAAGGACTTAACCTTGCCTCAATCGGCGTTCATTGCAGGACTTCCTCAAGCTCCATTCTCTTACACACCATTTACGAATAGTGGAGAAATGAAAGAGAATCTGGAAGCTGGAATAAGCCGAAAAAATACTGTACTCTACAGAATGCACCGAGAAGGTTATATAACGAAAAAAGAGTACGATGATGCTGTTGCCTATGACCTGTCGAAAGATTTCATCAAGGCTAAAGCATCACCGAGTGAACAGTATCCTTGGCTGATTGCCGAACTTGAAAGCAGAGCAGTGGACATCATGACGGATGTGCTTGCAGAAAAAGACGGCTATTCAAAACAGGATCTTGAAAATAATGATGAACTTGAAGAAAAATACCGAACGCTCGCTGACCGCAATGTTCGTCAAAGCGGTTATCAGATTCACTCAACTATCGATAAAAAAATCTATGATCAAATGCAAAAGACGAAAGATGCCTACGAAATGTATGGACCTCCAAAATATGTAACGGCAACTGACCCTGAAACAGGAGAAGAAGTGGAAGTGCAGGAGCCGGTTCAGGTCGGAGCGATCATGATTGAAAATAAAACAGGACGCATCATCAGTTTCATTGGCGGCCGTGATTTTAAAACGGAACAAATCAACCACGCCACCCAGTCACTGAGATCGAACGGGTCTACCATGAAGCCTTTACTTGCTTATGCCCCGGCACTGGAATACGGATACATTTCACCTGGATCCCCTATTCCTGACGTTGGTGTGAACATCAATGGCTGGACGCCTGAAAACTACTCGCTTAATGAACGAGGACTTTTCCCTGCAAGATATGCACTTGCAGAATCATTGAACTTACCTGTTGTAAGAACTTATGCCAATATTTATAACCGAAATCCATTTAAAGAATTCCTTCTGAAAATGGGCTTTTCATCACTAAACAGCAGATATGATAACAACCTGTCACTTGCACTGGGGGCCACCACAAGTGGTGTAACAGTAGAAGAAAATGTAAATGCCTATACTACTTTTGCAAATGGCGGGAAATTCATAGATGCCTACATGATAGATAAAATTGTCGATCAAGATGGCAACGTGGTGTTCGAACATAAAGTAGAACCGGTGGATGTATTCAGTCCACAAACAGCTTACCTTGCCATCGATATGATGAGGGATACCCTGGATCATTCACTTGGGACAGGTCGCTATGCGAAGAAATTCCTGAACTTTGGTTCTGACTGGGCCGGGAAATCCGGAACGAGTCAGGAATACAAGGATCACTGGTTTGTCGCATCCAATCCGAGCATTACATTTGGAACCTGGTTCGGGTATGATACACCTTCATCATTAAATACAGCAGCATCGAGAGCACAATATGGACATTATGGATTGCGAAATATCCGCTTATGGTCATACCTATTAAATGATACAAGAGACCTGGCTCCTGAACTGATTGATCCCGAAGGTTCGTTCACAGCACCGGAAGGCATTGTAAGAAGATCCTTCTGTTCCATTTCCGGATTGCTGCCATCAGAAGCATGCAGTCAGGCCGGGTTAGTGAAAAGTGACTTATTCAACGCTAAATATGTACCAACCAAAACAGATGACAGCTTACTCATGAGCCGTTATGTCATGGTAAACGGAAAGAAATATTTAGCTCTGCCTAATACGCCGGAAGAATTTTCACAACCGGGAGTGATCTTGAATCCTGACTTTGTGAAGAATGTATTTGGTTCTGTACCTGGAAATCCAAACAAACTCATTCCGGAAGGTGACAATCGATTCAAAAATGTTCTGATTGCAGAAAACAAAATTTCTGACGACGGAGTTGCTCCAGGGACGGTAAAAACGAGTGCTAATGGTAATACCATCACTTGGACCCCTTCTGCAAGCGGAGATGTCGTCGGATATCGTGTATATAGTAAATCTGGCGGCAAGGTCGGCAGTGTCAAGTCTGACGGGAATTATTCAGTTTCCGTTGGAAATGGTGATTTCTATGTGGTTGCTGTTGATGTAGCAGGAAAACAATCTACACCTTCCAACACTGTGCAAATCGGAAAACCAGAGCCAAAACCGGAACCGAAGCCTGAGAAGCCGGCAACGGATCCGAAACCGCCTGGTGATAAACCGGCTGATCCTCCTCCTCCTAAACCAGACAAGCCTGAGCCACCTCCAGCTGATGATGGCGGCGGTGACAATGGAGGAACCGAGCCACCAGCTGAACCTGAACCACCTGCTGAGCAGAATTAGATAGCAATTTAAAAAACGAGCAAAAGTATTTACTTTTTGCTCGTTTTTTTATATTGGATGAGGGTGAAGGGCTGGATTTGGACTGTCCCTTTAATCTTTCATACCATTTTGGGAATTTTTCTACCATATATTAATTTTATCTGCCAACACTCATAAATCGACAAATTCCGTCATCCTCACCTCCTTCTCCCCCAGACCACAAAAAAACCCCCACTCACCACGAGCAGAGGTTCTTTCATCTATTAATCTTCCATTGTACTTAAATCACCGGTAGGAAGGTCTAATTCCCATGCCTTCAACACGCGACGCATGATTTTCCCGCTTCGTGTTTTCGGCAGCTTGTCTCTGAATTCTATTTCTCTTGGAGCCGCATGGGCAGCTAATCCTTTTTTCACGAATTGGCGAATCTCTTCTTTTAGCTCATCTGTCACTTCGTAGCCGTCGCGAAGAGCGATGAAAGCTTTGATGATTTCGCCGCGAACAGGATCAGGTTTTCCAATGACGCCTGCTTCGGCAACTGCCGGATGTTCTACGAGCTTGCTTTCTACCTCAAATGGACCAACTCGTTCTCCAGACGTCATGATGACATCATCAATTCGTCCCTGAAACCAGAAATATCCGTCTTCATCCATATAAGCTGAATCTCCTGAAACATACCAGTCACCAGGCATGAAGTATGATTCATACTTCTGTGGATTATTCCAGATCTGGTTCATCATGGATGGCCAGCCTTTTTTAATTGCTAAGTTCCCCATGCGGTAAGGAGGCACTTCGTTTCCTTGATCATCCACAATCGCCGCCTTCACACCCGGGAATGGTTTCCCCATGGATCCAGGCTTGATTTCCATGCTAGGATAATTACAGATCAATTGACCGCCTGTTTCAGTCATCCACCAAGTATCATGGATTCGCAGATTGAATACTTTCATTCCCCAGCGGACAACTTCTGGATTCAGCGGTTCTCCTACGCTCAGGATATGGCGAAGCGAGCTTAAGTCGAACTGTTTCACGACTTCATCCCCTGCACCCATCAACATCCTGAAGGCGGTTGGGGCACTGTACCAAACCGTTACTCCATAATCTTCGATCGTTTTATACCAGTTCTCCGGCTTAAAGCGTCCCCCTACAATGACGTTCGAGGCACCTGTCAGCCACGGACCGAAGATTCCATATGAAGTCCCTGTGACCCAGCCCGGATCCGCTGTGCACCAATACACATCCTCTTCCTGAAGGTCAAGTACCCATTTGGAAGTTTGATAATGTTGGATCATAGCGTTATGGACATGAAGGACCCCTTTTGGTTTTCCTGTGGACCCTGATGTATAGTGAAGGATCAACCCATCGTTCCGGTCTACCCATTCTACTGCCAGTTTATCGCTCGCTTCAGCGAATTTTGAAAGGAAGTCAATTTGGACATCGTCCTCCTGTACATCTTCCCCAATTAAGAAAACATGCTTTAAGTTTGGAAGTTCACTTACTGGAACCCTCTTTAATAGCTCAGGAGTTGTGATCAGTACCTTTGCTTCACTATCCTCCAGACGATCACGAACGGCTCCCTCCATAAATGCTTCAAACAGAGGACCAACGATGGCACCCAACTTGATCGCACCTAATACGGAGAAATACAATTCCGGTGATCTCGGCATGAAGATGAAGACACGGTCACCTTTTTCCACATCCCCAAAACGCTTCAATACATTTCCTGCTTTGTTCGACATCTTCTTCATATCAGAGTACGTATATTTTTCATCACGTTCTGCATCTCGGTAATAAAGAGCGACTTTATTTTTCCTGAAAGTTACTGCATGTCGGTCAATCGCTTCATGAGCCAGATTGACACGCCCTGTTTCCGACCATGAAAATTCTTTTTCGACATCTTTCCAATCAAATGATTCATACGTATTTTCATAGCTTTCAAGATTATAGTTTCCCTTCGTTACTGGTAACGCTTCCACTTTCATATACCGCATCCCCCTTATGTAAGAAATTACAATCTTATTATAGTATAAATTTAATATTTTCTCAATTTTTTAAAAAATCTGCCACAAGGTGCTCTTTTCTGCGTTTCGAGTAATAACTCTTCAAACCCTTGTTCTAGATAGGTATTGCAAAATAGCTTCCCCACTTCAAACGTCTGAAAATTTCGTGAAAGCGCTATACATTTTTTAATTTCATGTATAATGGACTTGAGGAATATCTTTAGGTGGTGTCCAGATGAAATTAAAAAAAACCTATAATGCAACAGAATTGAAAACAACAAAGGGAAATATCATTATTGAAGGTCCGATTTCCGCTGAAGAATTAGCCAGGCTAGACTTTCACGAGGACTTGGTCGCATTCAGACCTCCTGCCCAGCAGCATAAAGCCCTTGTAGAGATTGCCGGTTTACCGGAAGGCCGAATCCTTATCGCGAGAGATCATCATACGATTGTAGGCTATGTTACATATTTATATCCTGATCCACTTGAACGCTGGTCTCAAGGAAAAATGGAAAATCTGATTGAGCTTGGAGCAATCGAGGTCATCCCTAAATTCCGCGGGGCTTCCGTCGGAAAAAATCTTTTAAAGGTTTCCATGATGGATGATCATATGGAAGACTACATCGTCATTACGACTGAATATTATTGGCACTGGGACCTCAAAGGAACCGGCCTGAACGTGTGGGAATATCGTAAAGTGATGGAAAAAATGATGAACGCCGGCGGATTGGAATATTACGCAACGGATGACCCTGAAATCAGTTCCCATCCAGCGAATTGTTTAATGGCGAGAATTGGTACGAGAGTGGACCCGGATTCCATCCAACGATTTGATCAACTGAGGTTTATGAATCGTTTTATGTATTAATGGAATTCTGACAAGTTTTCTAAAGGGGTGGAGAACGTGATTGTAGAAGAAATTATGAAAACGAAAGTCGAAACATTAAAGGCAGACGATACAATTGAAACAGCCATAAAATTAATGCGGGAGAAGAAGATCAAGCATATACCGATTACCAATCATGATATGGAAGTGATCGGGATCGTGAGTGACCGTGATGTAAAAGACGGTACCCCATCTATTTTTCATGATGAGTCTACAACCAGTGAATTACAGAATCCTCTTAAATTGATCATGAAGAAAGATGTGATCACAGGTCATCCTCTCGATTTTGTCGAAGAGGTTGCGGCTCTCTTTTATGAGCACCGGATCAGCTGCCTCCCTATTTTGAAGGAAAGGAAGCTGGTCGGAATCATTACTGAAACCGACCTGTTGTACACGCTCATTCAACTGACGGGAGCCCATCAGCCCGGCTCTCAAATCGAAGTGAAAGTCCCACATAAAGCGGGCATTCTTTACGAGGTAGCCGGTATCATCAGAAGGAATAACTCCAATATTCAAAGTGTACTTGTGTATCCGGATAAAAAGGACGAACAGTATAAAATCCTTGTGTTCCGAGTAAGAACGATGAATCCGATGAATGTGATCAATGATCTAAAGAGAGAAGGATATGACGTGTTATGGCCAAACATGCCAGGAATCTCCACATGACAAAAGATGCTGTTTTCATCTATTCAGACGAACTCCTGGGGTATCGGTTCTCTGATGAGCATCCCTTCAATCAAACCCGATTGACCTTGACGATGGATTTACTCAAAGAAGCAAATGCTCTTCAATCAGATGAAATCGTTCCACCACGAATGGCTACCGATGAAGAGTTATTTCTTAATCATGATCCCAATTATGTAAACGCCGTCAAGAGAGCGAGTGTCGGCCAACTCTCTCAAGATCAGGCAGAAGGGTTTGGAATTGGTACAGAAGATACCCCGATGTTTCAAGGAATGCATGAAGCGAGTGCTTATTTGGTAGGCGGGACGTTGACGGCTGTTGATCTTGTCATGACGGGAAAAGCGAAGCATGCCCTCCATCTCGGTGGTGGTCTGCATCATGGTTTCAAAGGTAAAGCATCAGGCTTCTGTATTTATAACGACAGTTCGGTGGCAATCCGCTACTTGCAGGAAAAGTACGGTGCCCGGGTCCTATACGTCGATACAGATGCTCATCACGGAGATGGCGTTCAGTGGTCCTTTTACGATGATCCGGACGTGTGTACCCTTTCCATCCATGAGACGGGTCGCTACCTCTTCCCAGGAACAGGTAATATTAATGAACGCGGTCACGGAAAAGGCTATGGGTATTCGTTCAATATCCCACTCGATGCCTTTACAGAGGATGAGTCGTGGCTAGAAGCTTACGAAACTTCCTTTCGCGAAGTAATTGAATTCTTCAAGCCCGACGTCATTTTGACTCAAAACGGGGCAGATGCCCATTATTATGATCCACTCACCCACCTTTCGGCTACCATGAATATATACCGGGATATCCCTCGTATCGCCCATGAGCTTGCTCATGAGTATTGCGAAGGTAAATGGATTGCCGTTGGTGGTGGCGGCTATGACATTTGGAGAGTCGTCCCAAGAGCCTGGAGCATGATTTGGATGCAGATGACCGGTCGAATGGACCTTGCCTCTTCCTTCCCTGGGAAATGGACGGATCGCTGGCAAAGTAAAGCAGGGGTCACCTTGCCAAATGAATGGTGGGATAGACCTGACATTTACAAGCCGATTCCGAGAAAAGGCGAAATCACGGAGAAGAATAAGCAAACCGTAGAGAAAGCCCTATACTCCATCCGACAGCAGCTCAGGCAAAAACCGGGGAGTTAATGGGATGAAGGGGTAAGTATTTCATAACTCTACGAATCTATTTTAAAAAACCAAGGTCCTCTCATCACATTGAGAAGTCCTTGGTTTTTATTGTTCCTCATATGCAGGATCTGTTATGATCACTTCCACACGCCTGTTTTTTTGAAGATTTTCCCTTGTGTCATTGGGGGCAATTGGTCGAGTGTCCCCATATCCAACGGCAATGAAGCGCTTCGGATCTAAGTTTTCGGTTTGAACGAGATACCGGATCACACTGCTTGCCCTTGCAGAGGAGAGCTCCCAGTTTGATGGGAATCGATATGTACCGATGGGACGATTATCCGTATGTCCCTCCACTTTCACGAAGTTTGGGATCCTCGATAAAAGATCGCCCACTTTATTTAAGAACGGATAAGCGTCCTCAAGGACCGTTGCTTCCCCTGAAGCGAACAGTGTTTGCTCCTGAAGGACCAGCACAACTCCGCGCTCGGTTCTTGTGGCCACTACAACGTCACTTAGTTTGTTTTCATTTAAGTAGCTTTGAATATCGGCTAAAAGCTGATTCAACTCTTTATCGGTTTCCTCACTGCTTTGAGGCTGAGTTTTCTCCATCTCCATTTCAGGTTCAGCTGAAGGATTCTCGAATGGAATGACAGAAGGGTAAAACTCAAGTATTTGACGCTGCTGAAAGGAATCAGCGATGGTCCTAAATTTCACGATATCAATTTGAGACATGGAAAATAGTAAAATAAAGAATACGAGAATAAGAGTAATGAGATCAGAAAAGGTTACTATCCATTTCGGTGCACCCGTAGGCTGAGACACATGTCTTCGTCTACGCTTCATCGAATGTTGCCTCCCCTTGCTTCCTGCCAGAGTACATCTCCAGTTCCTCATTGGATAAGAACACTCTCAGTTTCTCTTCCAATATTTTTGGATTTTGACCGGATTGTACACCGACGACACCTTCAATCACGATTTGTTTCATAAACACTTCTTTTTCTGTTTTCATCGCTAATTTGGATGCCATTGGTAAGAAGACAAGGTTTGCAAGGATCGAACCATATAGAGTCGTTAATAAGGCGATGGCCATATTAGGCCCTAATGACGCTGGATCATTTAAATTCTTTAACATCAGTACGAGACCAATCAAGGTACCGATCATCCCCCAGGCAGGTGCATATTCCCCCGCCTTGTCCAGTAAACTTTTATTTTTACGATGCCGCTCTTCTAAAGCGATGATTTCGGCATTCATGATATCCACAATCACGTCCTGCTCAATTCCATCGACGGCTAACAGGACTCCTTTTCGAATGAAAGGATCCTCAACCTCTTCCACTTCCGCCTCTAAAGCGAGAAGGCCTTCACGTCTCGCTTTTTCTGATAGGGTCACAAACGTGCGAATGAGGCCCTGAAGATCGTATTCCTCGTCACGAAAGGATTCTCTCATCACTTTCCCCAGTTGCTTCAATTCCTTAATAGAGAAACTGACCAGCATGGCAGCGATCAACCCGCCTATCACAACAAACATAGATGGCAGATCCACAAAGGAACTGAAGCCTGTAACACCAGCGTTCGTAATGATGGCGAAAGCAACGAATAGAAACCCTACTACAACCCCGATTGGTGTAAGAACATCAAGCTTTTTCATTTTGACTCTCCCTACAAAAAAAAGTTCTGTTTGTCTTTATCTCTTATATCGACAAACTTCTTATTTTGTTGAGTTCCGATGTTCAATTCGATGAGGAAGAACAACTGTAGATTCTTCAACCGTTTCTTTGTTCATATATTTCGTTAATAATCTCATCGCCACAGCCCCGATATCATATAAAGGCTGAACAACGGAAGTTAACTGTGGTCGAACCATAAGCGCCAATCTTGTGTTATCGAAGCTGATCACTTCAACTTCATCAGGAATGGACACGTTTTGATCCTGCGCACCGTGAACGACTCCAAGAGCCGTCTCATCATTTCCGACGAATATAGCGGTCGGCTTATCCTCAAGCTCAGAAAACCTCTGCCAGGCTTCAAGTCCTGAATCATACGTGTACTCACCTTCAACCACCAGGTCGTCACTATATTCAACTCCGGCTTTAGCGAGTGCCTCACGATACCCTTCTAATTTAAACTTCATGTTGATTGTATCGTGGAAAGGACCACTTACAAATCCGATACGCTTATGTCCTTTTTCCAACAATTCCGTAACAGCATCGTAGGAAGCCGCTTTGTAGTCGATATTAACTGAAGGAACCTTGCTTGTTTCTTCCACAGCTCCAGCTAATACGATTGGAACCGGGGAACGTTCGAATTCCTGGACATGTTCCTCGGAAATGTGCCCGCCAAGGAACAGAATTCCGTCCACTTGTTTACCAAGCATCGTGTTAAGAAGATGAAGTTCCTTCTCCGCATTTTGATCCGAGTTACTTAAGATAATATTGTATTTGTACATGGTTGCGATATCTTCAATTCCACGTGCCAATTCCGCATAGAAAATATTAGAGATATCCGGAATGATGACTCCGACCGTTGTTGTTTTCTTACTTGCAAGTCCCCTTGCTACTGCATTCGGACGATATCCAAGGCGGGAAATGACCTCCAGTACTTTCTTTCTTGTTGCCGGCTTTACATTGGGATTTCCGTTGACAACACGTGAAACGGTCGCCATGGAAACATTTGCTTCTCTTGCTACATCATATATTGTAACGTTCATAGCTAACTCTCCTTTACTCTTCTACTCATTTATTTATCTTATTTTACACTAAATAAACCTAAAGAAAAAAGCGATTACAATAGTTTGTTAAAAAATGCACATAATTATATTCACGTTAGTGTTTTTTCAATGTATATAGGTTATTTATCTGCAATTACCATGATAATCATACGATAGTCTCTATTTTCGTGCAACGACTCCGCCTTATTTTAATAAAAAGTTCATTATAGCATGCAGAAAAATCGGCGACCAGAATACAGGCTTACTGGAGAAGAGTATGCGTTTCGTCGATATATTTAGAATTTCGCCGTTATATACGAGATTTCGCCGTTAAAATCGGAATTTCGCCGTTAAAATGAAATTTTTGCCGATATCCTCAATGATGATCGGATAGTTCACCTGAAATTCACTAATTACTTCGTTCGTAGTCTGCTCAAAAAGGCTTTCCTTACAAAATACACTCACAATGACAGCATAAAATCTTTTTGAAAATCAAAAACAAAGGGTTGAACCCCATAAATAGGATCCAACCCTTCTCTTTTATATATTATACTTCGATCGTTCTTCCTTTTAACAGCTCCTGATAGAAATGATCAAATTGATCTAAATCCATTTGTTGGGCAGAATCGGATAAGGCAACGGCAGGATCAGGATGAACCTCAGCCATTACACCATCTGCACCGATGGCAAGTGCTGCTTTCGCAGTTGGAAGCAACAGATCTCTGCGTCCGGTTGAGTGCGTTACATCCACGAATACTGGCAGATGCGTTTCTTGCTTAAGAATTGGGACAGCTGAAATGTCCAATGTGTTTCTTGTCGCTTTTTCGTACGTACGAATTCCACGCTCACAAAGGATGATGTCTCCATTTCCTTGTGAAATGATATATTCAGCAGCGTTGATGAACTCATCGATCGTTGCAGCTAAACCGCGTTTAAGTAATACGGGCTTCTTCACTGCTCCTGCTGCTTTTAACAACTCGAAGTTTTGCATATTTCTCGCACCGATTTGAATCACATCAATGTATTCCAATGCGGGTTCAATATCGGCTGGATTTACGATTTCACTGACGACAGCCAAATCATATTCATCCGCCACTTTTTTAAGAATTTTTAATCCTTCGATCCCGAGGCCCTGGAAGTCATAAGGTGACGTTCTCGGTTTGAACGCTCCGCCTCGCAGCAATTTAAGTCCTTTTGCTTTAACCGCTTTTGCCACTTCTGCTACTTGCTCGTAAGATTCAACCGCACATGGACCGAAAATGAAGTGAGGCTTTCCGTCTCCAATTGAATCTCCATTGATCGTTACAATTGTATCATCCGGTTTCTTTTTACGGGAAACAAGCAGTGCTTTACGGTGATCGTCTTTTTGAAGCTCCAACCCGGCTTTAAAGATTTCTTTAAAAATATGTTCAACGGTCGAATGTTCAAATGGACCATTATTATTTTCTTTGATCAGGTCAAGCATTCCTCTTTCACGAACAGGATCATAGCGGTATACTCCCTGAGTCTCCTTGACACGCCCGATTTCCTGAACTAGTTTAGCACGTTCATTAATGGTGTCTAATAGTTTTAAGTTCATCTCGTCTACTTGTTTTCGTAATTGATCGAGCTCTTGATTACTCACAATACAGCACCCTTTCTTTTTTTATCCTGTTCATACGTAAAAACTGTTATAGTTTTAAGAAAGTATGATACATTTTTGATATTGAAACTTATTATAATAGAACATATCCAAAATGTCACGATAAAATTCTTTATTAATTAGACGCTTTTAAGCACTAAAGTATTTTAGTATTGTATGAGAATAGGCTAAAGTGGGTGAATACTAATTGAAAAATACGCAAAAAATATTTGCTTTGGACATCGGAACCCGATCGGTCGTCGGGATCATTTTAGAAGAAATTAACGGAATATTTCAAGTTTCAGATATTTTAGTAGAAGAGCATAAAAAGAGAGCCATGCTGGATGGTCAGATTCATGACGTTCCAGCAGTTGCCGAGGTCATTTGCTCCATTAAAGCACAATTGGAGAAGAAACACGGCTCCCTTCATAAAGTGTGTGTCGCAGCTGCCGGAAGAGCCCTGAAAACGGCAACCGCATCTTCCACATTAAATATAAAAGGAAAACCCCTTCTTCAAAAAAACGATATTCTTCATCTCGAGTTAAGTGCTGTCCAGCAGGCTCAAGCATTGGCAGCAGAAAACGAAAATGATACGAAGGGCTATCACTATTATTGTGTTGGTTATTCTGTCCTATTTTATCGCTTGGATGGTGAGGAAATCGGAAGTCTCATCGATCAGCAGGGGGAAGAGGCCACCGTCGAGATTATCGCAACCTTCCTTCCACGTGTAGTAGTTGAATCCTTAATTGCTGCACTGAATCGCGCTGGCTTAGAAATGGATGCCTTAACCTTGGAGCCTATCGCTGCAATTAATGTGCTGATTCCAGAATCCATGAGACGACTCAATGTAGCCCTCGTTGATATCGGAGCAGGAACATCCGATATCGCGATTACAAATCTGGGCACTATCATTGCCTATGGGATGGTTCCGACAGCCGGCGATGAAATAACTGAAGCCATCAGCAATGAACTGTTGCTGGATTTTCCTTTAGCGGAGCAAGCAAAGAGGGAGCTTCAGTCTAGAGAGGAGATTACGGTTACCGACATTCTCGGTTTTGAAACGAGTTTCCCGGCACTGGAGGTTGTTGATAAAATTGGTCCAGCTGTAGATCGTTTAGCCGGGGAGATTTCTAAGGAGATTCTCCGTTTGAACAATGGGAATCCTCCACAAGCAGTCATGCTTGTAGGAGGAGGCAGCTTAACACCTGGGCTGCCGGGCAAACTAGCCTCATCCTTACAACTTCCACACAACCGGGTCGCTGTAAGAGGCGTGGAAGCGATTCAGAATATAACCATATTGGATGAAGTAACAAAAGGACCAGAGCTCGTTACACCTATCGGAATCGCCATTGCAGCTAAACAGACACCCGTTCAATATGTCACTGCCCATGTGAACAATCAACCGGTCCGATTATTTGAAGTTAAGGACTTAACGGTCGGGGACTGTATTTTGGCTGCGGGCTTAAAACTAAGTAAATGGCACGGGGTTCCAGGGAATGGTTTCTTTGTAACAGTCAATGGTCAAGATATATCCTTACCAGGAGGCCACGGTCAGGCACCTCTTATTGAAAAAAATGGTCAGCCTAGTGCACTGGACGAAAAAATTAACAATAACGATATTATCACTGTTCACAAAGGAGAGAACGGGTCTTCACCAAGCGTAACGATTGGAGATCTATTAGATACCTCTACTTCTAAACAGATTGTGATAGATGAGAATCCTTTTTTACTAGCTCCTCTCATCTACAGAAACAATCAACCTGCCTCCCTTGAAGAGACCATTCAGGACCGTGATTGTATCCAGATCGAATTGATGGAATCACTCTTCGACGTGTTAAAGCATTCAGGGTATGAAGAGTGGTTAGAAAGCACTAAGCCCTATCGTATTTCCATCAATGGAAAAGACACCTTCTTCCCTGTTTATAGTGGGAGGCTATTCATCAACGGTTTTGAGGCGAAGCTTTCATCAAAGATTCAGCAGGGTGATGTCATTTCATATAAACCAGGCTTTACTCCAACGGTAAAGGAGCTTCTCGCCAAGAAACAGCTCACTGCAGGGGCTTCTATCTTCATTACTTTTAACGGAAAGAAAGTAGAGCTTATGAAAGAGAGCAGCCGTGTTTATCGAAATGGCAGCAGACTTGAAATGGACGATCGTTTAATTTCCGGGGATTCGATTGAAATTGAAGAACAACCAATAAGCTCATTTATCTTCCAGGACTTATTTAATACTGTTGAAATCACCATGCCTTCTCATGCGAATGGGAGCTTCATACTCTTGAAAAACGGAGAGGAAACCACCTTTTATGAAGAAATTAAACAGGGGGATGAACTCGAAATCGTCTGGCCTCAGTCCACACGCTGAATGAAAGAATAGCAGACAACAAAAAAACTGGCATTCACGCCAGTTTTTTTGTTTATGATCCAACTTGTCCAGGTACGCTGCTCGTACGATTAGTTGGATGGATATTATTGCTGTTATCGTAGGTAGCAGTTGAACTCGTTGAAGTCTGTGAGCTGTTTACTGAAGATGTCGTGTCTCCTGTCACTTCTTCACCTGCTTCTCTCACTTTACCGCCAATATTCTTCAATTCCTCTCCCGCTTCCTTCGTTGTAGCGATAATTTCTGAAGAATCTTCCTTTACTTGATTCACTTGATCGATTACATCATCATTCACCTTTTCATAAAGGCTCTGTGCGTCGGTGATCGCATCCTTTAACACAGTGGAAGCCGTTTTAAGGCGATCCTGCCAGTCGTTCATAACTCCCGATGGATTCTCCCTTACCTTTGCCACCATTCCCATTGTAGAGTCCTTCACATTGGATGTTCTGGATGATACTCTTTTTCTCGTTGTTTTATCAAGCATAGCTAATGCGCCGCCTACTACAGCTCCCACTACCATGCCTTTTAATAACTTACCATTCTTCTCACCGGAAATGCCGTTCATCGCAGTCGTATTACTCGTTTGAGTATTATTAGGTACAGTCTGAGTCATGAATCGTTCCTCCTAATTTACTATCAATAAATTTTATTCTTATAGAGTAAATTCCCTGTATTATAGAAAGTAAACACATGGGAGGGAATTACCAAATTTTTATATAAAAGCATGCAATCTTTCTTCACTCTTAAAAAAAATGCATAACTTCCTCGCCATAAAAAAATGCTCTGTTTGCATTGTTTGATTCATTTATTTAAAAGATAGTTCAATGATCTCCTTGATAGTTTGTTTTAGGAACAACGCTCAACAAGGTCACAATAGGAGCAATTTTGTGATTGAGAATCTATACTTATAGCATTCACAATGGAGTACCACAGAGTGGATTGTAGCGGAAGTCACTTGACTCCTGCGGGAGATAGGGGAAATGTCGAGACCACGCAGGGCCAAAGCCTGAGGAGGCTCGACTTCCTCCCCGGGGAATCTTGTGACTGGAGCGAAAAGGAACGGTCCATGTTTTAACACTACCACTCGTTCATTCATAGCAATAATATTTACGAAAAGTTCATAAAAAAAGACCCTGCAATTAAACAGAGTCCTTTCCCTACAACTTATTCAATTCATTCTCGGTAATATTCCAATGTGAAGCATTCCAGCCCGGTTTTCCTTCGATAAACAAGAAGACTTGGGGTGATTCATGCTTGATGCCGTATTTTTCGGCAATATGATTGGATAGTTCCCTTGACTCTTGAACGGCTAAATAGTAGCCGTCTTCCTCTTCATGCTTATTCAGGAATGCCTGGTATTCACTGAATGCATTTGAGCTCACTGGGCATGTTAAGCTGTGCTTCATAAAAAAGAAGCGGGAATTCGTTTCAGAAAGCTGTTCAAATTCTTGAACGGTTTCAATCTTTTGCATATCATTCATACTCCTTTACATAAAAATGTGCATTAAATAGCCGGAGACAGGCGTGCCCCTTTGCATTTTTATTCCAACAAAAAAACGGTGAAGTAATCATATCACTTCACCGCCCTTAGAATCAATTATTATTGATTGTATGTTTTTTCAGTTTCGTCAAATGCCTTTTTTGTTTCTTCAAGCTTTTGATTCACATCTTCTGATTCTTCCACAGGTGTTTCACTTACAGCAACAGCTTGAAGCTCGTCATTTGTTTCTTGGAGCTCGTTATTATTTGAGCGGTATGATTTTAGCTTTCCAACGACATTGTTGGATTGCTCCTGTACTGATTTTGAAAGTGCAGATGATTTTTCTTTGGCTACCGCAGCAAGCTCATTGCTCTTTTCTACAGCTGTCTCTTTCCACTGACCTGTCCTTTCTTTCAGTACTCCAGCTTGCTCGTTGATATCATGACGAAGGTCTTTACCTGATTTAGGAGCCAGTAGAAGAGCTGCTGCCGCCCCAACGATTCCTCCGATAAGTGTTCCGATCATGAAGTCTTTTGAGTTAATGTTGTTGCTGTCGTTTGTTTGGTTTTGGTTTTGGTTCTGATTTTGATTGTACTGTTGTGTCATTTGAAAATTCCCCTCTCTAATTGTTATAAGATCTTGCTCTTTTAATCAATTTTTCTCGAGATCGAACTTCTTTAGATGCTTGGTTTTGAACAGCTGCATCAGGTTGACTTGGCTGTTTTTCCTGTTTTTGTTTCCATTTGTCCTTTAAATCGATAAAGGCATTTCCCCACTGAACCACCTGTGAAATCTTCCCTTGATTACGTTCAAGTTCAGTTGAAATGGAAGTACTTACTTTCTTAACCGAGTTATTAAGATTCTGGATGGAATGCCCTACATCTCTTACTGCATAAACAACAGTGTTCAGCTCCTCAGATTTCTTCTGGATATCCTCAGCTAATAAATTTGTTTTATGTAGTAATTCAGTAGACTCTTTGGTTACTCCCTGAAGCTGACTCTCAAGACCCGTCAATGTAGTCGAAACACTGTCCAGGGTAGAGCCTAAAGACTTCAAGGTCTTCATGACACTCATAACTAAAATTAAAAATGCAACGGCTATTACAGCCACGCTTAGATAAAGAATGATTTCCATATGCCACACCTCCATGTATAGAAATTCTTTACCCTTATGACAAACAAATAAACATTATACTAGTATTTCTTCTTTTCTCATGAATTCTCCTGCATGAAAAAATAAAAATATTTCTTGTTTTATCATTTCTCATTTTGTTTCTTTCATCCATTAGTAAATGTTTTAGGGTACAATAAAATGGACTATATAAAAGGGGGAAGATAACTTGAAAGATCCACGTATTGAAAAACTGGCAAAAAATTTAATTCAATATTCCGTGCAGTTACAGCCTGGAGAGAAAGTATTGATCGAAAACTTCGGATTACAACGTGAGCTTGTAACAGCACTAGTTAAGGAAGCATATGCAGCTGGAGGATATCCTTTCGTATCCATCAAAGATCACTCGGTCGACCGTGCATTATTGATGGGCGCTCAAGAAGAACAATACAACATGATTGCAAGCTTTGAAGCGAATGTCATGGAACAGATGGATGCGTATATCGGTTTGCGCTCAGGTGATAATATCAGTGAACAATCGGATGTACCTGATGAAAAGATGAAGATCCATGGAAATACAATTGGTAAAAAAGTACATAGAGAAATTCGCGTCCCTAAGAAAAAGTGGGTCGTGCTCCGCTATCCTACTTCATCCATGGCACAGCTTGCCAACATGAGCACAGAAGGATTCGAAGACTTTTACTTCGATGTCTGCAATCTGGACTACAGCAAAATGGACAAAGCCATGGATAACCTGGTTGAGCTTATGAACAATACTGATAAAGTCCGTCTTGTCGGAGAAGGGACGGACCTTACATTCTCAATCAAGGACATTCCTGCAGTGAAATGTGCGGGACGCCTGAACATTCCCGATGGAGAAGTATATAGTGCACCTGTAAAGGATTCAGTAAATGGAATCATTTCCTACAATACACCGTCACCTTATAATGGGTTTACCTTTGAAAACGTGAAATTGACATTCAAAGAAGGTAAGATTGTAGAAGCTACTGCAAATGATACGGACCGCATTAACAAAATCTTTGATACAGATGAAGGGGCAAGATATGTAGGTGAATTCGCCATTGGTGTGAATCCGTATATCCAGCATCCGATGCAGGACATTTTATTTGACGAAAAAATTGATGGCAGCTTCCACTTTACGCCAGGCGAATGCTACGAAGAAGCGTACAATGGGAACCACTCGAACATTCACTGGGATATGGTGATGATTCAGCGTCCTGAGTACGGAGGCGGAGAAATCTATTTCGATGATGTATTGATTCGAAAAGATGGCCGATTTGTCATTGAACAACTTGAAGTGCTGAATCCTGAGAATTTGAAGTAAGACTGAAGAGTCACTGTCATGAAACATGACGGTGACTTTTTTTGTATTGTGAATGGTTGCATGATTGATTGGTTTAGCTGTTGTACTTCTACGTTTATTCACCTGTTGAATTTCTACACTTATTTGCCTGTTAAAAATACCTATACTATTAACAGTTGAATTCCCCCATTATTTCAACTGTCAATCCCATCCCAAACTTCTCCGAAAATAAGAAAAGAACCGGCTCTCATCAAGAACCGGTTCTTCTACATTAATTTTCTGCTATCTGTTCCTCCAGCGTTTTTTCATACGCTTGTTGGAACTTTTGTACATCTCCTGCTCCCATGAAGATAAGCACGCTGTTGTCGTGTTTTAAAAGGGCAGTCGTATCTTGTTCGTCTATAATCTCGCACCCTTCGATCTTACATTCAAGATCGTGGATCGAAAGTTTCCCATGATTTTCCCGTGCAGACCCGAAGATTTCACATAAATACACCTTGTCAGCAAGACTCAAGCTTTCAGCAAACTCAGAAAGGAAGGTTTGCGTACGTGTGAATGTATGAGGCTGGAAAACAGCGATGATTTCTTTTTCAGGATATTTTTGTCTTGCCGAATCTACGGTTGCTTTAATTTCAGTCGGATGATGAGCGTAGTCATCGATCAGGATCTGGTTGCCCACTTCTTTTTCAGAGAAACGGCGTTTAACCCCTTTGAATGAGCTTAATCTTTCCTGGACGATGGTTGTATCAAGCTCTTCGTAATGACAGATGGCAATGACGGATAAAGCATTCATGATGTTATGGTCACCGAATGTCGGGATTTTGAATGCCGCATAAAATTCATTACGGACAAACACATCGAATGAAGTGCCGGTTCTGTCCCTTGATACGTTTCTCGCCTGGAAGTCATTCTCCTCAGCAAAGCCATAAAACACGACTGGCACTTGAGCCTGGATTTTCTGTAACTGTTCATCATCTCCACATGCGATGATTCCCTTTTTCACTTGCATCGCCATCTCCTGAAAAGCAGAGAAAACGTCATCCACATTGGCAAAATAATCAGGATGATCGAAGTCAATATTAGTCATGATGGCGTAGTCAGGAAAATAAGACAGGAAGTGGCGGCGATATTCGCACGCTTCAAAGACAAAGTATTGGGCATCCACTTCCCCTTTCCCTGTTCCATCCCCGATCAGGAAGGATGTTGGCTTTGCGCCACTGATGACATGTGCCAACAATCCGGTTGTAGACGTTTTTCCGTGTGCACCGGTTACCGCTACACTTGTAAATTTCTGCATGAAGTCTCCAAGAAATTTATGATATCTAGTGAGGGGTAGACCTTGCTCTACAGCTGCCTGAATTTCTTCATGTGTATCAGGAAATGCATTTCCTGCGATCACATGCATATCCCCTCCAATGTTTTCTTTTTGGAAAGGGAGAATTTTTATATTTGATTCATCCAGAGCTTTCTGAGTAAAGAAATATTTATCTACATCAGATCCTTGGACCTCGTAGCCCATATCGTGGAGTATTTGGGCTAATGCACTCATGCCCGACCCCTTAATTCCTACGAAATGATATATAGTCATAATAGAACCTCCAACAATCGTCTATCTAAAAGCATTATATGAAATGAATATTATTTTGCTATCGGTCTTAAGCTTTTGATATTTAGTATAGAAAAAAGCGAACTTTCTTCAACTTGAAATATTATATCATTTTTTAAAATCCCTGACCATGCACAAGCTACGAAAGACTGCGGATAATGAAGTTTGGTGCTTCTTCTTTTAAATATGTTCTCCATAAAACCCCAGTTTTTTGATTCATTTGACCATAATGATGTTTCACGTCTGATAAAATCCCCTCTGATTTGACGGGGAAAACGGGACCTAAGATCCACTGATGAGTTACTAACGGGACTTTCCTCACGAAATAGATCCCACCCTCATAAATTCCCTTTTCTTCACAATTTAGGTTTGTTTTAACAGAAACTTCTTCATCCTGAATGACATTCTGACATGTAAACGTAACTTCTTCGTTCTGATTACCAATTTTTCTAATAATGATAGGCTCCCAAGCTGCAGTCAGCACGATGGCACCGAGCAGTTTGACTGATTCATGCAGTGGATGGGACTGAAGAAATTGAAAGAACAGGGTTTGGCCCTTAATGGTTTTATAATCAAACAAAAACCATTCCTGGAACAGCTTTTCTACTTCTTCAACCATTTGAGTCTCATCATGTAATAGAAAACGCTTAGAGAAAATCATCTTGGCCCGTACCTTTTCTCTTATGTTCGTTTCCTTCAATGCGTACTCATACGCTTTTTTATAGAGGTCTTTTATATGTTCCTCGGCCATTCTCTGCTTTTTTTGTTTATATTGCTCTAGATTTAAAAGGCTCTCTTGTTCTTGCATCCTCTCACCTATTCGAATTCTACTTTTTCCAGGCGGGGATTTGGACGGAGTTTTCTTCCTGCCTTGGCTTCATGGGAACCGTCAATTACGACATTATCTCCCGTAAACCCGACATGGATTTTCAGAAGACTGCTTCCTACTCCATACATATCGACTGGAACTTTATTTTCCTCAAACTGGCGAATACGATCTTCGTTAAATCCACCTGACACCACAATCTTGACGTGGTGGAAACCTTCTTCATCCAAGGCATGTCTTAATGCGTTAATCAGTTGCATGTTTACTCCCCGCGGATCAAATGTTCCCAGCACATGTTGATTACGGAGGAAGTATTTATCGATCATCATTCTTGATGTATCTACCCTTACCCCTTTTAATTCAGGGCCAAACTCCCGTGCTACCTTTAATGAGTCTGTAATGGCATCATTATTGTAGTCTACCAGGGCAATGAGCTCGTCCTCAGGAAATGTTTCCTGATAAGCTTTAGTGGCTTCTACGATATCCCCATTGAATAATTGGATCAGGGCGTGAGGCATGGTTCCCATCCCCTTCTTTCCCCACCATTCGTTCATGGCATGGGTAGCCTGGGCTGTAGATCCCCCGATAAAGGCTGCATATCCATCCCCAGCCTGCTGAGTAAAGTGATCATCCCGATCTCCCATGAAGATGACAGGCTTTTGTTTCCCTGAAATAGAGGCAGCTTTCATTACATTATAGACACTTGTCGCAACTGATGTTCTTCTTGCCAGGATACCATCGATGATTCCTTCTAAATAGCCAAAGTCCTGGTAACGGCCCTTGATGGTCAGAACCGTTTCAAATGGTGAGATTTGATCCCCATCCTTTAAGGAATGGATTTCCAGATTTTCCGGGTTATCGGCGAAACTATGTAGAAGTGCAATCACTTCATCCGTTCCACAAATAACGGAATGATTCTTTTGAAAGAATTGCATGGTGACAACGGCATCGGGTTTATACTTCTTGGCAATTTCCTTCGTTTTCAAAAAATAAACCGCTGAAAACCAGCCATCCTTGATTCTTTCGTCAAACTTAAATGTATGATTGGTCAATCTGTTGAGTTTTCCTTGAAGTTTCAATTCTATTTCTTTCATCACTAAAGCTCCTTATGGCTCTTCCTACACAAAAATAGGTATTCTGTTTACTGAATCCTAAAAGGACACATATAAACAGAATACCATGTATTAAATGATTCTACTAGTCTATGCCAGAGTCTCCAATTCACTTTCGGAAATTAGGACATCCCTTGGTTTACTGCCTCTGGACTCTGAAATAATTCCATTACTCTCCATCATTTCCATCAATCTTGCTGCCCGGTTATAGCCGATTCTGAATCTGCGCTGTAATCCCGATGCAGAAGCCCCTCCCTGATCGACGACAAACTCACAGGCTTCTAAAAATAATTCATCTTCTTCCTCGGTAACCTGTGCCTTCTTGATCAATTCATCCTGTTGGAAGAGATAATCCGGCTCTCTTTGCTCTCTTACATGATTGATGATGTCATCTATTTCGTCATCGGACACGAAGGTTCCCTGCAGGCGGACCGGCTTCGATGAACCATTTTCCAGGAAGAGCATATCTCCCTTACCAAGAAGCCTTTCAGCCCCGCTTCCATCAATGATCGTTCTTGAATCGACGCTTGATGATACGGAAAACGCCACTCGTGTCGGTACATTGGCTTTGATCAAGCCTGTAATGACATCGACTGAAGGCCGTTGAGTAGCAATGATTAAATGAATCCCACATGCACGTGCCTTCTGGGCAATCCGGCATATCGCTTCTTCAACATCTGCAGGCGACATCATCATCAAGTCAGCTAACTCATCAATGACTATGACTAAATACGGCAGCATATCGCTGTATTGTTTATTCCGTTTCGCCAGTTCATTGAAGCGTTTAATATCCCTTACACCTGTATGAGCGAATAACTCGTATCTTCTTTCCATTTCCTCAACAGCCCATTTAAGAGCTGCAGTAGCTGCCTTTACGTCTGTTATGACCGGACTGACGAGATGTGGAATCCGGTTATAGGGTGCAAGCTCTACCATCTTTGGATCAATGAGAAGCATCTTCAATTCATCCGGTGATGCTTTGTACAAAAGACTTACGAGTATCGAGTTGATACACACACTTTTCCCTGATCCGGTAGCACCGGCGATGAGTCCATGTGGCATTTTGCTTAAATCAGTCACGATCGGCTGTCCGGAAATATCGAGACCAAGAGCGGCGGTCAGAGGGGAAGAGGGCTCTTGAAACTCAGGACTCGCGATCACTTCACTAATGCAGACTGGACGGCTCTCCCGGTTAGGCACTTCAATACCAATCGTATGCTTACCGGGAATAGGGGCTTCCATTCGGATATCCCTTGCAGCCAGGCTCAGCTTAATATCATCTGATAGATTGGTAATTTTATTCACCTTCACTCCAGGTTCCGGTTGAACCTCGAACCGCGTGACTGATGGACCTTGTGTGACATTCACTACTTTGGCCCTCACGTTAAAGTTATGAAGGGTTTCGTCCAGTAATATTCTTTGTGAATCGAGCCACTTTTCGCTCATTTCCTTTGATACAGGAGGCATCAGATAATCCACTTCAGGAAAAACATAGTCTCTTGTCCTTTTAGAAGATGAGCTTAATTCGCTATAACTCTTTACCGCCTCTTCTCCTTGAACAGAACTTTGTTGAGACGTTTTCTGTTCAGGATGATGAATGGATGTCGCTTCTTCCATTTTTTCTTGCTTTACTTCCAGGACAGGTTGTTCCCTCTTCTCCGGTTTTTCTTCAGCCTGAGTTAATGTTTCGCCCTCACTTTCCTTGCGGATGGGAGTCGAATCATTACTAGCTGATCGTTTTCGCGTATCTAACTGTCGCTTATCCTGTTTCAGCATCAATACGTTAAAAGGAAGGTGAGACCTCTTACGTCTCTGCGGTTCTTCCTTCTTCGGCTCTTGTTGGGAACGTACAGGTTCTGATACTTCCTCTACTCGTTTCTCTTCAATCGTGGATTCACTTTGTGCAACAGGTTCTTGAACAGGATGAACGGGTTCATGGACATGTTCTTCATTTACTTCATCTTCACTTGAAGAATGAACAGGTTGTTGCGGTGGATCTTCCTGCACCGAATCATGACGCTCTTTCTCTTCATGTGATGAATATTCCAGCTCTTGTCGTGGTTGTTCCATTTCAGATATAAGTGAAACACGTTCATTTGTTTCCTGGGAAACTTCTTCAGTGATCTCCACTTTTCGATCTGGATTCTCTACTGGAATTGTTTCATTGATATCTTCAGTATCTACCATTACAGTATCTTCAATCTGCGATTCTTTACGATGTACTTCCGGGAAATTCGTAATCATCTCAGCAGGTTCATCGTTACCAGGTTTTTCTGGTTCAGCTGTTTCAACTTCGACTATGGATGCCGATTCTTTTTCCACGGGAATTGAATTCTCTACTACAGATAGTGCCTCATGACCAATCACAGCTTCTTTGTTCTCTTCTTCATTATGTAAAAATTTCTTAAGCTCGAACTCTACCTGGTCTTCTTTTTTTACCGGTCGTCCTCTAAAACCATAAATTGGTGAAGGGATTTCTGTAGGGGTGAAAGGCCTGCTGTTTCCCTTTTCCACTTTAGGAGATTTCTTCGATTGGACTTTAGCCGATGTTTTTTCTTCTTTCCACTTTCTATTTTTAGAAGCGTGGTCCTTACTCTTTTCCTTTTGTTCCTTGGGTTGCTCTTCCTTCTCCTGATTTCTTCGATTTCTATTCGTTCGTGGACGCTCAATATTTTCTCCATCCGATATGAGGGGAAAACGAAAAGTCCCTTTAGGATATTGATACGTCATCCTTGCTTCTACATCACGTGAATGGTTGGGCCCTACTATATTTTTACGTTCAGTCTTTTTACGTTCAACATGCTGAACTTCATCATTGGTTTCCTCATAAAACTCTTCAAATTGATCATCATTATCTGATAATTTACCAAACATTTTTTTAATCCAGCTCACAAACATCACTCTTTCTTTCATACTTATTTATATTTTATCAGTTAAAGAGAAAAATTCGAGTCATTTCGATAGAATAAGAGAATTGTTAAAGAATTGTGTCGAAACAAACATAGGTGTAAAGAGATTGTAATACGAATTTTGCAAGGCTAATTTCAGATCTGTGTTACTAAGCCCGTAGTGGTTGATTTCCACTTCAATCAACTTATGAATGATCCCGTCACTTTCCAGTACTCAGTAAGAAAATCTTAATGAAAAACTACTATGAACAAGTTTCTATTAGTTTTCAATCGTACGACCCCTAACTTAAATAAAAATAAAAATACCTGAGCCCATACTCCGGACCCAGGTATATATTTTTAAGCTGTGAATGGTTGACCTACTTGGTAAGTATCTTCAAGAACGAGAATCCCTTTTTCTTGAGGGGCATCTGGAAGTGCAAGTTCTTTGGCAGAACAAATCATGCCTGATGATGCCACTCCGCGAAGCTCTGCATCTTTGATGACCATTCCGCTTGGCATTACAGCGCCAACTTTCGCAACAACGACTTTTTGTCCTTTGTCAACGTTAGGAGCACCACACACGATCTGAAGAGTTTCATCCCCAACATCCACAGTACAAATGTTCAATTTATCTGCATTTGGATGCTTTTCTTTTTCAGACACATACCCTACCACGAATTTTGGTGAAAAGTCTGCCTCCAATACCTCATCGAAACCGTTCTTTTTGATGGCTTCATTGATCAATTGGAGCTTACCTTCATTCATTTCGACAGGTCCCACATCACTTAAATCCATATACTTTGATGCTTGGAATAGGTTATACCCAAGTGTCTTCCCTGTTTTCTCATCAAACAAACGTGCAGCATCTTCTTTTCTTTCGTGCTGAACTTCTCCCTCAAACCCTGGTTCCATTGTAACGATCAGGGTATCACCAATACCTTCTAAGTTATAAAATACGTTCATCATTTCTTCTCCCTTTCCTTTTTGCGATTTTTTGCCAGAATGAAGATCGGCTCCAGTTCTCCTTCTTCATATACAAAGGATAGTGCCGTTATCGGAACATTTCCTGTCGTAAAGAAACTCATGGTCATCTGGGCAAGGACGTCATAGCCGGTTTCATTGCGGATATCCCCGATGACTAATACATCCTGATGAGGTACGGATACAGTCATCTCACCTTGAACATCCTTACTTACCTGCTTTAAGAAGGCATCATTTAAAATGCGACTTGCATCGTATCCATCATTATTGTTCAGAAAATAGAAGATGTTACCTGCGACTTTGTCCTTCTTCATGTCCGTTGGTAAGCTTCTGACATTGAATAAGGCGGTCTCCTTCATTTGCTCGTGAGTCCATCCTTCAGCCTTTAACATATTTTCATCTAATAGGCGGTAAGTTTTCCCCAGGTCAACAGCATAATAGATACGCGTTTCAGCTGTATGATCATCTGTAACGAGGGCAACCCCTTCATTGGATTCGGTCGCAAAAGAAGTGGAACGGATCACTGGAAACACTTTTTTTTCTTTGTTCCCAAGATCTGCTTCGGTACCCATTACGTTTAAAGCTTCTTCCACGTAATAAACCACTTCATCGATAATGGACTTATTGTTTTCTTTCCACTTGGATACAATCGGAGGCAGAGCGACGTTGATTCCTTTTTTCGTATCCGTGTTCTCAATTCTAAGAAGATCCTTATCTCGATCATATGTAAACGTACGATTCGGTTTCTCTAATCGTTCCTGGAGTATACCTTTTAGCTTTTTAATGTCCAAATCTGATCCTCCTTTGGTGGTACTATTATAATAGAAAGTATCGGTCCTAAACTTTCATCGTTGATTCATTCACTTATAACATTTTACATCAAAATGCATAGAATACAAAAGGAACCTGTCTCATTTAAGGCAAAAAGAAAAGGGATCCCAGAATAAGGTGATCCCTTTTCATCCTATTATGAAGATAATGTGTTCATGAAGTTCTCGATTTGTTCTTTTGTTTTACGGTCTTTATTAACAAATCGTCCAAGTTCACGGCCGTCTCCGTATGCCAGAAAGCTTGGAATTCCGAAGATATCCAATTCAATGCACAGATCAATGAATTGATCTCGATCTACGTATAGGAACGTGTACTCTGAGTATTGGCTCTCTATTTCCGGAAGGATCGGCTCGATGATTCTGCAATCCGGACACCAGTCCGCTGAAAACATAAATACATACTTGCCGCTTTCTTTCAACTGGTGAAACTCTTCCACTGATTCAAGTTTGCGCATATTATTTGCCCCCTGTTTCAATCGTCATTTGATTAGGTTTGATCCAACCTAGTTTACGCATATATTCAGATATTAACAGGCTTATGAATGCAGGTCCAACAAAATGCAACAGAAGGATTCTCAATGTTACATCCCAACTGAATCCCATCGTTTTAAAGGTCATGATTTGACCGACGAATCCGCTGGTTCCCATTCCGGCTCCGGCAGCATTATTCTCCATTAACCATATCGTGGTTCCGATGGGTGCCAATATCATGCCCGCAACTGTGGGAGGAATGAGAATGCGGGGATTTCGGACAATATTAGGTACTTGAAGCATGGAAGTACCTATTCCTTGAGCCAATAATCCACCGACTTTATTCTCCCTGTAACTGATGACAGCAAATCCTACCATTTGAGAAGCACATCCAATCGTTGCGGCTCCGGCAGCGACTCCATTCAATTCAAGCATGAGGGCAATGGCCGCGCTCGAAATCGGTGCCGTCAAAGCAAGACCCATGAGGGCTGCAACCAGAATCCCCATAGTAATCGGGCGTTGCTCTGTAGCCCAGCTGATCCAACTGCCAAACAGGCTCATAAAGTCTGCAATTCCCGGCCCTATAAAGTAAGCTATCGTAAACCCTGAAAAGATGGTGACGAATGGGGTGACAATGATATCCACTTTCGTTGTTTTGCTGACTAGCTTACCGATTTCCGTTGATATGACAGCTGCTACATAAGCTCCCGCCGGTCCACCTAAGCTTGCGCCTGCTGCTCCGGTAACAACCGCAGCAAATAGGACAAGTGGTGGTGCCCCGAGACCAAAGGCAATGGCTGCCCCTATTGCAGGACCCATCAAGCTGATCGCAAGACCGCCCATCTCTATGAAAAATTCACTTAACCCAGGGGGGATGGGAAGCTGTTCCCCGATCGTCTTAATGATTAATCCGATAATCAACGAACTGAACAACCCTAATGCCATATAACTTAACGCATCTATGAAATAAACCTTTGCAGATAATGTAATGCCTTTACTCTTTAAGAATTCTCTCACTTAAGTCCTCTCCTCCTTGTTAACCCTTCTACTTTTACTAGTGTAAAGACACTTGTTTATTTTGTCTATATATTTTACCTTTATCGGGCAATCAATTACCTTTATCGGGCAATCAATTACCTTCTATTTTCCTTTATTAAATCGTACCTATTCACATATAATAAAAAAACCGATTTTCCGCCTAAGTGGAAAATCGGTCTCTATCGTTATGATTTATGTTTAACTGAAGCTGCTATTTTCATCATCATCTCTGCATGATCTGCTAGATCATCTAATTCCACTTGTGTCGTTACCTTCGTTCCACCCACTCCAACCATAAGTTCGTATTCTTCCGTATCGGGCAGTTCCTTAATGACATAGTATCCTAAGCGATTGTCCTCTTTAAAAGTCCCATGTTTCAAGAGATTTTCATTGTCACTAATGGCCATTTTATATAGAAGTTCACTATCCTTATTTTCTTGAGGGTTTGTAAAAAGTATAAAAGTATCAGAGCTTTTGGATATAATGATATTATTTGGCGATTCTTTTTCTATTTTGGCTCCAAATGGGAGATAAAAGTTAATGTTTCCAGCCTCTTCTTGGGCTGTTTCATTTGAGCTTAATGTGTTCTCCACCACTTCAGCTGTCTTTTCTTTTTCTTGATCGATCGTTGTGTTGCATCCGGCTAAAATAAGCACAAGAATAAAGAAAATGACTGTGTATTTGATTTTCATCCTATACTTATCCTCCCTTTCATGCTTAGGACCTACGCTTATGATACCCTCACAAAGTCCCATTGACAACCCTTACAATCAGAAATCCTGCCTTTTTAATGGGAAAATAGGTTATTTTTAACTTACATAGGGTATTTATGATAAAATAACTAAAAACAGGAGGGTGTAAATCATGGAATTCACAGTGTATCTGGCAGGGGAAATACATAGTTCCTGGAGAAACGAGCTTAAAGAGAAAGCAGAAGAGCATCGCCTCCCTTTATCTTTTGTCGGTCCAATGGAAAATCACGAACGTTCCGATGCAATCGGGGAAGAAATTCTTGGTGAACAACCAAATAGAATACTCCGCGATGAGGCAGCTTCGAGTATTAACAATCTTCGAACTGAGTTACTGATGAAAAAGGCAGATGTGGTGATTGCCTTGTTTGGAGAAAAATACAAACAGTGGAATACTGCTACGGATGCGAGCACCGCCATCACACTTGGAAAGCCTCTTATTCTTATTCGTCCCGAAGAATTGCATCATCCGTTAAAAGAACTTTCAAACAAGTCACATGTTACCGTAACAAACATAGATCAGGCGATTAAGACGTTATCATACGTTTTTGAAACGGAATAAAATCATGAAAATAAGCATGCCGTCCAAATTGGAAGGCATGCTTATTTTTATGCCCATTACAAAAATCCCGGAACTTTTTTACTATATTAAAATAATTTAATATTGGCAATATAAAGACATTTTATGTTATTATTAACAATTTGTAAACTTTTTTTGACTTTATGAAAATATTAAAATATTATAGTAAAAGAATAAGGGAGGTAGTAACATGTCATCAATGAATAAACAGAAAATTGTGGATAGTGTCCCTCAAAAAGGTTTCTTTGGACATCCGAAGGGATTATTCACTTTATTCTTCACAGAATTTTGGGAGCGCTTTTCCTATTACGGAATGCGTGCCATCCTCGTATTCTACATGTACTATGAGGTTTCAAAAGGCGGTCTGGGCCTAGAGCAAAACACAGCTTTAGCAATCATGTCGATTTATGGTTCACTTGTATATATGTCCGGAGTAATCGGAGGCTGGTTGGCAGATAGAATATTCGGAACTTCGAAAGCCGTCTTCTACGGTGGAATATTCATCATGTTTGGTCATATTGCTTTATCATTTCCAGGAAGTTTAGCCATGTTCTTTGTTTCGATGGTATTGATCGTTGTCGGAACGGGATTATTAAAACCTAATGTTTCAACTGTTGTCGGTGAAATGTACAGCGAAAGTGACACTCGCCGCGATGCAGCTTTCAGTATTTTCTATATGGGTATCAACCTTGGTGCGTTCATTGCTCCACTAATTGTTGGTAAACTAATGGAAACAAAAGGATTCCATTGGGGATTTGCGGTTGCTGCCATCGGTATGTTCTTAGGTCTTGTTGTATTCATGACAACAAAGAAAAAGAATCTTGGTCTTGCTGGCACCTATGTTCCAAACCCGCTTGCACCAGCTGAGAAGAAGAAATATGGATTAATCGCAGGAATAGTAGTTGTTGGTCTTGCTATCATTTTAGGTATTACGATTCCTGCAGGTCTATTTACATTAAACGTATTTATTAATTTAGTAGGTATCTTCGGTATCGTCGTTCCAACCATTTACTTTATTGTGATGTACTATAGTCCGAAAACAACGCAAACTGAACGTTCCAGAGTCATCGCTTATATTCCATTATTTATTGCTGCGGTTATGTTCTGGGCAATTCAAGAACAGGGTTCAACCATCCTTGCAGTTTACGCAGATAAGCGAACTGAACTGGAATTCATGGGAATCAGCATATCTCCAGCTTGGTTCCAATCGTTAAACCCGTTATTTATTATTTTATTAGCTCCAGTATTTGCTTGGATGTGGGTGAAACTTGGTGACCGTCAACCTTCAATTCCGAAGAAGTTTTCATTCGGTCTATTGTTTGCCGGTTTATCATTCTTAGTGATTCTATTGCCTGCATACTTCGGAGGAGAAGATTCACTAGTAAGTCCTTTATGGCTAGTGCTTAGCTATTTGATTGTAGTACTCGGTGAGCTATGCTTATCACCAGTCGGTCTTTCTGCCACAACCAAATTAGCTCCGGAAGCTTTCTCTGCTCAAACGATGAGTCTTTGGTTCTTAGCTTCTGCTGCTGCACAGGCGCTGAATGCACAACTTGTCCGTTTCTACACACCAGAAACAGAAACGCTGTACTTCGGGGCAATCGGAGGTATGGCAATTGTATTGAGTATTGCTCTATTCCTGCTTTCACCTAAGATTCAGGAATATATGAAAGGTGTAAAATAATTGATTTAACCCTCTGAATGTTTTCAGAGGGTTTTTATATACCTGAATGGATATACTCCCTTAATGTCTGAAAAGTATAAAAAGAACTCCGCTTTAAAACGGAGTTCCATTCTAACAATTAGAAAAAGTCACAATCACATTTTCTTTTACGTCTGCTTCTACGATGATCTTCCGTTCCTAAGACATTATCTCTTCTATGACAACCACATTTTCTACGTTTATCTTCATCGTCATCTCTTCTTCTGCGACGTCTTCTACGATTATCATCTAATCCAAATACATCATCTCTGCGGTCACATCTTCTCCTGTCACCGAAAAGGAACTTATCCCAGTCACAGCATTTTCTGTCATCACGGCGGTCATCACGGCGGTCATTACAAAAATGGCATCCCATAAATTCTTACCTCCTTAGAAAGAATTTATCAGATAAAATAAAGTCTGATATACTCCATCTTATGAATAACAGGTAGATTTGGTATGGGCCAAGTACCCTCTAAGGGCAAAAGTCTATCGATTATTTGTCCCGCTTTTTGTTTCTGAACTGCCACTGACCTATTAAGAGCTGTACCACGTGCAGAAACATCGCCTCTCTCGTAATGAGTCCATTCGTAAACACACCCATTGCGCCCTCTTTTTTTCTTATCCCGGAGGTTTGAGTGTACTCATCCATCAAGGGTCCAAGCTCTTCCCCTGCCTTTAACCGACTGCTGAGTTCTTTAGGAAGAAGGATTCTGGCACCTCCACCAATGATTTCGTTGCCGCTCCGATCCACGAGTGCCCCCCAGTTACAGACAAACATTCCGTAAAGTGATTCCGTCACTCCTCCTTCAAGACCGATCCCCATATCGCTATCTGTTGCCCGTAATATGTTCTTGGCACGATTTAACGCACCTTCGATGGTCTCTTGATCAGAGATTGGCTGTTCACCTACATTTGAATCTGTTTTGAAACACTCGAATTCAACGTCCTCATAATGTTCCTGAAAAGCCATTTGAATGGCTTGCACCTTTGCGGGATTTGTAGTTCCAATTGCTATCTTCAACAAATTGATACCTCATTTCTAAGAGAGAGTCACTCCCTTTTTTCTCTATAAAAAGACTGTCTCAAGGAGAACATGAATGAGACAGCCTATTGGTATATTTTTTTATAAACGTGAATTATCCATTGGACTTAATGGATTCAATTGTGGAACGGTCACATTGCTTCACTAATTTGACAATCAGTTCTTTCGCAGCCGCATAATCATCTACATGGATCATGGATGCATGTGTGTGAATATATCTTGAACAGATACCAACAACGGCACTTGGAACCCCTTCATTTGACATATGTACTCTTCCAGCATCTGTTCCGCCTTGGGAAACGAAATATTGATATGGAATGTCATTTGATTCAGCTGTATCAAGAACGAATTCCCTGATGCCTCTGTGGGTAACCATTGAACGGTCAAGAATTCGAAGGAGAGCACCTTTCCCTAATTGGCCAAATTCATTTTTATCCCCTGACATATCATTTGCCGGACTCGCATCGAGGGCAAAGAAGATATCCGGATTAATCATATTGGCTGCTGTCTGGGCACCTCGTAATCCTACTTCCTCCTGAACCGTGGCTCCGGAATATAGAGTGTTTGGAAGTGTCATCCCTTGAAGCTCTTTTAGCAGCTCAATGGACAATCCGCATCCATAACGGTTATCCCAAGCCTTTGCCAGTATTTTTTTCTCATTCGCCATAGGTGTAAACGGACAAATCGGCACGATCTGCTGTCCTGGTTTAATCCCGATTTCCAGTGCATTATCCCGATCATCAGCACCGATATCAATAAGCATATTCTTGATTTCCATCGGCTTTCTACGCTGTTCTTCTCCGAGCAGGTGAGGAGGGATGCTTCCGATCACACCTGTAATCGGGCCGTTCTCCGTGATGATCTGAACACGCTGAGCAAGCAGAACCTGACTCCACCAGCCTCCAAGGGTTTGAAAACGAATCATTCCATTCTCCGTAACAGACGTGACCATAAACCCTACTTCATCCATGTGTCCTGCAACCATCACAACAGGATCCTGATCATTGCCTTTTTTCACTCCAAAAACCCCGCCGAGACGATCCTGAACAATGTCATCTGAGTATTGAGACAATTGTTCTTTCATAAACTTACGAATCGCATGCTCATTACCGGGTGCTCCCGGCAATTCAGTCAATGTTTTAAAAAGTTCCAACGTATCTTGTTTCATGTCATATGCCCCTTTTATATAAAATCTACCTTATGTATAATCTTATTTTACAGAACTTTCGAACGTCTTACCACCAATTGAGAAGAAAAGGAGTTCTCTTTTTTATTATTTCTTTGATAGAATGTACCTATAGATGGAAAATAATCGAGAATTACTGGGGAGATATTGGGAATAGTATGCTATCCCTTGCTTGTCAGAGAAACACCAATACACATTGCCTGTGGAGGGAATAAAATGAACTGGAAATCTTTGATGATCGGAATCGGAATCGGAGTAGTAGGCGGATATTTTCTTAAAGAAAAATTGGATGATTCGAACATGGTTTCTGCCGAAAAAGTATTAAAGGACGTAAAACTTTCATTTAAAAAAGAGGGGGACATCGATGGCTCCTGGATCGGCATGAAGCCCGAAGACTATCAGAAGCACTCGGTGACAACGAAAGTCTATAAAGGCGGGGTATCCAGACGAAATGACGGGGAACTGGAGCAATATGAGTTTTTAGCAGATGCGTATACGGGCACAGTTGTGGATGTGTACCCTTTATCCTAAAAATGGAATAACTGCATCATTAAAAAGGATGATCCCAAAGAGCCTTGGGTCCATCCTTTTTTATGCATTATTATTTTTCCCTCAGTACGTGATCAACGATCTCTCCATCTCTATTCCACTTGATTCCTCTATAAACCGCATCATGATAGAAAAGGAACCAGTACTCTCCTTCAATCGCTTGATTGATCCACTTTTCTTTTGCATCGATGGACGTCATCGGATAGTCGTCGTAAGCCAGTACCCATAGTGGATTTTTGTGCGCGTGAGTAGGCATGATATCCGCCATATGGATGAACTTCTCCCCGTTATGCTCTAAAAGGATAATTGAATGCCCGTCACTGTGACCTCCCGTATGCACCATTGTGATTCCAGGAAGTACTTCCTTTTCTCCCTGGAACGTTTCCACTTGAGATTGAATGCTTTCCCAATTTTCTTTCCAGTATGTATTGCGGGAGCGCACATTCGGATTTCTCATTTCATCCCATTCTACTTGGGAGGTGAAGATGGTTGCATTCGGGAATACAGGAACAATCGTATCGCCCTCATATTTGGTTAAGCCGCAAGCGTGATCGAAATGCATGTGAGTCATTAACACTACATCAATATCACTTGGTTTCAAGCCCAGTGCTTCCAGTGATGCCTCGATATCCGACTCTTCATGTACGCCATAGTTACGCTTTTGTTTCTCATTCAGCTTCCCTTTACCGATACCGGATTCAATTAATACTTTCTTCCCTTCCCATTCGAAATAGAGCGGGTCTGTTCGTAGTTCGATTTGATTCAAGTCATTTACGGCATATTTTTTTGACCAAAGAGGCTTTGGGACCACTCCGAACATAGCTCCCCCATCCATGTGTGTGACGCCGCCATTCAGCCAATAGATCAATATATCTCCAACCTTCAACGTTTCCAATTTGACTCCTCCTTTGTTCATTCCCTTTTATTTTATCAGAATTTATGGACAACTTATAGGTGGATGCTTGCATTCTGCGTGGCTGGCCTGGGTCTCACCGACTAGAATTGTAAAGCATTTAAAAAAATTAATTTGAGTTTTAAATGAGGCGTAGTCTTAAAACATAGACCGTTCCTTTCCGCTCCAGGCACAATATTCCCCGGGGAGGAAGTCGACCCTCCTCGGGCTTTGCCCTGTGGGGTCTCGACCTTCCCTCTATTACCCTCAGGAGTCAAGTGCCTTCCGCTACAATCCACTCTGTGCTTCTTTATTCTGGCTGCCTAATGACGGATAGAATGACAAATAGAGATCCTATTGTAGATAGTTTTTTCCCAAAACCAAACTGCTTACAAAGGAGCACCAAATTAACCTCATGAAGATAAACTTTACGAAAAAAAACAGCCCTGCGAGATCGCTAGGCTGCTTTAACAGTGATTTATTGATTTTGATATTGTGCTTCAACCCGGTAAATTCTTTGCCCTTTGGCTGAAAATTTCTCTTCATATTCAGTCATGATATTTCCTTCAAAATCACTTTTATGAAGATCAAGACTCAAGAAATTCAGATGCAGACCATACCATGAGAAGCTCTTTAATGAGTACTCGAATAAGCCTTGATTGTCTGTCTTAAAGTGGATTTCTCCGCCTTTGATCAGCACATCTTCATATAGATTCAGAAAATCTTTATAAGTCAATCGACGTTTTTCATGTCGGTTTTTCGGCCATGGATCAGAGAAGTTCAAGTACACTCGGCTTACTTCTTCTGATGAGAAGTATTCAGTCAGGTTCTTTGCATCGACATTTAATAGCTTGACGTTAGGAAGCCCGGCTTCAATCAAACGATCAAGAGCAGTTACAATGACGCTTTCATATAACTCAATTCCAATATAATTAACGTCAGGATTGGCTCTGGCCATTTCCGTGACAAATTGACCTTTTCCAGTTCCTACCTCAATGTGAATAGGATTGTCATTACCAAATTCTTTATTCCATTGACCTTTTATCTCCTGGGGTTCTGCCACAACATACTGTGGATGGTCACTGATTTTCTCAGAAGCCCACGGTTTATTACGTAAACGCATGTAGACACCTCTTTTTTTATTATCGAAAAAAACATACCACGACTATCCGTCCTGTGCAAGAGCCAAAATAGAGCCAATCTCGCTTCAGATCTTCTGGCTGATTTACCCACTTCAGGTCCGTCCCTCAAAATGCACGCATAATTGAAAAAGGAATTCACACACTATTAGTGAATTCCTTTTTCGGGTCTGGTCATTTTGAAAGTCTGAAAAAGTACGTGTTTCTTTAAATCTTTGTAGACGAAAACGAAAGGGTGTACCTCTATGCCTTTAAATTCACAGAATCAAATGCAGTTATTATCAGATATTTTAAGCAATCACAGTGCGGATTGCTGCGGTTCGGTTTCTGAATGTGAGCAAGTTGAACGATTGGTGAAATCATTAATGGTTAATGCTGATATTCACGAAAACGTAAAGCCTGTCCTGCAGGAAATTTATCAGTATAGTCAAAGCGGGATATCCTCAGCTGACTTATCGAACCATATTACGTCCAATCAAGAAAACCTGTCCCAATGGGTTACGGATATGAACAGCTATTCTTAATAGATCAGATGACTTTGTGCAGATATTCAATCCAGTGATTCATTTCGTGAAATCGGGCTTTTCCTTTATGCCACTGAATGGATAATATCGTTTGTGCGACCACATACCATTTCATTCTCAGCTTTAAGTTATCGGTTAGTTCAACACCATATTGAGTTAGCCAGTTCTCCCATTGGTCTTCAGGGATATACCAGTATAGTAATAGACCTACGTCAAAGGCAGGGTCAGCAATCATCGCCCCGTCCCAATCGATTAAATACAACTGGTTGTAATCAGACAGCAGCCAGTTGTTATGATTGACATCACCGTGACAGACTACATATTCTTCCTGATGAACTTCCAAGAGCTCTTTTTGAAGAAATAAAAGCGCCTCTCTTATAACAGGCAATGAAAGAAGATCGAATTCTAAGCCTGTCTCCACTTCCGTGAGCATATGCTCCGGCTGAAACGGCTCTTTTCCCAACCGCTCAAGCATGGTTGAAAGCGGCTTTGAGGAATGAATCTTGTTAAGCAGCCTTGCCACCTGTTCATCCTTCATCTCTTCCGGCTTTAATTCTCTCCCATTTAACCAGTGTTGTGCCGTTATGACATCCCCGTTTTCTAGTCTTTTTGTCCAAACTAGCTTGGGTACGATTCCTTCTGCAGACAATACAGCCACAAAAGGAGAGGAATTGCGTTTCAGAAATAACCTTTGCTCTTGGTACTGAGCAAAGAACGCTTCTCCAGTAGCACCGCCTGCGGGGACTATTTCCCAATCTTGGTCAAATAAGTGTTCCAATATATTCACCTTCTATTGGTCCTTTGTCATGTTTATATGTTCAGTTACGTTAATATTTGAATTCATTTACTACATCAAAAAAGTCTTATAAAATAAAAAAGACAGCTATTGGGCAATACAATCAATAGCCATCTGTTTAATTTTATCGTCATCTTGCGTTTTCGTCAAGCACTGGAATGAACTGTTACCTTACAAACACATAGGAAGAGACAGGTTCAAGGGTTATGGTTGGCTCTTCAACCCCATAAAGACCGCTTACTTTCGCCCGATTTCCGTCTGACAAACAAATCCAATCTTTTCCTTCCGGGAGGGAATACTGACACTTTTTCGAATCTGAATGGAAGACCATGAAGATATCGTTCCACGGACCATACGGGTGGACATTCTGATAGCGGACCACAACAAGATTTTCAATACTATGTGAGACTTCCACATGTTCCCGGATCAGGCCGCTCTTATGAAATCGGAAGGCACCGTGACTTTTACGGATTTGAATCAGTGCTTTCACGTATTGAACCACATCATCGAATTCTTCTCTTCTCGTCCAGTCTAATTGATTAATTCCCACAGGAGAATTGTAGCTATTTTCAATCCCCTTTTTCGTCCTGTAAAATTCCTGTCCTGCATGAATAAACGGGATCCCTTGAGATAGCAGTACCATCGTGGTTGCTAATTTATGGCGACTCATAAGGGTTCCTTCATCTTCATTTAAACAAGCTTTCATTTTATCCCAAAGGGTGTGATTATCATGGGATTCCACATAGTTGACGGATTGGGTCGGCTCTTTAAAGAGTCCTCTTTCCCCATTTTTCATCCCGACACTTCCAGTCAGGACGAGTTCCACCTTTTGTTCCAAGTGTCCGTGACCGAGGGCAAACCCTTTGTCATATAAGTTAAACGTACTTCCTTTAATGGTGTCCCGGAACCAGTCATTGAATTGACCGATCCCTTGAAGCTGATGGGCGTTACGAAGGTTGGCCTTTTGATGGGGTGGCAGGGGTGTGTTCAGGTCCCAGCCTTCTCCTATGATGATCGCTCCAGGCAAAACCTTATCCACTTCTTCACGGATTGTCGTCATCGTCTTAGTATCAAGAATTCCCATCAGGTCAAAACGGAAGCCGTCGACACCGTACTCTTTTATCCAATAAAGAATCGAGTCAACGATGAATTTCCTGGCCATCAGGCGTTCGGAAGCAAAATCATTTCCCACTCCCGTCCCATTTGAAGGTAAACCATTTTCGTCGTGACGGAAGAAATACCCGGGCACAAGCTTTTCAAAAGATGAATCCTCCCGAATGAACACGTGGTTGTAAACCACATCCAATATGACCCTGATATTTTCTTCATGAAGGCTATGAATCACGCTTTTCAGTTCATTGATCCGTTCATAGGGATCTTCAGGCTTTAAGCTGTAGCTCCCTTCCGGCGCGTTAAAGAACAAAGGATTGTATCCCCAATTGTAGCTTTTATCGGAAGGGTGATCAGTCACCCCATCGAAATCATTGACAGGAAGCAGTTCAACATGGGTGATGCCCAGCTCCTTTAAATACTGAATTCCACTACTGAATCCTTTCGGGGTAGAAGTTCCTTTTTCTGTAAAGGCACGATATTTCCCTGCGAATTTCATGCCGCTTTCTTTTTGTGCTGAGAAATCACGGACATTCAATTCATAAATGACAGCATCTGCAGGTGAAGATAATGGTGCCAAGGGATTAGGTCCCTCAATACGTCCAAGGTTCACAACACATCCCCACTCACTGTCGTAGGAAACCGATTTAGCATAGGGGTCGATCAGTTCATCCCAAACCAGATTGATACAAGTTAGAATGGTATAATAATAACGATTTACATCAGTATTCACCTTACATTCCCATACGCCGTTCAGGGTCCTTGAAAATGGGTATTGAATCAATTCATCATCAGGTGACTTGAGCTTTAATCTGACCTCAGTGGACGTCGGAGACCATACTTTAAACACGGTGCATCCCTCTTGGTATGTAACACCAAGGTCATCCCCGTCATAATAATAGCGTTGATCAAACTCTTCGGTTCTTATGACCGCTCCGATTTGCAGATCAGTCTTTGTGTTATGTTCATCGACAACTTCATAGGTTTCACCTAAGACAACCTTCTCGGTCTGAATAGTCGTGACATATTTCATGGCATCATTGAGGGGAATCTTTTCTTCAATGTGAAGAGCTATCTTTTCACTACCTTTTATGAGAGAGAAGTGACTGGAATTCCCATCATGGTAATCATATGGAAGAATCAATGTAACCGTATTGAACGTATCTAAAAACGCATCGTAATGCCTACTAATGACTAACACTTCTGCCACCCACTTCTGTTTAACATTTTCCAACTTAATGGAAGAACATGCACCTTCAATTCATTCCCCTTCTTCAGTTCTTCAATTGTGTCTCCGTCTGCGTGCACTGGTACATCCTGACTCGATCGGATGGTCATCGTTGTTCCTGTACACGTGCTGACTTCATTGAAAGCCGTATGTTTTCCGAAGAAGACAGATAGAAAGACCAGGAGTAATTTCCACCTCGATAACCCATGGACGAGGGTCATATCGATAGATCCATCATGAGGACAAGCCTGTGGGGCGATCTTCATTCCTCCACCAAAAAAGGGTTGATTCGAAACTGTCACAAACCATACCTTGTGAAACACCTGCTCTTTTCCATCAACATCTATTGAAAGGGAAAAGGGTCTATACGTAAACGCTTCCTTACAAAGGAGGATAGGATAGATCAGTTGTCCAAGGGACCATTTGTTCAACCACTTTTTAAAGGAAGAACGATTGGCCTTACGGGCAATTTCCGCATCAAATCCTATCCCTATATTATTCACGAAATGCCCATTTGGTCCGCTGCTCATGGTAAATTGACCTGAATCCAGGGTCACGATGTCCTCTTTTTTTAAACCTTCCTTTATTAAGGTATATGCTTGTTTTTTATCGTTAGGCCAATTATAGCCCCTTGCAAAATCATTACCACTTCCTGATGGAATATACCCTATAACGACCTTGTCAAAACCGATTGTTCCACTCACCACAGAGTTCATGGTCCCATCACCACCTACTCCCACTACCAGGAGCCAGTCGGATGGAGATTGATTGACAACACTTGAAACAATCTTCTTCACGTCACCGGGGTGACCTGTCACAAAAATCTCATGTGGAATATCGATGGTTTGACTAAATTGATTCCACGAAGATAAGGAGTGATGATTCTTTGCTGAAGGATTCACGATGAAAATCGTCTTCATTGTTGATTCTCATCTAATCCAACAGCATGTTCTCCCCACTGAAGCCTCTTGAATGAAGTGGTCTGGCAATACTCCAAGATGGCTTGTGCCGCTTTCAACTGGACACTCTTGATCGGAGAAGAGCTTGAGCGCTGTTGCTGGAACCATTCATTGTGGAGCCGTTTGTCAAGAAACTGAATGCCCACCGGAGCCTGTGGGTAATCTATGTATCCATTTCTGCTTATCACGCCTTTATGAATAGGAAGGTCCACACCTGCATATTGAATGATTTGATGGAGTATCCCCTCCATCCTTCTTAGTCCGATTAGAGGGTTTAATACCTTCGTCTCTACATCTCCCCATTTTTTCAACCAGAATCGTTCTCCTGAACCGATGTAGGCAGTTCCCTCTTCAAATTCGAGAAAGGTTAAGCACCAGATCCCTGTTGGTGTGATAAGAATGGTTTCGAGTTCTACAGGAGCATGTTTAATTTTTAATACCGGGTTGTACATCACGAGTATGTTATCTGGAAAACGCTGAAGCAGGTAGCGTAATCGTTCGTCATAATGATAGCTGTTGTCTACATAGGATTTCTCCATGATCGTGGAGCTTGCCCATCGTAACTGAAAATCAAATACAAGGTCCAGGAAGGAAACCTTCAATTCTTCCTCCGTAGAGATATCGTGGTGTGAATCCATTTCAAATGTAATTTCTTCATCATTTGCCTGAATGGAGCTTGAGAGCTCCTCTTCTTCATCTTCTTTCTTTTTAAACAGTGAAAAGAGCTTCTCTTTCATGGAGTTCTTTTCCAGTACTTGTTCTTCATCCTTAATGATCGGGGAGGCGGGAGGGAGTTCACCGTTTTCCCAATGTTGTTTCATTTTTTCCCATTGCTGCTTTTTTAATCGAACAAATTGGGAAGGATATCTATATAAATCCGTTTCGTACCTGGAAACGTAATCTTGAAGTTTAATCAGCTGTGCCATATGGATCTATCCTTTCATGACGGTCAATTTGCATGTAACGGTTTGGTGTAAATGGCTTCATACTTAGGCAGTCGATCTACATGTGTTCGATATAACACGATTTCTCTTGCTGTGAATAAATGGGTGTGAGGCGGCTGAAACGAATTCAACCATTCGGAAGTAAAAGGAAAATCTCTATTCCACTTTCGCCCTACGGTGATATGTGGAGAGAAGGGTCTCTTATCTAATTGAAAGCCCGCATCTTCACACGCACCATACACACTGTCCCGAACTCGTTGTAAGATTTCAGAAGGCTTAACGCCCATCCAAAGAATTCTCGGTGAATCACTCTTTCCAAAGGTACCATAGTGATCAAGTGTTAATGAAAATGAAGGACAATTCAGCGCGTCCACTTTATGGATCACGGGTTGAAGTTCATCCGCACTTCCCAAAAAGGCCAATGTGATGTGATAGTCCCCCGGGTGCACCCAGCTCTGAAAAGAACCCTCATCCTTCATTGGCTGCGTCCACTTATGTATACAATGTTTTGTTTCAAGAGATAAAGAGAGTGCAAAGAAATAGTGAGCTTTCAACATATCACTCGTCCTTTCATTAGTTACTATCATTTTAGCAAAATGTGTCATGAGAGAGAATGACTAGAAGGAAATGCAATAAAAATGAAATACAAAGCTCATTTATTTGATAAGATTTATCTGAATTAGTACGATAGAAGAAGAACGTTTTCTGAAAGGAAGTTGACCATGAAAGTTGTACAAAATATAGCTGAACTGATCGGGGACACTCCCCTTGTCAAATTGAATCGTCTCAATCCTGCTGACGGAGCGGATGTATATGTTAAATTGGAATTCTATAACCCGAGTAAAAGTGTGAAGGACCGTGCAGCCTTTCAAATGATCGTTGAAGCAGAAAAGGAAGGCTTATTAAAAGAAGGCTCAACCATCATAGAGCCAACAAGCGGAAACACAGGTATCGGACTTGCCATGAATGCGGCAGCAAGGGGATATCGCGCAATCCTGGTCATGCCAGATACGATGACTCAAGAGCGTATTAATCTGTTAAAAGCATACGGAGCTGAAGTAGTCTTAACACCTGGAGATGACAAAATGCCAGGAGCTATCGAAAAAGCGAAAGAATTAACAGAGCAAATTCCAAATAGCTTCATGCCGATGCAGTTTGAAAATGATGCGAATCCGGATGCCCATCGAAAAACGACGGCCCTCGAGATTGTGGAAGCCATGAAAGAAATCGGCAAGCCCTTATCTGCATTTGTTGCGACTGCCGGAACGGGCGGAACGATTACAGGAACAGGTGAAGTGTTAAGAGAGCACTATCCGGATCTCTCCGTTCATGTGGTGGAGCCGGCGGGATCTCCGGTTCTTTCTGGAGGTAAGCCAGGGAAGCATAAATTAGTAGGGACGAGCCCAGGTTTTGTTCCGGATATACTGAATACCAGTGTCTACGATGAAATCCACAAAATCGAAGACGAACATGCCTATGATATTGCCCGTAGAATGGCAAGTGAAGAAGGTATCCTGGTAGGGCCTTCATCAGGGGCTGCTTGCTATGCAGCCATTGAAGTGGCGAAGAAATTATCACCGGAAGATGTAGTCGTGTGCATTGCCTGCGATACAGGAGAAAGATATCTATCAAGTGACCTGTTTAGGTTTTAATATATCCGGACGATAACCAAATGAGGCTGCGCCCATGACGGCCCAGCCTCTTTCTTATGTTCATTTAACCTTATGATACTGCGTGATGAAATGTTCAGGAGAAGACTTAACAACAAACGTCCACACTCCTTCAATCGTGTGAAGATACAAAAAAGTATAGTAAGCTGACAATGGTTTGCTTGTCATGTCCATCACGTCCTTGATGGTGAAGCTTTTCGTAGGAGTCTCGATTCGATCCTTGTATAAATAAAGGTGCTCCTCTGTCTCTACCGTGAATTGCTGGTTGTCTTCTATTCTTCGTTCTGTCTTCATAAATGGTTGTGAACAAATCAATCTCATTTAAAGCCTCCAACTATTTTACCGGGCTTTGTTCCCTTTTTCTTTCACTAAAGAGTGCCTGCAGCTTTTTCGTTACAGAACCGGGTTCCCCATTCCCGATCACCTGTTGATCGATCTTAATGACGGGCATTACTTCTGAAGTTGTACTTGCAATGAATACTTCATCCGCTTCGAGAAGATCAGGGACAAGAAACGTCTCTTCTTGAAAAGAGATATTATTTCTTCTGCATAAATCTTCAATGACTCTTCTCGTAATACCATTGAGTATCAAGTTTGTTACGGGATGCGTGTAGATGACTCCATCTTTCACCATGAATGCATTAGAAGAGGAGCCTTCCGTTACAGTATCACCTCGATGCAATATGGCTTCGAAATGACCTTCAGAAGAAGCTTCTTCTTTTGCCAGCAGGTTTCCAAGAAGATTTAAGCTCTTAATATCACATCTCAGCCACCTGATATCTTCGACCAGCTTAGCTGTCACACCTTGCTCCATCTGGTGAAGGGGAACAGGAAAGTCTTTCGTATAAGCAACGACACTTCCCATTACATCTTTCGAAGGAAAATGGTGCTGACGGGATGACACACCACGCGTCACTTGTAAATAAACAATCCCGTCTTTCACTTGATTGGAATCTATAAGCTCCAGAAGATGCCCAGTCAGTTCTTCTTCTGAATACGGAATGGACAGTTTCATCTTTTCAGCACTTTGATAAAGTCGCTCCATATGTTCCTTCATCGTAAACGTGTTTCCGCCGTATACTCGAATCACTTCATATATTCCATCCCCAAATTGATAACCCCGATCCTCAATATCAATCTTCGCATCGGCACGATCGATAACTTCCCCATTTACAAATACTGTTTTCATTCTGCTCTCCCCTTGTCTCTCTTAAGATTCACATGCTAATTCATGGATAGCCTGTGCGTAAATAGCCGTTGCTTTCAGGAGATCCTCTATATACATATATTCATCCTTCTGATGAGCAATATCTTCACGGCCGGGGAATAATGCCCCAAAGGCTACGCCTGCCTCTAAGCTTCTGGCATAAGTCCCTCCACCGATGCTTAATAACTCGCCTCTCTCACCGGTTTGATCCTCATATACTTTTTTCAGCGTTTGAACGAGTTCATCATCTTTAGACACATGATGAGGTTTACTATCCGAGAAGTTCTCAATCGAATAGCCTTCTATCTTCTCAATGATTGCCTTTCCTTTTTCCATCTCAAACGTAACCGGATAACGCATATTTAATCCTAATCGTCCGCCTTCAGCATCTGAATAGCGCAGCTTCCCTACGTTGATAGTTAAATCTCCCGTAATATCGTCACGGTAGCTTACACCGAGTTGAATCCCTCTTGAATCTTTAAAGAAATGCTTGGTCGTGAACTCAAAGAATTCTTTCCCCTGAGAAGAAAGGGGTAGCTGTGATAAGAATGCGGCTAAGTAAAGACCTGCATTCTTCCCATTGTCAGGCTCCATTCCATGCGAAGAAACACCTTCTACTTCAAATACAAGCTCTCCGTTTTCAATGTAATAATTACCTTTGATGTTTTCTTCCTTTGTGAAAATTTCAAAGTTTTGAACCCATTTTGTGTGGTCCTCTTCGACCAATAACACCGCTTTTGCATAGTCAGGAACCATGTTGTAGCGTCGTCCGGACTCAAAAGACAGGACCTTGATGCCCGATTGAGACGCATCCGCCGGTTTTATTTGGACTAAATCATAGTCGGCAATCCCTTTTTCTGCATGGATGATCGGGAAGTCGGCATCAGGGGCAAACCCCATTGTAGGCATTTCTTCTTTTTTGAAATAGTGCTCTACACATCTCCAGTCGCTTTCTTCATCTGTTCCAATGATCATCCGAACCCGCTTATTGAAGGTTGGATCCAGATCCTTTACGATTTTCATGGCATAATAGGCAGCCATTGTAGGGCCCTTGTCATCGATCGCTCCACGGGCGAAAATCTTACCGTCTTTTATCTCGCCGCCATAAGGATCTAGACTCCATCCATCCCCTTCCGGCACAACATCCACATGACAAAGAATACCGAGAAGATCATTTCCTTCCCCAAATTCTAAATGACCTGCAAGATGGTCCACATTCTTAGGGATGAAACCGTCTTTCTCACCAAGGGTTAATAAATAGTCCAACGCTTCTTTCACGCCTCTCCCCAATGGTGCCTCCTCTGTCGCATTCTCTTCATCCAACACACTTTTAATTTGCAGGAATTGCTGCAGATCCTTAAGCAAATCGTCTTTCCGCTTCTCCACTTCATTCATCCAATTAATACTCATTCGTATCCACCTGCTCTATATGTATTTACTTCTACTTTCATTTTATACTGTTTCATGGGGAAATCCAAACAGAGAGAATCCTCATGTCGAGCTCTTCCTCTGCTCAATGAGCATACTGCCTGAATGAAAGTAGTAGTGTGAAACATATACCGTTCCTTTTCGCTCCAGGCACTTCCTTTCCTCTATTTCCCGCAGGAGTTAAGTGCCTTCCGCTACAATCCACTCTGTGCTACTACATTTTTACTGCCTATAAGTAAAGATAGATAAACACATAAAAGCTCCTATTATAGATCGAGCGTTAGCTACCAGAATAAGGTAATTACAAAGGAATTAAAGAAAATTTTGTGTTAGCTCAAAAATCGATAGATGATTGAACCATTTTTCAAATGAATCAAGCAATGCTCCATGGTAATAACCTTACCAAAAGAGCTTTTAAGATAAAAAATACATATATTTAGCATTATCTTCATATTCTAGGAATACAACCATCAAATTACTACGTAAATTATTTGTAAATTTGGACAATATTTTTGAAATTTTGTAGGATTAGGAGTACAATGTAATTGTCTGACATCTTATGAGTAAACTTTATATGTAGAAAAGGGGTTGTCTAAAGCGCATAGTACATATGGTAGCACGTGAGGTGCACAAACGACGCATGTAGTCTTTGCCTTTGGAAAAATGATGAGGGAGTGGTTCTTTGAAACCTTCAACCAATCGTATGCTAACTAGAATCAAAGCTGTATACATGTACATTAAACAGAAAGGTACTGTAACAACTCAAGATCTTGTAGACGAATTTGGCATTACTCCTCGAACCATACAAAGAGATCTCAACGTGTTAGCGTATAATGACTTGGTGCAAAGCCCAAGTCGGGGTCAATGGACAACTACAGAGAAGAAAGTGAAGATGACATCGTAAACGAAAAGCGGAAGGGCTTTGCCCAGAGGCGACAAGCATAAGACGAACCTGCCGAAAAGGCGGGTTTTTGCCTTTTTGGCAGATTTGGCTTATGACCTCAAGCCTCTAAGCCATGGAGCTGGACACATAGAAAAGCGGAGGCGGCTCGTTCAGGCCCGACAAGCATAAGACGAGAACGCCGGAAAGGCGCCCTTTGCCTTTTTGGCGTTCTTGGCTTATGACCTCGAGGGACTAGCCGCTGGAGCTGGACACATAGAAAAGCATCGACGGCCTTGCCGCCGGAACTGGGGCAGATCGAATAACGGACTAAAATTACTATTTAAACAAAGAAACGGGGCAGCACCTTTAGCGAAAGGTACTGCCCCGTTTTTTTATTCAGGTTTGAATTCTTTTAGTAGCGTAACTTCCTCTTCAGTCAGTTCACGGTACTCACCAAGTTCTAAATCTTTATCAAGCTCAAGCGGACCCATCGTTAAACGCTTCAGATACATGACGCGCTTCCCTACGCTTTCGAACATTCTTTTCACTTGATGAAATTTCCCTTCAGTGATCGTCAATTCAATATCAGAAGTCTGGCCTGATTTTAGAATGGTCAATTCCCCTGGCTTAGTTTCATAGCCATCATCCAACGTGACTCCACTTTTAAAGGCTTCCACGTCCTCTTCTGTTACTTCACCGTCAATCACGGCAAAATACGTTTTCGGAACATGACGCTTCGGAGAAAGGAGCTGGTGGGATAATTGACCGTCATTCGTAATGAGAAGGAATCCCTCTGTGTCCTTATCTAGTCTGCCAACCGGAAATGGATTGAATATTTGATCTTCCAATTGAAGCAAATCAATGACGGTTTCATCCTGTCCATCTTCAGTTGCTGAGATGACTCCAGGCGGCTTATTCATGAGAAGGTAGATGAATTCACGATACTCTACCTGTTCTCCGTACAACATCACTGTATCCTTCTCCGTATTGATATGTACTTTCCCATCCTTAATGACCTCTCCATTGACTTGAAGACCGCCATCCTTTAATAATTTCTTTACTTCTTTCCGGCTGCCATAACCCATATTGGCAAGCATTTTATCTATTCTCACATTAATCACGCTCCGTTTATGTTGAGTTTCTTTAATATTGATTTTATTAGTGATTTGACCAGTCCATAGGCACTTACCCATTCATGTTTCTATTCTTAACATAGGCTACTAAAGGTAAGCAACTTTGATAAAAATAAATGAGGTGAAGCGTATGTATCCATATCGACAACAAGGTTCAGGTGGATTATTGATCCCTATTCCACTTCCTGGAGGTGGCGGACAGGGATATCCAGGTTTCCCTGGTCAAGGATATGGCGGCGGCATCAATGACCGGTTAGACCGGCTTGAGAGACAATACGAGCGTCTGGACCGTAAAGTAGACCGCTTGGAACGAAAAGTAGAGCGACTTGAAAGACAGCTTGGGTATTATAATAATTAGCCCTTTCCTATTACAATGCTTGGTGAAAGGTGCATGATTCATTAAATAGAAGCTGGGCTCACTCTCCATTCAATAAAAAAAGGGATGATCGGCATGTATCATCCCTTTTTCCTTTACCCTATGCGAAGTTTACTGCGAATCCTCGTGATTTTATCCCCGAATAAACGATCTGCCAATTTACTTCTTAAGCTTAAGTAGAAGTAAACGAGTGCTCCCACACCACCACAGATGGCAACGAGAAGAATCGATTGGAACCCGGACTCAGGATTGAGGAATTGCACCAGAATACCATATAGCACTAATACCACTACTGCCATGACGGCATTCAGTGCTCCAATGAACATGGTTCTTCTCATAATCAGTCTGAATTGATATCTCGCGTATTTCTTGATGACATATAAATTGATTAGAATCGCTACTGTATACCCAATCACAGTGGCGATGACAGCACCTTGAGTTTCGAACAAGCGAATCAACGGGATGTTCAGAACAAGCTTGAGAAGCAGTCCGACAAGCAAGCTGAAGATTGTAAATTTCTGCTCGTCAATTCCTTGAAGAATCGCTGCCGTAACAGCAAATAAAGCAAAGAGAATCGCAACAGGTGCATATGATCTTAAAATAGACGTTCCTAATTCATCGCTGTGATAGAACATTGTGTACGTCGGCTCAGCTAAAAGCGCAATTCCTAAAGCTGCCGGAATAGTTAGGAACAATAGAATTTGAAACGTTTGGTCGATGTTTCTACGCATCGTTTTCCGGTCGCCGCTTGTATAAGACGTCGTAATCAACGGGATCAGCGTCATAGAAAAGGCGGTTGCCAATGACACTGGAATAATCACAAGCTTATGAGTATAGAAGTTCAATACGGCAAAGGCATGATCGGAAACTTTCGCATTTCCAATCGCAGACATCGCAGTGTTAAAGGTAATCTGATCGACCAGTTGAAATAAAGGATTGGCAAGCCCTACAAAAATAAACGGAATCGAATAGGCGATGATTTCTTTATACATCGACCGTAAGGAAACCTCTTCCTGACCGCGATCTTCCTCTAATAGCTCATCTAAATGAGGCTTTCGTTTAAACCAATACCAAATCAATGCCCCGAGACTTGCAAGCCCCCCGACAAATGCAGCAAATGTCGCTACGGAAATGGCAGTTGTCACTGATCCATCTAAGATATTTAATACAACATAAATCCCGCCTAATAAGAAAACAATCCGGACAATTTGTTCAATCACCTGGGAAACCGCCGTCGGTCCCATAGATTGATGGCCCTGGAAAAAGCCCCTGATCAAGCTCATAAACGGAATGATGATCAGTGCAAAACTTACTGCTCGAATGACGGTCGTCACCTGTGCGACCGAAATCACCTGTTCATCACTCTTGATTGTCATCTCTGCGAATATAGGTGCAAATGCATACATAATGAGGAATGATACAATCCCCGTCAGCGTCATCAGCACCAAACCCGACTTAAATAGCCTTCGTCCTACGGCATATTCACCTATGGCATTATATTTTGAAACGAATTTCGATACGGCCAGCGGCACACCTGCAGTCGCTACAGTCAGAAAGATTGTATAAGGTACATAACCATATTGATAAAGGGAAGCCCCTTCTTCATGGCCTTTTAACAAATCATCAAACGGTATAACATAAAAAAGACCCAGAAACTTCGAAATAAAGGTCCCTAACGTTAAAATAAACGTCCCTCTTATTAATTTAGATGACATAGTATCCCTCTCTATATATCTTGTTGCTCATTAAACAAACAAAATAAATTCCAGCACTCAAAATTTACACACTATCAGTAGTTTACTACTCTACGAATCGAATGACAATTTTTTTCGAATGTTGTATTTAAAACCCATCCCATTTAAAATAAGGAGAAACTTCTTTTGAGAAACGAAAGAGCAAAACTAAAAGTTGGTGGAAAAATGGTAAAGAAATACGATGTGATTGTCATAGGCGGAGGACCGTCCGGATTGATGGCCAGTATCGCAGCCGGTGAAAACGGGGCGAACGTCCTTCTTGTAGATAAAGGAACGAAGCTTGGAAGAAAGCTTGCGATTTCCGGAGGCGGCCGCTGCAACGTGACCAATCGACTTCCCATAGAAGAAATCATTAAGCATATTCCAGGAAATGGACGTTTTTTATATAGTGCCTTTTCTGAGTTTAATAATGAAGATATCATCGCTTTCTTTGAGAAGCTGGGAATACAATTAAAAGAGGAAGATCACGGCAGGATGTTCCCCGTATCGAACCGGGCTATGGATGTTGTGGAAGCCTTATTGAAGCGCATGAAGGAGTTAAAGGTGGATACCCGCACGAGCACAAGCGTGGAGGAAGTTCTGTACGAAAACGGCGAGACGGTCGGTATACTCTTGAAAGACGGGGAAACGATTGCAGCAAAGGCTGTCGTCATAGCGGTTGGAGGCAAGTCCGTCCCTCATACCGGATCGACTGGTGATGGATATCCGTGGGCTACAAAAGCGGGGCATACGATTACCGACTTGTTCCCAACTGAAGTTCCCCTTACATCGGACGAGCCTTTTGTTAAAAAGAAAGAGCTTCAAGGACTTTCATTGCGCAGCGTTGATTTGAGCGTATTAAATCCTAAGGGAAAGAAAATCATCACGCATAAAATGGATATGATCTTTACCCATTTAGGAATTTCCGGACCGGCTGTTCTTCGTTGCAGTCAATACGTGGTAAAAGCCATGAAGAAATGGAACCTGACCCATGTTGCCATGCAGATCGATTCCATGCCTGATCAAAATGAAGAGCAGCTATTCCAGTCTATCCATAAACAGGTGAAAGAAGAAGGAAAGAAAGCCGCAAAGAATATATTCAAAGGATTGGTTCCTGAGAGATATCTGTTATTTTTACTGGACCGTGCAGAAATCGATCACGATGAAAAAGGAGACCATATCTCCTCAGAGAAAATCAGACAGTTTACCAAGTTGTTAAAACAATTCACCTTCAATGTGAACGGAACATTATCCATTGATAAGGCGTTTGTAACGGGCGGCGGAGTCTCCATTAAAGAAATCGAACCGAAAACGATGGCTTCGAAAAAGATGAACGGACTCTTCTTCTGTGGGGAAGTGCTTGATATCCACGGATATACTGGTGGCTATAATATTACTTCTGCCCTTGTTACCGGAAGACTTGCCGGCTTTAATGCGGCAAAAGTATAATTCAAAAAGAAAGGTTGATCGTACTGCAGCTGCAGTACGATCAACCTTTTTATTTTGTGTAAACAACCATGGCCGAGAAACAATAAATCTGATCTTCTACTTCCTCCGACAATGCTGCTACATGATATTTAATATCCACGATTTTTTTATCTTCCAGTTTACTGAGAAAATGATTCATATCCTTCTCCAAATCTTTCTCATGCTCATAATCGAAGACCTTCACTTGAATCATAGAGATCCCTCCCCATTTCTGATTGGTATTAGTATCGTCATAATTTTTAATTTTCAAACAATTTATGGGGGATTTTTATTTTAGATTGAATGTTTCGTTGAGTGTGGTATTTTTTTGATTTCGCTGATATATTGTCAATTTCGCTGATAAATTTTGAATTTCGCTGATAAATTTTGAATTTCGCTGATATATCTCGAATTTCGCTGATAAACCGCCTTACATTCCACATAGAACTCTGTAGGTAAGTCACTTTTCATCCATTTTCCACTATATACATGAAAAAAGCACACCCTTTTCAAAAAAGGATGTGCTTCTTCCCAGAAAAACCAATTATTTCTTCTCTGCTGTCTCCCCAGCCCAGTTCATCATGCCGCCTTCCATGTTCACAACTTTATATCCTTGTTCCTGCATGTAGTGAGCAACATTTCCGCTGCGGTTTCCTGAACGGCAGATAAAGATGTACTCTTTGTCTTTATCAAATTGTTCAAGTGACTCAGGAATTTCACCCATTTTGATATGCTTCGCTCCAGGAATCATACCTTCTGCCACCTCTTCATCTTCACGAACATCCACTAAAAGCAGATCTTCACCGCTCTTCAACTTTTGCTCCAACTCATCAGTCGTAATTGTTTTAATCGTATCCATTCCTCTCAACTTCCTTTCAACATTCATTCACCACAATTATACCAAAGCCCGTCTCCCAAACAAAAAAATCAGATTGAAAGAGGGACGGACCTCAATAGAATGCTGATTTAAAGCGATTTGCGATTAAAATCCGGCCCATATAGAGGTCCGTCCCTCTAAATAGAAAAGAGGGACGGACCTTGGTGAAATACAGAATCCCCAATTGATAGCATTTCCTAACAATCAGATGCATTTCAAGGTCCGTCCCTCACAATATTAGTTAGCTACGATGTTCACTAGTTTGCCTGGTACAGCAATGACTTTGCGAATGGTTTTGCCTTCGATTTGGCTTTTGATTTCATCGTTTTCCATGGCGGTTTTTTCTAGATCCTCTTTGTTCATATCGCGAGGGATCATGACTTTCGCCTTCACTTTACCGTTCACTTGAAGAACGATTTCGACTTCGTTGTCGACAAGCTTCGATTCATCGAATGTCGGCCATGCTTCGTAGGAAAGCGTTCCTTCGTGACCAAGCTTGCTCCAAAGTTCTTCTGTCATATGCGGAGCGATCGGTGCCAGCATCTTAATGAAACCTTCCACATAGTTTTTAGGAAGTGTGTCCGCTTTGTACGCATCATTGATGAATACCATTAGCTGAGAAATTCCTGTGTTGAAACGAAGCCCCTCGTAGTCCTCTGTCACTTTTTTCACGGTTTGATTATACGTTTTGTCCAGGTCACTGTTCGGTGCATCTGTCACTTTCGAGGAAAGTGTACCATCTTCCTCGACAAGCAGGCGCCATACACGGTCAAGGAAGCGACGGGCTCCGTCCAGTCCGTTTGTACTCCATGCGATGGAAGCTTCCAATGGACCCATGAACATTTCATAAAGCCTCAGGGTATCTGCTCCGTGAGATTCTACCACCTCATCCGGATTGACAACATTCCCTTTTGATTTACTCATTTTTTCATTGTTTTCACCCAGGATCATTCCTTGGTTGAATAGCTTTTGGAACGGCTCTTTCGTTGGCACTACGCCGATATCATAAAGGAACTTATGCCAGAAACGGGCATAAAGCAAGTGCAGGACCGCATGCTCGGCTCCTCCGATATACGTATCGACCGGCAGCCAGTTTTCCATTTTCTTCGCATCGGCTAGGGCTTCTTCGTTATGTGGATCGATATAACGAATATAGTACCAGCAGCTTCCTGCCCACTGAGGCATTGTGTTTGTTTCACGGCGGCCTTTTTTACCTGTTTCACGGTCTTCAACATTCACCCATTCACTGATGTTCGCAAGTGGAGATTCACCTGTACCGGACGGTTTGATTTCAGTCGTCTTCGGAAGGACAAGTGGAAGCTCACTTTCTGGAACAGTCGTCGTTGTGCCATCTTCCCAGTGGATGACTGGAATCGGTTCACCCCAGTAACGCTGACGGCTGAATAACCAGTCACGCAGACGGTACGTTACTTTCTTGGTTCCGATATTCTTCTCTTCCAACCAGGAAATGGCTTTTGTGATAGCCTCTTCCTTACCCATTCCATCAAGAAAATCAGAGTTCACATGATCTCCGTCACCTGTATAAGCCTCTTTCTCAACGTTTCCTCCAGCGACCACTTCCACGATTGGAAGATCGAATTCCTTGGCAAACTCATAATCTCTTTCGTCATGAGCAGGAACAGCCATGATTGCACCAGAACCGTAGCTCATTAGAACGTAATCGGCAATCCAGATCGGCATTTTGCTTCCGTTACCCGGATTGATTGCAAAGGCGCCTGTGAATACACCCGTTTTTTCTTTTGCAAGATCTGTACGTTCAAGGTCACTTTTTGACTTGATCTTATCGATATACTCATTCACTTTCTCACGTTGTTCATCCGTCGTAATTCTTTCAACAAATGGATGCTCAGGGGCAAGAACTGCATATGTTGCACCAAAGATCGTATCAGGACGTGTCGTGAAGACATCGAATGATTTGTCATGACCTTCGATTGTAAAGTTCACTTCTGCTCCTTCAGAGCGTCCGATCCAGTTGCGTTGCATATCTTTAATACTTTCAGGCCAATCTACATCTTCAAGGTCTTCCACAAGACGGTCGGCATAAGCGGTGATCTTCAGCATCCACTGTTTCATCGGACGGCGCTCCACAGGATGCCCTCCGCGTTCGCTCTTCCCATCAATGACTTCTTCATTGGCAAGGACCGTCCCCAGTGCCGGACACCAATTCACGGCAACCTCATCCACATAAGCCAAGCCTTTTTCATAAAGCTTGGTGAAGATCCATTGCGTCCATTTGTAGTAGCCCGGATCTGTCGTATTGACTTCGCGGTCCCAATCATATGAAAAACCTAGTGATTTAATTTGACGGCGGAATGTATCGATATTTTTTTGTGTGAATTCTGCCGGGTCATTCCCTGTATCAAGGGCATACTGCTCAGCCGGTAAACCGAATGCATCCCACCCCATCGGATGAAGGACATTGTACCCTTGCATACGCTTCATGCGGGAAAGGATGTCCGTTGCTGTAAACCCTTCCGGATGTCCTACGTGAAGACCTGCGCCTGATGGATACGGGAACATATCCAGTGCGTAGAAATTGGCTTTCCCTTCATCTTCAGTCGCCTTGAACGTCTTGTTTGCTTCCCAATACTTCTGCCATTTTGTCTCAACACTTTTATGATCAAAACTCATATTGAGATCCTCCTTTAATTGTCATTCGAAAGGCAGGTGCCTTTCTTTTTTGAAAAAAAATAAAAAAACCCTCATCCCAAATAAATATTTGGGACGAGAGTTTGTATTAACATTCTCCCGCGGTACCACCCACATTAGTGTACGCGCACTCAGCTTCATTCATCCTTAACGCGGAAAACGGCAAGTCTTACTATTGGTTCACACTTGCAACTCAGCAGGCGAGTTCATGATGCTTCTGGTTGACTTTCACCACCCGTCAACTCTCTACGACAGAAATCTCTCATTACTACTCCTGATCAACGTTTCAATATAGGTAAACAATATATGTATTCACTATTTTAGTGAAAAATATACAGAAGCGCAAGCCTATTGTCGGTTTGCAAGGGAGATTTTTGTGAATTTATTGAATTGGTTGGGATTCAGGTGACGCTTATTGGGAAGTTTGGTCCTTTTTGATGAAAATCCAGCCGATACTGAAGATAATCCGGCCGTTTTCATCAAAAATACAGCCGTTTTACGTTTTTACCCAAACCCTTACACCCCACCTCCCCCTCGATTCCACCTCAATAAAAAGAAACGACCTCCTAACGGGCCGTTTCTCTCACCAGGCTACTGAACCGTATACCCTCCATCCAACACAACTGCCTGCCCGGTAATTCCCTTCGCTGCATCACTGCACAGGAACATCGTATAATCTGCAATTTCTTTTACATCCAGCAATCTTCTCTGCGGTACGAGAGGATAGATGACTTCTTCTATTACTTTTTCAAACGGTATATTGCGCGTTTTGGCAAGGTCCTCCAGCTGATTGCGAACCAGCGGAGTGTCCACGTACCCGGGACAAACCGCATTCACGGTAATTCCATGCTGTGCCGCTTCCAATGCCGCTACCTTCGTCAGGCCGATGACTCCGTGCTTGGCAGAATTATAGGCTGCTTTGCCGGAAAAACCGACTAATCCATTAATGGACGCCATGTTGATGATCCGTCCCGCTCCCTGCTCCTTCATGTGAGGCAGGACATGCTTGATTGCGACAAAAGGAGCGGTCAACATGACTTTTATGAGGAGTTCAAATTTCTCAGTCGGGAACTCTTCAATATGGGACACATGCTGAAGCCCTGCATTATTGATTAATACATCCAACTTCCCGTAATGATCCACCGTTTTAGCGATAGCCTCTTTTAATTCGGCTTCCGATGTCACGTCACAGCGCAATCCAAGAACTTCATATCCTTCAGCCTTATGGGCCTCAGAGGCTTTTTGAACGGTATCTTCCTGCAGATCCGTCAGTACGACTTTTGCTCCGTTAGCAGCGAATTCTTTTCCGATTTCGAAGCCGATCCCTTGCGCTGCACCTGTTATGAATACAACTTTATTTTCAACCATGATGATACTCCTTTCTTAGATCCCTACACCAAATGAGAATAAAAGAATCGCTAATGCTAATCCGATAAGTGGGACAATGACGGTTACTGCACCTACCGCACCATACGCTTCTCCATGTGATTCATTACAAATCGAGCGAATCGTCGTCACGACATATCCATTGTGCGGCAATGAATCCAGTGCTCCTGAAGATATCGCCACTACCCGGTGAAGTGCTTCAGGATTCACACCCATATCAACGTAGTGAGGAGCGAGGATCGGCAATGCGATCGCTTGACCACCGGATGCTGAACCAGTCATACCTGCTATCACACTGACTGCGATGGCTCCACCGATCAATGGGGATCCAGGAATATTCGTCATGACATCAACGGCTGTACTAAAGGCTGGAACGGCTTTGGCCACTCCTCCGAACCCAACAACGGCTGCTGTGTTACCGATGGCAATCAATGCTCCGACCGTACCTTCGGAAACAGCACCCCAGAAGCCTTTGAAATATTTGCGATTTAACACATAAGCCGAGATCACGCCACCTAATAAGGCAATAATAAGTGCTGATTGTTTTAAAGAATCGTGGAAAGTGAAAGCCAGAATAAGTACGACTAATAAAGGAATTAATCCCATGAAAGGGTTAGGTAAAGGTCTTCCTTCATCAATGACCGGATCTTCTTCACGTGAATGGAACTTCTCTCCTTTATTGACTGCTTTGGTGATCATACGCTTTAACCACCAGTAGCCAAACACCGCCATAAACACCGCGACGATCAAGCTGACTTCCCAGCCTGCATATGGTGTTGTACCAAGATATTCAATCGGAATCCAGTTTTGGATTTCCGGTGAACCTGCAGATGTCATCGTGAACGTGACCGACCCGAATGCTAATGCCGCAGGAATGAAACGACGCGGCAGATCCGCTTGTTTAAATAAACTAACGGCCATAGGATAAACAGAGAATGCCACTACAAAGAGACTGACTCCCCCGTATGTTAAAACCGCACAGGCAAGCACAATGGCGAACACGGCATACTTCATCCCTAGTTTTTCAACTACAAACCTGGAGACACTATCAGCGGCCCCGCTGTCTTCCATCACTTTTCCGAAAACGGCACCCAATAAGAACATCAGATACCAGGCAGCGACGAAGCTTGTAAAACCTGACATATAGTTTGAAACGAGATTCGCTTCCCCTTCACCCGCTAACTGCGGAAAGAGCGGCATTCCACTCAACACTGCTACAAATAAAGCCGATATGGGACCAACAATCAATATGTTCATGCCCCTCATCGTTAAAAAGATTAATAAAATGAGTCCTCCAATAAGACCGATCATGCTTAACATGATATTTCCCCCTTTGTTCTCTAAAGATGATCACCCGAAAATGAAATCGTTTACATTTTTATCTAATCTTCTTCTCTCCTTTCCATAAAATACTTTCAAATAGAATACATGCAATAATTGTGCCAACTTTCAGATTACTAATCAATCACTCATTTTCTCACGCACACATTACAAGAATTCCAGGATTCTGGACAAATTCAGCATTTTAGTCACGAAATGTACATATTTACACGAAAAATAAAACAGTCCGGAAATATGGACTGTTTTCCACATTTCCGGACTTCCGGCACAACCATATCATAGAAGCTGATATTTATTTAATTTCTCATACATGCTTGATTTACTTATCCCCAGTGTCTCAGCAACCTTTCGTTTGTCGTGCTGATGAGTTTGCAGACTTTGAATCAACACGGACTTCTCCGTTTCTTCAAGGATTTCTTTTAATGTTTTAGAGTCGACATCATATAAGTTTCTAACCTTCATATAAGAAGGCAGTGACTGAAGAGATATCCAGTTTTCATTAGACAAATAGGTGGAAGCGTTAATGACATTTTCTAATTCACGCAGATTCCCTGGCCAGCTATAGGAACTAAAAATCTGCATCACTTCGTTTTCAAACCCTTGGATCCGTTTCCCTGATGATTTTGTGGATTTTTCTAAGAAAAAGGCAGCTAAATTCTCGATATCTTCCTTCCTCTCACGGAGAGGCGGAATTTGAAAGGGGACTACATTAATACGATAGTAGAGGTCGCTTCGAAATCGCTTTTCTTCCATCATTTTTTCAAGTGGGCGGTTCGTGGCTGCGATGATGCGGACATCCACATGTTGAACACGGTTTGAACCGACTGCCTCGACCTCCCCTTCCTGTAAAGCCCTGAGAAGCTTCGCCTGCATGTTGAGAGGCATGTCCCCGATTTCATCAAGGAAAAGTGTTCCCTTATGAGCCAGCTGAAACTTCCCTTTTTTCCCACCCTTTTTCGCTCCTGTAAATGCTCCTTCTTCGTAACCGAATAGCTCTGATTCCAGAAGCTGCTCTGGGATCGCGGCACAGTTCACTTTAATAAAAGGTTGTCTGCTTCTTTCGCTCAGCTGGTGAATACTATGGGCGAACAGCTCTTTACCCGTTCCGCTCTCACCTCTGATCAGGATCGAAATATCACTGGGGGCAATCATTTGAGCTTTGTCCTTCAATTCATTCATTCCGGGTGATTCACCGATGATATCATTCAGCGTGTATTTCACGCCGGTATTGATATCCTGGATGTAGCTTTGAATTTTCGACATCATGTTCTTTACGTGAGAACTCATTTGCATCCATTCACTCGTATCCCGGAAGATCACCGATCCAAATGCTCCTATCACCTTCCCATCAACCCGAATCGGAATTCGATTGGCGATCATATAGTTTCCTTTTATATATTGAAGGTCCGCCACTTCCTCTTTGCCACTGCCTGCAACGATATGCATACGTGTGTTTTCGATGACGTTAGTCACATGTGAACCGATTGCTTTATCTCGTTCAACCTCAAGAAATTTACAGTAATTGTCATTTATATAAATAATCGTACCTTCGTTATCAACGACGACCAACCATTCAAAAGCGTTCTCAAGAATGATTTCAATCATTTCGACGGATACCTTTTTTAATAAGCTCATTTCCTTTGCCTCCTCTGTTTTGAAAGAGAACATATACATCTATAGTAGCACATACATTCACTGTCGTTGCGTAAATGAATGCGTTTTTCCAATCATTTCAATTACCAGTATAAATAATTCTAAAACTTTCTATAATCTAAGCGATTAGATTTTTTTTGTGAAATAGTATTGTTTTCTTATGAGTCCTATGCTATTCTATTATAGCGATGAGCTGAATTGTGTAAGTCGGGGATCACGTCCTTGTGACAACAAACGATGTGGCGTTTGCTGATCTCTCGCCTCAATTTTTTGCAAGTGGGCTTCCGTAGGAAACGGGAGCCCTTTTTATATGGAAAAAACAAACCCCAATGAATCCTCATTGGGGTTTTCTTTATTGTTGAATCGATACGGAGACTTCGCTTTTCTTTTTCAGCGGTCGGTCATATTGACTGGTAATGACTAATGAGACCATGAAGAAAGCGATCAACGTCAGAAACAGCACCTGCATGCTGAATACGTCCACTAATACTCCTCCGATAAACGGTCCGATCATTCTTCCTCCTGTTGCTGTACTGTTGACGATTCCCTGATAGAATCCTTCTCTCCCTTTTGGAGCAAGTGAGTTAGCAATGGTAGGAACAGCCGGCCATATGAGCATTTCACCAATCGTCAGGATGATCATCGCAATGGCAAACCATTGAAATTGATCAGCCATCGAAGCCACTGCGAACGAAACCATGAAAATAATCGTCCCAATCATAATTTGAAGCTTTAAATTATGTTCAAAACGCTTGATTGCTTTTGATAAAAGTGGCTGTGCAAGCACTATCAGCGCTCCATTGATCGTCCACAATAAGCTGTATTGTTTCAGGCTGATATTGATCTCCTGGGTGTACGTTGCAATGGTGGATTGCCATTGTACATAGCCCATCCAGCATAATAAATAGGCAACGCAAATGAAGAGCAGGGCCTTCATTTTCGATTTATCCCTTATCACCTTAGACTCATTCAAAACGGATGTTTGATGACCGTTAACTGAAATGTTTCGATAACCCAATAAGGCAATGAAGAAAAAGACGATATACATACTAAGATTCGCTAAGAATATATAGTTAAAGGAAAACGAGGCTACGAATCCTCCTAATGCAGCTCCAACAGCAACTCCAATATTTTGCGCCACATAGACGGAATTGAATGCTTTTCGGCCGCCTTCAGGCCATACCGAACCTGCCATGGCATACATGGAAGGAAAGACGATCCCTGAGCCAAATCCAACAATGGTCAAAAAGACCACATAGTGAGGCCAGCCATGCCAAATATTCATCCCGACCAGAGCAGTCAAAGTAATAGAAATTCCTACTAATATCGAGCGGTATCCACCAAACTTATCAAAAAGTGTTCCTCCGATCAAATTTCCTATTACACTCGCTCCAGCGTTCATCATCAGCACAATTCCCGCTACAGACAGTGATTTCCCTAAATTCTCATGAAGATAAATGGTATTAAGAGGCCATAAAAAAGAGGCACCTGTCACATTCACCATCATTCCAATGACAAGTAACCATAATGATTTGGGCATGATTCTGCCCCCTTTCCACTATTTTATTTCGAGTCCCAAAAGGATTTTACTCTTTTTTGTGAAAGGGGGCAAGAATTATTTCTTAAAATAGATGTCCTTTTTTTCTACTAAAAAAACCAGGTGCCCCATTATAAAGAGCACCTAATTTCAGTCCATTATTTTCCGTTATGATGATCGGATTTAACAGGCTGTCCCTTTTTTTCGTAGCGCTTTTTTGCAGCTTTGACAGGATTGTTTTCAGCTCCGAATTCTGTATCTAAATTACGGAAATCACTGCGGGTTTTTTGTTCAGGGTTTTTTTTATCAGAACGAGTGGTCAATGTAATTTACCTCCTACTACATTTGGATCATGATCTAACAGAATCATCTCATTTTGTAAGGCCTGAAGCTGAAGTCTCATGCGATGCAATTGTTCACGCTGTTGAGAGTTGGCGCTATTGGCTAAATGAGCCACATCATTCACCGCTGCTTCAAGTTGCTGCATGGCTTGAGTGTATTCCACATCGTGGTAATGCTCTTGCTGTGTCCCTGATTTATATTGTTCTTGAGCGTAACGAATGGCATCTTCACACTTTTGAATGCATTCATCAACCGAATTTCTTGTTGCCATTTCGACTACCTCCTTGACGTATAGAATAAAGAAGAGGAAGGTCCCATCCTTACTCTCCTCCATCTTAGTTTGAACCTGATTGCCCGTTTCAGAAGTGGTAATCTTCGCCTATTTCTCTATGCAGGATACATTTGACCCCGTGTTCATGATAAAATCTTTTTGAGCGTCATACATACTGTTACACACATTGAAACGTAGGAGGTGTTTGTCATCGAGACAAACCCATTTCCATATGCCACAGATTTAAAGCGATATCATACATGGAACTACCATTTACGAAATCACTTTGGACATAAAGTCTTTAAGGTTGCCCTCGATGGCGGCTTTGATTGCCCGAACCGGGATGGCACGGTTGCCCATGGCGGCTGTACCTTCTGCAGTGCTGCCGGCTCTGGGGACTTTGCCGGAAGCAGGGTCGACTCCTTAGAAAAGCAATTCATTGACATTAAAGAAAGAATGCATAAGAAGTGGAAAGACGGGAAGTATATGGCGTATTTCCAAGCATTCACAAACACTCATGCACCTGTGGATGTGCTAAGAGAGAGATATGAATCAGTTCTCGGGCAAGAGGGAGTTATAGGTATTTCCATCGCTACCCGCCCGGACTGTCTTCCTGACGATGTGGTCGAATACTTGGCTGAATTGAACGAAAGAACCTATTTATGGGTAGAACTGGGCCTGCAAACCGTTCATGAGAAAACCGCCGGATTGATCAATAGGGCCCACGATTATCAGTGCTATGTCGATGGAGTCAATAAATTAAGAAAACACGGTATACGGGTGTGTTCTCATATTATTAACGGACTTCCTCAAGAAGATGAAAAAATGATGATGGAAACGGCAAGTGAAGTGGCCAACCTTGACGTCCAGGGAATTAAAATCCACCTCTTGCATTTGCTGAAAGGAACTCCCATGGTCAAGCAATATGAAAAAGGACTGCTCGACTTCATGGATTTCGATCATTACGTGAAACTGGTTTGCGATCAGCTGGAAATAATACCTCCTGAGATGATCGTTCACCGCATTACGGGGGACGGACCTATCGACTTAATGATCGGACCGATGTGGAGCGTGAATAAATGGAGTGTATTGAACGCGATTGACGATGAACTTAAACGCAGGGACAGCTGGCAGGGAAAATTTTATAAAGTGGATGTGAAAGCATGAAATTAGAACGAATCTTACCTTTTGCAAGAGAGCTTCTGGAACGGGCTGTCAAACCAGGAGATATTACAATAGACGCAACACTCGGGAATGGACATGACACCTTATTCCTGGCTAGATTAGTCGGAGAAAATGGCCGGGTATACGGTTTTGATATTCAAGAGGATGCCCTAGAAAACACTAAAGAACAGCTCATCACCCATAATCTTGCTCACCGGGTGACACTCTTTCATCAAGGGCACGAGACAGTGATGAACGTAATTCCTCCCGTGCATCACGGAAAAGTGACCGGCGCAATCTTTAACCTTGGGTACTTACCCGGCGGCGACAAGGAAATTGTCACCCGTCCGAAAACAACGATACTCGCCTTGAATCAAATCCTGGAAATGATGGCACCTGAAGGGATCCTCGTCCTTGTCATTTATCACGGTCACCCGGAAGGAGCGGTCGAACGGGACTATATCCTTCGCTACGTGGAAAAACTGGACCAAAACTACGTCCACGTCCTTCGCTATCAATTCATGAACCAGCTGAATAATCCTCCATTTATTGTGGCATTGGAGAAGAGATAAATAGAAAAGCGTCAGGGCTTTACCTAGAGGCGGCCAATAAAAATAGGGATGGACCTTTTCGAGATCCGTCCCTATTTTTTCTATTTGTTATAACATTTCGTTTGCTATTAATTCAAATGATTTGAGTTTGTCCTGGAAGTCGTATGTGATGCTGACGAGCATGATTTCATCTGTTTGGTACTGTTCACTGAGTGAAAGTAGTTGTTCTTTCACCTTTTTAGGATTTCCGACGACCATGCGTTTGCGATTTTCGCGCACTCTCATTTCTTCAAATGGGGTGTACTGATAAGCTGCCGCTTTCTCAGGACTAGGTGTCCCGTTTGAACGCATGCCTTGTTCAATCATTAAGATCGCCAAGTCTATGCTGGATGCGACCCTTTCTGCTTCTTCATCCGTTTCAGCACAGATGGCAAACACGGCTACGATGTTCTTTGGGTCCTTCAGGTATTTGGAAGGAACAAAGTTATTTCTGTACGCCTGTGTATATTGAGGGCCGCCTTCCCCGTTAATAAACTGGGCAAAGGTATAAGGTAATCCTTTTTGTGCTGCCAGCATCGCACTGGACGGACTTGAACCAAGCATCCATACTTCAGGCATCGTTTCGATCATCGGGGCTGCCGTTAATCCTTGATAGGGATGAGTATCCGGTAATGAATCGGTTAAATACCCCAGCAGATCATCGATTTGTTCAGGATATCGATTGACGTCTCTCGGCTTCCCGTCATGCAGGGCCATCGTTGCCATCGGCATTCCGCCAGGTGCCCTTCCTAATCCTAAATCAATCCGATTCGGATTCAACCCTTCAAGCAATCGGAAATTCTCAGCTACTTTGTATGAAGAGTAATGAGGAAGCATGACCCCTCCGGAACCGACACGGATCCTTGATGTATTCTGTGCCAGATGAGCGATCAATACCTCCGGCGAGGAACCCGCAAGTCCCGTTGAATCATGATGCTCGGATACCCAGAAACGTTCGAATCCCAACTTCTCGACATGTTGTGCTAATTGGACTGTATGATTTAAAGCCTCTTGTGGGCTCATTCCTTCTGAAATGGGTGACTGATCTAAAACACTTAACTTCAAAATGGACATCTCCTTTAATTGATGTGAGTATTATTATCAATTCAGTAGTAAAAAATGTCCAATAACATGCTTAAAGGATGACTGCCGAGATGGCAGTCACCCTTTTTGGTTTATTTCTTGCTTATTTCGATTCTTCCGACTGAACGATCTTTACTTTGACCAGTAACTTTAATTTTCAATCCATATTCAGGTACATTACGTCCTGCATCTGGTATATCTTCATTCAAATAACTTCGATTATCATTGAAAACCGGGTTTTTCTGTGTATGTGGATCCAGCATTACTAAACCTAATGATTCATAATAATCCAGGAACATGAACTTAGATCTATCCATACTGAATGCAGCATCATGGATTTGATATCGAGTGGATGCAACTGAGTTATCACTCCATTTTAGTTCTCTCTGGTCTGCATCTACTACTCCCAAGAAACCTTCACCCGGGTGGGCACCAGTCCAGTTATCTCCATATTTTTCATCTGCATACCAAATTATTAGGCCTGGATCGTACGACATAAGACTGTTACCACGGCGGATGTGAGCCAAACCTTCATCTACCCCCTGGTGGTTTCTCCATTCGAGCAGGTAATAATGCTCAGAAGTTTTCACTCCATTTTCTTTTGTGAATCCTTCAAGTGTAACTTTTTCTTCACCTTCTACATCATCGAAGAATATTTCATTACCGTCTGAAGTCACTCTGATATCATCCACATATAAACCTTGATTAACCGCTGCAACATCTGTCCAATAGTTTAGTTTTACTTGAATTTCTTTCCCTGCATACTGACTTAAATCAAATGTGGCATCTACCCATCCATCTGAATTCCCAGTGATTCCATGACCAGGATTTTGATCGTGCGGATTTGTATCTGTTGTTACATTTCCTGGAATGCTCGTCCAGTTTTCACCGTCTTCACTAACTTGAACTGAACCATAATCCCAATCTTGTTCAATGTCATACCATGCTTTGAATGTAAGTTCTGCATTTTGAGAAGATGTTAAATCTACATTCATGACCGCAGAATTATCCAGGTCATTGCCACTTCCACTGAAGTACTCATATTCTCCGCTAAACGGTGTATTCACCACTGTTTCTTTATCAGGGAGGTTAATTTTAAGAGCATCAGGGTTTGTCCCTTTTGTATTTGCCTGATCCAGGTAGACTTCGATACCTTTTTTATTAATGTCTTCCAGATCAACTTCTTCATGTTTCAGCCAGTTTCCACCATGTGCTGCTTGCAGAAATTCTTTCGACCAAGCACTGAATCCTGTTGGTTCTGTTCCAGGAACCTTACCGGCCCAGCTTCCGCTTGCCATGATGGACCAGTATGCTACCGCTTCACCGGCACCTGTGTATTGAGTGTCATATTCATCAGGTAATCCCAGGTCGTGACCATATTCATGGGCAAATACGCCAGCAGCTCCATCAGCTGGTTGAACTGTATAGTCATATGCAGCCATATTGCCACCCCAATATGGAACTTCCGCTTCCGTGCCATCTACAGGGAACACATCCCCTAAATTCCAGCGATGAGACCAAATCGCATCCTCACCAAGACTACCTCCACCAGCTTCTTCCCCTACTGCTGAATGAACAATCATTAAATGATCTACCAAGCCATCAGGTTCACGGGTATTTCCGTCTCCATCAAGGTCATAACGGTCTTCCTGGTCATAATCAGACAAGTCCACTTCAGGGTCATTTGCTGCCGCTGCTAAAGCTTCGCGTACAAGTCCCCTCGCATCTTTATCATTATCACCTGTTTCTGGATCATTCCCCCCATAAGCTGCTGCCGGTTTAGAAGCTTGATACCATCCAGCTACCTCACCTTCAACAGAATAAGCCCCATCCGTTTGCTGCTCATAAAATTGCTTCATGGAAATGAGGTTTTCACCATTTGGACCTGTATATCCGTTTTCTCCAAATACCATATCCTCATAATGCTCTTTTACGTAATCTTCATAATACATATCCGAATCTTCAGGTTGGATGGAATTATGTGGGAAATCAGGGAATTCCATTAGTAATACTAGAACTTTATCGGTTCTCTTTTCACCGGTGTAATCCTCTTCCACTACAGGGTCTAAATCTCTTTTTTTCTTTTTATGCTTATCGCCCTTTTTGTGCTTATCGATATCTTTTTCAATTTTTTCTTTCTCTTCTTTTAATTCACCGTCATCTTCCAGTTCCTTTAAACCTTCAGATTTCTCTTTCAAGAACTTCTGGACAGCTTTTTCTGCTTGTACAGCTGTAGCATTCTTAGATAATTTACCGCTCTTTTGGAGCATTTCAATCAACTTCTCTTCATTCGCAATGGCTAAGTCGAATGGACCTTCACCATGTGAATGAGATTTCTTCACCGCCGGCTTTGCTAACACATTTTCAGGCACTGTGGTTGCAGCTGATGCAGGTACAGCAAATGCCCCTACACTCAATGCCGCAGCCATGGCCATCGATAATACTTTACGTGATTTCAAACTTGGTTCCCCCTTTTTTATGTACTAAATTTTTACACTAATTAAAATATACTCCATTATTCTGAAAAGTAAATCTTTTCAGAATACATTAGTTATTTAGTATGACGAAATAACACATTTTTAGATACATAGTACGATATTCCGCTAAACTACAGATGGGTAAATTGTCGTAAAATAAAAGATATCAACGATTAATATTTGTATAATTATGGTATTAACCGTCGAATTTAGTATCCCTTCACCCAACTTTAGTTTGATAAAAGAGACAATAAAAGGGACGGACCTTCGACACTAGTGTCGAAGGTCCGTCCCTCTTTTTCAGGATGTTTTTTTGCGATTTCTCCATTTTCGGTATATTTTTCCATTGATGTAGAAGAATCTGGTGATCCAGCCGGCTTGTGCGATGAATTGTTTGGAGAAGGATTGTACTTTTTCTTGTTTGTTTGCCTTGTCGTCTGACAGGTAGACGCCGATGAGTCCTTTGTTAATCAGGCGGTGAAAATGGGCATGTGGCAGTTCATGGGTGTGTTCGTCTGCTTTTTGAAGAAAATGAAGCAGCCGTTCTTTTAAATGCTCATCATCCTCGTAATAAAAGCAGAAGTTCAAGTCTCCCCCCTCATGGTCCTCATCCTGGTCAATGAAGTAATCAAGAAGGATATGTAAGCCTTGAATATATGGAAAATATCCACGTTTGATTTTTTCTGTGTGCGACGGCTGAAAATCGCTTCTGCATGCGTATGACACTAAACAGAAGATGCCGAGTGTTGATCCAGAACAGGCGGAAAACTCGTACCAATTCATTTCCGGAAGGTTCGAACGGTGAGTTTCAAACCAATTCTGCAGCCTTCCTACCCTTTCTTCTTTTTTAACATGTTTATGTATCTGCAAGTCGCAGTAGTATTCACAAAGCTGTATAAGATCCTTATTGATGTTCTCGTAGTGATGTAATGCTTCAAGAACGGACTGACAGCTAAGCACTAAATCTCTCAGATACCCCCCGTCATCCTGATCGGTCCTTAAAGCATAGTAATTGGCAGGCACAGCACCCACCGTAAGGGCGTCTTTCATGGATTGATGAAGAAGGGCAAAATCGTCGGGATCCAGGGAAACGCTCCGATCACAGAGATTATCCAAATAATCGCTTATTGTCTGATAGGCGACGATAAATCGAATCGTGTCTTCTTTTTTATCCAGTGCCAACAGGGAAAGGATCGATCCACCTTCACAGTGAAACGTTTTATGTTCGATACTGGCCAGGGCCTGACTTCTTAATTCCTGATTGGGGATCGCTTCCGCCCGCCTCTTCCACTCATCTAATTCTTTATGAACAATCGGAAAAACATTTCGGTATACTCTTGTCATTAACGAAAAGGGATCACTTGGGATCGACACCTTTACCACCTCTTTTACAAAATGTATCCTAGCGCTTTCAAACGACTTTCAATGAAAATATTGGAGTATTCAAAGATATCTTCTCTTTCTGGTTCATTATAGATTTCATGATAGCATTTCGGCCATTCTTTGTAATGCATTTCAGATAAAGACAGTTCGTTGAACCATTTTTTCACTGCTTTTTTATCGACAATTTTGTCATCACCAGCCTGCAACACGAGCAAAGGAACGTCAGGCATTTTCTCCAGGTTTACAAAAGCCAGTTTTATCGCTTGGGCGAGCTCCCTGTACCAGCGGACAGAAACTTTGGTGATATAGAGTGAATCGTTGCTGTCGATTTCACGTACATCTGCATTTCTCGTTGCCATATCGATCGTTAACCCTGATGGAAACTTCACCATGGGAGCGATTTTATTCAAACCGTGGGACAAGAGCTCGATCGATTTTGATGGGGTTGTGACCAAACCTAAACAAGGTGAGGACAAAATCACCCCTGCCAGGTTTACGTGAGTTTCCTGAAGCATACGGACCGCAACAAGCCCCCCCATACTGTGACCAATCATAAATACAGGCAATTCAAATTGATACGCAGCCTGTACCCAATCTTTCACTTCCACTATATAATCATCAAACGAATCAATATGTCCTCTTTGACTTCTCGATGTCATACCCTGACCTGGTAAATCCCCCATGATGACATGGAAGCCCGCTGCACGCCACATTTCAATGAGCCAACCGTACCGACCATGATGCTCCATTGCTCCATGAATGATAACGATGACTGCCTTTGCTTCTTGATCTGTTTCCCATTTCCACATGGCAATTCCTCCTTAATAGTTCTCTAAGTGTATAAATTCTGCTACCATTATTATAGTAAATATTATTGAAAGGGGAAGTAAAAAATGCTCTATCCATATCATGATAAAAAACCGATCATCGCTCATTCGGCCTACATTGCCGATTATGTGACCATCTCCGGGGATGTAGAGATCGGTGAAGAGTCCAGCATCTGGTTTAACACCGTCATCAGAGGGGATGTCGCTCCAACGAGAATCGGTAATAAAGTAAATATACAGGATAATTCCATTCTTCATCAGAGTCCAAATAACCCTCTTATTCTTGAAGATGAAGTAACCGTAGGCCACGGAGTGATTTTACATAGCTGCAAAATCCGAAAAAAGGCTTTAATCGGCATGGGGTCGATCATTCTCGATAATGCTGAAATTGGTGAAGGAGCATTTATTGGGGCAGGAAGCCTTGTTCCACAAGGGAAAGTCATTCCTCCCAACACACTGGCATTCGGTCGGCCAGCAAAAGTAGTGAGAGAGTTAAATGAACATGATATTAGCGAAATGAAGCGAATTTCGAGAGAATACGCAGAAAAAGGACAATATTATAAAAGCATCAAACCATTTTAATATCCTATACTTGGGATACCCCAACCTTCCTGAGAATACTCATGGAATATTTTCTTGTTGGCGGGTCCCCGTTCCGGATTTATCTGCCATTTTCAAAATACATCTGCCAAAAGTAAGTTTTATCTGCGAAAATCGCGATATACCTGCCCTTCGACACAAAAAAACAAACTTCGCCACCGCCTTCCCATATCGTAAAAAAGACCAACACCCTAATAAGTGTTGGTCTCTTCTATCTCTATCTTTCCTTATTCACTCAACGCTTCTGCTTTTAATGCTTCAGCTTTGTTTGTACGCTCCCAAGGAAGATCAATATCGTTACGGCCAAAGTGTCCGTAAGCTGCTGTCTGCTTATAGATCGGACGGCGAAGGTCCAGCATTTTGATGATTCCTGCAGGACGCAGATCAAAGTTGTTGCGAACAACGTCAATTAGTACGTCTTCTGATACTTTACCTGTTCCAAATGTATCAACGGAGATGGATACCGGTTGAGCAACACCGATCGCATACGCTAATTGAACTTCACATTTTTCAGCAAGTCCTGCTGCCACAATGTTCTTCGCTACATAACGTGCTGCATAGGCTGCTGAACGGTCCACTTTCGTTGCATCCTTACCAGAGAATGCACCGCCACCGTGACGAGCGTACCCGCCATATGTGTCAACGATGATTTTACGTCCTGTTAACCCTGCATCACCTTGTGGTCCGCCGATAACGAAACGACCAGTCGGGTTGATGAAGTATTTTGTTTGCTCATCGATCAGTTCTTTCGGTACAACAGGATCGATGACATATTCTTTTAAGTTACGTTGGATTTGCTCAAGCGTCACTTCAGGGTGATGCTGAGTTGAGATTACGATCGTGTCGATGCGAACCGGCTTATCGTTTTCATCATATTCAACGGTTACTTGAGTTTTTCCATCCGGACGTAAGTAAGGAAGGATTTCTTCTTTACGAACTTCAGTCAGACGACGGGAAATCTTGTGAGCAAGGGAAATCGGTAGAGGCATAAGTTCTTTCGTTTCATTACAAGCGAATCCAAACATTAACCCCTGGTCACCTGCACCGATTGCATCGATTTCTTCATCCGTCATTTGACCTTCACGAGCTTCAAGTGCCTGATCTACACCTTGAGCGATATCAGCAGATTGCTCATCGATGGATGTTAATACAGCACATGTCTCGGCATCAAAGCCATATTTCGCACGAGTGTAGCCAATCTCACGGATCGTTTCACGAACGATTTTTGGAATATCGACATACGTACTCGTTGTAATTTCACCCGCAACAAGAACAAGACCCGTCGTAACAGACGTTTCACATGCTACACGAGCATTCGGATCATTTGTAAGAATTGCATCAAGAATTGAATCAGAGATTTGGTCACAAATTTTATCTGGATGTCCTTCGGTTACGGACTCAGATGTAAACAGACGACGATTAGTTGACATCAAGGTTCCTCCTTAAGCATAATTGTTAGATTTTGATCTAACAAAACATTAAACAGATACGGTACTCATTCCCTAAGTAGTATGAAGTAAACATGGTTTTTTTATAAAAAAATCATGCATTATGTGCATTTGATCCACTATAAACAGAAAAAACCCTTCCTCATGTTTAAAACAATAGAGGAAAGGTTTCAGATCATAGCCGCGCCTTTTCTCTCTTATCGTTCAAGGTTCATAGACCTTGCCTCAGTTTAGCACCTTCGCTTAATCGGATCTTTCAGACAGAAAGAATCCATTCACTATTTAGCAGGTTGCTGGGTTTCATAGGGTCTGCTCCCTCCACCAGCTCAGGATAAGAGTATCCGTTCAAGGAACAATAATAACGTTTAGTACAAAGGGTGTCAACTTTTTTTCAAGTGACATGTTTAACCATTCAAGCTTACTCTTATCATGATTCCAACCTATCTTGCCCTCATAAAATAACCTAATTAGGCAATGAGGCTAAACATTATGATATTTTTTTCATATATATAAGAAGATACAAGCTATATTTGGACGAAAAATGTGACAATATGAAGACACATTATAAAAATGAATAAATAGTATAGACTAATGCTTCAATTGTGTTATACTATTTTTGTGAAGCAAACGAGATCATTAAATTTATATAAAGGAAGGGTTCTAATGAATTCAGTGAGCATGTCTAATGAATTAACAGAATTACTTAACGGTCAAAACATTCAGGAACAATTATCTGTTTCCCAACTAGTTGAAAAAGTCCTTCAACGAAATGAAGGCGTTTTAACATCATCAGGTGCAGTCAGAGCAGAAACTGGTAAATACACAGGACGCTCTCCTAAGGATAAATTCATTGTAGAAGAACCATCCACGAAGGATAAGATTGAGTGGGGTTCTGTCAATCAACCAATCTCTTCAGAATCATTCGATAAACTATATACAAAAGTATTAGATTACTTAAAAGAAAAAGAAGAAGTATTTTCATTCAAAGGGTTCGCAGGTGCTGACCCAAAACATAGACTACCGATTCAAGTGATCAACGAATTCGCTTGGCATAATCTTTTCGCTCACCAATTATTCATTCGCCCTACAGGAGAAGAGCTAAAGGGTCATCAATCAGAATTCACCGTCGTTTCTGCCCCGAACTTCAAGGCAGATCCAGCAGTAGACGGAACTCACTCTGAAACATTTATCATTGTATCATTTGAAAGAAGAATTGTCTTAATTGGCGGAACTGAGTATGCAGGTGAAATGAAGAAATCGATTTTCTCTGTAATGAACTACGTCCTTCCAGAATCAGATATCCTTTCCATGCACTGTTCTTCAAATGTGGGACGTGAAGGAGATGTGGCATTGTTCTTCGGTTTATCCGGCACAGGAAAAACGACATTGTCCGCAGATCCAAACCGTCGTTTAATCGGCGATGATGAGCACGGATGGTCTCCAAACGGTGTATTCAATATCGAAGGTGGCTGCTACGCTAAGTGTATCGGTCTGACACGTGAAAAGGAGCCACAAATCTTTGATGCGATCCGTTTCGGTTCTGTCCTTGAAAATGTGGTTCTCGATGACAATTCCCGCATCGCTGATTATGAGGATAACACTTTAACAGAGAATACTCGTGCTGCGTACCCTCTTCAAGCGATGGATAACATCGTTGAACCAAGTGTTGCAGGACATCCAAATACCATTGTATTCTTAACCGCAGATGCATTCGGGGTATTACCTCCAATCAGCAAACTGACGAAAGAACAAGCGATGTATCACTTCTTGAGCGGATATACATCGAAGCTTGCAGGTACTGAGCGCGGAATCACTTCACCACAAGCCACATTCTCGACTTGCTTTGGCTCACCATTCCTGCCACTCCCTGCAACTCGTTATGCTGAGATGCTTGGGAAGAAAATCGATGAGCACAATGCTCAAGTATTCTTAGTGAACACTGGTTGGACCGGTGGAGAATACGGTGTTGGTAACCGCATGAAGTTATCTTACACTCGTGCTATGATTCAAGCAGCTCTTGAAGGGGAACTGACACACGTTGAAACAGAAACGGACGACATCTTTGGTCTGAACATCCCAGTTCACGTTCCTGGTGTTCCAGACGAAGTGCTTCAACCAAAGAGAACATGGTCCAATGAAGCAGCCTATGAAGTGAAGGCAAAAGAACTGGCCCACAAATTCAACGAAAACTTCAAGAAGTTCTCAAACGTACCATCTGAAATAGAACTTAAAGGCGGCCCAGCCGTTAAATAGTCTATATAATAAAGGTCCGTCCCTCAATTTTTGAGGGACGGACCTTTATTATCGTTATAATCCTTTCTTACGGCCGGTGATTCTGTTAAATAAAAAGACAACAATGGCAATAACAAGTAAAACGTGGATGATGGCTCCTCCGATTTTAAAAATCAATCCGAGTAACCAAAGGACTAAAAGAATTCCAATAATGGTCCAAAGCATGAGTTTCCCTCCCAGTAACTGTGTTTGATGCTAAGATTCCCTATTTCGATGAATTTAAAACTACACATGATATTTCACCTGAAAAATTTTTCACCTATTCTTAACTTCTGTTAGTCCATATGAATTTATACAAATGACATTTTCACTGGTTCCATCTGTTATCGAAATACCTCAAATAATACTTTACTAAATATTTCTAATTTTGGTATGATAATGATTATTTACAAGGGGGGAACAAGATGATCAGACAGCTAACGGAACAGGATCATGATATTTGCCAGCAACTCATTCATCAGCAGCCGGCTGAGAATTTGTTTATTATCGGGGATATTGAAGCCTTTGGGTATGAACAGGATTTTCAGAAAATCTGGGGCGACTTTGATGCGGAAGGGAAATTGAGGGGAATCCTCCTTAAGTACAGAGAAAACTTCATCCCTTTTTCCATGGGGGAATTTAATGCGGAAGGATTTGCCGCAATCATTAATGAGACTGAAGACTACAGCATCGTTTCCGGATTAAAAAGGATCGTCACGCAGGTTGAACCCTTTTTATCCAGAGAAATTAAATCAATAAGACATATGCACTATGCGAAATGTGACAGCACGGAATCAATGGATCGACAAGACCTGCCTCATGTAAAACAGGCTACCCTCAATGATTTACCTAAACTTGTTGATCTTTTGAACTCTATCCCTGAATTTAGTGGTGGCGATTTTTCTATAGAAAAAAGAAAACATAGCATGGAAGCCGGAGTTTCGAGAAGCTATTACGTAGAAGAAGACGGGAAATTTGTTTCTTCTGCTTCCACAACCGCTGAAAACAGTATGTCTGCGATGATTGTCGCTGTCTGTACACATCCTGAGTATAAGAAAAAAGGATATGCGACCGAGTGCATGACAAAGCTTTGTCGAGACGTACTAGAAGAAGGAAAAGAACTGTGCTTATTCTATGATAATCCTGAAGCAGGAAAAATTTATAAGCGAATCGGATTCAAGGATATTGGATATTGGTCTTTGTATAAATTTTAGTCATAAAAAAGTTGACTCCCAAAAAAGAGTCAACTTTTTCATTATGCAGCTGCTTTCCGATTCCCGATTAACCTCGCCTGAACCAATCGTTGTCTTACAGTGATCCCAATCCAGCTGGCCAGGAATGCTTTGATAAGTCCAACTACGATAAATGGATATACACCTGCTGCCATTGCCTGATTCCAGCTAAGATCGGCTACAAATTTCAGTTGAATGGTACCCAGGATCAACGTAATGATCATTCCAACTGTATTGGCAACCATCGCCATTGGAATGGTGAATTTGGTTTTTTCAAGGATGAAGCCTGTAAAGAAAGCCGCTACGATAAAGCCGAATATATAGCCTCCCGTAGGCCCGACCAGTACCTGTGCCCCTCCACTGAAGCCCGCAAATACAGGAACACCGACTGCTCCCAGGGCTGCATAGCATATCATGGCAAACGCTCCATATCGGCTTCCAAGAATTGTCGCTGTAATTCCTACTGCTAATGTTTGCCCACTGATTGGAACGAGTGGCAGTGGAATCTCAATCTGAGCGAAAATCCCCGTAATAGCAGCAAAGATAGCACAGTGAATGATCACCCTTAGTTTTTCTCCGTTCACTTTCAAATCCCCCTTGTGTATGTAAACTATGTATAACATTAAGTTAACACAATTCGAAGGATTTTGGGAAGCTTATTTTTTTATCCCTTCCTTTAACTGGGAGCATAGACATTGCATATCTTCTCTTCTGCCTGCCATTCTAAAGCGGTCTTTAATGAAATCCTCCCTTGGGGGAACTCATCAATCCCCTTATCACTCACCAAATACAGGATGGTGCGATTTGGCTGATATTCATTAAATACTTGAATGATTCTTCCTATGGCTATGTATGGCATTTTCTTTTCTCTCCTTATGAGCAGGACGCAATTTTTTCAACTACGTCCTGCGTTTTGAAAAGGGATCAAGCGAACGTAATCACCTACACTCGATCATATTTCTCTCCGTTTCCCGTCTATTAACTTTCCTTTTTAAGCAGCATCTCTTCACGCACTTGTTCCGCCGCTTCCACCATGGTTTTAAGCGCTGATACCGTCTCATCAATTCCACGTGTTTTCAAACCACAATCCGGGTTGACCCAGAATAAATGGGGATCCAGCACTTCAAGAGCCCGATGTATATTACGGATTAATTCTTCACGCTTCGGCACCCGGGGACTGTGTATGTCATATACCCCCAGACCAATCCCTTTGTCATACGTATTGTCTTCAAAAACATGGATTAATTCCCCATGACTTCTTGATGTTTCAATCGAGATGACATCAGCATCCAGATCATTGATGGCATCTATAATATCTTCAAAATCCGAATAGCACATATGTGTATGGACCTGGGTTTGGTTCTGTACTGATGAAGTGGCTAATTTGAAAGCGTATACGGCAGCCTTAAGATATTGCTCCCAATTTTCATTTTTTAAAGGCAGTCCTTCCCTAAGTGCCGGTTCATCGACTTGTATCATACGAATTCCATTGGCTTCTAATTCCTCTATCTCTTTTTGGAGAGAAAGTGCGATTTGATTAGCTACTTCATAACGTGATACATCATTCCGAACAAATGACCAGTTAAGAATTGTGATAGGACCCGTTAACATCCCTTTAACCGGTTTATCCGTTAATGATTGAGCGTATACGGTTTCTCTAACGGTCATGGTTTCTTTAAAATTCACATCACCATATATGAGTGGTGGCTTCACACATCTGGAACCGTATGATTGTACCCACCCATACTTCGTAAATTGAAAACCTTCTAATTTTTCACCAAAGAATTCAACCATGTCCGTCCGCTCGAATTCACCATGTACAAACACATCAAGGCCGATTTGTTCCTGAATTTCAACCCAACGTTTGATTTCTGCATGAATATATTGCTGATACTCCCCATCAGAAAGTTCTCCCTTCCTCCATTTCAACCTTTGCCTTCTCACTTCCTGGGTTTGAGGAAAACTGCCGATTGTAGTGGTGGGTAGAAAAGGTAATGAAAAGTACTTGGCCTGTTCCAGTTTACGAACATGGAAAGGATCCTTTCTCCCGACATTGTTGGGATGCAATTCTTCAACCTCTTCCTGCACTTCCCTATTATTACGCAGCGGAGATTCATTTAAATTCTTAATCGCCGTTACACTTTGAGCGATATCATCTTCTATTGTTTCAGCTCCATCACGAATCCCCTTTGTTAAAACAGTGATTTCATGTAATTTCTCATCAGCAAATGATAGAGCGTCAATGAGGGGGTGGCCAAGTGTTTCTTCATTCTGCAAGGTTACAGGTACATGTAGTAAACTACATGATGGTTGTATGATCAAGCGATCACTTGGAACATATCCTGCAATGAACGAAAGAAGTGAGTTGGTATCCGCAAGATTACTTCTCCAAATATTCCTGCCATCAAGAATGCCGGCAGCCAAGAATTTATCCTTAGGAAAACCAAATTTCTTCAGCGCAGCCAAATTTTCTCCTCGATCATACACAAAATCTATCCCTATGCCATCTACCGGGAGTGTCAACACCCGCTGGTACCTTTCCAAACTATCATAATAGGTTTGAAGGATGATCTTTAACCCGGGGCAGGATTCTTTAAGTGTTTGATAGACTTCTTTGAATTGATTTATCTCTTCATCCCCGATGGATGTGCACAATATCGGTTCATCCATTTGTACCCACTCAACACCTTCTTCCTGTAATTCACGCAATACTTCAGCATAAAGAGAGACAAATTGATCAACATGGGTTTTATAATCCCCGGTTTCATACCCTTTAGACAATTTCACAAAAGTGAAGGGACCTAAGATAACCGGTTTCCCTTTTATCCCTGTTTTTTCTTTTGCCTCTTTATAAAAATGCAGGGGACGATTTTCCACTAACTGGGGTACGATCCCATCAAGTTCAGGAACGAGATAGTGATAGTTGGTGTTAAACCATTTTGTCATTTCTAATGCCACCGCGTCCTTTGAGCCTCTAGCCATTTCAAAATACGTTTCAAGAGAGACCTTACCCCCACTATAATGAAACCTCTCGGGAACCAAACCGAACATGACGGCTGTATCAAGCACATGATCATATAGGCTGAAATCTCCAACCGGAACTAAATCAATCCCCTGATCTAATTGCTTCTTCAAATGGTTGACTCGTATTTCCTCCATTTGCTCTAAGAAGGAATCCTTTTCAATCTTCCCTGCCCAAAATTGTTCCAGCGTCTTTTTCCATTCACGCTTTTCACCGATCCTTGGATATCCTAAATTCGAACTGATCACCTTACTCATTCATTCCTCACTCCTTATCTTGATTTGATTGTCATCAACAAAAAAATCTCCCTTTCAAATGAAAGAGAGATTCATACGTATCACTAACTAGAGTTGAGACCAACTTGTATTCTCAACACGTATTCCTCACCCCTCTCTATATCCACGTAGAGCATAAGCGCATACAACAGGCAGGTCTCCTGACTTAGGTTCACAGCTTCTTATCCCTTCCCATTTCAACAGAAATAGTGGTTGAATGATAAGTCGCTCCCCATCACAGTGGCGGGACCGTGCCGGATTTTCACCGGTCTTCCCTTTTAGCTGAGCATGATTCAGCACCTATTGCATTTGTCTATTAAATTTTTCTTTCATAAAAACGAAAAACCCTCTCTAACTACCATAGAGAGGGTTTCATATTATTAGAATCCTCTCTTATTTTCCAAAGCAATTTGCTTTGCAGGAATTAGCACCTTTTCAACACATCGGTTGAATGGTTGCCGGGTTTCACAGGGCCAGTCCCTCCACCTCTCTCAATAAGAGTTAAATATATATTCATCTACTGTTTCGAAATTTGTAATAATCGTAGCACGGTACATATGAGCTGTCAAAAGAAATTTAATCAATAACTTACACTTTTCTAATAATAGGTACTTTCTACATAATGACATTTGATACAAGACCTTGTTACATCAGTCTCATAGAAGACATGCCTGCAGTTTTCCTGAATGCTCTTCACTTCTTTTTCGAGTTGAATGATTCTCTGATTGAGTGATACGATATCATTCTTCAATTTGAGTACATGACAGATCGGTTTATCGATAGATGTTTGATCCATTTTCCACAAACTCCTTCGATTTTTCTATCAGTCCTCTTTCTATATCCTTTTGGGCATCGTCAAGATCGGTTGCCTTCATGCCCCTGATATCGTGTGAAATTCTCATTGAACAAAACTTGGGTCCACACATTGAACAAAAGTGGGCCGTTTTTGCCCCCTCAGCAGGAAGAGTTTCGTCATGAAACTCTCTTGCACGCTCAGGATCCAGGGATAAATTAAACTGGTCATTCCATCTAAATTCAAATCGAGCCTTAGAAACGGCATTATCTCTAATTTGTGCCCCTGGATGCCCTTTCGCTAAATCCGCTGCGTGTGCTGCGATTTTATAAGCAATGACACCTTCTCTCACATCATCTTTATTAGGTAATCCCAGATGCTCTTTCGGTGTTACATAGCACAGCATGGCTGTTCCAAACCAGCCAATCATGGCAGCCCCTATGGCAGAAGTAATGTGATCATATCCCGGTGCAATATCTGTCGTTAATGGCCCCAATGTATAAAAAGGAGCTTCATGACAGATTTCCATTTGCTTATCCACATTCTCTTTAATCATATGCATCGGTACATGGCCAGGTCCTTCAATCATCACCTGTACATCATGCTTCCAAGCAATTTTGGTTAGCTCACCTAATGTTTCAAGCTCTGCAAATTGTGCTTCATCATTTGCGTCGGCTATTGACCCCGGCCTTAATCCATCTCCTAAGGAAACGGAGATATCATAGGCTTTTAAAATCTTACATATATCTTCAAAGTGTGAATAAAGGAAGTTCTCCTTATGATGGGCAAGACACCATTGTGCCATGATTGAACCTCCACGGGAGACGATGCCTGTTGTGCGAGTAGCCGTCAGATGAATATACCGCAATAATACCCCTGCATGAATGGTGAAATAGTCAACCCCCTGCTCCGCCTGTTCGATCAATGTATCCCTGTATACATCCCATGTAAGATTTTCTGCAATCCCGTTAACCTTTTCAAGTGCTTGATAAATCGGTACTGTACCTACAGGGACAGGAGAGTTTCGAATGACCCACTCCCTTGTTGTATGAATGTTTTTTCCTGTTGATAAGTCCATTATTGTATCGGCACCCCAACGAGTTGCCCACGTCATTTTCTCCACTTCTTCTTCCACGGAAGATGACACGGCCGAGTTTCCGATATTCGCGTTTATTTTCACATGAAAGTGACGACCGATGATCATCGGTTCACATTCAGGATGATTAATATTAGCAGGAATGATGGCCCTGCCATTTGCTACTTCTTCTCTGACAAACGAGGGTTCAACATTTTCCCGGATAGCGATGAACTCCATTTCCGGTGTAATGATTCCTTTTTTCGCATAATGCATTTGAGTCACATTACGACCCGGTTTTGCCCGCATCGGGGTACGCTTGATAGTAGGGAACGACTCTATGTTTGCACGAGGATCTTTTCCTTTATAACCGTTATCTTCCGGTTCGATTTCACGTCCCGGGTAAGCCCCGACATCCTGACGTTCCAGGATCCACTCTGTGCGAACGGAAGGTAATCCTTTATTAATATCGACTTGGTAATGCTCATCTGTATAAGGTCCGCTTGTATCATATACACGAACCGGTTCATTCTCTTCCACACCCAAGGCAACATTCGTCCTACTCAGTTCAATTTCTCTCACCGGTACATTTATGTCAGGCCTTGATCCTCCAACATATACTTTTTTACTGTTTGTAAATTGCGATTTCAACTCGATTGCCACTTAACTTCTCCTCCTTTTGATTGGATCTTAGAAGTTACTGCGCTAGGCATTCCCCATAGTTCATAAAAAAGGACATGAAGACACAAAAAAGGGTCCTGAATAATCAGAACCCGAAATGTCAAAAAGTAGTATGCGCTAAAATACAGAAAAAACGCATCCGTACTACTTCCCTACGCTGGTATCATCCAGATCAGGTTCAAAGGGTCAAAGAACTTATGCGTTCTTCTCTCAGTCCAAGCAATGTATCGGACTCCCCTAGTAGAAATATTGATATTATTATGTTGTATTACATACTATTTTTACCATAATTCATTCTTTTTTCAAATAGTCTTATAGTAACAAATCAAATTATGATGTGATCACCCGTTTGATTTTCATTACCTTTTCAGGGTCTATTCCTAAGTCATAGCTCCCGTCTTTACGAACACCTGATCCAACATGATATTCCCGTGCTTTTAACTTATTGTGTATTTCTCCTATATTTTCCACGGTCAAACCTGATCCTGGCATGATAATGGGGCCGCCCACCTTTTCTATTTCCCTCATTGCACTAATCATGTCCAGCCCCCCGCTCACTTCAGTTTTTCCTCCAGATGTTAGGATTCGATCAACGTTCAAACCTGATTGGAATAATTCTTTGCATAAGTCTAATGGACCACAAGACACATCGATAGCCCGATGATAAGTAATCGATTGGCCCTTCGCAGTTTGTACGATTTCCTTTAAAGCATGGGAATCAAGTTTCCCTTCCTTGGATAAAGCACCAAAAACGATGCCAGTGGCCCCTATTTTATTTATGGTTCTTACTTGGTCCATCATGATGTGCAATTCTTCGGCATCATACGAGAAAGATTTACTATGTAAACGAATCATAACCTGAACAGGAATCGATACAGCCCTCAATACGTTTTCTATCATTTGATATTCAGGAGTTAATCCTCCCTCGTGTATGTCAGATACCAATTCAAGTCGATCTGCTCCGGATGCTTCTGCAATTTTGGCATCTTCCTCATTCAAGACAATGACTTCCAGTTTGCTCATGTTGATTTCCCCTATCGCGATATTGTTACGTTTACTTTATCATAATGGCTCGAAAATTGTAGAACTTGAGATAAAAAAGACAATGATTCCACATACAAATCACTGTCTTCTCCAATCTAATATCCTACTTTATTCAGAAAATAAATCCGGATACACCGTTTTTGCAGTTAGCAGAACGGCTTCTCCAATACGTGGTCCCGGTCTTGACATAATATCTGAATCCAGGAAATGAACCTGATCATTTTTCACTGCCTTTACATCTTTCCAGCTTTCCCGGGACTTGATTTCAGCTGTCGGCTCGTCGACATACCCCACTGTCGTTAAAATCATATTAGGATTCCGTTTAATGATTTCTTCTTCGCCTACTTTCACCCAGCCTTTTTGGTCTACAAAAATATTCTCGACCCCAGCCGTTTCCAGTATTTCTTGCTGAAACGTTTCTGCTCCTGCTGTGTAGATATCCGGGGAGGGACTGATTTCAAAATATACTTGTTCACTTTCCTTTAACGTACTTACTTTTCCTTTCACATCTGAAATCTGTTGCTTGATGCCATCTACCAATTCGTCCCCCTTCTTCTCTACTCCCATTACCGTGGCAATTTGTTCAATATCCCCATAAACATCTTCAAAGGTTTGGGCAGATTGAATAACGAATACGTTTAATCCCGCCTCTTCAAGCTGCTTCACTCCGGCATCATCTCCAGTAGTATACGCAATGACAGCATCTGGCTTTAGCGCAATGACCTCTTCAGCATTGACCGTCATGGAATCCGATACTCTTTTAATCTTTTTCGCTTCTTCAGGATAGTTATCGAATTCAGTTGCCCCGACTACCTTATCTCCAGCTCCTATTGCAAAGAGAATCTCTGTGTTACTCGGCTGTAAGGAAATAACGGTTTCCGGTACTTTCTCAAAGCTAATCTCTTCTCCCCTGTCATCGGTCACAGAATAAGACTCATTATCAGACTTAACTTCCTTTGTGGATGTTCCCCCTTCCCCATTGCTGCACCCTGCGAAAACAACCAGGATGAGTGATAGTAGTAAACTATTTAACCATGACTTTTTCATATTTCATCTTCTCCGCTTCTCTATATTTTGTCTTTATACGATTTACACACAAAAGGAATTTCTTCAATCCCTTCACATTTATTCACATACACGGCCATCACAAACAGGACATTTGCCAGTAAATGAGCGTATTTAAATAAAATGTTCTCCACTTTCATTTCAGTACTGACTTTATGTAAGGCACGGACGGACTTTTTTGCTTCACTGCGGCAGGTATGAAGCACACATGCAGCTGTCGAGCCCTGTGGAAGGACAAAGGTTTGGATTCGGTCCTCGACTTCCAACACATATCGATCGTACATTTGGCTCAATGTATTTAAGTCCTCTTCCTTGATGGCTGTCATTCCACGCACCGACCCATTAAGATGGTATGACATCTCAGCTAAATACAGTAAATCATCGTGCACTTTCGGTAAGTGCTCCGTCAATGATGACGCGAGTCCGATTTTAGTCGACAGTGAATCGGTCCGGATCTCAAAATCTACGGTTGAAACAGATTCACGCATATAGGGATAACATAAGTAGCGGAAATCCTTTGCCATCTGTAAACTCCTCCTTTCTGAATAATGTTTGTGAAGCACCTATCGTATTTCCAGGGAGGATAAATAAACACAAAAAAACCACCCAAGAATATTGGCCGGCAGTTGTCATCCATAAAAAAAGAGATGCTAAATAGCCGCACCATACCCCTAACTTCCGAAGAGCATAATACGATGAAAAAAAGGCAGGTATCCTGGCTTGTGCGTCAGCCTACTCTAAGAACCTTCCCATTTGAATGTTCAAATAGTGGTTTTCTTCTTATTTCGTCAGCACTTACAGTTGCGGAAACAGCTTCGGACTCACACCGAATTCCCTTTAAGCTAAAGATCAGCACCTAATTTCTGCGGGAATTATTCACTTAAGGAACATTATACCACTTTATCTATTTCAAAGTTGATGAAGTTTTGCATAAAAAACAAACATGTTGGCGTACAAGCTTGAATATCTTTTGAGTATGTGAAGAAATGATAAGGAGGAATAACATGAAGCGATTGGTTGTATTGCTATTATGCGTATTTTTGTTAAGTGCATGCGGAGACAAAGAACCTGCATCCTATGAATTATGTGGATATGGGGATATGATGGTAGTGAACAAGAAGGAATATGTGAAGGTCTCTGAGGAGAAGAAGCTGGTCCTTGATGAAAAGCTCGGGGCTATTAAAGAAAAGATTGAGAGTCAATATCACCCCGTGAATGATTTTACGGCAAATACACTGAAAAAAGGGACTCCCATTTATAGCGTGAAAGATCACAGCAACTATCTAATCGCACAGACTGAGGATAATCGCTATATTTTATATGAGGAAATACAATAAAAGGAGGGCTGTAAGCGGATGTTTACAGCCCTCCTTTATTTAGTTCGTGGAATTCAAGGAAATCAATCGATACAGAATCGTCGTTTTCTCATCCGTCCACTCCTTCTTTTCTATCCTGCCGTAACCACTGGGATCACTGTGTTTCGTCTTTCTCACATCAATCGGAATATGCATAGGATAAAGGCGATAACCATCCTTTTGGAGCTCGAACAGGTTCTCTTCTTTCCTCACTTCTTTTCCTTTTGTCACAATCATCGTGTTTAATTCCAAGCCCATGCCCATTTCTCTTGACCTCAATCCTTTTTTATTTAATCATACACCACTGTCTATTGATTTTTCATCCATGTGCATAACATGGAGACAATCTGCTGGTTCTTTCGTGGGGGAAAATAATGCGTAAACTCTTTGAAGTATCGGGACAACACAGATTTCTCCAACTCTTTCAGTCTTTTTTCTAATCTATATGCATGCTCCACTGAAACGTTCTGATCCTTTTCACCGTGAATGATCAATACGGGAGCTTCAAGGTTTTCTAATTTGTATAGTGGGGTACGCCATTCGTATCGTTCCGGAACTTTATTGGGACTTCCTCCTATGACTCGTTTCATCATTCTCCTGAGATCCTTCCGTTCGTCATATGTTAAGAACATATCGGAAACGCCTCCCCATGTAACAATGGAGGTAACGTCACTGCGCTGGATGCCTGTCAGCAGTGCCATTACTCCTCCTCGGGAAAAGCCGAACACATGAATCCGGTTATCTGCCACTCTGTGATAGCTTTTGAGCAATTCAAGACCCGAAATGGCGTCTTCACGATCATCCCCCGCAAAATCTTCATTTCCTTCTCCTCCAAGATTGCCTCGATAATAGGGAGCAAATACAATGAACCCGTGAGAAGCAAATTGAGCGATTCTCGCAGGGCGGACCATGCCAACGCCTTTGATCCCGCCTCTCAAATAGAGGAACCCGTCATACTTCCCAATTCCTGCCGGTTCAGCCAATAATCCTTTCACCCGGAGACCACCGGATAGATAGGTAATTTCATATAGTTCCACACGAGGATTAGGTGAAGGAAACAATATTTTCTTCACAATCGTTCCGTTTTTCATATTCTCTTCCTTTCAAAACGTGCTCTGGGTATTCACACATTTTTTATACTCTACATAGGATATTTTAGCAAATCTCATCATCAGCAGATGATTCAAGACGCTGCCTTTATGACCATCCTACCCTTTTAATATGGAAAGATAAACAAGGCAAAGAGAGATGCACTCATCCCCATTCTATAGATAAACGAGTTTCACAAAGCTTAAAGGAGGAATAGTGAATGAAAAAATGGCTTCGTAGTGGCTTTGCCGTATTACTCATAGGCATGTTGGCAATCGGGTTGACAGCATGTGGAGAAAAAGAAGAAGTCGTACAGAAAGTTCGTGTAGCAGAAGTAACCCGCTCGATTTTCTATGCTCCTGAATATGTCGCAATCGAAAAGGGATTCTTCAAAGAGGAGGGGCTCGACATTGAACTAACCACTACCTGGGGTGGTGATAAGACAATGACCACCTTGCTATCCGGCGGTGCTGATATCGCCCTGGTCGGTTCAGAAACCTCGATCTATGTTCATGCACAAGGTTCGGATGATCCGGTCATTAACTTTGCTCAATTAACCCAAACCGATGGAACATTTCTCGTCTCACGTGAAAAAGTGGAAAACTTTGAATGGGATCAATTAAAAGGTTCCACCTTCCTAGGTCAGCGGAAAGGCGGTATGCCACAAATGGTTGGGGAATTTGTCCTGAAGCAGAATAGCATCGATCCGCAAAACGATTTAACCCTCATCCAAAACATTGACTTCGCGAATATCGCGAGTGCCTTTGCATCCGGTACAGGGGACTACGTTCAGCTATTCGAACCAACGGCATCCATTTTTGAACAGGAAGGAAAAGGGCATATCGTGGCTTCCTTTGGAACAGAATCAGGTCATGTTCCCTATACAACGTTCATGGCCAAAGACAGCTATATGAATGAAAACAAAGAAACCGTAGAGAAATTTACGAAAGCTCTGTACAAAGCTCAGAAATGGGTGGCGGAAAACAGTGCAGCAGACATCGCGAAAGTGATTGAGCCCTATTTTGAAGACACAGAACTTTCATTAATTGAAACGGTTGTTGATCGCTACAAATCACAAGGATCCTTCGCGACAGATCCGATCCTTGACGAAGAAGAGTGGAATAATCTCCAAAACATCATGGATGAAGCAGGAGAGCTTCCACAGTCCGTTGATCATAAAACGTTAGTGAACACTTCAATCGCTGAAAAAGCAGCAAAGTAGAACGATTCGGGGCTGACTTCACATGTCAGCCCTTCACTTATAGAAAAAAAGAAAATGGAGGCTTAAGTACAGTGAACTTTCTATCCTTAGATTCGATCCATCACACCTACTTTTCACCCAAAACGGCCACCCATGCTCTCTCAGACATAACGCTTGCAGTGAAAGAAGGGGAGTTTGTCTCGTTTATCGGTCCAAGTGGATGCGGGAAAACCACGTTACTCTCTATTATTGCAGGCCTTATCCAGCCGACAGAAGGAACGATTCTATTAAACCAACAACCAATTCGAAAAATGAAAGAGAAACTGGGATACATGCTGCAGCAGGATTATCTGTTTCCGTGGAAGACCATCGAAGAAAATATTTTTTTAGGTTTAACCATTATGGGGACCCTGACAGAAGAAAAGAGGAAAGAAGCACGCGCCTTGTTGATTGAAATGGGGTTAGAAGGTGTAGAAACATCCTATCCAAGGGAACTATCGGGAGGAATGCGTCAAAGGGTGGCGCTGATTCGAACTCTCATCACAGAACCCCAATTACTTCTCTTGGATGAACCTTTCTCAGCACTCGATTATCAAACCAAATTGAAGTTAGAGGATCTGGTGTACTCCACATTAAAGTCTTTTGGAAAAACAGCCATCCTTGTGACCCATGATATAGGCGAAGCCATCTCCATGAGTGACCGTATCATTCTATTCGGGACGAAACCAGGGTCTATCCACACGATATTCGAGGTTCCGCCCCCGTTAAAAGAGTTGATGCCCTTTGAAGTTAGGAATCATGAGGTATACCCGGGATTTTTCCAATCCATATGGAAGGAGCTTGAGAAACTTGAATCACGAATCGATTAAACAAAAACACCTGGAATACATTCAATCGATGAAGAAAGAACAGCGATGGGTCTGGTTTTATCAAGCGCTTATTTTCTTTGTGTTTTTCTCTCTCTGGGAGCTCGCGAGCCGAAGCAGCTGGATCGACCCACTCATCTTCAGCTCACCCTCAAAAATATGGAAACTGTTTCTCGTAAAACTGGGAGACGGAAGTCTTCTAGCCAACCTGTCTGTCACACTCGGTGAAACCATCATCGGATTCATTCTCGGCACCTTGCTTGGGACCCTATTAGCCGCTTTATTATGGTGGTCACCATTTCTTTCTAAAGTATTGGACCCTTATCTTGTGATCCTCAATGCCATGCCAAAAGTAGCGCTCGGTCCGATATTAATTGTGGGATTGGGACCCGGCTTCACATCCATCATCGCCATGGGTACCGTCATTTCCGTCATCATCACCACGATTGTTGTGTATACTTCCTTCAGGGAAGTGGACCCGAATTATTTGAAGGTGATGCAGACCTTCGGAGCAAGAAGGGGGCAAATGTTCAAAGAGGTCATTCTTCCCGCCTCTTTCCCGACCATCATCTCCACACTGAAAGTCAACGTGGGCTTATCATGGGTCGGAGTCATTGTAGGAGAATTCCTGGTATCCGCCAAGGGGCTCGGATATATGATCATTTATGGATTCCAAGTCTTTAACTTTACCCTTGTCCTACTATCCCTGCTTGTCATTGCCGTATTCGCTACCATTATGTATAAGCTGGTTGAACAGCTCGAAAAGAAGTTGATCAAATCATAAGGTTGAGATCCTTTATTCTTTTGAGAGCCAAGTCCACCACTTGATCTTTCATGATAAAGCTAAAGGAAGGATCGTCATGAATGCTGGAGAAATCACCACTCCAAAGGACGGCTCCTTCTGTTTCCAGATAATCTTCCTTGTTTATGATCTCCTCAGCTTTTGCAAAGAAAATCGTTTTAATAAATGGTGAGTGATCATATACCTTATATTCCCCTATGCAAAATGGCTCCTTGATCACTCCCCCTGTCTCTTCATACGTTTCACGTACCGCAGCTTCCTCAAGGGTTTCTCCTTTTTCCCGCTTCCCCCCAGGAAACTCCAGACCTCTTTTTTTATGTCGTGTTAATAACCATTCCCCTTTGTAGCGGCATAGAACTAACACATGGTATGATTCTTGTTGAAACCTTCCCTTTTCAAAGGATATTTCTACTTGCTTCCCATTTTCATCGATAAACTGTTCCATCTGAATTCACCTCATACGTACACACTTTCTATCATCTAACCATAAATAAAAAGCATTGGTCCACAGATATCTCTTCTGAACCAACACTTTTAATCATTATTTATGATCCTCATGAGGCTCTGAATTCAAGATGCCTATACTCTCAATGAATTTCTTCGCTTCATCATCTCCAAGTCGATGAATCATTTCATACACTTGATGCAGGTTTTCATCATATGCATCATTTTCCCGGTCAAAATGATATTGAATATAAGGGACATGCGCACGATAGAAGTTCTGCCAATCGACTGAGTGATTGGAATCGAACACTTCCCTCAGCTGGGTGATTTCTTCATCAGTTGCAGATATTTTAAAGTTCCATGGCGAATCCGTTGAGCTTCTTGAAATCTCACCCGTGGCTACTTCAATATAATAATCGTGTCGTTCTTCGTTCATCTTCCCACTCCTTATCTGTGCTTACCCTTCATTTTCCTCAATTGACGAAATTCTATTCACTTTGATTTCTTCTTCAACACTTCAACCGCTTTCCGTAAAAACTCCGGCACCGGTACTCCTGCTCTACCGACATTTTCAATGATCGAAATCATTTCATTACATAAATAAAAAATAATCGTGGCATTACGAATAAAGTGTTGATTTGTTAGTATAGTATCAATAAGGTGGGCAACCGTGACAAGGGAGAAAATCAGCACTTTCCGGCCAATTCCTCTCAAACCGAATTTGCTGGACAACTTTCCTTCAATCCCACTTGCAATCATCCCTGTGAAATAATCCAAAGTCACGGCAATTAATAAAATAGTCAACAGTGAATTCCATTCTCCAAATAAATTTAAAATAATTGCACCCAGTCCCGATCCAACGATCAGCATACTTTTTTCCAAATAAAGCATCTCCTTTTTCTAATGGTTGGCTTTGTATCAAGTGAAGGGGAAACCAGGACTTCATCAGCTTTTGTAGCTGCTTTTGTCAAAAAGTGAGCAAATACCGTTTTATAGCCCATGGTTAATAAGTCTTATTGAGGGTAATGACAAATAAGAGTTGTCCTAGCATAATATGTAGAGTAATTCATAAACGTTCATGGTAAAATGAACGAAAGGGAGGTGAAGCGCATGAAGTTAATCGAAGAAATTTATGAAATGTACCGAGGAAGGATCAAAGGTACCGACGAAGACTTAGACCTCATTGCCCTTACAATCTTAGAAGATACCTCTAGGAACGAGCTACTGGAACTTATTCAAGAAATGGAAACAGAAGAATTACAATACTTCTTCCGCTTATACATATTCGAAACACTTAAAGAAAAATGGTCCAACAGTGAAGAACGAGTGAGACTCGAGAAAAAGAGCTTGCACTAATCGGAATTTTCAAACTGATAGAAGAAGCCTTGATCCGAATTTTCCGGAACAAGGCTTCTTCCCATTTCATCCCTTCACATCAAGGACATGTCCTTTATCGGGATGCGGCGCAGGCTGACTGACCTGCATTTCTTTCATCATTACGGTCACTTGAGCCGTTTGTGTCGCCATCTGACTTTTCAATAAATTCGTACTGAGTGTTCGTTGAAGCTCAGCGACTTGCTTGCCCATCATTGAAGAAACATCCATGGTAATTTCCCCCCTCGTTTCGTTTATCAAAGCTGGCACATACTATAAAAAATTCATATGCACCTTTGAGGATACCAAATATTACTAGTCATTAGTAGATAAACCTGCGTTTTACGTCATAAAAATGTTGAATTTTGTCCATGTACATCCCGTTTTTCTATGTTAAAATAGTGAAAAAAAGGGGGTTGCATAATGTCAGTAACTCTTGTTCTGATCATTGCTGTTGCTATATGTATTTTAGTGATATTCGTGAGTGCCCTTACAACATCCAAAGCATATACAACGGTTAAACATACAGTAGATCCACTTGAAGATAATCCTCATTTGGAGAAGATGAAGCAAGAAGAGAAAAAGGAAGACAACTAAAATAAAATCCACCGTTCTAATGTAGAACGGTGGATTTTTTTATGTTTTTATGCAAAAACCTGCTTTAGCTCTTCATTACTTTGGCTGAGCCAGAAACGCATTAGTTTCTTTGCGCCTTCTAAATCATGGAGCTTCGCCTGGCCGCATTGTTTTTCATTGGATGCCGGAATCTCTTCGATTTCTACAGCTTCTTTCATGGTTGCATTTAAGAGATCGATGATTTCTTCCACTTTCGGCTCTCCGCTTACAACTAGATAGTAACCTGTCTGGCATCCCATCGGGGAGATATCAATAATATCGAAATGAGCATATGACTCTGCATATTTACGGATGGTGAAGGCTAATAAATGTTCAAGTGTATGAATGGAATCAGGCTTCATCGCTTGCTTGTTAGGCTGACAGAAACGAATATCAAACTTGTTGATAAGTCCATCGCTGCCTACTTTATGGACACCGCAATGTCTCACAAAAGGTGCTTTCACTGCATTATGATCTAATTCAAAGCTTTCTACTGAAGGCATTAAAATCACTCCCATTTAGTTTCTAGTTATAAGTATAACGTAAATTCATAGTTATTTCATCAACTTAATCTGAATTAGGATGAAAACCTGTTTTTACAGGCTCTTTTCGCATAGATTGTTGTTTTGTACCATAAGATCAGCCAGGGGCTCTGTCAACAAGCGTGTGCTGGATGAGGGGAACCGCTCTGCTTGCAGCTAGTGTTCAAAAGAAATCGCAATTACATGGGAATATCCAGATTGTATGAAACTTGGACTAACAATAAGTCAAAAACGTTTTAATCCCTTAAACAGTTTTGATATAGTAAAAGAAAATCAATCAGGAGACAGATTATGAAAAGGTTATTGTTATTTGTATTTAAGGTGTACCAACGGGTCATCTCTCCTCTCAAGCCTCCCACTTGCCGGTTTTATCCAACCTGTTCCCATTATGGCGTGCAGGCAGTAAGTCGGTTCGGTGCATTACGCGGAGGATGGTTAACAGTAAAGCGGATTTGCAAATGCCACCCTTTTCATCCTGGTGGCATTGATCACGTGCCTGATAAATGGCCTTCTAAAAATACGAATCATTCCGACTAACTCCTATCCGGAGGTAGTCTTTCTTTTTTTAAAAGATAAAAATTAAAAAATCCATCCATTTATCTTGCTTATTCCCCATAACGGTAGTAAAATAACCTTTGTGCTAAATCGTAATCATTACAGTTATTAAATTATTACCCTTAAAGGAGGATTCCTCTTGAACTATATTCGTATGAGTTTATTTTTATTATTGATTTTAGTATTATCCGCTTGCGGAGCCTCTTCAGATCAGGAAGAGGCTGAAAAGAAAGATAAATTGGAAGTGTACACAACCGTTTATCCACTGGAGGATTTCACGAAGAAAATCGGCGGAGAACACGTGGATGTGGAAAGTATTTACCCTCCAGGTGCCGATGAGCATACGTTTGAACCTTCTCAAAAAGATATGATTAAAATGGCTGATGGAGATGTTTTCTTCTATATCGGAATGGGACTTGAAGGATTCGTTGAAGGATCGAAATCGATTCTAGAAAACGAAGATGTAGTCGTTGTACCGACGAGTGAACATGTTGAATTGAATCATGAAGAAGGTCATGGTGAAGAGAGTGCTGAAGAGCATGAAGAACATGAAGACTCTCATGAGGACGATCATGGCGATGAGCACAACCATGACGTTGATCCACACCTCTGGTTAGACCCGGTGTACTCTAAAGAAATGGCGAAAACCATTGCAGATACACTTTCAGAAGAAATGCCGGAACATAAGGAAGATTTCCAAGCGAATCTGGATGCATTATCGAAAGATTTAGATGCGCTGGACGCTGAATTTAAGGACATGGCAGAAAATGCACCAAAGAAAACCTTCTACGTTTCTCATGCTGCTTACAGCTATTGGGAAGAACGCTACGGACTGCATCAAGAAGCCATTGCCGGATTGAATACTGCTGATGAGCCATCACAGCAAGAGCTCAAGAAAATCATTGAAAAAGGGAAAGAAGACAATGTTCAATACATTCTCTTTGAACAAAACGTCTCTTCCCGTCTAACAGAAGTTGTACAAAACGAATTGGGTGCAAAAGCCCTGCACCTTCATAATCTTTCTGTTCTTACTGAAGAAGACAGAAACAATGACGAAGATTATTTTACTCTCATGAAGAAGAACATAGAGACTTTAAAACAGGCATTACAATAGAACATTTTGATTGAGAGCAGCTGGTGAGCTGCTCTTTTTAGTTTTTGCGATTAAATTTTCGGCTATATTATCGATTTTTCTAATTTATTATCGACTTTGGCCCTTATATTATCGACTTTCCGATTATATTATCAACTTACAAAAATCGACATTCCCCTGCAGTATTTTTAGATCTACAATCAAACTTTCTCCCCCTACTAATAATCATGAATATTATTTTCCATTAAGTGGACAATAAGGAAATGTTAAAGACTAGTAAGGGAGACATGAGAATGGATGAATTAGTAATTGCTCGTTCCTTATTTGGTACTACAATGGCCTTTCACATCATTTTTGCCACACTTGGAGTCGGTATTCCGTTAATGATTCTTGTTGCAGAAATTATGTATCAGCGGACGAATGATCTGGACTATTCCGTGATGGCAAAACGCTGGACGAAGGCGTTCGCCGTGCTGCTGGGGGTAGGGATTCCGACAGGGACGATTGCAGGTGTTCAATTGTCGCTACTGTGGCCTGGATTCATGGAGGTTATCGGACGGGTGATGGCACTGCCGTTCCAAATAGAAATCTATGCGTTCTTTGTTGAAGCGTTATTTATGTCTATCTATGTGTATGCAGCCAATCGGATCGCTCCCTGGATGAGAATCGTGAGTCTTGTCCTAGTCGCCATCGGTGGACTTGCTTCAGCTGTACTAATCACGAATGTGCATGCGTTTGAAGGGACACCTGCTGGATTTGAAATGGTGAACGGAGAAATCACCAACGTGGATCCTTGGAAAGCTTTCTTCAATCCAAGCTTTTTCGTAACAGCGGGGCATGTAGCTCTATCTGCTTATGTAGTGGGGTCGTTCACGATTGCTACTGTTTCTGCCTTTAAAATGCTCCGAACCTCATTTGGGTCAAGGATTTATAAATTTCATCAAAAGTCCCTGATGATTTGTTTATTAGTCGGGGGTATCTTCTCCTTTTTCACAGCGATTAATGGACATGAATCGGCTCAAATGCTCCATGAGTATCAGCCTGAGAAACTGGCTGCAGCTGAGGGATTGTTTGAGACCCAAACCCATGCCCCGCTTGCGATTGGAGGATTCACGGATCCTGAGGAGCAGGAAGTGAAATGGGGTATCGAAATTCCTTGGGCCCTTAGTTTCCTTGCTGGAAACAGCTTCGATACGGAAGTTATCGGATTAAACGACTTCCCTAAAGAATATTGGCCGCCTCTCTTCGTTCATACGTTATTCAACGCGATGGTGGGAATTGGATCTTTACTCATTTTACTTTCCCTCATTGCCTACGTATGGAATAAATTATTGAAAAAAGACCGATTCCCAAAATGGTTGATGTGGTCGTTTGTAGCCGGTGGTCCCCTATCGATCTTAGCCATCGAATTCGGATGGATTTTCGCTTGTACCGGCCGTCAGCCTTGGACGATTTACCGCATCTTGAGTACAGAGGACTCGGTTACCACGACGGGAAACTTGGCCGTACTGTTCGTTTTGTTCGTTTCCGTTTATGCGATTTTAGCCGTGTCCGTGGTTCTTGTTCTCTTGTATTACTTCAAACGGAATCCACCTGAAAAAGATATCAACAAAGCGGAAGGAAATCATAAGGATATTCCTCTATCCACATAACCAGCAAGAATTGGAGGTGAAGTAATGACACAAGCATTGATTGCCATCACAATATTATGGGGGTTCGTCTTTATCTATGCCGTCATGGCAACGATGGATTTCGGAGCCGGCTTTTGGTCGATGATCTATATTAATCATGACAAAACAAAAGCAACCAATATCGCCAACCGGTATCTGTCACCAACCTGGGAGGTGACGAATACGTTTATTGTTGCCCTGGTAGTGGCAGTGTATAGTATGTTTCCGGGTGCTGCCTATTCATTAGGAACGGTGTTGCTCATCCCGGGGAGTTTAATCCTGCTGCTTCTGGCTCTTCGAAGTGCATTTCTCGTCTTCTCTCATGTGGCAGATGATTACAGAAAGCCGCTGACCTATGTGACGGGAATTACAGGCTTGCTGATACCAGGTCTGCTCATCAGCGTACTGCCAATCTCTCACGGACCTTACATTGATTTTGAAGACGGACAAACTCTTCTTTTGGGGAAGTTGTTTACGAGTCCACATGAATATGCCTTCTTCGGATTTGCCGTTGCCAGTACGTTATTTCTTTCATCCTTACTTCTTGCTGACTACTCCAAAGCTTCCAAGGAATTTGAATCCTTTAAAGTGTATCGGCGAGATGCCATGATCATCGGTCCAATCTCTGTGGTCATGGCGTTCCTGATTATGTTCACCATGAAAAATGAGGCGTCATGGATCTATGAAAGAATGATGGAAGATCAGATTTTGTTATGGGTCTCCTTATTTGGGTTCCTGGTTGCCGGGGGAGCATTATTTCTCCCCACCAATAAAGAGGGCATGAAGGGAATGCCCCGTGTAGCTGTCATCGCCGTGACATTTCAATATGTACTGGCAAGCTATGTATACGGTAAAGCCCACCTGCCTTATATCATCTACCCGGAAGTTACGATCCAGTCCGGATTCACGGATCCCAACTCGTTTAAGGCTGTGTTCATCACCTATATTGTCGGATTCATCATTCTGTTTCCCGGGTTTGTGTACTTTTGGAGTTTATTTATGAATGATAAACGATATTTGAGGCAAAAAAGTGAATGACTGCACGATAGCTTCGATACTCTCGGAGCTATTTTTCTACCTCCCGTATAGATCAATTATTTGCTTATCCACACAGACTAACGGTAGAAATTAACCGAACATATGGTTTCTCAACTGTAATTACAACCTCGCATCATTATCAAGCAGTCCCTGCAGTTGGCGACAAACCCTTTTTAATAAACAAGAAAGAAGAAAAGCTCAGATTCAGCTCTGAGCTTTTCTTTTCCACCATATTTTTTATCTATGTTGATCCACAAGAATCGGATTGCCATCAGGATCTTCAATCGTTAAACTTGCAGGGCCTTCGCTTGATTCATCTGCTTCAGACAATATTTTTACCCCTTGTTCTTTCAGCTGCTTTTGAAGGTCCCGAATGTCCGTATATGAATCCAGATTTTCGGCATTTTGATTCCAGCCTGGATTAAAGGTCAGAATGTTCTTTTCAAACATGCCTTCGAACAAACCAATTACAGTACTTTCGTTCTTCATGATAAGCCAATTTTGGGCAATGTCCCCTCCCAAAGTTTGAAATCCAAGTTTTTCATAAAATGCTTTTGATTTATTAATGTTTTTAACACTTAAGCTTACAGAAAATGCACCTAGTTTCATAATTCCTCCTTAAAAAAAATAATAATGAAGATTTAATTCATAGATTAAGTATAGTTCCAGATTTGGAAAAATACAACATTCACCAGGGGATATCTGACGTATTAATCTTCTATATATTTTTCTTTAAGAACATCCGCACCGATCCCGCCTCCTATCATTAAGATCAACGGTCCAAAGTTCCAAATAAACCCATTTCCAATCAAAGGTATATCAAAAGCAGTAAATTTATTAACAAGAAAAATTCCTATTTTGGCCAACAAGAAAACTACACCAATTAAAAATAGAAATTCAAACATCGATTTTAATTTTGGATGCGCCAATTGCTTACTATCCTTGATTACTTTCTCTGTCAATTCCTCATCACTCCTCAACAATTCATCGATTGTAACTCCGAATAGATCACTTACTTTAATGATGATTTCAATGCTGGGATAATTCTGACCAGTCTCCCACTTTGAAACCGATTGCCGACTGACAAAAAGCCTTTCTGCTAACTCTTCCTGGGACCATCCTCTACCCTTTCTCTCACTTTTCAACTTCTCTCCAAAGATCATTCTACCAATCACCTTTCATTCATCTATCTTTCATTATTGCCAATCACTATGTAAAAAGTAAAGATAACCATGGTTGCACCGCACCGCAACTACTAGTTGCCCCCTTTAAATAAGTTACAATAATCATTAAATTGAACAAATAAGCAGGCCCTCGGACAGAACCTGCTTATTTGTTCGTTCGATTTATATTTTTTTGATTGGGGGTAATTACTGGTTAAACATTTCTTTACCGATTGTCACACTACTTAACCGTTTTCTATTCAACTCCACACCTATCCCAGGACCATCTAAACGTTCCACAACACCATTTTTCACGACGATGGGAGAAGTAATGATATCTTCTTCCCAATATTTCGAGGAGGAGGAAATATCCCCGGGAATCGAGAACCCCTCGAGAGTGGCAAGAGTCAGATTATGTGCCCGGGAAACCCCAAACTCGATCATGCCTCCGCACCATACTTTGATGTGATTCTCCTGGCACAACCGGTAGATTTCCAAAGCGCTTGTGTAACCACCGACTCTGCCAAGCTTGATATTGACCACTCCGCAGCTATTTAAATAGATGGCGCTCTTCATATCATGAGGGGTTACGATGCTTTCATCCAAACAAATCGGAGTCGACAACTCTTTTTGCAAAAGTGAGTGTTCCACTAAATCGTCAACTCCCAAAGGCTGTTCGATCATCTCCAGCCCAAACTCATCCAGTGCTTGAAGCCCGATTTTGTCTTCAAGGGAATAAGCTGAGTTCGCATCTGCCAGAAGAGAAAGCGAAGGAAAATGGTCACGCAATTCTTTTACAATCTCTATATCCGCTCCAGGAGAGATTTTCAGCTTTATGCGTTGATACCCTTCTTCCACTAGTTCGCCTGCCTGCTTGATCATTTCGTTCAAGGAATTGGCACCTACGACTGCCCCTGCAAGAATTTCAGAACGCGTCCCCCCTATCATCTCCGAGAGAGGAACGTTATGCTGTCTGGCATAGAGATCCCATAAAGCCATTTCAAGTGCAGCCTTCGCCATAGCATTTCCCCTTACAGCTTTGAATCTTTTTCCGATTTCTTTAGGGTGTTTAAACGGGTTACTGTTCATTAAAGGAATCAATACATCTTTGAGCATATGATAGGATGTTTTCACGGTTTCTTCTGTATACCACGGTGTGGAAAAAGCAACCCCTTCTCCCAATCCAATCAATCCGTCGGCATCTTGAACCTCAACTACGATCCCTTCCCGTTTTTCAACGGTTTGCAGATGTGTCACAAATGACTTTTTCAATGGCATCGATATGATGTGAAGCGTAATGGATTTAATCTTCATCGACATACAGTCCTTTTTCCCACTGATCTCTGAGCACTCTTCTCAGCAGTTTGTTCGAGGCATTTCGTGGTAACTCATCTACAAAGATTATTTTTTTCGGCTGTTTATATGATGCCAGATTATCGCTGCAGTAATTTAAGATCTCTTCTTTTGTAAGACGCTCTTTCTTAACGATAAACGCACAGGGAATTTGCCCCCATGTGTCATTTGGAATCCCAACCACCCCGGCATCCTCTACCCCGTCACAGCCTAACAGCACACTTTCAATTTCCGCAGGATACACATTTTCTCCCCCTGAAATGATGAGGTCTGATCGCCGGTCCAATACAAATAAGAATCCCTCTTCATCTACATAACCGATATCCCCTGTATGGAACCAGTCATCTTTAAAACTTTTTGCATTGGCTTCCTCTCTTCGGTAATACCCGTTCGTTACATTCGGGCCTTTTACCAAAATTTCACCCTCTTGATTTGCTTTTGCTTCTCCCTTTTCATTCTTGATTCTTAATTCGGAAGGAAAGAGTGGTTTCCCCGCTGAACCCAGCTTCGTCATACTGTATTCAGGTGATAACGTCACGATTTGAGAAGCCGTTTCCGTCATTCCATATGTCTGAAAAACGGGCACTCCTTTTTCCTTACAAGCCTGAAGTAATGGAAGTGGTGCAGGTCCGCCACCTAACAGCATACAGCGGAAATCCGGATGATACGTTCTGTGGCCCATGTCATTCAACAACCGCTGAAGCATATTGCTTACAACCGACATGATCGTGACCCTTCCACTTTCAAGCTCCTGATTAATCCCTTTCACATCAAAAGTTTCAACCAGTCGTACCTTCATTCCATAAATCACACTTCTCATAAGGATCGAATATCCGCTTATATGAAAGAGAGGAACCGAGCAAAGCCAGGCATCATTTTCACTTATTCCGAGATTCAAAGAAGATCCAATGGCACTCCACCAATGGTTACCATACGATTGAAGAACTCCTTTGGGGGCTCCGGTCGTTCCTGATGTGTACATAACCGAGCAAGCTTGGTCTAACTGAAAATAATCCTTTACTTTAAAGCTTGTTGGGGCTGTTTGCAGCAACTGAGAGAATGGAATTCCATCAACGTCTTCCCCTAGAAAAGACAGCTTCCCCTCAAACTCATCGTCATATATGACCGTCGATAACTCCATGTCCTGTACTTGAAAAGATAATTCATTCGAACTCAGTTTGTTGTTTAATAGTACAGTCGTGAATCCAAGTTGTTGAATAGCATGAATGACCAACACAGATTCCACTTTATTTTTAATCATGAGTCCCACAAAAGGATGTGCAGAAGATTTCACTATGGTATGAAGCTGCTCACCGATATGAATAGATTTTCCCCAGAGCTCTCCGAAGGTATACTCCACATCACCATTACTTATTGCCATCCGATCAGGGGTTAAGAACGCTCTTTGTTTTAGCCAATTAGGCAGTTGCTGTGTAGTCATCCTGTCATTCCCATTCCTTTCTTGTTTATGCTCTTTATAGCCTTTATAAAAAAAGCCTGACGAATCCGCAAAGATTCATCAGGCCACCTTAGATCAAGGGAAACGAGGGAATTGTCCAAAGTCCGGTTTACGCTTTTCTTTAAATGCGTCGCGGCCTTCCTTGGCTTCTTCCGTTGTGTAGTATAGAAGTGTAGCGTCTCCTGCAAGTTGTTGCAGACCCGCTAATCCATCTGTATCTGCGTTGAATGAAGCTTTTAAGAAACGAAGGGCAGTCGGACTTTTTTCAAGCATTTCTGATGCCCACTGAACCGTTTCCGCTTCAAGCTGCTCATATGGAACGACTGTATTGACAAGACCCATTTCAAGCGCTTCTTGTGCGTTATACTGACGGCACAGGTACCAGATTTCTTTTGCTTTCTTGTGACCGACGATGCGTGCAAGATATCCTGCACCGTATCCTGCGTCGAAACTTCCTACCTTAGGACCAGTTTGTCCGAAGATTGCATTGTCAGCAGCAATCGTAATATCACATACGACGTGAAGAACATGTCCTCCTCCGATGGCATAACCTGCTACCATTGCGATGACCGGCTTAGGAATCACTCTAATCAGACGCTGTAAGTCCAGTACATTCAGTCGCGGAATTTCATCTTCCCCGACGTATCCGCCATGTCCTCGTACTCTTTGGTCTCCCCCTGAACAGAATGCCTTTTCTCCAGCACCTGTTAAAACGATGACACCGACTTTGGAATCGTCACGTGCATAAGCAAATGCATCGATTAATTCCATTACAGTTTTAGGACGAAAAGCGTTGCGAACTTCTGGTCGATTGATCGTGATTTTTGCGATCCCATTGTATGTTTCGTACAAAATATCTTCGTAGTTTCTTTCTGAAACCCATTCAAAAGCCATTGGTTTGTTCCTCCTTTATGTAGTTAACAGTAGATCCTCTATTATTGTACCAAACTTTCGCGGTTCTTCCACATGAATTGCATGACCTGTGTTATAAATTGTCATGATTTGAAAGTCTGGATTGAGTTTTTTCATTTCTTCCGCAATATAAACAAACTTTTGATCCAGCTCACCTACAAGTAAATGGACTGGAATAGAGAGCTCACCCAGCTTGTCCCACCATGAGGCTTGAGCCCCTGTCCCCATTCCTTTTAAGCTATTGGATAAGCCTAAAGGAGACTGAGCAAGGCGCTGCTTACGAATCTCGGCACGCTCATCTTCAGTAAGTCTTTTTTGAGAAGCAAATAAAGGGATCTCCTCCCAAAAGTCGACAAAGGCTTCCATTCCTTCTCTCATGATCCTGTCGGCTAACGCATGGTCTTTTTTCCGCCGTTCCACTCTTTCTTCACTCGTTTTCAACCCGGGAGAAGCACTTTCAAGAATCAAACTCTTCACTTTTTGAGGATACATCATAGTGAAGTGAAGGGCCGTCCGACCTCCCATGGAATAGCCGATCAAGATTGCCTGGTCTACTTCAAGTGCAGACAAAATGGAATCAAGATCATTTGATACATGATCCATTGTATATCTTGATGGGTCTTCAGGGGATTCTGTGCGGCCATGACCAATCAAATCAATGCTTATGCACCTATACGCAGTAGATAACTGATCGGTGATTTTTGACCATGTCGTCGTATCCCCGGTAAAACCATGAAGAAAAACCAGAGGCTCTCCTTCTCCTTTAACTTCTACAAAATAGTGAATATCTTTCACCTGAAGAATCAATGATTTTCACCCTTATACTTCTTCATCATTTCCCGGGAAACAAAATCCCACAAATTACGATGATTTGCTACATTTTCTTCACGGTTCGTCATCACTTCAATGATTTTCAAGCCATTTCTGTGCTGTGCTTCCGTTACAGCAAGTGCAAATTCTTCTTCTGATTCCACTCGGAAATAACCGGTTTCGTAAAGCTTGGCAGCATGGGAAAAATCCAGATCCATCGGCGTGCCGAACAGATCTTCAAAGTATTCACCTTCACTCGCTTGCGGAAGGTAGGAAAAGATTCCCCCACCATTATTATTAAGGACCACTATGGTCAGATTCAGCTTATATTTTTTCCCAACGAGGAGGCCGTTTAAATCGTGGAAGAAAGCAAGATCACCTATTAATAGATACATGGAATCTGAGCAGGTGCTCATCCCAAGTGCTGTCGACACCACGCCGTCAATTCCGTTCGCTCCCCGATTGGCATAGATACTGATTGACCGATCATTACTAAAGAAAAACGTATCGATGTCCCGTATCGGCATGCTGTTGCTGACAAATACATTCGACATTTCTGGCAATTGTTGAATAAGTTCACTTACTGCCATCCCTTCATCCCACGTCTGATGACCTTTAAGAAGCAGTTCCTTTGTGGAATGATTCACATTCTTCCAGTGATAGAACCATTCATTAGAACCATCACGACTCGCTTCATTGATCATGCTTTGACAGAATAGGCCCTCATCACAATAGATGTATTCCGTCCCTTTCGATATGGGATCCTGCCACTCTTCACCCGGACTCACGATCCAGTATGGGATTCCTGAAAGACTTTTTAGAAACAACGTGAGAGGTTTTGAAACAGGCATGGCTCCGAAACGAATCACGATTTCAGGATGCAGGCTCTCCTTTACTTCATCAATCTTCAGGAACGTATCATAGGTATCGATAATATGTGCCTTTGAATGAGAACCGCTCCTCATTTGGGAGAGGGGGTCTGCTGCGATTGGAAAACCGAATTGCTCGCTAAATTCAACGATGGAGTTAATCGAATCATGATTGAGGCCCGGTCCGCAAATTATCAAACCTCTCTCTTTAGTTCGGAGTATCCCTTGAAGCTCTTGAGAGACAGCGGGAGAGAGGGTCCTATCTCCGTGAAGTACCCTTTTTACTTTTGAACCTGTTGGATAAGAAACGTTCTTTAAATCAGGAATTAACGGTTCTCTAATTGGAAAGTTAAAGTGAACGGGTCCTTTCGGTTCTCCTAATGAAAGTCCTATTCCTCTGGATGCTGAAGATCTTGCATATTCAAGCATGGACGGACTATTTTCCGGCAGTGCCATGTCTACTGTCCATTTCACATGTTTTCCATATAGATCCAGCTGATCAATTGCTTGCGGGGCACCTACCTCCCGCAGCTCATGGGGACGATCAGCCGTCAGCACGAGCAATGGCACTTTCGCGTAGCGTGCTTCAATAATCGCTGGATAATAATTGGCTGCTGCCGTTCCGGATGTACAGAGGATGGCGACCGGCTTTTTCTTTGCTTTCGCAATGCCTAGAGCAAAGAAAGCAGCAGAACGTTCATCTACATTAATGTACGTTTTCACTTCAGGATGATGGGCGAATAACAAAGCCAAAGGAGTAGAACGAGAGCCAGGGCTAATGACTACTTCGTCTACTCCATTTCCAACCAATTCTTCAATAAATGCCACTAAATAATGAGTTAACTTCTGCTGATGTTCATCAATCATATACGTTTCCCCCTAATGCTCTTAGCATCGGTCGAAATTTCATTTGTGTTTCTTTAAATTCACTTTCAGGTTCGGAATCTGCCACAATTCCACACCCTGCATATAAATAGGCCTTGTCTCCCTGAAGGAGACCTGAGCGAAGGGCAACGGCATACTCACCATTTCCATAGGCATCGATCCAGCCTACGGGACCTGCATATAATCCGCGATCCATTTCTTCCTCTTGCCTGATTACGTGCAATGCTTTATCCCTGGGAACTCCACCTAATGCAGGAGTCGGGTGTAATTTCCCCACCAATTCCAAAAGGGATGTATGTTCAGATGCCTGTCCAGTGACAGGAGTATATAAATGCTGAATGTCTTTCAGCTTCATCAATTGAGGCGATGTTGGAATCGTCAACGACTTACAGTAAGATGCAAGAGCGTCATGGATGCTATCAACAACAAGCTGATGCTCGTAACGGTTCTTCTCATCCTGAAGGAGCTCCCTTCCCAGTTTCTCATCGTTTTCCAACGTATCCCCTCGTGCAATGGATCCTGCTAAACAGGTGGAAAGAACATCATCTCCTGTTTTCTTGACAAGTCGTTCAGGTGTGGCTCCAATAAAACAGCTTTCTTCCCTTTCAAAACTGAAAACAAAGCTATCCGGCTGCTGCTTCCACAAATTATCCAATACAAAGTCAGATGACACTTGCGTATCAAACGCCACTTCACATTTTCTGGCAAGCACTACCTTATCCATCTCACCCTGTTTTAAACGATTCACCACATTTTGAACAGAATCCTTCCATTCTTGAGGCTTCATATCCCTGTTTTGCAGCCATCGGGGCTGTTCAGGTATAATTGGCATCCCCGCGTTTTCAAGAAGCTCTTCTTTGATCCTGAAAAGGTCATGGAATAAACTTTCTTCCGACTCTTCCGGATGGCAAATGAAATTCATCGTTAAATAATTGGTTTTCCCCGGCTTTGTCAGCATAAATATTGGTAATTGAAACGTACCGTTCGAGAATTGCTCCCACTCTTCTCCGATATCATTAAGCGGATCAAAGCTAAAGCCCCCAAATAACAAAGGTCCTGTGCCTGTCCATTCTTCCCCGGTCACAATCACTGAATCTTCAATTAAGCGCTTCCACTCTTTCTCAACCGTAAAAAATCGGTCATTTATATCATTTGCAGACATGATATGAGCTGCTCCAAGCCCTACCAGCGAGATGGTATGATCACGGTCCTTCCATAAAAAACGCTCTCCGATAAAAGAGCTTCCTCCATAATAAAAAGAAAGAGGATCCACTGCATCTACTTCCTCCACTATGCTGAGAAGGACGGGGTGATGTATTTGTTTAGCCTTCATTTTGGCTGTATCATATGCTTTTTCAATTTTGGTTTTATGAATGGTAACCAATTGAATTCCCCCAAACAAAATCACGTACGATATTCAAACTTATTTTAAGATACACCTGTCTTTAAGGTGTGTCAACGAAGTTTAAGACATGATACAATTTTTATCCTTATTATATATAATAAACCCTTTTTCCCCTTTTGAGAAACCAAAAGCGTTGTAAAAGTACTCAATTACTGGAAAATAGCACCTTCACGGATTTTGAGAAAATGATTGACAGTCCTCTTCCCTTTACCTACACTTTAATCTGTAAAGGAATTGTAATGTTTTCTGAAAATTCCTTATTGCGTAAGGGAGAGAGTATGATGGAACAACAAGCATCCAATGTTTTGGAATCAGATAAAGGGTGGAAAATCTGGTGGCAACTTACAAGGCCACACACTCTAACAGCAGCATTTGTACCTGTTTTACTAGGCACTGTTCTTGCACTGCAATTTACTACGGTAAGCGTATCATTATTTGCCGCCATGCTTATTGCATGTTTGCTTATCCAGGCTGCTACCAATATGTTCAACGAGTATTATGACTATAAGCGAGGCCTGGATACAGAGAATTCTGTCGGTATCGGGGGAGCAATTGTCCGGAACGGAGTCAAACCCTCCACGGTCATAAACCTCGCCTTTTCACTGTACGGAATTGCACTTTTATTAGGAATTTATATATGTCTTTATAGCACATGGTGGCTGGCACTCATAGGTATAGTGTGCATGGCTGCGGGGTACTTTTATACTGGAGGACCTATGCCAATTGCTTACACACCTTTTGGAGAAATCGTCGCAGGATTCTTTATGGGACTTGTGATCATTCTCATATCGTTTTACATTCAAACTGGATATATCAATGGCGACAGCATCCTATTATCCGTTCCCGTATCCATTTTAGTCGGCGCCATACTTCTGGCTAACAACATCCGCGACCTGGACGGGGATAAAGAAAACGGTCGAAAAACCATTGCCATTCTTTTAGGAAGAAAAGGAGCAATTATCCTTTTGGGCGGCATGTTTGTCGTATCCTATGGCTGGATAATCGGGCTGGTCCTTGCTGGCGTTTCATCACCTTGGCTGGTCGTTGCCTTTCTTAGCATCCCGAAAGCCGTCAAGGCCACGACAGGATTCATCGGAAAATCACAGCCGATTGAAATGATGCCCGCTATGAAAGCCACCGCACAAACGAACACCATCTTTGGATTCCTGCTATCCATTGGACTTTTACTTGCATATATGCTTTAAAAAACGTGAGTCGACTCTTCATTTAGGGTTCGACTCTTTTTTTATATGCTCGTTTTACAGTGCTTGTTATATTCCTGAATGTGCTAAATCTTATAAAAACAGTAGCGGTTTGAGAGAGTCGATTGAGTGCCAGAACTAAACAGCGACACAAAACAATGTAAGAAAAATACTTCCATCACTAAAATTGACCACTATACACATTGAAAAATGTAGTTTTTTAAAATATATGGTGATTTTAATAATTAAAGTAGGGCTTATGCATAGAAAGTTGATTGGAGCGGAAGTTGCTCGACTCCTGCGGGAATAGCGGGAAAGTTGAGACCCCGCAGGGCAAAGCCCGAGGAGGCTCAACTCACGCCCCGCGGAAAGCGAGCATCTGGAGCGGAAATCAACTACCGCTCGCTAATTGAAAAAGCAACATAGTTTATGAAAACAACCTTTTATGTTTTAACATCCCCACTTTCGGATAAAGTATGGTTAGTACATTATTTAAGCGAACATAATGAAGGATGTGAAGAAATTGCTAACACACAGCCAAAAACAGACACTAAAACAAGAATTGGTTCAACAGGAAAAACAGTTACAAGAACATTTACATCAGGATTTAGATAATCTTCACCATACAAATGAACGTGATAACTCAGGCGAACTCTCCCTTTACGATAATCATCCTGCCGACATGGGAACCGAGTTATATGAACGGGAGAAGGATTTCGCCATAGATGATCACGCCAAACTGGAACTAAATAAAATTCACAACGCCCTGCAGGCGATCGAACAAGGAACTTATGGACAATGTAAAGAGTGTGGTCAGGAAATTCCTTATGAACGTTTGGAAGTCATTCCAACGACACTTTATTGTAAAGATCATTCACCGGAACAATCGACACCTCAGGATAGACCCGTAGAGGAAGATGTGCTGCAGCCGCCTGTTGATAATGAATTCAGGCACGAAACAGACGGAAATGTCCGGGATGATCAAGACAGCTTTCAGGAAGTAGGCCGTTTCGGTACATCCGAAACCCCTTCTGACTTCGAAGGTGATTATGAAGATTATTCGGGATTGTATCAGGATGAAGACACATCAGAAGGATTTACCGAGGATTTCGAGTCCTTTGTCGGAACCGACATGGAAGGCTCCAACCGCAAAGCATATCCTTCGAAAACCCATGAAGAATACGAGGATATGCTGGATGAAAACAATATGGAATCCACAATAGGTGACATTCCGTATAAAGATGGCGACAGTTATATTTCTGATAAGAAGAAGAAATAATTTAAAAAGCTTGGGGAAACTTTTCCCCAAGCTTTTTTCTACTTTATTAAACTGCCCTGTGCGATGCCCCATATGTCCTTAGCATACTGCTCAATCGTCCGGTCACTCGAGAAGTAGCCGGAGTTAGCGATATTCTGCAAGCACATTCGTGACCAATGCTCTTTATTTTCATACGCTTTTCCTGCTTGTTCTTGAGCCCTGACATAGGAGTCGAAATCCTTCAGAACAAAGAATTGATCGTTCTCGGTTAATAAAGAGTCATAAATGGTTTCAAAATGGTCACCAGCATCAGGAAGTGTATCGTCAATCAATTGATTCAACACCCTCTTAATGCGGGTATCATAGTGAAAATACTCCATTGCATAATATCCACCGTGATGCTGATATTTCATCACTTCATCCGCCGTTAAACCAAATATAAAAATATTTTCTTTTCCTACTTGCTCAAGAATCTCAATATTCGCCCCGTCCAATGTTCCAATGGTCAAGGCTCCGTTCATCATGAATTTCATATTTCCAGTACCGGAGGCTTCCTTGCTGGCTGTGGATATCTGTTCTGACAGATCAGCTGCTGGAATGATTTCTTCAGCTAATGAAACCCGGTAATTTTCCAGGAATATGACTTTAATCCGCCCTTTTACAAGCGGGTGGTCATTCACCAGATCCGCTACAGAATGAATCAACTTAATGATTTTCTTCGCATAATAGTAACCCGGGGATGCTTTTGCTCCAAAAATAAACGTTCGCGGATGAAAATCAAAGCTTGGATCTTCCACACAGCGATTATATAGGTGAAGAATGTGTAAAACATTCATCAACTGTCGTTTATACGCATGTAGCCGCTTCACTTGAATGTCAAATATCGAAGTAGGATCGACGTTGATTCCATTACTTTCAAATATTCGATCTGCGAGCTTCTGTTTATTTTCCTGTTTTACATCATACAGGTCCTTAAGAAACGCCGTATCATGATGATACTTTTTCAAGTCCGCTAACTTACTGGGATCTTTAATCCACCCATCCCCGATGGAAGAAGATATCAGATTCGACAGGGACGGATTGCTATTCAGCAGCCATCTTCTATGTGTAATGCCATTTGTCTTACTATTAAATTTATCAGGATAATATTGATAGAATAAGTTCATTTCTCTTAGCTTTAAGATTTCAGTATGAATCTTTGCCACTCCGTTCACACTAAAGCTTCCTACAATCGCCAGGTGAGCCATTTTCACTTCATCATGGGAGATGATCGCCATATCCTCTATCCGCTTCCAATCACCGGGATACTCCTTCCACAACTCCTGACAGAATCGCTCGTTGATCTCATTCACGATCATATGGATGCGGGGGAGCAGGGGTTGGAAAATACGGATCGGCCATCTTTCCAATGCTTCTGATAGAGTCGTATGATTCGTATAGGCAAATGTATTCGTCGTGATTTTCCACGCTTCTTCCCATTCAAAGGAGTATTCATCAAGAAGGACCCTCATCAGTTCTGGTATCGCGAGGACAGGATGAGTATCATTGATATGGATTGATATATTCTCATGCAGTTCCTTCAGGTCCCCATTTCTATAAAGATAGGAATCAAGAATTGAACGGATGCTTGCTGATACCAAGAAATATTGCTGTTTAAGACGCAGGATTTTCCCTTCTTCATGGGTATCGTCAGGATAAAGAAATTCGGTGATCGCTTCAGTATCACGCTTATACTTCATCATATCTTTACCGGCTTTATAGGCAGCAGGTTCAGCACTCCATAATCGTAAAGTATTGACCGTCGACGTTTCATATCCCACAATAGGCATATCATAAGGAACGGCGGCTACTACTTCTGCATCCACATGGCGAAACTTCAATACATCATTTTCTGTATAGGACTCCACCTTACCCCAGAAAGGAACTTCGACGGTAAGATCTGACTTTCGAACTTCCCATACATGTCCATGACGCAGCCACTGCTCCGGAAGCTCCATCTGAAAACCGTTGACAATCTTTTGTTCAAACAATCCATGCTTGTAGCGGATCCCATAGCCATGACCAGGTAAATTAAGAGAAGCCAGTGAGTCCAGGAAACATGCAGCCAAGCGACCCAGACCACCGTTTCCGAGTCCCGCATCGTGCTCAACCTCTTCCATTTCAGCAAGGTCTATTCCCAGGTCCTTCAATCCCTTATCCACAATATCGTAGATTCCTAAATTCATCAGGTTCTGGCGAAGCAGGCGTCCCAGGAGAAATTCAATCGACAAGTAATACACCTGCTTTTGTTTACTGAACCGGTACTGCTCATTCGTATGAATCCAGTTCATCGAGATGTATTCCCGTATAAGATGACCCAATGTAAAAAACTGATCCTGACTGGTGGATTCAGGAAACGTCTTTCCATACATCATTTCAAGCTTCTTCAGAAACATTTCTTTAAATTCAATTGGATCAGAAAACATGGCTTTCACTCCTTGATACCAGGTCAGCATATAGTTGATTATACTTAAAGGCCGATTGGGCCCAACTATAATCTTTATTCATTGCAGTTCGTACAATATGATTCCATGTTTCCGGATCTTCGTAGAAATACGATAGAGCTCTTCGATAAGTGTAGAGCATATCGTGAGCATTAAAGTTCTTAAACGAAAAACCGTTTCCTGTCTTCGTTTCTTCATTATAGGATTCAACTGTATCGTTCAATCCACCGGTCTCCCGGACAAGTGGAAGGGCTCCATATCTCATGGCAATTAATTGACCCAGTCCACACGGCTCGAACTTAGAAGGCATCAGGAATAAATCACTGGCAGAATAGATCTGTTTTGCCAGTTCCTCATTAAATCCGATTTGCACTCTGACCTTATCAGGATACGTCCATTCCATCTCCCTGAAGAACTGTTCAAACTCCCAATCCCCTGTTCCCAACAGAACAAACTGAACATTTTCCTGGATCATTTCATGAAAGACGCCTCTGACCAGTTCAAGCCCCTTTTGGTTCGTTAACCTTGAAATGATGGATACAAGAGGGATACCTTCATTCTCCTCCAGTCCCAGGCTTTTTTGCAGATGGCGCTTTGCCTGCTTCTTTCCATGAAGGTTACCGCTGAAATAAGGAAACTCTCCCTCATCAGGATTGTACACTTCATCATCGATCCCATTCAGGATACCCAATAATTGGTTATACCGTTGACCAAGGATATTATGAAGCTTTTCTCCATAATAAGGCGTGAGGATTTCCTCTTTATATGTAGGACTCACAGTTGTGACAAAATCCGAAGAAATGAGCGCACCTTTCATGAAATTGATATTTCCATAAAACTCTAGGTATTCATGATGAAAATACCTCTCGGGGATGCCTAACAAGTCAGTCACCACCTGTTTAGGGTAAATTCCCTGAAATTGAAGATTATGAATCGTGAACACGCTACGGATAAATGAATAGCCCGGTCTCTCCTGATACTCGCTTCTCAATAAGAACGGAACCATGCCAGTGTGCCAGTCATGACAATGAATCACATCTGGATAAAAATCAAGAACAGCGATACTTTCCAATACGGCTCTTGTAAAGTACGCGAATCGCTCCCCATCATCAAAATAACCGTATAGACGATCACGATTAAAATAATATTCATTGTCGATAAAATAATACGTTACTCCATTTTCATTGTACTCTTCAATACCACAATACTGATTTCGCCAACCGACTGACACGAAAAACTCTTTCTTTCGTTTCATCTTTGAACGAAACTCATGAGGGATTCCACCGTATTTAGGCAGAATCACCCTGACATCCGTCCCTAAACTTCTTAACTCCTTAGGCAGGGCACCTGCAACGTCCGCTAAGCCTCCAGATTTAATAAAAGGGACACACTCGGATACTACAAATAACACTTTCACGAATTCATCAGCGCTCCTTGAATCATCCCTTTGCGAATGACTATTGGGTTGTTTGGATCTCCGATAAGCTTTACTCCATCCTCAATTTTCACATCTTTATCTAAGATCACATTCTCTAGTACACAGTTATCTCCAATTTGGCTCTTCTGCATAATGATGCTGCCCGAAATCGTTGTGTTTTTTCCAACCTTGACCGCTCTGAACATCGTAGAATTCTTCACTTGGCCTTCAATGAAGCATCCATTGGCGATGATGCTATTTTTCACACTTGCAGCTGATGTATAGCGTGTAGGCGGCTCATCCTTCACCTTTGTATAGATTGGCATATCTTTCTTGAACAGCTCTTTCCAATAAGATAAGTTCCTTAGCTTCATGCTGGCATCATAGTATTCTTCAATGCAATCAATCGTTTGAACAAATCCATCATGCTCATAGCCGCACACCTTAAAGCCGCTATCCATGTCCTCTACGACATCCTGCATACATGTATAGCCTGTTTCACGTCGTTTCTGGATCAAATCAATAAGCGTTTTCGTTTTCACCAAGTACATGTCTAAAGAGTTTCCGTTATGACGCATTTCCGTTATATCACAGCCGATTCTTATATGGCGCTCCAGGACCGGTTGGTAGTCAATATTACATAACGTAAAGCAATTGCTGATCAACGCGTATTCCTGTGTACTTCGATTAAAATAGTCCAGGTGATGTGCGAAGTGATTAAATGCCCCCACACCCTCTTCACTTGCTTCCAAGCCTGGTGCCGGGAAGAAGAACAAGCCATCACGCTTTCGGTTCAGATCCCAGTTCTTCCCCGATCCAAGGTGGTCCATAAGGGAACGGTATTGAAACTTAGGGAAGATCGCAACGGAACCAATATCTGAATTCACCATATTGGAGAGTACAAAGTCGATCAAGCGGTATCTGCCCGCAATCGGAAGGGCTGCTAATGAACGATGTAACAGTAAATCCTCTAACGAATCATAGTAACTAGTAGCATCAATAACTCCAAGCATAGTATTTTTCAAAACACTTCCTCCTCTTATGTTGTAATGTGTTCTTCAACCTTTACACTTTTTCTTGTTCCAGTAGTGTTTCAATGAATGATTCCGTTACCAAGATGATTTCATCCGATTCTTCTTCGGGCATGATGCATAGACCGCTCGGCACCTTGACATTCGACGGTACGATCGCCTGCTCGATATAGGCATTTTCCCCAATGACAGCATCCGGCATAATGACTGAGCGACTGACATACGCTCCCTTTTTCACTGTGGTTCCTTGGAACAGGACGGATTTGCGGATGGTACCCTCAATCGTACATCCTTCGTTCACAAGAGATCCCTCAACAGAGGCTTCTTCAGAAATATATTGTGGCGGCTCATTTGGATTTACTGAATACACTCTCCAGTCGTGATCGAACAGATTCAGCTCATTTTCCTCATCAATCAAGTCCATATTGGCTTCCCATAGGCTCTTAACCGTCCCGACATCTTTCCAGTACCCTTTAAACGGATAAGCCATCAGCTTTTTCTTCTCATCAAGCAGCAAAGGGATAACATCCTTGCCAAAGTCATGGCTGGAATCGGGATTTCGCTCATCCATCTCCAAGTAATCTTTAAGCACTGAATAGTTGAAGATATAGATACCCATCGAAGCTAGATTACTCTTAGGAAAAGCCGGTTTTTCCTCAAACTCCGTGATTCTCATTTCTTCATTCGTGTTCATAAGACCGAACCTGCTTGCCTCATCCCAGCCTACTTCAATCACAGAAATCGAGACATCCGCTTTCTTCTCAATGTGATAATCCAGCATTTTGCTGTAATCCATCTTGTAAATGTGATCTCCCGATAGAATCAATACATATTCAGGATCATATTGCTCAAGATAATTCATATTTTGATAGATTGCACTGGCCGTTCCCGTATACCAGCGCATCTCAGATGATTCCGCATAAGGCGGCAGTACGGTCACTCCACCATTTTTACGATCAAGATCCCATGCACTTCCAATCCCGATATAAGAATTCAATACTAATGGTTGGTACTGAGTAAGGACACCTACCGTATCAATCCCGGAGTTTGTACAATTGCTCAATGTGAAATCAATGATGCGGTATTTCCCTCCAAACGGTACAGCTGGTTTTGCCAGGCTCTTCGTCAATGAGCTTAACCGGCTCCCTTTTCCACCTGCTAATAACATCGCTACACATCTACCTTTTCCCATCCTTTTCTCTCCCCTTTCAATCTATTGGTTTTAAATAAACGGCTGCGTATGGTGGAATCGTCATTTCCACATATCCATCTCTTCCGTGGTACGACTCATTGTGCACAATAAGAGGCAACGGATTCACCTGATGAGAACCACCAAATCGTTCATCATCGCTATTCCAAATTTCTTCATAAGATGAAACCTTATTTACACCCACCTTATAATGATGATACACATGAGGGCTGAAATTACAGATCACTACAAGATGATCCCCCTTCTCTTTCCCATTTCTGATAAAAGAGAATATCTGCTGCTCACTATTATCCACATCCACCCATTCAAATCCTTCTGAACGGTGATCCATTTGGAATAATGGTTCAGCACCTTTATATAAATGCATAAGCTCTTTAAAATATGAATTGAATTTGTGATGAAAATCGTAATCCAATAAATGCCAATCTAATTGCTCTAAATCCTTCCACTCTGAAAACGGGGCAAGTTCACTCCCCATAAACAGAAGCTTCTTCCCTGGATGAGCCATCATATAGCTCAGGAGCAGCCGGTATTGAGCAAATTTCTGCCAGTAATCACCAGGCATTTTATTCAATAATGACTTCTTCCCATGTACCACTTCGTCATGGGAAAATGGAAGCACATAATTCTCTGAATACGCATATAACAATGAAAATGTTATAAGAGAATGTACATGCCTTCTTTCAGAGGTATCTGTTTCCATATATTTAAGGACGTCATTCATCCATCCCATATTCCACTTATAATTAAAGCCAAGCCCTCCATAATGAACAGGGGACGTCACCTGAGGCCAGTCTGTAGAATCCTCTGCTATCATCAAAATAGAAGAGTCATACTCAAAAACGGCCTTATTCAAGTTTTTTAAAAACTGTAAGGCTCCCTCATTAGGAGCGAGCTCTCCCTGGTTTGCCCAGTAAATAATATTGGCCACTGCATCAATCCGGAATCCATCAATATGATACAGATCCATCCAGAAACGTGCATTCGAAATCAGGAAGCTTCTCACTTCCCCTTTACCTAAATCAAAATTTGCCGTTCCCCACGTATAATTCTCACGGTCACGTTCCTCTCCATACTCAAAAGCAAACGAACCATCAAATTCATATAACCCGTGGGCATCTTTACAAAAATGACCCGGGACCCAATCCAGAATCACGCCGATATTATGTAAATGACATTCATTCACGAACGCCATCAATTCATGAGGTGAGCCGTAGCGACTAGTCGGAGAATAATAACCAGTACCCTGATACCCCCAAGAACGATCAAACGGATGCTCCGTGACAGGCAGCAACTCAATATGTGTAAATCCTTGTTCTTTCACATGAGGAATTAATTGCTGAGCTAATTCCTTATAAGAAAGAAACTTCCCCGCTTTCTTCTTCCATGTGCCCAAATGTACTTCATAAATCGCCATAGGCTTGTCATAGACCGTCGAACTGGCTCGATTCTCCAGCCACTTCTCATCCCCCCAAGAAAATCCCTGCAGCTCATACACCACACTTGCAGTATTTGGACGCTTCTCAGAAGCAAAACCGTATGGATCCGCCTTCAGCTTCTTTAAACCTGATAGAGTGATAATCTCGTACTTATACGTTTCTCCCGATAGATCCTCATCAATGCGAATTGTCCATAAACCTTCGTTATTCCGCCGTGCAAGTTCATACCCGGCTCCATTCCAATGATTAAAAGATCCAACCACTGAAACATGTCTTGCTTTCGGTGCCCAAACGCAAAATTCTGTATAGGCCCCAGTGGAATCTCTTCTCACATGTGAACCCATAAACTGATAGGCCTGCTGCAAATTTCCCTCATGAAACAAAAAAACATCATAATCTGAAATGGTCATTGCGTTCATCATCTCACCTACATTTTTCAATCTACTTACTACATTTCTTTCAACTTCATCAAAATCCTCTTTATTATCGTCGCTCAATTACGACAATTTCCTACATGCTTATGATAAAATGGTTCACTTTTGGAAAGTCTTACTAAATGGTAAGGTTTACATTGGAAGAACATAGGGGAAACGTGTTGAATTTATAGCGAAATTTGTCGAAATTTTTAATATTATAAAAAGTGAAATTTGCTGGAAATGCAGAAGGATTCCGGTATTTTGTATCGCTATTAGCTGGTTGTGAGGAGCATGGCGATGTCGAATTGAGGAGGAATTAGTAATGGATGATAAATATGCAAGCTGAATGCTTAGGGTGAATGAACTTGTTCTAATGAATCATAACGGGTAGCTAAGGAGAAATCATGCATAGTGTAATCTTTGTAGGCGGTTGGGGGTTAGTAAATACCTGGAGACGATTAATGGAGAGATTACGAGGTGATTGCTGCTTTTTACTCTTCAATGACAACTGAATGAATGTTTACTCAAATCCTCACATATTATATTGAAAAATTGAGATGAAAAGTATAGTGCTGAAGTTGATAATAAACAAGGGCAAGTTGAAAGTATAATGATGAATGTCGATAATATATCCCTCGTACAGAAGTAGAAGCATTTTCTCATGTAAAACCGCATATTTTAGTGCAGATCTGGCTCCATATTCAATTAAATCTCTTTATTTAGTCATGTTTTTATTCTATTTTTAATAAAATGACCACCATTTTCTACTTTGTACAACTTTGTACAACAAAAAAAGACTATCAAAAATGATAGTCTTTTTTTAGATGACCCATACGGGATTCGAACCCGTGTTACCGCCGTGAAAGGGCGGTGTCTTAACCGCTTGACCAATGGGCCATAATATGGCGGAGAAGGAGGGATTTGAACCCTCGCGCCGGTTGCCCGACCTACACCCTTAGCAGGGGCGCCTCTTCAGCCACTTGAGTACTTCCCCGTATTATTGGCTCCGCAGGCAAGATTCGAACTTGCGACCGATCGGTTAACAGCCGATAGCTCTACCACTGAGCTACTGCGGAATAATGAAATGGTGGGCCTAAGTGGACTCGAACCACCGACCTCACGCTTATCAGGCGTGCGCTCTAACCAGCTGAGCTATAGGCCCATTAAGAGTAATAATTGGAGCGGGTGAAGGGAATCGAACCCTCATCATCAGCTTGGAAGGCTGAGGTTTTACCACTAAACTACACCCGCACAATTTATATAAGAAAATATGGGGCGACTGATGGGAATCGAACCCACGAATGCCTGAACCACAATCAGGTGCGTTAACCACTTCGCCACAATCGCCATAGTGTCTTCAAATAGAAAATGGTGGCTCAGGACGGAATCGAACCGCCGACACATGGATTTTCAGTCCATTGCTCTACCAACTGAGCTACTGAGCCTTACTTAGAGTAAAATATTTAATTATGAACCATAATTTTATCAAAAGAAAATGGCGGTCCGGACGGGACTCGAACCCGCGACCTCCTGCGTGACAGGCAGGCATTCTAACCAACTGAACTACCGGACCAAAGCTTTTTGCGATAGCAAAATAGCTATCATTACCTTGCGTCAGCAAAATAACTTTCATTACTTGCGATAGCAAAATAACTTTCATTACTTGCGATAGCAAAATAACTTTCATTACTTGCGATAGCAAAATAGCTATCATTACCTCGCGACAGCGAAAATAACTATCCATGCGTGACTCATCAAGAATTATCCTATCCTAAGTCAACAATGGTATTGCGGGGACAGGATTTGAACCTGCGACCTTCGGGTTATGAGCCCGACGAGCTACCGAACTGCTCCACCCCGCGACGATATAAATATGAAATTTCCCATAAAAGGAAATATGGAGGAGGAAGGGGGATTCGAACCCCCGCGGGCTATGACACCCCTGTCGGTTTTCAAGACCGATCCCTTCAGCCGGACTTGGGTATTCCTCCGTATTGAAATGGTACTTGGTGGACCTTGTAGGACTCGAACCTACGACCGGACGGTTATGAGCCGTCTGCTCTAACCAACTGAGCTAAAGGTCCCTTTTGGTAGCGGCGGAGGGGATCGAACCCCCGACCTCACGGGTATGAACCGTACGCTCTAGCCAGCTGAGCTACACCGCCAAGATACATTTAATATCAAAATAATTGATAAATGGATTTCTCAAATATCACTTAAGTTTCTTTTGCTTTAGCAAAAGAACTTGGTGGAGCCTAGCGGGATCGAACCGCTGACCTCCTGCGTGCAAAGCAGGCGCTCTCCCAGCTGAGCTAAGGCCCCAAATAAGGTGGTCGGGAAGACAGGATTCGAACCTGCGACCCCTTGGTCCCAAACCAAGTGCTCTACCAAGCTGAGCTACTTCCCGATAATATGGCGCGCCCGAGAGGAGTCGAACCCCTAACCTTTTGATCCGTAGTCAAACGCTCTATCCAATTGAGCTACGGGCGCATAATTCTATTATTGCTCCTTATTTGCTTAAGCAAATTAAGGAAGATTATTTTGCTCTCGCAAAAAATCTTGGTGCCGAGGACCGGAATCGAACCGGTACGGTAGTCACCTACCGCAGGATTTTAAGTCCTGTGCGTCTGCCAGTTCCGCCACCCCGGCAAAGTCTTCTGGAGCGGAAGACGGGATTCGAACCCGCGACCCCCACCTTGGCAAGGTGGTGTTCTACCACTGAACTACTTCCGCAAAATGAATGGTGCGGGTGAAGGGACTTGAACCCCCACGCCTTGCGGCGCCAGATCCTAAGTCTGGTGCGTCTGCCAATTCCGCCACACCCGCATGATGGTAAGATATTCTGCTTATGCAAAAATCTATGGTGAGCCATGAAGGACTCGAACCTTCGACCCTCTGATTAAAAGTCAGATGCTCTACCAACTGAGCTAATGGCTCATCTGAAAAGATGATATTTAAAACCGAAATGGTGCCGGCAAGAGGACTTGAACCCCCAACCTACTGATTACAAGTCAGTTGCTCTACCAGTTGAGCTACACCGGCATATTCACTTTCATATGAAGTCTTAATGGAAAGTTACTTCACAGAAGCAGTTCAAGGAAAGATATTTTGCTGGTGCAAAAATAAAATGAAGTTTATTTTACTTTCGTAAAAAAACTTGGTGGAGGATGACGGGATCGAACCGCCGACCCTCTGCTTGTAAGGCAGATGCTCTCCCAGCTGAGCTAATCCTCCAAAATATAAAGCCTGGCGACGTCCTACTCTCACAGGGGGAGATCCCCCAACTACCATCGGCGCTGAAGAGCTTAACTTCCGTGTTCGGCATGGGAACGGGTGTGACCTCTTCGCCATTGTCACCAGACTATTTTCTTGTCTCTTTTTCAAGGACAAGTACTATTATATCGTGTAGATATATTTTTTCAAGGCTTTTTTTATAATTCCGTATAAAATTTATTCCCTGAAAACTAGATAAAGAATTGATGTCAAGAAAGCCGAATACCGACCAATTATCGTTCATTTAAAAAATGACTCTTTGTGGTTAAGTCCTCGATCGATTAGTATCAGTCAACTCCACATGTCGCCATGCTTCCATCTCTGACCTATCTACCTAGTCATCTTCTAGGGATCTTACTCACATACGTGATGGGAAATCTCATCTCGAGGGGGGCTTCATGCTTAGATGCTTTCAGCACTTATCCCTTCCGCACATAGCTACCCAGCGATGCCTTTGGCAAGACAACTGGTACACCAGCGGTGCGTCCATCCCGGTCCTCTCGTACTAAGGACAGCTCCTCTCAAATTTCCTGCGCCCACGACGGATAGGGACCGAACTGTCTCACGACGTTCTGAACCCAGCTCGCGTACCGCTTTAATGGGCGAACAGCCCAACCCTTGGGACCG
>NZ_VTUY01000007.1 GCF_008364765.1 Bacillus sp. CH30_1T | reverse complement strand
AGAACGACGGGATCAATACTCGGTCGACCATTATCTAAACAATACTTATCTTTTACCAGGTCATAAATAAATTCAAAGTCAATCGCTTGTTCAACCTTCCTAACCAGATGATCCTCTGGAACAAGTTGGTCCAACGCAACCATTTCAATTTGATTTCTTCCATCCTCAACGTGTTTTGATAACATTTTATATCCCCCACAAAAATATCGATTCCATTCCATTATACAAAAAAAGCTTGTAGACTTGGTCTAATTTTTAGACTTTGTCTACAAGCTGAAACGATTATTATATAAGAATCGTTTTATTTGTTTAATTATAATTATTTTATTTTGCTTATTCCTCCCTTTTTGATATAATAGTAAGGACATTGACGAGGGAGGAGAGGACTATGGAAAGCCGTATTGAAAGAATCAAAAAACAACTTCATTCTGCCAGCTACAAGCTTACGCCGCAGCGCGAAGCAACGGTACGCGTGTTATTGGAACATGAAGAAGATCACCTCAGTGCCGAAGATGTATACCTCCTCGTTAAGGAAAAATCTCCGGAAATTGGACTGGCAACTGTATATCGTACATTGGAATTGCTATCTGAACTGAAAGTAGTGGATAAAATCAATTTTGGCGATGGTGTATCGCGTTATGATCTCAGGCAAGAAGGGGCAGCCCACTTTCATCATCATTTAGTATGCATTGAATGTGGAGCGGTTGATGAAATACAAGAAGATCTCTTAGAAGACGTGGAAGCGATTGTTGAACGAGATTGGAAATTTAAAATAAAAGATCACCGCCTTACCTTTCATGGTATTTGTTCCAGATGCCAGGATAAAGAAGAGGACCCAGAAGAATAATATGATGCCGAAAAGCCTTAAAGATTCCTGTCGTTGTTTCTCATTTGAAACATCCCATACATACTCTTTAAGGCTTTTTTATATACACCGACAGAAATTTTCACCGTTTTAACTCCATAAGGTATAAAACAGATTAAAAACGTCATAGCTTGTATTAATAGACGTTAGTACCGATGAATATGGAGGACGACAGGATGATAAAAGGAATTCAAATGGTATGGCAAACCATTAAAGTGTTTATTTTGTTTACTGGATCAACGATTTTGTTTTACTATGGTATTATGTGGATCAGTGAAGAATATGAAGGCTATCACAGATATGATGAACCCGAGGGAGCAGCAGTCAAGGTGTATTCGTCTGTGACGGATGAAGAAAGCCAATGGTATGATCGGCTATTATTTTTTTATATGAACGGGGAGTAATGCAGTGTGGAAGACCATATTCAAGATTTCATGCACTTTTTAATAGTAGAAAAAGGACTGGCCAAAAATACGATAGAGTCGTACCAGCGTGACTTAAAGAATTATGCACTATACTTAGCGAAGGTGGAAGAAATATCGGAACTGAACGCCGTTTCGAGAATGAACATAGTCCAATTTCTCGGCCACTTAAAGAGTCAGGGGAAATCTTCAAAGACAGTTGCACGCCATGTTGCATCTATCCGTTCCTTCCATCAATTTTTGCTAAGAGAAAAAGCGACGGAACAAGATCCGACTGTGCATATCGAGACACCGAAAACAGAGCGGACGCTTCCAAAGATTTTAAGCATAGCCGAGGTAGAGGCTTTACTTGAAGCTCCTGAGGAATCTACACCACTTGGGATGAGAGATAAAGCGATGCTTGAAATCCTTTATGCCACAGGTATCAGGGTAAGTGAACTCATTCAACTAAAACTGGACGATGTCCACTTGACCATGGGATTTGTCAGATGTATAGGAAAAGGGAATAAAGAACGGATTATCCCCATAGGACAAACGGCAATGAATGTTCTTGAGAAATACTTAGAAGATGCCCGGTTGAAATTAAGAAGCAAGAAGCACCGGGATGATCACCTGTTTTTAAATCATCATGGTAAAGGTCTGACAAGACAAGGTTTCTGGAAGAACTTAAAAGCTCTTGCAAAAAAAGCCAATATTGAAAAGGATCTGACTCCTCATACACTTAGGCACTCATTCGCAACCCATTTATTGGAGAATGGGGCAGACCTGAGGGCAGTACAGGAAATGCTAGGTCATGCAGACATTTCCACCACACAAATCTATACACATGTAACGAAAACACGCTTAAAGGATGTATACTCACAATTTCATCCGCGTGCTTAAAAGATGAAGAGAGATGTCTTAAAGAAAATAGTATTCTTTAAGGGATCTCTCTTGTTTTTTTTGAAAGGAAAAAGTAGAATGTAGATGTCAGACTTCTGACGTTAAATCCTGTCGATTGCTATAATGCAGTTAAGGGTAAGATACGATTAAAGATCAAAAAATGTAACCGCTTTTTTAAATAAGGTACTACATATAGGAGGTTTATTTGAATGAGTAACTATACATATAAAAGAGTTCATCTGATCGTCATGGACTCAGTGGGAATAGGTGAGGCGCCAGATGCTGAGCTATTTAACGATAAAGGAACGGATACGATTGGTCACATTGCTGAACATATGAATGGACTGAACATGCCCAATATTGGAAAGCTTGGACTTTCGAATATTAAAGAAGTGAAGGGAATTGAAAAAGCTGACAAGCCGTTAGCATACTTCACGAAAATGCAGGAAGCATCTGTAGGGAAAGACACGATGACTGGTCATTGGGAAATAATGGGCCTCAATATTGATAAACCGTTCAAAACGTATCCAGACGGTTTCCCTGAAAAATTAATTCAGAAACTTGAAGCTGAGACAGGCAGAAAGATCATTGGAAATAAGCCTGCAAGCGGAACTGAGATTATTGAGGAGTTAGGAAAAGAGCACATGGAAACAGGAGCTCTAATTGTTTATACTTCTGCAGATCCTGTCCTTCAAATTGCAGCTCATGAAGACATCATTCCAATAGAAGAGCAGTACAAAATTTGTGAAATCGCACGTGAAATCACGAAAGAAGAGGAATACCTCGTAGGTCGTGTGATTGCTCGTCCATTCGTTGGCGAACCAGGCGAGTTCAAACGTACATCCAATCGTCATGACTATGCGTTAAAACCTTTTAACCGTACAGTAATGAATGAACTGAAGGATTCCGGTTTTGACGTGATCGCCATTGGTAAAATTTCAGATATTTTTAATGGCGAAGGAGTGACTGAATCGATTCGTACAAAGCATAATATGCACGGGATGGACGGACTCATTAAATCATTCGATCAAGACTTCACAGGCTTAAGCTTCCTGAATCTTGTCGATTTCGATGCTTTATTCGGACATCGTCGTGATCCAGAAGGATATGGAAAGGCGTTAGAAGAATTTGATGCACGGCTTCCTGAGGTGTTCGAGAAAATGACGGAAGATGATCTTCTTATCATTACAGCTGATCACGGGAATGATCCGACCGCTCCAGGAACAGACCATACAAGAGAATATGTTCCACTTCTCGTTTATTCAAAACGCTTTGACGGAGGGAAAGAGCTGCCTATCTCTGAAACATTCGCAGATATCGGCGCTACCGTGGCAGACAACTTTAATGTGACCATGCCGAAGTTTGGTAGAAGCTTCTTATCACAATTGAAATAGGTATTCCTGGTAAAAATATTGAAAGGGAGAGGATGAAGGAGCGGTAACATCAGCCCATTTCCTCCTCTTTACATTGAATGATAAAAAAAGGAGTAATGAACATGAATTATGAAAACATCCAAAATGCAGCAAACCATTTAAAAAATCAATACACAGGCCAACCGAAAATCGGACTCATCCTTGGTTCAGGGTTGGGTGTGTTAGCTGATGAAATCCAAAATTCAGTGAAAATACCTTATAAAGAAATCCCTGACTTTCCTGTTTCTACAGTGGCGGGACACGCAGGGCAGCTTGTGTTCGGTCAATTGGCGGGTCAGGAAGTCGTAGCCATGCAAGGGCGTTTTCATTACTACGAAGGGTACGGATTCGATAAAGTCACATTCCCCGTCCGTGTTATGAAGGAACTTGGCGTCGAAGTCTTAATCGTCACCAATGCTGCCGGTGGAGTGAATGAAAGCTTTAAGGCTGGAGACTTGATGCTGATCACGGATCATATTAATAATATGGGTGGCAATCCACTAATTGGGGCGAACGATTCCCGCTTAGGACCAAGGTTCCCGGATATGTCAGAAGCATATTGTAAAGAACTGCGTCAAAAAGCGAAAGAAATCGCAGAAAAGCTTTCAATTGAAGTGCAAGAAGGTGTGTATGTGGGGAATACAGGACCTACATACGAAACTCCAGCTGAAGTTCGTCTTGCCCGTACACTTGGAGGAGATGCAGTAGGAATGTCGACTGTACCTGAAGTAATCGTAGCCCGCCATGGGGGAATGAAAGTGCTTGGAATTTCATGCATCTCAAATATGGCGGCAGGTATCCTTGACCAACCTCTTTCCCATGATGAAGTGATTGAAACAACCGAAATGGTTCGTGCAAACTTCCTGGCATATGTAAAAGAAATCGTGAAATCAATCTAAGGGTTGTACGATTCAATTTTAAAACTAAAGGGACTTCCCTTTGACAATAATACAAGAGCGGGTGAATACAATGAGAATGGTTGACTTAATAGAGAAGAAGCGTGAAGGTAAAGAACTCTCTACAGAAGAAATAAAATTTATAGTTGAAGGTTATACAGATGGAAGCATCCCTGATTATCAAGTAAGTGCCCTGACAATGGCCATCTTCTTCAAAGACATGAGCGATAGAGAAAGAGCAGACCTGACGATGGCAATGGTCGAATCAGGAGATCAAATCGATCTGTCTGCAATTGAAGGAATTAAAGTAGACAAGCATTCAACAGGCGGTGTTGGTGATACAACGACCCTTGTTCTGGGACCACTGGTTGCTTCCGTTGGAGTACCTGTAGCGAAGATGAGTGGACGAGGACTTGGACACACTGGAGGAACCATCGATAAGCTTGAGTCCGTCGAAGGTTTCCATGTAGAAATTGAAAACGATGAATTTATCCGCTTGGTGAACAAGAATAAGTTAGCCGTTATCGGACAAAGTGGAAATTTAACACCGGCTGATAAAAAGCTTTATTCATTACGTGATGTGACGGCAACGGTCAATAGCATTCCTATGATCGCAAGTTCCATCATGAGTAAAAAAATAGCTGCTGGTGCGGATGCTATCGTACTTGACGTGAAAACGGGTGCCGGGGCTTTCATGAAAACACTAGACGATTCAAAAGACCTTGCCAAAGCAATGGTGAACATCGGAAACAACGTCGGCAGAAAAACAATGGCGGTCATTTCGGACATGAGTCAGCCACTGGGCTTCGCGATAGGAAACGCACTTGAAGTGAAAGAAGCGATCGATACATTAAAAGGTGTAGGTCCAGAAGACTTAACAGAATTATGCTTAACTCTTGGAAGTCATATGGTCTATCTGGCTGAAAAAGCATCAACATTGGAAGAAGCGAGAGAGCTATTACAGAAAGCGATTGAAGATGGATCGGCTCTTGAGAATTTCAAAGTATTCCTAGAATCACAAGGTGGAGATCCATCCGTTGTGGATGATCCATCAAAACTTCCACAGGCGCAGTATAAGGTTGAACTTGAAGCGAAAGAAGATGGCTATGTTTCAGAAATTGTGGCCGATGCAGTTGGAACGGCTGCTATGTGGTTAGGAGCAGGCCGTGCAACAAAAGATTCTGTTATCGACTTAGCGGTTGGTCTTGAGTTACGCAAGAAGATCGGTGATTCTGTCAAAACGGGAGATTCTCTTGTGACGATCTATAGCAATGATGAGAATATCGACAATGTAAAAGAAAAATTATACGAAAGCATTAAAGTAACATCTGAACATGTGAAAGCCCCTTCGTTGATTCATACTGAAATCACGGGTTAATTTTTAATTTTGATCGAGGCCTTTGCCAAGAGGATTATTTCTCTTTGGCAGGGGCTTTTTTTTAACCATCTTCCAACCATTTTTATCACTTACCACCTACCATTCATAGGCCAACCTCACTTTTTTACCAATGTTTGTATAAAAATGATGCAGTTGGAAAAAATGGGTCTATGAGTATTGATTTAAAACGAGATTTGATTGGAGGACAGTTGGATGAAACGTTTTGCGTATATAGTGATTACATTTGTTTTAGCAGCTTTTTTGTTTCCTTCAATGGGGTTTGCCCAGGAGAAGAAATCGGAATTAGCTGAAGTATCGAAATCAGCTATTTTGATTGAGCGGGATACTGGAACGGTATTATATGAGAAGAATAGCCATGAAAAGCTGGCACCAGCATCCATGACTAAGATTATGACAATGATGTTGATCATGGAAGCCCTTGAAAAAGGTCAAATAAAGTGGGAAGACAGTGTTCGAGCGAGTGAATATGCCGCATCGATGGGTGGATCACAAATTTTCCTGGAGCCCGGTGAAAGCATGACGGTTGAAGAAATGCTTAAGGGGATTGCGATTGGTTCTGCCAATGATGCATCAGTAGCCCTGGCGGAACATATATCAGGAAGTGAAGAAGCCTTTGTTGAAAAAATGAACAAAAAGGTAGAAGAGCTTGGGTTAAAAGACACTCGGTTTAAAAACCCGACAGGCTTACCGTCCAAAGATCATTATAGTTCGGCACATGACATGTCCATGATGGCCAAGGAACTTTTAAAATATGAAGGAATCACCAAGTTCACAGGCAGCTATGAATCGTATTTACGTGAAGATACGGAAAAAAAATTCTGGTTGGTAAATACAAACAAATTGGTTCGTTTCTATGACGGCGTGGATGGACTGAAAACTGGATTCACCAATGAAGCGAAATACTGCTTAACGGCAACGGCTAAGAAAGATAATATGAGGGTCATTGCTGTCGTATTCGGAGCACCGACTCCTAAAGAGCGAAACAACGAGGTAAGTAAAATGCTGGATTATGCCTTCAATCAGTATTCAACCAAATCTCTCTTCAAAAAGGGTGACTCCCTGGCTCAGGTGAAAGTATCGAAAGGGAAACAAAACAGAGTGGATGCAGTGACGGAAGAGCCCATCTCCCTGTTAACGCAAAAAGGTGAAAAAATGGATAAGGTAGAACAGAAAATTACACTCTCTAAAGACCTCAAGGCTCCTATCAAAAAAGGAGATAAAGTCGGGACTCTATTCATCATGAACAAAGGAGAAAAAGTGTTGGAAAGCACTCTGGTCGCAAAGAAAAATGTAAATGACGCAAGCTGGTGGGAGCTGTACAAAAAATCCTTTGGACTATTCACGAAAGTTGGAAAGTAAAACTGTCTTTACGATTTCTGATAAAAATAACCTCTAATTATGACGAATTCCTTCTAGTTTTGTCATGGAGAAGGAATTTACTAAAAGAATAGCGAAATGACTCACTATACGACAGAGAAGGAGGCTTTCTGATAGTGAGTCTTGCTATTAACTTAGAAGTCAAAAAAGATGTTTTGTGTATTCGTTTAAGTGGTGAGCTGGATCATCATACTGCTGATGAGCTTAGGGAAAAAGCTTCGAATCTGATTGAAAGTGAGAATGTGAAGCATATCATTTTGAATTTAGAGGAACTAAGCTTTATGGATAGTTCAGGATTAGGTGTGATTTTGGGTCGATACAAGCAGATTAAACAAAAGCATGGAGAAATGGTTGTGTGTGCGATCTCCCCTTCTGTAAACCGATTATTTGAAATGTCCGGGTTGTTTAAGATTATCCGTCTTGAGCCGTCTGAAGAAAACGCATTACAAAGATTGGGGGTCGCCTGACATGAGAAATGAAATGAACATTCAATTCAGTTCTTTAAGCCAAAATGAGTCCTTTGCCAGAGTTACCGTTGCTTCATTTATTGCACAGTTGGATCCGACGATGGATGAGTTGACTGAAATCAAGACAGTCGTATCTGAAGCCGTTACAAATGCCATCATTCACGGATATGATAACAGACCGAATGGTACCGTCTATATTTCCGTCATTATGGAAGAGGATGGGTACATTGATATGACCATCCGCGATGAAGGAGTCGGGATTGGTGATGTAGAAGAAGCCCGTCAACCTTTGTTCACGTCCAAGCCTGAGCTGGAACGTTCTGGAATGGGCTTTACCATCATGGAGAATTTCATGGATGAAATAGAAGTGTCATCACACCCAGGTACAGGCACCACGGTAAGACTAAAGAAGCACTTGACCAATAGTAAAGCGCTATGCAATTAAGGAGTCGTGCCCATGGATGTCGAAGTTAAAAAAGAAAAGGAACAGACCTTTCTGAAGGATCATGAGGTGAAAGAGCTCATAAAGCAGAGCCAGGACGGTGACCAAAGCGCTCGGGACTTGATTGTCCAGAAGAACATGCGTTTAGTATGGTCCGTCGTCCAGCGCTTCCTCAATCGGGGATATGAGCCTGATGATCTCTTTCAGATAGGCAGTATCGGGTTGCTGAAATCAGTCGATAAGTTTGATTTAAGCTACGACGTCAAGTTTTCAACATATGCAGTTCCGATGATCATTGGTGAAATCCAGCGGTTCATCCGGGATGACGGAACAGTAAAGGTAAGTCGTTCGCTGAAGGAAATGGGAAACAAGATTCGTAAAGCCAAGGATGAACTTTCCAAGAAATTTGGGAGGGTTCCAACAGTGAGTGAGCTTGCCGAACATCTGGAGTATTCGGTTGAAGAGGTGATCATGGCTCAGGAAGCAAGCAGAGCCCCTTCTTCCATTCATGAAACCGTTTATGAAAATGATGGAGATCCCATTACCCTTTTGGATCAGATTGCGGATAATAGCGATAATAAATGGTTTGACAAAATTGCCTTAAAAGAAGCCATTAGGGAACTGGATGATCGGGAACGGCTGATTGTGTATTTAAGGTATTACAAAGATCAAACCCAATCGGAAGTAGCAGATCGACTGGGTATATCCCAAGTCCAGGTATCGAGACTGGAGAAGAAGATATTACAAACAATGAAAGATCATATGCATACAGAATCTTAGGCAAAATAACCTTGTTGTTTCAACGAATCATGTTGAAACGACAAGGTTATTTTTAATTTGTGAAATGAATACAACAGTTGATTATCTATTGACCCCACATTCTCCCTTTGAAATTGTTACCATTTTCAGAAGCTCCGACCTTCAGAATCTATACTATTTCTCACTTCCTCCTCTATACATCTCAACCGACCACATGCAGCCATTACATAAATTATTTCCGTTAATCCATACTATTGGTACGAAGGGAAAATCATGTTTTCAGGAAGTGAACTGCATGGAAGGTATTTTGTATATACGCTTACGTCATCGAGTGCAGGTAAGGGAAGAGAGTACAGTCAAGCTTGGACAGCTTGCTCAAATCATAGCACCTGAAAATTTTCTGGAAGAATTAAGGCAAATCCCGATCCATCAAGTGACAGCATCTGATAAGAATATCATTGTGGTCGATGTGATGAGGGTGATAAGAGAAATATGCAAGAACTTCTCGGATCTTGATATACAAACGATTGGACCCACACAAAGTATTATTGAAGTGATTTATGAGAAAAAGAAAATCTCTCTTCCGCTCTTCATTGGCGTTTGGTTACTCTTATTCATCGGTGCAGCCCTGGCAATTATGAATTTTCATGAAGATGTAAGTATGAGGGAAGTTCATCAACGGCTGTATCATTTTGTAACTGGGGATGAGGATCCTCATCCATTACTGTTTCAAGTTCCCTATTCATTCGGTTTAGGCCTTGGGATGATCTTATTTTTCAACCATGTATTTCGAAAGAGACTTAATGAAGAACCGAGTCCATTAGAAGTTGAAATGTTTAATTACCAGCAGGATTTAGATCAGTATGTCATCATGCATGAAAATAAAGAAAGTCAGAAAAATTTAGATGACCATTAGCGTATTGATTACAGTATTTATTGGTTTTGCTGGTGGACTGGCAGTCGGTTCCGGGTTTGTAGCTTTTCTAACCGTATTAGGAATTATCCCAAGGTTAACTCAGTTAACAAAAACAATGAAAATGATTCACCACTTTGAACTGGCCGTCATTATTGGTGCACTGTCTGGAGGATTTGTCAGCTTAAATAATTATACGCTGCACTTTTCCCCATTCGTTCTTATGCCGATCGGTTTAGCAAGCGGAGTGTTCATCGGGCTGTTGGCGGCTGCATTAACAGAGGTATTGAACGTGTTCCCGATCCTCGCAAAGCGAATTGGGATTGAAGGTCAAATCGTCATTCTCATTATGGCGATTGTGTTTGGGAAAATTGCCGGCTCACTTTTTCATTGGCTCTACTTGGTTCATCAATAAACAGCAAGAGGCAGGGGTTTGTATGGACGACAAAAGAAAAGTGATCCTGATTACAGATGGAGATGAATATGCCAAGCGGGCAATCGAGTGTGTGGCAAAAGAGTATGGGGGACGATGTATCTCAAGCTCTAAAGGGAATCCTTCTGTCTTATCAGGACCAGAGATTGTGAAATTGATCAGAAGAGCAAAGAATGACCCCGTCTTTGTGATGTTTGATGATAGTGGATTTATTGGAGAAGGTGCAGGCGAAAGGGCACTAAAGCATGTTGCGAACCACCCTGGCATAGACGTGCTCGGAGTCATTGCGGTAGCAAGTAAAACCAGGCAGGCAGAATGGACAAGAGTGGATGTGTGCATTGATAAATTTGGTGAATTAACTCCATATGGGGTAGATAAATTTGGTGTACCTGAAATGGAGATCGGAAGATTAACGGGAGATACGGTTTATTGCCTTGATGAGCTGGATGTTCCCGTTATTGTCGGAATTGGTGACATAGGCAAAATGGCCAAAAGGGATCATTATTCACAAGGTTCACCCATTACGAAAAAGGCTGTTGAAATCATCTTGGAAAGGAGCGGATATCATGCCTGAGAAAACGAAAGAAACACCGATATCAAAAGATTTAGCTGTTATAGAAGAGTACATGAAGAATAATGTAGGGTTAAACAAAAGCTTTGATTTAGGTGTACGTAAACTTATGGTTTTGAAAAAAGGAGTGCACTTCTACTATATAAACGGGTTGACTGATGCCTCCTATATTATTCAAATCGTGGAGGAACTCGTTGAGATCAATGATCATGAGCGTGCAACGAGCCGATTATATGAGATTGTACATAATCGACTTGTTCATCAATCGGTTGAACCGGTTAAAACGATTGAAGAAGCAGTTGACGAAGTGCTATCAGGATTAATAGCAGTCTTTGTCGAAGGCTACGAAGAGGCAATCATTGTGGATGTTCGTAGTTATCCCGGGCGACAGCCTTCAGAGCCTGATACTGAAAAGGTAGTACGTGGTTCCCGAGATGGATATGTAGAGAATATTATTGTGAATACCGCTTTAACAAGACGAAGAATTCGGGATCCCCGATTGAGGTTTGAAATATTTCGTATCGGAGAACGATCTAAAACTGACATTTCCATTGCCTATATTAATGATGTTGCAAATCCAAGCTTAATTGAAGTCATCAAGAAAGAATTGAAAAGTATTAAGATCGACGGATTAACGATGGCGGATAAGACGGTTGAAGAGTTCCTTGTGAAGCAAGGATATAATCCATATCCTCTCGTTCGGTACACAGAAAGAGCAGACGTCGCAGCAACTCACTTATTAGAAGGGCATGTTCTTATTTTTGTTGATACTTCGCCGAGTGTCATCATTACACCAACGACATATTTCCATCACCTTCAGCATGCGGAGGAATATAGACAATCACCGGCTGTCGGGACCTTTGTCAGATGGACTAGATTCCTTGGAATATTAGCCTCGCTATTTTTACTCCCGCTATGGTATCTATTTGTGTTGGACCCATCCCTCTTACCTGAGGTTATTAAATTCGTAGGACCAAATGAACAGACGAATATTCCCGTTATTGTTCAGTTGTTCATAGCGGATTTCGGGGTTGAAATGTTCAGGGTGGCAGCCATTCATACTCCAACCCCATTATCCACTGCAATGGGTCTGATAGCGGCAGTCTTAATTGGACAAATAGCCATTGATGTAGGATTGTTTCAACCGGAAGTCATCCTGTATGTAGCCGTTGCATCCATAGGAACGTTCGCTACACCAAGCTATGAATTGAGTGCCGCGAACAAGATGGCCAGACTGTTTCTTCTTATTGCAGTAGCCTTCTTCCATATCCCGGGACTGATGGTGGGTACCACACTTTTTATCTTATTCGTTACAAATATAAAGTCTTTAAATACCCCATATCTATGGCCGTTAATGCCATTCAGTCCTATAGCATTAATGCAGATCCTGATTCGCCGCTCTATGCCTGGAGCAAAAATCAGACCTAGCATTGTTCAGCCGAGAAATAAATATAAGCAGCCGGCGAAATCTTAGAAATATTGCAACAACTCTCATTCTGTGGTAAATTACGTTTAATTAGCAGAGCATTAAAGAGGGGAATGAGACGTTTCATGCATCTTCATGGATCATCAGAAGTGAAAAATGGTTATCTAAAGATAGGAGGGGTGAGCACCTTAGAACTAGCCAAACAATACGGTACACCCCTTTATGTTTATGACATTGCACTCATTAGAGAACGGGCAAGAGGCTTTAAAGAAACATTTGATTCCCTTGGAGTGAAAGCGGAAGTTGCCTATGCCAGTAAGGCATTTTCATGTATCGCGGTCTTTCAATTGATGAAAGAAGAGGGATTATCACTGGATGTGGTTTCAGGAGGGGAGTTATACACTGGCTTAAAAGCTGGATTCCCTCCTGAGCGCATCCATTTTAATGGAAATAATAAATCTGAAGAAGAACTGATGATGGCCATTGAAAACAACATAGGTTGCATTGTCGTCGATAATTTCTACGAACTGCAACTTGTGAATGCCATCTCACAATCCACTGAAAAAGTGACGAAGGTTTTATTAAGAGTGACGCCTGGGATAGAAGCCCATACTCATGATTATATTTTAACCGGACAAGAGGATTCCAAATTCGGATTCGATTTGGGGAATGGTCAAGCCCGGGATGCGATGAAAATGGCGATGAGCTATGACGGGGTTGAATTGTTAGGTCTGCATTGCCATATTGGCTCACAAATATTCGAGACGACAGGCTTTATTCTTGCTGCAAAAAAAATTATTGAGAAGGTGGCCCAATGGAAATCTCAATATGATTACGATCCGAGAGTAATTAACTTAGGCGGTGGATTTGGAATTCGCTATACGAAGGATGATGACCCGATTCCACCTGCACAATATGTGGAGGAAATGATTACGGCTGTAAAACAGGAAGTGGAGAGGTACAACCTAGAAATGCCGGAGATTTGGATCGAGCCGGGCCGTTCCCTTGTTGGTGATGCAGGGACCAGCCTATATACATTAGGGTCAAGAAAAGAAGTGCCCAACATCCGAAAGTATTTAGCTATTGATGGGGGAATGAGTGATAATATAAGACCGGCTCTCTACAAGGCAAAATATGAAGCGATGATTGCGAATAAAGCAGATCACCCCCTGGAAGAAACCGTGTCAATCGCTGGTAAATGTTGTGAATCCGGAGATATGTTGATTTGGGATTTACCCCTTCCACAATCAGAAGCTGGTGACACTCTTGCTGTGTTCTGTACTGGTGCATATGGATATTCAATGGCGAATAACTACAATCGTATTCCCCGACCCGCTGTCGTATTTGTCGAGAATGGAGAAGCAAGATTAGCTGTTCAAAGAGAGACATATGAGGATTTGGTCTCACTTGATGTAACGTTTAAATAAGCTGGAAACATAGTCTTTAAGTATATCGTACTTAAAGACTACCTTTTTTGCATTTTTAATTACATACTTTAACAAATATTGATTTTACTATACAATAACAATGACATATATAGATGAATATAGTGTAGACAAAGGAGTCATTTATGAAAATCAGCAATAAGGGGTTGTTCTTGTTTTTATTAGTATCAGGCATAGTATGGGGAGTCATCTACTGGCTGTTCCTGGCTGGAAACTGATTGGTTAAAGTTGATTAATAAAAGTAAATTTAGTAAGATAAATAAACGTTCATATCAATTAAATTTCTAGTTTTTGTCTATAATAGGAAATAAATAGATTAGGCATAAAACATAACGAGGGGTAAATATGTTAATTCGGTATAAAAAGGCGTTTGAAAAGATCGCAATGGGATTATTATCTTTCATGCCAAATGAAAAGGATTTGAAGAAGCTTCAACAGACGATGAAGCAATACGAAACTGAAGATAATTGGCAGCTCTTTTTATGGAAAGAAGAGGACATAGTAGGTTTAATTGGAGTTTTCAAGACAGATAGCACTTTAGAAATTCAGCATATATCCGTTAATCCATCCCATCGGCACGAAGGAATTGGGAAATCAATGGTGAAGCATCTTAGAGACATGCATTCTGAGCATGAAGTGAAGCCGAATTCAGAGACCGCTTCATTCTTTGAGAAGTGTGACGAAATCGATCAAGAGAAAGTAATAGACGAAGAACAGTAAAGAGGACGGCCACCGGAACAGTAGGTGGTCATCCTCTTTTTTTTCGTTGTAATGCATTTTTTCTCTCTAAAATCACTTCTGAACGGTCACGCAGGGAATGACGATGAATGAGCTCGTTATTATTTAAATCACTTGGAGAACACCAGGAGTACCCATTGTCCTCACACAGTGATTGGACCTGCTTTTGTAGAGATGCATCTGTCAGGGGGATATTGATGCTCTTATAGGGTTGATTGGTACTTAGTCCATGGGTGATATCAACGAGCATTTCCTGAAGTTTAACAGGGTGGATCCCTAATCGGGAAAGTTCATCCTGATTCAGTTCGATATTTTGAACGGCTTTCTTAAATGTCCGGGCTGCTCCTGATAAATTACCTCTTCTGTAATGATACAATCCCACAGCAACCTGGATTAAACCTACCCAATGGGAAGAACGGTTCTTAGGATCCTTATATTTCCAATATTCTTCCAACACTTCATGGCACTCGAAGTAATCACGATTTCCGTGGAAATACATTAAGAATTCTAAGTAAGGTTTAGGATAAACCATGTGAGTCCCTCCTTATTATGAAATAGCGTTTGAGTATTTAAAGTGTAGCATATTCTCCATCTTTCCCAAAACGACAGGTACATCCTCTTTATACAAAAACTTTCTATTGGAGAATAGTGGTCAATCTACTATACTATTAAGTAGCGATCAGGAATGACTGTAATTAGAAATTTGGTGATAAAGTGGAATACAATGTGAAGATTGACGCTTTTGAAGGTCCATTAGATCTTCTTTTGCATCTGATTAATTCGTTGGAAATTGATATATATGATATTCCTATGGCTCAAATTACTGAGCAATATATGTTATATGTACATACGATGAAGAGTTTGCAACTTGATGTTGCCAGTGAGTACTTAGTGATGGCGGCTACTTTATTAGCGATAAAAAGTAAAATGCTTCTCCCTAAACATGATGATGGACTTTTAAACGATGAAATTGAATTCGAAGAGGAAGATCCACGTGATGAATTAGTTGAGAGGTTGATTGAGTATCGCAAGTTTAAAGAGGCTGCCAATGAGCTGAAGCATCGTGAGGAAGAAAGGGGACAAGTGTATACGAAGCCCCCAAGTGATCTTACGGAATTTACGGAAGAAGTGGATTTAAAGAATAGTGAGGTTCAAGTGTCTTTATATGATATGTTAGGAGCTTTTCATAAGTTATTGAGACGTAAGAAGTTGCAAAGGCCCGTGCAAACCAGAATTACCAGACAGGAAATATCTATTGAGAAAAGAATGAATGATATTCTTCATAGTCTGCGAAATATCAAAGACCGTACATCCTTTACAAGTCTTTTCCCCTCTGATAATAAAGAACATCTCGTTGTTACATTCCTTGCCGTACTGGAATTAATGAAGAGAAAGCAAATCATTGTCAATCAAGAAAAAAACTTCACGGAAATCTTTGTTGAAGCAGGAGAGGAGGTAGGTCTAGTTGAACAGTAGTAATTGGAAAGGGATCCTGGAAAGCTTATTATTCGCAGCTGGTGATGAGGGTCTTTCACTTAAGCAAGTTTGTTCTGTTCTGGAAATCGGGGATCATGAAGCGATATCTGTGATCGAGGAGTTAAAGTCGGATTATGAAAAAGATCCCAACCGGGGGATTTATATAATAGAGATAGCGGACACTTTTCAATTGGTGACAAAAAAAAGCAACGCCGATTATTTAAAGAAATTGGTTGAGTCACCAAATGTAAGCTTTTTATCGCAAGCAGCTCTTGAAACACTTGCGATTGTCGCTTATAAGCAGCCGATCACTAGGATGGAGATTGAACAAATCAGAGGTGTCAAAACCGAGCGTCCCATTCAGACCCTTACGTCAAAAGGACTGGTGAAAGAAGTTGGAAGAGCAGAAGGGACAGGTCGTGCCTACTTATTTGGAACGACAAATGAATTTCTGGACTATTTCGGATTGAAGAGAATAGAAGAACTTCCTCCCTTACCTGAAAATATCGAGGACGAATTCATGCAGGATGAAGCGGATTTGTTTTTTGAGAAATTTCAAGAAACGATGGAATTGAAAGAGTAGATCAGATCAAATATAAATGGACAGGCAGAGACTCGTACCAAAAAGAATAGAATCACGAAAAGACACAGCAGGGAAACTCTGCTGTGTCTTTTCGTGGGTTAAATGCCAAGAATGAACCTAAGTGCGAATTCCGGATCTTTCATTCATATTACCCCTTGTCCTGCATAAACTTGTACAAACACGTTAGAATTAAAGGAGTAGATGGGTGTGAATCGAAAGAGAGTGAAATATTACATATATTATATTCTTATCCTCACCTTGCTATTTGTAGTGGTTTCCAATGAAGTTCAGGCCGCACCTTCTGTTAGTTCACAGCGGGCGATTTTAATGGATCAGGAGACGGGGCGGATTCTGTATGAAAAGGATGCCCACAGCCAAAGTCGGATTGCAAGCATCACAAAAATCATGACGGCGATTCTTGCGGTTGAATCCGGAATGATGGATAAGGAAGTAACGGTATCTTCGAATGCTGCGGGAACGGAAGGTTCATCTCTTTACCTAAAAGCGGGAGAGAAAATCAAGCTGGAAGATCTCGTTTACGGGCTTATGTTGAGATCCGGGAATGATGCAGCGGTCGCTATTGCAGAATCTGTGGGAGGAAGTCTTGACGGGTTTGCCTATATGATGAATGAAAAGGCGAATGAAATCGGAATGAAGAATACTCATTTCTCCAATCCCCATGGTCTCGATGATCATGAAGACCACTATTCCACTGCATACGATATGGCAGTTCTGACTAGATATTCAATGGAGAATGAAGTATACAAGCAAATTTCAGGAACGAAAGTGCATACAGCGCCAAATCCTGAAGAAAAATGGGACCGTAAGTGGAAAAACAAAAATAGATTATTAACAGAATTGTATAAACATAGTACGGGTGGGAAAACGGGATATACGAAACTAGCCAAAAGAACGCTTGTGTCCACAGCTTCCAAGGATGGGGAGAACCTGATTGCCGTTACATTAAATGGACCTGATGATTGGAATGATCATATTGGAATGTTTGAATACGGGTTTAAGCAATATGATTATAAGATCGTCCTGGAAGAAGGTACGATTGAAAAAATGGATGACGATATTTACAAGGATCATGCCTATCTTAAACGGGAATCTGTCCTAACACTTCAAGATGATGAAGTGGATGATGTGAAGGTAGAGTACAGAATGTTAAAGCCTAAAGAGGAATGGTTAAAGAATGAAAATGTACCTGAAGTAGTAGGGAAGGCTGTTGTGTATTTAGAAGACGAAGAAGTAGACACTCTTCCCATTTTCTATAAAACAACGGGTGAAGCTGAAAAAGAAAAGAGCTGGTGGAAATTCTGGGCCTATTCCTTTGAGTCCTTTATAGGGGTCAGGAATCATGGTTAATCTCATTTGGGTTGGGATGACCATCATCGGTTTAGTGTTCGCCGTTATCAATGGCAAAATGAAAGAAGTAAACGAAGCCATTTTCACTTCTGCAAATGAAGCCGTTACCCTCTGTATAGGATTGGTCAGTGTATTGGTGTTTTGGTTGGGAATCATGAGGATTGCCCAGGAAGCGGGATTATTGGATAAACTGGCCAAGCTGTTCAGACCCTTTGTCACCCGGTTGTTTCCAGAGGTGCCTGATAATCATCCCGCGATGGGGTATATATTATCGAATATGATGGCCAATATGTTCGGTCTTGGAAACGCAGCAACACCTCTCGGGATTAAAGCGATGGAGCAATTAAAGGAACTGAACGGTGGAAGAGACTATGCCAGCAGATCGATGATTACCTTCTTAGCCATTAATACGTCGAGCTTGACCATCATACCAACAACGGTCATTGCGATCCGGATGAAATATGATTCTGCTTCCCCGACTGAAATTGTGGGACCAACCTTGATCGCGACCATGCTCTCGACCATAGGAGCCATATTGATAGACCGATATTTTCATTATAGACGTACTCGTAGAGAGGTGAAGTAGATGCAATGGATATCCACGATATCATTATGGTTGATTCCCATTATGATCGGCTTCATTTTAATCTATGGAACACTCAAAAAGGTACCTACGTATGAAGTGTTCGTCGATGGGGGAAAAGAAGGCATTAAAATTGCCGTGTCAATCATTCCTTTTCTCATTGGGATGCTTGTAGCCATTACTATTTTCAGAGAATCAGGAGCACTTGAGTTCTTTGTGAACCTCATCCGTCCGGGATTGCTTGCACTCGGTATTCCCCCTGAAATTGTGCCACTTGCCATGATCAGGCCCATTTCAGGAACAGCTGCCCTGGGTATGATGAGCGATATAGTCGCTACCCACGGGCCAGATTCCTTTATTGGAAGACTTGCATCAACCTTACAGGGAAGTACCGATACCACCCTTTACGTATTGACCGTGTACTTCGGGGCAGTAGGGATCCGGAAGATGGGAGACGCCTTGAAGGTCGGTTTACTAGCCGACCTCGTCGGAATCGTCGCCGCCATCTTCATCGTCACGATCATGTTTTAATGGTTGGCATCCATTAATAAAGGAAACAATAAGGTATAAAGGAATCGACTGAAAAGGTCGATTTTTCTTTATACCTTTCTATTTTGTCTGGATTGTGTAATAATTCATGAAGACAAATGTATTGAAAATTAAATGAGGTGAAAGACCGTGGAACGATTACAAAAGGTTATTGCTCATAGTGGCGTAGCGTCTCGACGAAAAGCTGAGCAATTAATTATAGAAGGTAAAGTAAAGGTCAATGGAGTAGTGGTGAAAGAGTTAGGAACCAAGGTTTCTAATTCCGATAGAGTTGAAGTGACAGGGATTCAGATTGAAAGAGAAAATAAAGTATATTATATGCTCTATAAACCAAGAGGGGTCATTTCAGCTGTGACTGACGATAAAGACCGTCAAGTCGTAACGGATTTCTTCCCTGAAATACAAGAAAGAATCTATCCGGTAGGAAGACTGGACTATGAGACGTCAGGTATTCTTCTTCTAACCAATGATGGGGATTTCGCTAACTCCCTGATGCATCCAAGTAACGAAATTGAAAAAACGTATGTAGCGAGATTAAAAGGAATTCCTCCTAAATTCAAAATCAGAGAACTTGAAAAAGGAGTTAAACTGGAGGACGGAATGACGGCTCCAGCAAAAGTGAAAGTATTAAGCATTGATAAGAAACAAGGGAAATCCATCGTCGAAATTACCATTCATGAGGGCAGAAACCGACAAGTACGCAGAATGTTCGAAGCCCTTGGGTATCCGGTTCAAAAGCTGAAACGAGAAAGATATGCATTCCTTACTCTTCATGGGTTGAACGCTGGAGAAGGAAGAGAGCTTACTCCACATGAAGTGAAACAGTTGAGAACACTGGCTGAAACAGGAAGTATCCGATAAAGAATAGTATGGAAAGTGTCACATATCCTTCATATAATTTACACTATCTATAAAGTGATAAATGATATAATGGGAAAGGAATTTTACCCTGAAATCCAGGGATATTTCCCTGCTTATTATGAAGGAATGGAACATTACATTATGGCAGGGACTGATCTCATAAGAGAATTCTTATGAAAATCAGGCCCTTTGCTACTGTAAAGAGAGAAAAAACATTTCCATTTTTTGAGAACGATTTCAATATGGGAGGCACACGTACATGGATAAGAAAAAACGCAGATTACTCATCCGGACCATTATTCTCATTGTACTGACTTCTGCGGTTGCATATACGCTGTATGCAAACTTTACGAAGGATGAAAGAGGGAAGTTGAAGGTGGGAGATCAAGCGCCTGACTTTGTATTAGAGGACATGGAAGGGAATAAACATCGTTTGTCCGACTATGAGGGACAAGGGGTATTCTTGAATTTCTGGGGAACATGGTGCAAACCATGTGAAAGAGAAATGCCTTATATGAATAATCAATATGAGAAATATAAAGATCAAGGTGTACAGATATTGGCTGTTAATGTAGGGGAATCGGATTTCCTAATCAACCGATTTGTATCAAAACACGGATTAGAGTTCCCTATTGTAGTAGACGAGGAAGAAGAAGTTCAAAACGCATACGGTATTGATCCGTTACCAACGACATTCCTCATTAACCCTCAAGGTGAAATCGAAAAAATCATTACAGGAACGATGTCAGAAAACGATATCATTGAAGATTTAGAGAGCATCAAGCCTTAACTCAGCAGTATAACTTGATATAAGGAGTTTTAACATGAAAGAGATCAAATGTATATGCGGTCATGTAAACCCGAATGGTACCGTTCTCTGCGAATCCTGTGGACGTGCTTTAACGGATGAAGCGAAGAACGAGAAGCTTCATGACATGCGATACGAGGGTAGTGCTAGACGTTCCCAAACGTATAACAAATCGATAGTCGATAAGATTTGGAATTTCTTTTCATCTGTTAAGGTTGGCGTATGGTTAATTGTCATCACACTTATCGCCTCTGCAGTCGGTACGATTTTGCCCCAGGAACAGTATATTCCGAATGGACAGCCGGCAAATGAGTACTACGAAGATGTATACGGCTTTTTTGGAGAGTTATATTATACGTTAGGGTTCCATGATTTATATAGTTCATGGTGGTATCTATTATTAATCGCATCGATTGGAGTTTCCCTCGTGATCTGCAGTCTGGACCGGGTGATTCCCCTCTATCGTGCCCTCAAGAATCAACGTGTTTCCAGACATGTTGGTTTCCTGAAGCGTCAACGAATCTATGGGAAAACAGAAATGGTAGAGGTCAATGATTCAATAAGTAAGATTAAGGAAAAGTTAACTCAAAAAAAATATAAGATCCGGGAAGAAGACGGTAACATTCTTGCAGAGAAAAATCGTTTCTCGAGATGGGGTCCATATGTCAATCATATTGGTCTTATCATTTTCCTTTTCGGGGGCATGCTGCGATTCGTTCCAGGAATGTATATTGATGAAACCGTGTGGATCCGTGAAGGTGAAACAAGGGCGGTTCCTGGTACGAAACAAGAATATTACTTAGAAAATAAAGGATTTACGTTAGAGACATACGATAAAGATAAAGACAAAGAAGTATTTGGAGAAGCCATTGATAAGAATGGAACCATCGCAAAGAATTTCCAGTCTGACGTGGTACTGTATAAAGAATCCGGAGATAAACTTCCAGGGCAAACGGCTGATCGGGAAGTGGAAAAAGAGGATTCCATTAAAGTGAACCACCCCCTTAAATTTGGGAATTTTGCTGTATATCAAACCAGTTACAAGTTAGACGAATTTAAATCAATGTCCTTTACATTTGATAATAAAGAGTCCGGGGACAGCTTCGGCAAATTTACCGTCGATCTATTTGATCCTCAGGATACCTATACATTTGAAGAAGGGTATAAAGTAGAATTGATGGGATATTACCCTGACTTCTCTGGATTTAATGAACAAGGAGAGCCGCAAACCAAGTCGCCTTTACCGAATAACCCAGCATTCCTTTTTAAATTGTTTTCGCCTGAAAATCCAGATGGTGAAGTGAGCTTTATAGGAATCCAGCAAAATCTGGAACCTCTTGGTGACAATGAATATAAATTGTCATTTGCGGGTGTGGAGACGAGAGATGTATCTGCGTTAACCGTTCATAAGGATCTCACTCTTTGGATACTTGCCGTTGGTGGAGCCATCTTTATGATAGGTGTCGTCCAAGGTGCTTATTGGCACCACCGAAGAATCTGGATCAGGCGAAGTGAAGATGGAGTCATCGTAGCGGGTCATACGAATAAAAATTGGCATGGATTAAAAAATGAAATTAACTTCGTGTTGGAAGGTACTGGAATACAGAAACCTGAAGATCAACTACAAAAAGACGAAGCAAGGAGGAATGAAGATGTCAACGATAACAATGGCAGAGTGGAGTAGTAATTTACTCTATGTATCCTTCATAATGTATTTGATTGCTACGTTGTTTTTTGGTGGGAGCATCCGCCAAAAAAATACAACTGAAACGAATCAGCAAAAGTGGGGATTAATTGGAATTGTTTTAACCCTTTTCGGATTTGCCGCTCAATTAGGCTACTTCTTTTTAAGATGGGGAGCAGCAGGACACGCTCCAGTAAGTAATTTATTTGAATTTACAACCTTTTTCGGAATGACGCTTGTCGGAGCCTTTATCATTCTTTACTTTATGTATAAAACAACGATACTCGGTGTCATTGCATTACCATTTGCACTTCTGGTGATTGCCTATGCCAGTATGTTTCCTAAAGACATTAGTCCATTGATCCCTGCTCTTCAAAGTGATTGGTTGAAAATCCATGTCACAACTGTTTCAGCCGGTGAAGCCATTTTATCCATCAGTTTTGTGGCAGGGTTGATCTACTTATTGAAATCTGTGAAACATACAAAAGGAAACAAGCAATCGTTTTGGCTTGAAACCGTCATGTATTCTTTAGTTGTCGTTTTAGGGTTTGTAGTTGCATCAACTGCCTTTACCCTTGGGAATTACGAAGCGAACTTTCAATATGTCAATCAAGAAGGAGCGGAAGCGATTTCTGAATATACACTTCCAGCCCTTGTCGGACCGAATGAAGGCCAACTATTAACTGACAACGTAATGGAGCCGCTGGTGGAAATGCCAGCCCTCATCAATGCTAAGAAACTTAATACCGTTATTTGGTCGTTTCTGATTGGTACTGGAATTTATCTTCTATTACGCTTAATCTTCAGAAAGCGAATAGCTGCGAAATTACAGCCATTGGTGAAAAATGTGAATCTGGACCTGATGGACGAAATCGGTTACCGCTCAGTATTAATCGGCTTTCCAGTCTTTACACTGGGAGGGCTCATCTTTGCAATGATTTGGGCTCAAATTGCCTGGACTCGATTCTGGGGATGGGATCCCAAAGAAGTATGGGCATTAATTACATTCTTATTCTATGCAGCATTTCTGCACCTGCGCCTCTCTAAAGGATGGCACGGAGAGAAGTCTGCATGGTTAGCCGTCATCGGGGTTGCCATTATTCTATTTAACCTGGTGGCTGTTAACCTCATTATCGCAGGATTACATTCATACGCTTAAATAACGAACGGGAGGGAGCTGACCATAATGAGAGTGATATTCTCTTTGAGTCAGCTTCTTTTTTCATATAAAATAAGGATAATATGGTTTAATTAGACAAAAGGGGGATATACCCATGGAGGAAAATATTCGAATTTTAGTTGTAGATGATGAAGACCGGATTCGTAGACTGTTAAAAATGTATCTTGAAAGAGAAAACTATGAAATTGATGAAGCCGAAAATGGAGAGGAAGCATTAGCGCTTGCTCTGGAGAATGATTACGACTGTATCTTATTGGATATCATGATGCCAGGGATGGATGGGATCGAAGTGTGTAAGCATCTTCGTGAAAAGAAAGCGACGCCCGTGATCATGCTTACTGCTAAAGGAGAAGAAGTGAACAGAGTGCAAGGGTTCGAAGTGGGGACCGATGATTACATAGTGAAACCTTTTTCCCCTCGCGAAGTGGTACTGAGAGTGAAAGCGTTATTAAGACGTTCTTCAAAGACAAGCTTTATTCAAACAGATGCCAAGGCGAAGGACCTGATTGTCTATCCTCATCTTACGATCGATAATGATGCCCATCGGGTAACCGCTGACGGTAAAGATGTGAACTTAACACCAAAAGAATACGAGCTCCTTTATTTCCTTGCAAAAGCTCCTGACAAAGTGTTTGACCGTGAGCACCTACTTAAGGAAGTGTGGCATTATGAATTCTTCGGGGACCTGCGTACGGTCGATACCCATGTGAAACGATTAAGAGAAAAACTGAATAAAGTATCCGAGATGGCTGCAAAGATGATTGTTACCGTATGGGGAGTAGGCTACAAGTTCGAGGTAACAAATGAATGAGGCTATGGCGTAGTGTTGTAGGGAAGCTGTGGCTAACGATTCTGCTCTTAGTTTCCTTTGTGTTATTTATCCTTACGATTCTTTTACTGGAATTCTTTCAAAACTATCACGTCGATGTGGTTGAAAAAGAATTAACCCAAACGGCTGAAAAAGTGGCGAGAGTCATTGAGAATCATAAAGACTTGGAACTGGGGATGGAACTGGGGAAAGAAATCATCGATGATCCAATCAATATCATTATTTCATTAGATCAAAATGAATCACTATATTCCCAGGATTCTACAGCGTTTCAAAAGAATATTCATGAGTATATTTCAGGTGATAAACAACTTCAATCGGTGAAAACAAAAGAAATCACCATCAAGAAAGAGATTGAGTTATCTTCGGAACTATCGTCGAACCGATATGAAAATGTCATCATTGTAGGGACTCCTCTTCATATTGATGAGGAAGATGGAGCGGTATATCTCTATCAGTCTCTTGGTGTTATTAAAGATACAACCCGTCAAACAACGAAACTGATCTTGCTCGCTGCCGGGATTGCCATTATTCTAACAACCATCTTTGCTTTCTTCCTTTCCACACGTATCACTGCACCACTTAGGAAAATGCGGGAAGCAGCCTTTGAGGTAGCTAAGGGTAAGTTTGATACAAAGGTTCCGATTTTGACGAAGGATGAAATCGGTGAGCTTGCAACAGGGTTTAACCAAATGGGCAGGCAGCTAAAATTTCACATTAACGCATTGAGCCAGGAGAAAGAGCAGCTCTCCTCTATTTTGAGCAGTATGGCTGATGGAGTTATCACCTTTAATCGAGACGGCACGATCTTGATCACTAATCCACCTGCCGATCGATTCCTGCAACATTGGTATTATGAGCAAAGTGAAAACAGTGAAGAAGCCATCCCTACTACTGTAAAAGAATTATTGCAGAGCGTTGTCGTGACAGAAATGGAGCAGACAGGTGAATTGAGTCTGCAGGGGCGTTCGTATGTGGTGATTATCAGTCCTCTCTACAATAACAACAACATCAGGGGAGCCGTGGCGGTCGTGCGCGATATGACAGAAGAGAGAAGATTGGATAAGCTTCGGAAAGACTTTATCGCCAATGTCTCTCATGAACTCCGTACGCCAATCTCTATGCTTCAAGGATATAGTGAAGCGATCGTAGATGATATTGCGGAAACAGAAGAAGAAAAGAAAGAGATAGCCCGAATTATTTATGATGAGTCATTGCGAATGGGCCGTTTGGTCAATGACCTTCTGGATTTGGCCCGGATGGAAGCAGGGCATATCACTCTAAATAAAGATGTCATTGGTGTCATGCCTTTCACTGAAAGGGTGACGAATAAATTTATTGGATTGGCCAAAGAAAAAAAGGTATCCGTTTACTTTGAAAGTGACGTAGGAATCAAAAATGAAATTCACATGGATCCGGACCGAATTGAACAAGTATTAACCAATCTTATTGATAATGCTTTAAGACATACTCCTACAGGTGGAGAAGTAACGGTTTCCCTGACGGAAAGCAAGGGCGGTTATTTATTCCACGTAAAAGACACGGGTTCCGGGATTCCTGAAGAAGATCTTCCTTTCGTATTCGAGCGTTTTTATAAAGCGGATAAAGCAAGAACAAGAGGGAAGTCCGGTACTGGTCTGGGGCTCGCGATTGCAAAGAACATTATTGAGTCCCATAAAGGTCATATCCAAGTACAAAGTAAAGTCGATCAAGGGACAACCTTCACTTTCTTTCTTCCCATTTAGCCAAGAATCGATGATATCCATAGAAACTTGACGATTTTTCTTGTTACATGGGAAACATTCTTTATTTTTTCTCTGCGAGTAGAAAATGATGTTGAAAAAATGATAAGAATATGTGAAGTCAACAGGGGATAAGTACCTTGTTGACTTTTTATTTGAAGTGAATTTGAGGTAAAACCTATATTAAATATAAGTCTTTCCTTTTGAACAGAAAAATACTATATTGATAGTGTGTAACTTTTTTACAGAGAAAACGACTAATAAATTGACGGGGAGGGAAGCAAGTGGACTCCGTTTTTGAGAAATTATACACTGAGTATCATCAGGACGTCTTTCAATTCCTTATATACATGGTACAGCATAAGCAACAGGCTGAAGATCTGGTGCAGGAAGTATATATCCGGGTGCTTAAATCGCATGAGCGTTTTGAAGGTAAAAGCTCTGAAAAAACGTGGCTTTTTTCGATTGCAAAAAATGTAGCCATAGATCATTTTAGAAAACAGAAGAACTGGAAGCATCGGATATTGGATAAATTCGATTGGAGCCGGAATGATGTGACAGACGATGGGGCACTCCCGGAAGAAATTACTGTTGCGAAGGAAGAAGTTCAGGTATTGTACGAATGTTTGAAAAACTGTTCGACGGATTTTCGGATGGTCATTATTATGCGTTACTTACAAGAACTTTCAATTGTTGAAACGTCTGAAGTCCTGGGCTGGTCTGAAAGTAAAGTGAAAACGACCCAGCATAGAGCCATAAAGTGGTTAAGAATTGAAATGAATCAACGGCTACCAAAGGAGGAAAGAGACATTGAAACAGTCAGAATGGAAAGATCGTGATATAGAGGAACTCGTCAAGAAGCTTCCTCCAATCAAAGATGATCGAACTCCTCAATCGATATATGCAAAAATAGAACGTCAGAACAAAAAGACGTTTTTTGCTTTTAACCGTTTTATTCCAACAGTCGCAGCGCTGGCAGCCATTTTCATCATGGTCATGCTTGCTCCAACCGTATTAAATCAATTCAATGAAAATAGTATAGAAAAGTCTGAAATGAAATCAACGGAATCTTCAGGTGGGGAGTCAGCAACGAAGTCAGCACAAGATTCCTTGGCGAAATCAGATGATAAATCAGAAATGATACATGACACGGATAAAGACCAAATTACAGCCGATAAGGATAATAACGAGTTTAGTATGGCTGAGACTGAAAAAGACCTTCAACCATCTACGGCAGAAAGATTATCTTTATACGAAGAAGACTTAGAGGGGAAGGACTACTATTCTTATGGACTCGTTTCAACGGAAGCGGTACCTGTTCCTATTTCAATTGTCGATCGACCGGCAGAAGGGGAAGAAGGCTGGTTGACCCGTCATGAAGAAATTGCAGGTGAGTTGCCTGAAGGTGAGTGGGGGATGGAAGACTTTCTCCCGTTAAAAGGCAAATTTACATTGGGTGAAAACAAAGTCATATTCACTTTGGATCCTGAGCATTCATATAGTGGCGGTAGTGCAGTGGAATATGCTTTTTACCATACTCTATTATACTCATTTCAGCATAAGGGGTTAAATGAAGTGGTTCTTCAAGAAAAAGACGGCTCAGTTCCGGAATTCAGCTCCACCGGGAAATTCTGGAAAATCGACCTTAATGAAGATGCTCATACTGCCTATTACCTTTACTCGCCAAATGGAAGGGAACGCTTCCTCGTACCGGATAATATAAATAGAGGAAATGTCAAAGAGTCCATTCAGGCAATGAAAAGCTCGGAAACGAACCTTTTTCAAAGTGTGATTCCGAAAAACATCAATATCAGTGTAACGGAATCAGATGAATATCTAACCATCAATTTCTTAAATGAACTGGACATAGAAACATTAGACAATGAAACAGCCATGGAAATGATTGAAGGTATTTTACTGACAAGCAAAAGCTCCGGGTATGAAAGAGTTCAATTTGAAAACATTAAACAGGAAAGCTGGAATGGATTCATATTCAATGAACCCATTGAGACTCCTATCAGCCCGAATAAGAAAACATTCGAAAATTAGTTATCAAAGAAAGACTGGAAGCGGGAAAGGAATCCGTTTCCAGTCTTTTTTTGTGTGAAGGGCATGCTTGTCGGGCCAGACCAGTCGGCTCCACATTTCCGATCATCCAGCTCCGGCGGCTAGTCCCTCGAGGTCATAAGCTAAATTGGCCAAGAAGGCAAAGAACGCCTTCCCGGCCAATTCATCTTATGCTTGTCGGTGCTGAACGAGCCGCCTCCGCTTTTGGTGTCGTCCAGCTCCGGCGGCTAGCCCCTCGAGGTCATAAGCTAAATTGGCCAAGAAGGCAAAGAACGCCTTCCGGCCAATTCATCTTATGCTTGTCGGTGCTGAACGAGCCGCCTCCGCTTTTGGTGTCGTCCAGCTCCGGCGGCTAGAGGCTCGAGGTCATAAGTCAAACATGCCAAAAAGGCAAAGTACGCCTTTCCGGCACGTTCGTCTTATGCTTGTCGCCTCTAACCAAGCCGCCTCCGCTTTTGGGTGTATATTTATCTCGAACTTAGACAAACTACTCAAAGGAAAATTATCTCATTCACTTGTGAATATTGAATGGAGGGTCTACATATAGTGGGGAGTGCATGAAATGATGGTGAGAAGGTAAGAATGGGTAAATAGATGAAAAGGTAGTGGACGTGAGGCTTCAGTAGGGAAGAAATAAGGTATTGCGTTAAATGGGTAAGGAGGACAAGCATGATTTTGGATTATGTAAGAAGGCTTTTAATCGTATTCCTGTTAGCATTGTGTGTGAGCATTATGTTCTTTACAGGAAAGATAGCGAAAGCAGAGACGAGTAAGATCACGCAGGAAACGGTATCCTGGACATTTCCTGTTGAAGGGATGATAACGGATTCGTATGGGACAAGGTCTGGTACTCATAAAGGAATGGACATAGGTGGAGACATAGGATCTCCTGTTTATTCTGTTTCAAAAGGTAAGGTGATTAGATCATATCTATCTCCAAGTTACGGACATGTGGTATTCATAAGGCATGAAAATGGATATGAAACCGTTTATGCTCATCTTGAGAGCCGGCTTGTTGAAGAAAATCAAGAAGTGGGCCAAGGTCAACAGCTTGGAAATTTAGGAAATACAGGCAGATCGACAGGAGCTCACCTGCATTTTGAGGTGCACAGGGGTGAATGGACGATTGATAAGGAAAATGCAATCGATCCCTATATGGTATTTGGACAAGGTGAGGTCGGGCAGCTTGTGTTTGCTCAGGAGAGGGATCCCTATCAGGCAGTGGGTGTTTCTGGAACAGCTGATATCACCCATGATGTAAGTACGAAACAAAATCATAATAATGAAAACATGGTAAAGCATGTCGTACATAAGGGAGAAACCCTCTGGGGGATTTCTCAACAATACAATATATCTGTAGAAGATATTAAGAGTGCCAATGGTTTAGTTGAAACCCATTTGGTAGTTAATCAATCATTGTCCATTCCTCAACCAGCCGGGGGTGGGTATGTAGTGAAACAAGGGGACACCTTATACTCCATTTCAGTCGCACAAGGAGTTGATGTGAATGACTTGGTGGCTTGGAATGGCCTGGATCTTAAGACACCTATATATCCTCAACAAGTATTAAACATACAATAATGGAAGCGTAAACCTGAATATACCATGAGTAAACAAAAATATTTCGAATTCGAAGTGTTTTCCTTCACATAACCCTCGTCATTATGTATAATGAAAATGTATAAAAAAATAAAGATTCGTCTTCGGGGCAGGGTGAAATTCCCTACCGGCGGTGATGAGACATCTGTCTCTAAGCCCGCGAGCCTTCAGGGGCAGGATTTGGTGCGATTCCAAAGCCGACAGTATAGTCTGGATGGGAGAAGATGAAGGTTTATGCCAGAACGTTTAGAAAATGGGAAGCTGAACGTTTATTAGGATATGCCTTATCATTCTCCTAGATATACGTATCTAGGAGTTTTTTAATGTTACCTTTGGCTTAAGCTATCTTCGATATGAGATGAATCTCCTAAAGGAGAGAGATTTATGAGAAAAATGAATACACGCACGTTTGTAACGGTTGGTATGTTAAGTGCCATATCCTATGTGTTAATGCTTTTTAACTTCCCGATTCCACCATTTCCAAAGTTTTTAATGGTAGATTTCAGTGATGTGCCTGCATTGATTGCGACAGTGACATTAGGTCCTCTTGCAGGAATATTAGTTGAATTATTCAAGAACGTGATTGATTACTTCATGACAGGAAGCGATACCGGCGTTCCGATTGGTCATGTTGCAAATTTTATGGCGGGAGTGCTTTTGATTCTTCCGACATATTATATTTATACACGTTTACAATCTAAAAAAGGTTTGTTGATCGGACTTATCACAGGAACTGTGGTCATGAGTATCAGTATGGGAATTCTTAATTATTTTGTATTCCTTCCCGCATATAAATACTTCATGAATTTTGAGCTTCCTGCTGAGATTATCATTACAGGAATTGTTCCTTTCAACATTTTAAAAGGAATCCTTGTAACATCAGTCTTCATCTTACTATTTGTTCGTCTTCAAGGCTGGTTGGCAAGACAGACAGCCCTAAAGAAAGCGGCATAGTGCAAATATAAATATAAATCCCTCAATGACATTTGAGGGATTTTTTTTATGTCATCAGCAAAAAAAAGCTAAGGGGAAATTCCCCTTAGCTCCGGAACTACTATTCGAATTTAAGTGAATCCCCGTCGAATGGTTCGTCAGCTACTTTAATGGAATCTGTAGGACAACCTTCGAATGCATCAATCATATCATCTTCTAATACGTCAGGAACTTCGACCGTCCCCTGGTTATCGTCTAATGTTACAAATGCAATACCTTCATCATCATAGTCGTAAATATCTGGAGCAGCAGCCCCACACGCTCCACATGCAATGCATGTATCCTTGTCAACGATCGTATATTTTGGCAAAGAAAAAACCTCCCGAGTAAATAATTCTATATAATTCATCATTATACACAATGTAAGTTTGTGAAAAATCACTTAATGTTTATTTTATAGAGGATTGTATAACTTTTCAATAGTTAGGTGGTTTCTTTTTATTTTTATCCGATATATGAAAAACAAAACATGGTTAAACAACAAATTCATGGTACAATATTTGACAATAACCTACATGTTAAGGAGTAGAGATTTGACCTATCTTAATTATGTGATTTTATATTGTTTCTTGCAAATAAATGGAGAGCGATCGATTTACTCTGTTTTTCATATCTTAAAAGGAAAAAAATCTTCCCAGTCGATCCAAGATGCTCATATCTTTTATTTGCAGCCATTTTTCCTCTCTTTACCTAAGCTTAAAAGAGCATACTTTAATCAGAAGGTAAAGGAATTAGAGAAATTGGGGTATATCATTGTCGGCGATAGTGGGAAGGTGATTGTGACCACCGATGGTACTGATTCTGTCAAAAAAGGTTTTCAGGGTGACTCCTTTCCATCAAATATGAACGGTCTTGTCTATGGTGATCAAACGTTTCTGTTTTGGAAAAGATTAAGCCTCCTTGTTCAGGTTCTTTCAAACGGGAAACAGCAGGAAACGTTCTATTTTCCTGTTCAACGTAACAAAAACATACAAAAATGGGTAAAGAGCTGTTTACGAGCACACCCTAATATTGAAAAGTTGTCTTCTGATTTGCATAAAGAGCTGTATAGCCTGTTGAGCAGTCTATCGCAAACCTTAAATCCAGACATTCTCGTATTCCGCTTAACGGGATACAAGGATTATGGATGTACAGAATTACAAGTTGCTGAAAAATTGAAAATGCATGAAGAAGAATTTCGCTTTCAGTTTCTTAATTTAATACACGGTATACTATTTGAATTAGAAAGAGAACCTTCAACTTATCCCTTATTATATTCAATTAGCTTAAAAAGTGATCACCTGCAAAATCTGACCATTTCAACAAGCAAAACATATGAGTTGTATCAAAGGGGCCATTCAATCGAAGAAATTGCACGTATACGTGATTTAAAGATAAATACCATTGAAGATCATGTGATTGAACTAATCTTAACTCAGAAAGAATTTGCAATAGATCCGTTCATTTCTCAAGTGGAATATGAGAATGTGCTTTTAGTTATGAATGACGCTCAAACTAAAAGGCTAAAACCGATAAAAGAGAAGATTCCTCATTTATCTTATTTTCAAATTAGAGTAGCGATTGCGAAGGCAGGTGAGAACCGTGAATCTGCAACAAGAGCTTAAAGAGAGATTTGGCTATTCTTCCTTCCGAGAAGGCCAGGAGGAGATCATTCAATCTGTTATAAATCAACGGGATACGTTGGCGATGCTTCCCACAGGAACCGGTAAGTCGCTTTGCTATCAATTAGCCGGGTATCTAATGAAAGGACAAGTATTAATCGTTTCTCCACTTCTGTCTTTAATGCAGGATCAAGTGGAGCAGATGAAAGTAATGGGTGAAAAACGTGTGATTGCACTGAATTCTTTTTTACCTTATATGGAAAGAAGAGCTGCCCTTGAGCAATTACACGTTTATAAATTTATTTTCATATCACCGGAATTGTTAATGAGTCCGACTATTATTCCCTTACTACAAACTTTACACATTTCATTATTTGTCATTGATGAAGCACATTGTATATCTCAGTGGGGTCCTGACTTCAGACCTGATTACTTAAAATTGGGGGAGCTAAAAGAGAAGATTGGCAACCCGACAACCTTGGCATTAACGGCGACTGCCACTGATGAAGTGAGGATAGACATTAAACGAGTGCTCAAAATGGAAGGTGCTGTGGAAATAGTCTATTCAATTAATCGGGAAAATATCGGTCTGTTCGTTGAGAAAGTCACGGATCATAGTGATAAACTGGATAAGCTTTTAGAGTATGTGACAACATGGGGTGGGCCGGGTATTATCTATTTCTCAAGTAAACGCATGGCAGAAGACGTTTCTTTATGGCTTGGGGAAAATGGAGTATCAGGTGTTGCTCACTATCATGGGGGAATGGAACAAGAGGATAGGATATTGATCCAACAACAATTCCTTTCCAATAAGTTAAAAATCATCTGTGCCACCTCTGCATTTGGTATGGGTGTAAATAAGGAAAATATTCGATTTGTCATTCATTTTCATTTCTCTTCAAACATAGAAGCTTTCTCACAAGAAGTCGGAAGAGCGGGACGAGATGGGGAAAGCAGTGTCTCTGTCGTGTTATACTCTGAACAAGACCTTTCGATCCCTCTGCAGCTAATTCAAAGTGAATTACCTGAAGATATACAAATACAGAGATATGTAAAGGAAAGCAGACAGGGTCAGGAAAAAGAGATAATAGATCAGTTACAACTGTCGGAGATTCAATATCGATTTCTTACGCACTATTCAGATGAACTGACTCAAGGGCAGCCTATAAATCATGATAGATTAATAGAAAAAATGAAACAAATTCGAAACAATCGTTTACAATACAAGAAGGACAAATTACTCTCCATGATCGAGTGGTTGCAGGTTGATTCCTGTAGAAGAGAGAAGCTCCTTCATTATTTTGATGAAGTGCTTCAACAGGAGAATAGCTTCTGTTGTAATCAATGCGGTTATTCCCTTAATGATTTCAAGTGTCGACCAACGGACATTCAAAACCAGATTGAAACAAGATGGGAAAAAAGATTGGAAAAATTATTATTAGGATAAGTGGTATTCATGCATAAACAAGGGGAAGTCATTCAACAACTTTCTAAGAACCAGTTAACATTTCATTTGTATTTCACTCAATTTTTACTATTAACGATAGCATTAGGATTAGGTATATTTTTATTTGACACATGGTCTGGTTTTGGGAAACAGTTTTACATTTCCCCGACTATTTTGACCATTGGATTAACAAGCGGTGTGATGATTGTGATCATCGACATCGTATTGATGAAGCTTTTACCCAGTAAATACTATGACGATGGTGGGGTGAATGCACGGATATTTACGGATAGAAGCATTGGTGAAATTGCACTGCTTGCATTTTTCATTAGTATTAGTGAAGAAATATTATTCAGGGGCGTGTTGCAATTTCACTTTGGGTTAATCATTTCAAGTATTATATTTGCTCTGATTCATTTCAGATACTGGGCTCACTGGTTTTTAATTGTCAATATTGTACTGCTTAGCTTTTGGATTGGTTTCATTTATGAACAAACAGAGAATTTATTGGTAACAATCATCATGCACTTTGTCATCGATTTCTTACTAGGTATACATATGCGTAAGAAAGGGAGACAAGGAAGTAAAGAAGGGATGTCTCATGAGTAAAGACCCATATCGAGATCAAGCAGCGAGATTAAAACAAAAGATTGAACGAGCCCCAGAGAAAGCTCCATTAAAAAAAAGAGAGCCTCTTCCAGCGAGAAGTGAGGTACATAGAGAGAAAAAGAAGAAAAACAAATGGAGAATGAAATATCCATTGATCAGTATGCTGCTCTTATTTTTTATTCTTTTGCCCTTGACGGTTTTTAGCATATATTCGTATTTCGATAGCAGGAATGGTCCCCTGGTGGTCATGTCAGAAGATGTGGACGATGTGGAAGAAGTTCGCTACGACCAATCCGATAATGGTAATGAGGAGAGCCTTGGAGATGCTGGTTCCATAGAAGAAGAGGCAGCTGTAATTGACAAAAAAGAAGAATCCATGAATGAAGATGCTGCCTCAATGACTGGAAAGGAACAACCAGCATCTACTGAACCGGCTTCTCCATCACCTGAACAAGAATCAGCAGAGGAAAAGCCGAAAGAAGAGGTAAATGAAGAACCTGTGGAAGAACAGCCAGCATACAAGATCGTATATCATACGGTCGCACCCCAGGAAACCCTTTACAGGATTGCTATGAAATACTACAATTCCCAATCAGGGGTTGAACGAATTAAGGAATGGAATAATATTCACAATAATGAAATTCAATCGGGACAAGTATTGGAAATCCCATTGGATCAATAATAGGCACTCCCCCAAGGAAAGTTGGGGTGGGTGTTATTTTTTTACAAAAATTTTCAATAAAATTTACATTCATTTATAAGAAGCATTACAAACCGAAAATATAATGGAGGTGACAGCACTATAGAAAAGGGGTTGGTTTCATGGACAGAATACTTACGCGCTTTCGCAAGGTAGATGATTTGTTGTTTTACAGAATCAATGGAAGCAAACAGCTGTATCGTTCATTCTTCGGCTATGTTACTCATCTTGGTGGAGCAAGGTTTACTGTAGCCTCCGTCCTGATCCTGTTTTTCTTAACTCAATATCATCCACAAATGAAAAGAACGGTAATGGCCGCCATGATAACGTTATGTATCAGTCATATTATCATGACGTTCATCAAGAAATTGGTTAAACGAATCCGACCTTATTTAACCTTACCTAATGCAATGGTACACGGGTATGAATTTAAAGATCATTCATTTCCGTCAGGTCATTCGACTGCTATTTTTTCCATTACGATTCCTTTTATGATTCAGTATCCAAGTACAATGCTTATCCTTTTTCCTTTAAGTTGGTTGGTTGGATATTCCAGAGTGGTGCTCGGAGTCCATTATCCTTCAGATGTAGTGGCTGGGGCATTTCTTGCATTTTCTACGACTTTAATGGTCCTTTTGTTTATAAGATAAATGTAAAGAATATACGAACTGAATGGCAATCAAAAAGGGGGAAGTGTACATGAGAGTGGCATTATTTTCGGATACTTACTATCCTCAAGTGAACGGGGTCGCAAGAACGTTAAAAAGATTGACGAATCACTATGAGAAAAGGGGAATTGAGTACAAAGTATTTGTTCCTGATTTTCAAGAGAAAAAAGAGTCCTATCCAAATGTACATTCCTTTACAAGTTTTCCTTTTTTCTTCTATCCTGAATGCAGAACCGCTATTGCCAACCCGAAAACGATTGAAAGGCAATTGAAAGATTTTTCACCTACACTGATTCATGTAACCACACCTCTTACAATGGGACTTTACGGTATCCGCGGGGCAAAGAAAATGAATATCCCCTTGGTTGCCTCTTACCACACCCATTTTGATCTGTATTTGAACTATTACAAAATGATGTGGGTGGCACCATTATTATGGAAATACATGAAATGGTTTTATTCACAGGCAGATCGGATTTTTGTCCCCTCAATTGAAACGAAACTTCATTTAGAAAACCAAGGTTTTGCCGACTTATCCATATGGAGCAGGGGAGTGGATTGTCAAACCTATTCTCCTGAAAAGCGCAGTCCTGAACTAAGGAGGAAATTTATTGAAAACAAGAAATACACTCTGCTTTATGTGGGGCGTTTAGCTCCTGAAAAGGACTTGGACACACTCGAAAAGACGATTAAATACCTTCCACATACATTAAAAGATCAAGTTCAATGGGTTATCGTGGGCGATGGACCGATGAGGAATGAACTTATGGAAAAAACTAAAAAAGAAGATGTACTCTTTACGGGCTATGTAACAGGAAACGAATTAGCGGAAGTGTATGCATCCTCTGACCTATTCGTCTTCCCATCTGCTTCAGAAACGTTTGGAAATGTAGTATTAGAAGCATTTGCATCAGGTTTGCCAGCGGTAGTGTCTGATAAAGGCGGTGTGACGAACATCGTAGAGCATAACCAAACCGGAAGGATAGCGAAAGCTCATCAATATTCTTCGTTTATTCACCATATTGAAGAGATATTAAATGAAAATCTCCTAAATGAAATGAAAAGAAATGCTCTTCAAATGGCTGAAAAACAATCCTGGGATTGCATCTTTGATCAACTCATAACGGAATTTCATGAAGTTAGTTTTCTTCGCAATCGGAATCAGATGTCAGGGTGAAGAAACATAACCCGCCTTCCCGATAGATGTGTGTGTAAAGGATCCGAAAGAGGTCCTTTTTTTATTCAACTATTCTATCTTTATGGACAAGTTCATAAACTATAAGGGAAGGAAAGGAGTGGGTGGGAATGAACTTTGGAGAATGGACAGATCAAGCCACTGGACAGATGCTACATAATTTAATAGACAAAAAACAAAAATTTGATAAAGCCAAAGCGGTACACCTCTATACCTTATGGGCAAGCATGTTTGCTTCCTTCTTTTTTCTCTATTATGTGACAAAATTTGTGCTTGGACCATATTCTTACTCTTTTGCAGCGATGTTTTCTGTATTTGTATCCAACTCTTTTCATCTATTTATAACAATGCTTCTTGTCGGGCTTTTCGGTGCTACAAGAATCTTGTATGAGAAAAAGGAGAAAAAGGAAAAAGAGTATCATGCATTAAGGTGTGAAGTCATCGATCGAAGTAAAGATTTATGGAAAGAGGAAGCGTGGAAAAAAAGGCATCATGTGTATGAAAAAATGAAAAAAGAATGGGATATTAATTTATTTCATGGAAGTAAGTGAGAGCAAATGTAAGTACTTAATATAGAGACCATATTTATAAATTAGAAAAAGAATAGGCCCATTTCTTTTTTCACAAAGAAATGAGCCAAGTTTTCATGCATTAAAAGAATACCTTTTTATCTCTTTCATCCTTAAGAATTTCGACTGCTTCACGGAAGCGTTGGGAGTGAACGATTTCACGCTCCCTTAAAAACCGCAAACCATCATTCAAATCAGGATCGTCACTCATATTTATGATCCACTGATAGGTAGCCCTTGCTTTCTCTTCAGCTGCTATATCCTCATATAAATCAGCAATCGGATCCCCTTTAGCCGCTATATAGGCTGTAGTAAACGGCACACCTGCAGCATTGTGATAGAAGATCGCTCCATCATGATTAACATAATGAGGGTCAAGTCCAGCGTCCTTCATCTGCTGAGGAGTTGCATCTTTAACTAATTTATAAACCATTGTAGCGATCATTTCCAAATGAGCAAACTCCTCCGTACCAATATCCGTTAACAATCCGATGACTTTGTCAGGGATGGTATAGCGTTGATTAAGATACCTTAGGGCAGCAGCAAGTTCTCCGTCAGCACCGCCGTATTGTTCAATCAGAAATTTTGCCAGTTTAGGATTGCATGTACTTACTCTGACCGGATATTGAAGTTTTTTCTCGTACACCCACATTTTCATGCACCTCCTAAAATATTAAACTTGCCATGGCCATGGAGCATCCTTCCAATCCCATGGGTAATTGGAGTAGCTATATCCAAAGTTTGTCAAAGGACCAAATTCCTTTTCGAATTTCTTCTTAATTTGTTTTCGCGTTTTGATATACATATTAAATTGAGAGATTGCATCATAATCTTCAGGGTGTGTATCCAGGTAAAGGGTTAGGTCAAGAATCACGAAATCTACGGCTTGTAACTCTTCCAGCACTTCATAATAATGGGGGGGAAGCTGTTTCATGTCAGTCTATTCTCCCTTCATCTGTTCATACGGACTATAGTAGGGATCATAAAACACTTTCCATAGAGTACCTTTTTGTAACGCTTCTTTTGGTGAATATTGCTCCAGGTTGGGAGGTTGAAACCCTAAGTAAAGATTAGGGGGCGTTGAATAGACTTTCCGGGTAATAGGCTTACACGGATCGAATGGGCTTACATATGGGTAATAAGCTTTGTGAAATTCGTGCACGATAATCCCTCCTTTAAAGAAAATCCTTCGTAACAACATATGAAGTAGGTAAATAGAACATGTTAATTAATTTAAATTCATAAATAGGAAGGGGAAATTTGTGAAAATGTTGAATACTAAAGATGTAGGATATTAATGAAGAGGTGGTCAAATGTTTGTAAAAAGTGCCATGATACCGAAACACAAATGCTATGTGGTAGATGAAAATGATTCGATTGAAAAGACCCTTACAGTACTGGAACACCATAAAATCGATGGAGTGCCGGTACTCTCGAATGAAGAATTTAAAGGGGTGGCAACACGCTACAATATTTATCAGAGCTTCTTCCTTTCAGGAATGGATAAAGAAGCCTTTCTTAAGGAGAAAAAGGTTCGTGATATTATTGCCGATACCGACAAATATATAACCGATAAAGATGTATTCGAAAATGCATTGGTCCAATTGAAGGATTCTCCGATTCTTCCAGTCGTAGGACCGGATAATAACTTCCTTGGATTAATAACCCGCTTTGATGTACTTGATCAATTCAGAAGTGCATTTGGTATGGATCAAAAGGGAGTGCGAATCGCCTTTTCTTCTGTAGAAACAGAAGGACGGATTGCCCGTCTTGGAGATATCATCCAGCAGTACTCGGAATCGGTTATTTCCCTGGTTACCTTTGATGAAACTGATAAATTATTACGACGTATCGTACTAAAGGTCGAAAAGAAGGGCAATATGGATAAATTCCTCAATAAGCTGGAGAAATCAGGATTCCGTATACTTGATATTCATGAAGATGAATAATTTACTGAAACCCTGTATGAAAAAAAATCCCTCTCATAAGATTTATGGGAGGGATTTTTTTGATCAATCATACTTTTAAACTGCTTATCACGTTTCTATTAGGGTACCTATTCATTAAATGGTTTCCGGCTGCAGAATTGCTTGACATCTCTGAGTTCATTGTTGAGTTAGTCTTAAATCCCGTGCCATTCTTTGCGGCAATGATGGCCTTTATGGTGGGGTTAATGGTTCAAGGGAATTTATTGAAATTTGAAATATTTTCTATTCTAAGATTAATGAACGGTAAACTACATAAAGAGTTAATCTTCATCCCATTTCATATAGGTATCATCTATTTGCTGAGCAGTTTTGGGATGTGGCAAACACTGATTTTTTCCTTCTTATCCATCTTTTATGGTATTATTTCTATAGATTTCCACCGACAAGGAGGCCACAATGCTTGAATTTATTATGTTTTTATTAGTAGGGGGAGTCAGTCTCCTCTTTTTTATGTTATATGAAGCACGTAGAAATGTTGTGAAAATGGAGAAGGTAAAGCTTCCTGCCCTTCCTGATAATATGGGCACGATTTCCATCTTTTTTATATCTGATATACATAAGCGGGAAGTGTCAAACGGAATTATTGATGAAGTGAAAGGAAAAGCTGATTTTGTCATCATTGGCGGGGATCTTATGGAAAAAGGAGTGCCCTACTCGAGAGTTGAGCAAAACTTAGATAAACTGTTGACACTGGGTACGGTTTATTTTGTTTGGGGCAATAATGATCATGAAGTGAATACGAACAGGCTGAAGGATATATTTAAACAAAAGGGAATCATTGAAATTGTAAATGATTCAGTTAAGGTACCTATTCATAACGGGAAGATTAATATGATCGGAGTGGACGATGCGAGTACGCAGAGAGCTTCTTACTCTTCTGCACTGAAAAAAACAATTCCACATGAATTTAATATTTTAATCAGTCATGACCCTAGGCTTGTGAGGCAGGTACGAAAAGAAGAGGGAATTGACTTGATGTTGAGTGGCCATACACACGGTGGACAAATTCGTTTGTTTGGATGGGGACTGTATAAAAAAGGAAGACTTGAAAAGCTCCCACAGACCACCATATTAGTAAGTAACGGCTATGGGACAACTGCGCTTCCATTACGCTTGGGAGCTCCGGCAGAAACCCATTTACTGAAAATCGAAAAGGAATGAAATGAACATTTGTTGTTCATTACCTGTACAAGTTTTACACAATGCAGTTTCTCGATTATAATTTTAGAGAGTAGAGATTTACTTTGGGGGACTATTTATGAGCAATGACAAGAAGTTAGAAGGCAAATACAATATAAAAGCTGTGTCCACAATCTTAGGAATACAACCAGGTACATTAAGAGCATGGGAGAGAAGATATCAGATAATTGCTCCTGTACGTAATGAATCAGGTCATCGTTTGTACACAGACCAACATTTAAATATATTAAAATGGCTGGTTGAGAAGGTCAATCGGGGATTTACCATTAGTCAGGCTGTTGCTTTACTTGACAAACAAGAGCTTGAAGAAAATGAGATTGCATCCTCTGAACGAAAGGACCGTACTCAGAGCATCTCGGATGATTTGTTAAAAGCACTCTTAAGGTTTAATGAAACAAAATCTCATGAATTAATCAACCAATCGTTTGCTGTTTACACGATTGATAAAGTGGTGATTGATATCCTTGGCAGCTTGCTGGTTAAAATCGGAGACCTGTGGGAGAACGGGAAGATCACGACGGCCCACGAGCATTTTGCAACATCGATACTTAGATCCCGTATCGGTATCATCATGCACTCTTTTCCACACAACGGAATCTTACCTAAAGTTGTAGCCGTTTGCGGACCTGAAGAATGGCATGAATTAGGATTGTTAATCTTTACTCTCTATGTAAGAAGAAAGGGATTTGAAGTAATCTACTTAGGCTCCAGCATTAAAGAAAATGATATCGACATCGTACTTGACGAAGTCGATCCTAAGTTTCTATTCTTCTCCTGCACCTTAAAGGAGAATGTAGACAACCTGTTGTCACTCGTAACTTCATTAAAGGATAATCGGGAAGGCCTGGAAATTGGAATAGGCGGCTTTGCTGTAGACCATCTCCCCAATGACAAGAAAGAAGAATTTCAGGAACACATTGTCGGACAATCCCAATCTGATTGGGAACTTTGGCTGAAAAGTAAATTATAATTGGATTATGCACTGTTTTCTGCCCCTTACATAGTATGGTGATAAATCGTCACACTCTAGGGGGTACGAAGATGAAGCTTGAAAGAATTTCAGACAACAAAATAAAATTTTCCATTAGTGTGGAAGAATTAGAGCAAAAAGGCTTATTTGAACAAGACCAATGGAAAGATTCCTATATGTGGCATGATCTTTTTGAAGATATGTTAGATGAAGTTCAGGGCAAGTTCGGCATTGAAACACAAATGGAAATCACCGTGGAGATTGAGTCATTTGATGATCAGGAAATCTGCATGATCCTCACATTAGAGTCAGAAGATGACTTTTCTGATTGGGAAGACGAAAGTGGAATCATGAAGTCCATGAATGATCATGATGTGCTCGTTTACTTTGATGATTTTGAGGATGTACTGGACCTCCTTAAACGCATTAACGAATTGAACAAAGTGAACAACCGCGTTATACAATTAAGCATTTATTATTATGAAAAAAACTATTACTTACTTATTGAAAATCTATTGGAATACGATAGCTTGGTCATGGAGGCTATTTGCGCTGAATACGGTCAGCAATCAAAGACCACGAAACATATCCTCATGGAGTATGGCCGTGCTGTTTTAATAAAAGATTCCATTGATAAAATACTGTTTTATTTTTGATCATGTGTGTTGAAGCGAATCTTCCCCCCCTTTTAGATATATGTTTTATTATGATTTATAAGAAAAATAGACATTATTTTGCACTTTTAGGTTGTTTCCTGGAAGTGTTTTTTGTTATGGAGATGGTCGTTGTGATTACTTGTATGGCCCTGATCAAGCCGCCTCCGCTTTTCGCGATGTCCAGCTCTGGCGGCTAGCCCCTCGAGGTCATAAGTCAAGCCCACCAAAAAGGCAAAGAACGCCTTTCCGGTGGGCTCGCCATATGCTTGTCGGGCCTGATCAAGCCGCCTCCGCTTTTCGTGATGTCCAGCTCCAGGGCTTAGAGGCTCGAGGTCATAAGTCAGCCCCACCAAAAAGGCAAAGAGCACCTTTCCGGTGGGGCCGCCTTATGCTTGTCGGGCCTTCCCAAGCCGCCTCCGCTTTTCGCGATGTCCAGCTCCGGCGGCTAGTCCCTCGAGGTCATAAGTCAAGACCACCAAAAAGGCAAAGAGCGCCTTTCCGGTGGTCTTGACTTATGCTTGTCGGGCCTACCAAAGCCGCCTCCGCTTTTCGTTTATGACAGCGTTTTCAAAAAAATCCTCTTTTTTTGATTTTCCTTCTTTGCAAGAAGAATTCAAACGTGTATACTATGTCATGAAAGCGGACGAGGTTCCGTTAAACAGTGAAGCATACTGGGAGGTTTACATAAATGGTAGCCGATAAGGGGAAAGAAAATCACCAAACATCTGATCAACACGATGTATTGAAATCTACACAAACGGTTATTCATCTTGCACTTGATAAATTGGGGTATTCACAAGAAGTATATGAATTATTAAAAGAACCTGTACGAATGTTAACGGTTAAAATACCAGTCCGGATGGATGATGGAAAAGTAAAAGTTTTCACGGGATACCGTGCTCAACATAATGATGCAGTTGGACCAACAAAAGGTGGTATTCGATTTCACCCAAATGTAACTGAAAAAGAAGTTAAAGCGCTTTCCATATGGATGAGCTTGAAATGTGGAATTGTAGACCTTCCGTACGGTGGAGGTAAAGGGGGGATCATTTGTGATCCCCGGGATATGTCATTTAGAGAGCTAGAGCGATTAAGTCGTGGTTATGTTCGCGCAATCAGCCAAATTGTTGGACCATCTAAAGATATTCCCGCTCCCGATGTTTTTACAAACTCGCAAATCATGGCGTGGATGATGGACGAATACAGTCGAATTGATGAGTATAATTCTCCAGGGTTTATTACAGGGAAACCATTGGTGCTTGGGGGTTCCCATGGTCGTGAAACGGCAACTGCGAAGGGCGTGACGATTTGTATTCATGAAGCAGCCAAGAAAATAGGAATAAAGCTTAAAGGGGCGAGAGTAGTCGTTCAAGGCTTTGGTAATGCCGGAAGCTTCCTTGCAAAGTTTATGCATGATGCAGGAGCAAAAGTGATTGGGATTTCTGATGCTTACGGTGGACTTCATGACAAAGATGGGCTGGATATTGATTATTTGCTGGATCGTCGGGATAGTTTTGGAACGGTTACGAAACTATTTAATAATACGATAACAAATGAAGAACTATTAGAGCTGGACTGTGACATTCTCGTGCCTGCAGCAATTGAGAATCAGATCACAGAAAAAAATGCTCACAATATTCGGGCAAGTATTGTGGTAGAAGCTGCGAACGGCCCGACAACATTAGAGGCAACAAAAATTTTAACAGAGCGAGGAATTTTATTAGTGCCAGATGTTTTAGCTTCATCAGGCGGAGTAACGGTTTCTTACTTTGAATGGGTACAAAATAATCAAGGATATTATTGGTCTGAAGAAGAAGTTGAAGAAAAGCTGGAAAAGATACTAGTCAGCTCCTTTAATAATGTATATGAAACTTCCCAGTCCAGACGAGTCGATATGAGACTCGCTGCATATATGGTAGGGGTAAGAAAGATGGCCGAAGCATGCCGGTTCAGAGGTTGGATTTAATTCAAGTTTAGGATGAGATGAATGACATCTCATCCTTTTTCAATTCTATATAATGGCTCATTACAATAATTTCAGCTGAAATTAGAAATCATACTACTGATGGAGATCCTGAGGTTCGAGTGCTTCCTTTTGACCAAATCGTAATCTTATTCCATAATAATTGGGTAGAAAATAATTTAACATCTGAAGTGAACGAACGTAAATTACCATTCAGATAGAGGAATTGAAGGAGTGTCTGAATTTGAAAATGGAAGAATGCATTATTGTAGGTGGGGGACCATGTGGGTTGTCAGCTGCTATTAGATTAAAAGAAATGGGAATCGATCCTTTAATCATTGAAAAAGGGAATATCGTGAATGCCATTTACCACTATCCCACTCATCAAACGTTTTTTTCATCAAGTGAAAAGCTCGAAATTGGTGACGTTCCTTTTGTTATTGAAGAGCACAAACCAAGGCGAAATCAAGCACTCGTGTATTATCGTGAAGTAGCGAAGCGGAAAGAATTAAGAATCAATCGATTCGAAACAGTTCATAAGGTAGAGAAGCAAGACGGCCGTTTTTCCGTTTCCACCTCAAGGGGAACGTATGAAAGTAAATACATCGTCATTGCGACCGGTTACTATGATCATCCCAATTATTTAGGGATTCCAGGAGAGAAATTAGAGAAAGTCTTTCATTATTTTAAAGAAGCACATCCCTTTTTTGACACAGATGTGGTTGTGATTGGAGGGAAGAACTCAGCGGTTGATGCGGCACTTGAATTGAATAAAGCGGGAGCAAGAGTCACTGTCTTATACCGGGGAAGCGAGTACTCGAAAAGTGTTAAGCCCTGGATACTCCCTAACTTTGATGCGCTTGTTAGAAATGGTGAGGTAATGATGGAATTCAACGCGTGTGTAGAGGAGATCACAGAGGACTCTGTCACCTACAAGGTAAATGGTGAGAAAATAGAAATCAAAAATGACTTTGTGTTTGCAATGACAGGTTATCACCCGGATCATAGCTTTCTGACGAAAATGGGAATAATTATTGACAAGGATACAGGACGACCTGCTTTTCATCAAGAAACGATGGAAACGAATGTAGAAGGAATCTATATTGCAGGTGTCATTGCTGCGGGAAACAATGCGAATGAGATCTTTATTGAAAATGGTCGATTGCATGGCGGATTGATCGCTGAATCCATTACACAAAAAGAAAAATGACAAAGGAAAGAGGCTCCGCTGTGAGCCTCTTTCTTTCATGATGGTTGTTTATGATCCTGGTGGAATGAAATCTTTAATTTTTGAAAATCGTTTCTAATTCTTTAATGTCATCAGTTTGGGACAGGGCCACCATTAACTTGATTCTTGCTTTTTGTCCATTTAGGCCATTTGAGAAGATAACCCCTTTTTCTTTCAGTTGTTTCCCCCCTCCTGAATAGCCGTATATATCCTGAACAATCCCATTAAAGCATCTCGAAACCAATACAACCGGGATATTAGCAGCTAACAGTCCGTTAATTCCATCGACCGTATCCGGCGGTAGATTTCCTTGTCCTAATGCTTCGATTACAACCCCATCGTACTGTAAGTCTTTTATGGCAACTAATAAGCCTGAGTCCATACCGGCGTATGCTTTGATCAGTGTAACTCTCTTGGAAATGTCACAAACCTGATAATGCTCATTCGATGTCGGCTGGTGATGAAAAAGAACTCCTCTTTTAGTCACAATCCCGATTGGACCATACTGTGGGCTTTGAAAGGTAGATACATTGCTTGTGTGAGTTTTCGTCACGTTCTTAGCAGAGTGGATTTCGTCATTCAGGACGACTAAGACCCCCTTGTTCTTGGATTGGTCATCAGCTGCTACCCGAACGGATGATATGAGGTTATACAGACCGTCCGCTCCAATCTCATTACTTGATCTCATTGCCCCTGTGACGACAAGGGAGACTGGAAGAGAAAGGGTTAAATCCAGGAAGTAGGCAGTTTCTTCGAGCGTATCTGTTCCGTGGGTAATGACGACTCCGTCAAATGATTTTTCCCTATATTTCGTTTCGATTATCTCTTTTAATTGCTGCATATGCTCTGGTGTAATATGGGGGGAAGGCAGATGAAATGCTTCTAAGACCGTTAGATTTGCTAAATTCGATACAATAGATGTTTGTACCGAAAGGGGGTTTTCCTTCCCGGGAGTGACTGCTCCAGTTTGTTCGTCTTCCATCATGGAGATGGTACCTCCTGTATGTATGACCAAAATATCTTTCTTCATCATTCATTCCTCCAACCAAATAAATTCCTGTTTCCATTCCTACATTAACATGATACGATTAAGAAAACAGAAAGAAAAGAGGACTTTTTTATGCTGGTGATTTTATCAGCGGGTATAGCACCAGGATTAGCATTGCTAAGTTACTTTTATTTACGGGATGAATATGAGGCGGAACCTATTACGCTAGTGTTCAAAACCTTTATGTATGGGGCCCTTATCACCTTTCCTATTATGTTTTTACAATATGTTTTAGAAGTTGAAGGAATCATTGATTCAAATTGGTCTACGGCATTCATTTCTTCCGGGCTTTTAGAAGAATTTTTCAAATGGTTTATTTTAATGTTTGCTATTTTCCAACATGTTGATTTTAATGAACCTTACGACGGCATTATCTATGGTGCAAGTGTGTCACTCGGATTTGCTACTATTGAAAATATTTTGTATTTGGTTGCTAACGGTGTTGAACATGCATTTGGAAGAGCGATCCTTCCTGTTTCAAGTCATGCGTTGTTCGGTGTCATTATGGGATATTACTTAGGAAAAGCAAAGTTTTCCTCCAGTGAAGAAAGACATAAGTGGCTTTTCATTGCGATTTCTGTGCCCCTACTGTTACATGGAACATATAATTACATCTTTTTAGCGGAGAAAAACTGGATCTATTATATGGTACCGTTTATGTTTTTCTTATGGTGGCTTGGTTTGAAGAAAGTGAAAAGTGCTCATCGATTAACTGAAAAGAAATACACGGGTACTGATTTAGAAAAAGAAATTATTTAAAAGGACGCTTTCTATTTAAAGCGTCTTTTTTGCATTTTTAGGTCCCTGATTTCTCCCTCGCAATAAAAAACCGCCTTTAGCAAAGACGGTTCAATAGAATATTTACTTGTATGCAGCTGCAAGATCCGTTTTAGGTGCCTCTTTCCGTTTCACTTCATCAATTTTATTCACGAACATTTGAAACACTTTTCTTTTTTCGTCCAATTCACGTATGTATTCCTTCAGTTCATTGTACTTTTCTTCAAATGGCTTATGATACATTTCCCTGATATTTTCGATGATTTCCTCATTCACCGTTGATTGAATGACTTGCTTTGTAATGCCGTACTTATAGGAATACACCTTCAATTCCTTCTTTATCTCTTCATAGTCAGTATTAATCTGATCCAACACTTCTGAAATATCTTCTTTCCACTCATCTAATGATTTCGCTAAATAGTCCTCCATCTTGACCTCCCACTATTATTAAATTTGGTATGAAGTAATCCTCATTCTATTATAACTCTGATTGTTTACACGGCTTTTGCTGGGACATTACAGAGTCTTATCAATGATGTGGGAGGTTGTTTTCTAAAATTTATTATTCACTTGTATAAAATGGGAGCCTCTACAAAAACTAGAGTTAATGTTAATTGAAGATATGGAGGTTAAAGCATTATGAATAGTCGTTTCAAATTGATTTCTACTTCAGTCGTCATGGTGCTTATGTGTTCTCTTTTTATGATTTCGTCTGAAGGAGAGAAGGCAGACGCTTTTACGAATCAAGTGATACAACATGGCGCAACAGGTGAGGATGTAATCGAGCTGCAATCCAGACTTCAATATATCGGGTACTATAACGGTGATATTGATGGAGTCTTTGGGTGGGGCACATATTGGGCACTGAGAAACTTTCAATATGAGTTCGGACTTCCCATTGATGGGTTGGCAGGAGAGAAAACGAAACAAAAATTGGTGAAAGCCTCAAAGTATAACAAGCAATTTGTAAAAGAACAAATTGAAAAAGGCAACAATTTCAGTCATTATGGCGGAACAGATTTAAATAAACAAAAAGGTCCGGGGACTGGAGGCGGAACATCCGGTGGAAAAGCAGCTCCTCAAAAGAAACCTGCTCCAAAACCAACGCCAACTCCATCCAAACCAACGGCAGTGAACACACCTAATGGATTTTCACAGAACGACATTCAACTTATGGCAAATGCCGTATATGGAGAAGCACGTGGTGAGCCGTATGAAGGACAAGTTGCAGTAGCGGCCGTTATTCTCAATCGGATAGACAGTTCTGCATTCCCGAATACAGCTGCAGGGGTCATTTTTGAACCGGGTGCCTTTACAGCTGTAGCAGACGGTCAGATATGGCTAACACCAAATGAAAAAGCGAAAGAAGCGGTTTTGGATGCCATAAACGGCTGGGATCCTTCTTCAAGTGCTCTCTATTACTTTAACCCTGTGACAGCAACAAGCAAGTGGATTTGGTCACGTCCACAAATCAAGAAAATAGGAAAGCACATATTCTGTAGTTAAAGAGGTGAAGTAAATTGCTACGTGTCATTTTAATAACAGTGCTCGTCCTTGGTGTTGCAGGAACCGCATTCTGGGGATACCAAGAGCATCAAGAAAAAAATGCGATATTAATCAATGCTGAAAATAACTATCAAAGGGCGTTTCATGAGTTAACTTATCAAGTGGATCTGCTTCACGATAAGATTGGTTCAACTCTTGCCATGAATTCAAGGAAATCATTGTCTCCGGCACTAGCCGATGTGTGGAGATTAACTTCTCAGGCACACAGCGATGTAGGGCAGCTTCCCTTAACCCTGCTTCCTTTTAATAAAACAGAGGAATTCTTAAGTAATATCGGAGATTTTAGTTACCGGGTGGCAGTGCGAGATTTAGACAAGAATCCATTAACGGATAAAGAATATAAATCACTTGAAAATTTATATGAACAAAGTGCTGATATTCAGAATCAGTTAAGAAAGGTCCAACATCTGGTTATGGAGAACAACCTGAGATGGATGGATGTTGAGCTTGCTTTGGCGTCAGGAAATGAACAGGCCGATAACACCATTATCGATGGCTTTAAAACCGTTGAAAAGAATGTATCTGGATATGATGAAGCAAACTTTGGTTCTACAACATTTGTGAATACTGAGAAGAAAGACCAAAATTTTCAGAAGATAAAAGGGAAAGAGATTTCAAAGGATGAGGCTGTTTCAATCTTAAGAAAATATTCCGGGATAAATGAAAAGACTGATGCAAAGGTAACAAAGAGCGGGAAAGGCTCTGACTACAAATTTTATAGTGTTACGTTAGAAAAAGGTAAAACACACGCAAGTATGGATGTAACTCAAAAAGGTGGATATCCAATCTGGTATATTAACAATCGGGAAGTCCAAAAAGCAAAAATCAGCTTAAATAAAGCGGCTGAGAAAGCGACTGCCTTCCTCAAGGATAACGACTTTGAAAAATTAGAACTATTTGAAAGTGCACAGTATGACAACATAGGGATTTTCACATATGTGACAGTATTGGATGGTGTAAGAGTTTATCCAGACTCTGTTAAAATAAAGGTCGCATTAGATAATGGACAAATAGTCGGATTTGCTGCCGAAGAATATTTGAAGAATAATCATGACAGAGAAATCGGACAACCGTCCATTACTCAAGCGGAAGCTAAAGAAACGACAAACCCTAATCTTAAAGTAATGGAAGAACGTAAAGCGGTAATTGTGAATGATCTTAATGAAGAAGTACTCTGTTACGAATTCTTAGGGATGCTGGGTAAGGATACCTTTAGAATATTTATCAATGCAAACACAGGAGAAGAAGAAAAAGTAGAGAAGCTCAGAAAAGCGGAACCGATTTATGAAGAAGTCGTCTAAGCTTTTAAAGGAGGCTGGGACAAAAGTGTTTTAGCCTAACTAAAACCCGAACTAATTTGCATTCTAAGTGGCAAATTAGTTCGGGTTATTAATTTGTTCAAATGGACATTTAGATGTAGCTCTTTCTAGCGGTTGATTGGAGTGCAAGACGAAGACTCCTGCGGGAAGAGTAGCTTATGTGAGACCCCGCAGGCTTGCCGAGGAGGCTCACGGGCTACCCGCGGAAAGCGAAGTCTTGCACGGAAATCATTAGCGGTATTAAGTGCCTACACTCAAATGGTCGTCTTTATTTGGTGGTTTTTTAGTTTTGTCCCAGCCTCCTATTCTTTAGATGTGGAAAAATTCAGAATAGAGATTCAAAAAGGTATGGAAAGGTGAGGAAGGTCATGCCATAATATAGATACATAAAATGGGAAAGTGGGAGTATTGTACTATGATAAAAGCAGGTACCACATTACAGTTGGAACCCATACATAATGATACATTTGAACGGTATAGGTGTCGGGTCGTTGAGATCGGGGAAGAAGGGCTTTATATCGATTACCCTATTCATACAAAAACAGAGAAAGCCGTTTTCTTAATAAATGGTACACAACTCAAAGCAAGCTTCATCGTTAATGAGCAGACGGTACTTATGTTTGAAACAGAAGTAAAGGGCCGTAAACTATCCAAAATACCGATGATCCACATTCATTATCCAGGTGAGGAAGGTTTAGAAAAGGTCCAAAGAAGACAGTTTGTACGAGTAGAAGCGAACACAGATATCTCAATAAAAATAAATGAGGGTTATTTTCCAACGATTACAGAGGATATCAGTGCAGGAGGATGCGCGGTATTAGTGAGAGAGGGGATGGACCTGAAAAGTGGTTCTAACATATCTACGACCATCGTCTTGCCTATGCAAACGGGTGAGAACAAGTATGTAGAAATAGAAGGTAAAGTTATCCGCATCTGGGAAAAAAGCCGCAAAAAAGTTGCAAGTATCGAATTTGTTCATTTAAATGAAAATCAACGACAGCTAATTTTAAGATATTGCTTTGAAAGACAGTTGAACTTACGAAAAAAAGGGATACTTGAATAAAATTCCATAATTTACACATACTTTTTCTATGAATAGGAAAAGGGTGAGAACAATTAAATCCGTTGAGCGAATATTAATCAAATTAGTCATTTTACATTTCATTTTATTAATAGCAGTCCAATTTGTTATCCATGAATTAAATATCCTTCCGGAGCTCAATAAAATCGTTTTTTATGAAGGCGTCGAAAAAATGGAGTACAGCGAAATAGTCGAAACCTTATCAGGTAAAGCAGGTAATTAATTGCCTGCTCTTTTTTTGAATAAAGATTCTTTCAACCTGATGTGAGATTTATGTTAAAATAGGTAAGAAAATTATTAGGAAATTAAGTAGGTGGATTATTTGAAGAAATTAAGAATTGCGATTGATGGTCCTGCAGCTGCGGGGAAAAGTACAGTGGCAAAAATTGTAGCAGGGAAATTATCTTATCTTTATATTGATACTGGGGCGATGTACCGTTCATTAACATATAAAGCTTTGAAACTGAATATAGATTTGCATGATGAAAATGAGTTGAAGGAATTATTAGCTCAAACAAAAATCACGCTTGAACCGACTGAAGATGGCCAAATTGTGTATGTAGACGGGGAAAATGTCACAGATGAAATTCGTCAAGCCGCCGTTACCAATTCAGTATCTCATGTGGCCGTTCATTCTCAAGTTAGAGAAGAGATGGTGAATAGGCAGCAGCAGTTGGCTAAACAAGGTGCTGTTGTAATGGACGGAAGAGATATCGGGACCCATGTTATTCCCGACGCTGAAATTAAAGTATTTTTACTTGCAAGTGTAGATGAAAGAGCCCAAAGAAGACATGAAGAAAACATTTCGAAAGGGTTCCCTTCTGATCTGGAACAATTAAAAGTAGAAATTGCCCGCCGTGACAAGATCGATTCAGAAAGAGAAGTGGCTCCACTTAAGAAAGCGGACGACGCAACTGAAATAGATACAACTTCACTTTCCATCCCTGAAGTAGTGGATCAAATTATGCTGTTAGTAGAAAGGAAAGGTTAATGTGAACTTGTATTCATTTGCTAAAGGTCTCGTAAAATCGATTCTTTCCCCACTCTATCGCATTGAGGTCAAAGGATTAGAGCATTTCCCTGAAGAGGGGGGAGTCTTATTATGCACCAACCATATTGATAACTTTGACCCCCCGGTGGTGGGGATTTCAGCTCCCAGACCTGTTTCTTTTATGGCTAAAGAAGAGCTTTTCAGTGTCCCGGTATTAGGTAAGCTATTACCCGATTTACGGGCATTCCCGGTGAAAAGGGGAATGAGTGACCGTGAAGCACTCCGAAAAGGTTTGCAGGTCCTTAAACAAGGAGATGTTTTAGGACTGTTCCCAGAGGGTACTAGAAGTAAAACAGGTAAAATAGGTAAGGGATTAGCAGGAGCAGGTTTCTTTGCTCTTCGTTCCGATGCTTACGTTGTCCCTTGTGCAATCATTGGACCCTATAAGCCTTTCAGGAAATTAAAGGTCGTATTCGGGCCGCCTATTGCAATGGAGGGCATTCGAGAACAAAAACTGAATGCAGAGAAAACAACTGAAATTATTATGAAGCATATCGAAAAACTAATTCATGAGCATGAATAATATGAGCTTTCTCGCTTGACAAATAGTAGTATTTATTAGAAGTTAGTAGAAAGAATATTTTAAATTGTGAAGTCTCGCAATTATCAAAAATCTTTGCAGTCATGGATTAAGGAGGAGTACATAATGGAAGACATGAATGGAATTGAAGTGAAAAATCTTGAAATCGGTGAAAAAGTTAAAGGAACAGTCACTAAGGTTGAAGAAAAACAGGTCTTAGTCGACGTTCAAGATAGCAAAGTGGATGGCATCATTCCAATTAGTGAACTCTCAAGCCTTCATATCGAAAAAGCTTCTGATGTAGTCAGTGAAGGGGATGTACTTGAGTTAATCGTGACAAAAGTTGAAGAAGAACTTCTGGTTCTTTCTAAACGAAAAGTAGATGCTGAAAAAGCATGGGAAGAAATGAAGGTTCGCTTTGAAAGTGGCGACATCTTTGAAGCGGAAGTCAAAGATGTTGTGAAGGGCGGCCTTGTAGTTGATCTTGGAGTTAGAGGATTTGTTCCTGCATCATTAGTTGAGGACTATTATGTGGAAGATTTCTCGGACTATAAGGACAAAACATTGACGTTCAAGATTGTTGAATTGGATCAGGAAAAAAATCGTCTAATCCTATCACACCGGGCTGTTGTAGAAGAGGAAAAGCAACATCAGAAGAAGCAGCTTCTTACGGATATTGAATCTGGTGCTGTTCTTGAAGGTACAGTTCAGCGTATCACAGATTTCGGAGCGTTCGTAGACATTGGTGGAGTAGATGGATTGGTGCATATCTCCCAACTTTCTCACGAACACGTTGAAAAGCCTTCAGACGTAGTAACTGAAGGACAAAAAGTACAGGTTAAAGTTCTAAGCGTCGATCGTGACAACGAACGTATCTCTTTATCCATTAAAGAAACCCTGCCAGGACCTTGGAGTGATATTTCTGAGAAGGCGCCTAAAGGCAGTGTTCTGGACGGAGTGGTTAAACGCTTAGTATCATATGGAGCATTTGTAGAAGTGTTACCTGGCGTTGAAGGTCTTGTTCACATCTCTCAAATTTCACATAAGCATATCGGTACACCGCACGAAGTCCTTCAGGAAAACCAAGAAGTACAAGTGAAGGTATTGGATGTAAATGAGAATGATCAACGTTTATCTTTAAGCATCAAATCTCTTGAAGAAAAAGAGGAAGAAGTGACTGACTACGAAATGCCTGAAGAGAATACCGGCTTCCAATTAGGTGAAATGATTGGTGATAAATTAAAAGATCTTAAGTAATGGTGATGAATAGTGACAAGAGCTCAAAGAAAGCAAGACCACATTAATTACGCTTTATCAACTGGCCAACAACGAAGAACAGGTTTTGATGAAGTTGCTTTTGTCCACCAAAGCTTACCGAATATAGCAGTAGATGAAGTTCATCTACAGGCAGAGATTGGCGAACTTAATTGGAGTTCGCCAATTTTCATAAATGCTATGACAGGCGGCGGTGGTGAATCAACTTCTAAAATCAATGAAGAATTAACGATTCTTGCACGGGAAACAGGTCTGGCCATCGCTGTCGGATCTCAAATGTCCGCACTTAAAGACCCTTCAGAACGAAAAACGTACGAAATCGTTCGTCAACATAATCCAAATGGTATTATATTAGGGAATCTGGGAAGTGAATCAACTGTTCAACAGGCAAAAGATGCCGTAGAGATGATTAGTGCCAATGCGTTGCAAATCCATTTAAATGTCATACAAGAATTAACCATGCCCGAAGGTGACAGGGACTTCAGAGGGGCCATGGACAGAATACAGGAGATTGCTGAAAGTATTCCAGTACCTGTCATAGTGAAAGAAACGGGTTTTGGTATTAGTAAAGAGACTGCAGAATCCTTGTCCCACTCGAACATTTCAGCCATTGATGTGGGGGGATTCGGTGGTACCAACTTCTCTAAAATCGAAAATCAACGCAGAAAACGAATGTTGGAGTTCTTCGATGATTGGGGTATACCCACTGCCATTTCAATTGCTGAAAGTCATAAAGCATCCATCAAGCCGATTCTTGCTTCAGGTGGTATCCAAAATAGCTTAGACATCGTTAAGTCTCTAGGATTAGGAGCATCTGCAGTAGGGATGGCCGGCATCATTCTCAAGCAGCTTTTAGCCTCAGGGCTTGAAGACACCATTGAAGAAGTGAATCAAATTCATACGGATATTAAGTTCCTGATGAGTGCACTGGGGTGCAGGCGTCTAGAAAATCTTCACAGCGTTCCACTCGTGTTGTCAGGCGACGTGTTTCATTGGCTGGACGTTAGAGGATTGAATCCTGAAAGTTATAGCAATAGAACGTTTAATAAGTAAAAAGAGGCTGGGACAAAAGTGTTTTAGCCTAACTAAAACCCGAACTAATTTGCATTCTAAGTGGCAAATTAGTTCGGGTTTTTAATTTGTTCAAATGGACATTTTGATGTAGCTTTTTCTAGCGGTTGATTGGAGTGCAAGACGAAGACTCCTGAGGGAAGAGTAGCTTATGTGAGACCCCGCAGGCTTGCCGAGGAGGCTCACGGGCTACCCGCGGAAAGCGAAGTCTTGCACGGAAATCATTAGCGGTATTAAGTGCCTACACTGAAATGTTCGTCTTTATTTGGTGGTTTTTTAGTTTTGTCCCAGCCTCTTTTTTTGTTGCATGTATAGTTGTGGATTTTTAGATATTTTTGTAAAGTGGCTGAATTAACCCATGAAACGGCTGGATTTTTGTTAAAATCGGCCTGATTCCTACCTCTTTCTGTCATGTTCGTCTTATGCTTGTCGCCCCAGGGCGAGCCCCTTCCGCTTTTCTTGTTACCTCTGTCCCTTTTTGGCTTCTTCCTGACCTTGCAGGCTTGTTGCTCCGTTGTAGTGCAGACCCTGGTCTCTGTCTGATTCGACTCGTTTGCTTTGTTTTAGTTTCTTTTCTTGACGATCTTTACCCATCATAAACACCTCCCTTTCTTATTTTTTCTTTGAAAAAATGATTCATACATGAATGAGATACATAAAGATTTTCCATAATGTAGATAATAGGAGGGAGTGAGTGATTGTGGATGGGATTCTGTATTTATGGCTGATTTGGGGAATTTGGATTTTTACGACGTTTATGATGAATAAGGCACACCAATATCGTTTCCATTATTCCTTCATTTGTTTATTGTTATTATGCGTGTTTCCATATGGTTTGAACATAGGTTCTGTGGAGGTTGCGGTACCGGTTATTGTTTTAGGACTTATTTGTATACATTACATAAGATTTTTTAGTTTGAAAGAAAAATTATATATGCTTGTAGTCATTTTGGCGATGGGGATGCTTTATGCGGGCATTGGTTTAGTTGCTATTTATGATCCTGTTCTTATGTTCATTGATCGAAACCTTATAATGGCTCTATCGCTTGCTTTCCTGAGTATTCTCTTCTATAGCTCGTCTTCATATATGTTCAGGATGATCGCTATTGCCGGGAGTAGTATAGTTGGTGAAGTCTTTATGTGCATCCCATTAAAGAATGTAGGATTTTTATATCCCATCGGTGGACCTGTTTACCTCGATGTCCTTGCTATTTCCACTGGAATTCTCATAGCGATTAAGTTGTTTGAAGAAATAAATCAGTTATTCAACATCAAAGTACAAACAAACAAAGGGGAAATGAAGAATCTATGAATGAGTATGTGTATCCGGTCATCTTCGGAGTAGTAGTTGGGACATTAACCAGAATCTATATGCTGCGTACAGACTATCGCCAATATCCCACTTATTTGCATGGGAAGATTATACATATTGCTCTTGGATTTATTGCTGCTGGCTTAGGTACTATTGCGATTCCTGCTTTACTAGAGGAGAACTTCACGGCGATTACTTTCTTGACCGTTGCTGCGTCTCAATTTCGGGATGTGAGGAATATGGAGAGGAACACGTTGACAGAGTTAGATGCATATGAACTTGTTCCTAGAGGGGCTACATACATCGAGGGAATTGCCGTAGCCTTTGAAAGCCGTAATTATTTGGTTATTTTCACTTCTCTCTTAGCTACTTTAGCTTATATTGTCTTTAACTTCTATGTAGCGCTGCTGATCAGTGCGATATGTATGGTGATTGCTCATAAACTAATGGCTGGAGGCAGATTGAAGGATATCGTAAACATTGAATATGTGAAGCCTCATTTTGATGGGGCAGGACTTTACGTTGATAATATCTACATTATGAATATTGGATTAAAGGTAAGGCAAGAAGAAATTTTAAAGTATGGAATGGGGTTTGTACTTTCTCCCAAATCATTCGATGCCAGATCAACGGTAGCGAACCTTGGTCAAAGGCAAGCCATTCTTCATGACATGTCTACTTCGTTGGGGATATTTAAAGATTCAGGAACTCCTGCTTTAACGCCACTGGCCAAGAGGGATTTAGACGATGGTCGTATAGGTGTATTCGTCCTCCCGCAACGAAAGGATGTAGAGAAAGCCATTGCCATTCTTGGACAGGTGCCGACATTGGAAAATGCGATAAGAATGCCGTCAGAATCGAAAGCGAATCAGGAGGGTGGTAAATTAGAATGAGTACAACGATCCAAAAGTTTATTCTCGCAACGGTTACGACATCACCTGAAAAAGTTCCAAGTGGAACAAGCGTCTTTTATTGTAAAACAGATGAGGAATTGCAAAAGATCTGTGCGAATTTAGAGGCGATTCTTGATGGCATTGCCCATGAACTGGATGAAGGACTATTTATCATTGTAAAACATTGATTGCTAGTTTATTCTTTTATTGATAAAATAGTTAAGTTAGGGGGGACTGTCCCATAAGGAAACATTACCTTAAGGGCCAGTCCTTCTTATGCATAACTCCGATTGATGATTGAAAAGGTATAAAAAGAGGAAATGTAAGAATAGGACAACCTTCTTACAGAAAGGGTGAAAAACGTGACAAAACCAGTAGTAGCAATCGTAGGGCGTCCAAACGTTGGGAAGTCCACGATCTTTAATAGAATTGTTGGTGAAAGAATTTCCATTGTTGAAGATGTGCCTGGTGTAACAAGAGACCGTATATATAGTTCTGCTGAGTGGCTGACTCATGAATTTAACATTATAGATACAGGTGGGATTGAACTAGGGAATGAACCATTCCTTGATCAAATCAGGCAGCAGGCTGAAATTGCCATTGATGAAGCAGATGTGATTGTCTTTTTGACGAATGGCCGTGAAGGTGTGACTGCTGCAGATGAAATTGTAGCCAAAATCCTTTATCGCTCTAAGAAACCGGTCGTACTGGGGATTAATAAAATTGATAACCCCGAAATGAGGGAAATGATTTATGATTTTTATTCCCTTGGATTTGGAGAGCCATATCCAATTTCAGGTTCTCATGGACTTGGGCTAGGAGACCTTCTTGATGAGGTTGTGAAAAACTTTAAACAAGAAGAAGAAGAGGAATATGCAGAAGATGTGATCAAATTCTCATTAATTGGTCGACCAAATGTTGGGAAATCTTCTCTGGTTAACGCCTTATTAGGTGAAGAGCGTGTAATTGTGAGTAATGTTGCAGGAACGACGCGGGATGCCATTGATTCCTCCTACACGTATGATGGACAGGATTATGTCATCATTGATACTGCAGGCATGCGGAAAAAAGGTAAAGTGTATGAAACCACTGAAAAATACAGTGTGTTAAGAGCCCTTAGAGCAATTGAACGTTCCGATGTCGTCTTATCTGTCATTGATGGAGAAGAAGGGATTATCGAGCAAGATAAAAAAATTGCCGGGTATGCCCATGATGCAGGTCGAGCAATCGTGATCGTCGTGAACAAATGGGACGCCGTTGATAAAGACGAGAAAACCATGAACAAATGGGAAAAGAATATCCGCGAACATTTTCAATTCCTTGATTATGCTCCAATCGTTTTTCTATCTGCCAAAACAAAGAAGCGCATTCATACATTACTGCCAATCATCAATATGGCAAGTGAAAATCATGCACTACGAGTACAATCAAGCGTGTTGAATGAAGTGGTAATGGATGCAGTAGCAATGAATCCAACTCCGACCGATAATGGTAAGCGACTCAGAATCTACTACGCTACGCAAGTGGCTGTGAAGCCACCAACATTCGTGGTATTTGTGAATGATCCAGAATTAATGCACTTCTCATACGAACGTTTCTTGGAAAACAGAATACGTGATGCATTTGGATTTGAAGGAACTCCTATTCGTATTATTGCTCGCGCAAGAAAATAATAAGGTGGGTGTAAAAATGAAAAATTCAAAGAAAATAACGGTTATTGGCGCAGGGAGCTGGGGGACGGCACTTGCGATGGTCCTGGCTGATAATGGACTGGAAGTAAGATTATGGGGACACAAAAAAGAACAGATTGAAGAAATTAATATTCAACATACCAACGAAAAGTATCTGAAAGAAGTCAAACTCCCGGAATCCATCAAGGGTTATCATGATCTTAATGAGTCTTTAGATGGCGTTGATTCGATCATTCTGGCTGTACCGACGAAAGCTATTCGAGGAGTATTGGGTCAAATTCAAGAGGTTCAAAGTGCACCATTAACCGTTGTTCATGTGAGTAAAGGGATTGAACCTGATTCACTTCTAAGAATCTCAGAAATGATTGAAGATGAAATGGATCCTGATAACTTACATACAGTGGTGGTATTATCTGGACCAAGTCACGCTGAAGAAGTGAGTTTAAGGCACCCAACGACTGTGACCGTTTCCTCTAAGGATATGAAGGCTGCTGAAGAGATTCAGGACTTATTCATGAACATGAATTTCCGTGTATATACGAATCCCGATATGCTGGGGGTTGAAATCGGTGGGGCCTTAAAGAATATCATAGCCCTTGCAGCCGGAATTACAGACGGATTGGGATATGGAGATAATGCAAAAGCCGCTCTTATAACGAGGGGACTTGCAGAAATAGCCCGTTTGGGAACCAAGATGGGAGCAAACCCATTAACATTTTCAGGTTTAACAGGCATCGGTGATCTGATCGTTACATGTACAAGTGTACATTCAAGAAACTGGAGAGCGGGTAACATGCTTGGTAAGGGTCATAACCTTGATGAGGTCTTGAACAACATGGGGATGGTAGTTGAGGGCGTACGCACAACGAAAGCTGCTCATCAGTTAGCAGAAAAGTATGAAGTGAATATGCCCATTACCAACGCTTTGTACGATGTGCTATTCAATAAAGTAGAAGCGAAAGAAGCGGTAGACCACTTAATGGGACGTGTAAAGACAAACGAGATGGAAGACCTCGTGAACATTCTCGGAGAGCGATTAAATTAAGTTGATTCTTTTTCGATAGAATGCATGTTAACCTTCACTAATGAAGATTTATTGAGGAGTAGATCATTCTTTCGAAACAATGAATTAATCTTGGAATAATAGGCATTCGAGGATGCGAACCACGGCCCTGTTGCATACACTGTCATGAATATATACAGCTTTGCCTATGGATGGGTAGGTCTCGCTTTGTTTAGAGCAGCTCAAGTATTTTGACATCAGTTAAATGATGCCAAATACTTGGGAAGCTCTTTTTTTGATAATCTATGCCCCGGGAAGTCCGTATAGGTACATCTTGAGGTTTGTAACAGATTATTGAACAACCACTCTTTTCTATTCCTTTGTAAAAATCTTATGATATAATACATTCGATAACAGGAGGGATGTATGTTGGATTCAATGATGAAGATGTGGATTTCGTTTGCATCTATGGGATTCATGTTTTTTGCCATATTAACGATCTATTTTAGCAGATATAAGATCAAGCAGAAATTCTTACGTTTTATTACAGCATTCATGGCATATATAATGATGATTGCCGGTGGACTTATGATGATCTATATTGTATTTAGTGGACCGACCAATTAGGTTGCAGTCCGATTGAAAGGACGTTTTTAGATTGAAACGCTTAGGTTTAATTGCATTTCTTCTTATTTTAACTATGAGTATTCTTTCTGGATGTATGTACCCTGAGGAAAAACTTAGTCAGAATCAGATCCCTTATGAAACGCAGGTGAAGGCTGTACAAGATGCGGTTGTAACCTATCAGAAGGACAATAATGGGTTGCTTCCAATTAAGACCCGAGACCAGGATACACCCATTTATCAGAAGTATCCAATTGATTTCAGAAAGCTTTCACCTCAGTACTTAGCAGAGATTCCAGGGAATGCTTTTGAAAACGGTGGGATTTTTCAATATGTTTTGACTGACGTGGAGGAAGATCCTAAAGTCAAGATTTTTGATCTTCGGCTGGCGGAACAAATAAGGGAATTGAAAATCAGAATAGAAGCTCAAGGTTACCCGCCATTTAAAGAGGAAGTAGCCAATAATGTATATACATTAAATTATAAAGAACTGGGGTATGATGGTGATGTGTATGTAAATAGCCCATACTCAAACAAGAACCTTCCCCTTGTCATTAATGGTGACGGTGACATATTTGTAGATTACTCAATGGACTTATTTGAACTGATCAAATCGACTGATAAAGAACTGGGGCCAGGTGTAGATATCCGGAATTTACTTGTCGAGGACACTTTTTTTGTTCCAGCTTATTCTTTACCTTATACGGTAGATGAAAATAACGATCCTGTCTTTATGACAAAATAGGCATAACCCTTTTCTTGCAAAATATATTGTAAGGGAAGGGTTATTATTTTTATGTCATCCTTTATAGGGTAATTTCATCAAAACTAATGATCATAAATGCTAAAGACATAATAAATTTTTATACTTTTAATCATAAGGGGGGAAAAAAAGCATATTAATAGTCATAAGTCATTGGGACAACATCATAAATATAGAATGTGAGACAGAATACACGGATGAAACATCCCTGGAATATAAGATGGGAGGGAATCTCTTGGAAAGAGTCGATCTATTTAAGGACATTGCCGAAAGAACAGGCGGAGATATCTATTTAGGTGTGGTAGGAGCAGTTAGAACAGGAAAATCAACATTCATCAAGAAGTTCATGGAACTTGTAGTCCTTCCTAACATAGCCAGTGAATCAGAACGTGCAAGAGCGCAGGATGAATTACCCCAAAGTGCAGCAGGCAGGACCATCATGACGACAGAACCGAAGTTTGTTCCTAATCAAGCCATTTCCGTTCACGTGGATGAAGGGCTGGAAGTGAATGTGAGATTGGTAGATTGTGTGGGATATACGGTCCCGGGTGCTAAAGGATACGAAGATGAGAATGGACCTAGAATGATCAATACCCCATGGTATGAAGAGCCTATTCCATTCCATGAAGCGGCCGAGATCGGTACGCGTAAAGTCATCCAGGAACATTCCACGATCGGAGTTGTGGTGACAACCGACGGTTCCATCGGGGAAATTGGCAGAGGCGATTACATCCAAGCGGAAGAGAGGGTCATTGAGGAACTGAAGGAAGTAGGTAAACCATTTATCATGGTCATTAACTCGGCGAGACCACATGCTCCTGAGACAGAAGACCTACGAGTGAAACTTCAAGATAAGTATGACATCCCAGTTCTCGCCATGAGTGTAGAGAGCATGAGAGATTCAGACGTCCTCAACGTGTTAAGAGAAGCACTATTTGAATTCCCGGTACTTGAAGTGAATGTAAATCTTCCAAGTTGGGTAATGGTTCTGAAAGAAGAGCACTGGCTAAGACAGAACTATCAGGAAGCCGTGAAAGAGACTGTTAAGGATATAAAACGACTGCGGGATGTGGACCGTGTTGTTCATTACTTCAGTGAATTTGATCATATCGAACGGGCAGGACTTGCCGGCATTGATATGGGGCAGGGGATTGCAGAAATTGACCTGTACGCCCCTGACGAACTGTATGATGAAGTACTGAAGGAGATTGTAGGGGTGGAAATTCGCGGGAAAGATCATCTGTTGGAATTAATGCAGGACTTCGCTCATGCAAAAGCGGAATACGACCAGGTTTCAGATGCATTGAGAATGGTGAAGCAGACGGGATATGGCATCGCTGCGCCTTCGTTAAATGATATGAGTCTGGATGAACCGGAAATCATCAGACAGGGTTCCAGATTCGGAGTCAGCTTGAAGGCAGTAGCACCATCCATCCACATGATCAAAGTGGATGTACAGTCCAAGTTCGAACCAATTATCGGGACAGAAAAACAGAGCGAAGAACTAGTGCGCTATTTAATGCAGGATTTCGAAGATGACCCGCTCTCCATCTGGAATTCCGATATCTTCGGCAGAAGCTTAAGTTCCATTGTAAGAGAGGGAATCCAAGCGAAACTTTCCTTAATGCCTGAGAATGCAAGATATAAACTCAAAGATACACTCGAAAGAATCATCAACGAGGGATCAGGTGGATTGATCGCCATCATTTTATAAATGTCTTTGGACCTTCTTAGGAGGGTCTTTTTTATTTTTGCTTCTTTGAAATCTTTTATTTTTATCTTATAGCTCTGAATTTTTTTATGATCCCGATTTTTTATTACTGTTTTTCACATTGTATATTTATAAATTTACAGCTGGGACGAAAAGGTGTAAATACGCATATGGAAGCGCTCAAACCTTAATATATATAGGTTTATACAATGAGAATATCAGGGTGATGCAACCTGATGGATATTCATCCTAGATGAAAACAGGGGAGTCGATGTTTAATGGATTACAAGATTGGGAAGTAAGATAGAGTACCTAAAGGAGAGGGTATTAGTTGCAGTCATCTAAAAGAAGTGATAGGTTGAATAGACGGCAAGAATAAAGGGATATGAAGGGATTCTATTACATTTGTGTTTCAAATAAGAAAAGATTCCCATTATTTCTTGATTTGTTCTTGCTAAGGTTAATCTATTGTGATAATCTTTTAACAGAATTGTTGTTGAATATTGATTCAGCAACGTTTTTAAGCGTTTTTTCTACACTTTATGTATAGAATTCGCTAAACTTGTTTACTAATGATATTAAAGTAAATGAATCATGACTGAGACATTTCCTTGGGAGGAGGTGAATGGCATGAACAAGACAGAACTAATCAATGCTGTTGCAGAAGCTGCTGAGCTATCTAAGAAGGACGCTACAAAAGCGGTTGACGCTGTTTTCGATACAATTCAAAACTCACTTGCAAACGGTGATAAAGTACAATTAATCGGATTCGGTAACTTCGAAGTACGTGAGCGTGCAGCCCGTAAAGGTCGCAACCCACAAACAGGTGAAGAGATCGAAATCTCAGCTAGCAAAGTACCTGCTTTCAAACCAGGTAAAGCGCTTAAAGAAGCTGTAAAATAATTACATACTTTGAGCGTAAAGAAAAGGTCGCATATTTATGCGGCCTTTTTTGCTATCCATTTATAGTATGTTTATTTCTCCTGAAAAATATGTAAGGAGTTTTATTCCTTTAAAGGAAGTTTTATATTATTATAAAACTTCTAAAGCACTAGTCTTTGATGACATTATAGGCTTGTGCTAATATTAACAATGTTACTATTTCTTTAAGTTATCTTAGGAGGACAACATAATGGCACAAGTCAATCAAGGCCAAATAGAAGAAGCAGTTCGATTAATTTTAGAAGCTATTGGAGAGAATCCTAATAGAGAAGGTTTATTGGATACACCAAAACGTGTGGCGAAGATGTATGCAGAAGTATTTTCAGGAATCGGTCACGATCCGAAAGAATACTTTGAAACAATATTCAGTGAAGAGCATGAAGAATTGGTGCTTGTGAAGGATATTCCTTTTTATTCGATGTGTGAACACCACTTGGTACCTTTCTATGGAAAAGCTCATGTAGCATATATTCCTAGAAACGGAAGAGTGGCTGGACTCAGTAAACTGGCAAGGGCAGTAGAATCTGTTGCTAAACGGCCTCAGTTACAAGAAAGAATTACTTCGACAGTGGCCGATACGATCATGGAAACCCTTGAGCCTTATGGTGCAATGGTAGTGGTTGAAGCTGAGCATATGTGCATGACAATGAGAGGTGTAAAGAAGCCTGGTTCAAGTACAGTGACAACTGCAGTAAGAGGCTCGTTTAAAGAAGACTCTCAAGCACGAAGCGAAGTTCTTTCTTTTATAAAGAATTAGGAGTGAGCCAAGGATGAATTCAAATGATTATATTGTGATTAAGGCGATTGAAGATGGTGTGAATGTGATCGGGCTGACAAGAGGGACAGATACCCGATTTCATCATTCAGAAAAGCTTGATAAAGGTGAAGTCATGATTGCTCAGTTTACAGACCATACCTCTGCGATTAAGGTTAGAGGAAAAGCAACAATCGTTACAAGCTACGGTGAAGTCGAAAGTGATAACAAGAAATAATACTCTGAGCATTTACGTTCCAGAGAAGATACAGGTGGGACTGACTATGAAGAGTTGAACTTCGTAGTAGTCCCCTTTGTTATACTAAAGCTAAATAAGGGGCAATACTGATTCCCTATTGTTGAGGATTTTATGGTATAATATCTATTGCTGAAATTTTTAGACCGACACATAGTAGAAATGGGGATTATAGGGTATGAAATTCATTGATTGTAACCATCAAGCGAATATCATTCATCAATACATAGAAGAGCAGTTGCATCACTCTTACTTAAAGGAATATATCGATCAGCCTTACATAGATCGGGATCGGATTTATTTCCTGCTCCTTCCTTTTGTCAATGAGGGACAGACCTTGAATAAAGAAGTTGTACAGTGGATTTCTACTGCCATGTTATTGCAGATAGCCCTTGATACCCATGAAAAGGTTACAATCTCTGAGCTAGATCCATTGAAAGAGAGGCAGCTTACGGTACTTGCGGGAGTGTACTTCAGCAGCCTTTACTATAAAATCCTTGCCGACACAGATGATGTAGACCTTATCGCAGTATTAGCCAAGGCGATTAAAGAAATCAACGAAAGCAAAATTTCCATTTATAAAGAGGAACATCAAAACCTTGATGAGCTGATGTCAAGCTTGAAGACAAGAGAATCAGCGATCGTTTCAAAATTCTTTCGTTTTTTTGAAGATGACAAATGGATCCGGATTGTTGAGCAAGCTCTTTTATACAAGAAGCTCGTTCAAGAGAGAATTTGTATAGAGCACTCACAGAATACTAGCTTTATAAAAGCGTTGTCGACTTTAACGTTCAAATCAGCCAGTGAGACACCATCTTTAAAGCTAACGAAAGAAGAGTCCGGACATTTGCTTTCAAGGGTGGATAAATTAATTTCCTCAACGAAGAAAACCATTCAAACTCAGTTAGAGAACATAGAACCGGTAACACCGTATTTTAAAAAGCTGATTGTAGAGCTATTACCTTATGCTGAGCCTGAACCTATGACCAAACTATATGCGGAAGAAGGGTAAATCGAAATGCAGCAGTCCAAAGAACAAAAAGTCCACGGAGTATTTGAAAAAATATACTCGAATTATGATAAGATGAATTCGGTAATCAGTTTCCAACAGCATAAAAAGTGGAGAAAAGATACCATGAAGCATATGGACGTGAAGCCAGGCTCAAAGGCGCTGGACGTTTGCTGCGGAACTGCGGATTGGACGTTAGCGATAGGAGAAAAGGTCGGAGAAACGGGCAATGTAGTTGGATTGGATTTCAGCCAGAATATGCTGTCTATTGGTGAAGAGAAAGTAAAAAAATCCCCCTTGAACAACATTGAGCTGATCCATGGAAATGCAATGGAACTGCCTTTTGACGATAATACCTTTGATTATGTCACAATAGGCTTCGGCTTACGGAATGTTCCTGACTACCTCCACGTCCTAAAAGAAATGAATCGTGTGGTGAAACCAGGAGGGATGGCAGTTTGTCTTGAAACCTCCCAACCAACCATGCTCGGGTTCAAACAGATGTATTACGCATATTTTCGTTACGTGATGCCTCTGTTCGGAAAGATCTTTGCCAAGAGCTTTAATGAATATTCATGGCTTCAGGAATCAGCTAGAGATTTCCCAGGGATGAAGGAGCTTGCGAAGATGTTTGAAGAAGCCGGCTTTAAAGATATACATGTAAAACCATATAGTGGCGGAGTGGCTGCCATGCATTCAGGCAGAAAGTAAGAAATTCGTAAATTAGGTGGAAAAACTATGAAGCTAAACAGGATGTATTCGTTTTTAAAAGCGGATATTGATGAAATTGAAAAGGAACTGGAAGTTGCGATTGAGTCAGAATCACAACTTTTACAAGAGGCGTCCCTTCACCTACTACAAGCAGGTGGTAAAAGAATCCGACCTGTTTTTGTCTTGCTCTCTGCAAAATTCGGACAATATGATATTAACATTGTGAAAAATGTAGCAGTGGCTTTGGAGTTAATTCATATGGCATCCCTTGTTCACGATGACGTGATCGATGATGCAGAGTTAAGAAGAGGAAAGCCAACGATTAAAGCTCAATGGGACAATCGTATTGCCATGTACACCGGAGATTACATCTTTGCGCGAGCTCTCGAGTATATGACGAATATTAAAGCGCCTGAAGCACATCAAATACTTTCTCACACCATTGTTGAAGTATGTAAGGGTGAAATCGCTCAAATAAAAGATAAATATCGATTTGATCAAAATCTGAGGGATTACCTCCTTAGAATCAAGCGGAAAACAGCCCTGCTAATTGCTGTAAGCTGCCAGATCGGTGCCATTTCTTCCGGGGCTCCTGAAGAAATCCATCGACGCTTATACCGATTTGGCTATAATGTGGGGATGAGCTTTCAAATTACAGATGATATTTTAGATCTTACAGCAAGTGAGGAAGAACTGGGTAAGCCTGCCGGCAGTGACTTGTGGCAAGGTAATATTACCCTTCCTATTTTATACGCGATGGAAAAACCTGAACTTAAAACAAAGATTGAAAGAGTGACTGAATATACTTCTCCTGAAGAGATGAGAGAAATCATTTCGTCCATCATAGCCACGGATGCCATAGATCGATCTCATAAGCTTAGTAGAATGTATTTAGACAGAGCGTTGGAAGATCTGGATCATCTCCCATACAACCGTGTGAAGAAAACATTGAAGAATATCGCAAACTTTATTGGTAAGAGAAAATATTAAGAAAATTTAAAATGGAAACGTTGCCAAAAACCCTAATCAGTGTTACTATTTTCGTGGGATGTCCTTAGGACTTCTATACATACATATTTAGGAGTGGGGAAGATGGAAAAGACATTTTTAATGGTAAAACCGGACGGCGTACAAAGAGGTCTAATCGGTGATATCGTATCACGTTTTGAAAAAAAGGGCTTTCAATTAGTAGGGGCAAAGCTAATGAGCATTTCAAATGAGCTTGCTGAAGAGCATTACGGTGAGCACAAGGAAAGACCATTCTTTGGAGAGCTTGTTGACTTTATCACTTCTGGCCCTGTATTTGCAATGGTTTGGCAAGGTGAAAACGTCATCACGACAGCTCGTGGAATGATGGGAGCAACAAACCCTAAGGATGCTGCTCTTGGGACAATCCGTGGTGATTTCGGCTTGACAGTCGGAAAGAATATTATCCACGGATCTGACTCTAGTGAAAGCGCTGTTAGAGAAATCGGCTTATTCTTCAAAGAGGAAGAACTGGTAGAATATTCTAAATTAATGAACGAGTGGGTTTATTAATACCTGTTAAACAAATAAGATCTTTTATGGCAAGTCGTGTTAAGGAGACTTGTCTTTTCTTATGGAATAGGGTTTAACTTTTTTGTATAGCGTTCGATATAATACATATAGTCTTATACCTTTAATGTAGCGAAGTGAGTGGGTCCTTATGTCAAATGATTATCTTGAATTTATTCAAGGGATAAAAAGAAAAACGGGTATTGATCTTTCCCTTTACAAAGAAGCTCAAATGAAACGGAGATTAACGGCACTGTATGAAAAAAAGGGATGCGGAAGTTTTCAAGAGTTCTACAATAAGCTGAACCATGACAGCGAAGAAATGGAAGAGTTTCTCGATCGAATGACGATCAATGTATCAGAGTTTTATCGAAACTACAAACGGTGGGAAGTTCTCGAGAATAATATCCTTCCCAGACTTCTGCAGGAAAACAAATCACTTAAAATATGGAGTGCAGCTTGTTCAACTGGGGAAGAGCCGTACACGATCGCCATGATGCTGTCGGAACACATGACTCTTTCAGGACGTACCATCTCCGCGACTGATATTGATAAAAATGCCATTCAACGTGCAAGGAATGGTCTCTACCCTGAACGATCGCTGAATGAGGTCCCAACCGTTATGAGAGCCCGATATTTCACTCAGGAAGGTACCTTGTTCAAATTGAATGAAGAGATTAGAAGAAACGTGACTTTCAAGCAGCAGAACCTGCTGTCAGACCCATTTGAGGGGAACTACGACTTGATAGTTTGCAGGAATGTGTTAATTTATTTCACGGAGGAAGCGAAGAACCTATTATATAAAAAATTCAATGCATCACTTAGACCTGGCGGTGTGCTTTTTGTCGGAAGTACCGAACAAATCTTCAACCCATCCCAATACGGATTCGAGACAGAAGACACATTCTTCTATAAAAAAATCTAAAATTTACGATGTCGATCCTACATTTACTGGACGGCTGTACGCTTGCTTTAGGGTAACGATACAGTTTAAAAGTCAAATATGTTGGGTTACATCGTTTTTTTCTATGTTCGAGAGGTTTTTAGAAAATTTTTTAAACTTTAGGGCTAGGAAATGATCTGAATTCTATGTTATATTGGTACATAATTCTTTAGCGAGTTGAAGGGGGAAAGTAAATGAGGTACTTAACATCTGGAGAATCACATGGACCACAATTAACGACCATCATTGAAGGGCTGCCTGCAGGAATGCCTTTAGAAGCAGAGGATATCAATGATAACCTGGCAAGAAGGCAAAAAGGCTATGGCCGTGGCCGGAGGATGCAAATCGAGAAAGATCAGGCATCGATCGTTGGAGGAGTGAGACATGGATATACTTTGGGATCTCCTTTAGGACTGGTTGTGGAGAATAAAGACTGGACTCACTGGACGAAAGTGATGGGCATCGAACCTCTGGGGCCTGGAGAAGAAGAAGAGGTAAAGAGAAAGATTTCAAGACCAAGACCAGGTCATGCAGACCTTGTCGGTGGTATGAAATATGGTCATAGGGATCTGAGGAATGTATTGGAAAGGTCATCAGCGAGAGAAACCACTGTAAGAGTGGCTGCAGGTGCCGTTGCGAAGAAGTTATTAAAGTTGTTAGGAATCGAAGTTGTCGGGCATGTTCTTGAAATTGGTGGAATTAAAGCAGAGAACCTACACTATGATTCTATAAATGATCTAAGAGATATTACTGAAGATTCTCCGGTCCGATGCCTGGATAAAGAAGCTGCACAGAAAATGATGGACTTAATAGATGAAGCGAAGGAAAATGGAGATTCCATTGGTGGTGTAGTTGAAGTCATCGTTGAAGGGATGCCTTCAGGCGTTGGGAGCTATGTCCATTATGACCGTAAGCTTGATGCGAAGGTTGCCATGGCCGTCATGAGTATAAATGCATTTAAAGGGGTCGAATTCGGCTTAGGGTTTGAAATGGCGCGGAAACCGGGTAGTGAAGTTCACGATGAAATTGCTTGGAGTGAAGAACTGGGATACTACCGTAAAACGAATCGTTTAGGCGGCTTTGAAGGCGGTATGACGACAGGAATGCCCATTCGGGTTAAAGGGGTAATGAAGCCTATTCCTACCCTGTATAAACCATTACAAAGCGTGGATATTGAAACAAAGGAACCATTTAAAGCAAGTATCGAGAGATCCGATAGCTGTGCGGTACCGGCTGCAAGCGTAGTGGCAGAGGCCGTAGTGGCATGGGAACTTGCTTCTGCTATCGTGGACCAATTTCATAGTGATCAATTCGATAAGCTCCATGAAGATATCAATAGACAACGTCAAGAGTCCAGGGAGTATTAATGAATGAAACAGATAACCATTCAAACTGCTTCCAAAACGTATGATGTAAAAATTGGAGTGGATATGACGAATGAAATTGTTTCTTTTATAAAAAAGACCTTTCCGCAAGTATCAAAATTGTGGATCATCGCGGATAAAGAGGTCTTCAACCTTCATGGAACAGCTTTTACAGAGATTTTAAGTCGATCATATGACGTAACGACTTATCTGGCTCCTAAAGGAGAACACGCCAAAAGTTTCGCTATATATGAAGATGCCATCACCCACGGTCTTGCAAATCATGTCGATCGCAGTGCCATGGTGATAGCATTCGGAGGCGGAGCCATCGGCGATCTTGCAGGTTTCGTCGCTTCCACCTATATGAGGGGGATCCCCTTCATTGGTGTCCCTACTACGATACTCGCTCATGATAGTGCTGTTGGAGGGAAGGTAGCGATTAACCACCCCCTTGGCAAAAATATGGTAGGGCAATTTTATCAGCCTGAAGGTGTGTTTTTTGATTTGGATTATATGACTACTTTACCGAAAACGGAAGTACTATCCGGATTCTCAGAAGTGATCAAGCACGCCTTTTTATCTGATCGAGCTTTTTTACAGGAGTTGATGGATAATTTTCATTCCCCGGAACAGTTGGATCATGAATTTCTAACGGATTGTCTGATGAAAGGGATCCGTGTTAAAGGAAATATTGTTGCGAAGGACGAGAGAGAATCGAATATCCGAGCGTTTTTAAATTTTGGGCATACGTATGGCCATGCCGTTGAAAGTGCCAGTGGATACGGAAATCGAACGCATGGTGAATCGGTTATGATCGGGATGATTTTTGCTCTGCATCTTAGTGAACAATACTGCGAACTTACATTTGATTTACAAGGATTTATAGATTGGGTCGCTTCACTTGGGTACAATCTGAACATTCCATCTCATATCACTTTTGATAATTTATATATAGGAATGAAACTTGATAAGAAATCCCAGCATGGAAATCCTGTTTTTGTGTTATTGAAGGATATTGGGAAACCATTGATGGTGAAAGTTTCTGTAGAGGACTTAAGGCGGGCAGATCAATTTATTCGAGAATTTAATTAGAAATCTGGTCTTAATGAATCACGAAAGTAAAAATAGAGCTCATTAGCCGGAGAAAAGGGAGAGTGGAAGAATGATCAGGGGAGTTCGAGGCGCAACTACAACGGATTGTGACAATGAAAAGGATGTTCTCCTTTCAACTGAAAGTCTCTTAAGGGAAATGATTTTACATAATAATATTATGGCAGAGGATGTTGCATCTGTATTTATTTCTGCCACCAGTGACATCGGGAGTGTATTTCCGGCAAAAGCATTAAGAAGGATTGATGAGTGGAAATATGTTCCTGTCATGTGTATGCAAGAGTTGGATGTTCCTGATGCATTGCCATATTGTATTAGAGTGATGATTCATTTAAATACATCCACACCTCAGAAAGACATCCAACATATTTATATGAAAAATGCAGTCAGCCTTCGTCCTGACTTGAAAGATACCCCGCCTATTTCGAATGAAAACGATTGAAAGGAAGGTAAGCATGAAGTGGAGATCTCAGATTCAAAATCTTAAGGCATACCAGCCCGGGAAAACGATGGATGATGTGAAAGAACTATTCAATCTCGACAAAGTAGTGAAGCTTGCTTCGAATGAAAATCCATTCGGCTGTTCAAAGAACGTTGAAACCTTTCTCAAGACGAACGCTGTTTCACATGCGATTTATCCCGACGGTTATGCGAAGGAATTGCGAATGAAGGTGGCAGAGCAGCTATCTGTGGACCCTGGACAGTTACTTTTCGGAAATGGATCAGATGAAGTGATACAGATGATTTCAAGAGCATTGTTAGATGGTGATAAGAGCACGGTTATGGCTACGCCGACTTTCCCTCAGTATAAGCACAATGCCATTGTTGAAGGAGCTGAAATAAGAGAAGTTCCCATTGATTCAGCTGGCAGACATCAATTAACCAAGATGCTTGCTGAAATTGATGAAACGACCTCAGTCGTTTGGCTTTGTTCACCGAATAATCCAACTGGGGAATATATTCGCAGTGAGGAACTCATCTCCTTCCTGGATGAGGTTCCTGCACATGTATTAGTCGTATTGGATGAAGCCTATTATGAATATGTTGTGGCAGAGGACTACTATAATTCATTGGAATTATTAAAATCATACCCTCAATTATTGATTACGCGTACTTTCTCAAAGGCATACGGTCTTGCCGGCTTTCGAGTAGGTTTCGGAATCGCGAATGAAGAAGTGATAGGAAAATTAGAACCAATCCGAGAACCGTTTAATAATAATGCTTTGGGTCAGGGAGCCGCATCCGCAGCCGTTGGGGACCAGACGTTTATAAGAGAATGCAGGGAGCACAATCGCAAAGGACTGGAGCAGTATTACCAGTTCTGCAAGGAACACGGTCTTCATTATATTCCATCACAAGCAAACTTCGTGTTAATCGATTTCGGTGTAAGCGGTGATGATGTGTTTCAATACTTAATGAGTAAGGGATTCATTGTACGGTCCGGAGAGGCTCTGGGATATCCTCATTCTGTTCGGGTAACGGTAGGCTCACATGAACAAAATGAAGAGGTTATTGAGAAAATGAAGGAATTTCTAGTCCTACAAAATCAAGTATAAAAAGGAATGAATGGTCGGAACGGCTTAGAATTTTGAGCCCTTTCCGACTTTTTTCAAATCAAATGAAGGGGGCAATCATGAAAGGGACAGTATTGGTCATTGGGATGGGATTAATCGGAGGCTCATTAGCACTCTGTATAAAGAGTGAACACCCCGATGCTAAAATCATTGGACATGATATTAATCATAAAGAGTTAAGGTTGGCGAGATCACTGGGAATTATCGATGAAATGTCACTATCTTTACAGTCTGCTGCTGAAAGAGCGGATCTCATCATCATTTCCACACCAGTTTTTCAAACTGAAAAGATTATTGTGCAGTTTGAATCATTCGCTTTAAAAGAAACGGTGATAATCACCGACACGGGGAGCACAAAAGAACAAATTATGAAGTGCTCCGAGGAACTGACCGCTAAAGGGATTCAGTTCATTGGTGGACATCCGATGGCGGGTTCTCATAAAAGCGGTGTTGCAGCAGCTAAAAAAATCTTATTTGAAAATGCCTTCTATATGCTGACTCCAGGTTCTGGTGCTACTGGTATCAAAGTTGAAGTACTTCAAGAATGGCTGAAAGGAACGCATGCTAAATTTCTGATAGTAGAACCCAGGGAGCACGATGAATTAACGGGAACGATCAGTCATTTTCCACATATTGTAGCGGCATCCCTTGTTCATCAAGCGAAAGAATCTTCTGTACAGCACCCTTATTTGCGGAGGCTCGCTGCTGGAGGGTTCCGTGATATCACAAGGATTGCCTCTTCTAACCCCACGATGTGGAAGGATATCACGCTTCAGAACAGAGCGGTTTTGCTTTCACTTCTCAAACAGTGGAAAACAGAAATGGATGAAGTCATCACCATTATTGAAGAGAAGGACTCACAGGGAATCTTTGATTACTTCACAGAAGCGAAAACTTTTCGGGATGATCTTCCCATCCTTGAAAAAGGGGCCATCCCTTCGTTCTATGACTTATTTGTTGATGTTCCTGATTATCCAGGGGTGATATCTGAAGTTACTGCTTACCTTGCCGGGGAAGACATAAGTTTAACAAACATAAGAATCCTGGAAACGAGAGAAGATATTTACGGAGTATTAGTCATCAGCTTTCAAACACTTGAAGATAGGGAAAGAGCTTTAAACTGCTTAAAAGAAAATACCGATTATGAATTATTCTTAGGGTAAAGGGTGATAAGGATGGAAGGAAAAAAGAAATTAATAAACCCGAAAAAAGGTCTTAATGGAGAACTGCATGTTCCCGGGGATAAATCGATCTCACACCGGGCTGTTATGTTTGGTTCAGTTGCGGAAGGGAAAACCGTTATACATAATTTTCTTATGGGAGAGGATTGTTTAAGCACAATCGAATGCTTCCGTAAGTTAGGTGTCGATATCCAAGTAAGAGATGGGGAAGTGATCGTTTCAGGTGGGGGCTGGAATCATTTAAAAGAACCACAGGATATACTCGATGTTGGTAATTCGGGTACCACTACTCGTCTTATTATGGGGATATTGGCAGGGAGACCTTTTCATTCAATCCTTATTGGAGATGACTCGATTGCTAAACGCCCAATGAAAAGAGTGACAGAACCATTAAAAATGTTCGGGACTAAAATAGACGGTCGTTCAGAAGGCAACTATACCCCTTTATCAATCCGCGGGGGCGGGCTCAAAGGAATTACATACAAGTTGCCTGTAGCGAGTGCACAGGTGAAGTCTGCTCTCTTGTTGGCAGGGCTCCAGGCAGAAGGTACAACTGAAATTCAAGAACCTGAAAAAACAAGAAACCATACAGAAAAAATGATTATCGAATTTGGTGGCCATATCGAAAGGCATGGAGATACTATCAAGGTAAAGGGCGGTCAGGCGTTAAAAGGAACTGAAGTCTATGTCCCCGGGGATATTTCCTCAGCAGCCTTCTTTATGGTAGCTGCTGCAATTGTGCCGAATAGTAGAGTGCTCCTGAAAAATGTCGGTCTTAATGAAACCCGTGTGGGGATAGTTGAAGTGATGAAGAAGATGGGGGCATCCATTGAAATAATGGAGAGTTCAAATAGTGGAGAGCCGATAGGGGACATCCTGGTTGAATCTTCAGATCTTACGGGAATAGAAATTGGTGGAGAACTGATCCCATCACTAATTGATGAAATACCTGTTATCGCCTTGTTAGCTTCCCAGGCAAAGGGAAAGACCTTAATTAAGGATGCAGAAGAGTTAAAGGTTAAGGAAACAAATCGTATCGATGCCATTGTACAGGAGCTTGGCAACCTTGGTGCTGATATTCAAGGAACTGAGGACGGCATGATCATTGAAGGGAAAACGCCATTACATGGCGGTGAGGTCCATTCCTGGGGGGATCATCGGATTGGAATGACTCTGGCTGTAGCTTCCTTAATAACAAATTCTGACGTCTACCTTGAAGGTGCGGATGCTGTGAACATTTCGTACCCAACTTTCTTTGAACATATAAACAAGCTGTTAAAAAAATAATGTATATGAATTCCTATTGGGAGGTGTTCGGACTATGAATCAGTCCAAACACCTCTCCTTTTATATGAATGCATAGCATGATTTCATCCCTTTTTTCATAGCTTGTCTATAAAGGAAGGTGATGGCGATTTGAGTACGTATATTATTGAAAATGCGAATTGGGCTAAAGATTCCATGATCACTCAAACTTCTTTACTTGTTAAAGACGATAAAATATCGGCCATAAGAGACAGGTTTTCTTATTATCGGTACATGAGGATGGATGTTTCATCTTTCATGATGACTCCCGGACATGTAATGTGTGACTTAGAAGTGCCTGAAATAACTGATTTTCTTTCAATAAAGAGTTATTACCTGGATGAATTTATCCACAAAGGTTGTACTACTGTCCTGACGGCATTCAATTTAGGGTATGAATACGAATTCTTAGCTAAGTTGAATGAACGCAAAACCTCCTTGTTAAATAGTCCTCTTGATTACACAATAGGGTTAAAAACATCCGCAAATCTAATTACCCCTACAGTCATTCGGTCATGTAAAAGACATAAAGTTCCCGTTGTCTGGATTGACATTGACGAATTAGAATCATTCAAGGAAATTCGCTGGGGGTGGATCAAAGAATGTTTATATGATTATCCTATTACTTTTGTCCCTTTTTTTACGACAAATATAGACAAAAAAACAAAATTAAAGCATCTTAAAATATGGCAAAATACGATGGAAAACGAGAAAATTCCTCATCTTTCAAATGAAATCCCGCAAAAAGAACCTATGAGATTAGAAGAACTGAAGAAAATTGGAATATATCCCCTTAGAGGAAATTTTTTGGTGGGTGGAGAAATAAGTTATAACCTCTATATGAATGTCGAAGGTGAGACGGGTGCTGAGCCCCTGGCATTTAAAATTGATCATCATGTGCTAAAATGTACAATGAATAAAGGAAAATGTTATTACTTAAATAATAGAGGCTATTATTATCCTGGTGCTGGTGAAGAACTAGTCATCCAAACACCGGGGTACTTTATTTAATGACTATTAGCTTTTTTATAGAAAGGGATTGACCATGTCATACGCTGAACAAATGTTATCTTCATTAGAAGAAGGGAAATTGGACGAAGCAAAAAAACAATATAAGCAAGCATTGAAGTTTGGAAGTCATGAAGAGAAATTCAGCCTGGCTGAAGAATTACACCATTTAGGGTTTCTAGAAGAAGCAAAAGAGTTGTATGAAAATCTGCTGGAATATTATCCAGGAGAGGGAGAACTCCTGATCGAGATCGCAGAAGTTCTCGTTGAGATGGATAATGAAGAAGAAGCGATAGACAAACTCGCAGAATTGGATGAAGAAGATCCGACCTATCCAAGAGCTTTGCTTCTTTTGGCAGATCTGTATCAAATGCAAGGTTTATTTGAAGTTAGTGAACAGAAGCTTTTACAAGCCAAGAAGTTATTGCCCGATGAGCCTGTCATTGATTTCGGACTGGGGGAATTATACTCTGAAACAGGCAGGTTCCTTGAAGCGATAAGGCATTATCATGCCCTTATTCAGAGAGGCACGACCGAGCTGGGGGGAACCAATGTTCATCAAAGGTTAGCCGAAGCTTATAGTGTAGGAGGAGCATTTGAAGAAGCATTGACACATTACGAAAAGGCTCTGGAAGATCACTTGGAAATCAATACACTGTTCGGATATGCTGTTACTGCATATCAGGCTGGATTCTATGAAAAAGCCATTGAAAAGCTTATTTCGGTTAAAGAGCTGGATCCGGAATATCATTCGGTGTATTTATTATTAGCGAGGTCCTATGAACACGAAGAAAAGCTGCAGGAAAGCCTGGAAACCATTCAAGAGGGCGTAAAACAGGATGAATACAACAAGGAGCTGAATTTGTTTGGTGGGAAAGTTTCCTTAAAGCTTGGGCTGGAAAAAGAGGCAGAGACATTTTTCAGGGAAGCCTTAGCCTTGGATCCAGGTTATGTTGAAGCAGCTTTAGTCATAAATAAATTGTTCTTTACGCAAGATCGATTTGATGATGTATTGGAGATCGCCCAGATGCTTACGGTTGAAGGGGAAGAAGAGCCGCAAATCAACTGGGATCTCGCAAAGGCCTATGAGGGGCTTGAACAATTTAATCATGCATTAAAACAATACCGTATTGCATATACTTACTTTAAGAATCATCAAGAGTTTTTACTAGAGTACGGACAATTTTTAGTAGAAGAAGGACTCAGAGGTGAAGCAGTAGAAGTATATAAGCACCTGATTGAAATGGATCCTTCAAATGATGAGTGGCAGGACTTGATTGAAAGATTACAAGACTAAACGACGTCGGTGGTACAAAGGGATTTGACTGGTGTGTAAACATGAGAACACCTTAGAGTTGCTAACGTTTTTAACTGTATTCAAAAGGAAAACGGACCTAAACTAAAAAGGATTCTGCAGAGGAGGGAAAACCATGACCACCCCTGTTTCTGTCAACGAGAAGAAAGAATTTATTCGCTGGTTTTTAAACCGATATCAATTAAAAAGAAGAGAATGTGTGTGGATACTGAATTACCTGATGAGTCATGACCAATTAATGAAAAAAGTTCATTTTGTTGAAGAATCTCAGTACTGTCCAAGAGGTCTTGTGATGTCCACGCATTGTGTTGAGGATGTGCCATTCCGATTCTATAAAGAGAACATCATGACAACTGATGCAGAGAAGTCATTTCACGATATTCGTTTAAATAAGGACGAAGATATTTATATTCAATTGAACTTCAGTAAGGCAAATTCAAGTTATCAATTTGCAGCAGTACTTGAAGAAAACCCGTTTATGCCGAAGTATCTATTGATTAATGAAAAAGACAGGATTGTTGCAGAACAATTCCTCAAAGACAGTTTGCAAACCTTTCAACGTGATCGATTACTAAAGGCAATTGATCAGGCTCTTGATACAGGTGATGAAAAATCCTTCAAGAAATTAACCCAAGAATTGAATAGCTTAAGCTAAAAGCTCGAATGAAGAGAAAGGTACATCTCTTCATTCGAGTTTTTTATTCACTTGCGGGGTCTCAACCACTGACTTTGCAAACTTCAAAAAAATATTTTTATCATAAGTGTTAATGTGAAAACAGGGACCGTTCCTTTTCGCTCCAGGCACTTGCTTTCCGCGGGGAGGAAGTCGAGCCTCCTCGACGTCTCGTCTGTGGGGTCTCGACCTTTCCTCTATTTCCCGCAGGAGTCAAATGCCTTCCGCTACAATCCACTCTGTGCTTCGATATTTTGTCTGCATATGCCAGATAGAAAAACACAAAAAACCATTCCGAATATTGAAAAATTCAAATTTGGAGTTGAGCATCTTCCGCTTCAATAAACTAAATAAGCATGAATTTTGATATTAGAAATTTATAATACACCAACCAATCTTTTAAAAGGATTTTGTCCCTTTTAAGCTCTGTAACGATAATTTCTTACAGATGGTGAGGGGAAGTGCGTAGACTCCTGCGGAAGTACGGTCGTGCCGAGACCCCGGAAGCGAAGCTGAGGAGGCTCGGCGGAACGTCCGCGGAAAGCGAAGCACTTCCCCTCACCATCCAGCACAAACTAATTCGCAGAGCCTAGGCATACCTTATTGCTTAAAGCAACAATCTTTTCGAAAAAGAGCCTCATTCTATAGGTTCAGATAAATAGGAAGAAGGTTTATGGAGCATACTATTATAAAAGTGAAATCGCTTTTAAACGAGTGTTATAAAGTGATATGATGGGAAGTGAAAAATGAAGAAGAAACGAGGGTTTTAAATGAATTGGAACGTAAAAGATATTGAAGTATTTGAATCTGAAAAAGAATACATAGATACGGCCGTCATTCCGATTGTTCCTATTGATTTTCTAAAGGATATCAAAGTGTCCGCAGCACAATCCGAATTCATCACGCTGCTAACCTTTCACCTTGAAAGGCAATTTAAGGGTAGGATGATCATGACACCTCCATTTACGTATACTATGTCTACTTCAAGAGAGAATGAGGTTTCAAGATTAACTCAGTGGGCGGGGGAATTAAGTGCCAGCGGAGTGAAACATACGTTCTTTCTTACATCGGACAGCGAATGGAAAAAGGTAGAGGGAAAGTTGCATGACCGCTTGATTTGGGTGCCTTCTGTACCACTTGAGCATCTAGATGAACAGTACAAACATTCCATCATGGAAGATCAAGTGAAGCAGCTCTTAAATGTGATTGTACAAAAATGGCAAAAAAATTCATAAAAACTTCACATTGTGTCCATCATTTAGATTAGAGAGTTATTGACCTTGTATAGAGTTTAATATATCATAGTTATGTCCTAGTTTTATATTTGTGCGAAATATGTCCGATGGACTTACCTTACGATAGAGGGGGGAAAAGGATGAGCAAACATCGTGTATCTAGACGTCAATTCCTTAACTATACACTTACGGGTGTAGGCGGTTTCATGGCGGCAGGAATGTTAATGCCGATGGTTCGATTTGCTGTAGATCCAGTATTAAAAACTTCAGCTGCTGGAGAATTTAAAGCGACAAAGCAAAAAGTTTCAGAGTTAACGAACGAACCAGTACGTGTCGATTTCTCTTATGAACAAAAAGATGCGTGGTACACATCAGAAGTAACACAAACTGCATGGGTTTATAAGAACAAAGAGGGGAATGTTGTTGCTCTTTCACCAGTATGTAAGCATCTTGGATGTACTGTAAACTGGGCGGGCGACAAAAGTAACCCAAACAAGTTCTATTGCCCTTGTCATGGTGGTTTGTATGAGAAAAACGGGAAAAATGTTCCTGGTACACCACCGACAGCACCGTTGGATGTATATCCAACAAAAGAAAAAGACGGTATTTTATACCTTGGACAACCTGAACCAAATAAATATGTTAAGTAAGGGGGCGTAATCTGTGCTGAACAAAATCTATGATTGGGTTGACGAGCGTTTGGACATTACGCCTTTGTGGCGCGATATTGCGGATCACGAAGTACCTGAACATGTAAACCCGGCGCATCACTTTTCAGCGTTTGTTTACTGCTTTGGTGGTTTAACATTCTTCGTTACCGTAATTCAAATTTTATCTGGAATGTTCCTGACAATGTACTATGTTCCAGATATTAAAAACGCTTGGGAATCTGTGTATTACCTGCAAAATGAAGTTGCATTTGGACAAATTGTCCGTGGAATGCATCACTGGGGAGCTAGTTTGGTTATCGTAATGATGTTCTTACATACACTACGTGTCTTCTTCCAAGGTGCATACAAAAAACCTCGTGAATTGAACTGGGTTGTTGGAGTACTTATTTTCTTCGTAATGTTAGGACTTGGTTTCACTGGTTACTTATTACCGTGGGATATGAAAGCGCTATTCGCTACGAAGGTTGGTATTGAAATCGCAGCTGCTACACCATTTATCGGTGAGCAAGTGAAGATCTTACTCGCAGGAGATTCTTCTATCATTGGTGCACAAACACTAACGAGATTCTTCGCTATTCATGTATTCTTCCTGCCTGCAGCATTGCTTGGACTAATGGGAGCTCACTTCCTGATGATCCGTAAGCAAGGTATTTCAGGACCACTATAAGATACGAACATAAATTAATAAACCTTAAATTAGAAGGAGGGGGACGCTATGCATCGAGGAAAAGGGATGAAGTTTGTAGGGGACTCACGTGTACCTGCAGACAGAAAGCCGAATATTCCTAAAGATTATTCGGAGTTCCCTGGAAAAACAGAGGCTTTCTGGCCAAACTTCTTACTAAAAGAATGGTTAGTTGGAGCTGTTTTCCTAATCGGTTATCTATGTTTAACGGTTGCTCATCCATCACCGTTAGAGCGTGTTGCCGATCCAACAGATACTGGATATATTCCATTACCTGACTGGTATTTCTTATTCTTATACCAATTACTTAAATACACATATGCATCTGGACCTTATAATGTTATTGGAGCATTCATTATTCCTGGAATCGCATTTGGAGCGCTTTTACTTGCTCCATTTATCGACGTAGGACCTGAACGTCGCCCAACGAAACGTCCATTTGCAGTAGGATTCATGTTATTGGCACTTGCAGCAACATATTTCTTGACTTGGGAATCAGTTGTGACTCATGATTGGGAAGCAGCGAAGGAACAAGGTAAGATTCAGGCTGAAGTGGATTTCGATAAAGAATCTGAAGGGTATAAAATCTATGCAGACCAGAAAAACGGTTGTATTAACTGTCATGGTGAAAATCTGCAAGGTGGAGCAGGACCTTCTTTAGTTGCAACTGGCCTCTCACCTGAAGAAGTAGCGGATATTGCTAAAAACGGTAAACCACCAGGTATGCCTGCAGGTTTATTTAAAGGATCAGACGAAGAGCTGGACAAACTGGCTGAATTCATCTCTGGTTTAAAAGAATAAATAGTGAAAAAGGGCCGGCTTACGTTGGCTCTTTTTTTCTACTTGAAAGAGAGGATTAAATAAATGCTCTGGATCATGTCCATCTTGAAGAACAAAATGTTTGTATGGTTGCTTCTCATTGTGAATGTGTTTGGCACTATATACGGTTATATATGGTATATCTCTCAACTACGAAATACTCCCTCGCAATTTTTAGTGTTTGTTCCCGACAGCCCGACAGCCAGTCTGTTTTTTTGTTTCGTTCTTATAGCATTTTTACTGAATCGCAATTGGCCATTATTTGAAGTGTTAGCCATTATCACACTGTTTAAATATGGGATATGGGCCGTGGTAATGAATTTGTTAACACTGTGGGTTTCCGGAGATTTACCTTGGGAGGGCTATATGCTCATGGTGTCACATGGAGCAATGGCTATACAAGGAATATTGTATTCTTCCTTTTACCGGGTGAGGATTTGGCACATTATAGCCGGTGCCGTATGGACTGTACATAATGACATCATCGATTACGTATATATGCAGTTTCCCGTTTACTCAAGTTTGTATATGTACATACAACATATTGGATACTTCACTTTTTGGTTAAGTATTGTCTCGATCGCTATCGCTTATATCTTCACACAAAAAACGAAACGCTTAGATATTCAACTTATGCCATAGTCTTTTTTTGGTCTACTCTTGTCCACCCTTTCATAAACTTTACTAGTAGTTTTAGGGGGGACAAGTATGAAATTTATCCAATTCTTTATCGCGCTTTTCTTTTTTCTCATTTTAATACCTCACCCATTAAATGCAGTAGAGTCGACGTCTCCGATGAACGAGCTTGATGAAGTTGCAGACCAGGCCTTGCAAATGACAAAGGCTGGAAGATATGAAGAAGCGAAACATCTACTGGTTTATTTCTCTGATGAATTTGCGTCTTTAAGCGCACAACGTTCTTTTTCAATGGATGAGCTTAGAATTCTTACGATCTCACATAATTTGGCAGTGGAGAGTATCAATCAGACCTCTGCTGACATGGAACAGAAGGTGAACGCCGTTACAAAGTTCCGCCTTGTGATGGATGCTTTAAGCAGTCAATATCAGCCTTTGTGGGTCGAAATGGAAGACCCGATAATGGAAGCATTTAATGGGGTGAAGTCGGCAGCTGAAAATGGAAATGCAGATGAATACCATACCACATTGAATGTGTTTTTATCGAAATATAATATTATCCAACCAAGTATTAAATTAGATATTTCGGTAGAACGTGCTCAAGCGCTGGACGCAAGGATTTCTTACTTGGATCATTACCGGCAAGACGTGTTGGAAAGTACGGAAACCATGACCGAATTAACATCCTTGGAAACCGACCTTGAGAAGCTGTTTGAGAATAAACAAGAGGATGAAGCAGATCCTTCCCTCTGGTGGGTGATCATTTCAACCGGTAGTATCATTGTTTCTACATTATCTTATGTAGGTTGGAGAAAATATAAAGGACAAGGTGAGGCAAAAAAGTCAGAGCGTCAAAAAAATTGACAGAATCTTTATAGCACTATAAAATTTAAGTATCTAAACATCTGGAGGTTATTGCGATAATGGCAGGATTTTTAATTTACTTTTTACTCATTGCTCTTATTCCAATCGGAGCTCAAATGCGTGTGAAGAGTACGTTTAAGAAATATTCAAGAGTGGCCACCACTTCAGGTATGACTGGAAGGGAAATGGCTAGAAGGATTCTCGATGACAATGGATTACACAACGTGAAGGTCGTGGAAGGCAGAGGGTTTTTGAGTGACCACTACAACCCGATTACAAAAACGGTTGCATTGTCACCTGATAACTATCACGGACATTCTGTAGCGGGAGCAGCTGTGGCGGCCCATGAAGTCGGGCATGCGATTCAAGATGCTGAAAGCTATGCATTTCTACGATTCCGTCATGCGTTGGTTCCAGTTGCGAACATAGGCTCCAATATGTCCTGGATCTTCTTGCTGATCGGAATGTTCACTCAAATGACTGGAATGTTCCTGCTTGGAATCATTCTGATGGCAGCGGGGGTTGTGTTCCAATTAATCACCCTTCCTGTAGAATTCAATGCTTCTTCCCGGGCGATGAACCAGATCGTTTCACTTGGTCTGATTCGGAATGAAGAAGAACGACATGCACGGAAAGTGTTGAACGCCGCGGCAATGACATATGTAGCTGCTGCTGCAGTTGCGGTTATTGAATTACTTAGACTTGTATTAATCTTTACTGGGATGAATGGTGACGATTGATTCTAAATAAAGAAGAAGCTGGACTCTAGTTATGAGCCCAGCTTCTTTTTGTATATGGTAGATCCATGTTAGTCATGTAAAGGGTTCTTGTCTGCGTCTAATGTAAATCCTTCGCCAAGTACGTCATGTACGACGGTGACGGAGACGAATGCATGTGGATCGACGCTTGTGATGATATTTTTCAACCGTACGATTTCATTTTTCCCGACCACACAGTAGAGCACTTCCCTGTTTTGTTTCGTGAACGAACCATGTCCTCTTAGCACGGTTACCCCCCGGTCCATTTTTTCATTAATGACACTCGCTATTTCTTCATGGCTGTCGGAAATAATCATAGCTCCTCTGGCTGAGTATGCCCCTTCCTGCATAAAGTCAATGACCCTTGCCGCAACGAATACAGCTACCAGTGTATACATGGCTTCCCTGTATTCGAGGTACGTGATGAGTGACGCTCCAATGACGACGGCGTCAAACATAAACATCGTTTTCCCCATGCTCCATCCTATGTACTTATGGGCGAGTCGAGCGATGATATCAACGCCGCCCGTCGTACCGCCATATCTGAAAATAATCCCCAGTCCAACCCCGATAAAAACCCCTGCAAATAATGCTGCAAGAAACAGATCGCCTTCCAGGTTGATGGTCATTTGATATCTTTGGAAAATCCATAGAAATACAGAGAGGCTGACGGTTCCGAGTACAGTATAGTAGAAAGCTTTCTTTCCGAGAAGCTTCCATCCTAAGAAAAATAGGGGGATATTTAAGGCCAGGTTGGAGTAAGACGGATCAATGTCAAATAAAAAATAAAGGATAAGTGTTATTCCGGTAAATCCGCCTTCAGCCAATTTATTTTGGATATTAAAATGGACAAGACCAAATGCGAAGATAGCTGACCCCAACAGGATGAATAATATATTTTTTAAGCGTAATCCCAACATATGTGTTTCCCTCCTTCAATTCGTATTATCTCGTTGACAGAGACATTATATAAGAAGAAAAACGAACTGGCAATGAAGAGTTAATAAATCAAACGTAATATTTGTCAAACGGGAAGGATTTAGCTAACATGATAGGAGATACTGAAGGAGTGTGGCTTCTTATGGATAATAAAAAAACGATGGATCAATTACAAAAAGAAGTAGATCAATACATAAGTCAATTTAAAGAAGGATATTTCAGTCCATTGGCAATGGTTGCGAGGCTCACGGAGGAACTAGGTGAACTGGCGAGAGAAGTAAATCATTATTATGGAGAAAAACCAAAGAAGAATTCAGAGGAAGAAAAGACGATTGAGGAGGAACTCGGGGATTTATTGTTTGTGGTCATCTGTCTGGCGAACTCCCTGGATATCAGCCTGGAAGAGGCCCACGATCGTGTGATGGATAAATTTAATACAAGAGATAAAGATCGCTGGACAAGAATTGAAAGTAGGGATGAAGATGGAACAAATTAACGTCACTATTGCTGGACCAAGAGGAAGAATGGGGAAAGAAGCGGTTCAGTTAGTAAAGGATATTGAACATTTTACGCTTATTAGTGTGATTGATTACAAGAAAGAAATAGATATAGATGTACCGGTGTACGCGGATATTGAATCATGCTTTCAAGATCAAGCCCCAGATGTGCTTATTGATTTAACAACTCCAGAAGTAGGTTATCACCATACGAAAACGGCCCTGGAATACGGTGTTAGACCAGTTGTGGGCACGACAGGTTTCTCTACAGATGAATTAAATGAACTTAAGACCCTTGCAGAATCAAAGTCGCTGGGATGTATAATTGCCCCCAATTTTGCTATTGGAGCAGTGCTTATGATGAAATTTTCCCAGATGGCAGCTAAGTATTTCAATGATGTGGAAATCATTGAATTACATCACGATCAAAAACTGGATGCACCTTCAGGGACTGCCGTTAAGACAGCCGAAATGATCAGGGAAGTGAGAGAATCGAAGCAGCAGGGGCACCCTGATGAAAAGGAAACGCATTCTGGTGCAAGAGGGGCGAATGTTGATGGCATACATATCCATAGTGTCCGCCTGCCGGGATTAATTGCTCATCAACAAGTGATGTTAGGAGCGGAGGGTCAGACATTAACGATCCGTCATGACTCTTTTAACCGGGGAAGCTTCATGTCAGGAGTGAAAGTTTCCGTTGATACGGTCATGAAGCTGGATACACTTGTGTACGGGCTGGAAAATATTCTAGATTAAAGGGTGAGTGTTATGAATATCGCATTAATAGCTCATGATAAGAAAAAAGACGATCTTATTCGTTTCGTATTGGCATATAAGTCAATAATTGAAGAACACGCTCTTTTCGCCACTGGAACAACGGGAAAGAGAATCGTGGAAGAAACGGGATTATCTGTCCATCGATTCCGTTCAGGTCCACTGGGGGGAGACCAGGAGATAGGTTCTTATATTGCCAATAATAATATGGATCTTGTCCTGTTTTTTAGAGACCCTTTAACAGCTCAGCCACATGAACCTGATGTATCTGCATTAATCAGACTATGTGATGTGTATCAAGTTCCATTAGCTACCAATATGGGAACAGCAGAAGTATTGGTGAAAGGGCTCGAAAGAGGAGATATCGAGTGGAGAAGTGTGGTAAAGGATAAGGAGGAGTAAAGTGGATCAACAAATAGACATCCTCGCATTTGGAGCCCATGCCGATGACGTGGAGATCGGCATGGGCGGTACCCTTGCAAAATATGCGGCTAAAGGAAAGAAGATTGTAATTTGTGATCTCACAGAAGCCGAGCTTTCTTCAAATGGAACCGTTTCTTTGCGTAAAGAAGAAGCAAGGTCAGCTGCACAAATATTGGGTGCCGACAAGAGAGAGACCTTGGATGTTCCGGATAGAGGAATTTACATAACAGATGAAAACATTCAAAAAGTGGTTAACGTGATCAGAATGTACAAGCCCAAAGTGATATTCGCTCCCTACGAACAGGATCGTCATCCTGATCATGGTAATGCTTCACGATTGATCAAAGAAGCTTTTTTTTCAGCTGGAATTCGAAAATTCCATCCCGCAACTCCGGCACATAAAGCGGATAATCTGTATTTTTATATAATCAACGGCTTTCACAAACCTCAATTTGTAGTGAATGTTGAGGCCTATATGCATACGAAGATTCGAAGCTTAGAGGCATATACGAGCCAGTTCACCCAAGGGTCTGAAGGAGTGTCGACTCCTTTAACGGAAGGATACATAGAAGCGGTTGAAGCAAGGGAGCGAATGATGGGGAAAGAAGCGGGCCTACGTTATGCAGAAGGATTCTTTTCCTATAACACTCTAATATTGCATCAAGATTTGTTAGGAGATTAATGGTATGAAAATGAAAATAGGTATTACCTGCTACCCGACTGTTGGGGGGTCTGGAGTAGTAGCTACAGAACTGGGGAAATTATTAGCAGAGAGAGGCCATGAAATTCACTTTATTACCTCGAGTATTCCATTTCGGTTAAATAAAATGTATCACAACATCTATTTTCATCAAGTGGAAGTGAGTCAATATTCAGTGTTTCAATACCCGCCTTACGATATAGCACTGGCGAATAAGATGGCAGAAATTACAGAGCGTGAGAACCTGGACATCCTTCATGTACATTATGCTATTCCGCATGCAGTCTGTGCCATTTTGGGTAAACAAATGTCTGGTAAAGATGTAAAGATTGTCACCACCTTGCACGGCACAGATATTACCGTACTAGGTTATGATCCTTCTTTAACAGGAGCGATTCGATTCGGGATCGAAAAGTCAGACGTGGTGACCGCGGTTTCTTCCGCATTAGTGAAACAAACCAATGACTTGATACAGCCGGATAAGGACATTCATACGGTCTATAATTTCATAGACGAAAGAGTTTACAAATCAGTAGATTCTCAGCATCTTAGAAATGAATATGGAATTAAGGATAATGAAAAAGTCATTATTCATGTTTCCAACTTTCGTGGGGTGAAAAGAGTAACAGATGTTGTAGCTGCATTCAACCTTATACAAAACGAGATCCCGGCAAAGCTCCTTCTTGTCGGGGACGGACCTGAAATGACGGTGATATGCAGGCAGGTGGGAGAACTCGGATTAGAAGATAAAGTATTGTTCCTTGGAAAACAGGATAACTTGGAGGAGCTTTATTCGCTTAGTGACATTAAACTGCTACTTTCAGAAAAAGAAAGTTTCGGTTTAGTTGCCCTGGAGGCTATGGCTTGCGGCGTGCCGAGCATCGGTACAAATGTAGGGGGCATTCCTGAAGTCATTGAGGATGGATACAACGGCTTTGTTTGTGAAGTCGGGAACGTGGCTCAAGTTGCAGAAAAGTCTCTGTTATTGCTTAAAGATGAAGCACTTCACAAAGAGCTTTCGGAACAAGCACTACAAACGGCCCGAACAAAGTTTCACTCCAGCAAAATTGTAGAAGAGTATGAACGGATCTACAAAGAGCTTCTATCATGATACAGCCGGAAGGTAAAGATCCGAGTAAAGCAGGTGTTAAAAGTGTTACCGAGTATATTCCAACAAGCAGTACCAGTTTTAAAAAAGATTGAAAGGGCTGGATTTTTTGCCTATTTCGTTGGTGGATCTGTCAGGGATCACTTCCTAAGCCGTCCGATTAATGACGTAGATATCGCAACGTCAGCCTATCCACAAGAACTAAAGGAGATATTTCCGAAAACAATTGATGTAGGCATAGAACACGGGACTATACTCGTCATAGATGAGGGAAGAGAATATGAAATCACTACATTCAGGACTGAAACTGGATATGCGGACTTTAGGAGGCCGGATAAGGTTGAATTCATCCGTTCCTTAGAAGGGGATCTGGAGCGCCGTGACTTTACGATGAATAGTATGGCCATGGATGCTAATGGGAAAGTATATGATCCCTTTAAGGGCATGGATGACATACATAATAGAGTGATCCGGACAGTTGGATCACCGGACTTGCGGTTTAATGAGGACGCTCTTCGTATGATGAGGGGCGTGCGCTTTGTAAGTCAATTAGGCTTCAAGGTCGATCCTGATACATTGAATGCGTTAGAAGAGCACTCAAGGCTTCTTGAGTATATAGCTGTAGAAAGAAAAACGATGGAGTTCGAGAAAATTTTAGGAGGTAAATGGAAACGAGAGGCACTTGCCCTTCTGGTCCGTACCAAACTATATAGTGAACTTCCTCATTTGAATCAACAGAAAAAAGCTCTTCAAGATGTAGCGAATCTTATTCGATTAGAAAATATTAATAAAGACCAAACATGGTTACTTCTATTAGCATATATCGGGAAAATTGATACCGAGGAGTTTCTAAAAGGCTGGAGGTTACCGACGAAAACGATACGGGAACGTTCGAAGGAGCTTGGAATCTTAAAGGAAAGAAGGAAGTCCGGATGGTCTAAATCCTTGCTTTATCGTGCCGGCCTGGAAGCAGCCATAAATGTTGAGAAAGTCCATGAATGCATAGAATCCAAATCGGTTTCTTCTGTAGAAACCGTGAAGGAAGAATATTCTTCTTTAGCGATTACCTCGAGACAACAACTGGATGTAACAGGAAATGACTTAATGACATGGGCGAACAAAAAGGGAGGTCCATGGATGAAGGAACTTTTGGCTGAAATTGAATCCGCGATTGTAACCAATACAATCAATAATGATAAAGAAACGATAAGGAGGTGGCTACAGACATGCAATCGACTATAAAGAAGAAACTGCTTCACGCTTTATCTGAATCGAATCAGGAATTTTTATCCGGACAAGCACTGGCTGATATAGCAGGCTGTTCAAGAACGGCTATTTGGAAGCATATTGAAGAACTTCGTAAAGAAGGTTTTGTGTTAGAAGCCGTAAGAAAAAAAGGATATCGAGTTATTGAAACCCCTGATAGTGTGACAGAAAGTAAGATCCGCTTAGGGTTACAAACGAAATCGTTAGGCAGAGTGATCCACTATGAAGAGTCGGTTCAAAGTACACAGCGCATCGCTCATGTGCTTGCCGGCGACGGCGCATCAGAAGGTACGTTGGTCATTGCTGATGAACAAACTGCCGGAAGAGGCAGGTTAATGAGAGAGTGGCACTCATCAAAAGGAACGGGAATTTGGATGAGTCTGATCTTAAAGCCCCTTCTTCCACCCCAAAAGGCCCCACAGTTTACACTCATTACTGCAGTTGCCGTCGTTCAAGCGATCGAGGAAGTAACCGACCTTCATCCGCAGATCAAATGGCCGAATGATATTCTTATTGACGGTAAGAAAGTGACGGGGATTTTGACGGAGCTGCAAGCTGAATCTGATAAAATAAATTCCATAATTATCGGGATCGGCATGAATGTAAATCATACGAATGAACACTTTCCTGATGAACTTCAGAAGATTGCGACCTCACTGGCCATAGAACAAGGAGAACCTTTATCAAGATCAGAAATTGTTCAAAAGGTGTTAGAACGAATAGAAGCCCTATATTCTATGTATATGAAGGAAGGTTTTACCCCGGTCAAGCTGTTATGGGAGAGTTATGCAATCAGTATCGGTAAGAAAATCCGTGCCCGTACCATCAATGGAACGATTGAAGGAAGGGCACTCGGAATAACCGATGAAGGCGTTCTGAAGATCGAAGACTCAGCAGGGACCATTCATCAGATTTATTCGGCAGATATTGAAGTGAATATTTAGGTGAAACTGGGATGGGGCTGTTCGATTGCTTCCATCCCGGTTTTTTTATGGTATAATCTCATTGGGCAGTATCCTTGGAACTGCACCCCTATAAGTTCAGCTTTTAAAACTTTAATACAATTTCTGCCTTGATCCATTGTGGACTGGGACAGAGGGTCGAAACAATGATACTAAACACTTATGATCCTTCTGTCATTTATTCAGGAGGTTTTTTTATGTCTTCAATGAAAGTGCTTTCATTTCGTTTCGTCACCTCTGACTGAAAAGAAGGAGGACATTATGAAACAAACAACAGATTTTCTTAAGATGAAGAATAAGAGAGAAAAGATTTCCATGCTTACAGCGTATGATTTTCCAAGTGCCAAGATAGCGGAAGAAGCGGGAATTGATGTCATCCTTGTAGGTGACAGCCTCGGAATGGTTGTATTGGGTTATGACTCAACGGTACCTGTAACAGTTGAAGATATGATCCATCATACGAAAGCTGTAAAAAGAGGGGCGAAAGATACCTTTATCGTCACTGATATGCCGTTTATGTCCTACCATTTGTCAAGGGATGAAACTCTTAAAACAGCGGCTCAGATTCTTCAACAGGGAGGCGCGCACGCTGTAAAGGTAGAGGGGGGAGATCATGTGATTGATCGTATCCAATCCCTTACAAGTGCCGGCATACCCGTTATCGCTCATTTAGGTTTAACCCCTCAATCCGTCGGTGTCCTTGGAGGATATAAAGTACAAGGGAAAACAGCCGACTCAGCCAAAAAGTTGATCGATGATGCCATAAAATGTGAACGGGCAGGTGCCTTTGCACTTGTGTTAGAGTGTGTACCAAAGCAAATAGCCAAAGAGATTTCAGAAGCATTAACGATTCCGACGATTGGTATTGGTGCAGGCAGTGAAACAGATGGACAGGTGTTAGTGTTCCACGACCTTGTAACATACGGGGTGAATCGTGTGCCTAAGTTTGTTAAACAATACGGCAACGTATCAGAAGCCATTCATATCAGCATAAAAAACTATATAGAAGAAGTTAAAGGGAAGAGCTTCCCATTAGATGACCATTCCTTTACGATGCGGGATGAAGAATTGGATGCTCTCTATGGTGGAATGAAAAAATGAAAGTGATAACGAACATACAAGATCTGCAAGCTTCGATACAACAAGTTAAGAATTCAGGGTCCACTATCGGGTTTGTCCCTACAATGGGGTACCTTCATGAAGGGCACATGAGTCTAGCGGAGGAAGCCAGGAAAAACAACGATACTGTCGTGATGAGTATCTTTGTAAACCCCCTGCAGTTCGGTCCGAATGAAGACTTCGACCGCTATCCTCGTGATATTGAAAGAGATACAGAGTTAGCAAAGAATGTTGGGGTTGATATACTCTTTATTCCTGAAGTAGTAGAAATGTATGATGGGAAACAGTCTGTAACCTTGTGTGTGATAGAGCGGGTAGAAGTACTGTGCGGACGAAAACGTGATGGTCATTTTGACGGAGTGGTAACCGTTCTGACTAAATTGTTTCACCTTATTCAGCCGACCAGAGCGTATTTCGGGCTGAAGGATGCCCAGCAAATTGCAGTAGTGGAAGGGTTAGTAAGTGATTATTTCTTTCCGGTGGAAATAGTGAGGGTGCCTACCGTCAGGGAAGAGGATGGATTGGCGAAAAGCTCAAGAAATGTCTATCTATCAAAAGAAGAAAGAAGGGAAGCTCCTTCAATTTATCAAAGTCTGATAGAAGCAAAAAATCGTATTGATGCCGGGGAGAGAGACCCCGATACGATTATTTCTATAATTTCAATGAACGTTCAAGAAAATACCTCGGGAGAAATCGATTATGTGGAAGTGTACTCCTATCCTGAGCTAACGGAACTGTCCAGATTACAAGGTGAGATCATTATAGCACTGGCAGTTCAATTTCAACAGGCCAGATTAATTGATAATATAATCATCAGTGTAAAACCAGAGGAGGATTTAAATGTTTAGAACGATGATGAGTGGTAAAATCCACAGAGCGACTGTAACAGAAGCGAACTTGGATTATGTGGGAAGCATTACCATCGATCAGGATATTTTAGATGCAGTCGGAATGATGGCGAATGAAAAGGTTCAGATTGTAAACAACAACAATGGAGCCCGACTGGAGACTTACATTATACCAGGTGGAAGAGGAAGCGGCGTCATATGTTTGAACGGAGCTGCTGCAAGACTTGTACAAAAAGGTGATATTGTCATCATCATATCGTATAAACTGGTAGCTGAAGAAGTGGTCCATGACCATATCCCGAAAATAGCTATCATGGGAGAAAATAACCGTATCATTGACATGATCGGAACAGAACCTGAAGCGACAATACTATAAAAGAAATCGGCAAGTCTTCTAATTTGTGAATAGGAGACTTGCTTTTTTGTTTATGGTACACTTATTTAGAAATCATAAGAGTATGAAGTAGGATCTATATAAAGGCAGTGAAGAACATGTACCCATTTAAACTCGTTGTTATCGATCTTGAAACAACAGGAAATTCTCCTAAAAAGGGAGAAAAAATCATCCAACTATCAGCGGTTATTATAGAAAGCGGAAAGATCATTGACCAATACACATCATTTGTGTCGCCTGGTAAACCGATTCCTGCGTTTATTGAGGAATTGACGGGAATCAATGATGAAATGGTCAAGGACGCTCCACAATTTCATGAAATTGCACCGAAAATACTTGAGCTTCTGGATCATGGCGTTTTTGTTGCTCACAACGTTCAATTCGATCTATCATTCCTTCAAGCAGAACTGGAAGAAGCAGGCTATAATCCTTTTACGGGTCCTGCCTTCGATACAGTAGAATTAGCTAAAGTGGCCTTACCATCAGCAGATAGTTTTAAACTGACGGAATTATCCAATTCTTTGGATTTAAGCCACGTAAGGCCTCACCAGGCAGACAGTGATGCCTATGTGACAGCCGAAATTCTTCTTTATTTTATTAAAGAATTGTCCAAGCTCCCATTAGTCACACTCGAAAATCTTCACAAGCTTTCACATCATTTGAAAAGTGATCTTTCCTTATTGTTTGACAGTATTGTGAGTGAGAAACAAAAACACGTAGAGGATCTCCCACCACAGTTAGAGGTGTATCGAGGACTGGCTCTTCGGAAGAAAAATGCTTCAAAGAAAGAAGTTCTACCTATTGAAGAACTCCATGTTGCTGAACCCGATATAGAAGAACACTTGGCACAATATGTTCCCTTCTATGAGAAGAGAGAGCAGCAAATGGAGATGATGGATGAGATACAACATGCTTTTCAAGAATCCCGCCATGTGGTCATAGAAGCGGGAACCGGGGTTGGCAAGTCACTGGGCTACTTATGGCCTGCGGTTATATTTGCCAAGGGCTCTCATGAAAAGGTGGTCATCAGTACATACACCATCCAATTACAAGAGCAATTACTTCATAAAGAAATTAAATTATTAGAAAAAATAAGCCCAACACCATTCAGAACCGTACTATTAAAAGGGAAAAATCATTACATAAACCTGTTTAAGTTTGAACAGTCTCTCAGAGAAGATGAGTCTCAATATGACGTAGTTCTGACAAAGATGCAAATTCTGGTATGGCTTACACGAACAGAGTCCGGTGATATGGATGAACTTAACCTTACTTCTGGGGGGCAGTTGTTCTGGAATCGTCTAAAACATGACGGCTGGCACTTACCTCATACGAAAGATCCCTGGGTCGGGAAAGATTTCTATCTTTTCGCAAGAAAGAGTGCTCAAGAAGCAGATATCATCATTACAAATCACTCAATGCTTCTGACTGATATCGTGAAGGAAAGCAGCATGCTTCCTCCTTACGATTACTTAGTAATAGATGAGGCTCATCATCTGGAGAAGTCAGCAAGACAGCATCTTGGAGTTGTAATGGATTATCTCTCGATTAAGTTTAGTACTTCCCAGTTAGGAACCCTGGACCAAAAACAGTTGTTCTATCGACTTGATCAGCTTATTTCCAACCATTCAGTTCAAATGAATACACACTCATTTGAATTGGATTCTCGCATTAGTCAGTTTTACATTGATTTAGAAGAGTCCATCGGAGTGTTAACGAGCGTCTTTTATAAGAAAGCCAAAAAGAGAACCGGGGTACAAAAAATACAGCTGAGAATTACGGCCGAAATGAAGAGGAGCAGCTACTTTCAACCTGTACTCATGTCCATGGAACGGGTTATTTCAGGAATGAAGTATGTGGAAAGAGAGTTTCAGCAGGTTCTGGAGACAATCAAGGATAAGAAGATCAAGCTGCAAGATAAAGAAAAAGCCTTGATTGAAGAATTCTACAGCTATTTAGTGGATTGGGCAGAATTGAGAATGAATTTTCAAACTGTCTTTTTAAGAGAAATGAACAACCATGTTCTCTGGTTAGATGGAGATACAAGATCATTACCGAATAGTCTTTCTATCCAAGCTCAACCAGTTACCGTCAATCGTAATCTTCAAGATGAAATCTTTGCCAAAAAGAAAAGTGTCGTCCTTACTTCAGCTACCCTGACCGTCAGCGGGTCTTTCAATTACTTCTTAAACGAGATTGGACTCATAGGTAAGGGGGTAAAACAGTTACAGCTTACTTCTCCTTTTGATTACAATGAAGTTTCTAGATTATTCGTCCCGACAGACGTCCCTGAAATTCAGCAAGTCCAAAGTGAAGAATATATTGAAGCAATAAGCTCGCATTTAATAGGAGTGGCTCAAGCGACGAAAGGGCGAATGCTCATCTTATTTACGTCTTACGATATGTTAAGGAAAACGTATGAGCTGATGAAAGAAAGTGGTTTATTAGAGGAATATGTATTAATGGCACAAGGAATCACCTCAGGAAGTCGTACAAGGCTGACAAAGAACTTCCAGCGATTTGACAAGGCGATTTTATTTGGAACGAGTAGTTTCTGGGAGGGTGTAGACATTCCCGGAGAAGACCTGTCTTGTCTTGCCATGGTCAGACTTCCTTTTTCTCCACCTGACGAGCCTGTCAATCAGGCAAAATCAGATATCCTCAAGTCTCAAGGGAAGAATCCGTTTTCTTCTCACTCTTTACCCGAAGCGATTATTCGGTTCAAGCAAGGGGTAGGAAGGCTGATTAGAAGAAGCAGTGATCGGGGAATCGTGATTGTATATGACCGCAGAGTGATGACGACAAGGTATGGTAAGGCATTCTTGCAGTCGATTCCTTCAATGGAAGTAAAAGAAGGCGATTTATTTGATTTGGTTTCATGGATTGAAGATTGGCTCTAATACAGATTAAACTTCAGTGATAAATTTTACTCTTTAACACAATCTAAAGAGTAGATGTGAAACTGGAGGATTGAAAATGAGAGTGATCTTTTCGGTAATGCTGACTTTTTTCCTTGTCATTTCAAATGCCTATGGTATAAAAGTGCCTCAGGTGGATTTAAATGTATCACAAGAGGAGTATGCGATTAGTTTTCTTCCTGATTTAAAAGGGGAGGTAGCAGTTCTTCATTTAGCTTCCGGGAAAAATTATTTAATTAATACAGGACCCCTTCAGGAAAGTAGACAATTATATTATTATTTGAATCAAATGCACATTGACAACATTATGGGAATCATCCTCACGGAAAAAAGAGAAGTGCATGAGGATATGATTACTGAACTTGGTAAGAAGTACTCCATAAAAGAAATAATAACGGGTAAATCCCTGGCTGAAACAATACAGAAAAAAGGTTCCTTTACGATTCAACCGATTACAGAAGATCAGTCATACTCGCTTTCAAAAGAATTAGCATTAAATGTGATGCATGAAGGGAATGAGAAAGGAGAAGGATTGGACTTTTCCATTACCTTCTTCCATCATCGCTTTTTGTGGCTGAGCTCACAATCAACTCATTCTGAAGAGGTTTTACTTACAAAACCCCTAAAGAACGTAAATATTGTAAAAATACCTCTTCACTCTAAAACTGAAAATATGTCCCACAGTCTCCTGAAGCATATCGATCCTCAAACGGCTTTACTATACCGTTCTAAGGAAAGGCTTCTTAATGGTGAAATGCTCGAAGCCATCAACGAGGCATGGATTGATCTGTATTTAACCGGTCAACATGGATTGATTGCCATCAAATTTAATAAGCGAAATTACGAAGTGCTTACCTTTGATCAAGAAGATGGAGTGTTTAAAGAAGTTGGCGGAAAAACTTAATGCCGTAAGAAAAAATTAAGTCAGGCTGACAACGTTGTCAGCCTGACTGAGTGTGGATTAGAATAGTTTTTGAGATACGCTCTACCATAATAGCCATTAATGTTGTTATAATGTGTGTAGCGTTTCTTACTCATAGTGTCGCGGATTGCAGTGACATCATGAGTAGAAATTTATACGGGAATATCTTAAGTAAGCGGGTAAAAGGAGGAATACCATGGAGAGCCGAATTGAAATTCTTTCCACCGTTCGTATCGAATATACGGATAACTTATATAAAGTGGTTGATACATTAAATAGAACCTTAAAAAAAGATGATTATATGTTTGGTTTAGCCTTAGATCCGGAAGATCAGAATCAAGCAGTATTAACAATATATCGTACATAAAGAGTGATTGTAATGAAAAAATGGATAACGATTATCGCACTATTGTTCATCGTCCTTGGGATAACGGCTTCGGTCGTACTTTATCAAGTTTCCCGAAACCCATTGGATAATCAGGCAGATAAGGCGCTAAATAGAGTGAAAGCTGAAACGGCTATTGTTGAAGTTGAAAACACAAGCTTTTACAACGGCTCTAAGTCATATGTTGTAGTGACAGGCAAGGATGATCAAAACGAGAAGCTCGTGGCTTGGGTACCCAATAAAAAAGGGAAAATAATTGAGAAAAAATGGGCAGATGGTATTTCAAAAGAACAGGCAATCAATAAACTAAATGATGAAAAGCAACCGAAAGAATTATTATCGGTCCGTTTAGGATATGAATCTGTCGGGCCAGTATGGGAAATTACCTATTTAGATCAAGAAGACAATTTAAACTATTTTTACCTGCTGTTTTCTACTGGAGAATGGTGGAGGAAAATTGAAAATTTATAATCAACTCTAGGGGGAATACTTCCATGAAATTTATGTTAGCTGACAGAGTAAGTGCTTTAACACCATCAACGACTTTGGCAATCACTGCAAAAGCAAAGGAAATGAAGTCTCAGGGTATTGATGTTATCGCTTTAGGTGCAGGTGAACCTGACTTTAATACTCCTGAACATATTATCAATGCTGCGTATGCCTCCATGACTGAGGGTCACACAAAGTATACTCCATCTGGTGGTATGGCCAAATTAAAAGAAGCAATCATTCATAAGTTTGAAACAGATCAGAAACTTACGTATAAACCATCTGAGATCATCGTGACGAGTGGTGCAAAGCATGCCCTTTATACATTGTTTCAAGTTCTTTTAAACGAAAATGATGAAGTCATCATTCCTACTCCATACTGGGTCAGCTATCCTGAACAAGTGAAGCTTGCCGGAGGAACTCCCATTATCGTAGAAGGGAAAGAAGAGAATGAGTACAAAATCACTCCACAGCAGTTAAAAGAGACGATAACGCCCAAAACGAAAGCAGTCATTCTTAACACACCTAGTAACCCTACAGGCATGCTATACTCCCACGAAGAGTTACAAGCGATTGGAGAAGTATGCTTAGAGAACGATATTCTGATCGTTTCAGACGAGATTTATGAAAAGCTTGTATATGACGGGAATTCACACACGTCTATTGCTGAATTGTCTCCAGAACTTAAAGAGCAAACCATCGTGATTAACGGGGTGTCAAAATCTCATTCCATGACGGGATGGAGAATTGGATATGCGGCAGGGAACGAGACAATCATTAAAGCAATGACCAACCTTGCCAGTCATTCTACCTCTAACCCAACGACAACTTCACAATATGGGACGGTTGCTGCCTATTTAGGAGATCAACAACCTGTAGAGGAAATGAGACAGGCATTTGAAGAGCGCTTAAACATTGTCTTTGATAAATTGAACAGTATTCCAGGGTTTCATTGTTTGAAGCCTCAAGGTGCTTTTTATCTGTTCCCGAATGTGTCAGAAGCGGCCAAGAAAGCAGGCTACAACAATGTCGACGAATTTACAAAAGCTCTGTTGGAAGAAGCAAAGGTAGCGGTTATTCCTGGGTCTGGTTTCGGATCGGACAATAATATCCGTCTTTCTTATGCCACAAGTCTTGATGCACTCGAAAAAGCAATTGAGAGAATGCATGAATTTGTGGTTAGGAAGAGTAAATAATTACAAGGTTTCAGACCGTGTTCGTTTCGGTCTGCTTTTTCCTTAAAATCATCTCGTTTTGCTCAATCTATTGCGGCGGGATAACGGTAAATGTATAATAAATAACGATACATAAGCGTCTTAAGTTTTTTTGGAGGGAAAAAATCGTGAAAACTACTATATCTCAAGTAAGTAAGTTTGTAGGAGAAGAAGTAACCATTGGTGCTTGGCTTGCCAACAAACGTTCAAGTGGAAAGATTGCCTTTCTTCAGCTTCGTGACGGAACTGGATTCATTCAAGGTGTTGTCGTAAAAAGTGAAGTGGAAGAAGAAATCTTTCAAAAAGCAAAATCATTAACTCAAGAAACATCTCTATATGTAACAGGAACGGTTTCGGAAGATTCCCGTTCACCGTTTGGATATGAACTTCAAGTGAAAACCGTTGAAGTGATTCATGAAGCAGTGGATTATCCAATTACACCGAAGGAACACGGGACAGAATTCCTGATGGATCACCGTCACCTTTGGCTTCGTTCCCGTAAACAGCATGCCGTGATGAAAGTACGTAACGAAATCATTCGTGCAACATATGAGTTCTTTAATCAAGAAGGATTCGTAAAAGTAGATCCTCCCATTCTGACTGGAAGTGCGCCGGAAGGAACGACCGAGTTATTTGCAACTAAATATTTTGAAGAAGATGCTTATCTTTCTCAGAGTGGTCAGCTGTACATGGAAGCTGCAGCCATGGCGTTAGGGAAAGTATTCTCTTTCGGACCGACTTTCAGAGCGGAGAAATCGAAAACCCGTCGTCATTTAATCGAATTCTGGATGATCGAGCCTGAAATGGCATTCTATGATTTTAAAGATAACCTGGAAGTACAGGAGCAATATGTTTCTTATATCGTTCAGTCGGTTCTGGAAAACTGCAAGCTTGAATTAGACCGATTAGGAAGAGATACATCTAAATTAGAGCAGATCAAAGCACCTTTCCCGCGGATCACTTATGATGATGCAGTTAAGTTATTGCATGAAAAAGGGTTTGATGATATCGAGTGGGGAGACGATTTCGGAGCTCCACATGAAACAGCCATAGCTGAAAGTTACGACAAGCCGGTATTTATCACGCATTACCCGACTTCGTTGAAGCCTTTCTATATGCAACCTGATCCAGACCGTGATGATGTCGTATTATGTGCCGACCTGATCGCACCAGAAGGGTATGGAGAGATTATCGGTGGCTCAGAGCGTATCCACGATGCGGAACTTATGAAACGTCGCATTGAAGAGCACGAACTTGCTACAGATGCGTACAAGTGGTACTTGGAATTAAGAGAATATGGATCTGTTCCTCATTCAGGATTCGGTCTTGGACTTGAAAGAACAGTGGCTTGGATCAGTGGAGTAGAACACGTAAGGGAAACCATCCCATTCCCGCGTCTACTAAACCGTTTATATCCATAATACAAACATCGTACAAGGAACCGGCTGGTTTGCTTAAAAAGCAATCCCGCCTGTTCTTTTATTTTGGTTCTTTTTTGTTGAGATTGTGGCTACTTGGTAGATGAAAGTAGGAATTCATTTCTGATATAGTATGCTCACTTTCCGCGGGGGGATGGTGGTTGTTTACCTCCAAAGAAGTGAATTTATTATAAGTGGTAGTTTGAAAACGGGACCGTTCCTTTTCGCTCCAGGCACTTCCTTTCTGCGGGGAGGAAGTCGAGCCTCCCCGGGCTTTGCCCTGTGGGGTCTCGACCTTTCCTCTATCTCCCGCAGGAGTCAAGTGCCTTCCGCTACAATCCACTCTGTGGACCCATCATACTTTTACTGCAAAATGACGGAGAGAAAACACAAATTATTGTAGATTTATTGATTCTTTGTTTCCAAAAACAAACGATCTACAAAGTAGCATAAGAAATTGTCTTATTAGATTGTTTCTACACTTTAAAGCTCTGTCACGAAAATCTCTTAAAGATGGTGAGGGGAACTGCGTAGACTCCGGCGGATTTTGGTCGTGCCGAGACCCCGTTCGGCTAAGCTGAGGAGGCTCGGCCGAACTTCCGCGGAAAGCGGAGCAGTTCCCCTCACCATCCAGCACAAGCTTGTTGACAGAGCTTCTAGCAGATCGTATGTTACAAAACAATATCCTTGTGAAAACAGCATTTTATGTACAGTTGCCCCTACTGTTCCTTAAAGGCTTGTTGGTCCTGAAAAGTCGGCTCATCTTTTCTTATTTCCATCTTTCTTCTGATTCATAACCATGTCCACATATACTGAACCATGATATAATAGTGAGTGAGGTGTGCCGAATATGGATTATAAACGTTTAATGGTGTCCTGGATCGAAGAGGGGACACTTAACATTCCGCAATTATTATTATCAAATTACAATACCCTAGGTTTAAATGAGTCAGAGTTTGTACTGTTATTGCAAATTTACGGTCATCTGGAAAAGGGAAACTATTTCCCTACACCAGAAGAGCTTTCAGAACCTATGAGTATTTCTACTGAATACTGTTCATCTATTTTAAGAAAATTAATGCAACAACAGTTTCTATCTATCGAAGAGGGATCTTCACCTGATGGAATCCTGTTTGAAAAGTATTCTCTAAATCCTTTATGGGAGAAAATGGCTGAGTTCGTAATACAGGACTCTAAAATGAAGCAGATGGAAAAATCCATGGAAGAAGAAGCGGATATTTACACGACTTTCGAACAGGAATTTGGTCGACCGCTTTCTCCGTTAGAATGTGAAAGCCTGGCCATGTGGTTGGATCAGGATGATCATAATGCTATTATTATTAAAGCAGCATTAAGAGAAGCTGTCATATCCGGCAAGCTGAATTTTAGGTATATCGATCGAATTCTATTTGAATGGAAGAAAAACGGTGTGAAGACCATTGAAGATGCGCGTAACCAAAGCCAGCGCTTCCGTTCTCGTCAAACCCCCGCAGCATCAAGTGATTCTGCTGCTTCTCCTAAACGAAAATCAGTACCATTTTATAATTGGCTTGAGCAATAGGACGATAAAAGGGGCTGACTCTCAAATGCTTGAGAGTTGGTCTATTTTTATTTTGGATAAATTTTGTTGATTTATAAGACAAGATGGAGGTATTAGGGTACATGCTAAATAAAAAACAAATACAAATTTGCTTAGATGAAATGAGAGAGATGTTTCCAGACGCTCACTGTGAGCTGCGTCATGAAAATCCTTTTGAGCTTGTCATTGCGGTCCTTCTATCGGCTCAATGTACTGACGCCCTCGTGAATAAAGTCACTAAAGGCTTATTTGAAAAATATAAGCAACCTGAAGATTATCTGAGTGTTTCATTGGAAGAACTTCAACAGGATATACGCTCCATCGGGTTATACAGAAACAAAGCCAAAAATATTCGTAAACTATGTGAGATCATCCTGACAGAACATGGAGGAAATGTTCCTGAAAGTCATGAAGAATTAGTGAAGTTGCCTGGCGTAGGAAGGAAAACAGCAAATGTAGTAGTATCGGTTGCATTTGGAGTGCCCGCTCTTGCTGTAGATACCCATGTCGAACGTGTAAGTAAGAGATTAGGTATTTGCAGATGGAAAGATAGTGTATTAGAAGTAGAGAAAACGTTGATGAAAAAAATCCCGAATGAAGAATGGTCTGAAACTCATCACCGGTTGATTTTCTTTGGAAGGTACCATTGTAAAGCCCAATCACCCCAATGTGATGTTTGTCCGCTGGTCGATTTATGCAGAGAAGGTCAGAAGAGACTAAAGAAAAAAGGTAAGATATGAATGAAATGACTTTGAGTATTCCATTCCAACTAATTGATCCTTTTTTCTTTCCTGAGTCAAAAGTTAGAATAGATGCTTCTCATATAATACCTTATGAGCCTTTCTTCTCTTATGAAGTTCTCTATTTCAATGAGGTGGCTCCAGGTTCGCTTCCCTGGGAAGATCATGAATTATTCATAGGTATCATACTTAAGAGCTGGAGAGAGGGGGAGGAGTGTCTTAAAACGTTATTTAAAAAACGGTCTAAGGATACATTGCCCCTAATGAAAAAGAGTATTGCGCAAGTTTATATGTTTTTATTCTGGAGTAATTCAATGCCGGTAATATTAAATTCTGACATTGCTCCCATTGACAACCTTTCCATTAAACCGGTCAACGCAGGGGAGAGAATGTCATTTATTCGAAACAATCCAACCCTTTTCCATTCATTCATACAGTTATCTCAGCTATTCGAGGAACAACATAAACAATATGCTAAATCCCTTGTTTTAAAACGAGCTGGAGAAAATTAAAAAGGCAACGAGAAAATGTTCTCGTTGCCTTTTACCTTATTCTTGTTCTCTTCGGGAGTCTGATTGAGTAGCAGGTGGACTATTCGTGGCACCATCTCCAGTACCTGAGCCGTCACCAGTCCCAGTGCCATCACCAGTGCCATCACCAGTGCCCTCGTCTGTACCTCCGTCACCATTCCCATCGCCTTCAGGTGGAGGAGAAGTGCCATCATCGCCACCTGTGTCTTCACCATCATCACCTGATTCATCTTCATTCCCATTTCCTTGACCGTTACCATTGTTATTTCCATTATTGTTCCCATTACCATTGTTATCTTGATTTTCATCGTTATTATCATCTTGGTTTTCTTCATCTTCACCATCAGTCGCTTTTACATCAACATTGACCGTTGCAGGATTACTGCGCTGATCTCCTGATATTGCTACAACCTCAAAGGTGAATGTTCCTTGGGATTGAATGTTTTCGACATTTAATCCTTTCTTATCAGTTGTCGTTAATACTTGTTTGGCTTCACCATTTATCGAAACCGCCACTTCAAACTGAACGTCCTTCTCTTTACCATAGTCCCATGCAAGAGTGATGGTTTGCTCCTTCTTATTGAATTTACCTTTCAGATTTGAAGGTGCATCAATCTTATCGAATTCTTTTGAAACCTTGGAAGGTTCCGTTCCACGGACGAATAGTTCAGTAATCACTCTGTCATCTGGAGTATATTCGCTTGGCAGTCTAGCCGGATTGCTTCCTAATTCAACCTTGGATTCAACCACGCTGTCCGGCTTATTGAAATCAGGTGTGTCAACACCTTCGTGAACATAGCTCATCAGGTCACTGACGATGTATTGGGAAACCCTTCTGTCCGTAGGGGATAGTGGTATGGAACGCGTCTTATATCCAGTCCAAACCGCCGCTGTGTAGTTTGTGGTATAGCCTACGAACCATGAATCAGGTGCGCCTGTTTTAGCAATTCCGTATTTCTCGCGTTCATCTTGTGTATAGTTCGTGGTACCTGATTTCCCGGCCATCGGTAATCCTGGTACCTTGGCATAAAGGCCGGTTCCTCTTGGATGGTCGATGACGCTCTGCAGCATATCAGAAATCATATAAGCTGTATATTCCTTCATTGCAGGCTTTGGTTTATTATCATTCTTAATCTCGGTTTCACCATCGCGTAATACCACTTTTGTAACCGTATGTGGCTTGTTGTAAATACCTTCATTACCAAATGCGGCATAAGCTCCGGCCATTTGTACGGAGTTTACTCCAGGGGACACACCCCCGATTGAAGCAGATTCATAGTAATGATCGAACTTTAATCCGAGATCATTTACAAATTCCTCTGCTTTCTCTGGACCGACTTCCTGAAACGTTTTTAGGGCAGTAATATTTCGGGAATCCCAGAGACCCTCACGTATCGTAATTGGCCCTTTGAATTGACCATCATAGTTGTTGAGTTCTGTTCCATCAGAATATTTATAAGGCTCGTCATTTAATATATGATACGTCGACCATTTTAAATGCTCAATGGCAGGTGCGTAGTCTATTAATGGCTTAATCGTAGATCCAGGTTGACGTTTTGTATCGATTGCAAAGTTAAATCCACGCTGAACGTTTGGATCCTGTTCTCTTCCGCCGCCAATCGCTCTGATTTCTCCTGTTTTCGTATCCATAAGGGTTACCCCGGCCTGCATTGGCTCTTCAGAATTCTCTGGATAACTGAAGCTGGTATTTTCACCTGCTAAGATTTCTTCCAAACGTTTTTGAGCATTTGGATCAACGGTTGTATAAACCTTTAAACCATCTGAAAACAGGTTATAGTCACCCATTTTTTGTACTTCATCAATAACCGCATCTACAAACGCGGGATATTTGTTTCCGTTTTTCTTTTCGACTTCTTCAGCTGAAACCAATCCTTCAGTGATCGGGATAGCCTGTGCTTCTTTTTTTTCTTCTTCAGTGATTTTACCGTGCTGTTCCATTAAAGAAAGAACGATATTTCGTCGCTTTTCCGCCTTATCAGGGTATTTAAAAGGGTTATAGTTGTTTGGACTTTGAGGCAGTCCCGCAATCAGGGCTGCTTCATGAAGCTCAATGTCTTTAATGTCTTTACCGTAATAATAGTCTGCAGCAGTAGCCATTCCGTTTATTCCAGCTGACATATACACTTTATTGAAATACATTTCAAAAATTTCTTCTTTTGTATATTCCTGCTCAAGCTTAAGAGCCAGCCATGCTTCTTGAGCTTTTCTTTTTAATGTTTTCTCAGGGCTTAAAAAAGAACCCTTGATCACTTGCTGGGTAATCGTCGAAGCTCCTTCTGAACCGAAACCTCCTGTCACATTGGCAATGACAGCGCCCCCTAATCGAATCAAGTCAATTCCGTTATGCTTATAGAATCGATTGTCTTCTGTGGCAAGGACAGCGTCCTGCATTATCTCTGGGATGTCATCGAAGTTTGCGTATTCCCGTTTTTCTTTCCCAACGGTCGTGATCAATTCCCCGTTCATATCATAAATTTCTGATGCAATCGGATCTTTGAGTAATTTTTCATCAAGCTTAGGTGCACTGGAAGCATAATAAGCAAATAATCCAGCACCTGCAAGCATCCCGATAATACCGATGATAAATAATGATATAATGACGCGTTTAACCATAGAGCCCTTTTTCTTGCTCTTTGTGGATTTTGACTTTTGTTGGGCCAGACGCTTTTCTTCCCTTGACTTATATTGACCAGCCATATTGTTTCCTCACTTTCAATCTTCAGTGTTTTTAGTATTGTCTAAGATTTAAAATATACTACTGATATTGAGATAAATTATAGATTAACTCATTTTTCGTAAACTAAAAATATAACTGATGTACTATTTTTAAATAATCGACCCTGGGATGCAGTCCTAAAGGAATGGTGAGTCCTTTTTCCTCTATTTCTTCCCGTTTGATTGATTTTCTTCCTCCATTTATCATGCGGTCCCAATAAATCCTTAGAGCTTTGTAGGGAAGTAAGAACACTTCTTCGGAAGCAGAAAACCTTACTAGTACAAAGGTAATGCCGTCTTGATTATGGACGTTTTCCATATGCTGAATTTGATGCTCGTGAAAATTTTGAAGTGGAAAGGACGTTTTATTCTTTGTTTCTTTCGCTTCAAAGTCGATATATCTTCCGTTGTACACACCATTATAATCCGTCGTGGAGGGCTGCTTAAAGTATGCTTCCTTAATGACGGCTGCACTTCTCGATGGATAGTGGACATCCACTATTTGAACGGGAGTCGGTTTTTTGTGAATGACTGCTTTATGAAACGTTAAATAATATTGGTTCGTTTCGTTAATGTCTTCTTCAAGGGTCATACCTCTGTTGCTATAGGATAGTTGTTTCGGTTTTGCCTTCTCTTTTTTTGAGGGTAATGACGCTTCCACATATTTCTTACCGTTGGGATAATGGAATTTCATGGTAATTCACCTCGCAGACTAATCTATATCATAACAGATACCACTCCAATTTGTGTGAATAATTGTTTACAAATCTCCTCAATCTATGCCTAAAGGAGGGAGGGGGATAATAAGGATGGACGAAATGAGCAATACTTATCGCTTTTTACCCTATATACCTGAACCTAAACGTATAAATGAGTGGATTCATCAAATCAACCATCTAGTGAATCTGCATAATCAAGATAATATATCAAGAACGATGGCTTATCAAAAATTCTTCCTTCTTCATCCTGAAATTAAATGGTCTTTCCTGGCTTCGATGGTATCAAGAAATGCCGGCTGGAATATGACCGACCTTAAAGGTGATATCTTCACGCGCTTATTACATCCGGCTATTCGTGATGATCTATTTATGACATATGAAAGAGCGAACTGGAGCATTTTTCAGGATGCCTTTTCTCAACTCCTTCTCTATCATTATTCGACGAGGTATAAAAAGAAAATGTTTCATTTGTTTAAAGAATTTCATATTTCAAGCTTCATGGAAGAGGAGTGGAATCGTTACTGGGTGGAGAGAGATGATCGCAGGTTAGTCCATTCTCTTATAATAAATGAGCAACACCTCATTCAAGAACCAGTCATTGAACATGAGGTATATAAGAAGAGGGTGTTTGGTTCATCTCTATTCTTCATAGAAGATCATCTTCATTTCAGTTCCGTTCTGTTTCCGACATTAATGGGGGAACTTTTAGGTGCGAGTGTTCATGGCTTCAGAAAAATTGAAAACAGAATCCTTTTAGGAAATCGATTATTTTCGATTTTATTTCATCCTGATTATCATTCCTCCATTTTGAACTTTGCTTTACAAGTAGAACATACAGGATCCAGAATGGACTACGAGCAGTTCTGTAAAGGAGTCCCACATACGAGTACACCTATGCTCCATCAAGCTTATGACGATGTTCCACATCATTGGAAGTCTCATACGGACTGGTCGAATAAAAAGAAAATTAGTAAGGATTGGTACAAAGAGCAGGAACTTTTCCGTGGAATCGAATTAACAGAATGGTTTTTTCATAAGCAAAGGCAGCTAGAGAAGATGGCGAATGTAAAAGAGGCGATAAAAAAGATCTGGAAGAGGGATAGGAGGAAGAAGAGACCAACACTTTAAAATAGTGTTGGTCTCTTCTTGTCATGCTTGTCGGACCTTAACGAGCCGCCTCCGCTTTCTTATTAGTCCAGCTCCGGCGGCTAGACCCTCGAGGTCATAAGTCAAACCACCCAAAAAGGCAAAGAGCGCCTTTCCGGGTGGTTCGCCTTATGCTTGTCGGGTCTGTACGAGCCGCCTCCGCTTTCTTATGTCGCTGGACGGTTTTCGCCTTCTAGTTTAGGGTTGCCTTTTGAGGCTTTGGTCTGGGCTGAATTTGTAGTTTGCTGTTTGTTTTGATTGTTTTTCTGATTTTTCATTGGGTAACACCTCCACCTATATTATTTTCTAGTTTCCACTCCTTTTATTCAGTAAGTGTCGAAACACAATTAACGGAATGTCCTTTTAACACTTTCTTTGGCGAAACGCTTCTAGTTTTGTCAGGGGGGAAGGGAACGGGTCATAAAGAGAGAATTACAGTATTAATCCAAAAAAAAGGTGGGAGGATTCACAATGCTTCCAAAACAAGATATTATGTTGAAATTAGCTGAAATTGAAGAAAGTTTGAACCAATTAGAACAAAGTCTGCATGATCGAATCTCAGTTGAAGAGCAAGAAGGAATGAATTCGTTAACGAACCAGATACAGAAAATCGACAGTAAATTGAGCTCAGTTGAGAGAAAAGCGGAATCTAAAACCGTACTTTTGAAAAATAAAAAGTCCTTTGTCTTACAAAAACTTGAATTATCCTATAAGACGTCTTAAACTTGATTTATAAGAAAGTAGCGTTCTGCTACTTTTTATTTTTGTCTACATTTTTACGGAGGGTTTTTTTTGAAAGAGTTGATGCAAGTAACAGGGGAACTCATCGACCTTGTTGAGCAAATGTTGAAGGAATATAAAGGTAGACGTGAGTCAGGTGAAAAAGGAGACTTTTACACCGAAGTGAAACCTTTTGCCGATAAAGTAAAAGCGGAGAATGATGTTTGGAAAGAATTGTCCTTAATTTGGATCATGGAACAAAGGCCAAAACACCTTCACTTCCCTCAAATTTTAAACACGTTCGATAATATTGAAATGCTATCGGTTCACTGTTTCTTTCCAGAGTCCAGTTACAATCGGTTCATCAGTCATTATCAATCTGTCTCATATGTACTCCAAACCCAGTTGGATGAATTGAATGAAAAATAAGAGGCTGCCGATCGGCAGCCTCTTTATATTATGGAGTTGAAATTGCTTTTTCTTCTATTGTATTGATTTGCTTCGACAGCTCTTTATAATGATGCAATGAAATCTCATTAGAAATATAAAGTTTTTTGGCCATTGTAAGAAGTTCTTGTTGATCCGTTGCTTGATAATGTTTACTACTTTCGTATCTCTTCAGCAGTTCACTCAGGTTCATCTTGATTCCTCCCAATACTTATATTTCATTGTGTAGCATCTACATTTATCGTATCATAGAATACCCTTTCTTTAAGTTGTAAGAATAGTGTAACTTCCGACATTCTTCTTGTATTTGTCGAAATATCTTTATGGGTTCTTTCACCAATTATCCAGTTAAAACATAAAGTATAGTAACCAGTATAAAGTAAGGGGGCTAAGTATGAATTCTTTACTTCATTCGAGACAGATGCGTAACTATCATCCAAATTATCATTCGCAAACAACGTATATGGGACCATTGATGAACTATCAAGGACAGGGTATGCGACCTCCAGAATATGGATATTTTCAACCTAATTATTATCCTCGACCTGAAGTCCAATTTCCTGCACCGGGGTTTCAAATGAACCAATATCAACAGATGAACCAGCAGCAAATGAATCCTTATTTTGAAAATCCTCTACAACAGAAAGAATACAATCCGTACCAAATGAAAGCAATGGAGCAACAGGCTTATGCTAATCCATATCCGAAAGCCTCATTCATGGCTAAACCTCAGTCTGGAGGAGTAAGTTCGATCATGAATTCATTCAAGTCACAGGATGGGTCTTTAGATTTTAATAAAATGATGAATACTACAGGACAAATGATGGGGGCAATTAATCAAGTTTCCTCTTTGGTAAAAGGCTTGGGTGGGATATTTAGTCTATAGAATAACAAAAAGGGGCTGCGACTCGGCAGCCCCTTTTTTTAATGGTAATAGGAAACTTATTCTATAGGTATTCGTTTACCAGATACTTTGTCTACCCTTACAGTCAGCAATCCGTCTTTATGAGAAGCTTTCACATTCTTTTCATTAACCACCCTTGGAAATGGAATGGTCCTGCTGCTTTTTTTCATGGATTGCTTTCTTCTTATCATTTGATTTTGATCATTTTCCTCGGAGAACTCTTCTTTATTGGTTACAGAAATCGTAATGTACTGAGGGAATACATCAAGTTGAATCTGCTCTTTCTTAATACCTGGGAGTTGTGCAGTCACGATATAATAATTGTCTGTTTCAGTTAATTCAACCGGGAAAGAACCAAATGGGTTAGATGATGATGTGAAAAATTCATCAATGCTTTGAAGCATTCCTTTCATAGGTCTTTCATGAAAAAACTCGTTCATGGAATGCATCAGATCACCAAAACCTTTTTTCTCGTTCGACATGGGTATGCTCCTTTCACGCAAAAGTATTCATACTAGTGTATGAATGCTTGCTGAATATGTGCATTTGTCCTATACATCCATATAAACCGGTTATGAACAAGTGCAAAGAATCCAAGCCTTCCTCATTTAGGCTCCTTTCATTCAAATTAGATAATTGAGGAAAAGATATCCTGGTTTTTTTTCTTTAGTTTCGAACATAGATTCGGTAAAATGGGTAGAAGAGGTGATATCTGTGTTTAAGAAAAACAATCTTCAACAGTTGATTGAACATTTTAAAAAAGACGATGATTTTAATAAACAGATTGTTCACTGGCATACCATAGATGAAAAAACTGCTCAATTGGTAGATCTGCCACTGGAGATAAATGGAAAAATAAAAAATGCGCTGCAAATAAGAGGCATCGAAAAGCTTTATACCCATCAACATTCCGCTTTTAAGCTTGCAATGGAAGGAAAGAGCTTTACCGCGGTAACTCCTACAGCCTCGGGAAAGACTCTTTGTTATAATCTTCCCGTATTACAAACGATCATGGACAACCCGGATGCACGGGCGTTATATATTTTTCCAACTAAAGCTCTCGCACAAGATCAGAAAAGTGAGTTGAACGAAATCATCTCAGAAGCAGAAGCTTCTATTAATAGCTATACATATGATGGAGATACTTCCGCCAATATCCGGCAAAAAGTAAGGAAAGCTGGGCATATCGTCATAACGAATCCTGATATGCTCCACTCAGCCATCCTTCCTCACCATACAAAGTGGGTGTCTCTTTTTGAGAATCTTAAATACGTAATAATTGATGAACTTCATATATATAGGGGAGTTTTTGGTTCCCATGTAAGCAATGTGGTAAGGAGATTGAAACGAATTTGCGAGTTTTATGGAGCTTCTCCCATTTTTATCTGTACATCGGCAACCATTGCAAACCCGAAAGAACTGGCAGAGCATTTAACAGGTAATGAAATGAATTTGATAGATAATAACGGTGCACCAAGTGCCAAAAAGCATTTCGTATTCTATAATCCCCCCATTGTAAATAAACCGTTGAACATACGCAGGAGTGCGACCCTGGAGGTCAGGAGAATTGCTGGTGAATTATTGAAGAATAAGGTGCAAACGATCATATTCGCCAGAAGCAGGGTAAGGGTGGAAATTATCCTTACCTACTTACAAGAATTAGTGAAGAGTCAATTAGGAACGAAATCAATCAAAGGATACAGGGGAGGATATCTGCCGACTCAACGCCGGGAGATTGAAAAAGGCTTGCGATCTGGTGAAATCTACGGAGTTGTCAGTACGAACGCTCTTGAATTAGGGGTAGATATCGGTCAATTACAAGTGTGCATCATGACCGGCTATCCCGGCACGATCGCAAGTGCCTGGCAGCAAGCTGGAAGAGCCGGCAGAAGACATGGGGAATCTCTTGTCATCATGGTAGCAAGTTCAAGCCCTTTAGATCAGTTCATTATTGAGCATCCGGATTACTTCTTCGAGCAAACGCCTGAAACGGCGAGAATCAACCCTGATAATTTGATTATTCTCATTGATCATATTAAGTGCGCTGCCTATGAGCTCCCCTTTAAGGAAGGGGAACAATTTGGCAGGCACTACATTGATGATATTTTAGAATTTTTAGTGGAAGAGCGTGTGGTGCATAAGAACGGTGAAAAATGGTATTGGATGAATGATGTGTTTCCTGCTCATAACATTAGCCTTCGTTCAGCTTCCCAGGAAAATGTCATTATTATTGATCAAACAGACATCTCAGCCGTGCAAGTAATAGGGGAAATGGATCGTTTCTCAGCTATGACCTTATTGCATGATGAAGCGATTTATTTACATCAAGGAGTTCAATTTCAAGTAGAGGAACTGGATTGGGAAGAAAAGAAAGCGTATGTAAGGGAAGTGGACGTGGATTATTTCACCGATGCCAATCTGGCTGTACAATTAAGAGTACTCGAAACAGACAAGATTCGAACGGGGGAAAGATATGACGTAGCTTATGGAGACGTAACTGTTCAAGCAATGGCAACAATATTCAAGAAAATTAAATTTGATACCCACGAAAATATTGGATCGGGTCCCATCCATCTTCCTGAAGAAGAACTGCATACGAGCTCAAGCTGGATTTCTTTAAGAGACGCTGCTTCTTTTAGTCAGGAGCGTTTGGAAGAAGGCCTAATTGGGGCGGCACAAAGCTTGAAATCGATTATTCCTTTATTTGTGATGTGCGACCCCAGTGATATTTTTGTGGTACCACAAATAAAAGCAGCACACAATGAACAGCCTACGATCTTTATCTACGATCGATACCCTGGGGGAATCGGGTTAAGTGAAAAGGTGTATGAACAGATGGAGAAAATACTGCTTGAGACATTTGCAATGATAGAGCGATGTCCGTGTAAAGCTGGTTGTCCATCATGTATTGGAACGGATCATTCACTGGACACAGCCAAAGTGGATACATTAAAGCTTCTTCATCTTTTCCTTCATTAAAAGAAGGGGGGAATCAAAATGTCACTTAAAAATAAATTATCTAGAATGAAAAAACATCTCATTAGAGAAGAAGACGCTGAAGAGAAGAAAAGTCAGCCTCCCATTTTAGAGCAGGAAGCGGCAGACTTGCCATTTCTTGATCTATGGAAACAAAATGGTGCCACTGTGTACGATATTGACGGTGATTTTTGTCTGGTGAGGGAGAAGCGATATCCAATCGATCATCGGCATGGGGACTACACGTTTAGAGATTTTATTAGCGCGGTGGATGCTTGGCAAGACTTTGCAGGTGTTCATCCCTTGTCTTCTAAAGAGCATACTCATGAACAAATGTTTTTCTTTGATACGGAAACCACCGGCTTAGGTGGGGGGGTTGGAAATACAATCTTTTTATTAGGGCATGGGAGGGTGACAGAAACAGAGGTGATTGTGACCCAGCATTTTTTGCCTCAACCGGGGAGTGAAATACCTCTCTATCACAGTTTTTTAAGCCATGTGGATTATAATACACTCGTGACATATAACGGAAAAGCATTTGATTGGCCTCAAGTAAAGACAAGGCATACACTCATTAAAGATCATGTGCCCAAATTGCCTGCATTTGGGCATTTTGACCTTTATCACGGATCCAGAAGACTCTTCAAGCACAAGTTAGAGTCAGTAAAATTAATAAACGTAGAGCGAAAGATTCTTGGATTTAATAGAGTAGACGATGTTCCAGGATATTTAGCTCCTATGATTTATTTTGATTATATCGAGCGTAAGGATCCTGAAGGTATATTCAAGGTTATGACCCATAATGAGCTGGATATATTGTCATTGATCACTCTCTATACACATTTAACGTTTCAACTTTTGAATGTCCATAAGAAAGCAACTGACCATGAGCGTTTCGAGGTCGGAAGATGGCTTGAATACACGGGTAACAGAGAGATTGCAAAAGAACGCTACCAAGAGATTATTAGAGAGGATGACAGAACAAATTATGAGGCGATGCACCTCCTCGCTCTTCAATACAAGAAAGACAAAGAAGATTGGAAGGCGATAGAGTTATGGGAACGAATGTGGAAAGATGCCCCTGTTTCCATTAGAAAAGTCGTATTGTTGGAACTGGCTAAATTGTATGAGCACAAAACGAAAGATTTCCGATTAGCATTAGCAAGATGTGAGCAACTCGAATCACTGCTGATTGAAACTGAGGAAGCAAACAGTCAAAAGCACGAGGTCTTTATAGGGAAACTTCATCATCGAAAGAGCCGTTTAACAAGAAAATTGAATAAGCATACAGATCATCCATCCTAGATACACAAATTTTTATAAATTATACTAAAAAAGTGGTTCAAACTCCTTATTTTTATATTGAGAATTTTCAAAAGTAGATGTAAAATAGTTAATTGTGTTGAAAATATTTAATATTTAGATGGGATGATGAAAATGAACCGAGCGATCTTAATTTTGTTCTTTGTCGTCATTGGTTTAACAGCTTTTGTTTTTACCAATTATCCGGAAAGTTTATATAGCTTTATGTAAGCCTGCAAAATGTTTTCCTAAAAATAGGTATTTGCATTAGTACATGTACCCTCTTCGTTTCATAGGCTATTAGTGTAACAACTAAGAGATGAAAGGAGAGCGTTTCTATGTATAAAAGACCAAGACCTAATCAAGTACTTCCTGCAGTCATGCACCCGACGAAATGTTGTGTGAATCAGACTTGCAACACCTATGAGGTGCCACACATTCACCCTACTCACACGACAAATGTAAATAATGTTATGTATCAACATAAACATTATTTCCCACAAACACAATCACAGGTAGACAGTGTTTCACACCAACATTTTAACTGTGGCGGTGGACCAGGTGGGCCAGGAGGACCTCAAGGCCCTGGAGGCCCAGGAGGACCGGGGTTTGGCCCAGGATTCGGACCCGGACCGCGTCCAAGACCACCATTCGGACCATATGGTATGGGACGTTAATATTCTGAGTGAAGACTTCAGAGGGATGCCTCTAAGAGGTTAGTTTCAATTGCAGAGTGATACACTGTGTCGCTCTGCAAAAGTGACTAATGACTATTAGAGTCATCTCTTCTTTATGATGGTGAATTTTATATGATATAATGGGATATTGACCTCGTAATTGTAAAATATGTTACAATAGAGTGAAGAGGATTGGGGCACACTAAGCTTTAAAGAGAACTTGTCTGTCCTGAAAGTTTAATGAAGGAGTTTTGCATTTGAGTAATGTTGCGTGCATAACCGGATATAAATCCTTTGAACTGGGAGTTTTCAAACAGGATGACAAAGCAATTTACTACATAAAGCAGGCTCTAAAGAAAGAATTGGTTTCTCTTTTGGATGAAGATTTAGAATGGGTACTCATTAGTGGGCAACTTGGGGTTGAGCTTTGGGGGGCAGAAGTGGTGTTTGAGCTTCAGGAAGATTACCCTGATCTTAAACTGGCTATATTAACTCCTTTTCTCTCTCAAGAAGAAAATTGGAACGACCTGAATAAAGAGTACTATGAACTCATTCTTTCTCAAGCTGATTTTGTCGAGTCAATCTCAAAAGAACCTTACAAGAGTCCACAGCAATTTCGAAACAAAAATCAGTTATTCTTGCAAAAAAGCCAAGCGTTAGTGATACTGTACGATGAAGAAAAAGAAGGCTCACCCAAGTACTTCTATCAAGAAGCGAAGAAGAAGAAAGAAACTGATTCTTCCTTTGAAATAAGGGCGATCACCTTCCATGATCTGCAATGGGTCGTCGAAGAAGAGCAGTGGAAGAATGAGTAGAGGATATTTTATCACTCATTAACCCTTCGGGAATTATATAGTCCCGAAAACAATTATAATTGACAAATTGATGGTTATTTGAAAAAATGATAGTGATAAATATAGAGGTGAATATAATGATCTCAGATAAAGTGAAATTAACCGCAAAGGATATCCTGGAAAAAGAATTCAAAAGTGGCATGCGGGGATATAAACCAGAAGACGTAGATAAATTTTTAGATTTGATTATTAAAGATTATGAAACCTTCCATCAAGAAATAGAAGATCTGCAACAAGAGAACCTACGATTGAAGAAACAAGTGGAGGGAGCAAGTAAACAACGCTCAGCTGCTCCGGCTCAACAGACAGGCACAACGAATTTCGATATTCTTAAGCGCTTGTCTAATTTAGAGAAACACGTATTTGGAAACAAATTGTATGACTGATATTTCCAGTTGAATACTTGGAAGAACTACAGTATAATTAGTTATTGCTGATCCTTAATGGTGTTCGGGTAATCGCTGCAACGTTAAGTTGTAGAGGAAAGTCCATGCTCGCACGGTGCTGAGATGCACGTAGTGATCGTGCCTAGCCAATTCATAAGCTAGGGCAGCTCAAGTTTTGAGTTGACGGCAGGGAAAACACCTAAGTCCTTTGGATATGGTGTGACTACCTTGAAAGTGCCACAGTGACGAAGTCCTGTTAGAAATGGCAGGAGTGGAACGAGGTAAACCCCACGAGCGAGAAACCCAAAATTAGGTAGGGGAATCCTCTCAGAGGAAACGAACGAAGAGAGGGACAAAGGAGCTTCCTTTGTAGATAGATGATTACCACCTGAGTACGAGGCGAAGAGTCGTTTGTAGTACAACGGAACAAAACATGGCTTACAGAACACTATTACGGGATAAGAGCAATAAGGATTAAATAATGCAAGTGACTGATACATGCAGGTAATACACTGCTCTTTTGTATCAGTCCTTTTTATATTTAACAGAAAAAGACTATACTATTGAAATAAAGATACTTATTAACGGGGTGACAAATATGAGTACATATACATTAATTGCAACGGCAGCGATGGGCTTAGAAGCTATTGTTGCAAAAGAAGTGAAAGAATTGGGCTACGAATGTCAGGTGGATAACGGAAAAGTCATCTTCAAAGGAGATGAAACGGCTATTGCGCGAGCCAATATGTGGCTAAGAACCGCTGATAGGATTAAGATACTCGTTGGAGACTTTAAAGCGTACTCGTTTGATGAACTATTTGAAAATACAAAGAAACTGCCTTGGGAAAACTTCCTTCCAGTAGACGCAGAATTTCCTGTTCAGGGGAAATCAGTCAAATCAAAGCTATACAGTGTACCAGATTGCCAGGCGATTGTAAAAAAAGCAATTGTTGAACGTTTACGTACAGCATACAAACGTACATCGTGGCTTGACGAAACGGGTCCCTTGTTTAAAATCGAGGTGGCGATCCATAAAGATGTAGCAAGCATCACCCTGGATACCAGCGGACAAGGTCTTCATAAGAGGGGTTATCGAATCGGACAAGGTGAGGCTCCTTTAAAGGAAACACTGGCAGCTGCCCTTATCCAATTAACGACATGGAACCCTGACCGTCCATTTGTAGATCCATTTTGCGGGTCTGGAACCATTCCGATTGAAGCGGCCTTGATCGGGCAAAATATTGCTCCAGGATTCAATCGTGAGTTTTTGTCAGAGAACTGGCCAATGATGCCTGCTGAGGTCTGGGAGAAAACACGTTTGGAAGCAGAGGATTTGGCTAACTACGATCAGCCTCTTGAAATACTGGGTACGGACATCGATCACCGAATGATCGAAGTTTCCAAAGAGAATGCAATGGAAGCGGGGCTTGGAGACTTGGTGAAATTTAAACAAATGCAAGTCAGAGATTTCACTTCAGAACTGGAATATGGCATCATCGTCGGAAACCCTCCTTATGGTGAACGTTTGGGAGAAAGAAAAGAAGTAGAAAGAATGTACCAGGAAATGGGGAAAGCTTTCGAGAAGCTCGATACTTGGTCTGTTTACATGATGACTTCCCATGAAAATTTTGAACAATGCTACGGTAAACAAGCTACGAAAAAACGTAAATTATTTAACGGATTCATTCGAACAGATTATTATCAATACTTTGGCCCGCGTCCGCCTAGAAAAGGGTAATCATTTCAAGTTCACGAAAAAAAGAAAAGAAGTTCAGAATATCCCTTTCACTTCCTGCGTATAATAGTTCTATCATTTTCAGAGGAGTGAAAGAGGATGGACCATTCCTTCATCGATTACCACAAAATCTATCAGGCATTACAAAGCTCTATTTCTTCCATTTCAGGAGAAGAAGGAGCAGCCATTCAAGCCGGCTTGGATGAAGCGACGAAAAACCTTGATCAGGCTTTTCAATATGAGTTGTTAAGGAAAAAGAGAATATACGACTGAGTGCATTCTCGGGAGACTAGGGACATCCATACAAGTGGTAGATCTACCCTTGTATGGAGCGTCTCTTTTCTTTTGTTAAGGCTCTTTTCGTATAGTTTGTTGCTATTGTAGAGGAGAAAGTAATAGTTGATTTCCGCTCCAGGATGCTCGCTTTCCGCGGGGCTGGAGGTGAGCCTCCTCAGCTGCGCCTCCGGGGTCTCACCTGTCCAGCTACGGGGCTTAGGGGCTCGAGATCATAAGCCAAGTCTGCCAAAAAGGCAAAGTGCGCCTTTCCAGCAGACTCGTCTTATGCTTGTCGCCCCTGGGCAAAGCCCCTCCACTTTTCGTACTGTCCAGCTATTCCCGCAGGAGTCGAGCATCCTGCAGCGAGAATCAACTTTTTGAGCATCTATCCTTAAAGGAAAACAATAAAAACAAGAATTTTAGCAAACAATCTCATTTAAGGTAAGTAGAAATTGATTTTCCTTTTAAGGAAGAAGAATTATTTTTTTCTAGTTACATTGTGTTCTTGCACACCTTGAAGCTCTGTCATGAAAATTCTGTTAAAGATGGTGAGGGGAACTGCGCAGACTCCGGCGGATTTTGGGCGTGCCGAGACCCCGTTCGGCAAAGCTGAGGAGGCTCGGCCGAACGCTAGCTGCAAGCGGAGCAGTTCCCCTCACCATCCAGCATAAACCTGTTGACAGAGCCCTGGCAGATTCTATTCTTGAAAACAACAATTATTGCGAAAAGAGCCTTTGTTAAAGTCTTCAATTAAATAAATTACGGTTATCCCTTTTCAATAAGAAAGAATTCTAGTAAATTAGAAATATTGTGTAAAGCAGGAGGTCCTCATGAGAAGAAAATTACCATTTGAATTAACCAAGGAGCAATCATTTTATGAAGCATTATCCGATTGGGTCGGTGACGTGTTTTATGATCTATTGCCTGAAAAGGGATTTGATTTACGGGATGAACAGGTATTTATGGCCTTTCAGCTAAATCAAGCTTATAAAAATAAGCAGGTTATGTTTGCAGAAGCAGGTGTAGGTACGGGGAAAACCCTTGTCTACCTATTATATGCGTTATCATTTGCCAGATATACTGGCAAACCGGCTATCATTGCGTGTGCGGATGAAACGCTCATTGAGCAGATTGTGAAAAAAGAAGGGGACATACAGAAGCTTGAGAATGCACTGGATCTTGAAATAGATGTTCGATTGGCAAAGTCCAGAGAACAATATCTATGTATAAAAAAACTTGAAGAAAATATCCCCCAAAACGAGGGGTACCAGGACATATGGGAGGAATTACCGGGTTTTGTACACGATAATTCTTCCCTGAGAAGCTTTAGGCATTATGGGGATAGAAAAGAATATGCTCATCTATCCGATGAAGAATGGACTCAAGTTGGCTGGGATTCTCTTCAGGACTGTATGTCTTGTTCTTATCGCCATCGCTGTGGTCTTACACTTCATCGTGAACATTACCGGGGGGCAGCAGACTTAATCATCTGTTCCCATGATTTTTATATGGAACATATTTGGACGAAAGGCTCCCGCAAACGGGAAGGGCAACTTCCACTTCTGCCAGAAGCGAGCTCTGTTGTATTTGACGAGGGTCATCTATTAGAATTTGCTTCTCAAAAAGCGATGACTTACCGCATGAGAATGGAGACCCTTGAAGGCTTACTGGAGAAGCTTTCAGCGTCTGATATGAGGGAAGAAACTTTGTATGTCATTGAAGATATCATTTTGGATAATGAAAAGTGGTTCGAACTCCTGGAGAAAGAATCCAAAGGAGAGAATGGTTTTGAGAGACAATACATTTCACGTTCTGAAGCCATATTACAGCAAGGAAGAGCGCTGACTGAGAAAATTGAAAATCTTTTAAATGAGCTAGTCTTTGAATCAGAAATGTATGTCATGGATGATTATTTACTAAAGGTAGTAGAAGAGTATCTTGAGCAGATTCAGTTTTCCTTGAAACTATTCATAGATGATGAAAAAGGAATCTATTGGTTGGAAACGTCAGAAGAAGAACACACCTTTGTTGTGATGCCAAGATTGGTGGAAGAAATTTTGAGAGAACAAGTTTTTTCTCAAAATATCCCATTTATTTTCTCTTCTGCCACCCTTTCTTATAATGGAGACTTCTCTTATGTTTCTCAATCGCTGGGGATTGAAAAATATGAAAGGTTCTCGGTAGAGTCTCCTTATGAATACGAAGACATGATGAAAGCTTTTCTTCCTTCATTGGAAGAAGGCAGGGATACTAAAAATCAGTATGCCTTTGACATGTTGAAGAAAAACAAAGGGAAGTCGTTGATTCTCTTCTCTACTAAGGAAGAAATGAATGTTTTTAGACAATATCAAAAGCAGCAGGGAAACCAGGGCTGGAATGTGATTTATGAAGGTGACAGGGAAATTAGTGAAACGGTCCAGCAGTTCCAGCAGGAAACCTTTACAGTTCTATGCTCCTATCATTTATGGGAAGGTTTGGACGTGCCTGGAGAGTCACTTTCCCAAGTCATTATCTATTCACTCCCATTCCCTCCTAGGGATCCTGTATTTGATGCGAAACGAAATCATGCTGAAAACTCAGTGGAAGAAGTAGATATTCCTTACATGCTCCTTCGACTGAGACAGGGAATTGGCCGATTGATTCGGACGAGCGAGGACAAAGGAAGCGTCCATGTCTTGGTGAACGGTCATGAAGCAGCTTATAAACAGTTGGTAGAATCCATATTACCAGTTGGAATTGAAGTGTTGAATTCATAAAGTGTTGGAAGAGCCGCCTGAATTGGGCGGTTTTTTTCTGTATGTAGAGACATCTACTCTTCGACTACTATGACTTCTCTAATCGTCTCTCTATCAATCTTTCTAACCCAAGTTGCCAGAAAAATATGATAAAATAGATTGAATGTTAAAAAAGGGGGCTTTTTTAGAATGAAAGAATCAGTAATAGAAATAAGAGATCGTTTCCATGATTATGTAAAAAAAATGTCTGCCTACAACGAAGCGCTTAGTTTGATGTTCTGGGATTTACGGACAGGTGCTCCGAAAAATGGCGTTGAACAACGATCTGAAGTCATTGGGATGCTTTCATCTGAGCTTTTTGAAATGTCAACCTCAAATGAAATGGCTGCATACCTGGCTAAACTGTCGCCAGAAATGGACAAATTGGATAACATGACACAAAAGCTGTTAGAAGAGTGTCAAAAAGAGTATGACCGGAATAAAAAAATTCCCGCTTCTGAATATAGGGAATACGTGGTGTTACAATCGAAAGCTGAAGGTGTATGGGAAGAAGCCAAAGAAAAAGCGGATTTCTCTATGTTTCAGCCCTATTTAGAAAAACTGGTGGCATTTACGAAACGCTTTATTGATTATTGGGGCTACGAAGATAACAAATATAATACGTTACTGGATATGTATGAGCCAGGTGTAACGGTTGAAGTGTTAGATAAGGTATTTGGCGATCTTCGAGATCAAATTGTCCCGCTTGTACATAAGATTTCCGAATCGGAACATAAGCCACATACTGATTTCCTCTTTGAACACTTTCCAAAAGATAAGCAAAAGGATTTCAGCTTAAAGATCCTTGAGCAAATGGGGTATGATTTTAACTCAGGCAGATTGGATGAGACCGTCCATCCATTTGCGATTGGTTTAAACCCTGGTGATGTAAGGGTAACAACTAAATATGACGAGAAGGATTGGAGAACAGCCGTGTTCGGGACAATCCATGAAGGTGGACATGCTCTGTATGAGCAGAACATTTCCAAGGATTTGATTGGTACGCCACTATGCACTGGAACGTCTATGGGGATTCATGAATCTCAATCTCTGTTCTATGAAAACTTTGTAGGAAGAGATCATTCTTTCTGGAAGCATAATTATTCATTACTGAAGGATTTCTCTTCAGGACAGTTCGATTCTGTTGAACAGGACGATTTCTACCGGGCAATCAATGAATCGAAGCCATCATTAATCCGAATCGAAGCGGATGAACTAACGTACGCGTTACACATTATCATCCGGTATGAAATAGAAAAGGGATTATTTAATGATGAGATTGACGTGAAGGATCTTCCTGAAATCTGGAATCAGAAATATGAAGAGTACTTGGGTATCCGCCCTTCCCATAACGGTGAAGGTGTCCTTCAAGATGTTCATTGGGCCGGTGGGAGTTTCGGGTACTTTCCCTCTTATGCATTAGGATATATGTACGCTGCACAGTTTAAGCGTGCCATGTTGAAAGATCTTCCTCATTACGAAGAGCTGTTGGAAGAGGGAAATCTTGTTCCCATCAGAGAATGGCTTACAACGAACGTCCATCAGTGGGGCAAGATGAAAAAACCGCTGGAAATCATCAGGGAAGTGACCGGAGAAGGGCTTAATGCAAAATACTTGGCCGAGTATTTAACGGAGAAGTATTCAAAGGTATATTCTTTGAATTAACGAATGCATTGGAGGCAAAATCATGGAAGTTAACGTTGCATCACTAGAGGATAAATTGCTTGTTGGAATAGGCTGGACAGGTCCGTATGGAAAAGGGGCTGAGATCCCGAGACTATTCACTAAGTTTCTACAGATGATCCCATCCATTCACCACATCAATGGAGATGAATGCATATACGCTCCTTTCCATGACAGAGCGACTGATTTTACGTATTATTGTACCGTAGAGGTTGATCGTGTGGAAAAGCTTCCACCGGGGTTAGTGGAACTGTCTCTCCCTGCAGGCGTCTATGCTCACGCTCTTTATGAAGGGCTGTCAACGGAAGTAGAACAAGCCTACTTTTCGATCTTTAATTGGATTAAGGAAAATGGCTATGAAAAAGACTACTCCAGACTGAGTGTCGAGAAGTATCTATCTCAGGATAGAGAGATCAACGAAACGGAAGATAAGCGGAAATTAGAGTTGTTTGTTCCAATTAAAGAGAAATAGAAAAGAGGCTGCCCGAGGCAGCCTCTTTTCGTTTACCACAAACGATATCCCTTAGATGCAGGAGGCGCGTTTTGAATCATGTCTATGAATGGAACAGTATAGGCAACAAGAATGAGAGCTGCTAAGATGGTTAACCAAATCCTCCAGTTTTCAAGAGCCATTGGTGTTTTCTCAGCTGCTTCGGCTTTTTCACCGACTGGGAAATCTTCCTCTCCTTTAGGTGCGAAGAATGCCAGATTGATAAAGATGTATAGAACCAGAATGATCCCGATAAAAAGAATCGTTCCCCCGAAGGCTTGTGCGACTTGATACGGAATCCATTCAAGGGCTTGCGGTGCATCCCCATAAGTTGAAAAAGAGGATCTTCTTGGAGCGCCAAGTAATCCGACAACATGCATGGCACCTGACATGATGCCCATTCCTACAGACCACACAATGGCTTGCACGATCGCCAGTTTGTTCATTGCTTTCGTCAAGACGCGTCCTGTTAAATGAGGTACGAGCCAATAGGATATACCGAAGAATGTCAAGACAACAGAAGTGGCCAAGGTTAAGTGAAAGTGACCGGTAACCCAGATGGTGTTATGAACAACCTGGTTCATCTGGTTCGATGCATTGATTAATCCGCCTGCTCCCGCTGGGATAAAGGCAACCATGCCGATAAATGGCACTGTAAAGCGGGCATCTCCCCATGGTAACTTTCTAAACCATCCAAACAATCCGGTAGCTCCTTTGGATCTGCCGTACATTTCAAAGGTTGCGAACAGAGAAAAAGCAGTCATCAAGGAAGGTATGACAACCATAAAGGTAAGAACTACCTGTAAAAACTTCCAATACGGGTCGATTCCCGGTTCCACTAATTGGTGATGAAAACCAACCGGGATAGAGAATAGGAGGAACAATATAAAGGAAAGTCTGGCTAACGAATCTGAAAATATTTTCCCGCCAATGATTTTTGGAATAATGACATACCATGCCATATAGGCAGGCAGCAGCCAAAAATATACAAGGGGATGACCGAAATACCAGAATAATGTTCTGCTAACAAGTACATCTACCCGATCAACGAGACCAAGAGACCAAGGAAGGAGCTGAAATAAAACCGTTCCAGCCACACCAATGGTGGCGACAATCCATAAGACGGTATTGATGATGGCCATGAATGTTAACAGAGGGCTTGGTTGTCCAGGGTTTTCTTTTCGCCAACTTACATATTTGATGATCATGCCGGCTCCACCAAACCAGCTTCCAACAACGACGAAGGTCAACCCTAAGTAAAATATCCAGTGGGCCTGCAAAGGAGCATAGAAAGTATAAAGTACAGTTGCTTCATTTAATAGAATCATAACAGCGGCCATGATTGTGCCGATAAGCATGACCCAGAAGCCTAACCAGCCAAACAAGCGGGATTTCCCGGAATAGGTACCGGAAGTTCGCGAAATGGCAGCATGCTGGAATCCTATGATGAAGAAAGTGGTCAATACCAATCCCAGCAATACACCGTGAACCGTTAATACCTGATAATAGCCGATCCCTGCAGGCAATATGAACTTCCCTGACCTTACCAACACTTGTAATAATCCTGCCAATCCACCTAGTGCCAAGGCAATAAAGCCTACATAAATATGTGCCATCGCCAATGTAGCATCTTTTTTATCAATCCTTACAAATCGTTTCATTTTAGTCCACCACCTTAATCATAGATTCCATTGTGTGATGACCTACACCACAATATTCATTACAGACAACCAGAAATTCCCCTGTCTTATCAAGGTTTGTTGTATATTCACTAACAAACCCTGGTTCAAGCATCATATTAATATTTGTTCCTGCAACTTCAAATCCGTGAACAACATCTTTTGTTGTGGCGATGATTTTAAGTGTAGATCCTTTTGGTATTTCAATTTCCCCGGGCGTGTAGAGAAATGCAGATGCGACAAACACTAATTCGTAATCCCAAGCCTTTCCTTCTACTTTCTTCAATCCCGGCTCGTTAAAAGGCGAGGTTTTATCCACTTGCTCAGGATTGACGTATGCCTTCGCGCTTGGAGGTTGATGTCCTTGGTGAAAAGCACTGATGCCTAAAATAATTAAAAATAAAATAAGAGACCCTGTTCCTAACGTTAACCACCATTTTTCATAACGATGCATGTGCATGTAAATCACTCCCTCAAAATTAAAAACGATTTAAAAATTGGATGAATACCCCTAGCCATGTAAGCACTAAAAATCCGCCTAAAAACAGGACCGAAGTAAAAGTGCCTTTTAAAGAAGTAGACTCTTCGACCTTAACCTCTGTTTTTTGATGAAATTCCGGTTTCGGCATATATCTCATTCCTTCCATTCATTGGATGATTGATTTTGTTATCACCATCATAAAGGTGTAACCCCTATGAATCTGTGATAAATGTCACAGGTTACTTGAAATATTGTGAAATAAATGTGAAGTCAGGAAGGGGTAGGTCTTTCAAAGGGTTCACATCTGTCAAAAATGTGCATAGAGTGTATGAGTGAGCAATTTATGGGAGGCTATCCGATGGAAAAATATTATTGTAAACAGTGCTGCCAGATATATTCTGAGAAAACGGTTTGTCCTCAATGTCACATCGATGTCGAGGGGAAAATCAATATTCATGTTCAAAATGGACAAGGAAATAAGAAAAACGGTTAAAGTTTTATCGATAAAAGGGACTGTGTTAATATATAGAAGATTCAAATAATTGGTGAGGTGGTGTGGTGTGAAGATGTATCTACCTTCATTTTCATTAAACGATAAATTGGCAGTGGTCACCGGGGCAGGCCGTGGAATTGGACGAGCTCTCAGTATTGGCTTAGCAGAAGCAGGAGCGGATGTTGTCCTGCTATCTAGAACGCGGAATGATTTAGAAGGTGTGGCAAGTGAAATAGAAAAGCTGGGTAGAAAGGCGTATATCATCCCTACAGATATAACATCAAGGGAGGAAATTCGAAAAGCGATTGCTTTCATAGAAGATCAAAAACGTTCCATTGATATTTTGATTAATAACGCAGGAATGAATATCCGTTCTACTGCCCTTGAGGTTACGGATCAAGAGTGGCAAACCATCATGGATACAAATTTAAAATCTGCTTTTATGATGAGTCAGGAAACAGGTAAACATATGAAGGAAAAGAAACAGGGGAAAATCATTAACATAGCGTCTGTTGCTGGTCATGTTGCCTTACGTACGGGGGTTGTGTACGCTTCGACGAAAGCGGCCATGATTCAAATGACGAAGGTTTTAGCCATGGAATGGGGAAAATACAATATCAATGTGAATAGTATCGGGCCTTGGTATTTTAAAACACCATTAACGGCAGAATTATTGCAAAATGAAGAATATGTAAACGATATTTTGGCCGTAACACCTTTAAAAAGAATCGGTGAACTGGAAGAACTTGTGGGACCGGCTGTTTTCTTATCCTCGGATGCTTCGAATTATGTTACCGGTCAAACCATTTTTGTAGATGGCGGCATGACGATTCAAGGTTTCTAAACACTAAAAGGCTAACCAATATACTTGAGGGTAGCCTTTTATCTATTTCAGGGTAATTATTCAATCATTAGAATTACTAAGAAATGTCCCACTTTCTCAATGACTATGGGCAGCTTTAGGGCTTTTTCGAACCCGTACATTTTTGATTGACCAACAATGACGGTAGGGGGAGTGATGTCCAGGGTATGGCCGGCTTGAGCTAATAGAGTAGCAAGGTTGCCTGCAATCATATTTCCTAATTCACCTGCAAAAGATTCAAGCATTTCTCCTTCTAATGGCATACCGAACATTGAAGCCCCAAGGGATTGAAAGCACTCTTCTTCACCATCTATAATCATTCGGCCCCTTACATCCCCGGTAATTCCAATGAGTACACCGATTTTGTGCTGACTAAAGGGCTCAGTCAATAACGAGGGCTGTAAAACGTCAATGTATAAGGGGATCACCCCTTTAATGGCTTCAATTGAACTATTTAAAATATCTGTTACACTTCTCGTTAAAATCATGTCGTATCCTCCGCTATTTTGTCACTGTAATCATACCATAATACCCGGTACTAAAGGTGTGTAATTTAGTATTATTTTCATAATAATGAACCTTTTGGATGATTTTAATCGCTCCTTTGGTAAGAGAAGAGGAATCCAATACATGATTTGTGAGTGAATGGAAAAGCTATCCTTACATGGAAGTGTAAGGAGTGATTTGATTATGCCCAAAATTCTCTCAGTCGAAACCGAGATTCCCCCTGTGAAAATCACGCAAAAAGAAGCGGCGGAATTTGCGAAAAAGTTGTTTTCAAAAAATTTCAAAGATATCGGACGTCTTCTCTCCGTGTTCGAAAATGGTGAAATAGACAGCCGTTATTTCGTAAAAGATATCGACTGGTTCTCCGAGGAGCATACCTTTCAAGAAAAGAATGATGAATTCATTCATCATGCAGTTGAATTAGGCAGCAAAGTTGTTAAGAAGAGCTTATCCCGACATCAACTTACATTAGAAGATATTGATGCGATCATTACGATATCAACCTCAGGGATAGCGACACCTAGTCTCGAGCGAGAATTATAAATCATCTACCATTCTCACCTCATGTAAAACGAATACCAATTTGGGGATTGGGGTGTGCAGGTGGAGCGAGTGGATTGTCACGTGCTTATGAGTACTGTTTAGCATTTCCTATAGCGAATGTTCTCGTCCTTTCCATTGAACTTTGTTCTCTCACCTTTCAGCATGGAGATCGGTCAAAGAGCAATCTGATTGGTACCTCTTTATTTGCGGATGGGGTGGCTTGTGCCGTTATATGTGGTGATGATAGTCCAGTGCTTAAAGACATTTCGCATCCTCTGCCAACCATATTTGCCACTCAGTCGACACTGCTCCGGGATTCCCTTGATGTGATGGGGTGGGAAGTAAAGAATAATGGACTGTATGTGGTGTTTTCAAAGGATATACCAACCCTTGTAAGGAACTGGCTACGTCCAAATGTGGAGGGGTTCATCAACGTTAATGGTATTAAGCTTGAAGACATTAAACATTTTGTAGCTCATCCCGGCGGCAGGAAAGTAATTGAAGCCTACCAGGAAGCTTTAGGGATGGATGAAAGTATGACCTCTGAATCTATGAAGGTGTTGAAGGAATATGGGAATATGTCATCTGTAACCATCTTGTATGTGCTGAAGGAATATATGAATAAAGGCTGTGAGCGTGGAGATATAGGCTTGGGTACCGCTTTAGGACCAGGGTTTAGTTCAGAACTGCTTTTGATGAGGTGGGAATGATGCTCTATTTCATTCTGTTTTTTTTCGTACTGATGATTCAGAGACTTGTGGAGCTATTCATTGCCAAGTCAAATGAAAAGTGGATGAAGGAACTGGGAGCTAAAGAATATGGGCAGTCCCATTATAAAATGATGGTCGCCATCCATATAGCGTTTTTTGTTTCTTTACTAATAGAAGGAGGGATCTATCATAAAGGAGTTAATGCCTATTGGCCTCTCCTGTTGACTGGTTTTATCCTAACTCAGCTGGGAAGAATATGGGTGATTTCTTCCCTCGGGAAGTATTGGAATACGAAGATCATTGTGCTTCCGAACGCTGAAGTGGTCGCGAAAGGTCCTTATAAATTTTTGAAACATCCTAATTATTTTATCGTTACATTGGAATTCTTAGTTGTGCCATTGCTCTTTAATGCTTATTGGACACTTTTTATCTTTGCACTATTGAATCAATTCATTCTCTCTATCCGGATCCCATTGGAGGAAAATGCCCTCCGAATTGAAACCGATTACGAAAGGATTCACCTTCATACTAAAGGTTGGATTCCCCTATTCAAAAAAGAAAAATAAATTTCTTATTGAAAATGATTATCGTTTTTGATAAGATTCTAATTGAAGATGAAAATTATTCTCATTTATAAAATAACAAAAGGGTGGAGACAAATATGGTGTGGTTTCTGATCGTATTTACTGTAATAATGTATGGCTTCATGATGAAGTATGTTTTATCAAATGTGATGAAGGATTCAACACAAAAAAAGAAAATATCTTCATACCAGAAAAACTCAAAAACTTTTGTTCATTCAAACCTGATTGCAACCGAAACAACTCAATAGATACATAGCCTTCTTCTCCGGAAGAGGGCTTTTTTGTTTTTTCACTCAATAAAACATCTGCATATACTGATACCGTTATCATTATTTCCTTTGCTTGATATGATTTCATAGAGAAAATGAGACAAATACGATAAAATAAAACCGTTACCATTTTTCTGAAAACAGAAAGGAACTATTACAATGAGTCAGATAAAGCATAAAAGTACACAATTACATAATACATTGCAACAACTTACAGCCTACCACGATCGGTTCCTTCAATCCGGAGACGACGAGCGGGCTGCAAAGGTAGAAAGATTAGCGGAGAAATTACACAACCATGAATTGATTCTAGCCTTTTGCGGCCATTTCTCTGCAGGGAAGTCAACGATGATCAATCACTTAATGGGAGAAGAAATCCTCCCGTCTAGTCCAATCCCTACCAGTGCAAATTTAGTAAAAGTGCACCATTCACCAACGGATTTCGCGAAAATTCACTATCATCATTCCCAGAACCTATACTTTCAGGCACCGTATGAGTTTGCCACCATTAAGGACTTCTGCAAAAACGGTGAGGAAGTATACTCTGTTGAAATAGGTCGTAGCAAAAGTGAGATGCCTGAGGGTGTATCTATTTTAGATACACCGGGAGTAGACAGTACGGATGATGCCCACAGACTGTCAACGGAATCGGCCATCCATCTCGCCGACGCCGTCTTTTATGTGATGGATTATAACCATGTTCAATCTCAGGTGAACTTCGAGTTCACAAAGGAAATGATCCGACACGGAGTCAAGCTGTATCTTATTGTAAATCAGATTGATAAGCATCAGGAAGAAGAATTGTCATTCAGCGACTTTAAAGAAAGTGTAGAGAACTCCTTTGCATCTTGGGGTGTTGTACCCAATGGGATGTTTTTTACAAGTTTAAAAGCTCCACATCATCCTCATAATGATCTTGAAAAATTAGAATCATTGATTGAAGAGCAGGTGAAGAAGAAAAGTGAACTGATTGAAGCTTCTGCAGAATCGGCCATCTCCCAATTGAGGTCTGAGCATGAAAAGTGGTATGAGGAAGAGCTCGGGAAAATCGAGGAAAAAGGAAGAAACATCCTGACACCTGAAGAATGGAATGACAAAGACTCCCTTCTTCAGACTGAGAAAAGCTTGATTGAAACATTAGCCAGAGGGAACGTAAAAGCGATAAAAGAGCATTTTGAGGAAGAAAGAAGGGAAATCCTTAAAAATGCGTATTTAATGCCGTTTGAAACGAGAGAATTAGCGAAAGATTTTCTGGAAAGCACACAATCAGACTTTAAAGTAGGATTTTTATTTTCAAAACAAAAAACAGAAGACGAGAGAGCTGTCAGGATCCAGAAGTTTAAAGAAGATATAAATACACGGATCGAGTCTCAATTAGAATGGCATCTGAAGACATTGGGAAAAACCATGGTGAAAGAATACATTCCTTCATCAGACCAACGCTTGAAGTGGGATCAATTATCTCTTGAAGTGGATGAACATTTCCTCATCGATATGATCAAACCTGGTGCAGGAATAACGAGTGATTACGTTCTCCAATACTGTGATGATCTTTCTGAGGAGTTAAAGAGGAAAGCCAGGGCCTATACAAATGATTTGATTGAAGATACTTTGAATGAAATTGAATGCGCATCTTCAGAAGAGAATTCAGCTTTAGAGGAAGACCTTAAGGAACTCCAAAAGAAAACAGCATTCATCTATCAATGGAACACATTGCATGAAGAGAAGGTCGCTCAACTTGGAAAGTTAATGAGTGTTAAGGTCGATCAAAGACAAGCTGATCTTGTGATCAAACAATGGATAGAGAAATGGAAAGCAACAGCGGAAGATTATATTACTGCTCCTAACATGGAGACTGCTCAGAAAGAGAAAACAATTCGAACAAGGGAAGAGATTTCGCCAAAGCCACACCAAGACCAACAAGCTTCTATTGAAGAGGTTATCGAACGTTTAGAAACGATGACCAGCGTATTCAGGAGATACAAAGGTTTTGGAAAGACGGCTGATTTATTGGAAGGAAAGAAAGAGCGATTGTCCAATCAATCCTTTACCATCGCATTATTCGGTGCGTTTAGTGCGGGGAAATCATCATTTGCCAATGCACTATTAGGGAAGAAAATACTCCCGGTGAGTCCGAATCCGACAACGGCCTCCATCAATCGAATCAATCCCGTATCAGAAGTCGGTGAGCATGAGACAGCTCACGTCCAAATCAAGACGTACGACCAACTATTCCAAGACATTGTCCATTCCCTATCCTATTTCAATCGCAGTGTTTCAACACTGGATGAAGCCATTGAGGTTGTCCCTGCTTTAACGAGTGAAGGCAGCGGTAAGGAAAATGTACACCTCTCATTCCTGCAGGCTTTTTATAATGGATATTCTGCCTTTAAAGAAAGTCTTGGACTGAGAAAAAAGGCCAATCTTGAAGAGTATAGAGGTTTTGTAGCGGATGAATCTCAAGCTTGTTTTGTGGAATCGATCGATCTCTATTACGATTGTGATATTACAAGGCAGGGAATCACACTCGTCGATACACCAGGAGCAGATTCAATTAACGCACGTCATACGGGAGTAGCATTTGAATATATCAAAAATGCCGATGCGATACTATTTGTGACCTATTACAACCATGCATTTGCCAAGGCAGACCGTGAATTCCTCATTCAATTGGGCCGGGTGAAGGACACGTTTGAATTAGATAAAATGTTTTTTGTCGTCAATGCCATCGATCTTGCAAGCGACGAGGAAGAAAAAAATGAAGTGATCGACTATGTGGAGACGCAGCTGATTCAATATGGAATCCGTTTTCCAAGGATCTTTGGAGTATCTTCTCTACAGGCTCTTAGAGAATCAGATTCTGAAAAGTCAGGAATGGATTTATTTAAGAAGGAATTCAAAACATTTATACAGAATGAATTAGTGAGCATGAGTATTGAGTCCGCTCTCAGTGAATGGGATAGAGGCCTGCAACGATTTAAACAATATATTCATACGGCTTCAAGTGATAAAGCATATAAGGAAGTACGCAAACAGGAGCTGAATGATGCAAAGGTTGAGGTTCGCTCACTTATCGATACCAAATCCGTCCACCCACTTGAGGTCGAAATGCATCAAGAATCGAAGGAACTTGTTTATTATGTGAAGCAAAGGGTATTTTTCCGGGTATCCGATTTTTATAAGGAAGCCTTCCATTCAGGATTGTTTCTGCAATACTCCAACCAATCCCAAGCGATAAAGGAAGGATTGAAGGAATTTCTTGCAAGTGTCGGATTTGATCTGGCACAGGAAATGAGAGCCACTTCTCTTCGCATTCAGCAGTTCATTCAGAAAATACTGAGCGAGCAGTGGCTGGTGCTTGAAGAAGTGATTCAACAGGTGGAGAAAGAACTGGTATTATCTCCTCAGGACTACAAAAACGAAAGCACCATTGAATTTGAGAATGCATTTAAACAAACAGAGCTGCGAGTATTCGAAGAAGCCTTTTCTTCATTTAAGAATCCAAAGCATTTCTTTGAACAAGGCGGAAAAAAGATTGTTCAGGAAAAATTGGAAGCATTACTTCAAGTGCCTGCAGATCACTATTTAGAACAGGAGCAGGAACGGCTGGAAGATTGGGGAGTTTCGTATTTAAACAGAGAGTTTGACACGCTTAAAGAAGAAATGTTGATTCAAGTGATGGAGCAGATCAATTCAAATATAGATGCATTAGAGACTGTTCAGGATCTGAACAAGCTAAAGTATGATTTGGGGCAACTTGGACAGATTCAAGCTTAAAGAAAAGAAGGAGGAGGGTCATGGCGAATCCTTATCATTGCTGTGCTACATGTATTCACATTCAGGGAGTCAAGGCTAATCAGAAGACCTCCTATTTCTGTTCCCGACTGGGCTATGAAACCAAAACCACTTATCAATTTTCTTGCTGGGAACCTAAGGAGGAAGTACTGACATTAATGAAGAAGAGGGGGATAATATCATGAAGACAATTATCGATACGGATTGGCTAAGAGGGCATATTCATGATGAGAATCTAAGAATCATTGATTGTCGCTTTTCTCTGGGAAACCCGGCAGAAGGGCGGGAGCGGTACAAAGAGAGTCATATTCCAGGAGCCGTATTTTTCGATTTGGAAAAGGATTTATCAGGATATGTGAAAAAGCATGGGGGGCGCCATCCCCTTCCAAACATGAAGAACTTTTTGCGCAAGGTTGAGGATGTCGGTATTGATAATGATACAACGGTTGTCATTTATGATGAAAAGGAAGGTGCCTTCGCTGGCCGATGCTGGTGGTTGTTCCATTACATCGGACATGAGAAGGTATATATCTTAAATGGTGGATTTGCAGCTTGGAAAAAGGCTGGATGGAAAACAGAATCGACCGTACCTGTGTACCCTTCAAAAAGCTATCGTCCAAGCTTTAATGAGTCGATTGTGGCTTCTCTGGATGAGGTGAGGAGTATTGCAGATGGGGATAGAGACACTCCTTTAATCGATTCCCGCAGCAGAGAACGATACTTAGGACAAGAAGAACCGATAGACCGCATACCGGGTCATATTCCAGGAGCCACCAATTTTCCATGGACCGAGGGAGTGAATGATGGATATTTTATTCAAGGAGAACAGCAGAATGATCGATTCGCTCATCTAAATAAAGATGAGTCAGTGATTGTTTATTGCGGTTCCGGTGTAACAGCGACTCCTAATTTCCTTGCTCTTAAGGAAGCAGGATTCAATCATGTGAAACTTTATGTTGGAAGCTACAGTGATTGGGTGTCCTATGAGAATCACAAGGTAGAGAAGGAATAAAGGCGAATAGCTAATTGGAAAAGGTTCATCACTTTTCCAATTAGCTATTTATTCGTATATGTTATACTTTATAAAGTGAACGAAAATGAGAATGAGAATGAGCGATGAGGAGTGTACGAATTGAATAATAAAAATGAGCATTTATTACTTATAGATGGTATGGCACTATTATTTCGATCTTTTTTTGCAACAGCCGTAACGGGTCAATTCATGATGAACTCAAAAGGACTTCCCACTAATGGAGTTCAGGGGTTTATGAAGCATTTACTAATGGCGGCGGATCATGTAAAGCCGACGCATATCATAGTATGCTGGGATATGGGGAGTCAGACATTCCGAAATGAAGTATTCAATGACTATAAATCGAATCGAAATGCCCCACCTGTTGAACTGATTCCTCAATTTGATCTTGCAAAAGAGGTGGCATCAGGCTTCAATCTTTCGAATGTGGGTGTAGTTGGTTACGAAGCAGATGATTGTATTGGGACTCTTGCCAAAATTCATCAAACCGATCGCAAAGTATCCGTTCTGAGCGGTGACCAGGATCTCCTGCAGCTTTTGGACGATAATATTGACATTATGCTCCTAAAAAAAGGTTTTGGTAACTATCAAACCTATACGAAAGAGATTTTTGTGGAAGAGAGAGGAATTACTCCTCAGCAGTTTATTGATGTGAAAGCATTAATGGGTGATACAAGTGATGGGTATCCCGGGGTAAAAGGGATCGGAGAGAAAACGGCATTAAAGCTGATTCAACAATATAAGGATATCTCAGGCATTCTCGATAACCTGCACGAGTTAACCCCATCTCAACGGAAAAAGATAGAAGCCGACCTGGACATGCTTCATGTTTCAAGAAAGTTAGCCGAGATTCACTGCGGTGTGCCACTATCGGTTTCGGTAGAGGAAGCTCGTTGGAATAACGTAGCTCATGAAACGCTTTCCTTTGTGGATGAATTAGAGTTGAAGGTGCTTAGAAGATATTTAGTAGGTTCTAATGTGATGGTTGCCACAAGCTAGTCGACTATAGGAGTGTCAGGGATCCTTTTGGCCCCTGACACTTTTTAATGTGGAAATGCTTACTTTGTATTCGCTTTCTTAGCGGCATTTTCCAATTGGCTCTTCGGTTCCATGGAAAATTCTGCATCCCGGGATATTCCTTGTGGATTTACGCTTTTGGCATTTTTACCTTTGTTTTTGTTATTTCCTTTTGTCATACCGAAACCCCTCCTTTTCTGTAATCATTATTATTTTGGCTATGTTCATAATAAATATCCTATGTGCATTGAATTTTAGGACAAACTAAAGACAGGGAGGTGTAAGGGTGAATAAAGGGATTGTAACGGCACTTATTAGTATAGCTCTCGCACAGGGTCTGAAGATACCACTGCATTTTTTAAAAAAGAAGGAATGGAAACCTGAGCTGTTTTTCCAAACAGGGGGAATGCCAAGTTCTCATAGTGCAGGGGTTGCTTCGTTAACAACATTTATTGCTTTAAAGAGGGGGGTCAGAACGATTGACTTTGCTCTTTCATTTATCTTTGGTCTAATCGTCATGTACGATGCACAAGGAATTCGGAGACAAACAGGCGAACTGACCCTTAAAGTGAATAGTCTAGATGAGCTCGTTCGCAAAGCTCATGATAAAGAAGCGGTAGAATTCGAAGAGAAAAAGCCAAAACGACTGAAAGAAATGCTAGGACATCAACCTCAGGAAGTAGTCGGAGGAGCATTGCTCGGTTCATTTATGGGCTGCATGGCCTTCCTGTTTTCGAAAAAGGATAGGCAAAATAAAAAATTTTCTGTAAGATAAGAGAAGACAAAGTGGCGATAAGGTGAGGAGAAACGTGAAAAAGACAACAGAAGAATTTCTCATAGATCTTGAAAACAAAGGATTCAAATTTCAAGAAGACGCAATTGGCTTCATCTATTTTGGCAAAAAATACACAGATGCCCCGGATGAACTGGTCAATAGCGCCATTGAAATCACATTAAAAGCTCAAAAACAATTCGATAGCAGTTTTTACATGTCCATATTAGAAAGACTTCATTCCCAGCAAATTGCATCCAGAAATGAAGCACTAAGGTGGATGGAGAAACAGGGCTTTGCATAAGGCACGGGACCACCAAAAAGGGTTGTTTCCTTTTTGGTGGTCTTTCCTATTGTTCACGCATAAAAAATAGGAGAGCCACCAATCGGCCTCCTATTTTATTTTACTTCAACAGAATGATTTCTGTTCATTTTTTTCAAAATCCATGCAAGAATAGGTACTTCAGATAAGAGCATCCCAATAACGATTAATCCGCTTCCTGCAATGGCCATAGATCCCAATCGTTCTCCAATCCACAAATAGGAACAGATGGCTGCAAATACAGGTTCCAACGTAAAAATGATGGCCACCCTTGATGGAGTTGTGTATCTTTGAGCGTAGGTCTGTGTGATGAATGCCAATAAGGTAGCCAATAGAGAAGTGATCAGTAATGCGGTCATTACTTCCTTATTACCCAGTCCTCCATTCATCAGCACAGCATGTGGATTTTCAAAAATAAGTGCACACCCCATTGAAAGGATTCCAACTGTACATAACTGCACCGATGTTAATAGGAGCAGGGATGTATTTTTTGTGAAAACGTCAGTGTAAATAATATGTAGAGCAAACCCAAAGGCACAAATGAATACGAGGGCATCTCCTATATTGAAGGCCTGAGAATGACCTGACATAAGGAGGTATAGTCCTATTGCAGCTAGGCTGGACCCCATTATGGCTCCTTTTGAAGGAGAGCGTTTAAAGAAAACAAATGAAAATAAAGGGACCATCACCACGCTTAATCCTGTAACAAACCCTGCTTTTGACGGAGTTGTAAATAACAGGCCGAGTGTTTGAAAGGCATACCCGATAAATAAAAATATCCCTAAAAAAATGCCGTGCAAAACGGATCTCTTAACAATCGGAGTGCTTTTGATAAACAGGACCACGACTAAAGGGATAGCGGCCATTAGAAAACGGCTCCCATTAAACATGAAGGGGGGAAGGAATTCAATGGCCGATTGTACAACCACGAAGGTAGCTCCCCATATGAAAGCAACACCGACCAAGGCAATATCAGCAATCTTAGCCAAACGAATCCTCCTTTAGTTCAGATGAATAGCTTTTCGGGCAAGCTCATCTGCAGCTTTATTTTCCTTACTGGGTATCCACTTTACGAAGAAAAGGTCTATTTGCTTCGTCATTTCCAATATATCATCGAGCAACTGTTTATATTGAATATTCCTTACAAACTCTTTCTCAATCGCATGAACAACCGCTTGAGAATCACTCTTCAACCACACGGTATCAGCTTGTTTTTCTAAGCAGATCTCCAGAGCTTTCCTGCATGCAATGAATTCAGCTTCATGATTATCCATGATCCCTAAAGGAATGGCGTGTTTTTCCACTTTTCCGTTGTTTTTAATAAAAATACCGGCACCACTTGGCCCGGGGTTACCAGCACTTGCTCCATCAATATTCACTTCGGTCATATGTGTTCACCTCAAAGTACATCTTTAGAATAATATTATAGTAGCAGACAAAATAGAAGGTAGGGAGAACGAATCCTTAATCCACCCCTCCAATAGAAGAGCCTGGGGTAAACCAGTTCCCCAGGCTCCAACCCAACTATCACACATCTTTAGGGAATCGTTTTGCCACATAACCAAATGGGGTATCAATAATGGATATGACCCATTTGAGGAGATAGGTAGTAATGAATATTTCAAACCAGACATCCATCGGATATTCTCCCAGGAAAGCAATGCTTGTGAATACAAGAGTATCCAAAAGCTGACTCACCATCGTACTTCCGTTATTACGAATCCAAAACTGTGAATCTGAAGGGAATTTCCTCTTTAAATACGTGAAGATATACACGTCTGTTAATTGACTCACGAGGTAAGCGACTAAGCTTCCAAGAGCAATTCTTGGAATGATCCCAAAGATTGTTGCCAGAGATTCTTGGGCGAAATCTTCAGGATGTGGTTGAAATACTAACACGAGCTGCATAATAATAGTCATAACGATTAAAGTGAAGAACCCAAGCCACACCGCTTTCTGGGCTTCTTTTTTTCCATATTTTTCGTTAAGGATGTCCGTTACTAAAAAAGCTGTTCCGTACATGGCATTCCCTAAAGTAGCCGTCAACCCGAAAATTTCAATCGTTTTAACGACCTGCAAGTTAGCAAGTATCGTGGATAACCCTATCCATACAAACAGTCCAGTTCGTCCAAACATTCGATACATAATCAGAAGTAAAGAGAATGTAATGAGAACGAAGACTAATCCAAACCATATATTAAACATACAAAGACCCCCTATTGAACATGTAAATGAAACAATAGTCCTCATTATACAAATAAAAGTAAAAATGAACAATCGTATGAAGAAAAAAGGAGCGAATGATTATGGAAATGAAACTAAAATTTAAATATGCAAGCAAAACAGCGTCGAGTATATGGTTTGAATCCAACTACTTCCCAAGAAAAGAAACAATGATTCATATCGATGATCTGATGAAAACCGGAAGAGTCCATGATCTTGAAATCATAGATGAAATGGGGAATTCGTGGTCAAGAAAGGAATTTATCAAACTGAATCAGGAATTAGACAAGGAACCAGAAAACATCGTTGTATATTTCGACGGAGGGTTTGATAAGGAATCGCTCATTGCCGGTGCAGGGATTGTCATCTATTACGATAAAGGTGGAGAATCATTTAGAATCAGAAAAAATGAACTTCTCGAGGAAATTGAAAATAATAATGAAGCAGAATACGCAGCTTTACATATTGCCCTTGGATTGCTTGATGAAATCGGCGTGAAAAATGTGCCTTGTACGATTAATGGAGATTCCCAGGTTGTAATAAAACAGTTGGAAGGGGAATGGCCATGTTATGAAGAGGGCTTGAGTCGGTGGCTCGATCGTATTGAAGCCCTCATCAAAAAGCTTCGATTGAAAATCAATTGGGCCGTGCTGAACAGAAAAGATAATAAAGAAGCGGATAAGCTGGCCAATCAAGCCTTACAGGGGACAAAAGTCCACAGCAACAAACGAATAGAATAATTTCGTTCCCTATTATATACTCTATAAATAACAATACAGCGTAAGTCCTTGAACAAGCTTAGGAGTGATCACATGAATCGAAAAGAAGTGGTGGATAAAGTGGATGAGCTCATAGACACCTACTGTAACGCCTGCTTACTTAAAGCGCACTTTCGCAAAGAGTATGGTAAAACCTATGCTCACCGCTTTTGTATAGAAAAATGCACCATAGGAGAACAAATTCGAAATTACGGACAAAAATTGAATTGAAAAATAAAGGGCAGCACTTCTTTGGAGAACCTAAGAAGTGCTGCCCTTTGGTATACTATATTGTTCGAACGATTATAATTTAACTACGTTTGCAGCTTGAGGTCCACGATTTCCTTCAACAACGTCGAAAGAAACTTCTTGACCTTCTTCTAATGATTTGAACCCTTCACCTTGAATCGCTGAGAAGTGAACGAATACATCGTCTCCACCTTCAACTTCAATGAATCCAAATCCTTTTTCATTGTTGAACCATTTTACTTTACCATTTTGCATTTTCGAATCCTCCTAAATCGTTCAAGCACGTTTGTGCCTCTGAAAAATATTTTTCACGAAATGATTGACTCTCATACGTTGGAAATAAGCATAAAAATCGTACACTTCAATGATGTCTTTACTATACAATATGACGTTTTTCGAGTCAACATTCCCTCCTTTTTTGCGGAAATGTTTAAACAATTTGGTTAATATGTATTGACAATTATTGAGTAAGGAAATAAAATTTGCACTAAGGAAACTTTTATTGCACTAAGGAAACTTTTGTAGTCTTATAAAAAAGAAATTACTTGTGTAAAAAAAAGTGAACATATATAAGTTTCATGAATAAGGTAGATGTAGTAGATATCAAAAACATATGGGTTGGAGAGGAGATCAAACATGAAAATAAGATTAATGGCTCTTGTAGGGATGATTATTATTTTAGCGGCAGGACTTATCCTGTCAGGCTGTGGAGCAACTACCACTGGAACTAAAAATGATAAAATAGTCGTTACGACAACAATAGGGCAAATAGGGGATGCGGTTAAAAATATTGGAGGAGAGCATGTAGAGGTTCAAAGTTTAATGGGACCTGGTGTGGATCCTCATCTTTACAAAGCTAAACAGTCGGATATTAGTAAACTCCAGGAAGCAGATATTATTTTCTATAGCGGTCTCCATTTAGAAGGGAAAATGCTTGAGATCTTCGAAAAAATGAACAAGGAAAAACCGACTTATGCAATCGCCGATAGTATACCTAAAGATAAGTTGCGTAAAGATCAGGCAGATAATACGGCAACAGACCCACATGTGTGGTTCGATATTGATTTATGGAAAATTGCATTGGAGCAAGTGAAGGACGGATTGATTGAGAAAGATCCTGAAAACAAAGAAGACTACATTCGAAATACTGAAAAGTACTTTGCGGAATTAGATGAACTAAAAGCATATGCTACGGAAGAAATGTCAAAGATTCCAGAAGAACAAAGAGTTCTTGTAACAGCTCACGATGCATTTAATTACTTCGGAGCAAAATACGATCTTCAAGTTATGGGATTACAAGGTCTGAGTACAGATGCTGAATATGGATTAGCAGACGTGCAGTCTCTTGTAAATACATTGGTAGACAGAAACATCAAAGCTGTGTTTGTTGAATCAAGTATCTCTGAAAAATCAATTAACGCTGTTATAGCAGGGGCACAAGATAAAGGCCATGAAGTCGAAAAAGGCGGGGAATTATTTTCAGATGCTATGGGGAAAGAAGGAACAGAAGAAGGAACGTACATCGGTATGTATAAGCATAACGTTGATACGATTGTAGAGGGATTAAAGTAAGTCTTAGGAGGCGATACCATGAATTCAGTGGATATTAAGGGGTTAACCGTTGCGTATCATAGAAAACCGGTTTTGATGGACGTAGAGTTTTCTGTTCCAAAGGGTAAGTTAATCGGAATTGTCGGCCCTAATGGTGCAGGGAAATCTACATTAATTAAAGCCATTCTCGGGTTGATTCCCCGCTCGTCCGGTGATATCAAAATCTTTGAAAAAGCCTATTCCCCTAAAAGCAAATTAGTTGGGTACGTCCCTCAGCGTGGATCTGTAGATTGGGATTTCCCCACAAATGCATTGGATGTCGTATTAATGGGGAGATATGGTCATTTAGGATGGTTTAAGAGACCATCAAAAAAAGATGTTCAATTTGCAATGGAGTGTCTCGATAAAGTAGGAATGACTCAATTTGCATCAAGACAAATAAGTCAGCTATCAGGAGGACAGCAGCAAAGGGTTTTCCTTGCCAGGGCACTGGCTCAGGAAGCGGAAGTCTATTTCATGGATGAACCATTTGTTGGTGTGGACGCAGCAACGGAAAAAGCGATCATTTCCTTATTGAATGAATTAAAGGAACAAGGCAAGACCGTTTTGGTTGTTCATCATGATTTGCAAACTGTTACAGAGTATTTTGATTGGACGCTGTTACTGAATAGAAAAACGATAGCCTATGGTCCAACGAAAGATGTGTTTAGCGTAGAGAATTTACAACTAACCTATGGAGGGAAACTATCTTTCCTGGAAAAGGATCAAATGTTAATTCATCCATAGAAAGAGGTGAATATGATGAATCATTTATGGCAATCGATTTTAACGGACGGAAATACACAATGGGTATTACTGAGTACCTTATTACTGGGAATTGCGAGCGGAGTTTTAGGCAGCTTTGCTTTACTAAGGAAACAAAGCTTAATTGGGGATGCGGTCGCCCATGCAGCATTGCCGGGAATCTGTTTTGCATTTATGTTCATTGGGGAGAAAAATTTCTTTGTACTATTGATTGGTGCTGCCGCCACGGGTCTACTTGCTGCTTACACGATACAAATCATTACCAACACAACGAGAATCAAGGAAGACACGGCTATTTGCTTAGTATTGTCTGTATTCTTTGGATTAGGCATCGTCCTTTTAACAAAAGTTGCTCAAATGCCTACTGGTAACCAAAGCGGCTTGGATGATTTCATCTTTGGGCAAGCAGCTTCCCTGGTGGGGAGAGATGTTCAACTCATGGGCTTAACCGCAGCGGCTTTAATTGTTATTACGTCACTATTATTCAAAGAATTTAAGGTGAGTACCTTTGATCCTCAATTTGCGAGGGGAATCGGACTTCCTGTAGGATTTTTGAATTTTCTCTTTGTTTCCTTATTAGTTATTACGGTTGTCATCGGTATTCAAGCAGTAGGTGTCATCCTGATGGCGGCTATGCTGATCACTCCTGCCATATCAGCAAGATACTGGACGGATTCATTGCGGACAATGGTCTTTATTTCTGGAATTGTGGGAGGCTTATCAGGGGCAGTCGGAACGCTGATCAGTACCCTTGGTAAAGGGTTATCGACCGGCCCCTTCATTGTATTGACGGCTACAGTTATATTTATCATTTCCTTGCTGTTCTCTCCAAAGCGCGGATTAATCTCGGTTATATTGAAAAGATTGAAAAATGATAATCGACTGGCTATGCGCTTTATACTGAAAAAGATGTATGAATCAGGTAAACAAACGATACGTGTAGATCATTTATTTCAAAAAAGCAATATTACTAAATTAAAATTTAACCGGGTATTGAAGCATCTAATGAAAAAAGGTTACCTGCATCAAGAGGATGGAATATTGACGATTACAAAATCAGGGCTAATGAAAGCGGAGCAATTCAGCTTTGTTGATGAAATCATGGAACTGAAAGAAATGTACCCAAGTGAGTTGGGGTCACTTGATATTCAGTGGATTGAAAAGGAAGAAAAAGAGGCGTTATCAAATGAACAGCTCACAAAGCTGAAAATGAAAATGTCCGATATTTATATGCAATACCCTTTCTTAAACGTAAAAATGTCAAGCAGAAGAGGGGGGCAAGGATATGAGTTATGAATTATGGATTCTTCTGACTGGTAGTTTAGTCGGTTTATCATGTGGCATCGTAGGATGTTTCTTAATCCTGAGAAAGATGTCGATGTTAGCAGATGCAATCAGCCATACCGTGCTCCTCGGATTGGTTATGGCATTCATTGTCAGCCAAAGTATGAATGGATTTTATATGTTGATCGGTGCAGCAGTGGCTGGATTGTTAACGACCTTTATGGTTCAGTTATTGAATTCCAGCGGGATACAGGAAGATGCTGCAATAGGTGTAGTGTTCACTTCCCTGTTTGCTGTAGGAGTCATCCTCATTTCATTATTTGCTAAGAATGTTCATTTGGATGTAGAGCATGCCTTAATGGGTGAAATTGCATTCGTCCCTTGGAATACCTTGTCGTTGCCGATACTTGGGGACATTCCTAAATCAGTTGTGATGCTGGGATCTGTATTGATATTGGACGTTCTCATCATTTTCCTTCTGTTCAAAGAGTTTAAATTAACTTCTTTTGATCCAAGTATGGCAGCGGCGATCGGTATCCCGGTACTTGCGGTTCATTATATTTTAATGGGTCTGGTATCCGTTACGACTGTATCGGCATTTGATAGCGTAGGTGCGATTCTCGTGGTAGCGATGCTCATTGCCCCTGGTGCTACAGCCTATTTACTTACTGACCGATATAAAGTGATGCTTCTTTTAAGCGGGGTCATTGGAGTCTTTGATAGCATCATCGGATATTACGGGGCAAAGATGTTCGATGTGTCCATTTCCGGTGCAATGGCAGTGGCCGCCGGACTTGTTTTCTTCATCGTATGGATGTTATCACCGAAATACGGGTTGGTATCCAGGATCCTGAATCAACGGTTGACAGAGGAGTAATTTAAAGTGCTTGGGTTGTATTCATTCTGTAGTTATAGTAAACTTTTAATGATATTTATGGAAATTTGGAGGGTACAGAATGCCTACACCAAGTATGGAAGATTATATAGAACAGATTTATATGTTAATTGAGAACAAAGGTTATGCCAGAGTATCAGATATAGCAGAAGCTTTATCTGTTCACCCCTCCTCAGTTACCAAAATGGTGCAGAAGTTAGATAAGGACGATTATCTCATTTACGAGAAATATCGCGGGCTGGTTCTGACTCCAAAAGGAAACAAAGTAGGGAAGCGTTTAGTATATAGACATGAACTTTTAGAACAATTCCTTCGTGTAATTGGAGTGAAAGAAGAGCATATTTATGAAGACGTGGAAGGAATCGAACACCACCTAAGCTGGGATTCCATTGATCGTATTGGAGATCTCGTCCAATTCTTCGATGAAGAGAAGGAACGGGTAGAAGAACTTCGAACCATTCAAAATCGTAGTGAATAATAATCATGACAACTGGAACAAAGAAAAAAGGACTTCATGCAGTATGCATGAAAGTCCTTTTTGTTGTATTTAAGTACTGTGTTATTCTCAGTGCGCAAGTCAGGAAAAGTTCCCGATCAAAAAATGGCAGGATAGTCATTGAAGCTTCCGTCATCAACGGACATACTTGATAATTCTGTTTCTCCCCATTCATTCTCATTCAATGTCACTCCTTGAAGTAATCCCTCAGAAGCTTCCAAAACAGCTTTTCGATAGGAGATTATACGGCCGGAAGAAGTTTGGAAACTGATAATGTCTCCATGGTAGTTCCGTTGAACTTTAGCAATCTCTTCCATACAACATCACCTTTCTTGTTCAGATTATAAGAATAGTATGGACATAAAAACTAAAAATCATAATCAACACAGATTTTAAGTTTACATAATAATATTATGGTGTTTATATTTTTCACAGAGATTATGCCTGAAAAGAAGGATTATGGTTCACTGGTTGAGAATTATAGATATTATTGAAAAAAATCGAGGTGTACATATGAGGAATTCAGAATGGCATACCAGTGCCAGAGCACGTTGGGAAGACAATGCCGATCAATGGCATTCCAAAAGTGTAGAAATGTGGACAAGTGGAAGCAGGAAAGCCATCATTCCCTTTTTCACTAAACATATTGAACGTGGGAAGGCTGTAGCAGACTTAGGATGCGGCGATGGATATGGTTCATTTCTGCTTTTCGACAAAGGCTATGTGGTCACGGGGATGGATTTCTCTGAAAAAATGGTCGAAATAGCAAAAAAACAAGAAAGGGACTCTTTATCTTTTGTTCAAGGAGACTTGCGATCCCTCCCTTTTCAAGATGAACAATTTCAAGCCGTGATGGCGATTAATTCAGTCGAGTGGACGGAAGACCCTCTTCATACCCTGAATGAAATCGAACGAATTGTGACTCCTGATGGGTTTATTTGTATTGGTCTTTTAGGACCAACAGCTCACCCCAGGGAAAATGCCTATCCGCGCCTTCTTGGAGAAGACGTCATCTGCAATACAATGATGCCTTGGGAACTGGAAAAACTGGCTGGTGAAAAAGGCTGGAGAAAGGTTGATGAAGATTGGGTCTATAAAAAAGGAGTAAAGTCGTCCTTTACAGACTCGCTTTCAAATGAGTTAAAACAAGCTTTAACTTTTACGACATTGTTTATGTTTCAAAAATAATGAACATGATCGATCCTATTCCGGGGATCGATCATGTTTTTCTTATCTACTGACTTCATTGACAAGTTCTTTTTAGATGCGTTTATACTGATTCGGATGATGGAACCACCCTACATAGGTTTTCTCCAGCGATTTGTGATGTGAGACAACCCAGATCGCTTTAAATGGGAAACTCCTACCTTTTCGAAAACGTAAACAATCCATCTTACTTCCAAAGATTCTTGTCTTTTAAATCCCTTGGATAAAACAAAAATTGTACTGGTAATGAAGTTGGAGATATCCTTGTTTTGGAAGGATCTATATTCCTTTGGACTTTAGGAAGTGATAAAGCAGGATCCAATTAAGCTAAAGAAGCTATTCTGACACCAAATAGGATGTGTGGGGATGTTTCCAATTCACATCCTCCCTTCAACAAATGTGTTTTTCCTGTGGTCGTGTCGAAGAATATCCTCTACGATCATGGTACAGGCATTTTTGTTAAATAACGAGGATACATTTTTCGATAATGTGTCTATCGTATTTTTATTATAGAGACATCGATAAATGCTTTCCAGAAAGTCTGTTTGAGTCGAATAGGTGAGTGCTGCAGTCCGTTTTAATAAATAATTGGCATTCTCATTCTCCTGGCCAGGTGCGGGCTTAAAAATGATGATGGGCAATTTAAAACAAGCAGCTTCCGTTAAAGATAAGGCACCGGACTTAGTGACCAGACAATCGGTAAGGGAAAACAGGTTTTCCACTTTTGATATATATCCGAAAATGTGGATGTTTTCTTTTGAGTTTTTTTCCAGTTGATTATATAGTTGATGGTTCCTCCCGCACACAACGCCTACTTGAAGATTTTTATCTTTGGATAGGGAAGTTAAAAGAGGCTCGATATTCGGAAGCAAACCTAGACCACCCCCCATAATGGTGATAGTTTTCCGTTGTGGGGCAAGTCCAAATTCTTTATAGTTTTTTTCGACCGTATGATGAAAGCTTGGCCGGATAGGTAAACCGCTAACGAAGATTTTCCCTGTCTCTACTCCGTAAGAGATGAGAGTCCTCTTTACGTGATCTGTTGCTACATAGTATTTCTCGATCATCGGATGAATCCACAACGGATGGGCACAGTAGTCTGTAATGACAGTATATGTAGGTATATTTAAGCTTGAGCGAAGTCGCAAGTATGGTGCAGCATGAAGTGGGAATGTCGTGACAATGCATGATGGTGAGTAAGTTTCAACCAGCTTTATAAGACGCTTTTTTCCTAAATGCTGATAAAAGTAACTCAATCCTTTTGAGGAAAGTTTATCTGTTCCATAGTAGAATGCTTTATAGAAATGGGTACCGAATTTGGAAAATCCTTTTTTTAATAAATTTTGGGCCAGGGAGTGGATGGCAGGGTAGGCTTCTCCATATAGATCACAGATGTTCACTCGTTCATATCCCTGTCTCTTAAATGTATGAGCCAGAGTTTCAGCAGATTGAATATGTCCTTCTCCAAAGCGTGCGGTCAAAATGAGAATCGACTTTTCTTTCAACAATTTTATTCCCCCTATAAAAGGCAAAAATGGTGAAGATATAAAACATAGTGTAAAATTAAGTAACACTTCAATTTAAGATTACAAATGGATTGTAAATGAAGTTTAAGTGTAAACATGATTTTTTGTAAAATTTATATTTATGGCTCAGGCCAAATTTCAATTACATAACTAGAAGGTGAATTTAGATGACAACGACAAAGAAGATAGTGAAGTCAGATATTGATATTGCTCAACAAGCTACACTGAAACCGATACTGGAAATTGCGGGGCAAATCGGCCTAACAGAAGATGATATTGAGCTTTATGGTAAATATAAAGGGAAAATTACATATGAAGCCATTCATAAACTGCAGGGGCAGCCCAATGGGAAATTGATATTAGTCACGTCGATCAATCCCACTCCTGCAGGCGAGGGGAAATCAACGGTAACGGTTGGACTCGGGGATGCGTTAAATCAGTTAGATAAAAACACCATCATTGCCATGAGGGAACCATCACTTGGTCCAACGATGGGAATCAAAGGCGGAGCAACAGGAGGAGGCTATTCACAAGTCCTTCCCATGGAGGATATCAACCTTCATTTCACAGGTGATATCCACGCTATTTCGACTGCGAATAACGCTTTAGCTGCATTGTTAGATAATCATATCCATCAGGGGAATGAATTGGATATTGATCAAAGAAGAGTCGTATGGAAACGTGCTCTGGACATGAATGATCGTGCCCTTAGACAAATCATCGTTGGTTTAGGTGGACCGGTTCAAGGTGTTCCCCGTGAAGACGGATTTGATATTACTGTAGCGTCTGAAATTATGGCTGTTCTCTGTTTATCTCAAAATCTTGAGGAATTAAGAAGAAGGCTTGGAAGAATGGTTGTCGCATACAACTTTTCAAACCAACCGGTAACCGTCGAAGATTTAGGAGTTGAAGGTGCGCTGACCTTATTGTTAAAGGATGCCTTAAAACCTAATCTCGTTCAAACGATCGAACATTCTCCTGCCCTTATTCATGGCGGACCATTCGCAAATATTGCCCATGGGTGTAATAGTGTTTTGGCGACCAAAACGGCTCTTAAGCTGGCTGATTATGTTGTAACGGAATCTGGATTTGGTGCTGATCTAGGGGCCGAGAAGTTTCTGAATATCAAATCTCGAGCTGCAGACATAGCACCGGATGCCATCGTGCTCGTTGCCACCATTCGTGCTCTGAAGATGCATGGAGGTCAAGGGAAAAGTGATCTTCAGACTGAAAATCTTCAGGCTCTGCAAAAAGGATTATCTAATCTGAAGAAGCACATGGAAACAATAGGTCACTTCAACGTACCTTATGTGATTGCCGTTAATCGATTTATGACAGATAGTGATGACGAAATCCAGACCCTTATCAAGTGGTGCGAAAACCTGGGAGTACAAGTTTCACTAACCGATGTATGGGCTAAAGGTGGAGAGGGTGGAAGAGATTTAGCCGAAAAGGTATTGCATGAGATCGAAGGGAACACGAAAGAATTTTCTCGCCTATATGAACCCTCAGATTCACTTCAATCTAAAATTGAAACGATTGCGAAAAAGGTTTACGGAGCGAAAGAAGTAGATTACACGGTGAAAGCACGAAAGCAGCTCCAGCAATTTGAAGATCAAGGGTGGGGCGTCCTGCCGATTTGTATGGCTAAGACCCAATATTCCTTATCCGATGATCCATCTAAATTCGGGCGTCCTGAAGATTTTACGATCACAATCAGAGAGCTTAAGCCGAAGATCGGAGCAGGATTTATTGTTGCATTAACGGGAGAAGTAATGACCATGCCAGGCCTGCCCAAAAATCCGGCAGCATTCGGAATGAATGTGGATGATGACGGCAGGGCTGTAGGGTTATTTTAGCCTTTGGGGTTTGAAAGGAGAGGAGAACGTGTTTGATCCAACAGCATTTGATAACTTAAAGGTAGTCTTTGAGGGAGCTGTATACGATCTTGACTTGACAGGGGAAATCCAAATTCTTGATCGCAAAGATTTATTTGATTTTGCTCATTATGAAAGATGCTATCAAATTCATTATTCTTCACCATCTAAGAAATCCATTTCGATAGAGTTCCATTTAAAAGCGGACATGGGGCATTTTTTGGCAGAGAGAAAAATGATGACAGAAAAAAATACAGCTGGAGCAGATATTCTTATCGTCTATAAGGGTGATGAGAAATTGAACGAATGCAGGCAGATACTTGAAGAAAAATGGGGTGAAGATAAAAATTGGGAATGGAAAGAAGTAATATCCTCTCGTAAACCTATTACCTATGAAGGGATTCTCACTTTTAATAGAGTCATAACAGAAGAAATGGTTGATGATGTTCTTCAAATGATTTCATTTTCTGTAGATACTTTACAAATATCTTGATCGATTAGACTTCTATCAAAAAAGAGTTCATAATTATATAGAAAAAGGGGATTTTTCAATGAGAATAGCCTGGGTAACAGATAGCACAGCATTTGTTCCAACACATTCAAATAGTAAAGAAAATCACATCTATATTGTTCCGATGAATATTCTCTTTGGGGAGCGGGAGTATCAAGATGGAGTAGACTTATCTCCGGAAGAATTGTTCTTGAAATTAAAGGAAGTAAAGGTAGAAGTGAAAACCTCACAGCCTTCAATCGGGACTTTTAAGGAATTGTTCGAAGAATTATCAAAGGACTATGATTATATCTTTTCGATTCATGTTTCTTCTCATTTCAGCGGCACCTATTCATCTGCCTATCAAGCTGCAACGCTCTTAAAGGATAGACTACCAAATATCATTTGTATAGATTCGAAAATCATTTCCAATCCATTGACCGAATTAATCCTATACGGTCAAAGGTTACTTCACGAGGGCAAAGACCCACAACAAATAAAAGAAGCCATTGAAAAAAGAATCGATTCATGTGAAACCTATGTAATGGTTGGCAGCTTGGAGCAACTACATAAAAGTGGACGAATGAGTGGACTTTCATTCTTCCTCGGAAGTGTCCTTAATGTAAAACCAATGCTTGCCATTGAGGATGGAAAACTTGAAGTGAAGGATAAAGTAAGGAGCATCAAAAAAGGTTTGAGCAGCATGACCGATCGATTAATTCACGCTCTCGCTACTAAACGTATATCAAAAGTGTCCGTACTGCATGGTTTAAACCGTGGGGAAGCTTTAGAATGGATTGAACAACTGAGTATTAAATACCCTGAGATCGAATTTGGGGCGTACCCACTGGGTGCCGTGATCGGTGTTCACGCAGGGGCCAATACAATAGGGATAAGCTGGTTTGCAGAAGACGAAATGAATTAATAGAAAAAGGAGTGATGTGTAGAATCTGCATCCACTCCTTTTTATTCTGATAAGAGAATATTTTTTGATACAATAGAGGAGAAGGTGACCTTGGAGCGGAAAAAGCTGGACGGTATAATCGACTATTTAAAACGTGAGTATCTTGGTGAGTCTACAGGACATGATTGGTATCATTTGGATCGTGTACGAAAACAGGCACTTATCATTGCCAGGGAAGAAAATGTAGCCCATACATATATCATCGAGCTGGCTGCATTGCTACATGATGTTCCGGATGATAAGTTCGTGGAAGAAGAAGAGGGGAAGAAAAGGCTGGATCACATCCTATCCATCCTCTCTCTAACGGAAACTGAAAAGGAATTATTGAACTCGATTATTTATTCCATATCTTATAAAGGTGGTCACGAAGCAGTAATAACATCATTAGAAGCGAAAATCGTGCGAGATGCCGATCGCCTTGACGCCATTGGTGCCATAGGAATCGCAAGAACCTTTGCATATGGAGGAAAGAAAGGTCGATCATTGTATAACCCTGAATTTCAAGTCAGGTCGGAGATGACCATAGAGGAGTACAGAAATGGGGATAGTTCCAGTATCCATCATTTTCATGAAAAGTTATTGAAACTGAAAGACTTAATGTGTACAGAAACGGGAAGGAAATTGGCAGAGGAACGTCATGCTTTCATGCTGAGGTTTTTAGAGCAATTTAATAAAGAATGGACTGGTCAAGAATGAGAATGTTAACAGCTGAGAATCTTTCTAAGACGTATGGAGATAAAACTCTTTTTAAAGATATATCGTTTTCAATTACCGAGAAAGAAAGAGTCGGACTGATCGGGGTGAATGGAACGGGTAAATCAAGCCTGTTGAAACTCATTGCCGGGATGGAAGAATATGATACAGGAGAGCTTTCGAAGCCTGGCGATTATCATATTGCCTACCTTCAACAAGAGCCTGCTTTTGATGGGGATTTAACCGTGATACAACAAGTATTTCGTGGTGAAGCAAAAATCATCCAGGCTATGCGGAATTATGAAATGGCCCTTTTGGAAATGGAGAACAACTCAGAAAACCCTCGAATACAGGAAGATTTATTTGAAGCTCAAAAGCAAATGGATATTCTTCACGCCTGGGACGCAAGTGCAAATGCGAAATCCATTTTGACAAAACTGGGAATTCACGACTTCTCAAAGAAAATGAGAGAGCTGTCAGGTGGGCAAAAAAAGAGAGTTTCGCTGGCAGGCGTCCTGATTGAAACACCGGACTTATTAATCCTGGACGAACCGACCAACCATTTAGACTACCAGTCAATCAAATGGCTGGAAGATTATTTAGGAAAGTATAACGGATCTGTGTTGCTCGTGACCCATGACCGTTACTTCCTCGACAAGGTAACGAACAGAATCTTCGAATTGGATGGAGGAAGCCTATACTCCTATAAAGGAAATTATGCTTCATTTATTGAAGCGAAGGCTTCCAGGGAAGAAGTGGAACGCCAATTATCCGAAAAGCAGCAAAATCTTTATCGAAGAGAGCTTGCCTGGATGAGAAGGGGAGCAAAAGCCAGAACCACTAAACAAAAGGCTCGGATTCAACGATTTGAAAATTTAGAGGATACGATGTCTTCAGGTCCCACAGGCGGTCAGGTTGACATGGCAATCGGAGGAAACCGTCTGGGTAAACAAGTATTTGAGTTCAAGGATGCTTCAAAAATGTTTGAAGACAAGCGAATTTTAGATGAGTTTTCTTTCCTTATTAAACCTAAAGACCGAATCGGAATTGTAGGTAAAAACGGGAGCGGAAAATCAACATTTCTTAACCTCCTTGCCGGAACCGATGAGCTTACAGGTGGTCAATTATTTAAAGGCCAAACCGTAAAGGTCGCTTATTATACTCAAGGTCATGAAGAACTTGATGAGAATATGCGTATGATCGAATATATAAGAGAAGCAGGAGAATATATAACGACGGATAAAGGCGAGCAAATCTCTGTTACTTCCATGCTGGAGAGATTCCTATTTCCAATGAGTACGCATGGTACGTTGATCAGAAAGCTTTCCGGTGGAGAAAAACGAAGACTATTCTTGCTTAAGCTATTGATGTCAAAACCGAATGTCCTTTTGCTTGATGAGCCGACGAATGATTTAGATACGGAAACCCTCACCGTCCTGGAAGAATATATAAATGAATTTTCAGGTGTCGTCATAACCGTTTCCCATGACCGCTACTTTTTAGATAAAACAGCTGAGCAATTACTGGTCTTTAATGGAGATGGACAAATCGACTTTTACTTTGGGGAATATACTGAGTACCTGGAAAAGAACGAAGTGAAAAGTAAGAAGCTGGATCCGGTCAAGAAACAAGAATCTGCTCCCGTGAAAGAAGAGAAAGAGAAAAAGAGGCTTTCTTACATGGAAAAGAGGGAATGGGACGAAATCGAGGAAAAGATGGCCGACATCGAGCAGAGTATAGAAGAAACAGATGCTGAGCTGCAAAAGGTCGGCAGTGATTTTGAAAAAGCACAACAGTTAATGAGCGAAAGTGAAAAACTAAACGAGCAATTGGAAGAGCTAATTGAAAGATGGACATACCTTTCCGAATTTGCTGAATAAGTCTCTTCGTTTAAGGCACCATGGATACTGTGTTAGAATGGATGGTATAAGAAGTGTTTATAGAAAGGGGTAACAAGCTTGAGGATAGTATCGATTGAACCAACTCCAAGTCCTAATACGATGAAAGTTCTTCTTAATCAGGAAATGAAAGCCGGGAAGAGCAATAATTATAAAAAAGATGAAGCGGACGGGGCTCCTCCCGTCATTAAAGATATCCTTGCCATTGACGGCATTAAAGGGGTCTATCATGTTGCCGACTTCTTAGCCGTTGAACGAAATGCGAAATACGATTGGCAAGAGCTTTTGCCACAGGTTAGAAAAGCATTCGGTGAAGATACTCTGGACCTGGAAAATGAATCTCCCATGGAAGAACATTTTGGTGAAGTGAATGTTAGCGTGCAGATGTTCAAGGAAATTCCGATGCAAGTAAAGGTGACAGACGGGGAACAAGAGAAGCGATTTTCCCTTCCCGCTCCATTCCTGGAAGCAATCGGTCAGGCTCAAAAAGATGGGGATAATGTCGTCCTTCTCAGAAAGTGGAAAGATTACGGTATCCGGTACGGAGACTTGGATGAAATTGGTAACAATTTGACGGAAGAACTGGTTGCAGCCTATCCTTCTGAAAGGCTAGTAGCACTTGTCAAAGGAGCCCAGGAAACAACCGATTCCAAGGGACCTCTCATTTACAAGAAAAAGCAAAAGGTGAGTGTCGCGGACTTTGAAGCCCCGGACTGGCAAACAAGGTACCAGAAGCTGGATGCGATGGAAGATCCCACTTTAGATGACCTGCCTCTGTTGGAGAAAGCCCTGGAGGATGAGAAGGTATCCATTCGCAGATTGGCTATTGTCTATTTGGGAATGATTGAAGATGAAAAAGTTCTTCCTTTGCTGTTTAAGGGTTTACGTGATAAATCAGTCACAGTAAGGAGAACGGCTGGAGATTGCCTTTCGGACTTAGGTTTTGCAAAAGCTACTCCGGAAATGATTCAAGCCTTAAAGGATAAGAGTAAACTTGTGAGATGGCGTGCTGCCATGTTCCTTTATGAAGTAGGAGATGAATCTGCATTGCCTGGTTTACGGGAAGCGGAAAATGACCCTGAATTCGAAGTGAAGCTTCAAGTGAAAATGGCCATCGAACGAATAGAGGGCGGCGAAGAAGCAAAAGGATCTGTTTGGAAACAGATGACCGAAGCACGTCACCAATAAAAGTGGGAAAGGGTTGATTATAGATGTCAATGGCATACGAAGAGTATATGAAGCAGTTAGTTAAGCCGATGAGACAAGAACTTACACAAGCAGGCTTCAAAGAGCTGGGTACAGAAGAAGAAGTAGTGAAATACATGGGAAATGCAGATGGAACAACCCTGGTTGTTGTTAACTCAGTATGTGGGTGTGCAGCGGGACTTGCAAGACCCGCTGCAACGCAATCAGTTATGAATAATGAAAAAGCCCCGGATCACCTCGTTACTGTCTTTGCCGGGCAAGACAAAGAAGCAACAGCCAAAATGAGAGAGTATTTCGAAGGGTACGAACCTTCCTCCCCATCAATGGCTTTACTTAAAGGAAATAAAGTCGTTCACTTCATCCCAAGGGAAGAAATTGAAGATCATGATATTTCCTCTATAATTTCCAATTTATCCACAGCTTTTAACGAAAATTGCTAAAGACAACAAAGAAACGGGTGACTCTGTCATCCGTTTCTTTTTATGGTAGGATAGATAAACATTAGAAAAAACGTACAAGCAAAATGGTACCATTAAAGGAGAATGTTTAACATGTTTGTCACAACATGCGGGAGAGCGAACCAGGAAGTCATAGAGAAGGCATATAAAACAGCAGAGGTACTCGATATTCCCTATATCCCCAGAAAAAAGAGATCGATTTTACACCACATGAATCTGCACGAACAAGACTGTTTAGTGATCGGAAAAGAGAGATTAGAACTTCATTCTAGAGAAGACAATAGCGAACCGTTCTTTTTCCACCCTAACTCCGCTTCCTTCCGAATCAAAAGAATCATTCGCGGAGAGACCGATCCACTCATTGAAGCTGCTGACCTTAAAGGAGGCATGAGTTTTCTGGACTGCACACTAGGTCTTGCTTCAGATAGTATTATCGCCAGCCATATAGTCGGTGAAAAGGGGAAAGTAGTCGGAATCGAAGCGAATAAGTATATCTCACATATACTTCATCACGGACTTCAGGACTGGGTATCTCCACTTCATGATCTGAATAGAGCCATGAATCGAATCAGTGTCGTCAATGGACATTTTCAGGAAGAATTAAAGGGTATTCCCGATGAGGCATTTGATGTCGTTTACCTTGATCCCATGTTTGAAGAAGCCTTAACAGATTCTCATGGAATAAACCCGATCCGCCAATGGGCAAGCTATACAGGCTTAACAAAAGAAGGAATAGCAGAAGCAATAAGGGTGGCCAAAAAGCGGGTAGTATTAAAAGAGCACTATCAGTCTCCATTATTCGAAGAACTGGGATTTGACGTAATCAAAAGGCCATCCGCCAAATTTCACTTTGGAATCATTCGAGTATAAAAGTCTTTTAGTTAGGCTCTTTTCGCAAAGATTGTGGCTATCTTAAGAAGACAGTCGTTTTAAACAATTGGTAGTGTGAAAACAGGGACCGTTCCTTTCCGCTCCAGGCACAAGATTCCCCGGGGAGGAAGTCGAGCCTCCTCGGGCTTTGCCCTGTGGGGTCTCGACCTTTTCTCTATTTCCCGCAGGAGTCAAGTGCCTTCCGCTACAATCCACTCTGTGCTGCTATATTTTTTCTGCCTTATGCAGGATAGAAAAACACAAAAAATTGCTCCTATTGTAGATATGTCGAGTATTTGTTCGTAAATTAATAATTAATTAATTTTACTTATTTTGAATTCATTTACAACTATGCACAGCCAGTGGGTCTTACCTATTCAGCTCAGGCGGCTAGCCCATTTAGCTTATGCTTGTTGGGGCTGAGTAACCCTCCATTGCTCTTGGGACTGTCCAGCTATTCCCTCACCATCCAGCACATACTGATTGACAGAGCCGAAGCATACCTTTTGTTTAAAAATGATTTTTGTGAAAATAGCTTTTTTAAACAATAAAATAGACAGGCATCTTAAGCCTGTCTAAGCATCTAAGTATTAATCAGTAAACCCTAGTACAACGAAATAACCTAATAGAAGTAAGTATCCGATATTGATCATAAGTCCTGTATCCATCTAGTTATCCTCCTTACAAAGTATCCTCTTTATTATACTACCACATAAATATTTTTATATCCTACAAAAAAATGAAACCTTTTTCACTTTTTATTCGTAAGAAATAGTATAATAATAGACGTACTACATAGGAAAGGACGTTATCTATGTCAATCTGGCTCAAAAAGTCGTTTTTTATCCTGCTATCCATTCTAACATTTGGACTTGTTTCCCCTTCACAAGCCTTTCTCAATGAACAAAATCACACTATGGCAAAAGGCAATGGAAAGCCTTCGTCGGTTGAATCTGTTCCAGAGGAAGTACTGGAAGAGGAGTCTTCCATTTCCCATGAGGATTTCATAGGGAACATGATGGTACAAGCAGAGAAAAATGCTTATGAAAAGTTCGGGACTAAGATCAAGCCTGTCATTGAAGACGAATTCAAGTCTTTAATCCTTCCTAAGATCGAAAAGGCGATAGCTGATACAGCTGTTCAATTTCCAGAAGAAGACTTAACGTCACTTACTATTTCAGAAGTGCCTCAATATGCAAAAACAGAAAAGATTTTTCATATTTATGACCAACGCTCTGGTGAAGATGTCATACGATTCCATGTAAGAAAAGACCATCCGCCAAAAGATGGCTATTACTTCAACTTTCACTATCATACAGTTCATGATCAATTTCAAGCACACCATGATTTAGGAAGTATATATTGGGATAAAAACACTCCGCCACAATGGATGAGTGTCTCCTGATTTCAACGTCCATATACGAATAAAGGCAAGTGCGTGAATTCTGCGTGCTTGCTTTTTTGTTTTAATTTGAATGGCAGGTTCGCCTTATGCTTGTCACCTTTGAGCAAGCCGCCTCCGCTTTAGTTATCATCCAGCTCCGGCGGCTAGAGGCTCGAGGTCATAAGTCAAACCTGCCAAAAAGGCAAAGGGCGCCTTTCCGGCAGGTTCGCCTTATGCTTGTCGCCTCTGAGCAAGCCGCCTCCGCTTTAGTTATTGGAAACAATCTCTCCTAAAAACAACTCTATCATTATGTTAAAATAGTAAAAACATCATGATACTTTCTTTAGAAGAAAGGAGGGACAATAAGTGAAGCGTATATTCATCATCCTCGCTATTTCGGTTACTTTAGTCATTTTGTGGACCAACTCAAAAGCCAACTACAGTGGAACCCTCTTAAAGCATTCTCCTCTTAAAACACAATTACAACTTCAATCCAGTAAACAGTTAGAAAATATGGTCCTGTTGCCACAAGCTGCTTATGATAAAACAGCTGCTAGGGAAATGATTGAAAGATTAGATCATATTCCGACCTCACTTTTAGAGTCTACGAATTCACAGGAAATCAAAATAAGGCTGTTTGAAAAAAAATTAACCGATTTTTCTACCACAAGTCACTTGAAAGGAGTAACCCCAAGAGGGTACACTAATAAAAGTATTACATGGGATGACGTTCCTGGAATCGGTGGATCGAAGCTTGTATTAGTGAAAATCGGTCATAGTGAGAAAGGGAAGGGTCATAATTCGACTAACCTGGAATTACATGAACTCGCTCACAGTATTGATCGTTACGTCTTAACGGACCTTTATTACGAGCTGGAATTTTTGCCTCTTTGGAAGAGGGAAGCTCCACGTGTATTCCCGAATGAACCCTATTTTCTTCAATACAAAGAAGAATATTTTGCTGAAACATTTGCTATGTATTATTTAAACTCTGAAACTAGAAATCTTCTAAAGAAAAAGGCACCAGCAACATATCAATTCTTTAAAGAACTATAAACTTATAAAAGGTGTGGTCATTGTGAAGCAATATCTAGACTTGTGCAAACATGTCCTTGAACATGGCACCAAGAAAGAAGATCGAACAGGTACAGGCACGATAAGCACGTTTGGTTATCAAATGCGTTTTGATCTAAAAGAAGGATTCCCTCTACTTACAACTAAAAAACTGCATGTGAAATCCATTATCCATGAACTCCTTTGGTTTCTAAAAGGAGATACGAACGTTGAATATCTTCAGGAAAACGGTGTACGGATTTGGAATGAATGGGCCGATGAAAATGGAGAATTAGGCCCTGTATACGGTCACCAATGGAGATCATGGTCTGGAACTAACGGAGAAACGATTGACCAAATTAAGAACCTCATCGATACGATTAAAAACAATCCTGATTCCAGAAGAATGATTGTAAGTGCGTGGAATGTTGCGGATGTAGATCATATGGCTTTGCCTCCTTGCCACTGCTTATTCCAATTCTATGTAGCCGATGGCAAATTATCCTGTCAGCTGTACCAACGTTCCGCTGATGTATTCCTCGGCGTTCCTTTTAATATAGCTTCATACGCTCTATTAACGATGATGGTAGCCCAGGTATGTGATCTGGAAGTTGGAGAGTTTGTTCATACATTTGGTGATGTCCATATCTATCAGAATCACCTTGATCAAGTGAACTTACAGCTTTCCAGAGAACCCAGATCATTACCATCATTATCTATCAATCCAGAAGTGAAAGATATTTTCGGATTTAAGTTTGAAGATTTTAACCTTGGGGAATATGATCCGCATCCACATATAAAAGGAGCCGTGAGTGTATGATCTCTTTTATTTGGGCAATGGATCAGAATCGATTGATTGGGAAAGAAAATGGATTGCCATGGAGGCTTCCTGAAGACCTGAAATTTTTCAAGAAAACGACTGATGGACATGGAATCGTCATGGGAAGAAAAACGTTTGATTCCATTGGTAAGCCGTTACCAAAACGAGAGAATGTCATTCTTACAAGAAATACAAGCTTTCAACCGGATGGCTGTCTTGTTCTGCATTCTGTGAAGGATATCCTGGAATGGGCGGAAGGAAGAGACTCAGAAACTTTTATTATGGGCGGAAGAGAAGTGTACAAGCAGTTCATCCCTTATGTAGATAAGTTGTATGTAACAGAGATTCATCATGAATTTGAAGGCGACACGACCATGCCTTCCATCCCATGGGAGGATTTCACTTGTATCTCCTCTGTTAAAGGATTGAAGGATGAGAAAAATCCTTACGACTATGAATTTAAGGTTTATGTACGGAAATAGATGAGAAGAGACAATAAGGGTACTGCCGGGATATTCCGTCAGTACCCTTTTATTGAAAAAACATAAACATACTTAAACGTAAAACAAAATACAGAAATACATAAAGCTGCTTCCTGCCAGGACGAAAAGATGCCAGATTGCGTGATTGTAAGGCAGTTTGTTCCAAACATAGAAAATGGCTCCTATGGAATACATGATTCCACCTGCCAGCAGCAGTCCGAATCCGGCACCGGTAAGACTTGCGTACAATGGTTTAATGGCAATGATAACGAGCCAGCCCATCACCAGGTAAAAGAGAGTGGAAACGACTTGGAAACGTTGAACAAAATAACATTTAAATACAATCCCTACAATGGCGAGTCCCCAGACAATTCCAAACAATGTCCAGCCGAGTGTGCCTCTTACACTGACTAGCATGAACGGTGTATACGTTCCCGCGATCAGGATATATATCGCCGAATGATCTAAAATGGCAAATAGATTCTTTACCTTCGAAGGCTTAAAGCTGTGTAACAGGGTTGAAAATAAGTATAGGAGTATCATTGAAGCACCGAAGATAGAGAAGCTGACAACGTGCCAGGCAGAGCCTTCGTGAACGGCGAAAATGATTAACATTACTAAAGCGGGTATGCTCAAAATTAATCCGATTCCATGGGTAATGGCGTTTGCAACTTCTTCTTTCCAATTGGAAAAATCGAAATCATAAGTCAAAGAAGTATCATCCTTTCTATTATCCCCTCATTGAACGCTCAATGAGTCAATATTGTATATATTTATGATAATCCTCTTATCTTCATTGTGCAATCATTAACATAGTAAAGGGTTAAAGTGCGCCTTTTGGATTAGAAATTCTCCTCATAATGTTGTATATTCCTAATTAAAGAAAACAAATGAGGTGACAGTGGTGTGCGGTAGATTTTCCTTAACGACCCCTTTAGAAGAATTAGTGAGACAATACTTAATTGATGAATTCCTTGAAGAGTGGCAGCCAAGATACAATATTGCTCCAACGCAAAAAGTTTTGTCCCTTATTTCACATAAGGGCAAGCGCAGAGCGGGAGAGATAACGTGGGGGCTTGTTCCTCGTTGGGCAGATCAGAAGAAGTGGAAACCATTGATCAATGCTCGCAGTGAAACCTTATTGGAGAAACCGAGTTTCAATTCCCTTGTCCATTCGAAAAGAATGGTGATTTTTGCCGATGGATTTTATGAATGGAAGAAGGAGAAAGACCAAAAGGTACCTGTAAGATTTCAATTAAAAGAAGAAGAGCCATTTGTGTTTGCCGGTTTGTGGGATCGCAATGGAGAGGTCACAACCTCCACGATCCTTACGACAGGGGCAAATTCCATTGTACAACCAGTGCATGAACGAATGCCTGTTATACTCACGAGTCAGGAAGCGATTGAGAAATGGTTAAATATAGACGATTATTCTTTTGAAGAAGCTTCTTCGGTTTTAACGCCGCTTCATAAAGACCAAATGAAAGGGTACCAGGTATCCGATATCGTCAATTCATCCAAACACGATTCCCCCGAATGTATTGTGCCAGTTTCATAACCGTTTTAGAGAAAAAATATTAGTGTTTTTGCACGATTAGACATTTTATGCGCCATTAAATGGGGTATAATAAGAATATAAACGGGTGAAAAAGAGGATTGATACTTTGCTGACAAAAACCATTGAGTTCAAATCAAAGGATGGATGGAAGGTCAAAATCTTAGAAGTTCCTGTCATGAAGGAAGATAACCCGCTCTATCTAAGGGTAAACCTGAGGCTTCATCAATTCATTTCAAAGGTTGTCAATCAGAATGGGCCTAAGACCATGTACAGTTTTAGAGAACATTTAAAGAGAACGACGAAATGGTCAGAGTATGAAGAAATTTATCAATCAGAAGAGTTAAAGAATAATGCATAATTCTCTTGGGAACTGGTCTTTAGCGTAATGTTACGTGGGACCAGTCCTTTTTATATCAATATCTTTACATGTATGAAACAATTATCGACATTACACGTTCAAAAATATATATCAATTTAGACAACCGGTTGTGGAAATCCTTCGTATCTATTTAATTCCTTGGCATTTAACGATATAATACTAATGATATGGGAGATAGGATGTGGCAAAATTGACCAAAATTAAGATTGTAACAGACTCAACAGTAGATTTATCAGATGAGATCGTAAAGGAACTAGATATTCATGTAGTTCCTCTATCCATTTCAATCGACGGAGAGACATATTTAGATAGAGTAGATCTTTCGCCACTTAGCTTTCTGGAAAAAATGAAAGCTTCTAAGGAATTACCAAAAAGTTCGCAGCCATCTGCAGGAACATTTGTAGAACTTTATGATGAATTAGGAAAAGATGGTTCGAAAGTTTTATCCATACATATGACAGGTGGAATGAGTGGTACAGTGCGTTCAGCCGAGTCTGCTGCAGAAATGTCTTCATCAGATGTGGCGGTTGTAGATTCACGCTTTATTTCTAAAGGACTTGCCTTTCAGGTAATCGAAGCTGCCAAACTTGCTAAAGAAGGAAAACCATTGGAAGAAATTCTGAAAACAGTTGAAACAATCCGTCAGAATACAAACTTGTTCGTTGTGGTAGATACACTTGAGAACCTTGCAAAAGGCGGTAGAATCGGAAAGGGACGTGCAATGATCGGTTCCTTGCTAAATATTAAACCAATCGCTTCATTAGAAGGGGGCGAATACACTCCAGTCGCAAAGGTTCGAAGCCATTCACAGGTAGTAAAATACTTAACAACGCAATTTTTAGACGATGTAAAAGGGAAGACAATTCGTGGTGTAGGGCTTGTTCATGCCGATGGTCTGCAGTTGGCTCAAAATCTTAAGGCAAAGATTATCGAGAAAACAGGTTACGACCAAATCGATATAGTTCCGACCACACCAATCATCAGTACCCACACAGGAATTGGTGCGATAGGATTTATGTATTACACTGATTGATCTAACCAGAGGCGAAAGGGAATTTTCCTTTCGCTTTTTTCTATTTTAAAAAACAGCAGAATCATCTGCTGTTTTTTATAATTATGAAGGCATAGGCGTCGGTGTAGGCTTAGCGTAACCTTCATTATATTGTTCATCAATAAAGTTTCTAATTTGCTTGATGGATTCTCCATTCTTGTACTTCACAATGGATTCTGCCGCAATTTCCAAACACACCTGACACCTGGTACCGTGATCATCCCATACCACTTTTTTCCCTTTTATTTCGTAAACAAAGCAGTTCAGATTGCTCTCGTGCCCGGCAGAATCACCGCACCCGCAATAACAAGGGATATATTGTAACAGATCAGGGTTTTTAGCAGCTGAAGAATAGATTAGCTTCATATTGTCGTCCTTATCATCGAGAAAAGAGGGAAGTGTGTCAACCGAATCAGTTTCTTCCCGAAGATCCCCATTGGCGGCTGTATGATCATGATGAGCTTCCTCCTCCTGATTGCTTGAGCAACCCGCAAGAATGCCTAATAATCCAATAACAACAGTGAAATATAATAAGAGATTTTTCTTCATTCGTTCCCCTTCCCTATGCGATTATAACTGTATTGTACCACTTTTTAAAAAGCAGGTTTGTACCTTTCCTTGATGATTTTATGAATCTTATTGCGTCCTCATAACCAATGCAATCATATCATAGAAGTATAATAGGTAAGAAGTTTGGCCTGATCTCGCCGATAGATAAAAAAATGATTCTTTCTTATTAAATTGAAATCAAAAGAAAGGAAGTGGCCGGACTTGACTGATAAGAAAAAAGTATTGGTGATTTCAGACTTTGGGATCGATGACATTGTCGCAGTATTATATGCTTACTATAGTGATACGATTGAAGTTGTAGGAATTGTTTCTGATTATGGTAATGTCTCTAAAGCGAGTGCATTGAAAAACGTCAAATATCTTCAAAGTATTACCGGAATCACCGATATACCTGTTATCGGGGGAGCGGTCTCTGCTTTAACGGGCATACAACCACAATTCTATCCGGATGTACACGGTTTGGAAGGATTGGGACCGATAACCCTTGATGATATAGAACTCGAAAACTCAGAAATAACCGAAAACTTTTATGAAATCAATGCACTAATTGATAAGTATGCCGGTGAATTATATATATACTCTGCCGGTCGATTGACTTCCTTGGCAACTGCCTTTGTGCTTTATCCGGAAACTATGAAAAAGGTAAAAGAATTTTATGTTATGGGAGGTGCATTTCATGTACCGGGGAATGTGACCCCGACGGCAGAAGCGAATTTCTATGGCGATCCTTATGCTGCCAATATCTTGATTCAACTCGCCCCCAAACAAATTCATCTCATCCCCTTAGATGTAACCATGTATGCTCTTGTAACACCTGCTATGATTGATCATCTCCATGAATTTTATGTGAATTCAAATGACAAAGTCGGGCAGATCATCAAACCGATGGTGGATTATTACTATAAGTTCTATAAGAAAACGTATCCTGATATTTCGGGTAGTCCCCTGCATGACTTATTGGCAATGTGGACTCTTGCGGATGGCGATAAAATGGTGTTTGAAGAAGTTCCTATCCGGGTTGCCACCAATACAGGCTGGACTTTTGGTCAGAGCATAGGAGATTTTAGGCAGTCAAAGGAAAAAGAAAATTGGCAGGTCCATAAGATCGCAAAGCAGTTCAACTATAGGCAGTTTATCACAGAGGTATTTGAGACGTTAAAATCTGGTCCCAGCCGATAGTTAATGAACAAGAGTGACAATGCCATAAAAATTTACATGTTCTTAATGATTTGTTTACAAAGGTTTCATGACGAAACAAGCGTGATATAATAATACTAAAGTGCAAGCGAGGTGACGCATATGAAAAAACTACCGATTATCATGCTCGCTTTTGTTTTTTTCCTGTCAGGATGTTCGTTAGAAGATGCTGCTGAGCATATTACAAGAGAAGTATCCATGTGGGATAAAGATAATCCGAACGAAACCTTCATACCGAAGAACTTAAAAGTTGTTTCAGTGGGCGATTCATTGACTCAAGGTGTAGGTGATAGTACGAAAAAGGGTGGATATGTCCCTTACTTAGAGAAACATCTGGAATCACTGGATGGAGTAAAAGACGCCCAATTTCATAACTATGGGGTAAGAGGGAACCGTACCGACCAATTATTAAAAAGATTGAAAAAAGAAGATGTGAAAATATCTATTGAACAAGCAAATTTAGTTATGATCACGATTGGCGGTAACGACGTTATGAAAATTTTCCGTGAAAATCTTTCACACTTGAAGTTAGAAGTGTTTCAGGAAGAGAAACGACAATACCAATTGCGGTTACAAGAAATCATTGAGACGATCAGGAGCTATAACCCAAATGCAGGAATCGTACTAGTAGGGTTATATAATCCATTCAATACATGGTTTTCTGATATTGAAGAAGTCAACCAGGTGATTCATGATTGGAATGATGCCAGCCGGGAGATTCTTTCAGATTATGATAAAACCTTATTCGTTAAGATAGAGGACTTATTTATTGATGCAGGGGATACTTTATTATTTGAAGACTACTTTCACCCAAATGATGAAGGCTATAAAATGATTGCAGATCGCATGTTTATTAACCTGACAAAAGGGGAAACATTAGCTACATTGACAGATAGAAAGAAACCTGTTGAGGAAGAGGAGCAGCCGTCATGAAGAACAAATGGAAGGTCGGTTTTTTTGTTCTTTTAGGAGTGGTATTAATAGGATTAGCCATCATTGTTTCAATGATTTTTATGCCGATTAAAGATGATGCACTGCCTAAAAGCAACAAAAACACCAATCAAGAAGTAGGATTTAATGTAGAAACAAACAAAAAGGATTTAAATCTGATTATTGAACATTATATTGAAGCTGAAGGAATGAAGGGACCTGTTGATTATAAGGTTCAGCTAAAAGACGACGTGGAATTAATGGGGTCTGTTCCGGTATTTACATCAAACTTAGACTTTAAGCTGGATTTTGAACCTAAAGCACTGGAAAATGGAGACATCCTCCTGAAACAGAAATCCATATCAGTAGGACAATTAAATCTGCCGGTTTCATACGTATTGAAGGTAATGAGAGATTCATATAACTTTCCGGAATGGGTGAAGATACAACCTACAGATGAATTAATCTACGTTTCATTACAGGACATGAAATTGAAGAGTGATATTAAAGTAAGAGCGAACGAATTTAATTTAAAGGAAGATAATATTTCATTCCGGTTGTTAGTACCAGTAGATCGTGCTCAATAGGAAAAAGGTGGCCTCCTGATGGAAGCCACCTTTTTTCGTATACATACGTAAGTAGGCACAAACCGGAACACAGACGTGATTATCCTTTTAATAGAATGGCTTCTAATTCGGGGGTTCCGTTGGCTAACCCAACAGCTACGATGGTGTAAGCTTGATTAGGGCTTAATTGAACATTCGGAACACTTAGGACCGTATTTTTACTCCCTGCCACTCTTGCCTCCAAGTTGACTGTCATTGGAGTTAATCCAAGATAATCGCTAGCTTGCTTGAATGCTACATTCGGAAATATGACGTCTCCACCTTTTACTGCGATATCCACTGCAGGGGAGTCAGGGGAAAGATGAATGAATTTAACTTTTGTTTCTCCGCTTGGAACCGTCGGGTCATCAATGAACGGAAGGAGTTGTAGTTTATTTAGAGTACCTACAGCGGCGAGAGTATAAATTTTGCCAGGGTCGATTTTTACTTTTTTGCTTATAACAGTCGTCACACTTGTACCAGCAGGATAAACATCAATATGATATTTCCCAGCCGGTAATGTTAAATAATCACTTACATCCTTAAAGGCCACATCCCTTAAAACACGGTTTCCATTCACGTAAACATCCACATTTGGTGCATCGGGTACAGCATGTAATACGCGAACATAAGAAGGCTGGGTGGATGTAGTCATATCAGCGCGCTGTGCTTGCAAAGCCAGCCTCATGTATTTTAAATGTTTTTGATAGTAATGAATATGCATGGATGGATCTGAGTATTTATAATAACCGGATAATAAGTCATACATCGCCGCTTTATTCAAATAATCGTGTTGGCTCATCCGTATCTCTCCCTTTTGTTTATTAACACAATAGATTATGCGGAGGAGGAAAAATGGTGAAAGTACCTATCTTTTGAAAAAATCAGAAAAATCACTTGCAATTTAGAAGAAAATACTGGATAATAAAATTAATAATTGAGAAAGTGGGTGATGACATATGAACTTATTATTGATTTGTTATAAAAGTAAACTAAATAATATGCTTCGTAATGGTTCTGCACGTCAACTCACTTTTAACGGGATAAACTGATTTTTTTCTTTCAAACTTGAAAATCCGTTGACGTGTTGAATCACGCAACGGATTTTTTAATTTTTGGGAGGAACTAAATTGAATAACAGAGAAAATGTATTTGAAATGGTGGAACACCTTGAAGAAGAAGGATACATGTTAGGAAGAGTTGTGACCGAACAAAAGGGTGCCTTCATGGTCATGACCAAAACAGAAGATCGATTAAGTAAAATCTCAGGGAAGCTCAGGTTCCAAACGGTTAAGCGGGAAGACCTTCCTGCAGTGGGGGATTGGATTCTCCTAAGCGAGGAAGGCGCAATCATAGAAAAGGTGTTGCACCGAACGAGTAAGTTTTCAAGAAAGAAGGCAGGGGAAGAAGCAGAAGAGCAAATCATTGCTACGAATATAGACACCGTATTTATTCTATCTTCTTTAAATGACGACTTAAACAGTAAACGGATGGAGCGGTATGTACTTCTCTGCTGGGAGAGTGGAGCAAATCCCGTTATCGTTCTTACAAAATCCGACACATGTGAGGATATCGAGGAGAAAAAGAGAGAAGTTGAAAGGGCATTGCTCGGGGTTAAAGTGTTAGCAATAAGCGCTGTAAATCATGAGGGAATTGAGGAATTGCATCCCTATCTGGAAAAGGGCAAAACGGTTGCGCTTGTCGGTTCTTCTGGTGTGGGTAAATCGACCCTAGTCAATCTTCTTGTAGGAGATGACGTTCAAAAGACCAAACAAATTAGGGAATCAGACGATAAAGGGCGCCATACCACAACACACAGAGAATTATTCTTATTGGATAGTGGTGCATCCATCATTGATACGCCCGGTATGAGGGAGATTCAAATATGGCAGGGACAAGAAGGACTTTCCACACAGTATAACGATATTGAAGAGTTGGCACTTCAATGCAGATTCACCGATTGTCGTCATGAGGATGAACCTGGTTGTAAGGTTAGAACAGCGATACAAGAGGGTACTCTGTCAGAGGAACGATTCGCGCATTATCTGAAATTGCAAAGGGAAATTGCCTACATGGAGAGAAAAGGGAATAAGCGACTGGAGTCGTTAGAACGAAAAAAATGGAAGAATATCGGTAAGCAGAGAAAGCTTAAATAATTGATGTACGATAGACCCTGGATGACTCCAGGGTCTATTTTTACATTGTTACCTTTAAACCAATTCAACAAGCTTAATATTTTCCCTTTTAACTTGAATGCGTTAAAATCTCTTACAAAGGGAATAGTGAGTAGAATGAAATAGAAAGGATGATGAGCATGTCGGAAGCTTTACATTATGAAAAAGCTACATTTGCCGGAGGCTGCTTTTGGTGCATGGTGAAACCATTTGATGAACAGCCAGGGATTAACAGTGTGATTTCAGGTTACACGGGAGGATCCGTTCCGAATCCAACTTATAATGAAGTATGCTCAGAAACGACTGGTCATTATGAGGCCGTTCAAATTGAATACGATCCATCAGTGTTTCCTTACGATAAATTACTGGAAGTATATTGGCAGCAAATTGACCCAACCGATCCAGGCGGGCAATTCTTTGACCGTGGACATTCGTATAAAACGGTTATTTTCTACCACAATGAAGAGCAAAAAAAGCTGGCGGAAGAATCTAAAAAGAAACTTGGGCAGTCAGGTAAGTTTCAAAAGCCGGTTGCGACTCAAATTCTGCCAGCGAAGGAATTTTATCCTGCAGAGGAGTATCATCAGGGTTATTACAAAAAAAACCCTGGTCATTATAATCGATACAGCAGAGGGTCTGGAAGAATAGCATTTATTGAAAATCATTGGAGGGAAGAGAAATGAGTAAAGAAGATTTAAAGAAAACGTTAACTCCTGAACAATATGATGTCACACAGAAGAATGGTACTGAACCTCCTTTTAGTAATGAGTATTGGAATACGTTTGAAGAGGGAATCTATGTAGATATCGTCTCAGGTAAACCTCTCTTTAGCTCAAAAGATAAATATGATGCCGGCTGTGGTTGGCCAAGTTTTACAAAGCCGATAGATGAAGAGGAAGTCACTGAAAAAGAAGACCGCAGTCATTTTATGGTCAGAACGGAAGTGAGGAGTAAAGAAGCAGATTCTCACCTGGGTCATGTCTTTAATGATGGACCGGGACCAGCCAAGCTTCGATACTGTATTAATTCAGCCGCTCTTCGATTTATCCCGGCAGAAAAGCTTGACGAAGAGGGATACGGGGAATATAAAAAGTTATTCTAAAATAATGAAGTGTTGTGAAACTCTTCACATATGTGCTAAAATAGACTTTCTCATGTTTACATTGAGCTACAAATGTGTATATAAAATAAATATAGGAAGGTGAATGAATATGTTAAAAAAGCTTTTCGGTAAAAAAGAAGAGGCACCTAAAACCGTTCATGCAGTAGCGCCTTTAACGGGTACATTAAAATCACTAGAAGAGGTTCCAGATCCAGTATTTTCTCAAAAGATGATGGGAGATGGGATTGCGATTGATCCTACAGTAGGTAAAGTGGTTTCACCTGTAGACGGCGAAATCATGCAGCTTTTCCCAACAAAGCACGCTGTTGGAATCAAAGCAAAAAACGGTGCTGAAATACTTATCCACATCGGTCTTGAAACAGTCTCAATGAACGGTGAAGGCTTTGAAGCATATGTTTCAGAAGGGTCCAAAGTGAATGTGGGAGATCCATTAATTACGTATGACTTAGACCTTGTGAAAGAAAAAGCAAAAAGTACCATCACACCAATCATCTTAACAAACGGTGATGACATGGCTGAACTAGTGAAAAAAGAGTTGACGTCTGTTACAGCAGGACAAGATGAGGTATTGGAAATTTCAACTAAATAATAGATATGGACCGGCTTGATTGCCGGTCTTTTTTTATAAGGTGTCCATCGACCCTCGCAAATCACCGCATTGATATTGTCTAATCAGCTTATAAACTATTCTTCCTTCTTGGTCGTCATTCCCCCAGACAATATAAACTTCATCGCTTCTTCAGATTTAATTTCCAATATTTCAATATCACTTTTGGGAATCAAAAAGGTGACTCCTGCTACTTGAAACGTTTGAGGTACGTATACAGCTACGTGATCTTGCAGGTCATTATGCAAATCTGCAAGGTTCTCTGTCGTAATAAAGCCCAGGCATTTCATTGTTGTACCAGGCATTTTGACGAGTGCAACTTTGGAAAAGGACTTCTTTTCTCCTAAGAAAGAGTGAATGGTATCTTTGATGACCGAGTAAATCGTTTTCACAAAGGGGATTTTTTGTAAAAGGATATCAACTATACGAATGATCGTACCTGTAAAAAACTTTGTGGAAAGCCAACCGAGCAAGGTCAATAGAACGATGGTTGCGAGTAGCCCAATACCGGGAATATAGTTTTCATCAAGATAGGGTTTTAAAACATTTCCTAATAAACCATCGAGGAATAGAAACATTTTATAAACTACATAAGTGACCAATCCAATCGGAACAATTGTTAGAACACCGTTAATAAACGATTTTATAAACCATTTCATACTGTCATTTCTCCTGTCTTCTCTTAAAATCTATTCCTATTATATAGAAAGGCTACGGTACAGAAAAGGAGTAGAGCTAAATAAATTAGGCAAATACACAAACCATTTCTAGGTGAATGACATACAGTGTAATGTAAATAAATATTTTTTGAGGAGTGATAGGTATGAACTATGGTTATGGTTGTGATCCATGCTATCAAGGTGGATATGCTTATCCAGTTGCCGGTGTTAATAATTTTGCGTTGATTGTTGTGTTATTCATCCTGTTAATTATTATTGGAGCCGTTTGCTACTGCGGGAAGTGATTCCAGATTTTGTTGTTAATGAGAAATGAAAAAGAGCCGTCCTCGACGGCTCTTTTTTAGTCTTAAATTTTAAAACTTGAAATTAGTTCTTTCAATTTTTCCGCTTGTTGTGAAAGCTCTGAAGCGCTTGCCGTTACTTGTTCCATCGCAGCTGATCCTTCCTCGGAGGCAGCAGCAGTGGTTTCTGTGTTAGAAGCAGTAGCTTCAGCAATTTCATTGACCAGGGCAAATGAAGCTGCTACATCATGACTGAGACTAAGGGTTTCCTGAATATGACCAACCATCTCATCCACTACTACTGTTGTTTTTGTGGTTTGGTTTAGTATATCTTCAAGGGAGGCGTTTGTTTCATTTGTGATTTCGACCCCTGCGATAACCTCTTTTACTCCATCCGAGTTTTGCTTAATAATGACATTCACTTCTTCTTGAATACTGTGTACGATTTCTGTTACACCTTTTGCCGCTTGTCGGGATTGTTCCGCCAGTTTCCTGACTTCATCTGCCACAACGGCAAAGCCTCTTCCATGCTCTCCGGCACGTGCCGCTTCAATGGCAGCATTCAAAGCAAGAAGGTTGGTTTGCTCTGCAATGTCAGTAATGGTACCGATAATCGTCGTAATTTGTGATGAACGCTGTCCTAACGCTTCGACGGTTTCACTTGTATTGGACATGGTTTCTTCAATGTTCATCATTTTAGAAGAAGAGGCTTGAACGGTTTTGCCGCCTCGTTCAGCAACTACCCTCATATCACGTGCAGTTTTTCGTACTTGTTCTGCTTGATTGAATAAAAAACGGGCAGCTTCTTCCAAACTATTCATTTTTTCTAATGAGGTAGACATCCGACTTGTTGTTTGTTCGCTTCCAGTTGCAATTTCAGTGGATGTTTCTGCAATGGAAGTAATCGTCCTTGATGTTTCTTCGGCTGATGCAAGAAGTTCCTGACTACTGGCTGATACGTTTTCGGCCATTTCCGAAACCTGCTTTACCAGAATGGCGATCCCGGCGATAAGCTGATTTGTATCAGATGCCAGGTCAGCAAGCTCATCCTTGGATTTAACATGAATGCGTTTTGTTAAATCTCCGCCAGCGTTTGCTATTTCTAAAATAGAACGGCTGATTTTCCTGGTGTTCGTCTTAATTGTATGAGATAAAATGATTCCGAAGAAGATAGCCAATAAAACCGCAAATACCGATAAGCCAATGGTAACGACTTTGGACAGGAAAACCTGTTGATTTAGAGAATCAATACGATTATACAGATCCTTTTGTTGGTCGACTACAATCATATCAACATATGAGCGTATTCCGTCCAGATATTTCTTACCCGTACCAGATTCAACGAGTGTTGCTGCTTGCTCAAGCCCTTTATCCTTCCGTGTCTCGATTACCCGGTCAACGAATTGTATCCAAAATCCATATTGAGCTTCGATCTTATCCAATTTATCAAGCTGCTCCTGATCGTCCTGTAATAGATTATTCAATTCTTCGATGTGACTTTCTACCTGACCTTTACCATTTTGATAGGGGGCCAAAAATCCCGTTGCCCCTGTAATGACAAAGCCTTGTTCTCCAATTTCAATCTCATTTAATACCTTCGATAAATCCTTCACCTTTGTATCAACCTGCATATCGTATGTAATCAGCGTGTTGATCTCTTTTTCAAGCTTCATCATATTGAAGTAAGAAGTTGAGGCAAGGACTAGAAGGACAATGGTCAATAAACCGAATGACAGAACCACTTTTCCCCGTATTGTCCGGAAATAAGAGAAGGCTCCTAAAGTCTTTTTCTGTTTTTCTTTCTTATTTTTCTTCGTTTTTGGTGCTTTTTTTAGATGTTTTTCTCTTGTCTTTTTCACCATTTCCCCCTCCTGAAGATAAGCAAAAAGTAGTATTATAGGATTATCTTACCATTATTTTATACATATCGTCCTAATTTATCTAGTCACTTTGCAAACTTTTTGTCGAATTTTTAAGAATCTTAGTATATTTCAATTAATAAACTCTTGCTGAAAGAAAAGATGTTTTCATTTTTGATGAGGCTTTGAGCTTTAATAAAAAATTTATTTGTCCTATTCTTTTTTCTTAAAGAAAAGAAAGATTCCGTTTTTCATACATATGAATAATGGTAGGGAAATCTTTTATGCAACCAGATGAGCGAATCGAAAGAGAGTACGAATCTGATTCTTTCAGGAGGGGGATTATGCCTCATTCGCATTTAATAAAGCCGTTGATTGGTGAACACTATCCGACAATTGATTATGGCAAGGGTGTGTATTTGTACGATACTGATGGCCGGGAATATATAGATGCTTGTTCTGGAGCAGTTACGGCAAATGTAGGACATGGCATGGAAGAAATTCTTCAATCGATTGTGAATCAAGGAAATAAAGTGGCATTTGTGTATCGGTCTCAATTCAGTAATCAGCCTGCTGAGGATTTAGCTGCCTTTCTGCACGAGAAGGCAGGCTATCCATGGAGTTTCTTCGTGAATAGTGGTTCTGAGGCTGTTGAGACGGCCATCAAAATTGCCATCCAGCATTGGCAGGAACAAGGAAAACCAATGAAAAGAAAGGTATTATCCCGATGGCTGAGTTACCATGGGATCACTTTCGGTGCATTATCCGCATCTGGACATCCATCCAGAAGAGAACGATTCGACTCCTTTTTAGGTGATTGGCCGACCATCGAGCCGCCTTATTGTGCTCACTGTCCTTTTGGAAAAACGCATCCATCATGTGATCTTGCCTGTGCTTCTCAATTAGAAACGATGATCAGCAGAATAGGTGCAGATAATATTGCTGCCTTTATGGCAGAACCGATCATCGGTGCGGCAGGTGGGGCGATTACTCCTCCAAAAGGTTATTATAAACGGATAAAATCAATCTGTGAGAAACATGATATTTTGTTTATTTCAGATGAAGTGATGACAGGCTGTGGTCGGACTGGAACCTTTTTAGCTTTAGAGCAGTGGCAAGTAAAGGCCGATATTGTAGCGATAGGGAAAGGACTAAGTGCTGGATATGCCCCTATTGCTGCCACGCTCATTTCCGATAACGTTATGGAGCCGATATTGAATGGGTCAAGAGTCATTATGAGCGGTCATACATTTAGTGGAAATCCTATGTCTGCAACAGCAGCACTTGCCGTTCTAAAACTGATTGATTCAGAAAAGATGATTGAAGGTGTCGGTCATAAAGGAACATACTTGAAAAATCTAATAGAAAAATTTAAAACTGAATTTTCCTTTGTGCAAGATGTGAGAGGAAAAGGACTGATGTTGGGCATAGAGTTGAATTCCCTTGGAGCACCATTTACTTCTTATATTGTTAAAGCCGGGGTTGAATGTGGGATTTTATTATATCCCGCAGCGGCGGGGATAGATGGGAGGAAGGGATCGGCCATAATGGTTACTCCTCCATTGAACAGTTCGAAAAGGGAGCTCGAGGAGATGGTTAAAAGACTAAGAAGAACCTTTCAACTAGTAGAAGAGAATTGGAAGGAGATCTAAATATGTCGCGTCTTTATAACAAAAGAAGCAGCTATAAAAATATAAAACATTTTTTTAATGACGGAATGATTTTGATGTTTGGCGGATTTGGAGGGGTGGGTTCTCCTCCTACTATATGTAAGCACTTATTGGATTGGGGAACGAAGGATATCACGATTATTGGAAATGATACAGGTTTTCCTCATATCGGAATCGGACAACTGGTTGCACAACACAGAGTAAAGAAGGTGATTGCCTCCCATATCGGGTCTAACCCTGTAGCAGGTCGATTAATGAGTGAAGGGAAGCTTGAAGTTGAGTTTTCTCCACAAGGGATATTGGCCGAAAGAATCCGGGCTGGTGGAGTGGGGTTGAAGGGTATCGTAACCGAAATAGGTTTGGATGATCCTTATTTAAATAAAGGAAAAGAGATACTGGAGATAGATGGGGACCGTTATTTATATGAAACAGCCCTGGTTGCCGAAGTGGGAATAGTATATGCCAAAAAAGCCGACACATTTGGGAACCTCATTTATGATAAAAGTGCCAGAAATACGAATCCTCTTGTGGCTATGGCAGCAGATATCACAATTGTAGAGGCAGAAGAAATTGTGAATGTCGGCGAGTTGGATCCTGAGGAAATTGTCACGTCGGGTGTATTTGTAGATCATATTGTTTTATCTAAAGGAGTCGACTGGAAATGGGCGTGGGAAACGAATTGAAAGATAAGTTAGCAAAGCGTGCTGCTTTGGAAGTGAAAGAGCATATGATTGTAAATTTAGGGATCGGAATACCATCACTTGTTCCAAATCACCTTCCCCAGGGGTTTCCCGTTGTTTTTCAATCGGAGAACGGAATTATTGGAATCGGGCCTGCACCAAGGGAAGGGCAAGAGGACGAAAATTTGTGTAATGCGGGAGGATACCCTGTTTCATTAATGAATGGAGGCTGTTATACAGATAGCTCCATCGCATTTGCCATGATTCGCCGGGGCAAAGTCGATTTAACGATTCTGGGTTCCCTGCAAGTCAGTGAAAAAGGCGATCTTGCCAATTGGATCATACCAGGCAAAAAAGTACCGGGGATGGGAGGTGCAACCGAACTTGCCTCGAAGGCAAAGAGAGTCATAGTGCTCATGACCCATCTAGATAAAAAAGGTGGAAGCAAAATTGTTCGGGAATGCACGCTTCCACTAACGACGAGATCATGTGTTTCAATGGTCATAACAGACAGGGCCGTATTTACAATTGAGGATGGTCGATTGATATTAGAAGAACTATTTAATCCATACACACTTCAAGATATTGAAGAGACAACAGAAGCTCAATATACCCTGAGCCCCACTATCAAGTATATAGACTAGGAGGAACCGATTTGGAAACTCACCGTCTCATCAAGGAAATAATAGAAGAAAAAAAGAAAAGTACAATCAAGCTCCTGCAAAGGTTAGTGCAGGAAGATAGTGTTAGGGGAAATGAATCTAAGGCACAGGCGATTGTCATCGAGAAATGCAGGAAGCTTGGTTTGGAGTTGGACATTTGGGAAGTGAAAGAATCGGATGTGTTGGATCATCCTTTTTATCGATGTGATCGTGAGAACTTCGAAGGCAACCCAAATGTAGTGGGTGTGTTAAAAGGAACAGGTGGAGGTAGGAGTCTCCTGTTAAATGGCCACATTGATGTCGTACCAGAAGGTGACAGGGAGAATTGGACATATGATCCTTATGGTGGTGTGATTGAAGATGGAAAGCTTTACGGAAGAGGGTCAACCGATATGAAGGGGGGATCTGTCGCTTTACTCCTTGCATTGGAAATTGTGAAGGAATTAAACATCCCACTGAAAGGTGATATCCTTTTTCAAAGTGTGATAGAGGAGGAAAGTGGCGGGACCGGGACCCTTGCCGCCTTAATGAGAGGGTACAAAGCAGATGTTGCCATTATTCCCGAACCTACCAACATGAAGATCTTTCCGAAGCAACAGGGATCCATGTGGTTCCGCCTGAAAGTAAAAGGAAAATCGGCACATGGGGGCACCAGGTATGAAGGGGTAAACGCAATTGATAAAGCCTATACTGTCATTCAAACTCTTCAAGAATTGGAATTATCCAGAAACAAGAGGGTGGACGATCCTTTATATAAAAATATTCCTATTCCATTGCCCATTAATATTGGAAGAATTGAAAGCGGAAAGTGGCCATCCTCCGTTCCTGATATTGCTATCATTGAGGGAAGGGTGGGGGTTGGACCATGGGAGTCCCTACAACTAGTAGAAAAAGAGGTAGAGGATGCCCTCTCGAAGTTGGATAAGATTGATTCATGGTTTGATCATTATCCTGTGGAAATCGAATGGTTTGGTGGAAGGTGGCAGCCTGGTGACCTTTCCTGCGACCATGAATTAGTGGAAAAGCTTTGCTATCATGCCAATGAAGTATTGCAAACCACCCCCATCATTGAAGCCTCTCCCTGGGGAACGGATGGTGGAATCCTATCTAGGGGAGGGAATATTCCGGTCGTCGTATTCGGTCCTGGAATAACTGAAGTGGCTCATGACGCAAACGAATTCATCGAATTGAATAAAATTTATCAAACTGCTGAAATACTTTCCTTATTTATTTTGGATTGGTGTAATAAAGAGCCATAATTTTTCTTTATGGGTATAGAGTAATAATTGATATTTAACCCTTTCACAAACCGTTTGTCAGCTTCAATGTAATCTTAAAAACTTCATATCATCCATAGAAGGAACAACTCTAATGATTAAAGACATAGGTTGTTCCTTTTTATAATGGTTTGTTTCATAACTTACCTTATCACTTCATATGTTGGTAAAAAAGGGGCTTATAAGAATGCAGACATACGAATATATTAAAAAACCGAAGATAGAAGCTGCCATTTATAAAGATGGCTATAACAGAAGGCTGCGGGTGGATGAGTTTAGAGGGAACCCGGTATTATTGTGGGAGTATGTGAAGAAAGAGACTCAGTCCAACCTTTATGAAAAGGTAATTGTGAAAGCAAGAAGGGATCAATCTCTCTTTTTTTTCGAAAAAGGTTTCATCTTGGAGGGGGGAGTAAACGCGTACTTTAATGGGGATAAAGCTTTTTTTATGAGTAAGTTTTTAACCGATGAAAGAAGAAATAGCTCGTACTGGAGTGATGAGGATGCCATTCTTCAATCCGTACAGGAGCTAGGTAGACACGAAAGCGAAGGTTTTAAACCGATTTCCGTCGCGACCGAAGAGCATGCAGGGCGGTTGGCCGACCTTTATCAAGAAGTATTTAAGCTATATCCTGTACCATTACACAATCCCGACTATGTGAGAGAGTCAATGAAAAGTGGGACAATCTTTGTTTATATCGAGGAGGAAGGAAGAATCATCAGTGCAGCTTCCGCTGATGTATCATCAACCTGTAAGAACGCCGAAATAACGGATTGTGCTACACGCTCTTCCTATCGTAAAGGCGGGTATATGAAGCACCTGATCCGAAAATTGGAATGGGAACTGCTTAACCGCGACATTTTCTGTGCCTATACGATTGCCAGGGCACTTTCAGTTGGTATGAATGCGGTATTCCATCAGCTCGGATATCGATACGGAGGAAGACTGGCGAACAATTGCATCATCTTCGACAAAATGGAAGATATGAACATTTGGGAAAAAGATTTGAGTGTAATGTAAAAGGATGAAAACCGATTGGGATCCTATTTCATAGGCTAATGTATAGTTCTGTTCCTGGTAGAAAGATACTTTTTTGAAAGTTGGTGGAGTAGATGAAAATGAATCTCTATAAACCGAAAAGGCATTGGAAGGATATTGAGCTTTGGAAGGATGTAACGGATGAACAATGGAATAATTGGTTATGGCAGCTGACAAACACCATCAGGACCCTCGATGACTTAAAGAAAGTGGTAAACCTGACACCGGATGAAGAGGAAGGTGTAAAGATTTCGACTAAAACAATCCCGCTTAATATTACTCCTTATTATGCATGGTTAATGAATGAAGATGACGCGCGCTGCCCTATCCGGATGCAATCTGTTCCGATTGGTCAGGAAATCCATAAAACGAAGTATGACCTGGAGGATCCTTTACATGAAGATGAAGATTCCCCAGTTCCTGGATTGACGCACAGATATCCTGACAGAGTGTTATTTCTCGTAACCAATCAATGCTCCATGTACTGTCGTTACTGTACGAGAAGAAGGTTTTCGGGACAAATTGGAATGGGCGTACCAAAGAAGCAACTTGATGCGGCCATTGAATATATCCGGGATACTCCAAGTGTAAGAGACGTACTGCTATCGGGTGGGGATGGTCTACTGATTAATGACCAGATTCTTGAATACATCTTAAAGAATTTAAGAGAGATTCCACATGTCGAGATCATCCGGATTGGAACGAGGGCGCCAGTAGTGTTTCCACAGCGGATTACCGAGAACCTGTGTAATATTTTGAAGAAATATCATCCCGTGTGGTTGAATACGCACTTTAATACATCGATCGAAATTACCGAAGAGTCCAAGAAAGCGTGTGAGATGCTCGTAAATGCAGGGGTCCCTGTAGGGAATCAAGCGGTTATTCTCGCCGGTATAAACGACAGTGTGCCTATTATGAAAAAGCTTATGCACGATCTTGTTAAGATTCGAGTACGTCCATACTATATTTATCAATGTGACTTATCAGAAGGAATCGGCCACTTCCGCGCACCTGTATCCAAAGGGCTGGAGATTATCGAAGGCTTAAGGGGACATACATCCGGCTATGCCGTACCGACCTTTGTGTTAGATGCCCCCGGTGGTGGAGGGAAAATTTCCCTGCAACCGAATTACCTTATTTCTCAAAGTGCTTCAAAAGTGGTCGTCCGTAATTTTGAAGGAGTCATCTCTACCTATCCGGAACCGGAAGAATACGTAGCAGGCAGGGCAGATGATTATTTTAAAGAAGTGTATCATGATGAAGAGATTAAAGAACCAACCATTGGAATTGCCGGATTGATGAATCAAACCCATTCTTCCCTCACCCCGAGTGGACTTAAGCGTTTGGAGCGACGAAAGGAATATCAGGAAAATCCGGATCACAATTCCCTTAAGGACTTTAGAGGAAAAAGAGATCAGCTTAAAGAAAAGAAGCATAAAGCGATGCTATCAAAAATGGAACAAGATAAAAATGATGATAAGGAAAAAACCATCAATGGATAAAAATAATGCAAAAGTATGCGAATGGTGTGAAGGTGAGACAGCTCATGAGAATCAATCGAACGTGTATTGGGAGCTTCCTGATGGTACAAGAGCGATTCAAATCTCGAATGTCCCCAGCATGAGCTGCAGTCATTGTGGAATGGAGTATCAGGAAGAAACGGTCATCAATGAAATTGAAGACCAGCTTATGTTAATCGACACCAATTTAATCGATAAAGTGATCACTTACACAGAATTAATGGAACTCCCCCGTTTACTAAAGAAAAATTACTTTCGATTTTAACAGTGGATATACTCACTTAAAGCAAACACTTTACGAATTCATCTTCTTCGGCTATCCTTTTAGAAAAGAAACCACAAGGGTAGGTGGAACAGGTGAGAAAATCCTTTTATCATTATTTAATGAAATATAGGCAGCCTACTGCCAAGGATGAATTAACTCATTTCGCAAATTCAGCTTATGATGATCATAGCTTTCCTAAACAATCAAAACAATACCATGAGATTAGTTCTTACCTTGAAATGAATGGTCATTATCTTGAAAGTATGTCCATTTTCGATATGGCATGGGACGCCTATTTATTAGAAGAAAAAGTTTAACCTAATAATCCTTTAAGCCAATGGACTGACATTTGTTCTAGACAAATGTCGGTCCTTTTTTAAAAAGGCTTTTCGTGTATACCGATATGCTTGTTGTTGCATATCATATAAAAAAGGCGATTAAGGGTGAGGGGAGAATGAAGAAACGAAAAGAGCCTAGATTCAGAGTTGGAGAAACGGTAGTTGTAACAATCTATGGTACTGTCGGGAAAATCACCGATATTAAAAAACTCGATGGTGAGTTTTTATATGAGGTAAACGAAAGTGAAGGACTTTTCAAGGAGAAAGCATTAGAATTGCTTGATTCTTATGATGGATACATTTTTGAACAGGAACAGATCGATATTGAATATAAATTTCTATTCGGAGATCTGGTTATTGTCAAGGGATATGAAGAGGATCTCTTTAAAGTGGTAGGATTCAGGACGGAAATATGGCGTTATAAGGACGATGCCTGGGAAGACGTTATTTATGAGTTAATGAGAATTACAGATGGAGAGTGGTTAGAAGCAGACGAAGATGAAATCACCTTAGTTGCAGATGAAGAGCAAGCAGAGGCCTTTATTAAGAAATACGGATTCGTATTTCCGCAGAAAAAAGAAGGCAAAATAAAATCGCTTCGTTCATCTGCTCACCCAAAGCCAAGTTGGATTGATCAGCTTCTGGATCATTATAATGATTACAAAGCACTGTATCTTCTCTTTGAAGATACTAAATATAAGAATAAGATGGACTATGTGTTAGAACAATTGAGATCTCATACAAACTCACAATCTATTGTTAAAGAGAAGGAATAAGCCACATGATATACAGAAAAACTGGAACGCTTATGATTAAAAATGATAGCAATACAACCCTAAGGATCCACTGCATTCCTGAGACAATCATTCCCTCACCATTTTCTAAATCTTTTAACATCGTTTTCGTTTTTTGAGTAAATGTGCTTAACATCGAATCGCTCCTTATCTTTGATGATAAAGTCTATGCTTGTCTTTTAAATCTTATGAAAACTTTTTTCTCATAGCATAACTGGAAGCATTCTGTCATAAATTGAGAATCAAAGGGGGCGATCACATGCGGGAGATAGAAGTCTTTATCGACACCGAGGAAATTGCCGAGTTCTTCATGAAAGAACTCGTTCAAAGAGGATATGTACCGTCAGAAGATGAGCTGGAAGAAATAGCGGATATCACATTCGAGTATCTGATTGCCAAATGTATCATTGATGAAGAATGGGAAGAAGATGTATAGGATCTTTTCAACCATCGAATTGAAAATCACATCGTAAGGAATGTTCATTCACATAATGGGGATTAACTCTAAAGTGCCTTTCATGTTTTTCGGGTGGCAGAAAAACATCGAGGCACTATATTTTGAGTTAATCCCTCTTTAGATTCACAAGAAATGAGGTCAACGCTTTCCACTTTTTTTCATAGAAAAACGATCAGGTATCATCGTCAAATGAGGTGCCATCACTTCGATCGGCTGGTCAATAAACCAGTCAGACAAAGAGAGTGTGAAAGAAGGCATGTTATCCCAAACAGGACATTAAGTGGGACTATATAGACGAGTTTTTTTATTTTCTTTCGAATGAATGTGTGGCCAGTAATCTGCTCTCGATCCGCTGAGGGAATGGTGAAAAATGGCTACGTTACACAACTCAAGAAATGAGAAAAACGCATTTTGCCCTTTTTTGGACAAGGCGTGTGAAAGCAGATTATCACGCTCCACTAAGATATTTTTTATGTTTGAAACTAATTTCTAAATGAAACGTATATAGTAATACAAGTCGATAAGAAACATTCTTGGGAGGTTTGCTTATGTTAAGGAAAATAATCAAAAGCCTGTTAGGTTCGAAACATCATCGGTACAGCTCCAGTGATGCGTGGAGAAAGTATAAATCACCTAAACATAAACATTTTGGACATCAGCATTATAAGAAGCATAAGAGTAAAAGCTTTTTTTCCAGCTTTTATAGCAGTTGATGGAATGAGAGGAAACAGGTTATGGTACACACGCTTTTTCGCAGACTGATCGATGGATTTGAACAGACGTGGAAACCTGGAGAAAACATCAATGGCTACCATATCATCCGATTAGTTGGAAAAGGAAGCTATGGTACAACTTACTCGGTCATCGAACACTCTAGTGGAAAAGAAGCCATACTAAAAAGAATTCGCCCTTACAAAAAGTTATTTTCTAATCACGCCCAATATGTTCAAAATGAAATGAATGCACTACAAACTTTATCTCATCCCCGGTTTCCATCTGTTTATACAACAGGTGAGTATAGGAAGACTCCTTATTTCGTTATGGAAAAAATGCACGGTCAAACATTTGAGGAGTTAATTTTTATTGAAGGAAAAACATACTCGGAGGGAGAATCACTAACTTTAGGTGTACAATTGGTTAACCTAGTACAATGGATCCATGAAAATGGATACGTTCATCGTGACTTAAGAATCCCAAATATTTTACTGGATCATGGAACGCTTCAAATAATAGATTTTGGTCTTGCTTGTGAAATGAATGAAACATCAGAGACTATCCCAGGGAAACATAAGGATTATATGAGGGATAAATCGAAGAAGAGTGATTTCTACGCAATCGGGCATTTTCTGCTATTTTTATTGTATTCTTCTTATGAACCAACTATGAAAAAGGAGAGAAGCTGGGAAGAAGAACTTGCCATTCATCATGATACAAAGATGGTGATCAGAAGACTTCTGCAAATTGATTCAGGGTTTAGGGACGCTGAGGAAATCCTGGTGGAATTATACCGAGTGATTAAAACATTACAAGAAAGATAATCGAGGAGGAAAATCAAATGTCTTTTTTTAACAAAGTGTTTGCTTCAATAGGAATCGGAGCCGCTACAGTAGATACAAAATTAGAAAAATCAAGCTATCAAGCAGGGGAAACGGCAAAAGGTATTGTAGAAATTACAGGAGGGAGCGCAGATCAGAATATCGATGCTATCTATTTAACACTCTTTACTACATATATTCGTGAATCAGATGACAAAAAGTATACTGATTATGCTCCCATTCAAAAAGTGCAAATATCTGAGCCGTTTACTATCGGAGAAAATGAAAAGAAACAGTTTCCTTTTTCCTTTACCTTACCATTTGAAACCCCGATCACGTATGGAAATACAAGGGTGTGGGTAGCCACTGGCTTAGATATTAAAAATGCAGTTGATCCTAAAGACAAAGATTATATTGAAATCTTACCGAATGAATTGACGAATGCAGTGCTCACATCTGTTCAGGAACTGGGCTTCAGGATTCGTAAGGTTGAATGTGAGCAGGCACCACGCCGCTATAGAGGTCGCTATCCATTCATACAGGAATTCGAATTCGTACCGGTCAATGGTCCATATCAACGAAAATTAGATGAACTTGAAGTGATGTTCCTGAATCAATCGGAAGAACAAGTGGATCTGCTTCTGGAAGTGGATCGACGGGCAAGAGGGTTAGGTGGATTCTTAGCAGAAGCACTTGAAATGGACGAATCCATGGTCAGACTGACAATTAGAACGACAGATATCCCACATCTCTCATCTAAACTGAAAGATGTGATAAATAAATTCGCTTAAGGGATCGATTCGACAAAGATTCCTATTTTTCCATGAAGGATTCGACAAGGTCTATGTGTAATAGTATGAGTACAACATAATGACGGAGGGGTGCTCATGCTTTTACTTGAAAAAATCATTCGTCCTAAGCTTTTAAGGTCTACCTATGACATGACCATTTTCCAAACTCCAAAGTATGGAGAGGATAAAGGCTATGAAAAGGTATATCGAATCTCGGTTGAAGCAAATAATCATGAAGAAGCCCTGTATAAAACGTTCAGAACATTTAACGTACCAGATTTGGTTCCAAAAAATTATCAGGGCAGATACATTGCTACACGTGATATTATCTTTATTGACGAGGGGCGGAGAGGTCATTATTATTATCGCCTTCAGCCAAATGGATGGAAAAGAGTGAATAGGATCTTGATTCATTAAATATGGAACAACGAAATAAAGGAAAGAATCTTCCATCGAGGTAAGATTCTTTCCTTTATTTTATTAGCAATATTTATATGTGATTACCCGGACCGTTTTTCCGGTTCTGAGCTGAATTTTCCTTAGCATGTGCATTGTGCTCTGCATCCAGTGCTTCTTTTGGGATATGGTTATTTTTCTTAGGAGCATTGATTCTGTTTCGGTGTTTTTTACCCATAGAAATCTTCCTCCCCGTTATGATTTAAGTCTTTCAGTTCTTGAAGAGTTAGGTTGTGTCCCTGTACGGGTAGAAGGGTTAGTTTCATTTGCATGCTGAACTGCTTGCTTCAGTTTCTTACTCATTTTTTCTTTAGCCATTTGAATCCCTCCTTCTGTCGTTAGTTTGACCCCATGCACTGCTTTCTATCCTTCCATTTTCAAGCGTTGCATAAGAAATAAAAAAGGATTACAATGGTGTTTCAGCAGACTTGATAGGAGGAAAAGTAAATTGAGTATACATATTAATGCAAAAGAAAATGAAATAGCAGAAACGGTTTTATTACCAGGAGATCCACTTAGAGCAAAATACATTGCTGAAACATTTCTGGAAAATCCAACCTGTTACAATGAGGTTCGTAATATGTTTGGATACACTGGGACATACAAAGGGAAAAGAATTTCGGTTCAAGGGACAGGCATGGGCGTACCTTCCATTTCCATTTATATCAACGAATTGATGCAAAGCTATAACGTACAAAACCTGATCCGTGTCGGAACTTGTGGTGCTATCCAAAAGGATGTTAAAGTTCGTGACGTCATACTGGCTATGACCTCATCAACTGATTCTCAAATGAACCGATTAACGTTTAACGGGATTGACTATGCACCGACAGCTAATTTCGATCTACTTAAACGTGCTTATGATGCCGGTGTGGAAAAAGGCCTGAACTTAAAGGTCGGAAATGTATTTACTGCCGACATGTTCTACAATGACAATGCAGAGCATGAAAAATGGGCTCAATACGGCATCTTGGCAATTGAAATGGAAACGTCAGCTTTATACACTTTAGCTTCAAAATTTGGACGCAATGCATTATCTGTACTTACAGTCAGTGATCATATCTTAACAGGTGAAGAAACGACTGCAGATGAGCGTCAAACAACATTTAATGAAATGATTGAAGTTGCATTGGAAGCTGCTATTCAAGAGTAGGTCCATTTACGATCAAAAGAAACTGCTTACATTCCCACTTCTGGGTTTATAGGCAGTTTTTCATTTTGTGAAGTATATCCTGCATACAGAAATCTTATTACATGATAAGATATTGGTTGGAAACATTTTAGAGAGAAACTAGGTGAAAGTATGAAAAAGATCATCTTCGTAACGGCTGCTTCCTTGATAATGTTATCGGGATGTTCGCAAGTACAAGATTGGTCAGAGAATTTATTTGGCCAGAAACAAAAAGAAACGAAAGAAGAAGTGCCTAAGCAGCAAACTCCAGGAGATCAACCGGAAGAAGATCAGTCTCCCACTACAGAGGAAGAAACAGTTCCACCTGAACTACAATTAGAGTCTCAATACTTTAATGATGTGAAAGTAGTGGATGGAAAACAAGTGATTCAAAATCCTTCCAACCTTTTAGCGCTAGTAAATAAGGAATATGCATTAGATGAATACAAACCAACTGATTTGGTTCGCCCAAAAGTTCCGTTCGTATTTGGTAATCAAGAACTTGAAAAGGCGTATCTTCGTAAAGAAGCGGCAGTACAGCTGGAGGAAATGTTCGCTGAAGCCAAATCACAAGGAATTTTACTAACGGCTATTTCAGGTTATCGTTCGTATGAATATCAAAAAATGCTGCTGGAAAGAGAAATTGCTCAATTCGGAGAAGAGAAAGCTGTAATGGCCGTGGCACCTCCAGGACAAAGTGAGCATCAATCCGGATTAGCCATGGACATTTCAAGTCAAAGTAATAACTTCCAAGTAAACATTGAATTTGCTGATACGAAGGAAGGGAAATGGCTTGGTGAAAACGCCTATAAATTTGGGTTCATTCTTCGTTATCCTGAAGATAAGGTTTCAATTACACAATACCAATATGAGCCCTGGCATTTCAGGTATGTTGGTAAGGATGCAGCTAAAGTCATTCATGAAAACAATTGGTCTTTAGAGGAATATTTCAATAATGTGAAAAAGATATAATGATTTTTTAAGGGTTAGGGGCTTTTGGCTTCTGGCCCTTTTCTGTGTCACTTGTGATTGATAATGGCGTCTCTTATTAAATCATTCCGCCCTTGGGTTGTTCTGTTTTCTCAAATGTTCACATACAACAATAATAGGGGCTGTCCCAGTTTGAGGTGAGCGGGTGAAACGTATGTTTAGGACTTTTAGCATTATTATCTTAGGAAGTGTGTTTGTAGGAATCGGCATCAATCTTTTTTTCGTGCCGCATCATTTCCTGGACGGGGGTATGATTGGGATTGGCCTTATTGCCCATTACTGGTTTGGTTTTAAGCCGGGTCTCACGATAATCTTACTGAGTGTGCCGTTATATATGCTGGCTTTTTTTGTTGACAGAAAACTTTTCTATAATAGTATTCACGGTCTCTGGTTATCCTCGTTAATGATAGACTTTTTTTATCAGTGGAAGAATATTTTAACTCTTTCCCCGCTTATGAGCGCATTCTTAGGGGGGACATTTGTTGGGATTGGAATCGGCCTTATGTTAAAAGGAAACTCCGCCACAGGAGGATCTGATTTATTAGCTCAACTGATTGGAAAAAGTTTTCAAATGAACGTAGGAAAATTAATTTTTGCTTTTGATAGCATCGTGCTGATGGTTGGCTGGCCGATCATTGGTACGGAGTCTTTCTTATATTCTTTATTTGCTGTCAGTACAGTAGGGTTTTTTACAACGATTTTGACGCATCATAATCATGACAATGGATTTTCCTTTCGTTAATATTGAAAAGCTGATAGAATAAAGAGGCTATGAGCTGGAAGATTGCTCATATAGCTGTTTCGTGATAGTGTAGTCGTAAATTCACACAAGATACATAGCAACGAAAGTGGTGGAAAGCTTTGGAACAAGATAAGACAGATCAGTCACAACAAGAAACCCATTCAAGTTTTATAAAAATGAAGAAGTTTAAATTTGTTATGCTCTTGTTTTTCCTTGTATTTGCAACTGCAGGAATTACAACATTTGCACTGGCGTTTGGAGACGAGAAGGCAGTAAATGTAGGAGTAACCGAACGTTCAGAGTTTCAAAAACTTTATGAAGCGTATGATAAGTTAAATGAAAATTACTTTAAAGACCTTGATCAGGACACCTTAGTAAACGGTGCTATAAATGGGATGCTTGATAGTGTGGGTGATCCTTATTCTGATTATATGAATGTAGAAGAAGCTGATAAGTTCCAGGAAAGCATCTCTTCTTCTTTCGAAGGAATCGGTGCAGAAATACAAGAGAAAGAAGGATATATATCCATCGTTTCTCCCATAAAAGGTTCTCCGGCAGAGAAAGCCGGATTACAGCCGAACGATACAATTACGAAAGTGGATGACAAAAGTATTCAAGGAATGTCTGTCACCGATGCGGTACTACTCATTCGTGGTGAAAAAGGGACAAAGGTTACATTGACCATTCAGCGACCAGGTCAGGAAAAGCCAATGCAAGTAACCATTACAAGGGATGAAATTCCAATTGAAACGGTTTATGCAGAAATGAAAGAAAATGGAGTAGCTGAAATTCAAATTACGAGCTTTTCGGAGAATACGTATAAAGAATTAACGGAAGCTTTAAATGAAATGAACGAAAAAGGTATGAAAAAACTTGTTCTTGATTTAAGACAAAATCCGGGTGGATTACTGGATCAAGCGGTGAAAATCTCTAACTTGTTTGTTCCTGAAGGTGAAGTTTTATTCCAAGTAGAAGACAGCAATGGTAAAGTGGAAAAGTATGTTTCCGAATCAGGGCAGAAGATAGATGTGCCAACAGCTGTTCTTGTTGATGGTGGAAGCGCGAGTGCTGCCGAAATCTTAGCAGCTGCTGTAAGTGAGTCAAACGATATTCCCCTTGTTGGAACGAAAACCTTTGGTAAGGGAACGGTACAAACAGCCGAAACTTTCCAAGATGGATCAAACATGAAGTTTACAACGGCTAAATGGTTAACGCCAGATGGCAATTGGATTCATGAAAAGGGGATCACTCCCGATATTGAAGTGAAGATGCCGGAATATGCGCAGCTTCCATACATCAATCCTGAAAAGGAACTGAAGGAATCAGATCTATCGGATCAGGTGAAAACAGCAGAGCAAATGCTCAATGCACTGGACTTGAATCCAGGAAACGTTGATGGATATTACGATGAAGATACGACAACAGCGGTTAAGCAGTTCCAGGAAAAGAATGAACTAAAGGTAACTGGAACATTAAATGCTGAGACGACGGTTAAGCTTATGTCCAACCTTCGAGATAAACTAAAAGAAAACGATCCGCAAGTGAAAAAAGCGATCGAAGAATTAAACAAAAATAATTAAGTGGAAGATCTCAGGTGAAAGTACCTGAGATCTTTTTTTTTGCTATTGGTTTCTTCTTACTCGTATAGAATAGATGAGATGTACCAACAATGAGAGTATATATGAGGTGATCTTATGAAAAAACCAGCGTTACTGCTGACTTTATTATTTTCTGTATTCATTGTTGTAAGTTGTTCGCCTTTCTGGGGTGAGGGAGAACAACCGGCACCCAAAGAAGAAGTTCAATCGCAAAAGCATTCCTTAGATAAAAAGGAGGAATCGATTTTTCCTTTAATCCTTCAGGATAAAAAATCTCCTGTGAATGTACTTCTAATCGGTTCAGATCAACGAAAGAACGAACCTGCCCGTGCAGATGTATTAATGGTTGCTCAATATTCTCCACAATCGACATCCATTAAGATTGTTTCCATCATGAGGGATACATTTGTAAACATTCCTGGATTTGAAAAGAGCAAAATTAATCATGCGTATACGTGGGGGGGAGAAGAGCTCCTTGCTGAAACGATAAAAAATAATTTCAACATAGATGTTCACCATACCGTGAAAGTAGATTTTAATGATTTCATAAACGTGATGGATCTCGTTTTTCCAAAAGGGGTCGGGGTTACAGTGTCAGAACCGATGATCAAGTATTGGAAATGGTCAAAGGATCCCGGGAAGCAAGTGTTAAAAGGAGAAGAAATCTTACAATATGTAAGGTTTAGGGGAGACATAAAAAGCGATTTTGGACGAGTGGAGAGACAGCAGGAAATCATGGCGTTAGCAGAAAAAAGTTTAATGGAGCAAATGCAGTCCGGCGAAGGAATTACAACCGTTGTTTCCATTATGAGAGAAGGTTTAAATAACGTAGAAACCTCTACACCAATGAGTGAAGTAATAAAGTATGGAATGTCATTAATGCTACATCCTGTAGACCGGGTGGAAACACTTCGAGTACCGATAGAAGGGAGCTTTACCGATCTTTCTACTGTGAATGCAGGGCAGGTATTAGACATGGATGAACGGGAGAATCTTGAAGCCATCAGTGAGTTTCTGAAAACGGTTGAGTGATTTACCAAGAATGAAATTCGGATGAATCCAGGTCCAGGAAAGTTTCTATCTTCTTCATCTTTCTTATAATCAAATCATGCAGATATTTTTTGTACTTCAGGTCTTCGGCTTGGTCATGTTCCAAATGCAGAATTTTAAGGTGCTCCAGATGTTCTCTTAATGTACGCTCATCACTATCCGACCCACCGGACTGGACTTTGCGGAGAATTACGTCCACCAATTTTTCGTGGCTCGCCTCGATTGTCTTCGTCCCTTGTCTGGCATAAATGGCCCCATACCGTAATTCACCTCTTGTCACAATAGAGGTATATGGAACGTATCGCGGATCATAGTCAATGATGAGAACCTGGAACCGTTTCAAGCTCAATAAAGGGTGAATCCCTTTGGGGAAAATGAAATCCTCGGTGCGATAACGTAAATATTTTGGAAGCAGATGCTGTAGTTTATTATCAACATCTGCTTTATCTAAAAATTCCTCATCTGACAATCCCTTTAAATCTAATGATCCATCATCATATTGCATCACTCCTATAATGATGCATCCGCCTCCTGAATTAGAGATAGCCAGAATATGCTTCGCCATTTTTGTGAATTCAATCCAATCTGATTTGAAGTCCACGTAATCCGTCTCACCCGTATTATGAAGCAACAGATCCCTCAATGTTTCATGAGAAGGATTCTTCAAAAAGTCCCTTAACTTAAGCGGTACAATCTTCTCATAGTACAATGACAACCCCACCTTTTTAGTACTCACATGTTAAATAATTCTGCCGTAAAGGAACGATCTTTTATTGTGATAAATTAAAGAAATCAGCATCCATAAATTATCTTAGTTGACTCAATTCCTTTTTATTTCATTCTATGCGTGTAAAGATAATAAAACGCTTGTTACAGTTGCTCTTTTCTAAAAGTTTATTTTTCTTAACATAAGGTCTACTTTGACTCTGTCCATTAGTGACTGCTGGATGGTGAAGGGAACCGCTCCGCATGCAACTAGCGTTCGGCCGAGCCTCCTCAGCTTAGCCGAACGGGGTCTCGGCACGACCAAAATCCGCCGGAGTTTACGCAGTTCCCCGGAAATCAATTACTGTTACTATGTCTAGGGTAGCTATAAACTTTGTAAATAGAGCCTTTAAAAAATACCTTCATTGTGTTCACAAGCGCTTTCTAATAGAATATGTATAGGATCTATAGAGAGGAAGATTAAATGAAGAAAGATGTTTATATACTATCCGGATTCCTTGGCAGTGGAAAAACAACGTTATTAAAAGATTTGCTTCAAGCCTTAAAGGACCAGAATAAAAAATCGGCTGTATTAATGAATGAATTAGGAAGTGTATCCATCGATAGTGATGAAGTTGAAAAAGATACGGCTTTACGGGAGTTGCTTGATGGATGTATATGCTGCACCATATCAGAAAAGCTGGAGTCACAGCTTCAGGAATTACTGCTTAACGAAAATTTCGATGTATTGGTAATTGAAACAACAGGAGCAGCCCATCCCGTTGAGGTTGTCGATTCCATCTTATCCCCACTGTTTGCAAATCAGTTTGAATTTAGGGGGATTGTTACTGTTGTGGATGGACTCCAGTGGAAAAATAGGGGTGAATTCAGTCCGGCCGTCTTACATTTGATGAGGGAACAAATTCGCCATGCGGAGTATATTGTGGCAAATAAGATGGATTTGCTTACAGAGATGGAGCGGGGAACATTCTCGTATGAACTTCAGCAAATCAACCAAAATGCTAAAGTGTACTTAACGAACTATTCAAAGGTCTCTATGAAAGATCTATTTTCTTTAGAAGCGGATAACCGTAAAGGTTCCTACGAGAAAGCACCCATCGGCGAGCACTTAACCTTACAAGCAATCGTATATACATTCAATGGATCAGTCAATGGAGAAGCGTTTGAAGAATGGGTTAAAAATCAACCTGACAGCATTTATAGAATGAAGGGGTATGTTCCATTACAGGGTCGAACAAATCCAACCTTGTTTCAATATTCATATGGTATGCCTTTATTTATGCCGGGAGATATGAAATATCCTACCAATTTCGTCATAATTGGAGAAGATTTACATAAAACAGAAGTAATACGTTCATTGCAGGAGATAGATATAATCGAATAACCTAAGGGGTGGAGAAACAATTCATGGTGTTTCTATTGTTTAGTGTAGAACTAATCATATTTATCGGTGGACTCTACGGGTTAAGTATACATGAGACAACACTGCAGTTCATCATCTTTACCGGCCTAATCGTACTTAGTGTCATCATGTTTATATCAACGATCGTGTATTATCAGCGAAAAAAACATAATAGGGAAAGGTCAAATGATTGTTGGGACTGTGCAATTTATTCACCTGACTGTCTTCCTTTTCCACGGGGAAAGAAATTTGACTGTGATTCACCGGACTGTGATTGTACACCGGACTGCAGTCCATAGGAGGGAATAGAGTGAAAGGCATCCTTACATTATCCTTTATGCCCTGTCATAGAATACGAGAACGTTCACTCGTCGTCTGGGGGAAACAATTTCCCTTATGTTTCCGCTGTATGGGTATTCTCTTGGGAATCCTATTCGGGATCCCGTTCGTTTGGTTGTATTTCCCTTTGGTAACATTCGTTCATTTGCTTTATGTGGGGATGCTCATCATCCCTCTACTGGCTGATGGATACACCCAGAAGTGGAAATGGAGAACCAGTACTAATTCGTTACGGTTGCTGACCGGACTCCTATGTGGGATCGGACTATCGATCAGTATCATTCTATTCTCCAGGGTGGGGGTCAGAACCGTCATGGTCTTGACCGGTTCATAACCATTGACAGATCAGAAGAAAATGTTTAAACTATAATAGTTAACTTAGTGAACTATTTATTCAGTGGAAGAAGTGAGAAAGGTCGATTTTTAGTGGGAAAAGAAATGTTCGAGTTAGAGCGATTATTTAGATCCGTTTTTAGAATGATGAAATCAGATATTCGAACCATCTTTGGTGAGTTCATTTCCAATGGAGAATTTCGGGTACTACAGCTCATTAGCGAGAATGGAGCATTGAAATCCTCTGAAATATCCAAACGTATGGAAGTATCGGCAAGTCATATTACTTCCATTACAGATACTTTAGTAGAAAAAGGCTATATCACAAGAATGCGGTCTAACGAAGATCGTAGAGTAGTAGAGTTAGCTCTGACACCCCAGGGCGAAGCAATGCTTTCTCAATGTGAAGAAAAAAAGACTCAATACTTTCAGGAACTATTTGTGAAATTTGATAAAGAAGAGATAAACCACCTGATTGAACTGTTTGAAAAACTATTAGCATCAAATCGTAAGTAATAAGTGTAAGCATGAGAGAGCAAGGGTTGACCGGATCGGGTCATCCCTTCTATTATGCTTAATTACTTAAGTAAGTGAATTATTCTCATTATAAATATTAAGGGAGACTTAAAAATGGAGCACTTAGAACATCGAAAAAAAGTAATGATCATGATAGCCATCATGTCAGCCATGTTATTCGCAGCATTGAATCAAACGATAGTGGGAACCGCTTTACCACGAATCATTTCTGAAATCGGCGGGATTGACTACTATAGCTGGGTATTTACAATCTTTATGTTAACCAGTTCGGTTACAGCCATATTAGTAGGGAAATTATCGGATATGTATGGAAGAAAGCCATTCATCCTCCTTGGTATCGGTGTCTTTATGATCGGGTCATTCTTGAATGGACTTTCTTCCTCAATCCTGCAATTAATCATCTTCAGGGGGATTCAGGGCTTTGGAGCCGGGATGATCATGTCTACTGCGTTTACGGCTGTAGGAGACTTATTTTCGCCTCGGGAAAGAGGGAAATGGCAAGGTTTAATGAGTAGTGTATTTGGTCTCGCAAGTGTGTTCGGCCCAACATTAGGAGGCTGGATCGTTGATAATGCAGACTGGCACTGGGTATTCTGGGTCTTCCTTCCAGTAGGTTTCATCGCCTTTGGAATGATTTACAAAATGTTTCCTTCACAGAAGCCAAATAGAGGATTGAAAGTGGACTACTTAGGTTCCATTATGCTCACTCTGACTATTATTCCATTACTATTGGCCTTTACTTGGGGTGGGAATGATTATGAATGGGTTTCCCTTCCCATAATAGGGTTATTGACAGCAACGGTGTTATTTCTTGTCTTATTTATCATTACGGAAAAGAAAGCAAGCAATCCCGTTCTTCCACTTCAATTGTTCAAGAATAAAATCTTTACCTTATCCAATATCATTGGATTTATCCTGGGTGCCGGGATGTTTGGAGCCATTATGTATATGCCGTTCTTTATTCAAGGGGTCATGGGGACATCTGCCACTAAGTCGGGCTTGGTGATGATGCCGATGACATTAAGTATGGTGATCGCAAGTACAGTTGGTGGACAGATCATCACTAAGACAGGCAGATATAAATTTCTAGCGCTAATCGGTTTGTTCGTAATGAGTGCAGGAATGATTCTTTTATCCTTTATGGATACGAACACAACCAATACAACGGCTCTAATCAATATTATTATAGTAGGAACAGGTCTCGGGCTGAGCTTCCCTGTGTTCACTTTAACGGTTCAAAACGCTGTTCAGCATAAGTTCCTGGGTGTGGCTACCGCTGCGACCCAATTATTCAGACAAATAGGCGGTACGATTGGTGTAGCCATCATGGGTACCGTGATGAATACTTCCATGTCTTCAAAGATGACTGAGAAAATGTCTGAAGTGAAAGACTCACCTCTACTTACGAATCCTGAAACATCAGGAGTGCTGAAGCAGCTACAGGATCCTCAAAATATTATGAATGGTGAGAAATTAAAAGAATTACAATCAACATTACCTAAAGAATTCCAAGGGATTTACTCAACCATTCTCGAAGGAGTGAGAGAGTCGTTAAGTTTCGCATTAACGAATGTCTTCTTTATTGGTGCTATCATTCTTCTTGTTGGTTTTGTATTAACGTTCTTTATGAACGAAATACCTTTACGTATGTCGAATAAAGATGTAACTGAAGAAGAGAAAGAAACAAAGCTTAAAGAAGCTTCCAATCATTGATTGGCTCCAGTTCCAAATAAGAAAAGGGGTTAACCGGGTGGGTCTTTACTCAAACACAGTGCCAACCAGTTACCCCTTTTTAATATGAATTACATCGAACTTTCTCCAAATTTCTTAAACGTCATCTCATCCTCTACTAAACCGCAAGCGGCACATTGTACTTTTAAATCCGGTCCATTATATGCTAGATGAAAAGGCTCGATCTGCCCTTCTTCATAACTTTGTACAACTTCTCCAGAGGCAGGATCGAGTTTCACACTCTGAGATACTTGTTGTATAATATTAAACCGAGTGCGATTCGTTTTACAGTTGGGACAGCGATAGGGTGTAGTCATGTACATCACCTCTCTTTTTTTTTCTAGTATGCTTTATAAATTAACTTTTTATGTAAGGGTTGTTTGAACATGAGATTAGAATCATTCGATGCATTATTAGAGGCCTACAGACAGATATGGAAAAACAGATTATTAATAAGTGAGGGTAATTCTTCAGAAGAGATCCTGAAGGAAACAATTAAACGTGAATTATTGGACGGCAATAGTCATCCAAGAGTACGTAAATCAAAAGAAGAAAAATACCTCTCAGCTACCAAGAGAATCATTGAATCGGACCTGACGAGTGAAGAGAAAGTTTCATTAATAAAGGTACATCTTGAAATAGTCTCACAATTGAACGGAGATACATAAAGACATTTAGAAGTTTAGGGATAACTGAGGGCAGACATTGCGTATGATGGAATGTCAGAAAATAATCATCTCATTCTGAGCGTTTTTCTCCCCTTTATACCATCATAGGTATATAATGATGATAGTTTATTAAAAAGGATGATGCCAGTATGCTAGTAACAAGCTTACTTCTATTTAGTGTACTTTCTTATATGATGTACTATCGATATTTCCCTGTTAGAACAAAACAATGGTCTTCTCTTGAGGTAACTTCCCGGCAAGTAGTGGTGGATGTCCGGGATTATCAGGATTCTTCAAAAGAGGATTGCGATAACATTATAGCAATCCCATGTGGATATATAAGCCGGCATTCCCGCGACATCCCTGATGTTCCTATCTTGGTAATGGGGAGTAATCCTATTGAATGCAATGTAGGGGTTAGACAATTAAAACGTCTTGGCTTTCAAGTAGAAGGATATATCATAATCGAATCTGACAAAAAATGTAATGAATACCTATCTTTAGGGTGAAATCGTATGTTATGTGAAATGTTACTGTAACATCCGTTACAATGATAGGACCTTTAAAAAGCTGTCAATATTGATATACAGGTAATTATTAGTCTTCAAGACTAATAATACAATCATTGGAAATGTAAGTAAATCATTTCAGAAATACATTTCTCCCTACTAGAATCAGTGATTACTATAGTACTATAGAGTAATTGTCTTTCAAAATAGAACAATTGATTTCTAGTTACCAAGTTCTCCCGTAAATGTAACAAAAACAGGGTGGTATGATGAATGTGCAGCAAAGAAAAACACATTCACTAAGGAGGAATTCATTTTTATGAATAAGAAAATGATGATTTCAACTGCAACAGCATTCACTTTATTAGCAGCACCATTCGCGGCAGGTAAAGCTGACGCTGCAGCACCATGTCCAACAGATAAGGTTGCACAACAAGTGAACGCATTTAAATATAGTGGTAATCAAGAAGATTTAAATAAATTTGTACAAGATACTCTAGCAAAATACCAAATCGATGGTAAGAATATTAATGTACAAGAGTTGTTAAATGGACAAGCTCCTAAAGCTCAGGCAGCACCAGCGCCTGCTAAGGAAGCACCAAAAGCAGAAGCGCCAGTACCGGCTCCTAAAGAAGAAGCACCAAAAGCAGAGGCACCAGCTCCAGCACCAAAAGCAGAAGCACCAGCACCAACACCTGCAGCAAACGAACAGCAACAACAACCAGAACAGCAGGCTAGTGAAGAAACAGGTCAATTAAGCCAATATGAGCAAAAAGTAGTAGAATTAACAAACCAAGAGCGTGCTAAGCAAGGTCTTCCAGCTCTTAAAGTAGATACTGAGCTAAGCAAAGTTGCACGTGAAAAGTCTCGTGATATGCAAGCGAATAACTACTTCTCCCATGATAGCCCGACGTACGGTTCACCATTCGACATGATGAAGCAGTTCGGCATTGAATACAGCTCTGCCGGTGAAAACATCGCTATGGGTCAGCCTACTCCGGAAGAAGTAGTACAAGCATGGATGGACAGTGATGGTCACCGTAAAAATATCTTAAGCTCAAACTACACTCATATCGGTGTAGGACATGTAGAAAACGGTAACTACTGGACTCAACAGTTCATTGGTAAATAATATAACACAATCATGAAAGCAGCCTCTCTTTTGGAGAGGTTGTTTTTTTTTGTGTTTATCCTCTTGAAAATTTAAGTGGTGTTCACAATTTGGCGCAACAAAGCCTAGCAAAGAAGTTTGAGATTAGGTTTTCACTCAACTAGGAAAGATATACAAAGAATAGTGCGTGCAAGTTCATGAACACACGAATTAAGAGCTCACATTTGCAATTCAGCTTAATCATTCTTACTATTGAAGTATAACGAGTACGTGGAGTGAGCTTGATGAAAGAAAAAGTTGTGCTTATAACGGGAGGTTCGAAGGGGATCGGCCGGCGAACGGTAGAGGAATTCTCGAAACAAGGCTATACCGTTATTATTAACTACAAACAAAATGATCAATTTGTTAAGGACCTTGTTTCCCACATGAAGGAGAAATTTAACAATAAATTAATAGCGATCAAAGGTGATATTTCTGTACCGGAAGAATGTGAACGAATGGTAACGGAGATATGGGATGAAGTGAAAAGTATCGATATCTTAATTCATAATGCAGGTCCTTACGTGAAAGAGAGGAAGTCATTTGCTGATTATTCCCCGGAAGAATGGAATTACATAGTAAATGGAAATTTAAATAGCGTTTTTTATTTATCCAGGCTGATCATTCCTAAAATGCGTGAAAAGAACTGGGGAAGAATCATTACGTTTGGTTATGATCGAGTTGAAACAGCACCAGGTTGGATCTATCGTTCCGCGTTTGCGGCAGCAAAAGCGGGACTCGCTTCCTTTACGAAAACGATATCAATAGAAGAAGCTCGTAATGGAATAACCGCCAATATGATCTGCCCTGGGGATATCGTAGGCGAATGGAAAGAAGAGGAGATCCATAAAGCTAAAAAATATCATGATCCGGGCACACCGATCGGGCGACCAGGAACAGGGGAAGACCTTTCGAGGATCATTTCTTTTCTTTGTAAAGAAGAATCTGATTTTATTACCGGCTCCATCATTCCCGTTACAGGGGGCAAGGATGTGCTGGGAAAGGTATTTCGTCAGTGAATGAAAGAATAGACACGGCAGAAAAAAGAATCTGCCGTGTCTATTCATTTCATTAATGGGTTTATTCACTTTTAATGCCATATTGTTTTCGATACTTTTTTTGTATGAATAATAGTCTGGCTGACAATGTTATGGCACCTGCTGTTAATCCGGATGTCAGACCTAGCCAAAATCCGTATGGACCAAAGTCAGTGTAGTTTGCCAGGAAATAACCCAGCGGTAATCCAATCACCCAATAGGATATGAGCGCCATCACAAAGGTGATATTAACATCCTTGTATCCTCTGAGTGCCCCTTGTACCGGAGCCTGAATGGCATCTGATAGCTGAAAGAATACGGCATACAATAAGAAATGAGCCGTTAATTCCAATACATATGCATCTTCTGAATAAAGGTACGAGATTTCTGAACGGAACACGAGCAAGATCACACCATATATGCCTGCCAATAGTAATGCAAAGCTTACCCCCATCCAGCTGTAGATCTTTGCATCCAGTAGCCTTTTCGCCCCGATTTCAAACCCTACAACAATGGTTAATGCCATGGAAATACTAAGAGGGATCATATAGAGAAAGGATGCAAAATTAATAGCTGCTTGATGAGCTGCAATAACAACGGTGTCATAGTTGCTCATCAACAAAGTAACGGCAGAAAAAATGCTTACTTCAAAGAAAATCGATAAACCGATGGGTACCCCGATTTGAAAGAGCTCTTTCCACTTAAGAAGGTTAGGCTTATGAAGGGTTTTAAAGACAAAGAATTGGTTAAAAGGACTTTTCGTATGCACGACCCAAAAGGCAATAAGAGTAATGACCCAATAGGTGATGGCTGAAGCATAACCCGCACCTACTCCTCCTAATGCAGGGAAACCGAGTTTTCCGAAAATCAGTATATAATTAAATACCACATTGATCGGAAGAGAAAGCAATGTAATAAACATGGTGACCCTTGTCATCCCTAAAGCATCAATAAACGATCTCAGCACATTATAGATGAACAATGGAATCATTCCAAATGAAAGTCCAATAAGGTAATCCTTGGCTACAGTACGGACCTGTGTCTCTATATTCATTCCATTCAGAATTGGGTTGAGAACGAATGCACCGACAATCATCACGAAAAGTGATAGAGCAATGGCAGCATATACGCCTTGAAGCACAGTGTGAGGAACGTCTTTCTTATTTCCTCCTCCTATTAATTGAGCAACGATTGGGGTAACCGCGAGAAGGATGCCACTTAACCCTGTAAATACCGGGACCCAAAGGGAGGAACCTATGGCGACGCCTGCCAGGTCGGTGGGAGAATACTTCCCTGACATGATGGTGTCGAAGAAATTCATCGCAAACATTCCAAGCTGGGTGACCAGAATGGGAATGAGTATAAGGGAAAATTGTTTGATTTTATCTTTAATAGTGTGTGTTTCTCTCATAGAATGAACTCCTTTACTAAACGTCCCTTGAACATATGATAAATTCACTATCATACTGTATCATATTTTCAAGTGATAGAGAGTCAAATATGCATATTAATGGATGACTTCGATATAATGGGTTTAGAAAAGATTACTTCTCAGGGAGGAAGCTTGATGCAGATGTCAGGGTCTCCCCTTCCATCATCGAGAAAGTATTATTCCAGATGAACCACTACGACGCCGGGCTTGTAACCAACGTTCAACACGATAGTTGCAGTGATTGAAAGAGTTCCGGTTGACGGACCCAATTCTTTTGTCAAATTTTCGTAGTTCTATGACCCAGTTATTTTTGGTAAAGTGTATAATGATGAAAGATAAGCTTAGTAGAAAATCGAGTTAGGAGTTTATACATATGAGTAAACGTATTTTATTTACAGGTGGTGGATCAGCAGGTCACGTTACGGTAAACACGGCACTGATCCCACACTTTGAAAAAGAAGGCTGGGAGATAACGTATATTGGATCGGAAGACGGAATCGAAAAGGAAATCATAACAGAACAGTTTCCTCATATTCCGTACGAAAGTATTTCAAGCGGAAAGCTCAGACGATATTTTTCATGGAAAAACTTTTCGGATCCATTCCGGGTGATGAAGGGCGTGTTCGATGCATTAGCTGTCATTCGAAAGACGAAACCAGACATCATTTTTTCAAAAGGTGGATTTGTTTCCGTTCCCGTCGTCATGGCTGCCAAGATTACAAAGATTCCAGTAGCGATTCATGAATCAGATGTAACACCGGGACTCGCGAACAAATTAGCGGTTCCATTTGCCACCAAAATCTTCACCACTTTTCCTGAAACGGTTCAATCACTTCCAAGTGATAAATCATTATGTGCAGGAGCAATCATACGTGAAGAGTTGTTTACAGGAGATGCACGGGAAGGAAAACGATTAACCGGGTATTATGAAGATAAGCCTGTATTGATGATTATGGGTGGTAGTCTTGGTGCAAGAAAAATTAACGAAGCGGTAAGAGGGAATCTGGATGACCTGATATCCCATTTTCAAATCATACATATATGCGGTAAAGGCAATATCGATGAAACTTATACCCAAAAAGGCTATCGACAATATGAATTCATAAAAGGTGAGCTTCCTCACTATTTAGCGATGACAGATTATGTGATTTCGCGTGCGGGATCTAATTCGATCTTTGAATTTCTTGCGTTGAAAAAACCAATGTTACTGATCCCACTATCAAGGGAAGCCAGTCGGGGAGATCAGATCCTTAATGCTAATAGCTTCGTAAAGCATGGATATGCATTAAAGCTGGAAGAAGAAGAGCTGACCGAAGCGAACTTCCTCGTGAAAGTCAAGGAGTTAAAGGAAAATCGAGATACCTATATCCACAACATGGAAAAAGGTCAAAAAGCTTATACCATACAAGACATGTATGAGGAACTTTCATCTATGTCCCGATAAAAAGTCATTGTACCCTCCTTTAAGCATATAGTATATAAATGGTTGAAGGGGAGAGGTACATTGGCTTATCAATTTTCAAAAGGGTGGTACCTTCAAGAACTTAAAAAGATGGGAATCAATTATCATCCACTGGAAAAAAGAAAATTGGAAAACTATAAAACCTATGTCGTAAGAAACTTGTATTTCGAGAAAGTAGCGAAAAAGAAATAAGAGTAGGAGCTGCCGTCAACTATGAGCAGCTCCTATTTTTTGTGAGCTATAATAATTTTTTCGGGATAATATCGTTGGTCTTTCAGTTGAAACTGTGAGAGGATAAGTCATCATCTTTGTGTATGATATATATTTTTTTTTGAAGCAAAAAGAGGCTGGGACAAAACTAAAAAACCACGATAAAAAGACGAAGAGTAGATGTGTAGGTTCTTAATACCGCTAATGATTTCCGTGCAAGACTACGCTTTCCGCGGGTAGCCCGTGAGCCTCCTCGGCAAGCCTGCGGGGTCTCACATAAGCTACTTTCCCGCAGGAGTCTTCGTCTTGCACTCCAATCAACCGCTGGAAACAGCTAAAATCAAATGATTCGAAAATAAATAATAAACCCGAACAAATCTGCACACTAAGGGGCAGGTTTGTTCGGGTTTGACTTAGGATAAAAAACTTTTGTCCCAGCCTCTTATATCCTAAGCTTCCAATGCTTGCTCTTCTTCTTGGGATTGTTGATGCTGATATAGATAAAGAGTGTATAAGTCTTTAGGGATTTCATACAAATCATAAACTTCTTCATGAGAATTTAATTGTTCGTAAAGAGATTTTCTTGTTTCATTCGCTTTTAGTACATAAGGAAGTTTTTCTGCTGCTTTTTGGGAGCGGGTATTCACTTTGCGGATTCTCATGAATATGGTTTCCATTCCTAATTCGAAGAAAAGTTCAGCGAAGAATGCATCTTTGGCTGGTTGATTGTATCCTTTTCCATGATAGGGTTTGCCGATCCAAGTTCCCAGGAATCCAGCATTTTCTTGAATATCAAATAAGTTTATCGTTCCGATCGGGCTGCCCCATTCGTCCAAAATTGTTCGTGAAATGAGTTCTCCACGTTCCTCAGCTTCAATCGTTTGTTTCGTTAAGAATAGGAGCTCCTCATAGGAATGAGCTTTTTGACGCACGAAAGGGAAGACATCCGGATGCACCATCAGGTCATAGAGCTCATGACACTCATGTAATTCACGTTTCTTGATCATAGTAGACCCTCCTTGAGGGCAGTCTACTTGCGTACGATCCCACCCTCGAAATTTTTAAATGGTAACTAAAAAATTTCGGGGTGGGAATCGAACCCACTAAGACCAGTCAAGAAACTGGTGGCGCACCTTTTGCCTTCCCTTCATTACAATCACTCTATATAATAATAGATCGCGTTTTAGAACAATGTAATCGGAAATATATTATCCATTTGTATCATATACGAATTATCTCAAAAAGGAAATAGGTAAAATGCTAAATTTTGATGAAAATTTTTAACAAGTTTCTACACGTTTTGATAAGCGATTTCTCCATTCACAATCGTAATGATGGGCTTTGCCATAAAATGAAATGGGTGGTGGCTCCAAAGAACTAAATCTGCGTCCTTGTTTATCTCGATACTACCGATCCGGTCAGATACACCAAGGTTTCTGGCGGGTAGGATGGTGATGCCTTCAAGAGCTTTATGTTCTGCCAATCCTTCACGAACAGCGATAGCCGCACACATATTTAAGTATTGAATGGGAGTGTATGGGTGATCTGTCGTGATGGATACTTCGACACCAGCTTCCGTTAGTTTTTGATATGTGACCCAGCTTTTGTTTTTTAGCTCTACTTTTGATCTTCTTGTAAAGGTTGGCCCTACTGAAACCATTAAATTCTTACCATGAAATTCCTCAGAAATGAGGTGGCCTTCTGTACAATGCTCGATACGTAAATCCAAATTGAATTCGTCGGCAAAACGGACCGCAGACAGGATATCATCAGCACGGTGAGCATGTATCCGAACCGGGATTTCACGCTTTAAAGCCGATACTAAAGGTGCAACCCTGAGCTCTTCAGGTTGATCGCAATATTTAGCTGAGAAAAATGCTTCTCTAAGCATTCCCATTATGCCCATTCTTGTAATGGAATCATTGTTGCCGGTGCTATGAATCCGCTTCGGGTTCTCCCCCAGAGCAATTTTCAATCCGGAGGTTTCTTTTATGAGCATCGTACGAATCGTTGAGCCATAGGTTTTGATCACAGAAGTCGTACCACCGATGACATTTGCGCTCCCCGGCATGACATTCACCGTTGTGACACCGTACTTCAGAGCATCTTTAAAACCGGGATCCAATGGATAAACGCCATCGAATGCACGGATATGAGGAGTCATGGGCTCGATGGTTTCATTGGCATCATTACCTGCCCACCCTGTGCCTTCGTCGTATAATCCCAGGTGGGTATGGGAGTCGATGAAACCTGGGAAAAGTAATTTCCCCAGGCAATCATACACTGGAACTTCCCGGGATGATTCTACGCTATGTGAGTATATCTGTTTGATTATTCCGTCTTTTATGAGTACAGAGCCGTTTTGTATGGGCTTTGATGTGATTGGGTATATGGTTGCGTTCTTTAATAGTATGGAATTCATAGGTAATCCTTTCGTGGGCCTTGTTTCCTTCTTATTTTAAACAATTTTATGAAAAAAAAGAAGTTATTCCTTCCTTTTGTTTCTAAAATAGGAAAAAAACAGATAGAGAAATGTTCCTAACACCGCAATGACACCCAAAGGCTTAATATAACGTACTCCGATTACTTCTATATGCTCCCAATGAGTACCAAGCTCCATCCCGATGACCATAAACAATAATGTCCAGGGAAGCATGGCTGCAAAGGTATAAAGACTAAAAGTAGAGAGAGGCATGCGGGTGATGCCTGCCGGAATACTGATGGCGTGACGGACAATCGGAATAAATCGAGCGGTGAAAATGACGATGGTACCATGCTTATCAAACCATTTTTCAGCAGCACTTAAATGCTTTTGCTGAATAAGAAGATACTTTCCATATTTTTCGAAGAAGGGGCGGCCTCCGTAGTAGCCAAGCCAATAGAGAAATAGTTGTGCAAGTGTGCCTCCAATGACCCCGCTAAGGAAAGCTCCAATGAAAGATATCTTACCGGCATTCACCATAAAGCCTGCATAGCTTAATACAAGCTCGCTTGGAATCACTTCTATCATGAGAGCAAGTGCGATTCCTAAGTAACCCAGATCAGTTAATTGTGTCAGGATGTGTAAAATCGTTTCATGGTTCATCGTGTTCCTCCTACATGATTCCTGAGTATTGAAGAAAGAGAATCAAGAGCCCTAACGCCCACACGTAGTAAGAGAAAATTTTTAGCGAGTGTTTTTTCAAGAAATTTACCATCGTAAGGATGGCGAAATATCCAAACACTGCGGCACTTACTGTTCCGATGGCTAAACTTGAAAAAGAAACCGCTTCAACAGTTCCTCCTATCATTTCTTTTCCTTGTAGCACGATTCCTCCGAGTATGGCAGGGGTAGAGAGAAGAAAGGAAAAATAAGCAGCCGTTTCCCTGTCCAGTTTCCTGAATAAACCTGCCGCAATGGTTAAGCCTGATCTTGATAATGCCGGAAATATGGCTGCTGCTTGAAAGCTCCCGATTACCACTGCATCTGTGTAAGAAAGATCATCCAATTTTTTATAGCCATTTTTCACTCCATCTGCAAAATACATAATACATCCCGTTGCAAGAAACTCCCATCCTATGGTGGAACCCGACTTTGAGATTGAGTCGAAGAAATCTTCGAACAAAAAACCAACGATTACAGCCGGGATCGTCCCAATTATGAGAATCCACGATAATTTACTAAAGGGGTGCCTCAGCATGTAGAGAAGTTCCTTTTGATACACAACGAGAACAGCGATCAATGTTCCGATATGAAGCATTGTATCCAAGAAAAGTCCAGCTTCCTCCAAGCCAAAGCTAAGCCTTCCGAGATAAAGGTGACCTGTGCTTGAGATTGGAAGGAACTCTGTTAAACCTTGTATGATTCCCAGAATAAAGGCTTCAAATTTATTCAAATCCACCACTACCTTTCTTCAAGTCCACTAAGGACAAACTCCTCTTTTTAACATATATTCCATCCTTTCACGTTTCATGAGGACTGTCCTGATGTTTGATGAATTTCTCTTTAAGGGTTCTAAAAAAATACGTGATTGGATGAAACTTTCTGACTGAATGAACGTAAACATAGAGGAGGATAGAATCAAACTGCTGTTTACTCTAATTTAAGGTGAGCAGTGAAAAGGAGGAATTTCAATATGCCGACAAAAGATGAAAGAATGATGGCAGCTCTTATTTATATATTAAGCTTCTTCACAGCATTCATTGGACCATTGATCATCTGGCTTATCAAAAAGGAAGAATCAGAGTTTGTGGACTTTCATGGAAAGGAATACTTCAACTTTCTTATTTCATATGCCGTTTATGGTTTGGTAAGCACCATTTTGATGGTGGTGCTGATTGGATTTGTTCTGGCACCTGTCGTGGGGGTCCTGGCCTTGATCTTTACGATATTGGGAGCAATCAGAGCCTATGAGGGAGAGCATTATAGAATTCCGACAGTCTTTCGATTACTTAAATAGCAGCTGGGAACTCATGAGCATTCATGGGTTCTTTTTTCTGTTGTATTAAGGTTCTTTCCTTTAACTTTGTTGGTCTTTATACTGAGAAAGTAAGGCCGGTGGGCATCCTCGTCGCTATTTGGGGATCTCCCTCACTGATCATGCACGGGTTCCAATAAAAGTAAATTCATCCTTTGAAGGAGTGATAATGCGAAAACATGGACCGTTCCTTTCCGCTCCAGGCACAAGATTCCCCGGGGAGGAAGTCGAGCCTCCTCGACGTTCTGTCTGTGGGGTCTCGACTTTTCCTCTATCTCCCGCAGGAGTCAAGTGCCTTCCGCTACAATCCACTCTGTGCTACTACATTCTTACTGCCTATAAGTACAGATAGACAAACACAAAAAAGCTCCTATTGTAGGTAGGTTGAGCATTTGATTCTAAAACAAACTATCCACAAAGGAGTAAAAGAAAATTATATGTTAACTCATAAATCGGTAGATCATTGAACTATCTTTCAAATGAATCAAATAATGCTCCCACGTTAAATAACTTCTTATGGAGAGAGCAGTAGTCCGTTTTCTATAGATTGATTTTGTCACTATTAAGCTCTGTCACGGAATTTTCTTATAGATGGTGAGGGGAACTGCGTAGACTCCTGCGGAAGTACGGGCGTGCCGAGACCCCGGAAGCGAAGCTGAGGAGGCTTGGCCGAGCGTCCGCGGAAAGCGAAGCAGTTCCCCTCACCATCCAGCACTCACTAATGGACAGAGCCCAAGCAGACCTTAAATAAAAATATCAATCTTCTAAAAGTTCCTTCATAAAAAAGCATTTTAGAAATAAAGTGTTGACAAAAATATCGGAATATTGATAGTTTTATAAAAATGTCTTTCCGTTTAGAAGGATAGGTCTGTCACCGAAAGGAGCATGTCAAAATGACGAGGGTAGATAATAAAGAGAGAGTGCTTAGGTTGATGGGTATTTTGAGTGAAGAAACCGATGAGGATCATGAGTTAAGTTTGGATGATATTATTCTGCGTTTTAAGCAAATGTTTGGCCATGACGTGAAATTGAACAAAAATTCATTGAAAGACGACCTTGAGCATCTTATCAGAAATAATTTCGATGTCACCATAAACCAGGAAAAAGAAGGGCTGCCTAAATATTATAGTCATCAATATCGTCTGTTCGAGCTATATGAACTTCGCATGCTCATCGATGCAGTTGTTTCGGCCAAATTCATATCAAAAAAGGAAACGAGACAGCTGACTGGAAAAATAAAGCGGCTCACAAGTCTTCATCAAGGGAAAAAGCTGCATAATGAAATTCAAATCGATTCCTCCATTAAAAGTGAAAGTCCCTATATTCGCCTCGCTATCCATGATATTCACGAAGCAATAGCAGAACGTAGAATGATTACATTCCAATATGGTCGATACGATGTGAAGAAACAGTTTAACTTAAGCCATGATGGAAAGTTTTATAAAGTGAAGCCCTATGCCCTTTCATGGGCAAATGACTTCTACTATCTCATTGCCTATTTTTTTGAAGCGGACGAAATCCGCCACTACCGTGTGGATCGATTAAGGAATGTAGAAACCCTTTCTGAAACCTTTCCATACGAACCCTTTGATGTATCTAAGTATGTACAATCCACCTTTCATATGTTTGCTGGTGATGAAGAATGGATTAAAGTTTCATTTCAAAACCACCTCATCAATGTGATCATCGATAAGTTCGGAAAGGATGTAGACATTCAAAGAGATGGTGAAGACCATTTTATTCTAACAACAAAAGCCCGTGTCAGTAGTGGACTGGTGAACTGGATATTAAATTTTGGCAGTCAGGCGAGAGTCATATCTCCTCCTTCCCTAATGGACACCGTTAAAACGGAAGTGACTAAGCTGTATTCCTTATATCATCAGCCGTAATGAAGCTGCACATTACTACTTATAGCACCTAGGAGGGACGGGCCCTGAGTCAAAGGGTTACCTTTTTTCATGTCGAATGGTAATAGAAGGGAGGGGGCAGCATGATGGAACTTCAATACACTCATAAAGTAAACAAATTGATTCAAAATGCTCATTTGATTGCCGAAAGGAATCATCATACAAGCATACAAAGCATGGATCTGTATTTAGGAGCAGCTCACGTAAAAGAAGGTACTTTAAGGGAGATGTATTTCATTATTGAACCCTATATGAAACAGATAGAAAACATATTTAGTATCATTCCTTCGGAGCCCTCTGATACAGAACGAATTGATCGCTTTTCCATTCCATTATCAACACACGCAAGAAAAATATGGAACACTTCGATTGAAGTTATGAAAAGATACAATCAAACGTTTTTAAACGAAGGTCATATTATTAAAGCGTTTTACACCCATCTACCAGAATACCATCAGCTGCAAAAAGAACTTAATCCAATACCTCATGAAAGGATTATCCGATCTGTTACTACAGCCCGGGATCTGACTGTTTATTTATTGAACAAGGATTGGAGATATGATGTGGACCCTGACTTCCAAATTAGCCCTGTACAGGCTGAAGATGAAAAAGAACTAGTGTTATGGGTCGAGGAGCATTTTGGAGAATCTTGGTCAAAAACATTGTTACAGGCCTTTCAATCATCAGAAGAATTCATCCCGATTATCAAAGCGGAAGAAAAAGGTGAATTAATTGGATTTGCAGCATTTGATGTGTATAAAAATAAAAAAGGGATTTACGGACCGATGGGGGTTCTCCATGCCACTCGTCATAAAGGAGTGGGAATAGGACTCCTTTATAATGCATTACAGTGCATGCAAGAGAAAGGGTATATGTACGCAGTATTAAAGGAAGCTGGACCCATCGAATTCTATGAAAAAAAGTGTGGCGCTAAGCTTATTCCTGTGGAGAATGATGAATGAGAGACCGAGTCGGAATCGTCAAGAATGAAATCAATAAGTGGCTTGATCAGTGAGCAGATTAGTACACATTCTTACTAGTTTTTGGGGAAATATAGTCGTTTATTCGATACCGGTGACGAAAATTCTTGCATCATTAGGGAGGTAGAAAAGAAGATGTTGGTTGAAAACACAGGCCTTGTTCTCGAAGGTGGAGGAATGAGAGGGATATACACGGCGGGAGCATTGGAATACTTCCTGGAAAGAGGCATTGAGTTTCCTTATGTTGTCGGAGTATCTGCGGGTGCATGTAATGCAGCATCCTATTTATCTAAGCAAAATGGACGCAATAAAAAGGTGAATGTAGACTTTATCCGTGATCCGAAATATTTATCTTGGCGAAACTATTGGAAAACAGGAGAGTTATTTGGAATGGATTACGTGTTTGATGAAATTCCAAATAAACTGGTCCCTTTTGATTTTGAAGCTTTTCACTCTAATTCAACGGAATTTATTGTCGGCACCACTGATTGTCATACAGGGAAACCGGCGTATTTCTCAAGAAGAGACTATGGAGAGGAGCTTCTTACGATTATCCGTGCGTCAAGTTCCCTGCCATTCGTCGCTCCGATCGTTGAATTTGAATCCCGTCATCTTCTAGATGGAGGAATAAGTGACCCTGTTCCCATCGAAAAAGCTGAGCAGGACGGGTTTAAGAAAAATGTAGTCATTCTAACTAGAAACAGGGGTTATTTTAAAAAGCCTTCACGATTTTCTTTCTTTGTGAAAAGGAAGTATCCTCGATATCCTGAATTACATAAAACGATGATGAACCGTTACTTGCGTTACAATCAAACAATCAAGGAATTAGAAACGAGAGAAAAGAATGGGGATGTCCTGATCATTCAACCTCAACATCCATTAAAAGTAAGCCGTATTGAAAAAAATCCACAAAAGCTGGACGAATTGTACTGGCAAGGCTATCATGATGCAGAGGCAAAAGATAAAAAAATAATGGAATGGATTCCCTCAGCCACTCCAGTGCACTCATAACATATAAGCCAACAAATGACAGAAAGTCTTCTCATCTCTTTATTGAGGGTTCTGCAAGCGTTGGCTTTTTTCTATTTGACTGGTCTATTTAAGGGACTTTCACATACATATGATAGAGATTCCTTGAAAGGACGAGCATTTCATGAACCTCTATCAAATCTACAAAAATGAACAATATACGTTGCTATATCGCAGTATCATGTATTTTCTCATAGGTGTAGGAATGCTGATTGTGACCCAACAGTTATATTATTTTCCCCTGTTAATCTTTATACCTGCGTGTTCAAATTTATATCTCAGTTATAGTATGAAGAAGGAGCTAAAGAAAGCGAACCGATTATTTTATGAAGAAATACCTGTATCCCGGCATTCATTAGTCGGAGTTCAGACGAAAGAAGGTTCCTATTACTTAAAAACGAATGGATGGTCAGAATACTTTATTCAAAGGACGTCCTTGATCAATAACCCAAAACACTATATGCTTCACCGAAAACATAAGCACCCGCTACCTTTCTTAAAATGGAGCAGAACCATGAAAATCGATAAAGGCGGAGCAGCAATGGTTTTTCACTTGAAATACCAAAGCTCTACTGCTATTGAATGGCGAAGTGATGAGGGTGACACGATTATCCTTTATAAAGGAAACAAACGATGGATCTTGAATTATAATAAAAAAAATTATTTATCCTTACAAAAAGGATATCTCCCTCAAAGTGTTCAAAAGCTCTTTGATTATCACCATAGTTATGTTTCTTTTTATGAAACATATAGCGAAGAACTGGATTGGCTTCTTATTTTCCTTTGGTATGTAGACAGTGATTATTTTCTTACCGCATAGTAATCCTTTTTTTCCATTTGGGTACGCTAATAAGGGACATTTGTGGAGGTGAGATGATGAATGCTGGTTACAAACCATGTTTAACGGCTTTACAACGATGTCTGGAGGCATGTAATGTATGCTATCATGCATCCCTTAAGGAAGAAAAAGCAATGATGATGTGCATTGAGCTGGACCGGGAATGTGCGGATATTTGTTCCTATGCCATTAATGCCATGCAGCGAAGCAGTAAATTTGTTCAACAAATTCTGGTCCTTTGCGCAGAAATCTGTGATGCTTGTGGAAAAGAATGTAATTCTCATGACCAACAGCATTGTAAGGACTGCGCAAAAGCCTGTTTTGAATGTGCGGAAGAATGCAGAAAGCAATTAGCATAGTATATGAAGGATGCTTCTATTAAGTAGAGGCATTTTTTTATCCTTGTCACTCAGCCTGTACATCTTCTTAATGGTCGCAGTCGGGATCAGAGAGGTGTTTGAGCTATCAAAAAAATTTATAAAAATAAAATTTTAGAGCTCCTTACATGATTTCATTTATGAAACTATGATAGAATAATAATAATCGAATAGGTTTCCTTCGGGGCAGGGTGAAATTCCCTACCGGCGGTGATGAGCGCATGCTCTTAGTCCGTGACCCGGCTAATGAAAATTAGACGGTGGATTTGGTGAAATTCCAAAGCCGACAGTGATAGTCTGGATGGGAGAAGGAACGGCAGTATTTACTTGATGCAGACGAGAGAAGTCTATCTTTTTTATGGGGATTATGTTTCCCAAAAAAGAAATCATGTGAATACTTTATTCAGTCATGCCAACTTCCCCCAAGTAATAACTTACTTGGGGTTTATTATTTTATTGAATAATAGTGAAAAAAGAAGGGAGGTAAAACGTTTGAACGATTTACAATATATGAAGCTTGCCCTCTCTATGGCAAAGACCACTCAAGGTCAAACATCACCAAATCCTGCCGTTGGAGCGGTTGTGGTAAAAAATGGAGAAGTCGTGGGGATGGGTGCGCACCTCAAAGCGGGAGAAGGTCACGCAGAGGTTCATGCCATAATGATGGCAGGAGACAAAGCGAAGGGAAGTGACGTATATGTCACACTGGAACCCTGTTCTCATTACGGAAAAACACCTCCCTGTTCACAACTGTTGATTTCAAGCGGGGTGAGGCGGGTCCATATTGCCAGCACAGATCCAAATCCCCTAGTCGCGGGGAGAGGAATTCAACAGTTGAGGAATGCAGGCATAGAAGTAATGGTTGGAGAGCTTGAAGAAGAAGCCCTCGAACTAAATAAGCACTTTTTCCATTTCGTTCAATACGGCACGCCTTATGTAACCCTTAAGACAGCTGTTACATTAGACGGGAAAACAGCTTCAGCTTCAGGAGATAGCAAATGGATTACGTCAGAAGCTTCACGCACAGATGTCCACTATGATCGTCACCGGCATGACGCGATATTAGTTGGAGTTAATACCGTTATTCAGGACAACCCACACCTTACCACCCGTTTGCCCCAAGGTGGAAAAAACCCCATTCGAATTATATTAGATACTTTTTTACGAACACCTCTCCATTCCCATGTAGTGGAAGACTCGGAAAGCAGGACGCTCATCTTCACGGGCAGTTCTGTCAATGAAGAACAGAAGAAGCCCTATATGGAAACAGGCTGTGAAATCATCACCCTTTCTGAGGAAAGGATAGACATTCACACAGTATTAAAAGAACTGGGTGCCCGTAATATCGGATCCCTTTATGTAGAAGGTGGATCTACTATCCATTCCTCCTTTTTAATGGGAAAAGCCTTTCAGGAATTGGTTATGTACATGTCTCCCAGGCTTGTAGGCGGAAGTTCTGCCTTCACCAGTTTTGGAGGGGAAGGTCTCCCGACCATTGCAGAAGGTCTTGAAATGGAGATTAAGAGTCTAGAACGATTAGGAAAGGACATTAAAATTGTTGCTATGCCTGAGAGTTAACCTTTTTTGAAAGGAGGAAAGAGGATGTTTACTGGAATCATTGAAGAAATCGGCTCAATTGAACGCATGAAAAAATCCTCCTCATCCATGGAACTGACGATAACAGCGGACCGCATTCTGGAAGACGTTCATATTGGAGATAGCATCAGTGTGAATGGTGTTTGTTTAACCGTCACTTCATTCAGCTCCAGGCAATTTCAAGTGGACGTTATGCCTGAAACCTTTGAAGGCACAACGCTCAGAAACCTGTCCCATGGTTCTAAAGTGAACCTGGAGAGGGCGATGGCTGCAAATGGTCGTTTTGGTGGCCATTTCGTTAACGGGCATGTCGATGGAGTAGGGACGATTGTTAGAGTAGAGAAAGTTGAAAATGCCTGGTATATGGACATTTCCATTCCGGGTAATCAGAGCCATTTATTTATATTGAAGGGCTCTGTCGCAATAGACGGCACTTCCCTTACTGTGTTTGGTGTGAAAAATAATACCATTACGATCTCGTTGATTCCACAAACGAGAGGAGACACGGTTCTTGGTGAGAAGAAAGTAGGGGATCATGTCAATATTGAATGTGACGTAATGGCGAAATATTTTCATCGCTTCTATGAAGCAAAGGAACAGTCTAAGAGCAAATCAAGCAACATCAGCTATGATTTTTTATCTCAAAATGGTTTCGCTGACTAATAGGGAGGGGTTGCCCCATGTTTAATAAGATTGAAGAAGCTCTGGAAGATTTACAAGCAGGTAAAGTCGTCATCGTTGTTGATGACGAAAACCGTGAGAATGAGGGAGACTTTATTGCCCTTACAGATAAAGCGACTCCAGAAGTCATTAATTTTATGGCTAAAGAAGGAAGAGGATTGATTTGTGCCCCGATAACAGAGGAGCTTGCACAAAAACTAAAGCTTGCACCCATGACGATGTCAAATACGGATCCTCATGGCACGGCCTTTACGATTTCTGTCGATCATAAATCCGCAACTACTGGAATTAGTGCATTTGAGAGATCGACCACCATACAGGAATTATTGAACCCGGTCTCAATGCCCGAGGACTTTAAAAGACCCGGTCACGTATTTCCCCTTGTCGCCAAAAAAGGCGGAGTACTAAAACGGGCAGGACACACAGAAGCCGCCATCGATTTGGCCGTTCTGTCAGGGGGACAACCATCAGGCGTCATTTGTGAAATCATGAATGAAGACGGCACGATGGCAAGAGTACCTGAATTAATGAAACTGGCTGATAAATGGGATCTTAAGATCATCTCCATTGAAGATTTGATCAGATACAGACGCAAAAAAGAAAAGCTTGTGACGAGAGAAGTGGAAATTGAACTTCCAACCGAATTCGGAAACTTCAAGGCGGTTGCTTACACAGAAAACCTTACAGGAAAAGAGCATATCGCACTTGTGAAAGGCGAGTGGTCCGAGGATGAAGATGTACTGGTCCGTGTTCACTCTGAATGTTTAACGGGAGATGTATTCGGGTCCAATCGCTGTGATTGTGGACCGCAGCTTGCCACAGCACTGACTCAAATTGAAGAGCATGGAAAAGGTGTACTGCTTTATATGAGACAAGAAGGCCGTGGGATTGGTTTAATCAACAAATTGAAGGCCTATAAGCTCCAGGAAGAAGGCTATGACACCGTTGAAGCTAATCAAAAACTGGGCTTTGGTGATGATTTGAGGGAATATGGAATCGGAGCACAGATACTGAGAGATTTAGGCATAACAAAGATGCGTCTACTAACCAATAATCCTAGAAAAATTGCCGGAATCAACGGGTACGGATTAGAAATCGCAGATCGAGTGCCGATCCAAATGCCGGCGAAATTCGAAAATGAGAAGTATTTAAAAACAAAGCATGCAAAGCTGGGACATTTACTTAAATTTTAGGAGGAAAATACAATGAAAACAATTTATGAAGGTAATTTAGTCGGATCAGGATTAAGGGTTGCCATTGTCGTTTCACGTTTCAATGAGTTCATCACATCTAAGCTTCTGGGTGGGGCGGAAGATGCATTAAAGCGCCACGGGGTTGAAGAAGGAAATGTTTCTGTCACTTGGGTTCCAGGTGCATTTGAAATTCCTATGATTGCCAAAAAACTTGCCCGTTCAGGGAACTATGATGCCGTTGTTACACTGGGAACGGTCATCCGCGGAGCAACCGCTCATTTTGAATACGTAAGCGGAGAGGTTGCAAAAGGAGTGGCCAATTTAAGCCTACAGGAAGAGGTACCCGTCATCTTTGGTGTCTTAACGACAGACACAATCGAGCAGGCCATCGAAAGAGCCGGCACAAAAGCAGGAAACAAAGGATGGGAAGCAGCGGTATCGGCCATTGAAATGGCCAATTTGATTCGTGAGATAGATAAGTAAAAATTTTCAACCAAGCCAAGCCTCCTTTTTGGGAGGCTTGGCTTTTTACGAGGGACGGACCTGAGGAATATATGGATGAATTTGTGAATCAGCTTGATTATTCTCCAAAACGGCTGGTTTCCTGGTGATTTCGGCTGGGTATTTCCCGTAACCGGCTGGGTTTTTCACAAAAGCCGCAGGATTTTTTCCCTTTTCGGCCGGTTTCCTGATGGAGAAAAAAAACCCCGCCACCTGTACCCACTAAAATACATATTGGCAAACGTCAGACCTTTTGCTAGAATAGTATTTTGTGGCTCCCCTTATTATGGGAGGAGCGGGTAGGGAGAGGGCAGTTTTATAGGAAGATTATAATATGAAAGCACGTGGAGGTATTTTTCAGTTAAAGAATCACGGTACCACGATGAAGCAGGAGATGATGGCTGGAGCAATCGGTTATTTCACGATTGTGTACATCATCGCTGTGAATGCTTTAATTCTTTCTGAAGCTGGAATTCCATTTGAAGGAGCGGTTATGGCAACCATTCTTGCCTCCTTCGTTGGGTGTTTGGTGATGGCCTTTTGGGCAAATGCACCAATCCTTCTGGTTCCAGGCATGGGAATTAATGCGATGTTTACGTTTACACTCGTAAAATCATCCGGCTTAACGTGGCAGGAAGCTTTAGCTGTTGTAGTGATTTCAGGAATACTCTTTATGATCATTGCATTTACAAAGCTTTCAAAAGTATTATCTGAAGCCATACCCAAAACATTAAAAGAAGCCATCACTGTAGGATTAGGGATGTTTTTAATGTTTATCGGTCTTGAAAAAGGCGGCCTCATCCAAAGAGGAGAGAGTGCCATCATCATGATTGGTGATTTTGGGGAATTAAAGGTGTTGGCCACTGTGCTGACTTTCCTGGTGACGATATTTTTGTTTGTTCGAAATGTAAAAGGTCAATTTTTATGGAGTATTGCTTTTGGAACCATGCTGGGATTCATCTTCGGAATCGAACCATCGATTCAGTCCAGTTCTTTCCAATTAAGTGAATACAGTCAGGTTTTCGGTCAAATATCCTTTAGTGCCATTTTGGAGATTCCGTTTTGGATAGCAGTTTTTTCTGTCACGATGGTGCTGGTATTTGAAAACATCGGTCTCGTTCATGGGCATACGGATATGATCGATCAACCTCACAAATACTCTAAAGCGTTCCAGGCGAATGCATTTTCTGCCTTTACATCAGGATTCTTCGGAACGAGTCCGACGGTTTCTACTGTAGAAAGTGCTGCAGCCATGACAGCAGGTGGTCGTACGGGATTAACGAGTTTGACTACTGGAGTATTATTCTTGGGATCTGTGTTGTTTATTCCGTATTTAAAGTGGATTCCAGATCATGCTATCGCCCCAATCCTCATTATCATTGGCGGCTTAATGATTCAAAATATACGACATATGGATCTTCGTGATTTAACAGAGGCATTTCCAGCCATTTTTATCATTGCGATGATTCCATTTACGTACAGTATTGCAGATGGAATTGCCATTGGTTTTATTCTTTATCCAATTTTAAAATTGGCTACAGGTAAAGCGAGAGAAGTATCCATTCCTCTATATATCATTGCTGCATTGTTCCTTATGAACTTTTTTGTTCATTCGATTCATTAATGCGGTAAACAACTCAAGTGGATTTGCTCATCATTACGATTGAAATCATAATGATGACCTGTCTGCTTGAGTTTTTTTGTCCTTACAACTACTTCCAAATTCCGTGGACTTGCCACATATTTCTTGTTATTATTATAGTGATCAATGAAACTTTAGAACTATTTATATACATATATATGGAAAACAGTAGGGGTGAGTGCTATGGAAGTGTTTACTTCAATCCCAAGGAAATTGTCGTGGAGATTTTGGAAAATGTAATTCCAAGTCTTGAAATCCTGAAGGTTTGCTGAATTACCATTGAATGATGAAATCTGTAATGCAATCTGGTGCCTCAAACGAGTTCAAAGACATTCTGGAGCTGGTTATTTTGTTTGAAAAAGGCAATCGAAACAAAAATGGACGAACTGAAGTTAAACAAAGGAGATGTGATGGTATGCTATAAAACATCATGTAAATGGAAAACGAGACCTCTTACATCATGAAATAGCAGAGATCAGTTAATTACCAAACAGGTTTATATTCCCCTGGAGTCAGATATTTTCTTTGGGGCTTTATATATCTCTTCAATTCAATTAGAAGTAATCGTTGGAGGTGCTTAGAAGATATTTGTCGGGCTACATCTTTAGGAATAGGATAAATGCCGATTTGATTAAAACGCACACGAAAGAGACCTTCATGTAAAAGGTCTTTTTTGTCATTCAGAATATGGGTCAATACAGTCACATCCCGGGAATGAAATTCGTCACACGCTTCTGCTACGTCTTGAACTTGAAACCGAAAAGTATACTCATCCTTCATGATCATCACCCATCTCATTGTCTCTAAATGGCCGAAGAAATTCAACCATTAAGTTTTCTACAAGTCACACCAGGAGGATTATTTTAATTAATATAGGGTGAGATGATTGCGAAAAGAGCTTGTTTGTGGCAAGCTAAGACTATTAAGAATAGTTTACTAGTAAATTACCGTGGAGGGATTCACGATGAACTTGAATCTAATTAAATGTCATGGCTCAGGAAATGACTTTTTACTGATTGATGAAATGACAAATGGATACGAATTTACTGAAGAAGCAAGGCAAAATCTTGCCCTTGCACTTTGTGATCGAAAGTCGGGTATTGGAGCTGATGGAATCCTATTTGTGTTGTCAAGTGAACATTGCGATGCACAAATGAGGGTGTTCAATGCAGATGGATCTGAAGCATCCATGTGCGGGAATGGACTTCGTTGTGTAGGTCGCTATGTGTGTGAGCTTCTCGACAAAACGAAGATTACGATTCAGACGATGAAAGCGGATCTGCGTGTTTCAGCTCAAGAGGCTATCTATGAAAATATACCGACGTATAATGTTGAAATTTCTCCTGTATTATTTGAATTGGATAAATTGCCGATGAATATGGATCGTGAGGCGTTAGTGGACGAGATTATTCCTGAAATTTCAGAGCGATTATCGTTTACTGCACTGGCGGTCCCAAATCCTCATCTAATTAGTGTTGTAAGTACAGAACATATTCTTTCGAATGAACAGAAGACGATTGCTGAAACAGTAAATGGTCCCAATAATCTCTTTCCGGATGGAGTCAATGTAAGTTTTGTTCATCCATTAGAAAAAGGCGCGATTTATGTTCGTACCTTCGAAAGAGGAGTAGGCTTTACAAATGCTTGTGGAACGGCTATGTCTGCTTCCAGTCTTGTGACATGCTTACTCAATCAGAATGATTTTGGCAAGGAAATAGATGTATATAATAATGGTGGAAAAGTACGTGTCGTGGTGAATCACTTAGGTGAAGGGCAATACAATATGGAGTTGATCGGGAATGCAACATATCTCTACCAGGCCCAGTTTGAATTGTCTATCACACATCCTGAGGATTATCGTGAGATTTCCAGACAGGATTTCACTGAAGAAGGGACGTACGAACTGCTTCAAAATCATGCCAAATCAATTGTTGATAGTAAAGTATTTATGAGTGCCTAAACTAAAAAACCTGAGCTTGTGTAAGTTCAGGCGAGAGTGTCCTAAAAAGCTAAGCTTTTGGGGCACTCTTTTTTTTGTTGTTGGATTGCTGTTTCAAAAATTGAATCACGTTATCAAATGGCTGAAGGTCTTTTACCCATTCGAATTTAGTAAAGGGACAACCCATCTTCTGGAACCTCTGCAAAACAACATCTATTGTAAAGTGTTCTGGATGAAGGTCCTCATTTACTTCATACCACCAGAGTGGAGTCGCGACTAAAGCATCTTCATTCCCCCTTAAGGAATAAGGCGCAATGATGGTTTTTCCTTCTCCATGCTGAATGTAGTCCACGTATAATCTGCCTTTTCGGTTCTTTTTTAAACGCTCGATCGTAAAATCCTCAGGATAATTGGTAACAAGGTAGTGTGCGATGAACTCAGTAAACAAGCCGGTGTCCTTCCATGTGTATCCCGATGGTATGGGAATATACACTTGCAGTCCCTTATTCCCCGACGTTTTCACAAAACTATGCAGGTTCAGTCGGTCGAATAGTTCTTTCATAATGGAAGCAGCTTTAACCGCCAGGGAGAATTGATCCCTGCCGGGTGGATCTAAATCAAAGACCACTTCAGTGACAGATGTATCCTTTGCCCTTTGGAAAGGAATGTGAAATTCCAATGCAAGCTGATTTCCAAGCCAAATCAATGTCTCCAAGTTATTGCAAAGCGTATAGTCGATGTTGTCCTCCTTGTATGTTTCAATAAATGAAGGGGCGTAATCAGGCGTATTTTTTTGATAAAAGGATTCACCAAAGAGCCCGTGTGGAAACCGAATACAAGTCAATGGTCTATCCTTCAGAAAAGGCAAAATAGCAACGGACATCTTCCGAAGATACCGAACGTAATCAAGCTTAGTCATTGAGACTCTCCGAAACAATTCCTTATCTGGATGAGTGATTTCAACCCTACGCGGAAGGGATGCTTCGTCCAACTTGAATTGCTCCATTGTGCAGGATTCTGGAGGGATGGAAAATAGAAATCGATGAAAATGTGGTTCTCTCAGTTGACCCTCATACCAATTCAAATATGAAATTTCCACAGTTATAGCCGGGTCTATGTAATAAAGGGAATGATCATTCTTCATACTATTCTTTTTAATCATTGCTTTTAATGTTCTTTTCTCTTCTGGTGAAAGACCAAAGTGAAACAAGCCAATAGGCATAATCTTTTCGTTATCGAAAACTCCAATGTGAAAGTAATCGTTCGTTTCATCCAGCGCAGTGATGAAACAGTGACATTGTTTCCAATTCTTGGTTTTTACCCAGCTCGTACTTCGTTTTCCAGCTTCCCACATACTATGTTTCCTCTTGGCGACAACACCCTCACCTTCCTCTTTTTCTACAAGTTCCCATATTTCCTGCGGATCCTTGAAATAGGGTACCATTTGAATGGAAGATGGGAGAAAAGGGGACGGTTCTAACGGCAATTGAAGAGAGGTAAAAACCTCTTTCAATTTTTCTTTTCTTGTAAGGTAAGGTTCGGGGGCAAATGATTTTTTTCCATACTGTAGTAAATCGAATGCAAGAAATTTAACGGGTCTCCCGACTGCAGCATGGTTGATTTTCAGCTTATTGCGCATTCTGCCTCTTACCTGCAATTCAAAGAATTCACTGCTGCAGGAAGAGCGTAATAAGGCGATTTCCCCATCTAAAATGAAAGGGGTAGTTAAGTTCCTTTCTTCGAGTAAAGTTTTAATCTGTTCTTCAATTTCCGGGAAGTGTGGAAGCAGTTCCTTTCCGTTACGACTTTGAAGACTGATCTGATTAGGATTGACAGAGAGAATTCCTCGAAATCCATCGTATTTCACTTCATAAAGCCAGTCCTCATTTTCGGGGAGCTTATCATATAAGGTAGGAAGCATCGGTTTCATATCTATTCACCCTGATTTTTAGTATTAGTGTGACCAATGAGAGTTTATTTATTTCCAGATGTTTTAGGGAATGAAGATTACGTGAGAACTAATGCTAACGATAAGGGATTAGTTTATGAGAAGGAGGGTATTGATATATGCATACGATTTGGAAAGGCTCAATCAGTTTTGGACTGGTGAACATCCCCATTAAACTTCATTCTGCTACAGAAGATCGAGATATAAAACTTCGTTCACTTCATAAAGAGTGTCATACACCGATTAAATATGAAAAAGTATGTCCCGCATGTGAAAAAGAAATCGACCATAATGACATTGTTAAGGGCTATGAAGTGACCAAGGGGAAATTTGTCGTTCTTGAAGAAGAGGAACTGAAGGAATTGAAGGAAGCAAATGGGGAGAAAGCTGTAGAGATAGTAGACTTTATCAAAATAGCGGAAATCGATCCGATATTCTTTGATCGAAGTTATTTTGTTTCACCGAATGAAGGTGGGAAAAAGGCTTACTCATTATTACGTAAAGCACTTCAGGAATCCGGGAAAGTTGGAATCGCCAAAATCACGATGCGCTCGAAGGAACAACTTTCCATCGTTCGAGTGTATGAGAATACGCTTGTAATGGAAACCATCCATTATCCAGATGAAGTAAGAGGCACGGGTGATGTACCGAATGTTCCCGAAGAAGATGAAATAACGGACAAAGAGTTGGAAACAGCAACGATGTTGATAGATCAACTCACAACTGAATTTCAACCGGAGAACTATAAAGATCAATATCGTGAACGCTTGAGTCAGTTGATTGAATCGAAGCAAACCGGGGAAAAGGTCGTCACAGCGAAAGAAAAAGAGCCTAGAGAAAATGTGACAGACTTAATGGCGGCACTTCAAGCTTCAATTGATTCATCCAAGCCGAACAAGCCGAAGAAGCAAACGAAAAAGAAAACGACTTCAAAGAAAAAAGCTCAATAGAACATAAGTTGTTTGTGAAGAGAGGGAGAAGTATTGAAGGAGAAAGAATTAAAACAAGGAGTATTTGTTGTCCTTTCAATCATTTGTCTAATTGCATTTACATGGGGATTCGTCACGATAGTCGAGGAATGGAAAGAAAATGAAATAGCACAATTTGACAATAGTGTCTCTGAGATTGTAAGGGGGTTCATTTCCCCGAAGTTAACGACCTTTATGATGTCAGTTACCTTTTTGGGTGGCATCAAAGGGATCACAATATTTGCAATCAGTGTCGTGGTAATACTTTTGTTTCTCAAGAAGTATCCACTTGCTCTGTTTGTAGGAATTACCATCACAACAGGAGCAGGATTTAATTGGCTGCTAAAATGGATTTTCAAACGGGAACGACCGGATATTGAAGCACTGATCGAGCAAGGCGGTTATAGTTTTCCCAGTGGTCATTCCATGAGTTCCTTTATTTTCTACGGAACCCTTGCTTTCATATTGTTTCGGGCATTAGATCATAAACGATATAAGTGGGCAAGTGTCATTGTGGTCAGCTTTCTGGTGCTACTGATTGGACTTAGCAGAGTGTATTTAGGAGTGCATTATCCGAGTGACATTCTTGGAGGGTTCACTGCGGGAGGTGCATGGTTGACGCTTTGTATCGTCATTTATGCTTACTTCCATAAACGAAAACATTGGGAAGAAAGAGAGAATTAAATGGAAAGCGCCCAGAAAATCTTCTGAGCGCTTGCTTTATTCCATTATCTTTTAAAATAAATTAAAAATATACGGTCCCATTGAAGTGGCATAGAGAAGAATATAAATACCCATGAAATAAAATACTCCACCAAAAGTACCCCAGTCAGGATCTCTCCCGAATTTCCATAATAGTGAAGTAAGGGCGCTGATAACGAGCAATACTATATACTCACTTCCTGAAAACATCAGGTATTCGGGAGCTGCAAAGAAGAAGTATTCGCCCGTCGCTTTTGAGATGAAGGTTAGCGGCATTACTAAAAACATAATGATGGAGGCATATTCGACCCAGTTGATCTCCTCCTTTTCAAATATATTTGGTTTAAAAATATAGAGCAGAATTAAAAGAAATAGGGAAGGTAATACCCAATAGAATGAAACCATAACCGTAATTAAGCTGCTGAACATCATAAGTACGGAATTGTTAACAGCTTCTTTGATACTTTGTTTCGACCACTCAGTGCTTTTGGCGATAACTATTGCATCCTGTGAAGCACCAAATAATTCATATGTATCTCCATCATAATCCAACCAGGCAATGCTCTTATTGGTGAGCTGAAGTGGAGAATATGTAAAATGTTTTGTTGTACTGACTGGAGCCGCTGTTAATTGATCAGAGTCACTGAAAGGTGCTACATATAGACTAATCGCATTATCATCCCCAATCCGATGACCTTCAGATGTGAAAAGAATGGATTCTTCTCCATTAATGGATAGAAGTTGTGCGGTTCTTGGACTTTGAAGTTTTCCCCCTGACATTTCGTTCGTAAAATCTATTTTTGTGGGCTTCAAAATAGAAGATCCTATTTCATCTATCGGTGTTTGCAACTTGAAAATTTTATATGACAATGTTCCCTGGGCTCGCATTTCTTCATTATAAAGAAGAGTTAAATGATTGTTTCCTGTGGTAAAGGTTAAACCATTAATTTGATGATTCGTTGCTGTGTTTACAATTGCAAATGGATCTTTCACTACTTGTAACGTATCATCCATGTAGTACAGATGAGAGTGACCATCATCTTGTCTAACCTGTACTACGGCACTGCCATTATTTCCAAAATAGACGTCCAGGATTTCATTAGGAAAGCTGAAAACTTCTTTCACTGATAAATCAGCAGGGTTAAGAGAAAAAAGGTTCTCTTTATTCCAGAAGTACACAGATTTCCATGCTGTACTGATCCCAGTTGCTTCCTCAGCAAGCGTCGTTACTTCATTACTCTCTGTAGAGATTATCTTGTCATCCTTGATCTGAATTACCTTAGTACCGTCTGTCCAAAAAGGATGGCCCCGGGTAACGCGGGTGTCTAGCGTTGTTTCTTTGGTTGAATCCAATGGGCCTTCGAAAGTAAATCCTGTAATGTTCCCGTTACTGGCCAAGAAGAGTCCTTCCTCTCCATTAAAGATAACAGGGCGTTCTTCAGAAGTGTAGTTTAATGGAATGGATCTGCTCCAATCAGGCTGTGGTTGTTGTTTGACTTGTAACAGCTGGTGAAGAAATAGTGCCCCTATAAACAGAACGATTAACACAAATGGTATTCCAAACGATTTGAATTTCTCTTTCAAACATGTCCCCCTCGATTCTCTCTCTAAAATATGAGCTCAATTTAGAATTTTACCATAATTCACATTTAGAGGCACCAAATATTTCCTTTAAGAAATAATGGTTTTGTGTTGACATTTATTATTAGAGAGATTACAATGATATTGAAAATCATTCTCATTTGAACAAAAGAGTTTCCCCCTCTTTCAATAGAGAGAATGGTTCATGAAAAACCCCCTTTATTAGATATAAAAAGACAGACCCGAAGCAGATGCTTCGGGTCTGTCTTTTTATATTGCATTTCATTTCTTCCTGTCGTAAATTGTTAAAGAATGTGTATTTTAAGGAGGGATAAAAGTAAGTGGATCATAATGAAGATAAAAGGTTCAGGGTTGCTGGTCACGAGGCACTGATAGGAATAGCACTTGTTCTTATAAATTTCTTATGGTGGTATGGTTTTGCATTCGGGTTAGGTGGTCAGCCGGTTTCAGATTACGATTGGATCCTCGGGATGCCTGAATGGTTTTTTTACAGCTGCATCGTTGGCTTTTTTCTTATGGTATTGTTAGTGATTATTGTCGTAAAGTACATGCTTACTGACATTCCTTTTGACGATGAGGAGGATGATCATGAATAGTATGGCATTGATTCCCTTATTCGCTTTTTTAATCTTGATTTTTATTGTGGGAATGTATACGGCCAGAAATGTGAGAAGAGCAGATTCCTTCGTCCAGGAATACTTCTTGGGAAGCCGACAGCTTGGCGGGTTTATTTTGGCGATGACCATGATTGCGACCTATGGAAGTGCAAGTAGTTTCATCGGAGGACCGGGCGCAGCATATACATATGGTTTATCGTGGGTTCTTTTGGCTATGTCACAGGTTGTAACAGGTTACTTTGTTCTCCTTATACTCGGGAAAAAGTTCGCGATCATGGCGCGGAAATACAAGGCCGTTACATTGATCGATTATCTACAAGGCAGATATGGCAGCAATAAAATTACAATTCTATCGGCCAGTAGTATCATCATCTTTTTATTCTCAGCCATGATTGCTCAATGGGTAGGGGGAGCACGGCTCATTGAATCATTAACCGGTTTATCCTACGAGAGTGCTCTTTTCCTATTTGCCGTATCGGTTCTTGTTTACGTTATTATTGGAGGCTTTCGAGCGGTTGCCATCACGGATGCGATTCAAGGGGTGGTAATGCTTGGTGGAACCATTATTCTATTGATTGCCACCATCATCGCCGGTGGGGGCATGGAGAACATCATGATGGGATTGAAAGCGGAAAATCCTAACTTATTAAGTCCTCATGGTCATGATGGAGAATTAAGTGCCCGCTATATTTCATCTTTCTGGATTTTAGTAGGAGTGGGAGTGATCGGATTGCCTCAGGTGGCAGTTAGAGCCATGAGCTATAAAAATTCCAGGTCCTTACACAGAGCGCTCATTATCGGAACCATTGTTGTCGGTTCCATTATGCTCGGTATGCACTTAATTGGTGTGCTTGCAAGGGTCGTGGTCCCGGGAATAGAAGTGGCTGATAAAGTCATGCCCCTTCTCGCTTTAGAAGTTCTTCCGCCATGGCTTGCAGGGATTGTCCTGGCTGCTCCGATGGCAGCGATCATGTCGACAGTGGATTCATTATTATTGATTGTATCCTCGGCTATTGTGAAAGATGTGTATATGAATTTCATCAATAAGGATGCAAAGGAAAAACAAGTCAAAAGGATTAGCTTTTGGGTGACAAGTATAACGGGAATTCTCGTTTTTCTTATGGCGTTGAGTCCTCCTGAGTTAATTATTTGGCTTAATTTATTTTCATTTGGAGGCCTTGAAGCTGTATTTATTTGGCCGATTGTTTTAGGTCTGTATTGGAAAAAAGGAAATGCCCATGGTGCCTTTGCTTCTATGATTTCAGGACTGGTAGCGTACATCTTATTTCACAGTTTCGCACCTAATTATCTGGATATGCATACGGTCATTTTTCCAATTATCATTTCCTTTTTCATGTATGTGCTCGTTTCCCTGTTTACTCAAGCACAATATCAGCAAGATGGATGGATTTAGTCCATCCATCTTTTTTTATTGCTCTTTTCGAATAGTTTGTTGTTTTTCATTCCACTACAGGTAGGAATTCACCAAAATCAAGAAGGGAATCCCCTCATGTAAATCGAATTTTATAATGGGGTGATGATATGTATAAGCTGACAAAGTATAGAAACGCAGCACATTATAACGAAAGGGTTCATTCTTTTCTAATAGAAGATGAGGCCGCGAATAACTTACCATTAGGTTTACTGAACACTATGAAAGTAAGTGACAAATATAAGAATCCATTGCTTCTATTAGTGGAAAATGGGGAGGGGTCTGTGGTTGGATCATTCATCATGACTCCCCCACATTATCTGGTAAGTACACTAAATGTGGAGAAAAAAGACATTCCTCAAATAGTCGAACAACTCAAAAGGTTTTGTGAGGAATCCCATATTACATTTCCTGGCTTCATTGCCGAGAAAGAAATTGCCCTTCAATTAGCCCACGCATGGTGTAACGAAACGGGATCGAGTTTTCATGTGCGTATGAACCAGCGGGTGTACCAGTTGAATAAGGTGATAGATATTCCACTAAGTGATGGAAAAATGGTTCCAATTAGCAAAGAACATGAGGCCCTTCTTGCCGATTGGTTAATAGGATTTGTAAAGGATACAGGAGAAAATCCCCTAACTGATGAAGAGGCTATCCTGCGTTCAAGGGATATGATTGAAAACGAAAAGTATGTGTATTTGTGGGAGGTAGATGGAAAGCCCGTGTCAATGGCGAGAGGAGCGAGAAGAACGGATCATGGCATAACCGTAAATTTCGTGTATACACCGAAAGAATTCAGGAAAATGGGGTATGCTTCTTCTGTCGTAGCCGAGCTCAGCCGGTTGCTTTTGAAAGATCATGCATTCTGTTCACTCTATACGGATTTAGATAATCCGACATCTAATAAGATTTATATGGAAATCGGTTATAAACCAGTTTGCGATTCGATGATGATTACCGTGATGTGAACAAGTTGGCTCTGGGCTGAAATACTATTTTAAATATTTACAGTTGACATCCAGGGAGAAAGCTATTAGTATAATAAACAATTAATTAAATGAGCGAATGGCTTTGACGAAGAGGAGTACCTCTGATCGACACTTAAGAGAGCTGGTGGTTGGTGAGAACCAGTGTGAACGATCTTTGGGAATGGACTTCTGAGCCTCCAAACCGAAACTTCAGGGAGTAGGCTTTGGCGAATGTCTTATCGTTACAAAAGACGCGTATTCAAGCAAACCGCTTCGATACGATTGAGTGGACTGTTCAGGCAGTCAACAAAGGTGGCACCACGGGTATCTCGTCCTTTACATGATGTAAATGGATAGGGATGCCCTTTTTTTATAACTGAATAATGATAAATCGTTGAGTAAGAGGAGTACATTCAAGTGATGCATGACAGAGAGCTAAGGATGGTGAGACCTTAGCATGATAGCTTGTCTGGAATGGACTTATGAGAGATGATCTGAATGGAAGTAGGATCGTACGGAATTCCACCGTTAAAAGGATAGAGTATCGGGTTATTCATGCCCTGTACTTGAATTAAGAGGGGATACGTCAAAGTATCCCAATCAGAGGTGGCACCGCGGTCAGCATCGTCCTCTATGAACGGATATTTCTGTTCATAGGGGACTTTTTTTTATGGATTTTCAAGTGGAACATTGAATTGGAGGCATGAAATGATGAAACAGCAAGCATTGGATTATGTAGTGAAAGAATTAAACGGAGACATATTTACTCCCATCTCACTTTTTCAATCGTTAAAAGGTAAGAAGAAATTTTTATTGGAGAGCTCATTGAAGCATGAACAATCCGGTCGGTATTCATTTGTAGGGAGTGATCCATTTTTAGAATGTAAAGCATACGGAAATACCATACAGTTTAAAAAAACATTTGTAAACGAAATTAATGAAATAGTGGGGAATCCCATTCAAATCATTCAAAACCTTATTCCTTCCCACGAACTAAAAGGTGTGCCTTTTCCTTTTACAGGAGGGGGGATTGGATATCTGGGATATGACGTTATTCGACTCTACGAAGATATCGGTGTAACTCCTCAAGATGAATTGGAAATGCCGGATATTCATCTCATGTTTTATGAAAAAGTCATTGTGTTTGATCATCTGGAGCACAAAGTATTTATTGTCGTCATGAATGAGTGGACAGAGGATCAAAAAGGAGATCTGGATAAAAAGGTGAAGGAAGTCGAGGCTGAGCTGAACAATGTGTATTTGAAAACTCATAAAAAGAAACTAGATCGCCTTTCCTTCCATGCTCAAACCTCAAAAGATGAATTCATGGAAAAAGTGGAGGTGGCAAAGCAATCCATAGGAGAAGGTGAGATTTTTCAAGTCGTGCTCTCTCAAAGACTTAAGGCGTCCTTTTCTGGAGATCCATTTTCATTCTATAGAAGCTTGAGGAAATCTAACCCGTCCCCTTACATGTTCTTCATTGATTTCGAGGATTATGTCGTAATGGGGGCATCACCAGAAAGCTTACTTAAAGTTCAAGGGAGGGAAATCACCACGAATCCAATTGCAGGAACACGAAGAAGGGGAGAAACACATGATCTGGACAGGGAGCTCGAGAAGGAATTACTTACAGATGAAAAAGAAATCGCTGAACACCGAATGCTGGTTGACTTAGGAAGAAATGATTTAGGCAGAGTCTGTGAGATCGGCTCGATTCACCTTTCAAAGTACTTAACGATTGAGAGATATAAATATGTTATGCACATCGTTTCGGAAGTAAAGGGTGAATTAAAAGAAGAAGTGACACCACTGGAAGCATTAACACACTGCTTACCGGCAGGTACCGTCAGCGGAGCGCCGAAAATCAGGTCGATGCAAATCATTAATGAACTTGAAACCACAAAGCGCGGCGTGTACTCAGGTGCCGTCGGGTATATCGGGGTGAACGGGAATTTGGATTTTGCCCTGGCCATCCGGACGATGGTTCTTAAAGATCAAACGGCATATGTTCAAGCCGGTGCAGGGATTGTTTATGATTCAGACCCAGACAGTGAATATGAAGAAACCATGAATAAAGCTAAATCATTATTGGAGGTGACAGGATGATCCTTCTTATTGATAACTATGATTCCTTTACGTATAACCTGTATCAATATATAGAAGAGCTCGGTGAAGAAGTAATCGTGAAACGGAATGATGCTATTTCATTAGAAGAAATCAAGGAACTGAATCCTGCAGGAATTATTCTATCACCTGGTCCAGGGAAACCGGAAGATGCGGGCATTTGCATCTCAATTATACAGAATCTTCACGCTAGTGTGCCGATTTTCGGGGTTTGTTTAGGGCATCAGGCAATCGGGGCAGCATTCGGGGCAACCATCGAAGTGGCTGAGAAAGTCATGCACGGAAAAACATCACTCATTAAACACGATGGCATTGGAGTATTCGAATATCTGCCGCAACCATTAGAAGTGATGAGATATCATTCCCTGGTGATTAAGAATGGAACCCTGCCGACACAATTAGAGACTGTCGCATTGTCCATGGATGATAGAGAAATCATGGCGATAAAGCATATGAAGTATCCAATGTTCGGGGTTCAATTTCATCCTGAATCCATTGGTACGAAAACAGGAAAGAAAATCATTCAAAACTTTTTAGTTCAGATGAGAAAGGAGAATAACCGTGAAACACTATCTACAGAAGCTATCTAGCGGTCATTCATTAGAGAGAGAAGAGATGAGAAAGGCAGTAGAAAAATTGTTCATAGAAGAAACAACGGATAGTCAAATCGCCTGTTTTCTGACCCTATTAAAGATGAAGGGGGAAACAGTAGATGAAATTACCGCTCTTGTTGAAGTTTTAAGGGAGAAAGCCATGCCGATTAAAAGCACGTTACCAGGAATATTGGATAACTGCGGAACAGGTGGAGACGGATCCCAAAGCTTTAATATTAGTACAACAAGTGCATTTGTTCTTGCAGGGGCCGGGGTGAAGGTTGCGAAACACGGTAACAGAAGTATTTCCAGTAAAACCGGTAGTGCAGATGTGTTAGAACATTTAGGGGTAGCACTCGATTTTCAATCTCATGAGGTGGAAAGTTTACTGGATGAAACCAATATTGCTTTTCTATTTGCACCCCATATTCACTCAGGTTTAAAAAGGGTAATGACGGTCCGAAAAGAATTAAAGATTCCTACCATCTTTAATCTCATTGGACCATTAACGAATCCTGTTCATCTGGAAACTCAACTCCTAGGGGTATATAGAAGAGATAAATTAGAAACGATGGCCAATGTTTTACGTGAATTAGGCAGAAAACGAGCGATTGTGCTTAATGGAGCTGATTACATGGATGAAGCCTCATTAGCAGGAGAAAATCATCTCGTTCTGCTGGATCAAGGGGAAATTACTTCACTCACATTAACGGGGAAAGATGTCGGACTTCCTTGTTATTCCCTGGAAGAGATACGTGGAGGGGACGCTGGAGACAATGCCATTATTTTAGAAGAAGTGTTAAATGGGAAGGAAGGAGCTTACACTGATACGGTCTTATTCAATGCAGGAATCGGCCTGTTCGCTCAAGGCAAAGCGGCAACCATTGCAGAAGGTGTAAAGCTTGCCAGAGAAAGTATTGAAAGCGGTCGTGCAAAAGAAAAGCTCCACTCCTTGGTTCGTTATAGTCAACAACGTCGAAAGCAGGTGATCTAAGTGTCTACCATTTTACAAACCATTCTTGAAACAAAGAAAGAGGAAGTTAAAAAGTTAAAGAATGCAGGGTATGAATCCTATTATTATAAGGGGGCTCCAGGTAATTCCTTATATAAAGCATTAAAATCAGCATCCAGACTACAGGTGATTGCTGAAATTAAGCGGGCATCTCCATCAAAAGGAGATATCCGAACAGAAGTGAATCCCGTGATTCAAGCAAAGAAGTATGAAGAAGCGGGCGCATGTGCCATATCGGTATTAACCGATGCTCCTTTCTTTAAAGGAAGTATGGAAGATCTGGCGAATGTTCGAAAAGCAGTCTCCCTCCCTATTCTGTGTAAAGACTTTATTATCGATGAAATCCAGATAGACCGTGCAAAAGACGCCGGGGCAAATGTTATTCTTCTTATAGTGTCTGCCTTGGATGTTAACAGATTACAAGAATTATATTCTTATGCAACGAAGCTTGGCTTGGAAGTTCTGGTAGAAGTGCATAATGAAGGAGAAATGAATGTCGCAGTGGAATTAGGGGCAACCATAATTGGTGTGAATAATCGTAACCTGAAAACCTTTGAAGTAAATCTTCTGATCACAGAAACTCTCGGCTCCATGGTAAATGGAACAGATATCGTGTTCATAAGTGAAAGTGGAATAAGAAATGAAGATGACTGTCACCGAGTCGTAAACGCAGGTGCGGATGGGGTACTTGTCGGAGAGACGTTAATGAGAAGTGATGACCCTGCAACTAAGCTTGCCTCCTTACAAGTGAGAAAAGGCGTGGTGAAATGACCAAGGTAAAGGTGTGTGGAATAAGAAGGCAAGAAGAGGCTCTGTGGGCACTTGAAGCAGGAGCTGATGCGATAGGATTCGTGTTCGCTGATAGTAAAAGAAAGATTGACGTGGAATCAGCAGCACTTATAAGTGCTTCACTACCTTCGCATGTATTAAAAATTGGCGTGTTTGTAAATGAGGCTAAAGAGAAGATGGAGGAAATATCCAGAACAGTAAAACTAGATTACGTACAGCTTCATGGAGATGAATCAGTCCAATTTTGTGATAGTCTCAATCTTCCTTTTATCAAGTCGATTTCGATAAAGGAAAAAGAAGATTTAGATGGGATCGAACACTTTGGCGGAGAGATGATTTTGGTGGACAGTGGAAAGGGGCCCCATCGTGGAGGGAATGGGACAACGTTTAATTGGGATTATGTCCATGCACTAAACGTCCCTCAACACTTGATTCTTGCCGGTGGATTGAATCGGGATAATGTACGGGAGGCGATCACCAAGGTCCGTCCCTATATGGTGGATGTTTCAAGTGGTGTGGAGACGGATGGGAAGAAGGATAGAAGAAAGATTGAATCATTTATTCGAGAGGCAAAGTCGGTATAATGATATTTTAAACCAATGGATGGAGGAATTGAGATGATATACGCACAACCAGATCAAAAAGGGTTATTCGGGCAATTCGGGGGAAGGTTCGTTCCGGAATCATTGATGAAGGCTGTTCAAGAATTGGAAAAGGCTTATGCTGAAGCCTCTAAGGATAAAGAATTCCAAGAGAACCTTCAAAACTACTTAAAGGATTATGTAGGAAGAGAAAACCCACTCTACTTTGCTGGAAATCTAAGCAAACAGGTAGGGGGAGCGAAAATCTACTTAAAGCGTGAGGATCTCAATCATACGGGTGCTCATAAAATCAATAATACAATCGGTCAGGCCCTGCTTGCTGATCGGATGGGCAAAAGAAAAATCGTGGCGGAAACTGGAGCAGGGCAGCACGGTGTTGCAACGGCAACCGTATGTGCCCTTTTAAACCTGGATTGTGTCATTTTTATGGGGGAGGAAGATATACGCCGACAGAAACTCAACGTATTCAGAATGGAGTTACTGGGAGCGAAAGTGGTGAGTGTCACCCAGGGAAGTGCCACATTAAAAGATGCAGTCAATGAAGCCCTGCGCTACTGGGTCGCAAATGTTGAAGACACACACTATATTATCGGTTCGGTGTTAGGGCCACACCCATTTCCTAAAATGGTACGGGATTTTCAAAGTGTGATCGGGAAAGAAACAAAGCGACAATTCTTCGAAAAGGAAAAATGCCTGCCAAAGGCCATCGTCGCTTGTGTTGGAGGCGGCAGCAATGCCATCGGAATGTTTCACCCGTTCATTGATGATAGGGAAGTTGACTTATACGGTGTGGAAGCGGCTGGAAGCGGGGTTGAAACCGACAAACATGCAGCCACATTAACAAAGGGGTCCGTCGGGATTCTTCATGGCAGCATGATGTACCTGCTGCAAAATGATGAAGGACAGATTCAAGAAGCCCACTCTGTTTCAGCAGGCCTTGATTACCCTGGTGTCGGGCCGGAGCATAGCTACTTGAAAGACATTGATAGAGTGGAATATACGTCCATTTCAGACGTGGAAGCATTAGATGCATTTAAGCAGCTGTCCCAGACAGAAGGAATCATACCGGCACTGGAAAGCTCACACGCAGTCGCCTATGCGGTGAAGCTAGCTGAAAAAATGAGGAAAGAAGAGTCAGTAGTGATTTGTTTATCCGGCAGAGGGGATAAAGATGTGGAACAAGTGAAAGAGTTACTGGGAGGTAGTCAACATGGGTAAATCATTTCTTGAATATACGTTTAAAGCTGAACTGGATAAAGGAAACAAACTATTCATTCCTTACGTGATGGCAGGGGATGGGGGTATAGAGACCTTGATATCAACCTTGAAAATGCTCGAAGAAAGAGGAGCGACGGCCATAGAAGTCGGAATCCCGTTCTCGGATCCCGTTGCCGATGGCCCGACCATCCAAGAGGCAGGGAAGCGGGCACTGGAGAATGGGACGACACTGCAAAAGGTTTTTGAAGTGTTAGAGGAAAGCAGAAAGGAAATTGCCATTCCGTTAGTCTTTATGACGTATATTAATCCCATTTACAAATATGGAGTAGAGCGTTTCTTTCAGGATTGTAAGAATGCAGGGGTGGACGGTGTGATCATTCCTGATCTGCCACTTGAACATCATGAATTGGTTCGGGCACCATCTCAAGAAAATGGAATCGCTATTATTCAATTAGCTACGCTTACGAGTCCGTTAGAGAGAATTCAGGAATTGGCTTCCGTTACTGATGGGTTCCTTTATGCTGTAACGATTAATGGTATTACTGGGACAAGAGATGGGTTTGGCAACAATATTTCAAATCACCTGAATAAATTGAAAGAAAACAGTCCGGTACCAGTACTTGCCGGGTTTGGAATATCTACTCCTGAACATGTGCGTACCATGAGTAATTACTGTGATGGAGTAGTCGTTGGAAGCAAAATAATCGATTTGATTCAGCATGAATCACTTGATGAAATAAAGGCATTAATCAGTGCTTCAAAAGCTAAAGCATTAAATTTGTAAAGGTTACTGAATTCTTCGTAAATAAATGAAGGCATAGATTAACAGATTCTAAATGTATGTTAAATAAAGGTAAATAGCCTTCTTTTTCCTTCAGAAATCAGTATGATAGAGATGTAGTTGAACAAAGCATCATAACAGGAGGCTATAAAAATGAAAAGTATGAAAAAGTGGTTATTAATGTTAATGACAGCTCTATCAGTAGTAACATTTGCAGCCGGATGCAGTGGAGACACAGAGGAAGACACAGGTACTGAAACGGAAGAAAACATGGAAGAAGAAAGCAACACTGAAGAAAACAATACAGAAGAATAAAATGGTAACAGTCAGTCCTAAGTGGGCTGGCTGTTTTATTTTTGAATCCGAAATGCGAAGATTAAGGTTGTATTGTACTACTATTTCTATTAATCTGACAATATAAGACATAATTGATAGAGAGGTCAAACGGATGACGATTCCAAATTGCTACATAAGGAGGAGTTCACATGATTCATAGAAAACTGAATACAGTGTTTATTCCGGTGGCTGATTTAAAGGAGTCTGTGGATTGGTACGCAAAAGTACTGGGTTTTGAAATCGATCCCGTGCAGTATAATGAGATTGAGGACATTCCCGTTTACACTTTCCAGATGGGTGAAACATCACTAACTCTAAAAGAGGAAAAAGGATTCACTCCTCCTGCTTCTAATGTTCCAATCTGTAATTTCCAAACCACTCAAATAGAAAAAGTAAGAGAAGACTTTCACGAAAAGAAAGTCCAATTGAATCCAGGATCATCACGTTTCCCAATTTTTCATATTTTAACTTTAGAGATGTCAACGGGAATTTATTAATGATTTGTACCGGATAAAGTCGATTAAAAACATGTAAATAGTAAAATAGGAAACCTCTTGAAGAAATGATTTTCTTCAAGAGGTTTCCTATTTTTGCAAAATTACTTCACACCCTTCACACTTACCGTTAAGGCGGGTTTAACTTTCTTATAAGAAAGAGTGATATCTTTAAAGCCAGCTTCACCTAAAGCTTCAGAAATACTTTCGCCATAGTATTTCGCACGGCTATCCCTTTCTTCATCCCCGCGTGGTTGGACGGTGATGAGAAGGATGCCACCTTTTTTTAGCATATTATATAAATGTGAAAGGGATTTTTTCTGGTCCTTCCATAGGGGATAGTTATTGACGGAAAAAATCCGATCGTACTCCACATTTTTCAATTCAAATTGACTAATATCATGAACAAATAAGCGAACTCTTCCGTTCTCAATGGCTTTTTCATTCTTATTCTGTGCTGTATTCTTCATTGTCTCAGAAATATCAACTCCATCAACAAGCGATTTAGGAAAACGACTTGAAATGCGATGAATACAATATCCAGGCCCATGGCCTACTTCCAGAATATGATCGCCATCTTTAATGGACAATTGCTTAATGGACCAATTATTTATTTTTCGATTATCGAATTCCATTACTTTTCCGACAAACCAGCCTAGTAATCCATTAGGATGCTTGAATTGCTTTTGTAATGAAAACAACAGGGCATCACCTCTTTTGCTGAAATCAGTTCTAATAAAATAGTATCGTCTATTCACCTTTCCACTAATACTCACAAATAAAACCTTTAAAGCGATGTTGCAATTTTTTGAAAAAGTGGCATAATATAAACAAATCTAATTTGCGTTGATGAGAAGAGTACATAGATGAGTCCTTTATCAGAGAGCTTCGGAAGCTGAAAAGAAGCAGGGTAGCTCTTTATGGAAAATGGTCTCGGAGCATTCTATTCGAACCATTTTGGTGTAGGGTAGGACGGGAATGGGCATCCGTTATCCATGTCACGGTATAAGAGCTCTTTTATGCTCCGTACTTGCTGAGATAGACTTGTGTGAGCAAGCTATAAACTAAGGTGGTACCACGAGTTCAACCCCTCGTCCTTAGATGTCGATTGATATCTAAGGACGAGGGGTTTTTTTATATTGTTCAGGAGGAGGAAAAGGTCATGACTATATTTATTGGTGGCGCTTGGCCATACGCCAATGGTTCGTTACATTTAGGGCACATCGCAGCCCTATTGCCAGGGGACATTATTGCACGATATTACCGTTTAAAAGAGGAAGATGTGCTCTATGTGTCAGGAAGTGACTGTAATGGAACCCCCATTGGGATTCGGGCCAGACAGGAAGGGGCAAGTATTGAAGAGGTCGCGAATCGATATCACCACGAGTTCCTGGAGTGTTTCCACTCTTTAGGCTTTAGTTATGATGAGTATACAAGAACTGATCACTCATATCATCATAAAGAAGTTCAAAACATCTTTACCACACTTTATCAACGGGGATGGCTTTATGAAAAAGAAGTGGAGCAAACGTATTGTGAGCATGATCATCAATTTTTGCCGGATCGGTTTGTGGAAGGAGTCTGTCCTGTTTGTGGCTCGAAGGCAAGAGGTGATCAGTGTGATCAATGCTCGACGGTTTTAGATCCGACTGATTTAACTGATAAAACCTGCAAGCTCTGTGGTCATGAACCGGTGCTTAAAACGACAAAGCATTTATATTTCTCCCTTTCTAAATTGCAGGAACCTCTTCAACAATTACTGATGGATAATGGCACCAGATGGAGAGATAATGCCCTTCTGCTCACAAATCGCTATCTAAAGGAGGGCTTGCATGACCGGCCGGTAACAAGGGATTTAGAAAATGGTGTGAAGGTCCCGATTCAAGGTTTTCAAGATAAGAAAATTTATGTATGGATAGAAGCTGTGAGCGGATATTTGAGTGCTTCAAAAAAGTGGGCGAGGGAGCATCAGCGTGAGTGGAAAGACTTTTGGCAGGAGGCAACCACGTGCTATTATGTTCATGGAAAAGATAATATCCCTTTTCATAGTATTATTTGGCCGGCCATTCTAATTGGAATTGGCGAAAGGAATCTACCTGACTATATTGTTTCAAATGAATACTTGACGCTTGAAAAAAGGAAAATTTCAACGAGCGGGAATTGGGCTGTTTGGGTGAAGGATCTTCTCAACGACTATCATCCAGATTCCATTCGGTATTTTCTCACCATTAATGCACCGGAAAAGAGAGATGCAGATTTTTCCTGGAGAGAATTCATTTATAGTCACAACAGTGAACTGCTGGGAGCTCTGGGGAATCTGGTTCAACGCACGTTAAAATTTTATGGGAAAGAATTTGGTCATAACGTTTCGCTTTCTATTGTACCTAAGGTTGTTAAGGATAAAATAGAAGAAACATTTTATTCGGTTGGCCAATCGATTGAAGAAGGGAACACTCGACAGGGAATTGAAAAAGCATTCGAATTCATTCGATGGACGAATAAGCGTTTTGATGAATTGAAACCGTGGAATGTATTAAAAGAGGACAGGGAGGAAGGAAGGAAGATATTAGAAGAATTCCTCTACGTATTATGTAACTTAAGGAATCTCATTCAGCCGTTTTTACCCTTCACTTCTTCAAATCTGGCTGATCAGCTGGGGATGGTCGGGCAATCAGGGTGGGTGCCGATATCTTTGCCGGTGGAGGTCAGCATTGAAGTGACAGCACCATTGTTTAACCGAATAGACCTTGATCAAATTGAGTTAGAACGGAAACAATTGAAAGAGAAAGCCCAGTGAAACCTAAAGGAGCATGAGATGAAGATTATAGTAGTGTCCGATACCCACATGCCTAAAACAAGGAGAGGCCTTCCGGAATTTCTGAAGGATGATCTCAGGAAAAGTGATTTAATCATTCACGCCGGGGACTTTCAAACCCTTGATGTTTATCGAGAGTTTATGGAGTACGGAGAATTGATTGCCGTTGTCGGAAATGTGGATAATTCAGATCTTCAGGCGTTTCTTCCAAAAAAAAGAATCATCAAGAAAAAAGGACTGAAAATCGGTGTGGTGCACGGAGACGGGAAGGCAAAAACAACGGAAAAAAGAGTTCTGGAAGCGTTCGAATCTGATGAGGTAGACTTGATCGTCTTTGGTCACTCGCATATCCCATATTCCCGCTATATGAAAGGGAGACTGTTGTTTAATCCCGGATCTCCCACTGATAAACGTAAACTTCCTTACTTCTCGCATGGTGTTTTGACCATTGAAGACACGTGGAAAATAGAACATAAATTTTACCGTTAAAAAAGCACAGGGGTCTAAACCTCTGTGCTTTACTCCTTAATATGGCTTAAATCTTATAAAGAAAACTGGTAGTAATCCTGACTATAGAAGATCTGAAATCCACTTGATTCATAAAGCTTAAGTGCATTCCTGTTCGTAGCAGCTACATCCAGGTAAATATCGCTGGTCCACTCGGATTCCTTCATCACGACTTGAGACAAGGCATTTCTGCCGATGCCTTTTCCCTGATTGGAGGGATGGATAGCGAAGCCGTAAATAAAGCTTCGATTGTCCACTCTTTGAATTCTAATCTTCCCTACGGTAACTCCTTTATATACAATCATTAAGTTTCCTTCCCCTGATTCAAGCAATCTCTTGGTATAGGATTCAGCATCAGACCTTACAACATGAAAGCATTTTACATCAAGGTCAATGATCGTTTCTATATCCTTTTCAGATGCATTCCGTAATTTAAGATCAGAGTCGATTAAGGACAACCTTTTTTTATTCCACTTCATTTCATATTCTGTAAAATCATAAGAGGCTTTTATTTTCTCAATAAACTCCTTTCCGGAAGCTGAAGAGCCGGGAGAATTAAGTAAGAGCTTTTGAACAGATCGTGACCTTAGTGACTGGGTGGCTTTCTGGAATAGTTCTTGAAATAGTTGTTGTTTACGGTAATCCGGGTGAATCATCCCACATAATTCATATGTTTCACCAAAGCCGTACAAACCTAAAAATCCAATCAGTTGATCCTCTTTGTAAAGAAGAAAATCATCCAGGATGTTTGTGCGGTTTTTAAGCATATCCCAGTTCAGTTTTAAATTTATATCTTCGTGTTTTTCGCAGACAATCTGCAGGTTTTTAATGTCTTGAAGCTGTTTTGAAGTAAGCATATTTCATCTCCATTATTCAAAATGTAAAGAAAATACTTACTAAATTTTATGAAAATTCCTTCATTTAGACAAGAGGTTTTTGAAAAAAAGAGCCATGTACTTAAAACATGGCTTCAGCTTATTCCTTTTCTTGTATTCGCTGGATCACTTCATGCAGCTCATCAGGCTTTAAAAATTCAAGAGGGGAGAATCCTTTTTCAAACATGACGGACTCGCTTTCAATCATCAGGACATATCGACCGTTCACTTTCGCCAGATGGATGCTGTCACCAAAGTCGGAAAGGAGAGCTTTAACGGAGACATGATCAAGTTTCACCTTCAGTTCGACTTCTGGTGACTGCTCGACGATTTGGGAGGTGGCTTCTACCACTTGTTCAGTTGTGAACCTTTCCTGAAGCTCACGCTTTGGACTGATTGCCCATTCTTCCACCGCTTCTTCAAATTCAACACGTTCATCGCTCTCTTCAGCATAGGTTTCAGAGATATGTTCCTTCACCATGCCGTAAACTTGGGATTTCACGATTTCGGGCATAGACTTTTCATATTCGACCCATTTCAAGAAATCTTCAAAGTATCTGGCATGTGATGCTTGATGGATCTTGATTTCGGCAGAGTCCATCATGCCTTCCTCAGGCATATAGGGGTATTGGATGGATTTCATGTTTTTCGTCGTAATCGCCATTTCGACATTGTGAATCAGAGTCGCTTCATCGGTTATAGTGGCAACCTTAGGTTCGAAATCACATTTCATAATGAACACAAACGGATCATCAAAAAATTTCGTCAGCTTTGCAGTCGCAACGAGGAATGCACCACCGCGGATAGCACTCGCTTCTATGTACATTTGAACAATTTGATCACAGGCTTCGCGAAAGTCCTCTTTGTTTTCGGCATAACGTGTGCGGTGAAATAAATTATAATTTGGATTGGAAGTCAGTTCATGACCCGGTTCCACTACAAATCGTCCAATTTTTGTGGGAGCAGACTCTGACTTTGAATGTCGGTCTACTTTCCGCTTCACAATTTTGGTTAGTTCGCCATCTAAAAAGCTTTTTAATGGGCTTTCTTCATACTCGGTTCCAGTTAAAGTCTGAAAATGCTTATGCCTTTTATCGGCTTCTTCCCCTTTACCCTCTACCTGTATTAAGTAAAAGGAAAGGTTCTGAATAGTAAAATCCATGTTTTGTTCTCCTGACCTAAATAGATTCGTTTTACATGTAATCATCTATACATTCATTGTTACAGTATAGAAAAGCTGAAAAGGTTCGTCAATTGACTTATGAAAGTTCATTCTGGTGAGATACTACTTGTTAAGAATCTGTATGGGTGGTGTGGAATGTGGGGAATCAATCTTTTTTTTCAATGTTGAAGAAAGGAAACAAGTCATCGTTTTTTGCCATGGTGGGGAACGGGATTCTGGCGATTGCAAAAGGGATAGCCTATTTCATTAGTGGAAGTGGAGCAATGTTTGCATCAGCTATGCATTCATTAGCTGATGCAGTGAATCAAGGTTTTGTATTTATTGGAAGTGTTCTTTCTGAGAAGCAACCAACAGAGAAGTTTCCGACAGGATTCGGAAGAGTCATCAATCTTTTTTGTATGGTTGCGGTTATCGTTGTTTCCATTATGGCCTATGAAACCATACGGGAAGGGATTCATTTACTAAAACATCCCGCTCTGGTGAAGGGCATTTGGCTGAATGTATTTGTATTACTACTGAATATCCTTATCGATGGGGCCATTCTCTATAAAGTAATGAAAGAAATCGGACAAGAAGCAAGAGATGAAAGCACAGGTTTAGGAATTTTGTCAGGAGCGTTTAAAAACGTAAAGCGTGCGTCACCACCGACAAGGCTCGTATTTTATGAGGATCTAGTCGCTGTTTCAGGGGCAATCTTAGCCCTGATTGCTGTATTGGTGTCCTACTTCTCTGACTATCAGCTTTTGGATGGAATCGTCACCATTGTTATTGGATTCCTGATGGTAGGAGTGGCCTTCAGGGTCGGGTATGACAACATGGTCGGTCTGATAGGAGTTGCTGCCCCGAAAGAAGTCGAGGACCGTATCGCAAGTGCGATCTTTGAGCACGAAGCAGTAATCGATATCTTCAAATTAAGAATCACTCAGGAAGGACGATACTATCATGTTGAATCGTATCTTGAACTGAAAAGAGGATTACCACTTTCTGAAGCGGATGATATTAAATTCGCTATACAGGATAAATTAATGAGTGACCCGGATATTGCGGACGTAACGTTGGGTATTATCGAGGATGATGGAATTCAGGAATGGAAAGGAAGTAAACCAAAACCACAATAAGAAACAAAGCATCCTGCCGAAAGTTTCAGCAGGATGTTTTTTCGTTTAGGATTAAAAGCAATATAGGAATGTCGGACCAGACAGAACAGCCCCCATTGGAAAAAATGGTCTTCTATGATTACTACAGTACGCGATAGAATTATAGATAGGATAGAATGGGAAGGTGGGGAAACGTATAGTTTGGTCTTGCTACTTGTTCATACTATAATAAAGAAAATCATAGAATAGATTATGTGAAAAGGGGGGATAGAATGGATGTGAATGAGATACTGCAGCTATTCAAAGAAAGAACACCGAAAGTACTTGGAAGTGAAACATTTTCTGAATATGCTATTCTACTTCCTTTGATTGAGGTTAACGGCCAAACGCAAGTTTTATTTGAAGTTCGTTCCTTAAATATGAGAAGACAACCAGGGGAAATTTGTTTTCCCGGGGGGCGGATCGATCGAAGTGATTCGGATGAGAAATCAGCAGCTATTCGTGAGACATCAGAAGAGCTGGGAATTCATACGGACACGATTACAGATGTGTATCCACTCGATTATATCGTGTCTCCTTTTGGGACAATTATTTATCCATACGTTGGCAAAATAAATGCATCCTTAAAAGAGTTAAAACCGAATCAAGCAGAGGTCGAGGAAATCTTTACAACACCTTTAACCTATCTTCAGGAAAGGGAACCAGACTTGTATACTATCAAATTCAAGATGGAGCCAGAAGAGAGTTTTCCGTTCAAACAAATCCCGGGTGGAGAAAATTACAATTGGCAAGCAAGAAATATAAAAGAACATTTTTATTACTATGAAGACAAAGTCATATGGGGGCTAACAGCCAGAGTTCTTCATCATTTTGTGAAACTCCTTTCGTAAATGGTCTTTTCAATAAGATGCTTTCTAAAAGTTTGCTGTTTTAATTGCAATCACTTCCATGAGACAATTATTATTAAACATGATTTTAAATGTAAACGAAATCTTTATAAAAAAGAAATTCTACAAATATCTATTCGTATTGATATTCGTTTTCAATTAATACTTTTTTCGATAGGGCAACATGTCGGAGAAAGTATTTTTGTTTGTGAATATGTAGCATATTGAAGTGTTTGTAATGGTTGAGATGGAGGTAAAGAGAAGTAAGTAAAAGATGATGAAAATAAGGAGAGGGGAATAACTATGATTATTCGTGCTAAATGCTGGAGAATGTTAAGTGTACAGGAAAAATTGTTTATCCTTAAAGCCGTATGTAATAAGCATCTGAAAAAGTAATAAGTGAATTTTTTAAAGTTCTCTAGAAAACTTCAAATTCCCTTATGTTATTGAAGTCATCAAGCCAATAGATAATACGGAAATTTCTATCCCGTTCATCTAAGGTTCCTTCGCTTCTCTATTAGTAATGATTTAGCTGGTGATATATTAACAATCGTCCTGCTGATTTACTGGATGTCATCGATTGGTGGTAAGATCAAACTAAAATAATGAAGAATCAAAAAAGCTATAAGCTATATCGGAAATCAGTACGCACTTAGTGCACTACAACCAAAAGTGAACATGGCGACTTGATCAGGCCACCAAGTAATTTTTCCTAGGGGTATTATACGATAAAATTGGATGACAAAGTACATTCACCACCGGATCCACACTTCACCTCATTAAGTTCCCTGACCAAAATCTCCCATAAATCCCCCTATCATTAATTCCCACTTATCTTGCATGAAAAACTAAGGACGAAAAGTGCAGGGAACAATTGTTTCTGGAACTTATCATTCAACATTTGGTAGAATAATAATGCACATACATATAAGGAGGAAACCTTAGTGAAAGGATCAAAAGTAGTACTCATAGCGGGAATCCTTATGGCCATTCTATTAAGTGCCTGTAACCGGAATGCTGCTGAAATGGTCGTGAGTGGTGGAGTGACAATAAATGAAAAGGCCAATACGATTACTTTCAGAGGAGTGGTCACAGATAAAGCACTTGAACCGAATACTCCGTTTCAAACCCGTTTCTTCCTGCAGGGAACCACGATTAAAAACGCCCTGGGAACGGATCTGATTTATACAGATGAGGAATTAAAGAGCCGTAAGCAGGGAGAATCATCACAAGAGTTTGAGGTTAAGAAAACAGTAGACATTAAAAAACCGGAAGAGATTGACAAGTTGATAAGTGAAATAAAGAACAAAGATAAAGAAGCCGTCACAATTGAACTTGTTAATGATAACGGTCGAATTGATGATCAAGTTCTTCATAACGTAACAAAGGAGTAGGACTGCAATGTCCTGCTCCTTTGTCTGTCCTGATTATCTAGTATTGATCGGCCTTTTTAAGGCATACAATTCATCTTCGAGAAGAAGCATCTTATCCATTAATACATCTTTAGAATCCATCACTCCCTGATTATAGAGATATGGACCAATTTCTTTCATGAAAAAATCAAACCAATTTTCAGCACCTAAATCTCCAATTTCGTCACCGGTCTGCTCATAATAAAATGTCTGAATTCGTTCAATCATTGTGTCTTTCTGTTCTTTTGGTAACTTCGTAAACATGATATATTCCTCCCATCGACTTTCTTCAATCGTAACATAACGGACCGATTACAGGTATGAATCCCAGCCAGCTTTTACGCGTGACGTCATGGGAAGTCTTCCATTACATGGAAGGAGGTCCAATAGTGAAAGACTAGTTTAGCAGAAAGAAATCTAATCCCTCATATAAATTTGTATAATTGTGGTAAACTAAATCCTGACAGGCAAAGTTCCTGTATGTCATATATAAACAAAAGGAGAATGCAAATGTGGCAGGAGTTTAAAAAGTTTGCCGTGAAGGGTAATGTCATAGATCTTGCAGTGGCGGTGATTATAGGTGCTGCTTTTGGTAAAATCGTCAAATCCCTGGTCGACGATATCATTATGCCCCTTCTAGGTATATTGCTTGGTGGCATCAGCTTTACAAACTTAAAAGTTACGGTAGGAGACGCTGTCATTACATATGGAGTGTTCCTGCAAAACGTAGTGGATTTCTTCCTAATAGCCCTCGTAATATTCTTTATAATACGGCTATATAAGAAAATGGAACGCAAAGAAGAGATCAAAGCGGAAGTGACGGTCGATCAGAAGGAAGAACTGCTTAAAGAGATACGTGATTTATTAAAAGATCCACAGCACAGTCCTAAATAATTGAATAATCGACAAAATAAACAAGGAGTTTCCCTTTATTTATCCAATATAAAGTAAGAGAAGCACAGGAGGGGGAGAAACAATGGAGAGCAACTCAATATATTTAATTAAAGAAAAAAATGGAATGAAGAAAGACTTTTCTTTACTCCTTTCAATGATGGATTATGCACGGTTCACTTCTATCAGTGAAGTTGAGAACATACCGTTGGAAATGCTTGACTATCGATGTCACGATGAAGCAAATTCAATCGGGATGCTTCTTGCCCATTTTGATGCAGTTGAAAAAATTTATCAGGTCCTGACCTTCGAAAATTTAAGTGATGATGAAATCGAGGAATTCGCAATGACCTTGGAACCTTCCTTAAGCTTAGGCAGTAAAGCAGCCGAGTTGATTAATGGAAATAGAGTCGAATTTTACCTTGAAAATCTGCAGAGAACCAGGAACAAAACGGTGGAGCAGTTCAAACAACTGGATGAGGATTGGCTATATGAAGAAACGAACTGGTGGTATGGTGAAAAAGGAAATAACTTCTTTAAATGGTTTCATGTATTTGAAGATGAAATCAACCATAGGGGACAAATACGTATGATCAAAAAACTCTATGCAAAAGAACACAATATTTCAATCGTGGACTAAATTCTCGTTCGCATTTTACAGAAAGACCCATTCATATTCTTGAGTTTTGCATGAGATTCTGTTATAGTAAAGATAGTTATTTTTGTTCGGTTAATATGCATGATTGAAGAACATTCGTCTTGAATCTTAATCAGAGCAGGAATATAAATATTTTTATGTGCAACTGCACTAGGAGGTACTTGTTTTATGTTACAAGGTAAAGTTAAATGGTTTAACGCTGAAAAAGGTTTCGGTTTCATCGAAGTTGAAGGTCAAGACGATGTTTTTGTTCACTTCTCTGCTATCCAAGGTGAAGGATACAAATCATTAGAAGAAGGTCAAGACGTTACATTTGAAATTGTTGAAGGTGCTCGTGGACCACAAGCAGCTAACGTTCAAAAGTAATTCAATTGTAAAACTCCAAACAGAGTACGTCGGATGACGTACTCTGTTTTTTCGTGTTTTTCCACGTCCAGAGGATACCCGACTCTATTCAGTACGCTTCTATGCTGGTTTTTCCTAAAAAATTCTGTTACTGTACTGTTAACGATATTTTATTTACTGGAGTGCTGAATTTTGTGGAAAAATGCTAAGAAATTTTTTATTTTTATTGGAGTTTTCATTGGAAGTAACATCATACTAAGTTTCATTGCTGGTCTGATTTTAACAAATTTGTATCATAGTTATGGATATAAAGGGTCTCCCGTTATTGGGACCTTAATCAATGTAGTAGCCGCAGTTCTTGCGGTTTTTGTTGCGTACAAACCGTTAAAAAAGAAAGCTCAGTCTTAACCTGGCAGGGGGAAATCTTTGTGAGTTCCTTCACCCCTTCCTATAATGATTTTATCTTATTTCTGGATAAGTGCACACTTCAGACCATAAAGAATAAGCTAATCACACTAACCTCTCCGGAAAAGTCCTGGGAGGTTTTTCTATGTTAAAGATGTATGAGGAAAATGTTCATTATTATAAGGATCTATCCAACCCATAAGAGTTATTGTGAAGGTTCATTTACATTGGGGAAACGGGCTTCATAGAAAGAGACTAGCCAGTTGACTAGTCTCTTGTTAAGTATTCAATTTTCTCACTATGTTTTTATTTATTTTGTTGGTTTTGTTGATTTTGCTGTTTAGCAGCTTTTCCAGCTCTTTCAGCAGCGTTTTGCTCTTGAGCAAATTCAGCTTCATTTTTTTGTTGTTGTGGTTTGTTGTTGTTGTTAGTCATGTTTATCACCTCCGTCTACTATAATTTGCCCCGAAATGAAAAAAAGATACATGAAAAATCAATTTAAAAGTGGGATGTTAATATATGCCAACTTAGAGTAAGGGACGGACCTTTAAAGGTCCGTCCCTCACTTTCCAATTACTTACTAGTTTAGCTCTTGGAAAAGGGGGGAACAAATAAGTTCGTGCATTTATTTTCTTTACATACCTATATCTACATCAAAGAATTAAGGGGGAAGTCATTTGAAAGATTTCACACCAATGTTTTGGATTGCTATTACAATCGGCATCATTTTTGTAGCTTGGGGGGGGATTTTTCCTCAAACATTAATCGATATTATGTCCAGTACTCAAGGAGTTCTTCTAGACAAATTTGGCTGGTTTTATCAATTTTCAGCTTCATTCTTTTTCATCATTGCCATCTTCTTCGCATTTAGTAAATATGGGAAGATTCGATTAGGGAAGGACGCTGATAGACCTGAATATTCCACATTGACATGGTTTGCCATGCTCTTCAGTGCAGGAATGGGAATAGGGCTCCTATTCTATGGGGTATCGGAACCTGTTTCTCATTATGCCACGCCTCCATATGGGGAAGGCGGGACCATTGAATCTGCTAAAATCGGATTACGCTATACATATCTCCATTGGGGATTTCATGCCTGGTCCATTTATGCGGTCGTAGCATTGGCCCTTGCCTATTATAAATTCAGGAAGGACATGCCAGGACTTATGAGTGCCACGTTATATCCTGTAATTGGAGATAGAGTGAAAGGTCCCATGGGGTATATTGTTGATATTGTCGCTGTGTTTGCCACGATTTTCGGTGTGGCGATTTCACTTGGAATTGGTGCTCAACAAATTAACAGTGGACTTAATTACCTGATGGGAACCCCGATTGACTTTAAAGTTCAGCTTATTATCATGGGGGTTGCAACGGTTCTATTTATTACTTCTGCTGCTACTGGTTTATCAAAAGGAATTAAATATTTGAGCAATGCCAATATGGTATTGGCTGTCTTGTTATTCATTGTCTTTCTCATCGTAGGTCCTACGCAATTTGTCCTGGAATTGTTTTTGACCACCTTTGGAAACTATGTTCAAAATCTTCCTAGTATGGGGTTACGTTTTTCACCATTTAATGTGGAGAATAATCAGTGGGTGAAGGATTGGACGATTTTTTATTGGGCATGGTGGATCTCATGGACACCGTTTGTGGGAACTTTTATTGCAAGGGTTTCAAAAGGAAGGACTGTTCGTGAGTTTATCATCGCCGTCATCATTGTGCCAACAATCGTATGCGCTCTATGGTTTGGAGTATTCGGAGGAACAGGGTTGTATTACGATTTTGTTCAAGGTGTAGATGTAGCGGGTCAAGGTTTGGAGACAGCACTATTTTATGTATTTGATCAAATGCCTCTAAGCGGGTTCCTCTCGATTATTTCCCTAATCCTGATTATCACTTTCTTTGTGACGTCGGCCGACTCGGCAACATTTGTACTGGGGATGCAAACGTCTAATGGAAGTTTGAATCCTCCATTCTTCGTGAAGTTCAGCTGGGGGATTGTATTAGCTGCCATTGCAGCGATCTTGATGGGGACTGGCGGCATCAGCGGATTGCAAGCAGCTACCATCATCACAGCCTTACCATTAGGTATTATCTTATTTGTCATGACATATGGATTAATTCTTTCATTCCAAAAAGAAATGAAAATGAAAAAGAATAGAACTTCTGGTGCTGTTAAGTGATTTACTTTTCAGGAGATGAAATAAAATAAGTGAGGAGGCTGGGACAAAAGTGTTTTAGCCTAACTGAAACCCGAACTAATTTGCATTCTATGTGGCAAATTAGTTCGGATTTTTAATTTGTTCAAATGGACATTTAGATGTAGCTCTTTCTAGCGGTTGATTGGAGTGCAAGACGAAGACTCCTGCGGGAAGAGTAGCTTATGTGAGACTTGTCCAGCTATAGGGCTTAGAGGCAAATGTCATAAGGCAGATCGTCCATGAAGGCAAAGAACGCCTTCAAGCCCGCTCCGCCTTATGCCAACCGCCTCTGAGCGAAGCCCTTCCGCTTTCCAACCCGCAGGCTTGCCGAGGAGGCTCACGGGCTACCCGCGGAAAGCGAAGTCTTGCANATTGGAGTGCAAGACGAAGACTCCTGCGGGAAGAGTAGCTTATGTGAGACTTGTCCAGCTATAGGGCTTAGAGGCAAATGTCATAAGGCAGATCGTCCATGAAGGCAAAGAACGCCTTCAAGCCCGCTCCGCCTTATGCCAACCGCCTCTGAGCGAAGCCCTTCCGCTTTCCAACCCGCAGGCTTGCCGAGGAGGCTCACGGGCTACCCGCGGAAAGCGAAGTCTTGCACGGAAATCATTAGCGGTATTAAGTGCCTACACTGAAATGTTCGTCTTTATGTGGTGGTTTTTTAGTTTTGTCCCAGCCTCTTTTCTATTAGATTTTTTTGAATGAAAAAATGTTCGCCAACGTCAATGGTTTTGTTAGGATTAAGATACTTATTGAAAGATTTTTGAATAGAAGGAGAGTGTAGATTCAATGAAACAGATTATCGCAATGGGTGGTGGAGGATTTTCCATGGAGCCTGATAACCTGCTTTTAGATCAATATATTATAAATCAGGCTGGAGAGTCAAAACCAAAGATTTGTTTTTTACCTACCGCCAGTGGAGATGCAGAAGGGTATATAGAGCGATTTTACAATGCTTTTCACTCGCTTTCGTGTGAGCCCTCACATTTGTCTCTATTCGAATTACCAACCAAAGATTTAGAGGGGTTCCTTCTTGAAAAGGATATTATCTATGTGGGTGGGGGCAATACCAAGAGTATGCTTGCCCTATGGAAAGAGTGGAAGGTAGATTCTATCCTCAAGAAAGCTTGGGAATCAGGGACGATTCTTGCAGGTTTGAGCGCAGGCTCGATCTGTTGGTTTGAAGAAGGAATTACTGATTCATATGGTGAAGAATTAGAAACGATTAAAGGTTTGGGATTCTTGAAGGGAAGCCACTCTCCTCATTATGACGGCGAAGAAAATCGTCGTCCCCTTTTTCATTCATTTATCCGTAAAGGGAAACTTCAAGCAGGCTATGGTGTGGATGATGGTGCTGCTTTACATTTCATTGATGAAAGTCTTTATAAAGTACTGAGCTCAAGAGTCCATGCTTCGGCCTATTGGGTCGAGAAGAGAGATGGCGATATGCTCGAATCGGTTTTATCGACAGAATATTTAAAGAAGGTAAAAAGTTAGTCCCTGATTCAGCATACTTTCACATTCGATGACATAGGGATAGTGATGAGTCTTTTTCTAGGGAGGAGAACATCATGGCTGAAGACAAGCGAAATAATCCAAGTGACTTAGTAAAGAACACGTCGAAGCAAGCCAGCGGACTAGTGAATAAAACGGCAGACACAGCTAATGAAATAATCAAAAGTGTTAGCGGTAAAGGCGGACTTGTAGGGAAAGTGTCAGATACATCAGCAGATTTTGTGAAAAATGTAAGCAATACCGGAAACAAAATGGTCGGTAAAACAGTAGACACGGCAAGCAAGGCAGTAAAGGGTGCATCAAATAAGTTATTTAAAAAGAAATGAAGTAAACCAGAGGAGCAATTCCCTATGAAGGGATTGCTTCTTTTGATATTCACCTCAAAATTTATGAATATGCTATGATAAAATAGGGATGAAAAGTCCGGTTTCATAAGGGAGGATTAAAATGACTCACATTCGTTTTATTTCAGCTACTGATACATATGCCATTAGACAACAAATTCTTAGGCCGACGCAATCGATAGAGGAGTGTCATTATGTAGGAGATTCAGACGACAGTTCCTTTCACATAGGCGTTTTTGAAGGAGAGGTGCTGATCAGTATTGGTTCCTTTTATCAGGAAGCACAACCGGGTTTGAATGGATATCTGCCTTACCGGTTAAGGGGAATGGCTACCCTTACGGATTACAGGGGGAAAGGCATTGGAAAGCAGCTCATCGAACACAGTGAAAAAGTCCTGAAAGAAAAAGGGTGTGAATTGTGGTGGTGCAATGCCAGAATTTCAGCTGGGCCATATTATGAGAAATTGGGTTTAACTCAGTTGGGGGACGTATTTGAAATAGAACCAATCGGGCCACATGTGATTATGTATAAACAGATATGATTGTCGGAATGGAGGCAATCTGAATAATGACACATATCTGCTCTTTAACCTTCTTCCGATTCAACTTCCACGTTTTTGTTACGTCAAAAAATAAACAACCGGGCAAGCCCGGTTGTCTCTCCATTATCATTCTTGAATAGCAGATCTTCTCAGCTTTATAAACTTCACTAAATTCAACACAATGGTTTTTGTTACCGCGTAAAAAGGAACGGCAAGGATCATTCCCAGGATACCTGCCAGGTTCCCTGCCACCAGTAATAAAATGATAATCGTCGCTGGATGAGTATCCAGACGCTTTCCTAGAATTAGGGGTGAAAGGAGATTCCCTTCTATTTGCTGTGCAATCGTGACAACCACGATGACGAGAATGGCTTTAGTCGGTGAATCAAACAGGGCCACGATGATGGCAGGTGCAGCACCGATAAAAGGACCGATAAATGGAATGATATTCGTCACCGCCCCTATTAGCGCCATCACCAATGCGTAGGGAAGTCCAATGATCAAATACCCGATAAAAGTCAGGGTCCCTACAAAGGAAGCTACCGTCAATTGTCCCTGTATGTACGCGGCAAGTGTATCACTCGTATCCTTTAGAGTGTTGATCCCTTCTTCACGGTAGGCAGGAGGAAGGAATTTTGAAATGGCCTTAGGAAATTTATGGCCGTCTTTAAACATAAAGAATAATAGAAACGGGACTGTGACAATCAGTATCGTAATACTGGTCAGAACACTTAATAATCCTTTAAGAGCAGTTGTTATATTATCTGGTAAAGTATTGGCAAAGTCCATTAACTGCTTTTCTACATCTTTAAGTGACACATAATCTTGACTCATCATCCATTTGAATTGTTGAGTCTCAGATAAGTATTCGATAAAATTCCTCGTTTGTCTTGCATACTCCGGAAGTTCATTGAACAAACCTGTTATCTGCTTCGAGAGAATAGGCGCGATATTTCCTATAATTAACACCATCACACCAATAATAGCAGCATAAAGCACGATGATGGCAATGGTTCTCGGCAATCTTGCTTTTTCCAGGAGATTAACTAATGGATTTAATAAAAAATACAGAAATCCTGAAATGATGATCGGGAAAAATAATGTTGAAGCGAATACGACAATCGGTTCAAATAAAAATGAAATCTTTGTTGAAACATAAATAATGGTAAGAATAATGAGAACCTGCAGGCTCCATGAGTACATCTTTTTCTTGGTCAAGCTATTCACCTCTATCTATCGACTTGTTTGTGTGATTAAGTATATCAAATACTGAAAGGAAAACCCTACTAATAAATATAAGATAAGGAGAATTATTTTGTGAGAAAAATCATTCTGGATGAGTTGAAAAATATCGAAAGAGAAGAGAGAATAAGGATCCTGTATGCCGTCGAAGCCGGAAGTCGGGCATGGGGGTATCAAACAGATGAGAGCGATTATGATGTCCGGTTTATATATATTCGGGAGGTTACTGCATATTTAAATCTTCAAGAGACAAAGGACGTTATTGTAATGTCTACACACGATTCCATTGAAATCAGCGGATGGGACCTTAGTAAAGCACTTAAACTTCTTCGTAAATCAAACCCCTCTCTAATGGAATGGTTAACAAATGAAAATGTGTATTTTGAGCACCCGGACATAGAGAAAGTCAGAAAGCTGAGAGACCAGACTTTTTCTCCGACCCGCTGTTTGTTTCATTATTATCACATGGCTAAACGCAATATGGAAATGTATTTGAATGAGGATATCAAAGATTTGAAGAAAATGATGACGATTATCAGACCGTGGCTTTCTTATAAGTGGATTAACGAGTATCAAACGTTTCCTCCAAATGGGATGAACGAAATGGTTGACCATATTAATATGAATGAAGAATTGAAGGATACCATCTCCTCTATGCTCCTATCCAGAGTTAATCGGAAGGAAATTCCTTTCCCCTATTTAATGTATATGGAAAAGTACATAAGAAAAGATTTACTCAAAATTGATAGGAATCTGGAGGATCCACTTAGCAACGACTCTGTTCAATGGGGAGGAATAAACGAAACTTTCTTGAACATTTTAGAAGATGTATGGGATGTACATTTAGTCAGAACGAATCATTAGCAGAATCCTTGGACATGCATAATAGCACCCCCTTTGAGAAACCAATGGTAATGGTGGGGGAGCTATTGGGATAAAAAATATCTAAAAAATTACAGTTATGAAACGATCTTTAAACCAATGATACTCCCTATAATACAACTAATAAAAAATAATCTCTTTAAATCCTTCGTTTCCCTGAAAAAGATCATTCCGATGATTACAGCTCCTGCAGATCCTATCCCGGTCCATATTCCATATCCTGTACTTACTGGGATATCAAGCAGGGAAAGGGATAATAAATAAAAGCTTATACCTCCTGCCGCGAAGCTCACGATTGAAGGGGCCAGCTTCTTGTATCCTTCAGAAAGCTTCATAAACGTTACCATCACAACTTCAGAGAACCCGGCAAAAATGAGAAATATCCAAGCCATTAGTATGACCTCCCAGTTTCTTGCTTTTCTTTATCACTCATTTTGAGGCCGATTACCCCGAAAATGAGCAGAGAGATAAAAGTAACTTTCAACACGCTAATTCCCTCATTTAGAAATACCATTCCCACAACAGCAGTGCCGGCTGCTCCAATACCGGTGAAGACGGCATATGCAGTTCCGATTGGCAATAATTTCATGGAATTAGAAAAAAAATAAAAACTGATTAAGATGAGAACAACAGTGACAATACTTGGGACAGGTTTTGTAAACCCCTCTGAGAGGGATAACCCAGTTGCCCAGCCAATCTCCAAAATTCCACCAATAATAACGTATATCCAACCCATGATGCTACTCTCCTTTACGACTTGATATACCTAATTCATAAACCTTCCAAGCCGATTCAATTCGTTGTCTGAAAATTTCTTCTGTGTAATAGTGATGTTCTAAAAAGACACCATCAACTAAACATAAAAAGGAGGCAATAAATTCATCCTCCTCGATTTCACTAAACAGATTGTGTTTAAGGCCTTCTTGGTAAATTGATACTAAAATCGCTGTTGTAACCATTTCAAACTGAATGAATTGTTTTTGAATAAGCTCTTTAAAAGCTTCTGGAGGAAAGAATGTAACTCTCTTCCATAGCAGAGATTCTTTTGTTGTCATTAATCGGTGACAAAATAAGTCAAAGAGCATTCGTATATTCCTTAGTGGTTCATCAAGATTCATCTTTTCCTCTGCATTCTTATAGGCTGTCACTTCAGACACACTTAAATCCTCAATTACTTCTATAAATATATCCTCTTTACTTCGGAAATGGTTGTAAATGGATGGTTTTTTAATACCCACCGTGTTTGCAATTTCCGTTAAAGAGGTATCCTCGTACCCTTTTTGGCCGAATAAATCCAATGCGACCTCTTTTATGAGTTGTTTGTTGTCATTTTTCATGATTATTCACCTTCTTAATTAATTAACTAACTAACGGTCGTTAGTTTTATTGTAAATCCATTTTAGGTTTTTTGCAAGAGGGGAAGAATAATCCACTATTCAAAATAAACGAATGTATTTCGGATTTCATACATATAATCATTTGTTGATTTTATATGGAAGGAAAGGGATACACATGATGGGCTTACGGGCTAAATTTGTGATACTTTGTATGTTACTTGTTCTTCTTATGGGGCTCTTTATTCTGAAGCTGGTGGTTATCAGTCATGAAGATTGGGTAATGATTGAGGAAAAGTATTTTCCGGCGAATGATAAAAAAGGTGCGGAAGGAATTAAATCAGGTGAGGTTATAGATGAAAACAGCAGCGATCCGCCATGCTTCATGAAATTTGATAACGGCCACACCTATAAGTTGGATTGTGATCAATATTTAGATTTTAAAATAGGAGAGCAGGTCAAAATAGTTTCAGTTGAAAATAATTATGTGAAACTAAGAAGGAAGTAAATAAAACTGAGATACTTTCCCTGCGCATGGTAAAATAACAGGTATTAAATGATAAAAAGGGCTGATTAGACGAATGAATAAGCGTGATCTCGTTCAATATTTTATTGTTAATAAGGAACTGAATATGTCAAAGGGGAAAACGGCAGCGCAAGTGGCACATGCTGCTACTCTTAGCACGCTGACGATGATGTCATCTGATTCACCTTTTCAAAATCGACAAGCAGACTTTGTAAAATGGGTGCAAACAGGAATGAAAAAAATTGTTCTAAAGGGAAAACCCCGTGAGCTGGAGAAATTAGAGGGTGATGGATATTTCAGTATTCATGATAGCGGGTTAACTGAAATTAAAGAGGGATCATTAACAGTAGTGGCACTTCCGCCAATGGAAAAATTTGTAGCAAAAGAGATTGTTGGGCACTTAACACTATTAAAAAACTAGAGATGAACGAGGAGGTATTTCATTGTTTTCTAAAGTGGATACAGTCCATATGTGTGTAAAAAATTTAAAAAAGTCTACTCAATGGTATGTAGAGGTGATGGAGTTTGAGCAAGTTTTTGATTCGGGAAAGTATGTTGTGTTTCAAATAGGTCAAGGAGACTCTACTCTAACGATTCAAGAGGGAAAGGTCCGTCCCTCATCCGTCAAGCCGATTCTCTTTTCTGATGCGCTAGAAGAGACCAGGTTAAAGCTAGTGGAGAAGGAAGTAAAGGTTGGAGAGATAAAAGAGGATGGAGAGGTTACATTTTTTGAGTTCTGGGATATAGATGGAAATGGTTTTGAGGCTTGTCAGTATATAACGGACTAATTCGGTCTGTGTTTCATTACGTTAGCAGATTCAGTGAGGAGATTGATCAATGGGTTACATAGAAGAATTAAGAGAAATTGTTGGAACTCGTCCTCTTATTTTAGTCGGATCGGTCGTCATTATTTTGAATGAGAGAAAGGAAGTGCTTCTGCAGCAAAGGAGATTTCCGAATGGCTCATGGGGACTGCCTGGGGGATTAATGGAATTGGCAGAATCAACGGAAGATACGGCGAGAAGAGAAGTGAAGGAAGAGACGAATCTGACATTAGGTAAGTTGAATTTGTTAAACGTATATTCTGGTGCGGATCAATACATTAAAGCTGAAAATGGAGATGAGTTTTATGTAGTCACCACAGCCTACTTTACAAATGATTACAATGGAGAAATGAAAGCAGAAAACTCTGAATCCATTCAATTAAAGTTTTGTAATCTAGAAGAATTACCTGATACTATTGTGGGAAGCCACCAGTGTATGTTGAATGATTATAAACTTCTGAAAAGAAAAATATAGCACACGAGAGGGGGGACGGTATAAAAGGATATGTCTCCCTCGTGAAATTTAACAGGTAACTCAGCCCCTGTTTGTACACTATGAAGTTGAGATTGATTACAAAAAAGCTGATCAGACAAGGTTCTGATCAGCTTTTATAGTGATTTATTCTATAGAGAGAATCGTTATTTTAAAGTATCTAGATACGCATAATATGCGGCTAGTTTTTCGTTGTTGTTTGCAGCGCGACCGTTCCCTTTTAATGATTTACCTATCGCGAAATATTCTTTATGAACAGGTAGAACGTGAACGGTAACAGCTGGACGTCCTCTATACCTATAATCCTGAGGAACGTGAAGCATTGAAAATCGTTTCATAGAAAGGCCTCCTTTAAGGAGAAAGCTATTCTACCCATTTATTATTATTTAAGTAGAATTAATAGTTGTTTAAAACTTTAACATAGTGAACCATTTGATTCAAATTTCAGACTATTACCTACAATTCTTCTTTGAAAAATATTTTTAAAAGTACCCCCATGAATGGAAACCTACTTTCGTATTCTTTAGTAAGATGCAGATGGTTTGTAGCCATGCAGAGTACACACACAACTTGGGAGGTATTTAAAGTATGAACATTGATGATGTACTAGAAGATACCGTAGAACTTGGACAAGAGGATATAAATCGCCCAATCTATCGCATTGATATTGATAAACTTCTAGATTTGACAAGTGATATATAAGAAACATTACTATAAATGAGAAAAGGCAAGCCTTAATCCAGGCTTGCCTTTTCTTTATGCTCGCATTCATAACAGATTGCTTATGGTTGTCGCCTCTGACCAAGCCGCCTCCGCTTTCGGTTCATCCAGCTCCGGCGGCTAGAGGCTCGAGGTCATAAGCCAGGACTACCAAAAAGGCAAAGAGCGCCTTTCCGGTAGTCCCGTCTTATGCTTGTCGCCTCTGACCAAGCCGCCTCCGCTTTCGGGTTAGTCATGTTTTTTATGCTTGTTTAGTAGTTCTTTTAGCATATTAATGATGGTGGCGCGTTCGCTTTTGTTAAAGGTTTGAGTCCATCCTGTGATAAGTCCTTCTTCTTTAGGTGATAAGTCCCGCTGCAAACCATCGACAAAGACTTCTTTTATTTCATCTCTTGCATATTGTGGGATAGATTCATGTTTCATAAAATTACCTCCTTCATTCTCCATTTCTCTTTTCCCTTTACAAAATTAATACAAACATCCGAACTCTCTAGTCATAATTGTGGTTATGTAATGAGTCGAAAAAGGCAAGGATAGTAAGAAAAAGTTAAGGAGAAATCAATGTCTCTTCCTTTCTTCGTTTCCATATTGATCATACTGATTTATATCGTCATTTTTATGCAAAAAAAACTTTCATTCACATCAAACTCGATACAGTTCATGGTGTTGTCGATCATTTCAACGAATTACATTACGATTTTGACCAATAATCTGGAGTGGGTGAAGGCGTCAGAGGACGTCACTCAATTTGTCAGCTTACTGATAAACCGGGAATGTATTTTGCCTTTAGTCGGGATTGTCATGGTGAATGGTTACTTGAATTACGGAAACAGAACTCATCGATTCTTATTATTTGTAAGCTTGTTATTCTTTATCAGTGTATTGGATATTCTTCACATACACTTTAAAACGCTTGAGTATCCTCAATGGAGCCTGTTAAATACAATCATCATTAATGGAACATATTTATTGATTTGTATATGGATAGGACTAGGGCTTTACTATTTGCAGAAAAAGGAGGAGAGAGATCGTGGACAGAATCTATGAGAGGTCATTTGACTTAAACGAGTGGTTTATCATCATTAGTCTCATCTCTCTCCTTTTATTAATCTGGATCACTCCAAAAATATTTTCATTCCTCGAAGGGTTAAGTTATTATATTTATGGCATATCAATAGGAATGTTTTATGATCATACGATTAGTATTCCTCCATGGGATTTTTATGATGTCAATGACAGTTCCGCTTACCAGACAATTGACTTTATTAGTTACATCATGTATGGCCCTTATAGTTATTTCTTCGTATACATATATAAAAAGCTAAAGATAAGAGGGATTATGAACCTTGCTTATTTATTGATTTGGACAGCTTTTTCTCTCTTGATGGAATGGTTCACGGTCAGAATTGGTATATTCCATTTCGATAAAGGGTATGAAATGTATTGGTCGATTCCCATATATATGGCAGTTCAAAGCATTCAACTATTATTTCATCATAAAATAAATAGGAGTGACTAGTGTTTGGAAATAATCAAAAAAACCAGAAGTCATGCTGCAAATGGCTTCTGGTTATACATTATAGGGGAAGGACCACCTCATATTGATTGAATCCGATGTCTTCGAGAGCCTGTTTTAAGCTTGAGCTTGTTTTTAAATCGTCGAAGGTTATACCCAGACTCCCTAAAGTATGGGCAACTTCAGGGCGGATACCAGTTAATACCGATTGGACACCCATCATTTTTAAAGCATTTACAATTTGATAGATATTATGAGAAATCATCGTATCCATTATTGCTACACCGGATATATCAATAAATAAATAGTCTAATTGCAATTCAGAGCTTTTCTTTAGTGCCGTTTCCATAACAGAGCTGGCTCTATGAGTATCAATTTCCCCGATAAGAGGAAGAATCGCAATTTGGTCAGCTATCGGCACAATCGGTGCAGAGAGTTCATCCATAGCAGTATGAACTAGGGCCAACTGATCTTTCTGTTGCTTAATAAATAACTCATTGAAAAGATAAGCAATTTCATCGAGCAAGGGATTTATCTTTTTGTTTGATTGCAGCATAATGGAGGCTGAAATTTGTTTGTCGATTTGTTCATCGAAAAAATCCCAAATGGCCGTACGAAATGTGGATAGAGTTTTTAAAGATTCGTTTAGGGAGATACCTTTTTCAATGGAAATATTCCCAACTTTCTGAGTCCACTCATTTATTTTAACGAGAGAATCCTTTTGATTTTCAAATAAAGATTCCCCTAGTATTTGTATTAATTCAATTCTCCACTCTGTGATCTTCTCCATTCTCACACCTGAAAACTTAAGTTGTTCAGAGTATCGTTGTTCCTGATAGTCAATTACACCTTTAGCAATTTCAGATTTATGTGAAACGATTTCTTGACCCAGATATAATAATTCATCTCTCATTGTTTCAGCCAACTCCTATACTGCTCATTTATTTAAAACTTTCGAAATAATCTCTTTTAATGGTAATATAGTATATCATAAAATCTAGTAGAATTATACCTTTCCTAAGGCATGGATATTGTACGGACAATAGAAACAGCAATTTCAGCAAAAGGAGTAAACGAAATGACTCAAATATGCTTAGTAAGACATGGTCAAACAGAATGGAATCTTTTGGGTAAATTACAAGGTCAAACAGATATACCATTAAATGAAACTGGAAAACGTCAAGCAGAAGAATGCAGAGAATTTTTGAAAAAATCAGAATGGGATGTTCTCATAACCACTTCTTTAATGAGAGCGAGAAGAACAGCGGATATTATCAATGAGTCACTTGAACTGCCAATCGTTGAAATGGATCATTTCAAGGAACGCCATTTTGGTGAGGGAGAGGGATTGTCCCGTGAAGAAAGGGAAAAGCGGTATCCTGATTTTATCTTTCCGAATATGGAATCATACGAAGAGTTGGTCGACAGAGTGCAGGTGGGGCTGGAAGAGATTCATACTCAGTTTCCCGACCGGAAGGTACTGTTGGTTGCTCACGGTGCTGTCATCAATGCAGTATTGAGGGAGTTTCATCAAGAAAAGGCAGTTCTGGAGCATGTGAAGCTATTTAACGGCTGCCTGACCAATCTCCATTTTAAAAGTGAACGATGGGCAGTTCATTCCTATAATGAAGTAGGTCACCTATCGGAGCATTCAAAAAGTTGAGAGCAAGTAACTTCCTGGAAAGAAGTTGTGAATTCTATTATAGTTAGAAGTTAATATGGAATTTAAATGAAACGGTGTGATATCATTGGCAATAATATTGTTTGATGGCCTATGTAATTTTTGCAATAGTAGTGTGCGATTTATTATCGAACGTGATCCTGAAGGAATCTACCAGTTTGCTTCCTTACAAAGCGATATTGGTCAACAATTATTGAAGAAGCACAACATTCCTCATACTACAGATAGCTTTGTTTTAATTGAAGAAAATAAAGCGCATGTGGAATCAACCGCTGCTTTAAAGGTGTGCTCTCATTTGACATGGCCATGGAAGCTTATCACTACATGCATAATCATCCCTAAGCCCCTAAGAGATAGGGTATACAGATGGATTGCGAAGAATAGATATAAATGGTTTGGAAAACAAAAGTCTTGTATGCTGCCTTCGGAAAACATAAGAGAACGTTTTATAGAATAGAAAGACTCGAGAAAATGCCTTCGAGTCTTTTCATTCCTTATTCAGCGTCAATTGTTTTAACCGAAACCTTTCTTCTAGAACGTGGACCATCAAACTCACAGAGGTAGATGCCTTGCCAAGTTCCCAATAGAAGCTCTCCATTAGTGACAATGATTGTTTGAGAGTGTCCAACCGTACTTGTCTTTAAATGAGCAGCTGTGTTTCCTTCTCCATGAAGGTCGAGAGTATGTTCCCAAGGATATACCTCGTCTAATCGACGTAGAAAATCTGTTTTTACATCGGGATCCGCATTTTCATTCACCGTGATTCCGGCTGTTGTGTGTAAGGATTGGACCACAACAACACCTTCCTTCATTTTTGCATTGATGATGATGTCTTGGACATAAGTGGTGATATCAATCATCTCATCACGTTTATTAGTATCGATTGTAAGAGTTTTTATCATAGCAATGACCCTTTCTATGTATGTCATATTCCTCTACATTCCACTATATGGCTTCCTTGAAACCAGCCATACTTTTTATCTAAGGTATATTTGCATTAAACGGGAAAACGAGTGTTATATGGGGAGGGATTTTATCCTATAATGGATCATGAATTTTTCTGATATTATTATTTTTTTCTGCTGATTCAAATTGAGGAAAGATATGAATGGCTTGTTTCATCGGTCTACTCCTCCTATTCACAGGATGCCTCCTGATTTCCTATGAATGTGCGCCCCTTACGCTCGAATGAAGCTCGGTAACACTTACCGTCTGTTGTCTTGTATAGAGCTTCATACACTTTTTCTTTATTATCAGTCGTATGAGTTTGAATGATTCCAATGATGGTTGAGTCGGGAGATACGGTTTGTAGAGATGTTTCAATGCTAGAGTGCAAAAGGAACCGCTGATAGCCATATAGAATAATAACGCAAGCAACAAGTAAGATGAACATCCAACGGAACCCTTCGAGTAGTAAAGTCTTATTCATTAGAGACTGCTCCTATCTTCTATACAATAGACAAATCCTTTACATTCTCCATGGAATAAGGGCTACGTATAGCCCTTATATAATTAGCTTAACTTTTCATATAATCTTTTAGCAAGGTTTAAAGCAGCCGTGTTATCTCCATGAAGACAAATGGTATCCGCTTTAATTGATAATACCTCACCATCTGTTGAAACTACTTCTTGTTTCTCAACCATTCGTAAGACTTGCTTTTCGACTTCGTTTTCATCATGAAGTACGGCATTGGGAAGGGAACGGGGAGTTAGTGAACCATCAGATTGATAAGTTCGATCGGCAAATACTTCATGAGCAACATGTAATCCGATTTCCTCTCCTGCTTTTGTCAGCTCACTTTGAGAAAGGCCGAACAATGTTAATCCAGGGTCAACGTCGTATACCGCTTTAGCAATCGATGCAGCCAAATTGGAATCCTTCGCAGCCATATTATAGAGGGCACCATGAGGTTTAACATGTGACAACTTACCTCCTTGTGCCTTAATGAAGGCGAGTAGTGCGCCAATTTGATATTGTACAAGGGCATACGCTTCTTCAGGGGTTACTTGTATCATTCTTCTTCCGAAGCCTTGAAGATCAGGCAACCCGGGATGAGCACCTATTTTTAGGTTATGACTTAATGCATTTGTGACTGTTTGTTTCATTACGAGAGGATCTCCTGCATGGAATCCGCAAGCGACATTGACGGAGGAAACGAATTTCATCATTTCTTCATCTTGTCCAATTGTATATGTACCAAAACTTTCTCCTAAATCACAGTTTAAATCGATTTTCATTTTTCCATCCTTTCATCCACTAGAATGAATTGTAACATTCTGAATTCTTATTTATCATATCATATATTTAAACTGGATGCTTTTCTGATAGAGTAGTGGAGAATTAAGGGAGAAAATGATTTTCTCATCAAATTTTAATCTTGTTCTAATAGAGTTCACTTTTTCACCCGGTACAATGAATCTTGCTTATGAATAAGGATTTATCACTCCCTAAACAAAAAGAAAGTGGGGTAGCTTTCTTTTTGTTTAAATCTTTATTATGTAAGACCCATTCTAATTTCTTTCCTTTGGAGACAAAAGTTTTGCTGAAGCTTTTGTCTTCTTCTTTTTGTGTATTTTTAGATTATGGTTAAAATGAAGGGGAAGAAGAGGTTAAAGGTATGTTATCTCATCAACCAATTGAAACAATGCATATTGTGTCAAAAAAGTGATTTAAGTGGAAGGCAGAGATCAACTTCTCCACCTTTTGACTATGAAGTACTACTTACTGTGAATGAGTCAGTTTCAGCTTTACTTTTTGAAACAATGATTTCATCTTTCCTTCGCTTCTTTTCGCCTTGGGGTGATGATCAATTACTTTTGTACGTAGAAAATAGTTAATGACTTCTTCAGCCAGAATGAGAAGTACAAAAAAAGAAACAATCACGATGATCCAACTCATATATATTCCTCCCTTACGATCCCTATCATGTTTATGGATATATCTACCACATTATGAATCGAAATAAACATTGGGATCGTAAAGAACAAGATTTCTTTATTCAGCAGATGTAGAGATGCAATTGAAAAAACGGAGCCTGCATTCAGCTCCGTTTTTTCATCATGGAATGAATCCTTACGCCTTTTTAGTTGAGACAGCTTGCGGGGGAGTTTCCGGAACCTTAATGAAAAGCATTCCGACCAGGCTGGCAAATAGGCTTAGAACTATGAAAATAATAAAGGTACTCAAAGGTTCAATCAACGCTACTATAGGAGGACCTAAAGCGACACCTGTAAACCTCATTGAACTGTAAATGGAGGTAATGGTTCCACGGTGTTCTTTCTCAATTCCTTCTGTTATCAATGCATCCAAACAGGGAAGGGCTGCACCCATTCCGATACCAGCAATGGAAAAAATGCTCAAGATGATCCATTTTCCTTCAGTAAAGATTATTGGAATGAAAGCCACCGAACTCATTAGGGATCCAAAAACGATGACCCACTTCATCTTGTCTTTGCTCTTTCCGATCACTTTTCCGGTTATATAGGAGGTTAGGCATAAAAAAAGGAGTGGGACTGCTAAATATAGTCCCTTCATTACTCCGTTAATTCCGTAAGACTGCTCTAAGCGGGTTGATAAATAATATAAAAATCCAAATAAAGTAAACATGGAAATAATTCCGATAATAAAGATTCCGAAAATCCATTTCTTTTCCTTCCTAAGGACGATTCCCACCTCATGAACAAATTCCTTAATACTTTGTTTCGCTACTTCTCCTTTTTTAGCCGGGACTTTTACAAAAACGACGATCAATAGAATGGATAAAAGGGAAAATACCGGAATGGAAAAGAAGGGAATAAACCAAATCCATGCGGCAAATAATGCACCAAGTATCGGACTTAGAACTTTGCCGAAAGTATTAGATGTCTCGATTATGCCCAATCCTATGGTGATTTGATCATCATCTTCATAGAGATCACCGACGGTAGGGATGACAACCGGGAAAGCACCGGCAGCTCCAATTCCTTGAACAACCCTTCCTGCAATTACAAAAATATAGGCGTTCGACCCGTATATGGAAGCAAGTCCACAAATGAGGCCTCCGATTCCTGCAATGACTAAACTGGGTATTAAAATTTTTTTCCTCCCGAAACGATCGGATAAGTAACCGGCAATCGGAATGCAGAGTATGGCTATGATGGAGTATACGGTGATGATTAAGCTTGATTGAAATCCCGTAATGTTAAGCTCCTTTTCTAATTGAGGAAGAACAGGGATCAACATCGAATTTCCGAGTGTCATAACTAAAGGAATAGAGGATAACGCAAGTAAATCTAATTTTTTCTTACTTTCCATTTCGTGCACCTCATTCTTATTTATACAACTATTATTTTCTTCAACAGGAGCAATTTCATACTATTTAATTATTTGATTATAATATCATTATGTAAACTTAAGATTTCTTTCTTCTCTAAGTGAAAACTTACCCTTCTCTCATTCAATTTTAATGAAAGTGGAGGAAAATGACGGTAATGATAAAAGGGAGGTAAGAACCATGTGGATTCGAATAATTCCTATTTTATTTTTCAGTTTTACTGCCATTACATTAATGACGTATCAAGGTATTGAAATCTTTCAAGCGCTTAATGATTTTATTTTCAGTAAAAGTAAAATAAAATAAGACATATTAAGCATTTAGAGCAGGTGATTTATGTGAAAAGAATTTTAGTCATAGAAGATGAAAAAAATCTCTCCCGGTTCATTGAACTGGAACTTAAATATGAAGGATATGAAGTGGGTCTTGCCTATGATGGAAGAGGGGGGTTAGAGAAAAGTTTAAACGAGGATTGGGACATAATCTTATTGGATCTTATGCTGCCGAATTTAAACGGACTTGAGGTTTGCAGAAGAATCCGGCAAGTGAAAGCTATTCCGATCCTCATGATCACGGCAAGGGATAGTGTAATGGATCGTGTATCAGGATTGGACAGTGGAGCAGATGATTATATCGTAAAGCCTTTTGCTATTGAAGAACTGTTAGCGAGATTGAGAGCCGTATTTAGACGAGCCGGAAATGAAGAAGCAGCTTCGACTCAAACAACTTATCATTACCGTGATATCACCGTTCAAAAGGAGTCAAGGCAAGTGTTTAAGCTTGAACATGAAATCGAGGTTACGAAAAGGGAGTATGACCTTTTACTCGCCTTATTGGAAAATAAAAATATTGTTTTGACACGTGAAGTTCTTCTCAATAAAGTGTGGGGGTATGATACCGAGGTTGAAACGAACGTAGTGGATGTTTATGTAAGATATTTGCGAAATAAAATTGATTCGCCTGACGAAGATAGCTACATCCAAACCGTACGTGGTACCGGGTATGTGATGAGGACATGAATACATTCATGAATCGTTTTAAGCCCTCTTCTCTTAAAGTGAAGTGGGCATTAGCGGCTGGTTCAGCCATTTTCCTTGCCTTTTTCTTATTTAGTTTTTTTCAATATCATGCAATCAGTAAGTGGATGGTGGATGAAGAAGAAAATAACTTTGGTCGTGTTCTGGATGAAATTACGGTGTTTTTTAAACAAAAAGGGCCAAATATACAGCTCCAGGACATTTATGAAAGCCGGGATTTGATGAAACAAATAGCTGAAAAGGACCAGACTATTCGTATTTTAGATCGTCAGGGTGATCAAGTATTGGAAATACGAGGTGAAAATGAATCAGCTTTTTACGTTCCTTTTCAACCCGTTAGAGAGAAGACAGTTACACTCATTGAATCTGAGGGAAAACAAATGCTTATTGGGAGATCTCCGATAAGATCGAGTCAATTCAACGGATATTTTGAAATTATCCAGCCTTTAAGCCGATATGAAAAGATCATGAAAAACCTGTTCTGGATGATGACCATCACCGGGGTACTCGCGCTCTTGATCAGTGCAATTATCGGCTATTTCATGGCCAGAAGCTTTGTGCGTCCATTAAATAAGCTTTCTGAAACAATGAGATCCATCGAAAGAAAAGGGTTCCACGAAAGAGTGGAGATTGTGAAGGCCCATGATGAAATCAGTGACCTATCACAAATTTTCAATAAGATGATGAGCGAAATCGAGAAATCGTTTCAGCAACAGCAACAATTTGTTGAAGATGCATCACATGAATTAAGAACGCCCATACAGGTATTAGAAGGACACCTGGCTCTTTTGAACAGGTGGGGAAAAAAAGATCCGACGATACTGGAAGAATCTTTACAGGTATCATTGGAAGAACTTGAAAGAGTGAAAAGGCTTATAGGTGAATTGTTAGAACTTTCCAGGGCGGATCGTGAGAAATTTGATCTTCAAACCGCTCGTGCCAATCCACAAAAAGTGATTGATAAGGTTATTAGAGACTTTAAATTTCTACATCAAGAACACACGTTTCTGTGCTTGGATGAGTTGGATTATGAAGCGATGGTGATTATTATGCCAAGGCATCTAGAACAAATTATGATCATCCTGTTAGATAATGCCGTTAAATACTCTGATAAGCATTCAAACATTGTAATAAAGCTAGTGAATCGTGAAGAAGATGTGATGATTGAGGTGAAAGACGAAGGAATCGGAATTCCAGAAGATGATCTTCCAAAGGTATTTGACCGGTTCTACCGTGTGGATAAGGCAAGAAGTCGTGAAAAAGGCGGTTATGGTTTGGGATTAGCCATTGCATCAAAGCTCATCCAAAACTACAATGGTGATATCTTAGCTTTAAGAAACGAACCCTCAGGTACCATTTTACGCATCTCTCTTAAGTATGCTCATTAAATGTATTCTACGAGAAAAGACGTCTCAGTATTTATCTGAGACGTCTATTTCTGTATATTGCATGTCGATACTTTTAGGTATTTTCAGCTCTAATATGCCGTCTTTGTATTGGGCCACCGCACCTTTTTTTTTCACTAGACATGGGAGTGTGATGACCTGTCTTTCCCCCTGCTCAGGGATGTTCTCGATAATTGCCTGATTCGAAGTATGGAAAATTTTCAATTGCTTCATCCACTCTTCACTAGGAACCTGAAACCGGATGTAAATATCCTCAAAAGATTCAAAGACATTTGCAGATATTGAATTAGATGAAGGAGAAGACTGACCCCGCTGAGATTTCTGCTCCTGTTTGCCCATCGGATTCATAAAGGATTGCGCCCCGCTCATCATGTCATTCGGATTCATCATACCGTCCCATCCGCCCGGGAACATTTTTTTCATCATACCTTGTATATAGGAATCCATTTCATTCGGATTCATCTGATTCATTTGATCTTTCATGTCTTTACTGAAAGGGAATAAACTCCATGGGAACATGTGAACCACCTCACTTTATCTATATAGGCCAACCGCCATGATTGTTATATTGTATGCAAAGCATGGGCGATGAGTTCATTTGCAATAGGGAAGAAATTAAACTCATAAGGTTTATTTATCATTCTGAAAATCTTATAATCTATAAAAATTTGTGAAAAATAACAAAAACTATTTGGTTTTTTTTAGTAACAGTAGTAAGATGGTTTATGAAAAAAGCACCCTCATATCAGGGATACAAGAAGGTGAAAGAGAAAGCGCTTAATAAAATATTATTTCAGAATAGTCGAATATACTAAAAGGTTTTCTTGTAATTTATTATGGGAATATAAGTAATATCCATATGCATAATACGGAAAACAAAATTTTGAGAAATTTGTCATAAAGTCTTTATCTTACTACAGCACAGTGATAAAATGTCCTTGTAAGCGTTTTAATGTGTTTAAAATTACTATTCTTGCATAATGAAATAAGGCTTTTGAATTGTAAGAATACATGATACCCAAATTATACTAACTGGCAAAATAGTTGGAGGTTTTTCACAATGAAAAAGCAATCGGCAAAAGGGGAACCGTGGCAATCGTTTTACGGACCTAACCTAGGCTATGTAATGGAGGTTTATGAGCAATTCTTGGAGGATCCAACAGACGTAGATCCTGAATTGAAAGAATTATTCGAACAATGGGGCCCTCCTACAGCTGAAGACGTACAAGTAATCGCAAGTGCTCAGCATGGGGATACATCATTCACGTTGCCGGCACAACCGACTGCGTTAAGTAAAATGGTAGCTGCAGTCAAATTAGCAGATAATATTCGTACATATGGTCATTTGGCTGCGGATATTAATCCCCTTAATGACCGAAATAAAGACACAAGAAGAATTGAACTATCGGAGTTTAATTTATCTGAAGAAGATTTAAAGCAGATTCCTGTTGATTTCTTATGCCCGAATGCACCTTCTCACATAAAGGATGGCTTGCAGGCAATCAATCATTTAAGACAGGTCTACACTAAAAAACTGGCATTTGAATATGCTCATGTTCATGAGCTTGAAGAAAAGAATTGGTTAAGAGAAAAGATTGAATCAGAATCCTATTTCACTCCTCTTTCTAAGGAAAAGAAACTGGCGTTATTAAAACGCCTTGCCGAAGTGGATGGATTTGAAAAATATATTCACCGTACATTTGTTGGTCAGAAGCGTTTTTCCATTGAAGGACTGGACACTATGGTACCTTTACTGGACGAAATGGTTCGTTATTCAGTTGAATCAGGTGCTAAAACAGTCAATATCGGGATGGCACACCGAGGGCGCTTAAACGTGTTGGCCCATGTCATTGGTAAACCGTATGAAATGATTTTTGCTGAATTCCAACATGCCCCAAGCAAGGATCTGATTCCTTCAGAAGGATCAATTGGGATTACATATGGATGGACAGGTGATGTTAAGTATCATTTAGGTGCTGATCGCGAAATCTCTCCTCTGCAGTCGTCAACAGCGAGAGCGCGTGTCACTCTGGCGAATAACCCAAGTCACTTAGAGGTTGTGAGCCCGATTGTGGCTGGTTACACACGTGCTGCACAAGAAGTTCGGGAAGATAAGGGTTATCCAGGGCAATCACCGGAATCTTCCTATGCCATCATGATTCACGGAGATGCTGCCTTCCCTGGACAAGGTGTTGTAGCTGAAACATTAAATATGAGTCAATTACGTGGATATAACACTGGTGGATCCATTCACCTGATTGCGAACAATATGATCGGCTTCACGACTGAAAGCCGCGATTCCCGCTCTACGAAATATGCATCTGATACTGCCAAAGGCTTTGAAGTTCCGATTGTCCATGTCAATGCAGATGATCCTGAAGCTTGTCTTGCTGCAGCGGTGCTCGCCTATGAATATCGTAAAACCTTTGGAAAAGACTTTGTCATTGATTTGATTGGCTACCGTCGTTTTGGTCATAACGAAATGGATGAACCGATGGTGACGAATCCATTAATGTACTCAGTCATTCAAAACCATCCAAATGTTAAGAAACTATATGCTGAAAAATTAATTTCAGAAGGAATCGTCACAGAATCAGATGTAGAGAAAATGGATACCGACATCGAAGAAGAATTAAAAGCGGCTTACGATAAAGTACCGGCTAAAGACGATGATCCCGATACCGTGCTTGCTCCACCTGAGTACGTAGCAAATGGCTTACCGGAAATTAATACGAGTGTTGATTTTAATAAGCTTGAAGGTTTAAACAATGAACTGCTTCAATGGCCGGAGGGCTTTAATGTGTTCAAGAAATTGGATCGCATTTTAAAGCGACGCAGCCAGGTGTTTGAAGGTAAAGGGAAAATTGACTGGGCCCATGCTGAGACTTTGGCGTTTGCTTCTATCTTGAAGGATGGTACGCCGATTCGATTAACAGGACAGGATTCAGAGCGTGGTACATTTGCTCAACGCCACCTGGTTCTTCATGATGAAAAATCCGGTGAAGAATACATTCCTTTACACAATCTAAAGGACAGTCATGCTTCGTTTGTTGTTCTTAATAGTCCTCTTACTGAAACAGCTGTTGTTGGATATGAGTATGGGTACAATGTATTTGCACCCGAGACATTGGTTCTTTGGGAAGCTCAATTTGGTGATTTCTCCAATATGGCACAGGTAATGTTCGATCAATTTATTTCAGCTGGCCGTGCAAAATGGGGTCAAAAAACCGGTCTGGTTATGCTGTTACCGCATGGATACGAAGGTCAAGGGCCGGAACACTCAAGTGCCCGCTTAGAACGATTCCTGCAACTGGGTGGAGAATATAACTGGACGGTTGCCAACTGTTCTACAGCTGGTCAATACTTCCATATTCTTAGACGTCAGGCTGCCATTTTACAAAAAGAAGAAGTAAGACCACTTGTAATCATGACGCCGAAAAGCTTGCTGCGAAATCAATTTGCAGCTGTCACTGCTGAGGAATTAGCTCATGGAGAATTCCATTCAGTTCTGGAGCAAAAGGGTCTTGGTGAGAACCAGGCTGCTGTTGAACGGGTTGTATTGTGCAGCGGGAAAATTGCGATTGATTTAGAAGAGCACCTTCAAAATATCGATGATAAAGATTGGTTACACATTCTTAGGGTAGAAGAAATTTATCCATTCCCTAAAGGTGATATATCGGGAATACTGAAAAGATATTCAAACCTTAAAGAAATTGTATGGATTCAAGAAGAACCTAAGAATATGGGCGCATGGACATTTGCAGAATCACGACTCCGTGCCATTGCACCTGAGGGTGTTGAAGTGCATTATGTCGGTCGTCGCAGACGTTCCAGTCCATCAGAAGGTGAACCAACAGTACACAAAAAGGAACAATCACGAATTATTAACGAAGCGTTAACTCGATAAGAAAGAGGAGGACATCACAGTGGCAGAAATTAAAGTTCCAGAATTAGCAGAATCAATTACAGAAGGTACAATCGCCCAATGGTTGAAACAACCAGGGGATTATGTGGAAAAGGGCGAATACATCGTTGAACTGGAAACAGATAAAGTGAATGTTGAAGTGATTTCAGAAGAAGCAGGTACGATTCAAGAACTTAAAGCTGATGAAGGCGATACGGTCGAAGTCGGTCAAGTTATTGCCATAGTCGGTGCAGGTGGAGAAGCTCCAGCAACTTCTGAAACAAAAGAAGAAGCACCTGCCCCTAAACAGGAAGAGAAGAAAGAAGAGGCAACTGAAGTAGCACCAGCGAAAGAGGACAAAAAGAATCGTCCAATCGCTTCTCCTGCTGCTCGTAAGTTGGCACGCGAGAAAGGTATCGATCTTTCCGATGTGCCAACGGATCCTCTAGGCCGTGTTCGTAAGCAGGACATTGAAGCCTATAGCAATAAGCCGGCTGAAGCTCCATCTAAACCTTCTGTTCAAGAGAAGAAGGCACCTGCCAAAAAAGATGATGGAAAGCCGGTTGTTCGTGAGAAGATGTCACGCCGTCGTCAAACGATTGCGAAACGCTTAGTAGAGGTTCAGCAAACAGCTGCCATGCTTACAACGTTTAATGAGATTGATATGAGTAAAGTAATGGAGCTACGTAAACGTAAAAAGGATAAATTCTTTGATGACCACGATGTAAGACTTGGTTTCATGAGTTTCTTTACAAAAGCAGTTGTAGCAGCTCTTAAGAAGTTCCCGTACGTGAACGCAGAAATCGATGGGGATGAAATCGTTCTTAAGAAATTCTATGACGTTGGGGTAGCTGTATCTACGGATGATGGACTGGTAGTACCTGTTGTACGTGATTGTGAACGCAAGAACTTTGCAGAAATCGAAGGGGAAATTATGGAACTGGCTACAAAGGCTAGAAACAACAAATTATCTCTTGGGGATCTGCAAGGTGGTTCATTCACGATAACAAATGGTGGAGTATTCGGTTCATTACTATCAACTCCAATCTTAAACGGACCGCAAGTTGGGATTTTAGGAATGCATAAAATTCAGCTTCGTCCAGTGGCCATTGATAAAGATACAATGGAAAATCGCCCTATGATGTACATTGCTTTATCGTATGATCATAGAATTATTGATGGGAAAGAAGCTGTTGGATTCCTGGCAATGGTAAAAGATTTACTTGAGAATCCAGAAGATTTACTACTTGAAGGCTAAGTAGTCCTGATTGAATAAGAATAGATGAATGTTTGGCTGATTCATACATCCATTAGTGGATTGTGGATCAGCCTTTTTTTCACGTTTTTTTACTAAGAGAATAAAATATGGATAACTAAAATAAAGTTTACCAAAGGAAACTCTCGGACAGATAAAGGGGGGAAGGTTTAATGATGAAGAATTTCAATTCAAAAAAAGTAATTAAGTATTCGTATCTATTTCATAAAATGGGAATATTGGATAATGAGCAATTCAAACAAATTGAGGAATACCATGGATCCAAAATTAAGAAACACAGTTAAGGCATGGGTCTAAAATGAATGGGCTTTCAACATGTGTTGTCGATTTTTCACGGTCATTTGATTGGAGAGCATGGGGCTGAAATCAATCGCACAGTTTAAATGAGTGAGAATGAAAAAAGACAGACTCAAGTGAAAATGAGTCTGTCGTGAAAATTTCATCTCAGGGGGTGAGATAAAAGCTAGTATTCTTTTTTAATTGTCAAGATTTCCTAAAAGGCTTTAATCCTCGGTTACGAATTTCTTTCTTAAGAAGCAAAATCCAGTCTTGATCATTCCCTTGTTTCTCAGCATCACGATAAGCTGCCACCAACTGTTCATTACTTAAGATTTTCATGACCAACCTCCCAGGAATGTATAAAATATAGAATTTTCTATATTTTCTATATATTCTACATAGAAATTACTCATTTGAAAAGGTTTTTTTATAAATTACGTCTAAAGTAGTATTTTTAGTTATTATGTAGAAAAAGGTTTAGAGAAGACGTTTTTTGTCTATATAAAAAAGTTAGAATCATCGGGTTCATGTAGAAACTTGCCATCTAACTCCTGTCAATAGCTCTTAACCATAGAGAAATAAAAGACAAGAGAAAGTTCTTATTAATTAGTTTGAAAATTTAAATTTTTGTGATAATATTACACGCATAAGGAACTGAAATTTTAACCTCTTGGACTACATAAACTGAAAGGTTCCAGGCTTAACATAAATACAGGTAAAGGGGGATGTTCATTTGTCGGAGATTTTACATGCAACTGTAGGTGAATTACTCGAAGAAAAAGCTCGTATACAGCCTGAGGTTGAAGCGGTCGTTTACGCAGACAGAGGTTTAAGGTGGTCTTATCAAGAATTTAATCAACAGTGCAGGCAAGCTGCAAAGGGGTTTATGAATCTCGGGATCAATAAAGGGGACCATATCGCCATATGGGCTTCTAACACTCCTGAGTGGTTAGTTAGTCAGTTTTCGACGGGCAAAATGGGAGCTGTACTGGTAACCGTAAATACTAATTATCGTACTGCTGAATTAGAATATTTATTAAAGCAATCTGACAGTAAAACGATTATTTTGATGGAAGAGTTCAGAGGAGCTTCCTATATAGACATGTTGTATGAAATTTGTCCTGAATTGATAACGTCTAAGCCAGGAGAATTGGATAGTTCAAAACTTCCTTATTTAAAAAATGTAATTGTCTTAGGGGAGAAGGCATATCCAGGTACATATAGCTGGCAGGATATTATGGATAGAGGGGATGATGTTGAGGAAGGTGAGCTGGATGAAAGACTTTCGAGCCTTTCCCCCCATGATGCCATCAATATGCAATACACGTCAGGAACGACAGGATTTCCTAAAGGAGTCATGCTTACCCACTCGAATATCGTAAACAATGGTTATAATATTGCCGGGTGCATGAGATTGACGAACGAAGACCGTTTATGTATTCCTGTTCCATTCTTCCATTGCTTCGGATGTGTATTGGGAACACTTGCATGTGTATCTGTTGGGGCTACTATGGTTCCATTACAGGAATTCGATCCTAAACAGGTTCTCCAAACGGTGCAGGATGAAAAATGTACCGGACTTCATGGGGTGCCGACCATGTTTATTTCCGAGTTAAACCTTCCAGACTTTGATCAATACAATCTTTCCCATTTGCGTACTGGAATTATGGCCGGAAGTAACTGTCCGATTGAAGTAATGAAGGGCGTCATGGACAAAATGGGAGCAGATGAGATAACCATTGCCTATGGTCAGACAGAATCTTCCCCTGTCATTACGCAGACACGTACCCATGACCCGATAGAATTAAAGGTGGAAACGGTTGGAAAAGCCTTGCCAAATGTAGAGGTAAAGATTGTGGAGCCTGGATCGAACCGGGAAGTTCCCCATGGGGTACAGGGAGAGTTGTGTACTCGTGGGTATCACGTCATGAAAGGGTACTACAAGAATGAAGAGGCTACCAGGTTAGCCATAGATCATGAAGGTTGGCTGCTTACTGGTGACTTAGCGGTCATGGATGAACATGGCTATTGTAGGATTACAGGAAGATTAAAAGACATGATCATTCGAGGCGGTGAGAATATTTATCCGAGAGAAATCGAAGAATTTCTTTATTCCCATCCAAAGGTATTAGATGTTCAAGTCATTGGAATTCCTGATGAAGTTTATGGTGAAGAAGTTATGGCCTGGATTATTTTGAAGGAAGGTCTAACCGCAACACCAGAAGAGATTAGAGAATATTGCACAGGGAAGATATCTCGTCATAAGATTCCAAGGTATATCGAGTTTACTGATTCTTACCCAATGACAGCCTCAGGGAAAATTCAAAAGTTTCGTTTAAGAGAGCAGGCGAAAGAAGCAGCCCTGCCTAAAAGTAATTAACAAATTGAAAACGCTTCCTTGAAAAGGACATTCCCAATTCATCGGGAATGTCCTTTTCATAAGGATATAAGAGTATAATAGAATATTAGATAACTGAAATTTCAGAGACTATTTGCTAAAATAAAGGAAAGCCTTATTAAATTATTAACTATAATTTAATTATGTAAACAACAGAAAGGGGATTATCTGTGTACGTTTTTGTTTATGGGACGTTAAGAAAACACGAAAGCAATCATTTTTTATTAAAGGAAGCCATATTGATGAGGGAACAAGCTTGGGTGGAAGGTGTTCTTTACGATACAAAAAGAGGATATCCCGCACTAAAAGAAGGCAATGGGACCACTTATGGCGAATTATATAAAATCAACTCCGGTATATTATCACCGTTAGATGAGTTGGAGGATTTCATCGAAGAACGTGAAGACAACCTTTATATACGAAAGCTTAAACTGGTCAACACAGATAATGGACCGCAGGAAGCTTTTGTGTATTATTCTGAAAACGAAGAATTGTTCCAAGAAGAAATTCTTTCAGGAGATTGGAAAGTACATCAGTTTCTACATGATAAGCCTGATAGAATACTTTATTTTGCGTATGGTTCGTGCATGGATGATGAGCGTTTTAAATTAGCGCAAGTAGATCACCATTTCAAAAACTGTCTTGGTGCAGGAGTTCTAGAAGGATATTCTATGAAGTATCTCTTTAAAGTACATGATGGTGGCAGGGGAGACATCATTGAGGATGGAGGGACAATGGAAGGAGTAGTATATGATCTCCCTCAACAAGCAGTAGAATACTTGTTCACAAGAGAAGGGGTAGCCCCCGGATGGTATAGAGCAGCTTTCATCGACATACAGATTGGCGGCAAGCTTTACAAGGACGTATTAACCTTTATTGTGAAAGGGAAGTGTCAGGAAACCTGTCCCCCAGATCATTATGCAAAAGAGATTCTACGTGGTAGTCGGCCACATGTAAGCAAGTCCTATCATGAAAAGCTACAGCGACAATTAGTTGGAATAGGGATGACAGAAGATCAGGTGCAGGATCTTCTTAACGAAGAAGAATAGATGTACGAATGAGATCCGGGAGGTGAAGTCATGAAGATAAGTGATGATCAATTATTTACTGCAATAGAATCACATCACTGGGACTATCCAGGTCGATTGATTCCGAGTGAAGTGGATAGTTTACACAGTGATGGAATCGTTGCAATTAAAAATAAACAGTTGAAAAACGTATTTGCTAATAAGGTACCTAAATTCATTGTGAACAATATGAATGAACTGCATGAAAAATGGAAGGTGGTTGAAGGATTCTATGGAAAGGAATCCTTTAGTATGTGGATCAGGGAGCCACTTATCGATCAGGGAGAGGAATTCCTCCAATCACATGATGGTATTCTGGAAGAGCGTTATGAGGGGCTGGTTTTTGATCTAAACCAGATTCATTTCATCCCTTCACCCGTTCATAGAGTCATTACAGTTGAAAGTGACCTTCACATCCATGATCTTGTAGAAATCAGTTCTTCCATATGGGGATATCGGGAGGAAGATAAGCCGGTCATCTTTAATCAAAGAAGAGAGTTTATGAGGAAATGGGGACCGGATGGTGGGTTCACACTAGCTTACAATAAAGAGGGTGATCCCGTTGGATACGGAAATTATCGGTTTAGCCGTGATCATGAAGTCCTTTACCTCAATGGAGGAGGGGTGCTCCAAGAAGCAAGGCATGGAGGAGTATATTCTTCAATAGTGGCCCATCGATTGGAAATGGCACAAGGAGCGCAATGTCGGTTTGTAACCTGTCAGGCCAGAGTCGGGCACTCTGCACCGATTCTCAAGAGATTGGGCTTCCGAGCGTTTTCAACCTATCAATATTGGGTAGTGAATAGAAAAGCGCAGGCAGGTTTGAAAAGCACGAAAAAATAGTCGCTTTGTGTGAAATGGGGTGATGCGATGGATGTTTTACTACAATTGGTCGATCAATTTGGATATATCGCCATGTTTCTTTTTAGCTGGATTGTTTTTTTAGGATTACCGGTACCTAACGAACTCGCTGCTGCACTATCGGGATATTTATCTGAATGGAGAAATTTCAACCCGTATACCTCCTTTTTCTTTATGTATAGTGGATTAATCTCTTATGGAATCTTCGCCTTTTTAAATGGCCGATATTTCGGGACAAAATTAATTTCCCTATTTATGAAGGGAAATAAATCAAGGAAACTCATTGATAATGGTGAAAAATGGATAAACAAGTATGGTCCATTTGCCATTTCGTTTAGCTATTTTATACCAGGCATCCGATTATTCATGCCTTATATTGCAGGTACGTCAAAAGGGATTTCTTTCATGAAATTTCTCTTATTTGCTCTTCCGTCTGCTTTCGTTTGGGGATTTGTGTATTTTCAGATTGGGAGGTATTTTCCAAAGAGTTTTCAGGGATTACTGAAAGAAGTGAGCGTGAAGGCAGGAATCATTTTCTACATTTTATTCATCGGGGTTATCGTGTACAGTATTGTCTTTACCTTGAAAAAAAAACCTAATACCTCGAAATGGAAAAAGGTACGTTATCGAAAATAAGAAAAGACTGATCAAAGATGCCTTCTCATTTAATCAGTCAATCTTGTTCATCCTTAATAATAGTAAAATACTTCCCGAATACACCCAATGCTTTAATTGTGGTTCTTGAGCCATTTTCATCCTCATATATTTTACCGATAGTGTTAAATAACAAGTAGCCGTTTTTAACATTTGAGCCTGTTTCAATCAGGGTTGAATAAGAATTTCCTTCAAGTTTCTTCGTACATGTTATGGATTCATGGCATTCAATATTGTATTCATCTAAAAGCCATAAATAAAATTGTTCTTCATTAGGTCTGTGGGTGCTCATGTAAAAAACTATCAAAACCAAAGTGAACATACCTATTCTTTTTAATCCGTTTCTCACGATAATCGAACCTCTCCTGCAAATTCCTCCTATAATATACCATATATTCTTTTTGAAAGTGATAGTTTCACAAAAAACTGACAAATGAGATAGTAGTTGAACTTATAGCTCTGTAAGAATATACTATTAGCAGAGTACATTCATATAGGAGGTTATTGAATTGATTCACAAAACTTGGACGGAAAACAATACCGGAAAAAAGGTGAAATGCGTACATACGGATGCGAAGAAATATACAGTAGAAAATGTTTTAACCATTGGAAAAGAATACGAAGTAAAAAACGAATCTGAAGAGTATTACTTCGTCATAGATGAAAGCGGGAAAATGGGAGGCTTCTACAAAGAGTATTTTGAAGAGGTGTAAGCCACCCCTTTCTGGCTGGATTCTCCTATTGTGGAGAATCCGGCTTTTTTTGATGGCTACTAAAAAGTGGCGTCGCAATGGGCTTGCCCATTATTTGCTCTCTCATTCTTTTTCAAAATTGAAAGAGAAAGGAATGACTGCAGCAGTTCTTTCAGTCGACAGTGATAGCTATACAGACGCAACCATTGTTTATCAAAAAGCTGGAATGTACGTACATCGAGGGTTCACTCGATATGATTTAGAATTTTAGAAGCTAAAAAAACATCCAATCAAGGGTGTTTTTTTACATTTTGGTATATTAATTGGTTGCTAATCCAGAACTAAAATAAATGCTTTGAAACAAAATTAGGCAGAGCCTTTGCAGTGAAAGCGTTATTACATGTAGAATGTCTAGTATGTGAAATGGAAAGGATGTCATTAAATGAATGTTGAACGGTTATTACCAGAATCGGTTACTTATATAATAAACGAGAGAAAACAATTATTCTCTACTCCTGAGCATTCTTCATTAATTGGAGAAGGGGGGTATACCGCAAGTGAAGACTATATTATTGAAGATAGTATCATCTCTCTGTCATTAGGCAAAAATCTTCTTCTTAAGGGGCCAACTGGTTCCGGGAAAACGAAGCTATCTGATACCTTGTCATCCATCTTCTCTCAACCGATGCACAGTATAAATTGCTCGGTTGACCTAGATGCAGAAGCCTTACTGGGTTATAAAACAATCAGCGAAAGAGAAGGTAAAAACACCATTGAATTCATCGAGGGACCTGTTATTCAAGCGATGAAAAATGGGCATCTCCTTTATATTGATGAAATCAATATGGCTAAGCCTGAAACGCTGCCGATCTTAAATGGTGTGTTGGACTACCGCAGAAGTATAACTAATCCATTTACAGGTGAAATAGTCAAAGCCGCCCCTACATTCGGTGTAATAGCGGCAATTAATGAAGGATATGTTGGCACAGTTCCGTTAAATGAAGCGTTAAAAAATCGTTTTGTTGTAATCGATGTACCGTATATCGAAGGGGAAACGTTAAAAAGTGTGATTGAAAGTCAAAGCAAGCTGTCCGATTCTAAACTTATTACTCAATTTGTAGCCCTGTCTTCGGATTTATTGGTTCAAGTGAAAAATGGCCAAATTTCAGAGGAAGCGGCTTCCATACGCGCCCTATTGGATGCCTGTGATTTAGCCGTGTACTTGCCGGCAAAAAGGGCTATACAACGAGGAATCGTTGATAAACTGGAAGACGAACGAGAAAAAGCGGCTATTCAAAATATAGCTGAAACCTTATTTGAATGAGGGACATGTAATGCATCGATTTATACAATTTAATGATGAAACCATAGACTCTTTTTTAGTGATGGAAATGGCTGATTTGACGAAAACACTTTCCAAAAATGCCGATATTAACTTGAAATACGGACCGTTTTCTTATCTCGATTATAAAGAAGGAACGGTTTATGTCAGTCACTTTTGGGATCACCGAAAAAAAGAAGAAGAAATACATGGATTAAAAAGTGATATTTATTTAAGGACGATCGGTAATCTTCATGAAACCAAGAACGATGATGTTCTCAATTATATTGAGAAGGTGAAAGCAACGTCTGTTCCCCGATTTGCCAAGCAGCTATTTGTCATTGGTGAAGAAGCTCGCTTAGAGGAAATTTGTAAATCCAAGCGTCCCGGAACAAAGAAGTCATTTGAAACGAGAAGAAAATTATATCGCCAGCACTTCGAAGCACAACTTAAAGTAAACATAACGAAAAGTGTTTTTACAGATGCATTATTTAATTCAATATTCCTTCTGCTCCATGCACAATCTCCATTAGAAGAACCCGTTCGGGTAAATGAGGAGATTGATTTAGCAATGCCCTTTTTGCATCGGCAAATCACCCGCTTCTTTGAAACCCGAAACACAAAAGATGTGGTAAGAATATGCTTGGAAATGGTAGAAGTAATAGATGAGATTGTTAGAAAAGATATGTTAAATGAATACTTCCATTTACCTGAAGATGTGTATAACACGGAGGAAATGGTTACAGAAACATTTGACGATTTAAAGAGAAAAGATCCCCTTGCAAATCAGGATGTGTTGGAAGAAGAGAGCACAGGGGAGGAAGAAGTCTTAGATGAAGAATTCCGTACTTGGCACCGGGAAACGAGTGACAAAGGGGAGTCATTCCTTCAGTTTGACTTAGATCAAGGGTCTCAATCCGATCTTATGGGCGAAGGTGTCCGTGAAGGAGATGATGGGGATCAGGCAATGGCTATGGTACAGGGCTCAGCTAAAGAAACTGAGCAGGAGCAGTACCAAAATGTAAGGGCGCAAGAGCAAGAAAGGGTTGAACTTGGTGGAGGGGAAGGTGAGTATGGAAAGGACAATCGCTTTGCTGTACCTCACTTTATTTCGCCAACCATCCCTACTTCAGAAGACAAGCACTTGTATAACCTTAACAAAGCGTTAATTGCTCCTTATCAAAAGAAACTTCAGAAAATGATCGAGAAAACATTGGAGCATAAGCGAATCCAGCCTAGAAGTGATTTGCACTTCGGCAGGTTGAACAAAAAGTTATTGCGCTTTATCACAGACGATAACCCAAGACTTTTCTATAAAAAGCAAAACCCTTCATCTGAAATAGATGCTGTTTTCTCATTATTGGTAGACTGTTCAGGTTCGATGTATGATAAAATGGATCAAACCAAGCTGGGAATTACGTTATTTCATGAATCGTTAAAGTCCGTTCGGGTGCCACATGAGGTTGTCGGCTTCTGGGAAGATACGAACCGGGCGACAAAGACCAGTCAACCAAATTACATGAATCCTGTACTGGACTTCTATTCTTCCTTAAAACCTAACAGTGGTTCAGAAATCATGCAGCTCCAGCCTGAAGAAGATAATCGGGACGGCTTTGCCATTCGGTTAATGACAGAACGGATTCTTAGACGGAACGAAAAACAGAAATTTCTTCTTGTCTTTTCAGATGGTGAGCCAGCAGCCATGGATTATGAGCAAAACGGGATTGTTGATACTCATGAGGCTGTATTAGACGCAAGAAAACAAGGGATAGAAGTCATCAACGTCTTTTTAGCGAACGGCGAAATAGATGAGGGGCAAAGAAAAACCATTCAGAATATATATGGGAATTACAGCATTCTTGTTTCAGATGTAGAAGAACTCCCTGAGGTTTTGTTCCCTTTATTACGGAAGCTTCTGTACAAAAGCATATAGATGAAGAACCAAGACGATTACATGGGAAACATGTAGTCGTCTTTTTTAGGGGGAGGAATTCATATCAGTCCTTAGGCTGAAACAAAATCAATCATCCATCTCATTCGGATCCCCTTTACCTGCAATATACTGAAAGTAATAAAATTAAAGGGGATGGATAGGATGAACAATATTTCTGATATGAATGCCGCGATTCATGAATATCACAGAATTAATCACATCTTGAATCTAAAAGGGTGGAGGCAAGAGAGAACCATTAAGAAACAATATTTCTCTCCATGGTTTGGTAAAAATCTGTAAGTGGAGAATTCGTTAAGTTCAAAACAAGAGGAAAAAAATGTATAATAAAAGAATGACTATTCTCAATTTATCGTAGGAGGTCATTCTTTTTTGTATGGTGAAAAATCAATCATATAAATGCGAGTCGTATCCATGACGAAGGGAAGGTTAATAAATAATAAGATGAGGAAAAATTTATTAAGAAAGGGAGGTCACGGTGATTATGCATGAGTTAGATATGCACCATATTTTTGAACTGGGACTTATTTTAGTGATGATCGCAGCAGGCATAACGGCGATTGCCAAGAAATTCAAACAGCCATATCCAATTGCCCTTGTCATTGTAGGTGCCCTTATCGGGTTATTCAATATACCAGTCCTTGAGCCTCTCAAGGATTTTATAACAGAAGGGGAAGTATTTAATTTTGTCATTATCACATTATTTTTACCAGCGCTTTTGGGAGAAGCAGCTTTGAAGCTTCCTTTTACCCATTTGCGTGCTAACAAGGAGCCGATTATAGCCTTGGCTTTTGGTGGAACATTCATTTCTTTCTTGATAATAGGATTTTCATCGTATTACTTCTTTGACTTTCCCATTCCAGCAGCATTTGTTTTTGGGGCATTGATGAGTGCGACTGACCCTGTAAGTGTATTATCCATATTTAAAAGTGTAGGCGTAAAGAAGAGATTGGCTGTTGTCATTGAAGGAGAAAGCTTATTTAATGACGGTTTAGCCGTGGTATTGTTCAATATTTCCGCTTACTATTTACTATCCTATATCGATGCAGGCTGGGCCGGACTTGGAAGTGGGATTTGGGAGTTCATCCGGGTAGTATCCCTTGGAGTCATTATTGGAAGTTCCCTCGGTTATGCATTTTCCGTTTTAACGAAGTACTTCGATGACTATCCGTTGGAAATTATTTTTAGCGTGATTTTGTTCTATGGTTCATTCCTTCTAGCCGAGAGTGTCCATGCTTCAGGTGTAATCGCAGTCGTCATTGCGGCTCTTATATTCGGAAACTATGGCGGGAAAATTGGTATGAGTCCTACGACAAAATTGAACATTAATAGCTTTTGGGACGTAGCTGCATTACTGGCCAATTCCCTCGTTTTCTTAATGGTCGGCCTTGAAATAACAAGGATTGACCTAGTTGAAAAATGGCCGTATATTTTCGCAGCCATTGTCTTGGTACTCTTGGCACGAAGTATTGCCGTCTATACAAGTTTATCTCTCATTGGGAACTTTCCTCATAAATGGAAGCATATTTTGAATTGGGGAGGTTTGAAAGGGTCGTTATCCATTGCCTTGGTACTTAGCTTGCCAAGAGACTTTCCAGGTAGAGAAGACGTCCTGATTCTTGGATTTAGTGTGGTATTATTCAGCCTTGTCATTCAAGGATTAACGATCAAACCACTGATCAATTTATTAGGGATTAAACCAAAGGAGGAAGGACATGCAGAATTTGAAAAATTGCTCAGTCAACTCCACAGATATGAAAGAGCCATTAGTGAAATCCATCGGGTAAAACAAAAGCTCTATATTACAGACCCTGTATCAAATGAGCTTATCGATACGTATACAAAAAGAATTGATATGTTAAAAGCTCAATTGGATGATTTATTCAAAAGAAATCCAGTTATCAAATCAGACCAGCTTACGACACTGAGAAAACACGCATTATACGCAGAATATGAGGCCGTTGCAAAACTGGAAAAGGAAGAAATCATCACAAGCTCTATCGCTGAAAAGGAATATGATGCTATAACAGATAGCCTTGTTCACAATGAAGAAAAATAGCAAAAGAGGGGCCGAATCGGCTCCTCTTTACTTTCTGATTTCAATGAGTTTTTGTTTTAAGTCGTTTTCCATCGTGACCATTTCCTGTTCTGCCTGCTGACGTTTCTGGCGTCCTTCTGCTTGTATGGCCAATGTTTCTTCAATGGTGGAAATAAGATTTTCTTGAGTTTTCTTCAAAGTTTCAATATCAATGATTCCACGTTCATTTTCTTTCGCAGTTTCAATACTATTTGTTTTAAGCATCTCTGAATTTTTCAGAAGGAGCTCATTGGTGGTGCGCGAAACCTGTTTCTGAGCGGCTACAGCCTTTTGCTGATTCAGAAGAGTCAGCGCAATGGCAATTTGATTCTTCCAAAGAGGAATGGCTGTGAGTACTGATGCCTGTATTTTTTCTGCCAGTGCCTGGTTCGTATTTTGAATTAGGCGTATTTGAGGGGCAGACTGAATGGTCATTTGTCTACTTAGCTTTAAATCATGAATACGTTTATCCAATCGATCTAGAAACTGCATCGTATCATTGATTTCCTGGTAAATTAGCTCGTCATCCGTTTCTTCCGCCTTCTTTCGTAATGAAGGAAGCAGTGTATGTTGAATCTCTTCACGTTTAATTTCAGCTGCTGCAATGTACATATTCAGAGCTTGAAAATAGTCTTTATTTTTTTCATACAAAGTTTCCAATAGTCGATTATCATCAAGCAGGGTCTTTTTTGAATGTTCGAGTCTGACTGAAATGCGATCGATTTGTGAACCAATCTTTTGGTATTTGGAAAGGACTTCCTGCAGGGAGGAAGAGACTTTACGGAATAGCTTTTTGAAAACACCTTTTTGCTTGGTGTTAAGTTCATCCGGATTCATTTGCTCGAGCTTTTTCATTAAATCTCCTAACACATCGCCAATTGGACCGATGTCCCTTTTTTGTACATGATCGAGCATGGAGTGGGAGAAAGTAGAAAGCTGGGTCTGAGCGGCAGTTCCATATTTTAAAATCGCTTCATAGTCCTTATAGTCGATCTGCGCGGCCAATTGTATTGCCTTTTCCTGCTGTTCTTTTGGTAAGCGGTCGAGTAGCAAAGGAGATTTTGCCTGTTCACTTACAGCAGGCATTTCATCTCCAAACGGGTTGGAAAGCAGCAGGTCCAGTTCAGATTGTTCATTTCGTTGCTCCATCATAAAACCTCCGATAACTATTTTAAGTCTTTTTTATTAGATAAATGTTGATTGGCGAAATTCAGTTCAAACTGTAGTGTATCCATATCATTTGCCAATACTCTTTGCAGATCTTTTTCCAATGAACCTGTCAGGTCATCAAGTGTTGTACGGGTTTGTTGAAGTGATAAGAATGCTTCTTTGTTTTTACCGGGTTGGGCAGCAAGAAACGTATATTTTTCAGTAATTTCAACAACTGAATCCAGATGGTAGAAGAAAAATGACTCTGCAGAAAAAAATCTTTTAGGCTCTTTCCTTACAAGTTGATAAATCCTTCTGCTTAGTCTGTTCAATTCAAGGATTTGCTTGAAGGCACCAAGTGACCTTACTCTCAATTGTTGTTTTTGAAGGCGTTTTACTTTTTCTTTCGCTTCTTTTAAATTCTTGTTGATATATCGAAATTCCTGTGAGGAAAGTCCATTTTTTTTCAGCCACCATCTCTTTTGCAGTCCCTTTACGACGAAGAAAAGGAGAATACCCGTACCGAGACTCGACAAAAATGTAAGAGGAAATCCTAAGTCAAACAGGAGTAAGTATGCGATAAAACTACTGGTCCCTATGCTGAATGAGATGACTGTTCTTACTAAAAATTGAAGAAATGTATTCATTTCATCTACCCCTTATTAAAGATGCTTACGTTAAATACGATTTAATGTGCAAAAAGGTTTCATATTCATACTCTTATTTTATTGTAAATGAAGGTGAAATGGAAATATAGACACCATTTATTATACAGACTGAAATCGTTGTCAGGATTTGACACCATTCTTTCAATTTCTTAACATTTCTCAGATTCATGATTAAAGAAATTACATTTTTGATAGAATGGGATAGTACATTGACAAGACAGGTGTGTGGATATATGAAAAAATGGTTCATTGTTCTGATCTTATTCTGCTTTACTGCCACTATCGTAACAGCTCAAGAAAATAATGTAAAAAAACCTAAAAATATTATAAGTGATTCGGCTATCATTATAGATTCTAAAACAAAGAGTATATTGTATTCAAAAAATTCGACTAAACGGATGAACCCTGCAAGCATTACAAAAATTGCTACAGCTATTTATGCGATCGAGCATGCCAACCTGGATGACAAGGTGGTAATTAGTGAGAAAGCAAGTAATACAGAAGGCTCCACCGTTTATTTGGAAGCCGGAGAAAGGATTTCTTTGGAGCAGTTACTTCAAGGGCTGATGGTCAACTCCGGTAATGATGCAGCAGTTGCCATTGCTGAACACACCGAGGGTTCCGTTCAGCAATTCGTTGAAAAATTAAACGTCTTTCTAAAAAACGAAATTGGCGTAGAGAAAACTAATTTTGAAAACCCTCATGGACTGTTCGGTAAAAATCACTATACAACGGCTTATGATATGGCATTGATTACTAGCTATGCTTTAGAGAACAAACAATTTCAAGAGCTTTTTAGTTTGAAATCAATTGATTGGTCGACTGAGGGATGGAAGACTACTCTTTATAATCATCATAAAATGGTGAAAGGAGAACTTCCTTATCCGGAAGTGACCGGAGGGAAGAATGGGTTCATAGATGAATCCAAACATACGCTTGTGACTTCCGCTGAAAATAAAAATCTTTCTCTGGTCATTGTTACCATGAAGGCTCAGTCGAAGAGAGCTACTTATTCAGATACCAGAAAACTACTGGATTACGGCTTGAACGGTTTCACTAGAAGCCACATTCCAAAGGATACGGTCTTTCAATATGAGGATACTTCTTTTGAGCTTAATCAGGATTTCCAATATACTCAACCTATGAATGGAAAGTTCACCGAGAGCCTGGATCGAAATGGAGTATTAACACTATATAATGAAGATCAGGAAGAAATGACTACAACAAAGCTCAGTCCTGTGATGAAATCTCCCGTAAAACATAAAAACGCAGTTGCTTCGAGTGAAAGCACAGGATTATTTTTCGGAGAGGAATTAAGACAACAAATCCTTTTTTATCCGTTTTTTATTTACATGATCCTGCTTTTCATTATGGGAATTTCCATTTTTCGAATAGGTTCTGTCAAAAAAAATCCTAAAAATAAAATTTAAATGTAAAAAAGGGAGCTTGCGGGCTCCCTTTTTTCAATGACTTTCTTGTTTTTCTAAAGATGGTTGATGATGATAAAGAGTCTTACCAATCAGCGTTTGTAAGATGAGAAATGCCCCTCCTACTGTCCAATATAGGGGTAAGGCGGCCGGCGCATTAAATGAAAAAATAAAGATCATAATGGGCGAAAGAAAGCTCATTATTTTCATTTGGACCTGCTGTTCTGCAGGAATATTCATCAAAGATACCCGAGCTTGGGCTAAATAGACCAATCCAGCGATAATGGCCATTATATAGTCGGGCTGTCCCAAATTAAACCATAGAAAGGAGTGGCTTGCGATTTCAGATGATGACCGAATCGCATAGTATAACCCAATCAATATGGGTGTTTGAATTAACAAAGGTAAACATCCCATATTAAGAGGATTCACCCCATGTTTTTGGTAAAGCATCATCATTTCTTGCTGCAGTTTCTTCTGTTCATCTTTGTCTTTCGCTTCTTTTATCTTTTTTTGCATTTCCGTCATCTCCGGCTTTATTAACGCCATTTTCCCTTTCATATCCTGTTGATTCTTATACGTTTTAAGCATAAAAGGAAAAAGAACGAGACGAATAAGAATAGTAATGACAATGATCGCAAGACCAAAGTTTCCATCTAGAAAGGTACCTATTTCATGGATGAGAAACGAAAATGGGTTAACAAGATAGTCGTGAAAGAACGCTCCTTCAGTTGTTGCACTTTGACACCCTGATAGAGTGAATAGTGCCAGTAGAATGATGAATGAAATTTTTCTCAATGTATAATTCCTCCTCTGTATAAATGCTTGTTGGTTAAAAGCAAACAGAAGAGGATTCTTCATCATTATCGGTATGATAGAATTGAAATTTCATGCATTCAATGAACCTGAACCCTATAGGTAAAATCTCATTAACTGCAACGCACTTTACAATGATATTAGTTCCTTCAATCCTCTTATCATAGGGTCGTACGAAAAGATGAAATGTGCCAGGGAAGTGATTCAAAATCAAAGCTATTATAAATAGAAATACTATACTAAAATGTAATGGACTTAAGTAAAAATCTAATAAGTCTTGTATAATGATATATGTCAATGGAGAAGACTCCTTCAATTTACTGATCAAATTAATTGATAAAGCATAAACTCTATTCCAGTTAAAGTATACTGCTAAATGGAAAAAGAAACTATGGTAATTGTACATACGAATATGTGAACCAATGGTTTCACAAAAATATAATCTTATTAAATAGGGATGTTATACAGAATGAAATATCTATTAGTCGGGATCGGTGGAGCGTTGGGTAGTTTTTGCAGGTGGGGAATCAGTTATCTCTGGACAATTCAAAATGGGTTGCCGTTCGCGACACTAACGGCAAATCTCCTAGGAAGTTTTTTATTAGCCTATTTCTATAGTCGATGGTCTTCTAAATATGAAAAGTCGTATTTACTTATTGCAACAGGGTTCCTGGGCTCTTTTACAACTTTTTCGACAGTTAGTATCGAGTTGGTTACCTTTTTATTGCAGAAACAATGGGGCATGCTTTTCTTGTATATTACCATAACTTCTTTTGGTGGGATGCTTTTTGCATGGTTGGGCTTTGTCTCTGGAAGGAAAGGGAGGGAGATCGGTCATGGGAGTTAGCATATTGTTAATTGCATTAGGGGGGAGTGTTGGGGCAATCGGACGGTTTTTAGTTGCGAACGTCGTTAAGCGATTCAGTAGTTCGCGTTTTCCGAAAGCGACCCTGTTGGTTAATGGTTTTGGCTCATTACTATTGGGGATTCTGATTGGAGTTGGTGCTGAGGAGACTGTTATGTTTTTTTTCGGGATCGGAGTGTGTGGAGCATTTACTACCTTTTCAACCTTAAACTGGGAGGTATTGAGGCTTCTCCAGGAAAATATAAAGATGGGTCTATTTTATTTCTTCGGAAGTTATTTCGCTGGAATCGTATTTGGAGCGGCAGGGTATGCAGTGGGCATGGCATTTTAATATGATGTCATACCCATTTATAAAGATCCTCAAGTGGCTAGTTACCCGTTAGATCCCACAATTCAATCATTAATCAACTACTATATACGCAATCATAGGACCGTTACGATCAATGGTTTCATGTGTTTCGCAAATCAGTCTATACGTACCCTCTTTTGAAAACGACACATTTACAACGGTTTCTTCCCCTTTTTTCACTGTACCTTTAATATCGGTCCCCTCGATATAGAACGGATGTTCCATGCCGTTAACACCATAAATGCGCAATTCCACAGGGTTATCTTTTTCAACTACAATCGTACCCGGATCCCATCGATAGGCTTCTATTTCTTTTCCCGCAGGTGTTTCTGATTTGAATTCCCCTGTGACAAGCTGAATGACTTGTTTCTCTCCCGATTTATCTGATAATGAAACGGTAGGATAGGAGTTTTTAGAAGATAATGCCCATATCGTGCCGACAGTAATGATCATAATGGTAACTAATATGGCGATGATAGAACCTTTCTTCAAAACAATAAAATTCAAATGTTTTTCCTCCCTTTTATTCTAACTTTGAACAACATAGGTCTTTTCTAATAAACCTATGCTTGTACTGGAGGGAACTTGTCAATAATTTAGAGTAGTATAATTTAAATATTTTTCTTTCGTTCGTATTTTATGTACAATTTGGACATGGAAAAAAGGAGGGTGAAGCATTGAATAATACATGGAGAGTCATGACAACAAAAAGTGATGCAGAGCCTTGGTGGTTTTTTGAAGGCTGGGAAAAGGATATTGTTCAAGAGTGGACGTTTAATAACAGGGATGATGCATTCGGAAGGTTTCTTGAAGAAATGAGAAGACTGAGTGAAAGCTATAGTAAGTCAAAAAGTAAAAAGTTGCACTCTATTGCGTTTTGGGACCCAGGTGAAGTGTTTTTTTGCGAAGCGTGTGACGATGATCTGCAGGTCTATTACGGATTGATCATTTTTGAAAATGACCGACCGATGGAAATCAAGGATGAGTCCGTCATCAATGAAATCACAGATCGAATTCAACAAAAATAAAAATAGGTCCATCTTTACTGGATGGACCCTTAGATTTAATCAATCACTCCTGTCCGAATGATCTTATTCTCTACTTTCACATGAAAAGAAGCATCTTTGTACAGTTTATCCCATTTTTCCCTCGATAAATCTTCGTTTCCCCTTATACTCTTATATTCCATGCCAAATCCAATTGGATCCGTGCCCTCGTCTTGAAGCATCAAAATCATTTCTTTAATGTTCTTTTCGATATAATCGCTGATCTCATCTTCGAGTAAGCTTAACGCTTTTGGATCTGACAACTTCATTTCTTCAGACATTTCAAGTATACGTGATTCGATTTTCAATTTCACATTAAAGGATGGTGTTGATTTTTTCTCTGTTTTTATCATATGAGATGATTTGATACTATCGATCATAATATAAACCTTATCGTTTTCTTGACCAAGATGAGGATTTGATAAGTAAGGTTTGACCTTTTCTAATGGTAGTTCCACTTCGACGCTGCCGGCATTGTAATCTTCCATAAGAGATCGAATATAAAAAATCTTGTCTTTTTTTATCTCTTTAATGAATTTATCCCTTGTAAACAATGCGAACCCAGCCACTCCAACCTTCCCGTCTGATGCCTTTAGCAATGGCAGTAGTGGGTCTTTGCCGACACTGCCGTAATCGGTGATGAATTCTTGTAGTGTTGGAGAAACAAGCAGCTCTGATTCAACATTTTGCTTGACCAAATTATATAAGTAAGTCCCCATATTCGATGTTCTTTCCGTCATTTGATAATTCAGGATTTGTTCGGCAGTCGTATCAGCAATTGTTAAGTACACCATATTCCCAATGGAAGAGTCCCGCTCCAGTGTATCAACCAAGTGAGAAATACCTTTTTCTGCAAGCTCCCTTCCGTAAACAGTAATCCTTAACTGACCGGAAACAAGCCTATGGTCGGTTTCTAAATTCTGTGACAGACGAATGCCTTTACTGGTCTTTGATTTACTTATAAGTATCTTTTCCACATCCTCCATGGCTGGGTTAAACTGATAGAGCACTATTGTACCGGTTATTTTCTCGTCTTCAGCCTGATCATATCCAACCGCTGTAATCAAACCGAGCTTTTCTAAATATTTTGTCTCCACACAGCTGCTTAAGAAACATGTACAAAGACAAAGCAGAAGGAGCATGATGGTCCTAATCATACATCCACACCCTTATCCTTCTTAGAGATGTGTTTCAATTTAACCAGTATGAATAGGAAGCAGGGGTACACGAACGAAAGAACAAAACTGGACGTCCCAACTTTGTCTGTAATGGTATTCATCGTGATACGATCCTGCACACATAGGGATAATATCCAAAGCAGGATGGCGAAGAGGTAAATGGATTTTTTTTGAGAAACATTAAACACTCTTTTCATTCCTCTTGAAGCTGCCCAGAAATAGAGACAGATATTTGGAAGAATGACCAGCATCCAAAAAGAAACGGCAATGAATTCAAATCGCTCCAAGTTTGGAATCCTCAATATCTTGAACATGGACAGGACGGGCCAGATGGTCTTTAAAAGGGCATCTTCTGAGAAAAAACCGATACTGACAACGGTCACAACCGTAAAGAGAAAGCATGAATATCCTACACCGATCAGCCCAAATTTAAGTGCTTTTTTCTTATCCTTGATGTAAGGGTACACAAATAACATTAATTCAAAGCCAATGAGAGTAAAGCTTGATTTGTAAATCCCCATCATAATCTCCTTCGGGGAAGATGTTAAGACAGGTTGTAGGTGATTGAAGTCCATATATTTGAGTGGGGTATAGATCATAAATACTAACCAGAAGGCAAGGATGAGTCCTAAAAAAGCAATACCAACCACAACCCGGACTCCCCCCAACACACAATAAACCATTAAAAAAATCAATAACCCCATCAAGAGCCATGTGGGCATTTTAGGGAAAATCCACGCCTGGACCATCTCAATATAATTCATTAAGATCACGTAGGTGACACTGAGATAATAGCCAATATAAAGGACGTTAAAACCTTTGCTAAACCATTTCCCATAAATGTCCAAGTGAATACCGTACAGATCGGTACTATCGTATGTTTCAAGCGTTTTTACCATGATAAATAGAACAATAGATACAAGAATTCCAGCTAATATGACTGAAATCCATGCGTCCCTGTTCGCCTCCATGTAAATGATTCTCGGCAGCCCTGCAATCCCGACGCCGGTTTGGGCTGTGTGTAAGATAAACATTATCAAAAAGGCATTAAACATTAACCCTTCCTTTGGATTCACATTAACATTCATACATTTCATCCTTTACTCATCAACGTCTTTCTTCTCTTTTGCTTTCTTCTCTGGGATTCGTCCCTGATCTATGGGATGATTGGAAATTGGACGTTGGACTAAATATTGATAGGGTAAGCGGAATAGACTGTACTTGAAGTCTGCAAACCTAAATGGGTAGATTGGTGATAGATAAGGTCTGCCCAATGTTGTTACTTTCAGTAAATGAATGAGAATGAAACATAGGCAAAACATGATTCCCACACCCCCGTATAACCCGGCCATGATGATGATGGGGAAACGGATGATTCTCACGGCTGTTCCGATTGCATAGCTTGGAGCAGTGAAGGAGCCTAAGGCAGATATCGCGATTATAATAATTAATATGTTGCTAGTGAACCCGGCTTGAACCGACGCTTGCCCGATGACGATACCACCTACGATCCCCATCGTTTGCCCAACCTTTGTTGGTAATCTTGCTCCCGCCTCTCTTAGGAGCTCGATGATGAACTCCAAAAGAATCGCCTCGAACACGGGAGGGAATGGTACGTTAGATCTTGATTGTCCCAGAGAGACAAGGAGAGCAGAGGGAATGACCTCATAATGAAAGGTCAAGACCGCCACATAAGCAGGTGTCAAAAGGATGGAGAAAAAGATTGCGACGAAACGGATTAGTCTCAGGAATGTCCCCATATTCCATCTCATATAAATGTCTTCTGTCGATTCAAAGAAATTCATAAACGTAGATGGTCCGATGATCGCTGTAGGACTGCGATCGACAAGTAAACAGATCTTTCCATGCAGGAGTGAGATGGTACATCGGTCAGGCAGTTCAGTCGTAATAAATTGCGGGAAGAATGTAAATGAATTATCTTCGATCATCTGAGCGAGTACTGTGGAATCAACTATACTATCAACTTCAATCTCCGTTATGCGCTGCCTAAACGTATTAACATTCTCTTCTTCAGCAATGTCTTTTATGTAAACCAATTGAACTTTTTTCTTCGCTCTTGATCCAATCACAAACGTTTCAACGCATAGTTTAGGATCGGTTAAATTAGACCGTATTAGGTTTAAATTTTTCGTGATGGATTCTGTGAATGAAATTTTAGGCCCAAACACAAGGGATTCTGTTTCAGCTTTCTCCAAACCCCTTGTGCCTTTATCAGAAACTTCCGCTAATATCCCATGGGTATCACCCTGCTTGAAAATATAAGCCGTTCCATTGAGGATGTTATCTACAACGTCATTAATCTGATTCGTTTGTGTAAGTTTCCCAATATTAATCTTATCCTGGATGATTTGATAATTCAGCTCACCTGCGGATTCCTCAAGAGGCCTGATGATGCTGTCCTGCATCGATGTAATATTGATTAAGTCATCAAAATATACTACTGCAAGCTTTTGTTCGCCTATTGTAATGATTCTGAATACCAAATCTTCACTATTACTTACCAATGAAAGTATTTCTTTATGAAATGTATCTATATCAAAGCTATGGGGGGACCCGTTTTCAATATCTTTCTTCACTTCTCTACGTCTAAACATAGAATTCAACACCCTAAACCTTAATTTATAGATTAGACTTCCCATGATTCCTTTTCTTAAACACAAGGTTGCATTTTTTCATTAAAGAGAAAGGTGGTTAGATCATACATATTCTGTATAGGTTTTGGGCAAGGTAGGAGTGGAGGTGATGCAGATGAGCAACAAGAAAAAAGATCCATCAAAAGCTGTGCTGGGTTCTTCTCAAGTGGAAGGACAAGGTACGACCGACCAGGAATTATCAGGTGGAGTAAAGGCTCCTTCTTCCAGAAACAGAAAGAAAAAATGATGAAGGATCTTTTTTTCATCCTTCATTACATATGGTGCGTTTGTTACCTTTACTTAGGAGTTCATATATTAAATTGGAGTCAAGTATGGTATAATGGAAACAATCGCAGAAATTGTTCGATTACACTAGCTACACATAACTGACCACATACTATCTGCAGCATAAATTACCACAATCATTATTTTCCTGTTAGAAAGCATAGCAAGGAAATCCTACTTACCTTAAAGGAGGACGTTCAATGGCTTTTGGTCGTAGAAATCAAGTTGAGGAAGAAATTAAAACAGAGGAAACAAAGATTTGGGCTTGTTCCGCTGAAGATTGTAAAGGCTGGATGAGAGATAACTTCAAAAGTGAAGATACTCCTAAGTGTCCGCTTTGTAAAGAAGATATGGTGACATCTACAAAGGTATTACAAGTTGTAGACAATCCACATCCTACAATGAAATCATCCTAATGGATTGTAGAGAACCAATCAATTCTGATTGGTTCTTTTTTCGTGTCGATGCCGAACGAGCCTCATATTCTTAGGTGTTTTTAAAAAAATTATTAAACTCTTTTTTTACATTTGAATAGGATGTAATGTATTTATGTATTAAAGGAGGTAGCACCATGTCTAACAAGAAAGAGAAAGAAGTTAAAAGTTCTTCAACTGAGAGTAAAGATACTGTATGGGATAGCTTTTGGAAGCTGTCGAAGCCTGTTGAAGTAAATAAAGAAGAAAAAACAGTCAAGTGGTTTTAATGTAATGATAAGGTTGTACATTACGTGTATGAATACGAATGTACAGCCTTTTGTTTGAAAAAAAGGGATCCACCTATTGGCACGTTCCCCGTTCTGGAATACAATAAAGGAATAGTTAGATTTATTGGGAGGGGAAAATGTGATTGAAGAAGCAAAACAAGTATTAAAGCAGTACTTTGGATACGACGAATTCAGAGATGGACAAGCGAGTATTATTGAATACATACTTGATGGGAAAAACACAGTAGGGATCATGCCGACAGGAGGAGGGAAATCGCTCTGTTACCAAATTCCTGCTCTAATGCTTGATGGAGTTACACTTGTTATTTCTCCACTCATATCTTTAATGAAAGACCAGGTGGATTCGTTACTTCATCAAGGGATTCCAGCAACCTACATTAATAGTACGCTATCGAATAGTGAAGTAGAGACCAGGATGGAAGATATTTCCTTAGGTGAATACAAACTCGTTTATATTGCTCCTGAGAGATTGGAATCATTTGGGTTTATTCGATTCCTCAATTCTTTACCCATCCCCCTAGTAGCTGTTGACGAAGCGCATTGTTTATCCCAATGGGGTCATGATTTCAGGCCAAGCTATTTAGGGATTTATAACGCTGTTAATCAACTACAATCAAAGCCCACCATTCTTGCATTGACCGCAACTGCAACTCCACAAGTACAAGCTGATATCCTTCATCATTTACACATTCCAGATCAATATAAAGTATTAACTGGTTTTCAACGGACGAATTTGTTCTTCCAGGTTGTAAAAGGTGAAGATCGTAAGCGTTGGGTAGAAAGGTATGTACAAAAGAATCATCAGCATTCCGGTATCATTTACTGTGCTACACGGAAGGAAGTTGAAAACCTTTATATGTATCTTGAGAAAAAGGGATTATCCGTCGGGAAATATCATGGCGGGCTGTCTGACACAGTAAGGCAGGAACAGCAGGAAGCCTTCCTGAATGATTCCATTACAATCATGATTGCGACCAATGCATTTGGGATGGGGATAAATAAATCAAATGTACGCTTTGTGATTCATTATCAAATTCCGAAGAATATGGAGGGATACTATCAAGAGGCTGGCAGGGCGGGTCGTGATGGAGTGGACAGCGAATGTGTCTTATTATTTTCACCTCAGGATATCCAGACACAGCGGTATATCATTGACCAGAATATCGTTAATCAGGAATTACATGATAATGAGATGCAGAAATTACGCGAAATGGTCGACTTTGTCCATACAGAAGCATGCCTGCAGAACTACATTTTGGCGTATTTTGGTGAACATGTAGAGGAAGCATGCGGTCATTGCAGCAATTGCTTGGATGATAGGGAATCTGAGGATGTAACGAGAGAGGCACAAATGGTATTATCCTGTATGATGCGAATGAATGAAAGATTTGGAACCTCACTCATCAGCGGTGTACTAACGGGGTCAAAGAACAAAAAGATCCTGGAATGGGGATTCGATCGGCTTTCCACATATGGATTAATGAAGGAGCAATCTCAGAAGGATGTCGGTCTATTCATCGATTACTTGATTTCAGAGGGGGTGATACAAGTCGAGGGGGGGAGCTTTCCTATCCTGAAAGTTTCATCAAAAGGCAAAGAGGTGTTAATGGGGGAAAGAAGCGTAACGAGGAAGGTCCAGCCTACTGTTTCGGCGATCATCCCTAAAGAAGATGGCTTGTTCCAGACCTTGCGAACACTCCGTAAATCGATTGCAGATTCAGAAGGAGTTCCACCTTTCGTTATTTTCTCCGATAAGTCGCTTCAGGACATGTGTGTTAAGATGCCGAAAACATCAGAGGAATTCCTGCAGGTTAGCGGAGTCGGTGAAAACAAGCTGAATCGGTATGGTGAAATATTCATAAACGAAATTTCCGTTTTTTTACGTGAGAATCCTGAACATCAAGTTGAGGTCGTCAAGCCTTCGCAATCACGGAAGACAAGTCACTCTGACACAGCGTCCCATTTAATCAGCTATGAGTTATTCAAAGATAACTTGGATATAAAAAAAATTGCGAAAGAACGGGGTATGAGTACAGCAACGATTGAAAATCACATTATCCGTGCCTATCAGGAAGGCATCACAAATGACTGGACCATCCTCTTTACAGAAGAAGAAGAAACACTTATCGAAGACGCAGTCCAGAAAGTAGGGACGGACCTCTTAAAGCCCATTAAAGAAGAATTACCGAAAAAAATAGGCTATTTTCAGATAAAAGGCTACTTGGTTAAACATGGTCAATATGATTGACCGTTTGTAGCGAGGAATGAAAAAAAGCAGGTGCCATCCGGCTGCCTGCTTTTTCTGGTTCACATTAAGCTTTCATAGAAGCTTTCATCTCAAGAAATTCATCATAAGTCGTTTCTTTATCAATGACACCATCTTCGGTGATTTCAATAATGCGATTTGCGATGGTTTGGATGAACTGATGGTCATGAGAAGCGAAGATCATTGCACCTTTAAAGTTAATCAATCCATTATTCAATGCAGTAATAGACTCCAAATCTAAATGGTTTGTTGGTTCATCTAATAACAGAACATTTGATCCACTTAACATCATCTTGGATAACATACAGCGAACTTTTTCTCCCCCTGAAAGTACACTTGGTTTCTTTAACACTTCTTCCCCTGAGAAAAGCATGCGACCCAAGAATCCGCGAAGGAATGTTTCACTCTCATCTTCCGGTGAGTATTGACGTAACCAGTCTACAAGTGAAGGTTCATTTCCTTCAAAGTACTTGGAGTTTTCATTCGGGAAGTAAGCTTGAGATGTGGTCACTCCCCACTTGAATGTGCCGCTATCCGGCTCCATTTCACCTGCAAGGATTTTGAAAAGAGTCGTTTTGGCAATTTCGTTTGCTCCGACAAGAGCGATTTTGTCTTCTTTATTCAGGATAAAGGAAACGTTGTTTAAAACCTTTACTCCATCAATCGTTTTTGTAAGACCTTCTACACGTAGAACATCGTTTCCAATTTCACGCTCAGGCTTGAATTGTACATAAGGATAACGACGTGAGCTTGGCTTGATATCGTCCAATGAAATTTTTTCCAACGATTTTTTTCGTGAAGTAGCTTGTTTTGATTTAGATGCATTTGCACTAAATCGGGCAACGAATGCCTGAAGCTCTTTGATTTTTTCTTCCTTCTTCTTATTCTGATCTTGAGCCATTTTAAGTGCTAATTGACTGGACTCATACCAGAAATCATAGTTCCCGACATAAACTTGGATCTTTCCAAAGTCAAGATCAGCAATATGTGTACATACTTTGTTTAAGAAGTGACGATCATGTGATACGACGATGACTGTGTTCTCAAAGTTAATTAAAAAGTCTTCTAACCACTGAATAGCTCGAATGTCCAAGTGGTTGGTAGGCTCATCCAGTAAAAGAACATCCGGCTTGCCGAATAGTGCTTGTGCTAATAATACTTTTACTTTTTCTCCACCCGTTAGTTCGGACATTTGTTTCGAGTGAAGATCTTCGTTGATTCCTAAGCCTTTTAGTAGGATCGCAGCTTCTGATTCAGCTTCCCAACCGTTAAGCTCGGCGAATTCACCTTCTAGTTCTGCAGCTCTCATGCCGTCTTCATCAGAGAAATCTTCTTTCATGTAGATGGCATCCTTTTCCTGCATGACTTCATATAAACGGGTATGCCCCATAATGACAACTTTCAGCACTTCATATTCTTCATATTCGAAGTGATCCTGCTTTAATACAGCAAGTCGCTCTCCTGAACCCATAGATACGTGGCCGGTCTGCGCTTCGATTTCTCCTGAAAGAATCTTTAAAAATGTTGATTTACCAGCACCGTTTGCTCCGATAAGTCCGTAGCAATTCCCTGGATTAAACTTTATATTCACGTCTTCGAATAGCTTTCTATCACCAAAACGTAAGCTTACATCTGATACTTGAATCATGTATGATATACCTCCTAATACTCAATCTAAAAGATTATAACACGCGAGTATGCTAAAAAGATAGAGTGTTAGCCGGAACAGGGAGAAATTTACCGGCTATTTACATAAGCGGATAAAGGATTTCGAATGAAAGGGTGGGGGGATGTGGGTTCTCTACCGCTTGAAGGAAATGAGCCGAAAATCTTGCAGATGCTGATAGATACGATAAATTCTTTCCTAATTTAGTTTGCTATGCTAACGTTATAAAAAAAGATTGGTGATGAGAGACGAATGATGAGGTTTATGAAGCGGGTAAGGTTTCTTTTTAATATTCGGAAATCGGTTCCGTTTTTGGTTGACTTCTTTCGATCGAAAGAGGTTTCGGTTTTTAAGAAGGTATTGTCGTTAGGAATTGTAGCCGTTTATTTCTGGCTGCCTTTTGATTTGATTCCCGATGTTTTTGTTTTATTTGGAATTGTAGATGATATTGCTGTATTTACGTTTGTGCTTCAGCTTATCGTTAAGATGGCTCCTGAGGAATTAAAGAATCGCTATGAATACAAGAAATGATCGAATTACTACACTACTGGCAGAACTTGCTAAATAATAAAGGCAAACTAGCAATCATAATAAAAACCGGAATCAGCAGAGGTTTAACAACATGATTGCCGTGATTTCTTAGGAGGAGCAATCATGAGTGCTCTGGCTGGATGGAGCACAGGATTCTACCTTTTCTCAGGAATAGTATTATTTGCAGCCTCCATCGCGCTTGGGGGATTCTGTGTCGGTTGCTTTATCCGTTTTCAATGGAAAAAATAGCCTATTGACAATGAATCCACTACATTGTAAACTATTCATGAATTAAATTACTGTATACAAAGGGAGTATGTTTTATGTTAGGTGTCGTTCTTAACTAACCGTGAAATGAATACGGACATTTTGCAGGCAATAACCTTAAAAACAGGTTATTAAAGAAGCTTATTTAGCTTTGCCTTCAAAGTGTAGTTAAGAACAATGGTCATAGCATACTCAACCCTTTAATAGGAGAGCTGTGTCTTTGTGCACAGCTCTTTTTGTGTACATGAATCGGGAAATCTGTGTTGTCGTTTCTAACTTCAAGTTATGAACGATTCACGTTTTACGTAGATACGTAGACACATGCGATTATTATTGGTAAGTCAGTATACAAGTGAGTAAGACCACAATGGACATTGTTCGTTGTGGTCTATTTTTTTATATGGAGGAGAAAACATTGAACAAAAAGACTTTTCAAACATTAGAATTTAACAAAGTGAAGGAAGAATTGACACGGTATGCCCTTACAGAAGAGGGGAAAAAGGAATTAATGAATATAATGCCATCCATCAACAAACGCCAAATTGAAATGCGTCTAGGTGAAGTAACGGAAGCTGTAAGTATCCTGGAAAAAAGTGCAAGTATACCGATTCACGCTTTGGATGGCGTTGAAAACATTGTAGCAAACCTGAATAAAGGGGTGCCTTTGAAACCAGATCAATTTACAAGCCTCTATTATTTTCTAGATGCGTGTAAAAAAATTAAAAAATTCATGGAGGATAAAAAATGGGTGGCTCCAAGGGTATCTTCATATGTTTATTCAATTGAAGAGATCCCTGAGATTGGAGAAGAAATCAATCGATGCATCCGTAATGGAAGAGTAGATGATCACGCCAGTAAAGAGTTGTTAAGGATTAGAAAACAAATGGGGATTCAAGAGGATCGGTTAAAGGATAAAATCCAAGCGATTGTAAAGTCAGCTAAATATAAATCATACCTACAAGAATCGATTGTCAGTCAGAGAAATGGCAGGTATGTTCTCCCCATCAAGAAAGAATATAAAGGAAAAATGAAAGGAGCCGTATTGGATTCATCTGCTTCAGGATCGACTCTCTATATTGAGCCTGAGGAATTAAGCATTCAACAAGATCAGCTTTTATATTATAAACTTGAGGAAGACCGTGAAGTTGAGAACATCCTCTGGGCGCTAACAGGGCTGGTTCAAACGTATGAAGCACAATTAAAGCTGGCGATTGAGACCATGGTGCATTACGATGTCCTATTTGCAAAAGCAAAGTATAGCCGTTCCATTGATGGAGTAAGCGCCATAGTAAATGAAAATCATCAAATACATTTAATAAATGCGGTTCATCCACTGCTTGGAAAACAGGCAGTACCACTATCCATTCAGATGGGTGAGGATTTTCATGCATTAGTCATAACCGGTCCTAATACTGGAGGTAAGACAGTCGCCATTAAAACGGTGGGCCTTCTCACCCTCATGACCCAATGCGGCCTTCATATTCCGGCAGAAAAGGGCAGTGAAATCAGTATTTATCAAGATATTCTTTTAGATATAGGGGATGGTCAAAGCCTTCAGCAAAATTTAAGCACATTCAGCTCCCATATAAAAAATATTATCGATATATTAAAGGATACAAATGATCATACCTTGGTTCTGTTAGATGAGCTTGGTTCCGGTACGGATCCACTTGAAGGAATGGGGCTGGCCACAGCCATTCTGGATCAATTATATGAAAAGGGAGCCACGATACTCGCAACTACCCATTACAGTGAAATAAAGCATTTCGCAGAAGAGCATGAAGGCTTCGTGAACGGGAGTATGGAATTTAATATTGATACATTACAACCTACGTATAAGCTCGTAGTGGGTAAAGGAGGCGAGAGTCAAGCATTTGCCATTGCATTAAAGCTGGGAATGCACCCTGAGATCATTGAAAAAGCCCATGAAATTACGTATAGAGAAAAGAAATGCTATGACCTGGGAGAAATCGATTATCATGCGAAGAAGGAAATGGAAAAGCAGGTTATCGTAAACAAATATAAAAAAAGGAACCATAGTAAATCTTCATCAAAGGGGGAGAATGGAGTTCAATTATTTAGTATAGGTGATAATGTTAAGATTTCAACGAGTGGAGAATTCGGGATTGTATATGAAGGACCAGATGATAGAGGAGATTACACGGTGCAAATTAAGGGTGAAAAAAGAATTATTAATCATAAACGTCTGGATCTTTATGTTTCGGCGAAAGAGCTATACCCCGATGATTATGATTTTGATATTATCTTTAACAGTAAAGAAAACAGGAAAAAAGCTAAGCTGATGGGAAAACGATTTGTTGAGGGTTTAACCATAAATCATGACGAATAAACGTAAAAAACGTCCTTAAGCGAATGCTTCAGGGCGTTTTTTACGATGCCAAAAGGGATTAAAAGGAAATGGTTTACGACAGGTTTGTCAGTATATAAGAAAGTATGATTCCTAAAGAAGATAAAAATCCGACAATGGGTCCGCCTTCTTCAAACGCCTCTGGCAGCATCGTAGAGGATACCATAGCTAATAATCCCCCTGCCCCGAACGCTCCAATTATGTAAGATATGCTTTCCGAGGCATCCTGTAAGAGTGTATACCCGAGCAATGAGCTAAGGGATGAGAGGACGACTACGCTTCCCCAAAGGGTAAGAATTTTACTTGTACTATATTGATCAAGCTTGAAGCCAATACTGCTTGATAATGATTCAGGTAAGTTACTGATGAAAATGGCGATGATAAACACCCATTGTATTGGTTGGTCTCCTATAAAGCTGACTCCAATAATGATGGATTCAGGTATTGCATCCATTATGGTTCCTACATATATAGCTAATCCTGAGTGTCCATGGGGATTCTTCTTTGACCTCTTTCTTTCACTTCCACCTTTTTTTGAAATGAAGATTTCGAAAAGAGTGAATATGAGCGCCCCTAGTAAGAACATAGATGTGAGATAGAGCAGGTTCGCTTTCCCTTCTGCCTCACTTAGTAAATCAAAGGTTGCAGAACCTATGATCAACCCCGTTCCCAATGCCATGATATAAGCGACAATTCGTTTTGATATGTGCAAATAAATCCCCATAACAGCACCGATTAGTAGGGATAAACTTGTAATTCCTCCCCAAAAAGCAGCCTGGAACATTTTTTCACCCCCATAAACATTCTTCATATCAAGTTTTCCCTTATTGTGTGATGAATTAAACACTATATCAGTCGTTGAATAGTTTTAATGAACTGTGGGGATAGTAAGTTTGAATAATATTTAGGAGGTAGTCAAAATGAAAAAATATTTATTGATTTCCCTTTTGGGAATAATGTTCATGAGCATATCAGCGGGATGTGGTATGGGGAATAACATGAACGAAGAAGGACAAGAAATGAATAATAGGAATTTGGAAAAAGTGAACTATAAAAATAACCAGGCAAATCGTGATTATGTGAATAATCGTGAGTACGTAAATGACGGCATGATGAGAGAAAATTATTCTCTTGCCGATAAAGAAGCAAATAAAGTGGCTAGTCTAAATGAGGTTGAAAGTGCTTATGTATTAACAACAAATCAAAATGCTTATGTAGCGGTAAAACTTGAAGATAATATGAATGATAATGTCTCAAAAGACTTGGAGAAGAAAATCTCGGATCAAGTGAAGAGTGTAAACGGGAATTTAAATAATGTATATATTTCAACAAACCCTGATTTCACAGATAGTATGAGAGATTATGCAGATAAAGCAGAGAACGGAAAACCGATAGAAGGACTTGGCGAAGAGATGGCTGATATGCTAAGAAGAGTATTCCCCGACAGAGAATAATAATATGGGAAAAAGTCGAACATTGCTTCGGCTTTTTTTATTTATCTGTAGGAAATGGACAGGGAATTCAGTATACTATTTAGAATAACGAAATAAAAGGGAGGAGTGACATTTTTGGCTCAAACAGCTGTGAAACCCCTGCAGAATCCTACTATTTACGGTATTCTATTAGCCATTAGCTCTGGTCATTTTATAAATGATACTTTACAGGCAGTTGTTCCAGCCATGTTTCCAATCATTGAGAAATCTTTGCAGCTGAGTTATACCCAAATTGGCTGGATCGCATTTGCCCTCAATATGACATCTTCTTTGCTGCAGCCAGTATTCGGTTATTATGCGGATATACGTTCGAAACCTTATTTACTTCCTTTAGGAATGCTATCAAGCTTAATTGGTTTGGTAGGATTTGCATTATCCGGCCATTTTTTATGGATCATTTTGTCTGTGTTATTCATCGGCTTCGGCTCTGCCATCTTTCACCCCGAAGGTTCCAGGGTAGCATATATGGCAGCAGGAAACCGCAGAGGCCTTGCTCAATCTATTTACCAGGTAGGTGGGAATACCGGGCAGTCACTTGCACCATTGATTACGGCATTTATATTTGTTCCATTTGGCCAAAAAGGGGCTTTGTGGTTTTCCTTTGTAGCAATCTTAGGGGTCATTGTTTTATTTCATGTATCCAATTGGTACTCTGAACAATTACGTTCTAATGAAAAGATGAACCGACATAACAAGACAAACGTGAAGAAAAACCCGATTCATAGAAGAATTAAATGGGCAATGGTGTTGGTGGTGTTTTTAGTGTTTGCCCGTTCGTGGTATGGAGCTGGGTTATCCAATTACTACCAGTTTTATTTAATTGAGGATTATGGTCTTTCAATTAAAGAAGCGCAAGCATACATTTTTGTATTTATGTTTGCGGGAGTACTGGGAACCTTCTTGGGAGGGCCTCTGGCAGACCGTTTTGGAAAAAGGAATATCATTTTCTTTTCAATGTTAGGTGCTGCCCCGTTAACCCTTGCTTTACCTTACTTATCTTTAAGTATCGTCTATCCATTTATCTTTTGCATCGGGTTTATTTTGTCGTCAAGCTTTAGTGTAATCGTTGTGTATGCACAAGAGCTATTGCCACACAAAATTGGAATGGTATCAGGACTAACCGTTGGACTTGCCTTTGGAATGGGAGCTGTAGGTGCAGTCATCTTCGGGGGACTCGCCGATCTATTCACCATTCGTTTCGTCATGATCCTTTGCAGCTTTCTCCCTTTGTTAGGTATGTTGACATTCTTGCTACCATCAGATGAAACGGTAAGAGGTTTCCATAAATGTTAACGAATTCTTTATTTTCTAAATTGATGGTTTATTATAAAAATCGCCTCATGTACTATACATAATCATTGAAAAAAGCTATATTTAGTGAATACAAAACTTGAGTAGAGAGATGACTAAGTTAATACTTAATTGAAATAGGAGGAAATAGAATAATGTCTTCTTTAAAACCAGGTACGGTAGTGGATTTATTCGTTGATCATGAAGTACCCTATGGTTTCTTTTTAACGAATGAAATAGATCGTGTGCTATTGCACCATTCTGAAATAACAGAAGAAATTCAAGAAGGAGATACTGTGAAAGTATTTCTTTATCATGATAAGGATGTTCGCCTTACGGCCACAATGCGTATCCCTAAAGTACAAGTCGGTGCTTACGGATGGGCTGAGGTAGTGGATAAACGTGAGGATTTAGGTGTTTTCGTTAACATTGGCCTTCCTAAGGATATTTTAGTGTCAGCAGACGATCTTCCTAAATTCCTGGAACTTTGGCCAAACCCGGGCGATCAGTTGTTTTTAACATTGAATCGTGATAAGCAGGACCGCTTATACGGACGATTAGCCACTGAAAATATCATTGAACAGGTATCTAGAAGAGCATCTACAGAAATGATGAACGCAAAAGTCCAGGGACGAGTGTATCGACTGCTTAGAGTCGGAACCTTCTTCCTATCCGAACAAGGATATCGATGCTTTGTTCACGAGAATGAACGCAAGGCGGAGCCAAGACTGGGAGAGCTGGTTGAAGGGAGAGTCATCGACGTTAAGGATGACGGGAACTTAAATGTTTCATTTTTACCGTTAAAGCAGGACAAAATGCTGGATGATGCAGAAGTCATTCTCGAGTATCTGGAAGAAAGAAATGGAGCTATTCCTTTTTGGGATAAGAGCCAGCCGGATGATATCAAAGATCGCTTTAATATGAGCAAAGCTTCCTTCAAACGAGCCCTTGGAAAACTCATGAAGGAAGACCGGGTTTATCAAGAAGAAGGCTGGACCTACTTAAAAAAGTAAAAACAATAATGGGAGGCTCACCCAGAGAGTGTGGCCTATCCTGATTTTCTTGAACATATATAAAAGAGTGCTGACTAACTGTCAGCACTCTTTTATATACATCAGCAAAAGCTCCGGTGCTTGACGAATCACGCGCAGACCACTTTTAATTTGAGAAAAAGGATTCTCCCTTGTGAAGGAGTCCATAGAGTTGTACTATTTGTCCCGGAAGAAGGAGGGGCTAGAAGAGGGAACCGAGCAAATCGGGTGATGTATGGCTATTGAAGTGGAGGACTTCCTCGGTTCTTATCATTAAAATGGTCCAACTTTTATTAATTTATTCACTATTTGTAAAATGGTTAGAAATTTGGGGACTTAGATTCCGAGATTTTAACGGGGAATATTGAACTATTATCTTTAGACCCTCATTCGATTGTAGCGCTGCAAGAGAATATGGGGCAGGTTAAATAATATTCCGTATAGAAACATTACTCAGGACTCGACTCCACTATTTAGAATGTAAAAGAAAGGTGCCAGTATCATTTGTAGCCAGTGGGATACTTCGGCACGATTCAATTCGTGAAGGAACGTAATCCGCCCCTGTTGAGAAGAGAGGCCGATTTCATTCTTATATAAGCCACCACGAAACCCTCCCCCTGCATCAGGTATATATTTCTTAATCTTCAAAAACAGAAACATACCACCCCTGGCTTCCATTTAAAGAGGCTGAAAGAGGGGGGACATCCTTTGGAGTTGTTTGGTGGTCAATCTGGATGTCAAAAAGGGAATAACGAAATGAATACTTACCCATGCGAAAATATTTATAAGGATGATCATTTCATCTTTTCATCCTTCCCTTTCTCTAAATAAATGTATCGATCCTTCCACTTTGTGTTTTTCCTCGAAAATGTTGTAAACACCGAGTGGGAAAAGGTCATAACGAAAAATAGAATATGGACTGGAAATAAGAGCGTCTCAAAAATGGTGAAATTTCCAATCCTGCTAAGAATGAAATAAAAATAAACACTTAAAAACAAGTACTGAATCATATAAATATATGGGTCTGTCCATACCATTACCGGCGAATGTATGACAAAAGAAGTGAGAGAGGTAATCCACAAAGAAGATAGTCCCAAAAGGATGATGTTTGTCGATTTTGCCCCGGAAGCGAAACTCTTCGACCACCCGTGGAATAACTCACTCAACCCTTTCCCGTACATTCTCATGGATATGGCATTGCGTCCGCTGACTGCTTCTACTAATTCTCCACATTTTTTTGCACGTCGACTTAAAGCAAAATGCTCCACCATATCTCCTTTGATTGCTTGGTGCCCACCGATTCGCTGATATACATCTCTTGTACACAGGAAACACTGACCAAACCCACCCGAAGGTCTGACCAACCCGGAAAGGAGATGGGTTACACTTGTTGCGGCGAATACCATTAAATGAAACATCATGGATAAAGTTTCATATCCACTATTCATCCTATGATAGGGATGAATGCTCAGAATTCCCTGACATTGCTGTTCTTGATAAGTCTCACATATTCTAAGAAGTCCTGCTTGCTCGAACCATGTATCTGAGTCAACAAACAGTAAGAATTCACCTTTTGATGCTTCCGCCCCGTTCCAACAAGCCCAAGATTTCCCATTCCATCCATGTGGAAGAGGGGGAGTATCCACGACAGTTGCACCGAACCCTTCAGCTATTGCCTTCGTTCGATCCTTAGATCCATCATTTACAACGATCACTTCAAACGGCTGAATAAATTGCTTCTGAATACTCGATAATAGATTTCCAATCGACTGTTCTTCATTTCTGGCTGGAATGATGATGGAGCATTTTTTTACGAGAAAACTATTCCTTACATGAATGGACTTTTTGACTGTAGGGATTCTAGTAAACAGGAAAACCGTAAGAATAACAGACCCTAACCAAATATACATTTTTTCACCTTCTGATCTTTTGGCTTTTTACCGACATTTTAACCATTTTCGTTAAAGGTGATACCTTTTTCATCAGGATTGGATGTTTGGTGCGTATGAAATCATGTCAAATTTGTTTGAAGTCATACAAAATGGGCACAATGGCATTGGTTAATATGAAAAGGTGAAGGTTAAATTTATATAATCTTCACCTTTTATGTTTTTACTGTTTTTCTGAAGAATGATTATCTACCGTATCCAAGTTATTTACATTCTCTTCATCTTCATCCGGATAGGGGTCAAAGAAATTGACGACTTTCCCTGGTCCTTCAAACCCGATAACCTGCTCTTTGTCTTCTGTATTTTTCTCATATTTCTTCATACAAAAACTCCTTCCTGCCATTAGTTTGGCGAAAGGAGTTTTTTTCATCCCACTATTTAATTCTTCCAATGATTATCTATAAATTCATCGCGACCTGATTTTGTACGGTCTTGTTTATATTCATCTGGATTTTTCTTGTAGAATTTTTGATGGTATTCTTCTGCCGGATAGAAAGTGGAGGCAGGAAGAATGTTTGTGACGATTGGCTTCTTGAATCGTCCACTGTCTACTATTTCGTTCTTCGTCTTTTCAGCTAATTGTTTTTGGTGTTCATTATGATAGAAAATAGCTGTGCGGTACTGATCCCCGCGGTCATGGAATTGTCCGCCATCATCCGTTGGATCAATCTGAGGCCAGTATAGCTCTAATAATCTTTCATAAGGGAACAAATCAGGATTATACGTGATTTGAACAGCTTCATAATGTCCACTTTTTCCTGCTTTTATATCTTGATATGTTGGGTTTTCAAGGTGTCCCCCTGAATAACCTGACACAACATCAATAATGCCCGGTAATTCATCAAATGGCTTTACCATACACCAAAAACAACCACCAGCAAAGGTAGCGATTTCTTTTTTTTCATTCATTGCTGAACCTCCTGTACCATATGTGCTCCTCTAAAGCAGTAAAGCGATTACTTGAAACAGATTTTAACACGAAAGAATGGAGGGGACAATCTATTAGCTCGCAAGGTTGCACCGGTAAATGTTTCGAAAAGAAGTATTCCTGCTATTTTCAGCAAAGTTTATCAAATTCCATTCACTATCCATAGAATCTTGTGTATAATTCTGTTGAACGGAATAATTACATACGACATGAGATCAGGTGAAGCGGAAGTGACGATACTTCTTCGCTTCATAATAGGGAAGTTGGTGTAATTCCAACGCGGTCCCGCCACTGTAAATGGAAGTGAACTGTATAAAAACCACTGTGCTAATGTGCATGGGAAGGTGCAGCAAGCAATGACCATGAGCCAGGAGACCTGCCTGATTTCTATCGCACCCAAACTACGCGGATAGAAAGGTGTAATGTGCATGTTTAACGGTTTAAAGCCTTTTATGCATCTTACATAGCATCTCTAGTCCCACTGGAGATGTTTTTTTGTCTGGGAATAAGTTTATTTACAGGAGGAAAACGTATGAAACACATATTCAAAATCACTATTGTATTAATATTATCTCTAGGACTCCTTTCAGCTTGCGGTACTGACGGAGAAAGTGTAGAAAAAAATGAAAATAGCGGGGAAGTCAGTCAGGGACAATCTGCTTTTCCTTTGTCAGTAAACGACGCCCTGAATAATAAAGTCACGCTGGATGAGCAACCTAAGCATATTGTTTCATTGATTCCAAGTAACACAGAAATCTTATTCGAGTTAGGGTTGAATAATGAAATTGTAGGGGTTTCAGATTTTGATAATTACCCAAAAGAAGCGGCGGACAAAGAAAAAATAGGTGGAATGGAATTTAACGTTGAGAAGATCATCAGTCTGAATCCGGATTTGGTTCTTGCTCATGAGTCCACTGCTGTGTCGGCAGAAGAAGGATTAGAACAGCTTCGCAATGCAGGGGTAAAGATATATATCGTACGTGATGCCAACAGCTTTGAGGAAGTGTACACCACGATGAAAAACATCGGCACATTGGTCGGGAAAAAAGACGAAGCTGAATCCGTCATTTCTGAGATGAAAGCGGATCTAGAATCCATTAAGGAAAAAGTCAGTGGTGTATCTGAAAATAAAAAAGTGTATGTAGAGGTTTCACCTTCTCCTGACATATATTCGACAGGGAAAAATACTTTTATTGATCAAATGCTTTCACTTGTAAATGCCGAAAATGTGATGAGTGATCAGGAGGGATGGATCCAAGTTAACCAAGAAGCAGTCATCTCTTCCAATCCGGACGTCATCATTACTACCTATGGTTTTTATAGTGAAAATCCTAAAGAACAAGTGATGGGCCGAGAAGGTTGGAAAGATGTAACCGCTATAAAAAATGAAGATGTCCATGACGTACATTCAGATCTGGTCACACGTACGGGTCCGAGATTAGTTGAAGGAGTAGAGGAAATTGCAAAGTCGATCTATCCGGAGTTATTTGCAGAATAAAATATGGATAACATACGGGTTGGCTGTGATGTTTTTACTTTTCGCTCTCTTTGCCGGTATTTCGATAGGAACCGTCTCTGTGCCACCGATGGATATTCTGTTCATCGTTGGAGCTAAATGGTTTGGATTCCCTATACCTGAAGAAATTGATCCAATGTTTGCAAATATAGTGTACTCAATAAGATTGCCCAGAGTATTACTGGCATTATTGGTTGGAAGCTCCCTAGCAATTGCAGGAGCTTCTTTTCAAGGACTATTGCGCAACCCGCTGGCTGATCCATATACATTGGGTGTGTCTTCGGGAGCATCGGTCGGCGCTGTTATTACGTTGTTCTTTAATTGGAGCATTCCTTTCATTGGGAAGTTTACGCTTCCCTTTCTCAGTATTCTTTGTTCGATTATAACCGTGTTTCTCGTATTATGGTTTGCACAGAAGGTTGAAAGAACCATGAAGGTAGAAACCATCATATTAACAGGAATCATTTTCAGCTCTTTTTTAGGTTCCTTCATATCCTTAATGATCGCCCTGACGGGAGAGGAATTAAGACAGATCATCGGTTGGCTTCTTGGAAGCGTGTCCATGAGAGGGTGGGATTACATTACGATAATATTCCCCTTTTTCTTAATTGGAGTGATAGTTTTGTTTCTCAACGGCAAGGAACTGAATGGCATGAGCTTTGGTGAAGAACAAGCCCATCATATCGGAATATCCGTACAAAGAAGAAAACTCCTTATTTTAATTGCAGGAAGTATCCTGACGGGAGCGGCTGTCGCCGTTTCAGGTACAATTGGATTTGTGGGACTTGTAATCCCTCATTTTCTAAGAAGGATAGTAGGGCATGACCATAGACACTTACTTCCTTTGTCCATCCTTGTAGGCGGAGGCTTTCTCGTGTTGGCTGATCTCATCTCAAGAACCATCATTGCACCAACCGAGCTTCCGATTGGAGTGATAACAGCTCTTATTGGTGCCCCGATGTTTGCTTATATTCTCCTGAAGAAAAGAGGGCTTTCATCATGATAGATGTAAACGGTGTGACCGTGGGATATAACGATAAAATAACCGTGGAAGACATGAATTTTCATATAGATAAAGGAGAATTCTTTGGGGTTCTTGGACCTAACGGAAGTGGAAAGACGACGCTGTTAAAAGCCATGACGGGTCTGCTTCCATTAATGAGTGGAAACATCACGTTAAAAGGAAAAAAACTGCATCATTTTTCTTCAAGGGATTTAGCCAGACAGGTAGCGGTACTTCCTCAGATATCGACAGAATCCTTTTCCTATGAAGTGAGGGAGACGGTTATGCTAGGGAGATATTCTCACCAAAAAGGTTTCTTTAAAGGAACGACTGAACGGGATACCGAAATCGTAGAAAAGGTAATGGATCAAACGGGCATTACGCCCTTTCAGCACCGCTTCCTTCATGAGTTGTCCGGGGGAGAACGGCAGAGGGTATTCCTTGCCCAGGCTCTCGCTCAGGAGCCACAGGTCCTGTTGCTTGATGAACCAACTAATCATCTTGATCTTTCGTATCAGAAATCATTGTTGGATTTAATTAAAAATCAAACGGTACACGAAAATTTAACGGTCATCGCGATCTTTCATGACTTAAATTTAGCAAGTTTATACTGTGATCGCTTACTTCTCTTAGACAAAGGAAAAACCAAACTTCTCCACCACCCGGAAGAGGTTCTGAAAGAGAAACATATTGAAGAGGTGTATCATACAAAGGTTCAGAAACAAGCTCATCCTTTAGTGGCAAAACCTCAAATGGTAATTGTTCCTGAGGAGAGTGCGACCGAGAGCTTTGTGTTAGATGAAAGCTACCTAAACGTGAGGGAAGAATACATACATTTCTCTGCCCCTTATCCATTAAAATGCATGTCCTCAGGGATTATTGGTGCAGGAATCGGGTGGTACAGGCACTTTATCAATCGAAGAGTCCCTGCAGATTATGACTGCTCAGATTATCAAGAGGATATGAGGGAGTTTCTTGTTCATAAAGGACTGGATCCCTCATTTTCTGTAGGCATGATGACGGCTCTTCCTTTAAATAATATGGTATGCGATCGTTTCGAAGTTCAGGGGCATTCCGTTTTCGTTGTGGTGACAGCAGGTGTCGGGAATGCGATTGATGTCTCAACAAGTTATCAATATGATATTGATTTAAGGCCAGGCACGATTAATACGTGGGTGTTCATAAATGGGAATCTATCAGATGAAGCATATATAGAAGCCCTTGTAACCTCAACAGAAGCGAAAGTGAGGGCCCTTTACGATATGAATGTGAGGGACAGAAGAACAGGTCAGCTTGCAACCGGGACACCGACCGACAGTATTCTGATTGCTTCAAGTCAAAAGGGTGAGCTGGAACCGTTTGCCGGGCCGATTACACCAATAGGGAAGTTGATTGGGCGCGGGGTATATGAGGTGACAAAAAAAGCTATTCAACGCTATTTGGATCAAACAGAGTAGAATTATATCAACGACAGGGTGGTAGAGGAGAGGGGGAATCGGGTTGGGAACCCTATATTTTATAACCGGAGGGGTTAGAAGCGGCAAAAGCTCTTTTGCTGAAAAATGGGCAATAGAGAAGAAAAAGGCAAACGTTCCATTGGTCTATCTTGCTTGTGGAGTGAACACTGACAGGGAGATGGAGCAAAGAATCTTGAAACACCAGCAGGACCGGCAAGCGTATGCTGTGGAATGGACGACGATTGAATGTCCGAATTCAATTGATAGGATAATCAACCAAATTCCTCAACACTCTGTAGTTCTGTTAGATTGCCTCACGACTCTTTTAACAAATGAGACGTATGGTAGTATAGAGGTGAAAGGCCAGTATATAGAAGAGAGAATCTATCAGTCTATCGTACAGTTGCTAAATAAAGTAGATGTACTGATCCTGGTTAGTAATGAATTGGTTTCTGACCTTCCAATTGATTCAAACGATCTTCTTACTTTCCAGAAACGACTTGGTGCATTACATATAAGAATGGTGAAAAAAGCATGTGTGGCAATCGAAATGACGGCGGGAATCCCGGTTGTGAAAAAGAGGGGTCCGAATGAGGAAGGACGGTTGCCTCATGATCCTATTTAAAAGCTTTCTCCTTAACCTGCAGTTTTTTACGATTCTGCCGATCCGTAAAGAATTTTCAGTAGGCAAAAGGGAAATGAAGTGGATGGTCAGAACATTTCCACTGCTAGGTTTTTTTGTAGGTGTGTTTCTTCTAGGAGGATATGTTTTTCTGAATTCTTTTACCCACATAAGCCCTTTAGGAATATCATTCTATATCTGGGTAATGCCAATCGTATTAACGGGTGGTATCCATTTAGATGGTTATATGGATGCAAGTGATGCCTTTTTTTCCTATAGAGATAGGGAGAAGCGATTAGACATCATGAAAGACCCGAGGGTAGGTGCCTTTGGCGTTTTGTCCCTGGTGGTATTGCTTTCATCACGGTTTTTATTTATTTATGAAACCATCATTCAAACCCATTCCACTATTTTGATTGGTATGGTCCTTGTGTCGATTCCCTTTTTAAGTCGAATGATGATGGGGGCGAGTTTAATTCTTATCCCTGCAGCCCAGACGTCAGGAATGGGATATGGTTTCAGTAAGAATGTGACGGGTTATGATCTTATTTGGATTGTTTCTGGTTTATTACTGGGTGGAGTCGGCAGCTTCTTTTTAAATTGCTTTTATTTTTATGCTTTATTCACCATGGTGACGTTAGCTTTATTCTGGCTTGTTTATTCTAGATCCATCAAATGGTTTGGCGGTATGTCCGGTGATACAATCGGGGGCAGTGTAGAGGGAGTGGAGTTGTGTTTATGGATGACTATATGGTTATTGCATGCATTCGCCATGGTTTAACAGAGGAAAATGAGAAGGGGAAATACCTCGGCTGGACCAATTCCAGTTTATCTCGAAATGGAATCGAATTACTAAAGAGGCGAAATACTTTTTTTGAAGAGTATGAACGATGCTTTTCGAGTGATCTTAATCGCTGTTTAGAAACAGCTCACTTACTGTTTCCTCATGCTCCATTAATCTCTTCATCCCTTTTAAGAGAGATACACTTTGGAGGCTGGGAAGGTTTAACCTACGAAAGCTTAAAGTATGACGATGTTTATCAAGAATGGTTATTGGACCCATCCATTTCTCCACCAAATGGGGAAGGGATAGATGAATTTGGAAAACGAGTCGATTTAGCCTGGGCACAGATCGTAGCTCAGATAGAAGAGCACAATGGGAAGCGGTACGCCGTTGTTACTCATGGTGGAGTCATTCGACATCTATTAACTTCTTTATCTCCTAGAAATGTTCACAGAACGTTTTGGGAATGGAAGGTCAACCATGGAGAAGGGTATGAAATGGTATGGAAGACAGAAAATGATTGGAGGAATCAAACATGTACTTCGTTACGGGAGGTTCCTTTAATGGGAAAAGCATATGGGTGAAAACCCATTTTAATCTTAAAGAAACTGATACAACCTGGATTCCATTATTTAGTGGAAAAAGGATTCATTTGGATGATATCAACTTTTCAAACCCTGTCATCGTAATAGAGGGACTTGAGTATGGCATTCGATCAACCATTTTAAATAATGATTCCGAAGTCCGAAAGTCTTTTACAATTTTGATGCAAACCTTAAAACAGTGGGAAGAAGAAGACCCTGATCGCAGAGTGATCTGGATAGGTTCAGAGGTCGGGAAAGGAATTGTCCCAATGGAAAAGCTGTCCAGGGAATGGCGGGATTTGACAGGATGGGTTTATCAAGATCTGGCGAAAATGTCTAAGGAAGTATGGCTGGTTTGGTACGGCCTTGCTACATCGTTAAAAGGATAAAGGAGAGGGTAAGTATGCAGCTTTACACAAGAACTGGTGATAAAGGTCAAACGAGCTTAATCGGTGGAAGAGTAGATAAAGATGATATTCGTGTCGAAGCGTATGGAACATTGGATGAAGTGAATTCTTTTGTTGGACAAGCCATTTCAGAACTGGATGTCGAGCGTTTTCAGGATATATTACAGGATCTTGAGACGATTCAGCATGAACTATTTGATTGTGGCGGTGACCTATCCAACGTTTCTAAGCTTAGAAAAATCAAGCTTCAGCCCCAATCCGTCCAGGCGTTGGAGGTTAAGATTGATAGGTTTACGAAGGAAGCGCCTCCACTTGAGAAGTTCATTTTACCAGGTGGCGTGAAAGCCTCATCAAGTATCCACTTAGCTAGAACGGTTACAAGAAGAGCAGAGAGAATCATGGTTTCGCTTTCAAAAGCGGAAGAGGACTTTCCAGTTGTGACATTGCAGTATATCAATCGATTATCCGATTACTTTTTCGCATTGGCCCGTGTGATCAATTATCGTTGTAATGTTAAAGATGTCGAATATATTCGCAGCGCAAACGTATTTTCAAACAGTAAAGTTCAGAAAAATGAAAAGTAATCTTAGGACTCTTTTGCTACTTTCATTGTTTATGGGTTTTTCTGCGATCGGTGGAATGGTGAAGATACCTGCCGTAATAGGTACGGTTGCATTGGATAGTATGCCTGCACTATTAATTGCATCCCTTTACAATGGGAGATGGGGGGCGATCGTTGCAGGTGGGGGTCACTTGCTTTCAAGCATGTACTCAGGCTTCCCTCTTGGCCCTTTTCACTTGCTCATTGCTGCTGAAATGGCCTTCTTTGTATGGTTATTTGGATATGTGTTTTCGAATGGGAAAAGGGTACTTGCAGCCATCCTTTTTTTTATAGGAAACGGTCTACTCGCGGGAATTCCATTTATATTTATCCTTAGTTCTTCATTTTACTATGCCATTCTACCTTCCTTACTAATAGCGAGTTTCATCAATTTAACGATTGCCCACTTCTTGTATCCTCCTCTTAAGTCAAGAGTGAAAAGGGGGGAAAACGCATGATCAAGCCTCGAGATGTTATATCCATTTCAATTTCAGATGAAGAAGAGTTGATTCTGGCTACTGATTGCAGCGGAGGGATTGGAAATAAAGAAGGAGATGTAGTCCTGGCCGATCCAGAGACAGTGGGGTATTACTGTTTCCGTGTAGCAGCGATGGAATGTTTGGCAGTGGGAGCAAGGCTCAAAGCTATTCAATTACTGAACTTTACAAGTGAAGCTGTATGGGATCAGTATTGCAGTGGTGTGAAGAAAGGTTTAAGTGAAATGAATCAGGAAGGCATTCCAATTACGGGGAGTACTGAATCGAATATCGGTCTTAATCAATCGGCCCTTGGAGTTACGTGTATTGGCATGAGAAACAAGAAAAGACCCATAACCTCTTGTTCGAATCTTGCTTATGCGCTTATCGGAACCCCACTGGTAGGGAATGAGGTGATAGAACAACACACATTCATTGCTCCACTATCTCTTTTTATGAATTGTGTTCATCACTCATCTATCATCGATATAATGCCAGTCGGCTCTAAAGGCGTTTTTTATGAACTTTCTCTCTTATTAGGGAAGCCTTTAAGAAGAGAGGATGTCACTTCAATCCAAGACTTGGACAAATCCAGCGGGCCTTCTACTTCATTCATCATTTCTTACAGAAAAGCAGAGGAGCTTGATGTAAAAGACCTTACGAACGGTTTCTTCCATTCACTTCATTTACAGTGATAGGAACAAATAAATACTTTTATGGATATTTGTGATAAAATAAACTTTCAAATAGTATGGAGAAATGTGTTAGTTTATCCAAGATTCTTCGATTGTCAATTTCATTCGAATAGAGTACTATTTCTTACTATCATCAGTAATTCATGAATGTCATAAAAGTAGGTGAAGAAATGGATTCACGATTAGACCGCAAGTCTAAAAAGAAAAAACGCGGAAGAAAAGTGATATTGGTATTATTATTAATTATATTTAGTTTACTCGGTTATGCAGCTTTTCAATTTTATAGTGGATACAAAATGGCTGGCGACGATAAGCTTCAAGAAGATTATAGTTTCAATGGTGTGAAAGATAAAAACGGTATGGTCAACGTACTTCTATTGGGAGTCGACAGCAGAGGCGAGGAGAAATCCAGAACCGATACGATGATGCTCGCACAGATCAATCCCAAAACAAATGAAACCAGACTCGTTTCCTTTATGAGGGATATATATGTAGAAATACCTGGATACAAAAACTACAAGCTGAATACAGCATTTTATTTAGGTGGACCAGAATTGCTCAGAAAGACCATCAAACACAACTTTGATCTTGATATTCAATATTTCATGGTAGTCGACTTCAAAGGATTTGAACAATCCGTTGATATACTGGCACCGGATGGAATTGAAATGGAAGTGGAAAAGGCGATGTCGGAAAACATTGGTGTTTCCCTTCAGCCTGGTGTTCAAAACTTAAATGGGAAAGAATTATTGGGGTATGCAAGGTTCCGTGCTGATGCAGAGGGAGACTTTGGAAGGGTTGAAAGACAACAAAAAGTCATAAACGCTCTTAAAGATGAGGTCCTCTCAATAGGTGGAGTTACAAAGCTTCCTAAAATGGCGGGATCCATTCAACCCTATATCCAGACAAATATGAGTAAGCTTGATCAAATTTCCATCGCTAAAGATATCCTGTTGAGTAACAGCAGTGATATGGAAAAGCTCACCATTCCAGTTGAAGGATCGTATGGTTTTGGCAGCTATAGCGGTGTAGGATCTGTACTTGATATTAATTTTGAAGAAAATATACAAGCTCTGAAAGATTTCCTGAATGGAAAGAGCTCAGACGAAGCTACAACTGAATGAATTTATTTAGCCCGTGAAGCTGGAAAATGCTTAACGGGCTTATTTTTTGTGTCGATTGGGAAGTAGGAATGAATACAGCTATAAGAACTGCTCTGACAGTATGTGTTAGAAAAATCGACGCTCATTCAAGCAGTAAAGCAAAAGTAAAAATTCTGATTATACGCTCTCTGAGCCAATATATAGCCTTTAGAAGGAATCTGACTAACATAAATGGTAATGATAGCGCTTCCACTTCGTATTTCGGCTAATTCCTAACTACTTCCTTTATTGCCCTTGATATCATATACCAGCATGTTACGATTATAAACGTTGTAAACAAACACACGACAACAAAGGTTTTTATACACATTAACCAGGAAATTTAACAACAAACAATTCTTTCATAATTAATACTAAACTTAAACAATGAATGTACGATTAAAAACCCAACAAACAATATTAGAACAGGAGTGGATACGATTGTTAAAACATAAAACGATAGCTTTTCTAGGTGCAGGAAACATGGCGGAAGCTATGATTTCAGGTACTGTACAAAGCGGAAAGATCCCACCAGAACAAATTATTGTTTCTAATCGAAGCAATCAAGGAAGACTTCAGGGAATGAAAGCGAAATACGATATAACGGCTATCACAAAAGATGATTTACCCTATAATGAGATAGATATTCTTATTCTCGCTATGAAGCCGAAAGATATTGATAAAGCATTAGATTCAATTAATCACTTGGTAAGAAACGATACAGTGATTATGTCGGTGCTTGCAGGAATCACTACTTCTCATATGGAAGAGCAATTACCTGCAGGTCAGCCTGTTATCCGAGTCATGCCAAATACGTCAAGTATGTTGAAAGAATCTGCTACAGCCATAAGTGCAGGTCGCTTTACTTCAAGGGAAGACATGGAAATTGCAGAAGAGTTATTATCAAGCATTGGTGAAGTGTTCGTGATTGATGAAAGTAAGATGGACATTTTCACCGGAATTGCAGGCAGTGGCCCGGCATACTTTTACTATTTAATGGAACACATTGAAAAGGCAGGTGCCGAAGCCGGATTAGAACCAGAACTAGCTCGTAAAATTGGAGCTCAAACCATTTTCGGTGCAGCCAAAATGATGCTTGAACGTGAAGAATCACCAACTCAACTAAGAGAGAATGTAACATCCCCAAATGGTACTACAGCTGCAGGACTTGATAAACTAGCAGAGTTCGGCGGAGGTAAGGCTATCTCAGAAGCTGTCAAGGGAGCAGAAAAACGATCGAAAGAAATAAGCTCATCCTTACAGTCCAAACATTTAGTAACTAGCTAAACAAACATCGAAACGTAAACACCCCAAATAACTAATACCAACCAAACAAGAAATACAAGTCTGTCCCTACACACATAAAGAGGGGCGAGGGACGGACCTTTTTACTAGGAGTGATTGAATGTCCCAAAATAATCAGAAGAAACGTATCGTAATCAAGATTGGAAGTAGTTCATTAACAAGCCTGCATGGAGAAATGAGTCGTAGAAAACTGGAACGTCTTGTTGATGAAGTCGTCCGTTTAAAGGATGATGGCCATGAAGTATTGCTTGTTTCATCAGGTGCAGTTGCTGCCGGTTATCGTAAATTAGGATGCTTAACACGTCCAAGCTCTCTTCCAGAGAAGCAGGCAGCAGCAGCTATTGGTCAAGGTCTATTGATTGAAGCGTATTCTGACCTGTTAATTTCTAACGGATATGTGGCTTCTCAAATTCTGATCACTCGTAGTGATTTTTCTGATGAAGACCGATACAACAATGCAAGAAATACAATCAATGTCCTGCTTGAAAGAGGGATCATCCCAATTGTCAATGAAAATGATACAGTGACGATTGACCGATTGAAATTCGGAGACAATGATACCCTTTCTGCCAAAGTTGCGGCATTAGTAGATGCTGATCAACTCATCATTCTATCTGACATTGACGGACTATATGATTCTGATCCACGTAAAAATCCAGATGCTGAGCTGTTAGAAAGCGTAACGGAAATCACTGAAGATATCGAAGACATGGCAGGAGAGCCTGGAAGTTCTGTAGGAACTGGTGGAATGAGATCCAAAATAGATGCATTTAAAATCACAATGGCTTCTGGAATTCCTGCGTTTCTTGGTAAATCAGGAAACTCAAATGTTATTTACGATGCTGTCCAACATACAGCAAAAGGTACGTACTTTGAATCTGCAGAAGATTCCGTAAACCTTGATTCCAAAAAGCAATGGATTGCGTTCAACTCAGGTCCCGAAGGTGAAATCACCATTGATTCAGATGCGAAAGAACGTATTCTGGAACAAAAAGAAAGTTTAACAATTGATGATATTTATACTGTAAAAGGCCGATTTAATAAAGGTGCAGTCGTGCGAATCCTTGATAATCGAAATGAAGAAATTGGTTTGGGGATGGTCAATTTCCGTTCAGGACAACTAAAAAAACCTACAGACATCAAAGCAGATCAAATCGCAGTCGAGATTGACCAACTAGTATGTCATGTAGATTTACCCATTCCAGTAGGAGTATAAAAGAAGGAGTTTGTCTCCTTCTTCCCCTGCAAAATCCGTTCGAATTCTTTTCAAAAAACCAGGAGGTATTTGATGACTTTAACTATAGAAAAAACTAGTGTAAAAAAACAAGCGGTGCTTGCAAAGAAAGCTTCTAAAACACTAAGTATGCTGACTACCGATCAAAAAAATAGAGCCCTTCACATCCTTGCCGATCATTTAGAGACGAATTACGAATCTATACTAAAGCAAAATGAAAAAGACCTTGAAAGAGGGAAAGAAAAGGGCTTCGAAGCTGCATTTATGGATCGTTTATCACTTTCTAAAGAACGTGTTGAAGATTTCGCAAGTGGTCTCCGTCAAGTAGCTGACCTGGAAGATCCCACAGGAAAAGTAGTATCCGATTGGACTCTTGAAAATCAACTACAAGTTCAAAAGGTAACGGTCCCACTTGGTGTCATCGGAATGATTTATGAGGCACGTCCTAATGTAACGGTTGATGCAACCGGATTAGCACTAAAATCCGGTAATGCCATTGTCCTAAAAGGTGGTTCAAATGCCATTACCTCGAACAAAGCAATTGTGGACGTCATGCATGAAGCACTTGAGAAAACGGATATTCCTAAAGATGCAGTACAATTCGTTAATACAACCGATCGAGAAGCAACAAGTGAGTTATTCACGATGAAAGAGCATATTGACGTGTTGATTCCGCGCGGTGGAGGGGCATTAATCAATGCTGTCGTTAATAATGCAACTGTTCCTGTCCTTGAAACTGGAGTAGGAAACTGTCATATCTATGTTGATAATGAAGCTCAAGTGGAAAAAGCATTAAACATCATCATCAATGCAAAAACAGACCGTCCAGCAGTATGTAATGCAGCTGAAACCGTTATCCTGCATGAAGACTGGTTTAAAGAAAATAAGAGTGCATTTGTAGAAAAGCTTAAGGAGCACAATGTATCCATTCACGGAGATGAAAAAGTTGTCGAAGCGATTGAAGATGCGAAGCCTGCTGGAGAAGAAGATTGGGCAAATGAATATCTAAGTCTGGATATTGCCGTGAAGATTGTACCTTCTTTGGATGAAGCAGTCGATCACATCGAACAATATGGTACAAAGCATTCCGAAGCCATTGTCACGGAAAACACAGAAACAGCGAAGAAATTCATGATGCTTGTTGATGCTGCCGCTCTCTATCATAATGCTTCTACTCGTTTCACTGATGGAGGAGCGTTGGGATTTGGTGCTGAAATTGGAATCTCTACACAGAAACTTCATGCCAGAGGACCAATGGGGCTCAAAGCATTAACAACTGTTAAGTATATGATGCATGGAACTGGACAAACCCGATAATAAACATGAAAAAACGCTTGAGGAAATTTGGAGTGACACAGTCAAATAAGACTAAATAAAACACCTAAGCTGCCTTGACTCTAAATTCTACCGGAGTCTGGCAGTTTAATTTTGTAAAAGGACGACAATAATTATAATAATACATGTACGATTCTATTTTCTTTCGTACTGTATGGTTGGTTAGTTTCCCTCGATCCAGAGGGCTGAATTCTTCTGACTTTAAAGAGGAGTGGAAGGATTCGATGACGGCATTATCAAAGCAGTTTCCTCGTCGGGACATGCTTGTGATAATGCCTCTTTTTTTTG
>NZ_VTUY01000006.1 GCF_008364765.1 Bacillus sp. CH30_1T | reverse complement strand
CAAAAAAAAGAGGCATTATCACAAGCATGTCCCGACGAGGAAACTGCTTTGATAATGCCGTCATCGAATCCTTCCACTCCTCTTTAAAGTCAGAAGAATTCAGCCCTCTGGATCGAGGGAAACTAACCAACCATACAGTACGAAAGAAAATAGAATCGTACATGTATTATTATAATTATTGTCGTCCTTTTACAAAATTAAACTGCCAGACTCCGGTAGAATTTAGAGTCAAGGCAGCTTAGGTGTTTTATTTAGTCTTATTTGACTGTGTCACTCCAATGAGCTCCTGGTTTTTCTTTATATTATTGTTCTGAAACAGCTGGTTTTGCTTTTTCACCAAACAGAAAAGCGAATGCGACGATTAAGATAATCACAACACCGAGACCGAATAGAGTGCTTCCAGTGAATCCTAATACAAGATATCCAATTGAAGCAGCAACCGCTCCGATTATTGCATATGGAAGCTGTGTAAGAACGTGATCGATATGATTGCTTCCTGCTCCTGTAGAGGAAAGGATGGTTGTATCCGAGATTGGAGAACAGTGATCTCCCAATACGGATCCAGCTAATACAGCTGCCATAGCAGGAAGTAAGATACTTACATCTGTCGCAGCAGCAATTTCCCCGGCGATCGGAAGTAAGATTCCGAAAGATCCCCATGAAGTTCCCGTCGAGAATGCCATGATTCCGGCAACTAAGAACAAAATGACTGGAAGTGCCTGCATCGGTAAGCTTGATTGTTCAACCAGACCCGCAAGATACGTACCTGTTTGCAATTGATCAATCAATGTGACGATCGTCCAGGCGAAGATAAGGATGTATACGGCCGGTAACATGGATTTGATCCCTTCCACTACCGCTACTCCAACGGCTTTCCCCTCGATTCCTTTCAAGCTTACCTGACGAATGAAGAAGATCAGCGCAACAAGGAGACCGAATAATCCACCATATAATAATGATTTCGTTACATCTGTATTTTCAAAAATCGGCAGGATGTCAAATGATCCGACGGCTTGATATCCTGTCCAGAGCATCATTCCAATTGTACCGATAACAAGAGCTACGATCGGCCAGACAAGATCACCAACTGATCCTTTCGAGCTGACAGGCAGATCATTTTTCAATTCGCCTGGAATCTCTTTTTCAGGATCATAAAGGGCTCCCGTCTCAAGGGCTCTTACTTCATGCTCTTTCATCTTTCCAAAGTCCAAGCCTTTAGCAGCAACCATGATGACAAGCAGAACAGCTGCCCAGACATAAAGGTTCATTGGAATCATTTGAACGAAGGCTGAAAATGCTGTGTACTCTGTGATACTATGTGTAGCAAGAATCGAACCGATGATACCGATGATGTACGCTCCCCAGCTTGAGATGGGTGAAACGACACAAATCGGTGCCGATGTCGAGTCAATGATATAGGCTAGTTTTGCACGTGAAATTTTGTGACGATCCGTAATGGGTCTCGACACCTGTCCAACAGCAAGGGCATTAAAATAGTCATCAATAAAAATTATGATACCTAAAACGGCTGAAAGAAGCTGTGCACCTTTTCTCGTTTTCACACGTTTCATCGCCCATTCACCGAATGCGCGGCTACCGCCGGAAATATTCACAAATGCTGTGATGACACCAAGAATGAGTAAGAAGAAAATAATATAGACATTCCAGGTGTTGAGCGCTCCATCTGCGACAAAAATGCCTTTAAAGGCGTCCCACATAAAGCTGAATGTTTTCGTAATTGAGAAATCTGCTAACAGAAATGCAGACGCAACGATTCCTACTCCCAGTGAAAGTAGAACCCGTCTCGTAAGTATAACCATAAGAATGGCTAAAAGGGGTGGTAATAGTGAGTAAATCGTGTTTTCCATAGTGTCCTCCTCCTATTTGATAGGGGGGAACCATCGTAGCATGATAGAGGATAATAAAAAAAGGCAACGATAGAGAAGCTATCATTACCTTAGTAAGTAATTTAAGTGCTCCATCACGATCTGTAGCTCCCCATTATAGAGATTCCCTATAATGACAGTGTTATCCTTCTTCAAGATAACCCCAGCAAATACACATTCGACATGCATAATTACTTCGGCAAAAGTTCCCTTTCATCTGTTCTCACAGTTGTCATTCTCAAACAGCTTACTCTTGAACTCTGCGCCTCTACCCCATCGGACTGATGATGTGGTGTGTTATAAAATTTTCTTTATTAATATAACAAACTATCATTCTTTTGACAACTTTTTTTCCTGACTAATTTGTGGGAATTTCAATAGAAGGACTGGTTTCCCCTCCACCATTGTTATAAAACTGCGGTACATCCAGGTGAACGGTACCCATGGCAACCAGGATATCCTGCTTGATGGTTTCTGTTTTCGTTGCAAATGGGATGATGATCTGGACATTGACTTCAAGCTCGACAAACACTTTTACAACGGCATTATTAATCCCGAATTGCTCTACCGTAGTTTTAATATCAGAACGGACATCTCCGATCGAGTGAAAGCGGATCGGGACTTTTGGACCGAGGTTACCTAGTAACACGTTGTTGGTCGCTTGGCCAAGAGGGACAGAGTAAGTGATGCCTTTCGCTGCTTTTGACTTTCCTTCATCGATTTCTACTTCAGTAATAAATTCAAGGTTTTCTAAATTTCCTTCCTCTGCTTCTTGCAGGTTTTGCTGAACTAAGTTGGTAATTTCCGCCTGAACCCGGTTGATGGTCTGAGTATTATATTTAAATGAAACAATATCGCCTTCTGTATTCTTCACTTCTTCCGTTATATCCGAAATATCAAGAACATCTGCAATTTTTTTGTTAATCGCTTTATTGATAACCAACGTACCGATCCTGCTGGTTTGAGTTTCAGCATAAGCAAGCAGTGTCGGTTTCAAACCTTTGTTAATGATCCACAATCCGAATCCAGTCGAAATCATAAAGAACAGAATCGTAATGATCATCACATATCGAAAAGGCAGCGGCCCTCCTCTTCGGGGTTTGTATGTTTTAAACTTTGACAAAAAAATCCCCCCTTACAAGCTATTTGTATGCAAAGTAAGAGGGGTTTAACGCAAAAAATTTATTTAATTTTAAGAGATTGGGGTTCATAATCCGGATCAAATCCGATAATCACCTTATCTAATTCCGCACTTAAATCCATGGCATAAGGAGTTAGTATTTCCTGTCCATCTTCTTCGATGATCCGAATCACCGGTCGATCCGTTACACCTTTATTTTGATCGGTCACAATTCCTTTTCGGCCATCATTCAGCTCGACAACCATCCCGATCGGATAAATGGCCACAGAAGACCTGAAGGCTTCAATTACATTTGTATCAAATAGAGTACCGCTTCCTGCATATAATACCTCCAGCGCTTGATGTGGAAGCATGGCTTTCCGGTATACACGATTTGAGGTCATGGCGTCGAATACATCGGCCACCGCTATGATTTTTGCAAAGGGGTGGATATCCTCACCTTTGATTCCTCGTGGATAACCAGATCCATCTAGCCTCTCATGGTGCTGGTACGCGCAGTGAGCAATGATCAGGGACACAGAATGAAGCTGTCGCAAAATCTCAAAACCGTGTTCTGAATGCTTCTTGATTTCACAAAATTCGTCTTCTGTCAGCTTGCCTGGTTTCAGAAGAATTTCCTCCGGCACAAGCATCTTACCGATATCATGCAAAATTGCTCCCACGCCTAACTGCTCAAGCTGTTTAGTAGACAGTTTAAGTTCCAGACCTATGGATAACGTATACAAAGTCACATTAAATGAATGATGAAATATATAGGAGTCATATGTGAAAACATCCGTCAAAATGGTTAGGAGATCATGATTCGCCTTTACTTCAGACAAGACTACATCAATCACCTGCTTCAATTGCTTGGCACTATCTTCAATCATGAGCACACCAGGTGGCGCCTTCGATGCGCTTAGTTGATTAAAGGCCATCTCAATATTGTTTACAGCTTGCTGTCTCACCTTACTCGAAACAGTACCCTTTACATGGATTCCCTTCGAAAGGGAGTCTTCAATATAGACATACTGAATACTAAGCTCTTGCAACCTGAAAATCATACGTTCTGTAATCGGAACGTTATCATGAATTAAAGCTTGACCTCTCATATTATATACGGTTGTAGCTAGAACCATGCCCGGTTTTAAAGCCCTAGTTGATATAAGCCTCATAGAATTCTCCTATGTAATTCTTTCATTTTTCGACAAAATTTCCTAGTATCTCCATTATAAAGGATAAAAACGTACTTGCAAGGTGTATTTCCTGATATATTGTTAATTATTCATGAAAGAATATAAAGAAAATGGTGACATTCACCTAACAAAAAAACCAGCGCTCAATAAAAGCAACTGGTCCAATTTATACTTATATCATTTTCAACAATGCATCCCGCCCGATCATGCCTTGTGTGATGCCGCGATTTTCTGCCTCATAGGTGATGGATTCCAGAGGGGCATCCAGGAGCTGATCGATTGTTTTTACACCGACTGCTCTGCCTGCAATGATTCCTCTGTCTTTCAACTTCTCATTTAGTAACGCTACGTCCAGTGCTCCACACATTATATATCCTATATCACTTGTCACAACGAGGAGATTGGTTTTGGGCAGTTCAACAGAAATCGCTAAAAAGGTATGTCCCTGAATGGTAATCGGAGATACATTCATCATGTGTCATCGCTCCTTTCCCTCATATGTATGACGTGAGGATAGAAACGGTGATACATTTACTGCTTTAATTTCCACTGAAGGATATCTCGTAAAAACTCAGGCATAAAGTATTTTTTCTCCAGCCTTTGAAGATCTGGAAAAAAGTGGCCAAATGTGAACATATCTGGTAAGGCAAGCTTGTATATCTTCTGTGGATCAATCGGCTTTTGACCGATTAAGATTTCACGGCCGTTGAATTGAATATTCGCATATACAAAACGGCCCATCACCTTGCCTCTGAATCCTAATCCTTTCACTTGAAGATGCGGCCATTCTTCATTAAATGTTTGTTTAATGATTTCCTTCAGCTCTGCCCCCTTCATTTCAATGAGACATGGATTGATGGGATGAGGCAGAATCCGGTGCAGATCCTGTTTCGTCACCGCCCCCTCTTCCAGTCCATCAATGAGTAAGCCTGAATTGAGAAAGGCACAATCAGCCTCGCACCATTCAGCAAGACCATCACATAACACATCCGGAAGTGGGGAAGGATTAAACCAATCCACTGCCAGCGGTTCGGCGAGCTCGGTTACTTTTTCCCTTAACAAAGCCTCCCCCTTTTGATACCACTCGAGATTTTCCTGTTCTTCCTTTTCGGCAGGGGGAAGTTCCTGCTGTTCATAAAGCTGTGCTTTTTTCCCGACAATCTTTTTATTGGCTGTGTCAACCTCTACCATCATATGACCAACATAATGACCATATTTTCCTGCTGCACCCAGCATAGTTCCCTTAATTTCTTTTCCTTGATGCAACACATGATGGGTATGAGCTCCTAGGATAACGTCAATTTCGGGAAATCGCGTTGCAATCAACTCATCATCCCGAATCCCCAGGTGAGAAAGAAGAATAACCATATCCACCTGCGGGTGAAGCTCTTGAACCAATTTCTCAAGCTCATCCAACGGAGATGTAATATTCCAGCCTAGGGCTTTATAAAAAGGTTTGAAATAAGCTGTCAATCCGATGATGCCAATCTTCATGCCACTATTCGTTTGATAGATATGATGGGTTTTGGCCCACCTTGGAGGCTGCGACGACTGGTCTAATAAATTTCCTACAATCACGTGAAAATCTGCATTTTCATAAAGGCTGTTTAAATCTTCATAATCCAGTGTAATTCCTTCATTGTTCCCAATGGTTACGGCATCAAAGCCGACTTCATTTAGAAAATCGATATTTCCTTTTCCTAAAGTCGCTTCACTTAATGGATGCCAGCGGTCTACATGATCTCCGATATCAAATAGATAAACTGGTTCCCCTTCATCCAGATGCCATTGTTTTCTCATCTTCAAAAAATCACGAATCCTTGACCAATGCTCAAAATGACTGTGAAGGTCGTTTGTATGATAAATATGAATGATTTCTCTCACTATTTGCTCACTCCTATTGGAGGTATGTTATCAAGTAATGCCTTGGTAAATCAATCGAATTCCAATTAAAATTAATATAATCCGTAAAACACTCACTAAGACTTTTGATTCAAGCTTCGTATTCAAATAGGCCCCAAACTTCGCCCCTATCCAAGCGCCTGGAATAAGTGCAAGTGCATACAACCACTTTACATTGCCAAACATGATATGCGTTCCTGAACTGACCAATGCAGATAGAAAAATCATGAACATGGATGTGGCTACGGCTACATGGGGTGGAAAAAGAAAAATCAAAATCATTGCAGGCACCATTAATGATCCACCACCGATGCCAAATAAACCAGATGTAAATCCAACTACAAAGGCAATAGCCGCTCCTAGTACAGGAGGATATCCATAACGAAAGGTGTTTCCTCCCGGATCGGTAAATTCCCGTTGAAAAGATGCATCCTTGAATTTCTCAATAGGCTTTAACTTGTTTCTTATCATGAGCACAATGGCAATCAAAATCATAAAAATGCCAAAATACAAATTAAAGCTTTCCATATTCAATCCCTTGTTTACCCATGCTCCTAGTATTGAACCCGGCCCACTTCCGGCAAAGAAGATCAGGCCGCTTTTATAATCAACGGTCTTATGCTTTAAATAAGCCAAGGTGGATGATAACCCTGTGAATATCATAATGACCAAAGATGTTCCTACAGCTGTCTGAGGATTCATTCCCTCTATCAAGCTTGTATATGTACCGAAATAGATAAGGGCAGGAACAATGATGACTCCTCCGCCCAGTCCTACGAGGGATCCTATCGCTCCTGCTAAAAGTCCGATCGATAGAAGAACGATCCATTCCATCTGTCTTTCATCTCCTGTCAGCTAAAATAAATCCAGTTGCTTTGGTGCAAGTCCACCATATTCAAGGCCTAATAATTCAATTACCTCTTTCGCGTTGTCAGCGGCATCTCCACCGGAATTATTATTGAAAAGAATATATAGATCTTCAGAGGTTTCGTGCAACTGATGAATATGCGGAATCCATTCCTCCAGTTCAGCACGATTATAGCGATATAAATAACGAACCTCCCGCCAGTCTTCCCCATTCGGTTTATTCCAGCCGTACAGATTCCTGCCATGAAAACGGATTAGAGTCGCATCTTTATGAGTGGTTTCCAATACCCGTGGTACAGATCCTTCCCCTGCTTGCGGCTCATCGCAAATGCTATGGATCCATCCTTCCTTTTTCATAAACGTTAACGTCTTATCCCGGAACTCCGGTCTGAACCAGCTTTGATGGCGAAATTCCAACGATAGTGGAAATCCCTTTAGCTGCTCCCGGCAGTACCGGATATAGTCAACATGTTCCTTTTTACAATCGTACCAAGGGGGAAATTGAAGCAGAACCATCGCTAATTTACCTGCATCTACGTACGGGGCAAGGGATTCCTTAAAGGCATTGAACATCTCTTCCTTTGTTTCAAAAGGGATTTCTCCCCGTTGATGCCCCGTCATTCCCTGATAAGCCTTAACAATAAACTTAAAGTCCTTGGGTGTTTCCTTTACCCATTTTTCAGCATTTCGAAGAGGCTGGACAGCATAGAAAGTTGTGTCCACCTCGACGATGGGGAAATGTGCGCCGTATTCTTTTAGTTTGTCTCTTGGGGGAACATTTTCATAAAGGGTATCATGATCTCCCCAGCCTGTTACTCCTATGTATATCATCTTCATTCACCTGCTTTATTATGAACATGTCCATTTTATCATAAGGAAAATGGAAATTCTTATGTTTGGATTCATTGAGGGAAAATAGTGGGATTTAGTTAAACATGAAGGCTCTTTTGTTTTATAGCATTTAATCTACCTGGCACTGGCAATCAGTGTGTGCATGATGGTGAGGGGAACCACTCCGCTTGCAGCTAGCGTAGGGCCGAGCCTCCTCAGCTTAGCCGAACGGGGTCTCGGAACACCCGTTTTTCCGCAGGAGTCTACGCAGTTCCCCTCACCATCTATAGAAGATTTTCGTGGCAGAGCCAAAAGGTGACAAAAAACATTCAAAAAAAATACATTTTTTCATTTACAAGAGGTATTGATTGGTTGCTCTTATTTTTTGTCATTTTAATTTATATGAAGACAAGCTAAATCCTTGGTGGGTAATATCGGTAGCCATTGACTAATATCTGATTTTCGAATTATCCTAATGAGGTCTTGTGCTCCTTTCTCTTTGTCTATAGGTTAATAGGAAGTCAGAATATAGAAGCACAGAGTGGATTGTAGCGGAAGGCACTTGACTCCTGCGGGTAATAGAGGAAAGGTCTAGACCCCGCAGGGCAAAGCCCGAGGAGGCTTGACTTCCTCCCCGGGGAATCTTGTGCCTGGAGCGGAAAGGAACGGACCATGTTTTAATACTACTACTCATCAAAAAGCTTTACAAAAGAAGCAATGAAAAAACTCCCCTGATGAAACATCAAGGGAGTTTAAATGATATATTATCCGATTGAACCTTCCATTTCGAACTTGATCAGGCGGTTCATTTCGACTGCGTATTCCATTGGAAGTTCTTTCGTGAATGGCTCGATGAAGCCCATTACGATCATTTCTGTTGCTTCTTCCTCTGAAATACCACGGCTCATTAGATAGAATAATTGTTCTTCGGATACTTTTGATACCTTCGCTTCGTGTTCTAATGAGATGTTATCGTTTAGAATTTCGTTGTAAGGGATCGTATCAGAAGTTGATTGGTTATCCATGATCAGGGTATCACACTCAATGTTTGAACGTGCGCCTTCCGCTTTACGGCCAAAGTGTACAATTCCACGGTACGTTACTTTACCACCATGCTTGGAGATGGATTTAGAAACGATTGTAGAAGATGTATTTGGTGCCAGGTGAATCATTTTCGCTCCGGCATCCTGATGCTGGCCTTTACCTGCGAGTGCGATGGATAGCGTCATACCACGAGCGCCTTCACCTTTAAGGATGACCGCCGGGTATTTCATCGTTAATTTAGAACCGATGTTTCCATCTACCCATTCCATCGTTGCGTTCGCTTCACATACAGCACGCTTCGTAACCAGGTTGAACACGTTGTTCGCCCAGTTTTGAATCGTCGTATATCGGCAGTACGCATCTTTCTTGATGATGATTTCAACGACTGCAGAGTGAAGTGAATTCGTTGTGTAAACCGGTGCTGTACAACCCTCAACATAGTGAACACTTGCGCCTTCATCCACGATGATCAGCGTACGCTCGAATTGACCCATGTTCTCTGAGTTAATACGGAAATATGCTTGAAGTGGTGTATCCACCTTGATTCCTTTAGGAACATAGATAAAAGATCCACCGGACCATACCGCTGAGTTAAGGGCAGCAAACTTGTTATCCGTTGGAGGAATAACCTTTGCCCAGTGCTCACGGAAAAGTTCCTCATTCTCTTTAAGAGCAGAATCTGTATCTTTAAAAACGATCCCCATGTCTTCAAGATCCGATTGCATGTTGTGGTATACAACCTCTGACTCATACTGAGCAGAAACCCCTGCAAGATACTTTTGCTCGGCTTCCGGAATACCTAATTTATCAAACGTTTGCTTGATTTCTTCAGGTACTTCATCCCAGCTGCGCTCTGACTTTTCAGAAGGCTTCACATAGTAAGTGATCTCATCAAAGTTCAGTTCCTGCATGTCTCCGCCCCATTGAGGCATAGACATATTATAAAAATGCTCAAGTGACTTCAAACGGAAATCAAGCATCCACTTAGGCTCATCTTTCATACGAGAAATTTCTTCAACGATTTCTCGAGTCAAACCACGTTTAGAACGGAAAATCGATACGTCTTTATCACTAAAACCGTATTTATAGTCTCCGATCTCAGGCATCTTCTTTGCCATGTTGATTCCTCCATTCTTAAATAGAGCAGGAGAAGAGCTTATTCCTGCTCTTCTTCTTGAACTCCTTTTTCCATCGCTTTCCAAGCCAGTGTCGCACATTTGATACGGGCCGGAAATTTAGCGACTCCTTGTAATGCTTCAATATCTCCTAAATCCACATCGTCGTCATAGTCATTGCCTTGCATCATATCAGAGAAGATCTTGGAAAGCTTCAATGCTTTCTCAATCTCTTTCCCTTTAACCGCTTGGGTCATCATAGAAGCAGAAGCCATGGAGATCGAACAGCCTTCCCCGTCGAACTTGGCATCCTGAACGATACCATCTTCCACCTTTAAAGTCAGGTGTATGCGATCTCCACAAGTTGGGTTATTCATATCGATGGTAAAGCTTCCATCTTCTAAAGAACCTTTATTTCGTGGATTCTTATAATGATCCATGATGACTTGTCGATATAACTGATCTAAATTATTAAAAGACATCGCTGAAAAACTCCTTTGTCTTCAATAGGCCTGCAACAAGTTTATCAATATCTTCTTCCGTATTATAGAGGTAGAAGCTGGCACGCGCTGTTGCGGATACGTTCAACCACTTCATCAGAGGTTGTGCACAGTGATGACCCGCGCGAACGGCAATTCCTTCAGCATCAAGTACGGTTGCCACATCATGTGGATGAACATCATCAATGTTGAACGTAACAATACCTGCCCGCTTTCCGGGATCACTTGGTCCGAAGATTTTCATGCCTTCGACTTCATTCATTTTCTCCAATGCATAAGCCGCAAGCTTATGTTCATGTTCTTCAATGTTATGAAGTCCTACTTCTTCAAGGAAATCAATCGCAGCTCCAAGTCCAATGGCACCTGCAATGATCGGTGTACCCCCTTCAAACTTCCACGGAAGCTCTTTCCAAGTGGATTCCTGAAGCCCGACAAAGTCTATCATTTCTCCACCGAATTCTACCGGTTCCATTTTGTTCAGGTGTTTTTTCTTACCGTAAAGTACTCCGATCCCTGTAGGGCCTACCATCTTATGACCTGAAAAGGCAAAGAAATCACAGTCCAGATCTTGTACGTCGACTTTCATATGCGGAGCAGCCTGTGCTCCGTCAACGACCATGACTGCTCCATTTTCATGAGCAATCCTGGTGATTTCTTTGATTGGATTCATTGTACCAAGCACGTTTGAAACCATCATGATCGAAACAATTTTCGTTTGTGATGTGACAGTCGCTCGTACATCTTCAATCGCAATCGTGCCATCTTCCTGAAGAGGAACGTATTTTAACACCGCTCCGGTTTCTTTGGCTAACTGTTGCCAAGGTATGATATTACTGTGATGCTCCATATGAGTGATCACAATTTCGTCACCCTCGGACAGATTAGCGCGACCGTAGCTTGCTGCAACTGTATTGATTGCTGTTGTCGTTCCACGGGTAAAGATCACTTCTTGAGCGGACGAAGCGTTAATGAAATTACGGACCTTTTCTCGGGCACCTTCATATCCATCTGTCGCTCTCGTCCCAAGAGTGTGAACACCCCGGTGAACATTTGAGTTATATCCACGATAATAGTCATTCATCGCTTCGATAACGGAAACCGGCTTTTGCGATGTTGCGGCACTGTCAAGATAAACAAGTGGATGGCCATTTACTTCCTGGTCGAGAATCGGAAATTGTTTACGAATCTCTTTTACATCCATTAGTTTACTTTCCTTTCGATAACCTCAACAAGTTGTTTCTTAACTCCTTCAATCGGCAATTGTTTTACCACAGGAGCCAAGAAGCCATGAATAACCAGACGTTCCGCTTCATGTTGCGGAATTCCACGACTCATTAGGTAGTATAGTTGCAGCGGATCCACTCGACCTACAGACGCAGCATGTCCTGCCGTTACGTCATCTTCATCGATAAGAAGAATCGGATTCGCATCCCCTCGTGCTTTTTCACTCAGCATCAATACGCGAGATTCCTGCTCTGCATTCGACTTAGACGCACCATGTTCAATTTTACCGATACCATTGAAGATGGAAGATGCTTCGTCTTTCATCACTCCATGCTTAAGGATGTATCCTTCAGAGTTTTTACCGAAGTGAACAACCTTCGTCGTGAAGTTTTGTTTCTGTTTTCCGCGTCCAACGACAACGGTTTTTGTGTCACCATATGAGCCATCACCCATAAGATTCGTCACGTTTTCTGAAACGGTGTCTCCATCGTTCATTAATCCAAGAGCCCACTCGATGCGAGCATCTCTTTGTGCGATTCCACGACGGTTAACATACGTTGTTAATCCGCTTGTTAAATTATCCACAGCACCATATTCCACTTTAGCATTATTGTTTGCCAAAACTTCTGTAACGATGTTGTATACGCCATCTTCAACATTTGTTGTAGAAATATAGTTTTCAACATACGTTACAGAGCTGTTGTCTTCAGCCACTACTAATACGTGGTTGAACATCGCTACTTCAGCATTGTCATGAACGTATACCGCTTGAATCGGTTGAGTCAATTCCACATTTTTTGGAATGTAAAGGAACACTCCCCCATTCATCAATGCTGCATGAAGGGCTGTAAGCTTATGCTCATCCGTTTTCACACCTTCAGTCATAAAGTACTTCTGTACAAGCTCACTGTGGTCTTTTACAGCTGTGAAAATATCCGTAAAAATAACACCATTGTCTTTTAATTCGTTTGAAAGAGAAAGAAAAGCAGGTGTATTATTTCGTTGTATATAAAGACTTTGGTCACTGCTTTCTAAATCTACTAATTCTTTTGCTTCATCCGGCAGCTCACTCAATGATGAGAACGTATCACTTTCCACTGTATGCTTCTGGAATTGAGTAAAATTCCAATTCGTGATTTTCGTTTTATCAGCAACTGGAAGGCTTAGATCCTTTACTTTATCAAAGGCATCTGTGCGAAGGGTTGTTAACCATTCCGGCTCTCCGAGTTGTTTTGAGTAGGAGCTGACATAGTCCTGATCTACTGGTAGTTTCGTTTCTACAGTCATTTTCATCCCCCTAACACTTACGCTTCTTGGCCAACAGTTTCGTCTTTGATTCCTAACTCTTCTTTAATCCAGTCATATCCTTCTGCTTCAAGGCGTTGTGCTAATTCTTCCCCGCCTGATTTCACAATGCGTCCTTGCATCATAACGTGAACATGATCAGGAGTGATGTAGTTAAGAAGACGTTGATAGTGAGTGATGATCAAGCAACCGAAATCCTCACCGCGCATTTTATTGATTCCTTTTGATACAACTTTAAGGGCATCGATATCAAGACCAGAGTCAATCTCGTCAAGGATGGCAATCTTAGGTTGTAACATCATTAATTGAAGGATTTCATTACGCTTCTTCTCTCCACCAGAGAACCCTTCGTTTAAGTAACGCTGTGCCATATCCGGATCCATTTCCAGGTATTCCATTTCAGAATCCATTTTGCGGATGAATTTCATAAGAGAAATCTCTTCGCCTTCTTCGCGACGGCTGTTGATTGCTGAACGTAAGAAGTCTGCATTCGTTACACCGTTAATTTCACTTGGATACTGCATTGCAAGGAATAGACCTACGCGAGCGCGCTCATCCACTTCCATTTCAAGCACATCTTCACCGTCGAAGTGAATGCTTCCTTTTGTCACTTCATACTTAGGATGACCCATAATAGCTGAAGATAAAGTAGATTTACCTGTACCATTTGGTCCCATCACTGCGTGGATTTCTCCACCTTTAATTTCAAGGTTAACCCCTTTCAGGATTTCCTTTCCTTCAATCTCAACATGAAGATCTTTAATTGTTAAAGTAGAACCTGCCATGTGTATTTACCTCCGTGACTTTATAATGAATTTAAGAATTAAATTCTTTAATCATTCTCAATTTATTCTCATTCTAATCTTATAACAAATAAAAGCTATAATCAACTTTTTCAACTATACAGATAGTGTAAACTTGACAAGATAATCCTTTCCTATTGTTAGCATAATATAAAGGAAAAATGTAGGGATTCCTTGGCCGGTTTACGGTCTTTGGAACTTTTGTCCATCAGTTTATCATGCCTGATGCTGATTGCAAAGCATAAAAAAACCAGTGCATCATCTACACTGGTTTCCTTTTTTCTTCCTTATTATATATTAGAGTGCACCTTACGATCAAGTGCCGCAATCATTCTTCTACTTTCCTTGTATTCCTGCTCTCTTCTTTGTTCTACTTGCATTCTGACTTCATGCTTTCGTTTGTACACCTCATAACCAATTCCATGGGCTCCATGCATTGCCTTTTCCATTTCACTTGTGTACGAGATACTATCAAGAGAGTCGATAATGAATCATTCCTTTCAAGTTTTTAATTACTTTACAACTATACTACCCCCTCGTTCACAAGACAAAACCGGTATAGGGTCATTTTTTCTTAAATTCATCTTTCCACTCTGACTCCGAGAGGCTACTTATAAGTTTTCACAAAATTCCGCCATTATACTGCCAATTAATAGATCTTTTAATAAATATTAATTTCGTTGAATGTATATTCAACGAAATTAATGAGCCAATAAAAAACGAAGAGGATTTCTCCCCCTCGACTCATCAATCACTTATTGTTTTAACTGATTCAAGTCCTGAATGGATTGCTGGATTAATGTCACAGCCTGACTCATGACCGCTCCTCCTCCAAATGCAGCCGTCACTCCGATTGCTTCAAGTATTTCTTCTTCTGAACATCCTTGATCCAGGCATCCTTTTGTGTGGTAGATGATGCAATATTCATCCTGGGAATAAAGACTGATTCCTAACGCGATCAACTGCTTTTCTTTTTTTGAAAGTACTCCTTCTCTAAAGCAGTGCTCAGAGAACGTATTATACTGTTCGGCAAGCTCAGGCATTTTTTCCGTGAAGATTCCAAGACCCATTTTATAATCATGAAGGGCAGCTTCTGTTGTATTTCTTGGATCCATCTGCATTTCATTCAGCTCCTTTTCTGAAATTGATTCATCGAAAGTAGTATGAACCAATAAGGAAATGATTATGTTACAAATTTCGGGATGACCTTACAATGAAAAACCCGATTCTGTCACTGAACAGAATCGGGTTTGCTCACTTTATTCACTTACCGGCACAACGGCTCCATCCCATTCCTTATTAATAAAGTCCTGGATTTCTTTCGAACGCAATGCTTCCACTAGAGCTTTTACTTCCTCTTTGTTTTCATCACCTTTGTTAACTGCAATCACATTAACATAAGGAGAGTTACTATCTTCAATGGCAATTGAATCTTCAAGAGGTTTCAACCCTGCATCAATGGCATAGTTAGAATTTATGACAACCGCGTCCCCTTCTTCGTTTTCATACATTTGTGGAAGAAGAGCTGCCTCGTACTCATAATCGAATTGGAGGTTTCTAGGGTTTTCTTTGATATCTTCAAGTTGGGCTTGCGTATTTTCCACCCCATCCTTTAACGTAATGAGACCTTTTTTCTCTAATAATGTAAGGATACGTCCATGATCCGATACAGAGTTACTCATTAAAATCGTAGCACCTTCAGGAAGCTCCTCGAGAGATTTGTACTTTTTAGAATAAACACCGATCGGCTCAATATGAATTCCACCTGCATTGACAAAATCATATTCATTTTCCTTCATTTGTAAGTCCATATAAGGTGTGGTTTGGAAATAGTTTGCATCTATATCTCCATTATCCAGATCTTTATTGGGGAGGATATAGTCTTGATACGTTTCTATTTGTAAGTCGATCCCTTTTTCTTCTAAGACTGGCTTCACTTGTTCTAGGATTTCAGCGTGTGGAATATTAGAAGCACCTACTACCAATTCCTTTTCGTCATTTCCCGAACCTGAATCACTCCCACATGCGGCTAATCCAAAAATACTTGTTGCTGCTATTACTCCTGCTACCCATTTTTTCATTTTATTTCTCTCCTTTTATCGTTTATCTAATTTATTTGTAAAGAAATCACCCAGTATCTGAATCGCAAACACAATGAGTAAAATCATAATGGTTGCGGCCATCGTCACGTCTTCCCTGCTTCGTTGAAAGCCGTCCAAATAAGCTAAATTACCAAGTCCGCCTGCCCCGATGACCCCGGCCATTGCTGTGTACCCAACAAGGGCGATGGCTGTCACCGTAATCCCTGAAATCAAAGCCGGCATAGATTCTGGTATCAGTACTTTCCATATAATTGTGCTTGTCTTCGCCCCCATCGCTTTCGCGGCTTCGATGACGCCTTTGTTTACTTCTCTTAAAGCTATCTCTACCATGCGGGCGTAAAACGGAGCGGCTCCGATAATTAGTGCGGGCAGAGCTGCATTCGCCCCACGGATCGTGTCTAATAAAAACTTGGTGAACGGAATTAACAATACAATCAATATAATGAATGGAATCGATCTGAACACATTTACGACTGCACTTGTAATCGTATATGTCAGTTTGTTATCCCATAGATTTTCCTTAGAAGTAAGGAAGAGCAATATCCCAAGGATCATTCCAAGTACAAAGGTAATCAATACAGACATACCGGTCATATACAGGGTTTCGAGGGTTGCTTCCCACATCTTCTCCCAATCTACATTTGGAAATAAATTTTCAATCATCCTCTCAACACCTCCACTTGAACCAGTTGTGTTTGAGCAAACACTAATGCATCTTTGATGGTTTGTTCATCCCCATCAAGGTGAACAAATAACGTTCCATAGGCACCTTTTTGAGTTTGGGAGATTTGTCCTTGCAGGATGTTTACGTCTAAGTCAAACTTTCTTATCAGCGCGGTGATGAGCGGCTGCTCAGTTGATTCACCTACAAAAGTAAATTTCAACACTTTTCCATTAGGATATTGCGCCAATAGGTGATCAATGGTTTCACCCGTTTCCTTTACTTCCGAGACTTCTCTTACGAAACGCTTTGTCACTTGCTCTTGTGGATTTCGGAACACTTCTAATACATCCCCTAGTTCCACGACTTTTCCCTGTTCCATGACTGCAACACGGTGACAGATCTTCTGGATCACGTGCATTTCATGAGTGATCAGGACAATCGTCAGCCCTAAGCGTTTATTAATATCCACCAATAAATCAAGGATGGAATCGGTTGTTTGTGGATCTAAAGCGGAAGTAGCTTCATCACATAGAAGGACATCGGGATTGTTTGCAAGGGATCTTGCAATCCCCACTCGTTGTTTCTGTCCGCCGCTCAGTTGAGACGGATAGGCATCTCCTCTGCCTTCCAAGCCTACAAGTTTTAATAATTCATTAGCTCTTTGGACTCTCTCTTTCTTTGATACTCCAGCAATTTCTAATGGGAACTGGATATTTTCTAATACAGTACGGGACCAGAGGAGATTAAAGTGTTGAAAAATCATGCCTATTGAATGTCTTGCTTCCCTCAGCTTTTTCCCCTTTACTTGGGAAACGATTTGACCATTCACGTCCACTATTCCATCTGTAGGAACTTCAAGACCATTAAGCATCCGGATCAGCGTACTCTTACCTGCCCCACTATAGCCAATCACTCCAAAAATTTCTCCTTGGGCAATATCAATACTGACCCCATCAACGGCTGAAATCGGACCCGATTTGGATTGATATATTTTCTTCACATCTGAAATGGTAATCATGTTGTATTCCACCTTCTTTCGGAGTAAAACGACCTGTTTAATCAGATTTATCGTTTTAATTACCTGATGTTTCCAAATTCTTTTTCTTAAGCAATAAAAAATGCCTTCCTGCGATAAGCAGAAAGGCATAATCATATAGGACTATCCTTTCTCTCATCTTTCAAAGCAAATGCTTTGAGTGAATTGGCACCATTTCAATTTTCATTGACGGTTGCCGGGCTTCATAGGGCACGTCCCTCCACCTCTCTTAATAAGAGTAAAGTATATTATTAAATTATTTGGAATAGTTAAAGACTCTGAAAATTTGCTACAAGAGAGATTTTATCACCGGAAATAGAGTGTGTCAATTATTTTTTCTGTTTAAACTTCAACCGGCTCTTTTTCTCTGGATCTCGTTAGCCAAAGAACCGACTCCACAAATAATAGTGGACGATACCCTCCCCTTACTTTCAGGGATCCGTCCTCAATCAGTTGAGACAACCGTTCTTCCCCAGTTAGTAATGAAACAACACTTTCATCCATTCCTTCAATGACGAAATGCGCATCCCTATTCAAATCATCCAACACTGTGCACCCCTTGCTCGAAATCGAAATACCGCACAATTCTTTTCCACAATCAAACTGAAGAATAAACGGGATATCTGGAAATAAGAGTCGTAAGTGATACCTTGAATGACATCGATCTACTAATTCCTCTAAATATATTCGCATGAATACCCTCCCAGTGAAACTTCGATATAATAACAATTCCACTTTTAGGAATTTTTCCCTCTTATTCTTTCTCGACATGTTTTGAAGGGATCCATCTATTTTGTCGAACAGTTAGAATTTGGATGATGTCTAGTCAAAAAGTGATGGCATTCGCAACATTTCCCGAGAAATATGTCTTCGTATGTAGAAAGAAAATCGTTCAATAATGGGGGTTCAAGAGATGTAATATCAGACAAATAAAAAAGACCTTATCCAAAAAGGTCTCTTATCCCTCTAACTATCCGCAGTCTTGTTTAGCGTTTCATATAAAAATGGCACGGATTGAAAGGCATAAATCCTTTCCTGTTCGACGCCACCTTTAAATATAAGCAAGCAGGGTACACTTTCGATGGATTGCTCTTCTGCAAATTGGGGCAAGTAATTCAAGTTGGCCTTTGAAAAATGAAAGGATTGTTGAAGCTTCTCCACTACGTCAATCATCTTGCTTGCAACCTGACAGGTACCACACATAGGTGTATAAAGATAAACAGCGTTGAACGCATGGTCTTCAATCGTTTGTTTTAAAGTTTCGGTACTACTTACCTCAATCAAAACTAGATCATCCTTTTTCCTAGAAATTCTTTATGAACGTCTATATTGGCTCCAATAAGCACTGACGCGAGGTGATATTCCGGGGCTGCGGCCACTTCCTTGTACATGCGATCAATATACAAATGTTCAGCTTCCGGAAACTCACGTTTAAATTGCTTGCGTAGTTTTTCACCTGCATCATCAGCATCTACTAATATATAGACATCCCTTTCCAATAAAGCATCAATGAGTTCGTCCATTTTCGTAATGCTAATGGTCCCGTTTGTGCAAATAATTTCAATCGGTTCTTTAATGATATCTCTTACTTTACGTTTGTCAGTTGTTCCTTCGACAATGATTACTTTTTCGTCAAGTTCCATCATGATCATCACCTTATCTTTCATAAATAAGATTACGATAGTATATTCAAATAACAAGAGATGATGTCCACTTTCTACTTATATTTTCTCATGTTTCTAAAAAAAAGCGCAAGTGGTTTGCCTAAACGAACTATTTATACAAATGGTGCCAGATTCGTAAATGAATCTGGCACAACGAGCCTCTCTAACACCAGCCACCCTCATCACAATCGGTGTATCTTGCTTGATCGCCCTCTGTGGATGTGTAGCTTTGATAAATTTTATTTTCTTTTGCTTCAAAGTGCGGCTCCATCGTTATTTTGTCCAGAGGCAAAGCCATTCTGCCGATCGGCTGATTATCTAAATATAGTTCTACTTCACCATCTTTAAGTTTTCCTGTTACTCTATTGGTTACATCTAATTTCTTAGGCTCTAGTACCATTTGTTGATCATCCTTTCTCTGTGAAAGAACGTCTACTCATATGGTACCCAAAATAAAAAACAAAACACCTTGAGAAGTTCTCAAGGTGTTTCTGAAGAAATTATCCTTCATTAATCATTTCGTCATACTGTTCAGCTGTCATAAGCTTGTCTACTTCTCCAGCTTCTGTTGGTTCAACAACGATCATCCATGCTTTTTCATAAGGTGATTCGTTCACAAATTCAGGGCTATCAGATAGCTCTTCATTCACTTCTACCACCTTACCCGATACAGGTGCATATAGCTCGGAAACGGTTTTAACCGATTCAACACTACCGAATGGCTCGTCCGCTTTGATCTCATCTCCAACCTCTGGTAACTCAACGAATACGATATCGCCCAGTTCAGATTGTGCAAATGATGTGATTCCTACGCGTAGATTTTCCCCTTCAACCTTGACCCACTCATGTTCTTCTGAATAACGAAGTTCTTTCGGTGTACTCATTCTCTATCCCTCCAAATGCTAGTTATACAACCTAATATTGACACACTTTTCATTGAAAAAGCAAGAAAACTAAGCGTGAATAATGAAACTTTTTCATTGTCCATGATTTGGTAATCATAGTCCTCTTTTTACTTCCAGGTTTCTTCAAAGGTTTCTTCCTTGAAACCTACTGTCACCTTGTTTCCATCCGTCGTAATCGGACGCTTGATCAGCATCCCGTCCGTGGAAAGGATTTCTAATAATTCCTCATCAGAAGCTGAGTTTACTTTATCTTTCAAGTCCAATTCCCGATACTTTTTCCCACTTGTATTAAAGAATTTCTTAAGAGGTAATCCACTCTTCTCATATAGGCTTTTAAGCACGTCTTTCGACGGAGGATTTTCCACAATATGTATTTCATTCATGGCTATATCTTGATCTTCCAGCCACTTCTTTGCTTTGCGGCATGTACCACACTTTGGATAAGAATAAAAAGTCAACGACATCATTCCACCACCTTTCATTATGATCTGGATGAAGCAAGACTCCATCCAGCATTCTGTATTTCACGAATCTACCTCATACATTCGACAATATTCATTATTATCCTTCTTTTATGAAACATTACTCACATTGTTTTTCTACCGTTTCAACCAGTTCCTTCAAAAGGACGGTTGCATTATCCAATTTAAGAGAATAGAAGCGCTGGGTCCCTTTTTGCTCCATAGAGACTAATTGCTGATCTCTCAGTATCTTTAAGTGATGAGAAACAGCAGGGCGGGATAACGTTAAATTTTCAGTTATTTGATTGACCGTAAGTGGTTCTTGTTCTGCAAGAAGTAAAATTATGTCCTGACGATAAGGATCACTCAGCGCTTGAAATAATGGAATACAAGCACGAAATGTATCGATTGCTTTTTGACCCATAGTCTTCTCCCTTCAAACTCATTCACATTCCATTATACCCGTTCTTGTACTTTACGAACAATATTTGTGACCATTTTCCTCGGCATAAAACGAACGGATTGAGTCAGCAATCTGTATTTAAAACCTGGGAAGATAACGGTTTTATTCTTCGTCATCATATGGTTATACCCCTCTTCTACCACTTCTTCCACACTCATCACACCAGACTGAAATAGTTTTGAAGACTGCAGGTCAGCTGCATCGCTGAATCCCGTTTGGGTAGCTCCCGGGCATAATGCGGTCACTTTCACTCCGTGTGATGCCCATTCATTTGCCAGTGCTTCTGAGAAGGAATGGACATACGCTTTCGTTGCATAGTAAACGGCCATCAATGGACCCGGCTGGAATGCGGCTGTTGATGCTACATTAAGGATTTGTCCACGTTTGCGGTTCACCATTTCTTTTCCAAAATACTTACTTAACTCTGTAAGTACTGTGATATTCACTTGAATCATGTCCAGCTCTTTTGAGAGCTTTGTTTGTTCGAATTCACCAAACAACCCGAAACCTGCATTATTGATAAGGATATCTACCTGGGTCCCTTGTGCTATCACTTTCTCATATAACTTTTCAGATGCTCCATTGGGTTGGAGATGTCAAGTTGGGAGGTTTACTTCAAACACAAAGGGACGGACCTCCATTCAGAGGTCCGTCCCTTAAGCTACTCAATTAAACTGTATATTTTTCTGCGTCGATCAGCTTTTCTGATGCAGTACGTTTGACTGCAATCACGTTGATTGGCGTATGGCGGGTAAATTTACGTAGTGCTGACAGCATCATGCGCAGGGTGTCACCCGTTTCAGTCGCTACCAGCGTTTCTTTTGCATGCTGTTCGATATCGTTGAATGCTTCTTGACAGAAGATTTGTGTGTAAAGAAGTTTTTGCTGAGCTTTCTCTACTCCACCTTTTTGAATCGCTTTTTCTGTTCTAAGAACAACGGACTCCATCGCGTACGCGTTTGAAACGATATCGGCAATGTTCACAAGGATTTCCTGCTCTTTTTCAAGAGCTTTACCGAATTTTTGAGCCGCTAAGCCAGATAGCATCAAGCCGATTTTCTTCGCATTTTTCACAAGGTATTTTTCCTGAGCAAGCGGCTCATCTCCTACTTCTTCAGGCATAAGCATCATTAATTCCTCTTGAAGGGCCTGTGCTTTTTGAAGTAATGGAAGTTCACCTTTCATTGCTTTACGCAGGTAAGTGCCAGGAACCAGAAGGCGGTTGATTTCATTCGTTCCTTCAAAAATACGGTTGATACGGGAGTCACGGTACATTCTTTCAATCTCGTATTCCTGCATGAATCCGTATCCTCCGTGAAGTTGAACACCTTCATCGACTACATAATCCAGTACTTCTGTTGCGAAGAATTTATTCAACGAACACTCAATCGCGTATTCTGCAATCGATTTTGCCACTTCAGTTCCGTTCTTCACTTCCTCATCCGTAAGCTTGCTCATACGATCCTCGAACAATCCTACTGTACGGTAAACTGAGCTTTCTGCTGCGTATAATTTAGAAGCCATTGTTGCCAGTTTTTCTTTTGTCAGGTTGAAAGCAGAAATTGGTGTTTTGAATTGCTGACGTTGATTCGTGTATTGTACCGTTACCTCTAATGCACGTTTACTCGCTCCGACAGCACCTACCCCTAATTTGTAACGGCCGATGTTTAAAATGTTGAAAGCAATGATATGACCTTTCCCGCTATCCCCAAGAAGGTTTTCCACTGGAATTTCAGCATCTTCCAGAATTAATGTTCGTGTAGATGAGCTTTTGATACCCATTTTCTTCTCTTCCGGGCCAGTTGAAACGCCAGGGAACTCTTTTTCTACGATGAACGCCGAGAAATGCTCCCCATCGATTTTTGCATACACAACGAATACATCAGCGAATGCAGAGTTTGTGATCCACTGCTTCTCACCATTTAAAATGTAATGAGTACCTTCTGCATTCAATTTTGCTGTCGTTTTAGCACCCAGCGCATCTGAACCTGAACCGGGCTCCGTTAATGCGTATGCTGCCAGTTTTTCACCAGTAGCTAGTGGAGGAAGGTATTTTTGCTTTTGCTCTTCGTTTCCGAAAAGAACGATTGGCAGTGACCCGATTCCAACGTGTGCACCATGAGAGATGGAGAATCCGCCTGCACGGGACATTTTTTCAGCAATCAGTGCCGAGCTTACTTTATCCAATCCCAATCCGCCGTACTCTTCAGGAACATCTGCACCCAGAAGTCCAAGATCCCCTGCTTCTTTTAACAGGCGAACGGAGTGGTCAAATTCATGATTTTCAAGATTATCGATGACAGGTACCACTTCATTTAACACATAATCCTCGGTTGTTTTGGCAATCATTTTTTGTTCATCAGAGTATTCCTCCGGTGTGAAGACTTGCTCACAGCTTACATCTTCAATTAAAAAACTTCCACCCTTGATCAGCTTTTCTGTTTGATTCGCCATTTCGAATCCCCCTAAAATTATTATTTTGAAGGAGTAGGAGGCCTCGGTATTCGAGGTCCGTCCCTCCCATTAACCTATTAATTCAAAGACGCCGGCTGCGCCCATTCCGCCCCCGATACACATGGTGACGATTCCGAATTGCTGGTTTCTGCGTTTCATTTCGTGTACGAGGGAAAGGGTCAGCTTCGCACCTGTACAGCCCAGTGGATGACCAAGAGCGATGGCTCCACCGTTTACGTTCACTTTTACTTCATCTAGTCCCAGCTGACGAATGACTTGGATGGATTGAGAAGCGAATGCTTCGTTCAGCTCAAAAAGTCCGATATCCGAAAGCTCCAACCCTGCCATTTTCAATGCCCGTGGAATCGCTTCGACTGGACCGATTCCCATGATTTCCGGTGGCACTCCCGCTACGGCGAAGCTTCTGAATTTCGCCATAGGCTGAAGACCAAGGGATCCGGCTTTATCACGATCCATCACCATGACCGCTGCCGCTCCGTCACTTGTCTGTGAAGAATTCCCTGCTGTTACAGACCCTTTCACATTGAAGGCCGGGCGTAACTTAGCCAGAACTTCAGAGCTTGTTTCAGCACGTACACCTTCGTCTTTTGAAAATTGGAATGATTTCTCGACCAGTTTGTTTTCATTGCTTACTGAACGATGAAGCACATCAACCGGTACGATTTCATCTTCGAATTTTCCTTCAACGATCGCTTTTGCCGCTTTTTGGTGACTTCTTACCGCAAATGCATCCTGATCTTCACGGGATACACCGAACTTTCTTGCCACCTGCTCAGCCGTATGTCCCATACTCATATAGTATTGAGGCGCATTTTCTGCGAGCTTGGCATTTGGACGGACTACGTGCCCCATCATGGGAACAAGACTCATGGATTCAGCTCCACCTGCAATCGCTGTATCAGAGTGCCCAAGCATGATTTTCTCTGCAGCATAAGCAATGGATTGCAATCCGGATGAACAATAACGGTTAATCGTGATTGCCGGTACTGAATCAGGCAGGCCCGCAAGACCACCGATATTTCTTGCCATGTTCAACCCCTGTTCTGCTTCAGGCATCGCGCATCCGATGATCAGATCATCGATATTGCCTTCATAGTTTCCTGCACGTTTGAGGGTTTCTTTAACTACAAGTGCCCCAAGATCATCTGGTCGCACCTGTGCCAATGATCCTTTTCTTGATTTTCCGACTGGTGTTCTTGCACCAGCAACAATGACTGCTTCGCGCATGAAATTTCCCCGCTTTCTAATATGGTATAAACGCTGATTAATTGCGTAATGGTTTTCCTTTTACAAGCATGTGCTGCATTCTTTGCTGTGATTTCGGCTGAGCAACAAGACTCAGGAATGCTTCTCTTTCAAGATCCAACAAGTATTGTTCGTCTACTTCTGTGCCGTATGGAACCTTCCCGCCAGCAATTACGTAGGCAAGCTTTTTCGCGATCATCAGATCGTGTTCTGAAATAAATCCTGATTGAAGCATGGATTGAGCTCCAAGAAGAAGGGTTGCATATCCTGTTTCACCCACAACGGGTACTTTCTTACGGATCGGTGCTGAATATCCACCTTCGTATAGGCTTAGTGCAGCCTGTTTTGCATCGTATAACAGATGATCATTGTTTACACTTACTCCATCTGCTTTATTTAAGAAGTTGTTGTCCCTTGCTTCATCACCAGATGTGGAAACCTTCGCCATAGCAATCGATTCGAATACTTTATTGGCTACTTTTTGAAGATCGAATTCCACTCCATTTGGAAGATTGGCTAAGTGCTTCATATAAAGCTCTTTGTTTCCGCCGCCACCAGGGATCAATCCAACTCCGACTTCCACTAAGCCCATGTAGGTTTCCATCGAAGCCTGTATGTGGGCAGCCGGTAAGCAGACTTCGCTCCCTCCGCCTAATGTCATACCGAATGGCGCTGCTACTACTGGTTTCGTTGAATATTTGATCTTCATCATCGCCTGCTGGAAGTGCCTGACGACCATATCGATTTCAAATACGTTGTCATCCTGTGCTTCCATAAGAATCATGGCAAGATTTGCTCCTACACAGAAGTTCTTGCCCTGGTTTCCGATGACAAGTCCTTTATAATTCTTCTCTACTTCATCAACTGCAAAATTAATCATTTGCGTAATATCTAATCCAATGGCGTTATTTGGAGAATGGAATTCAAGAAGAGCGATTCCATCACCGATATCAATTAAGCTTGCTCCGGAATTCTTTTTGATCAGATTCCCTTGCTTCTTAAGCGCCTTTAAGTCGATTGCCTTCGGGTTTCGCTCTACAAGTTGGTAGTCTCCATTGTGATAGAAGTAACGCTCACCATTTTTTTCTTTATAGAAAGAGGAGTGACCTTCAGCAAGCATCGTTTCTACCCACTCAGGTACAATGAGGCCTTCTTCTTTCATGCGAGTAACAGATTTTTCAACACCGATTGCATCCCATGTTTCAAATGGTCCCATTTCCCATCCAAAGCCCCATTTCATGGCCTGGTCTATGCCTACGATATCATCGGCGATTTCACCATGCAGCTGGGCTGAATAGTTTAACACCGGGGACACGATATTCCATAGGAGCGTGCCTGCTTGATCTTTCGCATACACTAGTGATTTTATTTTATTCTTTAATCCTTTTTCATTTTTCGCCATTTCAAGTGAAGCGGTTTTCAGCTTTTGACGTGGCTGATAATCCATCGTTTCAGGATTAAGCTCCAGGATCTCTTTTCCTTGTTTCAGGAAGAAGCCCTGTCCGCTCTTGCTTCCGAGCCAGCCATTTTCAAGCATCTTTTGCATGAAGGCTGGTACTTCAAACACCTTCTGTTCTTCACCTTCCACTTGGTCGTATACATTCTTCGCTACATGTGCGAATGTATCAAGTCCGACCACATCAAGTGTACGGAAAGTGGCACTTTTCGGTCTTCCGATCGTTGGTCCCGTGATGGAATCAACTTCCCCTACAGAATAACCGCCTTTCAGCATTTCTTGAACAGTGATGAGCAATCCATACGTTCCGATGCGATTTGCAATGAAGTTTGGTGTATCTTTTGCCATCACGACACCCTTACCAAGAATGTCTTCACCAAATGTCTTCATGAAACTGACTACTTCCGGATCCGTTTTCTTCGTTGGGATCACTTCAAGAAGCTTTAAGTAACGAGGCGGATTGAAGAAATGCGTGCCTAAGAAATTCTTTTGGAAATCATCGCTTCGCCCTTCTGACATAGCCTCGATTGAAATCCCGGATGTATTTGAACTGATGATGCTACCCGGTTTACGGTAGCGTTCCACTTGTTCAAACACTTTCTTCTTGATATCTAAATTCTCAACGACTACCTCAATCACCCAGTCACAATCCCCGATATTCTGAAGATCATCCTCGAAATTGCCTGCTGTTATGAGTGAAGCATTTTGCTTTGATGTCAATGGAGCCGGTTTTTGTTTAAAGAGCTTTTTTAAAGCGTTTTCACTAAATTGATTACGAAACGCCTTGCTCTCTTCTGTCAGTCCCTTTGCTTTATGTTCGTCGGTTAATTCTCTTGGTACGATATCTAATAACATTGTCGGGATGCCGATATTTGCAAGATGAGCGGCAATTCCTGAACCCATGACTCCTGATCCTAACACTGCGGCTTTCTGAATTCTACGAACCAATGGTATTTCCCCCTTTTACACACTTTGAATGAATACTCATTCATTTTTTACTCAAAAAAAAGACTCGAATGAGTTCCTGTTACATCTAATATATATGATTTTCTAAAATATCGCAATATTTAAAAGACTAAAAATGATAAATTTTACAAAAACTTTGATGTTTTTACTGTGTCATGTTCTTTCCGTATAATGTAAACTTGATAACACAATAAGTACTGAAAAGTTCATGGATATGGAGGATCGAATGAAAAAGCAGACGACATCTATCACGATACTTGAAACTAGTGATATTCATGGTCATATATTCCCTTACTTATATGGAACTAAGAAAAAAGCAACGGTTGGATTAGGTAAAATCGCTACCTATATAAGAGAAATACAAGACCAAACCTGCAATGTATTGATCATTGATAACGGGGATCTCTATCAAGGCACCCCCCTTACTCATTACTATATGAAACAAGCTCGTCATTTGCCAAACCCTTTTGTTTCAATTTTACATGAAATAAATTATGATGCAGCCGTGATCGGTAATCATGAATTCAATTATGGGGTGGGACCCTTACATAAAGCTCATCAAGAAGCAGAATATCCTTTTTTAACCGCTAACATCCTCCATAAGGGGACCATGAAGCCATTGTTCGGACTCCCTTACTTTATCAAAGTGTTCCCAAATGGGGTGAAAGCAGCTGTACTTGGTGTAACGACACATTATATTCCACATTGGGAAAATCCCTCTCACATTGTCGATGTGTCATTTGAAGATGCCTTTACCTCAACCCGGAATTGGGTTTCCTACATCCACACAGTAGAAAAACCTGATGTGATGATTGTTTCGTATCATGGGGGTTTTGAAAAGGAAATTCAAACCGGTTCACCAACTGAACGACAAACTGGTGAAAACCAGGGCTACAAAATTTGTCAGGAAGTAAAAGGAATCGATGTGCTGCTGACTGGTCATCAACACAGAAAACTTGCCGGCACCATCAATGGTGTTTCAATCGTTCAGCCGGGAATGCATGGTGAGAGCATCGGAAAAGTAACGATTGCGTTAAAACGTAATAAGCAAGGATGGACTATTATAAACAAAGAGCCTCAGGTCATTTCAATGGATGGCATTGAGGCCGATATAAAGGTCCTTTCCATTGCCGGTGACATTGAAAGCAAAACACAATCCTGGCTGGACCAGCCCATTGGTAAAATCGAAGGAAATATGCAAATAGAAGATACATTCGAGGCTCGTATTAAGGAACATCCATTCATTGAGTTCATCCAGCGCGTCCAAATGGAGGCAGCGGACGTTTCCATTTCAGCAACTGCACTATTTAGTGAATCCCAACAAGGACTACCTAATATTGTCACATTGAGGGACATCGTGTCTAACTACATCTATCCCAATACCTTAACCGTTCTTGAGCTGACAGGTAGGGACATACGTCTTGCCCTTGAGCGTTCGGCATCTTATTTTGCTGTAAACCAAGCAGGGTCGCTTTGTGTGAACCCGGATTTCTCCACCCCTAAACCTCAGCATTATAATTATGATATGTGGGAAGGAATTGACTACGTGTTGAATATCAGCCATCCAATAGGAGAACGAGTTACCTCCCTCTTCTGCAATGGGGAACCCTTAGCAGAAGATCAGAAATTCCAAGTCGTCATGAACAATTATCGTGCAGGAGGCGGCGGAGAATACAACATGTTCAAAAACAAGAAGATCATTAAAGAAATACAAATCGACATGACCGAGTTGATTGCTGATTACTTCCTTAATCATCAAACCATAAAAGCTGCCTGTAACCACAATTGGAAAGTCGTAGTCGATGGAGAGGGACGGACCTCATTTTGAGGTCCGTCCCTCTTCTTTCTCACTCATAATTCTATATGGATAAGGGAATCTTAGTAATGGAGGTGTTCGACATGGCTAAGCATAAGAAAAACCCTTCAAAGGCTGGAGTGAGTGCAGCAAGCGTGAAGGGTGACGCAGGTCCTACCGTTGAGATGGCCGGCGGCGGGAAAAGAAACAGTCAAAACAATCAATTTAAGAAACAACCATAGCAAGTTAGGAAGAAAGCACCTGATTTTGTTGATCGGGTGCTTTTTTTGCGTGGAATGGTGGTGTGTAATTGACGTTAAAAGGAGATTTAAAGGACTTGCGGAAATTTATCGAACGTTGTTTGGATTTATCGACCATTATTTCGATTTATCAACCGTTATCCGGATTTATCGACCGTTTTTTCAATATATCGACCGTTCGACAAATTTAGCTAACCACACACACCACCCCCCCAATAACACTCCCCAAACTTTTTCTCCTCCCATACAAAAATTAACTTTGCCTTGTCCCCACTTTTACAGTAAACTAAGAATATAAATTTTCAAGTTGTCAGACCTCCTACTTTATCAGCACCACTTAAAGTAGCTCGTCTGTTTTTTAATGTACAGTAATGAGAACGTTTACAGAGAAGGAGACTATTTAATGACGCGCAGACTTATGTTTTTTACGATTGGACTTTTTATTTTGACTATGGGGGTTGCCTTGATTATTAAATCTGGTTTGGGTGCCTCTGCCTGGGATGCACTGGCCGTTGGGGAATCGAATATGTTTGGGATTACGGTTGGAACCGCTGTTTTCATAAATGGGATCGTATTGATCGGACTAAATGCTCTTATTATGAAAAAGAAGCCTGATGTATTGGCAGCGGGATCCATTCTTGTGATTGGCCTTTTGATTGATTTTTGGTTACTGGTGGTCTTTAATAACTATGCGCCTGAGATGCTGATGAATCAGCTGTTCGCCCTTGCTTCGGGAATTTTGACAATGGGGCTTGGGATTGCGATTTACTTACAGGCTAAATTTCCGGCAAGCCCTATGGATACACTTATGGTGGCAATCCATACGCGTTTCGGATTAAATCTTCGTAATTCACGTATCATTAGTGAAGGATTTGCTCTGTCACTGGCATTCCTGTTTAAGGGTGATATTGGAATCGGCACAATCATTGTTACGCTCCTATTAGGATTCGTGGTTCAATATAGCTTCCCGATTTTCGAACAGCTCTTTGAGAGAAAATCAATGGGGAAAGCAGCCGTTTCTGCTGACTAATCAATAACAAAACGCAATCTTCCAAGTGGAAGATTGCGTTTTTTATTTAGTGACTTATTGAAAGGTTGTTAATCATCTTGGATGAGTGGGCTCGTGTCGGCTCCGCATCTGAAGAGAGAACAGGTAATAGTTCTGTCTATGTGGAACTTAATCCCCCTTTAGAATTCAAAAGCTCATTGATACGCTTTCTCTGACTCTTATTTGCAAGCACATAAAGTGTATCGTTTGCTTTGATAACGGTGTCTCCCATTGGAGTGATAAGTTCATTGTTTCGGATAACAGCTGAAATCAAGGTTTTCTCAGGGAGATTGATATCCTTAATCGCCCTGTTTGTAATATAGGCATCGTCGTTAATGAGAATTTCAAGCATTTCATTGTTTGTCTTTCCGATTGAAACGAGTTCTATGCTGTGAGAGATAGGAGGCCTTTCCTCTCCGGCAAGCTTAAGGTAGTTGGCTAAAGGTGAAATGGTCGTTCCTTGGATCAGAGCGGATAGAAGAACAACGAAAAACACAACGTTGAAGATGACTTCATTGTTTTCAATATTGGCCACCATTGGATACGTTGCCAATACGATTGGTACCGCACCTTTCAAACCTGCCCATGAAATGAAGAATTTTTCTTTTACCGAGAAGCTCTTTGCCAGGGCAAGGCTTAAATACACTCCCAGTGGTCTCGCTACTACAATCAATAGAATCGAGAGGACAATTCCTTGCCACGCAATGCTTGGCAAATGCTGAGGGAAAACCAATAAACCCAGCAGGATAAACATGACGATTTGCATCATCCAGGCAAATCCTTCATTAAAGCGGACAATCGAATGTCGGTAGGTCAATTCCTGATTTCCGACTACGATGGCCATGATATAGACAGCTAATAGTCCGCTCGCTTCAAGTATGCTCGTAAATGCGTATGTGAAGATAGCCAGTGAAATGGACAGAACCGGATACAGACCGGAGGAATCAAGATTAATCCGATTGATGATCCATACAGATGCCCATCCCAGCGCCAGTCCAAGTACCAGCCCCATACCCATTTGCCAAAAAAAGCTTAAAATCAAGGTAGCAGGATTTAATCCGGGAAATTGGATCAATTGCAAAAAAGCTACCGTCAAAAAGATTGCCATCGGGTCATTACTGCCTGATTCTGCTTCCAGTGTAGAAGAGATTTTCGGTTTGATGTTTTTGTTCCCTAAAACGGAGAAAACCGCTGCAGCGTCCGTTGAACCAACGATTGCCCCGAATAACATCCCTTCCAGCCAGCTTACATCGAGGATGAATTTTGCTGCCACCCCAATCGAAATTGTAGTCACAATGACTCCAATGGTTGCCAGTGATAATGAAGGTTTATAGACACTTTTCACATTGCTCCATTTCGTCTGAAGTCCACCTTCAAACAGGATGATGATTAAAGCAAGTGTTCCGATGAATTGTGTCATTGGAGCATTATCGAAGAAGAAATATGTATTTAGTACCATACCTACGATGATAAATAAAATAAGGGAGGGAACGCCTAATCGAGTGGAGAACTTAGCGGTTACAACACCGACTAAAAGCAAGAGGCCAAGCAGTAAAGTCAAGTTATCAATGGTAATTTCCATTTTATCGCCTCTTATTTCATGAAGATTATTCTCTTTTATTATATAATATTGTGAATAACGTAACAATAAAAAAGCCTTGCCCGTAACCATACTTATCTAAATTCTGAAAATATAAGCGGGATGAACTCCATTTCCTTCATAACTGTTCAGAAGTTGAGTGGAAATCAACGACTCCTGTCTTTTCTGCTTAAAGTTTTACCCATGATGATATATTCATGTGGGACATTTGGAAAGAATCCATCACGAAGGGTTTTCCAGTCTTGAGAATGATAAAAGTCAATGGCTGATTGATTATCCTTGCGGGTCGTAAGAAGTGCTCTTTCCTCTCTTCTATTCTGCAATAATATTCCCATCAGTCGTTTAGCAATACCTTTTCCTCTGTACTCGGGATGAACACCAAGTTCGACCAGCTCCATGCAATTCTCCATCCACTCACGATTCCGGTGTAAATGACGGGACAAGAGTTCGTGGTAATATTGCCCTTTTTCAGAGGAATATCCATATACGTATCCTGCAACTTCATCACCCACAATAGCGAGATACCCTTCAAAACGCGGGTACGTATAATGACGTTTAAACTGTTGTTCCATGCCGGCAGGATCCACCACAAAGAGTTGGCAATAAAGCTTGATCATTTTCTTGAAATACTTTCCTTCCACTCGAAACGGGACGATTTTCATTGTTCCCTAACCTCCTTCCCATGATTACGAATAAACAAATAAGACTCCATGAACATCCATAGAGTCTTTATACTATCTACTATTATTATTTCTTCATGACCCCTTTTAGAACAAAGGCGACATTTGCCGGTCTTTCAGCCAGTCTTCTCATGAAGTATCCGTACCAATCCGTACCGTATGGAACGTATACACGCATTTTATAGCCTTCTTTGACCAGTTCATGCTGACGCTCTACACGAATGCCAAAAAGCATTTGAAACTCGAATTGATCACGCGGGATGTTGTACTCTTCCACGAGTCTCTTCGTATAATCGATCATCTCATCATCGTGAGTGGCAATAGCCGTATAATTGCCGTTCAACAGATGAGTTTTAATAATTTTTTTGAAATTATCGTCTACATCCTTCTTCTCGGGAAACGCAACTTCAGGTGATTCTTTATAGGCCCCTTTTACTAGACGCAGATTGGGGGAATACGCATTCAGATCATCCATATCCTTTTCTGTTCTATATAAATAGGCTTGTATTACCGTGCCGATATTATCATACTCTGACTTTAAGCGCTTGAAGATGTCAATGGTTTTTCCACAGCGGGAATAGTCTTCCATATCAATGGTCACAAATACATTTTGTCTGGTTGCTTCATCAAGAATCAACCTCATATTCTTCATGACAACCTCTTCGGAAATATCCAACCCCATCGATGTCATCTTCAGGGATAATTGAGATTTTAGGTTTTCTCTCCCGATCGCACGAACAGCCTCTACACATTCAAGAGCCATTTCGTTTGCTTCACGCTCATTGTCCACAAACTCACCTAAATAGTCAATCGTTACAACAAGATTCTGACTATTCAGGTCACGAATAACCTCAACTGCCTGCAGAATGGAAGATCCTGCAACGAATCGGCCGGCTCCAAAACGCAGGCCATATTTCTTAGCCAGCTTCGTCATCGGCTTATTTTTTGAAAGGAATAAAAAGAAATTACGCATTGCTTGCTCCATGTTGCTTACCCCCTGAAAAAACATATATATCATACTATGAAAACGTTTTCTTTATTACTAAAAAAGAAAACGTTCATACTACTATATACTTACCAACATTTTATCACCTTTTAAACGTTTTGAATATACTTTCAATACTTTCTTAGTAGAATATTATCGGAATTTGTAAATACGTGAATAATCATGTTGAGCATTAGGAAAAATAACCTTTGCCCTATGATTATAAAACTTTCTTAAGGGGTCGTATACAGGGTAATATTACCTATCGATCATACAAATGAAAGGATATTAAAAGATTGAAAAGGAGGAAAAGAATATGCAACAACAACCTCAACAAGGAAGCCAACAGCAAGCCTATACGGAACCACCGCAATTGCTTACAACAAAAGATTCTTTATATTTAAATGACATGCTTGCATGGAATCTTAATGCCATGAAGAAGTGCCATTTTGCAGCAGCTCATTGTCAGGATACTGAGATTAAAGCTGAGTTGGATAAATGCGGACAGATGCATCAACGTCACTACCAACAACTACTGGCACATTTGAATACGACTAATCAAAACCAAAACATGATGTAGAAAGGAGTCCCCTTACATGAATCAACAGAATCAGCAAAAAATCCAAAACCCGCAAACACAAGTACCGGAAACGCCACAGATGAATGATCGAGACTTTATAACGGATGTGCTGTCTCACGAAAAATACATGACCGCTTCTTACTGTACAGCTCTGAACGAAGCGAGTCATCAAGCGCTTTATCAAGATCTGCTGACGATTTTTAACGAAACACAAAATGCTCAACGTGAGCTATACAATGAAATGTTCCGCAAAGGCTGGTACAAGCTTGAAGCAGCCGACAGTCAAAAGATTCAGCAATCCTATCAGCAGCACCAGCAGTATTCTTCTCAATTTCCTTATGGGTATGGCGGTCAGGTTCAATAATGTCAGAAGGCAGACTCTGGTCTGCCTTTTTTGTTGGGAAGTGCGCGTGGGGTGTGCCTGGTATCCAAATGTCAATAATCGAGTCATCAATCCATTGAATTCGTGTAAATCGACATCCCGGACAAATTCAAATAAAAAAGTACCCTTTCAAACAAAAAAGGGCACTTTCCTGATAAAAACCACTTATTCTTCCTTCTTTTTCCCATTCATTTCGGCACGATGGGCTTCATTCATTTCTTTTATCTCTCTGACGATCCGCTTCATCTCATCCTTACCTTCAGGGTATAAAGAATTCCAGTGTTTCACGAGTGCAGGCATGTTTTTCGCGATGAAGGAGTAGAGAGCGTATTGGGTGACCATTTCTTTCTTATCCGAATCGGTATCACCTACTAAAAGCTCAGTGTACTTTTCTACCAATGCATCAAACTGTTCGGGAAATTCTTTCAATATCATAACCTCCTTGTGAGAGCTATGTCCTTTTCACTCGACAGGATTGCGGACATGTTTTACAACGATACTGCTCCCCATTTTGTATTCTATAGGAGAAGCAACAGGTTTTACGAACACGAACCTTTTCCGTCACAGCTTCTACATTTACTTTTCCAGTATAGTAACGTGCCAATGGATTTTTATGATACTGTCCGAACCATTGGCTGTTTTCATCAGACAGCAGCTGGCGGAATTGTTCGTTGCGATGCTCTCTCATTCCTTCGTTTAAAAGAACATCTTCATTCTCGAAAATCCAGAAAACATAGACAGCGATATTTTCCCAAAGAATTAGGTTTGACAGCTTTGTCGCTTTCTTTAACGACTGTATCACTCCATTAAGATGATATCGAAAGATCGACTGAATAAATTCCTCTTTCTCCCTGGTGGAAGTGAATTCAGTAACGATTGCATCTTTCAAATAAAACTGAGGCATCCATAATCCATTCTTGTCCCCATCCACCAGGGTCAGGTTCTCAGGCTTGAGGTTTAATTTCTTATTCCAATACGTCATCGCCATTAATCCCATTGCTGCTATGAAAGCATAGCGTTTCATGAATAAGGACGCTGCTACCTTAGGATCATCTGTCCCGATTGCCGAAAGCCTGTCGGTTAGATAGGCTTTCATATTACTCTCCCCTAAGAAAGAGCTTGCCCCTTCCCCTTCAAAAGCAGGATCCCACTCTCTATGAAAACGATATTTCTTGAGAGTGTCCCACTGCCCCCGAGTGAGGTCATTCATCCCGTCTCACCCACAGCATTCAGAATGCAACGACCTTTACCAAATGGGATGCATAACGGGGTTCCAAACAAAGGATCTCGGGACACCTGACAATCCATGTCAAATACATTCTTCACGAGTTCACAGCTAATCACATCTTCAGGCTTCCCTTGGGCATAAATTTGCTTATCACGGATGGCGACAATATTATGGGCATAGCGACAAGCTAAATTAAGGTCGTGAAGGACCATGACGATGGTTCGCTTTTCTTTCTCATTTAGTTCAAATAACAAATCGAGAATCTCAATTTGATGGGTCATATCCAAGTAAGTAGTGGGTTCATCCAACAGGATGATGCCGGTGTCTTGTGCTAGAGTCAGCGCAATCCATGCACGCTGCCTCTGCCCCCCTGAAAGTTCATCCACTTTCCTGTGCTGCAGCTCCTCCATCTTCGTTGCCTTCAGTGCATCCTGGACAATTTCTTCATCCTTATGGGACCACTGCTTGAGCCATGTTTGGTGAGGATACCGACCTTGCTTTACCAGCTGCAGGACGGTCAATCCCTCTGGTGCCGTTGGCGATTGAGGAAGAATGGCCATTTTACGAGCGACTTCTTTCGTTGATAAACGAGAGATTGCTTCCCCATCCAACAGAACCGAACCTTGTTTCGGCTTAAGTAATCTGGCAATGGAACGAAGTAGAGTGGATTTACCGCATCCATTTCCGCCGATGAAGACAGAAATCTCCCCTTTTGGAATGTCAATATTCAGTTCATCAATGATCGTTCGTTCCCCGTAAGATAGAGTTAAATCCTTCGTTTGTAAAATGTCACTCATTAATGGCCATCTCCTTTAAGAATTTCGTGTTTTAAATAATAAAAAGATAAAATAAGGTGCTCCGATCGCTGCGGTAAATACACCGGCTGGAACTTCCAAGGGAAGGAATAACGTTCGGCCTATCAGGTCTGCCACCATCACGAGAATACCACCAATAAAGGCAGCTGCGGGAAGTAATGCACCGAAAGATGATCCTACCATTCGTCTTGCCATATGGGGAGCCATCAGACCCACAAAGCCGATCCCCCCTGCGAAGGCAACCGCTCCACCCACTAAAGCCGTTGACATAAGGAGAAGTAAAAAGCGTTGTCTCTGAACGTTCCCTCCAACACTTGTAGCGATTTCTTCCCCAAGTTCCTGGATATTCAATTGACGGGTGATAAAAAAGCTCAACAATATAAAAATCAGGCTCCAGGGAAGCAGAATCCACACATCCTGCCAGTCGGATCCGTTAACCGTACCTGTAATCCAAATATTAGCTTGACTCGCTCTATATATAGGGCCGAGGATCATAAGCAATGTAGTCAATGCTTGTGTCAAAGCTGATATCCCGATTCCGATCAATACGAGCCTGACTGGGGATACACCTTTTCTCCATGCCAAGAAATAGACTAAAAAGGCAATGACAGCTGCACCGATAAATGCTGCAACAGGCATCCATTTTATACTGACCATCAAGGTATTATCATCATTACTGAAAAGGGTCAGGAAAGTGACGACCGCCGCACCCGCCCCTCCGGTGATCCCGATTATGTCCGGGGACGCCAACGGGTTTCGGATCATTCCTTGCAAAATCCCGCCTGCAACGGCCAATGCCATCCCGGCTAACAAGGCAATGATAATCCTTGGAAGACGAAATGATGTAACAACAAGCTGTTCTAAACTTGTTCCGCCTCCAAAGAAGACGCTTACGACCTTCCAGGGTGCTATTTTCATGTCACCTATTCCCGTACTCATAATAAGGACGAGTAAAGTGATGACGCCTAATATCATGATTTTCTTCATTGCAGATATATCAACGAGCATAGAAACCCGGTCCTGAAGCCAGCGTTTCCCAATAAACTTATTCATCGGTTAAAACCCCTTCCTTGCAACGTACACGAAGAATGGCGCACCAATAATGGCTGTCATAACACCAACCGGCACCTCCTGGGGCATGATGATGTAACGGGCTCCAATGTCAGCGGCCAATAGTAAAATCGCTCCGAGTAATCCTGAGTAAGGGATCAACCAGCGATGATCCACCCCGATGATTTTTCTCGCAAGATGGGGGATGATAATCCCGATAAATCCTATTGGTCCTGCAATGGCTACGGAACCTCCTGCCAGGAGCACGACCACAAGTAATGCGATAAATTTGATCAGGGCTGTTTTAAGTCCCAACCCTTTGGCAACATCTTCTCCCATGGCAAGTATATTCATTTTTCCTGCCAACATGAGCGCAAGGATCCAGCCCACCACGATATAAGGAAATACTCCGGTTAATATGGCAAGACTTCTTCCTTGAACAGATCCTGCAAGCCAGAACAAAACCTGCTCTAACGCTGCTTCATTCAGTACAAGCAAACCCTGTGTAAATGAAGAGAACATTGCCGTTATGGCAGCCCCTGCTAACGTCAGCTTCATGGGAGTCAAGCCGTTATTCCCGACGGAGCTGATGACATATACTCCGACGGCAGCCAGTCCTGCTCCTAGAAACGCAAGCCACGTAAAGGATTGAAGATTGGTTACACCAAATAACGTAACTGCCACTACTACCATAAAGGCACCACCGGCATTAATCCCGAAAATACCGGGAGATGCTAACGGATTCTTGGTCAAGGTTTGCATCAGGACTCCTGAAATTGCGAGGGACGCCCCTACTGTCGCAGCAATAAGCGCCCTCGGTAAGCGGATTGTCTGGAGCACGATATGCTCAGTCGATCCATCCGGGTTGGTAAACGCTTCAAGTGTTATTCTCCACGACGTATCCGTATACCCGTAGACAATGCTGATTCCTATACACACTATGAGAATAAGAATGGTTCCAATAAACAGAAGAAATTGTTTTTGAGTTTTCATTATTTGTTAACCTTTCTATCCCTAATTGAAATTCAATCAGGAAAGGAAAATCTATTAATTTTCACGTTTTTTTCTTTCATTACTATTTTAAAGAAGAATGAAACAACCGTCAATGATTTTGAAAATCATTATCATTTAAGTGTTGACAATGAAAACCTTCTCATCTAATATAAAAAGTGTAATTGATAATCATTATCAACCATATATTATTTTCAGGAGGATTCATACATATGAAATTAAGAAGTTTATTATCTTTATTACTTATCGCTTCACTTCTATTTTTAGCTGCTTGCGGTAATAAAGAAGAAGAAAAAGAAGGTTCTGCAGGGAACGATGATAAAAAAGAAGAAACCTATACAGTGGAACATGCCATGGGTACGACTGAAATCGAAGGAACTCCTAAGAAGGTAGTCATCCTTACAAATGAAGGAACAGAGGCTCTTCTCTCTATGGACGTGACCCCTGTTGGTGCCGTACAATCCTGGACAGGTGATCCTTGGTACGATCATATTACAGACGATATGAAAGACGTGGAAGTAGTAGGAACTGAAAGCGAATTAAACATGGAAGCCATTGCAAAACTTCAACCGGATCTTATTATCGGGAACAAAATGCGTCAAGAGGAACAATTCAATCAGCTGAAAGACATCGCTCCAACAGTTATGGCTGAAACTTTACGCGGTAACTGGAAAGAGAACTTTGAATTATACGCTAAAGCACTTAACAAAGAAGAAAAAGGTCAAGAAGTATTAACTGAGTATGACCAGCGAATTGCAGAAATTAAAGGTAAGCTTGGAGACAAATTAAACCAAGAAGTTTCTATGGTCCGCTTTTTAGCAGGTGACGTACGTATCTATCATAAAGACTCGTTCTCAGGTGTGATCCTGGATCAATTAGGATTCGCCCGTCCTGAAGGTCAGGATGTTGATGACTTCGCTGAAACAGGTGTGACAAAAGAGCGCATCCCGGCGATGGACGGAGATGCATTATTCTACTTCACATATGAAACTGGCGATGGAGAAGCGAACAAGCTTGCTGAAGAGTGGCTGAACGATCCTCTATTCCAAAACCTTGAAGTAGCAAAACAAGACAAGGTATATGAAGTAAGTGATGCTATTTGGAACACTGCTGGTGGTGTTGTGGCAGCAAATGCGATGCTTGATGATATCGAGAAGTTTTTCCTGGAGCAGGAATAACGATATGAGACTGGAAAAGGGATCTCCCTTCTCCAGTCTTTTTTATTTCATTCCCAACTCGGATTGATCCACCTCGAACTCATCCCCTCTTATCATTCAACAGATCTTAACTTTTTTTCCCACTTCCCCCATCCTTTTTCATAATTCTCCTATTTTCGGAAACACTACAGGATAGACCAAACATCGAACATGAGGGATAAGTATGTTTCCATTCTTTAAGAACAAGAAAAACACCGATGACACGAAGAACAAACAGACCTATGAAAACTTTAAACAAGAAGCTGAGAAATCGGCTGACTATAAACAAGCTTTTTATCAGAACCCTCATACAGGGGCCAAATTCAGTTTGCATTTCATTACCACTCTGATTGATGGGAAGATTCTTCAGGAAGATGTTCTTCCCTCCTTACTTTCAAAAGACTTTCATACATTTGATGATTTAAAGACATTGGTTCCTGTACTGGATATAGAGATATCCAAAGATGAAGCTCAAATTGAACAAAAGCTTTTTAACGGATATACCTTGTTAACGATGGATGCCTCCAACCGAAAATTCGCCTTCATCGCTACGAAGAATGAAATGGGGAGAAAGGTTTCCCAACCGGAAGTGGAGTTCAGTGTGGTTGGTCCGAAAGAGGCCTTTGTGGAATCACTCAGTGACAACCTGAATCTTCTCCGTAAGAGACTTCCTATTAAAGAACTGCTGGTGGAGGAATTCAATATTGGAAAACTGACTCACACGAGGATCGCCCTGGTCTATCTTGATGGATTAGTGGATAAAGCAAATGTAAATACGATGCGTCAACGTTTACGAGCCGTTGATATTGATCAAATCATGGATAGTTCATTTATTGAACAGCTCATTGCCGATAATAGCAATTCCCCTTTCCCCCAGCTATTGGATTCAGAACGCCCGGATCGTGTCGCTTCTGTACTGGTGGAGGGAAAAGTCGCCGTTATGGTAGACGGTTCTCCGCATGCCTTGATCGGACCGACTACTCTCGTCGAGTTTTTTAATGCATATGAGGATTATTTCTTGAATTACTTCATTGCCTCATTCCTCCGTCTAGTGCGTGTTTTTGCAGTAGGATTTTCGATTTTGATTACACCGATTTACGTTGCTGCGCTTACGTATCATTATGAACTCATTCCAAAGGATTTAATGGCCACACTTGTGACTTCCAGACAAGAAATTCCTTTGCCTCCTATATTAGAAGCGCTATTTCTCGAATTAACGATTGAATTATTGCGTGAGGCAGGAGCCCGACTTCCAACCAAGGTTGGTCAAACGATCGGTATCGTTGGAGGGATCGTAATCGGGACCGCGTCTGTTGAGGCAGGGATTACAAGTAACGTATTGCTCATTTTAGTTGCCCTTGCTGCCCTTGCTTCCTTTACGACTCCCGTGTACCGCATGGGTAATACGATCCGTTTGCTCCGATTCCCCTTCTTGTTGTTCGCACAACTATGGGGATTAGTAGGCATTGTTTTCTGTTTCTGTTTACTAATGGGACATTTATTACAGTTAACTTCCTTGGGAAGACCATTCTTGGAGCCTCTCTATCCACCGAGAATGAAGGATCTGAAAGACGCTCTGATCCGTTTCCCTTTTAGTAAACAAGCTGGACGTCCAGAATTTTTAAGAACGAAGAAACCCTTCAGATTCCGTCCATCTGAAGGAAAGAAAAAGCTAGATATCGACGAGTAAAGGTCGGAGGTGATCAGATGCAAACCATTCCAGAAAGAAGAAAAATATCCCCTTTCCTTGTATTCTTTCTCATACATTCCATTCAAGTCGGGGCAGGTATTCTGGGGTTCCAACGAATCATTTCGATGAATGCGGGATATGATGGATGGATTTCTGTCATCCTGGCAGGAATTTTCACTCATATTCTCATGTTCCTTATGTACCTTATTTTAGAAAAATCTGGAGGGGACCTTGTATCTGCTCATACCTTGGCTTTCGGAAAATGGATTGGGAATATTTTCAACTTATTATTTGCCCTCTATTTTAGTTTGCTGGTGGTAACAATTTTGAGAACATATATCGAGGTATTGCAAGTATGGATGTATCCGCGATTAAGCACCTTTATATTTTCCTTTTTCTTCCTGATAATTGTGTACTATATCGTAAATGGCGGGGTTCGTACGATCGCAGGGGCAGCTTTTTTTGGAACGATCCTGCCGAGTTATTTGCTCTTAACCTTTGCGTTTACATTTAAATACGCAGATTTCAGAAACATTTTACCGGTATTTGATCACAGCATCAAAGATCTCTTAATCTCAACAAAAAATATGTCACTTACTTATCTGGGATACGAATCCATACTGATGCTCTATCCTTATATTAAAGATGCGAGAAAGTCTCAAAAATATGCTCATTGGGGGCTATTTACAACATCAACCATATACACCATAATTGCCATCATTTCTTTTGCATTTTTCAGTCAAAAGCAATTAGAAAAGACCGTTTGGGCCACACTTTCTATGTGGAAGATCGTAGAAATGCCCTTTGTTGAACGTTTTGAATATATCGGAATCGCAAATTGGTGCTTAGTGATTCTGCCCAACGCGTGCATAACTCTCTGGTGTGCCAGCAGGACCATTAAGCGAATGACTCCTTTGAGACATCGTCATGCCTTGATCATCATTTGTATTCTCTGTTTATGCACCTTAACTTTTATCACTGATCGTAAACAGATTAATTTCTTGAATACGATTTCAGGAGAAATCGGTTTTTATTTCAACTTTATTTACATACCTGTTCTCTTAGTACTGGTGACTATCATGAAGAAGGTGAGACAAAAACAATGAAACAACTTTCTTTGATCATTTTACTCATTTGTTCTTTGCTCCTATCGGGATGTGTAGAAAAGGAAATTCTCGACGATTTGTATGTTGAAACCGGAAAAGCCTATGATTATGTTGATGAAAATATAATAAGAGGTACATCACTCTTTCCTATCTACTTATCCGATAAGTCAATCCAGAATGGAACACTTTCTGCTGAGGCATCTTCTACACGAGAAGTACTTGAAAAATTGGCAAGGAAGGCTCAACAGCCCCTTGTAAGAGGAAGCTTGGATGTCGTGTTGATAGGAGAAAAACTAGCAAAGAAAGGAATCATCGATATCGGAGATTCCCTGCAAAGAGACGCGAGTGTTGGGGCAAGGCTATATGTAACGATAGTAGAAGGAGAAGCAGGGGAACTGCTCAAAGGTAATTATGGCTTAAGGGGCAATGGAACGTATATTTCTAACCTGATTACACACAACATTAACCGAAGAGAGTTACCAGAAACAAATTTACATTTATTTCTTTTTAATTATTTCCAAGAAGGACAAACAGCCTATCTCCCTATATTGAAGCAGCTTTCTAACGAAAGTATAGCCATTACAGGTGTTGCACTCTTTAAAAAAGATAAAATGGTTAAAAAGATTCCTGCTGACGATATGTTTTTCTTTAAATTGTTGGTAGATAAACTGGCAGAGGGACATCATATCGTTAAATTAGGGAAAAAGCCTGATAAAGCAGAAAAAAACGTTGAGGCTTCAGTGACAAGCCTGAGTTCCAAGCACAAGATCATTGTAAGACACAAAACAGACCCCGTTGAAGTCACTATAAAAATTAAGATCAGAGGGATTGTCAGAGAGTACACAGGAAAAAAATTGACTCCTGATAAAGTAGTGGAAGTTGAGAAAAAAATGGAAAAAGATATAGAAGAAAAATGCTTAACCATGCTGAAGGAATTTCAGGAATTAGGCATCGACCCTGTCGGCATCGGTCAAAATCAAAAACACGGGGTACGTGGATTTGATATTAAAGAATGGAAAGAAAGCATTTATCCCCGTGTGAAATTCAATGTGGACGCAAAAGTTCAGATCTTAGAAGCTGGTACAGTAGAATAGCCTCTATAAAGAAAGGCTCCCTATTGTGGGGAGCCCTTCTACTCTATTTCAGATGAACAACTCGTTTGCTCTCTGCACTTTCTTTACATGCTTCTATGATTTTTATCACGTGTAATGCATCCTCCGGTTTTACCGGAAGAGGTTTGTTTCCCCTTAAGGTTTCATATATCCCCAGATAGAACTGGGTATAATCCCCCTTTTCAGAAGGAATGACTTCTGAGGTCACTTCATCACCAGATAGGGTTGTCAGTGTACCCCAGTTTTCTTCAACTTCCAATCCCCACTCTTCATCAAGTGGATTTTTCCCTGCTTTCAAATCGTCTTCCTGACGATCCATTCCATGCTTCACGTAGCTTCCTTTTAATCCATGAACCTGATAGCGGGGTCCTGGATCAAGGACAATAGAACGGGAGTACAGTTGCACTCTCAATACGTCATAACCCAGTGTAATATGGAAATAGTCTTCCGCTTTTTCCGGATTCCTTTGCGGGAACACATCTGCCTGCACCCATTTTGGTGTACCAAACAGGGTGAGTGCTTGATCAAGAAGGTGGGAACCCAAATCATATAACACGCCGGCTCCCTCCATTTTATTTTCTTTCCAACGATCTTTAATAGTCGGGCGGAAACGATCAAAGTGAGCTTCGTATGTATAGACTTGTCCTAAAGCATCTTCTGCAAGTAAGTCTTGAATGGTTAAGAAGTCAGCATCCCATCGGCGATTATGGAATACGGTAAGATGCAAGCCCCTCTCTTTCGCTAAAGCTAACAGTTCTTCCCCTTCCACACTATTCGTCACAAATGGCTTCTCTACCACTACATGTTTGTCAGCAAGTAATGATTGCTTAATCATGGAGTAGTGAAGATGGTTTGGCGTTGTGATCACAACTAATTCAATGTCTTGTTGAAGTAAATCGTCAAGGGAAGAAACCACAGTCGCGCCCTCAATGTCTTTCAGCACTTTCTCTTCATCAGAAGAAAGCACCGCTTCGATATGAAATTCCTCTAAGTGAGAAAGTAATGGACGATGAAAGCTTTGTCCAGAAAAACCGTATCCTACTATTCCAACGTTAATCGGTTGCATAAATGTCACCTTTTTCTTTCAAATTGTATTCTCATATTATCATGTACACGTTCAGACGAAAAATGATTCGTTTTACAATTGATTGATGTTTTGTATAAAATAATGAAAAAGGGAGGTTATCAACATGCAAGCAATCAAAAACAAAGAAACCTTTGAAGATTTAATTACTTCGGCAGATCCGGTGATCGTGAAATTCCACGCTGACTGGTGTCCTGACTGCCGTCGTATGGATATGTTCATGGATGAGATCATGGAAGAGTTCGGTCAATATAAATGGTACGACATCAATAAAGACGAATTTCCTGAAATCGCCGAAAAATATGACGTCATGGGCATCCCAAGCCTGCTTGTCTACAAAAACGGCGAAAAAATAGCGCACCTGCACAGTGCCAACGCCAAAACACCAGAACAAGTAACAGAATTCCTAAGCGCATTATAACTTAGAGGTCCGTCCCTAGATATACATAGGGACGGACCTTGCATTTAATGGCACCTCAAACAATTAATAGATTTTCCCCTTTCCATCTACATAAACCGTTTGAATAATCGTTCTCTGAAATTTGTTCCCCTCCTGGGTTTCCCCTTCTATATCAATCGTGATGTTATGGATTCCTTCTTCAAATTCAGCAAGGGGCAGAGAAGATAGATCTTCAGTTGTAATGAGGGTGGTTTGGTTTTTGGTCCCGCTCTTCGTTGGAATATGGTGAATGGTATATGTTTTCTTTACAGGTTTGTCGTATAAATTCCATGAAACCATTAAATGTTCTCCATCCCACGCCAGCTGTTTCTCCCCCTTACTAATTCCTTTCTTAAACAGAATGGTCAGCAGGTATGTTTCACTTTGACTATTATATGCCCTCATTTCCCACTCCCCTAAAAGTGGCTTTGAAATGATAATGGAATGATGATAGGCACCCGGTAAAAAGCCTGTCGCATCTTCCGTAAGCATAAACTGTTTATACACTTGCCCGTTTGGACTAATGAGCTCATAGATAGTAGCCTGTTGATCACTGATCCAGTCCACAGAGATTTTCTCTACCTCTTCCTCCACTGAAAACTTCTCCACTCCAACGCCCACAAATCCCCCGCCTCTATGTAGGACCGATTTTTCTCCATCTTTAGCAATCTCGCTCACGGCAGCATAGGATAACTCTTGCACCTCTTCTGTTAAGAGTTCCTTCAAATAAGGGAAAATCTCTCCGCCTTCTTTTATTGTCGTATGAGACCAGTCTTGGACCCGCACCTCATCCCCATAAGGAAGGCGTGAACTTGTTACCAGCACCGCTCCATCACTTTGTCCAAATCGGCTTAAGTATAACCCGCCCCAAAACAGTTCAGAATTCACCCCTCCCCATCCTGTACCACCGAATGTATAGAATGGGGTGGCTTTTGCAAGTTCAAGTTCGTCCGTCTGGGTGCGGAAAGATTTCATATATCCCGTTTGCAAGGAAAACACGGCGTTATTTTTACTTCTTAAAGCATCGGATAACCAGCCTGCCCATTTACTATAAGCAAGGTCTGCAAGCTCTGATCCATGATGAGGAGACGAAAGAGTGATGACCCTCTCTATATATGGTCTAGCACCATAATGAACCAATGCTGTTTGAACATCGATCCCTCCTTTACTATGCCCGACAACCACTACCTTCCTCTTAAAATAGTCGTAAATCTCACGAAGCTTTCCCACTAAAAGCTGCCCATTCTTCCACATATCTTCGTCTGGATGCAAATCAATAAAAACTGCTTGGTGCCCATTTTTCCGTGTGAATTCCTGTAGATCATTCTCTCGTATCCACGTGTCTGACGAGGCATGAATCCCATGAATAAATAAAATCGGATAGCCCTCCGACCCGTCTGCTGCTTCATCCACAAACCACCTGCCCGGAATTCCTGACGCTTTCTGAGTCCCATCCATTTTCTCATGCAATTTCTTTACCTCCCTTTCAATATCCTATCTTCATTATCGTTTAGAAGATTCAAAATATCAGTAGTAATGTTAAATATAGGAATAAAGTTACAATCTCAATGTTCTGATCATATTCAGTAGACCACTTTCATAAAACGTAATGCCTACAGATGAACCCTCGCAAAAGGAATTAAAAGATTTGATTGAAACAGCAAAAGAATATCAAATAAAGTATGTTATTTTCGAGCAAAATATAACTCCTCGAATCACAAAGATTGTTCAGCACTTAAAGTTCATAGCCTTTCCGTATTAACGGAAGAAGATATCGATGAAAATATGGACTATCTATCTCTGATGTAAGAAAACATTCAAACAATCAAGAAAGCACTAGAAAACAAATGATAAAAGCCAGGAGCGTTTATTATAGCGCCTGGCTTTTATTCGTCTATCATCCTTCCACCGTAAAAGCATCTAATATCTCTCTATTACTTCCCTGTCCATTAATCAAAATGATCACGATTTGAATTTTATAAAAAAACCCTCACTTACACAAAAGTAAGGATTTTTTTAATTTATTCAATTTTAATATAGAACTCCTCTACATATGGATTAGCAGGCGGATCTATTACTTCAAAAACAGGATTTTTTAGAACCGGCATTTCCTGACCATTGAAATCCACCTTATCGATTACGCCACTCACGTTAATCCACGTATCGGGTTCAAGTTTACTCAGTTCTGAATCACGTGCCAACAACCCATAAACAGAAGCATCTGCTACGCAGCAGGTAACGGTAAAGCGGGAAATCACCATTTCATCTTCTGCAAATCCTTCATCTTTATACACAAAGCCTGTAAGCTGAATTTCTTTTCCGACGAAATCGCCCAGCTTTTCGTCCACAATACTTAATGTTTGAATATATTGTTCATCTCTTACGATTATTTTTTCTCTTTTATTTACGATTTCTTTCAACTTGTCGAAATCCTTTTCCACAGGAAACTCATCATACGGACTGAGGGTGGGCTCAGTTTCAGTGGAACTTTTCCCAGTGCTCTCATTTTGATCTAACCCTTTTTGTTCACTGGATGGCGGCGTTGAAAATAGACTATTCCCTACTTTCACCCCTCTTTTAGCTGCTACGGAACTATCTAATAAGTTATCCGGCAGCAGGAACCCAACCACAATTGGAAAAATAAATAGGGCATATACCATGCTCGATCGAATGAATCCTTTCGGCAGTTCATGACCTTCACAATCACAATGGTGTTCTTTTGCAGAAGCTGAAGATGTACCCCGGATGATTTGGATCGCCCCCAGGAGAATGAAAACCCCTAGAGCGAAATACATGTATCCATGCATTTTGGGTGCGACAAAGTTTTGCAAATTAAACGTTAAGAATAGTTTCAATACCAAAAGAGCATATCCGATTAAGATGATTCCCCGGATTAATGTATGAAATTGTATCGATGGTTTCATATCTTCCGCCTCCTTTATACAAAAAATTGGAATACCAATGTGCATGTATACACAACAATCGTCACGACCCCAATAAAGGTCAGTACGAATTTTTTATTAAAGTATGCAAGCATCAATAAAGTATTCTTGAAATCAATCATCGGACCATATACTAGAAAGGCCAAAATGGACGAAGCAGAAAATATACTGCCGAACGACGACGCCACGAATGCATCAGCCTCCGAACATAATGAAATAATATAAGCAAACCCCATCATGACTGCCGGAGCCAGTACCTCATTCGTCCCTATCCCCACTAACAGTTCTCTATCAAGATATGTCTGAAATCCTGCTGCAACGAATGCTCCGATGATAAGGTATTTACCCATGTCAAAAAATTCATCACTCGCATGCACGATCGTCTGCATTAATTTATTGGAAGTGTGATCATGATGATGCTCGTGATTATGCTCTTTCTGTATAAGCGGGTTTCTCTTTCCATAAAACTTGTACAATAGTGCCCCAATGATTAAGGCAGCTATTAAAGCAATTCCCATCCTTCCAAAGACAACCGTCATATTATTTTGGAACGCATAATAAGTAGAAGCGAAAACAATCGGATTTAAAATAGGCGCCGTTACCATGACGACAATCGCAAGATGAGCAGGCATCCCTTTCTTAATCAGCCTTCTTGCCACCGGTACAATGGCACACTCACAAACAGGAAGCAATGCTCCCACCACAGCTGCAGGAAACAAAGCCAGGTATGGGAAGCGCTTCGGAATAATTTTTTGTAATAGACTTTCAGAAACAAAGACTTGAATAAGTGCGGATGCGAAGACACCAATTAAGATAAAAGGGATTGCTTCTAGCAAGATGCTCAGGAATATCGTAATGACATTCACCATTGAAGAAGTAAGAAACTCGTCCGGAATATAATCTTTCACCCAATCTCCCGCTAAAAAAAGAACAATAAATAACATGAATAATAGTATCCCTGTCATCTCTTGATTAAAACTCCTTAAAGAATTCATTCATTTAAGTTTCCTTTCTTAAGTTTACATTTTTAATCGTAATCGTTTCGTTTTATATTATAACTTATTCTTGTCCCAAAAAACTATGCTAATTTATTTTTTAATCTTTCTTTAACATTTCTATTTGTGCATAACCTTTTGTTAAACTTCAAAAACTACAAATGAATCGAGTAGAATGGAGGAAATGATATGACGAAAAAGAACAACAAAGGCAGTGAAAATCAAAATTCACCTAAGCGTGGAACGACGGAGTTTGCTACTGAAATTACGAGTGGAGACAACAGTAAGGGAAATAAACATAATAAAGATCAGCGCAACAAAACGAAATAACAAAAACCTGTCCGATAGAAGATCGGGCAGGTTTTTGTTATTTATAATTTTTCTCTAAAAAAAGGACACACTAACCAATGAAAATAGAATATAAGGAGGAAATGAGGAATGGATTCTAATCGAGTAAAACAGATTTTATCTTCTTCAGCTGATATTGAAGTAAAATATAAAGATGCGTCCGTATGGATTGACTCTGTTAATGATGATGGAAAAACAGCCGTTGTTCATCTTCGGGGACCATTAGAAGAACGCTCTGAAGTTAGTGTTTCAGATTTAGAAGAAGTATAATCGAAGAAAAGACCATGCAGTCCACACCCCAAAAGGAGGGGCAAGCATGGTCTAATCTAAAATAAGCTTATTTTTTATCTTTGATTTTCCCTTTATTTTTCAATAATTCAAAGATCATTTTCGCTTGATCTGTGTTATCGATCATACCCGAGAATTTCTCTTTTTGTGGACCAAATGCGTACACAGGAACGTCATCTCCTGTGTGTCCATCCGTTGTCCAGCCAGTACCTGAACGTTTGTCGAAGATTTTCTCGATGGCATTATCGATTTCGGTTTGATCGCCTTCTTCTTCTGCTGCTGCTTTCACAGAAGCGATTTCCTCTTCCGTTAACTCAAGGTCGATGTTTTCAGCTAATGTTTCTTCCACTGAAGCACCTTTTACAATTTGTTCTGCCATAAAGTCAGGAGTGCGTTTTGCAGCTTGAATCGGTGTCGGATCCCAATTATACTCACCGTCTGCACCAATCGAGATTCCCCCTGTAGAATGATCTGCTGTAACAACTACCAATGTTTCACCATTTTCTTTCGCAAAGTCCCTTACTTCTTCAAGTGCCTTCTCAAAGTCTCTCATTTCACTCATGGCCCCGACTACATCATTATCGTGACCAGCCCAGTCGATTTGACTTCCTTCCACCATTAGGAAGAATCCGTCTTTGTCACCTTTTAAACGGTCGAGTGCAGCAGTCGTCATATCAGCTAAGCTTGGCTGTTCTTTATCACGGTCGATCATCTTGTCCATTCCAACTTCAGAGAAAAGACCAAGAATTTGCTTGTTGTCGTCTTTTTTTAGTTCTTTAGCAGTTTTCACATAGCTATATCCATCTTTCTGGAACTGCTCAGCAAGGTTTCGGTCATCACGTTCGAAGAAGTCCGTCCCTCCGCCGAGCATGACGTCAATCTTATGTTTGCCGTTAATCATTTCATCATAGTAGTCATCCGCAATGGCATTTTCGCTTTTACGCTGCTCTTCATGGGCTCCATAAGATGCTGGAGTCGCATGGGTGATTTCTGATGTAGCTACAATTCCTGTAGACATACCGTTTTCTTTCGCCTGTTCTAATACGGTTTTAACATCGGTTTTATCATTATCGACTGCTATCGCATTATTATATGTTTTGACTCCACCGCTCATCGCTGTCGCAGCTGCTGCTGAGTCTGTTACGTTTTCTTTCTCATCCTCTGGATAAGTGGATTGTAATCCGACAAGGTAAGGATCAAATGCCGTTTTTTCCATTTCAACTGTTTCTGGATTGTCGTTCATATAGCGAAGAGCCGTTGTGTAAGGTACGCCCATTCCATCACCGATCATAAAGATGACGTTCTTAGCTTTACCATTCTTGGAATCCTTCGCTTTTGCTTCTGAATTGTCCTGATTCATCCCTATTACAGTTCCAAAAGCCAATGTTGACACAACTGCTAATGGAATAATTTTCTTCATTGATTTCTTCATTTACCCTACCTCCTGTAATTTCGAATACATTTGTAGGATAAAGGGGAAGTATGAAGAGTTATTTGCAAAAGGAATACAGGGGTGTAAAGCTTATGTAAATGGAGAAAAACAGGTGAAAAGTCACCTGTTTTTCTTTAATGAATCTATTCATCTCATAGTCAATAAGACCTCGTCTACTCTCTAACCATAGGAAGCGTACAACAACGGAATGATCCGCCTGACTTGATGATTTCGGATAAGTCCAGTTCAATCACTTCAAAACCATTTGATCTGATTCGTTCATTCAAATCTTGATTTTGAGTAAGACTGATGATTTTCCCCTCTCCGATTGCCAATACATTAGGGCCCATTTGGAATTGCTCTTCATCCGTTACAGTGATGGTATTGTAATGTGTCTTGATCTTTTCAAGATCCTCTTTAGAAAAGGCCGGTGGATATACAAGGGCCCATTCCTCTGAAATGATTGTAAATACACAATCTAAATGAAGCACCCCTTCTTTTAAAGGCAATTCATGAACGGTAAATTGCTGGAGCTGATTTCGTAAAGATTGGATGGCCAATTGGTTCGTCCGTCCACTCACTCCGATCCAAATATTATGCTCATCAACGAGCACATCCCCTCCTTCAATGGAATGAAGAAGTTCATTATAAGGCACTTCATTCATTTCCAGCCAATTCCTCAACGTCTTCACTTCCCCTCGCCTGACATCGGTATTCATCGATGCAACGAAGAACTGATCATGAATCGTGAAACCGATGTCTCTTGTGAAGACTTGTTCATTAAACTCCGGTGAGGGTTGAAGGTGAATGACCTCTGAACCATTTTTCTCTAACGTATCAACAAAATTTTTATGCTGCAGAACCGCTTTATCTATATTGATATTTTCCTTTAAGAAATGCTTTTGAGTCTCATTTATGATTTCATTTATTTGCATATTTTCAGGTGAAACAACGATCACTTTCTTTAACTTTCCATATTCATTGGAACAATGGTTTTTTTGATTGGGAACCAACGGGGAATTCAAACTCATCTTTACGCCCTCCATTTGTATACTCTTAAAAACTACTTTTCCCTCTTATTATGCTGATAAAACTTCCTTTTTATAAATTATGCTAAAGAAGCCTAAACAGGGACGACGGGCTCTAGGATTTAAGAAATAAAGGCTTTTGTCCAACCGAAAAAGGCATGCCTCTCTGCTACATGCCTCCTTCCATTAATGAACCATTCGGTCATGATCCTCCCAGAATTCTTTTCGAATCACAACTTTTTGGATTTTTCCTGAAGCGGTCTTAGGTAATTCTTTTGCAAACGTAATACTCTTAGGTGATTTGAAGTGGGCGAGCTTTTCTCTGCTGAATTCGATAAGCTCCTTTTCCGTTAGGCTATGGCCCTCCCTGATAACAACCACTGCATGGGGCACTTCTCCCCAACGCTCATGGGGGATGGCTACTACGGCTGCTTCGAGGACACTATCATGCTCATAAAGAGCCCCCTCTACTTCAATAGAAGAGATGTTTTCTCCCCCGCTAATGATGACGTCTTTCATCCGGTCGACAATTTCTATGAAGCCATCCTGATCAACGGTCGCCATGTCACCTGTATGCAGCCATCCATCTCGAATGGCTTGATTGGTGGCATCAGGATTTTTATAGTATCCTTCCATCACTGTATTCGTTCTGGTAACGATTTCTCCAATTGCTTTCCCGTTATGGAACACTTCACTTCCGAGCTCATCTACTACTTTCACCTTGCTGCCTATCATACTGTAACCGGCTTTCGCCTTTAACCGGTACTTTTCTTCCTTTTGTCGGTCCTGTTCTGAAGATCTCAGGATGGACGTAGTGATAAGTGGAGAGATTTCAGTCATTCCGTACACCTGGATGAACTCCCAATTCAGATCCTCTTCTACCTTTCTTACAAAAGCCGGTGGAGGGGCAGATCCGGCAATGACAACCCTAACATATTGTCCAATAGTCCGCTCCCTGTTCGGATAATTCTCCAGAAGCATATTCAGAACAGTCGGCGCCATATGCATAACCGTTACGCCATGCTTCTCGACTTTATCTAAAATCATCTCAGGGTCTACTTTTCTGAGCATCACCTGGGTCGCACCGTTGGCAGTATAGTAAAAAGGAGATCCCCATCCGTTCACATGGAACATGGGCAGCACGTGAAGTAAAGTGTCCTGATCGGAAACCCGTAAATGATGCATGGATGATAGAGCGTGCAGATAGTTTGACCGGTGAGTGAGCAATACTCCCTTCGGATCCCCTGTCGTTCCACTTGTATATAATAATGAAGCGATATCACTTTCTTCCAGTTCTACGCGATCGAAGGCTTCGTCGCTGAAAGAGCCGCGCCACTCGTCATATCCGGGATGTCCATCTCTTGACTCACCATGGATCACAATATGCTTTAAATTCGGCACCTTAGACAAAATCGGCTGCACCAGCGGATAAAGTTCCTCATCCACAAATAATGCCTTGCTTTCGCTATGAGTCAGGATAAATTGATAATCCGCAGGTTTTAAGCGCGTATTAAGTGGCGTCATGATACCTCCTACACCATAGACCCCATAGAACCCCTCCAGCATCTCAGTTGTATTCGGAGCTAGATACGCAACCTTGTCCCCTTTTTCAATCCCGAATTCCATTAGTCCTTTAGACAGTTGATTCACACGTGCATTCAGCTGCTTATATGTCAAACGCTTCACATCGTCAATAATCGCAACCTTTTCTCCATATTGCTCGACTGCCCGATCTAAAAAATCCGTTAACACTAAAGGTACATGCATATGTACAACCCACCCCTTCTGTTAGTTAATGACTATTTATATTCATTATTTTAGCAGATTCAAAGGATCAATTGGGAATATTCTGAAACTTAATGTTGGCGTTCTGATTTTAAAAGGTTCAGTATTTTGATGAGGGATAGTTCACCATTCTTTTCTATAAAAAAAGCATGATGACACATTGGTCACCATGCTTATAGGTTAGCGGCCTCTTCTATTTGAAGAAGATTTGCCTTGGCTGTTTCTTTTTCCGCTGGAGTCGTTTCTTCTGGATTTTCCAGGATCACTTGGTCTGGACTGTCTGTCTCTTGAGGGACTGGCTGAGTCTCCACTGCGCCGGGATGATGATTCTTCCCTTCTCGATCGACGACTGCGCGAAGAGTCACCACCTTCACTGTTACGAGACCGTCTTCCACGTGGAGACCTTGTTTTTCGATCTTTATTCGCTTGGATATTCTTTTCACGTCTTTCCTTCGCACTTTCATTGGATTCCTTATGGACATTGGCGGCTTCCTTAGAAGGAGCGACCTCCACGACACGACGAGGCAATGAACGGCCTATGCCTTTTTCAATCATTTCTAGATCCTGCTTATCCTTTAGAGCAACAAAGGTGATGGCAAGCCCATCTTTTCCGGCACGGCCCGTACGTCCGATTCTGTGAATATAGCTTTCCACATCTTGAGGGATATCATAGTTGAACACATGAGTGACTCCTTCAACGTCAAGGCCTCGAGCCGCCACGTCGGTCGCGATAAGAAGCTGAAGTTTCGCGTCTCTGAACTTCTTCATCACTCCTTCTCTTTTCGCTTGAGATAAGTCACCGTGCAGTTCATCCACCAGGAATCCTCTCGCTTTCAGATCTCCCAGTAGCTTGCTGACCCTTCTTTTGGTTCTGCAGAAAATGATGCCTAAAAAAGGCTGGACGTCATGAATTGTTTGACTGAGGGCATCTAATTTCTGGCGATCCGTCGTTTCCACGATTTCCTGCTCAATTTCCTGTACAATTTTTTCTTTTTCACGAATCTGTACATTATGTGGATTGTTCATATAGCGCTTTCCGATCTTACGGATATCCTTTGACATCGTCGCAGAAAATAGCGCGGTTTGACGAGTAAACGGCGTCTCGCGTATGATCGACTCGACTTCATCAAAAAATCCGATATGGAGCATTTGATCGGCCTCATCCAACACTAAAAACGATACATTTGAAAGGTCCACAGTCTCCCGGCGAACGTGATCAAGCAATCGTCCAGGCGTTCCAATCACGATATGAATCGCCTTATTCTTCAGTCGCTTAATTTGCTTCTCTACATCCTGTCCGCCGTACACAGCTAATACATGTATGTCATCTTCAGTAGAAGAAAGAATCTGATTTAACTCAGCGGTTACTTGAATCGCGAGCTCCCTCGTCGGAGTCACAATAAGAGATTGGATCTCATCTCTCGCCGGATCAATTTTTGCGAGCATTGGCAACAGGAAAGCCATCGTTTTGCCTGTTCCGGTTTGTGCTTGTCCAATCACATCTTCACCATTTAATAAAACAGGGATGGTTTCGCTCTGAATCGGTGTTGGTTCAGTAATCGATTGTTCTTTTAACGCATTCACGTACTTAGGCTCAATTCCTAAGGATGTAAAATCATTCAATGGGGTCACCTCTTTGTACCCCATTATACCTTTAATCCTCTTTAGAAAATAGGGCACTATGTTATAATGGGAAAATCGCAAATGAAATGAGGAGTAATAATGCTGACATTTGAAGATAAATTAACTATCATAGAAGATTTTTCTGAACTAACACGTAAGGACGTCTCACTGAATCGGGTAAATTTCCACTTCGAAGACAGTCTCTATGAAAAAACCACCGTCGTGTATCACTTGCATCCGAACGGAAACGGATTTGTTTATACGGGTAGTGTTCCCGAATATGACGCAAATCAAAAAGGTCTCGTGAATATCCGTGATTTTTCAGGTGATGAACTGCGCGAAATCATTCGGGCTTCCATTGATCATTTGTCAACAGAAGAAGAAAGCGTACCTCCGGTGGAACAGGTGTGGAAGGATATGGAAGGGCATTCCCTCATGCTGATCGAAGAAGATGACCGCTGGAATATTTATGCCGGCGATAACTTGGAGGACAGCTTTGGCGGATACGATGAAGCTGCGTTGTATTTACGTGAGGAAGGGTTTCGGAGAAGATAACAAGAGGTCTCATATAACATCAAACAGTTGATTGTTTGGTGCTTTTGACAGAATTATTATAGAAATGATCCCCACTCACCCTTTCACCGTGACAAGGTATGTCTCTATGTGGAATATTAGAAAAAGTGACCTTACTGTAAATTTTAATTCATAGAGGAGTGTTGATTGATGAAAGTATTAGCTCTTTTAGGAAGTACACGCAAAAACGGCAACTCAGAATACCTTGCAAAAAAGATCGTTGAAGGAACCGATCACACTGTCGTATCTCTTGCCGACCTGCATATTGAACCAATCGAAGACCTAAGACATTCAGAAGGCGGATTCTCTCCTGTCGATGATGACTACGAACAACTCGTTGGATTGATGGAAGAACATGACGTACTACTATTTGCGACACCCCTCTATTGGTATGGAATGAGTGGTCCGATGAAAAATTTCTTTGATCGATGGAGTCAATATTTACGTGATGAACGATTTAACTTAAAGGAAGAGCTTACGAAGAAAAAAGCGTACGTTGTGATAACCGGAGGAAGCTCTGCCAATATTAAAGGATTGCCCCTTGTACAGCAGTTCAATTACATTTTTGAATTCGTGAACATGGAATTTGCTGATTATATGATTGGTGCCGGAGTAAAACCTGGAGAGATCGTGAATGACTTAGCGGCCCTTGAAAAAGCTGAGCGTTGGAATACATTATTTAAATGAGTGATGATCCCTTTTGAGGGATCATCTTTTTTTGTTAATGAGAACTAAATCAGGAAACTATTCGCCAGAATTCTTCAGAAGCTATTCCTGGAGTCTTCCCAATATCGTCGTCAATGTCTGGTCTAAGCTCTTCAGCTCTTCCCCATCCATCTCCAACCGCTCAAGTAACCTTGTGGGAACACAACTTGCTTTACATTTCATTGCTTCTCCCTTTTCAGTAAGGGAAATCATTACACTCCGTTCATCCTTTACGGAACGATGACGCTCAACAAGCCCGTTTGCTTCCATTCTTTTCAGCATCGGAGTTAACGTTCCCGAATCTAAGAACAATTTCCGACCTAATTCTTTTACAGATACCGTTCCATCTTCCCAAAGCACTAACAATGCAAGGTATTGCGGATAAGTCACACCTATTTCTTCAAGTAGCCCTCGATATAACTTGGTAATCTCCCGCTCAGCTGTATAGATCTTAAAACATATTTGATTCTCTAATAATAATGGATCTTTCATACATGCGTATTCCTTTCTTGAACAAACTAGCCTGAGATTATCATACAAAAAAAGATATCAATTATCAAATTAAATTGTGCACAATTTAATTGTTGACATTCAAAAACAAAGTCGTTAGAATTAATTTTGTAATATTAAATTGTGCACAATAAAATACAATTGAGGAGTGAATGAAATGGAAGCATTATACACAGCAAAAGCAACAGCAACGGGTGGACGCGCAGGAAAAGTAACAAGCAGTGACGGAGTATTGGATGTTGGATTGGCTATGCCTAAATCACTTGGGGGTTCTGGAGCAGAAGGGGCAACGAATCCTGAACAATTGTTCGCAGCTGGATATGCGGCTTGTTTCGATAGCGCTCTTAACTTAGTGGCCCGTCAAGAAAAGAAAAAGATTGAATCAAAAGTAGCAGCTGAGGTTTCCCTTGGAAAAGATACAGATGGTGGATTCAAACTCGGCGTTGTGTTAACAGTAGCAGTAAGTGGTGTTGAATTTGATGAAGCGAAGCAATTAGTCGATAAGGCACACGGAGTTTGCCCATACTCTAAAGCAACGAGTGGCAATATCGATGTTGAATTAAATACTGAATTATTATAAATAATCGTGGATAGGCAGTTAAATGCCTATCTTTTTTTTCTATAAATGCGAACATTTGTTCTTGTTATATTCCATCTGTTTGGACTATAATAAAGATGTAATAAAATTCATACGAACTGGAGTGGAGAAATGATGAAACAACAGGCTACACCTTATTTTAGTTTTAGTGGCGAAGCGAAAGAAGCATTAGACTATTACAAAGAAGTCTTTGAAGGGGAAGTATTGGCAGTTCAGACTTTTGGCGAGGCAGATTACCCCAGTCCACCGGAAATAGCTGACCAAATCATGCATGCTCACTTTAAAAAAGGAGAGCTTTCCTTTATGATGTCAGATAGCTTTCCCGGTCACCAGCCCACGGTAGGGAACAATATATCACTTGTTCTCGAGCTGGAAAGTGAAGAGGAAATCAATAGATACTATAGCCGTTTAACTGATAAAGGAACGGTAGTTATGGAGCTTCAAGACACGTTCTGGGGCGCTATATATGCAAAGGTGAAAGATCCTTATGGAATCAATTGGGACTTGAATTATACGAAAAAACAAAAATAATTCATTGGCTACTGCATCTTCAACCTACATAATCCATGCAGTAGCCGTTTTTTTTCGATTGAAACCACGTCATATCTCAATTTCCTTCATTTAAATAAATCCCACTTAAGTTATTTCAGTGAATCATTGGACAACCTCCCTTATATAGGAAAGAACCCTGAAAAAGAACGAACATATTACTTATTAGGCAACGGTGGAAACAGCACGGTATACAGTATGCTCGGATCTAACATCCTCCTTGGTCTCACCTTAAACCGTCCAAATCAAGACGCAGACATCTTTAAATTAGACAGGTGAATATAAGGAGGCTGGGACAAAAGTGTTTTAGCCTAACTAAAACCCGAACTAATTTGCATTCTAAGTGGCAAATTAGTTCGGGTTTTTAATTTGTTCAAATGGACATTTAGATGTAGCTCTTTCTAGCGGTTGATTGGAGTGCAAGACGAAGACTCCTGCGGGAAGAGTAGCTTATGTGAGACCCCGCGGAAAGCGTAGTCTTGCACGGAAATCATTAGCAGTATTAAGTGCCTACACTGAAATGTTCGTCTTTATTTGGTGGTTTTTTAGTTTTGTCCCAGCCTCCTCCCATCACAAGATAGTGCTTATCTTTTTTTTGGATGTGTCCTTCTGTTATCAGTTCTTTTGTGAGGCTGGTCACAGTTTCTCTTGTAGAGCCAATGAAGCTTGCGATGTCCTGGTGGGTAAGGGGGACCGTTAATTTCATGAATCTCCCTTGCTTTTCTCCAAAGTTCTTCATAAGAAATGACATGAGGTAAAGAATTCGTTTTTTAACAGGTGCGTACATGATGCGTTCGAGGAACATGTTTCGTTGTTTCATATGTTGATTGAGGGTATAGAAGAGCTCTGAAAGAAAAGCAGGTTGCGATACACTTAAGCTATCCAGTTGTTTAAGAGAAATGATCCTTAAGATCGTTTCATCGATAGCTTCTGCATAAACTCCCTCGTCGTCTAAGCTGAAACGCGCTATGTTACTGAAGAAATCTCCCTCACCCAGCATGGTGAGGATGGTTTTGCGTCCATCCTCACCATGCTTATATAGCTTTATTTTCCCGGATTGAATCCTGTACAGATTTTGACTAAGTGAAAAAGGTTGAAAGATTACTTCTTTTTTTGAGTAGTTTGCGAGCCTTCCTGGAAGATCACTCATGGCTGAAGCAGATCGTAATGAAGTTGCGCCATTCATGACGACTCCCCCTCCACTTTTTCGAAATGAGAAACGAACTCTCCGTAGCCTTGATCTTCTAACTCATCTTTCGGGACAAATCGAAGGGCTGCTGAGTTCATGCAATATCTTAAACCTGTTGGCTCAGGACCATCATCAAACACATGCCCCAGGTGGGAGTCTGCGTATTTACTCCTTACCTCTGTTTGAACCATAAATAGTGTGCGATCTTCGACTTCCACAATGTTTTCTTCTGCTAGGGGCTTCGTGAAACTGGGCCACCCGGTTCCGCTTTTATATTGATCTTTAGAGCTGAAGAGAGGCTCCCCTGAAACGATATCCACATAGATCCCTTCTTCTTTGTTGTCCCAATATTCATTATCAAATGCTTTCTCTGTCCCGTCTTCCTGGGTTACCTTATACTGGATATCCGTAAGCTTTTCTTTTAGTTCTTCGCCTGTGAAGGAAGGATAAAGAGGCTTCGTATCCAGCTTGATGTTCAGGTCCTCTCCCCAAGCTTCATCAAGGAAGTCATCCCTCCCTGAGTTGTTTCGGTAAAACTTATAGCTTAATTCATTCTTCTTATAATAATCCTGATGGTATTCTTCCGCTTTATAAAAGGTGGTAGCAGGCTGTATCTCTGTGACGATCTCTTCTTCAAAACGCCCTGAGTCTGCTAACTCCTGTTTTGATTGTTGTGCTACTTTCTCCTGATTTTCATTATGATAGAAGATACCACTCACGTATTGAGGACCCCGGTCGACGAATTGACCACCATTATCAGTAGGATCGATTTGTCTCCAGAAAATCTTTAATAGTTGCTCATATGTGATCACTTTGGGATTATATTCAATTTGAACGGCTTCCACATGACCCGTCTGTTTCGTGGAAACTTCATCATAGGTTGGATTCTTTTCCTCGCCACCTGTGTATCCGGAAATGACGGAATACACACCATCCAATTTTTCAAAAGGAGGTTCCATGCACCAGAAGCATCCTCCTGCAAAAGTCGCAACCGCATGTTCTTCATCCACTATATCTGTCTTTACCGGCTCACTTCCCAAAGACTTCTGGGTAATGCTTGCATACAGTTTAGGTCCGAAAAAAGCCGCCAGACTCACTACCAGCAACAGACCGATTCCAATCATCACTTTTTTCATCATCTCTCCTCCTTTCTCATTTCTAAAGGCAATCGGAACCAAAAGGTGCTGCCCGACTCACCATCACTTTCGACTCCGATCTCTCCACCATGAAGTTCAACAATTTCTTTGCTTATGGACAGCCCCAAGCCAGACCCTCCTCCTGCTTTGTTACGGGACTTCTCTACCCGATAGAAACGCTGAAAGATCGATGCCTGTTCTTCAAGGGGAACCCCCTTTCCTTCGTCTGTAACTGAAAAGTTCATCGTCTCTCCATCCTTTCCTGCTTTAATTGCAAGTGACGTCTGATCAGGAGAAAAGGATAGGGCATTTTGTATAAAGTTCGTCATCACTCTTTTGATTTGAACAGGCATTAAAGGAACCAGAGGTAAATCTTCATCGTACTGCACTTTCACTTCAACTTGCTTCTCTTGTAAAACCCTTTCGAACTGCTGAATGGTTTCGACCAGGAGTTTATCGATTGGTGTCGGATGCGGATTCCATGACAGTTTCCTGTTTTCCAACTGTGAAAACTCCAGTACTTCTTCAATTAATAGACCCAGTTTTTCGGTTTCTGACAGAATGGTCTCGTAATATCTCTTCCGTGCTTCAGGATCTTCAATAATGTCATCGTTCAGAGCGGCAACAAAAGAATGGATCGATGATAAAGGTGTTCTGAGGTCATGGGAAACATTAGCGATCAGTTCACTCTTGAACTTCTCTGATTCCCTTAATTCGTCGAACATTTCTTCTATTTTAGTGGACATATGATTAAAGTTAGCAGCAAGCTTTTTAATTTCCTGGGGTCCTGCCTCTGTCACCTTCACATTAAAGTCACCCATAGCCATCCGCTCTGCTTCATTGCTCATCTGCTTGACAGATTTCAACAAAGGCGATGTGATCATCAAATTCACGGCAAAGGATAGGATCCCCGCTCCAAGCGTAATAAGGGAAAGCAGGATGATGATATTGGTTGAGATAAACATCTGAACATACGAGATTGTGAGAAATACTAAGATTACGGAGAGCGAAATCGTGTTGGCTAAAATAAGGAGGGTTCTAATTTTCATAACGCTGCTGCCCCTCAAACTTATAACCTATTCCCCACACGGTTTTTATCCATTGGGGCTCAGAAGGATTGGTTTCTATTTTTTCTCTTAACCTGCGAATATGAACATTGATTGTGTTGGCATCACCTAAATATTCATATCCCCATAATGTTTCGAGCAGCTGGGATTTAGAGAACACCTGTGAAGGATGCTCTGCTAACAGGGTTAATAGATCAAATTCTTTCACGGTCATCTCGATTTCTTTCCCTGACACGACTACTTTTCGCTTATCCCTATCAATGAGCAAGCCTTTCCACTTAAGAACCTCCCTTTGCTTTTCCCGTTTTGAAGCTGAGCAGGTCCTTCTTAATACATTTTTGACCCGGAGCAATAATTCCCGGGGACTGAAAGGTTTTGTCACATAATCATCCGCACCGATCGTCAGCCCATAGATCCTATCCTTCTCCTGCCCCAGTGCTGTCAGCATGATGATGGGTGTGTCGCTGTCTTCCCTTATCTTTTCAGCTGCCTGCCACCCATCCATTTGAGGCATCATAATATCCAGGATCACGATGTCCGGTTGGAACGTATTGTATCGTTCGATTGCCTCATATCCGTTTGAGGCAGTACTCACTTCATACCCCTCCCTCATGAGATACCGTGAGCATACATCCACAATATTTTCTTCATCATCTACTAACAGCACTTTGTTTGCCATGGTTTACTCTCCTTTATATTGCCTTACCTAACTCAGCACGACCGAAATCCACATTAAATTGTTTACACCAAATCACAATTTCCATTCCTGATGATACAGAATGACCTCCTGGAATCTCATAATTTTGATTGCCGATGTTCCCCTTTAATTCCCCCAGTGAAATCCCTTCTTTTGTTTCCTTACCTGCTTCCACTAAGTAAACGTAAAGATCGGGTCCATTGGTCACTTCAAAATTTTCCAAACGGATATTTTTTTCTGATATACTCACTTTTCCTTTTGCATCGTGATTTTCATCTGCTCCATGAAAGGTCCCGACTAATTCATTTACTTTTATTGTATCGTTTGTTATTTCTTCTGGCGAAGATGAATCCGTTTCTTTCATAGTATTCTCTTCTTGTTCTTTCATATTTGAGCCAGAAGGCGATGAAACAGGCGCTTCGTTTACCACCTTATCTAAAAATAACGGAGAAATCAGCCACCATCCTACTCCCAAAGCTCCTACTACAGCTATTCCAATCATCCATCTTTTCATTTGATCATCCTCTCACTATGATTAACGATAGTTTAATAAACAAACCTTATGGATTCTTAACGGAAATCTTAAATAATTCTTAAATGTGACACAGCCTTCATTTTGGACAGTCGAAAGCATATCTGAGATAGTAAAAGATATCGAATGAAAAGGAGCAGAATCCATGCTAATATCTATATTTTTGCTTACCGCTATGATCGTGATTGCCTTCCTGGTTATCCGGTTTTATCCTGCATTTGGTGAGAAGCCTTCTCTTGAACGTGTACGGTCATCTCCACAGCATTCAAAAGGCTCATTTAAAAATCCCATCCCAACTTCTATGGATACCAGTTTTTCCACGTCTCTTACAATGATTCGGGATCTTATGAAAAGAAATGCCAACCGTAAACCTGATACCGATATTCCAAGAGTCGGATTTCCCTCCTTTGAACATCCTCATTCCGTTACGAATGTAACCTGGTTTGGTCACTCAGCATCGATTATTGAGATTGATGGGAATAGACTACTTCTTGATCCCATGTTTGGTCGAGCTCCATCCCCGTTTCCTTGGATTGGCGGAAAGCGGTATAGCAAAGATCTTCCTTTTCAAATGGATGATCTCCCATCTATTGATGCTGTGATCTTTTCGCATGATCATTACGATCATCTGGATTATGGCACGATTCAAAAGCTTCGAGGCAAAGTGAAGCAGTTTTTCGTTCCCATCGGGGTAGGGAGTCACCTTGAGAGATGGGGAATCCATTCTGATCACATTGTAGAGCTTGATTGGTGGGAAGAGGTTGAGTGGAGTGGACTTACTCTGGCTTGTACCCCCGCACGACATTTTTCCGGCAGAAGCTTACATGATCGTAATGCCACCTTATGGTGTTCATGGTGTATCATCGGGAACTCTTCCAGACTCTTTTTTAGCGGGGATAGTGGATACGGCCCGCATTTCAAAGAAATCGGCAGTGTTTATGGACCATTCGATTTGTCCCTGATGGAATGTGGTCAATATGATCCCAGATGGGCACCGATACATATGTGCCCGGAAGAGACTGTACAAGCCCATCTTGATGTGAAGGGGAAGTGGCTTCTGCCCATTCATTGGGGTGCTTTCACATTATCTTTTCATGAATGGACTGATCCCATTATGAGAGTGACGAAAAGCGGCGCAGAACAAGGGGTTCATGTTGTTACCCCACGAATCGGAGAAACTTTTCCAGTAGAAGGTGATTCCTACCCCTCTTCAATATGGTGGGAATGAACCAACCATCGCCTAGTTGTATACAATATCTAAGAACTTTAAAGTAGGCGATTATACTATGAGCAATGAACAAAAACTCACGTTCGGAGCATGGGTTGCGGCAATCGGAACAGTCCTTGCCGCTATTGGCAGTACCCCTATAAAAAGCATTCCAGAAGATACTCTACAGTCGTTCAATCTCGTAGGAAATGAACTGCAAGCAACGGGAAATGCATTAGCGGCAGATGCAATTGATGATTTCACCCTGACGAAAGCAGGAAATGAAATTCAAGCGATCGGAAACGTCACTGTTATAGCCGGCATACTGATTAAGTTTAATGACATAACAAAGCAAGAGTTGAATATTAAAGGAAATCTTCTCCAGGCATTGGGTGGAGGAGCAGCCCTGGCCGATTCATTTAATGAAGAACATACATTAGAAGAGCTTTATTCGATTTACGGCAATCTCCTTCAGATTATCGGTAACTCCCTACAGGCCATCTCAGATATCCTTGAGTTAAATGAAAGGGACAGCGGGAATATCAATGTGGTGGGAAGCTGGATCCAGGCAATCGGTTCAGTCATTTCTGCATTGGTTCAAACGAAGGAATCTTCCTCCTGAAGTTGTTTTACATACTCGACATGTATGAATGTGAAGCAACCAAGGTTAGTAGCTGCTGTTCATATTAAAAATCAAAGAATTGTCATAAGCCTATTTTCACAAAATCTCTCTAGATGGGTTAATGCCCAGTCCATTTCGAATCGGGGTGAATATTCATAACCTAGATAGAGAGGAGGTTTATGTTTTGAATGATTTTCACACTGTAAGCAATGAAACATTTGTCAATTATCATGATGTACGACGCCCGATCGGACGAGTGGGATTTGGCAGACCTGGCTTTGGTGGGTTTGGAAGACGACCGTTTGGATTTGGATTCAACCCGTTTTTAGGTGGCCTCGCCGGTGGACTGCTTGGAGCTGCATTATTGAGTCCATACTCATATGGATACGGATATCCTCCACCTTACTATGGTTATCCTCCTTACCCTTATTATTATTAATAAAATCATACAAAAAAGAGCCAGCGCCACATTCAGTGCGCTTAGGCTCCCTTTTAAGGTATTCCTTAGATTCATCCATCAAGAGGGACGGACCTCAATGTGAGGTCCGTCCCTCTTCTCTTACACGCTTAAATAGATTCGGTTGCCTGATGGGTCTTCGGTTAAAATTTTTCCGTTTTGTTCCTGAATGGATGCTCCAATGATTTCAAGCTTTCGGATGATGGCGGTGCGTTTTTCTTCGGTTGGAAAGTGTAGGGTGAACCAGTTTAAGCCCACACTGTTTTCAGCTGGTCTCGGAGCTCCTACCCCGTTCCAGGTGTTCAGTCCAATATGATGATGATATCCACCTGTTGAAATGAATAGTGCCTGACTCCCGAATCGACTGACTACATCGAAGCCAAGTCCCTCCCCGTAGAATACCTCTGTTGATCTCAAATCAGAAACATGCAGATGGATATGTCCCATGACCGTATCGGCAGGAAGTCCTTCCCACGGTTGTCCCATTGCCTCATCCAATATCCCCCTTGCGTCTATTGGATCAACGGTCATCTTTACCTGATTGCCATTCCATGTCCATTCCGATGAAGGACGGTCCCTGTAGATCTCGATTCCATTTCCATCCGGATCAGATAAATACAGAGCTTCACTGACCAGGTGATCAGAAGATCCCAGTTGAATATTTAGCTTTATTAGATGTTCTAATATATTTCCCAGATCTGTTCTATTCGGCAACAACAGGGCAAAATGGTATAATCCTGTCGTTCTGGGCTGCTTAGGTGTAACACTTTCCGGTTGTTCCAGAGATAGTAATGGGTGGATACCATCTGTCGTCAGAGTCGCTCTACTCTCTGTTCGTTCCAGTACTTTAAATCCGATTACTTCTTGGTAAAAGGAAATAGAGCGCTCTAAGTTTTCAACTTTTATATTTACTTCCCCAACGAATGTATGTGGTTCTGTATGATAATTCATCTTTATTCCTCCGTTTCATTTTAGCTGTGAAAACTTCTGATCTAATGAGAACGATGATTCCTTAGCCACGACAAAATATAAAGAGATCGCAAGCAGTGCCAAATCAATTTCGTACCCGGTCATCTGTCCATTCCCTAAGAAACCTGCAGCTAATTTCACTTTTACGATTGCTCCCAACATGATTAACGCAAATAATCCAGCCACGACACGAGTACCAATCCCTAAAATCATGCCCAATCCACCGACCAGTTCAATGATGGCAACTACATAAGCCGCAAACCCTGGCAGTCCTAAGCTTTGAAAGAAACCGACCGTATTTTCGATCCCCCCCTGGAACTTAGTCAAACCGTGAATGAAGAAGGTCATTCCTAAAAATATTCTTAAAATGAGTGCTCCTATTAAATGATTTTGTAGCATTGTATATGCTTCCTTTCTTTATGTTATTTTATTAAAGTTGGTTACTTTATGTAACTTATAATATTTTAATAACTTAATTTCGTCAAGTAATTAAATTACTAATATGGTGATGATGTGGTATACTATTGACAAAGAAGGAGGCATTGACAGAATGAATCAGTCAGAAATTTGTCCAAGGTTCGAGAAAGCCATCGGCATCTTAAGTCAACGATGGACAGCACTCATCATTTATCAATTGCTTACCGGTCCACAACGAAACTGCACCATCAAAGACTCAATCGGCATCAGTGGCAGACTTCTTTCAGAGCGTCTGAAGGACCTTGAAGAAGAAGGCATCGTACAGCGAGACGTCTACCCGGAAACACCCGTGCGTATTGAATATTCACTAACTAAGAAAGGGTATTCTTTAGAGCCTTTAATGAAAGATATAGAGAAGTGGTCCCAGGAGTGGATTGAGAAGGAATGAAAGTCCGTCAGATTGTTGGCGGGTTTTTTGTTTCGCTTTTTTGGATTGATCTTCATTGAATGATAGGATGTATTGTGTTCCTTTTTTGGTGCCGGTTGTGGGGAAGTTTAGGGATTGGAGGAGTCTTTTTGCTACATGAGAGGAATTGATTTTTAAAAATTTTCTTAGTTCCGCATTACTTATGGTAGGTCCGATCAAAAGTTCATAGTCCTTAAAGGCTTGGATGTGAGCATTAATATTTTCACTATTACATTTCATACACAACCATTTCCCATGTTTTCTCACTAACGGCCGATGATTGCAAACTTCACATATGACCCCTTTTAACAGTTCTCCTTCTGTAATGTTATATCGCTCTAAGACAGGGGGATTAGGTTCTTTATGTTGTCTTTTTAATGTACGAATTAATTTTTTCGCATCTTTAGGAGTGACGTTCTCTTGTCGAATAGAATCCTCAATATATTTCACCTTGTCCAATAGAGAATGGCGATGAATGACGATTTTATTAAGGTTTTTGTTAGCTGGAGCGGTTTTTATGATTGTACGATCGTTGCTCATGACTATGCAAGAGTATATGGGGATGGCGGGGAGTCCGTTCTTTTTTAACCATTTCAATAGCTGGCTTTCCTGTCTTTTGATTTGAATCGTAGGGTCCGGTAAAGCTGATTCAATACCATCTTTTGTTTGAATAAGTTGATTGAAGATTGGGTCGAAATAAGCAGTGCCAGCAAGGTATTTAACTTCAATATTGAGGATGAATTTAGTTGAGATGAGTAGGGTGTCTATTTGAAAAAAGCTGTCTTTGTGGGGGATTCTGAGATCGTGGAGAATGTAGTATTTTTTGGAGTCTAAAAAACTCAAAGTGTAATCAAGAGCTGTCTCTCCTTTGAATCCAGCCATTCTCTTACCAAGTTCCTCGGATATCATGTGCAGTTTTGGATGGTTGAGGGGAAGTCGGCGGAGTAAAGCTTGCAAAATGAGGATAATTCGAGGGATGATTCGTTCTTTTTCGATCATTTTATCACTCCAATCGGGATTTATATTACGTGTATTCTCCTCGGACTACAGAAAATCCTGCTTCTAGATGATGGGATATTATTTTTATCAGCGGAATTTTACTTTTATCAGCGAAATTTCCGATATATCAGCGAAATTCGAGTTATATCAGCGAAATCTCAATTTTATCAGCGAACTGCCTTTTCTTCCAGATAACTACATCACTCCCCACCAAAAAAATCATTCCCATTCCCCTCCCGCCATAGTATATTTAGAGAAGCGAAATAATTCGACTGCGAGGGACGGACCTATATGTGGAAAAATAAAAATGTATGGATATTATTGATTGGTGAATTTATAGCTGGTCTCGGATTGTGGTTAGGGATCATCGGTAATCTGGAGTTCATGCAGGAAAAGGTGCCTTCCGATTTTCTAAAATCGGTGATTCTCGCTTCCGGGCTACTCGCCGGGCTTGCTGTTGGACCTTTAGCCGGCAGAATAACGGATCAGGCAAATAAAAAAACGGTGATGCTCATCTCAGGCTTCACAAGGGCATTAAGTGTTATTTTCATGTTGATTGCGATTGATACCGGCTCGGTGTTATGGATGGTATTATTCTTAGTGAGCATTCAAATCTCTGCTGCTTTCTATTTTCCTGCTCTGCAAGCTGCCATTCCGATGGTGGTGAAAGAGAAGGATTTACTGCAAATGAATGGGGTTCATATGAATGTTGCCACGCTCTCAAGGATCCTTGGGACAGCGTTAGCAGGCGTCCTATTGGTGATCATATCTTTAACATTGGTATACGTTCTCTCATTAGTAGCGTATCTGGCACTATTTGTGATGACCTGGTTCTTATCAATTGAAGAAACGGCGAACACCTCTCAACAAGGTGAAAAACCACAAGGGGCAAGATTTAAAGAAGTCTTTCCTGTTATCAAAGGGCTTCCGATCGTATTTATGACTCTTGTGATGACGTTGATTCCTCTCTTGTTTATCGGCGGGTTCAACTTAATGGTCATCAATATCAGCGAGCTTCAGGATAGTTCAGCGATTAAAGGTTGGATCTATACTGCCGAAGGGATTGCCTTTATGACAGGTGCTTTTGCCGTTAAGAAAATGGGTGAAAAAACGTCACCCTATAAAATATTATTCTTTTTTAGCTTTATCATCGGGATTGCGCAAATGATTCTTTATTTTGCAACCAGTCCGATTATGTCAGTGCTTGCGTTTACAGTGTTTGGATTTGCAGTGGGATGTTTCTTCCCGACTGCTGCCACGATTTTTCAGACTAGAATACCGAAAGAATTTCACGGCCGTTTCTTCTCGTTCCGTAATATGCTAGACAGACTGATTTTCCAGGTTGTGCTCCTTCTCACAGGATTGCTGCTGGATCTCGTTGGACTCCAAATGATGACGGTTTTATTCGGATTACTGTCCCTTTTGATGACGGGACTGTTCTATTCAAGATACCGGCAACTCAAAACGACCACATTTTCGGAACAGGCAAGTTGATCAGCTCACTTTTGTGAGCTTTTTTTGTATAAGAATGAGAATTATTATCAATACTATATAAAAAGAAGACAACCACGCCTATGGTTGCCTTCTCTTCCATTACATACCTGGATCGAATGTTTTACAATCTGTTTCTTCACTGTTGTGAGCTTTGTTTCCTTTATGACTGACTACGAAAATCTGGTCTGCAGAGCACTTCTTTCCTTCACGGTTGTATTTGCAGTTGCTTACTTCACATAATACGTCTTGTGCCATTTTCAAACACCTCCCTTATTATCTTTAGAGTGTACTTTTCCACCCTGTTTCATACCTGATTTATGGAGATAAATCATCATATATCTGAAGCTTTCACCATATAATCAAAGAGATATGTTTGATAAGAAGGGAGAATCTTCAGTATGGAGCAAAGGCGTCTGTATCATGTTCAAAATCTTGCATTTGAAATCATGGATCAAATGAATTCTGATAATGAATTGAAGAGGACAGAACATTTAAAGCATGTGATCGATCATTTATCCCGTGCAATTGGGAGTCTTACAGATCCATCAGGGACTTTCTCTATTGATTATGTTGAAGAAAAAATTGCCACCGCCCATTATATATTGTTTAAAAATGAGAAAAAAGTTTCCCGAATAAATTTTGATAAACAATCAGCATCCGCTTTAATTGAATGAAAAAGAGGACTTACCGAAATATGGTAAGTCCTCTTCTTCTGTTTAATGCTTTTTTTGAAAAAGAAACTCTATCTCATTATTTGCACAAACCTCCACAAAAGGACAGCTCAAACATACTTCCCCGTTCGGTTTGGTACTGGATGATAGTGGTGCAGACAACATATCTTTTAATTTCTCTATGTAATGCAAACCTTTTTTCATTTCTGTCGGTGACGGGGAATGGACAAATTCTTCTCCATTTAACAAGGAAACGATTCTTATCGACGAAGGAAGTCTTCCAAATGATCTTTCACAGAAAACCACCGTCAAATAATAATACAAGGTAATCATTTCGTGATTTGTATCGACAAGATACTTGGTGACTGTGAACGATTCTTGTTCCCATTCTGCCACTTCTATCGTGAGGGATAAGTGAGTTTCAAGCTCTTCAAAGTATTGTCGAAACTTTTCATTTATAAACAGAGGTGGTAATGTCCCATAGTTCTGCGTTAAGTCCTGCATTAAGTAATCCGTCACTTTCGCCACCACTAAGTAATAATCAATCTTCGAATCAAAGATGTTTGTTTTAATAGAGGAAAGGTGCTTCTCGATGATTTCAAGTGCTTTGATGGGCGTCCTCATTTTGACGGGAAGCATAAAGACGTCCTTCACCACTTGGTTCACAATGAACTGCATAACTTTTTTCCATTCAACTTTTCTTGCTTCTTCACGCTGGATGTAGTGATAGTAAAACTTGTGGGGACAATTGATGAATTCTTTTAGATGTATATCCGATAATGTTTTAATCGAAAGCGAATAGTTCACGAGTGCCTCTCCTTTCTCTAGTCCTCATGTTTACTAAACAAGAGCTCACTAGCAAATGTACGCCCAAATTCTTTGCACGCCTCCACGTCTTCATCCTCTGGGGTTAATTCCACTTTCAAACCATCTTGAATCAATCGGGCTCCTCTTTCTTGCAATTTCTCATTTAATAAATCCACAGCTGCCCCGTACTTAGGATAAAATGAGTCACAGGAACCGAAGCTTGCGGCAACCTTTGACGTTAAATCCACGTCATCCATATCATCGTAAAAGTCCTCAAAATCATAAGGAAGTTCTCCATCCCCCCAGGTATACGCACCTAACAGGATTCCGCCATATTCCTCAAGGACGTGAACATTCGGACAGTCATTTATATCAATTACATCGATTTCAGCTCCGGCTTCCTTCACACCTGTTTCGATAGCCGTCGCCATTTCTTCTGTATTTCCACTCATGCTTGCATAGATCATTACAATTTTATTGGTCATGATAAACCTCCAATACGCTTATACCTAATTGATAATAATTATCATTATCACTATAAGTAAACCATACAAACTTTCCTGCTATTTGTCAATAATTAATTGAAAATTATTCTCAATTAGACCACATAAAAAAAGGCATCCCTCTAATGAGAGATGCCTTATTCCCCATTCATCTACAATTCTAATACCCTCGCCTTCTGAATTTCATCATCATTTACACGGTTGGTTATTACTTTATAAACCACAATCGTGACGAAAATCACTCCACTGCAAATGATATACAATGCAGAAAAGCCAAACTGGGATGAAATGACTCCCAATACAAACGATCCAACGGCAATGCCAAGGTCATAAAAGATAAAGAACGTAGCGGTCGCATGCCCTGTTCTCTTCTTAGGGGAAGCCATAATGGAAATGGTTTGAAAACTCGGAAGTAAAGCACCATAGCCAAGTCCGATAAGCGTTCCTGCAACCAATAATAAAAGGACGGAATGAGTGAGACTCAAAAGAATCAAACCGCTGGCAAAAATAATGAGTGACGGATAGATGACAGCATTCGGTCCTGACCTGTCATATAAGCGTCCTGTATAAGGTCGCGATAACAGCATAGCGGCCGCAAAGACGACAAAGAATAAGCTGACGGATTCGAATAGACCGACAGACTTCGCATAGACGGATATAAACGACATGATCCCGGAGTAAGCAAATGATGTTAAGAATCCTACAAGGGAAATCGGAATCGCTTTAACTTCTATTAAATCCTTAAAGGTTAATCGTCCCGACATATTTGCTTCCACCTCATTGTCCTCCGAATCCTGAATACCGAATGAACAAAGGAATCCGATGACGATGACAAAGGCTAGACCCATAAACAACGTTGAATAAGGGATCCATTGAATAAGTGCTAACGAAATAAACGGACCGACTACCACGGCCACGTTCATTGACATGGCAAAATAACCAAGCCCTTCCCCTTTCCGGTGGGGAGGGATCATGTCTGCGGCAATCGTAACTAAAACCGTCGTACCAATACTAAACCAAATTCCATGAAAAAAACGAAGCCCCATTAAAAGATAAAAATCATTCACCCAGAAGTAAATGAATGATGAAACCCCAAAAAGCATGACACTTATGATCAGCGTCTTTTTCTTTCCCAACAGTTCAATGATTTTCCCCGAGAATGGCCTAACAATGATGGCCGAAAGTAAAAAAATCGTTGTAGCGAGACCCGCTTCCCCTTCCGTTCCGTGAAGTTCATCTATCACATAAAGTGGCAGGACGGTTAACAACGAATAGAAAACTAAAAATATAAAAAAATTATTCACTAATGCCATAAAAAATGGCCGTGTCCATATAGTTGTTTGGTTGGAATGACTCATAAAAAATCTCCTTCGCTCAATTAGTTGCTATACTAATTATATCTATAACATGTATATTTGTAAATATAGTTGTTGTAACAACTATATTGAAATACTTTTATAGAACCTCTCAAATCATTCTGAATTTCATGTATGATAAGGAGAAGAAATTGAATGTAGTAGGTGAAAAATAATGACGATGTCCCGTGATGAATCCATTGGCTTGTATACAAGCCATACTGTAAAGAATATTGTTCGATTCCTTACATTTCATCTGAAGGAATTTGATGTGACACCCGAGCAGTGGACTGTGTTGAAGCGATTAGCGGAGCAGGATGGAATCAGTCAAAAAGAACTGGCCTTTAAATCTGAAAAGGATCAGCCGACCGTAACGAGGATCTTAGACATTTTGGAACGGAAGGAATTGATCTACAAACAGAGAAACCTTGATGATAGAAGATCATTCCTTATTTTCATCACTGAGAAAGGGATGAAAGCGAAGGATGAACTTTCTCCATTTATAGAAGCATTATATGAAGAGACCCTTCTTAAAGGAATTTCTGAGGAGGAATTAGAAGTATATAAAAGCGTTCTATCTAAAATCAATGAGAACATGACAAGAGGATAGGAGTGAGTGAAGATGAAACAAATTCCGATTGCCCTGCAAATGTATACATTGCGAAATGAGTTGGAAAAAGACTTTACAGGAACACTTCAAAAGGTGGCCGAAATAGGCTATGAAGGGGTAGAACTGGCAGGATATGGTGGGCTATCAGCTAAAGAGCTAAAAAAAACACTTGATCAGTTGGAACTGCGGGTCGCTTCCAGTCATATACCGCTAAAGGACCTAAGAAGTGATGTGAGCAAAGTGATTCACGATCAGCACGAGCTTGGGAGTAGCTTTATTGTGTGTCCGTATTTGCTACCTGAAGAAAGAACTGAGGAACATTATGTGCAATTAGTCGATGACCTTAACTCATTTGGTGAAAGGTGTTTACAAGAAGGGATTACCCTGTGCTATCACAATCACGAATTCGAATTATCCACACTGTCCAACGGGAAAACAGCACTTGACATGATTCTTTCTGAAACCAATCCCCATTGGGTCAAAGCGGAGTTTGATATTTATTGGCTGACCTATGCTGGTGAAAGTCCGGTTGATTGGCTGAAACGCTACCAGGGAAGGACCCCTCTGGTTCATTTAAAAGATATGACGACGGACGGAGAACGATTTTTTGCTGAATTAGGTGCGGGTGGTGTGGACATTGTTTCTGTCTTAGACAATGGCGTACATAATGATGTGGACTGGTGGATCGTCGAACAGGACGAGTCCAGGATTCCTCCCTTTGACAGCGTCAGGATGAGTCTTGAATACCTGCGACATAACAAAATCTGATCTCAACTGACAAGGTTCAACATCTTTTCCCAGGAAATGATGTTGAATCTTATCTTATCCACGTGAAAAAAGAGGGAAAAATCGGTTTTGATGAACTCGATTTTTTCCCCTTTTTCACTAAAAATATTATAAAGAAGGAACTCCATCTTTTAATTTGACCAGTACATGGCTCCTAACATAGTGGTTACAAGTGCCTTTGATTCACACTGAAGCCATCATCACGGCTTCATAATCCAATCCAAACCCGGTGTGCAAACGTTCTGCCGCCAGCTGGACCTGGCTTCTCTCAACGACTGCCGTAACGCTAATAGCAGATTCACCTACTAATTTCACTCTCACGGCATTTTCCAATAAAACTTTGCACATTTCCATTTTTATGGCCGGCTGTGATTTAATATTTTGCCCGATTACCGAGACCTTAGATAGACCTCCTTTTCGTTCAATTCGTGAGTACTTCCAATTCTCTTTCTCTCTTTCCAAAATCGTTAATACCTCTTGATGCTCTTGTTCCTTGACCAATAAGGATAATGAGTCTCTACAGCTTTGTTTATAAACATCGGCCTGAATGTGATGTGAGGCCAGTTCACACATTATTGCTTCTTGGAAACCCTCAATATTTTTACAATCAAAGACCTCTAATCGATTGATATCCACTTCAAATGTGACACCAATCACAGGGGGGAATCCAGTCTGTTTTGCCTTTCCATGAATCATGGTCCCCCTTCCCTTTTCAAAGCTGGATTTTATATAGAGAGGAATTCCATATTTTTTCGCGTGTTTAACCGCCCTTGGATGTAGTACACCTGCTCCCATGGAGGCTAAATTCTGCATATCTTCATAGGAAAGGGAAGGGATTTTCGAAGCATTGGGAACATACCTTGGATCTGAGGTGTATACTCCGTCGACATCCGTATAGATGTCACACCTATCTGCCTTTAACGCGGACGCAAGAGCAGCTGCCGTGATATCGGATCCTCCTCTTCCCAAAGTGGAAATGTCCCCACCCTCCGTGACTCCTTGGAAACCTGCGACCACCACCACTTGACCATTCTCCAATTCGTTTAGAATGCGACCTGTATCAATGGATTGAATATGAGCATTTCCAAGGATGGAATCCGTTCGGATGCCAGCCTGCCATCCTGTGAAAGAAATGGCCTCCACCCCTTGTTGTTGAAGAGCCATTGTCAGTAAGGAAATCGTTACTTGTTCACCTGTTGACAGTAGCATATCCATCTCTCTCTTACTTGGTTCACTTGTGATGTCACTAACTAACTTTACAAGTGTATCGGTGGTTTTCCCCATTGCAGAAACGACTACAACGACGTCATGACCTTTTTCCTTCTCCTGTATGACTCTGTCTGCCATTCGTTTTATTCTCTCGGTAGAACCAACAGAGGTTCCACCGAATTTCTGCACAACAACTGTACTCAAAGGTGAGCCGCCTTTCTATTTAAAAATTATCGCTATTGATTAGAGGATCAGATTGACCCAACAGTCGGGTTTATTTTAAATGCAGCCAAAGCGTTTGTTACTTTCCCGAATTCGGAAGCATGTGGGCGGTCATCGTCATCAGAGTATCCGTAGTCCACCATACGGTTCCGGTTCAGGCATAATTTCGTAAGCTCAGGTTTAAAGAAGTCAAATAGCTTGAAACGTTCTTGTAATTGCGGGAATCGTTCCTGATAGTTGATTATTGAGTCAGCAAGGAGACCCCAGAATGTTTCTTCTTCCATCACTTCATTGTTCTTTAACAGGTTGCTCAAGTATCTCAAGTGACAAATAAAGAGACCTGTGAAGATGAACTGTGTAAGCCCTTCAGGCGGCTCTGTTCGGAGGACCGCTTTAAATTCAGCTGATAGCCCTTGCAGCTCCGGAAAATCCTGATCTGAAATATTGACATCATCAACGAAATCTTTAATCGCTAAACGGTGAGGCTTTGCCTCCTTCAACACGACAATCGTATTTTGTCCATGAGGAGAGAATACCGTTCCGTATTGGTAGAGGTAATGAAGGAGAGGATCCATTACGACTTTGAAAAATTGCTTCATCCATTCTTCTGAGTCCAGACCTGATTGTTCAATTAAACTGACAACATACGGTTTATTGTTATGATCTTCATACAATAAGGCAGCCAGTGTAATCGCTTGTTCGCCGTCTTCTAAATACGTATAGATGCTTTCTCTCCATATGGTTCCAAGCATTTCCAAGTATTGGTAAGGAGCCTGCTTTAATTGTGTATAATAGCGGTGATTTACATTCATACTGGCATTTTCCCCTGGCAGGATGACCCGGCATTCATCTTTTAAAAATGGATCCTTTTCAGCCATTCCTTTAATGAACTCTGTCACCTTAGGAGCAATCACGGTTCGTTCAGATGGCAATCCCCGATATACAAGGGTGTTCAATATACTCATCGGAAGCTTCACATGATGCTTATCTTTGTTCGTTCGATTCACAAATGTGCGGATCGACTGCTGAGGAAGGTAGCGGTCTTCTCCTTCTCCTAAAGGAATGATTCGGCCCATGGCCAGTTCCTCGGGGAAATTCTGAATCAGTGTGTTTTTCCATTGCCACTCGTGCACCGGCAAGAAATAGTATTCCGATGGTTCGCTTCCATTTTGTTTGACGATCTCATCAAAACGGATTCGATCTTCCTCACTCAGTTCACCAGCGATCAACGTTTGATAATCCAATCCTTCCACCGATTGAAAAGATGCAAGGTCGTTTTGAACAGCAATCCAGGAAAGCTTGACCTCTTTCTGATGTTCAGGAGCAAAGGCAAGGTAATCATCATATCCGAACCCGATTCTCCCTTTGTTATATGTAATCCATGGGTGCCCTGTCATATAACCTTCGAGGGTAGCGTAGTCTTCAAGAATCAGTTCGTCCGATGTTTTGGTTTCTTTTTCAAGAAGATGGGCATCCGCTATTAACGTACTGTTCATTTCCTTGATTAAATGCCCTGCCGTCTCAGATGACATCCCGATTACCTCCTGGAGATCGACCAATAGCTCTATTGCACTATCAGCTTCCTTTCTTCCTCCATTTTCAACGATATATACCGTCATCCATTTCACATCGAAACTATCAAACAATCGTTTTTGTGCGATATAGTGATAGTGCTTGGAATCTGTGACCTGCAGGGAATATTCAATATCCTCTCCTTCTTCTGAGAGGATTTCTGGTCGGATCATATCTTCATACATATACTCAGACAGCATTTTACCTATCAATTTCTTGTTTACTTTCTTCCAGCTATCACTCTTAAAAACACGTTGAATTTCTTCACTGAATAACATATTATCCCTTCTTTCACTTAGTCTATATTTTCTTTGTATCAGAGAGGAACCGGAATGTGCGCTGCTTTCGTTCCAAAGGTTTGAAACACATTTTTGTTTTGAACCGGATATACTTCTCTTCCTGTTATGGTATTGATGATGATCGCATTACGGTGTGCACCGAGTCCAAGATCAGGTGCCCCGACTCCGTGAGTATGCATTTCACCGTTCTGCACAAAGATTTCACTCGGACCTTCTACAAAGGTTTCTAATCGATAATCTTCCTTGACTTTGTATCTATCACACTCATCCCAGGCAATCCATTCTTTCATTTTCGAAAGGAATCCCGGGAATGCAGGCTTGTAGCCCGTTCCAAGAATGATGATATCTGCCTTATCAACGAAATGTTCATCCATGATCCGATGATAGCCAAGCAGCTCAAAGCACGTTTCCGTCTTTTCGATGCCGACGATCTCTGTCATGGCCTGCAAGGCGATGTTCGGCTCCTCGTTCCCAACGGATCGATCATATAAATAATCATATATATCGGCTATCGTCTCTGAACTGATGCCTTTATAAAGAAGATCTTGTTCCTTTAGGAGCCAATCCTTCTTTTCCTGTGGAAGCTGATAAAAGAACCGGGTATAATCGGGCGAAAAATACTCAAGGCCCAGTTTTGAATATTCCATCGGGAAGAATCCCTTTGAACGTGTATACCATTGCAGTGAAAATCCTTGATTCTCCTGCTCTTTGGCTACATCGAGAAACACTTCGGCTGCACTTTGGCCGGATCCAATCACGGCAACGGATTCAGCATTTGCACATATCTCCTTATTGGATAAATAATCGGCACTATGAAATACGGTTTTCCCCAGCATTTCCTGAAATGCTTCAGGTACGGAAGGAACAGAACCAATTCCAAGTACGAGATGTTTCGTAAACATAGTCTCTGTTTGTTGAAGGGCATCATTCCATACGGTGACTTCATATACACTGTCCCCACTTCCCAATTGGACTGGAACAACCCCTTGAACATCCATTCCAAATCGGCAAGTATCCAACTGCTCACTCACCCATTGGCAATAATGGTTATATTCTTTTCTTGGGATGTGAAATTTTTCCAGGAAATAAAAGTGATATAAGCGGTTATGAGCCTCCAGGTAGCGGAGAAAACTGTAATCACTTCGTACATCTGCCATACTGACTAAATCAGCAAAGAACGGCACTTGTAAGGTCGTTCCGTCAATCAACATTCCCGGATGCCAATTGAAGGTTTTCTTTTTCTCCAGAAATACACTTTTCACTTCGGGTACAGAGTCCAATAAGGCGGCTAACCCTAGATTAAACGGACCCAATCCTATTCCGATGACGTCATATAATTCATTTGATGTGTTCGTGAAGTCCTTCATTCAGCCACCTCTTTTCAAATTCGCTTCTCTCACAAAACATTAGCAGTCCGGTTTTGTCTGGGAGAGTGATCGGTTTAACCGGTTTAAAACCGCACTTTTCAAAAACATGGATCATTTTGTCATTACGAATATCCGGCTCCGCTACGACTTTAGTAGTCATCTTTACTTGAAACTGATACGAAACCATCGCTCGTAATAATGGCAGGGAAAGTCCTTTACCAAGATACTCCCTCTCTCCAATTAACAGATGCACACCCTGATCGAAAGGAGCAGGAGCATACGTTTCCTCCACCACGTCGCCTTTTACCCAATAGGCCTCCCAGTAACTCATTGCCACGCCGTCAAGATACCCTGCGTACAGGGTTTGATGTGAATCAGACAAAGCTTTTTTCAAATGGTCTTGAAATCTTTCAAATGGTAAATTTAAATTCCAGAATGGATGGACATGCTCCTCCATCATCCATTTGTGAATACGTTTTACATCTTTGTCAAAATCTATTTTCTTGAATTGGATCTTTTTTTGGATTTCTTGATCAAACACTTCATGATCATAGGACATGATGGATTTCCACCTCTTTGGCAAGGGGGTTTTTCACCATCGTGTAGACCGATTGAGATTCCATTGGACCAACCAGTTCATCCATGTCATAGAATCGGGTCAGTAGATTCGCTTTACACGGAAGGACAGGTTGATATAATAAACTGCTCAGTAGATTGGAATCTTCCCCCCACTGCTGTTCATGGTACTCCAGACGTTCCTTTACAAGATTCATAAGTCTTTCTTCTTCGATAAGACCACTTGCTCCGAAACCATTGATCAGCCCGAATAAATGGTTAAAGAAGAAGTAATAGCGCAATCGTTCCTCTGCCACCTCATCGGCACAAATGGTGTCGCTTTCTTGATTTAATTCTGGAAGGGAATTTTTTAGTTTTTCTACTTTGGATTCACTATAGTAGTATCCCTGATTATCTCTGTAATAGAAGGTTTCAGGATACCCGTTCCTTAGGTGGATCACCGAATTCTGCTGATGGGCTTCCAGGGCGATCCCGTAGGTGTGGAACAACCAGATCATCGGATCCAGCGTCAGGGATAAGTATCGATCGAACCAATCCACGCTCACTTCTTTCAGACTTCTATTCTCTCTTTGCGCTATCCCTTTAATGATGGAATGTATTCTGGCTTTTCCTCCATAAGCATGATCCTGGCATAAAGCTGCGATCAAGCTGGACCCGCGACTGTTTTCATAGAAAGGATTTTCCCTGATGACCAGCTCAAACCCGGAAACTTCTTCTTTCAGGTCCAAGTTTAAATAAGCAGGATCCTGGATGACCTTAAATTGTGGGAACTCTCGGTTAAGGCTATTTCCCACCTCTGTTTCTAGTAATCTGGAAACTTCTACTCCCCTTGCCAACTCCTTCTTTTGGTTGATGCGAAGAGAGTTTGTGATTTTGACAGGGACGGAGAATTTATACATATAACGGGATTCTTTGCTATAAACCGTTCTAAACGATGACGTAGCCGTGAAGCGCTTCCCTAACGGACCGATGTATTCCAGTCTTTCTTCTTCCATCAGGTCTTGTACGTTCACCTTTTCCAATAATGTCTTCACTTGAAGGGGGTGTACAGGAAGCAAGACGCGTTCACCTTCTTCCATCAGCTTCTGTAACCATTTCTGATCTACATCAGAATCTTCCTTTAACTCTTCAAAAATGATGGAAGCTGCAGATTTGTCGACACTTGAATCCTGTTCTACCAACGATTTCTCTGCACTAAAGTAATGAAGCTGAAATTCCCCTTTATATTCAGGAGAATACAAATGGTCTTCTTGTTCCGTCAGGCCTTGTTTACTTTTCGGGGTTGGATGAAGCATATGTCCGAATAGAAGAGATTGCTCAGCATCGATGTAGTCAAATTCTTCATCCGTAAGTGCCTCGTTGTCCTGTACCCGACTTTCAACATAGCTTTTAATACTTCTGCAGCTTAGGATCACTCTTAATAGAAGTTCATCTTCTGACCCGTGGTGACGTTTATCCAGTAAGAACTCTTTCACCACAAGTGTTGTAAGGGTAACGTAGTCGAGTGGTTTCAATTCGCTTTTCCCCACTCGATAATAAAGTGGGAAGCCGAATAGATGACGATCCGTAAGAGACCAATATTTCACTGGTATAATCAATTCAATCTGCTGCAGAACCAAATGAGAGACGATGACTTTCTCAAACTGCCCAAATGACGGATCATTGTCGTAGCCGCTCTCTTCAGTGTAGTTCCCTGTTTCTCTTAAATAGCAATTTAGAAAGCTTTGCATCGTTGCATGTTCAGCAATTTCCTTAGAGTTTCTCATGTATAACCCCTCCATTTACTAATTCGGTGCCGATTTCTTCAATCTCGTGTAGAAGGGAATGAATATCTTCCGGCTTTGTTCTTGGATTTAATAACGTCAATTTCAAGAAGGTTTCACCCTTTATCACTGTTTTCGCAATAACCCCTTTCCCCTTATAAAGCAGGGTTTGTTGGATCGTTCGGTTCATATGGTTGAGATTCAGATCCTTTCCTTCCATCCTTTTTGGCTGATAGCGAAAGATGACTGTGTTGATTTCCGGCTCAGGGTTTTGAATCACAATGTCTTGTAATTCTTTCATATAAGAAGCTGTGTACTTGGCGAGCTTTAACGTTTCATCAATCATGTCTCCAAAAAGGCCGGTCCCTACTGTCTTTAATGACAGATACAGTTTTAACGCATCGAATCTTCTCGTTGTTTGAACCGACTTATTCACCAGGTTCAAGATGCCCTCTTCATCGTCTTTGACGGGATTCAAGTAATCAGCATGATAAGAAAGGTAACGGAAATTGACCTCATCTTTTACTAGAAACGCTCCGCAACTAATGGGCTGATAGAACAACTTATGGAAATCCACCGTAATGGAATCAGCAGCCTCCAGTCCTTTCAGTTTGTCCGCATGAGAATGACTAAGCATCAGCCCACCGCCGTATGCTGCATCGATATGAAACCATAACCCCTGCCCACGGGCGATTTCTGCCAGTTCCCCCATTGGGTCGATACTTCCAAAATCGGTGGTCCCGCACGTAGCAACAAGGGCAAAGGGTAATAAGTTCTCCTGATCAAGCTTCTCAAGTGTTTCATTCACTTCCCGGACGCTCATCCGATGATTTTCATCGGTCTTAACCGTCACAACCGCTTGTTCTCCCAACCCCAGTTGGGAAGCCGCTTTCTTCACAGTGAAATGGGCCTCTTCTGAACAAAGAATCCTTAATCGGTTAAAGCCTTCGGGTAAACCATCCCGTTGGACGTTATGATTCCATTTCGAATGACAGAATGCATCGCGTGCCAACAGGAGCCCCATATAATTGGATTGGGTTCCACCACTTGTAAAGACTCCGCCGGATGACGCCGGGAGCTTTATTTTTTCTGTCAACCATTTCACCATTTCCGCTTCCACATAGGTGGCAGCCGTACTCTGATCCCAGGAATCCATTGATTGATTAAGGGTTGCGATGATCAGTTCCGCCGCCACTCCAGGAAGTAGAGGAGGACAATGTAAATGGGCCATACTCTTCTGGTGGGAAATATGAAGACTATTTTTTAAAATCGGTTCATCGATTTCATCAAGGACGTCTTCAAAGGATTCCCCTTCAGAAGTAAACGTCATGATCGGTTTGATTTCTTCTTTTATTGCTCCGGGCATTTTCCCGATATAAGGAGTCCCGGTACCTTCATATAGCTTTTGCAGTTTTCTTCTTACTCCATCTATCAGTTCATTAAATGCATGGATTCCCTCTTCCCCTTGATGTAGAAAGAAGGAGTCCATATTCTGGTTGGTTTCTCTTTCGATTGTTTTCATTTTCATCATTTTACTCCGTAAGAGAGGCGATTAAAGCTTCTCTGAATATCGATACCACTTCATCGACTTGCTCTCTTGTAATGATCAATGGCGGAAGGAAACGGACAACTGCCCCATGTCTTCCCCCTACCTCCAGGATCAATCCCCGTTTGAAGCATTCACGCTGAATTCCGCTCGCGACGTCAGGATTTGCCGGCTGACTACCGCTCCCTGAATGAGGTTTAGTGGGATCAATGATTTCCACTCCTACCATCAGTCCTCTACCTCTTACATCACCTATCTCAGGAAATTCTTGTTGAAGCTCTTGCAGAGATTGAAGAAGTCTTTCTCCCATTTCCCCCGCATGGGCAACCAAGTGATTCTCCTTAATGAATTTCAATGTTGCTGTCCCTGCTGCCATGGCCATTTGATTTCCTCTGAAGGTACCGATATGTGCCCCCGGTTCCCAGGCATCCAGGTCACGATCATATATCACGACAGATAGAGGAAGACTTCCTCCAATTGCTTTTGAAAGAACAAACACATCTGGTACGATTCCTGCATGTTCAAAGGAAAATAGTTCTCCAGTGCGTCCGATTCCCGTCTGTACTTCGTCGATGATGAGTGGAATTCCCCGTTCTTCAGTGATTCTTCTCATTTCCCGGATCCATTCGATCGGTGCCGGTATGGAGCCACCTTCACCTTGGACCGTTTCAAAAATCATGGCAGCCGGTGGTAATATTCCACTCTCGGGATCATCCAGGAGATTCTCGATGTATTGACTGCTGATGCGATGACTCTCTTCTCCTCCTATCCCAAATGGGCAGCGGTATGTATAAGGATAAGGTAAGAAGTGAGTATCTGGCATCAGTCCTTGTACGTTCTTTTTTGGACCCAGATTTCCGCTGATGGACATCGTCCCGTGAGTAGCACCGTGGTATCCCCCTTGAAACGTAAGGATACTTTGTCTTCCGGTTGCCGTCTTCACTAATTTCAACGCAGCTTCAATCGCATCGCCGCCTGTCGGTCCACAAAATTGGATTTTCGCACGATCACGAAATGCTTCTGGCAACGAGGAGAATAATTCATTCACAAATTCCTCTTTCACAGGCGTCGTAATATCTAACGTATGTAATGGCCGTTTATCACGGATCACTTGTTCCATGGCCTCAATGACCGTCGGATGATTGTGCCCCAGCGCTAATGTTCCCGCTCCCGCTAAGCAATCCAAGTATTTATTCCCTTCCATGTCCGTTACATAGATTCCCTCTGCTTCACTGATTGCCAGTGGAATTCTTCTCGGATAGGATCTCGCATTCGACTCGCGTCTCCCTTGTTGTTCCAGTAATTCTCTATTTGAAATAGCACTTTGTACGTTCATAATCAAACCTTCCTTTCGTGATTGATTTGCTTTTGCTTCCAACGTCATCTTAATTGATAATGATTATCAATGTCAATAGTAGTTGATAACTATTCTCAATTAATTTCATCTGCTTCTAGTCATTTCGTACGGGAAAGGCACTTTTCTATCAAGTGTCATCGTATTCCTTTCATACAAAGGTTTTAAGTGAAATCATTAACAGATTTATGTATTTACATTTTTACGTAATGTGAAATGCAGGTCTATTATCCCATCACCTTAACAGGGATAATAGTAGTGTGAATTTATTTTAAATGAGAATGATCGGGTGTTATTTTCAATTAAATCTACCTTTAGAAAACAGCAAACTTTGCTAAATGAACAATAAAAAAACCGGAGAAGTAATCTCCAGTCTACTTGTTCCAATCAGCTCTTAATGATTCATTTCCTTTCTAAAGGAAGCGTCATACACCTTATCCCGCCTCCACCTTTCTCAAGTTCATTCACATCGACTTCTATCAATTTCTTCCCTCGTAATTTCGTATGCCCTTTCAATATCTTCTTATTGGCTTTGGTGCTGACTAACAGGGTCTCCGGATCCAAGTTCAGAAAATTGATATCCGCAACTGTGTGTTTTACATCATCCGTCCATAGAACGTCGAAGCCCTGACGTCGGATGAATTCTTCCATCATCACGTACCTGCCACCATTTTCAGTGATGATTTGTACTGGAAAGAGCCTCATATAGCTCTTGGCTATGAGAAGGTCGGATCCGGCTACATTGCAGTTCATATCCAAATGCATGGTTTCCCGGGTTCGCGGTAAGTCGATGATCCCGATCTCCGAGAAACCGGCCCGAAAGATCTCCTGTTGAATCTCTTCAATACTTTCAATGCTTGTCCGCATTCCTGTATTAATAAAGACAGCATCTTTATTCAGAACGAATACATCCCCATTTTCCAATGCCTTCAATCGGTTATTCTCCTCGATTGAAAACGTCTTTTCGTCAAACCAAGTTTGAAACAGCTTATGACTATGTACGTATTCAGGTGCCCTCATTGTAATCCCTGTATCACCCGGGATGACAGTATTTCCATATACACATGCCAGGTCCCTTACAAATACCCTATTGATGAGCTGATGATTAAGTTCAGCATTTTCTCCTTTTAAGAACCGGGAGTAATCAATGACCGTTATTCCTGCGTCTTCCATTACTTTCATCATACCTTCATGGTTTTCTTTCGCTATTTCCTGTTTAACAGGTTTTTCCCAACCAACGTAATCAGCCGTTCTTTGATCAGGTATATCCAGTGAAGAAGGCGAGCATACCATCACCGTCTTTAATTCTCCATGTTCACTCCAGCAATTCGGATGAATCTTTACCATGAGCCAGCCTCCTTAGTATCAGTAACATTTACTCTCTCCTTTCTCAGGTAAATCATTCTGCTCTTTTCACATAAATCATTAACCTCTACGTCAAACTATGAGGGGTAAAGGGCAGGTGGAAAACTGATGAGTAAATGTACGAATCAAACAAATCTTACATGGTGGCAGCTTTCTTTAATCGGGGTGGGCTGTATCATTGGAACAGGCTACTTTCTAGGATCAGCGATCCCCATTCAAAGGGCGGGTTCCTCTGTTATGATTGCTTATATAGTGGCCGGAATTGGAACATGGATGGTGTTTCAAGCCCTTGCAAAATTAACGGCCCACCATCCTGAAAAGGGGTCCTTCCGTACTTATGCAAAGCAGGCTTACGGAACATGGGCAGGGTTCAGTATCGGATGGGTCTATTGGTCGGCAGAAATGCTCATTATGGGGAGTCAGCTAACCGCTCTTGCTCTTTTTGCTCAATTCTGGTTTCCTGCCGTGCCCCTGTGGATGTTCACTGCCGGATTTGCGGGTATTGGATTACTTGTCATTTTGATGGGCGTGCAGAAAGTGGAACAGATGGAGAATCTATTTGGAATCATGAAAGTGGCGGCCATCGTGATGTTTGTCATCATCGCTACTGCCGCCATGTTCGGATGGTTAGGAACTGGTATTACTGCCCACACGCTTCAATCTCCATTAACAGAGATACTGCCACAAGATGGAAAGGGGTTATGGCTCGCACTTCTTTTTGCCTTTTATGGATTCGGGGGAATTGAAGTAATGGGACTGATGGCTCAGGAGCTTAAAGACCCGAAGGATGCACCAAAGTCAGGGAATATCATGCTTCTTATCTTGACCATCCTTTACCTCTTATCCTTTTATCTAGTATTAAAGCTCGTACCTGCAGGCAGGATCAATCCGGATGAAAGTCCATTTCTGACGGCACTTAAACAATATGACCTTCCCTGGATCCCCCATGTATTCAACGCTATTCTGATTATTGCGGGGTTCTCCACCATGGTCGCTTCCTTATATGCAGTCACGACGATGCTAGTGACATTGGCAGAAGAAGGGGATGCCCCTAAAGTTTTTGCCAAGAAAGGGAAATGGAAGGTGCCCCTCCCTGCATTCGGACTCACCACCTTTGTTGTCGCTGCTTCGATTATGATCGCCATGCTACTGCCGGATAAATTATTCGAGTATATCACTACAGCAGCGGGACTCATGCTTCTTTACACATGGATCTGTATCCTTGCTTCCTATCACAAGCTGATGAGCACCGGTTGGTGGGACCGTTTCCAAACAACTTTTGCACTCATCCTCATTTTATTGGCGATCAGCGGCACGCTTCTTGATCATGTAAGTCGCATTGGATATTTTGTAAGCATCGGCTTCCTTGTGCTGATTGCGATTGCAACAATTATAAAAGAAAGAGCTGAAGCCTAAACGCTTTAACTCTTGATTTTCGTTTGCATATTTAAAAACGGGCATTTCGATGGAGAAGAATCATCATCACTAAGATAATACTGTTTCCACTCATAGTTGTCTTCCTGACCATACCATTTAAGGCTGGGATGGGGGTCTGCCTCATCATACTCAATGAGCCGCTTCCGTATCACTTTCTTTAATTTCTGGCCAAATGCAGTGGAAGAGTTGATTTCATCGAACACCCACCTGGGCTGGAAGGCTACAAGGAAATAAGGAAAATAACGGCTTTTCCGCATGGTATGGGCAGGTGTTGAACAGAAAGCAAAGTAAGGCTCCCCGTCAAAACAAAACTCCCAGGTATGATGATGGGGATCCTTCGCGATATCTTCCGGCCAAGGAGATTCATCCAATTCATGAATCCTATTCAATAAACCCCAGAATATATCCTGATAAGAATCAATCGATTGATTATCAGCCACTATCTCCTCTGAATTAAAAAAGACAACAAGAGATGCATATTTCCCTGTATCCCTTGAGATTTCACCATATTGTTTGAGTAAGCAGGCAAGTTTTTCAGAAGCTGCTTGTTTTCTTGGATCTTCTGCAAATCCAAAGCGTAATGTATCTGTCTGAAAGCCTTGTTTTCCAGGTACACATGGGTAAGGGTGTTCCACGTCGCACATGACAGACGAAAAATCGGCGTAGGCTGCTTGTTGCCATGGGGTGAGTTCCTCCCCTTGTTGATCGATCAAACTTTTAGACCATAACATATAGCCGTTCCCTCCTAAATAGTACACATTTATCCTATTAGGAAGGAACTTAGTGGGTGTCTGTCTAGCCGAATATTAATCGACAGGCCTGGACACCGAAGGAGACTCCAAACCCCATCAAAATGAGACCGGAAATAATGGAGATGACCCGCAAGATCATGGGACTGACCAGTTTCTTTGCACCAGTAGCCACACCGGCCATCGTAAGATCCCAAAGGGTGATACCAAGAAAGATCCCCATGCTATACAGGAAGAGCTGTCCAGCTTCATAGGAGCCGGAAGTATGAGCTAATATAGACCCATAGATACCAAGCCAAAACAGAATGCTTAATGGATTGGAAATGGCCATAAAGAATCCTGTGCGAAAAGCTTTTCCTTTCGTTTCATTCAGAGTTTGATGAGAGGGCTTTGTAATGGATCCCGATTTCAGGATGCTTTCAATCCCTGTATACGTCAATACAATGAACCCGAATGCCCACAAGAACAATTTAATGACCGGTGTATCAATATATTGAGAAACTCCGAAATAAATAAGAAGCATAAAGATCCCGTCCGCTACCATCCCCCCTACCCCCACAAGCCAGGCATGGAAAAAGCCGAAGCGAATCCCCTTGTCCAATTGAGCGGCATTTATCGGTCCCATAGGTGCAGAAAGCGATAATCCCAAAATGATATAGCTTATGAAAATACTCATCTTCTACCACCTTCAAATTAACTTCTTCCTAGTGTATTCGGACAGGCTGCCAAGTATTAAACCGAAATACATAATTGTGCTTAATAAGGATATTCTAATTATCGATGCTATTTTCAAGGAGGAAAACACAGATGCAAAATCAAGGACAACAATCGAATATGACATCACCTGGAACTCAGATGCCACCGAATATGATGAACACTCAAAGTAAAAACCATGGGGGCCATGAGCTCTTTGATGCCCATGAGATCATAGCAGGGATCATCAGCATGCTCGATCAGTATCAAATGTATGATCAGCATATTCAGGATCCTGAACTTAAAAGTATACTTAAGCGCCAGTCAACATTCGTCACAACTATGTATAATACGATCGTCGGCAGCTTTTCGACAGGGCATGACCCTATCGTTCCGACCCAGCAATACAAAATGACTCAAACCAATACCACCACATACGGCATCAAGCCCGGAGCACCTAAAAAACCGAATCAATCGGTCAACGACCTTTCCGATAAAGGCTTATCCGCTTATATGCTGGGACAAACTAAATCATTGGCCATGCTTCTTGCCATGACAGCCCTTGAGATGACAAACCCTGTATTACGCCGTGTCGTAGCTGACAGCGTCCCGAATTTCATTGAAATGAGCTATGAGATTTTCCTCTATCAAAATAAACACGGCTATTATCAGGTTCCTCAATTGAACGACCAGGATATGACCCTTATGCTCCAAAGTTATACAACCGTTCCACAACAAAACATGCCTCAATAACGTTGGATGGATGCCTGTCTCCTCTTTCATTTAAGAGGCGCAGGCTTTTTCACTTACTCATCTTCTTGAACGACTTTCTCTCAAGCACATAGGATAGAGGGAGAGTGAAATTGGGAGGTGTTTGAGCTGATTCACACAGTCAAGATGGGAGAAACACTGAGTCAAATTTCAAGAGATTACAGAACCCCGTTATCTGCCATACTTAATGCCAATCCCGGTATTGATCCGAATGTGATCTATCCAGGTCAAACGATTACAATACCAGGGATTCCGGATACAACCAATAATCCTTACCGTATTCAGGTTTCTGTTAACAACCGGTGGCTGCGTTTGTTCAAGGATGGGGATCAAATCAAGCAGTACCCCATTGCAGTGGGGAGAGTACTCTTTGAAACTCCCATTGGGGAATTCATCATCATTAACAAAGCACCAAATCCCGGCGGACCTTTTGGAACGATGTGGATGAGTTTATCGAAAGAAAGTTATGGGATTCATGGAACCAATGACCCAAGTTCGATTGGAAATGCCGTGTCCAAGGGATGTATACGAATGTATAACAAAGACGTTGAGGAGTTAGCGGGACTCGTTCCAATCGGTACACCTGTTTTAATCAGTCCATAGCTGAAAAAGTGTATAGGAGTGCCTATACACTTTTTTATTAGGCTTTTTTTGCAAAGATTGTTGTTCTATAACATAATATCTGCTTGGGCTCTGTCAAATTAGTATGTGCTGGATGGTGAGGGAAACTGCTTCACTTGCAGCTAGCGTTCGGCCGAGCCTCCTCAGCTTAGCCGAACGAGGTCTCGGCACGATCAAAATCCGCAGGAGTCTACGCAGTTCCCCTCACCATCTATAAAAAAATTTCGTGACAGAGCTTAAATGTAACAAAAACTATCTTGGAGAAAACGGACTATCGGTCTCTTTACAAGAAGTTTTTTACAGTGGGAGCATTGTTTGATTCATTTGAAAGATTGTTAAAATGATCAATCGATTTAGGAGTTAATATAATATCTAATTTTATTCCTTTGTAGATACTTTGTTTTGGGGAGAAGTTCTCCACATACCTAGAATAGGAGATTTTTTGATTGTCTATCTAAACTTATAAGCAGTAAGAATGTAGTAGCACAGAGTGGATTGTAGCGGAAGGCACTTGACTCCTGCGGGAAATAGAGGAAATGTCAAGACCCCACAGGGCAAAGCCCGAGGAGGCTTGACTTCCTCCCCGGGGAATCTTGTGCCTGGAGCGAAAAGGAACGGTCTATGTTTTCACACAAGCACTCATTCAAAAGAAAAATTCACTTTTTTTGTTTTTTATAGTCCGCGCATAAATGGGTGGGAGTGATCCCAAAGGAACGACAAATAAGCTTACCCGCCGTACTTTCTGTGTATAAATAGCAACAATGTTTACGAAAAGAGCTTTTTATTAAAACGTGTTGATAGACAGAATACATAGCCTCCCGACCCTTTTACAAAACAGCTCTCCTTGATTCTACATAGTCCAAACCGAAGTGCATATGAAGGACTCTGGCCGCTTTTTCTACATCACATCTATCAACCAGTGCACTTAATCCTACCGGGGATTCCCAAATGGATGCCTTTGCAATATGGTAGTCATGAAAAACGTTGGTGACCTTTTCTCTCACCTCATGTGATGAGTTGATCCGACCGATCACGGAAACCTTAGATAGGTCCTCTCTTTCCTCAATATGAGAGTATGCCTGGTTATATTGTCCAACAATTCTTTTTACTTCATGAAAATCCTGATCTTTAACGATGAGAACAAGGTTTTCCTCGTATTTAATGATTTCTGTCTCAATATGATGGGAATCGAGATCATAAAGAATCAATGACTCTCCACCATTACAGTCAATGATTGTCAGAACAGAGATATCACTCTGGTAGGCTACTCCCACAATAGGGGCATTTCTCTGTGTTCTTCCACTAATGACGGTCCCACGCCCCTCGGTCAAACTGGAACAAACCACAAGCGGTACATGATGTTCCCTCGCATGTTTAATCGCCCTTGGATGCAGGACACCAGCTCCCATGGTGGCTAAACGCAGCATCTCATCATAGGAGAGGGTGTCAATTTTCGCTGCCCGGGGAACGATTCGCGGATCCGACGTATACACACCATCTACATCCGTATAAATATCACACCTATCCGCTTTTAAAGCGGCAGCAAGAGCAGCTGCCGTCGTATCGGAACCGCCCCTCCCTAATGTAGTCACCTCTCCTTTATCCGTAACTCCTTGAAAACCGGCTACCACGACGATTCGTCCTTTTGATAACTCAGATTTAATCCGACCGGTATTGATCGAGGCAATCTTGGCATTCCCAAATACTCCATCGGTTTGAATTCCCGCTTGTCTGCCTGTCAGGGATACGGCTTCCAGCCCCTTATGCTGCAGGGCCATTGTCAAAAGGGAGATCGTCACCTGCTCCCCGGTACTTAAGAGCATATCCATTTCTCTCTTACTTGACTCTGCAGAGAGTTCCCCTGCCAATCTTACGAGTGTATCAGTCGTTTTATTCATTGCTGATACCACTACGACAACATCATGGCCTTTTTCTCTTTCCTTCATGACATGAAAGACCATGCGCTTGATTCGATCTGTAGAACCAACAGAGGTTCCACCAAACTTTTGAACGATCATACTCAATGATACCCCTACTTTCCTTCAGACCTTATTTATAAAAGATTACTTCTAAGAAACAGCAACACCAGTTTTCACTTCATTCTCCAACGGAATTTCTTTTAAAATAGGAACGGCTTGAATATGGTCATGTATGCGAAGGAGCGATTCCAGTGTCTCTTTCGTGCCTTCAACAAATACGTACAAGTTATCGCCCAGTTGAATACGATCCTTTAAAATGAACGACGGGATCCAGTTTTGATAATCATCATTTTCACGGATTCTTAAGACCCACTGGTTACTGCTCTCATCAAGAACCTCTCCCGCATTCACGGTACTTTCACCAGAGCCAGTATACTTTCTCTCTATCAACGACAGAAAGTCCTCTACCATGGCGCTGCCTGTAGGCAATTTTCCAGCTCCCGGACCAAGCAAGGTAATCCTTCCTACAAGACTCCCCTTAAGGGATATAGCATTTTCCACATCCTCCACACCGTAAAAAGGATGGGTGTCATGGACAAGGATAGGCTCTACTTCTCCTTTGATATGGTCGACTGAATCCCGACAGAGAGAACCTACGTGTTTAAACCGTAATCGAAAGGATTCCGCTGCCTGGAGCCACTCTGCAGTCAGGTGGGATATCCCCTTACGTCGAATACTCTTCCAATCAGGCTGTCTGCCAAATGCTGTTTGACTTAAAATTAGCAATTTATAGAACGCATCATGGCCTTCGATGTCATTTGTCGGATCGGCTTCAGCGTATCCCTTCTCCTGAGAAATCTTTAAGGCTGTATCAAAGGCAAGACCTCTTTTTCTCATTTGAGATAAGATGAAGTTGGACGTCCCATTAAGAATTCCTTGAATTTGTCTGATCTCATTCACCTTCAGAAGCTGCCTGATACTGCCGATCACCGGGATTCCTCCTGCTGTCGTCGCTTCAAATCCGACCGATACACCCTTCCTTTTCGCCTTCTCCAATAGCTCAGGACCATATTTGGCAAACATCGCTTTATTGGCCGTGACGATATGAACTCCCTTCTCAATGGCTTCGGTTAAATACGTATAGCTAGGCTCTTCCCCCACGATCGCTTCAAAGATCACGTGTAGGTCCGGGATATCCAGGATTTCTTGGAAATCCGTTGTGACGGTGATGGATGATTCAATACTTCGCTCTTTTGTTGGATCTTTAATAAGGATCGCCTTTATCTTTACCTCTTTACCTAGTATTTCCTTCAATCTGTCCTGATGAGTATCGATTGCTTCACAGACCCCTTGCCCTACCGTTCCGAACCCCAGAAGTGCCACATTAATCGTTGACATCATTCAGCCTCCTTTATCGAATTTTCACTTTATACGTAAGATTGATACATTCCATTTGAAGATCCACTTGAGGGATGTGAGCGGAAAAGAAAGAGGGTATACAGAAAAGCCCTCTCCTTTTAAGAAGAGGGCTAAATGATCATGCTCCTCCCCTTATCTTCCAGATCCGTATAGAATCTGTAGGAATTGGCACCTTTACAGTGTGATCCTGTAGGTTGCCGGGCTTCATCGGGCCTATCCCTCCGCCGCTCTTGATAAGAGATATAATGTTTCGTTTTGGTATTACTTGCTATTTGAGTATGAATTGGATTATAAAGGGGATTTATTCCCTCGTCAATACTATTTTTAGTATTTTTAAAAAATTCTTTCTAATGTTACAGACAGCTTCATTCCCTATCGGTTTACTTAAGTTTGAACCCTGTCTAGGAGTTTATCAATCTAATTTGCAAAGAGACGTTTTAACATGTTTTGGCGGGGAAAACTATTCCATATCCCTTTATTTGAAAGGAACCGGATCAATTATGCTGAAAAAAATGCTTCCCTTATCCATCAGAAAATATATGGTCATGTCCAAACGGCAGAGAATGCGTGAGATTCGGCTGACCATATGGTATATGCCGTTCTTTTATATTTGTTTTTCCTTACTACTTGTAGCACTCACCCTCTATTTAGATCTGTATGCTGACATCTCGCAGTATACATTCGATTTCTTAAGTATGAATGCATCTGTTACACGCATGCTTGTCAGTACACTCATCGGGGCCATCCTAACGCTCAGTGCTTTCACCTTGAATTCACTGCTTGTTGTACTCACGATGTTCAGTGGTCAATTTTCCCCCAGGATGCTCCTGGACTTCATTTCGGACAATCAAACGCAGCATGCCCTCGGAATTTTTAATGGCAGTTTTGTATATGTACTGCTCCTCTTTCTTTTTATCGGAGATTCAAAGGAAGAACTTTTTGTTGCCGTCCCGATCATGACGATCGGACTTGCATTCCTTACTGCTGTCACATTCATCTTCTTTATTAACCATGCTTCCACCTGGATGCAAGTACACAATATTACGTACAATATGAAGCAGGTTTCTGAAGTGATGATAAACCAGACGTTAAAAAATGATTTAGAAACCCATCGAACAACAGAAAATGGCGACCTTATGGTACATGAGAAAGTGAACATCATTCACTTACAGGCAAGGGAATCGGGATATATTCAGTTAATCGATTTCCATGGAATGATCGAACGGGCTATGCAGGATAACCTCATCATTCAGCTTCATTACAAAGTCGGAGATTATATATTAGCCGGAAATGAAATCATGAGTATTTGGGGACCTGAGACCAACGATATTTCGGATGGTTTCTATCTCACTTTCATTGAAATGGGGCATAAAGAGACCGAAATCCAGGACCTGCAAATGGGGATTCACAAGCTGGCTGAAGTTGCAATCAAAGCTCTCGGGAATGATGATCCCAAAACGGCCTCTAATACGATTGATCAAATGGCTGACCTTATGCTGACTGTAGAAGATCACTTATCCTTCACTCCATATTTGATTGACCAGGTTGGAAGAGTCCGAGTCATACTCCAGTCCGAAGCATTTGATTATTACCTGTATCGCGGGTTCGGCTATATCCGCCATTATGCTAAAGACAATCATTTAATCATTACTGACATTGTGCGGGCACTGGCGCTCATTGCAGAATCCATCCAGCCATCCAAACACAAGGACATCTGGGAATTTGCCTGTAATACCATTGATCATATTGAAAGGGAGGTCATATATGAATTAGATAAAACCTTTCTTCTTCAAGAAGTTCATAAGCTGGCACGTCTCACTGAAAACCTTAAGGAATATAAGAAAATCGAAAGTAAATTCTATCCTTCTGTCAATGAAAATACGTAAAAAGACGCTGGGACAAAACTAAAATCTACGATAAAAAGACGAACAATAGAAGTGTAGGTTCTTAATACCGTTAATGATTTCCGTGCAAGACTACGCTTTCCGCGGGTAGCCCGTGAGCCTCCTCGGCAAGCCTGCGGGTTGGAAAGCGGAAGGGCTTCGCTCAGAGGCGGTTGGCATAAGGCGGAGCGGGCTTGAAGGCGTTCTTTGCCTTCATGGACGATCTGCCTTATGACAATTGCCTCTAAGCCCTATAGCTGGACAAGTCTCACATAAGCTACTCTTCCCGCAGGAGTCTTCGTCTTGCACTTCAATCAACCGCTGGAAACAGCTAAAATCAAATGATTCGAAAATAAATAATAAACCCGAACAAATCTGCACACTAAGAAGCAGGTTTGTTCGGGTTTGACTTAGGATAAAAAACTTTTGTCCCAGCCTCTTTTTTACTAGGAATTAAATCCATGTTTCGACGATACTGGAATCTTCCCCTTGTGCTTTTGGTACTAGCGAGAAACGTTCGGGAATTTCACTTCTGATTGTTTCTAATGTAGGTCTCATCAAAATATAATGAGTAGGTTGATTTACATCAAATAGCCTTGCTACAAACATACCTTGATAATCTTTCGGGTTGGAATAAATACAGATGATGGGCATTTTATAATCACTTAATGTCACCTCATCAAATGATGATATTAAACGATCCGGGTTTTCCATCAAACCTCTCCTTTACTATATAATTTCATGTCATTTAACCGTTAGCTTAAAACGCATTCTTTTCTTTTTGCCTCTCTCCCATCCATTCGATAATGAATGTAGAGTTTTTGAATATAATAGTTGCACTGAACGTATTGCCCTTTTTCCTTCAATAGAGGGATGATGACATTCTCAATATATTGATAATGTGCTTCCTCTCCCTCTTGTACCCTGATCTCAAGCATCGTAAAGAAAGTTTCCATGTAGGAATTTTCATCTTTCACAGATGCCTGTCCCTCTTCTATTAAACTTGCATATTTTTCTTTATTTGCGGAACCGTCCACATTCATGGAACTATCAATATAACCAAAAAGGCTGTTTACATACATTTCATTATAGGAATCATGCTTCAATAATCCATAGGCTATGTGAAATGCATCTCTTGCCTTTTTATCATCCATTACTTCTCGATAAAGATTCCCTAAATTCAGGTGAAGAACTGCTTTTCTTCTATGATCATGAAGATTATCACAATGTTGGATCAACTCGTCATATTTTTCTACTAACGAGGCCATAATCTTCCCTTCGCTTCTGCCTTCCGCTACCAACTGAATCGTAGCAGCATCTACGCACCTTGTAAAATTAAACGTTTCTTTGAAATAATTCAGAGCTAGCTGACTATAACGCAGTGACTTGTCATGCTGCCCAAGATCATGATAGCCAACTGACATATGATAGTAGGATTCAGGATTGGAATAAATATCTCGATCTATTTTCTCCAAATACTTTATGGCTGTTTGTGGATTTCCTTTTGCAAGCTCATACATGCCTTTTATATGATAGTATAACTGAAAATCATAATCGAACATATGGAAGGAAAGACGCTTATTAGAAAACTGGCTTAAATAGAATGCAGCTTCTTTTATCTCCCCTTTCATAATAAAGTACCTTGCTTTCAGTAGCTTAAAGGTGCCATTTAAGGTTTCAATTTTGATTAAGGGATTTTGTTCGATGGTCTCCTTCAATAATTCGATCTTTCCATTTACCTGCTTGATCATGACATCATGCCACAATTCCAAATCTAACTGTAATTTTTTATATGCCTTTAACTCTTTCTCAACGTTAATATTTAACCTTTGATTGAATAATTCGATTTTATCCATCGTAATCTGTAAGTGTCCGCTTTCAATTTTACTGATATGGCCAGGTGTACAGATCCCATCGCCCACCTGCTTTTGGGTCATCCCCTTATAGATCCTATAATACTTTATAAATGTCCCAATATGCATGATTTAACCTCCAGGGTGACGTAGTATAAGTTGGTTCATTTCATCCAAACAACAGTTCCAACGCTTTTGATTTTTTATTTTAATATAGGTTCTACTTCTATTATACTAGTAAGTGATCATGAAAAAATTGGGGTTTTCAGTGGATTTCCATCTGTCTCTTCCAGAACTATTTACCTGGTTCTTTTTTCTTAATATCCTAATATTTTCACTTCACGAAATTCATTTCAATGAAATAGACACACTATACCTTACACATTTGAAATTTTTTCAATTATTTAGTAATATAAAGAAAACAGATACAGTTCTTAATGCCTAATCAATTTTCCCGATTTCTTGCACATTTAATTATGCTATTTTCCGAAAATGATTGTGGCTTTTAAAATTAGTAAAAAAAGATAACCGGCGCACCTGACTGATTCAAGGTTTGCCGGTTATCTTTTTTTACATTTGATCTGAAGGTTGGATAGGAGGATCCAATTGGATTTCCTGGTTTGGATAAATCTTAGAGATAACGGAAGAGCCCATTAATCTCTTAATTGCACTTGCCGGTAATTCTATTGACACCCCATTAAAGGCTGTCTTATACCTATGTTTGATGCGATATTCCACTTCATTATCATCCAGAAAGGCATGAAGTTCTTGTTCGAAAGCCTGATGACTCTGTTCAACGTGTTCCTTGGCTTTTTCCAAGGTCATATCCACGCCTTTAGCTTCTGCTTCTAAAACGGCGATTTGTGCAGGTTTTGTCTTAAACTCAATAATAACGGAAATAACCTTCTTACTTGAAAGGTTAATCGATGGGTCAACTTTAACTGACGAATTCATAGTCTCTTTCACCGCCTCTTCCTCGTTTTGATAGGCATTTTCCCCTATGTTTATGTTCTCCTGACATCCTCCCATGTACATCATAAAGAGCAGGAAAAGGACACTCCAGTAGCACTTCTTCATAAACTTTCGATCTCCTTTATTTAAGAGTAAAAAAAAAGACAATCTATCAGGATTGTCTCCTATCGATTGCCTTTTCAAACGTTATTCGCGAAGTTATTCTATTTTAGGTGTAACTTAGTTTTTTGCACCCTCATCCATTTGCTTGGCTGTTACATTTAAATTCGATGTATAAGTAACTCCTTGATACTCATTACCGGCTTTTTCGTCCAGTTTGATTGCGAAAGAAAGATCAATATATTGGTCATCATTTAATTGCCAGAATTCATGTTTCTCGCCTTCTTTTGAACCATCCCCAAGTACCATCTTGGCTTTCCCACTCATGCCTTTTGCAGCAGGTTGAACTTCTTCTTCCTCTACAAATCCGACAACCATTTCAACTCCAGGAGCGATCGCTTTGGACATAGATTTTACTTCATTGGTTGTCCCATTGAATAACTCATCTAAGTAGATTCTTGATTCTTCCAGGATGTCGTCTGTCATTTCTTGTCCTTCAGAGAACTTATAAGCGATATACCCTACTTTATAGGAATCTAAAGGTACATCTGCACTTAGAGACTGGTTATAGGTCGCTTTAAGATAAGCATCCATATCACCTGTATTTTCAATCTTCAACCATTCACCGTACTTTAATTGAGAAGGGGCAAACCCAGTAGCTTCGATGATCTTTGTTTCCATGTCCTGTGAGTTGTTGATTTCTAATGTACCGTTTGTAATCTCTCCTGTGGCATTTGTCTCGGATGTGAACCAAGAATATGTACCAAAGCTTCCAGATACTACGATTGCTCCTACTAATGCGCTTCCTAAAAATGCATTTTTCAACTTAAACATGTCAATCCCCCATTATTTTTTATGATTTGGTAAACTCCTCTTGCTTCTTCGGTTTGATTTTTTCATAAACCGTTAAACACACATACCCTGTTAATGGAACAATAATGAATAGTAAGAAACCCATCGGGCCTTTCGTATATTGAGAAAGGAAACCAAGATTTGGAATATGAAAGAGTTCCTTCCCTACGATTTCATCTGCCGTTGTGACATCTTCATCTACCGCATTGTTATTGTCACCTTGAGTATAGAAGTGCTTTACTCCGTCTTCCCCCACAATGGAGGTGATTCTGTGAGTAATCAGGTTATTCTCCTGGTTGTAATAGGAGATGATATCTCCCTCTTTAAGATCTTCTGCATCCATCTCTCGGGTAATGATCACGTCTCCAGCCTCAAAGGTAGGAGCCATACTATTCGACAATACGGTTAACGGCTTGTATCCAAAAAAGGATAGCGGTTTACTGCTGTTCAGGCTTATGAAGATGGAAACGATGATCATCATGATGAGTAAAAAGATTACGATTGGTATGGTTTTTCTGACAATTTTCACTACCTGCTCCATATCTCACCCTCTATTCTGGTTGTGTTGTGTCTAATCTCAGATGGAAGTAAAAGAAGTTCTTTTCTAATCAGAATTTCGTTAAGATTCTGATTTCTATTTCTATTATTACACAGCTCGGTGACTTGGTGTATTGGGGTTTACAGGGGGAGGAAATTTCAGTCGGATAGGTATTATTACCTAACATTCTCTAGCGTTAAAATTGAAGAAGTCTATATTCTCATATGAATAACCCTTATATGCGACAGAATAACCAGTCTTATATCACTATCTCCTTCCCCCAAATTTGTCGGTTAGGCGCACCTTTTGTAAATTTACTGTTCGCTAAATCTACTGATTAGAATTAAAATGCTGGAGGGTATGATGATAACGTCTACTCTTTTTGTTTTTTTAAGGGATTAGTAGAGGTATTGCTTCTGAAAATAAAAAACCAAGGTACTTTTTTCCCGTACTCTTGGTCTGAAAAAATTCTATTCTACCTTTATAAAGGTCCTTTCTAAATTGGGGATTTATTGACAAAATATATGTCTTTCCATTTGCTTAATTCGAGGAGGACTCCAAGGTTTACAATCCCCTCTAACAATTTTGAACCAATCTACTCGCATACTGGAGAGCTTTCTCTGAATTACCCTGGTCTAAATAATGTTGAAACATGGTTTTTTCATATGTTTGTAATTGTTGATGTTTTCCTTTTTCCTCTAACATAGGAATGATCTTTTCTTCAATAAATTGATAGTACTGCTTTTTTTTATTCTCAAATAATAAACGCAGCATTTTGAAGAATTGATAGCTGCTTTGATCGTGGATGTCCTTTGCGATTTGACTGCCTATTTCAATTAATTGCTTGAGTTGCTGTTTGTCTTGATCTCCTTTAATGTGTAAACAGCAATAAACGTACCCAATCAGATTATTAAGATAGGTAGGAGAGTTTTTATTTTTTCCCAGTAAAGATAATGTCTTCTCATAGTACATTTTCGCATTCTCATTGTCCCCTGCATAGGAGTGTTCATAAGCCAAATTGCTTAATAAAGCCGCCTTTTTAGAGGTTTCATTGAGAATATCACATTGTGCTATTAATCGATTATATCGATCAACGAGATCTTCAAAATTCCAAAGTTCGTTTCTTCCTTCGTTTATCAACTTGATAGTTTCAGCATCAATGACTTTTTTAAAATTATTCGTTTTCCTGAAGTAATCCAGGGCGAGTTCACTATAGTAATAAGCCTTTACTTTAAAATGAAGGTTATGATAGGCAATGGCGATCTGATAGAAAAACTCATGATTTAAATATTCTTTTTCATTGATTTCAAGCAGGTACTCCAGTGCTTTCTTGAAGTCCCCTTTCAGTACTTCTGTGATTCCCAAAAGGTGATGAAGCAAATGAATTTCATATGCGTTTAATTCTTTACGGTGTTTTTTCATTTTATCCAAAAGGATTTCTGCTTGGGTTATGTTTCCTTCCAAAAGGTAGTATCTTGATTGCAATAAGAAATATTTATTTTTCACAGATTGAATAAGGAATAATGCATTCTCTTCTACCTCATTCTTTAATCTCTCAATTTCACTTTTTTGCTGTAACACCATACTATCAAGCCATTGATCAAGTAAGCGCTCATATTTCTGAAGCGATTGCATTTCTTTTTTAAGGTCAATCCCCAGTTTCTTACTTAGCAAATGTGTGATTTCAGGGGAATATTGGGTGTTTCCACGTTCAATTTTGCTAATATGTGTAACAGAACATATCCCTTTTCCCAGTTCTTCTTGTGTTAATTCTTTTTTCTCTCTATAAAACTTTATAAGGATCCCTGAACTCAACGTTATCACTCCCAACTGATTTTATTATTCAAAATTTATTGAGATCATAGGGTGTTTTCACCAACTAAAGTACTAAGAAGGGTAGTCCTTTAAAGGACTACCCTTTCTTCTAGTTGATTACGATGATCACCATGATGTTGTGGAATGTAGCTGTTAAGGATTAATTCCCAATTCATCTTTAATCGTGTCTATCGTTTTACCATTCACTTCTGATTGAGGACTTGGTGTATCAAGAACAAAGTCGTTTTCTGATAAATAATACTTTTCAAGAAGGGTAAAGTCTTGTTCATCTGTCGTACCATCAAAGTTTATATCTGTATTTCGATAGTCTGTTCCCCAATGCTCTTGCAGCAGTAATGCATCATGGATATCAATGGCATTATCTTTATTAATATCCCCTGGCTTTGATACAGCTGTTCTATAAGAAATCCATTCTCCGATATCTATACCATTCTCTTCTCGACCAACCTCAAGCGGGGTATATGTCGTATAGTGTCCTGGGATATCAATGATCATGGTATATTTCTTCTTTGTTATTGGGAGTTTATCGAAATAAATGACTCCATTTGGTTCTAATCTCGCTGGATAAATGGTCCCTTTTGTATCTTTTAATTGAACAGTTGCTCCTACAGTCGAGTAATCTCTACTGTGATCCATTCCACCTTTGTCTGTAAGCAGTCCTTCTGCACCTAAATATCCCGCATCCACCTTTGAAAACGCTGGATAAATGGGGTGAAGTCCGATTTTCGTTTGAATTCTGGGACCATGATTCACCTGCATTGTAGAGTTACTGAACAGGGGAGAATAAATATTTCTAAACTCATCTGCACTGGTATCTGCTACGACCTCAAATAAAACAACATCTCCAGAGACTCCTTCGTCAGGAATAGTAATATCGATGATCGTCTTGGTAGTTCCTGGAGTAGTCGTTGTCTCTACTAATTCTGACCCTTCTGGCAGATCAGCCCCTAATTGGAAATCAACAGAATCATCAAAGTATTTATTTTGATAATTGAAGGTCATAGATAAATGCTGGGCATTTTTCAAATTATTAGCATAGAAGGTATACTTGATTTTATCTCCCATTTGATAAGACTCTTTATCTGGTTTTGCAAATATATACTGTGATCCTTCTTTTGCATAATAAACAACCTTTGGCACCGCAGTATTTCCTGCATAATCGGCACCAAGATATTGCATTTCCCTTATGGAGCTTGTTCCAACATTCAATTCTTTTGAAAACTTTCCATTTTCATCTACTTCAAGTTGGTAATTCGGGCCAGTTGGACCGTACCATATGTTGTTACTTGCCGGAGTTAATGACATACCTGCTTTTTGGGTTTCACTCATTTCCGGATCCACCAAAGTACCTGATAATGTTACTGTATCTTGGCCTGTTGGCAGTTCAACAATTGGAAGATCTCCTTTCGGTAGTGCATTTGTCTCATCAAAAGTAATTTTCGGCGCGCCATTATCAAGGCTAATAGTCGACGTTTTAGCATACTGTCTGCCATCCTTCGTCGTACCGATCATTTTGACTTCATATATGCCATCTTCTGCCCTTATTCTTGTATAGCTGATTGGCTTCTTTTCATGTCCAGTTAGCGGGTAATAATACCCTGCAAATCCATCATCAATGAAATAATCATAGTCAATCGCCGCTCCTGTTGCATTCACTCCTGTAATCCAGCCCAATTCTGCTTTCGTTTCTGGGTCAACTAATACCCAGTCCAACCTTTCCATTGGCGAGTTTAATCTGAAATCAAGATCAGTCGCCTTTCTGCTGTAAAGATTTTTCACACGGTTTGTCGAAATACTCGGTGTATATACTTCAAAGTGCCCAATTCCTTCCTCCACTACCTTTGCCCCAAATGGAATACGGTAGATTTCTTCTGGATTCTTCTGGTTCTTAATTACAATATACCCTTCATAGGTCCCTTTTTGGGCTGATTTCGGAATCGTAAGGAATGCATTGAAGCGTTCCTCTTTATTTTTCTTTACTTTAATCGAGCCGGGAACATTCAGTCTTACACCGTTTTTCTCTGCATCCAGTGACCCTGATGCTTCCGCTCCAACATTATACTCAACGGAAATAGCATATTTATTATTTTTATTACTATTATTTGTGATTGATAGATTTGTCGTTTTTGTGATGTGTTCATCCCCCATCGGTATGAAACCGTAGCTTAGGGCACCGGTTTGTTCCGGGATGATTACTTCTTCCCCATTTTCAATAAATGGCGTTTCATCCAGAACAGAAATCATTGTATCAGAGTGGATCGCCTGCATTGGATCTACTCTTCCCGCTCCTACTTCAAATACGCTATATTGATTTTTCAATGGATCGGCTGTATTCATTAACACAGATTTAATATCACCTGGCGTGTATCCGGGATGTGCCTGAAGTAACAATGCTGCAATACCAGCCACTTGAGGTGACGCCATTGATGTACCAGATAATCGTTGGTAGGCATGCGAATAATCCGTAGTATCTTCTTTATTTTGAACATAAGCGGGTACAGTTGATAAAATATTCACTCCTGGTGCAGTTACTTCTGGCTTGATATCATATAACGTTCCTGAAGGGCCCTTCGAACTAAAGGAAGCCAGCTCGTCTCCACTGATTTCTGCTTTCCCTACTTCACCAAGAGTGATCCTAGGTGTACCTTCCTTAAAAAGCTCTTTTACTTCTAATCCGGCATGGTTTGATAACGAAAAAGTAGGGAGATTATCGTTACTTTCACCTAGATAATGTGGAATATGGCCTTCGTCTGGATTATTATTATAAATCACAACACCAACCGCGCCATTTTGTTTTGCATAGTTCATTTTTTCAATGAGGGCATATGTACCTCTGGCAACGAAGGCTACTTTCCCATTCACATCTTTCCCGTTGTAATCAGCTGGTCCGCCTTCTCCCACTTCGACCATTTCAAAGCTTTGTCCTTGGAGCTTACTAAACTCATCCGTCCATTTGTTGGTCATTAATTGAAGGTTTCCGTCCAGCTCCTTGCCTTCTGCTGAAAACGCACCATCATAAGTTGTGACAAAAGATGGTGCTGAGCTTGCGCCCACTGTCAAAGCAAGTGCGGCAGCACCCGGTGAACCTAATGTACTATTCCCAAGATCCCCTGAGTTCCCGGCAGCTACGACTGCCGTCACACCACTTAACACGGCATTATCGACCGCTAAGCTTGAAGCATCTAATGGATTGTTCGTTTGTGCTCCAAGTGATAGATTAATGACATCCATCCCGTCTGCAACGGCACGGTCTATTCCGGCGATAATGGCACTATTCGACCCGCTTCCATATGGACCTAATACACGATAAACATTCAATTCCGCATCTGGAGCCACACCGATGACCTTATAATCGGAATCATTCTCAGCTTGACCCACGATCGTTCCAGATACATGTGTACCATGGTCTGTATAGTATGTGCTGCCTTGGTGTACTTCTGGATAACCAGCAGCTGCTTCCCAATCCTCATACGTTGTTTCCATCGGATCATCATCATTGTCTACAAAGTCATATCCACCTTTATAAGCATCTTTTAAATCCGGGTGATGATAATCGATCCCTGTGTCAATAACCCCAACTTTCACTCCTTCACCTGTAAACCCCTCTCTATGTAACTTGTCGATATTCATGAAGGGAATACTATCCACTTTGGTCGTTGTCCCTTCTTCCACTGTCGATTTAGGTGGAGGAGTGAGCTGAACATCTAATTCGCTATATACTGCTTTTACAACGTTTGAGTCCAATAGATTTTCAACCTTATTGGCTGGTAGAGTGATGGCGACTCCATTAAAGGCATTCTTATAGGAGTGTTTGAGCTCGTAGTTATCTTTTCCGGATTTTGTCTTTTTTACGACCTTCTCATCTAGGTCTTTTTTGAATATTTTATGGGACTCTTCCACCTTTTTCTTTGCCTTTTCAAGAGAAACTTCTTCACCTTTGAGGGACTTTTGAATTTGCTCTGTCTTTGCAGGAAGCTGTTCAAATTCGACAATAACAGTTAAATCTTCTTCACTTTTCAAATCAATTTCCCTCGACAATTGAAGTCCTCTCAATGTTCGATTGGCCTCTAATTTATCAAGTGCTTCACGTTGTTCTTTCGAAAGATCCGCAAGTACGTTCATGGCATTAGATCCTGATTCTGCTTGTACAACTGGATCAAAACCGATTGGCCCCGCTACTCCCAGCAGAAGTCCCATGCTTAGAGCAACCTTAGGAAATTTGCTATTTCTCATCATTTTTACCCCCTATTTATACTACTTATAATTATATTGTCGAATCTTCATGATGTCATTTGGGGGAATTTAGTCCATTTACAAGAGAAGATCTTAATTGTTTTTCCTTCTATTGAGTAGGAGAATACTGAAAAATCGATATTTTCAGAGTATTAAACGCAAAAAACAAACCTTTGCACTAAGACCTTATAACCATACGAATTGGGCAATATTGAAGATCCTTGACAAAACAGCTACCAAGACAAGGCACATAGATATTCCATTAATCTACTTTCGTTAGATCGGATAATTCGAATTAACATTTGGGAAAAACTAGACTATCAAATGAACTAAACCATTTTAATAACTTTCAGCTAAAATATGAAAATACACAAAATAATAAATCAAATTACCCAGAATTAAAGACACATCCGTTGCTCATCGTTCTCTAAATTACCCCAATACATCCCCCATTATATTTATGAGATGATCTTCATAATAGTAAGAAAATTCAATCTAATTACTAAATACCTATCAAGGAGGAGTGTATCATTTGGACAAGAGCAAGTTAGTAAAAAAAGCAGCCACAGCCGGACTGTCATTGGGAATGGTTTTCAGCACAATATCCTATTCCCCTGAAAGTGCATTGGGGGAGACAGTAGAAAAAACTCCCGTTTCTCATACGGAAATGCTCAGTAAACTTACTGATACCCAAAGAATGGCCTTAAAGAACTTAGAATTAAACGACAAAACAGGGCTGCAGTTATCCTCCGCTGTTAACCTTGATACCGATGAAGAGATCTCTATTATTGTGGAGTTGCATCAGAAGCCGGTCAAAGCAGCTCAACTTCAAGCAAGCTCAGAAGGAAAGAATCTGACAAAAACAGACGCTAAAAAAGCCATTGACCAAGAGCAAAAGAAGTTTAAAGAAGAACTTGGGGAAATATTCAAAAAGGAAAAGACCAATGAAGAGTCATATAACATTAAATATCATTATACTGAGGCGTTTAATGGAGTTACGATCACCTTACCAGCAAATAAAGTAAAATCATTATTACAAACTCAAACTGTAAAGACAATTTGGGGGAATGAAACATTTAGAATTGATCCACCTACTTCAACTGAAGTAACAAGTCTCGGTATTTATACTAGAATGACAGATAGCAATCCATACCTGGGAATCGACCGACTGCATGAAGAAGGATTGACCGGTAAAGGACTCAAAATTGGTGTCATAGATACTGGAATAGATTATAATCACCCTGATCTAAGAGAAGCCTACAAAGGTGGATATGACTTTGTAGATAATGATGAAGATCCAATGGAAACAACGTATCAGGATTGGGTGAATGCAAAATATAAACCAGAATTCTCAAGCGGACATTCTTATTATACTAAACACGGTACCCATGTATCTGGAATTATCGCTGGTCAAGGTACAAATGGTAGTGAATATGCCACGAAAGGCGTGGCTCCTGACGCAGACATTTATGGGTATAGAGTGCTGGGCCCATATGGCAGCGGAACAACAGAAAATGTGCTTAAAGGAATCGATCAAGCAGTAGAAGATGGCATGGACATTATTAACCTATCATTAGGTGCTTCCATCAATGATCCCTATTTTCCGACCAGTGTCGCGGTTAACAATGCCGTCCTTAGTGGAGTAACGACAATCGTAGCTGCAGGAAATGCAGGCGATGCAGCCTATACTCTTGGATCACCAGGATCTTCTGCACTGGCATTAACGGTTGGTGCAAGTGATACTCCCCTTGATATCATTACATATGAAGGTCAGCTTTCATCGCAATCTGTTACCCTACAGCTATTAGGAAAACACTATAGTGATAAAATAGTAGATTTCGAAGATCAGTCACTGCCAATCGTAGAAGTCGGATTAGGAAGGTCTGATGATTATTCCGGGAAAGATGTACATGACAAAATCGTTCTTGTAAGTCGTGGGGAAATTACGTTGAATGACAAGATCAAATATGCAAAGCTAAATGGGGCTAAAGCGATCATGATCTACAACAATAACGAAGATGAAGGGCATATCCCTTACTTCCTGGGTGAAAATAAGGATTTCATCCCAACATTCAGTTTAACAAAAAGCGACGGAGAAACATTACTTGAAAAACTATCAAATTCTGACGACTTCATGTTTAATAAAATCGGCACCGTTCATACAGAAGGTGATCATTTAGCCGGTTTCAGCTCAAGAGGACCTTCTAAGTTTAATTATGATATCAAACCTGAAGTGACAGCTCCTGGAGTCGGTGTTCAATCCACTGTTCCTTCTTACATGGTCAACCCTGAGGATGTGGACAACTATGAGTATGCGTATCAGCGATTATCAGGAACTTCCATGGCTGCTCCTCAAGTAGCCGGGATCGCTGCCCTCCTATTAGAATCCAATCCGGATTTACAGCCAGAAGACATAAAAACAATGCTGATGAATACGGCTGATCCTTTAAACGGAGATTATAGCGTCTTTGAAGTGGGTGCAGGAAGAGTCGACCCATATGAAGCGATCCATTCATCCATGCAATTCCAGGTAATCGATGAGACAACCAACATTGCCAATGGAGAAGAAGTCATCATTGATGAGAAAACAGGCTCCATCAGCTTTGGCCTCCAATACAACGATGGGAAACATATTCGTGATCAGCGCACAATACAAGTAAGCAATCATGGCAAGGAAAAGAAAACCTTTACAGGAAAGGTTGAATTTACAAGTCAATCCCTTAATGCAAACAGGAACGGTGTTCAGGTTCTATTTGATAAGAAAATTTCGGTTAAACCCGGAAAATCCAAGAAAACCAATACCTTTGTCATGATTCCCAAAACAGCAGATCAAGGGTTTTACGAAGGATACATCACCTATGTAAATGAAAACGATTCAGATGAAGTCTATCAAATTCCGTTTTCGATCCGTGTTGCTGGAGAAGGATTTGACTTCTTAGTATTTGATAAACAAGTATTAACCACTAATCCAGGAAGCTATTTTGGATTTTTCCCTGTTGCTGCCTTTGGTTTCCAGCTAAATTCCAACGTAGAGCAAGTGGATGTTGTGTTAGCTGATGGAAAAACAGGTGAAGATATTGGATATGTCGGAAATTTCGATGGAAGTGACTTACAGATCGGTGTCCCATATGGACTATATGGATATGGCGGGAATTATTATCCGTTTACAGGAGATGAGGATTATCCCGTCCATCTAAAGGAAATGTTCGCCAAACAAGGACACTATAAATTGAAATTTATTGCAACGAATGAAAATGGCAGAACCTTTACTGAAGAAGAGGACATTTTTGTCGATAATACGAAACCAGAATTTAAAACGAGTATTGATGATAAGCTTGTTTATGAATTCTCAGAAGGTCAAGAATCCTATCCAGTAAGTGGAACATTAATTGACAAGGAAGTAAAGGATATTCAAGATGCAGGTATTGACATTAGTCAGGCAGATAATTTCATCTATGAATATTTGTACACGATGCTTCCTGAATATAGAATCTTCCCCGATGAAGATGGTACGTTTGAAATGGATATCCCTCTTGTCAGACAGACATATAATATAGCAGCATTGGATGCTCTTGATGCTGCGACGAACAAAACTGAAAAAAAGACGTATCATTTTCTTCCTGAAGGTACTTCCTACATGACAGGAACCTACGATAAGAAGTCCGCTAAACCTGGAGACACTGTTACATTTACGATGACAGCCAACAATGTAAAGCGATTAAAAGAAGCAAAGTTCACTTTATACTATACTGACTCGATGGAAATTCTCGATATTAAAAAAAATGATGCGTTATCCAGTTACGATGTAGATGTACAAACTGATATGTCTATTGGTTCAGTTTCTAATGCAAAGGTAAACCTTACCCTTAACGGAGATCAAGAGATTACAGGAGAACTTCCAATGCTGGATGTTACCTTTAAAGTGACCGATAAGAAATGGACTGACTATGCAGGGTTCAACTTTACCAGTAATCGATACATTGACACGAATGGAGACACCATCACGGCACAAGGATATATTGAAGGTTTGAAGCTACTCAAACAAACGGGTATCATCAGTGGGGGATTTGTCGGTCAAGGTTTCTTAAATCCTGACACTTCCGTTGATTTTTCCAGAGACTATTCGAAAATCGGTGCTTCCGTTGCGTTGATTAGTCCAGACGGAAAAGAATACACAACTAACATCACTAAAAGAGCAGGCTTCGGTTTCGATAACATACCGGTAAATCCTAAACCATATACATTAAAAGTGAATATCCCGGGTCACTTCCCATATTTAAAAGAAATCATGGTGAATAAAGAGGAAGATGGAGAAATTACCGGGACATTGACATCCATCACTGCGTTTACGTATGCAGGTGACGTGAATCAAGACGATGTCATTGATATATTTGATGCGCTATACCTGAAAGAAAAATGGCAGACTGATGATCGTTCTGCCGACATCAATTTAGATGGCATTGTCGATCAGAAGGATTGGAGTTATGTGGAAACGAATTATCTGATGAGAAACCATACATTAGATGAATTAAAGGATCCTTTTGAAAGTCATCAAGGTATGACACTGGAGAAAGTGAAGAAGGAATTAGGTATTACAGACTAATGTAAGAAACCGTACCCGTGAACTAGTGTTCGCGGGTACGGTTTTTGTGTAAGTGAATAATAAAGGTATCTTGAATCAAAGATATAGTCTATTACTCTAATGAAAAATGCCAAAAACAACCTTAATTGAAGGCTATTCTTGGCTTCTAAATTAAGGTTAAACCGTTATTCTCTTCGAATCGGACGTTAACGATAATCCGGTCTCATTTGTACCCGTCACGGTCACTAGTAGTCTCCGTCTGGATATTCTCTTTGGACCCAGTTGCCACACTCTTACGTTTGTTCAACACTAGGTGAGACAGAATCCAGACTATAAGGAATTTTCGTTTGTTGAGGCTCAGCTCCCTCATAATTCAACGTACTCCAAGTTATCCAATGCTTCTCTCTGTTCATTCGAAAGACTTGACAAGATATCCATTGCACTAGAATGAGATTGTGCATGTCCGATAGACTCGGAGCCTAAAGGTGCCACTGCCCGACAAGCAGGAAGTGCTTCAGGATAACACCTATTCTGTGAAGCATCTTTACCAGATGACTCTGCCACAGCCTATGATTGATACAGATCTGAAAATCTCCACCACTTTCATGGAGCGTTACCCTAAGAACCCTGAAGATGGATTACCGCAGCCTACAGTTGCAATTAAGATGGCTTCCGAAGCTAAGGAAAAGAGCAAGGTTGTAGGGGCCTATAGTGGCACGAACGGGAGATGTACAGCCTTTACCTTTACACGATAAAATTCCGTATTGGATTTATTACCGTATCTTTGACAGAGAGTATTTTGCTGAAGTAAAGCTTAATTTATACTTAAAAGCCAGGAATCTCCTTTATCGGGATTCCTGGCTTTTATTTTTTAGTGCTTTACTGTCATTTTCTTCGGTTCGGATGTCAGTGACAATCCGTTTTCATCTGTTCCGGTAACCGTTACAAAGTAGTCTCCATTTGGATATTCTTCACCTGGGTACCACTTCAATCCGTATATTGAATGCTCATTTTCGATATCGGCATACTCAATCATATTCCCTTCTGAGTCAGAGATTTCAATATGCCAGTCCAATCGCTTGTAACCAAAGATGATCATCGAAGCTGGTTTATTTTCGTTGATGTTGCTTCCGGATACATGCAAGAAATTGATGAATGGATCTGCGTGAAGCAGTTCTTTGTTGCCCCAATAGTTAACTCCAACATTCTGTACCCCGTCAATTGCTTGTATCATCACGATTTCCGGTCTTTCATCAGATATATACTCCATTGCCCCCGCCTCAAGTGATTTTCTCTTACCATTCACCCAAAGCATACTTCCTTTATAACCTGTGTCTTCTTCTTTTACATTCCAGGTAATTTTATAGTTACCGTCTTCTTGTTCTTCCACTTGGATGTTTTCTACTTGAGGTGCAGCGGCATCGATTTTAATAGGGATTTTCGTCTGCTGCGGCTCTGCACCTTCATAGTTCAAAGTACTTTCATACACATAATAATAATCACCATCAGGAAGGATGTTTCTATCATCATCCCTTCCGTCCCATAACAAACCATCAAACCCGTAATAGAAGTTTCTGTAAGCCATGATATTTTTGCTAAAAGCGAGAGGACCGCCGTCTTCTGAGTACTCACTGAAATCCGTAATATTCGCGACGGTATCTCCGTCTTTATCCTGAACACTTAATGACATTTCCTTCAGATTTCGGAAAGCTGTAAAAGAAGGATAAATACCTGTCACAATTGAGCTCGGTGAATAACCAATCTGTTCAGGATTGAATTTGCCAGTTTTGCTATCATAGCCCATTGGCAGTTCCAGCAGATCATTCCAAAGAACAGTGTATGGAAGATAAGCATCTCCATTTATCGGACTTTCATCGATGTTGTCAAGTGAATCCCAATCGCCGTAGAAGCCCATATAAGGCATTGTTAAAGAAGGTGTCTCTTCGTTCTTAGGTACAAGTCTTACAAATCCTTCCACGAACTGATTGTCACGGAATTCCTCTGGAAGTTCTACCGAAACGTTTAATTCTACGTCTTTGTCTTTCATTGAAATGGATGTTCCGTTTTGATCGCTTACCTTCTTACCATTGACTTTAACGGATGCGTTCACTACTGGTTCGCTGGACAAAGTAAGGTACTCGTTGCTTTTGTCGACATTACCATCTTTGTTAAGATCGAATTCCTTGATCACAGTTCCATCTTTTAATACATCAACATATACGTCATATTCAGTCGGTTTTGCTACTTTAACAGCAAATGGAACTTGGTATTTCTCCGTATCATCTTCTTCATTTATAAGCGTGATGTATCCTTCGTAAATACCTTCTCCAGCAGTTTTTGGTACAGATAAGAAAACATTTGTCTTCTTCGACTTTCCAGCCTTCACTTTTACCTTGTTTGAAACGGAAAACTGTACGCCATTCTTTTCCGCGTCATTGGAAAGCTCCGTATATTCAATGGATGACGTAAACGTCTTATCCTCTGAACTTGAGTTTGAAATTTCTAGTTGAGCATGTTCACGGATGTTGGACCCTTCTAAATACTTCGTCTCAAAGTTTAGATTTTCCATTGATTTATTACTCACATTGATGGAAATTTCAGAATCCTCTGGGTTTACCGATGCTTCACCATCTTTGAATACGCTGAACTCGTTGCCTTTCAATGGTTCTACATTTAACGAAAAATTAAATTTGTTCTCTACTTCTTTTAATGCAACAGAAGCTGCCTGCTCAAGCGGTGCTCCATTGTTTTTCAAGAGATAAGGCGTTTCCACTGCCTGTTTAATTTTCATAAGGCCGGATCCCTGGCGTCTTGGTGAATATGGTATGTTTTCACCATTCGGATCTTTTAAAATTTCAGACGTGTTCATTAAAGCCATTTTAGCTTTCAATACTGTTTCTTCATTTTTTGGAAGTCCCAACTCCTGATAGTATTTCTGCAGAAGTAGTGCAGCCCCTCCCGCTACTTGCGGACTGGCCATGGAGGTACCGCTCATCGCCTCATATTGATTATCCAATACGGTTGATGTAATTTTTCCGCCTGGAGCAGTGATTTCCGGTTTGAAGCTCAAGTCTGTCGGTGCCCCGTAAGAAGAGAAATATGACATTGGTTCTGTTGCCGGATTCTGTACCCACATGCCTTCATCTGAAAGCTCAACTGTAATCGTTTCACCGTTTTGAAGTGTTTCCATCAGTGTGTTTCCTGACTTCAGCTCAGTCGTGACAGCCGGAATGGAGTTGCTGGAGAAAATAAGATTAGGATAATCTGATGATTCATCTGGCGGGATTACAATAAGTGCTGCCGCTCCCTTTCCTGCAACTCTAAACTGAAAAGTTGAATAAGTAGAATAAGTATCCCCTGGTTTAACAACCGCGATCTTGCCTTCAAGATCTACCCCTTCCAATTCTTCTTTGTTAGCTTCACCCACAAAAACAAGCTCATAATCTTTACCAGCTTCCAGACCTTCGATTAATTTCTTTGAATTTGATTGGTTCTGGTAACCGAGCATGGTTCCATCGTTAAGCTCTAATGATTCGACTCTCATTAATTCATTTTCGGAAGATGCTACTTGAAGCGCAGAAGGTGTGATCCCCGGGTCACCCACTACCCCGATATCCGGATTTTTCGCCAATGGAAGTTCAGTATTCGGCAGTAAGTTCTGCTTCGTGCTGTAAGAAGAATTACCGGCGGAAGCGACCACAAGAACACCGTTATCAGTCGCATACTCGACTGCCCGCTGAACCGGATCATTCGGGTCAACAATTCCTGCATCAGATCCCAAACTCATATTAATGACATCTGCGCCGACTTCCACTGCATGATAGATTCCAGCTGCAATGTCATCGTCGTATGCGTATCCTTGAGTGTCCGAAAATACTTTTTCAGCAATCAACTGGACATCCGGTGCCACACCGACTGCTTTTTTCTGAGATTCTTCAAATGCACCTACGATACCGGCGACATGGGTTCCATGGGAACTACTTGCCGGGATGACATCTGTATCTTTGTCCGCCCAGTCATAACCTGTAGGGACTTTATCGGAATACCAGATGTCGTTTACTTCTGTTTCATTCAGTGTTGACTGGATATTTTCTTCATTATATTTCGCGTGTTCTTTCCCATTTTCGGTAAGCTGCAGAGCTTCGTGCCTGTGATCTATGCCCGAATCTACGATAGCCACGACCATTCCCTCACCTGTGTAATTGTATTTCGTCCACACATTCATCGCTTCAACAAGTTCATTGCTGTTTATATCGTGGTGCTCATAGGTTTTCGCAATGCGGATATCTTTTACACCATCAACCTTCTTGATTTTTTCCGCTTCCTCTATGGTTGTCTCCATACTGAAACCGTAAAAACCTTCAGAATATGTATGGATAATTTCAGAACCGCCACTTCGTTTTTTCATGAAAGTGCCCTTTACTTGCTCAACCTTTTGTTCAGGCTTATCTTTTTTTTCTACATCGACTTCTACTATCAGTCTGATATTCTCTTTTGGATCAAATTTTTCTGATTTCTGCCCGTAAAGAGGATGACCTATAGCACTATCTTTCCATAGGTTATCTACCTCAGCCTTTGCCTCCTTTGACAGAGGAATTGCCTGTCCTGCATGTCCATTCTTATTTGGCAGTTCAAATTCCGCCCCGGCCGGTGTTGCGATGCTTCCGGCAATCAAAGCGGACATACCAATTGCAGATAATTTTTTCTTCATGGAACTCTTCATCTTCTCACCCTTTATTTATATTTTTTATGAAGATTCATAGATGTTTTAGAGACAGCTGTTTATCCCCCTTGAAATCCCCCCCCTTTGTTTTAGGCTCACTTAATTCAATTCTATTAGTATCGAAATATCCCTATTGGGGGATATTTTCTGTATATTCTGTCGAAATCCAGCCTATAGTTCAATATCAACCGGAGAGAATAGTTGATTTTAAGCCTTGGAAAGTGAAAAAAGGCGGATAATATAATTTAATAATTGGGGGGAATTACTTGATTCAGTCTTGAAATATTAGTTCGAAGGAAGTATACCGTGAAAAATTTAAGGAAAATTACCTATCACATATACACTTGATGAAGGATCTTAGAAGTAGATTAGGATTATGAAAGTACAGCATAGTCCCTAGCAATCACTTAATATTGCTGTTTGAAACAAGATGCGCCAACTATCAGTATAAGATATAGTTAACAGATGTATGCTATGTGATTTGAAATCTCCGTGATACATACCGCTTATACCTTCGTTCAATCTTCCCCTACCTTTTCTATCATTTCAGAAATAGTGAGCACCTCTTTTACACCCTCTACTGAAATCGACATTTTCCTATTGGGGGAAAATAAGAGAAAATTTAATAAACAATTGGAATTTTTATCCTTGAACGCTTCATTAAATGTTTATATTTCACCTGTTGACAATGGCAAAAGAATGAAGAAACAATAAGTTTATCGGGAAAAACCCTCGAATCGTTGAGGAAAAAGGAAAAATGATAGGATAAGGGATATAAGACGCTGGGTTTAAATCTAAGAAAAAAGAATCGTTTGAGTCGACCTTATCATACACTCGACTTTTCCTATCCACTTTACCTCTTTTCTAAAATAAAGTGCCGGTCACTAGGATCGGCACAATGAATCATTCTGTTATTTAATGGACACGTTCACTTCCTGGGCTTTTTTCTCTTTCAGTCGACTTCGAAATATTGTTTAGATTTTTTCTTTTTTCACCTTTTATTTTACCCTCAGGAAACTCCACAAAGTTTAAATTTGCTTTTACCTTGATCTCACCTTCAATATTTTAGTTAAAAAGCATAATAGCCGTATAAAAACCTTCCAAAAAGCACACCATAAGTTTGCTCTATATTTAAACTAGGGGTGGGAAATCATGGATTGGTTTGGCCACAGTCATCAATCTTTCCATTTTAGCTTGTTTTCTGTAAGTCACGTTGTTACGTTATCAATCTTTATTCTTGTTGCAGTCATCATTTTTCTATACCGAAAAAATTTGAATGATAGTAAATGGAGAAGTATTGAAAAAGGAACAGCTTATTCCTTGATTTTAATGGAGATCATGAATCATGTATGGATGTATGTACATGGAGTATGGAAATTCGGCCGTTCCATGCCTTTAGAGTTGTGTAATATCGCTGTCATTTTATGTATCTGTTTACTATTGACCAGAAAAAAAATATTCTTTGAATTATTATTTTTTATTGCTGTTTTAGGTGCGACACAAGCAATCATTACTCCCGCATTGACATATGATTTCCCTCACTTTCGATTTCTTCACTTTTTTTATTCCCATTTGTTCGCCGTATGGGTAACGTTGTATTTTACGTTGGTAAAAGGGTATCTCCCAACATTCAGGTCGTTTACAAAACTTATTGTCTTTATTAACCTCCTAATGCCGATCATCTTGTTTGTAAATAAGCAGGCAAACGGAAATTATTGGTTTTTACGCCACAAACCAAAAAGCCCAAGCCTATTTGATGTACTGGGACCGTATCCATGGTATATCTTAACTCTTGAAAGTGTCTTAATTGTAATTAGCGTGATTACATGGCTCATCTTACGAAAAATGCGGGGAACGTTTTCAGCATGAAACAAGTTAATGATTCTATTTAGTATAGTGCTAAAAAAGAGATTCTTTATTACTTAGATGAGTGTAGAGGACGGGGCCATTCGTAAAAAGAGTGTTTAAGGAATTAACCCCTAAACACTCTAATGTATTCGTATAATATTACTCAATTTATTGTGATTTTATTGAACTCCAAGATCGCCCAGAATTCTCTCCAATGATTTGCCTTTGTAGTTTTGTTTCGGTTTTGGAGCATTCTCTGCTGATGGATTTTGCAAGAGGTAATTTTTCTCAACATATCCAATGTCTGCAGCATCCACGGTGCCGTCGAAGTTAATATCTGCAGCTCGGTCACTTGTTCCCCACTTCTCTTGAATGTAAACAGCATCCATTACGTCTATGACATCGTCTTTATTCACATCACCCGCTTCTAGTGTTTTAAACAAGATATCCTTGTTTCCATGAGAGCCCATTATAAACATTTTATGAAGTGTGAAATGTCCTGGGACATTCAATTCCATTTTGAGTTGTTCACCAATTACTGTTAATGGTAAATTGAAGTCAAATCCCGGACCATTGCCTATAGTTCCTTTATAAACTTTTCCATCCTCACCAGTCATTTTTGCTTCTGCACTGAGTGTTGAATAGTCAATATTCGTGGCAGGATCCCCATTATATGGGTTCATGAATGCCTCCGCTTTTATGGTACCTTTAGCCATTGTACCGGGTTTCATTCGAAATTGAGGTGTTGCATTAAATAACATGTCTTGAGTGTTTCCTTCAGCATCGGTAATGGAAGTCCTCAGACTACTTGGTGAAAGCGTTCCCCCATACCACTCATCTTTTACCTTATACGTCACGTTAACTAAAGGCAGGTCTCCCGTTAAAGGCTCCTGTCCTTCCTTCAAGGTTGCGGTTACCTCTAACTGTGAAGAATAAGGATAAGTATTATCATTGTCAACCTTCACTGAAATTTTATCACTCATGCCTGGCGCTGGTTTAACCTCTGCAATATCAACATAATGATTATTATAATTTAATGTGTAAACAGCTTCTTTTACCTTTTCCACATTATTTAAGGACAGAGTGACATCCAAATTTTCACCCATACCTGCTGCCCGTTTGTCTGGCTGTGCAAGTGCATAAGGCTCCCCTTCTCTGATAAAGTAAATGTCACTGGTTTCTCCATAGTATCCGTTAGTCGCAGGATCGATCCCATCAAACACAAGATGCATTGGTCTTGTTTCGTCCATTGGAATGTCAACAGAAAACGTTCCATCCTCATTTATCGGCAGTTCTCCTCTGTTTCGGAAGTTCAAATTATCCTGATAGAGGACTTTATTATCTCCTTGAGTAAAACTAAAGCCTTCATCTTTCATGGCCTCAATTTCTTCATCGAAAATTGAACCTGTAATATTTACTGTTTTTTCTTCAGGCTTGTATTCATATACACCGGACTCAAGGTTTAGATCAAACTTTGGTGCAGTATAGTCAATGTATAGTGTATCTTCTTTCGAGAAGGTCCTGCCTTCATCATTTGTGGCAACAACTTTCACTTTATAAAAGCCAGGCTCAGCACGTTCCGGATGATGAGCAATTGGGTTATCCTGACTCCCAGTCATCGGATAGTAAACCCCATCAAAAGCATTTCTTAAAGACAAATCACCATTCGTTAAGCTCGAACCAAACCCATCAACTGATCCAATAAATCCGATTTCTTTATTTGTTTTTCCATCTACCAGGAAGAGGTCAAGTGTCTTCATATGTGATTTTAAATTGAAAGTTGCATCTGTAAATCGAGCCATACTTGAATTAAAATAGTTAAATGGATAGGTCATTGCTTCATGGCTAAGATTGTAATAATTGATTCCTTCTGCCACAGTCTGAATTCCAAATGGCACCTGATAGGTTTCATCCGGATTGTCTCTATTTGTATACACGACATATCCTTCATATGTGCCCAGTTCTGCTGTTTTTGGAATCGTAATGAATACATTCGTTTTCTTCTTGGCATTTCCGTTAACTTTTATTGTTGATTTGGTTGTAAGGTTTACTCCGTTTTCCGAGGCATCCTTTGAGCCTCTGCGATTCTTTTGGAACTGTACCGTTACATCAAATGTTTTGGATTCTTTACTGTTGTTGTATAGGACAACGGAACGATCCTCTGTTAGATGTTGGCCATTTGGGGCAAATGTACCGAAGCTGATAGCTCCCGTGTTATTGTCTATGCTTTTTTCTTTTCCATCAACTGGATGCAACGTTTTGCCCAGCACTTCAATTCTTGTGTTTGAATGGACAGCTTCATATGGATCGACAACACCGGCACCTACTTCATACACACTGTAATCACCATTTAACGGATCTGCCGTATTCATTAAGGTTTCCTTAACTTCTGATGGTGACAATTCTGGATTTGATTGTAATAATAACGCTGCAACACCCGCAGCATTTGGACTTGCCATCGATGTACCAGATAATCGGTCATATGCGTATTCATAATTGCCAATCTGATCTTCTCCGTGCATATAGGAAGGTATTGTAGAGAAGACAGAGACACCAGGAGCTGTTACTTCCGGTTTTATGTCATAGGTTGTCCTGGCTGGGCCACGTGAGCTAAAGTCTGCCAATTTGTTTCCTTCTGTCATTTCTTGTCCCATTTCATCAAAAGAGAATGTTGCATCTCCGGCTGAGACTTTCTTTTTCAACTCATTTCCTTGTTCGTAAGATAGATTGAATGTCGGGACAAATTGATAGCCTTCCCCTAAGTAGGTAGGGATGAAGCCTTCTTCCGGAATATTATTATAGAGCAAAACAGCTTTTGCGCCTTTTTTATAGGCTATAGTAATTTTATCAACAAAACTTGTAATGCCTCTTTGAATTAATACGATTTTCCCTTCCACATCTTTATTATTATAATGCGATTCATATCCGAGCGAAACATCAACAACTGGAATATTTTGTCCCTTTAGCTCCTCCAAGTTGTCTTCATACCCTTTTCCAAGCAATTTCAAATCTGCAGGAAGCGTTGTATCAGCATGCAGTGCTCCTTTTGCGGTAACAATAGTTTCGGAAGTATCACTGGCACCTACCGTTATGGCTAATGGTGCAGTTCCCGGAGATCCGAGCGTATACATACCATTGCCACTGTTTCCTGCTGAAACGACAGCTGTCACGCCGGCAAGTACAGCATTATTTACTGCTATACTTGTTGCATACATTGGGTTGTTGTAGTTTGCTCCAAGTGAAAGATTGATGACATCCAGATCATCCTCTACAGCTCGATCAATTCCTGCTAATACATCTTCTGTATATCCAGAACCATAAGGCCCCAAGACACGATAAACATATAAATCAGCGTCTGGCGCTACCCCTGTTACCGCATGATCAGTGCTGTTTTTCCCTGTACCGGCAATGATCCCCGAAACGTGTGAACCATGTTGAGTATAATAGTATGCACCTGTGAGAGGATTTCTTTCTGCATATCCTGAGTTCTTCCAATCTTCATGCGTCGTTTCCATCGGATCATTGTCATCGTCTACAAAGTCATAGCCGCCTTTAAAAGCATCCTTTAAATCAGGATGGTTATAATCCACGCCGGTATCCAATACCCCTACCTTTATCCCTTCGCCGGTAAGTCCTTCAGCATGTAATTTATCCACTCCTGGAAATGTACGCATTCCTGTTTCATTATTTTCGTTAGAGGAATCATCATTTTGAACCGGAGGCTCTACATGTACCTCATCATTTGACCAAACGGCTTTTACTTCGTTGGAGTCGAGTAATGCCTTTACTTTGTTGGCAGGCAGTTCAATCGCAACACCATTAATGGCATTTTTATACGTTCTTTTTACTTTATAGACATCTTTTTTCTTTTTTGCCTCTTCTTTATAAATCTTTTGCAAGTCTGATTTGAATGTTTTGTGCGCAGCCTCAGCTTTTTGTTTTGCTTCGTCCATTGACAGTTTCTTACCATCAGCAGCTGCCTCTAACACCGCTGTCTTGGCAGGCTTGTCCTTAAATTCTACTATGACGGATATCTCTTCTTCACTTTCTAGATTTGTTTCCGGGGATAGCTGCAAACCTTCTAAATTGTTCACTTTTAATTGATTTAATGCTTGTCGCTGCTCAGGAGTCAATTTTGCCAATACTTGGTCGATGGGTGATACTGTTGATGCGGTGGCAACCTGGTCTACGGGAGTCTGTCCAATAGGATTAATTAATAAACCTGTGCCTAGCGTCAAAGTTGTTAAACTTTTTGTCAATTTGTACTTCATTCATCTCTTCCCTTCTATTTTTACTAAACCACATTTCAATTATATTTACACTTGACGGGATATTTTTTTCTGAAAATTCACTCAAACGCAAAAAAAAGAAAAAGAGCACTAATTCAGCTCTTTTCCTCAAAGGAATTATTCCATTTTTCCTGTTTGTAACAGATTAGAATATTTTTTATCATGTTCGGAAGTCGCATAATCTCTGTACTTCCAAAAAGCTAACAAACATTTTTTGAACCTTTCCATATTGCCTATCCTATTTGATAAATCCGCTACCTCCATAAGTTCATCCAAACCTTTTTCAAATTGACTGCTTTTACATAAAAACAAGGCGTGAGCATAGCGAAAGTCTAAATTCATTTTTTCTTTCAGCCACGGTTCCTTGCTTTCGGCCATATCGTCGATTACATGTTTGAACCTTTCTATGAGTGTCTTGGCATCATTTAAACGATCTAATCGAACGTATGTCTCAAATATCCTAGGCAGTCCCACATATATATCTTCCCTGTTTTCCAGCCAGGAGAGATACTCATCTACATATTCTAACTTACCAAAATCCAACAGGGCTGCATAGCGATTGCCTGCAGCAATTCCCGCATAATACTCACTTATTATTGAGTATTCATCTATTATATTCAATACTTCTTCAAGGGAGTCCCCTACCCTTGAAAGAGCAAGTCCCTTATACATTAAGGCTCGTCCATAATAGTCGCCTTCTGGTGCCAGTTTCTTTAATTTTTCTGCATAATTTAGCACCTGCCTCCATTCCTCACGTCGATAATAATCTGCCATAATCCACATGTAGGCCTCCAACCTGATCTCATTCGGCATATAAGCTAATTGATCTAACACAAAAGACAGGGCATGCTGTCCTTTGTCGGTCCCTCTTACAATATAGAATCTCCTGAAATAACTGATTGCAACTTTTTCTGAAAAGCGATCCGACTCACTTTCAATAATCACCTCATAGAGCGGGAGTGCCTTTTCGCCTATTCCTCCTTGAAAAAGTTCTTCAGCAACAGTAAATATATATAATAGATTTTTCTTTCTGATCGTTTTTGACTGTTCCTCCAGCATTAAATTTATTAAGTCACTGTAAAGGTTGACATATCCTTCCGCTGCACACTTATACAAGAACTGTATACTTCTTCGTTTGTCCGCATGTTTTCCTTTATTGAAGCATTCCTCTAAATAGTACTGATAGAGAGAACCTTCAGATAGACCGAATGAATTTGTTATCGCATCCAGATTTTGCAAAGATAGAGGCTGCCTGTGATTAAAAAGACGGCTGATCTCGCTTATATGAATACCGGATTCCTTGGAAAGTTCTGTTTTATTCCAATTTTTCATTTGCATATACTTTTGAATTTCTTGATAGAGAGCAGCATTCATTTGATTCACCTGTTCCTTTTCATAAAACGAATTGAGCTGTTGCCATGAACAAACTCCCTTGAATGATGTTGATTTGATAGAATTTTTCAAAAACATTATCCCATCAAATTCAATTATAATCAAAGGAAAATGATAGAAAAGTAACAATAAGAGAGGACTAAACAGGCTTTGTTGATACCTTAAATGGAAGGTATTTATTCATTACTATTCTTTCAATCATGGAGTGGATGTGGCATGGATAAAGGAAAAATCATAAAATTTTATCGTCAGAAAGCCAAACTTACACAAGAACAGCTTGGATATGGGATTTGTTCAAATACACATGTTAGTAAAATTGAACAGGGGAAAACGGATTATTCTTCAGAAATCACCTCTTTGTTTTCTAAACGGCTCGGGATTAATATTGAAGAGGAATTAATGCGGTACAAAAATATCAAGAGGCTCCTTCATTGTTGGCATGATGCAATGATCAGGCAACGCGATGAAGAAATCGAAACGATAAAAAACGAACTGGAGAAAGAACCATTAATAACGCTCAGTGACTACCAAGTTCTTTATGAACTTCTGAATGCAAGATACCATCTACTACATCAGGAATTTAAACAGGCCGATAAAATCATAAAAGCTATTAAAAAGAAGCATAAACATTTGCCACCGTACGAAAGAAACTTACTTAAGCATTTATCAGGCATGTATTACTTATCCAAAAAGGATGTATTAAAAGCATTCGCTACCTTAGGAACAATTAACGTGAATGATTACAATAATGAAGAGTACTATTTAACGTTAGCGACCTCCTACCTTGCCACAGGTTCAAAGGTAATGGCTTATTACTATGCAGAAAAGTCGTTGCGATACTTTATCAATAGTAATAATTTGCTAAAAATGATCGACGCAGAAATGATTATGTTGATGACGCGGGAAAGTGACGGATACAGTGATTTTCAACAGAAAGTCGAACAATACGATGCTTTAATTCAAACTTGTAATTTATGTCATGCTTTTGACAAGAAGGCACGGGTGCTTCATAACTTAGCTTATGAATACTATAATAGAAACGAATATGAATCTTCAAAACGACTGTACGAACAATCCATGGGCCTAAAAGAAAAAAAATCAACATGTTATTTAACTTCCCTGGAAGGATACATTAGGAGCTGTCATAAAGGTAGTTTATTGGAGAATAACGAACTAGAAAACCTTGTACTTGAAGGGATTTCAATTGCAAGGGAGCTCAATGAATATTTATATTCAATCAGCTTTAAACTTCTTCACCTTATTCTTATAAACCAACATACTGAATATTATAACTACCTAATCACTAACGCTCTACCCTACTTTAAAAAGCGTGGTTATGTATCGTTGGTCCAACAATACGAAAAGGAACTCTTTCATTATTACGTGAAAACAGAGGAAACCAATAAGGCTCTTGAGCTGGCGACAAAAGTTTTTTCGAATTAATTAATAATGGAAAATAAATGCCAGGAATTTACCCCTGGCATTTATTTGTGTTCACTAATTTAGTGTTTCAAGACCAATTGAACGGAATAATTTTTCCAACGTCACCTTGCCTTGTTTTTCTTTTGGATTTTTATGCTCTTTGGCATCGGGTCCTTTTTCCAGGAAGTTTTTCTCAATTAAGCGAAGATCTGATTCATCTACTTTTCCGTCTTGATTAAGGTCTCCCTTATTTACCCCAAGATTTTCTTTTCCATATGAGAAAACGGAGATGATCGCATCTCTGATATCAACCATCTTGTCGCCAGTGACATCACCAGCCTGAGATTTGTCCATATCAACAAACAGTCGTACACCGCCCAGATCTCCATCGAATTTCTGCACTACAGTTGTCGTTAGCTTGCTCGTAAGGTGGCCTGGAACCTCAACATAGATATCAAAATCTTCTTCTGATAACGGAAGATTATCGATTGTAAAGTATCCAGTATCGAAAATCTTAGACGCTTCATAGGTTTTACCATCTGGAGCTTTTGCATATACTTTTGCGCCAAGCTTAGAGTAGTCAACAGAATTATCCAACTGCCCATTTTCTTTTAAGAAAGCTTCAGGTTTGATATTTCCATTCACAACAGAGTGGCCAGCCAGGATTCTAAATGACTCGTCTTTAATTACACGAATAATAGTTGGGTTAGAATCTGAAGTTTTTTTATACTTAAAGGAACTGGTATCGAATGTCATGTTTTCTTGAGCATAATACTCATCATCAATGACTTTAAATGTGACATCCAAGAATGGTATATCTTTATCAAAAGTTAAGTCATCTTGATCAATCGAAGCCCCTACTTTAACGTTCCCTGCAGTTAATGTCGGCTCGTTCAGGTTTACTTCCGCGCCATTTTGCACAGCATATTGTTTAAATGTATCATTGACTTTGACATTTTTAAATTCAAGCAAACTTTTAATGAAAGGTACGCTGAATTCACCAGAAGCAAACTGCTCAATATTGTTTAAATTCAAGGTCATGGTAATTTCGTCACCCAGACGAACCTTTTCTTTGTCATAACTAGGAACTGCATATTGCGTTCCTTCTTTTATGAACTGGTAACGTTTGACGCTCTTAGGATATGCTTCAGATGCTGTGGCATTGTCGAAAACAAACAGGTTGGAGTCTACATAAGACATTTGGTCTATTCTTTCTTTCGTTGCAGGGAATTTGAAGTTGCCGTCCTTATCAACATTAAGAAGATAATGAAGCATGAAGTTATATTCCCACCATGTTACTCCATTCACGGATTGATCAATATTCAGCCCTTTCTGTTTGAGGGCGTCAACCGTGGAATCATATACATTACCGTGCACCCATACTGCAGGGCCATCATACCCTTGTTCTTCTGTATACATCGAATCGTTCACTTCATAAATACCGGGGTCCATTGATAGTTCCAATTCCGGAGGTGTATTGTCAACCATAACAATCGCGTCCTTGCTGTATGGTTTACCTTGCTCATCATACCCTATCATTTCGAACGTATAATTACCTTCCGGCAGCTTTACCTCATTTTCGGAAATCGGCTTTTCTGGATCACCGGTGAATGGATATACCCTGCCATCGAATATTTGACTGGCAATATAATCAACGCCTGTTAATAAATGACCTGATTCTAAAGTCCCTATTAATCCAACTGGATCTCCTGTTTTTCCATCTTTTACTAAAACGTCGATTGTCTCTAACTGGCTTGCCAATCTGAGTCTTGCAGAGGTATATGGCGTCCAATACGGATGTTGATTTGTACCATTCGTAATCATTGGTCTATTCAATTGCATATACTCAAAGCCCTTGCCATTTTTCAGATTGATTGAAAATGGTATTTGATAACTCTCTTCTTCATTGTTCGTATTAACAAAATGGATGTATCCTTCATACCTTCCCAATTCAGCATCGTCAGAAACATGAATTGTCGGCACAATCTCGGCAGTTTTTCCAGCTTCTATCGTAACAGTATTTTGAATTTCTATTTCAACACCATTTTTGCCGGCATCTTGAATATGACCGTTAGCTGGTAAAAACTCAACATTTGTGTTGAATTCCTTTACATCATTTTCATTGAGGTTTTGAATGACAACTTTTCTGCTGTCTTCGATTTCTCCCTCATCCTCTATAAAGTGACTACCGAAAGCAATTGAACCAGTTTCTTCATCAATATCGACAATTTGGCCATCTTGTTCATGCTTTGTTTTGTCAAGAACCTTCAACAATACATCCGAATGGACTGCTTCATGAACATCAATTCTGCCTGCTCCAATTTCATTAACGGAATAGTCGCCATTCATTTCGTCAGCTGTATTCATTAGAGCTTCCTTAACTTCAAAAGGTGTGTAATCAGGATGGGCTTGCAAGATGAGTGCTGCTGCTCCTGCTACATGAGGAGAGGCCATTGATGTTCCACTTAGTCTGCCATAAGCAGTATCATAACTTTCTCCATCTTCAGGATTATTGATAAACTCTGGGAAAGTCGAGAATATCGACACACCTGGTCCTGTGACATCTGGTTTAATGTCATCACTCCCGTGAGCTGGACCTCTAGAACTGAATTCCGCTAAGTGATCGCCTTCTGTCTTGACGCTTCCTAATGCCCCGAAGGTGATTTCTGTTTGTGATTTCAGTTGTTCGCCAGCAGCCTTTGAAATGCGGAAAGCAGGAATATAATTAGTCCCTTCGCCTATATAAGCTTCGATTTCACCATCCACATTGTTATAAATGATCGCCGCTTTAGCACCTGCATCTTTTGCATTTTGCACTTTTTCATCGAAAGTAATGAGGCCGCGTTCTATAAACGCTACCTTACCAGCTACATCTTTATTAGTAAAATCGCTTTGTCTTCCTATTCCTACTTCAACAATTGGAAGGGTCATATTTTCAAGGTCTTCCAAATTATCTGTAAAATTTTGTGCTATCAGCTTCATATCCGTTATTTCTTGGTCACCGGCGCTGGCACTAATCGTCGGAATCGTTAATGACACATCACTTGCTCCCACAGTTATCGCTAGTGCAGCCGATCCTGGAGATCCCAGTGATTTTTCAGACGGGCCAGTGTTACCTGCCGCAACGACGGTAACAACACCTGATAGCATTGCATTGTTTACCGCTATAGACGTCGGATTAAGAGGGTCATTGACATTAGAACCAAGAGACAGATTGATAACATCCATGCCATCTGTTACTGCCTTGTCAATACCCGCCATAACCGCAGCAGTCGATCCACTGCCATATGGCCCCAACACCCGGTACGCATAGAGATCCACATCAGGGGCTACCCCTTTTACGGCTGATGGAGAGCTGTTTTCCTTTGATGCTGCAATGGATCCTGCTACGTGAGTTCCATGGTATGTATAATAACTACTCCCATTGAATTCAGGCTTTCCGGAATCCTTCCAATCTTGATAAGTTGCCTCCATAGGATCTGAATCATTATCGACAAAATCGTATCCGCCTTTATAAGAGCCTTTTAAATCTGGATGATTATAGTCGATACCTGTATCAATAACCCCTACTTTAACTCCTGTTCCAGTAATATTCTCTTGATGAAGCTTGTCCGCACCAATTTGTGGAAGACTGTCATCTACCTTTGATGGCGTACCTGAGTTCATTTCTTTTGCCTCTTGTGGGAGGTCAAGCTTAACTTCATTATCCTTCCATACTCGTTTCACGACTCCTGTACTTATCAGTTCTTGAACTGCTCTAGCCGGCAACGTCATCGCTACTCCATTGAATGCCTCATGGAATTCACCCGTGATTTTGGCATCTTTCATTTTTTCTTCATCGGGTCTATTCAGTTTTTTGATTTTATCCCACTCATTTTTAAACGTATCGTGCTCAACTTTTGCTTTATCATTTGCGGAAGAAAGAGTCATTCTTTTCCCTTTGACAGCTTGCTTTGCTACCTCTACTTTTGCAGGAGCCTGATTAAATTCAACGATTACGTCAACCATTTCAGAGCTGTTTTGGTTTATCTCCGGTGAAATGGTGAAACTAGGAGAGATTTCCAGTTCTTTTAGTGCCTTCCTTTGCTGGTCCGTTAAGTTCATCAACATCTGCTCTATGTTTTTCTGTTTATTCTGAAAATTATCTTCAGCGATAGCTCCAGATGGAACACCTGCCGAAACTAGCAAACTAGCAATTAAAGTGCCCTTAATAATAGGATTAAGCTTTCCTTTATTCATAACGTTCCCCCTCGTTTTAATTGGTTAAACACTACAGCAACCCTGTTAACGTGTGATCAAAGAACATTCAAGCAACTAATAAATAGATCTATTTGAAAAATATGGGTACCCTAGTTCAAATTTTATATAACCTTCAATACTGCGGCAATGGGGGGAATCGTTTGGTAACATCCCATCTTTTACAATAAAATCAAGAGCATCAACAGGAAAAAAGATCTACTTCCTGAACTTGATGCGTTATCAGTAATGAATATTCAGTTAAAACGTTTTTGTAGATTTTTAAGCTTTCCATTCATATGTTAATTGCTATCTCCCTTTCAATTAGGAAAAAGAATATAGAAAGAATGCTATTTATCAGTCTATTATCCTCTGAACCAGCAACCCATCAGGGTGTTGCAATGGTAATAGGTGTTAAGACCTAAATATTCGACATGAAATTCCCCCAAAAAGGACCTATCATGTAATCTAAACAGAATTTGACAAGAATTGAGCAGACGAAAAAAAGCTTGGAATAATTGGATTGTCCAAGCTTTTTTCCTGAATACCAATATCTTCTAACCTAAAATCTAGTTAACTATTCGTTCGTTCACCTGAGAATTTTTAATTGAAGGGCTATTAACTCCCACCCTTCTTTCTGGATTAGCAAGAAGTAAGAAACAGAATCCAAAGATGAATAATAAGGCCGAAGATAATAGGATAGCATTATTAAACCCTTGGGCTGCGTGATTTCCTGCCGATTGTACAAAGTTACCGACAACAGCTGATCCAACAATACCCGCTAATGTTGCAATACCCATCATTAAGCCCGACATTAACCCTCCACGTTCAGGAAGTAAATGAGTGACAATCTGCGGTCCCATGATAAACATGAGAATCGCTGAAGCCTGAACAAAACACATTACAGCAAAAATCCAGGCTGAATAAGATAGGAGTGTGAGAGAATAAAAGAGTATTCCAGCGAATATTAAAGACAGTCCAGAGACAAGAACATGTGATTTTCTATAACTCTGATTCTTTCTGAATAAACGATCTGTCAGCCATGACAGTGTTATATATAAAACGCTTGCGATAACACCAGCTGTAGCTATAAAGTACCCCATGTTTGTTTGCGTAAAGCTTTTGACCTCAGTAAGATATGTAGGCATCCATACAAGAATGAACGCCACCATCCAGTAAGCGGCAAACCCAGCAAGACTAGTAAATATAAAGGTTCTCGATCGTAAAATGACTACGAGTTCGGACCATTTGATTTTTTCTAAAGGTTCTTTAGAATCACTTGCTATCACCTTGTTCTCAGGTTTATCGCGTCCTAACCACATCCAAAGAATAAACCAAATTAAGCTTATACATCCTAATATTCCATAAGCTATACGCCAGCCGCTGCTTACGATCAAAGCAACCAAAATCGGAGCGGATACCAACGCGCCAATCGAATTGCCGAAATTCAAGATAGAGAGCGGCAAACTGCGGGATTCTGGAGGAAACCACTTGTTCAGATGGTTGACAGCCGTCGCATAAAACGGCCCTTCCCCAATTCCTAATAGAACACGGGACAGTAGTAGTAAAGGGAGCCCAGTAATGATAAACGCACTAAATTGGACAACAGACCAAATGAGTGCCATAATAGCCAACATTTTCTTTGTCCCTATTCTGTCAGACAATGCAGCTCCGATCACACCGGCAATCGAAAAGAACCAAAAAAAGCTGCTGCCTACCACTCCCCATTGTGAATATGTCAGATTAAGATCTTTCATAATTGGAACAGCCGCAAGCCCTGCGATGGATTTATCTGCAAAGTTGATCACCGCAAGAAAAAATAAGAACGCAAGTATCCCCCAACGCATATTATTCCAACCCTCCCTTGATAATTAAATATACAACCCGTATGAAACTGATTGCGATATTCATTCCATTTCTTATAGTGAGCGATGAATTATGATTAAGGAGTTACGATAGCAGGAGACCAGCCGAACTCATCTAATAGTGACAAAAATTCATTCAGTATCGTTTGATCACCAGAAACGATTAATTTACCGGCAGCTACTGCTTGTTCTGGTGAAAGCAGTTTAAGACCGATTCCATAGAATGTCATTTGATCAAGAGCCAGGGCGACATCCGGATCAGCGTCTATCTTACCTTCTTTATAGGTCAAAACAGCATTTTCTAATCTAATGGTATATGTTTGATTGGAATTCGTAAGTGTAACATTCAATGTTATGTTTCTTCCATCTGCTTTTGGACCGTTAAGTTTAATAGCCATGAGCTTTAAAAAATCAGCTACCGGCATATAGTTAATAATTCCAGAAACATCTAATGGGGAAAGGTCTTTATTCATTCCATTTCTCAGTTCGGATGCTCCAACCAGATATATATTGCGCCAATTGGCAGACTCTGCTTGGTAACCTAATTGTTCGAATGCATCTGCTAATAAATGTTTCGCTTCCAGATTTTCTGGATCTGCCATGACTACATTTTTTAGTACTTGAGCTACCCATCGATATTCACCGTTTTCAAAGTCTGCTTTTGCCTGTTTCAAAACAGCATTCACGCCACCCATGTATTCTACATATTTACGACCAGCTTCAACTTGCGGCAATGGATCTAAATCTGAAGGATGTGCACTATAATAACCTAAATAAAAATTGTAAATTCCCTTTGAATTATGCTTTAAGGTACCATAATACCCGCGATTCCCCCAATACGTATCTAAAGAGTTGGGAAGTTTGATTGTCTCAGCTATTTCGTCCATCGTATATCCGTGATTGGCCAGACGCACTGTCTGGTCGTGCATATACTTATACAAGTCACGTTGCAATTGTAAGTGTTGTATAGCACGATTTTTTCCCCATACTGGCCACGCATGAATCATGAGCAACGCATCAATCTCTTCATCTTCAAATAAATCGATTGTTTTTTCGAGTGAATTAGCCCAATGGAGAGCATCCCGGGTTTTTGCCCCTCTTACCGTGTAAATTTGATGCATCAATTGATTGGCGTTCTCTGATACAAATAATGCCTTGTACTCTTGTATATAAAAATGCATTTCTGCTGGTGCTTCTGTGTTTGGAGTTAACAAAAATCGAAAGTTTATCCCATCGATTTCCATCGTTTGGACTTCATCTTCGATTTCAACAGTAGGCATTTCAAAACTCATGGTCCCAGAACTCATAGTCGGACCAAGCCCAATAGAGACAGAACCCTTACTGCCATCTGGAATGTTTTTACCAAACTGATACTCTGCCCTGCGCGCCATAATCGTACCTAAAAGTACATTTTCACTTAAAACTTCTTCTGTAAAATGTTGGGGAACGACAATAGGGATATCCGGATTTTCTGCATACTTTAGAACAGCTTGAATACCAGCAAAATGGTCCGCGTGACTTTGACTTATAATGATGGCTGAAACTGGCTTCCTTGGACGATGTTTATAATATAATTCCATCGCAGCTTCAGCAGATTCAGTACTTGCTAATGTATCACAGACAATGACTCCTTGGTTGCCTTCTATAAAGAAAGTGGTGGCAATTGATTGTCCACGAATTTGATAGACTCCTTCTACCACTTCAAACAAACCAGATATAGCCTGTAATTGTGCATTTCTCCACAGGCTTGGGTTTACAGTCTCAGGAGCAGTACCCTGTAGAAAATCCAGCTTATCGATGTCCCAGACGACTTCCCCGGAATCGTTCTTAATCATTGTAGATTCCAATGGTGCAATAAAACCTCGTTTGGCATCTTCGAAATCCTGTCGATCTTCAAAATTCAGAGAATCGTACACTTGTGAATTTGACTTTTTAGTATACGAAGTAGCGGGCATAGATTGATTTGATAGTTTGCTTATCATACAAGCCTCCAAGAATTGTTATTTTGTCATTAAGTAAAAAGGAAAACACTTTGAAATCCCTGGCACTTATGGTAGTTCCCCAACCATACATGAATAGTAGATTTTCAAGTGTTTTCCTTGTAACTGGAATGCCAGATTTTGAATATAATTAGATTGCGGCCGAAGCTAAGCCTTTATAGTCGTTTCTTCAAACACTTCGTTGGTCACTTTGGTAATAACCGTTGCTGGTATCTTATAGAAAACTCCAGCAGGGTCATTATGAACAGCCGGCACCAAATGTTGCAGCTGATCTTGATTACTTTCAAATTCAGCAAATGTGTCGGGTAAATTAACTGCTTTACGAAGATCCCTTATATAGTTGATAACATCCTCTAAACATTTTTCAGGTTGTTCTGAAAGATCCTTGATTCCTAACGCTTGGGCGAACCCAGTGATTCGGGGCAGATAGAATTCAGGCATTGATTCCATTACATTTGGCAAAAGTACAGCATTTGCCAGTCCGTGAGGGATTTTAAATTTAGCCCCTATCGCATGGGCCAAATTGTGAACCGGAATCGCATTCAGGCACAGACAGAATGCAGAAATCGCCATCGAACTTGCCATTAGCATATTCGCCCTGGCTGAAAGATTTTCTCCTTTACGAACGGCAATTTGTAAATTGTCTGCAATCATACGAACCGATTGTAGGGCATAAGCATCTGTCATTGGGTTTGCCTTTGGTGAAAAATACGCTTCTACTGCATGGGTCAAGGCATCAAATCCAGTAAATGCCGTGATTTTAGGAGGAAGCCCTACGGTTAAATCAGGGTCCAAAATGGCCATATCTGCACTGATGAACGGATGAAGCAGGTTTGTTTTTATCCCAAGCTTTTCATTAAAGATCACAGCTGCCGGTGATACTTCAGCACCTGTCCCAGCCGTTGTCGCAATGGCTACATGCGGAATCGGAATAAATTGTGCCTCCGGCCACCACTCCATCACATTTCCAGTAAGAAGCGAATCACGGATATCATCCAGTCCTTTATGTAGCATCCACTTGATCCCTTTGACTGTATCTAAGACGCTGCCCCCGCCAAGAGCAATCAAGGAATCACCGTTGCACTCTTTAAAGAAACGAGCTCCCCGATTAATGATTTCACCTTTCGCGTCCTGTTCGATTCCTTCGAAAACTCCAACGAGCTGAGGGGTACCAGGTATGAGTTCAAATAATTCTTTGATTTGATCTGTAATTCCAGCCTGAGTTAACCCTATATCTGTGTAGAGTACTGCCCGTTTACCTCCAAGCCCTTTAATCATCTCAGGAAGTAGGGTTCTGGATCCCGCCCCGCTATTAACAACAGTTCTAACAGAAAATTGAAAATATGATGTCGACATTGAATCACCTGCTTTTTTTATTTTTGTATTCTTAACGCGATCTGTATTATCCCAATAACATTTGATACCAAGGTCTTTGGCTTACTTCAGGTACGAGTGAGCAGTGAACATGCTTGACTTGAGAATATTCATCCAGCGCATGGCGTCCCAATTCCCTTCCAAAACCGCTTTGTTTGTATCCACCGAATGGAGCATCACTTCTCATCATATGCCAATCATTAATCCATATCGTACCAGCTTTTAATTCACGTGCTATTTTCATTGCTTTATTGACATCCTTAGACCAAACTCCACCTGCTAAACCATAAATCGTATCATTCGCAATCTCAATTGCCTCCTCAACTGTGGAGTAACGAATGACTGAAAGTACAGGGCCAAATATTTCCTCTCTCGCAATCTTCATGTCATTATGAACCTCTGCAAAAATGGTAGGTTCAATATAATATCCATTTTCAAATCCTTCTACGATTCTACGTTTTCCTCCGCAAACCAATCGTGCACCCTCTTGAACACCGGATTCAATATAAGAAAGAACGCTGTTCAATTGTTGTTTTGACACAAGCGGCCCCATACCCGTTCCCATATCTAATGGATTTCCAATATTAATGGAGCTTGCAAGTTCAGATAATTGTTCGATTACTTGATCGTAAATGGTATCATGTACGAGAACACGAGTACCTGATTCACAAACTTGCCCAGAGTGTGTCAAGAACCCGAATAAAATACCTGGAATGGTGATATCCAAGTCGGCATCCGGCAATACAATGGCTGGTGATTTTCCCCCTAGCTCTAGAGTGACACGTTTGACCGTTCCCGATGCCATTTGCATGATGCGTCTTCCGACTTCTGTAGAACCTGTAAACGCGACCTTGTCTATACTTGGATGGGTCACAAGCTCCTCACCGATGCTTGCTCCAGGACCGGATACAACATTAAATACACCTGCCGGTATACCGGCTTCAGCAGCCAATTCTGCTAGTTTCAAGGTAGACAACGGCGTATTGGATGCTGGCTTGATTACAATAGAGTTCCCCATCGCCAACGCAGGAGCCAACTTCCACATAGCAAGAATCATTGGAAAATTCCAAGGTGTAACGGCCGCTACAACGCCAATTGGTTCCCGCCAGATCTGGTTATTACTTGGACCAGGAAATGGTACTGTAGGAAGGGATTCGACGTAGGCATACTCTACAGTGAACTTTGCTGTTTGCTGCAGGAGATCTACAATGGATAGTATGTCTAAGTTTGAGATACGTCGAACGGTAGCTCCCGAGCTGATAGATTCTAAATAACCTAGTTCATCAGCATGTTCAAGAATCTTATTTCCAAATTGGACAAGTACGTCTGCACGTTCCTGAGGAGACTTTTTAGACCATACTCCCGAATCAAAAGCACGCCTGGCAGATGAAACAGCCTCCTCTACATCTTCTTTACCGGCTTTCGCTACCTTTGCCGCCACTTCACCTGTTGCAGGGTTTACTACCTCAAACGTTTCTCCGCTTTTCGCCGGTTTCCACTCCCCGTTAATATAGAGTGGGTAATCTAGGATTTGCATCGCTGCTTCCATTTAGAAACTCCTCCTTTTTCATTCCTTTATAGACCACAAAATAAAATAATGCTCTCTATCAAACTATTTAACTTCAACTCGCAGAGCCCTTCTCAAAATTTCATCTGTACAATGATTAGATTCCTTCAAAACTTGATTGTGCCTCTGGTACTTTGCAAGCTTGTCCTCACCAAGGAAGCGCTTTCAATAATATCTTTAGTTTCTTATTTATCATGCTTCCATGTTCATAGGGACTTAATGGAGACTGTGAAAATTACCATTCTCAAATTCTCTGGTTTCTCTCTCTAATCAACTCTATATTTATTTCCCTCCCCTACTTTTTATTTTTCAGAATATTATCAATTGCTTGAATTTAGTATATATATAATTTACACTGAAATAAATTTACTATTAATAATGAATACATTACCTACACTTCTATATTAAGAGGGGAATCCTATGCATATCGAACAACTGGAATACATAGTAAAAGTTGCGGAAACCAAATCGATTTCATTAGCTGCACAAGACCTTCATGTTTCTCAATCCGGTATCAGCCAATCCATCACGAAATTAGAAGATGAGTTGGGCGTTAAGCTATTTAAACGCTACAGACGCCTTGGTGCCATTCCAACAGAGGAAGGCAAAACATTAATTAAAAAGGCATATGAGGTGTTAATAAGACTTCAAGAATTTAAGGAAGAAGCACAATCTCTTAATACGATCGTTTCCGGAGATTTAAAACTATCATCTATCCCCGGCTTTATGCTGCTACTGTTAGAACCTTTATCTGCTTTTAAAAACGCTTATCCTAATGTGAATATAGAAATCTCTGAAAAAGGCACACAGCATATTATTGAGCTTGTCGAAAAGAATCAAATAGACATTGGCCTTATCACGATATATGAAGAATTGGAAAAAAAAAGAGAAGATTTATCATTTGACGCAATACTTGAAGGACAAGTGAAAGTATATGTTGGTAGATCGTCACCTTTGGCTTCACTTAAATCAATCACTCCTGAACAATTAATGAGTCAAAATGTTATTTTATATAACGGTGATTATGTAAAAAGGTTTGCCGATCATTTAATCAGTACATTTGGACCAATGAATATTTTATTTACTTCGGATAATACAGAAGTAATAAAAAATGCGATTATTGAAGGATTCGGAATTAGCTTCGGGCCAGACTTTGCTTTAAAAAATGACCCTTTTGTTTTAAGCGGTGAAATCGTCCCTATTGAAATAAAAGGCTATGAACAAGTAACGATCTGTTTGGGATGGGTTCGTTCAGAGAATAATCATTTTTCCATAAACACGAAGAAATTTTTAGAATATTTCAAATTCCATTCCCGGATGTAAGTAGAAAAGGCGGAAGATTAGCTTAAACACTTGATAAATTAGTATTCATCTTGGATATTATGAACCAGAAGAATAATTTAATAAAAAAAACCCCTCCAAAGAGGGACGAGTATGTTAATAAAGCGGTTGGCTGTTCTGGCAAGGTGGAAATCCATTAATATCTTAAATCATATAAAAATCATACTGTTTCAGGGCGAATTGTGCTTGATACAAATATTCAATAACAAGAACCTTGGACTCCGAGACACCGCACAGAACCCCTGATGTTCCCTGCCCATTTGTTAATGAAATTCCTACAGGCTGACCTGTTAAATATCTGATTTTTTGTTGCCAAGGCATTTTCATCACTCCCTTATATTAATCATATTACATTGGAAATGATTAGTGCCTGTATAGTTTATCTGTTATCTTCTTGATGAATTTGCTTGAAAGTTGTGGTAGTTACCTCACATTTGATCCGTCGTCCATTTTGCCACCAAGAAGATTTTTCTCAAAAAAAAGCAACGACCAATTGGCCGTTGCTCTTGCCTTTTCCTTACTGAATATTTAATTCCTCTAACACACTTTCTAATGTATGTCCGTTATGTGTTTTCACCGGTTCGGGAGAGTTATCCATCCAAGGATTTTGAATCAAGTAATTATTGATTACAAATTGCATATCCTTTGCATCTACTACTCCATCAAAGTTGATATCTGCTTCGCGTTTGTCTGTATTCCAGTTAGATTGAATGTAAAGTGCGTCATTCACATCAATTACATTATCTTTGTTCACATCTCCCGCATGTGCAGATTGAAAATATTGAATTCTAGTAAATGGCTTGATTTCACCATCTTCTTTCAACCCGACTGTAAAGGTTCTCTTCACAGTGAAATGTCCAGGCAGATCTACTTCTAATGTGAATGGTTTAGCCGTAAGCGGCAATTCTGATTTGAAGAAATATGTTATGGCACTTTCTCCAAGGTTGTTAGCATACTCTTTTCCTGTTTCATCTGTTACTTTCACCTTTGCACCCGCTTTTACATAATCGACATTTGGTAATGGTTCATCCAACAACGGATATGCAGGACCTCTAAATGCTTCTCCGTAGACCCATGACTTCAAAATGGAGTGCGTTCGTTCCACCCGATATGGAATTGTAATACCATCTCCAGATTTCACCGTATCATCTGTGTTAGTATACGATGTTTTGAATTGTTCTAAATTAAGGGTACCACTGCTCGCATCCTCTTTCACTTTGTATGTGACATCTACCATCGGAGTCGATCCGCTTACCCCTGTTTGTGCCGCATCGCCATTTAATACCGCAGTAATGTTCGTTTTTGTCCTCGTAAGCCCATCCATAACTACTTCCGTATCCACTGTCTGAATATCCACTTTCCCATTGATTGCCTCATGCGGTTTGATGCTTACCACCTCAGCAAATGTTGACAATGGATTTATAAATGAATACTCTGCTTGCTTCATGTTGGTCATATTGTTCATCGAAAGGGTAAGCGTCACCGTATCGCCCGCTGTTACTTTCTTTTTATCGGGAATAGCTGTTCCGTATTGAGTGCCTTCTTTCACATAATATACCTGTTTAAAACTCGAATAGTTTTGCACTGTTGCCATGTTTTCTGCATACATTTTTACTGGAAGAACTGATACACCTGGCATCAATGTGAGCTCTGTCGAAAAGTTTCCGTTAGCATCTAATGGAACTTCGGTACTGAATCGACCGAACTCATAAACAAATTTATTATTGGCTTGAGACACATCCATACCAGCAGCTTGCATTTCTTCCACACCTGGATCGTAAACAGAACCGGTTAATGGGACTGTTGTTTGATCCGGACTATATTCATACACACCAGAGTCCACGTTGAGGTCGAGTGTTGGCTGCGTAACGTTAAAGTAAACCGGTGTATCTGCAGTAAAGGTTTTCCCTGTATCATTTGTACCTACCATTTTGATTTTGTATAAACCTGGTTCGACTTGTGCCGTATCATACGCAACCGGGTTTTCCGGGTCTCCCGTTAACGGATAGTAAAACCCTTCGTTCATTGCACCGCCCAGGCGATATTCAATATTCTCATTTGCACCCATACCGTCAAAAGAGCCAAGGAATCCAAATTCTTCATTCGTTTTTGGATCGACAAGGAATAGATCCAGTGAACGCATATGAGATTTTAATTGGAACATAAGAGCGACTGACCATTTTATTCCATTAAAGCCATGCTCATTCGCTACCGTAAAGGCAGGCGGACTTGCCTCAATATGATCAATGCCTTCTTCCACTGTATGAATGCCAAATGGAACGCGATACATTTCATCCGGATTGTCTTTATTTGTATACACCACATAGCCTTCATAATTTCCTAATTCGGCTGTTTTCGGAACTAACATCGTCACCGCCGTTTTCTTTTTCTTACCTGGCTTCACTTTCAATGTATCTTTTGTCTCCAGCGTGACACCGTTGGCTGCCGCATCGTTGGATACACGAGAATAATCGCCCTCAAACCTTTCCTCAAGTGTTTGGAACTCGACTTTCACATCGAAGGTTTTCGTTTCATTGCTGTTGTTGTAGAGCGCGACAGAACGGGTCTCTCTTAAATGCTTTCCATCTGGAGCCTGTGCGCCAAAGCTTAGGGCACCGGTCGTATCTTTAATCGTATGGATTCCCTCACCTGCAAGAGTTTTGGCTCCTCCATCACTCGTTTCCGTCTCGTCATTTACTTGAATGTTTGTTTGTGAATGAATCGCTTTATACGGATCTACTCGCCCTGCGCCTACTTCAAATACACTATATTCACCATTTAATGGAGTCGCTGTATTCATAAGCCTCGTTTTGATCTCGGCAGGCGTCATGTCAGGGTCAGTTTGTTTTAAAAGTGCCGCTACACCTGCAACGTTTGGCGCAGCCATGGATGTACCGGATAAACTTTCATACGCATATTGATAATTGCCGATTTGATCTTCACCATGCATATAAGATGGTACTGTCGACATGACAGATACGCCTGGTGCTGTTACTTCCGGCTTAATATCATACAAAACACGGGATGGACCGCGAGAGCTGAAGTCAGCTAAAACATCCCCTCCGGTCACAACTGGATCACCAAGCTCATCAAAAGAGAACGTTGCATTGCCGGAAGTCAGTGCTTGCTTCATTGCGTTTCCTTGTTCATCGCTTAAAGAGAATACAGGAATCGAGTCAAAACCTTCTCCTAAATACACATCTTGTAACGGAATGGCGTTGTATAAAAGTAGAGCCTTTGCCCCACCTTTCTTCGCGTTATTTATCATGGCATTAAGATCCAAATATCCCCGTGCCGCAAGGATAACTTTACCATCAATATCTTCGGGAAAGTAACCGGTCCCACCATCAACAATAGGTAAATTCTGCCCTATTAATTCTTCTATATTGTCGTCAAACCCTCTTGCAACCATCTTTAAATCTGCTGATACATTCGTATCTGCATGAAGTGTTCCGTTAAATGTCGGAATCGTGATAGAAGTATCACTGGCCCCGACAGTTAGCGCCAATGGGGAGGTACCAGGTGAACCAAGTGTATACATATTACTCCCTGAGTTTCCTGCTGACACCACGGCTGTTACGCCTGCCAAAACGGCATTGTTAACGGCAATACTTGTCACGTATAATGGGTCGTTGTAATTCGCACCAAGCGACATGTTAATGACATCCATACCATCCGCCACTGCTTTATCGATCCCGGCTAAAATCGCCCCAGTACTACCAGTACCGTATGGACCTAGTACACGATACGCATAAATATCAGCATCCGGTGCGACACCAGTAACCGCTAAATCTGACTCATTATCCCCTTGTCCCGCAATGATCCCGGCCACATGTGTTCCATGCTGCGTATAATATTCTTGTACTTCGTTTGGTTTACCTGCTTCCACCCAATCGTCATAGGTTGTTTCCATCGGATCATTATCGTTATCCACGAAATCATATCCGCCTTTATAGGCATCCTTTAAATCAGGATGATTATAGTCGATTCCTGTATCGAGAATCCCTACCTTCACACCATCACCCGAAAAGCCTTCGTGATGAAGCTTTTCGATACCAGGAAACGTGGTCGTCCTATTCGTTTCTGCTTGCTTCTTTGATTTTTGTTGTTCTGTTACAGGGGGTTCGACCTGTACATCCCTATCACTCCAGACAGCCTTTACTGCCTCAGAGTCAATCAGCTCTTTTGCTTTTTTTGCAGGAATAGTCATCGCAACTCCGTTAAAAGCATGCTTATAAGACTGCTTGATTTTGAAAGATGATTTCTTTTGTTTCAACTCATTTTTGAAAATCTTTTGAAGGTCTTTTTGAAAGGTTTCATGAGCTGCATCTACTTTTTCTTTTGCTTTTGTCCTAGACAGGTTTTTCCCTTCGAGTTCCGCTTCCAGCACCGCTGTCTTTTCCGGCTTGTCTTTAAATTGAACAATAACGGAAATGGAATCGTTACTCTTTTGATCTACCTCAGGAGATAACTGCAGTCCTCCTTGGTCATTCGTTTGTAATTGTTTAATCGCTTGACGCTGTTCTGGAGTCAACTTCGACAGAACTTGATCAATGCCTGAAGAGGGCTCTGCATGAACTTGGTGTGTTAGTGTGGCCGGTGCTAGACTACTGCCTACAAGACCTGCACTAAGTGCCAACATTGTGACATTTTTGGTGATTCTCTTTTTCATCCGTCTTTTCCCTTCTTTCTTATCTGGTGATATATTCATACTATTTAAATTTGATAGAATTTAACTTTTGCAAAATTTCATCAAATTCAGTTTTTATTCAAGAGAGTTTCAGTTTGTTAATTTTCTTTATCATAGATCCTTAATTACCGAGATTTTAAGAAAAAATAGATTAGCTATGGTGCTGTGTATAACTGCTTCAATATATTTCTTGGTATTCATTTATACCTAACAGTTTTATATATTTGTTTCTTTGGTCATCTGACGCATGGTGCCTGTATTTCCAGTAAATGAGAAGACATTTTTTAAATCTCTCTATATTACCTATTTGATTTGCTGTATTCGCCACATTCAATAGTTCATCCAATCCTTCCGGCAATAGAAGGGTTTCACACTGGTACAGAGCATAGGCGTACCGAAAATCTAAATTCACTTTCTGCTTAAGCCACAGCTCTCCACCAAAAGCCATGTCATCAATGATATGTTGATACCAATCCAAAAGCCGTTTCGCATCCTCTATACGATTCAATTGAACATATGCCTCAAGCACCTTTGGCAAACCAACATACGTATCCTCTCTACCTTCTAACCAAGCAAGATACTCATCTGCATACTCCAAATGTCCAAAATCTAAATAAGCAGCATATCGGTTTCCGGCGGCTATTTCTGCAAAATAGTCGTTTTCTTGAGCGTATTGAGCAGTAAGAGCCAATACTTCTTCAAGTGAACCACCCAGGCGTACCAATGCAAAACTTTTATACATTAGAGCTCTTGCATAATACTCGCCCTCCTTGATCATGTTTTCCAATCTCTCAGCGTAATACAGGACTTCTTTCCATTGCTCACGTCGATAGTAATACGCTGTAATCCATAAATACGCTTCCATTCTAACTTCTCTTGGCAAACACATCAGATGCTCTAACACATGTGTAAGTGCCATTTGTGCGTTCTCAGTCATTCTCAGAATGTAAAATCGCCTAAAATAACTGGTTGCCAGTTGTGTTGAGAAATCATTCGATTCATTTTTAATGATCAATTCGTACAGGGGTAACGCCTTCTCCTCTTTTTTCGCTTTCAATAGCTTCTCTGCGACGGAAAAAATATAGGACAAATAGTTGGTTCGGTTCGTGTCTGACGTTTCTGCTGTCATGATAAGCAACAGATCACTCTTCTGTTTTTCATAACCAAGCGTTATACACTTATACAGGAACTGAATACTTCTACGTTTGTCCAATAATTGGTTCTCGTTAAAGCATTCCTCTACATAAAACGGATAAAGAGAACCTTCCACTAACCCTAGAGCATTTGTAATGGCATCTAGATGTTTTAGTGAAAGTGGTTGCTTGTGATTGAAAGTCCGACTAATATCACTCATATGAATCCCCGAGCGTTGTGCTAAGTCTATTTTTCTCCATCCAACCTCTTTCATAGAGTGCTGAATCTTCTGAAATAAAGTTGCATTCATTTTTCTCACCTGCTATTCGCATTCTAATTCTTTCTTTTTTCTGTGGGCACTATAAAATTTCATTTCTCACTAACCAGTTAGTTTCCATTTCATTCTATAGAGATTTGAGATGATATTATTTCTGAGGAATTTCATCAAATTTATTTAGTTTCTCATTCGACGAAACTTCCACACAAGAAAAGAGGTGCCCTATAGGACACCTCTTTCTCCATTTCTTGTTATCCCTCTAATTCAAGACCAATTGAACGGAATAATTTTTCCAGAGTCACCTTGCCATGCTTTTCTTTCGGCTTTTTATTTTTTTTGGCACCTGGTCCTTTTTCTAAGAAGTTTTTCTCGATGAATCGAAGATCTGTTTCATCGACCTTTCCGTTTTGGTTAATGTCTCCTTTATTGACGCCGATACCTTCTTTTCCATAAGAGAATACGGAAATAATGGCATCTTCAATATCAATCATACTATTTCCATCAACATCACCAGCAAGGTTTATCTTGTAACCTGTTGATATAAACTTCCCATAATGATTTCCTTTTAATGAATATCCGGATATAAAACTTGTGCTTGTTTTTAAGTGTCCTGGAACGTCCACTATTACATTGTACGTCCCACCATCCGCAGGTACACCTGAAATGGAATATTTCCCACGCGAATCAATCGTTCCTTCGTACTTTTCACCATCCGGAGATAAAGCATATACTTCCGCTCCGATTTCTAAAGCGACTCCATATGGTAAAGTTGTTGAGCCTGGCTTAAGGAAGGCTTCCGGCTTCAAATACCCTTCTATTTCTGAATGTTCAGAAATGAAATCGAAGTAAGATGTACTATAATAGGGTAGAGACACCGGCTGGGATTCCCCCGCTTTTCTGTAGTTGGACGTTGTTACATTCAATTTGTCATTTCCATAGAACCACTTATCCTTAATGACCTTAAATGTAACATCCAAGAACGGCATGTCTTCATTTAGTCCGGTAAAGTCTTCTCCATTCAATGAAGCACCAACCTTTACTGTACCATTAAAGCCACTATTGTTTACTTCAGGTTCTTGAAGTAATACTTCCAGTCCGTTTTCTTCCGCATAGTTTTTCACTGAATCATGCAACTCGACTGATTCAAACGAGTATTGTTCCCCTTTGAATTCGACAGTATACTCTCCAGAAACAAGATTCTTTACGTTATTCAAGCTCAGTGTCATCGTAACCGTATCTCCTAATTTCACTTCTTTCTTATTGTAATCGGAAGTCAGGTATTCAGTACCTTCTTGCAAGAAAATATATCGTTGGTAATTCACATTCGCTGCGATGTCAGTTGCTGCCAAACTTAACCTCAATGGTCCGTCAGCGATATCAGAAGGTTCAATACCAAATACAGTATCCCCTTCTGAATCTGCAGGAGGGAAACAGCAATTAAAGTATTCACGTGTGCCTGTTGCGATCAAGAATTTGTTCGAAGATTGGTCATAGTCCAATCCTTTTGATTGTAAAGCGCTCACCGTTTCATCCTGTACATTTCCATGAATCCAAAATGCTTCTTTCCAAAATTCTTCCGTGTACATATCTTCACTGATTTCATACACATCAGGAGATTTATCAAAGGCTACTTCAGGCTTTGTATTGTCGATAAAAACAGGTGTGTCGATAAAATGCGTCTTTCCTTCCTCGTCATGCCCGATAAACCCTAACTCGTAATCTCCTTCAGGAAGATCGATAGGTTGGTCTGATATCGGATTTTGTTTGTCATCAGTAAATGGATAAACTAATCCAGAGAAAACACCAGGAATGTAGTACCTGAAATCAGGTTTAGCTCCTGCATCTGCGATTGAAGCGACAAACCCAATGGCATCACCTGTTTGACCATCTTTTACTACAATGTCTATCTTAGTCAGAGGACTTTTCATTTGGAAAGCAGCCGTCAATAGTGGATTGTAATACTGCCATTTTGGCGTATTGTTCGCAAGGGCTGGTCTATCTGTTTCCAGATAATCAAATCCTTTTTCTGTGACTCGAATGGCAAACGGAACTTGATAGGTCTCACTGGAATCACTTGCATTCGTCAGATGAATGTATCCTTCAAATCGCCCTTCTTCAGCATTTTCCGGGACGGTGATCGTTGGTGAAATTTCTTTAGAATTCCCACTAGAAACCACAACACTAGTTGGAAGATCTAAATGAATCCCATTCTTCACTGAATCACGAATACCCTCACGGTCGCCATGATATTCGACTTCTATCTTGAATGACTTTTCTTCTTCTCCGTTGTTTTCAATGAACATTTTACTAGTTCCTTCAACGCCAGCTCCGGTTTTATAATGGCTACCGAATGAAATCGAAGCAGTCTCTTCATCAATCTCTACCACTTCTCCATTTTCATTTAGATTTTCTGTTCTATCAATCACTTTAATGGACACATCGCCATGTACCGCATCATAAGCATCCACACGTCCTGCACCTTGTTCAAATACAGAAACGTCACCGTTCAAGTCTTCAGCTGTGTTCATCAATGCGGCTTTTACATCAAATGGCGTATACTCTGGGTGTTCTTGAAGCAGTAAGGCTACGACCCCTGCCACGTGAGGAGTGGCCATGGAAGTTCCTTGAAGGCGGGCATAGGCATTTGAATAATCTTCTCCTTCTTCAGGGCTATTGATATATTCCGGAATGGTCGAGAAGATCGCGACTCCTGGTGCCACCACATCAGGCTTAATATCATAGCTTCCATTCACAGGTCCTCTTGAGCTGAACCCGGCGAGATTATCCCCTTCTGTTTGAATGCTGGCTAAGTTACCAAAGGTAAGAGTTGCGTTATCTCCAAGTCCTTTTAAACGCTCACCGTCTGCTTTTGTCATGCGGAATGCAGGGATGTATTCTGCACCTTCCCCTAAATAGGCCTGAATGTCTCCGTCTACGTTATTGTAGATGATGACAGCTTCTGCCCCAGCTTCTTTCGCATGTTTCATCTTATCCACAAATGTAAGTTCTCCACGCTGAATAAGAGCGATTTTCCCAGTGAAGTCTTTTCCTTCGAAATCTGCCTCGTATCCAAGTCCTGCAAATACCACTTCCTTGGACTGATTTTGAAGAGACGCTAAATCATTTGTAAAGTTTTTACCCAATAATAAAACATCCTTAAATGATTCTCCATCTACACTAATGGATTCAAAGTTTGCGACATCCATTGCAAAATCACTTGCCCCAACGGTAATTCCAAGAGCAGCAGCTCCAGGAGCCCCCAGTGTTTTTTCATCCGGACCATTGTTACCTGCTGCGACTACTGCAACAACACCTGATAACATGGCATTATTAACGGCAACCGATGTAGGATATAGCGGATCATTGGTTGATGCCCCCAACGATAAGTTCATCACGTCCATCCCATCAGCAACTGCTTGCTCTATCCCCGAAAGTACACTTGTGGATGTTCCTGAACCATAAGGACCCAGAACACGATAGCCATATAAATCGACATTTGGAGCTACTCCCTTAACTGCATAATCGACCGTGTTCTTCTGATCACCTGCAATCGTTCCTGAAACATGTGTACCATGCTCCGTATAGTAGGCCGTTCCGGAAGAAGGGTTGATTTCTGGTTCACCGGATTCTTTCCAATCTTCATAGGTCGTTTCCATTGGGTCAGAATCGTTATCGATGAAATCATAACCACCTTTATACGCATCTTGTAGATCTGGGTGATGGTAATCTACCCCTGTGTCGAGTACAGCAACTTTAATGCCATCGCCTTTCACATTTTCATCATGAAGCTTGTCCACATTGATTTGTGGGATGCTATCCATCATTTTGGATGTAGACGACGCTTCTTCATTGTTCGGAAGATCAAGTTGCACGACTTCATCTTTCCAAATGCGTTTCACCACACCAGTATCAAGTAGACTCTCAATCTCCGTTCCTGGTATCGACATCGCGACACCATTAATGGCGTTACGATATTCTTTCGTTATTTTTGCCTCTTTTAATTGATGGCCTGCACTCTTTTTGTTTTTCAAAGAGTTAAAGCTTTTCTTGAATTCACTATGTGCCTTCTCCACTTTTGAATCAGCTGTTTTTGTCGTTGCACGCAATCCTTTTGCAGCTTGCTTCATCACTTCAACTTTAGCCGGAGCTTGTTTGAACTCTACGATTACATCGACAAGCCCATCCGTTTCCGTATTGATATTTGGTGCGATTTCAAAATCCGGCTTTGCTTCGATTTGTTGAAGAGCTTTTCTTTGTGCATCCGTCAAATTCGATAAAACTTTCTCTACGTCTTTTACTCTAGTAAGTTCAGGCTTACTCTCTGCCATAACATTAAATGGAATTCCTGAAGATCCTAATAAACTAGCAGCAAGAGCAACAGTTAATATTTTTGAATATCGTTTCCCGTTCATACATTTCCCCCCATATTTTCGTTAATCCAAGGTGTAAATCGTCTACTAAATATTATTGTATTGCTTTTCAATAAATCTGTTAATTGGGAAAGTTCTATATATTAATCTATTATCTACTTAATTTATCACCCTTTACTTAGTGAAAAACGGTAAGTCAATAGAAGATATGATCGATAATGTTGGGAAAGTTTTGTCGCATAGTAACATTACACCTATTTTTGTTCGCTGATCTTCCTTAGAATTGAACTGTTGGAATCGCACACCATTAGGTATAAAGATATGTAAAAATCCCACATTTCACAAATTCATGAAATTAAAAAAGCAACTGCTTTTGACAGTTACTTTTATATACTTGTTTACCAGGATTGAAAAGTGATTTTTTTACAAATCAGCTATTTTTCGAGTTTCGCTGAAAGAAACAAAATGGCTTGAAAAATCAAATTGACCTTTCTAATCATTTCGCATTTGCTATACTTCTAGTTAGATTATACTCTCATCTTAATTGATCCCTAAGTCTTTCTTTATGTCCTCTAGAGAATTCCCATTGTACTTATCTTTTGGCTTCGGAGCATTCTCAACTCCTGGATCGGTTTCAAGGAAGTTGTACTCTACTAATTCGAAGTCTTTCGCATCAATGGTTCCGTCGAAGTTCAGATCTGCATTTTGATCATCTGTACCCCAGCTATTTTTCAATTCAATCGCATCCATCATATCAATCACAATGTCCTGATTGATGTCTCCTGCATCTTGCTTTCGAAGAGGCAACGTTCTCCAAGTGCCGACAATCTTGTCTTCCCGCTGTTCATAGACATGGAAAGTCGATTTAACAGGGAAATGACCAGGAATCTCGACTTCCATCTGAAATGGCACATCTGTCACAGGAAGCTTGACTTTAAAGTCATTGTCTCTAGTGATCTCACCATCATAAACATTGCCTTCGAAATCCGTTACCTTCATTGAAATTGGGACATTTGAAAAGTCTGTTTGCCAATCGAACGAACCGTCAGTGCCAAAGAACCCTTGAGCCATCACATCTCCTCTCACTTCTGAATGGCTGCGGTTCAGTTCAGTAATGGTTCCTTCAAAATATCCCTTTAAGTTGGAAGTGCTGCCATCAACATCACTATTGTTTTATAATTAGCAGCTCCACACTTATAGACATAATATATAGCTTGTTATAATCAGAAATGAATATCCCTAATCTCTTTTGTGTTAGCTGTTTTTCATTCAATCATTAACAACTGATGCAGGGAGAGGTCTGGACTTTGTTCCTGATTCATTTTCCCAAGAAGAGACTTATCGTATATAATCCCTGTTTATTTTCATAAATTGCGCAAATTGTGCTCTATAGGATAGAGTAGAAGTTGATTCCCGCTCCAATAAACTTTCTTAACATCGGTTCGTTTTTATAAATCCTATAAAATACACTCTTTTAGAAAAAAGCCTCATAAAAAAATAAAGAGGCTGGAACAAAACTAAAAAACCACGATAAAAAGACGAACAATAGAAGTGTAGGTTCTTCATACCGCTAATGATTTCCGTGCAAGACTACGCTTTCCGCGGGTAGCCCGTGAGCCTCCTCGGCAAGCTTGCGGGGTCTCACATAAGCTACTCTTCCCGCAGGAGTCTTCGTCTTGCACTCCAATCAACCGCTGGAAACAGCTAAAATCAAATGATTCGAAAATAATTAATAAACCCGAACAAATCTGCACACTAAGAAGCAGGTTTGTTCGGGTTTGACTTAGGATAAAAAACTTTTGTCCCAGCCTCTAGAAAATCCATCTAATTGGGATGTCCATGGTTGAAGATTAATTTTCTTAAGAGTTCATTCGATAACTGAAAGTATTTATTGGAAGAAGCAAGATCTCCTTTTTCATTAAAAAATTCTGCTAATCTCTCTGAATATGAGACCGCTTTATAAAGGTTATCCTTTATCATCATCGGCAAACCATAATCGATTAAATAATCGGTGAGCCTTTTGTAATCTTTTGTAGCTTCCAAATAAAGGGCCATTAACTCTACATACTTACTGGATTGCTGATCTCGAAAATCCTTTAGAATGTCTTGCAAAAGATTCGCAGCCCTATCGTTTTCTTCTAGGTCAAGTAAAACCTGAATAACTTCCACAAAAGAGCTATAATAACCGATTGTATGCTTCTTTTTCAAGTTAAGAGATTGGGTGAAAAACTCCAACGACTCTTGAAGTCTTCCTTTTCTATTATGTAACAACCCTAAATTATGAAGGGCACTTATTTTAGTATCATTGTCCTTTAACATTTCGGCATCATTTAAAGCTGTTTCGAGCATGATTTCTGCCCGTTCCAGATCATTTATATATATTAAGTTAGCCGAAAGTCCGATTTTCACATGTAGGATTCGCAAGATATTCCCTGTATTCTGAAAGATACGTAAAGCTTTATGAGAGTAATGGAGGGACAATGTAAAATGCTTTAATAGTCCATGATTGGCGGCTTTGTAATAATAGTAATCCGTTACTTTTTCACTAAATAGATCTGCTTTATCCTCTATACTATCTAAAATGCCTATCGCTTTAACATATTGCTGTTTCCGACCATAATAAATACCTTGAAAGAACTCCCAGAGAAAACGTTCAAATGTAGAAAATTTCGTCATATTTTTTTTAAGTTCGAAGGAAACATATTCAAATTCAGATATATTATCTGTAAAAAGTAAATATCGAAGCATATAAAGCTCATATAAGTAAACCATTTCCGTACATTGAAGAAAATCTTTATGCTTCCCTAACTCTTGATAAAGTCTTTCGGCATGATCTCTATGCAGTCTCTCGATCGCTTCATAGAATTGGGCCAGCTGACGCTTTAAGAATTGTGTTTTCTTGGTTTCCTCCTCAATCGAAATACCTAGTCGTTTGCAAAGCATTTCCAAGGTTTCAAGATTTCCTTCTTTAGAACTATTCTCGATCTTACTTAAATGGGTCGTAGAGCAGATTCCTTGACAAAGCTGTTCTTGCGTCTTATTTTGTTTCTTACGATGGTAATAAATAATCCTCCCGATAGACATCCTGACCCTTCCCCCTTTGTACTTACTCTTATTATACATGGGTTCCCTTTATCTTTTAAGAATCCCTCTACAATTCTTTCATAAGTAACTCGCTGACAAAGTCATTAAAGATTATTGATCTATATGGAGAAAAACCAACATACTATTAATCTAAAATAATTCATTCACAAATGTAATTGGAAAATTGGTTAAGAGAATATCTTTACCAAATAAATAAAAAAGCTTGCAGAGAAAAATGATTTTCCCTGCAAACCCGAAATCTCTTTTTTTATAGAGACTAATCATTGATACTTTTTTCTTGTATTTTCTATGCCCGATCAAATAACACCCTGCCCGCAATCCCCGGATTGGTCATTTCATAAGGATTCAAAATCAAATCAAGCTCTTCCTCAGTCAGAACATCATATTCCAGGCAAAGCTCTCTAACAGATTTCCCTTTTATTATGGCTTCCCTGGCAATCCGGGACACGACTTCATATCCTAAGTGTGGATTGACCGCAGTGATGATCCCCACGCTATTTTCTACATATTCTTTCATACGTGTTTCGTTCGCTTCGATTCCAACAAGACAGTTGTCCGTAAAGCTTCTGAACGCATTGTTCATGATGCTGATGGATTGAAGGAGATTGAATACGAGTACAGGTTCCATCACGTTCAGTTCAAGCTGACCGGCTTCAGAAGCCAATGAAATGGTATGATCATTTCCAATAACCTGAAAGGCCACTTGGTTGATCAGTTCTGGCATGACCGGATTCACTTTACCAGGCATAATGGAAGAACCAGGCTGTCTGGATGGCAGTGATATTTCACCAAGTCCGGCGCGTGGCCCTGAAGCCATCATGCGCAGATCATTGGCGATCTTGGACATATTGACCATACATACCTTCAGTGCAGCTGAAACTTCTGTGTATGCGTCTGTATTTTGCGTAGCATCGACAAGGTGCTCAGCCCCGGTAAGTGGCAAACCACTGATATCAGACAGATGCTTCACGACACTTTTGATATAAGCAGGATCCGCGTTCAATCCAGTTCCTACTGCAGTCGCCCCCATATTTACTTCATAGAGGTGATCCCGTGTTCGTCCGATACGTTTAATATCACGCTCCACTACCCTGCTATAAGCTTCAAACTCCTGACCAAGGCGAATTGGAACAGCATCTTGAAGATGAGTACGTCCCATTTTAATGACGTGATCGAACTCCTGTGCTTTCTTTTTAAAGGCGTTCAGCATATGTTCCATCGTGACAAGAAGTTTCTCTAATAATTTCAGAGTGGAAATATGGATGACCGTCGGGAATACGTCATTGGTTGACTGTGACATATTCACATGACTGTTCGGGCTTACTTTTCCATATTCCCCTTTACGATGGGACATGAGCTCCAGGGCACGATTGGCAATGACTTCATTAGCGTTCATATTGATGGAAGTCCCTGCCCCTCCCTGGATGGGATCGACGATAAAGAATTCATGAAGCTTCCCTTCCAATATTTCATCAGAAGCTTGCACGATGGCTTGACCGATCCCGTCATAAAGACGTGTGGTTTCCATGTTTGCTAATGCTGCCGCTTTCTTCACGACTGCTAAGGCATCGATCATCTCCTTATGAATTTTATACCCGGTTACCGGAAAGTTTTCCACTGCCCGTAAGGTTTGAATTCCATAGTACACATCTTCAGGAACTTCTTTTTCTCCAAGAAAATCTTTTTCTACTCTATATCTGCTCGTTATATTTATCATAGGTCTCTCCCTAATTCAATTTATTCCCTCTACAAATGATGATTTTATCAATTCCCTCAATAAGAGGCAATGTTTTATGTCTTCATTTTTTATTATCAATGACTCAAATGAGATGAACTTTGATAAGTTCCGAATTTTCTTGATATTATTTCTGATTATATCATCAACATGCTATAATCCTTTTGTAAGATTATTTTCAATTCATAGGAGTGATAGTAATGTCAGTGAATGCGTATCTTAATTTTAACGGTAATTGTAGAGAAGCTGTAGAGTTTTACGCTGAAGTATTTGAAACAGAGGCACCACATATTATGAGTTTTGGTGAAAATCCACCACATCCAGAATTCACTCTTCCAGATGAAGCGAAGAATTTGGTTATGCACACAAGACTGACGATTGATGGCAGTAACATCATGTTTTCGGATGTTTTTCCTGGAATGCCTTTTGTGGAAGGTACAAATATCACCCTTGCAATAGTAAACAATAGTATGGAAGAATTGAAAACACGTTTTCATAAACTGAAAGAAGGCGGTAAGGTGGATATGGAGCTTCAGGAGACATTCTGGAGTAAGTTATATGGTCAAGTTACTGATAAATTTGGCATTCAGTGGCAGTTTAACTATGAGAGTGAAGACCTATAAGTCGTTTTATTTTTAGTGCACAAATGATTAAGGTTCCAGAAACTTAATTTCACTAAAGTTTTTGGAACCTTTTTTATTATTCGTTCACTTCAATAGTGTACAGCATACATTTAAGCTTTATAGCCATCTCATCGAGGGCACGTTTGGCTTCATCTACTGTTCCTATCATATTAATGAAACTATGGACCATATCTTCATAATGCAGCAGTTCGACGTTAATCCCAGCCTTCTTCAGACGTTCACCGAAAGCTAACCCTTCTTCCCTCAGAGGATCGAATTCAGCTGTAACAAGTAGAGTATTGGGCAAACTTTCCATGGAGTGTACTCTTAGAGGTGAAACATATACCTCCGAGCCTTCAGATGGGTCATTCAAATAATGTCCCCAAAACCATTTCATTTTTTCATTTGTGAGATTATATGTATGATTTTCTCTGTAGGAAAGTGTGTCAAAGTTATAGTCCATAACGGGGGTAATAAGAACTTGAAGGAACAACTTGTATTCTTCAGAACCCCTGAAGTATATGGCAGCAGCGGCCGCTAAGTTGCCTCCTGAGCTTTCACCACCGACAGCGATTCTTTTTATGTCCCCTTTCAATCTTTCCCTATGCCTAAATGTCCATTTAATGGATTCAATTACATCCCGAAACGCCGAAGGATATTTATGTTCAGGGGCGAGGCGATAACCGACTGAAACGACAACAATGCCGGCGTGCTTTGATAAATGCCTGCATAGGTTATCTGCACTATCTAAATCTCCAAATACCCAGCCTCCCCCATGGGAATATATGAGGACAGGGTAAGGACCTTCTCCACTTGGTGTATAGATTCGAACCGGAATGTCATGCCCCTCTGATGAAGGAATGAATGTATCTTCAACAACCAAACCACCGACGGAAATGGTAGTGAAGAATTCTCTGGCACTTTTATAAAATACTCTGGATTGCTCTGGAGTCAGAATATCCAATGGGGGATGATTAAATTCTTTCATTTTCTCACTAATCGTATGTAATAGTTCGCTTACTTGAGGATTAAGAGGCGCCTTCACTTTCATCAGACTAATTCATTCCTTTGCGAATTCATAGATTTCAGCCACTCTACCTGCATATCTTCATCTTTCATTTTCTCAATGACCGAATCCCTCTCTCCCACAATCAACGAAGCTTTTTTATTCTGAAGATTAACTTTACTTATTACTTTCCCTCCTAATTTTTTCAATATCGGAATCACAATGCGATTGCGATTATCAGGTTCTCCTATAATTCTTCTTGCTCCCTTATAGTGATCAAATAAAAAAATGATCATTGATCTAATAATGGAAAGGCCGTCTTCTCTATTTAAATATGCTCTTGGACCAATCAGTAAGTGCATGCCTAAATCTCCATTCTGATACTCATAGAATTCTTTGATTGGATCTTTTTCAATGGAGTATGCAATCAGGTAACACACTGGTTCGCCGTTAAATGTTCCTATGTAAATATCTTTATGATTTGCTTCGATAGACTGCTTTAACCATTGTTTAAACTCTGACAGTGGCAGGTTCAACTTCCAAAATGGGGCAATATGAGGTTGTTGCATCCATTCATGGAGAGTAGACAAATCCCGATCGAAATCCACCGGACGGAACAAAAAATTATCTGCCTTGTCTCCTTTTATAATAAAGAATTCTGATTCATTAACTGTATTAATCATGGTCTATCCTCCTGTTCATTCGATTATAGTGATAATGATTATCATTATCATGCACATTGATATTATATGAATATGGGATTACACTTGTCAACCAACCTTTTGACCTATGTATACTCTCTGACCAGGCCATCAAACTTTGCGAAAGGAACCTAAAATAAAAAAAGAGGCTGCTGAAATGAATTTCAACAGCCTCTTTCTATCATTCTTTAATGCATATTGCTCAATACCCAAATCGATCCAAGTACGATCACAAGGGCGATAAATGCAGCTGACATCATTTTTCCAACCTGCCATCTGCCTTCTCCTTCTGTTACGTGCATGAACATAAACAGTTGGATTGCAGCCTGGATAAAGGCAAGAACAAATACAAGAGCAACCATCACATTGTACGCCAGTCCAGCGTAAAGTCCGAACCAAACGGCTAAGAATGTCAATGCAATGGATAAGACAAAACCAATGATCTGCGTCCAAGGAATACGACTATGATTCGCTGTATTATGTTCCATTATCCCACCATCCCTAGTAAGTACACGCTTGTAAACACGAAGATCCATACAAAGTCCAAGAAGTGCCAATACAAGCTGGATACGAATAGTTTTTTAGCGGTATCTGGATTTAATCCTTGTCTTTTCACCTGGAACATCACCAGTATAATCCATAAAATACCTAATGATACGTGGAGACCATGCGTTCCGGTCAATAGATAGAAAGAAGACCAGTATGCATTAGTTCCCATGGCGGCTCCCTCATGGATCAGATGAAGGAATTCCGTGATTTCCATGTAAAGGAACCCTGCTCCAAAGAGCAGTGTGATGATCAGCCAGACCATCATCCCTTTGACATTTCTTCTTCTTAATTCATTTATTGATAACCCTGACGTGAAACTACTGATTAATAATAGTAACGTCATGATGATTGTATTCTTTAGATCAAACACTTCAGATGGAAGCGGACCTCCAACCGTGCCGCTTTCAAGGGCGAAGAATGTCGCGAAAATAGTGGCAAATAGAGCTACTTCCGCACCCAGGAAAACCCAGAATCCGAAAATATTCAATTTGCCGATCTCCGATTGATATTCAAGTGGCGTATTCGGATCTACATTCGTACTATGTGCCATATTCACGCCTCCCTCTTATACGGATTTTCAGTTTTTTCTATTTCTTCCACACTTACATAATAGCCAGCATCCTGTTTGTGTGAAAATAGTGAACGATAAGCCATGCATCCGAAGATACCAACAAGAGCCAGTATAGCCATCCACCACAGTTCAAACACCAATCCAAATCCACCAACGAAGAATAACCCGGACATGATGAAAGGTGTCCCTGCATTGCTTGGCATATGAATCGGTTTATACTCAACCTTTTCAGGCTTACCGGATTCTTTTCTTTCTTGTTTCATATAGTAGAATGCATCCGCACTCTTCACTTCAGGAACATGAGCGAAGTTATAATGAGGTGGGATCGCTGAGCTAGTCGCCCATTCAAGTGTACGTCCATCCCAAGCATCTCCGGATAGTTCCCGCTTCGCAAAACGGTAACTATAGTAAACGTTATAGACGATGATCATGAATCCTACTCCCATTCCGAAAGCCCCGACAGAAGAGATGACGTTCAATGCCATCCAGCCATCTTCTGGTCCATATGTGTACACACGTCTTGGCATACCGGAAAACCCTAAGACAAATTGCGGTAAGAAACATACATTGAAACCGATAGAGAAGAACCAGAAAGCCCATTTCCCTATGCGTTCATTCATCTTATGTCCAAACATTTTTGGATACCAATATACAAGTCCGGCGAAGCAGGCAAACACGACACCGGCAATCAGCGTGTAGTGGAAGTGAGCAACCAGGAAGTAGTTATTATGATATTGGAAGTCGGCTGCAGCCATCCCCAACATTACCCCTGTCACACCACCGATCAGGAATGTCGGAATGAACGCTACCGACCACATCATGGCGACGGTAAATTCAATCCGTCCCTTGTAAAGGGTACCCAACCAGTTAAATATCTTGATCCCGGTTGGTATGGCAATCGCCATCGTCGAAATCGAGAATACACTGTTAACAGCAGCACTTCCGCCCATCGTGAAGAAATGGTGAACCCACACAACGAAGCTTAACCCTGAAATCGCTACAAGTGAAATGATCATCGACTTATAACCAAACAATGTCTTTCTTGCAAATGTAGCAATGATTTCTGAGAAGATACCGAAAGCAGGCAAAATAACGATATACACTTCCGGATGTCCCCATAACCAGAATAAATTCGACCAGAGCATCGGATTCCCGCCGGCTGTAAGCGTGAAGAAATGCGTACCGAATAATCGGTCAAATGTCATCAACGCCAATGTCACCGTTAAGATCGGGAAAGCAAATACGATAATGAATGCAGTAATCAATGTAGTCCACGTAAACATCGGCATACGAAGAAGCGTCATACCTGGTGCACGCATTTTAATAATCGTAACAACAAAGTTGATCCCCGTTAATAATGTACCAATTCCGGAAATCTGCAAGCCAAGGAGGTAATAGTTAATTCCTGGTCCAGGACTTCCTTCAATCGCCAGCGGTGCGTAGTTCGTCCATCCGGCATCCGGTGATCCACCGAATACGAATGACATATTGAAAAGGATCGCCCCAAACATGAATGACCAAAAGCTTAAGTTATTCAGGAATGGGAATGCGACGTCTCTTGCCCCGATTTGCAGGGGAACTACGACGTTCATTAGGCCAAGTAAAAATGGCATCGCCATGAATAGAATCATGATCGTACCATGAGTAGTAAAGATTTCATTGTAGTGCTGTGATGATAAAAATTCATTATTAGGTACCGTTAATTGGGCCCTCATTAAAAGGGCATCGACTCCTCCGCGGAAGAGCATGATCAATGCAGCAATGATATACATGATCCCAATTTTTTTATGATCAACACTCGTGATCCAGTCATTCCACAGCCATTTCCATTTTTTAAAGTACGTAAGGGTCGCGACGATCCCAATAACGGTGAAAACAATGGAAATGTTGGCTCCCAGAATCAGCGGATCATTGAGGATTAAATTATCTTTAATAAAATCAAACATCTAGAGTCCTCCTTTCTTAGTGCTCATGTCCTTCGTTATTTTCGTGGTCTTTATGTTCGTCATTTTCATGGTCTTCATGGTCTTTCATGCCTTCATGGTTATCATGATCCCCCATGTCTCCGTGATCACCGTGATTTCCATGACTTGACTCAGCATCTTTATCCGCACCATGTGAAGATGCTTCCACTCCATATTTCTCACGGATCGCCATGGCATATTCAGAATTCTTCCCATGGTCAACGAAGGCTAAATGAGTGGATGAAAAGGTCATTTTATCAACCGTGTCAGGCAGCATGAGTTTTTCATATGTCTCTTCGGTTAATTTCGGTTCATTTTCCTGAGAATCTTTTACCCACTCTTCATACTCATCTTCTTCTAACGCAACAAAATCAAACTTTTGGTGTGTCATTCCTTCACCAGTGAAGTTTGAGTTTCTTCCATCATAAGTACCCGGCTCATCAGCCTGTAAGTATAAATCATTCACCATTCCCGGCATTCCATAAATCTGTCCGCCAAGTTGCGGCACCCAGAAAGAAGCCATGGAATCAGCAGCCGTCACTTTGAATAAAATCGGATGATCCTCGGGAACGTTGATATAATTAACGGTCTCAATCCCTTCCTCCGGATAACTGAAGATCCACTTCCAATCCGCAGCAGTGGCATGGATCACAATCGGATCTTTATGAGCCGTTGCTTTTGGAGCTTCCCTTAATTCATATAATGCCTTTGTATTTGGGATAGACAAGGCAATAACAATCAGTACAGGAATAAGCGTCCATATAATTTCTAATTTCGTACTCCCGTGCATCTCGGGCTTGTAATCACTATCCTTTTTACTGCTTCGATATTTTAGGAGAATAACAGTAAAGAAGGAAAGAACGACAACCATAATGCCAAGCATATAGTAGATTGACAGCATGATCAGTTCTTTCTGCAAGGCCCCTACCGGCCCTTTCGGATCGAGAATGATCATTTCACTTCCCGAACTGAAAATAATGATGAAGAATAATGAAACCAGACTGATCAACACAATCAAGTATGGCTTAAATTTATTAAACATAGGGAAATCACCTTCCTTTATGTCGGATTTATCACTGTAGACCTATACTATCAAATTCTATTAAAAGGTACCCTTGTTTCACTCAACTTTAAACAGATTTTCGAAATTTCGTCGAAGTTTATTCACAGAACGGTAACAATGTTGGAAAGAAATGCTCAAAGGACAAAAAAATAACTCCCAAAATTATTTTAGAATAATTTTGAGAGCGTTTTACGAATTGATTATTTAGAATAATGAGTTTTCGTATAAACCTTACTACTGTAATTCACCTTCTATGAATCCATTCATATCCATGAACCTTGAACCTTCCCTCCTGATTATTAAAACAAAGTAGCAAGTGGGGCTGCCGAATATGAATGACTCCTTACCGTGATAGGCTCTTTATACCAATACTACTTTTTCTAGTACCCTCTAACAACTATTATAAATAGGTAGCTCTTTTTAAGGAGCAATTACCGGCCGCCTCCTTGAGCTTTGGAGAATAATCGCTGAGCTTTTTAATGAAATAACAGGTTTCTGGAAAATGATGCTCTAAAAAACGGAGAGTGGTTTTATTCAGCAGTTTTTTCTTATTATACTTCATGACCATTCCAGAGATATACTGACTCATTTCCAAAGTCGTTTGACCAACTTCATAGGCAAATTCCCTCTGCCGGGCGAAACCAGGCTGTTTAAATCTGAGATATCCTTTCAGATGCCGATTTTGAACGATATACACTTGATATTGGTTAATATAAGCCTCTGCCTGCCTACTCACGTTAATTTCAATGGGATCGAGTATGTTTTGAAATAATACCGCGTGCCCCAGCTGATCTTCAAGCCATAAATCCATCAAATCCACCAACGGAAGGGGCTCTGGCTCCTCCCCCTTCTGCAGATACCCTAAAAACCGCAAGTATTCCTGATTTTCTGCAAGCGTGCCGTTTAGGTAGGTAGGGGATAAATTAAGATTAACTTTATTATCGATCCTTAAAGATTGCAGTATTCCTTCAAATTCGAAATAGCCTTTGGCCACTGGCCACACTTTATTTGAAAACTGAACCATGGTTTCATCCTGGTGGTCTGCTGTACGCGGAACGCGGTTTAATTGGTCGATAAGCTCCCCAAATAGTCGAATGTACTGCTGTGAAACATCCACATACTCTACTTCAGCTGCAGATAAGTGGTCTCTGATGAAATAAGCATGATCCTGTAATACTTCAAGCCAGAATAAGTGCTCCTCCCATGTCGTGATCATTTGATTAGCCACCTCTTTACCTCCTTTTTATATTATATATTTTAATAGTTGTTAAAAAAGAAGGACTTCCTTTAAACTACCGTTAGATTAAAGAATCGTGCACGAAGATACATAAATTTTTCATAAAAAAGGAAGAATATATTTACCACTATGATGAAAAGGGTGTCCTTCTATGAAGAATAGAAAACAACTGATTACGTTAATGACCTTGCTCCCCTGGTTGTCCCTTCCACTTCTGCGCAAAAAAACGTTAAAAAGATTTCTACCCGGCACACTATTTATGTGCGTATATTTAGTAGCAGAGGGCATATTAGCTACCCGGAGGAAATGGTGGTGGTTCCCTTTTTCCATAAAACCGAATGTATTGGCTGAACTGCCATTGATTCTAGGTCCTTTTTTTGTTGGATCATTTTGGATTTTTAAATACACTTACGGGAAATTCTCGATCTATTTTCTAGTTAATTTGATTGTTGATTCTTTTTTTACCATCTTCATGTTGAATTGGTTCAAGAAAATCGGATATGTCACTCTGATCAGGTTTACAAGGATACAACTGTCATTACTCTTTTTATTAAAATCGGTATTGATGTATGGATTTCAGTATTGTTATGAGAAAGTTTTTTCCGACAGGGTTAAAAAGGATGAGGAATTGGAAAGTTTATAGGTCATTGCAAGAAATAAACCTCTCATCGCAGTTGAACGATGAGAGGTTTTGTTATGCAGTTGCTTATTTCTTATATTATATTTTCTACGCCAATGAAACGAATCTTCACTCAGTGCTGTGTTCCTTTATCGGTAAATTCACCAGCAGTTTTACCCACTACCATGCTTGTCATGGTGGCCATAATAGCACTTCCGATAATATCAGATGGAAAATGATGTCCCACCCAAATACGAGAAAAACCTGTCAACACAGATAATACCCACATGATTGAACCAAGGACACGATCATAAAGAAAGATGGAAGTAGAAACGGCAAATGCCAGTAAAGTATGCTTACTTGGAAATGAAGAATCTAACTTTGAGGGAATGAGTATGCCGACCCGATGTTTCACAAACGGACGTGGTTTAAAGTAAAAAAACTTAATCAAAGCGTGAAGAAGCAAAGTAATTCCCGAAGACATAACTGCATTAAGAGAAACTTTTCTATAATAATCATTTCTAAACCACATGAAAATCAAAACAATAATATACACATATCGAATCTTTTTTGAAAAGAAGATCATCATAAAGTCAATGGGAGAACACCGGCCAGAAAGCAGATTGATTGCCTTAAATACTTTGTAGTCCATAAGAGAATCTCCTTTTTTCAGGGATACAAATAAAATTCCCTTTTAAGCAAGAAATATGTATGATCGATAAAAGAATTCTCTGGGATAAGTGCATTGAAATGATTAAATTTTTTTAGTCCATTCATACTCTCTTTAGTAAGATTGACATTCTCCACATAGAAAGAATTAAAATGGGGAAATTTAAATTGGAAAGCAAATACATAAATATGAGGTGATGATGATGTCAATCCAACAGTACCACAAGGAAAAGAATCAATTCAACAAAGATGAGACTAAGCATTCCGAACAACATCCCCCATACTTCGACCCTTCCTTACCAAAGGAAACCATCATGATGGATGAAGATATGTCTAAAAATGCAACAAATGTTGATGATATTGAAATATAGTTTGATAAAAGGACCGTAACGAACCTTATTTAATCACACATGAAAACAATCCATTTTGAAAAAAATTCAAATGGATTGTTTATGGCGTATGGTTGTAGGATTCTAATAAAAACTTTAAACAAAAAATTATATAAACCCTTTTAATTACGCAAACATTTCCTTCTTCAAGGAAACAATTCGATTCATTTCATGTGACTCAAGTGCTGCTAAAATAATCTGTAGCGATTTCATTCCCTCTTCGCCACAAATAAGTGGTTCTTTATTTTCTATAATACTTTCAACAAAATGGTTAATGACATTAGAGGTATTCTGTCCGCCTTCCTCATTTGTCTGAATCTTATCGAGCTTATGATATACGGTGCTTCCATCCCGATACTCTTCGATCAGTGAGTATTCAGGATCAGCTTCTAATCTCAGTATACCTTTTTCCCCGTAAATAATGGTCGAATTATCCCCACCAGAAACATAAGCCCAGCTTGCGGCAAGTGTTCCAATGATGCCTTTTTCTGTACGTAAAATACATACAGCGTTGTCATCTACATCTGTTTTTTGCTTCGCGTTCGTTTCAATGAATGCTCCTACTTCGGTAAACTCTCCAAGCAAATAACGTAATAAATCTGCTTTATGAACTCCAAGGTCACCCATTGCACCGATAAAGGCCTTGTCTTTTTGAAAGAACCAGCTTCCTGCCCCATCTACACTCCAACCTTCAGGGCCTGGATGACCGAATGTGGTTTTAAAGCTGTAGATTTTTCCAAGCTTGCCACTATCAATAATTTCTTTCGCTTTTTTATGAGAAGCAACAAAACGTTGATTATGCGCAATCATAAGCTTTTTATCATTTACTTTCGCTGCTTCAATCATCGTTTCCGCTTCTTCTTTTGAAGTAGCCATAGGCTTTTCACAAAGTACATGTTTTCCTGCATTCAATGCATCAATGGATACAGGTGCGTGCAGGTAGTTTGGCAAACAGACGCTGATCGCATCAATGTCATCCAGCTTCAATACTTCATTGAGATCGGTAAATGCTTTAGCACCGTATTCTTCAGCCATTTTCTCTGCACGCTCCGCGATAATATCACAAACCACAACAATCTCTACATCTTTATTTATCTTATATTCTGGCAAATGACGGAATTTTGCAATACTTCCACACCCAATAACTCCTACTTTTAACTTACTCATATTCCTGTTCCTCCCCATCTTATTTAGTTATTGTGGAATAAGTAAATTATTTAATAATGGTTGCATGTTATACGCGCATCCAATACAAAATAAATGCGTTCCTATATAAAATACTTATACTTCTTTAAGAGTAAAGAGACTGCAATCTTACTATCCCTATTATTGACCAATCGCTTCATTGCCCTCTTGATACTTCAGATTTGCTAATTTATTTATTTGAGAAATAAAGTCTTCAATCTTTATTTCACCTTCTACAGAAGCTTCCAGAAGACCATGAATATTTGCATTCGGATTACCCTCAATGCCTACCCCTGTAGGAGCCTCCCATCTAGACTGTACATATCCTGGAACTGCTTTAACTGGCTCAATAACACCTTTTTCTAAGTTTTCATATGCAGCACGTAATCCGGGAAGATCTTGAATCTCAAAGTAAGCATCCAATACATCTTCATCAGTAGTTACCGGTAAACCATTTAATACTTTGTCTTCTTCTACAGCAATTTCAATACGTTTTAAATATCCTTCTTTTCCAAAAGACATCCACTTTATTAATAAATATGCTTCCTCTGAATGTTTCGTAGTTTTTGAAATTCCCATATAATCATTTGCAACAACTGTTCTCCCACCAGGAATTCCAATGAAATCCCAATCAAATTCAAGATTATTCTCGTAGTTAGAGAGTGCCCATGTTCCATCCCATACGAGACCCATGCCACCGGAAGCCCAAACTTCACCTGGATTTTCTCCATTAAAGTTACTTTTTTGTTCATCGGTCAAAGATTCAAAGGAATAATTATTCGTTACAATATTCTTAGTCAAATTCAAGCCATTAATAAATTCTTTGCTATCTAAGTGATATCCTTCCTCTGTGTATGTATACCACCCCAAGGTTTCACTTACTGCTGCCGGGTACCAGTCAAGTATGGCTAAAGGGTTATTGAGTCCCACCTGTCCTGATCTGATATTCGTAATATTTCTAACAGAATCAGCAAATTCATTCATGCTCAAACCATTTTCCGGGACATTTAAATTCTCTTGATTAAATAAATCTTTATTTACAAAATACCCCAAGAATTGTTGTCCTGCTGGTAATGCATAAAGAATGTCATCGTACGTTGCAGATTCTCGAACCACTTCAGGAACTTTTGCAAAATCTTCATCGTCAGCTGCTAAATCGGTAAGATCTAAAAGCCATTCATTTGCTATGCCTGTAGGAATCTGTGAAAGCATAAAGACATCTGGCATTTTATTTGAACTTGCGGCAGCTGCTAATCCATCGTTCCATTTTTCATTTGGGATAGAATCATCAATCTCTACTTTGATATGTGGATATTTTTCTTCGAATTCTTCAATCATCAACCTCTCAATATTCTTTTCTTCTTCTGTGCCTACATTCCAGCTTGCATAAGAGATGGTTACTTCTTTATCTTCTTTACTTTCATTTAATGTATCTTTACTGCTGCAACCGATAAGAAACATAATGATTGTTAATATTGCCACCCAAGACTTAAACAGTTTCATAGACTGATACCCCTTTGTTTTGTTATGAATTAAAGGATGTTCAATAGGTCCGGAAAAAAATGCTTTGAATATCTTCGTTATCTCTTATCTAAGCTCCTCACCTATTAATTGGAAAAGATATCATCACAACAACTCTTTTATTAGTAAGTTGCTTTCTAAGAGGTTGTTGTTTCAGGTATATTCGTGACCGTTGATTTCTGCTTGGATATGTAAAGACCCCAAAAAACCTTTTTGAAATGCTGTTTTCAATTAGTTTATTTTTCTGTCCCGATAAAGCTCTGTCACGAATTTTCTTATTGATGGTGAGGGAAACTGCATAGACTCCGGCGGATTTCGAACGTGCCGAGACCCCGTTCTGCTAAGTAGAGGAGGCTCGGCCGTTAAAACAACAATCTTTGCGAAAAGAGCCTATTAGTAAAACCACGATACTTTATGTTGAAATCGCTTACAATTCATTAGGAATTTATTTTTTTATCATTAAATTACTAGATTTTAAAACTTGAGTCTTTGACTTGGAAATAACTTCTTCAGCCGTTACCTCTCTATCTAAGAGATTCGACAGGTAAATCCCTTCACTAATCAACATGGTTTGAAGGGCAATTTCTGCTGTTGGCAACAATTCAACCCTGCCTTGGAGTGCAGCAATCCAATGATGTTGAGATGAATCATAGGCATCGGTATTCTCTTGCAGTTGATGCCATCTGTAGTCCGCTGCCCCTAAATCAAAGGTTCCGTCCATATCGATATCACATATTGATGTATGGTAGCTAAATGGGGTGCTCACTCCATTTGTGTAACCTGGAAATTGGATTCCACCTTGGTTACCTACAAGATAGCTGCCTTCAAACCCATTAAGATGAATTGCCCAAGATTCTATTATGTCCAACGTTATGCCATCCTCAAATCTGACAAAGCCTACACCGAGTTCCTCTACATCAAAACCGCTGGTCTGCCTCCTTTTTTCGTCCATATCAACTTCCTGGTACGTTTTTCCGGTAATCGTATTGACTTTAGGCATATTCATTAAATAAAGAATTTGTGAGATACGATACACTCCCATGTCGAACAAAGCTCCCCCGGAAGCCACTTTCTTCTGAAGAAATTCCTTTGTCCCGTAACCATCTACAAAAGGACGTCCTCGCCGTCTAAAACCAGTGGACCGGGCATGGTATAGGGTCCCAAGCTTCCCGTCATCTATTAATGATTTAGCTGCTTTCGTTTCTTTTGAGTACAGGAAGCTTAATTGGATGTGCAATTTTTTTCCGTATTCTTTTGCTGTATCTACCATTCGCTTACCGTCCAAGTACGAACCGGCGATCGGTTTTTCACAATACACGTGTTTACCAGCCTCCAATGCCTCAATTGTAATCGGAGCGTGAAGGTTATTATGGAGACAGACATCGACCGCATCAAGATCGTCACGTTTCAGCATTTCGCTATAATCCGTATACGTATGGGGAATGCTGTATCTTTCTGCTACCTGTTTTAGTTCATTCTCGTTAAGATCACAGATAGCTACAACTTCTGCCCCATCCAATTTCGCATAGTTATCTAAATGAGTTTTCCCGATGATACCGACCCCAATGATTCCAATCCGAATTTTTTTCATTAGATGATAGCCCCCTCTTCAATCCTATTCAATTGCATGTTTCTCCAAGTGTTTCGAGCTGTCGCAAGCTGCCATTCCACCTGGCTGTATTCGTTTTTACCGGAGTGATGTTCGATCCCAAGGTACCCTTGATAGCCGACATCCTGTAGAATTTTCAGTTTGTCTTGGCAATCCGGTATCACCCATGCAGCTAAATGGGTGTGGAACGCATATTTTGCGCAAAGTCGATCCCCATTTTCTTTGTCTACGTCCCAATTATCAAAATGCAGTAGGATTCCAAAAGACGGATGATCTACAGCCTCGTAAACTTTTCGAATATTTTCTGGTACTCTTGAAGCTCCCCAATGATTTTCGGGACCAACCATAAACCCGCAATCATGTGCGATTTTCGCATATTCTTGATAACGTTTCACAGTATATTCAAACTGTTCATCCGTCATCTCTAAATCCCTTCCGCCCATATCAATACGAACGGTACGAGCTCCCAGGATTTCTGCAGCTCGCAAATTCCCCAACGCATTTTGATACCATTTTTCCCTCGCTTCTGTGTCTGGATCCCATACTTCAGCGCAATCCACGCACAGATTAGCTAGATCCATTTCCTTTTCATCCATAGCTTCTTTTATTTTTTTCAAGTAATCCTCATCAAAGCTGGTTAGCATCATGTTCCAAATATCTGCTGAGTTAAGATGATACCGATATTTCACACTTTCCAGATAACCAAAAACATCCATTTTCCCTTGTTTGATTAGTCCGTTAAATGAATACGAAGCAATTGAATAGTTCATATTTCCCCTCCACATTTTGTGATACTAACATCGCTTGTTATGTTTGGATATTATATTATTAATAGTGATTCTTCAGGATAAACACCTTTTCTCTGAATGCTCTAATCAGGAGAATACACAAATAATCCGCAGATTCATCAGCCCCTCTTTCTGTTAATCATTAGCATTTATCTGACTATTTTGATAATATCAGGAGATAGGTGATAGTGAAATATACAAAACCTCTCGATTTTGTATATTTCATTAATAAATTTTCAAAGCGGTGGTGGAAATGGTGAATATACAAGGGGTTTATCATGATGTCAATCCGAAATGGAGCATTGGAAAAGATCGAGGCTGTGATACACTCGTTTATGTTTCTCAGGGGAAAGTAATGTATTGGATAAATGACGAATGTCTGGAACTGGAAAAAGGAGAAATACTATACATTCCTCAAGCCATGAATCGTGCTTGGGAAAACCATCCAGATGAATGGCACCAAAAATATACAGTTGTATTTCTATGGGAGGACCAATCGCTGGAAAACTCTTTACACTTTACAAAACAAAACACGTTTTTTCGATTCAAGACTCCCAATGCCCCTTACTATGAACAACGATTTTCAACACTATTTATCCAATTTTTAGGGGGAAGGCCATATTTCGAACTAATGTCGAGGTATGTCCTGTCCGAACTGTTAACACTAATCGCTCAAGAGTGCTCTGAACAAAGGACAACTCCAGCCAAAGAACGGATAGCACGGGAGATTCAGGAATATCTTTTATGCAATTTCAGAAGGAACGTAACGATTGAAGAATTGGCTGCATTAGCAGGAATCTCACCAAACTACGTAACCGTATTATTTAGAGAAGTGGTTGGCAACACCCCCATACAATACTTGCATCAAATTCGAATCAACACTGCCTTGAATCTTCTTAATAATACGCAAATGTCTATAAGTGAAATCGCTGAATACCTTGGATACTGTGACCAATCTTACTTTAATCGAATGTTTAAAAAATGGATGGGAGTAGCCCCGAGCCACATTGTTTAAGTGACCACTGCAATCTTCACTCTGAGGGACTTGCAGAAGTTGGTTTTCAAAAGATGAATGATTATAGGGGGGACAAAAATGTCTCCCTATATGCCAACCTTAGAAACGATTAAGGAGGATCGTTTTTTCATTTTTAATATGGCTGTTTTCGTAAACTTTGTTGCTTTTGAAAAAGCGAGTAGTGGTTGATTTCCGCTCCAAGTGCTCGCTTTCCGCGGGGCGTGAGTTGAGCCTCGTCGGGCTTCTCCTTGTTAAAAATCAAGTCGCTGATTCAAAATGCCCTTTAACGTAAAAAAACCTACAGATTTTCACCTGTAGGTTTGGAATAATTTAAACTCCAAGTAGTGTTTAAGTGTTTAAGTGTTTAAGTGTTTAAAGCAAAAGGATGTAATCATTATATTTTTATGATTTAAGTCACAAAAATAAAAAACCACCAAATATGTATTTGGTGGAGACGGTGGGAATCGAACCCACGTCCAGAAACATCGCCACTTAAGCGTCTACGAGCGTAGTCGATATATTCGCAAGTTCACTGCAGCTTCTGCCTATCGACGGGCGTCCGTGCAGCTAGTCTGATTGGTCTCTTCCTTTGTCCTCAGACGGTGGACTCCGGCGTAGCCTACTAAGAGTGAGTCCCTTACCCTACCACATAGGCGATGGAGGGAGGAACAGCTAAAGCGCTATTACGCAGCTAAAGCTAAGTTATTGTTAGTTTTGCCAGTTATTATTGGCTTTGACGTTTTATCGTGGACGATCCCCACGGCTCGCAACCCAAGCTCGAACTATCCCTGTCGAATCCGTAACGTCCCCATGATAGAAAGGGAAGAACGGGAAAGAATAAGTTCAGCGTGTAAGTCACTTATTCAATTGTTCTTACAGCCGCTTGATTACCTCGCGACATCTATTATTATAACAAATCCTGAGATAATTGCAAATACCAGATTCCGGAAATCTGTACATTTACATCCCTTTTTGACGCTGAGCCAGTTCTCTTTGGATAGAGCGATTTGCTTCTTTTCGTTTTAAATCTTCCCGTTTGTCATACTTCTTCTTACCACGGGCAAGACCGATCAGAAGCTTGGCTACACCATTTTTGATGTAAAGCTTTAATGGAACGATACTATATCCTGCTTCCTTCGAATCACCGATCAGCTTATTGATTTGCTTTTTATGAAGCAGCAGTTTACGTGTTCTGAGAGGTTCGTGATTAAATCGATTTCCCTGTTCATATGGACTGATGTGCATATTATGAACGAAAATTTCTCCATTTTGAACACGTGCAAAGGAATCCTTCAGGTTCACGCGGCCGCCACGGATCGCTTTAATTTCGGTTCCTTGCAATACAAGACCTGCCTCATATGTTTCTTCTACGGCATAGTCATGACGTGCTTTTTTATTTTGGGCAATAAGCTTGCCTTCTCCCTTTGGCATTGGAATCCCCCTAGTCATTTCCGTTGGTTTACACATTATTATCTCATATTTCTTAGAAAAATAGTATTGTTACACTTGGAAAAGAAAAGGAGCAAAGGTTATCCCATTGCTCCTGAACCTTTATTTCTTCTTTTTGCGTTTGCTTCGAGGCGCATTTTCAAAGTGTTTCTTATTCGACTTTTTCTTCTTGTTGTTTTTCGGTGGACGCGTTGACCATTCTCCGTCCTTTTTTCGGTCTGAAGATCGATTCGATTTAGAGCGGTCTGAAGGCTTCCCTTTGTCGGTTCGGATCGAGCGAACGCGGTCTTCACGTTCCTTGCGATTATTCTTCATTCCTACGATTTCAAAGTCGATTGCACGCTCATCTTTATTGACGCTCACGACACGAACTGTGATCTCGTCTCCGATACGGAATACGTTTGCCGTTCTTTCACCAATCATGGCAAGATGACGCTCATCAAACCGGTAGTAGTCGTCCGTCATATAACTCACATGGACAAGACCTTCAATTGTGTTAGGCAGTTCGACAAACATTCCGAAGTTCGTAACGGAACTGATGATACCGTCGTACTCTTCTCCCACTTTGTCTTCCATGTATTCTGCTTTTTTCAGCTCATCGGTCTCACGTTCTGCATCTACCGCTCGTCGCTCACGGCTTGACGTGTGCTCAGCGATATGACCCATTTGGGCGCCCCATTTTTCCCGTGTTGCCTGATCAATCTTGCCTTCAATCAGGTAAGTCCTGATTAAGCGATGAACAATCAAGTCGGGGTAACGACGGATAGGTGATGTGAAATGAGTATAGAACTCTGTCGCCAGTCCAAAGTGACCTAAGCTTTCAGGATCGTATTTCGCTTGCTGCATGGACCGCAGCATCATTGTCGATACAACCATTTCTTCCGGCTGCCCTTGTACGTCCTCGACAATCTCCTGAAGAGCACGTGGATGAATCGAATTCGCTGTTCCTTTTACAATCAAACCGAAATTCGTAATAAATTCGAAGAAGCGTTGCAGCTTGTCTTCTTTCGGGTCTTCATGGATACGATATATGAACGGTACTTCCATCCAGTGGAAATGCTCAGCAACCGTCTCATTTGCCACTAACATGAACTCTTCGATCAGCTTTTCGGCTACTGAACGTTCACGCAGGACCACATCCGTCGGTTCTCCCTCATCATCTACAAGCACTTTCGCTTCTTTAAAATCAAAGTCGATGGCGCCACGCTTCATTCGTTTTGTGCGTAGAACCTGTGCTAAATCTTCCATTTCCTCGAACATCGGTACCAATGGCTCGTATTTTTTCCGAAGTTCTTCGTCTTGATCGACAAGAATCTTGTTTACATCTGAATATGTCATTCGTTCGGTTGTCTTAATGACGCTTTGGAAGATTTCGTGTTTCACGACATCCCCCTCAGGTGAAATCTCCATATCACATGATAGAGTTAAACGGTCCACCTTGGGATTAAGAGAACAAATGCCGTTTGATAATCGGTGCGGAATCATGGGGATGACCCGGTCTACCAAGTATACGGATGTACCTCTATCAAAAGCTTCCTGGTCAATCGGAGAGCTTTCTTTTACATAGTACGTAACGTCAGCAATATGTACCCCAAGCATATAGTTTCCATTGGCAAGCTTCGTTACTGTCACAGCATCGTCCAAGTCCTTGGCGTCAGCACCATCTATCGTCACAATCGTCTGGTCACGCAGGTCTTTTCGATTCGGGATTTCTGATTCGTCGATTTCACTTGGCACATTATTCGCCTGATCCATTACCTCTTCAGGGAATTCGACGTCAATCCCATGCTTGTGGATGATAGAGAGAATATCGACTCCGGGATCATTTTTATGACCAAGGATTTCAATCACCTCACCCTCTGCACTCTTGCGCCCTTCAGGATAGGAAGTTAATTTAACGACGACCTTATGTCCCTCCGTTGCACCCATTTGAGCAGATTTCGGGATAAAGATGTCACTCGCAAACTTCTTATCATCCGGAATGACGAATCCAAAATGTTTACTTTCCGTGAACGTACCAACCATTTGGTCGACACCGCGCTCTACGATTCTCACGACCGTTCCTTCTCTTCTGGAACCCGAAGAAGAAGTAGACACTCTTACTAAAACAATATCGCCATGCATGGCGTTATTCGTTTCATTAGGAGGGATGAAGATATCGTCCATTCCTGATTCTTCCGGTATCACAAACGCAAAACCTTTTGCATGAGCGGATACTTTCCCTCTTACCAGATTCATTTTCTCAGGTAAGCCGTAGCGATTGCTCCTTGTGCGTACGACCAGCCCTTTCTCTTCCATTACGACAAGAGCCTTTACGAATTCCTTGAAGTTCGTGGATCCTTCAATTCCGAATGCTTCTTCAAGCTCCTGTACCGTCAATGGCTTGTATGCTTCTTCCTTCATGTAGGAAAGGAGCCTATCCACATGCTCTTTAATATTTTCGTCCATGACAATCCCTCCTGATCATCGAATTCATCAAACCGTCCAGTCTAATTTCTCTAAGAAACCGTAGACGTCTTCATGAAGCTGTTCTTTTTCTTTATCTAATGTAATCACATGACCGGACTCTTCGTACCACTTAATATCTTTGTCATCGGATTCAACGTTATCATAGATGATATTCGCAGAATCCGTATTAATCATATGGTCATGCCTTGCCTGCACCACGAACGTCGGTGAATATATCATATCCACATTTTCGCGCACGTCTGCAATCAATTCCTGCAGGGCTTTCAATGTATTCATCGGCGTTTTCTTAAACTCTTCTATTTCTTTTTCAATTTGTTCTTCTTTTTTTCCTTCAAATTTCTTAAATTCACGGGCGTAATCCACGACCCCTTTATACATGACTTCTTCACTTTTTATATACATCGGTGCACACATAGGGACAATACCCTTTACAGGTACAGTGTAACCTAATTTAAGAGAAAATACCCCTCCTAGAGAAAGGCCGGCAACCGCAATCTCTTCATATCCCTTACTCTTTAAAAGCTCATATCCGTCCATGACATCCTGCCACCAATCTTCAGGGCCTGTATGAACCAATTCTTCCGGCGGTACACCATGTCCTTTATAGTGAGGGGCATGGGATGAATAGCCTTTCTTTTCTAAGTAACGGCCAAGCATCCGGACGTCGGCTGAGTTTCCTGTGAATCCGTGAAGTAATAGAACGGCCCGGGGACCTGCTTCAAATGTGAATGGTTTTGGTAATACGGTTTTCATAGCTAGTGACTCCTTTTATCTGATTTTAAACAAACGTTTGATTAGATGATTGGAACCCTGATTTGTAGGGCCTCAACCTGTTAAACAATTGTTTAAATGATTTCTTTATGTAATGTGATTTTCAATTGATTTTTGTTAAACAAACGTTTGATTAGTTGTGGAAAAGCTTGATATCACAGGCTTCTTTCTATTTAACGATCGTTTAAACCACTCTTCTTCTCTATTTTTAGCAAACATTGGTCAGACAATCCAATATTTCGCTTAAAAAAATTAGTGTAGTTTGTTTTTTCAAAGCTCTTTTTGTAAGTTTGCCGTTTAAAAAGCGAGTACTTGTTGATTTCCGCTCCAGGTGCTCGCTTTCCGCGGGGCGTGAGTTGAGCCTCCTCGGGCTTTGCCCTGTGGGGTCTCAACTTTCCCGCTATTCCCGCAGGAGTCGAGCACCTGCAGCGAGAATCAACTTTCTAAGCATGAGATTATAAACGAATAAAACAGCATTTATTAACGTGTGTAATGGTCGATTTCAACTTATATTAGAAACATTAATTCTTTCAAATGTTTTTTGTCTCTATTAAGCCCTGTCAGGCAACAACTATGGCACAATCTAATCGGTTTAGCCTTGGCAGCCCATGATAGAAAACAACAATCTTTGTTTGAGATAACTGAAATATCTTTCTCAAACATGGGTTGTTCTTCGACACCTTTTAGCTCTGTCACGCACAACCTTGTATAGATGGTGAGGGGAACTGCGTAGACTCCTGCGGAAGAACGGGCGTGCCGAGACCCCGGAAGCGAAGCTGAGGAGGCTCGGCCGTACGTCCGCGGAAAGCGAAGCAGTTCCCCTCACCATCAAGCAAGCCCTTATTGACAGAGCCTAAGCAGATCATAAGTTAAAAAATAATCTTTAAGAATTAATCCTGTTTAAATAAAAAAACCTGACCTTAATGATCAGGTTTTTGTCCGTATTAGATAGCTACGATGGCAATGGTTAGTACGAAGAATAGTACCGATAATACGATTGTGATTCTGTGTAGTACTAAGTCGATACCACGAGCTTTTTGTTTCCCGAAAAGTTGTTCTGCACCACCAGAGATGGCCCCTGAAAGTCCAGCACTTTTACCTGACTGAAGTAATACAATGGCGATAAGTGCGATTGATACAATAATAAGTAAAGTGACGAGTATTGTGTGCATGAGTCCCACCTCCTGATACGAACATAACATTACTACTAGTTTACCATAGGGATTATGCTATGGACAAGGTAATATTGTTTGAATTGTGGAAAGAGTTGGTTATGGGATTAGTGGGTACCCGCACAGGATAATGGGATAAGACACGGTAATCAGCCGGATTACCCTCCGAATCGGCTGGATTTTCTCTCATATCCGCTGGATTCTCCTCGAAAACGGTCGGATTTTTACAGAAAACGGCTCTATTTTTATCAGCCCCCCTTCAACCTGAGACCCTCATACGAATTCATGTCAAAAAAGCAGCCCCATCCAAAGACGGGGCTGCTTTATAAATTGCTTGTATTAGCGATTTACGTTATAGAATGTTTTCGCTCCAAGATATTGAGCTGTGTGAGCTAATTGATCTTCGATGCGAAGAAGTTGGTTGTATTTCGCTACGCGGTCTGTACGTGATGGTGCACCTGTCTTGATTTGACCAGCGTTTGTTGCTACTGCAATGTCAGCGATTGTGCTGTCTTCTGTTTCACCAGAACGGTGAGAGATGACTGCTGTGTAACCAGCGCGTTTCGCCATTTCGATTGCATCGAAAGTTTCAGTAAGTGTACCGATTTGGTTCACTTTGATCAGGATTGAGTTACCGATACCCTGCTCGATACCTTGAGAAAGCTTAGTCGTGTTTGTAACGAATAAGTCATCCCCAACTAGTTGAACTTTCTTACCGATACGTTCAGTTAGAAGTTTGAAACCATCCCAGTCGTTTTCGTCAAGGCCGTCTTCAATTGAAACGATTGGATATTTGTTACACATTTCTTCATACCAATCAACCATTTCTGCTGATGAACGGACAACGCCTTCTCCGGAAAGATGGTATTTACCGTCTTCTTTGTTGTAGATTTCAGAAGCTGCAACGTCCATAGCAAGAAGAACTTCTTCTCCTGGCTTGTAACCAGCTTTTTCGATTGCTTCGATAATTGTAGAAAGTGCTTCTTCGTTAGATTTAAGGTTTGGAGCAAATCCGCCTTCGTCACCTACTGCAGTGTTGTAGCCTTTACCTTTAAGAACTGATTTCAGGCTGTGGAAGATTTCTGTACCCATGCGCAGACCTTCTTTAAATGTAGAAGCTCCTACAGGCATGATCATGAATTCCTGGATGTCTACGTTGTTGTCAGCGTGCTCTCCACCGTTAACAATGTTCATCATTGGCACTGGAAGCTGCTTCGCGTTGAATCCACCAAGGTATTGGTATAATTCCACTCCGAAGAAGTCAGCCGCTGCACGAGCTACAGCCATAGATACACCAAGGATTGCATTCGCACCCAGTTTACCTTTGTTTTCTGTACCGTCAAGAGCGATCATCGCCTGGTCGATTGCTACTTGCTCAGTGATGTCATAACCGATCAGTTCTTCAGCGATTTCGTTGTTTACGTTATCGACTGCTTTTTGTACCCCTTTACCAAGGTAGCGGCCTTTTTCACCGTCACGAAGTTCAACTGCTTCGTATTCACCAGTTGAAGCTCCAGATGGAACTAGTGCGCGTCCGAAAGCACCTGATTGTGTATAAACTTCTACTTCAATTGTTGGGTTACCGCGTGAATCCAATACTTCACGAGCATATACGTCTGTAATAAATGGCATTTAGAATCTCTCCTTATTTTTTAATTAGTGATTTCCCAGTCATTTCAGCTGGTTGATTAACATTTAATAAATCTAGCATAGTTGGAGCAAGGTCTCCTAACTTTCCACCGTCACAAAGCTCGATTCCTTCTTTCGTTACGATGACAGGGACCGGGTTCGTTGTGTGTGCCGTCATAGGCTTGCCTTCTTCGGTCAGAACTTCATCTGCATTCCCGTGGTCTGCTGTGATGATGGCTGTTCCGCCTTTTTCAGTGATAAGGTCAATGATTTTCCCCAGACACTCATCCACTGTTTCAACCGCTTTGATCGTCGGCTCAAGCATTCCTGAGTGTCCGACCATATCCGGGTTTGCGAAGTTCAGGATAATCGCATCCTGACGGTCTTCACGGATTTCTTCAAGTAAGGCATCCGTCACTTCATACGCGCTCATTTCAGGCTTCAGGTCATACGTTGCCACTTTAGGAGAATCGATCAATATTCGTTTTTCCCCCGGGAATTCATCTTCACGGCCACCGCTCATAAAGAACGTGACATGAGGATACTTTTCCGTCTCGGCGATACGCAATTGCTTCAGTCCGTTTTGGGAAAGGACCTCACCAAGTGTATTATCAAGGTTTGTCGGTTTGAATGCAACAAATCCATCAACTGTTTCACTGAATCGTGTTAAGCAGACAAAGTGAAGGTTTTTCGGATGCTTTTCTCCGCGTTCAAATGAACGGAAGTCTGCATTCGCAAATGTATTCGAAATCTGAATCGCACGATCAGGACGGAAGTTGTAAAAGATCACAGCATCATCGTCTTTAATCGTTGCAACCGGCTCTCCGTTTTCCTTCGTCATAACGGATGGAATGACGAACTCATCGTAGATTCCATTTTCGTATGAATCGTTCACAAGCTCCATTGGATCATGATAGCTTGGGCCTTCGCCGTATACCATGGCACGGTAAGACTTCTCTACTCGTTCCCAACGCTTGTCACGGTCCATGGAATAGTAACGACCAGAAATCGTAGCAAATTGACCAACGCCGATTTCTTTCATTTTCGCTTCTGCATCTTCAATATACTTCTTCGCCGTTTGAGGACCGACGTCTCGGCCGTCAAGAAAGGCATGGACATAGACATCTTTCATTCCTTCTTTAGCTGCTAAACCAAGAAGGGCATAAAGATGCTCGATATGGCTGTGCACACCGCCATCCGAAAGTAGTCCGAAGATATGAAGATTCGTACCTTTTTCCTTCGCATGATTGATTGCGTCAAGGAAAGTGGCATTCGTTTCGAATTCACCTTCACGAATCGCTAAATTCACACGTGTTAAACTTTGGTACACGATACGTCCGGCACCAATGTTTAAGTGACCGACTTCGGAGTTCCCCATTTGTCCTTCAGGAAGTCCTACCGCTTCACCACTTGCTGTTAATTGATTATGAGGGTACTGATTCCACAAGCGATCAAAGTTCGGCTTGTTCGCTTGGGCTACAGCGTTTCCTTCTTTTGTGTTACGGCAAGCAAAACCATCTAAGATGATTAACGCTACTGGTGACTTACTCATGTGTGCTTGCCCCTTCTAAAAGCTGCAAGAAGCTTTGTGGTTCAAGGCTTGCTCCACCTACAAGGGCACCATCGATATCTGATTGGGCCATGTATTCTTTAATGTTCCCAGGTTTTACACTACCACCATATTGTATTCTCACTGAGTCTGCTGCTTCTTGAGAAAATTCTCCTGTAACCACTTGACGGATATGAGCACATACTTCGTTCGCATCTTCAGCTGTAGATGATTTACCTGTTCCGATTGCCCAGATTGGTTCGTAAGCAATTACGGTATGTTTCACTTGATCTGCTGATAGGCCGGCAAGTGCTTTTTTCACTTGGTTACCAACAAGTTCTTTTGTTTCATTATTTTCGCGTTGCTCGAGCGTCTCCCCTACACAAACGATTGGAGTTAACCCGTGTTTGAAAGCAGCAAGAGTCTTTTTGTTCACTGACTCATCAGTTTCATTGAACATTTCACGACGCTCTGAGTGTCCAAGGATGACATACTTTACGCCTAAATCAGAAAGCGCTACAGGACTGACTTCCCCTGTGAATGCTCCGTTTTCTTCAAAGTGCATATTTTGAGCACCAATTTCTACCTTGTATTCTTTTGAAATGTTCACTAAGCTTTCTAAAAATAGGGCTGGAGAACAGATGACAGAATCGACAACCTCTTGATCAGGAACTAATCCTTGTACTTCTTCAGTAAAAGACTTTGCTTCTGATAACGTTTTGTTCATTTTCCAGTTACCTGCAATAATCGGTTTACGCATTGTAATCATCCTTTCTGTTTTATAATCGGTTCCAAAAATTGTTGGTCTTTGAAAAGCGATTATTTATCGTTAAGAGCCACTACTCCAGGAAGTTCTTTTCCTTCCATGAACTCTAGTGAAGCTCCACCACCTGTAGAAATATGACTCATCTTATCAGCATAACCGAATTTCTCAACGGCTGCTGCAGAGTCACCGCCACCGATAACAGAATATGTATCTGTTGCATCAGCTAACGCCTCCGCTACGGCTTTCGTTCCATTTGCAAATGTTTCTAATTCGAATACACCCATCGGTCCATTCCAGATTACAAGCTTAGAGCTTTTGATCGTATCCTGGAATAATGCTCTAGTCTTAGGCCCGATATCAAGTGCTTCCCAATCAGAAGGAATCGAATCAATATCCACTTCCTTCGTATTTGCATCATTTGAGAAGTCATCAGCAACGACTACATCAACAGGCATAAGGAATTTAACGCCTTTATCTTCTGCTTTTTGCATGAATTGCTTGGCTAAATCAATCTTGTCTTCTTCAAGAAGGGATTTTCCTACCTCATGGCCTTGGGCTTTCACAAATGTGTAAGCAAGTCCTCCACCGATGATCAGGTTGTCCACTTTATCTAATAGGTTGTCAATGACACCGATTTTATCTTTTACTTTTGCTCCACCAACGATCGCTGTAAATGGGCGTTCAGGGTTAGATAGAGCCTTTCCTAAAACGTCCAGCTCTTTCTCCATCAGAAGGCCTGCTACAGCTGGAATGTGCTTGGTGATTCCTTCAGTGGAAGCATGGGCACGGTGAGCAGCACCAAATGCATCGTTTACATAAAGATCAGCAAGAGCTGCAAATTCTTTTGCAAGTTCAGGATCATTCTTCGTTTCTCCCGGGTAGAAGCGGACGTTTTCCAGTACAAGAACGTCCCCTTCAGACATGTCGCTAATCTTGGATTGAACAGCATCACCATAAGCTTCATCGGCTTTTGCTACATTATTCCCAAGAAGTTCGGAAAGTCTTTCGGCTACCGGGGTTAAGCGCAGTTCTTCCACTACTTCACCTTTAGGACGACCTAAGTGACTAGCCAGAATGACTTTCGCTCCGCCATCCACTAAGTACTTAATGGTAGGAAGAGCAGCTTGAATACGAGTTTCATCTGTAATCTTGCCTTCAGACATCGGTACGTTGAAGTCTACACGGCAAAATACGCGTTTTCCTCTTACATCGACATCTTTAATCGACTTTTTGTTCATCGTAAAAGGCCTCCTTTAGTTTTCAATTTCTACATCTTTTTCAAAAAAATAGAAATAGCAATAAGAAAAGGGAGAGGGGAATCTTCCCCGCTCCCCTTCATCACATCTTCATTATAGATGGTGGGACAAAATTTATCCATCAATCACCATGCTAATGATGTCAATTTACAAAACTTTATCGATTAAAGTCCTTTAGAAGCGATATAACCAGCCAGGTCTACTACACGGTTAGAGTATCCACTCTCGTTGTCATACCAAGAGATTACTTTTACCATGTTATCTTCAAGAACCATTGTAGATAATGCATCAATTGTAGAAGAAGCCGGGCTACCGTTGTAATCAGTTGATACTAAAGGCTCTTCGCTGTACGCTAGGATTCCTTTAAGATCGCCTTCAGCCGCTTCTTTAAGTGCAGCATTCACATCTTCAGCTGTTACGTTTTGATCAAGTTCAGCAACTAAGTCTACTAGAGAAACGTTTGGAGTTGGAACACGAACCGCTCCACCGTTCAGTTTCCCTTTAAGCTCAGGAAGAACAAGAGATACAGCTTTCGCAGCACCTGTAGTTGTTGGAATCATGTTCTCGGCAGCTGCACGTGCACGACGGTAATCTTTATGTGGTAAGTCTAAGATTTGTTGGTCGTTTGTATAAGAGTGAATGGTTGTCATCATTCCACGCTTGATTCCGAATTTATCGTTAAGAACTTTAGCGAATGGCGCTAAGCAGTTTGTTGTACAAGAAGCGTTAGAGATAACATCGTGGCTATCTGCGTCATACTTGTCTTCGTTAACACCCATAACCACTGTGATGTCTTCATCTGATGCAGGAGCAGAAATAATGACCTTCTTCGCACCAGCTTCGATATGTTTCGCAGCGTCAGCACGCTTAGTGAAACGTCCAGTAGATTCAACAACGATGTCTACACCAAGATCTCCCCATCCAAGTTGAGCAGGATCGCGCTCAGCTAATACTTTTACTTTTTTTCCGCCAACTACAAGGTAGTCACCGTCAACAGTTACTTTCTCTTGAAGAGTTCCGTGAACTGTATCATATTGTAAAAGGTGAGCAAGCATGTTTGCATCAGTTAAGTCATTAACCGCTACTACCTCTACGTCGTTATTTTTAAGTGCTGCACGGAATACATTACGTCCGATACGTCCAAATCCGTTAATACCAATTTTTGTTGCCATGAATAATTTCCTCCTTTAGATAGTTAAGGATGATTTTTTATATTTCAAAAGGGCTTACCCTTTTAAAAGCTCTCTCGCTGCTCCTTCATCCGTGATGAGCACGGTTTTCGGTGGAGCACTCTTCATATACGCCCGAATCGCTTTCGCCTTCGAGCTGCCGCCTGCGACGGCGATGACGCTTTCGATGTGACTTAAATCTTCCAATTGCAGACCGATCGTTGGCACCTTATGTACCACTTCACCAGATTCGTTAAAATAATAACCAAATGCCTCCCCGACAGCATGACCATCTATGATTTTCTCAAAGTCCTCATCAGTGGTCTTTCGTCTTTCAGCCATTGTGATAGCATCTCCAATCCCATGGAGAACCATGTTAGCCGATTTGATCAAATTCAATACTTCTTTGATCATCGGTTCTTTCATGAAGGACTTGTATACCTCTTTACTAACCTGATCCGGCACATATAAAACACGATGTCGCGTTCTCGTATGCTCAGCCATCTTGGCACATATGGTGTTAGCCTGGTTTTTAACGTCTTCTCCAATTCCACCCCGAGCAGGAACAAACAAGGTAGAGTCAGAGAAATCCGGTGTAAGCATCTCTGCTACAGCGGCCATCGTCGAGCCTCCAGTCACAGCGATGATAGTATTTCCTTTCAGGCGACGTTTCATACTAGTAGCTGATGCACGCCCTAATTCTTCTTTTACCCAAGGAGACTCATCACTATTCCCAGGAACGATTACAATTTCATGAAGATTAAGTAAAGATTTTAATTCCTGCTCCATAACGTTGATTCCCGAAACTTCTCTCATCATGCTTTCAAGGCTTTCCAAAAGCTGAATGCCATCCTCCGTCATGATCATCCCAGAGGTTTTGATATCAATGAGATCTTGGTTGTTCAGGAACTCCACTTCGCTTCTCAGTACACGTTCGGTCAGGCCCATGTTCTGAGCAAGACTTCTGCGTCCGACAGGCTGCATGAACCGGATGGAACGAAGAATTTGATGCCTTTTTTGCATAACTTCAAGCAGGTCAGGTAATAATCGCTTTTGTATGTCAATTAAAGATTCCATAGATAAAAGCTCCTTCAAATGAAGTAAGTGGATGCGATGGACTTTTTAAGTCCCGCATAGACATATTATGTCCCACTACCTCTAAAAAAAATTCATCCCTGCTTTCAAAATTCATTTTATCAGGGTATGAATCGTAATTCAACTAGAAACTATCGGTTTTTTTCATGTAAACGCTTGCTTAGCGTAAAATAATCAATTTGCCCATATTGGAGGGTTTCACCGTCCGACTCCACGACGGGAATCATCAAACCGAAACGTTCGGTCAAATCGTCACTTTCATCAATGTTGATTTCTTTTATTTCGAATCCAAGTTCATCCTGAAGTAACTTTAATGTAATTTTTGCGTCTTGGCATAGTCCGCATTGGTTTCGTGTATAGAATAGGACTTGTTTCATGCTTTTGCCTCGCTTTATTATTGGTTGAGAATTGACTTGTACCAGGTACAAGATGGATTGAATGTACCTGGTACACGAGAGCGGGATTGTACCTGGTACACCGTCTATTCATACCTCTTCCTCATCGTGGAAGAAGCAATTCCTAATTGATCGCGGTATTTCGCTATCGTTCTTCTAGAAACATCATACCCATTCTCCAATAATAGATTCACTATTTTCTGATCAGATAGGGGCTTTTTCTTGTCTTCTTTATCAATAAGCCTTTGCAGCTCATTTTTTACAGAAGTGGCTGAAGCTGCTTCTGAATCATCGAGCTTGACCGATTTGATCGCCGAGGTAAAGAAGTACTTCAGTTCAAAAATCCCATATGGAGTTTGCATATACTTACCCTTAACAGCCCGGCTGATGGTCGATTCATGAACATCGATTTCGTCTGCCACCTGTCTCAAGGTCAATGGCTGGATTGCTGATGGTCCCTTTAAGAAAAATGCTTTCTGCTTTTCTGCAAGCATCTTTCCCACTTTCAGGATGGTTTGTTTTCGCTGGCGTAAACTTTGTAGTAGCCACTGGAAGTCCTGCTCCTTTTCCTGGAGATAAGACTGAACTTCCTTGTCGGGATGATGTTTCACAAAGTCCGTATACTCTTCATTATAGGTGACATTGATCGTAGTCCCGTCATATAAGGAGACGGCTACCGTATGACCATCGATCACTTTTACAACAAGTTCAGGAATAATATATTCAGCGACATGCTGTGAATACTTTGAACCTGGTCTTGGGTTACAACACTGAATATAATCAGCCGCATGCTGTATGTCTTTTAATTCAACATTAAGTTCCCTGGCGATTGCTTTCCATTTCTTTTCGGCAAAAGCCTGAAAATGGTTTTCCATGATCATCGTAACTAGAGAAGGGACATTGGCTTTACGTTGCAACTGAAGAGATATACACTCTTGCAAAGATCTGGCTCCAATCCCGGCAGGTTCTAAATCTTGCAACCTATTAATATAGGCTCCCAGTTGAACCATCTCCAAATGATGGTTTTCAATGAATGATTCTTCATCTATACGTAAATACCCGTTGTCATCCAGGCTGTAAATTAGTTCTTTCATTACCTTTTTATCCCGAGAAGTAAGCGATTTCAAATTTAATTGAACAGATAATGCATCCGCAAGGGATCTCTTTGGCACGGAAACATATTCGTACCAATCCACCGTGTTTTCGTGATTGCCGGCGTTTCGTTTAAACGTGTGAGGTTCTCGTTGATGAAAGGGGTCTTTCCTAGGCGGTTCTAATTGTATAAGGGGGTTCTCCAATTGCTTAGCTTCTAGATAAGCATTCAATTCCATCGTAGAATATTGGAGGATGGTGATGGCTTGAGAAAGCTGTTGCGTCATTTGAAGTTTTAATTGTTGATTTTGAAAAAGTCCTGCTTTCAAATTCATGATTCTTAACCTCCCATTTATTTATTCTACAATAAAAAACATGGTTCGTTAATGGGAATTTACTGGGCATCAAACAAGCTGAACAGAAAAATACCTCATGTTCAATAATAAATTCAACAAACATGAGGTCTCCGGTACGCACTTGGAGTGAATAGAGAACCATTTAAAGAAATGGAATCTTAAACGTGTTAACTGCCTTCCAATCCTCGGGGAAATAGATTGCAGGAACTTGCTTGTCCTATATTAGGGCTCAATTTTATTCTTCATCATCAGAAGCTGGAACAAACCCAATAAGTTGTGGAATGGAGTAAATTCCTTTTCGATTAGGGGGGCCGCTAGTTAGCTCTAGTACTAACGTTCCACAATTCACTTTTTGGACAACTCCTCTAATATTTGGCGGTCTTCCTGCTGGTGGGGTCGCAGCTGTAATCAGTTCAATTACAGTGCCATCTTCCTTAGCCTTCAATAATGCTATTCTCAATTCATTTAAGGTTTCCTCATTTATACACATTTATAATCACCCCCTTTCCTTAACTATTTTATTTTAAAAGGGGGGTAATCGTGTGAGGTAAGAGTGGAGAAAGAAAGGTTTTGTTGTAGGGTAAGAACCATTTTGCCCAATTTACTATATTCGTGTTTGTCTCGTTTAGAAGCTTTAAAGCAGAAATCCACCAAAAAAAAGCTCCCAAGCTTGTAAAAACTCAATACAAGCACAGGAACCCATTGGATTATGGTACGCCCTCGGAGGGAATCGAACCCCCATTTTAAGAACCGGAATCTTACGTGCTATCCGTTGCACCACGAGGGCATGAAATGAATGACCATCACGAGTATATATTATAAGCTAGAAAATGCTTGTTTGCAATCATTTTTGTTGTATACGACTCTTTGGGGAGAGATGGTTGTTTGCTAAAAACTAATTAAAAATAAAATCTTTTAAAGAAGCATTTAAAGTTGTTTGGGAATTTCTTTGTAGATATTCTGAACTGCATTAGGATCTACTTTTCACTTTGTCTATTCTTATATAGAATCACAGAGTGGATTGAAGCGGAAGGCAATTGACTCCTGCGGGAAATAGAGGAAAAGTCGAGACCCTGCAGGGCAAAGCCCGAGGAGGCTCGACTTCCTCCCCGCGGAAAGCAATTGACTGGAGCGGAAAGGAACGGTCCACGTTTTATACATACTACAACTCCCACTATTTTTGAAAGTTATGTAACCCAGTAATATACTACCTCTCTTATCTAAAATAGAAACAACCTTACCTAAAGAGCTCTGTTTAAAAAAGGAATGAATGGGTATCATGTAGAAAGGATTTATATACAGTGTAATAAAGGAAGCGTTTAGTTTGACCTTTATTGACCATGGGTGTATGATTACAGTACAAAGTGAATAAGTTATTCAGAAAAATAAAAAAGGATTTCTAAGGAGGAACGAGGATGAATTTAATTCCTACAGTAATTGAACAAACAAACCGCGGTGAACGTGCGTATGACATTTATTCACGTTTATTGAAAGACCGTGTAATCATGCTTGGAAGCGGCATTGATGACAATGTGGCAAACTCCATTGTGGCACAGCTTCTTTTCCTTGAATCTGAAAACCCGGAGAAGGATATTTCAATTTACATAAACTCTCCTGGCGGAAGCATCACAGCGGGTATGGCAATCTATGATACGATTCAATACATCAAGCCTGATGTACAAACGATTTGTATTGGTATGGCTGCTTCAATGGGTGCGTTCCTTCTTGCAGCAGGTGCGAAAGGCAAGCGATTAGCCCTTCCGAACGCTGAAGTCATGATTCACCAACCACTTGGTGGAGCTCAAGGTCAAGCTACAGAAATCGAAATCGCAGCGAAGCGTATTCTATTCCTACGTGAAAAACTGAATCAAATCCTAGCTGATCGCACTGGTCAACCACTTGAAGTGATTTCAAAAGATACAGATCGCGATAACTTCATGACAGCTGAAAGAGCGCTTGAATATGGATTGATCGATCGTATCATCACTCGTAACGATATGAATAATAAGTAATCATGAAATCCCTCTTGCACAATTTCGCAAGGGGGTTTTTATTTTGACCCGCGGAGGTTTAGCGTCTAAAAATTTGAAACAGTGAACTGAAGGATTGATCCATTCTCGAAAGTAGAACTAAAAAAAGGCCGATGACCACTCCCAGGTCATCAGCCTTTTCAAGGGTATGAAGTTGATCTTATGCTTCTTTTTGAACGAAACCTTCGAGGGCAACCAGTGCTTCTTCTTCGTCGCTTCCGTCCGCTACCAGCGTAATGGAAGTACCCGTAGAAATGGCTAAACTCATTAAGCCCATGATGCTTTTCGCATTAACCTTTTTCCCATCCTTTTCCAAGAATATTTCAGATGAGAAGCGGTTCGCCTCCTGTACGAATAATGCAGCCGGTCGTGCTTGAAGACCTGTCTTCAATTTCACTTCTACTTGTTTTTCCACCATAATCATTTCTCTCCCCTTTGTCCTTATTTAGGTTTGAATCTTTTCTCCCGCCCTGAGTTTCTCAGCAAGCTGGTCAATTTTACGTAAGCGGTGATTAATCCCTGATTTACTGATGGTGCCGCCTGACACCATTTCCCCTAGTTCTTTCAACGTGACATCTTGATAATTCACTCGTAATTCTGCTATCTCCCTTAATTTATCGGGTAATATCTGTAAGCCTACATGCCTCTCAATAAACTTAATGTTTTCGACCTGTCTTAAGGCAGCACCGATGGTTTTATTAAGGTTAGCCGTCTCACAGTTTACAAGACGGTTAACGGAATTTCTCATATCCCTGACAATCCGTACATCCTCAAATCGCAGCAGGGCATTGTGAGCCCCGATGATATTCAAGAACTCCGTAATTTTCTCTGCTTCCTTCAAATACGTAATGAAGCCTTTTTTTCGTTCAAGGGTTTTACTATTCAACCCGAAGGAATTCATCAGCTCCGACAACGCATCGTTGTGTTCGGAATAAAGAGAAAAGATTTCTAAATGATACGATGAGGTTTCCGGGTTGTTTACCGAACCACCTGCAAGGAACGCTCCTCTCAAATATGAACGTTTGCAACATTTCTTTTTGATCAAGTCTTCCGATATATTATGGATAAATGTGAAATTTTCACCCAGGATTTTCAGTTCTTCAAGAATCTTCTTAGTATCTTCTTTGATTCGTACAATGTAGACATTGTTTTTCTTCAGCCGCATCTTTTTTCGAACCAGAAGCTCTACCGGGGTGTCGTACCCCTTTTTGATCAATGTATAGATTCTTCTGGCAATGGCGGCGTTTTCGGTTTGAATATTGACGACGAGCATTTGATTTGAGAATGACAACGAACCATTCATTCGGATCAATGCGGATAATTCTGCATTGGCGCAGCAATCTTTCACTTCAATATTGGTCAGTTCTTTTTTTGTTTCGGACGCAAACGACATCCCCATCACCTCCTAGCAAACGCTTGCACAACCTTATACAAAAGAAATTTTTGTAGTTTAGCTGGTTGATTTTTTAAGATAAGAATATATGATATCAGCGACCTTCTCCGTGTTATGACGAACAAGATGGTTGTCATAGGAGAGAATCTCTTCTGCAATCACTTCTAAGCCCATGGATTTCAATTTATCTACATCAAAGTGGACAGGACTCGCTTGTTCTTCACTATATCGGGCCTGCACCTCATCGGGTACCTGCTTTTTGTTGACCAGGATATAATCAATACTTGGCGTTTCCAAATGATCATATAATGCCTTTACGTGGTCACTTGCTGAATAATCCAATGTTTCCCCTGCCTGGGTCATGATGTTGCAAATATACATTTTCTTCGCTTTCGCCCTGCAAACGGCATCGCCAATTCCCGGAACAAGAAGATTCGGTAAAATACTAGTATATAGGCTTCCCGGACCCATCACAATTAAGTCGGCTTCCTTTATGGCCCGCAAGGTTTCACTCAGTGGCTTGATGCAATCCGGCTTTAAGAAGACACTTTTGATCTTCTTACCGGCTTTCGGAATGGTCGATTCTCCCGTGACAATCGTTCCATCCTCCATCTCCGCCTTTAAGATGACACTTTGATTGGCTGAAGGCAGCACCTTCCCCTTCACGTTCAATACCCTGCTCATTTCCTGAATCGCATGGACAAAATCACCTGTAATGGAAGCAAGGGCTGCAATAATCAAGTTTCCTAAAGCATGGCCGGAAAGTTCATTCGTTGTTTCAAATCGATGCTGAAACATTTGTTCCACCAGTGGCTCCACTTCTGAAAGAGCAGCCAGGACATTTCGTATATCTCCCGGGGGAGGAATATCCAGGCTGTCACGCAAACGACCGGAACTGCCACCGTCATCAGCGACAGTGACAATGGCCGATATATCAATAGGGTGCCGTTTCAATCCCCGAAGAAGGACCGGTAAGCCCGTTCCTCCTCCGATCACGACGACCTTGGGTGTATGTGTCATGTTGTTAGACCCTTTCTCTTCTGAATATCCCGATGAGAAATTTTCGTTTGATAGTCATTTTCAAAATGATGGCCAAGATACTCTGCCAATGCAACCGATCGATGCTGCCCCCCTGTGCATCCTATCGCTACCACAAGCTGGCTCTTTCCTTCCCGCTTGTATTGAGGAAGCATGAATGACAATAAATCGGTTACTTTCTCGATGAATTTATTCGTTTCATTCCATTTCAATACGTAGGTGGACACTTCTTCATCCAATCCCGTTTTCGGTCTCATATGATCGATATAGTGAGGATTTGGCAGGAAACGTACATCAAACACCAAATCAGCATCGATCGGGATTCCGTGCTTGAAACCGAAAGAAACGACATTCACCGTGAAAATCGTCTTCTTGTTCACCGAGAATTCCGTTAAAATCTTTTCCCGAAGCTCTCTTGGCTTCATGGTTGAAGTCGTATAAATTAACTGCGCACGTCCTTTTAACTCTTCAAGGAGCTCTCTTTCCTGACGAATCCCTTCAAGAGGCAATCCTGAAGGAGCGAGCGGATGAGAACGGCGCGTTTCCTTGTATCGTCTGACAAGAGAAGAATCATCTGCATCAAGATATAAAACCTGCGGTGTCACCCAGGAGGTTTCCGCTAATTCATCCAGTGCTTTAAATAGATGATCAAAGAATTCCCTTCCCCTAAGGTCCATCACAAGGGCGACCTTATTCATTTTATTACCGGACTCTTTCATCAGTTCCAAAAATTTTGGCAGAAGAGTCGGCGGCAGGTTGTCCACACAGAAGAATCCTAAATCCTCGAAGCTCTGAATGGCAACCGTTTTACCAGCTCCGGACATCCCTGTTATGATTACTAATTGAACATCGTTTGTAGAACCTGTACTCATACTCTTCCCCCGCTTTTATCGTAATGTTGTATTTAAAAAGTTCGTTGATCAACTTGGATCTAATCGATAAGACAATAACTTAAAATCAGGAGTATAGGTAAACGTTCCATAAATCGTATTTTTTCCGTGTAAGAGGTAGTCCAGAATATGATAATCTCCTTCAGCCATCGGAAGGTTCTTAATATCCTCAATCGGATGCCATTTAATCTTACCTTCTTCCGATTCCTGAAGGTTGACCCCATCCGCTTCGGTTGCAAAGAAAGAAAACATCATCCACTCCGATTTAATCTGATCGCCTTCTTTAATAATGAACGTAAAGACACCTTTCAAATCAGGATTCTTTAAATAGATGCCCGTTTCCTCACGATACTCACGAATGACAGCATCCCGGATTGATTCGCCGGACTCCATTTTCCCACCTGGAGCGACCCACCAATTCCTTCTTGGCTTTTGGAGAAGGAGCACCTTGTCTCCATCCAGATATAAACAATTTGTGACACGTTGCACTACCTTCACCTCGATCTTGATGATTAGGGAGCCAATGAATACACTAGTCCCACTTTCAGTCATTCTCATTCCTTATATTATACTATGATTGTAGACAAGCTACAATGTCTTGGCTTGTTGTTTGAAGGTTGTCGATTGAAATCGAAAGATATTGGGACATGTTTCTACAAGAAGAGGATAGGTACAGATATATATGTGGCACTATAACAGGGGAAAAAGCAAGCAAAAAAAATAGACACAGGCGAGTCCTGTGTCGTCTACGGGATTTATTACTTAAAAGGGGGTCAATTTCTTATTATCTATATTACCCGAAAATTGTTTCACTAGTGTTACAACAGATTTAAAACGGTATTACGGAATTGTTAAGTATCACAGTAGAATTTGCGAATTACGACGAACGCTGTAAGAACCTGTCATTTTCCGGTTAAAAGTCATAATTCTTCATAATTTGATCCGCCATTAGTTCGTATCCCTTACCATTGGGATGAAGAGAATCATGGAAATAGTTTTCCTTGGACTTCCCTTTAAACAACGGATTGGTTGAAACGTACTTTACGTTCTCGTGTTTCTCGGCTTCTTTCATCATGGACTTATTCCAATCATCGACGTACGCTTCGATTTTATCACTGTCTTTATCAGGGTATGGATTGTATAAGCCCAAAACGATGATGTCCGCTTCTTTATTCGCAGTTCCGACAATATTCAAGATCTTATCCAGGTGGTCCAGATAGTCCTTTTTCGCCTCCACGATTTCTTCATGGTGTAAAGGGAACAGATCCCCACCATTATTCTTTATTAAATCATTGGTTCCAATGTTGATGATATATACGTCTGCTTTACTTAAATCCTCCACGACCTCCGGCTTAACGATCTGCCCCAGAAGCTGATCCGATTCCTGCCCCGGTACTCCAAGGTTTTGAAAGTTATATGACATCTTTGTATGTTTTTCATTTACTTTCTCTTCTAAACGCCCGATATATCCTGCTTCTTTTTCATCCCCATACCCATAGGTGAGGGAATCTCCCAATGCCATCACCCGTTTCCTAGATGATGACTTGGTCTCATCGGCAAAAAAACTAAAATACACGATGGGGATAAGAGCAACCAATGCTACTAAAGAAACGATTTTCCATATTTTCATTCATGATCCGACCTTCCGAAATAAACTAGGATGACTTTCATAATGTTGGTTATTCCCTTTTGTGAAGGTTGTAACCCTGTTTATTTTTGGAAGAAATGAACCGTTGGAATCGCTTTAAGAGGTCCGTCCCCTTACTTCTTCTGAACCCCAAACCGCGCATTGAGCTGACCTCTTATCATTTTTTGCTTTGCTTCTTTTCTCTCTTTTCTGGATAGTTCATACTTGATTTCTTTCGTGGTGACCCCTTCTTCTCGCTGGTCGGCAATTTCCATCAATCGTTCGACGTCGGAAAAGGAGTACTTGCGATAGCCCCGATTGGAACGTTGTGGAAAGATCAGATTCTTCTCTTCGTAATAGCGGATCTTTCTCTCGGTCAAACCGGTCAATTCACTGACGACACCGATCGATATTACTTTTTTATCCTTATAGGAAGGCTCATTGTCCACGTTCTCCTCATCCTCCTAAGCAGGGAATATCTTGATTATACATGTCTCTCTTACGGATTTGGCCTATTATGTTAGAAAACCTGACAAAGAATTCTAAATTGGAAGAAAACTTTACAAGGTAGATGATTTTCTATGGAGATCCCCTTACACTACCCTTAAGAACCCAAAAGGAGTGAACACGGATGCCATTTTTACGTGAAGCCGTTGAACGACAGAGGCAGCAATTTATTCGTCGGTTAGTAGAAGCTGGTGTTTACAAGCCATGTGATGAGGGGTTGAAGAAGCTGACGCTGTCAGAATTGGTGTATGTGTTTAATAAGCATAAGAAAAGTTGAATTCATCAAAAAAAGCCTTTCGAAGGAAATCTCCCTTCGTAAGGCTTTCTGGATTAACCGTTTTTGACTTTTTCTTTCAGCTCTTCAATATAATGCTGAGCCGTTTGAGCGGCGATACTTCCATCACCTGTTGCTGTAACGATTTGGCGAAGTTGTTTTTCGCGGACATCTCCGGCTGCAAAGATTCCTGGAACCTTTGTTTCCATTTGTTCGTTTGTTTCAATGTAACCTTCAGAGTTGATGATTCCAAGGTTAGCAAATGGCTTTGTTAGTGGAAGCATTCCAATGTAGATGAAAACACCATCCGCCTGGAAATCAGTTTCTTCTCCATTTTCAGTGGATACAAGGGTCACACTGCCTACTTTTCCATCTTTATCATTGATTTCTTTCACCGTATGGTTCCAGATGAAATCAACTTTATCGTTATCAAAGGCGCGCTGTTGCAGGATCTTTTGAGCACGAAGCTCATCACGACGGTGAACGATCGTCACTTTGTTAGCGAATCTTGTCAGGTAAACCCCTTCTTCTACAGCGGAGTCTCCCCCACCTACAACAACAAGGTCTTTTCCTTTAAAGAATGCTCCGTCACATACTGCACAGTAAGATACTCCGCGTCCGCCAAGCTCTTTTTCACCGGGTACACCGATTTTTTTGTACTCTGCACCCGTTGTGATGATCACGGCACGGGCTTTAAATTCTTTCGAACCGGTTTTGACAATTTTAAACTCTTCTCCGTCAACGATCTCTTTAATATCTCCGTATGCGTATTCCGCACCGAATTTCTTCGCATGATCAAACATTTTATTAGAAAGATCAGGTCCTAGAATATGGTCGAAGCCTGGGTAGTTCTCCACTTCTTCCGTATTCGCCATTTGTCCGCCCGGTACTCCTCTTTCAAGCATAAGCGTTGAAAGACTTCCACGTGACGTATAAACAGCTGCAGTCATTCCTGCAGGGCCTGCACCTACAATGATTACATCATAAATTTTTTCTTCAGACATAATGACATTCTCCTTCCGAAACAATCGTAAGCATATTCTTTATTAAAATACTATGGTTAGAGGTAATAATGGTGCCTTGAGCCTTCCACCCATAGTATTAACTTCCTACACCTATCCTATAAAAAACAAGGTCACATCGTCCAAAAATATGCTCACGGAAGGTAACTTTCAACGACTGAGATGTATTTTGTCAGCGTACTTGCAGATAAATTGAATCGATCACATAGCTGCTTCTTCGTGACCTTTTCATTTCGCAGCCGATTCCATACGAATTCTGTTGCCGCTGCAAAAGCTTTGGCATTCTTGAAGGTTTCCCGTTCTTTTATCCCTCTATAGGCGATCGTAAACCAAGTAAGGAACAATCCGGACTCTACGCTCGTGATCGGTCGATGACCTCCATAAAGGTGCAGAGCCACTTGATGCATATTCTGAATCTCCTGGTTCACCTTAATCGAGCTGTTTCCGTTGCTATTTAACACTTGTGCTAAATAAACCTTTTCGACAATGGACAGGTCCTCCACATCACAAAAGTCAGCGTGGGTGAGGATAGCTCTCTGATTATCCGAAATAGACGTAAGAAACAGACCGAATAATTTCTCTTCCGTATATTCACTTTGAAGCTTCTTCAAAATCGATGTGACGTGATTTTCGAAGCCTTCTTCCTGCTTTTTATCGTTCCAAGGCTCGAGTCCCTCTTTTTCAGGGTTGATTTCTAATACCCTTTTCCACGCATTACGGGCTGTATCCTCATGCCCCGTTTCATAAGCAGAATAAGACAACCAATAATAGAAGCTCGCATCGCCCTCGAAGCCAATCTTCTGAAGGGACTTCAACCAATCATAAGCCCGCTTCGAGTGACCAACCAACGCAAACGTAGCCCCCAGCTTGTAACGATGCTCATGAAGTAAGGGACGGACCTTCTCAAGCCCCTGAATCAATTCGTCCAGCTCGGCATGACGCTTTTGATAGAAGTAAAAAACAGCCGTATTGCACAGAGCATGAAGATTTCCAGGATTCTTCTCCAGCACCTCTTCCAACGTAGCAGCTGCTTGATCGACTTCTCCTAAATAGAAGTAGGCAAGTGCTAAATTATTATAAGCTGACCAGAATTCCGGATAGTCATGAATGACCTTCTGTAAAGTTTCCACGGCTTTTTGAAAATGCCCTGATTCAAGTAGATCTCTTGCTTTCTCCTGTTGGACGATAAGCTCATCATGCTCGTATAAATCTTCCACAATCAGATCGGAATCGAGCTCGAGAAGCTCTAATAAGTCTTCTGCGTCTTCAACGAATTCACCATATTCTTCTTTGTCAAGATAAGCTGAAACCTGTTCGTACGCCTCTTTAAATAAGCCTAAATGGGCATAATTATTGGCCAGAAAATAATGACATTCTGCCATACGGGGATCCAAATCATCCAGGATTTGATGCAATAAATCATTGGAACGCTTGTATTCACCAAGCTCTGTATACACAATCGATAATTGACAGGCAATCATCGGTTCTACTGGTTCTAATTGAAATGCTCTATTTAAATATTTTAATGATTTCTTAAGCTCTCGACGTTGATAAGCCTTCATCCCTTTGTTGTAGTAATACTCGCCAGTCGGGACAAAAGACAACACTTTCGCTTGCTCACTACCTAATTTTGACCCTTTTCTCATCAAAGTCCTCCGAAACGTTCATAGTATAACTACAGTAGTATATCATACAATACTCCTGTACTAAACTACCATATTTTGAGGGACGGACCTTTGCGCGTGCGCGAAGGTCCGTCCCTCAGGGAGTTATTTATTATGACGTTCCACAAGAACTTCTAACACATCTTCGAGTGGAAGTTTTTGTTCTCTTAAAAGGACTAGGACGTGGTAGAACAGGTCGGCGACTTCCCATTTCAGTTCTTCACTGTCTCTGTTTTTCGCAGCGATGATCACTTCTGACGCTTCTTCTCCTACTTTTTTAAGGATTTTATCTACACCTTCTTCAAAGAGGTAGGTCGTGTATGCTCCCTCTGGCCTCTCGATTTCACGATTTTCAATGAGTTTTTCCAGAGTGAGGAGGATATTTTCTGTTGATGATTTCTCCTCACCATACACTCCTTCATGGAAGCAGCTTTCTTCACCTTTATGACACGCAGGGCCTTCCTTATCGACGAAGACAAGGATGGCGTCTTTATCGCAATCCCACGTGATATTTTTGACGGTTTGGGTGTTCCCGCTTGTCTCACCTTTATGCCACAGCTCCTGGCGTGAACGGGAGTAAAACCACGTTTCTCCCGTCTCAACCGTTTTTTTGAGAGACGTTTTATTCATATAGGCCAGTGTTAAAACCTCTTTTGTCGAAGCGTCCTGGATGATGGCAGGTACCAATCCTATATCATCGTACTTCACGGATGCGATCCAATCGTCATTTGTCATCGTACGTGCACCTCCTGCTCTCTTAAGTAGCTCTTTACTTCTTCCACGCTCGTTTCTTTATAGTGAAAAATGGAGGCTGCAAGTGCCGCATCGGCTTTACCTTCTGTGAATACTTCTTTGAAGTGCCCCGCATTTCCAGCACCGCCTGAAGCAATCACCGGGATCGAAACTGCTTCACTGACTGCCTTCGTCAGGGCAAGGTTGAACCCCTGCTTCTCTCCATCGCTATCCATGCTCGTTAACAAAATTTCTCCCGCACCAAGTGATTCTACTTCTCTCGCCCATTCAACGGCATCCAGGTCTTTCAGCTTTCTGCCTCCATGGGTGTACACCTTAAAGCCTTTGCTCTCTTCATCGTATTTGGCATCGATGGCCACTACAATACATTGAGATCCGAAGTAATCCGCTCCTTCACGGACAATATCAGGACGCAGAACGGCTGCTGTGTTAAGGGAAACCTTATCTGCCCCTGCGCGAAGGATGGCTTTCATATCTTCTACTGAGTTAATCCCACCACCTACTGTAAAAGGGATCGCCAATTCCGCAGCTACATGCTTAACGACTTCCACCATCGTTTTCCGTCCCTCATGTGAGGCTGAAATATCCAGGAAGACGAGTTCATCGGCACCTTGCTCATCGTACACCTTTGCAAGTTCAACAGGGTCTCCTGCATCTCTCAGCTCTACAAATTGAATGCCTTTTACCACCCGGCCGTCCTTCACATCCAAGCAAGGGACGATACGTTTCGTTAACATGCCTTCACCTCATTTACAGCCTCACTCACCGTGAACTTCCCTGTATAAAGTGATTTTCCGCAAATCGCCCCGGAGACGCCTTGGTTTTCGTATTGTTTTAACGTTTTCAAGTCTTCCAATGAGCTAATGCCTCCAGACGCAATCACTGATTTCCCTGTTTGTTCAGCAAGATCCACAACCGCTTCAACATTAGGACCAGATAGCATTCCGTCTGTGGCAATATCGGTGAAAATGAATATTTCTGCACCGGCTTCAGCCAGTTCTTTTCCAAGATCGACAGCTTTAAGGGCGGATGTTTCCAACCAGCCATGAGTGGCAACATAGCCATCCTTTGCATCAAGCCCAATGGCAATCTTATCACCATATTCCGACAGCCATTCCTTCACTAATTCTGTGTTGGAAACAGCGATACTGCCAATGATCACACGATCCACACCTCGGTTTATATAGTGCTCGATGTCCTCTTTTGACCGGATCCCTCCCCCGATTTGCACCTTGGCATCCAGCTTTTCAGCAACGGCGATCACAAATTCATCATTGATCCGGGAGCCTTCCTTTGCCCCATCAAGATCCACCATGTGAATCCATTCGGCCCCTTCATCAGCGAATTTCTTCGCCATATCAAACGGAGAGTCTCCATAAACCGTTTCCTGATTATAATCACCTTGAATGAGGCGAACGCACTTTCCTCCCCTCATATCGATGGCTGGATAAATCGTAAAACTCATGAGACCGCCTCCATCACTCGTTTTGTAAAGTTTTCTAACAGTTTCATTCCAAGCTCCCCGCTTTTTTCAGGGTGAAACTGCATTCCGTATATATTCTCCCGACTCACGACTGCCGGGATTTTCACTCCTGCATAATCAGCACTCGCTTCGATCACGTCTTGGGATCCTTCGTGCACATAATACGAATGAACGAAGTAAACATAGCCTTCAGATAACCCTTCTAAAAGGGGGGAGTTTTTTTGGTAACGCAGAAGATTCCATCCCATGTGAGGGACTTTGAATGAGTTACCTTGACTGTCCTCTTTTGGGATGTGAAGCACCTCACCTGGTAGAAGAGCCAATCCTTTTGTTGATCCATTCTCCTTACTTTCTTCAAAGAGGAGCTGCATGCCTAAACAAATGCCTAAGAGCGGCTTCCCGCTTTGGGTAAAAGTGAAGATGGTTTCTTTTAAATGTGTGGTTTCGAGAAGATTCATAGCATCTTTAAATGCTCCCACTCCCGGTAAAATCAACCCATCTGCGTTCAGTAATTCCTCTTGTTGATCACTGATAAAATAAGGAATGTTCAACCGTTCAAGTGCTTTACTGACGCTGAACAGATTCCCCATCCCATAGTCTACAATGCCGATCATGAATTATAACATTCCCTTCGTTGACGGAACCCCTTTTACCCGGGGATCAATCATGGTTGCTTCATCCAAGGCACGTCCCAGTGCTTTAAAGATTGCTTCAATGATATGGTGGGTATTGTGACCATAATGAACGATGACATGAAGATTCATTCGTGCTTCAAGAGCAAGCTTCCAAAGAAATTCATGAACAAGCTCTGTATCGAAGGTCCCGACCTTCTGACTTGGAAGTTCTGCACGGAACTCGAGGTGCGGACGGTTACTCAGGTCCACCACGACTTGGGCAAGAGCTTCATCCATCGGAACCATGGCTGAGCCGTAACGCTTAATCCCTTTTTTGTCTCCCAGTGATGCAAGTAACGCCTGTCCCAAGCAAATGCCGATATCTTCAGTGGTGTGATGGTCATCCACTTCAATATCGCCATTTGCCTCAATCGTACAATCAAATTGCCCATGTTTTGTGAACAAATCCAGCATATGACTCATGAATGGGACGCCTGTCTCTACTTTAGAGTTTCCCTCTCCATCGATTCCAAAATTCAAACGAATATCCGTCTCATTCGTCTTTCGCACAATCTCTGCACTTCTCACCATGATGTCCTCCTTTTTGGAGGGACGGACCTCATGGAGGTCCGTCCCTCTTCCCTATTTATCTTGATCGAATCGAATCTCCACTGCCCTTGCATGGGCTTCAAGACCCTCCAAGCGGGCAAGTTTTGCGATTTTTTGATAATCTTGCTGCAATGCTTTTTCACTATATGAAATGACACTTGTCTTCTTCATAAATTCATCTACATTTAACGGACTTGAAAAACGTGCTGTCCCATTCGTCGGGAGTACGTGATTAGGTCCTGCAAAGTAATCACCTACTGGCTCCGAGCTGTAACGGCCAAGGAATATCGCTCCGGCATGACGGATTTTCGCCATCGTTCCAAACGGCTTCTCCGTTAAAATTTCCAAATGCTCCGCTGCAAGTTGATTCACAACATCTATTCCTTCTTCAATATCTCTCGTCACGTAGATGACTCCGAAATCATTGATGGACTGACGGGCAATGTCTTCTCTTGGAAGAGAAGACAGCTGTCGTTCTACCTGTGTCGATACCTCTTCAGCCAGTGTAGATGAATTCGTCACAAGAACGGCAGAGGCAAACACATCATGCTCTGCCTGTGAAAGAAGGTCTGCGGCAATTTCATCCGCACGCTGATTCTCATCGGCCAGAATCACGATTTCACTCGGGCCGGCGATCATATCAATATCCACATCACCGAATACTTCGCGTTTAGCCAGGGCTACATAAATGTTCCCCGGTCCTGTTATTTTATCCACAGGAGTGATGGATTCCGTTCCATAGGCCAATGCGGCTATGGCTTGGGCACCGCCGACTTTAAAGATGTCTTCCACTCCGGCAATTTTAGCTGCAACCAACACGCCGGCAGATAGCTTCCCATCATTTCCAGGAGGAGAAACCATCGTGATTCGTTTGACTCCAGCGACTTTAGCAGGCAACACATTCATTAATACAGAGGATGGATACGCAGCTGTTCCACCCGGTACGTACACGCCGACTGAATCAAGGGGGGTCAGCTTTTGGCCAAGCATGGTTCCATCCTCTTTCGTTGTAAACCATGAAGATCTTTTTTGTTTCTCATGAAAGTCTCGGATATTATCGGCAGCTTCTTCAATGATCGAGATCATCTCAGAATCCAGAGAAGCGAAGGCTTCCTCTATCTCACCTTGAGAAACCCTGTAGTTTTCTAATTGGACACCATCAAATTTCTTCGTAAATTCACAGACTGCCTGGTCGCCATTTTTCTGCACAGAAGAAATAATCCCCTGAACCGCTCTTCGCTGCTCCTCCGTACCACTATCGACCGAGCGCTTAATCGACGCCCCGCTTATATCCTTCACAATCTTCATCACATCCACCAGCCTTCGAGAGGGACGGACCTGCTTACGAAAGCAGATGCCGTATTCCCTATGTAATCTATATTTGGAGGGACGGACCTTGCCTGAATGAACAAGCATCCGAACCTCAAATTCTCTTTATTAGTATTGATATTCCTGTATTGACCTGCTCCAGGAAAGGTCCGTCCCTCTTACCCGATGATTCGTGTCAGCCGGGTGACGAGGTCTTCTATTTTTTCGTCTTTCATTCGGTAGCTGACGGGGTTGACGATAAGTCTGGAGGTGATGTTAACGATGGTTTCGTATTCCACCAGTCCATTTTCTTTCAGGGTTCTTCCCGTTGAAACGATATCGACGATGCGATCAGCAAGTCCGATTAATGGAGCAAGCTCAATGGAACCGTTTAGTTTAATAATTTCCACTTGTTCACCCTGCTCACGGAAATAGGATGACGCAACATTCGGATATTTCGTAGCAATTTTCGGTGCCACATCACTCATTTTTGTATCAGGCAGTCCTGCGACCGCCAAGTAACAGCCACTGATCCGCAAATCAAGCAGCTCATATACGTCTCGTTCTTCTTCCAACATAACGTCCTTCCCGGCAATCCCTAAATCTGCGACTCCATGCTCCACATATGTCGGAACGTCCATCGGCTTTGCCAGGATGAATCGTAAATCTTCCTGGGGAACTTCGATGATCAGCTTCCTTGAGTCATCAAATTCGGGCGGCAGATTGTATTCTGCCTTCCTTAATAGTTCCACGGCTTCTTCAAATATCCTGCCTTTAGGCATGGCAATGGTTAACGCACTCATGATGTTTCACCGCCTTTCGGGTCCTGTCCCACAACAAAGTGCACATTGCTGAAGCCCTTCGTAAACTCGTCCACATCTCCTACGCCTTTCCAATTCTGCAGCACCACTTTGACTCCTTCACTTCGCAGCTCATAAGCAATACCGATAGCCTCTTTCCTGCGATCATCACTAAACAGCACACATTGCTGAAGAGTGGAATTTAACTCAACCTGCATCGCTTCAAGAACATAATCCAGACGCAATCCAAAGCCTGTCGCACCGGAGTTCTTTCCGAATTTTTCAAGTAGCTTGTCGTAGCGGCCGCCATTTCCGATCGCAAACCCTACATTTTCTCCGTACACTTCAAATAAAATACCTGAATAATAACTCATGTGACTCACCAGGCTCAAATCGAACTTCACATATTGCTCCACTTCGTAATCTTTTAAAATACTCCAAAGATCTTTCAGCTGTTCTAATGCATGCAGTCCTTTTTCCCCTTCTAGAAGAGAATGGGCTTCACCCAGCACATTTTCTGATCCCCGTAATTGCAAGAAACGGAACAATCTCTGCTTATCAATGGATGAGAGAGCCAACTCATTGACATGCTGGCGATATCCAACATAATTCTTTTCATATAAGTATCTTCTTAACGTATCCGCCCGTTCTTCTGTCCCGACGATTTGAGTGAACAGCTCCTGCACAAATCCGATGTGGCCGATGGAAATCTTGAAATGTTCCAATCCAGCTTCTTTTAATACCGAAACCATCAGGGCAATCACCTCAGCATCGGCACTGACTGAGTCGTCACCGATACATTCAATTCCCACTTGTTCAAATTCTGCGGGGCGCCCGCCTTCCCTCTGCTGGGCCCTGAACACAGAATTCGAGTATGCCAATCGCAGCGGTGCTTCATCCTTTAATAATTTTGACGCGGCAATCCGGGCAATCGGCGCTGTCATATCCGGCCTTAATACAAGGGTGTGACCCTGTTGATCCAGAAGCTTGAATAGCTGCTGATCTAATATCGCCGATGCCTCACCAACTGTTTCATAATATTCAAGGCTGGGAGTCTCAATAAACTTGTAACCCCACAGTTTCATCACCTGTTCCATATTCTTTTTCGTCTGATCTTTGATTTCATATAAATCAGGGAATGTATCTCTCATTCCCAATGGCTTCTCGAACATGAATAACTTAGTCATAAGAACCACCTTTGGCGTAATAATTCATCTATTTTTCCCCGATTTGGGGATTGCTACTTATTCTCGATTATCCAGAAATCCTTTAGTTCGCTAATGCACTAATAAAATAAAGTTATTAGTAGTGTAGCGTTTCTTTTTTTATTCGTCAACCGTTTGATTTGTGGATTTTTCAGTGATTGGTTGATCGTACGTTGCTTACATAGTAATTGGACGAACATTTACCACAGGTATATTGCAATCGTGATCATTTCACTGGGCATGGAGTAGTTGATTTCCGCTACAGGCGCTCGCCTTCCACTCCAATCAAGTTTCTGAGAATCGGTTACTTAATAAAAAATCATAAAAACAACAATCTATTTTAAAACATCCTTTGAAAAACAAAAAAGGCAAAAATAGAACTCATTCTATCTTTGCCTTTTCCCTTATTCTTCTTTTTTCAATCCGTAGATTGCATCTTCTCGCCAGCGTGCGGCAAGTTCCTCTTTGGTGTAGATGATCCTCATTGGGTTACCACCTACGAACGCTCCTGCCGGGACGTCTTTATGTACGAGGGTTCCTGCTGATACGATGGCTCCGTCGCCAATTTGAACACCCGGTAATATTGTGGTGTTGGCCCCGATCATCACTTCCGATCCGATTTCCACATGACCTAATCGGTATTCCTTGATCAGGTATTCATGGGCCAGGATCGTCGTATTGTACCCGATAACCGTATTACGCCCAACGGATATTTTTTCCGGGAACATCACGTCAAGCATCACCATCAGGGCGAATGATGTGTGTTCACCAATCTTCATCTGCAAAAAATTCTTGTACATCCAATTTTTCATCCCCAAAAAGGGTGTGTACCTTGCCAGTTGAATCACGATGAAATTTTTGACGACCTTCCCGAAAGGAACGGTTTTGTAAACATGCCTGAGAGAATTTGCTCCTTCTACAGGGTAGCGGGTCGTTCGTCTCATGCAGTCGGAACTCCAACAATCGGTAATAAGTCTTTCATATTATCCAGCATGAAGTCCGGTTCGTAGTGAGCCAGATGCTCTCTCCCCTTCGCACTCCACGCTACACCTGCCGATAGCACTCCTGCATTTTTCCCGGCTAAAATATCGTGGTGATTGTCACCGATCATAATTGCTTCTTCAGGTGAAGACCCCAATGCTACGAGAGCTTTCTCAATCGGTTCAGGATGCGGCTTCGCGTTCTCGACTTCGTCCAGGGTGATGATGACTTCAAAGAACGGACGAAGATTCATAAGGTCCAATCCTTTTAACACAACATCACGGATTTTCGTTGAGACTATCGCTAATTTGTATCCATTTTCGTAAAGGGCTTGAACGGTTTCATACACCCCTTCAAACTCAGTGACAAGTGCGTCATGATGCTCATGATTATAAGCACGGTAATGAGCACACATTTCTTCCATCATGTCAGGATTCAGTCCGCCAAATGACTCCTCTAATGGTGGCCCCATAAAAGGATGAACGTCCTTTTCTTCGTACTGCCCCGGATAATAATGATTCAATGTATGCAAAAAGGAAGAAATGATTAAATCATTGGTGTTGATCAATGTTCCGTCTAAGTCAAATAATATTGTTGTAATCCTGCTCATAATGTCTCTCCTTTTCTTTCTTTGCATCGACCCTGTTCCAAATGTAAGCAACCGCCATCGTTAACAAAATCGCTGTGACAAGCCTGATGATCAGGAGTGGCAAGACAGGGATGCCAAGCGGGATAAAGATTAACGTATCCTCCACCACGGCGTGACAGGCGACTAAAAAGATGAAGGCAATCGTGACATCCTTCTTACTCACACCATCTTCTTTTACTGCCTGAATCATGACTCCTGCTCCGTATGCCAGCCCGATGACGAGTCCCGCCACCATCGTAGATGATGTATTTGCATTCATGCCAAGCGCCCGTGTGGCTGGGGACATCCATCGTGAAAAAACATCCATCCATTTCAGATCTTTCATCACTTGAATAATCATCATAAGAGGAATGACGATAAGAGCTAATTGCAGGACACCAAATCCCGCTTTTTCGAGTCCCAGGAGAATGATTTCCCCCCACCCGTCCGGCTCGGCTTGTTGTGGGGGCATCATTCCGTACTTGGCGATTTCAGACCCACCGTTCCAAACCAGATTGATGACAATCGCCGATACCAGGGCCAACCCGACCCTAACAGCGACAATCAGCCAAATCTTCACGCCAACCTTTGCGGCTACCGTTGATTCAATGAACAAATTATGAGAGAAGGAGAGCATCACAGCAATGATGAATACTTCTTTCACCGTTAAATCAAGGGATAGGATCCCACCGATTCCTGCGTACAAATTAAGAAAATTGCCCAATACAAGAGGAATGGCCGCATCACCTGAAAGCCCGATAAGTTTCATGAACGGAGAAATCTTCTCCATGACCCAAGGAAGGACAGGTGTATATTGAAGCAAAAACACGATCAGCGTGACCGGAAATATGACCTTTCCCAGTGACCACGTTGTTTTCAAACCTGTAAGTCCGCCATTTTTCAAAGATGACATCCACATACGCCCTACTCTCCTTTTGTTAAGCGTTTACGCTATCCGTCTTTTCATCGTATGCCTTCTTCGCAAGGCCAGCTTTTCTTCTGTAAAAGAACACACCTATCGCTCCAATGATAAGAACAATCGAAATCACTTGAGCGAATCGTAAAGACCCCATCATCAGACTGTCCGTTCTCAATCCTTCAACAAAGAATCGACCAATGGAATACCAAATCACATATGTTAAGAACAGTTCTCCACGACGAAGACTGCTTGCCTTTCTTCTCAGGACAAGAAGAAGAATCAATCCGGCAAAACTCCAAAGAGATTCATATAGAAATGTAGGGTGGTAGTATACTCCATTAATATACATTTGATTAATGATGAAATCGGGAAGCATCAGGCTTTCAAGAAACGCACGGGACACTTCTCCACCATGGGCCTCCTGGTTTACAAAGTTACCCCAGCGGCCGATTGCCTGACCTAAAATAAGGCTCGGTGCCGCAATATCAACGAGCTTCCAGAACGACAGCCCTTTTATTTTAGCAAACACGATCGTAGTGAGGACAGAACCGATCAATGCACCATGGATGGCGATTCCACCATTCCAGACTTTAATGATATCCCCGGGGTGATCGGCATAATAATTATCCCACTCAAAGATGACATAATAAGCGCGTGCACAAATGATAGCGATGGGAATGGCCCAAACGAGCAAATCGATGAATGTATCGGGGTGAAGGCCCAGTCGTTTGCTCTCACGAATGACTAAATAGAGTCCTAATGCAATCCCAAGTCCGATGATGACACCGTACCAGTGTACTTGGATCGGACCGAGTGAAATGGCAATAGGGTCGATTGGTGTAATGTTCTCGTTCATTTTGTCTCTCCTTTTTTTCCATTAAGATAGTATATGAATGTAAACTTCATTCACGTTCTATGTAAGGATTAGATATCTTCATTCTCTCCATCTTCAATCACATCAGACAATCGGTTTGTAAATTGCTCTGCTGCATTTACGCCCATACGTTTCAGGCGGAAGTTCATGGCAGCCACCTCAATGATAACCGCGAGATTTCGTCCAGGACGAACAGGTACAGTGTATTTTGTAATATCCGTATCGATGATTTTCATTGTCTCTTCTTCCAGTCCAAGCCGGTCGTACTGTTTCGTTTTATCCCATAGCTCGAGATTGATGCAAAGGGTAATGCGCTTATGGCTGCGGACGGCTCCTGCACCAAATAACGTCATGACATTGATGATCCCCAAACCGCGTATTTCCAACAGGTGTTCAATCAATTCAGGAGAACTGCCGATTAGCGTATCCATGTCTTCTTGGCGAATCTCGACACAATCATCTGCTACAAGACGATGACCTCTTTTCACTAGTTCTAGAGCAGTTTCACTTTTACCAACGCCACTTTTCCCCGTGATCAACACTCCGACTCCATAAATATCCACCAGTACACCATGGATCGCCGTTGTTGGGGCAAGCTTACTTTCCAGATAGTTTGTCAGCCTCGAAGAGAATCGTGTTGTCTTCATCGAAGAACGCATGACAGGAACATCATAACGATTCGATGCTTCCACTAGCTCAGGCGGAATCTCAAGGTCTCTGGAAATGATGATACCAGGCGTAATATCTGTACAGAGAGCTTCCATTCTGCGCTTACGTTCCGCTTCATCTAATAGCTCCAGAAAAGATAACTCGGTTTTTCCCAATAGTTGTATCCGCTCTGCAGGATAGTAGTTGAAATAACCCGCCATCTCCAAACCTGGACGGGAAATGTCACTCGTTGTAATAGGTCTATGTAAACCTTCTTCTCCACCGACAAGCTCTAATTTAAACTTATCGACAATATCTTTTGTGCGGACCTTTGCCACATGCAGCTCCTCCTTCACGTTACACTCGCTTCATATTTATAAACGATTCTTTCTCTAACCTATTTTAGCAATTATAGAAAAAAGCGCAAGGCAGCTTACTTGTAACAGGTGCACGTTTTATCCCCACAAAAAAACTCCGGCCAACAATCAAGCCGGAGTTTTTTCCTATTACTTCTCTTTCATCGGATCCAGCACTGTTTTTTGAATCACCAGGTTGGCAAGTGACAAAATGATCGATGCCAGAAAAGCCATGCCAAATCCGGATAACTCAAAGCTGCTTCCCATCAGGCCATCCGTCAGCAGTAACGTAATGGCATTAATGACGAAGAGAAACAGCCCGAGTGATAAAATCGTCACCGGCAGAGTCAGGATGATCAAAATCGGTTTCACTAGAACATTCAGTATCGAAAGAATAAAGCTGGCTCCTATTGCTGCCCCGAACCCGGATACTTCAAATCCTTCAAAAAACCCTGCCAATGCAATAAAGATTACTGCATTGATTAAAATTCCAATAATCCATCTCATTATTTGATGGCTTCCTCCTCATTTGGCAGCACGAAGGCCAATAAACCGTATACGACGGCCAGAGGGAAGAATCCCGTCGGAATGAGCAGGATGATGAAAATCACCCTTAGAATCGTTGCATCGATCCCCACATAACGGGACAAACCTCCAAGCACCCCGGCGAGTTTTCTGTCAGACCTTGATCGTGCTAATTGTTTTCTCATCGTTATTCCTTCTTTCTCATCTTATGCTTTGTCCTTATTAACATTCTTCTGTTCATGCTTTTTTATGAGGACAGATCCTGCTTTTGTTTCCGCAAAAAGATGAAGCTTATCATCTGAATCGGTTTTACGACTGAAACGAATCGACTTTTGAACCACTTCATTTTTTTCCTCCAATACATCAATACCCTGCAACTCAAGCTTAAAACCACCGAAGTTTGATTTTGCCTCTCCGGAAATGTTGATGTTTTCAGGAACGAATAAATCAATGTTGCCCGTTACCGTCTTTGCGTGAAGCGTGTCGGCTTTATCCCCGGTCAAGGCACAAACCACGTTTCCGTTCAGGGATTGCACATCTGAGATTGAGATATCCCCTTCGACATGGACCTTTCCATTAATGGATTCTGCTTCAACATGGTGGGCTTTCGCGTTCAGGATTGAAATCGCACCGTTGGATGTTTCCACTTCTGCTTTTTTCGCTGTCAGGTGATCGATATGAATCTTTCCATTAGCAGCTTTGGCACGAAGATCCTGGACATCTAAATTCTCTGCCTTTAATCCACCATTAAATAAGCGGATCGAAATCCTTTTATATTGATGCTTTGGAATGTAGAGTTTAGAGTCCACCTTCATCCACTTTAATTGCGTGGAGTAATACAACGTATCCCCGTCGACAGCAAAGGACGTATTCTCCATGAACTGCTTTCTGGCTTCCTCATGATCTTCTGTACGATAAACCTTGGCCTCACATTCCACCCGGACTTCCTCACCATCCCAAGGGATCAGTTCTACCTTTCCATTGGCCACATCTACATCGATTTTCTCGAAATCCGTATTGGGCTGTTGATACACATGAGACAGCTCAACCGATTGATTCCACTGAAAATCAAAGTCAAAATTCTTAATCTTGTTCAACGCGCTATTCATGAAATCAAGAAGCTTATCTTTCGGATTTCCCGAATGAGTAGAATGTTCTTTCTCACCCTTTTTATCCTCTTGAAAGATGGACACAAATTCATCAAGGAAATCCTTTTCCTTTGCCTTTTCTTTTGATGTATTTGGCTTTTGATCAAGTGCTTCCAATAATGCCACTGCTTCCTGTGCCGAAATCGTCCCATTTTCCAACATATCCAAAATGCGTTTGCGTTCTTCATTCATACTCTTTCATCCCCTTTGTTGATTATAAAAGTACTTTAATGCCTTTATACACATTCCAAATGACCACGACAACACTAAGTAATATGGCTAAACCGATCATGATGACGGTGAATATCGGCAATCCCGCACCACTCGCGAAAACCCCCATATCCAAAAACAAGCCTGTAATCACAAGGGGCACCGCAACAACCGGTAATAAGTGAGATAAAAAGGCTGCTTTAGCGTCCTTTTTCACATAAGGATGATCTGATACAAAATAAACGATCAGCGGAAAAAGGAAGCCTGCAAAAAATATACTGAAATAGCACAGGGCTGATAATACCTTATTGGTCTCCATCTTCATCATCTCCTCTACTATTATTTACGATACGTGAAGCAAAAGGTTTCAATGCATTTGTTTGTAATCTTATTTTCACATAATGGGAATGTTCTTCACTCCAACTTGAGGCTGATTTTAGATAGGTATGGAGTTGTGGTTTTGGTTGGGGATTGACGTCGGGAATGGTTTTTTTATTAAAAAGAGAGATGCGCTTTGCATTGCATCTCTCCCATCATTAATTCGTCACTTCTTCTTTTTCCCTAATCTTCTTCTTCATCCGTTCACGATCGCGCTCAAGCACAGGTTTCAGGTACTTTCCTGTGTAGGAACCTTGTACTTCGGCCACTTTTTCAGGGGTTCCGCTTGCAACAATCGTACCACCTTTGTCCCCGCCTTCAGGACCAAGATCTACAAGGTAATCGGCTGCTTTAATGACATCAAGATTGTGTTCGATGACGAGGACCGTATCTCCGTTTTCAACAAGTCGTTGAAGAACAACTAAGAGTCTAGCAATGTCATCCACATGAAGTCCAGTTGTCGGCTCATCCAGAATGTATAGAGAGCGGCCCGTAGAACGACGATGCAATTCTGAAGCAAGCTTCACACGTTGGGCCTCTCCCCCTGATAACGTAGTGGCTGGCTGACCTAATGTGATGTAGCCAAGTCCAACATCAAAGATGGTTTGCAGTTTACGTTTAATCTTCGGAATGTTCTCGAAGAATTTCACTGCATCTTCGACTGTCATCTCGAGCACATCAGAAATATTTTTATCTTTATATTTCACTTCAAGTGTTTCCCGGTTGTATCGTTTCCCGTGACAAACTTCACATGGAACGTACACATCTGGAAGGAAGTGCATTTCGATCTTGATGATCCCGTCTCCGCGACATGCTTCACAACGTCCTCCTTTAACATTAAAGCTGAAACGGCCTTTTTTATAGCCCCGAACTTTCGCTTCATTGGTTGTGGCAAATACATCCCGGATATCATCGAATACCCCGGTATAAGTAGCCGGGTTGGATCTTGGGGTACGACCGATCGGTGATTGATCGATATCGATGACCTTATCAAGGTGGTCAATCCCCTTCACTTCTTTATGCTCACCAGGTTTTGATTTTGCATTATGAAGCTTTTGAGCCAGTGACTTATGCAGGATTTCATTGATCAACGTACTTTTACCGGATCCGGATACTCCAGTCACAGCGGTAAAGATTCCTAATGGCAGCTTCACTTTGACGTTGTTCAGGTTATTTTCTTTCGCTCCCACAATCTCTAAGTACCGGCCATCAGGTTTACGTCTTTCCTGTGGGAGAGGGATGAACTTCTTCCCTGAAAGGTACTGACCCGTTAATGAGTTCGAGTCATCCATCACTTCTTGTGGTGTTCCAGCAGACACCACTTCTCCCCCGTGAACACCCGCTCCAGGTCCGATATCGATGAGGTAGTCTGCAGCCATCATCGTATCTTCATCATGCTCGACTACGATCAAGGTGTTTCCTATTTCCCTCATGTTCTTTAAGGTGTCGATCAGTCGGTCATTGTCCCGTTGGTGCAATCCGATGGACGGCTCATCAAGAATGTAGAGGACCCCCGTCAGACGGGAACCGATTTGAGTCGCTAAACGAATCCGTTGAGCCTCTCCCCCCGAAAGCGTGCCTGCTGCCCGGCTTAGTGTGAGGTACTCAAGTCCAACGTTGACCAGGAATCCGAGGCGTTCACGGATCTCCCTCAAAATAAGATTGGCAATCTTCATATCTTTTTCAGATAGCTCGAGCTTATGGAAAAACTGCTCTGCTTCTTCTATTGAAAAGGCTGTTACTTCCCCAATATGAAGTGAGTCTACTTTTACTGCTAAGCTCTCTTCTTTCAAACGGTGGCCTTTACAGGTTGGGCAATCCTGCTGCGCCATGTATTTCTCCATCTGTTCACGGATATAATCAGAGCTCGTTTCACGGTAACGGCGCTCAACATTCGGGATGACTCCCTCGAAACGAAGATAGTTTTCACGAACTTGACCAAAATCGTTCTCGTAACGGAAGTAAATCTCATCTTTGCCGGATCCATACAGGACCTTATCCATTTGTTGTTTCGGAATTTCCTTCACAGGCATATCCATCGGAATATCATAGTGATCACATACGGCCTTAAGAAGAGACGGATAGTATTGGGAGCTTGTCGGTTCCCACGGAGCAATCGCATGTTCGTCGAGAGTGCGATCCCAATTGGGAATCACGAGCTCCTTATCGACTTCAAGCTTTGTTCCTAACCCATCACAACTTGTGCAGGCACCGTATGGACTATTGAAGGAAAACATTCTTGGTTCCAGTTCCGTTATGGAAAATCCACAGTATGGACATGCGTGATGCTCACTGAATAAAAGCTCTTCTTCCCCGATTACATCGATGATCACCTGACCGTCTGCCAATCTAAGTGCAGTTTCAAGTGAGTCGGACAGACGTGCTGCGACACCTTCCTTCACGACGATTCGATCAATAATCACTTCAATGGAGTGCTTTTTATTTTTTTCCAGCGAGATTTCTTCTCCAAGATCCTGGACTTCACCATTGATACGTACTCGAACAAACCCTTGTTTCTTGATTTCTTCAAGGGTCTTCACGTGAGTTCCTTTACGGCCTGATACAACTGGTGCCAGTACTTGAAGCTTCGTTCTTTCCGGGTATTCAAGAATACGGTCGACCATTTGTTCAATCGTTTGGGAGGAGATTTCGATCCCGTGATTTGGACAAATCGGTTTCCCTACTCTTGCAAACAACAGTCTTAGATAGTCGTAAATTTCTGTTACCGTCCCTACAGTCGAACGGGGATTACGACTCGTTGTTTTTTGATCGATGGAAATCGCCGGGGACAACCCTTCGATGGCATCGACATCAGGTTTATCCATTTGACCTAGAAATTGACGCGCATAGGCAGAAAGGGATTCGACATAACGTCTTTGTCCTTCTGCATAAATGGTATCAAAGGCAAGGGATGACTTACCTGAACCCGAAAGCCCTGTTAAAACGACCAGTTTATCCCGGGGGATTTTAATATCTATATTTTTTAAATTATGAGCTCTAGCTCCTTGTACGATTATTTGATCTCGCGCCATATATCGTTCATCCTTCCGCCTTGAGCTCAAGAATGGTATCACGAAGCTGTGCAGCGCGCTCAAAGTCCAATGCCTTGGCTGCTTCCTTCATTTCCACTTCTAAGCTAGCAATAAGTTTTTGTCGCTCCGGTTTAGACATTTTCGAAACTTTTGTCTGTTCTCCTTCATAAACCCCTGCTTCTTCTGCGGCATGAGTTGCCCTGATGACATCCCGGATTTCTTTTTGTATGGTCGTCGGGGTAACGCCGTGTTTTTCATTATATTCTTCTTGTATCGTTCGACGACGTTCTGTCTCATCAAGTGCTTTTTGCATAGAGTCGGTCATTTTGTCCGCGTACATGATGACTTTACCGTTACTATTACGAGCTGCACGGCCAATCGTTTGAATGAGGGAACGTTCAGAACGCAAGAACCCTTCTTTATCGGCATCCAGTATGGTGACGAGTGATACTTCGGGAATGTCCAATCCTTCACGAAGTAGGTTGATTCCCACTAATACATCATATTTACCTAAACGGAGGTCGCGAATAATTTCAATCCGTTCCAAGGTTTTGATTTCTGAATGCAAATATTGAACTTTAATACCCATTTCCTTCAAATATGCAGAGAGATCCTCAGACATTTTCTTCGTAAGGGTAGTCACAAGGACACGTTCATTTTTCTCAATACGTTCGTTGATTTCACCCAGAAGGTCATCGATTTGTCCTTCTATGGGACGTACCTCGATAATCGGATCTAACAGTCCTGTCGGACGGATGATCTGCTCAACCATTTCAGGACTATGCTCCAACTCATATGGTCCAGGAGTTGCCGAAACATAGAGGAGCTGCTGTGTTTTCTTCTCAAATTCTTCGAAGCGCAGGGGACGATTGTCCATGGCTGAAGGCAGACGGAAGCCGTGATCCACAAGCACTTTTTTACGGGCCTGATCCCCGTTAAACATCCCCCTGATTTGAGGTAATGTCACATGGGACTCGTCAACAACAATTAAGAAATCGTCTGGAAAATAGTCCAGAAGAGTATACGGTGTCGATCCGGACGGCCTTAGTGTCAGGTGACGGGAGTAGTTTTCAATCCCTGAGCAAAAGCCCATCTCCCTCATCATTTCGAGATCATAACGGGTCCGTTGCTCTAAACGCTGGGCCTCAAGCAGCTTATTTTCTTCTTTCATGATGGCTAATTGCTCTTCAAGCTCTTTTTCAATATTCTTGATGGCGACCTGCAATTTTTCTTCACGGGTTACGAAGTGGGAAGCCGGGAAAATCGCGATATGATCTCGATCGCCCATGATTTCACCGGTCAGGGCATCCACTTCACGAATCCGGTCAATTTCATCTCCGAAAAACTCTACACGCATACAGTGTTCATCCCGGGAAGCCGGGAAAATTTCCACTACGTCGCCTCGCACACGGAAGGTTCCACGCTGAAAGTCGATGTCGTTTCGTTCATATTGAATATCCACAAGCTTACGCAGCAATTGATTTCGTTCGATTTCCATACCTGTACGCAGGGAAAGAACGAGCTCCCGGTATTCCTCCGGGTTACCTAAACCATAAATACAGGACACGCTGGCAATGATGATGACATCTTTTCGCTCAAACAAAGAAGATGTGGCAGAGTGCCTGAGTTTATCGATTTCATCATTGATGCTTGCATCCTTCTCAATAAACGTATCCGTTTGAGGAACGTATGCTTCCGGCTGATAATAGTCATAGTAACTGACAAAATATTCAACGGCGTTATCAGGGAAAAACTCTTTAAATTCACTGTAGAGCTGCCCCGCCAATGTTTTATTATGAGCAATAATGAGGGTCGGCTTTTCAACCTGCTTAATCACATTGGAGACAGTGAATGTCTTTCCTGTACCTGTAGCTCCAAGTAAGGTTTGATGACGTTTCCCCTCATTTATGCCTTGAACTAATTTCTCAATCGCCAGGGGCTGATCTCCCTCTGGTTTATATTTAGACTTGAGCTCGAATTGATCTTTCACCGTGAAACCTCCTATTATAAAGGAATGCTACCTTGTATTTACCTACTTATACCCATCTTAAACACTGTCCATTCTTCTATACACATTCTACCACATTTCCTACAGTATTAACCAATAATAAGCGAACAAAAGTTCGTTTTTTTTATTTTGTAGAGATAACATCATCTTGGTTGTGGATAACTTTTGATGAAGAAACAGTTTAGAGGCTTAAATCATGATTTCGACATTTTACGGCAGGCAGCAAGGAGCTTATAAGAAATTTCCGACATAATCCGAGCATTTCTATACACAACCTGTGTACAACTATGTGTATAAGTAGATATTCCTTGTGGAAAATCCCTAAGTTTATTCACAATTCGTCAAATTTCTTGTGCACAATGTTGATGAATGCGGATTCAATCTGTGAATAACATGTCCACCCCCCTTACTTATTCACACTATTCTTTATTTATCCACAATTATGATATCTGTTTGACACAGGAATTCTCTCCCGACCTTTTCAAAGGAATATGCAAGCCCTTTGTCATAAGAAAAACAGGGCCTATCTTTTAAAAAGATAGGCCCTGTTTTCAAATTTCTATTCATCTGTCATCGAAATCATGCACTTCTCTTCGCTTTTTTCATCATCCGGTCGCTATACCAGAATCCGACGGTTAATGAAGCCGCGTCTACGACAATCAGTAACCAGGAGTCCGTATAGCCCTTCGAAACAGAAGCTGCAATGAGGGCTACGGTCAAGATCAATCCGACATAATGATTGTAAGTAACGCGTGTGAACAGAACGACAAGCAATCCTGGTAAAAATAAACCTAAAATGATTTTGGACACGTTCAACTCTCCTTAAAGATAAGGGAATAACACATATTCTACCGAAGATTTCCCTATCTGGAAAGGTTTTTCCTACTCCTCACCCTGCTGAATTAATCTCTGGGTCCTTTCCTTTAACTCACTATGAGGGATGAATTTTTCAGACAACATATCAGGCAGAATATATTCCAAGAAGTATTGTACGCACTCCAGGTCCTTGTATTTCACAATCGTAGATAGGGCTTCTTGATAAATTTCAATAAATAGAGGTTCCGGATTCCCTTTTTGAATTTCTCCAAAGGATTCATACAGAAGATCGATTTTGTCTGCGACAGATAAGACCCTTCCTTCAAGGGTATCGTCTTTTCCCTCTTTAAACCGTTCTCTGTACACTTCTTGAAATTGCGGGGGAAATTCTGTAGTAATGAATTTATTGACCATCTGATCTTCCACCTGGCTGAAAAGTTCACGTAACTCTCCCGATGCATACTTCACAGGGGTCTTGATATCGCCAGTAAATAACTCTGCGTAGTCATGATTCAGTGCTTTTTCATACAGAGCTTTCCAATCGATTTCTTTCCCGTTCTGTTCCTCTACAGTCCCAAGAAATTGAGCTATTTTAGTTACCTTAAATGAGTGGCTTGCTACATTGTGCTCATGATACTTAAATCGCCCAGGACAGCGAATGAGGGTTTCAAGGTCCGATAAGCTCTTAAAATAATGATGAATTCCCATGTTATTCTCCTCTCGTTGATCGACTTTACTTTATGAAAATAGTATCAAGTTGAAGGAGCAAGGGCAAAGATTATCCACTAACCCTTAGCTTCCAACCCTTCAATTTCTCCTAACAGTATATTATTTAGAGCATCGTGATAACGTGTGGGAATTTGATGAGAGGCTCCTGGAATGATATATATTTTCTTAGGATAGCAATCGTTATACAGTTTTAGATGAGAATTGATCCAATCCGACCTTTCCCCATAAATTAAGAGTAGCGGTATGGGAAGCTTCTCGACCTGCTTTATCCCATCATAATGAAGGGATTGCTCGTAGAACTGATACCAAATATGGGGGTTCGCCTTATTCATATGACCCCTGAGCTTCTCACGCTCAAGCTTGTCCTTGAAATGTGCTCTGGAAATAATCCCCGATAGGCGGGCAGGATGGTCACGAACCATTTTCATGCCCATATGGTGCATCCATATCAGCTTGGGATTCGTGACTTTCGGATATCCCCCTACTAGAATGAGGGCGGAAACCCGATTTTCATAGGTACAGGCGAATGTTTGTCCTACTATTCCCCCCGCAGAATATCCAAGCATCACACATGCAGCAATGTTCAAGTTGTCGAGGATCGCCTTTATATCCTCTACAAACTCAGCGATACTTATATTCTGATCCAGGGTAAAGGAGTCTCCATGTCCTGTTAAGTCCGGAATGATGAGTCGAAAATGCCTGGAAAGCACATGCTGCTTTATGAAGGTCATCCTTCCCATGCCCGGGGGATGGATCAAGACCAGGGGATTCCCCTCTCCTATATCGTCAAAATAAAGATCTCTACCCTTAAAATGAATCATCGCCATAAAAATAAATCCTCCCTCAACCGCTTTACTACACATTGTTCTCGGGTTAAGGGAGTTCTAGTCACTTTATTTAAATGAGACGGACGGAAACAATACCGTGTATTTCTTTCATCCTGCTTTTCACTTGATATTGTTCTTCTTCGAGGAGTTTTTGATCCAAATCAATCATGGTATAGGCCCACGTATGTTTACTGCGGTTAATCATATCTGCGATGTTGACTGCGTACCCTGAGAGAACATTGGCGATTTGACTGACCATATTCGGGATGTTTTGGTGCATGACCGTCACTCGCATTTTTCCACTATAAGGAAGTTCCACATCAGGCAGGTTCACAGCATGCTTAATATTACCCGTTTCAAGATATGTTTTCAGCTGCTTTGTCGCCATGATGGCACAGTTTTCTTCAGATTCTACGGTAGATGCACCCAAATGAGGCACAGGGACGACGTTTTTCATGTTCAAAACCTTTTTATTTGGGAAATCCGTCACATATTTACGGACAATTCCTGCTTCAAGGGCCTTTTCCAGAGCATCTTCTTCTACTAGCTCACCTCTTGAAAAGTTTAAGATCGTCATACCCTTTTTCATCTTAGTGAAGCCTTCTTCACTCACAAAGCTTTCCGTCTTGTCTGTTAATGGAATGTGTAGCGTCACAAAATCACACTCTGCCCATACTTCTTCAATATGATGAGCGCGCTTCACATCCTGGGATAAACGCCACGCTGCTTCCACTGATATAAATGGATCATAGGCGACCACATCCATCCCAAGGGCCAGGGCATCATTTGCGACAAGGACGCCAATCGCGCCTAACCCTACGACTCCGAGTTTCTTCCCTTTAATCTCGCTTCCTACGAATTCTTTTTTCTTTGCTTCTACGACACTTGGTACATCTTCCTCTGTTTCTCTTAAAGTGTTTGTCCAGCCGACAGCAGAATAAAGGTTACGTGAAGAAGCGATCAAATTAGCCAGTACGAGCTCTTTCACGGCGTTTGCATTCGCACCGGGTGTATTAAAGACAACAATTCCTTTTTCCGTACATTGATCAATCGGGATATTATTGACCCCTGCTCCTGCCCGGGCAATGGCTTTGACTGACGCAGGAAAAGAGAAATCATGCAAGTTCTTGGATCTGACCAGGATTCCATCGGGATCACCATTTCCATTCAGATGGTAGTTCAGGTCATCCTCGATCAGTGAAAGTCCGCTTTGACTTATTGCATTGTACGTATTGATTGAAATCATCCTTATAATCCTCCTTGCTTAGACTCAAATTTTTTCATGAAATCGACCAGTGCTTCCACTCCTCGTAGCGGCATGGCATTATATAGACTCGCTCGCATTCCACCAACAGAACGGTGTCCTTTTAAAAATTCAAACCCTTCTGCCTTGGCTTCTTTTAGAAACCGGGAGTCCAGCTCCTCATCACGTGTTGAAAAAGGAATGTTCATTAAGGAGCGATTTTTTTCCGGGACAGGGTTGTGGAATAAAGATGATCCGTCTATACAGGTGTATAGGAGACCGGCCTTCCTCTCATTTTCAGCCTGCATCCCTTCCACTCCTCCATTTTCCTTCACCCACTCCAGTACAAGTTTTAATACGTATATAGAGAAGGTTGGAGGCGTGTTAAAGAGCGAATCATGCTTTACATATGTTTCGTAATCCAGCATCGTTGGACACTTATTCGATGCTTGACCAACCAGACTTTCATGAATGATCGCCACCGTTACACCAGAAGGACCCAGATTCTTTTGAGCACCTGCATAGATCATCCCAAAGGAGGAAACGTCTATTTTCTCCGAAAGGATATGGGAGGACATATCGGCTATAAGTGGAATGCCTCCTGTTTCAGGCCATTTATGGTAACGTGTTCCTTCAATTGTATTGTTGGAGGTAATATGTACGTAGCTTGACTGTGTTGAAAAATCTTCAGGTGTATAAGCAGGGATCTCAAACTTTTCTTGAGGTGATAAAGTACGGACATTCCCAACCTTTTCTGCTTCTTTGACAGCTTTCTTTGACCAGCTGCCTGTCAGGACATAGTCAGCTTCTTGATCTGAACCCAGTAAGTTTAGAGGAATCATGGAAAATTGCAGGGATGCTCCTCCTTGCATAAAGACGACATGGTAATCATCTGGAATCGAGAGCAGTTCACGTAATAAACCTTGAGCTTCTCCTATTATATTTTGGAAAGGGGCAGATCGATGACTTAATTCCATTACAGACATGCCCGTTTCTTGATAGTTCAATAATTCGCCTTGAACCTTTTTTAGAACAGGCTCAGGTAACACCGCAGGACCAGCAGAAAAATTATACACACGCTTCAACAACAGCACCGCCTAAAGTTCAGAATTTTTCAACAGTATAATCGCGCACAGTCGTTTAGTCAATATCAAAAACAAATGATGAAAACGCTTAACAGAACCGTTTTTAGACTCATGCGTGGTTATGGATTGATTCTTTGTCGTTTTTAAAAAAGCTCTTTTCATAAACATTATGGTTTGCATAACTTCCCAAAAGTGAATTTTTGTTTTGAATGAGTGGTAGTGCGAAAACATGGACCGTTCCTTTCCGCGGGGAGGAAGTCGAGCCTCCTCGACGTTCAAGTCTGTGGGGTCTCGACCTTTCCTCTATTGCCCGCAGGAGTTAAGTACCTTCCGCTACAATCCACTCTGTGCTTCTCCTAATGACGTATAGCCAATACAAAAAGCTCCTATTGTAGGAATGTTGAGCGTTTTTTCCAAAAAAAAATATCTACAAAGGAGTAAAAGAAAATTTTATTTTTACTCATAAATCGAGGGATCATTAAACTATCTTTTAAATGAACTAAACAATGCTCCCACCGTAAATAACCTCATTAAAAGAGAGCAGTAGTCCGTTTTCTATATTAAGCTTTGTCATGAATTTTTTTATAGATGGTAAGGGGAACTGCGTAGACTCCTGCGATTTCGGGCGTGCCAAGACCCCGTTCGGCAAAGCTGAGGAGGCTCTGCTCAATGCTAGCTGCAAGCGGATCGGTTCCCCTCACCATCCAGCACACATTCATTGACAGAGCCCTGGCAGATTCAATTATATTCTCAAACCTTCACGAAAAGAGCCTAAAAGAAATAAAAAACCGGCTCCCTTACTTACCCGCGAAGGGCAAAATGAAGTGAGCCGGTTGGTTGAGTATTAACCTGTTAATATATCCTCTTTTGGATAGTGGATCTTTTCTTTGTCCGGTCTTGATAGGGAGAAAGCCAGTGTAAGTGGGCCCAGTTTCCCGACAAACATCACGATGATAATGATCCATTTACCTATCGCTGTCAGAGAGCCGGTAATCCCCATGGACAAGCCTACCGTTCCAAAGGCTGAGACCACTTCAAAGAGAATAGCCAGGAAAGAAGCATTCTTTTCAGTCATATCAAGGAAAAACAGAGCCGTAAAAACAAGGAGCACACTGATCATCGACACAGCCAAAGCTTTAAAAATATAGTTTTGATCAATCGTACGACGGAAAATACGAATCTCTCTTTTCTCCTTCAAGAAAGCAAACACACTCAATGAAATCACCACAAAGGTGGTCAGTTTGATTCCTCCACCCGTTGAAGCACTCCCGGCCCCGATGAACATCAAAAGAATCGTGAGCAGCAATGTGGAGCGTTCCATACTTCCGTAGTCAAGCGAGTTAAAACCAGCCGTGCGGGGCGTGACTGCTTGAAAATAAGAAGCGAATAGTTTATCAAGGAATGGTAATTGAGCCAGTGTGTTCGGGTTATTATACTCCAGGATGAAAATCATCATAAAAGCGAATATATTGATGACAATTGTCCCAACTACCATGATTTTCGTATGGAGTGACAGTTTTCGAATCGTTTTTGATTTCCATAAGTCTACTAAAACGGTGAATCCGATCCCACCTACAATAAACAGAAACGAAATCGTGATATTGACGATGGGACTTCCCACATACCCCATTAAACTATCGGGCCAAAGAGAGAATCCTGCATTATTAAACGCGGAAATAGAATGAAATATACTGACGTAAAGCCCTCTTCTCCAACCGAATTCAGGAACCCATTCTGACGCCAATAAAAGAACGGCGAAACCTTCAACAAGGAAGGAAAAGATAAATAAATATTTTACAAGCTTGATGACTCCTCCTACAGACGTCTGATTTAATGCCTGTTGAAGAAGAAGTCGTTCTTTAAATCCGATTTTCTTTCCAAGCATCATAAAGATCAAGACAGCAAAGGACATGATACCCAGTCCCCCGATTTGGATCAGACTCATAATGACCACTTCACCAAAAAGAGTGAAGGACCCTCCCGTATCAACGACCGCAAGCCCTGTGACCGTCATAGCGGAAGTCGTCGTGAACAAGGCATCAAGCCATGTAATCGATTCTGTGGTGGCAAACGGCAGTTTAAGTAATCCCATTCCTACTATGATAAAAAATAGAAATGTCACAACGAGAAGTTGAGGAGGGCTTAACCGGATCACCCTATGCTTCATAGGTTATACACCTTCTTTTTCAAATCGATTGATATCCCTGTTATGTCCAATGACAATCAGTAGATCTTCAATTTTTATGAATTCATCAGCAGAAGGAGAGACAATGACTTCCTCCCCGCGGTGAATGGCAATAATATTACAACCGAATTTCGCACGGACATCGAGATCAATTAACGTTTTGCCCGCGACTTTTTTAGACGCACGCACTTCTACAATGCTGTGCTCCTTCGAAAGCTCTATATAATCAATGATCTTTTCTGATGTAATGTGGTGGGCGATTCTTCGCGCCATGTCACGTTCCGGGTGAATGACTTTATCTGCCCCGATCCGGTCCAACACCTTCTGATGATAGGAGTTCGAAGCTTTGACCCATACTTCTTTAACCCCTAATTCTTTTAAAAGTAAGGTGGTAAGAATACTTGCTTCTATATTATCCCCAAAGGACACGATCACGTGATCAAAGTTTCTGAGACCAAGGGATTTCAATACAGATTCATCCATGGCATTCGCCTGCACGGCATGCGTGGCAATGTCTATATAATGCTGGACGACATCGTGATGAATATCAATGGCTAACACTTCAACATCCAGATCAGCCAATTCCTGAACCAGATTTCCTCCAAATCTCCCTAATCCAATAACTGCAAACTGCTTTTTCATGATGAAATCCTCCAAAACCTTTTTAATAGCTTAACCATATAGTACTTCTTCATTACAACAAAAGCCCATGCGGCTCGAATAGAGGCGATAACATAAGGCGAACCTGGCGGGGCTTCCTGTGCCTTTATGGCAGGTTTGACTCATGACCTCTGGCCCTCCAGCCCCCTGAGCCGGACTTCTAAACAACGCAAAAAGACCAGCAGGAACTAAGCCTGTGGTCATCCATAATCGATCACAAGTATCATCCTCTCCCATTACGCTTACGAGGTTAGCTGACGGATTCGGGTTATGGAAGTAGCCCTACCTTTCAATGAAAGGATTCACCCCTTTAAAACACTTGGGTCCCCCGCTTCAAAAATGAATTAAGCGATAAAGAATATTCATTTGATGATAGATATATTACTCCTCTCCTAATTCGTTGTAAATAGGTTTTATATAAAAATTTTTCAAAAGAAAAACAGGCAAAATTATCTCAATCCATCCAGCATTTAATGTTCGTTAAAAAGGTTTCTCTTTTCTATATCAGGGGAATAGCATACATAAGTATTACGAAAATAGGACCAGAAGGGAAGAAGTGTATATGGCAGGAATTTCATCCATTACAACATCAAACAGTTCATCTGTTTCATCAAATGATATAAAACCTTGGATCAGAGGGTTTGCACGAATTGGATTTATTTCAAGAGGGATTGTTTATATGCTGATTGGCGCATTAGCCATTATGGCCGCACTTGGAATAGGAGGAAGCACTTCGGACTCGAGTGGTGCCTTTTCAGCAGTGGCAAGCAAACCCTTTGGGGAAGTCATTCTCTGGATATTAGGTCTCGGCCTGATCGGAATTGTTCTTTGGCACCTCATTCAAGTGGTGAAAGATCCGGAACACGGGAAAAATGACGGGAAATCAATGTTTAGAAGACTCGCTAATCTGATCACCGGGATTGCTTACGGTTCTTTGACTTATAATGCTTTCGCCATTGCGATGCATGCCAAAAGCTCCGGTTCGGGATCTAAACAAACCTTATCTGCTAAGTTATTGTCTCAGCCCTTTGGTCAATGGGTTGTAGGAATTGTCGGACTTATCATTATTGGATATGCACTTTATGAAATTCATAATGCTTATACTGAAAAATACACGAACAAATTCAAACGGCATGAAATGTCCGAGAAAGAATGGGAATTGGGAAGAAAGACAGGCAAGCTCGGGTTATATTCCCGGGGCATCGTCTTTTTACTGATCGGTTATTTCTTTATTCAAACTGCGATCACAGCCGATCCGGATAAAACACAAGGATTGGATGGAGCACTTTCCAAGATAGCCCAACAACCTTATGGACAATGGCTTCTGGGAATTGTAGCGGCAGGCTTGGTACTATATGGCGTGTTTCAAATTTTAACAGGTAAAAACCGTCATATGAGCATGTATTAAGAATGAAAAGGAGCAGCCAAAGGGCAGCTCCTTTTTTCTTCTGGCACCACTGTTAAAATGTAACTGGATCCATTTCTTCTGTTAAAGTCTTCATATTATATCCTTGATCAGTCAACTTCTTAAGTAAAGAATCTAAATAAGCGAGTGTCGTAGATTTTTCATGAATAAGAATGACTTTTGGCTGGTTTTCATATGAATAAGAAGCTAACTGATCCATGACATTCTGAACATACTCCCCACTATGATATTTCCAATCTTCACTATCCACATTCCAATCCCATAAACTAAATCCCTCTCTCTTTACTGCTTTCAAATATTCCGGCTTCATATTGGGTACTGACCCATAAGGAACGCGAATCAGCTCGCTGCGAATACCCGTAATGGACTCTAACGTAGATTGGGCCGTCAGCATCTCCCCTACAACCGATTCACTAGATTGGTAGACTTCTGATACATCATGGGTGACACCATGCAACCCGACACTATGCCCTTCTTCCACCATCTGTCGAACTGCCTCACTATGTTTTTTCATATTCGGTTCCAGCATAAAGAAGCTCGCTTTTGCACCATATTGATTAAGCACTTTAAGAATCGCTTCCGTATTTTCATTCGGACCATCATCGAATGTGATGTAGACCGTCTTTTCATCCTCGAAGGTCCCTTGTTCATTCACATTGGTCGAATGGTCTTCTATTTCCTCTTCCTCATAGTAATTGTCGTCTTTCACACTCTCCGCTTCACTGGAATTAGCTTCTTGTTCCTCTTCTTGAGTATCGCTATCATGTTCCTCATCCCCTACTACAGGTTGTCCCGATTCGCCTTCCACTTTTTCAGGAGGTTCTTCCTGGACTACTTTTTGTTGAGTGGTTGTTTCCTTTGAATTCTTCGCTTCCCCAATGTCCAATACCCACGAAGTTGAAAGAATGAGTAATAACACGATCACTCCTGCCAATCCTCCCAACTCAATGGGTTTGATCCATTTTCTTTTTTTCCCTTGTCTCCCCATGTCAATCACCTTTCTACTTTCTTGTTACCTTTAATGATAGGGACATAAGCGCTGGAAAAGGTTACTTCCCGGTTACAAAGCAAGGGAGACTTTTGTAACTTTTTTGTTACTTTTGTCGATTGAGTTTACACTATACTAGTGAAAGCTCTAGGCAGGATGTGATGATCAATTGAAGAAGGTTTTGTTCCTAATGCTTTGTCTTTCGATGTGTACGGGTTGCTCTTTATTCCAATCCAATACATCGTTAATGAAGCCACCAGAACTTCCGGTTAAACAGCAGGAAGTGAAACAAGCGATTGGAAAATATGTTCCGTCACAGGCGGAATGGGTTTCACCGTCTGAAGATAAACAAGCAAACAAAATGATTGAAGCAGATTTGGATCACGATCAAAAGAACGAATTGATCGTATTTTATAGACTACCTGATCAAACCTCTCAAATGGAAGCCATTGTTCTAAAGGAAGAAAAAGGGGAATGGAAGGAAACAATGAAATTGAAGGATCTTGGAAGGGAACTTCATAAAGTGGAATTTCTGGACTTTAACCAGGATGGATACAAAGAAATACTAGTTGGGTTCTCCTTCTCAGAAGACGCTTCAGACAAAGCACTGATCGTGTACGATCTATCTAAAGATAAACCGAAGAAGCTGTTGGAATCCCAATATAGTGCGTTTTTTTCAGGAAACTTCACTAAGGATGATCAAGGAGAAATCCTCCTTGCGTCACTCGTACCCAACCAGTCCCATTCCGTTCGTCTTTATCAATTCAGCAATCATAAAATGAACGTATTAGATGAGCTGAAATTAGATCCATATGTATACCCTTACTACCATTCCTTAGCAGGTTCCATCTCCCCTTCTATAAAAGGTGCGATACTGGATGCAGGTGTAGGTGCTCATTCGTCTACGTCATTCATTATTGGTGTAGAGGACGAGAAGTTGATGAATGTTATACCGGAAAACATAAGTGAAGAAGAGCTTTTCAGGGCATATGCCGTGAATAGTGAAGATTCGAACGGAGATGGAATCCTTGAATTCACTCTGCAAAAAGAGGCAAGCGATGATAATCTTGCCTATTCTGAAATGCCATTCATCAATGAGTATTATCAGCTCAACGATCAAAAACAAGCAGAGCTCATTCATCGATACTACGACAATACAGATTATTTATATAGGCTCGAGATTCCACAGGAATGGCCATCTATAGAAGTGAAGGAATCAGAAGACGGACGTTATGTGGAATTCCTTTCCACAAAAGATGGCAGTGTGTTATTTGATGTATACTCGATTGACAAAGGTCAATCACTGCCAAAAGGGTGGAATCTATTATATGAAACCAATCAATTCACATATGTAACAAAATACTCAACGGCAATAGGCAAGCGTCTCTTCCAGCCTATCTGATGAGAAAATGGAGGTGTAGTTGGATGAAGCACATTTTGATTATTGAAGATGAAGAAGCCATCCGTGGCTTTATCGAGATTAACTTAATGCGATACGGATACGCTGTCTTGCAAGCTGGTAGCGCGGAGGATGGAATTGACCTGGTTAAGAAAGCCCAACCCACAGTCGATATTGTCTTACTCGATGTCATGCTCCCTGGTATGAACGGATTTGAGGCTTGCAAAGAGATCAGAAATTGGAATCCATCCATTGGAATCATCATGTTAACGGCTAAAGTGCAAGAAATGGATAAGGTACACGGATTGATGAACGGGGCAGATGATTATATTCCGAAACCATTCAGTCCGAATGAGCTCATCGCTCGAATTGAAGCATTACTGAGAAGAATGAATGTTCATCAGGTCAAGGAGGATAACCAATCCCCCATCACGTTGGACGAACAGAAGAGACTTCTATTCGTTCAAGGAAAGAAGATTGACCTTTCCCCGATAGAGTACGAATTACTCAGCATTATATTTAAGGCAAAAGGGGAAGCGATCTCTCGAAATGATCTGTTAGATGAAGTATGGGGACTTCAATACGCAGGTGATCCGAAAATTGTGGATGTGAATATTCGACGAATCCGTCAAAAAATTGAAGAAGATCCTTCCCATCCTCACTATATCCTGACGGTTTGGGGATATGGATATCGCTGGAATGATGAAAATGGGAATTAAAAGAAGATTACTCATTCAGAACGTGTCCATTATCACCTTAACCATTCTTTTATTTTTAGGCATTCTCGTTTCCGGAATCTATTCTTATTACTACAACGGTACAATAGATATGCTGAAGAATCATGCTGTTAACTCGTCACAGTTTGCCAATAAGTATATGAACCTTCATTCATTTACCTTGAGGAATGAATTGGCCAATCTCCAAAATAACTTCTCCATCCCTCAAGCCGAAACACAAATATTGAATGCCAATGGAGACTTATTATCTTCATCGACTGGTTTTATTCCGGATCAAAAGCCTGACTTCAAGGATATTGAGGAGGCATTTCGAAATGGCAGCGGAACCTGGATTGGCAACCATCCTAAAACAGGTGAGCATATTTTGGCTGTCTCTGTACCGTTAAATGGAGAGAATAACACCATTGGATTGATCCGGTTTATTACATCCTTGGAATCACTGGATAACAGTTTCCGAACGATCTTGCTTTCTTTATTTTTAATTGGACTGGTTATTTTGCTTATCGTTTTTATGGTGAGTACATTTTTTGCCCGTAATTTAACGACACCTGTGATTGAACTGACCGAAGCATCACAGAAGCTTGCTAAAGGAGAATTGGAAACAAGAATTGTCGGACAATACAAGGACGAATTCCAAACCTTGAGTACGTCCTTTAATGACATGGCGAGGGAACTGCTTAAAACGGAGAAAATGAAGAATGAGTTCATCTCTTCCGTTTCCCATGAACTTCGCACTCCCCTTACGAGTATTAAAGGATGGAGCGAAACATTGCTGACGGGTGATTTACAAAATGTGCGGGAAAACAAAACGGGATTGAACATCATTTCGAACGAAACGAATCGATTGATTGGACTTGTAGAGGAGCTATTGGACTTTTCGCGATTTTCAAATGGATCATTTACAACTCACCCCACTACCTTTTCTTTCAACCGTACAGTCAATGAAGTCATTCTTCAGCTGGATCAAAAACGGAAAGAAAAAGGAATATCCATTATGTTGGAAAGCGAAGAGACCATGGATCTATTTGCTGATGAGAATCGTATTCGACAAGTGTTGATCAATCTATTAGATAACGCAATTAAGTACTCCGACCCGGATTCAACTGTTTTCATACGTTATAACAAGATGAATTCCCGTTTTACCTTTGAAATAGAAGATGAGGGGCAGGGAATCGACCCAGAACACCTGCAGCATATTGCCACCTTATTCTATAAGGAGAAGGAGAATTCAGATGGGTTAGGGTTAGGACTAGCCATCTGTAAAAACATCATTGAATTGCACCATGGAAAATTGTTTGTAAAAAGTGAAAAGGGTTCAGGTACAACTGCCGGTTTCACCCTTCCCTTACTTTCTTAAAGAGCTTGGATTTTGAATCCAGGCTCTTTTTTTGTATGGATCAGGCATGAATTTTGACACTCTTTTTATTCTGTTGTATCTTATGACAATAAATCCTCACTAAACCCATAAGAATTTAGATATTTTGGGAAATCTACTACTAATTAGAAGGAGGGGTTACAATGAAATCTCTTTGGAGAGGGTATCTAAATACATCCCTTATTGTGAAAATAACCGTCGCTCTTGTACTTGGGATTGCGGCTGGATTGATATTCGGAAAGGATGCATCCTTTCTTTCCCCCCTTGGCGATATATTGATTCGCTTGCTGAAATTTCTTATCATCCCTCTTATCCTGTTTACATTGATGGTCGGCGTGAACCAGACTAATGTGAGCAAACTCAGCCGAATGGGTGGAAAAACGTTCTTATATTATTTATTCTCATCAGCATTAGCGATTGTGGTAGGAATTTCCGTTGCAAGTATTTTCAATCCGGGAACGGGCATGACCCTCGATACGGCGGAGAAATTCGAAGTACCGGAAAATCCGGGGGTAACCAGTGTACTTCTGAACATCATTCCGGAGAATATCGTCACTGCGTTCACGGAAATGAACTTTCTGGGAATTATCTTTACCGCCATTGTGTTCGGTATTGCCATATCCTATTTAAGATCATCAACGGAACATCACGAACTGGGTGAACAGGTATATAAAGTCGTGAACGGATTAAACGAAGCGACCTTAGCCATCATGAAGGTGATCCTTCAATATGTCCCGATTGGTATCTTTGCGATCATGGCAGTTACTGTCGGAAAACAGGGATTAGACACATTGTTATCATTAGGAAATATGATTCTGGTGCTTTACATTGCATTGTTTGTCCAAATTGCCATCTATATTGTCGCCTTGCTCATATTCAAGATTAGTCCCGGCAGTTTCTTTGCCCAGGCACGGACACCGATGATCACAGCATTTGTGACCCAGAGCAGCTCGGGTACCCTGCCTCTAACATTAAACGCCGCAAAAAATCTTGGTCTGCCTAAAAGCTTATATGGATTCAGCTTACCACTTGGTGCCACGATCAATATGGATGGCGCTGCGATCCGGATCGCCGTTTCGGCTGTTTTCGCTGCTAACGTAATCGGTAACCCATTAAGCCTGACTGATATGCTGGTCGTTGTCCTCGTAGGAACTATGGCTTCAATTGGAACAGCCGGTGTTCCCGGCGCAGGTATCATCATGATTGCCACTGTTTTCGCCCAGCTCGGGTTACCGATGGAAACCGTCGCTCTGCTAACGGCGATTGATGCCCTAGTTGGAATGGGTTGTACGGCTCTTAATGTGACGGGAGATTTGGTTGGTACGTCGATTATTGATAAGACGGAAAATGGAGACAATCATGAAGCCGCTTCCGTATAAATATCGAATAAAAAGAGGCTGGGACAAAACTAAAAAACCACGATAAAAAGACGAACAATAGAAGTGTAGGTTCTTCATACCGCTAATGATTTCCGTGCAAGACTACGCTTTCCACTGGTAGCCCGTGAGCCTCCTCGGCAAGCCTGCGGGGTCTCACATAAGCTACTTTCCCGCAGGAGTCTTCGTCTTGCACTCCAATCAACCGCTGGAAACAGCTAAAATCAAATGATTCGAAGATAAATAATAAACCCGAACAAATCTGCACACTAAGAAGCAGGTTTGTTCGGGTTTGACTTAGGATAAAAAACTTTTGTCCCAGCCTCTTTATTTAAGGACGGGATTTCCATCTCGTTAAGACGGCCATTAATTTTCCGTGCTCTTTTTCTCCCTTAACGGCAAACCTTAACCACCTTCCATCCAACCCTTTGAAATTATGGGTATGGCGGCTCACAATACCATTCTCCAACAGAAAACGAAATAACTCGGTTTGATCGTTAAGATCTGGATCCTTTAAGAGATAAAAGTTCGTCTGACTTGGTGAATAGTCAAATTTGGATTGGTCGAAAAATGCAAACAGCTTCTCCCTCTCCCTTTTCACCATGTATTTAGTATGATGAACGAAATCTGTTTCCTCCAAGAGTGTTTCCCCTACTTTTTGAGCGACTCCGTTCACACTCCAATGAACTTGATAGTTTCCCAGTTCCTTCACGACTGTCTCACCAGCCATTAGAAAACCCAAGCGGATCCCAGGAATGCTAAACATTTTCGTCATGCTTCTTAACACCATTAGATTTGAGTATTCCTTTACCAGATGGGCTGCCGTCACCTCTTCCAAAGGAAAATCATAAAATGCTTCATCCACAATCACATAACAATGTTCTTTATGAGCTTCCTTAACAATCTCTTTTATCTTTGAAGCTGAATATAACACACCAGTCGGATTGGTCGGATTACATATAAAGACAGCATCCACCTTTGAAAGATACGCTGCCAACTTTTTTGAATCAAGATCCCAGTCGTTCTCTTCCAGAAGTAGGTGATGAATGGTGCAGTCATTGATTTGACAAGCTTTTTCGTATTCTGAAAAGGTGGGATGAATGATGAGAACATTCGAGTGGGCCAACCATCTCCCAATAAGATGGATCAGTTCAGCACCACCATTCCCTATGAGAATCTCTTCTTCCCCCACCCCTTCTTTACGGGCAATTTTTCTTCGTAAGGATGCAGAGTGAGGATCCGGATACGTCACGATATCCCCTAATAGATCCTGCCATATCTTTTTTAAACGATCTGGCGGACCGCTGGAGTTAATATTTGCACTTAAGTCGACGATTTGATCAGGCATCGAAATATCCATTGCTCTATATGTATATTGCGGATTCGATCCATGTTCTGGTAATTCCAACAAGTACTCCCCCTATCCAAAGAATCATAATAAAAATAAAACACGCTTTCTGCATACGGCCAATGGTTGCAGAGATATGATTCCGCTCTAATTCAAAAACCTTTCTTCCCATTTTTTCTCGATGGGAAACCATCCCTTTATACGTGTTGAGGCCGCCCAGTTGAACCCCTAGACTCACCGCCACTGCCGCTTCTCCCCAGCCGCTGTTTGGACTAGGGTGTTTCTTGGCGTCTTCCAGTAGAATTCGAAATCCTTCTTTGTAAGTGAAATATTCAGGCCGTGCACAGAAAAATAAGATGAATCCTGTTATTCTACTCGGAATCCAATTCAGGACGTCATCCAGCTTGGCTGATGCCCACCCAAAGTCTATGTACCTCTTATTCTTGTATCCCACCATGGAATCACAAGTATTTACACATCTGTACACGATGGCAAGAGGGGCACCGCCAATCAATGCCCAAAACAAAGGAGCCGTTATCCCATCACTTGTATTTTCCGCAACGGTTTCAACAGTACCTCTTACAATTTCACTTTCATTTAAGTTTTCTGTATCTCTGCCTACGATATATGAAAGCTTTTCCCTTGCTGTTTCCAGATCGTTTTCTTCAAGTGGTTGCAATACTTCTAAAGCGGCCAATCTAAGGCTCTTTTGGGAGATGGTCGTCGTGATGACGATGGCTTCTACCAAGATCCCTAAGATTGTATGCATAGAGTAACTTGCCCAAATGAGGCAAGAGGTAAGAATAAACGCCGCCACTACCAATATCGATACCATCACTATACCTTTCCTTTTTATAACCCCCCCTTTATTCAACCAGCGATCTAAACGAGAGATCGCCTTTCCCATCCACTTAACAGGATGATGCCAGTGGGGAGGATCTCCAATCCATAGGTCCAGCAAATAGGCGATTGTTATAGCAAACAAGTGATGAATCATCAGGTACCCACCCTTTTCTTATACTTGGAAATCGCGTGGATGGTGCACTCATAAACTCCTTTACTAATCCTTTTTCCCAAAGGGGTAATCGTTCCTGCGTATTCCAGAAGAACTCCCTCTTCAGTGCTCGCGATTAATATACTGTCAGTAGAGGTACCCGTTGCTCCACTCCCTGTAACGGGATCTTTCACATTATGAGCTGCAAGTGCTTTCACCTTGGATTCTGTTGCAGTCATAATCCCTTGGATGCTTGCGGCCTCCGATACTCTCCCATTGATGAACACCCAGATGTTAATCGTACCGGGTGAATGATCAAACGAATGACGGTCACTCATACTTGCATCAACGGCATTGCCGACTCCTGCTGTAACGACAACGAATACAGAAAATGTCTCCTCCTCATAAAACCCCCAGCACACATCTTCCAATTGAACAGCCGTCATCATCCCGACCGTTTCTTCTCTTTTTGCACCTATTTGCTGGAGATAATCTTGCATCTCTTCATGATGGCTATCACAATTGTAATTTTTTGATACATGGCGATTAACAAACGTTTTATACCAGCCTGTTCCGGCATTGGTGACGCCTGAGGATATTGTTTTGAGTGGGCGTGATGATTGGAGGATGATTTGATTCTTGGAGCAGGTTAGTAAGTGGTGGTTGATGATTTCTCTCTTCATAAGTTACCTCTCCTTTAAACTAACTATACTATTATATCAATTTTGTCATTTTCCTTCTAATACCAATCTCATAATCTTGACTTAATACACTCTCCAATGAAAAACACGACAAAAAGAGCTAACTCTTTCATTCCAAAGTTAGCTCTTTCATCATCACATTATGCACCAAGGAAAAATGCCCCATATAGCAATGCAGCACCTATTACGTATGCTGGACTCACTTTCCATTTTTCAAGTAGAAAATAACTGCACACTGCAATCAATCCAGTTTGAAAAATTCCAATTCCCTCATAAGCATTGGTAAAGAAACCAATCGTCATGACCCCTAACAATACTGCAATTGTCGGACGAACCAAATTTGTCATCTTCTTCACTCTAGGGGAATCCTTATATTTCATTAATAAACCGAGTAACATAATCATTAAGATTAATGAAGGGGCAACTGTTGCAAACACACCGACTATTGCCCCTGGCACCCCGCCTTGCTGGTAACCTATGTAACCGGCCATCTTTGTAGCTATAGGTCCCGGCAAAGCATTTCCTAACGCCAAAACTTCACTGAACTCACTTACTGTCAGCCACTCATAATGATCAACCACTTCATTTTCCACCAATGGTATTGATGCCGGCCCCCCTCCATATCCCAATACTCCGGGAATGAAGAAAGCCAAGAAAATTTGAATATAAATCATGATGCTTTCACCTGCTTTTCCTGACCTGGATTTCGTGACAGAAGGGCAAATCCTAGTAAAGCACCAATCACGATAGCCGGGTGAACTCCTAAAACGGAAAGTAATAGAACACTCACTGCCAGCAGAATGATGGTTATTTTCCAGCCCATACTATTTTGGGACTTTTCGACAAACCCCCACGTTAATACACCCAGCATAACGCCGACTACAGGAACTACTGCACTCGCCATCCCCTGTACCCAATTCTTATCTTTATAAGTATTTAGAACAGTCAGCAATAAAACCATCAAAACAATAGTTGGAATGATGGTGGCCAACACGGCATTAATCATCCCTAAGTAGCCACCGACCCGAAATCCGATATACCCCGCCATCTTGGTTGCAATCGGACCAGGCAATGCATTCCCAAGAGCCAAAACATCGGAGAAATCATCATCGTTCATCCATTTATATTTTTCCACTACTTCTTTGTGAACAAGAGGAATGGAGGAAGGTCCTCCTCCAAATCCCAACATACCTACTCGAAAAAAAGCGAGAAATAAATGCCATTGTTTCATGATGTCACCCCCTCTTCCATTCGATCAATCACCATTCATCACCAAGCCGAAATGGCCCCATCGGTCCGTGACTCTGTACCTCCCATTAGAACTCCCGATGTCGGATTTCTCCAAATGATCTGGCCTCTTCCGAAAGATCCGTGATCTGTCGCTACTTGAATATGATGCCCCCTCCTGGCCAATGCCTGGGCAATGTGATTGGGGAAATTGGGCTCAACCAGAACTTCTTTATCCTTTAACCATTGCCACCTTGGTGCATCCAAAGCAGCTTGTGGATTTAAATGAAAATCAATCGTATTCATCACTACTTGGAAATGTCCCTGAGGTTGCATATACCCACCCATCACACCAAATGGACCTATTGCCTCTTCTCCTTTTGTCAAGAATCCAGGAATGATCGTATGATATGTTTTCTTTCCGGGCTTTAGTGCATTGGGATGATCAGGATCTAAAGAGAAATCATGCCCCCTGTTCTGCATGGAAATACCGGTACCCGGAATCACAATACCTGAACCAAATCCCATATAGTTACTTTGAATGAAGGAAACCATATTCCCCTCATCATCAGCAGCAGCCAGGTAGACCGTACCGCCTTTTTGGGGCTGAAATTCTTTTGGAGTGATCGCGTCTTGTTCAATCATTTCCCGTCTTGAGCGTGCGTATCCTTCAGATAACAAATGTTCCACAGAAATCGGCATTTCTTTTTCTTCTGTGATAAATGCTTTTCCATCGGTAAAGGCAAGCTTCATGGATTCGATTTGTTTGTGATATGTATCAACTGCGTCTTTTTCTGATAAATTGAAGCCTTTCACGATATTTAGTCCCATCAAGGTAACCAGCCCTTGACCGTTAGGAGGAATCTCCCAAACATCATAACCTTTGTAGTTTGTTGATATCGGGGTCACCCATTCCGCTTTATATTCTGAAAGATCTTCCTTGGATAAGTAACCACCACACCTCTCGACATAGGAAGAAATCTTTTCCGCGAGCTCTCCCCTATAGAAACTCTCTCCATTTGACTCTGCAATCAACCTGAGAGTCGCGGCGTGACCCGGTGATGTCCATATCTCTCCAATAAGAGGTGCTCTCTGATCGGGTGCAAATGTATCGAACCAGGGCTGAAATTTTTTATCATCTTTAAATAATTCCCTGAATTTCTTATAGGCCAATCCCCAATACTTCCCAAGTACAGGACTGATTGGATACCCTTCTTCAGCATATCGAATCGCTGGTGCCAGCACCTCATTTAATGGAAGCTTACCAAATTTGCTTGATAGCTCTGCCCATGCTGAAGGGGCACCTGGAACGGTTATAGGGACAGCTCCATGCACAGGCATCCCTTCATGCCCTTTCCTTTTAACATCTTCAATGGAAATACTTTTTGGAGAAGGTCCGCTTGCATTCAAACCATGAAGTTCCCCTTTTACCCACACCAGGGCAAATGCATCACCACCAATTCCATTTGATGTAGGTTCAACTACTGTCAGCGCAGCCGCAGTGGCAATCGCAGCATCTATCGCATTTCCGCCTTTTTGTAATATCTCCAATCCTGCCTGAGATGCAAGTGGCTGAGAAGTAGCAACCATTCCTTTCTTTGCAAAAACGGTATTACGTATTGAAGAATACGGTTGATATAAATGATCCATCTTCATAGTAGTTCACTTCCTTTTTCGACATGATGACACGCTACATAATGTTGATCTCCCATATCACGCCAAACTGGCTTCTTTTGCTTACATATCTCTGTAGCAATCGGACAGCGTGTATGGAATGTACATCCCGAAGGAGGATTTGCAGGATTTGGGATTTCCCCTTCCAACCGGATCCTCTTCCGATTCCTCTCGATTGAAGGACGGGGGATAGATGACAAGAGAGCCTTCGTATAAGGGTGCAATGGGTTTTCGTAAAGCTGTTTGGCAGATGCCAATTCAGCCGTGTTTCCTAAGTACATCACCATTACCCGATTACAAAAATAACGTACCACTCCCAGATCATGAGAGATGAATAAATAGGTTAAACCGTATTTTGACTGAAGAGTCTTTAACAGTTTCAGAACTTGTGCCTGCACGGATACATCGAGTGCAGAAACTGCTTCATCACAAATAATGACAGAAGGATTCAATGCTATGGCACGAGCGATTCCTATTCTTTGGCGCTGGCCCCCGCTGAACTCATGTGGATATCGGTCATAATGTTCTTCCTTGAGGCCTACCTCTTTAAGCAGGTCGATTACTTTCTCTCTTCTATCTTTGCTGGACAGCTTGGTATGCATGATAAAAACTTCTTCAAGGGCATCTCCTATTCGCTGTCTTGGATTCAGTGAAGCATATGGATCCTGAAAAATCATTTGCATTTGTTTCTTGAAGGGAAGTCGGTTACGATCGGATAAATGCTGAAGCTCCTGTCCCCGAAAGATCACTTTTCCTTCAGTCACAGATTCTAGCCCTAGTACGGCTCTGCCTAATGTAGATTTACCACACCCGGATTCCCCGACAACACCTAAACTCTCACCCTCAAACATTTCTAAACTGACATCCTCTACTGCTTTCACATGACCTTGAACTCTTTTGAGTAATCCCCCCTTGATAGGGTAGTATTTTTTCACACTTTCTAACTTAAGTATGGACTTTTTGACGGTTGTCGGCACCTTCGTCTACCTCCTGTAGCCAGCATTTCACTCTGTGGTCTCCTTGCAATTCAAAATCATCCGGAACTTGAACGACACACTTTTCCATTGCATAAGGACACCGGGGATGAAAACGACACCCGTTGATTTCTTCATTAATATTTGGAAGTGAACCAGGGATTGCCTCAAGTTCAAAATCGGGTTCATCCAAATTGGGTACAGATTTCAACAATCCCTTGGTATAGGGATGCTGGGGATTTTCAAAAATGGATTCTACTGATCCCTCCTCTACTTTTTCCCCTGCATACATGACCATCACTCGATCCGCTACTTCTGCCACAACCCCCATATCATGTGTTATCATCATAACGCCCATGCCAAGCTTATCTTTCAAATCTTGGATTAAATCAAGGATTTGAGCTTGAATGGTCACGTCCAAGGCAGTAGTCGGTTCATCCGCAATGAGTAATTGGGGGTGACAGGCGAGTGAAATGGCAATCATGACTCTCTGCCTCATTCCTCCACTTAACTCATGAGGATACTGTTTCATTCTTTTTTCAGGATAAGGGATCCCTACTTGCTTCAATAACTCAATCCCTTGTTTATGAGCATTTGATTTATTTAGCTTATGATGTAAAATGAGCGGTTCTCTCAATTGATACCCGATTGTCAAAACCGGGTTCAGCGCCGTCATAGGCTCCTGGAAAATCATTGATATATCCTTACCGCGAATCTTTCTCAGTTCCTCTGCAGATAATTGGGTTATATTCCGATCCTTGAAATCAATACTGCCTTCCTTGATGAATCCATTGCTTGGAAGCAGCCCCATCACGGATAAAGAGGTAATGCTTTTTCCGCACCCTGACTCCCCTACGACACAAAGGGTCTCTCCTTTTTTTATAGAGAATGATACTCCCCGGACAGCCGACACATCACCATCTGCCGTCCGAAAAGCTGTGACTAAGTTCTTTACAGATAATAGATCTGTTGTCATCCTTACCCCTACTCTCTGTAAACGTTGTATAACGACCATTGACCAGTCGGATCTAATTTAAGACCTTTTACAGATTGATCCGTTGCTGCTGTTACCACTCCATGATTCATGACGATGACCGGTGCATCTTTAACCAGTAATTTATTCGCTTCATCCAGTTTCTCAGCACGGACATTCTGATCAACATTTTCTCTCGATTCATTTACGAGTTTATCGAAATCAGGATTACTGTATCGGACACGATTGGATGATCCTACGTTATCTGAATGAAAGTTTGGATATAATAGCTCACTTCCATCTGAAGTTGTATTGGACCAGCCGAGGAACGTCATGTCATATTTTCCATCACGCGCTGTATCTAAGAATGTTCCCCATTCCATTGTCTCAATGGATACTTTCAAGCCTGCTTCCTGTAACTGCGATTGGGCAATTTCTGCCATCAGCATATAACTATCACGATTCGCTACTAATATCGTAAACTCTTTTTCTTTAAAGTTATTCTTTTTCACCAGTTCTTTCGCTTTTTCCAGGTCATGCTGATACCCGGCTTCATTTGCTGACTCATCATACCCGAATACCTTTGGCCCGATTACACTGTTCCCTTCGATACCAAGTCCATTCAACTTTTTCACATATGCTTCACGATCGAGTGCATAAGCTACTGCCTGGCGAAACTCAGGATTATTCATCGGCTCTTTTTCCATATTGAATCCCATATAGTAAACAGGTGTCCCTTCTTGCTTGGATACCTCTACATTCTTTAGAGACTCTACACGTTGTAATTGTTCGGTAGGAATGGCATCAATAAATTGAACTTTCCCTGTTTGAAGCATGGAAATGGCTGTCGTCACTTCTGGTACCACTTTGAAAACGACTTTCTCAAGCTTTGGAGCATCCTGCCAATAACCTTCGTTTTTCTCGATTACCACCTGATCTCCCGGTGTCCAACTTACGAATTTAAAGGGGCCGGTTCCTACAGGTTCCTTCATTAAATTTTGAGATTCATCCGCTGCCGGACTGACAATTGATGAATTTGTATGTGACAATGCTGCCAATAATGGTCCATATGGATATTTCGTTTTAATTTCAACCGTATAGTCATCCACAACATTCACTGACTCAATGGGCTCCAATAGTGATGCACGGGGTGCAGCTGTTTCAGGATCCATAAATTTATCGAATGTGTATTTAACTGCTTTTGCATTAAAGTCCGTTCCATCATGAAATTTAATATTTTCTTTTAGTGTAATAACCCAAGTTTTATCGTCTGGTGTTTCATATGATTCAGCAAGCAAAGGCTCCATTTCCATCGACTCTGGATTTCTCGTGAAAAGAGTTTCATAGACTTGTTCAATGACGTTAGAGGAAACCGAATCGTTTGTTAATATAGGTGAAAGCCCCACTACATCGGAAGTTGTCGCATACGTTAACTCCTGGGAGACTTCCCCGCTACTTTTGTCACCACCTCCACTTGAACTGCTTGAACATGCCGTCATGAAAACTACCAATAATCCTACCAATACGATAAGCCATTTCTTCATCTTACATCCCCCTCTAATTTTATTGATTCAGATCCATGTTTGGATCAAGTGCATCTCTTAAACCATCTCCGACTACATTAAATGCAAATACGATCAGCATGATGGCAACCCCCGGTACGATCGTCATATGTGGTGACGTCCACATAAAGTTCTGACCCTGGGCAATCATGGCACCCCATTCGGGTGTCGGAGGTTGTGCACCTAAGCCAAGATAACTAAGAGCAGCTGTGGATAGTATAGCTGTTGCCATTCTCATGGTGGCGAATACAATGATGGGGGCTATACAGTTAGGTAGAATATGTTTCACCAAGATCCGCAGATCACTGGCTCCAAGTGATTTCATCGCTTGAATGTACTCTTGCTTCTTTACGGATAATACAGATCCTCTTACGATACGTGCGCAAGTTGGGATGGACCAAATACTAATTGCAATCGCCACATTCACTAAACTCGTTCCAAGAACGGCAATGATCAGCATAGCTAGGAGGATACCCGGGAAAGCAAAGAGTAGATCCACAATCCTCATGATGAATCCATCCAGCTTACGGTAATATCCTGACAGGAGACCAAGTGTTACGCCCCCAATCAGCCCCAGACTTACTGCAGTGATCCCAACTACAAGGGAGATTCTTGCTCCAAAGACAATCCTGCTCCACATATCGCGGCCATAGTTATCCGTTCCCAGCCAGTGTCCTTCCGAGAATAGAGGTAACTCACTTGCCGCTAAATCTTGTTTAAGCGGCCCGTGGCTAGTAATCCATGGTGCTGCTATAGCCAGAAAAATTTGGAGGGTTATAATAATCAACCCTATTACGGCTAATTTATTTTTCAGTAAACGTTTTACGGTCGTTATCAGATATTTTTCCTTTTTCTTCAATTGAACGGAGCTTCTTACAGAGTTATTCGTCACCACTTCAGCAGCCATTTTTTCTTTCCTCCCTTCTATTAATCGTAGCTAATTCGTGGATCTATAAAGACATAAATAATATCAACCAACAAATTCACAAGAACAAAGAGCGTTGCCACTAATAAAACGGAACCTTGAACCATTGGGAAGTCCCTGGCTGCTATCGCATCAATCATTAATCTTCCCACACCGTTGATGGCGAAGACCTGCTCCGTAATAATCGTTCCGCCAAGGAGGAAACCGAAGTTCAATCCAATTACAGTAATGACAGGAATCATCGAATTTTTAAGGGCGTGGATCCAAATGATTGTTTTCTCTTTTAATCCTTTTGCCCTGGCTGTACGTATGTAGTCTGCCCGAATGACTTCAAGCATTGAGGAACGGCTCATCCTCGCAATCATTGCGGCCGACCCTGTGCCCAATGTAATAGCTGGAAGAATCAGCTGTTTCATCCCTTCTATCGTCCAAAAAGGAGAATCCAGCCCTCCGACTGGTAAGACCTGCAAATTTACTGCAAATACCAGAATCAGAATTGTTCCAAGCCAGAAGTTCGGTATGGAAATACCTGCTAAAGCCACGACCGTGCTCGAAACATCCAACCAGGAATTTTGTTTTAATGCTGAAATAATTCCAGCGATGAGTCCGATCACTACAGCTACAATCATGCTCGCAATGGCGAGATTCAACGTATTAGGAAACCTGACTGCAATCGCTTCGGATACGGATTGCTTTGTTTGATAGGAATAACCAAAATCACCTTGAAATACCCCTTTCAGATAATCCCAATATTGAACCAAGAATGGATCATTCAGGCCGAGATTATCGCGGATGGCTGCAATATCAGATTCTGAAGCAGTTGGTCCTCCGATAATGGATGCTGGATCTCCTGGTGCAATATGCATACTGCCGAAAACCAGGAACGAAATACCGATGAGTAAAAGTAAAAGCTCAAAAAACCTTCGTGTTATAAGTGCTGCCAATATCTTCAACCTCCTTTTCCTTAGTTTTTTCTTTTACAGCCTACTTACGTTTGTTAGGTCAAAATCAATATTAACTTAACAAACGTAGTTGATTTTATGTTATTGACGATTATATCGGATGCCGAAAGGAAAATCCACACATTTTTCTAAAAAAATTATATATTTTGAATTTTTAGCTTTTATCGGCGTTTTTCAAAAGAATCCAAAAAAAAAGAGCTTACCAAAATGATGGTTAAGCCCTTTTTCCTATAATTTAAGTCCACTTCTACTTTTGAATCTTCTTAGTAGAATGTGACTTTCTACTCTGGAAATGCCCTCCAGAGAATACAGTTCATTATTCACAAACTTCTCTAACGCTGTAAAATCTTCGACTAGTACATGCATATGTAATGTGCTTGGCCCTGTCATTTGATAGCAACTTGCTACACTTGGATTATCGGCTAAGGTTTGAGCGACTTCCACTAAATAAGCTGGCTCACAATCTACTTCAAAGAAAGCCGATACCTGCTTTCCAACTTTTTCAGAATTAATTACCACACTAAATCGCTCTATGACCCCATTTTCCATTAACTGATGTACCCTTTCCCTGACAGATACACGTGAAAGATTCAACTCTTTCCCAATATCAGCGTAAGAAAGTCGTCCATTTTCAGTTAACAACTGTAAAATTTTACGATCAATGTCATCAATCTTCATCACATCACCTCACAAATCAAACATAAAGTATTTTAACAAAGTAAATTCATTATAACGATAAACCAGTTTTGAGAAAAGGGAGTATCAGAATTCCCCGAAAGAATATGAAGGGTATTTCATCACGTTCCTTTAGTCCTTAATCCAGATTAAAAAAAAGATTAATTTCCTCTGAATAAACAGAAGGACCTCCTACTAAAGGAAGTCCTTCTAACTATAGTATCTTTCTCTAAGAGGAGGTTTTCTTGAATTTTCACGAAACCTGATGATGCTCCCATCCTGAAGACTCATCGGCAAAAATGATTCCCAACTCGTGATGATCACCTTCATAGAGGGCTCCCTGCGTAAAGCGGTTTTCCCCGTTTGTCCCAAGTACCTCAAGTTTACAGTAAGCGCCGTTCTTTTGAAGGGCTTCATAAAATGCTCTTTCCGTATTCACTTCCACTCCATTTACTTTCAGGACGATTTCTCCTACTTGCAGCGTCAGTTTCTTTGCAGGAGAACCAGGTAGAATTCCAAGAATCATGACTCCCTTAGACTGTCTTTTAAAGAAGTATGGCTTAGAATCCTCAGCACTTCGGTAGCGATAAGAAATCCATGCCCGTCCTCCCATTGCCACAACAGCTGCCCCGATTGAAAACATAGGAGCCCAGAATCCTGTTACAGCCAGTGTCAATACGAATGCACCAAGCCAGAAAACCCTGTATCCCGTATGCTTAATCGCAACTTCAGGCAAGGTACTTTTAACAAGCTGCTGAAAACCAAGTAGAAACGGCACACAAAGGAGAGAATACGTCTCTGTCCCCAATGTAAACACCGGCCACCATTCAAATGGAAGGGTCAATGTTCCGGTAGGAATCAGCACAAACATCGGCACAAGCCACAGTTTCTTCCCTTGATGGGCACCTACTTTCAGTCCACGTGCACTTTTAAGTAGACGGGGTGAAGTATGCTTCCACCCGTTCAATCGAATCAGGCTTCCTTCAATCATCGTCAATATACCAAGAAGCACGACGATGGAGCTCAGCAGCCCTAAATTCAAGTTATCTACATATGTATTCACATAAGGGATATCCCACTGAAAATAATCCACCGCAACCAGGATAAAATACGAAAACCCTACCGTCATGGTCGCAGACATGAGGTGAAAACGACTCGTTAGTGCGAACAGGATGGATACCAACCCTATTAGCATAATTCCGGCGAAAGGAATCACAACCCCTGCTCCCACTGTAACGACAGAAAAAAGCAATCCAAGTACAACACCATATGAAAATAAAACCCGCGTATCATGATATCCGTCCAGCAATCTCGTATTAAAGTCTCTTCGTTCTCTTTTGACACGATAATAGCCCGTCATGATAGCGAAAAACACAGACAAATATAAAACAGGATGAAGAAATAACTTTCCAAATCCCTTCAAGACCTCCAGCAACCAAATCTCAACCAATGATCCGTCACCACCTTTTTCAAGAAAATTTGCATTATCTACTATTTTATCAAAAGAATCCATTAAAACCTATTGCAATTTTATTTGATAGTTTTACGATTCGATTTCATTTCCGACAGTATTCTGCATATTTTCCCGGGAAATGATGTCGGATAGACAGGAATAACAAGTGAATATGTGTGATTTTTCAAAATAAAAATTGGGAGCCAACCATCATGATGGTTGGCTCCCAATTTATTAATGCTGTGCTGTTCTTTCAATATATTCTAAAGCCGCCTGCAGCTGCAGATCATTCTTCTCATTCTTTACCGCTTCAAAGATTTCTTCCTGTAACTTTTCCGCTGTTACAGTATCAATAATCCCTGTAACATCAATGCTCTCCTGACTTTGGAAATCCTTTACGGCCTTTTCTGTTTTCTTACTGAAATATCCATCCACCCGATCAATGGAGAATCCAAGTCCTTGAAGCATTTCCTGGGCGTTTTGAATCTGTTCATTGTTCATCCCTTCTTGAAGGGGCTTTTCAATTTGAAGCGGATGGGCATAGAAATAGGACGGCTGTCTGACAGGGATATCCGGTTTGATTCCCTTTTTATGAATCCAGTTTCCATTGGGCGTCAGCCACTTGAACATCGTCAGCTTGATATTGCTTCCATCTCCCATTGGAACGGCTTGTTGTACCGTGCCCTTTCCAAAACTCTTCGTTCCGATGAGTGGATAACCTTCAGCCTCTTTTAATGCACCAGCGAGAATTTCGGAGGCAGAAGCACTTCCTTCATCAATTAACACCACCACAGGGTACGCTTTTCTTGCTTTGCTATTTGAGAAGGATTTCATCACTTCCCCGCTGCGTTCCTGAATTTGCACATATGGCTTTTTCTCTGTTACGAACTCTTTGAGGATTTCTTCCACACTTGAAAGGAGACCTCCTGGATTCCCTCTCACATCAAGGACCAATCCTTCTACCTTTTTCTTCTCAAGTTCTTCTAATTGCTTTTTAAAATCAGCGGCTGTATTTTCTGAGAAAGTAGTAATCTGGATGTATCCTGTTTTCTTTCCATTGACTTCCTTCACATCAGAGATGACCGTCTCGACAGGAATCTCATCACGTTTCACAGAAACTTTAATGGGATCCGTCAGTCCTTCCCGCGTAATCTCCAATTGAACCTCAGTACCCTTTTTCCCTCTGATTTTCAAGGTAGCTTCGTATAGGTCAAGTCCTTCGATGCTATTTCCGTCTACTTTAATGATCCGGTCATTCGGTTTCAACCCCGCTTCTTCCGCAGGAGAATTTTTAAAAGGAGCGACAATGATCAGCTTTCCGTCCATGATCGTGACTTCTGCTCCGATTCCTTCAAAAGAAGAATCCAGAGCGTCATTAAATTGCGATGCCGTTTCGGCATTCATGTAAACGGAATAAGGGTCATCCAGAGTCTTCAGCATTCCCTGAATCGCACCTTCCACCAGTTGCCCTTTATCCACATCCTGAAAGAACTTGTCACTAATCAAGTCATACGCTACTTCTACTTTGTGTAGCTTGTCATTAAGCTCGCCTTTTCCGTCAAACTGAGCAAGCTCGTCCCCATCCTTGCCCGTCCATTCCAAGCCGCCATACATTCCTCCAGCACCGATCAGCATGCTAATGATGATTGTGATGATGAGCTTTCTGCCCGTCCACTCCATATATTCCCCTCCAGCTTGTTGTTGGTCTTTGTATAGATAAGAGTGGCGCGACTAAGGACGCCAGCCTTTCTTATCCAACGAAAAAGACACCACACAAAAACGCGCTAAGGCGGTGCGGTGTCTTTGCTTATCTAACTATATGCCGGAGGGGGACGAGTTATGATAAGGCGATCCTTATATTCCAGTAAAAACTCTTTGAACGTGATGGTTTTGAAGGTGAGAAGCAATGATTCCTCCCCACTTTTCAAATTCCACTAGGAACCCGTCATGACCAAAGGAGGTGGAGATAAAGTAATGTTTACTCTTTGGGACAAGATGTGTAAACTCTTTTAGATACCCAGGTGAATAAATTAAATCTCCTTCATAACTTATCGAAATCAGTTCGCACTGGTAGTTTCTCGCTACCTCTTCTGTTCCTCCTCTTCCCCTTCCGATATCATGTGAGTTCATCGCTTTCAGCAAGGTAAGGTAGCTGTTTGGGTCAAACCGCTTTCCTAATTTCTTTCCTTGGTAATCGAGATAGCTTTCGACATTGAACAGTTCGTTTTGCTTTTCACGCTGGAAACGATGGTCGAACAGTTCCTGTGTCCGGTACGTGACCATTCCAACCATTCTCGCAATCTCTAACCCTTTTAAAATGGAGCCTGGTGGATAATACCCCTTTTGAAACTCAGGGTCCTTTTCAATCGCTGTGATTCCGATGTGATTAAAGGCGAGACCGTAATCATTTAAGGCAGGAGTGACGGCAAGGGCGAATACTTTATTTATATAGGCAGGATAGAGGGCTCCCCATTCTAAGGCCTGCATCCCTCCCAGTGAGCCTCCGATGACCGCTTCCATGTGGTCGATTGAAAGTTGTTGGAGTGCTTTATATTGGGCATGGACCATGTCCCTTATCGTAATACTAGGGAAGTCCGGACCGTAACGCTCTCCCGTATGTTGATTGGTGGACGCCGGTCCCGTACTTCCTTCACATCCTCCTAATACATTAAAGGCAATCACATTATAATGTTCGGTATCAATATACGACCCCGGACCAATCAGTCCGTCCCACCAGCCGCGGTCTTCACTCGTCCCCTTTACGATATGGGTCCCGGTGAGAGCATGGCAAACCAGGATGGTCGGTCCTTCTTTGTTTCCTGTTCGTTCATACGTAAGATCTACATTTTTCAACGTGGTGCCTGACTCTAATGTTAGGGATGGGATGGTAATGGAGCTAACTTCATATGTGTATAGCTTCTCCATTCCTCCACCTCCTTTTTTGATGTTGTGGCGGGGGTGATCAGGATTCCATTCCGGATACCCCCGCGAATAAAATAGTTGATTTTGGACTGTTTTTTGGATATTTGCCATTATGGGCGTTGAGAATTCATCGTTAAGTCTATCGTCAAGAATTCAGATTTTCATTCGAGGGGACGGCGAGCAACCTGTTCGCTGATATATTGGGAATTTCGCTGATAAAAGCCCGATTTCGCTGATATATTCGAAATTCCGCTGATAAAATCAAATTTCCGCTGATATCTCCCTTACATAGATCCTGGATACCCTATATATAGTACCTAAATCCACTTTTTCACCCTGTAAAGTGATTTCAATTACGATTTTAGGGTTAGTTTCCCCAGTTTCTATTATACCAGTGATGTTTCCAACGCCACTTCAATGGCATGATCTAAGTCCTCGATCAGGTCCTTCGCAGACTCTAATCCAACAGAAAGTCTCACAAGATCCTCGGTTACCCCTGTCGCACGGATTTCCTGGTCGTTTAATTGTTGATGGGTCGTAGAAGCCGGATGGATGATCAGTGATTTCGCATCCCCTACATTAGCAACATGAGACCAAAGGGAAATGTTATCGACTACTTTCCGTCCTGAATCTCTACCACCTTTAATTCCGAAGACGACGATGGATCCCGCTCCGTTCTTCAAATATTTTTGAGTAAGTTCATGAGACGGATGCTGCGGCAGCCCAGGGTAAGATACCCAAGCGACACCATTATGCTGATCTAAATGCTCCGCAATCTTAAAGGCATTCTCTGTGTGACGTTCCATGCGAAGATGCAGCGTTTCTAATCCCTGCAGCAGCAGAAATGCGTTTTGGGGACTTAAGCACGCCCCTAAGTCACGAAGCAGCTGCACTCTTAATTTTGTAATAAAGGCTGCCGGTCCGACATCCTGTGCGTAGCGCAGTCCGTTATAGCTACGGTCCTCTTCCGTGAAGCCTGGGAATTTTTCATGATTCCAATCAAACTTTCCACCGTCAATGACGACTCCCCCGATTGCTGTACCATGACCGCCAATCCATTTTGTTGCAGAGTGGATGACGATATCAGCTCCATACTCGATCGGCTTACATACATATGGAGTGGCAAAGGTATTATCGATGATCAGTGGGATGTGATGGTCATGAGCCACTTTTGCTACCTCTTCAATATCAAGCACATGTAGACTTGGATTTCCGATCGTCTCAGCGAATACAGCTTTCGTTTTTGGCGTAATCGCTTTACGGAAATTTTCCGGGTCAGTCGGATCTACAAAATGAACCTTGATTCCGTATTTCGGAAGGGTGGTCGAGAATAAATTATAGGTTCCACCATAAAGATTGGTGGCTGCTACAATTTCATCACCTGCTCCAGCTAGATTTAAGATTGATAGTGAGATAGCAGCCATTCCGGATGAAACACCAAGTGCTCCGATTCCACCTTCTAAAAGAGCAAGGCGCTTTTCCAACACGTCTACTGTCGGGTTCATGATACGGGTATAAATGTTTCCCGGCTCTTCAAGGGCAAATAATTTTGCAGCATGATCACTGTTATCGAAAACGTAGGATGTCGTTTGATAAATCGGCACTGCCCTCGAACCTGTTGATGGATCCGGCTCCTGGCCACCGTGAAGTAAAAGTGTGTCGAAATCGAATGATTTTGTCATTGATAATTCCTCCTAAATGGTTTTGGTGTTTGGGTTTCCGTTTTGCGGTTGGATATTTTGGACGTTTGCCTGTTAAAGTTTGTTGGAATTTTGCCTGTTGAATTTAGGTGATAATTTGTCTGTTGAATTCGGAATGATATTTGACTGTTAAAATAATGCGTTTTTTTAACAGTTAAATACCTACTCATCCACTCATGTTAAATTTCGGCCAAAATTCCACTGTTGAACTCAGAAACTGAAAAATCAAAGAAGTATATTTTCCTAAGAAGATAGAAGAGGAAAAAATAAAAAACCCTCTTCCTAAGAAGAGGGTCTAATTTAATAGGGTCCTCCTCTTATCTTTCAGGCAGATCGCCTGCAGGAATTAGCACCTTTTCATGTGACGCATTACTGCGTACATGAAGGTTGCCGGGTTTCATCGGGCCTAGTCCCTCCACCTCTCTGGATAAGAGCATGTAGTTGTCAATGTGAAAATTCTTGCGTTGAGATGAATTATAAGGGGTAACCGACCTCAACGTCAAGAGTATTTTTAGAATTTTTACATTATTTAATTTTTAATAGAAGCTGTAATCGCTTCGTTAAATTGAACGACGATGTCTTCCCCGTCTTCAATACCTATCGATATGCGTACGACATGTGTATTTATTCCGAGTTTTTCCTGAGCCTCTTTTGGAAGGGCACGGTGAGATGTTCCTAATGGATAAGAAACCGTCGTCTCCACGCCGGCCAGAGAAGGGATGATTTTAATCCATCCAAGTGATTTGAAGAATGTGCTGATGTCACATGTGTTGGATAGCTCGATCGTAACGATGGCTCCATTTCCCTTATCCGATAAATCCGTTGGGTAATAGACTTCCTTCACAAATTCATTTGAACGGAGGTTCTCCGCCAGAACTTCTGCATTTCTTGCTTGGGTTCCCATACGAAGAGCCAATGTTTTTGCTCCGCGGCAAGTCAGCCACGCTTCAAATGGACTCAAATTTGACCCGATGTTGACAACTTTCTCTCTCGCTTTTTGAACAAGCTCTTCTTTTCCCACGACGACACCTGCTGTGATATCACTATGTCCTCCGATATACTTCGTGGCACTGTGAGCGACAAGGTCGACTCCTTCCAAGAAAGGCTGGCGCAGAAACGGTGTGGCAAATGTGTTGTCAATCATGGTTTTCAAGTTGTGTATTTCAGCGAATTCGACCATTTTCTGGATTTCTTCCACTCGCATAAACGGGTTCGTCACCGTCTCACTGTAAAGGAGTTTGGTTTGTGGAGTAATGGCTTCCTCTAATTCTTTCACACTTGTAAAATCAACGAATGAAGTAGAAATACCGAATGATTTCAGCTCTTCTTTCAGCATATGGAACGTACCGCCGTATAAATCCTCGGCGGCAATGATATGATCGCCTGATTGCACAACAGCGAGGATTCCAACAAGGATGGCCGATAATCCAGAAGAAGTCGCGACACCTGCTGGAGCTCCTTCCAAGTCTGCTACCATCTTACCAAGCTCGTCTGTATTTGGATTTCCCGTTCTCGTATAGAGATAGGGGGATTTCCCTTCATAGAAACCCTCCAACTCTTCTAAAGAGGTAAAAGAAAAGGCAGATGTTTGGTAAATCGGTGTCGTCTTACTGCGGATTTCCTCAGTCCCTTTTAACTGACTATGTACGACTTTCGTTGTGAACTTCATCTCTGTCATCCTTCCTGAATCTATGTATTTTTAAAAGTGTATCATATTCAGAAGATTGTGAGGAGTAGGATGTATTGCAAGAAATAAAAAAACACCTGCCCAATTGCAACAGGTGCTCACCGTTTATTGAACGTTATCTAAACATCCGATCAAGCGATTTTCAATATTCACTGCCAGGCTTTTCAGTTTATCGTTATCCACCATTTCGATCAGCTTGCTAGGTTTTGCCATACCGATCTTGGTTGTACCGCCTTCTGTGTATACCGTCACTTTGCAAGGTAGGAAATAGCTTACGAGCATGCTTTCTTCCAGCACCTTCTTCGCTTCGTGAGGATTACACACCTCTAATACGACTACCTCTTCATTGAAATCAAGGCCCTTATCCTGCAGTTTCTGAGCAAGATTGAGATTCCATAACACGCCGAAGCTTTCATCTTTCAAGGCAGTTTCTACTGCTTCCACTGCTTCTTTCACACTCATTGAAACTTCCTTTGTGTAATGAAACATGTTCACATCTCCACCTTTATCTTTCTCTGAGTCTATATTCTGTTAATACCTCATAGTGTATCAGGTCAAACATCCCTATTTAGAGGTCCGTCCCTCTCAATTATTCCATTCCTTCAACCATTTTACCCATCATGTCTTCGTTCATGGGGCCGACGATTTTGTGTTGGATGATGCCTTTGGTGTCGATCATGTAGGTGGTCGGGATGGTGAATGCCCGGTATTCGTCTCCTATTGCTCCCTTTTCATCCATCGGAATGGGGAAGGTGAGTTCGTAGCCGTCGATAAATTGATGGACGGCCTTTTCCCCATCGTCTATGGAGGTCAGATTGACGGCAAGGATTTCAACGTTTTCTTTCTCCGCATTCTCTTCGTAGTAACTCTGCATATGGGGCATTTCCGCTTTACATGGCGGACACCAGGTAGCCCAAAAGTTCAAGATTACTTTCTTACCTTGATAATCTGAAAGCTTTACATCTTCACCATCTAAAGTGGTTAATTCAAAATCCGGAGCGCGGTCCCCTTTTGCGAGCCCCTGCTCTGCATTAGAAAGATCCATGGATTCATTGGCTAATTGAGCGGCCTCTTCCCTTGCCTTCTTTTCCTGCTGATCCTGAAAAAAGTTCGCTAAGAAGATGCCAATCAGAAGCGCAACGATGGCCAATGCAAAATTTCGTTTATTCATTCTGTTTCCTCCTTACGTTTAAAAGAAAGATGAGATAAGTCATCATGATCAAATACGTCCAGGCGGTGACGGTCAATTCAAATCCTCCAATGAAGGCACTTAGAAATAACTGGACCAAAGTAAACATAACCAATAACTGTCCTGCCCAGATATCGCCGCCGGGATCACTTGTTTTTTTAATGAAAAAGACAAGGATTAATAGATTGAGCACAACTTGGATACCAGCTACAAGATAATGGTGATGAAGCATATGAAGGACAGCTTCAAAGACAAGAACTGTGACCATCCATGAAATGATGATAGTAGCCGGATGATCTATTTTTTTAACAAATATGTAAGTTAGAGCTGCTATCAGTCCTAACCAGTACCCAAAGACTCCTCCATGAAAATAGAGGATTGTAATGGGATGCTCCATAACCGTTTGAAAGTCAACCACAATCACACTCAGCTTCCAGACGAGTAAAAAACTAAAAATACTATTCGAATACCAGTCGCTCGCCTTTCTATTCCAAAAATAGAGGAACAAGAAAGTGAGTATGAACGAAGCGATAATGGCTCCCCAAGAAGCCGGGAATGTGAAGGAGCCTATGGAGTACCATTGTTCAGTCATAGGCATTCCCCTCCCTTCAGATACTTTCTGGCTTATCTATTATTCTTTCTAACAACAATATAATAAGCCGATGGATGCAAGTGACCTACTATTGTGTGGAATCCGGATGATTGGAGCTGTCGATCGAGTTCCTCGGAAGAAATCCGATGATTTAAAGGCGGTCCCATTTCTGATTCTACCTTTTCCCAATCAAGGATCAGCCAAATTCCATCTTCCTTCAGCATATCGTGTAAATCCTGAAATACTTTGATCAGATCGGGAACTTCGTGCAAGACGAAAGCGGATACGATTTTATCCAAAGTACCTTTGTTGAAACTGAGGTACTCAAGGGATGATTTCTCGTAAATAATATTGTCTACATTCTCTTCAGTGGCACGGTGTTTCAGGTACTCCAGCATTTCCTGTTGCAGATCTACCGCCTGGACCTTTGTTTCAACCGTTTTGGCAATAGGAAGCGTCAGGTAGCCATTGCCACAGCCTAAATCGGCGACGATATCGTCTTTATTGAGTTTGAGAAGTTCGAGTACTTTGTCCACCGGTACGAGCTCTTGACGTTTTGGATCGAGGAGCTTTGAAGCTTTGTGATGTTCAAATAAATCTCCGGTCATCGGGGTTCCTCCGTTCGGTAAATATACCCTGTTATGTATTAGTATCTTAAATCTTTTAAATACAAGCAAGTTATTTACTCATAGTGTATCCTATAGGAGAATTATTACAGATAGTGCGGGGAAATGTGTGTCGAATTTTTGAATAATAAAAGGATTCTCCCTGATGGGAGAATCCTTTATTCCTTAATTAGGGCTTTCGTAAAAGGATTTTTTCCATAATGCTTTTCTTCAAAAAAATTATTTAAAAACCGCTTTATAAAAAGAAAATCACCTGTTCATTTATATCCCGGTATTCTCATTTAGAAACCTCTTCATAACGTAATGATTACGATTTAAACTCTATACTTCTACTTCTTATTTAGTATAAGCATGATCCATGGAGAAGAAGAAGTAACTTGAATTTATTGCTTCTGGTCCTTTCATCGACTGTATGGTGTCTGTATAATCAATCCATGTTACATTTAGCAGCTTCTGATCTAATTTCGTATTAATCTCTTGTTCGATATCCCTCATCCGTTTCATCAGCTCTCCAAAGCTCATGTTAAAATGAGAGGCTGCCTGTTGATGGGGAGAATGTTTCACAAGTAAGGCCATAAATTCCTCTGACGTCTCGGATCGGCTCGCCAATTCATCTTCAAGACCGACCACATATTGATAGATGTCCCTTTTTTCCTTTGGCAGGCCTTCAACAATATCCCTTGCGACAATTTCCATTAAATGTTCGTTCATCGTAGTCACCTCGGCATGAGTCTATACCTCAACCTATTCTTTCTGACAGGAATACATGCACTAGTTCATGTTGTATTTTTTCAAGAAGCGTTCTGCACGGCCTCCACGATCTGAGAACTTCTGTCGTCCTGTATAAAAAGGATGCGTGTCTGAACTTACTTCTACTTTTAATAAAGGATACGTGTTCCCGTCTTCCCACTCAATCGTTTCATTGGATGTTCTTGTAGATCCTGTTAAAAAGGAAAAACCGCTGTTCGTGTCCATAAATACCACCTGTTGATAATCTGGATGGATTTCTTTTTTCATTCTTACTCCTCCTTATAGTTTCGTGGATTACCAGCTTGATTTTTTGACGCCAGGTATATGCCCTTTATGAGCAAACTCCCTAAAAGCGATACGGGACATCTTAAATTTACGGAGATACCCCCTCGGTCTCCCTGTCACTTCACAACGACTATTTAATCGTGTCGGTGAGGAATCCCTCGGCAGCTTTCTTAACGCTTCATAATCACCCTTTCCCTTTAACTCCCTGCGCAAATCTGCATATTTCTGAACAAGCTCCTGACGCTTCTTCTCTTTTACTACCTTTGATTTTTTAGCCAATGTGATTCACTCCTTTTTGTTAATCGTAATGATTACGTTTTAAAACGCATATGGCTATTAAACCATACTCTTTTTCTTTTTGCAATGATATTTGCCTACAACCTGCAGGAGAGTACTCCCCGACGTACACACTACTGTTGAAACATAGATAAAACCGAATGCCATTCGAGACCGGCATTCGGTTTTTATGTATTCTTATGCTGCTTTCAATCCCTCTAAAATAAGCATAAAATATTTAACTGTATCTCCGTTGCGACGATTGATTATATCAATATCAGCTAGAATTTTTTTAACCTCTTCAGCACCCAGACTCTGGATAAGCATTTCACTGATTTCTTCTGCTGTATATTCACCAACATAGGTATGCTTTAATGCAGTACGGTTCCTTCTACAAAAACTTCTTAATTGCCTTTTTAATTCAGTCGATTCCAACATCATCATCCTTACTACAGATTCAAATCCTACTATACTGGACATATAGATAAAAAAATCCCACCAGAATGGCAGGCAAAATGATACTAATAAACGTCCTAATTAGTATTCATTGTAATCCATTATTTTCGGTAAGCCGGCGATCATTATTGTATTATAAAAAATGGAAGACCCTTGGTTTTGAGTCCTAATCTTTCAATTAGATTGCCTTTACGAAGGACTATACAAATCATTATTTTAATATTTAGGTAATATAGTTGTCATTATACTAGAAGGAAAAGGATATGAAAACAGTCATGAGAATAATATTCCATTCCATTTCCTTACATCTTAATGTAATGAAGACCAAATGAAATATATCAATAAAAGAAGAGGCTGGGACAAAACAAAAAAACCACGACATCAAGACGAACAATTTCAGTGTAGGTTCTTAATACCGCTAATGATTTCCGTGCAAGACTTCGCTTTCCGCGGGTAGCCCGTGAGCCTCCTCGGCAAGCCTGCGGGTTGGAAAGCGGAAGGGCTTCGCTCAGAGGCGGTTGGCATAAGGCGGAGCGGGCTTGAAGGCGTTCTTTGCCTTCATGGACGATCTGCCTTATGACATTTGCCTCTAAGCCCTATAGCTGGACAAGTCTCACATAAGCTACTCTTCCCGCAGGAGTCTTCGTCTTGCACTCCAATCAACCGCTAGAAAGAGCTACATCTAAATGTCCATTTGAACAAATTAAAAACCCGAACTAATTTGCCACTTAGAATGCAAATTAGTTCGGGTTTTAGTTAGGCTAAAACACTTTTGTCCCAGCCTCCTTTAAAAGCTTAGACGACTTCTTCATAAATCGGTTCCGCTTTTCTGAGCTTCTCTACTTTTTCTTCTTCTCCTGTGTTTGCATTGATAAATNCTCGGCAAGCCTGCGGGTTGGAAAGCGGAAGGGCTTCGCTCAGAGGCGGTTGGCATAAGGCGGAGCGGGCTTGAAGGCGTTCTTTGCCTTCATGGACGATCTGCCTTATGACATTTGCCTCTAAGCCCTATAGCTGGACAAGTCTCACATAAGCTACTCTTCCCGCAGGAGTCTTCGTCTTGCACTCCAATCAACCGCTAGAAAGAGCTACATCTAAATGTCCATTTGAACAAATTAAAAACCCGAACTAATTTGCCACTTAGAATGCAAATTAGTTCGAGTTTTAGTTAGACTAAAACACTTTTGTCCCAGCCTCTTTCTAATTAAAAGTTAATATATAGACGTGGGTTTACAGCATTTGATTTAGATGCATTCCAAGAACCTGCATGAAGCTCAAAGTGTAAATGCTGTCCGAAAGAATATCCTGTGTTACCCATGTAACCGATTCTGTCACCTTTGTTCACTGCTTGTCCAGTGCTTACTGATGAAGAAGCCATGTGGGCATAAACCGTGGTGAACGTTTGACCATTGATTGAGTGAGTGATGTAAACGACATTTCCATAGCTTGAGCTATAGTGGCTCTTTATGACATATCCATCAGCTGCTGCTGAGATTGGAACACTGCCTCTTGCCGCGATATCCGTACCATAGTGGAAACGTTTCTTACCGTTTAATACATCCCAGCCGAAGTTTGTTGTAATCGTTCCAGAAGCTGGGGCTGTCCATGCACCAGCACTTACTGGAGCACTTGGAGCTGTAGATGTAGAATCACTGCTGTTTGTTGCTTGTTGTTGTGCTGCTGCACTTTTTGCCGCTTCAGCCTCCGCTTGACGCTTGCGTTCGATTTCACGCTGGCGTGCAAGTTCCGCTAAACGTGCTTGTTCAGCCTGGATTTCACCTTCAAGCTGGTGTTCCATTTTAGAAAGCTCATCAGATTCAGTTTGAAGATCTTTTTTCTCCACTTCCAAAGATGCCTGCTGTGCTTCTAGCTGCTTGAATAGATCCGCTTTTTTAGATTTTTGACTATCAAGATCTTTTTTCAGAGACTCTAAACTTGCTTTAGTCGACTCTAAATCTGCAAGCTTGCCTTCTACTTCTTCTTGTTTCTTTTCTAATTTAGCCTGATCACGTTTTTGTTCGTCCATGATTTTCTTATCAGCACTAACAATCGTGTTCACTGCTGTTACACGGTTGATGAAGTCACCGAAGCTGTCCGCCCCAAGTAGTACATCAAGATAATTTGCAGAGCCGCCTTTTTCCTGGATCGCACGGGCACGTTCTTTTAATAGTTCGTTACGTTCTTCTATCTTTTGCTTTAGAACTTCAATTTCTTCTTTAAGTTTATTGATTTCTTCAGTAGTTTCGTCAATCTCTTTTGATTTCTCGGCAATCTTTGTTTCAGTATCTTTTAATTTTGTACTGATTTCAGCAATTTGTGATTGAATTTCTTGTTGTTTATTGATGTTTTGGTTGATTTGTGATTTTTTCTCATTAATCTTGCCATTGATTTCCTCTTTTTTAGAAGAAATGCCTTCTTGTTGCTTCTGTAATTCCTCCACGGAGGAATGAGCGTTAGCAGTTGTCCCTAACGTTGGTAGACTTCCGATTGTTAATGCTGCTGCAATTGATAATGATATGAAATACTTCTTGTTCAAGCGGCATGCTCCTTTCAGCTTCTATCAACCTATCAAATTTTACACTTTTAAGAATTTACGTACAGACATAAAGCTTCCCCAAGCCCCGATCAAGCAACCCATTAATAGAATCAATCCGTTTACTTGATAGATAAAGGGGGTAAAATCTAATATCTGAATAAAATGGTTTTGTAGTTTTGGTTTAATAAATTCATAGGCATAGTAGTAACTTGTTGTGACAAGAGCGATCGGGATAATAGAACCTAAGATTCCAAGCCATAATCCTTCTAGAATGAATGGCCAGCGTACAAACCAGTTGGTTGCACCCACGAGTTTCATTATCTCGATTTCCCTTCTTCTGGCGACAATGGTGATTTTTATTGTATTTGAGATGAGGAACATGGCGGTAAACAATAGACCGATGATTAACACTAATCCAACGTTTCGACTCATTTCCAGTACATTAAACAATCTTTCTATCTTCGCTTCACCATAAAGTGCTTCGTTCACACCTTCATACTTGCTGACTTCAGCAGCGATTTTCCCAGTATCACGGGGATCTTCCGCTTTTACGATAAATACATCGTATAATGGATTATCCTGTTCGAATAACCTGAAATCGTCTCCTAAATCCTTTACCAGATTTTGAAGCTCTTCTTCTTTAGAAGAGTATTCTACGGATTCCACACCACTTATTTGGTTAATCTTCTTATCTATTTCTTCTACTTGAGCTTTTTCAGTACCGATCTCAAGTAGTACGCGAACTTCAACGTCTTTCTCAATATCGGTTGCAACCTTGTTCATGTTCAGCATAAGTACCATAAATACACCAACAAGTAGTAAGGTTACAGTAACGGCACTCACAGATGCGAATGTCATCCAGCCATTACGTCCGATGCTTTTGAAGCTTTCTCTTAGATGTCGACCATACGTCCTAGCTTTCATAACCGTAATCACCTCGCTGTTCGTCACGAACAATTCGGCCATTTTCGATGGCAATTACCCGATGCTTGATGGTATTTACGATTTCCCGGTTATGAGTAGCCATGATCACCGTTGTTCCACGATTGCTGATATCTTCAAGAATGTTCATGATATCCCAAGATGTTTCCGGATCAAGGTTACCCGTAGGCTCGTCAGCAATCACAAGTTTCGGCGTATTCACGATAGATCGTGCAATCGATACACGCTGTTGCTCTCCGCCTGATAATTCATTCGGAAGCATTCTTGCTTTATGCTTTAACCCTACCAGATCCAGTACTTCCATGACTCTCTTCTTTATTTGCTTTGGATGTTCTTCTATTACTTCAAGAGCGAAGGCAATGTTTTCATAGATTGTAAGAGAAGGTAACAGCTTAAAATCCTGAAACACGACTCCAACGTTTCTTCGTAAGTATGGAACTCTACTATTTTTTAATTTTGCAAGATTAATACCGTTTACGATGATATCACCCTTAGAAGGCCTCTCTTCGCGGTACATCATCTTGATGAAAGTAGACTTCCCGGCGCCACTTGGACCCACAACATACACAAACTCACCTTGCTTAATGTGGACGTTTAAGCCATTGGCAGCCATGACACCGTTGCTGTACTGCTTATACACGTCTTTCATTTCTATCATTATAAAATCACCTAATTTGTATTATGTAGTTACCCTCTTGGCTGTTATCGACATATGTACATGGTTTGAACACAACGACGTCTTTACCATAATTAGACATGAAATGGCGAAAAACCTCGAATTGCTCTTCCGAGAATTATTATAACATCACTTTGTACGTTGTTAAGGAAAAAAATTATTACATTTACGTTTCAAAGATTGAAATAATGTGTATATTTTACCTTTTTCACTGTCGATTCTACCTATTTACCGATATATTTGTAGGTATTTTTATCTATGACCTAGTACTATAACCAAGTAAAAAAGTTTGATGATAAGAAAATGATAAGCCTTAGGATGATGCTAATCTTATTAAGTTACTAGGTTATAATTTTTTGCCGTTTAAGTGCGGATTTTTTACATTATTTTTTAAAAGGGGTTTTGTAACATATATTTAAAGAAGGGAAAGGAGATAGTTTGTGGATAAATCAAAAAAGAAGAATCCTCAGTTAGGGACTCTTCTTCCTCACTTACTTCTTATTCGCCAACCACTCTGCCACTGCTTCTGCTTCTTCACCTTCGATGAGTCCTGCAGGCATTTGACCTTTACCATTTTGAATGACTTCCAAGATTTGATCTTTGTTTAATTCAGCACCGATTTTATCAAGGGCTGGCCCCATACCGCCTTCAAGGTTTCCACCATGACAGCTGGTGCATTTATTGTTTACGATTTTTTCAGGGTCTACTCCGCCAGAGCTTGTTTCTGTACTTTCTTCGCCGCCGCCACCGCAAGCTGCAAGTACCAATGAAGCGCCAAAAACAATGCCAAGTAGCTTTTTCTTCATTTTTTATCCCCCTAGGAACACATTTTAAGAGTAACGGTAAGTATCCAGGTCCGTCCCTCTATTACATAATTATACCAAGGTTAAACCCGTTTGAAACCTTCACCTAACACCTCTGAAGCGTCCATTGTGACGACAAAAGCAGAGGGGTCAATGGTTTTGACCAGTTGTTTCAGTTTTGTGAATTCTGTTTGATCGACCACACACATAAGGATCGGGCGCTCATCGTCCGTATAACCACCGTATGCAGATAGTTTTGTCACACCACGATCAATTTTATTCAGGATCCCTTCACGAACTTCTTCCTGTCTGTTTGTAATGATAAGTGCCATTTTTGATCGGCTGATCCCGACCTGGACTAAATCAATCGTTTTACTTGTCACATAGAGGCCGATAAGAGCATATAAACCACGTTCAATGTCAAACACGATCGCAGCAGAAAGAACAATCATTCCATCGATAAGCGCGACACTCGTTCCCAAGGACAACCCGGTGAATTTGTTTACAATCTGGGCTGCAAGATCCGTCCCTCCTGTAGAGGCTTTACCTCGAAAGACGATTCCCAACCCCAGTCCTACACCAATCCCTCCGAATAAAGCACCCAGCAAGGGATCTTCCGTCCACGGCTTCCAGTCTTCTGTTAAAAATACTACCAGCGGCAGGAAAACCGTACCGATGGCTGTTTTCACTCCAAATTGAAGGCCAAGAAAGATTAACCCTGCAATGAATAACGGAATATTAAATGCCCACTGAACAAAGGCAGGCTTCCAATCAAACAGACCTTTTAGGATGGTCGATATCCCGCTCACCCCTCCTGAAGCCACCTCATTCGGCAGTAAGAACACATTAAACGCAAGGGCCACAATCGTTGACCCAATCACAACAAACAAATACTCTAACAACTTCTCTTTCCGCGGATTAAATGCCTGCCCACGACGTCTCTCTTTCAAACCCATCCATTACGACTCCTTTAACCTATGTATTTATAGTATGAGTACAACCTCTTCCTTTATGCAGAGTATGCAGAGGGACGGACCTCTAATTGGTCATGTCGTGAACCTCTGAGGATGAAGATTGTTCATGAATTTCGCTTAATATAGTTAAAAAACATATGTATGAACCAGGTGCAAATTATCTTCTCCACCCTTCAAACACGCTCTGTATCAACTTTTGAGAGTATAGCATGGGTACTTAGAGGTGTAAATAACACTTCAATAACGTGGTAAAGCATTAATAAGTTGGGGTGTTGTGCTGGTGAGGGACGGACCTTTAATTAATGAGAGGCTTTACACCTGCATTTCGATTTTCTGCAATAGTATATTCAAATTCCGCTTCTGCAATAAGTGATAACCCCGGTAGTCGGCGTGTAATTATTCGTGTGTGTAAAGTAGATTCCACGTTCTTATTTATACATATAATGGAAGAAACGCATCATTCTAAGAGGTCCGTCCCTCAAAAAAGCTGAATCATCCAATTAATGGGAGGATCCAGCTTGAGTATGATTATTGAATTTTGGAACGCAGATAAGCGTTGATGAATGGGTCGATGTCTCCGTCCATGACGCCTTGTACGTTTCCTGATTCTGTGTTTGTTCTGTGGTCTTTGACCATAGAGTATGGATGGAAAACGTAGGAACGGATCTGGCTTCCCCATCCAATTTCCTTTTGCTCTCCACGAATCTCGGCAAGTTCCTGTTCCTGCTCTTCGATTCGCTTTTGGTAGAGCTTTGCTTTCAGCATTTTCATGGCTGACTCACGGTTCTTGATCTGAGAACGTTCAGATTGGCAGGTTACCACGACATTCGTTGGTAAGTGCGTGATCCGAACAGCCGAATCCGTCGTATTGATGTGCTGTCCACCGGCCCCACTTGCACGATACGTATCAATTTTCAGGTCTTCTGTACGGATTTCGATTTCGATTTCTTCATTAAACTCAGGCATGACTTCACAAGACACGAAGGAAGTGTGACGACGTCCTGAAGAATCGAATGGTGAAATACGAACAAGACGGTGTACACCTTTTTCAGCTTTTAAGTAACCGTACGCATTGTGCCCTTTAATGGCAAGGGTCACACTCTTGATTCCAGCTTCATCGCCAGGAAGATAATCAAGGGTTTCTACTTTGAAACCTCGTTTCTCACCCCAGCGCGTATACATGCGAAGCAGCATGGAACCCCAATCCTGTGACTCGGTTCCACCTGCCCCAGGATGCAGCTCAAGAATCGCGTTATTTTTATCATGTTCTTCGCTTAAAAGAAGCTGAAGTTCGTAGTCATTTAATCGTTTGACCAAATCACCCAGCTCTTCTTCAAGATCTTTTTGAAGTTCTTCGTCCGGTTCTTCTTTGATAAGTTCAAGGGTAAGCTCAAGGTTTTCTTGGGATTCAAGCAATGATTTGTATTCATTTACAAGATCCTTCAAACCGTTTCCTTCATTAATTAATCCTTGAGCTTTTTGCTGATCATCCCAGAAGTCGGGTTGAACCATGATTTCGTCCAGCTCTTGAATTCTTGCCTCTTTGTTTTCTAAGTCAAAGAGACCCCCTGAAGTCCGCTAAGGTTTTAGCTGATTTTTCTAACTCTGCTCTGATTTCTGATAGTTCCATGTGTGGTCACCTCTATAGTTATTTGGGTTGTTGAATTTATTTTGTATTGATGATATCTGGAATAGAGTGGCCGTGTTTTATTAGACAGTAGTGGTTGATTTCCGCTCCAGGTGCTCGCTTTCCGCGGGGCGTGAGTTTAGCCTCCTCGGGCTTTGCCCTGCGGGGTCTCAACTTTCACGCTATTCCCGCAGGAGTCGAGCACCTTCCGCTCCAATCAACTTTAAAGTTATGCTATTACATAACCTATTTTAAAAAACACTATTACAAGAAACATCCAATTATTAGTAAACTCTATCCCAGGCACCCGTAAAAAACGGAAAAGTACCTGGCACTTATTTTATCAAAATAAGTACCAGGTAGCATCTCTTTAATTATCCAGTTATGCCGTGGCAGTGTTTGTACTTTTTGCCGCTTCCGCATGGACATGGCTCGTTGCGTCCTACGTCTTCTTGCTTGCGAACTGGTTGTTTCTTAGCCTTACCGCCATCTTCTTTAGGGTTCACCGCTTGACCTTTGGCTACTTCCTGACGTTCAAGATTGCTGCGGATTTCAGCTTTCATGACGTATTTTGCCACGTCTTCTTCGATTGCGAGTACCATGCTTTCGAACATGGCAAATCCTTCATGCTGGTATTCGCGCAGTGGGTCGGTTTGACCGTAGGCACGAAGGTGGATACCTTGACGCAATTGATCCATGGCATCGATATGATCGATCCATTTCGAATCAACAGCGCGTAGCAGGATGACTTTTTCAAACTCGCGCATTTGCTCCAGAGTAAGCTCTTCTTCTTTTTCATCGTAACGGTGTTTCACATCTTCATAGATCAGGTCCATCATTTCTTCCGGCTCTTTTCCACGAAGATCATCAACTGTTACATCGTTTTCTGGAAGAAGATTTGCGTTCACATAATCAACGATGCCTTGAAGGTTCCAGTTTTCCATATCTTCTTCTGCTGTATGGGCTGCTACCTGACGTTCGATGGCTGATTTGATCATACCCTCAACAATTTCACGAAGGTTTTCTGAGTCGATTACTTCATAACGCTGTTTATAAATGATTTCACGCTGTTGACGTAAAACATCATCGTATTGCAGAAGCTGTTTACGAGCATCGAAGTTGTTTCCTTCCACTCGTTTCTGGGCAGATTCTACAGCACGGCTGACCATTTTACTTTGGATTGGCTGAGTGTCATCCATACCAAGGCGCTCCATCATGCTCTTCATATTGTCAGATCCGAATCGGCGCATCAATTCATCTTCCATTGAAAGATAGAACTGAGTCACACCAGGATCTCCCTGACGTCCGGAACGTCCACGTAGCTGATTATCGATACGGCGTGATTCGTGACGCTCGGTACCAATAACGGCTAGACCGCCACGTTCGATGACGCCTTCACCAAGCTTGATATCCGTACCACGACCGGCCATGTTTGTCGCGATGGTTACGGCACCAGGCTGCCCGGCTTCCAAAATGATTTCCGCTTCACGGCCATGGTTTTTCGCATTTAACACATTGTGGCGAACGCCTTTTTTTGTCAATAGTTTAGAGATAAGCTCTGACGTTTCAACAGCAACAGTACCAACCAGTACAGGCTGTCCTTTTTCATGACGGTCTTTGATATCCTCGACTACAGCAAGGAATTTACCTTCTATAGAAGCATAGATCAGATCGGCGCGGTCATCACGAACGATCGGCTTATTCGTTGGGATCACAATAACATTCATATTGTAGATATTACGGAACTCTTCTTCTTCCGTTTTCGCCGTACCGGTCATTCCGGAAAGCTTTTCGTACATACGGAAGTAGTTCTGGAACGTAATCGTTGCCATCGTCATGCTTTCATTCTGGATTTCAAGACCTTCTTTTGCCTCGATTGATTGGTGAAGTCCGTCACTGTAGCGACGACCTTTCATCAGGCGTCCTGTGAAAGAGTCAACGATGACGATTTCACCTTCCTGAACCACATAGTCCACATCACGATGCATGCTGACGTGAGCCTTTAACGCTTGATTGATATGGTGGTTAAGGGTTACGTGTGAAATATCGAACAGGTTTTCAATGTGGAAAGCTCTTTCTACTTTGCTGATTCCATCTTCCGTTAATTGAACACCTTTTGTTTTTTCATCATATGTGTAATCTTCATCTTTTTTCAGCGTACGTACGACAGCGTTTGCCTGAATGTAAAGCTGAGGCGTACGTTGTGCGTTACCGGAAATGATCAGAGGTGTACGTGCTTCATCTATCAAGATCGAGTCAACCTCATCGATTACGGCAAAATGAAGTGGACGCTGCACCATTTGATCTTTGTACAGGACCATATTGTCACGTAGGTAGTCGAATCCAAATTCGTTATTCGTACCATACGTAATATCCGCTTTGTATGCCTCACGTTTTTCGTCTTTGGACATCGAGTTCAAGTTCAGTCCTACAGTGAGTCCCAGGAAATTGTATAGCTTGCCCATTTCCTCAGCATCACGGCTGGCCAGGTATTCGTTGACTGTGATAACGTGAACGCCTTTTCCAGTGATCGCATTCAAGTACACAGGCATCGTCGCTGTCAGCGTTTTACCTTCACCGGTTTTCATCTCGGAGATGTTCCCGCCATGCAGGGAGGCACCACCCATAAGCTGAACGCGGTACGGATATAAACCAAGAACTCGGCGAGCCGCTTCCCGTACGACAGCGAAAGCCTCAATCATCATATCTTCCAGGTCTTCACCCTTTTGAAAGCGCTCCTTGAATCTTTCTGTTCTTTCACGGATTTCATCATCCGTCAATCGCTCCATATCGGGGCCTAATTCTTCTATTTGATCAGCCAGTTTTTCAAGCCTCTTTAATTCTCTTTTATTCGCATCGAACACTTTGTTTAATAGACCAAGCATGTATAAACGCTCCTTTATCTGTGTTTAAATGAGAGCCGAACGCCACTAGAATAACGAAAGAAAATGAAATTCAGATGAGAATCATGAAAAATCCATATAAAAAGTCACCTTCACACGTTTCCAATCACTCTACTTAAAATTCGCTACAAAATCCAAATATCCTCCCACAAAAACACGATATATTCCCTACCAATCTTACCACTATCCTATATGGGTTACAACTCAAGGAGGGACGGACCTCTCAATCACAGAGCTTTTAATGGTTGGGTGCTTCACTATCACACGATATCCCTGGACTGCTCGTGATATGCGGGGTCCTTCCCTCTGGAAATAGCGTCGATTCAGGTACACCTTGAGGGACGGACCTCCCATTTTAATTCCCTTTAGAAGTCGGATGCTTTAATAGCAGCCTTCAAACCTATAATTTTCCATGTGAAGGGAGGTCCGTCCCTCAAACAAAAAAGCCGCCTATGCAGACGACTTTTAGATGTTGTGTATTTGAATGGTTAGGCTTTAGTTGCTTTTAGTAGTTCGTAGACGGTGTCCTGGTAGCTTTCCCAGATTTGTTTGCTTCGTCTTGAGATGCTGTTGGCGGAGACATCGAAGTATTCAGCCAGTTCTTTTTGGACGTGGCGGATACTGATTTCCTCGATGTTTTTCGCCATGTCCACCAGTGCTCCCGAGTAGATTTTCGGATTTCGGATCGTTGGGCGCTCTGTGTAGAAGTATTTTTCCAATACGGCTACCAGCAGCTCACTTTCTTCTTTGTCTTCCCCTTTTTCAGTCAGGAAGTTTTGAAGAGATGTGATCGCTTCAACATATTCCGGCGTTTTCCAGATTTCTACCCCTTCGATCGCTTCTTCGGCTTTCTCATCCGAATCCTTGGAAGTATCTGTTTCATCCGTGCCTTTAGTAGATGCTGCTGCTTTTCCGGCCTTTTTCTTCTCAGCACTATAAAGAACGAATCCGACATCTGCTATTTCCAAGTACTGCCCTGATAAGTAGTCATGCAGATTTCCAAACTCACCTTGTTCAAATCGGATTTTCACCAGTTCCACCGCTGCTTTCTCTATCGCAGGATAAATGAAGTACTGAGCGAATGGAAGATACTTCTCCCCATTCGGCAGCAATAGCCCCAAGAAGAAACTATTCTCTTCTAACTTCCCGAACTTCTCAGTTACAATCAGCACATCACCAGTGATGGCTTCTTCCACACGTAACGTATTTTCATCCAGCTTCTCTACGGTACCTGCCGTCACACGCACGTTTTTCCAAGACTCCAGTACTTCAGCTGTCTGAGGACGAGTCACCGTGCTCAACTGCTTATCAACAAAGCGTTCGATCAAACGAACACCGTCAGCATCCTTCTGAGTCGCTCCGTACCAGCTGACAAATGCCATTTCATAAATATCCGGATCCGCTTGCATCAGATCCATTTTCGCTAGGTAGTGATGATAGGATTCTTCCATCTCTGTTGACTGCGCCGTAGCAATATAATCATAGAGTTGCGCCTGAAGCACATCAAGCTCCTGACTAACCAACGTATCTATATTCACAACATTTTCTTTTTCACAGCATTTCTTATATTTTTTCCCACTGCCGCATGGGCATGGTTCATTTCTTCCGACTGTACTCATGTTTGTATTTACCTCCAACTTCTTGAGTCCCGTACACAAATGTTCATTATATAACATTTGAAGCGTTCCTTAAACTGTTTTAGAACAAGAAAAAAGAACCAATCGTTTTCGGACTGGTTCTTTACACTCATGATTGGAGGCAATCTACTTCCTGAGTGAACCTTCTTTTTCAATAATCTTAAGAAATAGATCCTGATCTTTCCATAGGATTCCCGTCTGTTTCGCTATAACAATACCCTCTTCTTCGCTCCCAGGCGCATACGTCCGAGGCAACTCATCCGGTAATGGCCAAACTCCTGTCATATAGGCCATTGCAAAAGGGTTTTCGTCCACTGCTGCATCTGCCTTCTCCTTCACATTCCCCTTTTCAAAGTAGATACTCATAAAGAATTGTATATAGTAAGCATATGCATACTCTTCCTCGTACATATCCAGCAGGCCTTCCACTTCTCTTTTCTTCCCGGAAGCAATTAGTAAAGGAATCAATTCGTATCGTACACCCTGATTATCCTCAGCATTCAATTTCATCAACTGCTTCATATAATAAATTGCCTCGTCATACCTGGAATCTTCCTTCAATGCAAGAGCAAGGTTAAGGGTCAATCTCATATAAGGGCGAGTCCTGACATACTTCCAGAAAGGCGTCCCGTCGTGAAAGCATTCCCTGATTTCTTTCTTAGCAAGTCTCATGCCTTTCTCCAGAAGCTTAAGCTTTGTTTCCATCCTCTTTTCTTTTTCAGCTAATAGATTATAAGCATCTGCGCAATCTGCATCGACTTTCAAAGCTTTTTCACAAAGGGTATACCTTTCCGGTGGCTGTGCTTCAAATGCTTCATAAATCAATTGCTGAGCTTCTTCTTTATGAGTTAACTCAGGAAGCCTGATTCCACCTTCACGAGTCTGCCTCATGAATTGATCCAGATCTACATCATCACTATTTTCTGTCACCAGCATGATTTCCCACATCGTCTTCTCTGTCGGAGCCGGTTCGTTTCCATAAAGGAATGAAAGAGAAGGTTCCCCATGCTGCTCCAACATCGAAAAATCATAGGCCATCCTCTCTCCAATCGCCTCATCGATCGTATAAGAACGATTTGAAATACTTGCAGGCGAGACGTCAAAGAAAGTTCCAAGTTCCTTTTGAGTAAACTGAAGAATCGGCAATACTTCGCTGCACATATAATAAAGAGCCGCCGCATAAATGCGTGGATTCCGTATTCTCGCTGACGCCATTTGAAAATAATCATTTAAATATTTTGTGATCAAATACGCCCATTCCTCTTGATGATTATGGTCCATAACAAACGAGTAAAGCTCTTGACCAGCATTTTCTTCGAGATCATTTCTCCATGTGAAGGAATCAATGCTTAAATTCTCTTCATCGTGCATTTTTTCAAATACGGAATCGATTAAACACAGAAAATTCTCTCTGTAAAACCCTTGCAAATCCCTTGAAGAATCTTCAAATAGATCCCCGACGATTTTTTTGGCCAGAGTTGTGACGTCCGGATCTAAGTTGAAAAAGGTAGTAAAGGGCACAAACTGACCATTTTCATAAGGCATGGCAGCTGTGAACACCGTCTCTCCTATCGCAAAAGACAAATCAACTCCCTTAAATTCAAACCGTTCGCTACTCATGAAATCCTCAACTAACATCCTTTCGCCATCGTTTTCCTTCACTTCCCCGACGACAAATGCAAATGTGGCCCATCGACTTACAACGTCCCGGACTCTTGTACGGGGGATGGTGTTCAATCGTTCATTGATAAAACTTTCCAGTATAGTGCCGCGATCTTTTCCTTTAAAAGCGACCAAAAACCATGTGTAAAAAAGGAAGTCCCCACCAGGCGTCTCAAAATTAAAAGAACTTAGTTGTCTGGTAACCTTTTGTTTTTCATGCTCGAGCTTCCATTCAAACCTCTCATATGCAAAATCAAGTACATTCGCAAAAACCCGCTCGAGATCTTCAAGAATCAGATGATCCAACTGAGCGACATTCACCCCACCGCAACATTTTTTATATTTCTTCCCGCTTCCACAAGGGCACGGATCATTTCGGCCAACATCAGTCAACACTCTCCACCCCACTCTATTCATTATGAATCTATTATATCCTCAATATTGTTAACACATACAGTGAATCAATTATAGATTCTCATAAAAAATAGCCCTCCTCAAGATAAAATACCTATCCTGAGAAAAGCTTTCTATTATCTGCCTTGCTTCTTCATATAATCCAACACGTCAAGATCAATATAGTTCTCATCCTGCTCACGCATTTCAAAGTTTTCTGTATGGAGATAGTCTTTCAAGCTCTGATGAAGAGACTGTCTTTCTTTTGCATAACCAAGACGTGTAAGTTCCCGCTCCAAATCATCATGGATTTCACCTTCCAGCAATACGACTCTACCAGGCTCTGACTCTTTAAAATAGAGCTGATGCATCAAGTAGATTCGTTTCAGTTCCTTAATAGGAGATGCGTGATCATCCACCCTGAGATCGATGTACCGATCATTGAAGCCACCATATCCACCGCTTTCCTTTACTACTAGAAGCGCAGCAGACTGCATGCCCCGGGAATCGCCTCCTGCTTCCTGACCGGCATCGAGTGCATGAAGTAATCGTTCAGCAAGAGATCCGGTTGTCGACTCAAATGTCTCTGCCATCGCCTTTACAGTATTCTCATCTACTAAAATATTGCCTTGAGCTGCGAAATGCTTTCCAGTTTGTCCACCGGCCCAGTCATAGCATCCCTCTCCCGTAAAAGTGGCGGGATTCCCACCAGCATCAATCAATCCCACCTGTCGTAATGGACGCTCGGGATCATCCTTTGTGATGATATCCAGCGCTTCTTCTGCCGTCTTTCCTTCTTCCATTAATTGAAGTGCATGAGGCCCGTACGAAGTATTCGCGTAAGACTGAGTAGCCACGGCTCCCACACCCGCTTTCGCAAAAGGTACGACAGAACCAACACCGAGGAATTTGGATTGTACCGCAATCCCCCATTCTTTCTCTTCCGGGTCATAACCTACAATGGAATACGTCATGATGAAGTCCTCCTTTAAATTAAAGCGTCAGGATTTAATCCTTTTAGCTCTTCTACTACAAATAACCCATCTCTCCGAATTAAAACATCATCGAAGTAAATTTCTCCTCCGCCATATTCCGGACGCTGGATACAGACCATATCCCAATGTACATTCGAACGGTTTCCATTATCCGCCCCTTCATAGGCCTGTCCTGGTGTGAAATGGAAGCTGCCGTTTATTTTTTCGTCAAATAAGATATCGAGCATCGGCTCATTGATCTTCGGATTTACACCAAGGGCAAACTCCCCAATGAAACGGGCACCTTCATCTGTATCCAGAATATCGTTCAATTCCTTCGTTTTATCAGCCGTGGCTTTCACGATCTTCCCGTTCTCAAACATCAAAGAAACATTGTCAAAAGAAAATCCGCGGTATAGTGTCGGCGTATTGTATGTAATCGTCCCATTTACACTATCCTTCACGGGAGCTGTATACACTTCTCCGTCCGGAATATTCCGCTCTCCAAAGCACATGACAGACGGAATATCCTTGATGGAAAACGTAAGGTCCGTCCCTTCGCCGGTAATGCGTACTTTATCGGTTTTATCCATCAGCTCTTTAAGAGGCTTCTGGGCTTCTTCCATTTGCTTATAGTCCACAGTACAGACTTCTAGAAGATAATCGAAGAACGTGTCATAACTCATCTTCGCTTTCTGGGCGAGTGACGGGTTTGGATAGTTTAATAGAACCCATTTCTTATTTTGAATGAGATAGTCATTGGATTCTTTCATATGAGGCATGAGGAGTTGCCACTGTTCGGCCGGTACTTCACTCATCTCTGCATCATTTGCTTCGCTTGAAATATTGAGAAACGCATCGATATCCTGATATTTATCCATATTCCATTTATTTTGCAGAATCATTTGTTCCGGTTTCGCATGGGTGGCCATGATACGCAGTAACTCCTGTTCGCCGAGCTCATAGTATGGAATCACCCCCATCTCATACGCTTTCTGGAGAACCTCCTTTACAAGCGGTTTTGTCGAATGCTCTCCCATTATAAAGAGCTTCTCCCCCTCTACTAATTTCAAGGAATGGGTAAGCAGTACCTCTGCCAACCTCTCTAGTCTTGGATCTCTCACTTGGTATCCCCCTAAATTTTGTCTACCTTCAAACTTCGACAAAAAATGGAAAAAACCTCCTTAGAAATTAAAAAATCCTGCGGTCGCAGTGACCGCAGGATTTAAGGTTATTAGTTTGTTTCGATCAAGCCATACTTCCCGTCACGACGTTTATACACAATATTTGTTGCGTTGGTCTCTGCGTCCGTGAAGATGAAGAATGTATGACCCAGCATGTTCATTTGAAGGATCGCTTCTTCACTGTCCATAGGCTTAAGATTGAACTGCTTCGTTCTTACTACTTCCGTATCGTCCTCTTCCTCCAGTTCAACCGCAGCTGCACCATTTGGAGAAACGTGATTCAGATCTTCCTGAGCCGCGAAAAACTCCTTCGGGCTGCCCTTCTCACGCATTTTACGGTTCACTCTTGTTTTATGTTTGCGAATTTGACGCTCCAATTTATCTACAATCAGATCAATGGCCGCATACATATCCGTGTTGCGTTCCTCTGCACGTAACACTAATTGCGGCATTGGAATAGTCACTTCAGTTTTCGTATTTTTATCAGGATACACTTTTAAATTAACATGTACATTTGCATCAGGAGTTTCATTAAAGTAACGGTCTAACTTGCCAATCTTCTTCTCCACGTGTTCGCGAATCGCTGGAGTTACCTCAATGTTCTCGCCTCGAATGTTGTAGTTCAACATGTAAACTCCTCCTTTTAAAAATAAAGCTATGTTTATATATTCTCCATTCCCTCAATTATTCCTCCTTAAACTTTCTAAATTTTTCGTCAATTTTTAGTAAAGTTTGTAATATGGTGTCGAGAGTGTTGATGGGTGTGGGATTGGAGAATGAAAGAGTGAGGTGATGGTTGCGAGTATGTAGGGATCGCCTCACTCTTTATATTATTATTTTCTCACTTTTTGAAGAGAATAAACGGTGGGAATTTGGAGGAATTGTGAATGGTTTGGGGCGGTTTTGTGAAGGTTTGAGTGAGTCCGCTCGGTTCAGCTGCTGATTTTTTGAATTTTTTCAGCAGCTAAATAATTGGCAGAATTCAACTGCTGAATTTTCGTTTATTTTCAGCAGCTGAACTTTAATTAAAACTTAGCAGTTAGATTATTATAGAAAATCAGCTGCTGAATATTAGCTTTTATTCAGCTGCTGAACCTTTTGGTGACCTCCATATTAAAACGTTAAGTAAATTGATGTAACTTGATCTCCACATAAAATTTATAATGACTCTTAGAGCCATTATTCATATAAGAAAGTATTTTCTCCGTTTGGACATGTTTGTTGGTGCGATTAGTTATAAAAGAACGATAACTGGACCATTGGTAACTCTCAGGAGTCGGACATATACCGGCTCGTACCGGATTAAGGTGGATGTAGCAACTGGTATCAATCATTTGCTTATTATTTTTTATGATGACTGACTTAAATCGCCCCTCAAAAAGGTGACCATTGAAACCATTCTTCTTATTGAAATAACGGGCATAGCGGTAGTGAATAAAGTGAATGATTTTACCTGGGGGATGATTCTTCGTTTCGATCAGGAGATGAACGTGATTGGTCATGAGGCAATAGGAGTGAAGTATAAAGGGATATTTTTCTTTTGCATCTTCTACAATCTCCAAGTATTTTAAGCGATCGTCTTTATTGCGAAAGATTGTATATTTCCGGTTTCCCCGGGCGGTAATATGGTAGATAAATCCTGGAGACCATTCTCTTTTGTGGTACATAGCAACTTCCTTTCAATTTTAGATTCTTCTTTATTCGACATTTGTACTCAATATTCCTGCCAGCAGAGTGTAATTGAAACAGATTCATTATCAGTTTAGCTGCTGAAATTACTATGATATTCACCTGCTGAATTATAGTCAATAATCAGCAGGTGAATAACTCCACTTATTCAGCAGCTGAACCCCAAATATTAGATCCCCAACTAAACATCCACATCCCTCCTCCCAAAATACCACCCAGCCAATCCACCAAACCCAATCAAATACATTACAATAACCCCAACCGAAAACCAAAACGTCATCCCTTCAAAAGGCGGAGTCCCGAAGAAATACTGCTGCAAATCGGTGTTCGCAAACAATAAATACCTCCCCCATTCCATTCCCCGCTCATTCATGACAATCAAGAAAGTTCCTGCGGAAAACGTCAGAAAGAGAGTCGTTCCAATGGCAAAGGAGCTGCTTCTCGTCAGCACAGAAAGAGTGAAAGCCACAGAACAGATGACAATCAGTTCAATAAATCTCAGGACATAAGCACCCGCTACCAGGAAAAAGTTTACGTTGAACTCAAAGAAGCTGTCGTAGAACCACATAATGCCCAGTAAGGCAGAAAATAAGAAATGGGCAGACGTAAGAATGGTTGCTATGACGATAACGGCTAAGTATTTGGAGAGCAGTATTTTCACACGATTGACAGGTCGTATGAGCAGCAGCTTGATGGTACCTGACGAAAACTCATTGGATACGATGTCACCGGCTATGATGAGGCAGAAGACTTGTAGAACGATGATAAGGTTTGAGCTGATTCGCATATATTCCCAGAAGGAGAATTGGATTCCTTCGAATAGCATGTAGACAAAAAGGGATGCGATGGAATTGATGGATACGATGACCCCAAGGGAGATCCACATGAGGGGACGGGATAGTTGCTTTAAGAGTTCATTGGTGATTAGATTGATCATATGTCTTCATCCGTTTCGTACTTGATTTGCCAGTTTCTTTGGAGCCACTCTTAAATAGCCTTCCTGAATCAAGGCTTCAATTGCTTGCCACACTACTACCTCTGTCTCTACTAACACCCAGCCATGTCTTCCGATGTAGGGGGCTTTTGTGTAGCCTGGCTGCTCAAGTAAGATTTCTTGAGTGGTGGGGAGCGTTTTAATGGTTAGGGAGAGATTGTTCTCCTCGCCAATGATTACAAATGGCTTGTCCTTCACCCGGAAAGAAGTGTGTCCAAAGCCGTCTATATGTTCATGAACTTCAGGGTAGGTTACGCAAAGACTTCTGATTTCTTCTACCAGACTATTTTTCATCAAGTCTTCCTCCAGCATTTTTCTATTATTATAGCATGAGAGTATTTGACAAATGAAAAAAGCCTCGGGAATCCGAGGCTTAGTGTGTTAAATAGGGATTTAGTTCTTTTTCAATTGTCATTTTCCATGTAGAAAATGCGGGTGACAGTATTTCCTGCACAATACTTTGTTTGTCTATGTTGTTTTCTAACTGCCCATCCAATCTCCATACCGGATCCGTAACGGTTTCAAATTGGATTAGAGCCCTCTGAATGCCTTCGCTCCCATTAAATATTTCTATTAACAAGGGATTGCATTCTGAAATCTGCTCAACGGTCAGGAAGACTTCTGAAAGGAGCATGTCCCCCTCTGTTTTACTTAAATCAGTGAAGCTTGCTACAACGTACTTCAGTGCTTCTTCGATTATATCAAGCAAACCGACGTATTGGCTGACCAATTCGTACTGTTTTTCGTCTAGTTTCGTTATCAAAGAACCACCTATTTCTTTTTATCGTAGAACATTCCATCATATTGCAGGGATTCATATGGATTTGAATACTTTTGAACGGAAGTTTTTTTCTTCGTCAACCCATTCATATCTCGCTTGATTTCTAAACGCAGTTGAGCCAACTGCCGATCAATCTGCCGGTTCCAGGCAATCATCTGCTTGCCGAGCTCCTGCTCATCCTGAGTATAAGGCGGCTTGATTGTCCCAAGTACACTCTGTCTTTTTTCTAAAAGAGATTCCACTTCCTCAATCGTAGCTTCCCTGTTTACATCAGTCACCTGTTCCAATGCTTCTTTCAATTGCTTCGTGATCGTATAGCAAAGAAGGACAGAGTTCATTACGCCTGTCCACCATGTCCGGAATGCTGCTTCTGACGGTTCAGTTGAATGACTTGTTTCCATGTGTCACGGAAATCAGTGATGAGACCCTCAACTTCTTCTAAAATCGCCATATCATTCTTGATATTGGCTTCTGTTAAGCGACGGTTAATGTAGTCGTAAAGGGACATGAGGTTCTGTGAGACTTCAAGATCCGTGTTCAATGTAACCATCAATTCATTTACGATGGATTGGGTCTTTTGGATATTGGTATTTTTCAGTTCAATATTTTTTTCTTCAATCGCTATTTTCGCGATATGAATAAATTTCAGGCTTCCGTTATAGAGCATAAGGGTGAGTTCACCTGGTGATGCGGTGTTGACCGAATTGTTCTGGTATACTGCATACGGGTTGTTGATGGCCATAGTGACACTCCTTTAGTTATAATTAGCCTCCGAATTGGTTCATGAGGAACATGGATTGTTCGTTGGAACGCTGGATGGCTTTTTCCATGGCGGTGAATTGGCGCCAGTAACGGTCTTCGACTTGGATCAGCCTGTCTCCGAATCGGTCCATTTGGCTGTCCATATTATTTAGTAAACGGCCCAGGGTAAATGTATTATTGGTGCTCGAAGCTTTCCCTGCTTTTTGCTCAATGCTGTCCATTGTATCTTTTAACGTATCACGTAATCGACGCGCGATCCCTTGTTCATTTGAAGTCGCACCATCTTTAGCAAAAATCTCATAGATCGCATTCGGGTCTTTGGAAATTGCTTCTTTCAGCTTGCTTTCATCGATAATCAGCTTTCCACGATCAAGGTAGTTACTTGATGTTTTGATCCCAATCTGGGCTAATTGGTCAACGCCTGATGTTCCACCTGAGATTGGTGTGTACATGTCGGTTCTCATTTTGTTTAGAGCAGAGGTTAAGACGGAATCGTTTCTCAGAGTACCATTGCGGGACTTTTCTTCCCATAGTTCGATTTCCTTTTCTTCCATCGACTCTTTTTGTTCAGCCGTCAATGGTTGGAAATCGCGGTATTTCTTTTCGCTTACTTCACCGTTTACTTTTTCAATGAGTTTGTTGTATTCATCGACGAATTTGACGAGTTTTTCCAGGATTTTGTCGGTGTCGGGTTGTGAAGCGAAAGTTACATTTGTATTGGATGCGTTCTTCAAGGTCAGTTCAAAACCGTTGATGGTAAACGTGTTGGACGACCGTTCAGTTGCCATTCCGTTGTATGTAAATTTGGCATTTTCACCAATGGAACCCCGATTATTAGCCAGGGCAACATCATTATCCGCGTCCAATTTCAGGTGTGTGGTAAATAGATCACCCTGTAACTCGATCTCAGCCCCACTGGCATTACTTCCTGTATTTTTACTCATCACTGACATTTGCTTTGTATGCTGGTCATAAAACATCGTCACACCTGTTTGCGCATTGATTTTGGATATCAAACTGTCCAATGTTTCATCTTCAGCATTAAATTTAATTTCAGTAAAATCAGACGCCATCGTTCCGTCTGCTTTGATTGCCTTTACTTTAATACTTTGCTCACCAGTCATTCCGAACGACTCACTCAATTTTTTCTTAGGATCAAATTCTCCACCGTCAGACTGAGTAATGCTTGAACTGTACATAGTAGCAGCAGTAGCCAACTTCTCAACTTTTAATGTTCCGGTAAAATCGGTAGTCGAGTTGATGTTTTTAACCGAAACTTCATTCGGATCTGAGACTGTAACCGACTTCTGCGTATATGTCCCCTGCTTCATCACCCCGTCAAAAATAATATTACTAAAATCAAACATCATCTTATTCATATCCCGGTAATCATCGCGCTGCCACTCAAGGTATTGTTTCTTCTGTTCCAATTTGTCTAAAGGAATTCGTTCCGCCTTCATTAAGTCCTTAATGATTTGATCTGTGTCCATACCACTGGCAAGGCCACCAATTCTCATATCCGCCATATGTATCTCCTTCCATTAAACCTTCTTATCGACCAGTAATCCAACAAATTCCGTCATTGCGGCATGCATATCAAGCATTTTCTTTGCTGGTATTTCTTTTACTATCTCCTGCGTACGATCATCCACGATCGTCACATAGTATTCTTTTAATTTATCATGAAATTCAAATTTGAGGTGTGTATTCGAAGTGGACATAAACTCATTCATCCCATGAACGATATCTTTCAATTTTTCTTTGGTGACAGGTTCTCTTCTGGTGGTTTCTTCATGGTGTCGTTCCTGCGCTTGAAATTGTTTCACTTCTTCGCTTGTATGGTTCTCTAATCTAATAAATGATTGTATTCCTGAAACTCCGCCTGTCACTTTATCAATCATCTTTTGATCCTCCAGAGGGTTATATGGGTTATATCGGTGTTTGGTGGGGAAAGTTTAGCAGTTAGCTAGACTATTCAAATTTAAACATAAAAGAAGAGACCCTATTGCTAGAGTCCCTCTTAGAAAAATAAAAATTAACGTAGAAGTTGTAAAACTCCTTGTGGTTGTTGGTTCGCTTGCTTTGCGACTATGTCTTTCGATCTTAGAATAGACTATATCTTCACCCTTGTATGTAAGGGGCTGGGCACTTCGAACAGTATTTACTGCCCTACGAGATTCATAGTCATAGCATTTGCCGTAGACCGTGTTCTCTAGTCGTTGAACCTTCTCCAGAGTTTCCTCACAGGAGCTTGGCTGCTGATTATCCATTTTTGTATCTCTATCATTTTCAAACCGTTCCGTCTACCGTTTCCAGTTACGTTGTGGTTGATAAAGCTTTAGGAAGTTCCAGCAATTCACCCAGTTATACTCCAGTTCGTTACCAAACTGGACGCCCTCGAATCAATTATCTCAGAAGTTGTAAAACTCCTTGAGGCATCTGATTGGATTGAGCCAACATTGCTTGTGATGCTTGAGAAAGAATTGAGTTCTTTGTTTGATTCATCATTTCTTTTGCCATGTCTACGTCACGGATACGAGACTCAGCTGCAGTTAAATTCTCAGAAGATGTGCCTAGGTTGTTAATTGTATGTTCTAGTCTATTTTGCTTTGCACCTAGCTGGGAGCGTTCATCTGATACTAATTTAATTGCGTCATCAATTGTTGCGATAGCTGTAGAGGAAGTACCTGAATCGACACTTAAATCAATACCATCTATTCCAAGTGCCGCAGCTTGCATGTCAGCGAATGCTACGTCTAATGTTTGGGAATCGTTAGAACCAATTTGGAACGTAAATGTACCTGTTGTTCCGCCAGTAGCATCTAGTAGATTTTGACTGTTAAATTGAGTAGTTGTTGCAATTCGGTCAACTTCATCAATTAAATCTGTAATTTCCAATTGAATTTCAGCTCTATCATCAGCTGTATTTGTATCATTTGAAGATTGAACAGCTAACTCACGCATACGTTGTAAGATCGCATGCGTTTCATTCAATGCTCCTTCACCAGTTTGAATCATAGAAATAGCATCCTGAGAGTTACGTTGAGCTTGATCCAATCCACGAACCTGAGCACGCATCTTTTCAGAAATCGCTAAACCAGCAGCATCGTCACCAGCACGGTTAATACGAAGCCCTGAAGACAATTTCTCCATTGATTTACCTTGTGCTCCATTCGCACTATTCAACTGACGATAAGTATTCAAAGCCGCAATATTATGATTAATTCTCATAACAATAATTTCCTCCTTGAAATTAAGCCCACATCCATGTGAACTATCTAATTTTTAGTTTGCAACAAGTCACAAAGGTCGGCCGCCCTTCTCCTCATTGCTTACAATACTATTATCGGTCGTTTCGACTGTGATTTAATAGTTTCCGAAAAATAATTAATCATTTTTTGGCAAAAGGTTAAACAGATTGTCGATTCCTTTCGAAGCTTCGGTGTTTTCCTCCTGAATAGAAAGGTAAACTTCTTTCCGATGGATATCTACGTTCTTAGGGGCATTGATTCCGAGTTTCACTTGATCACCTTTTATAGAAATGACTGTTAGCTCAACGTCATCCCCAATCTGAATACTTTCTCCCGTTTTTCTTGTCAGTACTAACATTCCCTCACCCCTTCTTTCCTGCAGGCTGAGCAAAGATCAGATGCTTGGTTTGATAGTCTGAGTTTGATAAGATGACTTGTTTTCCTTTGCGATTTGCCAGGTTAAGAATGATAGGGGCCTGTAAATTAGCTGTAGATTCATTAAGCGTTTCTCTTACTGTAAGAATAGAAAGCACCTGCACATCTTTCTCAGAAGGTTTCCCTAGAGAATCCACACTAGCCTCATCTAACTCAAAATCATACTCTTTAAAAAATACAAACGGATCTGTCACTACAAACCCGAGCTGAGATGTTACCACTGATTGCAATATATGAAACCACTCATTTTCCGGAAGGGGCAACAGTAAAAACTGCTTTTCTTCCCCAAATCCGGGTATTCCGTGTTCAAATGTTAGAATCTCTTCTGACTTCACATCTATTTCTCCATGATATTTCGTATCGATTTTCATCCGCTTCATTCCTTCATTCTATATTTCTTGTTCGTAGTTAACCCCTACGTGTTTTAAGTTTGCAAAATCAATTTGCAAATCTGCATACCGTTTCAAACTGATATCCACTTGAGCTGGAGTATACTGTATATTGGGCTTTTGAGGACGAGAGTTATTCACCACTTTTTGCGGTTCGACGTTCACTTTAACACTTCCGGGATCGTATCCAATCTTGACGCTCCCCGCTGAAGGAATCCACCCAATGTTGAACTCATACATCGGATTCTCACTGTTCCTTTTAGCCTGGGCAGCAATCACACCACCGCCATTCTCGATCATCATCAGTTCATCCCCGTCCTGGGCGACACGGGCAAGTCCCGCCAGCCAGTCTTCATATCCTTGTTGGGAATATTCTTCTATCCTGCGAGGCACCGATTTCAAGTCCATATCCGCCCGGGCCTCGGTTTGATCGATGGTCAGTTTGGAAGGCGTCCGTTCTATTTCCGTCTTTGCCTTTGGCTGCTGAATATCCAATTGTGCAGGTGGCTGTTCAATGTCCATACGGCCTGGAGTTGTCCGGATGCTCAGGGCTGCTGAAGTGGACTGCAATCTTATTTGTGGAACGTTCACGCATACTCACCTCCATATAAAAAGGGACTGACCCTAAGGTGACAAAACACCTTAAAGGGTCAGTCCCCATGCTTTTATCGTAGAAAATCCATCAATGTTGGCTGAATGATTCTGGCCCCGACGCTGAGTGCCGCTCTGTGGACACTTTCCTGGGATTTCAAATCCGTGATGACGCGTTCAATGTCAGCGTCTTCGTTGTCAGAAAGAATTCGGCTTGCTGTTACTTCCTGTTGACCCAGTCGGTCGTCTACCATTTCAAGACGATTATAACGGGCACCGAGTTCGGAACGTTCTGCTGATAACGTGTTCATGACATTATCCAGATTCTCAAGCTCTGTATCAAGGGCAGAATCATCTCCCGACTCCAATGCTTTTTGGATATTGTGCACTGTGTCGAACAGTTTCTGATTAAAGACCTTATTAGGATTAACATTGGCTTTTAAAGAAACACCTTGTGAAACCTCTACAGGATAAGCATCGATAGCACTGCTGCCTAAATTGTCAGCGACCTGTGGAGCACTTCCGTCTGCGGGATTCCCATCCTTGATCGGAGAATTCCCAACATCGGTTCCATGAAAAATATATCTACCTGCCACTTTCGTTTCAGCGACACTAACCAAATCCTGTTTAATCTGTTCAATCTCAACAGCTACGGCTTTCCGGTCTTCCGGACTTAACGTTCCATTTTTACCTTGAAGCGTCAATTCCCGTACACGCTGCAAACCTTGATTCGCCTGTTCGATTCCCGACTCCGAGTTTTCCATCCACAAGTAAAGTTCCGATAGATTTCGTTTATACTGCTCGATCCCTGTCAGGTTCGAACGATAAAACATCCCTTTCATCGCAACCACGGGATCATCCGATGGCTTCGTAATCTTCTTCCCTGTCGCCAACTGATCCTGCAGCTGTCCCATTCGTCCATAAGAAGAACTTAAATTCCTCATCGAATTTGCAGTCAACATACTTTGAGTAACACGCATATTTATTTCACCTACCTATCTCCCAACGGTACCCATACCGTTGATGATTTTATCAAGCATTTCGTCTTGCATTGTAATCATTCTGGCAGAGGCGTTGTAGGCATGCTGGAATTTGATCATGTCGGTCATTTCTTCGTCAAGGGACACACCGCTGACGGACATTCGGCGTTCGTCCACTGCTCCTCTTAATACGTTGGAGTTGCTTGCGAGACGGACGGATTCTTGTGATTCTACGGCCATTTTACCGATCACGGATTCAAAGTGTCCTTGGAATGAGGCTTCTTTTTCACCATAAGGCAGTTTAGTCGTTGTGATGATGTCGGCTAGGGCCAGAACGTTTGATGCGTCTCCGAGGGTCGGATTATCTGCACCTGCTGTCGCGATGTTATCGAGATTGCTCATTTCATCAGCCACCTGGATTCTTTGAGCGAAGCCTGCTTTCGGCACACCGTCCAAATCAGCTGCGACATTCTTTGCATCCTGGAAGAACTTCGGTGTATCCGGAGTATCGTTGTCAGGATCAAAGTTTGGATCGTTCATTTGTTCAGGTGTGAAACCTTTTTGATGCTGTTCATTGAATGCTTTGGCGAATTCATACGCCATGCTGTCCAGTTCATCGAGCATGCTGATGTAGGAGCCTTCTGCTTCACCATCTTTATTTTTGAAGCCGTATGTATCGACAAGGGCTCTCAGTTTCCCTTCGCCTTGTGATAAGAAGTCTTTGACGTCGAGTGTCTGGTTTCCAATCGTTACGGTATCCACTGTATTTTGAGGACCATCATAGGTAAGCTTTAGTTCATTGACTCCACCTTTACCTACAAGGTTGGCGGCCAGGTTTCCGTCTTTTCCAACCAATGTGACCGTGACCGCACCTTCTGCGATTGGGGATGACGCTCCTCCATTGGACTTGTAGCTCGTTTGGATGGAAACATGCTGTGAAAGTTCATCGATCAATCTGTCACGCTCATCGTATAGATCATTCGGCAGATAGCCGTGTGGTTCAACATCTGCTATTTGTTTATTAATGTTATCGATTTGTCTGGACAGGGAATTGATTTGCTTTTCACTGACAGACAGCTCATTTTTCAGGTCGCCCCGGACACTCGTTAAGGATGACGATAAGTAATTGAATGTTTCAGCAACAGCTTTCCCTCTCTCAACGACGACTGACCGGGCACCTGAGTTGGATGGGTTAACGGCTAGATCCTGAAGGGACTGCCAGAACATATCCATCGTTTTAGATAAGCCTGAATCCGACGGTTCGTTCATGACCTCTTCCATCTTCTTCATCGCTTCCATTTTTGTTTCCCAGTAGCCAAGCTTTTGGTTTTCACCTCTATACTGCATGTCCAGGAATGAATCACGCACGCGTTGAATCGAACCGGCGTCGACTCCGGTTCCGATTTGACCTGGGATTTGTGGACGGTTCATAGAGGGGGCAGGATAAGGTGTCGTTTGTTCAAAATTGACTCGTTGACGGGTATATCCAGGGGTATTTGCGTTGGAGATGTTGTGACCGGTTGTATAAAGGGCGCCCTGCTGGGTGTACATCCCTCGTTTTGCCGTTTCCAGGCCCATAAAAGTGGATCGCATGGTGTTGCCTCCGTTTCAATTAGTAAGTGCTATGCTTTCGAATCAAACATGGATCTTCCAGTTGGTGATTTCTTTTCACCGTTTGGACGTGAATAGGTTGATTGATCCGGCTGCGGTTGAGTCATGGATAGATTCATATTCACGAATTGAAGAGATTGATAGATAAGCTTTTGATTCAGCTCATTTTGAACCTTCAATTCTCCGATGATACCAACCAATTTTTGCTGCCAACGGGCAAGCGTTTCTTGTTCCTGGGGTGAACCGTGCTTGATACACTGAGATACGGTTGGTGACTCGTTGAAATGTACTCCCCGTGATTGAAGATAGTGACTGGACTCTCGCTGCCGCTCAGCTTCCACCGTATTGATGGCGGCCAAGTGCCTTTGTTCTTCCTTCAATACACGATCGAGTTCACTCATATCACCTTGTTTGATGACGTCCGTTTTATCAATTGAAAGATCGAACAAACTTTTATGCAGCTTATATAGTTTTTCAAGAGTTGTAGTTAGATTGGTTGCTGACATGTTTGTTCGCTCCTTTTTATTGTCCGTTATAGAAATTCTTTAACCCTTTAGCGATGGCTTTTGGGTCGATGGTGTAGTTCCCGCTCTGAACCTGATCTTTTAAAGCTTCCACTCTTGTCTGGCGCTCTTTGCCGAGTTTAGATACCTCCTGCATTTCTTTGGCAGCAGAAGAGATTTCGATTTTGTCAGATGCCGTTTTTTCCGTTTTGCCGACCTGGTCCATCTTGTTAAGATTGCGCTTATAAGGATTGATGTTCTGATTTCCGATATTGTTAATCTTCATCATTTTCCCCTCGCTTTCATCACGTCCATTGTTTCTACCTAGTATATCGGATAAAAACGTCGTTTGTTTAGTTTTAGAGTCTGGTTAGTTTTTCCTGATTTATGTGCTGGCCGTCTAGTTCTTATCTCTCATGGTGTAATACGTTCTCTGACCGGATTCCTTTGATTTATTCTTCCATTCCTGCTCGGTTTCGAACTTTTTCAGATCACTGGCAAGTTCAGAAGAACAATCACTGCAAATCCTACCCGTCCCTATAATCTTCCCGCATTTATCACAAGGATAACCCATATTTGGAAACTGTCTCGTCTGAATGCGGCCTTTTTTCACCCATTTATATAGAAGTTCCTCATCTACACCCGTTACTTCAATGACACGATCCATTGTCGCAGCTCGGTTATCCCGCTTTTTTAAAAATTGATAGACAGTCTCGTACATGCTTTCTTCTTCTTTATAGCATTTGTCACATACATCACGGAATTTATTTTTCATAAAAATCGCGTTGCAGAGTGGACAGTTGATGATTTCTGACATAATTGGTTCCTCCCGATAAAGCTTCTCTTATCCGTTATATCGGCAGAAATGGAGTTTGCTTTAACCCCTGGCAAGAGTTAAGGAAGATACCTCTTCAGCCCCCGCTTCCTTCAAGAGCCTTGCCGCCTGCCTCAAGGTCGTTCCCGTCGTGTAAATATCGTCAAACAGCAAAACCGATTTACCGTTCAGATCGGATTCAACCAACTGAAAAACCTGTTCCTGACTCAGCCGCTCCTTACGTGTCTTCTTAGACTGTTTTTCAGAATGCGAACGGGCAAGTATATTGGAGGGACGGACCTCTGCTTCCTCCAGTAGAGCTGTAGATTGGTTGAACCCTCTCTCATAGAGGCGTTCCTCACTTAGCGGGATGGGAATGATGAAGTCGTAATCCACTTTAGCGAGATAGGATTTAATAGTATGTGAGAAGGCTTTTGCCAACACGTAGTCCCCGCGGTACTTATACTTTGCCAGATACTCTTTAAGAAAATCATTATAAAAATACATTGAAAAATTCTGATGTAGAATCCCTTTCCACCTAGGATCCACTTCCCATCGATGACAATCCAGGCACCCATCACCCTTAATCAATTGTGGAGCCAGATCATCCAAGGATCGGGAGCACCCCAAACAACGCTTCCCATCTATTTTCACCAGCTGTTTATCACACGCATAACACAGAAATTGAGGTTCCCTGTAAAACAACCCTCTCCAGGTCATCATCTCAACCAGTTCATCATCACAGTTCAAACAGTTATTGATCATGAAGCAATCCTCTTTTCCCGGCTTCTTTATTCATCTGATCAATATGAAGAATGGCTTTGATCATCTCACCCGTTCGGCCGTAATGAAAATAGATAATGTCTCCTTTTGGATGGTCTGCACTACGCCCTACTCTTCCTGCGATTTGCACGAGGGCACTTTCTGTAAAAATCTTTTCTTCTGCCCCAAGGACCGCGACATCGATGTTCGGGATCGTCACACCCCGCTCTAAAATGGTGGTGGTTAATAGAATCGGAATCTCTTTGTTTCTCATTTTCATTACCTTCTCTTTTCGATCTGGATCTTCGGCATGGACGGATTCGATAAGAGGATTCATTTCCTGAAATAATGGCAGGGCTTTTTCCATAAGTTCGACTGTTGGGAAAAAAATGAGGGCTTGTTTGGATTGCTGGAGTCTTGATAATGTCCATTTTTTCAAAGGATGAGGGATTCGATTTTTCTTCAAGGACTTTTTCCAAAGACCACACCACACAAACTTCGGCAGAGGAATGGGGTGTCGGTGGAAGCGGGCCGGGATTTGGATATAGCTTCTATTCCCCTTGGCACACTGCTTCTGTGTTTTTTTATCCGGGGTAGCTGTAAGGTAGATCATCGAGGACTGGGGTTTTCGTGCTTTTTCCACTGCCCATTGCAGGGAAGAATCGTAGGAGTATGGAAAGGCGTCGACTTCATCAATGATCATGACATCAAAAGCGTCCTGAAATCGATTCAGTTGGTGGGTGGTGGATAGAACAAGCTGGCCATAGGTGTTCCGTTCTTCCGAGCCTCCATAAAGGGTGGTCACCGATGTGTTAAGGAATACCTTTTTAATACGTGGAGATAATTCAAGGATTACATCCGTTCGAGGTGCGGCAATGCATACACGTTTATTCTCCTTAAGGGCTTCATGGATTCCTTCAAAGAGAACCTCCGTCTTTCCAGCTCCGCACACCGCCCAAACCAGCAAGTCCTTCTCCTCTTTAACGGCCAAAACCATTTTTTCAGAAGCTGTCTTTTGCGCTTCTGATAGAGTGCCGGACCATTTGAAAGTGGGAGTCGCTTCTGACGCTGGCGCAGGTCCTTTCCAAATTATAAGTGGTGTGCACTCCGATACCCTTCCCATCATGATACAGTTACGGCAGTAGCTGCACTGGGTGTGGCATCTGGAGCAGGAAAATGAAGCGAATAAATGGGGGCTGGTATTTCCACAACGGGGGCAATTGCATTTTTCCACACCTTTTTCATATGAAACATAGCCATTTAAATAGTGTTCTTGAAGGGTTTCGAGTGAAAATGGGAGCTCGTCCTGTAGCAATGAACGTCCACTAAGAAAGGATTGAAGCTCTGGAGAAAAACGAAATGACGGGTTGAGAGGTTGAGCAGGAAGGAAAGGGAACTCTGAGATCTTTTGTAGAACGGGGGGGTCTTGTTCTGTAAGAGGTTCTGGTATTAAACCATTATCTGCAAAAGCAAAGCGCAAAAACATCACTCCTTATTTGGGATAGTGATGTATTCTACATAAAGGGGTGTAAATCCTGCCTAAAAAAGGTGCCAGGCACAAAAACGATGTTTTGTGCCTGGCACCGGGATGGAAAGTGTACCTGGTACAATCAAAACTATCGACTCATCTTCCGAGCCCAACCCATCCCCATCGAACCCTCACCTAAATGGGTACCGATAACAGGGCCAAAAATACTTACATTGAACTCCACATTCGGATACTTCTCTTGAAGCTCATTCTTCCACTCAATTGCGTCTTCTTCGCGATTTGCATGAATAATTGATGCCTGAAACTCTTCTCCGGAAGCCACTGCTTCTTCAAGCAAAGACTCCACTCGCTTCAACGCTTTCTTCTTCGTACGAATTTTTTCAAACGGAACAATCACCTTATCAACAAAATGAAGCAAAGGCTTCACCTGTAAAAGGCTTCCGATGATCGCCTGAGCTTGCGATAGCCTGCCTCCGCGCTGCAGGTGAGCCAGGTCATCAACCATGAAGTATGCCTGTACCGAATGCTTCATTTCATCCAATAACGCAACGATTTCTTCAGCACTTTTCCCTTCACGGCCAAGCTTGGCCCCTTCGATGGCATAGAAGCCCTGGATCATGCAGCTGATTTCTGAGTCATAGGGATACACTTTAATGCCCTCGACCATTTCCCCAGCTTGAACTGCGCCTTGGTACGTTCCGCTGATTCCACTTGATAAGTGAATGGAAATGACGGCGTCGTAATCCTTTGAAAGTTTCTCGAATAGCTCGACGAACTTTCCGACTGGAGGCTGTGAAGTCGTTGGAAGCTTTTCCTGGTTGCTGACCTCTTCATAAAATTCACTTGCCGTAATATCAACTTCTTCTTGATAGGTTTCTCCTCCGAAAATGACGCTGAGAGGAATCATATGTATGTTCAGTTGATCACGCAATTCTTTCGGGATGTAGGCGGTACTATCCGTTACAATTGCCGTTTTCATAGAATACCATCCTTATTGTTTATTTTTATAGCCCTGCTGCGAGCTTATCTAGTCTACCTTATGTATCCTTTTCATTTTATATGAAAACAAGTTGGTTTGCATTAGTTTCTCGGGACTTTCGGCTCCACAAAACGAAACAAACGTTTGTTTAAGACTCTGAGCCTTACAGTACAAGAGATTCGATGTCCTAATCAAACGTTTGTTTAAAGGTCTTACCTCATACCTACAGGCAAAGAGGAGACGATTTTTTTTGATTTTCTAGATGAGAGGAATACTCCTGCAAAAATGATGAGTAATCCTAATATCAGGTTATGCGTGACAGGCTCCCCCAAAAGAACGAATCCCCAAATCATCGCAGTACCCGGAATCAAGTATGTCACTGTCGAAGCAAATTCCGGACTTCCATTCGTCATGATATAGAAATAAAGAAGCGTTGCTACACCTGATCCTAAACAGCCTAACCCTAAGATACCCAGGATGACCTCTCCTGTTAACAAGTCTCCAATAGAGATCGGATTGGTCAATATCATTCCTACAAAACCTACAGCTGCCCCAATCAACAGCTGGAATGTAGAAATGACAACCACACTCGTTCCAGCTAGATATTTTTTTGCGTACTGAGAAGCAAACGCGTAACTCATGGTGGCAAGCACCATCGTCCCCACCCCTACAAAATCCGAAGTGAAGATCCCACTCACCTCGAAATTCATCAGGACAAGAATCCCCATAAACCCAACGACAATTCCAATCCATTGAAACCTGGTCAGTATGACTGAGAAAAATAAAAACCCTGCCAGCCCCGTCCAAATTGGTGTGGTTGCGTTTAAGATGGATGCCGTATTACTATTAATCTGTGTTTCACTTAACGCGATCAGGGTCCAAGGTAACGCCGCATTACCAATCCCAACGACGATCAGCTTCCACATAGGGAGCGATTTCCTCTCCCCTTTTTTCCTCTGTACGAAAAAGATTGGAAGAAGCACAAGTGCCCCAGCTAAACATCGTAAGAATACCGTCCCCCACACACCAACTGGATCCACCAACCACTTAATAAAAACGAACGACATCCCCCAAATCAGACTTAAACCGATTAAGGCTACATATAATTTGGCCAATTTGCTTCCTCCTCCCTAGATTGTATAATTTAATAGTTAAATAGACGTTATAACATATTTTGTTAGTTCTATCCTAACTCACTTTGCTTAAGATGGGAACATTCTTTTTTTCATATTTTTGACCTATAATAAAGCATTCTTTTCCAATTAATGAGGTTCATTTGAAGGGGATTCACACCTGCCAACTGAAACCATTTAACTTTCATGGGTTTTCGTCATATAATGGTGGGGTAGGATTTATTAATGAAATGACGAAAATTACTTTATAGGACTGATATAGAATGTACAATAAGGAAAAAGTATTTGAAGAATTATCAAAGGTGATGCATTCTGACAATATTAAACGTGACGAATTGTTAAGAGAGCATTTGTATACGAAGTTAGGCGGAAAAGCAGATTTCTTCTTAACGCCAACTACTTATGAAGAAGTTCAAAACATCGTGAAGCTGTCAAATGAAGTGGATGTCCCATTTACATTGTTAGGTAACGGATCGAATTTGATTGTGAAAGATGGTGGAATTCGTGGCATCGTTCTTCATCTGAAAAACTTTAAAGACATCAAAACGACCGATCAACTGATTGTCGCTCATAGTGGTGCAGCGATCATCGATGTGTCGAGACGCGCGTTAGCTGAAAAGTTATCAGGGCTCGAATTCGCCTGTGGGATTCCAGGTACCGTTGGTGGCGCTCTATTCATGAACGCCGGGGCTTATGGCGGAGAAGTTAAAGATGTTCTGGATTATTGCCATGTCGTCGACTGTGAAGGGAACCTGGTTAAGCGTACAGCCGCAGAATTAGAACTTGATTACCGTCACAGCAATATTTCTGAAAAAGGCGATATTGTACTCGAAGCAACCTTCAGTTTAAAGCCTGGCGACTACGAAGAAATCAAGGCCGTTATGGATGATCTGACAGATAAACGGGAATCCAAGCAGCCACTAGAATACCCATCTTGCGGAAGTGTTTTTAAACGACCACCTGGATATTTCGCAGGTAAGCTTATTCAGGACAGTGAGCTTCAAGGAACGAACTTTGGTGGCGCTGAAGTCTCCATGAAGCACGCTGGTTTCATCGTGAATAAAGACAATGCGACAGCCTCGGATTATATTTCACTCATTGAACACGTTCAAAAAACAGTGAAAGAAAAATTTGATGTGGAGCTTGAACGGGAAGTACGTATTATTGGAGAAGATCTGGAATAAAAAGGTCAGGAATCATTGGATTCCTGACCTTTTTTATTTCATTCACCGTCAAAAATAACTGTAACCAACTTTAAACAAAAAAAACAGTCTAAATGATTTTAGACTGGGCAGTGGCTCTTTCACAATAAATTTCATTCTTAAGGAACATTAGCTATCTCTTTTTGACAACAGGAGCTGGCTTTTTTCTGCGAAATTCTCTCAATCTTGTCACTTGGAATTGAGATAACTTCGCATCTTTTGCATAGGCTTCACGAGCCTTAAAATAGAGTAGCGACACAGCTAATGCCCTCCTTTGTGAAAATATTAGTTTCTTTTTACCCGAAAAATTCAAGATAAAACCAATTTCAGTGAAAAAATTTCATTATTATCATCACCTTAGAAATTATAGTTCCATAGTACCCTCCATTCTCCTTCTTCTATGGCTACATAACAGGTTTGTGTGATCATTAATTCACCAAACTGACTATCAAAATACAAGTACACTTCCGCTTTTCGAACATTTTTAAATTTAAGCCCTTCTTCGTTAAACGTGAACTCCTTCTCCTTTTCAATATTGCCGACCTCCACCTCAAACTCATCGACCCCCATATGCCCCATGAATACATGGTTTTTCGTTTGGATGTATGAGGATTTGGGGAACTTCTTTTGCATTTCCGAATGGAACAACTCCCATGCGTTACCGAAATCGCCGTCTTTTTCAAAATTGTAAAATTCCTCGATCACTTCTTCAGGTGTATCAGGTTCCTGGTTTTTTCCAATGAACATAAACAGAGCCACAGCAAGCAAAATAGCAACAATCGCTCCGATAAAAAGAGGAATCGGGCTTTTCCTTCTCATTCATCCAACACTCCTCATCTATAATCATGCTTATGAAGGACATGTTGAATGTATGAAACAGAAATATTATGACAGAATCTTGAGGTATAATTGCTCTTTCTTATCAGTTAGAAAGGTCTTATGTTCATCATTCCCAAGCATCTCAAACATCATTATAGATTTTTCTATATAAGAGAAGGCTTGTTCGTAGTTCTCTTTCAGCTCGCAATTATAGCCTATGTGATAATGTAATTGTGCTAAACCATATAAGTGCTCCTCTTCAATGCACCACTTTATTGCTTCCGTGCAGTGATCAATCGATTCACTGTATTTTCCTACTCTGGTTAACGCCCTTGCTTTATTATAAAGCAATCGGGTTTTAATTGATTTATCGCTTAGTTGTCCAGTAGTATGGATTGCCTCTCTAACTTGATCATAATATTTGAGAGCTGCGGCATAGTCTTCTGTGCCTACGTAAAAACCCCCAATGGTTAATAGAATCTCCATTTCCCTTTCCGAAAGCGCTTTTTTACTGTCTGCTGTAAGTGAAAAGGCTTCATTTAACAGTCGAAAGGCTTCATCACGATTATTTTCAATCTCAAATATATAGATTCCTTTGTGCCAATAAAGGAGTTGAAGGTTTTCCCTTTCCTTAAAAAGTGGATTGTTTTCTTCTGCTCTCACCATTTCGATCATTTCTTTATATCTGTGTTTTTTTCTTAAGTGACGCAATTGGCGCTCGACTTCCTTTATGTAGTCCAGACGGGGGGTTGTTCCTATCTCAAAGAAATAATTCACATCCACTCCAAGCTTTTTGGAAATTTGATAAAGTGAAGTGGCATTGGGATAGATGTCTCCCTTTTCTATTCGACTGATAAGTGCCTGTGTGCATATCCCTTCTCCTAATTCTCCTTGAGTTATCCCCACAACCTGACGTAGCTCCTTTATCTTTTTACCAATGATAGAGTAATCCACGAGCCTGCCTCCCTAGAGGTTATATTTAGTAAGAAAATTACTAAGTTAAAAATGCATTTTCATCTATAATTTTTTTGAGTTTTTCTATGTTCCCTTTAATAAAATTGGATAATTTAGGGTTGTATTGGATATCAAAAAGCATAGCAGCTTTCTCCAGATAAGGCAGAGTTTCCTGATATCTCTCTTGCAACTCCAGGTTATACCCAATATGATAATTTAATTGCGCGAATCCATATAAAGTTTCTTCTTGAATAATCCAACGAATACCATCTTCACAATACTGGATAGACTCATGATAGTTTCCGAGCCTCGTCAATACCCTGGCGATATTATATAAGAGCCTCGTTTTAATGGACTTGTCGTGAAGTTGGTCGTTATATGTTAAAGCATCATTTACACCTTGATAAATTTCTATTGCCCGATCATAATTATGACGACTGAATTCCAGTATCCCCTTACTGATAAAAATATTCATTTCACGCTCAGACATGGCCTTTTTCTTATTATATGTCAGGGAGAGTGCCTTTTCTAAAATAATCAATGCTTCCTCTTTGTTTTGCTCGACCTCATTCACATATATTCCCCTATGCCAGTAGAGAAGCTGAAGATTTGTTTCATCTTTTAAAAATAATGGATTCTTCTCTTCTGTTCGAACGATCTCGATGATTTCATCATATTTCAATTTCACTCTTAACTTCTTTAGTCGACGTTCAACTTCTTTTACATAATCCAGGCGGGGAGTCGTACCAATCTCGAAAAAGTAGTTCACATCAACCCCAAGCTTCTTGGAAATTTGATAAAGAGAAGTAGCACTCGGATAGATATCCCCTTTTTCTATTCGACTGATCAGGGCTTGAGTACAAATTCCGTCTGCCAGTTCACCCTGAGTCAAACCCACGACTTTTCTCAACTCTTTGATCTTTTTACCAATGACAGAATTGTCCATAACCCCACCTCCCGTAAATATTAATATTTTTATATTTTAACAGGAAACATGCAAATTTTTCAGTGAAATCCCCATATATTCTCTCTTAAGGTGATAAACCGCCAATACATACATTTAAAATCTATGTTTTAATATATCTAACGACAAATTACAATACCTTTTGATAGCACTTCTCCTTGTGGGAAGTGCTCTTTTTTTGACTTAGCGACAAGCAAAAATATAGAAAAAGAAGATATTCTTAAGGAACTCCTTCATTTTTCAAGGAGAATCGTTCTACATCCATAATCCATCGATATTTCTATCTATGTTTTAATAAACTTAACGATAAATTACAATACCTTTGGACAGCACTTCTCTTTATGGGAAGTGCTCTTTTTTTAGGGATGGGCCCAATTAATCCTCATATATCTCCAATGGCAGACCATCCGGATCCTCGAAAAAAGTGAATCGTTTGTGAGTATAAGGGTCTATTCTTATTTCCTCCGATTCAATACCTTCTTCTTTAAGAAGTCTTACAGTCTCTTCAATATCCTCTACTTCCAATGCTAAATGACGTAACCCTCGTGCTTCCGGATAACTTGGACGTGCTGGAGCAGCGGGAAAGGAGAATAGCTCGATAACATATTCCTCATTTAACGCGAGGTCCAGCTTGTAAGAATTCCTCTCTTCTCTGTAAACCTCTTGTATGACCTCAAAGCCCAGTTTGTTGACATAGAAGTTTTTTGATCTATTATAATCAGAGCAGATGATAGCAATGTGATGTATTTTTCTAAAGTTCATATGGTGACAGGCACCTCCTGTATTTTATTAAAAAAAAAAGAAGCAATCACATAAACTGCTTCTTTCCGACTACCTATTATTTCATCGCATCCGTCAACACAGGTACGATTTGCTTTTTACGTGATACAACGCCTTTTAATAGCGCCGTGTTATTTTGAAGGGTTACATTAAATGCTTTTTCCACTTCTGCAGCTTTACTTCCAAGAGCCAATGCCGTTGAGTCGTTTTCCAGAATGTCAGTCACAACAAGTAAGAAAAGATCCAATCCTTTTTCTTTGATCATTGTTTCCATCGCAGCTTCCACTTCTGCCTGACGTCCGAATACGTCATTCACATCGACGACGTTGATTTGAGCTACTTCAACTTTCGCGTTACCCATAGAGAATTCCTTCGCATCAAGGGTTACAAGCTCAGCCACTGATTTCGTGCTCATGTTCGCACCAGCTTTAAGCATTTCCAGACCGTATACTTGAGCTTCAACACCAGCGATTTCAGCCAATTCATTCGCTGCAGCTACGTCTTCGTCCGTGCAAGTTGGCGATTTGAATAAAAGGGAGTCCGAAATGATTGCTGAAAGCATTAATCCAGCCATTTCCTTGGTTACCTCTACTCCTTTTTCCTTATAGATCTTGTTTAAGATCGTTGCTGTACATCCAACAGGCTCTGCACGGTAGTATAAAGGATCCGCCGTTTCAAAGTTTGCGATGCGGTGGTGGTCAATGACTTCAATAACGCGTACATCCTCGATGTCTACAGCGCTTTGCTGACGCTCGTTATGGTCAACAAGGATAACTGCATCGGTTTCACCGGCAACCTTCTCAACCAAACGAGGTGCTTCAACGTTAAAGTAATCAAGGGCATATTGTGTTTCACCGTTAACGTCACCTAAACGCACAGGTTCGACGTCCATCCCAATCTTTGTCTTCAAATCAGCATATACAAGGGCAGACGTAATCGTATCTGTATCTGGATTTTTGTGTCCGAAAATAAGTGTTTTACTCATATTCATTCTCCTAACTCTATGTAATGTGGTTCGTGATTTCTCTCTTTACATTTTCTTATATTACCATATTTAAAAGCAAAACCGTATCTGTTCGTGAAGATTTTTTCCAGTGATTATGAAGGCAATATTCCCAGATTCTGTGTTATACTATGGGGACAAGGAGGTGACAAAAACATGGATCAGATTTTACAAGCCATTAGAGAGTTGCAGGAGCAAATGACTCGTTTTGAATCAAATGTAAATACCCGTTTTGAGAGACTGGAAACGCGAATGGATGGGCTGGAAACGCGTATGGGTAGAATTGAAACCCGTATGGATGGGCTGGAAACACGCATGGACAAGCTCGAAAACCGCATGGACAAGCTCGAATCCAGAATGACCGTCCTCGAAGAAAATCAACAAGACACCCAGGATAACATCACGATTCTGGTAAAAGAAAATTGGGATCATAAAAAAGATCTCCATAAAGTAAAACGACGAGTGGGGATGGAGCAATAATCTCAGATACTTTCACTCCCACTCTTTCCTCTTAGATAAACTTCATCATTAACCACCGACCATGAAAAATAAATAACGGAGGTCTCCACATACTGCCTGACCACTTTTCATTCAATCTCCCTCATTAATTCCTTCCCAATTTCATCTTCATATTCCTCATACAAAGGATCAAGCTTCTTCATCCATTCTTCTTTTTCCGAATTCAATAGAATGTGGATATCCAAATCAGTATTTCTCTTTAATTCGCGCATATGGTCATCGTTGATTTCAATAGAATGCCGACGGATCCACTCAGTCGTTTGCTTCATCGCTTCTTCAATTTCTACACGGTACTCTTTAGGTAACTCATCCCAAAATTCTTCGTTCATTAATACAACATAGCCTAAATAAGTATGGTTGCTGACAGTAAGATAGGATTGATAGTCATAAAGCTTTTTTGAGTAAATATTCGAAATGGTATTTTCCTGTCCATCTATAAATCCTACTTCTAAGTTCTCGTAGGTTTTATTAAAAGGCAGGTGACTTACGGCAGCCCCCATCCTTTGATATTGATCTTTTATCACTTCACCCGGCATTGTACGGAAGTGGAGCCGATTGAAATCACCCGGCCTAATCAAGGGTCGCTGACTATTGGTGATTTGTTTAAATCCGTTATACCAAAAGGTAATCCCTTTCACGTTTTCTTGTTTTTCTACCTTTTCAAGTAATATATCTCCTATATTCCCCTCAAATGCCCGTTGAACATCGTCATAACTATTAAACGCAAAGGGTAAGTCGAACACACTATACTCTGGAACATAGGTAGAGACTTTAGACGTGGCGGGGATAATCATTTGAACATTATTATTTTTTAGGGCATTCCATTCACTGATATCCGAATAGAGCGAGCCGTTAGGATAAATTTCAACCTTCACTTTTCCCTTGGTATTCTTTTCGACGAGTGCTTTAAAACGCCTGATTGCTTTTCCTTTCGGTGTATTTTCAGAAACAACATGACTGACTTTAATGACAATGCCATCTTTCAGCTTCTCTTGATCGTCATCATATTCCGAGGTAAAGCCGGTCTGAGAATGAAATCCAACAAAATAGGCTGAAGCAATCCCTGTTAAAATGAACAACCCTATAAAGAAAAAAGTTCTCATAATTGGACCTCCCCTCTCTCCGTTCTACTAAAAATGGTACAATAACTTTGAATGAAGAGGAAGGAATATTCAGAATGAATCGAAAACAAATGCCCATTCGTTGGAAAATAACGATATTATCCTTTGGTGTAGTCCTGTTTGCGCTCATCATTGGATTTATTATATTTGTAGGAAAAGCGATTGAAATGAAGAAAGAAGAGTTAGGAAACCAGGCACTTATTACAGCTAGAACAGTAGCGAATCTTCCAACTGTACAAAGCCATTTAGAAGTGCTCCGAGGGTGGAAAGAAATCCAGCCCATTGTAGAAAATATCAGGACTGTAAATGGATCTGACTACATCGTCGTCCTTAATATGAACCGGATCCGTTACTCACACCCGTCCGATGAGCAGCTTGGGACCATCTCTGCCGGAAAGGATGAAGGTACTGCTTTTGCTGAGCATAGTTATGTGACGACAGCAAAGGGGGAAATTGGTACGGCTGTCAGGGGATTTGTTCCGATCATGAACGATCAGCACCAACAAATCGGTGTGGTCATTGTAGGTATCCTGCTCCCCTCTACACTCGATATAATGAGGAATCTTCAAAATGAACTTGTCATTATTGGTGCTATCACTCTCCTGTTCGGAATCATGGGTTCATGGTTATTAGCAAGACAAATAAAGAAAGATACCTTTCAGCTGGAACCTCATGAAATTGGAAAACTCCTGGTGGAAAGAACAGCTACTTTTCAAGCCATGAATGAAGGCATCATTGCCATTGATAATCAAAATAGGATCACCGTCTTTAATGAGAAGGCCAAAGACATATTGGTGTTAGATGGAGATCCAACCGGAAAATACATTCAAGAGGTACTTCCTTCCTCAAAATTACCGGACGTGTTACACAAGAAGGAACCGATTTATCATGAAGAAATGAGATTAGAGAACAAAATTGTATTAAGTTCCAGGGTCCCCATCTTGGTAAACGGGGACATTGTCGGGGCCGTCGCCGTGTTTCAGGATCGAACGGAGATGACTCAACTGGCAGAAGAGCTGACTGGAGTGAAAGAATTCGTTGAGGCATTAAGGGTCCAAAACCACGAACATCAGAATAAATTACATACCGTTGCCGGCCTGATTCAATTAGAAGAAGGAGAGAAGGCTCTCGATTATATCTTTCAATCCTCTCAAGAAGAGGAGCATCTCACCGCCTCCCTGACGCGGCAAATCAAAATTGATAGTTTGACAGGATTACTATTGGGCAAGATCAGGAGAGGAAACGAAATGGGGATAGAAGTAAAGATCGATCCCGATAGCTACCTATCATCCCTTCCCCCTCTTCTGGATGAACATGATTTTGTCATTATCTTAGGTAACCTGATTGAAAATAGCTTTTATGCCCTAAAAGATTCTGAAGAATATATCAAGGTCATTCATGTCTATTTAAAAGAAGACCCGGACACTTTTCATATTGAAATAGGAGATAATGGAGCAGGAATGACGAAAGAACAGCTTCCCCACTTATTTCAAAAAGGATACACCACCAAAGAGAGTGATGGGTCAGGCATTGGGCTCTACTTGATTCATAGCATTATAGAGAAAGCAGACGGTCATATAGAAGTGGAGTCAACCCCGGGTGAAGGGACGTTATTCCAACTCACTTTACCAATGAATGGAGGGAACAATCATGAAGGAACCGATTAAGGTATTACTTATTGAAGACGATCCAATGGTTCAGGAAGTCAATCGAATGTTCATAGAACGGGTACCCGGCTTTACAGTGTGTGCCATTGCTGGGAATGGACAGGAAGGTGCGGAAAAGGTTTCTTCCTATCAGCCCGACCTTGTTCTGCTGGATAACTTTATGCCAAAACAAAATGGTCTTGAAACCTTACAAGCCTTCCGAAATCAGGAGACAGACGTGGATGTGATTGTCATATCTGCAGCACAGGATAAAGAAACCATAAAGACGATGATGAGATTAGGAGTATTCGATTACATCATTAAGCCTTTTAAGTTTGAACGATTGAAACAAGCTCTCGAGAAATACCGAATGTTTAAACATCAAATGACTGGAGAGGGATCGGTGGGACAACAGGAATTAGATCAGCTTCAGGGTGTTCCCTCTCCCATTAATTCTCCCTCGGTGAAGGAAGAATTACCAAAGGGATTGAACCAGCAAACGTTACAGCAGATCATACAATTTATAAAAGACCAAAAAAGCCCCTTATCAGCAGAAGAAACCGCTGAAGGAATCGGCATTGCCCGTGTAACAGCCCGAAGATATTTAGACTATTTACAGAAATCAGGACAGGTTCAAATCATAATCGAGTATGGCGGTATTGGACGCCCGATCAATCGATATCAATGGCAGTAAGAAAGAATGAGGACACCCCTCATTCTTTTTTCGTTCTCCTCTATCTCACTCCCAGATCAAAAAGACCAAAACGTCCTTTAAGTTCTAAATATTCTAATTTTAATTTGTAAGCGTTACCATATTTAATAGGTAAGTTAAAGGAGGACGAAACGATGAAAAAATTAAAATGGATCTCGATGGTAGCCATCATTTCATTACTATTGGCGGCATGTGGCAGTGATGGCGCAAGCGGCGGCGATTCAAGCAGTGGCGATGATTCTTCCAGCCAATCAATCGTATTTGGTACAGGTGGAACGTCTGGTGCTTATTATGCGATTGGCGGATCATTAAAACCGATTTTCGAGGAAAGTGATTCAATCGGGAATGTAACAGTAGAATCGACAGGAGCTTCTGTTGCCAATATCCAGAACATTACAGATGGTCTTAATCAAATGGCGATCGTCATGAGCGATGTTGCCTATGATGCCGTAGAAGGAAAAGGACAGTTCGAAGGCAATAAAGTAGAGGTTCAGGCTCTTGCAGGCATGTACCAAAACGTTGTGCAGGTAGTCGCTATGTCTGATAGCGGAATTAAGAGTATTGAAGATTTAAAGGGTAAGAAAGTGGGAGTCGGTCAGGTAGGTTCCGGCGTGGAACAATCCGCGAAGAAAGTATTGGAAGCGGCCGGACTAACGTATGATGACCTTGAAAAAGTCACTCACACCGGGTACGCGGATTCTGTTCAGGAAATGAAAAATGGCACACTTGATGCTGCATTCTTCACTTCAGGTGTACCGAACAGTAATATTACAGACCTTATGCAGCAAAATGATGTATCGTTTGTTGAAATCAAAGGAGATCTTGCTGATAAGCTAATGGAGAAATATCCGTTCTATAAAACATTTACGATTGAGTCAGGAGACGAGGCAAAATATAACCTGGATTCGAAAGTTGAAACCGTCGGGATTCAAAATATGCTGATTGTATCGAAGGATGTAAGTGAAGACACAGTGTACGACTTAACAAAACGTTATTACGACTACTTAGGAACAGACGCAGTTGCGGTTGCACCGCTAAAAGAAGTCAACCGGGATGAAATGGCGAAGGGCCTCATTGCTCCCCTGCACCCGGGAGCGAAGAAGTTTTATGAAGAAAAAGGATTACTGGAATAATAGAGAAAGGGCATCAATCCAGGTGCCCTTTTCATTCTATCTATGATAAAAAGAATTCTGGGTGCCTCTGCCCTGCTCCTATTTATTCTTCTCGCCATTGTTCCGTTCAATACGATCATCTTATCCTATCAAAATAAAAACATATTCGTGGAGCCTGTTTTTAATCAAAAGGAAGTTTCCATCCGCTGGACACATTCTGTTGAAAAAGAAGATTGGGAAGAATTTTTTCACATTAAAGATAATACCATCAACTTGACCTCCACCCGCTTCAAAACGTTTGGTGCCGGTGTCCCGGATAACGCAGGCGAGGACACATATATCAAAGATGGCTGGGTATATATGACGAATATCCATCAACCGATTGGAGACACATTGCGCTTCCAGACAGGTAAGAATACGAATCATTGTATTTCATTAAATGAACGAACTCTAGTACTTGATTCTCAGCGGTCCTACCAATTATCGGTGAGGTCCGTACCTATGTATGAACTGATTTATATGATTGTTAATGATTAAGCGAGGTGACTCATGATGAGAAAACAAAAGAACACATCTGTGGAAGAGTTGGATCGGGAGGGAAATACGAGAAGCCAGTTTCCCAAAGTAATTGGTCTATTTATTTTAGTATTGGCAGCCGGGATTGCACTCTTCCATCTATACACGTCTTATGCAGGCGCGTTAGTCGATGTTAAGCAGCGAAGCATCCACTTGTATGGCTTAATGTCCATTGGATTTATCCTGTACCCTTTTATCAGTAAAAAGAAAGGCCTCCCTGTTCCATTTTATGACTATATCTTAAGCGGCTTGTCCTTATTCGTTGGCATTTATATGTTATTCAGTGCGGAGCGCATCATTAAAATGGGGGGACAAATCAACGATACCGATTTCATCGTAGGTATACTCGTCATTGTCCTTCTTCTCGAACTGACAAGGCGTGTGACCGGCTGGGGCTTGACGCTTCTTGCCCTTGGATTTTTAATCTATGGTCTCTATGTAAAGCTGGCTATCTATCCAGAATTAAATTCTCAAATCACATTGACTGTGACAAAGAAAATGATATCCCAGCTTGTATACATTACGGAAGGGATCCTTGGTACAGCGATCGGTGTATCGGCAAGCTATATCATTCTCTTTATCTTGTTTGGAGCATTCCTTAGCCGCTCCGGCATGGGGAAATTATTCAATGACCTGGCACTGGCAGTCGCTGGTCATACAAAAGGCGGTCCTGCTAAAGTCGCGGTGATTGCCAGTGGCTTTCTCGGTTCCATTAATGGTTCGGCTGTTGCCAATGTCGTGACAACCGGGGCTTTCACCATTCCATTGATGAAAAAGATCGGCTATAAGAAAGAATTTGCAGGTGCGGTCGAATCAGCAGCAAGTGTCGGTGGGCAGATCCTTCCTCCAATCATGGGTGCAGCCGCCTTCATTATGGCAGAGAATCTAAATATTCCTTATACCAAAGTGATCATGGCAGGTATCATTCCTGCGCTGCTATTCTACATCGGTATCCTGCTTCAGGTACACTTTAGAGCATCCAAACGTGGATTGCACGGAGTACCGAAATCAGAGTTGCCGTCGGTGAAAGCAGTGCTGGCCGAAAGGGGACATTTAATCATTCCGATGGTGATTCTCCTGTACTTATTATTCTCAGGAAAAACACCGTTCTACGCTGCGTTCTGGTCGATTTTGGCAACGATTATCATTTCTGGTTCGAAGCAGGTTCTGACGTTATCAACCCTGCTCGGAGTATTTTTCATTTTCCAACCACAGGTGAATGGCCTCCTTTCAGGACAAGGCATCCCCCCCCTGAAAAACGGATGGTGGGAACTCCTGTTGATTGTGGTGATTCCATTAGTCATCAATCTCATTAGAAAAACGAAAAATCTGGAAGCCGAGGAAATAGGGTTAAAGGATTGTGTACAAGCACTGGAAGAAGGAGCGAAAACGACGATTCCGGTTGCAGTCGCCTGCGGTGCTGTTGGTATCGTCGTAGGAGTTGCCTCCCTGACCGGAGTTGCACTGGAGCTCGCTAACAGTATTGTCGGTATTGGTGAAATGATCGACAGTCCCCTCCTTCAGCTCGTTATTACTTTACTGCTGACAATGGTCACTTCCATCGTACTGGGAATGGGCTTACCAAGTATCCCAACCTATATCATTACGAGTACCATGGCAGCACCGATCCTTTTACAGCTGCCATTGTTCCGTGAATTGGCTGGGTCGACGGAAACGGCCGTTTTTGTTGCTCATATGTTTGTATTCTACTTTGGAATCTTTGCAAATATCACGCCGCCTGTCGCACTGGCAGCGTTTGCCGGAGCAGGCATCAGTGGCGGTGATCCGACTAAGACCGGATTCCAGGCGATGAGACTTGCCATTGCAGGGTTTATCGTACCGTTTATGTTTGTGTTTTCCCATGAAATGCTGATGGTGGATGCATCCGTTACGAGTATTCTTGTCCTGACCGTTACATCTGTTATCGGAGTGTTCCTGTTATCCGTTTCCATCGAGGGTTATTTCAAAAAGAAAATCCCTGTCAGTATGCGCTTGATAAGTGCTGTAGCCGCTTTTCTCTTGATTTACCCCGGTTGGATGACAGATATCATTGGCTTCATCGTTTTCGTACTAGTTTTGTTTTCGAACTATCAAGGAAAGGGTAAACCGATGAGTAAAGAGATCAATATTCCTAATTAAACGAGGTGGATTTTAATGGATTTTGGTTTGAAAAATAAAGCAGTGATTGTCACTGCTTCCAGTAAAGGATTAGGAAAAGCAACGGCACTCGAGCTTGCAAAAGAAGGGGCTCACGTGCTTATTTCCAGCCGAAATGAAGAAGAGCTTCGATCTACCGCAAAAGAGATCAGTGAACTGGCCGGGAATCACGAAGTCTATTTTACAACATGTGACATGACGAAAGCAGAAGACATTCAAGCACTCGTGGAAACAGCGGTAAATAAACTTGGAGGTGTTGACATTCTCGTCAACAACACAGGCGGCCCACCTGCAGGGGGCTTCCAGCAATTTGATGATGAAGACTGGCAGTATGCCTTTGAGCTTAACCTGCTCAGCTATATCCGTACCATCAGGGAGGTTATTCCCCATATGAAAAAGAATAAGGGCGGACGAATCGTCAATATCGCTTCTTCCTCCACGAAGCAGGCAATTGATGGTCTGATTCTATCCAACACCTTCAGAACAGGAATTGTCGGCTTATCGAAGAGCTTATCAAGGGAACTGGCCCAGGATCACATTCTCATCAACACGGTAGGTCCGGGTAGAATTGCAACAGAACGAGTGGCTCAGTTAGACCAAATACATGCAGAAAAACAAAATATCCCCGTTGAAGAGCTAAAGAATATGAGTGAAAAAGCGATACCTATTGGGCGTTACGGGGAGCCAGAAGAGTTTGCCCGAGTGATTACTTTTCTGGTTTCAGATGCAAATACCTATTTAACGGGGCAATCCCTCGTCGTAGATGGCGGATTGGTTACCGCACTATAAAAAAGCAAAGCCCCAATAGCACGTACCATTGGGGCTTTGCTCATTCTATTTATACTGTGAGTTTTCCTCCGTTAGGCTCACATCCCGTCCGAATGATCATCTCAACCGTCTCATTCGACATATCCAAATGAGAAACGGCAGTACCTTCCATCAGGTCTTGAGTATTGCGATCATCAAACGTCAACGCCCCTGCCAGATACACCTTGAACACATCAATCAGGCTATTAAGCTTTACTTCCTCTTCATCTAACTCATACTCACCCGTGTTTTCAACGACTGATAAGTTTTCAAATTGAAGTGCCTCTTTTAACATCTTCAGAAGCTCGATGTTCTCTGGAGGATTCGGATTCGTAATATGATAGATTTTGTTCGGTTGGGCTTTTTCTGGAGCAAGACTTAGAATGTCCGCTACATAATCAACGGGAACGAGATTGGAAGTACCGTTTTTCGCTGCAACCAGTCTGTAGGTACGCTCTTCTCCCCGGCGCCTTGCAGTCTTACGCTTGAACACACCAAGAGCACGCATGAATCCGTACAGTGTGAATTGAGAGTCCGCTTCCCCCGTTTTAGAATCTCCTACAATAATAGCCGGACGGAAAATGGACACATCCATTTTGTCTCGATAAGAAAAAACAAGATGCTCCGATTTCACTTTGCTTTCCTCATATGGGTTATGGAACTCTCCGTCTGCTGGATAAAGTTCCTCCACCCCTTCTGCCAGCTTTCCGACTGTGTAAGCCGTACTCACATAATAAAACTTCTTCACTTGCAGAATGGTAGCCAATTCAAGGATATGCTTGGTCCCATCGTAATTAGCAGCAAATAGTTCATCACGCAAATCAAAATCAAATTTCACCAGGGCAGCGAGGTGATAAACCTCATCAATCTTCCCTGTTAACCATTCAAGATCATCCCTGCTCAAGCCGGCATTGGGAATGGTAATATCCCCTTGAAAAATATGAATTCTCTTTTGCTCATCCATTTGAAAGGAATCTCTTAATCTTTCAGCCTTCTCTACATTTCTTACTAAAATGTAGACTTCGTTACGTTTATGTTGTAAAAGGTTCTTGATGAGCCTCCCACCAAGAAAACCTGTCGATCCTGTTAAAAATAAATTCAAATTGATCACTCCTGTTGAATTTCAACCTCTAGGGCTATTTTGTCTATCATAGCACATATTGAAAGCGGAATCGTGGTTAAAGAGAGAGTTGGAACATGATGTCAAAAGACGGACGTTTAATAGCAAAAAACGATGAGCATATTTCTGCTCATCGTTTTCAACTCATATTCTCTTCACTTTACCAGCTATCATAAAATCTTTTCGTCACTTCTACCGTATGCGTACTGCCTCCCGCTTCTTCTACGTCTTCAAGAAGCACGGCAAGCACCATCGTCGGGTCATTCTGATCATAAGATACAAATAATCCATTTTCAGTCCCGGTTGTTCCTTGTTCTGCCTTGATCTCTGCCGTACCGGTTTTACCTGCGATTGCTTTCCCTTTTACACTCGCTTTTCCGGCAATTCCTTCAGTGACAACTTTTCGCAAATCTGTTTTCAGCATGTCAGCTTGTTCTTTCGACAGTAAGTTTTCTTTCCATACTTCATGTTCCTCGCCCATTAAGACCCTTGGCTTCATCATGGTTCCATCGTTGATGATTCCGCCATAGGAGCTGGCCAGGTGAACAATGCTCATGAGAACCTCCCCTTGACCAAAGGCTGAATCAGCCAGTTGGACTTCTTTGGAGATGTTTCCGTCATTGGAGATTTGTGACTTATAAATTGGATAAGAAGTTGGAATATCCTCTCCAAATCCAAATTCCTTTAATCCTGAGATAAAGGTATCTGCCCCCATCTCTAATCCCACTCGGGCAAAATAGATGTTATCCGAGAATTTCAACGCACTTTCCAAGTCCACCTTACTCTCATTATCAAAGACACGGACGACTCGGTAATTCCCCCAGGAATCATTCTTCTGCCACTTCTTCCCCGTAATATCATAGATCTTATTTGGATCTAGCTTTCCGGATTTCAATCCGACCGAAGCTGTGATGCCCTTCATGGTTGATCCAGGTGAATACGCAATTGGAAAACGATTCTGTAAAGGCTTTTTCGGATCGTCAGCCAACTTTTTGTATTTTTCAGAGGACATGCCCAATACAAAATCATTCGGGTCATAGGCTGGCGTACTGACCAGTGCCAATGCTTCACCCGTTTGAGGATTGAGGGCTGCCGCTGTCCCTGCTTCACTCTTCATCTGTTCATAAAGCTTCCTTTGCATTTCGGCGTCGATGGTCAAGGTGATGTTTTTGCCATCTTCAACCGGTTGTTCTGCAACGGGCACTACTTCTTCAGACTCTTCTTTCTTCAAATAAATCTGCTGACCATCTTTTCCTCTTAATTGGTCTTCATATACTTCTTCAGCACCACTGAGCCCCATCAATGATTGAGCTGTATAGCCTTCACCTTTTAGTTTCTCCAGCTTTTCTGCTGTAAGTTTTCCTATATAACCGGTCAGGTGGGCGGTCGCTTCCCCATATGGGTATTCCCTTGCAGGCACCCGTTTAGAGTACAGACCTCCTAATTCAATAACTTCCAGAGCTAAAGGTCGCTCGGTTAGGGAAATCTTTTTAATCGGCACAAAAAATTCCGGTTTCACCCAGTTCTGATCGAGCTTGCCCTGAATCGATTCCGCTGACATATCGAGCAGGGATGAAAGCTTCTTTAAGTCACTCTCGTTGAACTCTTTCGGTACGATCCCCAGTTCAAATGCCTCTCCATTCATCGCAAGGGGCTGTTGATTCCGGTCAAGTATATCCCCGCGCTTAGCAGGTACACTCTCCACACCTACTTTATCTCTCTTTTCCATTTCCGGCAGGATAAAAGAAGGCTCCCATTCTACAAACCAATTTTCATCTTCACCTTGTTTTTCTTTGGTTAAAGTGATTTCTTTATCATAGGACACCTTACCAGCCAAAGTGTTGAAGGTAATTTTTAAAGGATATCCCGCTTTTGTTTCCTTGTCCCAGTCCACTTCTTTTTCCGGCTTTTTAAAAGTTACCTTTACATCCTTCACTTCTAAATCTTCATAGATGTCCTTGTATCTCGTGACGAAATCTTCTTTCTTGAACGACTCTTTGGTTGAAGAGTTTAGATACTCATTGAACATGCTTTCAAACTTTTCTTTATTCCACAGATCGACGTATTCCTGCAAGCGATCATCAGGCTTTGGCTTCTCTTGACATCCGGCGACCAACAGACTGAAAGTGACAAAAAGACAAAACAGCATGACTTTTCTATACATATGTACTGACAACCCCTATATTAGACTTTTCATCTCACTTCTAATTCTTTCAAAAAAAACAAATATTTTCAAATTTAATGTATCTATATGCTTGTATTTCTTAGGTATGATTATGACTTGAATGAGAGGCGAAAGTTGTCATATCTTGAAGAACGACACATATAAATTCTTTTTGACAAATAAAAAAGGTTCAACGTCAAATGTTGGGGTGGAGTGAATTTTGCTCCACCCTTAACCAATATGTGTACCCAGTCTTTTATACTTATGTGTTAATAGTATTTTAGCTCGAAAACGCATAAAGCTTCGAAACCCAAATGCGTTTCGCTTCATTACTTTCGTTAAGTTATTGATTCCCTCCAAGAAGCCATTGGAATAGTTGTACATAAAGCTATTTAATATTTCAATCTGCCAATTCTTTAAGGTTTGCGCTGCTTTTTGAAATTCTGGGAGACCAGCTTCATCAATGGCTTTGTAAAAGGAATATAAGTCATGTTTGGTTTGGTGGATGTTCTCTTCTCCATTTTGTTTGGCCTCGACGAACCATTGACAGAATAACTCTTTCAATTCATAAGCCTGCCTTAATTCAGGGGACATATCCAGATACCGTTGAAGATACCATCGATTTTCCTCTGTTAACTTACAAGACTTTTTATAGAATACATGGCGCATTTTTTTGCATTTCTTCCGATCGTAGTCTGCCAACTGGATTGAACTCTTCTCCTCACGTTATCAAGAGCCCAATAAATATACCGAACAAAGTGAAACCTATCCGCCACAATAATAGGCTTACCAAGTGCTTGTGTGACAGCGGCTTTAAAAGATTGACTCATATCCATGATGACGACTTCCACATGAGCGCCATACTTCCTCAGATAGTGCTTAATCGTATTTTTGTACCGATTTGGAAGGATATCGATGGGTTCTTTGGTGATTCCAATTGCGATGATGAGCTGGTACTTACCTTCTTTGGTGTCGCCTTTGTATTCATCAATGGCAATGACCTTTGGCAATTCCTTCGCTTCCTCATTGACTGTCTCCTTTGCCAATTGATCAAAGCGCCTGACGACCGTTGAAAAGGATGTTCCATAGACTTCTGCCGTTTCCTTGAAGGTTTTGCCTTTAATACTACGAATTTTAACCGCTTGGTTCAGTTCGAGAGATAACCGTTGGTATCGATTCACAAAGGGGTTCTTTTCCGCAAACTTCTTTCCACAAGGACAAGCATATCTTCTTCTTTTGTAAAAGATGAGTGTGTGTCTTTCAAACAGCTTTAAATGCTTAATTTTTTGTATACGATAGTCGTGAATCTTATGAGTGAAAGTAGCACAAACCGGACATTTGTGAGCTGTAACTGGCATTTCTACATAAATACAAAGTCTCGCTTCCACTTCCTCCATTTTCGTAACCAATGCATCTTCAAAACCCGGTAAAACTATGTTAGAATTCATTATGCACGTATCTCCAATCTATACTTGTTTCTCGACAACTCAAGTATAAAAGACTGGATGATTACGTGCATTTTTTATGTTCAATTTGTGTAAGAACCCCAACAAATATTATAGAACCATAAAAAAGGCCAGTTCATAAACCGGCCTTCTCTACTACTATAAGTAAACCCCTACCCCAGGACCAAATGGAATACCCAATAACGCAAATGTCAGAAGTAACACGATCCATACAGATAAGAACGCGATCGTATAAGGAAGCATAAGTGAGATCAAAGTTCCCAGCCCTGCTTTTTTATCATACTCCTTCATAAAGGCAAGAATCACGATGATATACGGGTTCATCGGTGTGATGATATTCGTTGATGAATCCGCGATACGATAGGCCGCTTGTACAAACGCCGGGTTATATCCAAGTGTCGCAAACATCGGGATGAAGATCGGTGCTTCCAATGCCCATTGAGCGGAACCACTGAAGATCAATAGGTTCAATAATGCTGTCAACAGGACAAAACCGATAATGGCCGCAAGCCCCGTCATATTGATTGATTCCAGGAAATTCGCTCCACTGACCGCTACCCATGTTCCTAGATTCGTCCAGTCAAAGTAAGCAATAAATTGGGCTGCTGCAAAGATTAATACGATATAACCGCCCATGTCTTTCATGGCTTCTGTCATATACCTTGGTACGTCCCTGCTGGATTGAATTTTCTTCACGGTCACCCCGTAAGTAACCCCGATCACGATAAAGAAGAATAGCGTGATGGGAATGATTCCGGATAAGAAGGTAGAAGGAATAAGTCCCCCATCTTCATTTCGCATCGGAGAGTCCGGCCAGACAATCGAGACGACTAACAGGACGATAAATGCTAATCCTGCCAAGGTTGCATTTCGAAGCCCTTTTCCTTCTAAAGGACTCTCTTCTTCTAAAGTTTTATCTACTTTCCCTTTGTATGTCCCTAAACGCGGCTCGACAATTTTTTCGGTAACGAGAGCGCCTACAACTGTCAGAAGAGCAACAGATGCAATCATGAAGTACCAGTTATCCACCGGTGTCACCGTTACTTCAAATGCTTTGGCAGCTTCGGTTGATATCCCGGCTAATAACGCATCGGTTCCGGTAATGATAAAGTTTGCCGTAAAGCCTGCTCCTACTCCGGAGAACCCGGCAGCAAGTCCAGCCAGAGGATGTCTTCCCACCGTATAGAAGATCATGGCGGCAAGTGGAGGAATGATAACGAAGGCTGCGTCTGACGCCAGGTTCCCCATGATCCCTACCATAATAACAGCGTATGTAATCAATCCTTTGGGAGCGTTTAAAACGGTTTTCTTAATCGCTGTTTCCAGTAATCCCACCTTTTCCGCCAATCCGATCCCAAGCATCATCGCTAATACGAGGCCGAGTGGAGCGAAGCCGGTAAAGTTATCGAGCATGGAGGTCAGGATGTATTGGAGTCCCTCTCCGGAAACCAGGCTCTTGATCGCTAACTCTTCTCCATTTTTCGGGTGTATAACCGTCACACCCAGACTTGAAATAAACCAGGAAAATAAAACAATAAAGACAGATAAGTACACAAACAACATGAATGGGTCAGGGAGTTTATTCCCTACCTTTTCAATTCCACCTAAAATTCGAAGATATCCCTTCTCCTTTTGAGGTGGATTTGGCTCTAAATTGGGATTTGTCATGAGGTCACTCCTTCAAATAATGTTTTAAGGAATAATTCCTTTTTACTTCCGTTAATAAGTATTTCGATATTAATTGTATAAATCCTCTTTATTTTTTAATATTTATGAGAAAATTTTAAATTTACGGATTACTGAATAGATGAGGATAAAAAATCCCCTACTCATAGTTAGAGTAAGGGATTTTTAGGATCCATTTATTTAAGTTGGAAGCGATATAACTTCCTTGGTCTTCCCCTGCCGCCGCTTTGTTCTTCACCGCTGATTTCCACTATCCCGATCCTTTCCATTTCAGTAAGGATTCTGCGCCCGTTCCGTTCGGTGCTTTTCAGCCAGCGGGAAAGGTCTTGGGACGTGATTTCCTCTTTGTCGTAATGACGGGAAAGAGAAAGGATTTTTGAGACGATGGCTGAACTGACCGAAGCCTCTTTAAAGACTTCCTTCCATTCATTGCCCCAGTTGTTGAGAGCGTATGTAATGGACTCCGACGATGGAAGAATTTCCGTTACCGTCTTGTCTTCATTGACACTTATGACGATGGAAGATTCGTGCTTTCTCGCATGTTGAAAAGCAAGACGTACATGATGTTCCGCTTCTAATACGGTCACACCAAACCCTAATCCCACACGGATATCCAGATCTGTATGGGTCTTCACTTCCTGAGTCAAAGTAGTGAAAATCGACTCCTTCTCATGAAGATCGAGTTCCCCTCTCGTTGTATAAACGAAGAACAATCCGTCCCCTAATTGAACCATGGAACCATTGATCTTCTGGGCGATATCAAGGAGATTCCGCTTCAGATCCAGCTCCTGATGCTTCATTTTATAAGAAAAATGGGACTCGTCCAATGTCTGTGTGGAATAGATGACTTCGATTCCAACGATGGCAATTTGGGATTTACGATATTTCCTCGATTGTGCCCTCTCTAATAAATACTGCAAAATCATCCGGATGGATAAATTCGTCGGTACGACACGGTAACAAGGAATGCCTGCTTCAGTGAGGCGCATTTGGACACTTTGAATACACGTAATCGCCGTTTCAATTTCACCTTTTTCGTAGAGTGAACGGTGATAGTCTACGAGTTCATCTGCACTCCGGTATCCTTCATATGGATAGCTTGAGATTTCTAGTTGATCAAAGGAGTGAAATTGAACGGCTGTTTCAATTTCCTCCTTTGATATTGTATCTATACTAATCTTATTTAACAGAGTCTGTTCTTTCATTTGCGCTTCTAATAATGCCCCAAAGAAACTGGATCCATGTAAGGGCGGAAAGCTCCCTTCCTTTTCCGTGATCCATCCTTTCTCAAGCGCATAATAGAAGGGGGATTGTCCTGAAAAGAACCATTGATCTACTAGACCGCGGTTCTTCTCAAGAATTTCTTCTATTTCATTCACCCCGTGATAGGGAAAATTCATAAGTTCTATATTGTCAAAATGAGTGGCCACATGATTGATCCGCTGAATCGAATCATCCGGGCCGATGACACCAATTTTTATCATCAACTGTTATTCACCTGCTTCTTGCCGCAATACTTCAGCTAGAATCTCGACTCCTGCATACAAGTCTTCTAATGAGCTATGTTCCTTTGGATGATGGCTGATCCCTTTTTCACAGGGAATGAATACTAAAGCAGATGGCCATTTCGCTGCCATATTCATGACGTCATGCCCTGCCCCGCTGTCCATGTCAAAGGTGTCGTACCCCAGGGTTTCCCCGGCTTGTTTGACTCTGGCTGTCAGCTTTTCATCTAATAGAATAGAAGGATTTTCTACAAGAGTTTCTATGTTGATTGTAACATTAAATTCAATCTCTAAGCTTCGACACTTTTCAATTATTTTATCGGCCATGGATCGCTTTAGGTCATCGTCGACGGATCGGATATCGATTCCCGCTTCTGCATCGCCCGGGATCACATTCATGACGTTCGGTTTCACGTTCATCGTGCTGACGGTTGCTACAAGTGGTTTCTGGGACTGGCTTGATAGCTTTTCCGCTTCTTGGGAAACAAATGTGATTAGGGGAGCTAGAGCCACAAGGGCGTCCGCCCGTTTCCCCATTGGTGTCGTTCCCGTATGACCAGCCATTCCTTCCACCTTTACCTTCAAGCGGATCGGACAGGCTACACCCCGGACAATTCCGAATTGAGCAGCATGATCTTCGATTTGGGTCCCTTGTTCGATATGAAGCTCGATGAAAGAGAGGATTTCCTCTCGGGAGCGTTCAGCTTTTTCAACAGATGACCAGTTTAAGCCCATTGATTCCACTGCTTCTTTAATGCTGACCCCGCGCTGGTCTCTTACGTTTTCTACTGATTTATCAAGAATTCCTGCCACACATTTACTTCCTAGAGTAGAAACACCGAAACGTGCTGACTCTTCAGAGGCAAAACAGGCCACTTCAATGGAGTGATGGGGTTTGAAACCACGGTCTTTTAATGCTTTCACGGCTCCCAGTCCACACAGGACACCGGCTACTCCATCATAGCCTCCCCCGTTTTCAACCGTATCGAGATGAGATCCGGTCATGATAACTTGACTGGTCTCCCCTTCCCACCTGGCAAATAGATTCCCTGCCCGGTCCCTCTGTACGGATAACCCTAACGTTTCTGCAACGTCCCGAAACACATTCATGGAAGCAGTCTCTTCCTTGGAATATCCTAATCTCGTAAATCCATCGGGTTGTTCCATCGTGTCAACCAAATTTAATGCTTCTAGAGTTGTTCTTAACCATTCTTTCAACTCGCAACCTCCTCTTTTAGGTGAGATAATTTTAGAATAATACGTGCGAAGGCATCCACTGCCACGTTTAAGACGCCCTCTTCAAAATCGAATCGATGGTGATGATGTCCGTTTTTCAATCTTGTTCCAAATACCATGTAGGTTGCTTTTCCACCCTGATTTTGTACCTCATTCATCATATAGGTCACATCTTCTGATGCCTTTAAAGGTAAACCATCATGGATTTCGGATATAAATGCACTTTCCTCTCCCACATCCTTTAACCACTGAATCCATTCAGGGTTACATGCTGCTTCAACCGTCTCTCCCACCACATCGATGCCGGTTTCCACACCATAAAGGTCTCCCGATGCTTGAAGGATACGCAGAGCTTCCTTCTGCATGTACTGATTGATGGCAGTCGTTTCCCCTCTTGTTTCCATTTCAAGATGAGCTTCATCGGCAATGATGTTTCGGCCTGCTCCCCCTTGAAGCTTCCCGACATTGATCCTGGTCGCCCCGTCAGAATGGCGCGGGATATTGTAAAGGTGAAGACTTGCCGCAGCCGCAGCCAATAAAGCATTCTTCCCTTTTTCAGGCTCGAGACCTGCGTGGGCCGCTTTTCCTTTATAGGTGACGTTGATTTTGGATGAAGCGAGAAAAGAATGAGTCGTAGCATACACTCGTCCAAGCTTTAAATCCCGAATGCCGATATGACCGCTTGCAAAGTAATCGACATTCTCCAGCCAGCCTTTTTTTACCATGGCTTTTGCTCCCCGTCCACCTTCTTCAGCAGGCTGGAAGAGGAGAGTGAACCTTCCTGAGAGCTGATCTTTGTATGCTGACAGGAAGGTTGCCACCCCCAGGCCGATAGCAGCGTGACCGTCATGACCGCAAGCATGCATGATCCCTTCATTTTGGGAACGAAAACCTTCTTTCATTGGCATGTGGTGATCAGGATCATTCGCTTCTTTTATGGGCAGGGCATCGATATCAAAACGGAACGCCATATGTGGACCGGGCTTTCCTGTATCAAATGTGGCAGCCAATCCTGTATGACCGCCCTTCATTTTATCGAGCCAGCCCTTTTCCACGCCTTCTTTTATGGCACGTTCTTCTTGAAGGACTAAATATTCCTGTAGGGGAACCCCCATTCGTTCCGTGGACTCCAAAGCATCTTTTCCAAGGTGAACCATGAAGCCGAGGTTGATTAATTCTTTTCCGATCAGATAGGTGGTGACATATTCAGTGAACCCCAGTTCGGGCTTCTGATGAAAGGTGCGTCTGAAGGCAGTGAGTGCCTGTGATATTTCATTAATAAAATGTTCAACAGTTTTCATCTTTCAAGACTCCTTTTTTCAAGCTTTTTCAAGGTATCCAGTGCAAGCTGGGCCATCACTTCAATCCCTTTAGGCAATGCACTTTCATTTAGTTTAAATCTCGGGTCATGGAGAGGGTATTGTGGTTCAGAATCCTTCACAGCTGTCCCCAGCCAGTAGAAGGCACCAGGATATTTCTTCAGAAAGCGGGAGAAATCCTCTCCTCCAAGAGACGGCGATACCACAGGTACAGCTTCTTCTCCAAGTACTTTTCGGGCAGCGTTACGCACTTCATCTGCCCATTGAGGTGTGTTGACCGTCGCGGGGTATCCATCTAAATAGTCGATGGTCATGTGAGCCCCAAAGCTTTTCCCTACTCCTTCAATGATGGAGTGAAAACGGTCCTTCACCATTTCATTCACTTCCGGTTTGAAGGTTCGAATGGTTCCCTCAAGGGTTACTTCATCCGCAATGACATTGTAGCGATAGCCTCCTTCTATTTTCCCGATGGTGAGGACCGCAGAATCGATGGGATCTGTATTTCGGCTCACGATCGTTTGAAGCTGGGTAATGAGGTTATTGGCAATAATGATGGCGTCATTGGATTGGTGAGGCATGCTCGCATGACCACCAGAGCCTTTAACGGTAATCTTAAAGCGGTCCGAAGCTCCCATGATTTCATGATGGAGCACTCCGATTTCCCCGACAGGCAGGTCCGGCCATACATGCTGCCCGAAAATGACGTCAGGCGTATATTCATCGAATAGTCCATCGTCCATCATTTGCTGAGAACCTCCTACAGGGGCATTCTCCTCCGCCGGTTGGAAGACAAGAAGAATCGTACCTGCTATTTCCGGTTTTAGTTGATTCAATACTTTCCCTGTACCAACGAGCATGGCCGTATGGGCATCATGACCGCACGCATGCATTTTGTTGTGGATAGTGGATTTGTAGGAGAGATCATTTTCCTCCTGGATTGGCAGTGCATCAATATCGGCTCTTAATGCGACCGTACCTCCAGGTTTTTCTCCTTTAATGATTCCAAGCACTCCTGTTTTGGCATAGCCCGTTTTATATGGAATCCCTACTTCTGCTAATTTCACCTGAATCGTTTTCGATGTTTCGAATTCCTCTCCACTCACCTCTGGGAATTGGTGAAGGTGTCTGCGTAATTCTATGACTTCTTTCTCTACTGATTGGACAAGCTGCTTTAACTTCATGAAAAATCTCCTTTTCGGTCGAATGATCATTTAAGGAAAAGTTCCTTAATAATACCGTTAATAAATATATTCGATATAAAGTTGGAAAATCCTATGTGGAGTAGAAAGTTTTTTAGGAATTTGTTTTTTGCTCAGCAGCATTGGTGAGATTCTTTTGAAGGTATTTCTTTCGGCGAGGATACTTACAAAGTGAGAGATATACGGATGTTGGACAGAAAAGCTAAAATAGGAAGATGACAGATACCTCACAGCCTCTCTCTAGTAATACTAATCTAGAACCAATTTCCACCAACTTTTCCTTGCAAAACCCACCTTTTCCCCATCATACATAATGCATTTCTTTAAAAATTTGTTATAATAGTACATCGTAAGAGTAATAAGGAACAGAATCCTAAGATTATATCTTGCAAATATATATCGATAGGTGGAAATAAACATGAAAAATTATCGAGTACTACTGTATTACAACTATGTAGCCATTGAGAATCCCGAGGAGGTTACGGCCCAGCATAAAGAATTGTGTGAGGAGCTTGGCCTTATGGGACGTATACTGATTTCATCTGAAGGAATCAACGGAACATGTTCCGGTACGATTGAACAGACAGATGCTTATATGGAAGCGATGAGAAAGGATCCTCACTTCTCGGACACTGTGTTCAAAATTGACGAAGCTGATGGTCATGCCTTCAAGAAATTGAAAGTTAAGCACCGTCCAGAACTTGTGACACTTCGTCTTGAAGATGATGTGAATCCGAATGAACTCACAGGTAAATACCTTGAGCCAAAGGATTTCTTTGAACAAATCCAGCAGGAAGATACGATTCTTCTTGATGCAAGAAATGACTATGAATATGAATTGGGACACTTCAGAGGAGCCGTGAAGCCTGATATCAAAAACTTCCGCGATCTTCCGAATTGGGTCCGTGATAATAAAGATAAACTGGAAGGCAAGAAAATCATCACGTATTGTACGGGTGGTATCCGCTGTGAAAAATTCTCAGGCTGGTTAGTGAAAGAAGGCTTTGAGGATGTAGCACAGCTTCATGGTGGAATCGTCACTTACGGACAAGACCCTGAAGTGAAAGGTCAGCTATGGGACGGTCAGCTTTACGTGTTCGATGAGCGTATCGGTGTTCCTGTCAACCAGACAGAGCATGTCGTTGTCGGGAAAGACTACTACACAGGTGAACCTTGTGAGCGCTACGTAAACTGTGCGCACCCGCCTTGTAACCGAAAAATTCTTTGCTCTGAAGAAAACGAGCATAAGTATATGAGAAGCTGCTCTGATGAATGCCGCAAGAGCCCTGAAAACCGCTACATTAAAGAGCATGATTTGACAGAGGAAGAAGTGGCACAGCGTTTGGCAGTGATTGAGCGGGAGAAGGAAACGGAGACTATCTAAATAATCTAAGAAAAGCACTGGTTGAAAATTCAGCCAGTGCTTTTTTGATGTTGAAGTTTTTCTATTATGGTCTTCCACAAAGTCCAAACAATGTGCATAACCAGTTTTTCAATTTCTTGATAAAGTCGAAGAAATCATCCTGCCAGTCTCCATCATCTGAATCATCTTGCTGTACTTCCTGAATGATTCTGCCTTCTACTTTAGGAGCCACTTTTTTGTTTTTAGCTAAATAGTCAGTGAATACTTCGTAGTCCACCTGATACAACTCTGTCATTCGACCTTCATCCTTAGCTGTTTTAAACATGGTATACCCGTCTCCACCATCAGCTGTAAAGGCATTTGTTGCTACTGTATACATCTTGTCGGTTTTGATTTTTTCAAAACCTTTATCTGTTTTCACTTCAACAAACCATACTCTTTCTCCGACCGGTTTGTTTATATCATACTTGAAGTTGATACCTGATACTTGAAGGAATCGCCCTTCTCCTGTTTCTACCCCGCTTACACCATGTTCAAGAGCATCTAAAAGTTCCTGACCGGTTAAGTCGAGTGTCACAAGATTATTTCCGAATGGCATCGTGGTTAAAACTTCGCCTAATGTAATCTTGCCTTTATCGATGGATGCCCGAATACCGCCACCATTTTGAAGACCGATATGTGTCTTAACGGACTCATTTGCTTTTGCTACCATGGCGTCAGCAATCAGATTTCCCAGATTCGTTTCTTTCGTACGAACATCAGCACGCTCACCATTTAGAGCTACCTTCGTCTTACCTACTACTTCATTTTTAATTTCTTCCAGAGGAGCCTTGAATTCATTTACTTTCGCAAGGGCCTCTGCATCCTCTTCGTATGATTCCAGGTCGAGGACCTCACCTTCATGACTAGTAACGACACCCTCAGCATTAAAGGTTACATCCAATAATCCAAGTAGATTTAAATATTCCCCAGCTTGGACAATCAGTGTAGGTTCTTCCTTCTCAATCACTACCGGCTCTTCTAATACGGTGTGAGAGTGCCCGCCCACGATAACATCGATTCCATCAACAGCTTCGGCCAGCTCCAGGTCATGTGAATAACCCAAATGAGAAAGAACGATGATTTTATTTACACCTTCATTTTGAAGCATTTCAACCGTAGCAGTTGATTTCTCAGCAGCATCTTCGAATACCACGTTTTCTCCGGGACTTGATAGGAATTCTGTTTCTGAAGTCGTTAAGCCAAAGATACCTACTTTCTCTCCATCTACTTCTTTTATGATGGCTGGATAAATGTTGCCACCTTCACCAGGAGTGCCTATTTCATTCTTCACTAATGGTTCTAACTCTTCATCACCTGTTACAGTAACGTTTGAGGAAACCATAGGGAAGTTCATTTCTTTAATAAAGTCGGCTAATGTTTTAGAGTCTTTATCAAATTCATGATTCCCTAATGTCATGGCATCATAGCCAAGTTCATTCATGAACCAGAGATCTGCAAGACCTGAATATTGACGGAAGTAAAGAGTTCCTGAGAAGACATCCCCTGCATCTACTAACAAAGCATTCTCTTTCTCGGAACGAACCTCGTTAACAGCTGTGAACAGTCGAGGATATCCTTCCACATGGGCGTGCGTGTCATTTGTGTGAATGATGGATAAATCAAACTCAGTCGATTCTTCCGGTGCTGCTTCTTGAACGATCCGTCCTTCAACTTCAGGTGAAATCTGGCTGTTCTTTTCAAGATAAGATGTGAACACCTCAAAATCGACAACGAACAATTCTGTTTGACGACCATCTTCTTTTGCCTCTTTAAACATGGTGTATCCGTCTCCACCATTTGCAGTGAAAGCGTTAGTAGCAACAGAATACATCATTTCGGGATCTAATTCTTCAAATCCATTGTCTGTTTTCACTTCAACAAACCAAACCCGTTCGCCTGCCGGCTTGTTTATATCATATTTATAGTTAATTCCTGATACCTGGAGGAATTCACCTGGTGCGTCTGTACCTTCAACCCTTGCTACACTATGCTCAAGAGCATCTAAGATTTCTTTTCCAGTTAAATCAAGTGTAACTAGATTATTGCCAAATGGCATCGTCGTTAAGACTTCCCCAAGAGTGATATCTCCAGCGTCGATTGAAGCCCGGATTCCACCACCGTTTTGAAGACCGATGTGTGTTTTCACAAACTCATTTGCTTTTGCAACCATACCGTCTGCAATTACGTTCCCTAAGTTCGTTTCTTTTCTTCGTACTTCTGAGCGTTCCCCGTTAAGGGCAACTTCTGTTTTTCCTACGACTTCTCTCTTTAATTCCTCAAGTGGTGCCTTATATTCCTGAACTTTTGCAAGAGCTTCGGCATCTTCATCGTAGTTTTCAAGGGCCAGCACTTCGCCTTTATGGCTCGTTACGACACCTTCAGCATTGAATGTTACATCCAGTAAACCAAGCAGGTTTAAGTATTCACCAGCTTGAACAATAAGGGTCGGTTCTTCTTTGTCAATGACCACCGGTTCGTCAAGAACAGTATGAGAGTGGCCACCAACGATGATATCAAGACCATCTACCTCTTCAGCCAGGTCTAAATCATTTGAGTATCCCAAGTGAGAAAGAACGATGACTTTATTTACCCCTTCATTCTCAAGCATTTCGATTGTAGCCGTTGATTTTTCAACTGCATTTTCAAAAACAACATTGTCTCCAGGGTTAGAGATAAATTCTGTATCAGGTGTTGTTAATCCGAAGATTCCAACCTTTTCCCCATCTACCTCTTTGATCATCGCCGGATAGATGTTTCCACCTTCACCTGGAGTCCCTATTTCATTTTTCACCAGTGGTTCTAAATCTGCGTCACCTGTTACCGTAACGTTGGACGAAACCATCGGGAAATTCATTTCTTTAATGAAATTAGCAAGTGTCGCAGAATCTTTATCAAACTCATGGTTCCCCAGGGTCATGGCATCGAAGCCAAGCTGATTCATGAACCAGAGATCTGCAAGACCTTCATATTGACGGAAGTAAAGCGTACCTGAGAATACGTCACCTGCATCCAGCAACAGGGCATTCTCTTTTTCGGCACGAATTTCGTTAACCGCCGTGAATAATCGAGGATACCCTTCTACATGTGCGTGTGTATCATTCGTGTGCATAATCGAAAGATCAAACTCATCATTACTTTCGACAGATAAATCAAACTTCCCTACATAAGCGTCATGATCACTTGCCCGTCCATGCTCTTCCATATAAGGAGAGTTAAAGTTTACGATATCGTATTCCGCACCCGCAGCAAGGCGGTTAGATACTAACATGTGATCTAAGACTTGTGCATTTCCTTGATACGTGTACGTATATCGTTCGCTAACAGGAAGAGTCTCAACAAGATTCGTTAACACATCACCTTTAAGAGTTTGAAGAGGTGCTGAGTATTCAAAATCATTTAAATCTCCCATAACGACTACATTAGCGTTTTCATTCTTCTCATGAATATCTGCTACAAAGGAATTAACAATTTCAGCGATTTTAAGACGCTGCTCTTCACTTCCTAATACAGGTGGTTGATTCTTGCCGAATAATGGCTGGTCTCCACCTTTAGAGTTAAAGTGATTATTGATGACGATAACGTCTTCACCATTAAAGTTGAACTGTGCAGCTAATGGTTTACGGCTATCATCAAATGCAGGATTTGTTGGATCGATTCTTCCCGGATTCAACGTTAAAGTACCGTCTTCATAAGCTACTGCAGTAGTCGCATCTCCTTTAGTTCCTTCCGCTAGGGTTACACGCTCAGGATTATATAAATAACCGACACGTATATTCCCCCCTGGAACCCCACCATCTACTTTATTTTCAGGAGCAACTTCCGTCCACGCATAAGTCGGACCGCCAAAATCGGCAATCGCATCACTTAATGCTTTATAGTTGGCATCCGCCTTTACAACGCCATCATCTGTAGTACCACTCTCATCTAATACTTCTACTAAGCCGATAATATCCGGAGAGTTTAAATTCTCCACCATTGATTTAGCAAGCTTGTCACGTTTTTCAGTATCAGAAGCAGCAAAGTTTTCAATGTTGTAACCTGCGACGGTCAACTTGTCTTCTTCTTTTTCAATCGTTGTGACTTCCGATGTGAATTCACGTTCGGATAGTTCAGGCAGACTTTCTTCATTAACCAGTATCTTAAAGTTACTGAAACCGTAACTTACAATCCCTGTTACCGTTCCATTGAATTGATCTCCTGTTTTTGCTACATAATCACGGTTATCTAATAATAAGAACATTCTCTCAGGATTTTGATTTTCTTTCGTTAAAAGAGGTGCACCTTCTTTTGTATACGCCTTTCCGTCTACTTTTCCAGTAATGACAGGAACTTCGCCATACTTTTGAGGTCCTGTAACGGTTGGGCTATCTAGAGATACACGCATCCCCTCTACACTTTCGTAAAAATCGATTCCATCCTGCCCGGGATCGAATTCACTGAATTGATCATTGTCGATCACTTCTGTTGGAGGAATTAAATCCCCCCCGATCACAAGGGATTCTGGAAGTTCATTGTCAGCAGAAGTGACAATGACATTTCCATACTGTGCGTTAATTTCAGTCATCGCAAGGTCTGTATCTAACTTTTCTGAGTATCCATCCAATACCCACTCTTTTACTTGTCCATCAACCGACACGGCATCCCCTACGTTTACACCATGAGCCGGCTTATAAACAAGTAAAGCTTCAGATGTTTTATCATTATCATCTGGCTGAGCATCCTGCATGTAGAAATTGCTTGCATCCACAACGTGGGTGACAATCCCCTCTACACCTTTTACTTTTTCTGAATTGTAAGGTGATGCATGTGCTTCACCTTGAATATCGTGAATTCGCAAACCTTCAATACCTTCATATGGTGTTGGCTCATCGGGCTGTTCACCGTCGAAAGAGATGGCTGTAGCATCTTTTAAGCCAGGAACCTGAAAATAGGCGGTGAGATTGCCTGTAATGATAACTTTTTTGCCGATATTGTCCGGGTTTGTTTTAAGGCCAAATTTCGCCCGGAAAGCATTTGGCAGTTGAACGGGAAGAATCTTGGAAGGGTCTGTCTCTTCCACACTATCTGCAATGGCAATATTGTAATCATTACTAAAATCACCTTCAAAATTATAACTATTGGTAGCTTTTGTATGCCCAATAATATACCCAGTAACAGTTCCTGTACCTGTATTATTCTCAATCGCTTCCCGAACCGTTAAATAATCGGATGCAGAAGCGACTGAACCAATGGGAGCAATATAACTGACAAGCATCGCCAGAATCGTTGTCAGGATTAACAACTGTTTTTTCGCTATTTTCAACCTGGTTCCTCCTCATATTGTAATGATTGTGAAATAAGCCTATGTATCTAGTAAACCGCCTATTTCATTAAACCGCTTTTAGTTTTTTTTCTATGGCACCAATACCTTCTAAGGTTTTGAAAGCGCTTACTTTTAAGTATATTCATTTCCCTTGGAAAGTCCAATTCCGTGCCAAAATACGTAGATTCGCGAAACTTATTGATTAAAATCTACCTATTTAAAACACCTCCACTAGTCTATTACACTTAGTTCAAATTCTGTAGAATAATGTAAACCAAGTACTTCTTAAATATATCACTTTTTTGTCGAGGATTAAGGAATTATAAAAAAATTTACAAAAATGAGACAATGGATTCATATTATATTAATATGAGGAGACGGAATGAGTTCGTCACTCTCTTTGAGATGGAAAGCAATCTTTTTTGAATAGGTATAAATACCTATCAACCTACTGAATGATAAACATCAAAAGATATTCTTCTTAGATGAAACAGTTAATATAAAAAATTAAGTTACTAAAGTTGCAACTGATTCGTTACGTACATGAGTTTTAGCTTTTTTTTAATAAGAATCCCATATAAACTCATCACCGCTATCCTCAGAATGCCCCCTCCCCTGTAAACATTCTGTCCAATAATAATAAGATTTATTGCTTATCTTTAAGGCCATCAGGGGGCTCCATTCACCTAACAAATAACTTACTAAAACCAAAAAGGTGTTTGCAGAGTTTTCCCCGCAAACACCTTTTCGACTTTTATACTTATATTCTATTCCACCACAATGATATCACTATTCACATAATCTTCCTGTTCACCTTTTTTCGCATTCACGAAGAAATAGTAACTTCCAGGAGCCAGATCCTGCCCATTAATTTTACCATCCCATTTCAAGGTGTTATATTCTCTTTTAAGATTTGTAAATACAGGGCCGTCCCCGATATAAGCTAGCGTGTCAGCACTGTAAACCCAGATGACCGCTTCTTCTGCTCCGCCTGGAAGATAAACTTCTAAATCATAGCCTTCGTCGGTTTTAGTGACGTCTAAGCTGGTAATTCGAGGGTAGTCCGGCTCTTTTACAAAGAGGATCGTAGGTACTTCAAATGAAGATACTCCATCAGAAACCTGTATAGTTCCTTCGTAGTAACCAGGGTCTAACTTACCAGCATCAACTTGAACATGCAGATTTACCTTTTTCGACTGATTACCATTCACTTTAAGATTTTTGCTTGTGGAAACTTTTATTCCTTTAGGATTCCCTTCAAAGTTCACATCAAAGCTGTACTTTTTCTTGTTACTGGATAAATTTTTAACTGTAAAATGCTGCTTTTCTACTTGTTTTCCTTTTTCTTTACTGAATACACCAAAGGAGTGACTTCCAGGTGACACAAGAGTTTCCGCATGGAGTGCATCCAGAGGTCTGATACTGCCCGTTCCTTGAGTATTATGTGGATATTGGCCCCCCTCTGCATCGAATAAATTTTCAGCTGTATTCATCAGTGATGATTTAATAGCGTCTACATTCCAGTCCCCATGAGCCTCAAGTAAAAGCGCAGCAGCACCTGCTACGTGTGGAGATGCCATACTGGTACCTTGATAAGAGGCATAGCCATATGGATTTTCAGGATTATGAGTCGGTACTGTACTTACAATGTTCACCCCGGGAGCTGAAACATCAGGCTTGATCATCCATGTATCCATAACAGGGCCACGAGATGAGAAATCAGCCATTGTTTCCCCGATTTCACGTGCAAACTCCAGTTCAAATGAAACTTTGTTATTTCCTTTTTCCAATTCAGAAAGCATTTTATTACCATCTTCTAAAGACATTTTAATGGTCGGTACTTCCATACCTGGAATTTCAAATGTGAATTCTCCAGGTTCGTTATTATAGATAATCGCTCCTGCTGCTCCTGCAGCATTTGCATTGGCTGCTTTATCAACAAAAGGATATGCTCCACGGCTAATAAGAGCAATCTTACCTTCTACATCTTTTCCTGCAAAATCCTCTGGTCCGCCTAAACCGACATCGACAAATTCATATTCATTCCCATCAAGGGATAATAACTCCTCGTCACTTGGGAAGCCCATTACTTTATCAGATTCATAGGTTACACCACCAGTTGTCGTTACTTTAGACGTGTATACATTGTAAGGCAGTTGAGTCGCTCCTACAGAAATGGCATCACGTGAAGTACCTGGTGAACCGACTGTCCAATTATCAGGACCTGAGTTCCCATTTGATGTAACAGCCACTACCCCTTCAGCCATTGCCCAATCCAATGCAATACTCGTTGCCCAATCTGGATTATTCAAGCTGTTTCCAAGTGATAGATTCATAACATCCGCCCCGTCCTGAACCGCTTTTTCAATGGCTGCAACAACATTTTCTGTTGTTCCGCTGCCACCAGGCCCTAGAACACGGTATCCTAATAGAGTGGCATCAGGTGCTACTCCTTTAATGTTTCCATTCGCCGCTACTGTTCCAGACACATGAGTTCCATGAGCCGTTTCTTCTCCACGCGGGTCCCCGATGGGTGTTTCTTGTGGATCTCCGTCATTATCGACGAAATCCCAACCTTTATAATCTCCGAATGCCTGATCTAAATCGGGGTGAGTATAATCAACCCCTGTATCAATGACTGCAACGGTTACTCCTTCTCCGGTAAACCCGGCATCCCATACCTGCTCGGCTCCAATGAAGGGAGCGCTATTAGCCATTTCAGGATGATAAGCGTCCTGTTCAATGGAAATCCCTTCAGACCCTGTCACTGTATATGTAACATCAGGATACACTGCTTTTACTCCAGGTACAGATAATAGGTTTGGAATTTCATCAGCAGCTACTTCTAAAGAAAAACCAGAGAAAACATAATCGTATTCACGTTTTACTTTGCTGGATTTTGTTACTCCTTTAACATTCTTCTTTACTTTGTGTCGTGCGTTTGTCAAATTCGCTTTGGATTGTTTTTTCCCTTTATGTTTTGATTCGACTAAGGATTCTTCCTCTATTTCAACAATAACGGTGGTAGACTTTGAAGATGTTGTATCGATGTTTCCGAAGATTTCGGCTAAATCCGGTGGTGTTTGAGCTTGAGGTGTCTTTGCATTCGAGTTTGCCATTGCCCCTGATCCAAAGATGGAAAGAATAAATACCAGGACGATTGAAATGATAGATGATTGTGAAAATCGTTTTTTCATAGTAAATCCTACAACTCCCTTTTTCATAAAATGGTTTTACCAAATGACTCTTAACCCTCCTCATCCCATTAAAAAATACACAACTCTAATAGTAATTCACCTAACAAAACTCAATCCCTTGAGTAAAAAGGCCTATTATTTAGAATTAAATGTAATAAAATAGAGATAACTACGAACTTTTAAAATAAATAGAAATAAAGAGGGACGGACCTCCGTATTCAGCTGAAGACCGTCCTCAGAACATACTGCTATTAAATTGCCGCTAGAGAGGTCCGTCCCTCTTCCCTCTTCCCTTTTCCACTCCCACCCTTTACACTAAATGAAAATATAATGATAAAGGATGGTTGGATGAATCGTTTTGTTGAAAGGGTCGAGCCTTATTTCCTAAGTGAAGATCCATTTGTTCAGAGATATGCTATAGAAATGCTGGAGGGCACTTATTTATCAGATGGGAATACTTTTTTGACAGGGTTGGATGCAGTTGATCGTGGACCGGTTTCGGAATATTCATCCCCTATTCTTCCAAATTTAATGTACTTACCCCTTAATGATGAAGGGTTGAAAGAAGTAGTAAATCGATTAGATGTCATGGGTAAAAAGGATAACAACCGACTGTTCTACATTCAATTAGTTAATAACGCCAACACGGAATTATTAATTACATACAGAAATAGAGTAAATCAATATGTTGGTGAGGTACAGTTAAAAGAAGTAGAGAAGCTTCCTTCTTTAACTATAGAAGGGCTCTACATGGCGTTAGCTGACGTGATGAGTTACTTGGATGAACATAAGTTTGATCAAATCCTTTATGATCATGGAAAAAGAATTATCAAAGAGCTTGTTAAAAAAGGCGGCATTGAAAGCTGGGAAGTACAGAATCGACTTCAGAAAAATATGGATAAAGGGGAGTTTTTCGGATTTGAAGGGATTTATGACGTCTACATGGCCGGTGAAATACAGAAAGAAGGTGCAATCCCTCAATTAGTGAGTCTCTTCAAAAATGAAGAGGAAGGAGACTTCATATTTGAGGAAACTGCAAATTCCCTGGTCAAAATAGGGACGGACCAAGTAGTACGGGAAGTTGAAAAAATAGCACTCTACGGGAACACTTACTTCTATTCTCTGGACGTACTCGGTAGGATAAAGACCAAAGAAGCTGAAAAGGCATTACTCAGACTGTTTGATCAAGCGGATGACTTAACCGCCAAAACAATCATTGCAGATAATCTATGTCGACATTTATCAACAGACGCCATCCCCAAGATAGAAGATTTAATTGAAACAGGGTATGAAGATGGGCTGCTTTGTTTAGAAGAATCACTATATGTCAATTGCGTCATGAATGGCATCCAACACCCCAAACTTCCAGAATGGAGACACTTGCTGGAGGTAATGGAGCTTCAAATGTTGAATGAGCCACCCGCGCTAATTCCAAAGCCTGTCATAAACGACGAAAAAGTAGGACGCAATGACCCCTGCCCTTGCGGAAGCGGGAAAAAATATAAAAAGTGCTGTCTATAAAGTGAGGGACGGACCTCCGCATTCTGCGGAAGTCCGTCCCTATCGCTTTCTTATACTAAATATTTTGACTAGAGGTCCGTCCCTCTACTCCATCCACTCCGGCTTACCAAAGCCTTTAAATTCTTCGTCGATGATTTTCTCGAATTCGTCTGCTTCGACGACTGCTTTGATGTCTTTCGCCAACTGTGAATCAACGTCCTTCGTATTTACAACTACTCGGTTTCGATACTGATCAGGCATGTTTTCCAGCTGAAGTGCATCAAGTAAGTCCATGTTGGCAGCAAGTGCGTAGTTCCCTGGAACCGCAGATAGATCAACACTGTCAACCGCTCTTGGAAGCTGAGCCGCTTCGATTGGTTTAAACTGCAGATTTTTCACGTTTTCAGCAATGTCTTTTTCTGACACCGTCAATGGATCTGTATCCGGCTTTAACGTGATCAATTTCGCATCTTCTAAAATCTGAAATGCGCGTGCTGCGTTTGTCGGATCGTTTGGAATGGCAATGGCGCTGCCTTCTTTGATGTCTTCAATAGAATCAAACTTCTGTGAGTAGATCCCCATTGGAGCCGTTGGTACGACAATCACTTCGGATAAATCCAGGTTATGCTGTTTCGCGAAGGTTTCCATGTAGATCTTATGCTGGAAAAGGTTCGCATCCAGATCTCCCTCGGCCAGCGCGTTGTTCGGCTGGATGTAATCACTGAATTCCTTCACTTCCACCGTATATCCTTTTTCTTCAAGTCCGGGCTTGATCGCTTTTGTCACCATATCACTGTACGGTCCGGATGTCGCTCCGATGGTTACTCCTTTTGTATCTTCCGCACTTGAACTTGCTTCGTCCCCTCCGCAAGCTGCAAGAATGCTCATTGTTACCGCTAATGCTACGAATAAAATCCACTTTTTCACTTGTTGTTCCCCCTAAAGTAGTTATCGTTTATCGACTAATCGTGCAAACACATCACCCGTATATTGGATGAGTTGAACTAAACAAATTAAAATGATGACGGTCGTGATCATCACCGTGTTGTCATAACGGTAGTACCCGAAGCGAATCGCCAGGTCCCCGACTCCCCCTCCACCGACGATGCCGGCCATGGCTGAATAGGCGACTAAACTGATTGTTGTAATCGTGATCGCTTGAATCACTGCTGGACGAGCTTCCGGTAACAATACGTCCTTAATGATCATCCAAGGGCTTGCCCCCACTGAAACCGAAGCTTCAATGACACCTTTATCAATCTCACGCAATGATGTTTCTATCATTCTCGCAAAAAACGGAATTCCCGCAACAGAAAGTGATACGGAGGCTGCCGTCGGTCCGATCGTGGTACCGGTCAATAATTTAGTTAATGGTAAGAGTGCGACTAATAAAATGATGAACGGAACAGACCGCACCATATTGACGACAAATCCAACTACCTTTTTGATCAAACTATTTTGTAAAAACAAGCCTTTGTCTGTAACAAAAAGAAGAATCCCGAGAGGTAACCCTACTAAAATCGCAACTCCCAGTGAAATCCCCACCATATATACCGTTTCAAAAAAGGCTTTATTCAATTCTGGTAAAATCGCAGTCAATGAATCAGGCAGCATTCTCAAGCACCTCCAAGCTCTGTGTCTTCAGCGTGATATACCGGATTGCGGCTTCAATTTCGTCATGGGAGCCGATCAGTTCCATGATAAAAATCCCGAGTGGCACTTCCTGAATATATTCAATCTTGCCGTGAAGGATATTGCCTTGCACTTTGTATTTCTGGAACACTTCTGAAACGACGCTTTCCTCTGCTATCGATCCTTTGAATTGGATTTTGATCAGCTTTCCTTTTCTTGATTCCACGAGGTGTGGCGGGAGTTCAAATTGAAGGATCGTTTCAATGAATTGCTTCGTTAAAAACTGTTTCGGTTCGGCAAACAGGTCGTATACCGGACCTTCCTCTACGATCTTTCCATCCTGCATCACGGCCATCCGGTCACAGATTTCCTTCACCACTTCCATCTCGTGGGTAATGAGCACGATCGTCAAACCCAGTTCTTTGTTGATTTTTTTCAATAGCTTCAAAATCGATTTCGTCGTATTCGGATCGAGTGCCGATGTCGCTTCATCGCAAAGTAAAACCGATGGGTTATTCGCCAGGGCCCTTGCAATCCCCACCCTCTGCTTTTGTCCTCCGCTTAGCTGAGCCGGGTAGGCGTCCGCTTTATCAGAAAGACCGACCATCTTAAGGAGCTCGACGACCCTGGGCTTGATTTTCGATTTTGGCACACTAGCCGCTTTCAAAGCAAAAGCCAGATTGTCAAAAACCGTTTTGGATTTGATCAAGTGAAAATGCTGAAAGATCATGCTCGTTTTTTGACGGGCTAGTCTTAGTTGTTTAGACGTGAGCTTCGTAAAATCCTGTCCATCAATGATAATTTCTCCTGATGTAGGGGTTTCTAATAGATTCAGGCAGCGAATGAGTGAACTCTTCCCCGCTCCACTGTACCCGACGATTCCAAAGATCTCACCTTTTTCAATCTTTACGGAAACGTTATCGACACCGACCACCGTTTGCTTCTTAGTTTTGTATGTTTTCACCAAATTCCGAATCTCGATCAATGTGCACACCCCTTTTTTAGTCCAATAAAAAAATGCCCCTTTCACCTGAAAGAAGCATCGCCTGTTTATCTCGACTTATCTCTCAGAATGAAATCATTCTGCAGGAATTGGCACCGTTCCAATACTAATACTGGAGGTTGCCGGACGTCATAGGGCCTGATCCCTCGGTCACTCTGGATAATTGAAAGTATGTAATTTTCTAAATTTTTATCTTATAGAGGATAATACTGGGGATTGGTGGGGATGTCAATAGGGTAATTTTCATGGATCTTGTTGTAAGCGTTATCTTCACTTACATATCAAGGGAATTTTTTTTGGTCAGCACCTCAATGTTCATATAACAGAAAAACCCGCTCCCTCCCACTACTCGGGTAAGGACCGGGTAACCCTGTCCAATCAACGCCTCTTCACAGATTCCCGCTCCACAAGCTCGGTTGTCAGCTTGTAGTACGAGTCGACCTCTTCCTTTAAGAGCATTTGAAAGATAAGATGAACAGCCAGTGCACCTGCTTCATACTTTGGCTGCCTCATGGTCGTTAAGGCAGGTGAAACGTATTCTGACAGTTGAATATCATCAAAACCAATGATAGAAATGTCTCCAGGTACTGAAATGTTTTTTTCGTTTAGTGCTTGTAAGCCACCGATGGCCATTTCATCATTTGCGTAGAAGATGGCGTGTGGGACATCTCTCTGGGCGATCAGCATTTTGGTGGCCTGATAGCCTCCTTCACGAGTGAACCCCCCTGATACTTTCCATTTTGATTTGTACTCGATATTGTGTTTCCCAAGAGCCTCCCGAAATCCTTGAAAACGCAGCTCATTGTCATGGGAGTTATATGGTCCGCTGATATAGGCAATGTCACGACTCCCGTTTTCAATCAAGTGTTCCGTTGCCACAAAGGCTCCGTGAACGTTATCGACTTCTATCTGAGTGACGTAATCACTTTTTATGCTCCTGTCCAGAACTACGATGGGGAAGCCTTCCCTTGCAGACTCAAGGATCGTCTCATCATTGATATTATGGGCAAGTATGATGACGCCATCGACACGTTTTTCCTTTAAGAATTTAACGGCAGTCGATTGCACTCCTCCTATGGAACTGCATGCGATCAGATCATATCCGTTTGTGGTTGTAACGTCCTGTACGCCCTTGATCAGTTCTGAGTAAAAAGGCCCTGATAAATCGCTCAGAATCAAGGCGATCGTATTGGTGCTTGTCCGTTTCAAATCTGAAGCAAGCCCGTTTTTTTGGTAATTCAATTGTTTTGCTGCAGCTAAAACTTTTTGTCTGGTCCCTTCGCTGACTTTCTTACTGTTGTTCAATGCGTATGAAGCGGTTGAAACGGCGACACCGGACAGCTTAGCCACATCTTTGATGGTTGCCATAAGTTCACATCCTATTGCTTCTATAAATGAAGGCATCCTTCTAAAGTGTTTTCTTTGTCCATTATACATGAAAGCGCTTCGATTTATTGGGTTATTCTTCTATTAAGTACACAATCGCTTCATAGGGACGAAGAGTGTGCAACTCTGATGGTCGATTAGTATTGGGATAGTTGCTGATGATGATCTCGGCATGAGTATCATCAATCTTTTCAGGTAAAAGAAATTCAGGATTTCCCCCATAGAAATTTGCCACTACAAGCAGTGTCTGATTTTCCCATTTTCTTGTATATGCCATGATTTCAGGATGGTCTTCCAATAATAGCTCATACTCTCCATAAACGATGATCTCCATTTGTTTCCTGAGTGAAATGAGCTTCTGATAGTGATAAAAGATAGAGTCCCTATCCTTCATGGCTTGTTCAGCGTTTATTTCTTTATAGTTCGAATTCACATCAATCCAGGGAGTTCCCTCTGTAAATCCACCATGAACATCGTCATTCCATTGAAAAGGAGTTCTCGCATTATCTCTTCCTTTTGTGCGGATTGATTTCATAATATCCTTTGGGGAGACACCTGCAGATGTCTTTTCTTTATAATAATTAATTGTCTCAATGTCACGATATTGCGAGATATCGTTAAATTCGGTATTGGTCATCCCGATTTCTTCACCTTGATAGATATAAGGTGTCCCCTGCATCATATGAAGGACCGTTGCCAGCATCTTGGCTGATTCCACCCGATATTCATTATCATTTCCCCATCTGGATACGATACGGGGCTGGTCATGGTTATTCCAGTATAAACTGTTCCACCCCTTTTGAAAGAGTGACGTCTGCCACTCACTCAACACATTTTTCAACTCAAGTAAATCCATTTCCTTTAAGGCCCATTTTCCTTCCCCTTCTATTTCGTCCAGGGACATGTGTTGAAAGGTAAACACCATGTCAAGTTCATTCCGGCCTTTTCCTGTATATAGTTGAGCGGTTTCAGGAGTAGCGGAAGGGGTCTCACCGACCGTGACTGTAGGATAATTGGAAAGAACCTTTGCATTCATCTCCTGTAAATAATCATGGAGCATTGGACCATCTGTCAGAACTTTTCGGTCGATTTCTTTTCCGATTAAATCGATCACGTCCATGCGGAAACCGCTGACTCCTTTACTGAGCCAATAATTCATCATGGTGTATAGGTGCTCCCTAACTTTAGGGTTATGCAAATTGAGATCAGGTTGTTTTTTACTGAAGAGGTGAAAATAATACTCACCAGTGTGTTCATCCCATTCCCAGGCTGAGCCACTGAAAACAGATTGAATGTCACTTGGGGGACCATTCTCATCTTTTCTCCAAATATAGTAATCACGATAAGGATTATCCTTTGATTTTCTGGAATCCTTAAACCATGGGTGCTCATCGGAAGTATGATTGATGACAAGGTCCATCATGATATGAAGACCTCTTTTCCTCGCTTCCTCTATTAACCTCTCCATGTCTTCCATGGTACCGAAATCATCCATGATTTCATAATAATTGCTAATATCATATCCATTGTCGTCATTCGGGGATTGATAGACTGGACTTAACCAAATGATATCGATACCTAGAAGAGCCAGGTAATCCAGCCTTTCGATGATGCCCGGAAGGTCCCCGATTCCATCCCCATTATGATCATTGAAGCTTCTCGGATAAATTTGATAAACAGTGGATTGATGCCACCATGCTTTTTCCATCATTCCGCCTCCGTATTCTTAGGTTTTCGTAATAAAGTCATCCACCAACCAAAGAAATGTACCAGGTACATTTCACTAATCTTTGTACCAGGTACACTCCTACCAACAACGACGGATCACTTAATCCCCGACATCGTAAATCCTTCGACAATGTATTTCTGGAAGAAGGAGAAGATGATGATGATCGGTACAACCATGAAGGCAGCCCCTGCCATTTGCAAGCCGAAATTATTAGCGTATTGACCTTGTAAGAGCGATAGTCCTACAGACAATGTGTAGAGACTTTCATCATTTGCAATGATCAACGGCCACAGGAAGCTGTTCCAGGCCCCAATAAACGTAAGAATTCCTTGCACGGCAAAGATCGGCTTCGCAATCGGCACAATCAATCGAAAGAATATATAAAATTCTCCCGCCCCATCAAGTCTTGCTGCTTCGATTAAATCAGTCGGAATGGTCGTCATGAACTGTCTGAATAAGAAAATACTAAAAGCTGCTGCAAGACCTGGCAGCACAATTCCAGCCATCGTATTGGTGAGTCCCATTTCATTCAGGATCAGGTAAACAGGAATCATCGTAACCTGTGCAGGAATCATCATCGTTGCCAGTACGATATAGAAGATCTTTTCTCTACCTTTGAATTGATATTTGGCAAATCCATAACCGGCCATGGCATTAAAGAATAATCCTACAAAGGAGAATAAGACGATAATGAGAGTGTTTCGTAAATAAACACCAAAATTCATACTTTCAAATAGATTCACATAATTTTCAATGGATGGATTTTCAGGTATTAAACTTAGCGGTATTTGAAGAACTTCACTTTCAGGCTTAAATGAGCTTGAAATCATCCAAATAAACGGAACTGAAACGATGATTCCGCCGAGTATTAGTAAAATGGCGACAAATAGCTTTTCCATTTTAAATTTCGTTGTTTTTGTATCCATATTTTCATCCCCGATACTGTAGAGTTTTCAAAATTAGTATTCTGTATCAGATTTTCTCAACTTAAATTGAAGAAGTGTGATGATAATGATAATGATGAACAGGATAAACGATCCTGCGGCAGCATAACCGAATTCACTGAACTGGAAGCCTTTTTGATAGATGAATAATGCCATCGAGATGGTGCCGTCTAAAGGTCCACCATTTGTCATGACAAATGGCTCTTCGAAGAATTGAAGCCAGCCAATTAAAGTCGTTACTGTTACAAAGAAAGTAGCATATCGTAATAATGGGATGGTGACATTCCACAGAACCTGCCAACGATTAGCCCCATCCATTTCAGCTGCTTCATAATAGGATTTCGGAATTCCTTGCAACGCAGCGAGAAAGATGATCATATTGATACCAATCCCTTTCCATACAGCTAAAACAATCAACGATAGCTTAGCGATCGTTGGCTCTCCTAACCAAGGAATCTTCTCGACATCCAGTAATGATAATAAATAGTTAAATAAACCGTATTCAGTATTGTAAAGAAATCCCCAAATAACGGCTACTGCGATGATATTTGTAATGGAAGGCATATAATATACTCCGCGAAATACTGTAAACAATCTGCTTGTTCCGTAATTGAGGAGTAAAGCAATTCCTAATGAAAACACGATGACAAGAGGAACACCGATGATGACATAGAACAACGTGTTGAAAATCGACTTGTGAAACAAGCTGTCTGATAGTAACGCAGAGTAATTTTCCATACCTATAAAGTTGACGTTTGTCCAATTGGCCAGCCCTTTTAAATCAAGGTCCGTAAAACTTATGAAAAAGGCTACAATGATAGGAACAATACTGAAAACAGTTAAAATGATTACTGCAGGAGCAATAAACACATAGGGATGTTTGTTTTTGAATATGCTACTTTTCATATTATTGCTCATGATACCCCACCTAACCAAAACACTATAAATAAGGTATGATTCTAAAAATGGAGTTCAGGCAATCCGGGAGAGGATGTGCCTGTAACTCCATATGAACCTTATCCAGCAAGTGCTTTTTATTTAATGTTATTCTACTATTTCTTGCGCTTTCTTATTGAACTTCTCAATTTCACTATCGACATCTGCTCCGCCTACTGTAATTCTTTCAATAGAAGCAAGGAATTCTTGAGTGATCTTCTCAAATTCTTTGATCTTAGGAGATGCTTTTGTATTTTCTAATTGCTTACCAAACACAGAAAGTAATGGATCCTCTTTTAACTTAGGTTCTTCCCAAGCGTCAACACGAGATGGAAGAGTGTTCGATACATCCAACCATTCCATTTGTGTATCTACTTCATTCATGTATGAAATGAATTTCAGAGATTCATCTACATGTTCAGAATTGTGGAAGACAGAAAAGACTGATCCACCAATACTGGATGTATTTGTTTCCTTTTTAGGCATAACGGCTACGGCCCATTTATCCTTTAAGTCAGGCGCTTGATCGTTTATGATGTTTATCATCCAAGGACCACTGAAGAACATTGGTTTGACCCCGTCTTTAAACGCTTGGACAATATCTATACCTTCTGTTGTCGGACTTATACCCTCTTGAAAGAAACTCGCATAATACTTAATTGCTTCTTTAAATTCGGGACTTTCAAAATTCATTTTGTCTTTACTTTCAAATTCATATCCATTTTGCCAAGCGAAAATATAAGGAGTAATCTGGTCATTACGGTCAATATCAAGACCATAGACATCATCACCTCTGGCATTCAACTTCTCAGCGGCATCCTTTAATTCATCCCATGTTGAAGGTGCTTGATCATATCCTACTTCTTTCAATAAATCTGTACGATAATATAACACTCGAGTATCAATATACCAAGGAACACCAATTACTTGGTCATCATATTTCATTGTTTGAGCGGAGCCCGCAAAGTAATTTTCAGACTTGAATTCTGGATAGTCATCTAAATGTGAAGTTAAATCTAAAAGTGCTCCGGCATCAGCGAATTCTGGTATCCAGGTAGTTCCTAATTGTACTACGTCAGGACCGTTCCCAGAAGCTACAGCAGTAAGAAGCTTATCATGTGCACTTGCCCATGGTATCGCTTGAACCTTAACAGTGATATCTTTGTTTTCTTCTTCAAATTTTTCAGCCATTCCTTTTAACTTTTTACCTTCTTCCCCCATTGCCCACACAGTAACTTCTTTCTTTCCATCCTTTGACTCACCGTTGCCGCCGCACGCTGCAAGAATCGTCGATAATGTCAGTATGCCGATCAGTAGTATAGACCACTTTTTCTTTCTCATTTTCCCATCTCCATTTCTATTTGTTTTTAAAACTCTTTAAAAATGGTAAAGCGTGTCGAATGATTACCTCTGATAGAATACAAAACCTTTATGGCTCTTTTGTTTTAAAAGATCTGCCAAGTACTTTTGTTAGCCAGTGAGTACTAGATGGTAGGGGAACCGCTCTTGTTACAGCAGAAAGCGAGCATCCTGCAGCGGAAATCAACTCCTACATACTTCTTTAAATAGCAACAATCTTCACGAAAGAGTCTTAAAGATAAAAAGGAAAATCACTCAAGTTTTGTTGAAACGTTTCGATAACTATATTATAATCAAACGTGAATACGCTTTCAACACTTTTTTTAGAAATTACTGAATTGAATATGAATTCATCCTTGAGCAAACCTCTATATATCAGAAATCACTGATATATAGAGGTCATAGGGAGTTTTTAGGTTTAAAGGATCGGGTTGACTATCCAATGAAACCCACTTATAATTCATCTCAATTTATTTTCGAAACGTTTCACTTAATTGAGAAAAAATCATAAATCTTAATACGGAGGTTCTATCAATGAGCGAGAACAAGCTGATTTCATTATTGAATCAAATGACAATCGATGAAAAAATCGCCCAGCTCATGCAGCTGGCTACTCCCTTCTTTAAAGGAGCAGAAGACCAGGGACAGATTACAGGACCGATGGCAGATATGAGAATAACAGATATGATCGTCCAAAACAGTGGTTCTGTCCTCGGGGCATCAGGTGCAAAAGAGATTATGAACATTCAGCGCACACATATGGAAGAGAATCGTTTGGGAATCCCTTTATTATTCATGTCCGATATTGTACATGGCTATAAGACGATTTTCCCTGTTCCTCTCGCAATCGGCTGTTCCTGGGATTTAAAATTAGCCGAGAAGAGCGCCGAAATGGCAGCGAAGGAAGCTTCCGTTTCCGGTGTACATGTTACGTTTGCCCCCATGGTAGATCTTGTTCGTGACCCTCGTTGGGGAAGAGTGATGGAATCAACCGGGGAAGATCCTTTCTTAAACAGTGAATTCGCCCGAGCTTTCGTCCGCGGTTTCCAGGGGAACGAGTTGACAACGGATGTTGAACGGGTTGCTGCGTGTGTGAAACACTTTGCTGCATATGGCGCACCTGAGGGCGGACGTGATTATAACACCGTCGATATGTCTGAAAGAGAGCTTCGTGAGAACTACCTGCCTGCCTATCAAGCGGCTCTTGAGGAAGGCTGCGAAATGGTGATGACGGCCTTTAACACCGTATTCGGAATCCCTGCTACCGGTAATAAACGGCTTATGAGAAAGATGCTTCGCGAAGAAATGGGCTTTGACGGTATCCTTATTTCCGATTGGGGGGCAGTGAAAGAAATGATTCCACACGGTGTAGCAGAGAACGAAAAGGAAGCAGCTTACAAGGCGATAACGGCTGGTGTGGATATTGAAATGATGACGTCAACCTACGTGAATTACTTAAAAGAACTAGTAGAAGAAAAACTGGTCGATGAGTCCTTGATTGATGAGGCTGTTTTACGCATATTACAGTTGAAACAAAAACTGGGCTTGTTTGAAAATCCGTACCGGGGTGCAAATGTGGAGCTTGAATCTGAAGTGGTCATGAGTACGACCCATAGAGAAGCTGCACGGGAACTTGCAGCAAAATCCTCCGTATTATTGAAAAACGAAAACACCCTCCCTCTTAAAAGGGAACAAAAAATTGCCCTTATAGGTCCTTTTGCAGAGAACGGAGACATATTGGGACCTTGGTCATGGCTTGGTTCTAAGGAAGATGCAGCCACCGTTAAAGAAGGACTCCTTACCAAAATAAAGGACAGCCACCTAACCGTGTCAAAAGGCTGTGACACCGAAAACATTACAGATGCCCAACTGGAAGAAGCATTGAAAGCTGCCGGAGAAGCGGATGTGATCGTCTTAGCCCTAGGAGAAGACTCTGAAATGAGCGGTGAAGCCGGATGCAGAGCGAACATTCAGCTCCCTGCAGCTCAATTACAACTCATCGAGCATCTAAAATCATTGGATAAGCCGATGGCTGCTGTCCTGTTTAATGGGCGTCCACTCGATTTGCACGGAGTTCTGGATCAAACCGATGCAGTGTTAGAAGCATGGTATCCGGGGACTGAAGGCGGAGCTGCAATCGCAGATCTATTATTTGGAGACGTGAATCCTTCCGGACGTTTAACCATGTCTTTCCCATATCATGTTGGACAAATTCCCGTTTATTATAACCGTTTCAACACCGGTAGACCCAAAGGGGTACCCGATGCACAAGAACGATATGTATCACAATATCTGGACATCCCGAATGATCCACTGCTGCCATTCGGGTTCGGCTTAAGCTATACGTCCTTCACTTATTCTGAAATGAAACTATCTAATGAAACGATGACCGAAGAACAATCACTGGATGTTTCCATTCAGGTGACGAATGATGGACCTGTTGCAGGCGAGGAAGTCGTACAGCTCTATATTCGTGACCATAGCGGAGAAGTGATCCGCCCTGTAAAGGAATTGAAGGATTTCAAGAAAATCAGCCTGGAGCCGGGTGAAACAGCTGACGTATCCTTTACGATATCGGAAGATCAACTGAGGTATCATCATTCCGACCTTCAGTACAAAAGCGATTCCGGGACGTTTACGGTTTATATAGGGAGAAACAGCAAAGACGTTATGGAGCAAACATTCAAGCTGGAAAAATAGAGGAATCGAGGGGAAAACGATGCATTCAAATGTACAATTAACATCTGGAGATCTTCAATTTGAATTTTTAAACAGTGGTGATCTTTTCGCCATTACACATAGAGAGAACATGATCAATCAGTTAGTAACAAATCCAATCGACGGCTCACTAAATAATGTGTATTTACGCATTCATGAACCTTCTGGAATCAACGTCATCCCACTAATCGGAGTGAAGTCCATCAGCTCCGTTCAATTCGCGGAATCACAGGTCAGATGGACTGGGACATATGAGAAAATCTCATATGAAGTGACGTTCACCCTAACTGAAAGAGGCGTATGGTTCTGGGATGTGATGCTTGATGGAGTCGAAGCCGAAGTAGACGTCATTTACGGACAGGATCTCGGTCTTGCCGACAAAGGAGCCGTCCGCTCCAACGAAGCCTATATGTCACAATACATTGACCACAAAGTGTTTGAAGATGAAGAGAAAGGCTATGTCCTTTGCTCCCGCCAAAACCAGCCGCAATCAAGTGGATTTCCTTATATTCAACAGGGATCCCTTGGAAAGACAATCGGCTACTCTACAGATGGATTTCAATTTTTCGGATTAACCTATAAAGACACCAATGAGCCTGAAGCATTAAGGAAAGACTCATTAGCAAACGAAGTCTACCAATATGAATTCGCTTATACAGCACTACAATCGGAGAAAGCACGACTAAATGGACCTCAACATTTTATTTTCTACGGGGTATTCAAAGAAAATCACGAAACGGCCATTTCTTCGTTGGAGTTCAAGGAAGAAATAAAAGCTGCATGGAAAGAAGCATCTCTCTTCAAATCTGAATTTGCGGATACAATGGAGCAAGTACGTTTAATGCCGGCAATCGGACAGCCCCTCTCTTCCCTTTCAATGACAGAGGAAGAAGTTAGTATGTATTTTAATTCTAGACATAATGAAGAACGGGATGGTGATTCACTTCTTTCTTTCTTCACAGACACTCATGAACATGTCGTATTGAAAGAAAAGGAATTGATGACGGAAAGACCCCATGGACATATTCTGATGTCGGGTGAAAACCATCAACTTAAGGATGATACCATCACTACGACTTCATTCATGTACGGATTGTTCAACTCGCAGCTTGTCGTCGGAAATACTTCTTTTAATAAAATGATAACCAATCAGAGAAATCATTTGAATGTCATGAAAACGTCCGGTCAGCGAATTTACGTTGAAATGGATGGAATGTATCATTTACTGACCATGCCATCTATGTTTGAGATGGGTTTCAACTATGCACGCTGGTACTACAAAACAACCGGTGATACGTTAATTGTCACCAATTACACAGTAGTGGATTCTCCTGAAGTCCAGCTTCAAGTTGTATCCAAAAACAATAAAAAATACCGTTACCTCGTTACAAATCAGGTCTCAATGAACAATCATGAATATGAAGTCGGATTTAATGTAGAACAAACTGAAGATATTCTGTCCATTACGGCAGATCGTCAGTCAGAAAACAGCGAGATGTTCCCTCAATTAACCTATCGAATGAAAGTCAATGGTGCCTCCTTTGAGATGGGCAACGAAGAAAAAATCGCACATAATGTTGAAAAGAATTCTGCTTCTTTGATCGTGATCGATGTAAGTGAAACCTCAGAATGGAATATGACGATTCAAGGTCTGATTGACGGTGAAGAGCAACCCTTTATAGAACGAAACGTCAAAGAAGAAATCGAAAAATATCGTGCCTATTATCATCAGGTAATGAATGGGTTCCGACTCTCTTTAGGAGAGAAAGCACCGGCCGAATTAGAAAAAGTGAATGCCTTGGCATGGTGGTACACTCATAATATGCTTGTGCATTATTCCGTACCTCATGGACTTGAGCAATACGGAGGCGCGGCTTGGGGAACAAGGGATGTATGTCAGGGGCCGACAGAATACTTCATGGCCACTCAAAACTATCAATCTGTGAAAGAAATCATTAAGACTGTCTACTCCCATCAATATGAGGATAACGGAAATTGGCCGCAATGGTTCATGTTCGACCGTTATTACAAAATACAACAAGACGACAGCCACGGGGATATCATCGTATGGCCATTGAAAGTAGTCAGCGACTACATTGCCGCAACAAACGATTATGAGATCCTGCGGGAAAAAATACCTTATACAGAACGTAGCGGATTTGGATTCACCGATGAAAAAGAAACCCTGCTCCATCATATTCAAAAAGAAATCTCATATATAAAGGAGAACTTCCTCCATGACACATTCTTATCTTCTTATGGTGATGGAGACTGGGATGATACCCTGCAGCCGGCCGACACTCAATTGAAGAAATATATGGCAAGCAGCTGGACCGTCGCCCTGACGTATCAAGTACTTGTGAAGCTTTCAACTGTTCTGAAAGATGTATATGATGAGGAAGCAAAAGAGTTCAATGCTCTAGCTCAGGGAATTCAAAAGGATTTCAATACCTATATCCTTAAAGATGACGTAATCCCAGGATTTGTTTATATGGAAGAGCCAGGAAATCCGGAATTCATGGTCCATCCAACCGATACGAAGACAGGTATTCATTATCGTCTTCTGCCAATGAACCGCAGTATCATTTCAGAGCTATTTACACCCGAGCAGGCGGACTCGCATTATCAATTAGTCAAAGAGCACTTGTACTGCCCGGATGGAGTTCGATTAATGAATCGTCCTGCCAAATATGATGGCGGTGTAAGCACATACTTTAAACGGGCTGAGCAGGCTTCGAATTTCGGTCGTGAAATCGGACTTCAATACGTACATGCACACATTCGCTATGTGGAAGCTATGGCCAAGCTCGGGAAAACCGATGATGTATGGCAAGGGTTACAGATCATCAATCCAATCAGTCTGAAAGACGTAGTGCCAAATGCGGAAAGAAGACAAAGCAATGCGTACTTCAGCAGCTCAGACGGTAAATTCAATACCAGGTATGAAGCAGAAGAACATTTTAACGAACTTCGTGACGGGAGTGTGCCCGTCAAAGGAGGATGGAGAATCTACTCCAGCGGACCGGGAATCTACATGAACCAGCTAATTTCAAATTGTTTGGGCATACGTCAGGAATCCGAAGATCTGGTCATCGATCCAGTGCTACCCGGCAACCTTGATGGGCTGAAACTTGAATTTACCTTCATGAATCGCTCAGTCACGTTCATCTACCACCTTGGCAACCAGGACTCAAAGCGGATTGTGATTAACGGAAAGGAATCTGCGTATGAACAACTGACCAACCGTTACCGCCAAGGCGGGATCAAGATAAATCGACAAGAACTTGAAAAAAGGCTATACGAGAAATCAAATACGATTGAGATTTACTTATAAACCTTAAAAAAGGTAGTGCAGACCAATCCATTGGTCTGCACTACCTTTTTACATATTTGTCATGACAAATATTTGGCTGCCGTCAACACATCCAACTCCCTCAACCGCTGCTCACAATAAGAAGAATTCCCTTTTAAAAAGGAGTCCATATAAGCAGGATGACACATAATCTCGAGCGTTTCCCCCTCACGCCTACTCTCCAAAATGCTCTTCAACCCTCCAACTGACACACCCTCCCCATAAAACGCCATGGAGAATCGATCGGTTAGTACATTCATTCCCTCACTTACAGGAAGCGCATTCCGGACCGGAACCCCAAAACGCTCCGACAACCTCTTCACCACCGGGATCAAAGGCCGAAAGCTATGAACATGGTGATGACTGTCAATATGAGAAAGGGGCAAACCGAATGATAGAAATTTATCTACCTGAGCCTCCCACTCCAACTCAACCTCATCCACATCGATTTCTTTTTCTTCAAAAATCCTGCTGGTGTATCGGAAAAAGCCTCTCTCACCTAGCAGCGATGGTACCCCCCCAGAGACTGGTCTCCCACATGTAAGCGTTAAATGGATCCCGACCTGTAATTCCGGATATAGCTTTGCCAACTCCACCGCATGCAGGGTTCCCGGCATATTGACCAACATAGTTGTTGAGTTGACTATTCCAAATCGATGACTATCAACGATGCCGTAGTTCACTCCCCGGCATAAACCAAAATCATCTGCATTGACGATCACGTTCCTCATAATCCCCCATCCCCTTTTTTCTAATAGGTTCTTTCTACAAGAAAACTCGCTTTATCTCCTCTGAAGATCGCTTTGGAAAATTCGATAACCGATCCATCCTCTACATAGGCTGTTGTTTCGATCATAAAGCAAGGTGTCCCCTCTGGTACCTCAAGCTTCTCTGCCACTCGTTCATCTGCTAAAAATAACTCGATCGTTTCGACGGTTTTTTTAATTTTTATCTCAAACTGTGTTTCCAGGAGCTTGTAAAGTGATCTTTCACATTCGTCTTTATCAAGCCCAGGCGTCTTGTACCAGGGCAGATAGGCCACCTCATATTGCAGGGGGAGCCCGTCTGAATAACGGATCCTCTCTAAACGATTGACGGGATCTCCATTCTTCAATTCCAACGCTTTTTCCACTGTTGATTCTGCCGGGATGACATTCATGCTTAGTACCTTGATCTTAGGTTTCTTCCCTTGTAATCGCAGTTGCTCTGTATAGTTGTCGATCGTTGAGGACAGGATTTGACTGACTTTCTCTTCTGCGACAAAGGTTCCTCTCCCTTGCTCGCGATACACGTAACCTTCAAGTGTCAGCTGCTGGAGCGCCGTCCGGATCGTCGTACGGCTGACATTGAACTTTTCGCAAAACTCCGCCTCTGTCGGCAGTTTTGTATTCGGCGCGTATTCTTTATTTTTAATCATGTGGATGATTTCTTCTTTTACATGCGAATGCAAGGCTTTTGCTTCTTGTGTCTCTTTCATTCTGTTTCTCCCTTCCACTTTCTTCCTATATTTGTTATAACACATCCACAATCAATTCTCTATTCCTATTCATTTTATCATAAAATAAATTTGTTATTACAAATAAATAAAAATTAGTCATAAATCTTATATTTGTCATTACAATATATAGACGAGCGAAAATTTGTATGATACATTATTTAAAAATAGAAATCGCTTTCAAAATGAAGGGAGATCGACAGAATGTCATTAAAGGTGGTCATAATCGGAGGCGGATCAAGCTATACACCAGAAATTATCGAGGGGTTCATCCACCGATACGAATCTTTTCCTGTCACGGACATAACGCTTGTTGATATCGAAGCAGGGAAAGAGAAGCTTGAGATTATCGGGCAATTTGCTCGTCGAATGATTCAAAAAGCAGGTGTGCCGATTGAATTGGAATGGACTCTTAACCGGCAGGATGCCTTGTTAGGCGCTGACTTTGTGACAACACAAATCAGGGTGGGCGGCCTCATAGCCAGGGAAAAAGATGAACGGATTCCGTTAAGTCATGGCGTCATCGGTCAAGAAACCAATGGAGCAGGCGGTATATTCAAGGCCTTGCGCACCATTCCGGTCCTTATGGAGATTTGTCAGGATATCCAACAGATTTGTCCCCATGCATGGCTTATTAATTTCACCAACCCGGCAGGCATTGTAACAGAAGCCCTGCTTAAATACAGTACCCATAAAAAAGTCATCGGGGTGTGCAATATCCCTTTCAACATGAAGAACAGCGTCGCCGAGATGATGAATTGTTCTGCAAATGAAGTACAAATTGAATTTGTAGGGATGAATCATTTTGTATTCGGTAAAAGGGTTTGGGTCAATGGTCAGGATATAACCGATCGGGTTCTGCAAAAATTGATCCATCAAGAAGTCGATTACTCACCGGCTAACATCGTCTCCCTCGGATGGTCGAAAGAATTTTTACAGGCACTGGGGATGCTTCCCAATCCTTATCATCAATACTATTTCCAACGGGATTCTGTGTTGGAAAAGGACCTTCAAGCTTATAGAGAAAACGGTACACGGGCAGAGGTTGTTCGAAAAGTTGAAAAAGAACTTTTCATACAATATATGAAAGAAGAGTTAAATGAAAAACCAAAAGAACTGGAAAATCGAGGAGGTGCCTACTACAGTGATGCTGCCTGCAGCCTCATGACGAGCATTTACAACAATTCAGAGGACATCCAAACCGTCAACACACAAAACAACGGAACCATCCCGGACCTTCCCAACGACGCCGTCATCGAAGCAAACGCCGTCATTACGAGGGACGGACCTCGGCCGATCGCCATCGGACCGCTTCCTCCATCAGTTAAAGGGATCATTCAACAGATGAAAGCGTTCGAAGAGCTCGTCATTCAAGCAGCAATGTCCGGTCAGTACAATCATGTCTACCAGGCCATGGTGATGAATCCGCTAGTACAGAACGAAGGGGTAGCAAGACAACTAGTCGATGAATTATTGGAAGCTCACAAAGAGTTTTTACCGCAATTCAATTAATCTAGTAAATGGGGGAAAGAGAAATGAGTAAAGTAATGGGGTTTATGGAAAGCAAGTTTATGCCTATTGCAGGACGAATCGGATCACAACGACATCTCGTCGCCATCCGTGATGGATTCGTTTCGATCATGCCGCTGATCATCGTGGGATCTTTGGCTGTTTTATTAAATAATCTGCCGATTGAAGCCTTCCAGAATTTCATGGTCGCTGTTTTCGGTGAGAACTGGAAATCTGTTGGCGGGAATATGTGGAATGGATCATTCGCCATCCTCGGACTGCTCGTCGCTGCATCCATCAGTTATCATTTAGCCAAGTCCTATAATATCGATGGGTTGTCTGCAGCGTTAGTGTCGATCGCTTCACTCATCATCCTTACACCGGTAACGGAAGACTGGGGAATATCCTACGCCTGGACCGGAGCACAAGGGATATTCGTCGCCGTGATCACGTCCCTTCTTGTCACTGAATTATTCAAAGTGTTAATTCGTTCGAAGTTTACGATCAGTATGCCCGATGGTGTGCCGGAAGGTGTCGTAAAATCATTCAAAGCCCTGATTCCGGCTACGATCATCTTGATTCTTGTTGGTCTTATTCAAGCTCTCTTAACTTCATTTGCAGAAAAAAGTATCTTCGAAATCGTGTTTACGGTAGTTCAGGAACCATTGCAAGCTGTATCAAACTCACTGCCATCAGCCATTGTTGTAGCTTTCTTAAATCATTTCCTTTGGTTCTTTGGTTTACATGGCACAAACATTTTAGGTCCGATCATCGAACCGATCTACCTACCTTTAATTGAAAAAAATCAGCAGCTGTTCGCAGACGGCATGAGTGCCTTCGACGTTCCATACATTGTGACGAAACCATTCTTTGATGCGTACGTGTACATGGGTGGATCCGGTACGACGATCGCCTTGATCATCGCCATCTTCCTTGTGGTGAAGACGAAGCATTACCGTACAGTTGGAAAACTGTCTGCTGCACCTGGAGTATTCAATATTAATGAACCGGTCATCTTTGGTCTTCCAATCGTGTTAAACCCGCTTATGTTTATCCCGTTTTTACTAGTACCTGTCGTATTAACGGTTACATCTTACCTGGCCCTGAGCTTAGGGATTGTACCTAAAACCGTCGCGATTGTTCCTTGGACGACACCACCGATCATTAGTGGCTACCTTGTAACAGGCGGATCCTGGAGTGGAATCGTTCTTCAACTCGTGAACCTGGCGATCGCTACACTCATGTATATTCCATTCCTACTCGCATCTGAACGTGCCCAATTAAAGAAAACGACCGAAACGAGTGATAAAATCGCATGAATGCTGAACAACATTTAACCTTAGAAGAAATATCTTTTCATATCATATTACACGCTGGCAACGCGCGGTCTTCCGCCATGGAAGCCCTCCAGGCAGCGAAGAAAAAACAATTCGGCGCGGCCGGGGAAAAAATGGCTGAAGCAGCGAAAGAAGTTCATCAAGCACACCATTACCAAACGCAATTACTCCAAAAAGAAGCAAGCGGTGACACACAGAATCCTACGATTCTATTGATCCACGCCCAGGATCATCTCATGAACGCCATCACCGTCAAAGAACTGGCCCAGGAAATCATCGAAATCCATCAAACAAAGTAAGGAGTGCTTTATATGAATATCATGCTAGTCTGCTCAGCAGGAATGTCAACGAGTATGTTAGTCCAAAAAATGCGTAAAGCTGCTGAAGAAAAAGGTCTTGAAGCCACTATAAATGCTACATCTGAAGCTGACTTAAGCAATCACTTAGATAAACTTGATGTGATCCTCATCGGTCCCCAAGTACGCTACCTATCATCTAAGATTAAGGAAAAAGCTGAGCCTTATCATATTAAGGTGGATGTAATCGATGGGATGTCTTATGGGATGATGAATGGTGAGAAAGTGTTGGAACAGGCTGTGAGTTTGTTGAGGAAATAATATTTTCGTGATTGAGAGTGACCTGTAAAGGGTTACTCTTTTTTCATATTAAATAACATAAAGAAAGTGTCCCCCATTAAGGAAAACACTTTCTTTCGGCTACATCACATCATAATCCGTCACATTACGCTCGACCACCCGTGCTCCTTCCACACTCACAAACATCCCGTTCGAACTTCCAAACACATTGGTCGCGATCAGGTTATCCATCGCTGCTTTCACCGCCACAGTATCAATCGGCTCAACCGGGTCATTGATGGATAGTTTCCCTGACTTCCCCGTTTCGGTTTGAAATTCCAGTTCCAATACTTTTGCCATGTTGCATCTGCCTCCTTTCTATTAAATTATCGATCATCGCTTACTCGTTAATGTCGAAGCTTTGGACCTTCTCGATGTTGAACAATCCTTTTGATGAAAGACTTGCCAGGGATAAAGCTGCGCTGTTCATCTCATCTGCCGTTGCCAGTGCATTGATGTAACTGTACGATTTGTACACAATCTTAGGATTCCCCTTCTCGTCCAGCCCATCATTATAAGCCAGTCGTATTCTCGTAGATTTCAAATCCGCTGTTGCCATGCGCCTCACCTCCTTTCACCCTTTATATAGGAAATAGGGAGAGTGAAGGACACCCTTTATAAAGATTTATTAAAAGAGGGACGGACCTCCACTCCTAGTACCAGCTCCTAGGAATAGAGGTCCGTCCCTTGTTCTTAATAAAGTTTTCCTTGTCTGTATAGAACCGTGGATAGTTTCATGACGGAGTGGATGTAGCAGTTTTGGCGTAATGGGAATGGGTCGCCGAAGAATAGTGGCAGGACGGTGTTCATGGTTGTTTTCATTTTGTCGTAGAGGAGGTTGAATACTTCTTCCTCTGTGTAGAACTGGGTTTCCCGTCCTTGCAGCCATTCGAAGTAGGAGACAATGACCCCGCCGGCATTGGCCAGGATATCAGGGATAATAATGACTCCTTTATCACTTAAATATGTATCCGCATCTGTTGTAATTGGTGCATTGGCCCCTTCCACGATGATTCTTGCTTTCACCTCTTCTACATTATCTTTGTGCACCTGATCCTCTAATGCTGCTAACATCAGAACGTCTACATCTAAATACAGAACCTCATCACGGCCACGGATTTCAGCCTTTACTCCGATTTCCTTCAACTGTTCATCTTTCGTGGGAAGATCTCCTTTATTCTCCATCGTAAACTCAACCAATGCCGGAATATCAAGACCATCCGAGTTGAACAACGTGACATTCCGGTCACTCACCGCCACCACTTTATTCTGCAAATGAGTGGATTGATAGGCTTCAAGTGCCGCCACCGAGCCGACATTCCCGAACCCTTGTACAGCAATCGTTAACGCACGGTCTTCAATATCAAGAGCCGTTTTCGCAAAGACATTATCGGTTTTCGTCAATAAACTCTTCTGTTCCTTTACAAAATCATGAACCAGATAGCGGAATGTAAAGAAGACACCTTTTCCCGTCGCCTCCCTCCGTCCCAACGATCCGCCGTTCACAACACTCTTCCCCGTAAAGCTCCCTCTATAAGGCGTTCCTGGCCGGATGCTCTTGTACTCCGCCATCATCCAGTCCATTTCACGTTCCCCCGATCCCATATCAGGAGCAGGGATATCTTTATCGGGTCCGAGGACATCGCTGAAATATTGGACATATTTCCTCGCAACCAGATGAAGCTCCTTCTCCGAATACTCCCGGGGATTCAAGATGATCCCGCCTTTTCCTCCACCGAATGGAACATTATGAAGGGCATTCTTCAACGTCATCAAGGAAGCAAGATTCACGACCTCTTCCTCATTCACCGTCTCATGAAAACGAATCCCTCCCTTATATGGCCCCAGGGCATTATTATGCTGTACACGAAATGCAGGGATCCTGACCACCTTCTCATCCTCCAGCGGAATCCTCAAATACGATTTATGTACGTGGTTCGGTGTCGATAGAATGGAAGTCAGCGAAGTAAACGCTTTCTTTCTTGTCTCACCTTTCACTTCGGGTAAAAAAGATTCGTCCTCTAATAAAGCATCCAGTGACTTTTGAACAATATCTCTCGTTTGGCTGATCAAATCGGGTCCCTCCTAATAATTAAAGAAAATAATGGTATTTACTATAGTGTTACCCTTTCACACCTGGTTAAAAACGACTAGTAATAATCTGCTCATCCAATCGAGGTAAATATGACATTTGTAAGATATGACAACTCCTATAATAAAGACGCCTCTTAAAGCTATTCAATTATATGAAACCATTTATAAAGACGTTCAACAAATTTAAAGACCTATCGCAGATCTCATTTTATTCTTCCCAAAATAAAGGAAACCTTGACAACCTTCCCCAATATACTATAATTGTATTATTTATATTCCGACTAAACTAATATGAATTATAAGATAAGGGTGATGACATGTTTATACAGATCAACCATCTCAATAAGCAATACCTCGATAAGTCAGGAAAACCGATCGATGTACTAAAGGATATTAATCTCGAGATAGATAAGGGGGAGTTTGTTTCAATATTGGGACCTTCAGGATGCGGTAAATCCACGCTCCTCTCCATCGTGGCAGGACTGACCGGCTCGACATCCGGAGAGATTCTTGTAGATGGAAATCCCATCAAGAAACCTGGAAAAGACCGGGGGATGGTGTTTCAGCAAGCGGCATTGTTTCCATGGCTGAATGTGCGTGACAATGTGACGTTCCCCCTAAAAAAAGAAATGTCAAAAAAAGAAGCGAAGCAGCAAGCCGCAAAATACTTACATATGGTCCAACTGGGAAACTATCAGGATCATTACCCTCATGAGCTTTCAGGAGGGATGCAGCAGCGGGTGGCCATTGCACGTGCTCTCTCCATGAACCCGGAAATCCTTCTCATGGATGAACCATTCGGCGCACTGGATGAACAAACGCGCTCCCGTCTTCACCACCAGCTTGAAACAATTTGGATGGAAACGAAGAAAACGGTCCTGTTCGTCACTCACAGTATCTCGGAATCTATTAAGCTTTCAGACCGGATCATCGTCATGGGAACCCGCCCCGGTACGATTTTGGCAGATATCAAAGTGGATCTTCCCCGACCACGGGATGCTCATAAAGAAGAAATGGTGAAAATCGAAGAACATATCATGAGCTATTTAAAGAAGGAAATAGACAAAGTGATAAGTGAGGAATTGGCCTATGAACACAGCTCTTAAACGCATCATCTTTTTTGCCCTTATTATAGGCCTCTGGGAATCGGGATCACGATTCGGGCTATGGACAGAAGTTGTCCTCCCCTCTCCTACTTCCGTTTTCCAGGCCCTATTTACTGGGATTGCAGATCAAACCTTGATCATTGACCTTATTGCAAGCTTTAAACGCTTATTCATCGGATTGGGGATATCGCTCGTTATCGGAACCAGCATCGGCGTCCTTCTCGCCAAATCCAAAACGGCCGACGATACGCTGGGATCATTACTGCTGGCCTTCCAAAGTGTACCGAGTATCGTATGGCTCCCACTGGCGATCATGTGGTTCGGCCTCAATGAAAAAGCCGTCATTTTCGTTGTCATTCTCGGTGGAACATTTGTCATGGCCCTCAATATACGAATGGGCATAAAAAACGTCTCTCCCCTCTTTTTAAAAGCAGCACAAACAATGGGATCGAGAGGTTTGGACTTATTCATTCGAGTCATTTTCCCGGCATCGATTCCTTATGTAGTAACCGGTTCACGTCTTGCATGGGCCTTTGCCTGGAGAGCTTTAATGGCCGGGGAACTATTAAGCACCGGTCCCGGACTCGGCTACACACTCCGATACGCATCAGACTTTGGTGACATGAGCCTGGTCATTGCCGTCATGATCATCATTGGGGTCATCGGAGCGATCGTGGATCAACTGATCTTCCAGCGCATTGAAAAATCAGTGATTAAGCGTTGGGGATTGGAGTCTTAAGCATAGACGAAAAAATACGGCAGGGGATGATCACCTGCCTCATTAATAAAAACAGGAGGTTACAAAATGAAAAAAGCATTTCTAGTCATGACGATTTTCTTTACATTTCTAGGTGTTTTGGCAGGCTGCGGTACTGAAAAGAGTTCAGGCGGTGACGTCAGTGAAAAGGTCGTCATCGGTTACTTCCCAAATATTAACCACGTTCCCGCAATGGTTGCAAAGGACAAAGGATTTTATGAAAAACAGCTGGGAGACGGCACAAACATTGAATACAAAACCTTCCCCGATGGCTCTTCGTTTATGACCGCATTGAAAACAGGTGAAATTGATGCCGGTCTTGTTGGGCCTGGTCCTGCCATGAACAATTACATGACAGGGGCTGACGTGAAGATCATTGGTGGGGGATCCACTGGTGGAACCGTGGTTCTGGCAAGTAAGGAAAGCGGCGTGAAATCCGTGGACGATTTTGGAGGCAAATCCTTCATCACCCCTGCCGTAGGTTGCACGCATGATGTTCAGGTCGAAACATTCTTGAAAGAACATGGCATTGAATCTCAACGTATCGGTGGGACCATGAAACACGTAACAGGAAACCCGGCACAATATGCCAACATGCTGAAATCAGGGAAAGTCGACATTGCCGTAGCGCCGGAGCCTTGGGCAGCCGTGATTCAACAGGAAACAGGTGCCAACATCATCATCGATCATGACGAAATTTCATTCGGTGAAACACTTCCTGCTTCAGTGCTTGTTGCGTCTGGAAAATCCGTGAAAGAAAATCCTGATACCATTCAAAAAATCGTGGACGCTCATAAAGAAGCAACTTCTTTCATCGCTGAAAATCCGGAAGAAGCAAAAGAAATCACGATTAAAGACGTGAAAGACGTAACCGGCCAAGAACTAGGCAAGGAAGTCGTCGATCAGGCTTGGGAACGAATCGGTTTCACTTACAAAGTGGACTCCGATGCCGTTCAAGCCTTCGCTGATTCATCCTATGAACTGAAGTTCCTGAAAGAAAAACCTGAATTCACCGATTTGATCGATAAGCAGTTTATAGACTAACCAGACAAGGTCCGTCCCTCTTCTAATGTGAGGGACGGACCTCTGTTTCAGAAGGAGGAAGTTGAGTGGGATTTAAATTTATGATTGCTACGGTTGTCTTATCTCTTTTCTTCTTGGCTGGCTGCCAGGGGGAGAATGTTGAAGAGTCTTTTCCTATGAATGTAGAGGTCGGTGATTTGGCCGCTGTGGATCAGAATGGGGAGGCTACGTCATTAGGAGATCTCAATAAGGGAAAGATTGTGATTGCTGATTTCATCTTTACGAATTGTGATACCGTTTGTCTTCCGATGACGGCGAATATGTCAAAGCTTCAAAAGAAGATAGCGGAAGCGGGATCGGATGGGGGAGTCCAGCTGGTATCGATTAGTGTGGATCCCGAACATGATACTCCTGAAGTGTTGAAAGAATATAGTGGCCGATATGAAATGGATGATGAGAATTGGATTTTTTTAACGGGATACTCTCGTGACGAGATTGAATCCTTCGCCAATGTCTCCTTTAAAACTCCTGCTGCTCAAGTGGAAGGCTCTAATCAGTTTGTTCATGGAACTTCTTTTTATTTGATGAGTGAGAATGGGGTTTTTCTGAAGAAATATGAAGGGGTGTCCAATCCTCCATATGAAGAGATCATTGAGGATATTGAGAAGTTGAAGTGACCTTCTCGAGTGAAATCGAGGAGGTTTTTTATGTGGAATTACGTCATACAGCCCGATCATCCATCTCATCCCATAACCCAATTTCCACCAAACCCCCATGCCATACCACTCATTTAATTTTCACCACTACGCCCAAAGCAGGAATAACCCCTACCCCTAACAAATAAACAAAGATGTGCTGTTGATTGAAAGGTTTGGGAAGGTGCTCTATGTATATTACGTAGAATCCGAGGAGTTTAAAAAATTGGTTCAATTATCGAATCAAACAATGAGATAATGGGTGACCTTTGCGGTGCCTGGCACGAAACTCGGCATCGGTGCCTGGCACACTTATGATAGAGTGTACCTGGTACATCATGTGGGATTTGTACCCGGTACAAAATCATTCATTTGTACCTGATAAACTACTAAAAAAGCAATCGACACATTGGACGACTGCTTATATCAATAACTATATTCCACCTTGTTTACGATATCTCCCCACTCAACGGTTAGTTCAGCAGAAGAATTTGGTACGCCGCAATTTTTTTCGAATTCTGCATGGTTGACATGAGTGACTTGGCCAGATTTGACCTTTCCGCTCACAGATCCCTTCACATATAATTCCCCATCAATATCTAATTGACTGGCACCTAAATTACCGGCTACACACATCTTGGAATTTGAACCGATGGATAGATGTTTTGAAACAGCCGCGCTTCCTCCTACATATATAATAGACTTATCCTCAACTTCTAAGTGCCCGGCAACACTCATACTCCCTCCAACAAACACCCGAGATCGATCCATCCTTAGCTGCCCACCAAAGCTGGTAGCTCCTTTTACTTCTATGAATACATTCCTTGCATTGTTCATATTTTTCCCCATAGACAAGGAACCATCTGTATGGATCTGGGTATTGCTCATGTTATTAGCGTTACCACCTAGTATTAATGCACCCTTTGCGTAGAGGAGTTTATCATCTAAGTTATTATGGTTTGAAGAGAAGGCTCCTGATCCAGCTAAGAATATCTCACTGCAACTATCATAGATGACAGGTGGGTTTTTGCACCTGTCCGGTAAACCTTTAGGCTCTTGAATTTGGTTGAAATCCGGTAATGTACTAGCATTGGACGGATCGGATCCGCTACCTTCCCCGTCTGTTGATCCTAAATCTTTAATAGGGATCTTCATTTCAGCGCTGAGCTTTGATGTCTCATCCTCCTCTTCTCCGAGACTTGTAAAAGTAATGATGATGTCGTTGGATTCTGAAGTGATATTCACATCCTGAATGATGTAAGTGGCATCGGGACGATTCTCTATTTTGAGAGTTTGATGTTCATTTTCAAGAGATGATTGGATGGCCTGCTTCATGAGAGAAACTATAAGACCAGTATAGTATTCTGATGTATTTTCTACCCGATTGCGTCTATCCGTTTCCAATTGGTGCTGTATTTGACTCACAATACCCTCCTGATTGGAAAGATAGGCATTCCTGACAGCTAATTGATAATATGAAATGCCCATTTCAGCCAATGCTACTGATTGATAGTTATTTTCAACTACTCTATTTTGCTTCACACTATTTAAAGACTGTCCCATAAAGGAGAGGGAAATCACCATAAATACCACGATGATCAACAACACGGTTACCAAAGCATATCCTTTTTCATCTTTCAGATGGGTCATTCGCTTTGATCCTCCTTCAGCCTATAAAATATCGTTTCCATAACAAATTCATTCGCAGCATTATTTTTATCATGGATGGAAATGGTTAGTGGCAAGTCTTCCTTACTTGGGTCTACACGACCTGTAAAGGTTGTTTTAAAACATAGATCAGCATCAGTAATTATTTCTTTAGAGGACTCATTATTTTGATTAATGTAATCGACCACAATATTGCAGTTAGAATTCTTAAGTCCATACTGTTTGGCGGTTTGATGGATTCTTGTCAGTTTCATCGTTAAATAGTTCGATTCTTGTTGCATCGAATTTTGGGTGACAGCTTTATCAGAATAGTCCAGACCTTGAAAAAACACATTCCAAATAACCACGCTGATAATTGATAAAATTGTTAATGTAGCTAAGACTTCAACAAGAGTCAGTCCACGTTCATTCTGTAACAAACTATCCCCCCTCACTCACCGATCGTCAAATAACCGTATGTTTCGCTCACGGTGTCATTATTTTCCTGCAATTGAATTTGAATCAAGTGAGCTTTAGACGGAGTCGAATGTAAGTCAGATTCCTTTTTAATTTTGATATGTACATCAAAGTCATTCTTTATAGTACTAAAATAGTAATAACTATCGTCTTCACTCTTATATTCTTCAGGCCGATTAGCTGGTGCCGGTGCTTTTAAAAAGTCAATAACCCTTTGAGAAGTCTTCCAATCTACCAATACCTGCTTAGCAAAATTCATTCCCTGAGACTTTTCTTCATTGTGTTTATTCATCATCCCCATTTGAGGGAAAAAATTCGTTATAGACAAAAGGATAATCGATAAGATCGTTATAGACAAAAGCACTTCAAGTAACGTAACCCCTTTTTCATTATGTACCAAGACCTTATCCCCTCCCAACCGAAATGATAATATTTTCCTATTCCAATTATACCACTCACACTCTATGAATCACTAAATCAATTGCTATAAAATACTAAAAAAATCGGTGCCAGGCACAAAAACTAAGTTTTTGTGCCTGGCACCGATAATCAATAGTCAATTAAATAACAATATTAGATTCAACGGGAATACCGATCGTAAACGTCGTCAACTCATCGTTCGACTGACAACGAATTTCCCCGCCATGCTTTTCAATCAGCTTTTTACAAATATATAGACCGATTCCCGTTCCGAGGTCTTTTGTCGTGTAAAAAGGTTCGAAAATGGCTTCGATGGTCTCCTCTTTGATCCGCGGGCCATTATTGGAGATTTGAAGATTTGTTTTACCTGCTTCTTCTTCGCATGAAACCGTGATTTGACGTTGTCCCTCAACTTCCTGAAGGGCATCAATGGAGTTCATGATGAGGTTAAGAAAGACCTGTCTAAGCTCATCCCTATTTCCCAACACCTTTATGTCAGCATCGCACTGAAAGTCAATGGATACATCACCATCCAGAAGGCTCGGATACAGAAATTCAATGGTCTCTTCCAGATGTTCTGTAAGGATGATCTCTTCCCTGGTACTCTCAATCAAATCCTTTCTCGACACATGCAGGAATTGGGAGATCCGGTAATTCAATTGCTCCAGCTCATGCTGCATAATATCCAAGTAAGGTAAGTCTGGATAACCGTTTTGCAAGAGCTTGGTAAACCCGATGATCGACGTGAGGGGGTTTCTGAATTCATGGACGAAGCTTGAGCTCATCTGTCCCAGGATCGTCAGCCGCTCTTTATGGGTTTGATCGATATACAACTCCTTTTCTTGAAGCTGCTGTTCTTTAATTTCCGTGTATTTTCTAACGGCTAAGTAGGAAAAACGGTCGAAAAGCGCGTTGATTTCTTCAATGATGGGCTGCAATTCCCGAAGTTCAATTCCTGAATTACTCACCCATTTGATAATAATACTTTTCCCGACATTTACGTTATAGACAAACTCACTTATATTCACGTTAGCGTTTACCCGTTCCAGGGCGGTCTTATATGCGAGATAGGTAATTTCCTCTTCACTGAGAGGCGTTTCGATTGCACGTTTCACTAATTGAAACATTTTCACCCCATTGTTCAACACTTCTTCTTTATATAGATCATTATCTGAAATGACGACACTCTTACGCCAATTATGTAAAAATTCGTCTGAATGATTTTCAAGAAATTCTATTAGCATGACAGAAGCACTAGTCATCAAAATGGCAGTCCCTTCATTCCGGTTATTGTCGAAATATTCATTGATATTACTATAACAGAAAATAGGGGATAGGGTGAGAGCCATTTGATAATTTAATACCATGAGGAGCATGGTAAGGGATGAAAAATAAAAGGAATAAATCTGTTAAAATATTAAAGAAGGAAAAATTCAGGAAAGTATCTTGATTAACTTGTGTAAAGATTTGCGTACACGGTAACTGGCTGGCATTATCTTGTAGACTTAAGCCCCTATAGCTTTGCGTCACCATTTTTCAATGGGTTTGCCTTTATCGTACGCGTTTTAGAAGTATTTAATATATTAGTTTTAAAAAATACGTTTCCTTGGTTTTTGGAGGACCTTCATAAAGATACTATTTTCTTCTGATTTAAAAATTTTAATCCCCACTATCTTTAGTGGTGTCCATATTTCTTTCATATAATATCCAGGCATTCGCCATCCCCCTATTAATCTAAATATTAACAAATATTACTTGTATTTACATTATATAAGAAAAATCAGAATAATCTATATTTTAGGCGAAAATACTTATCGACAACTTTCTCACTTTAGAACTAATCACTTCATACTAATAAGATTTCTTGACTTTCGATTGACTAGATACACACCGATGTGCCTATGAAATGACTTTTTGTCACTCTTCCATTTCTACGAAACCAAAAATCCATTCGAAAACCACCCAGTCCTTTTCCAAATTCTTGATCTCGAAAGGAAAGAAAGTTTGAAATTCACCGATCATAACTTCTCACATATGGGTATGTATAACGATGTTGTTTTTATTTACTCAAGAAAACGCAGAAAATATACTATATCGTATTAGTTTGTTTACTTTCATTTAATCCTTACATCCATTTTTATGCTCGCTTAAGCCAATCGCTTTGACTCTGACTCTGAGTAGATTACGGAACATAGATTTGCACTAAAAAAGCATGAAATTATGTTATTAAGGTCTTCATGCTTTTTTATTTATTCAGATCCAAACCCAAATATCACTGGTCAACAAAATCAAAACGCTCTTCAAAATCAAATGGTACTTTGAATTGATCACGCACCCCCGTTAAATACGCCACATCAAAATACGTTTTCTGCGGCCTCGGCAGTTTATCCACCCATGGGGAATAGGTCTTAAACGAAATCATCTCGTCTGCTTCATCGAATTCTGCAAACCTCATCCAGCCATTGCCCCCGTGATAGCTTGACTGGTAGTCGACAAGCATTTGTAAAACGGGATTACCTGCTGCATTTTGTTTCATTCTGTGAATGGAGCCATGGTGATGTCCATTGACTGTCATAAATACCTGGTTAAATGGATGGACCAGTTCATCCCAGGCCAATGTCCCCCTCTCTGTCTCCATGGGAGTGACTCCCTCCATGTCGAGGATTTGATGAGAAAGAAGGATGGTCGGTGTTTTTGGATGTGATTTTAGAACCTTCTTCGCCCAAGGAATGTCCTTTTTCATATGTTCCATGTCGAGGGATAGAAATAAGTAATGATAACTTCCCGCTTTAATGATGGAATACGAACTATATCCAGTAGGGGAAGAATCTTTATAATACGATCTGTCCGAAAAACGCCCTGATCCATAATATTTAAGATAAGGATCCCCTTTACCGTAGTCATGATTCCCGGCAATCGTCACGTACGGAGCCTTTCTTTTGTCGAGGATACCGATGCTTGTAGACGAGTGCATCCATTCCTCCAACGAGTCGCTTTGATCGACCATGTCTCCTAAGAAAGCTGTCATAGCGATGTTTAACCTTTTATATCTCTTTGAAATCCATCTCATTTGCTCTTTGAAAATCTCTGGCTTATATCGCACCGTTTTTTGTGGATCCGGGACAAAAAGAAAGGAATAATTCTTCTTCTTCGTTCGTAAGGATTGATATTGATTGGATCCATTTTTGACGTGGTCACCGGGCTTATGTTGGATAAGCCAGTCTTCTTTTGGAAGAGATCGATTGGCGATGCGGATTTCCTGTAAATTCCCTGCAAACAAAGCATCTGCTTTACTCTCTTTTTCTGATGCCCCGACATACCATCCCTTTCCTTTTACCAAATCAATCCCGGTCATTTCAGCAGTGGAGTGCCGAAAGTCGGCCTCTCCATTTATATAGATGCTAGTATTCTTCCCATCATTGACGACCGCTACATGATACCAGTCTTCTTCACTATCTAGGGCAAGGGACCAATCTGTCTCGGTGCGTTGAAGATTTAAGGGATGACTGGCCCAATGGACTTGTTTATAGGCGGATACAGATAAGTTGGAACGTTGCCCCCCCCTTGACATAATGCCCATTCCACCGTGGTCTTTCGGAGAGAACTGTTTCGGCAGTTTGAATAAGACCTCGATCGTATATCCGTTTTTAAAACGATTATGATTCAAAGGGGCATTTTTACTGGTTTGAAAATATTGACCTCCAGCATCACTTTTGTTGTGATTAAATTGTAAGGTCTGAACCTCATCCTTTTGTTCATAATCTTCTTCCGACCAGCGGATGAAAGGATGTTTTTGATTGGAGCCTTCAAGGTTGATTAACCGGAGATGATTGGCGTTCCCACTTACGTCTTTCATCACTAGATCCTTCCCAGTGATGGTTCCGGATTGAATATAATCCTTCGAGAAGATCCAATGGGCGGCGATGGCTGTAGAAGGACCTCTCTCTTCCATGTCCCGTCCTGAAATGACAGGAGGGAACAACACCCAAAGTAGAACCATCAAACCAGCCAGTCCCGTTATGAATAGCATGTGTTTTTTGTCTAATCTCAATGTCGTCCCTCCTTTGAATTGCCGAAGTGTTTTCTAATTAGTATGGACTGTGTCGAATAGAAGATGTATCCTTCTGAAACAAAAAAAATCTCCTAATGAACAAATCATTAGAAGATTTTTATACAAGTAATTCACATACTGAGGTCCATCCCTCTTATCAACCGGATTTTTTGACCAGGCTCCAATAATTCCAATAGATCAAGGTCTTCCTCGCGAATTCTACCGACTACGTTCACGGCAGGGTTTTTCTTCCGATCATTTCGGACAATTTGCATTTCCCCTTTATAGCGTCCATACAAATTATTGTCCTGGGTGATGGTGCCACGTGGTCTTTCTACAGTATTTGAAGGCGGAGCATCGCCATTCGTCCTTGTTTCGAGTAATCGATACACATCTCTTCCCGGATCAGGTCTGAGTTGATATTCTCCCTCAATTTCTCCGAGGCCCTCATACGAAAGCTCGATTACATTTTCTTGATCATAATCCGCTAGCTTACCAAGTAGTTCCTGTGAACAACCTGGATCGCCTATAAATACACCCTGGACACCGCAGTGCCTCAATTGGAGGGCACTCGTATAAGGGTTTTGATCACGATGATCCTCCAAAGTTGGGAGACCCTTGTATAACGGTCCTCTTTTTTCCTCGTCCCCCGGTATAAAGGCATAAACCGGAATGTCTAATGCTTCAAACAGTCTTTGCTGCTTCATAAAGTAATCCTGATCCAATCCCGTTTCAGGCTTAGGATAGAAATTATGCCACGCAATCATGTTCCCTGTTTCCAGTCCGTTCGAGGTCCATTCTCGAAGCTCCCTTTCTCCAACCGTACTGGCATTGATGGCAATCTGAAAGTGACGAGATAACGTCACCATCTCTTCAGCAGTAAACCCATCATCCAGACGCAATGCCGTCACACCCAATTCCTTTAACTCTTCCAAATGGCTCAATCCTAAAAGAGCGGTCGTGTTTTTAGATACATCAGCAAACACTTCAAACCCATCCCTTTTGAAAATGGATAACAGATGACTGACATGCTCCCTGCTATACGCCGACTCTTCCGGAATGTGAAGGGAGGTGAACGCCAGCTTGATACCTGATGAAGAAGCGCGAAGAATTCTCTCTTCGGCTGCTTCATCAGATAAATAAACGGAGATTCCGATCATTCGAACTCACTCGCCATTTCATCTTTAAAGCCAACCAGATACGTGATAGCAAATCCGGCTGCATAGGCAATTAAAAGTCCAATCGTGTAGTAAAGAATTTCTCCTGCATTCACAAGGAAAATCAGCGGCAACCCTGATACACCGATCGCGAATGTCGCGACATCAAAGTATGCTTGGAATGCTCCGCCGAATCCAGCACCAATACACGCCGTCAGGAACGGTCTTCCCAAGGGCAGTGTAACCCCGAAGATGAGAGGCTCACCAATACCGAGCATCCCTGCCGGAAGAGCTCCGCCAATCGCTCTCTTCAGCTTCTTCTTCTTTGTTTTCATGAAGATCGCGAAGGCTGCTCCAACCTGTCCTGCTCCACCCATTGCAAGGATTGGAAGAAGCGGGTCGTCCCCGATCGTGTTGATCAGTTCCAAGTGAACCGGTGTCAACCCTTGATGCAACCCTGTTACGACAAGGGGCAGGAAGGTGGCACCAAGTACAAATCCGGCAACTAATCCACCCATTTCAATCAATGAAAGGAGTCCGTTCGTAATTAAATCTGAAATAAATCCACCTACCGGCATGAATACCGTGTATGTTAATAATCCCGTGACAAGTAACGCAATGGTCGGTGTCACAATAATGTCCACTGCCTGTGGAATAACTTTGCGTACATTTTTCTCAACAAATGCCATGAAAATTGCCGCAATCAATACGCCGATCAGTCCGCCCCGTCCTGGAAGCAGATTTTCTCCAAATAACGTCACATCACCAATGGCCGGGTTGATAATCAAAATACCAGCCAACCCGCCAAGTGCCGCTGAGCCGCCAAATTCTTTCGCCGCATTCATCCCGACAAGAATACCCAGGTAACCAAATAATCCGCTACCTATAATTGAGAGCATCATCACAAGCTGTGATTCTCCATTTAACCAGCCTGCTTGAACGAAGAACTTCGTAAACCCTGTAATCAATCCTGACGCAATCAACGCAGGAATCAGAGGAATAAAGATATTTGCCACTCGTCTTAGTAGTAATTTAAATGGAGTGCTGTTCTTTTTCTTCAAATCAGCTTTTTGTTCAGCAGCACGAGCCTTCAGATCAACATCCCCTGAACCTGCTGAAACCAGCTTCCCAAACTCTTCTGTCACTTTATTGACCTTACCCGGCCCTAAAATGACCTGATACGTTTCGTCTTCTACAAATCCTAATACTCCTTCGATCTTCTTGATACTTGTCTTTTGGACTAGATCTTCGTTATATACTTTCACTCTCAGTCTGGTCATACAATTTTCATAGCTTGCTATATTATCAGCACCGCCAAACTGCTCTAAGATAACGCCAGCCAATTCTTTGTTTGTCAATTTCACCTTCCCCTTTCAATTCTGCTTTGTATTCTCATTACATCTTCACATCTATTTCTATGAAGATTTCTGGACAGGTACCCCTATACAAAAAGCCTATTTTTCAATAGCCAATCGAACATATCCATTGGCATCTTTTAACCGGCTCTTCGCTTCTTCATAGTCACAGCCAAGAGTGATCATCACAATGGATGGTTTCACTTCGTTGTTCGCATTCTTTAAAGTTGCTGCTGCCGTTTCCCTATCAGCACCTGTGATACTCTCAATGATTCCGATCGCTCGCTGCTCAAGCTTGTAGTTACTGATATTCACATCGACCATCAGATTCCCATATGCCTTACCCAACTTGATCATGGTTGCGGTCGAAATCATATTAAGGACCATCTTCTGTGCGGTTCCGGCTTTTAATCGAGTGGATCCGGTCAATGCTTCCGGTCCGGCATCTACTTCAATCGCATGCTTTGCTTCTGCAGAAATTTTTGAGTCTTTATTACACGACAGGGCGACCGTTGTGGCACCGAGTACTCTTGCATATCTTAGACCACCGATGACATAAGGGGTACGTCCGCTCGCTGCAATCCCGACGACCGTGTCCCCCGGCGTCAGCCCGATTTCTTTCAGGTCGGATACGCCTAACTCTTCATCGTCCTCTGCTCCTTCAACCGCTTTGACGAATGCTTTCTCCCCGCCGGCAATCAATCCGACGACGACGTCACTGCTCACACTAAAGGTCGGAGGACATTCCACCGCGTCCAGCACACCCAGCCTGCCGCTCGTACCTGCACCGATATAGATCAATCTCCCACCTTGAGAGATGGATTTCACAACATCATCTACTACTTTTTCAACTTGAGGAATCACCTCTTGAACAACTGAAGCGACCTTATGATCTTCCTCATTCATCATGCGGAGAATCTCACCAGTTCTCGCTGTATCGATTCCAAGCGTATTCTGATTTACCTTCTCTGTTGATAATTCAAAAAATTTATCTGTCATAAGTTATTCCTCCCAGAAATCTGTATGCGTTTTCATTAATTATATTATAATCACGTTTGAAATTAAATTTCAATTGATTTTTTTATTATATGAAATTTTATTTTATATTAGACCAATAATTTTTATGGTAAAAGAGGAGAAGTTTTCAAGAATGGGGCAATGGTGAATGAAAATGACAAATAGGAGTTGGAACAAGCTTCCTACTCCTGTTTTTTCTTTATTTCATGTTTTTAATATATTCAAAGGTCTTTCAAAAATCGAGGTGTGAATCATTTGTAATGTCTGGTGAATCAAGCATACCGGGATGAAAACCAGGAAGATATAGTTCACTTTCGGTCCTTCTCAAAGCTCTGCGGGATGGGAAGCTGGCGAAGTGATTCATGGTGGCTGCCGCCCGTTCCCGTTGTTTGGCGATCACTTTTTCCGAACAGTTGATTTCCAACTGCTCTCCATTCGTAAACTGGATGTATGTTTTTCCTTCTGAAGTGGAAGTTGACTCGATATGCTGGCAGAATAACCAGATACAATCATAGTCGGTTGGAGCCATTGTGGGTATCGCATAGATGTATTCCTGCGGGCAGATCATAAGAGGTGTCTTACGTAAATACTTGGTAGCATGACGAACGGCTTTGATCCTGCCGTCATATGTAGACCGGTAAGCCATACAGGAGTCGTCCAGAATCTCCATTACTGATTTTTTGCTGAACGTCTTTCTCCCCGAGTAGTCATAAATAATTGACCGATGAATCCCATCATATGCAGGGCAAATCGCCACCGTCCTTCGAGTAACCAGCACTTCTAAACCTTTCAATCAAAACACCTTCCTTTTCCTTTATAATAAAGTCCCTTTTATCAGAATCTTCTTATATATGAGACTTTATTACTATTATATACTAATCCCAAAATATTTCCATTTATATTTGTGTGTTTTTTGAGAAAAATCTCATAATTTGAGGAAATGGATTATTTCCTGGGAGATAGTGTCGAAAGAATCGATTTAACTTGACGTACAAACTAGAGGGGAATATAGTTTTTCATTTATATGAAACTCACTTCAGGAAATGAAAAAACTCCTCTTTTGCGAGAGGAGAAAATCACATAACCGATTGGATGATCCAGATTCCGTGGAGACAAAATACGAAGAGATAGATGATACTAACAACATATGCTATAGAAGTTACCCATTTCAGACGCGGGATCCGGTCGTAAAATACAATAAGGACCAAGAAGAGCGAAAACAATATTTTGATACCTAAAAATAGTATGGGACTCGTCATATACAATTCGTTCATAAGAGGGTTGGCTTCTACCATAAAGGAACCATTAAGACCAATAAAGGAGATAATTCCATCCATCAGATTCAGGAAAGCCAAGCCAAGGAATAGTTTCTTCATCCTTTCACCCCTACCTATCATTACTAGAATGTTACACTGGTTTTTTGACTCATACCCCAATAAATTTAATTCAAAAAAGAAAACCTTGATCTACTTCTCATCAAGGTTCTACCCATTCACTATATTCACTCTTCTTCGGTATTGATAAACATAAACTCCAAGTCCGCTGAAAAATAATAGTCCACCTATCAATAGAAGTTTATAAATGACCGTTCCCGTATTCGGAAGTGTCATTCCACCAACTGGAAGAGATTCGCCCACTATACCTTCCGCTTGAAAGGTGAATTTTAGTTCAGTCATGAGTCCTTGAAATTCATTCCCAAGATGTTCAGGGAACTCGATCTTAAAGGTCATATCCTCTTCTCCTGAACTAGCTAGTTTACGGGCATCAAACCCTTTGAATTCTGAAACCTTTCCCTCATAGATGACCCCTTTAGTATTTGACAGCGTCATCATTAGTGCGTTATATAATTTATCCGAGCCAGATTTCACTTCCGATGACATCGTATATTGAAAATCCTTCAATCCCTGATTCTTGACCTTGATGGTTTTCGTTGTCCAGTCACCAGGCTTCATGTTATCCACTTGAAAGAGTATTCCTGTTGGTGATGTTGCAATATCCACTTCATTTGTCGTATCCCCTTGATCGGCTTGAACCCTTTCCAGTGAAAAAACGAAGAATCCAAGCAGGAAAACCACGCTAATTGTTAACAAGGTGAATCGCTTATTACCCATAGACTCCACTTCCTTCTTAGACATCTTTACGATACATTCTTATCAATAGACTCTGACGGTTTCTTTATCTCAATCTGAGAAAGGGCTTTACCAATGACAAAGCCTGAATAGCAAAGGAGTAAAAGTCCTGGGATGATGAAGAGGAAGGCGCCGTTTTTGGAATTCATGGTGTTCATGAAATAACCTATATAAGGGATGGTGAACCCTGTATATTCACCTACAACATTTTCTGATAAGACAGGCTCTAAATCTGCAGCATCATTATTGTCCCCTTTTGTTTTGTACATGACATGTTCCCCGCTCTTCATTACCTCGACGACCCTATGAGTAACCAGCATGTTCTCTTCTTGTTTAAAAGTGATGACGTCACCATTTTTGAACCGGGTCATATCGCCTCCTGGTTTCACTGCAATGATGGATCCTGTTTGAATACCAGGCTCCATTGATCCGGAAAGGACGGTTTTTATCTGCTTCCCAAATATTTCAGGTTCTCCTCCAGCTGCTTTTGAAGATACGACCACGATAATCATCGTGAAAAGGACGAGGTATAAAACGACCGTAATACTAGAACTGATGAATTTCTTAATCTTCTTTGCGTTCACCTGTAATCATCCTTCCTTTTGCATAGGCGCCTCGGATTCAGTTGTTTCTGTTAGAGACGGTACTTCTTTTCCTTCAATCTTATCTTGTTCTGAGGTTTCATCCTTTTTTTCTAATTTGGTATCAGTCTCAGGACTCACTTTATCCGGTATTTTCACTTCTTCCTTGACTGGGTCACTTTCTGTTTCAGATGCTTCTTTGTTTTGTTCGGCTTTTTGCTCTTTTTCCGCTGGTACCGATTTTTCTTCTACCTCTTTCCCAGGTTCGGATTCTGATTTCACTTCCTCTTTCTCTTGAGATTTTTTAACTTCTTCACACTTCACTGTAATGGTTTCACTCCATAAGTCTTGTCTACTATCATCTTTATTCCCATGTCCCGGCCTTTGAAGAGCTCTAAATTTGTAGTTGCCTGGTTTATTCACCTCAAATGTGAGAACGTCAACCCTGTTTGAGGAAATAGGCTGAATAATCCCATCTCCTATCTTTTTACCTTTCATAGGGTTTCCGCTATCTTTGTAAAACACTTCAAATTCCGTTGTTCCTTTCATATCTCTCCCGTTATTCCTGATTTTTGTAGAAATTTTAATTGGGGGACATGCCTTCACTACTATCGTCTGATCTTTATTTATAAATGCCAATGAGCTTTTATCCCACTGAGAAGACTCCACTTCCCATGTTCCTGCTGTTATTTTCCCCGTCACCTGATCATGATCATTAAAGTATGCATCCGTACCGGAACTGAGATAGGTTCCCGTAATAATGACCATGTACCAGATGGCAAAAAGCTGTAATGCCACACTCCAACGCTTTGAATTTGTTTTAAACTTCCTTGACCTTAAAAAACGGATGGTAATCACTTCCTTTGGTGGGGGGTGGGTTAATCCTGTTCAGGTTGCATAACCCATTTATAAAACCTGAACAGGATTAAGAGTTTGATAGTATGTAAGAAAGGTGGGTGGCCCCACCTTTCCTGATTTACTCTTACTTGGCTTCCCCTCTGCCTTGTTTACCCTCGAATGTCCATTCAAGTTCTAAAGTGTCGCCTTGGAATATATTTTGGTCTTTATCATTTTCTACAAATTCATACTGTACAAAGAGGGTATCAGAAGTCCCTGCTTTTAATTTCCCTCCTCTTTCTGCTAACCAGCCACTAAAGATACTTCCTTGAATGACATCAGGTGACATACCTTGAAGCTCTTGAAGAGTTGTTGAAAAGATAGGTACACTTAATTTATCAGCATTTACTAGGAAGTTAACTCGGATATGCTTTCCGAAATCTGCACCATCGTTATCTCCTTTCACATCATTTACAGTGTAAGAAGTTGCTAAACTAAGAGAAGCGATGTCAAGCGTACCATCATTTTTCAGTTCAAATGAGCGAAGCATTGTATCACCCGGTTTAATGTTATGGACATCTATGATCGTAGTTGGATTAGCATTTAATTCAATTGTCCCTGATGCAAACGTACCAGAAGTTTCAGCTGTGTCACTAAAATACGCATATGTACCCCCACCAATCAGTGATACACCTAGAACCGCTGAAGCTACACCCAAACCTAACTTTTGTTTAATACCCATCCAAAATTCCTCCTCGTTTTCAAATATATAGTCCGTTTATAAGGTTTTGTTCTTTTTAACGAACTTACAATTGAAGTATATGACAGAATACCCAGCTTGAAAATGGTTAAATATAGTCAATTTACCATTAAAAAGAACAATTATTGTTCTTTATCTCGAATTATCTTCCTATTTCTTAATCTTTTGTTTTTTATCAAGAAAAATTTAATCTTTATTAAGAACGGGAGCTCATTTATTTTCTTATTGTTAAACCTGCGTAAATTTCTACATCCTTAATCATATATGAGCATACATTCTGATAAAATATGAAACATGTACATATTGGAGGCTGATAGAATGAAGGATTCATCTTTATCTAACAACCAGCAACAACATAAGGTAAAAAAGGTCATCATTCCCGCCGCGGGATTAGGAACAAGATTCCTTCCGGCGACGAAAGCTCAACCGAAGGAAATGCTTCCTATTGTCGATAAACCTGCCATCCAATATATTATTGAAGAGGCCGTTCAATCGGGAATTACGGATATTATCATTATTACCGGAAGAGGAAAGCGGAGTATTGAAGATCATTTTGATAAATCCTACGAGCTAGAATCCACTTTGGAGAAAAAACAAAAATGGAGTGCATTAGAAGAAGTGCAATCGATTGCAAATCTCGCAAACATTCATTATATCAGACAGAAGGAACCCCTAGGATTAGGGCATGCCATACTATGTGCCCGTGCCTTTATAGGGGATGATCCTTTCGCTGTTATGTTAGGGGACGATGTGATCGATTCAGATATTCCATGCCTGCAGCAATTGATTCAAGCATTCGAACATCATCAAGTACCGGTTCTCGGGGTAAAAGAAGTGAACCCAGATGATGTATCAAAGTATGGCATTGTAAGGCCTTCTATAACCGGAGGGGCGGATCAGTCCACATATCCCATTGCCGGACTGGTTGAAAAACCGCATCAAGATAACGCTCCTTCCCATTTAGCGATCATGGGAAGATATATTCTGACTCCTGATATTTTTCCATATTTAGAACAGGTGAAAGTAGGTGCAGGTGGAGAATACCAGCTGACAGATGCCCTCAACTATTACAGTCAGGAATTACCTATTTATGCAAAATCATTTGAAGGACATCGATATGATATAGGCGATAAACTAGGATTCATCAAAGCAACCATTGAATTTGCCATGAAAAGACCTGAACTCCAACAGGACGTAGCTCAATATCTTAAAGAACTACTGAATAAATAAGGAGTGAGACGATGAGAATTTCCGTAATCGGTGTTGGATATGTTGGACTGGTGACAGGAGCTTGTCTTGCGAATATTGGGCATCACGTGACGTGCCTCGATATCGACCATGAAAAAATTGATCAGTTGAATCAAGGTATTTCACCGATTTATGAACCTGGTCTGGAAGCCATTTTGCAACAAAATCTAGTGAATAAAACCATTTCCTTTACAACATGCTACAGAACCGCTTGTAATGAAGCTCAAGTGATCATCATCGCCGTAGGGACTCCCTCCAATAATGACGGCTCTGCCGATCTGTCTGCTATTCAAGAGGTCGCCGAAAAAATAGGTTCATTTGTTCAAAACGAGGATGCCATTATTGTCACTAAAAGCACGGTTCCTGTAGGGACAAATAGAAAGATAAAAAAATGGGTAACAAATCATTTGAAACAAAATACGCGTGTCATGATTGCGTCCAATCCAGAATTTCTCCGGGAAGGCTCAGGGGTACACGATACCTTTAACGGAGATCGAATCGTGCTTGGAACCGAGGATAATAAGGTAGCAGCGAAACTTCAAGAAATGCTCAAGCCATTCGGGGTGCCGATTCTCCAAACTTCTATCGAAAGTGCTGAAATGATAAAATACTCCTCCAATGCCTTTTTGGCCACAAAAATCAGCTTTATTAATGAAATTGCGAATCTCTGTGAGAAACTTGGCGCAAACGTAGAAGATGTAGCAAAAGGGATGGGCATGGATCAACGCATAGGTCACCAATTTCTGAATGCCGGAATCGGTTATGGGGGATCCTGTTTTCCGAAAGACACCAGTGCCCTTGTTCAAATGGCAGGAAATCTTCAGCACAAATTCGACTTACTCGAATCGGTCATTCACGTCAACGCAAAACAACAGGTAAAACTCGTCGAACTCGCCAAAGAGCATATGAAAGATATCAAAGGAAAAAAAGCCGGAATACTCGGGCTTTCCTTCAAACCGAATACAGATGATATTCGTGAAGCAGCCTCCATAGAAATCATAAGTGCCCTGTTGAAAGCTGGAGTTCGAGTCACAGTATATGACCCTGTTTCTCAAGATAAAGTAAAACTTCTATTAGGTAATACCGTTTCTTACTCTGAAGATTGCTTTGCTGCGATTGAAGATCAAGAAATGCTGTTCATTGCAACCGAGTGGGAAGAATTTAAAGTCTTAAGACTTTCAACCATTGCAAAACTAATGAAAACCCCGAATCTGTTCGATGGACGCAATTGCTTCTCTCTTCACGAAGCGAAGAAGACAGCAATGAACTATTATTCAATCGGAAGACCTGCTGTAATGAATCATTGTATCGAAAAGGAAAATGTGTAAAAAAAGAAAGCCTTCTCTCCTGGGAGAAGGCTTTCTTAAATAGAACTGAATTAAATGACACGATTCATACTCCTTAACGAATGAGGGATACGTACCTCCCCAACAGGCTTTGCCGGAACTCCTGCTACCACCAGGTTGGAAGCAATATCCTCCGTTACAACGGCATTCGCCCCCACCGACACATTATGGCCAATGGTAACTGGCCCCGCAACCACAGCACCGGTAAAAATCGTCACATTATCACCAATGATAGGTTTGATCTGTCCATTGCGTTCTTGATCTCTTCCACCTATCGTCACATTTTGAAATACTTCCAAATGTGCACCTGCCTTCACGTTGGTCCCGATTACCACTCCAACTGAATGAGCAATTCTGAAACCTGGTCCAATCTCAGCTCCTTGAGAAATTTCTGCTCCGTAGAAAATAATTCCTATAGACCTGAGTATGCGAGGCAAAATGGGAATCCTCTTCTTATACAAATAATGTGACATTCGATAAAGTACTACCAGCCAAAAAGTAGAAAAATTGAACACACTCATGATCAATCCCTTAAATGATAACCCATACGCCTTGTAATCAGACTTAATTAATGTAAACATTGATCTCTCCCTCTACTGGGTTCTTTTTCTGTAGTTTACTAGAGAGATGTTAATAGATTGATTCAAGGAGTTTAGGCTTTTGTAAATTTTCGATTACAACCATTGTTCACATACCACTCTTCATAAATGAACAAACCAAAACTTTGAATTTTAAGGTAATCAGCTTGGCCTGCTTACTTTTTCTCATTGTGGCCCTCCTTGCACAATTTGTGAATATATTTTTATATGAAGATTTTCGTTCCAAAATTCATTAAACATTCGTTTAACCAGATTCACTCATATATCAGTGATGCTGGTTCCTTTAAACAAACGTTTGATTAAATCGTTAGTCTTCCTCGACATTTTGTGACAACTGTAACCCCATGTTTCATTACCATCCTCCCATTCTATTCCCTAATGACAACTTATGAATAATCCAATAGAAATAGTTAGACTTCATTTCCTAATCATTCCAACGAAAAGGACGGCGAATTTTGTAAGAAAGATACATATGATTCCCTATATATTTTGAGCGGTATCTAGTAGAAAATAAGAATACACACAAATAGGATCAATGAATACGAATTACAAAGCAATGGGGGTACGTTATGAAAATCATTCATAAGCTTCTTGCTACTTATTACTTCTCTCTTATACAAAGTTGTCTAGATGAAAAAATGAAGGAACAGCTCAAACATAAACTAAAATTTCATGAATCTAAATTCACAGCCTAAAAAGGTGTATTTTATCTAAAAAAGCCCTCAGCTCTATGAGGACTCATCAACTCTATGGAATTTATCCTATGACTACTCTTTTCTGCCATCCCTTACAAAATACTCCTTCAAGTACTCAGCCCAAGTTTCATTCCCTTTCTCATTTGGTACATTTCCTTCAGTAAGAAAATCTTCAATCACTTTCTTATTAAAATCTGGCCATGCCTTCCAATGATCCAAATAAATATAGTTATTTTGTTTAGTATAACGTTCTAAATCGTTTTCTTCATGCGGATAGTAAGTGGCTCCATAAATAGGATTTGCAGGCTGGATCAAGATGATCAGGTCTGGATTCGCTTTTTTGAAAGATTTTATAATCTTTGAAATGTTTTTCAGTCTTTCAGACATTTTGATTTCTCCATTGTCATAGAGTAAAAAAGGTTCCAGCAAAAGAATGTCGGGCTTCATATTCACCAATTCTTTATGTATATTCTCTTCAACCACCTGTTGCAATGTTTTGCCGCTTATTTCCTTAATCGTTACATGGATTAACGAATCCCCATATACATCGAGTAAATTCCTTTCCAGTAACCGTGGCCATGCTTCATTCTTTTTTGATGTGGAGGAAGAGCCGGTGATCATAAGGTGTACAGGACGCCTCTCTTCTATAGCCCTTTGAAAGGTAGGCTGCAGATCCTTCGGTAAGAAATTGACCTTATCAAGCTTTACCAATATATTTTTGTCTGGCTTTTCTTCCACTTGCTTTCCCTCTATAGAACTCTTTCCTTCAACACTACCTCCATCATTCTTCTCTTGAGTTAGCTTCGCCTGAACGGCACTGACCTTTTGATTCCAGTGGTACTTCCCCCCTATTACTGTTGAAATCGTCATAATGGTTAGAATGATTAGCAGAAACTTTTTCACCTTGACTCCCCCATAATCTATCAATTTGTAACTCTATGATACAGAAGGAATCTTACATATTTTGTATATCTATGTAGATGACCGTCCCAAAAGTTCCGACAAAATAAATGAGGATTGACGCATGAATAATAATATATTCATGGCACTTCTAAATCTGTGGGTCTGATTAAGGGGGGAGAGTATGAAAGCTAAGTTATCATTATTCAAGATCACTTTTTCAGCTATTTCAAAAAAACCCCTCTATCACTTTTCTGATAAAGAGGTTCTACCATTCATTAATCAATTAACCTGGCTACGGCTGCTCCACACTTCTCACATCTGCCTTCCAACACGGTTTTATGGTTTTCAGAACCCACAATATAATCAATGATTGTAGTCACTCCACAGTTTCGACAAAAGACATTTCCCTCGAGTTTCTTGCGTATGTGACCTGGTATGGCCATCCATCTTCTATTTGCTAATTCATCCTTACTCATCATCCTCACCTCAATCCATTTCATAATACACTTTATGAATCCTTCGAAAAAGTTCGTCGAATCGCATTCTCAAATTCAGTTTCAGGAACGCGCGACTTCGCATACCTTTTCGTTACATTTATGTCCCTATGTCCCGCCAACTTAGATACCACTTCAAGGCTGGCACCTTGATCGATAAGATGCTGACAAAATGTATGACGAAGCTTTTGAGCATTAATATGAAACTTCTTAAGCATATATTGCACCGATCGCTCGGTTAAACGCTCATTGTTTCTTGAAACAAACACCGCTTCCTTTGGTTGAATAGCACCCATATAGAAAGAAAGATACTCTATCAATTCTTCAGACATAGGAATGATCCTTCTATCTCCATGAGTATCCAAAACGTTTACCTGTTTTGTTCTAAAATCAATATCAGATATATTCAGGGCGCAGAGCTCTGAAACCCGAATACCCGTATGAAGCAACATATAAACAATCGCTATGTTTCGTTCATTTTCACTTTCTCTTACTTCAGATAAAAGTTCCTCACAATCTTCCTTAGAAAGTGTTTCGATTTCATCCTTTTTATTTCCCTGTTTGATCTTTATATCAAACGTAATGTCAGGTCTCTTTAAATATTTAGCAAAGGTTCGGATCACACCAAAAACCTTATCCGTCGTGATCGGACTCTTTCCCTTTTGCTCTAAAAATACGATATATTTCTGAACATGTTTCTGATTAATATCTACAAGTTCCTGATTATGATCCTGAAGCCATTTCTCATATTTCTTAAGTTCCTGTTGGTAAGTCGAGATGGTATTTGATGATTTCCCTTCATGTTCAAGCCATGTTAAAAACTGATCAATTGTAGTACTAGAAGATCCTTGCAAGAGTACCACCCTTTCGAATCAAACCTCTGTTTACTATTATCGTAGAACTTATAGATGAGGAAGTCAACTTCTCCGAATGTAGCAGGCAGGGAGAAATTTGTCTGTAAAACAAATAACAAAAAAAAGAGTAACTCCTAAGAGCTACTCTTTCTTCACATTTGCCTGGCGACGTCCTACTCTCACAGGGGGAGATCCCCCAACTACCATCGGCGCTGAAGAGCTTAACTTCCGTGTTCGGCATGGGAACGGGTGTGACCTCTTCGCCATTATCACCAGACGAATATTCAATTGAAGGGTTGTTCCTTCAAAACTAGATAAAGAATTGATGTCAAGAAAGCCGAATACCGACCAATTGTTGTTCATTTCATAAATGACTCTTTGTGGTTAAGTCCTCGATCGATTAGTATCAGTCAACTCCACATGTCGCCATGCTTCCATCTCTGACCTATCTACCTAGTCATCTTCTAGGGATCTTACTCACATACGTGATGGGAAATCTCATCTCGAGGGGGGCTTCATGCTTAGATGCTTTCAGCACTTATCCCTTCTGCACATAGCTACCCAGCGATGCCTTTGGCAAGACAACTGGTACACCAGCGGTGCGTCCATCCCGGTCCTCTCGTACTAAGGACAGCTCCTCTCAAATTTCCTGCGCCCACGACGGATAGGGACCGAACTGTCTCACGACGTTCTGAACCCAGCTCGCGTACCGCTTTAATGGGCGAACAGCCCAACCCTTGGGACCGACTACAGCCCCAGGATGCGATGAGCCGACATCGAGGTGCCAAACCTCCCCGTCGATGTGGACTCTTGGGGGAGATAA
>NZ_VTUY01000005.1 GCF_008364765.1 Bacillus sp. CH30_1T | reverse complement strand
AAGAACGACGGGATCAATACTCGGTCGACCATTATCTAAACAATACTTATCTTTTACCAGGTCATAAATAAATTCAAAGTCAATCGCTTGTTCAACCTTCCTAACCAGATGATCCTCTGGAACAAGTTGGTCCAACGCAACCATTTCAATTTGATTTCTTCCATCCTCAACGTGTTTTGATAACATTTTATATCCCCCACAAAAATATCGATTCCATTCCATTATACAAAAAAAGCTTGTAGACTTGGTCTAATTTTTAGACTTTGTCTACAAGCTGAAGCGATCCAGACTCGGATCGCTTTCTTTTATTCTCTATTCTACACTGACTTCAGCGGCAATAATCAGACCAATCACAGATGTTACGACCAGACCCATTATCATTGAAAACATCGTAATCTCTCTCCCTCTTTAGCAGTCATTACCATTACTACCTGCTCTCTTACTATTAATGTATCACGAAAAGCCCGATATTCCCCTCTCATTCGTGACCAACTTATTACTAAAGATTGACAGAACTGTGTCTGTCTTAGCCCCTCGTGACCTCAAATAAAAACAAAGGAGGACACCCTCCAAAAAAAGGCATCCTCCTCATTCATTCTATTTCTTATCCTGCTTCTTCTTTTTATGGAAGAAAGCCGACCAAAAAACAATATTTAAAAACATCTTTCCACCCACCTTTTGTTTCGTTAGGCAGTATCCTTCTCTACCCATAGCGCATTAAGCATTTTCTCCTGTACATAAATCATCTTTCATTCTCCTCTCCATTTTTAAGATATCATTAGAACAATTGCGACATGTATTGGTTCTTGGTTTTCGTTTCTTCATAGGATTTTGAAACCGTTTCATTGTGCGTCGCTTCTTCAAACGTTTCTTGTTTCTTATTGAACGTTACCGTTATAAATAAAAGATTAAGTGTCATACGTATCACCCCTTTCAAAGTGCCTGCAGAACTGCAAGGCATACTAAAAAGCCACAAAGAGACCGATCCTTGTGGCACAAAAAAGCCACAGGAACCTACATTCTCCCTGTGGCTATCATTTAATGGATTTAAAATTAAGCGTAAAGCATCCCACAAGTGGTCGAATGATGAAAACAATATGAAGTTGTGTCTTTTTTTCGAATATTCACGAACATTTTCTTCGACCTCCCTCTTGTGATTTTTTTCTTACATTGGTTAGTATATCCAATTTTTACAGTAAAGTAAACCACTTTTCTAATTATTTTTTCTACAAATTCCCACATGGTTCTAGAATGTTCTTTTTTCAGGTTTATGATTTTAAAACATCTGATCTGCCGGTGCTCTGTCAATGAGTATTGTGCTTGATGGTGAGGGGAACTGCTTCGCTTACAGCTAGCGTTCGGCCGAGCCTCCTCAGGAGTCTACGCAGTTCCCCTCACCATCTATAATAGATTTTCGTGACAGAGCTTAAACATCAGAATAACAAATATAGAATGTATAGGATATCAATTCCAATGATTCAATGTGGCAATAAGAAGAGTAAACATTGATTAATGACCGGTTTATGAGTTACCAATAGATGTTTTGTGCTTTCTTTGCAGATAGTTTTTTTTTAGAAACAAATTTTCTACAATAGGAACTATTTTTGATTACAAAAAATAATTAGCACTGAGTGGATTGGAGCGGAAGGCACTTGACTCCTGCGGGAAATAGAGGAAAGGTCGAGACCCCACAGACGGGACGTCGAGGAGGCTCGACTTCCTCCCCGCGGAAAGTAACGGTCCGGGTTTTCGCACTTCACTCATATAAAAAATGAATTTACTTTTTGGGAATCTATTCAAAACTCACCGCCAGCACCCTTTGAAAACGACATGAAAAAAACGAGTCCTCAATGAGAACCCGCTTTAAATGATTTATTCATCTATAGATTGCAGATCTTTTTTGTATTTGATCGCTTTTGTAAAAAATATAAGTGACAATCCGAGTAATACAACGGTCCCTGACATGAGGGTGATCGTTTTACTTGGTGTGACGGTTTCTGTTGGAATAATAACCCCTAAATACATAAAGACACTAAGTGCAAGTAACGTAAAACCAAATCGTTTAAAGTCGTTCATTTTTTGTTGAATGGTTCTTTTTTTTGCGTTCTTCATGCGCATTCACCTACTTTAGAACTAGTAAACTCTCATTCTATGGTAACATACAGAAGCATATCAGCTACCATGTAATTGATACCAGTTCTGCCAATAGACGAATTACTTGGAAAGGGCGTTTTCAATATCTTCAATCAGGTCCTCTACGTCTTCAAGACCGACAGAGATACGTACCAAACCGTCGGTGATCCCTAACTCATTTCGGCGATCTGCCGGAATGGACGCGTGAGTCATGCGGGCAGGTACCGAGATTAAACTTTCTACAGCGCCAAGACTTTCAGCTAGTGTGAAGTATTTGGTGTTTGTGAGCAGACGATCGGCATTTTCTTCACTTCCTACATCAAAGGAAACCATTCCCCCAAAGCCGGATGCCTGTTTCTTGGCAATGTCATGGTTCGGATGCGTTTCTAATCCTGGATAGTATACCTTTGATACTTTCGGGTGTGATGTAAGATACTCGACTATTTTCTTCGTGTTTTCTTCATGTTCTTCCATTCTCAGCCCTAAGGTTTTAATGCCACGAATCAGTAACCATGAATCCTGTGGTCCAAGAACCCCGCCAGTTGAATTCTGTACAAAAAATAACTCTTCAGCAAGCTCTTCGGAATTCACAACGACCAGTCCTGCTACCACGTCACTATGTCCGCCGATATATTTCGTTGCACTGTGAAGAACGATGTCTGCTCCCAGGCTGATTGGATTTTGCCAATAAGGCGTGCTGAATGTATTATCCACAATTGTCAATAGATTGTGCTTCTTGGCTAGGGAAGTCGCTGCCTCGATATCGGTAATTTTCAGCAGTGGATTCGTTGGTGTTTCAATGTATACAGCCTTTGTATTCGGACCAATAGCACGTTCAATATTGCCGATATCACTTGAATCAACGAAAGTGGATTCAATGCCGATGCGGTTTAAGACCTTGGTCATGACACGATACGTTCCACCATACACGTCGTCCGTCATGACTATATGATCTCCGCTATTGAACATCATCATAACCGCCGTAATAGCTGCCATTCCCGATCCGAATGCAAAGCCTTTTTCTCCGCCTTCCAAATCTTTAATCAACTCTTCAAGTGCATGTCTTGTCGGGTTTCCTGAACGTGAATATTCAAAGCCTTTATGCTTTCCTACTTCATCCTGTTTATACGTACTCACCTGATAGATGGGAGTGGATACAGCACCTGTTTGAGGATCTGTAGGGATACCGCCGTGAATTAGTTGTGTTTTCTTTTTCATGATTAGAGTCCTCCTTCATATATTTTCTTACTTAAATAGCGCTCACTCGAGTCCGGGAAAATCGTGACGATATGGCCTCCCGGCTCTGCTTCTTCCGCTTCCTGTAATGCAGCATGCAGTACTGCACCAGAAGAGCTTCCAACCAGCAAGCCTTCCATCAGCGCAAGCTCTTTTACTCGTTTAAAAGCATTGTCGTCCGTCACGGTATGGATGCTATTAAAATAGCTTGAATCCATATAGTGAGGTAAGAATTCCATGCCGATTCCCTCTGTTTTATGGGGTCCTGATGTTCCACCGTTCAAGATTGAGCCTTCAGGTTCAACAATGACTGTTTTGATGTCCTTATTTCTTTCCTTCAGGTACTGAGCAGTCCCCATGAAGGTTCCCCCTGTCCCTGCTCCTGCAACAAATGTTTGAATGTTGCCATCCATCTGATTCCATAGTTCAGGTCCCAAAGTTTTATAATAAGTCTCCGGATTAGCCGCATTCCCAAATTGCTGCGGAGAATAAGAGTTCGGGATTACCTTTACCAGTTCATTTGCTTTTGCAATGGCCCCCTTCATTCCTTCCTCGGTTGGAGTATGAATGATTTTAGCGCCTAATGCTTTCATAAGCTCCTGCTTTTCGATGCTGAATTTTTCTGGTACGCAGAACATGACATTGTATCCAGAATTCACAGCTGCAAGAGCCAGGCCGATTCCCGTATTCCCAGCAGTCGGTTCGATGAGAGTGCCTCCCGGTTCTATTTTACCGTTACGGATGGCATATTCCAATAATTCCCTGCCCAGTCGATCCTTCACACTACCTCCAGGATTGAAAAATTCCAGCTTAGCAAAGAGGCGAACTCCTTTCTTTAATGGGAAGTTTGTAAGCTCGACAATCGGTGTATTCCCAATCAGGTCATGTACGCTGTTATACACGTCCATGTATTCAATCCTCCTTCATAAAAAAAGCTGACTCCATGCACCGATCCTGTCCTCAAATACATATGATTGGAGTGCTCGCCTGAACACATCTGTTCCGTATGTTTTGATGAGAATGTTGGTACCCGGGTCAGCCGTATTTTCCTTGTATTATACAGACTTTACAATGCTCATAACCATTTTGGCAGAGTGGAGGGCTGCCTTTTCTAAATATTGTTCGAAGGAAACATCTGATTCCTTGCCGGCAATATCAGAAAGAGATCGGATGATGACAAATGGTACATTGAATTGATGAGCCACTTGCGCAATGGCGGCTGCTTCCATTTCAACTGCCTGTAATCCGGCGAATTTGTCACGGATCGCTTCCACACGCTTAGGATCATTCATAAATGAATCTCCTGTGGCGATCAATCCTGACACCACTTGTGCATTTCCAAGTTCCTTCACGCTATCAATGGCTGTCTGCATTAATTTCTCGTCTGCTGTAAATGCGGCAGGAAGCTGTGGTACCTGACCGTATTCATATCCAAAAGCCGTAACATCCACATCATGATGTCTTACTTCTGTTGAGATGACAACATCACCAACATTTAGCGAAGGATCGAATCCTCCGGCTGACCCTGTGTTGATGATGCAATCCGGTTTATAATGCTGCAGAAGAACGGCTGTTGACATCGCTGCATTCACCTTGCCGATTCCTGAGCGAAGTAAGATCACTTCTTTGTCTTTCATCTTTCCACTTGTATATTCACACCCTGCGATTGTTTCCACTGTCGGGTTTGAAATATTTTCTCTAAGTAAGGCTACTTCTTCTTCCATTGCTCCAATGATGGCGATTTTCATTACTAAAACCTCTTTCTACTGTTTAGTCGCCTCCATTATCCACACAAAGGTATTTACTTGCTTAAAAGTGACTGAAAACCCATTCTGGTCCAATAATTCCCTTAGAACATCCAAGGTAGTGTAATATTCCCGTTTTAAATCTTCAGCCAGGTTGAAATACTCTTTTTTGATTGCTTGGGATATGGCGGCTTGATAGTGCTGATCCGTTTCAAACATCGTATCGGCAAATACTATTTTACCACCATGTGCTAGGAGCTTTCCATATATGCGAAAAGCTTTTCCCTTTTCTTCATCTGTTAAGTGATGAAATGCATAGGAGCTCACGATGGAATCTGCCTTTCCTTCTAAAGAAAAGTCGAGGAAATCTCCATCCATGAACGTGACCTCTTTTCCAAGCTTCTGCATTCCAATGGCTCTCATTTCAGGGGAAGGTTCAAAAGGAACCACTTCAAGTCCTCCGTCCAGTAATCTTCTGGTCAAATTTCCTGTCCCCGGGCCAAATTCAACGACTCTTCCCTTTGAACGGGAAACTACTTCGTCAAGAATAGATTCATAGTGCTCGAAAACCGCTTGATATTCAACGTCTTTCCCCGTTACTGTATCGTCATAAGAATCTGCCCAATCCTGGAACAAATCCAAAAATTCTCTACCCATGGTTAAGCACCTCAGCTACATTAAGTTTATAATTCCTATAAACATACTATGAATTAAAATAAAAACTGTTATTAAATTATCATATTCTTTGAATGAATTCAACAAATAATAATTGTAAAATCCGTTTTCCCGCTCTAAAATAAGGGGGGATAACCTGTCTGTAAGGAAATCACAGTAATAGAGGAGGATAAACATATGAATATTTCATTTGACTTAATAGAAGATAAAGTGGAGTTTTTTGAAGCAGATAGTTTACGAACATTGGAAAAGATGGTGGATGAACAAATCCAGCATAATAAAGCAATCATGCTGAGCGTTCATCATGTAAATCATGTCGTTTCCATTGATGAAAATGGCAGAAGATTGTATAGCGCGGCGGTTCATTTTAAAGTAAAAAAATAATTTCAAAAAAGGCTCTCCCATTTAATTAGGAAGAGCCTTTTTCATCACATATTAATCTTTATCATTTTCCTCTAATTCCTGCACTTTGGTAGGCTGCCATCCTTTGCCGTCCACCCATTGCAGATAAACTCTGTATGGGGTTTTTGTATCTTTAGCCGTCACGGTAGCCATGGACTTCTGAGGACCGCCATTCCCTTCCATCCACCAAACGGTCATGTTGTCTTCAGGAATGCCTGTTGCATAAGAAGTAGCCTTGATTTTTTCCTGCCAGTCTACAGTGCCTTCATCATATACAGACACGTGTTCACCGGTTTGCTCAGTTCCAACCGGCTTCCAGTCAGGATGCACCATTGTTTTCTTCACGTTGGGTTCGTCACTATCTTCGACTTTTAATTCGCTTTGTTCTTCACCTTCTAATGCAACAGTATCCTCTTCATCAGAAGCTTTGTCTTTTTGTTTCTCTTCATCGCTTTTCTTTTCTTCGTCTTTTTTATCTTCATTATCTTTTTCCTCAGATTTTTTATCCTCATCTAAAGAAACAGATTTATCGTCTTTTTCAGCATTCTTATTGCTATTGTCCGAGTCTTTTGTTTCTGTATCAGCAACGTTAGATGATGCCTTCTCATCGCCGCCTCCCATCACTATTGTTGCTCCGACAACGACTATCAATAAAAGTACGACTGCGATCATTATGTTCAAAATTTTATTTGAATTCTTCTTGGATCGTTTATCTAATCGAGATTGGTATTTCGCCATTACGTTCCCTCCCTATTATCCTAAACATTTTAACACGATTAGAGGAAAAGAATAAAGCGAAACATTATCCATCTCAGTTGGTTTTATCTACTTTCATAAGAAAGGGAAAAAGGTCGCAGGACCATTGTACATCAGGGTTAATTATTCTCAAGATTATAAATGGCATCTACGCTATCTTTGAAAATCGGGTAGATCCCACCCTCACTGATCTTCACATCCATGTTGACGGCAACGAGGGAGTATTTGGGATTTTCAAAGGGGAAATATCCGGCGAACCATTTATTGTATAATTCATTTTCCTTCGTTTTTTCTCCACGATAATTCCCTGTTTGGGCCGTCCCCGTTTTACCGGCAATGGGGTAGGCTGCTGTTTGTAAATAGGGAGCCGTCCCCTCGGGAGAATTTACTACTCCTCTTAAGTACTGCTGAAGCTTCATGGCCGTATATGGAGTGATTGTTTCACCCTTAGCCTCCTGTTTGGGGAAGGAAAACATCTTTGTTCCGTTTTGGTACTCGACTGCAGATACGGCACTAACCTGATATTTTTCCCCTCCCCTGGCGATAGTGGCCATCATATTAACCATTCCAAGGGGGGTGACTCGAACTTCTTGTTGTCCAATGCCTGTTTGAGAAACAAGTTTTGGTTCATTTCTGTGTTCTTCATTCGCGAAAATCCTTCCTTCACTCACTGGAAGCTGAGGAAAGCTTTCATAATGAAAGACGTTTCCTTTCCACGCAATGTCTCCAATCAAGCCGATCTTTTCAGCATACTCATCAAGAAGATGGTTATCCTTCTCCGTTAGTTCATTCGCCAAATCCGCAAACGTTCGGTTACAGCTGACAGCGATACTCGTTTTAATATTAATGTTCCCATGGGGTTTTTCCGCAGGACCACCTAGAATATCTTCATCACATGCAAACAACCTGCTTTCATCCACAATCCCTTCGTCCATGGCTGCAGCGGCGACAACGGTCTTAAATACGGATCCGGGGATCAACGCTTTCAGCATGTAGTTCGTTGCCCCCCCACTAAACGGGTCTCGGCTTTTCATCGAAGGTCTTGATACGCTGGCAACGATTTCACTTTTTTCAATATCAAGGAGCAGTAATCCTCCCTTTTGAATGTTATACGTATCGGCGACTTCTTCCAATGCTTGCTGCATCCTGGCATCGATTGTCGTTTTCACATTAAGGGGGTAGAAGGGATTGGCAGGGGCCAGGTATTTCACGTCTACACCGAAAAGCGGACCACCGATGGCATCCACATGATAGATCAGCTTTGCTTCTTCCTCTGCGACCAGCCACTCGTCAAAGCTTTCTTGAAGGCCGGACACGCCAATTTTCTGATTCGCTCCTTTTACTTTATCAGGATAACGCTCATGAAACACCTCTGTATTTTCTCCTGTTACGCCGATCAACTGAGAAGCAGGGACTTCGATGCTTTTAAACTTTTTTGTGAGTGCAAAGACTCCTTGGATTTCAAGGGAATTAATGTCACTCATTTGGCTTTCCGTCAGCTGTAGTGGTTCTTTTCCGCCAAAGATGATCGGCCCTTTCGCTTCCTCTAGCTTTGATAGGATTGTTTGAGGTGGTACATGAAGAATATCTGCCACTTTTTCTGCAGGCCAGTCCAATTTCTTCAGGAAAGGAAAAAGAACAAGAACATTTTTCTCCGTATACGTAAGTGGTTCCCCGTTCCTATCGAGAAATTCTCCCCTGCCTTCATCGATCACCAATTGTTGCGTTCGTTGAGATACACTTTCTTCGAGAAGATTGATTTGATGTTTCGAATAGGATTCTGTTTGGAATAATTGCAATTGCATCAGTCTAGCTGCTAGCGCAAAAAGAGCAAGTAATAAAAAGATACTGAGCAACCTGATTCGTTTTCGCTTCATATTGTCACCTCGTCCCCATTGTTGACGAGTTTTATGTGAAATAATCTTATTCACAGCATAAAAAAAGAAGAGACTCGCTAATGAGCCCCTTCTACATGATCAGCTTACTTCTACAATCTTCACATTCATTTCTCCACCTGGAGTTTGAACGCTTACTTTCGCGCCTACTTTATGACCAAGAAGGCTTTTCGCGATAGGTGAATCATTTGAAATTTTCCCTTCAAATGGATCCGCTTCTGCACTACCAACGATTGTGTATGTTTCTTTGTCTCCGTCCGGCAGTTCAACGAACGTTACTTTTTTACCCAATTGTACTGTATCTGAGTTCATATCATCTTCTTGAATGATTTTCGCATTGCGAATCATGTTTTCTAAAGTGGAAATACGACCTTCAACAAATGCTTGTTCATCTTTGGCTGCGTCGTACTCTGAGTTCTCGGATAAATCTCCAAAGCTTCGGGCGATTTTAATACGCTCAACGACTTCTTTACGTTTAACCGTTTTCAAATTCTCCAGTTCTTTTTCTAACTTCTCTTTACCTTCTGCTGTCATCGGAAATACTTTATCTGTACTCATGACCCTCTTCACTCCTTCTTCTATCTAAGAGTTTCCCATACTCTTTATGTAAATGTCATTTGCTAGTTATGTAAAGGTAGGGAATGGAGAGAGAATTCATTCTCTCTCCATTCCCTGCTTCTTTACAATGTGGGAAAATGCAAAATCTACCTGTATGTCTTTATCTATGCTATCGTATTACAAAAATGACTTTTGTTCAAGAATAGTTTGAATTTTTGTGACCATTAAATCGATTGCCACGTGATTATGACCACCTTCTGGAATGATCACGTCAGCATATCGCTTCGTCGGTTCAATAAACTGATTATGCATAGGACGAACAACTGTAATGTATTGATCAATGACGGAATCAATGGAACGTCCCCGCTCTTTAATATCGCGAAGCATTCTTCTGATGATGCGAAGATCAGCATCTGTATCTACATATAGCTTAATATCCATTAAGTTACGCAATCTTTCATCTTCTAATACTAAAATTCCTTCTAAAATAATAACATCTTTCGGTTCAACGAGGATGGTGTCGTCAGAACGGGTGTGCATTTTATAATCATAGACCGGTTTATTTACAGGTTGATGATCTAGTAGACCGTGCAGATGTTGAATTAATAGATCATTATCAAATGCTAATGGATGATCATAATTCGTTTTTAGGCGTTCCTCAAAAGGTAGATTCGATTGATCTTTATAATAATAATCCTGCTGCAGCATTAAAATCGAATGACCTTGAAATTGTTCATATATGGCTTTGGTAACACTAGTTTTACCTGAGCCGGATCCTCCTGCTACACCAATCACAACGGGTTTATGCTTCATAAGTATTAGGTATTCTCCTTTCGCATCATGTTATCAGGATATACTCTCTGATGAACCTTGAATTTCACAATTTGTAATGGGTGACGTGCAACATCTAGCTCATTTCCTTTTTCATCCCACATCTTCTCCACAACTTGCGTAAAGTTTGAGATCTCAGGACCGAAAAATTCTACTTCTTGTCCTATTTTAAAATGGTTTCTTTGTTGCAGGGTGACAATTTGTGTTTCTTCGTCGTAATCTAACACAAGTCCGACAAATTCATAATTTGTGTTTTTCTTATTATGAACACCAAACATTTGCTCTTTGAAGCCTGGAACTCCCTCAAAGAACGCTGGAGCTGTTTCACGATTTGCACATTTATCAAGCTCTTCCAGCCATTCTTGCTGAATCGTAAAGTTATCGGGATCTTTACAGTATTCGTCAATCACTTTACGGTATACGCTTACGACAGTGGCTACGTAGTGAATGGACTTCATACGTCCCTCGATTTTCAGGCTGTCAATGCCCAATTCAATCATTCTCGGAATCGATTCAACCAGCTTCAAATCTTTCGGGCTCATGGCAAATGGTGCATCACCATTGTCGTAAAGAGGATTTTCATTTTCTCCGTCGACTTCATATAAATCGTAATCCCAACGGCATGATTGACAGCAACCGCCACGATTTGAGTCACGGGCCGTCATATGGTTACTTAATGTGCAGCGGCCGGAGTAGGCAATACACATGGCCCCATGGATAAAGGTCTCGATTTCAATATCTACCTTTTCTTTCATTTCACGGATTTCGTCGCCGCTCGCTTCACGTGCCAATACCACTCGGTCAAGTCCTTCTTCCTTCCAGAACTGGACTGCTTTCCAGTTTGAAAGGGACTGCTGGGTACTTAAATGCACTTCCACATTTGGTGCGACTCTTCTGCATGTTTCTATGATGAGTGGATCAGCTACAATAATCCCCGCGACTCCCGCCTCCTGAAGTCCACGTAAGTAGTCTTCAAGACCATCCATATTCTCATTATGGGCATAGATGTTGGTTGTTACATAAATCTTTGCGCCATAACTTCTCGCAAAATCCACGCCCTCTTTCATTTGTTCGAAGGTGAAATTCCCGGCATTTGAGCGCAGGCCGTATTCCTGTCCGCCAATATAAACTGCATCTGCACCGTAATGGACAGCTATCTTCAATTTTTCCAGATTACCGGCAGGAGCCAGTAACTCAGGTTTCTTCACAATGACACGTCTTCCATCTACTATCTTGGATATGGGTTTTTTCACAACAGTGGTCATCGTAACTCCTCCGTTCTGATCAATCTTCATTTCGTTCTTAATACACCGTTTCTTTAAAGAAAAATCCAGTATCCAATGGACGATTTTCAGGTTGAAGGCTTTTCGCTTCTTCTAAAAATCCGTCTTTTTGCTCGTCATATTGTACTTCGTCTTCTACACATAGATCAATGGCTTTACGATATAGTTTCGTCACTTTTAATATATAGTCTGATGATTTCTGGACCCCATCGATTTTGAAGGAATCAATGCCGGCTTCGATCATTTCACCCAGTTCATCAACAATGCACATATCATTCGGACTCATAATATGAGTGCCGTTCTCATCTTCATAGATTGGGTATTTATTATGACGTTCTTCATCGTGCAGGAACATATTACGTTGTTCTTTACGGTTTTCAATCTCCATCGCCTTGCCTCTATACTCAAAATAATTACCTAGTAATGAGCGTTTTGATTGGAACATGCAAGTCATTCCGTGGACCTGGACCTCGATTTCAACTTCTGCATTCTCTTTCATCTCCACGATGGTATCCATGCTTAATTCCCTGGCCAGAACAGCGCGTTTCGCCCCTTTTCTCCCCCAATAATTACACGTATACCAATTGGTGGCGGTCGTTTCCGTGTTCCAATGAAGCAACATATCCGGTGCCACTTCACGGGCAGCCATTAGCACAGCAGGGTCACCGAACACGACCGCATCCGCGCCAGCTTCTTGAAGAAATGCAATATAGTCGTCAAGTTCAGAAATTTTATCATTGTGGAAAAGGGCGTTCATGGCTACATACACTTTTTTACCGTGTTTGTGAGCAGCTTTGATCGCTTCCGCTACATCTTCTCTTGAAAACTCTCCTGCAAGCCTTAAGCCATACCTTTGTTCACCGATCATAAACGCATCCGCTCCCGCCAGTGCTAACGTTTCGATATCAGAAACAGAGACAGGGGTCACGAGTAATTCTGGTTTTTTCATGAGCGATCACCTCTTTTTTTACTTATGGCAATGCCGTCTCCAACGGGTAAAATACTCGTATCAAATTGCCCATGATTCATGAGCCATTTATTATAATTCTTTAATTTTTTGACCATGTTCCGAATTCTTTTCTGTTCTACCTCTTCTTGGGCGACAAGTCCCTTAAACAGGACATTATCCGAGTAGACGACCCCTTCTTCTGATAGCATTTCAGAGTAGAGTTCAAAGAATTTAAGGTATTGTCCCTTAGCGGCATCTATAAATATGGCATCAAAAGGACCGTGCTTTTCCACTTCTTCGCCGAGCTCCAAGGCATCACCGAATAAAGTTACGACCCTCTTTCCAATCTCAGAACGAGACAGAAAGCTCTGCGCTGCGTCGAACCTTTCTTGGTCACGTTCAAGGGTAACGATTGTCGATTTAGGAAGAGCCTCAGCCATTCTGAAAGCGGAATACCCAATGGCAGTCCCAATTTCCAAGATGCGCTTCGGTTGTTGTATACGTAACATCCCCAGCAATGCTTCAATCCCTACCAGCTCCATAATCGGTACGTTATGAGCTTCTGCATATTGCTCCATCTCAGCAAGTAACGGGGAACGTTCTTTCACGATTGATTCTATATAGTGAATAACCTGTTCATTCATAAATAAGCCTCACGATCATGTTCATAAGTGGTCCCGGGTAACGATCCATTCTCAGACAACATGAAAAGAAGAAAGCTACAATGAGCTTTCTACTTAACACACATCTTCATAAAGATATCGCCCGTATATAAAAATAACTTGTACTATTTTACCACATAGATAAGAGGAAAGCGAATATTTCTTTCCTCTTATCACCGCTCTATTCTTCTTTGTTTGTAATGTACTTCGCCTTTTTCTCGTTATGCTCCTCTAATGTTTCAGAATAATAAACGGATCCATTGGCAGAAGCCAGGAAATAGTAATACTCTGTTTCTTCCGGTTCCAAAGCCGCTTCAATCGAAGACACACCTGCATTCGCGATCGGACCTGGCGGTAACCCCTTCACTTTATATGTGTTATAAGGTGAATCCACTTCAAGATCTTTGTAGACGGTTCTTTTTTTGTGTTTACCTAATGCATAAAGCACTGTAGGATCGGTTTGGAGAGGCATACCTTCCTCAATACGATTATAGAAGACACTTGAGATTTTTCCTCTGTCTGCTTTTTCTGTTGCTTCTTCTTCAATGAGGGAAGATAACGTAAGAAGCTCATGGGCCGTGTATTCCCTATCTGACATCGCTCCCTCATTTTGAGCGAGGACTTCGTTCGTTTGGGCAATCATCTTCGTTAATATCGCTTCTAAAGAAGGCTTTTTCTCATAAAAAGGGTACGTCGCAGGATAGAGATATCCTTCCAAAGGACGTTTGATTTCTTTTTTAAATATTTCATCAGTTATCAATGCCGGATATTCCTGTTTTAATTGCTCGAGCCATTTCTTATCATTTAATTTATTGACAATTTCTTCTTTTTTGTATGGGGATTTATCAGCAATAAGCTCAGCAATTTGATCTAATTGCAGTCCCTCAGGTATGGTAATCTTAAATTCTGCTTTTCTCATTACCTTACCTGTTTTTAAGCTATTAACAATTTCATTTAATGTCATGGAAGGGGTCAAGTCATAAGATCCTGCCTGAAAACCTGATTCATTGTTAAATTTCACATAGTACTTAAAGACAGTGGAATTCTTGACGATTCCCTCTTCCTCCAGAATGTTCCCGATGGATGTCACTCCAGAGCCTATAGGTATTTCGACTTTTACTGGTTTCGTATTGTCCGGATCCACGGGTTTTAATGCTGAATTTACGTAAAGGTACCCACCGATGGCCGTTCCTCCAATAATGATGACAAGACAAAGAATGACAAGTCCTACTATTTTTCTAATGACCTTTGCCTCCTCTTGTCTTTCAAGCAGTTTTTTCATAAGTGTTTCTTTTATATTTCTGTTCTTTTCCAAAGCTATATTTCCCCCTTTCGAGCAAAAAAGCGGGATATCCGTTAAAGGTAATTCGACATCATCTCCACTATTATACAATATTTTGCACAAAGTGAAACAGGGACCTGCAAAAAGGTGAATTTTTTGTCCCTTTTTGCGGTCCCTGTTCTTATGAACTATAGCTTATTGCTTATTCTGCGTCTTCTTCTTCGTCTAAGAAAGTGTTTAACATTTCTTCGATCATGTCCCACTCTTCTTCAGTTTCAATCGGCTTTAATTCGCCTTCTTGACCTTCGTCTCCCGGAAGGAAAGCAGAAGCGTGAATTTCAATTTCTTCTTCGTCGTTTTCATCTGCTCCTAGTGGATAGTAAAGAACATATGATTTATTGAATTTATCTGATTCAAACGTGAAAAGAACCTCGCATAATTGTTCATTTCCTTGTTCGTCAACTACTGTAATTTGTTTTTCTCCGTGTTCCATGAACATTCACCTCATTATTTTTGGCTGTCAAGATATCCTTGAAGGATCATCATCGCAGCCATTTTATCAATTACTTTCTTACGTTTCTTCCTACTTACATCGGCTTCTAAAAGGACTCGTTCCGCTGCCATTGTACTCAGTCGTTCATCCCAGTATTTAACGGGAAGGGATAACTCTTGCTGAATTAATTCTCCATAAGCTTTAGACGCTTCCCCCCGGGGACCAATAGAGTTGTTCATATTTTTAGGCAATCCGACTACAACTGTATCCACCTGGTACTCTTCGGCAAGTTCCTTTAATCGGTCGATCCGGAACACACCTTGATCTTCGTCAATCTTAATCGTTTCAATTCCTTGAGCGGTCCAACCAAGCTCATCGCTAATTGCGACTCCCACTGTTTTAGAGCCGACGTCTAAACCCATTACACGCATGTATTATCCCTCTTTATGCTGTTTCAAATACGATTTGACTAATTCTTCGATGATCTCATCACGCTCTAAACGACGTATGATATTTCTGGCATCTTGATGTCTAGGAATGTAAGCAGGATCTCCAGATAATAAGTACCCTACGATTTGATTGATCGGGTTGTACCCTTTTTCTTGAAGAGCATCATGAACTTGCAGGAGTACTTCCTTCACGTCATGTTCGAACGGCTCCTCTGAAAAATCAAACCGCATCGTTTTGTCAAAAGAACTCATTTTTAGCACCTCTCTTTAGGCTTGTCTTTTTGACAACCGAATTGTTAATCGTTACCTACATTGTACACCACTTTCACACGGAGTTAAATGGATTTGACCCATTCTTCTACAATTTGCAGGGCTTCTTCTACTTTTTCCGGGTGTTTACCCCCAGCTTGAGCCATGTCCGGACGGCCACCGCCTCCTCCACCACAGCGTGAAGCTACTTCTTTAACAAGTTTTCCAGCATGATAACCCTTTTCGACTAAGTCCTTCGTAACTCCTGCAATGATCGTAACTTTATCGTCACCAGTAGTTGCCAATACAATAACACCGGAGCCCAATTTCTGTTTAAGATCATCCATCATTGTACGTAATCCATTGCTATCTCCTACAGCCACTTTCGCGGAAAGAACATTCACTCCGTCAATGACTTTGACTTGATCCGTTAAGCTACCTGCTTCTATGTTTGACAACTTTGCGGATAATGATTCATTTTCTCTCTGAAGCTCTTTCATTTCTACTAATAAAGAGTCAATCCGATTGACGACTTCTTTAGGATTCGCTTTAAGTTTGCCTGCTACTTCCTTCAGTTGAGTAACCTGATCGTTCAACACTTTGTAAGCATTCTCCGCTGTAACAGCTTCGATCCTTCTTGTACCTGCTCCGATTCCACTTTCTGAAAGAATCTTAAATAACCCGATTTCAGACGTGTTCGAAACATGACAACCACCACATAGCTCTAAGCTATATTCTCCGATCGATACAACGCGAACCTCTTCGCCGTATTTTTCTCCGAATAAAGCCATCGCTCCCATGGCTTTTGCCTCTGATAATGATTTAAGAGCTGTGTTAACTGAAATAGCCTTCCAAACCTTCTCATTGACGATGGTTTCGATTCGCTCAATTTCTTCCTGGGAAACAGAACCGAAATGAGAGAAGTCGAATCGCAGGCGATCTGGTTCCACTAAAGAACCTGCCTGGTTTACATGTTCTCCAAGTACATCTTTCAATGCCTGATGAAGAATGTGTGTAGCTGTGTGATTTTTCTCCACTCTTGTTCTGGATTCACGGGACACTTTCGCAAGCACCTGAGCCTCTTGCTCTAACGTCCCCTCTTCAATGATGGCAGAGTGAAGGTTTTGGCCATTAGGCGCTTTCTTGACGTTTGTCACCAAAACTTTCACACCCATAGCTTCAATGTACCCTTTATCCCCGATTTGTCCGCCGCTCTCTGCATAGAAAGGTGTCTGGTCCAGAATGAATTGACATTCCTGTCCTTTATCAACTCTCGGCTGACGTTCATTGTCAACCAACAGTTCAAGAACAGTAGCAGTCGTTTCTAAAGTGTCATACCCTACAAAGCGACTTTCTACCGTGATGTCACTAAGGACTCCACCCTGCACCTGCATGCTTCCTACATCCTGGCGAGCCGATCTCGCTCTTTCACGCTGAGCTTCCATTTCTCTTTCAAAACCATCATGATCAACTGTTAATCCTTCTTCTTCTGCATATTCTTCCGTTAATTCAACCGGGAATCCGTACGTATCATACAAACGGAAGACATCCTCACCAGGAATGATCTTGTTACCTGCAGACTTTTGTACCTTGATGATGGAAGAAAGAATAGCTAGCCCCTCGTTCAATGTTTCGTGGAAGCGGTCTTCTTCATTTTTCACTACTTTTTGGATGAATTCTGCTTTTTGCTTCACTTCCGGATAGAAATCAACCATAATTCCAGAAACAACCGGCACCAATTCATACATGAATGGACGGTTGATTTCAATTTGTTTCGCAAATCGAACCGCACGGCGAAGCAGTCTTCTTAATACATAGCCGCGGCCCTCATTGGAAGGAAGAGCTCCGTCACCGATCGCGAAGGAAACCGTTCTGATATGATCGGCGATGACCTTGAACGCTACGTCGATGTCATTGTCTTTACCGTAGGACTTACCGGAAATTTCTTCTGTAGCTGAAATGATCGGCATAAATAAATCAGTATCAAAGTTTGTAGATACTTCCTGAACGACACATGCCATACGTTCAAGTCCCATACCGGTATCAATATTCTTCTTAGGAAGCGGAGTGTACGTTCCGTCAGGGTTATGATTGAATTGTGAGAACACAAGGTTCCATACCTCAAGATAACGATCATTCTCTCCACCCGGATATAATTCAGGGTCTTCTGGATTGTTCCCATATTCCGGCCCACGATCATAGAAGATTTCTGTATTCGGGCCACTTGGACCTTCCCCGATATCCCAGAAGTTCCCTTCGATGCGAATGATTCGTTCTGCCGGTACTCCTACTTTTTTGTTCCAGATGTCAAATGCTTCATGATCTTCGGGGTGAATGGTAACGGAAAGCTTCTCGGGATCAAAGCCGACCCATTTCGCGTCGGTCAAAAATTCCCAAGCCCATTCAATCGCTTCTACTTTAAAATATTCTCCGATCGAGAAGTTTCCAAGCATTTCGAAAAACGTGTGATGGCGTGCTGTTTTCCCTACGTTTTCAATATCATTGGTCCGAATCGACTTTTGGGCATTCACGATCCTTGGATTTTGAGGGATGACACGTCCATCAAAATATTTCTTTAATGTAGCTACCCCACTATTGATCCATAAAAGGGACGGATCCTCATGCGGAACCAATGAAGCACTTGGTTCCACCCCGTGTCCTTTTTCCTGAAAGAAATCTAAAAACTTCTGGCGAATTTCTGCACCTGTTAATTTGTTCATTTAAAGCTTCCTCCTTTATATGTATGGTTAAAAAAGAATACAAAAAAGCCCTCATCCCTAAAACAGGGACGAGAGCTATTCTCGCGGTACCACCCTGGTTATGAATAAAGAAAAGACAGTTTTTGTCTAGCTCCAGGGCTTAGAGGCTCGAGGTCATAAGTCAAATCTACCAAAAAGGCAAAAAACGCCTTCTTGCAGATTCGCTTATACTTGTCGCCCCTTAGCAAAGCCCTTCCGCTTTTCTTTTATTCATCCCTCAAAACACCTTAACGCGGATAGACGGCAGGCTTTACCTGCACTCAGGATTAGCATTCGGTTATCCTTCATCTAAAATCCCTTACAGCCTGGGGGATTCCTCTCTGATAGATGGGCTATAACGTACTCGATCCTTCATAGCTTTCATTTTATACGAATACTTGTATATGTTGGATTATAGAAATATTCACTGTATTTGTCAATGTTGATTCTTATTTTTTCAGTTAATCTTCCCCTGTTGCATGAATGAAATGGGTTCGGCCATGTAAAATCGCTACTTTTACCACAGCTAAAAAAGGTACTGCAACAATCATTCCGATCACACCCCCTACTTCACCACCTAGGATAAGGGCAGCCATAATAAACAGTGGATGCATATGAAGGCTTTTTCCGACAATGAGGGGCGATAAGATATTCCCCTCCAAGAATTGGAGTACTATGACCATGATGACGACATATATCATCATATTGACAGAGATCGTACTTGCCACAATGGCAGCAGGAACGGCTCCGATAATCGGTCCGAAATAAGGTATTACATTGGTTACTCCAATGATCAATCCGAGGATCAAAGGATATTTCATACCGATCAACCAGAGTGTTAATGCAGAAAGTCCCCCAATGAGCAAACAAACTAAAAGCTGTCCCCGGATATAGCCTCCCAGCGATTCATCCACATCCTTTGAGAATGAAATCGCGCTCTTCCTCCATTTGTTAGGAGTGAGCTGCCACAGAAATTTTTTCACTTTCGTAATATCCTTTAATAAATAAAAGGATACGAAGGGAATGATCGCAACAAGCAGCAAGCTGTTCATAAACTTCATCACAGTGGCCAGAACGACTGCGACAAGCCCCGTCAACCAGGCTTCGATCCCGTCAATTCTTTCCTCTAATTGAGATTGTATTCCGTCAGGCCAAGTGGAGGTCTCGCTTTGTACATAGTCCAGCCACTTCTGGTACTGTTTTGTAAATAGTGGCGCATTCTCTGATAAATCTTTCAACTGATGTATGATGATTGGAGTTCCCTTATAGACCGCGTATCCTAATCCTCCGAAGAAAAGGATGTAGATGAGCATGATTGCTATTCCTCTATGAATGCCCGCCTCATGGATTTTTTCTACTATAGGATGAAGCAAATAGGCAATGAATCCCCCTATCAAGAAGGGAAGGAGCGAAAAGAACAATACTTCCAGGACCGGATGCCATACTGGCTTTAATAAATAGAGAATATATAGGAATAAAGCAAGAATAAGAGCAATTGAAAGTCGGTACAACCATTTGGCATAGGGTCGCTTTTCCATCATCACCACCTCCTTCTTTCTTTCCTAGTGTTGGAATGTAGGAGGGTTTTTTATTCATTGGACAGAAACAAAACCGTGGTTGGCGGCTTGGGCATACCCGACATTAAATCGTTGGGGACGGAAGGAGCGAAAGTCTTTTCGCTGATATTATTGATATTCCGCTGATAAAACTGAGATTTCGCTGATATATTGGGAATATCGCTGATAAAAGTGAAGTTTCGCTGATAAAGCAAAAATTCCGCTGAAATCCAAATAGCAGCTGGCGATTTCAATAAAGATTTAGTGATTCTTTCTAAATATTTAAGTTCTCTTCATATAAATAACCAAGAAAATAAAAAAAGACTGACCCGAAAGTCAGCCTTTTTAGCTGTTAAAAAAGTTTCTTTACTTGTTTACGAATTCGTTTCATTTGTCTTTGGTTCATCATATTGGATCTTTGAGAATAGATAGAAGCAGCGATTCCTGCTCCAAAACCAACGATGGATGCAAATGTTTTGTTCAAGAAAGACACCTCTTCCTAGCTTAGTCGGCGTTCTTCCTCATCAAACAAGTCGTCTAAGGAGCTCAGTGATCCATCCTCTTCCACTTGATGAGTATGAATGACTCCCTTTGACAAGGAAAGCTCTATATAGCAACCCCAACAATAATATTGGTTGATGCCGATCTTTCCGATATCTTTGCTCTGACAATTTGGACACTTCATCGGTAAGGTTCACCTCTATTACACCAAACCTGGTGTGTATTCCCTACCATCATGACCAATCCGAGCTGATTATATACTTGTTCAATGAGAATATCCGCCCAAACGATGTTTGATCACCGTTCTTATATAGTGTGGGATATTTTCTTGATTTCATAAGGAGTAACCTTTTCCAAAGCACCCACCTAAATTTATTTATTTCATTTTCATGATGTTACCTGCTCACTTACTTCCTTCACGTAATCAACCTCAAACCCCAGGTCTTCAAGCATTTGATGATCTGCTGTCCCTTCCTGACCGGCTGTCGTTAAGTAATCACCAACAAAAATCGAGTTGGCTGGATAAAGTCCCAGTGGCTGTAAACTGCGCAGATTCACTTCCCGTCCTCCTGAAATACGGATCTCTTTTGTCGGGTTGATGAAGCGCATTAAACAAAGGACTTTTAAACAATACCTCGGATCGAGGTCATTTGTTCCCTCAAGAGGTGTACCATCTATGGCATGTAAAAAGTTCACTGGAATGGAGTCGGCATCCAGCACCTTTAAGCTGCGGGACATATCAACCACATCCTGCAATGTCTCTTTCATGCCGACAATGATTCCGGAACAGGGAGAAATTCCTTGTGCTTTGGCTTGTTCAACGGTATTCACCCTGTCTTCATATGTATGGGAGGTGGTGATGTTTTCATGATGGTTCTCTGAAGTATTGATGTTATGGTTATAACGATCCACCCCTGCTTCTTTTAACCGTTTCGCCTGATCGTCTTTTAATAAGCCTAAACAAGCACATACTTTTAAGTTATATTGCTCTTTGATTTCCTTTACTGCTGAAACCACATGATCGACTTCACGATTGCTCGGTCCCCTTCCACTCGCCACAATACAATATGTTCCCACATTTAGCTGATGAGCATTTTCAGCTCCTTTTAGAATGGTTTCTTTATCCACCATGCGATATTTTTCGATCGGAGCATTTGAAACAATGGACTGTGAACAGTAGCCGCAGTTTTCAGGGCATAAACCTGATTTCGTATTGATGATCATATTTAATTTCACTTTGTTCCCATAATAATGTTTTCGAATAAGATAAGCGCTATGCAATAATTCCAGAAGCTCGTCATCCGGACTTTGTAAAATCGATAAAGCTTCTTCATTTGTGATTTCTTCTCCCTCGATTACTCCAAGTGCCATTTCCTTCCATGTTTTCATATGATATTCCTCCCCCTTTAGTTTAAGCCGCTCTATTTATATTCTTAAATGTACTCTTAGATAGGACCGATTTCTCCAGACGATGAGCCATTATTCCAGCACACACGGCTAATATGATATCCTTCGGTAAAGGAACCACCATCCAGGCCCATGCAAGTTTATATGTAAATCCTTCAGGAGCTGCAGCCCAAAGCTTGTAAGCTGCGTACATCCAGTTTGTACCGACCACATAATTGACCGCCATCCCGACTAGTGCTGCGAAAATGTAGACCTTTACACCTTTATGTTTTTCTACGATTTTACCTGTAATGTAAGCTGTGAAAATAAACGAAACGATAAATCCGAATGTCGGGCTCACAATAGAGGATAACCCTGCTCCAAATCGTGCAAATACAGGAACACCCACTAATCCTACCAGTGCGTACACTGTCATGGAAATCGCCCCGACCCTGCTTCCAAGGATCGCTCCAGCTAAAATGGCGAAGAACGTTTGTAACGTAATGGGAACACCGCCCACTACCATAAAAGGTACGAATGTCGTGATGTTGGCACCTATCGCCATAAGTGCAACAAACATCCCTGCCAGTGTAAGATCGATTGTCCTTAATTTTCTGTTCATCTGTCTTCCCCCATCTGTCTTTTTTCTACAAGATAAGGATATCGCTTTCTTTAAATATATGTCAACTTAATTTTATTTTAAGTTAACATTAATTGTTATCAATAGGCTCTTTTCGCAAAGATTGTTGATCTTTTTTAACAGAAGATCTGCTTGGGCTCTGTCGATGGTGAGGGGAACCGCTCCGCTTGCAGCTAGCGTTCGGCCGAGCCTCCTCAGCTTAGCCGAAAGGGGTCTCTGCACGTCCGTACTTCCGCAGGAGTCTACGCAGTTCCCCTCACCATCTATAAGAAAATCTTGTGACAGAGCTTAAAAGTGACGAAATCAATCTATAGAAAACAGAATTTCAGTACACAATTGAAAATCGACCACTGCCCTTCACTAGAGGTTATTTAACGCGGAGCAAAAAAGAATATCTACAGATAAGATTATTTTCGATCCTATTTTTTTAGCATTCAAGGAAAGGATTTAGCTAATCCTGCAGTTAACATTTGTACCATACATGGACCAATCAAAGGAATTGTTTAACCATTTGAAAGTAAGTTCAATGCTCTTCCAAATTATGAGTTAAAATAAATTTTTTTTATTCTTTTGTAGATAATTTATTTACCTATACTTATAGGCAGAAACAATGTAGTAGCACAGAGTGGATTGTAGCGGAAGGCACTTGACTCCTGCGGGAAATAGAGGAAAGGTCGAGACCCCACAGGGCAAAAGCCCGAGGAGGCTTGACTTCCTCCCCGCGGAAAGCAAGTGCCTGGAGCGGAAAGGAACGGTCTATATTTTCAGACTACCACTCATTCAAAAGAAAAATTTACTCCTTTTGACGACTGAACATAATCAGTGGGAGAGATCCCAAAGGAGTATATAGAAAAAGGTCAACGAATGAATAATTTCAGCAGGAGAAATATTCATTCGTTGACCTTATGCTTTCATGAAATCATAGGGGCTGATGCCTTCCATTCCAATCATTGGATCCTCATTCATCAAGATTTCTTCAATGGGTAATCCTTTTTCAGGAGAGACTGCCGTGTTCTCTTCAGCACCGGTTAAGCTTCTCAGTTTTTCGCTTAGGGTTGTTTTGCGGAGAAAATCATCTTCTCTCTCCACTCCAAGGGTAAAAGCATCAAGTTCTCCACAAAGAATGAGGAATTGCTTGCTCCTGGTGATGGCAGTGTATAGAAGATTTCTTCTCAGCATCCGATAATAGCTTTTCACGACGGGTAAAATCACAATGGGAAACTCACTTCCTTGTGACTTATGGATCGAGCAGCAATACGCATGGGTAATTTGCACGAGATCCTGCCTGGTATAGGTGACCTCATTACCTTCATATGAAACAATGATCATATCTTGCTTCTCGGTGTTTTCCTTTGCATAAAAGATTGAGACGATTTCACCGATATCTCCGTTGAAAACATTGTTTTCAGGCTGATTGACCAACTGAAGAACCTTATCCCCAATACGATATTTCACATCTCCAAATGCGATCTCTTTCCGCGTACCGTCATTGCTATTGAAGATTTCCTGAAGGAGTTCATTCAATCGATCGATACCTGCAGGGCCTCGATACATAGGAGCAAGGACCTGTATATCCTTTGGGGAGTACCCTTTTTTCTTCGCGTTCTCAACAACTTTTTGAACGACATCGGATATTTGATTGGTTCTGCATGGGAAGAAGGATCGATCCTTTTGCTGTTTGGTCAGATCTGCAGGAACCTGGCCCCTTTTCATATAGTGAGCAAGTTCAATAATGGAAGAGCCCTCTTCCTGTCTATAAATATCCGTTAATCTAACAGTTGGTACCACTTCTGATTTCAATAGGTCCTTTAGTACCTGGCCAGGACCGACAGACGGTAATTGATCCTCATCCCCGACAAATATTACTTGAATATCCTCTGGCAGAGCCTTCAATAATTGATGAGCAAGCCATGTGTCGACCATGGACACTTCATCCACAATTAACAATTTACCTTCAATCGCCCGTTCTTCATCACTCTGAAATCCTTCTTGACCGTTCCAGCCTAAAAGACGGTGAATCGTCATGGCAGGGAGGCCGGTGGATTCTGTCATGCGCTTTGCCGCTCGACCAGTCGGAGCTGTCAGTAAAACAGGAAAGGGTTCATCTTTGTAATCCTTGGGATCCAAGGAGCAGCCATGGAGATCAGCAAACAGCTCGACAATCCCCTGAATGACGGTCGTCTTACCGGTTCCGGGTCCTCCGGTTAACAGAAGCATTGGTGACATTAACGCTGTTTCGATGGCTTCTTTTTGGGAAGGTGCGTATTGAACTCCCAGTCGGTCCTCTAGTGCTCCAAGTGACAGAAGAAATTCGGATTGAGGAAATTGATCTTTATATTGGGTTTGAGACAAAATCTTTTCAATGTTCGTCACGATCCCCTTTTCAGAGAAGTAAAGAGAAGGAACATACACCTTTGTGCCTTCTCCAATGACTTTACCCTCTTCCTCCAAGGAAACCAATTGACTGGATATTTCAGTGTAATCGACATTTTCGGGCTGACTCTTCTCAAGGAGCTCCTTCACCGTTACAATGAGTTCTTCTACTTCGAGAAAAACATGGCCCTGCTTCACACAGGTTTGCTCAAGGGTGTATAAACAGCCTGCTTTGATCCGGTCAGGATGACTGCCAGTCAAACCAATCTTAGCCCCGATCTCATCGGCCCGGGTAAAGCCGATTCCTTCAATGTCTTCCACGAGCTTATAGGGATTATTTTGAATGATTTCAAGTGCCTGCTCTTTATAGGCTTGATAGACCTTCATGGAAATTTGGGGTCCAAACCCCAGATCATTCAGCATGATCATGACCCGCTCCAAGCCTTGATGCTCGGAAAGCGTATCATAAATACTTTTCGCCTTTTCCTTTGGAAGCTTTGGAATTTCATCCAGGAGGCTTGGATTTTCGAGTATTTTGGTGATGGCGTTTTCCCCGATATGCTCCACTATCTTCTCAGCTGTTTTCTTCCCGATTCCTTTAAATAAATCACTTGATAAATAATGGACGACACCTTGTGTGGTTTGTGGGATTTCTTTCTTGAAATGCTTTGCATGAAACTGCATGCCAAACTTTGGGTGATCTTGAAACCTCCCGTAAAACACGTAGGTCTCATCTTCATGAATCTTAGGAAAATTCCCGGTTACAACCGCTTCTTTATCTTCATAAGAATCATTCGTTTCGTCCACCCGGATCCGGACGACGGTATAGAGATTTTCCTCATTATGAAAAATCGTGACAAGGTGCCTTCCTTTTATATAGATTTCTTCCTCACCAAACAGCTTTAAAGAATCTTGCTGGCTCAAATCAGTGAACCTCCTAACTATTCACTTTGTTCATTTTTCAGCTTTTCGATCATCTTGATGCCGTAGCCCGCCAGCATATGATCTGGTTGAACTTCAATTGCTTTGTTGAAATACATCAGTGCCGTATCTGCATCATCCTTATGGCCTGCATAGGCAACCCCTAAGTTGTAGTAAGCATCTGCGTGAGTTGGGTCTGCTTCCACTACTTGAGATAATTGCGCAATCGCTTCTTCGTATGCTTCAACCTTCGCTAAGCATAGACCTAACTGGAAGCGTGCCTCAGTGTCCGCTTCATTCAGTTCGACACTTCGTTGTAAGTAAGGAAGAGCTAGTCTCGTCTGCTCTAATTGGAACAAACTGACTCCAAGCATGAAGTAAACGTCGGCATTTTCCATTCCTTTCGAAACAGCTTTTTCAAACTGATCCTTTGCTTCATCAAAGTTATTTTCATTAAAGTACAGGTTCCCCAGGGAATAGTATGCTGCCCCAGCATTGTCGTCGATCGAGATCGCCCGTTCGAAAAACTTCTTAGCCTTATCATTGTCTCCAACCGACATCAATACGTTCCCGAAATTAATATATCCGACAGGATCCTTAGGTTTTTCTTCGATGGCTTCTGTAAAAAGCTTCACAGCCTCTTCTACTTTTCCTTCTTGTAATAACTCAATTCCTTTTAAATTCTTATCCAATTAAAAACACCTCTATATTGTTTTGATTTATGTATGCAAGTTGAGTAAGGTTCTTCCCGCGTATCGCTTCTAGTATAACATAAGGTACTCTCAATATTGATATCCATCAATGATGAAAAAGGACTGAGAGAAGAGAGGTTGTTCATCTCTTCTTCTCAGTCCTTTTTGTGGTCATCGTCAGTCTTAACCTACATACGTAAGTTTTTTCTCATCTTTATAAATGGTATCGATCGTTCCTCCACCCAGACACTCATCACCGTTGTAGAAAACAACCGCTTGTCCTGGTGTTACGGCACGGATAGGCTCGTCAAAAATGACTTTCACCTTACCATCTTCCAAAGGAATGACCGTTACGTTGTTATCATCCTGACGGTAACGGAATTTTGCCGAGCAGGCGAATTCAGCTGGTTTCTCACCATTTGAGGTCCAGTGAACATCCGTTGCGAGAATGGAATCTGAATAAAGGGCAGGATGTTCGAAGCTTTGACCTACATAGAGCACGTTTCTTTCAAGGTCCTTACCGATGGCGAACCAAGGCTCTCCGGCCCCACCTATACCCAGTCCATGGCGTTGGCCAATCGTATAGTACATCAATCCATCGTGTTTTCCCATCACTTTACCGTCTAATGTTTCCATCGTTCCCGGTTGGGCAGGTAAGTAGTTGCTTAAGAAATCTTTGAAGTTGCGTTCACCGATGAAGCAAATCCCCGTACTGTCTTTCTTGGCAGCAGTCGCAAGGCCCGCTTCCTTAGCAATTTCCCTAACCTTTTTCTTATCGATGCCGCCTAGGGGGAACATCACTTTTTCAAGTTGCTCCTGCCCTAATTGATTGAGGAAGTACGTTTGATCCTTATTGTTGTCAACACCTCGGAGCATCTTGTATTCTCCATCACGGTATTCAACCTGTGCATAGTGGCCGGTTGCCAGATAATCTGCACCAAGTTTCAGTGCATGATCAAGGAAGGCTTTGAACTTAATTTCTTTATTACACATCACATCCGGGTTTGGTGTTCTTCCCGCTTTATATTCATCCAGGAAATACGTAAACACTTTATCCCAGTATTGTTTTTCAAAATTCACAGCGTAGTAAGGAATACCAATTTGGTTACATACCCGAATCACATCGTTGTAATCTTCTGTTGCGGTACAAAACCCATTTTCATCGGTATCATCCCAGTTTTTCATGAAAATCCCGATGACTTCATAGCCTTGTTGCTTTAACAATAATGCGGCCACAGAAGAGTCTACTCCACCAGACATCCCAACGACCACTCTCGTATCCTTTGGTTCTTTTTTCACTAACGCCACCTCCTTATTCGTTCAATCGCCCTTTTCAGACGACTTTCTTAAGTTGTTAATCGCTTCACGATCTTTGCGACTTCATGGGCAGTCCAGACAATCTGCTCATCCGTATTTCCCTGACCAAAGCTGAAGCGGATGGAGTTCCTTGAATTCCCTGACTGTTTGCCAAACATCGCGACCAGAACATGTGAAGGCTCTATAGATCCAGCCGTACAAGCAGAACCGCTTGATACAGCGATACCTGACATATCTAAATTCACCAGCATGGACTCTACATCCGTGCCGGGAAAGCTTAAGTTTAGCACATGGGGCAATCCATACTCAAGAGATCCGTTCTCCTCAAAATCAATGCCGGCTCCGGCTAGGGTCTCTTTCAATAAAACCTTGAAACGAGAGTACTGAGAACTCTTCTCTTCAATGGCTTTTTGAGCAATTTCTACAGCCTTTCCAAGACCAACAATCGCCGGAACGTTTTCTGTACCTGCACGGCGCTTTCTTTCCTGTTCTCCACCATATAATCCAGGCTGAAGTTCCACGTTTTTGTTTGAATAAAGAAAGCCTATTCCTTTAGGACCATTTATTTTATGACCCGAAACCGAAAGCAAATCGATTCCAAGTTCTTTCACGTCAATGTGCGTTAAACCAAACGCTTGTACAGCATCTGTATGAAAATATGCTTGATGTTTTTGAAGAAGCTGTCCAATTTCTTTAATCGGCTGGATCGTTCCTACTTCATTATTCCCAAACATAATCGTAACAAGGATCGTATCGTCGCGAAGTTCCCTTTGCAGTTCCTCCACCGATATCCTGCCCGTTCGGTCTACTGACAGATAAGTCACCTCAAACCCTTGGGATTCAAGAAATTCACACGCATGTAAAACAGCATGATGCTCGGTTTGTGTCGTAATGATATGATTTCCTTTTCCTTTATTCCCCTCGGCTGAACCGATAATAGCTAAATTATCCGCTTCAGTTCCACCGCTTGTAAAAATGATGTCATTGTAATCGGCATGAATACTTTGAGCGATGATGGTACGTGCGCGGTCGACAAGATGTCGTGATGCACGTCCAAATGAATGAATGCTCGATGGATTACCAAAGGACTTCTTCATCACTGAAATCATTTCTTCAATTACTTCAGGATGCATGGGAGACGTTGCAGCATGATCCAGGTACACTCTTTCCATTTTTTCGTTACCTCCTAGATATAGAACATGTACGCATCTGATTCACCGTCATCTGAATGACTGGCTAAATCTTCTATCGTTGTATTATCGAGCACTTCTCTAACGGCATCCCGGATCCGGATCCATAGCTCGCGCTTTGCCGGTTCTTCGTCTTCAATTCCTTCTACAGGGCTAATGGGCCCTTCAAGGATCCGGATAATATCTCCCGCTGTGATTTCAGATGGCTCATGTCCTAACACATAACCACCGTACGCCCCCCGGATACTTCTAACAAGACCGCCATTTCGCAGTGGAGCAACCAGTTGTTCAAGATAATGTTCCGACAGCTCATGCTGCTGTGCGATCGTCTTCAGTGAAGTCGGCCCTTCACCATGGCGTTTTGCTAATTCAATCATAATCGTTAAACCGTATCGGCCTTTAGTTGATATCTTCATGTCCAGCACCTCTACTATATTTAATAACGTCTCGTTCATCGGGACGTATTATTCTTCTGTATTGACTTTTGTTATTATAGCATATCCGCCCTCTGACTGTGAAAGGGGCAGCTTCATACACTTCCCCCCTTTCCCAGCCACAATATTTCCTTATGAGAACCTCCTATGATAAAGTGAATTTAACTAGAACGTCAGTTTGGAGAGATGTTTCATGTCGATTAAACCACTTGCCTTTAAGATGAGACCTAGGACCATTGATGAAATCATCGGGCAACAGCATTTAGTTGGAGAAGGAAAAATCATAGACAGGATGGTAAAAGCAAAGCAGCTGTCATCCATGATATTATACGGTCCACCGGGTATTGGAAAAACGTCCATCGCGAGCGCAATAGCCGGAAGTACGAAATACCGATTTAAAAACCTGAATGCCGTAACAAATAATAAAAAAGATATTCAAATCGTTGCAGAAGAAGCCAAAATGTCCGGAAAAGTGATCCTTCTATTGGATGAGGTGCATCGATTGGATAAAGGAAAGCAGGATTTTCTCCTTCCTTATTTGGAGAATGGTATGATCACACTGATCGGGGCAACGACGAGCAACCCCTACCACGCTATTAATCCAGCGATCAGAAGCAGATGCCAAATTTTCGAGTTAAAGCCACTTACGATCGAAGAAATGAAAATCGCCTTGAATCGAGCCATAAAGGATGAAGAGCGTGGATTAGGTGGATATTCACTTGATGTAACCGACGAAGCGATTGAACATTTTGCAAGCAGTAGCTTTGGAGATGTGAGGAGTTCGTTGAATGCATTGGAACTGGCTGTCTTGTCCACTTCACCGAATGAGGACGGTGTAATTTCTATTGATGTCAATATCGCCGAAGAGTGCCTGCAAAAGAAAAGTTTTTCTCACGATAAAGACGGTGACGCCCATTATGATGTCGTAAGCGCATTTCAGAAATCGATTCGCGGAAGTGATGTGAATGCAGCACTCCATTATCTAGGAAGACTCGTTGAAGCCGGAGATCTACCGAGCATCGCACGCAGACTATTGGTGATTGCCTATGAAGATATCGGCCTTGCCAACCCCCAAGCGGGACCAAGAACATTGGCGGCAGTCGAAACTGCTGAGAAAATTGGATTTCCAGAAGCGAGAATCCCGTTAGCCAACGCGATCATCGAACTATGTCTCTCACCTAAATCGAACTCGGCGATCACTGCCATCGACCTGGCACTCGGTGATATCCGTAAAGGAAAAAGCGGCGAGGTTCCGGATCACCTGAAGGATGCTCATTATCAAGGTGCCAAAGAACTGGGAAGAGGCATCGAATACAAGTACCCACATAGCTATGAATCGGGATGGGTGCAGCAAACCTATTTACCAGATAAGCTTAAGAATGCTCATTACTATACTCCCAAATCGACTGGCAAGTTCGAACAGGCGATTGCTCAGGTGTATGAGAAGATTAATAAGCAGATGAAATAACAAAAGCGGAGGCGGCTCGTTCAGCCCCGACAAGCATAAGATGAATTGGCCGGGAAGGCGTTCTTTGCCTTCTTGGCCAATTTAGCTTATGACCTCGAGGGGCTAGCCGCCGGAGCTGGATGACACAAAAGCGGAGGCGGCTCGTTTAGCCCCGACAAGCATAAGATGAATTGGCCGGGAAGGCGTTCTTTGCCTTCTTGGCCAATTTAGCTTATGACCTCGAGGGGCTAGCCGCCGGAGCTGGATGACACAAAAGCGGAGGCGGCTCGTTTAGCCCCGACAAGCATAATACAAACCTGCCGGAAAGGGATTCTGACTTTTTGGCAGGTTTATTTTATGAATAAACACTTTTTTTAACGTGTCAATGCCATATCTCTCAACCCTATCATACATTAGTAAAAAGGCCTGGAGGTGTATGGATTGATTATCATTGAAAATGGATTGTCAAGTATTGGGTTAACGATTCTATCACCTATAGAAGAAAGCATCGTTAAAGCGCTGGAAAGCAGTCCTACGGAGTATCGTTACCGTAACTTAGGCGAGCTCAGATTTGAGTTGAAAATGCGGGAACGATTCATTGCCAATGCAAGGAGTATGGATGAGGGTGACGCCAAATTCGCTGCTTTTGAACACTCCTATTTCAACTCTACTTTTTGGATCAAGACCCCATACGGATATAGACTTCGCGATTCGAAACTCCCATCAGAAGCCATTGAAGATATTTTCACAAATAGCTCTGCCTATAGCTTCGAATGCGTCACCAGCATTGTTCTCATATACTATAAATCAATTCTTGATACGATTAGGACTTCTTATTTCAATCAGCTATTCTCCCCCCTTTTAGTGTGGGGTCACAATTATGACGATGATATGAGCATGGTCACCTATGAAGGAGTGGACTATATTCCCGGGGATGTTTACTACTTCTCTAATCCTGACTATGACGATCCTATATGGATGGGGGAAAATTCTGTGTTTTTACAAGAGGATCAGTATTTTGGACACGGAGTGGGAATCATGACTCATGATGAAATGATAGAAGCTTTAAATACTCTTCGAAAAAAAGATGCCACTGAATCAGCCTTTCTCCTTCAACAAGTCACACGTTTGAAGTTCTCAGATTTATACCGGTATGCATAAAAGTGACGAACTCTGATGAGTCCGCCACTTTTTGTTTGCTTTTTAATTGTCCAGCTATTGGCTAGCCCCCCGAGGTCAAAAGTCAACCATACCAAAAGGCAAAGTGCGCCTTTCCGGGATGTTCGCCTTATGCTTGTCGGGCCGACCAAGCAGCCGCCTCCGCTATTCTATGCCGCCACGTCCCTCTTATTAAAGACGATGAATGCCAGCAGCTGGAAGATGATGAAGTAGATGATGAGCATGGTGATGGAGAAGCCCATAGTCATGCCGTCCACTAACGGTGGTGTGAAACCTGTGTATTGAGTCAGATCTGTGTTTGCGAACAAACTGAATTTTGCCCAGTCGAATCGAAGAGCGAGCAGGCTTGTTGCATTGCCTCCCACAAACAATAGAAACAAGGAGATCCCGATAGCCAGTGAGCTGCTTCTGAACACAGTTGAAATCATGAAGGCCATTGTAGCCATCATCACTACATCAATGGTTTTCAATAAGTAGGTTTTGATCAAGTACCCGACAATGTTTTGTTCGACTACCTTCCCATCCACATACGCCAGATGGGTTGACTGATCTGTTCCGCCAAATAATAGAAGTCCTATCAGGAACGATACGATGAATAATATAAATAGCATGCTCACTCCGTATAAGATGACGGTGAAATACTTCGATAGAAGGATTCTTGTTCTTGAGATGGGACGAATGAGCAAAAGTTTGATCGTACCCCAGCTGAACTCACTTGCCACTATTCCTGCTGCCACAATGATGGCAAATAGACCGACAACAAGTACGGAAAAGGCATTCGTTTCCACAAAAGTCCATACCGTTTCTTTCACTTTCGGTTGAATGTCATTTTCAATGCGATATTCATTTAACGCAATTCTTCGTTCAGTGTCATTCTCTATGAATTTATTCATATTTGGATTTTCAGACAACATTTGTTTATCCGCTTCCACTTGCGCTGAGAGTTCCTGCTTCCAGTTTTCCGATTCCTTTGCTTTTCCGTCATCATACTTCGTAAAAGCTGCCGTCACTCCAATAATCAGAATAAGCAATCCGAGCATGACATATGTTCCGACCCGTTTAAATATTTTTATCCATTCATTTCTAATGAGACTAAGCATGCACGACCTCTCCTTTTTCATTCGTGATTTCTAAGAATCTGTCTTCCAGTGTCTTGGCAATCGGCATGACACTATAGATTTGAACATCCGCATCCACAAGTGCCCGAATGACATTCGGTACTTGTTCCTTCGTTAAAGCGACCTGTACTTCCGATCCCTTCGTTTCATATTTGATTTTCGGATCGAACTTCTTGAGTACAGCTTTGATCTTATCTACATCATGTACCTCAAAATGGTAAACCTGTTCGGAACCTTCAACGAAATCACGTACCTGCTGTACATCCACAAGCTTTCCGGATTGGATGATCCCGATTCGATCGCACATCATTTCCATTTCAGATAATAAGTGACTTGATACGATGACCGCCATGCCCTCTTCCTGGGCAAGCTTTCTTATATATGCACGAATTTCGCGGATACCGGCAGGATCCAAACCATTTGTAGGCTCATCGAGTATGAGGAGCTTCGGTTTATGGAGCAGGCATTGCGCCAGACCCAAGCGCTGTCTCATCCCGAGGGAATAGGTTTTCACTTTATCATTGATGCGATCTGTCAAACCGACCAGTTCGATGACTTCCTTCATTCTTTCTTCGGTAATTCCATTTTGCATGCGGGCAAAATGCTTTAAGTTCTGATACCCGGACATGAACTTATAGAGCTCTGGGTTTTCAACGATGGCCCCAACATCCTTTATGGCACCTTCGAAATCTTTTTTAATGCTTTTCCCCGAAATCAGGACGTCTCCTTTTGAAATATTCATTAGTCCTACTATCATTCGGATCGTCGTCGTTTTTCCTGCTCCATTCGGTCCCAGAAAACCGAATACTTCCCCTTCATACACGTCAAAGGATAAATTATCGATAATGGTCTTTCCTTTAATGACTTTTGAGACATCCTGTAATTGCACAACCGTCTTCATCACTTCATCTTCCCTTCTTTTTTCGTTGTTTTTTTCAACCACTGCAGGACAGACAATCCTTCTATTTCTCTAAGCTCTTCTACCTGACAGTGCCCTTTAATTTCTCCATCATTGATGATAAACGCTTCATCAAGTATCCCTTCAATTTCATCGATTTCATGGGTTGCTATGATCACTGTTTGATTGCCGAAATCGATATAAGATAAGAGACCTTTCACGATGGAGTCCCTTACCATGGGATCCAATCCTGAAAAGGGTTCATCCAGGAGAAGGACCTCTGTATTACGGGACAGGGCAAGAACAAGCTTCAGTCTGCCGCGTTTTCCTTTTGATAAATGCTTGATCTTTTTCTTACTGTCCAGTTCCATGAATCCCACTAATTCATGCGCCCGCTGTATATTAAAGTCGGAGAACTGAGAGGCGTAAAACCGGATCATCCCATCAACGGTAAATGCTTCATAAAACATATCCAGTTCTGTTAAATACGCCACTTCACCGGCTCGTTTCCGGGTAATTGGCTTACCGTTCATGGTCACTGTACCTACACTCGGAAGAACTAATCCCGCAATCATTTTTAAAGTGGTCGATTTCCCGCTGCCATTTGGACCAAGCAGACCATATATCTTCCCCTTTTCGAAGTGAAAAGACGTATTCTTCAAAGCCATTTCATTTCCATATTTTTTGGTCACACCTTCAAATTTCACAACCAATCCTATTCCCCCCCTCTTTGGGCAAGATATCTCTCGACGCCTTTTATCATTTGTTCTTTCGTTAACCCCAGTTCTCTCATGTTTTTAATGAACAACTCGATTACTTCCTCTTGTACTTTTTCGTTCAAAACGGAAAGAACCTCTTCCTTTTCCGTGACAAACGTTCCTTGCCCTCTCCTCGTCTCCACAATGTCCATCCTTTCTAATTCGCTATACGTACGCTGAATGGTATTTGGATTCACCCCGGATTGAACAGCCATTTCCCGAACAGAAGGCAGTTTGTCACCCGGAGATAATTCTTTTCTTACAATCTCACGTATGATTCGGTCAGCTATTTGGAGGTATATCGGTTTGGAAGCTGTATATTCTTCTGTCATGTATTACACCTCAACCTTACGATCTAATAGCCAGCAGGAAATGATAAATACGATAACCATGACCATTCCTTCGAATACAAATGGCAGCAAGGGCAGTTGGATCATTTCAGGCTCAAAACCGGCTTTTGCCTCGCTAGAACCAACCGAGAAAAAGACACCTGAACTCACTTCAACTGTAAAAGTTTCGAAGAGTATTCTTTCCACCCATTTAATGCTCATAAGAAATGCGACCACACTTTGATACACAATGATAAAACCAGCTACAAAAATCCAACGTATATTCTTGATGGAAGGAAACTTTGAAAGTGAGTGGTAGAAAGTCCACAAGAAAATCGTCCATCCGGAAAAATACAGTCCTACTACTGTTACTCCTAAATTAAATAGGATACCTTCTTTGATTGGCCAATAGGAAAAAAGAGAGTCTTCAGGGAAGACAGCCAAGGTGATCACACCTAAAAGATCCAATAATAGAAGTGACACCGTAGAGTAAATAAAGGCAATAATCAGTTTCGACAACAAAAGACTGAATCCACTATAAGGACTATGAAGCCAAAGCTGCGTCTTTCCTTCCAATCGAAGCATGGACAAGACAATGCCCGGCAGAAACGCAAAGTGAAACACACCAATCATGATAATGAATATTTGAACAATTATAGGCTCGTTGACTAAGTTTCCGGTCACCATTCCTATGATGCAAATTAGAAAAATAATACCAATCCATCCATAGAACCAAACCTTGGAGGTTTTGAAGTCTTTCCAAAGAAGACCTTTAAATGCGTTCATACTTGCACTCCTTCATAACGCGTTTTAGTGTTCTAGTTAGATAGTACACTATGACACATGATATCGTCAATCCCTTATTTACCTAATTAATGGAATTGTTTTTTTGCTGGAGTGTGTAAAGCTAATAGAAGAGGAGGATGGGAAATGGAAAAGAAAAAACGACTCTGGACTGAGGAAGAAGATCAACTAATATTGGAAGTTGTCCAATCATACAGAGAAAAAGGCAAATCCAAAAGAGAAGCCTTTGAAGAAGCTGCATTGAAAATCAAGCGAACGCCCGGGACATGTTCACACCGGTATTATACAAAATTAAATAAACAGACATCTAAGGTATCATTGGAATCTTGTATTGCCTTTTTACAAAGGGAAATGAGAGGCAGTGAGCAGAAAGAGAATAAACTTCTCCTAAATGAAAAGGAAGAGCTCCTTCTAAAACAAGACGAACTTAAAAAAAGATACATCGCGTATTCTGAAAAGCATAAAAAATTAAAAGCGATGCTATCTCTGCTAAAGGAAGCGGAAGCCCTTGATAAAAATGCAGGTCTCCCTTCCCCTATTATTCATTGATACTTCGCAACATGAAAAAGGACTGAATCCAAAAGTGGATTCAGTCCTTACAGTTGCATGGTCTTTATTTGTCTTTTACTCTTTTGATTTCAATATGCTTTAACAACTGGTTCATCACATGACTGGCTGCAATAAGACCTGCAACCGATGGAACAAATGCGTTTGAAGATGGAGGAAGCTGGGCTTTACGAATCTTTGCATCATCTTTCCCTACTTCTTTTCTGATATCTTCACGGATGACGATGGGACTCTCATCAGAGAAAACAACAGTTACGCCTTTTTTAATGCCTTCTTTTTTCAGGCGGGTCCGGATCACCTTTGCGATTGGATCCGTATGAGTCTTGCTGATATCGGCAATTTTGAAGCGTGTCGGATCGGTTTTATTCGCCGCTCCCATGCTCGCGATCAATGGAATATCGCGTTTTAAACATTCTTTCATTAAGTGTATTTTATACGAAATTGTATCAGAAGCATCTATTACGTAATCCAATCCTTGATTGAAGAATTCTTCGTAAGTTTCTTCCGTGTAGAACATCTTTAAGGCAATGACTTCACAGTCCGGATTAATATCCTGGATGCGGTCTCTCATCAAATCGACTTTCGGCTGACCTACTGTAGAAAGCAATGCATGAACTTGACGATTCACGTTTGTAATATCAACATCATCTTTATCCACTAACACAAGACGGCCTACACCTGACCTGGCTAAAGCTTCGGCTGCAAAGGATCCCACTCCCCCGATTCCAAGTACTGCCACCGTACTATTCTTTAGGGTTTGAAGGCCTTCCTTACCGATCGCTAGTTCATTTCGTGAAAACTGGTGTAGCAAAATAATCAACTCCATTATAAGTATTCAACTAGGTTTATACTGAATTAGAATAAAGGATACAGGACCGAAAATCAATATGAAATGTTGTCCTCCCCATTTGTTTACCCTATTAAGAAGAGGTTTAGTCCCAACAAAAAAGCCAGGCCACTTTCAGCCTGACTCTTCATTCTATAGGTTCTTGTTTAAAAAATCATGTTTGGTCGAGTCCCAATCGTGCCGTCGCCATCATTTCCTTCGTTTTGAACCCGCTCTCGGCAGGTGGGTGCTTTATTCCACTATTTGTTAGTCCCCGGCACGGGGCGTGAACGCCTAGCAGAAACGTCAAGCTCCCAAAGTTTGAATTGTTCGGTCAAAACTGTTAGGTAAAAACGTCGCACACATCAGGACTCGTTTGTGATTGTTTAAATAATATCATATCACCTTGATGATTTCAACGAATGACCTCCGGAACTTATTTACATTATTCTACATCCAGCGACAAGGACAGCTCTTTTAATTGAGCTTCACTCACTTCACCTGGAGCATCCGTCAATACACAGCTTGCACTTGCCGTTTTAGGGAACGCAATGGTATCACGGAGATTTGTGCGTCCTGCAAGGAGCATCACTAAACGGTCCAGACCAAGGGCGATTCCGCCATGTGGAGGTGTTCCATATTCAAAGGCTTCCAATAGAAACCCAAACTGCTTTTCTGCTTCTTCTTTTGAGAAACCAAGTACTTTAAACATCTTTTCTTGAATATCACGCTCATAAATTCGAAGAGATCCCCCTCCAAGCTCGTATCCATTCAATACAAGGTCATATGCTTCGGCACGGACCGAGGAAGGATCTGTCTCGAAACGTTCCAGGTCTTCTCTCACTGGCATCGTGAATGGATGGTGGGCAGCATAATAACGGTTCTCCCTTTCATCAAACTCAAGCAATGGCCAGTCGGTCACCCATAGGAAATTGAATTTTGTTTCATCAATCAGCTTTAATTCTTTTCCTAATTTCAGACGAAGGGCACCCAGTGCATCTGCCACTACTGATTTTTTATCAGCCACGAATAGCAATAGGTCTCCCGATTCTGCATTCGCAGAAGCAGAGATTTGCGAAGCATCCTCTTCTGTCACAAATTTGGAAATAGGTCCTTTTAAGCCTTCTTCTTCTACCTTTAACCAGGCAAGCCCTTTTGCCCCGAAACGTGCAACAAACTCTGTCAGCCCATCGATGTCTTTACGGGAATACTGGGAAGCACCGCCTTTTACGTTAATCAGTTTCACCTGACCACCGCTTGCTACAGCGCCTGCGAATACTTTAAATCCGGATTCCTTCACAATTTCCGATACGTCGATCAATTCCAATCCAAAACGTGTATCCGGTTTGTCTGAACCGTAACGACTCATGGCATCATCATACGTCATTCTTTGGAATGGTAATTGAACATTCAGGTCTTTCACATCAGTCATCAGCTTCTTCATCATGTCTTCTACAAGAGAAATGATCTGTTCTGTATCCATAAAACTCATTTCCATATCAATCTGAGTGAATTCCGGCTGACGATCTGCTCGAAGATCTTCGTCACGGAAACAGCGGGCAATTTGGTAATAGCGGTCGAAACCGGATACCATCAGCAATTGCTTGAAGATTTGCGGTGATTGTGGCAGCGCGTAAAATTCACCTTGGTGAACACGGCTCGGCACTAAGTAGTCACGTGCACCTTCAGGCGTACTCTTTGTTAAGATCGGTGTTTCCACATCCAGGAATCCGTTTTCGTTCAAAAAGTTACGGAAGGATGTGGTAACATTATGACGCATTCTCAACGTTTCCATCATCGCTGGTCGGCGAAGATCTACGTAACGATATTTCAAACGGACATCATCAGACACTTCCATCTGATCATCAATCATAAAAGGAGGGGTCTTCGCTTCATTTATGATTTGAACCTCTTCTACATGAATTTCCACTTTCCCCGTTTTCAGGTTAGGGTTGACCGTTCCTTCTCCTCTTGCTACGACAGTACCTGTCACACTAAGTACATACTCATTACGAATTTTCTCCGCAAGGGCGAGGGCTTCTCCGGATAAATCCGGATTAAAGACGACTTGTACGATTCCTTCTCTGTCACGAAGGTCGATGAAGATTAACCCACCTAAGTCCCTTCTCTTTTGTACCCAGCCTTTAATCGTAATTTTTTCTCCGATGTATGATTCTGTGATATCTCCGCAATACGCTGTTCTTTTTGTCATCATGTTCTCCTCCTTGTCAAAATCAACGGGTTCTATTTACCAAGTTTGCTTTTCACATTCTCTACAAAACGATCAAGACTTATTTCTTCCTGCTCACCAGTAGCCATATCTTTCAGGTTGATTTTATTTTCCTGTAATTCATTGTCGCCAATGACGGCTACATATTTCGCTTCATAGCGGTCCGCTGCTTTAAATTGACCTTTCACCTTACGATCCAGGTAATCCTTTTCTGAAGAAATTCCCACCTGTCTTAAATTGTGAAGAAGCTTAACTGCATAATCCTTCGCTTCTTCTCCCAGCGAAACGATAAAACAATCGACGCCTTGCTCAATTGGAAGTTCAACATTTTCAGCTTCGAGTGCGGAAAGTAGTCTTTCAATACTAAAGGCAAAACCGATTCCTGGAGTCTCCGGACCACCGATCATTTCCACCAACCCATTGTAACGTCCTCCACCACAAAGGGTCGTGATGGCTCCAAATCCTTCTGCGTCACTCATGATTTCAAAAGCTGTGTGATTATAATAATCAAGGCCGCGAACAAGAGTTGGATCTACTACGAATTCCACATCCATCCCCGTTAAGTGCGTTTGGACTTTTTCAAAATAGGCTTTCGATTCGCTGTTTAAGTACTCGAGAATCGAGGGTGCTGTAGACATTAATTCATGGTCACGGTCTTTTTTACAATCGAGAATGCGTAATGGATTCTTCTCTAAACGATTCTGACAATCTCCGCAGAATTCATCAATTCTTGGTTTGAAGTGATTGATCAGCGCTTCTCTGTGAGCGTTTCGACTACCCGCATCACCAAGACTATTAATGATTAACTTTAATTGAGTAAGTCCTAGTTTCTTATAAATTCCCATTGCTAATGAAATCACTTCTGCATCAATCGCCGGGTCTTCACTTCCCAATGCTTCAACACCGAACTGGACAAATTGGCGGTAGCGGCCGGCTTGTGGTCTTTCGTACCTGAACATCGGACCGGAGTAAAAGAGCTTTGTTGGCTGATTTGGATACCCGAACATCTTATTTCCTACAAAGGAGCGAACTACAGAAGCGGTTCCTTCAGGTCGGAGTGCCAAGCTTCTACCTCCGCGATCTTCAAACATATACATTTCTTTTTGAACGATATCCGTCGTATCCCCTACGCCTCTGGTAAACAACTCGCTCGCCTCAAAGATAGGTGTGCGGATTTCTTTATACTGATAGGCGTGGCAAAGATTCTTCGCCACTTCCTCTACATACTGCCATTTTTCTACTTCACCTGGTAGAATGTCCTGTGTACCTCTTGGAATCTGAATGGACAAGTTGATTTCCTCCTTTTATATAGCACATTGATATTTATGTAAATAAAAAAAGCCCTCAGTCCCTTGTATATCATACAAGGGACGAGAGCTGTTATTCCCGTGGTGCCACCCTAATTGAAGTCTATAAAGACCTCCACTTAGCCAGTTAACGCCTGGTACGTTCATCTCCTACTAAAGAAACTTTTTCAGAGAGAAACCTCCTGAGTGTTCATTCACTAATTCACATTGTAGAAATGCTCTCAGCCAAGGCATTTCCTCTCTTTACACGCGGGTATCAGCTACTATGCTCGATCAACGGTTTTTGTAAATGTTATTTTATTTCTATAATGATACGGATGCCGTTAGTTCATGTCAAGAGGTTAAAGAAAATTTCGTTACGATCTTTCCATTTTCTTTTTCAGAAGCTTAACTTCTTTCAACGATAACCCGAACTCGGAAGCAAGTTCCACGTTCAAGGCATCTTTCTCACGTTCTAGAAACTGATGAAAATCCACACCGAACAGCTGGTTATCACCATTTGCATTCATAAACCCTTTTTCACTTGACCTCAATTCCATCATCCTTTCAAAACAATCCTTAACTCTATCATTTCCAATTACCTATTTTTATTTCGTTTTAGAGGAATTTAATTTTTTTTATCGTATTAAACCCATAAGGGATTTTTTCGATAAATCGTCGAGATATTGATCAATATCTAAGTGAAAAGATCCGATATTACTATGGGTGTTTGTATTTCTAACAGGAGGTGAAGATGATTAAGAAAATAATTGCATCGATACTGATTGTGCTCATGATCATTCCTTTTCAGCCACTCGAAGCTGATTATGCACATGCAGAAACAGGCACGGCCACGATCAGTGTTCCGACACTGAATGTCCGTACGGGGCCAGGACTCAGTTACCCGGTTCTGACGAAGGTACATAGAGGGGAAGAGTACAGTATAGTAGACACACAAAATGAATGGTATAAGGTCAGGACCGGTAGTGGAGAGGGCTGGGTGGCAGAATGGCTTGTCTCAGTAGAATCTGCTGCTTCCGATGTTTCTCCAAAACAGGAAGCACGGGTGAACACCGATGGGCTACGCGTCAGAAAAGGGCCCGGCACCTCTGAAGGAGTCGTGACGGTTTTAAACACGGGTGATAGAGTATCCGTTTCCGACGAAGAGGGTGACTGGCTGTTCATCGAATGGGATAAAGGTAGCGGCTGGGTGCATAAGGAATACGTGTCGGAAAACAACACAACTTCTTCCCCATCGAAAAAGAAGGAAAATAAACAAGGGATCATCACCGACAACTCCCTTAATGTTCGAACCTCCCCTTCTCTACAAAGTTCCGTCCTGGGAATATTAAATAAGGGAGATCACGTAGATGTAACAGGAAGTGTCAGCGGGTGGTACGAGATTCAATTTGGCAGCGACAAGGCATGGGTGAACGATGCATATGTAGAATTCTCTTCGAGCGCTATTGAAGAGGAGCCCTCCTCCTCGCCCACAGATCTTATTGGAATCATTACGGTTCACGGTTTAAATGTCCGTGATGAAACCTCTTTGAACGGGAACGTCGTTGGAAAGGTCTCAAAAGGTGAGAAATATTCCTTATTAAAAGAGAAAAACAATTGGTATCAGATTAAGCTCTCAAATGGGAAGAAAGGCTGGATTGCCGGTTGGTATGTCCAAAAAACCGTTACTGCCTCCGCTCATGAGAGTGAACCATCTTCAGAAAATGAAAACGTCACAGTTCTATACAATGGTACCAACATCAGAAGTGAAGCAAACGCCCGTGCAAGCGTCATCGAACGGGGATCCAGTGGTGACACCTTCCCCGTTATTAGCAAAAACGGAGATTGGTATGAGATTGAATTAGAGGACGGCAGCGCAGGCTTTGTTGCCGGCTGGGTGGTGTCCATCCGATCCAGCACCGGGGAAAACACCACTCCTTCACGCAAGCGGAGCGGCGGCTTACAAGATAAAGTCGTGGTGATTGATCCGGGACATGGAGGCAGAGACAGTGGAACGACCGGAGCAAGTGGGACATTGGAAAAGCTCCTTACCATGAGAACCGGGGAACTCCTTGCCGAAAAGCTAAAGAGCGCTGGAGCCAAAGTGGTCTTAACAAGGAAAAACGATGAATATCTTTCATTGCCATCAAGGGTATCATTATCTCATTATTATCAGGCCGATGCCTTTATCAGCCTCCATTTTGACAGCATTCTTGATTCCTCTATCGTCGGGCATACTACCTACTATTATCAAGGTCACCAGAAAGAACTGGCAGATGAAATTCATGGAAGTCTGGCAGATCGGTTACCGACGAAAGACCGCGGTGTACGAGTAGGAGATTATCACGTTGTACGTGAAAATAATCAGCCGGCTGTCCTTTTGGAGCTGGGATTCTTAAGTAATCCAGCAGAGGAAGCCAATGTCAATACACAGTATTTTCAAGACCTGGCGGCAACGGCTATCTATCATGGATTAGGTGATTATTTTTCGAACTGATGCTGCGCATCGCAGAGAACAAGCTATATAAGTAAATAAAGAAAAGCTGATCCTGGATTAATTGCAGGATCAGCTTTTCTTTATTTACTTTCTATTATTAACGTAACAGGACCATCATTTGTTAAATTCACGTCCATCATGGCTCCAAATACGCCCGTTTCCACTTTTATATTTTTTTCTTTTAATACCTTATTAAAGTAGTCGTAAACAGACTTTGCGTGATCGGGCTTTGCTGCACTCATGAAGTTTGGCCTTCTTCCCTTACGAGAGTCCCCGTAAAGAGTGAATTGAGAGATGGAGAGAATTTCCCCTTCTACATCCAGTAAAGAATGATTCATCTTCCCTTCTTCGTCTTCAAAAATACGCAGGTTCACTACTTTGTCTGCAACATAACGAGCGTCTTCTTCCGTATCTTCATGGGTGATCCCCACAAGCAATACAGCACCTGAACGAATGGCCCCCTTTACTTCTCCATCAACAGTGACTGAGGCTTCTTTACTTCTTTGCAGTACAACCTTCATAAAGAAATCTCCTTTAGTTCATGATTCTTCTTACAGCATAAATATCTGAAATTTGTTTAATTCTTTCCACGACTTTGTGTAAGTGGGATATATTGTGAATCGAAATGGACATGTTAATGGTTGCCACTTTATTTCGATCGGATTTTCCACTTACTGCCGATATATTCGTCTTCGTCTCATTTACCGCCTGAAGCACTTCATTTAAAAGGCCTCTGCGATCGTAACCGGAGATTTCAATATCCACATTGTATTCTTTACGGTCATTTCTATCACTTTCCCATGACACTGGAATGAGCCGCTGCTCTACTTCATCCGCCATTACGTTTGTACAGTCGGCACGATGCACAGAAACCCCACGGCCTTTTGTGATAAATCCTACGATCTCATCCCCGGGAACAGGGCTGCAGCAACGGGACAAGCGGATAAGAAGATTGTCAATGCCCTCTACCTGGACACCGGCATCTTTTTTACGCTTGGCTGGTTGGGCATTCAATTCCTTCATTGTTTCTTCCAGGCTGTCTTCCTGTTCACGTTTTTTCCGGTCTTTCTCGGTTAAGCGATTGGCGATTTGAGCCGCCGTAATCCCGTTATAGCCAACGGCTGCATACATATCTTCTTCATTTGAGAAGTTAAACTTTTCAGATACACGTTTAATATTTTCAGGAGTAAGGATTTCTTTTACATCGAAATCTTGATTCTTGATTTCTTTTTCTACTAAATCCCGGCCTTTTTCAATATTTTCTTCTCTTCGCTGCTTTTTGAAGAATTGCTTGATCTTATTCTTCGCTTGGGATGTTTGCGCAAGCTTAAGCCAATCCTGACTGGGGCCGTAAGAATGCTTGGACGTGAGAATTTCAATGATATCCCCCGTTTTCAACTTATAGTCAAGAGTGACCATCTTACCATTTACCTTGGCGCCGATCGTTTTATTACCGATCTCTGAGTGGATACGATAAGAAAAGTCAATCGGAACAGATCCCGATGGCAATTCCAGTACATCTCCTTTAGGTGTGAACACAAAGACCATATCAGAGAAGAGATCAATCTTAAGAGACTCCATGAACTCTTCCGCATTGGCAGATTCGTTTTGGAACTCTAATATTTCCCTGAACCATGAAAGCTTCTTCTCGAAGGTAACCGTTTCGTTCGCTTCTTTACCTTCTTTATATGCCCAGTGTGCCGCCACTCCGTACTCAGCGATTTGGTGCATTTCAAGCGTTCTGATTTGCACTTCAAGAGGATCCCCTTTAGGACCGATGACAGTTGTATGAAGAGATTGATACATATTCGGCTTAGGCATGGCAATATAATCTTTGAACCTGCCAGGCATTGGCTTCCAACACGTGTGGACGATTCCCAGAACGGCATAGCAATCCTTAATGCTATCTACTACTACACGCACTGCCAATAGGTCATATATTTCATTAAACTGCTTGTTTTGAAGAGCCATTTTGCGGTAAATGCTGTAAATATGTTTAGGACGGCCAGAGATTTCTGCTGAGATTTTCACGTCGCCTAACTTTTCCTTTACCTCATTTACAACGTCCTCTAAATACTCTTCACGCTCCGCACGCTTTTTCTTCATTAGGTTGACAATACGATAATACTGTTGAGGATTTAAATATCTCAACGAAGTATCCTCTAATTCCCACTTAATCTTCGAAATCCCTAAACGATGTGCCAAAGGAGCAAAGATTTCCAGTGTTTCATTTGCAATTCTTCGCTGCTTCTCCTGTGGCAGATGTTTCAACGTTCTCATATTATGCAGACGGTCTGCCAATTTAATCAGAATGACACGGATATCCTGAGCCATCGCCACAAACATTTTCCGGTGATTTTCAGCCTGCTGCTCTTCCTGTGACTTGTATTTAATCTTTCCAAGCTTTGTGACTCCATCTACAAGCATGGCCACTTCGGCATTGAATGCTTCCTCAATTTCTCCAAGAGAAACACCGGTATCCTCCACTACATCATGAAGAAAACCGGCAGCGACGGTTGCCGGATCCATTTCCAGATCCGCGAGTATTCCCGCTACCTGGATGGGATGAATGATATAGGGTTCACCAGACTTACGGTACTGCTCACTATGGGCATCCCTTGCATACTCATAGGCTTTCTGGACCATCCCTACATGCTCATCGTTTAAGTATTCTCTTGTTTTATCAATAACCTGTTCCGGGGTTAGTACTTGATCTTTAGCCATGATCAAAATCACCTTTGTATTTTATTATATTTCACTAGTGTTCGATTTTAATGATTGTTACTATTATCAAAAAAAAAAAGGGTTATGTAAAGGGGTTAGTGGAAAATTCTCAGATAACATCTATTTTCGTCGATAATTGTCGACGAAAAAATCCGCATTATCCACATCAACCATCGATTGACCCTTCCAAATAAAAAATAAGGGCTGACATTCAAAACCAGATGTCAGTCCCTTAAGTTAACAGTATATCACATAGTATATACGTGTATGAGAATTGATAAACAATATTAGTATTGCATTAATGTAAGAATATCATAGTTGTCAAGCTTGTCGCGCCCATCCAGGTACGTTAATTCGATTAGGAATGCTGTACCAGCCACAATTCCACCTAATTCTTCTACAAGCTTGATGGTAGCTTCGATCGTCCCGCCAGTTGCAAGCAGGTCGTCCGTGATAAGAACTCGTTGTCCAGGTTTAATTGCATCTTTATGAATCGTCAGAGCGTCTTTACCATACTCTAATCCGTATTCTTTTTGAATGGTTTCACGCGGTAACTTACCAGGTTTACGCACAGGAGCAAAACCCACTCCCAATGCATACGCCACTGGGCATCCAATAATGAACCCTCGCGCTTCTGGTCCCACAACCAGGTCGATTTGTTTCTCTTTTGCATACTCTACGATTTGATCTGTCGCGTATCTATATGCATCACCATTATCCATTAATGTAGTGATGTCTTTAAACTTAATTCCTTCTTTAGGCCAATCCTCAACGATTGTAACATATTGTTTTAAGTCCATGCTTTTACTTCCTCCTCAATTGTAACAGACTCTTCTATCCTTTCATTAAACCAAGTCTTCAACTCTTGATAGGAAGAATATAACAATTCGTTTTCAATCTCGTATTGTTGTTGTTTCTTCTGATATGTTAGAGATTCAGAAAGATCTTTCTTGGTTTTCTCAGGATTGAGAGAAATAAATCCATTCACTATTGTAACAAACTTCAAATCAAAAAACACCTGTGACATGAAATCTATTGTTTCTTTTGACCAGCCTTTGTATTTAGCCAGGTCGTCACCGTGTTTATTTAAATCAAATGATCCACGCTTCGTTAAAAATCCATAGTACCATTTGAAATGCTCACGTGTTGGCATCGTACTGAAAAAATGATCTTCTTCCTGGAAGAAATGGGCATAGATCCGGTGAGGTTGACCTTTCTTCAAGAGCTCTTCAAGTATTGGCTTGGAAGTAGGCAGATCAAGAAGAACCAGGCTTGCCTTATCGGTTGCAAGTCCTTCAAGTGAAGAACCATCCTCAAGTAGCATCACTTCATCTTTTCCCAGACTCAGCTTTTCTAAAGTAGCCGGATTAAAACAAATAGTTATTTTATTTTCATCAGGGACAAGCCCATTCCATTTATGCACTTGTTTAATCCCGCGAACATCAAATAATTGCCAATGGTCAATTTTCACATCTTGTAAAAACACCTGAGGCTTCTTGCGATTATTCCATTCATTAATCGATAATTCACCTATAACAGATGCATTCGAAAATGGTGTCATATGATCGGCCAGTTCTCCCAATCCAAAACCGACACCGTCCAATTGTACGCCCTTGTCTGCTAAGACCAGTTTCAAATGATTTTGTGCAGACCCGATTTTTTTATAGTGTTCGATGCTTACATTGTTTATGATCCACTTCGGTTTTGGATTATGCATCCCAAAAGGGGCCAGAAGCTGAAGCTTTTCGATCGACTCTACGGAGATTTCATCCACTGTTACAGAAGCATCAAGCTGTGTGACTGGAATAAAATCATCTTCCGTTAATTCAGTCGAAGCCAACTCATTTAATCGGTTTCTGAACTGAGCTACATCGTCTAACTGTAAGGTCATACCTGCAGCCATCGGATGTCCGCCAAAATGAGGAAGAATATCACGGCAGGTTGATAAATTCTTGAACAAATCAAACCCTGCGATACTTCTTGCCGATCCCTTTGCGGTTCCTTTTTCAGAGTCAAAGCTGAGTACGATGGTCGGACGGTAAAACTTGTCCACTAAGCGTGAAGCTACAATTCCGACTACTCCAGGGTTCCAGCCTTCTTTCCCGATTACAAGTACAGAGTTATCGTATAGAGGAAAATCATTCTCCACCATCTCAACCGCTTCTTCGGTCATTTGAGACACGATCGCCTGTCTTTCTTTATTCAAGCTGTCAATTTCTTCAGCCAGGGCCTTTGCTTCGTCAGCATCTTCTGTGAGCATAAGATCAACGGCAGGGTCTGCATCCCCTAACCGGCCGACAGCATTTATTCTGGGCGCAATCATGAATCCAATAGATTCTTCCGTAATTTCTTGTTGTTGGGCATTGGCAATCCTGCATAATGCTTTTATTCCCAATCGGTTTGAAACCCGTAGCTGGGCAATCCCACGCTTGGCCAGAAGGCGATTTTCTCCTCTTAACGGTACTAAATCGGCGATGGTCCCAATCGCAGCAAGATCAAGCAGGTGGACAGGCAGTTCGCCGTATAGGGCATGAGCCAGTTTGAAGGCCACCCCTACTCCTGCCAGTTCTCCAAAAGGATAGGTAGTCCCTTCGACCTTTGGATGAATCAAGGCAAAAGCCGGAGGTAATTCCGGTCCGGGCTCATGGTGATCTGTAATGATCAAATCGATTTCCAGTTCTTTTGCCAATTTTGCTTCGTTCACAGCGGATATTCCCGTATCTACTGTTATGATGAGCGTGAATCCCTCTTCCTTTGCCCAGCGAAAGGCACCTTCATTAGGGCCATATCCTTCGCTGAACCGGTTTGGGATATAGAATTCCACCTCTGCACCAAGGTCCCTTAATACTGTCATCAATACTGACGTACTACTTACACCATCAGCATCGTAATCACCATAAACAAGAATCCTTTCCCCGTTTTCAATGGCTTTATTGATTCTTTCCGTTGCTTTCTTCATATCTTCAAAAAGATATGGATCGTGAAATGAATCGCCTGTATCAAATAGAAAATTCCGGGCTTCTTCTACGTCGACCAAGTCCCGGTTGATTAATAGTTTCGCCACAAGCGGAGGCACTTTTAATTCATTTGCCAGTTCTGATATTTTATGTTGATCTGATTCTGTCATCATCCAACGTGTTTTTGAGTTTAACATACGTTCACCCCTCAGCCTTACTCATTATACAAAAAGGAGGGTGTGGTTTCAATCTTATTAGATGGGTGCTACAAAAGAAAAGGCTGCTTGGGAAGTCCCACCCAATGAATGCATTTCCTTTATACTTCTGTTTAGTATACAGCCGCTTCCTGTCATATTCCGGTCGTTTCAGTTGAAAATCCGGTCGATATTCGAAAAACAATTTTTAACAAAAGTGGCTAGCGACCGGATTTGGATGCCAGTCCCATAAGAGTGATCCCTTTTAATAAAAAAAATAGCCTGGTGGCATAACCACCAAGCTGTTTACTCTCCTGTTTCCCCAACTGAGCCGGGAGCACTCTTTTTCAAAGGGACTTTTTCGGCCTTTTCTTTATGCATACCTTCAGCCTGTTCTTTTAACAGTAAATTTTCTTTCTCTAAAGCCTTTACTTTTCGTTGGACGACGAATAATCGAAACAGTCCAACCGACCCGATAATGATTCCCCCCATGAATACAGATCCAAGTATGACTAAAATAAGAGGCCAATCAGCTTCACCAAAGAAATAATTGACGGTGACAGGATCTACATTGATGACGGCGAAAACGGAAACAACCAATGCAAAGAAAATACCTAATAATAATGTCCACTGAAATTTCATCGAATTCCCCTCCTTAGGATAAGTCTATTTGTTCATCCCTTTCTTCAGAAGCCGGATTGTACGGATTAATATGAATGAACACATCATTCACATTGGATTCTTCAAGCAGTTTTTTCTTTACCTGCTTGCCGACGCGATGACCATCCTCGACAGTCATATGAGGATCCACACTGATTTTCAAATCAATGATAACGTAATGCCCATGTTCCCTGGCATGGAGTTCATTAATTCCCTTCACTTCAGGTACAGAGTCCACTATTTTACGAAAGGGTAGGATATCCTCCTCGTGCATTACGTGATCCAGCGTATTATGTATGGATTCAGCTCCCAAGTGCCAGGCCATCCTGAGGACAAGGAGCGAAACAAAGATACCGGCTACCGGATCTGCGTATACAAGAAAGCCAATATCGAATTTCCCTCCGAGGATGGATGCGGAAATCCCGACAAGTGCGGCAATGGATGAAAAGACATCTGAACGATGCTCATATGCATTGACGATCAAAGCATCACTCTTTATTCTTTTACCCAATCGATATTTGTATTGAAACATTGCTTCCTTCACAATAATGGAAAAGATGACGGCATAGATAGCAATCGCTGTTGGAGGTGTTAAAGGATGAAAGAAAGATTCTATGGACGATTTTCCAATCTCAATCCCGACTAAGAACAATAAGACTGCCACAATGATTGCTGCTATGGACTCGGCCTTCCCGTGGCCATATGGATGATCCTGATCAGGAGGCTGCTTAGCTGCACGTAATCCGATAAAGACGGCGAGAGACCCTGCAACATCGGAGGCAGAGTGAACGGCATCTGCGATCAACGCTCTACTATTTCCTAATATACCGGCTCCCCACTTAATAACCGCCAGTACAATATTCCCTACAACACCAATCATTGCAGCTATTTCAGCTTTCCTAAAACGGTCTTCATGATTCAAGCGGTGTCGCCTCCTTTCAACTATTAGTATTGTAACCCAATACCGTAAAAAAACAAAAAAAGACAGGTCCGGGGAGAAGCTCTCCCCGGACCCATTTATACTCTTATACTTGCGGTTCGTCTGACCACGTCTTCTTTTCTTTCACGGTTTTGATCGTACCTGTTTTCTTCAGTTCTTTCTTCTTCAACACCAGCCAAACTTGAGAGGCAATGAATACAGAAGAATACGTACCTGAAATCAACCCGACTAGTAAGGCAATGGAGAAGTTACGGATGGACTCACTACCAAAGATCATGAGAGCTAGAACTGTAAACACCACCGTTAATACGGTATTCACGGAACGCCCCATCGTTTGTCTGATACTTTGGTTCACGACATCTTCTATATCTTTATCCGTTTTCAGCCTACGCTTCTTATGAAGGTTTTCCCTAAGCCGGTCAAAGGTAACGATCGTATCATTTATCGAGTAACCGACAATGGTTAAGACAGCTGCGATAAATGTAAGATCTACCTCGAGTCTTGTTAAACTGAAGAATGCAATGATAAAGAATGCATCATGCAGGAGTGCAAGGATCGCACCAGCTGCCATTCTCCATTCAAAGCGGAATGTCACATAGATGACAATCCCGATCGATGCGATCGCTACAGCGATCATCGCATTTTTAGCAAGCTCTTTCCCGATAACTGGTGAAACGGTGCTGATGCTTGGTTCCGCTCCGTACAGTTCGTTAAATCGGTCCTTTAATGCGGCGATCTCATCTTTGTTTAAATCTTCCGTATAGCGAACGACGGCGATATTTCCATCGTCCCCTGAAATCACTACATCTTCAGAAGGCAATTTCATTTCTTTCAACTCATCTTGGATTTCTTCTGTCTTTAAGCTCTGATCAGCAAGGATTTCCATACGTGAACCACTCACGAAGTCGATCCCTAAATTCAATCTGAATATAGCCAGTATGATGATCCCCGCCGTGATCAGGATAGCTGATAATCCGAAGAATTTTTTGCGTTGTGCAGCAAAATCAAAGCGATCGAAACGAGTTGGCAGATCCAGCGTATCGTAATTTTCCGCCAGGTCTTTGATTTCGTTTTTGTTCACGCCGAACCAGCCTGGTTTTTTATTAAAGAAGCGGCTGTTTACCCACAGTCCAAGCAATAAACGAGAACCCCATACTGCTGTAACGAAGCTTGTTAGGATACTGACAATCAGCATCGTTGCAAATCCTTTTACAGAGCTTGTTCCATATAAGAAAAGAACCGTTGCTGCAAGGATCGTTGTTACGTTAGCATCCAGTATCGTTAAGAACGAAGATTTATTACCCGCTTGGAAGGCTGAACGAATAGGCTTTCCAACGCGCATTTCTTCTTTGATCCGTTCATAGGTGATGATGTTGGCATCGACGGCCATTCCAACCCCAAGGATGAGTGCTGCAATTCCAGGGAGTGTGAGGACCCCATTCATTAAATCGAAAATCAATAGAATTAAGTAGATATAAACTGAAAGTGTAATCGTAGCAATCAGGCCCGGGAAACGGTAATACGCAATCATGAATAAGAAGATGATCGCAATCCCGATGATACCTGCCGTAACAGTTTTATCAAGAGCCTGCTGACCGAACTTTGCCCCGACTGAAGTTGAATATTTTTCATCCAGCTTTACAGGTAGTGCTCCTGCATTCAATAAGGAAGCAAGATTCTGAGCTCGCTCTACGGTGAAATTCCCTTCAATGATGACTTCATCAGAGTTGATCGGCTGTCTTACAGCGGGATCCGACAAGAATTTCGGATCTTCTTTTCCCACTTCAGCTTGATAAGAATCTTTTCCCTCCTCGAAATCCAACCAGATCACGAGCTGATTTTGAGGAGCCATTGCAGATATTTCCTTCGTCAATTCATAGAATTTTTCACGATCTTTTAATTTCAAGGAAACAATTGGATTGTTCTTGTCATCGAAGGTTTGCTTCGCAGAACCGGATGCAAGGTCCGATCCATCCAACCGGACTTTATCATTTACGTCGCGGAACGACAGGTTGGCTTGAGTGGACAAGATTTCCCTTGCTTCGTTTTGATCTTCCACCCCCGCTAATTGTACACGGATCCGGTTTCCATCTTCAATTTGAATATTAGGCTCACTGACACCCAATACGTTAATACGTTTGTCCAATGCATCGGCTGTATTGGACACCGTTTCTTTCGTAATTTCCTGACCCTTCTTAATCGGTTGAACTTCATAAAGAACTTCAAACCCGCCTTGCAGGTCCAATCCTAATTTAATGTTATCGACAATACTCTTCGTTGTTCCTCCCATAGTACCTGCAAGTAATATCACAAGTATAAAGAAGGCAATTATTCGGCCACGCTTTACCATTATGTATAGATCCTCCTTGCCGTTTTAAAAACCATACGAACTATGTGCTTCAAAAAGTAATATAATTCCTAAAATCTTCAGGCATTCTCATTATCTATGAGAAAGAAAAAGGTGTCAATTTCTTTTCGGACTATTTTCCGTGCTTATTAGGACGAAGAAGTTCGTTCAATTCATCTTCATTCACATCTGCAAACCAATTGGGAGATCTGTATGCTTCAATCGTTTCAAAGCTCATATACTCACCGGGTTTAACCGTTAACACATCACTCACTAGCTGAAAGAATTTTACATCCGTTTCGGGTTTCTTCCATTTCTTCTTCGTTAAGTAGGACCAAAGTCGGCCGACATCTGCTTTTCCATAGCCAAGAATTTCAAATTCTTCTACTTTGCTTATTAGTGCTGGTTCTAACGATTCATAGAAACGATCATAAGGATGCTGATTACTCTTCATTCCCCGTTCACCCCATCTGGGCTAAATATAGCCGGAATTGTTCACTACTTGTCATGCTTTGTCCACCCTTGTGCATATACATCATTGTATACGATAATACCAATTTTGAGAAGGCAGGGAATTTTATGTCAAAATTTCTTAAGGGCACAATGATCTTAATGATGGCAGCCTTTATTACTAGAATATTAGGGTTTGTAAACCGGATCGTCGTTGCAAGATTCATCGGTGAAGAAGGCGTCGGTCTTTTTATGATGGCTTTTCCGACCCTGATCCTTGTCATCACCATCACTCAACTTGGCCTTCCTGTAGCTATCTCAAAAAATGTAGCTGAAGCTGAATCCAGAGGAGATATCCGGAAGGTCAAAAAAATATTGGTGGTTTCCTTATCGATCACACTCGGGCTTTCCATCATTTTCACACCGGCTCTTATTCTGCTTGCTCCTTACTTGACCGAAGCTTTATTTACCGATGATCGAATCTATTATCCTTTAGTTGCCATCGCTCCAATCATTCCAATTGTAGCAATTTCCTCTGTCATCAGAGGCTATTTCCAGGGAAGGCAGAACATGAAACCTTCTGCTTACTCCCAAGTTATTGAGCAAGTGGTCCGGATTACGTTAATTGCCGTATTAACGAAGACCTTCCTTCCATATGGGATTGAATATGCAGCCGCTGCTGCCATGGTGGCGTCTGTATTAGGAGAACTCGCTTCTCTTCTATACCTGTTTGCCAGCTTTAAAATCAAGAAAAAGTTCAAGCTTAGACGAAATTTCTTCACCTCGATCCGAAATGGACGTGAAACGTTTAATGAATTGATGAGCGTGGCCTTGCCTACAACCGGAAGTAGAATGATTGGGTCGATTGCCTGGTTTTTCGAACCAATAGTCGTTGTCAACAGCTTAGCCCTTGCTGGCGTGGCGGCCGGAATGGCAACAAAGCAGTATGGATCCCTTACAGGATATGCCTTACCTCTTTTGTTCCTCCCGTCATTCATTACACTTTCATTATCTCAATCTCTTGTACCGGCCATAAGCGAAGCCAACTCTCAAAAAAACTTCACATTAATCGAGCACAGGCTTCAACAGGCGCTAAGATTCTGCTTGATTACAGGAGGCATATCCGTCGTCATCCTTTACGTTTATGCCAAGCCTCTCATGCAGGTGATGTACGGAAGCGAAAGTGGTGCAGGTTTCTTAATGATTATGGCCCCATTCTTTATATTTTATTACTATCAAGGGCCCCTGCAAGCTGTTCTCCAAGCTCTGAACCTTGCAAGAGCCGCTATGATCAACAGCTTAATCGGTGCCGTGGTAAAGACTGGGGTCATCTTCATTCTTGCCTCTCAACCCGCTTTTGGCATCAATGGGGCAGCTCTCGGGATTGTAACAGGATTTATGCTCGTCACCATGCTTCATTTCATGACCATCCTTAAATATATCCCGATGACGATATACTTAAGGGATTACTTAAAGACCGGCTTTGTACTGATTACTACAGGATTATGGGCTCATTATTCGTATCTATACGTATTTAGCGGTGAAGGCCTCGTGTTCCGCTTATTAATTGGAGTAATATCTTCAACGATTGTATACCTTCTCCTCTCCATCAGCCTTAAGCTTATCGTGAAAAACGACCTTGCGCGCGTTCCATTCATCCGCCGATTTATTACGGTATAATCATCACACATAAAAACTCCTCAACATGATGTTGAGGAGTTTTTATGTGAACGTTAACATGTAGACTAATGGTTTTTTTCATCAATATAGAATTGCCCATTCTGAAAGCTGCAAAATGAAATTTCTTGTATATTTTTAAAGCCTCTATCCCTCATTTCCTTTCGTAACCAGAAAACTGTTTTCCCGATCATATCCAGATGAGTGGTTTGGACCTGCCCATCTAATATCAACGGCAAAGTCATGGACTGAGACGCTTCCTCCTCATCATCTTTCTTTAATACCGATAATTTCCCTGAAGGTTCCAAGATTGCAAACTCCACATCTGCCAGATTGAAGATATCTTTTTCTCTTAATTGCAGGAGTAAATCATCATAGTTATACCTTTGTTTTTTCATCACCTTATCGTCGATTTTCCCGTTATGGATGATAACGGATGGTTTACCATCCAACAGTTCACGAAACGGTTTGGATCGCAGGGAAAACCATGCAAATACGATTTGGATCATCACAATTACCCCCATTGGAAGCAACGTGTGGATGATGGGATCCTTAGGTTGTTCAATGGCCATGACAGCCATCTCGGCAATCATGATAAAGACCACTAAATCGAGTATGCTTAGTTCACCGATCTCTCTTTTTCCCATGATTCGAAAGATAAAGATGATCAAAAAATAAAGAAAAAGAGTGCGAATAATAATTAGGAAATATTCCTCCACTACTTTTCCCCCTCATACATTCGTCTTATGTAGTATCGACAGATAGAGAAATTTAATGGGAGGAATATTTATCCACCTAAAAATGGCTGAATATATTTGAAATACACATAAATCGTTGAAACAGCAAGGGAAATCAACGTCACGGGTACACCAATAAGAAGATATTGATAAAACTTGATATGTACATCTTCTTTCGATGCCAGTCCTGCTATCACAAGATTAGATGAAGAACCAAGCAATGTACCGTTCCCGCCTAAACAAGCACCTAAAGCCAACGACCACCATAATGGATCCATATTGACCATACCGAATTCACCAAATTCCTGGATGACTGGAATCATGGCAGCTACAAATGGAATGTTATCTACAATGGCAGACAATATACCGGTTCCCCACAAAATGACAAATGCCGTTTTCTTCATATCTCCATCTGTTAACCGCAAAATTTCACGGGCGATTTCATCAATGAAGCCCGCTTCTTCGATCCCTCCCACAAGAAGGAATAAGCCCATAAAGAAAAACAGCGTCCCCCACTCCACTTCTTTTAATATCGATTCCGGAGGATAAATTTTTTCGAGAAGCAGCATTAACAGAACAGCCCCGGCAAGGGAGACGGTCGTCACATCGAGATGAAACATCGGATATAAAGAAAAGCCGACCAACACTAATCCAAGCACAAACAAGGACTGAAGGAGCCCTCTGTCTTTCTTTAAATACTCCTCTGCCTTAATTCCTTTAAGGAGTAATTTCCTGTCTTCCTTGACAAAGAGGACTTCTTTGTACAGGACACACATGATAAGTAAAGTAACAATATAAACCATTAAAACGACGGGTAATAAATTTTCAATAAATGCATTAAACGTAAAGTGTTTAACCGCCTGACCGATCATCATATTAGGCGGGTCGCCAATTAAAGTCGCCGTCCCACCAATATTACAAGCAAGGATTGTCATGATGAGAAAAGGAATGGGAGGAAGTTCAAGTAGCTTCGTCAGTTTAAAAAGGATTGGCACCAATAACATGGCAATCGTTACGTTAGCCAAAAAGGCAGAGCCAATTGCCGCCAATAAGGAAAATAGGGTCAGAAGAGCCAGTCCATTCCCATTCACCCATTGTGCAAACCGGATGGCAATATACTCAAAGAACCCCGTTTTACTCGTCAACGTTACAATTAACATCATGGAAAAAAGCAGAGTGATGGTTTTCCAATCTATATACGTAAACAACGCCTTCTCAATGGGAAAAGCCCCAATTAAAAGCATGGCAACGCCCCCTGCCATGGCAGCGAGTACCCTGTTCCATTTCTCAGTCATCAGCAGGATGTATACCGAAACAAACACAATCAACACGATCATTGGAGACATGGTCACAGCCCCTCCTTCTCCAGGAAGTTTCATACTAGTCTATGAGGCTTGACCATGAAAAATTTCTAGTCTTTTTAACCGGGTGGATGAATATGCTTGTACTATCACATGAATAAAATTTAATGAGTTAGAAGGGAGAGGACCATCATCGAGGCGAAAAAAATGGGAGGTGCCGTTTTATACGGGACAACAACCATATTTGTCATAGCAATTGTCACAAGCTTATTATTCTCTTTGCTGCTTCGGTTTACGGAACTGACTGAAAGTTCCATCACATTATTTGTCACCATCATATCGTTTCTGTCTTTATTTGTTGGCGGATTTATGTCTGGTGGGAAAGGAAAGACAAAAGGATGGGTTCTCGGAGGATCAACAGGGCTCATTTACACCCTCGCCATCTTCTTATTTCAATACCTCGGGTACGATAGTCTGTTTTCAATGGAGCAGCTTATCTATCACGGCTGCTACATCCTCACAGCCATGATGGGAGGGATCCTCGGAGTGAATATGAGTGGTGGAAATAGAGAGAACTAGTTCCCTCTCCAATTAAAAAAGGGTCCCTCCCAAAGTGCCTGGCACAATGATGAGGAACCCTTTTTTATTATACTTGATCTGCTCTCACTACTTCTCTGATCGCATTACGATCATATGTAAGACGGCTGCCGTCACCACATAGAATGACTACTTTTCCTTCTTCAATAGCATCGATCGCACCGTGCAATCCACCGATCGTGATGATTCTATCACCCTTAGCAAGCTCATTTTGCATTTTTGAAATGGCTTTTTGACGCTTTTGCTGAGGACGGATCAGTAAAAAGTAAAACAGAACGAACATTAATATTAAAGGTAAAATTGTTCCTAAACTTCCTCCCATTCTTTTCCCCTCCTTTCATCTGTCTATTTATGGTTTAGCTTTTAGAAGTTTTTCGCATCAGGCCGGTTGAAACCGTATTGCTCGAAAAATTCTTCTCTAAAGTCTCCTAGACGATCTTCACGAATCGCTTGTCTGACTTGCTCCATTAATTTTAACAGAAAATGAAGGTTATGATAAGTCGTAAGGCGAATTCCGAACGTTTCGTCACATTTAATTAAATGACGGATATACGCTCGGCTATAATTTTTGCATGTATAGCAATCGCAATTCTCATCAATCGGTCTGAAATCCCTTGCGAATTTAGCGTTTTTCACAACCAGGCGGCCTTCGCTTGTCATAAGGGTACCGTTACGGGCGATACGGGTTGGAAGCACACAGTCAAACATATCAATTCCACGAATCGATCCATCAATAAGGGAATCAGGAGATCCGACACCCATTAAATAACGAGGTTTATCAGATGGCAGGTGAGGCGTCGTGAAATCCAGTACCCGGTTCATGACGTCCTTCGGCTCCCCGACAGAAAGGCCTCCAACAGCATAACCTGGGAAATCAAGAGAAACGAGATCACGTGCACTTTGTTTACGAAGCTCTTCATACTCTCCACCTTGCACGATTCCGAATAATCCTTGATCCTGAGGTCGCTGGTGTGCAGCTAAGCATCGCTCTGCCCATCTGGATGTACGCTCCACAGAACTCTTCATATACTCATATTCTGCTGGATACGGCGGACATTCATCAAAGGCCATCATAATATCAGAGCCCAGGGCATTCTGAATATCCATCGCTTTCTCCGGACTAAGGAAAAGCTTATCTCCATTCAAATGATGACGGAAATGCACACCCTCTTCTTCAATCTGACGAAGCTTACTTAAGCTGAACACCTGGAATCCACCGGAATCAGTCAAGATGGCACGGTCCCAGTTCATGAATTTATGAAGGCCCCCTGCTTCCCTGATAATCTCGTGTCCAGGGCGTAACCATAAATGGTACGTGTTACTAAGAATGATCCCGGCATCCATTGATTTTAAATCCTCTGGAGACATGGTCTTCACTGTAGCCAGCGTCCCAACGGGCATAAAGGCCGGTGTTTCAAATGAACCGTGTGGTGTATGAACACGCCCCAGTCTCGCTCCCGTTTGTTTACATGTTTTGATTAATTCATATTTAATTGCAGTCAACGTGCGAATTCTCCTTCCACTTTCCATAAAGGGGTAAATAGTTTGTTCAATCAGCGTATTACTTAATAAACATCGCATCTCCAAAGCTGAAGAAGCGGTATTGTTCTTTGACGGCCGTTTCATAGGCATGCATGACGTGTTCCTGACCGGCAAATGCACTAACTAGCATGATCAGGGTCGATTTCGGTAAATGGAAATTGGTAATTAAACCATCGATCCCCTTGAACTCATATCCTGGATAAATGAATATATTGGTCCAGCCGTTCTCTTCCACGAAAGTTCCGTGTTTTGAGGCAATGGTTTCGAGGGTACGTGTTGATGTTGTTCCGACCGTTACGATACGCCCTCCCTTTGCTTTCACATCGTTCAAAAGACGGGCAGTTCCTTCAGAAACCTGATAGAACTCAGCATGCATATCATGTTCCTCGATCGTATCGACGGAAACCGGTCTGAACGTACCCAGCCCGACATGAAGGGTAATAAACGCAATATGTACACCCTTTGCTTTCAGTTCTTCCAGCAGTACTTCAGTAAAGTGAAGACCGGCCGTCGGGGCTGCCGCTGACCCTCTTTCCCTTGCAAATACAGTTTGATAGCGGTCCTGCTCTTCCAGTCGCTCGCGAATATATGGGGGCAGGGGCATTTCTCCCAATTCATCAAGTACCTCATAGAAGATACCTTCGTAATGGAATTCAAGAATCCTTCCTCCATGCTCTTTTAAACCAACACAGGTTGCTCTTAATTTTCCGTCTCCAAAGACAATCTCCGTGCCTACGCGAATTCGTTTTGCAGGCTTTACAAGCGTCTCCCACTGGTCTCCATCCTCTTGTTTCAAAAGAAGTACTTCAATATTGGCACCCGTATCTTCTTTTTGTCCAAAAAGACGTGCCGGTAGTACTCTTGTATCATTTAAAACGAGACAATCCCCTTCGTGAAGGAAATCCACGATATTTTTAAAATGGAGATGATCCATGGATCCATCATTTTTATCCAACACCATCAGTTTACTCTCGGAACGATTCTCCAGGGGAGTCTGGGCAATCAGTTCTTCCGGTAAATGAAAATCAAAATCTTCTACTTTCACAATTTGTCACCTAGCTTATTTAAATCTCACCCATGATTCCTATTTAAATCGCCCAATTAAATAAAAGACAACGGAAAGTATAACACTTAACAGAATAGAAGTCATAAGTGGAAAATAAAATGTTGTGTTTTCTTTTTTAATAATAATGTCTCCAGGAAGCTTACCTATTTTGATAAATTGCATCAGGAATCCGATAATAAGAATGATTCCACCTATAATCATTAGTAACTTTCCCGTCAATTGTTTGGCACCTCCAGCTGGAAATGTTCATACACAAGATGAGTGACGATCCTCCCTCTTGGAGTCCGTTGAATAAACCCAATTTGCAAAAGGTACGGCTCGTATACATCTTCAATCGTGTGTGACTCTTCTCCGATACTCGCTGCGATTGTATCAAGTCCTACCGGCCCACCTCTAAAGCGCTCAATTATGCCCTTAAGAAGCTTATGGTCGATATGATCAAGGCCCAGTTTGTCAACTTGAAGAAGCTCAAGTGCTTCCTTTGAAAGATTGGTCGTAATATCCCCATTGCCCTTCACCTGAGCAAAATCCCTCACCCTACGGAGTAACCGATTGGCGATACGCGGGGTCCCCCTCGACCTCTTGGCCAATTCTTCAGATGCAGTCGCTTCGATCTTTGTATTTAAAATCGCCGCTGTCCGCTGAACAATTTCATTCAACTGTTCCTCATTATAATATTCCAAACGGCATAAAACTCCAAATCGGTCACGAAGAGGGGCTGATAATGCACCGGCGCGGGTCGTCGCTCCCACGAGTGTGAAAGGCGGAAGGTCTAAACGAACAGACCGGGCACTCGGACCATTTCCTATGACAATATCTAAACAAAAATCTTCCATTGCCGGATAAAGAACCTCTTCGATCGCCCGTGGCAAACGATGGATTTCATCGATGAACAACACATCACCGGGCTCCAGCGCCGTCAGGACGGCAGCTAAATCTCCCGGTCTTTCAATGGCAGGGCCGGATGTGGTGCGCAGGTTTACGCCCATTTCATTTGCAATGACAGCAGCGAGGGTTGTTTTCCCCAATCCTGGTGGCCCATAAAGTAGAACATGATCCAGGGTTTCCTGACGCATCTTTGCCGCTTCAATGAAAACCTCCAAGTTATGCTTTACTTTATCTTGCCCAATATATTGTTTTATTGTCTGAGGACGCAAGGAATATTCAAAGGTATCTTCATTTAACTCTGATTCGCCTGATACGATTCTTTCTTCCATCCAGACTTCCTCCCTTCATGGAATCCACTTATTTCAATAGGAGCTGAAGAGCTTTCCTGATGATTTCGTCTGATGTATGCCCTTCTCCTTTTAACTTTGGAGTGATTTTCTTGATTTCACGTTCTGAATAGCCCAGGGCTTTAAGGGCAAGAATCGCTTCATCAAATGCTTCATCCTTCCCTGAGGACATTTCAGATCCCTCTTCTGGATTTGAGAATAAACTTGGAAAATAATCAGGCACAACATCCTGAAGCTTCCCTTTTAAGTCCAGGATCATCTGACGTGCTGTCTTCTTACCCACACCAGGAAACTTCGTCAAGAAACTCTCATTTTCTTCTTCAATAGCGGTGATTACCTGCTGGGGCGCACCCGAAGCCAGAATCGCTAAAGCTCCTTTTGGACCAATTCCCGAAACATTTAATAGTTTCATAAATAGCAATTTTTCTTCCATTGCCAGAAAGCCATAAAGGGCAATAAGATCTTCACGCACATGCTGATATGTAAAAATCTGAATCTCTTGATTTTGATATTTAGAATAAACAAACGGATTCGCCGTATACAACTGGTACCCGATCCCATTATTCTCCACCACTACGTACTCGGGACCCACTTGAGTCACTGTCCCTTTTATATATTCATACATATCATTCTCTCCTTGTTCCCACTATCACTATTTATCTAAAGTCTTTCATACCATGTTAAAAAGTCATATAAAATCTATTGTATCATATCACTATTTGAAGTGATGGGAAAGAGAGACTAAAAAGAAACACTTGTTCTAATTTTATCAGATTGCGAAAAGCTTGGGCAGGGAAAAATTCAACGATAAAAAAACCAGTGGCATGTGCACTGGTTTTACACTCTTATTTAGGGACGGAGTACGCTTTGAATTGTTCGAGTACCTCTTCATATTCCTGCTTCGACTTAATGGGGATGCCCTTGACTAAATCATCATGCCGCTTACTTTCAAGCTTCTCTACATCAATCCGGAAGAAAGATTGAATAATCTCTGCCTGTCCCGGTTTTCCATTAAAAATGGATAGAACACCATTATCGGATATACCGAAGTATCCATTTGTCTTTAGAAGAGGGGATATATCATCCATCTGTTTTTGAAACACGACCTGATCTTCCGTCATATCCATTAGCTGCCAATCCTCGTATGCAGCCCAGAAGTCTTCCATGCTCCAAATCGTTTCCTGCACGATTTCCTCACTGACCTCACCATCCAGATATACTCTTTCCAGTAGCACCGTGATTGTGTGAGCGGACGCTACCTCTGCCGGTGTTTCATTCAGTTCGCCTCCATCAGCAGCCTGCTTCTCTTCTGAATAAAAGAATGTGAAGTAAAAAGCACCTATTAACAACATCACCATAAACACGATTCGAACCTTAATCGTCATCGTGATCACCTCGAACTTAAATTATGTAACGCTCTATCCACTAGTCTTGCCAAACCATGTTAAGAATATCCAGTCTAAGTAAATTTTTTCGAGGGACGGACCTCAGGGAGTGATGTATCATCATTCCCTACTCAAGAAGGTGAACTTTGAAAGAACAAAAAAAGACTACCAAAGAGATTGAACTCTTTAAGTAGTCTCAACTTGCTTACTCATTGTTGCGGTGCTTTACTGACTTAAACATATCGTGCATATCAAAGTTAATACCTTCTCTTGGGCCGCCGTCACGTAAATCATTGTCAATGTTTCTGACTCGACTGAATGTACCTTCATCGGTCACAACCGAAACCGTTCTTCCATGAAGATAAGGCTGTACGGCTTTTTTCACTCTGGTTTTCGTTTCTTCTATTTTGCTATGGTCATCAAGCTCTACAGCAATCAGGACATCAGAACCATAAGCTACCGCACGAACGTCACTGACATTTTCAACTTTTCCTGTGACATCGCCAATTTTCTCAGCCAAGTCACCTTCATAAGCTGTGTAGTAAGATCTCTTCGCATTTCGCGTATTATCATCAAGATGACCGTGGTAATTCGCATCACCATGGCTCGCGCGGCCGTCTTGGGCCATGAAATTCTCGTCATAGTCAGCGAGGGGTCTTGAAGGGTTTTGAGGATTTCCATTTTCATCCTTCACTTGTAGGAAATCACGTTTCTTTTGACGGATATCCTGCCCTTCTCTCCCAACAGAATGATCATACATTTCAGTTAGAGGTCCGTCCCTCTCATCTTCCTTTTCTCCCCCGTGGCCTTCGTTTGAATAGAAGCCGAGGGGCTCATAGGAGTCTGTATAGCGATCTTGGGCTTCTTCTTCTCCACTATTACATGCAGCAAGGCCCAATGTCATGACGGCTGTTAATGGTACCATGAATAATCGTTTATTCAATGGTGATTCCTCCTTCAACCCAATACTTGAGCATATTTTGTGCTCACCATTAGGTTGTGAAAGGATCTCACCTTTCATTCGGGTCAAAGTTTGGAGACATCCCCTACAATTGGGTATTGATCCTTTTCACTTCTCCATGCAGCTCTTGATTGAATTGCATTCGCTGTGAAAATTGATGAAGGGTTAAATTGATTAAGTAACCCCACACCCGCTGCTTATAGGATTGATCTTCACGGATAAATCGATTCCACTCTCGAAACACATCTGATGGATACATTAAACCAAGATAAAAGATGAGCTCATCTTCATATGATTTGAATGGTGTCAGGCGTTTGACGTCACTTAGAGACCAATTTAAATAAGGTAAAATCCGGTTACAAAACTGCAGGTCATCTGTTAACTCTGTAGAAAGTGACATTAAATCAAAGTCAATCATATACACCATCCCGTTCTTTCCTCTTAAAAAATTATGATGGGCTACATCTCCATGGGTAATACATTTTCCATACTCATCGATGTCGATTGATTTTAACTCTTTCAGTGCCCACTTCCCCCATTCTAAATACGTATACAAATAATAAGGTTGAATGAAGGCTTGCAAATAGGGAAGATTATATTGAAACTGCATCATTCTTTTTTTCCATTTTTTCAGCCATTTGTACCGTGGAATTTCAGTTGTCCATAAATTGTTGAACTTTTTCGATACTGAATGAAATTTTTTCAGTACCTTTAATGCATCTTCCCGATCTTCAGGTTGATCATAACGGATGGACCGGGACGTTTCTAACCATGTGGTAATACCGATCGGAGATCCTTCAAATATTAATATCTCCCGCTCGTGAATAGGATGAAACGGTAGAACGTGATAAAACTTTTCCCTTAACAGCGTTGAAATCAGCCGTTCCTGATGCAAGAATCTCAGTTGATTTGGAAATCGTTTCACAAACCAATTTCTTCCATTGCTTTTGAGCTTCCATTTTCCTTCTTTTAACATTTTAAGGGATGCTCCGGGATCGTTTAACTTTGATTGTAAAAAAGAAAGGAGACGATGTGAATAATCGTCCCCTCGTACATGCATGTTAGCCCTCAAAGTCATCGTCATTGAAGTTCGGCATGGAAAATGCTCTTGGACCAAACATTCCTTGCGGTCCCATTGGCATGCCCATTCCCTGACCTTGGGGTCCCATCGGCATTCCTTGGCCGGGCATTCCTTGGCCAGGCATTCCCTGTCCGAAGCCGTATGGTTGTTGCTGCATTCCATGAGGCATTTGTTGTTGCATATGCGGTTGCATCATTGGATGATGCATCATCGGCCCATATCCTTGAGGTGCACCGCATCCGCAATCACCTTGGTCGCTTGCTCCCATTACTCCGGACGGCTGACCCATTGGCATTTGACCACCCATTTGGGCTCCCATTACTCCTGATGGCTGACCCATCGGCATCTGGCCACCCGTTTGGGCTCCCATTACTCCTGATGGCTGACCCATCGGCATTTGATGTCCATACATCGAAGAAGGAGACTCTTCTGACATTGCTCCCTGAACTTGACCTCCTGGCCCCATTGGATACCCGCCTGGCATCCCACCATGGAATCCTGGTCCCGGCATGACAGGAGAGACTGGATAGCAATTCTGAGGATACATCATGGCCGGTGATACCTGTTGCGGCATTTGAACGGATGGATAGTCATTTTCATCTGACACACCCATTACTCCGGACGGCTGACCCATTGGTTGTTGCATTGGCATTTGCATCGGCTGTTGCATATGCATTGGCTGTTGCATCGGCTGTTGCATCGGTTGTTGCATATGCATTGGCTGTTGCATCGGTTGTTGCATCGGCATTTGACCATGCGGCATGTATGGCATGACAGATGAAGACTCTTCTTCATGCCCCATTTGAGGCATCATTGGCATCTGCTGCATTCCAGGCATCATGGAAGCACCCTGAACCCCGCTTCCGGGTCCCATTGGCATTCCTTGACCCATCGGCATTCCATATCCTCCTGGCTGCATTCCCCATCCATGTGGTGGACAGAAACCTGATCCTGGCATTACCGGTGATACGGGTACGCAATTATTTGGGTTAAACATAGGCTGGGTGTTCCCTCCTTGTGGTTGAGATGGCATTTGTAAGCTTTCTTCTTCTTGAATACCTTGAACGGCTTCTTGCTTCGGTTTTGGCTTTGGCTGTTCTTTTGCTTTTGGAAGTACATTAGTAGGTTTAGGCGGCGTTTGAGGTTTTGGCTTTGGCTTTGCTTGCTGCTTTGGTTGTTGCATTGGCTGTTGCATTGGCTGTTGCATTTGCATATTCGCCATATTCATCATGTAGTAGTTGTTAATATCAATTTCCGGCACTACTGGTTGAGGCATTTTAGGTGCAAATGGCTTTTGTACTTCTTTCGGCTTTTCTTTCTTTGGCTCTTCTACTGGCATGGCCATAGGCTTCTGCTCTTTGAACGGATACTCTGCTTTAGGCATCTCCTTCTTTGGCATTTCCTTGGAACCGTACTTAATCTGTGTCTCTTTCTTTACGGATCCGCCTGTAGTCGGCACTTTAATTTTCATGCCAGGCATGATCATGTCTGGGTTTGATAGCTGGGCATTCATCTGTTTTAACTCTTCGAAATTCACGCCATACTTCTTGGCGATCTTCCATAGAGTATCCCCTTTTTGAACAATATGGATTTTCACTCTTTTTCCCTCCTCAGGCATAAGTCTATATATCCTATGACAAGATAGGCAAATTGCTAATCATCTACATAAAAACTTATGAGTGATTCAAAAAAAATATACCGTCCCAGGCGATGGGAAGGTATATTTCAGCTTGGTCGTATGTTTATTTAACTTCCTTAAGCACGGGCTAACATGCGTTCTAAAGCGAAAATCGCATTTCTTGCAGTATCTTCATCCACTTTAATGATATTTTTGGGTTTTCTCTCCTTAATCTTTTCCAAGGACCATACTAAATGAGGCAAATCGATGCGATTCATCGTTAAACAAGGACACATATATGGATTTAAGGAAACGATCGTCTTATCGGGATGTTGATTGATCAGTCTTTTCACAAGATTCATTTCTGTTCCAATCGCCCAGGAAGATCCTGGAGCCGACTGGTCAATCGTTTCTATAATATATTTCGTGCTTCCATTGAAATCGGATTTCTCCACTACTTCACGGCGACATTCAGGATGAACGATGATCTTCATGTCAGGATGATTTTTCCGGATTTCGTCTATATTCTTTTCTGTAAAGTTTTCATGTACGGAACAGTGGCCCTTCCATAGGATCACTTTCACATCATCAAGGTCTCCATCATGGATCAGCTCGTTTCTAATCGGATCCCAGACAGCCATTTCACTTAAGGAAACACCAAGATCAGCCGCTGTGTTACGTCCTAAGTGTTGATCAGGCAAGAAGAGAATCCGTTCCTTCTGCCCTAAAGCCCATTCCACCATTTTGTGTGCATTTGATGACGTAACCGTAGCTCCTCCGTTCTTTCCAACAAAGCTTTTGATTGCTGCGGTGGAATTGACATACGTGAGGGGAATGATTGTATCACCGAATTGCTCCGTCAGTTTGATCCATGCCTTTTCCGTTTGAAAAATATCTGCCATATCTGCCATGGAACACCCCGCCCTCATATCGGGTAAGATGACAACTTGATTTTCATCCGTTAATATATCTGCCGTTTCGGCCATAAAATGGACCCCGCAAAACACAATGAATTCCGCTTCTTTATTTTGAGCGGATATTTGGGCAAGTTGAAGAGAATCCCCGACGGCATCAGCAAATTGGATCACTTCATCTTTTTGATAATGATGACCGGGAATAAAAAGCTTCTTTCCTAATTCGAACTTAATTTCCCTCACTCTGTTTTCCATTTCTTCCGTTGTAAGGCTTGTAATCGATTCAGGCAATACACCCGTTTCTTTTGTTAATTCATCCAGTAACCCCATGTTCATACCCCTTTCGCTATTCTTACTCTTGCGCTGATATCAAGTGATTTCACCGAATGTGTCAAGTATCCGAGGGAGATATAATGAATACCTGTCTCTGCATAAGTACTGAGACTTTCCCTCGTGATCCCACCCGATGCTTCCGTCACGATATGAGAGGGAACAAGGGGGATCCACTCCATGATCGTCTCTGGACTACAGTTATCGAACATAATGACATCTGCTCCGCTTTCGATCGCTTCCACCAACTGCTCCCTTGTTTCAATTTCCACTTCCACTTTCACCATATGACCGATTTGACTCTTCACCTTTTTAACAGCATTTGTAATCGATCCGGCAAATGAAATGTGATTGTCCTTTAACATGACGGCATCATAAAGGCCACTTCTGTGGTTGAATCCTCCACCGGTCCTTACAGCATACTTCTCAAGCATCCGTAATCCGGGGGTTGTTTTCCGCGTGTCACATAATCGAACTCCACTCCCTTTCACCTGTTGTACGGCTCGATGGGTTTCGGTGGCAATACCGCTCATGCGCTGAATCAAATTGAGGACAACTCGTTCAGCCTGAAGTAGATCCCTCATAGGACCTCTTATTTCAGCAATCAATTGTCCCGTCTCGACCATTACTCCATCTTCAATGAACACACTTGCTTGGATTGATGGATTGAAGATCTGGAACCCAAGCTCGATCACATCTTTCCCACAAAATATACCGCTCTCTTTCATTAGGAATGAAAAAGATCCTTCATCGTCTTTAGAAAACAGAATTTCTGAAGAGTAATCTCCATCACCCAGATCTTCACAGTAAAACTCTTCAAGCATAGATTTTAGTTTCATTTTGTTCATGATATTCCACCCTCAATCTACCATCATTGTTTTGTAAAACCATTTTTCGTTTTAACCATTGATCATTATCTTCACCAGGGAAATCTGATCGAATATGACCTCCCCTGCTTTCCTTCCGTAATAAAGCGGACTCGGTCACGAGCAAGCTTACGATCCACATGAAATATATGTGAATCTCTTCACGTGAATTAAAATCGAGAAGCTCATGGAATGTCAGGGGCTGTGCCTTTAACCACTTCAGATGAGCGAGCAGCCCATCTTCATCCCGAATGATCCCGACACGATTCATCATACCTTCTTTTATATCTGCAGATTGAAAGGGGATATTCAGGGACTCTCCCTCTTTAATCTGGTCGGATGTGGAGTGGAAATGAGGTGAGGGGCTGACTCCCTTTTGAATAAGAAATTTACCCAGGCGTTCCCCGTACACCAATCCTTCTAATAATGAATTGCTTGCCAGTCGATTAGCCCCGTGAATACCGGTGCATGCAACTTCCCCGATGGCATATAACCCTGGGATATTCGTTCTCCCGGCATGATCTGTTACGACCCCACCCATCATAAAGTGACATCCAGGGGAAACAGGGATCATCCCGTCTTTGATGGAAATGTTATGATTCAAACAAAGAGTGGAGATGGAAGGGAATTTTCCTTGGAAATCTTCTAGTCTACTAATATCCAGATACACTTCCCTTCCCCTTTGCCTTTCCTTATAAATACGTTCAGCGACAATATGCCGGGGGGCAAGTTCCAGCTGGGGATCGACTCCCTCCATGATCCTTTCTCCCTTATCATTTAACAGAAGTGCACCTTCCCCTCTGACGGCCTCTGAAATAAGTCCGCATGTTTTACCTTCCAGCCAAAGGAGGGTCGGATGAAACTGAATAAATTCCATATCTGATAGCCTTGCCCCTGCAAGAAAGGCAAGCGCCATCCCATCTCCCGTCACAGCTGGATGATTGGATGTAGAGGAATATATACCACCGATTCCTCCAGTGGCGAGAACAACATGGGAAGCATAGTAATAGCGGATTAAATCATTCTTATCCTTCGTTTTCACCCCACAGCAATGGCCATTGTCATCTTTTACAAGCTCGTAAACCATTGCCCCTTCGATGAATTCGACCTTTTCCATTGAAAGGGATTTCAATAAGTACTTCACTAAATATTTTCCCGTTTGATCTCCACCACTATGCAGGATCCGGTGTGCACTATGTGCCCCCTCCATGCCCAGAGAAAGACTTCCATCCTCTTTTCGATCAAAGGGTGCTCCTTCATCCACCAGGGATTGTACGATTCTTTTTCCATCTGCTATGAGTTGATTCACACCATCTTCATCCTGGTGATAGCGTCCTGCTTCCAATGTATCTTTAAAATGAGCATTTACAGAATCCTTCAGTCCTAAAGGTGCCGCAATCCCGCCTTGAGCGAGGTAAGAGTTACCACTATTGATTTTATCCTTTGTGATAATCATCACATAAAAATGATTTTGAAGTTGACGTGCCAATTGCAAGGCGGCAATGCCACTTCCTACGATAATAATATTGGTTTTTTTCATCAAAAACCCTCCTGATTATTTACAGGTGTCTTGACACATATATTTACACATATTTAAACTAATGACAAGAGTTTTTTACAAGACTCATATATTCAGACTATTTTAATAAAAGGCAGGTTACATGATGAACTATTTTGATTACGCCGCTACAACTCCTATAGATCCTGAAAGTTTACATGTTGTTCAAACCGTCAGTAATGAGTTCTGGGGCAATCCGAGCAGTCTTCACGACATTGGCGGAAAAGCACAGCATTTATTGACTAAATGCAGAGAAAAATTGGCAGGAATGCTTGGGGTCCCATCTAAAGGAATATACTTTACCTCCGGAGGGACAGAGGGTAATCATTTAGCCCTTGTCACATTGGCACTTAGCAGACAAGAGAAAGGAAAACACATCATCCTGGGTGGCGCTGAACATTCATCCCTGCATTCCTCAGCTGCTTTTCTTGAGCAATTTGGCTTTACGGTTACAAAAATCCCATTCACATCTCAAGGACTGATTGACCTTCAAATTTTAGAAGAATCTATTTCAGAAGAAACGACCCTTGTCAGCATCGGACATGTCAACGGAGAAATCGGCACGATCCAGCCATTGCATGAAATTAAGAATCTATTGAAATACCGAGATATTTTACTGCACTGCGATATGGTTCAATCATTCGGTAAATTGGACATCACGGAATACACTTCCATCGTCGACAGCTTTACACTCTCATCTCATAAAATATATGGACCAAAAGGAGTCGGCGCTCTTTATATCAATCCTTCTCTGGACGTATCTCCCATGATTCCCGGGGTGACTCATGAAGATGGGTTCAGGGGAGGAACGGTGAATCTACCGGGGATAGCGGGATTCGTGACAGCCGCATCTTTGTGCCATGACTCCTTTTCAACACCGCACTTTATTCGGTTGAGAGCACGTTTCTTATCACAATTAGAAGAACAACTGTCGGATACTTACACCCTCTATGAAGGGCCAGCCCCCGCACAACTTCCACATGTGGTCGGACTTGGCATTCACGGCCTAGAGGGTCAATGGCTCATGCTCGAATGCAACAGGCGTGGATTTAGTATTTCCACAGGCAGTGCGTGCGGCGCGGGATCACAGGATATGTCTAAGACATTGACAAGTATGGGAGTCGGACAAAGAGCAGGAAAAGAATTCATCCGGATTTCATTTGGCAGAGATACGAAGGAAGAACACGTAAAAGCATTGGTACAAACTTTATTTGAAATCCGTGCGGCTCACGTATCTCCTTAACTTGAAGAACGAGTTGTGGTATGATTTCCTATATAAAATTGGGGACGGAGGAGATATTTTTGGCAGGAAAAAAGATCCTTGGGGATGAGAGAAGACAATGGATCCTCGATAAACTAATCACAAAACAGGCCCCTGTAACAGGTGGAGATCTCGCTAAACAGACCAATGTCAGTCGACAAGTCATCGTAAGTGACATCACACTGCTGAAAGCAAAAGGAGAACCCATCATTGCGACCAGTCAAGGCTATCTGTACATGCCAACTTCCAATCAAGAAACGCTGATTGAACGCACTGTTGCCTGTCAGCACACTCCTGAGCGATCGGAAGAAGAACTATTCTTACTTGTCGATCACGGCGTAACGGTGAAAGATGTAAAGATCGAGCACGGCGTTTACGGAGATCTAACCGCATCCATCATGGTCTCAAATCGCAAAGAGGTAGAACAGTTCATGAAGAAGATAGAAGACACTGGCGCTTCCTTTTTATCTGAACTGACAGATGGTGTCCATTTACATACGTTAATGGCATCAACGGAAGAATCCCTGGAAAGTGCTGAAAATGCCCTACAAGAAGCAGGATTCCTTATTCAATCTTAATAAAAAGGCAGATTTCAAATTGGAAATCTGCCTTTTCACTGTTTCAATTATCCAATAAATAAGAAGAATACGTTCCGATCATTTTTACTTTGCATCCGAGGGCTTCCATTTCACTGATCGCTCCCGGCAGTAGCACATCATCCATTTCATGGGCCACATCAATCAAGAAGAAATAATCCCCTAACCCTGTTTTCAACGGCCTGGATTCAATTTTACTTAAATTCAATTGTCTCCAGGCAAAGGTTGATAATACCTGATGGAGCGCTCCTGATCGATCTTTCGGGAGAGTCACCATCAAGGTCGTCTTCTCCATACTTTTTTCTTGAGAAAGTGACAAGGGATCGGCCGTCTTATGTAATACGATGAACCTTGTATGATTATAGGCAAAGTCATGAATGTTTTCATGGAGGATCGTTAACCCGTATTTTTCAGCCGCCAACTCGTTGCCGATCGCACCGAGAAACGTGTCAGGGTTCTCACTCACGAATTTGGCTGCGGCTGCCGTACTGGTCGTTTGTTCTAAAGAGACGCCCCGATACTGCTTATGTAAAAACTTATGGCACTGTGCCAATGCGTGGGAATGGGAAAGAATTTTCCGAATCGATTCTTCGCTATCGGTCCATTCCGGGTGTATCATTAAGTGCTGTTGAATCGCGGAAGTCAATTCTGCTGTAATCGCTAAATTCGCTTCATGAAACAAATAATCGACTGTAATATGCACCGAGCCTTCCAAGGCATTTTCTAATGGAACAACTGCATAATCTACCTCATTTTCTATCACCGCTTCAATGCAATCGGGAATCGTTACATACGGTACCGTATCTTCTTCCGGAAACGCCTTCTTGACAGCTAAATCTGTAAAGGAAGCCTGGGGTCCTAAATATGCTATTTTCACTCTGATCTTCCTCTCACTCTCACCAAATTTATTGAACATTCTAACACGTATAGCATCAAAGAGGAAGAGCTTTTAAGCAAAAAAAAGAAGCATCAGGCTCCGGAACCTAACACTTCTACTTTTTCTACAAATTCTAATCGTCTCAGCTTTGAAAGTAAGTCTTCCAATCCTATCGTAAGGTCTGTCACATTTAGTGATAGCGTGACATTCGCTCTTCCTTGCAATGGGATTGTCTGATGTATCGTTAAAATATTGCAACCATGCTTGGCTGTTTCACTGAGTAAATGAGACAGCGTTCCTGAACGATCTTCCAGATGGAAGAATAGCGTGATGATTCTCTCCTTCACCACGGTGTGAAATGGAAACACAGTATCACGATATTTATAAAAGGCACTCCGGCTTAAATCAACCCGATGAACCGCTTCCCATACTGAATCGGCTTTTCCTCTTTCAATCAACTCTTTCGCATCCAGGGTTTTCTTCATCGCTTCGGGCAGCACATCTTCACGTACTAAATAAAACTTGCCCTCTTGAAATTTTTTCCCCAATGACTATTCCTCCAATTGTCTTGCTTGAGAGGGACAGGGGCAAAGATCAAACCCCTAAGAAAACCTCTCAGCTTACTATTGTAGAGCATCGCCCGCTTACAAAAGCCGTCAATGCTCTTCTGTCTGAAATAGATGAAGGATGAAACTTAATCGACAAATTCGAATTCATATTTTAACAAGCGAATTGTGTCGCCGTTCTCGGCACCACGCTCACGAAGGGCTTCATCCACTCCATACGAACGAAGCTGTCTCGCGAATCGTCTTGTAGAATCTTCCCGGGAGAAGTCCGTCATCTTGAACAATCTCTCAATTTTCGCACCGCTGACAACGAATGTTCCATCAGGGTCACGAGTGATTTCGAATTCTCTCTCTTCTTCCTCATGCTTATAAAGGACACGGTGAATGCCCGTTTCTTCTTCTTCATGAATAGGAAATTCAGAAGTCGTTTCCACTTTATCAGCTACCGCATATAGAAGCTCACTTAGCCCTTGACGCGTAACAGCTGAGATTGGGAAGACAGGGAAATCTTCCTGCAGTTTCTCTTTGAAAATCTTCAGGTTTTCTTCTGAATCAGGCATGTCCATTTTATTGGCAACGATGATTTGAGGTCTCTCCGTTAAACGAAGATTGTATTGCTTAAGCTCTTCATTGATTGTCAGATAATCCTCGTATGGATCTCTTCCTTCCATTCCACTCATATCAATCACATGAACAATAACACGTGTACGTTCAATATGGCGCAGGAATTGGTGACCAAGTCCGACACCTTCATGGGCTCCTTCAATTAATCCAGGCAAATCAGCCATAACAAAGCTTCTTCCATCTCCTGTTTCAACCATTCCAAGGTTCGGAACGATGGTTGTGAAATGGTACGAACCAATCTTTGGTTTGGCAGCTGAAACAACTGAAAGCAATGTGGATTTCCCGACGCTCGGGAATCCGACCAGTCCAACATCTGCAAGTAGCTTCAATTCCATCACGATATAACGCTCTTGTCCCGGCTCCCCTTTTTCAGAAAGCTCAGGAGCAGGGTTGGCAGGTGTAGCGAAACGGGAATTCCCTCTTCCTCCGCGGCCACCTTTCGTGATAACGGCACGTTGACCATGCTGCACCAGGTCGGCAATCGTTTCACCTGTATCATCGTCCTTCACGACTGTTCCAGGTGGAACCTTTACAACCATATCTTCGGCATTGCGCCCATGTTGATTCTTACTCATCCCGTGCTCTCCACGAGTTGCTTTGAAATGACGCTGATAACGGAAATCCATCAACGTTCTTAAGCCTTCATCCACTTCAAAAATGACGTCTGCACCGTGACCGCCATCTCCTCCGGCAGGACCACCTTTAGGTACATATTTCTCACGACGGAAGGCAACCATACCGTTTCCGCCGTCACCGCCCTTTGTATAAACCTTGACCTGATCTATAAACATACTTTCACTCCTAACTTATCCGTGAAATCGCCTCATCGGACGACTACATGAATGACAAGAACCTCTTCTTGAAGTTGTTCTATTTCTATATTTTCTCCGTTTAATTGTTGATTCTTTATCCAGTCTTCCACCAAGCTTCTACTCTTTAGTATACCTGTGAAATCAAATATAAAACGGGATTGTTCTTTTGTAATGTCCAGTAAGATGGATAATTGATTTTCTACATTGTTCATTACATTTGATTCAAGGAATTCAAGCAACTCCTTGCACCAGTTGTAAAGCCTTCGATCTTCAAGCCCGTGTGATGACTCCGATTGAATGACTTCAAAATCCAGCTTAATCAAATGTCTTGACCAATTATATGTTAATATCCATTCTGCCAATAATGGAAGCTTTAAATTCGATAGCTTCGACTCATTTTGTGCAACGAGAACCATTTCCTCGATCACTTGTTTCGCCCGCTCCACGCGATCAAGATCCAAGTTGCCTTTAATTAATTGCAAATCATTCATCCAGTCGTGGCGAGCATGCCTTAACGCCTCGACTACGCCCAAATTTTCGCTCATAATCTAACTCCTATACTTTAAGTGCTACCTGTAAGTATATCAAAGATGGGACTCTCGCGTATATTGTTTCTGTAAAATTGGTGGGGGTGAATGAAGAATAGGGTCTGCTGATCGAATTTGGAAATTTAAAAATCGAAAGTCGATAATAAATTGAGCAAAGACGATAATATATTCGAGAAGTCGATAATAAACCTGAAAAGTCGATAATATATGCCCAGAACTCGATAATAAATCAGCCAAAGTCGATAATATCCTCAACACACCCGTTCATACTCGTTAAATCTTACTTATGACTCACTTAAATTCAACCTTACTCTAGCCTGAATTCAAAATAACAGCCCATTATCACAATACAATTTCGTTCCCAACCTCAGGAAGTTAATGATAAAAATAAAACTCTAACCGAAAGTCGGTTAGAGTTTTCGTTAAAGATATGCGATTAAGCTTCATTCGCAACTGGGTATACGCTCACTTTTTTCTTGTCACGACCCATGCGTTCGAAACGAACAACACCGTCGGTTTTAGCGAAAAGTGTATCGTCGCCACCACGGCCGACGTTTAGGCCTGGATAAATTTTCGTACCGCGTTGACGGTAAAGAATTGATCCACCAGTAACCATTTGACCGTCTGCACGCTTAGCACCAAGACGCTTTGAGATAGAGTCACGACCATTTTTAGTCGAACCTACTCCTTTTTTAGACGCAAAAAACTGAAGGTCTAATCTTAACATCTGTTCCACCTCCTACTTTTTGAAGGTTATTTTAATAAAATCACTATAGTCTCTTTCAATCGTTTGGAGGCTGATAAGCATGCTATTAAGTAGCAGCTGAATCTTGCTCTCTGTTTCTTCCGGAAGATCATCAGGGATGACGCAGCGAAGATATCCACCATCAGAGGATTGCTCGATGGAAGGTTCTACACCGGTTAACGCCATAATGGCATTAATGCTCCCAAATGAAACAGCAGAAGCACCTGCACAAACAATATCTTGCCCATTATCGGCAAAATCAGCATGTCCATCCATAGAGAAAGAACGGATTCTTTTCTTGGAGGAACGCTCTACGTAAACGTTAATCATGTCATCACGCCTTACGCGTTGATTTCGTCAATGACAACTTTAGTGTAAGGTTGACGGTGACCTTGCTTACGACGGTAGTTCTTTTTCGCTTTGTATTTGAATACTACAAGCTTTTTCGCGCGGCCTTGCTTTTCAACTTTCGCTGTTACAGTAGCTCCATCCACTAACGGACTTCCTACTTTCACATCGTCGCCACCAACGAATAGAACTTTGTCAAATGTTACCGTATCGCCTTGTTCTGCGTTTAGCTTTTCGATGTAGATAGCTTGACCAGCTTCTACACGGATTTGCTTACCACCTGTTTCGATAATTGCGTACATAATCGCACCTCCTTATAAACTCAGACTCGCCAATGACAGGTGTTGGATTGCTCCAAGCTTTTCTACCTGTAATGAGCGGTTGTAGCACGGGTGCTACAATCAATAACATTAGAATCCTATCATAAAAATCGATGTACTGTCAATAACATTCAAGAAATTCATATTAACTTTGTTACATGATAATAAGGATGTTCATGAGTGATTTCTTTTATTTTGATCTCTTTACCCAGCGCTTTTTCCAATCTGTGAAGGTGGACGTTCTGCTTTCCGGAAAATACGGTTGCGACTTCCCCAGTCGCTTCTACTTCAATGAGGGATCCATCCATCGCCTGCATTTCCCACAGCTCCCGTTCAAGCTGAAACGCAAGCGTCTGAGGCGTTATTACTCTCCCTGTACCTTGACATACCGAGCAAGGGCGAGTCAAGTAGGCAGACAAGGGCTGACGGGTTCTTTTTCGTGTCAATTCAAGAATGCCAAGGGGTGTAAGGCCTACGATCGTCGTGCGCTGTTTATCCGATAATAACGCATCTGAAAGTGCATCCACCACTTCCTGTTTGTGGCTTTCCTTTTTCATATCGATAAAATCGATGAGAATCATCCCGCTCAAATTCCGAAGGGTGAGTTGCTTCGCCATTTCTTTCGCTGCCAATTTATTGGTATATAAAATGGTCTGTTCCAAATCGTCTTTACCTGTAAACTTACCTGAATTCACATCCACAACGGTCATGGCTTCTGTTGACTCTATGACAATAAATGCTCCATTATCCAGCCAAACTACTTTTTTCAGTACGTTTTCCCACACAGAGGCAACGTGGTAATGACGAAGAATATTTTCATGGCCTTGATAGAGGTCGAAGGTCCATTTATCTTTTATCCCGGCTCCGCTCATTTCTTCTAAATGAAGAAGACTATCATAGTCATCGACTACAATTCTCCCTCCACTCCCCTTTTTCAGTTGTTCATGAAGATCCTCGTAGAAAGTATCCTGCCGGGATAAAAGTGAAGGGCATTTTGCTCTCAGAGACACCCTTTCCAGGCTTTCATATCTTGAACGTAATGAGTGCAGCTCCCCTTGTAACACTCCTTCATTCACCTCAACAGCATTGGTGCGCATCACAATGCCCTCTTGCGGATTTTTCCACTCATTCCCTAAGCGTCTTAAGACCTTCCTGTTTTCATCGTCCACTTTTTTAGAAACCGCCACATAGAAACCTTGTGGCATGTACACAAGATGTTCTCCTTTGAGCTCGATAACGGCCGTCAATCTTGCACCCTTCGTTCCCATCTCATCCTTCATGACCTGCACGATGATTTTTTGCCCTTCATGCACGCACTTTCCAATCGGATGAGGATCGTTTCCGGCATGGTATGCCTCTACGTTTTGAGGAAAATCTTTTTCGTGAAGGTAGCCATTTTTACCCCCGCCAAAATCTACAAATGCCGCACCAAGACCTTTTTGAACCTTGACGACTCTTCCCAGATAAATATTGCCTGTTAAACTTTCCTCTCCAGGCTGATATGTATATAATCCAATGATTTCATTATCTGATCGGTATACCCACCGTTTTTCCCTGCTCTTACTATGTACAATGATTTCTTCCACACCGAAAACCCCTCTTCCACGAAAAAAGTCATAAGAAAAAAGGGTTGATTCCAACCCTTTTACCAGTATGCCCTTACTTTATACAGTTCGTCTTCATTCGTCAATAAAGGTAGAGGAGATCCTTCGTTTTGGCCGAGGTCATCTTTTCGGCGAAAAAGGCATGGAGCAGTTCATTTTCATCCAGCTTCCCTACTTCAATCCCTTTTTCAAAGACAACGAGGGGATGCTTTACCCCCCGCTGAAACTTCTCCACTACTGTAATAATAGAATCTTCGCTTTCAATGGGAAGTGGCCGCAGTTCCACAAATTGATGACTCTTCCCGTAATACCGCTCTAACAAAAACTTCATAAACGCATACCGCCTCTGTTTCCAGTCCACCCATAATGAAAAGTACAGGAATGAAAGAACGATCCACAGATTTAAATGAAGAGGAGCGATGATGAGTACAACCAGGTGGAACAGCAATAATAAACCAAAAGAAAAGAGAAGCGTGTATTCATACGCTCTCAAATAATTAAGCTTCGTGGCTAAAAGTAAGGAAACCATCTTCCCTCCATCCAACGGCCAAATGGGAAGAAGATTAAACAGCAGCACCATCATATTCAACTGAAAATAGAGCGAAAATGAGTCGGGGCTGATCACGCCGGTCTCCATAAGCCCCCAACCTAAGGCTATGAGCCATATGTGCTGCAAGGGACCCGCAGCCACCACCCAGAATTCCTCCCGCAAAGATCGGTTTCCATGCTCATCCATCTCCGCAACCCCACCAAAAGGCAATAGGGCAATTTTCTTTACTCTCCAGGAAAATGAATGGGCCATCAGTCCATGTCCCAATTCATGGATCGTAATGATGAAGAGAAGCAGAATCAGTTCAAAAAAATGAGCCGTCATAATGGCAATGGCTATGACGAGCCAAAGCAAAGGGTGCACATGAAATTTTTTCAAAAGTGAAATGAAATTAGTCAAATGACATCACCTGTATCGGGTCGATAAACGTATCACCCATTTTAATCGCGAAATAGAACTCTCCTGTCACATCGTTCTGACTGCTGGTGGAAACCTTGCCTACAAGAGCTCCCTTCTCGATCGATTCATACTGTTTCACATCAATCGATTCGAGGTGACCATACCAGGATTCTGATTTGTCTGCATGTTGAATAACGACTGTGTTCCCCAGCTCTTCTTTCTTACCTGCAAATATAATCAAGCCTCCCTTCATCGCTGCTACATCTTCCCCCAAGCCCGTTTCAAGCATGATGCCTTGTCCATTGGTTTTAAAATTTTCAACGACCTTCCCTGACGCTGGTACGGCATATTCCGCACTTTGCTCAGTAGAGGGTTCTTTCTTGGTATTACTTGTCGGTAATAACGCTAATGGTTTTCCAAACTGGTCCTCATACCACGTCGAAATGGCGGCAAACTGGAATTCTGTATCCATGGTTTTCGTGACAACGGATTTCGCCTCATTGAAAACAGGTGAAGAACTCTTAAACATAATCGCCGTCACTAATACCATGATTCCCGCTCCAAGTATCTTAAGCATAAAGGTTTCCTTTTTGAATAATGGATGCACTCCCTCAGGTGGCGGTCCACCTTCAAAGCTTGTCTGTCGTTCCAATCCATAGCGCTCCTCGTCCGATGGGAGAAAGTATGAAGAGTTCTCGCCTGAATTCGTTTTCTTTCGTTTCGCTATCCGCTTACGTATTTCATCCGCACGATTCCCCATGTACACCATTCCTTTTTATAAGGTATTGTTTCATAAACGTCTGATTCAATTCTAGGTGCATCACCCCGTTCAAGAGTGATTCTATACTAAATGATTCTGGTCATGATGAGGGACAAGGGGTGTTAGATCCATATTAAAAAGAGATCCATTCGATTACATATGATTTGCTACAATGTATGACTTGTCCTGAAAGAATATTCATGGGGAAAATAAAAAAGTCCCGGCAAAACGCTCGATGCGCTTTACCGGGACTGAATGAATCTTATGCTTTTACACCAAATAATTTTTTAATTCTTGAAAAGACTCCTGCCCGTTCTTCTTCCAGAGACTGTAACGGAACCGATTCACCCAAGATTCGTCTGGCAATATTCCGATAGGAAATGGAGGCTTTGCTTGTTGAATCAAGAGCGATGGGCTCACCTTTATTGGAAGATTTGATCACATTATCGTCGTCGGCTACAATCCCAAGAAGATCAATGGAAAGATGGGCTGTGATTTCATCTACATCCAACATTTCACCGTTTTTCATCATATGATTGCGTATGCGGTTAATGACGAGTTTCGGCGGTTCAATATTCTCTTTCTCCAGTAAACCGATGATTCGATCGGCATCCCGTACAGCTGAAATTTCAGGTGTCGTGACGACAATCGCACGATCGGCACCCGCCACAGCATTCTTATACCCCTGCTCGATCCCCGCAGGACAATCAATAATGATATAATCATAGTCTTGCTTTAAATCTACTACTAGCTTCTTCATTTGCTCAGGGTTAACAGCGGATTTATCACTTGTTTGTGCAGCTGGCAGTAAAAATAGTTTATCCTCGAAACGCTTATCTTTCACCAGAGCTTGGTGTACTTTACAGCGGCCCTCTACAACGTCTACTAAGTCATAAATGATCCTGTTTTCGAGTCCCATCACCACATCCAGGTTTCTGAGGCCGATATCTGTATCAATTAAACAAACCTTTTTGCCTTGTAGAGCTAATGCTGTACCAACATTGGCAGAAGTAGTCGTCTTTCCCACTCCACCTTTACCTGAAGTAACAACTATGGCTTCACCCACATTAGCTTCCTCCTTTAAAACTAGTAATATTTGGTCTAAGATGCTTTAAAACTTGTAATCGATCCACAACAATTTGCCCCTGATCATCGACATAAGCACATTCCATTTCGTGGTCATCGTCTTCTTCCACCCGATCAGGTGCCCGGTTCAGGGAATCCCCTATCCGGAGCTGGGATGGAACCATTTTTGATGCAACGATGACTGCCTCCATATTTCCGTTGTGGCCGGCATGGGCAATTCCTTTCAACGAACCCAATATGTAAATATTCCCTCCAGCCAGCACCTTCCCGCCGGGATTGACATCGCCGACAATAAGGATGTCTCCTGATACTTCCACGACTTGTCCCGACCGGATCACGCCGGTTAGAGTTTCTATATTTCGTTCATCTATGAGTTTCTCTGCTTCATTCTTTGTAATCACATTACTCCATACTTCATTCACTACTAAATTACGTTTTTGTCTTACGATTTCTTTCAACTCTTCCACTTGATCATCCGTCAGGTAGCGATTCCCTGTCTGGATATTGACCGTGAGCAGGGGAGTACCTTCTGTTTCCCGGTAATGGGCAGACAGCTTATCGTCCAATTCCTTCTTTAACTCATGAAAGGAGCATTGATCATTGAGATGAAGAGTCAGTCCTTCTTTTGTTCCTTTTATCATCACATTTGGCTTTTTATTCATGGCGCAATTTTTCACCTCAGTCGTCTATTAAATTCGACATAAGCAGTGCCATTTCCTCTTTTTATGAAAAAATTACTATTAGAATTTAATCATCCAGCCACTCTTTCCGTTTTCGGAGAAGATAGTTCCTGAGTGGAAATGCCACAACTAAATAAAACAATATATTAAGGACCAATGTCGGCCACAAACGCCAGTCCACGAACTGCATAAACGTCAAATCAGTCCGTTGAATAATTAAATTGATTTGATACACCAAAAACTCCAATACGGAAAGGTTCACAAGTGAAATAATTCCCAATACCAAAAGGTTATTATGTAAAATTCTCATCATCTGGTGAGATAAAAATATGACAAATGGGAAGAGCACTAAGTAAATGCCATTGATTTCTGTGTAATAAATATCAAATAGAAAGCCAAAGATGAAACCATAAAGCAATGCAGTTCGGTACTGATAAAATGCACAAATAAAGAACAGCACAATAATCAGAAAATGTGGAACAATGATTTTCTGATCAAACCACTCTTCATTTGGAAAAAGATGGACAAATAAACTTTCACTGTAAAAGAAAAGCAGGGTCATAAACGGAAGGAGGAGCCTACTGATCATTGCCATCCTCCTCAGCATCCGCTTCCTGTTCCGTCACACCCTGGATGTCACGGTCGATGACCATGACGTGCTCCAAGTGATAAAAATCAGCAGCAGGCTTTACATATGCCGTTTGAGTCAACCCGTATTGATCCGGTTTTACTTCTTTCACTTCCCCGATGACCAGCCCCTTAGGGAATACTCCTCCCAATCCCGATGTCATCACTTTAGAGCCTTTGTCAACTTTCATATCGTTGGAGATCCGCTTAACCAAAATTTCTTTTTTATCACTGTCGTACCCTTCAATCCACCCGTTGATGTCTTGTTCTTTCCCTTGTATCACACTGGAAATCCGGTTTTTTGTATTATTGGTCGAAATTAATTCGACAGTAGACGAAAATTCATTTACGCTTTTTATCTTTCCGATCAATCCAGCCGATGAAATGACGGCCATGTCTGATTTAATCCCGTTCACTTCTCCCTTATCAATCGTCAGGAGCTCTTGCCAGCGATCAGGATTCCTTGCAATGACGGTAGCTTGAATCGTGTTATAGGCACGAAGATCTTCCTTCTTTTCAAGGACCGCCCTTAATTCATTATTATCTTGTTTCAGGTCTTTCACCTTTGTTTCAAGTTTCACTAATTCATCTAAGCGTGTTTTCAATTTTTCATTTTCTGTGTATGTATTTTGAAGATCTTGAACGTTTTCAACAACTCCCGCTACATAGTTAACAGGTTTTGAAACCAATGACTGTCCGAATCCTACCATATCTTTTACAAACTGCTCAGGCCAGCTGATGCTATCTCGCTCCCGCAAAGAAAATCCGATTAATCCAACAAGGACTATGACACTGACGAGCAGAATGATCAAACGTTTATTCAGGAAGAATTGTGGCATGATGTACACCTCAACCTTTTCTCATTCTAGTAAATACTATATCAAAAATCGCTTATTTTTGATATCATTCGTCAAAATATTCATGGTTGTTCGAAAAAAGATGGGGCCGACCTTAAGGCTATCCAAGCATCCTAAGGAACCGTCCCCCATTTCATTATTTATTATTATTTCCCTCGATTTTTAAATAGGTGGATGTGGTCAAGTGCTTTCCCCGTACCGATTGCCACACAATCCAAAGGCTCCTCTGCAATGAGGACCGGCATTTTCGTCTCATCGCTGATGACTTTGTCAAGATTACGAAGAAGCGCCCCGCCACCTGTCAGGACAATTCCTCTGTCCATGATGTCAGCCGCGAGTTCTGGCGGTGTTTTCTCTAAAGTACTCTTAACGGCATCGACAATTGTGTATACGGTATCATGAAGAGCAGATGCAATTTCAATTGCCGTTACTTCGATCGTTTTCGGTAAACCAGTCAAAAGGTCACGTCCGCGAATCTCCATTGCTTCAATTCCTTCAGAATCACCGGCAGAACCCACTTCCATTTTGATCGTCTCCGCTGTACGGTCCCCGATCATCAGGTTATACGTTTTGCGGATGTAGTTGATGATGGCATCATCCATCTCATCCCCGGCTACACGGATCGACTGACTTGTCACGATTCCTCCTAAAGAGATGATTGCTACTTCCGTCGTTCCTCCACCGATATCTACGACCATACTTCCTGTCGGTTCCCATACTGGCAGGTTTGCACCAATCGCAGCGGCAAATGGTTCTTCGATCGTGTAAGCATCTCTTGCTCCCGCCTGTCTTGTTGCATCGATGACCGCTCTTTCTTCAACACCGGTAATACCTGAAGGTACACAGACCATGACGTAAGGTTTTCTTGAAAAAGCTCCTTTATTCCGTGTCGCTTGTCTTATGTAATACTTCATCATCGTGGCTGTTGTTTCGTAGTCAGCGATTACCCCATCTTTCATCGGGCGAAGAGCCACGACATTTCCCGGTGTTCTACCGATCATGTTCTTAGCATCATTTCCGACTGCAACGATATGCTTGTTATCTGTTTGAAGTGCTACAACAGAAGGTTCGCGAACGACAATCCCTTTGCCTTTCAAGTACACCAATGTGTTAGCTGTTCCTAAATCAATCCCTAAATCTTTCGTTCCAAACATGAATGGTATCTCCCTTTCTGATACAAATTGGCTGGTTTTTAACGTTTTATATGTGTTTTCACAGGAGAGTTGTCCAATCACTCTCTATCCTCGTAATTTTTGTCACAATAATTGTTCGTTCATGCATAACGAAAAGACTCATTCCCTAAAGAATGACTCTCTCTTTTCAAAGACTGCGTTATATTGAATCACCATATTGTTCATAAAAATCATAAGCTTAATTATATCGCAACCAGGAAAAAAATCATAGTGTCATAAATACCCTTTTTCCTTTAAACTGATAAACTTCTTCTCCCCTATTATAAGATGATCGAGTATATCAATACCAATGATTCGACCACATTCCACTAATCTTTTTGTCACTTCAATATCTTCTCTGCTTGGAGTCGGATCTCCCGATGGATGGTTATGGATACAAATGATCGATGCGGCGGATCGTCGGAAGGCTTCCTTGAAGACCTCCCGGGGGTGCACGATGGAAGCATTCAGACTTCCAATAAAGATGGTTTGCTTGTGGAGAACTTGATTCTTTGTATTGAGGTATAAGCATATGTACCTTACATAAATACAGATTTTTATTCTAGGTTAAATTTCATCGTACAGAATTACTTCATGCCGGATGCCACGATCTTTTAACCACGTAGATAGCTTCTTTTTACGATCCTTGGTGTGGGTAAAAAAATAGAGAATAGGCGCACCGTTGAAATTTTTACGTATAAGTGGAAGAACCTCCGCATAATTGCTCACCTTCTTTCGATTATCTGCCATGTTCAGCTTGTTATCAATCTCTATTAAATAAGCATAGCCGTTACGCGTGAAATAAGCGTCTGTGACAAGCTTTCTTTTGTTTGAAGGCTTTATCCCTTGGATAATAATATCTGTCCGTGAGAGTGGTTCTGTAACCGTTTCAAAGGTGTGTTCGATATCCCAATCATGAGGGCAACCGAAGTGGATATAGATGTCGTTCCTTAATAGGTAATGTTCTGTGTTAAGTGACATTGTAACGCTGTGTTCAGAATCGATAAGCTTCCGAGCCTTCTCGTTTAGATAGATAACCTTTTCTTTGTTCCAGTATTTTTGATGGGTGTATTCACTCAAGCCATTCACGATTTTACAGGCATTACGGTAGCTGCCTAACTTATGAATGTGTTGTAGATGCTTTATCTTCACTATCCCCAATCGGTCGATGGTCATTAACAGACTTTCTAGTCTTTCTTGTCTCATGTTCTCCCTCCATCATGTCGTAAATGATTTTATCGTCAATGTATGGTACCTGGACCGTGCGTTTCTTCTCAACCATGTATATGGCCCTTCCCGGTATAGAAGGTAAATCTTCAGCCCCAACTTCATCCAATAACACTTGGCTTGCAATACGTGACGCACATATAAAGGACATACGGGCTACAATGTTCATTTTCACTTGCATAGGGACCGCCTCTTTTGTTGGATACTGTGTCGCATAAATTAATCGCATACCCACCGCCCCACCAATACGAGCGATTTCACTCAGGGAAGCCTGACAAAACTCTGCGTACTTTTTCCCCTTCTTATCCTTCACGATATTAGGGGACAATTCAGCCCCTTCATCAACTATGATGAATGTTCGCTTCTTGATAGGAGTGTCCAGTATGTTCGTATACCCTTTGTCTCTGAACATTAATTCTCTGCGCTTTAACTCATCTGTCACGTTTATAAGAGTTTCAGCTGCTTCATATACATCACAGGCAACCTCTTTAACCTGTGGGAATGCTTTATACTTATAGAACTCTAACCCTGCCTTTAAATCGAGTATATAAAACTCTACATCGTCACCCATGTTCATCATGAGAGTGTGAAAAGTTTCTTTCATGAACACTGTTTTACCGAATCTAGTCACACCTCCTACAAGTATGTGTGGGTAGTGTTCAAAATTGTGGTAAAGGATCCCTTGATGATTCTTCCCTATAGGGACCTCCCATGTTCCTTTTTGGATCAACGACTTATCATAGCTCCATTTTTTCGGTAGCTTCCCTTTGAACACTCTCAATTTCATCACCCCTTCATATTCGTACTCCACTTCCCTGTTAAGGGCTTCTTTTAATGCCGGCAGTATAGTGTCGAAAACTTCGCTAGGCATCCCCTTTGGTAGCGTGTAGATGTATGTGGTGTGTGTCCCTCTGTCGTGAGTAGATTCCAGTTTAGGGTAGATAAGGTTATCACCTTTTTTGAAGCATATCTTACGGTTGATAAGCACCTGTTGAATGGTCCGTTTATCGTTACGTTTACGGGGGATGAGGGCGGCACCTAATATAACGGCTGGGATGGTTAGTAATTCGATCATTAGTAATGAATACCTTTCCACCCTATCACTACATCACCTTTCAATCCCTTCGTTTTACAAATGTATTTAGGGTTTTCCATCCAATGTGAACTAATATAATACAACCCAAGTTCTTCATCTTCATCAATCTCCTTCATGAACCCCTCTAGGCCTTTTTCAAGTGCTGACTTTCTCGCAGTACCCCATTCCATCTTTTTATCTAATCCATCATCACGATATTTCGATAACATAAAATCCCTCCTTTTTTTACGATGAGAAGCATCGGAAAAAGATATATGATAATATATCAAGTTGTTTTCATTGTCTACGACCGTACAAGCCCTAATATAGGCTATAGCAAGTAGAGAACACTACAATGAATAGAACACTACAAGAACAATTTACTGACCAGTGCCATGAGTTTGAGAAACGCACCGGCTTCGATAACTTTGACTACGATCACCAGTAAGTCCTCATTAATGGATACTCCACTCTTTTCCAGGGCTGTAACAACTAATAAACCCCCTCCAAATATGCTTGTTGCGACTATCCCGAATGTAAAAGGTTCGATTGGGACCATCTCCTTTCTGACTTTGTATACTTCAATGTATGCAGTTAGGAACTATGAATGTATGTCCAATTGAAATTTAATGACAATAAAGGGATTTATTTTTCAACGTGGAATAAGACAAGTGAGGTGATAGTATGATATGTAAGTTAGAGGAATACATAAAGGAAAGTGGATTAAGAAAGGATTTTATTGCGAATAAGTTAGGTGTGAGTGTTAGAATGCTTCGAAAATATGAAAAAGGAGAAAGTATGCCTCCATTAGAAAAAGCCTTTATCCTAGCCGACTTATTAGGCGTGAAAGTAGATGATCTTTACAGGAGGGATAAAGGGTGAACTTTGAAATGGAATTACATATAAGAATCGAGGACACTGGTATACTTAGATTTAATCGATTCAGATGCAGCAGAAATAAATTACCTGAACTTGCTTCTAAGTGGAAATACCAGGTGTGGAGGGAACATGGCTGCCGTGACATGTTAGTAGAAAAGATAATAGTTAATGATGAAGAGGATATAAAGGAAGAGGTGGAAACCTTTGAAAATGACCTAGGAAGAAGTGATCTCCCGTTTTAAAGAAATGGAGTTAGATCCGGATAAAGTTTATGATGCCATATGTACGATTGATGATATGGACAAAATATAAAAGAAGAAAATAAAAAATCCCCTCTCAAGTGAGAAGGGATTATCTTGTGGGCCTTTGTAGTTTGTGGTGTCACTTCAGCTTAACATTTACTACTTTGTATTCTTAAAATGGAATAAATTTTCATTGACTTAAAAGTATCCAATTCCTATAATTAACATATAATATTATGTAAGAGCAGGGAGGCAATTGGCAATCACTCTGGTGGTTAGGCATTGCCTCCTTTGTATTTTAGTATATCGTATAGCAATAGTAGCCTTCTTAATTCTGTTATCATTTTAATTTCCCCAACTTCCTTCAATTCTTCTAACTCTTTAATTAAAAATACCCTTACTTCTTCTAAGTTTAACCTCTTTAAATTAAAGGACAACGTCTCATATATTTTTGACTTTTTTGTATTTTTCAACCCTACAATCTCTTCAACAGAATTAGTGTTTTGCTTTATCACCGATGAACTAACTATAGTATCAAAATGCTCATTGAAGTTTGATACCCTTTTTATTTTTTGAATTAGCTTATCTTTTTCTGTAGGATGCAATCCACTTTTTTGTATTAATTCCCGATCTAAAATCTTATGAATTGGGAAACGTGCTGTTCCGTTTTGGTTTACCGCAAACCTCATTCTAATCTCGTTGCTAATTTCATCTTTGTCAGTTATATAATCGAGCGTATAATTAATAATGTCAGGAATCTGGAAAATGTATTTTGCATCGCCTAATGCAACAGTAATATTTTTAGTTTTAAGATTTTCTTCCAAATTATCAAGTTCATCAGGTGATAGCAAAACAGAATTTAATGCTCCTTTTTTTCCTCTGTCGATAATAAGTTCTTTAATAACATGTTGGTACTTCCTAACCTCCGATGGTGCTATTCCTTGATTAATTGAACTAATTGTTTTATAAATTTTTTCATAATTGTCAGTTTTGATTACCTTTAATTTGCAACCCAAATCTTTGTCATTTATTACTTCCTCAATAAATTCTTGTTCACCTTGTTTCCATTCAACCAAAACCAGTCTATCTTCTAAGATTTGAATCTCCTCCTCAGATAATGACTGAGTGAAGTCCTTTATGATTGCTCTCACATTTATATCTGTCAATGAGTAACCTAAAAAGATAATTGGAGAATGCATCATCATTGAAATTATTTTTGCACTAATTAAGACTGAGTTCTTCTCAAACCTATCATAATCTGATTCTGAGATAATTATTTCATTAGGAGTATCAATACAGCCATGAAGCTTGTAAAGTTCTGCAAACCCGAAGGTCTCTTTAAAGAAACCATTTTGGCCAATATATTTTGTGATTTTATAAGTGCTATCATTATTGTAGGAGTCTTCAATAAATTTGTCATAGTTAGTGGTTAGCATTATTTGAGTTTTTAAAAGCATTCTTTTAAAAGCTTGGTACTCATGATCCATTTCATCCTTGAATTTATAAGCTTTAAATCGTTCCGACAGAGCTTTTTTAAAGGGAGATACCTTCATTTTAAATGCATCTTTTGGAGTGAAGTTAGGGATGTGAACTTGTCCTGCGTTAAATGTAGCATTGTATTTTCTTTCAATTAGAGATCCCATAGATATATTCGAAAAGTGCTCTAGTTCTTTTTCAGAAAGTGAAGGTTTTGTTTTCCTCAATTGATCTATCAAATTATTAAACTCACCGTAAAAATTACTTAACCCCATCCCCGTCCAATATTCCTCCAATAAACTGGTCCAGTCAGGGAAGTTTTCTAGATATCTTTTTGAAATACCTGCACCAATAAAAACAACTGGGAATTCATTATTTTCTATCAATCTATCCAAAATTGTCCCCAAATTCTCACCATCCATTTTTTTTGTGATACTACCTTGGTATACTTCATTATATACAAATTACCATAAAAAAGAAAAATCCCCTCTCGATTGAGAAGGGCTTTTGACATGGGAAGGAAATTATTCTAGCTGAGTATTAGTATTATCCAATCCGTATTCCATTATTCTACTCGGATATATTTTTCATTGGCTGTTACATAAAACGTTTTGCCCTTTGAGTTCTTCACTTCAAACTGATAAGCATCGTCTACTTTCAATTTTCTTACGATTGTTGGAAATCCATAACCTTGAGTGAGATAGTCAACCACATATTCATCATTCCAAGATGGCTTAGAGTAAAATCTCAGTTTGGCCACTTTACATTCTGCCCTTTTCCCTACATGGGATAATGATCCGCATAATGTTAGTTTATCCCCAGGATGAATCACATCAGACTTTAATCCGTTCAATGATTTTAACTCACTCACTGAAAGATGATTGTCCTTAGCAATCTCCCAAAGTGTATCTCCAGACTTTACTGTATGAACGCTTGAGGAAGAAGAAGAAGAAAGATCCTTCAACAGATAATCCAATGGATCCACAGCCTGACTCTTATCAATATTCCATCTTCCTTTGTGCATCTCAAAGTGAAGATGTTGGCCAAAGGAATACCCTGTGTTCCCCATGATTCCGAGAGGTTGACCTTGTGTAACATATTCACCTTCTTTTACCTTCCTGGACCCGGTTTTCATGTGGGCATAAAGAGTTTCCCAAGTCTGCCCGTTTATCTCGTGCAAAACACGTACACACTCTCCGTAGGATGACGATAAATAAGACTTTGATACTTTGCCACTAGCAGAAGCAACTACCTCATTTACACCAATCTGAGCAATATCAATGCCATTATGCATTCTGGCCACACCATTCAGAAAGTCTTTACCGAAACGAGAAGTGATTCTACCTTTTGCTGGATAGATGAAATCCATTATAAATCCCTCTTTTCTTGAGCATATTTAATACCTGCGACGGTCCCGACACCCAACATGGCATACTTGATTCCTTCTAACATCACATCAAAGTCAAAGTCTCTATACTCGAAAAAGGCGAATCCCAGTCCTAAAAAAAGCCCCACAACAGGGATTAAGCTGTTAGGGACCTTTCCAGATTCACGAATCACATAAAGAATAAACGCAAGTGCGACATAGGCTCCAAAGTCTAAAGATAATAGTTGTTCCAAATTACATTCCTCCTATTTCTGAATAAAACCATAAAAAATAGCAATTGCTCCTCCAATGACACCAGAGCTAATTGCCGTTATGATTGCGCCAGTTATTTTCCTTTTAATCCAAGTTGTATTTTCATCAATTTTGTTAAGTGTCTTGTTGAGTGTGGTGATCTGTTCCTCATGTCGTGTGGTCGTGCTTTTCAGGTCACTGACTTCTTTTTCGAGGATTTTAATGTCACTCTTCATTTCCACAATATCTTTCTCATAATGATTCATATCATGTTGTACCTCCACCGTATTTGACATGGCCATTACCCCCTTCTCTATTTTTCATGAGTGGGATCACCTCCTTTAAAAGGGAAAATAAAAAAGAGCCGGTTTTGGCTCTTTAGTAACTACATACTTGGTTGCTTACCAGTGAAAATGTAAGTTGTGTATCTATTTTGCTCAATCACAAAAGCTATTCCTAAGGGGATCACTACTCCAACTATTGTGAAAATTATATAATTATTAATTTCTAATATCGAAGCACATATTGGAATGTGTAAAAACATAATGTACATTGATTTTTTCCCTATATAAGAGAACAAATTGTTCAGTTTCGATTTTAATATAAGTGAACTCAATGCTAATGTAAAAATGGTAAACAGAAGTGGGATAAAAGTATCCAAAATCAAAGCTTTATAATATGAATATTTCATATCGAGGTGATAATTTATATCGAATATTCCATTAGCAAGAATAAAACCGATACAGAGAATGAATGTAAACATTGCTATTTTATAATCTATTTTACTTACAAAGTTCTTAATTAAAAAACCAATATAGTAATACCATACCGCCATTAATACAACATCTAAATCCCAAGGTAAAACCAAAGTCTTAGAAGTATTAAAATAATTATTTAAATCTGGAATTAAATAAATTGAAATTAAGTGAGCTGCCCCATAACAAATAAACATTATGACCCAAATTTGTTTTTCAAAAACCTTGTATAAGCTATCAAACATCACTTTAGTCATGAAAAAAACAGGGATATACCAAAACACTCCACCTATTACTTTGCCATTATAAAGATGCCGCTCTAATAACATTGTTACATCGTTTATCCCCTCAAAATTTGGATTCGTAATACATCGTATGAAGACATTTAATATGATGTAAACCAAAAAGGGGATAAATAAGGATGTAAACAACTTGATTAATTTCAAAGTTTTTTCTTTATACAATAAACCGCTTATTATAAAGAATGCAGGCATGTGGAACCAATAAATAATATCCGTAAATTCAAATGTAGAGTGACCAAGTACTACCAAGATAATTAGTAACCCTTTTGCAATATCTAAACTTTCTAATCTTTTATTAATCATGTAAATCCCCCTCCAAATAGTAATTATACGACATTAAGAGGTGGAATTCCGTTCCTTTACCAAATTTGTCCTCCTTGAAGTTTTTGCTCCGGGAAGGTTGCAGAAAATGTAACATTACCATTTTTGTATATTGTGGCTGCTTGAGCAGTTAATCCGTAAGTAGAATCACCAACGGCTGTATTTGTATCATCCACTCTAACTTGACTACCATTCATAGCTTGAAGACACCTGTGTTGATTGTTGAAATAATTTGATTGTATGCTACCTACCGAACCATCAAATAAAATATCTGGTTTACCAGTACCATTGTTTTTCGCCCAGGAATCAAACCGAGAACTGCCTACCGATCCATACGCGCATCGGCTAAATAAAATGTGCGCCCTTGCATTGAATGTATCTCCCGCAAAAGAATCAAAATTTTGAACAACACAGTAACCAGCACAGTCATAGAAAGAAATAGAAACAACAGAGAAGCCTGTGGCTTGAGATGGATCTGGATTAGCTTCAGGACAAGTTATAAAGATACCCGCTCCGTTAATTGATTGTATAACCACTTCTTCATTATAATCGCCAGGCTTACACTTTATATAATGATCCTTGTTAATGATTTTCGGAATCATATCTACAGCTTTTTGGATAGTTTTAAAGGGGTTTGATTCAGACCCATCACCAATTGCATCATTACCTAAATTCACATCGACATAAATATTTTTAGTTTCCGTTCTCAGTCCATTAATAACATTAATTCTAGAAGTTGCATTTTCTAATTGCTCACCAACCGGATTACCGTGTTCATCATATACATTATTGGCTTTTGTAATAGGATATAAATTGTCCCACTCAGTTCCATTTCTCTTTTTCATTTGTATATTTCTATTAGTCATGTGATTACCTCCTTATAAAACTTGAAACCAAAGTTCGGCATTAGTTGGTTCATTTGTTGAAACTGGGATTCCTGTAGTACTCTCGGATATTTTATTGTCTACTTCTTGTTTTGTGTAAACACCTGATGCTAATTTGTTTTTTAATGAGGTTGAAAAATCTTCTGTTGATAGCTGTTTCCCCAAGACCTTGTCCACTTTATTAGATAAGCTATTTGTTATATTTGTAGCAAAATCCGGATCGTTATTCAATGCAATTGATAATTCTTGCAATGTGTCAAGTGCAGCAGGTGCTGCACCAACTACTTTTTTAATTTCAGCATTTACTTCATCAAGGTTTAATTTACTTGCAAGTGATATTATTATTTCAGCCATTGTAGATTCTACTGTAGTACCATCATCCATCATTGTTATTTTTGCTTTTGTTTTTGGAAATAAACTATCCCAATCTGTGCCATTATGTTGTTTTATTTGTATGCTTTTTTCTGCCATTCTTTAGCACACTCCATTCTATAAATCTAAATTGACTGATCATTTTTTTCCTCGTACCACATATCGGCACTTAATGGTTCATACTCAGATACTACTATCTGTTCTGAGTCAAGCCTATCCTTTAAAGTGGCATATGAAATGCCTACAGCATCCACCCGAGCCTGAGCTGCTTCAACAGATGAATCACCTTCAACAGTTAATACGTTTACTTGTGCTTGGATATTATCTGATAGTTTTTTTGCATTGTCAGCAGTGTTTCCAGTGACTTCTATTGATTGAGCAATGGATTCTCTTACTTCTCTACCGTACACTGCACTCCGAATTTTACTTGCGAGTTCTTGTATAACTTGTGGAATTGCCACGAAATATCACTCCCTTTATAAAAGTTCAAATTTCCAAGAATTAATTCGTTCAGTTAGAACGCCAACTGTATTTTCCAAATCTAAAACTTTTTTTGTGGATTTATTTACATCAGATTGATATTCATTCAACGTTTTAAACTTATCCCCAATAGTTAAATTAGTGTCTTGAGGACTATTAATTTCAAGTGTTTTCCCAATTACCCTTAATCTCTCATTTATACACATGACAGGATTGATAAGGGGGAAAGTATCCCCCCTCTCAAATGACTCAAAAGCCAATCCAATTAACGATAAATCAATTGCGTTTATTTGGTACTGTACATGAGCTGTTTTTTGTTTGTTGATCCACTCAAGTCCTTTAGTTTTCAAGTTTTCACTTATTGTTACATCATCCCAGATTACCGAACCACCTTGTATACCAAACTCTTTTATTAACGCTTCGTCATCAAGATATGGTAAACCGTTATTTACTTCTTCGATTGTTACTCTTGCTTGTGAAGCATCAGTCGAGTTTTCATTTTCACTTTTTATACGAGCTCCAAGTGGGGTCAGTCTGGTTACTATTTCAGTTGTATCAACGTCCTTGGACATACTTACTAAATTCTTCTCCATTCTTATTTCTGTGTTTTTATCTTCTCCGATAGAAATTAGGTAATCCAAAAAGCGAACTCCATTTACTTTACGTATTTGAAGTTCTCCGCCTAGTTTATCTAGTAACTTTTCTTCAATTATGTCTAGAGTCCCCTGTTCAGCAGATAAATACAGGTATATATAATTTGTTGAATTTGTTACATTCATTTCACCTAAATGAAAATGCTTATAATCTTCAACTTGTGAGTTATGGTATTCTAATACTGTTTGCAACAGCTCTTTTGGTGTTCCCCTGAACTCCAAATGTCTTTGTTGAGAATCATGCAAATATCCTAATTCACCTTCACATTCAAAATAAGAATTGATCAAACCACTGCTGTCCATATTATCACTCGGTCCTAATACACGCCCCTCAAACTCATATTTCCCAGTTTTCATGTTTAATACATTTATCAAGGTTTTTAAGGGTTTAATTTTACCGTAACCAGGATTGTTCATATAAAAAGAGAAATTAAATGAATCAACTTTATTAATCTCTGTTCTTATAGATCCAGATGCTAATTTTAAATTATTTACATTTGGATTGTGTATAACTGTTTCGGTTCCATCATTCTTTATGCTGACTTTGTACATTAAATCAACTCCTTATAAAAATGGAATGATATTGTACCGTTCCCATTGATAATAAGAGAATTCTTACCTGAATAGAGTACGAAATCATTGCTGTCTAATTCCCCAGTTGGAATGTTATAAATTACATCATTCATAACGATGCTCATTGGAGCTGTAGATTTAATCTTTGGAGACACATTTGGTGTGCCATTATTTAATAAATCAACCGTTACTGATCCATTAACAATAAATTCAATTGGCTGCAGTACATCTAATTCAAAGTTAATTTCCTCCCATAGATCATGCCCTTCTTCCAACTCAGCAATCATAAATGGATAGGCTTTAAAAGTTACTGTTAATGTTCCTGTTTCCCAATCTTCTTCAAAAGAAGCTTCACTTTCGACTTCAACCAAAAAATAATAACCTGGGATTGCATCATCATACAACTTTTGTTTTCCTTTGCTATTCATCAACCAATTAATAATCACTGTCTTTTGTATGTTCATTGTCTCTTTTGTGTAGTAATTCCTATTAAATACATTAAAAGAATATTTCAGGGTCCTGGGTCCAAAAGCCTGGGAACCGTACAATTCACTAAAATCATATTCAGCATTTGAAAATGGTACTTTTACTAATATTTTTTCCTTAGATGGAAAACCAATTTCTCTTTCTGGTGGCATAGTGATACCAAAATGTTTGTAAGAATGTTTTCCGTTGAATGTAACCCCGTACATTATGCCAACCCCCTTTGGATACGCCTTATCCTATGCCCACCTTCTGTATCGATATAATCACCTGTTATACGTGCGAAAGTCTTCCCATCTATTTGTAGAATGATCGGTCTGTTATCTCTAACCTGCGACATGGTAGTGGCAATACCTCGACCAATATCTCCAAGTGTCTTCTCGTTGAGAGGAAGAGCAGCTTCAGGTCCCGCTTCTCCGCCTCCTTGTAGCTTTCCTCCATTCTGGCCGAAAATGGTCGGTTGTGTGAAAATCGCTCCCTTTGCATTCCACTTAATAGTTGGCACTCTTGGTGGAGTTAGGCTGAAGCTTCCTGTAATCTTTGGTTTTGGCAATCTAGGTAATTTGATTTCAGGTATACTCAGTTTCATTCCTGAAAAGAAACCAGTTATTATATCCACTATTCCACTAATCTTAACTTTCGCGGATTCAATGGGTGAAACTATTTTATCTTTTGCACTTTGCATAATGGAACCGGCTTTATTTTTCAAATCGTTAAACTTATTTACAGCCCCATCTTTTAATTCATTCGCTTTATTTACAAATCCCGTTTTTATCTCATTGGCTTTATTAAATACATCATTTTTAAATCCGGTAATTACGTTACCTGCTTGTGTTTTTAGCCCCACAAATTTTTTAATTCCACCAACAACTAATTCGCTGAATTTATTTATTGCACCTTGCTTCATGTCATTTATCCAACTGACAAATTTCACTGCGAGCTCGGGGACTTTTTTATATAACCAGGAAATAAATTGATCCCACTTATCTCCAAGCCATTCTGTAATAGCTCCCCAGTTTTTAATGACTAATATAATTCCTGCAATGGCAGCAGCAACGGCTAATATAATCGCAATGATAGGTAACCATGCGATGTTTAAGGCTGCCCCCGCTGCAGCTAAACCTAGTACTATTGGGATCGCGATAGCAGCTATGGCAATAACAGCTCCAAAAATGACAATGAAGGTTTGAATTGATCCCGGTAATTTCGTGAACCATTCACCCATCTTTGCCAATCCGTCAATAACTGGGGATAACGCATCTATTAAATTCTGTCCAATCGGAACAAGAGAAGATTCTAGTTCTCTTAATGAAGATTCCCATTCTTCACCTGGGCTCTTTTGTGCCATTTCATCTGCTTTTCCTGTTACATCTTCAAAAGCATCACCTACTGAGAGAACTGACACCGTTCCTCGGACACCAAGATCCTCGAATTGAGTACCTAAATTTGTTAAGGCGGCTTGCTGATCGGTAGTGTCCATCTTCTGAATATCGGCCTTTATACTCTCCATTACTTGAGCCATAGTTGCTTCGCCGTTCTGCCATTTTTCGAATAAATCACCTGTTCCTGATGAAAAGTTTTCAAGTTGGTTTTCAAATGATCCGTCACCAAATCTAATTTGCATTTCCTTAATCGCATCAGCTGCTTTGTCTGCGTTTAGTGCGCCACCGTCTAACCCATTTTTCATGACTGTAAGCATCTCACCTGCACTAAATTGAGCATCAGCGAATAATGGGGCATATTCATTAATGGTATCTGTAAAGTCACCAGACTTATTTATTCCATCTTGATACCCTGCAGAAATCAGATCCATAGCTTCTTGGCCAGATAACCCAAATTCAGACATTAATTTTTGTGCAGCGATAACATTTTCCTGTACATCAGTCCCAGTTCGTTTTGCGAGGGTTGTAATTTGATTTGTTAAGTTTTCTAAATCGGATTCATTTAAATCTTTGAAGTTCTGCTTGATTATTATGACCGCTTTCGTTGCTTCCTCGACACTGCCAACCACACCATTTTTGAAGACGTCAGTAACTACATTGTTTAATTCTTCTGCCTCTGATGTAGTTACACCTAGATTTGCTTGTAAATTCGTCTGTGACTCTCCAACTTGCAATGCTGATTCCATGCCAGCCTGCCCAATTTCAATTAGCTTGTCAGATACACCTTGTAATAGCTCTGTCGCCTCAATGATGTTATTCAGGTCCATCTTCTTACCCAACGATTCTAAACCATCACCTGCATCATCACTGCTATTCTCGACATTATCTAATGAACCGCTAAACTTATTCATGGTTATTCGGGCATTATTCAATTTTGTTTCCATTTTGATTACTTCGATTGAATTTTCACCGTAAATCTTTTTTGTAGCATCGAGCTGCTTCTCTAAGTTCTCTATGGTTCTTTCAGTAAGATCCGTTTGTTCATTTAATTGTCTTTGAGCTAATTCAAGCTTTTCTGATTCAGTTGCATTATCACCTAACTCTGCAGACTGTAATTTAAATGCGCTTGTTAATTTCTTCTGTTCCGCTTCAAGGATCCCGCTCTCTTTCTTAAGGTCTCCAAGAGTGTCTTGGGCATCCCGGGCTTCCTGGGCTTGTTCAGTTAATCCGCCATTTACTCGATCCATTGCTTTTTGAAGTGATGATTCCGCACGCTCTGCGTCAAGTAACTTACTGTACATTCGTGTGAGCTGCCCGGTGGTGGTTTTGGTATCCTTACTCATCGCTTCATATTGAGCACGAAGCATTTTTGTTCGCTTTTGACCTGCTTCCATCTGGATCTCAAGCTTCTTCTTTTCAGCTCTAAGTTTGTCAGTTACTTTTGCATCATTACCCATAGCTGCAATATGGTTTTTGTATTCTTTTGCAGCAGTATTCATGACTGTATTAATATCCTTGAGTGTCTCAGCGTATTGGACCTGACCGTCCATCTTAAAATTCAAGACGACGTTTTTTGCTTTATCTGCCATTATCTCACCTCACCTATATAAAGGGTGTCTGGTCTAATGAATAAACCTGTCTTGAGCCCTCTGGTACCAATGTATCTGGATTGTGATATTCCACATGCTTGATGTATTGCTTAAGCAAATGATTAGGGGTTATATCAAAAAAATCATTCATGCTCAAACCAAGTAATGTATTCCCGACATAAAAATAAAAGTCCCAATCTAATTCAGACTGGGACTTACCTTGGTTTTGACTAATTATGTTCTTTTTTTTTCTGTCTTTATTCTATCCATATCTGACTTCTGGAAATTTTGATTGTTAAAGAGATCCAGGGCCACCTGAAAGATACCTGATAGATCATTTAAGGGGATGGCATTTTCAATTTCACTTATCGTGCAATCTGTTCCTCCACTACGAACCATTGCATAAATTAACGCATTCATAAGTCTTATTTCGTTCTTGCCTAGCGTGATTTGTCCTTTACTAAGCATTTGGTTCATATCCTTTTCGAAAGCTCCATATGACTTACCATAGGCTTCTTCAACGTATGGAAAAGATTTAAACGTAAAGATTACCGGAATATCAACCCCTTGTATCTGGATTGTATTCCGATTTATATTTATGTTGACTAAATCACTTAATCTTGCCATCTATGTTCCTCCTAAACTATTAAGGTGTTGTCGGGAATAATGTTTCTATTTGAGATTCGTCCGCTACTACTTGGGCCATGAATTCTTCAGCCGTTATCCCTGTTGCGCTGTCACGTACTTCTGAGAAATCTACTTCCGTTGCATTATTAAAAAGTAACGGTGTGGCACTCATAGTTAGTGATTGATCCTTCACTTCCGATTCTTCAGTAACAGTTGTATATGTTTCATCAGACGGTGTTTTCTGTACTCTCGGGTACCAACGAGCAATTTTAGAGCCGTCACTCAACGGAGCAATAAAGCCTAAAGCAAACATAGGGTATTCTTTAACATCCGCTTTATTAAATACAATCCCTTTATTTGCAGTGACTCCGTTAATTTTATCTTTAACCTCTTGGGGCAATGCAACGTGAGTTAAAGATAGAGTGAAATTTGAATTCTTAGAAGCATTTACGAACATTTTATTTGAAGCCCATTTCACCACATTAGAGAGGTTTCCAGCTATTCCTATCTCAACAATATTATCCATTCTATAGATTTGAGTATCGTAAGTAGGAATGGCATCACGTGTATCTTTACCCCCGGTCATAAAGGTAATAAATAAGGACTCAATACCAACCGGGTACAATAATTCTTGTGCTTTTGTCATTACATTCATCCTTCCATTTTATCTAGTATCTTGCCTACCATAATGTCCGCGATCTTTTCACCGTCAGCATCAAATGTGTTCTGAACAAAGTGGCGTCCTTTAATTTTCCCACGACCATTTGCTTTTTTATGGCCATGTTCTACTAAGTGCCAATAGTAAGCCCAATCTTCAAATTCCACACTTACATGATCGTCATGAACTACCACTTTTAGAGCATCACGTAAATGCTTTCCACTTTGACTGGACTTAGGAATCTTCGGTTTTAATTTCTTCACAAAGTATTCAGCTGCTTCTTCCAAGACATCAAGCTCCACTCTTTTATTCACCTTGATTAATGTATTAATTTCTTTAAGTGCATCAGCAAATCCATTGTTATCAGCAGCCATTAATTAACGCACCTCACCATCGTGATAAACTGCGTTACGGTGGCATCGTTCTCGTCATAAGGAAACCCTTCAAATTGGCTGTAAGAAACTCCATAGGAATTAAACACATCTTTTAAAGGTTCATAGTCTGTTTCTGTCCCAGTTGTGACCACTGCTATTTGATAAAGGGGCATGGACTTAAGAACTTTTGACGAAGCGCGTTTATGTGTTTCATTTACATACTCATATTCGATATAGGGATAGCTTGCCGATGTCGGAGCACTGTCACGGTATACAGGGATCCCGGACTCTTTCATGATTGTCCTTAACTGCTGGAAGTTAATCTGCATAAGATAAACTCAACTCCATTATGCGTTCATCTTCACGCACATAAATTCTTTCGATATCGTAGATCCGGTCATTGATTTTTACCCGGTACTCTTTTTGATTGTTCTCAACTTCCCGGTCAAGACGAGTCTCGATTTTCTTCATGATCTCCTGAGCATCTTTGAATGTGAATTTATCCGATGCCGTTACTCCTATATTGTTGTATTTTAAGTCCCGCTCTTTCGGATATCCCATCACGACACGATCGGTTTCAGGGTCCAAAGTTTCACCAAGTTTCAGTAACTCTGCATTCCACTTTAATTTATTAAGTTGTCGTTTCGACATCTGAGTAACCCTCCTGAACAAAGAAAGGAGTCATGGCATTTAATGCTTCACCCAGTTCTTTTTCAGCCACACGATATTCATAAAAGATGCCAGCGCACATGATCACTAAATAATCAACTTCTTTACCAGTGGCATTTTGAACATATTTTTTTCCCTGGGTAATATAAAAAGGGAGCATGGTGTCATCCATGCCCTCTTCCCAGTGAATATGACTTTTTAACTTTAGAAGGTATTCTTCTTCAGTCATAAATCATTCCTCCTATTAAACAGGCTCTACAGTTCCTACTTCATAACGATATACAGCCGGCTCGAATGGAGAGTATACCAGTTGACCATCTAGGATGTTATAAATTTGGAATCCCACCTTATTAGTACCAGAGAATTTCTCAACAAGCTTCTGCAGCTCCATTGCACCGATGACATCTTGAATGTGGAAAGCTTTGAAGTCACCGAAATAGAAAACTGGTTTAGTAGGATCCGCTCCATCGGCTGCATCCGTGAAATCAATCTTGTGGCCAAGTAATTTGTACCCTACACCGTCAGCCGCTTGGTGAAGTAATGGACGGCCAGTTGTGTCTGTCATGTCTTCAAGGATAGTTAGGGCTGCACGATTGACAATCCACATAGATTTCTTAAGCACTTCAGTGACCGGCTGACCTTTAAGCTTAACCAGTTGGGAGTATAGCTTCTGAGAGTACCCAGCTGCAGCGATATCAACTGGAGTAGATTCATAGTACGCAACTGCTTTCTTAGCCAAGGCACCTGGGTTTTCGTTGCCCACATCGTCACCTTTGAACATGTAGCTTGTTTCTTTGCGAACATAAGCTTTCTTCAATTCTTCAATAACAATCTGCTCAATCGGAGCACCAGACATCTTAAGCAACTTTTTCGTAACAGTTGCCAATGCATCGAACTCAGCTGGATCGAGTAGAATTTCATCGAATTCGATATCTGTTTCTGGAATATCAGTGGTACGCTCAGTCTTATTAACATTGGCATCCGCTTTCTTAACTAGGACAGGGTACTTTACATCACCTTTTGTTTTGTGACGAGATCCATATTTACGCAGCAAGTTCTCTTCTTGAGCATAAGTAATGATTTCAGAAGCAATGACTTCAGGGATTGTAACTGAACCGTTACCGACTTCCACACCAAGTGAACGAGCTTCAGACTCAGTGATCTTACCAACAACAAAGTTAGCGAATGCAGAACGGAGCTCTTTTTCTTTGGTTTTTGTGGACTTATGGCCACGAGTTGAAAGGCTTGCACCGATCTTCTTCATGATCCCGTCACGTTGTTCCGTAGGAATCCCGGAACGTTGCTCTTCTTCACCTTCACCTTGACCGCGTTCTTCATCATCTTCACCAGAGTCAGTGGCACCTTCGTCTCCTGAGCCTTCTCCCTCTCCGTCAGTACCATCACGATCTTCACCGTCACCTGTTCCAGAATCTTCTCCATCTCCACCATCCATGTTTGCTAAAGCATCAGCAATTGCTTGAGCTTCATCAGCAAGCTCTTGTACCTCTGTCTGAACAGTTTCAAGATCTTCAGCACGTACTTCATTCTTTTCAAGACGGCCACGCAGTTCAGTTAAACGTGCCTTATTACGTTTTTGCATTGCAAGCAATTGTTTTTTATTCATTCTCCAAAACTCCCTTTATTTGATTTAAGATTTTAATTCTTTTCTCTACCTGTTCATCTATTTCTTTACTTCTTAAAGACACCTCAGTGTCCTCGTATGCGGGTATTGACACCACCGATATCTCATAAAGTTCAATCTCATTCAAGGTCCGAACGGCCGGCTCCACAGCATAGTCCCAAGTGTCGTTGGTTGCAAAGAAACCAAATGAGCACTGGTTAATGTCACCGCGCCTTAATGATTCGGCCAGGTCCCGGGCAAGCGAGGTGTTCGGCAACTCAACTTCAAACTTAAGACCCCGGTTGTCTTCCTCTACCTTCAAGGTCCCGTTTCTAGTCCGGCCAAGCACATGATCCCAGTTATGATTGAATAAGGCCCGTATATCTCCATTCTCAGAAATGGTCCGAGCAAAGGCGCCAGGAGCAATCACTTCTTCAAAAAAGTCTCCAATCGATGTCTTCGAATTAAATACGGCAGCATACCCACTAATGACCACAGGTTCATTACCGGTGCCGTCCCGGGTCTGAAGGTTGGTGATGTCAACTATCCGCGTTTCCTTCTTCTTTGTCACTTTCATCACCTCCCTTCAAAGAATCATCAGTGGCTTTCTTCTCACCGATCTTAGTTAAGTCATTTGATATATAGATAGCCTGAGTCACTGGAGTATTTTGTTTAGGAAATCCAAGCATGTCAGCAACGTTATCCGGTGATGTGATTCCTGTCCTCACGATGTTATAACCGATATTTGTCTTGGTGCTATAAGTCACAAAGTCGAGGATATTCACCTTGAACTTGATTCTCATTCCTGAATCTCGGCCAAAAAAAAGAAGACTCATATGGTCCTCGAAGTTCTTCATTATCGGCTTAGCCGCTTTATTATGCAGGTACATCATAGCCTTTTCTAAATCAGATTTAATCAATTCCTGGTATGTCTCCACATTGATATTTAAGAACTTGCCTAAATCCTTTTTGTAAACATTCAGAAAGGCAAGGATCTTCTCATCCTCGATGGGGCTTTTGAGTGAATCGATGGTGTACCCTTTACCCATAGGAATGAGTTTTACTGATCGTGAATCATCAATTGACTCTAACTGGTCCAGGATAGCTTTGATCAGCTTCGACTGTGCTCCATTCTGGGGGTTGATATGTGCATCTAGTTTAAGAAGAAATGCAAGTAAGCCACCCTTCTTGTACTTATCAGTGAGCACCTTCTCAGCATTCATGACACCTTCCAAAGTATTGCGGCCAAGTTCCAGCAACCCAATACCTTTCAAATGGTTTGTTCCAATATTCTTGATGTGTCTGATCATAAATGGCGGGATGGTCTCTCCTCCAATTTTAAAATGCTCTATCAACCTATCATCGAGCTCAGTATAAACGTTCGTTGCAAGGTGCATCCTATCTCCATCAAGGACAGGGAACACTTCTCCCTGGATTAAGTAAGTGTTAACCATTAGCTTAATAAATTCGGAACCGGTTAAATAGTTGTTCGGGTTCTTCAATATTTTAAATACTGAATGATTCTTGATTTCATTTCCATCCTCATCTTCAACTATGATATCCGCCAACATTAATTGATTGCTGATATCTTGAAGAAGCTCATACACATCACTTGATTCGAGGATATTGTCATCATTTGCGTACCTTCCTCCATACCGGATGCCATTAGAGTAAATGTCATCTAATATGCCGCGCTTTTCTAATTGATTATAAAGATAATTCGAGAATCGATCTCTTAATCCCAATTTCTCACCGCCTTTTAATATACATAATTTTACTGAAATCTCATTTCTTTCTGTTAAAATAAAAGAAGGAGGTGAAAATCATGTCAAATGATGTTACATTAGATACTTTTCCTAGCAGTAGAACTGAGGCTTTAACAATGTTATATCTTCAGAATAAAAACCTACAAGGTATATCACCATCAGAATTAACTGAGTTATACTTTGATGCTTATGCTGAAATTAAACAAGCCACCATAGAAGCCAGAAAACAGAGAAGATAAAGTCTTAGAACCTATCTATTTATTTAGATAGGTTCTTCTTATCTATAAATCTCACTAATCAAGTCATCCATTCCATCTTGATCAATGTCATCCATGAGCATCATCGTCTCTTTATGAGCAACTAAAAAAGCCACGAATCCATCAATTTTCTTTTTGGACTGTCGCTTTGAGGGACCCTTCATTCCATTTATGTTTGTCACTACTACCAGATTAAGAGCACAGTAGATAAACAATGGATTGTCGGTCATTATTCTCTTTTCATAAATCAATCTTTCAGCATCATCTATCATGGCATTCATGACATTTGGATATTGATTGACCACAATACATTCAAGTCCCAAGTTCTCGCACTTCTCAATAAGTTTCTGAGACATGGCCGGGTCATAATTCAACTGCTGTATATCGTACAGATCCATGCATTCCGAGATATAATCCATCACTTGGTCCTGATCTATCATCTTCCCATCACAGAATTGAACAAACCCTCGCTCCACCAAGTCGGTATATGGTACATTGTCTTCCTTCTCCCTAGATTCGATGTCTGCATTAGGGATGAAGTACATTTGTTTGACCTTAAGGATGGATCGTCCTTCCTCATCATGTGTAGGGAAATTTAGATTCACGCAGGTTAAGTCAGTGGTCTTTGATAAGTCCAGTCCGAGATAACACGTTTCCCCCTGCAGGTCCCCGAGGTCATCCACAAGGATATGTTCTACCTGGTCCTGCTCGAAGAAATTGTCTGCACCATTGACGAAAACATTTAAGTGTTTTGAAAGGAACTCCGCTTTTTTGTGAGCTGATCGGTTAGCCGTGATAAATTCCGTTTCCAGTGCGCTCATTGTTACTGAGACACCGATATTAGGGTTGACCATTGCCCATACTTTCCGGTTTGTCCAGTCATATCCCTTATTTGGCTCATAGATCATGACAAAGTTTGAATCGTTATCATCATTCTTCAGGACTTCCTTAGCTTCACGATAGACACGCATACCCACACTAGAGGAACCCTTACCTGCTGTACTGATATTGAACATGATTGGCTCATCTCGGGCAACCTGAGCAGACTTGAAGTTATCGTATTGTTCCATGTTCTCCTGCTTATGCAGCTCATCATTCAGTACAAAGTGTGGGTTTGAACCCTCAATGGAGTCAATATTTTTACTCATCACGATGAACTGGTTAGAGTACGCCAAGTCATTATGAATGTAGTCGTAGGTAACAGAGGAAACGGTACCTTTTGGGCCCTTGTATATGTGGGAAGCATTCATCAATGCATCGTGATTCAAGATTGTAGCAGCAAATGGCTTTGCAGCATATTGAGCCTGGTTAAAATCACTTGCACAACAGTAGCAATCAGCACTAAGAACACCTTCACCGAACATCGAATAGCCCAGGGCACCCACCGCAATCAACGTTTTACCGTTTTTCTTTGGCACCTGGATATAACATTCCCGGGTCACCCGGACTACTTTCCCTTTTTCGTTTTTATGGACCCACCCATATATCCATGAGTAAGCGAATTTTTCCCATTCCTCCAAGATGAATGGCTGGCCGGCTAGATCACCCTTTGTATGACGGACGAACGTTTCAACCCAGTCCATCATTTCATTAGCACGATCCACATCAAACCAAAGGTCTTTCCGCTTCTTCCACCGGAAATAACGGTCCACCATCTGCTTGATTGTGTCTGGATATTTCTTAGGGCTCTTTCTTACTTTCCTTGCAAATATTTCTGCATAATTTATCCCGCGTTCAATCATTTTGAATTCCGCCACTTTTTCCTATGAGCCGACAGTTCATCCTCCACTGGCTCCGGCTTTTTCATTTCTTCATCTTTTCTGACTGATGATCCACCGGTTACAATCTTACCTGGCTTCGACTTGTTGGTTAGCCCAAGTAAATCCAGTGCTTTCGTCTTCTTGTCGGCCCATGTTTCGACCTGCTGCGCGAGAGGATGTTTGGAGTTATTGGTGGCCCCGGCTTTGTTGGTGTGACGTTGAGTGGCCGGGAATCCCTTCTCCTTCCACTGGATGTACATGGTCATATACACCTCAAAGATATCCAAGTAAGATTCAATCAATGGATCGAGTGTAAGGGTGTAAATTTCAGCGTCTCTCATGATCTTCAGAATCCTTTGTTTCTCCGACTCCGTTTTTTCAGCAACCATTTTTTCACGCTGTTTTCTTGTAGACATTTTACACCCCCCCTTTATATTTTCAAAATATTGTCTAGCGATAGAAAAGACTCCCTTGCTACCTATCTTCCCTAAAGGCGAAAAATCGAGATTGGGTAGGGGGGGTTATCCAAAATAACTCGGAAATATTTTTCCTTTGTCATCCTTGTTCTCTTCATCCGTGTGACACTTCGGACATAATAATTTTAGATTGTTTTCATCAAGCTTTAATGTTGGATCATCTTTGATTGGTATCTCATGATGCACATGTGCCTGCCTGCCGAAGATGAACCGTCCACACTTCTGACAACAGCCTCGCTCTCTTTGATAAACGAGTGACCTCATGTTTTTCCAAGGCTTCGAATTATAGAACTGCTTGTTGTCATGGTGGTAGATGTCCTTCTTCTTACGCTTCCTCAGGACCGATTTCCTTGACCTTTTGTGGTCCTCACAGTAATAACCGCGGTCTATTTTATTTCCGCAGCCATTGAAGTCACAGTACTTCATTACTCATCATCTGCAGTTAATAATTCGAGGATGTGAGCACGAATGGTCTCCTCTTTCTTCATGTTGCCTGGTACTTCGATGTCATTCTGCTTGGCAAAACCTTTGAGCTGATCAGCATTCATTGAATCCAGGTCAATCTCAGTTTCATTATCTTCCTGCTTTGCTTCTTTATCAGGAAGCATACTCTTAGGCTCCTTTGTCACCTCAAAGCCCCGCTCCTTGCCTGCAGGTACAAAACGAATCTTCTTTTCTTTAGTGTCCCAATACTCAGTGCCCTGTGCCGTCTTTCTAATTTCAACATTCATTTCGTTCAACTCCTTTAAAATAATAAAAAGCACCTCATAATTTACGAGATGCTTTAAAGCCTACCTAATTCTTTTTTTCTTTCGATGGAATCCATCTTCTTAATGATTTCATTTGCAGAGAAAGCTGTAAGAAAGTTATCCCCTTTTGATAATATGATCAAGTGTTTCTTTAGAAATTCCCAGTCGGATAGTCCAGCTTCGTTCTTTAATACTTCCCCTTCACAGTCATCACAAAGTTGTAAGTCCCAGTCTTCCATGACTCCTATATCGGATTCTCCAAATTCAATATTACAGTTTAAACAGTTCAATAAACCACCTCCTTGCATAGTACTTTCTACACAAGGAAGTTAATTCCTTTATTGATTATAAAAAGCACCATCGAAAGGATGCTTTTTATATCAATTTTTAACTTTTCAATTGTTTAAGTATCCGTACCATCACTTAGTATTATGGTCGATTAGCTTCTTTAAGAAGTTCCTTAAAATACATATCAATATTTTTACTGGAATACCATCTACTCATTGTTATCAACACAAGTAAAATGGATGTCACACCAAGATAAATCCAAGACCATATTGACCACCAATCTCTAACCAAGCCCTTTAATAATATTATTCCTAGAATTACAAGTGTAGCAATAAATAGGCTAACCATTAAACCGCCAAGCTCGTGTTTTCGGGAAAGTAAGTATCTATATCTTTCCTGTTTCATTTTAGAGATTTCTATCTTTTCTGATGTAGTGGCATTATAAAAATGTTTATCGAGTTGTATCTCTTTTTTAAAATAATCATACCAACCATCTTGTCTTTTAATTTCAGATGAAAACTTAAATAATCTAACAACCCAAAATAGTGAGTGATGTATTTGATTTAACATATATCCGAGAGGAACTCCCAATACTGTTAAGAAAGCACCCAATGCTAGAGCGTTAACGGCCTTCAAGATTTCTAAAACATCTTCACGAAATTGAAAGAATGTAAATGGACCAAGTATCATAATTAAGATCCATCCAGGAATACCCCATCTTACTAAGTACTTTGTATCAAAATTCATGTATACATCCCCTTCCTCATACAATTATGAGTCAATAGGAGTATATACACCACATCCAATCATTCGTCAATTTACGACATAATCCCTTTACCTCCTCCTGATCGCCCCTCCCTTCCTCCGGTACGTATCCCTATTCATCCCCATTATGTCTTTCCAATCCACAAGCTCATAATGTTCTTTTTTAGTCACAGGATCCTTACTCCTTTTAACTTTTAATTCTTTCAGCTGCTTTTCACTAAGATGATCGATTACCCTCATGACAATCACCCTCAAATTCTTCTCAGATTGGCTCAGTTTCGATTTTGCAGACCATTCAAATGTCTTAGCACCAAAAAGACTCCCTTCAATTGAAAGGAGCCCTCTTGATATATTTCGTTAATACCATATTAGCACTTCAAAAAAGTAATGCTCTGCCGGTATTCTGCCAAAATTCTGCATTTTAAAAAGGTAATGAACCCATGAATTTAATTTCGTTATAATAATAATTCTCAAAGAATGATTTCAATTCTTTATCACCAATTTCACGCTCTGTTCTTAAATCCAGGAATAGATTCTCACCACTGGTGTCAAATGATGGCTTATTAATTACCTTAATTTCAACAAACGATTTTTTCAGTAGCTTAATTAATTCCGACACGTCAAAATCGTCTTCTAAAATACTAAAGTGCAATGTTTGTGTTGTTCTAAGTTTCTTATTATCTCTTTCTCCAACCTTTCTAAAGGCATTCGATTGAATAGCTGATATTACCTTCTCTTCAAGCATTTCAAATCTATGTAAAATATATTTATCAGGCTCTTTAACATGAACATCTTTTAATACTGAATTACTCTCTATAACTCTATATATTGGATTGTCAACTTCTTTTTCTTCCATCGCCTGTGCTACTGTTGTTAGAATATTGTTTCTAAGCTCAATAACACCACTCATATCATTAACATAAAAAATTGTTCGTTCCTCTGTTATATCAAAAGGAAGTTTAGTTCCCTCTTCACAAATCTGGACTATAGGCTTTCTAACTGCATGTCTTATAGCTAACTCATACATTACATTTGGATTAAGACCAGAAAGGTTTGCGATAACTAAATCATCATTTAAGATCCTGGATATAACTTGTTTATTAATAGATCCAGTATTGTACATCCTATGTGCCACATCAACCTTAAATCCTATTTCTTCAAGAACAGGAATAATTACCGAGTCTATAACTCCATCGGCCGCCCTTCTAGTGTCTGTATTATTACCACCAATTGGAGTCACCACAAAACAACTTTTCTTTTCTTCTTTTTCTATAGTCATATAAAACACTCCCAAAAGTTACTAATTACATTTTAAGATTAACCAGGGAGTTTTTCCACAGAAAAAAATGCAGAACACTCAAATTGAATGCTCTGCATTTCCTTTTTTATAGATTTCTATTTTTAAAATAAATGCCAATTTGTAAAAAATCCTTGCCTTCAATCTATAATACCTTCTTTCACTCATCCCAATTTCATTATAGATTTCATAATCAAATACCTCTTCATCTTCCAAGTATCGTTTATAGATTATTTCCCTCTCCAACTTACTCAGTCGGTTGACACCTCTAAGGACCCAATCAATATGTCCATTCCTTGCATAGTCCAATTCAATACGATCTATTGCAACCTGTTCTGTAGATGAATGAAATTCATTCGAAAATGAAGGAGGAATGAGTGAATAAGTGGCCGTGACTTTCGGTAGCTTGTCTTCTGGAACCATAAGCAAGTAAAAGCGATATTTTTCTAAAGCGGACTCTACAGCAGCCTTTGTTTTTTCTTTGTCTATCTCAGGAAGCATAAAGGTTAATTGTTTAGCCAACATTGACCCCTCCCGTTATGGTAAAATATTCTTAGCCGAAATATTTTATAGATCGGGAGAAGTCTCGGTCTATTTTTTATTGTTTTCTTCAACTTTAGCAATCAACCACTCTATTTCTTCTACAGTAATACGGCCGTTTTTAACGCGATCCTTTATTGATTCTAATGTTATTTGATACTCTTCCATGTCCTCACTCCTTTAATAACTTGTCCGAAAACTATTAAAACATATCTAGAAATTAATTTCCTCCACTCACGTATAATGTATTACTGCTCTATTTTGATACAATCACTTTCTTTAACTCTGATAACTTTCGTTTCGTCAATTCCGCATTGAATTACATTTAGAACTTTCTCCATGCTTGCATGATTTATTGGCTCACTATCCCATTTTAATGGGGTATCAATCCAGGTATTTGACTTCAAAGCTCCAACCACTTTGTGTATAAAAAATTCATTCGGTGAATGATAACGGTGCATTTCAATTTTTACATAGTCACCAAAATCAATCCCATTAGTTCTTCCCCATCCTGAAAATTCACTCATTTTCTTCTCCACCTTTCTTAATTGAACAACACGAGTCTGTACTTCAAAACTTTTTACCATACCTTCGTTCATATTCTTCAAGGGCTCCTGGAACCCCAAGGATGCAATCCCTGAGAAGTTCCAGAAGCTTTGTTTCTATATATTGATTAATGGAGTTCTTTTTCCTCGGATGGATCTTCTTCCTTCTCTTCTTTATCAACATCATCGATACTCAACTGATCCTTTGGGACATCTACATTGCCATTCCCGTCCACTTGGTATTCAGTACCTTCAGGGCCCTCATAAAACTCCTCTATGGTCATCTGAGACGGCTGAATAGATAAGTTTACATTACGACCAGCATATTTATATAGCTCCTGGGCTTTCTTCTCTGAATCTCCTTTTATCGCAAACTTCATAGTTGTCTTTTTGGAGTCTCGTTGAATGTTCATGAACTCGGCCGATGTTTCCCCAGCTGCACATCCCTCAATTTCAAACAAGATGATGCTTCCTGCTAGTGCATATAATCCGGTAGTAGCAGTGTCACCGTCTTCCTGCCCCTTGATTTCAAATTTGAGAATCTCTTTCTTATCGTCCTTCTGCTGCATTTTGAAGAATACGTTTAATTGAGTTTTGCTCATTTTATTAGCTCCCTTATTGTTTATTTAATGTGAAGGTCATTAAGCATCCTAATCCATAACCATGCTCTTTAATTCCACTCGATTGAACCCAACCGCGATTCTTATGACTCTCAATAACTTTAGTTATAGTAGCTTCCGTCATTCCAAAAACTATTTTCTTAAGTGGTTTGTACTGCTTACTCATGCTTTCCTTTTCACATCTGCTTTGGCTTGTATGATTGCCTCAATAACCTGAGCTTTATTGATGGAAAGCCTTGACTCTCCCGTTTCCTCTATCACGAATAAGTCGAAAGCTATTTGAGCCAGGATGAACGCGTCAACCACGTTATCGCTTTTGTGTTGATACCCGTAATCATTCAATACGGCCTGCATAACGGCTTTCTTTTTCTGGGGACCGGTAAGTCTCTTCTTACTACCTTTCTCTCCGGTCCATCCAGTAACGGAAACAAATTTTTTCACTGCATTTGGTGCTACTTCGTGATAGTGCAGTTTTCTTTTGAATAGCTCATTCCGGATTCCGTGATGCAGGCCACCCGCAAACATTGCCTTTTGGGTACTAAACGGGAAACCTTCGATACAGATGAAGTCCCCCGGCTGTACATGGGCAATGATCTCGTTGATCAGTGTAATCATCCTTTTAGGATCCTGACTCCCCACTCCACTCAATTCCTTTTCCCTGACGACCATTCCACGATCATCCAGGGCAACAAATCCCGTTTTAGTCGATGGATCTATACCTACAAACCTCATATCGCTCTCCTCCTTGCTTTTTCATTTTCATAGACTTGCTCCAACTCTGTGAGAGTCAACTCATACAACTGGCTGCCATCCGGTGTTTTGAAATAGCCCATCTTAAGCAGCTCACTTTTATAAAAATCCATTTTTGCTTCAACGCCTTTTCTTAGCTGTCCGAATGGAATCTTTGTAATCATGAATGTTCCTCCTTTACATAAAGTTCATTTCTTCTTGCTTAACGAGATTGATGAACTTGCCATATTCTTTTATGAATCCGAGTTTAACCGTCCCGGTAGGTCCATTCCGATGTTTGCTGACAATTAGTTCGGTGATGCCCTTTAATTCTGAATCCTTATAGTAATATTCATCCCGATAAAGAAATCCGATGATGTCTGCATCTTGCTCTATTTGCCCTGATTCACGTAAATCGGACATCATCGGACGTTTATCCTGCCTTTGCTCTACGCCCCGGGAGAGCTGGGAAAGAGCAACCACATTTACGTCTAATTCCCTGGCCATCGCCTTTAAGGTCCTGCTTATGTCACTAATCTCTTGAAGACGATTCCCTTTGTATTTGGCATTCCCCACAATCAGCTGAAGGTAGTCCACCATTACGAGAAGCTTTTTACCTGGATTCTCCCGTTTGACTTTTCTAACTTTCGACCAAATATAATTCACGGTGACGCTTGGCTTATCGAAGATATGTAAATCTAGGTTGTTTAAGATTCCAAGTGAGTGGGAAAGCTTTTTCCAATCATGATCAGTAAAGTCTTCACTTGCATTCCTCATCTTCTGAGAGTCGATGTTCCCTGAGATTGATACCAATCGCTTAAGCAATTGTTTCTTTGGCATTTCCAAGGAGAAGATGCAAGGTATATCACCATTTTCAGCTGCATTGTATGCAATGTTTAGTGCAAAAGCTGTTTTACCCATGGAAGGCCGGGCACCGATGATGATGAGATCGCTCTCCTGCAGACCCCCAGTCATCTTGTTTAATTCATGGAAGCCAGTGGTAACACCGGTCATTTCGTCGACTTGAGTGCTAAGTTGATCGTATAGATTAAAAAGCTCCTCACTGATGCTTCCATCATCATCCGCAGTCTCTTCCTCTTCCATTTTCATAAGCTCATCGATTACATTTTGAATTGCCTCGTGAGAATCTTCTTCGAGTAATTGTTTTTTAAAATCATTGGCCAATTGAAGTGATTTTCTTTTTCGCCAGTTTTCAAGAACAAGAGCTTCATAGAATTTGAAGTTTCGAGTGGTTGGTACAGACTCGGCCACTCTCAACATGTAGGAAACTCCGCCTACTTTATCGATGTCACTTTCCACTAAATCAGCGATAGTGGTTAGATCGATCGGGACACTCTTTTCATCTAACTTTTTCATAGCCCAGAAGATTCTCTTGTTTTCTATGATGTGAAAGTGTTCCGGCTGAAGGATGCAATCTTTGATGAGATCCCCTTCCAGGAGGATGGCACCGATCACAGACTGTTCAGCCTCCACATTTACGATTTGAGGTTCATCAACTAGTAGCTCTGTCATCTGGGTTCTCCTTCTCATCTGGGATGTTTAAGATTCTTCTGATCTCAGCAAGATGCTTTTCCCTTACTTCAGGACTGGCTGCATTCTGTCGGTTCCGGGCTCTTTCCCTGAGCATTTCCTGAGTTTCTTCGGCCGTGGGTACTGCAGGTCCTGACGGAATTTCTGCCTCGGAATAATGAACTAACTCAGACAATGAAGGCACAAACTTTGATTCGAGTGAAAGCTTTTCTGCATTTTGAAGAATAACTTCTGGATCCTTGTCCTTTAATAGCCGATGCCAGGTATTTAACTTGGTTTGGTCAAAGTGAAAATTGTTATAAACTTCTTTAAACAGGCTCATCACTTCGAATACTTGTTCTTTATTCACTTAAATCGAAATCCTCCTTACTTGGTCTTTTTTTCGTACCTTTATGACCATTGTTCTTAAATGATTTTTCAAACTTCCTGGCATCATCTATGGTTTGAACTCCTGCCTCAACCCACTTTTTCAAGATGCCTTCTGTATAATCAAAGCCTTTCTTTTCTTTCTTAGCTGATAATTTCATGGCTGCTATAACCAAATCAGAGTCAAGATCTTCAATCCAGTGGTGTATCTGTTCATACACATAAGGAGATGAGGTTACTCCGATTTGTAGGTTCTGATGATAGAAATCAATCACATCTTCTTGACTACTACCACTACTACTAGAATTCTTTAAATTCTTTAAGTTCTTGTTTGTGTTATTTTGTTGTTCTTTTGATGTTATTTTGTTGTTATTTTGTTGTTCCTCATCATTATCATGAGATTGATAATTCCCCCATTTACCAACGGTTACAACAGAAAATTTGTTGTTACTATTAAGTGAGATCGAGTCTAACTTTTCGAGTAGCTTCATGTACTTCCAAACTGTAGATTCTTTCATATTCAATTCTGATGCTGATTTACTTCTCCCAAAGACGAATTGACCTGGTTTTAAATCGATGAATGTCATCCCTACCAATTGTTTATATTCGGTGTGAGATGCCTTCATAAGGCAATACATGAATACCTTTAACAACTTCTCGTTCTGGAAGATATCGCTCTGCAATAATTTACGATGTACCTTTATCCATCCACCTAATGAAATGGCATCTCACCCCTTCTCTCTATATTTCCGTACGCTGACAAATTGCAAAACCATCTTTAACCGAAACCACTCTGTAATGAGGATAGTGCTTCATGTAGTCCTTAATGAATTGCTTGGCCTCTTCCTTACTGGTTGCCTTCTCCCATATCCATTTAGGGAGAAGGACTCTGTATTGATCGTTCATTGGTTATCAGTCCAGTTGACCTTCTTGGAAGTCGAATTCCATTTCAAGGGCTTCTTCCTTCTTTGCTTCCCTAATTTTCATGTCCACCAATTTTGACAATCCGGTTACTTGGCCAAGATTCAGATCCCCAGGTTTCTTGTTGAAGTTTGATTTAACCAGGTCAGTCACAACTTTTTTAGTAAGGGAAGACGATTTCACCTTTGCATCGATCTCATCCCATGATTTTTGGATATCTGCAGTTTCATCCACCACTTCACCTTCTTGGTCGAGGTCTTCCGGAGTGATATCCTTTCGTTCCCTAGGCTGGTAAGAGTCAACGTTATCTTCCTGGGCACCTGTGGCATCATCCACATCAATACCGAACTGAAGCTTCAATGCACGTTTCAGAGCGTGCTTCTTAAACATGTCGTTGTAGTATGTCTTCCATTGGGATCCTGACTTTGTTCGTAGGTGCTCAACCTCGTCAGCCTCAATGACCACAACCTTGTCTGGATATCCTTCACGCTTGGCAATTGCATATGCTGCGGCCACCTTGCCCCGAGGGATTTTTATCGTGTGCTTTTCAATCTTCAATTCTTGTGATTCAGGATCCACACCTATTTCAAAATCATCATTTTCGTGAACCAGTTGAACCGTGACACCTTTATAATCTTCACGCTGCTGTGCCAGATACTGAATGCCTTCTACAGATACCTGGATGCTCATCTGATTTCCGTACTTGATAAAGTAAATGTGATTCTTAAATGGATTCAAGTTGTTCTGCTTACAGATTTGAATGAACAGGGCCAGCTCCTCGTTAGTGGCTCCCTTGGCGATCGAGTTAACAACGACCTCTAATTCTTTTTGAGTGAACACATTCTCAAATTCTTGTGTGTTAATAGCGGATAATTGGTTTTTACTCATTTCGCTTCCTCCTTCATTTGTTTGACCAAGCAACTGAGTTTAAAAAACAAATCTTTTCCCCGGTGCCATACCTGGTCCCCTTTGTAAATTGGCTGCTCACAGTTTGAATTGGTGCAGATATTAATTGGCTTCACGCCTGGTTCCTCCTAAACTGTCTTTATATTAAAATCTTCATCTTTTACTCTAGCGACAATTAATTGGCCTGCAGGTGCAGTAAAGTTCAAAATTGATTCCGCATTGTCCACGAAAGTTGGAGTAATAACCTCAGACTGCTTACTCAAGACTTCAATCAACTCCAAGCCTGCTTTAATCCTCTCTGCTGTGGAAAGCTTGCTGTAAGGCTTACCGTCCATCTCAATCTCAAAGGTGGCTTTTTCCTCACCATTCTTAAGAGTTTCAAAGAGTCTGACTGAAATTGTCGTGAACAAATCATCCACCTTACTGACCATCAGTTCAGATCGCTTAGACTTAAACTCTTTAATGGCATCAATAATTGCCTTTGAAGTGACCAATTCTTTACGGATCTCTTCTTTTTTCTCTTTGGCTGCACCGATGTCAGCTGCCAAGCTACCTACTTGCTCTGCCTGCTTCACTGCCATTTGAAGTTCCATAAGCTTGCCTTCAATCTCATAGAGCTCTTCACGATTGATATCTTCCGCCTCTGGCATTTCAGAAAGTGATTTCTTCAGTTCATTTACCTTCTGGACCAGAATCTTCCCGGTGGTCACCTCTTTATTGAACCTCGCCTGCCGATTTTCTTTAACTTTCAAAACAGCTTCTTCGGTCAGTGGCTGATGACATGTGCTGCATAACTCTTGGACTTCTTCATCCTTGATGGCTTGGACAATTTGTTTCTGGCGAGTGATCTGATCCGTCAAGTTATCAATCTGGCCTTCCATTCCATTCCTGGTTGTTTTGGCTCTTTGTCGAATTTCGTTTTCTTCATCAATGGCAACCCTTTGCTTATGCAAAGATTCGATTTCCTTCTGAGCAGCGTTAACATCGAATGAATTATCTTTATCCTTGCTTGCTTGTTCCTCGAGGGTAATGACACGTTCTGATGCTCTTTCATACGCAGTCTTTGCGCTCTTTGCTTTTTCACGGTGCATATCTTCAAGGTCATCAAGTTTAAATTCCTTCAAAGGTGACTCAAGACGGTCACGGTCCACTTTTGATAACTCGGCAAGAACTTCTTTATTCAATGGCTCTCTTACGTATTGAAGCAACTGGCCTCTTTGATCAAACTTATGTTGAGTGAAAAAATAATTTGGATTTAACTGTGAAAGAAATAAATTTTTATCAAGCTGACTTTCTAAGTATTCATTGAACTCTGTTGCCTTCTTTGGTACTTCATTAAGAAAATACTTGGCGGTTTTCTTTTGTTTACGTCCGAATAAGACATCCTTGCCTGCGATATTTACCAGAAGCTCTACCTGGGTTTCTGTTTCTTCCTCCGAATCGATTGACCGGGGATCTAACTTACTTCCCAAAATATCTGTTCCAAAAAGTACCCAGGATATTGCATCACCGATTGAAGACTTACCTACTCCGTTGCGGCCTTTGATATTAGTTACATCACCGAAATTAATGTCTAACTGTTTATGATTCTTGAAGTTTTTAAGTGCTAATGTTTTAAAAGCTATTTGCATTTTTCACCCTCCATTTGATTTTGGTTGGTGATTCGAGTACAATAATTTCAACCTGTATTGAATCACCTTTTTGAAAGATCCGTGTTGGCGCACGGGTCTTTTTTAGTTTTCATATGGTCCTTCAGGTGCTTTAACAATCACCACTCCTTTGGGAAATCCATTCCATAAAAAGAACTGATATTGTTCCCAAGAAATTTCTACTAGCTCTCCTCGATCGTCCAGGTACCCTTTCAGTTTTTTCACCCCTTTCAAGCGAACACTTAAACTATGCTGAGTGACTAACCCCCATCTTCACGGCTATCGAATTCTTGGCTTTAATTTCAACAGCCAACAAGAAAGTTGGGTTGTCCCTCATTTCCTTACACAAATTTCTAACTTCCCCAGCTTTCATTAAGCGACTTGCAGATAATGTGAAGTTTTTCATGTCATCCATCTCCTTTTAAAAAGTTGTAACTATATGAAACTTTGAAACTAAGTATTCCTAAAACAAATCATCAAATTTCGCATGGGTGGTAAAAAGAAGTGAGCTCTTTTAGAAGCTCGATATCACGCACTTAATTCTTCTTCCCTTTTCCTCTGCTCCTCCTCAATGATTCGAGGAACAGAGGTCTTCATAAAAAACTCAAGCATTTTCATTTTGATCTCTTCACTTGGTTGTTCTACTGGAGTCTTCATTAGCGACCCCTCCCTTATGCGGTACTCATATTCCGAAAAAACTCGGACACATTACCAAAAAAAATATTGTCTACCGGAATACCATATACACCTTCAATTTGAATAAAGAACGTTCTTGGTACGTTAGTGGAGTCCCTCTCATACTTCCAAAGAGTATCTTTGTTGATCCCGAACTTCTCTGCAGCTTCCACTAGATTTAAATTGGAGTTGACCCTTGCTGCTTTCAAGGTAATCTTTAACAAGTAATTCACCTCCTTATTTGTAATGTATTAACAGGATATCCGATTATTCTCGGACTGTCAACCGAGTTTTTCCGGAAATAAAAAACATTTATCTTATTTATTTCGATTTTTTTCGGATATTTTCTTTACTTTCCGTGTTTTTTCGGATAAAATGAGGATACTATATTAAGGAGGTAACTAAGATGATTGATCGTGACATGCCTTTGAAAAAGAAAATATCTGAGAATATAAAAAAATTTATGAAAGAGCAGGGGTTAACTCAAATTAGACTTAGTGAAAGGTCAGGAATTTCGAAAAGCACGTTGTCCGATTATATTAATTGCCGCACGCTTATTAATCCTGGAAATGTTGAAAAGTTATCTAATGCATTAAACGTAAAGAAATCTGATATAGATCCAAGCTTTGGAAGTTCAATGACTATGGAAGATCCGGGGGAATATAAAGTGAAGAGTCAGCAATTCAAACAACTTCCTATTGTTGGTGCTATCAGCTGTGGGAATGGAGTAATTGCTTATGAAGAAATTGAGGGTTACGAAGACACACCTAAGTCTTGGTTGAATGGTGGAGAATATTTTTATTTAAAAGCAAAAGGAGATAGCATGGTTAATGCACGTATACAAGACGGGGATCTTCTTTTAATCAGAGTTCAAAACGAAGTAGAAAATGGAGAAATTGCAGCTGTCTATATAGATGGTGAAGCTGTTTTAAAAAGGGTTCATATTTCTGATGGATCTCTTGTACTCCAAAGTGAAAATTCAAAATACCCACCAATTATCGTTGGTAAGAATAGTAACGTTAAAATCTTAGGTAAACTTAAACGAACAGTAATTACGTTTTAATAACTAAAGGAGAAATATGATGAAAAGTTCTAATGAGGAAATACTTAATTATGTTGGTATTTACATAAGAGTTTCAACCGAAGAACAAGCAAGAGAAGGGTTTTCAATTTCAGCACAGCGTGAAAAATTAAAAGCTTTCTGCCATATACAGGACTGGGACTCATTTAAGTTTTATGTGGATGAGGGTATATCAGGTAAAGACACTCAAAGACCTCAGCTCCAACTTATGCTTGATCATATTAAACAAGGTCATATAAATACTGTATTGGTTTATAGACTTGATCGATTAACAAGATCTGTACTCGATTTATATAAGCTATTAGACATTTTTGAAAAAAACAATTGTAATTTCAAGTCTGTAACAGAAGTTTACGATACAACTACTGCAATGGGGAGAATGTTTATCACCCTTGTCGCTGCTATGGCTCAATGGGAAAGAGAGAATCTTGGTGAACGTGTTCGAATGGGACAGATTGAAAAAGCCCGCCAAGGTAAGTATAGTGCCAAGGCTCCATTTGGATTTGATAAAGATCAGAATGATGTCTTAGTAGTTAACAAGAGCGAAAAAGAAATAATCATTGATATGATAAAGAAGCTCGAACAAGGATATTCTCTTAGACAATTAGCATTATATATGGACAATACTGGAGCTAAACCAGTAAGAGGTTATCAATGGCATATAACTTCTGTTAAAGGAATTTTGACTAATCCTGCTTTGTATGGGGCGACAAAATGGAAAGAGGAAATAATTAAAAATACACATGAGCCAATAATTTCAGAGAAAAAGTATGAACAGGTAAAAGAGTTATTGAAAGAGCGACAACTGAAAAAGAAACGAAAGGTAAACTCATTCTTCATTTACCAAATGAAATTAATATGCCCTAAATGCGGAAATCATCTAACGAGTGAAAGGTCAGTGTACAAAAGAAAGAAGGATGGAGGACTAACTGAAAATAATCATTATAGATGCCAAGCATGTGCTCTTAACAAAAGAAAGTCAATTGGCGTTAGTGAGTTGAAAATAGATAAAGCATTTGTAGATTACATGAAGAAAATATCCTTTGATAGCACTCCTGAACATGAGGAAAAAAGCAATACTGAAAAAGAATTGTACCTCAAACAACTATCTACAATTAAAAAGCAACGTGAAAAGTACCAGAAAGCCTGGGGAAAAGATTTGATGACCGATGAGGAATTTGAGGAAAGAATGAGAGAAACAAAAGAAACTTTAAGCACAATTGAGGAAGTACTTGAACAACTCGAGCCTGAACCGATAAAAGTAGATCAAGAACACATAAACCAAATTGTAACTAACTTCAATCGTAACTGGTCAAAACTTACCCCGCGTGAAAAACACCAATTCTTAAACACCTTCATTAAAAGTATCCATTTTGTAAAACATGAAAAAAACGTTGAAGTAACAGGGGTTTCTTATTATTAAAATTGACTGTATTTATGTAAAGTACATACATACAAAATGCTCCTGGGCCAAAAATCTCATGTCGTTCATGACATAATTGGCTCCGTCTTCGGGGGAACGGATGCTATATCTGTCATCAAAAGCCAAGTTGCTGATTCTTCGACCGAATTCGACGGCAGCCATGATTTGAACCGCTTTTGCAAGGCCGATTCCCTTCGTTTTCGTAATTTCTTCCAGGGAAGCATCTTTTAATAGATTCAATCCATCAAAGTGATTGAGCAGCCGATTGGACAATTGCAGAACAGACTCGGATTTTGTTCCGGTCCGGAGTAAGATAGCCAGAAGCTCCTGATTGGATAGGCTTGCTGCTCCGCTTTGAATCAGTCTTTCCCGTGGTCTTTCATCCTGAGGGAAATCCCGGATCATAAGCCTGTTTTCTTCCTGTTGAGGTATTGTTTTAACCATTGGTTCCTCCTTTTGGTACGTTAAAGGAGTCATTCTGGTTGAAGATAGCCCATTTCAAGTAAAACACGATTCACTCGTGAGATGGGTAAACCAACGACGGAGAAATAATCGCCTTTAATTTCTTTGACAAATTTCGCTCCGATTCCTTGAATACCATATGAACCGGCTTTATCAAAAGGCTCTTCAGATGCAATGTAATCGTCGATCTCTTTAGAAGTCAACTCCCAAAACGTTACATCCGTTTTTTCATAAAAGAGATTCTCTACGTCACCATGCAAAATGGCAACCCCCGTGTAAACAGAATGAGTAGAACCGGAAAGCATTGTCAGCATTTCCTTCGCTACCGCTTTGGATTCAGGTTTACCAAGAATCTGGTCATCCTTTGCTACGACGGTGTCTGAACCGATTACATAGTGGCTGGGGTATTGATTCGAGATTTCTTTCGCTTTTTTGCCGGCAAGATACATCACGACTTCATGGGGCATTAAATCAGATGAAAAAGTTTCTTCTACAGTAGAGCTGATAACGGAAAAAGAAAGTTGAATTTGTTTCAGAAGTTCTTTTCGACGAGGAGATTGTGAAGCGAGTATGAGATTGGACAAACCATACCAATCCTTTCAGAGTAGAAATTGGGAGATACATGACTATACTACCAAAATCCGCCTCTTTAAACAAGCAAAAATAGAGCCTGCATCCTCGAAGTCAGAAAGCTTAAAACTGACAAAATGAGAGAGGCTCTATTTTCGATGAAAGATTATTTCCTAGAAAATAGTCTAATTCAGTCGAAATTATAATCCACTGTAAATTTGCAGGTAGGATAATAGCTCTTCCTGAACTTTTTGGGCATCCTCCGGGGATTTCATCCCTGCCGCAAGATTCCCTGCATTGACTAAGGACTCTTTCATGGAGGCAATGGACTCTTGCCCTACCTTGATTCCTTCCAGTTCCTTCACTCCGGATTGAATGGTTTGAATTGTCGATTCGTCAGGCGTTCCACCGACCATTCCACCGCTGCTCTCCTCCGCTAAAGTGTTGTAGAGCCCATTTCCCTTTTCCAAAAAGGATTTCTCTTCCTTTGAAGCATTTATTCCTTTAGCTCCAAATACAAAATCTTTCGCAAAGACATCTACCCCTTGTTCTTTCAATTCTGCCCCGAGTGATTTGGCTGATTCAAGATCTCCCGAAACACCTAATATAAGATAGAATTGTCCATCCTTTTCCACACTTGCGCTGCTTACCCCTTTTCCTGCTAAGCTTTCCTTCATGTCATTTAGCAATTCCTCAGTAGAATATACCCCGCCTTGTACAATCGAGGTTGTGAAATCCTGTAATTCAACAGCCGATACGGACTGCTTTCCTTCCGTATTTCCTTCTTTTCCTTCTGCTGTCGTATCTTGCAAAGTTGCCGCCGGAGCAGAAGGGCCATCTGTTGTCGTAATGACTTTAAGCGTGCCAAATCCCAGCACCGCCCCAACCACAACCGCACCAATTATCGACATTAGAAGATTAACGGAGTCCTGAAATGGATTTTTGAAAGACTTACGCTTCTTTTTGTTCCCTGACACATAATTGATTTTTTTGTATTCCTTTGGAGGCTCGGCTTCCTCATCGTCGGGAAGGATCCAATCGAACCCATTGTCTTCCGCCTCTTCCCCGGCAGCTGCTTCAGACTCCCCCAGCTTCCAATCATAAACAAGAAGGTCTTCATTAAAATTTGTTTTTTCACCATTAATTTTAATAGATATCTTTTTATCTTTGTCTCTTTTATTATTCATCATCGCCACCCTCCTTCATCTATTTTTTTCCATGCTATCACATCCAACAAAAAAAAGAACAAGACTTTTGTCGTCTTGTCCTAATAGGTTTTCGTCAAATTTTTTAGTTTTCATGCAGAGCATCGTCTTTCGTTTGATCAGTCTCTGTTGCAGCGGGATCCGTATATTGAATAAAAGGATTCTTCTTCAGTGAAGGAGGTGGGCTATCAATGGATGGTATACTATCCTGCAAATCCGTCAGTTCCGGTAAATAAAAGGCTGATGCCACCAGCTGATAGGTTATGGCTAGAGGCACCTCCCCAGTAACGGCCGGACTCATTTCTTTCCTTCCTTCAAACACAAGTTGATTCACTTCCACAATTCGTTCCAGGTTTTCCAAGGTACTAATGAATTTCTCCATGGAAAAATAGTTATCTGATTCTACCGTCATGGTAATCTGCAATCTCTTAACAGAAGAAGTGTCGTTCTCTATCACTTGCTCTTTGGAGGTTTCATCTTGATTTTCCAAAGTGGTGTCTTCATTTGAAAATATGAAGTCTTCCTTCGTAAAACTCATTGATTGTATACTACTCTGAGATAGCACCTCTGCTTTTTCAAATTGAAGGAGAAGCTGCTCCGTAAGCGGATCCACAGGGATTTGCTCTTGCATGCTTGTGGTATCTCTGTATGAATGGTTTGCGATCTCCGATGTCTTTGTTTCAATCGCTGCCAAGAGCTTTTGTTCCGTTTGGAGTTCTTCTTGCTTCAGGTTCAGCCTCTCTTGTTGAGGAGAAAATATAAAGAAATAGAAGATTAGCAGAGTGAACAGGCACCCGATTGCCATTCCTATTAATAGCACTTTTTCATTTTTGTTCTTGGATAAAATCAATCTTCAACCTCCTCTTCTGGAGAGGCATCTTCTGTCTCATTTGAATCTTGAAGTTTATCTGCATTAAGTGTAAGGGAGTAATCAACAAGATATCTCGGAACCACTTCACTTTCATCTGCTTCTGCTTCTTCACCAGCACCTGTCGTAATTTCAAGAATTTCCGCTTCTTTAATCCAGTCTACTTCTTTTAAATGATACAAATAATAAGCTGCTTCCCGGGATGAATCGAATTGTACAGAGGTACTGACCCTTTGCCTATCAGTATATTCAAAGGTTTGAATGAATCCACGGGGAGGAAGTAACGAGATCAGCTTGTTAAGGACCGGAACTGTCTCGATCGGATAGTTATTCATCCACTCAACCGTTTCTTCAAGTTTTTTCGCTCCTCCAGTGGATTCAGAATCAAGTAGTTTCATTTGCTGAACCTCAATCAGCTGTTTGGTTTGAGCGATATTTCCCAGAGTTCTTTCAGTTTCCGTTTGAATGCTTCGAAGAGAGAAAAAGAAGATTAGACAACCGACAATAAATAATATAAGGATGATAGTCACACCATATAAAAAGACGGAACTCTTCTTTTCTTTTTCCGGCAATAAGTTTATATCAATGAGATTCAATATATTGCACCTCTTTTAACGCCAGACCCAGGGCAATGGCATACTGATTGGAAACTCTCTCGTCGTCCGTCGTATGGATACCACTTAAATTCTGAAATCCTACGGGGATGATAAGCCGTTCCTTTAGATACACTTCTATCTCACGTATATTCGGATGATCTCCGCTAATAAGTGCCTTTTCGACTGAGAACTCTCCTTTATGCAGTGAATACTGATAAAAATTCATCACTTTTTCTATTTCACTGAACGCATCTTCTACATTTCTCCAAGCAAGATGATCTTCTACTAATACGTTCTTATTTTCCTGTTCTACAACAATCGGTCTTGTAAAGATTGGCTTATGTTCACGAAATATAGAAATGGTTAATAATCTCTCATCAAAATGTAGAAACATTGTATGTTGTTGTGGTGAAACGATTCCCTGCTCTACTGACAATCTGTAAAGGGCTAGAGGAGAAATGTCTGCAACAACAGGCTTTAATTTTGCTACTTCCAGCACATCTTTGTAGCTATCGACCACTTCCTGGTGAGATGCGATTAATAGAACATCCCTCTCTTGCGCCACTTCATCCAATAGGGCATAGTCAAATACAGGATCTTCAAAAGGTAAATGGATGCTGGTGCCAATTTCTAAAAATAAGTAACCTTCTATTTCATCCTGTTTAAGATCAAGGGGAATCTTCACTGTTCTTAAAACAACAAACGGATCTGGAACGACAAATCGTACCGATCTTCCTCTAATCTCCCACTCCTCTACACATTCTTCCAATATAATAGATAGAGTTTGTTCATCAAGGATCCTGCCCCCTTTGATTATGCCGTCTGGAAGGCTGCGTTCCCCTAAGGCCTGAACGAGTGGAGGGGAAGTTTGCTTCAACTCTAGAAAGCGGATGGAATTGTCTGTGAAAACGATATTGGATGTTTTTTTGCTGCTAGAGAGAAACGATAAAAAACCCATAAAATGAACCCCTTCATTACATTAATAGAAAAACGATAAATAAGCAGATAGAATGGAATCGTAATACAAATAAGCGAGGATGGTCCCTAAAGCGATAAACGGCCCAAACGGAATCGGTTTCCCTTTCTCAATGACTTTTAATGCAAGTGCAATCAAACCAAAGATTGCTCCAAAGAATGTGGCGAGCATAAAGGAAAGAATCATTACCTTCAAACCTACAACGAAGCCAATGACCCCATATAGCTTGATGTCCCCTCCTCCCATGCCACCTTGACTGACAATGGCGATAAGAAGAAGGAGTCCAAACCCTACTGCAGCTCCGACAAGACTATCCCACCACGGAGTTAATGGAATAAACAGACGTTCCAACAAAAAGATCCCTGCAAAAAATAGTAGGACTTTATCCGGAATGACCATATACTTCAAGTCAGAAACGGTAATAATGATGAACAAAGAAATGAGTGTCCATGCGATAAGCAGCTCCCAATTGAATCCAAACTCAAGATATGCCAGTACAAATAGACTAGCATTCAAAGCCTCCATAAACGGATATAAAGGAGAAATGCGCCCATGACACTGACGGCATTTCCCCTTTTGAATGAGATAAGAAAAGACAGGAAGCAGCTCGATCGCAGTCAATTGATGACTACAATAAGGACAGCTTGACCTTGGCTTTATAATGGATTTCTTTAACGGCACCCTTAGGCCTACTACGTTGTAGAAAGAGCCTAGAAGGAGTGCGTACATAGTAATGATCAAACAAATCATTTTATTTTGCTGCTTCTATCAATTCTGCTTCGGTTACAGCAGTTTCATCTGTATAAGTAGATTTCACGATAACTGCAGAATCATGACCTGTCAATGTATAACTTCCATCACTATAACTAACTGAGTAGCTTTCATCTTCAACATTATCTAAGAATTCAGCTAAACCACTATTGTCCCAGGTAGTAACGGAAGAATCTGACGCATTTGCAAGTTTTGCTGCACCAATTATTTGAAGAGCTTCAGCGACTTGTGCATCTTCTTTACTATTATCGATTATATTCCCAATACTCGGAACCGCAATCGCCGCAATAATCCCCAAAATCACAATGACAGCAAGAAGTTCAACCAACGTCAAACCTCTATCATTCTTCAACATCTTTTTCATTTTCTTTAACATTTTCCTATTTCCTCCTCATAACCACATATAGTACTTTAGTACTCTTTTAATCTACCTATATTATACAACACAGAAAATAAAATATAAGTCTAAATGTGTAAAATATTATCAAAATTGCTAGAAATTTTGAACATTGTTAAATATTTCAAACATCGGAATCATGATTGCTGTGATGATAGTCCCGACAAGTCCTGCTAAAAGGACGATCATCAAAGGTTCGATGAGGGCCTTTAATTGATCTGTGGAGTTTTCCACTTCTTTTTCATAGAAATCTGCGACCTTTGAAAGCATGGCATCTAAGGACCCTGTTTCTTCTCCTATCGAAATCATTTGCGAAACTAAGGGTGGAAAGGCCCAGTGTTTTTTCATGGGTTCTGTTAGTGTTCCGCCTTTTTCCAATGACTCTCTGGACTCTCTGAGAACACCTGCCATGACTTCATTTTCTACTACCCGTTCCACTATAGCCAAGGACTGTAGAATGGGTACAGAGCTTGAGAAAAGGGAGCTCAGTGTTCTGGTCATTCTAGCCAAAACCGCTTTTTGGATCAGTTTTCCAAAGATAGGAATCCTTAAAATGAAGGAATCCAAATAGTATTTTGATTCTTTTCTTTGCCTCACCATGGCGATCCCTGTGATGAAAAGAATTACAACCAATAAAATGACATACCAGAATCGTTGGACTACTTCGCTTGCCCCTAGGACGAATCGCGTTATTAACGGTAATTCTCCCCCGAAATCATCGAACATATCCACGAATGTTGGAACAACTGCAGCAAGCAGGAAAATGACGACACCGATGGCGATGACACCGACGACGGCTGGATAGGAAAGAGCGGCGATCACTTTTTGACGTGTTCCGTGCTGCTTTTCATAGTGATCTCCAAGCCTTTCGAGAGTTTCATCAAGACTTCCCGTGGCTTCGCCGGCTTTCAGCATATTGATGAATAGAGGCTCGAACACTTTTTTATGTTTGCCGAATGCATCTGAAAGAGGATGTCCCTCTTTCAATTCTATTTCTACGTCTATGAGTATTTTCGTTAAGGCTTTACTATCTGTTTGACTGCTTAGAATGCGGGTCGCATCCACGACTGTGACTCCCGCTTTCAATAGAGTGGAGAATTGCCTAAGAAATATCACCATATGTTGAAGCTTAACAGGGTTCCCTAAAGTAATTTCTTTCGTTAAAAGAGTCTCTGGAATTTCCTCCACTGAAATAATGCGTATGCCTTGATTCTTCAGACGGAGCATTGCCTCTTTTTTTGTAGTAGCCGTGATCTTTCCTTTTTTCTTACCTTTTTTGTCTCGCCCTTCGTACTTAAATCTGCTCATCTCTAACTATTCTCCTGAAGAAATGGAGACGCCACTTCTTTCGAAATCATACCAGCGTTAAGGAATCTGTTTACATTCGATTCAAAAAGCTCCATTCCAATAGCTTTAGAGGTTTGCATGACGGTTGGGATTTGATGAATCTTTTCAGAACGAATCAGATTGGCTACAGCTGAGTTATTCAGAAGAATTTCTGAAACAGCGATTCTCCCTTTTTTGTCAACCGTGGGCAGGAGGCGCTGAGCAATGACTCCCTGCAGAACAGATGCCAGCTGAACCCGGACTTGTGATTGCTGTTCCGCTGGGAAAACATCTATAATCCGTTCAATTGTAGACACGGCACTGGACGTATGCAGCGTTCCCAGCACTAAATGACCCGTTTCAGCTGCTGTAATAGCCGTTTGAATGGTTTCCAGATCCCGCATCTCTCCAACCAGGATGACATCGGGGTCTTGTCTAAGTGCGCTCCGTAATCCGTATGCAAAGGACTTTGTATCAAACCCGACCTCTCGCTGATCGATAATCGAAGAACCGTGCTTATGTAGGTACTCGATCGGATCCTCTAATGTAATGATATGTTTCCTCATGGTCTGGTTCATATAGTGAATCATTGAAGCAAGCGTCGTCGACTTCCCGCTTCCGGTCGGACCGGTCACCAGCACCAATCCTTGATGTTTTTCTGCTATTTTCATTAAAACGGGAGGAAGCTTCAGTTCTTCAAGGGTCGGGATGTTTCTTGGGACGACACGCAAAGCTATTGAAATACAGGATCGTTGAAAATAGACGTTCACCCTGAAGCGTGAAACGCCAGGTAGAGCATACGAAAAGTCCATTTCGCCCCGTTCCTTGAATTCCGTCCATAGGTGCACGGGAACAATGGCTCTTGCCATTTGCTCTGTATCTTCAGGTTTAAGTACTTCCTGCCCGTACCTCTTTAAATCTCCATGAATGCGAAATACCGGTGCTGATCCTATCGTTAAGTGAATATCCGAAGCTTTTAATTCAATGGCTGCCCTTAATAGCTGATTGATCCGTTCTTTCAATTCATACACCTTCTTTACTCTATTGCTACTCTCAGAATTTCTTCTGTCGTCGTCATACCTTGCTTAACCTTGAACAATCCATCATCAAGCAGGAAAATGGTTTTGTTTTTGATTGCAACTTCTCTTAGTGAGGAGAGCGTTTCATTGTTCATAATGATTTTCTTCATTTCATCGTTTACCATCAGAACTTCATGAATGGCCATTCTTCCTTTATAGCCTGTCATATTACATGAAGCACACCCACTGCCCCTGATGATTTTGTCAATCGACATTCCTCTTCGGTTAAAGATATCCTTTTCCCGTAAGGTAGGAAAATCTTCCCTTGCACAATCCCTACAGACTTTCCGAACGAGTCTTTGGGCCACAATCCCGCTTACAGACGTCGCAACTAAAAATGGCTCCACTCCCATATCGATCAGACGGGTTACCGTACTTAACGAATCATTTGTGTGGATGGTACTGAGGACAAGGTGTCCAGTCAAGGAAGCACGGATCGCTACCTCCGCCGTTTCTCTATCCCTGATCTCCCCCACCATGATGATATTCGGATCTTGTCTTAAGATGGACCGGAGACCTGTGGCGAAAGTAAGCCCTACATTGGAGTTGACCTGAATTTGGTTGACCCCTTCCAATTGATACTCTACAGGGTCTTCGACGGTTATAATATTGACCTCTTCAGTATTCAGCTTGTTCAAGGCTGCATAAAGAGTGGAAGATTTTCCTGAACCGGTAGGGCCAGTAATAAGGACAATTCCTGTTGGCCGATCAATCAAATCCTGAAATCGTTTGAGATTTAAGCTGTTAAATCCAAGGTGTCCCAAGTCATTTAATGACGAACTTAGATCCAGTATACGCAGAACGATCTTTTCTCCATATACCGTCGGAAGAGTCGATACCCGTAAGTCAATGGGACGAAAATCGATATTCGTTTTGATCCTTCCATCCTGAGGAACTCTGTGCTCAGTAATATCCAATTGAGACATAATTTTGATCCGTGCCGTCAACATACTTTGCATGTGCTTAGGAAGGGTTCTATCCGTTCTTAGAATACCGTCCACCCGGTAGCGAATATGCACTTTCGTTTCATGTGGATCGATATGAATATCGCTTGCTTTTTGAGTCATTGCATTAGATAACAATTGATTCACGAGTTTCGCGATTGGAGAATCCTGATCTGTTAATGTTTCATCTTCTAACGGGGGGCGGTCATTCCCCATCCCCTTCAACTCTTCAAAGCTTTCATCCATCTCGTAGTATTTATTGATGGAGCGAAGGATATCATCTTTTGTGGCGATAGCCGTATCAATGAAAAACCCCGTGGACAATCGTAAATCCTCAATGGCATAAAAATCCATGGGATCTGCCATGGCGACGAAAAGCTTATCTCCTTCTTTTTTTAAAGGGATCATCAAATTCCGTTTTGCTGATTCTTTTGGAATCAGATGGAACAACTTAGGGTCGAACGGATAACGAAATAAACTGACATGTGGAATACCCAGCTGAAACTCCAGCACCTCAATTAACTGTTGCTCTGTTATGTACCCTTTTTGTAAGATAGCGTCTCCTAGTTTTTGATCTTTTCCCTTTTCTTTAAGAGCGGTTTGAAGCTTTCCTTCTGTCAATAATCCTGATTCAACCAATAAGTCGCCTAAACGTTTCCTCTCTCGGGACATGCTATTCCACCTAACTGTCAGTTTCTTATTTCATATTACCTAATGGAGAATCCTCTTCAGAAGGAGAGGATTCATCATTCGAATTCTTATTTGCTGAAGGATCGTCATCTCCTATTGGATCAGATGTACCATTGTTATCTGAATGACTATCATTCCCTTGAGGTTCAGGACTCTCCCGACTGTTCACTTCTTCATTAAGAGAGTCAGTCCTATTTGTCCCTGGAGAAGAAACCGGTTGTTGAGTCACATAATCTTGCATACTATGTATTTCTTCTTTGAAAATTGGAAGATAAAAGTCTTCTGATACTTTTTCTTCCTTGAGAAGTTCTCCGTTCTTTGTCTCAAAGCTTCTCCACACTTCAATCTTCATGCCATTCCTGCCTGCTTCCGTCACCTTTACTTCACCGCTATTTAAGTAAGGGCTATACTGTTTAATAACTTTCGGTTTAAAGGTTTCTTCATTTCGTCTCTCAACAATAATCTCATATGGAATTTCCACACCAGAGAGGGTAAGGAACAGAGAATCCCCCTGCCTATGAAAGCTGACAATATAGGAAGCATCATTGGGATTCATGAAACTAAAATCCTGACCTTGCTCATGATTTACGATAGCTTCAAATCCTAACTCGATATTGTCTGGGAGTTCCCTCCCCCGATGTCTTTCGATTACTTCAAAATTGGTTCGCAGCACCAACTCATATATGCTTGATGCAATTGTACTTAAATCCTGTTGGGAAGCTCCAGAGAAACCTTTATTTTCAATGAATTCTAATAAAGAAAACGGGGAAGTCCCCCCTATTTCGATTTCTGGAAAAGTATCAACAAAGCTTTGAATTCCAGGAGTCATGGTTACACCTTCCATGTTGATTTCTGAAATGGTTTCAACAGAGTTTGATTGAATGAAAAAATCATTAACTATCACTATTTCTTCAGTCATAACCAACTTTTCTGCATGGTGGGCAATTTCCTGTCTCAATGAATCTAAATCAATCAAGCTTACATCCACTTCTTTCGAAGCCAGAAAAGAGTCAAGTCCCTGTATGCTCACCAACAACGGAGAGGGATTTCCTTGAATTGTACTATTGATGGAAGAGTGAATGTCGATATCAACCAAGCTCGGGTCCATAGGTATCTGATTTTCCATGTAGGAAAGGACTAAAGACTGATTTTCTTTCCATCCCTCTACTTTCACCTTCAGCTTGTCTTCTGCTTCTTGATAAGAAAGATGGGAAACATCTATATTTCCGATTTTGGTCCCTTCTGAAAATGACTGAGTGGATGATATAAAATGGTCATATGCAAAAGCTCCAATATGTGCAAAACCAAACATATAAATACTGCATAACACAAAGAAGACAGATAACTTCGTAAATGGTAACGTTTTGCTCATCATAGATGCCCCTTTTTTGGCTTGATTCCTTAGTTCTTTGTTTCGAAGAATAAGCGATTGTATTCTTCCTCTTCTTCTGATGTTAAAGTCGAAGAAAGACCCCCTCTTCCTTTCATCAAATCCTCCTCTTTTGAAAGAGGATCCCACTCTTCTATTTGTTTCTCAAGGTCATCCCATTCTTCTGGAGGAAAGGATTCTACTTTTTCCATTTCTTTACAATCCTTCTCATCTTTAAATTCTTCAAGAACGTTTTCTGATGAATCCGGTTGAAAGAATGATTCTTCTATGTAATCGTTTCTATGAACGTCTTCTCTCACTTCTGAAGGAACATCCGTTTCGGGTTCATGCCTATCATTCATTTCTTGTTGACTTCTCACGCTGTTCTCTGTTGCGGAACGATTCTCGGGTATTTTCGAGGTATGTAGAATTAATGGTTTTAACCTCGTCTCAAGGAAGTAGGTACTTAGAAGTAGTAATAATATGAAAATAATCATTACCTGATAAAGAGAAATAACTAGGCTTGCCAGCATACACAAAATGGTAAGGAGTAGGGCTGAAGAAGAAACAAGGACTTTATGCTTAAATGCCAGTTTCATAGGAACAAGAGTAAGTACGGGTAACAATAACAGATAGGCTATGATAGCAAATACTACATCATGCAATCTCCTTCCTCCTTTTATGATTAATTCCGATGAAATTTAACAAAATTCGACTACTACTATTTTAGTATATACAGTGGCAAATGAGAAGCTACTATCTGTTATTAATTAGCAAAAAATAGAATAATAGTCATAGATTCATTCCATCAACAAAAAAACACCTCCACACGCAGGAAGGTGTTTCCCGAACTCATTTCACATACTGCGCCACCCGATTCCGCCCGGCCTGCTTCGCCCCCGTATAAAGCGCCCGGTCCGCATGGCGGATGAGTGCCAGGGTATCTTCAGCATCTTCAGGTGCGGTTGAGACCCCGATGCTTGCAGTGATCCGGACCATCATCTGTTTGTTGGATTCATCCAGACTATCATGGATGGTGAAGGGTTTGTTGGCTATCGCACCCCTGACATGCTCTGCCAGGCTGAGCGCTTCATCCCGTTTCGAATCCGGAAGAAGGATGACAAATTCCTCCCCTCCATACCTTGCAACGGTTCCCCTGGTATCAATAAGGGTACGAAGGCGGTCTGCAAGTTCAATCAGGATTTCGTTACCGCTCTGATGACCATAGTTATCGTTAATGACCTTAAAATGATCAAGGTCGAGCATGATAAGGGATAGACTCTCCCTTTTCCCAACATCGAGATGACTGAATTCCAGTGACAGGAGATCTTCAAAGTAGCGGTAATTATATAGTCCTGTCAGGGCACATCGCTCACTGTTTTTCTTCGTTCGTTCATGATGCCTTGCATTTTCGATCGCCACTCCGAAATAGGAGCATAAAATATCGACGATCATCAATTGATATTTTTCATAGGCTTTCTTTTTGGAAGAAGCCAATAGAAGGATCCCTCGTACCTTTTGACTTCTTACAATGGGTACGCACAGAACGCTTTCCACTCCATCAGGCATGTACCCTTCAGCGATCCCGGTCCATTCAGATCGTGAAGTATAGAGGACGGACTTCCCTGTTTCCCACACTACACCGCTGATCCCCTGGCTTTTCTTTAATGGACGCAGGTTATTAGACTTCATTTCTCCATTTTCAACCCGTCTTAACAGGACAAGTTCTTCTTCCTTACAATCAAGGATATAGGCATACTCAACCGGCAGGGTCTCAATGATTTTCTCGATGAATATATCAAGCACTTCATTTACTTTAAGGCTTTCCGTTAACTGGTGACCGATTTCACCCGCTTTTTGAAGGTATTCATTGATCTTTTCAGATGAGTTATACATCTTTAAAATGATCGATAAACTCACAAAAGGGATACCAATCAATAAAGAAGCGAAGGCTCCCAGCTCAAACGTTAAATAATAGAGTGATAAAGAAAGAGGGAACATGATCATGTTTGCCGTAAAATCCCATACAAAATCCTTGCTGTAAAAGCGGACATCACTATTTACCAGATAGTGTTGATAGAGCAGAAGCAATATCTGGTTAACCATGATCGAGACTATTTGATAACTCAGGATAGGAAAGATTAATTGACTGATATCTCTTAATCCGACTTCTCCTCCGAATAGAAAATATACCAGACCACTGACTAATGAAACGATAAAGAACATGACTGAATTCAAGGGGATTCTATGCCAATCATTTTTGGTCAATTGAAGCCGGATGAGTAATGGAATAATAGAGAACTGCATGAGGATGATTTCAACAAATAAACCATACTTTATAAACCCTACAAGAGTCACCCACTGGATGAAGAAGATGGTCGCACCATTTATCACAATGGGCATAAGCGGGATAAAAGTAGCGAAAGCCACCAATGTTAATAGCTCTAACTCATTTCCTGCAATATTCTCAGGAGGATAGTATTGATAGGCAATGTACAAACCAGCGGGTACAACGGCCAGCCAGGCCAGCAATATGTACAGCTTCTTTTTTACGGATAACGTCATATCTATCCCCCATAGGTCCACAATCAGTTTAATATAGTTTGATCATACTATACTAGTTAAATAGTCACAAGTTTAAGAATATTTTATCAAAGCAGTCCAATAAAGTCACTTGTTATTTTCCAATTGGTCCACTAGATATGGTTTTACCTCGGATAAAAAGTATAGTGAACCTGTTATTAACAGGACATCTTTTTCTTTCATGCCTTGTATTTTTTCAGTAAGGTAGTCTCTCCATTGGTGAACTTTCCTCTTATTTGGATGGGAAGATAATTCATAAAGATCTTCAACTGACGCGACTCGTGGAAAGTCAAAGGTCGTAAATCCAATTGCCTCCACAGCTTCTTCCAATTGAGTGACCATCGGTTTCAATTCTTTGTCGTGGAGTGCCGAAAAAAGAACGGTTACTCTGTTATTGATAAATCGATCCTTTATGGTTTTCACCAAGGCTTGTACCCCTTCAGGATTATGGGCACCGTCAATATAAATCCCGGGATTGTATGATAGAGCTTCCATTCTGCCTGGCCATGATGCCTTTTTTAGTCCCACTTTGATATGGGTACTTGCTATTTTATGCTTTTCACTAAGGAGCTCTATCACTTTAATTGCAATCGCTGCATTATTGATTTGATGGGCACCTAACATGGAAAGTTCATACGTTTCATTTTGGACAGGAGATGTGTAATGGAATCTCTCACCTCTTTCAAGTAAGGCTTTCCGTTCCACAGAAAAATCTTCTCCAAGTTCAAACAGGTCACTATTCATTTCCAACGCTCTCTTACTTATCACTTCAGCCGCTTCTTTCTGGTGAACCCCTGAAATGACAGGAACAGAACGTTTGATGATCCCAGCTTTCTCAAAGGCTATGTCTTCTAATCTGCTTCCCAGAAATTGCATATGATCCAGACCGATACTCGTTATGACTGAAACCATAGGTGTAATGACATTCGTCGAATCAAGCCTTCCTCCAAGCCCAACCTCATAAAGGACGAGATCGACCGGTTGCATTTTGGCAAAATAATAAAAGCTCATAGCTGTTATGACTTCAAATTCAGAAGGGGTTCCCCAATCAGAATGCTCCATGCTTTCGGCAATGGGCTTTATCTTTTCCACAAGAAGAGTTAAATCTTCATCAGTAACAGGCTCTCCATTTATGCTGATCCTCTCATTGAACCGTTCAAAATATGGTGAAGTAAAGGTGCCTACTGAATACCCTGATTCCTGTAATATATTTCGCAAATAGGTTACAGTGGATCCCTTTCCGTTTGTTCCCCCGATATGAACGGTTTTGATATTTTCATGAGGATTCCCAAGTTTCTCTAACAAGAACTGCATTCTCTCTAGACCCGGCTTGATTCCAAGTCTGAGTCTTGAGTGTATCCATCCAACGGCCTTCTCATAGGTTAACAATTTCAGTCACTCCCCTTAAGGTTTCATTAGAAAGAGGGCTCAGGTCAGGGCAGATTGCTGGAGAGAAAAACCTTCATGCATCCCCTCACCCCTAACAATCAGACCCGAATCTAAAGCCCTCTTCTTATTCTCTGTTCAAAAGATTATAGTGATTTAAGCTCTTCGATTCTTGCTTTAACAGTCGCTTGTTTCTCTAAATAATCTTTTTCTTTTGCTTTTTCCTCATCTACTACATTTTGAGGCGCCTTGCTCACAAATTTTTCGTTGTTTAATTTTCCTTGAACGCGGGAAACTTCTTTCGTCCATTTCTCCAGTTCTTTTTGAAGACGGGCAATTTCTTCTTCGATGTTGATTAACCCTTCTAATGGAAGGAATAAGTCTACACCAGTTACAACCGCCGTCATCGCTTTATCCGGTGTATCTAAATCTGTACCCATTTCCAGCTTCTCTGGATTACAGAATTTTTCAATATACGCTTTGTTCTTCTCGATGATCGTTAGCGTGTGTGCATCTTTTGCTTTCAGCATCAAGTTGATCTGCTTGCTCATCGGAGTGTTCACCTCTGCACGTACATTACGTACAGCACGAATGATGTCAACGAGCAGCTTCATCTCTTCTGCTGCCGCTTGGTCTGTAAGTTCATCTTGAACCGTCGGCCATGCAGCTACAGTAATGGATTCGCCTTGATGCGGCAAGTTCTGCCATATTTCCTCGGTAATAAATGGCATGAATGGGTGTAAAAGTCTCATTGTGTTGTCGAGTACATGGGCCAGAATCGAACGGGTTGTTTTCTTAGCCGCTTCATTTTCTCCATATAAAGGAAGTTTCGCCATTTCAATATACCAATCACAGAAATCATCCCAGATGAAGTTGTAAAGAACGCGTCCCACTTCACCAAATTCATAACGATCGGCTAATCGTGTCACAGTTTCGATTGTTTCATTTAAACGTGTAAGAATCCATTTATCCGCAACTGATTTTTCACCGGAAAGATCAATTTCGTCATACGTCATTCCGTCCATGTTCATAAGAGCGAAGCGTGATGCATTCCAGATCTTATTCGCAAAGTTCCAAACAGATTCTACTTTCTCAAAGGAGAAACGTAAATCCTGCCCTGGTGAGCTGCCTGTAGATAGGAAGTAGCGAAGTGAATCGGCACCGTACTTTTCGATGACATCCATCGGATCTACACCATTCCCTAATGACTTACTCATCTTGCGTCCATCTGCATCCCGAACCAGTCCGTGTATCAGTACGTCTTTAAATGGACGTTCTCCTGTGAACTCCAGTCCTTGGAAGATCATGCGCGATACCCAGAAACCGATAATATCGTAGCCGGTCACTAGTGTATTCGTTGGATAATAGCGTTTAAAGTCTTCTGCATCCAGATCAGGCCAGCCCATCGTTGAAAACGGCCATAGAGCTGAACTGAACCATGTATCCAGGACATCCTCTTCCTGAGTCCAGTTATCAATGTCTTCCGGTGCTTCGTTGTTTACATAGATTTCACCTGTTTCTTTATGGTACCAGGCCGGGATGCGATGTCCCCACCAAAGCTGACGGGAAATACACCAGTCACGCGTATTTTCCATCCAGCGCAGGTAAGACGTTTCAAAGCGATCAGGTACAAAGTTGACCTTGTTCTCATCCTGCTGAAGTTTCACCGCTTCTTCTGCCAGAGGATCCATCTTAACGAACCACTGAGTCGAAAGGTAAGGCTCAACCACCGCTCCACTTCTTTCTGAGTGACCGACTGAATGCATATGCTCTTCAATCTTGAATAGAACTCCTGCTTCTTGCAGGTCCTTTACAATTTCTTTGCGGCACTTAAAACGATCCATGCCTTGGTATTTATCCGCCTTGTCATTCATCGTTCCGTCTTCGTTCATGACAAGAACACGCTCTAAATTGTGACGGTTTCCGATTTCGAAATCATTCGGGTCATGGGCAGGTGTAATTTTCACTGCACCGGAACCAAATTCCATATCAACGTAATCATCCCCGACAATCGGAATTTCACGTCCAACGATAGGAAGGGTAACGGTTTTGCCGATTAGATGCTTGTAGCGATCATCTTCCGGGTGAACCGCAACGGCCGTATCTCCAAGCATCGTTTCTGGACGGGTTGTGGCAATTTCAATGTGACCACTTCCATCTGCCAACGGATATTTCATATGATAGAATGCACCTTGTACATCCTGGTGAATGACCTCTATGTCTGAAAGGGCCGTTTTTGTTGCCGGATCCCAGTTGATGATGTATTCACCACGGTAGATTAAGCCTTTGTTATAAAGGTCGACAAATACCTTTTGTACTGCTTCCGACAAGCCCTCGTCCAACGTGAAACGCTCACGGCTATAATCCAGGCCTAATCCAACCTTAGACCATTGCTGACGGATATGCTCAGCATATTCTTCTTTCCATTTCCATGTTTCTTCTACGAAATTTTCACGACCTAAGTCATAACGTGAAATGCCTTGATTGCGAAGTTTTTCATCCACTTTCGCCTGTGTCGCAATCCCGGCATGGTCCATACCCGGCAGCCATAATACATCATATCCCTGCATGCGCTTCATTCTAGTCAGGATATCTTGCAGGGTTGTGTCCCAAGCATGACCAAGATGAAGTTTTCCTGTTACGTTCGGAGGAGGAATGACAATTGTGTACGGCTCCTTCTCCTTATCGTTTTTGGCTTCGAAATATTTACCTTCCAGCCACCATTTGTATCTGCCCTGCTCAATGGCATTTGGATCATATTTTGTCGGCATAGATAATTGCTGATCTTGAGTTTCCATTTGTTTTCCTCCTATATTTGTGCGAATTACTACACTTTTCTAATAAAAATAAAAAAATCCCCCGTCCTATGAAAAGGACGAAGGATTCCATTCGCGGTACCACCTTTTTTCTCAGGAGAAATAAGCCTCCTGAACTCTCGACGATCATAACGGCTTTTAACCGGCTTCTACTACTGAAATTCATAGAAACAGCTCTTCAGGCGACCTTCCATTGTCTTAACGTAGAAAATCTCTCAGCTAACGATTTTCCTCTCTGAAAGTAAGGATCAATGTACTCTTCCTGTTCATTGCTTTTCAGGTATTATTTATTTACTCATTATAGTATAGGAAAAGATAAACTTTCGTCAATCATTATCGCCAATTTTTCATAAAAATATTCATTTCGCCTACTCAGGCACCATTCTTTTTCTCAATTCATAGAATAAAGTAGTGAATATACCCAGGAAAGTGAGTGGACGAATATGAAGAAAATCAATCAATACACCATGCAGAAATGGATGGGGAACGCCCGGTTAATATGTAAGCAATTCATCATACCCTTTACGATCTTTCAAGGGGTCCGGACCATTTTGCTTCCCACCACTTTTGATGTCCTTCTTTTAACTCTTTTTATCGGTATAGGCCTTGCCATTTATTTCGATTGGATTTAATGGACTGACGAAATGTGGACTTCGCCAGTCCTTTTTTTATTCTGCCTCGGCCGCCTGCTCCTGCTTCTTTTTTTCCATTTCATCTAAACGCATGACCACGTATTCCGTGTTTTTCAGAAGCCAGTAATGACGTTGCAGCTTCTTAAGAGATTTCCGTTCATTCCGCTTATCCTTCGCTGTATGAAAATACTTTTCCACCACAGCGATGACAGAGCTTGGATAAGCTAAATAACTCATGAACAAGAGCCGCTCTTCATTACGCACGGTAAAATGCTGAAAATACGTGGTGAGCCACTCGATACATTCCTCATAATACTTTGGATAGGTTTTCAATGTTCTGGACAAAAACGGCAACAGGTCATGGAATGGTGAGGCCATCTTTGAGTTCTCAAAGTTATGAAAATAACCCAAGCCTCTTTCGTCGAATAAAAAATGCTCCGTCGATACCTTTCCATGTGTAATGACGGTCCTGACCTTCTCAAGCTCCTTCGTTTCCTCATACCATTCATCCAGCATTTTCCTTGAAAATTTCAGTGCTTGGGAAGCGTCTTTATAGTACATACAAAAATGGAATTGAAAAGGAGACATATACGTAGTCCTTTCACATGTTTCCACATACTCATCAAGAAACTGCTGTTCTTTATCCCACCTGGAAGTCAGCTGCTCGTAATGAGATTCTCTCTCTTCCTTATCAATCTTTACTTCCTGGGAGGAAAGAGTATGAAGTCTCGCCAATTCCCTGAACATTTTCTGATGCTTTTCAAATTGATCTTCTCTTTCCAGGTTCATGAGCCAGGGCATCACATAGTATAACTGCCCATCATTCCACACCGCATAGCGCCCATCCAATGTCGGATAGATCGGAACAATCCGGTTATATCCCCTCTGAAACAACATTTGTACATTCCTGACAAAGTCAACTCCAGTTTGGGCAGGTAGCTGCTTCACTGCAAGCGTCCCTTTATTGGAGAATACTTTGGAAATCTTCCCGAAATTCTCAACAAAATGGGGTTCGACACCATAAGGTTGTAAGACAGGCTTTAATCCCTCCAGCGTTTGTACCATACCTCTCACCTTCTAAGATTACTTTTCTAAAAAAAACGGACTAACTCCAATGAATTTGGTGTCAGCCCCGTAGTTCCTCCTATATTGCAATTGCGCTCTTCTCAGATGGGAGCGACTTTGCTATATTCCTTTAACCCTTGAAGACATATTCGCTTTTCGGGATATATAGAACCTGCCCTACATATACGTCTTGATTGGCTTCAAGTTGATTGACCCTCAATAGCTGAGGAATGGTTAGATCATACTTTTCTGCGATATAATCCAGGGTCTCCCCCTCTTGAACAATGCATACCCTTAATGTTGCACCCTTTTCCTCCTCTTTTCTCGCAAAGAAATCGGTAAGGGAAATGGTCTCATATTTCTTTTTACCTTTATTCTTTTTCTTTTCATCCTTCTCTTCTCCGCTATCTTCCATCTCTGCTTCTACTGCGGATGATGAAGAGGACTCTTCTTCTTCCTCCTGCTGCTTGTATTTAGGAGGTGGTGTATAGGCAGCCTTTGGTTCAGCCGGCTGTTCTTCAGATGACTCGCTCAGTTCATGTTGTGGCATTTCAAACACGTTTTCTTTTCGGAAATAATTTTCCTCATGGGTATGAGCAGGCTGAGCATCGTATTGGATTTGTACGGGTATCTCATCGTCCTCTTCAGCTGGCGGAGTCCGTCCTTCCAGATTAAACGGCTGGTACTCGTCGTCTTCAGAATCCTCTTCAGAATCGCCTTCAGAATCCTTTTCAGAATCCAGGTCTCCAGCATTCACCGTTAATTCTTCGACGTCGTAGTTCTCATACTCGTATACTTCTTCTCTTTCTTCTTGCACTTCTTCTGTTTCTACTTCTTCCTCCGCTGTATCCTCTTCAGCTTCGGCAACTGCACTCGAACGGTAAAGCGGCTCGTAATCTTCCTCTCTGCTAAATTCAGCCTCAAGGGGAGTATGCGCCTGCTGTTCTCCATAAATCCCTGTAATCGTTAAATCGGCATTCAATTTTAGACAGGCATTCTCGGGAACCATGTAGTCGAATGACTCAACGAACACATCGATATCGCCCAAGTTGGCAATTCTATTTTTTGGAATCGTCACATCGACCGGGAAACGGTGGACAAATTCATACTCACCTTTTTCCCTCTTTTCTACTATTTGAACAAACTTACCACCCGCTTCAAACTCTTCCTCTTCTTCCTCCCTCGGTGAGGTTGGTAAATATTCACCGGAAAGATCAAGGCTTCCCCTGATGAGTACGTACTGCTCTTGCTCTTGTATCGTTATATGAGGATCTAAGGAGATAGATAGTAATTCTTCAACTTCCTGTCCTTTTTTAAACCAAATTGATTCTTCCAAGGAAAATCGCAAACACGATTGTTGTTCTTGTGACAAAAGAAATTCCTCCTTTCAGGTTCCAAACAAAGAAATAGTAAACAATGCCATTATCACTTTATGAACCGAAAAGGGGGATTATGATAGGAAAACGAAAAGTGTGGTGATTTTGATTTAGAAACCGGGGTGTGTACCGGATTGATGTTGGTCGTTTGGATATATCAATCGTTATCTTGATTTATCGACATTGAAATGGATTTATCAACCGTCCTTTCATTATATCGACCGATCTACAATATTCGACACATTCCTCCCAGCCCCGCACCCCATAAAAAATAGCCGATCCCTCAAAGGATCGGCTACCTCATTACTTCTTACTAATCTTCTCAAACGCTTTTTCCGCTGCTTCAAGGGTTTTTTCAATATCTTCATCTGTGTGAGCTGTCGATAAGAATAGTCCTTCGAATTGGGAAGGTGGTAAGAATACACCTTCATTGGCCATTTCACGGTAGTAATCGGCAAACATCTCTAGATCTGATGATTTCGCACCTTCGTAGTTGGTTACTTCTTCATTCGTGAAGAAGATCCCGATCATGGAGCCTGCACGATTGATTCTGTGAGGGATGTTATGCTTTTCTGCTGCTTTCTTTAAGCCTTCTTCCAACAGGTCTGCTTTGCGTGCGAACTCTGTGTATGTTTCAGGAGTCAGCTGGCTCAGGGTTTCGTATCCTGCCGTCATGGCCAATGGATTCCCTGAAAGGGTTCCGGCTTGATAAATCGGACCGCTTGGAGCGATTCTTTCCATGATTTCAGCTTTACCGCCGTATGCACCTACAGGCAGACCTCCACCAATGACTTTTCCTAAACAAGTTAAGTCCGGAGTTACATTGTAATAGCCTTGGGCACATCCGTATCCAACACGGAATCCAGTCATGACTTCATCAAATATCAGCAGAGAACCATGATTATCCGTTATTTCACGAAGGCCTTCCAGGAAGCCCGGCTGAGGTGGAACGACACCCATATTACCTGCAACAGGTTCTACGATCACACCAGCGATGTCGTCGCCAAATTGTTCAAAGGCATAACGTATGCTTTCCAAGTCATTATAAGGCACCGTAATCGTATTCTTTGCTACGCCTTCAGGTACACCAGGGCTGTCGGGCAATCCGAGAGTTGCAACACCTGATCCTGCCTTGATTAATAATGAATCTCCATGACCGTGGTAGCAGCCTTCGAACTTGAGGATTTTATTGCGTCCAGTGTATCCACGCGCAAGACGCAGGGCACTCATCGTCGCCTCCGTACCAGAAGACACCATACGGACCACTTCGATACTCGGAACTCTTTCAATGACTAATTCGGCAAGTTTGTTTTCAATCTCTGTCGGGGCACCAAAGCTTGTCCCGTTTTCCGCTACTTTTTTAATGGACTCCACCACGCGGTCATTGCTGTGGCCAAGAATGAGTGGTCCCCAGGATAGAACATAGTCAATATATTCATTTCCATCGATATCGTAAATTTTAGCTCCTTTTCCTCTTTCCATGAAAATAGGATCCATCTTTACGGACTTGAATGCCCGTACAGGACTGTTTACTCCGCCAGGCATCAGTTTTACTGCTTCTTTAAACGCTTGCTTCGATTTCTCATATGAACGCATTCCGGTTTCCTCCTTTAGTGATCTTTTCGTCATCCTTACAGGAACTTTCCACCATTTAGGATAACCAATTCGCTACATCTTTTGCGAAATACGTAATAATAAGGTCTGCACCCGCACGTTTCATGCTTGTCAGTTTTTCCATTACGATTTCCTGTTCGTTTACCCAGCCGTTTTGAGCCGCTGCTTTCACCATGCTGTACTCTCCACTTACGTTATAAGCGACAACTGGGGCATTAAAACGGTCTTTCACTTCCCGCATGATATCTAAATAGGAAAGGGCAGGTTTGACAATTAAGAAGTCTGCGCCTTCTTCTATATCCGACTGTGCTTCTCTTAACGCTTCGAGGCGATTGGCAGGATCCATCTGATACGTTCTGCGATCTCCGAATTGCGGAGTAGAGTGTGCTGCATCACGGAATGGACCATAGAAGCTTGAGGAGTACTTAACGGCATATGACATGATCGGCACATCATGATAGCCGGCTTCATCCAAACCGTGGCGGATCGCTGCAACGAACCCATCCATCATATTCGAAGGGGCAATGATATCAGCTCCCGCTTCAGCTTGGCTGACCGCCGTTTTTGCTAATAGATCAAGCGTTTGGTCATTCAGTACTTTTCCATCTTTTACGATTCCACAATGCCCGTGGCTCGTATATTGACATAGACAAGTATCGGCAATGATGACAAGCTCAGGATAATGTTCCTTCACAAATCGGGTTGCTCTTTGGACGATTCCGTGGTCATGATAAGCTTGTGTTCCTGCCTCATCTTTTTCAGCTGGAACTCCAAATAAAATGATGGATTTAATCCCTAAGGAAACCACTTCATCCATTTCTGCTTTTAAGTTATCCAGGGAAATGTGAAAAACCCCTGGCATGGAAGGAACGACATTCTTAATATTTTCCCCTTCCACTACAAACAGTGGATAAATTAAATCTTCTTTTCTCAGATGAGTTTCTCTTACTAACGCACGCATATGATCTGATGTACGCAGGCGACGATGACGGTTAAAATGCAGATCTTTCATGTGTAAACCTCCTAAGTAAATAAAGTTTTATTTTGATGATCTATTTATGATAAATTTTTCCATTTCGTTTACCATTTCATTTACAGTATAAATGCTGGGACAGATTTTTACATGTAATCCGTACTTTTCAGCCGTATTTTTTGTAATGGGACCAATGCATGCAATGGGTATATCCCGGATTTTATCATGAAGGCTGTACTGATCGACCACCTTCATAAAATGATGAACCGTTGATGAGCTGGTAAACGTAATGATATCAGGTTTTTCTTCTTCAATGATGTCCTTCAACTGTCCGATGCTCCCTTCTGGAAGGACGGTTTCATAGACAATCCATTCCTGACAGGACACCCCTGCAGAGACAAGCTTCGAAGCAATGACGTTTCTTGCCAGGTTCCCTTTAGGAATCAGGACGTCCCCTGAAGGCTTCACTTTCGAAATGAATTCTTCTGCAAAGTCATCCCCTGTAAAATGCTCAGGCACGAAGGAAACAGGAATTCCATATTTCCTGCAATAGCGTTCCGTTATACTTCCGACTGCAGCAAATTTCCCGGAAAAAGAGGATAAATCGAGCTGTAATCGTTTCAATGCATGAAGAAAGAATCTTACTCCATTTTTGCTGGTGAAAATAATCCATTCGTACGTATGTATGGTTGTTTGAAGATTCGTTTCCCACTCATCTTCATTAGGTTGAAAATGAAGGAGCGGCACCACAATCGGAACCCCTCCCACGTCTTCTATGAGGGAAGCCGTTTCACTGGATCCCTCACTTCCGCGAGTAATCAAAACCTTTATGTTTTCTAAAGGCCCTTTACCCTTCATTATTGATCTAGCTCCTCTTTCACCTGATCGATTAAAGCCTTAGCTCCCAGGTCTGTTAAGCTTTTTGCGACGTTTTCCCCTACTTGCTGAGGATTTTGACCCACCATGTATTCTTTATAGATTGTTTTCCCATCAGGTGAAGCCACAAGCCCCATTAAAGCTACGTCCCCATTGTCTTTCAGCTCAGCAAATCCTGCAATTGGCACCTGACATCCGCCTTCCATTTTATGAAGGAAAGCTCTTTCAGCCGTAACGGTCTCAGTCGTCTCAACACAAGCAAACTTCTGAAGAAGCTCAAGCAACTCAGAATCATCTTCCCTGCATTCAATGGATAACGCACCTTGTCCTACTGCAGGAAGGCAAAGGTCAGGGTCAAGGAATTCCGTTACAACATCTGATGTCCAGCCCATACGAGATAACCCTGCCGCTGCAAGGATAATCGCGTCGTAATCCTCATTCTTAAGCTTAGTTAAGCGCGTATCGATATTACCTCGGATCCATTTGATTTCAAGATCTGGACGAACGGATAAAATCTGTGCTCCTCTGCGCAGACTGCTCGTTCCTACGATTGCACCACCCGGTAAATCTTTAAGCGCTACATGATTTTTACTGATGAACGCATCACGGTGATCCTCACGTTCCGGTATACATCCGATGGTCAGTCCTTCAGGTAAAACCGCTGGCATGTCTTTCATACTGTGAACGGCCATATCGATTTCTTTATCCAGCATCGCTTGTTCAATTTCTTTTACAAACAAGCCTTTTCCACCGACTTTTGACAGGGTGACATCAAGGATCTGGTCACCTTTTGTAACAATTTCCTTCACTTCGAATTCGTAAGAGGGGTCCAGTGTTTTCAACTGATTGATCACCCAGTTTGTTTGTGTCAGTGCTAATTTACTTCGTCTCGATCCAACAATGATTTTTCTCATAATGACCTCCTGAAAACTTATGAATACCAGAAATGAAATGAAGACAACCGACTGCCCAAGAAAAAGTTAATTAAAATGATCAAGAAGGCTGCAACATTAAGTAAAGCTAATGACTTACCAAATACATTCTTTTTAATGCGAAGATATAAATAACTACTATATAAAATTAATAGAATGAATGAGCCAACTATTTTCGGATCATACCAAATGAAATCCGGAAGCTTGATATATGCCCATTGCAGTCCCAGTATCAAGCTCAATAGAAGCATGGCTACACCAATGGAGTTCGATATATATGAGATCTTCTCAAGTTTGGACAAATCGCTGATCCGCCATAACCTTTGTCCCCACTTCTTCTCCTTCAAAAGTTTAAATTGCAGGAGGTAAAGCAAGGAAAACACAAAGGATAACGAAAAGGCGCCATATGAAAGGATCGCCATCGTAATGTGAATCAACAATAATTCAGATACGAGCTGTTCTGCCACCGCCTGTGACTCTACCTGTACCGGTGCAAACGTATGGATCGCCATGATGATGAATCCGAGTACATTTGTGAAGAACACCGTAAAGTCAACTCTTAATAATCGATTGATGACAAGTGACAGGGTGATGAGTACCCAGGCATAAAAATAAAGTCCCTCAAAGATGGTGAGGACCGGAAACCTGCCTGTATTCATCATGTAGAGAAATAAAAAGATTGTTTGAAGGATCCAAACAATCGCAAGTAACCAGAAGGCAAACACATTCGCCTTCCGGTTTTTGTTTAAGAAATCTATAAAGTAAAAGAGAATACTAATAGCATACAGAACAATCATAAGTTCATGCAGCCTAGTCATCGTTTGTTCAAACATAGACAATAACCTCACTTATGCTTGAAAAGAAGGCTGTGGTACAAGCTTAAGTTCGCTCTCAGTCTTTTCATTGGCTGCTTTCACTTGTTTCTGCTCTTGCACTTGTTGTTCAATATTAAAGATATTGATGAATAAATCCAGTTTATCTTCAGCATCAGGAAGTCCTGCTAATTCCTTCGCTTGAAGGATCGGATCCTTCAACAACTGATTAATGATACTCTTCGTATGCTTATTTAACACTTTTCGCTCCCGATCAGTTAAGTCAGGCATTTTCCGTTCGATGCTCTCCATCGTTTCGGCTTGTATGGAGAGTGCTTTTTGTCGCAGTGCTGAAATAACCGGAACAACTCCAAGCATATTCAACCACTCTTTAAAAGCTACAATTTCAGCTTCAATCATGATTTCGATTTCCTCAGCGGCTTTCTTTCGCTCAGCCAGGTTCGCCTGAACGATGCCTTCTAAATCGTCGATATCATAAAGGAAAACACTTTCTAATTCTCCTATGGAAGGATCCAGGTCACGAGGTACCGCAATGTCCACCATGAAAAGAGGACGACCTTTTCTCATTCTTTCGACATGTGACATCATCTCTTTTGTGATAACAAAATCCTTTGCACCGGTGGAACTGATCATAATGTCCGCCTCTACAAGGGCACATTGAAGCTCCTTTAGTGTTTTGGCATTACCGCTGAAACGGTCTGCCAAGGTTTGAGCCTTTTCATACGTACGATTAATGACCGTCACTTTAGTGGCTCCGCTGCCATGAAGGTTCTGGATCGCCAGTTCTCCCATTTTACCGGCACCAAGAATAAGAACATGCTTTTTCTCCAGGCTGCCGAATACTTTTTTAGCTAATTCAACGGCTGCATAGCTGACAGACACAGCATTGGAACCAATATCTGTTTCTGAGTGACCCTTTTTGGCTACCGTCACTGCCTGCTTGAACAGATGATTAAATACTGTACCACTCGCTCCTGACTCCTGTGCATTCAGGAAGCTTGAACGAATCTGTCCGAGGATCTGGGTTTCCCCCAACACCATTGAATTCAATCCGCACGCAACCTTAAAAAGGTGTTCGACTGCTCCTTCTTGTTCATAAATGAACAGATAAGGCGTGAACTCCTCTTTATCTATATCGAACCATTGAGATAAGAAATCTTTAATATAATAACGACCTGTATGAAGCTGATCCACTACTGCATAGACTTCCGTTCTATTACATGTAGAAACAATCACATTTTCCAGAATGCTCTTCTTTTCCTTTAAAGCCTTCATAGCGAAAGGAAGATCAGTTTCATTGAATGATAAACGCTCACGAATCTCAACAGGGGCCGTTTTGTAATTCAAACCAACGACTATTGTATACATGCTATGCACTACACCCCCAACTAAAATCATTACTCTTATTATAACATGTCCTAAAAAGCTCCCGACACCAAAATGTGAACAGAAATTGAAACCTAAGTATGATACATTTATAAAGGTAAGAAGGCATGCTTCTTCCGGTACTTGCAAATCATTCATTTCATCATATACATTTAAGATTAATAAAGAATGAGCATGAAAGCATTTTCAATTCTAAAAAAATCTTTCATATTTCGACATTCCCTACTAATGTAGGGTACCAAAACAAGCCTAAAGAATCAAGTAATGGAAAGGTTTTTCACCTATTTGCCGAGACATCTGGGCTTATATTTATTATTATGTATTATTTTCCCTGAAAAAACAGTATTTAAAACATTTAGTATAAAAAGATACGGGAGGAAGAGTATGAAACAACAACAAAGAATTTTCCCAGGAATGATCTTAATCGGCTTCGGAGCATACTTTTACTTACAGCAAGCGAACATAGTCCTGTTTCAGGAGTTTTTCACATGGCCGACATTATTGATAATTGTTGGACTGGCTTTTCTCGGACAGGGATATGCCGGAAGAGATCATGAAGCGATATTACCAGGTACGATCCTCGTTGGATTCGGTCTCCATTTTCATGTTGTCAATAAACTCGAAATCTGGCCGGATCACATAGGGACTTTCATTCTGATCATTGCATTGGGTTTTCTGCTCAGGTACCAGAAAACGAGAGCAGGGCTATTTCAAGGGGTGCTCTTTTTAACCCTGTCTATCATTCTATTATTCTATGACAAAGTGGTTGGATGGTTTGGCTTCATAGGAGGTAATGTGGAGACTGCTTGGGAATTCTGGCCGATTATCATTATTGGAATCGGTGTCTACTTATTGTTTATAAAGAGAAAATAATTCCATATAATCCATAATAAAAGCCCGGAAATTACATCCGGGCTTTTTGTACGAACTATTATAGAACTGAATCCAGAAATTCTCTTGTACGCTGCTCTTTTGGAGCATTGAATAATTCCTGTGGATGCCCCACTTCCACGATCCTGCCATCGTGCATATACACGACCCAATCGGCTACCTCGCGGGCAAACCCCATTTCATGGGTCACGACGACCATCGTCATCCCCTCTAAAGCAAGCTCCTTCATGGTTGCCAAAACCTCTCCGACCAATTCAGGGTCCAGTGCAGAGGTGGGTTCATCGAAGAGCATGATCTCAGGCTTCATGGCAAGAGCCCTCGCAATGGCCACACGCTGTTTCTGTCCACCGGATAGCTTGGATGGATAGACATTTTCCTTATCTCCCAGGCCGACTTTCTTTAATAGCTCTTTCGCATCCTTCTTTGCTTCTGCTTTCGAAACCCCTTTGACATAAACAGGTGCTTCCATCACATTTTCCAGGACCGTTTTGTGAGGGAAAAGGTAGAAATGTTGAAACACCATTCCTACTTTTTGACGGATTTTATTTAAATCATGTGTATCCTGGTTGACTTCATCGCCTTCGATGACAACCTTTCCATTGTCTTTCAGTTCCAGGAAGTTTAAGCAGCGGAGCAATGTACTCTTCCCTGATCCACTGGCTCCAATGAGGCAAACCACATCACTTTCCTTTACGCTGATATCAATGTCCTTCAATACATGTAAATCACCAAAGGATTTATTTAATTTTTCAACTTTAATCATTTCCTGACTCACACTCATCCCTCCCGCATCTTTATTAATCACTAACCGACATCCGTTTTTCTATGATATTGACAATCGTTGAGAACACCAGTACCAGAACCAGATAATAGATCGCTACAACGAGCAGGTAGGTCATGTAATCGAAGTTGTTGGAACCAAGCGTCGTTGCCACACTGAACAATTCGAACATCCCTATGAATGATGCAAGAGATGAATCCTTTAATGCAATGATGAACTGATTACCCAGTGGAGGCAGGGCACGTCTGAATGCCTGGGGTAAAATGATTCTTCTCATGGACAATCCAAGAGACATCCCGAGAGACCGTCCCGCTTCCATTTGTCCTTTATCAATGGATTGAATGGCTCCACGGAATATCTCGGCGATATAGGCACCATTATGGAAGGCAAGTCCCATCACGACAGACCAGAAGCCTGAGATATTTAATGAGGTTAATCCGAAGTAGAAAATAAAGATTTGAACAATCAATGGTGTTCCACGTACAACGAAAATATATAAATCCGCTAAAAGTTCCAATGGCTTAATTCCGGAAATCTTGAGAAAAGCGAAAAACAAACCAATCACAATCGCAATCAGAACAGATACAAAGGTTAATTGGAATGTTAGTAACATTCCTTTAAGAAATACATCATATGTACTTGTTAAGGTTTCAAAAAAATGCATGAACTTCCCTCCAGTCTATTCAATACGTGTAACCTCCCGAAAACGGACAAAAAGCGAATGCGCATAGAAGCACATTCGCTCTGTGTCATGCTGCCTTTACTCTTCTTCAGGATCTGATGTGATATCTGTATTAAAGTACTTTTCACTGATTTTCTTTAGCGTACCGTCTTCTCTCAATGTTTCAAGAGCTTTATTAATTTCATCCAGTAACGCTTCATTTTCTTTGCTTACGGCGATGGCTTGCTCACTGCGGCCGATCAGCTCACGGGCTTCGATATTCAAATCTGCAGCGATCGCTTCTTTCCCTGTAATGAAGTCGGTAATTACGGCATCATGCTTGCCCTTATTTAAAGCTTCTAATGCGACTACGTCACTATCATATTGTTGAATATTATCCGTTATCCCCTGGGCAGTCTCTGCATAAGTAGATCCCTTAGAAACGGCAATCTCCATACCTTCCAGATCATCAAGCGTTTCTACAGAACTGTCCGGACGAACAAAAATCTGAGGGCCGGAATAATAATAAGGAGTTGAGAAGTCTACTTCCTTCAAGCGTTCATCCGTGATCGTATGGCTGGCAACTGCTGCATCAAAACGACCCGATTTCACTCCTTCTACAATTCCTGCGAACTTAAATTTCTTTTGTTCGGGTTCAAGACCCATTTCTTTCGCAACAGCTTCTGCCACTTCAATATCGAAACCTGACATGGTTCCATCATTATTCGTTACACTGAATGGCTTAAATTCACCTGAAGCTGCATAAATAAATTTGCCTTCCTCTACTAACTTCGCACCATTCTCCGTTGTGGCTTTGTCGCCGCAGGCTGATAGAAGTAGCACAGAAATGACTAACAAGACTAGGCTTTTCCAATTCTTCACTGGCTAGAGTCCCCCTTATGTAGCTTGTAATATTTTTAATCTTTCATAATTTTATCAACAAAAGAGAAAATTCTCAAAATTCAAATATAGCTTCCACAGCTTATAATTTTCCATTTTAGTGGATGAAGCGGATTCAGCTCAGTTACAGGTAAATATGCGCCTCTATCCTTTTATTTCCTTTCATATACTTTGGCGTTATAGGACAATAAACCTTATACGGACTTCAGTAGACCCTCTTTTATACTACTTTTAAGCTAGATTGGTGTTGTCATTATTTAGTAATGAAAAACCTGTTACTCAAGTAATTATTTATAACATAAGATCTGCAAAAGCTCTGTCAGTCAGTGAGTGCTGGATGGTGAGAAAGCAACAAAGTTTACAAAAAGCGCTAGTAATAAAAAAGAACTGATCTCCACTTATGCGGAAATCAGTTCTTTTTAAGGCTTATTTATAGTACGACTTGATAGCGTCCCAGGCTTTGTCTTTTCCAAGGCCCGTTTCGGAAGAGAACATGATGAGATCGTCTTCTTTGTCCATATTTAGCGTTTCTCTTGTAACTTTCAGGTGCTTCTGCCATTTGCCTTTTGGGATCTTATCCGCTTTGGTGGCGATGACGATGCACGGAAGCTCGTGGTGCTTGAGGAAATCGTACATCATCACATCATCATTGGTGGGCGCATGGCGCAGGTCCACGATCAGGACAACCGCCCTTAGCTGCTCACGGGAAGTGATGTATGTTTCAATCATCTTCCCCCATGCTTCCCGTTCTGTTTTGGATACTTTGGCAAAACCATATCCGGGTACGTCCACATAATAGAGGGTTTCTTCTATTTTATAGAAGTTCAGTGTCTGGGTTTTACCCGGCTTGGATGAAATCCTTGCCATGCTCTTACGACCGATCATTTTATTGATGAATGAGGATTTCCCTACGTTCGAGCGCCCCGCTAAGGCAAACTCCGGAAGAAAATCGCCAGGATATTGTTCAGGCCTGACTGCACTGATGACTAGCTCAACTTGATTTACTTTCACTTCTTTTCACCTACTAATGCTTTCTCTAAGACTTCATCAATATGGGATACGAGGATGAACGTTAATTCTCCCCTCACACTTTCAGGAATGTCATCTATATCCTTTTCATTATCTTTAGGAAGGATAATCGTTTTAATTCCAGCACGATGAGCGCTTAATGTTTTTTCTTTCACTCCTCCGATTGGAAGGACTCTTCCTCTAAGAGTCATTTCACCTGTCATTCCTACTTCACGATTGACGTATTTACCTGTCAGTGCTGATACGAGTGCCGTTGTAATGGTAATCCCTGCTGAAGGACCATCTTTTGGAACTGCCCCTTCAGGAACGTGGATGTGAATATCATGTTTTTCGTGGAATGACTCGTCGATCCCAAGGTCTTTCGCTTTCGAACGAACGTAACTAAATGCGGTCTGAGCGGATTCCTTCATGACATCTCCCAATTTTCCTGTCAGCACAAGCTTACCTTTACCAGGTGCTAAGGATACCTCGATCTGCAAAGTATCTCCGCCAACGGTCGTGTAAGCAAGGCCTGTTGAAACTCCGATTTGGTTTTCTACTTCTGCTTGACCATATCGGAACTTTTTCTTCCCCAGGAACTCTTCAATATTACTGGACGTGATCACAACTCGCTTCTTCTCACCAGAAACAATGATTTTCGCCGTTTTTCTACAAAGGGCTGCCAGGTGGCGTTCTAAACTCCTCACCCCGGCTTCTCTTGTGTAATAGCGAACAATATCAACAATCGCTTCATCCCTGACTTGAAGCTTCGATTTGTTTAAGCCATGATCTTTGATCTGCTTTTCTAATAAATGATGCTTCGCGATATTTAATTTTTCAAGCTCTGTATAACCTGCAATCGTGATGATCTCCATTCTGTCTCGGAGTGGACCAGGAATGGTCGATAAATCATTCGCCGTTGCGATGAACATGACGTTGGATAAATCATACGTTTCTTCAATATAGTGATCACTGAAGTTCGAATTTTGCTCTGGATCAAGCACTTCAAGCATCGCAGAAGAAGGATCACCTCTGAAATCACTTGACATTTTGTCAATCTCATCAAGGAGGAAGACAGGGTTGATGGTACCTGCTTTTTTCATGCCCCGAATGATTCTGCCTGGCATCGCACCCACATACGTACGCCTGTGACCTCTGATCTCTGACTCATCCCTAACGCCTCCAAGGGAAATCCGGACAAAGTTTCGACCAAGTGATTCAGCCACTGAGCGGGCTAAGCTGGTTTTCCCGACACCCGGAGGTCCGGCAAGACACAGGATAGGTCCTTTTAGAGATCGTGTTAACTGTTGAACTGCCAGGTATTCAAGCACTCTTTCTTTTACCTTTTCAAGACCGTAATGATCTCGGTTCAAGATTTGCTCAGAACGATTTATATCCAATTGATCTTCAGTTTCAGTAGACCATGGAAGGGATACAAGCCATTCGATATAATTACGTATGACAGAGCTTTCAGCAGAGCTGGATGGCACTTTTTCATAGCGGGCCAGCTCTTTCAATACAGTTCTTTCAACATCCTCCGGCATATCCGCTTGTTCAATCTTAGACGTTAAATCTTCAATTTCACCGGTTTTTCCTTCTTTGTCGCCTAATTCTTTTTGAATGGCTTTCATTTGTTCCCGTAAGTAGTATTCTTTTTGGGTTCTTTCCATGGAACGCTTCACTCGCTGCCCGATTTTTTTCTCAAGGCTAAGCACTTCTTTTTCATTGTTAATGGTCTCGATCACCATTTGAAGCCGCTTTTTAATATCCAGTGTTTCAAGAACATTTTGCTTTTCTTTCATTTTCAACGGAAGATGGGAGGCAACGATATCCGCAAGTCTTCCCGGCTCTTCAATATCTGAAACAGTGGAATACGTTTCTGCTGAAACTTTTTTTGATAGCTTTATGTATTGTTCGAAATAATTCAATAACGTCCTCATTAAAGCGTCTGTTTCCGATTCTTTCACATCGGAATCTCTGAATTCCTTAATTTCCACTTCATAAAAGTCTTTTTGCTCAGTAAATGTTTCAATAGACGCCCTGTTTAAACCTTCAACCAGAACCCTGATCGTTCCATTCGGTAATTTAAGCATCTGCTTTACCTTTGTAAGAGTTCCCATTTCGTAAAAATCTTCTTGTGTTGGCTCATCTATATTCATATCTCTTTGAGTGGTTAAGAAAATTAAATGATCATCCATCATTGCTTTTTCTAAAGCTTGTACGGAGCGCTCACGTCCAACGTCTAAATGCAAGACCATTGTTGGATACACAAGTAAGCCTCTTAATGGAAGGAGGGGAACCGTTAAATTATTTTGATTTGCCACATATAACACCTCCGAATTTTTGCTCTAAGTCTTTGTACAATTCTAACTTATTTACTAGGTAGTGTCTATTAAATAGGTATTTACAACTTTATTCAAAACCGTTTATCGTTTATTCCATTTTCTCTTTCATTCAAAAACAAACCGATTCGGATAGACCCGAATCGGTCAACAGTCTATACACTTTTCTTATTTTGTTCTGTTATAAGATCAGTTTGCAGTGGCGTTTCCTTCATAAGAGCAAGATCCAATACTTCTTTGAGCTGTTTCACCGGGATCACTTCAATTCCCTCAATTTCACTTAACATTGCTTGCTGGTTATCATAAGGGATGATTGCTATAGTGGCACCTGCCAATTTTGCGCCCTTCACTTTCGCGGTCACGCCCCCGACTGGTTTCACGAGACCGTGGATACTGATTTCACCGGTAACGGCAATGGTATGTTTCACTGGGATACGGTAAATGGCAGAGTAGATCCCAAGTGCCATAGCGATTCCGGCAGAAGGTCCGTCTACAGGGACTCCACCAGGAAAGTTCACATGAATATCATATTGATCAGCAGGTACTCCCATGGAACGAAGCACCGTAATTACATTTTCAATGGAGCCTTTCGCCATGCTTTTTCTTCGGACTGATTTACTACGATCACCAATGCTTTCTTCTTCCACAATTCCCGTCACATTGATCAGTCCTTTATCCGAGGCCGGGATCACCGTTACTTCAATCTCGAGTAATGAACCCGTATTAGGGCCGGTTACGGCTAACCCATTTACTAGACCAATCGTTGCTTGTTCATTGATTTTTTTCTGATAGCGCGGGGAAAGCTGACTGGATTGGATGATCCACTCTAATTCATGATCAAAGATTTCTTTCCTGTTTTCTGTAATGGCCACTCCAGCCGCAATCTGGACCATATTCACCGCTTCACGTCCATTACGGGCGTAGGAGGCAAGCGTTTCAAGACCCTTGTCACTAATTGTCATCTCTACTTTTTCAACGGCTCTGGCAGCTACTTTTTTCACTTCATCATGCTCAAGCTCTCTAAAGAAAACTTCCATACATCTCGAGCGAATGGCCGGCGGAATTTCACTTGGCGTACGGGTGGTCGCACCGATTAAACGAAAATCAGCCGGAAGGCCATTTTTGAAAATATCATGTATGTGGGTAGGGATTTGATGATTTTCTTCATTATAGTAGGCACTTTCAAGAAACACTCTGCGATCTTCCAGTACTTTTAATAACTTATTCATTTGTATAGGATGCAATTCTCCTATTTCATCAATGAACAATACTCCTCCATGGGCATTTGTTACAGCCCCTTGCTTCGGCTGGGGAATCCCCGCTTGTCCCATAGCTCCAGCTCCTTGATATATAGGATCATGGACAGACCCAATTAATGGATCGGCAATTCCCCGTTCATCGAAACGTGCGGTTGTGGCATCCAGTTCAACAAAAACAGCGGCAGGTTTAAAAGGAGATTTTATATTCTTCTTGGCTTCTTCCAGGACCAGCCGGGCAGCTGCGGTTTTCCCAACTCCAGGCGGACCATAGATGATCACATGCTGAGGGTTCGGACTGCATAGTGCTGCTTTCAAGGCTTTAATTCCATCTTCTTGGCCAACAATATCTTCAAAGCTTGATGGTCTTACTTTTTCTGCAAGAGGTTCAGTTAATGAAATGGATCTCATCTTCCGTAACTCTTCCATTTCTTTTTTTGACTCACGATCAATGGAAACTTTTTGCGTTCGCTGATTTTTCAATAGGTTCCAGAAATACAATCCAATGATGATTCCGAAGAATAATTGGATAAACAAAGCGATGCTAGTAAAGCTCATTCGTCTCCCTCCAAGTAGATACAAGTTGTTATCGGTTAGTATCTCCTTGACCCTGTGGGAATAAACAAAAAAATTCTGGTTCTAAAATGAGTAAAATAAAGAAATATGGAGTTATTTTTAATTGCTACTAAGCATGTAATGGTTGATTTCCACTCCAGGTGCTCGCTTTCCGCGGGGCGTGAGTTGAGCCTCCTCGGGCTTTGCCCTGTGGGGTCTCAACTTTCTCGCTATTCCCGCAGGAGTCGAGCACCCTCCGTTCCAATCAACTTTCTGAGAATGTCTCTTTTAAGGAAATATTTAATAATAACAAACCTTTAGCAAACAACTTTAAAAGGTGAGTGAGGTTGATATTTTTAAGGAAGCAGAATTTTTTTCCGGTAGTTAGTTTTTCTTTCACAACTTTAGGCTCTTTCACTAAAACCCACTCACCATCCAGCACACACTAATTGACAGAGCCTTGGCAGAGATTATGTTAATAACAACAAGCTTTGCGAATCGAGCATTGTTTTTTAATCTTAAACCTAAAAAAAAGCCAAGAATGAAAAATCATTCTTGGCTTTACTTTAAGCTATTAAGCTGATGTCTTTTCTTCGTTAGGATCAATCATCGTCCCGTCTTCGAGCATTAGATGCGGAACTGCATCTTCAAGGATTGTTTCTTTTGTAATGATACATTTTTTAATATCATCACGGGATGGAAGATCGAACATCACATCCAGCATCATGGTTTCGATGATAGAACGTAGTCCGCGGGCACCTGTTTTACGCTCAATTGCTTTTTTAGAGATTTCAAGCAGAGCATCTTCAGTGAACTCAAGCTCCACATCATCTAATTCAAGCATTTTTTGATATTGTTTTACTAATGCATTTTTTGGTTTTGTCAGGATTTCAACAAGCGCTTCTTCATCAAGAGGCTCAAGGCTTGAAATCACAGGTAGACGACCGATGAATTCTGGAATTAATCCAAACTTCAATAGATCTTCAGGCACAACTTTGGAAAGAAGGGATTTGTCTTCTTTTACTTCTGCGTTTTTAGGGTCAGAACCGAAACCAATCACCTTTTGACCTAAACGGCGTTTAATGATTTGTTCGATTCCATCAAATGCTCCACCACAAATGAATAGTACATTGGACGTATCGATTTGGATGAATTCCTGATGAGGATGCTTACGACCACCTTGTGGAGGAACGCTTGCTACCGTACCTTCAAGAATTTTCAGAAGTGCCTGCTGAACACCTTCACCTGAAACGTCTCTAGTGATCGATGGATTTTCAGATTTACGTGCTACTTTATCGATTTCATCGATGTAGATGATTCCTTTTTCAGCTTTTTCTACATCGTAATCAGCTGCCTGGATTAATTTCAATAGTATATTCTCTACGTCTTCCCCTACGTAACCGGCTTCAGTTAGTGAAGTGGCGTCAGCAATGGCGAAAGGAACGTTAAGAATACGAGCAAGTGTTTGAGCAAGTAATGTCTTACCGCTACCTGTCGGTCCGATCATCGCAATATTACTCTTGGACAGTTCAACGTCATCGACTTTACTACTTGAGTTGATACGCTTGTAGTGGTTGTATACGGCTACAGCCAGAGATTTCTTTGCTTGGTCCTGACCAATTACGTATTCGTCCAGGATTTCCCGAATTTCACGAGGTTTCGGAACGTCTTTAAATTCTACTTCTTCTTCCGTACCAAGCTCTTCTTCTACGATTTCTGTGCAAAGTTCGATACATTCATCACAAATATACACACCTGGTCCAGCGACTAGTTTACGAACTTGGTCTTGTGTTTTTCCGCAAAAAGAACATTTTAGTTGTCCTTTTTCATCATTAAATTTAAACAATGATTTTCACCCCTTAGTTAAAACTTCATAAAATCGTGCTCTGTTTTCAATAAACGAACGATTTCTTACATCCCATTACCTAAAGTTATGTACTGCATTTTATCATATTATATGTTCGTAAAGAAATTGATACGATTCTTAAGAATCATCTTATTATGTAACACGTATTTTAGCAAATATTTTACATTGCTAGTTAGTATCTTGTCCAATTGAAGTCAGGTAATGTAAAAAATCTAATTATGTATGTTCCTGGTGAAAAATAATGGAACCCCGTTTAATAAGCTTTTTCCAAAAATAGTGGTTCTTATTCTTGTTTGATGGATAAAGTTTCTTATTAGATAGAGTATAGTATTTTGGCTCATTTTGCCACAGAAACAAAAAACACCTGAAGCAAACTCGTTTGCTCATTCGTTTTTTGTTTCTGTGGCAACTTTTCAGCTCTGCTGAAAAGCGTGTGAAACATTCGTTTCACACGAATGAGCCAAAATACGGTGTAATATGACCGTTCATTGTACAAAACAAGGCACGAAGAAATCGCGCCTTGTTTGCTATTTTTATTATGCTACAGTTTTGCTGTTTTCAACAAGGAATTCTACCGCTTTACGTACTTTAAGGTCAGCTTTAAGTGTGTCAAGGCCGCCTAGTGCTTGTTTGATGTTGTCAGCAGACATGTTGTATTGTTCAGCCATTTTGTTTACTTCTTCTTCTGCTTCTTCGTCAGTTACTTCAAGGTTTTCAGCTGCAGCGATTGCTTCCAATGTAAGGTTTGTGCGAACGCGTTTACCAGCATCTTCTTTCATTTGACCGCGAAGATCTTCTTCTGTTTGACCAGAGAATTGGAAGTAAAGGTCAAGGTTCATACCCTGCATTTGTAGACGTTGTTCGAATTCTTGCATCATGCGGTCTACTTCAGCTGTAACCATTACTTCTGGAATTTCAACTTCAGCATTGTCAGAAGCTTTATTTACAAGAGTTTCACGAACGGCTGTTTCAGCTTCGTTCTTTTTAGACTCTTGAAGACGATTTTCGATTTTTTCTTTTAGTTCAGCAAGCGTTTCAACTTCTTCGTCAGCGTCTTTTGCGAACTCGTCATCTAATGCCGGAAGTTCTTTCGCTTTGATTTCGTGAACTTTCACTTTGAATGTAGCAGGCTTACCAGCAAGTTCAGCTGCATGATATTCTTCAGGGAAGTTAACTTCTACTTCTTTCTCTTCTCCAGATGCCACCCCGATTAATTGCTCTTCGAAACCTGGGATGAATTGACCTGAACCTAACTCAAGAGAATAGTTTTCAGCTTGGCCGCCTTCGAATGCTTCACCGTCAACGAATCCTTCGAAATCCATTGTTACAGTATCGCCATCTTCAGCTTTTCCTTCTTCTTTTACAGCTAGTTCAGCTTGTTTTTCTTGAAGTGAAGTAAGTTCAGCTTCTACATCTTCAGCTGTTACTTCTGTTTCCATTTTTTCTACTTCAAGACCTTTGTATTCTCCAAGTTTCACTTCTGGCTTCACTTGTACTTTAGCAGTGAAGATTAGCTCTTTGCCTTTTTCCATTTGCTCAACATCGATTTCCGGACGGTCGATTGGATCGATTCCTGTTTCTTCGATTGCTTTTGCATACGCTTCAGGTAAGATGAAATCTAATGCATCTTGGTAAAGTGATTCAACACCAAAACGTTTTTCGAACATTCCACGAGGCATTTTCCCTTTACGGAATCCTGGTACGTTAACTTGTTTTACAACTTTTTTGAATGCTGCGTCCAATCCTTCGTTTACTTTTGCAGCCTCAACTTCAATTGTAAGTACTCCTTGGTTTCCTTCTTGCTTTTCCCATTTTGCAGACATACTGTTCCCTCCAACAATCTATAATTGATCTTGTATTTTTACGCATAGTAGTAGATAGTCCCGTATGAATCTAGCACTATCATCGTAAATATATGAAAAACTTTTACATTACAACCATTACATTATAACATACAGCCACTGTCTTTCAACAGAGAGCATTTAAATATTAGGAGAGGAAATTTCCTCTAGTTCCGTAAGTCTTGTTAGAATCCACTGAGATTGTGTGTTTTCAACCTGGTCTTTTAACTCTTCTTCAAGGATTGCATCGGCAAACATCCCTGCCGTGTAGTAAGCATACACCGAAGCGATTGCTTTTGGTTCCTCCTCAATTGTAAATGGATAGAGAAGAAAGGTATGCCTTTTCAGTAATTCTTGAGCGTGCTGAAATAGCGTAGGATTCGTTTGTGCCAGAAGATCATCCAAAGAGTCTGTGACCATCTTAAAGAAATCAGACTCGAACACATCTTCCAAAGAGGAAGGAGACACCTGCTCCTCCACCCCAAACTTCGCTACAACTACTTCTTTATCCATTCCATGCTCCCTTAAAACATTTAAGATCATCGTTTGCAGAAATGGGTGGGCGGCTGAATTCTTTAAAACTGATTGCAACTCCCCAATGAATGGTTGAATGTTACGATGAACCAACTGTGCCACGATCAACGTCTGCTCTTCCAGGCTCTTTTCGGATAAGATAGACGAGTGATCCACTTCTGATGCTTCTTCAGGAATTGTCGCTTTTCCGTTCATTACTTTTTCACTGAATTGTAGAAGCTTCCTGAAATGTTCTTCCTTTTCAAAGGGCACTTCTTTTTCATCAAACAGGGCGTTGATCGTGTCGACCACTTCTCCGTGCTGATGAAGCTGGATAAGAATCATCAAATACATATCAACGACCTCGAAGTAGTCCCCGATCCCTTCTAGGAGCATCTCTTTACATATGTATCCTGCTTTGTCATACTGCTTGCTTTCATAAAGAGATAGCACGAGTGCAGTATTAATATCGGGATTATCAGGTTCTAATTCATAGGCTTGCGTGAGCAACTGAGAGGATTCATGAACCTCTCCTTTCTCAAGTGCCTGCACACCCTTTTCCAGCAGCCGATCCTTCAATCCTGGAAACTGTACGATTTTCCCTTTTCCTTCATGGTTTCCCTTAGTCATAAAACGTACCTGCCTATACTTTTTAGTTGCTTTTAGTTTAGCACGATATCTTTTGGATAACAAAAAAAGCCTACCCTTTTCAGGTAAGCTTTGTGTATGTAGGATATATGGCGTCCCAGGAGAGATTCGAACTCCCGACCGACGGCTTAGAAGGCCGTTGCTCTATCCTGCTGAGCTACTGGGACGTGATTTGTTTTTCAAGGACAATATTTATTATATTCACATAGCATCAATAAGTCAACAGATTTTCAAAAAAAGTTTTATTTAATTTTTTCAGGGTCGTTATTTCTAACTGTAATAGTGGAAGAGAACCCGCCGCGGCAGGCTCTCACAATGATTTACAATTGAAAGGATTGAGTCAATTCGTCCAGAACTACATGATCATGAGTTAAGAAAGTTACCTTTATTTCCTGATCATTTGCTTCCACCAATGCATAGGTTCGTTCTCTCCTGCCTCTTGGCAAAAGGATGCTTCCCGGATTCAAGAACAATGTGCCATTATTCAATTCTGCACCGAGTGTATGAGAATGGCCAAAGAAAACAAATTGTGCTCCAACTTCTTCAGCTTTATAACGCAGCTTCATCAGTGACATTTTAATCCCATAAAGATGACCGTGCGTCACCATGATTGAATTGCCCTCTACCTTTTCAACAAGGTCTTCGGGTAGCCTGGCATCCATATCACAGTTTCCCCTCACAACCAGATAGGGGGATAAAGACTGGTCATCTGCACTTAATTCGGAATCTCCGCAGTGTACCATGGCATCTACTGTAGATTGATATTTCTCTGATAGTTCCAATAGTTCTTCTTTTGATCCGTGACTATCACTTACGACCAATAGTTTCATTCCGCTCACCCTTTAAATAAAGTCTGAGATTATGTTCTTAAGTTTTTTTAATGCATTCCCACGATGGCTGATTTGACTCTTCTCGTCTTGAGTTAGTTCAGCCATGGATTTTCGAAGAGTAGGAACGTAGAAAATCGGATCGTACCCAAACCCATTCATTCCTCTTTTTTCTTGCAAAATCATGCCTTCGCATGTTCCTGTAACGGTTTTAGTTTCCCTATTTGGCCCGGCAATTGCCAAAACACAGTGAAAACGTGCGGTACGGTCGGATTCTTCAAAATATTCAAGTTCATTTAATACCTTCTCTATGTTCGCCTCGTCACTCTTCTCTTCGCCCGCATAACGTGCAGAATACACCCCCGGGCGACCTTCCAAGGCATCTATGGCCAATCCGGAATCATCCGCAATCACCAATTCTCCTAATTCCTGCGCAACCGTTTCAGCCTTTAGTATAGCATTTTCCTCAAACGTTTCACCGGTTTCTTCAACATCTTCAATGTGAGGAAGGTCTAGTAATGTTTGTACCTCATATCCGTATGGAGCAAACATATGTTGAAATTCTTTTGCTTTTCCTCTGTTTTTCGTGGCTATGATCACTCGTTTTGTCATCTACAATCTCATCCCTTTATTGAAATCTTTTTACTATTTCACCTAATGATTGCTGCTGAATTTGGAATAGCTCGTGGATTCCTTCTTGTCCAAGTTTTAACAGTTGATGCAATTGGTCCATTGTAAAGGTTGCTTCTTCCCCTGTTCCCTGCAGCTCTACAAATTCACCTTCACCCGTCATGATGATGTTCATATCCACTAATGCGCTGCTATCTTCAATATAATTCAAATCAAGAACCGCCCCGTGCTCTTCAACAATCCCCACACTTGTGGCTGCCAAGAAACTTTTCAGTGGAAAAGAAGAGATTTTTTTATTGTCTTGGAGCTTAGCCACTGCGATTGCCGTGGCAACGAAAGCTCCAGTGATCGAAGCCGTTCTTGTCCCGCCGTCTGCTTGAATGACATCACAATCAATCCAGATTGTACGTTCTCCTAATGCGTCCAAATCGACTACAGATCTTAACGCCCTTCCAATAAGACGTTGAATTTCCATTGTTCTTCCTGAAACCTTCCCTTTAGAAGATTCACGAATGTTTCTCGTTTCCGTTGCTCTTGGCAACATGGAATATTCAGCCGTGATCCACCCTTTTCCACTGTTTCTCATAAAAGGAGGCACTCGTTCTTCGATGCTGGCATTACAAATGACCTTCGTTTCTCCAACCGTTATGAGGACGGAACCTTCCGGGTGTTTCACATAATCTGTCTCGATCTCAATATTCCGCAATTGATTCTTTTCTCTACCATCTGTTCTCATATCATTACCTCCTGTATTTTCGTAAGTTATGTAAAAACGGTCTAATCAAAAATAGAAGAGGCGGCATTATGCCAACCTCTTTTCGGGTGTTTCTATAATAGTATATCAAAAAATTGTATTTTAAAAACTAATTGTATTCACATTTTCTGGTCTTGTCACTGGTTCTGTAATGGTTTCGCCGTCTTTAGACACTACCGTTGCTTCACCATTCACTAAAACAGAGACTCCTTTAATTCCTTTTTGCTCTGTCAAAGAAAGAACCAGAGAATTTAACATATGTTCAGAAACCATTTTTTCTTCAAGACTTCCATAGACCGCTTCGTTAAAGTTCAAAGTAACGGTTCCGTCTTCAAGCTTCGGATCGTCTAATAGTTTAGCTCCTGTAAAATCACTTGCAAGCGAAGAGGAATACCCTGGTCCATCAATCAATTCATTCACAACTGCCGTGACTTCATCAACAGAATTTGAGCTCACACGCTTGGTAACAGGTACGTAATAAGATTTATCATCGGTTTGAGACACATAATACACCGTTAACGGTTTTGTGCTCGTAGGATCCACCACACCGGAAGTATCCACGTTAATACCTACTTTCCTCGTTAATCCTTTTTCATCAATCGGTGTTCCGTTAACAGGCATTTCAGTCAGTGGATATCCGTTTACTCTAAGCTCTACTTTTTCAACAGAATCAAATTGAGTAAGCGTCCATGTAACCGACTGAAGAATTCTCTGCTCATCTTCAGGCTGGTAGTTATTGAACTCCGGAGAGAAATCGGCAATGGCCGTGCCTTCTTTTATATCGACCGTCACTTGCGTATCTGCCGGAAGCACGGCTCTAAACCCATTCGGCAGCACATTTTCAACCGGTCCATTTTTGACCAGATACTCAATAGCTTGTTTAGCTACACTTTCTTCACCTGGAAGCGGGAGTGATTGTGAGACAACATATCCATTTTTATCGATCAAATAAAGTTCTGTCATGACCGTTTCAGCATTAGCTTCTTCTTCCTTGTTCACCTCTTTTTCTGCTTCTTCTCCTTTAGCCGTATCCACTTTCTCCCCTTCTTTTAAGTAGGATAGGTCTTGAGGAGGATCGATTTTCTCTTTATCATCACCGAAACTAAGTAATCCACAACCTGAAAGATATACAGAAGAAGCTAAAACCGATACAGCAATTGAAACCTTTGCTTTTTTTGCCATTGGGAAACCTCCTAAAAGACAGTTTGTACTAACATATATACGAGCCCGCTCTACAAAATAGACCGAAACTTTTTGAAAATAAAAGAACCACCCGATCACAAGATACTAATCCTGTAATCGAATGGTTTCTGCTTTCACTTTTCCAACTGTCAGCCAATCGGAGGCAATGCGTGAAAAGATGGCCGAAGATCCTGTGTTGAAAAAGCGGTGTTCAGGCTTTTGTACTCCCCTGTATAGGAGGCTGTAATAATCAAGAATCGTACTTACTTCCCGTGCCGTTTCATCTCCAGAGCTTATCACACTAATTTCAGGACCCATGTAGGCTTTTATCTTAGGCTGTAAAAGCGGGTAGTGGGTGCACCCCAGAATCAACGTATCAATTTCCGTATCTTTAATAGGGCGGAGAGTCTCTTCCACTAGTTCGTCCGCCATGGAGCTATTGTATTCTCCACTCTCTACTAAAGGGACAAATTTCGGACAGGCCAGTGACGTGACGTCTAAGCTACCGTGCAGGGAGTGGAGCGCTTCTACATAGGCACCGCTATTAATCGTCCCCACTGTTCCAAGGACACCGATTCTCTTATTATGAGTATGCTTGATTGCCGCTCTGGCCCCAGGGTGAATGACGCCTATAACCGGGATATCCAAATGGGTTTGAATTTCATCCAGCACAACCGCAGTGGCGGTATTACAAGCGATGATCAGCATTTTCATATCATATTGCATTAGATATTGGGTCATTTCCCATGTGAATATTTTCACTTCTTGAGCTGTTCTGGGTCCGTAAGGACAACGGGCTGTGTCACCAAGATAGTAGATGGTCTCTTTCGGTAACTGACGCATTACTTCTCTGGCAACGGTAAGCCCCCCTACCCCAGAATCAATGATGCCAATTGGTTGAATCACGTTATTCCCTCATTCTGGTTTCATTTCTTGATGAAGTTTTGCTAAATTTCCCTTTAATAATAACACTTCTTGTTCAGAGAAATCCGTCAGGACACTCTGTAAATAATTTTGCCTCTTATTGATGACTTCTTCAATAATTCTTTCGCCCTCTTTTAGCATATGAATCCGGACGACCCTGCGATCATTTTCATCCTTCACGCGTTCCACCAACTGATTTTTTTCCATTCTATCAACGAGATCGGTTGTGGTACTGCAGGCAAGGTACATTTTATTCGAAAGATCACCAATGGTCATATCACCATATTCAAATAACCACTGCAGCGCGATGAACTGCGGCGGAGTGATGGTGTATTGACTTAATATTTCCCTTCCTTTTTGCTTAATGATCGATGATATGTAGCGCAGGTCTTTCTCTATATCTGCAACAACTTGTAATTCTCCAATGATTTCTTTAGAATTCGTCATGATTACTCTCCTTTTAAAATCAGAAACTGGACATGTACTCCTTATTGAAAACGGGAATCGATCACATAAGACCTTCCTGTTTTTAGCTTCTATTATATTATGGGACAAAAGCGACCTTTCTTTCAGCCTAGACTTCCCCTACTAGCATTTTCGCTCTTTTTTTGTAAAAATTCAAGACAAGTTCGCAAATGGTTCAGAACTAAAAGAGACTGACTCTCATTCAAACATTAATAGGTATCCGCGGAAGACCCGTTAATTGTTTGCCATTAGAATCAGTCCCTTACTTTTAAAGCTTGAGTTCCCCCATGCGAAGAAGCTCTACAACAGCTTGAGATCGCCCCTTCACTCCAAGCTTTTGCATGGCGTTGGAAATATGATTTCGAACTGTTTTCTCGCTAATAAATAGATCACTAGCAATTTCTTTAGTTGTTTTGTCTTGAACTAACAGTTCGAATACTTCTTTTTCTCTTTTGGTGAGCAACGGTTTGTGTGTAAAATCATTGTCCTTCAATTATGGTAACCCTCCTTGCCTTCGCCAGCTTTAAACCGCGGGGATGGGTATTGTTGGTCGTCAGAATATCATATGTGAAGGGAGGGTTTAGAGTGACATAGAGGATGAAGTTAAATGAAAAATAGGCAACGGTTTTAATACACACTACTATGAGCTAAGAAACCGCCCTTTTGCAGTCTAGCTTCGCCTTCATTTCTTCCGTCCAAGGGACACCTTTTCCAGTCTGTTTTGATATTTGGACCATGGTTCCTCTACCTGTAAAGCAAACCTCATCTTTTTCATTCAGACCCATATAGTGTAAATCCACTGAAGAATTCCCCACACTATTCGCCTTTACACACACCTTGAGCTGTTCGTCGAAGAATACTTGTTTGACAAAATCACATTGTAAATCTGCAACGACAGGAATCGTATCGTGTTCAGGTTTTACCCAATTTTGCATAAACCCTTTGTGTTTAAAAAATTCGATTCTAGCTTCTTCGAAATAAGTGAATGGAATTGTATTGTTCATATGTCCAAACATATCAGTCTCGGAAAACCGAACCTTTATATGGATTGAAAACGAAAATTCTTTTTGCCATGTTTCTATATCTTCAATATATGTAAAATGTTTCAAATTGGCTCCTCCTTTTGGGGAATGAATATAGGATAAGAAAATGAATCATCATTCATTATTTATTATAGTCTTTTTCTGAAAGATAAGAAACCTTAAAAGACAAAAAAAGCACTCCCCCGGAGGAAAGTGCATTTTTGACTTGTAAGATTAATCAACCATATGGTCGCTTCCGAAGAAGTTTTTAAACATTTGGAAAGTTGTCTCTCTGTTCAGTGCTGCAATCGAAGTCGTTAGAGGAATCCCCTTTGGACATGATTGAACACAGTTTTGAGAGTTCCCACAGTTTGCAAGGCCTCCGTCGCCCATGATCGATTCAAGACGCTCATCCTGGTTCATTGCACCCGTTGGATGCGCATTGAACAAACGGACCTGTGATAATGGAGCAGGACCGATGAAGTCCGATTTACTGTTTACGTTAGGACATGCTTCCAAACAAACACCACATGTCATACATTTAGATAATTCATACGCCCACTGACGTTTTTTCTCCGGCATACGTGGTCCGGGACCAAGATCGTATGTTCCATCAATCGGAATCCATGCTTTTACTTTCTTTAAGCTGTCGAACATGCGACTGCGGTCTACCTGCAGGTCACGAACAACAGGGAAAGTACGCATAGGCTCCAAGCGGATCGGTTGTTCCAATTGATCAACTAAAGCGGTACAAGACTGTCTTGGTTTCCCGTTGATCACCATTGAACAAGCTCCACACACTTCTTCCAAACAGTTCATATCCCAGTTAATCGGAGTAGTTTGTTCCCCTTTTGCATTGACCGGATTACGACGGATTTCCATCAATGCAGAAATAACGTTCATATTCGGACGGTAATCAAGCTCGAACTCTTCTTGGAAAGGGGCTGTTTCCGGGCCATCTTGACGAGTAATGATAAAACGGACTCTTTTGTTTTCACTCATCATTTATTTCCCCCTTTTTTCTTAGAATAGTCACGCTTCCGTGGTGCAATCAGTGAAGTATCTACTTCCTCGTAATGGAATTCAGGTGAATTCGTTGCAGCATTATATTTAGCCATGGTTGTTTTCAGGAATTCTTCATCATTACGTTCAGGGAAATCAGGTTTATAGTGAGCTCCACGGCTCTCGTTACGATTTAAAGCTCCGATTGTAATAACACGGGCCAGTTGTAACATGTTCCACAATTGACGTGTGAATGTTGCCCCTTGATTGCTCCATTTAGCCGTGTCATTGATATTGATGTTTTGGTAACGTTCCATTAATTCCTGGATCTTTTCATCTGTTTGTTTCAGCTTATCGTTATGACGTACAACGGTCACGTTATCCGTCATCCACTCACCAAGTTCTTTATGAATGACATAGGCATTCTCAGTACCATTCATGGACATGATATTGTTCCATTTCTCTTCTTCCTGTTTTACATAGCGGTCGAATAAAGAAGAAGGTACGGATTCAACTGTTTTCTCAAGCCCTGCAATATATTTAATAGCATTAGGACCTGCAACCATACCACCATATATAGCGGATAGTAATGAGTTCGCTCCTAAACGGTTACCTCCATGCTGTGAATAATCACACTCACCAGCAGCGAATAAACCAGGGATATTGGTCATTTGATCATAATCCACCCATAGTCCACCCATTGAATAGTGAACCGCAGGGAAGATTTTCATAGGTACTTTACGCGGGTCATCTCCCATGAACTTCTCATAGATTTCGATGATTCCGCCAAGTTTAATATCAAGCTCTTTTGAATCTTTATGAGATAAATCCAGGTAAACCATGTTTTCACCGTTAATACCAAGCTTTTGGTTTACGCACACATCAAAGATTTCACGTGTTGCGATATCACGGGGTACAAGGTTTCCGTATGCAGGATACTTCTCCTCAAGGAAGTACCACGGCTTTCCATCTTTATATGTCCAGACTCGTCCACCTTCACCACGGGCTGATTCGCTCATGAGGCGAAGCTTATCATCCCCTGGAATGGCAGTCGGGTGAATTTGAATGAACTCACCATTTGCATAGTAAGCACCTTGTTGATATACGATTGATGCGGCTGAACCTGTATTGATAACAGAGTTTGTGGATTTACCGAAGATAATTCCAGGTCCTCCTGTTGCCATGATCACAGCATCAGCTGCGAATGATTTAATTTCCATCGTTTGAAGATTTTGAGCAACGATTCCTCTTGCCACTCCTTCGTCATCCACGACAACGCCAAGGAATTCCCAACCTTCGAACTTATTCACTAGCCCTGCTACTTCATGACGACGAACCTGCTCGTCCAACGCATACAATAATTGTTGACCAGTCGTAGCACCAGCGAAAGCTGTTCTATGATGCTGCGTTCCACCGAAACGACGGAAATCCAGTAATCCTTCCGGTGTACGATTAAACATTACTCCCATACGATCGAGTAAATGAATAATCCCCGGTGCCGCTTCAGTCATTGCTTTAACAGGCGGTTGGTTCGCTAAGAAATCCCCACCATACACTGTATCATCAAAATGTTCCCAAGGAGAGTCTCCTTCTCCCTTGGTATTAACGGCTCCGTTAATACCACCTTGTGCACAAACAGAGTGAGAACGCTTAACGGGTACCAGTGAGAATAAATCTACTTGCGTTCCTTTTTCTGCTGTTTTAATTGTGGCCATCAGGCCGGCTAAACCGCCACCGACAACGATGATTTTGCCATTACTCATCGTGACTCACTCCTTTTCCTACCATACTTCAGAGCATTTATTTAATCTATTAGACTCGTATCTATATCTTCTTATACGAAGGCAAAAATTGCACGCATACCGACAACCGATAACGCTACAAAGATTCCGATCGTAACATATGTAGCAATTAATTGAGAACGAGGTGAAACTGTAATTCCCCAGCTCACGCAGAATGACCATAAACCATTCGCAAAGTGGAAGATCGTTGAAAGAACACCCAGCACATAAAATCCTAGCATAAATGGATTAGATAAGATGTTTTCCATCATTTGAAAGTTCACTTCAGCCCCAAATGCTGCTGCTACTCTTGTTTCCCATACATGCCAAGTAACAAAAATAAATGTGATTACTCCAGACACACGTTGAAGTAAAAACATCCAGTTACGGAAATAGCCAAACTTACTTGCATTGTTCTTAGAAGTGAATGCAATGTAAATTCCGTAGATTGCATGGAAATACAATGGAAGGAAGATGATAAAAATTTCAAGGATATAACGGAAAGGTAGACTTTCCATGAAGTGTGCCGCCTGGTTAAATGATTCTTCCCCGCCAGTGGCAAAATGGTTCACGACTAAATGTTGTGTTAAAAATAATCCAACTGGAATAACACCTAGCAATGAATGAAGCCTGCGATAATTAAATTCTCGATTTCCAGCCATGATTTACCCCCCTTAATGATAAAATATGAATTCGTTTTCTAATACATTTTTAAGAATGACTAGACGACGATACATATTTTATATTGTAACAATAATGTGACATGTTCATTTTACTCCCAAGGAGTGGAAGCGTCAAGAAAACGTATACATAATTTCGACAATACCGCAAAAATATTTTTAATTTATTGATAACAGAAAAGATGAGGTATCGCCCCATTAAATGTTCGAAAATTCAAATAAATATCAAATAAAAATTATATCACCAAAATATCCCAAGGTCATTTTTTCGAGGTATGGGATGATAAATCCCCTTTTCATGTATATAATAGTTTTATAGAAAGAGGGGATTTACTTGGAACAGAAAAAAGAAGAAGTACATCAACCGTCCGTTCCAATCTTCGGATATGAAATGTTACGTGACATATTGATTCCAGAAATTTTAGGAAAGCATACACCCGATATACTATATTGGGGTGGAAAACAGCTCTCTCGGAAATTTCCCCTTCAGTCATTAGAGGAACTGATATCGTTTTTCGCTGAAGCCGGCTGGGGAACTCTTACACTGCTGGAACAAAAAAAGAATGAGATGACCTTTGAAATAAGCGGACCGGTGTTGGAACGACGCATTGCCTTAAAGTCGGATGTAACATTTAAACTGGAAACGGGCTTTCTGGCCGAACAAGTACAGTTACAAAAGAGATGTGTGGCAGAAGCTGCCGACGAACTACATAAACGGAGTCATTCAGTGAAAGTGATTGTAAGATGGGACGAGAAAGATAAAGTAGAATAGTCCTTACCGACATCCTTTTCATACTCTAATAAAGGGTTGCCCTTCAATTGGTGGGGCAACCCTTTTTCTCTTGTCCCGCTCTCTGCTCCTTTAGTATTATAACGTGATTTCTTCCATCTTCACCACGTCCAGATTAAATGCAGTATGTAGGACGCCTGCTGCTTTTTGCATATTTTTCTCGTCTACGACTGCAGATACTTTGATTTCAGACGTGCTGACCATTTTCACCACGATGTCATTTTGAGCTAACACTTCGAACATTTCCGCTGCCACACCTGGATTTGAGATCATACCAGAGCCAACGATCGATACTTTTGCAAGCTCACTTTCATTCTCCACATGGGTGAAGCCTAATTGTTCTTTGTTTCGTTCCAGAACAGCAAGGGTTTCCTCCAGGTCTTGTTCTTTAATAGAGAATGATAAATTGGTCGTATTCTGATCGGTCTGACTTTGAATAATAATATCTACATTCAGATGATTTTTGGCTAAAGTGGTAAACACAGAAGAGAGTCCTGTTAATGCGTTTCCTAGTCCAAATACAGTTACACGCGTAATTTCACCTTCAAATGCTACGCCTCTCACAATCAGATTTTGCTCCATGCTTGCTTCCTCCTCAATATAGGTTCCTTCAACTTTTTCAATACTGGATCTGACTTCTAACGGAATTTGATAATTCTTGGCAAATTCCACTGCTCGTGGATGCAGGACTCCAGCCCCTAAATTAGCCAGTTCCAACATTTCATCATAAGAAATGGACGGTAACTTCCTTGCTCCATTAATATAACGCGGGTCCGTTGTGTACACCCCGTCTACATCTGTATAAATATCACATCGCTCTGCTTTCAGGGCAGCTGCAATCGCAACGGCGGTTGTATCTGATCCACCACGACCGAGAGTTGTAATTTCCCCCGCTTCTGTCATGCCCTGGAATCCCGCTACGATCACAACTCTTCCCGATTGAAGGTGACTCAACATCTTCTCAGTATGAATATTGGTGATCCTCGCATTGCTGTGAACGGATTCCGTCTCTATCCCGGCCTGCCAGCCTGTGAATGAGATGGCATCGTGTCCAGATTGAATCAGTGCCATCGTAAGGAGCGAAATGGTGACTTGCTCTCCTGTAGAAAGAAGCATATCCATTTCTCTCTTACTTGGTTGTGATGTAATTTCCCTTGCCAATCCAACGAGTGTATCCGTCGTTTTCCCCATGGCAGATACCACAACCACAACATCATTCCCTCTTTCTTTTTCTTCTGCGATTCTTGACGCAACATTTTGAATTCTTTCTACAGAACCTACTGAAGTCCCACCGAATTTTTGAACAATAATACTCACAACTTCTCCCTCTTTCTCATTGAGCGCATCGTTACGACTCATTTTTTTGATGGTGAAGAGTACAATCACAATCATCCTAAACGTTCATGGAACAGGTTCATCACCTGCGCTGGATAATAAAAAAAGCAATGAGAATAATATCTCATTGCTTTATGAACATACAGCAGAACATACTAAATAGGTTCATGGGCATTGTGAGATAGCTCTCCAAGATTAAATCATCTTGACAATCCTACATTTCTTAAACGTAGAACCAGCGGAATTAGCATGAGACCAAAACCACTTCGGCGAATCTCCCCTTTCCAGGCATCTCAACAGAGCTCATACTCCTCTTTACCTGTACTTTTGAAGTTCGCACCTCTATCACCACTTTAAAAAGTGATAATGTTATAAATTTTCGTTAATTATAGCATATAAGAATTTGTGATTCAATGCACATCTATAAAATAAAATCATATTATTATTGATTTACGTCGTAGATTTTGTTGCTAATTTGCAGGAGCGAGTAGTGGTTGATTTCCGCTCCTGGTGCTCGCTTTCCGCGGGGCGTGAGTTGAGAACCTTCCGCTACATTCAACTATCATAGTCAACAAGTTACTTCGAAACCATTATAAAAACAACACTCTTTTAAATATAAGCTCAATCAAAAGAAACCACATACTTCCTAGTTTCTACTATTACCTACTTCAATTTTTCAACTAATACCTTAGCAACAGCTTCCGGAATTCCTATCTCAATAAACTCCTCCACCGTTGCTTCTTTCATCTTCTTCATGGAGCCAAAGTGTTTTAAAAGCTGCTTCTTCCGCTTCGGTCCTATGCCGTCAATGTCGTCAAGGGTGGACTGGAATGCGCTTTTACCTCTGAGCTGTCTGTGAAACGTGATGGCAAATCGGTGGACTTCATCCTGGATCCGTTGAAGCAAGTAGAATTCCTGGCTTCTCTTTTCAAGAGGGACAATTTGTAAAGGATTCCCATACAGCAGTTCCGACGTCTGATGCTTATCGTCTTTCGCAAGGCCGCCAAGTGGGATATCCAACCCCAATTCATTCTCAATGACATCCCTCGCCGCTTCGATCTGCCCTTTTCCCCCATCGATAATAATAAGATCCGGTAAAGGAAGACCATCCTTTAAAACTCTCGTATACCGTCTGCGTACGACCTCTCGCATGGAATCATAATCATCAGGGCCTTTCACGGTTTTAATCTTATACTTACGATACTCTTTCTTCGCCGGCTTCCCGTCAAGGAATACGATCATCGCAGACACAGGGTCCGAACCCTGGATATTCGAGTTATCAAATGCTTCAATCCTGAAAGGAGTATAAATGCCCATATGCTCCCCAAGACGTTCTATCGCCTTAATCGTCCGATCTTCATCTCTTTCAATCAGAGCGAACTTTTCTTCTAGTGCCTGTTTCGCATTCTTTTCGGCAAGCTTGACCAACTCTTTCTTCTTTCCCCGTTTAGGCTTGGTGATTTTCACCTCTATCAGCTTAGCCGCCAATTCTTCATCAATCTCCTCAGGCAAGAAAAGTTCCTTTGGCTTAAAATGATTGGATTTCGAATAAAACTGACCTAAGAACGTCAGAAATTCGTCCTCGGGTTCATTGTAGAGAGGGAAGAGTGACACATCCCTTTCAATGAGCTTTCCTTGACGCACAAAGAATACTTGTACACACATCCAGCCTTTATCAACGGAATATCCGAACACATCCCGATCAGTGAAATCGGTCGTGGTCATCTTTTGCTTTTCCATTGTAGCTTCAATGTGAAGGATTTGATCACGAAATTCCTTCGCTCTCTCAAACTCAAGATTCTCTGCCGCTTCATTCATTTTCACCGTTAATTGATTCTTGATATCTTTGTATCCACCATTCAGGAACCTGGAAATTTCGTCAGTCATTTCTCTATATGTGTCTTTGCCTACTTCTTTAATACAAGGAGCCAGACATTGACCCAAATGATAATACAAGCAGGCCCGGTCAGGAAGGGTAGTGCATTTTCGTAACGGATACAAACGATCCAGAAGTTTTTTTGTTTCATTAGCTGCTCCTGCGTTGGGATATGGACCAAAATACCGGCCTTTCCCCCTTTGGACTTTGCGGGTAGTAATAAGTCTTGGGTGTCTTTCGTTCGTAAGCTTGATAAACGGATAGCTTTTATCGTCCTTTAACATAACATTATATTTAGGGTCATATTTTTTGATCAGGTTCATTTCAAGCACAAGGGCTTCCAGATCAGAAGAGGTCATGATGTATTCGAAGTCCTCAATTTCACCTACCAACCGTTGAGTCTTGGCATCATGAGAACCGGTAAAATAAGAGCGCACACGATTCTTCAATACTTTTGCTTTACCCACATAAATAATCGTACCTTGTCTGTCTTTCATCAAATAACATCCCGGTTGATCCGGTAATAGAGCTAATTTATTCGTAATGGTAGGGTTCATCGTCTCTCTCCCTTCTTGTTTGCCCAGTTATAGACGGTGTTTGTAGAATAAACAGGATCGGATTGTTCCTGTGAATTTTTTTATCACTTTGGTATCCTGAAGAAATTCATTGGGGTAAAAGGCAGTTCTTTTTTATTGTTTGTCACTTTTTTATGTTTTTCCGTTTCTCTTCATATAAATACCAACTCAGTCTGGAATTCCTTCTTAGCCTATTGTAAGGCTTTCAAAGAATGGATTCCAATCAAAAGTTGGTTTAAGGGTTTAACATTTATCTGATTTTTTATTGCCTTAAAGACTTGCGGCTTGGTCAAAGGCAAAAAGTATCAGGGCTGGTTGACCAGGATACAGCTGTCTGATAGATATTTTAATACATTAAAACACCGGAGCTCCCAAATAAGGCCCCGGTGTATATATGAGTATCTTATACGTGTTTGTTTAATAGTTCAGCAAGTGCTTCCTTAGGTTGGAAACCGATTACTTTGTCTACAACTTCGCCGTCTTTAAGGACAACTAAAGTCGGGATACTCATAACCCCGTATTTACCTGCTGTTTCCTGGTTTTCATCAACGTCAACTTTGACGATTTTTACTTTGTCGCCCATTTCTCCATCTAATTCTTCCAGAACTGGAGCGATCATTTTACAAGGTCCACACCAAGGTGCCCAGAAATCCGCTAATACCAGTCCGGAATTTGTTTCAGTTGAGAATGATTGATCAGTTGCATGTGTAATTGCCATTTATATGCGCCTCCTAAAATCTTTGAATGTAACGCTAGTATATCACCGTTTTTTTTGTGATGCTATTAATCTGCTCGTAGGTAATATTCCCTTCAGATAACGGAATATACAGGGAAGAAAAATAAGGAGCAGCCATCCGGCTGCATCCTTATTTTCACTACATACTATGCTCATACCCTTTAGACGCTACTTGAAACGTTAATTGAATTAAGAAGAAGATACTTTAAGCTTTTTAAACTCTTCAGTCAGCATCGGTACCACTTCGAACAGGTCACCCACGATTCCATAATCCGCTACGTTAAAGATGTTCGCTTCAGGATCTTTGTTGATCGCAACGATGACTTTTGAATTCGACATACCCGCTAAATGCTGGATAGCTCCAGAAATACCACATGCAATATATAGGTCAGGCGTTACAACTTTACCGGTTTGACCAATTTGCAGGGAATAGTCACAATAGTCGGCATCACATGCTCCACGTGATGCACCTACAGCTCCACCAAGAACATCCGCCAGTTCTTTAAGAGGATTGAATCCATCTTCACTTTTCACTCCGCGTCCGCCTGCGATGATGACTTTCGCTTCAGACAGGTCCACACCTTCGCTTGCTTTACGTACGACTTCTTTAATGATTGTGCGTAAGTCTTTAATATCAACGGAAAGGGAAGAAACTTCTCCTGTACGTGACTCATCTTTCGCTAACGGCTCGATGTTATTTGGACGGATCGTCGCAAAAATCACACCGCCCGTCACAATTTTCTTTTCAAATGCTTTCCCGGAATAAATCGGTCTTGTGAAAACGAGGTTCCCGCCAGCTTCTTCAAGATCGGTTGCATCAGAAATCAATCCTGTGCTTAGCTTACTGGCCACTTTAGGAGACAAGTCTTTTCCAAGTGCAGTATGTCCGAAGACGATTCCTTCAGGCTTTTCTTGGTCGATAACCGATAGTACGGCTTGTGAATAGCCATCTGACGTATACTGCTCCAGTTTATCATCTTCCACAACCACTACTTTGTCCGCACCATATTGAATCATTTCATTACCTAAAGCGCTTACACTTTTGCCGATTAAAACGGCTACTACTTCTCCGCCTTCAGATACTGTTTTACCTGCCGCAATCGCTTCAAAGGAAACATTTCGTAATGATCCGTCCCTAACTTCTCCAAGTACTAATACTTTTCTCGCCATGTTAAATACCCCCTGAATGTTAGTTATTACTATGAGTTAGCCTTATATAACTTTCGCTTCATTGCGAAGAAGTGAAACAAGCTCTGATACTTGAGCATCCAATTCGCCTTCTAACACTTTACCTGCTTCCTTCTTCGGTGGAAGGTAGATTTCAATTGTTTTTGTTTTCGCTTCTACTTCATCTTCGTCTAAATCAATATCATCCAATTCCACTTCATCTAAAGGCTTTTTCTTCGCTTTCATGATTCCTGGAAGTGATGGATATCGTGGTTCATTCAATCCTTGCTGTGCCGTTACCAGTAAAGGTAGAGATGTTTCAATTACTTCTGAATCCCCTTCTACGTCACGTGTAACCGTTACCGTTCCGCCATCAATTTCTAATTTCGTAATGGTTGTTACATAAGGGATATCAAGCTGTTCAGCCACACGTGGTCCAACTTGTCCAGATCCACCGTCAATGGCAACATTACCTGCCAGAATTAAATCTACTTCCTGTTCTTTTAAATAGTGGGCAAGGATTTTGGCTGTAGTGAATTGATCACCATGATCAAGGTCATCCTCTGTGTTGATCAGGACTGCTTTATCTGCACCCATTGCCAGGGCTGTTCTCAATTGCTTTTCACTTTCTTCTCCGCCAACTGTCACAACCGTCACTTCTCCACCATGTGCATCACGAACTTGAATAGCTTCTTCCACTGCATATTCATCGTAAGGATTTATGATAAATTCAGCTCCATCTTCAGCAATTTGACCGTTTTGGATCGAAATTTTCTCCTCGGTATCAAACGTTCTTTTCAAAAGTACATAGATGTTCATGCGTAAGTCCCTCCTAATAATGTAAACATTCTTTCCCTTAAAAAGATTTTGACAATTTAGCCCCTTTGAATGGGCAGCTTGAACATTCAAGACTGCCCCTCAATAAGAGTTTACTATATTACAAGAATGTATTCTAGCCTTTAAAGTGCGGTTCTCTCTTTTCAACAAAAGCTGAAATACCCTCTTTGGCATCAGCGGATACAAAAATTTCACCGAAAAGATCCGATTCTCGCATTACACCTTCATAGAAACGATCATCTTTAGTATAACTTAACAGCTCAATGGCTGCTTTCATCGCCCCTGGGCTCTTCTTCGCTATCTTATCGGCCATTTCCTTCGCTTTATCGAAGAGCTGATCCTCAGGATATGCTTTATTGGCAAGTCCCCACTGTACAGCTTCTGTTCCGCTGATTGGCTCACTCGTTAATAGCATTTCTGCCGCTTTTGCTCTGCCTACCAATTTCGGCAAGCGCTGAGAGCCTGCAAATCCAGGTACAAGTCCTAACTGAAGCTCCGGTAGACCGAGCTTTGCATTTTCGCTGACCAATCTGATGTGACATCCCATTGCAAGTTCCAAACCTCCGCCTAGAGCTGCGCCATGGATTGCTGCAATGATCGGCTTTGAAAAGTTCTCCATCCGTTCAAAAACGTCCTGGCCTTTTTTCGCCAATTTAGAGAATTCTTCACCCGTTTCAATCGTTGTAAATTCTTTAATGTCAGCTCCAGCAGAGAAGAATCGTCCCTCACCCTTCAGTAAGATCACCCGTACTTCAGCGTTTTCTTCAAGCTCATCCAGAACTGCATCGATTTCTTTAATAAGTCCACTGGCTAAAGCATTAGCAGGAGGTCTTTGGATTAGAACCGTTGCTACCTTTCCCTCTAATGACCATGATAAACTTTCCATCTCTCATCCCCCTAAACTAATTTAGTTCCTGCCGCCACACCCATGAAGTAATAGTTTGTGAATAGCAGGGACTTGAGCTACTAAATCATATTTCTGATCGTTCATCACCCACGTTGTCACCATTTCATCTAAAGTCCCGAAGATCATTTGACGAGCCAGCCGGACATCCAGATCACTTGAAAATTCTCCTGATTCTATTCCGCTAATCAGAATTTTATCGACTAATTGCAGATATCCTTTTAATACATCGTTGATTTTCAAACGAATTTCCTTATTGGATTGCCTGAGCTCCAGTTGTGTCACAATCGCTAGATGGTGATCATCCGACAGAATTTTACAATGATTTTCAATCATCACTAATAATTTCTCTGAAACTGTCTGTTTTCCTGCTATAACTTCCTCAATTTTTTCGACAAAGAGTACCATTTTTTCTTTAAACAACGAAATCAGGATATCTTCTTTATTTTTAAAATAGAGATAAATCGTTCCATCAGCGACTCCAGCCTGCTTCGCAATCTTGGATACTTGTGCCTGATGGTAACCATTTTCAGCTATAACGATAACAGCAGCATCGATAATTTGCTTGTATTTAGGTTTATTTCGTTTCATGAGTTCTTGACCTGCCTTAAGGGAATATGAATGACTGTTCATTCATATTTTTATAATAAAAGGTTTCTCTTTACTTGTCAAGAAGAGATGCCTTGTCCAATTTTACAACAAAAAGAAAAAGCCCAATGGTATTCATTTTAACTTGTTTTCTGTTCCTCTTCTACCTTTTGGCGCTCTTCTTCTACAAGTGCTCTGCGTAGTATTTTTCCAACAGCCGTTTTGGGAAGCTCTTTTCTAAATTCATAAATCCGGGGCACCTTGTAAGCAGCCAGGTATTTACGGGCAAATTCATTGAGTTCTTCCTCTGTCAGGACTTCTCCTTCTTTCAGGACCACATACGCCTTTACGGTTTCTCCTCTATACTCATCAGGAACGCCTGCAGCTACAACCTCTTGAATCGCAGGATGTTCATAAAGAACCTCTTCGATTTCACGAGGGTAAATATTAAAGCCTCCTGCAATGATCATATCCTTTTTGCGATCCACAACATAGAAGTAACCTCTATCATCCATATACCCCAAATCTCCGGTCAATAGCCAGCCATCCCTTAACGTTTGTTCGGTTTCCTCTGGTCGATTCCAGTAACCCTTCATCACTTGAGGACCTTTCACGACGATTTCACCCATTTCATTCGGTGGAAGCGGTTCTCCTGTTTCCAGTGAGAAGATGGCTGCATCCGTACTTGGCCAAGGAACTCCGACGCTTCCCTTTATTCTTTCTTTATCCCAAAGGAAATTGGAATGTGTGACAGGTGAAGATTCTGTCAATCCATAGCCCTCTACCAGTTTCCCGCCCGTAACGTCTTCGAATTGCTGCTGCACTTCAACAGGCAATGGGGCGCTTCCACTAAGGCATGAATCGATGGAGGATAAGTCATAATTCTTCAGTTCCGGATGATTTAGCAGACCGATATAGATGGTCGGTGCACCAGGAAATAGGGTCGGTTTTTGCTTCTGAATGGTTTTCAAGGTTGTTTCCGGGTCAAATTTAGGGAGTAAGATCATTTTATATCCCTGCATGACGGATAATATCATAACGGCTGTCATACCGTACACATGAAAGAATGGTAGAATTCCAAGGACACGCTCTTCTCCTTTTTTACATTTATAAAGCCACGCATCACACATGGAAGCATTGGCGACAAGGTTCTTATGGGTAAGCATAACCCCTTTTGGGAAACCTGTCGTCCCGCCTGTGTACTGAAGAAGAGCCACATCGTTTTCAAAATCAAATTCCTGATTGGTACTCTCTGGTTTGGCTGTTTTCATGATCTCCGTAAATAAATGATTCTGTCCTGAATGGTCCACTTTCACAACAATGCCGTATTGTTTTTTCTGGATGAATGGGTAGATGAGATTCTTAGGAAATGGAAGGTAGTCTTTGATAGCGGTTACAATAACGTGCTCAAGTCCGGTATTCTTCATCACTTTTGACACTCTTGGATATAAAATATCCAATGTCAGGATCACCTTGGCACCTGAGTCCTTCATTTGGTATTCAATTTCCCTCTCCATATATAATGGATTGGTTTGTACGACAATTCCACCTGCGAAGAGAATGCCATAGTACGCGATTACGGATTGAGGAGTATTCGGCAGCATGATCGCAACCCGATCGTCTTTCTTAATTCCAAGCGTCTTAAGGTAATGAGCGAACTTGAGTGCGGATTCATGTAATTCTGTGTAGGTCAATTCCTTGCCCATAAATTGAATGGCAACTTTACTGCTATAAAGGGTAGCTGCCTCAGATAAATAGGACTGCAGTGGCTTTGCGATTAAATCGAGCTCCGTGGGAATCTCTGCTGGATATTCAGCAAACCATGGTTTATTCATTGTAATCCCTCCTTATGAATTTTTAGAAAATTTATTCTATTCACTATTATATTATAAGGGGACTTCAGTTACAATTTGAAATCAATCCACTCGATACTTTTTTCCTATCTCTTAAGCTTGACCTTCCTAATAGATGATATTATTAAAGAAAAAAGACTGCCTATTCAACCATATGACAGTCTGCTCGTACTTTATTATTATTTTAGCATTGTTTCAATATCCAAGCTCTTTATGATAAATCTCCTCAACCATTTACGTAAAGACCAACAAATAAATTATCCCTACGAGTAAAAAACCCCCACATAGCGTGAGCAAAACCTTTGCCAATGTTTCCATATTCCCTCTCCTTACGATATTCCGGCTCCTATTACATAGGATAAACCAACTGAAATGACCAATGAAATGAAGCCCACCGCTCTGTTATCATTAGCGATTTCTTCATCAATTTTAAATTTGGGTGTGAGAAATTCATAAATGAAATAGCCGATCAGTAATAGAAAAAAGCCAAACACACCCCATCCGATTGTCGTCAGGATGGTATCGTTATGGCTGATGGAGTGGCGGAAAATATTCGCTATCCCAAATATTTTCCCTCCCGTTGCCATCGCCACGGCCAAGTTGCCTTTTTTGATTTCTTCCCAATTCTTATACTTTGTGACCAGTTCGAAGATAGCTAAGAACAGAACCAAACATAAAATGACCACGCTGTAATTCCCAGCCGTTTGAACAAATTCATTTTCCCAAAAGTTCTTCATCGTAAAGCTCCCTTTACCGCTTTATTTTAACCACTCAATTATTTTCACAATGAAACTTCGTACATATGAGCAGTCTCCAGATCTTATTTAAATTGAACGACTGTTACACCGGTTCCACCTTCGCCTGCATCCCCGAAACGAATGTTTTTGACCGATCGGTGATTTTTCAAGTATTCCTGCACTCCTTGCCTTAAAGCTCCCGTACCTTTCCCATGAATGATGGAAACGCGGGGATAACCGGCAAGCAGAGCATCGTCGATGTATTTCTCCACTCTGGATAATGCATTTTCGAAACGCTCACCGCGTAGATCCAGCTCAAGGCTGACGTGAAAATCTTTTCCTTTCACTGTGGCGAGTGGTTTAGTCTCTACCTTCTGTTGAGATTGAATGAATTCAAGATCTGATTCCTTCACCTTCATTTTCATGATGCCCATCTGAACTTGCCATTCTTTCGCAGACACTCGTTCGACCAAGTGGCCTTTTTGATCAAAGCTTAAGACTTTGACTTCGTCCCCTGGTTTTAACTCATGCTTAGCCTGATTGACTTTTTTCTTTTGCCCGGACGATTTCAATTTCGGTGTAGCATCTTCCAATTGTTTTTTCGCCTGAATCAGTTCATGTTCCTTGATTTGAGCTGATTTTTCGTGTTGCATTTTTCGTAAATCTTTGATCACTTGTTCAGCTTCTGCCTTCGCTTTTTCAACGACTTCAGTGGCTTTTTGTTGAGCTTTTTCGTAAAGTGTATCCTTTTTCTCATAATACTCCATCATTTGCTTCTGCATATCTTTATGCATTTTCTCGGCTTGTCTTAAGAGTTCATGGGCTTCCTCAAGTTCCCGTTCACCCTGACGCCTGCTGTCTTCGAGGGAGGCAATCATATTCTCCACTTCTTTACTATCCGTTCCGATATGGGACTTCGCTCTCTGAATGACTGAATCTGATAGCCCTAAACGCTTAGAAATCTCAAATGCATTACTTCTTCCCGGGACCCCGAGCAAAAGCTTATAGGTAGGACTTAATGTTTCTACATTAAATTCCACACTTGCATTCACGACCCCTTCACGATTGTACCCATATGCTTTTAATTCAGGATAGTGAGTGGTCGCCACGACTCTTGCACCAGTTCCATGTACTTCATCCAAAATGGAGATGGCCAGCGCTGCACCTTCTTGAGGATCTGTACCGGCGCCCAGTTCATCAAACAACACTAAACTCTCATGATCTACCTTTTTAAGGATATCCACGATATTGACCATATGAGAAGAGAAGGTACTTAAGCTTTGTTCAATCGATTGCTCGTCCCCGATATCAGCGTAAATGGTACGGAAGACGCCAACTTCAGAACCATCTAGAGCCGGGATCGGCAGACCGGCCTGTGCCATTAAACTCGTTAATCCCAATGTTTTCAGGGTAACGGTTTTTCCACCGGTATTTGGCCCCGTGATGACAATGGAAGAAAAGTCAGTCCCCAACTCGATGTCATTCGCCACTGCTTCATCTATCGGCAAAAGAGGATGTCGGGCTTTGTTCAGCCTCACCCGGCGTTCATTATTGATCGTCGGTTTAGATCCTTTAATGGATCGTCCGAACTTCGCTTTTGTGAACATGAAATCAACATCTGACAGGACACTGACAATCAAGAGCAGTTCTTCTCCTGATTCTTGTACACTTTCAGACAGATCCTGAAGAATCTTTTCAATTTCAGCTTGCTCTTTTAATCGGAGCTCACGGAGTTGATTATTCAGTTGAACGATGGCTTCCGGTTCAATAAATAACGTTTGCCCCGATGATGATTGATCATGAATGATCCCGCCATATTGACCCCGATACTCTTGTTTAACGGGAATCACATATCGATCGTTTCGAATGGTAATGATCGCATCGGATAACATTTTTTGAGCATTGGAAGAGCGGATCATTCGTTCAAGTTTCTCCCGGATCCGTCCTTCGTTGGCCCTTAGCTGGGTACGGATCGTACGGAGTGCTTCACTGGCTGTATCCAGGATTTCTCCGTTATCGTCGACGACTTTTCTTATATTCTGCTCTAAATGAGGGAGGGGGACGACCGTCCCCATTTTCTCCTGCAGAAGGGGAATGTCCACCTCTTCCTCCAGTAACTCCTCTACAAAAAGCGTCAGCTTCCTGCTGGCCCGGATCGTACTCGCTACCTGAACAAATTCAGAAGGGGAAAGCATCCCGCCTATTTGAGCACGCTTGACGTGTGGACGAATATCGAAAATCCCGCCTAACGGGGCATGACCCTTCAATCTGAGGATGGTCATGGCTTCATCTGTTTCTTCGTGAAGAGCTGTAATTTCTTCATACTCAACGGATGGCATGAGAGAGGATACCTTTGCATGGCCAAGTGCGGATGCAGCATATTGCTTTAATAATTCTTTGATTTTATCAAACTCTAACGTTTTTAATACTTTAGAATTCACGGAATGTATTCCACCTTTTATCAGTTTCGCTTAATAAATTTGATTAACTCTTTTTTATCCCATGTATTGATGACAGCATCTTTCTTGATCCAGCCTTTTCGAGCTGTTCCTATTCCGACTTTCATGAATTCCAGGTGATCGATACTGTGTGCATCTGTGTTGATGACGAGCTTTACATTTTGTTCCTGGGCTTTTCGGATATTTTCTGCAGACAGATCCAGCCGATTCGGATTTGCATTAAGCTCCAACGCCGTATCAGTTTCTTTCGCCAGCTGGATAAGAAGATCCATATCTACGTCATAACCTTCTCTTCGACCAATGATTCTCCCTGTTGGATGGGCAATGATATCCACATGGGCACTCTTCAGGGCCGTTGTCAGCCTCTCCATGATCTTTTCTTGGGATTGTGAAAAACTCGAATGAATCGAAGCAATCACAAGATCGACTTTTTCAAGAATGTCATCCTCATAATCCAATGTACCATCAGGAAGAATATCCATCTCGATTCCTGATAGGACTTCTATATCATCATACTTCTTGTTGATTTCTTTAATTTCATCGATTTGCTTAAGTAATCGTTCTGTAGTCAGCCCGTTTGCCACACGTAAGTACTGGGAGTGATCGGTGATGGCCATATATTGATATCCTTTGGCACGGCAAGCCTCTACCATTTCTTCAATCGAAAATGCACCATCCGACCAGGTGGAGTGCATATGAAGATCCCCTTTTATATCTTCTAATGTGATGAGGGAATAATCCTTATGGAACTCTTCCACTTCTTTCCCATCTTCCCGCAGCTCTGGTGGGATCAAGGGCATATCAAAATGGTGATAAAATTCTTCTTCTGTATTAAATGTCTTTATCTCACCGGTTTCACTATTCTCGACGCCATATTCACTGATCTTTTCTCCGCGTTCTTTCGCCAGCTGGCGCATGCGGACATTATGATCCTTTGATCCGGTAAAATGGTGAAGGGCGGTAGCAAATTCTTCAGGCTTTACGATTCGAAAATCGATGCTTACATCCCAATTATACGAAAGAGTCAGTGAAACTTTTGTATCTCCTGCAGCGATGGTTTCTACGATATTGGAGAGTTTCAACAAACCTTCCTTCACCTCTTGTGGATGCTCTGTTGCCAGAATGAAATCAAGGTCCTTGATGGTTTCTCTCATTCTCCTTAAGCTTCCCGCTCTCGAAAAGGTTTGGATGCTGTCCATGCCGATAAGAAAACCTTCAATTTCCTCAGCGATCCCATTCATAAAAGCGATCGGCAGACGGTCAGGTCTCTTGCCCACCTGTTCGATGGATGAAAGGATCTTCTCTTCCGTCTTCTTACCGAAGCCTGCTAAACCTTGTACTTTATTTGCTTTACACGCTTGCTCCAGGTCTTCTATATTTTCTACCCCAAGTTCACTATAAAGCTTGGCAATTTTCTTTCCACCTAAACCAGGTAATTGAAGAAGGGGGATCAATCCCTTTGGAACTTCTTCCTTTAATTCTTCAAGGACAGAAGATATGCCTTCGTTTATGTATTCCTCGATTACTCCCGCCGTTCCTTTGCCGATTCCGCTCAGCTTCGTAAAGTCACTGATTTCCTGTAAGCTCCGGTCATCATTCTCAAGTGCCGCCGCCGCTTTTCGGTAGGCGGAGATTTTAAATGAATTCTCGCCTTTCAATTCCATATATATCGCAATTTCTTCTAATAATTTTATAATATCTTTTTTATTCAAGAGATTCACCTACTATCTTAGAATTAACAATTAGGACCTTTAAAACTTCGTCCCTTGCAAAAGCAAAACGACCCCATCTATATAGTAGCAAAATTGATATAAAAAGAAAAAAGACTGACTTATAAGATGAACAAATTCACTAAGGCATCCCTAACGAATTTGAATTGCATACTTATAGTCAGCCCCTTCTTCAGGCTACATATTCAATCCACCAAGATTTCACCAAATCAGAGAAAACAGGCGTATGTTTAACCATCGCTTGCGCAATAAATGAGTTATTAATGAATGTTTGAACCGACTCGATCGGCAACAATACGGCAATAAATAATAGAATGAAGATCATTAAGTATGCTTCAATAAAGCCTAATATCCCTCCGCCAAGAACATTCAACTGCTTTAATAGAGGAAGATGTGCGACAAAATCGAGCATCGATCCAATGATTTGCAGAATGATCCGGACTGCGAAGAAAATCATTGCAAATGCGATCACACGATAATAAGCCTGATCTAAATTGGTCGATTCAAAAATCATATTCAATGTGGATTGCTCGTCCAATACAGGGTAAGGAATCCATAATGTTAACTTCGGTGCAAGCTGATCATAATATATGTATGCTACAATAAAAGAAACAATAAATCCGAATATGTGGACCACTTGCAAAATGAATCCACGTTTTAAACCTATTAAAAATCCTATCACCAGGATGATCAACAAAGCTAAATCCAGCATCTTTTTTCAATCCTTTAAACGTTTGATTTCTCGTTCCAGCTCCTCAAACTTTTCTTGTAGTTTGAGATAATCATTTACGGCATTCACCGCAGTCAGAACGGCGAGCCTGCTAGTGTCGAGAGATGGATTCATGGAGTTTATTTCTCTCATCTTGTCATCCACTTTAGTACAAACAAATCGGATTTGACTAGTTGATTCAGTCCCAACAATCGTATATTGTTGACCATATATGTCTATAGTGGTGCGATTTTTTTGTTGTTCAGACAACCTGAAAGCCCCCCATTCATAAGAATCCTAAACATAATCATACCACGAAATCTTTTGATTTTGGAAGGAATTTGTCATATTAGCTCACATTTTTTATTATATACAAGAATTTTGTCATAAGGAGAGAGAGACTTGGCTAATACCGTCATTCAAGTAAACAAAGAAACAATCGAGAAAATGAAAGGCCACTACAAAAACGTATTAACGGACAAACTGCCACCGGGTGCCGTTTTTGTAGCAAAGCCATCCGGCTGTACGATCACTGCCTATAAATCGGGGAAAGTATTGTTTCAAGGAACTAACGGAGAAGGAGAATCAAGTCAGTGGGGCAGCAGCGAACCTCCAAAGGTAAAATCACCTTCCAAGGGAACGACGACACTGCCTGAAAACTTCGCCGACTGGTCTGTCATCGGATCAGATGAAGTGGGCACAGGCGACTTCTTCGGACCGATCACGGTGGTAAGTGCTTACGTGAAGAGAGAGCACCTTCCACTTATGATGGAACTAGGAGTAAAGGATTCTAAAAATTTATCCGACCCTCAAATCATCAAAATAGCCAGGGATTTAATAGCCGTGATTCCGTATTCATTACTCATCCTGCATAACCCTAAATACAACGCGATGCAAGCAAAAGGAATGACGCAGGGGAAGATGAAGGCTCTCTTGCACAATCAGGCGATCCTGAATCTGTTGGAAAAAATGGCCCCGGAACTACCTGAAGGAATATTGATTGATCAGTTTGTTGAAAAGAATACATACTACAAACATGTTTCTGCACAAAAGAAAATCCAACGTGACCGCGTGTATTTCAGCACAAAAGGTGAAAGCATCCATCTAGCTGTAGCCGCTGCCTCGATTATTGCCCGTTATGCCTTCTTAAAGGAAATGGACAAATTGAGTGAAAAAGCTGGTGTCGAGATACCTAAAGGTGCCGGTAAGCACGTAGACATTGCAGCTGCGAAAATCATTAAGCGAAAAGGGATTGAAGAACTGAAGTCTATGACGAAATGGCATTTTGCGAATAGTGAAAAGGCGATAAAGTTAGCCAGGAAATAAATGATATCCCCATCGGTTATTCCGGTGGGGATTTCTCTTTGGTTGGTGGTTCTACCTTGGATTCAGCAGTTGAATTACGAACGATATTTAACTGTTGAAATTTCCGGAATATTCTCCTGTTGAATTTACTTCAATATTCACCTGTTAAAATTTCCGAAATATTCTCCTGTTAAAATTCGTTCATTTTTAACAGGCAAAACCACCTCCAAACAGCAAAAAGGTGCCAGACCATTGTCTGACACCTTCCACTTTGAGCTGTATTATCCTCTCAACTCTGCTCCGGCTTTTTCCTTCACTGTTTGCAGTACTTTATCATGTACTTTAACCACTTCTTCATCCGTTAATGTCTTAGCCGGATCGAAGTATTTTAACGAGAACGCAATGGATTTCTTGCCTGCTTCCATATGTTCCCCTTCATAAAGATCGAAGACTGAAACTTCTTTCAGAAGCTTGCCTCCTGCGTCTTTAATAATGGATTCCAACTCTCCCGCTTTCACATCTGTATCCACTACTAGGGCGATATCTCTTGTAATCGATGGATGACGAGGGATTGGCGTGTAGCTTAATGCCGGTTTTACGTAATGGAAGATTGGAGATGCCTTCAGTTCGAACACGTAGGTTTCGTTCAGGTCCAACTCTTTTTCCGCTTCCGGATGAATCGCTCCTACATAACCGATGACTTCATTGTCCAATAGAATTTCAGCCGTTCTTCCCGGGTGCATGCCATCTACCACTGCCTGGCGGTAAGAGATGGCTTCAGAAACGCCGATTTCTTCGAACAGTCCTTCCAGGATTCCTTTCGCAACATAGAAGTCAGCAGGCTTCTTCTCTCCCTGCCAAGGATGCAGATGCCAAAGGCCCGTAATAGCCCCTGCAATATGCTCCTCTTCTTTAGGCAGCTCTTCTCCTGGTTCCTGTAAGAAAATGGATCCCACTTCATAAAAGGCAAGTGAGTCATTTTGACGTGCTTTATTGTACGAAAGCACTTCAAGAAGCTGTGGAATGATGCTTAGGCGGAGATTGCTTCGCTCTTCACTCATTGGCATCAATAAACGGACAGGCTCTCTTACGTCCAGGGCATATTGTGTTGCTTTCTTATCGTTTGTTAAAGAATACGTAATCCCTTGGAGGAGTCCTGCCCCCTCTAAATAACGACGAACCGTACGGCGTTTCAACTGATGATTCGAAAGTCCACCGGGTGTTGATTCTCCCTTTGGAAGAGTCAGCGGAAGGTTATCATAACCGAAAAGACGTGCCACTTCTTCAAGTAAATCTTCAGGTATGGTAATATCCCCTCTTCTTGTAGGAGCCGTTACAACAAACGTTTCTCCATTGACTTCTACATCAAATTGAAGTCGGCGGAAGATATCTACAACTGTGTCAGCTGAAATGGATGTTCCTAGTGAAGAATTGATTTTTTCTAACGTAATCTCTACCTTCACAGGCTCAACTTCAAGTTCATTAAATAGTACCGTTCCTTCAAGCACTTTCCCCTGTGCATATTCAGCCATCAGTTGCGCAGCTCTCTCCCCTGCTTTCAGGACACGATCAGGATCGACTCCCTTTTCATATCGTGTGCTCGCTTCACTTCGCAGTCCGTGATCTTTGGAGGCTCCTCTGACAATCGCACCGGTGAAATAAGCTGCCTCAAGAAGGACAGTCGTTGTATCGTTTTTAACCTCAGAATTCGCTCCACCCATCACTCCTGCAAGAGCGACCGGCTCCGTCCCATTCGTAATGACAAGCTGGCTGCTTGATAAGGTTCTTTCTGCATCATCAAGTGTGACAAATGCCTCCCCATCAATCGCACGACGGACAAGGATCTCCTTTGAACCAAGTCGGTCGTAATCAAATGCGTGAAGAGGCTGACCATATTCCAATAAAACATAGTTCGTAATATCGACTACGTTATTATGTGGTCGGATCCCGGCTGAGATCAACACATTTTGCATCCATAATGGAGATGGACCGATTTTTACATCTTTGATGATTTTAGCTCCGTATAGAGGATTATCTTCTTTCGCTTCCACTTTTACCGATACATAATCCGACGCCTTTTCACTGCCTTCGGATAACTCCGTTTGGGGAAGCTTGACTTCACGATCCATAATTGCTGCTACTTCATACGCAACTCCCAGCATGCTTAAGCAATCAGAACGATTAGGCGTTAAGCCCAATTCCAGAATCGCATCATCAAGATTCAATAATTCCACTGCATCTCTGCCTACTTCAGCATCATCCGAGAACACATAAATTCCCTCTGCATGTTCTTTCGGTACAAGCTTTCCTTCTACTCCAAGCTCTTGCAGGGAACAAATCATCCCGTGAGATGCTTCACCACGAAGCTTGGCTTTCTTGATTTTGAAGTTACCCGGCAGGACCGCTCCAACCTTTGCGACAGCCACTTTTTGACCTATTGCCACGTTTGGTGCTCCGCAAATGATTTGAACTGGTTCTTCCTCTCCTGCATCCACTAAGCATTTATTTAATTTATCCGCATCAGGATGTGGCTCACATTGTAAAACATGACCGACTACCACATTTTTGATTTCTTCCCCGATTCGTTCAACACCTTCAACTTCAATCCCGCTTCTTGTAATCTTCTCTGCTAACTCTTCAGGTGTGACACCTGATAAGTCAACATAATTTTCTAACCATTTATATGAAACAAACATGTGTTAGTACCTCCTATCGATTTTCTTTTACTCTTCTGTTCCGAACTGAGTGACAAAGCGCGTGTCGTTTGTGTAGAAATGACGGATATCATCGATTCCGTATTTCAGCATGGCAATACGTTCAGGTCCCATTCCGAATGCGAAGCCTGTGTATTTCTGTGAATCAAACCCTGCCATTTCGAGTACGTTCGGGTGAACCATTCCTGCTCCGAGAATTTCGATCCATCCAGTTCCTTTACATACGCGACAGCCTTTTCCACCACATATTTTACATGAGATATCCATTTCGACTGAAGGCTCTGTAAACGGGAAGAAGCTTGGGCGCAAGCGGATTTCACGGTCCTCGCCAAACATCTTTTTCGCAAATACCTGAAGGGTTCCTTTCAGGTCACTCATGCGGATGTCTTCATCAATGACGAGCCCCTCAATTTGAGTGAATTGATGAGAGTGTGTTGCGTCATCTGTATCACGACGATACACTTTCCCTGGACAAATAATTTTAATTGGTCCTTTGCCTTTCGCCAGTTCCATCGTTCTTGCTTGAACAGGAGAAGTATGAGTACGCAGCAGGGTTTCTTCAGTAATATAGAAGGAATCCTGCATATCTCGGGCCGGGTGTCCCTTGGGAAGGTTCAGAGCTTCAAAATTATAATAATCCTTCTCCACTTCCGGTCCTTCAGCAACGGTATAGCCCATTCCGATAAATAAATCTTCAATTTCTTCCACAATCATCGTGAGCGGATGATGATTTCCCTTTTTAACAGGGCGCCCTGGTAACGTAACATCGATCGTTTCAGATTGAAGCTTCTTTTCAACCGCTTCTTTTTCAAGCACGGCCTGCTTCGCTTCAATGGTTTCTGTTATGGCTCCACGAACTTCATTCGCAAGGGCTCCCATTTTAGGACGTTCTTCTGCTGAAAGTTTGCCCATTCCTTTTAAGGCTTCGGTTACAGGTCCTTTTTTACCCAGGTAAGCTACACGGATAATGTTCAGTTCTTTTAAGTCCTGTGCTTCGTTCACTTTTTCGATTGCTTCTTGTTGAAGGGATCGTAATTTGTCCTCCATTTATACTTCCTCCTTTAATGTATATCGTCCGAATGATCGTACTGATGGTTTTAAAACAAATAAAAAAACCCCATCCCCAAAAGGGACGAGGTTTATATCGCGGTACCACCCTTATAAGTATATCCATAGGCAGACATACTCACTTCATTCGGATAACGGCTTTGCCGGAGCATCTTTACATTCATCAAATGAATGGTCCCGATGCCAACTCGAGAGGTGAAATCTTCACATCATGCGTTCCTAAGAATGCTTTCAGTCCAGGGCATTCTCTCCCTTAAAGAAGGTCATGTGCTACTTTCCTCTTTCAACGTTTTTTAAGTTATATGTGCATTATTATAGTGAATTTCCAGGCAAATTTCAAACCTTTTCAAGAAATTCACTGCCCATTTTTAAAATAGTATAATAAAACTCCCGCAGCAATCGCTACATTTAACGATTCGCTTTTCCCATAAACGGGAATATAGAGATTCTGATCGGTTTCAGTTAAGAGGTCTTTCGACATACCATTCCCTTCGTTACCTACTATAAGAGCATATGAAGATTGAGGATTGACCGTTGTATACTCAACACCATTTTCAAGAGCTGTCCCGTATACAGGGATGTCCCGTTCTTTCAATTTCGAAATGGTTTCATTGAGATCCCTTCTGATAATCGGAATATGAAAGTGACCTCCTTGTGCAGACCGCAATACCTTAGGGTTATAGGGGTCAACAGTACCCTTGCCTAACACGACCATATCAATACCCGCTGCATCAGCTGTACGAATGATCGTCCCGATATTCCCGGGATCCTGAAGGCCATCTAATAGCATGAATGTTGCCGCTTTTTCAATGTTATGTTCATCTTCTCTCTGCTTACAAACAGCGAAAACTCCTTGTGGTGTCTCGGTATCCGTCAAGGCTTTACCGACCTCTTCTGATACCATCGTCATGGTAACGGAGGCTACGGTCCATTTTTGCGGGAGATCGGTTCCTTCCACGACTATAAGTTCAAGGACCGAATCCTCTTGCTTTAAGGCTTCTTCCACCAGGTGAAAGCCTTCAACTATGTATGTACGAGTGAGATCCCGTTCTTTTTTGGTCAATAACTTCTTCCACTGCTTCACAACAGGATTTTTCGAGGATTGAATATACTTCAATCGTATCCGCTCCTTTTAATTACTATTCAGGGTCTCATTATACCTTAACTTTCCTACATAATAAATTCAATTTGAGACAAGATAACAATGAATTCCTCAACTATCAAAAAGGAGAAATGTGTGATGAATCTTAACTTACGAAAAGCAATCATACACAACGTATCTGGTAACAACCAGGACGAACTGAGAGACACCATCGTCGATGCAATCCAAGGCGGAGAAGAAAAAACCCTTCCTGGACTGGGGGTACTTCTTGAAGTCTTCTGGCAAAACGCAGATCCCCAGGAACAAAAAATGGTCCTCGAAACATTAGAAGAATCATTACAGCAGCAACAAACACAGTAATAACATGGGTAACCCTTAACATGGGTTGCCCTTATTTTATGATTTGATATGCAGCCACCACATTAATAGTTTTCCCCATTTTGTTTTAATCCATCTCTTTCAGTGGTAATTAAAATATACAAACGTAAAGGAAGGGGAAACGAATGTATGAGTCACAAGAAAAGCGCATTATTGATCATCGACATGATTAATACTTTTGATTTTCAAGGTGGAGAGAATTTATACGAAAACACTTTGAAGATTGTAGATAATATTCGCGACTTGAAGAAGATAGCGAAGGAATCCGACATTCCGGTCATTTATGTGAATGATAACTACGGTCTATGGCAGGACAATATGAATGACATTATCGAGCATTGCAACAAGAAAAAAGGAGAAACCGTAATCGAAAAACTTCACCCGGATACAGATGACTATTTTATCATCAAACCGAAGCATTCGTGCTTTTTCGGGACACAACTTGATATCCTGCTTCATCAATTGGATGTAAAACACTTGATCCTAACAGGAATCGCAGGAGATATCTGTGTACTCTACACCGCCAATGATGCCTATATGAGAGAGTATGAAATCTCGATACCGAAAGATTGCATAGCTTCTGAGTCAGACGAGGACAATGAGAGCGCCATTCGCATTATTAAAAAAACGATCGGTGCTGACATGACCTTAGCTGATCAAATGACTTTTTAATGCCAGCTCCTCTATCTCATGAAAAAGAGACCCTTATCCGATAGGGTCTCTCTTTCATTACAATCAATCAAATGTAATCTTCGCCACTGTATCTTGATCTAACTTCTTGATCACTTCTGTAATCAGTTTAACCGCATTCTCATAATCATCACGATGCAACATTGCTGCATGGGAATGGATATAGCGGGTTGCAATGGTAATGGATAAAGCAGGGACTCCATTTGCCGTTAAATGAATCGCACCGGAATCCGTTCCACCACCGGCAATGGAATCAAATTGATACGGAATGTTATGTTCATCCGCTGTATCTGTCACAAAGTCACGAAGCCCTTTGTGAGAAATCATGGATGCATCATACAGGATGATTTGCGGGCCTTCACCCATTTTACTTGATGCTTCCTTGTCAGAAACGCCAGGTGTATCTCCTGCAATTCCAACATCTACACCAAAGGCAATGTCAGGCTGGATCTTAGCTGCTGACGTTCTCGCTCCACGCAGTCCAACTTCTTCCTGCACTGTACCTACACCATATACCACGTTTGGATGATCTTGATCTTTCAGGTTTTTCAGTACATCGATGGCAATCGCGCATCCGATACGGTTATCCCATGCTTTTGCAAGAAGCATCTTTTCGTTGTTCATCACCGTGAATTCGAAATACGGAACAACCATATCTCCCGGCTTTACTCCCCACTCCTGTACTTCTTCACGGCTTGAAGCTCCGATATCGATAAACATATCTTTAATATCAACCGGCTTTTTACGGGCTTCCGGAGGCAGGATATGCGGTGGTTTTGAACCGATCACTCCTGTTACTTCTCCTTTACTCGTCACAATTGTCACTCGCTGGGCAAGCATGACTTGTGACCACCAGCCTCCTACTGTTTGAAAACGCAGGAACCCTTTGCTGTCGATTTGAGTGATCATGAAGCCGACTTCATCAAGATGTCCGGCCACCATAATCTTAGGTCCGTTCTCATCGCCGACTTTTTTAGCAATTAAGCTTCCCAGATTATCTGTTGTGATTTCATCTGCAAATGGTTCTATGTATCGCTTCATTACGTTTCGTACTTCTCTTTCATTCCCCGGTACACCTTTTGCATCGGTTAAATCCTTTAGCATTGTCAATGTTTCATCTAATTTTGCCACTGTTTCGACCCCCTAAATATTCATACACTCTCATTATACTAAAATCTGTCCGATTCATCAAAATTTCCTGAATCTTCTTAAACTACCGCTGGTGAAACGGATATTAATACCCTTCTTTTTGACGATTATAATTCACTTCATTCTTCTTAACATAAGCGTCAAATACCTCTTCATGGGAGAATCCTAACAGCTCACCCAAATAGACATAATGCCTGAACAATTGTTGAAAATGCCCAACAGAACGCTCTTCAGAAAAGTGATTGGCCGATTTGAATACTTCCAGGAATTGTTTCGAGACATCTTCATTTGCGTAATTGGTTTCACCTAAATCAAATTGCTGGATGCCGATTTCAAGTCCCAGTGAGAGAATAAAATGAATTCCATCTACAAATTCTTCAAGGATCACTTCCTTCGATGAAGATGATTTCTTACTCCAAAACTTAAAGCTTCTTGTTTCATTGGCCAGTTCTCCCACTTCAACAAGCAGGGCAAGGATCTTCTTTTCAATTAAATCTGCGTTTTGCAAACCGTGTTCTTCTTCAATATGCTGATCCAGCTTCTCTTGCATGTCCAATAACTTTTCAATATTCATGACGTTATCTCCCCTTATGATGCCTATTTTTCTGTTGTCCTCTCTTAGTATGACAAATTTTCAAAGAAATTTTAAATAAAATGAAACCTTTTTCTGTTTTTATCGTAAATAATAGGAGAAGACTTATGCCTAGGGAGGTAATGGTAATGCTTTGGATTATTCGGTTAGTGATTTTTTTCCTTATTCTTTACCTTTTATACCGCAGTGTGAAATATATTATAGACCCAAAGCGAAAACTGGAACTTGCCCAGGAGCAAAAACGTTTTTACTTTCTCGATAATCAGGAAAATGTCCGTAAGAATTTTCACGTAACGTATAAAGGAGTTCTTTTCGAAGGAGAAAAATATTTAGGAGCAACAGAAAAATCCTTTGAAGTGGTTTCCATCTTTGTTTGGTCAAAAAACATCTCTTCTTTAAAGGGACTGACTCAAGAAGATTTTCAATACCTCCAGAATGAAATTAAAGAAAGATACCCGAATGCAAAGCTGGATTGGAAAAGCCCGATCCATGAATTCCTTCAAAAAAAGCAATAAAAAATGGCTAGCCCTGCTAGCCGTTTTTTATTTACCCGGAAAGAACTCTCTCCATTCAATCACTCTTACTTTTTCTCTTAGAAGGTAAAATAGGACGATGAGTGCCAGCAAAATCATGACTAGAATAGGTGGGGAAAATTGTTTGATGTATTGACCGAAAACCGTGTAAAAAAACGCCAGGGGAATATTAGAAATAACAGAGGCCCGGATGAAAGGTTTAAGCTTTTTCTTTCGTTCAAGTAGACAAAGGTTCAGCAGCTGGTAATGGACAAAAGGAATTAACCGCAGTATTGCAACTTGACCAGTTGTGAGAGTAGCATTTCTTCCAAACCATTTTTCTTTCAGTCTCAGGAGCTTTTCATAGAAAGATGTAAAGCTCTTTATGACAAAATAAAAAGTAACAGATAAGAGCGTTAATCCGATTAATGAATACAGAGTGCCGAATATACTTCCAAACAGCACTCCTCCCGCCATACATACAAGGGCTACCGGGATGAACAGAAATTGCCTAAGGATATGAAACAGAATAAACAGAACAGGAGCCAAATACCCACTAGCTTCCATGAGGGCGAATGCAGCAACTAACCGTTCGTCCATGGCTAAGGTGAACCTCCTTCTGCTTTTCTAAGCTGTTATAGACACTCTCTATATAGTATGTAGAGGAGACGGGTTAAAGAATGAAAACTTCAATTTCTACAACTTAGTATTCAGCCAGATAAAAAGCAGGCTATGGAGCATGACAAGAAGAGGAAAACCAAAAGCGAATACTTTATGTTTCGTTTTATGCCTATATACTTTCATTCCCATATATGCGCCGATGCTGCCTCCCAGAATCGCCACCTGCCACAAAGTACTCTCCTTGATGCGATATTCATTTCGCTGCGCCTTTCTTTTATCCTTACCCATGATGATAAAGCCGATGATATTGATGACAATGGCATAAAGATATAAGATACCTGTTAACGTACCCATGATTTCTACCTGCTTTCTGAATTGATTGATATTAGAAGGTTCTTCTCGTAAAGTTTGTTACTTTCTTAAAGAAGAAAGTAGTAGTTGATTTCCGCTACAGGATGCTCGCTTTCCGCGGGGCTGGCGGTGAGCCTCCTCGGCACGCCTCCGGGGTCTCACCTGTCCAGCTATTCCCGCAGGAGTCGAGCACCTTCCGCTCCAATCAACTTTCTAAACATGTATCTTTAATAGAAATAAATAAAATCAAAAGCTTTTAGCAAACAATTTGTTTGGAGGTGAGTAGAAGTAATTTCCTACTGAAGAAGAATTCTGCCCTTCAAATTAGTTTGTTTTTTAACACCTTGTAGCTCTGTCACGAAAAAACTTTTAAATATGGTGAGGGGAACTGCGTAGACTCCTGCGGAAGTACGGGCGTGCCGAGACCCCGGAAGCGAAGCTGAGGAGGCTCGGCCGAACGTCCGCGGAAAGCGGAGCAGTTCCCCTCAGCATTCAGCACAGACTAATGGACAGAGCCTATGCAGACCCTATGATAAATAATAACAAGCTTTGCGAATAAAGCCTATAAGAAAGGACCGGCCAGAGGCCAGTCCTTTTTGTCTGCTAACTTAGTCAGCAGTTAATTATTTGTTAAGTTGAGCTTTAGCAGCATCTGCTAATTGGTTGAATGCTTTTTCGTCAGCAATCGCAAGCTCAGCAAGCATTTTACGGTTTACTTCGATACCAGCAAGCTTTAAACCGTGCATTAAACGGCTGTAAGAAAGACCGTTCATACGAGCAGCCGCATTGATACGTGTGATCCATAATTTACGGAAATCACGTTTCTTTTGGCGACGGTCACGATAAGCATACATGTATGATTTCATGACTTGTTGGTTTGCTACTTTATATAAAGTATGTTTTGAACCGAAATAACCTTTGGCTAATTTAAGAACTTTTTTACGACGTCTGCGTGTTACTGTTCCGCCTTTTACGCGTGGCATAATAATTCCCTCCTGTTTCTATTACTTCTTATTTTAGGTTGTCAAGCATATGACGAATGCGTTTGAAATCTCCTTTAGAGACAACAGCCGCTTTACGTAGCTTACGCTTTGCTTTAGTAGATTTGTTTGCGAATAAGTGGCTTGTGTAAGCGTGTGAACGTTTAAGTTTACCAGAACCTGTTTTCTTGAAACGCTTAGCTGAGCCGCGGTGAGTTTTCATTTTTGGCATGTGCTTTTCCTCCTCGGGTCCTTTATTTTTCGTTAACTGGTGCAAGCACCAAGAACATACTGCGACCATCCATTTTCGGTTTTGATTCAACGGTTGCTACATCTTTACACTCATCAGAGAAGCGATCCAGAACACGTTGACCAATTTCTTTGTGCGTAATTGCACGACCTTTAAATCGGATTGACGCTTTAACTTTGTCTCCTTTTTCAAGGAACTTACGAGCGTTACGAAGCTTGGTATTGAAATCATGCTCATCAATCGTCGGGCTTAAACGAACCTCTTTAAGATTGATGATTTTCTGATTCTTACGTGCTTCTTTTTCTTTCTTCTGTTGTTCAAACTTAAACTTACCGTAGTCCATGATACGAGCAACGGGTGGTTTAGCATTTGGAGCAACAAGAACAAGATCAAGATTTACACGTTCAGCAATTTCAAGAGCTTCATTCTTGGATTTAATCCCAAGTTGCTCACCGTTTTGATCGATAAGACGTACTTCACGGGCACGAATCGTTTCGTTTAAGATCATGTCTTTGCTAATAATTAGCCACCTCCAAGGTTTATTAAAAGAATACACGGCTTTGGCCGACGCACTCGCATCTTTTTTTGCGTGCAACACACAAAAAAAGATGCGAGTGTCGAAACACCCGCACCTGATTATTAAGCATATATAAATGGCTTTAATAGTCAATCACATACCTGTAAACAGCTAAAAAGCGTTATTCAGGTGAGAAGCGGGTAGCTTCTTCTTGTACCAAACTGTATTCAATTCACCTTAGATAATATATCACATGACAATACCGCTGTCAAATAATCATTTAATATCACAACGTATTTCATAATATCAGACATCTAAGGAGAGTGCAATAGTTTTTTTGAAATTTATACGGGAGGGACGGACCTTGGTGCAAGGTCCGTCCCTCTTTCTCATTTTATCGTTTCGCTTCTTTTGTGATGTGGCCGATGAACTCGTCAAGGGAAATTGTTTCTGATTTTTGCTCTCCGTATTTACGGACGTTTACAGCCGTTTCCTTGATTTCATTGTCTCCCACCACAAGCATGTAAGGGACTTTACTCATCTGTGCTTCACGGATTTTGTAACCGATCTTTTCATTACGGTCATCGATGTCCACTCGAAGCCCTTCAGCCTGAAGCTTTTCTTTCACTTCTTTCGCATAGTCGAAGTGAACATCCGGGGAAACCGGGATCACCTGGACCTGCGTTGGAGCGAGCCATGTCGGGAATGCTCCTTTGTATTCTTCGATCAGGAATGCCACGAAGCGTTCCATCGTGGATACGACACCACGGTGAATGACAACCGGACGATGCTGCTTCCCGTCTTCCCCTACATATGTTAAGTCAAAGCGCTCTGGAAGTAGGAAATCCAGTTGAACCGTTGATAGAGTTTCTTCCTTACCAAGGGCCGTTTTCACTTGAACGTCCAGTTTAGGGCCGTAGAATGCCGCTTCCCCTTCTGCTTCAAAGTACTCAACATCCAGTTCATCCATGGCTTCCTTGATCATTCCTTGTGCACGGTTCCACATCTCATCATCATCAAAGTACTTCTCCGTATCCTCAGGGTCACGATAAGACAGACGGAAGGAATAGTCATTCAGATCAAAGTCTTTGTACACTTCCTGAACCAGGCGTACTACACGCTTGAATTCTTCCTTGATTTGATCAGGACGGACGAAGATATGCGCATCATTCAGAGTCATCCCGCGTACACGTTGAAGTCCTGATAGTGCTCCTGATAATTCGTAACGGTGCATCAAACCAAGCTCGGCGATGCGGATCGGAAGCTCACGATAGCTGTGAATGCCGTTTTTGTAAATCATCATATGATGAGGGCAGTTCATCGGGCGAAGGACAAGATCTTCATTATCCATCTCCATGACCGGGAACATATTCTCCTGATAATGGTCCCAGTGACCGCTTGTCTTGTATAGCTCGACGCTTCCCATGACAGGTGTGTACACGTGATCATAGCCTAAGCGCTCTTCTTTATCAACGATATAACGCTCGATGATACGACGGATCGCGGCACCTTTAGGCAGCCACATCGGCAGGCCTTGTCCCACTTTTTGCGAGTTCATGAATAGATTCAATTCTTTACCGATTTTACGGTGATCACGCTCTTTTGCTTCTTCTAAAAGACGCAGATGCTCTTCCAGGTCTTCTTTCTTGAAGAAGGCTGTACCGTAGATTCGTTGAAGCATTTTATTATCACTATTCCCGCGCCAGTATGCCCCAGCGATGCTTAATAGCTTGAATTCTTTAATTTTATTAGTGGACGGAATATGGATTCCACGACATAAATCGAAGAATTCTCCTTGCTCGTAAATGGAGACTTGTTCTCCTTCAGGAATCGCCTCAAGTAATTCAAGCTTATACTCGTCACCGATTTCTTCATACATTTTCTGAGCTTCGTCGCGGCTGACTTCTTTACGAACCACCTCTAAATTTTCTCCAGTGATTTTCTTCATTTCTTTCTCAATCAATGGAAGATCTTCCGGAGTGAACGTGTGCTCGGAATCAATATCATAATAGAATCCGCCTTCAATGACCGGCCCGATTCCAAGCTTTGTTTCAGGATATAAGCGTTTAATGGCCTGTGCCATCAAATGAGCCGTACTGTGACGAAGAATTTCCAGTGCATCTTCTCCTGGAGGTGTAACGATTTCAATCGCCCCATCTTCCTGAATCCCTGTACGTAAGTCAATTAATACATTATTTATTTTACCAGCTAGCGCCTTCTTCTTTAGTCCGGGACTGATGGACGCAGCAATCTCTTCTGTTGTCGTTCCTTTAGGAAACTCCTTGACATTCCCATCAGGAAACTGCATTCTCACTACTTCTGACATGTGATTTCACTCCTTAAGTAATCTCTATAAAACATAAAAAACCCCGCCCCTTCACGTTTGAAGGGACGAGGTTAATAAGTAAACTCGTGGTTCCACCCAACTTCTCATTGTGCCAAAAAAAACAGACAATGACTTCATTGAAAACGAATAACGACATTTAGCCGTCAATCATTACTGTGAATCCGTCAAGATTCAGTTCATAATTGAAGTTCCGAGGTGGTAAATATCACTACCGAATTAGGAAGTTTGCAGCCAAGAGACTTCCCTCTCTGTGAATGGAATAGGAATATTATTGTCCTCATCATAACCTTTATTTATTGACTTATTATGTAGGTATTATAATCGGTTATGTTTTGAAAAGCAAGAGCATTCCATAAAATAAGCAGCCTATTCATTCGCGATATCCCATGAAGGGTAAAGAAGTGTATCAGGGAAGTAACTAATCGGCAAAAGATCGATCCGTTCTTCAAAAATATTCTGTAGTGTTCTGATCAATTGATGGTCACCATTCCCGTACACGAGTATCTTCTCCGGTGCAAGGGATAATAACGGAGCGATGGTGTACGAATCAACGTATAACGGGTGATTCGTCAGAAGGCGTTTATCAATTGCCTTCGTCAATTCCTGCCTTGTCACCTCTTTCATGTCTTCATCAAAGAAACGATAGCCGTAACCCGTCGAGTACAGATGGATGGTTCGTATTTTCTGCTCCCTTGATGCCAGATACTCCCGCAGCATATGGACAAACATTTGATATTCCTGCTCCATCTTATATTCATCTATAGCAAGATCCAGCATGAGGAGCAGTCTCTCCTGAAGCTTCTTCAGCCTGAATTTGCTGAAAGAGTCGAATGATATGGGGGCCTTCCCTTCCAACAAAAGCTCCAGGCTGTTGTGGACGTATTCGGCCTCGTCCCATTCACCGATCAGCTCCATCAATTCAGGTCGCTCACCCATCCTCATCTCTGATACGACCTCTAATATTTGATTGATTTCATCAACATCTTCATAAAAATAATTTTCTTTCAAGGCTGATTCGGACCAGTCCATGCATTTATCATTTAAGACAAAGTGGGAAACCCCGTTGAACAGCTTTTCTTTTTCCTTGAAGAAGGGGGAAACCTCTATCGTCAGATTATAGTGAGTTGTATGTTGAAAGAGCGTTTCATGGAACCATGATTGTATGAACTCTTTATTGAGGTGTTCTTGAAGCTTTAATGCATCATTTTTTTGCTTGAAGATAAATTCAATCAAACTTTCTCGCCTCCTTAAACCCAAATCCCTGATTTATATATATGGGAGGCTTGTATAATTTAGAAGTTGATGAGGAGATTTAATTATTACTTTTTGAATCTTTTGATTGTTAAAAGAAGCGAGTAATGGTTGATTTCCGCTCCAGGAGGCTCGCTTTCCGCGGGGCGTGAGTTGAGCCTCCTCGGGCTTTGCCCTGTGGGGTCTCAACTTTCCCGCTATTCCCGCAGGAGTCGAGCCCCCTTCCGCTCCAATCAACATTGTGATCTTTTTATCTTCATGATGTTTACTTCTTCAAAACCAGGCAACATTATGGTAGAATTCATTATGCACGTATCTCCAATCTTTACTTGTTTCTCGACAATTCAAGTATAAAAGACTGGGCGATTACGTGCATTTTTTGTGTCTGCTAATTGTGTAAGAACCCCAACAAATATTATAGAACCATAAAAAAAGGAAGGTCAATCGCTAAGCGAGTGACCTTCCTTTTTCAATTTTAATTATTCTCTTCTATTCCTTCCATCAATCAACACAGGCTGAGACAGGTATTTAATTCGCTCCATGATTCGTGCAGCCTTTAGTTTTTCTTCTTCTCCCCGTTGACTGTACGTCAAATGGTGGGTGAGTTCGTTGAAGTTGAAGTTGGAGGTGAAGAATGTAGGCAGGTTTTCTAGCATTCTGTACTGTAGGATCGTCCCAAGGATTTCATCTCTTCCCCAGCTTGACATGGTTTCTGCGCCGATGTCATCGAGCATGAGGATCGGTGCACCTTTAACCATTTCCAGTTTTTCATTTACCGAGTTGTCTCCCAGCGATTGCTTGATTTCTCTAAAGAACTCAGGAACGTAGACAATCAGGGACGCAATTTTTTTCTGGGCGAGCTCATTGGCCATCGCCCCTAACAAATAGGACTTACCCACTCCGAACTTGCCGTAAAAATAGAGTCCTTTCATTTTTGTACCTTCTGTATAGTTCTCTACGAAATTCTTTGCTAATCGGACAGCCTCCAATCGGCTTTTAGAATCAAGATCCAGGGTCTGGAAGGATGCTTGTAAAATATCCTTCGGCACATACAGGCTTTTGATTAAACGCTGGGCGCTCGTTCTTTCATCGTGAATGACTTTTCGAGGGCAGCGATGGTAATCGATGTCGATGGTATTGCCTCTGATCACTAAATGAGGGTCATACCCTTCCATCATATTCTTACACTCCTGTAAAGAAGGACAGTATCGACATTCTTTACTTTGAGAGATGTATTCATATAACTTCATCAGACTCTCATTTACCATTTCCCCTGTTACACGGCCTTCATTCCTGCGAATAAAATCCTTCACATCATTGTTTTCAAGAATCTCTTTTTTCATTTGCTCATATCTTTGTTGAAACGAACCAGAAGCCGCCAACCTTTTCAGGGTGTTATTTATTCTCTCCACCGCTACGTTCACCTACTTCCGAAAATTTTTAAGCTCTTCTTCGAGTTTCTTCTTTTCTGCTTCGAAATCATATCCATCAAGGGAAGAATCATTTCCTTTCTCGTTTTCCCCTTCTTGGAACCATTCCGGGAGTTTTTCCGTACGAATCGGCTTTCTTCGTCTATTCGTTTTATTTTCCTTTTTCCCTTCAGCCCACTCAAGATACTGCTTGTGTTCTTTTTTGGCTAATTCCATGGCTTCACTTGCAGTCGTCACCTTTTTTCTCGACCAATGGGACGCGATTTTTTCCATATATCCTTTTGTGAGTTTCATATCCGTTTTCAGCAAAACATATTGTACCAGGACATTCATGACACCAATCGGCAGCTTCTGTGACATGAGCACCTCTTCAACAGCCTGAAGGTCTGACTTAGAAGGAGCTCCTCCATTTGATATGTCAGATAGAACATCCTTGGGCGACGTTGTTTCCAAGTATTCAATGAGCTCTTCTTCTTTCGTGAGGGGTTTATCCGATTTCACAGGCGCATTAGTCGCTATTCTCGTAGTCAAATCAGGCAGTTGATCACCTGTCTGAACCCCATACCAATCACGTGCGGTTTTGCGCAGTAGCTCTATATCGATGGTATCATCTGCATCCAGGGAGCTTAAGACGATATTTTTCATTTGAAGAGGATCAATACCGTACAGGTAGCTCAGCTTCAGAACCGTTTCCTTTACATTAGTTGTAAAGGCTTTTCGTGGAACCATGGATTCAGATAACCCTGCAAGTAATAACTGAAAATCAAAATCGATATCATCCAGTGGAAGACCATCATTCTTCCCATATTTCATATATTGTTCACCAGACTTTGTCTCGGAATCCATATTTGCGTCGTGGTGGAGAAAATTAATTTGTTCTGATGTGAAAACATCTTGAAAGGATCGTGTGATGTTAACGTGCTGCTGTTTATCGACCGATTGGTCAGTGAAGAATTTCTTTAAACGCAAATAATGGCTTCTGCCTATTTTACGGTAAAGATACACATTTAACATACCATCATGAAAGAATTCCTGAGGGGTGAGGGGAGGCTGAAGTTCATAAAGAAAGCTCCGATCCTCGTTTTCTTTTTTTTCGTATGCCTTTAACAACCCAATCCCTTCAAGCTTCATTCTCGCTTCATATACTTCCTGAAGATTGACAGACAGAACGTTCATCAGGTGATAATGAGTTGAATGTGTTGACCATAGCCTGTTTTCTTCTACTTCTCCCCATAAACTCATATAAAGACTGTAACAAACCGAACCAATTAAAGGCTGGTACAGAAACGTGATGATTTTCCGATCGTATTCCTGAAGAATCCCATTTGTGCCTACCGTGTAGTGATCGATTGGTTGTATTTCATTCCAATGCTTCTTCATCATAGTTGGATTCTACCTTTCAAAAAAATAAAGAGAAAAGAGCTAAAGAATTACATCTTCAGCTCATTCTTCTACTCTTTTTTTATTAATTCTTTCAGTTCGTCTATAAATACATTAATATCCTTGAATTGTCTATACACAGATGCAAAGCGTACGTATGCAACTTCATCTACCTTAGCAAGTTGATCCATGACCATCTCACCAATCTTAACGGATTCCACTTCAGAAGCACCTTGATTACGGAGTTCCTTTTCAATATCCGTTGTGATCTTTTCTAATCTCTCAAGAGGGACCGGGCGCTTCTCACAAGCCTTGATCAACCCTCTCAAAATCTTCTCTCGACTAAACTCTTCTCTTACCCCTTCTTTTTTCACCACAATTAAAGGAAGCTCCTCAACCTTCTCGAAGGTCGTGAAGCGGAAATTACACTCTTCACATTCTCTTCTTCTTCTGATTGAACGTCCTTCATCAGCAGGACGGGAGTCCACTACTCGTGTACCATTATGCTGGCAAGACGGGCACTTCATAATATCAGCTCCGTTATTACATACTATTACTTTCATCATATAAAAAAGCTTCGACTTACACAAGCTTATAAAGGATTTACCGTTATTTCACTTTTGTCAATTCGCTATCAAGCTTTTGATAGTAATGGTTAATCTGTGCTTTTAAGACCGTATATGTACCAAAGATTTTCCCTTTATCCGCACTGATCTTGAAATCGACTGCCGTTTCAAATGGCCTTACCGTGATGACCGTTGCGACAATAAACAATTGGGGAGTACCATTTTTACGGACCGTAATTTCACCTCTGTCCTTAGACTGGGAAATCACCTCATACTCAGAGGATGAGAATAACTCTAATACTGCATTAAATGCACCTTGATGCATGGATTTATAATAGCGTGATTTCAGGTCTTTATCTTCGTGCTGATCAGATGTCTCACATTCTGATTGAAACCGTTTAAAAAAAGTACGTATTCCACTCATTTAAAGTTCCTCCCTTTATTTACCCTTATTTTACACGAAAACCACAAGAATGAAAATTCAAAATCAAATCCTGTACAAATGCATAAAAAAAGAGATGCATCTAATACGCATCTCTTCTGAGTTATCTTCGATTAAAGGGCTTGAGCCTGAGACTTCTTCACTTGTACCGGACCCATACCACGTGGCAATTCAATTGTTTCACGTGTGTCAGCACCAAGAGCATCTGCAATATATTCAGCAGCGATGTTAGGATCTAAATCACCGCAAGTATATACATCAATACTGGCATAACCATGTTCAGGAAAACTGTGAATAGTTAGATGTGATTCTGAAATGATCACAACTCCACTAACACCTTGAGGAGCAAATTTATGGAAAGCTACCTCACGTACCTCTGCACCTGATTTAAGCGCAGCATCTACGAATGTTTTTTCAATTCCTACTACATCGTTTAATTTTTCAAAATCGCAACCCCATAATTCTGAGATTACATGACGACCCATTGTTTCCATTTTCGTGTTTCCCCCTTTGACATAATTTTTTTCGTCAAAATGAACGTGTCTTTTGGCAAAATCTTAACTACCACGGGGGAAAGTTAGTCCGAAGAGGTCCTAACCCTTTAAGTAGCTAAATCAGTATTCATTTGCTAATAAGAAGTTCACGAAAAATAGTATACTTTGTTTAAAACCCTTTTGCAATAAATTTTTTCAAACTTTTTTCAAGCGGATAATACGAATACCTTTTTCACTTTTTGATATATACAACACTGTAATAATTTCATTCTCTAAACAAGGACCGTTCATTTCCGCTCCAGGCACTTGCTTTCCGCGGGGCGGGCGGTGAGCCTCCTCGGCTACGCCTGCGGGGTCTCACCTGTCCCGCTATTCCCGCAGGAGTCAAGTGCCTTCCGCTACAATCTACTCTCTGATACTACACTTTTACTAACTATACATTTTGATAGATAAGCACAAAAAAGCTCTTTGGTAGAAAGTTGTTCCTAAAACAAACTTTCTGCCAAAGGAGTTCCTAAATACATCAACTACCTAATAGAGCTGTCCGATGTCTTCTATTTATAAAAAGTTTAATAAAAGAAAAGAACGCACCTGGAAAGGTACGTTCTAAGGATGCAGCTTATTTTTTATTTGGGTTCTTTCAAACGTTGACTTCTTGTTTTGCGTTCATTTTTGATGCAACGAATTTAGCCAGATCAACGACGCGGCATGAATAACCCCACTCATTATCGTACCAGGCCAGTACCTTCACTTTTCGATCTGCCATTACCATCGTGGATAACCCGTCGATGATCGCTGAATGAGGATTTGTATTAAAGTCAATTGAAACTAATGGTTCCGTAGTGTATTGCAGCACTCCGTGTAAGGAACTAACAGAAGCCGTAATGAAAGCTTCGTTGATTTCTTCTACTGTTACGTCTCTTTTCACATCTACAACCAGGTCCACTAGTGAAACATTTGGTGTAGGTACACGTAATGCCATTCCGTGAAGCTTGCCGTTTAATTGTGGCAGAACCAATGATAATGCTTTTGCTGCACCAGTCGTGGTCGGGATGATCGACTGGCCGCACGCTCTCGCTCTTCTCAAATCTTTATGTGGATTATCAATATTCTTTTGGTCATTTGTGTAAGCATGGACTGTCGTCATAAGTCCATTTTCAATACCAAATTGCTCATCTAATACCTTCGCAACTGGCGCTAAACAGTTCGTTGTACACGATGCATTTGAAATGACACTGTGTTCTTCAATATTTAATGCGCTTTCATTTACACCCATCACAATTGTTACGTCTTCATTTTTACCAGGGGCAGTCAGGATGACCTTTTTCGCTCCCGCTTCTAAATGAAGGCTCGCTTGATCTTTCGAATTGAATTTTCCAGTAGCTTCAATCACAATGTCGATATTTAATTCGCCCCAAGGCAAAGCTTTAGGATCACGATTGCTTAATAGTAGGACACGCTTGCCATTGACGATGAGTGCATCATCTTCCGTCACCACATCTGCCTGAAATGTTCCATGATTTGTGTCATACTTAATTAAATGTGCTAATGTTTCAGCCGGGTAGCTTGCGTTAATGGCTACAACCTCTAAGTTTTCCTCTAATATTGCTTTCCTGAAAACCATTCTCCCAATACGTCCAAAACCATTGATTGCAATTTTCGCCTTCATAAATCCGGCTCCCCTCTATATTAATGTTATACTTATATGTTTATTTGCTAAAAATAGTATAACATATTTAGAGAATATGTTAATAAGTATTTTGCGGATTTTTAATGTTTTATTATTCTGACAAATAGGCTTATTGAATGTATATTTTTGTGGTGTGAATTCATACATTTTTTCAATGAAATTGATGTAAACATTGACCGTTCCTTTCCGCTCCAGGCACTTGCTTTCCGCGGGGCGGGCGGTGAGCCTCCTCGGCTGCGCCTGCGGGGTCTCACCTGTCCCGCTATTCCCGCAGGAGTCAAGTGCCTTCCGCTACAATCCACTCTGTGCTGATATATATTTAGTGCCTATACATTTTGACAGACAAACACCATAAAGATTCTATAGATACGTTTAGAGTTTGTCTTAAATACAAACGCAAACCAAAAATCAATATTTATCATCATAACTACTAATTATCTAGTGGACCAAAATAAAAATGCCGACAAGAGGTTTCCTTGTCAGCTCATAAGTCATTCTATGGTTTTAGATCCCACTCCACTAATAGTACATCAAGCTGTTCTTGGGTCTCATGTAGAGGTCCGTTGTTGTCGATGATTGCGTCGGCAAGGCTTGCTTTATCCTTTAAGGGGAATTGGGAAGCGATGCGGGATGATGCATCTTCACGATTAAAGTGGTTCCGCTCCATTAGACGGGATAGTTGGGTTTCTTCGTTCACATATACTACGACTGTGCGATCTACCATCCACGTCAAGTTGCTTTCAAATAAAAGGGGGATATCCATGAAAATCGTGTTTTTACCAGCAAGAATGGCTTCATCTTTATGTGAGAGCATCATGCTTCTGACGGCAGGATGTACGATTCCATTAAGCTTTTTACGTTTTTCTTCAGAGTTAAAGATGATCTGGCCGAGTTTTTCCCGATTGATGGTTGAATCGTGATCGTGCAGTATGTGTTCACCGAATTCTTCCACAATCGCAAGGTAAGCCGGCTGATCAACCTCAACCACCATACGGGCAGCAAGGTCTGCATCAATGATCGTATAGCCTTTTTCATTTAACATTTTTGAAACTGTGCTTTTACCACTTGCAATACCACCTGTTAATCCTATAATACTAGCCATTATCCTATTCCTTTCTAACTCATGTCAGCCATTAAAACCTCAGGATCCCTATAAGGATCAACAGAACTCCCGGTAGAAATGACACTCGGTGAATCCATCGTATATGAGAGAAGAATTCCCCCATCTTCAATCCTGAGAATAAGAACGTAAAGCTCATCACCAGGATGGCTAAAGTAAGTATGAATGGCGAGAAATTTAATAACGCAGCGCCAATTCCGGCACCGAACGCATCCAATGACAGTGCGATTCCAAGCATAAATGCTTCAATACCAGTAATTGTACCCGATCTATCAAAGTCTGCCGTTAACGGTCTTCTTAAAATTTGAACCACTAATCCTATGGATTTAATCTCAAAGTTAATTAACGTTTTTTCTTGGGATAATACCGTTTCTCTTTCCGGTCTAAAGAACTGGTACAGTACAGCTGCTCCAATCACAACCAGGATCAGTCCGCCGATCCTTCCAGCCCAAAGTGGTGTGATGATGGATCCAATGGTCTGACCAAGCAACATGGCCAACAATAAGGAGCTCGCCGAACAAATAGATATGATGCTGATTGATTTTGTAGGGATTTTCACTTTTCGTAATCCGTAAGTTAAACCTGTGCTAAAACTATCAAGACTTACAGCAAACGCCAGCAGTAATAAGGAGATTGTTTCACTCATCTAATAGCCCTCCCAAAAATCATTACAATACTATATGGTAAGGGCTTATCAGATGTTAATGGTTCTTTCTAACGTTGGCAACCGGGACAATAGTGCGTCCCTCTCCCTGCTGAAACTTTCTTCTCAATGGGAGTACCACACTTTCGACAAGGTTCTTCTTTCCGGCTATACACGAAGAGGTTCTGTTGGAACATACCCATTTGTCCCTGTGAATTCACATAGGAGCGAATCGTACTTCCCCCCATTTCAACGGCTTCGGTCAGCGTATGAATAATTTCTTTGTGCAAACGTTCAATTTCTTCCGTTGAAAGAGATTTTGATTTTCGGTCAGGGTGTATACCTGCACGGAATAACGCTTCATCCACATAAATATTCCCCAACCCAACGAGGACCGTCTGATCTAATAATGTGGCTTTCACGATTCTTTCTGTCTTGTCCAGCTTTTCTGCCAAGTAGGCAGCTGTAAATTCGGATTGGAATGGCTCCGGTCCCAACTGCAGGAGGGGAAGATGAAGCAATTCCTCCCCTTTCCTGAATAGATGCATCGTTCCGAACTTCCGGACATCACGGTATCTGAGTTCCGTGTTATCCGTAAAGTGAAAAATGACGTGGGTGTGCTTTTCAATGGGGTCCCGGCTATCAGACAAGTTGTACTTCCCTTCCATTCTCAAATGAGAAACAAGGGCCACGTCGTTTAAATAAAAGATCAGGAATTTCCCTCTTCTTCTCATTTCAAGTATTTCCTGCCCTTTCAGGCTATGAACAAATTCATCGGGTTCGTCGGGACTTTTTATCATCTTAGGCCAAAAAACCGAGACGTCTTTGATTTTCTTTCCAATAACAAGAAGCTCCAACGTCTTTCTGACCGTTTCTACTTCAGGCAGCTCCGGCATTCTGCCACCTCCTTATCAAACTCTACTTCGCGTCGTACCATGTTTGACCGTATGAGTAATCGACCTTTAATGGAACTTCTAACTCCATCGCATTCTCCATTACTTCAGGAACAATCTTCTTTAGCACTTCGATTTCTTCTTCAGGTGCTTCAAATATCAATTCATCATGCACCTGCAGCAATAATCGTGATTGAAGATTTTCTTCTTTTAATCTTGCAGCCATATCAATCATGGCCTTCTTGATGATGTCGGCTGCACTTCCTTGAATCGGCGTGTTCATCGCTGTACGTTCAGCGAAACTTCTTAAGTTAAAATTACGGCTCGTGATTTCCGGCAGGTAACGTCGGCGATTAAGGAGAGTAGTCACATAGCCCTTCTGTTTTGCATCCTGGACTATATCATCCATATATTCTTTTACACCAGGGAAGCTTTCCAGGTACTTCTTAATGAATTCCCCTGCTTCTTTTCGGGTAATATCAAGGCTTTGAGAAAGACCGTAGTCACTGATGCCGTACACGATTCCGAAGTTAACGGCTTTCGCATGCCTTCTCATATTTGATGTGACCTCTTCTTTCGCCACCCCAAAGACGTCCATCGCTGTTTTCGTATGAATGTCCATATCATTTCTGAAAGCTTCAACTAATTTCTCATCCTTGGCGATATGAGCCAGTACACGGAGCTCAATTTGAGAGTAGTCTGCAGCAAACATTACCCAGCCCTTTTCAGAAGGAATGAACGCCTGACGGATCTTCCTACCTTCTTCAAGACGAATCGGAATATTTTGCAGGTTAGGGTCCGTCGAGCTTAATCGGCCCGTTTGAGTCAGGGCCTGGTTGAATCGTGTATGAATTTTACTCGAATCTTTATGGACAACCTTCAATAATCCCTCTAAATAGGTGGATTGTAACTTACCAAGCTGACGGTAATGCAGGATATGATCAATGATTTCATGCTTGGACTGCAGTTTTTCCAATACGTCAGCAGAAGTGGAATAACCGGTTTTGGTTTTCTTCACGACAGGTAAACCCAGCTTTTCAAAAAGAATCACGCCGAGCTGCTTCGGAGAATTAATATTAAAGCTCTCTCCGGCTTGCTCATGTATGTTCTTTTCTAATTCTTCCAGGCGGTGTGAAAGCTCTTCTTTCATGGTGAGCAAACGCTCTTGATCCACTTTCACACCGGTGAATTCCATTTCGGCTAAAATAAGGGCAAGGGGTAATTCTAACTCTGCAAATAATTCATATAAATCATTTTCTTTTAACTCTTCCATACATGTGTTCTTCAATTCATGAAGAATGAATGCTTTTCGTGCAAGATGCTCTGATAGAATCTCAGTGGAAGGGACCTTCTGCTTGGCACCTTTTCCATATACCGATTCATCCGATTCAATAGAAGGCTGACCGTGTCCTTTTGAAATAGTAGCGAAGTCTTCACTGGATTCAGAAGGATTGATAATATAGGATGCTAACAGCAGATCGAACTCGATCCCTTTTATGTCAACCCCCTGTCTCTTTAGCGCCACGACGGTTTCCTTCGAGTTGTACACATATTTTGCTGCGCTTTCGTTTTCAGCCCATTTCTTAAATGCTTCAGAATTCAATGCCGTTTCAAGCGTAAAGAAAATCGTGCCTTTCTCATTGTGCAGACTCATCCCGATTACTTCTCCGAGATGATAGTTCTCTTCCAGCATTTCAATGTATAAAGAACTTTCGTTTGAAAGATGTTCTTCTTTGATGGTTTCAACTACCTCAAAGGAGATATCATCAAGCTCCTGGGGCTCCTCTTGCGTAGACTCACCCATCTTCTCAAGCAATGAGTTGAAGCCGAGATCCCGGTATACTTCCTTTAGTTTCCCTTCATCCATTCCATCATAATTCAGCTCTTCCACACCAATCTCGATTGGAGCTTCTCTTAGGATGGTGGCGAGTTCCTTACTCATGATCGCTTGTTCTTTATTTTCTTCGAGCTTTTCTTTTAATTTCTTCCCACTGACCTGGTCAATGGAGTCTAGCAGCTTTTCAAGGGAATCAAATTCTTTTAGCAGCTTGATCGCCGTTTTCTCACCTACACCCGGCACGCCTGGAATATTATCAGAGCTATCTCCCATCAGGCCTTTCATATCGATGATGCGATCAGGTGTGATTTCCCACTTTTCTTTTATATGCTCCGGGGTGTATACTTCGATGTCCGTTATGCCCTTTCTTGTAATACAAACCGTCGTAGTCTTCGAGCTTAACTGTGTTAAATCCTTATCCCCGGAATACACTTTTACCTCGTACCCGTCAGATTCCGCCTGTAGAGAGAGCGTTCCGATAATATCATCCGCTTCATAGTTTTCTTTTTCATAGCGCTTAATTCCGTATGCATCCAAAAGCTCGCGGATATATGGAAATTGCTCGGACAATTCCGGTGGAGTCTTTTGTCTGCCGCCTTTGTATTCTTTAAATGTCTTATGTCTGAAAGTCGTTTTCCCTGCATCAAAGGCGACTAAAATATGAGATGGTTTTTCGTCTTCGAGTATTTTTTGCAGCATAGTGGTAAAACCGTATACTGCGTTTGTATGTACACCTTTGTCGTTATTTAATAAAGGCAGTGCGAAGAATGCACGGTAAGCAATACTATTGCCGTCGATCAATACTAATTTTTTGGACATGTAAGTACCTCCTGTAAAGGCTTCTGAATCTATATGTTTATTCTATCATGTTGGGGAATGAAAGGAAAAATGGGGGCCTTATTAAGTCCACTAAGTAGATTTTGATTTCATTTTGAATAGAGTCGCCTCTATGGAGCTTCGTGGTTTTTCGAAAAACGGAACATAAAATTGAAAAAACTGTTGAAGAATGAGATTACTCAATCTTCAACAGTTTCTTCTTTTATTCTGTATACCCCATCAACAGCCTTGCATACGGGGAGTCAGATGGTAAGATAATAACCGTTTTATCATCCACTGTTTTCTTATATGTTTCCAGCGTTTTATATAGGTCATAGAAATCAGGATCTTTGGAGAACGATTTGTTGTAGATTTGTGCCGCTTCAGATTCTCCTTCTGCCCTGATGACATTTGCATCTGCCCCTGCTTTTGCCAGCAGTTCCTTCACTTCACGATCTGTTTCAGCGGTGATTCGTTGTTTCTCGGCATCTCCCATTGAGAGGTATTCCTGGGCCTTTGATTCACGTTCTGAAATCATTCGCGTATAGACAGAGTTTTCATTAGCTTCCGGTAAATCCGTACGCTTCATGCGGACATCCTGCACGACAATTCCGTATCCATCCCGTTCAAGAAGCTCGTTCACTTTGTCCGTTACCCGATCGTTCAAGCTTCCCCGGGAAGACTTTTCATCATTGATGATTTCATCATATTCTAATTGTCCAAGCTCCGACCTGACGACTGAGTAGATAAATTCTTCCATTTTTGTCTCTGCGTTAATGACCGTTCTTGCATTCTTGATCATTTTAAGTGGGTCTTCGATACGCCACACAGCATAGTTGTCGATGAGCATCCGCTTTTTATCTTTTGTATTGATTTCAGCTTCCGTTACATCATACGTCATTTGATGCTTAGGCAGGGTAGTAACAGACTGAATGAACGGGATCTTATATTTCAAACCGGGTTCTTTGTCTATTCTCACTACTTCCCCGAATTGACGGACGACTTTATACTCTCCTTCTTTGACAATAAAGAGACTGGTAAACAGCAGAAGAATGATTGCAGCGAGAATGACAAGGAAGATTCCTAATTTTGTATAACGCTTCCACTCGACAGGTTCTTTCTTCTTTTGATTGATGTCAAAGACGTTTTGATCACTCATTCTCTTCACTCCCTTCCTGCTTCACCGGGCCGTTTTGATTTTCAAGTTGTCGAATCGGGAAGTATTTCAATGTTTCTCCACTGTCCTTCATAATGTAGATTTCCGCATTCGGAAGAACATTTTCCAAGGTTTCTAACACGAGTCGTTTTCTCGTAATCTCAGGATTCGATTTGTATTCGTTATATAGCTTATCAAATACGGCTACATCTCCACGGGCCTGCTCCACACGTGCAATTTTATCCCCTTTTGCCCTAGACATGATCGCATCCTTTTCACCTTGTGCTTCATTTGATCGTTGGTTCCGATATTTCTTTGCTTCATTGATTTTCGTGTTCATGGTTTCCCTTGCATCCGTTACGGCTGTAAAAGCTGATCGAACCTCTGCATTCGGCAGCTCGACATCCTGCAATTTCACTGCAAGAATGGAAATACCAATATCGTAATCATCAATCAGGGTGGTTAATAAATCTCTTACTTCCGCCTCGATTTCAGCTTTTCCTGACGTTAACGCATCATCTATCAAAGAGCTCCCTATAATGCTTCTTAAAGAAGAAGAAGTAGCATCATAAAGGATTTCTTTCGGGTTGTCAGAGTTAAATAAGTAGGTTTCAGGATCCGTGATTTTCCATTGAACCACAAGATCAGCGAGAACGATGTACTCATCTCCCGTGATCATTTTCGTTTCTTTCGGAAAGTCCTTTATCTTCCCGTCTTTTTCTTCATATCCAAATTGCAGACTGAAGGTTTCTTTAGACAGGATTTCTACTGATTGCATCGGCCAAGGCATCTTGAAATGCAGCCCAGGCTCAACGACCGGCTCTCCCGCTTCTCCAAATGTCAATACAAGCGCTTGTTCTGATTCATCAACGGTATACCAGGAAGTCAATAACACAACAATTAAAATAATGGCTGCCACAACCATCCCTGTCACCATGTAAATTCGTTTTAAACTCATATGCGCCCTCCCTTTTCTATCTCTATATCTTATTAATCTCCTACTAAGATATACGGACTTACTACAAAAAGGTTTCAAGAATATTAAGAGAAGATGACAATAAGAGGGAGTTTCATTTAGTGGACTTAAGGAGACTGGATCCCTAACTGAATAACACCCGTCAGCTGGCAAGTAAAGTTTTACCACACCCGCATTCATTCTGGAGTAAACGCTTTCAAAATAAAAAAGCGAAAAGACGAGAACGGGGTTAGTTCTCGCCTTTTCTTAACACCTTGGATGAAGGGGTTTCACTTAGTATCGTAACACCCTTTTATTAACAGGATTTAAACCTATTGTAAATACAATGTAAAATAATTGTAAACTTACTAAGATTTGCTCGTCCCATCACCCAACGAATAGCTTGAAGACTGTTTGTATAAGGAGACAGTAAACGTCGTACCTTCATTCACTTCACTGTCTACTTCAATTTTTCCTTCATGAGCTTCGATAATATGCTTCACAATAGCTAAACCTAAGCCCGTTCCGCCAGAATTACGGCTTCTTGCTTTGTCCACGCGATAAAATCGTTCAAAAATGCGGGGAAGTTCTTCTTTACTGATTCCCATCCCGTTATCCTTGACGCTCACATGAACCATTTCTTTATCTTCCGTCACTGAAATCAAGACATTCCCGCCCTTTGGAGTGTACACGATCGCATTACTGACCAGATTAATGAAAACCTGCTTTAGTCGGTAGGAGTCGACTTCCGCATGGCCCCTTGACTCAAAGAATGTTTGGAGGGAAATGTCTTTTGATTTCGCTTTTTCTTTCAAAATCGGAATCACGTCTTCAATTAAACCGGCAATCTCAACTTCTTGCAGGGAAAGCTCGAACCCCTGCTTTTCAATCTTGGACAATTCCAATAAATCTTGTATAAGGGATTGGAGGCGGTCGCTTTCCATCAGAATGATATCCAGGAAAGACTTTAACGTATCGGGATCATTCATCGCCCCATCCAATAGTGTCTCCGAGAAACCTTTAATGGATGTGATCGGTGTCTTCAACTCATGAGAGACATTCGCTACGAAGTCTTTTCTCATTTGCTCGAGCTTTTTGAGCTCCGTGATGTCATGGAATACCACGACAATCCCTTTCCACTCATCGTTATGACCGATGATAGGAGCCCCATATACTTCGTAATGCTTTCTTTCTATTTTATGAGGAAGAAGGATCTGCTTTCTTAAACGTTCTTCTGTCATGAAGATTTCTTCCACAAGCTTATTCACTTCCTGATAGTGAATGACCTCATGGTATCTGACTTTTTTCAGCTGGCTTTCTTTCAGATTAAAGAAGTCCCTGAACGTCCGGTTCGTCAATACAACAAAACCTCGATGATCAATTAAGAGTAGGGCACTCCCCATGTTTTCAATCAGCGTCGTTAAGCGATCCTGCTGCATTTCCTGGGAATTCACCATTTCCTGCAGATTACGGGCGAGAATGTTAATGGAGGTACTTAACATAGTCGTTTCATCCAGGCGGTCTTCATATGTCCTCGCCCGATAATTCCCCTTGGCGAGCTCCATTGCCACATTCGTTGCCGATTCAATGGGTTTTGTATACCTCACCGTGATTCTCGATCCCAAAATGATAATGAGAATTAAGGCAAGACCTAAGGAAATGGATAGCACAAACCAAATTTGCTGTATTCCTTTCTCGAAGGCTTCTACCTCGGTACTCATGATAAGCAGTCCATTTAACTGGTTATTCCCGCCCTTTAGCGGGTACCAATAATATCTGTACTCCACACCTGAAGTCACCAGTTTTCTATGCTTTTGCTTTACATCCCAGTTCTCCTGGATTTCATTTATTATCCTCTTTTGCTGAGGACCAACCAGTGATTCCGAGGTTTCCGAATCATGGACTACACTTCCTGAGTTATCAAGAATCGTAATCCTGACATCCAATATGTCACTCAATTCTTTGATCATCTCCGGATCGATTTCTTTCGGTGTCCCGTTTTCTTCAATGGAATTAGCCAGTAACCTTGCCTCTTTTTGAATCCGGGAATTAAATGTATCCAGATAGAAATTCTTAAAAATCTGACCTAGAAGCAAACCAAGCCCTATCAATACAGCGATGATCAGGGTGATTAGAGCAAAAAGAAGTTTTGTTCTAAACTTGGTCATCGATTTTTAGGCTCCTCCAATTTATACCCAAGCCCACGGATGGTTTTTATATAAGTTGGTTTTTTCGTGTTGGATTCTATTTTTTCCCGTAAATGACTGATATGAACATCCACTATTCTGGTGTCCCCGGCAAAATCATAATTCCATACAGCACTTAATAGCTGATCTCTCGTTAAGACCCTTCCCTTATTGTCTGTTAGATATAAAAGAAGTTCGAATTCCTTAGGTGTCAATTCAAGTAAATCACCTTGGAAATAAGCCTCATACTGTTCTGGATAAACCTTTAATTCACCCACTACCTTGTAATCTGTCGGTTCAATGGAAGATGGTTCCGCCGCTTCCTGAATGGCTTGACTGCGTCTTAGAATAGCCTTGACCCTCGCAACCACTTCACGTGGACTGAACGGCTTTGTCATATAGTCGTCTGCCCCAAGCTCCAGTCCAAGAACTTTATCAAATTCGTCATCCTTAGCCGTTAACATAAGAATGGGGATATTAATCTTCCTTTGTCTCAGTTCTTTACACACTTCGATTCCATCCATGGAAGGAAGCATCAGGTCAAGAATAATTAAGTCCGGGGATTGCTCAATCGCTTTATCCCTTCCTTCTTCACCATCATGTGCCGTTGTAACGGAATAACCTGATTGCTCAAGATTGTACTTTAAGAGTGTTGCAATAGACTGTTCATCATCGACTACCAAGATTTTTTTGCTCATTTGTTGTGCCTCCATACAAAAGAAAATTAACCCCAACATCCAACGTAATTATGTAATTGTACTTTCATTATAATATAAATCTGGAGGGTTACCATCATTTAGAGAGATTTAATACTTTTTAGTTTTCTTGCCGTACGTTACTAAACCGACCAAACCTTGTTCTATTCTTTAATATGATGCACTTCTCCCGCTTTCATTATCATTTTTTTGCATAATAAAAAGAGCTATGGCAAAACTAAAATACCACGATTTAAAGACGAACAATAGAAGTGTGGGTTCTTAATACCGCTAATGATTTCCGTGCAAGACTACGCTTTCCGCGGGTAGCCCGTGAGCCTCCTCGGCAAGCCTGCGGGGTCTCACACAAGCTACTTTTCCCGCAGGAGTCTTCGTCTTGCACTCCAATCAACCGCTGGAAACAGCTTAAATCAAATGGATCGAAAATAAATAATAAACCCGAACCAATCTGCCTACTAGGAAGCATATTGGTTCGGGTTTTACTTAGGCTAAAACACTTTTGTCTCAGCCTCCTTCAGGTGTTTAGAAGTTTTCTAATGCATGGCTATTCATTTTCTCTAATCGGTGAGGCGGACATACTTTGATGGTACCGTTGATGACCTTCTCATCTTCTTCATTCGTAGCTGTTACATCGATGGTTACCAAATGAGTGTTAGGATCCACTTCCGTCACTTCAAACAGGAATTGTACTGTTGCGTAATGATAGACCGGTTTAGGGAATTCAATGTTTTGCTCTACTATATGGGAACCCGGACCCGGTAGATATTTAGAAACGGCAGATGTGATGATCCCCGTTAACATGATTGAAGGAACAATCGGTTTTTTGAATGGCGTTTGAGAAGCATAGTCATGCTGGATGTATAATGGATTGGCATCATTTGTGAGCCCTAAATATAGAAGCAGTTCGTTATCTTCTATTTTTTCTGTAAGGGTCAGCTTTTCACCAATCGTCATTTCTTCAATTCTTCTTCCCAGTTTTCTCTTTTTCCCTAATAACATAAGAAGCACCTCCGAGTATGTAAACGATTACAATTTTAAATAATAAAAATTGTTTTTATTATCTGTCTATTAATATTTTATCATTTATAGGGTTTCCATACAAAGAGTTTTTACGCGTTAGGTTTATTTTAATTTAACATCATATCTCAAAGTCTAGTTGATTAAACTTCCTCGATAAGTATGTAGTGGTTGATTTCCGCTCCAGGTGCTCGCTTTCCGCGGGGCGTGAGTTGAGCCTCCTCGGGCTTTGCCCTGTGGGGTCTCAACTTTCCCGCTATTCCCGCAGGAGTCGAGCACCTTCCGCTACAATCAACTTACTGAGTATGTTCTTTTTTTAAAATAATAACTTAAACTTTTAGGAATATTATTTCAAAAATTCTCTGTCATATTAATAAGAACCAAGTAAATAAATTCGAATCACAATGATAAATGCTATAAAAAGGATAGTCATTTCCGAAAAAGTTAAGATAGCTTGTTTCGGGTATTCTGAATACTTCCACTCGAAGTATCCTCTAACCGCATAGTCTAATAGATGAAAAAAGACTACTGCAATTAAAAATAGGTAGGTTAAATCTTCATAATAAAACAATAAAACATAAAGTAGAGTGATGAGAGTGATTACAGAAATATGTTTTATCCATTTATCGACTTTACTATGTAATTGGTTTATATGATTATAGGAAAACAATTCTCTTTTTGCTTTCTCAATATTAAGAAACTTCCTCAAAAGGAAATTAATCATTGAAATAAAAACAAAAACAATGATTGCAATCAAACCATACTTTATCCAGAGCACATAACTCCTCCCATTCCATATTCTGTTTAAGTACGCCATAACGAAAAAAGAAAACGCTTGAGATTTCAGCTATCCGATTTTCAGTAACCCCTATTCACCTACAAAAAAACTGACCTCCAATAAGGAAGCCAGTTTTGGATTGAACGTGTATTAAGCCAAAGAAGACATCACGTTTTTAACAGCGTCTGCGGAGTTAGAGAGTGCAGCTTTCTCTTCTTCGGTTAGTTCGAGTTCAATGATTTTTTCCAGTCCATTACCACCAAGGATGGTCGGAACACCCAGGTAGATACCTTCGAAACCGTATTCACCTTCCAGGTATGCAATGGCAGGGATGACACGGCGTTGATCCTTAAGGATGGCTTCTACCATTTGAACAAGTGAAGCAGCAGGAGCATAATAAGCACTTCCGTTGCCCAGAAGGCCTACAATTTCCCCTCCGCCTTTACGGGTACGCTCGACGATCGCGTCTAAACGGTCTTTAGGAATTAATGTTTCCAGAGGGATGCCTCCAGCGTACGAGTAACGAATAAGAGGAACCATGTCATCCCCATGGCCGCCAAGAACGAACCCTGTAATATCTTTCACAGAAAGGTTTAATTCTTGAGCGACAAATGTGCGGAAACGGGCTGTATCCAGAACGCCGGATTGTCCGATTACGCGCTCTTTAGGGAACCCGGACTCTTTGAATACTGTATATGTCATAGCATCCACCGGGTTTGTCAGAACGATGATGTAGCAATTTGGCGAATACTTAACGATTTGCTGCGTGACTGATTTCATGACCTTTTGATTGGTTTGAACCAGATCATCACGGCTCATTCCTGGTTTACGGGCAATCCCTGCAGTGATGACAACGATATCCGAATCCTTTGTATCTTCATAATTGGAAGTACCGATGATGTTTGAATCAAATCCTTGTACCGGGCTCGCTTCAAGCATATCCAGCGCTTTCCCTTTCGTCGGGTCTTCATTTTGAGGAATATCTACCAGTACAACATCTCCAAGCTCTTTCTGAGCAAGCATCAGTGCTGTAGTCGCCCCTGTAAAACCTCCACCGATAACAGATACTTTTCTACGTTTAATAGCCATCATAATTCCTCCTATTCGTGTCATTATGTAAAGGAAGGAGTGCTCCAGTTCGAAGCACCCCGTCCCTATTTTAAATTAAAATTATCCCATGTTTTCGATTAAAGCAGAACCGAACTCAGAACATTTCACTTCTGTTGCTCCATCCATTAGACGGGCGAAGTCATATGTTACGACTTTAGAAGCGATAGTTTTCTCCATGGATTTTGTGATTAAGTTAGCAGCTTCTGTCCAACCAAGGTGCTCAAGCATAAGCACACCGGAAAGGATGACAGATGAAGGATTCACTTTATCCATACCTGCATATTTAGGAGCTGTTCCGTGAGTCGCCTCAAAGATTGCATGTCCTGTTTCGTAGTTGATGTTTGCTCCAGGCGCAATACCGATTCCACCAACTTGAGCGGCTAATGCATCAGAGATATAATCTCCGTTTAGGTTCATTGTTGCCACTACATCAAACTCAGCCGGACGAGTAAGGATTTGCTGTAGGAAGATATCAGCGATTGAATCCTTCACGATGATCTTACCAGCTGCTTCAGCTTCGGATTGTGCTTTGTTTGCAGCTTCCAATCCGTCAGCATCTTTGATCTTGTCATATTGAGCCCAAGTGAATACTTTATCGCCGAATTCTTTTTCGGCAAGCTCGTAACCCCAGTTTTTGAAAGCTCCTTCAGTGAACTTCATGATGTTCCCTTTGTGAACCAACGTTACTGATTTACGGCCTTCTGTGATAGCGTAGTTGATCGCTGCACGAACAAGACGGCTTGTACCTTCTTCAGATACAGGCTTGATACCGATACCAGAAGTTTCAGGGAAACGGATTTTGTTAACACCCATTTCATCTTGAAGGAAGCTGATTAATTTTTTCACATCATCAGAACCTTTTGCATATTCGATACCTGCATAGATGTCTTCAGTGTTTTCACGGAAGATGACCATGTCAGTGTCTTCAGGACGCTTAACCGGTGATGGAACACCTTCGAAATAGCGTACAGGACGCAGGCAAGTGAACAGGTCTAATTCCTGGCGTAGCGCAACGTTCAATGAACGGATTCCGCCCCCAACAGGAGTTGTAAGTGGACCCTTGATTGCGATGAAGTATTCACGGATCGCATCAAGAGTTTCTGATGGAAGCCATTCACCTGTTTTGTTGAATGCTTTCTCTCCTGCATATACTTCTTTCCAAGAGATTTTGCGTTCACCTTTATATGCTTTTTCAACAGAAGCATCTAAAACGCGTTGAGCTGCTGCCCAAATATCCGGGCCCGTTCCGTCACCTTCAATGAATGGGACAATTGGATTGTTTGGCACATTAAGCTGGCCGTTCTGGTTTGTAATTTTTTCACCTTGTGTCATTATGTAACCTCCATTTATTCATTATCAAAGGGGATGACCCATAAGTGCCTTATGCATTTAGAGTCAGTCCCCTTCCCTTATTCATTACACCAATATTTTCACCTTTTGTAAATATTGATGTTTAACCTCTTTGTTCTACAGGCACATATTCTTGCTTGCCGGGCCCTACATAATCAGCACGAGGACGGATTAAGCGGTTGTTTGAATACTGCTCCAGAATATGAGCTAACCAACCGGATACACGGCTTACAGCGAAGATCGGAGTGAATAGATCATGATCGATGCCTAAGCTGTGGTAAACGGATGCTGAATAGAAATCAACATTAGGCGGTAAGCCTTTGTTAGATGTAAATACATCTTCCACCTTAACGGACATTTCGTAATATTTACTTTGTCCAGTTAATTCAGTTAATTTTTTAGACATTTCTTTAAGGTGCTTGGCACGCGGGTCTCCTTGACGGTATACACGGTGACCGAAGCCCATTATTTTTTCTTTCTTCTCTAGTTTGTCCAGGATATATGATTCTGCTTTATCAACCGAACCAATTTCAGTAAGCATCTTCATTACTTGCTCATTTGCTCCACCGTGCAACGGTCCTTTTAAAGCACCAATCGCAGCAGTGACGCCTGAATACACATCAGAAAGAGTTGCGACACATACACGTGCAGTGAATGTAGAAGCATTTAACTCGTGATCCGCATGAAGAACAAGCGCTTTATTGAATGCCTCAATTTCAACCGGCTCGGGATCTTTCCCGGTTAACATATATAGGAAATTAGCAGCGAATCCTAAATCTTTGCGAGGGGCAATCGGCTCTAGTCCATTGCGAATTCGGGAAAAGCTCGTTACGATTGTAGGAATTTTCGCTTGAAGTCGAACGGCTTTTAAATAGTTTTCCTTTTCGTCCATAACATCTGCTTTATCATCATATAATCCAAGTAAAGACACGGCAGAACGTAAAGCTGCCATAGGATGGACTTCCTTGATGTTGTACATTTTGAAGTGTTCGATGACCTCTTTAGGCAATTCAGCGTTATCTGCTAATAGCTCTGTAAATTCCTGAAGTTCTGATGAAGTAGGTAATTTCAGATGCCATAATAAGTAGATAACCTCTTCAAAACTGGCATTATTTGCTAAATCATCAATGTTGTAGCCAACATATGTAAGAGTATCATCAATGATCGAACTAATGGATGATGTTGTTGCTACAACCCCTTCTAACCCGCGAGTTGCTGTCATAATAACCTCTCCTTTTGTTAAGTATTTCTCTTTACCCATTTTCATATGAGCATAAAACCCTACATGACTATCAAAAAATCAGTAGGCTTGTTTAAAAAGAACATAAATAAAGGTTGAGCGATTGCTCAATTCCTATACAAAAAATGATTCCCGGCTCTTCCTATGATGTCACGAGAGCTTGGGATGCGCTTACATTTCCTATTATAAACAATTATCTGACTTTTGTGAATGAAAACGCATCAATTTCTATAAAAATTATTTTTCTAGAAAAATAAACCATGCCATTGAGGCTTACAAACGGAGTGGTTACAGGGGTTTCTCCTCCTGTTATAAAAGCACTAAATATGTCGAAGATGTATAATCAGAGTTAAACTCTCATCAGAGATGTGGAGGATAAATTCTTCAACCGGCACGAACTCCAGTGGTATTCTATAAGAACAACTCATATAATTTCATCGCGAGGTAAGCAATACCTGCTCCTATCAGCGGTCCGACAGCTACTGCTTTAAAGAATGCCACAGCTAAGACGGTGCCGAGAACAAGAGCTGTCGTAATATGAGGGTCCTCTTCCAGCAGCGTTAACCCGCTCTTCGCAATTAAGGCCACCGCCATTCCAGAAGCGAGGGCAATCCACGCATAAGGGGACTTTAATGAGTCATACAGGTCTTTAAATCCGATCTCACCTGTAGCGATTGGTGCCAATACAGCAATCGTGATGATTGTAACACCCCAGTTAATTCCTTTGGACTGAATGGCCGCAAACACTTTTTCATCGATACCTGCCAGCTTAAAAATGATTAGAAATGTTACGGCTATAATAATGGACTGGTTTTTTGCAGCGAATCCAATTCCCAATAGGAGCAGCAAAAACATGAATGCCTGTGACATAAGTAACCTCTTCCTTTCGTAATCATTATCCTACCATATCAACTTTTATCATTTGTTGTAAAATTGAGCAACCTCGTTAAATTAAACTTCCTTTCATTTCCTGTCTCCTTTAAAATAGAAGTAGAAGATCGGGTAGGAGGGAAGCCCTTGAATGTAGAATATGTTTATCGAACGATCCGGTTCCTGATCGTTTTAGCCATTGTCATGCTCTCTTTGATTTCACTCTATTACATATGGAAGCTTGCTTATCCGTTTATCATTGCCATTGCCATCGCGTTACTCATCAATCCTCTAGTGAATTGGCTTGAAAGATGGCTGCCGAGGATATGGGCAGTTGCTTTATCTCTCATATTGATCGTTGCGATCTTTGCAGGTCTTATCACCCTACTGATTGCTGAAATTGTTTCCGGTGCGAATTATTTAGCAGAAGAGCTTCCTAAGCATGTGCAGACCTTGGTCAAATTTGCTGAGGATTTCGTCGTAGGGCATGTGATTCCACTATACAACCAGCTATCAGGATTATTCAAGAACCTTGAAGCCGGACAGCAGGATACCATATTAGAAAATGTCCAGACCGCCGGAACAAAAATCGCCACTTCTGCAGGGGATTTCCTGCAAAACTTTTTCACCAAATTGCCTCAGTTGATTTCATGGATTCCCAACGCGGCATCCGTCCTGATTTTTGCCGCTTTAGCCACGTTTTTCATTAGTAAGGACTGGTATACATTATCTGCCAAAGCAGAGAAAATCATTCCTGGAAAGGCGATGAGCAGCGGGAGAAAAGTATTCATCGATCTGAAAAGGGCCCTGTTCGGATTTATTAGAGCACAGTTCACCCTCATATCCATCACGGCTATCATCGTGTTAATCGGATTGATCATACTGAGAGTGGACTATGCGATCACCATTGCACTCGTAACGGGTCTCGTTGATATTTTACCGTATCTTGGTACAGGAGCGGTTTTCGTACCTTGGATCATTTATGAGTTTATTACAGGGAACGTCGGATTAGGTATCGGTTTATCCGTTCTCTATTTAGTTGTCGTGGTACAGCGTCAAATTATGGAGCCAAAAGTATTGTCCTCAAGCATCGGACTCGATCCACTCGCCACCCTGATTGCTCTCTTTGTCGGCTTTAAGCTCATCGGGTTTCTTGGATTGATCGTTGGCCCGGTTGTACTAGTCATTCTATCCACTCTCAAAAGAGCGGGTGTTTTTGAAGATACGTGGAAGTTTATTATGGGTGTAAAATAGGAAAAAGCACTGCTCCCCGTGAGCAGTGCTTTTTGTATTATCTGTATATGATCACATTCCCATTATTGATCCACCGCTTGAATAGCTTATAAATGAACGGTTTGAACATTTTACGTGTAGGTGGAAGTAATAGCAGGAATCCGATGGCATCGGTGATAAAACCAGGCGTCAACAGAACGACTCCTCCGACCAGAATGCACAATCCATCAATGATGGCATCTCCAGGCAACTGACCGTACTGCATATCCTGCTGCGCTTTTCTGAGTGTCTCCATTCCTTGTTTTTTCGCCAAATAAGCTCCTAAAATCCCTGTAGTGATAATCAATAGAACCGTTGGAACGAGACCAATGGCTTGTCCGGAAAGAACCAATAACCCAATTTCAAAAGCGGGTACGATAATCAATAATAACAACATATATCTCATGATGGATTCCTCCATTTTAGTTTAATACTTGCTTCCTTTAATTATAACATATTTGAGATTTTGCGTATTATGTGGGGGTTTGCTTAATTTGAATGTGTTTTTGGCGAGTTATGACTATTATCATCGCAGGCGGTTTTATAGTACGTGTTCACCTTTTGAGGTGAATTACTTACAATGCTGGTTGCGGCACTTTTAAACGATTGTTGCGGTACTTTCAATCTAACTTGTGCCACTTCTAGCTAAACTTGTGCCACTTTCAATCTTACTTGCGCCACTTTCAGCTAAACTCGTGCCAAATTGTGAACACCGGTAACTCCTACCGCATGAACAGTCTTATTTACGCACAAAAAGCCAGAGTCCATTTCCAGACTCTGGCTTTTTCACATTTCAACTTATAATACGCTTGCGTGACCGTTATAGATAACACCGCGAGTAGCGTCTACTGTAATTTCCTGACCATTTGTGAATAGAGAAGTGGCATTGTCCACACCAACGACTACAGGAATCCCTAGATTGATTCCAACTACCGCTGCATGACTTGTCAAACCGCCTTCTTCAACAATAAGAGCCGAGCATTTTTCCAGGGCCGGCATCATTTCTTTGTCTGTTCCGATGGTAATAAGAACAGAACCCGGTGTAGTATTTTTCACTGCTTCATCTGCAGACATCGCTACAACGGCTTTACCATAAGCAGATTTACGGCCGATTCCTTGACCTTTTGCAACGACGTCGCCTACCACATGGATTTTCATCAGGTTGGTTGTTCCTGATTCACCGATTGGAACACCAGCTGTGATGATAATGCGATCTCCATGCTTCGTCATACCTGAATTGACGCTTTCCTCTACTGCCATATCAAGCATTTCGTCAGTAGTCGTCACTTTACGTCCAACTGTAGGGTAAACACCCCAGACAAGTGCCAATCGACGTGATACGGAATCTGTTCCCGTTACTGCTACGATTGGAGCTTTTGGACGGTACTTAGAAATCATGCGTGCTGTGTGCCCGCTTTCCGTTGGGGCCACAATCGCATTGACATCAAGGTTAAGAGCCGTATGCGCTACAGATTGACCGATGGCATCCGTCATATTATGCTCACTGTCTTTGCTGCGTGCCGCCAGGATATCATTGAAATCAAGGGCTGTTTCCGCTCTTGAAGCAATGTTATGCATCGTTTGGACCGCTTCAACAGGATACGTACCTGCAGCTGTTTCACCAGATAGCATGATCGCATCTGTACCATCGAAGATCGCATTGGCTACGTCACTTGCTTCTGCTCTTGTCGGTCTAGGGTTGCGCTGCATGGAATCAAGCATTTGAGTTGCCGTGATGACAGGCTTACCCAGTGAGTTACATTTTTTGATCAACATCTTCTGAACCAATGGTACTTCTTCAGCAGGGATTTCCACACCAAGATCTCCACGAGCCACCATTAATCCGTCTGACACTTCAAGGATTTCATTAATATTGTCTACACCCTCTTGATTCTCGATCTTAGGGATGATTTGAATGTGGGAAGCGTCATGCTCTTCCAATAATTGACGAATTTCCAGTACATCAGAGGCACGGCGAACGAATGATGCTGCAATAAAGTCGACTCCCTGCCCAATACCGAATACGATATCCTGTGCATCTTTATCCGTAATCCCTGGAAGGTTTACGGATACACCTGGTACGTTTACACCTTTTTTATTCTTTAAAGTGCCGCTGTTGGCAACGTACGTATGAATCTCTCCGTTCGCTTTATCGATTTCCGTTACTTCCAATCCAATTAGACCATCGTCAAGAAGAATTTTCGAACCAACATGAACATCATCGATTAATCCTTCGTATGTAACGGAGAATTTCTCAGTTGTCCCGAGTACTTCCTTCATGGAAACGATGACGTTTGAACCTTGAGTTAATTCGATTGCTCCATCTTCCATATTATTCGTACGGATTTCCGGACCTTTTGTATCGAGAAGGATCCCGACTGTTTTCCCGGCTTTTTCGGCTGCTTCACGGATATTGACAATTCTCTGTCCATGTTCTTCATGGTCACCATGTGAAAAGTTTAAGCGGGAAACATTCATTCCGGCTTCGATCAGTTGTGATAACTTCTCTACACTCTCACTTGCAGGACCGATCGTACATACTATTTTCGTTTTTCTCATTTTCTTTACCTCCTGAAATCTTACAACAATTTAGATTGAAAGCTCTTTGGAAAGTCTGTACATGTCCAAGTCGATTTGATGTGGCTTGGCAAGTGCTTCAATAATATCGTAATCAACTAGTTGATTTTTCTCAATCCCTACTGCTCTTCCACCTTTTCCTTTAACCAACAGCTCTACTGCACGTGCACCTAAACGGCTTGCTAACACGCGATCAGATGCAGTTGGTGTTCCACCACGCTGAATATGGCCGAGGACAGAAACACGTGTATCCATTCCCGTAGCTTCGGTGAAACGATTAGCAAATTCATTTGCCGACATGACACCTTCTGCCACAATGATGACACTATGTTTTTTCCCGCGCTCCTGACCTTTTTTCAAGCGGGTCACGACATCATCAAGATCGAATTTCTCTTCAGGAATCAGGATGGTTTCAGCACCGCCTGCAAGACCGGACCACAGGGCAAGATCTCCTGCATTACGTCCCATCACTTCAATGATGAATGTTCTTTCATGTGAGGTTGCCGTATCGCGAATCTTATCAATCGCGTCGATGACCGTGTTCAAAGCTGTATCGAAACCGATTGTATATTCAGTTCCCGGAATATCGTTATCAATCGTTCCCGGTACACCCACACATGGATATCCCCATTCAGTTAAAGCTTTTGCTCCTTGGTACGATCCATCTCCACCAATGACAACAAGACCTTCAATTCCATGCTTCTCTAATTGCTCGATGCCTTTTTTCTGACCTTCTTTGGTTTTGAATTCTTCACAGCGGGCTGTGTACAGCATCGTTCCGCCACGGTGAATGATATCTCCAACAGAACCTAGTTCAAGCTTCTTGATGTTCCCGTTGATCAATCCGTTATATCCTTGATAAATACCGTACACTTCAATATCAAGAAAAATAGCTTTACGCACAACCGCACGAACGGCTGCATTCATACCTGGTGAATCTCCACCACTTGTTAATACACCAATCTTTCTCACTACGATCACCTCATTAAGAAATATGCCTTTATATGTAAATGAATTATACAACTTGTTAATGGTTTCACATATATCTAAGAAAAGGAAAAATGGAACAATCTATCCTGTTGCATTCATTACATTATTATGGACCAATAGACTATGGATTATTTCTAAAATAACACGAAGATTCAAGGTTCTCAACAAGTTACTCGAAGGAAATGCTAAAGACGAAATAATCTATTAAATGGAAGCGTTTTAATTGTTAAAACCTTCAAAATACCGTCACAAATCTTTAATTTGATGGAAAATTAATGAAAAAGACTGACAAATGGTATTTCCTATTTGTCAGTCCATAGTTCATTATGATTGTACCCCAATTAAATCATTTAAAACAGAATATTCACCCATCGCTTTAAATTTATCATAGCGATGCTGTATCAATTCATCTTTCTGCATTGGTATTAATTCTTTCAAGGATGCCTTTAATACATCATTGATATATTGTGCTTGCTCTTCGACATCTTTATGAGCACCGCCTTTGACTTCCGTGACGATTTCATCAATGATTCCAAGCTCCTTCAAATCCGGTGCTGTAATCTTCATGGATTCAGCTGCCCGTTTCGCTTGTGTGGAATCCTTCCACAGTATGGCTGCAGCCCCTTCAGGTGAAATCACGGAGTAAGTGGAGTTTTCAAGCATATGAATATGGTTTCCGACTCCCAGTGCCAGGGCACCTCCACTACCACCTTCACCAATGACCATGCATATAACGGGAACAGTCAAGCCTGCCATTTCTACCAGATTTCTTGCAATGGCTTCACTCTGACCTCTTTCCTCTGCCGCTTTACCGGGATAAGCACCCTTTGTATCAATAAAGCAGATGATCGGACGATTGAACTTGTCCGCTTGTTTCATCAAGCGTAAGGCTTTTCGGTAACCTTCCGGATGAGGCATTCCAAAGTTCCGGCGAATATTTTCTTTCGTATCTTTCCCTCTTTGGTGTCCGATGATGGTTACGGGGACATCATGAAATTTCCCTACGCCTGAAACAATGGCTTCGTCATCCCCATAAAGACGGTCTCCATGCATTTCGATGAAATCCGTAAAGAGATAGCCGATATAATCAAGCGTCGTCGGGCGATTGGGATGTCGTGCTACCTGAACCCTTTCCCAAGGCTTCATGTTTTCATAGATATCATTTTCAAGCTTCGTGAGCCTGCTCTCCAATTTCTCGATTTCATTTGATAAATCGACGTCTGAATTTTGAGTGAACTCCTTCAGCTCGGCTATTTTTTTCTTGAGCTCAAGTACAGGCTTTTCAAATTCCATCTCATTTACCATGGCAGATCACCGTCCCACTGATGTATATCAAGTACTGTCCCGATTTTCTCTTTTAACTCGAGCCTCGAGATGACTCCGTCAAGTTGACCATGTTTCAATAAAAATTCGGATGTTTGGAAGTCTTCCGGTAAGTCTTCCCTGATCGTCTGCTCAATGATCCTCCTGCCTGCGAAGCCAATAAGTGCACCAGGCTCAGCAAAATTATAATCCCCTACGGACGCGAAACTTGCGGATACCCCGCCTGTCGTTGGGTGCGTCATGATAGAGATGAAGAGTCCTCCATTTTCGCTTAATCGATTAAGGGCTACACTGGTCTTGGCCATTTGCATCAAGGAAAGGACACCTTCCTGCATTCTCGCGCCTCCTGATGCCGTAAAGATAATGAACGGGACTTTTCGATTGTCGGCTTCTTCGATGGCTCTCGTAATTTTCTCACCGACTACAGAGCCCATACTTCCCATTCTGAAGCGTGAATCCATGATGGCCGTAACCACTTCGATTCCGTTTACCTTACCTGAACCAGTTAATACTGCTTCATTCATACCTGTCTTCTTACGATCCTTTTCTACTTTCCCTTCATAATCAGGAAAGCCCAGTGGATTCCCGGAAACAAGATCATGATCAAGCTCCTTAAAGGTACCTTCATCTATAAAACTATCGACTCTCTCTGGTGAGCTCATCCCATGATGGAATCCGCAATGAATGCACACCTTTAAGTTTTTTTGAAGTTCTTTCGTGTACATGATCTTTTTGCAATCAGGACATTTGGTCATGATTCCTTCTGGAACGTCATGTTTAGCCGCTTCAGAAGGAATCGTTGCATATTTTTTCTTTTTGGATTTATTAAAAAGTTCCTTAAGCAAGGTGAAACCTCCTTAACTAATTACAGTAGCTTATACGTCTTCTGAAGGAAAAAATGAAGGTGATAAATACTTAAAATCAATTTCCCAGGGACAGCTTCCGCTTTCGTTTCTAGTAGTAAATGCACGCTATATAACTGCTTGCCTATCAGTTTAATGGAAAGTTTTAAAAAAAGATGTTGGATATTGTCGCATCCTTATCGACAATTTCCCTAACCCTTTTATACGTCTCTTGCACGGTTTCTTTATCTTGGTTTTCTATCCCTTGAAGCATTCGGGTAATCTCTTCTCTCATTTGATCGGTTATATTGATTTCTCCACAAATCAACGTTTCAAAATCATTTAAGATATTCCAAATCCGTTGAGCCAAATGATTGGCGTTCATCATCACGATGTCCCTGAACACATCATCCAGGTTTTCCGCTTCTGACACTTTCTCCAAAAGAGCATCCATCTTCTTTTTTTCTGAAAATAGATCTTTCAGCGCTTCCTTTTCAATCATCATTTTCGTATAAAGAATATCTTCCTGGGCTTTGTGGTCCTGGAGGATGAACATTCCTAATAAATCGATGAGGTGATGATCCCGAAAATCCCTTAAAAAGGTACCTTCGCCTCTTTTGGTTTCAATCAGGCCCAACAATTCCAATGCCCGTAATGCTTCCCTTACAGAAGAGCGCCCAACGTTCAAACGTTCGGACAGCTCTCTTTCAGATGGGATTTTATCGCCGGGCTTGAGGCCGTCTTTAGATATCATTTCTCGTAATTGGTGAACAATTCCAATATATACTTTAGCGTGGGAATGGAGAGAGTTCACTTCTGTCATCATTCACTCTTCCCGATTACCGCTAAATCTTCTGTCTTTTTGCGAATATCTTCCGGATCCACCTTTAAACGGGCTACTCCCGTCTCCATGGCGGCCTTTGCAACTGCAGCTGCTACAGCAGGTGCAACACGCTTATCAAATGGTGCAGGGATGACGTAATCCTCATTCAACTCGTCTTCTCCAATTAAAGCCGCAATCGCTTCAACAGCAGCTTGTTTCATCTTCTCATTAATATGAGTCGCGCGAACATCCAGTGCCCCTCGGAAAATGCCCGGGAATGCAAGGACATTATTCACCTGATTCGGAAAATCGGATCGACCGGTTCCGACCACTTTTGCTCCAGCCGCTTTTGCCAATTGAGGCATAATTTCAGGAACAGGATTGGCCATGGCGAAAATAATCGGGTCCTGCTTCATAGAAGCAACCATTTCTTCTGTTAACGCTCCTGCTACAGAAACACCGATAAATACGTCTGCGTCTTTTAGTACTTCTGTCAGTCCACCTTTGATCTGATCACGATTCGTAAACTTGGCTACTTCGTCCTTGATTCCATTCATTCCTTCGGGACGACCTTCGTAAATCGCTCCCTTGGAATCACACATAATGATGTCTCTCACACCATAACGATAAAGGAGCTTAATGATCGCCATGCCCGCAGCACCGGCTCCATTTGCCACTATTTTGATTTCTGACATCTTCTTCCCAACAATCTTGAGCGCATTCACTAGACCTGCCACGGTTACAATGGCTGTACCATGTTGATCATCATGAAACACAGGGATATTGGTTTCTTTCTTCAAGCGCTCTTCAATTTCAAAGCAATTCGGAGCTGCTATGTCTTCTAAATTCACTCCTCCAAAGGTAGGCTCAAGAAGTTTAACCGTTTCTACAATCTTGTCCACATCCGTTGTGTTCAAACAGATCGGAAACGCATCAACACCCGCAAAGCTCTTGAATAGAACGGCTTTACCTTCCATAACAGGCAAGGAAGCTTCCGGTCCGATATTTCCAAGACCTAAAACTGCCGTGCCATCTGAAACAACGGCTACCATATTCCCTTTCATTGTGTAATCGTAAACCGTTTCAGGCTTGTCATAAATGACTTTACACGGTTCTGCTACCCCTGGGGAATAAGCCAGGCTCAGGTCTTCCGCATTCCGGACCTCCACCTTGGATGTTGTTTCTAATTTCCCTTTGTTTACCCGATGCATATGCAGAGCTTCTTCACGCAATGACAATCAACTCACTCCTTCTGATTCTTTACATGCTATATGTCGATTCATGATTCGCATGAATCTTCTAAATGTACATGATATATAGTAAAAAAAAATAAAGTTCAGAGGTGGTCTGACCACCTTTTTCTATTAAACAATAATATAAATATTGGTTTTAGTAAAGTATGTTATTGTAATATGACATTTGCCTCTCCCAGAATCCGCTGCATTTCCCTAAGAGCCTCTTGAGACGGGGACACACGTAAATGGTCCGGAAGCTTGACACTCTTTTTTTCACGTTCATAATAAATGATGACAGGATTCTTCCCTTTGAATCGGTTAATCGTTTGATGAATACGCTGCGTACACGCCTCTTCATCCTGATCGATGGGAATTTTCAAATAGAGCTTTTGATCCCTTGCTTTCACTCTCGCCTGCACTTCTTCCATCGCTTCCACCTGATTCACAATGAACTGAAGCTTATCGTTACGTTCTTCAACATTTCCACCAAACACGAAGATATTCCCTTCTTTTAATTGAGTCATATTATTTCGATAGACATTCGGAAACACCACCGCTTCGATCTCTCCACTTTCATCACCGATTTCAAGAAAGGCCATCACTTCCCCTTTTTTCGTCCGTATGGATTTCACTCCGGTAATATAACCGCCAAATGTGATTTTCGATCCCTTTTGAAGATCGGCTATTTGCTGTAAGCCAAGATCATCATACAGGTGACGGTAGGATGAAACGGGATGGTCAGATAAGTAGAGACCCAGCACCTGTTTCTCGAATTGAAGCTTCGTATCGATCGTCATATCCTCTACCTCGACATGTTTAGGCTTTAACAGGAACGCCTCTTCCTCATGAAATAGATCGGGATCACCATCAGGGTTGACAAGTTCTGCATGCTGGGCCGCTACATCAAGGCTCGCAAGCAACGTGGCACGGTCCATTTCGAATTCATCGAACGCCCCGGACAATACTAAATTTTCGAGAATTTTCCGGTTAATCGTTTTGGAAGATACCCTCATACAAAAATCAAACAGGTCCTGAAATGGTTTTTCTTTTCTGGCACGGATGATTTCCTTTAAAGCAGCTGCCCCTATTCCTTTGATTGCCCCTAAGCTGTACCGGATCTTATTCTTTCCTTCCACCGTAAAGACAAATTGACTCGTATTAATGGATGGGGGCAGGATCTCAATATCATAAAGCTTTGCTTCCCGGATATACTGAGCCACTTTCGTCTCATTTCCCACTACCGAAGTCAGAAGGGATGATAAGAAAAAAGCAGGATAATGTGCTTTTAGATAGGCAAGTTGATAGGCGATCATACTATAGGCAACAGCATGAGAGCGGTTGAATCCATAATCTGCGAATCTGACAATCAAGTCATAAATGGTGTGCGCTACTTCTTCGGTATATCCTTTCTGTGTTGAACCGGAAACAAAATGCTCCCGTTCCTGATCGAGGACATCCTTTTTCTTCTTCGAAACCGCTCTTCTGAGCAAATCTGCTTCCCCAAGTGAGAAACCGGCCATTTTCGAAGCAATTTGCATGATTTGTTCCTGATATACAATGACACCGTATGTCATTTCAAGAATCGGCTTTAAGTCAGGCAAAGGATATACCACCTTTTCCACGCCGTTCTTCCGTTTAATATACGTCGGGATGTTTTCCATTGGCCCCGGACGGTACAACGCGTTAACGGCCACAATATCTTCAAATGAATTAGGCTTCAGCCTTTTTAAAACATTCCGCATACCTTCTGATTCTAGCTGAAAAATCCCATTGGTCAGCCCTTTACTCAATAATTCAAAGGTTTTAGGATCATTCATGGGTATAGACTCAATGGAGAATGATTTATTGGTTCCCATTTGAACGTTCTTCACAATTCTTTCTAATATACTTAGATTCCGGAGGCCGAGGAAATCCATTTTCAACAACCCGATTTCTTCCAGTACATCCATAGGGAATTGAGTCAAGTGGATACCGGAGGCACTGCCCTGTATGGGTACCCATTGAACCAATGGAGCTTCACTCATCACGACTCCCGCCGCATGGGTCGACGTGTGTCTAGGGAGTCCTTCCAGTTTAAGAGCCGTCTGAAATAATTTCTTATAATGATCAGAGCTCGTCACAAATTCACGGAATCCCTTAGACTTTTCATAGGCTTCCTGTAGCGTGATCCCCAACTGATTCGGAACAAGCTTGGATACTTGCTCCTGCTCCTTCATATTCAAGCCAAATACACGACCTGTATCACGCAGGGCTGCCTTCGCTGCAAAGGTCCCGAACGTAATGATCTGGGCAACGTGAAGGCTCCCATACCTCCCTTCCACATACTCGATCACTTCGTCGCGGCGATGATCGGGAAAATCGATATCAATATCCGGCATAGACACCCGCTCAGGATTTAAAAATCGTTCAAACAGCAAATGATGCTCGATCGGATCCACATCTGTAATCCTCAAAGCGTAAGATACCAAGGAACCCGCTGCCGATCCCCTTCCCGGTCCAGTCAGGATCTTTCTTTCTTTCGCATACTTCATAAAATCCCAGACAATCAGGAAATAATCGCTGAATCCCATCCTTCCTATGACGTCGAGCTCATAATCCAATCGTTCTATGTACTCATCGGAAACCGACTCTACCCTTTCACTCAGGCCTTTCTCACAAAGACGGGTTAATTCCTGAAGGGCAGATACTCCCTCAAGCAGAGGATATTTCGGGAGGAGCTGCTGATGGAAAGGGATGGTCAGGTGGCACTGATCGGCAATCTTCAACGTGTTTTCAAGCTCCGTTACATGATCAGAAAACAAATCCACCATCTGCTCTTTGAACTTGAAGTAGTACTCCTGTGAACCCAATACGTCCCGGTCATCTTCTGAGAGCTTCACTCCGTCCCTGATCGCAGCCATGCATTCATGGGCGAAATGATCTTCCTGGTTTAAATACTGAACATCATTGGTAGCCACCATATCCGTCCCCGTCTCTTCGGCCACCTGCTGTAGCAAAGGAATAAGAGTATCTTCAGACGGAATCCCATGCTTTTGGAGGCTTAAGTAAAAGGAATTCCTGCCGAAGATCTGCTGATAGGTGTTGATGCACTCCTTTGCTTTTTCACTTTCACCATTCAATAACAGACTCTCAATCTCACCTTTGATCCCCGGAGTGATCGCAATCAACCCTTCACTATAGGAAGAGAGCCACTTCAACGGGAGCCCAGTCTTAGACTTTGCTCCAATCGCACTCGAAATCTTTAATAGATTCTGATACCCCGTCTGGTTTTTCACGAGGAGAAGAAGGGGATAGGAACCTTCCTCTGATGCAATATCTGCAGTCAACCCGATAATCGGTTTTATGTTTTCTTTTAAACACGCCTTATAAAAGGGGATGGCGGCATACATCATATTTTTATCGGTTAAAGCCAGTGCTTTATACCCTGAATTCTTCGCTTTATGTACAAGTCCATTTATCGATATCGTGCTAGACAAGAGACTATAGGCACTCGCTACTTGTAAATGAACAAATGACATGTTATGCACAACCTTTTTCTCAATATACTTTTATTATAGGAAAGAAACCGCAAAAAAGAAAATATGTTCTCCCTCATATCTTGTCTACTAATCCCATATAGTTATCGTAAAGACACGTAATAGATGGAGATGATGAAATGGCAGAAGCTTTCTTTCCGGAATTGGTTAAAAGTTTTTTCATAGCCTTTGGTGTTTTACTAGGTGGATCCTTACTCGGCGGATTAGCTTCTTTTGCAATGGGACAGCCTTTATTCATTGAAATGTGGCGTTTATCTAATTTCCTTAGGATATGGGCGATTATTGCTGCCATCGGAGGTACATTCGATACAGTCTACAGCTTTGAAAAAGGATTCTTAAATGGTGAAACGAAGGAGTTATTCAAGCAGTTTCTGTTAATACTATCTGCTTTAGGCGGGGCAAACACTGGTGGGATGATCATTAATTGGCTTACACAGGAGCATATTTCATCATGAGAATCCCACCTTTTTACCGGCTTCCTTCCTGGCAGAGATTCTTTGCAGGAATGGTTGTAGGAGGAATCATCAGCTGGATGATTTTTATCTTCATGTTCGGTTCCATGCACGAAAAACAAACGCAATTAATAGAAGAACAAAAAAACGACATCAGCAAACTGAAAAACACCCTGTCTTATCTTCAAGAAGAATACAAACAACTAAACACCGAAAACGAAGACGAACTCACCATCCAGGAAGTCAAAGTGAAGATCATCAACAATACGAAAACAAAAGTCGAATTACTCAGTATACACGAAACAGAGGATCAGTTGAGCGAGGATTTGCGGAGCCTTTTGACCAAAGACTTAGAAACGGTTTACGGGAATAAGGAACTCATCAAGAAGATCATCGAAAACAAAACGGTCAAATTGAATGATAAGTCCTTTAATTTGAAAGTGCGGGAAATGTACTTTTATACGACTACTCAGATTACGTTGGAGTTGAAGTATGAGGAGTGATATTGCTGGACGAACCTGTCAGAGAGGCGTTAGTGCCCTTTGATGAGAGGTTCGTCTTTTGCTGGTAAAATGCTCTTCTTTGCTGAAAATGATTCATTTCTTTTGAAAACGGTTGGGGTATTCCTTTCCTACCTTTCGAAAGCTCTACTTAAAAGGCATTTCAAGTCTACTTATCCCACCTTTTAGATTGTGATTACGTCATTTTCAATCACAATCGCGTCTGAAATGATGCTCATTGCGTCATTTTTTTAATTATTGCGTCTGAAATCATCATAATTGCGTCGTTATTCTGAGTTATCGCGTCAATTTCCATATTATTACACAACCGTGATGACTGAGGAACATGTTGGAATTATCTATACTCTCTCATCCCACTCTCAAATGCTTCCGGATCATCATTCTCAACTCCATGGAGCGCTTCTTGCAATGCGAATGTGCTCTTATAAAATGTCATTCTTTCAAAGATTCTTTCCCCATCCGGATACATACTCAGGCACCTTTTAACGAAAGGCTGGCCGTAACTGGATAATAAACCTGCAAAGTCATATGCAGGGTCGCCTATTTCCGTTTCCCCAAAATCTATGATTCCCGTTATCTCTTCCCGTTTTGAATCCCACAAAATATTAGATGCTCCAAAATCTCCATGGATAAGAACGGTGTTGAATGATAGAAGTTCCTTATTCGATAAAAACCTTTCTAAGTTATGATCGATTTCAGACTTGGATGTTTCATTCATATACGGGAAAAGCTTATTTTTAAATTTCCCATATAAACCTACGATCGAATTCCGTACATCTTCAGCGCTCTTCTTCTCAATTCCTAAACTGTCGACAGGTTGAGAGTGCAATTCCTTCAAAAATTGAACCAATTGGGAAGCTATGCGTTCTTCGTTATGAATGTTCTTCTTCATATCGTGCCATAAGGGAGTACCTTCAATGCGTTGATAGCCGGTGAACACTTTTCCTACTTCATTGGGTTCCATCGATTTGTACTGAGGATATGGGATGGGTAAACTGAGCTTCCCCCTAATCTGTTCCAGGACTTCGGTTTCTTTTTTTAATTTTTTTATCCCTTCTACATACTTCGGGAACCTGAAGACGAAGGTATCATTAACGATTAGTACATCATTATTCTGACCAAGATCAATGACTTCACTATGATTTATGTTTAACTCTGGATACAATTCTCTTATTCTTTCTTCATGCATCGACTAAATAACCTCCTCACTGTCTTCTTTCAAAAGAATCATCATGATTTTCCTTCAAAAACAAATCATACTCATCCGCAAATCGCTCTGCCTCTTCCAGGAATGGATAATGGTTACTTTTCTCAAAGATTACTGATCTAGAGTGAGGTATACCTTCAGCCATCTCAATGGAATACGTTAAAGGACATTGGACATCATATCTGCCACACATGACTAAAGTGGGGACTGAAATATACTCCAGTTTTCTACTGACATCATAAACTTGTAATTCACGGATAAAAAAGTTCATTCGTGCAGCAGACAACCCTTTATGAATGTCGAGTGAAAAAAGCTCACCATATTTTTCAGGAGAGTATAAAGACAATTTCGTCCTTTCCACCGTTAGTTCTTTTCTTTTTTCTATTGGTAAATCCGACTGTTTTAACGTTTCTATCAGTTCCTGCATCCTGTGGAAATCCGGGTGCGCAGAATTATAAATGCACTCCTTTGAGAAGGTCATATATTCTCTCGCAGCTGCACCGACGATCACATTAACTTGGAGACTTTCCGAGAAATAGATTCCGTAAAGTATCCCTAACATTCCCCCAGTTGAATGACCGGCGAACCCCCATTGAAGAAACCCTAATGCTTCCCGAATCGCTTCCAACTCGAATATGGATTCCAGCATACTCAGCTGATAGGGTTCGTTTGCTTTCTCTGATTGACCTGCTTCCCGTAAGTTGATTAAAAAAACTTGGTTTGTCCTTGTAAATGACTCTGCAAAATAGTCACCGGTTTGGTTGAATTCTGAATAATGGTGGGTCACACAAAGCGGGGCTCCCTGTCCCTTGATAAATAGCTCAAATACTCCGCGTGTTGTATGTAGTAATTTCCTTTTCCATTTCCCCATAATCACGTCCCTTTCTGAGCTAAAATGTTTAGCAATGTTACCAAAAAGCCCTCTTTTAAGATAAAATTTTTTGTATTTTAATGATGGTGATTACACGACTTACTTAAAATAATCCTAAATAAGTAAATAAAATTATTAACACCACATACTTATAAGCATTGCTTGATGATTTTTTTTTGTTTGTTTTCCTTTTTATTTCTATGGTTAGAAATGCAAGGAAAATAATGATCAATACATATGTAATAGCTTCCCTTATTGACGACAGTCCACTCATAAGTGTTAACAGTAAAACTAAACTCACGATGAATATGAATGTTAAAGGAATATACTCAGGTTTAAATTTGATGTAGTGCAAGGGAATCACCCCCAATGGTTTCTTTCATTCAGACTGCTCTCCCATTAGAATGAAAATATAAAATAGATAAGCTTAACCTAAAACACTTTCTCTCTCAGAGCACCTTTCATCTCCTGATGTAATATCATAGTTTTGTATTAATGAACAAAAAACTGAGACATCCAAGCAATATAGTATGAGCCCGGGATAAAGATCAGTTGCGCGATCACTGTCCCGAACAATCTTGAAATGATCATCATGATGGAAAGACCTTTTAATTCTGTATATTTCCCCTTCCCATTTGCCACATCATCAGCCAACACGGAAATCTTTGGATCAATGAACAGGGTAAGTAAAATGGTTGCGATACCATTGATCAACCCCGAAGCCATGGTCGCACTGTGTCCTCTATCAGGTACGATGATAGCAGCATATAGCGCAGATAGAACACCAATCGTGTAAACCGCTGTAATCATCATATTGATGAAAAACAACCTCTTGGGAATTGCCCTAAAGTTAATTCCCTCCAAATATCTTTTACCCGGCTTGGAAATATGATTGATCCCCCTTTTATAAAGGTCATTTTTAAACCCAAGCTTGATTAATCGGGGAACAGAACCTCCCTGCTCTGAAAGATGGATAATCCCTCTGGAGAACAAAGCAACGAATGTAGGCAATAATACAATTCCCAGGATTGTCCCTAAAGTCGAGGCACCAATCAACACCCTGAATTGCCCTTCTATCACTTCTAATTCTCTGCCCTCAGGTGCAGCATCGATGAGACCGCCTGTAAAAGGCTGTTGCATCATATTCGACATCCTTGAAACAATGACCATCATATTAAACAAAGATAGACCCGAAGCAATTAGCTTCACCCTTGCCCCGGATAACCGGACAGCATAAGCAAGGGTTTCAATGCTATGTATAATCAGAATAAATAGTGCAATCGATATGACTGGTAACGAAACAAATTCCACGACGACAACTCCCTTTTTTATCCAAACATATTATAGCATTAAAAAAAGGAACATTTCGTATTTTTGAAATGTTCCTTGAATTCGATGCTAAAGCTTTTCTCTATTTTCTATACAGATCTAACCCACGGCGGGATCTCCGAAGTTTGGATCCTCAAGGAGAACATCCCTGAACCAAAGGCTTGTGAAACCAAGTTTCTCTGACAATTGTACCAGTTCTACCTGCTTTTCCATCGTCGGGGTGTCGAAACGATAATTTTCAAGGGGGATGTGAAGACCTAACGTCAACTCTCCCTCTTTGTACATGTGTACATGCGGTTATAGGCTTTGTGATGTAAGAATGGATTCATCTTTCCTTCTCCCTTTCTTCATTTGACAGGCGGCGTTTAGTGCCGCCCCTGTCAAGATAGTCATAACAATACCTTTTTCGGTGGTACAATGTTTCTTCCATTGATTCATTGATTCACTCGATCTTTCAATACTTGAACCATCCCAACGTCTACCCTTTAGGCTGACTTTCGTTCGATCCCGCGGAGCCAAGCCGTTAACAGTACAGCTCCTGCCACCATGATGGCACCGATCCATGGGGTATGGATCAAGCCGATTCCATCCAAGATCATCCCACCGACAAAGGAACCGATCGCGATCCCGATGTTAAATGCCGCGATATTCAAGGCTGACGCCACATTGACTGCTGACGGTACATACTTTTCAGCCAGGTTGACAACAAGGATCTGCAGCCCTGGCACGTTCATGAAAGCGAATAATCCCATTAGGAAGATCGCGATCAGACCTGCCACTTTAAATGGTGCTGCGAATGTTAGAACTAATAGAATGATGGCTTGCATAACAAACATCCAGAATAACGCTTTTAAAGGACTCTTGTCAGATGCTTTCCCTCCGACGACATTTCCGATGGCAACGGCAATTCCGTATACAAGAAGGATGATACTCACCCATTTCGCGCTGAATCCCGTCACGTCTTGCAGCAAAGGTGTTAAATAAGTGAACGCGACGAACGTCCCACCATACCCAAGTGCTGTGATCGCAAAGGCTAATAGTAATCGCCCATTCGTTAGAATCTTCAATTGTTCGCTGAACTTAGCTGGTGGTGCTTCTTTTAAGTTCTTCGGTACCAGGATGGAACTAGCGATGATGCCTACGACACCGAGAAGGGCTACTCCCCAGAATGTGGCTCTCCAGCCGAATGCCTGACCGATGAATGTCCCGAGTGGTACTCCTGTAACCGTTGCGACCGTCAATCCAGTGAACATAAAGGCAATCGCACTGGCCCGCTTATGGGCAGGTACTAAATCGGCGGCAATTGTCGATCCGATTGAGAAGAAAATTCCGTGTGAGAATGCCGTGATAAATCTGGCAACGAGCAATAACCCGAAACTGGTGGAAAATGCTGCAACCGAGTTCCCAACGATGAATATAAGCATCAATGACATGAGAAGGGATTTCCTGTTCATCTTACTGGTCAGTGCGGTCAACACAGGAGCCCCAATGGCCACTCCGATGGCATAGCCTGAAATCAATAGTCCTGCGAGTGTAATCGATATCGATAAATCATCGGCAATCGATGATAATAATCCAACCGGTACAAATTCTGTTGTCCCTATTCCAAAGGCACTAATGGCAAGGGCAAGTAACGCCGGTGTGCCACTTTTCGTTTTTGACTGATCTATTGTAGCTGAGGTTGAACTCATAACGTTTTATTCCTCCTTGGATAATTCGTTTATTAGAATAGGAAACGAAGGCGCCTTTCGTTTCTCTGTACACATCATAATAATGGGTACAAATAAATATTTGAAGTACACACTTTTAAGTCATGTAGGTACTTTTTTGTAACCTAGGGACTTCACAGTGCCTATACACCTTTCAAACCTCTTCTGTAAAATCCAATAGGTACGTTTGAAAAGCTAAACTGAATTATGAACGAGATGGACGCTTTTGAGAAGAACGCACTTTGAAGTGGCATAGGCACCTGGAAGTACCTATGGCCAAGATTGGTCGTGGAAGAAAGACTGTAAGGTATGATATAAGCTCATTCCTAGTCAAAAGGAAAGGAACTGGTTACACTAAAATGAATGAAGTGATAAAGGTGGAGGTACATAATGAAAGCACTCGTATTTGAAAAGTTTGGTGGACCGGATGTCCTCCATTACCAGGAAATCGCTTCTCCCGTAATGGGACCTGATGAAGTTTTAATAGAAATGAAAGCAATCGGTCTGAATTTCGCGGACGTTTACAGAAGAAAAGGAAATTATCACTTAGCAGGAGATGTGACTGAAGGTAACGGGGCGGACGTTGTATTTGAATCCGTAGGTTCAACGTTGATGGACAGTTTTGAAATCACTCGTGTCGGAGGGACGGTAGTATTTTTCGGTATGGCTGGAGGAGATCCTGTTTCTGTTGATCCCCGAATGCTGATGGACACTTCGAAAACCCTGACAGGCGGAGACCTATGGAATGTATTGACGTCTCACGAAGAACGGGTATCCCGCTCCCACGAGTTATTCGGATGGATCCAAGAAGGAAAGTTAAAGGTCTCTGAACCAACGGCCTTTCCTTTAAGCGAAGGTGCTAAAGCCCATGAATACCTGGAAAGCAGAAAAAGTACAGGAAAGATTTTATTGATTCCGTAAAAAAGGGTAGACACAACGAAATAAACCCGTCCCATGTACGGACGGGGTTTATTTTGGTGTCAACCTCTTGCCATCTATAAATCCTGAGCTAACCGAATCATATCCCTACATTGGATCCCATTTTCATAAATTTCTTCTGAATAATGCCTAATGAAAAAGTCCATATCCACACCAACCATTCTAAATCCACATTTCTGATAAAGAGCCAATTGGCCAATTCCAGAATTACCGGTGCCCACTTCAATGGTCTTGTAGCCTTTGGACCTTGCCACCTTAACAGCATCCATCACCAGCTGCTTTCCAATCCCTCTGCCATGCATCTCTTCTGCAACCGCCACATTCACTAGCTCGATGGTCTCAGGTCTTGTTGGAAGTAGTACATACACTCCAACCATTTTCTGTTCAAGTTTAGCTACAAAGCACTCTCCCCGAGTAACATATTCTTTTACGATTTCTTCTGAAGGATCGGCCAATAGCAGTAATTCCATTGGAAGATCTTCATCTGTCTTTCGTTTTCTGATGATCATTTTTTACCTCGCTTAAAAAATTGGGATTACTTTTATAAGTTATTATACTACCCGTTTGCTGAAAAGATAAAAGGCAACGATTTGCTTATAAGTGGCGGTAAGACCGATACATGACCTTCTCCTGCGAACTCAATGAATGTAACATTCAACCCCTGGCAGGACTGGAGACGGTCTGCCATTTCCTTTGCTAGATCCCCCATATTAGTATGATGCCATTGCTCGTGTTCTCCTAATCCGATCAATAAATTGGCACTGATATTTTCGCTTTCCGACTGTTGGAGAAACATTTTCTCCTTTTGATAAATGATCTCATTATTCCAATGAATGGATGGACTGCCGGCTATGTAGGTCTTAAAGGAGGCAGGACGTGTAAACAAACTGTTCAAGACATACAGCCCGCCTAATGAATGGCCAAAAATCGCTTGATTGTTCTTGTCAACAGGATAGCTATAATCCAATTCAGGCTTTAATTCTTCTTCAATAAAGGAAGCAAATACCTCTGCCCCTCCATGCTCAGGCCAGGGGCTACCATCAGGCTGTTCCGGCAAATCGATTTCAGGATTCCCCATTGTGTAATCAGTAAAGCGCCGTGATGAAAAAGGGGCTTCCGTTTCATACCCAATGCCAACAATGATGGCAGGGTATACGCCTGTTTTCTCCGGTTTCCTTGACTGAATCCGCATCGCTTCCACTACCGTTGCGAATATTGCATTACCATCCAGGAGATAGATGATCGGGAAGCCTTCAGAGGGAGGTTCCTCTTGTGGAGCGGAGATCAAAATCCGGTATGGATGACCTTGGTTCGATATCATTGTATGCTGTGTTGCCCCTGCAATTGTAAATGGTTGACGATTTTCTGCCTTCATCCTTATTCCCCTTTCTTTTACACTTTCACCTTCAATAATAGAAAAACAAAATATGGTACGCCGATGATCGCAATGACGATTCCGACTGGTATTTCTGCAGGTGCTACAACGGTTTTGGCAAGGAAGTCAGCACCAACTACCAACACCATCCCAACAAGTCCGCTTAGCGGCAGTATCCTGTTGTGCCCGTTGCCTGTGAGGGACCTGGCAATATGAGGTGCGATCAGCCCGATGAACGATATGCTCCCTGCCACCGAAACGGAAGCACTGACCAGGCCGATACAGCTCAATAGCAGAATGGCTTTTTCCTTCTTGACGGAAACCCCTAATCCGATGAGGGATACTTCCCCCAACCCAAACAAATCAAGAATATATGATTTCCGTAAGATAATCGGTAACAGGATACATAGCCATGGAAGGATCGAAAGGATGAAGAGCCAATTCGCACTGTAAATGCTGCCCGATAACCAAACCGTCGCCATTTCAAAATCCTGTGCATTCATTTTAAGAGACAGATAGATTGTGAATGCCCCAAAACCCGAACCGATGGCTATCCCCGTCAGTAAGAACTGCCTCGAATCAAGCCGCCCATTCTCCCATGATATCCAAAAAATGATAAGGGCAGCTACTAGTCCCCCAATCAATCCAAACAGAGGCATAAGCATGATCATGACCCAACTGGTTTCTGTCACCTGTTGTTGAAAGAAATACATGAACAAGACGATGGCGGCACCTGCACCACTATTGATCCCCACTATTCCCGGATCTGCCAGCCCATTCTTCGTGACACTTTGAAGAACGGCTCCGGCTACGCCAAGCCCAAGTCCGATCAGCATGGCCAGAACGATTCGTGGGAGCCTGAATGTAAACACTACCAGATCCAGATCTTCAGACGGATTCAGTCTAAAGAACGCTGAAAACACTTGTTGAATGGTAAGTTCATAGATTCCTCCAGTCAAGCTCACATAAATCAGGAATAGTAATAAAAGAACCCCTGATACCATTACGACAATAAAAGAATTACCCTTTTTCATACTGTCTGATCACTCCCCTCTTCTTTATCAAGTATAGAAAGAAAGGAACACCAATCAGAGAAGTGACGACACCGATCGGTGTTTCGAAAGGATAATTCATATACAGACTCATGGAGTCACATAACGTTAAAAAGATCCCCCCCAAGATACCCGCACACGGAATGACCCGTCGGTAGTCAACACCGATCAAGAACCGTGTTATATGAGGAATGATCAATCCTACAAAGCCGATTTTACCGACTAAGGCCACCGATATCCCTGTCATGACGATAACCGATAACATTGTTAAAGATTTCACGATACCCTTACGCTGTCCAAGCCCTGCTGACGTTTCTTCTCCCAGTGACAATATCGAAATCGACCGAGAGAGGGAAAGGGCAAGCAACATGCCGATAACGGCAAATGGAAGCGTAAAGTACAGAAGCCCGGAATCGATTTGATGAAGCCTTGCATTATACCAGAAACTCATAGTTTGAGACACTTGATAATAAGAGGCCAACGCAGCAGATACGCTGCTCAAGAACGTTCCTATGATTGTACCGATAATCGCAAGCTTGACGGGTGATAAGCCGTTCCTGACTAGGGAGGACACGCCAAAGACGATGCCTGCACCTGCTGCAGACCCGATTAATGAAAGGGTCATCAGTTGCAGGGAAGACAATCCTTGAAAGAATATGACCGATAGCGTAATCGCAAACCCCGCTCCATCGGACACTCCCATAATGGAAGGGGATGCCAAGTAGTTCCTTGTCATCCCCTGCATTAACGCACCCGACATCGCAAGTAATGCCCCGATTGCCATCGCACCTATCGCCCTAGGTATCCTGGACGTTACGATCACATTATGTTGGATATTGTCTGGATCATATGAAAATAGTACATTCATGATTTCAGCGGTGCTGATGGTCGTAGATCCGCTGCGCACGGATATGAACAGAGAAAGAAGTACTCCTACCGGTGATACTAACAATATGATTTTATACAATGTACTTCTCCTACCCATAATACCCATCACCTTTTTGTTAGTGTGCCAGTTTGTCCATGACCACTTTCAAGAACTCTGTCTTACTCAAAGCTGTTCCCCCTGCAGCAAGTGGTGGAACGGAATTATAAAATATGTCATCATTTTTTACCGCTGTGATGCTTTTGAAGATGGAATTTCCTTTTAAATCTTCTAACGCTTGTGGTGAGTCGGCATTTTCCCCTTCCTCAAATTGCACGAATAAGTAATCCGGATTCATTTCAGCCAGCTTCTCAAGCGAGATCATTTCCTGACTCTTTGAAGCCTGGATCTCTTCAGGGACAGGCAGTCCTAAATCGTTATAAAGGACAGGATTGAAATACACGTCAGGAGAATAGACAAAGAAATTCCCTCCTCTGATGCGGACCATCACAACTTCCTTGTCGCTCATAGTCTTTTTGAAGTGTTCCTTCCCTTCAGCTGCTTCCTTCTCATAATCTTCGATGATTGTTTCTGCCTCTTCTGTTTTATCACTCAGTTTTGCCAACAGCAACAGGTTTTCTTTCCAATCCGTTGATATATGGGAAATAGGAATCATAGTCGCAACTTTATTTAAACTTTCCACCACTTCCGGCTGGAACTTAGAAGTTCCCAAAATGACATCCGGATCCATCTGTAGTAATAATTCACTGTTCGGCTGCCTCTTATCGCCGATTTCTTTAGCTTCTGACATGGAATCCCCAAGGTATTCAGGGAATGCTCCTCCTGTTGCGATGGCTCCGATCGGTTTCACGCCAAGTATTGCCGCATCCTCCATCGCTTCCTGACTTGCCGTGACGATTTTGTCACTGTCGGCAGGAACCGTATATTCCTCACCAAGATATGTGATCGTTTGTTCCTTGTTTTCTTCAGATTCGGTTGTTGCCGCCACCTCAGATGTTCCTTCTTCTTTATCTGCTGTGCCTTGATTGCCGCATGCGGCTAATGTAAATAGCATGACTAACAGCAATGGCATAAGTAGTTTCTTCATAACTCTTTCTCTCCTTTTTTATCTCTTTCGATAATGATAATCATTATCATTTATGATTATACGTCAGCTTGTTTTCATTGAACATGGACATTTTCCGTAAGATCATTTGTACTCTTTCCATATAACTTTTTCAGCTCTTCACTAATCACCCTGCCGTGGGCGCTGGGCGAATACTCCCTCCAAGGATCGGATGAGAGGATATGAACTTGATTTCCCCTAACACATCGAATATCATTCCATGCAATGTTCTTCTGAAGAGAATTCCAGCTTTCTAGTGTTTTAGACTCCTGACAAATATTTAATAGAATGTGATCTGGATCGATTTCTGCAAGTTCACCCAATGTAATGATCTCCGACTTTTTGGCTGGACTAACAGCAGACAGCATCCCCGCATCATGAAAGAAGACTTCTTTCACTGTACGGCTGTAGTCTAAATATAGCTCGCCATGAAATAGCCTCAAAGGAAGGAAAGTTTCATCTTTAAAACGCTTTTTCATTTGGTTCCTTCCATATATAAGTTGCCTTTCATAATGTCTCATCCATGCTGCACATTCCTCCGTCTCTCCTAAATGATCTGCAATCATGGATAATTGCTTACGCCAATCTTCGTTCCTTGGATAATAATAGACCGGCCCAATCTCTGATAAACTCGCCCGCTCTTCCTCTGAAATGTCATCGTGAGTGATGATCATATCCGGTGGATGGAGAGCAAGCTTATGAATATTTTCCTCCCAGTCTTTATTGATCTGATAAGCGCTTAAATGGACAGGAATATCTTGACGTAGCTGATGAAAATAATAAGAAGTCCATTTCGGATGAATCGGAGCGGCGTAAGGATAAATGTTCAAGGCACATAAATGTCCGATGGTAGACATATCATAAGCAGCAATACGCCGCATCTTTCTTTTACGATAGGCAGATGGGGACATTCCCACTGTCGCCTTAAACTTTCGACTTAAATAAAATTCGTCCCGATATCCCACTTTCTGAGCGATGTCCCGTATGCGATTTTCATTTTTTGAAAGGAGCCGTTTCACTTGGTTTAACCGTAAAGTGGATATATAATCACTTGCGCTTATTCCATACTCTTTTTTGAAAAAGGCAGAGAAGTATTTCGGACTGACGTCTGCCATATATGCCATCTGTTCAATCGAGATTGATTCATGGTAATGGGTATCCAAGAATTTCCTGACTTCTTCAACCGCTATCACTGTATCCTGAATATTTCCTGTCTGTAGAGGTTCAACCAGCTCATTCAAGAGTTGTTCAAACAGGAGCCGCTTTGGAGCGTGTCCATCCAAAGCTTTGAATAAAGCGTCAGTTAAGTCCACCACCTTTGAAAGAGAGCGCGCCGTCACCTCCCCCTGCAAGGGAATTCCCCCCCTGTCTTCAAGTAAGCGATACGCCTCTTCATCCCGCTGATACCTATAAACATCAAACGTGAAGAGGACATACTCTATTGGAGCACTCTTGATCTTAGAACGGATAGCATACACTTGGGATGGATGAATAATATGCAAATTCGATGGTTGAAGGATATATGTATCTTCGGAAATCTCCAGAAACCCTCTTCCATCTTTCACGAACAGGAGTTCAAATGAGTTTGTAAGTTTCCTGGGCTCAGAGATTACTTTCACCCGTTTAATATCATTTAGTCTGCAAACAACATCGTCGATTGAACCATTTTGCAAAGGAATGATCTCCTTTCATCTTCTCTTTATTGATAAATTTCATTTATATCAATTTTTAAACATAACCACTAATGCTTAACTGGTGACCATAAAAAAAGACCCAACCGTTATGGCGAGTCAAGAGTCGTTTGCTTTTTTAAAATAGGATTTTCCTAAGGGAATTAGTTCTTGTAAACCGTCAACTTCTCTTCTGCTGATGTTCGCTGTCTCACCTGAGGTACTTTATCAAAGTATCCCATATGCAAGAATCCGACAATCTTCTCTCCAGGCTTCACGTCTAATAAGTCACGCACTTTTGGATCATAAATGTGTGGATTCGTCTTCCAAACAACTCCGAGCTTTTGTTCCCAAGCCAGCAACTGAAAGTTTTGAATTAGTGAGCTGACCGCACCAAAATTCTCTTCCCATTGCTTTTGTCTCGGATCTTCCTCCATGACCACAATAAGGAATGCAGCGGGTTGGCTGAAATAATTCCTTCTGTTCTCCTGCATCTCTGAAGAAAATGTCTTCACTAAATTTTCTACAAAGCCTTCCTTCTCTTTGGCAGACACAAAGATAAAACGCCAAGGCTCTCTTAAGCCGTGGTTCGGTGCCCAGATGGCATCGTCCAATATCTCAAGCACGGTTTCCTCTGTTACTTCTTTATCTATATATCCACTTTTAATCGAACGACGTTCACGAATGATTTTTGCTAAATTCGATTTTGTATTTTCCATTGTACAATCTCCTCACATAATAGATACCATATAAATGATAACAATTATCATTCTCATTTGTAAAGATATATTTCTGTAAATCTCTGATATATTATCCTGACTCAAAAGTAATCAAAGACCTCCCGTGAGGCACACTGGAGGTCCTATTTTTCAACTATTAAGTTTCAATATCACGTTTATTAAAGCCAATAAATCCTGCCGCTGTCAGTACAACGGCAATCATGCATAAAAGTAGAAGTGGCATGAAAGAAAAGTCTTCAATCGGTGTTTGTGGGACGTGACCAAAAGGTGAAATGTTGCCAATCCAATCCGAAAATTGGAATAATCCTCCCAGATACAAAACGATAAAAGAATAAAAAACATAAAGCCATATCATGCTCGTTAGCTTTGGCAAATACCCCATAAGTAATACAGCTATACTAATCATGACGAGCATGGCTGGATAGTAGGACAGGGCTGCGCCAAAGATCATTTCAAAGGATAATCCACCTTCCACCACTGCATTACCCGCCGACCATAGTCCGAGCGCTGCAAGGGAAATCATGACAAAACCATTGACTATAGAAATGATGAAGTAACTGCCCAATAGTTTTGTTCGTGAAACGGTTCTACTTAACAGGTGGAAAATTCGTTCCTTCTTCTCCTCCCCGCGCAATTTATTCATGGACATAACGGGAGGGACGGTTGCCAGCAATGAAATGACGGTCATCAACATTGGGATAAATTGTTCTATCAACGTTACCCCTTCCGCTGGTTGTAGCAGCTGTTTCATTGTTTCACTTTCAGAAAAAAAGGATTCGAGATCTCCTAAAACAGAGCCATAAGAGGCACCTAACACATACATACCAATGGCCCATGATATGATTCCGGTTCGTTGCAATCTTAATGCAAGACCGATTGGACTTTGCAAAAAGCGGGATGCATGTTTTTTACCGGGCTTGGATGGTAAAAAGCCACGATCCAAGTCACGAATGGCGTTCAAATAATTCGCTGCGGCATAAAGAACGATTGAAGCAGCAATCATTAAAATAATCGGCCACCAATTATTCGTATCGTAAACTTCTGCTTTTGTTACCCATGCCAAAGGTGAAATCCACGATAGCGCTTCGTTGCTTACGTCCGTGATGGCCCGAAGAAGATAGGATAGAAGAAGTACCGCTATTGAATAACCGATGGTACCACGTGAACTGTCCGACAGCTGTGCAAATATGGCTGTTACCCCGGCAAAGAATAAACCAGTCGCCCCTAATGCCGTACCATACAGTAAGGACCCTTCAAGATCTATGCTATCAATCCCAAGGGCAAAGAGGCCAAAACCATTGATCAATGCGATTCCAACACACGTAGCCGTTACGACAAGTAAGACTGCATTTAAGTAGGAAAGGCGCCCCGTCGGTAACGAACGAAGCATTTCCAAACGTCCATCCTCTTCAGCAGCTCGGGTGTGGCGAGTGACAAGGAGGATGGACATTAACCCTACCACTGCAGCGGTCATAAGTAACATCTGATGCGCGGTCATGACACCAATCGTATAGTTGCTTAAATTAGCTGGACCAGTCATGGCAGTCATCGCGGGATTGGCCATTGTTTGGGCCATTGCATCTCTTTCCTGTTGAGAGCTGTACAAATCCTTAAATGCTGTTGGCACGACTATCGTAAAAAACGTAAGGGAGATGATCCAGATTGGGATCCGGATACGATCAAGACGAAAAATGAATTTAGAAAGGTAAGCCGTTTTAGCCATTAAATTGGCTGCCATCACTGTACACCTCCCTCTCCTGTATCCTTCGCTCCTTCATAATGACTCATAAATAAATCTTCCAACGTTGGTGGGGCACTCTCTAGCTTAACAATACCAAACGGGCTAATATGCTTGATAACAGCATCTATTTGCTCAGTGTCAACCTGAAACGATATACCATGTTCGCTTGCCTCAATTTCATGGATGCCTTCCAGCTCATTTAAACCTGTAATCGGCATCTTGGTATCGACTAGCATTTGTGTTCTTGTTAAGTGACGAAGCTCGCTTAATGACCCAGACTCAATAATTTTACCTTGACGAATAATACTGACACGATCGCACAGCTTCTCTACCTCTGATAAAATATGACTGGAAAGCAGGACACTTTTTCCTTGTCTTTTTACATCCAACACACATTCCTGAAACACCTTTTCCATTAAAGGGTCTAGTCCGGAAGTGGGTTCATCCAGAATGTAGAGATCTGCATCAGATGAAAAGGCCGCGACTAAAGCTACCTTTTGTCGATTCCCTTTGGAATATGTTCTACACTTCTTGGATGGATCTAAATCAAATTTTTTTATCAATTCCTCGCGTCTTGCCCTATTCGTTGTACCATTGAGTTTCACAAATAAATCAATGACCTCTCCCCCTGTTAGGTTTGGCCATAAATTCACATCCCCAGGGACATAAGCAATGTTCTTATGAATGTCTACAGCATCCTGCCACGCGTCTTTGTTGAAAATTTTCACCTCTCCATCTGATGCCTTTAATATCCCTAATAAAACGCGGATTGTGGTTGATTTACCTGCACCATTTGGACCGATAAACCCTACAACCTCTCCCTTACTCACCTCAAGATTGACCTTGTCCAATGCAGTAAACTTGCCAAACTTCTTTGATAAATTGGTTACTTTCAATAAGCTCATTTGTTCATTCCTCCCCATCTTTATAGAAACAACGTCTTAGAATTTCGGAATAGCTGTTCCATTCATTGAATATCTCCATTCCAACATGATGAAAAGAATCTATCTTCGCCATTTGTAATTCTGCAAAACCAACCATTGTCCAATTAAGGATATGCACTGCTTTTTCCGGATCAACTCCCTCTCGGAATTTTGACCAATCTATATTTTGGTAGATCCTTTTCAAGCCATCATCCAGAATACTTCCCTTTATCCGCTCAATATCCGATTTTACTTCCGGTGCTTTCTCATCACCAGACGATTTAAGGAAATCAAATACTAACGGGTATTTTTTTTGAATGTTTAATTTGACCAAGCCCACCTGGTGAATCCTTTTGAAGAGATCCCTTTCATTCATATCGATTTCATCATAAATTTGCTCGATGATTTCCATTGAATTTTCAATTAAATACAGGTACAAATCCTTTTTATTTTTAAAATAGTTGAATAGGGATCCTTTAGATATCTGTGCTTCCTTTACTATTTCATTTGTTGATGCTTTATCAAAACCACTGTTAACAAACTCTTTCATTGCTGCATTGATAATTCGCTCTTGTTTTTCTATTTTCAAATTTTTAAATCTAGTACTAATAATTATGCTGCCTCCCTTCATAAAATGACCACTTTGGTCATTTTTAATATAACAAAAAATGACCATCATGGTCAATACTTTCAACTTTTTTGGGGAAATAGAAAAATCTTTCTCTCTTTGCGATATCAATGATGGTCTTGAGTTTAACACTCCCATCCAAATGACAGTGTAGTTCAATTTGGGCATAATAGAAAAATTCATTGTTGGACCTACTCGATTTTCAAAAAAAAATCCTGATCACAAAGAAAATACAAATAAATGCTTGTATCTTCTTCGTAATCAGGATTTATTGGTTCCTGGTAGAGACCTTCAAACCATATTATTGGAGTTATACGAATTTGAGTATTGTATTAGGGTTTTACAACGATAATAGAATTTCTCTTTATTGTCAAATAGTTTGATAGATCTGCTCACACCAAACATACCTTTAGGAATTTGCTGTGGCTGATCAATAAGATGAACCCATTTACACTAGATGTTAGGAAACACTAATTTCCAAATATAATTATAGGAATAATACATGTAAAATTTTTACTAATATGTTAGCGTTATGGAAAAGGAGGTGTTACTTGAAAGATATGGGCTTTGTGAAAGATGTCGATTGTTTATAATGAATATTTTGGAAGGAAGATAGAGATGAAGTTAAATAGTTTTAAGGTATTTATCGTTGCCATGCTTTTTTTAGGTTCTGGACTCTTTAGTACAAGTCAAGTATCCGCAGCTGCACCTTCTTTTCAAATGCCTTTTCCATGTGGGCAAGTGTGGGAAGGTCAAACTCGAACGAATCATAATCCACTGAATTCTGTTGACTTCAACCGTTCCAATGATCATGGAGATACAGTCGTCTCCTCTGCCTCAGGTTCGGTCGTTACTGTCAGGGATCTCGGAAGTTCTAGTTATGGGAAGTATATTGTGATTGATCATGGGAATGGATGGTCAACATTATATGCTCACTTGAATTCTTTCAGTGTGTCTAATGGACAAAGCGTCTCTCAAGGACAGAAGATTGGAACAGTTGGTGATACAGGGAATGTCACCGGGGCACATCTTCATTTTGAACAACGGTATAATGGTTCAGCACAAAAAATTTCATTTAATGGTTCTCAGATTACCTATTATGGTGCTAAGAACTATACGAGCAAGAATTCCTGCTCTTCTGACGGTGTAACCGGAACTGTTCATACGGATTCAGGGATTTCACTTAATGTTCGCTCAGGACCTGGCACTAATTACGGTGTTGTAGGCTCAGTTGCGGATGGACAAAAAGTAACCATCACTTGTCAGAAACGTGGAGAAACCGTTACAGGTAAATATGGAACAAGTAATCTATGGAGTTTCATAGGAGAAGGTTATATTTCCGATACTTATGTCTTTACTGGATCTGATGGACAAGTAGCCCCTACATGCAATTAAAATACTTAAAACAAAGGATATTTAGGAGAAAGAGGGATTAAAATGAGTAAACTAAAAAAGCGAGGAATCCTATCCATTGTGATAGCATCATTGTTCTTTTTTTCTAGTAATGCACTTGCAGTCCAATATTACACTCTCTCTACTAACAGTGGTACTCCACTAAATATGCGTAGTGGTCCAGGTACAAATTATCCCATTATGCTTTCCATTCCCAGTGGATCGAGGGTTCCTTACTATTGTTACTCTTATGGTACAACGGTGACAGGGAAGTATGGAACGAGTAATATTTGGGATCAAATCCAATGGAAAGATTCTCAAGGGGTGGTGAATATTGGATATATCTCTGACACATATCTCTACACGGGGTCAGACGGTCCGGTCGGTATCCAATGCGACTAGAGCAGAATATATCCTACTACCAGGCTGTTTTTAAATAATACCAACACCCTAAAATAAACTCTTTCTTACAAAGGTTTATAAAGCAAAACCAGCTAATAGTTTGTCAACATCTTTCAATAAAAACTTAAATTAACTCGTGTTATACTGAATATACGCATGCCAAATAACCTTCCACTGTCATAAGTTTGGAAGGTTTTKTCTTATTTAGCTGGAAATCTTAATTAGGCTATATCTTGGAAAGTGGTTCTGTTTTTTAATATGGCATAGATCCAATGTAAGAGCTTATTTACGCAAGCAATGACGGCGACTTTATAAAGTTTGCCTTCCTCACGCTTCTTATCGTAAAACGCTCTCAATCTCTTGTTTCTAGGGATGATTTCATCTGTTGTTTTTTGTTTGCGACAGTCACGAATACCAGAACGAACAGCCATATATAAGGCATGCCTTAATCTACTTGAACCACGTTTTGTAATTCGAATCTTATTTAGCTGGAAATCTTAATTAGGCTATATCTTGGAAAGTGGTTCTGTTTTTTAATATGGCATAGATCCAATGTAAGAGCTTATTTACGCAAGCAATGACGGCGACTTTATAAAGTTTGCCTTCCTCACGCTTCTTATCGTAAAACGCTCTCAATCTCTTGTTTCTAGGGATGATTTCATCTGTTGTTTTTTGTTTGCGACAGTCACGAATACCAGAACGAACAGCCATATATAAGGCATGCCTTAATCTACTTGAACCACGTTTTGTAATTCGAACAAGAGTAGCTTTGAACTTACCTGATTCAAACACTTCTGGATCAACCCCAGCGAATGCTACAAGCTTTTTAGGGTGATTAAACCGGTCTATCTCACCAATTTCAGAAATGATCGTGGCGGCGATCTTTTCTCCGATACCAGGGATAGATTGGATAATCTTATATTCTTCAACTTCTTTTGCGAGAGCGTCTATCTCTGACTCCAATCTTGATAGATGCTCTTTGTATTGAAGAAGCATATCAATATACATACTAAGACTCAGTAACTGACTCTGATAAAGCGTCTTTTTAAATGGATTCCGTGCTGCAGCTTGCTTAAGATCTCGTGCTTTTTCTTCTGCCCATCTCTTAGAGCGACTCTTACAGAATTCCTTGATTTTATCGGCCAACATATCTTCACTAACAGCCAGAATATCTTCTGATGCGGGAAATTCCTTTAAAACAAGCAAAGACACAACGGAATGTAAGTCCCCAAACACACCTCTGTACTCAGGGAAGATTTGATCCAACACTGCTTGGAATTGAAGCTTGGTTTGAACATATATCCCAGTAATATTCTCATGCTGTCTTGTGAGGTTACGCAGGTTCAAAAGCTGAATACCACGCCTTTTATAGGGTTCTAAATCCTCTTTGTAGTAAAGCTCACAGAGACGATAGGCATCGATGGCATCCGTTTTAACTTTTCGTAAACTAGAGCTTTTAGCTCTGTGAGAAATCAACGGGTTTACGATGATTAATAAATAGTTACGCTGCTCCAGAAACTGAACCACTGGGGCGTGATAATGCCCTGTAGACTCTAATATAACCGAAGGGTGAATACCGGTTTTGTCTTTGACGCTTTCCAAAAACTCAAGTAATCCTCCTAGCCCATTAAGATCATGCTTGATACTAAAACTTTTACCGTAAGGTTTGCCCTTATCTAAAAAGGCCTGAACCTCACTTTCGCCTTTTGAAACATCCAGACCTATGACTGGATTCATTCTCAATCTCCTCCTCAAATTCAACTTGCCAGTAGCCCCTATTTCCTCCTAGTAGTATCATAGCTTCGCTTGTTATACGAGATCTTTGTCCCAACCAGCCTCAAACATGTTTCTACCAGTAGGGGGTGAACGGTTTAACTGACGGGATCTATGTCCCACGGGCAGGGACGTTCTACCCTGGCTACTGTTATAATAAGACCATATAAAAAAAGGTCAACCAGAAAAATCTAGAATTCTGGTTAACCTTATAATACGANTCCAGACCTATGACTGGATTCATTCTCAATCTCCTCCTCAAATTCAACTTGCCAGTAGCCCCTATTTCCTCCTAGTAGTATCATAGCTTCGCTTGTTATACGAGATCTTTGTCCCAACCAGCCTCAAACATGTTTCTACCAGTAGGGGGTGAACGGTTTAACTGACGGGATCTATGTCCCACGGGCAGGGACGTTCTACCCTGGCTACTGTTATAATAAGACCATATAAAAAAAGGTCAACCAGAAAAATCTAGAATTCTGGTTAACCTTATAATACGAACGGGCAGGTTAGTTGAACAAGAGTGATAGGTAACATCATTTTATTGAGGAGTGAGATTTATGGGCTTTTGGTATTTCTTAATATTGTTTGTAGGAATATTTTTAGTTGTTAAAGGGCTACGTGGGAATAAAAAAATTAGCTTGATAATTGTAGGGCTTTTATGTACTGCGTTCTCAATATTTATGTTTTCTCCAGGGAGTGCTGAAATCATTTCGGAATTGTTTAATTTGGATTAGAGTGAACACCTAATGTGGATTTTCACTAACCGTGGCGTTTGCTGAACAAGCAGCCGCCTCTTATTAAAGTAAAGGGCAGGTTAACGGATCATTAAATATGTTAGGTCAGACTGACTTAATAGAAAAGGGGATAAGGTGTATGGGAGATAGTAGAGCAAATTTGTTAAGAATAAGTGGAGAGACATTATCTGAGACAGAAGATGAAAAAGACATTTATCTTATTGAGAACGGTAGAGAGTCAAAAGTTGGTTCTACTACTGAAAGGTTAAAGTTTGTCCTGAAAAATGGTCGAGAAGCAATTGAAAGGGAACAACATTGATTTCAGACATTCTTGGTAATAGAAAAGGTATTACAATTATAGAAAAATCAACATTTAAACCAATTTCATTCACTGATTACTTAAACGGTAATCAGAATGTAAGAGCTGAGTATGGTTATGATGATGTACATATTACAATTGGAGATGAAAGGAAAACCATTAAACTAAATGGAAACTGCTTTGACACATTCTCTGTTGAGCTTATATTACGAGTCCTTCCTTTAAAGTCTGGTTACTCTCTAAGATTAAATGGATTTAATGCAACTCTTGAATCAGACGTGGCTATCTATATTCAAGTATTAGAATTAGAGCGTGTAAATAGAGGGCTTGGAGATTTCGTTGATGCTTGGAAAGTGAAAACTAATTTTGGTGATACAGTACAATTTTATTGGGTTGATACTAGAAGGACGGAATTGCTTAAACAGTCTTCTGAGATTGGTGATGGACTTATATTGGAATTCCGAAGATGACAACTTTAATATTCAACAAATTGGCGTTTGCTGAACAAGCAGCCAAAGGTTGTGGGTGAACTCAGATAGAGTTCCTGGCAAAATTAAGGTAGCAAAGTTTATATTGAAAGGAATTTAGATATGAATAAGCTAAAATATTTTTTGATTTTTATGAGTTGTTATTTTATATTTTCATTTTTCTATAGTGTTTTTATCAGCAAAGGGGAAGTACTTCCTTTTATTCAAATATTAAGCGCATGTAATTTTGGTTTTCTAGCTTTTGTAGTGCATCAAAAAACCAAAAGTGTTTCGCCGGAAAGATGTTCTTAAAAATATCAAAAGGGCAGCATCTAGGAGGATATGGATGAGAGATATATAAAGAATCACCCTTTTTTAAAATATAGTTTTTATGTTATTTTTGGCTTTTTATCCCTTTCAATTGGATATATTCTAGGGAAGTGGGTTATTGAAAATTCATTATAATTTTTTTGCAAATACGAATAGATCAAACATAATAGGTATTGGAATCTTCCGTTAAACCAGCTAATAGTTTGTCAACATTTTTCAATAAAAACTTAAAATAACTCATGTTATACTGAAAACACGCATGCCAAATAACCTTCCACTGACATATGTTTGGAAGGTTTTGTCTTATTTAGCTGGAAATCTTAATTAGGCTATATCTTGGAAAGTGGTTCTGTTTTTTAATATGGCATAGATCCAATGTAAGAGCTTATTTACGCAAGCAATGACGGCGACTTTATAAAGTTTGCCTTCCTCACGCTTCTTATCATAAAACGCTCTTAATCTCTTGTTTCTAGGGATGATCTCATCTGTTGTTTTTTGTTTGCGACAGTCACGAATACCAGAGCGAACAGCCATATATAAGGCGTGCCTTAATCTGCTTGAACCACNATAAGAGATAATAAGGAAGTTGATTCTGTAATTAAGGAAATCGTTCATATAGCTAAAAGTTAATGATTCATTTCCATCCTAATGTTAAATTAAACCAGCTAATAGTTTGTCAACATTTTTCAATAAAAACTTAAAATAACTCATGTTATACTGAAAACACGCATGCCAAATAACCTTCCACTGACATATRTTTGGAAGGTTTTGTCTTATTTAGCTGGAAATCTTAATTAGGCTATATCTTGGAAAGTGGTTCTGTTTTTTAATATGGCATAGATCCAATGTAAGAGCTTATTTACGCAAGCAATGACGGCGACTTTATAAAGTTTGCCTTCCTCACGCTTCTTATCATAAAACGCTCTTAATCTCTTGTTTCTAGGGATGATCTCATCTGTTGTTTTTTGTTTGCGACAGTCACGAATACCAGAGCGAACAGCCATATATAAGGCGTGCCTTAATCTGCTTGAACCACGTTTTGTAATTCGAACAAGAGTAGCCTTAAATTTACCTGATTCAAACACTTCTGGATCAACCCCAGCGAATGCTACAAGCTTTTTCGGGTGATTAAACCGGTCTATCTCTCCTATTTCAGAAATGATCGTGGCGGCGATCTTTTCTCCGATACCAGGGATAGATTGGATAATCTTATATTCTTCAACTTCTTTTGCGAGAGTGTCTATCTCTGACTCCATTCTGGATAGATGCTCTTTGTATTGAAGAAGCATATCAATATACATACTAAGACTCAGTAAATGACTCTGATAAAGCGTCTTTTTAAATGGATTCCGTGCTGCAGCTTGCTTAAGATCCCGAGCTTTTTCTTCTGCCCATCTCTTAGAGCGACTCCTACAGAATTCCTTGATTTTATCGGCCAACACATYTTCACTCACAGCCAGAATATCTTCTGATGCGGGAAATTCCTTCAAAAGAAGCAAGGACACAACGGAATATAAATCTCCAAACACACCTCTATACTCAGGGAAGATTTGATCCAACACTGCTTGGAATTGAAGCTTGGTTTGAACGTATATCCCAGTAATATTTTCATGCTGTCTTGTGAGGTTACGCAGGTTCAAAAGCTGAATACCACGCCTTTTATAGGGTTCTAAATCCTCTTTGTAGTAAAGCTCACAGAGACGATAGGCATCGATGGCATCCGTTTTAACTTCTCGTAAACTAGAGCTTTTAGCTCTGTGAGAAATCAACGGGTTTACGATGATTAATAAATAGTTACGCTGCTCCAGAAACTGAACCACTGGGGCGTGATAATGCCCTGTAGACTCTAATATAACCGAAGGTTGAATACCGGTTTTGTCTTTGACGCTTTCCAAAAACTCAAGTAATCCTCCTAGTAGTATCATAGCTTTGCTTGTTATACGAGATCTTTGTCCCAACCAGCCTCAAACATGTTTCTACCAGTAGGGGGTGAACGGTTTAACTGACGGGATCTATGTCCCACGGGCAGGGACGTTCTACCCTGGCTACTGTTATAATAAGACCATATAAAAAAAGGTCAACCAGAAAAATCTAGAATTCTGGTTAACCTTATAATACGAACGGGCAGCATTCCTGTTATGAAGAAAAATGTTGATGTGGTCTTGCAGCTCTCCATCATCAGAAATAATTGATTCGTAAACAAGATTGCTTATCTAACTCCTTTACTTAATATTCTGCTGCAAAAGACTAACAACAATTGTACATATTTAAATTGGAATAGGGAAAAGTAAAAATAAGACAGAAGAGGATAATCGAAAGATAAATAGAAGGATTTTCGGAGAATCATATGTTTGCGTGAAATAGTAATTAACGAAACTAACTAAATAAATGAAAAACGCCAAGGATCCTTGATAGGGAGGGAACCTTGGCGTTTTTCGTTCTTACTTACGTTACCCAGAAAATTCCCATTAACGACAAAACAGAGGACATTCTAGCTGACTGCAAGCTAAGAATGTCCAACAATCCCCTTCTTCCATTAAAGGGCCATACAATTTAACAAGGAATATTAATTCTGAAGAGAGAATGTTACTAAGAGTAAAATGTTTTCTAGCCGAAAAGGGGTATTTATATGACAAAATGGTTAGGGTCTGCAGGAGTTTGTGTTATAGAAAAAAAAGTTCTGATGGTACTTCAGGGAACAACAAATGAACCAAAGCGTTGGTCTGTTCCTTCTGGTAGCTTAGAAGAGGGAGAGACTTTTGAAGAATGTTGTGTTAGAGAACTATGGGAAGAAACGGGTTATGATGTTGAAATAATTCGACCTATTTTTAAAAAGGAAAGTCAATACGGTGAAGCTAGATATTTTGAAGTTAAGATTACTGGTGGAAAAGCAAAAATTCAAGACCCTGATAATCTAATTTATGATATAGCTTGGAAATCAGCAGAAGAAATAGAGAGCTTGGATTTATCATTTCCAGAAGACAAAAATTTTTTAATCGATTACATTCAAAAAATATAATATTCAGTTTATGGGGGCTTTTCAGGAATAAAAGTGCAGCCTACATACAGTAAAACGATCTTCGGCAAAAGGGTACTTATCTGCAATAAGCGTCTTTATTTGCGGAAAAAGATTGAGTTGAGTATTTGCTTTTGAAATAATTGGTATTAAGCAATCGGGAGCATTTCTGAAATATACAAGCGGGCAAAGTAAGGAGTTGATTAGTACAATGAATCGCATTATGGTGATGGGTGTATCAGCAGGCGTAGGGAAGTCTACATTTGCACGTAAGTTAGGGGAAGTATTAGATATAAATGTCTATCATCTTGATTCCTTATACTGGAAACCCGATTGGGTAGAAGCTTCATTAGAAGAGTTTGCAGCCAATCAGAAGAAAATTGTGTCTCTAGATCAATGGATTATTGAGGGCAATTATAGTAATACATATGACATTCGAGTGCAGAATGCAGATACGATTATTTATCTAGAACTTCCTTTGATCTTTTGTCTGTATCGTGTTTTCAAGCGATGGATTCTAAACGTTGGGAAAACGAGACCTGACATGGGAAAAGGGTGTAGGGAAAAACTAGACTACAAATTTCTTAAGTTCATCTGTACCACTTACTATCCTCGTAAGAAAAAGATGAAAGCCAGACTCCAGGCTTTTAAAGGAATAGGTTCTCAAAAAAACATTATTACGTTGACGAATAAGAAAGAGATCCAATCTTATTTAGAAACTTTATCAATTTAATTGGTTAATTCCCTGGATATGTAATTTAAGGGAACATGGATTTTTAAGAACGATCTTCCATTAAAGGGCGCTTATTCGTAATAAGGTAAGCGTCTTTTTTGCTAAAAATAGATTGAGTTGAATGTCTTCTTTTGAAATAGTTGGTATTAAGCAATAAGGCAGTTATCTTGAATGAGGTGAAAAATGGACAATCGTTGGAATGAAATAATATATAAATTGTGGTCCCCTGTGTACGATAAATTTTTTAATTCAGGAAAATTCCTCGAAGCTCGAAAAAAGATATTTCAAGGGAACAAGTTTGTTGAAAATCAAAATATACTATTCGTTGGTGTAGGAACAGGAGCAGATTTGGAACTACTCACTCATAAGGAATTAAATATTACAGCAATAGACTACTCTAACGAAATGCTTGAGAAGGCTAAAATTAAATTCAAAGGTTCATCAATACAGTTTTTGAAAATGGACGCTCAGGATATGAGCTTTAAAGATAATCATTTCGATGTTGTGGTTGGAAGTCTTGTTTTATCAGTGGTTCCTGATGCAGATAAATGTATCAAAGAGATGGTAAGAGTTTTAAAACCAAATGGAAAGATTATCATCTTTGATAAATTTTCACCTAAAGGTAAAGAACTTTCTCCTTTTAAAAAAGCAGTTAGACCGTTAATCAAGTTATTAGGTACTGACATAGGTATGAACTTTGAGACATTGTATGAGAAAAATAAAGAGGCTTTATCTGTGAAAGAGGATACACCTTTAATGTTTAATGGTATGTACAGAAAGATAGTCATCAGCAAAACGAACACTTAAAGATATTCCGTTACAGGGCGCGTTTATGGAGGAATGGAAAAGGTCCAATTTCTCGATTTTACTAAGAAATTGGGCTTTTATATTGAGATGGGATTTCCTTAACGTTTTAAATCCGCGTTTCCTGACGCTCCTCCTGCTACTATGGACTAACATAAATGTATAGGTATGACCCTAAATACGAAAGGCACCTTTTATAGGTACCTTTCGTAAGCTGGTTGAAGGCTAAATTTTCTGCTTAAGTTCAGTCTATGTCGATTCCTTAACAAAGGTTATAGTCCATTATAAAAAAAGAGCAAGGTGTAGTTGATTTGTTCATGGATGTGGAGGCACACCTTGCTCTAGAATATTATTTTTCCCATTAGATTTAGGGATAAGTCATTTTTAAATTTATTCCAGTATAGGGCGCTTTATGGAGCAGCTTTTTCTTGTTTTATCGTAGTAAATCTTAATGTTGTTGTAGTAAATGAGGTCATATGTAGTACGAAGAAGGATAGATAAAGCAAATTTTATCTATCCTTCTTTTTTTACCTTATATAATGTGCAACATTATATTTTATACCTTTAGTATCAAGTTAATTGCCTATAAGCTTAACTTTTAATAAAACAATTAAGTACGGTGTTATGTGAGTATATAGCATTCAAATTAAACAACTATATTGTCGCCAGTCATTAATTACTTTGTCGCCTTGAGGCGGCTTTTTATTTTTCTTAAGAAATCTGTTCATTTTAAGTAGACTCTATTGGGATAATAAGGGGAGGATCCTGTAAAAGCATCCCGTATACCGTCTCTGAGTCGAGTAGGACAGACTAATCGCAGATCCATTTCTTTGCATGGAAACAATCCTTAATGTCATTTTAGTGGTTCTATTCGTAAGGATAGATACACCGAGGTTAAACTTCCCTAATTAGCCCACGTCTTTCGATTTCACGATATAATGTTGATTTTGTTCAGTCGTCTTTTTCTCGCAGATGACAATAAAATTGACAGATGCCTCCACTCCTATATGAGATCCATTTTTTTCAAATCATATGTTCACACTTAACTTGATGAGTATGGAACATAGATATCATATATATTTCATCGCAATGTTGGCGTGACTCCTTTATAAACTCATTTTATTGTTTATAACAAATTACTTTGACAGACAAAGTAATGTTTTGTATTATATACTATAAGAGGTGAATATATAATGAGTGTTATATCTACAGACCTAATCCGAGGGCATACGGACATGATCATCTTAAATGTTCTTCGTCAAGGTGATAGTTATGGATATGAAATATACAAAAGGATTATTGAGTTAAGTGACAATCAATACGAATTAAAGGAAGCCACTTTATATACAGCTTTTCGTCGATTAGAGAAAGAAAGTCACATTTCTTCCTATTGGGGAGATGAAACTCAAGGGGGAAGACGAAAATATTATCATATTACAGAATTTGGTATAAGTTTTTACGAAAATGGAAAAAAAGAGTGGAACATTGCGAAAGAGATTATAGATCGTCTAATTAAAGGAGAGATTACAGATGTTAATGAGAACTAAAAAATTAGATGAAAGAATACAGGAGTACATCGATAAACAGTTTATAGATGTAAAAGGAACACAACAACTATTTGAGATGAAGGAAGAGTTGTTTATAAATCTAAAAGAACGAATTTCAGATATGATTAAAGAGGGGGATACAGAAGAAAACGCATTAAAAAAAGGAATCATTTCAATAGGAGATTTGAATGATCTAGTGGAAGAAATGAAATCGTATGGTCAAGATGAAATGAAACAATCTATTGACACTAAAGAAGCACAGCATATTTCAACAAAAGGAATGGTTGGTGGAATATTATTATTTCTTTTTGGAATATTTGCATCCTCAATAGCTAATTATTTACTTGGATCGCAATTATTTTTGATGACCTCTTGTCTTTTCACTGTTCCAGGTATGTTGTTAATTATTTATAGTCTACTAATAAAAGAGACACGTAAGCGTTATGCAATGAATAAAGCTCGTGCTCGACGTTACATTTTAGCAATCGGAACTTTTCTGTATGGTTTGTGTATATCAATTATAGTTTACTTACTTCCACTAGAACTGGTAGCACTAGTTTTATTCATAGTATCCATTTTGATTAGTCTGGCCATCCTTTTACCTCTTCTACTGACTGGTAGAAGTCGCTTGAAAAAAAGAGGAGATATGGCATGAATGACTTCAAACGAAATTCTCTTAAACTTTCTATTGTCGGTATAGGTATTATTTTGGTATTAGGAGGACTAGGACTTTTTCTCACCAATAAAGGTTTAATATCAATTACTCAAGATAAAGTTCATAAACCAACCATTAAAAGTCCAATTAATTTTAAAGAAGTTGACGCGCTTTTGGTGACTACCCATATACCAGAGGGGCATGAAGTAATTTGGGACCAACTGCAACAGTATGAAGAACAAAAAGATTTTCGTATCAGCATGGTAAATTTAATAGACATAAGATCTCAACAAACACGAGAATTAAATACAAAAAACAACAGCCCTTTCTTTCATGTGTCAAATTATTCAGACAGTAAAGTACCTATAAAGGTCACGTTATATAAAAATCATGAAATCAAGTATGAACAAACATTGCAACCAAGTGAAATGTTTGTAAGAAACGAACAACTAGGTCAAGGTAAGTATAGTCTAAAACTAGAATGTATTGGTCAAGGTTATTGTAAAGGTAAAGGAGCTATAACTACTGGAGATATTAATTGGGAATAGGAAGAGACTAAATTACAACCATTAAGCAATAAAATCAATAACCGGTTCCTTAACTTATAAGGTACCGGTTATTTTGTGTCCAAATTGTGTCTAAACGTGCAATTTTCCCGAAATGATAGGGTGACCCCTATATATTTGATTATATTAATAAAGTTGTTAATATAAATTCCCCCTTTATTCTTATCTAAGATTATCACAAACGTTAGTTCTTATATATTAAAGAATACAATTTTTACAGACAACCAAGTTCTAAACCTGCAATTTTCCTTTTCAGTGTGGTGTCGTGGTACTAAAAGTAAAAACCATTGACTTGATTAATATGAAAAGAGTCATAGCTTCTAAAGGAGAGAAACAAGGTTTGATTATCCAATTTCTTATTTAATTTTCCATATAAATTTAATGTGTTGAAATATTCTGTAGGCTTAAAACAAAAGAGTGATTATTTTTGAATAGAGGAAAGGTAAAACAAAAATATCAATGTTTATTCGCTTCCAGTATTCCGAGAATTGCTAGGCTACACTTTTTACAAGAAATTTTTCGGTATTGTTAAAGAATATGTTTTGTCTTGCAGCCTTGATATTGGAGAGAAGTCAGGATAGGGTATTCCAGATTCAGTCTCTTTAGCATTTTTTATAGTATGAAATTTACCTAATGGGGGCTCACTTATAGTAGGAAATAACATACTAATCACCCCAAGAGTTGAATTACATTCAATACTACTAAAAAGCGATATTTAATATCTATAGAAATTTATTAGGAAAAACCAGCAACCAATGAGTATCAACAATAGTAACTCTTGGGGTGAAAAATGAAGTATTTTAATTTGAAAGAATAACGATTGTGCTCCCTTATTCCACAAGTATAGACTAATTCATTTTAGGGAATACTCTTTTAGTAATCTGTCTGATAGAAGGGGTTAAAATGAGTGGGAAATACAGAAAAACTAAAAAGCTGATAAATACCAACAAGGAAAAATATAATGTTGAGCAACCGGTTTCTTTCACGCTTGATCAAAAAATTGAAATCATACAAGATTGTATACATCACACGGATGATTTGTATATTAGAGAAATAAAATTAGCAGAAAAAGTGTTTAAAATTCTATTCATAGACTCAATAGTTGATGAAAAAGGGGTGGAAACGAACATTATTAAGCCTCTGTTAAACTCAACTTCAGAAAATGTTTTACAAGTCATCACAAGCGCGAAAATGTTGACATCCACGAACATTGAACTTGCAGCTGAAATGTTAGCTAAAGGGTATTGTTTGGTCTTAGAAGAGAGTGTGGATACATATTTTATGATTCCATTGACTAAAGAACACTCTAACAGAGTAGAACCAGGCAATGAAAGAATCATAAGAGGATCACATCAGGGGTTTGGAGAGAACATTACAGAAAATCTTCAATTTATTCGAGAGCGGATTTCAAGTGCCGATTTAACCATTAAGCGTTCTCGGTTAGGGAAAACATCTCAGTCAACTTTTGCATTAGTATATCTTTCGGACCTGGCCAACCAAGACACTGTTAAAAGAATCGAAAATCGACTTAGTTATATTGAAACTGATTCTATTCAAGCACCAGGTTATTTTGAAGAATTTTTAGAAGAAAATTCGTACTCTCCATTTCCACAATTTTTAAATACAGAACGAACTGATCGTGTTGTGGGAAATTTAATGGAAGGAAGAATAGCGCTTATAATGGATGGGTGTCCGACTGCTCTCATTTTCCCTGTGTCATTTTTCAGCTTCTTTCAAACATCTGAGGACTATAACAATCGTTCATTTATAGCTTCATTCTTTAGAATCATAAGGATATTTAGTTTTATTACAACCTTATGTTTACCAGCATTTTATATCGCATTAATCTCCTATAATTACGAAATAATTCCGGTTGAGATTGTATTTCCGATTAAAAGTTCACTAGAATTTATCCCCTTTCCTCCCTTGATAGAAGCAACTATTATGCAGCTTACACTTGAGTTGCTGAGGGAAGCCGCCATTAGACTACCTAACCCTATTGCTCAAACGATTGGGGTAGTAGGGGGATTAGTCATAGGGACGGCCGTGGTTGAAGCTAACTTAGTCTCAAACACGATGGTCATCGTTGTAGCCATTACAGCAATATCCTCCTTTGTTATTCCATCATCTGAGTTGAGTACAACTATAAGAATCCTAGGGTTTCCATTAATGCTTTGCTCTTCATTATTTGGTGTATTTGGGATAGTAATTGGCTTAATGATTATTTTAATACACATGTCTAAGCTAAAGTCATTAGGTCATCCTTATCTATATCCTTTGGCACCTCTAGACCTTGCAGCCTTAAAGGATATCTTGATTCGCGTTCCTCTTTGGCTATTACAGCTTAGACCAAAAGATTTGAAGACACAGTATAGGTGGAGGATGTCTAAGTCAAGAGGATGGGAAAAAGATGAAGAGGAATCAGACTAACCTTACAGCACTTCAGTTAACATTTTTTATCATCCAAGCGCAAATAGGGGTCGGAATCCTTGGCCTACCGTTTAACGTCTTTTCAGCTGCTAAACAAGATAGTTGGATCTCAATATTGTTTGCAGGAGTAGTCATTCAATTGATTGTTTTTTTGATGTGGGGATTAGGGAAGAGGTTTCCTGAAAATTCATTATTTGAGTATTCAAGTTTGTTAACTGGTAAATTTTTTGGGATGTTGATTAACCTTTTGTACATTATTTTTGGCCTGATGGTAGCAAGCCTTGTGTTGATGTATGCCTCAACGATTATTAAAATGTGGGTTTTACCTATAACCCCCAAATGGATAATCATTCTGCTCTTAACTATTCCTGCAGTATACTTGGGCAAAGAAAAAGTGTCAGAAATCAGTAATATCTTTGTAGTGGTTTCTGCTTTAATAGGCTTATTGATTGTTATTTCTTTTATTGTCATGTTCACTTATCCAGTTGATTGGAGATATTTATTTCCTATTGGACATGCTGGTCTGATAAATATTTTAAAAGGAACAAAGGAAGCCTATTTCTCAATGCTAGGATTCGAGTTACTGCTTATCCTATATCCATACTTTCAACAAATAGGTGAGCGAAAAGTGTTATTATCAGTGTCTTTGGCTAACTTCTGTGTAACATTAATCTACACTTTTCTTACCATCGTCTCCGTTATAACTTTTAGTCCTGAAGAATTGTTACTTATTCCTCAGCCAGTTTTATATTTTGTTAAATCTCTTTACTTACAAATTGTGGAGAGAATAGACTTAGTGTTTGTCTCACTTTGGGTCGTTAATGTTATCACTTCTCTAACGACTTATTTGTTTCTATCTACTGAAGGCTGTTCGATAAGCTTTTCGAAACACAAAAAATTCAAGCGTTATCTTTATACCCTTTTCTTTGGGGCCCTAGCTGGCGGAATTGCATTAATTCCCAATAAAGAATCAGAAATAGAAACATTTAATAAGGGAGTAGTGTATATGTCATATCTAACATTATTAGTGTTGCCAATATTATTACTTGGGCTTTCTTTCATATCTAAGGGGAGTAAAAAAAATGAGAAATAAAACATGGAAATTTCTTTTGATTGTTCCCACTCTTTTACTCCTTACAGGTTGCTGGGATCAGCGGTTATTGAAAGATAGTAGGCTAGTTTTTGCCTCTTCATTTGACTTAAAAGAGAATGAGAAAATTTTGACAACCGCCATTATTCGGGATTTTATAGATGAAATTCCTGTTAACGTAATGGTTCAAGGGGAAGGGAACACCATTCGAGAAACGAGAATAAATATGGATAATAAGATTTCTGGAATTCTCGAGCCATCTAAGAATCGGATGTTCTTGTTAGGGGAACGACTTGCACAAAAGGACATCTATCAATTTTTAGATATCTTTTATCGAGATCCAAATAGCTCAGTATCAGCAAAAATTGCCGTCACAGAAGGGAATAGTGCAGATATCTTAGCAAAAATGAAGGAAAAGAACACACTTATAGGAGAGTATTTAATTGAACTAGTAGATAGTGCAGAAGAATCCACCCTTATTCCGAAGCATAATGTTCAATCCATATGTACTTTTATGTTCGATGAGGGAAAAGATTTTGCTCTTCCAATGTTCAAATTAGACAAGGATAACGAAGTGATTTTAACCGGGACTGGACTATTTCACAAGCAGGCTTTGGTCGGCTCTCTAACTTTAGAAGAGTCCACTCTTTTTCTCATCTTGTCTAATCAAAAAGGAAAGGTGGCTCGATTTGTTTCAAAAATTGATGGAGATAGGGAAATGAGAATAAAAAACTACATTACTTACAATTTCAGTAAGGTTGATTCCGATTTGTCAATCATATCGGATGATCCGGAAAATATTGAGGTGGAGATTAAATCGAAAATAGGTGTCACCATTGTAGAATATCCAGAAGATGAGTTGGCCAATGAAAAAAAGATCAAGAAACTAAACGAATCCATCACAAAAGATCTCAATATTAAAGCAGAAAAAATGATTAAAAACCTACAAGAATCTAATTCTGACCTATTCGGTATAGGTAGGGATCTCATTGCTTTTCATCCAGAAACTTGGAAAAAAGTTGATTGGGAAGAAAAGTATTCAACAATAACCATAACACCTAAGATTGAAACAGAAATTATCGGACATGGAATCATTAACTAAAAAATTTTTGGGGTAAGAAAAGATGAATGATTTTCAAGAATCCTTAATGATCTATAAAGAAATATTAATAGGAAAGCGTTCTAGATTCCCAAATTATCATTTTCATGATGAACTAGGGCAGAAAAAGTTTGCAGCTATTACTCGTTACCTTGTTGGTGATCATTTAAATATTGCTATATGTCTCATTCCTAAAAGGGTTAGTGCTGGTGTTCTCTGGAAACACCGCTTAAGACCGCCAGCAATGTTGTTTAAATGGAATTATTTTGACGTTTTGGAGAATGCATATCCTGGTCAATTAAATCCACTAGACTTTAAACAAGTTCCTAATCGTTTTTGGCAAGGTGACGAAGGAAGACAAAGAGCAATTAAAACAGTTAAACACATAATTGAACAAAAGTGTAATATCCCCATAGAAAAAATTCCCGGAAAAATTGATGTTGCCTTTTTTAGAGAAAACGAGTTATTAGGATTATTCGCTATATTTGATTATTCACCTTATAAAGTGCTTGAGGCGGCATATCCAGGAGTGTTTAGTCCATGGGAATTAAAGAGTGTTCCTTTAAATTTTTGGACATCTCCAAAGAATATTAAGGAATTTATGGATTGGTTTTTATTTGAAAAAATTAGGTACGATAGCTATAAAGCGGCCATATTGCAAATTCAAACAAAACATTTTTTTCAAAGTGGACATACCGGTTTTTTTCAGAGGGCATTTGATGGAAAACTTTCAAACGTACAATTGTGGATTGTAAATCAAATTCAAAATCAATTTGAATAACGAAAATGAATATTGGATTCCGGAGCTGACCAAGTAGCCAGAGAAGATATCATGCTCTATGAGATTATGGTGAAAAAAGTCCAAACAAGAAAGTATTGCTTGAGGATACTTTTTTTGTTTGCTTAAAGGTCAGAGCTTATAAGAGATATGACTATACAACCTGTAATTATCCCACCGAAGGATCTGTTTTTTTAAGTTCCATTCTTGTTTTCAAAAAGTTTGGAAGCTCTTCTTTTATGTTTGAACAGTGAACATCTCCATAAATATGCCTTATCAAAATGCCGTCCTAGATAGGTGGTTTTTCTCCAGGTTTTTCATCATACGTTTTCCTTAATTTCATGAGATTTGAGTATTTTGTATTCCATTTCAAGGTCCTTTTTTCAGGGGGGGGATGACCTTCAAACCAGAATGACTTACTGGAACTGAAGGGTCCTTTGGTTATGACAAAAGTGCATAGTATATGGGCTTACTTCCAAATTGTATATGATTTATTATTTCCCACGGTCATTATTACATAATGTAAGTGTATCTATAAGCCTAGGCTAAGTGTCATGTCAGCCTTTAAAATGATAATGTCACTTAGTTCTTCGGGATTGATTTTGTTATGGACCATCCGCTTCCTAAGCGACTCCTTTTGGATGAACTACTCAGAGAGAATGTTAACAAAAGTGTGAATCTGTCAAAGTGAGCTATGCAAAATGATTTGCTTTTAAATCGAACAAAGATGTCAATAGTCATTGACTATCTACTTGAAGGGCCAGATTTAAATATCTGGGCTTCTTTTTCGTTACATAAAAAGGCTTGTAGGAAATTTACTCTATAAGTAGGTATAGAGGCCTTCAATCGAGGATTTGAATGCAGGTCTTTTTTCTTGTTTCGACAAAACTTGATATTCTTTTAAGCATACTAACTTCACCGTTGGATGTTGGATATGTATAATCGGATTCAACATTATTTATCATTACAGAATAATGTAATTTACGTAGGGAGGAGGGTGTGAGTTGAAGATCTGCAATAAAGTTTGGAATAGTAGGTAATGAAATAACAAACAGGAGGAAATGAGAATGATGAAGAAGACTTTAATATCTGGTTTATTGGTAACGACGGTATCTGCCAGCTGTATTATCCCCGTAGGTGCATCACCTACAGACCCACAACAAGAATATTTAAACTCTATGACTCAATACACGATCTCGAACAACACACTTTCCAACTCGATCCGCACGTTAGGATCTCAGACTCCACTTATTCAAGCATATGGACTAGTCATTTTACAACAGCCGGAAGTGAAGATTGAGTCGATGCCCAGCTTAACAAATCATCAGATATTCGCCAAAAACAATGTAAGGGAATGGGTTGATGAGTACAACCCTATGTTAATTGATTTGAATCAAGAAATGATGAGGTTCAGTTCAAGGTTCGGTAGTTATTACAGCAAGCTAACTGAACTATCGGAGGAAATGAATGATAATCCACAGGCGAAAGAAAGCTTTCAATATGCTTTTGGTAAACTTCAGGCTCAAGTGCAAAAGATTGAGGAAAATATGGATATGACTTCATTGGAACTAAATCGTTATCATACATTGCTCATTCAAGATAGTGAAAATTTTTCAGAACGTGCAAATGCTTCGATTCAAGCTTTGCAAGGTGTAAATGGAAACATCCCACAAATTCGAGAAGAGATCAAACGAATTCAAGATGAAATACAAGCTGAACTCACCATCATTTTAAATCGTCCTCAGGAAATAATAAACGGGTCAATCAATATCGGAAAGCAAGTGTTTACAATTACAGTCAATGGAGCTCAAACGAAAACCGTTGATTTTGTATCGATTGAAAACCTTAGCAACGACCTGATCAACCTTTCTGATAGCCAAGTATCTGCGGCAGCTTTAATCATTCAACAAAAACAACAAGAGCTGATTCCATTGATACAACAGTTGTCCGAAACACAAATTCAAGCAACCCAGATTACTCTGATTGAGGATCAAGTTGATGGATTTACAGAGATGATTAACCGACAGTTAACGATATTGGACTTTTTGAAGACAGATTGGAAAGCATTCAATAATGATATGAAAGAATTGATGAACATGACATCAACAGATGAAACAGTGGATACAGAGGCTCTACAAGAGAAATTGTCACAATTTAAACACATGAGTGATGAAATGAACAAGCAAACAAATCAATTCGAAGATTTCGTCACGAATGTAAATGTTCGATAGTTTATGAATTTCAATAAAAGGGAGAGAGGAATATGAAAAAAATACCATTTAAAATAATGACGTTAACAGCTTTACTAGCTTTATCGGCAAATAATATCGTCCCTGCCAAAGCATTGGCGGCAGAAGGCGCTACTAAATCGAGTCAACCAGTTGTGACCATAAACCATGAAGTTGAATACCCAGGTTATTCATTAGGACCTGATGGCCTTAGGGATGCGATGGAACGCACAGGTTCAAATGCATTAGTAATGGATCTTTATGCATTAACGATCATAAAACAAGCCGATGTGAATTTTAATGGTATCACGACTGTTAATGAAGCTTTGAAATCCAGCATCGTCCATCACCAATCCGTTGCCAGAACGAATGCAAATTACTGGTTGGATAACCTGAAACCCAAGCTTATTACAACAAACCAAAATATCATCAATTACAATACAAAGTTCCAAAACTATTATAATACCTTAGTTACAGCAGTGGATAACCAAAATAAAGAAACCTTGACAAAGGGACTGACAAGGTTGTCGAACAGTATTTCAGATAACAAAGCCAGTGTAGATGAGCTCATACTGGAATTAAGAACTTTCAGGGACAAAATGACCGCGGATACACAAAACTTTAAAGGGGATGCCAATCAAATCACGTCGATTTTGGCTAGTCAGGATGCTGGTATCCCTCTGATGCAAAAACAATTGACGACGTACAATCAGGCAATCGACAAATACAATGCCATTATTATTGGATCCTCTGTTGCAACGGCTTTAGGACCAGTTGCAATCATCGGCGGTGCTGTCGTTATAGCCACTGGCGCAGGAACACCACTTGGGATCGCATTGATTGCCGGAGGTACAGCAGCAGTAGGAGGGGGGACCACCGGAATCATATTAGCGAAGAAGGAAATGGACAAAGCCCAAGAAGAAATCATGAACATTACTGGTCAAATTTCTCAGTCTCAATTACAAGTAGCGGGGTTAACCAATATCAAAAATCAAACTGAATATCTAACAAATACCATTGACATTGCTATTACTGCCTTACAGAACATTTCAAACCAATGGCATACGATGGGATCCAAATACAATTCACTTCTTCAAAATGTTGACGCTATCAGTGCTGATGATTTGATTTTCATTAAAGAAGATTTAAGTATTGCAAAAGATAGCTGGAATAACATTAAAGAGTATGCAGAAAAGATTTATGCTGAGGATATTCAAATAGTAGATACAGAGACTCTATAATAAAAACAGTGGAGATCTTCTCAAAAAGAGGATCTCCTATTAAATGAGCAAGGAGAGTGTTTACTTTGAAGAAAGCCCGGATAAATAAGCTGTTCTCATTTATAATACTAATGCTATTTTTATCATATAGTCTGATACCACACCAAGCTTTTGCTACTGAAAATGGAACCTATTCTTTAGGTCCTGAAAATTTCCAGAATGCCATGGAGAGAATGGCATCCAATGTGCTGATCATGGATAGCTATTCCCTTACGTTGCTAGAACAAACTCCTGTAGATCTTACAGGTTCAAATTTCATCAGTGATAATATTAAAGACAATATCAGGGTTCATCAGGAAGATTCCCGAATGAATGCCGACCGATGGACAAATCAACTTAAACCTCAAATGGTGGATGTAAACCAGGATATTGTTGACTATCAATCTCTTTTTCAAGTACATTATCGTAATTTACTAAGTGCGATCAATATTCATGACTCGGCTACTTTCGAACAAGAGTTAGAAACGTTATATGCCACCATTTTAGAAAATAAAGAAAATGCAGATAAACTGTTAGATAATTTCATTGGCTTACGAAATGAAATAGGAGAGGACATGCGTAATTTTAATGATGATCTCAATACAATTTCCAGTATCATTACGAGTCACGAAAGTGGGATTCCACTACTCCAGCAACAAATACAACAGCACAATGATGCTATCAAAAAGAACAAGGATATGATTGTTACCGGTGGACTCCTATGTCTGTCACTAATAGGATGCATTGCCGGAGGGCCAATGATTGCTTCAGCAAAAAAAAATATCGATTTTGCCAACAACGAAATACAAAAGCTAAACAAGAGAATTTCAGATTCACAGTCAGCAATAAGTACGCTGACAACTATAAACAATCAGATTAGATACTTAAATGAAACAATAGATACCGCCATCACATCACTCCAAAATATTTCGAATCAGTGGAATACTATCGGCGCGAAATATAACAGTCTATTAAATAATATTGAAATATTAAGTCCCGATGATTATTCTTTTATCAAAGAAGACCTTAATATTGCAAGGGATAGCTGGGAGAACCTTAAAGAATATGCGGACAAATTATATGAAGGAACTCAGAAAGTAGAGGAAGATTTACATTCGGTTGCAAGTAAATGAAGTGATTATCAGAAATATCGATCGTTTGGTATACCTAAGACGTTTGGAGACGAATAAAAGCTTGCTCCCATTTTGCGAGAAGGCGAGGCTATACATGACCTAGGCAAGATTCATATCGTAGTAAGTTGACGAGCGACACAAAAGTACAGACACAAAAGAGATTGGTATTACAGTATTTTTTTAGTATTAACTAATCAGTACTTTTGTGTCATATTTTTTGACAAAAAAAATGAATACAATCTTGTAAAATGACACTAATTGTATTAGCAACATTGAAAAAGTCATAAATAACCTTTTATTCCACTAAAGGGCAGCATTCCTGTTATGAAGAAAAATGTTGATGAGGTCTTGCAGGTCTCCATCATCAGAAATAACTGATTCGTAAACAAGATTGCTCATCTAACTCCTTTACTTAATATTCTGCTGCAAAAGACTAACAACAATTGTACATATTTAAATTGGAATAGGGAAAAGTAAAAATAAGACAGAAGAGGATAATAAAAAAATAAATAGAAGGATTTTCGGAGAATGATATGTTTGCGTGAAATACAAATTAACGAAACTAACTAAATAAATGAAAAACGCCAAGGATCCTTGATAGGGAGGGAACCTTGGCGTTTTTCGTTCTTACATACGTTACCCAGAAAATTCCCATTAACGACAAAATAATGACATTCTAGCTGTCTAAAAGCTAAGCAACAAACGGGCCAGATTGTTGAATAGTGAATGTAACAAGTATATTACAATAAAGTTGATTAAAAAGCATACGTTATTTGCTAAAGAAATTGATGAAATCATTACTTGATAAGTTGCTGGCTATTATCAATCTAAAATAAGATATAATAATTATGTAACCTTTCAACGATTATTTTATTAGTTAGCTTATATAGGGAATTAGGGAGGTAAACTTAATGACTGAAACAAATAAATTTCCACTCATTTCAGGTCATCTTTCACTTGATTTAGTGAACACGGAAATAGTAAGACGTGGTCAACGTCAGGATTTATTGCTTTCGGAAGAAGATTTTATGGACTGGCTTCATGTAATAAAAGAGGAAAACTCTTATTGGGGTGATCAGCTATTCTTAAAGGTCAAAGAAAGGATTGGACAAGTATTATTATGTATTCTAGAAATGCGGACTGTTTTAAGAGGCCATTTTGAATTAATAACAGATGAACAGTCATTTCCAGATCAATTTATTGCTTATTTAGAAAAAACCGTTGAAAAAGCACCACTCACTTATAAATTATTGAATAAAAAATTGACTCCCATTCCTGTTGGTGATGCAGAAGATGCCCTTTTATCGTTGATTGCCTTTGATGTATTAACTTTAATTGAAACAAAAAAGCTGTCCTACCTCAAACGATGCTCCAATCCGGATTGTGTACTTCTATTTATTGACGAAAGTGGAAGACGCAAGTGGTGTTCAATGAAGATATGCGGAAATAGAAAAAAAGTAGCACGGTTTCAACAACGTAAATCCAATGAATGATGAGAACCAACTTATTTTAAGAGTTGGTTTTTTTGTACATAATAAAACTAACCCTTAAAATAGACTTTGACAGGTTAACAATATTTATGTAAAGTAAAATTAAGTTGAAGGAGGGGAAATAATGGAACACGCTACAACAGTAAAGCGAGAAGAAGTACAATTATTTCACGTACGTTATTTATCTAAAATGAAAGGGAAAGGGAGAAGTCCATTAAAGGTAGATGTAAAGGACATAATAACTGGGTTAATAGGTGGATTTTTAACCATTTTTGCATTAGTACTTTTAACAAACATGACAGCAGCCGTATGGTTAATGGCTCCCTTTGGTGCTAGCTGTGTGTTAGCATTTGGTGCATGGAACGCGCCTTTATCACAGCCGAGAAATATTATTGGGGGACATTTTGTTTCAACATTCGTTGGATTAGCCATATATCAGTTATTGGGTAATGAACCTTGGACGATTGGTTTAGCTGTCGGCTTAGCGATTGCTTTTATGATGGTTACAAAAACGACTCACCCACCAGCAGGGGCAGACCCACTTGTTGTTATGCTAGGCGCGTACAGTTGGAGTTACTTAATTACACCGGTATTAATCGGCTCGGTGATCATTGTTTTCTTTGCGCTGATTATTAATAATTTACGCAGTAACCGGGAATATCCTACATTTTGGATTTGATTAAGAATGTTCAGGAGGGAATAAAAGTGGAAAACTATATCTTTAAACAATTAAGATTTGTTCGGGATAATACGATTGGTCATGTGGCAGATATGAATGATGAGTCATCACTTTCCATTCCAGAAGGATTTAATAACAATATTAAATGGAATCTCGGGCATATATATGTCGTCCAAGAAAAGTTCGCCTTTCATTTTACTGGAGAAGAAATGAACTTACCTGAACAATTTACAGAATTATTCAGTCCAGGTACTAAACCAAGCAATTGGGGAGAAGAGGTACCACCAATTCATGAATTAATCTTATTGCTCGAAAATCAAGTTTGTAGGATTGAGAAAGTATTGAACTTTAGGATCAAAGAAACTGTAGAACAACCTTATACAACATCCACAGGTCTTACATTATCGACAGTAGAAGAATTTCTTAGCTTTTGCTTATACCATGAAGGCATGCACTTTGATGTGATTAAATCAATCAAACGAATTGTTCAAAGTGGGAGAAAGAGCGAAGTATTTAGAGAGAAATAAAAGTATTAGTTTCCTAAACCAATTTTTTCAAAAAATCTTGTTCAACAAACGGGCGCGAATGTAGAGGAACACAGGTAGAAAGAAAATGATCGATCTTTTTTATAAAAACCAGTCTTAAATATATGATCTTTCAGGATATGAAGGGAAAAGCAGGGGATGTAAAAGGAATGGTTTTGAAGTAGCTGGAGAAATATATGTGAGTGTTTTTTCTACATTTTATTGCGATTGTTGAGAAGGACTAATCCTTCTCTTTTTTTGCGGGATGCAATTGACTCTTTTTTATGAACCAGTTCGCCTTAAGTCGGACTTTTTTTCTTAAGAAACGATATTGAATAACTGAACCTCTTCTTTTTGCGGCAACATCCCACCAGCCGAAGACTTCCCCTCTAAAACAAAATCCAAAAGCGGAAAGCATCCCTCCGGCTGCTAGAGAGTAGGTTGCCCTTTGCCCCCAAAGCGTACGTTAGATTGTTGAACTACCGATTGCTTTGCTTCAATAAGGAGCAAAGCATTTTTCTTTTTCAGCTAACGGGACAGGAAATTCTTTAAATCAATCGAATTATCATATCATTGTAAAATTAGTACCGACATTTTTAGGCAATAGATGTCGGGCAGTAAACTGTACTTTCATCTAGAATATTTAATTGAAAGGGATGGAATAGATGGATTGGCTGGAAAGAATGAATAACGTATTGGATTATATTGAACAAAACCTTGATAGTGAAATTAACTATAAAAAGATGGCGGAAATCGCTTATACTTCAGAGTTTCATTTTTCAAGGATGTTTTCATCTATTTCTGGTATATCATTATCAGAATACATTAGACGAAGACGTTTAACAGCTGCAGCTTTTGATATTCAAAAAATGGATATACGGGTAATAGATATAGCAGCAAAATACGGATATGATTCTGTTGATTCATTTACCCGGGCATTTAAAAAGACACATGGAGTGACTCCTTCTTCTGCCCGTAAAAATGGAATGCAATTCAAAGCTTTTCCTAGGATTTCTTTTCAAATTTCTATTAAAGGAGATGAGGAAATGGAGTACAGAATTGAGAAAATCGACTTTGAACTAAGAATTGTTGGAAAGAGTAGTTCGGTAAAAACAAGCAGAGCATTCAAGACCATACCTTCAATCTGGAATTCTGCGAAAAAGGATGGATTTATGCAAAGGCTAATAGATATGTCATGGGAAAATCCAAAATGTACACTTGAAGGTCTATTGGGGGTTTGCGGAAAAGAAGCTGCTATTACAGATGAGGAATTTGAATATTTTATGGGGATCAGGTATGAGGAAGGACATCCGGATGATCTGGAAACACTTATTATCCCTCCAAGTACATGGGCAGTATTTCCATCTATACCTGATGCATGGAAAAGGTTATATTCAGAATGGGTTCCGACTTCTGGGTATGAGTTAGCTAATTTGCCTTGTATTGAATGTTATTACGGACCAAAGCATAAACCAAGGCATGAGTTATGGGTTCCCGTGAGATCCAGATAAAGGAACTAGTATGTTTTTTGAGGAAGAGCCTGTCTTATTGTGTCTTAGATTAAAGATGAATGTTAGTAACGGTGATAAAATCCCTAATAACAACGGTACCAAATTCCCCGCTAATAACGGATAATCATTCTATATAACTTTTTGACATGGAGTGTAGAGTGATGGTCCAGACAGGGGGATTTTTTATGATTAGAGAACTTTTTCAAAAAGGTTGGTCAATAAGCGCGATTTCTGACGAAACCGGATTTGATCCCTAGACAATACGGAAGTACATAAATAGTGATGAGATACCTAAACGGAAAAGCAGCCAAGCTATTTCGGAAAGCAAATTAGATCCGTATAAAGAGTATCCCAAAACGAGAATAAAAAAAGGAACGACGAACTGTTCAGTGTTGTTTGATGAGATTGAATCATTAGGGTATGAAGGTAAAATGACTATTTCCATGAATCAAGTGATGTGTATGAACTTCTTCAGGATATCAGTAATCAATTAATGTTGACGGGTATCATAGTTGAGGATGAGGATGGGAATGAAATAAAGAATTATCCAGCACTGAAAATATTGAAGAACCCCACCATCAGGAATGGATTGAACCATTTGAACATCACATACCTATCGATTATCGAGAATGGTGTTTAGTCTTTTTAAAGATTCCTAAGCATTCAACATTACAAAAAGCCATCCGGATAGGACGACTTTTTGCATCATGAATATATCAGATCCTGAATTAATAAACCCCGACAGCATCCCATGCTGCTACAATGGAATTGTAGGTAGAGCTTCCATTACCGTAAAGGTCGGCAGCCGATTGTAGAAGGGCCTCACGAGCATAACTGAAGTTACTTGTTGGTGTTAAGTAAACAGTCAAGGCACGGTAGTAAATTTTTTCTGCTTTGTCTATACCGATGCTTGTGATCGTGTTGTAAGCTGCTTTATTCGGAATACCTGAGTTTGTATGAACCCCTCCGTTATCCGAAGAAGTGTTCACATAATTATTCATATGGTCAGGTTGTCCGTATTTGGTAGGGTTTGATAGACTGCGAAGAGCGTCTCCAGATATGCCTGGCGTGTAGATATCTTCACCCATTAAGTAATCGCCTGGATCTAAGAAATAACCGAAAACATCAGAGAATGATTCGTTTAGAGCTCCGGATTGATATTGATATTCTAATCCCGCAGTATGTTCTGTCACAGCGTGTGTCAGCTCATGGGCAACGACATCCAGTGCACCTGAAAGGGAAGTGAATGTTGACCCGTCTCCATCACCATAGACCATTTGGGAACCATTCCAGAAAGCGTTATTGTAATTAGACCCATAATGGACAGTAGAGCGGATGGTAGCTCCGTTATTGTCAAAACTGTTGCGGTTATGTGTGTTCTTATAATAGTCATATACTTCTCCTGCATAAGCATGGGCATCTACTTCAGCCGCTTGGGAAGATGCAGTCCACGCATTATTGCTATCAACCGTGTAGCTTCCTGGAAGGCTATTGCCGTTTTGAGCCGTACGCGTTTCAATGACACCATTCATCGGCTTTGTCACATCATATAAGTAATAAGTGCCGTTTGAATAATAAGTATTGAGATCTTTATAGTCATTAAGTACACCATGCCCGTAACCTGTTGTAGCAGCATCCGTTACAGCGTTGTAAGCCTCTAATATAGATCCATCATTCGCATCAACAAAAATTTGCCAGTTGGCTCCATAAGGTTCAATGAATTGAAGCTGTACTTTATATGCAAGAGCGAACTTTCCATCCTTTTCATGGATGACAAGGTCATTTTTAACATTCGTGCTTTCAACATCACTGTCTTTCTTCGCATTAAGGGCATGCTCGTCATGAGTATCAGCCACTGTGTCTGCTTCAGAAACACCTATATGTTTCCATGCTAAATCTGAAGCTGATTTTTGATTGATTTTTGATTTTGTCTTGGTTACTTTTTTAGAAGCCTCTTTATAGAGTTGTCCCGTTGTAGCCGTCACTTCATTTTGTTTATTTGTATGGACAATAAAGATGGCGCCATCAACAGGGACACCGTCTACTGATTGGGTGAATTTATAATGTGACATTCCAAGATCGTCTGTTGTCTTTTCAAGCAATGTCAATTCAGAATGGGGATCGATTGCGAAAAGCTCTTTATTATCTTTCATGAATTTCTTAATATCTTTATCGTTTTTTACAATCCCTTTTGATAGTTTCCCAGATAAGAAACTTGGCCCATTTTTATTTATGTTCTTGACCTTTTGATGAATGTCCATTTTTGACGTAATAGAATCTGAAGACTGAGCAAATGCGGTAGCACCCGTAAAGGAGGCGCTGAATACAAGAGAAGTACCTAGTGCTAAACTAACTAATTTCTTTTTCGACATAATTACAAATTCCCCTTTTAATCATAGATTTTGAAATAGCTATTTCTTTTGGCCCCGGCGGCTAATTAGAAGTCTAGTAAAAAATGGGAGATTTTACAATATAAAAAAGTATAATTATCAGTAAATTTGAAATATTTAATGTAGTATATTGACGATATACTACAAATTAGAGAGAAATTTCTGGCATTATCTATCCATTTCGTGGAAGAATATTCTTCTGGGAATATTCCACTATAATTTGTGCATGGAAAAACAATGGAAGGTTGGGTTTTAAATTGGTATATAAATTGGTATAAATAATGTGAAACAATTCACATTATTTTGTATTTTTAACACGAAATGAGTGGATCATGTGGAAAAGAGAATCGACATTGTAGGGGGAGCAGGATTTATCGGCCGGTATCTTCAGAAGGAATTTGTTGAATTGGGGTATGAAGTGACCATCATTTCCAGAAGGTCTTTCCATGTTCCCGAGGTTCGTCCAGAGGACATTGTTCAATCATTAGAAGGTGCCAAAATGCTCATTACGAGTATATCCATGATCACTTAACTGGTCCAAAAGTCGTAAAATTAAATGATCGTTTGAAAACCTTTGGGCAAGATGTGGAACCATACGAACCACCTCAGTACGCAGTTCAACATGGAATTCCAAACCCACCCGAATGGAAAATGATTGAAGAAGTAATAGAAGGTAGATACTTCTTTATTACATCCAACAGTAAAGATTATACTTGTACTAAACTCATTGGAGAAACGTACAAATGTTAGGGTTAGCATCATTTAATATGCCATTAAATGGCCTCATGCCAAAGGATTTTTCATCATCAGGAGAGATTAATCTGATTGATTGTCAGTTAAACCAAGAAGTGCTGATAGACTTGAAAGGGACATTAAGGCCCTACAAATAATAATAGTGCAATCCTTAATTCCTTCTTGGAGGGATTAAACTTTGTTATTATCTAGATGGACTAATCGTATTGATGAGTTTGAGAATTGGGATGTCGATCGTATTTATCCATTTAAAGAAGAAAGATATCTATTATTGTCGTTTTTTTCCAAAGTAACGATTTGAAAAATCAAAAGCCCAAATTCCCATTTTAATAATGAGAGATTAGGCTTTTTTTGTAACTCCGCATTTTCCTATCCTAAACTGATATGAACCAATCCGTCTCCACCAGTTCTAAGAAAGGTCAATCTCTGAATCAATGGATTCAGTAGATTTTTGTTTGAAGTTTTTCCAACATTTAAGGACTGATTCAAAGTCATTCAAGTCAGAATAGACTTTACTTAATCTTATAAGTATCTCCCTTTGAAGGGGCAGAGAGAATTCATTTGATATGATAAGAGCTTTTCTGTATACGTTTATAGCATCGATTTCTTTTTTTTCTTCATAAAAAGTATCTCCTAATAGAACCAAAAATTTAGCATGAATAATATTGGATGCTGAAGGACAGAAATGCTCTATAAAATCAGAATATAAACTGTGAATGTTACTATACTTCTTTAAATGGAGGGAGCTTAAAGCCATTTCGTAATAAGAATTTAATATCCCCTTATCATCTTTAATCTCTCCATAGAGTTGGTTGGCTTTTTTTAGATGGATCAATGACTCAGTGAAATCACTCTGAAACCTTTTAAGAATCCCTAAATTGGTATATGTACCAGCTGTGTTTAATACATCATCTGAACCCTTAAAGAATAACAGTGCCTTATTATAAGAGTTGATAGCTTTCTCATAGTTTGCGATTCTTCTTTGACAAAGGCCGAGAACCATATATGCTCTGCCAGTAAGATAATACACATTAGATTTATTGCTTGTGGAAATTGCTTGCTTTAAGAATCTGATTGCCGAATAATATTCCCCAAGTTTAGCGTGAGCAATGCCTAAATTGGTTAATAGTGAAATCTTTTCAATCCCATTTATTCTGTAGAAAATTGATTCGTCGTAAGCATTATCGAGTATTTCAAATGCCTCATGAATCCTATTCTTCTCAATAAGAATATTGACAAGATGGTTTATACTTCTCAAGCGTTCATCCCTCATTTTGGTCTGTGAATATAGTTCACAACTCATTCTTAAGTAATCAATAGCACTATCTTCTTGTCCTTCTAATTTTCCTTTACAGAAGTAATAGAGTGCTTGTTCAGAGAGATTAAGTTTAGCAATACTTGGTTCAATCTCATTTAATTCTATTTTCGCTTCTTCTAAATCTTCATTAACCACTAAATACTCTAAAGAAGATAACGTTTTCTGTAAATCCAATTTATAAGATGGTGTTTCTCTTTCTTCAAAGAAATCATTTATGTCGCAGTTTAAGCGCTCACTAAACTTTTTCAATAACTTAAATGATGGTTGAACAGACCCCTTTTCAATTTGGCTAATGTAACTACGGTTCACTATACCCTTGGCCAGTTCACTTTGAGTAAGCTTCTTTTTAGTGCGAATCTGTTTTAATTTCGTCCCTAAATAGTTTATTTTTACCACCCTTTCCATAAATAGGTTGACAGTAGATGACAAACTGTTTATATTGGTTTTGTGAATGAATTATAACATTTTGAACATTAATGAAAAATGTTAATTAAAATAACATCGGAGGTGTTGTAATGAAAAAAACAAAAGTATTGATTCTATCCTTGCTTATGGGCGTACTCATTATAGGTGCTTGTAATTCGATTACATCGAGTAATCTTGCTGATGAAGAGTGGCCAAGAACCAGTTCCAATATAGATCTAAACTTATAATTTCCCATGCTAATACCACCTAGAATAACCTCGAGCATATTATCTGTATCACATAACACAATTTACTTTATGTATGTCTCCTTCTATGAATCTCTTACACAACTAAAATTAAATATCGAGTGGAATTTCTCTACAGACGATAATACCCCTTTTTCCATTTTGGGATGAGTTCAATCATCACTATGAATGAATACTTTTGAAGGTGATAATAATGATAAAAGAAATATCAAGAATGACGAGCTTTGAAGAAGCTCTCCTGGATTTCGCAAAAGCAAAATCAGACAAGTATGGAATCGTTAAATTTGGTGATGATTCAGATTACCATTATATCATTGTCATAGAAACGAAAGAGATTGACCACTATACGATTGAGTTAATAGATTTATATGGTTATCCGGTTCCAATTGCTTGGTTTGAACCAGGAAGATACAAGACATTTGAAGAGTGTGGTTTTTTTGAATGTCATTCAGTAGAACCTCAACTAAAATCACTGGCTGCAGTCGTGGATTTACACTTAGGAACAAGACATTATTTTGAGTGAGGTATGAATCATTGATCAACCAATCCTATCTAATAAAGCCTGAACTTAAAAAAATATATGATCAAGTTGAATATGGGAAGGGCGTGTATCTTTATACAAATGAAGGAAAGAAATTTTTAGATGCTTGTTCAGGAGCCATTGTAGCAAACATAGGGCACGGAGTTGAAGAAATAGCAATGGTTGCTTATGAACAGGCAAAAAAAGTTTCCTTTACGTACCGTACACAATTCACGACGGAACCTGCGGAAAAACTGGCGGAAAAACTTGTAAATAAAGCTGTCGGTATGGATTATGCTTTTTTTGTAAATAGTGGATCCGAAGCTACTGAATTGGCGTGCAGACTAGCCATCCAACATTGGCAGGAAAAAGAACAGCCTTTTAAACAGAAGATCCTTTCTCGAAAGATCAGTTATCACGGTACTACTTTTGGAGCACTATCGATCTCGGGACATTTCCCTAGAAGGTCACGATTCAATTATTTTTTAAAGGATTTCCCGTCTGTTCCGGCTCCTTATTGTCATCAGTGTCCTTTTGGATTGGATCATGAGGTCTGTGGATTGAAATGTGCGTATGAATTAGAGAATAATATCAATGAATTAGGTAGTGAAAGTATCGCGGCTTTTATCGCGGAGCCAATCATTGGAGCTTCCGGAGCAGTCATAACGCCTCCCGATGGATATTATCAAGTGATCAAAAATATATGTGAGAAATACGAGATCCTATTCATTACAGATGAGGTGATGACCGGGCTGGGAAGAACAGGTAAGTGGTTTGCCATTGACCATTGGGGAGTTTCTCCGGATATTGTAGCTCTTGGAAAAGGAATAAGTGCGGGATACTCCCCCATTGCCGGAATACTGACCACAGAGAAGGTAATGGATCCGATTATAAACGGAAGCGGTGTTAACGTATTTGGGCATACGTATAGTGGAAACCCGCTTTCAACAAGCATATCACTTGCTGTTCTGGAATATATGGAAGATCACTCACTATTAGATAACGTAAATAGGCTGGAACCGCTATTAGATGACTATCTAATAACGTTAAAAGATAAGTTTAACATAATAGCGGATGTCCGTGGAAAAGGCTTGTTAAAAGGTATTGAATTTGATGAAGAACGTTATAAAGATAGAAATATTACAAAGGAAGTAGTAGATGAAGCATATCGGCTAGGTCTATTGATTTATCCTTCTAAAGGGATTTCCACGATCCATGATGGGCAAGCCATTATTATTGCCCCGCCTTTAACCATCTCAGAAGTTGAATTAGAAGAACTGATGGTGTTATTAGAAAAATCATTGGAGTCAGTCATGGCTAACTATGAGGAGGACGTTTATGAATTTTAGTTGGAATGAAGAACAATTATTGATACGAAATAGATTTTCTTCACTGTCAACCACAATAAACAGTAATTATCAGGATTACTATGACCGCAATCAATTTGATGATGAGGCATGGGAAGTGGTTACCAATGAAGGAATATGGAAATATCCTGTACCTGAAAAATACGGAGGGTATGGAAAGTCATGGTGGGAGTTTACAGCCGCTTTAGAAGGGTTGGCATCTACCACCAAGGATCTAGGCTTCTTACTTTCCATGATTGCTCACATCGGATGTTTACGAGTCCTAATGAAACACGGAACAGAAGAGCAAAAACACTATTATTTAGACTTATTGATGAATGGAAAAGTAGGAGCCACTGCCATTACAGAAACATCAGGAGGTTCCGATGTCGCCCGTATTTCAACGAGCGCCGCTTATAAAAGTTCAAGCCCAAGCCTTCTTGAATTAAATGGACACAAGAGCCATATTACAAATGCACCGATCGCAGATGTTGTTGTCATGGTGGGCCGAATACCGGAATTAGGAAAAAAGGATATTACCCTGTTTATCCTGGAGAGGGATATGACTGGACTTACCTTTGGGGAAAGAGAAAACATGTTTGGTAATCGTACCAGTCCCACTGGAGATATCTACTTGAAGAATGTTCACATCCATAAGGGAAATATCCTGGGAGAACCAGGTGATGGACTGAATACCCTCTATAATATGATTTCCCTTGATCGATTACTATATGGTTTGATCGCCGCAGCCTTTATCGAACCACTATTAACCAAAAGTTTAGCATTCTCAAATGACAGGACAGCATTTAAAACGTCGATTTCGAACCATCAATATATTCAGAAGAAATTGACGGATATGAAGATGAACATTGAGAAATCCCGCTGGGTCTCCTATGCCGCCTTAGACCGACTCATAACCGGCCATGAAGAAGCTTCTCTTCTTTGTTCTATTGCGAAATTTACTGGAACGGAGGCTCTTGTGGAAACAGCACATGATTTAATGCTGATTCATGGGCATCAGGGGTACATGCAAGGAGAAATATCACAGATATTGCAGGATGCCATAGGAACCAGAATTGCAGGGGGAACTAGTGATATCCAAAGGGTCAATATCTTTAATCAACTACAAAAACTACATTCCGCATCCCGGGAGGTCGTTTCATGAATGTAGCAACTGGACAATCAGTTGTCATGACTCACATTGTAGAAGAAAAGGATTTGGCGACAAATTGGCGAAATGATGTGCCGGTGCTTGCCACCCCTATATTGCTATGGTTATCGGAGATTGCGTGCATGAAGGCGATCGAGCAAGAAATTTCTACTGATATGATGACAGTAGGCTATTCTCATCATTCTAGGCACCAGGCAGCCAGTTCATTAGGAGAAGAGGTCACAATTACGGCCACATTAACCCGCGTTGAAAACAAAAAGCTGTGTTTTGATGTGGTGGCGCATGATACCAACGGTGAAATCTTCAAAGGGGAACATGAGCGTTTTCTCATAGATAAAAACAAATTTTTAGAGAAATTATCCAAAAAGGAAAGAAGAAATGGATAGTTCAATAAAACTTCCGCTTTTCATAAAGGTACTGTTGGGCTCTGCATTTATGATGAATGCCGGAACATTTATGGTTATCCCTTTTTTAGTAGTCTACCTTTCTAAGACTCTACAGTTTAATCATGTAGAAGTCGCTACTATCTTATCAGCAAATTTAGTATTCGGCCGATTATTGCCTTTTATTACAGGATTACTTGGAGACAGAATCAGCCATCGAGTCACCTTGTTAATCGGGGTGTTTCTAAGGGGAATTGGATTTATTGGATTCGCTGTATTCGAGTCGTTTATTGGATTATTTGCCACGTCTGCATTAATAGGGATAGGGGGGGCCTTCTATGATCCTTCCGTCATGACCATTTTCGCAAGTCAAAATGAAAAAGAAAGAAAGAAATCCTTAACCTTTTTAAACCAGGCACTAAATGCAGGTGCAGTTTTGGGTCCGTTATTTGCAGCGGGGCTTCTTTTGTTAGATCCCACTGTTCCATTCTTAGTGAGTGGAGTCATCTTAATAGCCATCGCAATAGTGTTAGGTTATTTTTCAAAACATATTCAAACGAAGAAAAGTGAAAGTACATTATTTGTCAGTGTAAAACAAATCATGGGGAATCGAAAATATCTCTATTATTTGGTTATCATGACGTTCTATTGGATGGCATTTTCGCAACTTTCAGTATCAATACCATTATACGTATTCGATCTTACAAAGGATGAAAAGATGATTAGTATGGTATTTACTGTGAATGGAGTCACGGGATTGGTGATGATGTTCTTTTTAAGAAATGTGTTCACGAAATATACAACAATGACATTGATCCAAAAAGGAGCATTCATTAGTGGAATAAGCTTATTGCTCCTTCCCCTAATGAATAGCTTCCCTTGGCTTTTATTTATGATCTTTGTTTTCACTCTGGGTGAGACCTTGATTCTCCCCAGTTCTGACATGGCCATAGCTGAATTCAGTAATAATGAAAATACGGGCGGTTACTATGGTCTGTTTGAACTTTCCTTTGCAGGTGGGACGATCATTGGAAATTATCTAGGAACGTATATGATGGGGATTAATTCAGTTTATCCGTGGTTTATATATGGCGGTATGTGCTTGGTAACGTTTGTCCTGATAAGATTTCTGGCAAGACAATCTAAACGGATGGATGTTAATGAAATGAATAAGATGGAGGTTTAATTATGAATGAGTTATTAATGAAGGAACTGCCTTCTGAGGTGACAAACGATCAGAATGATTCAAGAAAAGTAATCATCGGAAATGTCGATGGCGAGTCTCTTGTAGGGGATATTTCAAGACACACTCCAGAAATGTTTGCTGCAGCATCGATTATCGCTAATCGATTGATCTGGTTTGTGGAGGATCATGATATCCTTCTTCTGCCCTATCCGGTGTCTTCCGATTTTATGGAGTACTTATGCGGGCTCATGGAAGTGGATACAGGCACAGTGAAGCACATTGTGCCCCCAATGAGAGACGCTCATGAAACAAAATTACTACGATATGATGTTCTATCAGACCATGAGTTGCAGCTTGAACTCCAAAACCTGACAAATGGGTATAAAGAATGGGGCATACTGGCTTATTATCATGATCGAGCTGTAGCCGAGTTGACAGATAGCATAAGAACAAAAATTCATCCGAATGTAAATGAGTTTTTACTGCAGGGCGGTTCTGAAGTATTGAATAGTAAAACGGAATTTAAAAGAATGGCGGCTTCTCATGGTGTTCCGGTCCCTCCTGGCTACAATTGCTATTCTCAAAGTGAATTGTTCAAACTGATTTCAGATTTGATTGACCAAACAGGCTCCGTCATTGTAAAGCAAGATGTGAATGCAGGCGGGGACGGGAATATTGTTGTCACCACGGACACTTCCATTAAAAACTCCAAAGGAGCGACTGAAACCCTCCATATCTCAGAAGAAAATGGCATTGAAAATATCACGGACTATTTGTGGAAGCGTTTGATAGGGTATAGAAATAATTCGTTAGTAGTTGAAGTGTATTACCAAACCCAAGCGGTGTTTTACTCCGAATATCATATCGGAAGGCAGGAGCTTAAGCCGACCCTCCTGAACTTTGGTGATATGAGGATGGAGCCAGTTTGGAATGGATTTGAAATACCTACCGTATCGATGAACGCCTATAGTTTGGGTGAGTTCATCTCGAATTCGACTGTATTAGCTGACATTGCAAGAGAAAGAGGATACGAGGGAAATATCAACATCGACGCGTTTCTTACCATGGATGGCGAGTTGCTTTTCAGTGAGATTAATGGAAGAAATGGTGGATGCAGTCATATTCACCATGTAGCACAGAAGCTTTACGGTGTGAATTATGCCGATCACTATATGATTCTTACCAGAAATAAGATCAAAGTAGGGCCTGACTTTAAAGAGCTTCTGATGGCTTTAAAAGATGAAAGCCTGCTTGTACAGGAAAAGGGTCAAGAGGGAGTCATTATCCTGACGGAGGATATCGGAAGAACCGGTACCATTGAATATATGGTGATCGGGAAAGGAAGGGAAAGGGCCCTGATACTTGAAGAGAGAGCGCTTGCTGTATTTGAAAGGAGCAGGGAATCATGCTGATTGGAATTCTCGGATGGGATCTTGAAGAATTTGAATCCGTTCAATTAGAAAAAGCCTCAAAAGAAATGGGGCATGACACCCTATTGTTTTCTTTACAAGATATTGAAATGAGCATTTCGGCGTCGCATAAGACCATTCATGTCTTCGGAAAAGATCTTAAAGAGTTTGATGTGATCATTTCAAGGGCTCAGCTTAGAAAAGAACACTATCAAGAGGACTTACAGATACTGTTTAGTTTAAACGAATATGTGGACTGCTTGATTGACCATTATCCTTCGTTTACTTTATCAGAAAGCAAACTATTAACCTATCAGAAGTTGTCGGTTCATGGTTTCACGGTTCCGGATACATTCTTATGTACAGATGTTGAGTCCATCAGACAAATTTTTGATCAATACTCCCAAATCGTCATCAAGCCATCTTTCGGATATGCCGGTCAAGATGTTGAAAGGATAGATGGAAGCTTTGAACAGAATGTAAAGTTAATAGAAACGTTACTTCATAAATATGGTTCCGTTCTTGTACAGGAATTCATTCCACATCCAGATGGAGATATTCGAGTGACGACACTTGGAAATGAGGCAATCGTATGCTTCAATCGACTTCCCAATGATCAAACATGGAAAGCAAACGTAGGAATGGGGGCCTCCATTGAGCGTATCACTCCTCCACAAGAAGTAGTAGATTTAGGAATAGAAGCAGCAAAATGTGTAGGCTTGCAAATATCCGGGGTTGATATTGTAAGAAGTAAGGGGAAATACTATATATTTGAAGTGAATAATTGTCCAGGGTGGTATCCATTGAAGGGAGATGGGGAAGAAGTAGCTCGGGAAATCATTCGTTATTGTGTAAGTAAATTAAACCAAAAGGAGCTGGTCTTATGAAGATAAAAGAGACAGATTCCCAGTCATCCTTTATTCCCAGGCTGAAAGAAGAAGAAATAATCAAGATTCAAAAAGATTTATCTAGTAGACTGGAGAAGAGCCATCTATTTCAATATGAGAAAGACATCAATGTATACAGCATTCCGATATTGATGTCTAAAGAAGAACATCAATCCCTCTCGGAAGACTGTTTAGAGATATTGGATCTTATCATGAAGATACCAGGCACTCTTTTTAAAAATGATATAGAAGCCTATTTAGACTTACTTGGCTACGATAGTGGAGAGAAGCAATTACTCATGTCCTTTCATGACTTTTCATCATCGGACTGCTGGTTTTCCAGGGCTGATATAATTAAATCCGAGGAAGGCTTTAAGCTGATCGAGTTTAATGTCGATAGCAGTGTTGGAGGAATGGAAACAGGTCAATTAAGCAGGATAGTTCAAGAATTACATGGACAGCGGTTGAAAGATTATCACTTCCTTGATCCTTATGAAGGAATGATAAAGGGTTTTGAGGAATTATTTTCTACATTAGGATGGAAAAAAGAAGAAAAGACAATCGGAATCATCGACTGGTATCCAGATATGTTGGAATATCTTCAAGACCATAAGAACTTGGCGGGCATCCTATTGGAGAATGGGTTTAATTCAGTAGTTTGCCATCAAGAGAATATGATTAAGAAGGGGAATAATCTCTATTTAGGTGATAGAAAAATAGATGTATTATACAAATTCTTTTTGCTATCTGATGCTAAAAAAGGTATTTCTCACATGACTGATCTTTTACATCCGGTGCACATAAGTGATGTTAGAATAATTAATAGTGTATATACAGATATTTACAGTAACAAAGGTAACTTGGCCTTGTTATGGGATACACGGTACTTCGAGACCTTATCAGCTGAACAACAGAACCTCGTTAAAAAGTATATTCCTTGGACGAAATTTTTTACACCGCAATCCACTATTGTCCATAGAGGAAGTCTAATTTCTTTTAAAGAGTTTGTGTTTAATAATAAGGCCTCACTTGTTTTGAAACCTATTAAGGGATATGGAGGGGATGGTGTTATTCTAGGTTGGACAGTATCATCAGAAGAGTGGAAAGAGGAAATTGAAATGATCATGAATAGGGATGAACCATATATCGTACAAGAAAGAGTGGAATCAAAACCGAAAGAGTTACCTTATGTAAAAGATGAAAAGGTTGAATGGTTAGATACTGACTTAAATTATGGTCTCCTTTTATGTAAGAATTCACCGAATGGATTATTTGTAAGAGGAGTACCTAAAAAGGCAAATTCTCTTACAAACATTAATCAAGGCGCAAGCATTGGAACAGTATTAATAAAGAATATTTAAATTTGATTTTTTATTAAAGTCTTACCCATTGTAAATATGGAAAAAAAGAGATTGAAAAAATCCTGCTGTCATTTGTCGCAGGATTTTTTTTTATTTAACTAACGGGCCATTTAATGGAACAAGAGTATTGCTCAAATATCGAATATTTGAAATAATTGGTATTAAGTGATTATATCGAAAGGATTGAGAAGGATTAATCAACTTATAAATATAAATAACAATTATATTGAAGTTTTGAATAAAGGAGATAAAGGTCCAATTGTTATTATTTTGACAGGAATGGGCTGCTCTTTTGAGGAGTGGTATGAGGTAACAGAAACTTTAAGTAGAAACTATAGAGTACTAACGTTTCATCGGCAGGGACTAGGACAAAGTGAGCTTGGGGATGGAATCCAAAACACTGCATCAACCGTGAGAGATTTATCTGAAATACTCAATTACTTTCAATTTGACGAGCCGTTTTATTTAATTGGGCATTCTTATGGTGGCCTGTGTGTTCAACACTTTGCTAAAGTCTATCCTGAAAAAGTGGCCGGAGTGATATTAGTTGACTCTACCTCAGTTGAACTAAAAGAATTAGAAAAGCTTGATTTGCCCGTTTTAAATCAAGACACAGATGAATTGTGGATCGAAAAATGCTTGGATTATTCAACAAAGGATAAACAAAAATTATTGGAAACAATTAAACCTTCACTTAATAAAAAACAACGTCAATTTCCAAAGGCAATTCAACAAAAAATCCTGGACTTTCAAGTGAATCCTTCATTATATAAAGCGATGGCATCAGAGATTAAGGAATGGACAAAAGACGCAGAAGTTATTATGAGTTTAGGCGCTTTTCCTGATCTACCATTAACCGTAATTGGACGGGATAAGGAATTTACGATTGAATCTGAATCAAATAATGGAGTACCTGAATGGGAGTTAAGAAAATTCGAAGCGAAATGGGAAGACTTAATCACCAACCAGAGAAAATTGTCTTCAAAAGGTGAATTGATTTTTGCAGGTAATTCAGGACATTCTGTGTTCCTCGATCGACCAGATGTAGTTATTGATTGTGTACATAAATTGGTACAACGGGTAGATAGTATGCCATCTTTACAATAGTAACTTCCTATGGTGCTCCATAAACGGGGCATTTAGTGAGAGGAAATAGAAGTTATTTAATAGAAATTTACAAAGTGGCGATTAATAAATTGATCCTCAAAATTTAATAACAGGGGTGATGGTGTGAGTAAAACATTAATAACACAGATTCCTTTAATAAGTAATTGTAAGGACGTTATTGAAATTAAAAAGGGATATTCATCAGATGAAAAATATTTAATACATATGCAAGATGGTAACAATAAGCTGCTACTTCGTATGTTTAATGTAGAAGAGTTGGTATTAAAGAAGTCAGAATACTCTATTTTGGGAATGATGCGGGAATATCACGTTACTTGTTCACGACCGATTTCAATTGGTGAGGTAGGAAATCGAGGATATATGATTACTTCATACATAGAGGGTAAAGATGCTGAGGATGAAATTTCAACATACTCAGACGAAGATCAATTTAATATGGGATTTGAAGCGGGTAAAGAATTAAGGAAAATGCATCAATTATCTGCACCTGAGCATATCCCTTCGTGGTATTTAAGGAAAGTTGAAAAGCATAATAGATATATTGATGCTTACTTAGAATGTGAGATAAAGATAAAGAATGACCAGAGGATAATGAAGTTTATTGACGAGAATAGTCACCTAATGAAAGATCGACCGAATTTATTTCAACATGATGACTTTCACCTTGGAAACATCATTTTGAATAATCATAAATTCGCTGGAGTTATAGATTTTAACAGGTATGATTGGGGAGACCCATATCATGAATTTTTCAAGATAGGAATTTTCAGCCGGGGAGTAAGTATCCCTTTTTCAATAGGACAAATCAGAGGGTACTTTAACAATAATGAACCGGATGAAAATTTTTGGAGGTTGTATTCACTTTACATGGCAATGTGCGTTTTCTCTACTGTTGTATGGACTTTAAAAACTATTCCAAACAATATGAATGAGATGTTAGAAAAAGTATACATGTATTTAGAAGATCATGACTATTTCAGCAGATTAAAACCTAAGTGGTATAAATAAAACCTACCTTTATGAAGGATGTACTTAAAGTAACGGGGGTATTAACTAAAGGTCAGCCATTTGATCCGGCTAATGAACATCTTCAATTAGCGGGAGTTTAGTTGAAGAAACGGCTCATAGAAGAGGAAGTGAAACAATTGCCACCAATACATATTGATGAAATTCCAATTCAGATTAAAGAGTTCTTAAATGAAATAATTTCGATAAGTTTTCCACGTCAAGGCCATACATCTAATTTAGGAATAATTGAAAGTGATCAAGGATTTTTTGCACTTAAAAGAACAAAGGGAAAATTATTTAATTCAATGTTAAAAAAAGAAGTATCTATTTTAAACAGCTTGAACAAGACAGAATTACCTGTACCAAAAGTAAAGAAATTCATAGAACAAAATAATAATATCGAATCTTGGGCTCTAATAGACTTTATAGAGGGAGAAACTATAAGGATGGCTTTGTTCAATGAAAACAACATTGAACAACGCCAAGAAATTTTATTTAGTTTTGGTAAAATCTTGTCTGAAATTCATTCAACCCCGTGTCCCGATGAACTTATAGAGAAACAACCTTGGCTTGATCAAATGTTATTTCAAGCAGATTATAATTTCAATAATTACGAGGTTGACGGAAGTAAAGAATTATTAGAAAGAATGAAAGTAAAGAAACCAGAAGAATACAAACAAACTCTTATTCACGGAGACTTTACGATTGATAATGTTATGATTTCAAACGGGATAATTACTGGCGTTATCGATTGGAGTAGTGGAGGCTATGGCGACCCTAGATATGACGTGTCCTTAGCTATTCGCCTCAAACCAAATGCCTTTGAAACTGAAATAGATAAACAAATCTTTTTTGAGGGCTATGGCGGTAAAATAATTGATGAGGATATTTTTGATTTTTATACGAATGGTTTATATGAATTTTTTTAAAATAGAGGATTTTCGGCTGTAGTCTTCTTCAACAATCGGAGCAGTTTGTTGTTCAGTTACATAACTTTCTTGGTTAAGACCATTCATATTTTTTGGGGGGGATTCACATGAACATAACAACAGAAAGATTGCTCATACGCAATTTCGAATTCAAAGATTGGGAAGGAGTGTACCAATATACAAGCAAGCAGTCAGTTATGAAGTATATGCCTGAGGGTGTTTTGTCAAAAGAAGAAACACAGGAATTTATTAAAGAGAACATTAATAAAATTGCTCAGAAATTCCCTGTAATATTAGCTGAAAACAAAATCTTAATTGGTCATATTGAGTTTTTTAAATACTTTGGTGAACATACGTACGAGATAGGATGGGTACTTAACCCCGAGTATTGTAATAAAGGTTACGCTTCAGAAGCTGCACTTGGGGTATTAAAGTATGGATTCGAAGAACTAGACTTACATAGGATTGTAGCAACTTGCCAACCTGAAAATGTTCCTTCTTATCGCGTCATGGAAAAGATCGGCATGAGAAGGGAAGGTTATTTTAAGAAATGTATTCCTCATGGAGATGACTGGTGGGATGAGTACTCATACGCAATACTAAGAGAAGATTGGGGTCCACATTCTGTCATATAGTTTCACGGTGTAATTTAATTAGTTCTCTAATAGTTATCTTGAAATCAAGTCTTCCACAAACGGGGGCGTTGATCTAAGAAGGATTAACGCTTCTTTTTTTGTAGTTTTTATTGGATTAAAGGGCAGGATAATTCAACAACCAATTTAAAGAAATTATGATATAAACTGTTAAAAGTCAAGAAAAAAGGAGAAGGAGAAATGGCTTACGAATTTATATTAACCTTTATTTTCACTTTCCTTGTAGTAGTAATAATCAGCTTTATATTAAATACATACTTATCAAAAGGTAAAGCAGGCAAGAAAAAAGGATATTCAATTTTACTCATTCAAAGTTTTATAATCTCAGTTCTTCTTACTTGGGTTATGTAGATGTTATTAAGCTAAAGGGGGCAATAAAACTAAAGACCAGTGAATTGATCCAGCTATTGCCCTTATTCAATTATCGGGCAGTTTAACGGAAGAACAAGGGTTTTCACGGTTACATAAAGAAGGCATATAAATAGCTGAATTCTGGAGGGGAATAAATATGGAGCAACATAAACCTAAAGTTATGGTGTTAGGTACATTTCATATGAGATATACACCAGATATTTATAAAGTAGAATTTGATGATTTACTAAACGAAAGAAGGCAAAAAGAAATAAGGGAAGTTGTAGAAAAGGTAAAAAGATTTAATCCAACGAAACTGGCTTTTGAAGTTGTAAAAGAAAATGAAGAAGAAATAAATGAAGAATATAGGCAGTATTTGAATAGTGACTTCGAACTGAAAATTGATGAAATGCATCAATATGGTTTTAGAATAGCTTCAGAATTGGGTCACCAAAAGGTTTATGCAGTTGATTGGATGAAAACCGTTGGAAATAGGGGAATTGGAGAGGTTTTTGAATGGGCAAAAACTGAACAGCCTGACCTTAATAAATATATAGATGAAAAGTATCGTTCAGGAAGAGATTTTAACTTAGCCGACAAAAGCATTGTGGACCTAATGAAAGAAATGAATGAAGAAAGCAGTGTGAAAAGAGAACACGAGATGTATATGGCATTAGCACGTATCGGGAGTGAAGTTGATTATGTAGGCATTGATTGGCTCAGGTGGTGGTATCAAAGAAATTTAATAATTTACTCCAACTTGGCAAGGGTAACCAGCTCTCCTTCAGACAGAACCGTTTTAATTATCGGAGCTGCTCACATCCATTTAGTTTCCCAATTTCTAAAAGAAAGTGGAATGTTTGATGTAGAACCAGCAATAGCATACCTTTGATATTCAACAAACAGCCGCCCCGCCTTGGTTTCTCAGAGCATCTTCGGCTAACTAGGCAGTATTGTTGAAGAACGGATTTTATAAAAATGTCTTGATTAAAAAATTAATAAAGGGGTGATAAGATGAAAAAGGTTGGATTTATACTAGGGAGTGTAATAGTTATTATTGGTGTGTACATATTTGTAAATAAACTATACTATCCCTCTCTTCCAATAGAAAATTTATCAGCCAAAGAAGTAATTGATAAACTAAAAGAATCGGATAGTAAAATAGCTGAGATTGCAGTAGATGGGGATTTTATTTGGTATATCACAAGTAGTGCGAATAAGGGTATATCGATTGCTGATGAAAATATTAAACAAATGGTTGTCTCAAATGGATGGGAATTTAAAGATAAAAATGGTGCTGGTCTATTCTTTGAAAAAGACGATAAAAGTTTAATTGCGACCACACAAATGTGGACTAAAAATTATGTTCTCGTTAAAATTACGAGTAATTTTAAATAATCTTGCGTTTGCTGAACAAGCAGCCGCCCTCTGTTCAAGTAAAGGGTAGCATTCCTGTTATGAAGAAAAATGAGATTTAAACAAAAAAGAACCTCTTGGTATGATATGAGTGTCCTGAGCCGGCAAGCAAAACGGACAAAATCATATATACCAGGAGGCCTTCAACATGAATTATAACCAAAATGAAAAGATTGCTCAAATTACTTCTCAAACACTAATTATAGGAGTAGACATTGCGAAATTCAAGCATGTCGCGTGCTCAAGACTTTAGGGGATTGTAGTTTGGAACCCCATGTCACTTTGAAAATACACAAGCCCATTTCGAGTGGTTTCTCAACTGGATCAAGCAGTTAATACATCTAAACAAAATGGAAAAAGTGATTATCGGAATGGAACCGACTGGCCAATATTGGCTCAATCTCGCACATTTTCTAAAAGAAAAAGAGATAAAATTTGTGGTCGTGAATCCCATGCATGTAAAGAAGTCCAAAGAGTTGGACAATTCACCAACTAAAAATGATGTCAAAGGTGCCAAAGTGATTGCCCAGTTAGTCAAAGACGGAAGATACGCTGAATCACAAATTCCGTAAGGAGTTTATGCAGAACTTCGTGTGGCCAGAAAAATACGCGACCTTTTGTCTGTTGATTTACAGATGCTTCAAGGGCAGATTCACAACTGGCTAGATAGCTATTTCCCTGAGTTTCTCACCGTTATTAAGGATTGGGAAGGGAAAGCAGTACTACAGTTATTGAAGATAAATGTATTGCCAAGTGAGTTGGAACTTTTATCGGATCAAGACATTTTGACGCACCTTAGAAAGACTGTAAAACGTGCGGTTGGACTCCGTAAAATTCAAGAGCTGTAACGCGCTGCCAAAGACTCAATTGGCATTCGGGAAGGCTCAAAGATGGCTAAATTAGAGCTCCTCACTTTACTGGAAAAGTATGAGTTGGTAGTCGAAAGGTTCGAAGAATTAGATTCAGATATAGAAGAACTTCTTGAACAGATACCTGGTGTTCCACAAATGTTGGCGATCACGGGAATTGGTAAGGAAACAGTGGCTGGGTTCTACGCGGAAGTAGGAGACCTAAGAAACTATGCTCATCCTCGCCAGGTCATCATGTTGGCGGGACTTAGCCAGAAGGAGAATACCTCCGGAAAGCATAAAGGATTAACGAAAATCACGAAACGAGGCAGGAAAGCACTTAGGGCTCTCCTCTTCCGAGTAGCTATGCCGTTGGTCGCCAAGAATGCCGCTTTTAAAGCTTTACATCAGTATTATACTACTCGACAGAGTAACCCTTTGAAGAAGATGCAGTCCATGATAGTCATCTGTAACAAGCTTATACGTATCTTATTTGCAATTGGCACAAAGCAATGTGAGTTTAGTGAAGAAAATGTTGAAAGACATTCCCCATCTGGCTCAATTACGGGACGCAGTTTAATGTATCACTGGCGTTATTTAAAAGTTTCTTAGAGGTTATTACCATAGACATTTGAAGCACGGATTAGTCAGTAAAACCATTAAAGTACGGACATAAACCCTGTAGGGCAGCATGACTGACATCCAGCTCATGGAAAGGTTGGACGAAGGAATTTTAGAGCATAGACTCTGTGAGAATTGGGAGGGTTGACCTCCATGAGAAATGTGGAGATCCACCAGTGCGACCATACTTTTACTAGTTAACCACTTTTTGGATTGAGTGGCTGGGTAGGTTAACTTCCTTTTCTCTTCATGCCCCAAATTACCCTTACTTTCAACACCTTTCCATACTTTAAATGTCTTAGCTATATAAATCTCATAGAAATTTTAAGAATAAGCGAGAAAACAAGAGTTATCTCTTTCTTTATAGAGGGAGTTTAGTGCAGGAACAATGTTGTAATAAATGTGGGTAAATTTGGTTATTTTTCGAGGGGGGGTGGAGAGATGGCTATATGGAAAATATATTTAATTACTATTATTGAAATTATTCTATTTTTAGTTGTTGGTTTTTTATTAACTGATAATGTTCTTAAAAATGTTTATGAAAGTTCTGGAATTAGATTTATAGGAAACGTTTGGGTAGTATGGTTTGGTTTATCATTTATGCTTTTTGGATTATATACAATCGTACTCTCCTTTTTTGTTTCAATAGAAAGTCGGTTACTGAAGGAAAGATTAACCTCAAAAACATTTTGGGTAATTGTTATTGCTTCTACTGTCGGAGTTTTTGTTCCATTTTTTATAGGGGAAATTCCTTTTTAACTCTTAACAAACGGGGTGTTGATCTAAGAAGGATTAACGCTTTTTTGTTGAAGATATTGGATTAACGGGGCAGGTTAATGGGATAAGGTCATTGAAATTATTAATGAATTTAGTTAGGTTAGCGTAGAATGGAGTTGGTATGTATGTATTTGTTTCTATCAATAATTTTAAGTACAGTATTAGGCCTCATTTTATGGACCATGGGTCCTGTTTTTGGTGGTCTTGTTGCATTCGGAATTGTTGTAGGAAGCATATTTCGGGGATTATATTTACTAAATGAAATTCATAAAGGAATTTTAGGCTCATTATCTGAAGAGAAAAAACAGAAGTAAAGAACCGGCAAAATCATATGAAAAATGCAAGAGTATATAAAAGATACTTAGAAGAAAGGGCAGTTAAATAATTCAAGTAAAGGTCGAGTTTGTTTAAAGGAGTTACATGCTAATATAGTGTTAGTGGGGGTGTTTAAGATTAGTGTAATCATAAGTTTTTTACTTTATTTAATTATTCTTTTTGGTATAGCTACTTTATTATTTTTATCGTTAGTTTCAATATGGACTACATCTGAACCTGCTATTGCTTACTTATTGTCGTTAATTATTACTCACTTGATATTAAACACATATGGGCAAGTTGGTAAAAAATCTTAGTGATTTGGCTATTAAGCTAAAAGGGGAAGTCTTTCCATTAAAGGTAGCGATTGCAGCATAGCGGGTCACTCCTTTCTTAAGAATTGGATAGTATTTTTGAAAACTAGAGGTGGAGATTCATTTGCAAATACGACTAAAAAATGAACACTTGCTTGAGGTTAGAAATTATAGAGAAGAAGACTTTATACATATAAATAAGCTAAATGCAGACGAAAAGTGGAGTAACCTTGTTGGAAACAAAGGAAGTACAAAGGGAGCTTGGGATAATTCAAATATTGCTTATGTAGCAGAACTAAATGGACAGGTAATTGGATATGTTAGGGGACTTACAGACAAATCTATCACATTGTTCATTTGCGAAGTATTAATAAGTCAGAATTACCGTGGGTTAGGCATTGGAGAAGCATTGCTTAATTATGTTCAGAGTTTATACCCAACGACTAGAATGGAAATGCTAGCAAACAGTACATCTCGTACTTTTTATGAGCAAAAAGGATTTAGAACGTTTTATGGTTTTAGAAAGACAAATAAAGAGTAATTGAAAGTTAATTGGTTCAACAATCGGTCACTTATCTGTCAAAAGGTAAGTGTCTTTTTAATCAATGATTACATGATTGAGTTTATTAATCTGTTTTGAAATAATTGGTATTAAGTAATCGGGCAGGATTGTAGAGGCATTTTAACAAGTTCAAATGAGACTGGAAATGAATATTTTAATTTCTGAGTTGTGGAGGGTTTGGATGTTAAGGAAGATATTTGGTGTTACCTGTATAGCAATTGCAATTTCTATTTTACTACTATCGATTATTTCAGATGTTATTAGATGGGACGAAAAATTCTCTAACGGGTTGCTAAATTATGCTGTAGACACATTAAATACATTTTGGGGATATGCGTTGGTTTTAGGTATTATTTTAATTTGGGACGATTTAATATCGTATATGTTGCGTAAAGGTAAATAACGAGCTATTCAAGAATGGGGGGCAATAACTGAAGACAGTTAATTGATCTCCGGCTATTGTCCTTCTTCAATTATTGGGGCATGTTAACGGAATAAGAAGTATACACTCACTTAATGCAAAATGTTACAATTTGGTAGAGGTGAAATGAGTGAATATATTTCTTGTTGTTATCATTCACATATTTATAGGATTAGCAATAATTTATTTTTATGGAAAATTACCAAAAGGACTTACTGTATTTGGATCTGTGTTTTTAACTATGAGTTTTCTCTATTGGGGAACAATTTTTATAAATTCGTTGTTAAACTAACGAGGGCTATAACCGAAGATCAGCTAATTGATCCGACAAGTGCCTTTCTTCAATTATTGTGTAGGTAAGCTGAAGAGATTACTAAAGGTAGCAGCAGTCCTTAATTCAATTATTAAAGAGCGGGATGATTGATGTCTCCGTAATTAAGTTAGTCGTCTTATGAAAGGACTGAAACTATGCACACCAAAAGACAAGATGAAAATCAAAGGCTAAGATTTGTACAAGGGCTTATACAGAAAGAAGAAGCATAAAAAAGAATAAAAGTTGAAGATAGCAAAATATGGTCAGTGTTTGTTGGCATTTGCGTTTTAATAATAGTTTTCTTTTTTATAACAAGTGTATTGTTCGATATTGGTGTACCATTACCAAGTTTTTTTGGAAGGTAAAAAAACAACACAAAATGTACTCAATCAAGTGTTGGAAGCTTCATAAGATGTAGAGATAATCTTTTTGATATATAGAAAATGCTGTATTAAAGAACCAGCAGTCTTCTGGAATGGTTGAACCGCCAAAAAAGGAGGTGAAAAATATGTGGCTGTTAATTGGGATTATAGTGTTTTTTGGTCTTGCAGGTTCACTAGGTCGTAGAGTTCTTAGAGGTAGTAAAGAAGAGCAACTTCAGGAACTTGAAAGAATTAAGTCTAACAGTAGTGGACCTTGGGGGGGACTTTAAGGGACGGACCGATTCCATAACGGGGGCAATAACTGAAGATCATATGATCCAGCTATTGCCCTTCTTCAATTATTGGGACAGGATACTTGAAGAAGTAAAAGAGTCAATGGGGGATTATATGTATAAAGCAAATTTGAAAAAGTATTTAAACAGATTTCTTTTTTTGTTAATTGGAGTCTTTGTTATTTACAGTTTTTATGTTCAGATTGAATATAGACTTTATGTTAATCAGACTGTAGATAGAAATTATGATAATTTATCAATTATTACTGTTAAAGGTAATAATCTGGCTAACAGGCTGGAGGAGTTTGTTAATTTAACTGAAGGAAACAGTGAAGTGAAAAGCGATTTGTACAACAATTGGAGAATTGTTAAAGGAGAAAGTAGAAGCATTCATTCCTACTTATTTGCTATCAATACAATACATATGGGAGACGCATCATCCGATTGGGATTTAATGCAGTATAGCTTATTTCGTGTTGATGAATTTATATCTGGTATGACAAATAAGTTCCTTGAAAATCATTCTTATGCCATAAGTAATGAAGAAAAAGAGAAAATGGAAGCCGTAATTACAGTTTTTAGAACCATCAGTGAAGAAATAGACAATGAATTAATTGACATGAAAAGTATTTTACAGTCAATAAAGGAACCAATGCTAATTATTGATGACAATTATTCAAATACACTTGAACGAATAGGTAGGTAAACCAATAAAAGACTAGATTATAAAGCTAACCGGAGCCAAATAGCAGCCAGCTTGTCTTCAGAAAGACTTAGTATCTTCAGCTATGGGCAGGTTAGTCGAATAAGCTAAGGTCGTAATGTAAGCAAACAGAAAGGTTGAATACTTTTGAAGAAATTTATTGTTTTTATGCTTTTCACAATGTCACTTTTGGTAGGATGCGTAATAAGCGATGCACAAAAAGGAGGGGTTAACGTTGTAGCTCTGAATGAATATGTAACGGAAAATAAAATTGAGAGGAGAATACAATCTTTAGAGAGTCTCAACTCTAAGCAATCATTAGATAAAGAAAACATAAGAGCTAATGCGATAGAACAATTAATCGATGACTACATATTAATGTATGAAGCTAAAACCCAAGGCTTTTCTGTATCGGATGAAGAAGTTCAAGAGGTTATAGAATTTAATATAGAGATGGCAAATGAAGCACAAAATGAAAACTTCCATAACCTTCTCAATGAAATGAATATGACAGTAGAAGAATACTACAAAGAATATGCTTATGAATCGATGAAGGGAAAGTTATTGGAAAACAAACTGTATGACGATATAACATCTAAGGGTGAAGAGTGGAATGAATTCAAGAAGAAAGTAATAAACGAATTTAGAGAAAAAAATGATACTCAAATTAAAAATCTTTTAGAAAAAGTAAATTAATGTGGGAGAGTCTATATTCCATAAAAGGGGGCGTTGATCTAAGAAGGATTAACGCTTTTTTTGTTGAAGTTATTGGATTAACGAGCAGTTTAGTTTAAGAATAAATTTATATAAAGCGGGGGATGAATATGTGGTGGTTTGTAATCTTGATTGTTGGCATCTTGTTATTTGCTTGGTTTATTGATTGTCGACGAAAAAAGAACAGAAATAATAAACATACTCAGGGTATTGACCCTGCGACCAAAGCTGGGGAGAGTAGTAATTACCAATCAGGAGAAGGACGGGATTGGTAAGCGGATTTTCTCTTCAATGAAATGGAAATAATCAAAGTTCGAACGAAGTCCTATTCCATAAAAGGGGGCAATAACTGAAGATCAGCTAATTGATCCCGCTATTGCCCCTCTTCAATTATTGGAGCAGGTTAATGGAAAAAGGGAACCCTTTAGCTTAGGGTTCTTATTTAGTTATGAATGATTTGTGACAAGTATTAATATTTACAGGAAATTCCCAATTTTTTGTAGAAAAAGTATATACTAGAATCCATTTGATGGGGTGTTAATATTAATCAACCAATCTTCTCACAAAAAAAGAATTCATATTTAGTACTATTTGGATTGGGGATATCAACCTTAGGAGATTTTATTTATCTTGTTGCCATCAATGTTTTAGTATTAAAACTAACGGGCTCTGCTGCTGCAGTAGCTGGGTTATGGATTATAGGACCTATTGCTTCGATGTTAACGAAATTTTGGTCTGGTAGTATTATTGACCGATTGAACATTCGCAGGATAATGATTGTAACAGACATTATTCGTGCAACTTTGGTAGCAATCATTCCTTTCTTCAGCTCTATCTGGCTTATATATGTTTGTCTATTCTTTCTCTCCGTTTCAAAAGCATTCTTTGAACCAGCAGCAATTACTTATATCACGAATGTTGTTCCAGAGAAAGGCCGGAAACAATTTAACTCTTTCAGGAGTTTGATTACTTCTAGTGCCTTTTTAATCGGACCTGCTATTTCTGGGGCACTCCTACTCATTACCTCTGTTAATATATCAATATGGATAAATGCCTTTTCTTTTGTTATTTCAGCAATCTTGGTGTATTTATTACCAAACGTGAATACTGAAATTGATGTCACAGTACCCAAGATTAATTTGAATATATTGAAAAGTGATTGGAAAGAAGTATTTAAATTTAGCCAAAGCAGTCTATTTATAGTAAAAGTGTACTTCTTAGCTCAATTTTTTATGATTGTAGCACTTGGAATGGATGCCCAAGAGGTTGTCTTTACACAGAAGGTATTAAATTTATCTGAGACAGAATATGGATTACTAATAAGTTTAACAGGAGTGGGTTCTATTCTAGGAGCAACTACTGTTTCGATAGTGGCTAAAAAATTATCAATCAGAGTCCTAATATCCCTTGGTTATTTTATGGTTTCAGTGGGCTATCTGGTTTATGCTTTTTCTTTTTCCTTTTGGTCAGTAGCTATTGGATTTATGATTTTAGGTTTTTTTAACTCTTTTTCCGGCACTGGGTTTATGACTTTTTACCAAAATAATGTCCCAATTAAAATGATGGGGAGGATTTCTAGCATATACGGTATCTTTCAAAGTTTTCTTCAGGTAATTTTCATTTTATTGATTGGTTTTACAGGTGATATTATTCCGGTTAGGTATAGTATTATTGCTGCCTCTACATTAATGCTTGTGATAAGTATTTGGCAAATAAGGTTGGTTCTTATGCCAAGTAAATCCGAGTATTTTGCAGAAGAACCCGTACTCAAAAGCACTTCTTAATACATTCATACTTAGAAAATTAAATCTTCAATTAAAGGGGTAATAATGGAAGATCAGCTAATTGAACAATGAAGATTGAAAGGAAAGTATTTCACACAAAAAAAGGGAGGTATAAAATTTGGACTTATTACTCTGGATAACTATTGTTTTCATAATAATCGGATTTGCTGTTCTTACTTCTATGAAAAAAGGTATGGAAAGTAAACTCGCTTTTATAACAGCAAATGTGGAAGACGAGGAAAGTTCAACAAAAGCTAAATCCATAATTTGGTGGATAGTGAATGCCACAGCTTGGGGAATAGTGAGTTTGTTTCTTATTGTTTGGTGTTTTCATAATCACTTTGGATAACTGTTGGTTTCAAATGTACCTAAACCGGGGGCAAGAGCTGAAGATCAGGCAGCTGGTCTTCAATTCCATTAAAGGGCAGGATAATGGAAGAGTCCAGATTATCCTTTCTTCTGCTAAAGCACTCATTTAAAGGTATATGAACGGAGGAATAATGTGAGATGACAAGAATATTTAAAGCATTAGCAATAATTGTTTTATTACCCATTATTGGGTGTTCTACTTCAATAGAAAGCAGTGAAGAAAATGAAATCAAAACGGAAAATTCCAGTTTTACAGGAACAATCAAAGAAATTAATGATAACAGTGCACTTGTTTCTACTAAAGTGTTTGAGGGTAATCCTGAAAGTGATGTGTTTGTTGACCTTTCCGTGAATAATGATAAAACATTCCAGGTTGGAGACAAGATAAAAGTAGGATTTGAGGGCATCATTAGAGAATCGAATCCTGCTCAAATTAATACTCTTTCTGTTGTATTGGTTGATTGATAAAATAATACCTGTGTTCAATTACCGGGGGCTTATCCAGAACAGGATGAGCTTCCTTTTTGTTTGAAGTTTTTCTTGAGTAAACTGATGTATTTTGAAATAATTGGTATTAGTAAGAGGGTAGTATTGTGGAAGAACGATCTTATTACTTTATTAACCTTGGAGGATAGTTGATGTATCCACGAGCAAATACATTAGGAATGCTTGTTAAGGATAACGATCTTCTTTTAGAAGAGCAGAAAGGAAAGCACTCCAAAGGAATAGGCTTTTATTACCCCCCTATAGGCGGTACGATCAAACTCGGTGAGAGGTCAAATCAGACTTTGGTGAGAGAGTTTAGTGAGGAGTTAGGCGTTGAAATTATTGTCAGAAGATATATTTCCTGTATAGAAAATATTTTTAAAATAGACGAAAATATAGGGCACGAAATAACACAGATATATTTTGTGGATTTTAAAGATAGGTATTTATATCAGAAGGAACATTTTACAGTAACTGAAGGTAATAAGATTACTCGTGCAAAGTGGGTTTCCAAAGAAGAGATTTTTTTAGGTGAAAAGGTGTTTTACCCCAATGGATTAATAGAATTACTAAAACAGGAAATTTAAAACTCTTCTTCCCGGGGCGTTTAACGGAAAAGCGAAAGAAGATGAACTTGACTTTTTATAGTGAGAGGATGAAAAAAATATGGTTGAAAAGAAAAATGAGACGCTAGAATGGATTAAAGCTCTGGTTATAGCTTTAGTTATTGTGTTTACCGTTCGAGCATTCTTATTTACACCTATTGTAGTTGATGGTGCTTCGATGAATACTACCCTACAAGACCACGAAAGAATGATTGTATCAAAATTAGGAGAACCCGAAAGATTTGATATTGTTGTCTTTCACGCAAATGAGAAACAAGACTATATTAAGCGTGTTATTGGTTTACCTGGGGATAAAATCGAGTATAAAAATGACACTTTATATGTAAACGGAAAAGCGTATAAAGAACCATTCTTAGATAAGCAAAAGAAAAATATTAATGGTGACCTAACGAAACCCTTTAAATTAGAGGATACTGTTGTCGGACAAGCTACTGTACCAGAAGGTCATTTATTCGTTATGGGGGATAACAGAAGAAATAGTACAGATAGCAGACAAATAGGAGCAATCCCCATAGATGAGGTTGTAGGAACTACAAGTATTGTTTTTTATCCAATTAATGATATTAGGATAATTGAAAATTAGTGTTATTCCGTTATAGGGGGCGTTGTTCTAAGAAGGATTAACGCTTTTTTTGTTGAAATTATTGGATTAACGAGCAGATTTGTTCAATAAGAAATCACAAAAGGAATGAGCATTTACTGTGAAATAAGATTACACGTATTAATGTCTAATAAAAAAGTAATGCAAAAAAATTGAGATGAAGCACATTAGTATTATTAAAGGACATAAATAAAAATATATGGAGGTATAGTTATGTGGGTAATTCTAGGGGTTATTGCTATAGTAGCAACTTTTATAAATCTTTATATGTATAAAGCAGGAAAGGATTATAAGCTTGCTATGGCGATGGGATTATCATTTACAGCATTAACACTTTGTGCAGAATACAGTCTTGTATCTCGTTGGGTAAAAGTGGAAGATTGGGCAGCTTTATCGGATGTAGTACCTGGTATGGAAAGGGCATTATGGTTTTTGACAATTGTTTCTATCTTACTAAATATAGCACCTATAATTTTAGAACGAAAAGGTAAGAAATAATTACTTATTGTCACTTCAATTATATAATATGCAATTATTGTGTAGGTCTTTATGTATAACAAACGGGGGCATTAACAGAAGATCAGCTACTTGATCCGCATAATGCCATTCTTCAATTATTGGGCAGTTTAATGTGTAAATATAAGATAGGAGTAATCTAATTGTGCGGTTTTTTATGAAAGTAATTTTAGTAGTAATATTGTGTCTTTATTTATTGGTTCTTTCAAAGCTTATCCTATTTAAATTTCTAACAATCCCTGACATTATTAGTCATTTTACTTTTAGTTATGACGATTACTATTGGAACAATCATAACTTTATACCATTTAAAACGATAATTTTTTATTTGTTCATAGCCGATATAAATTTCAATATTAGAGTTGACAACCTAGCTGGAAATATTATTGGTTTTGTCCCGTTTGGTGTTATTTTACCTTTATTATCAAAACGTTTTCGGTTGTTTAAGAAGGTTATGTTAACATCATTATATTTAAGTTTGACATTTGAACTTATTCAATTGGTTTTTAAGTTTGGAAGTTTCGATGTTGATGATTTAATCTTAAATACATTTGGTGGGATTTTAGGATACATACCTTTCCACACTTTCACATTATATAAAAATTACAAAAAGAGGGAAAATGTAGAGCTTAAATTACCCAATTAAAGAAGGGGAGCATTCGTAAGTTAGAGTTGCATATTTTACACCTTTTAAGAATAGAGAATAGAAACAAACTTTGTATTAAATGGGGTGTCTCTATGCTATTTCTAACTAAACCTAATGAAATACACCTTTGTGGAAGAACTGCATGTGCAAGTGGGGAAGAATTATTCATTACTTTTCTAGTAATAGTAGTATTATTTATTGCATATAAGATAATTTACAAGAAATAGTACTAAGGTCAATAACTATGAGTGAAAAATCGGTTCTTCCGCTAAAGAGACAGATTAATTAAATAATCTTATTACATAAACAATGCAGTTTAACGGAATAAATCTATAATACCAAAACCTTATCCTTATACCCATCGTCAAACCTTTATAGGGAACATTAGTTAAAAAGACCTCACAAGATTTAATATATTCCTATTACAAAATCATAAGCGGTTTTTAAATAATGGAAAGGAGAGGTAAAGTGAAAAAAAAGAAAATAATTATCTTTGCACTTTTATTAGGGGCAATAATAGTAATTTTAGTTGGCTGGTCAGTTTCAAGAGGAAAGATGTATGATTATAACTATTCAGAAGTAGCTAAGAAACTGGAAACAGCACCATTTAACACAAATATTCCAACTAAAGTACCTTTCGAGGATATGCAACTTTATGATTTTGGTTCTAATAATCAGAAAGTTGAATTTACCCTATTCAATGTGGATAAAGAGTTCTTAACAGTTAACATATTGAAAGATGAGATTGAGTACCCAAAAGAAATAAAGAAAGAGAATATTAAAATAGGAAGAGATGTAAATGGTAAGTATATTCCAGAACACTCAGGTAAAAGAATCATTTTATGGCAACACGGAGACCTTTTTTATGAAATAGCCTTTAGCTATAAACTTACTCCTATAGAGATTAGTAAAGAGCAGTTAATCAAAATGGCGGAATCGTTTAAGTAAAAACTTATTTAACATTTAGCTATTCTTGGAGTGGTTGCTCTCTTTATTAACATTGTTCAGTTAAAGGGGGCGTTGATCTAAGAAGGATAAACGCTTTTTTTGTTGAAGTTATTGGATTAACGGGGCAGGTTAGTTGAAGAATCATCTTTATGTCTTATTCCACAATCGGGCCAGTTTAATAGATTAAGACTCTTAAACAAAACTGGATATTCATGTGAGATTGTGAAGAAATCCACTTAAACGAAATGGCAGGTTTGTTCAATAAGGAGATACTCTGCTTCTTATACAGAGCAGGAGAAATGACCCGAGCTATTTAAGTAAGATCCTCTCCCCAAATTCATCAAATACGTGCTTTAAGTCAAATGCAAAAGGATCTGGTCCATGTTGAATATAAAAGTCGTATCTCTTGAAAGCCTCCTTCCATGAAACATCCGTTACCTTCTCAGTCCACCACACCACATAATTAGGTTGTCTCTCTTGAAGAGATCCAAACCACTTGTTCCTGTCCCTTAAAGCTTGCATATGTTGACCTGAATAGGTAAAACGATATAAAGATTGAAGGCTTTTCCATACTGTAAGTGTGAGAATAGGGGAACCCTCTCCTTTGATCGCTTTCTCAGGGAAAAGAACTCTATTAGGTGAAAATTCTTTTATTAGATGCCCAGTTTTAGCAGCCTGTCGAATTACTTCATCTCCCACTTCAAAAAACTCACGAGAGGAAGGATGTTCATTTGGATGTTTTAACCTACCAACCGTATAAATCGCAACAAAAGCCAAATTAATCCCTCCATTTATACTTTTTACCTACATATATTCTAGAATGACTGGACGTATTCCTAGTTGAACTATATAACTTTTAATTATGGTGAGAGAATCAGATGCACTTCTTTGTTGAACCTGTATTTAGTAGAAAAATCCTCTTTTTAAACACTAGATTAAAAAATGAGGTGCAAAAATGGATTATTATAAAGAACTTAGAAAATTTGAGGACATAGTCTTTTAATATTACCAGGTTCGGTTGTTATCATAGTGATTCTAGTTTTGAGACCGTATTTTATTAAGTAACAAGGGGAAGCGCTCATTTTTGCATTTTAACCATATTATTGAATACTACGTAGGGATTATCAATCAGTTTATTGAATTTTTTAAGTAGTTGTATTTTTGTTCCATAGGAACGTTAATTTGAATTAGAATAACAAAAAAGGCTGAGGCGGGGGTTTTAACATGAAGGTTATTGGTCTTATTGGTGGAATGAGTTGGGAATCCTCTGTTGAGTATTATCGGATTATTAACGAAGAAGTGAAAAGAAGATTAGGGGGGTTACATTCTGCAAAATGCCTTTTATACAGCGTTGACTTTGAAGAAATTGAGCGTTATCAGTCAGAGGGTGACTGGAAAATGGCTGGTGAAACATTGGGTGACGTTGCACACTCTCTTGAAAAAGCTGGCGCAGACTTTATCGTCATATGCACCAATACCATGCACAAGGTTATTGGTGATATACAGGAAAAAATAAACATACCAATTTTGCATATTGCAGATGCAACAGCTCATCAAATTAAAGAGCAAGGAATTAGTTCAGTAGGGTTACTCGGCACAAGGTATACAATGGAGCAAGATTTTTACAAATTACGTTTAGTGTCTAAAGGTATAAAGGTTATGATACCAAATGACAATGAAAGAGAGATTGTAAATAAGGTTATTTATGAAGAGTTATGTTTAGGTAAGGTTCAACAAGAATCTAGAGATTATTATAAAAAAGTTATCCAAGGTTTAATCGAAACAGGAGCTAAAGGTATTGTATTAGGCTGTACAGAAATTGGATTATTGATAAAACAGGAGGACTCCGATGTTCCTCTGTTTGACACAACTTATATTCATGCTCTTGAAGCAGCGAATATGTCCATAAAGAAGTAGCGATTTCTGCAGCTCTTTCACATTTATTGATATTACACAAACGGGGGCAATAACTGAAGATCAGCTAATTGATCTCCGGCTATTGCCCATCTTCAATTATTGGGCTGTTTAACGGAGTAAATTGATTCGGCAGATTTTCAAAAATCGGGCCATTTTCTGGAATAAAGAAGGTAATTAATTGGTTCATCTTTAATTTTCAGAAAAGGGCAATTCAATAACAAATATAAGTAGAATCATCCCTTGGAGGATTAATGTCCTTTTTTGTTGAATTACATTAACAGAAATTTAAATGAATCTAAACTGAGGTTAATTATAAAAAAGGGGTGAACGCTTTTTTATTATATGAGTTTCATTAGATCTTAAAAATTCTCCTAAGAAACGCCCATATAGATTTTTTGAAAAGAGAAAGCTTTCGCTATCTTATCTTTCATAAAGATACTAATGATTTTATTGGAACTGCTAGCCTTCACAGAATTAATTGGAAGATTTCCAAATGTGAAATTGGATACTGGATTAACTCGCAATTTAGTGGCAATGGATATATGACAGAAGCAGTAAGTGAGTTAACTAACCTTGGCTTTCAGCAACTCAAATTTAGAAGGATTGAAATAAGATGTGAATCAACAAACTTTAAAAGTCGTTCGATTCCAGTAAAACTAGGTTTTGAATTAGAAGGAACCTTAAGAAATGATGATTTATCCGCAGATGGCAGCAAGCTAACTGACACTTGTATTTATTCAATAATAAAGTAAATGGAGTGAAAGAAAATAAATCAATTTGGATTTTAGCACGTTCTTATTTAAGAATAGGGGAGTTTAAGCCTATTCATAACTGAGAGAACACCCAAACACCGTATGAGTATTGATATGATTCGATACATTAAAAACGGGTTTCTAAACGAGCCGGTATAAAGAAGTGCATCCTCATCAATTAAGACATAGCTATGCTACTCAGCTAATTAATAACGGTGCACTTCTGGAAGTGATTCGAAGCCTTTTGGGACATGAGAAAAGTGAGAAGACAAAGATCTATGCTCAACTTAGTGGGAAGCTGCACTCTTTCTTCTTGTATCGGGCCAGAGTGTTGAAGATATAGTTTAGCACTAGTAGTGGGGAACTGTACCATAAATAACGGCGAAATGAATCACTCCATTTACATTGTTATGGTACAATTGTATGCAATAAGACTTATAACGAAATTTAGTTATTGATATATCCCGCCAATTATGAAACAGTGCTTTAATAAGGAGTTGTGTCAAATGAATAAAAATAAAAGCACAGAAATAAAACGTTCATCAAAAGCAGAAAACATTCTATCTCAGATCAATAGGAAAACTAAGCTAGGCGACTTACGAAAAATTGCTAAGGACATTAAAAAAGATCACGAACTAGCTATGGAACTTTGGTCAACCGGAGAGTTTTTGCCCAGACTATTGGCAATCTTAATTATGGACAAAAAACTTCTTTCACAAGATGTACTAAATAAGCTTGATAAGGATATGCAGACTCACACATATGATGAGCGAAATAACTTAATGGATTGGTTAATGGCTAATCAGCTCACCAAAGACAAGAAGAACATTGCATTGATGGAGTCATGGGGGAATAGTCCTTATGCTCTTCAAAGGCGAGCTTTCTGGTATTATCAAGGGCGATTGAGATGGACTGGACAAACACCGCCTGATAACACCGCAGACTTACTATCTGCAATCGAAGCTAATATTACGCAGGAAGAACCGGAAGTTCAATGGGCTATGAATTTCACCGCAGGCTGGATAGGCGTTTATGATGAAAAGTATCGAGCACGTTGTATGAAACTTGGTGAGAAAACGGGTCTTTACAAAGATGAAATGGTATCAAAAGGATGTACTCCCAATTATTTGCCGGAGTTCATTACGATTGAAGTTAACAAACGAATTAATAAATAGTTACCACTGAAAAATTCATAAGGGTTTGATGTGAAAATAAAGGAATTCAAAGCCTCAATATGGACAGGATCTGGAAGTAAGCTTCCAGATCCTTTTTGCTTGGAGGGAAATATCAAAAATTTATTATGATAGGCTGGATCAAAGTATTTTAGCCTAAGTAAACCCGAACAAATCTGCTTCTTAGAGGGCAGATTTGTTCGGGTTTATTATATATTTTTGAATTATCTGAATTTAGCTGTTTCTAGCGGTTGATTGGAGTGCAAGACGAAGACTCCTGCGGGAAGAGTAGCTTATGTGAGACTTGTCCAGCTATAGGGCTTAGAGGCAAATGTCATAAGGCAGATCGTCCATGAAGGCAAAGAACCCCTTCAAGCCCGCTCCGCCTTATGCCAACCGCCTCTGAGCGAAGCCCTTCCGCTTTCCAACCCGCAGGCTTGCCGAGGAGGCTCACGGGCTACCCGCGGAAAGCGTAGTCTTGCACGGAAATCATTAGCGGTATTAAGAACTTAAACTTCTATTGTTCGTTTTTATATCGTGGTTTTTTAGTTTTGTACCAGCCGATTTTTAAATTCGCAAACATTTTTACAATAAAATTATTATAATAATTAATAAAAATTTATTGTAAATCGATAAACTTTGTATTAAAATCAAAATCAGAATAAATAAATGAGGTGCTTTTATGGAAAATATTACAACGTTGTTTTTAAAAATAGCGGTTATTTTTATAGGAGTCCCAATTCTTGCTTTGTGCATCTTTTTGGTGCCTGAGATGGCGGACCTTTCAGCAACATTACTTCCAGAGTTTGCGGTTATAAAATATTTCGTTTTCATCGTTTTTGATGCATCAGCCATACCTTTTTATTTTGCTTTGTATCAGGCTTTTAAACTCCTGCGCTACATTGACAAAAATAAAGCTTTCTCTGATTTATCTGTAAATGCTTTAAAGAATATCAAATATTGTGCAATCACAATCAGTATTTTGCATGTACTAGTTTTGCCGCTCTTCTATATCTTTGCGGAACTAGACGACGCCCCAGGAGTTATCTTTGTCGGATTGGTTGTTCCTTTTGCTTCGATGGTCATCTCAGTTTTTGCGGCAGTTCTCCAGAAACTTTTAAAAGAAGCAATTGATATAAAATCAGAAAATGATTTAACGGTCTGAGGTGAATAACAATGGCTATTATAATCAATATTGATGTGATGTTAGCAAAAAGGAAAATGAGCGTAACAGAGCTTTCGGGTAGGGTTGGGATAACGATGGCTAACCTTTCTATATTGAAAAATGGAAAGGCGAAAGCGATTCGATTATCCACCTTAGAGGCAATTTGTAAGGCATTAGAGTGTCAGCCTGGGGATATTTTAGAATACAAAAGTGACGAAGATAGTTAAACATTGTGGAGGAAATAACAAATATTAGGGGAGGTATTACGTTGGAATATAACAATTCGATTATTGAAAACATGGCTAACCCACATGAACTGGAGAGAATTTATAGAAAAGACCCTAAAGCTTTTAAAAATTCATTCTTACAGGCATGGGAACAAAATCCTGATTCTCAGGTCCTCGGCGTTTGGTATGAAAGATTGCATTTCAAGGAGGCAGCAAATACAGAAAAATCTTCCAAGATCCAAAAAGATTTCCTATTCATGGGCATTTTAGCCATTATGGCAGGGATATTTACCAGGATCATTTTCCATTTTGTCGAACAGGAAGTGATTGCTCCAATTAACCTGGCCTTTGGTATAATTCCTTTTATTGCTACTTATTTTGTTTACAAAAATACTCCGAAAAAAAGTGTTATTTATTCTCTTGTAGGGTTGTTCCTAATTTCTGGGGTTTATCTTAATATGCTGCCTTTAAGTGATAAAGACAGTATTATCCTTGCTTATTTACACATTCCCATATTCTTATGGATAGTGTTAGGGCTTGCATTTACAGGAAATGAGTATTCAAAAGGTAGTACTAGATTAGCCTATATCAAATTTAATTTGGAATATAGTATTCTTTACGCCAGCATGGCTGTGAGTGGAATGATACTGGCAGCATTAACCATGCAGTTATTCAGCTTTATCGGCTTGGATATAGAGGAATTTTATTTTAGTAATGTCGTTTTATTTGGTGCTTCCGCTCTCGCTATTGTGGCTGCATACCTGGTATCAATGAATCTTAAACTTGCTAAGAATATTACACCCTATATAGCTAAAATTTTTAGCCCTCTTGTCCTGGTCACATTGTTGGTCTATCTTATTGCTGTTATATGGATCGGGAAAAATCCATTCTTGGACCGTAATTTCCTGATAGCCTTCAACGGAATACTCCTTGGTGTATTGGTCGTTACCATATTTTCCATTACCGAAAGCGACTCAGACGAGAAAAAAAACATTTCAGACTATATAAATTTTGCCCTGATTGTTCTTGCCCTTATCATTGACAGTGTGGCATTGTCAGCCATAGTGTTCAGACTTTCTTCTTATGGGATTACGCCAAACAGACTTGCTGTTTTAGGTGTAAACATACTTATCTGGGCAAATCTAATTTGGATTATGTTTTCCTATATGCGTTTTCTACAAAACAAATCCGGACCTTCAACTATCCAAGATTCCGTTACTAAGTATTTACCGGTCTACGGGGTTTGGGCAGCTTTCGTAATATTTACTTTTCCTTTACTTTTCAAATAGAAAGGCTCTGTTAATGTAAAGATAAGCAAATCTTCTAGATTTCTAATCAAAGAGGATATTCAGGGATCGAGTTACAAGCAATTACTTTGCTTGTTAAACGGTATCAAGTCCCACGGGGGCTTTCGTTCTACCCTGGATACCGTAATCATATATCGATATAAAAAATGATCAACCAAAAATATCTGGCTGACCTTATAATACGATAGGGCAGGTTAATTGAAGAAAAAGAACATTGGGAGGAGCTTAAACCCCCAATGTTCTCTTTGTTATCTATTAATGTTGTCTTTCTAAAGCCAATTTCAAGCCAAAGCCAATTTATGTTTAAAGTGTTAAAAAACTCTCATTTAAAAATGGTGTCACCTTCAGTTATTTTTGGAGAAAAGTTGGTCATAGTAGAGCGGGGATGGTTTCCTCTCTATCCGAAAAGTATAATGGAAGCGTCCCCGGTCAGCTATTTTAGTTGACCGAATCATGCAGATAGGAGACGGCAATCTGAAATGCCTTTATCCTTCTCTCGATGTAGGTACGCTGCCCACTTCCGGGCTTCAGCTTCTCAAGAAAGGAAGGAAGCGTCAACAGCAAGTCCTCCAGAACCTCTTTTGCCTCTATCAAATCTTCTTTGCTGATATCCAAATCCTTCCTTTCCCAACGTGCATGAAGTATATCTGCGCCAATCCTTGCTGCTTTTAATCTCTTCTCAAGCAACTTTGTCTGAGGAGCACCAGGTTTCATATGAGCAAGGGCATTTTCGGATTTACGAATGATGGATAGAAACGCTTCAATTGAATGCTGCTTTTCTTCCGTTGTCATATTTTCCATAAGTCAATCACCTCGATTCTCAAAGTATGGACAATATGTAGTGTAACAAAAATACATTGCCGGCACCTCGTCTTCAATTCCAACTTCGTCCTCTGCACCATTGCAGAAGTTTATGTACAGGAGGATAACAAAAACTTTGTTTGTGACTTTTTTGCCACCTGGGTGAAGGTTATGAATACAGATCGGTTTGACTTGAAATACGCTTTTTCCCTATTGGGATCGGGCGTATTTTTTGTGCTTTTAATAAGGTAAGAAAAGTTAAGGTTGCTTTAAGCTTTCGTTAAGCTTCTTGTAAATTTCCACCATTATAATAGAGAAAGAAGAATTCTTCAAAAAAGGTTGAATCGATCGATTTATAAACAGAATGTATCTTGTCAAAAGTGTGTTGACCAAGAGAAAGGTTACGTCAAACAAAATGAAACGTAAAGAGACTTATCGTGTAATAGGCATAATCGCATTGTTGTTCGGAGTAGCGCTGTTGCACTTGATTTATGAGAAGCAGCCAATCAAGGTCGCTGTACTCGATAGTGGAATCAATAAAGACCATCCGGCATTGAAAGGAAAGATACATAAATCATTTAATGCCATTCAGCCGAATCAGCCGATTGAAGATCATTATGGTCACGGAACTCCGATCGCAGGCATCATAGCTGCCGAGGATTCAGGAGGAGAAATGAGCGGACTGGCTCAAAGTGTGTCCATTTATGATGTAAAGGTTCTAGATAAGAAAGGCAACGGGAAGGTAGCCGATTTGGTTAAAGGAATCAACTGGTGTATCCAAGAGAAGGTAGACATCATCAATATCAGTTCCGGTTTTCAAGTAGATGATCAACAGCTTAAGAAGGCCGTTGAAGAGGCGCTTTCTTCCGGGATTATCATCATAGCGGCAGCAGGGAATACACTGGGGCAAGAGGCTGACTATCCGGCACGCTATGAAGGGGTATGGTCCATCACATCCGTAAACTCCAACATGGTCCGATCTTCATTAGCGGCAAGGGGAAAGGTTGATTTCGCCGCAACTGGGACAGAGGTTCTTTCAATCAATATAGATGGGGACTTGGAAACTTTCAGCGGTACTTCCTTCGCTGCTGCCCAAATATCTGGATATACAGCCCGCATACTAGATCGTGAGCACAAAGGGATCAAGAACATTTACAAGATGCTACAAAGAGAAGCGATAGATTTAGGAGAAACAGGACCGGACCAAGACTATGGACATGGACTTGTAAGAATAAAATAAAGAGGTGCGCACATTGAGAAAACTATTACTAAAGTGTTTGGTCATCACATTATTGTTCTCCATACTCCCTCAAGGGACCATGGCAGCAACAGAGGAAAACACTCAACCACAAGGAATCGATTTAGAACAGGCTGAAAGGTCGCTTAGTGAGGGACATGATGTCGATCTCTCAGAACAAGTGAAAGTAGAGATTAAAGAAGATACGGATGAGAAACTTGTTTTAGATATGAAAGTAGATGAGGAAGATCTTAAAGTTGATACAGAACTTACCATGGACCTTGATAGCCAAGATGCGATGATCACAGGAAGCATCGTGGATGAATCAGGAAATGAATTTGATGAATCCTACCATGTTGTCTTCCACGAAGTAGATGATGAGATACTAATCGCTACTTTAACCGATACGCAAACAGGTGAAGAGTACGAGATTAACTCTACCACTCTACAAGCTTCAGTTATTCCGATTATAGTGGGTATTGTATTAAGATTAGGTATAAAGTATGCTATTAAAAAGTTTGGAAAAACAGCCGTAAAGAATGCCTTGAAACAAAGCTTGAAGAAAAAATGGAGTGCAGACGATTTAAAATCACTTCCAAAAGCAGATCAAAATGACATCAAAAAAATGTACGGCACTGCGTCCGATGCCTGGGACTTCTTCAATGCACAAGTTTCCAGTCATAGGGAGGTATCACCTGGAGTATTTGTCGGAAAAGACAAAAACGGAGTAACATTTACATACAGGAAATCTTCTAAATCAGGGCCCCCTACCATTGATGTAAACGGCATAAAAGGCGTTAGAAAAATAAAGTTTCTTTAGGGAAAGAGGTATATAAATGGAAAGAGTACAAAAGGCAGACGACATTTCCCGGTTAAAGGAAGCCTTCCAGAGAGTATGTAAGAAATCGGATCCATTTGGCAATCCATTTCAAGAAACCCTTAACGAAAAGGTGCTGATCTTCCCGACCAACGGATATTATCTTCAGGAAAATCAGTTCCATGCTCTGATGAAAACCATTGAACAGGTTGGACAAGGGACCTTTTTCGTGTCGGAGTCGGAAGGTGCTTCTTTTAATCTTTCACAGGACTTTCACTCGGAGTTGGCACCACAACACTGGGTCGCCGAGAATACCATTGCCTACGAAGACTATCAATCCATGCCTCTTGTGGTCGAAAATTCCCTCTATTCACCACTAGGAGAGTGGGGCTTGCAAATATCACATGAAGACCACGCAGTCCTTGCAGGGAATTCATTATTCATTGACACATTTAAAGAAGCGTATCCCGAATGGAAAGAGGATAAAGAAAAATTTCTTCAATATTGGATTGGTGCAAATAAGGAATTTTCTACGGATATTTCATGGGTTCACGACTTCTTAAAACAATTTTAAGCAAAAGGTCTACAAGATTGATTTCCACATTCATCATAAAAACCGGCCACGTTTGTACTGGCCGGTTATTGTGGTTTTTGGTGTCTGACGCTCAGCATGTTAACGTTTTATTGTAGTGAGGGTCAGACTCTACTTTTTAACTCTAAGATTTTCACATGCTATTTAATGTGATTTGGACAAGATGAGTTTAGAGCATGGATTAATAGTCTTAAGAAAGAAGGAAAAATTAATGTTTAAGTTTATTAAAATCCTTTTTGTATTACTACTCTATTTGTATATCGTTATTTTTCAGGTTAATGGACAGTTAGAATTTTTATTTTATTTAGCTAGTCTTTTGTTCTTCTTGTCAATTATTTTAAGTTTAAGATACAAAAATAAACATAGGATAAACATTTTTCTAATTATAGCATTAATGAATTTTTTTATGATCTTCACATTATATGTTCATTTTATTAGTGGGATTTTAATTTTTTTCTGCATGGCAATGATTTTATTTTTCTACTGTTTTTCATTTATTTCTACAAAAGTAAATCATTGAAGAAAATTTTCTTGAGTAAGATGCTGGATTTTGAAATAATTGGTATTAATTAAAATAGTAGTTTAATTTATGAATAACACTTGTGAAAGCAATTTGCAAAGAAGGGAGTAGCATAAAAATGTTTAAAGAAAGCATCAGGCTCCCCTTTATATATTTCTTATCATCAACTGTTTATCAAATGATCGATAATCGACAAGTTCAGTGGACAGATAATATAATGATCAGTTTTTTTATGTTCTTGTTATTGATGTTATATAATTGGTCGAAAATCCCTTATAAATGGAAGAAGGATAAAGTTGAAAAGGATTAATTTAATATTGTAAGAGTAGCGGCAGTTTACTTTAATAAATGACTGTGAGAACAAACACTAAAATCAACACAGCAAACATCAGGGGGAAAGTATGTTGAATATGCACATTAGAGAAGCCACCCGGAATGATTATGATGTGGTTCATCAAATCCAAAGACAAGTGCACGAAATTCATACAAAGGAAAGACCAGACCATTATAAGATGGCTGATGCTACGTTAGACAAAGAGTATTTTAACAACTTGATAGAGGGAGAAAATACAAAGGTATTCTTACTGGAAGAAGACCAACCAATCGCTTATACAATCCTTTCGATCCAACATACTGAGGAAAGACCTATTCTCATTCCAAAGAAAGTTGTCTATATGGACGATTTTGGTGTTGATAGTATGTATAGAGGAAAAGGAGCGGGGAAAATATTCTTTGAGAAAATATTGGAATTCGCAAAGGATATAGAAGCAGACTCATTAGAATTAGGCGTGTGGGAGTTTAACGAAAATGCTATAAAATTTTATGAATCAATGAATTTGAAGACAAAAATGAGGCGGATGGAAATAGAGTTATAAAGCTTTCCTTGTTCCATCGCGTCTACTTGGTCTATATGAAAGGATTTGCTAGGGAGGATCACATCTTCATGATTTGATATAATGTTTACCATGCAGCTTCAATGCTAAGGATAGGAGAATGAAATATGGAAAATAACGTTTTTGAAGAGATGGCGAAAAGATACGATACAGAAGATCGAATAGAATTGGCAAAGATAATTGTTAAGGAAGTAAAACAAGAACTACGAAATAGTAAATCAAAATCTCTAATTGACTACGGGAGTGGCACCGGCCTGGTTAGTCTGGAATTAACGGATTTAGTGGAAACCATTTTGTTGGTCGATTCATCAGAACAAATGGTAGAGGTTGCGAAAGCAAAGATTTCTCAAAAAGGTATCACTAACTCAGAAGCACTTTATTCAGATTTTACCCAGGGAACTCCTGATCTTAAGGCTGACATCGTGTTAATGTCACTCGTCCTTCTTCATATTCCCGATACTAAAAAGATTCTTAATGAGTTGTTCAACATTCTGAATGATGGTGGCAAGCTCATTATTGTTGATTTTGACAAAAACGATAACATCTACCACCCGAAGGTTCATAACGGTTTTGTCCATGAAGAACTGAAAGAAAGGCTATTCGAAGCGGGATTTAAGTCAAGTGAAATCAAGACATTCCATCATGGAGAACGTATTTTCATGAAACAGGATGCCTCTATGTTTATATCCAGTAGTATAAAGTGATTTAGGAGAAACAATAGATAGCATAGGAAATCGAGTTTGAAATCATAGAGATTTTAGGCTCGATTTTTTTTAGGTGGGTACAACGATTATTCAATACTTGACATTGATGTGAATTCAATCAATGATGATGGTAATAAATGTGAGGGTGATTCAGTTGAAGGATTCAGTTGATATTCTAATAATTGAAGATGATGAGGATATTAATCGCTTACTATGTAATATTGTCAGGAAAAGTGGCTATTCCCCGAAGCCCGCATATTCAGGTACGGAAGCAGTGATCTACCTGGATAGTCAGAAATGGGATATGGTATTAATTGATCTGATGCTCCCGGGTTTATCTGGTGAAGATCTATTAAAAAAGATAACAAAAGAAAGTAATGTCCCGATCATTGTTATTTCGGCAAAGCTTGAAACACAAACGAAGATCAATTCGTTAAGGGCTGGTGCAGATGACTATATCACAAAACCTTTCGATGTTGATGAGGTATCGGCCAGAATTGATTCCTGTCTTAGAAGGTATCGTGATCTATCAGATGCTCCACTAATAAATCAAATGATTTATAAAGATATTGTATTGGATACGGACTCAAAAATAGTGACAGTGAATGATAATGAACTCAAATTAACGGCAAGGGAATATGAGATATTGCTTCTCATGATGTCCTCTCCTAAAAAGGTTTTTTCAAAGTCTAATTTGTTTGAGAGTGTGTGGAATGAGAAATTCCATGGGGACGACAATACCATTAATGTTCATGTAAGTAATATCAGAAGTAAGCTTGCGAAAGCGAATCAGAATGAAGAGTATATTGAAACTATTTGGGGAATGGGCTATAAACTTAAAACTTAAGGTTTTCTTAAGATATGACTTAAGAGTTTCTTACGTTTTCCTTCTTATACTTTAAGAGTGTTCAAAGAGGAGCCCTTTGAACAAGTGAATAAAGGAGGGGAATTTTGATGAATGAGTATGTATTAAAAACCAGTCAATTATCAAAAACATATCAAAATAAAATGGCGCTTCATAAAGTGAGTGTCATGATCAAAAAAGGGTCTATTTATGGCTTTATCGGCCAGAACGGTGCCGGGAAATCAACGCTGATTCGCCTAATAACCGGTCTGGCGTATCCAACGACAGGTACATTTGAATTGTTTGGAGAAAGCCAGGAACGAAATATTATTGAAGCCAGAAAAAGAATTGGAACCATCATCGAAGGGCCGGCGCTATATCCACAAATGACCGCCGCTGAAAACTTGGAAGCTCACCGTCTGCTGAAAGGGATTCCGGGAAAAGACTGTATAGAAAAAACCTTGAATTTAGTCGGTTTGCAGAATACAGGAAAAAAGAAGGCAAAGAATTTTTCATTAGGAATGAAGCAGCGTTTAGGCCTTGGTATCGCATTATTAGGGGATCCTGAGTTTCTGATTCTGGATGAACCGATTAATGGACTGGACCCTATGGGAGTTGTCGAAGTACGGGAATTACTTAAAAAGCTGAATCAAGAATATGGAATTACTATACTAATCTCCAGTCATATATTAAGTGAACTGCACCTGCTGGCCACTCACTATGGGATTATTCATGAGGGAGAATTGTTAGAACAACTTTCCGCGAAAGAACTGAATGAAAAATGTCAGCAGTACTTGCATATTAAAGTGGATGATCGGAACAAAGCTGCAACGGTAATAGAAAATCATTTTTCAACACAAGAGTTTGAAGTGATGCCTGATGGAACCATAAGGTTGTTTGCCTATGTTGACGTACCGGGTGAAGTTTCCAAAATCTTAACCAGTGAAGGATTGGTCATAGAAGAATTTATGCCTATGGGAGAAGATCTGGAAACGTACTTTAGTCATCGTATCGGAGGTGTACAGCATGGGTAATCTACTAAAAACGGAGTGGTATAAATTAAAGAAAGACCGGTCATTTCGATTCCTGACCTGGATGTTAGTTGCGGCTGCAGTGTTGTTTCCACTAATAGAATTCGATAATGGGGCTTCAGGATTGCCAACCGTAAAGGATTACTATCGGGAAAGTATTCTCGGTCCTCATGCGAATATAGTAAAGCTTATTCCAAGTATTTTGGCAGGCTTCTTTATTACGAGTGAATACTCCATGGGGACGATGAAAAGTATAGTATCTTCAGGCAATAGCAGGTTCCGAATCTACTCTGCAAAGCTTATCACATTTTCAATTGGAGCCATTATCATATCATTAATATTACCGATTGTGATGACAGGATCCAGCGCCATCTATTTTGGATTTGCAGAGATGCCTGAGTGGACATATTACCTGCAAACATTGGGACTGATTATATTGTACGGGGCAGCCTTCGCTTCCATTATGGCGATCTTTTCTATCCTGTTTACAGACAGTGGGAAAACGATAGGGTTTCTGCTTCTGTTCTTTGTATTTGCTGATTGGCCCCTGCAAATGTTAGCGGCAAAAGTGCCCTTGTTTGAAACCATTTTAAATCATTCCATCTTTAAGTTGATTTATGACATTATCATTGTGGATACGTTGAAGGGCGTGGATGTATTAATCCTGATAGCGGTTCCCATTCTGACGTTTCTGTTATTTGGTGCCTTAGGAAGCATGATTTTTCAAAGAAAAGAAATTAAGTAAACGAAAGTGGGTGAGGTCAAATGATAATCTATTTATTGATGGCAGTTTTGGCAGCTTTCGCATATGTCCTCATCCGTTTTTATCTGCTGAAAAAGGAAATGAAAAGTGCAACCCTGCAACTCCGGCAATTACATCAACAGGATTCAGCGAAAAAAATGACGATTAGCTTTTATGACCGCGATTTCGAGGAGTTAGCACAGGAAATAAATAACCAGATTGATTTAACGAAACAGGCTGAAGCAGTCAAGCGTTCCACTGAAAATGAACTAAGACAGGCTATATCCCATATTTCTCATGATATTCGAACACCCATGACATCAATATTAGGATATATTCAATTTCTGGAATCAGATGAAATTAGCCATGAGGTAAAGAAAAAATACATTAAAACAATCAAAAATAGTGCAGGAAGGTTAAAGATATTACTTGAAGATTTTTTCGAGTTATCGATTATTGAACAAGCGGATTATCCTTTGAGAATGGAGAAAGTCAGTTTTAACAATCTCCTTATTGAATCACTATTTGGATTTTATGAGGAATTTAATAAGAGAAACATAGAACCGGAAATCCATATTCCAGAAAAAGATATTATGCTGATGGCCGACCCCTCTATCGTTAAAAGAGTTATAGAAAATTTAGCGGTGAATGCCATTAGATACTCAACTGGAAATGTAACTATCCAACTTAAAGAAATGGATGCAGCCGTTCAGCTGAAAATTTCAAACTCTGTTGGGAAAATGAGTGAGCTTGATGTAAATCAAATGTTCGACCGTTTTTATAAGGCGGATCAAACAAGAACCGGAAAAGGTACTGGGCTTGGTTTACCGATCGCGAAAAGCTTAATGGAAAAAATGAACGGAAGTATTTATGCAGAATTAAAGGAGAATCATTTAACGATGATTTGTGAATGGGTAGCGGAATCCGATTAATACAATACTTCACAGTTACCATCAGAGCTGAAGTGTAGTCAGTTACTAAAAAAATGGGCTATTATTTGATTGACAATTTGAGCTATTCTGCGATACTATATACCAGTAGTTAGTATTACTGAATATCAGTAACACAAAATACCTGAGAGACAGAGTACTGGTACTGGAACTATAACGAAATACGATTGGGGGTGAACATTTGGAGAATTTTACTGAAATGCTGAAAGGGGTGCTTGAGGGTTGTGTGCTTGAAATCATCAGCCGCGGTGAAACGTATGGCTATGAAATCACGCAACAGCTGAGAGAACTCGGCTTCACGGATGTGGTCGAAGGCACAGTTTATACGATTACCATGCGCCTTGAGAAAAACAATCTGGTGGACATTGAAAAAAAGCGATCTACTGTGGGACCTCCGAGAAAATTTTACACACTCAACTCAGCAGGTCATGAAAAGCTCGAAATTTTTTGGGGAAAATGGGATTTCGTCTCGAGCAAAATGAACGAACTCAAAACGAAAGAAATCAAAAGGAGAGGATAAGATGAAGTTTATTGAAAAGGTTATTGGAAGTCTGTCTGACAAGCGGGAATGGAAGGCGATGGAGGCGCGTGCGAAGACACTTCCAAGTGAGTACCTCAACGCTTACAAAGCGATCCAAAAATATATGTGGACCGCAGGTGGTCTCACCGATTGGAAGGACACCAGCCGTATCTTTAATGGCATTCTCGACCTGTTCGAGGTAGGAGCAGCGGAAGGCAAAAAAGTCACTGATCTCACGGGTGAGGACGTAGCTACTTTCTGTGATGAACTGGTGAAGGACTCGGAGACATGGAGTGACAAGCATCGCGCTAAGTTGAATGATACGATTGGCCGTGGGAAAAAGTGAATGAAAAAAGAGAATACCGACTGAATAGCTGGTTGAATGTGGTAATACCTTCACTATTCAGTTATTTTTTTAATCCAGTAGTAAGTATTACAGAATATCAGTCTGACTGAGTACTGGGGAATAGGTAAACTAGCGATTTTTATTAGGAGGAAAAAATATGAGTGATGCAGCGATTTGTGTAAAAGGGTTGAAAAAATCCTTTAAAGACAAGGAAGTCTTAGAGGGAGTGGATTTTGAGGTGGCCCGTGGTGAAATTTTCGCACTGCTGGGCTCTAATGGAGCGGGAAAGACAACGATCGTCAATATCCTTTCGACGCTGATGAAGGCGGATTGTGGTGAAGTAAGTATTTGCAGCTTTGATGTTCATCGTCAACCGGATCATGTCCGCCAGAGCATCAGCTTGACTGGTCAGTTTGCCGCTTTAGACGGCATGCAAACCGGGCGGGAAAATCTGATGATGATTGCCAAGTTGCGTGGGGTTTCCAATCCCTCTCAAGTCGCCGATGATCTGCTTGCAAGATTCAGTCTCACCGATGCAGCCAACCGACGTGCAGATCATTATTCAGGGGGGATGAAGCGCCGGCTTGATATCGCCATGAGCCTGATAGGGAAGCCGGAAGTAATATTTCTAGATGAACCGACCACAGGGCTTGACCCCGAAGCGCGGATTGAAGTCTGGGAGACCGTCAAAGAGCTTGCCGGGGGTGGCACGACCATATTGCTGACGACCCAGTACCTGGAGGAAGCGGAACAACTGGCGGATCGCATTGCCATCCTGCACGGCGGAAAAATCATCACGACCGGTACCCTTACTGAACTCAAAGAGATGTTCCCGCCTGCGAAAGTGGAGTACATCGAAAAACAGCCGACATTGGAAGAAATTTTCCTCGCAATCATTGGCAAAAAAGGAGGAGATGTAAATGAAAAGTAAAACAGGGGTATTACTGGGACGATTAATGCGCAATATCTTACGTAGCCCGGATACGATTATCACAGTGGCGATTACGCCGATTATGATGATGCTACTGTTTGTCTACGTATTTGGCGGTGCTATAGAGACTGGCACGGACAACTACGTCAATTATCTATTGCCGGGAATCTTGCTAATCACGATCGCATCCGGCGTCGCTTACACTTCTTTGCGGCTCTTTAACGATGTGAAAAGTGGACTGATGGCGCGCTTCATTACCATGCCCATCAAGCGCTCGTCTGTATTGTGGGCCCACGTATTGACATCTCTTGTTTCCAATGCGCTTACTGTTGTCGTGGTTATCCTCGTAGCACTCTTGATGGGTTTCCGTTCCAGTGCTGATATCCTGGATTGGCTCGCGGTAGTTGGGATACTCGTGCTGTTTACTCTAGCGCTGACATGGCTGGCGGTTATTCCCGGGTTGACAGCACGGTCCATGGAAGGAGCAACAGCATACTCATACCCGCTGATTTTTCTGCCGTTCATCAGTTCAGCCTTTGTCCCCACTGAAACCATGCCTAAAATAGTTCGGGCTTTCGCAGAGAACCAGCCGGTGACTTCAATCGTGAATTCGGTCCGTGCACTCTTATTTGAAGGGACTGTGGGCAACGATATCTGGGTCTCGCTTGCCTGGTGCGTCGGTATCATGATCATCGCTTACTTCTTCGCTAGTAAAGTATTTAAACGCCAGTTAGGGTAAGTACAACATTATATTTACCGATGCGATGAATGTAATTGCTATCATTGAATCGGCTTAAATGTTGGAACAACTCTTGATGAATTTATGGGTATCTTCAACTATTTGTACTAACTCTGTATATGATTGTACTTAAAGTTAAGGGGCGTTGATCTAACAAGGATTAACGCTTTTTTTGTTGAAGTGATTGAACTAACGGGCCATATTCGTGAATAAGGATTTTGTAAACTACCACTATGGATTAAAATTAAAGATGAATCAATAATTTTGAGGTCTTAATTGCAGGTGATCGAAGTTCAATATGAGCAAATAAAGAGCAAGTCATATTTTTTAAAGGGGATTTGTACTAATGAAAAATATATTTAATCATTTGCATACAGAGGAAATTGTAAATCGTATCGATAAATTAACCCCAAATTCTCAACCACAATGGGGAAAAATGGACGTTGCCCAAATGCTAGCTCATTGCTCATCGTTCCAAGACATAGCAATGGGAAATTCTGTTCATCCGAGAGGTTGGTTAGGAATATTAATAGGGAAATTTGTAAAACCAATCTTTTATAATGACAAGCCATTAGCCCGCAATATGTCCACAATCCCGGCCATTTTGATTGTAGAAGAAAAAAATTTTGAAACAGAAAGAGAAAATCTGAAACAAAAAATTATAACCTTCCAATATAATGGGCCTGAAAAGTGCACAACACATCCACATTCATTCTTCGGCAAACTTACTTCCGAGCAATGGGGTAAAGGAATTTACAAACACCTTGACCATCATTTAAAACAGTTTGGAGTTTAGTTACCTACAGAAAAACCAAAATGAATAGTTTGGTTAACAACATTAGATGTAATCGGACCAAATTGTAGGTTTTTAACAAAGTATTAATTGAGTTCAATAAAGAGATATAATAAACTACTACAAAACGGGCGCTATTCTGGAACAAGGATTAGCGCCCGTTTTCCATTTTAGTGCCAGATTTGTTAGGAATCTTGTATAATATAATCATGAATTTTATTCAACTAAAGAGTAGAAAATTTTAAGAGGGTATAAAAATGGATAATGAAACAGCCCAAAATATTAGAAAAAGTTTAACAGCTGATTGTACGAAGTGCTTTGGACTTTGCTGCACAGCGCTTAATATTGTAGCATCAAGTGATTTTCCAATTAACAAACCAGCAGGCACACCCAAAGTTCAAAATGATTAGACGACTGATCGAGATATGGAGGGTAACATGAAAGATCTCAGAAACAGTCAATCGAAGATAGAGGATTGGCTTGAACATATGCAGCAACATGTGGAACCCATTTGGAGAAGATTAGGCTTTCCTGAGGCACCAGACGTAAATACATCCGGTAAAGGCATTGGCATCATAATTCTAGATGATATCATTCCCCATAAGCTAGTTTATCATTTAGGAAGTCGGTTAAAGCAAGTCAAAGTCGGGGACGATTTAGGTGTTACTTGCATGGACGTTACATCCCAAAATATTAAACCTATAAATAGGAGTGTGGAACATGGGATGATGACATTACAGCTTTTGGCTCATTTACCTTTAAAATTTTATAACCATTCCCATGTTGGCCTAGTTCCAGCAGCAAATTTCATTATGCTTTCTGAGAATGAGCCAGAAAAAATTGAAACTGGATTAAAATGGATTCTTAAGAGGCGTAATAAGTGGAATATCCAAATTCTTTTGAATTTGTTGGTACCCAATACAAGGGAAATAGGTTCTATGAAACCTACTTCTCGGGATCCTTTTCTTCAGTCGATGCAACCGGCGATTCAAGAAGAACTATTGATTATTGCTGCTAATGGAAATACGAAAGCACATAATAACCTTCACCCCACCGAATTTTTTACAGTTGGTGGATATGATGATACTGGAGTTTCCGATTCCAATAAGCATAAGCCCCATCCGGCTGTACCATGGGGGATTAATGGAGATGGCTATTTTCGTCCAGATATTTTAGCCCCGTTCACCTATTTGCCTATACCTTTCTGCGAATCGAATGAGTCCAACCGTGTCTTATCTTATTTTGGAGGCTCGTGCGGAGCTGCGGCCCTTGTGACGGGCATTTTTGCTCATTTGCTATCAAAATATCCCCATCTAAATCATCATCAAATCAAAAGTTTATTAATTCACAATGGATGTTTAATGCAAGATTATGAGAGTCCTGTACCAAAAATAGCTGTTGGAAAGGTAATTCGGCATATTGTAGAAGGTGTTAATGTACCTGAATTCAATTACATTTCACCAACCGGTAAGAGTGATCCAGTTATATCAGCCGTTGAACTTACCGAGTGGATTGAAAACGGGAAAATCAAAAGAGATACGTTATGGAAGTACTTAAAAGATGAATCGTCAATTGTAAGAAAGACAGTAATTTCATATGGGTTAGGTTCCCCAAGGGATGAAGAAGAAAGAAGACGGTATTGGGAAAATTTTAAAAATAGCAAAAGTGAAACGGGTGAAAGAATTTCATGGCTATATCAGTTGCTCATGAATGCAAGTGTTAAAGAATTAGATCAATGGGTGGAACTTCTTAAAGAAAATGATGTTGAAATAACCCTATGTGTCAAAATTTATCTTGAAAAAAATTTTAGCGATGCACCCGAAATTACATATCTCCCAGATCCAAATCGTGAAATTATCTCTTTGGCCACTGAGCCGGTGTGGAAATGGTATAGGGAATATAAAAAAGTCGACAATTAGATTTTCTATTTGGATTAACTGGTTTTAATATATATAAAAGAGATCCACAATTGGGGGCAATTCTGAAGAATTGTATGTATGTTTTTTCTGTTCGTTGATTTTCATCTGATTATAACTTGAAGAACTTAGAGTAAATAAAAAAGTTCCGTAACTAAAACACTTTACTTGCAGGAGAAGCCATTTATGAGGATAGGGGCCGGTTCTTGTGCTTCCATGAGGAGCATAAGAACCGGCCCCTTGCTTCTAATCGATTTTTTTGTCGAGCATTTTTTTGAGTTCTTTGAGTTCTTCTTTGGTCAGGGTTTCGTCTTCGATAAATTGGACGAGAAGGGATTTAGTTATACCTCCGTATATTCGGTCGATTAAGGATCTGGTTTCAGCGCATTGGCACTCGTGCTCAGAGTAGAGCGGTGTGAACGTGTAAATGCGCTTGTCTTTGTTGGCTGCGATGACTTGTTTATGGGTTAGCCGGTCAAGCAACGTGCGGATCGTTTTCGGTTTCCAATCTTCATACTCCTGGATGGCGGTGCAGACCTCGTTCGCCGTTAGGGGCGATTTCTTCCAGAGGACTTTCATCACTTCCCATTCCGCTTCGGTAATGCTGGGCATTTCTTTTGACATTTTAATATCTCCCCCTCAGCAGTTAACGCCCTTTCGAACGCTTTATCTTAATACAATCCTATATTTTTTAATATCGACATGGTGATTTCTGCAGCTTTACTGCCACTGGCATCGTCAATATTTGTCGCAAAAAACCAGGTGTCCTCATTGGTTTCTACGAATCCTATGAACCATCCATTCACAGTTTCACCGTTGACGACGCCTGTCCCAGTCTTACCATACAGCCTTGCGTCCCCTTTTTCTTCAAGGGCGAGGGCCGATTTCACAGTTTCGACGTTAACGGGGTCAAAGTGCTGTTCATTTGTATAGAAGCTGCGCAGCAATCTAACCTGTTCCACAGGCGAGATTTTTAGGGAAGACTCAAGCCAATACTCACCGACCCCACCTGAAAGATTCTTGTTTCCGTAATCAAGCCGTTCCAGATACGCTGCCAGCTTGTCTTCGCCAATTGTCCTGTCGAGGGTTTGGAAGTACCAGTTGACGGAATGCTTCATTGCCGTATCAAGAGTCTGATCCCTGTTCCACTCTTTATATTCATTTGGTTCGCCACTCCACTTAATAGATGAATCGTCAGGTGTTATGGAATTCTCCTCAAGACTGATCAGAGCGCTGTAGATTTTATAAGTCGAGTCAGGCGACACCCTCAGTCTGCTCTTATTCTTATTGTAGATATGGTATTGTTTATCCTTCAAGCTGGTAAGGACGATGGTTCCTTCCCCTCCGTCAAAATAGGTGTTCAAGTTCAAGCCCTCAGTGATAATCTTCTGATCCTTAATATCATAATAATCCTCATCTGCGGATGCAAGCGTGAAAAAGGGCATCTGCATTGAAACAAAGAGCGCGGTTGCAACAAAGAGTGCGATGCTTTTCATGAGTCTGAGACGAGAATTCCTACGGAAAGATGCGATATGGGTGATCCGTCTCTTTATCTGTTTTTTCGAACCTGACAACTGATTCGTCAAGGTGGAAAAACCAGGATGCTGCTGATCGAAGAAGGAAAGAATGGTTTGGCCATACTCCTTATAAGAGACAGGTTCGAGGGAATGAAGAACTGCATCGTCACAAGCTAACTCCCGGTCCACCCGCATCTCCCTGAAGGCTATCCAGATGAAAGGATTGAACCAGTATAAAATCTGGTAGAAAAGGAAGATGTAGTTGACTTTCGTATGATGGCTTTTCTCATGCTGGAGTTCATGAAGAATCACATATCTTAGCTCGTTCAAGGACATATGCTGCTCCATTTCTTTAGGAATCAGGATGGTGGTCCTAAAGAACCCGAAGATCATCGGTGATCGAACCCGAGATGAGACCAATAGTGAGATCTTTTTCTGAATGCCGAGATCACTTTTGCATGCTTCGAACAGGGAATGTATATCTGTATTTCTTACCCTCTTGGCTGTGCTTACAATTCGGTTCAACTGTAAATGCGAGCGGAGAAAGAAAAAGGTGAAAGTGACGATGCCTGCCACCCAGATTAGGAGGAAAATCATATTGAGATTCGAATAATCGTATTGATTCACCGATGTACCGAAATCCTGCATCCAATTGACGTCAAGCCCAGGGTTCCCTTGGGACCTTCCGGCAGGCGTAAAGGTGGATGAGTTCCCAGTTCCCACGTTTGCCTGTTTTCGAGATGAAATCCATTCTTTCGGCAAAAACGGAAGGGTCAGCACAGCGATAAGCAAAAACCAAAGATGATAGCGCCAGGCGGCCGACAGTCGGAAACGTCGGACAAGAAAGATAACGGCAATGGTGATCGTCGATAGCCCGAACGTCATTAACATTTGAGGCAAGATCATCATTCTTTTCCTCCTTTGTGAGGTGATCTCTTCATTCTGTCAATATACTATTTGATGAAATCAATTTCTATAATATTTGGTGGGTTTCTTACACAATTTAAAAATACAAAAAAATGCAAGAGATTATCAAGTCTTTACTAATTGTTGAGAAACAAGTATAGATTGAAGCTTCGTGCATAGTGAATACTAACATAATTTTTCCTAGTTTTAAAGAAGTTACGGTATCGTAGTTGGAGGAAATGGATGAGAAACTCTTGTTCAGGGCTTCGAGCTAAAATACTATCACACATATGTCGCGTAATTGATAGGGGGTGAAAAAAATTCTTTTCACCCCATTAGTTGACGTTAAACCTAAAAAAAGAAATTGACACCACCAGATTACAATTGTAGTATATGACTACAGGTGTAGTCTTGTTGTGAACTCAAAGCAGATTCCATCAATAATTGTAAGTGAGGGATTCGTATGAAGTTGTTAAAAATGAAGAAGGTTGTAGGGACGTTGGCACTGGGAGCTTTGCTTCTTGTGGGCTGTTCAAGTAATCAGAGTGAGGCGGATTCAAAAGAGGAGAAGGAGACAGACTTCGGTTTTAAGGAGCTTGAGAAGGAATATGATGCAAGACTTGGGGTATATGCACTCGATACGGGAAGCAATCAATCTGTTTCCTACCGTGCCGATGAACGCTTCATCTATGCATCTACACACAAGGCATTGGCTGTAGGAGCACTTCTAAAGAAAAAATCGATTGATGACCTTGATAAAAAGATCAATTTTACGGAGAAGGACTTGGTTAACTATAACCCCATCACTGAGAAGCATGTTGATACGGGGATGACCTTAAAGGAGCTGAGTGATGCCTCTATTCGTTACAGTGACAATACGGCCGGGAATCTTATCTTTGAAGCCATCGGAGGTCCGAAAGGGCTCATGGAAGTCCTTAGAGGAATAGGTGACGATGTGACCGAACCCGATCGAATCGAGCCGGACCTGAACAATGTAGAGCCTGGGGAAACGAGAGATACAAGCACGCCTAAAGCACTTGCTGAAAGCCTGCAGGCTTTCACACTCGGTAACGCTCTCCCTGAGGAGAAGCAGAACTTGCTGAATGACTGGTTGAAACGCAATACTACAGGCGATGCCCTGATACGTGCAGGTGTACCTGAAGGATGGATAGTTGGGGACAAAACCGGAGCAGGCTCTTACGGTACTCGCAATGACATCGCCGTCATCTGGCCACCAGATGGTTACCCCATAATCCTAGCCGTACTCTCCAGTCGTGAAAAAGCTGACGCTGAGTACGACGATGAACTGATTGCCAAAGCTACAGAAATAGCGATTAAACAGTTGCAGAAAAAATAAAGCAAGCGGTTGCCCCCATCTTTGAAGCATGATCTAAAGTGTAATAGGAAAGTAACATCATAGATTAACCGCCTTTATTCAATAGTATAGAGGCGGTTTTATTTATATCGACTGGAATAGAGCAGTTATTAAAGAAATGGTAGGCGATCTTCTGCTTTTTTATAGAGGAAGTTTAGTTGAAAAACGTGTTTCTTAAAAATTAAGGGAGACTCGTATGGATGATGAGCACTCTGGTATTGGGCCTTATGCTTTAACGCGCTACGCCAAAATTACGGAAGTATCTGTCCGATGTATATTTCTTTTCTTATCAAGATCTTTTATTCCTAAGAATAGATAAATTCATTCTTTGTATGCTAAGACATTTCCAGAAATGGTCTTAAGGCGAATTAATGGAAGGATTGAAAATGTGAAGAAAAAGAATAAGAAACATGTCACTATTAGGATGAATTATCTCTTTTTTGCGGTTTTTCTTTTGTTTAGTTTGTTAATCATAAAACTAGGACTTGTTCAAATAGTAAGCGGAGAAAGCTACAAAAATGAAGTAGAAAGAACAGAAGGTATATCTGTGAAAGTAGGGACTCCTAGAGGGAAGATTTATGATCGTAATGGCCATGTTATTGTTGACAACAAAGCTTTAAATGCAATAACTTACACAAAAACACCTACTACAACATCTCAAGAGATGATAAAAGTGGCGGATAGGTTATCTAAATTCATAAGCGTGGATACAGATAATATTACGGATCGTCATTTAAGGGATTTTTGGATATTAAAAAACCCAAAGAAATCTACGAAACTACTTTCTCCAAAAGAAATTAATGCTATTAATGAAGCTGAGGATCTTAGTGAGGAAGAAAAAAAGGAAAAAGTTTATAAAATGCAGTTGGACCGTATATCTAAAGAAGCCATAATTTCTATTAGTGAAAATGAGTTACAAGTATTATCAATATTTATTAACATGAATACTGGTTATGCTCTATCTCCACAAATAATAAGAAACAAAAATGTTTCTGTCGAAGAGATTTCTAAAGTTGGTGAAAACATAAATAAATTACCTGGAGTTAATGTAGTTACAGATTGGGACAGGATCTATGTGCATGACAACACTTTACGTTCAATATTTGGAAACGTTTCTTCAGCTAAAGATGGCCTTCCGAAAGAATTAAAAGCTAATTATCAAGTTCAAGGCTATTCACTGAATGATCGAGTGGGAAAAAGTTATCTCGAATATCAATATGAAGACATTTTACAAGGCCAAAAGAAAAAGATAGAAAATACTATAAAAGATGGTGCAGTCATAGAATCTAGAATTGTTAGTGAGGGAACGAGAGGTAAAGATCTTGTACTAACAATTGATATGAAGTTACAAAAAGAAATTGAAAAAATTGTAGAAGAAGAACTTGCATCCCAAGTCAAAAAGTCTGGTCAGTCACCATACTTAGATAGAGCATTTGTAGTTATGATGGATCCGTTTACTGGTGAAATTTTATCGATGGTCGGAAAAAAGTACGAAAAAAATAATGAGACAGGTAAATATGAGTTGAACGATTACTCTCTAGGTACCTTTACGTCGTCTTATGAAGCTGGTTCAGCTGTCAAAGGGGCTACGGTTTTAACTGGGTATATGACGAATAATTTATATCCAGGGGAAAGGATGATAGATGAACCAATTTATATTCGAGGAACAAAACCAAAAACGTCCTGGTTTAATAAATATCAAAAAATCGATATGAGTGATTTGCTAGCATTGGAAAGATCATCTAATTCTTACATGTGGAAAATAGCATTTCGTATTGGTGGAGATAATTACGTGCCTAATGAAGCTGTTGATTTCACTTCTGATTCTTTTGATATCATACGAAATAATTTTAATAAATTCGGTTTGGGGGTACCAACAGGAATAGATTTACCTGGAGAAGTAAGTGGATTTCAAGGAAAAGAAAAGAAACCTGGTTATTTGCTAGATTTAGTTATAGGTCAATACGATACTTACACTCCCATGCAATTAGCTCAATATGTGTCTACTATTGCTAATGGCGGTAATCGTATAAAACCTCATATTATGAAAGAAATTAGAAATCCTGGAGAATCTATAGATGAGGCTGGAACTCTGTTGTATGAAAGTAAACCCGAAATATTAAATCGAATTGATGCATCACCTGAGGAAATTCGTCAAGTACAAAAAGGGTTTTACAGAGTAACTCATGGTAGTCAAGGAACAGCTAACAATTTTAAAAGCGCTCCTTATGAAGCTGCAGCTAAATCAGGCACCGCAGAGGCTTTTTATAAAGGACCTGAAATGGATAAAGCTGTTCCGACATACAATACTTCATTAGTTGGTTATGCTCCATTCGATTCTCCAGAAGTAGCTATTTCAGTATTAGTACCATGGTCGCATCAAAATCATGATCCTTATATTAATAAGACAATTTCTAAGAGAGTCATGGATAAGTACTTTGAGTTGAAGAAAGAGAGGTACAGGAATAGTAGACAAAGTGAATAACATAATAACATTATCAAATCCAAGCATGTTTAAATTGAGGTAATGGAAAATAATTTAGGTGCAATCAACTTATATAAGAAGAGTTCCAACTCCAAATGCATATGAGCTATATCAAGGATTAAGTGATATGGAAGTGGGTACAGAATTAATTTTATTTAAAGGAATGGCATATAGTTCTGACCAGCCAGGGATTAATGTGGCTATCGTTTTTCCACTATATTCTTGGAGAAAGTATGAAAGATTTTAGGAATTTGTGATTCATACACAAATTATCTCGATTTCTCAGCTATCCGCCGTGTTTATTCAAAAAGGTTGCACCCTTTTTGTGTTGAATTCTTATTATAAATGAAGATATTAACCAAATGAAGGAGGATTCAAATGGATAAACGGGTTCAGTTTGACTTTGAAATAGATTTTACAAATGGCGGAGGGATACAGGGACAGGAATTTCGTCTTGATATCGATGGGGATGACATTTCTGATCAAGAGCTGACTGAATATATTGTAGAGGACATGAGACTATTGATGGTTGGAGAAGTGAGAATATTGAACAAAAAAATTATTAATGAGAAGCATAAACGAAACCTCTGTTGAAAAGAAAACTGAGCTTTGACATTTGAGTGTGATTGCTATAACCAAAAGAGGCTGGGACAAAACTAAAAAACCATGATAAAAAGACGAACAATAGAAGTGTAGGTTCTTCATACCGCTAATGATTTCCGTGCAAGACTACGCTTTCCGCGGGTAGCCCGTGAGCCTCCTCGGCAAGCCTGCGGGGTCTCACATAAGCTACTCTTCCCGCAGGAGTCTTCGTCTTGCACTCCAATCAACCGCTGGAAACAGCTAAAATCAAATTTCGAAAATAAATAATAAACCCGAACAAATCTGCACACTGAAAAGCAGGTTTGTTCGGGTTTGACTTAGGCTAAAAAACTTTTGTCTCAGCCTCTTTTTAATCGGATTTTTTTTGCAATGAGATTGTTTCTTTATTTAAAAGAGGAAAAAACGATTCTAAATAGAATGTAATCACCTAAAGAGGAGTGTGATTTCATTGGAGAGAAAATCTTTGCAAGTTTCACCGTTACCAGGATACGAAGAAGAAATTGGTCGGTGGCTGTGGTGTTTAGAGGATGTTCGCCGTACTCTCATGAAAGAATTATCTGGTGTCAGCCAAAGTACCCTCGACACAAAAAGGGATGGTAGACAAACGATTGGCTCATTGTTATATCACATCGCACTGGTAGAGGCGGATTGGTTATATGTAGAAGTCCTTGGAACTGAATGGAATCCAGAAATAAGATCGTTGTTTCCCTATAACGTCAGATCTGATAACGGCTCATTAACCCATATTGAAGCACAAAGTCTAGAAGAGCATTTTCACTGTCTTAACAAGGTGCGTGAAGTATTTCTTTACCACTTTCGTTCAATGGACTTAACGGATTGGCGTAAATTAAGGACACTTGAAAAGTATGATGTCTCACCTGAGTGGGTGGTTTACCACTTAATCGAACATGAATCACATCATAGAGGGCAGATTTTCCAACTGCTTAGAGAATTGCGTGATGTTTAAGCGGCGCGATTATTTCACTTCGCGCTTTTTGCGGAGAAAAACCATTGGGATTAAAGGCCATTTGAAATAATTGCTGTTGAAGTACACAGTTGCATTTAAAAGGAAGAGAACGACATACAAAAGGGGGAGAAGCTATGCTAAGTAAGCCAGAAGCAAACGAGTATGCTCCATATTACAAGGGCTATGTGAACAATGTACCAGATGGAGATCTGCTCCAGATTCTTGATATTCAACAAAAGGAAACCATGAGTATGTTAAAAGATTTAAGAGATGAAATGGGCCAGTTTCGGTATGCTCCGGAAAAGTGGACAATCAAGGAAGTCATAGGCCACATAACCGATACGGAGCGCATTATGTGCTACCGCCTTCTCTGTATTGCGAGAGGAGAACAGGAGATGCTGGCAGGATATCATGAAGATGAGTACGTGAAAAGGGGCAAATTTAATCGTTTTTCCTTACTGGAGCTTTTACATCATCAATCTCTTGTCCGCCAAAATACCATTCTCCTTCTTAGTAGCTTGGATGAAGAAGCCTTGCTCCAATGTGGAAAAGCAAATGGCTCCGAAATGACCGCACGTGCTATTGGGTACATTATTGCTGGTCATGAGATGCATCATCGAAGGTTGATAAAGGAACGATATTTGGGTTCCGATAACTTTCAGGGTAAAGATGAATGAAATCGAAAATATAAAAGAAAAGCTTGAGTAATCAATAGAATGATAATCTTTATTGGAATTCTTACTATGGTACATAAGAAACAATGAATATTAGTTATTTCATTGAAGTATTGTTGGAGAAATTTCTGTCTAAATAATTTCATATTAAACTATTGGGGGCAATAACTGGAGATCACTTAATTGATCTCCGGCTATTGCCCTTCAATTTTCGGCAGTTAAATTGAAGAAATCGAAACTTTCACTCTTTGACTAACGTCTAATGGATAGCAAGTATAAATCTATGAACTTACCCAGAAGAAAACAACAATTTAGTTAAATAACAGTCAAATTAATAGCTCCTCTCTGGCTTTTCTTGTTTTCAGTTAACGGCCGTGAAGGGTGCATGGGGGAAAAATCATGTGGAAGCAAAAAATAATTAAAACAGAACGAGGAGATTTCGAAATCTTTGAGGCGGGAAATGGAGAACCATTATGTGTGACTCATCTATATAGCGAGTTTAACGAGCGTGGCTACCACTTTGCTGACCGGTTTGTGGACGACTTTAAAGTGTACCTTGTCAATTTGAAAGAATCGGGGAATTCCACTGAGATTCAAGATGAAGATGAGTTAAGTATGAGTGAAACCAGTAAGGATTTAGAAGCAATCCGATCTGCTTTAGGGTATGATAGCTGGAATTTTGCAGGACATTCCACAGGTGGGATGTTAGGGCTGGTTTATGCTGCTGATCATCCGGATTCTCTAAACCGACTAATTGTAGGTGGGGCGTCAGCTACCAATGAGTATGTGAATGATCAGGAAAGTATTTATTGTGATGAAAATCCCTATAACGACCGATTGAAAGAGGTATTTTCCATTCTGAATTCCGATGATGCAACAAGAGAAGAACGGAAGCACGCACGTAGGGAATGGACGAAAATGTCTCTGAATGACCCAAGCAGATATGATGAATACTTTTCTAAGCCAAGCAGTGGAAAAGTGGTTCAAAAACGTTTAGAGTATTATGCTTATAACGAATTGCCAACGTATGATATCAGAGAAGACATTTCGAATATAAAAACCCCGACAATCGTTTTTTGTGGAAAACATGACTCTCAATGCCCATTTGTGTATTCAGAGGAAATTTTCAATCTTGTTCCCAATTCAACATTTTATATCTTTGAAAATAGTAACCATTTTTCTCATATAGAAGAAAAAGAAAAATTTAGCGGGATGGTGAAAGACTCTTTTCATTGGGTCTGAATTGATAGAAGTGAATAAACCAAAAGGACAAAGGAACTTCAAACTATGAAGTTCCTTTGTCCTTTTACCTTATGGCTAGAGAACAAACTTCCAATAAGCATAACAGATAAACGTACAAATCCACGAAACAAACCCAAAGGCGGTAACAATGTTCGTTTCACCCCAGCCATATTTTAAGCCGTAGTGATAATGAATCGGAGTCATTCTGAAGATTCGTTTCCCTGTCGATTTAAATGAAGCAACTTGTAATATGACCGATAGCTGTTCAGCAAAATAGATAAAGAATAAAACGGGAATGAGAATCTCAACTTTTTCGATAATGGCAAGAAAAGAAAGGGAACCCCCTATCGCTAATGACCCTGTATCCCCCATAAATGCTCTGGCAGGAAAGATATTATAAATGAGAAAACCGAGTAAGCATCCGATCATGATTAAACAAAAAAGCTGCACTTCTGATTTGTCTGAAATCATAAAAAAGAAAAAATAAGTAGGGATTGCCACAACTCCTAAAAGGCCGTCCAAGCCGTCTGTAAAATTAATGGCATTTGCAGAACCGACAATAAATAAGGTGATGACAATGAAATATACCACTATTGGAAGATTCAAAGAAAGATTTTGATAAATACCAATCGTTGAGTCTATTCCGAGTTCGCTCATCAAATAAAAAAGCAAAGCCCCCGTAAAGAGAAATTGGAAAATAAGCTTGGTTCTACTTGATACCCCCCCAGGATCCTGGCGTGACGCTTTCCAAAAATCATCCAGGAAACCTATAAAGCTGAATAATATATACGTAATCGCCAGGAAATACATCAGTGGTGTAGGTGAAAAAAATAACGATACGATAATCCCGATAAAAAGAATGATCCCAAACATTAACGGAGTCCCTTTTTTGATTTGATGATTGGAAGGAAGTTCTTTTCGTATCGGTTGCAGGAGCTTTAATTTCCGTAAGAGTTCAATGAATAGCGGGGATAAAACTGAGACTAATATAAAAGCAATAATAGCCGGAATTAGTTGATCGATCACTTCTTATCTTCCCCTTTTCTATTTACTATCTATAAATAAGTTCTAGTAAGATTGGAGATATCCTCTAATCTATTTTCTAAACTTTTCCTAGATCTATATTGCCGAAAACAAGAAGTATAGAAGAATCTGGTGAAGTTGAACTGAAATTCAATGGGATGCATTCAAAAACTTTGTGGGCTATTAGCGAACCTTAAATGTAATAAATAAATGAAAACGATATATAACGGATATTGCCTTCTTCAACTATCGGATGAATGAAGAAGGAATTTGTTTTTATTTCTTGAATTTCTAATTTAATCGGAAAATGAAAGGAATTAGAGAAGGGAGTGAGTTTTTTATGATGATAAAAGGTTTCGGGGGAATATTTTGGAGGACTAAAAACCTGGATGCTTTAAAGAAATGGTACAGTGAAGTGTTGAAGATTGAAATGGAAGATTGGTATGGGACTATTATTAAACCCGAATCAGGAAATGAAACCATTTTTTCTTTCTTTACTCAAGATGACCCTTACTTCCCAGAAAAACAGCAAGTGATGTTGAATTTCCAAGTTTATAATATAAACGAGACGATTGATCATCTGGAACAAGTTGGTGTACCTCTTGTAAAGGAAAAAGAGGTTAGTGAATATGGTACGTTTATTTGGATTAAAGATCCTGAAGGTAGACTGATTGAGCTATGGGAGAAATAATGGATTGTCATTATTCTTATAATGTTTAATAAACGGGCCATTCTAAAAAGGGAAGTGTTTATTGAGAATGGCTTGAAAATATAAGTTAGTATAGGTATAGAGAAATGCTGCAGAATCAAGCCAACAGAGCAGGAGGTGTCAATGTGAATCCAACAGGAGCCATACATATATTAAATGGAACAGAAATGTATAAGAATTTCAAAGAGACACAGTTTCTTGAAGCCGAATTGATGATTCCCTTCAACGAGGCCATGTGTTATGGGGAAACCTGCGGAGATTTATTTTCCGGTGAATTTATCGAAATGCGTGCGAAAGTTCATCAAGTAACAACTGCGCAATATGCTGAAATCACCTTAAAACCATTGCAGCCTCTCTTTTGTGAGGATTTTGATCATATAGCACTATGGTTTGATGAGGATATGTTTTGTCAAATGAATCTTCTCACTCTACTCGCCTGGTTAGATCAAACAGATTATGGAGGTTCAATTGACCTCCATCTTGTCGGTGATGATTTTCAACCTGAAAGTCATTACAGCCTAAAGGCAAAGGGATATGATCAACTCTACAAACAAGTAATGATTCATAAAGCTATGCCTAAGGAAGTTCATCCAATCCCTTTATACAAAGGGGTTGTACTGTATTTGAATTACCTTAAGGAAGATAGTGATCTTATGTTGTATATTCAACAGCACCAGGACGTCCCCATAAAAGAACTGGTGTCACTTCTAAGCGGAAATTTCAAAGAATATGGCTTAGGAGATACACAATATTTCGAAATGGTAAAAACTTATCGTCAAAATTTATGACATCCTATAGGAATAGCAGGTAAAGCGGATATTCAATCAGGCCGCTGTTATTCCCGGTATTGGTCTAATCCCTTTCGTATATTATGTAAGACTTTTTCTGGGATTTCCCTGATCTTGAGATCCCTGCCAAGGAAAAGCAACCAGTTTGTGAATTCGGTTAATTCATCGGGCTTATGAACATGAACAAAAGTCTTTAGAATGGCTGTGGTTTGGTAAGGATTCGTATAGGCGATTGAAACTCTTAAAGGATGGTATTTTTTATACTGAGCAATCGCTTTTGGACCAAGTTCAAGGACAAGGTTGATTCCTTCTTCCCGCATTTTCAGTTTTTCTAAAATCTCTTGCTCTCTCAGTCTTTTTTCCGGCGAGTATGGTTTGATGTCGATGAGGAGGTCGGCGGGAAAAATCCGCTTCTTTTCTTCCTTTAAGTCAAAGCCTTCAATGATCCAGAAGCTTTTTTCATGGTAAAGGTGTAACAAATAGATGGGATAAGATTTGATGTCCTTTTCTTCTTGGATTGTGAGCAATAAATATCTATCCAAAAGGAGGATTTGGAAGAGTGTTTCCACCATGGGATGGGGGAGGTCTGAAAGGTCCAGTAAGTCGGGATTATGGGGATTGGTCCCTTCAAACAGCAAGAGCTGGTTCAGGAGAATCAGGTCATCTTGCTGGCTTTGTGAGATGAGGCTAAGTAATTTTTCAGCTATTGATTGTCGGCTTTTTAGATAAGGGAGCTGCTGATTACGGGTCGCCATAAAGGCAATAAATAGAGCTTTCACTTCATGATCGGTGAAACGGACCTCAGGCAGGACAGAATTGTGCATGACAAAATAACCCCCATCCCTTCCAGCTTCAGAAACAAGTGGCATCCCCATGGACTCAATTTCTCTGATATCTCTAATAGCTGTCGACCGTGAAATGTGAAATTCACGCATGATTTCAGGAATGGTAAAGTGAGCCCGGTTGTTGATATATCTCATAATCACATTTATTCGTTCAACTTTTTTCATCAGGTCCCCCAGAAAAGGTGTCATTTTTTGATACTATTTAACGCTATTATATATTTATCAAGTGATGGAGACAAATCGCTTGAAATAAATGAACAAAAGGATGGTTTTAAATATGGCAGAGTATAAGTTAGAAGAAAAAGACGGTTTTATTGTAATAGGGTTAGGAACCGATCTTAAGAGCGATTATACTGATTTTGCTGGATTGAGTAAGGAAAAGGCGGATTTTTGGCAAGCTGTAAGCGAAGATGGAAGGCTTGATACTTTAAAATCCATGGCCACAAACGACTACATTTTTGCAGTGAACGAAGCAGTGAATAATAAAATGATGCATTATGCCGGCGTCATGGCAGAGGCATCGTCACCAGTACCGGATGGGGCTAGAGTGATTCAGTTTCCTAAGGGAGAATACGTGGTTGTGAAAGGCGAAGGGAAGACGGCTGAAGAATTAAATAATATGGTTACTGCCATTGCCTTTGGTCAAGTCTTACCAGAAGAAAAGGATGTTGCTTATGTTGGTGCACCTAATGCAACGGTTGAAATGGGGCACCGAAACGGGCAGGTATTTGGTGAAATGTGGATTCCTGTTGTAAGGAAATAAAGAGAACATAGGAATAAGGTTAGTTATGATGAGGGCGTAATCCTTAGACTGGATTACGCTTTTCTTATTGTTTAATCTATTCCATAAGCGGTGATTTTAACGAAAAAACTCCATAAAAAAGCTCGGAGCAATATAACTCAGAGATTTTTCACAGACTATTTAATGAGATTTACCCCCGAAAATTCGTTGTTTATTTTAAATTTCGATCTCTTCCTAATACCATTATAGCATGATAAAAATTCTTATTATAGACTGTTTATTCCCATTTTCTACTGCTAAAATCAATAGAACATTGATGGATAGGGGAGATGTAGAATGAGTTCGTTGGTTCTCAGTTTTCAGGAAATGGAACAAACGCAGCTTTTGCTCGTTGGTGGAAAAGGGTTGAATCTAGGGGAGTTATCAAAAATTCAGGGAATACAAGTACCAGAAGGATTTAGTGTGACAACCGTTGGGTTTCAAAGAGCGATTGAACAAAATGAAACGTATCACGCTTTGTTGCGTCAATTAACCAAGCTCAAACCAGAGGACCGGGATCAAATTGGTGAAATTAGCAGGAAGATTAGACAAGTCCTTCTAGAGGTAGCCATTCCTTCCGATGTTGCGAAAGCCGTTTCTCAATATCTCTCCAGGTTCGGCGAAGACCATGCTTATGCCGTTCGTTCAAGTGCAACGGCCGAAGACTTGCCTCATGCTTCTTTTGCCGGGCAGCAGGACACTTACCTCAATATCATCGGCAAAGAAGCCATCCTGGAGCATATCAGCAAGTGCTGGGCCTCTCTCTTCACTGATCGTGCAGTCATCTACCGTATGCAAAATGGGTTTGACCACAGTGAAATTCACATTTCTGTCATCATTCAAAGAATGGTATCCCCGAAGGTTTCAGGGATTCTTTTTACGGCTGATCCAGTGAGTTCCAACCGGAAGGTGGTATCCATCGACGCGGGCTTTGGACTTGGTGAAGCATTGGTTTCCGGCTTGGTATCAGCGGACAATTATAAAGTGAAGGACGGAAAGATCATCGAAAAGAGGATCGCATCAAAGAAATTGGCTATCTATGGACGGAACGTTGGAGGAACGAAGACACACTCCATCCATCCGGATCAGCAGATGGCAGCAGCCCTTACGGATGAACAGATAGTACAACTGGCACGCCTAGGTAGACAGATCGAAGCATATTTTGGCTGTCCCCAAGATATTGAATGGTGTTTGGAGAATGACTCCTTCTATATTGTCCAAAGTCGTCCGATTACGACCTTATTCCCCATCCCGGAAGCGGCTGATGGGGACAATCGTGTGTATTTATCGGTCGGTCACCAGCAAATGATGACGGATGCCATGAAGCCGCTCGGGTTGTCCTTTTTCCTGTTAACGACCCCTGCACCGATGAAAGTTGCCGGGGGGAGGTTGTTTGTCGATGTCACACCTCGTCTGGCTTCGCCTAAAAGCAGACAAATGTTCATTGATGTATTGGGGAAATCAGAACCACTCATAAAAGACGCCCTCACGACTATCGTAGAGCGGGACGGTTTCATCAAAATAGTAGACGATGAAGGTATGCCAGGGCCAAATCAGGCAAGCGTGGATCCAATCGACAGCGATCCTGCAATCGTCGCTGATTTAATCAAAAGAAGCGAAACCTCGATAGAAGAGTTAAAACAAACTGTTCAAATGAAATCAGGATCCGAATTATTCGACTTCATCTCAGAAGACATCCAGGAATTAAAGAAAATTCTATTCGACCCTCAAAGTTCACGGGTGATCATGGCTGCGATGGATGCTGCATTCTGGATCAATGATCATATGTACGAGTGGTTAGGGGAAAAAAATGTGGCAGATACCCTGTCTCAATCTGTCCCGAACAATATTACTTCTGAAATGGGCCTGGCACTGATGGATGCTGCTGACGTGATTCGTCCATTTCCGGAAGTCATTGATTTTTTACGAAATGTAAAAGAGGATCCCTTTCTGGATGAACTGGTGACAGTCGATGGTGGACAGGAAGCCCGAGAAGCAATCGATGCTTTTCTCACCAAATACGGCATGAGATGCAGTGGTGAGATCGATATTTCGAGAGCACGTTGGAGTGAAAAGGCAACGGCAATTCTCCCGATGATTCTCAGTAACATCAAAAACTTTGAGCCTCATGCAAGCAAGCGTAAATTTGAGCAGGGACGACTGGAAGCGATTCATAAAGAACATGAATTACTAGAACGATTGAAGGCATTACCCGATAGTGAACAAAAGGTCAGGGAAACAAAAAGAAGGATCGCCATCATACGGAATTTCAGCGGGTATCGTGAATATCCGAAATACGGCATGATCAGTCGTTACTTCGTCTATAAGCAGGCTTTATTGAAAGAAGCCGAACAACTCGTTCAAAAGAACATCCTTCATGAAAAAGAGGATATTTTCTATCTCACGTTTGAAGAATTGTGGGAAGTCGTACGGACCCACGAACTGGATTATGGTCTTATCCCTAAGCGCAAAGACGATTACACCTTATATGAGAAACTAACGCCTCCACGTTTGATCACGTCTGACGGTGAAATCATCACCGGGGAATACAAACGGGAAAATCTTCCGGCAGGAGCGATCGTTGGTTTAGCTGTCTCATCGGGAGTGATTGAAGGGCGTGCACGTGTGATAGTAAACATGGAAGAAGCGGATTTGGAAGATGGGGATATATTAGTCACCGCTTTTACCGACCCTAGCTGGACACCATTATTTGTTAGCATCAACGGTTTAGTCACCGAAGTTGGTGGACTGATGACCCACGGTGCCGTTATCGCACGTGAATATGGCTTACCGGCAGTAGTTGGTGTCGAGAATGCTACCAAAAGGATAAAAGACGGGCAAAGAATTCGCGTGAATGGAACAGAAGGGTATATTGAAATTTTGTAATGGGTGGATCGAGTAGTTAACTGAGCGGTGTGTCACCATGTATAATAGGGGCAGCACCAAGATTATAACAACAAAACAGACACAAATATAATTCATTCCAATATTATATGAAGCGGCGCAAGACATACTATTGCGTCGCTTTTTTATATACGAAGTTAGTCGGTTTATAAAGTATGAGCTTATATTAACAGTAGACAAACTTAATTAGAGAGAATTAAATATATTTAAAGGGTACACCTTCCGGAACTTCCAAAACTTTTGATTATGGATAGAGAAGGTAAAGTGAAATTTATGATTTTAGATAGGATGGGAAACGAATGAAAAAAGGCTTTAAAGTAACGATATTAATCTGCCTCGCATTAACGCTATTTGTTTATCTAAATAATAGCTCTATGTTTAGTGATGAAAGAAAAGGAGAACCGATCCTTTTGGCTCATCGGGGCTTAGCTCAAACTTTTCCTATGGAAGGTATAACTGGCGAAACGTGTACAGCAGAAATTATCAATGAACCTGAACACCATTACTTGGAAAACACTATTCCTTCAATGGAAGCAGCTTTCAAAGCAGGAGCAGATATAGTGGAAATTGATATCCAACCTACGGAAGATGGGGAATTTGCCATTTTCCACGATTGGACCCTTGATTGTAGAACAGATGGTACTGGGAAGACAAGAGACCATACAATGAAAGAGCTGAGAAAGTTAGATATAGGATATGGTTATACAGCTGACAATGGAAAGACGTATCCTTTTCGAGGGAAAGGAATGGGGCAGATCCCTACATTAAATGAAGTATTAACTCACTTTCCAAATAAGGAATTTTTAATTCACATTAAGAGTAATGATCCAACTGAAGGTAAACAATTAGCTAAGTATCTCTCTAATTACTCTGAGGAAAGGCTAGGCGATCTATCAGTATATGGTGGAGATGAACCTATTGAAACGTTGAAGGAGAATCTGCCAGATATGCGTGTCATGTCAAAAGAGACGTTAAAAAGCTGTCTACTTTCTTATGAAGCTTTAAGTTGGACGGGTTATATACCCGGTTCTTGTAAAAATACGCAAATTCATATACCCGAAAAGTATGCTTCTTACCTTTGGGGATTCCCCGAAAAGTTCATAAATAGAATGGAAGATGTCAATACAAGGGTTATTCTTGTTGCCGGTGATGGTGATTGGTCAGAAGGATTTGACGAGAAGTCAGATCTTGCGCGTGTGTCAGAAAATTATAAGGGTGGAATTTGGACAAATAGAATAGACCGGATAGCTCCTATCATAAACGATTGATCCCTGGGGGTCCTAAATAGGCCGTTCATATCAGGAAAATCAGAAAGAAGATTGAGCAGGATCCTTCAACCCCTGAACTTCTTGAAACCATTTGGGGCGTTGGGTGCGGTTTCAAGAAATAAGATTATTGAAAAAACGGAATGGTCTAATAAATGGACAAGAAATAGTAGACAGTATATAAATGAAATAACGCAAAAATATATGAAAGTGAGTGGAAGATGTATGAATAATCTCTCTCAAATGAGAATTCAAAAGCCGGCACATGAAATTTTCGAGGCATTTGTTGATCCTGATAAAATAGGTAACTTTTGGTTTTCTTCAAGTTCTGAACGGTGGGAGGAAGGGAAGACTGTTACTTTAAGATATGAAGAATATGATGCACAAGGTGATATAGACATAAAAGAAATTCAAGAACATAATAAGATTGTCTTCGAGTGGGCAGGAGACCATAAAGTGACCATAACATTTGTGCAAGAAGAAAAAGGCAGCACTATTGTAGTAGTCAAAGAAGAAGGATTCGATGAGACCAACGAAAACCTTATCAGCCAATTACTAGACAATAAAGAGGGTTGGGTATACATGCTGACATGCTTGAAAGGTTACATGGAGTATGGTGTCAATCTTAGAGCAGCGCTGGTTAAGTGAGACTTAGAGAAAGTGAAAAATAACATCATATTTTGAAATAAGGTACTTTGAGCGTGATCTAAGTACCTTATTTTTTTTGCTATTGTGCCAATTTATTAGATGTTGATGTTGCTGAAGGTTACGTTTGTCGAAAAATCGCGGTTGCAGACTGGATCATGTCCTTTATCCATTATTCACATCCACGATCCTCAAGCTTTCTATGCAACAAAGTTTGCGAATTCACTCTTTATAAAATACAATCTTCTCAATATCCCGCATCCATTCCCTTGCTTCAGTTCCATCCGTATTCGCTATCCACAGATTTCTTTTTGAGTCTGTTATAGAGGATCCCCTTAGCCAAACGAGCTTTTGAATGGAAGGGATGAACTGTGGAGCATAATCTCCAGACCCTTTAGGTGGATCCGTTATTTTTATTTGGTTTTTCGTGTCCATATTCAGTGTGAAAAGCGAAGGGAGAGGGTGCTTACTGAAGTCATTTGTCCACTCCTGTTCTTTGATTCTCGATACAACCAGTGACTTGTCGCTCACCCAATTGAAATCAAGATCAGCGTAATGGGCAGGGGTGTATGTTCCTGTAACAGGCATTTCCTTTACCTTTAAGTCCTTGTTCTTGAACCCGAACACAATTCTCCCACCGCCAGCGATATACGCAATCGTATCGGTGGAGGGTGACCACTTTGGCTCTCCTACTTGCAAAATCATCTCGTCTAATACTTCGAAGTTTTTTCCTTCCTTGTCGATGATGCACACCATATTACTGTCCATGGACCAGGAGGCGGTTGGAGACACAACAAAAGAGATCCACTTTCCGCTCGGCGAATATGTTAGCTGGTCCGCATATACGGCAATTAGTTTGTTTTTATCCGTTGTCCCTATTTCCCTTGGGAGTGTGAAGAAAGGCTCCACCCCTCCAAAAAGAACAATATCCTCATAATCATCGCCGACTTTTTTGGTGAACAATGAGGCGCTTGACCAACCATCCGGGCTGAGAGTGCCAGATGAAGAAAGAAGAAATCCACTACCATCCGGAAGCCAAGTAAAGTCACTGACCCCGGTTGCGATGTTGTAGAATCGGTTGAGGTCAGAGATATCTAAAATTCCTTTGTCATTATAGGCAATAACGTTTCTATGGGGTGCCCATTCAGGTGAATAGCCATTATAAGAAATTTTCTTCTTTTCACCCGTCTTAATAGTATAGGTCCATATCTCTGACTGCACTTCTCCTTTATCAAATCCAGAAGATGCCTCTACTTGATAAGCCAGCCAGGTGCCGTCTTTCGACCATTGGGGGTTGGAGAATACTTTGCCAGAATCCGTGACTTGTGTTTCTTGGCCATCTAACAGGACCCACAAATTCCCGTCCCTGATAAAAGCAGCTTTAACTTGATTCTCTACAGCTGCGGAGGGGGCTAGCGGAAATAAAAGAGCAAAAATTATTGAGAAGAGGATAGCTTTTTTCATTTGTTATTTCTCCTTTTATGGCTTATCTTCTTACTATTTTCTTGGATTGCTCAATTTATGTGAAGAAGAACCTTTGATCATCACCAGGTTAAAGTTAATTTGGATTGGGGATCAGGACCAAGCGTGGAGTGAATGTTTCTAAATAAAGAAGATTCGACACGAATGCTTGATTAATTTATTTTCGGCACGATTAAATGAAATTCCGGATTAATAAATCTGAAACAGGATTAATAATTTTAAATCCAGCTTGAAAGTGGTTCAACCCGGCATAATTATTGTTCTGGTGTGATCTTAACTGACTTTCCATCACGAATTCAGGAAAGGATTGGGAGTTTGCTGGTGTTTGTAACAAAGCAATAGGCTTTTGATCAAATTCAACTGTGGAGTTGGAGAACGGAATCAAATCAAAAAAAGATGGATGAGTTTAGTAGGTTAGAGGGAATATTGAATTGGATGAAGAATCTATTGAAGTCCAGTATTATAAACTGAATGAATTACCAGAAGGGTTAACCGATCAATATAGTTATTTAATACCTTACATAGACCAATTAAGTTATTTATCTACATATCAACGAATTCAAATTAGAAGGTAGGAACTCAAATGTTAGCTTCAGAAAGCATTTTGAAGACATGGGAGAAATTTAATGATATTCCCATGGAGACGTTAACGAAAGTTTGGTTTTATAACCAGGGAAATATGAAGAAACAGCGGGAGGTCTCTCTTATGCGGGAGCATAGGGAACAATTTGGCATGTCCGGGAATTGTTTTGATCTTGCACTATGGTTACTTGATGAGTTTAAACGGGATGGAGTAGAGGCGTATCCCGTTGGTCATAACCTGAATTCAGAAGATGCTCATGTTGCTGTCATCGCACTAAATGAGAAGGGTGAACGCTTCCTTTGTGATTTGGGTGACCAATGGCTGAATCCCATTTTAATTGATACGGATAGCGTAGATTATACCAATGAAAAGGTAAGTGGTTTCTTCCCTGCAGCAAGGGTACAGGTTCAAAGTCATCCATCAGGCACAGAAATTCTGTATCATCGACCTAATGGAAAAGTATCGAAACAAGTTTTTCAGACCCATCCAATCGAAATGGATTCGTTTGTAAAGGCTGCCGAGCATTCTCAACATTTGATAAACCCCAACCCTTTATTGGAATGCAGAACAGCATACAAATCTGAAATCGCTCATTGGGAATTTTATAATTGGGATAGCTTTCTAAGTACAACAGAAGGGTTATTGAATGAACCCAAGGTAGAAACGGTAGAAGAATGGGCTGAAAGAATCCATGGGAAAACGAAATACAATAAACAGGTTCTAATCCAAATATTAGAACGATATAAGCTTATTCAAACAGAACAGGTTTAGTGTCGATCGGATAAAGTGTAGGAGTCTGAATGAAAAAGGTGAAATAGAGAATAGCAATTGACTCTACATGACACTGAAGTCCGTTACCAATGGTGTCTGAATCTATATCTGCAGCAAAATTTACTTAGATGCTATGTAGAAAATTACGAAAAGTGGTGGAACTAATGGATCGACATAAGTTTTATGAATTTATGAAAATGGCTAGAAAACTAAAGGATCAAAAAGAAGATGCAAAATATGATCTACTAAATTCCGAGCAATATTTAAGTGTTTACGGATTCTCATTCAAGGACAGCTATCGGGCAGATAAAAATAATCCTAAGGATATTGGGAAATCTGAGTATTTGAAACATGTGAAATTTAATGTCTGAAATTACCCAAAGGAAATTAACACCAGACTTAGCGAGAGGTTTTATGTTGTTGTTTATTGCATTGGCACATGCCAATCAATTTATATTTTCAACTGAACGAGGAATTACTTTAAGCGATCAGTTAACTGTATTTTTTAGGCAAGTTTTCATTGATGGACGTGCCTTCCCTTTGTTTGCCATCCTTTTTGGGTATGGGCTCCATCAAGTATTTAAAGGGCAAGAGAGAAAAGGGGTTAGTTGGAAGAAGACGAAGGGGATTTTTAAGCGCAGAGGAGCTTGGATGTTAGTGATAGGATTTTTCCATGCAACTCTTTTCTTCGCAGATATTATCGGGGTGTATGGATTTATCGCTCTCCTTTTTGCAAGTATATTTCTTCGATTATCCAATCGAAATATTATCGCGATGACGTTGGTTTTTCTTGTTTTGGTGGGAGTGTTTGCCCCGTTCATGCCTAGGGGATTTGATGCATTAAATATGGAAGTCACTACTTCTGCTACTATTGCAAATCCTATTGAAGCATCTATTACTCGGATGTTTGATTGGATGTTCTATACACCTGTGCTGAGTTACCAAGTAATCCCAGGGGTGCTAATTGGTATTTTAGTGGCGCGTTTTCAGGTGATAGATAACCCTAAGAGCCACAAGAAGGCACTTATGATGGTTGCTATAATGGGGCTTTTACTATCAACAGCTGGCGGTATCCCGATGGCCCTTATGTCGTCATTGTTTTGGACAAGTTACAATAATGTATTGGAAGAAACAGCTAAATCACTTCATACCGTCACTGGTTATGCAGGTGGAGTTGGATGGACGGCGCTAGTTGGATTGCTAGTCATTAAGCTGGAAGGAAAGAGTGTGAGCTTTATAAAGGCTATTGCTGCCCTCGGACAACGTTCACTGAGTTTTTATCTGTTTCAGTCAATTTTGTTTGTTTTCATTTTAGCGCCTTATGCTGGCGGTCTTGGTGGACAAATTAATCAATTGTGGAGTGATTTGATTGCGGTATTTGTTTGGGGCTTATCAGTAATAATGGCTCATTATATGCATCAAAAATCTATAAAAGGTCCTTTTGAGACCCTCTTAAGGAAGAAATCAGCTGTTTAATAAACTTAAATTGGAACAAATGCTGATGACCTAACTTGTTATCTTCATTTTTACCTAAGCAGGTGAACTTCCTGGATCATATCGATAAGCCGACGGTCAATCTCCGTCGGCTTTTTTTAAAGATTTATCTGAAATCGACCAACTTAGTTGTATAATAGTGTTGGAATAATTGAAAGATAATTCAGACATAAAGGGGGGGACATCATGAACATTCGAAAGGTAATACCAGAAGATGAACCTGTAATTAAAGGATGGTTAAACGAGCCAAAGGACTGCAAGTACGTCACTGGAAGGCAAGTGTATTCATCAGATATGTTTAATAGCTGGTACGAAGCACATGATCAATTTGGGTATATTTTTGAGGAAGGGTCAAATAGTGTTGCATATGGGGAGATATGGGTAGATGAGGAAGAAAAAGACATAGAGCTAGCACATATAGTTGTTCATCCTTCTTTAAGAAATAAAGGGTTGGGCAAACGATTTATTAAAGAACTTCTTGAAGAGTGTAAGATCTATCCGTTTGAATGGGTGTATATGAGAATAGAGCCTGGAAATGTACATGCGATTCAATGCTATGAGGGAGTCGGCTTTATTGAAGATCCTGATCTTAGATCCTCCTTTGATAGTAGATGGATTTGGATGAAAATAAGAATCACGGAGAATAAGAAGTAGATTTAAAGGTAACTAGAATATTTTCTTGGAATAACGGTAAGAAATCAGAAACTAAATAACCTATTCTAACTGCGATGGAAGAATGGGAAAAGTACGAATCGCATCAAAAATCTTTGTATGAACTTATAAAAAGGAGTGATTATGTGGAATTCAACGATGTTATACATGGGCACAGATCCATACGGGAATATGAAGATAGGGAAGTAAATCAAGAATTGCTCGATCAAATATTAGATGCGGGAATTCGTGCCTCTTCAAGTGGCAATATGCAATCTTATTCGATTGTCGTCACAAAAGACAAGGAGCTTAAGAAAAAATTATATAGCGCACATATGGAACAATCAATGGTTGTTGATGCACCTATACTATTAACATTTTGTGCTGATTTCAATAGAATGAGAAAATGGCTTTCGCTAAATGATGCACCTGTACATTTTGATAATTTCATGAGCTTTATGATAGGCGCAATCGATGCAACTTTGGCAGCGCAAAACTGTGCTTTAGCAGCTGAAAATGCTGGGCTGGGCATTTGTTATATGGGCTCAACGCTTGCAAATTGCGATCAAATTGGTGAGCTACTGAAATTACCACCAAATGTCGTACCAGTTGTGGGTTATTCATTAGGGTACCCAGCAGAAAACCCTGCCCAACGTGATCGACTGCCAAATCATGGTATTGTTCATTACGACCAATATCGTGATTATTCAGATGAAGATATTCATGAAATCTACAAAGAGAGAGATGAAAAGGGATGGAAACGCTACATGGACATCCCTAAGCTTAAGGAAATGACAGAGCAATTAGGATTAAAGAATCTTGCACAAATCTATACCATTGCCAAGTATACGAAAGAATCTCACCACGAGTTTTCGCAGACAGTGCTGAATTACTTGGAAAGTCAAAATTTCATGAAAAATGAGTGATGTTTGTCCTGACAGGAGAGATGGTATTTTAAGAACCTTTTCAACCGGTGCAAGACAGGTTTAAGATGCTCTTAGCTCATCACGGAATTTGCTTTTTTCAGAATAGAGATTATATACATTTTAGGATAATTACTATAAATATATATTAGTAGGTTCCTGTTCTTTTGCTTTCCTTTTTAGATATAAAACATGATGATATTCATAATGCTGGAGTCTATTTGGTATGGAAATATAATTGAATATCGGGCACTTTAGATCTACTGCTCTGTTTCAGGTTAATAATTGCTACTCTATGTACTATTTATTTAGGAACACTAAATAGTACATAAGTGTTTATGAATGTGCATCTGATGAATAAAATATAAATACTAATCCCCCCTGATGATTTAGTTCCATAGTCTGATATATTCAATTACAATAAAACGGAAGGATTTGGCCAGAAATAATTGAATTCTCTTCTTGTATTTCCATTAACAAGGAGGGATTGAATATGAAAAATGCTAGAAAGGTGTTAAGTTCAACCATGTTGGCTGCATCTTTAATAACAGTGCCAACAGCAGGGTCAGCTAATTTGGGGCTACAGTCCGGAGGGAATGTAGCGATTGAAGACAGTGCCGGCGTAGTTGAAGACTTGGATTCGAGCAGAGTTGTAAATGCAGAATCTTCAGCAAAGATTGACCGGTTTTTAAACGAATTAACACCTGAGGAAAGACAAGCACTTCAAGATTTGACTTCAACAAGCAAACAAGAATTAAACATATCACCCGAGACGGATTTGAACAGTTCAAAAGAAATCTCGGTTATTGTCGAGTTTAAGCAACATACAGCAAATACTGCTATTTTGGTCGAACAGCTTAAAGGAAGGTCCTTATCACTGGGAGAAGCGAACAAAAAATTAGAAGCATCACATGATCAATTTAAAAAGGACTTATCTAAACTAAAGGTAAAACATAGTGTAAGAGATAGATTCAAGGAAGCATTTAATGGTGTTGCGTTGACATTACCTGCGAATCAAGTCGAAAGCTTACTTAAATCTGGAGTAGTAAAAAACGTTTATGAAAATAAACAAGTACAGTTAATCGAACCTGCTCAAAAAAATACGGATATGTCACCATATAGTGGAAGGACACCCCACGAAATAATGGGAGTGGACAAACTGCATGAAAAGGGATTCACCGGTAACAGTGTCAAAGTTGGCGTCCTTGATACAGGAATTGATTATAACCATCCAGATCTGAAAGATGCTTATAAAGGTGGATATGATCTGGTAGATGAAGATCATGATCCGATGGAAACGACATATGAAGATTGGATAAAAGCCGGTAAGCCAGGAGGGTCAGCTTCGGATTATATTACCTTTCACGGAACCCACGTATCCGGAATCATTGCCGGACAGGGGAAAGCGGAATCGCAATATGCAACTAAAGGAGTTGCGCCAGATGCAGACCTTTACGTATATCGAGTTCTTGGTCCACAAGGTTTTGGTTCAACGGAAGATATTTTAGCTGGCATCGAGAAATCAGTAAAAGACAAAATGGATGTTATTAACTTGTCTCTAGGTGCAAACTCTAATGATCCGTATTCACCTTTAGCAATTGGGATTAATAATGCAGTATTATCAGGTGTTACGTGTGTGCTTGCTGCTGGTAATGAAGGGGGCGGAATGTATACTCTCGGTACTCCAGCCGCTTCAGCACTTGGGATTACCGTTGGTTCCAGTAATCCAGAAGTTGCTGAATTCAATTATGCAGGAACATTTAAAAGCAGTAGTACAGAAGTAGACTCCGAAATTCGTTATGCAACACATGGCTATGGGGAAGATCCCAGAACATTAGCAGGAAAAACATTTGATATGGTAGATCTTGATAAAGGTTTGGAAACTGATTTTGATAATAAAGATGTAAATGGGAAAATTGCCCTGGTTTCAACTGGAACGAATCGGGTCTATGAAAAAGTTCTATTAGCCAAACAACATGGAGCGGCTGCTATATTTATTTACGGCACATACGACGGCTTCATAGGAGATAAATTTGCTGTAAGTATTGATAATACGTATGCTTATATTCTGAGCGGTAAGCAAGGGAAGGCGTTTAAAGAAACCTTAAAGAACGAAACAGCGCAATATACTTTTACAACCCCTCAAAAGAATGTGTTATTCTCAGAAGATTCACTTTCCTATTTCAGCTCACGTGGACCGGCACTATTTACGTATGATATTAAGCCAGAAGTGACAGCACCCGGTCTGGATATTATGTCGACTGTTCCTTCGTATATATATGGTGAGAAATATGAAGGACAGTATGAATATGGTTATGTCCGACTATCAGGAACATCTATGGCCACACCACAGGTAGCTGGTGCTGCAGCGTTAATGCTTGAGAAAAATCCTAAAGCAACACCTGCTGATATTAAAACATCTCTTATGAATACTGCGGATGAAATGGATGGAGAGTACAGTGTCTATGAAATTGGAGCCGGACGAATCAATGCTTATGAAGCCATAAATTCAGATGTGAATTTCCAGGTCATTGATGAGACGACAACCTTCGCAAATGGCGAGGAAGTGAAGATCGGTGAGTTGACGGGTAGTATGAGCTATAGTTTAAAGCATGTTGATAATTCACTTAGAGATCAACGTACGATCATGATTAAAAATTCCGGTGAAGAATCGAAAACATTTATTGGTAGTGTCGAGTTTACAAATCATTCTCTTGACGCCTCAGAAAATGGAATAAGCCTAGCCTTTGATAAGAATATGAAAGTAAAAGCCGGTAAGAAAAAGAAAACAAACGTATTCTTGAATGTCCCTAAAACAGCTGAAGACGGTTACTATGAAGGGTATATCCGTTATGTGAATGAAGACGATCAGTCAGAGGAATATCAAATACCGTTTGGAGTTCGTAAGGTGAAAGACGGGGTTGAGTATCTGGACACGAGTTCAGGGATTTCAACTATTAATAACGGAAATTATAATTACAACAGTTTGGCATCTGCTAATTTTAAATTAAATTCTCACATGCGCTCTCTTGATATTTTCTTAGCAGATACAAATTCCGAAGATATCGGATACATTGGATATTACGATGGACCTGGGATGCCTGAAGGTAAAGATATTAAATTATACCCATTCTTTAGGGGAGATTATTATCCTATTGGAGTCACATCCGAACAGACTGAGGTTATGGAACCTACCCAAGTAAAGTCAGGTACGTATAAGGTGAAGTTTGTATTTACGAGAGAAAATGGAAAACAAATCGTTATTGAAAAGCCGATTTCCGTAGATAATTCAAAGCCTGAAATGACAACCAATGTAGCTGATGGCGTCATTGAAGTAGACCCTGACAATCCAAACCCACCTATCGAAATCAATGGTAATGTGAAGGATCAAGGAATAGAAGATTTAATCACAGCCGGTTCCGATATAACACAAGGAATCAACAAGGTCTATTATCGTTACAATACGAATTATCCATCTCAAGTACCAGTTAATGCAGAAGGGGATTTTACTTTTGTAAGAAATACTATACCCAGCTACTTAAAAGTACTTCCCGTTGAATTTTATTCAACGGATCATGTAGGGAATAAATCTGAATTAATGCAGTATTACTTTGTTAAAAAAGGTACACCATTTGTGACAAGTATCGCAAATAATAAAGAAGTGTCGCAAGGAGGAACGGTCACATTCGATGTAAATGCTGCGAATCAAGGGGTATTTAAAAAAGCCGAATTAGAATTCAAATACGACCCGAAAGTTCTTTCATTTACAGATATTGATCTAGTTGAAACTTTGAGTGATCGCTTTGATGCGGAAGTGAGCCATGAAGATGGTACGATTAAGGTAATGTTACAAGCAAAGAATACATCATGGGACGCTGAAGAGGTACTCTCTCTTCTTCAATTAAAAGCAGAAGTGAAAAAGGATAACTATTTTAATGAATATACTAAAGTGTATTTAACAAAAGCCGATTTCACAGACCTATCCGATGTGAAAACAGCAAGTGGACGAGTTGATCCATCAATTAAGGTGAATGCTACGAATTCTATGGTTATTGGTTCCATGAATGGAGAAGCCGTCTATGAATTATCAGCATCTGGTCCTGTACAGCTTTTTGATTATTCCACAATGGGTGCCAGCGTCAAGGTTAAGGATAAGGATGGAAATCAATATGAAGGGAAAGTACTGGAAAAGCCTGATTTTGAAGTGGATTCACTGCCGTCCACTGGAGAACCATTACTGTTAGAACTGGATATTCCAGGACACTTTACTGTACAAAAGTCCTTCTATATTGGATTAGATGGTAACATTGGAGAAAAGAAATTTATTGATAAAAAACTGATTAGTGCTGGTGATGTGAACAAAGACCAGGTCATTGATATTCTTGATGCGATATACTTGGAAGAACATTGGGATACAGACGACCGCAAAGGAGATATTAACTTTGACGGTAAGATTGATATGATTGACATGAATTATGTCAAACAAAACTTCCTTAAGGAAAATCCAACAGTATCACACGAAAACCAACCGAAGTCAACGGAGAATGGGAAAACGTTAGAAAGCATTATTGATAGTTTAAGTTGATAGAATAATAGTATGAACTAGTCCTTAGGTGTAGAAGATCCTTGGGACTAGTTTTTTTAGTGAAGTACAAGTATTGGATTATCTATTAAGTTTATTCATTTTACAAATGTAAAACCCATATCAAATCGTGACTTTTAACTCTTATATAGAGGATAACTATAGCGAAGCGCATTTTGTCCAAAACTGGAACCCTTCTTAGTTATAAACATAAAATATAGTAAATGAAAATATTTAAAATTCATATAAAAGTTTTTAGGAGGTATACATGAGTAATCATCCATTAACTATATATCTTCATATTCCTAAAACGGGAGGAACAACTTTAAGCCATATTTTAAGAAAACAATATGAAAGTAACAAGATATATGACCACGGGTATCTAAAGGGAGAGAAGAAAGATTTCAATCAGCTATTAGAGGAAGAAAAGAAAAATATTAAAGCTGTGTGTGGCCATTTTTCGTACGGGGTTCATCGATTTTTCCCACAACCCTCAAGGTATTTTACTATGTTACGGGATCCTGTAGATCGTGTCATTTCATCGTATTATTTTCTGAAAAATTTTAAAGGTAAAGGGTATGAACTTGTAAAAACTATGACGTTAGAACAATTTGTTGAAAAACACCCAGAAGCCCATAACTTGCAAACCTTTATGTTAAGCGGTTTGTCTCTCGAAAGGAATATTGAAAAAGCAAAAGATCATTTAAGGAAGTTCCCGGTAATTGGAATTACTGAAAGGTTTAATGAGTCTGTGTTTTTAATAAAGAAAGAATTTAATTGGCAGGATATAGATTATCAAAGATTAAATATAACCAAGAACCGACTATTAAAACAAGAAATATCCGACACTACTATTCGTTTAATAGAAAGACACAATCTATTGGATATAGAACTCTATCATTTGGCCCAACAACTTTTCAATCAAAAATTAAATGCATTGTCAGGTGCAGAACAGGGACAACTTAAGCAGTATTTAAGAAATTTTGCTTAAATATTTGCGTGTGGGTTGCTACAATTACTGCATTATCAGGAACGTGACGAAACAACTAATTGGCACTCAACCGTTCCTTAATCGATCTTTCAGTTATTAAAGTGCGCAATTCCAGAATAAGAATTGCGCACTTTCTTGCTGAAAAGGCCAGATAGTGGAATAAAGCATAAATAGTTCATATTCCCCGTATCTTTTTTAGAATGAAAAACGTTATATAAAATGAATGTGTTTGTTGCAGGCTATTAAAGTGAACGGGGGAAAAGTATGAAGATTTTAATACTAGGAGGTTCTCGTTTTTTAGGTAAAGCGATGGTAGAAGAAGGATTGAAAAGAGGTCTTGACATCACTTTATTCAATCGAGGGAACAATAAAGAAGCGTTCTCAGAAGTGGAACAACTTATCGGCGATAGAGATGGTGATGTATCACAGCTCAAAAACAGGAACTGGGATGTCGTAATGGACACATGTGGATTTGCTCCCCACCAAATAAACAAAATCGCGGCTGTGCTCAGAGATAACATCGAACATTATACGTACATTTCAAGCATCTCTGTTTATAAAGATTGGATTCCTCTCAAAATCGCGGAAGACTATTACTTACAGTCCATGCCGCAGGATCAATTGAAGGAAATTGAGGAAGGAAGAATCTCACCTTATGAGTATTACGGCGCATTGAAAGCGCTATGCGAAGCTGAAGCAGAGAAACATTGGCCGGGGCGAGTGTTGCATATCAGGGCAGGTCAGCTTGTTGGACCGTTTGATTATACGGATCGGCTACCCTATTGGGTTCAACGAGTCGCGGAAGGTGGAAACATAATGGTGCCAGGACGTCCGGACCGTCCAATTCAATTGATCGACGTGAAGGATATAGCAACATGGGTGTTCGATATGGTGGAAAAAAGAAAAGCTGGTACCTTTAATATTACAGGTCCTGATTATGAATTGACGATGGAAAAGCTTTTGAGTAAGTGTAAAGCAGTTACAAATAGCAATGCTAGATTTGTATGGACAGATGAAAAATTTATACTTGATCACAACATACAGCCATGGTCAGAAATGCCATTATGGATTCCTGAACACTTCCCATTAGTCGGAGAAACAGAACCGTGGAAAGGCTCATTTTGCATCAGTATAGAAAAAGCTGTTGATGCCGGACTTTCCTTCCGATCCCTTGAAGATACAATTTATGACGTATATCAATGGGAGAAGGCGAGAAAAGATACAGAACGAAAAGCGGGGATATCACGAGAAAGAGAAGAAGAGTTGTTGAAGACTTGGATCCAAAAAGAGAGATAGGAGACATTGAAGATATTAGCCAATTTTAAGGAGGAATCAATTGGATAAATGAGTTAAGATTGACTTTGAAATAGATTTTACAAATGGCGGTGGAATTCAAGGGCAGGAATTCCGACTTGATATTGCTGGAGATGACATCTCTGATCAAGAGCTACCTGAATATTTTGTAGAGGACATGAGGTTACTGATGGTTGGTAAAGTGAGAATACTTAACAAAAAAATTTATGAAAAGCATAAACGGAAATCTGTTGAAAAGAAACCTGAACAGTAACATTTGAGTAATTATTTCAGTGATTTCTTCAGCAGTCGGGCGCGATAATGTAATATCCCGCCCGATCGTATTATAAGGTTAACCAGAATTCTAGATTTTTCTGGTTGACCTTTTTTTATATGGTCTTATTATAACAGTAGCCAGGGTAGAACGTCCCTGCCCGTGGGACATAGATCCCGTCAGTTAAACCGTTCACCCCCTACTGGTAGAAACATGTTTGAGGCTGGTTGGGACAAAGATCTCGTATAACAAGCGAAGCTATGATACTACTAGGAGGAAATAGGGGCTACTGGCAAGTTGAATTTGAGGAGGAGATTGAGAATGAATCCAGTCATAGGTCTGGATGTTTCAAAAGGCGAAAGTGAGGTTCAGGCCTTTTTAGATAAGGGCAAACCTTACGGTAAAAGTTTTAGTATCAAGCATGATCTTAATGGGCTAGGAGGATTACTTGAGTTTTTGGAAAGCGTCAAAGACAAAACCGGTATTCACCMTTCGGTTATATTAGAGTCTACAGGGCATTATCACGCCCCAGTGGTT
>NZ_VTUY01000004.1 GCF_008364765.1 Bacillus sp. CH30_1T | reverse complement strand
AACGACGGGATCAATACTCGGTCGACCATTATCTAAACAATACTTATCTTTTACCAGGTCATAAATAAATTCAAAGTCAATCGCTTGTTCAACCTTCCTAACCAGATGATCCTCTGGAACAAGTTGGTCCAACGCAACCATTTCAATTTGATTTCTTCCATCCTCAACGTGTTTTGATAACATTTTATATCCCCCACAAAAATATCGATTCCATTCCATTATACAAAAAAAGCTTGTAGACTTGGTCTAATTTTTAGACTTTGTCTACAAGCTGAGGCTTAAATAAATTATTTAAGCCTGCACATTTATTCTTCCTTCGAAAGTAAATATTAAACCCAATCACCGGCTTTGAAGATAGGTTCAAACGTTCCGTCTTCCTTTTCGCCGTCAATGTCTAACTGAGCCGATCCTATCATGAAATCTACATGAATCATGCTTTCGTTAAAGCCTACTTTCCGTAATTGTTCCGCCGTCATATTTTTGCCTTCCTCCACACACACTGATAATGCTCTACCCAGCGCTATATGACAAGAAGCATTTTCATCAAAAAGTGTGTTGTTAAAGATAATGTTTGTATTAGAAATAGGGGAGTTGTGAGGAACCAATGCCACTTCTCCTAAATAGGAGGCCCCTTCATCTGTTTCCAGCAGATTTTTCAGGGTTTCATATCCTTCCTCAGCTGTATACTCTACCACTTTACCGTCTTTAAATGTCAGTGAAAAGTTTCTGATTAACGTACCGCTATAGTTAAGTGGTTTCGTACTCGTGACAGTCCCATTCACACCTTGTTTGACTGGGATTGTAAACACTTCTTCCGTTGGTAGGTTCGGAACAAAGGGAATTCCTTGATCATTTGTGAACTGGGCACTGATCCATTTCGTTTGTGGGTGAAATTCGATGGAAAGGTCTGTTCCAGGTCCTTTATAATGAAGCTTTTTGTATTTGCCTTCATTTAAACGGTCGGCGTTCTTATTCAGATTACTAATATGAGATTCCCATAGAGCAACCGTGTTCTCCCGATCCGTCCGGGTTGTATAAAAGATGTTTTCCCATAGTTTATCGATGGCTTCGTCCTGAGAGAGTTCAGGGAAAACAGTTTGAGCCCATTCAATTGTTGGGAATGCCGCTATTAACCAACTTATTTTGCCGCCGCCGATATAAGCAGAAAAATCTTTCATTGCTTCAGCGGAAGCTCTGTTCAAAATTGCAACCCTTTTTGGATCTGAATCTCTTAATAGTGAAGGATTTGGTGAAGCTAAATTTAATAGCGCTACATTGTTTTCCGCCATTTCAATAAATCCTTTTGCCTTCCAATCAGGAAACGCTTTCAGTCCTTCCTCAGAAGAATTGTCCAAGCGGATTTTCTTTAGCTCTTCATCGTAGAAGTCGGTTAGTACATTTAATACACCGGCTTCATATGCCTTCTTAGTAACAAGTCGAACAAATTTATACGCTGTAATAGGTGCAGAAATCAGAAGTTCCTGATCCTTTTGCAGGTTTAATCCTACCTGTACGATTAAATCTGCGTATCTTTCTAATTTACTTTCAAATGCTGTATTCATCTAAAATCCCCCTTGATATGTATTCAATACTAACTATATCTCTTTATTCAGAAAATTTCATTGAATAATTGCAATTTCCAATCAATTGATATAGGTATACGTAAAGGATGTGAACTTTCTTTATACGCATTTGCACTGGTTCACATATGGGGGTTACGAGACGAGCTGAACAATTGAAAAGGACTGGTCCAAAAAAGGCCAGTCCTTGTTGCTTTGTTTTTATAATTTTCCTGAGTATGGCGGAAACTCTTCTTCATTTGAGTTGATTACGACAACACCAGAGAGTGCCAATGCAGTCAGGCTTGTGATTAGTAATAATTTTTTCACCTTTTTCATCCTTTCACCTCCTATACAGTTAACATTTCTTCATAAATGAGATTAGCTTCATTTAGATGAAATGCTGCATATTTATATTTTCTAACCCCTTGGTAATATTGGCCAAGGAATTTAGAATACTCAGCATATAATAGATGGGATCCGCTCTTTTTAAAGAAGGGCAGTGCATACTCCTTCATAAACGCTTCAAAACCTTGTGGGAAATCATTTAAAGCAAACTGATAATAAGATAATTGATAAAATTTATCCGGGAACTTTTCTTTAGAACAAAGGTTTAATCCTTTAGGTAACCAGAAACGCACCTCGGAAAATTGGTTCTTTTTATAATATTCCTTGACCAGAGAGAGAATAGAGTAAAGCTTTCCTTCTTCGTCTGACCCTTTCAATTCAATACTTCGCAAATAATGCTGAATGGCTTCATCGCTCTTGTTCATAAATGATTTTAAATATCCCAGGTTTTGTTCTACCTTTGAATTTAACGACGTATAGTCTATGGATTGAGAAATGAAATTGGCCCACTCATAATGCTTTAACGCTTCTTCGCTATAATGTATACGCCGATAGCATATTCCTAAAATCAAATGCACCTCAGCACATCTTTTCTGAAAGTAGACCCCTTGGAAAATAGAGAGTGACTTCTCTCCGTAGAATATTGCCAAACGATATCTATTTAAACGGGTCAATACCAGGCTGAATAAATAATATAAATCAGCTCTTTCTTCTTCATTAATCACATTTCCAAGTACATAGCAGGTTTCAGCTTCTTTCAATTCTCCTTTAGCTTTATCGTACTCTTTAATCAAATAATAATAGTTACCTTTGTATTTGTGATAATAGAATTTTAATGTATCGGTCAGTTCTTTATAATTGGATTGGATTTGTTTCATGTGTTCCAACGCGTTCTGAAGGTTCCCTTTAATTAATTGAACACGGAAGCAAAGGATCTTATAGAATAAATGTGGAATGAGATCATCCGTCTGATCAAGGTCCTTCCTTACGACCTTATTGATCGACTTGGCGTCCTCTGTTTTATTCCACAGTAAGGAATGGTTCCATCTCTCAAGTAGTTTGTTCAATTGGTCAGTCGTATCAAGAAGATTATTCACACCTAATCGGTCACAGAGTAAATTAATTATGTCATTTGACGGAGTAACTTGATTGTTTTCAAGTTTGGAAAGATATGATACGGAAATAATCCCTTTTGATAAATCTTCTTGTGTTAAATTTCGTTTTAGTCTGTGAAAGCGGATTTTAGAACCGATTGTCATATGATCCTTCTCCTCTAACTGGCTTTATTTACTCATTTCGTTCAGGTAATTGATTATTAAAATAGTAACATATAAAAAAGGTAAATGTTTTGAATATTCCTATAATTATATTTTTTCTGGGTATTTTGTATGGTCTTTTATTCATCTGAAGATTGATTCGTCAAACGCCTTCCTTTGTTATAATGAATCTAGTTAAAGTTTTAAGAGGAGGTATTTCATTTTGATCGATTTAAGAAGTGATACAGTAACAAAACCAACGGAAGAAATGCGAAGGGCTGCGCTCGAGGCTGAAGTAGGGGATGATGTGTATGGAGAAGATCCTACAGTCATAAAGCTTGAGAGAGAAGCGGCCACTTTACTTGGTAAAGAAGCGGCCCTATTTGTAACAAGTGGTACTCAAGGCAACCAAGTTGCAGTTTTAACACACACATGTCCAGGGAATGAAATTCTATTAGAAGCGAATTCTCATATTTTCTACTATGAATCAGGAGCGGTTGCTGCATTGGCAGGTGTCCAAACACGTACGATTGATGGGACTAATGGAGAGATGGATCCGATTGAGGTAGAAGCAGCTATTCGTACTGAAGATCAGCATTTTCCAGAAACTGGGCTCATTTGTGTGGAGAATACACATAATCGTGCAGGTGGAGCAATTGTGTCTCCAGAGAATATGAAGGCGATCTATGCCCTTGGGAAAAAACATTCAATTCCAGTGCACATGGATGGAGCACGGCTCTTTAATGCCGTATATGCTAGTGGAAGAGATATTAGGGAGTTCACTGATCATTGTGATACTGTGCAAATATGCTTATCCAAAGGGTTGGGTGCCCCTATAGGGTCTATTGTCGCAGGTGATCATACATTTATAAATCGTGCCCGAAAGTGGAGAAAACGGTTAGGGGGTGGCTTAAGACAGGTAGGAATGATTGCAGCTCCTGGATTGGTTGCATTAACAACTATGAGGGAACGATTAGTGGAAGATCATGAGAAAGCAATCGTACTTAAAGAAACCCTTCAAGCCTGTAAGGGTATAGAAGTAATCAATCAAGTTGATACAAATATTGTCGTTGCAGATGTAAAGGGAAGAGGGGTCACATCAGAGCAATTCATTGATGAGTTAAAAGAAAAGGGGATTCTGGCAGTGACCTTTGGCTCTACTCTTGTACGTTTTACCACTCATTATGATGTTTCAATGGAAGAAATAAACAAGGTGTCTGGAATTATGAAGAACCTTTACTGATTACTGGAGGAGGTATTCTGATCATTTAAGTAGGGAAGGGCAAAAAAAGCCCTTCCGCTTACTCTCTTTGATCTAGTCTTTTTCCATGGTGTGTATGTGGATGCCATCTCATCATGTAGTCATTTTCCTTCAGTTTTTGATACTTAGCTTCCATCATTTTAAGTACGTTATCTCCCTGTTCTTTTGAGAAGACGCCATATTCTACATATTTGTTCACAAGTTCTTTTTTTGTTGAATACATTTGTTCATGCAATTTGGCAAGCTCAGTTTTTTGTTCTTCAGTAAGGTTTACCTTAGGTGTTTGTGGTTCACCTTCTGCTGCTGCAAATGTACCAAAACTCAAGCTAAACAAGAATACAGCTAAGATAGTTATAACCATTTTTTTCATTTTATTCACTCCTTTCCAATGTTTCTCTCATATTGTTTGCGGAAAACTCGAAGAATATGTAGGAATAGATGAATAAGAGGGGTACATGATAGGGTAAAGACAATTAGGTATAGGAAAGGTGGCTGAAATATGTTTAAACAGTTTTTGTCAAGTATTGGGATAGGGCATGTTAAAGTAGATACAATCGTGCACAAAACTAAAGTTTCTCCTGGAGATCCAATTGAAGGTGAAGTCGTTTTGATCGGTGGTATGGCCGATCAGCCTATTAATGAAATTCGTTTATTGCTTCTTGAAAAATATGAGGAGGATAAAAAAGATAGTGACTTTTCCTATCATGAAAAAGATTTAGACACGATTATCCTTGATAATATCGGAACAATCGGTGCGGCTGAAGAAAAGAGGATCTCTTTCAGGTTTCCTACATCTTCCGCTCATCCCAAAACAACGGATGCTAACAAAACCATTTTAAGAACCACAGTAGACATACCCCAAGCGGTAGATCCGACAGATGAGGATAGCATATACGTCGTTTAACTCTAAGGCAGATTCTATTAATGAATCTGTCTTTTTGTTTGGTTTATAAGACAATAAGAGTAAATGTTCTCATTGAAATCCATAAAAACCCAATGTAAAATGTAGTAAGCGTATACATTCCAAAAATTCAGATATTTTAATGTATACAAATTAAAAGAAGAAGGAGGAATTTGATGGGTGGAATATGGTTAGCGGTAATAGGAGGGATTGTTTTTTTACTTGGGTATAAATATTATTCCAAGCTTATTGCTGAGAGGGTGTACCGTCTGGATCCGAATTATGTGACGCCTGCACACCAATACAAAGATGGTGTCGATTTCGTCCCAACGAATAAGTTTGTTCTTTGGGGTCACCATTTTACTTCTGTAGCGGGGGCGGCTCCGATTGTAGGACCTGCAATCGCCGTTTACTGGGGATGGCTTCCAGCATTTCTGTGGGTCATTTTAGGGACAGTATTTGCAGCCGGGGTGCATGATTTTGGAACCTTGGTTCTTTCAGTCCGTAATAAGGGACAATCCGTCGGTTCATTAGCCAATAAGTTAATAGGGAAAAGAGCAAAAGTACTATTTCTGTTTATTATATTAATTCTTGTATTAATGGTTAATGCAGTATTTGCATGGGTAATCGCAAATCTATTTATTACATTCCCTGCAAGTGTTGTATCAGTTTTCATTCAGATCCCACTTGCGATATGGATTGGATATTCAGTTTACAAACGTAATGGCAGCATGTTAATGCCTTCAATCGTTGCACTGGCAGTCATGTATGCATCAGCTGTCATTGCCAGCCGGGTTGAATTTTTGCAAATTGATTTAGTTCGTTATTTTGGTGGACAAGAGGCCACATCATTGTTTGGCTTGAGTTCAACAAGCATGGCTTTCCTCGTGTGGATCGTCATTCTGATGATTTATGTGTACATAGCTTCAACTCTACCGGTTTGGAAGCTATTACAACCACGTGATTATATCAATTCCCATCAATTAATTGTTGGTTTAGGATTGCTTTATCTTGGTCTCCTATTTACAAATCCTGAAATTACCGCACCAATGACAAACGGAGCTGCAGATGTTTCCTGGTTCCCGTTACTATTTATCACGATTGCCTGCGGTGCCATATCCGGATTTCACGGATTGGTTTCATCAGGCACATCGTCAAAACAGTTGGATAAAGAAACGGATGCACGCTTCGTAGGGTATTTAGGAGCTGTAGGTGAAGGGGCACTTGCATTGATAGCAATCATTGCATGTATTACATTTTTCCCGAATGTGGAAGAATTCCAAGCGACTTACAGTGGTTTTGCTGCAGCAAGCGGTGCTGGGCTGGGTGTCTTCATCCAAGGAGCCGGACAACTTGCAACTGGTGTTGGAATTCCTGCTGATATCGCAGCTACGATTGTTTCAGTGATCATTGTGAGCTTCGCTGCAACAACATTGGACTCTTCTGTTCGACTGATGCGATATATCATTGCCGAGTTGGGAGAAGAGTACAACGTAAATCCTTTAACTAATGCTCATGTTGCAACGACGATTGCCGTTGTTTCAAGTGCAGCCTTAACTTTATTACCTCAAGGCCCTAAAGGATTCGGGTCGGGTGGATACCTTCTTTGGCCGCTTTTTGGTACATCCAACCAATTGCTTGCTGGAATCAGTTTACTTTTGATTACCATCTGGCTTAAGCGTCAAGGAAGGAATTATATCGCTACCTTAATTCCGATGGTATTCCTTATGTTCATGACCTTATGGGCGATGATTAACCAAGTCGTGTTTGAATGGTCAGGTGTTGGTGAATCAGAAGGGAATATGCTGCTCTTTATCTTTGGTAGTATCATTCTCATTTTCACTTTATGGATTTTAATTACTGCAGCATCTTCCCTATCTAAAAAGGGAGATGATCCTTCACAGTTCTCTGCTTAGTCAGGAGATAGATAAGGGTGACTCGGGCTCGAGTGCCCTTTTTCTACTTATTATTGAAGGAGGAACAAGATTATCGAAATTATCATGTCACTTTACAGACACAACTATAGGGAGGGGAACACGAATGGATTCGTCTATGAAAGAAAAGTTTAAAAGAATCATACAGCTATACGATGAAATGATTCGCCTTCCTCACAAAACGGAAATCGCCAGGGAATTGAGGGATGAGGATGATTTATTCTTATTATTGCTCTATTCAGATATGCTTGGCCTGCCTAATCCCGTTTTTTATTACACATTGGAACTTTATCCGTATATTATAGAGAAATTTCACGATTGGCATTTAAGGATGGGAATGGAGCATTCGCCCTTGGATGGAATCAGATGTTGTTAAAATATAGGGAGGGGGATATGTACATGAATGAATTACAACAACAGTCAATTCTTTTTGTAGGAGGTAAAGGAGGTGTAGGAAAATCAACATCTGCTTCTGCTATAGCCTTAATGTTTGCGAATAAGGGAGAAAAGACGCTAATCATCTCAACAGACCCCGCACATAACCTGGGTGATATTTTTCACAAGGAAATTAAGGGGGATAAAACTCCCCTACTCAAAAATCTATGGGGGATAGAAATTAATCCGGAGATTGAAACACAGGATTATATTAACGGAGTGAAACGAAATTTAAAGGGAATGGTTAAATCAAAGATGGTTAATGAGGTACACCGTCAAATCGATATGGCTGCTTCAGCACCCGGGGCAGAAGAAGCTGCCTTATTTGACCGGATGGTTTCCATCATTCTCGAAGAAGGAAATGAGTTCGATAAGATCATTTTTGACACAGCACCTACAGGTCACACGATACGTCTTTTATCTCTTCCTGAACTCATGGGAGTCTGGATGGACGGGATGCTTGAAAGAAGGAAGAAAACAAACAAGAACTATTCACAGCTATTAAATGATGGCGAGCCGGTAGAGGACCCCATTTATGATGTCCTGCAAAAGCGTCGTGAAAAGTTTTCTAGAGTACGGGAGATTCTACTGGATGAAAAAAGAACAGGATTTATCTTTGTACTGGTTCCTGAAAGGCTCCCGATACTGGAAACAGAAAAAGCCATTGATTTGATGTCTAAGCATGGATTGAATATTGGAGGACTGATCATAAATAAGATCCTCCCGACTCAGGCAGATGGAGAGTTCCTGCAAAAAAGGAGGGACCAGGAAAAGTTTTATCTAAAGCTGATGAGGGAGAAGTTTACAAACCAGACGTTATATCGAATTCCTCTATTAGAAGAAGATATCTGTTCACCCCGTCATCTCGGAGAGTTTGTAGACTATCTACAGAAAGAAGTAATTAGTGGTGAAAGAACCATTTAACATAAGAGTATACATAGGAACTTGCTGACCATTGGGGGGATTTTATCTAATGGTCATATTTATTTTTTTGAAGGGAAAAATCATTTTTTGTCGAAAATGTAATAAAATTAATGAAAAAAGGGAGTGATACCCATGAGTGGTGATAAGAAACATTTACAGGGAATTCTTCCGTTGAAGAAAAGAGAAGAAACACAGAACCGATGGCTATTTCATCGACTTAATACCCTTTTACCTTCCTTAATGAAAAAGCATAATCTTGATATGTGGATTATTGCGGGCAGAGAGTATAATGAAGATCCTGTTCTGAAAAGTCTCTATCCGTCATCAATAGACGGTTCCGGGAGATTGACGATTCTAGTGTTTTATCTTGACGGAGATCAACAAATGAAAAGGTGGGTACTGCATCCTAATCCGAACTTTGAGCCATTTTATGAACGTGTCTGGAAGCCGGAAGATTGTGATCAATGGGAGTGCCTTAAACGAATTGTAGAAGTTCATTACCCTGATACAATTGCATTGAACTATTCCCCGACGTTTGCTGCAAGTGATGGTTTAAGTCATTCGTTTTACCAACATTTAAGCATATTACTCGATGAGTACTCACATAAATTTGTGTCTGCTCAGCACATCATAGTTGATTGGCTGTCAATTAGGTCATCGAAGGAACTCACAGCCTATCCTTCAATAGCGGAACTTGCGAGGCAAATAGCGGCAGAAGCTTTATCCGGAGCGGTTATCCATCCAGGTATAACAACGACAGAAGATGTAGTCGATTGGATAAGGCAACGCGTCTTGGATTTAGGAATGGAAACGTCATTTTACCCTACGGTGGATTTACAAAGAAAAGGGGCAGCGTTGGAACGATTAGAAGGGGAAATCATTCGATGTGGAGATATTGTACATTTGGATTTTGGTATTCGTTATCTCGGTTTAGCGACAGACACCCAGCAACTCGCATACATTCTCTATCCAGGCGAGGAAGAAGCTCCTGAAGGTCTTCAATCCGCATTACAAACAGCCTTAAGGTTTGAAGATATCATTACAGAAGAAATGAAAGTGGGAAGAACAGGAAATGAAGTATTTCAAAGTGCGATGAACAAGGCAAGAGATGAGGAGATAGAGGCGATGCTTTATTCTCACCCCATAGGAAACCACTGCCATGAAGCAGGGGCCTTAATGGGATTATATGATCAACAAAGAGACATCCCCATAAAAGGTGACCTCCCTCTAACAGCAAATACATGCTATGCCATGGAGTTCAACATCAAACAATTTATTCCTGAATGGAATCAGGTTATCCCGATCTATCTTGAGGAACCCGTTGCGTTCATTCAAAACCGTTTGGAATATATGGCAAAAAGGCAAATGACGTTCTATCTTATATAATGAGAGAATGAGTACAATTGGAGAAATTGTACTCATTTTTTTAGCTGTTTTTATAAATCTCTATGGACTGATACACTGATATATTAGTTAACAAAATTTTCATTTACTCCTTTGTAGATAATTTGTTTGGAAGAAACAATCAACATATCTAGAAAAGGAGCTTTTTTGTGTTTTTCTATCTATACTTATATGCAGAAAAAATGTAGAAGCAAAGAGTGGAATGTAGCGGAAGGCACTTAACTCCTGCGGGATATAGAGGAAAGGAACGGTCCTTATTTTCGCATTATCACACAATCAAAAGAATCATTTACATTTGTTGAAACAAGATGAGTTGACATCTTTTTTTATATCATATAATATACCCTTATAGGTATTTTAAAACTATCATTCGTAGGAGGAATTTTTAATGAACGCAGATAAAGTATTAGATGCAAAAGGATTAGCCTGCCCGATGCCGATTGTAAAAACTCGAAAGGCAATAAAAGAAATTGAGGCTGGTCAAATTTTAGAGGTTCAAACAACGGATAAAGGTGCTAAAAGTGACTTAACAGCATGGGCTAAATCTACTGGACATGAATTGCTCGATTCAAATGAAGAAAATGATGTATTTACATTCTGGATCAAAAAAGGATAAATTTTTTTAAGGGGATCAATACCCCTGATAGTAAATAGGAGGAGATACAATGTCAGAAAGAAAAACAACCAATATTATTCTCTTTAGTGGAGATTACGATAAAGCGATGGCTGCATATATTATTGCGAACGGTGCTGCAGCTTATGATCATGATGTAACCATTTTCCATACATTCTGGGGATTGAATGCTTTAAGAAAAGAAGAAATGGTACCAGTGAAAAAAGGATTTATGGAGAAAATGTTTGGGTATATGATGCCTCGTGGCGCAGATAAACTAGGATTATCCAACATGAATTTCATGGGAATGGGTCCTAAAATGATCAAAGGAGTTATGAAGAAGCATAATGCTATGCCATTACCTGATTTAATTGACATGGCAAGGGAACAAGAAATCAAACTGGTTGCGTGTACCATGACAATGGATTTATTAGGTTTACACAAAGACGAATTATTAGAAGAAATTGAATATGCTGGAGTAGCTGCGTATTTAGCGGATGCTGAAAATGGTAAAGTGAACTTATTTATCTGATTTTTTTTGTAATGAAATATACCCTATAAGGTAATTGGAGGTTTTATTTATGAACACGATTGAATCGAACTTCGTATTGGATGCAAAGGGATTAGCTTGTCCAATGCCGATCGTAAAAACAAAAAAGTCCATGAATAACCTGGAAGCGGGCCAAGTGATTGAAATTCAAGCAACAGACAAAGGATCAAAGGCCGATCTTCAAGCTTGGGCAAAAAGTTCCGGGCATGATTATCTCGGAACCATTGAAGAAGGAGATGTTCTGAAGCATTTTGTCCGCAAATCTAGTGGTGAAGAGGCTGTAGAGCGTAAACATGAGTCAGTATCAGATAATGATACATTGTCTGATAAACTAGGCGATGAAAATATCGTCGTACTGGATGTCCGTGAAAAAGCTGAATATGCATTCAAACATATTCCAGGCTCGATTTCAATGCCACTTGGAGAATTGGAAACCCGAGTGGATGAACTTAATAAAGACAAGGATATTTATGTAGTATGCCGTACAGGAAACAGAAGCGACATGGCGGCTCAATTATTAGCTGAAAAAGGATTTACTAATGTAATCAATGTAGTTCCAGGCATGAGCGATTGGACTGGAGACGTGGAATCGAACGTTAAGTAAGATGATACCACTAATACTGGAGGTTAAATTAATGGCAGTTAAACCAATGAATTCAAAACAAGTAGCACAAAAAGTAGTGAAAAAAGATGATTTATTCATTTTGGATGTCCGTAATGCAGATGCCTTTGAAGATTGGAAAATTGAAGGTGAAAAATTTGAATATCTTAACATCCCATACTTCGATCTTTTAGATGGTGTAGAAGAAATAATGGAGCAACTTCCAAAGGATAAAGACATTCTTGTCGTGTGTGCGAAAGAAGGTTCTTCTATTATGGTAGCGGATATGCTTTCAGATGAAGGGAAGGACGTATCCTACCTTGAAGGCGGAATGAAAGCTTGGAGCGAACATTTGGAGCCTGTTAAAGTGGGTGAATTAACAAATGGCGGAGAACTTTATCAGTTTGTACGTTTAGGTAAAGGTTGTCTATCTTATATGGTCGTGTCAAATGGTGAAGCAGCGATCGTCGATGCTACCCGTATGACTGAGATCTTTTTCGACTTTGCAAAAGAAAAAGGCGCAACGATTACAAATGTATTTGATACTCACTTGCATGCCGATCATATTTCTGGTGGACGTAACATTGCAGAAGCAACAAATGCAACCTATTGGTTACCTCCTAAAGATGCTGAAGAAGTTACCTTTGAATACGCTGCACTTGAAGACGGGAATAGAGTCGTGATTGGAAATGCAACCATTGATATTACAGCTCTGTACTCACCGGGGCATACTATCGGGTCAACGTCATTTGTCATTGACGAAAAGTATTTATTATCAGGTGATATTCTTTTTATAGATAGTATCGGACGTCCTGACCTTGCCGGGAAAGCAGAAGATTGGGTAGCTGATCTTAGAGAAAGTCTTTACAAGCGGTATAAAGACTTTTCTATGGAGCTTACCGTTTTACCGGCGCACTTTATGATTATTGATGAATTAAATGAAGATGGATCTGTAGGTAAAAAACTGGGAACATTATTTGCAAAAAACCATGGTTTAAATATCGAGAGTGCAGAAGAATTCAGAAAGCTAGTATCTGAAAACCTTCCCCCTCAGCCAAACGCGTATCAAGAAATTCGTGAGACGAACATGGGTAAAGTAACTCCAGATGAAGAGAAACAGCGAGAAATGGAAATTGGACCAAACCGTTGTGCAGTTCGTTAATCAATCGTACTAATCTAAGCAAATAATCAAAATGGGAACCTGCCAGAGAGGTTCCCGTTTTATTAGAAGAGGGGGAACAACACGATGGATTTGGCATTTATAATGACAATCTTTCTAATAGGATTTGTCGGCTCGTATATATCAGGAATGGTAGGGATCGGCGGTAGTATCATTAAATACCCCATGCTCCTTTATATTCCGCCATTGCTTGGAGTAGCAACATTCACTGCTCACGAAGTTTCGGGTATTAGCGCAGTTCAAGTATTCTTTGCCACACTAGGTGGGGTCTGGGCTTACCGAAAAGGAGGCTATTTAAATAAAACCCTCATCACTTACATGGGTGTAAGTATTTTAATTGGTAGCTTCATTGGCAGATATGGATCGAAATTCATGAGTGAGGCCGGAATTAATTTTGTGTATGGAATTCTTGCATTAATTGCAGCTATCATGATGTTCATTCCAAAAAAAAGCATTGATGATATAAAACTCGAGGACGTTACATTTAACAAGTGGTTAGCGGCGATACTTGCTTTGATCGTCGGGTTTGGAGCGGGTATCGTTGGAGCAGCAGGGGCTTTCCTATTAGTTCCTATTATGCTGGTGGTCCTTAAGATTCCGACAAGAATGACGATTGCCTCATCCCTTGCCATCACGTTGATTTCTTCAATTGGATCAACAATCGGAAAGATATCGACAGGTCAAGTGGAATATTTACCAGCACTGATCATGGTTGTAGCTAGTTTAATTGCATCTCCACTGGGTGCAATGGCAGGAAAGGAAATGAATACAAAGATTCTTCAAATGATTCTAGCCGTTTTAATCCTGGCTACAGCGATTAAAATCTGGCTTGATATACTCTTAATCATCTTGAGCTTAGTTCAAATTCACCTAGTATCTTCTACCCTATAGAGGATTTATATTGAACAGAATTAAGCTTTTTTGTGTTGTAGATTCGTGGCTGTTATAGTAGTAGACAAAAAAGTCATTGTAACTTTCCTCTGGTATTGTTCGTCATACTAACAGAAAGAAATAAGACTCTAGATGGATGAACATACGTAACGAGACTAGTACAATGGTAGAGTGGAATAGCTCTATTACCTATCCATCATGAAAAAGGGAGAATGATTAATGAAGAAATTGATTAGTATTGCCTTACTATTATCACTAATGGTGGGCCTCATTCAGCCAGCATCAGCTGCAGATAATGATAAAGAAAGCATCAATGAAAAATTCGGACTGCCTATCGCCGTATATGGAGAAACACTTTCAAGCAAACAGAAAAAAGAAGTTCAAGAGCAACTAGGAATTGATGAGGGAACACAAGTAGAAGAGTTTACCGCAACAGGTGAAGACCTTGTAAAGTATATTGAAGGTGAAAATCGGAATGCACGCATGTTTTCTTCTGCCATGATTACTCGCAAAGAGAAAGGCGAAGGTCTAAAGGTAAATATTGTGACACCGGAAAATATTACGGAAGTGACAAATTCAATGTATTCCAATGCTCTATTAACTGCGGGGGTAGAGAACGCAGTAGTAGACGTGGCCTCCCCTGTAAAGGTAAGTGGTCATTCTGCATTAGTCGGTATTTATAAAGCGTATGATGTTAGTGGAGAGAAACTTGATACGGTTCGTATGGAGGTTGCCAACGAGGAATTAACCGTGGCAACAGAACTTGCCAAAGAAGCTGGGATTGATAAGGAAGAGGTCAGCAAGCTGTTAACCGAAATAAAGAAGGAAATAGCCGAACAAGACCCAGCTACGAAAGAAGAAGTTGAACAAATCGTTGAAGAGAAGCTCCAAACTCTGAACATCGAGCTAAGCCCGGAGGATCGCCAGTTATTAATCGATTTATTTGAAAAAATGAGGTCACTGGATATTAACTTTGATAATGTTCAACAACAATTAGATGATTTAACGAATGACATCCAAACCACGATTAAGGAAATTGTCAAAGATGAAGGGTTTGGGCAAAAAGTGTCCGACTTCTTTACTGGCTTGTTAAATGCCATCGCTGATTTCTTTAAATCGATTAAAAATCTATTTGGGTAATGTACTATTTTGTATCTAAAATAACAAAAAGACTGAGTCTGCAAGTGACTCAGTCTTTTATTTCAAGTAAAGGAAACCTTAGATAGACAGTTGTTCCCTTGCCTTCTTCACTATCTACAGATAAAGAACCATCGTGTTTATACATGATTTCTTTCGCGATTGATAAACCGAGACCGTATCCTCCAGTATTTCTTGTTCTAGACAAATCCGAGCGGTAAAACCTTTCTCCGATATGGGATAAGGAACCTGCAGGAATGCCAATACCATTATCCCCAACTTTCACAACAGCCATTCCATCTTCTTCGTATGATTGAATGAAAATGAAACTCTCTTCAGGAGAATATTTCAATGCATTATCAAAAATATTATAAAATACTTGCATAACCCGGTTGGGATCCCCATTAATAATGGATTCTTCATTTAAATCATGTTGGACATCCATTTTCTTGTTTTCTGCATGGGGGCGTATAAGAGTTAATGAATCCATTATTAACTGTGAGAGTACAATCGGCTCAATATCCAAAGAAAAAGAAGTATCCTCCAATTTGTTCAATTCAAGTAGCTCAGTAATTAATTTTTGCATTCGTATCGATTCCTTTTGAATAAGATGCAGGCTTTCTTCCATTTCTTCAGGATTCGTTTGTACCTTGTCAGTCAATGCCTTTGCATATCCCCCAATATAGGTTAGGGGAGTCCTTAATTCATGGGCAACATTCGAAAGAAACTGACGCTTCCGTTCCTCTTGATGTTGAAGAGAATCCACCATACTATTAAAGGTCAATGCAAGCTCTGCCATTTCATCTTTCGAGGTGACATTCAGCCTGCTTGAAAAATCACCTTTAGCCACTTTATTTGAGAATAGTTGCATTTCCCTTACAGGTTTAAATAATGTTCCTAAAGAAGATTGAATGATCAAGAACAATACGAAATAAAACATGACACCTGTGAGTACCAATATAGGGATCCCTTTACTAAAGACTTCCGTCATTTCAGCCAAGGGGATATAAATGAGTAAATACCCCATTAATCTTTCTTCGTTCATAAGAGGAAAGATAGCTCCAATCACATTCCGATTAAATTCTGCTACATATCCTTCTTTCATTACCGGGTTTCCTTTAGCCAATTCTCTTTTGTCTTCGATACTGATGAGAGGATTTTGGTCAATACGATATGGGAAGCTTTTGGTTAAGTCTTCAAGTTTCTCCACAACAGACACTTCGTAAGGGGAGATCACATTATACCAAAGGATTTTATCCCTTACACTCCCGCTTACGTCACCATAGTGATAGTGATCGGCTGTCCTCTGTCCTTGATAAAGCAGTGACTCCTTAACGGTCCCAATATATAAATCCTTATAGAGAAAATGAATAAAAAGAAATGAAAAGACAATGGTTAAAAATAAGCTGCTTAATAATAGAAGAGAGACTTTTTTATTGAGAGTCAGGTTTGTATTTTTCAAACGGATCCCTCGAACTTATAGCCAAGGCCCCACACGGTTTCAATCAAATGTCCATAGCTTTTCAATTTCAGCCGCAGTGTTTTAATATGGGTATCCACTGTTCGGTCGCTTCCTTCATAATCACTTCCCCATACTTGATCGAGAAGCTGATCTCGCTTATACACTCTTCCTCGATTACGGGCAAGGAATAAGAAAAGTTCATATTCTTTTAAGGTTAAGCGAGGTGAAAGTTCAGCAACTGAAATGGTTCTTGATGCCAAATTAAATGACACTGGTCCATATCGTTCAATCATCGAATGTTGGGACGAGTGAGTTCCATAGGATCTTCTCAGGATCGTTTCGATTCGTGCAACAAGTTCTTCTGCATTAAAAGGTTTAACCATATAGTCGTCACTTCCAAGCTTAAGTCCTTTCACCTTGTCTAAATCATCGCCCTTTGCCGAAAGGAAGATAAAGGGCACCTGGTTATTTTCTCGAACCTCTTTTAGTAATTGATAACCATCCATGAACGGCATCATGATATCCACAACCATGATATCCACATGCGTTTTCTTCAATTGATCAAGGGCAGCGAGTCCGTTCTCTGCATCTAAGCAGAAATACTGATCCCTGTTTAAATACAGTTTGATCAGCTGCCTCATTTCCGGCTCATCATCCACAATCAGGACATTCCATTTTTTCAACGTAAACCACTCCTATCCATTCTACACATGCAATGGCATAAGTTTTATTATAGACGAAATTAGTGAAATTTTTATGATGAAAGAAACATTTACCGTATTAGTTTTCCCCATCTTAGCATGATTACAGCAGGGTTCGGGAGTGGAAATCCGTTCATGGCTAACTACTTTTCCCGGACCATGGACATTTGCCCTTCCCTTTTTCCCATTTCATAATAGGCTAATAAAGAGGAGTGACGAAGATGTATGAGAGGAGAACCATATACAGAAAGAATTTGATGAACCTATTTAATTCAGGATCCGGATTTCCAAACCTTGGGACTGGATATGACGGCAATCCTCCAGGCGGGTATCAAGGCTATGTACCATGGGAAAGTAAACAGTTTCAAGGAGGGGGATTCGGTGGAGGACCAGGTTATTATAATCAAGGACCTTATGGTACAGCGGGACCACAGGGATTTCCGCCACAAGGATTTCCACAGTCCGGTTACGGTCCGCCGCCATATGGGCCGGCAGGAGGCTACGGGTATGGTATTAATCCAATCGGTGCAGGTTTGATTGGTCTTGGATTAGGCTTCCTTGGAGGACAGATTGTAAATAGCCCATTTAAGGGTCCACATAAACGATACTATTATTATCTATAATATACCAAACCGACTCTAAGGGCAGGGTCGGTTATTCTATGGAGATACATCGTTCTTGACTTAATAACTAATGGGGTGTGTTATGAATAAATTCGTGAAACAATCATGGGCAAAATGCATCCGGAAGAAGATGAACAATGGGGAAATGGAAAAAGGTGCAAACCAGTGTGCGGTTCGGTTAAATAAATGCTAAATTGAAAAAGCTGAACGAGGGGTTAAACCCACTCGTTCAGCTTTATTAATCTTGTTTTTTTTCATTGTAATATTGAACCGATGTCATGGCTCCTTCACTAACCATGGAATTGTCTTCAATATTTTCAGGGTCTGGATTTCCGCCTTTTTCAACAGGTAGATCTTCTTTTCTTCTCTTTTTGAATTTCGTTACCAATCCTTCTTTAACATTGTGCAGCTGATTACGCTTCTCTTTTGATGATAGGAACCATCCTAATGAACCAGCAGTAACAGTCGCACCAACAAGTAAGGTTTTTTTTACTTTCATTTTATTCTTCCTCCTTCTGGGATAATATAGTTTGTGTAGTATGTTCTTTATTTTCCCGGCATACATGAATTTAAACATTAGAGATAGATTCAAATAAATACAGGAGTGGACAATTATAGAGTTCTAGTTGAAAATATACATAGATGTAAAGCAAGGGAGGAAGTAGTCAATGAAGGATATTACCAAGCAAAGTGTCATTGGATTTATTGGAACAGGTGTAATGGGGCAAAGCATGGCTGGTCATCTGCTCGAGGCAGGTTACCAGGTGGTCATATACAACCGTACGAAAGAGAAAGCATTGAAGCTTATAAATAGAGGTGCAAAATGGGCAGACACACCAAGGCAACTGGCTGAAATTTCGGATGCAGTCATTACGATCGTAGGATATCCTAAAGACGTAGAAGCAATTTACCTCGGTGAAAATGGAATTCTTCATCATCTAAAAAGTGATTCACTTGCCATTGATATGACCACTTCATCCCCGAAATTAGCAGAGAGAATCTTTGAAGTAGGCAAGGATAAAGGAATCTCCACCTTGGATGCCCCCGTTTCAGGTGGAGATATCGGAGCCAAAGAAGCAAGGCTTTCAATCATGGTAGGAGGAGACGAGGAATCATTCGAAACGGCAAAGCCCCTTTTAGACCTTCTAGGTTCAAATGTCGTGTATCAAGGAAAGTCAGGAGCGGGTCAGCATACGAAGATGTGTAACCAAATCACGATTGCTTCTAACATGGTGGGAGTAAGTGAAGCCCTTCTTTATGCGAAGAAATCAGGCTTGAATCCAGATAATGTGCTTAAGAGTATCACTTCGGGAGCGGCAGGCAGCTGGTCACTTAATAATTTGGTTCCACGAATGATTGAAGAGGACTATGCTCCCGGCTTTTATGTAAAGCACTTTATCAAAGATCTTAAGATTGCCCTGGAATCATCCAGGGAGATGGAAATCAAAACACCTGGGTTAGAGTTAGCCCTCTCATTATATGAAGAATTGGCTCATAATGGTGAAGAAAACAGCGGCACACAAGCTCTTATAAAACTGTTGGAGAATTAAAATATAAAACGGCCCATTGAAGAATCAATGGAGCCGTTTTTTATATTTTTCCAATGAGGTCAGGATGTATCTGAATGCCTGATTGGTTCGGCAGCCAATTTGCAGGAACGCCTGCGCCCGTTTTTCTTCCATATTGAATACCTTCCAGCATTCTCAATATTTCATAGGTATTCCGACCAACTTCAGGCGGGTAAACCACTTTTGACGTTATCATTCCTTCAGGGTCGATGATAATCGTAGCTCTGAACGTAGCTCCTGCACGTTCATTTAATACCCGATAAGATTTACTTATTAGATGGTTTCGATCACTCACTAAAGGAAATTGCACTTTAGAAGCAGATGGGGATACTTCAGTGAATACTTTGTGAGAGTAAACACTGTCAGTACTTATTGCAAAAACTTCAGTTTGTAATGCTTGAAATTTAGGATAAATAGCAGCGACCGCTGCCAGTTCAGTTGGTCAAACAAAGGTGAAATCACTGGAATAAAAAAACAAAATAACCCATTTACCCCTGTACGATTCTAAGTTAACGGTGCTTATTTTCTTTTGCACGTTATCATATGCCTCAGCAACAAAGAGGGGTGCTGGATCATTGGTTTGGGCACAAAACGGTAAGGAACAATCTTCACTTCTCATTTCAGGATTAAATGAATAGTGGCGGTTATTCATCGGCTCACCCCTTTCAGAAAAAGTACTATCAACATATGTCGGTTCATCAAAATATATGATTGGATGGCGGTTCCTTACCTCCTTATATTTCATTTCAACATGGGAATAATAGCAAGGTGTGGTACATTATTGAAGGTAAGGTGATTCTCTTGAGGAAAAATACATTTAAGCAATTTTCGACCCTTATTTATACGTTTGGTACAATCATGGCTGTATCGGCCTTTCTCGTTTCATATTTCCAAACGAAGACCATCATTAAAGCAGTTAAGAAGTATAGTCCGTATAATTAAGATTTATTGTTTGCAATATCTAAACATAACTTAGACAATGATAGTGAAGATAAGTGAGGAGGGGTCCTGTTGAAGCTAACGGGTAAAAAAGTCATTCAATTAGTAAGTGCAGATTTTGAAGATCTTGAACTATGGTATCCTGTATTACGTTTGCGTGAAGAAGGAGCAATTGTACATATTGTCGGCGAAAATGCAAATCAAGAATACATCGGGAAATACGGGGTTCCGATTGTTTCAGAATACGCGTTTAAAGATATCAATCCGGATGACTATGATGCAATCCTCGTACCGGGTGGATGGTCACCTGATAAGTTGCGTCGCTATGTAGATGTGATTTCAATGGTTCAAAACATGGACAAGAGTAAGAAACCGATTGGTCAAATCTGTCATGCGGGTTGGGTTTTGATTTCTGCCAAAATTCTTCAAGGTGTAAAAGTCACCAGCACACCAGGAATAAAAGATGACATGGAAAATGCAGGTGCAACCTGGGTAAATGAATCTGTCGTCACAGATGGTCATATTGTTTCAAGCCGCAGACCACCTGATTTACCAGACTATATGAGAGAATTCATTCAAGTGTTAGCAAAATAAATGGACAATTAAAAGGACTGGCCCAAGAGAAACTGTGATTTTAGTTTCACGTGTACCAGTCCTTTTTCGACTCTATTTTTTTTCTCTTTTATTTCGATCATTCACCCGTGCGAAAAAAGTCTGTTTAACAGATTGATGGGTGGTAATGGCTGCACCCGTTGCGATGAATCCATTGGCAATTCCATTGAAATCAAGTCCCAAAGTCCAGCCACTGGCAGCTACACCTGCCAGTAGCAAGATCCAGATAATCAACCAATCCGGAATGTGGGGAGTCCGCTTCAATGCATACCCTAAAACCCATAGCACTGGAACGAGTACAGTGACTTGGGGATCGATTGAAACACCATTCAATAAATTTTCGATCATATGTTTCACTCCCTAAAAGAAATATGACTTCTATAAAAGCTTATTCAAACTGGATGGTGTTTCATGACAACCTGTACCCGAATATTTAGGTGAAAGTGAAAACAGCAGGCATAAACAGTAAAGATAATTGAAGTGGTACGTTCAATGAATTGTTTTCCTATTGAAAACGGACCTTTAAAGTGACATTAGAATTGTTCAATGATATTATATTGATTGACCTATTATAAAAAAGGAGCTGTTAATAATGGCGAAAAAAGGATACATACAATTTCAGACAGGTGAAAAAATCGAATTTGATCTATTTCCAAATGAAGCACCTGGAACAGTGGCAAATTTCGAAAAATTAGCAAACGAAGGTTTCTACAACGGTTTAAGCTTCCACCGTGTCATCCCTGGTTTCGTAAGCCAAGGCGGATGCCCTAATGGTAATGGTATGGGTGGCCCTGGTTACACAATCAAATGTGAAACAGAAGGAAATCCACATAAGCATGAAGAAGGATCATTATCCATGGCCCATGCGGGTAAAGATACAGGAGGGAGTCAGTTCTTCATCGTTCACGAGCCACAGCCTCACCTAAACGGCGTTCATACCGTATTCGGAAAAGTGACTTCAGGAATCGACATCGCTAAATCAATGAGAAACGGCGACGTTATGGAGAAAATGGAAGTATACGACGCGTAATAAAAGAGGGACGGACCTTGGTCCGATTCTTTTGTTAACGAATATCTATTAATGGTAAAGAAAAACAATAGTTGAAATGCTATTCATGTTGATGTATTATACTAATACAGGCTGCGTTGTACGTAATCATAACGAAGTTTTAACCTTTAAACTGTAATAGGGAGTTTTACATCGAAGTTGGAATGTCAAGCCTCCACGATCTGAGGACGACAGGAAACCTTCTGCAAACACCCACTTTGAGGAGTGGTGGTTTAAAACTTTCTTATATCAAATTACGGCAAATGTGGCTCCTTACATTAGTTTCTCAAGCCAGTTCCCAATCGGGGGCTGGCTTTTTTCATATCTATAAAAATGAACAGCGAATAAAAAAGACCGAATTCCAAAAGGAATTCGGTCTGAAAATTTTAATATCGAGGCCCCTCCCGTCCGTACATGGTTAAGTGTCCCGCAACAAGCGAATGTTCGGGAGAGGCAAGATTATTGTATCACGCACAGGCAAGATAAGCAAAAAGATTTAGTGCAGCACTCCAATACGTCTTAGATGTTGCTCAATGTCAATGAAATCATTCACTTTAATATGAGGAGTATTATTTTCTTTCAAGATATCCTGTAAAGCTTTCATGGCAAAAGTAACGTCTGCCACTTTGGCAGGGTGACTATCTGGTTCACTATCACCTGCAAAATAAATGGTTTCATATTCTTTTTTGAGATCAGTAAGAACTTTTGTTTTGTCGATTCCATATCTTTCGGAGTGATGTGGATGTTCAGGATCAATATTCATATGTACATTCTTCTCTTTATAGTATCCTTCATTTGAGTATACCTCAACGCCTTTAATTCCGTACTGCCCAAGAATATGATGAATATAGTAATCTGTACCTGCGCTTAATATATAGAAGTCCCCTCCTTGTGCCTGCACTTTATGGATGAAGGAAGGAACGTGGTCATCAATCTCCAGAGATTGTATATCTTCAATGATCTGACTTTCTTCTTGATGTATGGACGTGAAAACCTGACGTAAAAATTCGATGTCTTTTATTTCTCCAGATTTCCATTGTTTGTATAATGCTTGTCCCTCTGCAAAGTATTTCTCCAGTACAAGATGATAAAAATCCTTTTTAGAGATCGTACCATCAAAGTCAGAGACAAATGCCCATTTTTTCATGCCATCTCCTCCTCTTTACTAGTTTAATCGATTGTATCATGTTTAAACGCGGGGTGGGAAGTGGAGGTAAACTTTAATTATATTATGTAAACTTCTATTGCGTATAAATAAGTCACCTCACTAAAGAGTAAGGTGATCTTGTTTTATTTCTTCAAGCTGGTTAAAAATCCTTTCAATACTTCTGGTGTACGTTTGACTTCTTGAACGGTGTTGGTAATGGTCGTCTTTTTATATTCGATATCTCCCTGAATCTCTCCTTGTGTTTCTTGTAGCTGGTTCGCTTCAGAAGAAATTTTGTCCATTCTGGTTTGAATGTTTGCCACCGTTTGATTCATTTCAGTAATAATGGGTCTAGTCGTCTTCACTGTTTTCATTAGCGCAGCTCCCAACATGACTATAGCAACCACAATTAACGCAATACTTGCATATACAATCCACATGTAAAAATCACCTCAATATACGCTGTTTTTAGTTATATTCCCTAAAAACGTTGAAAATAACGTGAAGAAAATTTATTTCTCTTCCTGGTTTACTAATTCCCGTATAGCTAGTAATCTAAAATATAAGTTCAACGTAAACGAAAAAGGGAGAGAAGAAAATGATTAAAGCCATCATGTTTGATTTGGATGACACATTATTATGGGACTCCAAAAGTATTGAAGAAGCGTTTAAAGCAACTTGCCGATATGCACAGACAAGAGTGGGGGTGGATCCCAAAGATTTAGAGCTTAGTGTCAGAGAAGCTGCGACAAAGTTGTATTCAACCTATGATACATATGAATTTACACAAAATATTGGCATTAACCCCTTTGAAGGACTTTGGGGAGACTTCCTGGATGAACATGATGAAGGTTTCCATAAGATGAAAGAAATCGTCCCAGCTTACCGCAAAATGGCCTGGAAGACAGGATTACAGTCTTTAGGCATTTATGACGAAAACCTTGGGGAGGAATTATCAGAAAGATTTCGCATAGAGAGAAAAGAGAGACCTTTTGTGTATGAAGATACTTTTCATGTACTAAATGAAGTGAAGGATAAATTTCAACTGTTGTTATTAACGAATGGGTCTCCCCATTTACAGAATACAAAACTGGAAAGGACTCCTGAACTCGTACCATATTTTGAAGAAATTATCATTTCAGGAGATATCGGTAAAGGGAAACCAGATTCAGCGATGTTCCTTCATGCATTAGATAGGCTGAGGCTTCAAAAGGACGAAGTGATCATGGTGGGAGATAATTTAAATACAGACATTCTCGGGGCTTCAAATCTCGGTATCACAACGGTTTGGATTAATCGCCGTCAGCAAAAACCTCAAGATATTATCCCTGATTATGAAATCAAAGTGCTCCATGAAGTTCTCGAGATTGTAAATAACATGAAATAGGAGGCTTCCTTGTGAAGCTTCTTTTTTTTTGATCACTCCCACCAGTCATAATAGCCTCTTACCCTACATACTATTCACGGACCTCTCATTTAATAAGGAAAGGGGTACTTTCATGGGAATAGGAATTCATCATGTTAACGTTCATGCATCACGCTCACGTGTATGGGAATTCATTCGTGATATGAATGCCTGGGCTCCTCTTGTACCTGGATACAAAGAGCATACTATTATTTCTGACGTTCAATCGACTTGGAAATTCACCCTGCATTTTGGAGTGATGAGCAAAAAGGTGCATGTGAAGGTACTGGTTATAGAATGGAAGGAACCATCCGAAGTTAAGTTCATATTAAGGGGGATCAATCAAAAGTTTACAGGTGAAGGTTTTTTTAAGGCTGATGAAGTAAACTCTTCCATCACAGCTATGACCGGGTGTCTAGCGATTGAATCCACAAGTTCACTGGCTAAAATCCTTGAATCTACATTTGATAAAATGGTGCACGAGCTCACCAAGGAACTAACTGAAGCGGTTGGGCAAGCGGTTGAGACAGGCAAACAATGACATGCATGCCCTGAACTATGGGGCTTGCGTGGTTTGGTTTAATTTATCATCATTTAGGTGCAGCTTGTATGCTATAATGAACTATTTGTAAGCAAGAGATTTGTTAGATAAAGAAGAAATACATACACTATAAAGTACATATAGGGATAACGCGTAAAACATATAAAGGGGTCTTACCATGCAAAACCTTCAAATACTTCGTGAAGAAGCCATAGAGGAAACAAAACGAAAAATAGAAGATGATATCACACTTTACTTAGAGAAACATGAAAATTGTCCTTCATTTCAGGATTATGTTACAGAAAGAAGTGCTTTCTTTCACAATATCTGGACGAATATCTGGCTTAACAAGGTAACCAATGATGTTCTTCGAAGCCATAAAAAAGCCTTCTTAAGGAAAAAAGGTTATGATATCGGAGGGACAGATAAGAAACTGATTAACAAGTTATTTCGCAATGAGATAAGAGATTTTCAGCCATTTCATATTCTAAACTGGTTAATGGAACATCCACCTTCAGCAAACGATTGGAAGGAGCGCCATCAACAGGTTAGAGAAAACTATATAAAAAAACACGAAGAAAAAAAGCAAGCAGCCCTTCAAAAGGATATTCAAAAAGATATCCTCTCTTTCATAAACAAGCAAATGGATGAGTTTGAACTGTATTGGTATGTGGAGTTACGCTATTTATTTGCTAAAAAATTTGTACAAGATCTGGAATTAAAAACAAAATATCGCCATACTGAACCATATATGCTGGAAGAGAGACTGGAAGAGGAAGGAAACTTCACTAGTGATTCTTTTACAACGGTATCTGATTTCCTTAAGGAATTTACAGGCTCCATTCACAAGAAGAGTGAAAACTGGGATGGACACGTATGGGAATACGAAACCTATTTCTATCCGTATGAGCGATTCGTCTTTTATTATTCAGAGCAAATTGTATACCGCTCACTCATGAGTCATATGCCTGAAGAATTATTGTCGGATTACAATGATGTATTCAGTCAGCCTTTATCAGAAGAACGTTTGAGCAGGCTTAGTCACCATTTTCTCCTTACTTTGAAGTCGACCTTTTTCACTTTGATTCAAGAGGAGTATGTTGAGGACTTATATCAGCTTGTAGAAGTTCCTTTTGATGAGAATATTCACCTTTTCATTTATGAAAGTGATAAACATAAGCGGGAGAAGAGAAAGGCTGCTGAGTTAGCAGAGGTGAAAAGGAAGCAGGAAGAAGAACAACGAATGATGGAAGATATTTTTGGAAGGGAGTATAGTCCTTCATTCCGGGGGGATATCAAGTATATCCTCCATATCGGTGAAACGAATACCGGGAAAACCCATCATGCCATAAGCCGGATGAAAGAAGCGAAAAGCGGTATGTATTTAGCTCCACTCCGCCTCCTCGCCCTGGAGGTATTTGATACATTAAACGGAGATGGAGTACCTTGTAATCTGAAAACAGGAGAAGAGGAAAAAGAAATCCCTTTAGCAAAGCACGTGTCATCTACGGTAGAGATGTTCCGTGAAAAGGACGAATATGAAGTGATTGTAATTGATGAGGCTCAGATGCTGGCCGATCAAGATAGAGGTTTTTCCTGGTACCGTGCGATTACAAAAGCAAGGGCAAATGAGGTACATATCATCGGAAGTGAAAATGTCCGGGACCTGCTAATGGAATTAGTGGGTGAAGGAAACATTGAAGTCCATGATTACAAAAGAGAAATTCCTTTGCAAGTCGAATCGAAAGAATTCCAATTGCGGCATGCAAAAAAAGGAGATGCACTCGTTTGCTTTTCCCGTAAAAAAGTATTGGATACAGCATCAAGGTTGCAAAATAATGGACATAAGGTCAGCATGATTTACGGCAGTATGCCTCCTGAAACAAGAAAGAAACAAATGATGCAATTCATTAAAGGAAAGTCAAATATGATTGTGGCAACCGATGCAATCGGAATGGGCTTGAATTTACCGATACGAAGGATCGTATTCCTGGAAACCGATAAATTTGACGGAACGAGAAGGAGAAGGCTGACATCACAGGAAGTAAAGCAGATTGCCGGTCGTGCTGGCAGAAAAGGACTGTACAATGAAGGGAAAGTAGCTTTTACAAAGGATATTAAAGTAATGAAACTTCTGTTAGATCAGCCCGATCGATCTCTCGAAACCTTTGCCATCGCACCGACAAGCGGTGTGTTTGAACGTTTTCAACGCTATTACCATGACCTTGATACATTTTTCTACTTTTGGGAGAAATTCAAAAGTCCTTATGGTACTGAAAAAGCAACCCTTTTTGAAGAAAGGGAGTTATATGAACTAATTCGTGGAACCGATATAGAGGCGAAGCTTACGTTAAATGACCTGTACGGATTTTTACATCTTCCTTTTTCGAAAAAAGAAGCTCAGTTAACCGAGCAATGGCTAGAGTGCATGTACGCCATTGTACACGGAGAAGAGTTACCCGAACCACCTATAAATAACAAAAACTTGGAACAAAAAGAGGTATCCTACAAGGCTGTCGGCCTGCATCTCTTATTCTTATATCGATTGGGAAGACAAACAGAGGCGTATTACTGGGAGCGGGTTAGAAGTGAAATCGCCGATGGAGTACACGAAAGTCTTAGGACAGAGGTCCCCAGTATGAGTCAGTCGTGTAAGCAATGCGGAAAGAAATTGCCTCCAAACTTCGGGTTTCCAATTTGTGATAGATGTCATTCAGCCAGAGTGAAAAGAAAAACGAGAAGAAAGCCTCCATATTCGTAAGCCGTGAGCAATTTAAAAGAGGAAACATGCGATTTATGGTACGATCAGATACGAATTGAAAATGTAAATAGAGGTGTTAAGTATGAAAATTGAAATTTGGTCAGATTATGTATGTCCATTTTGTTATATAGGGAAACGTCATTTAGAGGAAGCTCTCCAACAATTCCCTGAAAGAGATCAGGTTGAGGTTGCTTTCAAGAGCTTTGAGTTAGATCCCGATGCACCTGTGGATACAGACATGAGCATTCAGGAAATTCTTTCGAAAAAGTATGGAACTTCTCTTGAACAAGCAAAAAACATGACAGACAGCATGACGAAACAAGCTGCAACGGTTGGTCTGGACTTCCGCTTTGATTCAAGTATTCCGACGAATACCTTCGATGCACACCGCCTGACAAAATATGCGAAAACGAAAGGAAAGGAAACAGAGCTTACTGAATTACTGTTACAAGCTCACTTTACTCTTTCAAAGCATATCGGTGACAAGGAAACGCTGGTAGGATTAGCGGAACAAGCCGGATTGGATGCAGAAGAATCCCAAGCTGTATTGGAAGGTCAAGAATTTACTCGGGAAGTCCGTGCCGATGAGGAAGAAGCAAGACAAATTGGTGTACAAGGCGTCCCATTCTTTGTGATCAACCGTAAATACGCTATTTCAGGTGCACAGCCAAGTGACGTGGTTTTAAGCTCCATCCAGAAAGTATGGGAAGAGGAGAATCAACCGGCTTTGCTTCAGCCACTGGGAACCGATGGAAAGAGTTGTGACGAAAATGGATGCGATGTTCCTCCATCTAAATCATAACCACTATAAAAGCACAGCAAGAAAGCAAGTGAGAGATCCTCACTTGCCTTTTTTAGTGGCTATAAATTTTTGTGTTAATTACTGAAGAAGTTCTCTGTGAAATAAGGCTGTGCTTTTTCGTTGAATGCGACTCCGACACCTAAATGTTCATAATGAGGTTGAAGGATGTTTTCCCTGTGTCCTTTCGAGTTCATCAGTCCCTCATGGGCGAAGATGGAACTTAATTGTCCATAGGCTAAGTTTTCTCCTGCGGTACGAAAGGCTACCTGATCTTCTTCCATGCGGTCGAATGGGGATTCGCCTTCTAGATTGGTATGACTGAAATAGTTCTGTTCCGCCATGTCCAGACTATGTTTTCTTGCAGTGTCCCTGACTTGATCGTCCCAGGAGAGAGCGTTTAATCCTTTTTCCACACGTGTAGCATTTGTGAGGTCAAAAAGCTGGAATTCAAATCCTTCTTTCAACTCGGAACTCGCTTCTGAATAGAAATTCTTCTTATTTGCTTCCAGGCTTTCATCGATTATTTGTATGGCCGTAACGGTGTCATTTTCATGCTTGTCATAGAACACAGTTACGTAGTTTCCATCCACTTGATAGACTTCCTGTTCTCCATTATTTTGGAGCTGATATAGAGTCAATCCTTTTCGGATATTTGAGAGTGGTTCACCGAGTTCATTCTGAACCACCTCTTTGGATACCCCCATTTCAATATCCGATGAGGAGGAAAGGAGGTCTTGATTGGTGTAAAGACCATTAACCTGTTTATTTTCATCATAAGAAACCATTAAGAAATTACGGTAGTTTTCGTGATATGCATACCAGGAAACTCCGTATTCATTAGTGGATTGCCTTTTTGCTTCTCCTAGCTCCTGTTCAAGGTTCTCTTTTGAATCTCCCATTTCTATATTATAGATAGAGAACGTTTGATCACTTGGTACTGTTAAAGCAGGTTTTTCTACAGGGTTCTCTTCCTTTGTATCAGAGGGATTTTCGAGATCTCTAAATGACTCGTCCAATTTTATGAGCAGAAGATTTACTTCGGTGTATAGTTGATCGAAGGTGTCTTTCACTTTAGGACTGTTCTTTATTTCTTCAATTTTTGTGAGCACAGTATCGAATTCTGTTGCTTCCACTTTGTCTTCCCATGCAGGTTTTGATATATAGGCAAAAGCAACTATCATAATAAGAAAAAACAATCGTCTCAATTGCTAACACTCCATTCTTTCTTCCATTGTATCCAAATTTATAAATAAGTAAAAAGGGAAATGCTTATTCACTATGTTTAGTACCCATTCTCAACCATCTTCAATCAAAAGAACCTGTTTTAGTATGGTGGGCTCTGGGTAAGATAAAAGCATAGGCAGACACGACAAACTTACATATAAGGGGAAATTCACAATGAAACTATCTCATGAAGAACGAATTCAACTACATGAATTTAATAACTTAACGAAGTCATTAAGTTTTAATATGTACGATATTTGCTATACCAAGACCCGTGAAGAGCGTGAAGCGTATATTGAATATATCGATGAACAATACAACGCTGATCGGTTAACAAAGATACTGACACATGTATCGGATATTATTGGCGCACACGTCTTGAACGTTTCTAAGCAGGATTATGTCCCACAGGGTGCGAGTGTGACAATCCTGGTTTCTGAAGGACCTATAGTTGAAGTACCTACGGAACATTTTGATGAATCACCCGGACCGTTACCATCCACAGTTACGATGCACCTTGATAAGAGCCATATTACGGTTCATACGTATCCTGAGTATCATCCTCACGAAGGGATTTCTACTTTCCGGGCAGATATTGATGTCTCTACTTGCGGAGAGATTTCTCCACTTAAAGCGTTGAATTATCTTATTCACTCATTTGACACAGACATCATGACGATGGATTATCGGGTGAGAGGATTTACACGTGATATCAACGGACGAAAATTATTTATCGATCATGATATTAATTCGATTCAGAATTACATACCAGAGGAAATCAAAGATGAATATGACATGATTGATGTAAATGTATATCCTCAAAATATCTTTCATACAAAATGTAAGTTGAAAGAATTTGATTTAAATAACTATTTATTCGGCTATACAAAAGAGAAACTGGATGAAAGTGAAATGGATGAAATTACAGATAAAGTGAAAATGGAAATGGATGAAATCTTCTACGGTAAGAACATATCTAAACCGTAATCATGAGGGAAAGACACCATGTACGAATTGATTCGTAACGTGGTGTTTTTTTGCTTGAAATCTCATTATTGTGAAAAATCAACGAGAGAAGGGAAATGTACCTGTCTTGGAGAATAGGTAATTATGCTTGAATTTAAAAGGAGGAATAATGAATGAATTCACATGAAATTGAGTATAAATTGCATGGGGATGATATGCAGTTTGTTGAAATAGAATTGGATCCAGGAGAAAGTGCCGTAGCCGAAGCTGGTGGAATGATGATGATGGAAGACGGTATAGAGATGGAAACGATCTTTGGAGATGGTTCCAAGGGTAGTGGAACCGGGGGGTTTTTAGGAAAGCTTGTTGGTGCAGGAAAGCGTGTATTAACGGGTGAAAGCTTGTTCATGACTGTATTCACCAATGAGGGGATGGGTAAAAAGCATGTATCATTTGCTGCTCCTTATCCAGGAAAAATCATCCCGGTTGATCTAAGTGAATTAGGCGGGAAAGTTGTTTGTCAAAAAGATGCCTTTTTATGTGCAGCAAAGGGAGTTTCGGTTGGAATCGATTTTCAAAAGAAATTAGGAACAGGCTTCTTCGGAGGTGAGGGATTAATTATGCAGAAGCTTGAGGGCGACGGGTTAGCCTTTCTTCATGCAGGAGGGACGATTTATAGAAAAGAACTTCAACCTGGCGAAATGTTACGGGTAGATACGGGTTGCTTAGTGGCCATGACGAAAGATGTGGACTACAATATCGAGTATGTAGGGAAAATCAAATCTGCCTTCCTTGGTGGAGAAGGATTGTTTTTTGCCACGGTCCGTGGACCTGGAACCGTCTGGATTCAGTCCCTTCCATTCAGTCGTTTAGCTGAAAGAATTTATGCAAGTGCTCCTCAGGGTGGAGGTCGTTCGACTGGTGAGGGAAGTTTACTTGGTGGAATCGGTGATTTTCTAAACGGAGACGATTGAATCACGGCTATACATTAAAAAGCATTTCCATTGGTGGAAGTGCTTTTATTGTGTTCAAGCCGTCTCCTCTTTAGTTGGGTATTCACCTATTTAGATCCTGCATCATATGTTTAAGTAAATGATGTGAAAGGGTGATTTCATGACTGGAAAGGTTCGTCATTATTATGCTGGGGGGAATACAGCTAAAGGTTTCTACAGTCTATATGATTCGGTGTTAGATGGATTAGAGCGGGTTTATATCCTGAAGGGTGGTCCCGGAACAGGTAAATCATCATTGATGAAGTCGGTTGGAGAACGATTTGAGGATATAGGATTAGAAGTTGAATATTTACATTGCGCTTCCGATAATCACTCAATCGATGGTGTTCTCCTCCCTGAATTTGGGGTCGGCATTGTGGATGGGACGGCTCCTCATATTATAGAACCGAAAGTACCCGGCGTTATTGAAGAATATGTGAATTTAGGAGTGGCATGGGACTCAAAGAAGCTATTGCCGCACAAAGAAGAAATCCTTGTCTTAAATGATAAAATTGCCTCACTCTTTCAGAAAGCTTACGATACCTTTGCTGCATCCCTGAGTGCTCATGACGACATTGAAGAAATATACATTTCCAACATGAACTTCACAAAAGCGAATGAATTAACAAATGAGTTAATTTCACTCTTCTTTGAAGAAGATAGCCTTTCTAAATCCTCTACCGTCAAACATCGGTTCTTAGGTGCCGCGACTCCTGATGGTGCTGTTGACTACATTCAGAATTTAACAGAGGATGTCGATAAGCGCTACTTTATCAAAGGGCGGGCAGGGTCTGGTAAGTCTACGATGTTAAAGAAAATTGCTTCTGCTGGAGAGGAAAAAGGCTATGATGTAGAGGTATATCATTGTGGATTTGACCCCGATAGTCTTGATATGTTGATCATTAGAGAAAAAGGAATCGCTATTTTCGATAGTACTGCACCACATGAATATTTCCCAGACCTGGAATCTGATGAAATCATCGATATGTATGAAAGATGTATTACTCAAGGGACAGATGAAAAATATGCTGCCGATATAGAACGAACCACAAAAGCCTATAAGGATAAAATGAAAGAAGCAATCTCATATCTTAAAGAAGCTAAATGCCTTCGTGAACAACTTGAATCCATCTATATAAGAGCCATGGACTTTTCAATGGTGAATACGATTAGAGAAGAAATCTTTCAGGACATATATGAGATAATAAAGAAGTAGTATAGTGAGTGGACACCGGAACGCGATGATCATTAGGTGATCGCGTTTTTATGTGGTTGGCAAAATAACCGTGTAGGTTAATACACGATCAACATGAAGGATTCTAATTCGGGATCCGTTTTGTTCTTGCTTTTTCAACACGAAACCTTCACTATTAGTAGACAAGTCAAATCTCGTATTAAGAAAGTAGGAATAATTATTGAACTCGTTTGGATCACTGGGACTATCAAAAAGTCTTCAGAAAACCTTATCCACTAATGGAATAAGTAAACCGACACTCATACAAGTAAATGTGATACCGACCCTTTTAGAGGGAAAAGATGTCATGGCTATGGCTCAAACCGGGACTGGCAAAACCTTTGCTTACGTTTTACCCATACTGGAGAAAAGTAAATCTGCCACTCATCATATTCAGAGTATGATTATTACCCCGACACGTGAGCTGGCTATTCAAGTAACAAGTGAAATAAGAAAGCTCACAACGAAAAACAAAGGGTTTAGCGTTCTCTCTGTATATGGTGGTAAAAGTCATGAGGAAGAGATCAAGGAACTGGAACAGAATGTAAATATTGTGGTTGGAACTCCAGGGCGGCTATTGGATCATCTGAAAAGAGGGACTCTCGATTTATCTCATCTTATGTTTTTGGTTATTGACGAAGCAGATCAACTTCTGCAAATAGGTTTTCTAAATAAAGTAGAAGAAATTTTAAGGAAAACGCCAGCTCATCGTCAAACGATGTTATTTTCTGCGACGATACCTGCTGAAATCAAAAAAATGGGTCGCAAATATATGAAATCTCCTCAATTTATCGAAGTGGCGGAAGTTGAAAAATCCACTTCGATTAATCAATTTGCCATTTATACAGTGGATCGGGCCAAGCAAGACACAGTCATTCAATTAATAGAAGCGTTTCAACCAAGTAAATCCATCGTCTTTTGCAGAACGAAACGACGGGTCGCGAAATTATATCAAGTCCTGAAATCAAAAGGTTTCAAAGTGGCTGAACTTCATGGGGATATCCCACAAGAGAAGCGTGAAATGGTAATGGAGCAATTTAGAACGGGCGACGTACCAATGCTGGTTGCGACTGACGTGGCTTCCAGGGGATTGGATATTGAGGGAGTCACTCACGTATTTAATTATGACATGCCTGAAAATGCCGAAACCTACATTCACCGTATTGGAAGAACCGGGAGAGCAGGTGAAACAGGTTTAGCTTATACCCTTTATTCTTCTGAAGAAAGAAGCCTACTGGACGGAATTGAAACAGAGCTGAATAGTCGCATTCAAAAGCAGAACCTAGGGAATACCATTTCTTTAAAATCCAAAACAACCTCTAAGAAAAAGGGAGTTAAAAGACAAGGGAAGAGGAATAGCAAAGATCGGAAATCCCTGACAAGAACAAAGGACGAGGTCAAAGATAAACAATTGACGAGCAGAAAGTCCTCTAACTCTCTAAAACAAAAATCATCAAAACATTCGGAGCGGACAGCAACAGAAAAGAAGCCGGACTTTACAGGGAGAAAAACAGGAAAGAAATCTCCTTCTAAATCTTATAATCAAAAAAATAAACGATAAAACCATGCACAAGCATGGTTTTTATTGTGCCATAATTTCGAGGGAGAATTAAAGTTATATCAGAAAAATATCACAAGTTCTAATGTGTTATATCAGTATAATGAATGTCTTTGGGTGGTTTTATGGTAGGATAATAAGGGGTATTGCTATGAGTAAAGGAGTTAAATAGATTAATATGAAATTAGTATCATGGAATGTAAATGGAATTAGAGCGTGTGTGAAAAAAGGATTTTTAGATTATTTTAAACATATGGACGCAGATATTTTTTGCCTTCAAGAAACAAAGCTTCAAGAAGGGCAAATCTCATTAGAGTTAGAGGGATACCATCAATATTGGAACTATGCGATGCGAAAGGGATATTCAGGAACTTCAGTTTTCACTAAAAAGAAGCCACTGTCTGTCTCATATGGTTTCAATGATGACCTTATAGAGCCAGAGGGAAGGATCATTACATGTGAGTTTGATTCTTTTTATTTGGTGAATGTATATACCCCTAATTCCAAAAGGGATCTGTCGAGAATTGGTGAACGTCTGGAGTGGGAGGATACATTAAGGGAGTATCTTCTTGATTTGGATCAACATAAACCTGTTGTTCTATGTGGGGACCTAAATGTAGCACATACCGAAATAGATTTGAAAAATGATAAATCAAATCGAGGGAATTCAGGCTTTACAGATGAAGAGCGCGGGAAAATGACCATGCTCCTGCAGGGAGGGTTTATCGATAGCTTTCGATATATCCATCCAACAAAGGAAGATGCCTTTAGTTGGTGGTCCTATATGAGTAATGTCCGTGAACGGAATATTGGGTGGAGAATTGACTACTTTATTGTGTCAAACCGTTTAACATCTGCTGTAAAGGCTGCAGAGATCCACTCTGAAATACTCGGAAGTGATCACTGTCCTGTATACTTAGAGTTAGAGTAGTGCATAAAAGAAGTAGAGTAATTACATTTGTGGAGGGTAAAGGATGTTAAGAAAGAGATTTCTGCAGTATATCGAAGAATCGAGTGGTAGCGTTGTTTTATTTCCACAAGAAAAAGAATATGCAGTCAAGCATGGATTACTGGATGCTGACAAGATAGCGACACGGGAATCAGATTCACGATTTGAAGAAGCTTATATCGAACGTTGCGAGAAAGAAACGGAAGAACTAATCGCTCAAGAATCATTCATATTCCTCAATCAGCCGATCACTTACTTAAAAAAACATAAAAACGAGTTCGTCTTCCTGGAATTGGAATGGTTTAATGTGATCGGTGTGGAGGCTGTTTCAATTGAAGTGGATGACGTGTTTGGAACGTATGATGCAATGCTGGGGTTGAAACTTCAAAAAAGATACCGCAGTCAAATAGAGCATTACTTGGAAAATACCCTTAAAGACGAATCATCTTATGACTTATTGTTTAATGGTGAGGATGGATTATGGGATTTAAACATTACTTTAAACGATCTCCCTGATTTTCATGAAGGACTGACGATGCTTGTTTCCTACGAGCTCATATACGATTTCCTTTTTCATCTTCTTCAAACGATGGATGAGGCTTAAAGAAAAAATCCCCCTCGTATTCACGATCGAGGGGGGATTTTTTTGCTCTTTTTCGTTTGATTGGTTCGTATTCAATTAAAACTGTATAGTTCGTTCAAGTCTCGGTCAAAGGAGATTGAGGCATGGTTGTAAGGTGCCTTTGTATATTTCTTGATGGATTTGGTGAACAAAGTTCCCGTGTCTGTTAGTAAAATATAAATATATTTACCCTGCATAGCTCATTCCCTCTTACTATTATCCCTTATTACCAGGGCGCATGTTGATTTCTTCTGTTACGACATGGGCCAGGTCATCATTACCGAATAGGGAGAGGACACCCAGTAAAGTCGTGTCGGGAATTTCTTCAGACTCTTCTTTAGGGACCGTTAAGTCAATTCCATGCAATAATGCGGGATTTTCCCCTTGATGGGGGTAAGCTTTCTGATAAAGGGCAGCAGGGTCAAGGTCATGATTCACACACCACTGCGCAAACACAAGAATCATCATATGCTCGTCCTTTTGATAATTTTCAATGATTTTTTCTTGCATCTCTTTAGAATTCATTGCATTCTCTCCTTAAGCTTCGTATCTACTTCTATTATAACGAAGTTTGGGGAGCAAGCCCATTCATTTACTTATTAGGCTGTTTAGAGGAATACGTTTTTAATATCCACCGGTTTAGGTGTATAATAGGATGATGAAAGAAATTGTTTCACTTTGAAAGGAAGTTATATAAATGAACATTACCAGTCATAGTGCCGAGGAACTGAAAGATCCTACCGGAATACTAAATGGAGATCGATATGAAGTTGTTCTTGATATTGAAGTACCCGAGGATGATGAGCTTTATAGAGTTCAGGGTATTTACATAAAGGTCATTTTTGTTCGAGACGAGAACGGTTCCAGGATCGTACAGTCGACCATTATAGAACGAAATACTGAGATGTATCTTGATTTTGAATTAGAAGAAGATGAAGAAAATCTCCTTCTTTCTTATTGCGAGGAAAATATCAGATAAGAGTGAGGCGTGTGCCCTTTATGTTCGATACTAAACGAATGTAAAGGGTGTTTTTTCGTTTATTTACAAATAGAATTAAACGCGAGTCTTGGGCGAATTGAAGCTCGGGGCTTTTTAAGTGCGGATAACTTTTTATTTCATATGGCCGGTATATTTGACTGATAGCATCTGATATACTAGTGATAACAAAGTGATATCAGTTGCTAGCATATTGATACGGAAGGAGGGCGAACCTTGTCAGATCAAGGAAGAATGCAGCTTAATGTAAGAGTTGATAAGGAAACATCAAAGAAATTGGATGAAATTGTTGAATACTATCAGCAAAACACGAAAATTGGAAGAGTTTACAAAGGTGATGTGTTAACAGATATCATCCATAAATCCTATGAGATCATGCAGAAGCAAAAAGTAATTCAAAATCGGAAATATTAGTATTATTTAATGGAGAATTTTATACGATTTTCTTGTCTATACGGTGGGGGAATTCTTAAACCGTTTGTATGAAAATTGGTATAATTTATGTCATACTATAGGTTACATAGTTAAAAAACTGAAAGTAAAAGAGGTTATATTGTGCAAATGCCGAAAAAGTTAATCAATATTCAAAAAGGTTCTGGTATTTCCCCGTATATATGGAGCATCATCAGCATCCTGCCATTTTATTTTATCTTTCAGTCCTCCTCTACGATCGAAATTGTTGTAGGGATTTCCTTGACCATCATGTTCTTTATTTCTTTACGATTTGCTTTTATTTCAAAGGATTGGCCGGTTTATTTATGGACATCGATTTTAATAGCGATATCCATTACCATGACCATTCAATTTAATTTTATCTATTTTGCTTTTTACATTGCCTATTATAATGGGAATATAAAAAACCGGGTGGCGTTTTTAACCCTTTATATTATCCACCTTGTGTTAACGACGGCATCGATCAATTATAATTTTGTTATACAGGATGAATTATTTTTATCTCAATTTCCTTTTATTCTGATCATTTGGATAAGCGTCATTCTGTTGCCGTTTAATATTTATAATCGAAATAAACAGGTGCAGCTCGAAGATCAGTTGGAAGATGCTAATAAACGTATTTCAGACTTGGTCAAGCAGGAAGAACGCCAGAGGATTGCCCGTGATCTACACGATACTTTGGGTCAAAAGCTTTCTCTTATCGGTCTGAAGAGCGATCTGGCCAGAAAATTGGTGTACAAGGATCCAGAGCAGGCCAGGAGTGAATTAAAGGATGTTCAGCAAACGGCACGAACCGCTTTGAGTGAAGTAAGGACAATGGTATCTCAAATGAGGGGCATTCGATTAAAAGATGAAATCGTCCGGATCAAACAGCTGTTAAAGGCAGCGGAAATTGAATTCGTGATGGATGATGAGGTCATGCTGCCCCAAGCATCACTCTTTCTGGAAAATATCTTGAGCATGTGTCTAAAAGAAGCCGTGACGAATGTTGTCAAACACAGCAAGGCGTCGTACTGTAAGCTAACCATCGAAGAGTCGGATAAAGAGATGACTATCATAGTGAAGGATGATGGTATGGGAATCGAGGGAGATTACACACAGTCTAAAGGCAGCGGCTTAATCGGAATGAGAGAACGGTTAGAATTTGTAAATGGGAGCTTAGACGTTTTTTCCGAGAATGGGACCACTTTGATAATGAGAGTGCCGAAAGTAATCAAGCAAACAGACAGGGAGGGAATGGAATGATTCGAATTGTTATAGCAGAAGACCAGCGAATGCTATTAGGTGCCTTAGGCTCGTTACTTAGTTTAGAGGATGATATGGAAGTGGTTGGAAAGGCGGGCAATGGAGAAGAAGCCATTGCCCTCGTCCACGAGCTGCAGCCGGATATTTGTATCATGGATATTGAAATGCCTAAAAAGACCGGTCTTGAAGCAGCAGAGGAATTAAAAGGCGAAAATTGCAAAGTGATTATCCTGACAACTTTTGCCAGGTCCGGTTATTTCCAGCGTGCGTTAAAAGGTGGGGTGAAGGGTTATTTGTTAAAGGACAGCCCAAGTGAAGAACTGGCGAACTCGATTCGTCTTGTCATGGAGGGTAAACGTATTTATGCACCAGAGCTCATGGACGATGTGTATAGTGAAGAGAACCCCCTGACAGACCGTGAAAAAGAAGTGTTGGAGCTGGTTGCTGACGGGAAAAACACGAAGGAGATAGCCGATGAGCTTAGCCTCAAAACGGGTACCGTCCGAAACTACATCTCAACCATACTCGATAAGCTTGAAGTTAAAAATCGAATCGAAGCCATCACTCAATCTAAAGAAAAAGGATGGTTTAAATGATGTGCAGGGACGGAGCTCCAACATGGAGGTCCGTCCCTGCCTTTATGGTAGTTTTGTATTGCCATTATCTAAAGGGTGTATATTTATACAACTCCAGCAGACTCTTAATTTTGCTTTACAAGAGATTTATTCTAAATGAATTTCATTTAAATTTTCATAGGGAGTACCCTTTGCTACGATTGGTTTTGTATGGAAAGGGCAATGGGAAAATGATGAAAGGTTTTCTTTTTGGTGTTGACAAGTAAAAGAATCATGGTACGATAACATCGAATACAAAATTTCATAGGACGATCCACTAGGGGTGCCTTATAAAAGGCTGAGATTAAAGTGTGACTTTAAGACCCTTTGAACCTGATCTGGTTGAGACCAGCGTAGGGAAGTGGTGTTTGACGGTCACATAGAATCGAATTCTATCAAACTGATCTCAAGCCACTTTCTGTATGCGGTATGCATAATGAAAGTGGCTTTTTTGTTGCCCATTTCGGGTCGTCTGGAAAAGGAGAAAGATAATATGACATTTACAAAGTACTTAAGAAACGAAGTGAAGGAAATTTGGGAAGCAAGTTTTAACCATCCTTTCGTTAAAGGAATTGGGGATGGAACCCTCCCCCTTGAAAACTTCAGATACTACCTTCTCCAGGATGCCTATTACCTCTCACACTTTTCGAAGGTGCAGGCACTTGGTGCAGCCAAAGCAACAGACTTACATACTACATCGAGAATGGCAACACACGCTGTGGGGACAAATGAAGCTGAGCTTTCCCTTCATGAAAATTTCTCAAACCGTTTAGGGATTACGGAAGAAGAAAAACTGCAGTTTAAACCTGCTCCTACGGCTTATGCCTACACGTCTCATATGTATCGTTCCGCACAGTATGGAGGTCTCGCAGATATTCTGGCGGCAATACTTCCCTGCTACTGGTTGTATTATGAGATCGGTGAACGCTTGAAATCATGTACACCTGAGGAAGCTATTTATCAGGAATGGATCGCAGCTTATGGTGGAGAGTGGTTTGGGGAACTAGTAGAAGAACAGATCCAGCGACTGGATGGATTGGCAGAAACGATGACGGAAACAGATAAGGAAAGAATGAGAGAGAATTTTATTTTGAGCAGCATTTATGAATTACAGTTTTGGGAAATGGCATACACACTTGAGAAGTGGCCGTTTCATACATCTCTAGGTAAAGAAGGTAGAATACATGTCTAAATTAAAGCTGACGGATATTTTAGTAACGGTCGTCATCTCAATAGGTTTTGGGATTATATATAAGCTTTGGGGACCGGTTTACAACTTGTTAAAGCCATTTGGATTGCATGCTGATCAACTGATCTATGGCATGTGGTTCATGGCGGCAACCGTGGCATTTTTAATCATTCGGAAACCTGGCGTCGCACTTCTGGCAGAGATTGCAGCTTCTTCAGGGGAATTTCTCATGGGGAGTGAATGGGGCCTAGAGGTACTCCTATTCGGTCTGATTCAAGGTTTGTTTGCAGAGTTGATTTTTCTTATCACCGGCTATAAGCGTTATGATGTCATCATCATTTGCACTGCAGCTGTGGGCTCAGCAATTGGCTCAATCCTGATGGACTACTTTAAGGGATACATGGGAGACTTGGTTCTGTGGAATTTATCACTTTTTATCGGTGCCAGGTTAATCGGATCCATCGTGATAGCAGGCATAGGTGCCTTCTATCTCGTTAAGGCTCTGGAGAAAACGGGGGTAACCAGTTTGGTCAGACGTGCGGACCAAAAAGATTATGATGCCCTGAATCAGTAAAGGAGGGAATGACGATGCATGTTGAAAATCTGCGCCTTACATTTCCCGGTTCAGAGAAACTGATGTTTAAAGACGTAAGCCTTTCGATAAAAGACGGGGAAAAGATATTGCTACTCGGACCTTCTGGTTGTGGCAAATCTACACTCCTCCAGGTTTTATCCGGTGTGATACCCCATTCTATAGATGTGCCGATGAAAGCTGACTCGATTGAGCGTCCTGAATCTTTCGGGTATGTCTTTCAAGATCCGGACGCTCAATTTTGTATGCCCTATGTTGATGAGGAAATTGCCTTTGTTTTGGAGAACAACCAAATTCCAAGAGACGAAATGCCAGAGGAAATTAAAGAACTGTTGGAGAAGGTGAATTTAAGTCTGGGGGATTCCCATACGAAAATCTCCTCTCTATCAGGGGGGATGAAACAAAAATTGGCCATTGCTTCTGCCCTTGCGCTCCATCCCCATACACTATTTTTGGATGAACCTACAGCGATGTTGGATGATGAGAGTACAAAATCTGTATGGGAAACAGTGAAAACGACATGTAAAGATAAAACGTTACTTATCGTTGAGCATAAGCTGAGTCACGTACTGGAGATCATTGATCGTATAATTCTTTTCGATGCTAATGGAAGGATAGTGGCTGATGGTCCAAAGGCTCACATTTTATCAAATTTCAAGGAAACATTGAAATCAGTTGGGGTATGGTATCCGGAAGCGTGGAAAGATTATCTTTCTTCCCACCCTCCGGAGAAGGTTGCCCCGTTTGGGAAAGAGAATTTAAGGCTAGAGAACTTCAAAGGGTATGTACAAAAAGAGGTGAAGATCCACCTTCAAAATGCCGTCAGCCTTAAAGGTGAATGGATTGCAATCACCGGAAAGAACGGAGCTGGGAAATCAACATTACTCCACAGTCTTATGAAATTCATCCAAACGACCGGAACGTATGAATTATATGGAAGACAGGTAAAAGGAAAGAATGTTCCAGAGGAATGTACATTTGTTTTTCAAAATCCCGAGTTTCAGTTTGTGACACACAGTGTGTTTGATGAAGTTGCGTATACCTTTCGGCTCAAGAAAGTGGATGAAGGAATAGTGGAGGAAAAGGTGCATGCACTATTGAAGCGATTCAAGCTTGATCCATACAAACATCATCATCCCTATCATTTATCCATGGGGCAAAAGCGCAGATTAAGCGTCGCAGCGTCCCTTGTCAGGAATAAAGATATTCTATTATTGGATGAACCGACCTTTGGCCAGGATTCCCAAAATACGTTTGCGTTACTTGAGATGCTTCAAAACTATCAAAAAGAAGGTTGTACCATTCTAATGGTGACACATGATGAAAATATCATTACTCACTTTGCATCCAGAGTATGGGTAATTGAAAATGGGCGTCTCACCCAGGATTTCTATAATGAGATTGCAGGTAGTAAGGCAATATGAATATAGAACTCGAGTATAGTGAAACCTGGCTTCACCAAATCAATCCCAGCTTCAAGCTAATGACCTTGATCGGGCTTTTTGTATTACTGCTTTTTATTCATTATCTTAACTGGTTGTTATATTTGAGCTTACTCTTTTTTCTCCTATTATGGTTGTTCTCAGGATATTCATATAGAACGGTCAGTTTAATGATTCTACCCTTTTTCCTTGTTTTCATCTCTACAGCTTCATCAATGATTTTATTTGGGAAAGGTGAAACAACATGGATGAAATTTGGATTGATCCACATTACTGAAGAGAGTTTTTATCGGGGGATCCATGTTGGATTGCGTACCATCGTATTCGCTATATTGGGATTATTATTTGCTCTTACAACGAGACCGGTGAAGCTTTTCTACTCCCTCATGCAGCAACTGAGATTAAAACCTAAGTATGCGTATAGTTTTATGGCCGGATTCAGATTAATCCCTATTATGATTGAAGAATTCTTCACGATACGAAACGCCATGAGAGTCAGGGGAGTTGAAGAACGGAAAGGAATAAAGCACATATTCCATAAAATGAAATCGTATTCCATTCCCCTGCTTGCCCAGAGCATCAGAAGAGCTCACAGAATTGCCGTGGCTATGGAAACAAAGGGTTTTAAAGGAAGTGGGCAACGAACCTATTACTACAGAGTAACCTTTTCGAAATATGATGGATATTTCTTGGGGAGCGTTCTCTTCATGATTGTGCTCAGTTATTATTTTTCTACCCATCTACCTATTTTTCCGCCGGGAGATGTTCGCTATGGGAATTGAAACGAGAAAACAATTACATGTGATTTCAACAGGAAAACAATCAGTGGAAGAATTAGTGAAAATCTCGAAGTCCATTTATCCATTTCTCGACATGCTCCATCTTCGCGAAAAGCAGTGGACGGGGAAAGAAATGGCTGTGGCCATTGATCGATTAGTAGCAGCAGGAGTCCCATTAACAAAATTATGTGTCAATGATCGGGCAGACATTGCCTTTATGAAGCATGTAAGAGTGGTTCAGCTTGGCCATCAAAGTGCGGATATCAGCTTAGTGAAGAGTGCTTTTCCTTCCTTACAGATTGGAGCTTCTGTACATTCCCTGGAAGAAGCACAACAGGCAATGGATAAAGGAGCGGATTATCTACTTTATGGAAATATCTATGCTACCTCTTCAAAGGCAGGTAAGCCTGGCAGAGGTGTAGCAAACTTAGAAAAAGTGGTTCAATCCGTCCCGATTCCAACTATTTCCATAGGAGGCATTACTCCTGAACGCGTGTGTGAAATTACGGGAACCGGAGCAAAAGGGATCGCTGTCTTATCAGGTATTTTGCTTTCAAAGGATCCATTAGATGCAGCCCGATCCTATTATAAACAATTACACAGGGGGTGAAGTAGCTTGGTAAAACAGTATGATGCTTTGATTGTGGGTGGAGGAGTAATTGGCTGCTCCATTGCGTATCAATTATCCAAAAGAGGAAAGAAAGTTCTCCTGATTGAGAGAAATCAATTGGCGGGAAAAGCATCGAAAGCAGCTGCAGGCATGCTTGGCGTTCAAAGCGAATTGAAGGGAAACGATCCTCTGTATCATTTGGCGAAGGCAAGCCGTGATATGTATCCTTCCTTATCAAGGGATTTAAAAGAAATCAGTGGAATGGACATTGAATATGTTGAAAATGGAATGATTAAATTGGCGAGAACGGAGGAGGAAGCACAAGAATTAGTAACAACGGCTTCCTTAACATCACCAGGGGAACAAGTTAAATGGCTTTCACCCCACACTCTATTTACCTATGAACCTCATCTTTCAAAGGATGTGTCAGGGGGATTATATATCCCGAAGGATGGAAACGTCTCAGCATCAAAGCTTACACAAGCCTTAGGTTCGGCTTCGATCATGCTGGGTGCAGAAATTAGTGAATATACAGACGTGTATGATTTTATGAAAGAGAGAAACAAAATCACTGGGGTCAAGACGTCTAAAGGAGACTATTATGCAGACGAAACGATTGTAGCGGGCGGTGCTTGGAGTCCATTCCTCATGGAACGACTGGAAATGAAGTTCAGAAGTTTTCCAGTCAAGGGTGAATGCTTTTCCGTTAAGGTCCCCGGTAAAATACTGGAGCGGACCATCTTCACAGAAGGATGCTACATTGTTCCAAAAGTTGGTGGGCGCCTTTTAATCGGTGCAACGGAGCACCCCTATACCTTCGATGAAACGATTACCATAGGTGGATTAATGAACCTAATGCATTTGGCCACAACCATCCTTCCAGAATTGGTTGATGCCAAGTGGGAAAAAGCGTGGGCCGGGATACGGCCTCAAACAGAACAAGGAGTGCCGTTTATGGGGAGGAGTGAGGAATGGGAAGGGCTTTCCATTGCAACGGGGCATTACCGTAATGGTATACTCTTGGCACCCATAACAGGAGTATTGATGGCAGATCTGATAGAGGGGAAGGAATCCCATCCCCTGCATTCATATTTAAGGAGTTGAGAAGGTGGAATTACGAATAAACGGACAGTTGGTCACGGTGCCGGAATCCATTTCAACAGTATTGGAATTGATTCATCATTTTAACTTGGAAAATCGAATGATCATCGTTGAACAGAACCAAACCATCCTTGAAAAACAGGAGCATAAGATCACCAAAGTGAAAAATGGGGATATCTTAGAGTTAGTACAATTTGTAGGAGGCGGTTGAAATGTTGAAAATCGGAAAGTATACATTCCATTCAAGACTTTTACTGGGAACGGGAAAATATCCTGATTTTGATATTCAGAAAAGAGCTGTCGAGATTTCCGGTGCAGAAATTCTTACGTTCACGGTAAGGCGCATGAATATCTTTGAGCCTGGTCAACCTAATTTCTTAGAAAAACTGAATCTTGAAAACTATTCATTGTTACCGAATACAGCAGGGGCTAAATGTGCTCAGGAAGCGGTTCGACATGCACAATTAGCGAGAGCTTCAGGGCTTTGTGACATGATTAAGGTAGAAGTGATCGGATGTGATAAAACGCTGCTGCCCGATCCCGTCGAAACACTGAAAGCAACTGAAGAATTAATAAAAGAAGGCTTTACAGTGCTTCCTTATACGTCTGACGATGTTGTTCTTGCAAGGAGATTGGAAGAGTTAGGGGCACATGCCATCATGCCCGGTGCTTCCCCTATAGGATCTGGACAGGGAATCATCAATCCAGTCAATCTCCGTTTCATTATTGAGCAAACAAAGGTACCGGTCATTGTGGATGCCGGAATTGGTTCTCCTTCAGATGCAGCTCTTGCAATGGAACTCGGGGCTGATGCTGTATTGCTCAATACAGCCGTCTCTTCGGCTAACGATCCCGTTATGATGGCGAATGCCATGAGGCTTGCGATTGAAGGGGGACGATTCGGATATGAGGCTGGAAGAATTCCGAAGAAACGTTATGCAACAGCAAGCAGCCCAATGGAGGGGATGAGTGTTTGAAAGAAGATAGATATTCAAGACAAACGCTGTTTCACCCCATCGGAACAGAGGGACAAAAGTTAATAAGAAATAAACATGTGTTGTTGATCGGGGCGGGAGCACTGGGAACAGGCAATGCAGAAGCACTTGTACGTGCTGGTATAGGGAAGTTGACGGTTGTGGATCGTGATTATGTAGAATGGAGTAATTTACAACGTCAGCAGCTGTATAACGAGGAAGATGCAAGAAACCGAATCCCCAAAGCTGTAGCGGCAAAAAAAAGACTCCAAGCGATTAATTCAACTGTGAAAATCGAAGGACATATACTCGATGCTATGCCAGAAGAGATGTTGAAACTTGCCAAGAGCGTAGATCTTATCATCGATGCAACGGATAACTTTGATACGAGAATGATCATAAATGATATTTCTCAAAAATATTCCATTCCTTGGATTTATGGTGCTTGTGTTGGGAGTTATGGAATATCATTCACTATCCTTCCCGGTATCACTCCCTGTCTTCAATGTTTGATCGACACTGTTCCAATGGGTGGAATGACCTGTGATACAGCGGGCATCATCAGCCCTGCCGTGTCCACGGTTGTGGCCTACCAAACTACTGAAGCATTAAAGATACTGGTAGAAGACATGGAGGCACTGGGTAATAAAGTGGTCTCTTTTGATTTATGGAAAAATGAGCATACTTCGCTGGATGTGAGCAAGCTGAAAAGGGATGAATGCCTTTCATGTGGAGAGCATCATACATTCCCCGGTCTGAAATACGAAAATCAAACCAAAACAGCCGTCCTCTGTGGTAGGGATTCTGTTCAAATCCGACCAGCTGTAAAACAAGATGTGAATCTTTTGGAACGATCAAAATCTTTAGAACTTCAGGGAAAACAAGTAGATAGAAATCCTTATCTGATTTCATTCGAGGTTGAATCTTATCGAATCGTACTCTTTCGTGATGGACGTACTCTCATTCACGGAACAAAAGATATAAGGAAAGCAAAATCGGTTTATCATCGTTATTTGGGATAAAGGGAGGAGAACAGCATGATTCAAAAAGCATTAACGATTGCCGGATCGGATTGTGGCGGTGGGGCTGGAATCCAGGCAGACCTCAAGACGTTTCAGGAGCTGAATGTCTATGGAATGTCTGCCATCACAGCAGTGACGGCGCAAAATACAAGAGGTGTACAAGGCGTGTATCCATTGTCAGCGGATGCTGTCATTGATCAATTAACATCGATTGCTGAAGATTTACCTCCCCAAGCCATCAAAACGGGCATGCTGGTGAACGGAGACATTATTTCTCATGTTGCAGACTTTGTTCGATTACATTCCTGGAAGAAGCTCGTAGTAGATCCTGTCATGATAGCAAAAGGGGGGGCATCTTTATTGGAGAGGGAATCCGTTAATGCATTAATCAATGAATTGATTCCCCTTGCGTTCGTGGTAACGCCGAACATTCCTGAAGCTGAGGCATTGACAGGGATAGACATCCTGAATGATGTTGATCGTAAGAAAGCGGCGGAGGTATTGTTCCAAATGGGGGCAAAACATGTGGTGATTAAAGGTGGGCATCAATCTCATGCTCAATTTGTTCAAGCGACTGACATCCTCTTTGATGGAAAAAGATTTTATGATTTTAGCAGTCCGAGAGTCTTCACACCACATACACACGGAACAGGGTGTACATTCTCTGCTGTGATTACATCGCAATTAGCAAAAGGACATACGGTCTATGATTCTGTCCATACTGCCAAACAATTTATTACTGCAGCGATCAGTGACTCACTGGGCATTGGGAGTGAACACGGCCCAACGAATCATTGGGCGTACCACGCAGGTATGAATGTATGAATCTCAGAGAAAGTTTACAGTTATATTTTGTGATGGGAAGCTATAATTGTGATAAGCATCCGGCACTAGTATTAGAGCAAGCCCTTTTAGGCGGAGTTACCATGTTTCAGTTTCGTGAAAAAGGTATGGAAGGTTTAGAAGGCGATGCGAAAGTTGAGCTGGCTCATGAGCTACAGCGTTTATGTCGTAAACACGGTGTTCCTTTTATCGTGAATGATGATGTGGAGCTGGCGTTATTAATGAACGCAGATGGAGTACATATAGGTCAGGAGGATGAACCTATCGAAAAAGTCCGTCGGAAAATAGGAAATAGAATACTTGGTGTCTCCTCTCATGACGTGAATGAAGCCAGGTTAGCTTTGGATTCCGGAGCAGACTATCTTGGAGTTGGTCCAATGTTTCCTACCAATACAAAGAATAATTGTAGAGAGGTTCGTGGCCCGAAAATCATCCAATTAATAAGAACAAATGGTATCGATATCCCCCTTGTCGGGATTGGAGGCATTCATTACAGTAATGCTTCTCAAGTATTGGAAGCAGGTGCGGACGGTGTCGCAGTCATTTCTGCGATTTCAAAACATCCCTTTCGCACAGAAAACTTAGCCCAAGCTGTCCAACAAAAGCTATTACGATTGTAATCGGTCCACAATGAAAAATAAAACCACCATAGCAACATATCTCTTACTCCCTCATCATACTATACAGTAGACCTCGGTCTAACTTGTATCAACATCAATGATAAGAGGGAGGGGTAAGAATGAATGTCTGGTTTGTTTTGTTAAACATTTTGGTGTTTCTTGTTCTCATCGGTGTATTACTTTATATGCAAAGGAAAAATGTTTCATTTTCAAAACGGGTGTTTACCGCTCTGGGGCTGGGGATATTATTTGGTCTTGGATTACAGTGGGTATATGAAGCCGGGGATGAAAATGTCACACAATCGATTGAATGGTTTAACATCGTCGGATCCGGCTATATTAAACTTCTGCAAATGATTGTCATGCCTTTAGTATTTGTGTCGATTATTTCAGCCTTCTCTAAATTAAAACGGTCTCATAATTTAGGGAAGATCTCTGTGCTGATCATTGGATTGCTGGTAGGCACAACAGCCGTTGCTGCAGCTGTCGGGATTGCTACGACCGTGGCTTTTGATTTGGAAGCGATCCAGATTGATCAAGGAGAGGCAGAAACGGCAAGGGGAGTTCAATTAGAGGAGAGAGCGACATCTTTAGAAGGTCAGAGTTATCCTCAAAAAATTCTCGAGCTTTTACCTGCGAATCCGTTCCTGGACTTTACGGGACAAAGAGCAACCTCGACGATCGCTGTCGTGATTTTCGCAGCTTTCATCGGTATCGCTTACTTGGGGGCTCAGCGCAAAGAGCCTGAGGCTGCTGAATTCTTCAAGAAAATCGTTGATTCTGTCTATGCTGTAGTCATGAGAATTGTGACTTTGGTGTTACGACTCACTCCATTCGGTGTGTTGGCCATCATGGCTAAAACGGTTGCATTAAGTAATTTTGATGCCATCATGAAGCTTGGAGAATTTGTTGGAGCATCTTATGTGGCCTTGATTATCATGTTTGCCATTCACTTAATCATGCTTACTCTTGCGGGCTTAAATCCGGTCACTTACATGAAAAAAGTATTTCCTGTATTAGCATTTGCTTTTACGTCGAGATCCAGTGCCGGAACACTGCCACTTAACATTCAAACACAAAAGCATAAATTGGGTGTTTCAGAAGGGGTTGCCAACTTCTCGGGATCATTCGGGTTATCCATCGGTCAGAACGGTTGTGCAGGTGTGTATCCTGCCATGCTTGCAGTGATGATTGCACCGACTGTCGGGATTAATCCATTAACCCCTTCCTTTATTCTTACGCTCATCGTAGTGGTGGCCATTAGCTCCTTCGGTGTTGCTGGCGTTGGAGGCGGAGCTACATTTGCTGCTATCCTTGTTCTATCCGCCTTGGATCTTCCAGTAGCGTTAGCGGGTCTATTGATTTCTGTTGAACCTTTGATTGACATGGGGCGAACAGCAGTAAATGTGAGTGGTGCAATGACATCTGGAATCATAACAAGTAAAGTGACAGGTGATTTGGATAACGAAGCGTATAACAAAGAAATCATTGAAGCAGAAGCTTAAACAAGTGGGCTGGCTCATACATATATGAGTCAGTTTTTCTTTTGTATGAAAATAAATTTAGTTATTTTGAGTAATTATAATTGAAAATTCAGACTATATTCTTTACTATAGAATTAAACATACCGACTGGTTAGTATCTGAGGTATGTAAATGAAATGCTGTAAAGATGAGGAGGCACGAACGTGCATGTGAATGAATTATTTGATTTATCAGGTAAAGTTGCCCTTGTGACCGGAGGAGGCAGAGGGTTGGGGAAACAAATCGCGACAGGGTTTGCTGAAGCGGGGGCAAACGTTGTAGTATGCTCGAGAAACGTTGAAGCATGTGAAGACGTGAAGAAGGAATTAGAAGAAATAGGTGTCCAATCACTGGCATTGAAGTGTGATGTCACTAATCCTGAAGACGTACAGCGTGTTGTAGATGAATCGAAGAAGGTGTTTGGCCGCATTGATATTTTAGTGAATAACAGTGGTGCTTCCTGGGGGGCACCTGCAGAAGAAATGCCTCTTGACGCTTGGCATAAAGTTATCAATGTGAATGTAAATGGGACTTTTATTATGTCACAGGCCGTGGGGAAATTAATGCTCGAGCAACAGCAAGGTAAAATCATTAATATTGCTTCAGTAGCAGGTCTTCAAGGTACAGACCCACGTTATATGGATGCCATTGGCTATAGCACGAGTAAAGCAGCGGTCATCAATTTCACGAAGGATCTAGCCGTGAAATGGGGTTCCCGCGGGATTCATGTGAATGCAATCGCACCGGGATTCTTTCCAACAAAAATGTCAAAAGGAATTCTATCTCATGCAGGGGAAGCCATTTTAAACGGAACACCATTAAATCGATTCGGTACCGAGAATGATCTTAAAGGAGCGGCACTTTTCCTGGCGGCTCGTGCATCTGATTTTGTCACTGGTTCAGTTCTCGTCGTAGACGGTGGATCCTCAGCGATGTAACCGAGTGCGGAGTATTACATGTTTTGGTTAAGAAAGGATGGATGTAATGGATTTCTCCTATTCTCCAAAAGTACAAGAATATCAAAATAGAATATCCCGTTTTATGGAAGAATACGTGTACCCGAATGAATCTCTCTATGAAAATCAGCTCAATCAGCAAGAAACCCGCTGGAGCGGGGTTCCCACAATCATGGAAGAACTAAAAGCTGAAGCGAGGAAACAGGGATTATGGAACCTATTTCTTCCTCAAAGCGAATATGGTGCCGGGCTTAATAATGTCGAATACGCCCCTCTTTGTGAAATCATGGGGAGATCCCTGATCGGTCCGGAAGTGTTTAATTGCAATGCTCCTGATACAGGGAATATGGAAGTGTTGGAACGTTATGGGACTCCTACTCAAAAACAACAGTATCTTATCCCTCTGCTAAATGGTGATATCCGTTCATGTTTCTCTATGACCGAGCCTGATGTCGCGTCTTCCGATGCAACGAATATTAAGGCGAGTATCATCCGGGATGGAGACGAATACATCATTAACGCGAAGAAATGGTGGTCATCAGGCGCCGGTGACCCTCGATGCACCTTTTCCATACTAATGGGGAAAACAGATCCCAAGGCGAGTCGTCATGAACAGCAATCAATGATTATCATCCCGCTGAATACACCAGGTGTGAAAATTGAGCGCATGCTTCCTGTGTTCGGTTACGATCATGCCCCTCATGGTCATGGAGAAATCACCTTTACCGATGTAAGAGTTCCTTTAGAAAATATGATTTGGGGTGAAGGAAAAGGTTTCGCTATTGCTCAAGGAAGGTTGGGACCTGGGCGAATTCATCATTGCATGAGATTGATCGGTGCAGCAGAGCGGGCACTTGAAGAATTATGTAAGCGTGTTCAGGGACGTGATGCATTCGGAATGGCATTGGCAAGTCAGGGGGTCGTAAGAGAATGGATTGCGAATTCAAGGATTGAAATCGAACAAGCCCGTCTTCTTACGATGAAAGCAGCCTACATGATGGATACCGTCGGCAATAAAGCAGCGAAACAGGAAATCGCCATGATTAAAGTGGTGGCTCCTTCAATGGCTTTACGTGTGATCGACCGGGCCATTCAAGCTTTCGGGGCAGCAGGAGTATCGGATGACTACACGATGGCAGCTCAATGGGCAAATGCCCGTACACTGCGACTTGCTGATGGACCTGATGAAGTACACCGTGCCCAATTGGCAAAATTAGAATTGAGAAAACACGAAAAAGCTTCTCCTGTAGAAGGCTAGGAAGAGAGTTGGATGCTGATGAGATTACAAGGGAAAGTTTCCGTTATTACAGGGGGAGGCGGAGGAATTGGGCGCGCTACAGCACTAAGGTTCTCGAAAGAAGGTGCTGCTGTGGTCGTAGCAGATTTGGATGATGCAAGAGGTGAAGAAACGGTCAGACTCATTCACGAAAAAAAAGGAATTGCACTTTTTATCAAAACGAACGTGCGGGAAAGTGAAAGCATTCAATCCCTCGTACATACTACGGTGGAACATTTCGGAGGTTTCGATATCCTTATCAATAATGCAGGAATCGGACAGTCGGAAGTCAGGAGTATTGATCTGGACGAAAACGAATGGGATGCCGTATTGGATACAAACTTAAAGAGCATTTTTCTGGGAATGAAGTATGCCATACCTGAATTGATGAAAAAAGATGGTGTAATTGTGAATGTATCGAGCCTTCTCGGTTTAAAGGGCCGCAAATACGTGTCAGCCTACAATTCGGCAAAAGGTGGTGTCATACTACTGACACAAAATGCTGCCCTGGAATATGGAAAGGATAATATTCGAGTGAATGCAGTAGCGCCTGGGGTTATAGATACGAACATCATCAATGGTTGGAAGAAGGATGAGAGGAAATGGTCGGCGATCTCTCAATCAAATGCTCTAAGACGGATTGGAAATCCAGAAGAAGTCGCATCAGCGATTCTGTTTTTAGCTTCTGATGAGGCGTCCTTTATAACCGGTGCCACACTATCTGTTGATGGTGGAGGATTAATCTTTTAAGGTACATGCAGAATTAGTATATGAGAAATCTGAAATGGAAGGAATGATTTTATGACAACTAAATCTTGGCTCAGTCATTACCCTGAAGCGTATGAGACTGAAATTCCTGAGGTTGATTTTTCAATACCAGAAATGCTTCGACATACCGTTTCTTCATTCCCGGCTCATCCATGTATTAGCTTTTATCAAAAACGGATAACGTATGGTGAACTTCAAGGTGCCGTCTCCATGCTTGCTTCATCCTTTCAACATATTGGAGTGAAGAAAGGAGACAGGGTGGCGATCATGCTCCCGAACTGTCCGCAATATGTGATCTCTTATTATGGAATCCTTACCTCCGGGGGAATTGTCACACAGGTGAATCCGATGTCAGTTGAAAGGGAATTAATCCATCTGCTCAATGACTCGGGAGCTGAGACAATCGTCGTATTGGACCGTTTTTATCCAATGGTCCATTCCATTCAAAAGGAGACAAAAGTCAAGAGGATTATTGTAGTAAGCTTTGAGGGAGAATACCAACTTGTCCCACCAGACTATGACTTTGATGAATTTTTGATGGTAGGGGATGGTGAAGTATCCCAGGTGTCGATCAACCCTGAAGAAGATGTGGCAGTCCTTCAATATACTGGTGGAACTACCGGTGCATCCAAGGGAGTCATGCTCACTCATAAAAACATCCTTTCAAATGTCATTCAAAGTCAACTCTTCTTTAAAGACAGCATTGAAACAGGGAAAGAAAGAAGCCTGAGTGTGATTCCGTTCTTTCATGTATTTGGGATGAATTCATGTATGAACTTTGCGGTTTATTCAGCAAATGAAATGATCTTACTTCCAAGGTTTGAATTGTCAGAAGTGCTAACCACCATTAAGAACGAACAGCCCACCCTGTTTCCAGGTGTGCCGACTATGTACGTGGCGATCACCAATCATCCACAGGCAGAAGAGTACGGCATTGATTCAATAAAAATTTGTAATAGCGGTAGCGCCCCGATGCCAGTTGAGTTATTGAATCAATTCGAAAAGAAAACAGGAGCGAAAATATTAGAGGGATACGGATTATCAGAGGCTTCACCAACGACTCATTGCAACCCCGCTTTTGCAGAAAGAAAGCCGGGAACGGTTGGAATTGGATTTCCATCCACAGACTATAAGGTAGTTGATTTAGCAACAGGCACTACGGAGGTTCCTTTAGGAGATGTGGGCGAACTCATTATTAAAGGCCCTCAAGTAATGAAAGGCTACTGGAATTTACCTGAAGAGACTGCTCACGCCCTTCGAGATGGTTGGCTTTACACAGGAGACATCGCCCGAATGGATGAAGAAGGGTATATATCGATTGTGGACCGAAAGAAAGATCTGATCATTGCATCAGGATACAATGTGTATCCCCGGGAAGTCGAGGAAATCATTTACGAGCATCCAAGCGTACAGGAAGCTGTCGTAATCGGTGTCCCGGACTCTTATAGAGGCGAAACGGTTAAGGCAGTGATCGTCTTAAAGTCAGGGGAACAGGCAACTGAAAAAGAATTGGTTCATTTCTGTGAGGAGAACATGTCATCATTTAAGGTTCCAAAAATCATTGAGTTTCGTGGGGAGCTTCCAAAGACGAGTGTTGGGAAAATATTACGAAGAGCCCTGCGTGAAAACGTGAGGTAATATGATATAATTTAGGTGATATTTGCAGATTGAGAGGATTTCAGATGAAAGAAAAACTTACAGAACATGCTGTACGCTTATTTGATGAAAAAGGATTTACCGTTACTTCCATTCAGGACATAGTAGAATCCATTGGTGTAACAAAAGGAACATTCTATTACTATTTCTCCAGTAAGGAAGAGCTGTTAAAGGAAATTCACATGCGCTATATTGATGGCTTATTATCTAAACAGGAAAGAGTTCTTGGAGATGATCGGAAGAGCTACATGGAAAAACTTTATGATATTGTCCATCTTTCCATTCTGGACATTAAAGAGCAAGGGGCCAGTGCCAAAGTATTTTTTAGAGAAATGAGGCACTTGAGCAAGGAAAGTCTGGATGCAATTGAGCCTAAGCGGGATATGTATCGCTATAATATAGAAACTCTCCTGAAAGAAGGTAGGAAGAACGGAGACTTTCATGAGGACTTTGACGTATCGATTGTAGCTTTTGGAATTCTCGGTATGATGAATTGGAGCTATCAATGGTATAAGCCTGATGGTGCGAAATCCGATCAGGAAATTGCCCAGACTTTTGTCGATATGGTATTAAAAGGGATTGAGACAGAGTAAATGGGAAATCATCTAAAGGATTTCCTTATGAATAACATACCAACTGGTTAGTATTTATATAGGGAGATGGCGGGCTAATGGAAACCATTACGGTAACGAGTAGATTTTGCGAAACGGATGCATTAGGTCATATCAACAATACAACTTATTTTGTTTATTTAGAAGAAGCAAGAATTAAATTCTTTCAATCACTCGGATTTGATATGGAGGTGAAAGACTGGCGATTTATTCTCGCTTCAACCAAATGTGACTTTGTGTCACAAGGGTATTTTAATCAAGAGTTAAAGATCACCACCTATCTATCAAAAATTGGATCGAAGAGCTTTCAGTTAGAGCATGATATCTTATGTGCGAACACCCATCAATTGATTGCAAAGGGAAATGCGGTGATCGTTTATTTTGATTTTCTTGAGCAGCAAAGCAAAATGATCCCTGAGTTGTTAAAGGCGCAGTTAAACACTCATTTGCGCTCAGAGAAAACTGAATATTCTTAATGTTGGAGGGGTAAGATGTCTGAAAAAACTGGGTATGAAACGGTATCGGTGCGAGAAGGAGAAGAGCTGAATACTACCAATCTAAAAAGCTTTTTGAATGAGCATTTCCCTCACCTCCTTCATGAAGAGCTCTCTATTAAACAATTTTCTGCAGGACACTCAAATCTTACGTATCTACTTAAAATGGGTGAATGGGAAGGTGTACTGAGACGTCCTCCATTAGGACCTGTCGCCCCGAAGGCTCACGATATGAAAAGAGAATATAGGATTCTTTCAGAAATTCAACCATTATTCTGTGTTACACCTGAGCCGTATGTATTCTCTGATGATGAAAGGATCGTAGGCAGCCCATTTTTCATCATGGAGCGAATAAAAGGTGAAGTATTTGATACTTCCTTTCCCCCTCACCTCCATGTGACACCAGATATCTGCAGGAAAATATCGGAGGAAATGGTTTCTAAACTGGTCGATCTTCATTCCATTGATCACAGAAAAACAACTCTTCATGAAATCAGTAAGCCCGAACACTTTATGGAAAGACAAGTATATGGATGGATCAAACGTTACGAGCGTGCCAAAACAAGTGAGATTCGCGAAGTGGATCACCTGACACACTGGTTGATAAAGAATGTTCCAGGAAATGCTGAATCGACAATCATTCATTATGATTTTAAATTAAACAATTCCATGTTTTCTTCTGACCTTAAATCTATGGTGGGGTTATTTGACTGGGAGATGGCGACCGTTGGTGATCCTCTTGCTGATTTAGGTGTCGCTATGGGGTATTGGATACAAAATGATGATCCAGAGTTATTAAAATTTGGTCTTGGGAAGCCTCCAGTAACGATCATGGACGGTTTTTACAGCAGAAGACAATTTATCGAAGAATATGCCAGGAAAAGCAGTAGAGACGTGAACAATATTCATTTTTATTTATCTTTTGCTTATTTTAAGCTCGCAGTCATTGTGCAACAAATCTATTACCGCTTTAAGATGGGGCAAACCAGCGATTCACGATTTTCTCAATTTGATCGGTTTGCGAAATCGTTGATCACCCTGGGAAGTCAAGCTGCATTTGATCGCCAGGAATAAAGACAAGGAGATGAACGAAAACGATGAAATCCTCTTTACTACTAGAAACAACTGACCGGGTACTGACATTGACATTAAATAGACCGGATAGCTTGAATTCCTTTGATGAGAACATGCTTACGGGAATCGTTGAAGCACTAGAGCAGGCAGAGCATAATCAGGAAATCAGAGCCATTGTGATTCGCGGTGCCGGGAGGGCCTTTTCTGCAGGCGGCGACGTGAAAACGATGGGGAGTGCCACTTCAACCGAAGTCTATGAACACATCGGGATATTAAATACATGCATTAAAGCAATAAAAGAAATAGATAAACCGGTCATCGCCTCGGTACACGGCTTTGCAGCAGGTGCCGGTTTTAATTTAGCCCTGGCCAGTGATTTGATTATCGCTTCAGAAGATAGTCAATTCGCTTTAAGCTTCTCTAAAGTAGGTCTTATTTCCGATGGCGGAGGTTCGTATTTTCTTCCACGCATCATAGGCCCACATTTAGCGAAAGAATTCTTCTTTTCAGGAGAACCTGTGGCTGCCGGAAGAATGTATAACTTAGGTGTGGTAAACCGTATTGTCCCTTTTGAAAGACTTGATAAGGAAACAACTGATTGGGCTAGAGAGTTAGCCTTAGGGCCAAGTAAAGCTTATGGAATGATGAAGAAAATGATTGATCGTTCATTCACCTCATCTTTGGATGAGATACTTGAACAAGAACGAATCACACAAACCTTGATGATTACAACTGAAGATCATGGTGAGGGAGTTTCAGCATTTAAAAACAAAAGAAGACCATCGTTTTCTGGAAAATAGGAGGGATTAGGATGAAAGCCATTCAGTTCAGGGAGTTTGGAAGCCCTAATGTATTAGAAAATGTGGATATAAATGTTCCGACGCCTCGGGGGAGAGAAGTCCTTATTGATGTTCATGCATCTGCAGTCAATTATGCTGATACAGCAAGACGGGAAGGGCAATATGTGGTGAAAACTCCACTCCCATATATCCCGGGTTCTGAAGTGGCGGGAATCGTCACTGAAGTGGGAGAAGATGTGAAGAGAGTAAGAAAAGGAGACCGGGTTGTAGCCATGTTGGATTCCGGAGGCTATGCAGAATTTGCCCTGACAGATGAGCGTTCATTGATCCCCCTCCCATATGGATTGGATTTCAAAGAAGCGGCCGCCATCCCTGTTCAAGGATTAAGTGCCTATCACATATTAAAAACCTTGGGAAGGTTGCAGCAGGGAGAAACCGTCCTCATTCATGCAGCGGCTGGTGGAGTAGGCCTGCTTGCCGTCCAACTGGCAAAACGATTTGGTGCAGGTAAGATCATCGCTACGGCCAGCACAGAAGAAAAATTACGTCTGGCTGAGGGTATGGGAGCGAATGTGTTAGTCAACTACACTCAAGAGGGCTGGGAATCAGAAGTTCTGGAAGCCACAAATGGAAAGGGTGTAAACCTGGCATTGGAAATGGCAGGCGGTGATGTTTTCTATAAAACGTTAAAATGTCTTGACTATTTCGGAAGAATGGTGATTTACGGAGTAGCAAGCGGAGAGCAGAGCAGATTTTATCCTTCTTCTTTGATGGCAAAGAATCAGTCTGTTATCGGGTTCTTCCTACCTCCTCTCATGAGAGATGCTGAACTGACCCAGAAAACCCTTCATGAAATCTTTCATTATGTAGCGTCCGGGGAATTGAAAGTAACGGTTGGACATGTATTTCCTTTAGAAGATGCAGCTAAGGTTCATACACTCATGCAAGCAAGAAAAACGGTAGGAAAGGTAATCCTGCAGCCATAATACTAACCAGTTAGTATACGATCCATCTTATAGGGGGGAACCGGGATGAACTTACGGTTATCAGATGAACAAAGGATGATCCAAAAAACCATCCGTAAATTTGTTGAGAAAGAACTAATACCTTTAGAAAATGAAGTGCTAAGAAATGAACGGGAAGGAAAACCAAGTCTTTCCCCGGAAAAAAGGAGCGAGCTGCAGTTAAAAGCAAAGGAAGCAGGGTTCTGGGGGATCAATACACCAGAAGAGTACGGCGGAGCGGATCTCGGGCAAATGATGATGGCCATTGTTTATATGGAAATCTCTAAAACCTTTGTGCCTTTCAGTTTCGGTGGTTATGCAGATAACATCCTATACTATGCCAACGAAGAACAGAAAAAGAACTATTTGATCCCCACGATAAACGGAGAGAAAAAGTCCTGCTTTGCCATGACGGAACCGGGAGCTGGATCCGATACTCAAAACATTCGGATGACCGCAGTGAAGGATGGAAATGAGTGGGTATTAAATGGTGAAAAAACGTTTATTACTGGCGGAAATGAAGCAGACTTTGTCATGGTCATGGCGGTGACCGATAAGGAAAAGCATCGGAGAACGGGTCGGGAAGGAGTAACCTGTTTTATAGCCGATCGAAGTATGGGTTGGACATCCGAATACATTCATACCATGGGGGAATGGGGACCGGCCAGTCTGTTTTTTGATGACGTGCGGGTACCTGAAGAAAATATTCTCGGTGAAATCGATGGTGGTTACAATTTGGGACTGGAATGGATCGGGTTCGCACGCTGGATTGTTGGTGCACAAGCGGTAGGCGCAGCAGAACGTTTACTGCAAATGGCGATTGATTATTCCAAGGAAAGAGAGACATTTGGAAAGCCAATCGCGGATCGACAGGCGATTCAATGGCAGATTGCTGATTCTGCCGTGGAAATTGAAGCTGCCAGATGGCTTGTGTTAAATGCAGCATTCACGCTGGATCAAGGAGAAGATAATCGCCATGTTGCATCGATTGCCAAACTGTACGGATCGAACATGGGAAATCGGGTAGCGGATCGGGTCCTTCAAATTCACGGAGGGATGGGCTACACAAGAGAACTTCCGATTGAACGCTGGTATCGTGAAGCAAGATTGTGGCGTATTTATGATGGTACTGATGAAATTCAAAAACTGATCATTTCTCGGAATCTATTAAAAGGGCATGTGAAAGTGGGCCAATTTGTTTAAAGGGATAAGGAGGTAATGTAAATGGGTGAAAGATTCAGAGGGAAAGTAGCTTTAGTAACAGGCGGGAGCCGGGGGATCGGTAAAGCGATTGCCAAGCTCTTTGCAGGAGAAGGGGCAAAGGTTGCCATCATTGACGTGAATGAAGAGGCACTCTTGGAAGTCAGTGAGGAATTGAGAGAGTATGAAATATATACAAGAATTGCGAATGTAGTAGAATTCAAAGAAGTAGAAGAGGCCGTCAACGAAGTCTTTGAAACTTTCGGGTCCGTTGACATTGTTGTCAACAATGCAGGAGTCATCAGAGATAACCTGTTGTTTAAAATGACTGATACAGATTGGCAAACGGTCATGGATGTGCATTTGAAAGGAGCATTTAACGTAGCGAAAGCAGCGCAAGGTTATATGGTGAAGAATAGGTATGGCCGGATGATTAATATCTCTTCTACCTCGGCACTCGGTAACCGGGGTCAGGCAAATTACGCTACGGCTAAAGCGGGTCTTCAAGGCTTAACGAAAACTTTGGCTATAGAGCTTGGTCCTCTTGGTATTACGACCAATGCAGTAGCCCCCGGATTCATCGAAACGGATATGACTAGAGAAACAGCTATGCGAATCGGAATTACCTTTGAAGAATTGGTGGAAGCAAGTCTTCAAGGTATTCCTGTCGGGAGAAGCGGGCAGCCGGAAGATATAGCGAATGCAGTGGCGTTTTTTGCGGATGAAAGATCGTCATTCGTTAATGGACAAATCCTCTACGTAGCTGGAGGGCCGAAAGCCTAATGGGAGAAAGAGGTGAAGGATATGTTTCAATCTTATATCGGTAAACGCTCAACTTCCGTAGAAAATTGTGTAGAAAAAGGAGCGGTTCATAAGTTTGCCGAAGCCATCGGAGATCTACATCCCATTTATGTGGATGAAGAAGCAGGAAAGCGATCTAAATACAGGGGGAATATCGCTCCCCCCACGTTTCCCAGAGTATTTGACTATGGAACAATTGAGGGTTTTCATCTACCGAATATCGGGTTAATTCATGGGGAACAATCTTTTCACTATGTAAGACCACTGAAGGTTGGGGAACGTATTCAGTGTTATACAGAGATAAAAGATTACTATGAGCGGAAAGGATCGGGTGGAACACTAGGCTTTCTTGTAATCGAAGATATAGGTGAAGACTCAGGAGGGAAAAGGATTTTCACCTCCGAGGCGATTGTCATTATCACTGAAGCGGTCAGAGAGAGGTTGGGAAAATGACTATACTATCATCCATTAATATAGGTGAAACGATTCCCATTGTCGAATTAGCTCCAGTCTCGAGAATCGACTTAATCAAATATGCAGGAGCATCTGGGGATTATAACCCCATTCATACGATCGATGAGGAAGCCCATAAACTGGGGCTTCCAGGAATCATTGCTCATGGCATGTGGACAATGGGCAATGTCTCCAAGCTTTTTAGTGATCATTATGAAGAAGGATTTATCAAAGATTACACCGTTCGCTTTAAAGGGATGGTTTTTTTGGACGATGTCATTACAATGTTTGCAGAAGTATCAGAAAAACAGGATGATCTCTTACATTTTAAAGTCTTTGCCGTCAATCAGGACCAGAAGAAAGTGATCGAGGGTAAATTGATGTTTCAACTATTTTGAGCATTCATGTGAAATTGTGTCCTATAGCTTTCATAGAGCGAATAGAAATAAAGAGAATTAATGTTCTGAAAGAAAAAATAAGTCAAAAGACTTAAATCCGATAGAAAAACTCGGGTTGACTTCCCTGCAGAATGTGATATTATTTAGAATATTAAAAATAATAACTCTTATCCAGAGTGGTGGAGGGATCTGGCCCCGCGAAGCCCAGCAACCTACGTATGTAAGGTGCTAATTCCAGCAAAATGTGAAGTCATTTTGGAAGATAAGGTATCCTTACCTGAACAACCTTCCAAAATGGAAGGTTGTTTTTTCATTCATGATTTTCTGGATAAGATGAAAATTGGGGGAATCATGTGACTAAAGAAAATAATCAAGAGGCACAGTATGATGTAGTAGTCGAGAAAATCACTTCGATGTTGAAGACGATGAGTTTTGGATCAATTACCATTGTGGTTCAGGACGGTAAAGTCATTCAATTAGAGAAAAACGAGAAAGTGCGAATTAAATAAGCTGACTAGACAAACTAGAGGCGCATAACACAGATAAGGGAAATCCCTATATCTTGTTATCGCCTCTTTTTGTTTGGATGAGCGGGAAAGGGGTGTATCATGTTAACCTATCAAACTTGGAATAAACCATCTGTCCAATTTGAAATTGATCCGGTATATAAAGGAGCTGTAAACGTACTTGAGTGGACGTATGATCATTACGGTGAAAGTGTCGTATATGCATGCAGTTTTGGGATAGAAGGGATCGTATTAATCGACCTTTTAACCAAAGTACAACCGGAAGCAACCATAGTATTTCTTGATACAGGTGTTCATTTCAAGCAAACCTACGAAACGATTGAAAAGGTGAAGGAGAAGTATCCTGGTATCACCATTTATATGAAAAAGCCTGATTTAACGCTCCAAGAGCAAGCAGAAACATATGGAGATAAGTTGTGGGAGAGAAATGCGAACCAATGCTGTCAAATTCGAAAGCTCAACCCTTTAAAAGAAACCTTATCCAAAGGAAATGCCTGGATTTCAGGATTAAGAAGAGAGCAATCACCGACAAGAAGTCAGGTTGAATTCATCAATAAGGATGACAAGTTTCAATCGGTTAAGATTTGTCCTTTGATTCACTGGACTTGGAAGGAGATTTGGAGGTATGTCCATAAACATAACCTATCCTATAATCCACTTCATGATCAGGGGTATCCAAGTATCGGATGCTTCCATTGTACAACTCCAGCCATAGACATCAATGATCTCCGCTCCGGAAGATGGCAAGGAAAAGGGAAAACCGAATGCGGTCTTCATTAAAAGGGGTTACATTCTTTGATTGAAGTATTCGCCCTGATCATAAGTTTGTTTTTCGCTATGAACATCGGTGCCAGTGGAGCGGCAGCATCGATGGGGGTTGCGTATGGTGCAGGAGCCATAAAAAACATCAGGGTTTCATTATGGATATGCGCAGCCGGTGTGCTGAGCGGGGCGGTTTTAGGTGGTGGGGAAGTAGTTAAAACCATAAGTTCAGGGATTATCCCTCAGCATGTACTCTCCATCAAAATAGTGGTTATCATTTTGTTATCCGCCACCATTTCCTTGTTTCTGGCAAATGTGATTGGAATCCCGTTGTCTACAAGTGAAGTAACGGTCGGAGCGGTTGTAGGAGTTGGAGTCGCATTTCAAGTTCTTTATGTGAAGTCACTCTTAACGATTATGTCATTCTGGGTGATCGTCCCGGTCATTGCCTTCGGAGTTACATGGGTATTCGGTACAGGATTAGTAAAACTTGAAAAGCGCGGTTTCCATTTTGAAAAAAAATGGCTTGCGTACCTTTTGATTATCGCCGGGTTCTTTGAAGCCTTTTCGGCAGGGATGAATAATGTAGCCAACGCCGTCGGTCCATTAGTGGGTGCGGGTTTACTGTCTCCCTCCCGTGGGATTTGGCTGGGTGGATTATTCGTTGCCCTCGGAGCTGTCTTACTGGGGAAAAAAGTAGTGGAAACAAACGGGAAAAAAATTACACAATATTCAAAAGCCGAAGGAATTCTCATTTCCTTTACGGGAGCGATCCTGGTGATGATGAGCTCACTGTACGGATTACCGATCCCGCTAACTCAGGTTACTTCGTCCTCTATCATAGGCCTCGGGATGGCGAAGAACGGCAAACATATGCTGCAAAAGAAAATTGTCAAAAAAATCGTCAAAATATGGGTGGTTTCTCCCCTTATTTCACTCAGTATTTCATATTTTTTAGTAAAGCTCGTGATTGATAGCGATCTGTATTCGATCGTGGTTCCAATATGCGTCATTATCGCTACTGTGGGAGCATTATCCCTTATGCGTGTGATCAATGAAGAAAGGCGATCCGTTCACGAAGACGGAGGCGGAATTTAATCTTAATTCCGATTAAAACAATATGTTAAGGAGGATAAATAATGAGTTTACAGCCCCACGGAGGAAAGCTTGTTCAATCATATTTACCAGAAGAACCTTATGAGGATATTCTCAATGAGATCCCTTTAGACGAAACCGCGTTAAGTGATTTGGAACTCATTGGAATAGGTGCCTACAGCCCTATAAATGGTTTCTTGACCGAAGTTGATTATCAACATGTGGTGGAAACATTACGATTGCGAAATGGCAATGTGTGGAGTATCCCGATTACCCTCCCCATTGGAATAGAAAAAGCAAGAGACGTAAAGAAAGGCTTAAAGAGTCGCCTTGTTTATAAGGGAGAAACCTATGGACTCATTGAGGTCGAGGATATTTATGAACCAGATAAACAGAAAGAAGCCCTTCTCGTATACGGAACGACCGACGTTGATCATCCAGGTGTCAAGAAATTATTCCAACGCGGAGATGCGTACGTAGGAGGGAAGATCACCCTTATTAAACGTCTTTCCAAACCTTTCACCGAGTATACATTTGACCCAAGTGAAACCAGAAAGTTGTTTAAGGAAAAGGGATGGGAAACGATTGTCGGTTTCCAAACGAGAAATCCTGTTCACAGGGCCCATGAATATATTCAAAAAACGGCATTGGAAACCGTTGATGCACTCTTCTTAAATCCGTTGGTAGGCGAAACAAAGGCGGATGATATTTCAGCCGGCATCAGAATGGAGAGCTATGAAGTTCTGTTACAGAACTATTACCCTAAAGATCGTGTGTTTTTAGGAGTCTTCCCTGCTGCTATGAGGTATGCAGGTCCAAGGGAAGCCATCTTTCATGCACTGGTACGGAAAAATTATGGATGCACGCATTTTATCGTCGGGAGAGATCATGCAGGTGTTGGGGATTATTATGGTACCTATGATGCGCAGAAAATATTTAATCAGTTCAGTGAAGATGAGATTGGTATTATCCCTCTCCGCTTTGAGCATAGTTTTTACTGTGAGAGATGCGAAGGGATGGCGACTACGAAGACATGTCCTCATGATAAGACCGATCACGTTATTTTATCAGGGACAAAAGTGAGAGGGATGCTCCGAAACGGGGAAGTTCCCCCTTCAACATTCAGTCGCCCTGAAGTGATCGAAGTGTTAATTAAAGGTCTAAAACAAGAAGCTGGACAAACGACTTAAGGAGGATACAGGGTTGAATGAAAAAACAGAAAACATCGTATGGCATGAAACCGCAGTAACGAAAAAAGAGAGACGAAAAAAAAATAGACATCAAAGCTTTATTTTATGGTTCACGGGTTTATCCGCTTCAGGGAAATCGAGTGTTGCCAATGCATTGTCTCACTCCCTTTTCCATCAAGGAAAACAAGTCTATGTTCTGGACGGAGATAATGTCCGTCATGGATTAAATCATGATTTGGGATTCAAGGAAGAAGATCGTAAGGAGAATATCAGGAGAATCGGCGAAGTGTCCAAACTTTTCATCGATAGCGGACAAATTGTGCTAACGGCCTTTATTTCACCATATAGGGAAGACCGTGCTCTCGTACGAAATTTAGTGGAGAAAGATGAATTCATCGAAGTATATGTGCATTGTTCATTAGAAGAATGTGAAAAACGTGACCCAAAAGGTTTGTACAAAAAAGCTCGGAATGAGGAAATCACTCATTTCACAGGAATCAGTGCTCCTTATGAGGCACCTGAAAAACCGGAAGTGGTACTGGATACAGAGAAACATTCAATTGAAGAATGCGTGGAGTACTTACTAACTGTATTGAATCAAAAACAGCTTATATAGGGGGAGAAATCATGGCATATTCAAAATCTTGGGAGTCAAATGAGAAATTAAACAAAACGGAACAATGGAAACTGGAGAAAGACGGGTTGTCTATCTTTGAAGATATTCCGTACTATGCGGAAAATGGCTTCTCTTCGATTCCGAAAGAAGAGTGGGATAAGTTTAAATGGGCAGGTTTGTATTTACAAAGACCAAAGGAAGACGGCTATTTCATGATGAGAGTGAACGTCCCGTCGGGCATTTTGACCTATGAACAGTCACGGGAACTTGCTGCCATTTGTAAAGAGTATGGAAGAGACGTCTATGACATCACCACCCGCCAGGCGATCCAATTTCACTGGTTAAAGATTGAACAGATTCCCGACATCTTTAAACGTCTGGAAAAAGTTGGATTGTCTTCTGCCGGTGCATGCGGTGATATCACACGTAATATCGTCGGGAACCCCCTGGCAGGAATCGATCCTGATGAACTTTTCGATACAAGGAGCATTGTGAAAGAAGTATATGATTTCTTTCAGCACAACGAAGATTTCTCAAATTTACCGCGGAAATATAAAGTAGCAATCTCCGCAAATATCAATAATGCGTCGAATGCTGAAATCAATTGTGTTTCCTTTGTTCCGGCAAAAAAGCAGATAGACGGTAAAGAAGAAGCCGGCTTCCATCTGAAGATTGGTGGAGGATTGTCCGCAAGACCATTCCTCGCCCAAGAGTTGGATGTATTCATCCTTCCTCATCAAGTGAAGGAAGTTGCGATAGCGGTCACCACGATTTTTCGCGACTTCGGTTATCGGGAAAAAAGACATTTGGCCCGGTTGAAATTCTTAATGGCCGATTGGGGACCAGAGAAATTCAAGGAAACGCTATTACAGTATGTTGAACTTTTACCTGCGGGAGTTGATGCCGTGGAAGGGTGGAATGCGGGATATTTCTACGGAGTACATCCACAGAAACAGGAAGGACTCAATTATGTGGGGCTGAATGTACCGGTTGGACGCTTAAATTCTGATGAAGTATATGAACTTGCGAGGATTTCCAAGAAATATGGGAATGGAGAACTGAGAAACTGTAATTCTCAAAATCTCATCATTCCCAACATACCAGATGAACACGTTGATGCTTTGCTTTCTGAGAAAATCTTTGATCGCATTTCAACAAGTCCCCTATCCTTCATCGGGTATTCTGTATCATGCACAGGGATCGAATATTGTAATCTAGCTTTAGTGGAAACGAAGGAACGGATGAGACAAATCGCGAATCAATTGGATCAGGAACTTTCATTGGATGTCCCTGTCAGAATCCACATGGTCGGATGCCCTAATTCATGCGGTCAACGACAAATCGCAGATATCGGTCTTCAAGGAATTAAAATGAGAACGAAAGATAAGAAGATGATCGAAGCATTTGAAATATATGTCGGAGGAACACTTCAAGACGGTGGAAAGCTGAATGAAAAGTTAAAAGGGAAAGTGGAGGCTGGCAATTTGACAGGAGTGGTAAAGCAACTCCTCCTTCATTTTAAGCAAACAAAAGAACCTGGAGAAGCCTTTTTTGACTATATCAACCGGGTTGGTACCGCTCCCTTTCAAGAATCGTTAGATCAATTACTTCAGGAAGCTTAAGGAGGCACATGGGATGAATTTGTATCGATTTGAAGTCACTACTCACGTATTTGTCACGATTGTCGTAGTAGCGGCTGAATCAGATGAGAAAGCCTTTGATCTTGTAGAAATTGAACTTGAGAAGTATTTTTTGAAAAAGCCTGATGTGATAGACATCTCTCTTTACGAGAAACGTAGAATCCGGGGAAATGGTGCAGGGTTTGTTCTGCATGAACAAGAAACAATCATCAAATCTTAAGGAGGAATAATGGATGGGGAAAGTTTACTTGGTGGGAGCGGGTCCTGGAGATCCTGAATTAATCACACTAAAAGCATTGAAATCAATACAAAAGGCAGATGTCATATTATATGACCGTCTGGTGAATAAAGAGCTTCTCTCCGATGCAAAAAAAGGAGCCGATTTGATATACTGCGGGAAACTGCCAAACTATCATACAATGAAACAAGATACGATCAATCATTTTCTCGTGCGATATGCTTCCAGCGGCAAGGTAGTGGTGAGATTAAAAGGTGGAGATCCCTTCGTGTTTGGAAGGGGTGGAGAAGAAGCTGAAGCACTTGCAAAAAAAGGGATTCCCTTTGAAATTGTCCCCGGTATCACTTCAGGAATAGCAGCGGCAGCCTACGCAGGGATTCCCGTTACACACCGGGAAGCCAGTTCAAGTGTCGCCTTTGTTACCGGGCATAAACAAAATAATCAACAAGAAGATGAAAAGTGGGAGAGTCTGGCCAAAGGAATCGATACCCTGGCCATTTATATGGGAGTCGGCAATCTCCCTTACATTAAAGAAAAGCTCATTCATTATGGGAAGTGCAAGGATACTCCTGTGGCTCTCGTCCACTGGGGAACAACAGAAGTACAAAGGACTGTAACAGGGACGCTGGAAACGATAATCGATATTGTGAAAGAAGAAAAAATTGAGAATCCAAGTATGATCATCGTCGGAGAAGTGGTCCGTTTCCGGGAGAAGATTCAATGGTTTGAAGAAGCCTTTGAAAAGAAATCGATCATGAGCGAGGCACTCTAAGTGAGACGCGCGATCTTATACGTCTGTCATGGAAGTCGTATTGTGAAAGCCCGTGAAGAAGCCATTGATTTTATTAAAAGATGCCAGAACCAAGTGGAAGCGGATATTCAGGAAATAAGCTTTCTTGAGCTTGCATCACCTACCATTGAAGAAGGGTTTAAAGCATGCGTGGAAAAAGGAGCTTCACACGTTTCCGTCGTTCCCCTTCTCCTTTTGACGGCGGTTCATGCAAAAAAAGACATTCCAGATGAAGTTCAAAAATGTCAAGAAGCCTATCCTTGGATTAAGGTAAAGTATGGAAAGCCTATTGGGGTTCACAATAAGATGGCTGAAAGTGTCATGAAGAAAATACACGATGCAGCTTCAATTGACTCTTCTACCGTTGCCATATTGATAGGTAGAGGTAGTTCAGACCCTGATGTTACAAAGGATTTAGGGGCCCTAGCTGAACTTGTGTATGAAAATAGCCCGTTAGCAGATGTGAGGACCTGTTACTTAACAGCAGCCTCACCAAGCTTTTCAGACACCTTGGAATCTGTCAAGAATACAGAGAGAAACGTCATTTTCATTCCCTACTTGCTATTTACCGGTTTACTCATGAAAGGAATTGAAAGGGAGATCAGCCAAACGAAAAATGAGCATATTATTCTGGGTGATTATTTAGGGTATGACCCCCTTGTGGAAGAAGCATTTCTGGACCGCGTGAATGAAACCCTATGCGATAAAGGAGAATTACATGCTGCCTGTCATGATTGATGTGAACGGAAAACAAGTTACGATTGTAGGCGGAGGGAAAGTGGCATATAGGAAGCTCTTTGTATTTTTAGAGCAGGGAGCGATGATAACAGTCATCAGTCCTGACGCTATTGATGGAATTCAAGCATTACATGAAGAAAAAAGAATTATATGGATCAAAAGAGAAGTGGAACGTGATGATTTACGAGGTGCTTTTATCGTCATCGCTGCCACGAATGAACGATGGGTGAATGAACAGGTGAAAATGCAATCCGAGGAAAATCAACTATTATGTGTGGTGGATGACGGTGATTGCGGAAATTTGCAGATGGTCTCCTTTAGACAAAAAGGGAACTTAACGATTGCCGTTTCCACCGGCGGAGCTAGTCCATTCTTAGCAAAAAGGCTTACCAATCAAATCTTCCAACCATTTGATGATTCCTATATAGAAAAGCTAGATTTCATTGCCACAAAGAGAAAAGAAATCAAGGCATCAGACTTATCTGATGGGGAGAAAAGGAAACGATTAAAGGAACTATCTGAACGGGTGTAAAGTGGATGAAACTTTATGCCCGTTTACTCATTATACGAACATTTTTATATAAAATGCACATATTGTTAAGAAATGAACCTTTACAAACTGCTGAGTTCCCGTTATACTATCCAATATCAAATCAATATTCGTTTTCACTCATATAATAGCGGGGATATGGCTCGCGAGTTTCTACCGGATTACCGTAAATGATTCGACTATGAGTGAGCAATGGATTGTCCGTCAATACGGACGCTCTTTGCCTAACCCAAAGGTCATTGTCTCACTCTAGCCAGAGAACAATAGCCTTTGGGTTTTTTTGTAGACTTCCAGGTTCTATTACAGTAAAGGAGCGTTTGATTATGAATTTATTAAAGAATAAAATTGAAGATGAAGGTGTCGTCCTTTCGGATACTGTATTAAAGGTAGATTCATTTCTGAATCATCAAGTGGACCCTGAATTGATGATGGAGATCGGGAAAGAATTTGCACATCGTTTCAAAGATCTGGGAATTACGAAGGTGTTAACCATTGAGTCGTCCGGAATTGCTCCTGGCGTGATGGCTGCTCTTCAATTAAATGTTCCGCTTGTATTTGCACGTAAGCGCAAATCGTTAACCCTTTCAGAAGGGGTTCTTACATCAAAAGTTTACTCCTACACAAAGCAGGAAGAAAACACAATCTCTATTTCTAGTAAATACATAGGAGAAAATGATTGTGTCCTATTAATTGACGATTTCTTAGCAAATGGACAAGCGGCCCTGGGATTAATCGATTTAGTTAAGCAAGCAGGCGCCCATGTTGCCGGAATCGGGATTGTTATTGAAAAGTCCTTCCAAGACGGAGGCAAGCTCGTTCGTGAAACAGGATTCAGAGTTGAATCATTAGCGGAAATCCAATCCCTTGAAAATGGGAAAGTGACATTCAAGCAAGAGGAGGCGCGGGTATAATGAAAAATCAGCCTATCAAACTCGCGTCACTCGGGATTCAGCACGTTCTCGCTATGTATGCGGGAGCGGTCATTGTTCCTCTGATCGTAGGAGGAGCATTAGGATTAACGGGAGAACAACTCACTTATCTGGTCTCCATTGATATCTTTATGTGCGGGATCGCAACTTTGCTTCAAGTATGGAAGAATCGTTTCTTTGGGATAGGACTTCCGGTCGTACTCGGATGTACGTTTACGGCAGTAGGGCCAATGATCGCGATTGGTGGGCAATATGGTATTTCAGCGATCTACGGTTCCATACTGGTTTCAGGATTATTCGTTGTTGTAATCAGTAAGTACTTTGGGAAACTGGTTCGTTTCTTCCCTCCTGTAGTGACTGGTTCTGTAGTAACGATCATAGGGATTACCTTGATTCCAGTAGCCATGAACAATATGGCAGGAGGACAAGGGAGCGCTGATTTCGGATCATTGGAAAATTTGTCTCTGGCTTTTGGAACGTTATTTTTTATTTTAATCCTTTATAAGTTCTTTACCGGTTTTGTTCGCTCTGTCTCCATTCTACTCGGGTTGATGGCAGGAACAGCCGTTGCATTTGTTTTAGGCAAAGTAGATTTTAGTGCGGTTGGGGATGCATCCTGGTTTCATATGGCAAAACCTTTCTACTTTGGGATGCCGACGTTTGAAATAACAGCCATACTAACCATGATTTTAGTAGCGATGGTGAGTTTGGTGGAATCAACAGGTGTTTATTTTGCTCTTGCAGATATCAGCGATAAAGAGATTACAGAAGAGGATTTATCAAGGGGCTACCGTGCTGAAGGGCTGGCAATCGTACTAGGTGGTTTATTCAATGCATTCCCTTACACCGCTTATTCACAAAACGTAGGTTTGGTTCAGCTTTCAGGTGTGAAGCGCAACAGTGTGATTTATGCAACAGGAGCATTTCTCGTGATCCTTGGATTGGTACCAAAGATTGGTGCTTTAACGACAGTGATTCCTGCTTCAGTATTAGGCGGGGCGATGGTGGCCATGTTCGGGATGGTGGTAGCTTATGGGATTAAGATGCTTAGCCATGTGAATTTTGCATCTCAAGAAAATCTATTGATTATCGCCTGTTCAGTTGGAATGGGATTAGGAGTAACTGCTGTTCCGGAATTATTTGCTCAGATGCCATCCAGCATCCGAATCTTGACGGATAACGGGATTGTTGCTGGAAGTATAACAGCCATTGGACTGAATATGTTTTTTAACGTGTTTTCTAAACGCAAGCTCAATGTTGTGTTGAATGAGCAGAAAGCTTCGTAATCATTGTTGCAGAAAGAACGTCACCTTTTCTCAAGTAGAAGGTGACGTTTTTCTTTATGAATATATTTCTGAATTATCAGATATTAAAGGAGGGTATACGTACAACAATCTCGAACATAATTGATTAGGGAATATTACAGTAATGGGATATCCCATACTTAAAAGGAGGAGAAATATGTACGCAACCACAGGATCCATTTTTGATCAAACGGTAGAAAAATTTCGGAACAAAGAGGCGATTGTAGAAGAGAAAACAGGTACCAGGTTAACATTTGCACAGTGGCAGGATGAAGTTCATCGTGCAGCCAATGCGTTGCTAAAGGCAGGTGTGAAAAAGGGAGATCGGGTTTCGACGTATCTATTTAATACTCTGGAGTTAGCAACTGTGTACTTTGCGTGTGGAAAGATTGGTGCGGTGATTAACCCAATTAATTTCCGATTGAAGTCTCAAGAAATACACTACATTTTAGAAGATGCCGAACCAAAGGTAGTGATTTTTGAAGAAGCCCTCACCCTACCGATTGAGCGGATTTCACAAGATTTTCGACAGACCCTTTTTTGGTATGTTGGAGACGATGCCCCTATTTTTTCTCAAAACTATAAAGAAGTTGTGAATCAATGTTCGAATGTCTTAATAGACATCCCGGTAAAAGAAACGGACGCATATGCGATTATGTATACGAGCGGGACAACCGGAAGACCAAAGGGTGTGCTGCACAGGCATAGGGATATGGCTGAGCAGAGCTTGATTTGTACGTCTGTTATGGGACTGACACCTAATGACATAGGGCTAGTTACAGCACCTATGTTTCATTGTGCAGAGCTTCATTGCTGTTTCCTTCCACGTGTTCAAGCGGGAGCGAAGAATATTATCGTTCATCAGTTTCATCCGCAAACCGTATTGGAAGTGATTGAGCGGGAAAAGGTCAGTTCTTTTTTTGCCGCTCCAACGATGTGGAATATGCTTCTGCAACACGGGGTGGATGATTACGATACTTCATCTTTACGGGTTGGTCTTTATGGGGCTGCCCCAATGGCACCAGTCCTTGTGAGTGCTCTCCATGAGAAAATGAAGATTGACTTGATACAAGCCTATGGTCAGACTGAGATGGGTCCAGCGGTTACCTTCCTCCTTCAGGATGAGCAGCTAATCAAGACAGGCTCGGCAGGAAGGGCTGCCTATAATCATGAAATACGTGTAGTCAAACCGAATGAAAACGGCCCTTCTGAACCGGATGAACTTTGCAAGCCTGGTGAAGTCGGGGAAATCATTGTTCGTGGTTCCTGTACAATGCTTGAATATTTCAATCGCAAGGAAGCGACGGAAAGAGCATTGTATAAAGGCTGGTATCATTCCAGTGATTTAGGCTATATGGATGAGGACGGGTATCTATACGTCGCTGATCGGGTGGATGATTTGGTGATATCGGGAGGAGAAAATGTGTACCCCCGTGAAGTAGAGGATGCTTTGCACGCCCATGAAGATATTGTAGATGTTGCGGTACTCGGTCGGCCTCATGAAAAATGGGGAGAACAGGTGATTGCCGTTGTCGTGTCCAAAAATCCTTCATTGTCTTCGCAAGATCTCGATCTCTTTATGAAAAATGGGGATCTGTTGGCCGATTATAAGAGGCCTCGTGAATATATATTCGTAGAAGAACTTCCTCGGAATGCAAGTGGTAAGATTCAAAAGTTTTTACTTCGAGAAAATATTTACCGGAAAGAAAATACACGATAACGAAATGAGGTCCTTTGTGGGACCTTATTTTCATTATATGATGATGTCTGCACCTAGTATAGGACAGTCTGACCACCCATATATTGATATGAGGATATGAGGGAGGCTGATAAAAGTGCCATTAATAAAACACAATGAAGAAGAAGTTAAACTTCTTGCCAGATTAATGAGGGCAGAAGCTGAGGGTGAAGGAAATCAAGGGATGATGATGGTCGGTAATGTAGGTGTTAATCGGGTATTAGGGGATTGTTTGGATTTTAAGAAAATCAGAAGTATCAAGCAAATGGTCTACCAAAGCCCTGGAGGATTTGAAGCAACGCAAAAAGGATACTTTTATCAAAGGGCAAGAAGTAACGAACTCGACATGGCTAGAAAAGTAATAAATGGCCGACGAATACATCCTGCTAGTTTTAGCATGTGGTTTTTCAAGCCATCTGGTAATTGTCCAAGTAAATGGTATAATCAAGCAAACTCAGGCAGATTTAAAAGTCATTGCTTTTATCAGCCTACTCGTACTGATTGTCCAACTGTATTTCAATCAGGTTTGCAAGGGTAGTAAGGATATATTTATACTGATTTGAAAATCTCGGACAAAAAAACATTTGAATTTTTCAAGTGTTTTTTTTTGTTTTTTTCTCTGTTCAAATCGCCTATTTAAAAAAATGGTGATGGAAAATTTTAATTAAAGTACAAATATGCTGGTTAGGATTTCTTTTCAAAAGTACATAAAGGCCGGTAAAGGTTAATTGAAAAAAGTCTGGAATTCGCGTCATGATACGAGATATTTTGGGGATAGTAAGATTTGTAACTATAACTCTCAACATAAGGAAGGTGTACTTAAATGAAAAAGTATTTAACCAAAAAATCTTACAAAGAAAAAAGGAGTCTGGGGGATAAAATCATTAAGGGGGTTGGTACTTTTGTTCTGGCTCTTATATTGCTACTTTCCATGTCATCAGTCAGTAATGCTGTTGGAAAAGATGCAAAAGGACCTGATGTTTACGTCATTCAGGGAATGCTTAAGTCCATAGGGAGCTACGCAGGTAAAATTCATGGGAAGTATGATGGTACCACTGTTCAGGGAGTGAAATATTTCCAGAAAAAACATGGCCTCCCAGCAACAGGTGCAGTGGATAGTAAAACGTTTGAATCAATTACCTATACTTACTCTAAACTAAAGTTCCCATCACCATCAGGTGGTGGTAAAAACAAAGGCCAAGGAGCAGGTGATGGCCAAGGAGCAGGTGAAGGCCAAGGAGCAGGTGAAGGCCAAGGAGCAGGCGAAGGTCAAGGAGCAGGTGAAGGCCAAGGAGCAGGTGATGGCCAAGGAGCAGGTAAAGGGCAAGGAGCAGGTGATGGCCAAGGAGCAGGTGAAGGTCAAGGAGCAGGCGAAGGCCAAGGAGTAGGTGAAGGCCAAGGAGCAGGCGAAGGTCAAGGAGCAGGTGAAGGTCAAGGAGCAGGCGAAGGTCAAGGAGCAGGTGAAGGTCAAGGAGCAGGTGATGGCCAAGGAAAAGACGAAGACTTGGGAGAAGAACAAAAGCCTGAAAAAGAAGGTCCTGTAAAATTTGAAGAACCAGCTAAAGAACCAAGTAAAGAACCAGCGAAAGAACCAAGCAAAGAACCAGTGAAAGAACCAAGCAAAGAACCAACCAAGGAACCAGTGAAAGAACCAACAAAAGAACCAAGCAAAGAGCCTATCAAGAAACCAAAACAATATAAAGGATCTCAAGAAAGTAACTAGGTTGAATAAACAAGAGATCATTCAATGATTTTCCATAAAATGGCGTCTGGTATTATATCGGACGCCATTTTTAGGTTGTGAAATCTTATTAAAAGAATGTAGTTCGCATCGATTGCATTCTTTTTACTTGGAAATATCAGAATTATAAAATTTCTCATTGAATATGAAGTATATCATACACTATACTATAAAAAACGAAGGATTTCCTTCGGTGCACAGAAAGGAGTAGTCATGGTTCAAAAATCAATTGCACGAATTATTAAAGAAAACTATTCTTCCTTATCTGCCGGGCAAAAAAAAGTCGCTGAGTTGATTCTTCAGCAGCAAGGTGAAGCAGCGATACTCACGGCTTTTCAGATGGGGAGGAAAGTTGGTGTAAGTGAAACAACTGTGATTCGATTAGGATACGCGTTAGGCTTTAAAGGATATTCTGAAATGCAGGAAGTGGTGCGAAGGGATTGGTTAGAGAAGAAGCAGGTTAATGAAAATGAATCATTTCCTTCATCCTCAACAGATGGTGATGAGGAGAGTGTATTCAGCAAGGTCATTGAGAAAGAAAAATCCGTACTGGAGCAGCTAATGAGTCAATTAGACGTGAAAGAAATATGGAAAACCATTGATCGCTTAAAACTATCAGAGCGAGTTTATATTGGTGGATTTGGGAGTTCTTATGGAGCGGCTTATTGGATGTATTATACGTTAAAACAATACAGGACAAACGTGTTCCTCTCTAGTCCAGCAGGATTTCCCCCTGAAGATATATGTGATTTGGATCAACGTTCTACTGTGGTTATGTTTTCGTTTCCCCGGTTCCGCACTGAATCCATTGAGCTTGTGGAGAAGGCAAAAAAACAAGGTTCTTATGTCATTGCGATCACCAATAGACAATTATCACCCCTCGGACAAATTTCTGACCTTACACTCACAACCGAGGAAGGGATGAATTCAGGACATCATTCGATTGCATCTGTCGTTAGTTTAGTCGAACTCATTTTAATAGGTCTTCAACATCGAGATCAAGACAACATAAGTATTCGGCAAAGGAAGCTAGAGCAATTATATACAAATGAGGGATTATTTATTGAATAAGACAAATAGAGGGGTGGAGAATTTATGAACGGGGCATCACAAACGAATCAAAAAATAGAAGCGAAAGCATATACTACCAGTGACATATGGAAATTCCTGATTCCATCATTAATTGGAATCCTATTATTTATTGTACCGATTACAACAGAAGATGGCATCACGATTCCTGTCGCTTATTTAGCTGGACAAATAAATGTGTATCTAGGTGAAGTTATCCCTGCAATAACAGCGCTAATTATGGCGCTATCTGTCATAGGGTCACTCATAGCGATAACGATCAAACCAGCTTTTATTACAAATAGTCGATATTTAAGCACTCTTTTAATCATTAGTCCGTTTTGGCTTGTTGCACGTGTCCTCGGCACATTGTTTGCTGTGATGACGATTTATCAATTTGGACCAGTGATGGTTTTCTCAGAAAACACTGGTGGACTCTTAATCTATGATCTGATTCCTATACTATTTTCTACTTTTCTACTGGCAGGTCTACTGCTTCCTCTCCTTCTTAATTTTGGTTTATTAGAGTTCTTTGGTGCCTTGTTGTTGAAAGTGATGAGACCTGTTTTTACATTACCTGGCCGTTCTTCACTCGACTGTCTGGCATCGTGGGTGGGAGATGGCACAATAGGCGTTCTTCTGACGACCAAGCAATATGAAGAAGGGTATTATACCAAACGTGAAGCGGCTGTGATTGCCACTACCTTTTCTGTTGTTTCGATTACGTTTACGATTGTAGTCATTTCTTATTTGAATTTAGAGCAATATTTCCTGCACTATTACGCAACGATCATCTTTGCCGGGCTTGTAGCGGCATTGATCATGCCACGTATACCACCATTGTCAAGAAAACCGAATACTGGTTATGAAAGAACGGAATTAAAGAACGAAAAAGGGATTCCATCCGATTTTTCCGTTGTTAAATGGGGTTTTCATCAAGCTGTAACAAAGGCTAAAAAGAATAATGGACCTGTTTCTGTCGTAAAAGAAGGCGTTCAGAACGTATTGGATATGTGGCTGGGGGTCTTACCGATCGTTATGGCGATAGGGACAGTCGCACTGGTGATAGCAGATTATACACCTCTCTTCACCTATCTTGGGAAACCTTTCGAACCTATCCTTACCATCATGCAGGTTCCTGAAGCAAGTGAAGCGGCCCAGACCATGGTAGTCGGATTTGCCGACATGTTCCTTCCCGCGGTCATCGGTAGTGGAATTGAAAGTGAACTTACCCGGTTTGTCATTGCATGTGTATCTGTTACACAATTAATCTATATGTCTGAAATGGGTGGATTGCTTCTTGGTTCGAAGCTGCCTGTCAGCATCGTAGATTTGATCTTGATCTTTTTAATCCGGACATGCATTACTCTACCTATTGTCGTAGTGATTGCACATATGATTTTTTGATAGGAGGAAGAAACACTATGAACTTTGTAAATGAACATCGTTATGAGATTCTAAAAACCTATCAGGAGCTGCATCAACTGGCTGAACCGAGCTGGTTGGAAGAAAAGACATCCACCTATTTAAAAACTAAACTTTTAGAAGCCGGCTTTTCTGTTAAAACGTACGAAGGGCATTTCGGATTTATTGCAGAGTTAAAGGGTGAGCAGTCAAAGGTAATTGCTCTTCGTGCCGATATGGATGCATTGCTTCAAGAAGTGGATGGAGTGGTTAAACCGAATCATTCTTGTGGTCATGATGCCCATAGTACGATGGTTTTGTATACAGCTCTTGCACTAGCGAAAAGAAAATTAAATTATACGATTCGCTTCATCTTTCAGCCAGCTGAAGAAAAGGCAGCGGGGGCACTGAAAATGATAGAAGAGAATGTTCTCGATGATGTAAAGTTTCTTGGCGGAATTCATCTTCGACCAGAAATGGAGGTCCCTTATGAAATGGCTGCTCCTGTTATCGTTCATAGTTCTACTGCAGCGCTAAAGGGAACGATTAAAGGAATACCTGCACATGCAGCAAGGCCGGAACATGGGAACAATCCTCTGGAGGCTGCGTCTTTATTGATTCAAGCGGTCAAGCAGATCAGATTGAATGTCAAAAATCGTTATTCCATTAAGATCACTGAGCTGCACGGAGGCGAATCATCCAACTCCATTCCGGAAAATGCACATTTCACCTTCGATTTAAGAGCTGAATCGAATGACACCATGACAGCATTATTGGAAAAAGCAGAACAGCTGATTTCAGATATTCAACAGGAGACGGATACCGACATCACCTATCAAGTGGAAGAATATCTGCCAGCTGCTGTAAAGGATCCACGGGCAATCGAACTAGCTCGTGAAGCAATTCGTTCGGTTCTTGGAGAGAAAAATGAGGTATTAGAATGTATTTCTCCTGGAGCAGAAGACTTTCATTTTTATTCGATCAAACATCCTGGTTTATCTTCGACTATGATCGGGCTTGGATGTGGTCTCTCACCAGGATTACATCATCCTCACATGGAATTTAATCAAGAATCTCTGGTTTATGGAACAAAGATATTAATAGAGATGTTATTAGTAGCGGATCGACACGACTGGTAATGAGGAGGTAAAGATCGTGAAACAAGACATACAAACATCATTGAAGATCCGGACGCTGCACTCTCTAGAGGATTTAGAGGCTGTCAGAAGATTGGAGTCACTTGTGTGGAGTTTTGAAGATTCTGTACCGGTTAATCAAAGTGTAGCTGTGGTAAAGAATGGCGGATTCATTCTTGGAGCCTATTATCATGAGAAGCTTATCGGCTTTCAATATAGTTTTCCCGGTTTTGATGGAAAAAAGGTGTATCTTGTATCACATAGTTTAGGAATCCATCCCGATTTCAGGAAATTTGGGATTGGAGAAATCCTGAAAAGAGCACAAAAAAATACGGCTGGCGAGATGGGGTATGATGTCATCACTTGGACATATGATCCGTTGGAAACCGTGAACGGTAACCTGAACTTACATAAACTTGGGGCTGTTGTCCGTAAGTATATCCCCAATATTTATGGAGAAATGTCTGATCAATTGAATGCGGGAATAGCGACCGACAGGTTTCTTGTAGAGTGGTGGGTACGTCAAACGAATCGTAATAGCGTGACAGGGAAAAACCTTCATTGTGCTATTGATTTAAAAGAATGTGAACATGGTTGGCTTGTAGATAAGGTAGATTTAACCCTCAACCAAAATCACATTTCCGTTTCGGTTCCTGGCCATTTCCAGGAAATCAAAAGGGCAAATCTTTCACTTGCTATCGATTGGCGGAAAAAAACAAGAGAAGTCTTTTCTCACTACTTAAATCATGGTTGGATCGTGACAGACCTCGTCGAAGATAAAGAACATCACGGGCAATACCTATACCTCATGGAGAAAGGTGAACATCAATATGGAAATCAAACGAATCATTCTTAGACAGATCAAGATGGATTTACTGCATCCTTTTACGACGAGTGTAGGGACGGAAACAGATAAAACGATTATTCTTGTTGAAGTGAAGTCAGCATCAGGTTTATCAGGATGGGGGGAGTCGGTTGCGATTACCCAGCCGATCTATAACGAAGAAACGGTGGAAACCAACTGGCATATGATGAGCGACCACTTGATTCCTCTTCTGCAGAGGGAAGCGGTCCAACATCCTGATGAGGCATACAGCAGATTTAAGAAAATCAGAGGCAATTATAATGCCAAAGCGGCCATTGAATGTGCGATTTGGGACCTATATGCAAAGGAGAACAACCTCTCGCTAGCAAAAGCTCTGGGGGGGACGAAAGACAGAATCGAAGTAGGAGTAAGTGTAGGTATTCAGCAATCCGAGACCCTTATGTTAAAGCAAATTGAAGATTATTTGAAAGAAGGCTATAAGCGGATCAAGGTGAAAATTCAACCAGGATGGGATACCGGAATCATTAGATCGATTCGACAGGAATTTCCGAATATCCCACTCATGGCCGATGCAAACTGCGCTTATTCTCTAAAAGACATTAAAACCCTCAAAGCTCTGGATGAATTCGATTTAATGATGATTGAACAGCCATTGGATCATGATGATATCATTGACCACGCCAAGCTGCAGTCTCAGCTTAAAACGCCCATCTGCTTGGACGAAAGCATCCACAGCTATGAGGATGCGAGAAAGGCGATTGAGCTTGGAAGCTGTAGAATCATGAATCTAAAAATCGGTCGGGTAGGCGGGCTTACGGAATCAAAGAGAATTCACGACTTATGTGTCGAGAATCATATTCCGATGTGGTGCGGTGGAATGCTTGAAGCAGGGATTGGAAGAGCTCATAATCTCGCCATTACCTCACTGAGTAACTTTATTCTTCCAGGAGATACCGCTCCTTCATCACATTATTGGAAACGGGATATCATTAAGCCGGAGGTATCCATGAAGGACGGATACATTGCTGTACCTGAAACGCCAGGAATCGGTTATGAGCCGGATTTCAATCAGATTGAGGCTTTGACTTTGTTTAGTAGGGTTTATCATTTTTAGATTCCTTAATAGAATGGGTGATTAGAAGAAAGAGGCTGGGACAAAAGTTTTTTATCCTAAGTCAAACCCGAACAAACCTGCTTCTTAGTGAGCAGATTTGTTCGGGTTTATTATTTATTTTCGAATCATTTGATTTTAGCTGTTTCCAGCGGTTGATTGGAGTGCAAGACGAAGACTCCTGCGGGAAAGTAGCTTATGTGAGACCCCGCAGGCTTGCCGTGGAGGCTCACGGGCTACCCGCGGAAAGCGTAGTCTTGCACGGAAATCATTAGCGGTATGAAGAACCTACACTTCTATTGTTCGTCTTTTTATCGTGGTTTTTTAGTTTTGTCCCAGCCTCTTTCTTTTTTCATAGGCATGGAAAATTTTTAAAAAAGTATTCTCAATATCGTGATCAACTTAGGAGAAGATCTATTGACCCGTTACAAAAAGATAAGAGGCTAATAAACGATTATTGAACTGAATGAATAAGGATAGATTGGGAAATATAAGCAGTAGGTGATGCAGTTATGGAAAAAGTATTGGCTTATCTCCCACAATGGGATCATATAGTAGGGGCTTTTATTGCGTTTATTATTCCATTTACGATTTCGAGGATATCAAGGTGGTTACGGAACTCAAGTAAAAAAGAAGGAAATGTAAGTTAGGATGTAACCGAAGAAATATTACGGGCTTGTAACCCTTTCGAATCTAATTATGATTTATAGAAGGTGGTGAAGGGGATGAATAAATGGGTTTGGTCACAAAAGAAGAAAAAACAGATTCATTTTTCTCAACAACAAACGACTATGGTATCAAGTGAAGAGTTCTTTTCATCGAGCCTGAATTCTAATCTCGAACAATTACAAATGATTTTAGGGAATAATCCTGATTTCGCCATTCGGAAATTTTATATTGATGTTTTTAACGTCAATGCTGCCATTGTATTTATTAAAGGGCTTGTTGATAAAGAGCAAATATATGAGCAAATTTTAAAATCCATCATGTTAGATCTTGATAAGCATGGGAACAATGATAATAAAGAATGGAATAGCGGTTCCATAATAAATGAAATAAATAAACATGTCGTTACCTTAACCGATGTCAAGGAAGTTAAAGAAATTGAAGATGGCCTTATGGACATTTTAAGTGGAGATACAGCTTTATTCATTGACGGGTGTGATACTGCTCTTCTGTTGGGAACGAAACAGTGGCCTTCAAGACAAATAGAAGAACCCATTACTGAAGCTACGGTCAGGGGTTCTAGAGAAGGATTTGTAGAGAATTTTCTTGTAAACATATCTTTAATTAGAAGGCGAATTAAAGATGCGAATTTAATGTTTGAGAAATATACCATTGGAAGAAGGAGTAAAACAACGGTTATTCTTACATATATGAAAGATATTACTAATGAAACGCTGATCAAAGAGGTAAAAAAACGCTTAGATCAAATAGACATTGATCAAGTTCCTGAATCAGGAATCATTGAGCAGTTAATTGAAGATGATATCTATTCACCATTTCCACAGATTTTGACAACTGAACGGCCAGATAAAGTGGCGACTAGTCTATTAGAAGGACGCATAGCGATTGTAATAGATGGAACTCCGTTTGTTCTGCTACTCCCAATAACCATTAAATCCATTCTTCAGGGACCTGAAGACTACTATGAAAGATGGTTCGTGGGAACACTCCTGAGATTAATGAGATTTGGCGCAGTGATCGTTTCATTGTTTGCTCCTTCTTTATATGTGGCCCTTGTATCTTATCATCCCGGTCTTATTCCAACCGACTTGGTGATCTCCATTGCAGGAAGCCGTGAAGGGGTCCCGTTTCCGTCCATTGCGGAAGCTTTAATGATGGAAGTGACAATTGAAATCCTACGCGAAGCAGGGGTAAGATTGCCAAAACCAATTGGGCAAACCGTAGGAATTGTTGGTGGACTGGTCATCGGTGAGGCAGCTGTATCAGCAGGTTTAGTAAGTCCAATGATGGTTATTGTTGTAGCTCTTACAGCTGTCTCTTCCTTCGCATTGCCACAATATGGAGTTGGGATTGCAATCCGAATACTACGATTTGGTATGATGTTAACTGCTGCCATACTTGGATTGTACGGCATTATCATGTTTGCCATGGTCATATCTATCCATCTCGTGAAATTAAAAAGCTTTGGTGTGGATTACACCTCTCCTCTCGTTCCATATTCATTCAGCGATTGGAAAGATGCGATCGTTCGTTTTCCAACAAAGTCTTTAACCCAAAGACCGGATATGTTTAAACCAAAAGACTCCAAACGCATGGACTAACCGTTTTAATAGTTGGAGGTGAGTTGAATGATTCCGAATTCACAAAACAAGATCACAAATGTTCAAGCTTCGGTTGCAGTGTTTATGATGATCATGGGTGTAGGAATCATATCACTCCCAAGGGTAAGTGCAGAAGCTGTTAAAACACCCGATATTTGGTTAAGTGTGATCTTGTCAGGATGCATTGCAATGATTTTTGCATTTTTCGTCGTCAGTCTCAGCAGGAAGTTCCCAAGGCAAACGTTTTACCAATATAGCCGTCATATCACTGGAAAGCCAATTGGCTTCCTGCTTAACTTGACCATCGCAAGTTATTTCATAACATTATCTGGATATGAAGTGCGTGCAATGGCAGAGGTTATTCGTGGTTATTTATTGGACCAAACACCGATTGAAGTGACAATGTCCATCTTTATCAGTGTAGGTGTGTATTTAGTGGTTGGAGGGATAAAGCCGATTGTTAAACTCTTTGAACTTTATTTTCCAATCATTCTTGTTTTTTTTCTATTTATGTTTATCTTAAGTTTTACCAACTTTGAAGTAGATAATGTCAGACCTGTCTTAGGTGACGGGATAAGGCCTATCATTCAAGGAATTAAACCGACAGCACTTTCGTATTTCGGTTTTGAAATCATGTTTATTTTAACAGCCTATATGGACAAGCCACAAAAGGCCCTCTACACAACATTAATGGGTATTGGATTAACCATGGTCATCTATTTGATCATGTTGGTCCTGGTTATCGGGGCACTAACTGTAGAAGAGGTGCGGCTCCTTACCTTCCCTACAATGGAACTGGTAAAATCGATTGAACTTAAAGGGTTTTTCCTGGAAAGGTTTGAAACATTCTTTATTATTATGTGGGTGATCACTACCTTCACAACTTTCACTATTTCTTTGTACATTGCCTCTTTAGGTTGGCAACAAACCTTTAATAAGAAGAGTTCAATCATTACGTATGTCTTAATACCTGTCATTTATTTAGCAGCGATGTATCCACAGGATATTAATAGCGTATTTAAATATGGTGATTATGTTGGTTACTTTGGAATTTTAGTCAGCGGGATCTTCCCACTATCCTTATGGTTCATAACATTAGTGAAGAAGAAAAGTAGAAAAGCAAATTCCGAGGAATCTTAATAAAGATGACTTTCTCATTATCCTGATTGATTTATTACCAGATGAAAAAAGGAGGGTGCGACATGATAAGAGTAAAAAAAGGTTTATTGGTTTCTTGTTGTTGCCTCTCTCTTCTGTTCACGACAGGGTGTTGGGATCGTGTTGAAATTGAAGATACCGGGCTGGTAATTGGTGTAGCCCTTGATAACATGGAAGATGAACGTCACACACCCCAATTCACATTACAGTATGTTGTACCCAGCGTGTTGGCTGGTGAAAAGGGTGGTGGCCAGGAATTGCCATTCCATAACGTTTCGATCCAGGAATCTTCTTTGTTTGAAGGTGGTAGAACACATTCGACAGTCACAAGCCGCAGTCCTAATTATGCCCATTTGAAAGTCTTGGTTATCAGTAAAAAATTTGCTCGATCCATTAATTTGCTTCAATTATTGAACTTTTTTTTTCGCGATCATGAAATAAGAAGGACCGTCCATGTATTAATCTCCGAAGAAGATGCAAGTGAAATCTTAGATATTAAGGGAGGGATCGAACCTATCCCTGCCTTAACTTTGTATTCTATTTCAGAACATATGGAAACAAAAACAGGAAAAATGCCTCCTGTCTCGACCTTGGGGGATTTCTCTGAAAAAATGTCTTCGAATTCCAGTGTTATGATACAAAAAGTAAAAGCAATTAATGGAGGAGTTCAAGTAATCGGTACAGCTATTATTAAAGGTCACACCCATAAAATGATAGGAGAGTTAAATGATGAGGAAACCTTTGGAATAAATCTCGTGACTGGAGAAGCGAAAGCGGGTGCTATTACAGGGAAAGATGATAGAACAGATCAAATCATTACTTATGAAATTGACAACCTGAGGAGCAGAATTGTTCCAAAGGTGAAAGGTGAAGAAATTTCATTTAATGTAAACATCGACACGGAAGGACGATTATCAGAAGATTGGATTGAAAGCAGCGATGCATTTGATGAAAAGTTTATTCAAAAAGCAGAAGAACAAATAAAAAAAGAAATCAAACGGATGATAGAATCCGGATTAATGAAAACGCAACAAGACTTGAGGGTTGATGTCGCCGGCTTCGGAGATAGTTTACGTATCCATCACCCGAAAATGTGGAAGAAAATAAAAGAAGACTGGGAAGAACGGTTTGTTGATACAGAAATCGATACTAAAGTGAATGTACATATTCGACAGTTTCAAACACAGGGTAGAAAGATTAATAAACAAGAATAAACTCATTTTTTTATTATAGTAATGAACCAGAAAGACTTCATATTTAGGGACATTTCATTTCATGAAAGGAGGGAAGTAGGGGACCATGGTTACTGAAATTCTTTTAGCCATTCTCATTCTATCGAATGTCATCTTTTTTATTATCCTCTTGAATTGGAAAAGGCTTGTTTCGATCATATATCACATGATGATGAAAAGAATTTTATCCGATGCCTATGACGAAAATGTAGCAGAGTTATTTCCAGGAACGAAGCGATTTGGACTATTGACCATCATTGAAAATAGCTTGCGTGCTGAAGGAGGAAACGTCCTTCATCGGCCAATGGGATCTCCACGCAATTGGCCGAACTTTGAAACGATTACATTTATCCCTGCACAGACTTTTCCATTTCCTACAAGTAATGAAACTGATATCGATGTCTCAATTACTATCGGGCCAAAAGCTAAGAAACCACTTCATTTAAAAATTCCCTTGCTTATTAGTGGGATGGGGTATGGAGTTGGATTAAGTGAAAAATCAAAAATAGCATTGGCACAAGCGGCTACAAAAGCAGGCACGGCTATTAATTCAGGTGAAGGAGGAATTTTGCCGGAGGAAGTAGAAGCAGCTGAAAACTTCATTCTTCAGTTTTCAAAAACATCTTGGGGAAAAGATGAGTATGAAATTAGTAAAGCAAAGATGATTGAAATCAAGCTGGGCCAAGGTGCCCTTGGTGGTATGGGAGCAAGGATCCCACCTGAAAAGCTTAAAGGAAGAGCAAGAGAGATTATGAATATAAAAGACGGAGAAGATGCGATCATCCATGAGCATTTCTTCGAAAATCAAACCTTAGAGGATTTTAAGGAGTTGGTAGAAGATCTGCGGAAATTTTCAAAAGGGGTCCCAATAGGGGTCAAAATAGGGGCAGGTGGGAAATTAGAGGAAGACCTCAATCGAATAATTGAATTGGACATTGACTTTATTGCAGTTGACGGAGGACAAGCATCTACTCACGATTCTCCAACGATCATTCAAGATGATTTTGGAATCCCCACTTTACATGCCGTCGTTCGTGCATCCAATTATTTAAAAGCTAGAGGAGTGAAAGAGAAAATAAGTTTGATTGTATCGGGAGGTTTGACGACTCCTGGTGATTTCTTAAAAGTGATTGCAATGGGTGCAGATGCGGTTTATTTAGGATCATCCATGCTATATGCGATTTCTCATAGTCAACTAAACAAATCCATGCCTTGGGAGCCGCCAACACAGCTTGTGTGGTATGGAGGTAAATATGAAGATCGTTTCGACGTTGAGAAGGGGGCAGAAGCAGGGCATAAATTCTTAACAGCATGTACAGAAGAAATGAAAGTGGCACTGAGAGCGATGGGGAAAACATCTTTAAAACAATTATCTTCAACTGACATCGTTTCTTATGATGAAAAAACAGCAAAATATTTAGGTATTCCCTATTCATTTAATACCTATAATGATTAGGGAATAGCATCACAAAGTGGGATGAAGTGAATATCTATAGTTTTTCTATGTTCCAAAATAGGGCATCCATCCTTTTAACATAGTGAAGCTTAGTAGGAGAAACAGGAATATAAACGTCATTGGATATTTGTATCTCCGGGGTATTAAGTTCCGCATATGCAGGCTGAAGAGGCCATTGGTCATGATGAATATTTCCAATGAAAAGGTCATTCTTAATATTACAGCTGAAAAGGCAATAACGTTCTGTTAGAAAGTAGTCAAGTGTGTCTTTCTTAGCGTGAGAAATTACGGATGATGTTGGTTGATATAGAGCTTCGATGTTTTGATCATTCATGTTCTTATCCATGCGGCTACTTTTAAAGAATAGTTGATTATTATGATTTTTCTTTATCAGTATATTTTTTGCAAAATAGAAATTGATAGAATACCAACGTTTGACGACGTTACAGACGAATCGATTCCCTGCATCACAGCTGATGAAATATACACCTGGTTTACCTTTATAGGTTACATACGTTCTAATGTTCATTTCAGCAAATGATGGTATCAGAGTAAACATTCGAAAGTTTTTAAAAGATATATTTTCGATGGTAAATAGTACAAGGCTTACCCAAGCTACTTCTGTATAAGTATCTATGGATAATGATCTTGGGACAACTTCTTTTAATGAGTTTATTGATACTGGAAAATGAACAAACAAAAGATTCGACCATGTTTGTTGCATGATCCATTTTTTTTCAGGTGGTGGGAATGGGCGATGTATTGTATGACCCAATGATTGCATAATATCCATCCTTACTTGTTATAAGATTCGATTATATAACATGAGCATTGTGTAAAATATTCATTTGGATTTCGAACTACTTTATGTTTATTAAATTTTGCAGATTCCTGGTGATTTATTCTATTTGAATACAAAGCAGTAGAAATATAAATAAATATAACGAAGAAGGATTTTATATGAATACCTTTTATTAAGTTAAATCATTAACAAAAAGCAACCGGTTATGCTTGCTGTACATGGTTATTTCTGTTTTTCGTTAATTGAATGGTTGTTGTCTTTTTCAATTGATTCTGTCAGCTTTTTTTCTTTAAAACCATGGAGATTTTCTTCTGTTCGTGTATTCCATATACTATATTTAAATGATGTAAAATCTTTGCGATGACTTGACATTTTTTATCCACCTCCATTTACTATTGTCTCAAAAAAGGAATGAAACTATACCAAGAGAGGTGTTGTAAATATATTTGATTTATATATCAGTAACAGAAATATGTAGAGTCAAGATGTAAGGTTATAAAGGTTTGAAATTAGGAAAAGGTTCCTTTGACTCGTTAAGCGTGGATAGGTTGGTAAGTTCAGCAACTGAACCGATTTTATCCCAAATGGACATCACATTTTTTGATTGATGTGCCATTTCTATTGCCTCATTAGATTTCCACTCAGCAATTTCAATAATGGTCCCATCTTCCGCTTGAAGCGTTAATAATTCACGATTTGTAATCAATCCTTCTTCTCGAAGAGTAGGGATATGCACTTTAAGAATTTCCTTTAATTCTCTTTCTTTTCCTGGTTTGGGACGATAAAGTGCCATAAAAACAGATGATGACATCATTCCACCTCCTTTTGGGTAATATGATACCATTTAATGGAGAAATAACAAACAGAATATAAATGGGCAATCGGAAATGCACAGATTATTAACAGTTAAGGAATGCAAGCAATATATTACCATAACCTGACCTCCCCCTTTTTTGTTACACTTTAAAGGGTTTCAATACGGAGGTTAGTGTTTATGATTAAAAAAGTTCAGATTCTAATTATGATTGCGACCATCTTTGCTATCGGTTTTACTGCAGGGACATTTTTCACAAAAAATAGTGTTCACCAGGTGTCCACAAAACTAGCAAAGACAGCAGAACAATCTACTAAAAATCCAGTTCTAAAAAGTTCACCTAAAACGATATCGGATGCACCTTCTAAGGTGTTGATTGGTTACGTGCAGGATTATCGTGACCCATCCGCTATTGATTATTCGAATTTAACACATGTAATATTTTCGTTCGCACACCCTGAAAAAGATGGACGCCTTACTTTTAATGGTGATACTGCTATGAATAATCTGCGCCGTACGGTTTCTAACGCACATAAACATGATGCAAAAGCAATCCTGGCAGTAGGCGGATGGTTCCATATAAAAGGCGGGGAATCCTATGACTACTTTAAATCGGCGATAGCAAGCCCTTCTTCTAGGGAAAAGTTGGCGAATGAACTTGTTGGCACCGCTAACAGGGAAAATCTAGATGGCATCGATATTGATATTGAGCATCCTCGTTCAAAGAAGGATGCTCAATATCTTGCCGCTTTCATCAATGATCTAAGTAAAAAGCTCCATGCTGTGAATAAGGAGCTGTCGGTTGCTGTCCATGCAAAGATTCATAGTGTTACTGGCACTGAGACTGACTTTGTAAATTACGATGCTTCCATGTTTCAGCATGTTGATTATGTAAACATCATGGCATACGACGGACAGTGGGATGGTGGCTATAATGCGGCCAATATGGCACCTTATCCTTTTACTGAGAAAATCGTAAACTATTGGGGGAGCCTATTTGATTCACATAGCATTCCAAGGAATAAGCTGGTTCTAGGAGTTCCTTTCTATGGACAGCCTGAAGACCCCTCAATTAAGCCAGTATCATATGAAGCTATTATTAACCATAATCCGGAAATTGACGACAAGGACATTATCAGCATGAACGGCACAACTTACTACTATAATGGTGAAGCAACCATGCAAAAGAAAACAAGCCTGGCATTATACAACGGATTTGGAGGAATGATGATCTGGGAGGTAGGACTGGATGCAAAAGGGTCATACAGTCTTACAGGAGCAATCTCTAAGGTTATTAAAAACTCCCAAACAAACCCCGTTAAGTATTATTCGGTAAAACATACTGAATAAATATCCTGCTTAAAAATAAAGAGCATGGTAAACAACATACTCTCATATTCTATAAAAACCTCTTTTTCAGAATAAGTCTATACTGAATCTGGGGTTTTTTAAGTGGGGAAAAGGAGTAAGTTGAATCTGAATTTATGTAAAATATAATTCTTCTTTCTTCAATTTTATATGGGTTGTTTGAAAAAGTAATGGAATAGAGAATAAAAAAAGAGCCCATCCCAACCAGGGTGGGTCCAGCATTACAGATTGATTAATTAGTAATCGTGTTTGCATCGATGACAATTACACTTATGGTGATGTTTCTTTTTATGGCAGCCACAATGGTGTTCATGCTTCTTAAAGCATCCGCAATCACGATGATGGTGATCTTTTTTATGACAGTCACAATCATGTTTATCCTCTATTTTAAAACATTTTATTTCTTTTTCATCGAATTCTCTTCTTCTTGGCTTGTCGCAAACATCATGGTCATCACCGCATGAACAATGGATGAACATCAAGTTGTCCCAAAAACGGCAACAATGAAAATCATCTCTTCTATCTCTTTCACACCGATTGGAAAATGGGAACCACATCATAAATCCCCCTAACTTCTAGAAAGTTGTCTGGGTAAAACCCCGACTTACTATATACTATGCAACTTTGTCCAATACGCTTGGGCAGAGCTCACATTTCCTATGCGTTTTTATCAGAAAAGGCGTAAGCAAATATTCATTTGTTTGATGATGGAAGGGAAAATTAAAAAAAGTAAGCGAATTTGCTGGGTAAATATGGTGAAGAGCCTTAAGAACGGATGACTGTAGATAGTGCCTTTGAATGGTATAAATAGAAGTGGCACCTTTTGATGGAAAAAGATTATCTTTTCTGTGAGACTCCTTTTTTTAGGATGAACAAAGGACATAGAAGGTTCATCTTCAAATGGAATATTATGCCGTTAAAGGTCAGGATTATGGAAAACTTGAATCTCGAGATACAGGGTCAATTATCCAGTTACTATTAAACGATAATTCAGCAGATTCATAGTGATCGCTGGCTATTTACTTCTATGAAACTAATAGGAGTGCCCACTCTACCATTGACAACCATTCTCATTTAGAATAAGCTATACAAAGATGAGAATGATTCTCAATTTCAAACAAGGTGGGATACATATGATAAAACACTCGTCCAAATGGGGACTATTACTTATCGGTTTATTTTTTACTGTTCTTCTAGCCGCATGCGGCAATTCCGCTTCTTCTGACGATTCATCGGATTCAGGGAAGACATCCGGAAACTCTACATCAAATGAGTCGAATATTCGTGATGTTGAACATGCGATGGGGACCACAACGATTGAAGGAACGCCAGAAAGAGTGGTGACGCTTTACCAGGGAGCTACAGATGCAGCCACAGTTTTCGATATAGATCCTGAGGGAATTGTGGAATCTTGGGTGGAAAAGCCAATTTACAAATACCTTCTTGATGACCTGGAAGGAACTAAGATTATTGGAGAAGAAACACAGCCGAACTTGGAAGAAATTGCAGCATTGAAACCAGATGTCATTTTCGCCTCAAAAACGCGTCATGAAGAAATTTACGAAAAGCTGAACCAAATTGCGCCGACGATCGCCATTGAAGAACTGTATGATTTTAAAGGTACTGTCGAATTGATGGGAGATGCTCTGAATCAACAAGACAAGTCAGATGAGATCCTTTCAGACTGGAATAACCGTATTGAAGATTTCCAAACGAAAGCAACCGAGAAGTTAGTAGACGAATGGCCGAAGAACGTTTCTCTCATCAACTTTCGCAGTGATCATGCTCGTATATACTTTGACGGTTTCGCCGGTTCCATTCTGAGAGAAGCTGGGTTCACTCGCCCCAAAAATCAACAGGAAGATGTATGGGGAATTAAACTTTCGGATAAAGAAAGCATTACCGAAATGAATGCGGATGTATTCTATATCTTCATGGAAGATGAGCCCACAGTGAAAGAAACTTACGATGAATGGACAATGCACCCTCTATGGCAGAAACTTGATGCGGTGAAAAATGATCAAGTTTACAACGTCGATCAAGTCACTTGGAACATGGCTGGAGGTATTCGTGCTGCCAACCTTATGTTAGATGATTTATATGACCGATTTAATTTAGAAAAATAATGCCAACGATAGGAGAATGTCTCCTATCGTTGTTTCTATGGAGAGAAGTTTTATGAAGATATTCACAATGAAACCATACATAAGATGGACCGTTCTAACTGCTTCACTTCTACTGTTTTTCGGAGCTGTATTAACCAGCCTTGCCCTGGGAAAGACATCGATTCCCTTCTCTACCATTTGGGAATCTTTTGTATACTATGATCCTTCGAGTACGGATCACATCATAGTTCGGACATCTCGATTGACGAGAACCTTGATGGCAATTACCGTCGGTGCAAGCCTATCTATTGCTGGCACCCTTATGCAGGCCTTGACTCGAAATCCGATGGCCGCCCCTGATATCTTTGGGGTTAATGCTGGAGCCCTCTTCTTCATTGTCTTCTCTGCGACATTTTTTTCAGTTCAGTCCTTGACGAGTTACATGTGGATTGGGTTTCTCGGAGCCATGACAGCAGGGGCTTTAGTATACTTACTCGGTTCCATTGGGATGGATGGTCTTTCCCCTATCCGCCTAGTTCTTGCAGGGGCTGCCATCAGTGCATTATTCGTTTCTTTCACTCAAGGAATGCTTGTTCTTGATGAACAACGTATGCAAAGTGTATTGTTCTGGCTAGCCGGATCGGTGGCGGGACGTGATCTAGATATGCTCCTACCTGTGCTTCCCTTTGTTGTCATTGCAACAGCTATAGCTTTCCTTATGGGGAAACCATTAAATATATTGATGTCCGGTGAAGATATCGCAAAAAACCTGGGACAAAACACCCTTTTAGTAAAAATGATGGCAGGAATCATTGTAGTATTTCTTGCAGGGGGGTCTGTAGCAGTTGCTGGATCTGTCGGATTCATAGGGCTTGTCGTGCCGCATATAGCTAAAGGAATAGCCGGCCCAAACTATCAATGGGTGATACCTCTCAGTGGTCTGTTCGGTGCAATTCTATTATTGCTTTCGGACGTTGCCGCAAGATTGATCATTGCACCTCAGGAAATGCCGATAGGAGTTATGACCGCATTGTTCGGAACTCCCTTCTTTATTTACATTGCAAGGAAAGGAGTGAAAAAAAGTGACTGAGTATTTTACATTCAGGAATAAATCTGATTCCATTTCAATGCAATTTCATACACGTTCTCTTGCCACGCTTGTTCTTTTAGCAATGGCGGCGTGTATCGTGTTTGTCATCAGTTTATCTTCCGGTAGCAGCTATATCCCTTTCAGCGCTGTCATTCAGGAAATATTCTCTGAAAGTGACCATGCTTTTGTCTTAAATGAACTGAGGTTACCGCGCGTATGGATGGCTGTCTTTGTCGGTGCCGGACTCGGAGTCTCTGGCTTGATCCTGCAAGGAATGATCCGTAATCCTCTTGGCTCCCCTGATATCGTCGGGGTAACAGGGGGGGCTTCCGTAGGAACTGTCCTTTTTATCGTGTTCTTACTAGGGGAGGTAAGTGTTCATTGGCTTCCACTTGCTTCTATAATAGGGGCCGCTGTCGTCACGGTTTTCATTTATCTCCTTTCTTGGAAGAGTGGTGTGACACCTATGCGTCTCATTTTAGTCGGCATAGGAATCTCTGCATTGACAAATGCCATCGTGACGATGTTCATGGTTTCTAGTGAATCAGCTGTAGCATCCAAGGTCTATTTATGGTTAACCGGTAGCTTGTATGGAGCCAATTGGCAGGAAGTCTGGATTATATCTCCGGTGATTTTGTTATTAATATTGATTTCGTTGTTTTTTACAAGAGTTGTTGATGTCAAGCACCTTGGAGATGATGTCGCTCTTGGAATGGGGGTACGTGTCCAATTTTTCCGTATATTGCTGCTAGCCTTAAGTGTCGGTCTGGCAGGGGCTGCCGTATCCTTTGCAGGCGGAATTGCATTTGTTGGTCTTATTGCACCCCATATAGCTAGACTCTTGCTCCACCGTTCTTTCGGTCTACTTGTGATCGGTTCTGCTTTGATTGGTGCCTTGATTGTCATGGTTTCAGACATTATAGCTCGGACAGCTTTTTTACCGTCGGACATCCCTGCTGGCGTTTTCACCGCAGGGATCGGTGCACCTTTTTTCATTTACTTACTCTATAGAAACCGGGAGGGGATGAAAGAATGATTTTATTGTCTGACATGCTTAACAATAATGAATGTCACACATTTTTACACCATCAACAAAATCGAATTCATGCGCCTAATATGAAGGTAACCGCTTCTATGATCATGAAGCGCTATGCTCAAATCTATCCTCCATATATTTTGAATTCAATGTTATGGGAGGACTCTTGTAAAGTCATTCCGCTCTCAGCCTGTCATTTCAGTGAACAGTTAAACCTTGAAATTGACGGAACTCAAGTCACCTATACGGATTCAAGAGCTACGGCGTGGAAACATTTATTCTGTGATCATTTGACTGAGGTAGTAACGGCTCTACACCGCACCACAAATCTAGCTTCTATCATTTTGTGGGAAAATGTAGCGGTGCGTTTCAACTCATATTTTAGAAAAACTGTGGAAAAGCACCCGGAACTAGAAGACAAGATATTCTATTTAGTCAGCGAACTACATCGTCTGGAGGCCAAGGACTTCAATCAGCCGTCACATCCCATGTCCACCTATTTGACTACCCCAGATACTCTTACTATGACTAAAAAAAGGAGTACGTGTTGTTATTTTCATAAGTTAGAAAAAGATAAAGAAATGAGTCATTGTCTTGTTTGTCCTGTAAAATAATAGTAGGATGTATAAAACCTATGGCTGGATCAATATTAAAAATCTCTCACAATCAAGCTATTAAGAATAAGAAATTAATAATTTTATCAACTAAGAGGATCACCATTTTAAAGTGATTCTCTTTTTTTCTTACTCAAACTTTCTTCAATTAACATGCAGGATTGTAACCGAAGGTATGTAGAATATAGATATTTGTGGGTAAAAACATAAAGGAAGTGCAGATATTGGAAAACACTATATGTTATACAATTGAGCCCCCAGAAAAATTTATGCAATTATTGACCTTATACGAGTCATTAGGATGGAATTCACTTGAATTAACAGTTAATGATTTAAAACAAATGTGTAATCAAAGTTGGTATGCAATATATGCTTTTGATAAACAACAATTAGTGGGTATGGGACGTGTTATATCGGATGGTGTAGTTACTGGAATTATTTGTGGAGTCGGTGTGCTGCCTAAATATCAATCTAAGGGTATCGGCAAAGAAATATTGAATCGAATAATTCAACATTGTGAGCAAAATCGAATTATTCCTCAACTTATGTGTGAAGAAAATTTGGGGTCCTATTATGAATCTTTAGGTTTTAAAAAATTTTCAATTGGAATGTCAAGAAATTTAAAACGATAAATACCTTGAGCTTCACTTATATAGAAGTTGTTACTCTAAATTGCTATTTGACATTTTTAGAATATTATGGAGGTTAATCAAATTATTAAAGATGAAGTTGTTAAACCGTGATAATACAATGGCTTCTACCAAAAAGGTCACTTTATTCTGTAGTTATATAAATAATTATAGGGAAAACATTCCATAATAGAATAAAGTATGTTTTGAGAGGAGATACGTTATGACATCAGATCAGCCTCAGAAAAAAAGAGTGATTATGCTTGTGATTGATTCTTTAATGGACCCGTCAATTCAAGCTGCAATTAAGAGTGGGAAAGCTTCTGCCTTAAACTTTTTTATAAACAATGGTCGATATTTTTCGAATCTGATTAGTCCATTTCCAACGATGTCTGTCAATGTAGACAGTACATTATTAACAGGCGTTTATAGTGATGAACATAAAGTTCCTGGTTTGCTTTGGTACAGTCAACAAGAAAAAAGAATCATTGACTATGGTGGTCATGTTCATGAGCTTTTTAAACTAGGAATTAAGCAAGCGATGGTCGACATTTTTTATGGTTTAAATCATCAACACTTAAGTAAACAGCACAAAACGATTCATGAAATTTTAAAAGAGAAAGGATTGCAAAGTGCATCTATAAATGCACTATTATATAGGGGGGATTACCCTACTCAAATAAAAATTCCGTTTTTAATTTCATTTATAACGGGGTTAAAAAGACAGCTTGATTCGTATGCACCGAACATTTTCTCATATGGTTCAATGCATAAACTTAGCGCGTTAAAAGAGAACTCATTCTTTTGGCAAAGATATGGATTTAACGATAAATTTTCAGCAAATGCATTAAGGTATCTAATAAAACGAAATGAATTACCTGATTTTACGATTGTTTATTTTCCGGATTTAGATCAAAGTGTTCATAAACATGGGAGAACGGATATAAAAGGAATTGAGAAAGTAGATCAGCAACTTTGCAATATTTTAGATGAATACCCTTCCTGGGATGACGCATTAAAGGACACAATTTGGATTGTTCTTGGTGATAATGGACAAGCGTGGATTGATCAAAATCGAAAAGCTGCATTAATTGATCTTAGAAAAGTATTAAACTCATATCAAATTGTGAAATTAAGAAAGGGCGTAACGGAGCATGACGAAATCGTTCTTTGTGTGAATGAAAGAATGTCTTTTATTTATACGCTAAATAATCAAAAAGCTCCTTTAGAGGAAATTGCAAGCATCCTCCAAAAAGATAATCGAATTGATGTAATTGCCATCATAAAAGACAATACCGTAATCGTAACATCCGGTGTACATAGTGGACAGCTTCACTTTCATCCTAATGGAAAACATGTAGATGAGTTTAATCAAACATGGTTTATTGAAGGGAATACTAGCATATTAGATCTTACAATAACAAATAATGCAATCAAATATGGGGACTATCCTGATGCTTTATCAAGGCTTTATTCTTCCTTTTTCTCACATGATGGAGAATACTTAATTGTTTGCGCTAAACCGGGTCATGAATTTAAAGGGGAAGGCTCTCCAACACATATTGGTGGTGCGAGTCACGGTGGATTACATATGCAAGATTCTTACGTATCAATGATTGTGAATGGAACGGAAACAACACCAAGGCATATGCGGATTTTAGAAATGAAAGATTGGATTCTTGAACTGCTTACATCATAGATTTTATTTAATTTTGGTGCCAAGCCCAATTACGAGTTGGGACAGGCACCATTATTTTTTCCTTTTGGAATAATTTTTTTCAATCCATTGAATCATTAATAAGTTTTATAAAAAAGTTTAATCATTGTAAAAACGTTTGATAAAAAATCCTATTGTATGTGAAACTAGACTTTTATATTAGGTAAATTAGCATTCAGTATTATTGTACCCATTGAACAATTTCTTCAATTGTTTGTCTCGTTTTTTCTCGAGGCTGATTTAAGCGATAACCAAAAGCAACCATACAAGCTATACCAAAGTGATCCCTATCCAAGAGACCCTCGTTAACAAGGATATTCTCTGCCTCAACTTTATTGAAACCTTCTATTGGACAGGAATCGATACCGATTAATGCGGCTGAAGTCATCATATTACCTGCTGCAAGATACGTTTGTCTGCATGACCATTCAAACATAGCTCTTTCATTATTAAATATATTAAAATCAGTATGAAGAAATTTCTCATAAGCAGAACTTCTTTGTTTGATAATATTTTCAGATAATTTGTGCGTATGACGCATGATGTCCATTATATAATCTGAGTCAGCAGACATATCATTTTTTGTCCGTGCCAGTATGATGACGAAATGGCTTGCTGTTTTGAGCTGTTTTTGCCCTCCCCAGGTGACCGGACTTAACTTTTCTCGTATATGTGAATTTTGTAACAGGATAAATTTCCATGGTTCGAAACCAAATGAACTCGGAGTTAATCTTGCAGTTTCGAGAATAAAGTCAAAGTCTTCCTTAGCAATCTTTTGGGTAGCTTCAAATTCCTTGCATGCGTGTCTATAGTTAAATGCATTCAATACGACTTCCTTATGCATTTTATCTTCACTCCTTTTGTTCTAATTTTGATTGAATTGAAATACCCATAAATCAGGAGCTTGAATAAAGAAAACTCGATACTTCTTTAATAAGAGCTTCACCTTTCTCCCAAGGAACCAAATGCCCCGAGGCAATTTCCCTATATTGAGCTCCTTTTATTAACGAGGCAAGTTCTTTCGTTTTTTCAACAGGGACCATGCGATCGTATGTTAAACCAATTACTAAGACCGGTGCAGTAATACTGGTAAGCAGGGGACGAATATTTATCCCTTTATCAAGTTCTGAGTGGTTATCTGTTCCCGTGGACAGAATCCCTCCGAATTGGTGTGCCATTTGATGCAATTCCTCGATACTGCTGAATCGATGATAAAAATCCGGACTAAATCCGGTATGAATCAAAAATTGTGCAAACAGCGCACGATCCAAATGATATAGTTTTTGCCATAGGTCAAATTGAAAGGTGGATGATAAATTGCTCTCTACCCATCCGGCTATCAGTGTGACTGATTTCACCCTGTCCTGATATTTAGCCGCTATTCCTGCAGCAATCTCTGCCCCAAGAGAATATCCCACTACATGGAATTGCCCGATACCTTCTTGTTGAACCGCTTGTATATGCTGTTCAATCAAATCATCCATTTGCAATTTTCCCGTTTGATCCATTGTGTAACTGGAACGGTTGTAATTGGGAGAAATAATTTTATAATTTTCAGATAGGTACTTGATCATATCTCCCCAAGTATTCTCATATGTGCCACCTGTCCCATGGACCAACAGCAATCCTGGTCCGTTTCCATCAACGGAGTAGGCTACTTCCACATTACCTAACCTAACAAATTTATCCATATAAACCTCCTTGAAACGTTTTTTTATTTTACAAACCAAATGTTACCTAATAAACTAGTTAAAAGTAAGTACGCACTTTTTCGTTTAATACTTACTAGAAAGGAAGTAATGGTTATGACGGTATATCAGGAAATGTATGAAATAAACGGAAAACAATTTCAATGCCCCATAGAACTTTCGGTCTCTATATTTTCAGGAAAATGGAAAACCACTATTATTTGCCAACTTCTCGAAGGAAAAAAGCGATATGGGGAGCTTCATAGAAACATCGCCGGGGTTACCCATAAAATGCTCGCAGAACAATTGCGGGAACTGGAGGAAGCAGGAATTGTCCACAGAGAGGTTTATCCCGTTATACCACCCAAAGTTGAATACGAGTTAACAGATCTTGGTGAAGGTTTAAGACCAGTTGTCCAATACTTGCAGGAATGGGGCATGAACTTTGGGTCTAATACGACAGAAGAATGATAGAAGACCGGCAAATAAGAAGAAATGTAATAGAAATATCTTGTTCATGGAGACGAAAATGAAGTTCATTCTAACGATGCCATCGCCATAAATACAGAAAACAATTTTCAAAGAGAGCAAATAATATGAATGTCCTGCCGCGTGATAGGTCCAGCCATTGCCACATTCATAACCGAATATTCTGATACAAAAAGACTGACAATTGTACATACCTAAATTGGAATAAGGAAAAGTAGAAAAAGCATTAAAGAGGATAGCGATAAAAAATAAACTAAAGATAAATAGTAATTTTCGGGAGAATGGAAGGTCTGCGTGAAATAGTAATAACGAAACTAACTAAATAAATGAAAAACGCCAAGGATCCTTGATAGGGAGGGAACCTTGGCGTTTTTCGTTCTTACATACGTTACCCTGAAAATTCCCATTAACGACAAAACAGAAGGACATTCTAGCTGTCTTCAAGCTAAGAATGTCCAACAATCCCCTTCTTCCATTAAAGGGCCATTTAATTGAATAAGAGTATTGAATAATAAGCTAATATTTGGAATAATTAGGTTAATAAAATAAATGTTTTAGTTGTTCCTCGATTAATTTATTGACTTACACACATATCTTCTAGGAGTTCCAATAATAACAAAAGATTACCCTTAAGGAAGAGTTAAATAAAAGGTTAGTTGGAAGGTGAGGAAATGAAAAGAATATTAAGAATGTCACGATTGGAACCGGAAGCTGTATTTAATCCACGTAAAGAGTATGATCCAGAAATGTATGTATCTCGCCCTGAACACGAGCGTCAATTTAAAAATGCTCTTAGAAATGACCTTTGTATATTAGTTCATGGCCAAAGTGGGACAGGAAAAACTTGGCTAACTAGAAGAGTTTTGATTGAGGAAGAATATTATTTTAAACCGATTAATCTTGCTAGTGCCTCCTCAGCACAGAGTATTTCCACATGCTTTAAAAACATTATGGCTAGAGAGAACTGGCAAATAAGGACAAAATATACGGAAACTAAGAGAGCAAATGTAAAAGTTGCTGTAGCAGACGGTGGGGTAAGTCACACAGCTGAATACGTAGATAACATAGATTATTTTTTAGAGTTCTTAAAATTTATGAAATATAGGTCAAGGAACAAAGAAAAAAAGAGGTATATTGTCTTTGAGAATTTTGAAGCAATAGTTGGTAATGAGGAACTATTAAAGGAACTGACGAACCTTATAATATTAATTGACGATGATGAAGTACTTAAATACAATACTAAGATTATTGTGGTAGCTGCGACGAGTGATATACAAAGTTATTTTAAGAAGGTTTCAAATATAAATACTATAGATAATAGGGTTATGGAACTTCCAGAAATAAGAACACTGACAACACAGCAATCCTTTGAATTAGTGGACAGAGGATTTTCAAAGTTAGATATAACTTTCCCTTCCAATACAGACAAACAATTGTATAAAGAAAAAATTGCATGGGTAACTGGTGGAGTACCTCAAAGATTACACGAATTTTGTCTAGAATTAAGTATAATGTGCAAAGAGAATGATTGGATTGCTAAAAAAGAGTATTTACAGATAGCAACTAAAACCTGGTTAACGACTTCTTTAAGCAAGAATTACGCAGCAATATCGAGAATATTCGTATACGATACTCAGAAAATATCTAGAAAGAATCAGGTATTATTCTGTTTGGGATTGAAAGAGAAAGAACAGTTTACTTCTGGTGAAATTGCACAAGACATGTGTAATGAATTCCCATATTCAACTGAGGGTACTAAACTAAATCCTACAAAGATAATGAATGACCTTTGTAAAACAGATCCGATTATATTACATAAAGATGAGGATACCAAGAAATATAAGTTTGCAGATAACAAGTTTATTTTGTGTTTAAGATCAATGTTATACAAAGACGAAGGAGAAATTATTAGTATTTATGATTTAGATGAAATTTAGGAAAATAAAACTTTCACCTTATTTTGAGCTGTTATTTTCCATTGTAAGAGGCGGTTGCTGAAAAAGCAGCCGCCCTTTGTCAATTAAAGGTTAATCGAAGAATATTGTTCTTGACCAACAAAATGTTCTGAAAATAAGTACTATATTAGAAGAGCTGTCAAAAGATGCTCTATTTTTTTTACAATACCTCTGTTTTCTCTCGAAAAAAGTTGAAACTTTTTAATGACAATCTCACTCTAATAAGCGGAAAGGAGGTCAAATTGATGAAAGAACTTACTCTTATTAAGAAGGCTATAAATGGAAACAAAGAATGTCTAGAAAAACTTCTTATTATTCATGGAAATCAATTGTACCGTACTGCTTACTTATATGTTCGTAACCGAGAAGATGCCTTGGATGTTGTCCAAGAGACATCATATAAAGCCTTTTTATCAATTAGTCAATTGAAAAACGAAGAGTTCTTTCTAACTTGGCTAACAAAAATCCTTATAAACTGCTCATATGATGTACTAAGAAGGAATAAGAAAGAGTTGCCCTTTAACAATATGACCAATCTCACTTCAGATAGTCAAAGGGAAAAAAGAGAGGAAATTCTAGATTTATTAGAAGCAATTAATAGGCTTAATGAAAAACACAAAAATGCTATTATTCTTTTCTATTTTCATGATCTTTCTATACGTGAAATTGCCAAAGCATTAAATTTACCTGAGAGTACGGTAAAAACAAATTTGAGGAGAGGTAAAGAGCGATTAAAAAAGTTGTTAGGAGGAATGAGCTATAATGGAGAAAAAATCATTTCAAGAAGTATATGAGAAGATTGAAGTACCTGAAGATGACGTTTTGGATGCAATAATTGCTGGAAAAAATCGTGCTAGTCAGAGTGTATCTAAAAAGAAAAAAAGAGCAAGGAATCTTGTATGGTCGTCAGTTGCCGCTGCAACTATTTTCATTTCTTCAAGTTTGATTTCTCCTTCAATATCTCAAGTAATGGCAGAAGTACCTTTGTTAGGAAATGTATATACTGTTTTTAATGATGCTGTAGGTCGAAATTTACAATCAAAAGATTTAATTACAGAATTGAATCAAGTATCTAGTTTTAAAGGAGTAGATGTATCTATAAAGAATGCTTATTATGATGGAGCTGTAGTAGGAGTTACTTTTTCTGTTGAAGGAAATGTAAGAACTGAAGAAGACGGCCGTGTTCAAGGGTTTTATGAAATATTTGATGGTAAGGGTGGCATTTCTGATAGTAAAGAATTGGTATATATGGAGTCCTCAAAAAATGGCTATATAGGACATATACAATTAAGCTATCCCCAAACTGTATTACCTTCAGATACCTCTTTCCCACTTGAATTCAAGAGAATAGGTGGCAAGGATGGTAGTTGGCGGTTCGATGTTCCTATAAACCAATTACCATATGAAACAGTAACAATTGATAAAGGAACTAGCAACGAGGAAGCAGAAATAAATATCCATTTTGATTCTATTATTCAAGGTAAAGCATCAACAGCCATTAATTATACAGCTTCTTTTCCGATTGAAGGAAAGCATAATCAAGTACGATTAGAGGCATATGATGATCAAGGTGAAGAAATCAATATCTCCACAGACGGAATAGACCTAGAGTCTATCGAAAGTAACAATAGAGTTATTGTTAAAGGTAGAAGCATTATTCCATTTTCAATAAAGGGAGAAGCAAGTTATATAGAGGTGTTTCCTAAAGTAGCATTAAGTTTACCCGACCAATTTATTAAGCTAGATGAAGTAACTCCTATTAAAATAAATGATGGAATGCAAGGTTTTGCTGTGGAAATAGAAGATATCTCCGTTGAGGAGAAGAGCATTTCTTTCGATTTTCAAATAAATAAAGGTAATAAGATGAATAAAGATTTTTTGTTTTATAAAGATTTCGCTCGCAATGACGTTGAACTGGTTAAAGAATCAGAAAAAGAAAATTACCAGAAGCCAATTAAACACTCTGTCGAAATAATTAATAAAGATGACTTACGATTTACAAGCAAATTTGATATTAGCAAAATTGATGATTTCAACTTAAAAGATTATGTGATTAGAGTTAATTTGGGAACATTGAGCGCTAATATTCCTGTTGAGTTAGAGAAGGTTAGGATTAATTTAAATTGATAGAAGTTTAACAGTCAATTTTCTTATGCGAATTGGGAAAAAGCTGAAGATCATTTAGTTGATTTTCGGCTTTTTCTTTGTTCAATTATAAGGGGAGTTCCAGAATAACGTAAAATCCTTTTAAAGTTTACCTTGAGTAAATTGTTCTATTTTGAAATAATTGGTATTAAGTTAAAGGGCAGTATAGTGGAAAAGTAATTTTGTTTGAACGTTTATAATAAATACTCGTCTAATTGAGTAAGGAGGGGAAAATGAAAATTCAAAGGTTATTTTTAGTTCTGCTCGCAATGTTTTTATTTATAGTTACTGGTTGTGTGAACGGAATTGAAAACGAGGAACAAAAAATTGAAGTGGAAAAGCGTATTGGTGATGAAAATAAATATGAAGACTACAAAGAAATTACTAACAACGAACAAGTTCAAGAGGTTAAGAAAATATTAGATAATATTGATTGGGAAATTGCAAAAGTAAATATGGCAAGTCCTGCTGATTACAGATTTGTATTTCAATTTAAAAATCCTGAAATAGAAGCAAAAGCCGTGTTATATGAACTTTGGATAAGTCCAAATAAAGATAAAGTGGAACTAATAATAGATGCTGAAAGTAAATATTTTCAATTAAATGAGGAAGGTTCCGCCGTTTTATTTGAAATATTAACAGGAGGAAAGTTATCAGAGGTTGTTGTAGAAGAAAGTTAAGCCTTCTTCAGTTAAAGGGGGCGCGCGACAAGTTCTGCTATAAGCGCTATTAAGCGTGAAAAGCAGGGAATTTATTTTTTGAATTCTAACTTTACAACTGAGGATGGGAATGACGGTTCCATGTTACCCGAAACCATCCCGTCAATACTCCTGCATGCGTTATAGCTGACAGGTTATAGGGTGTGAAGCACAGGTAGATTCGGCAGAACGAAGGCTGAAGCCTAAAAAGGTATGCCAACGGATATGCCGCACGGCTGAAAAACTAGATATGGTGAGAATGTTCCTTGAGAAGGGAACTGACGAATTTCCGAACGTACAGGTCTAGATTTAAGACGTAGGGAAACTTATGTGCCATCCATAGATGGCGTGAGTGGCGCGGAGTAAAATTGCCCCCTCTGAAACACGTTATACCGAACAAAGGCGGTATCCAGCTCACAGGCTTACAGGAAACACCTAATTCTAGAATGGATAGCTACGTTGTAAGGGACTTGGAAAGCAAGGAACGTTGAACCAAAGGCTGTCACCTGAAACGTTTGCCGTAAAGAGAATTCTGAAAGGCATTTATTCTTGTGAGGGTAGGGGTACGACTAAGGAAGCTCCTGTAATGGGAGTGGAGGAACAGCCCCAAGTCTACCGAATGGAACGATTATTTTCCAAACGTGCATCGTACCGGTCGGGTAGGAATGTGGGGACACCGCTCGAAAAGGAGAGGTGCCACAGTGTGAGCTCAAAAAAATCAGGAAGACGTGAGAACCTTCCTGTTACTAAGAGTAACGAGGAACTTATAGTCTAGTACATATCAGTAGATGGAGCGCCGGATGCTGGGAAACTAGCACGTCCATGGTGTGGAGCAGGGGAAAAGCCGGAGATAACTTCAAACGCTTACCTATTGCTAACGTTTGCTGACCAAGCAACCGCTTTCCTTGTGTACTTCGCCAAACGTTATCATCTTCGGCCAACCGGTTGAATAGTGGAATAATTTAAAAAACGCTATACTAATCTATCAGTATTTGGTAATATATTACTTAGAGATGTAAAGAGAGGGGAATCTATACACAATGTGGAAAAACTTGAAATGATTAAATAATTAGATATCGACGATAGCGGTCCTTTGTATTCTAAGGGGTACGTTTATTTGTCTATCTTGAAAATCATTCAAGGGATACATGGTGTGGACAATTAAATTCCCATTGCCTTAGCAGATACCTTGGTATATCTGCTTTTTATTTTGGGGTTGAAAGTACATCTCTATTGACACATTCATAGAGTCCCTAAATTTGGGGGAATAGTTTATGACCAGTCAGTTCGAAAAAGAAGAAATATTATCAGGTGGAAATGTCTCTAATGTATATCGTCTGGGAGATACTGTGCGAAGAGACTTAAAAAAAGAGAGCCAAAAAATTCATAAAGTATTACAGCATTTGGAGAAAAAAGGTTTTAATAGTGCACCAAAATTTTTAGGAATTGATGATAAGAATAGAGAAGTATTATCATATATTGAAGGAGAAGCAGGGAATTATCCGTTGAAAAATTATATGTGGTCTAAAGATGCTTTAAAAGAGGTAGCGAAAATGCTTCGTCACTATCATGACGCTGTAAGTGATTTCTCTATTGAAGAGAGTTGGAAACCTCTTGATAACACCCCTCAACCAATTGAGGTGTTATGTCACAATGACTTTGCCGTTTACAATATTATTTATAATCACGGAAAGCCTGTGGGTATTATTGATTTTGACGTAGCAGCGCCAGGCCCAAGACTTTGGGATATAGCCTATACGCTCTACACATGCGTTCCTTTGAGTAGACATTATCATTTAGAATCAGGTGAGGCAGTCAATTATGACCCATTAAAGGATGCCGATCGTATAAAACAAAGAGTGAAACTCTTCTTCGAATCATATGGTGTGGAAGGAATGGAAACTGGCTTCTTAGAGATGGTTATCTTACGCGTGGAAGGTTTATGTAAAACCATGCAAAGAAAAGCTCGAGAAGGAGATAAGGCTTTTAAAAAAATGATTGATGAGGGCCATTATGATCATTACCAACAGGAGCTTAAATTCATCCGAAAATATGGGCATGATTGGATTTGACAGTAAGGTTTTGTTGAACTAATGGTTACTTAAGTTGGAGATATAACTGATATTAGTATTGAAATTGTAAGGAAAAGCTGAGTGACCTATGCTGGTTTTCAGCTTTTTCAATATTCAGTTAAAGGGCAGTTTAACGGAGTAAGCGGATTCAGAAATTATTCCACATAACAGAATAAGGAGATACAGCCGTTTCATAAAGGAATGGCTGTTTTTTGTACCTCTCCCAGGAAACTGACGGTAATACTATTTAAATTTTGGCAAGCATTAAGAAGTATTTGAATCATCTGCTCTTTTTCCACCGTCTTTTTTTACTTTGCTGGAGGAAACAGAATCATTAAATAATTGTCCAAATACTTGGAGTAGCTACTCCTTGGAACCAACCCACCTACTTTTTTGGTTCGATCGGTTAGTAATTAATCTCCATTAATAGATAATTGTTGCTGTGGGAAACTACAATTAAAAATGGGGGTTAGAATATGCTTTGTAAACGAGTGCTATTGCTTTTTTTTATTATAACTTTGACTTCAACTGTTCTGAACCAAAAGTTTACTTTTGCTGAAATCGTCAAATCAAAACGTGTTCAAGCTAAAGAGATTAAATACAATCACAATAGTATTAAGATTGAAGAACTCGTTAGTAAGATTGGCTTTAATGTTCTTATCCCTGATAAACTACCTAATGATTGTACATTGGAGATTAAAACATATCCTGAAGGGGCAAATGATGGCTTCACTCAAATCAGATTACACTATATGGATAAAGATGATAAAGTTCCGTTAGTCGGAATTGGACAAAGAAAATTATCAAAAACTCAATCGGAATTTTCATTTCAAGATGCGGAAACCATTAATATTAATGGAAACAAAGGATATTTTAAAACCTATGATAATGCTCCTGGTGGAATACTTACTTGGAATCAAGATGGAACTTTTGTAGAAATGGATAGTAACACTGTTACCAAACAAGAAATGATAGAAATTGCAGGATCGATGAAAGTGTTTAAGTAAAATACTTAGCATTACAAATTAGGTTTAGACAAATAAACTCAATATAAAGGGGCTTATCCAGAACAGGATAACCCCTTTATTGTGAAATTTGGAATCAAGCTAATGGTCAGGATTATGAACTCCAAGAAGTTACTATATACAATTGGACAAGTGTAATAATAACGTTGACTTTTTCATAAATTTTAACATTAACCACTTTGTGGAGGGATACTAATGAGTGAATATATTTTGATTTTTGTAGCTCTCCTTATGACTATTGCCCTTCTAAGTCTTATTGACTTTATCCTAAGAGTGCTGTCATTAAGGAATTTTTATGGAGCTACTTTGAATTTACTATTATTTTGTATACTAATAATGGCTTCTTTTATTATTATAAATTGGGATACTGGTGTAAAGCTGGTATTAGATTAAAGTCCTTTTTATGTAATTTATGTATTATTAGGTTATTCCTTTAACGAGGACAATAACTGAAGATCAGCTAATTAATCCGGCTATTGCCCTTCTTCAATTATTGGGCAGAATTGTTGAAGACTTGAATTCAAGCCAAATCCCTTTTTTACCAATATTTATGTTATGATTTGGAAAAAAGGAGGAGATTTAATGAGAGATTCTAACCAACAAGTATCTGATGAAGAAGTTGCGACATCAAGACCTCGATTACATAAGTTGAAAATTAAGAATTTCAGAGCAATTGGACCAACCCCTGTCACAATCGATTTGGATGAGATTGTGGTTTTAGTAGGACCTAATAATGCAGGTAAAAGCTCCATATTAAGAGCTTATCAAGTAGTAATGTCGGAAGGGTCAAATAATGCAAAGTTATCAATTGATGATTTTCCTAATAAGGTAATAGATCCTAATAATGCACCTGAAATTGAATTACACTCTATTGTTAATTCAGAAAATTCACCAGGGAAAAGGTGGATCGACAATTCATCCGGAGAAATGATAGTCAGGGAAAGATGGAAATGGGCAGAGCCTGGCTCTCCAAGGAGACAAGGTTATGATGCTGATATCAATGATTGGGCTGAAGAAGTACCATGGGGAGCTGCTAATGTTGCAAACTCACGAAGGCCAGAACCCCATAGGGTAGATGCATTTGAAAACCCAGAGGATCAAGCGAAATCAATTATTAAAATATTAGAGTCTATTCTAAATGAGAAAGTGAAGGAAGTAACTTCAAATATAGAAGCAGATGGTGATAGGTCTGAATTTGGTTCGCTTTTAGAACAGATAAAGGGAATACAGAAAAAGATTGTTGACGAGTCAGAATCTCAAATAAGTATAGTTGAATCTGAACTAACTAGTTCAATAAATAAAGTATTCCCTGGATATCAAGTTAGTTTTGATGCCAAACCTGAAGATGAGATAGAGAAATCAATTAGTTTTTTTAAGAGTTCACCTCAATTATTAATGGGTCCTGAGAATGGTTTTAAAAGTGATATCGAAAAGCAAGGTAGTGGAGCACGAAGAACACTCCTATGGGCTGCTTTAAGGTTCATCACAGAGAATGGATATCATAAGAAAAGTAAAAAAGATCGTCAAAGTTCATTAGAGAGACCTAATGTGTTACTAATTGATGAACCAGAATTATGTTTGCATCCAAGTGCAATTAGAGAAGCATGTAAAGTACTTTACGACCTGCCTAAAACTAATAACTGGCAAGTGATGGTGACGACACATTCTCCAGCATTCATAGATTTATCTAGAGATAACACTACAATTGTTAGAGTGGAAAGAGATATTGATGGAGCTATTCAGGGTACCACACTATTCAGGCCTGATAAAGTACAACTTGATGAAGATGATAAACGTTTATTGAAACTTTTAAATCAATTTGACCCATATGTAGCTGAGTTTTTCTTTGGAGGACGTTCAATTATTGTTGAGGGTGACACCGAATATACCGCATTTAAGTATGTAATTAATAATGAAGGCGATTTCTTTAAAGATACCCATGTTATTAGAGCGAGAGGGAAAGCAACGATAGCTTCATTAGTTAAAATTCTGAATCACTTCAATTGTAGTTATTCGGTGTTACATGATAGTGATACACCGTTAAACAAAAATAAAGGTAAAAGTGCGGCTTGGGGAACAAATAATAATATCTTGAATTCTGTAAAGCGACATTCTACTCCTGAAAAGGTAAGGCTTGTAAGTTCTATTAAAAACTTCGAATCTGCTTTCTTAAGCAAGGAAGTAAGTAGTGACAAACCTTATAATGCTCTAATGGAGTTGACTAGGGATGATGAGGCTTATAAAAGCATAAGAGAGCTCTTACATGCTTTGTACAATCATGACCATAACTTACCAAAAGGTGCTATGGAATGGGATCACATTTCTCAACTTGAGGAAGCTATTAGTGAAATGTAAGTATTTTAGATTATTTTTCTGAATTAAAAAGGTTGTTTTCAATTCATATCTTTCCGTTAAAGGGGGCTTATCTTTAATATGATAAGCTCTTTTTTGTGTGAAAAAATAGATTGAGTTATCAATTGTAATTTGAAATAATTGGTATTGGGGTAAGGGAGTTTAGTTGAACAAACAATCAGATATATGGAGAGATTTAAATGAGTAAAGTAGGAGTTTACAAGGTGGATATTACACCGCCATTAGGTATTGAATTTATTGGATACCATAGACCGACAGGGGTTACAAATGTTGATGAACGAATTTATGCAACAGCGTTTGTGTTTGAAAGCAATACAACTAAAACTGTTTTTATTAGTATTGATAATATAGGAATGCTAATAGAAGATACATCAATAATCCGTGGACAAATTGCAAATGAATTAAGTATCTCATCTGAAGAGATTACTGTTGTTTACACACATACTCATTCAGGACCTGCGACGGTTAGTAATAGTGATGTCGTGAAGGCATATAGAACGATATTAATAAGGAATGTTGTAAAAGCTGCGGTTAAGGCAAATGATAATGTACAGCTTTCTGAGGTTGGATGGAATGTTACATTGGGCGATATTGGAGTTAATCGAAGAGAAGAAACAACTGAAGGTAAAGTAAAGATGGGAACAAATGAAAATGGTATCGTTGATCCGCGAATAGGAATTTTGGCAATTAGAAATCAAGCTACACAAAAGTTATCAGGAGCAATGGTATTTTGTACTGCCCATCCTAATGTCTTAAAGTCAGACAGTGACATCTTATCAGCAGATTATCCAGGCCTAACAAGGGAGGTTCTTGAGCAGACGCTTCATTGTACAGTGATAATTGTACAAGGTGCATCTGGAAATGTTAATGCAAAATATCGCGGTTCATTGAAAGCAATAGAGCAAATGTCGTATGCATTAAGTGGCCATGTTCTCACTATGATGCCTACAATTACTTTCGGCTCTATTATTAAGCTCAATACTATTTCTACTAAGTATAAAATGAACTTAAGAGACATACCTGAACCTGATAACATAAAAAGAATGGCTTTATCAGCTGAAGAACAATGGGGAGTCAATACAAATAAATGGCTTACGGTTATGTTAAATAAGTACAACCAGCATACAAAAAAATTATCGATTGATTTGGAAATTCAACTATTTCAAATCAACGAAGGTTCTTTTTCAGGAATACCTATGGAACCCTTTTCAGAATCAGCTCTTGATGTCCAAGAAAAACTTAACAATAAACTTGCTTTTTTTGGAGGCTATACCAATGGTTATCTCGGTTATTTACCTACAGAGGAAGCATATCCATTCGGAGGCTATGAAGTCGAACTTAATCCTGTAGTATATGGACCAGTTACAGGTTTGTGGATGCCTCCAGTCGAAAATACAGCTGAAGTGGTTGTTAACAAAGTCTTGGAACTACATAGAAACTGAATCTTATTCAGCAAACGGGGCCGATAGCTGAAGGTCCGGCAGCTGATCTTCAGCTATTTTTTCTTCCTCCGTTAACGGGCAGTATAATTGAACAAGACTTATTGTTAAAAAGGGACAGTCATGTTAAATAAATATGATATAATGGTCAATAATTTATTGACGGGGAAGTGGGGAAATGGGAAGTATCGACAATTTTATAGAATTAAACGTATCTGAATTAAATAAACATTATCTGAGTTTAAAAGAAAAATACGATAGATATAAAAGTCAAAGTCTGAATTTGGATATGTCTAGAGGAAAACCATGTCCTGAACAACTTGCCCTTTCCAAGGGTATGCTAGATATTTTGAAATCCGATGAGGACTATAATACAAAGGATGGTACCGATTATTGTAACTACGGAGGTCTTGATGGGATACCAGAAGCAAAGGAATTATTTTCACAAGTTCTTGAAGTGAGTACTAAAGAAATAATAATAGGTGGCAATTCCAGCCTTAATATGATGCATGATACGATAGCCAGAGCCATGTTTCATGGTGTATATGGCGGTGAATTTCCATGGGGTAAACTTCCTGTAGTGAAATTTCTATGCCCTAGCCCGGGTTATGACAGGCATTTTGCTATATGTGAGCTCTTTAATATAGAGATGATAACAGTAGACATGTTGAGTACTGGGCCTGATATGGATACGATTGAGAAACTTGTAAGTGAAGACGATTCAATTAAAGGTATATGGTGTGTTCCTAAATATAGTAACCCTGATGGCATAACATACTCGGATAAGACAGTAGATAGGCTTGCTCAAATGAGTACAAAAGCCAGTGATTTTAGAATCTTTTGGGATGATGCATATACTGTTCATCATTTAACTGAAAAGGCAGATCAGTTGAGTAATATCTTTTCTGCTTGCAAGTCAGCAGGTAATCCTCACCGTGTTTTTATGTATAGCTCTACGTCCAAGATTACTTTTCCTGGTTCTGGAATTGCTATGATGGCAGCTAGTGAAGAAAACCTAAGTTTTTTTAGGAAGCAGCTTTCCATCCAAACGATTGGGCCCGATAAGATCAATCAACTTCGGCATGTTCGTTTCCTGAAAGATATAGATAATTTGAAAGTACATATGGAAAAGCATGCAGCGATTATCAAACCAAAATTTGATATGGTATTAAACAAACTTGATTCGCAATTAGGCAGAAAAAATATTGCATCATGGAATAAACCAAATGGTGGGTATTTCATTAGTCTTAATACACTAAACGGCTGTGCCCGAGATGTTATAAATATGGCAGCCGAAGTTGGTGTCAAGTTAACCAAGGTAGGAGCTACATACCCTTATGGGAAGGACCCAAGAGATCGAAATATACGTATAGCCCCTACATTTCCTTCGATTGAAGAACTGGAAAAAGCTATTGAAGTGTTATGCCTTTGTGTTCAATTAGTAAGCATTGAGAAGATTTTATCGGAGAAGCAATGAACATCTAATCCACTGAATTGATCCATTTTTGGTTAATTTATCACCTTACATTAGTGAAAAGGCTTATTAATGTAAGTGGTGATCCATTTTCAAGATCGAGTATTTCAATTTATTCCATAATAGTGCGCTTATCTAGAATAAAGATAAGCGCTTATTTTCCATTTTAGGGCCATATTGTCGAGGAACACTTCGTAAAGGAAATTTGATATTTGTGTTAATATATAGAGGAATTCACGAAACTCAAAATGCTTATTAAACTTGAGGAGGGATGATCATGTATGTTCAACATACATAAAGTCAGTAAATTTCAAAATAGAAGGAACCTGGGAAACGTCCTAATTGCTGCAATTCCTCTCATCTATGTTGTTCTATGGATTATGTTCCCTCCGATTGATAACGGGACACGGTCAGATTATTCCAGTCAATATCTTGGAGAAATCATAGGTTCAACCATGATGCTAATGATGGCACTTACTTTACTTCTATCAACACGATTTCGATTTCTTGAACCACTCTTCGGTGGTCTCGACAAGATGTACTTGGCTCATAGAAATGCAGGTGTGATCGTATTTTTGTTGCTTATCCTTCACTATATTATTACGCCGATTGACCCAAGTTACGTTCCTCCAGGAAGAGCACCTGGGTATATTGCATTTTTTGGATTCGTTATACTTATCATACTAACAATCGCCCCGCGTCTCCCAGTAATTCGTAAGTTCGTACGGATTAGTTACCGGCGATGGCGGGTATCTCATAAGTTCATTGGTATTTTCTTTATCATGGGAACAGCCCATATGTTCCTAGTTGATTCACTTGTTCGAACAACTTTAGTTCCGTTTATTGTTTTAATGTCTGCTAACGTAGTAGGTATTGCATCTTACTTATACACCGAATTTTTAGCTACATTTACAAGACGTACTGCTACCTATCAGGTTAAGGAAGTTAATCACCTCAACAAAAAAACGGTGGAAGTAGTTCTAAAACCAGAAAAAAAACAGTTGAATTTTAAGGCTGGACAGTTCATATTTGTTCGATTTAAAGGTGATAGAGTACTATCTGAGCCACATCCATTTACAGTTAGCAGCTCTCCAAGTGAGGAGAACCTGCGACTAACCATCGTTTCTGCAGGCGACTTCACTCAATACTTATATAAGAATCTTAGAACTGGATTTCGTGCAGTTGTGGAAGGATCATACGGTATGATGGACTATCGAAAAGGTGGAAGGGAACAGATCTGGATTGCAGGAGGTGTGGGTGTAACTCCTTTTCTCAGTTGGATCCGAGATATGCCTCAAGAATTAAATTATAGAATCGACTTTTACTATAATGTAAGAACTCATGGTGACGAGTTGTTTCTTACTGAAATACTTGAAGCAGAGCAGCAACATGACCTTTTCAATGTCCATATCAATTACTCTAAAGATAATGGCAGGCTGACCATAGAAGACATTGTAAAAACGACAAGTGGACGTATAGCAGATAAACATATATACATGTGTGGGCCGACCCCTATGCTTACTACGTTTAATCAGGAGTTCCAGCGTTATGGTATTCCGGCCAGCTCAATCCATTATGAAGAGTTCTCTTTTAGATAACTGACTGAACATCTTAAATGTGTTTGATCTACTTTTAGCTATGGACTGATAGTTAGTAAGGGAGACATTTCATATAGTATTAGTTAATCTGACTCAGCGACTAGAATCTATTTAATCTTGAACAAAACCAGCTAATAGCAGCATCTGTGTTATTCCATAAACGGGCGCGATTGTTGAATAAGATAGGTGGAAAAATGATCAAACTTTTTTATGAAAAATCATATGTATATTCTAAAAAAAGAAACCATTTTGATCAATCTTTTTTCAAAATGGTTTCTTTTTATTTATCGTAAAAATATGGGTTTGCTTTTGATCAGACTTTTTTAATAAGCTATAGCTTCAATATTGATAGTTTTTTAAAAAGAGGAAACGCTGAAGATTGGGTAGATAATCTTCAGCGTTTCCTTTTATTCAGAAGGGAATATAGAGTGGAGATTTTTATTATAATTGTTTTAATGATATCTCTTTTATCCATTGAGGTAACATTTAGAAAAATACATAAAACGAATACAGAAATCTTTGAGGAACTAAGAAAATCTTAAAAAATGAAGATTAGCTATTTCGACAAACCCAGTTTGTGAGTACGTAATTCCAAATGAGAGCTGCGTCTTACTAAAAGGGCTAGATTGTGGAATAATTTAGAATGAATTATGTTCTGTGGGAACTTTCTACCCTTATAAACGTAGCTATTAGTGGAGGTGTTTTTTGTGAGAAAACTAAATAAATTCTTTTATGATTTCTTAGGTATGGAGAATAAAGATTTAGATGGATTAACTTTACATAACATAGAAGAAAAAATGAAAGATGAAAAATTCCCTGAAAGACTTATACAGCAAATACTTATGGAATTTAATAAAATGATACGTGAAAAAGGAGAAAAAAATTCCAAAAGTGTCTTGCTAATTTACATTTTCAGGTACCAGAACCATTCAGAAATGAATTAAAAGCTGAAAAAATCTATAGAGAATATCAAAATTGGATAGAGGATGAATTGGTTAACTTAGAAAATAGAACTGAATTATCCTGGGAAGAGCAAACAGAAGATATGGAAAACTTAAATTTTAAAGTAAAGAAAACACAATTAGTATTAAGGCATAGGATTTCTGATGTGGTTTTAGAGTTATTAAATTAAATGGAGGCGATTGCTGAGGATCAAGTAGCTGGTCTTCAGTTTTTCTTTATTCAATTATTGAGCAGGGTAACAAAAGAAGAAGTTTCAATCATACATAAAAATACGGAAAAACTTTTAGTTATTTTGAAAACTAATTTTATCTTATATCGTAATTGCTATTTATATTGGAGGAGGAATAAGATGTAGTGAAATCGAAAGAATTGAAAATAAAATCATCGCTAATGTGCATTTCGAAATCAATATGCAATATTAGAGTAGCTTCTTCAATACTTAGGCGCTTTTCATAAAAAAGAGGGCGTTCTTTTTGAGTTGGACCAATTTATTGAAAAGGCTTTGTAAGAAGGAGGTTTCAATTGAATTTAATCAAAAACGAAACCACCACCTGAAGGTGGTGGTTTAATATGGGGTAATACTTAATAAATTACTGTTCATTTAAGCTTGTTACAGAAACACTTTGTTTATTATTGGGTGCATCGAGGGAATGGATTGTAGCTGTTCCATTTTGTTCATCCACATGCTCAATATAAATTTTTTCTCCATTACAGGTTACATTAGCCATAATTGGCGAAGAAGCAAGTTCTTGTGCTCGTTGTGCGTTCATTGTAGCCACCTCCTTTCGATTTTCAATAGTTATAATATTTGTTCCAAATAACTTAGATATACTTGTTGTAATTGAAACTACTTCCATGTTAATTTTCCATGACTATTAAAAAGCAAAAGCTGTTAATTCCTTTAAGACCAAATGGAAATCTTCATTACCAAACCATCTCTTTAAATTTAGCAAAGGATGAGTATGTTAATCCAGAAGTAAAAGTAGCAACCAAGGATATGATTTTAATTGTAGATGGGACCTTTTTATTCAAGCAGAATTTGTGTAACCTATATGACTTTAAAATATTCGTAAATACTGATTTTGAATTAGCGAGAAAAAGAGGTGCTAAACGGGAAGAACGAGCTTTTGGAAGCTATGAAGAAGCCGAAGAAATGTTCATTAAAAGGTATCATGCAGCTTCGAAACTCTATTTAAAGCAACATTCAACTCAATTGAATGCGGATGTAGTCATTAAAAATAATGATTTAAGTAATCCAGATTTTGTTTAGAATTCAATACTTTTCTTCTATTGCTAATGGAGGCTTTAGTGAAGAAAAATAAGCGAATTTGCATCCGTGTTTCTATTTTCGTTATTACATTAATGGGCGCAATTCTTGAACAAGAATAAGCGCTCATTTTTCATTTTAGGGCCATTTAATGGAATATTGTAAATTAATCACCTTTAAGTAAATTAATGGTATAATTTGGTTATATATTAACTAGGGGGAGATTAACTTGAGGCTACACTCACTATCAATTGAAGGGTTTAGAAGACACTTTAAAACAGAGGGAAAATGTTCTGAAGCTACGTTTTTGATAGGTTCCAATAATGTAGGGAAAAGTTCAGTATTAAAAGCAATTGAGTATTTACTAAATGATATCCAAAAAATGACGATCGAAGATTTTTGCTGTGTTCGTGATGATGCTGAAAATAATGATCAAATAAGTGATGAAGTTGTATTAACCGGGGAATTTAGAAATGTTCCAGAAGAGGCATTCCAGTGGAGAGGATTCAATAAACAACGTATCTTTGAGTATGACACTTTGGGATTAGAAGGAGATACTGGGCTTAGTATCTTTTACAGAAAAACTTTTAAACCCAATCAAAAATACAAAGTAGAAATGAAGCAATTTAAGAGTACAAAAAAGGAGATATTTAACGATTGTAGAAAAATACAAGATTACATAGATCAAGGGATTGAAGAAGAAATATTCACAGATTTATTTCCAAATAAGGAATTCACTCAAAATATGACCTCTAATATGGAGAAGGAACTAGAGGCATTTGGAGTGGATGAATTATTTGATATTAATCATGATGAAATAGAGTGGTTTGAAAATCCCGGGGGCATAGCAGCTAATGTGTCACACAGGCTGCCTAAATATTTGTTAATATCTGATAAATCTAGGAGTGAAGAGCTTTCAGCGAATAACGGAGCGCTGATGCAAACTCTCAAACAACTTTTTGAAGATGTTAGAGATGAATCAGAAAATTTTCGCAAAGCACAACACTATCTTGATGAACTTGCTAAAGAATTGGATCCTGATGATGAAAATAGTGAGTTCGCAAATTTATTAAGAGATTTAAACAGAGTAGTAGGAGATGTCTTTCCTGAAACTGCTTTCTTAGCCAAAGCTAACTTGTCTAATGCAGACAAAGTCATAATTCCTAATTTTGGCGTGCAGCTGGGAAGTAATATTAATACTTCTGTGAATTATCAAGGCGCGGGGGTAGTTCGATCTGCCGTCTTTGCGATGCTTAGGTATAGAAGTATAAGAGAAAACAAAAGGAGAGAGCAATCAAGTGAGTATGTTAGGCCACTATTAATTGCCTTTGAAGAGCCCGAAATATATTTACACCCGCAAGCTGCAAAACAAATGAGAGATACAATTTATGATTTATCACTAGAAGCAAACAACCAAATAATCTGTACCACACATTCTCCATACATGATAGATTTAAGTAAAAAGGCAAATCAAACTTTGAATTCTTTTTTTGTCGAAAATGTTTTAGTTGAACACAAGGGCATTGATAAAAACATAGAGATGGTTTTTTGTAACCCTTTTAGTGTGAGTGATGCTTTTAAAAATCTAGTAGCTGATGACCAAACTTATATTAAAATGCTACTAAAGATTGACGATGGTATAAGTAAGGTATTCTTCTCAAGGAATGTTTTAATAATTGAGGGGGACACAGAAGAAGTTGTTATACGTGAATCCTTATCTAGGATGCCTGAAAGTTTGTATAAAGAGTTCTCATATAATTGGGAAGTAGTTAGGGCAAGAGGGAAAGCTACAATTATTTCGTTAGTAAAATATTTAAGGGCATTAGGTATAACACCTTTTGTCATTCATGACAGAGATAAAGATACACTTAGAGCTTACTCGTATAATCAACCAATTTTAGACGCAGTAGGTGATCAATCAAGAGTGATAGCCTTAAGAGAATGTATGGAGGATCTGCTTGGTTATTCTGCCCCAAGTAATAACAAGCCATTTAAGGCGTATAAATTTATTTCTGAAAACTGGGGGGACACTTGGGCGGAAGTTAATTCTGAATGGAAATGTATAATGGAAGGTTTACTGTCAAATGGAGGTATTGCTTACGAGCAGGTAGCACCCTCAAGTGAGGATAAGTAAATATTCAACTTATTATTAAAAAAGTTGATTGTTCATCTAAATGGTAATGAGAATAAGGTTTAAGATTAAAGCTGTCATTTTTGGTAGCTTTTCTTTTTCGATTTAGGGGCGTGGGTAGTGAAAGCGGATATCATAAAATTAAAAGAGAGGATGGATTGGAAAAATGGGGATGGAAACAACGAGAAAAAAATTTTACTGAGTGGGAATTAAAGTATTTAAATCAATTGTTATCATTTGATGATGTGTGGGAGTTAGGTGAAGAAAAATATAGACTTAACACACAAGACTTAATTGGAATATATGTATTTCAAAATATAAAAACTAATCGATATTCTCACACCATATTTTTGGTAGGCTAAAATCTCATGCATTGAAAATGAAATCAGGAAAACATAAATATACAGAAGTAAACGAGGATTTTAAGGAATATGGGAAGGAAAGCTTTGCATTTAAAATAATAACCTATTGTAACAACTCACAGTTACACAGGTTTGAAAAAAGTTGGCTCGAAACTTATAGTGCAAAAGAAAAGTTATATAATCAGACTGAAATTGATAATTGGGATACACCAAGAGGCAAATGGGTTAGAAATAGATGGTGAAAAAGCAAATATAATTTCAAATCACAAAATCACATTTTAAGAAACGGGACAATAGCTAAAGATAAGCGAATTAATTTCCTGTTTTCCTGTCTATTGTCCTTATTCAATTATCGGTGCAGTTTAATTGAGGATGAAAAAGAAAAATGAAACCTTTTATGGGTCCCGCTCGTAAAGGTTACTAATTAGGAGGAGAAAATTTTATGAAGAAAATATCTGTTATTTTTATTACCTTACTAGCAATTTTCTCTTTGGTCGGTTGTGGAAATGATGAGACTGAAGAAACAACAAAAGAGCAAGCTGAGGAAATTACTATGGAGGAGTTCGAGAAAGATATAGCCAATTTCAATGAAGAGAGCAACGTAGATATAAAAATGGATGATGTTGAGTTGTTATCGAATGAGACGCATTTCAGCAGCACATCAAAAGCCTGGGATGTGACTTTTAACTTGAAGGATGGTTTAACAAACCCTGAAAAAGCGACAAGTCAGATTGCTAGTTATTCCATAAATCTTAAAGGTGAAATAACTGGGAAAGTAACCTCCTTTGAGTTTGTTCAGCGCTAGGAGGGTATAGAAATCATTGTTCCATTTAAGGGGGCGTTTTCTGAACAAGCCGTCGCCTCCCTTCAACTATGCCAGCAATCGTTAGCATCTTTAGCTAACGGGGCAGTATAATCGAAGATTGGCTTTTTGAAACCTTTTATTTTTAACTCGTATATTAATAAATTCAAATTTCTGAGAGGTTTGCTGTATACAGTAGCCGCCCTTTGTTCAAGTAACGGTAGGTTAGTTTAAAAGGGCTCGTAAAAGTTTGATTTAACTTTAGGATAAATATGAAAATATTCCTTGCTGGGTAAATAGTCATTTTTACATAAAAAAGAGACCCTTAAAGGGTCTCTAGGCGAACACATATGAATTTATCCTTCTAAATTAAGCGTTAAGCTGGCGAAGAATGTCATTTACGTCAACATGAGATCTTTGCTCAATAATTTTCCCTTCAGAAACTCGCAACAATAACATTAGAGAAAACCTAACCTTATTTCCAGTTGCAGGGACACCGAAAAATGGGGTGCCAGTATGAGTACCTTCGAATATAAAATAGACTGCTACTAGGTCGTCTTCAGCAACCATGGATTTAATCGGCATTTTAAAGTCTGGAAAGGCATCGAAGTTTTTCTTTTCCGATTCAATAAGGCCTTCTCCCCCAGGAAACTGCGTATCAAGTTGCGGATAAAATACAAAGTCTTGATGACAAAAATCTTTAAGTGCCTCGTAGTTCTCTTGCTCAATCGTTTCAAAAAAACGGCGAACTAAGTCTTTATTTGCTTCAACTGACATACCAATGCACCTCCTCATATTAAAATTCACTCACGGTTTGTCTGGTTTTCCGCTTAAAATGAGTAAGATTCCCCGTCATCAGGTACTAACACATTAGAGGAAATTCCCTTTTCATTTATAAAGCTCTTTAATTCCTCTCTAGACAGTCCCCAATGGTTCACTGCTTCCATATGGACAGCAATAATTTTTGCATCAGGGGTAGCATTGTACACTTCATAAACATCATCTTTCCCCATGATAAGAGGGCCACCCACAAGGAATTGATTATATCCTGCATTGACCACAATGATTTCAGGTTTATGTGCATCGATGATTTCTTGGACTGCTTCATACCATACTGTATCACCAGTAAAATATAGTGTTTTCTCATTTGAGTGTTTAAAGACAACGCCACATACTTCCCCAGCATGCTTTAAGATTTCGCCTCTACCATGCTCGCCTTTCGTTTTAAATAATTGGATATCTTCAAAAACTGTATCCTCTTGTAAAATCTCTACATTTTTGAAACCAGCGTTTCCAATTTCCGTCGCATCTTCATGATTTTGGGCAAATATTTTAATTTGTTTTGGCAATGCTTCTTTTGCATCATCATCCCAGTGGTCAGGATGCAGATGAGTGACAATGACAGCATCAATATTAGATATAATATTGTCAATGGATGTCGGTAAGCTTACCAAAGGATTATTTTGGTCTTCTCTTGGCGCAGGGGGTAAACCAACACCAGTTCCAAAAGGCGGCATAGTTCCTTTTTCCGCTAACATTGGATCAATCAAAAACTTTTTGCCTGCATATTCTACAACCGCTGTTGCATTACGTATGTGATGTATATTCATATATATTAACTCTCCTTTTCTTTTTTTATTGATTTGAAGCACTCTTTTAGTTTAAACTATGACCAACTTACGAATACATGGGCTAAAAAAAGTCTTTCGGCAGTTTCACTTTATTTATGAAAGGATTATTAAAATGTTAGATAAGACGGATATGCATATCCTTGATGAATTATCCAAGAACAGTCGTATCACGATGAAAGAATTAGGTGAGAAAGTCCATTTGACTGGACCAGCTACTTCAGCCAGAGTTGCGAAATTAGAGGATAATGGAATTATTGAGGGATATACTGTAAAAGTTAATCAAGTCAAATTGGGATTTTATATACATGCTTTTCTAACGATCATTACACAGAGCACTAACCATCAGCCATATTTATCATTCATCAAAACGCAGGAACAATACATTGTACGCAATTATAAAATCAGTGGGGATGGTTGTTACCTTCTTGAATGTAAATTTCCATCCAATGAATTAATGGATAACTTTTTGGAAGGGTTAAATGAGCATGCAAATTATAAATTATCCATTGTTATTAAATAGAGAATCAATACAATGGAGAGTATGTGAATAAATTTACTTAAGCTAACGGGGGCAATAACTGAAGACAGCTAATTAATCTTCTGTTATTGTCCATCGTCAATTATTGGGGCAGGTTAATGGAACAAGGGAACCCTTATTCTTAGGGTTCTTTTTTAGGTATGAATTATTTGTGACAAGTATTAATATTTACAGGAAATTCCCAATTTTTTGTAGAAAAAGTATATACTAGAATCCATTTGATGGGGTGTTAATATTAATCAACCAAACTTCTCACAAAAAAAGAATTCATATTTATTACTATTTGGATTGGGCATATCAACCTTAGGAGATTTTATTTATCTTGTTGCCATCAATGTTTTAGTATTAAAACTAACGGGCTCTGCTGCTGCTGTAGCGGGGTTATGGATTATAGGACCTATAGCTTCGATGTTAACGAAATTTTGGTCTGGGAGTATTATTGACCGATTGAACATTCGCAGAATAATGATTGTAACAGACATTATTCGTGCAACTTTGGTAGCAATCATTCCCTTCTTCAGCTCTATCTGGCTTATATATGTATGTCTATTCTTTCTCTCCGTTTCAAAAGCATTCTTTGAACCAGCAGCAATTACTTATCACGAATGTTGTTCCAGAGAAAGGCCGGAAACAATTTAACTCTTTCAGGAGTTTGATTACATCTAGTGCCTTTTTAATCGGTCCTGCTATTTCTGGGGCACTCCTACTCATTACCTCTGTTAATATATCAATATGGATAAATGCCTTTTCTTTTGTTATTTCAGCGATCATGGTGTATTTATTACCAAATGTGAATACTGGAATTGATGTCACAGTACGCAAGATTAATTTGAAAATATTGAAAAGTGACTGGAAAGAAGTATTTAAATTTAGTCAAAACAGTCTATTTATAGTGAAAGTGTACTTCTTAGCTCAATTTTTTATGATTGTAGCACTTGGAATGGATGCCCAAGAGGTTGCCTTTACACAGAAGGTATTAAATTTATCTGAGACAGAATATGGATTACTTATAAGTTTAACAGGAGTGGGTTCTATTCTAGGGGCAACTACTGTTTCGATGGTTGCTAAAAAATTATCAATAAGAATCCTAATTTCCCTTGGTTATTTTATGGTTTCAGTGGGCTATCTGGTTTATGCTTTTTCTTTTTCCTTTTGGTCAGTAGCTATTGGATTTATGATTTTAGGTTTTTTTAACTCTTTTTCCGGCACTGGGTTTATGACTTTTTATCAAAATAATGTTCCTATTAAAATGATGGGGAGGATTTCTAGCATATACGGTATCTTTCAAAGTTTTCTTCAGGTAATTTTCATTTTATTGATTGGTTTTACAGGTGATATTATTCCGGTTAGGTATAGTATTATTGCTGCCTCTACATTAATGCTTGTGATAAGTATTTGGCAAATAAGGTTGGTTCTTATGCCAAGTAAATCCGAGTATTTTGCAGAAGAACCCGTACTCAAAAGCACTTCTTAATACATTCATACTTAGAAAATTAAATCTTCAATTAAAGGGGCAATAATGGAAGATCAGCTAATTGAACAAAGAAGATTGAAAGGAAAGTATTTCACACAAAAAAAGGAGGTGTAAAATTTGGACTTATTACTCTGGATAACTATTGTTTTCATAATAATCGGATTTGCTGTTCTTACTTCTATGAAAAAAGGTATGGAAAGTAAACTCGCTTTTGTAACAGCAAATGTGGAAGACGAGGAAAGTTCAACAAAAGCTAAATCCATAATTTGGTGGATAGTGAGTGCCACAGCTTGGGGAGTAGTGAGTTTGTTTCTTATTGTTTGGTGTTTTCATAATCACTTTGGATAACTGTTGGTTTCAAATGTACCTAAACCGGGGGCAAGAGCTGAAGATCAGGCAGCTGGTCTTCAGCTTTATTTACATTCCATTAAAGGGCAGTTTAGTTGAAAAAGAAGGGGAATAGACTTTTCTAATCGAAATTATGAAGTTGGAGATATGCTTTGTGTAATTTAATAAACAAGATTGTCATAACATCTATCTTGGAGGAGAATTGATGAAACGATTAATTATTGTATTACTATTAGTTGGCTTGATTGTTGGAGGATTCATTCTAAATAGCGAGAAGGGAACACTCACCTTACACGATTCAAAAATGGCGGCTGCCATACAAACCCTCACCCGCGATAAAGTAAGCGTGCATCAAACGGACAAACTTGGTGACAAATCAGCGATCGCCTTCTTTAGCGTCAAAAGTGAACAATACGGAGAGATGAACGGATTTGCATTGCTAGAGAAAAAATGGAACGGGAAGTATCGGATTCCGCCCATCACAGAAAAAAACGATTGGATGGTCCAGTGGGGAACAACAAGTGGTCTGACAGCAAGTGTCATCGAAACAAAAGATGGTTTATTTGAAATCCTTTACGGAAAACGAATCAATGATTTATACGGGAATGTACCAATTGCAAGCGTCGTGTTACAAGCACAACAATTTTCCGTCAGCAAACAAAAACATGTTACATCACACATCAAAACAACCGTTACCGTTCCAAAGAACAAAGACGCTTTCTTCATTGCTAAACCAGTTCCAAAAGACCTGTCACTACCGTACTACAAAGGCGACAGAGCCAATCAAATTGGTTTAACGTTTAAGTTATTCGACGAAAGCGGTAAAGAAATCAACGTTAGGTAAGAACTGATAACATAGGAGATTGTATTTATGACACCAATAAAAAAAGCTTATGGATACGTCACAAGAGTAAGAGACGAGAAGACACAGGTATTGGTATTTCGGCACAAGAATATCCCAGAGGCAGGTATTCAAGTACCTAAAGGTACAGTTAAAGAGTATGAAGACACGTATAACGCGGTAATTAGAGAAATTAAAGAAGAAACTGGAATCCAATGGTTTGAAGTGAATAAGTTGATATCAGAAGACTATTGGGAAAATGATGATGGTGCTATACATAATAGGTATTTCTATAAGATAATTTGCAAGGAAATTGCTGATGAATGGGAACACAATCCAACAGGTGGAGGAGAAGAAAAAGGACTTACCTTTCAATTTTTTTGGATATCATCTGATGAAGAAGTTGATCTAATAAGAGGTCACGCAGACTATTTAAAGCCAATTTTCAATTAATAATAATAAATTATGTAACTCTTATTCCATTATAGGGGGCTTATCCGGAATAGGATGAGCTTCTTTTTTGTTTAAAGTTTTTCTAGAGTAAGCTGCTTGATTATGAAATAATTGGGATTAAAAGTAGGTAAATACAAGCACTGCGAATTTTTTAATTTCCCCGTATCCTATATCCTCCTAACTGTGTTTATAAAGTGAATAGATAAAAGGAGGAAGTGTTGTTGTTATGAATACACTAGAACATATGTCGAATGAAATGCGAGATTTGAAAAAGAAGTTTGATCAGCTTATTGAACCTCATAGGCCAGCTTTATTTTTTCATGTTTTCTCCTCCTCCTAATATATGGTACTGTTAAAAAGTAACATATTTCGAGAAAAAATGTAAATAATTTTCCAAATTTTCCAATTTAGTTCTTTATCACTATAAGGGGAGGTGTAAATATAAATATGAAAAAATCAAATGTATTGGTAAAAGTAGTGGGAGGTTTATTAATAGTTTGGGCGCTTTTTCAAGCCTTCTATCTCTCAGTATATGGACAGGAAACTGAATTTTCATATTTCGTAAACATAGCTGGTCCTGCCTTGTTCTCCTTATTCATACTGACTTTGGCCATCAAAAAGATTGTTGAGAAGGACGTTAAAATGTTTTCCCTTTATCTTATTTTGTCAGTAGCTGTTGCTTATGTTTCTTCCGCCTACGTATTATAGGGAGAGATAAAAAGCCCTTATGAATCCATAAAAAAACTGACCCCCATTTTAAGTAAAGGATTCCGTTTTCGGATGCTTTTTGTATAAACGACATTAAAACTGACCTATGGATTGGCATAGGTCAGTTTCTTATTATTTCAAGGTTTATAAAGCAATAATCGTGTAAATGGCAGTCCAAATTACAAGATTTTCATACCGGATAACACCTATTGTCCTCGTAAAAAAAGGTGCCAAAATGAGTGTCAATTACCTCGTCGTTTTGTCTGTTAAAAACAAATCATAAACTGTTAAATCGGCAACCTAACCTATGGTAAAATAAGTATAGGCAAAGACAGTGAATTATTCCATTAAAGGGGCAGTTTAACGGAATAAACCGAAATTTGATTTTTGTCTAATTATAAAGTGTTAATAATTATACTCAAAGGTATGGTGATTACTTCTTTTATGTAATGGGGGGTACTGATGAAATACATAGAGTTTGGAATAGGGAATACTTGGGTTGTTAGGACGGAAACTGAACTTGAGGATGGTACTGAGTATGAGGAAAAGGAATTATTCGTCCTTTAAAGTTCCAATCTGTATATTTAAGAATATGGCTCTTGAAAACTGTCATAGTTATTGACTTTAAAGAAGGATTTAAAAAAATGAAGAAGGATCGAAATGCTTTTAAACTTATCCTTGGAATAACAAGTTATTGAGTAGCTATCTTAAATTATAAGGGGGCGTTTGCTGAACAAACAGGCACTCTGTTGTGTTTATTGGGTAGCATCGATTAACATTGAAAGTAGGAAAGGGTGTTGGACGTGAATACTTTTGAAACTAACGAAATAAATAAATGGAAGATTGAACTAGAAATTATGAATTCAAACTCTTCCTATAATCAGATGTCTAAAAATAAAAGCACTATTAACTACGATGATATCTTTTCTGAGTAGGAAGAATCCAAGAAGTTAAATACTACTCGACTGCTAATCAAGCAGGATAATAATTACATAGGATTAGTGGATTACTGCATAAATAATCCCTCTGATAATACTCCTTGGATTAGTTTATTTGTTATTCATAAGCAATTCCAGGGGTCAGGAAACTCTCTTGGAGTATTTCAACGTTTATACTCTTAATGAGAATGGAATAAATCAAAAAAGAGGAAAGTCGATATTGGAATGATATCGTTTCTATTCGAGAATACCCTCCTATGTTTCTTATATATGTATCAAAAATAAAGCAATCGTATTTCCGAAGAGATTTTTCAAAATAAATGAAGTGTAAGAACCCGTTAGGTTTGTGATTTTCTAATTTACTAAAAAACACATATTGATTTATAAAATTTTATCCATTAGGTAATGTTAATAAAAGAATAGGATTAGGAGGCTTTTGGATGAGTAGTTCAAATCGAGTACCAATTACATCTTCAGAATTAGCAAACTTGTGGATGACGTATCAAGATAAAACAATGATCATGAGATTTCTAGAGTACTTTCTTGAACATGTTGAACAAGAGGAAACACGGAAAATTCTGCAGTCTTATTATGAACGAGCTGCTGAAAGTGTAGAGTTTGTGATATCTATTTTTCAGCAGGAAGGTGCAGTTATTCCAGCTGGGTTTACTGAAAACGACGTGAATAAAGGGGCTCCCAAGTTATTCGATTATATGTATGATGTCATGTATTTACACATGATGTCTAAATTAGGAACTGCTCTTTACTCGCTCTATTCGACTATGTCTTACCGTCAAGATATAAGACAATTTTTTAGACGATTAACAACTGAAGCACAAGAGGCATATGACCAAGCGACCAATGTTCTTTTAGAAGCAGGAGTTCTTTCTCGTTCCCCTTATGTATCGATGCCAAAAGAAGTGGAGTTTGTACATGATAAAAATTATATGACAGGATTAAATTGGTTCAGTAATGAAAGATCCTTAAACACAATTGAGATTTCTCTTATACATAATGCGATTGAGACAAACCTTACGGGAATGCAATTTATGATCGGATTTGCACAAGTAGCACATGATCAACAGGTGCGAAATCATTTTGTTAAAGGAATGGAACTATCTAAGTAAGTCGAAACATCACTAGGTGAATTTTTACGACAAGATTACATTGAACCACCGGCTACTCATGCCGGAAAAGCGACTAATTCGACTGTCACTCCATTCTCTGATAAATTGATGATGTATAATACCAGTTTGTTAACCACATTTGGACTTGGGAGTAATGCACTTGGCGGTGCTTTTAGTTTACGAACTGATTTACCGGCGAAAATGGCACTCCTTACAAAAGATATTTTTGATTTTGCAAAACAAGGTGGAATAATTATGATCAAAAATGGTTGGATGGAAAAACCACCACAGGTTGAGGATCGAAATCAAATGATAAAAAGATAACATAGGTATTAAAAGGGACTTTAAATGTTCATTTAATATGATTATCGTTTTAAAACAGGTGTAAGTTTTTCTACAACTTCTTGTATTTTTAGCGTTTCTCATATACGTTTGAGCTAATGACAACATAGAAGAAAATCGTTTGTTTTTAAATTAATCCTTATAGATTACTTTGTTCAATTAAAGTGCGCGATTCTGGAGTAAGAATTGTGCTCTTTCTTCTTGTTGGCCATTTAATGGAACAACACATTATTACAGAGTATACCGATACGGTTCAGCAAGTAACTTTAAGATTGGTTTATTAATAAGAGGATTTGCTTCAGGGTACCTTGTATAAACTACCTTGGTACCTTTTCTTTTTAGAAATTATTTTATACTTATGAATAACTTGAGCAATAAATTTTTAATTTCTGTTATCATTTTAGAATCAAAGATGGGTGAGGTTGTGAAAATTTTCACTTAAACTAACGATTCAGGTTAGCTTGAAAAACCTATATAATTATGGGTTTGCAAGAAGTCGATGTTAAAAAGTTCTTTAATTACGTCTACTTTCAATAGCAAGATTGTGAAAAAATGTACTTATACTAACGGGCAGCATTAACGGAAAAACTCACCTTAGAATATAGCAAACTAAAGTGAGGTGTATTTTATGAAAAAAATCAAATTTATCCTAATCTTAATGATGTTGTTTATAATTCCAAACACTAAAGTTGATGCTAATTTCCCAGAAAGCTCTTCCTCGTCAGCCTTTAAAATATCCTCTGAATAAGGATATTCCTCGTCAGTAATGACACCACTGAATACAAGCTGCCAAAAACTCCTATGTACTCCGGAAAAACTTGGTCCAAGAGCGATTGAAATTGTAATTTAGCCTTTACATGAAGTTCGGTGATATTTTCATGTTGCGTAGTTAGATTCTGAAGGTTTAAGAGTTGGATTCCTCGCTTTTTGTAAGGTTCTAACTCCTCCTTATAATACAGCTCACATAGGTGGTAGGCATCAATCACATCGGTTTTTATCTTCGGTAGATTTGAACTTTTGGCTCTATAGGAGACAAGGGGATTAATAATAATTAAAAGGATATCACGCTCCTCTAAGTACTGAACAACTGGAAGGTGGTAGTGACCTGTAGATTCTAGTACGATCGGAGGTCTAATTCCTCTAAGAACTCTTATTTCCTCAAGATAGGCTACAAGACAATCAAGTCCTTCTACAGTGTGTGGTAAACTGAAACTTTTTCGGTGCGGCTTTCCTTTATCTAAAAATACTTGAACTTGGCTTTCTCCTTTTGAGAAATCCAGACCAACGACTGGATTCATTCTAAAATCTCCTCCTTGTGAATATACTTGCCGGTAACCCTTAACTCCATCCTGCAGTGTCATAGCTTCGCTTGTTATACGGGGTACCACCAACATTTTGACTAAAAACCCACGTTAAGCCATTTTATGGGAGTTTAAAGCATTTATCTCTCCGCTAATAAAGCCATTTTTCAGATGATATAACCACAAAATATATTGTCACAAATCACACATAAAGAGGAGATAAATAATTCAGAAAAAACTACCTTCTTCACTTATTATAAAATTCCATTTTTTGTAATAGGTGAAGAGAGTGAATGGATTAAAGTGAATTAGACACTCTAAAGTTATATTGAAATTAAAAAATATCTAAGGAGTGAGTTTATGAGGAAGTTTATACTTGCCTGCATCTTATTGTTTTATATTCCTCTGCCTGTTTTTGCTTCAAAAGTTTCAGATCAGTCCCTGGTTGAAGAAATGAAATTAGATGGCTACAAAACAATGAAAGATTCAATAAGAAATTTTGAAAAAAGTAATAACGTGACCGTTAAACTACCTAAAGTTCCATTTAATGCAAATATTAAATTAGGTAAGGATAGTGACAGCAAATTAAGCCTAAAATGGTTTGATACACGAAGTACACCACCTAAAAGCTTTAACTTAATCATCACAAGTCAAACTAACAATAAGTTTTTGGGAAAGACAAATTCAGAAACTGTATTATTAAAAGACGGAATAAAAGGATATTATTATAAAAACAACTTTCACACCTTAACATTCTCAACTAATGGACTAAATTATCAATACTCCATTAAAGACACATCTGAATTTACCAAAGAAGAAATTATTGAAATTGCCAACAATTTCAAATAACATAAGAAACTTATTTTAATAACGACTCTTTTAAGAGTTGTTATTTTTTTGATTTATTACCAAATTTAGGAGGATTTTAGACCGTTTTCGTCGAAAGAATTATCTAAGAAAGAATTTTAAAGGAGGATATCAAATTGGTAAAAAAAATTATGCTTGTTTCTTTCTTGGTAATTGCATCATTTAAATTACCTTGGTTAGAAATAAAATAAGAGAATGGATATAGGCTTATTTGGAAGTCTTCCATAAGGGTTTCAGTAAGTCTTACTGTCGGAGTGTCAATATTATATTTTTTGATTAGTTCTTCGATTTCTTGCTCAGAACCTCTGATTAGAGTAATAACTCGAGTATTTTTATTCTGGCTAGTAAATTTTTTTATTTCTGGGTATATAGTAGTGCAGACTCCACATTGTACAGAAAGAAAAACTAGTATTGTTCCTTTATAATGCTGTTTAGTTTTTAGATTTACTTCTTTTCCCTCAATTGTATGTAAATCTAAATTCGAAAATGATTTACCTATATCAACGCCTCTGTCCTGTAAATCCAAAGTTAATGGTTTTGGTTTGAATTTCTTCAAGAAAAAAATATTAATTATAGTATTGGAGATAACAAGAACCCACAAAATTACAAATGCTGCTAAAAACACATTCTCACGTCCTTATTTTTCTAATGTCTAACATCATTTAATGCCTTAATATAGGAGTATAATGATATTGATAATATATAAATGAATACTATACCAATACATAAAGAAAATAGACTTACTAAATACATAGCTGAAGTACCTATAAGTGCAACGTGATTTTCACTAAATAATAGGAAAGTATTCAACAACACTAAAAAAAATATATGAACCAAAGTCTTGTTACCTAAAACGCTGTCTGTTAAAGTGCCAAAGCAATTACATTTAATATTTTTTATATCTTTATTTTTAACTACCACTACTAAAAAAATCGTCAAAAGAACATATAATCCAAATACCCCAAATATCAGTAGCTTTGAGCTGAATAGACATAAAGCTATAGCTATTTCAATAGAGGGAACTAAAATTGAAACTACTGAATTAATTCTATTTGGAAACAATTGGAATACCGTTTTTTTAAAGGATTTTATTGATACAAACTTAGAAATGGAACTGACCAATAAGATACTAATTAGCATTGCTCTGATAAACAACTCCAAAAACAATCCCCCTTTGTATAAAAGATATAATAGGGGTAGCGTCAGGATAATGCGGATTTACAACGTTAAGCAAATTTTCCTGACGATTACCCCGTTTTTAACAACGTTAAGAAAGTTTTAATGGTCTTAAAGAATCTAATGAAACCATTTTCTCCGGACTAAAATGGTATTCCCCCAGTAAATTAATATGCTCCCAGCCTAAAGGAGACATATGGTGCAACAAGTCTTCTTTAAAACCCCCTAAACCCTTTTGGTATTCCACTGCTTTTGTAAGATGTAGAGTATTCCAAACACTAATGGCATTGATAATTATGTTTAAAGCACTGGCCCTTTGTAGTTGATGCTGTATCGTTCGTTCCCGAAGTTCCCCTTGTTTCCCAAAGAAAATAGCTCTTGCGAGACCATTCATGGCCTCTCCTTTGTTTAAGCCTTTTTGAATTTTTCTTCTTAAAGATTCACTAGTAAGGTAATTAAGAATAAAAATAGTTTTTTCAATTCTTCCCATTTCACGTAAAGCTGTAGCTAAACTGTTTTGTCTAGAGTAGGAGCCAAGCTTCCCCATAAGAAGTGATGCCGAGACAGTTCCTTCTCTTATTGAATGAGCTAATCGTAAGACATCATCATAATTATCTTTAATAATTTTTGTATTGATTTGGCCACGTAAAATAGACTCTAATTTTGGATACTCGCTTGCCTTTTTTAATGTAAACAGCTTTGAATCTGACAAATCTCTTATTCTTGGCGCAAACTTAAAGCCTAAAAGGTGAGTTAATCCAAAAATTTGATCTGTATAGCCAGCTGTGTCTGTGAAATGCTCTTCTATATTTAAGTCTGTCTCGTGATGCAATAATCCATCTAGGACATGAATAGCGTCTCTTGAATTAGTATGAATAATTTTTGTATAATACGATGAGAACTGGTCGCTGGTAAATCGGTAGATTGTTGTACCTTTTCCGGTTCCGTAATGCGGATTTGCGTCTGAGTGTAAAGATGAAACGCCTACCTGCATTCTCATTCCATCTGACGAAGAAGTTGTACCGTCACCCCAATAGGAAGATAAGTCTAACTTGTGGTGAAAATTTACTAATACAGCTTGCGCTTTGCTCATGGCATCTTCATGCATTCTCCATTGAGATACATTGGCAAGTTGTTTATATGTAAGATCAGGCGTTGCTTCAGCCATCTTACTTAACCCAATATTCAATCCCATTCCTAATAGGGCTGCCATGATGATTACTGTTTCTTCTTTATCTGGTTTACGGTTATTTGAGGCGTGAGTAAATTGCTCATGAAATCCAGTTATATGAGCAACATCCATGAGTAAATCGGTTAATTTTATCCTAGGAAGCATCTGATAAAGGCTAGCACTAAATTTTTTGGCTTCCTCTGGAATGTCCTTCTCCAACCGTGCAATTGAAAGCTTTCCTTTCTCGAGCGAAACTCCCTCTAGTTTATTCCAATTGTTAGATAACCATTTTATTCTCTCATTAAGGCTATTGGTCCTTTCTTGAATGTAGTCTTCGAACGATAAGCTAACTGATAATCGTGTATGATCTTTGTCTTGGTTCCACGTATCTTGTGAAAACAAATATTCCTCAAAATCTCTATATTGCCTACTGCCTGAGATAGACACATCACCGGCTCGAACGTGCTCTCTTAATTCCGTTAAAACAGCCATTTCATAATAGTGTCGATTGATTGTACCGTCTTCTTCATATAAATGCTTTTTCCAACGATTTGAAACAAAATCTACAGGAGCTTCTATAGGGACTTTTCGCTTTCCGGAATCGTTCATTCCACGTATAATCTCAACCGCCTGCAAAAGTGGTTCGTTTGACTTTGTTGAATGAAAATCCAGAACTTTCAATAGGGTCGGTGTATACTTTCTAAGGGAATAAAAACGCTTTTGAAGTAAATCCAGATAATCGTAATCAACAGGTCTGGCTAGTTCTTGGGCTTCTTCTACTGATGTGACAAAGGAATTCCATTCAATAATGGACTCTAAAACCTCAAAGACATCTAACCCTTCCGTTTTCGCTTTTATTAATGCTTGGCCTATGTTAGAAAAGTGAATTACTTTTTCATTGACTTTCTTACCATTCCTTTTCTGAATTTCTTCTTGAGCTTTTCGTCCTTTTGATAGCAGGCTAAGTATTTGTCTATCATGAATTTCAAACGCCTTATCTGTTAACTCCTCAGTAAGTTGCAATAAATATACGGTTAGAATTGTATAACGTTTGTTTTCTTGGAAGTCACGAAAAGCATAAGGTTCATATCTTGAACCTAGTCGAGAAAACTGTAAAAAGCGATTCCGGTGTAAATGATTAACTTTAACGCTTCCTAGTTCCATTCCCCGAATATATTCAAGTCTTTCTATTACTTTTAAAAATGTCTCAGGAGAAGGATGACCTGGTGACTCCTTTAACCAACCCAATATTGTCTTATTAGTTTCAGATCTATGCTGAGAGGTAATGATTTCTTCAAGCTTTTCCTTTTGGTCATTAGTTAAAGATTGACTGACGGTATTAAATATCTTCTTTTCTGCCATTGCCCTAGCTTCCCATACCATTCTTTCAAGTGTTGTAATAGCAGGCAGTATAACTCTATTCTTTCTCAAAAAATCTATGCTCTCGTGTAGTATATGAATAGCATCTCCATTTTCCAATGCTAATTGATAAAGGTGTTTAAATGTCATTCGATATTCTTTTAGAGTGAATGTTATAAAATCATATTCGTTCCGAATCTCTTTCAAGTGATCCCACAGCGTATTTTCTCTTTGAGGATAAAGACTAAGTGAAGAAGGATCGGCATTGATTTGATTTGCTATGTATCGCATAACCGAATCAGGCAGGTTTTTAATATGTGTATATGACCAGCCTGGATATCGAAGAACAGCCAATTGCACTGCGAATCCTAATCTATTTTCTTCCCTGCGTCTCTTATTAATAACTGCCAAGTCTTGATTAGAAAATGTATAGTAGGTTCCTTCAATTAAATCATCTTCCGGAATCTCCATAAGAAGATTCCTTTGATCCGTTGTAAGTAATTCTCTTCCTCTTGCAATTTTCAAATTGTATCATCTCATTTCTTTAACTATTCAGTTTATTAGTATTATTATATATCAATAGAGTGTACCCTATTGATACAAGTTTGGAAGACTAATAGAATTAGTGTTAAGAGCGTCCCATAAGACTTGTCTCAAAGATGAGGTGATATGTTGAGAAAAATTGGTTATGTACGAGTAAGTTCTGCTGGTCAAAACCCTTCAAGGCAACTTGAGCAATTAAGAGAAATTAGAATGGACATTATTTTCGAAGAAAAAGTTTCTGGTGCCACAAAGGAGCGCGAACAACTTCAAAAAATGTTAGAGGGTTTACAGGAGGGTGACATCATTTATGTCACAGATTTAACTCGAATCACTCGTAGTACACAAGATTTATTTGAATTGATTGATTTAATACGAAGTAAAAAAGCAAGCTTAAAATCAATCAAGGATACATGGCTAGATTTATCAGAAGATAATCCATACAGCCAATTCTTAATTACTGTAATGGCTGGTGTTAACCAATTAGAACGAGATCTTATTCGTATGCGTCAGCGTGAAGGGATTGAGCTGGCCAAGAGGGAAGGAAAGTTTAAAGGCCGATTAAAGAAATATCATAAAAATCACGCAGGAATGAATTATGCAGTAAAGTTATATCAAGAAGGTGGTATGACAGTAAATCAAATTTGTGAAATTACAAATGTGTCTAGGGCTTCATTATATAGAAAGCTGTCCGAAAGGAAAAAGTAGTCCTGCCTTAATCCAATTAAAGGGCCAGATTGTAGGGGAGCGAGCGTGTCAAATGACACGCATATCTTATTTTGTATATCTGTAACGTAATTCAATTTCAAGATTCTAATTTATGAAAGTGAGGTGGAGTTGTGTCTAAATTTGAAGAAATTTATTTTCAAATTTTTAATGACGTATATTTATATCTCCTCTCGTTATGACACCTTATTAAACGTAATTACTGTGAGCTAGGTGTTTCTTTGTCACAATGTACATTGCAAAATAAAAAGAATCCCCACTGAGGATTCTTTTTTATTTCTAATTTTTTATTGCATATTCTTGTATTAACTTATCAGTTGTTACAATATTTACTCCTTGGTAGAAGTAACTCACAATTTCCTTATAGGGGTCCCACCAACAAAACGCGGAAAATATACGATAAGCAAATTTCGACATGAAAAAATTTAATGGAATTTCTATACTTGATTGCCTTTTTTCAATTAATAGATTCTAAATTGATACCTCGATTTTTAATCTATTAAACCACTAGAAGATAAAATATTATGAAAATTATGAAATTTCTATTTAGAAATCTCAATAAATATGGTATATTTTTGAATTACAGGAATAAAAATTTAGGGAGGGAAAAATTTTGAAAAAGAAATTTGTATTATCAACAACCTTAGTAATGCTATTTTGGACAAGCTTAATACCAGCTGCATCAGCCTCAGAATTACCTTGGAACGATGAAGACAGAGATTACAACAACAAATTATATTTAGGAAAAGAGATTAATTATTTAATTGACTCTGATAATGAATATACAGTGTCAATTCCTAATGCGGTTCAGAAGCTTATGTATCCTAGTAGTGGAAGTAATCCTCTTATATTGAGTAAAACTACAAATTACATGAGCTCAAAAATGGACTTTTATCAATATACTGACTCTGATTATATTAATGGTTTAACAAGGGTTTTTAGAAAAGATTCTTCAGGCCAATATTACTTAATGACAGTAAGTGAGAAAGATAAGTATGATTGGAGATATGGTGAAGTGTTCTTAAATGACTACTATTTAAAAAACATGTCATCTGCAGATAGAGAAGAGGTTATTATTCATGAAATGCTTCATGTATATGGACTGAAGGATTTATATGACTATGAAAATAAATGGTCAATTATGTACTACAATGATGCTTCTACTGCTACTGGAGTAACAACTGATGCTAACTATGTTTTGAATGCGAAATATTAATTAAAGGAGGGAATATGTATGTATAAAAAGAAACTCATAATTGGATTATTTACTCTAACTATTGTTGGGATAACATTTTGGACAATAAATAGACAAGATGATAGTCGTATTCAGCAGATTGCACATGAGAGTGCTATAAAAGATAACACTACTACATCCATTGATAGTAACGAAGAGGAATTAGAGGTAAAGGATAGTGTTGAGGAAATAAGTTCTGATAACATTTATGGTACCTTTGAAGACCAGTATTCCTGGGCTGTTGATCCTAGTATTCCTGAAAATTTAATGGATGATAGGACATCTATTGTCCATTTGAAAGTTCTTGCAGAAGATGAGGCAAGGATGTTTCCCAAAAAAGACAACTTCTCTTCTCCTACGCCATTTACACCATATGAAGTTGAAATAATAGACACAATATCAGGAAATCCTTTATTTGGACATTTGACTGTATACGTCAGAGGTGGAAATTTAAAAATTTCAAAATTTATTGAATCAACTTCTGAACGTCAAATTGAAAAAATGGGGTTAAATAAATTATCTAATAAAGAAAAGGATTCTAAGTATTTAGCATTTACTTCTGCTAACGATTATAAGTTAAAACCAGGGAAAGAATATGCTCTACTTTTATCTGAACCAGCAGCTAATATTTATACAGTGAATGCAAATGGATACGGAATCTTTTACAAGATTAAAACCAAAAATGGAGAAACTAAATATAAGAATGTATTAACAGAAAAAGAATCAACCCTAAAGTTTAAAAAAACCAAACAAGCAAAGGAATAATAATTTCAAATTTCCTGGATAGGGGTAGTCAATTCTAGGATTTATAATTCCTGGGTGGACAGCATTTATTGGCAGCAATTTCTTTGAAATTATGCTTTCGACCTGGATTATTTTCTTCCCTGTCATTCTATTCGCACTACTAATTGTATCCCTGACGATGATAACTCAAGGAATCAGAACCATATTAGATGGTGAATACCTAAGCAGAAGGCCTGCCATTTTAGAAACAGGTGACCGTTGGACACGTACAGAAAAAAACAGTATTCCATTTTAGTTTCTTTCTATTCATTAAATGTCTATTTGCTTTAAAGAATCAGAACCAAGCTTTAACGAAGCAATGAAAAAGCCCAATTTCTTAATATTATAATTGAGAAATTGGGCTTTTTATTAGGGAAAATTCCTTAACGTTGTAAATCCGCATTTTCCTGACGCTACCCCTATTATAACATGTATGAGTCTCAAGCGACTTGGTACCAGTAATTTAGTAATCATTTATAATTTTTCTAGTATTAAACTCTTATCCCAAACTTACAATCCTTTATATGTTAAATATGGAATAAAAGTTGAGGTGGTGGGTGTGTTCAAGCATCTATATTTTCTAATTTACTTGATGCTATTGACAAGCTATTTACTTAGAGGGTGTGAAGTGGATGAAGGTACAAGTATAGAGGAGGTTACTGTTTCACTAGATAGAACTTCGTTTTCTCCAAAGAGCGTTACTGCTGGTAATGATACGATATACGATATTAATTTAAAGATGAGTAGTGTGGGAGAGTTTGAAGTAGATGCAAAAATGAATATTAAGAATACATCTAAAGATGCTTGGAATGAGTTGATTTTTTATTTTATTCCAAATATCTTTACCGAACAGACTTTAAATAAAATATCCCACCCTCTAGATAACCCAGGAACTTTATCAGTCGAAGAGGTGGCAATTAATGGAGAAAAAGTTGAGTATGACCTAGAAAAAGATACATTAAGGGTTCCGTTGAAAAGTCGATTAGATTCGAATGGGAAAATTAATGTAGGTTTTAAATATAACTTTACCCTACCCGAAAATGGTTTGAGGTACACAAAAAATAACGGAAATTACTACTTAGCTCAATTTTACCCGATGCTTGCTACTTATAGGGAACATCGTTGGAATAAAGAAGAGTATAGATTTAAAGGAGAAACGTTTCATACGGACTTTAGTGATTTTAATTTTACTTATCAAATTCCTAAAGGATTCACACTTACCACTACTAGTCCAAATGATTTTTATCCGAATGAAAAACAGGGTAGTTTACAAGCTAATAATGTTAATATGTTCTTTGCAGCAATCCTTAATAATCCAACTCTAATAGAGAAAGAGGCTGGACACACCAACATTAGAGTCTTTGGGTTCGGAGAAAATATGGAATTGTACCAAGAAGTTACTGATATCGCTTCAGATGCACTAACTTATTTTGAAGAAAACATTGGCTCTTATCCACATGACCAATTAGATATTTTGTTGGATGGAATGAGTATGGAGTATCCTGGGATTGTTACTGCATACTCCATTTATAACAGTGAACCCTTAGAACCTGAATCATTAAAAAAGACTGTTGTTCATGAAATTGCTCATCAGTGGTTTTATGGAATAATTAGCAATGACCCTTACCATGATGCATGGTTAGATGAAGGTTTTGCTGATTTTGCAACAGAATTATATTTCCATTCAACAAATAACGAAGAAGTACCTTATAGTTCCATGTACGCAGCGATACAATTCCTAGATTCATTGCCAGTAAATCTACCTTTGCACGAGTACGAAGAAAGTAATCAAAGTTCATATATATACGGAAAATCTTCTGTAATGCTGTGGAAGTTGTTTGAAGAGAGAGGTGGGTTAAAAGAAGCTGAAAAGTTTTTGAGGACCTACTACCAGTACTATCAATTTAAAGAGATAAATTCTAAAGAGTTTATAAGATTTACGAAGCACTATTTTCGTTTAAGTGATGATTCAGTTTTTGATGAATGGTTACTGGTGAAATAATCAGTAAAGTATTTCAAATGCTAAAAGCTACCTTAGAATATTAATTGCTTAATCATCATTTCTATAACTAAGTACTTATTCTTCAAATACTTATAAAACAAAAAAAGTTAACTAATAGCGTATGTGCAGAAATCTGTAGCATACGCTTTTTGGATGAAAATAGATTACTAATTTAGCTTAGCGTATGTTTTCCGCGTTTTGCTACTGGGACCCCTCTTATGGAAATCTTCGGCCATGCTGCCCCTGCGATCACCAAGAAGTACATCGGTATTCGTGAAGATGAAATTGCTGACAGCTTGAAAGACTTTAGACTATAAGGCCTAGTCACAGGGTTGCTACTGGTTTTAGTCGGAGTCATCATATAAAAAAGAAAACAGACCCTTAATTTGGAATGTTTTTTTGTTAACATAACCAGATTTACTGTATTCTTATAATTTAATAAAGTTATTATGGATTTTCTCAAACATATAAATTTAACAAGAAAGGGAGTTTAGTGTATAGGGAAAAGGAATGAAAATTTTAATTGTATGATTTTTAAAAAAATTAAAGAGAGGTGTAAATATTGAAAAAAATTCTTATTGTCAGTTTATGTATGTCTTTAATTATGGGATTATTTTTAATTAAAAACGAGTTGGAAGTAAAAGCCAATGAAACTGCCACACTATTAGAATCAGAGGAGAATTTATTTGAGAAGAACAGTGGCAAAAATGTTCCTTCAAATTATATTAAAGCAAACCCAGTAGATATACCGTTTATTAAAGATAAGATTATAAAAGGTGAACTTACGGAAAAAGAAGCAAAAGAAAGATATAAAATATGGATTAATCCTAAAGTCAATTTAAAATCTCTTCCTGACGGAGAATTAAGCTTTTCTAACATAAAGGAAATATGCAATAATAATAAATTTGTATCTATCTTAAGTACAATTTTTATAGGTGAAAAAGTGTCTGCTGCAAGTTCTTGTCCAGGGTCACCAACTATTTATGCAGAAGAAGGTCCAACATTAGTAAAACATTCAAACTTAGGATATGAGGTCGGTACTAAGTACTGGCACGAATTTAAAGTTTGGACAGATGGATCTCAATATTGGGCATCTACAACAAAAATGCAGGCACAATATTGGACAACAGATTCTTCTGATTATGATGTCGATCACATATTCGCAATAAGTAATGATCAAAAGCAAGGTAAGTTTATTCAAGCAATTTAGTTCAGGTGAATACTGGTTACAATACAACCAACTGGCTTGATGGGAATTGGAGCTATTACTATTTATGGTCAAGTACTAATGGAACCGGTTTTCCTGTAACGGAAGATAATCCAGGTATAAGGAATAGTGGAACTTATGCTTCTTTTGGAGGTAAGTGGTATGCACATGGAGCTTATCAGGGAGATTCAACAGTTAGAAGGAATTATAAGTAAATAAAAATAGAGGGTCTTACTAAAATGTAAGACCTTTTTATATAATTTAAAGAGAACGATATGAAAGGAGATCTCCATATGAAAAAGAAAATTTTTTATAATGCTGCTTTTTTGATTACATTTATAATTGTCTTATATATAGGTATTCGTTATAAAGTTAAAATGGAAAATATAGGATTGGATGGAGGTAACAGTTTTAGTTATACATTATTTATTATAATATTCCCAATATTGTTGGGGGCATTATTAAAATTTCCAAATTTCTTATTCTCATTGTTAAAAACAAGAGTCTCAAAAATTGATTATACAAAATTAATTATAATTGGAATTCCAACACTTTATATTTCCTTATCACCGTTATTAATAATTAACAACATATTTATTATTAATATTGGAATATTACAAGATCCTTTATCCCAAATACTTAGTGGTATTGTTTTTGGAAGTATTTTAATAGAAAGTTTTAAGTTTAAAACCGATCACTTAACATAATCAGATGTTATCGGTATTGAAAAAGGATATTCTAATGAAGATCCTTTTAGGCTTTATCACAGGGTTGCTGCTCTAATCCGTCACATAAGTCTTAACACTAATAAAATGGCTGTTTTCCTGTTACCGGATAGTCAATGGTCCCAGAAATGAACGTTTTAGGGATAATTTTTACTCATCTATAATTCGGTGGATTTTAATTGTTTTTCATTCCCTAAAAGCTTCCCTTTAACATCTTCCCAAAAATTGACACAAAAACCGAATTAGGGAATAATTAATTTGGAGGGAGTGAATTAAAATGGGGAAAATCTTTGGATATGCTCGGGTATCTACCCAAGACCAAAATTTAGATCTACAAATTGACGCCTTAAAGAATTCTGGTGCAGCTGTTATTTATAAAGAAAAAATAACTGGAACAAAAAAAGAACGCCCTGAATTAGAACAACTCCTAAAAGCTATAAGTGAAGGCGATTCTGTAGTTGTATATAAGTTGGACCGTATTTCAAGATCTACAAAGCATCTTATTGAGTTGGCAGAAACCTTTGAAGAAAAAAAAGTCAATTTTATTTCAATACAGGATAGTATCAATACCTCCTCCGCAATGGGACGTTTTTTCTTTCGAACTATGGCGAGTATTGCTGAATTAGAACGGGATATTATTAGTGAGCGTACAAAATCAGGATTAAAATCTGCAAAAATGAGAGGTCGAAACGGAGGAAGACCCTCCAAAGACCCTAAGTTGGTGGAGCGCGCTTTAAAACTACATTCTTCTAATCAATATAGCATCAAGGAAATTACGGACATGACAGGTATAAGTAAATCAGTTTTGTATCGAGCTTTGGAAAAAATTCAAACCGTTGGGTTAGAATAGGGGGATTCTCCTGTGTACCTAAGAGCAAGAGAACTACTTACACCTGATCAAAGGAAGGATTTTTTGACAATCCCTTCTACTTTGAGTAATTGGGAACTGGCTTACTACTATACCCTTACACAAGATGATATAGAGGTAATAAGGCGTAGAAGAAGAGATCATAATCGATTGGGATTCGCTATTCAAATCTGTCTTTTTCGTTATCCAGGTTGGTCAATTTCAGATATTAAAAGTATTCCTGATAAGGTGATAAACTATGTTGCTAAACAGCTACAAATAGACCCAAGTGAATTTAAACTATATTCTGAACGAGAGCAAACAAAACATGAACATATGGAAGAAATACGAAAACACTATGGTTTCTCTAATTTTTCTGCCCACTCATATCGGGTTATTTCACACGCATTACTACCCCAAGCAATTGAAAATTCAAATGCACTGTTCCTGATAAGGATGACTTTAGAAGAAATGCGAAAGCGAAAAATCATTCTGCCTGCTATGACAACGATCGAAAGATTAGTATGGGAAACAAGGCGAAGGGCAGAGGAGAAAGTATATAATTCACTCTATAAACCATTATCTCCATGGCAAAAACAACAATTGGAGAAATTAATTGATACCCCTTCCGATAAATCCAAAACTAAGCTTGGATGGCTAAGGGAAATACCAGTCAATCATCGCCAGATGCTTTTTTAAAAGTAATTGAGAGATTAGAATATGTTCGTTTATTAAATCTTTCAACAGAGGCCGAAAATATTCACTCGAATAGGCTGCTCCAGCTTGCTAGGCTAGGCGCCCGATATGAACCTCATTCCTTTCGGAGGTTTAATGAGAATAAAAGGTACGCTATTCTTGTAGCTCACCTATTAACTCTTAGTCAAGATCTAATTGATCAATCTATCGAAATTCATGACCGCCAAATTATGATCTTACAGTCAAAGGGTAGAAGAGCACAAGAAGAACTGCAAAAGCAAAATGGGAAATCTATCAATGAAAAAGTACTACACTTTGCGGATATTGGTGAAGCTTTAGTAAAAGCACGAAATGAAGAGATAGATCCATTTGAATTATTAGAGAAAATAATGCCATGGGAAAAGATTGTTGATTCTATAGAAGAAGCAAAACGTTTAGCTCGTCCTATGGACTACGATTACTTAGATTTGTTGGTCACCCGGTTTAATTACCTTAGAAAGTATACACCAGTACTTCTCAGTAAATTGGAGTTCCATACGACTCAGGCTGCTGAGCCTTTATTGCGTGCTCTAAATGTCTTGCGTGAAATTAACAATAATAAGAAGCGCCATATTCCCGAAGGCGCGCCATTGGATTTCGTGCCAAAGAGATGGCAGAAACATGTCTATGATGAAGATGGAAATGTTAATCGAAAGTATTATGAATTGTCAGCATTAACCGAATTAAAAAACCATATCCGTTCAGGAGATATATGGGTTGTTGGAAGCAGGTTACATAAGGATTTTGAAGAATACTTAGTCACTAAAGATAATTGGGATGAAACTAAGAATACAGGCAATAGATTAGCTGTTGGTATGTCAGCTCAAGAATATATAATTGAGAGAAACACAGCTTTAAATGAAAGATTAGATTATATAATGGAAAATATAGATTCACTTGAGGGAATTAGTATAGACAAATCAAGGATACGACTTGACCGCTTAGAGAAAGATACACCGGAAGAAGCCAAATCTCTTAGCCAAACTTTATATAACATGTTACCACGGGTAAAACTTACTGATTTATTGATTGAAGTTTCAAATTGGACAGCATTCGATGAACACCTTGCTCATGCGTCTAGTAATAGGCCACCTAAGGGAGAAGAAAAGTCTATTGTAATGGCTACGATTATGGCCATGGGAACCAATATCGGACTTACCAAAATGGCTGAAGCAACACCAGGAATCACCTATCATCAGTTAGCTAATGCAGCCCAATGGCGATTACATGAGGATTCTTTGAGTAAAGCTCAAGCTACTTTAGTAAACTTTCAACATCATCTTTCTTTAACAAAATATTGGGGGAATGGGAGTACCTCATCTTCTGATGGCATGCGTGTACAAGTTGGCGTCTCTTCTCTTCATGCTGATGCTAACCCACACTACGGAACAGGGAAAGGCACTACTATCTATAGATTCACCAGTGATCAATTTTCTTCTTTTTATACAAAGGTTATTAACACAAACGCCAGGGATGCTGTACATGTCATCGATGGATTGCTTCATCATGAATCAGAATTATCCATTGAAGAGCATTACACGGATACGGCTGGTTACACCGATCAGGTTTTTGGATTAAGCCATATATTAGGTTTTCGCTTTGCTCCTAGAATGCGAGATTTATCTGACTCTAAACTTTATGTCATGGATAAATCCAGTGTTTATTCAAAGATTGACAGCATTCTTCGAGGGAAAATCAACATTAAGATTATTCAAGATAACTATGATGATGTCTTACGATTAGCACATTCCATACGGGAAGGTAGAGTATCGGCTTCACTTATTTTAGGAAAGTTAGGATCTTATTCTCGCCAAAATAAAATGGCAACAGCATTGCGTGAGATGGGCAGAATTGAAAAGACAATCTTTATATTAGACTATATTTCTAATGAAACATTACGCCGGCGTATCCAAAGAGGATTAAATAAGGGTGAAGCTATGAATGGATTGGCAAGAGCCCTATTCTTTGGTAAACGTGGAGAGCTACGGGAAAGAGGATTGCAAGATCAACTTCAACGAGCTAGTGCATTAAATATTCTTATTAATGCTATTACAGTTTGGAATACCGTTTATCTCACTGAGGCTACAAAGATATTAAGAGAAAAGGGCCAATTAAAAGAGGAGTTATTACCTCACATTTCCCCATTAGGTTGGGAACACATAAATTTACTTGGAGAATATTCATTTGATTCGAAAAAGGTACCAAAATCAAATGAATTGCGGCCTTTAAAGATATAAAAAATCATGCTGATATCTCCTTAGCGTTGGAGATATCAGTATTCATTTTCCATTTATTGTCTTAACGTGGGTTTTATGACAAAATGTTGGTTACACCCCTATACGGAATCTCAGTCCCAACCAGCCTCAATCATGTTTCTACAAGTAGGGGCGAACAGTTTAATGGACGGGATCAAGTCACACGGGGCTTTAATGGAATAAGGGAGATAATAAAAACTCAAAAGAGGCTGGGACAAAATTAAAAAACCACGATAAAAAGACGAACAATAGAAGTGTAGGTTCTTCATACCGCTAATGATTTCCGTGCAAGACTACGCTTTCCGCGGGTAGCCCGTGAGCCTCCTCGGCAAGCCTGCGGGGTCTCACATAAGCTACTCTTCCCGCAGGAGTCTTCGTCTTGCACTCCAATCAACCGCTGGAAACAGCTAAAATCAAATCTCGAAAATAAATAATAAACCCGAACAAATCTGCACACTAAGAAGCAGGTTTGTTCGGGTTTGACTTAGGATAAAAAACTTTTGTCCCAACCTCTTTTATTGGTTAAATACAGCGCTAAATACTGTGCCAATTTCTCTGTTATTTCCATAACTAATTAAGGTGTGATTTAAGGTATTCTCTCCAAAAATGGAACCCCTTATATGGGAAAGGTAATTTCCTTAGCCCTACCTTTGATTTATCCTTTTCATTCGTTGTCCAATGATTCATTTGGAAGTCATATTCATTTCTAAGCTGCTTGACCAATCCATAACACATGACAAGCACGACGAATGTAAGCGGAAGTGCACTTACGATGATTGCTGTCTGCAGTCCTGTCAGGCCGCCGGACGCCATTAGAACAAGTGTGGATGCGACCAGGAAAATCCCTATACCACTTTCACACCGCTAGGAGGGTTTAATTTCCAACCTGTTGTGAGCATTCCAAGAACAAAGGTTGCGGAGTCGCCTGATGTGACGAAGAAAGTCGTGATAAGTGCCACAGTCAACGCCGAATTATCTAGCTCTATAAAATAAATCTCCCCTTAAATCCTAAACATATGTTAACTATTTTTGAGTTAGGGTTAACAATTTCGCCGATCTATTGTAAACTAAAATTTGTATTTAGTTTACAATAGATTGACCACACACTCTTTGTGAATGCAATCATGATTTAAAACTATTCTAGTTATAACTAAATTTAGGAGAGAGATGTATGGATCAGGGTAGAATATATAGTGTAAGGATGCGAGCTTCAAAAAAGGAATCACATGAAAATGGAGGGAAGCATATTTCCGGTGGTGAACTACTCTCTAACTATAATGATTTACGGATATCAGTAAATACATTGCTAGAAAAAGCATTAAATCACTCAAGAGGAAAACCAGATTTTTTTCAAATTCAATGTGAAATTGTAAATCAACCTATTAAACTAGTGAATCCTTTGACAGTCCAAACAAATGAAGTAACTACAGTTAAAGAAGGGCAAGAGCTAGCCAGATATCTTCTTAAGAAAACGGGTGTCTCTAAAGACATTATTGAAAAAGCCTATAAGCAAATCCCTGAATTTGCAGTTAGAGGAGCAATCCTAATTGATATTCAAACGGGGGAGCGGATAGATGGGAGAGCAGAGAAAGGTGTTCGTGTCTCTAGAATGGATTGGCAAACGGAAAATTTTGAAAAGTGGGCTAAATCAAAAGCAGTTCCTACTAACCCTAGGTTAAAGGAAGCGCTTGCACTTGCTACTAAAGTGTGTAATCACAAATTAACCATTGCAGAATTATGTTGGTCAGATGACCCAAATTACATTACAGGATATGTAGCTAGTAAAAACATAGGTTATCAACGTATAACGCAACTTAAACACTATGGTGATGAGAGAGGATGCCGTATCTTTTTTGTTGATACGTTATCTAATATCAATACATACATGTCTTATTTAGAAGAGCAACCAATTATAGTTCAATGGGAGGAAGTTCATGACACAAAGGTTGATTGAAAATAGCAGAAAATATTTATGGTTACCCTTTACACAAATGAAGGATTATGATGAAAATCCTTTAGTCATTAAAAGCGGTGAAGGTATAAAAGTGAAGGACCTTAATGGCAAGGAGTATTCCGATGGATTTTCGTCTGTATGGCTTAATGCCCATGGGGACAGGAAAATGGAATTAGATGATGCGATCAAAAAGCAATTTGAAAAAGTCGCCCACTCTACATTATTGGTTACGTGTAGTGAGCATTAATCAATGGTTAAGCCAAAGAATAGAAAAGACCAAACAGGCTGGCTTATATCGAGAATTAAGGACAATGAGCACTGCACCCCAGCCAAAAATGTTAGTTAATGGTACACAAAAGATTGTTTTTTCATCAAATAACTATTTAGGCTTAGCGAATGATCCAATTCTAATTGAAGAGGCATTAAAAACGTTACAGGAATTTGGAGTTGGGAGCAGCGGATCTAGGTTAACGACTGGAAATACGGAATGGCATGAAAAGCTAGAGCAAAGGATTGCCAGTTTTAAAAGGATGGAGGCTGCTCTTTTATTCTCAAGTGGGTATTTAGCTAATATTGGTGTTCTTTCATCCTTGCCGGAAAAAGGGGATGTGTTATTAAGCGACCAACTTAATCATGCAAGTATCATCGATGGTTGCCGACTATCAAAAGCTGAAACTGTAATTTACAAGCATTCTGACATGAGTAATCTAGAGAAAAAATTAAAAGAAACACAAACTTATACTCGTAGATTTATTGTCACAGATGGTGTTTTTAGTATGGACGGAACTATTGCTCCATTAGATGAAATTATGAAACTATCTAAACGATATGATGCTTATGTCATTGTAGATGATGCACATGCTACAGGTGTTTTAGGAGAAAGAGGAAGAGGAACAAGTGAACTTTTTGGAGTTTCTCCGGATGTAGTCGTTGGAACTTTAAGTAAAGCAGTAGGAGTTGAAGGAGGTTTTGTAACGGGTTCTAGAGTTTTGATTGATTTCTTGATAAATCATACTAGAACTTTTATTTTTCAAACTTCTCTCCCTCCGGTAAGTTGTGGAGCTGCCTATACCGCATTAGATATCATAGAGAAAAGCCAGGAATTAAGGGAAAGGTTACATAGACAGATAAAAATAATAAAAAGCACACTTGAAGCAATGGGGTTCACAGTATATGGACAGAATACACCTATCATCCCTGTGATTATTGGTGATACAGCAAAGTCGGTTATATTTTCAAAAAAACTCCAGGAAAATGGTATCTATGCACCTGCGATTCGACCTCCAACTGTTCCTAAAGGAGAAAGTCGTATCCGACTAACTGTTACTGCTACTCATAATGATTCACAAGTTGAGCATTTGCTTACATCATTTAAAGATATTGGAAGAGAGTTGAAGATTATTTAATGAAGGATTTTTTATCACTGGTACAGACACAGATGTAGGAAAAACAGTTATAACAAGTGGAATTGCCGCTGTACTTAAGGTTAAAAAGCTTAGATGCAGATTCGATTCCTGTAAATCACTACGGGCGGAAGTCCATGAGATGCTATTAGACTTAGGGATTGAGGTTGATAGTGTTGAAGAAATGAAGGCGAATATAGCTACAGGAAAATAACCGATGAAGAAAAGCGCATCTTTTTTTTATACTTTAAGGTTAAACCTTTTAAAGGATTATAGTATAAGAAAAAACTAAGGCTTTCGCCATTAGGACATGGCGATAAGCAAAGTTTTTCTAACTCAATACAAAGGAAGTTTAGGAGGTAGAACATGATTAATCAAAGTACGGATAGATTTACATTTGAAATAACTAAAAGCCCGTATTCTTTTTATGAGGAAATTCGCTCAATACATCCGGTGTATAAAGGGAGTTTTTTAAAATATCCTGGATGGTACGTAACTGGATATCAAGAAGCATTAACCATCCTTAAAGATAACCGTTTTCAAACTCGAATTCCACTTCCCGAGACAACGAAAAAGTATGAAGTCTTAAAAAATATCCAAAGCCATATGATGCTTTTTAAAAGTCCACCTGATCATGGAAGGTTACGTATGCTTGTCAGCCACAAATTTACTCCTGCTAAAATTGAAAAGTGTCGTCCATTTATAGAAAAAATAGCAATAAATTTATGGAATAGCCTAAAGAATAAGAAGAAAATAGATGTGATTTCCGATTTTGCATTTCCTTTTGCCAGTCTTGTGGTTGCAAAAATAATAGGGATACCAGATGATGATAAAGATATTTTTCGTGAATGGGCATTGAATTTGATTCAATCAATCGACTTTACACGTTCAAGACGATCCATTGTTGACGGAAACAATACAACATTGGAGATGCTATCATTTTTTAAAGATCTGATTAAAGAAAGGAGGAAATCTCCTCAGGATGATCTAATTAGCGAATTATTACATCAAGAAAAAGATAGGAAACTAACGGAAGAAGAACTTTTAGCAACTTCTGTGTTACTTGTGATTGCTGGACATGAAACAACCGTCAATTTAATAAGTAATTCACTCTATTGTTTATTAAAATACTCAAAAGAATGCCATAAGTTGATTGAAAATCCTCTTCTTATTGAATCAGCAATAGAGGAATGCTTACGATATGAAAGTCCTACTCAAATGATGGCTAGGATCGCATCAGAGGATGTTGAACTTAACAAGGTTCAGATTAGAAAAGGTGATCATGTGTACGTCCTTATTGGAGCAGCTAATCGAGATACTAAACAATTCTCAAACGCGGATGTCTTTGATATTACAAGAAACCCAAATCCTCACCTTGCATTTGGGTCAGGTATTCATTTCTGTTTAGGTTCTGCTTTAGCGAGGTTAGAAGCTCAAATTGCGATACAGACGCTTTTACAAAACGAAGTAAATATCCGTCTAGAAACCCAAGAAGTCGAATGGAGAAAACTGGTAGGATTTAGAGCTATGAAAGAAATGCACGTACATATTGATGATCAATCAAAATATTAAACAAATCATTATGCGGAAACCATCTTACCTCTATCGAGTAAGTTCTATATGCTTATAAAGCGATAAATCATCAATTATCTAACTCAGTTTCCCAGCTAGGTAGATCAACACACTAGATGTCCATGTATGCGCAAAATCTCTCAATCCTGCATGGAAATTCTCTGCGAATCCGCCATGTTTGTATAGCTCTAGGAATCTCCACGCCACATCTTTTGCGAGCTCAAATTCCCCGGGAGAGCCAAGGGGATAGGTACGCCTAGTAGTATCCGTCCTCCAAACTTATTTGCTTTTTCTAATATTAATACTTTCAAATTAGTTTTAACTATAAAATTTGCTGCAACGTAACCAGCTAATCCACCACCAACAATGACAACATCCCATTTTGGAGTCAGCGACATAACCTCCTCTTTATTCATTCACAAATCAAGACGATAAAGGGTTTTGAAAAAAATTGGTTTAAGTTAAAGTACAAGATTCTGGAATAAGTCCGAAACATAGAGCATAACAATTCGTAAAGAAAATCATAAGAAATTTTAAGGAAAGGATAAAATTGTGAAACGATCAAATAGATACATTTTTTACAATGGGAAACTATTCATCTAAGGAAGGTCCATAATATTTTTGATAGTGTCGACTTTCTGGACAGAGGCCTAATCATACTAAAGTATCTGCTTTATCTTACCTTTTTCGATTATATATTTATAAAAGGTAGGTATTATAGGAGGGGATATGTTGAGGAAGAGTACAAATTCAGGTAAAAGGTCTGCAGTAATTGCTGGGGTGTTATTAATAGCTGGGATCGTTGCAGGTATATTTAGTGTTGTTCCTGTTATAGATGGAGCAGACTACATAGCCAAGGCTTTTACATTTGAAAACCAGGTACTAATAGGAGCTTTTTTCCAGTTGTTAATGGTTGTTGCTTATGTTGGTATTCCTATTTTGATGTATCCGATTTTAAGTAGGCATAATAAAGGTTTAGCTCTTGGATCTGTTGCTTTCGGAATTATTGCGGGTGTGTTCATTATAATTGGTGTAATCATTCTTCTGTTGCTATTGACACTAAGTCAAGAATTTACAAAAGTCGGAACGGTTGATGTATCCTATTTTCAGTCCTTAGGTGGATTGTTACAGACAGGACGTGATTTGGTGAACCATGTGGCAACGACACTGGCATTTGTTTTGGCTATGCTATTGTTGCACTGCATATTTTACCAAACAAAACTAGTACCACGTTTGTTGTCAGTCTGGGGTATTATCGGATCAACATTGTCCATATTTGCAAGCTTATTATTTATGATTCACTTCATCGGTCTAGATACAACCTATATGATGTTGAACATTCCGATAGCTTTTCAACAATTGGTTTTGGCTATATGGCTAATCGTTAAAGGATTCAACACAACGGTACTGAATTCTTTAACAATTAGGGCTTATCAGGAAGAAAGGTAAGCCAAAACATAATTAACGATCTTCAGCTACCTTATAATACGATAAGGCTGGATTGTTGAATGATAATAGGTCACTTTTGACCCATAGTGTGAATAAATATCTTCTTCCTATTTTTGGGGAATAAAACAGATTCAAGTATTAATAATTTCAACAAATAATTGAATTTCATTTAGGATGACTTCTCTTAAGATAGGTGATTCAAATAAAATATATTCTTCAAATAATTCACATAAATGTTTTATAAATAAAAAAAGTTCAAAATCATCTATCAAATTATCACCTCATGAATCATTATGATTGAGTTTAGAGTTATTTGAAAGATGTATGACAAAACTTCTGAGACTTTGACAATGTAATAAAAAACTCGACAATAATGAATGACCGATTGCTAATTTGAGAGAAACTTAGTTATAAACAGTTGAGATATCTCCTTATGCTTTCATAAGCCAATCCATTTATCGATTGTAAATGCGTTGTTAGTCTATACATGTATTCTCAAAATGAATAGATGTAACATAACAGTATCCCTCTGATTAATTGTTCTATTTGAATTTAATCATAATCATAATTCTCTTGTACTATTTCTTCATTCAAGAATAACTAGTAAAAAATGTTTGAAACAAGATAGTGAAAATCACCATGAATACAGGTCTTAAAGAATTGGGGATTTACATAATATGGAAATAAATAAAAATTATTGATTTCTATAAGATAAGGTTTTTGTCCAAGAATATATATCAACTCGATTGCCAAATTCAGAGCATATGGAACATCTTTAATGAATATGATATAAAGTTTAAAAGAACCAGTGAACATTGGTATCATAATTTAAAAAGGTTGTGAAAAACGGATGACCGCACAAATTATTTGGCTAAGCAAAGGAAAACCAAAAACACTCATACATAGAGGAGGAGAATATCGTTCTGGGATTTCTAAAGACCAGGTTGAAAGGTTAAAGGTAACTTTCGAACGTGTGTTAGATGATGATGTTGAAAATCATGAGTTTCATGGTGGATCTGAAAGAGTCATTTGTGTATACCCTTATGAACACTATACATATTTTGAAAAAATCTATAGTACAACACTTCCAAAAGCTGCGTTCGGTGAAAATCTAACTGTTACAGGTATGCCAGAAACTAATGTATGTATTGGTGATATTTATAAAATAGGAAATACCATTTTACAGGTTTCGCAGGGACGCTTTCCCTGCTCAACCATCAATAAACATACATCCATCAATACTTTATTAAAGAAAGTTGTGGAAACGGGCTACACTGGGTATTTCTTTCGTGTTTTAGAAGAAGGAACAATCACTATTCAATCTGAAATAAAACTTCTAGAAAAGCATCCTAAACGGATGTCGATTGCGGACATTCACCATACGTACTTTCATGATAAAGATCTTTCGGAAATCGAAAAGATACTCTCTATCGATGAACTTTCTCTTGAATGGAAAAATCGCATGATGAAGCTTTATAATCAAGTTCATACAAATTAAAATATATAGTAATTTATTCATGAAGAGGGCGCGTTTATTTTTTGAATTTATTTACTATTAATTGAGTTTATATTAAACTACTGCTCCGAATGCCAAAGCTATTTCTTCTCTGATTAATGGGCTTGATTCAGACAGTGAACAAATTATTGAAGCTGGTTCTGGTGAGCAATTGGATTTATCAGCAATGGACTTCTTAACAGGACCACATACAGTTAGAGGTTCATTTACTGGACAAACAAAGGAAATCCAAGATGCCGTTAACTTCGTGTTCTCTGTTATACGACCAATGATTGAAACTTTTCCTTTAGAACGTGCTAACGAAGCATGTGAAAAGGGGAGTTGTCTTATTGGTTAGGCTGTCTTTATAACAGCGTGCACAGAGAATATAAAGAGTGATAAAGAAGAAGGAAGCAAGCATGTCAATTTTCTCTATAAAACTTCTCTACTAACTCACTTTGATCCACATGTTGATTCAAGTTATGTTCCTTTAAGAGCAGGGATTACAGAAACGTTAGTGAAATTAGACGAAGAAAACATAACAATTGCACCTTGGCTTGCTGTGAGTTGGAGTGGGGAAGATGGAATTAATTGAGTCATTGATATTCGTATAGGAATTACCTTTCACAATGGAAAAAGATGGATGCTGATGCAGTTAAGTTATCTCTTCAACGCACTTAAAGAAAGTGTTGCGATTCAAAATGCATTGAAAATAGATTCGATTGAAGCAGATGGATATACATTACATATCACCATAAAGCAGCCCATCGAGTACATCAAATGACGATGAATATGGAGCGTAAAAGCTTGCAGGGTGTAAATGTCCGCCGAGCTGTGAATTCGCTGATGCCTGTTTCACTTTGTTCATAAGAGGGAGCAAATGGCAATGATGGTAAAATGGTCCGACAGCGGGTTCTGCATACCCTAACAATATGGTGTCAACAATTTTTTGGCGGTCTAGAGAAACAACTATAAAATATTTGGAGGATGCGGGCTACACACTTAAAGACGGTAAAATGCAAAAAGATGGTGAGCAGCTATCATTCACTCTCTTAACCTATAGCGCAAGTATTTCAATTCGATGCAAAACAAATCGGAATTGATGTGGAAATCCGTCAAATTGATACTCCTGAAGATTATATGGCGTCTAATCGTGATTGGGATTTGGCTACATATAGTAATTTAACAGCTCTCCGCGGGGATGCAGGTTACTATTTAAGTACTACGTATCATCCAACTGGTGGTCTTAATTTCAGTGGTACCGAGGAACCTGAATTAACAACAACTATTAATTCAATTGTTGCCTATAACGAATATAAAGTAACAAATTGGGTTACCACACGCAGTGAATATTACATGATTTCCAATTAGCTGAATGTGAAGTGAATGTTTCGAATTATTGCAGGTGAATTTTTTGAAGTTCTGCTTTTTATGTTGTTTCTTACAATCGTTAGTTTTTTTGTCCGGCTGGCTCCTGGAGATCCTGTATTAACGACTTTAAATGTAGTTGCACGCTTTTCGGCATAGCCTTCCTCCTCTAGTCACAGTATTTGGGGTTAGTTTAGGAATCCTGATCGGAGGGGTAGTCATCATTTGAAGATTCCTTGTTAAAGTAAAGGGGATAAAGGTAGAAGAAATAAATGATTCTTCTACCTTTATCAGCGTTTTGAAAATTTAAAAAAGCCCTGTAGAAATTTCTCTACAAGGCCCCTTTACTTATGCTCTAATGAAATAACCCGGACTCTTTCGATTTCTTCATCAAGGCTTTTGTCTTCTTACTTAACGGACCTTTAAGGAAGGTTCCAATTAACAAAGCAATGAACCCAAATAGCGTTAGAGACATTAGATCTCTATAAACTCTCTCCCAAACAATGCCTCCAACGGCTTCTCTCATCAAATCAATCGCATATGAGAATGGTAAGAACGGGTGAATGGTTTGAAAGAATTCAGGGAGTAATGCTACAGGGTACGTTCCTCCTGCACCAGCAATTTGCAGCACAAGTAGCACAATAGCCATTGCCTTACCAATATCCCCAAATACCGAAACTAATGTATAGACCACTAGGATAAATACTAAACTACACACCAATCCAAATAGGATAAACCACACTGGCTCTGCGATATCCACTCCCATAATGAAAATATCTCCTGATGTCACCACAAGTGTTTGAACAAAACCGATGCTTATAAAAGTGAAAAGTTTACCAAAATAGATTTGTTTTTCGGTAAATTCATCTGAATTATGGACACCTGTAGCTAATAGGGAAATTAACAATAGGGCACCTACCCATATCGCAAGCACGGTATAAAAGGGAGTCATGCCTGTTCCATAGTTTGCGATTGGAAATAAGCTGTTTTTATAGAGTTGAACAGGTTCCTCAAAGAATCCCTTCTCTGCTTCAGGATCATTTTGCAGTAACTCAATGATTTCATTAATGTCTGTTTCCCCTTGGATTTCTCGAATCCGATCTGCTAATTGTTTTACCTTATCGTTGATATATGGATATTCCCCTACTATATTCTTAAGCGTTTCTTCTCCTTCACCCAAGTTTCCTTCTGTATTTGCGAGGATTTTTTCTACTTCTGGCAGTGTAGATTGGATTTCAATTATGATCTCCCTGGCATCCTTCAACGTTTTCTTGGCATTGGCAACTTCCTGTATGACAGTTGGTTCGATGTTTTCATTATATTCTTTAACAAATGCATCAATTTCATTTGCCGTAGTAGCTGATCTTTCCTGAAGTTGAGCGATCAAACCATCCACTTCTTGTTGTTTGTCAGAAAGAAATGTATTGATCTTTTGGCCGCTTTCTTGAATTGTCTGTAGTTCCTTCTTCAAAAAAGCTAATTGTTCAAGAGCCTGATTGATTTGTTCTCGATTCTGACTTGTACCTTGATCATTATTATTGTTCTGCTCTTGAAGTTGCTTTAGTGATGCCTCTACTACTGCTATATTCTTAACTGAATTAGCTATCTGCTCATTGATCTGATCACTTATTTGCTTTCCTTGGTTCAGGTTAATATCAGAAGATTGCACAGTACTGATAAAATCGTTCACTTTCGTCGTCATACTATGTACTTTCTCTAGATCCTTTCGAACCTGAGGAGCAATTGCATTTAGTCGATTCTCAGCCTTCTTCAAAATCTCGCTGGATTCATCTATCGTTTGCAATCCATCGTTAGTTACTCGTTTTGCATCAGGAACAAGTCCTTGTGCCTTATCAATAATTCTTCTGGCATTTTCCGCATCTGACAAAGATTCATTTAATAAGGCATGAATCTCAGGTAGCTTTTCTTCCATTTGAAATACATATTCTTCAAATCGCTTGATATCAGGAAGATCCTTTTCAATCTCTAGGCCTAATTCATTAAACTTATTAAAAATAATGCCGTTTACAGTTGAGATAAAGTTACTCGTAATTTTATCGACAATCCCGCCTGCACCAGATTCTGCGATTTTAGGCGCTATAGCATTGATTTTTTCGTTCACATAATATTCAACTTCCGCCTTTTCAGGGTGATCTTTAATAACGGTTCCTAACTTCTTAGAGAAATTTTCTGGAATTACGATGACGGCAAAATAATCTCCATATTCCACCTTTTCCATTGCTTCTTTACGCTCAACAAATTGCCAATCCATATCATCATTCTTCTTCAGTCCTTTGACGATCTCATCCCCGATATGTATTTCCTTATCACGAATCATAGCCCCTGCATCTTCATTCACAATCCCTATTGGAAGCTGATCCGTTTGACTATAGGGATCCCAAGACGCTTCAATGTTAAACCAGGCATATAAAGAGGGTAATAACGTCAAGCCTCCGATTAATATAGCAGCAACCCAATTGGTAAAAATGTTTTTAATATCCTTTTTAAAAATATTCCACATATTATTCATCCTAATCTTCAAGTTTTAATTTTTGATTTCTTGAATAATCCATTATTTATTCAAGATTTAAGTATAGCATTGTCCAAAATCAACAGGTAATATTTAAAGGAACATTTTACTGTGAAAAGATGGATTTAGAAACTGTTAAGTGACAAAAAGGGTTGTTCAATTTAAGGGCCATCGGGGATCTCCTTTAGACGAACGCAAATGGAAGTCAGGTTAGCTGGAATGAAAGGAATATGGATAAATCGTAAGAATAGAGAGGTACACGATGATGTAAAAGTACATAGTCTTAAAAATATAGATGAGAACTGTTATTAAACTTATTACCTTGATTTCGAGTCTTCCAGAAAAGGGGCGATATCTGTAATAAGATAAGTTTCCATTTTTTTCGGGATGATTTCATCTGTTTTAGGTATATTTTTAAAAAGAAAACGGAAATTTGGTTGGGGATGTATCCTTATATCGAATATCTCGAGGTTCACTCCAGAGATGTTTAATTGGTGATTCATTGGACAAACAATACAATGACAGAGGTCTTTAGTAGGGGGGAGAATAACGTACGGGATCAAGGTTCAACCTGCTCGAACGTCCTACCCCGGCTACCTAAAGAATAATCTATAAAAAATAGGCCAACCAGAATATATAAAGAGGGTAACTATTCATTTTGTTAAGTTAGCAAAGCAATTGCATCTTCTATGTATCAAATATAGTCATTTTAATGCTTATATTTGATATTTTGTTCAATGTGTATTTTTACTTCAATGTGTTCTATAGAATCTTTATCAATTGATTTAATTGCACTTACGTCCCATTTTTTTAGGTGATATCGATATGTTTTTTCACTTATATTTAACAAATCTGCATTTATTTCTTCACTTTTCTCCATCGTCTTTAACAATTCCCTTTTAATTTTCTTTTCTAATTCTTTTTTAATTTTATCTATACTAATATTTTCCTCATTTTGAATCAGTACTGCATTGGCTTTTACAATTAAGTGATAGGAAGGTTTAAAGCCATTTACTACTTCAATTGTTCTTTTAGGGTTCTGTATGATTATACTTACTTTTTCGTCATAGAGGGATAGAGGGATGATAGAAGCTTTTTTAGAAAACCATTTTAAGCCAACTAGTTCGTTTTTATTTACCCATCCTTTGTATTGTTTCTGTGAAATGACAAATCCCCCAGTAACAACAGTAATATTTTTCTTTTTTTCATCCTCTGAGTAATGAGTTTTATTCATTTCTAATGAAGGTATGATCTGAGTACCAACTGGCTGGTAATAGGTCGAGATAAATTTATTATACTTTTCAATGGGAATAAATAAGTTATATTTAGTTAAGGCTTTGGGATTATGGATGATTGTATATTTAGATGGGAAATTAAAAAAGCTCTCACTTGTTAAAATTTCTTTAATATCCTTTTCTGTACCAAAAAGCCATAGATTGTATCTAAGTAAAGAATTTTGTCCAATAAATTCGATGACGGACTTCATTTGCTCCTTTATAAGAATTTCACTTAAAAGAATGGATTCAACATGCCCGTAGTAGAGCGGTAATGCTGACATTTGTACTAATTTGCTTAAGGCAGACTGTATTGTTTTTCCTTTAGCTTCCCCAATCAATATGGGGGAGGCTTGCTGCAGAGAAGATGCGCCTTCTTGTTTCGCGATATTGGCAAAATTCAAGGCTTGAATATAGACGATAAATTCTCCTTCCGCGTAATCTAGTCCTAAAGCTGTAATATAAGTTTGACTTTGTATTTCTTTTGAACCCCAGCACCCAGTAAGAAGAAAAATCTGACTGCTTATCATGATAATAAATAAAATCTTTTTCATACATTACTCCTTTTGACTATCGCTATCAATAGGTTGGTATGCTTGATTTCGCTTCTTCATAAATCGATAAGGCAGCTTCAACATATTTTTAATGATATCTGCTGCATTGGGTTTGGATAAATACGACATATATGGCTGACCAAAGCTTTCTAATGAAACCACGTTTGTGAGAATGAGAAAAAAAGAAATAAAGAAGCCATATAATCCAAATAGTCCTGAAAAGGCAAAAACTAAAAATCGCAGAATCACGATATTGCCTGACATGGTTTGATTACTTAGGATATAACCTGATATTACTGTAACTGCAACAATGACCAAACAGGATGGAGATGTTAACCCTGCTCGAATCGCAGCATCACCAATAAATAATCCGCCTAAAACAGCAACAGTCTGTCCAACAGCCTTAGGTAGGCGAACACCTGCTTCTTTAAATAATTCAAATAAAACAAGCATAATAAAGACTTCCATTGGTGCAGATATAGGCAAGCCTATTCTAGAAGCAGATATTGTTGCGAGAAGTGCATAAGGAATTTGATCAAGTTGAAAAGTTATTAACGAAATATAAAAACCAGGTAAGAATATCGTCGTAGATATAGCTAAAAACCGCAGGACACGGACCATACTAACGTAAATAAAACTATCATGTGCGTCTTCTGGTGAAAATAATAGTTGATTTAAATTTGCGGGTCCTATTAAGCAAGTCGGATTTCCATCTACTAAAATCACAAATCTTCCTTGTGTTAAGGATTGAACAGCGAAGTCTGGTCTTCCTGAATTCTCCAACAAAGGGAATGGAGAAAAAGTTTTGTCATATAGAAATTCCTCAATTTCATAACTGCTAGCGACACTATCTACCTTTATTGAATCTAATCGTTTTTTGACATCTTCAAGAATAGAAGGATTCAAAATATCATTTATATAAAGTAATAAGATTTTCGTTCTGCTTCTTTCGCCAAGTGTATATTCAATACTTTTTAATGATGATGTTTATAATCTCTGACGGATTAATGCCATATTATCCGATATATTTTCTACTAATCCATCTCTTGGTCCTCTAATTGAGGATTCCATGTTAGATTCTTCAGGACCTCGTTTTGGAAGATTTGACACGGGTAGAAAGTAAAGTTCGTTTAAATGATGATTAAATATGATTAATTCACCTGAAAAAAGTTTTTCCTCTGTTTCTGTTTTAACGTTATGTATATCTTTAAGTTTACTGGCCTCCAAAACATTATTTAACAATTCAAAATCTAAGTGCCCGTTCTTTTCTATGACTTCATTAATTGTTGGGAAAATAAACTCATTAATAAATTTCATATCTACTAATTGAGGACAATACAAAAAATCCAAAGTATGATCTTGGTAGTCCCTCGTTTTTATCACGGTATCAGAAGAACCTTCAAACCAAATTTTCAATTGCTCTATGCTGACGACTTTTTTATTAGGTTGAACTTTCTTCATGTTGATCACCTTTCAAATGAATGATTAGTAAAAAAAACAGCAGCGTGCAAAATTGAAAAATAAGGCTTAATGGGAAGAAATAATTTTGTAAAAAGTAAAAAAATGAGGTGGCATTCCAAGGAATGCATGCACCAATGATTAATAGTAAATAAAGGATTGGAAGCCCCCATTTTTTCTTTTTGTTTAATAAAAATAGTTTGTCTGCTATAAATAATGATAAGCTTATCCGAACAAATGCTCCAGAGAGCCATTGAAAGATTGAAAGAAAATCAAGACGAGTAATGTGCTGGCTAATTTCCAACAGCTTCCACTGCTCATAAGCTGGATTCCTCATTTTTACTGCTTCTTCTGGACCAAATTGTGAAATGGCTCCTACAAGTGGACCTAAGATTAAAAACACAAGAATGATCCCAACCAATATAAGCCATTTAATCTTTAATCTGTCTTTCATATAGGACGTTAAAAACAAAAGAAAGATCATTTCAAACAAACCAGCACAGCTATATACTAAACCTTGAAGAAAATCTGTGTATCCATTCTCAAATATCGGAAATAACAGTTCATAATTCTTATTTTTCGAATTTCCGAATCCTACTAAAAATCCAAAAAATGACACTATTGGAAATACTAGAAAAGCAATCGTGCTTATCGATCGTATACCTTTTGCAGACCCATAAAAGCAAATGAGAGCGAATAACAATACAATAACAAAATTAGGGACCTCAAAAGTATAATTAGCATTTGTCCAAAAAAATGTAAACTTAAGAGTTATAAAGGCAGAAATCAGAAAATAGGATCCGAATACAATTGAAAATATTATAAAAACCCCAGATTGATTTAATTTTCTTTTAAGTAAAGAGATAATATCATCATGAGTATTAAACTTTTTATAAATATAAAAAACAAGTAGAATCCAGAGGATAAATGGTATCGTACTGAAAATGACACTTAACCAGGCATCCCTGTTAGAGGTTGATAATAAAGCAGGGATAATTAGAACATGTACCATGAATCCTGTAGACATAATAAATAATATATAAATATGAATAGCTTGAATCATCTTTTGATTCATGGGAAACCACCTTAAATTCAACTTATTACTTGCATAGTTTAGCCTCGGAACTGAAAAAAATGCACGAGATTGTAATAAATTGATTAAATAGTTAAAGTCTGCAACAACAAGATGACATTTTATTCAAATCGGTATTTAGACTATGAACGAGTAATTTTTGAATTAAACCTATTTTATATAATATCAAATCGTTTCTTGTGTAATATTACCTAGAGTATTCGAGCATTGTATTATGTTTACTACTATTAATTGGGTTTCACCAAGGGAGAGACATAGTGACTAAAATGAAAATCCCGATAACAGTCTGTCCTAATCCATGTACTTTGATTGGTCTAACGGACAATGTGACGTTAAGCACTATGACAGTGAGGTCAGGCGGTGTCAACTGGGCCAATACAGTTTTCCCCATACAGCGCATAACCAGAATTACTAGACCAAAAAGTAAAATTTCAAAATGACCGTCCGGTGCCATATCGGGAACAGTGGGGTAAAACACTAATCGTACTTAATATATATGGTAGCGTGATAACATCAACACCGATCGAGCCCATCTGAAGAACTGAACAGGGGGGACCGTTCTACGCCCAAGTCCGTACCTTCACTTTCTAGACTGGCAAGCTTGGCTACTTCAACGTAAATAACCATGTTGCATTTGCAAACACTATTGGAGATATTAATTTCTTTTTGCTCTTATTTATTCCACTTTCTGTATTGTTCTTCTTATTACTCACTAAACCCCTATTCCACCTATTTCAATGAAATTTCCAAGTGGATCTATAATCTAACAAAGGTTATTTTCACCAGCGGGTTGGAATTCCCCCATGATGAGTCTAGAGATATCGCACAGGATATAAATTTGGCAAGTGAAGGGTTGAAAGAAGCTGTTGAAAGAGGTGATTTCACGAAAGCAGCAAGGATCAGCTCGTAGTAAACTTGGCTCATGATCTACGTACGCCCTCACTTCTGTTATCTGCTATTTAGATTTAATTCTAAAGGATGAGAAATTGAATTAAGGAATGCTGCCAATAAAAAAATGATTTGATAGTCCTGTGTTTGAAAATCTAATTACAAATGCAAATCGCTACGGATATGGTGGGGAATATGTTGATGGAATACATTGATGCAAACGAAGCAGTGAAAAAAGAACAAACCTCTCTAAATTCCTATTTATTAAGGAATTTCATGAGAGGTTTGTTTTATAGGCTGCTCTTCGAAAAATATTTCCGAGTTTCTTCACGTATTTGTTTAGGTAAGACACGCTCCAGCTCATCTTTTAACCATGAAAGTGTTTTGCCACGCAAGAACTCACGCATAGTTTCTTCCGCAGAGAGCATAACTAAATTGATAGTGCAAGAGGAGGTGCCTGAAGAGCAGATTTTATCTCTATACAGATAACCATTATCTTTAATGTTTTTACATTGAAAAATTGGCTTAGTACCTTCAACTGCTTCAATTACATCCCAAAAGGAAATCTCTTCTGGAGATTTAGCAAGTTTATAACCACCCTTAACTCCAGGCACTGAAGTTACAATTCCGTCCTTAGATAATTTACTAAATATCTTTGATAGGTATGTTTCAGAGATCCCTTGAAAATGGGAAAGTTCCTTTATGCCAATGGGTGAATCCTCTGGATTATCAATTAAATAGACAAGGCAGTGAAGTGCATACTCAACTCCAATACTATACTGCATTAATAACACCTTCTTCATAAAAGAGAGATTTTATAGTTAATCTTAGAAATTTTTTGTTACCGTGTCAAACATATGCATTTGGTATTAATTAACATTAAAAGAGGTTTGACATAATAAACTATAAACCTTATTATGGATAATATCAATCGATGATTGGTTCTCTCCATAATTGTCACTTTAGTTCTATCTAAGGTTCAAATATGAATAGAATAAGTTTTTAAAGGAGGATTTATATTGGACCAAAGAATTGATTATTACAAGCTGGCACCAGAAGCAATTAAAATAATGATGGAAATGGAGAAGTATACGAAAACTACAGGTATAGACCGTAAACTTCGTGAACTTATAAAAATTAGGGCTTCTCAAATAAATGGTTGTGCATATTGCATTAACATGCATACAACTGATGCTAGAAAAATGGGAGAAACGGAACAACGACTGTATTGTATTAGTGCTTGGAGAGAGTGCACATTTTACACTGAATCAGAAAAAATAGCTCTTGAGTTAACAGAGTACGTGACTTTGATCCCGACAATGCGTGTGCCGGATGAGCTTTATCAACGAGTACGGAAACATTATGACGAGAGGCAATATATTGACCTTGTTCTAATAATTAATCAAATCAACAGCTGGAATAGAATTTCTATTGCGATGGGGAATATAGCAACTGAAAAATAATTATTCCTGAGTATTGGGGCGTTGATATAGCAACCGGCAATCCCAATAACTTATCTCAGGAATTTTTTTTAGAATATAACTTACCTATTAGTAAGTAAATATACTTTTAGAATTTCAAAACATGATTCGAATTTTAGTAATTATATTTTCGAAAGGGGGGATTACTAAAATTTAATATTATTTCTTTGCAAATATCTTTTAAATATATCTAATTCAATTTGCTCTTAAAAATATTTCGTGTATCAGCAGTAAATGGGTTATGATGGTTAATCATTTATTATTTATTTCTGAACGAACGTTCAACGCCCATTCGGTAAGCAAAAGCAGTCATCAGTACGGCTAGAGTATAAAATAATAATCCAGTATGAAAAGGGGAGTTCCAAAAATGATTAAAATGGAAAAGAAATTGTACACGGCTACTGTAAACGTTCAAGGTGGAAGAGATGGAAAAGCTGTTTCCAGCGATGAGAATCTTAATGTGGACTTGAGATATCCCAAGGAATTAGGAGGCAACGGAGCTGGAACAAATCCGGAGCAACTGTTCGCTGCAGGATTTGCCGCATGCTTCCAAGGTGCGATGGGCACTATTCTTAGAAAGAAAAATATTAAAGCAGAAGGTATAACAATTGATTCTCATGTTACGCTCGGCAAGGATGGGAACGACGGCTATGTACTGGCAATTACTATGGATATCACTATTAGAGGCTTAGAAACTAGCGTGGCTGAAGAAATCGTTGCAGAAGCTCATAAGGTTTGCCCTTATGCCAAAGCAACTCGTGGAAATATCGAAGTAATTGCAAACGTAGTTGGTTAATCAGGTCACAGAACGTCACATTACGGGTGATTACGTTCTACCTTTGAATTCGCTATCATAAGACCAAAAAGTAAAAGGGCAAAGAGAATCTTGGCTAACTTTATATTAGGAACGGGCGCATATCTTTAACAAGTTATGCGCTCTATTTTAGTAAAACATTTATATCATTATCTATGGGGATTTTTCGAAATCAATGCTTGTGAATCTCACTAGATTTTGTTTGACCTTTTTTAAAAAAATTATTCTTAAGCATTTTTATTATAAGAAGGAGTGGCAGATACACATAAACAAAACCAATTCCTACATTAGCAGTAAAATTGGTAAGATGATCAATACTTTTAAATTCTTTAAAGCTTATGGAAGCAATCATCTCTGCAATAAGTAAGAGTATTAAAGTCACTTTTGGAGGAATTGAAAAAGATCTTTTTACGATTCTTGTACATGCCCACATAGAAATACATATAGGGGATATTACCACTAAAAACCATATAAATATGAATACATATTCGAATCTTTCCAAGAAGGAAAATTTAACGATTTTCACCATCATAAGAGTTGGCCAAGGTAATTGTCGTAATACGTCTTGATTGAAGTACAAGAATGAAATTAAAGTTATTATTAGATATACAATGATTGTATACAGATTCCCCAGATACGCCCATTTAGAAATCTTTTTATTATTTGATTCCCTAATGAAAGGAAAATACATCAGTATCCATTCGAAACCAAGAAAAAGCAGGGAATAAGATTTAGAAGATACAAATAGTTCACTGAGGGAATGGCTGAAGGCTGGGAGTAAATAAATAATATTCGTATGTTTCATTGGGAAATATATTAAAAAGAAGAGAAAGAAAGGTAAAATAACTCCCCAGAAACTAAAGCCAGTTAAAGTACGGAATCCACTTGATATTACATAATAAAACGTAAGTCCGAATACTAAACAAAGTTGCCATGTATTTATTGTAGGGTACACCCAAATCTGTATTACCTCAATATAGGCGCGAAGAACCGTCAATGATGCCAACCAAAAATAAACCAATGCTAAGAGAGATAAAATGTTACCCATCGTTTTTCCAAAGCAATAGTGATGAACAGCTACTAAATCATTGGTCCCCCCACCTAGTAGCTTAAAAATGATATAGAGTATTATATGGGTTGTTACACCAGTTATTATTACAGAAATCCAAGCATCCTGTTCAGCACCTTTAATAACTTGACTTTGAAAATTTAAAATGCCAATGCCGGTTTGTGAAGAGTGGATGAGAAAAAAAGTGAAAAAAGCTGAAACTTGAAAATTTTTTTTTACTTCTACGTTCACTATTTTCCCACCCCAGTTTGTCTGACTACAATTTTAGTACTTACATCATAGGTCATGTTAGGATAAATCCTATCGTAAAAACTCTGCTTAGAAAAATTTCTGTGGTTGACTTTATACATTCTTCCTACACCTAAAGGATCTACACCATTTGATTGAAAATCCTTTAGAAGTAATTCAGCTTCGTTTGATATTGATTTCTGTAAAGCTTTATTAAATAATTTAAGATCCTCTTCCTTTTCCAAGTTGATCCACTCAGGCAAAGAATCAAGTTCTATATCTAAATTTAGGCTCACTTTTACTTGTTCCCTGAGATTTACCTTGACTTTATGTTTTCCTTTGATAGTTCTAACCCCAATATTAGCTTTGTGACCATTCATGTTGAGGGTAAAACTGTATACCCCCCGTTTATTTCTATCCGTCATTAATTTTAATAAGAATGTTTCTTTATCTGAAATCCTAAGTACTAATTTATCACCTTTAAAAATCCCCATTCCATCTACTTTAATATTTCCTTTAGAATCAACTATAAGATTAGGTAAAGACATATCAATTCCACTTCCAAAATACTGGTCATACATTACATGGAGATCAGATTCGGGAATTCCTTCATTTTCAATACTTTTATCAATTAAATTCATTAAGAATAGCGGACTCTTATTCAGGGTTTTACTTAGTATTAGATCTGGAGATCCATCTGTAATAACAATTCTTATAATACCAATTTTTGGATCTTTGCAGATCGTGTCTAATACGTCTGCTAAACCATCTCTGCTTAGTTTATCCCCAAATATTATTAACCTTACTTGACCTATTTCAAAGGGAAATTGAGACAGATGGCCAAGTTCTTCCTGTAGGCTAGATGGATTTTTTGCAGCAGCAGTGATTAAAGCAGGATTATTATTCTCGGCATAATTTGGATAGACAACACTTGCTTTTAACATATCTTCTTCTTTATCATATCCTACATTATGCATCAAAGAGACTTCATTTATAATATTGTGGGGTACACATCCAGCCAGGTTTAGAGATAAAGCAACAATAATAATTTTAACAAATGCGTTATTCGTCATTAATATCTTCCTTCTTTTTGTTTCCCTTTATTGGTGAATATTTAATTTTTTCTATAGGTCTCAAATAATCGGGCCTTTTGTTTAATTTATTATAAGGGGACCTTATAATACTATCCGCAAGACTATTACCACGAAACGGATGCAAAGGAACCATATAAGGAGATTCAAACGATTTTAATCTAAATAAATGACAAAGTAACACAGCAAAACCAATCATAATACCTAACCCGCCTAGTAAGGATGACATAATGATAAAGGGAAATCTTAATATTCTAATCGTGTTGGACATAACCATAGTTGGTGTAGTGAAAGAGGCTAAGGCTGATAAAGCGACAATAATTAATAATATATTACTCGTCAGTGCTGCCATAACTGCGGCCTGTCCAATAACAATACCTCCAACAATACCCAACGTTTGTCCTACCTTAGTAGGCAATCGAGCTCCTGCCTCTCTTAATAATTCAATTGTCATTTCTAAAAAAAGAACTTCCAATAACGGTGGAAATGGAACATTTGCTCTGGACTCTATTAGCGGACCTAGTAAATCTGCGGGAATAACCTCATAGTGAAACGTCACAACCGCAACATAAATAGAGGAAGAAAAGATTGAAAAGATGATCGCAAATATTCGTGTAAAACGAAAGAATGACCCAATAACCCAGTTATAATAATAATCTTCCGAGGATAGAAAAAAATCGAGTAGGGTAGCAGGACCAGATATTGCGTATGGTGAACCATCACTAAATATAACTACTTGGCCCGAAGTGAGAGTATAAGTAAGTCTATCTAGCCTCTCCGTAGTCATGTAAAGTGGAAAAGGAGTACGAGAATTATCTTTAATTATTTGGTCTATTACAGAAGTATCCCAAATAATATCAAAATCTATTTTAGAGAGTCTTTTTTTTACTGTTTCTATATGTTCTTCATTTGTTATTCCATCTAAATAAACAATGGTAACTCTTGTTTTTGACATTGTGCCAAGTACGAACTCTTCAGTAGTTAATAAAGGAGATTTTATCTTAGTTCGAAGTAAAAGAATATTGGTATCAAGACTTTCAACAAAGCCTAATTTTGGTCCGATTACATTAAACTCATTCTCAGTTTCATTAGATTCTCTAATCCCTTTAGATAAATTGCTTATGTTCACTAAAAGACAATCTTCAGAGGTATTTTCAAATTTAATTAGTACGTATCCTTGATAAATTTTTTCTTCGATTTCTTTTGCATCCTGAGTTCTAATTACATCTTCGAGAGGAAGGCTGTTTTTAAAATGAATAATATCTAGAGATGGGTCTCCCTTTTTTTCACAATCATTAATATATGGAAGAAATACTCGTTCCATCGTCTTGTGATCAATAAGTGTAGTGAAGTATAGAATGTATATCTGGACTCCTGAAACATTTTTTTTAATCTCTTTAAAATCAGATGATTTTTTAGCTCTATTCACTATTTCAGTAGGTGTTTGACTTTCTGTAGAATTCTGATCATTTTTTTTCTTTATCATAAACAAATGGACTCCCTAATATGGACTTAATGTCTTAATGCTTATTATTATTACTATCTAAAATTGTATTCACTTTATCGTTTTTATTATTGATGTTGACAAAGTAGTATTGTCAGCATCATGTGGATTAGAGAAGTAATCGCTAGATGGTTTGAAAAGTGGGAAGGGGATAAGATTCATTCTACTTGTTGAGACATTGGGATTTTGAACAGCTTGTAGGCGGTGTAAGAGTATAATTGTTAAGCTCAGCCTTGCTGCTTCATCAGGATCGCCAAGCATATTTGTGTTTCTTATTTGATGCAAGAAATCAATTTCATTGGCTGTTCGTTCTCATTTTTGGTCAATGGTAGGATTGCCTATCTTCACTGTTTTCACACGTCTTATCTCTCTGTTTCTGGATTGATCATTTTCTTGCTTCTCAGTGGAGCGGCCAGCTGAAGGCAGCTCTTTTTTATATGACTTTAACTATGGGGGTCCTTTAGAAAAAGTGCTATTTTTACAGCTTTTCGCATTTTCCAATCTTCAACAATCGGGCACAATCACAATTTAGGGTGTCACAATGTCTTTCACATTTCATCCATTCGTGTTTCTACTTTTGTATAGTCGTAAGGCTTCTTCTGTATTCCTTCTCGTTTGTGAAGGACGACCCGTGTGTTTACCTATCGATTTTGCTCTATCTCTGCCTACAGTTGTTCAACTATTACTTATCATTTAGTTTTCATAATACAGATTTTAAACAGCAAATATATTTTAAAAGAGCAGTGAGAACTGCACTTTTGATTGTTGAAGGTCTGATGTCAGCTGCTGTTGAATCACATAAGATGTTCCATTACAAATAAAGTTGTTTATTAACTCTGTTAAGGGATAAGAAAGGCAAATCGTTAGTAATAGTAAAAAGATTATTTCTTCTATGGACCGCTCATCCTATATTATCCATTTATATTCTTGATTGATACGATCAAAAAAGTTGTATTGTTAACAATTCAGAATACTAATACTATTGTGTCTAGTAGTTTATAAATTTTAAAGGAGGGATTTTAATCAAGTTATAAACTATTTAGTAGATTTAACAAATTTAAAATTGTGAGGAGTTCAAACCATCTTGGCCAATAAGAATAGCGTTTATCATTTTCCATTAAGTTTACTAATAGCTTTCATTCTCTTAATCAACCTGTTCGTCCCAATTAACACAATAGCACAAGGAAATCCCGAAGAGAGAAAGCCAGTGTCTATTGGTAAGAAAACTTTGGTTACCAATAAAGTAGATTCTAAACTAATCAAACAATTTAAGGATCAAAATCAGGTTACATTCATATTAAAGTTCCAAGAGCAAGTTGATACTTACCGGGTAGCGATCGAAGCAGCAGAAAAAGCGAAGAAACAGAAACAAACAGCTGCAAGTACAAAACTACAGGTCCGTTCTGCCGTTGTTTCAACATTACGAAATACTGCGATGGAAAATCAATCGGAAGTAATGGACTATCTTGAGAAAGCAAAGGAGAAAAGGGAAGTGAAAAGCGTTCAATCCTTCTATGTTGTGAATGCGATAGCGGTGACAGCAACAAAAGATGTGATGGACAAATTGGCAGCATTTCCGGAGGTAGCAAAAATTCTTCCGAATGAAACGCGGCAAATAATCACACCAATCCAACCTAAAGTAAAAACGACCAATCTAATTTCATCAACGGTTGAATGGGGAGTTGAAAAAGTCGGAGCCCCTCAAGTATGGGATATGGGAATCGATGGAGCAGGAATCGTGGTGGCAAGTATCGATACAGGTGTTCAGTGGGAACATCCTGCTTTAATGGAAAAATACCGTGGATACAATCCAGCGAATCCAAATCAGGCAGATCATCAATTAAACTGGTTTGATGCCGTCGGAGGAAAAGAAACACCGTATGATGATAATAAACATGGTACACATACGGTTGGGACCATGGTTGGCTCAGAGCCTGATGGAAGTAACCAAATTGGTGTTGCCCCAGGTGCAAAATGGATTGCGGTTAAAGCATTCGATAAAAAAGGTGGTCAGGATGTCGATTTGCTCGAAGCTGGAGAGTGGATATTGGCGCCAAAAGATGCTGAAGGTAATCCTCATCCCGAGTTAGCTCCAGATGTAGTAAACAACTCCTGGGGTGGTGGTCCTGGACTAGATGAATGGTATCGCCCTATGGTTCAAAATTGGAGGTCTGCCAATATCTTCCCTGTATTTGCAGCTGGCAATGCCGGTTCTAATGGGGAAGGATGGGTTTCCTCACCAGCGAACTATCCAGAATCTTTTGCGGTTGCGGCAACGGATGATCGCAATGCCTTAGCGTGGTTCTCTTCCCGTGGACCAGGGCCATATGACGAAATGAAACCAGATGCTTCAGCACCAGGTGTCGATATCCGCTCAGCCGTACCTACGAATGATTATGAACTGATGAGTGGTACATCAATGGCATCACCTCATATTACAGGAGTCGTAGCGTTGTTAAAGCAAGCAAATGCATCTTTGACGATAGACCAAATAGAGGAAATTCTTACAAGTACATCCATACCATTGACAGACTCTGAATTTTCATCCTCACCTAATTACGGTTATGGGCATGGGTTTGTTAATGCTTATAACGCTATAAAAACATTAAATAAAGGAAATGGAATGGTTAAAGGTATTGTTGTCCATGACGGTAAAGACACAACCAATCCCACCTACCAGCATACCTCTACTGGATTTGTATACGACCAGGAAGTATTGCCATTAACAGTGGAAGTACAAGATAACATCAGTGTAGATACAGTAGAAATTCAGTATTTAGTTGATCAACAATGGAAGACTGTAAAAGCAACTAGAACTGCCGGAGACTTTAGAAACGGGACCTATCAAGCTGTAGTTCCAGGGGCGGATATAAGGAAAGGTACATTTATGTACAAATGGAATTTCGTTGATTATGGTCAAAATCAAGTAACTTCTTCCACATATGATGTAGAAGTTAAGCCTGCAATCACGATTGGTTATTTCCACGATTTAGAAACCGCTCTTGAAGGTTGGTATTCAGAAGGGGTGAATAACGATTGGGAATGGGGCAGCCCAGCAGCAGGACCTGGACAAGCTTATTCAGGACAAAACGTATATGGAACCAATTTAGAGGGTCCACATGTCCCAGATACTATTTCTTATCTCAATATGCCTCCTATCGACATACCTGAAAACGGTAAGTCATACCTGCAGTATAAGCAGTGGTATGACTTTAGTCCAGATGGATTCGGTGGTTCAACCGATTTCGGTGCGGTCCTAATCTCTACCGACCGCCAAAACTGGGAAATAGTTACTAAAACGGAAGCTACTGAATTTGATGAGTTCGGACAACCTTCAAAGTACTATACAGATAATTGGGTTGATGCGGAAGTGGACCTTTCTGCTTACGCTGGAAAGCGGATTTATATCAGCTTCTATATGTATGCATATAAAACAAACCTTGAATCAGAGACTGAAACTTATGATGGCTGGTACTTGGATGACATAGCATTAACTGATAAACCTATTACTGAAGACAGGAAACAAGAAAATTTTAAGAAAAATACAACAAATGAAATCCATATCAAAAAGAAGTCTAAGAACAGTGAGTTAGCTCCAACTGCAACATTCGTTCAAGATACTTCTAGTCAGCCAAACGTGTTACCGATCGGTGCACAGGTAACTCTAGTAGACTCTGGATTCTCAGCTACAGCTAATCCAGCTGATGGAAGTTTCTCCATGACACATAAGGCAGGGGAATTTACTCTTCGCGCTGAAGCCTATGGTTTTCATTCCAAAGACCAAGCTGTTTCGATTCCAAAAGACGGGACCGTCGAAGCAAACTTTAATCTTAAACCTTTAGGGAAAGGAACAGTAGAAGGGGTAGTCAAGGATCAAACGACAGGGAAACCGATATCAGATGCGATCATCTCTTTAGTAGAGGATGCCGCCGTAACACCTGTGAAAACGGATAGTAAAGGAAGATTTACGCTCACAGCCTATGAAGGTAACTATACGTTACATGTGTTCAATAAAGAATATGATTATAAAGAATACTTGATTACACTCCGGTCGAAAAAGAATACCAAACAGAATGTCGAATTGGAAAGGTTTATCGGGTTTCCTGGAGAAATCGCTTATGATGATGGAACATCAGAAGAGGCACGGTTTTTTTACGGTGCTAACAATGGCTTTGCGATTAGAATGTCATTGGAAGAAGGAGTCACGAAATCTTGGCTGACAGGTGGACTCTTTAAAGTTAATACTGAATTCCCTAACCTGGGATCAACTAGATTTCAAGTAGCAGTATATGATTCAACAGGTCTTAACGGAGCTCCTGGTAAAAGAATTGCGGGTCCATTTGAAGCTGATGCGCGGACTGACGGGGATTGGACTCATGTTGATTTAACCGATAAAAACATTTTTGTCACTGGAGATTTCTATTTGGTCTATGTACAACCCTATGACTCTACTAGATCACCAAGTCTCTATAGTGATATAAATAGCCCTTTCCATGACAGGCTTTGGTTGCGGGTTAATGGAACCTGGGAGCATGTTACGACACCAGAAGAAGGTAACGTAATGATTCGCGCGGTCATGAACAATGCGATCTCAGCGCCTGTCATTGAAACACCGCAGGATAATACGTATACGAATCAAGATAAGGTTCTAGTAAAGGGGACAGCGATCCCCGCAAGCACTGTTACGATTCAACGTAATGGCAAAAATGTAGGATCCGGCACCAGCAAACAGGACGGTACCTTTAACATCTCGATTAAATTGAAGAATGGATTGAATACGTTAACCGCCACAGCCATGACGAAAGAAGGAAGTACAGATCCATCTTCTCCAGTCAACATAATTTTAGATCAGAAGAATCCTAAGATAACTATCTACGATTTTAAAGGTATGGTAGAAAAAGATCATGAGGTCACCGTTCGGGGCTTGGCAAAAGATGATTACTTAGATAACGTGCTTATTAATGGAAAAGAAGCAGAAGTGGATTCAAAAGGAGCTTTCCATCATCGAGTTGTAATGAAAAAAGGGGACAATTCAATTATCGTACTTGCGACTGATAGAGCAGGCAACACAGAGAGAAAAAAGATTCACGTTCAAGTCAAATAGATTGTTGTGCAGTTTGAAGTTTATTAAGTCAAAGGGAAAGTTATAGTTTGATTTGGGACAGTTCACATATTTAAGGATAGGTGAACTGTCTCTTTAATTAGAAATCAGATTGTTAGTTTTAGATTGTTTGAACTTTTCTATTATCTACTTTACTATCAATGAAGTTCGTAAGCTCATTATATCCTTGTTATGGAATAAAAAGAATTTAATAGAAATTTTATAAAATATTTCGAATAGTATATTATATGTGTTTAACTTTAAAATGGATTTACAGATATCTAAGGGGCGTGTGGGGAATATTGGAATTGAGACAATTAGAACATTTTATGGCTCTTTGTGAAGAAATGCAATTTACAAAGACTGCTGAGAAACTAAGAATTGGGCAACCTACTTTAAGCTACCAAATGAAAGCCTTAGAAGACGAACTTGGTGTTCGTTTATTTGATCGTTTAGGGAAGAAAATAGCAATTACAGAAGCTGGTGAAATTCTCCTTGAACACTGCAAAAAGATATTCGCTAATTTAGAAAGTGCCAAAGAACAAATAGAAGAGCTTCAAAATGTCAAAAGAGGAAAACTAGTAATCGGAGTCTTGTCAGGTGATTTAAATCATATTGCATCGACAGTATTGTTAGAATTTCATTCCATATATCCAGATGTACAAATACAGATTTTCTCTTTAGATGATGTGGTTGAAAAGGTTATACAGAATGAATTTAATTTAGCCTTGACGCTTATGCCAGGAAAAGATGAAAGGTTAACAAATATTTCATTATACGAAGAAGAATTTTTCTTAGCTGTACCAAGGGATCATGTTTGGTCAGATAGAAATGCCATAGATTTTAAAGAAATTCAGCGCATCCCCTTAATATTAAATCCTAAAGGTCACTGTTTTAGGCAATCACTTGATGCTGCGTGCAGTGCTGAAGGAATTCAAATCCAGCCAATTATTGAATCAACTGATTCAAAGTCAATATTGAATCTAGTTAAGAAAGGGATAGGGGCTACTATTATATCCAGTACACTTTTTTCTCTGGAAAATGAAGGGATATTGAAGGCAATAAAGATTAAAAATCCAGCTATTATTAGGGAAGTCACCATTGTGCACCATAAACAAAAATACATTGGGACAGCCGCAAAAGGTTTTATTGAATTATTGATTTCACATGTGAATAGAAGCAAGGTGGGTGTCTTTAATGAATTATTAAGTATTAAATAATGATAAATTGTAATACCTGTGAACTTTCAACTTGACACTTACCTATTAGTAAGTTAATATACGGATATGGAAAACAGAAAAAAACAAATCATAGATTTAGCAATAAAGTTAGTACAACAAAAAGGGTATGTAGGATTTAGCTATGATGACATTTCTAAACAACTAGGCGTGACCAAGGCAAGTATCCATTATCATTTTGAAAAAAAGGAGGACTTAGGGGTTGCCATTACCGAACGGATTACAAATAGATTGCAAAACTCTTTGTTGTCAATTAAAGATTCTTCGGTTTCAGCAGAAGAGAAGTTAAAACAATTCATCCAACAACAGGCTGAACGGTTCGAGTTTACTGAAATATGCCCGATTTCATCTTTGCAGACGGATTATGAATCTCTGCCATATATTGTTCAACATAAAGTTAAGGAAGTCAGTAAATTAGAACTCTCAATTCTCAAAGAAATTGTTGCAGAGGCTCAAAATGAAAAAAGCGAAAATGATTCTGAAAACCTTCAGTTTTTAGCTGTAACTATATTATCCAGCATTAAGGGAGCATTATTATATCGACGTGTTCTGGGCGAGGATGTATTAGTCGATGTACTAAACCAGTTAAACCGTTTCTTAAGAAAATTATGAGAACGGTTTATTTTTTTAAAAAAATCTTACCTTCTAGTAAGTAAGTAGTTCGAACTTTAATTTTTAAGATCTCCTTTAAGGTGCTTATTAGTATCTCTAATGAATTAAATAAAATTTTATTGAAAGATTAAAAATTAAAGATGAGAATTGCTTCTCATGTTAGGCTCGGAAAGGATGTGGACGACGGATAAGTACTAGCAATTACAATGGATATCACTATTAATGGCGTAGTGCAACAAGGAAATCGTTGCGGAAGCTCATAAGGTTTGCCCTTATGCTAAAGCAACTCGTGGCAATATCGAAAGTTATTGGTTAATTAGTGCACAAAGAGTAAATAATAATCCAGTATTAAAAGGAGGAGAGTTTCAAAAATGATTAAAATTGAAAAGAAGTTGTACACTGCTACTGTAAACGTTCAAGGCGGAAGAGATGGTAAAGCGGTTTCCAGCGATGAGAATCTTAATGTTGATTTGAGATATCCCAAGGAATTAGGTGGTAACGGAGCTGGAACCAATCCGGAGCAGTTGTTCGCTGCAGGATTTGCCGCATGCTTCGAAGGAGCGATGGGTACGGTTCTTAGAAAAAAGAATATCAAAGCAGAAGGCATAACAATTGCTTCTCATGTTACGCTCGGCAAGGATGCGGACGACGGCTATGTGCTAGCAATTACAATGGACATCACTATTAAAGGTGTAGAAACTAGCATGGCTGAGGAAATCGTTGCAGAAGCTCATAAGGTTTGCCCTTATGCGAAAGCAACTCGTGGCAATATCGAAGTAATATCGAACGTTGTTGGTTAATCAGCACACAGTTCGAGTATCGTCAGTATCTTACCAATAAGATGAAGTAATAAGCAAAATAGTTGATTATGCGGGAGGATAAAGTCTCTTTACACATTATGACACGATTGTGATTATGGCATGCTTGTCGGGGATACATGGGCTGTAACTTCTGCCTTGCTGCTCCGGCGGGATCGTTAGCACAGTCGTGTTTGTCATGATAAATAATCGATTTAGTGGCTGATAGTACAACAATTCTGAAGAGAGATATTTTATTTCGCCTCAGGACCTTTTACCTCGACACTTACCTATTAGTAAGTTAATTTAATGACATGGAAAACAGAAAAAACAAATTCTAGACTTAGCAATAAAATTGATACAACCAAAAGGGTATGTGGCCTTTAGCTATGATGACATCTCTAAACAACTTGGAGTAACAAAGGATTGAGGAAGTCAGCAGACTGGAAACACGGTAATGAAAGAAATAGTTACAGAGGCATAAATTGAAAAAATTATAAATGGTTCTGAAGACGTTCATCTGATAGCGGTAATGATAGTATCAAATGTTAAGGGAGCATTATTATACAGACGTGTTCTTGGTGACGATGTATAAGCCGAAGTACTAAAGCAATTAAACCGTTTCTTAAAAAATCCATAAGAACGGTTTTTTTAAGCGTAAATTACCTTTTAGTAAGTAAGTTTAGTTTTGTGTTAGATGATTTATTGCGAGCATAAAGAATTGAATTCTTAGCCTATAACCTTGGTTTAAATTATTATTAGAAATTAAAATGTTAACTACTATTTATTAGTATGACTATTCACTTATATAAAATATTTTTGGAGAATTAATTATAGAAAGCTGGGGTTGTCGTAGTGAAAAGAATGCTTTTGGTTTCTCTATTGATGTCAAGTGGGGCTACCTTTATAACTCCATTATTTCCTTTGTATAGTGAGACTTATCAACTGAACAGTTTGCAAATCACGATCCTGTTTGCCATTTATGCTGCTTTCCTTTTACCAACTTTATTTATTGCTGGAGACAAAGGCAGCACTTGGGGATTAAAAAGGGTGGTTCGTATCAGTATATGGATATCCATCACATCTACCTTGTTTTTCCTGGGAAGCCAAAATGCCTGGATGCTCTATGTCGCCAGGTTATTGGAAGGAATCGCGTACGGAGCCTTTACAGGTACAGCTGTTGCTTTTCTCATGAAGCAAACTCCTCCAAATAAAGTAAGTGCAGCTCTCAAGTTATCAGGAGTCACGATTCTTGTTGGTTTTGGTCTGGGACCGGCTATCGCAGGTTTAATCTTGCAATATATACATCTTCAGCCGCTCCGTTTGCCATTTTGGATTTTGCTCGTATTGCTCATCATCTCTTTAATTTTACTTGAAACAATTCCTAAAGATGTTGTTTCATTTGACCAAAAGCGAGTAAAAGCTAAGGTATCACTTGGTGTACCTAGCAATATTCGCTCTCAATTCTGGTCGATGGTCGGTTTGCCAATCTTCACAGTTTTCGCGATTCAAGGAATAGCATTTGCCCTTATCCCTAATTTCGTCAAAAATGTCATTCAAACGACTAACCTCTCCGTTTCTGGATTAATCATTTTCGTGCTTTTAAGTGGTGCAGCTTTGGCTCAGCTCATACCTTGGCCGAGTCATCCAGTTACACGTATCAGATTCGGCATCCTGCTACTTGCGATTGGGTCATGGGTTATTGTTTCTTCTGGTTTATCATCAAGTCTGCCATTACTCTGGACAGGCATTGTCATCCAGGCTATCGGCGGCGGATGGACTTTTCAAATCGCGTTACGATTTGCCGGACAGTTACCTGAACCAGAAGCGCGGCCACGAGTCATTTCGGCTTTTTATTTTTGCGCTTACTCTGGATTTATCGTTCCGGTTATTGGAGTCGGAGCTCTTACTCAATTTTTCAATTTGAACCTTTCTCTCATCGTGCTAAACTTGTTTGCGGCACTCATTGTTGTTTATGTATTGATTTATTCCGTCAAATTTAATCGTACTTTTTTGGGAAGTGATTGATTCTTCGCTCCAAATACCCAATAGCGGCTTCTATTTCTTGATCATTAAGCTTAAAAGCTCGAACTGTGGCAACAGTAGAGAGTAATGCAAATCATGTAAAAGGAAAAAAGGACGGAATTTAACAGCAACCGGATATTTTATATCAATGGAAAATGACAATGATTTGGGGAAATAAAAGATACAGATGAAGAAGGTAACCTTAATTGTTTTGCTCGATGTACGATGGCAGTCATTAAAAGAAGTTAGTCAACTGTTTTCTCAGTTTGTACCGTATGTGCTAGCAATTACTATGGACATCTAAATTAAATTTCCTAGAAACTAGCGAGGTAGAGGAATTCGTCGCAGAAGCTCATTAGGTTTGTCTTATGCTAAAGCTACTTGTGGGAATATCGAAGTAACAACAAATGTTGTTTGTTAATTTGAAACATACCATTTCTTGATGTATATTCGGCACTTTTCTCTAATAAGGAAAGTGCCTATTTATGTGTGTTAGTCATTTAAGTAGTTACCATAAACGAAACAACTCTAATCGCATAACATAAGTTACTCATGGTCATAATGGTTAATAACAATGAGAAGCCATGACGAATTAATGTACAAATTTATTGTTTTGACAACCATAAAGATACAATTACTGATGCGGTTCTAGTTATTTTAGTTTTCATTTAAAGAGACCCCTGGGGTTGAAATGATCGATTACTTTTATCTATGGACATTTAAGACTTGTAGTTATGTTTTATAAGGTTTTCAAACATAACTAGATTTCTCTTTTAATATTAGAAAGAAATCTTGAAAAAATGAACTTTAAGTAAGAATAAGGTTTGAGATTAAAAGTTGCTATTCTTTAGGTGACACATATTCGAATGAAGAATAGTTAAAAATAATGTTGAAGTTATATTTAGTAGGAGGTTACTGTATGTTCCTTATCATACGGTCAGTATTATGGATTCTTGTCGCATGGCGATGGGGAGATTGGCGGAACTGGAAGAAGTATCAATCGACCATACTTTTTTCATTTTACTCGATCTGCTTTATAACTTTCTTACATACAATTACACCTTGTGGCAATATGAACCTACAGCTATTATTCCAAATCATACTCTTAACAATTTGATTGTAATGTTTATTATTTACCCATGTTTAGTACTTTTATATCTAGGACGCTATCCAACTGGGTGGGTTAAACAAGGTATTTGGATCATTTCCTTTACTACCTTTTTATCTATTGTAGAGTTTATTAATTACAAAGCAGGGCTGATAACCTTCCATAATGGTTGGAATATCAAATGGTCAATAATGTTTTATCTTTATTCCTTGCCTATATTACGACTTCATAATAAAAAACCATTACTGGCTTTTGGGATATCTGTACTGATAACTGTAGGATTGTTATGGATCCTTAAAGTCCCTATAAGCAAAATGAAATGAATTCCACTACTTTCTTTATAATTAACGAAAAGAAACATCATCGAAAATCGAGAGCAATCCCTTCAATGAAAAACCATGTGTAAAGGTTTGAGCAATACTTTCGGATATTACTTGCATGCTCTTATGTACACATATATAATAACCTCTTCAATAGAATAAGGAGGATGTTGTGATGACGGAATGGATAAGTATTGAACATGCGAACGAACACAATTTAAAAGATGTTAGTGTGAAAATTCCCAAACGTAAATTGACAGTAATAACTGGTGTTTCTGGATCAGGGAAGTCAACACTCGCACATGACATTCTATTTAATGAGTCACAACGACAATATTTAGAGGCAATGGGAATGCAAGGCATTGAAAAACCAAATGTTGCACATATTAGTGGTGCTTCTCCTGCTATAAGTTTAAAGCAGCAAGAAACCTCATCTAATCCTCGATCAACAGTAGGAACTAAAACTGCCATGTATACGAGTTTACGTATGATTTATGAAAAGCTTGGCATCCGCCCATGTCCCAACTGCAAGAAAAAAGTGAACCCCATTCAGGCTATTGAAGAAACAGAACACGTAGATGGCGAGTTTACTGTTTTTCAAATTTGTCCCCACTGTGAGCATAAGTATAAAAAATTGATACGAAGCCACTTTTCTTACAACACAATCGAAGGCGCTTGTCAAAAATGTAAAGGTATCGGTAAAGTCATCCAAATTAATGTCAACACCTTATTTAATTTTGAATTGTCAATTGAAAATGGTGCGATTGCTTTATGGAACGGTCGATACTTAGACTATCAACTTGATAATATCAAAAGGACAATGAACTATTACAACGTGCCACTTGAACAAAATACATCGCTTAAACATTTTAGTGAATTACAATATGCTTTACTTTGTTATGGGACAAGCAGTAAAGAAGTAGGGAAACTTACTGATAAAAAGGAACCGAAAACAGTAGGTGAAGGTAAATTCCAAGGTGTAATGACAAACCTTTGGCGTAAATATCAAGAAAAAAGTGGAGATATGGGGAAAGAATCTATTTTTTTCTATAGTGATACATGCCCTGATTGTAATGGCGCGAAGTTAACTGAACAAAGCAGTAGTGTTAAAGTGATGGATCGTTCAATCACAGAAATCTCAACGTTGGATTTAGATCAATTGTTAGAGTGGGTCAATGACTGTAGGTTGATCCTGACTGAGGAGGAAATATTGTCAGTTAATGTCTATATTCGTGATATAGAAACTAAACTTAAACGTATAAAACGTCTTGGTCTCGGTTATCTCACATTAGAACGTGGGACAAACACTTTATCTGGCGGAGAAAGTCAACGCATTCGTTTATCTGCCATCTTAGATTCAGACTTAACAGATGTTGTTTATATTATCGACGAACCAACCGCTAGTCTTCATGCTAAAGACACTGAAGGTATCATCGACATCATGAAAAAACTAAGAGATAAAGGCAATACAGTTCTAGTGATTGAACATAATACGGATGTCATGAGAGAAGCTGATTATTTAATTGAGATTGGACCAAAGGCAGGCCGATTCGGTGGCGAATTAATTGGTACTGGTACATTAGGAGATCTTGAAAATAATGTGAAATCTCTAATTAAAGGCTACATTTCAAACAGAAGTCAACCTAAGAAAAATGTTAGACAAGCTGGAAAAACACCCATTCATATTCAAGAAGCCACGCGTCATAACCTCGCTTCTGTAAGTGTATCCGTTCCTACTGAATCACTGGTAAGTGTAACAGGTGTCTCAGGGTCAGGTAAATCTTCATTGATATTTGATGTCGTAGGAGAAGAAGCAAACAATGTTTCAGGGTTAGACCAGTTTGACGAAATCATTACCATTAACCAAACAAGTATTTCAAAAATGAAACGCTCGAATGTTGCTACATATACCAATGTATTCACAGACATTCGAAATCTTTTTGCCAAACTCGAAGATAGTAAAGCACAAGGGCTTACATCTAAACACTTCTCATTCAATACGAATGGCGGTCGTTGTGAGACATGTGAAGGACTTGGCTATGTAATGAGTAACATGTTGTTTTTTAATGATATGGAAGTTGTCTGTCCGACGTGCAGAGGTAAACGTTTCAAAGAAAACATCCTCAATATCACGTACAACGGCTATAATATAAATGACTGCTTAGAATGTTCAGTTGAAGAAGCACTAGATATTTTCCAGAATGAATCAAAAATCCATAAAGTCCTCAAATTATTAACTGAAATCGGATTAGGTTATTTAAAACTTGGTCAATCACTTACAACATTATCTGGTGGTGAAGGGCAACGATTAAAGCTATCAACTTCTTTAATGAAGAAAAATAAACAAAAGAGCCTGTTCTTATTAGACGAACCTTCAACAGGACTGCACCCTTTTGACATTCAATATCTGTTAGAATTATTCAACCGTTTAATCGATAATGGTAATTCAATTATTATGGTAGAACATAACATTCATATGATCCATGCGAGTGATTGGATTATTGATTTGGGTCCAGAAGGTGGTGTCAAAGGAGGACAAATTATTGCAAATGGAACACCAAGTGACATCAGGGCGAATCCATCATCTGTGACAGGTCAATATTTATAATAAAAGCTTAAAACCTTTTAATTGGTTTAATAAGACTTTGCGCAAGGACCTTTCACAATCTGACGCATTAATAGGATAATGCGTCAGATTGTGTATTGGGCAGCCCCGAGATGTTGGGCCACATATATTTGGTGAGTAACTCTACATTTACCTGGCGATACTCTTTTATTAATCATCGAGCGGTATTTAGTATAAACTCGTCAATCAAAAAATGGACGCTTGGAAAAACGCAATGGCTGCTGAAGAGTCATTGTTTTTTTTCTTTAATCTATTAGACACTTAATTGTTGATCCGCTCGGGGAAACTCGATTTCCGCTGCAGGTCTGACGATCCTCGGTCATTACGTGCATGAGGGATCTCCTTTTACTCGCATTTCCCGTAGGACATTAAATAAGCATCCATGAATATATACTGTTACAAAATTTCGTCTCCCTTCATATTGATGGAGATCCAATTTGTGACTTTTTTTGGTCTGGAAGATAAGTGATGAAAGGATGTACAGAGTGAGGAGGTTCATAGATCCAAATCTATAGACAACTAAGTGAGTAATGGCAGAAAACGATAACGGAATAACGAATTATATGTTGAATAGATATGTGAAACAATACGCCTTTTTTTCAACAATCGGGCGCATTTCTGGAGCAAGAAATGCGTTCAATTTAATGAATTGAGCTAGATTATGGAGCAACGCAGTTGTGGTATAATACTAAAATTAGGAAGAAATTTCAAATGTTGTCCTTAGAGTAACGGGTCATGTTAGCTTAATAAGGATTAAAAGGGATGGATGGAAATGAGTTTAGCTAGCTATATTGGCTGTAATATTGAAATACCACTAAGTGGTGAAGATTCGAATGATATTATACTTATAGGTGATTCTTTTTCGGAAGAACAACACCGAATAAATGTAAAGAAACACCAATTTACTACTACATATGTTTATGAAGTGTCAACTGATTGGGGGATTGAAATTTCGAAATTCACGAATTCAAGTGTTCGTGCTCAATCAAAGCAAAAGCTTATTAGATTATGTGAAATTATGGATGAATATCTTGAACAAGGTGATTATTTCGAATTGTATAGCTGTTGGCTCGGAGAAGAAACAGAAAAGCGAGAAGCTGATCTAACCCTTCAAATCAATAACTTTGATATTGATCACATTAAATTACCCGAAAAAACGTTAGTGAGACTAGAAAAATGATGTCTTCTTCCTGTAATGGAGGTTGAAGTATTCTGGAGAAGTGAAAATAATGAATGAACAATGTTGCGAGGACAGCGGTTATCATACCACCATCATGAAAAATCAATCCATATTTATTATCTCTTTTATTAAAAATGATTATTTTGTCAGAATATAGAAATTAATTTTTGTCCGTGGAGTGGCTCGAAATTATAATTTGTCGTTAAATTAAAAAGTGGTGACTAGGATGAAAAATTAAGGTTGCTGAAGTATTTTTTTTGATAACCCAGCGAATAGAAGCAGCTCAGTAGTTCCAAGGACGCATTTCTTGAATAGAGAAGGGCGTCTTTTAGAAAGCAATATTAATCACAAAAAGAAGAAATAGAGTGAAAAATATTCATTCTATAATTTGACACAGAGGGGTAGCTTTTATGATATTAGAAGGAGTCATGCTTCAAGTTAAAAAAGGTATGGAACAGGAATATGAAGAGGCATTTAGTAAAGCTTCTAAAATTATCTCATCGATGAATGGCTATATATCCCACGAATTACAACGTTGTATAGAAGCTGAGGGGAAATATTTATTATTAGTAAGGTGGGAAACTTTAGAAGATCATACAGTTGGATTTAGACAATCACACGAATATCAAGAATGGAAACATCAACTCCATCATTTCTATGACCCATTCCCGACAGTTGAACACTTTCAAAAAGTTGATCTTTCGTAAAAGTTTTACTTTACAAACGTTGGCGGAAATTGAGCATCTTCCGCAATCGGTCGCGTTTATTGAAGAACGCGTCCTTTTCCTGTATCGGGCAATAAAATTTGAAGATCAATACAAGGTCGATAAATGGATTAAAGGTGGTCGAGGAACTGGTAGCAGAATGGATTATCAGCCGTGATTACGATTTAAAATGTCTCCTCATTAGGTCGGTCAACGCGACTAAAAGTTTTATAAACCCACGTTCTTTTCTTCTGGATGGCTTCATCGTTCATTTTATTCGGCAATGTCTATATGAGGAAATTTACCTTTTAGAACTACGCTATCGGAAATGTTGGCTAAAATATTACCATGTCGAGGGAAGCTTGACACATACAAACGGTTACTTTATTTGAGCCCGACTAATTTTTCGTGCCTTGAAGGGGACCGTATCCAAACCTTTGAGGAGGAAGGTGAAATCCTGAAGGTGCTGGAGTTTTATTTTAAAAACCGGTAATGATGTTATGCAGATAATAAGGTGGAACCTTTATCCCTTTAATGTTTTACCAGTCATAATGACAGTGACTAGACAGATAATAAATTTGAAAGTCAAAGTAGAACTTTCTTAATCTAAACGAAGAGGTGTTTGTTTGAATAAATTATTATCGCTTTTCAATAGAAGAAAGAGATCTTCTTTCCTAAATATGTTTGGCAGAAAAAGAGCTAACAAAAGAATGGTTTGGGGATCGGTTTTGAGCCTTGCCATGAGTGCTGCTGCCTATGGTCTGAACAGAAGAAGCATGAACAGCAACATTGGACGTACGTTTCAGAATCTAGTGAACACTAATCCTTTAAGTGGAGCCAAGCCAAACCTGGCAGCAATTAACGAATTTGCGAATGAAATAGCTCCTGACAAGAATCAAATGCAGAATGAATAGTAGAAAGCTCATTCAGGAGAAAGCCCACTCAGGTGGGCTTTCTTTATCTTTGGATAATCTCAATAATCCAGTCTTTTAAATCAACGATTCTTAAGTTTTCAATACTTTTATTTGTTCCTGTCACTATGAGTGGAACCGTTGAATCTGCCTTGTGCATCGAGCCATGGGCACCTCCGCCGGAATGCTCCGGTGAACTTTCTCCTATGAATTCATATCCTGGTTTGGCATCCGTGATAAGAAAGCTGCCTTTTTGTGATTCTGCTGCTCCATATAGCCTTGCTAAAGCATCGGGGTAATTTCCAAAGCTGATTGTATTGTCTTTAATTTTCATATCGAGGATATCACTGTTTCCTTTTACGGACCATGACTGATGATATTGGTCCTTATAGGGGCCTTCTGGTTGAAATGACAGTTCCCCTTGATGATCAGGGGAAATTACTTTAATACCTTCGTTGTCCTTCCATGCTATCCAAGAAATACGTGACTCTTTTTGTAATATTTTCGCCATTTGCCGTAGCTGAATGTCCTCTTTAAGAATATAAAGATACGCCATCCGTTCATTTGCGGTGATAACAATTTCGTCTTTAGCCCGGACAGCTTCGCCTAGCTCCAATATGTTGTATTCAGAGAGTTCTTTTCTAAGGTCTATGAGAGCTTCTTTTTTATTTGATTTCACTAAGGACTGGTTGCTGTCACCCATAATAACCCACACAATGTTAGTGAGTGCATCGTTCCAATCAGGGAAGCTATTCAGAACGTTTTGGAGCTGCTTATCCACATCTTCTATTCCTTTAATCGCGGAAGGACCTTTTTTGTGTACAGTATAATCATTTTCCGGTAAATACAGGATTGTAAAGGAAGGTAAAGTGTTATTCTTAAAAAGGTATATCAACTCCTCTGCTGCAAAAGAATCATTCAGGCCAATTCGATTGACGATATGATTGTTTTCCTGATTCTCTCTGGAAAACAATCCTAATGACAGCGTTTCAGGGCCCTTGGTTTGTATTTCATCAGGCAGGTTGGTCACTGACGAAATGAAGGCCGGGACCTTCAGGGTATGAGGATAATTTCCACGGTAAATCAAAGCGTTTATAGAAGCAGTCTTTAAGCCTGCATTGTCCAGGTCTTCATGTATGGTTTTAACATTGCTACTCAAGTCTCGATTGTTATAGGCATAAAGACCGTTCCTTGCAAAATCAGAAACACCCAGCTTAAAGATTTCAAAAAATCCATTTCCATAAGTAATGATTCGTCTTTCTTTATCATTAAACCAGACAAGCCCTGGGATTTTATGCTGATCTGGATAAGTACCTGTAATTAAAGAACTGTCTATCGTGACCGACATTGTCGGATACGAACTTACCAGATCAGTGCTGTATTGGCCGTTCTTTTTAAAAAATTCCAGGGCGGGAGCTTTTCCGTCCTCAATTGCCTTTTTCAGCGATTTTTCCATTAATGAGTCAATAACGAGGAGAACCACTTTCGGATGGTATTGGCTTCCAGTTTGCAGAGGGAACGGTATCTTGGTATCCAGGGGCGAGACCTGGCTGCTGCCGGTACACCCGATAGCAAAAATAAGAAAAGAAAAAATTACTAATAAACGTTTTATCATGACTTCATCCCCAGTAATGGTTTGATTTCCTTTAACTCTTAGTATGAACAGATGAATTAAATTAATGAGTTATATAAATTAAAGGGAGGGTACTGTTCTATGGTTAAGAAAAAGTAATAAAAAAATCAGAAATAATTCCAGATATTCTTGAAGATTTTGACCGTTATCAATAGATAGCGATCTCCAGCTATTTTCATTGTTCCTTTATAGGGAGGTTGGTGGAATAAAGTGGTGAGTTAATGCAATAAGCCCCCCAAAAAATTAGGATTTAAAGATGGAGAAGAATTAATGGTTACAAGTCACGAGTCAAAGTTAAAAATAGTCCAGCTTAGCAAATATGACATTCCAGGTTTAATTGAGCTGTGTGAATCAGTTGGTTGGGATTATGATGAATATAAAATTGGCATAGTTATGTCATATTGATAAGGATTTATTTTTCGAAAGCCTCCTTACTCCAACTTTTTGAGGGAAAGGGCAAAAACCCCCCAAGATTGCAGTGAATATGTAGAATGGGGAGAATAAGCCAACAGTAAATCTCCTGAATGATAATAAAACAATGGTAATTATTGATAAAATAATGGTATACTAAAGATACAGGAGAAATCTGGAAGGTGGAATTGGGTTTGCCAACATACTTGTAATGGTTTAAGCAACTAAATAGTACATTTCTTTTTGAACATTAGTGTTCAATGACGGGAGAAGTGCGCCTATTTTTAACCATTACAGGGAACGCAGGATAGTCAGTTGTTTTAATTCCAGCGGGATACCTATATGGTATTCCGCTTTTTTAAATGGGAAATCTTTCTCCATTCAACCATTTTTTGCGTTCCTCTGAATAAATAGGAGGAACTGGTGTATGAGTTTAAATAATTTATTCACGTATGAGGTCATTGCTAAGGAAACCCCTTATATAAAACGAAATTGCAGTAAATGTAAAACGAACACAGAATTTTATTGTAGTGAGAAATTCAGGGTAAATGCGAATCAAAAAATAGTTGATATTTGGCTTATTTATAACTGTACACATTGTGAGGGAACTTGGAATTACCCCATTTTATCCAGAGTAAATATTAATAAAATTGACTCAATGCTCATTCAAAAGTTTATGAATAATGATAAAGAGACCATTTGGTACTATGCTTTTCAAGTCAACAAATTAAGAAAACTATGTAATGATGTAATTACAGATATACGATACGAGTTAAAAAAAGAAAAGCTCGATTCACGATCTAACAAGTTTACGATTAGACTTTGCTATAAATATGATTTTGGTCTTAGAATAGATAAACTTATAGCAGAAATTCTTGGCATTTCAAGGTCAAAAGTAAATAAACTGTCTCAGAATGGAACGATTTTACTAAATCCGAACATTAAGATGAAGAGCAATGTTATAGATGATTTACAAATTACAGTCAAAGGTGATTGGTACAAAGTTGATGCTTTGACATCATAATCTATTATCATTGCTAAGGCTATTCTCTAAGGGTACAGCTGAAGGCCGGGCAGCCGATCTTCACCTGTACCCTTATTCCATTATTGAGCAGTTTAGTGGAATAGTTCATTAATAGAATTTACTATCAACAAATATAACCAAACGTATATTCGTGTTGCGATAATATTATTAAAGTTAACTTGGGGGGAAATGCAAATAAAAAACATCAACATTAAAGAACGAACGGAACATTATAATCTAAACGGATTAAATATTATGGTACTATAAAAGAATGGAATAAATGGTTGATATTTTCCCGAGCTGAACAAACATTAATTTGTTTTTCTGAATTAGTAGCGGGAGAAACTTCAAGGATAAAGAAAAGGAGATGAAATGATGAATGAGTATGGTACATTACATGAATCAAACGGTCGTTATGCTTTAAGATTTGAACGATTTTCCCTTCAAAATCCAGAAGATGTTTTCCATGTCATAACAACTCCGAGTTACTTCACCCAATGGTACCCTTTTGCCACAGGAGAGATGGATGTCAGACTAGGGGGCAAAATTGACTTCGATGACGGAGAAGGAACAACATATAAGGCTACCATCACTGAGTTAGAAAAGCCATATTTATTTGGTTTCCGTGAAGAAGGTGATCTAGTGAACATATCTTTGCAGGAAGAGGATAAAGGTTCACGAATGATCTTCACCCACACTTTTGACGACGATTCATGGGTAGTTAATACCGCTGCAGGATGGCATCGGTGCTTGGATGTCCTTCACCAGATAGTCAACGGACATCCAGTGGAATGGAAAGATAATGCCTCTGAATTAAAGGAGTATTATCAGGAAGCTTTTAGAGCGAATTAATTAAACATATTGAATCAACCTTTAGAGACTAATTGGTATTAAAGGTGCTTATTTCATGCAAGTGCTTTAATTTAATATGAAAGATTGAAAGCCAGCATTAGGTGCTGGCTTTTTATCATACTTAATAAAGGGAGAGGTAGTAAAGAGATGCTTGATTTGACGGTTTACTCTGAGAAAGTAGAGACTTTATCTTGTATTAAAGTGCTCATCTAACGGGGGCGTTAGTTCAATAAGAACAATAATGCAAAAGAGGACTTTCAATTATTTTGGGGTACTCTTCTTTCTATATATATCAGCATTAAACTTTAACAGAGCATTTTAAAAAAGAATTGATGGAGCCATTCCACAGTAGGGACAAGCTTTAGCGTCTCCAGGGTCAGGTACAAATCAGTAAATGATTCTGAGTAACCTCGATCATGTCCTCTCTATTGGTGAATTATGATAGAATTGAAAATAATGGTATTTCTTTTTGTTCAAATTTGTTCGTTAAAGAAAGGTAATATTCTCAAAAAGGGGTTGATAAAGGAGAAGGTTTTATGATTACAAGTAATAAGTCAAAGTTAAAATTAGTCCAGTTTGACAAAACTGACGTCCCTGGTTTAATTGAGCTATCTGAAACAATCTGAATCAGTTGGATGGGATTATGATGAATATGAAATTGGTACAGTTATGTCGTTTGAAGTTCTTTTTAAGGGTAATAAAGGTCACTGGTTATTGTTCTTACAGGGATGGGCTGTTCTTTTAAGGAGTGGTATGAGGTAATACAAACTTTAAGTAAAACCTATAGAGTATTAGCGTTTCATCGGCAGGGACTGGGGCAAAGTGAGCTTGGGAATGGGATTCAAAATATAGCATCAACCGTTAGTGATTTAGCTGAAATACTCAATCACTTCAAAACGACGAGCCATTTTATTTGGAAAAGCCTTAACAAACCCTTATTCCGTTAAAGGGCCATATAATTGAATAACTTCTTGTTAAAATTTGGGGGATTTGAAATAATTGTTATTAAGTTAAAGGACAGTTTTTCAGGAGTAAAAAGAATCACCAGTTAATCAATAAAAGTGGATTTCTTTTGATCAATCTTTTTTACAAAATTGATTTTTTTTATTTGCTCTAAAATGAAGGTTTGCCGAGGAAGGGTTTTTAGAGAGAAATCGGATACTTATAGGAGATTGGAGGAAGAATCGTGATGGAAAAAGTAATAGTTATCGGAGGAAGCATTGCTGGGAAACTAGTTGCTAAAGCCCTGTCACATACCTTTCGACAAGTAATCATTGTGGAAGCTGGTCAAAGATGGAAAGAAAAAGCTCCTAGGAAGAGAGTGCCACAAAGCTATCATCCTCATGTCTTATTAAAAGGTGGAGAAGAAGCTATTGAGAAAATCTTTCCAAACCTTCTTGATCAATTAAAAGAAGGTGGGAGTGTTGTAAATAATTTTACAAGAGATTTGAAGTGGCATCATTTTGGGTTCTGGAAACAACGGTTTCCAGGAGAATTAGTTATGCTTCAACAAAGCCGCCCTATGTTAGAATGGCAATTACAACACCATATTGATCAAGTTTCCAATATTACAACCAGGTACGAAACAATGGCCGAGCAACTAATATTAGATCATCAACGTAATAAAATATCTGGAGTACAGGTACGTTCTCTGAAGACAAGAAGAGAAGAAGTCCTTCTTGCAGATATGGTTGTTGATGCTAGCGGGTTTGGATCAAAGAGTATAGAGTGGCTAAAATCATACGGTATTAAGGTTAGGGAAGAAAAGGTGTGGATTCAACTTTTTTATGCCACAAGACTCTTTCGTCTGAAAAATCGAGACCGTCCAGACTGGTGTAATCTTCTGATTTCTCCTAGTTTTCCTGAAAACCCTTACGGTGCATTTATTCAAACGATTGAAGATAATCGCTTCTCTGTTACCTTTAGTGGTTACGCCAATGAACGTGCGCCAAAAACAAATGAGGAATTTTTTGCTTATGCAAAAAGGTTACCCGTCACTGACGTTCTTCAATTTCTAGAACAAGTGGAGCCAGTTTCAGAGATGAAAATATATAATATTCCTTATCAGGTTCGTCGACGTTTTGACCTTGCAGATGTCCCCGAAGGTTTCCTGGTTGTTGGGGATGCTCACTGCCGCTTTGATCCGGTATTTGGGCAAGGGATATCTGTTGCTGCTATGGAAGCCTTAGAGTTACAGAGTTATTTTAAATATTATGCTTATTCCGATAAAGGGTTTACCAAAACATTTCATCAGAAAATTTCTAAGTTGATTGCAACACCATGGGAGATGGCAATTACAGAGGCATTTCGCCACCCCGATATTAATGGGAACAGATCCCTTATGCAGTCGTTTAAACAGTGGTATAGCAAAAAAGTATATCAGCTTTCGGCTTTTGATCCGGAAGTTTATCTCAGATTAATTAGAGTAATGAATTTAATTCGGCCCCCCTTCCACCTTTTCCACCCTAAAGTATGGTTTGCTATATTTGCCAACCGGAAGAAAAAGATTAAGAATCAAATAAATGCTAAGAAGCCAACATCCTATGAAAGATAAGCTTCGATATTGGATTACCTAGGGGAATTCATGCCCTAATAAACGCGGAATGACTTTACTTTCAAGTTTATATATAGCTAAGAGGGAAGTATTATAAGGTCAACCAGAAATATTTTCATATCTGGTTAACCTTATAATACGAACGAGGGCGGTTCTGCAATAAATGAAACGCTTATTCTTCTATAAAAAAATGATGAGACAATAAAAATAAGTTACATTTAATGTTAAGTCAAGTAAGAATAAAGGGCGGTTCTTAATGAAAAATCATATAAAGGTAATGGAAAAAAGATAGTGAAATCTTTTAAGAAACATTTTCAAGTAGAATGTTGTGCAGTTAAAGGCTGTTAAACAGAATATTAATTGGTTCAAAGCAGGCGTGAGTAAAAAGTAAAGGAGCTTTTAAATTGAAGGATCAAATTGACGAACTTACATTATTGCTCTTGTATTTAACTTCTTTTACAGATGATTATGGATTAGGGGAAGCACAAAGAAGTTGGAAGGGTTATCCTTTTGAATCGTTAAACGAACTAAGTGAGAATAAGTACATTATGGGAGGCAAACGATCAAAGTCTGTTTACCTAACTGATGATGGTATCAATCAAGCTAAAGAGTTGTTGAAAAAATATAATATTGTACACGAAAAGTGATATATAGTCCTTATTTGTAATATGCTAAAAAGCATGCGTAACCTGATGCAGGGTTACGCATGCTTTTGTGGAATAGATAAGTAAGCAGAATAATGAAGAGACGAACAAAAAGAAGTGGGGGGAAGTTTACATTTGAATAAAGGGTTAATGGATGGAAAACAAATCTTGCCAAAAGAAGTATTTGACCTTTCTACCACAATTCAAAGTCCTGGATCAGTTGAGCTGAAACTTCCTAAATTTGGTTTCTTTTGGTGGTTAAAAGATAATAAAGTTTTCTGTGACTATAATGAATTAGGAGCAGAATTACCAGAAGGGAGCTATCAAATACTTGGGGCTTCGGGTTGTGCTTGCCTTGTAATTCCTAAATATAATGCTGTTGCTGTAAGGATGTATAACAGTTTATACACATATGAGAATAAAAATTTTGATCACATAGAGGATATACAAACGTTTGGGAACTTGGTTGTAAAGGAAATTAAATTACAGCAATAACTGAAGAACAACAATTGATCTCTGGTTACTGCAGTTACTAGCTTATTCAACAATCGGGCAGCGATAAGCGATTACATACCTAATTAATTTGTAGTATGTAGGAACATTCTTTTCATTGACAAGTTTGTATGTAGGAAGTTTCTTTTCAATAAAATGTTATGATCTGTAATGAAATTTCTTTAAGCAGCAAGTAAGAGATGTAAAATAGAGGTTTTCTAGGGGGAGTATAAACTCTCTATCAAAAAAGCAAGCTCTTATGTAGGTGGATTCTTTTCATTAATGTAGGAAGATTCTTTTCAATGGACAAAAGTGGGGGTAAGAGTTATTGTTATGTTAAAGTTTGTTTATAGTTTACATAATATTTATTATCGGTACCTGAATAAAATAATCGATTTCTGTCTCGTATCACAAGTATACTGTTAACAATGAGACAAAAGAAAAAATAAGACACTTTACTTCAAGAATTAAATTTGGTTAATTCTATTCATTTATAATGGTTTATTAATCAGATCCTGAAATTTTTTCTCTCATGATCCATTCAGTCTGGTCATGCATCTAAATTTTTGTATTGGATATCAAATGTGAATTTGTATGTTTTTTTCGAATATCCATTATCTGATAATTTATTTAGTTGATTTTAATACTGTTTTGTTTTTTCTTCTTATATGTATCATTTCATTTGTTAGTTGCTGCGTTCATACTCACTTATTAGTTTACATAATATTATGTCATTATCTTAACTATCATTTCTAATTTATTAATCAGCTTAGTTAAACCCCGATTGAATCTACTCTCACTAAGCCCCTCTCTTAATAAATACTTGCAGTGAAGCTACATATAAATAAGCATAAAGAGTTCACATTGAGCCTGAACCTCTTTATGCTTAAGCACTATTTCAATAAATACTGTCTTGGTGTCCCGAAATAAAGCGTTTGCTGAAATTCCGGGAATACAGATTCAAAGCAGACGATGATGGGTGCATCCAAAAGCCATGGATAGTACGTGTAGAATCCCTTATCACCGTTCACCATTGCTGTTAATGCCAATGGCAGTTCCTTTTTGAAAATCATAAACCTTACGTTGGAAAGCTGTTGATCAAATTCTCCCCCACTCACATACACGGTTCCTGCAAGAGTGTATTGACCAAGGTCTCTTCTCCATTCTCCTAAAACTTCGTCCCTCATGGATGGATTGATCTTCTCCAAATCAAAGTGACAACCAACGCTTAAAAATAGTTCACCCGTCGTATCAGAATGAGTTAATGTGTACTTTCGATTATCAATGGGACTGAAGATTGAAGCTGGTGGCAAATACGTGACAGCTAGCTTTTCAGGCTTGAATTCACTCATGTGTAAGCCTCCTTTACAAAAATGGGCTTACAACAGAGTATGATAAAAGCCTAGAAATGGTTCAGCTATTTACTTGCTTTCCACTTTATCTTCATCAGGTTCCATTGATCATTCTCATAATACCAATAAGACGTCGCCGTTCCGATGCCATCAGCCTTATAGGCACCACTTATTTGCTGATAACCTTTTAATCCTTTACCAGGTTTGTCCATGATGTTCGTCGGCTCAAAAAATGCATATGGGAGAACCATTAATTCCATAGGTTCATTTAAGGTTCCGTCCTTGTATATCCCCAATCGATCATAGTCTTCTTTGCGGTCACGTAAATCGACTGTGTAGGATTGATTCGTATCCACAAATGAAATAGAAGCTTGGTAGTCATCTTCAAACTGGGCTTGAATCGTTAAGGGCTCAGGTAATCCAATATCGACCAGTTTATTATCTGCTAACGTATGGAGGGCTACATTATAAAGTCCACCACTTCCCCCTGTAGGAGATGAGTACAGCATATCCTTTATTCCATCGTGATTTAAATCAACGAATTGGATTTTCGGCTCATACCCACCTTCATAATCAATTCGAATCTTACTTCCTTCAGACGTTTGAATATCCGCCCAAATTTGTTTGAGAAACAGGGCATCAGGAGAAAATGGAATCGCCTTAAGCGTAATCGTATCCTTTTTACCATCGCCGGTTACATCTTTTTTATACACATTGACAGTCATTTCATTCACAGGCTGTTTTTCCAAAGGTTCATTGGAAAAATTTCCTGCAATGGCATGGAGGGACATAATAAAGAAAGCACCGAAAGCAAATAGTAATTCTTTTCTCATGATTTTCTCTCCTTTTTAGAAAATTATTCACTTTTATTTTCACCAAAGAAGGAAAATCTATGTAATGATTATCGTTTCTCTTCTCATCTTTCTCAGTCAGAAAAATGAAAAAGGACCAACCCCCGATAAGGTTGGTCCTTTCATGCTATTTTTGTTCTGAAGTCGTCTCAGGTTTTGCATCCCAGCTCTCAAGTCCTTTTAACCCTTTAATAGAGTTGGAGTAGAAAACAGGATCCTTACCTTGTCTCTTTTGTTCCCGGTAATCTTTTAGGGCAGATATCGCGATTTTAGCTAATAACGTGATGGCGATTAAGTTGATGATCGCCATGAGACCCATAAATAAATCTGCCAGGCTCCACACAATATCCAGTTTGACAACCGCTCCGAAAATCACCATGCCAAGAACGGCCATTCGGTATATGAATAGAGTGATCGGGCTGTATTTGATAAACTCGATATTGGTTTCCCCGTAGTAGTAGTTTCCGATAATCGAACTGAAGGCGAATAAGAATATAGCGACAGCGACAAATGTATCTGCCCATTCCCCTACATGGAAACTTAAGGCTGCCTGCGTCAATTGAATGCCATCGATCCCTGTGGTGTATTGGTCAGACAGGATGATCATGAAGGCTGTTGCTGTACAGATAAGCAGGGTATCTGTGAACACACCAAGAGTTTGGATAAGTCCTTGTTTTACGGGGTGAGTGACACCCGCAGAGGCAGCTGCGTTCGGCGCACTACCCATACCGGCTTCATTCGAGAATAAACCGCGTTTGATTCCCATCATGATGGCTGCCCCTACTCCGCCACTTGCTACTTCACGAATACCAAATGCGTTTTCAAAAATGATCGCAAACATATTTGGTAGCATGGAGATATTGGTGACTAGAATAAAGAATGCCAGAATCAAATATAGAACCGCCATGATCGGAACGACAATTTGAGTTACACTGGCAATTCTCTTCACCCCGCCGAAAATAACAAGAGCTGTTAACACGGCAAGAATGATACCAACAGTCATACGATCAATTGAATACGCTTCTTCCATTGCAAGAGAAATTGTATTGGATTGTACCGAGTTGAACACAAGGCCGAAACAGAATGTAATGATAACGGCAAACAGGATCCCCATCCAACGGGCATTTAATCCCTTTTCCATATAGTAAGCGGGACCACCGCGGTAGCCGTCTTTTCCGTCTTTCACTTTATAGATTTGTGCAAGTGTACTCTCAACGAAGCTTGTTGCCCCACCCAAAAGGGCAATCAGCCACATCCAGAATACGGCTCCTGGCCCACCGCCGGCAATCGCTGTTGCAACCCCGGCCAGATTACCAGTACCGACACGGGATGCGGTACTGATTGTGAAAGCCTGGAAGGAAGAAATGCCTCGTTTTCCCTCTGCTGAAATGGTGGTTTTATCTGTTAATAATCTTCCCATTTCTCCTAAGTAACGGAATTGTGCGAATTTTGTTCGTAATGAAAAGTATAAACCGAGACCGATAAGCGCCACAATCAGTATGTATGACCACATATAATCATTCAAGGTGCCTATTATACTTGTAAATAACTCCATATTTGTTCCCCCTAGATGTTTGTGTTTATGACAAATAATGTATGATCCTATGTATGTTTACCCCTTAAGACACTTCTATAATCTATCAAAAAACAGATATCTATTCAACTGATAAATTCATATTGTTGAAATAATATTAATTGTTGTACAATTTTTTACGGGTATTGTACAACAATTTCGAATGAATATACATACATTATTCGTTTTTCGAAATAAAAAACGACCAGAAATAACTCTGGTCGTTTCTCTGAGTGGCTATTCTTTTGTTTCGGGTAGTAGTGATTCTGCCCACGTTTCACAAACAGATCCGCTAACCCCTTCATCAATCACAAATGATCCATTTGAATAACGGTCATTAGGTCTAAGATCTGAAAGGAGCACTTCTTCTGTTTTTCCCTTTTTCGTGATCAGGCCTACCATATCTGTATCTTTAACCACTTCTATTCTTACCACACGATGTGGGTTTGATTTCAATTCCCGCAGCATGATGACTCCACGTTTGGCACGGGATGTCTTTTCGAATTCGGCTAATTTCATTTTCTTTACAGCCCCTCGCTGGGTTGCTAAGAAAATGTAATCCTTCACTGGGTCTTTAACGATCTTACCAGACACAACATAATCTTCATCTTTAAGGTTAATCCCTTTTACACCAGCTGCCCGTGGTCCGACGATGTTCACATCTTCCTCGGAAAACCAAAGACCATAGCTTAAGTGTGTAGCGATGAATATATCATAGGAACCATCGGTTAAGTGTACATCGACCAACTGATCGTCTCCTTTTAAATTAATTCCTACAAGAGGACGGGAGTAGCGCTGTGCTTTGTACTGGGGAAGCTCAGATCTCTTGATCATTCCATTCTTCGTTACAAATAACAAATAATGGGATGGATTAAATTCTCTAATCGGTATCGCTTTTAGAACCTGTTCATCGCGATCAATCGGCACGATGTTCCCAACGTGTTGACCAAGGTCTTTCCAGCGAATATCCGGGAGCTCATGTACAGGGCAATAGATGTAATTCCCTTTGTTTGTAAACACTAATAGTACATCCGTCGTATTCATCTCATACTGACCAAGGAGCCTGTCTGTTTCTTTCATGGCGAGATCTTGGCCGTTTGAAGCAGAATAAGAACGTAGACTAGTTCGTTTCATGTAACCATCACGGGTAACGGTAACCATGACATCCTCACTGGCGATCAGTACTTCAAGGTTGATTTTAATTTCTTCAATCTCATCCTCAATTTTAGTGCGACGAGCATCAGAGAACTGCTTTTTGATGCCTTTTAATTCTTTTTTGATTACACTGTAAAGTTTGTTTTCACTTTCCAGGATGGCAGTTAACTCAGCGATCGTTTTCGCTAATTCTTCAGCTTCTGCCTGCAGTGCAGTAATGTCTGTATTCGTTAAACGATATAATTGTAGGCTTACGATTGCTTCTGACTGTGCTTCAGTAAATTGAAATTGCTGAATTAAATTATCCTTCGCATCCCGTTTATCTTTCGAAGCACGAATCGTTGCTATAACTTGATCTAATATTGACAGAGCTTTCATTAAGCCTTCAACAATATGCTGGCGATCCTTCGCTTTATTTAGATCATGTCTGGTACGATTTGTCACTACTTCTTTTTGGTGATGAATATAAGCATCCAAAAGTTCACGCAGTCCCATTAGTTTAGGACGACGGTTATGTATCGCAACCATATTAAAGTTATAGGCGATTTGAAGATCACTGTTTTTATAGAGGTAGTTTAAGACGCCAGTAGCATCTGCATCTTTCTTTAACTCAATGACAATGCGCATTCCATCGCGGTCTGTTTCATCACGAACTTCTGCAATTCCTTCCACTTTGCGATCTACACGGAATTCATCCATTTTCTTGACAAGATTCGCTTTGTTTACCTCATAAGGAATTTCCGTTATGACGATTTGTTGTTTGCTTCCGCGGATGTTTTCAATATCCGCTTTTCCACGAACAACCACTTTACCTTTTCCGGTTTCGTAAGCTTTTTTAATGCCATCTACCCCTTGAATGATTCCTCCTGTTGGAAAATCAGGTCCTTTTAAGACCGTCATTAAATCATCCACCGTGCTTTGTGGCTTTTCCATACGCATGATTGTCGCATCAATGACTTCATCAAGGTGATGAGGTGGAATGTCAGTTGCATATCCTGCTGAGATACCAGTAGAACCGTTGACTAAAAGGTTCGGAAATCGTGACGGCAATACAGTTGGTTCACTGGATGTATCATCAAAATTTGGTACAAAGTCCACGGTTTTTTTATCGATATCACGCAAGAGCTCCATGGAGATAGCAGAAAGACGAGCCTCTGTATACCGCATGGCAGCAGGCGGATCTCCGTCGATGCTTCCGTTATTTCCGTGCATCTCGACTAAATATTTTCGCACTTTCCACGTTTGACTCATACGCACCATGGCATCATACACAGATGTATCACCATGAGGATGGTAGTTACCAATAACATTACCAACGGTTTTCGCTGATTTTCGGAACCCTTTTTCCTGGGTGTTACCATCCACGTACATGGCGTAAAGGATACGTCTTTGTACAGGCTTTAACCCGTCACGAGCATCAGGTAATGCACGCTCTTGGATAATGTATTTACTATAACGTCCAAATCGGTCGCCAAGTACCTCTTCCAGAGGTAAGTCTTGATATCTTTCTACAGTTGTCATGTATTACCCCTCCTCTGGGACCGTAATGTTTTCATTTTCAAGAATACTTCCATCTTCTTCTAACCCAAAGGCTACATTACTTTCAATCCATTTACGGCGCGGCTCTACTTTATCTCCCATAAGAGTCGTCACGCGACGCTCAGCCCGGGCAGCATCATCAATGCGGACACGGATCAGTGCACGTGTTTCAGGATCCATCGTCGTTTCCCACAGCTGATCGGCGTTCATTTCTCCAAGACCTTTATAGCGCTGGATCATATAGCCTTTGCCAACTTTAGAAATGGCTCCCTGAAGCTCTTCATCCGTCCATGCGTATTCAAGTTTTTGTTTCTTTCCTGCTCCTTTGCTTACTTTGTAGAGAGGAGGAAGTGCAATATAAACTTTCCCTGCTTCTAATAATGGTTTCATGTAGCGATAAAAGAAGGTTAAAAGCAGAACCTGGATATGGGCTCCATCTGTATCGGCATCGGTCATGATGACAATTTTGTCGTAATTGATGTCATCGACGTTGAATTCCGGACCGACTCCCCCACCGATCGCATGTATGATTGTATTGATTTCTTCGTTTTTGAAGATATCCTGAAGCTTGGCTTTTTCCGTATTGATGACTTTCCCCCGAAGTGGAAGAATAGCTTGGAATTTACGGTCACGACCTTGTTTCGCTGAACCTCCCGCAGAATCACCCTCCACAAGATAAAGCTCGTTACGCGCTGGATTTCTCGATTGAGCAGGTGTTAATTTACCAGATAGAACGGTTTCAGATCGCTTTCGTTTCTTCCCGTTACGCGCATCTTCCCTTGCCTTACGTGCTGCTTCCCGGGCTTGGGCGGCCTTAATGGATTTTTTAATAAGAAGGGAACTTGTATCGGGATTTTCTTCTAAGAAGTATAGAAGGTGCTCCGAAACAACTGCATCTACTGCTGAACGTGCTTCACTCGTACCAAGCTTTCCTTTCGTCTGCCCCTCAAATTGAAGGAGATGTTCTGGTATACGAACAGAAACGATACTGGCCAGGCCTTCACGAATGTCGGTCCCTTCAAGATTTTTGTCCCGATCTTTTAGAATTCCAACTTTTCGGGCGTACTCATTAAAGACACGGGTCATGGCTGTCTTTGCTCCGGCTTCGTGGGTACCTCCGTCTTTTGTACGAACATTGTTCACGAATGACAGAATGTTTTCAGAGAACCCGTCATTAAATTGAAAGGCGAACTCCACTTCGATGGTATTATTTTCTCCTTCAAAGAAAGCTACGTTATGAAGCACATCTTTTTCTTCGTTTAAGTATTGAACAAAGGCTTGGATCCCGCTCTCAAAATGAAAGACTTCCTTCTGATCTTGACGCTCATCAATGATTTCAATTTTTAATCCTTTAAGAAGGAATGCAGATTCCCTTAGACGTTCACATAGCGTTTCATAATTATAGGTGGTATTACTGAAAATCTCCGGATCAGGTTTGAAATGGATGCACGTTCCGGATTTTTTCGTTTTTCCGATTTTCTCAAGAGTGGTTTCCGGTTTTCCACCTTTTGTGAAACGCTGTTCATACTTCGTTCCATCTCTTTCAATCGTCACAACAAGCCATTCAGATAGGGCGTTTACGACTGAGGCACCTACACCATGCAATCCGCCACTGGTCTTATACCCCCCTTGTCCGAATTTCCCTCCTGCGTGCAGCACAGTCAAGATGACTTCAGGAGTGGGCTTGCCAAGCTTATGCATTCCAGTAGGCATCCCACGTCCTTTATCCTGCACTGAGATGCTATTATCTTTATGTATCGTAACAATAATCTCGTTTCCGAAGCCTGCTAATGCTTCATCCACCGAGTTATCGACAATTTCGTATACTAAATGATGCAATCCTTTTGAATCTGTAGAGCCTATATACATTCCAGGTCTCTTACGAACGGCTTCTAAACCTTCTAATACTTGAATGGCATCATCATTGTAATCCATGGTCTTATTCTGGTTGGCCACGAACATTCCCCTTTCAAAACTTCTCTAACCGTAAATGGTGCTTGTACGGTAGTATTGGTTATGTATATATTAACTATAACACAAGAACATTTGTTCGTTTACCTGTTTTGGTCATTTCTAAGGTAAACCACTATGCTATATTGTAGCGTTTTATTTGATTTTCGCAAATGTAATTTCCTAGAACACCTCTGAAATCAGACTGTTTTCATTTGTATGGACCGGAATTTTTAGTGAATAAAAGAAGAAAAGTCCACCCGAAAAAAAAACAAGCGGTAAGAGCCGCTTGTTACGAGTGAGAATTATTTGGTTAAAGCATGTTCAACCTTAATACAGCGATCCATAATGACTGTATACCCACGTTCTTTCAAAAAGCGATAAGCCTCTTCATTCATTACACCTTGTTGCGCCCAAAATACATTTGAATCGATTTCATCAAATTCTTGCGCAATCTTTGGCAAAAATTCTGAGCGGCGAAATACATTGACAATGTCAATCGGTCCTTCAATCTCCTTCAGAGAAGATACCGCTTTAACGCCCAATGCGGCGTCAATGGTTGGATTTACAGGAATAATCTCATAACCTTGATCCTGCATCGCTTTTGAGACCATATAGGATGTTCGTGCAGGATTGTCACTTAATCCGATCACCGCAATGCGATTTGATTGTTTAAGGATGTTTCCAATTTCTTGTCGGGATGGGTTTTCCATAGATGATTACAACTCCTTCATCGTTCCTTATCCATTCATTCTTTAACTGTTCCATAAGTCCTATTCTTCTTTTATACCATATTTCCCTTTAATTTTTCAAAATTTTAAAAATATATCTAAACAGAATGAAGTGTCAGATGGAAAAAGGACATGTTATTACTCCTCTATCCTTTCTGACACTTCTTAACATTTTACTCTTCGATTAATCCCTTGGATAGGAGAAATTCACGCGCTACATCTTTAGGATCTTGTTTATCCATATCCACCTTGGCATTCATCTCACTCATCTCTTTCTCAGAAATTTGCCCTGCTAATTCATTCAGGACTTCTTCTACTTCAGGATGATCTTCCAGAACGTCTTGACGGATGATAGGAGCGGCATCATATGGTGGGAAGAATCCTTTATCATCCGTAGTCGTTTTCAGATTGTAACGTTGTATTCTTCCATCGGTTGTAAAGGCGGGAATAATATCTACATCTCCTTTCTTCACTGCTTCATACATAATATTCGGGTCAAAGCTTTCTTTCGCTTTAAATTCGTAACCGTATGCTTCTGCAAATGCATCGTACCCATCACCTTCACGCTCATAGAATTGATGCGGCGCTCCAAAGCTTAAATCTTTCGATAAGGGAACAAGGTCAGAGAACGTTTTGGCATCAAAGTCCTGTTCTTGAGTATAAGCAAGGGTATACGTGTTCTCGAAACCCAGTGGCTTTAACCAAGTCACATTGAACTTTTTTTCGTAGCCTTTACGGACTTGAGATAATATTTCTTCAGCTGAAGCCCCTTCCTTCGCTTGCTCTTTTAACACCGCTTCGAGTCCGGTTCCTGTGTACTCGATATATACGTCGATGTCGCCTTTTTCAAGAGCGGGTGTCAAAATCGATACTTCTCCCAGTCCTTCTTCCACTTTAACATCCAGGTCGGTTTTCTCTTTGAGAAGTTCAGCCATCATTTGCGTTAAAATAAACTGCTCAGTCCACATCTTACCTGAAACCGTGATGGTGTCTTTACCCCCTCCATTTCCGCAACCTGCGATCATGAAGGATAGTGCTATTAATAAAATAAATGGTTTTATTTTCTTTTTCATTCTTACTCTCCTTTGATTGTGGTTTATTTCCGTGCTTTTAATCCTTTAGGTGTTGTCATTCTTTCTAGAAGCTTTAATAAAAAATCGAAAGAAAGTGCAAGTAATGCAGCAGGAATGGCCCCTACAAGAACTAAAGAATTATTCCAGGTGGATAGTCCCCGGTAAATGAGGTCACCAAGTCCACCCGCGCCTACAAAGGTTGCAAGCGTCGCAACTCCCACCGTTAATACAGTTGCAGTTCTGATACCCGCCATAATGAACGGCAGGGCGAGAGGAAGCTCTACTTTAAACAGAAGCTGTGAGTTTGTCATCCCCATCCCTCTGCCCGCTTCTATGACTCCCTCATCAACTCCGATGATCCCCGTGTAGGTGTTCCTGAGAATCGGTAAGAGTGCATACACGGTCAGGGCAATAATCGCTGTGATACTACCTGTACCTAATAGGGGAATGAGAAAACCAAATAGTGCTAAGCTGGGTATGGTTTGGAAAATGGCTGTAATCCCGATGTAAAATTCAGCTGTTTGCTTTTTTCGTGATATGTATATACCAAGCGGCAAAGAGATGGCAATCGCTATGGAAATGGATACGAATGATAAGTACAGATGCTCAAATAACCCGTTTAAGATGGCGTCCGAGCGATTTGAAATGGTTTTGATAAACAATAGTGTAAATGTATTCATACCGAACGTGCCTCCTTTTTCCCTTCTGAGGCTACTGTACGAAGAATCCCGCTGGACGTGACGGTTCCAATCTTTTTGCCGTCTTTAGTCACCATGAGATAGGGTTTTCCGCTCTCAAGTAGTACTCTTGCCGCTTCGTGGACCGTTGCGTCATATGGTATTAAGGTATATTCCGATTCTTCATAGAGCACGTAATTTGTGTTGTCTTCCATTATGTCAATTACTTGCATCTGAGTTTGTCGATCGTTCAGGCGTTCCTCACCGATAAATGCCCGAACGAATTCATTTGCAGGTTGGGACAAAAGCTCTGATGGTGTAGCGATCTGTTCAATTTCTCCATCCCGCATCACCGCGATCTCATCAGCGATCTTTAACGCTTCGTCAATATCATGTGTGACGAACACAATCGTTTTATGTATCGTATTTTGTATGCTTTTCAATTCATCCTGAAGTTGCTCCCGGCTGATCGGATCCAGGGCACTGAAGGGTTCATCCATCAGAATGATAGGCGGTTCAGCTGCCAGGGCACGAATGACACCCACCCGTTGTTGTTGTCCGCCGCTTAGCTCAAGCGGGTATCGTTTACGATACACTTTAGGATCAAGTCCGACAAGGTTTAAAAGCTCATCTACACGGCCTTCATATTGTTCCTTCTTCCACCCTTTTAAGCGTGGAATCAGGCTGATGTTCTCTTCAATTGTCATGTGTGGAAGCAATCCTATACGCTGTATGACATAGCCGATATTACGCCTGAGCTCCACTTCATCGGTTTTTGAAGTATCTTTACCATTAATCATAATCGTTCCACTGGAAGGTGCAATTAACTTATTGACCATTTTCATCGTGGTCGTTTTCCCACATCCGCTAGGACCGATCAAGGCAACAAGCTTTCCTTTTGGAATCGTCAGGTTGATACCCTTTATGGCTTCTGTACCATCTTCGTAGACTTTCGTGACATTCTTAAATTCAATCATTTTTCCACCTGCTTTATGAACTGAGAAATTTTTCTAAACATAGAAGGGATACCCTCATTATACAAAAGGTAAACATGTTGTCCAAGAAATTGCCTTTATGGCCATAGTTTATGAATAATGTGGATTCCTCATACAAGATAAGAAAAAGCCAGCAAACTATTGTTTACTGGCTTCATGGCTTTGTTTGTTCTTTAACAGAATATATTGTTCTACAATGATTCCTGTGATGGTTCCGAGTATCAATCCATTGTTCAATATGGAGGCAACCACTACAGGCATGTCTTTAAATGCGGAAGGGGGCACAAACATGGCTCCTACCCCTACAATGAGAGAGATGCCGGCGACAAAATGGATTCTTTCGACGTTCTCTTCTTTTCTGTACTCTCCGAGAGCAAGTCCGACCATTTTGATGAAGATGACCGTTGTAACGGCATAGCCAACCGGAGCTGGAAGACTTGCGAATAGATTCATCACTTTTGGGATCAGACTGATGATCATAATAATCGCACTTCCAAGGATAAAGGGAATAATCGAGTACATCGCTGTAGCGGTAACAAACCCGGCAGATCCGGAAATGGGTACTGATCCAATAGCAGAGAATACTCCACCGAATAGCTGATTTAATCCCGAAGCAAAGCCGCTCTTTGTATACCTTTCATATGTGGGTTGTCCCTTTGACTTCATAACCTCTTCCATCACTCGAATGGAAGCAATCATATTGGTCGTTAACAAGAATGTAATGAAAATGGATGTCACTATGACACCCGTATCGAATACAGGTGCTCCAAAGACTAACATATCCGGTAATGAAAACCAGCTGTCAGAAACAGTCACGTTTTCACCCAGTCCCATGAGAATGAAGACTAGCCAGCCCGAGAGTAGGGCAAGAATAATGGAGTATTGTTGAATCCACTTTCGTTTATGACCTGAAAAGTATAATGCCAAAAGGATGGTTATGATACTTCCTAATAAGACAAACGGCTGAAGAGATTGTCCTTCATGCTGTATCCCGAACATCCCTTTGATAAAAGATCCGCTTAATTGGAGAATCAATAGCATTAAGTAAATAAATGTAATCGCTGGTGTAAATAAAGTTGATAACTTCTTTAATAGTCCTGTTGAAGACAGAATAAAGAAAATCACACCACTAACAATCATCCCCCCCTGTAAAACGGTCAACACTTCTTTGTGACTGCTGTACAGGGTTCCTGAAAAACCTGCATAGATGGCGAAAACCCCCCACCACAGTCCGGCGGGTCCTTCATTAATGGGGAGCTTATGACCAACCAATGCTTGGATAAGACTGGCTACTCCTAACACAAAGATGGTCCTCTGAATGAACCCTGCCGTATCTGCTGGAGACAACTGAAAAAGGTCAGCTATGGCAATAGGAGCGGCGATTGAGCCTGCGACCATAAAGGCCACCCATTGAAACGCCGATAAAAATAATTGCATATGTGTACACCTTCATTTCAACTATGTAAAGTGTGTCTATTTTAACATACTTCCTTCCTTGTGATTCAGATTTATGAGGAATAAAAGATATTATCTACTTTTATGAACAGGTACTAATTTTTTCGCTTATTTTCTCCCCATCCTATGGGAAACATGTTAAAATAAGAACGGATTAGTAATTTTAAAAGGAGCAGTGATGATGATTTTTGCCCTTATACTTGTATTAGCTTATTTATTAGGCTCTATCCCTTCAGGATTACTGATTGGGAAGACGTTCTACGGAAAAGACATCCGTGAGCATGGAAGTGGAAACCTTGGCGGAACCAATACGTTCAGAACCTTGGGTGTGAAGGCCGGGATGATTGTTACAATCATGGATATTTTAAAAGGAACGGTAGCAACTCTCTTACCATTGGTATTTGAAAGTGATGTACATATGTTATTGGCTGGGGTATTTGCTGTGATTGGTCATATGTATCCCGTGTTTGCAAAATTTAGAGGAGGAAAAGCGGTAGCAACCTCTGCGGGTGTTCTTCTAGGTTATAATTACATCTTATTTTTAATTTTACTGGCAGTCTTTTTTATTTGCTTGTATGCTACCAAGTATGTATCACTCTCTTCTATGATAGCAGCAGTGCTCGCCTTTACGTACTCGATCTTCACGGGAGATATTCCACTCATTATTGTCGTAGGCATCCTGACCATATTCGTTGTTTACAGACATCGTGCGAATATTGTCCGAATCAAAAATAAAACTGAACCTAAAATCAAGTGGCTGTAGTTAAAAAAGCGACCTAAGCGACAGGCTCTCCCTTATTCTATTGGAGAGTTTCTGGCTGTAGAGGTGGCTTTTTTTATGGTTTTAAATAAATCAAATAGGTATACCCTTCCATTGGTTTGAGAAAGATGATGGATATAAAATGGAAAATAGGATCATGATTAAACGAAATAGTACAATTTTCACCAAAATACGAGATTATACCTCAATATTTTCATAAATATATCCCGCTTTCCCCTATTTTTTTGTAAAATAGAGATAGTGTATATATAAAGGATGATGAATATGAATAAAAAGCGAATAATGACAGGAGTATTCCTTTGTGTTCCTTTACTCTTAGTGATCGGGTTTCTTGTAAATAAGCAATACGCAGACTGGAACACCTCTGCTGAAGGAGAACCGAGTGAGACCCTCTCCTCTTTGCTCCATACGACGAAAGAAGTTCAAGCTTCAGGGAAATCGATAAAGTCAAATGCAACTCTTGCAGCCATTGGAGATATTCTTCTCCATGATACAGTATATAATGATGCAAAAGATGAAAATGGGTATAACTTCGCTCCAATGTTTTCTCCGATCAAGGACATGCTGGCATCCCCTGATTTTCTGATTGCCAATCAGGAATCAACCCCGGCTGGTGTGGAACTGGGGGTTTCCAGTTACCCGCTCTTCAATAGTCCGAAAGAAATTGTGAAATCCTTAAAGGACGTGGGGGTGGATGCTGTCACGACTGCCAATAATCATTCATTGGATCAAGGTGAAAAAGGTCTTCTGAGTGCAATCGACTATTATGAGAAGATATCCATGCCATATGTGGGTGCATTTAAAAGTCAGGAAGACAAGGAGCGAATTCGAACCTTCAATGTAAATGGTATCAAGTTTGCCCTGCTTTCATACACATATGGTACAAATGGAATCCCAGTGCCAAAGGGAAAAGACTACTTAGTCAATCTGATCGATGAGCAAAATATGATACAAGAAGTCAAGAAAGCTAAAAGTATGAATATTGATTTAGTCGTATTGAGTTTGCATTGGGGAAATGAGTACCAACGCTTCCCTACTGAGGAACAGGAAAGACTGGCAAATGTGTTAACGGAAAATGGTGTTGATATCATTTTTGGCCATCATCCACACGTTCTGCAGCCAATTCAAACATACAAAACGAGCGATGGCCGGGATGCAGTAGTAATCTATTCATTAGGGAATTTTCTTTCAGGACAGAAAGATGATTTCAAAGATATTGGAGGAATGGTTACGGTTCAAGTAGAAAAAACGATGAAACCGGGGAGCTCCAAGATTACGTACCCTTCCATTGAATTTCAGCCAACTTTTGTTTCAGAAAATCATTACAATAACTACCGAATCTACCCTCTTGAGTTTGCTAAGAAGAATGGGTTGATTGGTTATTCAGAAGAAGAAATGGTTTCACATATGGTGAATGGTCTGCCTGAATAATAATAGGCCAGCTGAAGGTGACATTTCTAAAGCCATCTGCCCATGTGTCATCCTGAATTTTCTAAGGTGTAAAAAAACGAGCCTCCACTACGGGAAGCTCGTTTTTTTAATGTCCACCGAATAGCAATGAATTAAAGAATATGCCTCCAAGGGCTAATACAGCCAATAAGGCATTTGCCATCAAGAAAGCTTTGCGGCTGCCCTTAAAGAATAGAGTGACCATCCCATAATAAATGAGGGCAGCAATGATAATAAAGGTGCCGGCTTCTATCTGATATTTCGCATCGTGTAATTGCAGGAACGTCAATACACTTAATCCGCCAAATATAAATGCACCTATGTAGTATAATAATGCTTGTGTATTCATCCATCTCATCCTTTATGCGTATTAGTAGATGTTCCTTCTTATCTATGTATATAATATGAAATGAAACCTTCTTTGTAAAGAATCATGAAACACTCTGGAGGAATACCTGTAAGAAAGGAGTCTCATCAATGAAGATACATATTTCAAAAGAAGCTCTGGCGTGGTTTAAGAACGAAATGCTTGTAGAGGAAGGCGATCAAGTTCGTTTTTATGTACGATATGGAGGTTCCAGTCCTCTGCATGATAGTTTTTCATTAGGAGTGAACAAAGACGAACCGGTTGATCTCGGCGAACGAATTGAAATCGAGAACAGGGAATTTTTTATTGAAGAGAGAGATTTATGGTTTTTTGATGGTCATGATTTATTCGTCGAGTATGACGATAAGCTTCAAGAACCTTTATATGAGTACAAAAAGTAAGGTAGCATGGGAAGAGGCTGGCATTCGCCAGCCTTTTTATTTTCGGTTTATAAAGCGTGAGATATGGTCGTGGAGACCCTCTTTAAGTAAAATGTCATATTGAATATCTCCCAGTAGATCGAAATGGGGAAATCCGTCTTCCCTCTCATGAATCCATTCTTTTTTCAACCCGTACTTATCTCCCCACTTTGATAATGTATTTAGATCACAACAACCCACTTTCGTGACAGATCGTGCATGGGGGAATCGGTCATCAAGCCAATAATGAGTGAGAAATGCAATCTCACCCCGTTTTACACACTGCTTCCATGCATGTAATTCATGTTTGGTTAAGCCGAATGCCATGGAGATTTTCCTTTCTATCATGCTTCTGTAAAGTAGTTTTCAAGAGGATATTTCAATTATGTAGAAATTACTTCTTGACCTTCTCGTATGCTTCATGCCAATGAGGAAACATTTTACGTATAGAAATTGGACGGAAGTTTTCTTGCTTAACGCAAACATGTTTCGACTGTCCCGTGATGGCCAGCTGGTTTTGACCATTATAGATTTCGTAAGCATATGTAATGCGGAGTCCATCATATTCTTCCACCCACGTTTTTATAAACGCTTTTTCACCGTAACGAACCGGTGTTTTATAGCTGACATTAAGATCAATAACTGGAGAAAGAATCCCGTCTTTTTCAATATCAGCGTACTTAAAGCCGAGATCTTCTATAAGCTGCGTTCTTCCTAATTCCATCCATACAAGATAATTCGCATGATACACAACTCCCATTTGATCGGTTTCTGCGTATCGTACCTCTATGGTTTTTTCAGCAATATGCATCCTCTACACCCTCTTCATCTAATCAGTATCCTTATTTATTTTAACATAGATTGGAGAAGGCATTGAACAAATAGGCTTAGGAGTGAGTGGGACCTGATGACTGTTTGATTGATGAAAGAACCCGAACAGCAAGGTTCTCTTAAGAGCCTTCTCCGTTCGGGTTGCAGATGATCCCGTTTATTATTCTGTTTGATTAGCTTCGTCTTTAATTTCATTACGGAAAGCTTCCAGGCTTTCTCTGCGACGCTCATTCTTCGCTTTAATAGACTGAAGCTGCTCTTCACTGTCTGTAAAAGCCATCGACTCCTCAGCCTTCTCCATATTCTCAATCGTGTGCTGAACCATGCCTTGAAGCTTCTCTACATTATCACTACGATCATCCGGATTCGGTTTATCCCATGCCATCCTGCATTCCTCCTGCTATTTGTATTGAGGGACGGACCTTAAGGCCGGTCCCTTTTCATTTTTGATTTAAAGGTAAGCGTTATTCACCCTTTGTTTGGATGACTTGTGCATGCTTACCTGATTTATCTTGCATTTGTTTTCCGTTGTTTCCGCCTGCTGCTCTTGGTTGTGTTCCAAGATGATTAGGTACAAAGTGCTTTCTACTTCCTTTAGGATTACTCATAAACTTCCCCTCCTTACTAATATGATTACCAAAGAGGGAAGTAAAAAAAGGCGTAATAATTGGCAGTATGAATATTTAAAACCAAAAAAATAAGCCTCGTAATTTCTTACTCGGCTTTTCCCATTGGGCGTTTTATTTCGAGTCTTGCATCAATTCGCTCTTCAATGGCATCAATGGCATCTTGATCCAACAAGAGCTGTTTCTTATTTTCTTTCACAAGATCTGCAAAAGATTTTTTTCTTGGTCTGCGCACGTACAATCGCCTCACTCTCAATTGTGGTTTGTTATAAGTAGTATATCCAAATGTCAGATATTTTAAACAAAGGTCACAATCGATAAGCTGGTTCTGTAAGAGCTTTGATTTGATGTCAAAATTTCCAGGATGTGTAGAGGTCCGTCCCTCACTTGATTAACGCGGTGAAGGATTCGAGGCTGGTGATGGCGCCGATTTGTTTGTGGGTGATGATTCCTTGTTCGTTGATGATATAGGTGGTTGGGACTGTTAGGATGTCGTAGGCGGTGTTGATTTTGTCGTCTTTGTCTAATAGGATCGGGAATGTGAGTCCTATTGCTTTTTGGTATTCTTTTACGTTGTATTGGGGGTCGATATTGATTGCCAGGATTTCAACGTCTTTTCCGTTTTTGGTGTAGAACTCCTGCATGATCGGCATTTCTTCTTTACACGGTGGACACCAAGTAGCCCAGAAATTGAGAACCACTTTCTTTCCTTTCAATTCAGATAAAGTGACGGATCCCCCGGTTAAAGTATCCAATTTAAAGTCGATGGCCTTGTCCCCGACATTCGGTCCAGGATAGTTCTCTACAGGAGTAGTTTCCGACACCTCTCCTTCTTCTATATCAATTAATTGATCATACTCAGCAGCTTGCCCGAGCGTGCTTTCAGAAAAGGTAGTGGGCTCTGACTTATTTTCCATATAGAACGTGAAGACTAATAAAGCTACAAGCAACATGCCAAAGATAGATTTCAAAGGAGTGCTCCTCTCATAGGTATGGTATTACTATCATCTTATGATAGCTTGTCTCTATTTAGTCATGGAATTTCAAGTGACCTTTCGCCATAATTGTTGAAGCAAAAAAAAGCCCCGGGAAGACCCGGGGCTTACAGCATGCATTATGCCTGTAATTTATTACGTAGAACCATTTGTAGAATTCCACCATGGCGGTAGTAGTCTACTTCTACATCAGAATCAAAGCGAGCCAGCACTTCAAATTCTGTTGTTGTACCATCTTCTGCAACAGCTGTTACAGTTAAGATGTCACGAGGTTTCACATCGTTTGTTACGTTTACGGAAATCGTTTCTTTACCAGTTAAGCCAAGAGATTCAGCACTATCACCCTTTTTGAATTGAAGTGGAAGTACACCCATCATTACAAGGTTTGAACGGTGAATACGCTCATAGCTTTCTGCAATAACCGTTTTAATTCCAAGAAGGTTTGTCCCTTTAGCCGCCCAGTCACGAGAAGATCCCATACCGTAATCTTTTCCTGCCAGTACAACTAATCCAGTACCATTTTCTTGATATTTCATACAAGCATCGTACATTGGCATTACTTTGTTTTCAGGCCAGTAAGTTGTGAATCCACCTTCTGTACCTGGAGCGATTTGGTTACGAATACGAATATTCGCAAATGTACCACGCATCATCACTTCATGGTTACCACGACGAGAACCGTATGAATTGAAATCACGAGGTTCAACATTGTTAGCACGCAGATATTTACCAGCTGGTGTATCCTTGCCGATAGCGCCTGCAGGAGAAATGTGGTCAGTTGTTACTGAGTCACCAAATTTACCAACAACACGTAGTCCATTTAATCCTTGGATATCTTCTGGAGTCGTTGCTAATCCAGTGAAGAAAGATGGATTTTGGATATATGTCGATTTGTCATCAAAGCTATAAAGTGGCTCATTACTTGTTTTGATTTGGTTCCAACGCTCGTTTTCAGAGAAAACATGCTCATATTCTCTACGGAATAACTCTGGAGTAACAGTAGATTTCACAGCATCTTTGACTTCATCTTGAGAAGGCCAGATGTCTCTGAAGAATACATCATTTCCGTCTTTATCTTTACCTAGAGAATCTTTTTGAAGATCAATGTCTACTGTACCTGCTAATGCATAAGCAACAACAAGTGGTGGTGAAGCAAGATAGTTTGCTTTCACTAATGGATGAATACGACCTTCGAAATTACGATTTCCTGAAAGCACAGATGTTAAGAGTAAGTCAGCATCTGATACAGCCTTCTCAATCTCCGGACGTAATGGACCAGAGTTACCGATACAAGTCGTACAACCATACCCTACAAGGTTAAAGCCGATATCTTCAAGGTAAGATAGTAAACCTGAATCTCTAAGGTAACCAGTTACAACTTTTGATCCTGGAGCCAGAGAAGTTTTTACGTAATCAGGAACGTTCATGCCGAGCTCCACTGCTTTTTTCGCTACTAATCCAGCACCTAGCATAACATATGGGTTAGATGTATTTGTACAAGATGTAATGGCAGCGATACCAATCGCTCCAGTAGGCATAACAACATCTTTACCATCTTCCGTTGTGTACTTTGCCGTTTTATTAATTTCAGACGCATCTAAGCCGAAGCCTTGGACGCCTTCTTTAGCTGTAATTGACTTATTGAAAGATTCTTTCATATCAGTTAGCGGAATTAAATCCTGTGGACGTTTAGGTCCGGAAAGGTTAGGTTCCACTGCAGAAAGGTCAATCTCTACTACATCTGTATATGTTGGTTCTTCCTTTTCAGGTGTGAAGAACATATCATTTTTCTTTAAATATTCCTCAACCATTTTGATATGATCTTCGTCACGACCAGTTAAACGAAGGTAATCTAATGACTCAGAATCGACTGGGAAGAAACCACATGTAGCACCATATTCAGGAGCCATATTGGCAATTGTTGCACGGTCGGCAAGTGGCAGCGTTGCAACTCCTGTTCCAAAGTACTCAACAAATTTTCCTACTACACCCTTCTGACGCAATACTTGTGTAACTTTAAGAGCTAAGTCAGTAGCTGTTGCTCCATTAGGAAGTTCACCTGTCAGTTTTACCCCGATAACTTCCGGGATTGGGAAGTATGAAGGTTGACCAAGCATTCCTGCTTCTGCTTCGATTCCACCTACACCCCAACCTAACACGCCGATACCGTTGATCATAGTGGTATGAGAGTCAGTACCGACCAGTGTATCTGGATATGTTTCAAAATCGCCATCTGTTGTTTCAACAGCGTGAACGACATTCGCTAAATACTCTAAGTTAACTTGGTGTACGATCCCTGTTGCTGGTGGTACAGCACGATAGTTTTCAAATGCTTTTTGTGCCCAGCTAAGGAACTGATAACGTTCAGCGTTTCGTTCGAACTCAAGATCCATATTCGCTTTTAAAGCACCTACTGTACCATATTTATCTACTTGTACGGAGTGATCAATAACAAGATCAACTGGAATTTCAGGATTGATCTTTTGTGGATCTCCACCAATATCAGCCATTGCTTTACGTAAAGACGCCAAGTCAACTACTGCCGGTACACCAGTGAAATCTTGAAGGATGACACGGGAAGGTTTGAAAGGTACTTCCGCATCTTTCACTTCAGTTGATCCCCAGTTTGCTAAATTTTCAACGTGGTCTTTGTTAATCACTCGTCCGTCAAACTGACGAAGTACTGACTCAAGCAATACCTTTACACTGTAAGGTAAGCGATTAATCTTTGTTACTCCTGCTTCTTCAAGTGCTTTTAAACGATAGTAATGATAACGTTTTCCTTCTAGTTCGAAAGAAGATCGTGCATTAAATACATCGTTCTTTGCCATTTCGAATTCCCCCTCTAAACTACATCAAACAATAAGTCGAAAAGTTTTCGTTAAAAAAACTAACGAACTTTTCTCACATTTACATCTTAATACAAGCGATTACATAAGTAAATAACAATAAAGTTATTGTTTTTGATAAGTTTTTCTTATCTAAAATAATAAACTCCTTTAGGTTTTTAGAAAAATATTGGTAAATCAACATTTTTCCCCATGTCAAAACGTGTCAGTTGCACGAAATTATTATCGTGAAAAAATAAATCTGCTAGCCTTTCCCTCTTATAAACGATTGATGATGGTGGCATTCTATCCTTATGGAGGTGTCCAATAATGGATAAACGTAAAGCAAACCATGTAATTAACGGGATGAATGCAGCGAAGGCACAAGGAAAAGGTGCCGGATACAATGAAGAATATTCAAATGAACCATTAACTGAAGCTCAACGTCAGTTTAATAAAAAACGCAAAACCAATCAGTAATTCAATTGATCGGTGATTGAACAAACGAGGCTTTGAACATACTAAGTTTGGTTTAATCACCTTCATTTATGTAAGTATCTTCATCTCTTTTCCCCTACCCTGTTTGTTTAAATATTAAACCCGCTCTGCGAATGTTTAGCAGAGCGGGTTTTGTTCCTTCTTATTTCTTACGATTGCCCATTTACTTCACTGACGATCGAAGAAAGGTCTGATTTGAATTGTTGGAGCTGTGCTCTTTGTGTGTCAGATGCCACTTCAAGTGCATTTTCAATTTGTTGATACGCTTCGTTCACTTCATTCTTCAAGTGAGCCAGTTGTGAGCCGTAACTAGCTCCATCTAAAACAAGCTCATTGATTGTATTCTGTATTTCAGTAACACTTTGCTCAGCAGCTTGGTACGCTTGTTGTTTGTTTTTGTGGTAAGGCATGGATGATCTCTCCTTTTTGTGAAATTAGCTTTTTTAGTATGGTCAGATCAGCTGAAAATTATACCCATGAATAAACTGTTTCAGAGCAAAGCATTCTAAGAACAGGAGGGATGCTTTATGAACAAAAATGATAGCAAAGATATGCGTAAAAATGCTCCGAAGCAGTCTGGGCAACCTGAGCCTTTAAGTGGATCACATAAAGTGAAGAATCGTAATCACACTCGACAAAAACAACATAGCCATCACGATATGTAAGCAATAAATAAGGGAGAGTGGAGTTGTGATAACACAATCCACTCTCCCTTTTGCCGTCTAATGCAGATTCTTTAAGGCATGGATAATGTCCATTTGTTCAAGGGAGGTGACAGTCCGCAGATCAAAGAGAACGGTCCCTTCTTGAATTCTTGTTATGATGGAAGGGTTCCCCTTTCTGAGGTGATCATGAAGTTCCTGGGCAGACAGTATGTCATGAGTAACTGAAACGAGATAAGTATCTAATTCAACTTCCGGCATAGTTCCCCCACCAATCTGACTTTTCCCTTCAATTATTTCAAATCTGAAATCCGGTTTCAGGGAATTTCCCTCTTCTACTAAATGTGTACTTTGCTGAAAAATCTCTTCTTTTTTTCGGGTAATGGATGCAATGGTCGGATTTTTATCCTGCTCCTCCCCTTTTATGTAATGCCTAAGTGTCATCTCTAAAGCAGCCAACGTCATCTTGTCTACGCGCAGTACCCGGGCCAGCTGATGCCTTTTAAGCTGATCAATCCATTGTTTTTTTCCTGCAATGATACCGGCCTGGGGACCGCCTAATAATTTATCTCCACTAAAAGAAACGAGGTCGCTCCCTTTTTCAATGACAGTCTTTACTAAAGGTTCATTTCCGATACCTAGTTGTGCGAAGTCGTAAAGAGCCCCACTCCCTAAATCTTCATAATATAGGATTTGATGATTTCGGAGGGATAACTGAACAAGTTCATCAGTGGAGACGGATGATGTAAATCCTTTTATCACAAAATTACTTTGATGGACCTTCATAATCATGGCTGTTTCTTCACATAGTGCTTCTTCATAATCCTTTAAGTGTGTTTTGTTTGTCGTTCCAACTTCAGAGAGCAGAGCCCCACTTTCTTCCATGATGGAAGAAATTCGAAATGATCCTCCGATTTCCACGAGCTCCCCTCTGGAGACAATCACCTTTTTATGTTTTGTAAGCGCCGTGAGAATAAGGTAAACAGCCGCTGCATTATTGTTCACAACCATGGCTGCTTCCGCTCCAGTTAACTCACAGATGAACTTTTCAGCATGGGTATGCCTCGAACCTCTGTTTCCCCCTTCAATATCGTATTCTAAATTACTGTAGTGACCTGCAGTCTTCTTGACATGTTCAATGGCATCTTGTCCCAATCGGGCTCGTCCCAAATTCGTATGCAGGATGGTTCCTGTTGCATTAATGACCTTGCGAAGAGAAAGGGAATACGATTCTTTCATCAAGGTATCTGCTTGTGCGAACACTTCTTTAACAAAGTCGGCTGATAAAGGATGAGGCCCTTGCCATTGTTCATTAAGCAGGGAACTCCGACTGCGTGTAATCACCTTTTTTAATAGGTCCGTCCCTCTTTCTTTTGTGAGGTGATGCTTGTTGAGGAGAGCATGGAATTCATCGGCTTGTTGTAGTTCGTGGATGGGTGGGATATGTCTGACGAGTTGTTTCATTTTGAACCCTCCTTTATTCTTAATACTGATTATAACACCCTCACCAATTAAATTAGAAAGAATACAATGTGTAAAAGAATATGTTGGGGGTCAGGTGTAAATGAGCAAGGAAAGGGAGGATTTCTATTTAGAGAACTGGGAGGAGAATATGAAGGATTGGCTATTGGATCCTGCTACGGTTCAATTGGATGAACAAGAATTTAGAGTCGACTTTCTGGATACAACTGAAGCGTTTATCGTAGAAATTGAAACGGAAAATATTCATCCAGAGGAATTAATCATTAAGAAAAATGACACTCAATTGGTCGTATCGATACTGATGAAGGACGAAATCAAGGAGAGAAACCGAACCATTCGATTTCCCTTTTGTTTAAAGCAACGGGCAATCACCTATTCAATCGAGCATCATACCATCGAAATCAATGTCCCTAAAAAGGAATGTCCCAGCCCCACTTCCTTCGTCATCCGAGTCCAAGGGTTATCTAATGAGTAATCACTCTCTCTAAATAGATGAAAAGGTCTGAAGTGAAAACTCAGACCTTTAACCATGTTTATAGGGATTCAATCGAAGAAATGATGAGGTTTAAGTCAGGAAAAACTCCTTTATCTAATTTAGAATAAACCTTTTCTTCTCCTACTGAAATCTCAAATGCCCCACCAGAGGATGGTATTAACTTTAGCTCTTTAATGTCTGAACGAAAATGGGTAAACAGTTGTTCCGCGAAACTCGCGGCTTTAGGTGCATAGTTTCACATCATACAGAATTCAATTGTAATCGAGACCTTTTTCATCATTATTTTCCTCCTTCTATTATATATTTTCCTGTGTGCATAATACCATAGCTTCTATTTTTCTCCAAATACTTCCCTTTTCAATCTGCAGTACTGTATTGATCCCAATCATTGAATATAATCCTGTTATTAAGGTGCAAAGCCTATTTTATAATAATTTCAAATACAAATCCTCCTTTTCCCAGACTGATTTCTACCGTCCATCCCTTCTCCTTTGCCCAATTGTATTTTTATCCTGTACAATTAGAATATTCATACATAAAGGGGTGAAGTGAATGAGCAGGGAAGAAATTATCCGATTAACAGAACTTTCTACAAAAGCTGGTTGAGGCTGCAAACTTAGTCCTAGTGACTTGACGCAAGTGTTGCGTCAGCTACCCCCTCAACCATTTACTGAAGCATTGTTAGTAGGAAACGAATCATCTGACGATGGTGGTATTTATCAACTGACAGATGATCTGGCTATGGTACAAACCGTAGATTATTTTACCCCGATTGTGGATGATCCCTACCAATTTGGTCAAATAGCAGCGGCAAACGCACTAAGTGACGTATATGCTATGGGTGGAACGCCGAAAACGGTTTTAAACATTGTAGGGTTTCCAATTAAAAAGCTCGGAAGTGAAATACTTACTGAAATTCTGTCCGGTGCACAAAATAAAGTAATCGAAGCTGGTGCTGTGACCGTAGGCGGCCATTCCATTGATGATCAAGAGCCAAAATTTGGTTTGAGTGTTACTGGAATCGTTCACCCCAAAAAATATTGGACGAACAACGGTGCCAAAGAAGGAGACGTTATAGTTCTTACCAAACCACTGGGTGTAGGAATTCTAACGACAGGTATTAAGCGTAAGATGGTGTCGGTAGACCAAGAAAAAGATGTGATCGAAGTCATGAGCATGTTAAATAAATCTGCAGCAGAAGTTTTTCATGACTTTAATCCGCATGCAGTGACAGATGTAACAGGATTTGGCTTAATGGGGCACGCCTTTGAAATGGCTAAAGGCAGTGGCGTATCCATCGAGTTTTCATACTCTTCCATTCCCCTATTAGAAGGGACGAGGGAATTAGCAGCCAAAGGAGTCATTCCTGGTGGGTCGAAAGCGAACCACCAGTGGCTTGAAGAAAAAGTGCACTATAATCCGAGTATCAATAAGGAAGATCAATGGATCGTGTGTGACGCGATTACTTCAGGAGGGTTATTAGTAAGTTTGCCAGAGGATGAGGCGGAAAAGTATATAGAGATGTTAGGTCTTCACTCGATTTCAGCAAATATAATTGGTCGTGTGCTGACGAAGCAAAGATGGAGTATACTAGTTGAAAAATAATTAAGCGGTGGCTCTTTTTGAGAGAAGTAGATTTTAAGCTACTAACTTTCAGAAGGACCACCGCTTATTTTTCTTCGATCATTTTAAGGAATTGACCCGTGATTCTCTTTGATAAAATCCTTAAATGATAAGGGAATCGGTTTTTTTCTTTTGCAAAAGAATTGAACCAAATGACTTTTTCATCTAACGCGATGAATGGAATACCCGTTGTTGCTTTTTTAATTTTGAAACTGTTTCCAGGTTGCGAAGTACTGCCGTCTTTACTTTGGATAATGACGTTTTTCTCACTGGATACTGTGTGTAATATGCTTAATATCTCTTGAGGGATATCTGTGACAAGTCCAACGTTCACTACGATCTTTTGTTTAGCTGCCTTAAAATCTTTCATCAGTCTGTTTAGATCACTTATATCAGTCCACTTCATTTTCTTAGTCGAGGAAGGGCTGAATGAGGAACTTGTTTCCTTATGCCCTTCCTGTTGAAGATGACGTATGAATTTATGAATGGGTTGGGAGGAATGTGTCTTCTTCTGAATAAATTGATCGTTCCCAATAAGCACGAACTTCCCCCTCGCTCGCGTAATCGCTACATTCAGTAGCCTATCACTTCCTTTCCGAGTGAGTAGTGCCCCCGGTTTCCCATGGGAAGCTGCATCAACGAGATCAAAAAGGATCAAGTCATTTTCCGAACCCTGAAAGCCATGAACCGTAGCGGCATATAAATTCAATTGAGGATTTGTGGTCTTTACTAATTCGTCCAGTAAAAGGTTATACCACTTCGCTTGAACACGGTAGGGGGTCACGATTCCGATAGATTGAATACCATCCTCGATCGCCTCCTGAGTAAGCTGGATCGTCACTAAGCTGGATAGGACATTCCAACGTGAGCCTTTTTGAGTCTCTGCCCATTCCGTACCTTCTTTGAGTGAAAATAATACGGCTCCATGAGAAGGGAAAGGCATTTTATTCGTAATCCCCGCTCTCATCATTTCTACCGAATGGTGATCGCCTACCTTCGAATGGTAGATATAGCGATTGGTAAATGCCGAAATGCTTGGATGCATTCGCCGCTGTTCTGGAAGTAATAATAACTGAGGGTGGTCCTTGCTCTTATCAACAGCATGTGCAACCTGAGCCGAATGAAAGATGTCTTCCTTCAGCCACTTCGTTACCATTGGATGAAAGGACGTAGAAATAGGCGGGAGCTGTTTGAAATCCCCGCAAATAACGATATTTTTTCCAAGGGATGCAGCAAATGCTACCTGAGGTATATACGCCATACTCGCCTCATCCACGATAACAAGGTCAAACTCTTCTTCATAAAGAATGCCATCAATCGCAGCTTTAGAGAGAGTCGTGCCGATGACCCTTGCGTCTGTGACAAGTTCACCTTCTCTTCGTTTAAACTTTTCTTTGATTTTTTGATAATGAACTTCAAGTTGAGACAACCGTTCTGAATCGTAACTTGAATACGTTTTCGCCAGTTTATTTTTTAACCTTCTACGGTAGGTTTCGACCTTTCCTTTTTCCTCTGCAAGGCTGGGGTCAAGTTGTTCTAATAATTGAAGCACGCTTAAATCTGTAACTTCTTTACTATACGCTTTCTGGTTGGTACCATAGCGGATGACTTCCCCTCTCTTCCACCGATCGTGGCTGCTGAGAAAGTGATGCATTTCTTCTATTAAGACATCGACTGCAGCATTACTATGGGAAAGAAGCAGTACTTTTTTTCCTTCTGTATAATGATAAGCAGCTACTCTGGCAAGCGTATAGGTTTTTCCTGTTCCAGGTGGTCCCCATAGATACGTAACAGGATTATACTTACTGCGCACATATGCTTCGTGTAAAGGATTTTTAAACGTAGTCTTCGGATGCCTTGTTTCTTTCATTGGATTCATCACATGCTGAATACGCTTTGTTTTTCCATGGCTCTCTTTTGCTTCGTCTAATCTTTCTATTAACTTCTCTAATATTTCCCATGGTTCATGTAATATTTGACCATAAGAAATAGGGTCTCCTATGAATTGATCGAGTTCAATCATGCACTCCCTGTCCTCTGAACTAATCACCACCCCTGTGATTCTTGATTGCTTTCTCTTATAAACTACGCCTCCTCCTTCTGGTAAAGACGCAGGATAACTAAGGGTGAACCAATAAATATAGGCATTTTCTTCTTTTCGGATACATCTCCCTTCTTCTATCAAAACTCCAGATGTTTCGCGTTTTTTTAGTTGAAGAATTTCCATATCCAGAGCGGTTTTCCACTCTTCTATCATTTCTGTCGTTTTCATCTGAATCACCTTTGCCATACGAAAAAATTCACGAACCTTATCATAACAATTTATTATGTGAGTGTATATGATAAGTAGAAAATGGAAGTGGAATAAAGTAAAAAACAACAAATTTTACGTAAGAGAAAAAAAGAACCGAAATAAATACCCGGCTCTTCTCCAAAATTATCAAGGAATCACATAGCCTTGCCTGACTCCACTTCTTCATTTTCTACAAATCGATCTGCATAGTACAAAACATCTTCTACATATTTGTCGCTATGATTGTAGGCAAATACGGCTTGTTCGATTTTTCCATCGGCTGCTCCATTTCGTTCCAAATAGTTAGCAGCACTAAACACTGCATCCTCAATTTGAAAAGGATCGGCTATTCCATCTCCATTTGCATCGACCCCATAACCACCATACTTTTCAATGACGTTAGGATCAGTTTTTTGGTTTTGTGGAATATTCCCCTTCCCTAAGCCTGAGCAACTCGGATGTGACCAGCCGACAAATGTACATGGCATGAATTGCATGTGTCCTTCAGCCCCCACAGGAGACACAAGAGTCTTCATGGTGGAAAATTTCGTTTCGACCCGGTGGTGGGCAGCCAGTAAATACCATGGTACCCCGTATTCCTCTTCAGCTGCTTTATAAATGGGAATATATTCGGGGGGGACCTCTTCTTTACCAAATGAAGACAGGTTATAAGTGGTTTCTCCATTATTTACTGCATAATAAATAGCTAAGACGATGATGGGTATAAGGACGATCCTAAATGGTGAGGATCGTTTTTTCTTACTGGGTCGCATTGTTTGTGCGAATTTTTTAGTCATCGAGGCTCGATCCTTTACAAGAGTATTGATTCCTCTTGTATTCTAATACGAGAACCACTATGTGACAATCATTATGTAAAAAAAGATGACCCCAGTAATCCTTTCTTTCTTCACCGGATGTTGGTAGAGAAATCATTGACTTTGTCGAGGTCACCTAGCCATCATTCATTTATTATTAACAAACAAACGCTGCTCCAACGATAATTAATAGGATGAATAAAACTACGATTAACGCAAAGCCACCAGCGTAGCCACCACCACCGCAGCCATATCCATATCCAGGGTATCCATATCCATACATCATCAGTCACCTCCAGTTATCTTACTACGATATTAATGTATGTAGTGGACAAATTGTAGGTTAATTAAAATCAGTATTCACTTTTTATCAATGTAATGCATTTGGAGCAGATTGCCTATGAACAGTGGGTTTTGCGTATCATGGAGGAGCAGAAAATGAGTAAAATGTCTAGAAAGGAAGTGCTTGATATTAAAAATGCGCCTGGAAAAATTCCAGGCGCTAAAACGATTTCTACATGTGCTCTTTAGGCTCTTTTGTTTTTCGTGGCTTAGGTTTGATGTATAATCCAAGCTCTTTCTTCTCTTGATTCAGTGATTTATACAGAGACAGCATCATCAGGGCCATAATGACTGAGAATGGCAACGCAGCGACAATTAATGCATTTTGTAATGCCTGTAGTCCTCCACTATAGAGCAGGATTAATGCAACAGTAGACTGAGCAAGTCCCCAAGTTAACTTCACATAGTTAGGAGGAGTTAATGATCCATAGGTTGTTTGCATTCCCAGAACGAATGTAGCTGAGTCAGCAGACGTAATAAAGAATGTTCCTATTAATGTGATGGCAATGACTGAAAGGATCGTTGACCATTCAAAACCGTTAAATACAGCAAATAACACTTCTTCTGTATTTAGACCTGATATATCTGTTCCTGCTTGTTGAATTTCAATGGCAGATGTACCAAAAGTAGCGAACCAAATGAAACTGACTAAAGCAGGCAGCAGTAGTACTCCGATTAAGAATTCACGAATGGTTCTGCCTCGTGATACACGTGCGATGAAGATTCCGACAAATGGAGACCAGGAAATCCACCATGCCCAATAGAAAATCGTCCAGCCATTGATCCACCCGCGATGTTCTGCGTTTAATGGGGCAATCCGGAAACTCATGGCAGCGATGTTTTGAATATAGGCACCGAGTGTATCAGTGAACATATTCAGGATGAGCAATGTAGGTCCGATAAAGAACATTAACACGAACATTCCAATTGCCAGTACCATATTCGTATTAGATAGATATTTAATTCCCTTACTTAATCCAGACCATGCCGATATCATAAATAAGACGGTTACTACCGCAATGATAATGAATTGAACGGTGAAATTATTTGGAACTCCCAGTAGATACGAGAGTCCTCCGTTAATTTGTGCTGCACCAAATCCAAGCGTTGTGGCAACACCGACAACAGTGGCGAATACAGCCAGTACATCGATGACCGTTCCCAGTGGACCGTTCACTTTATCTCCAAAGATCGGTCTCAATGTAGCTGAGATTAAGCCAGGCTCATCTTTACGGAATTTATAATAAGCGAGTGCTAAAGCGACAATCGCATAGATCGCCCATGCATGTATTCCCCAATGGAAAAACGTGTAACGCATTGATTCCTTGATCGCCTGATTCGTTCCACCTTCAGCAAGTGGAGGCGTCAAATAGTGTGACAGCGGCTCTGCTGCCCCCCAGAATACTAAACCGATTCCCATCCCTGCACTAAACAACATGGCGAACCATGTTCCTTTCGTGTACTCAGGTTTCTCGTCTGGCTTTCCTAATTTTATCGTTCCGATTGGACTAAAGATCAAGAATACGCAGAAAATAACTATCACTGTGACTAAAATAAGATAATACCAACCGAATGTTGAGGTGATAAAGCTTTGCATATCAGCTGTTACATTTTCAAATGACTTTGGCGCGATGACACCATAGGCAACAGATGCTGCAACCAATGCAACGGTAATCCAGAAAACATTTGATATCCTCTTCATAAAATTCTCCTTTCCATTTTCAATGTATTTTTTGCTCTTTTCTGTATGAAGGTAACGACAGCCGGATTAAGGGTGTTTATCAAAGTATGTACACCGGCGGCAATAAACTTCATCATGAAAGAGTCTCAGTTAATGCAGATGGGAATATGTGCATTCTGAGGATTGTGGAGGAATAATTACTTATTACCTATTCCCTCACCACACTCTCATAAACCAACATTTGTTACCCTACCAGAAAAAAGTTTAACTTTGCAAGTAATAACCATTAAATTTTTTTATAGTGTTTGTCATTTAAACGTTTTCATTCCAATTCTTTTTTTCCTTTAAAGTCCATTCCGGAATTTTCTAGCATGAGAAACTGGAAATAACACGCTTAATAAATTTGTTAAGTCGAATATGGTTGACTAACATGGTTTAACTTTTATGTTAGGAGAATAGACGTTATGAAGGATATAATTAATGATTTTCTCTAAATTCATTTGAAGTTTAACTGGGAATTATGGATGAAGTTCTTGTAGTAATTTTCATGTTTCCGTGAAGGTTAATAAAAGAATGTATGGGAGGAGGTCGAGTCATGAAAAAAATAAGCAAGACAAATCACAACGTGAAACAGCTGAAAAATTAGCTCAACAACAAATGGGTGATTAAATTGAGATGAAATCCGTAGCTCCTTCTGCTAGAAAAGGCTCTGAAGTTCAAGGAAAATAGTTTTTGATACAAAAAGGACGCCTAAGTCGGCGCCCTTTCCTATTCGTTACTCTTCAATAATTTTCACATTGACATCTTGTACACCATATTTAAGGGCATCTTTTTCTTTTTCCATATAAATGTCGATGCGTTTCCCTTTAATGGCTCCACCTGTATCTTCCGCACGGGCATAACCGTATCCTTCTATAAATACCTTAGATCCCAGTGGAATGACACTCGGATCGACGGCAATGACTCTGGCATCGGGGTTCTCGATTAAGTCCACCCCCGTCTTTGTAATGCCTATACAGCCTTCACAATAAGCTGTATACGCCGTAGCGGTTACGTTAACCTCTTTTACAACATTGTCCCCGGAAGTTTCCGTATCAGCGGATTTAACAGCTTGTTCTTCTTGTACGTTATTCACAGTATAACCTTCTTCTAAAAGTTGTTGGCGAGTGCCAACCTCATCGATCGAAACATGATATCGATTTGCAATCTCCCAAAGAATATCGCCTTTTTCTATATTATGATAATCATTCATTGCAGTATCTTTTGGTTCTGCGGAGGCAGAAGTAAGTCCGATTGTTAGAAAAACTGTGAAGGAAAAAATGGAAAATAATACTTTTTTCATCTTGTGAAATTCCTCCTTTTGTGTTTGGTCTATGAAACCAACAGTAGAAATAGTAACATAGACTTACCTCAGATATATAACAGGGTGTTTATAAACCGATAACAATTAGATGACAAGCCTGTAATATTTATTGTTTTCTGTCGATTCAGCTGGAAGTGCTTCTAAGTCTTTCATTTGAAGGGAAATACTAGTTGAAAAGCGTGGATGAATTGAAAGTAAATTGGTAATGAAGAAGCTATTAAGAAAGTTATTCCATTTGCATATTGTGTTTAGAGATAAGCTATTAAAAATGTGTTGAAGAATAAAAAACCACTGAGAATGACTTCTCAGTGGTTCCAATCTATTATTTACTTTCAAGGATTTTTACGTTAACTGATTTTCTGCCCCAATCAACGGCTTGGTCTTTTGATGGGATGAATACATCGATTCGATTTCCTTTAATCGCTCCACCTGTATCTTCGGCGGTTGCATAGCCGTAGCCTTCAACAAATACTTTTGATCCCAGTGGAATGACATCCGGGTCTACTGCAATCACTTTAGCATCTGGATTTTCTAAAAGGTTTACGCCAGTAGCTGTCGTACCTGAGCAGCCTTCACAACTTGCTGTGTAAGCAGTTGCTTCTACAGTGATTTCCTTTACAGCTTCCTCTTGTGCATCTGGTTCTGCTGCTGCCGGCTCTTCTTCAGCAGGTTGTGCCTCAGCTGGTTCTGCTGCAGGCGCTTCAGCTTCTGGAGCTACTTCTGCTGTTTCTTCTTGAGCAGGAGCTGCTGCTTGCTCAGAAGTATTTGCAGTAGCTGAAGGTGCTTTTTTATCTTCTAGATTGAGGACTAATTCTTGTCCAGGGACAATCAGGTCACTTTCAAGAGCGTTCCAGCCTATTAAACTGTCGACGGAAACTCCATATTGTGAAGAGATTCCCCAGAGTGTGTCACCTTTTTTAACTGTATAGTATTCTTTGGATGATACCGTGAGTTCTTGGTCAGGATAGATTAAGTGTGAATTTAAATTATTCCATTTCATGAGTTTATCAACGGATGTACCGTATTCCTGGGCAATTCCCCATAAAGTGTCACCTTTTTTAACTTCGATGTCTTGTGCTGAAGCGCTAGCTCCACCAGACACTGCAAGTGTAGTAAATGCAGCCACAGAAATAATCGATTTTTTTAGTTTCATAGAAAAAATTCCTCCTTATGTAGCTAGCGATTTATTTGTTTGTGCTAACAGGGAAAATACTAACATAGTAAAATCTCAATTCAATAACAGGAACTTTAATATCGTGCGTCAAGAATATTTCACTAATGTAATAGAAAGCGATTTCCTGTATAAACTATCATGTATAGGAATACTATGGTAATTTCAGATGAAAATAATAGGCGTAAAGGGTATTTATGGATAAAAAGGTTAAAGAGTTCTATTCTATTTTGACGCTAATTTTAGAGGTCAAGTTGTCTTTTGGGTAGGTGAATAAATCGTAAATGCTTCAAATATTTTTTAATTGAAGAAGATATAGTCTTAAAAAAGAAGTGAGTTTAATCTTAACAAGCTAGAAGATTCCTACTATACTATAGGAAGTACTGGTTGAACTGGAGGATGACAAGGTTGGAGAATCAGGAAGAAAATATCGTACTTTATAAAGATGATCCCGACGAACACAGTGGTCGCTGCGAATGTGGGAACAATATATTTAAATCACGTGTATTAGATGGGAAGTTTTATCGAAAGTGTCAAGAGTGTGGTAAAACGAAAATCGTTTAATAGAAAAAGGGGAACCGGTATCAAAAATCGGTTTCCCTTTTTTCTATTTATTCATTATACAAAAAGAGGGACGGACCTTGATTCCTAGGAGCTACTCCTAGGAGTCAAGGTCCGTCCCTCACTGCTTTATTGTGTTAAAATGATTGGTTCGTCTTTGGTTATGATGATGGTGTGTTCGATTTGGGCAACGAAGCTGTTGTCGGGTGTGATGTAGGTCCAGCCGTCTCCCTTTTCGATTACGTTTTGTGCTTTGGTTGAGATGAAGGGTTCAAACGCGATGACCATTCCTTCTTTTAACAGTGCATTATCCCATGGATCGAAATAATTTAAGATGTGATCAGGTTTCTCATGAAGAGACCGTCCTACACCGTGGCCAGTTAAGTTCATAATCACCGTATAACCATTTTTTCGCGCTTCATTATTAACCGCTTTGCCGATTCCGTTTTGCTTTGATCCAGCTCTTGCTTTCTGGAGTCCCGCTTGGAATGATTTTAATGCCGCCCCGCATAAATCTGTAAGTTTTGGGTCTCCCACCCCAACAACAAATGAGATTCCTGTATCAGCATAGTAGCCATCTTTAGAACCGGATACGTCAATATTGACAAGGTCTCCCTCTTTGATCACACGGTCACCGGGTATCCCATGGGCCACTTCTTCATTCACACTGATACATGTGAAACCAGGAAAATCATATTCTCCTTTAGGGCCTGAAATGGCTCCGTTTTCTTCAAACAGTCTTCCAGCAATATCGTCAAGCTCTTTAGTCGTTACTCCAGACTTTGTCTGAGAGCGTAATTCATCACGGATCATCGCCACAATGCGGCCGATTTCTTTTAACGCTTTTAAATCTTCATCAGTTTTGACAATCATATTATCTTCCTTCTCTTTTGAAATTTTACCTTCCCTTACTATACCGAAACACACTATGTTTTAAAAGGGAAAGCTGTTGTTTAGTAGGGTGGTTAATTATTATGGGATTCACTCCCTTCAATTACTATATCAAACAAAAAGAAATAGGAGCGGGATGACGAAGGACATGATCGTGGCGGTTAATGCCATGGCGGCACCACTTACTGCCCCTTCCCTTTCGCCCTCTTTAATAGCCTGTGCCGTCCCTACTCCATGGGAAATCACCCCGAATGGAAGCCCTTTTGCAATGGGGTGCTTTACATGCAGCCACTTTAATATAGTCGGTATGATCATAGCTCCGAACATACCCGTCACAATGACGACCGTTGGAATGACTTCTATATTCGCCTCAATAACCTTTCCTATATCAACTGCTACTGGGGTTGTAATGGTTTTAATAAGCAAGGAGCGGCTCCATTCAGATGGGATCCCCAACCACATACTGAAGAAATAAGAAATAAGCATAGACATTCCACTTCCGAACAGGATACCGATAAGGATAGGCTGTACATGCTGTACTAATAATTTTCGGTGCTGATAAAGGGGATACGCAAGGGCAACAGTAGCAGGTCCTAGTAAATACGTTATGAAAGAAGTGAAGTCTGCATACTGTTCATAAGGAATATCGATGATCAATAATGTGACAATGACAGCAATCGTACTAATAAATATAGGTATCGTTACGGGGGTTGGCCAAAGTCGATGAATCTTTACCCCAAAGATAAAATACAATACTGTAATGGCTAATGCCAACAGTGTACTAATGAGATGGATCATGGTTTCGTTTCTCCTTCCATCTTATTAAACTCTCTGCTGATAAGGCTGTTGCTACAAATCCAGTTATCCCGCTAATAACCAGAATGACAATGAGCTTCCATCCGAAATCTATAAAATATGGCCCCAGAACCATTGCACTAACAGACAAGGGAAGAAAAAAGAAGGAAAAATGTCTTAGGAAAAATCCTGTCCCGTCCATTAATAATCTTTCTTTCACTACACCAGATAATAATAGTAGAAACAAAAAAAGCATCCCGATTACGCTTCCGGGAATGGGTAATTGAAAGAAGTCTGTACACCACTTTCCAATTTCATAAAATAAGCATAGAATGGCAATTTGAATGATGGTCCGAACAACCTGCATAATTTTCTCCTCGCTTTATAGTCTTCTCACGATTTTATCACAAATGGCAGGTCAATAGAGAATAGGTTGAAATCAAAAAAGAGCATGAGGTGTTCTCACTCCATGCTCTTTTAGGGGTCACCATATCAAAAAAAGAAAATTGTACGTTTAGACACATTTTTGACATAATTTAAGGTGTTACCTGTACATTAAGGAATTAGTTTGTATTAATCGAGAGATGTGAACAGCTACTGATAAGTTGATCATAGGTTAAATAAAAATAGTATAAACAGATAATAATGTTTTTTAATTTTGATGTAAAAAATAAGAGCAATACTATAAATCGTAAATAGTATTACTCTTTAAAGTTATTTAATTTCAATAAACACAATAGGGAATGCTTCAAAAAAATAATAAAGTTTATTAATTCGGTTGTCGAATCTTTCACGATAACTAATTTATAAATAAAAGCTCATAATAATAAGTTCGCCTTTTTTTCCTATTTTTCGTATACCTTCGTCAATAAAGCCACACTTTTTATATAGCGACTGTGCAGTAAAGTTTTTCACATTTACCGCTAATACAATCTCACTAATATGTGGATATTCTTAACTAACAAAATCAGGTAGTAACAATAATGATTGTTTGGCATATCCTTTTCCTTGATAATAATAATCCGTTGAAAACGCTCGTAATAGCATAGCTTTTGAATTTTCAGAGTAAGGCTTTACGCCTTCATTTTCATGAAGCAAGAAGAATGTCACAAGCTCATTATTTACAAAAAACAATATAGAATGTCTATCAGCATCGACTTTTGATAATTCTATGCATTTCTTTGGTATACCTGTAAATTGTAACTGTTCCTCAGATAATACATAGCTTTCTACTTGTTTTTCAATTCGTTCTTTATACTCAAATAATTCCATAATGTCCTCCCATTAATTCTGCCCGTTTGTGGATTGTCTCATTACAGTTCTCTTCCGTCCACACTCTTTCCAAGACATAATTTCAAGTTCTGGTCTAGGTTTATCTTCTAACAGGGGTCACCATATAGACAAATACAACACATATTTATTAATTTTATCTGCAACCTAGTGTCCGCACGTGTGGAGTGCATAGTATTGATAGAGAAGAAATAGTCTGATATTAAAGGCTTAGGAGGTTTTTGAGTAAAAATTGAAGTGTGTTTTGTGTTCCCTCAGACTAATTATTTTGGGGGAAGTTTGCTTTAGGGGGCCGAACAAATACGCAGAACTATGGATATTTGTGTTAAAGTTTGGGTTCTGCGCATAGGTTATTTGAGTTATAAGACAATTGGTTTTTTAGAAAATTAGCTAGATTAATGATTAAAAACTTCAGGAACTAGAGGAGTTGATGATGCTTTCGAATCTCAAACAGTGGTTATTCAATACTCATTTTTATAATTATCTGCAATATTTAAATCTCTATATTAAACTTAAAAAATTTGTTCTGCTACCAATTCTGAAAGAGTTTTAATTCCGTAGTCAATTTCATTTAAGGATGCATAAGAATAAGAAATTCTTAAATATTGATCAGAGTGAAACTCATACAAATCTCCAGGGTGAACAAGTATTTTCCGACTTAAGGCTTTAGTAAAAAGCTGGTACATGGATATACCTTTATTTAACTTAAGCCAGATGAAATATCCGCCCCTTGGGATATTCCATGTACCGATGCTGGTAAAATATTTCTTTAATGCTTCAAGTGCAACATCTCTTCGTAGCTTAACATTTTTCCTCATTATATCGTTATGCTGATAATAAAGACCACTAGAGAATAGTTCTGTGGTTACATTCTGGGAGAGTGAGCTGGTTCCAGAATCAGTTTGCATTTTTATATCTGCCAATCTTTCAATGACTTTTTCTGATCCAACAATCCATCCAATCCTAAGACCAGGACTTAAATTCTTCGATATCCCACCAATATATAATACAAGTCCATTGTTATCAAATGCCTTTATTGGCTGTGGAGGTTGTTCATCAAACCAAAGCTCCCTATATACATCATCCTCGATAATAGGCAAACGTTCCCTATCACACGCATCAACAAGCGTTTTTCTTCTTTCAAGTGACATGACGCTTCCGGTAGGATTTTGAAAAGTAGGTATTGTAAAAAGCATTGCTCCTTTTCTCCGCCTATGTCGATCAATCAATTCTTTTATTTCTATACCTTCTTCATCCAGCTTAATTCCCGAAAGCTGCATTCCGAAGGATTGAAAGGTTCTAAGAGAGTATAGATAGGATGGCTTTTCAACATATACTACTGAGTTAGTGTTCAAAAGGCCAAGGGAAATAAGCTGCAGTGCCTGCAAAGCACCAGAGGTAATCAAAACTGAGGATGGATCAGCTCCTATTCCTATTGTTTTAAGGTATGTGCATACTTCTCTTCTTAGATGGATATTTCCTTTTGGTTCTTCATAACCCAGCGATCCCATAGACTTAGACAGGTTTTTTAGTACTCCCTGAATCATTTTGTTAGGTATTAATTCAGGGGAAGGTTCGCAGGACCCCATTCGGATGATATCAGGTTGGAATTCAGCCTGATTGATCTGCTGCATTATCTTTTGATTTGTTTGATGTAATCCCGAAGATATATAGGGAAGCCAATTATGTGAATGATTAATGGACATTAATGTCCATGTATTGTTTTTTACTTTTGTCCCTCCACCAGCGTTACCGTTAATAAGGCCTTCAGCTGCCAGCTCTTCAAGGGCAGATACTACGGTACTTCTGTTTACACTGAAGATTTCAGAAAGTGTCCGCTGACTTGGCAATTTGAAACCAACCGGCCATTCTCCAGTTACTATTTTGTCCTTTATGAAGTTAACAATCTGTATATTCAATCGAGTAGGATTATTTCTATCAGGTCTCCAGTTGATATCTAACATGAAATCCCTCCCAAATAATAGTAATCTTACCATATCATTTGGTTGGTTAAATAACAACCAAGAATGGTTGGAGACTTTTAGTTGTTGTTCAAATACAATTACATTAACAGATATTAAAATTTAAAAGGAGAATGATAACTATGGTACCAATAAAAATTCTAAGTGATAATGATGTTAAGAACATTCTTGATATCAAGAATACAGTAGCATGTGTAGAAAAAGCCTATGCGCTTAAAGCCAACAATCAGGCGAGACTATTCTCCATGGTATCTGAGGTGATTTTTGAGGATAGGGCAGAAATGGATATTAAATCAGGGATGCTGAATGAAGAAGATGTGTTTGGATTAAAACTCGTTTCATGGTTTGGTGATAATAAAAATCAAGGACTTCCAGCTATAACAGGGCTGACTATGTTATTTGATTTGAAGAATGGATTTCCTAAGGCAATGATCAACGCAAGTTATTTGACAGGAATGCGTACTGGAGCAGCAGGTTCAATAGGCGTGAAACACCTGTCAAAACAAGATTCAAAAACACTAATGATTGTTGGTACAGGAGTTCAGGCGATTTTTCAAATAGCAGCCACTCTATCTCAAGTTCAGACAATAACCAAGGTATATATATATGATCCCGTAAAATATGAAAATGCATCAAAATTCCAGTATTCAATAAAGACGGAACTAGAAAAAATCATAAATGATATTAACGATACTTATAATAAGAGCTGGAAACAAAGAATTGAGTCAGTTCAGTTTGTAGCTGTAGAAAATCCAGTGAAAGCTTTGGAAGAAACCGATGCAGTAATTACGATAACGCCTTCGCGAAAACCACTGATTTTTAAGGAGTGGATTAAGCCAGGCATACATTTCAGCTGTGTGGGGGCAGACATGACTGGAAAACAGGAAATAGATGAAAAGATCTTTGAGGTAGCTTCTGTATATGTAGATGATATTACACAGGCATCGACAGTCGGAGAAACACAAAGTGCTATAAGGGCTGGTATATTAGGCAAAAACAATTTGACTGAAATCGGACAATTCATACTTGGAAATGCGAAAGGACGTACAAGTGATGAAGAAATTACGATTTTTGATAATACTGGCATAGCATTGCAGGATCTTGCAGTTTCAAAATATATTGTATCAAAAGCAGAAGAAATGAATGTTGGGACAATCGTGCAAATATAAAATCGATATACAATTTGGAGGGATCATATTATGAAGTTAAAAGTTTATACATTAAATTCATTTGCAAAATCCATTGAAGGAGGGAACCTTGCCGGAGTGGTACTTAGCGCTGATTATCTATCAAATGAGGACATGAAAAAAATAGCAGGTATCATCGGTTTTAGTGAGACTGCTTTTGTCATGAAGTCAGACCTTGCTGACTTCAAGGTTAGATTCTTTACACCTAATGAAGAGGTTGATCTTTGTGGCCATGCAACGATAGCAGCGTTCTATACACTTTCAAGCCAAGGATATATTAAACCAGGAAAATATTCTCAAGAAACAAAGGCTGGAATTTTAAGTGTAGAAGTAATGGAAGACCTATCAATTATGATGGATCAAAATGCTCCAAGCTATTATGAAATAATAGACAAGGAGGAAATTGCAGATTCCTTAAATATTACTATAGATGAAATGTTGGGGGATCTACCAGTACAAATTGTATCTACTGGCCTTAGGGATATACTTATACCGATTAAAAACTTAGATATATTAAATTCTATAAAGCCAGATTTGGAAAAAGTAACAAATATCAGCAGTAAATATAATACCATTGGTTATCATATTTTTACCCTTGAATCACTAAAGGGTTCAAATGCTCACTGTAGAAATTTGGCACCTTTATATGGAATTCCCGAAGAATCTGCAACTGGTACATCCAATGGTGCCCTTTCATGTTATCTTTATAAATATGGTAAAATCAAACCTGAACATGTTATTAATATATCTGTTGAGCAAGGTTACTCTATGAAAAGGCCTTCGGAAATAGTTATAGCGTTAACTACTCAAGGGAAAGAAATTATTGAGGTAAAGGTAGGCGGAAAAGCATTGAATTTATCTGAAACAGAGGTTGAAATATAATTGTAAAATATAAATTTCTAATAAAATTTAAATAATAAGATAGCCGGATTTTTCTTAGAGTAGAAAATCCGGCTCATTTTTTGTCGAAATTTGCTTAAAGTATATTTTCGTTAAAATGTGGGTGGGACGCCATCTAATACTTTCAACCTGATCAGCTCCGTTATATACTTTTAAACGACTCTTTCCAAATTCCATATTTTTCTATTTTCATGTTAAATGAATTAATAATTAAGGTGAATAGGAATATTGACCACCCACGAATATCAGAGTGCTAACCGTTGTAGAGATCTTTTGCCTTCGTGCCGTATGCTTACCTCTTCCTCTCATCTTTAAAGGAGTATCTCAATACAATGATAGCTAGTAAAGGAAACCACTTGACAACCTATCATTGTATTGAGAGGAGGTCTTCAAGATGACGAGGAAGTAGTCTAACCAAATCTTGGTTGACCACTGGAAAGGAAGCAGTATAAGCTTCTGTATTAAGGTTGCCCAAAAACCAAAAAAATGGACCGAAATAAGGTGGGCTATTGACAGTTTCGTTCATATCAGTTTAAGTACGATTCTTCACAATTTACTTGCAGTAGGGTAGTCCCAATAATGGACTACAAATATTTCTCCATTATTATGTAGGATTTACCCTCTTTTATAAAACTGGAGTGGGTTTCTTGCAAACCAAATTTTTTGTAAAAAGTCACCTTATTCTTTCTGGCATTACACCAGATTCTCTTAACGCCGTAAATCTTTGCTTCCTTTAAAACATAGTTTAACAAAACACTTCCGTATCCCTTACCTTGTTCTTGTTCTACAGTAGTAAATTTTCGGAATTGACCTTCTTCATTATTAATAAAAAGTGAGATGACAGAAATCAGGATGTCTTCTTGGAAAAGACCAAAATGAATAGCTAAATGATCATCTTCTAACTTAATGTAGTCATAGTCCTTATGGGTCCACATCACTTTATGCCTTAATTCCCAAACCTGTTCCTTATCTACTTTTCTAATCGTGGTTTCCATAATCCTCTCCTTTGTCTTCTCTATAAAATAAGTAATGCAGGGAACATAATAGTCTTCCCTTTTTATAGGATAATTCTGTACCTCTTTAATAAGCTCAATCGTTTACCAAAACGATTTCTATTTAATAAACCTTTTAGGGAAGAGAGTGTAAATTGATAAGATCATGTATATTTTTCGCTAATAGTATAAAGGTTACAGCAATAAACAATGCACGTACATAACCACTTCCTCTTTTAAATCCAATCATTAAAAAAGCAAACATTAAAAATGAACCTGTTCCAGGACCAAGAAATCCATCATAAAAACCAATAGCAAAGATTAAAACCATAAAAATAATGAAGTTTCGATGGACAATTTTTTATAGGTCGAGATGCCACCCCAATCTTTCTTAAAAATGGTGTAAACTGCAACAGCAGCGAGCATTACCAACATCAACGGCTTAAGAACTTCAGGGTCCATTAAATGGACAGTCCACGCACCTAGCATTGAGCCAATAATAACGAGTGGAAAAAATTTATATATTGATTTTAAATCGAGTTTGCCAGAACGATAAAACATAAATGTACTCGTTAAAGAGCCCATAGTCCCTACTAATTTATTCGTAGCAACTGCTGATGCTGGGCTCAGCCCTGTAAATAATAATGCAGGTAATGCAATCAGTCCACCGCCTCCTACAACTGAATCAATAAATGAAGCTAAAAATCCAAAGACAATCAAAATAATTAATAGAGATTGGTCTAATTCAAAATACATCTAATCTTCCTTTCATCTAGTTGTATTAAATACACAACGCCTAACCGTATAACTTATAACTTATAACTTAATTGTACTTGAATAAAAAGTATAAAAAAATTTATTGTTTTTATTAATCTCTATAAGAAAAACTTATCTTTTATAATTAATTATTTCTTCAACTAACATGCTAGTTCCTTTAAGTACATTCCTTCACAATCTTTTCTATATAATTTAACCTTAATACACAATTTTCTTTTTTAGAGTTATTCCACAATCTGGCCCTTTTCATGAAGAAAGACACTTTCCTTATTTCAGAAAAGCGCCCAATTGTTGAAGATACTAAATTATAGGAAACATTAGAAAATAATATTTCATTATTTAGTATGTATTTTTTCTCTATCAGTATTTTGTTCAATTATATCTGAAATAAAAGTATAAATATTCGGAGGATATTCAGCAATACGATGAACTAAATATAAATACCACTCACTACCATATGTTACATAAACTTTAGCCTGGATATTATCCTCCTTTAAAAATCTTAATAGGTCAGGTCGAACCCCATCCAACATCTCAACTTCAACATTCGAACTATAAAGAAATCCTTTTGCTTTTAGGTCCATCAATATATTTTCATCATGTGTAGCGACAGACAATGGATGATTACTATCTATACACATAGATACAAATTCTATATACCGTTTATTTAACTCTTCGGATCTTGGGATATATGTACCTTCAGACTCTTGATAAGCCCCCTTTACTAAACGTATTCTACCCGAGGTTTTCAATAGATCATTTAGGTCAATAGATGAACGCTTCAAATGAACTTGTAATGTTATCCCAACATTTGAGAATAAATTTGATATCCTTTTATATAGTGATAAAATTTCATCTGTTTTTTGTGATTCTTCCATACTTATCATAAGTTGAATATTATGTTTTTGTGCTTCTTTTGCTAATTCTTCTAAATTAGTAAATGCTACTGCATCAGAAATCATCATTCCGATATGAGAAAGATCAAATGATACGGTAGCCTTCATTTGATTATTCCCGAGATCTTTTATTAATTCTTTGAATTCATTTTTGGTAAGCATACATTCTTCTTCGGATGTTGTATTTTCGCCAATAAATTCTAATGAAACCTGATACCCTTTGTTATATAGGTTTATAACACGCTCTAGCCCTTCCGTACGTGTTTCTCCAGCCACAAATCGGTTAGCACCTTTAATAAAAATCGGGAAAAGTTCTTTTGAATTTTGAAAATAGGATTTTAGTTCTTGATTTCTAGCAATCGATTTTAGAGCTTTGGAAAAGCGAATTTCTTCATTAAGCATAAAATAATCACATCCTTATTTTTTATCTTATTTGGGATTACGTTTTTCCGATGATGACTTTTCACCCACGAAAATCAAACTCCTATATTTGAGCTGAATCCCAAATGAAAATGGTAATAAATGTGGGAAATTATTAAAGCAGATCATTTATCATTCTGAATAAAAATATCCCTGTATTGTCCGGGTGTTAATCCAATAAATTCCATAAAGAAATTACTAAAATGGCTTTGATCTACAAAACCCGTCCCTATTGCCGCATCAAGTGGTTTTACCCCCTGTTCCAATCGTTTCTTTGCTTCATTAATACGTACCGTTTGTAAGTAACGATACGGGGTAATCCCCCGAATCCGGGTAAATGAGCGTAACAAAGAATATTTGTTCATATTAGCTATTTTTGCTAAATCATCTAAAGCAATATGTTCTGTATAATGTACTTCTATGTAGTGACAGACATTTTCAACTTCTTGTTTAATAGCTCTCGGTTCTGTATCTTCGATGGCTTCGGTATATTCTTCAATAAGCTGTTGAATAAGAAAATAAAAAGTTTCTTCTTTCTCAAAATCTGATATTTCATCATCCATAATCATCTGGTGAAGATTATGCAACAATTGAGCTTGTTCACTATGATAGGCAACAGGAGAAGTAAAGGAAGGAAGATAATCTTGCCCTGTAATCTCTTTTGTAACTTTTCGCATGATTTCAGGCTTGATATTCAAGCAGCGATAGTCTAATGTTTGGTTGTCAATTGATTCACAGGCATGATTGTCCAGAGGGTTAAAAAATATAATATCACCGGTACCTATTACATATTCTTTGTTCTTACAAGATAATCGTCTTTGTCCACTCTCTATAAACCCAATCACATAATATTCATGGAAGTGGTTCGGAAACTTTTGCATGATTCCTTCAAAACGATAAGCTTCTATTTGTAAATCATGATCAAAACGTACCGTTCTTTCTTCTTGTCCCATACGAACAACCTCCTTTTGATTTCTGATAGTTAGTGTAACACATTTGATTAAGGCTCTCTTGTAAGATATTGACTAATAAAAAGTGTCATGGTAGATTAAAAAACTGCCACACCATTCTTTTTTTAATATTAAATCTACAACTATAAAAATGTCTTGATGACACCCATAAATTTAATAACTTCTATGTGTATCACCCTACTATTGTTCAAAAGGGTTCCTTCATACCAACTCTCAAAATCATTTTAGGCTTGATCATTGCAGGTAAGACAACAACAAGGAGGGGGTAGTACCAGCGATGCTATTATCACCCGCAATAAGGAAATGTCACGGTTATAATAAGTTGTTTAAGTTTAATACTGCCAACACACATATCCCCGTCCTGTTTTGGATAGGGGTAAAATAAAGTTGTTAAATAAGAATATTTTAGGTACTTTAGCAATACAGTCATTTAAAAATACTCATACAAGAATCTCGTCCATTATTTGAAGATAAGTTATATTATATTATCTTATCGAAATAATCGGCAAATTGTTCTTCTGAAATTACTTGTAAACCGTTTCTTTTTAAAAAAGCAGTTGTAACTCCATTCCCAGCAATTTTCTCCCCTATAAATTCACCATTATAAATCATTGAACTTCCACAGGATGGACTATACTCCTTAAGAACAACTACTGTTGCATTAACATTTTTAGCTTTTTTTAAAGTAGTGTAAGCTCCTTCTATGTATAATTCCGTAACGTCTCTACCTGACTTCTCGACTACTTTAGCTTTCCCATCTAATACATCATCCCCGTTACCACCTATTATTTCAGCAGGTTCTCTGAGGTTGAAAATCCACCAAGCAATTCCGGGCATACAGGTATTGCCTTATTCTCTTCTATTAGTTTACTGATCTTAAGATCTAAACTATGCGTACCGTTATATCTTACCTGTAACCCTGCTAAACAAGAACTCACTAATATCATTGATAACACCTCATTTTAATACCACCTTATGAACTTGTACAACTAACTCCACGTTTTAAATGAATAACTTAAAGCTTCGATTTACTCTCTAATAATTCCTTCTCTCATTCAAGAATATAGCCTTTAAACTGAAATAAGCACCTTTCCTTATCCCAGAATAGCGATCCTACTGCGAGAGATCGTTAATAACGAAGTTGATGTTTCTGATAGCACAAAAGAACCTAACCACACAGAAGTATCATCCTTCTTTCATTAGTTAGTGGAAAATTACAACTTAATTTCATACTCCATTCGTTTTGCTGTCTCTACAGCTACATCTTTTCCATGCAGTAGAGATATCAGATGAAACGACATATTAATTCCTGCTGAAATTCCTCCAGATGTTATAATTGATCCTTCATCGACATATTTAACATCACGCTGGACTAATACTTTAGGAAATTCATGTTTTAATCGATCAATATCCATCCAATGCGTTGTCGCTTTTCTTCCATCTAGAATTCCTGCTTTTGCAAGAAGCAGCGCACCAGTACAGACTGAAGTCAGAAACTCTGTTCTTGATTGCTGGGCTTTAATCCATTCAATGATACTAGGATTGTTTATTTCAATCTGTTCAGCTCCATACCCCCCAGGAATAATCACAATATCTAATAAAGGATGGTTAGCGAAACTAAAATCAGGAAAAACTTTCAAACCATTCCTTGCAGTAACTAAGTCTCCATTTTCTGATATTGTTTTGACAATAAACGGCTTTTCATTTGAATTAGAAAAAGTCGCTATAGAAAAAACTTCAAATGGTCCTGCAAAATCTAATACTTCTACATCGTTAAATAGTAAAATACCAACTGTACGCTGTTGCATTTTTAAACCTCCTTTAAGATATCATTTATATATAAATATAAAATTTCAAAAAAAACTTGACTTTAAGGTTTAGAATCGATAATTCGAATTATCGTTATGAATACTGATCTTTTCATGGATTAGATAATTAAATTTGCAAGACTCAAGTACGTTATTAATAGTGATAATCAAATATATATTGATTTTGCTTTTGGTAAAAAGCTTGAGGAGTTGTTTTCATCATTAAATTTCGGATATGACAAAGGAAAGGGTGTTCGAATTGCGCCATTACACCTACTCGTTTGGAAATGGCGCTGATTTTATTTGCTCTATATACTCTCTTTTTCTGATACTCTTGTAATCCACTATCCGGATGTTCGGATAGGGACATTCCTAAAATGTAGGCATCTTCAATTCCTTGACATGCCCCTTGTCCTAAATTTGGTGTCATAGCATGTGCTGCGTCCCCAACAAGAGCGATATTGTCAAAAACATATTGATCAATTGTAGGAATATCATAAATATCGTGTTTGAGGACATGATGATTTTCGGAAAGCTTTAATAGGTCGGTTACCTGCTGGGGATAGTTTTTTAGCCGTTCGATCAAATCTGAAACAATATAATTGGATATGTGGCGATTATTTGGCTGGGTGTTAATAAGCATGTACCAGTATGCCTTTGTTTTAGAGATCGGTAAATAACCGAAGCGTCCATTCGGTCCCCATATTTCATGAAGTTCGGCGGATAATTTCATGTGGTTTTCTAGTAGAGTAACTCCTCGCCAACAAGTATAGCCTGCATAACGAAGCGATATATTCGGAAGCAATTGCTTTCGAATTACAGAATGAATTCCATCTGCCGCAATTAACATGTCCCCTGTGACTTCTTCACCATCATTCAATAAAACGGTGACTCCATGCGGATGTTGATGACATTTAACAGCTTTTTTTCCAAAATAAACAGGGACTGACTTTAATTCCTGTAGAAGAATATTATGTAAATCTGCACGGTGAATAGCAATTGTTTTTTCAGGAAATTGATTTTCATTAAGCTTTGATAAGCTTTTCCCTTTATCAGAGGAGATAACAAAACGATTGATGAACTGACCCTGTTTTTTCAGTTGATGTGTAATCCCCCACTCTTCAAAGATTCGAATGACGTTTGGTGCTAAAATAATCCCTGCTCCTGCGGTCTTTAGTTGTGTTGCCTTCTCAAATACTTGTACATTCATTCCAATTCGGTGAAGTGCTATGGCTGTACATAATCCAGCGATTCCACCACCTAAAATAATTACTTTTTTCATATACAGATTCCTTCCTATTTTGTCATAAAGACATAAATAAATATAAAACTAAGAAACAGACAAAGTGGAGTATAGGCAATCGTATCCATTTTAGAAAAAGAAGTTTTTCGTCTTTTTTTAAATAAACCTACATAATTAAAGTCACCCATTGCTCTAAGACCAAAAACGAGGAAACAAAAAAAACAAAGGATATGAACTAGTTTTGATTGTTTTATAAATGGGATAAGGGAGCTCTGAATTCCTAAAACTAAGCATGAACTAAAAAGGCAAACAGCTACCAAAAGTGTTCCCCATTTCCCAGGGTTAAACTTGTACTGATTATGATTATCTTGAGGAATGACGGCACTTATTCCTTTTGTTCCTCCAAATGCCCAATAAACATGAATAAAGGTCAGGAAAAACAGTATTAAACACGAAATGATTTGGAGTATCATCATAGTTAATCCTCCATATTCATTATAAATTGTTCAAGAATCAGTGAAATTCTTCGGTTCACACTTTGAAGAAGTGTAGTTGTGGATTGTTCATCATATACCCACATAATTACCGATGTAAAGTAAGTTCCTAAGAGAATACATGCGATGTCTTCAAGTTCGCCATGAACTTTAATTTGTTCACGTTCTATTTCTTCCTTTAATAATTTCATTAATAGGTCTTTAAGTTGTAGAATCGCATTCATTTCATCATCAATAATCCCCGAGGATTTGAACACTTCGGCTACAGCAAATTTCATTAATTTTGGGTATTCCTTATACATTGTCGTTAAACGAGTAAATAATGTGATGATTTTCTGTTTTACATCCATTTGTGAACTCTCTTGGATAATGGTTATCCGTTCCATTTGCAATTGTCCAAAGTATAAAAGAACAGATTCCTTAGTAGAAAAATAATTGTAAAATGTCCCTTTTGCAATCCCACATGCTTTAGTAATTTCAGATACACTAACTTCGTCTATTCCTTTTTCAGAAAACAAACGAATAGCTTCGAAAAAAATTCTCTCTTTTAAATCTTTTTTTCTAGATTCTCGTAGCACATGAATCCCCCCATAAAATTATGACTATAGTCAAATTATGACCGCGGTCAAATTTTATCATATTCAACCGTTTATGTCACCAATCTATTGATATTTACTTGAGTTGCACAGAAACAACGTTCTCGATAAAGCGCATCAAATATCGCTTTTTCATGCCTTTCGTCGAACTGAACGGCATTAATATGGTGAACGGAAAATTGTATATCGAGGGAGGCCATCATGAAGCGGACTTGGCCATGGACGTACATATTACAACTAGAGCTGGGATCAACGCCTTTTTAATGTTGCTTTGAAATAAAGTTTGATCAAAAACACCCATAAACCGGTATTTTACGATAATTAAAAAGAATACATTTTGAAAAGAGATTGATCAAAATGTATTCTTATCTATCAAATTTAAGATTCGGTTTTATAAAAAAGTTTAATCATTTTCAGTCTGTGTTACTCCACAATCGCACCCTTTTCTGGAAGACTCGATATCAAGATAATATTAGAGTCATAGCAAAATTATCTTCTTTTTTGCTCTCGATAAAGTAATAAGATTATCGTATTCCTTTCAAAATATTTATATTTAATGACTAAATTACAAAACTCCCAAAACTATATTTCTAAACTTATGTGAAATTTCGATTTTCCCCTTGTAAATGTACAACCCATTCCCGTGATTGGATTTAAAACCCTTTAACTAAGGATTAGACCAAATTCTATCTAAGTTTAATGTACATATACTTTATCCCCTTTAATTTGCTTATGAATAATTGGGTTATGAAAGCACTTGTCTAGACTCTCTTCATTTATTTTATGCCTGCTTCTGACATCTACCCCTAAAATACCTTTTATGGGTTCTTTAGGACTATTCATAGAATCTCTCCTTACTCTTCATGTATGTCTACATTATGTTCCAAATTCACAATTATATGTATATAGATGAAAAGGGCAACAGATTTAGATATTAATACCCTTTTATATGAATCTTGACTAAGTAACTCTTGGTTCAACATTTATCATATGTTGAAAAGCATTTGCTTTGTGGTTATGCTATTTACTATAAATAATTTGAGGTGAATGGGAATAAGCTCGGATTTAAGGAGATAGGGAAACTGGAGAATTTTCCAAAAGGATTCTCACACTATTACTTGTGCAAACAGTTGAATTGAAGGTATATCTGTGCAATTATAGATACTCTTAACTTTTAGCATTATTAAAGGTGACAACCTTTTTAGCGGTGAAAACAGTTCAATTTGCCTTACTACATAGTAAGGATTTTACTTATTCTATCGCTATATTAATCATGTTTTTATTTCAAAACTTATTGGATTTTCTATTTACTAAGTCCTAGATTAGTTATGCTTGCCTTTATTTCGTCTTGAATTTCTCTTATTAATACATCAGAGCTTAATTCTTTAAATTCAATGCCTCACCGATTGGGCGATAATAGTATTCCTTGCTTACGGAGTCATACCCTTCAGCAACAAGAATAGAATCGTAGTTACTAAATAAACAAATAACCAATGGTCGTTAGTTACTTTCACAAAGAACTTTTGCCACGGGCGTTGATCTAAATCAGGATGTACAAAATACCGATTGTAATCAACCAACAATGAAGCTATGTCTTCTACCGTTTCAAATGAATCAGTTTTAGCCATTAAAGCGATAATTGGTTTCGATGGTAAATTCGGAATAGATGTACTTGCATAATGTTGAATTTCAGTTATATCTGAACGAGAAAGAATATCTAGAAGTAACGCTTTTTCATTCTCACCTTTTTTTGATCCATCTTGGATTCGGTTCAACAATGTCTATTGTCTCAGTAGCCAATCTGGCCATGTATTCTTATCATGAATATTTCTCATCTTACTCACCCTCAGATTGTTTATATTTAATCATTTGCTAAAATTGTTTTACGTTATGTGATCAAGGTAGTAAAACAACAAACAACATAAACATTCTACTTTTTCTTTATTCTCCATTCATACCTTTTCTCCTTCCCCATAAAATGGCCAATATCAAAAGAGGTAGCGTGCCATGTAGCATTCCCCTCTTTAGAATTGAAATTTTTAGGGCATTAAAAGATGTACAGTTAATTTCCGAAAAAATTCCTTATGCATAGATGGAACTTAACCCAACCAACGCTGTTCAACAATCTGGCCATGATAGTTGAACAGCGTTATTTCATTCCTGTTCCAATATTACATAAACTCAAATTAGTGGCCATAAAGAGGTACAGCTAACATTTTAACGAAAATATACGCAAAGACATTTTTTGGAACATAAAATACGAATTTCCTTATCTTTTTTCTTTCCTTAGGTAAACTTTTTTGATTGACCACAACATCAATATGGTTGATAATGTACCTAAGAGATTTATCTAATTTCTCCCTAAATGGTATATCAAAAGCCATGATATATCATAAATTTAGTCACCCTCTAGTATTAGAGAGGTGACTTTTTTTATAGAATATAATTAGGTTGCTGATAAATGTTACAGGTTTAGTACTAGTGGAAAGTAACATGAAAGCTTTAATTTTATTATTTCATTTTTATTACCCAAAAGATCTAATACTCACAATGATGATTTTATTCAGCAAAAAAGCCCGATGTTAAATATTCGCGCCCTTTTGTTGAAGAACAATATATTGTTTTTTCTTCACAAACCGACTGCCGGTATGTATAATGAATGTCAACAACGAAAACCAAAAATAAACCCCAAAGAATCCATCTATAAAAGGAGGAAAACACTTGGATCGGGCATCAAAACGAAAACGGACGAAACAGCTTCTTTTGGAGGCTACCAAAGAATTAGTACGCGAAAAAGGTTGCAGCAAAATGACCTTGAACGACATTATAGAACGTACGGGGCTTTCAAAAGGAGCTATTTACCATTATGTAAAAAGTAAGGATGAACTGTTGGCCTTAGTGTTAGAGGAAAGACTCGAAGATATCAATGACCGCTTTTTTGCTGAAGTGAATAAAGGAAAAAAAGAGCTGAAGGGGCCACTACAAGAAATCATTAAAAAATTGCCGTCGTTGCAAGACCCTTTTGATCCCACTAATCGAATCTTTATTTACTTGTTGGGGCAGAACGATCAACCTGACGTAAGCGAGGTGATCCGTCGTTTTTATGAACAAGTGATCCAATTGTCGAAGCAGTGGATTGTAGCAGGTCAGAAGGCAGGGGTCATTTCCTTATCAGTCAATGCGGATAAGACAGCAGAATTGTTCATATTGATTTCGTACGGGTTTCGTATGCGAAGTGCTATCTCTTCTGACTCCTACGCATTCGGCCCAGACGATTTCTCGAACTTCATCGCCGGCTTACTGCTGGCAAAAAAGGAATAATGAGAAAAGGATGTGAACCATTTGAGCTTTCTATTATTTTTGCATCTTTTGGGGGCGGTTATTTTTTTAGGAAACATTATAACTGCGGCGTTTTGGAAAATTCGAGCCGACATAAAGGGAGAACCCGCATTCATTCACAACACGGTGAAAACGTGATGTTTTGCTGACTTTATATTTACGATGCCAGGATTGATTTAATCATCGTTTCCGGCAATTTAATGGATGTTCAAGCAGGATATTCGATGTCCAGTTTCAATTGGCTCACCATTTCGTTGATCCTTTTTTCCCTAACCGGCATCCTCTGGTTGACGGTGCTGCTGCCAATACAGCGCAGCATGATCCGCCACAGCGCCCAGTCGATAGAGGCCGGTATCATTTCTAAAGCGTACCGAAAAGCATCGCTGTATTGGGCTATTTTCGGAATTGTAGCTACTTTATTACCTGTCGTTATTTTGTATTTGATGATTACTAAAGGTTTTTAAATAAGAGGGGGAATACGAATGGCTCCGTTTATCCTACTGATTGTGTCATTTTTGATTTTTCGTTTCATCGGTTTTTTCGGACTGTCTTATCTTGATGATTGGGAGACTTCTTTACGGATTGCTATTGCTCTCATGTTCTTATTTACAGCAGCAGCTCATTGGGGAAAGAGACGTCAGGATCTTATCAAAATGGTCCCCCCTGCTCTCCCAAATCCAGATTTCATCGTGACTATGACTGGAATATTGGAAATCGTTGGATCCATAGGCCTGCTAATACCCATCACCTCAAGTATTGCTTCAGTCGGTTTGGCATTCTTACTTATTGTTATGTTCCCAGCTAATATTCGCGCTGCACGAAAAGAAATCACCATTGGCGGAAGACCAAGTACTCCTCTGTTCCCTCGAATAATTTTGCAAATTATATTTTTGACAGCTGTTATTTTTGTCGGATAGTATTGAGAGAATCAGGTATTGACATAATGCGAGATGAATTTCTTCAACTAAATGGCCTAAAATGAAAAATGAGCGCTGATCCTTGTTCCAGGATCGCGCCCTTTAATGGAATAACGAAAAAGCTGAATATCACCTGACTTATCTTCAGCTATCAAACAGGTTATGGTCATTTTTTAGTCAATCACAATTAATCTAAAGTCATTTTCTAATCTTTTGGATTGATGGTAAGAAAAATCGTGACAGCTTTTTCCTGGTCCACCGTGCAAAAATAGAATAGGTGGTTTTTCTTTAGTCCCATAACATTCAACGTAGAGCTCTTTACCCCTAATCGTAATTAATTCTCCAGTCATATTTTTATTCCCCTTTTCTTTTTTAACTAATTTTAATTATACAAAATACTTAATTCATCAAAGGCAACCTTCATTACTGGAGAATTGCCCCCGTTTGTTGAAGAAGGATTATTTGTAACATCTTTATCTTCTATGCATAACAAATTGTGATTTACTGTATTTTAAATTGTTTTTTTCATAGAAAGGTATTAAATGTTGCTCACAAAACAAACTGATTACGTCAATATGTGATAGGTCATCTAACAATTTTGATACCAGTTTTATACCTATACCTTCCTTTTGATATGAACTATGTATAACAACATCTTCAACATACGCTCTAAACTTTCCATCTAAAACAGCCCTTGCAAAACCAATTAATGTATCGTTTTTCCATGCTCCTACTGACTGTACTTTGTTTAACATCTCTTCTATATCTTGCTCTACCCTTTCTCCCCACCAACCCACATCATTATATAGTCTCATAACATCTATTGCTTTGATTGTTTTTTCCTTAAAACTCAAAATTTCGGTGTTCAGCCCTGAACACCGTAGACGTGTACAGATTGGACTGAACAAAGGAGAAGCAAAGCACGGATTAGCTCGTGCCATATTTTTTTATCAGTTAGGTGAAGTACGCGACCGTTCGTATGAAGATCAGTTACACCGAGCGAGTGCCCTTCAACTCATCGTGTCAGCGATTGTCTCTTGGAATACAGTCTATATTGAGCAGGCTATTGCATCATTACGTACAAGAGGAGTAGAAATTCCAGAAGAATATTTCCAGCATATATCTCCTTTGGGCTGGGAGCATATGGCATTAACAGGGGATTATGTGTGGAACCTGAAACAGGATGGGACAATTGATCAATTACGACCACTACGGGTTAAGAAATAAGAGAAAAGGAACAGCCGGTTCCTTACTGTACAGATAACCGGCTAAAATGTGTCTAAATTGTGTCTAAACGTACAATTTTTCACTTTTGGTAACGTGACCCCTTTTAGAAAGAATAGTATGGATTGGCTCCTTAAAGTAGATTCCTTTCATTAATTATTTCGTTATTATATTAATTTTACGAAGGCTTCTGCTGTTGACTGGCTGGATTGTGGATTCTGCCCAGTCACGAATTTCCCATCAGTGATTACATGCTCACTCCATGCTTCAGATTTTTCAAATTGAGCCCCTTGCTCTCTTAATTTTGTTTCCAATAAGAAAGGCATTAATGAGTCAAGGCCCGTTTGCTGTTCTTCTTCATTGGTGAACCCTGTCATGCTTTTTCCTTCAACCAGCCATTTTCCATTTGAGAGTTTCGTCCCAACGAAACCAGCAGGACCGTGGCATACAGATCCGATGGCTTTGTTGTTTTCAGCAAAGTGGGCCATTGCTTGTTGAAGTTCTGGACTGTCAGGTAGATCAAACATCGTTCCGTGTCCGCCAGGTAAGAATATCCCTGAATATTCGTTAACGTTCAATTGCGAAAGGACCATTGTTTGATCCAATTCTTTGGTCACACCCTTCCACTTTTCCACCTGTTCATCATCAAGGCTGTTAGGATCTAAAGGAATTCGGCCTCCTTTTAAGCTAGCTACATCTACACCGAATCCCTGATTCTTAAATTCTTCATATGGTTCAGCGAACTCAGATAACCAAAGACCTGTTTCGTGTTCATCATCAATTTTACTTTCATTCGTTAAGACCATTAATATCTTTTTCAATGTGTACCCTCCATTTTTATATAGCTGTTTTCCTACCCTTTTGTTTTATCCACTTCTCATGAAGTTAAACTTCCTTAATCCAATTATTATTCTTTTACAAGGTTTTAAGCAGAAAAAAACGACTCCTTTTTTGAGAGTCGTTTAGATGGATTAATCTATATCGAATACGAATTGAATTTTCTTTTCAACAGGATCCCAACTAAGGTAAGCTGAAAACTCCTTCTCTCCTTTTTTGAAACCGTCGATGCGTTCGGATTTTCCATCCGCAAGCACTTTTTTTACGATTGCTTGTGTCATACGCTTCGAGAGAATGGTCTTAGAAATGGTGAAGCTGCATTTTGTTTTTTGATAATTGGAGCAGCCGTAGAATTTTCCTTTGTCAACCACTTTCCCACCACATTTCAAACATGTGCCGACACTGGTTTTCGCTGTTCTTTTACCTTTACTCCCTTTGGACCGTTGGATGGAAGCGGTATCAAGGTCTTCGAAATTCCATCTGTTTGCCTCTTCAAGAGCGTTTTGAACAAGTTTTTCGCTTAATTTCTTCACTTGCTCCATAAACTCGGGTGCGGAAGCTTGCCCTTTTCCTATTTCCTGTAGTCGCTGTTCCCATTTTGCCGTCATTTCAGCTGATGCCAACACATTTTCACCTATTGCCCGAATCAAAACTTTCGCTTTATCGGTTGGATAAACAATATTCTTTTGGATATCAATGTAGTTCCGATCTTTAAGCATGGTTATGATTCCAGCGCGTGTTGCCTCGGTACCCAGACCTTCTGCTTGCTTTAACACTTTCTCGAGCTCATCATTATCCATGTATTTACCCGCTGTTTTCATTAAGGTAATCAGTTGCCCTTCTGTGTAACGCTTAGGTGGCTGGGTTTTTCCTTCCTTCGTATGGACACTCTTGACTTTGCCCTTGTCGCTTTCCTCAACAGGTGGCAGCAGCGGTTCATCATCCTTTTCATTCTGCATCAGAACCTGCCGCCATCCTTCTTGAAGAATCTGCTTTCCTTTAGAAATGAATTCAGCCCGGTCGTCCACGACGGTAGTGATAGTAGTGTAATGGATCACAGCTTTGTCGTGATGTGCAGCGATAAAGCGTTTAACCACAACATCATATATTTTCCTTTCATCCCCTGATAACGATTGAGGGTCAGTTACTTGTTCTGTTGGAATAATCGCGTAGTGATCTGAAACCTTTGCTTCATTTACAAAACGCTTGTTATTCAGCAGGCTCTCATTAGGAGTGGGGATCCAGCTATTGTAAGGGCTGTATTCTTGAAGCTTAGACAATATTTCCGGAAATGTTTCAGCTTCCCCTTTCGTTACATATTGTGAATCTGACCTTGGGTAAGATACAATGCCCTTTTGATAAAGTTTTTGCAGGACATCCAGTGTTTTTTTGGGTGAAAATTTATATATTTTGTTCATCGTTGCCTGAAGAGCTGATAGATTGAAAAGCAATGGAGGAGCAAATTCTTTTCTTTCTGTTTTCATCTCCAGAACGCTTGCAGGCTTCCCTTGGCAGAACGAAGCAATCTTCTCTGCCAGTTCCTTTGTTTGAATTCGGGATTCTCCATCCTTTTGCCAAACCCCTTCGTACGTGTGGTCTCCCATTTGAAAGGCTGCTTTCACTTCCCAGAAGGGTTCGCTTTTGAATTGCTCTATTTCTTCATCTCTTTTTACAATCAAAGCAAGAGTCGGTGTTTGTACCCTTCCTGCAGAGAAAACATCCGACATGCCTTGCTGTTTTAGTAGAATGCTATACGCTCTCGATGCATTCATTCCCACAAGCCAGTCCGCACAAGCGCGGGAATAGGCTTCATAATAGAGGCTCCGCATTTCCGTTTCTTCTCTCAAACTAGTGAACCCTTGAATGATGGCTTTCTCTGTCAGGGATGATATCCATAATCTTTTCATGGGTTTTTGCACGCGGGACATTGAAATAATATTCCGGATGATCAACTCACCTTCACGCCCCGCATCCCCTGCATGGATGATTTCTGTGACTTCACTTTTCTTTAGAAGTTCTTTAATGACTGCGAATTGTTTAGCTTTTGCCCGTTGAAGCTCATATTGAAATCGATGAGGAATGATGGGGAGGTCTTCTAACGTCCATTTTTTCCATCTGCTTTCATATTTTTCCGGGGCTTGAAGCTGAAAGAGGTGACCTACAGCCCATGTAATATAAGCTCCTTTAGGGAACACATCATTAGATTGTATTTCAATATAACCTTGGCGTTTTCGATGAGGGAAAGGTTTAGCGAGGGTTGCTCCTTGATCGGGTTTTTCGGCAATAACAACTTTCATAACAATCTCCTGTCCATCTCTATGATTCCTTCATTATAGCATGTTTTTAAGAACTCTTGTTCTATATGTGAGAAATCATATTTGTTTTTTTCGGTCATATTTGAAACTAGTTTAATACAAATCTACTTGAGAATAGGGTTGATTTATTTTGTGGAGCCAAGGGGGGGATGTGACTGTAGCTAGAGTGGAAATGGGGTAATGTTATATTACAGTATGATGGTGATACGGATAAAAAGTATTATCCGTATCACAATTAGCTTATTGTCCTAAATTTTCCAGATTACCTTTAATTTCTTGTAACTGATTAAAAGTGTTAACGATCTCAAGGTTTTGTAACTCAGAAATTTGGACTACTCCCTTATCAATTTCTACTAAGGCTCGATCAATTCCTTCCAGCGCTTGCTCATTATATCCTTCCACTTTTTTGTGGATGTTTTCTGCGAGCTGAGGCGGAGTCAGATCATTGATTTCTTGTATTTCTGTTTTCATGTCTTTTAACCTAGTTTCAAGTGCCGGTATGGTGGATGGGTCTGCAGATGCATTTTCCACTAATCCAGGAAAATCGTTGGCAAATTGCTCTGCTTCATTGAGATAATCGGTCATTTCCTCAACATAGGTCAAACTGTTGTTTGCTTCTTCGAGGATTCCACAGCCTGCCAGCATGAAAAAGCTGATTAATATGATAAATTTTTTCACTGAATTTCATCCTTCCCTAGCTTTCTCTCCTAATATATACGAATGAACTTCCCAATCGTTTCATTTCTTTTTCATGAAAAAAAGGCTAACACGCCGTTAGCCTCCTCTATGTCTTATTTAATAATTTGCAGTTCTTTAGGGAATTTAGTCAAGGTTTCGTAACCATCCTTTGTTATCAGCACATCATCTTCAATTCTTACGCCGCCAATTTCCGGTACGTAAATTCCAGGCTCAATGGTGTAGGTCATTCCTTCTTTTAATATCCCATTATTTAAATGGCTCATTGATGGGAATTCATGTACGTTGATCCCAAGGCCGTGACCGATCCTGTGTGGGAAATAGTCTCCATACCCTGCTTCTGTAATGATATCCCGTGCGATTTGATCCAGATCACCAATACGGGTTCCGGGCTTACTTGCTTCCAGTGAAGCCAGTTCTGCTTTTAAAACGGTAGAGTAGATTTCTTTTTGCTTGTCTGAAACGGATTTATAAGCAAATGTACGGGTGATGTCAGAAGTATATCCTTCAAGGACTACACCTAGATCAAACAAGACAAAATCTCCTGCCTTCAGCTTCCGGTCTCCTGGGTTTCCGTGTGGATCTCCAGCTTTTTCACCAAAGAGCACCATCGTAGAGAAAGACATTTCACGAATCCCTTTTTTCTTTAACTCATACTCGATCTTCGCAAGAACTTCCATTTCCGTAATGCCTTCTTGAAGTGCACTTACACCTACTTCAACCCCGAAGTCTGCCATTTCTGCCGCTCGACGCATGATGGCAATTTCACCCTCATCCTTCACTACACGCATCTCATTTAATTTGTCTTCAACATTCACTATATCCGGTGAGTTGAAAATGTTTAAAAATGCCTGACTGCGGCCATACGTTACGACTTCATTTTCGAAAGCCACCTTGCGGCCATCAATTCCTCGTCTTTGAATGGCTTGTTGAATGAATTCCCATGGATTTTCGTGATCAGAGTAGCCGATCACTTCGTTACTCCAGCCGGCACCCTTCACTTGACGTGCTTCCATTCCAGGTACGACCACAAATGGTTCGGCATCAGGAAATACAAACAGTCCCATTAATCGCTCATGTGGATCCGTGTGGAAATTTGTTAAGTAGAATACATTTTCAGTTGAATTGATAAATGCGGCATCGATATTTTCTTCTTTTAACCAATTTTTTAGCATTTCTATACGTTGTTTCATCGTGAGTTCCTCCTCGAATTTCGTGATGTTATGTAATCGATTAATATGAGCATATCTATGCTAACACATTTTGAAGAAAGTTTGAAATAATCGTATTGTAAGTGAAGGTTCTCAATGAGGTTTAATGTTTTTTTGATAGGGGTTCGCTTTTCCTACCTCTTGCCTATAAAGTACGGAGGGGGTTTGTGATATAATTTGAAGCATACAGTGAATGTAGGGTGGGAGTGGCCACTTCCTTATAGAAGGAGGTGGTGCTTATAGTGACAACGTATGAGGCGTTAACGCTAATGATTACCTTTGGCTCTTTAATTGTCTCCATCATTGCCGTAGTTATTTCGAATGACAAAAAGAAATAACCCCACCCTCATGAAGCGCCTAAACTTTGAAGGGTAGAGTTATGTTCCTTTCTCTATTGGGCCACTGCTTTCCTTGCAGTTTGCTGTGTAGCAAGAGACATTGGTTGCCGCCAGTGTCTCTTGTTTTATCATTATGCTCTACTTTTAAGATAGTATAAATCGAGTCTGAAAGCAAGATGAGTACAAGCAAAACTTTACGAAAAATCTAGTTTAGAGAAAAAATTATCTCAATGCTTTTTTAATACACAGGGTCTGTTTTCTTAGGCTTGCGCACAAGAGCCATGATTCCTGCGATCAGGAACAGAAGGCCTGGTACGAAACCAAATCCTATCGTGCCAAGTCCGATGACAAGGGCAGCAATGATAAACATGATTCCGGATAATACCGGTTTTTTATTTTTCACAATGGTTAATACAGCAATAATCCCCAGGATGGACGCAATGATTCCTAATATAACAAGGTAAGATCCAGTTGATTCAGCAGCGTTGATAATGGAGCTTAAATCTCCTGCAGTCATCTCCGAATTTTGTATATTTGGATCACTCTCCATTCCTTCTTCGAGTTGGGACATGAACTCGGGATTACTCATCCCCATATTAAGTACGATTCCGATTATGGAAAATAATGCGGATAAGATAATTCCGATTACTCCCATCACTACTTCTCCTGTACGTTTCACCATTCTACTCTCTCCTTTATAGATAATTACTTTATAATATATTGTGCTAAAACGATACTATTCCCTTAAATGGATAGTGTGTTTAGCTTCTTACTCATGTAGGCTTCCAGGATGGAAAGATCTTCTGGAAATCCCAGAGGCAGATTCTTTAACTCTTGAAGTGAAATCCATTTATTTTTATGTATTAGTTGATCAGAGTCCTGTATGGTTGCTTCTCCTCCCAGGATCCTGACTTCATAGTAATGAATTCTTATAGAAATACTTCCTTCATTCCCCCACTTTGTATACAAATGTTTTCCTACTTCAATATCATAGCCTGTTTCTTCCCAAACTTCAGGTTACAGCACTCCTGAAGGGATTCGTCCAATTCGATCCCCCTTGAAGGAACCGACCAACGTTTCTCTTCTTCTTTCCCTTGTAATACCATCAATAAACGACCTTCATCCATGCAAAGAGCAGATGCACCAATCCATTCATTCAATCAATCACCTCATTTCGTGTGGAAGCATTTAAACTCATTCAATAATTTAATAAATGAGTTTATGGAAATGTCTCCTCTAGCATATTCTCTCTTTTGACAAAATTCTCCTTCTACATAATAAAAGTCTTTATATTCAGACATTATTCATGCTTACTATAAGGTCCGTCCCTCTTTGATCTTTTTCATTCGGAGTTTCTTTAAGATGATGTTTTCCATTATGCTCCATGGGAGGATGGTTTTGAGTAATAGGGTTAATCGGACTCCTTTGCCTATGGGAATTCTAAAAGTTTTTTTCTTGTTTAGTGCTATTTCACGTACAATCGAGGCAACCTCCCTGGGATCTCCAAGTGTATCTGCACCTGCTTGAATTTCCGAGTTGATGGCCTTCATGTAGCGAAAGTAAGGAGAGTTTTTTTGCATCGAGAGTGGAGTGACTTTCTTTCCTGATGTCCAGATATTCGTTTGATAAGAACCGGGTTCGATCAGGTGCACGGATATGCCGAAGGGCTTAAGCTCCAATCTCAGACTTTCGGTGTATCCCTCTAATGCGTGCTTGGATGAAACATAAGGACTGAGTCCAGGAAATCCGAATCTGCCGCTAATGCTGCTCATATTGATGATTTTCCCTTCTCCTTGCTTTCTCATATAAGGGAGAACAATTTGAGTTATTCTCATGACTCCAAAAACATTCGTTTCAAATTGTTCACGGAACTCATCAATTGTAACTTCTTCTGCAAATCCTGCACCGGCAAACCCTGCATTATTCAGGAGGATGTGCACCCTTCCCAATTCATTTAGATAGGTAGAGAATTCCTTGATTGATGCTTCCGATGTTACATCCAATGGATGAATCCTCACTAAATCACTCACCTTAAGTTCCTCAGACCGCTGAATCAGTGCACTTCCTTTATGAGGGTCTCTCATGGATGCGATCACTTTATATCCAAGTTGTGCCAGCTCCAGCGATGAGTGAAAACCAAAACCGCTATTTGCCCCCGTCACCACAGCTATTTTATGATTCATTCCAGCTTCCTCCCCATTTTTCTTTCTATTAGTATAGCAATAATGGTTTTGATCCACTGAGTTTTTTATCGAAAAATGCAAAAAAAGGGTGGCTTCATCCCATTGAAGCCACCCTTTTGACGAGGAAGTCGTGTCAATTTCTATTCTTAATCTACAGCAATCCCATATGATATTCAACAACACTAAGAAGGGATGAACAGTTCTCTCGGGAAATGAATAGTCATATACGGTCAATTTCATCAACTATTCATATATTTATATAATTGTAAGCATAATTATGGATGATTATTTTGCCTGAGTTGAACTAACTATTTTTCCATCTATAGAATAAAAGTTCACTTGAGGAACAAGGAGCATTCCCTCGTAAGGTTCTATGTGAATGAAATACTCATTCTCCTCAAGCTCTATTCGTCTAAACTGGATATTTGCCCGGTATGTAAAGTAGTCTGCTCCTATTTCGTCTCGGTCACCGTAAACGATAAACTGATTAGTATGGAGAAATTCCGTTCCGACAGATAAATGTGGAGAATCATTAATCCGGTATAGCTCATAAAGGGGAATGACATTCATTTTTCTATAAAAGGCCAGTCCGATTTGTCTTTTTCCTTCCTTATTCATATAGGTATAGAGAAGGAGGTATTGCTCCCCGGCTTCTTTTTCTGAAACAACTTTCAGATCATGGTAAGTGTCCTTGAATTCTAACTGTTCAAGGTGCTGCCTTAATGCACCCTTTCTTGTGATAGAGTCACCTTTTTCAAAATAGAAAGTGATTGCAAAGGCAATTAGTGAAGTCAGTGACAGTGATAGGAGGAATCTTCCCAAGGTATTCTTTTTTTCTTCCAACCAACATTCCCCCAATTCGGCATCAATATCCTAATTTTACCATGATCCCTACAGGAATTCCCAGTGTAAAACAAAGAAAACGACAGAAAATTTCATTCTGCCGTTTTCCTACTTACGACTGCAAATCTACTGGCACTACTGCACTCTTAAGCTCATTATCTAACTCCGCTCTATATTGATGTTCCTGCTCTACATTCCATTTCAGAAGCTTTGCCATTATTTCTATCACAGATTCCTTCCATTTCTCCACCCACGCACGATCGAAGAATAAAGCACCAGTCCGTCTAATAAAGAAATCCATAGGCGTCGCGGCCATCTCCTCCTGAATCGCATAAATCAGTTGAGCATATAAATAAGGAGGGACGGACCTTTCATCACTTGTTCCACTATAAGCATGAGCAAGCTTATAGAGCTGATCCACGTTTGAACCATACATGGCTGCAAGCTTTCTTCCCTCTTCCTCTGTTAATCCAAATTGATGTACCTCGGCTGCTTTTTGATCAATAAACGCTTGAAAGTTTTTCGATCCGCCTACATGTCCTCCAGAGATCGGCATATGCTTCGTGGTAGAAGCGGGGAACTTCATCTTGTTCTCTTCTTTTAATCGTTTTGATACAAGGTCTACCACTGTCTCCCCCATTTTACGGTAACCAGTGAGCTTCCCGCCGGCAATGGTTATGAGTCCACTTTCCGCTTCCCAAATTTCATCTTTACGGGAAATTTCAGAAGGATCCTTCCCTTTTTCAAAAATTAATGGGCGAACACCAGCCCAGCTCGATTCCACATCCTCTTTTCCTACAGATATATCAGGAAACATAAAATGAATGGCATCCAAGATATAATCCCGGTCCTCTGAAGTCATATGGGGAGATGTTTTATCTTGATCAAAAAATGTGTCTGTTGTTCCTACATAGGCCTTGCCATCCCTGGGAATCGCAAATACCATTCGCCCATCAGGTGTGTCGAAATAAACCGCTTGTTGAAGCGGGAATTTGCTTTGATCAATGACAAGATGAACTCCCTTCGTTAACCGAAGCTGTTTGTTATTCGTACTATAATCTTTTCCTCGCACATCATCGACCCATGGGCCAGCTGCGTTGACAAATTTCGAACCGCGGATTTCAATCGTATCCCCCGTCACCAGATCCTCTGCTTCAATTCCGACTACCTTCTTATTATCATAGAGGAATCGCTGGGATTTCATATAATTTATGACAGTGGCACCATGTGCAACAGCTTCTTTCATGACTTCTATCGTTAAACGGGCATCATCAGTCCGATATTCAACGTAGTAACCCCCACCTTTAAGGCCATCTTTTTTCACAAGAGGTTCCTTCTTCAATGTTTCCGAAACTGAAAGCATGGAGCGTTGTTCACTTCTCTTTACTCCAGCAAGATAGTCATACACCTTTAATCCAATCGATGTACTGAATTTACCGAATGTGCCCCCTTTATGAAGGGGTAGTAGCATCCATTCAGGAGTCGTTACGTGAGGTCCATTTTCATAAACGATTTCACGTTCTTTTCCTACTTCCGCGACCATTTTCACTTCGAATTGCTTTAAGTAACGTAAACCTCCATGAACGAGCTTTGTAGAACGACTGGAAGTCCCGGATGCGAAATCCTGCATCTCGACTAATGCCACCTTCATTCCACGTTTCGAAGCATCGAGGGCAATCCCTGCTCCGGTAATCCCTCCTCCAATCACGATTACATCAAAGTGGTTTGAGGCCAATGTTTCTTTCACTTCTCTTCTTGCAGTACTTGAAAATGTCATAAGTGGATCCTCCTCAGGTATCTATATATGTCTGCACTCTCATTCTTATTATTTAACCGTAAAAAAAGAGACCAAAACGAACATTATGGTGACTGGTCCATAATGCAGGTTTGGTCTCTCGTGGTCTCTAACCGAGTTTATTAACTTGTAATCAGTATATCATACGTTTCTTTTATTTAAAAGCCATAGCTGCTTTAACAGCTTTTTTCCATCCGTTATAAAGTTCTCCTTGAGTGTCAACAGGCATTTGCGGTTCAAACTGCTTGTCTTTATTCCACTGCTTGGATATTTCATCCCGATTATCCCAGAACCCTACGGCTAATCCAGCTAAATAAGCGGCACCTAAAGCAGTTGTTTCATTTACAACCGGTCGCTCAACAGGAACAGACAAAATATCACTCTGGAATTGCATTAAAAAGTCATTTTTAACAGCACCGCCATCCACTCTCAGTTTCTTAAGGGAGATTCCAGAGTCTGCTTCCATCGCTGTCAGTACATCTTTCGTTTGATAAGCAAGGGATTCCAGGGTAGCTCTTACAAAATGCTCCTTAGATGTTCCTCTTGTTAAACCGAACACTGCTCCACGAACATCACTGTCCCAATAAGGAGTTCCTAATCCTACAAAGGCAGGAACAACATAAACGCCGTCTGTAGTGTCTACCTTTTCTGCATACGCCTGACTGTCCTTCGCGTCCTTAAGCATTCTAAGACCATCACGAAGCCATTGAATCGCAGAACCAGCCACGAAAATACTTCCTTCTAAAGCATACTCCACTTTTCCATCGATTCCCCATGCTAAGGTTGTGAGTAAACCATTATTAGACTTTACAGCTTTTTCACCTGTATTCATTAGCATAAAGCAACCTGTTCCATACGTATTCTTTGCCATGCCCTCTTCGTAACAAGCCTGTCCAAACAATGCCGCCTGCTGATCCCCTGCTGCACCGGCAATTGGAATCTCCTTCCCGAAGAAATGGTAAGGTACCGTCTTGGCATAAATTTCAGATGAGGGACGGACCTCTGGAAGCATGCTCTCAGGAATGCCTAATATGTCAAGTAGCTCCTGATCCCATTTCAGGTCGTAAATATTATACATAAGCGTGCGGGAAGCATTGGAATAATCCGTTACGTGGGCTTTTCCACCAGACATTTTCCAAATCAACCATGTGTCGATCGTCCCGAATAAGAGCTTGCCATTCTCCGCTTTTTCTCTCGCACCTTCTACATTGTCAAGAATCCATTTAACCTTGGTACCAGAGAAGTAAGCATCGATCAATAATCCGGTTTTGTCACGAAACGTATCGTTATGTCCTTGTGATTTAAGTTCTTCACATACCCCCGCAGTTTGACGTGACTGCCACACGATGGCGTTGTAAACCGGATCGCCGGTTTCTTTATCCCAAACCACAGTAGTTTCACGTTGATTGGTAATTCCAATCCCTTCAATCTGATCAGGTTTAATACTCGATTCAGATAAAGCGCTTGCAATAACTGCTAAAATGGATCCCCAAATTTCATTCGCACTATGTTCAACCCAACCCGGCTTTGGAAAATGCTGAGTAAATTCTTTTTGTGCAGTATGGGCGACTTCTCCTTTTTTATTGAATAGAATCGCTCTTGAACTTGTCGTTCCCTGATCTAATGATAAAATGTATTTCTCCATTTCGTTACCCCTCCAAAAATTAATTATCGGTTGATAGCTGATGCACTTTTTGAGCTAAGCTGATCTTTCTGTCACTGCCATAAGCAAGTCCAAGTACTGCCAGTGTAACAAGTAGAACTACCCAAAAGCTTGTTGTGACTTGTCCAATGAAAATGGCTTTATAAAATACGCCTCCAAATGAACCTCCCAGAACAGGTCCGACTACAGGAACCCAGGAATATCCCCAGTTGGATGGCCCTTTTCCTGGAATCGGCAGCAGAAAATGAGCAATGCGCGGTCCTAGATCACGGGCAGGATTGATGGCATAACCTGTGGTCCCACCGAGAGAAATTCCGATAGCAATGATTAAGAAACCGACGATAAACGGATTAAGGCCATCTGTAAATGTATTCGCTCCTATAGATAATAATCCTACTACTAATACAAATGTTCCAATGATTTCACTTAATAAATTTGAAAAATAGTGTGGGATGGCAGGTCCTGTAGCAAATACCCCCAATTTCACCCCGGGATCTTCCGTTGCATGCCAGTGAGGTAAAAAGTGTAAATAGGTGATCGTTGCCCCTAACATTGCCCCGATCATTTGAGCGGTGATGTACTGGGGAACCTCACTCCACGCGAAGTCTCCATTAAACGCCAGTCCCAGTGTAACAGCAGGGTTTAAATGGGCCCCACTAAACTGTCCAACGGCGTAAACACTCATGGCGACACCCAACCCCCAACCAAATGTGATGACAATCCAACCAGCGTTATAAGCAAATGATTTCTTGAGATTCACATTGGCACAAACCCCTGCACCGAAAATGATAAGCAACGCTGTTCCAACCACTTCTCCTAAAAATGCTGTCATGCTTTTTCCCTCATTTCTTAAATTTTATTAAAAATAAAAAGACTCACGGAATGCCTCCTGAAAAAAGGCGGTTCACGTGAGTCTCTTCATCTCTTTCACAACGTATTAACTTGTGGATAATGTTACTCCACTATGAAAACGTTGTCAATACATTTTTCAGATTTTAATTTTGGTCAAAATGCTTCCATAGCACACGATCTGACGTAGTGATGGCCGTAGCACCAGCCTCAAGAGCGGATTCCACCTCTTCAACGGTATCGATAAGCCCTCCCGCAAAAATAGGTTTCCCTGTTTTTTCTCTTATTTCCGTAATGATTTTAGGTATGACTCCAGGAAGAACTTCGATGAAGTCAGGGTCTGTTTTATGTATAAGCTCAATGCTGCGATTCATAGCACTTGAATCGATCACAAACATCCTTTGGGTGGAAAAAATACCTTTTTGCCTTGCTTTTTTAATCACATTCCCTTTAGTAGAAATGATGCCATAAGGCTTTATTTCCTGACAGACATATTCTGTTGCGTACTCATCACTGGATAGTCCGTGGATCAAGTCTATATGCAGGAACATTTTCCGATTTTCCTTTCGTGCGAAATCGAATACACTCTTCAGCATTCCAACATGGAGATCGAGGAACACACCGTACTGGAAAGAGGTTTCGAGCATTTTATCAAAATCCTTCATGGACCGGATGGCAGGTAATATCTTTTGACCTTCAAAACTCACCTTCTTTTCCCTCCCTTACTATTTAAAATGGGTCTTATTCACAAGGAGAAATTATATCACAAATACCTGTATGTTTTCATGAATGGTTCGTAATGACAAGAGCTGGTTTAGATAAAGAATTCATTACAGTAAATCTCTACTCCCAATTTCGTCCATTTGTATCAACCCAATAGCGAAGAATCACATTACCATCTTCTTCGATAAAATCTTCATCCCTTACAGGGTCAGCACTTAAGATCGTCCGCTCTGAAGGTTTATTCCATGCATCACAGACAATCAACGCTTGATCGATCCCAATCGAGTGGGCTTCTTGAATTGAAAGAGCCAGCAATTTAGTGGCATAGCCCTTTCTCCTTTCAGAAGGTCTGATCCCATAACCGATGTGTCCCCCATTTTGCGAAAGTTTTTCCGTTAAGGAATGGCGAATATTTACGACCCCTAGTATTCGATTGGATTCTGAAACGAGCCAATAAGTTGAGTCAGGTACCCATCCATCTGGCTGGTTTTCTCCTTTTTCAGCAAGCAGTAAGGAGTCGACCATCTTGGAAAAGTGAGTGGGATCTTTTTTGATGACCCACGGGATCATGTCTCCTCCATTTGATTTCCATTCATTATAAAAATCAAGGTACTCTTCTTCTAATTCAGTGGTTGGCTTAACCAATCTTACGTGTTCATTCATATGTATTCTCCCTTCGTTAGCAGGATATGGCCAGAGAAGCCCTTAATAGATATTAAGGTGATCACGATTTTCTCGTCCAGAATATGCCCCATTTTTTTACATGTACTCCAAAATAATTAAGAAGAACAACTGACCGAGAATGAAACTATTAAATCAGATAGCCCAGTTCCCATTACGGAAAATAGCGATCTTTCTTCCATCACGGCACACTCCATCTATATTCATAACTTCTGAACCAATCATAAAATCTTCATGAACCACACTTTCATTGAGTCCTTTTTCTTCCCGTTCTTCATCGGATAAGATTTCTCCGTCCTTTATACAAGTCGGGTAAGACGAACCGATCGCTAAATGATTGGATGCATTTTCATCGAATAAGGTGTTAAAGAATAGAACGCCAGAATCGGAGATAGGAGAATGATGCGGGACAAGCGCAACTTCTCCAAGATAGGCTGCTCCTTCGTCTGTCAGGATCAATTTTTTCAGGATTTCCTCCCCTTCTCTTGCTGTGACTTTCTTAATTTCCCCATCTTCAAAAGTAATGGTGAAATCGTCAATCACGTTACCATTGTAAGCAAGTGGCCTGGTACTTGAAACTGTGCCATTGACTCCGGTTTTTACAGGGACAGTATAGACCTCTTCTGTCGGCATATTGGCAATGAAATGTGTTCCTTCTGGTGTTTTACTTGCTCCTGTGAGCCATAGGTGGTCTTCATGTAGTTCTATGGAAAGGTCCGTCCCTTCCGATTGGTAGTGCAGGCTTTTGAGCTTTAACTGATTGAGTTCGCTTGCTTTGTTGGTTAGGGTTTCGATATGCGTTTGCCAAGCAAGGACTGGATTTTCTTGATTGATACGAACGGATGTGAAGATACAGTCCCAAAGGCTTGGGATTCTTTCTTTCTCTGGTAAGTTAGGAAACACTTTGTCTGCCCATTTTTGTGAAGGTATGGCCACAATGGACCAGCTGATCTGATCCTTTTCAATCGCTTCATAGAAGCGGTCCAGGGCATCTCCACTTGCTTTTTCAAAATTAAGGATACGGTCTGGGTCTATTCCTTTCAACAGGTCCGGATCATTAGCTTCTATTTGAAGAAAGGCTCCTTTATTGTCCACAACCCATTCATGCGCAGCAGCCAGCCAGCTTGGAAATTCGTAGAAAGTGTCATCCGGGGCCAATTCATAATGTATTCTCATGATTTCCTCGTCATACCATTGAACATGCACGTTTTTTGCACCAGCAAGATAGGCTTTTTTTACAACAATACGTACGAATTTTTCAGTTCCGAGGGGTGCAGAGATCCAAAGTGGCTGATCGTGTTGAACATTTACTCCCACTTTAATGGCGAGTTCTGCGTATTGTTTTAATTTTTCATCGAAATCTTTATAGAACGTCATATTATTTACTCCTATTCTAGTAATCTTCTTATATAGTTTTTCATTTTTTTCTGGGTTTCTTCCAGGGATTCACTGTATGTTTCAACGTCGGCCTCACCATAGAATAAGTCTCCGAATCTTTCCGGTTCCTCATTACGAGGGATAACATGCATATGATAATGAGTTAACTCGTTGTATATGCCTCCATTCTGGCAGACGGTAATGCCATATGGTTCATATAGAGCCTGAATGGCTTGTGCAACTAGTTGTGAACTTTTCATTACGGAGAGGCTTTCTTCTTCATTTAATTCCGTTACTTCCACTTTGTGTCGTTTGGGGAGAATCAGTGTATGTCCTGGGTGATGCGGGACATGGTCCAAAAAGCAGGACACGTGATCATTTTCGTATATAATAAATACTTTCTCTTTTTCATTTGCAAGGCGGCAGCCGATACAATCTTCCATTCATATACCTCCAATTTAAAGGGATTCCACCTTTAATGTCGAATTCAGTTTGAATAGCTAAAATAAATGCTTCCCTCATCATATCATGTAACAGAAAGAAGGTCAGAAAATAATGGAAATTCAATTACTCAATGAAAAACATGCCGAAGCTTATTGGAAGCTTCGGTTGGAAATGCTGCAGCAAAGTCCTTCTAGCTTCGGCAGCAGCTATGAAGAAGCAATTGCCCGTACTAATCCAATTCAAATGACAGCCGAGAGACTTGTACAGAAGGGCAGCTACACGTTTGGTTACTTTGATGACGGGAAACTAGTAGGAGCAGTGACCCTTGTACGTGAAGGAGCTTTAAAAATGAAACATAAAGCTTCCATTTTTGCCATGTATGTCTCCCCTGCACATCGAGGGAAAGGAATCGCAAGAGGGCTGCTTCAAGCTGCCATCTCTCAAGCAAAAGAGGAGGATGGCATTGAACAAGTCATGATCACTGTTGTCACAACCAATGAAACAGCGAAAGGCCTTTATCACTCTTGTGGATTCAAGCCATACGGAACAGAAAAGCGGGCATTGAAATATAACGATGAATATTTCGATGAAGAATTGATGGTTTTGTTCTTATAATAATCTTTTCATATTGCAAAACGGTGAGTCCCAAGATGTGGATTCACCGTTTTTATTATAGTACATGATAGTCAAAGCTTATAAGTAAAAATGCAATGACAAACACTGAAAGCACCAATGCCCGGGCAGGATTTTTGAAGTGAAGGTGCAGCATGGGGAACATAATAAAATAAAACAGTATGGTCCACCACAGGTTCCAGCCTTCGAAATATTCAATGGAATCCGTCTTTGCCGCTGCCCATTCAATTAATGTAGCAACACCTATATATTTCAAATAATAGAGGATTTTCATCCTGATTTCTTCTGGATAGTGGCTTAAAAATAGAACCACAAGGCAAGGATAAGCGATCATCGTGTAAAGAGAATCCGTCACAAACATATTGATGAAAAAACCATCTAGTTCCCAAACCGCCTTCATGGTGTAACTGATATACTGATAAAACATATTGAAAAAACTAAAGTAATAGATGGTGGGCAGAAATTCTCTCCATCTATTCCAGGATCCCCACTTCAAAGAACTGAGAATTATCACTACAATGACTACAACATGAAACATGGGATCCCCCCATAGACCGACTCATAATATAGACATTAGTGTTACCAAATATTTGGTAATTCATTCCTCGGTTTATTGAGGTGGACCATTTTCAGGAAAATAGGTCTGCCACTTTGTTACTAAACTCACGTAAATAATAAAGGTATTGGTCCCCTCCATAGTTGTATCGCTTGTTGTACATTTTTGCCACCACCACATTATAAGCAGGAATAACAAGAATCGTTGGACCGGTGACACCTAATATTTGATAAGATCCTGAAGGCACCCTCTCCCCCAATTCACTTTTATTTCGTGGAATATCTTGTACGTACCAAAACAGGCCGTTCCCAGGAATAGTGGAATCAGAATACGAAACATTTTGAATGGTGGTGGCAGTCTCAATCACTTTAGAGGGGACGATTTGTCTTCCATTCATCATGCCTTTTTGAACATGTAGCTGTCCCCAGAGAGCAAATTCCCTGGGAGATACAAATAAATTCTTCTCCGTGCCATCTGAAACTGTCCCGAGTCCAGGAAGTGCAGGTTTATCAATGCGGTCGATGATAGCTACAAGATTTTCATTTGGTTCCGTTCTCCATCCCGTTTCAGTAAACCCCAATGGAGTAAAAACCATCTCGTTTAATAGCTGCGGGAACCCTTTTCCATACAGTCGGTGAATTAATCTTGTCATAATGTCCACACCCACGTTACGGTATGCCCAGCTGCTACCGGGCTTGAATTCCCGAAATATGTATCCATTTTCGTCGGAATCGAGTCCGTGGAAATGAGTTACAAGATGACGGATCGTTGTGCCCATGAACAAATCCTTATCAAACTCAGGAAAATACTGAGTGATGGGATCATCTAGACTCGAAATATATTTATCATGTAAAGCGTAGGCAACCGTAAGGCCTAAATAACTTTTACGGGCAGAAGCTACATTAAATTGAGACTTTTCTGTGATTTGAGAAGCATTTTTTTCATGGGAGTGCCTGCCACTATAATGCTCCAATACGACCTGATCATCCTTTATTATATAAAGGGATGCAGCAGAACTCCAGTTTTTATGTTTAATGCCTTCAACCCAGGTGATCAATTCCTTTAGTGGATCTTGCACGGGCTGTTTCAAGCCTTCTTCCATTCGTCTGCAAGCATCCCATATACAATATGATCTACAAAATGATCGTAAATCCATTCTTTTTGCCTCAGCTTCCCTTCTTCCTTGAAACCAAGACGCTCGGGTATTGCTCGACTGCGATGGTTGAACTCTGCAGCGGTTATTTCGACTTTATTCATTTTATAGTATTCAAACGCGTATTTCGTTAGTCCCTTTGCAACTGTCGTCATAATCCCTTTTCCTTGATAGCCCTCACCAAGCCAATAGCCGATGTATGCCACTTTGTTTGACCAATCAAGTATGTTGAATCCTGCTACTCCTACTATTTCATTTTGATAAATGATGCCGGTAGTTAAGCTCTTGTTATTCGCGAAGCCTAAACGTGTACCTTTAATAAATTCCGTTGAATCCTCAACCGTTTTTGAGTAATCCACCCATGGGAGCCACTCACGCAGATAGGATCTGGATTGATCAGTCAGTTCATGGATTCGTTCAGCATCCTGTATATCGAGAAGTCTTAATTCTAATTCGTCGTTTAGTTTAAAAGTAAACATGATGATTGCTCCTTTATCTTTTGAAAGTAAACTTATCTTAATCACCTTTAGTCTTCTAGAAACTGTAGGGAATTTCCTTTAATATATTGGAATTTGTTGGTCGTTATTGAAAGGTATTGATATAATACAGAAGATTGGGGGGCGCTGGAATGGAAAAAATAAAACAAAATAAACTTATATATATCATGTTCTCCTTCACTTCTTTGATTAATTTTCTAGTGTTTTGGTTAGATCCGAAAGCCTACATGTATTTGGTCATCAGCCTTATCTTTTTTATGAATGCCTGTGTTTTCTTTATCAATAGCAGGGAGCAGGATGGCGCATACTGGAGACGTTGGGAAACCATTCGGAAAAAGGGGAAATGGTTCTTTTCAGTTGTATATGGGTCGTTGATTACTGGATTGGTATTTTCAGTGATTCTGTATGTAGTGATCAGAGACTACCTTCCCCTTTTACTCGTATGCTGTGTAGCAGGTGGATGGCTATGGGGATACATCATGTGGATGATGAATGAAAAGCGATATAAAGTTTCGAAGAAGTAGGCAGAAAAAACGTCCTGGAGTAGGACGTTTTTTTATTGATTATTTGAATGTTTGAATGACTTTTCCTTTTCCACCTGAGACTTCTACCTCTCCATGTGCTCCATTGATAAAAGTAACTTGAGGAGGCTGATGCCCACAGTCAATATCGTACACGATTGGAATCTGCAGCTCGTCTGATAGCTCTTGATAGACATCTTCAATCTTATAATCACCAACAGGCGTGTTGCTAGCACTTCTTCCAAACAGAATTCCAGAAGAATGGTCGAACCAGCCAGCTAATTTCATCTGTACAAGTGAACGGCGCAAATCAGCAGTGTTTAATTCACAGTTTTCAAAATACCAGAGGATGGGTTCATTCTTTATATGCCTCTCTCTAAAATCTGCTATATTTCCGTAAGGCGTTCCGATCAAGTGCCTGATGACATCTATGCAGCCTCCGAGTATACGGCCATTGACCTTTACATCTTGATTTCCTGCTGTTTTCCAAATAGTTGCCTCATTTAAGTGAAAGACTGTTGGAGAAGGCTGGTCGTGATTCCATTCTTTTTGATAGTGTTGGGATGAATACTGAGTAACAGACGATCCTTCTTTCGTTGAGAGAGCGGTTTCCCATTGCGCAGTCGTTGGATCGGAGTACTCCCCTCTTAAATCAACAAGATTGGTTCCATGCGCAGTGGCGATTCCGGTCTTTAATGTTAGTGCCAGTAAAAGCACACTCGTGTCGGAATAACCCAACAGCCATTTCGGTTTAATATTTTCATAGTCAATGAGGTCAAGGATTTCTATGAGTAGTTGACCGCCCCATGGTGGGATGATTAGGGAGATTTTTTCGTCTTGCAGCATTTGGTTCAATTCCATGGCTCTTATTTGAGCTGAGGAAGATTTAGCTTTACTCTGCGTCCACACGGTCTCTCCGCACTGAACATAGTAGCCTTTGCTCTCCATTTTTTTGATCGACTGCTTGAGAATGTCATGTAGTTCCAATGGTACTCCTGATGAAGGTGCGGTCACGCCTATGGTTGCGTCTTTTTTTAGTATTGGATATGTAATCATAATCTCTCTCCAAACTTTTTAGATGATTTTACCAGATTGGTAGACTTGCTACAAGGGGTTATTTACCAATTGTGGAGTAAATTCTTAAAATGATGCAAATAATCCTGGTAGCAACATTTACGCGCCCTCCTTAAATGGAGGTCCGTCCCTCATCTCGTGGTAATATTTTTTCACGAAACAATTATTTACAATAATATGAACGATTTGAAAAGGTTGTGGTGATTTGGGTTGTTTGTGCGGCTTGTATGGTAAAATAATTTGGTTGCGTAAAATTGTTTTTTGGAGGTACTGATTTGAAAAAGAATATGGTAAAGCAAAGCCTGTCGGTTTTGATGATATCACTTATGGCCATGACGCCTTATCAGCAAACGGCACATGGTAAGACAAAATTAGATATAAATGCAGATGCTGCGATTTTAGTGGAAGCAGATACAGGTAAGATTGTGTATAAGGAACATGAAGACGAGCTCCTCGGGATTGCCAGCATGACGAAAATGATGACAGAATATCTCGTGTTAGAAGCCATTGAAGAAGGAAAGATTAAATGGGATCAAAAGTATAAAGTAAGCGACAAAGTCTATCAATTAGCGAATGCACCCGGATTGAGCAATGTCCCCCTGCGAGCGGATGAAGAGTATACGGTAAGAGAACTATATGATGCCATGGTGATTAAATCAGGAAATGGCGCAGCAATTGCTCTTTCGGAAGTGGTGGCAGGTACTGAAGGTGAATTTGTGAAGCAGATGAATGCCAAAGCTAAAGAACTTGGATTTGAGAGTTTTCAATTTGTTAATTCTTCGGGGCTGAGTAACTATGATATGCTCGGAATGTTTCCGAAAGGAACCGATGTGAATGATGAAAACATGGTATCGGCTGAAGATATGGCCACTTTAGCGTATTACCTTATTCATGATTTTCCGGAAGTATTAGAGACATCGAGTCTCTCTTCCAAAGTTTTCAGACCGGATACAGAGGAAGAACTCCTCATGAAGAACACAAACGGTCTTTTAAAAGATAAATCTTTTTATTATAAAGGTGCAGATGGATTAAAGACTGGAACCACTCCCTTCGCTGGTTCTACATTTACCGGGACAGCGGAACGTAATGGAGTCCGATATATTTCCGTTATTTTAGATGCCAAGGATGAATATGGACAGCCCAGCAGTGCAGAACGATTTATTCAAACGACAGAACTTCTTGATTATGGATTTGATGAGTTTGAGACGGTTGAATATAATTTAAATGATATTGATAAGAAAAAGGAACACACGTTAGACGTTCCAGATGGTAAGAAACAATCGGTTTCCATCAAGATAGACAAGCCTATATCTATTCGAGTAACAAAAGAAGAGAAAGATAAACTGAAAGCTTCAATCAAATTAGATGAAGATAAGCTTAATGATGATGGGACCCTTCAAGCTCCAATTGAAAAAGGAGAAAAGATTGGAGAAATGATGCTCGATACGCCAGAAAGGAATGAGTATATATTTGATAAAAAACAACCTTCTTATAAAGTGGATATTTATGCCGCTGAGTCAGTAGAGAAGGCTAGTTGGCTAGTACGCAGTGCACGAAGCATTCAAGGGTTTTTGGGGAATTTGTTTTAATTAGCTGGCTGTTATAAAGATTTAATATTGCTTTTCTATCCAGTTCGTGTCAAGCTTACTAAGTTAAAGGATTTAGAAAGAAGGTGGCATAATGATCGAAGTGAAAATATCGTCCCTTAGTGACGGTGACCTTAATCGTGGCGTTTTTGCAAAAAGAGATATAGCCAAAGGAGAGCTGGTTCATGAAGCACCAGTCATCCCCTATCCCAATGAAGAACATGAACATATTGAGAAAACGTTCCTGGCGGATTATGTATTTGAATACGGAATCAATCATACAGCACTTCTATTAGGTTATGGAATGTTGTTTAATCATTCTTATACACCTAATACAACTTACGAGATAAATTTTGATAACCATACCTTCGACTTTTATGCCTACAAAGACATTCAAGCTGGCGAAGAATTGCTGATTAATTACAATGGCGAAGTGGATAATGATGAACCGCTTTGGTTTAATAAAGATAAAAGCGAAGAGGAATAATATGAAAGGGACTTCCACTTGGAGGTCCCTTTTATTTTACTGATTAATGATTTTTAGGAATTCAGGTTTTGGTTAGCTTTGTCCCTTTATCTGATTTCAAATAAATTTCCTTGTCTCCTTCGAAAAGGAATTCAACTGTTACATGATCAAACTTATAGGTTTTTTTATGTGAACGGGGTTCGGTTGATTGATCATCCCAATCAATGCCACCATTTATATAATCAACTAAGGACTGAATGATTTCCTTATCATTAATCTTTTGGCATGGTTCATTACTAGAATCGACATAAACGCATGCGCTTTTGCGGATCTCCTCCATCCAAACAAAAGATTGTAGATCAGAGGGACGGACCTCTGATCTGCATTCATCATTAAAAGCAATTGATATATAGCCTTTTCTCCAGAACATTTATATTTCAGAGGTCCGTCCCTCTTCCAGCTTCTCAAGGATTCGTCTTTTACGGTAGAGCATACGGCCGGTTTCGCCAATGTCTGAGATCATGGATTTATTGATGAAGGAGCCGAACAGGATGCCTGCGATGGGAATCATTTGGAATAGTTTTTTCCATCCGAAGTTGTCACGGAAGCTGATCATCACTTCTCTCCAGCCTTGAAGCTGTGAAAGGGTTTGTTCTCTCTTCTCCATATCCTTTTTGTTAAAGTCTGATAGTTCTTGAAGGATCGCTTGCTTCCCAACAATATCTGAAGAAACGAATTGTAAGCATTTAATAATGAAAATACGCTCCTGCTGATCATTTGGATCATACCCGTAACTTATTGCGATTTCCTGAAGAGTCTTAAGTGATATGCCGAGGATGAAAGGTATGTCAATACTTAGAGTCAGGAAGCCACCGACTCCGGTAGTCGCCCCCTGGGTCATCGCAACCTTCTTTCTCATGCCCACTATCCCTTCGCTTACTTCATCCATATCAGAAATGGGCAGCTTTGCGATCTCTTCTACATTTAAATGAGGATTGGCTGTTTTCTTAGTAAATCGCTTAACGACTTCTTTTTCGCTTGTAAGGTAACTTCCGCCCTTTTGTATGTAGCTTCCTATTTCATCCAGTGCTTGACCAATCTTGTTATGAACCATTTGAGGAGTGATCCGGTCTAGAATCATAAAGGGAATACGGCCAAGCTTCTCCCAAAACCATAATCCTTTTTGGTCTTCCGCCCATTTATTTACAATTTCAAGTTCCCGTAAAAGAGCTTCTCTTGTTTCTGTTTCATGCATATAAAAGCATCCTCCTCAATAAATAATAAACCAAAAAAATAACAGGCAATGAAGAGCCTGTTATTTCATACTTACTGAACAATATCTTCGGTTTTTTCTTCTAGTATTTCAACTTTAATCGTACGTACCCGGCGATTATCCACTTCTTCTACGCTCACTTTTAAGTTTTCATAGTCGAAGCTGTCACCTTCTGATGGAAGATCTTCAAAGCTTTCAACGACCCATCCGCCAATTGTATGATAAGAACTCTCTGGCTCTCGTACATCGAGTAACTCTGTAAATTCATCCAATTGATATTGTGAATCGAATCGATATTCATTTTCACTGATTTTCCTCATGGAATGAGTTTTCTCATCTTGCTCATCCCAGATTTCCCCTACAATCTCTTCCAAGATATCTTCAAGGGTGATGATTCCGGTTGTTCCACCAAATTCATCTACTACAATGGCCATATGCACATTGTTCTTTTGAAGCTTAGTAAGAAGAGTTGAGATTTTGACAGATTCAAATATAAACATTGGTTCCCGAATCAATTCCCGGATGTTTACTTCACCGAATTTGATCAAATGAGTAAAGAACTCTTTCTCTGAAAGAATTCCGATCACATTGTCAATATGATCTTCGTAAACCGGAATTCGAGAAAATCGCTCTTCAAAGAACATTTCCTTAATTTCTTCAATCGGTTGATTCACTTCAACAGCCTTGACATCGATCCGGGGTGTCAGGACCTCGGTTGCAAGGATTTCATCAAAGTCCATGGAACGGTGAATCAATTCTCTTTCTTCTTTATCAATGACTCCTTCTTCTTCACTAATATCAAGCATCACTTTTAATTCTTCCTCTGTGACAGACGGCATCTCGTGATTTTTCGAGAAGAATTTCGATACCAACTCTTTTAATTTGATAAAAAAGAAGTTAATCGGTGTAAGAACTTTAATTAAGAAAAAGAGAACGCCTGATATGGTCAAGGAATAGGTTTCAGCATTTTCTTTTGCCAATGATTTAGGCAAGATTTCACCGAAAATCAGAATTAATAAAGTCATGACAAAAGTACTGATGACAAGACCCGTGTTTCCTCCGAAAATATCTGTCGCAAGCTTTGCTGAAATACTGGCTGCGGCAATGTTCACGATGTTGTTTCCAACTAATATCGTGGACAGTGCTTTATCAAAGTTTTCAGCGATATAATGCGCTTTAATGCTCCCTCGTCTTCCCTCACTTACAAAGTTCTTAAGTCTAATCTTATTTACGCTTGAGTAAGCCGTTTCCGCCGATGAAAAAAAGGCAGATAAAAGTATTAATGCTCCTAATAATACTAATGAATTCAGTGGTATATCGTCCAAAAAAAAGTCACTCTCCTGTAGTTGTTTATCTATTATGCTGGATTAACCAGAAAAAACCATTAATGTTTGGAATAAGGCCAAAGCCTGTGGGGATACTTGTTTTATCATTTGATTGCGTTCTTCATCCCCTAGCGTTTCCATAGCGTGTAAAACTTCATGTAATTCGTTATGCAAATGATCCATTTCATTTCGAATATGGCCTACTTGTTTCTCTAGAATCGAGGGATCCACTTCCACGGATTTCATTACCGTTAATCGATCTTTAATTTCATGTAAAGACATTTTCATCTGCTGGCATTGTTCAATCATCTTTAAGTCAGCTAACGTATTTTCGTGATAGTACCGATAATTATTACGTGATCGATCGCATTCCAATAAACCTATTTTTGTATAATAATCAATTGTCCTTTTGGACACTTGACTTTGCTTCGAAAGTTCTCCTATTCGATACAACTTCCCAAGGACATCACCTCTAGAGTAGTATACTTTATTTATGGTAAACCGTACAGTTAAACGTTATGGTTTTATGTAAAATGGTATAAAGAGTGAATTATTATGATTGAATTTTTACCTTTCTAACCTTACTGATCTGTATCACACATTTCATTAAGTTCTCTCCCCTTTATCATGCTTGGTTGGATTGATCCTTCATTCGTAGAGATGGAGAGAAGTGAAAAAGAAAGGCGAGAATGACCAATAAGAGTCCTATTAAGACAAATAGCAAAAAAAGAATGTTCCCACCAGTTGTGGGAGATGATGCGATAAAAGCACTCATCAATAGATACACCATTCCAAACAGAGTTAAAAATAATGGAAAACCACGATGTTTAAGTAACCTGTATCCAAGGAGAACCAAAAGATAACTGGCACTCATGATCATGATGCTTGGGAACAGTGGAGAAAACTTGGCCGCGTACACAAAGAAATCAAGATCCACTATCTGCTCCTGCGTTAAGCCGCTTCCGTGAATCATCCCACTGAACGGAGTTGAATACTTCCATTCCCAAGGATTATCCATCAGCGCACTCCCTTCATACCAGGAAAACAATACCGTGAACCCAAAAAACAACAAACCAACACCTATCTGAGACCAATACTTAATTGACATAATTTTTCTCCTTTCTAGAGGGAAGGACCTTAAATTATTTCTAAATTCAACTGAGAAAGCCGGTATTCAATGCGTTTTTACCTTGAATCTTATGTTAAATAGAAGTCCGTCCCTCCCTTACGAACTTTGATAGTCATTAACTAATTTTACCATAGTATCAAGCATGAAAATCTCTTTCATCTTAGCTGAGGAGTTATTGGCATAGAAAATGCCAGGAGGCTCCCCCTGACATTTTTTCTTACTGTCCGCCAGTAAACCAGCTGCCGGCTTTCACTCTTTCTTCTTCTTGGATCTGTCTTTCGTTTTGATTTCCTGCTTCAAAGGAGATCTTTGGAAATGTACTTCTTAGAAGCCCATTTAATAATCCGAATCCCACGGCAAGACTGATGATCCTCCATAACATACGTTTCCCTCCCATTAAATGAGGATGTCTTTATATATATACGTTTGAAAAATGGATAAGTTTCATCTTTAATTAAATATCAAGCAAAAGACTAGGCGGTCCATTACATGCATCCTAGCTTAATAATGAATATTACAAGAGATCTGAAATCATCAACGCAACTCTTCAGTACAAAGGGTTGCGTTGATATTATTCCACTTCTGTTCCTTGTTCTTCCGTCTCTTCAAGTTGGTCGGCATTACGGACTTCTTCTTCTGTGGATGAGTCAAAGTATCCGTCTTTTTCGTATTGCTTCTTCAACTCGAAGTATTTGTCCATGGCACGTTTGGCTATGGTTTTGTTTACGTAAGGATCTTTGTTCTGGTGTGAATATGGTAATACAACTGAAAAGGCTACTTCCGGGTTGTTGTATGGGGCATAGCCGATTAGAGTGGTGTTGAAAGTTTCATATTGTCTTTTTTCTTCAGGGCTATAATAGAAAGCTTCTGCCGTTCCTGATTTTGCTGCAGCATCATAAGGTGCACTTCTAAAGTTATTGGCAGTACCATTACTTCCGTGAGCTACTTGGTAAAATCCTCTCTGGACCTGCTGTATCTCTCTTTCTGTTGCATCAATCCGGTTTAAAACTTGGGATTGGTTTTCATATAGGAGAGGTCCCACTTTATCTCTCTCTTGGCTGGGTTCACGAATTTCTTTCATGATATGTGGCTTCATGCGATAGCCTCCATTGGCAATGGTGGAAGCATACTGGACAAGTTGCATGGGTGTGTATAAATCATATTGCCCAATGGCAAAGTCCATAAGTTTACCCGGTTTTCTTTCGTTCCCTTTTAAACCTTCTACCTCTCCAGGGAGATCAATTCCCGTTCTGACCCCTAAGCCAAACTGACTATAGTAATTTCTCATAATATCAAAGGCGTCAGGGTTAATGTCCAAAGGCTGATTAGGACGATAAGTGCCATCTGCAATTTTTATTGCTGTTTTAAACATATAGACGTTAGACGAAATCTCAAGAGCTTGTATATCGCTAAGGTACCTCGATCCATTAAACCAAGATTTTTTTACTGGTGTATCCTTTATCCGAATCGGTTCATCATAAAGCACATCACCAACATTCAGCGCCCCAGTCATATACCCCGTCAACACAGTAGCGCCCTTAACCGCAGACCCCACTCCATACTCAGAAGTAAATGTCCCTAAAGCATAATCCTGCATCTCAGTCTTTCCATCTGCATCCTTCCCATATTTCTTTCCGACCATGGAAAGGATTTCACCTGTGTGTGGATCCATCATAACAACAAAAGCACGATCCAGGAATGGAGATTCCCAATATTGGGATGCCTGTTTGCTTAGCTCTTCTTCCACGATCTTTTCGATTTCTTTTTGAAGCTGAAGGTCGATAGTTAATACGACATCCTTTCCACTGTGACCTTCGCTGACGAGCTGTGTATCAAGGACGCTTCCATTTTTCGTGATGTATTCGATTTCTTCCTTTTGACCTTTTAGGACGTTTTCATACTGTGATTCGAAATAACTGGTCCCAACACGGTCGTTAAGTGCATATCCTTGAGCTTTGTATTCATTAACAAGTTCACTTGGGAGCCCCTGTTGTGAAGTTGAGACTCTTCCTAGAATTGTTCTCAAGGTGCTATCATTCACATATTTTCTTTCCCAGTCCGTGGTAACGTTCACTCCAGGCATCTCTGACAGGCGTTCACTGACTCTTGCCATTTCTTCCACGGATACATCTTTATTTTTGATGATTTGAGGAGTAAGGGCGTAACCTGTGTTAAATTCGCGGAAAATCGCCAGAACTTCCTCTTCTTGTTTATTAAAAGATTTGATGTTCTCTTCGGTTATCCTCTCGAGCTGCATTTCATAAACCTTTCTGTTCACATCATCTTTTGTAAGATCTTCATCATCTTCGAGTTTCTTCAATTCATCCTTTGTCACCAGTTTTTCAGCTTTTTCAGGATGACTCAATAACCAGAAATCTTTTCGATCTCGATCTGTTATTTTGTCAGGTTTCATTTCGATTAACTCTGCCAGACTTCTTGCTACTTTCAGCATATCCTCGGGCTTTGTCGATTGCGTTCTGGTGTAGGTGATTGCGTTTAAAGGTACGTTGTCCACTATTACATTTCGATAACGATCATAGACTTTTCCTCTCGGAGGTGTTCCATTATGTGATTTCACATTTTCGGTTCTGGCCACTTCCGCTTCATAATGGTTCCCTTGCACGATTTGTACAATCCCAAGACGAAGAATCAAGAGTGAAAATAGAAAAAAGACCGAAATAAAAAGTAAATTCATTCTCAATGGGACATGGGTTTTTTTCTTTTTCTTCTTTTCCTTCAATTGAATGACCCCTTCTTAAGCTAGTATTTTACCAAAATATGATAATGTTCTAGTCCTATTTTATAGAAATTCAGACTATATTTCTACCTCTTTATGGAACAAATTCCAATTAGCATACTCATCTGGGGTATGATTCATTATATGGAGAATAATGTGTGGGGACCGAACATTGGAAAATTCCAATAATACTTATAAAAGTTCGCGAAATATGTCGAAGAAGGGTTGTAGACAAAGGAGATGCTTTTCTTTTAGAATATAGTCGTAGAAAAGGCGCAGAAAAGTGAAACCAAAGATCTCCTTATTGCGTAGAATTGGTAACTAGATGAATGTGAGGTTGAATGGCTGTTATGTTTAGTAAACTGATGTGCAGGTTCGGTATTGGTGCAACAAAGATTGATTTGGTATTGAACAAAAAAGAGTTCTGCCCAGGAGACGTCATTAAAGGGGAATATGAACTTACAGGCGGACGAGTGGAGCAGAAATTAAAAAGGATCGAGACCGACCTTTTACAGTACGATCAGAATAGTAACCGCTCATCTGTTCTTCATCACAATACTATATTAAGCTCATCAACGATGAAAGCAAACGAACAACGCACCATTCACTTTTCGTGCAGACTTTCAGATTCATTTCCACCGAGTAGTGACAATGTTTCTTATAAGTTTGTCACCCGACTGGTCTTCGACGATGGTGTAAACAGTGTCGATCATGATGAGTTTCAGATAGTAGTATAATGTCAGAATTGAAATGAGCCCTTCTTTCTTTGAAGGGCTTTTATACTTTATTTCTTTCCTAAAGAAAATCCTTCGAACAATCGTCCTCCGTGTTGTTCTAATACAGAGTCCACCAAACTTACAATGGGTTGTTTGTTCCCTTTTTGATAAAACTGGTCGAAAGCTTCCACAAAATCTTCTGCAAAGCTTTCATCATATTCCTTCAATGCCCGTGTTATCCATTTCGAGGCACCAATCCATTGACCTCGGGTTCTGAGGACAAACTCATGAAGGGATTCCCCAATAGAGCCCGCGATAAAAATGCTTTCTCCTCTTTCCTGTGATCCAATAAAATCATCCAATGCATCAGTAAGGAAATATCTCTTCATATCAATCGTTTGACTGTCCCATTTTGGAGGTCCGTCCCTCAAAAGATTATTTGCTTCTTCTTTGAGGCTTGGAATGATGGTATGATCGATTAGGGGGATCCCTTCTGATACCATTCTAGGCAATGAAGGCCGGGCTCTTTGGCAGTCTTTTTGGAAATAGACCTGAATTGTTTTTCTATTATGGACGAAGGCTTCAATTGGCCATCCATGTAAGTTGAAAGATTCTCGGTATTCTGAACGGAGGCTTTCGTCAATGATGACAATATCTAAATCGGATGTATTCGTTTCATCTCCCCTGACTACGCTGCCACCGAGAAGTGCTGCTTGACATGTTGGAAAGGTTTCTAATACAAATTTCTTCGCTGCTTTAATTGCAGGCAGTCTTTTCATTAATATCACACCTTCATTATTAATTCTTTCAAATCTAATAGACGCTTTAACGTATAATCCGGCCGTTCGTGGGGACACTCATAATCAAATTTGTTGATCCATATCGTATCTAAACCTAATGATTTCGCCCCGACTATATCAGTGAAATAATTGTCTCCAATAAATAGTGTGCGATCCGGATTACTTTCAAAAACATCCAGGGTGTGTTGGTAAATTTCCGTATCAGGTTTCGAGAAGCCTACCTTCTCTGAGATTATGACAGAGCTTTTTGGAAAGATAGAGGATAGTCCAAGTCGATGAACCTTTTCGTAAGCATTATATACGGTACCGTTCGTAACAATCCCGACTCCAACACTGCTACTTAATTCCAATAAAAATTCATTCAATTCATGATGAGGATGGATGCGATTGAGATAAGAGCATTGAAAGGCTTTAACGATGGCGAGGGACACTTCCTCCTCTACAGAAATACTGAATTCCTTAAGTGTGTTCTCTAGTCTTTTCAAAGAGAATTCATGGAAATCCAAATCCTTTGAAGAAAACCTGCCCCATAGTAAATGATTATGCTTTAAAAAGGTTTTATAAAATACATTTGGTGCAATTTGTCGCAGTTCAGGAAATTGCTTAAGTGTGTCCCCTACTCCTCTCTCATAAGCTTCCGAGTGACCGAATAAAGTATCGTCCAGATCAAATAATAGTAAGTCATAGTGTTCGAGAGTTAGATGTTTCATATTAATAAACTCCCTTTAATGTTTTGTTATGAAGGAAAGTCCAGGAGTCACCCCTCCATTCACCAGTTGTTATGGTTCAGGGGATAGTCGATCACAGATGAGAATCGAGACATTTGGCTTGCTGAAGTAGACGGTAAGAATCCGGGGAAATGGCTTGAAAATGTCAGTATCAATTCCGTTTATGAGTAACGTTACACATTTTTAGAAACCGGAGTGTGGGATCTTTCTTTTATGCTCTGCACTCCTTGCTTTTCTAACAGTGATAGAATTCTATCCAAGTGTACCTGATCTCTAACTACTACAAACTGTGGTTGAATCCATTTGTTTTTCACCTTCACCTCTAATTTGTAGCCTTGATTGATTTTGCCATCTAAACCGTACAGCTCATGCCACTTAATAATCTTTTCTACTTTATATCCTTTAACCCTGCCCCAGGGAACATAATAGCCATTCAGTATAAGGCCATCAGCTAACAAATAAAAATTCCCACGGTGTTTAATGGAGCTGATCAAAATGAAAAAAAGATAGACAATGCTAAAAATAGATTGATGAAGCATATCGGTCCAGTATACAACCACTAATAAACCAGTTAACAGGCTAATGACACCTACCGTCCCCCATTTAACCCACTGATAAGATTTTGTTTCCTTTGTTAAAGGCTGCATCACCTTGAATTCATTTGGAATCACAATGCTGTTCATATCTTCTTCATTGGTTGGAAACAAGGCATTGACTGCTTTTTCTGCGGAATATTTAAGGTTTAATCGAAACCGTATCAGATACACAATTCCGGTGATGAAGATAACGCTGAACAATAAGTTGATCCACATAATGAAGTCCCCCTTTGAAGTGAACGTAGGAAGAGTTAGATTGTTGCTTTTCGATATCTTCCTCTTCTGTTTTAAGATTATATATAAGATAAGGTTTTATTTTTGTCCATTAATCCTGACTTTGCGCTTTCAGGATGAAACGATTTTGTTTTGCTTCAAAGAATCCCTTTTCTTCGATGGATTGGTGAAGCCTGAACAATGGATCATGGTATTTTTCAATACTGAAATCCGGGACCTGCCAAGGGATGGCTTTCAAGTAATAGACTAGTGCACCAATATCATAAAAGCGTTGGGTAGAAAATTCTTCTTTAGACAAAAGAATATCAAAACCCTCTTCTCCCAATTGCTTATGGGCATAATCAAGGTTCCAATGTAGAAACTCATCATTGATAGGAGCACCGAGGGCTCTATTGATGTCATTACAATCCTCTCCACCTACCTGTTGAGTTAAAAAGGTGCCACCTGGTGATAAAATCCGATTCACTTCACCAGGAGAATAGGATTCGTGTTTGTTGATGATCAAGTCGAATTGGTTTGCCTCAAATGGAAGGTTGTCGTCTCCATCGATACCTTCTACTCTAACTCCTAATGGCTCCAGGCATTTCTTAGCCACAGGAATGTTAGGAGCGTATCCTTCTGTTGCACAAACAGATGGTGGAAAGGGCTGTAGTTTAGAAAGCAATTCTCCTCCCCCCGTTCCCATATCAAGCAGGGATTTCGCATTCCGTATCAGTGGAATGGCCAAACTCCCATACGACCAGGAAATCATTCCAGATTCCATTCGTCCCGTTTCCGTGACAAAGGAAAAGTCCCATCCCGAGAAATGTTTTTCCACATCATTTAATAAACTTTCAAATAATGAAACTGTCATAGAGCTGACCTCCTTACAATCTATAAAACTTACAATACTATTTTAGCAATCACCACTAATAGTTACTATTTTCCATTATACCGAAAAACGACCATGATTTGGTATTTTATTAACTCTGATTATATAGTCACCATCTTTCACTCTGAAATATCCTAGTAATATTTACTATATGTTGATTTAATGGGATTAGCGGAAGGTGGTAACAACTACCTGTTTCAAAATTAACAGAATTATATTTCAATAGAACTATGAAAACTTTAAAACTTTTATCTATCTTATTGTTGTCTGTCACTTTTGTCATTGGTTTTGGTCAAGCTTCTAAGGTTTCCGCAGCAGGTACGTATACTGTGAGTTATGGAGACACAATGTGGAAGATTGCCGTAAAACATCAGGTGGGTGTATCTGAGCTGATTTCGGCGAACCCGAAGGTCAGCAACCCGAATATGATTTATCCTGGACAAACCCTAAACATACCAGGAGCAAATCACACTGCTGAAAGTTATACATACGAAGTGGTGAAGCTGGTGAACCAGGAACGATCAAAAGTGGGTTTACCGCCACTGAAGGAAAATTGGGAATTATCACGTGTGGCACGTTATAAGTCAGAGGACATGATTACGAAGAACTATTTCAGTCACACATCCCCAACATACGGCTCTCCTTTCCAAATGATGAAGGATTTCGGAATTTCCTATCAAGCAGCAGGTGAAAACATTGCCGCTGGGCAAAGAACACCTGCCGAAGTAGTTGAAGCATGGATGAACAGCGAAGGACACAGAAAAAATATCCTTTCACCGACATATACAGAAATCGGTGTAGGCTATGTGAAGGGTGGATCGTACGGTCATTATTGGACGCAAATGTTTATAAAGAGATAAAGCAAGGAGATCCTCGATAGTTATGGAGGGTCTCTCTTTTTTATAGCTATTGAGAAAAGTAATACGATGAAATTCCTATGATAAAATTAATAGATTTCCTGAACGACTTCTAAAATAACCGTGAAACGATTGTCACTTAATGGAAATGACATGTTGGATGAAAACATTGTGTGATCCCGCTTCAGCTCTTTTAGTATCAATAAGATTTTGTAACTTTTCTGATAATGAATGAGAAACCTCAATATCGATAAAAAATTGTTCTTTCATTCTTTTTCCTCCTCTATTCTTCCTTCTGTATGCTCTTATACGAATTTTTAGAGAAAATAGTTTCATTATTATGGAAAATAAAAAAAGAGCCAACCGAAGTTGACTCTTTCATACTATTAGAAAGTTTGTGCTAAATCCTTAGCTCTTTCAATCGCATTTGCTTTGATTTCTTCAGCTTTGTCGGGCATTGCTGCATGACCTTCAACGAATAAGCCTTCGAACGAAGGAACTCCGTAGAATTGCATCATCACGTCAAGATAGCGGTGACCCATTTCCATTACTGCAGCTGGTCCTTCAGAGTAAATACCTCCGCGAGCTTGAATATGAAGAGCTTTTTTGTCAGTTAAAAGCCCAACAGGTCCCTGTTCTGTATATTTAAATGCCTTCCCTGCAACGGACACAGAATCAATATATGCCTTCATTACTGGAGGGAAGGAGAAGTTCCAGAATGGAGTAACAAAGATATATTTATCAGCTTCAACAAATTGATCTGATAATTCACCAAGTCGGCCAACTTTTGCTTGTTCTTCTTGTGAAAGCTCTTCAAATCCTTGCCCGGATTGTAATTTTCCCCAGCCACTGAATACGTCAGCGTCAATTTGTGGAATGTTTTCTTTGTATAAGTCTACATTCACAACTTCGTGAGTTGGATTTGCCTCTTTATATGTGTCAATAAATGCTTTTCCTACTGCCATGCTATAGGATTGTGTATCATCATGCGGATGTGCTGTAATGTATAAAACCTTTGTCATATTGAATCGTCCCTTTCTGATTGTGAATTTCATCATCCAGTTCAATGAAACTAACTTAATTACTTCGAACTGAAATAGTTTTAATTCGAGATTAATATTATAGGATATTTTCTTTAATATCAAATAAAAAGCTTCATTGTAAAAAAAATAAGGAATTAGTCATGGTAATTAGACTAATTCCTCCTGATTATCCTAATTAAGGATTAGGATATGTTTTTTGAAGAAAACTCACAGATTGATTAATCAATTTTTTCAAAACGTCTTGGTCGATATCTGCTACTTTGTTTATGTACACACATGCTTTTCCGTTTGTGTGCTTACCGAATGCCTTCAATAGCTCATCCTTCTCTGGATTCCCTGGGGCAAAATATAGACTTATTTTCGCTTTCCGCGGTGAAAAACCGACTAACGGAGCATCCCCTTCATGTCCTGTTTTATATTTGTAATGATAAGAACCGAACCCGATAATGCTTGGTCCCCACATTCTCGCTTCAAACCCCGTTGTCTCTGTGAAAATATCCAGCAGTTTATAGGCATCCTCGCGTTTTTTTGCGTTCTCCACTGCTTCGATAAATTCAATTACACTGCTGTCATTTTGTTTTGTTTTCAATTCATACATTCGACTGCCCCTTTCTTATTCTCACATTTTATTCTACCCACATAGTTCTCTATTTTCCAGCTCGATTCCTGCATCCTGTGTTAAGTTAGGAATTTATCATGCACGGGAGATTGGTTAATCAAAAAGGAATTTATTGGGTATTGTTTCCTTTACCAGTTAGATAAACACCAAATCATTGAAACCATATCAATATAAAATCGGTAGATATAATATCTATAAACTGAGTGGAGGAACGTGCATGTTAATTCTGATTGGGATTCAACTAATTGTTATAGTTCTTTTTTCATTATTAGGATGGGCGATCCGAGAAAAGAGAAAAAAATTATAGGTTGATTTCGAATCTCTCTACTTCACCCCGACATCCAAAATCATTGACAATCCTCCACCTATCGATTATGATAGTCTCATAATTTAATATTCTCCTAAAGGGGAGTAGCTGTAACAATAAAGTCGTCACTACAGAGTGTATCACTCTCGGCTTTATTGACAACCATGTTGTTAGCGAGACCTTTACCAGTTGGTGAAGGTTTATATATGTCTAAAAAGACCTTTACCGATTCCGGTAAAGGTCTTTTTCTATATCACTTCATTTTGAAAGGAAGTTATCAGCAATGAAAAAATTAAAAACGAACCTCTCTCAACTAATAGAACAAAACAAAAATGAAATATTAAACGATAAAAATGAGATGAACAAAATCGAAGAAAAAATAGATAATAAATATTCTTCAGCAAAAAAGGAGGATGTCAAATGATTTTACGTAAATATATGTCCCTCTTTGGTATTGGCTCTGCGAAGATTGATCTTGTTTTACCTAAAAACTCGTTCAAGCAAGGAGAACTTTTACAAGGATACTTTTTTTTAGAGGGAGGCATTATCGAACAAAAGCTTAGGCGGGTGGAATGTGACCTCGTGATGCTTGATAATAATGGCAAGGAAGAAAAAATCATTGATTCAACTACAGTTTTAAAATCTGATAGCATAAAGGCTGAAGAACGAAACAAATTATCCTTCACCTACCGGATTCCTAAATCTCTGCCATACTCTGAAGAAAACGGGGTTCGCTACCTTTTTAAAACGAAGCTGACGTTCGATCAAGGCGTAGAAAGCCTGGATGAGGATTACATTACAATCAATTGAAGCTAGGCTCCTTATTAGGGAGCCTTCTTCCATATGTATTATTTATTCTTAATTTCCTCGAGAAGCTTAATAATTCTCTCATTTTGCTCAATCATGGTTTGATTTTGCTTTCTGAATTTGGTGAAATCAAATGAAAAGATTAATAGAAAAATGGCTAAAATGATAACCACTTCATGCCCCCCCTTTCCTATCTTCTTTGTTTATAGTAAATAATCTCCGGGTCCCCCGGGTCCAGGTTTTCGATCTTTCCACTTTGAGAATAGCCATTTCCTTGAAATGTTTTATGCATTTGCTCGTTTGATTGATTAGTAGACGAGAAAATTTTTTCTGACGGCGATATTTCTTCAACATGTTTCAATAGTATAGAGGCATTGCCCTTCCTTCTTTCCTCTGGTGAAACAATGATGAGAGAGACGAAAGTGTTTCCGAAAAAGTGGTTGTTAAATATAAGAAACCCGGCAGTAGTCTCTCCCTCTTTAACGACTAAACATCTCTTTTCTAATATTGCCTCCTGGATTTGTTCATACCTGCTTTTGTTTCCAATCACTTGACAATCTATTTGTATAAGAGATTCCAAATCGTCCATTTGTGCATATCCTACGATTCCCATAAGGCTCCTACTTTCTTTTCTTTAAAAATATGGAAAGGAATACGATGATCAGGATTAGTACAACCATTCCAAAGATTAGTATTCCTGCATTTCCTATTAAAAAATAACTGTCATCATAACTGAATATTTCACTTGATGCAGTCAAGTTGCATGGCCTCCTTTACATAGAAAAAGACACCTGGGTGTCCTTTGTTCAAACTTAAAGAGTCTTTGACATCAAGACATTGGTCACTTCGAACCCTGTATTCTGGTACAAGGAAAGAGCAACTTTGTTATGACCAAATACATGCAGCGATATTTTTGATATATCTTTTTCCCTCGCAAATGAGTCCAGGGACTTTAATGCTTCTTTTCCATACCCCATCCCTCTTTTGCTTCCATGAATCTTAATATCATAAATGAATGCTACTTTACCGTCCTCCTGTACATTAATCCATAAAGCCCCTACGCCTTCCTGGTTTTCACCATCAATTAAAGTAAATAAATAATGATCCTTTGACTCTAGTCCATTAGGAAGTAATTGATTAAATTCGTTTTCGGCCTGCTCTAATGAAGATTCCTTTTGGAAGTTACCGGCTTTCGTCTTTTCCTCTGCGTACTCTTTAATAGATTCTTGAAACCAAAGAGTATATTCATGATCTTTCATTGCTTGTAATAGAATCATAGAATGAGTGCCTCCTCGTGTGTTTCCTATTTCCATCGGTTCCTGGCATAGTGAAGAGCGACAAAGCTCCCCCATGAATGAGATAAGAAGTAAAAAGAATCTATTTCAAGAAGAACAACTACTTCATTTATCCAATCAGCCATTTTTATCCATTTCATAGTCTTTTTCATTTTCAAAAGGAGGGGTTTTACCATGGCCAGGTGCATCAATTGAAATGATCCTGTAATCCTCTTTTAATTCCTCAGCCACTTCAGTAAAACTGAGACTGGTACTACCAAGTCCATGCAGGCAAAATATTACAGCATCAGAAGGGTCTCCCCATTCTGTAATATGAATGTCCAAATTTCGGTGCTGAATATAATAACGCTTCAACGGTGTTCATCTCCTATGTATTACGAATACCGTCTCTAGTAAAAAAACAGAAGGAAGCAAATTATTCGCCTCCTCCACCGCCAAATCCGGTATCGCAGCCGCCTGCTGAATCATGGCCGCCATCATAAGGACCATAATAGCCCCCATCCCCACTTCTGCCGCCTCTTTTTGATGGATGGGAAAGATTTAAAGCAATCAATGTGAAGACGATTGGGATTAGTATAATGAATAATATTCCTGTCATGATCATCACCTCTTGATATTGTATACGTTTATAAATCAAACAAGGTTTCAGATTATTTAGAATTGATTTGGGGTGAACTTTGAATGAACAAATGGGAACAGCGTTTATCCAGCTCAGATAGAAAAAGCTCCTTGTCCCAAGGTGAAATCTTAACACTCCCCCAAAACCCGGTTCGGTAATAGATTTCAAGGGCATCCCTGGAAGACAAGATTCTGTATCCAGAGTAAATATCCCGGGTAGTTCTCACTCTGGTAAGATCACCATAGAAAATTCGGCTCCTGAATGGACCTCCTTTAATATATAGGTAATCTTCGCACAACTCATATTGCTGAAAGAATCCTGTCCATATAATGATGACTGCTGAAAAAGCATATAAGCTTATAACGACAATGATGTCCATTATGGATGGACGACCAATAAAAATAAGTGGAATCAAATATACAATGGAGATAAGAAGCAATGATATGAAAATCACAGAAATAAAAAATCGATCAATTTTAGAGCGAAATTTCATTATATATTCATCCCCTTATTTGCTGTTTTTTGACTTTCAGCGTTATGACCTGCTTGTTTGGAATGAACAAATTGGTTCATCCAGGAAGTCCATGTGTATACGAAAATGCCTGAATTATTTTTGATCGCTTTGGGAATTAGCATAGAATTTAGTATTCTTCTAGTTTACCATTACCATCCAATCCTTTCACGTGATAGTAAAGTATTTTATCAAGATGTAGCCGTTACACTCTCATCTGCCAAGCCTAGTTCCTCTGGATTAATCTTTGAGGTGTGTGGAAGGGCACGTAAGGCTTTGTTTAAGATCCATACTAGGGAAATAAATAAGATTCAACCGGCACTCCCGATGTATACAGCCGTGCTGCTAAATATTTCAGCAAGATAGCCACTGATAAGGGATCCGAACGGTATGGTCATTGCCCCTAGAGATGCTGTGACAGAGAAAATTCTTCCGAGCAGATGTTAAACCCAGAGATGATTGGCATGATGATAAGTATGAACGAAACTGTTAAATACCCCAATAAATGTGCCAATGGAATTATCAAAACCAGATTATTTAACATCACCTGGTTATGTTACGCAAAAGGTTTTTTACCTAATTTTCGAATTAATTGAAATTTTTTCTGATTGGAATACGTATTTTTAACCGGACAGAATCAACTGAATGTATTTTTGATGCTAAATTCATCGGGTAATTCAAATCGGTGTTTTTATTAATATGAATTGACATCCATCTAAAAGGACCCATGTCGGGTCCTTTTGATGATTACTAATTTATTCAGTTTATAATTGCAGCCTATAAAAAAGTATATGTGAAACCTACTACCCATTAATTCGGCTCCACATGTACATGTACATCGTAGACTTCATGCTTCTTCATCAATTCTCTCTCTACAACGCTTGAAATATCATGTGCCTGTTTAATATCAAGTGTTGACCTTACTAAAATAACCACATCCACGACAGTGTTGTTCCCATAGTTTCTCCCGCGTATATCCTTTACCCCTTTTACACCAGGGATGGTTAGAATGGTCTCTTCATATGTTTGAATCAACTGTTCATCAAATCCGTCTGTTAAATAGTGTGAAGCTTCCCGGAAAATATTCCATGCGGTTTTACAAATTAAGAGGCCTACAAGAACGGCCGTCAGAGGGTCTAACCAAGGAAGATAGAATTGGGCTCCAAGAATTCCGACTACTGTTCCGATACTCACCCATGCGTCTGAAAGATTATCCTTGGCTGCAGCCATAAGGGATTGACTGTTTATTTTTTCAGCCAGTCTTTTGTTATAGCGATATACCAGATACATGACGATAGCTGCACCCACCCCTGTCCATGCTGAAAGAAGATCTGGTGATTGGGTATTTCCGTCAAATACAGACTGTATGGCATTATATAGTACTTGAAGTCCTACAATCATCATGATGAATGAGGCAATTAGAGAGGCAACGCTTTCTGCTTTCCAGTGACCATAGGGATGATCCTGGTCTGCAGGCTTTCTGGAATATTTCAGTCCAATAAGTACAGCAACTGAAGCGACAATGTCTGTCGCGTTGTTCAAGCCGTCTGCTTGCAATGCTTCTGAATTGGCAGTGTTGCCAATGATAAACTTTATTATTGATAATACGATGTATGCAAGGATACTGATGATAGCTCCGCGTTCACCTAATTTTAACTGCTTATATTTTTCTTGATCCACTGGTTAAATCCTCCACACTTTAATTGTGTTTATCATATCAATCCGCATTCATGTGGGTCTATAGCAACCTTCTTTAGTTGAGCTATCTTATTATGAAGAGGTTAAAAATGTTTAGTTGAGTAAACTTTTATGAGTTCATAAAAAATAGGACTGCGAGTGCAATCCTATTTGTTCCTGAAATTGTTGATTCCTATGAATCTTTCACTATTAATCAACAATATCAGCTGAAAAACTAGGTTTTGTCAAGCCTGCTTCTTCATAAACGGTTTATGATCTCCATTTACGGGCAGTCAGTATTTTTGATAAATGTATCGATTGATTTCGCTGATAAAACGAAAATTTCGCTGATATCCAACTCTTGGACTGAAGTACACAAGCACAAATACTTCTGAAATAGCATGACCGATCTTCCATATAGGATCTTAAGTTGAATATGAGCTGATTTTTCTCAATAATACATCAAATCTACCTCAATCCACCTTTAAATTTCAGCCTTCACATTTTAGTTTTACAAATAAAAAATTTATCAGAATAACCACTCTAATGCTGAATGTATGGAAAGAAAAGTTTTGGTTACATTGAATAATACAATAAGTCAAAACGGGAGGTGCCCTTTCTTGTTGAAAAAAGAATGCTCATGTAAGCAATGCACATGTAAGACGAAAAAAGAATGTGATTGTCCTTGCTGTTGCGAAAAATAATATTAGCCCCTAAACTCCATCTGAGCTTAGGGGCTAATTATTTTTATACTTTTACACTTACACCAACAATTTCATCGAAATATTGTACTGATTTCATTTCCTCATCAATCCATTCGGTTTGTTTCCATGTATGCTCGATAAACACTTCAGCAATCATTCGCTTCCTATCTCCCCCTATTATATGGGCATCCTTAAGTGCGATGACACTTTCGAAGATATTGGCCATTAACTCAGCGATTCGTTTTGAATGATAAGTTTGCGTGTTGACGTCCCCCACTGCTACTTTTTCCAATAATTGTTCTAGTTTTGCGATACCGTCTGTAACTGGGGTACTAAACAACAGAAGCTCTTCTGGCAAATTGGATAACTCTTCTTTCATTTTGACCAAAAAGTACTCATGAGCACGATGCTTATTCATTAATCTTAATACTTCAAGTCCTAAAATATTCGCTGTTCCTTCCCACACCGTCAATACCTGGGCATCCCTAAGTAAGCGAGGCAAAACAAAATCCTCGATGTAGCCATTTCCTCCGTGCATTTCAATGGCTTCGTGAGAGAAATGAATCGCTTGCTCTGCTGATTCCTTTTTCAAAATCGCAATAAGTAATCTGTTTAGGACGGTTTCTTCTTCTGTCGTCAGGGTATCGTCTGAAACGACACGGTCGAACAGGTGGACAAGATGAAATACTGCACTTGTTTCTACCTCCTGCTTGGCTGCAAGACGAGACAATGTTTCTTTGATCATCGGATATTGGGTCAATGGCTGACCGAATGCTTCACGATAGAATGCATAATTTCTTGCTTCTAGATAGGCTCTTCTCATGATTCCGATCGAGGCAACGGCATTGCAGACACGGGAGAGATTCAATGCCTCCATCATATAATAGATGCCGCGATTCTGTTCTCCTATAAGATAGGCTTCAGCTCCTTCGAATTCCACTTCTGCTGATGGGACCGCCCGGACACCCAGTTTATCTTTCAATCTTCTAATGTGAATGCCATTCAGTGAACCATCATTTTTCCTCCAAGGAACCGCAAACAGACTGAGTCCTTTCGTTCCATCTCCAGAACCATAGATACGGGCAAGCACCATGGTCACTCCGCACATTCCTGAGTTGGAAGCAAAATATTTTTCACCAAAAAGCTGATAAGTATCACCATTTTTGACGGCTTTTGTATCATTGGCACCAACATCAGACCCTCCTTGCCGTTCCGTTAAGAATGTAGCTCCCTCATATAATTCCACTTCTCCTGTGGATAGCACATGGGGCAGAAACCTATTTTTCACCTGTTCCGAACCATACTTTTCAAGAAGCAAAGCAGTAGCCATGGATAAAGTGACCGGACAATAAAATCCAGGCTCTGTTTGAGATAAGAGATAGCCTTGAGCATAGGAATACACATAGTTCCCTTTGTGACCGAGGGAAGGAATGTCTTTATGGATATATCCGACAATCCCCCTGTTATAAGTTTGTTCGACCGTTTTCTTATATCCTTCATTCACCCAAATTTCAGAAATTTCTTCTCCCAATCGGTTGTACTTGATCAGTCTTGGCTGCCCTTCACGGTCGGTGTGTACGGCTCGATCATCAATTTCCCCTGCACATAGTTCACCGAATGCGTCAAGCTCTTGGTCAGCCCAGCCGAAAAAATCTTTGTCCAGATATTGCTTCATGAGTTCGTTGAAATGAGGATCTTCTCGATAGAAGTTTTCAATTTTTTTCATAATCTTACCTCCTGTATTTCGTCGCGCAATACTTGTTTCAAAATCTTACCCGTTGCATTACGCGGTAGTGCAGGGATCCCTTCATACAGTTTAGGAATTTTGTAGCTTGCCAATTTTCCAGCTAGATAAGCTTTACATTCCTGGGCAAGTTTTTCTCCATCCAGTGAACTTACAATATATGCTTTTACGGTCTCCCCCCACTCTCGATGAGGGACACCTACTACTGCTACCTCAGAAATTGCTGGATGCTTGATCAATTGCTCTTCAATTTCTTTAGGATAAACATTTACGCCACCTGAAATAATCATGTCCTTCTTCCGGTCGACCACCCAGATGTATCCGTCTTCATCCGTCCTCGCGAGGTCACCCGTTTTCAGCCAACCCTTCATGTAAGTCTCTTTTGTCTTTTCCGGGTCTTTGTAATATTCTTTCATATTTCCTTCCCCGTAAAGGAGTATTTCTCCTACCTCATTGACCCCTACCGGTTCTCCATCTTCATTGGCAATGATGATGTCGGTTCCCAGGGCTCCTCTCTTACCGATGCTTCCCCCTTTTTCATGGTGTTCATCGGCGGTTAATAAAGTCCCGCTTGGGCCAGCTTCAGTTAAACCGTATACGCAATGAAGGAGGTCCGTCCCTAATTTTTCTTTAATATAACTAATTTCTTCGGTTGATACGGGTGCTCCGCCGTAGACCCAGTATTTCATGGATGTAAGGTTATGGGTGTCGATGTTTGGCATTTTGGCAGTGAATAGGTAGGCAACAGGTGCTCCGAAGAAATGGGTAATCCTTTCTTGATCGACAAGCTTGAGTAAGCTTTCTGGTGTGAAGGTTGGTGATAGGACGTGGGTACTTCCCACATAGGTGCCGGCAACAAGAAAAAGGTGAAGCGGTGCAGAATGACTGAGAGGCATCATGTGTAGAATTCTGCTTTCTGGCTTCATTTCAAATTCAACACACATCATGATGGATACAGTAAGTATGTTTCGATACGTGAACAGGACGCCTTTGGGTTGACCCGTAGTGCCGGATGTATAAAGGATTGTCGCTTCATCATCTTCGGTTAATGGACAATCGATTTCATCTGTCCTTCCTTCTTTTAATAAGGTTTCAAAGGACTTCCATGAGTCTTGGGCATTTCCTGTTTTCACGCACAATAGCTCATTGGTTTTTAAATCCCTACAGGTTTCCCATAACCCTTCGTGAACGAGAATGGCTTTTGCATCGCTGTGATCCGTTATGTATTGAAGCTCTCCTTGTGTCAGTTTCGCATTGACAGGGACAATGATGGCCCCTAGCCGGAGAACGGCAAAATAGCTAATCACAAATTCCTTTGTGTTTGGCATGAATAACACCACTTTATCTCCAAGACCGATACCGCGATGATGTAAACTTGAGGCAAATTGATTAACTGCTTCATTAAGTTGTTGGTAGGTTAACACTTCTCCTTCTGTAACTATGGCCTGATGTGTTGGATATTTACGGGCATTTCGTGACAATAAACGTGAAATATTCAATCTGATGTCTCCCCTGTCTCATTTAATTTTCTGGTAAACTCATCCCTTAGTTCTTCCATTTCTGTTCTCATGGCTTCGAGCTCTTCAATAAAGGTTGTCACCTCCTCAATTCGTTTGGTTCCATATTCAATCGTGCGCTCTAACTGCTTCCTTCCAGTTCGATCCTGATTAAATAATAGGACCATTTCTTTGATTTCATCCAAAGAGAAGCCAAAGCGTTTTCCCCTGAAAATCAATTTCAGTTTCGTGATATCACTCTTTGAATAGATCCTTCTTCCTGACTCGCTCCTTGCCGGTTGCAACAAATTTAGCTCCTCATAATACCTTATCGTGCGTGTCGTTACGTTAAATTCCTTTGCCAACTGAGTTATTGTGTATGTCATAGGGATCATCTCTTTGTTAGAAAATTTTGATACTTCAAGTTTACCATTAACGTTAACGTAAAGTTCAACTATTTTTTTATAAGTTTTTGGTTCTTTGGTAGGGGTCCCTTTACACATAATCAGAATACTGTTTTCCATATACTAGAAATAAAGATTGCAGAGGTGGTGAGTGAATCATGCAGAAGGTATTGTTATTTGCAGATATTGGAATCGATGATACGATTGCCTTGATCTATTCTTACCTAAGTGAAGAGATTGAACTGGTCGGAGTCGTAGCCGATTATGGAAATGTCCCAAGATCCCGTGCTGTGACAAGTGCTCACTACCTTATGAAACTGTTGAACCTAAGAGATCAGATTCCAATTATTGGTGGAGCAGAGGTTCCGATGACAGCAGAAGAGCCTAAATTCTATCCTGAAATACACGGAGAATATGGACTTGGACCAATTAAGCCTAGTCTGTATGAAGGTATTATTGAAAATTTCTTTGAGATTATTAGATTGATTGAGAAGTATGGGGATGAACTGATTATTGTAAATGTTGGAAGGCTGACGTCCCTTGCGAATATGTTTATCTTATACCAGACTCTTATGAACAAAGTAAAAAAGATTTATATTATGGGTGGAGCATTCTGGGTACCGGGAAATGTAACGGCGGTATCTGAAGCAAACTTTCATTCTGATCCGATTGCAGTTAAGATTGTTTTGACATACGCGAGTAACCTTACCATCATCCCTCTAAATGTAACTGACCATGCAATTGTAACACCTGAAATGGTTGATTACATCGAGTATAAGGGCCGATCTAAGCTTGTTAAGCCTCTCTTAGACTATTACTATGGGTATTACAAGGAGCGAAACCCATTAATTAAAGGAAGCCCAGTACATGATGCACTCACCTTGATGACAGCCGTCAATGAAGATATGTTCACGTTTCGAAATTTACCCGTTCATGTGGTGACTACGAGCTCTGGCATCCACCGCGGACAAAGCATTGCTGATATCAGACCGTACATTCAGTTCGAAGAAAAAGCAAAAAAGCATCGGATTGCCTTCTCTTTCGAGTATGGGATGTTTTTCGAACGATTTATGAATGTGATGACCGGGGAATCATTTGATAGAAAAAAGGAATGATCTCTTTATATAGAGGTCCTTCCTTCTCATTATATCAGCTATTTATTTCAGGCAGTGCATATGAAAACTTCTTCATTTCGTCCCTCCTACCAATTTACGGGAGATCACTGCCGATCGTCTCGCGATTGAGTGTGGATTCATAATTACTACCTCTTTCTTTTCTTTTTTAATAAGTATTCTTAATAGTAGTACAACTTTATTCTAGTATTCTTTCAGTCAGGTAGCTATCGGGGTTTTGATTAGGTCTTTGCGACTGATTGAAATCACATTATCAATTAACATAGACCTATTTTTCTTCGATAATTAATAGAAAAACTACTAAATGGACAAATTTCAATTGGGGTTATGATAATATTGGATGAATTGGAACGATTGCAAAAGGGGATGAGATCATGCTGGAAGGTAAAATTATCAAGTTCTATAGAGAACATCGAGAGATTAAACAAAAGGACTTGGGAGAAGGAATTTGTTCCACTACCCATATTAGTAAAATAGAACGAGGACTTACTGAGGTCTCAAAAGAAACAATCCAATTATTAAGTGATCGATTAGGAATTCAAATGGAAAAGGAATTAGAGAATTATAAGAGTATCGATTCCCTTCTTAAAGAATGGCATGAATCAATCATTAAGAAGCTGCAGAACAAGGCAGATTCTATAAAGAAAAGACTGGAAGGGTTTCATTTATTGCAGATCCAGGATTTTTATCGAACGTATACCTTGATTCTTTCTAGATATCATATATTTTCCGGAGAAAATCAACTTGCGAAACGTCTCATTAAAGAAATGGAGATGTGGTCAGAACTTAGTCCATATGAGCATAATATGTTGCTGCACATAAAAGGAATTCATCACATGAGGATAACTTCAAAGCCATTTCAGTACTTAAGAAGATTAGCCTGGACGACTATTCTAACCGGGAATGTTATTATGATTTGGCCGTTGCCTACCATTCCATTCATTCAAATGTATTAGCCTACTTTTATGCGAATAAAGCATTGCAATTCTTTGTAGAGAAGCGCAGCTTCTCCCGGATGATCGAGTCAGAGATGCTGATGCTGTTACAACTTGAACAATCCGATGATTCCAATGTGGAAGGCAAAGAATACCAACGATTAATAGACATGGCTGAAGCCTACGAACTGGAGTACCAACGAGCACTTCTTCACCATAACTACGCCTATCACCAACTCAGAAGTGGTGAATTCAAGTCAGCAAGCGAACTATACAAAAAGTCCGTCAACAACACCCGTCAACCCCAAGACCCAAACTACCTCGGTTCACTTGAAGGATACATAAATGCCCTTACCAAAGAGGGACGGACCTCGAAAGATGATTTACTACAAATTATAGAAGAAGGCTTGACTCTATCAAAAAAAACTGAAAACAAAACGTTCTATCACTTCTTTACGTTACACAAATTGAATGTCAATGAGGACAAAAAAGGGTATTTTGATCACTTGGAAGAAAAAGCCTATCCTCATTTTCAGGAAACGGGCTACGTTCTCCCAATGGAGCATTACGGCGTTTTGCTGTTTGATTATTATATGGAAAAAGGAGATGTGGGGAAAGCGAACGTTTATGCCAGAGGTCTAATGGAGAAGTTCCGAAAAAATAATCAATTTGTATAACCTCATAACAAAACGCAATGGAGAGGTCTCCATTGCGTTTTTAGTGCTAATTTTCATGTTAGTTTAAAAAAAGCCCCTCTGCACTTTCTACTACCTTTCATGATTCACTAATTTCTTAATATCGTCTCTCAGCTCTTTGATAGTCGCATTCATTTGTTTTTGTTGTTTTCCCATTGCGAAAATCTCCATGCTACATGCGATGAATAAAAGGAATAAAATAATATTGATTAGTTCCATCATTGGTATACCCCCTAGAAGAGTCGTTCTTCGCTAGGATACCATAATCAACCAAAAATCGCCTCTGCAGATGTTGTGTTTTACTCCAATAATGATTTTGAGTAAACGATCGGAGCGTCTATGCAACTCTTTGAATCATCGACTAATTCAATTAAAGCAATCCCGATTATCTTCGCTTTAATTAAGTCTCCTCTTTCTAAACAATGCTTAAAGCCCTGAGATAATTTTTCCGGCGAGAGCTTATTGGCTAAAGTGCAGTGTGGGATCCATTTGTCAGGAAGATAGAGTGGATTAGCTGTTTCACTGAATTCTCGAAAAAAATCATGATGATCCGAATGAAAGTTTAGCAGTTCTCTTGTGATGGTCGGGGAGAAAAATAGAGTTCCGAAGTTTAGAAATGAACCGACGGTGTTGAAGGTGATATCGATCGTTTTTTTATGTTCATAATACTCCTCTAATGCTTTTATGTATTTGTGTTTATCTAATTCTTTATAACTCCCTATCGTAATATGGGGACGCGCATCGTTGATTTCTTCCTCATAGTAAGAAATATTTCTTACAGTAAGTTCCTTCCATATTTCTTGTATCAACTCTTCAGTCTTTTCATCGAAAAGAGCGATTACCCAGTACATAGCTTAACCACCTTTCCTATTATACGGATTGTTACTAAGCCCTTCTTCCTTATACTCTAACATAGTCTTTCTTTCAGTGGGTTCATAAACCCATATTTGCAAACGCTAAAATATTTGTTGAATCAATAATTTGTGCCGAAGTCTAAAGCCTTTTCTCTTAAAATGATAAAAATCTTTGACATCGATAAGAAAATGATGTAAATTACCTTATGTACGAACATTTACAAAACAACCAAACTTTAATATTCGTGTTTAGGGGTGTAATAATGGAAAATGTATTTGATTACGAAGATATTCAATTAATTCCTGCAAAATGTGTGGTTAACAGTCGTTCTGAATGTGATACGAGTGTGACCCTTGGTAGACATACCTTTAAGTTACCTGTTGTACCTGCCAATATGCAAACCATTATTGATGAAAAAATCGCTGTATATTTAGCTGAAAATAATTATTTCTATATCATGCATCGCTTCGAGCCTGAAAAAAGAATTTCTTTTATTAAAGATATGAAGTCCCGCGGGCTGATTTCTTCTATTTCTGTAGGTGTTAAGGATGAAGAGTATGCTTTTGTAGAGCAGTTAGCGGAAGAAAAGCTGACACCGGAGTTTATCACCATCGATATTGCACATGGTCATTCCAATGCGGTAATCAGCATGATTCAACACATTAAAAAACACGTACCTGAGAGCTTTGTGATTGCCGGAAACGTTGGTACTCCAGAAGCTGTAAGAGAATTGGAACATGCAGGTGCTGATGCTACAAAAGTGGGAATCGGACCAGGGAAAGTATGTATTACGAAAATCAAAACCGGATTTGGTACAGGCGGCTGGCAGCTGGCTGCTCTACGCTGGTGTGCAAAAGCCGCTACAAAACCAATCATCGCTGATGGTGGTATCCGTACCCACGGTGATATAGCAAAATCCATTCGTTTCGGTGCGTCCATGGTGATGATCGGTTCCCTATTCGCAGGCCATGAAGAGTCTCCAGGAGATACAATTGAAAAAGACGGCAAGCTCTTCAAAGAATACTTTGGATCAGCTTCAGAGTTCCAAAAAGGCGAAAAGAAAAATGTAGAAGGTAAAAAAATGTTTGTTGAACATAAAGGGTCACTGGAACATACGTTGATCGAAATGGAGCAAGACCTTCAATCCTCTATCTCCTATGCTGGTGGTACGAAGCTTGAAGCAATCCGAACAGTAGATTATGTAGTAGTGAAAAATTCAATTTTTAATGGCGACAAAGTATATTAATCTCTTACCATAATGACTTGAGCTGGGTACATTCGTATCCGGCTCTTTTTATTAGGGACGGACCTCTATACCTATATACTATCCGAATTATCGAAGATTTTGCCAATCGGAGGTCCGTCCCTCTTACCTTCATTTAAGAAGTTATAGACACCGGGGGAAATTAAGCTATAATTAGTTTTAATATTATCTTGGGAGGTGAAGTGACTGTGGTGAGATTGTTGTTATTGATGGTAATTAGCATGTTGTTTGGGACAGTACCTGTTCAACAACAGAATCAAAGCCCAATTTTCTTAAGTTTTGATGATGTGGCTACTATTTCTGACCATGTGTTTTTAACCGATGCAGAAATGATTATCGACGCGGTCCCTTCGCTGGTTCAGAAACAAGATGGTATGACTTCAAATAAAACTTCCATTCTTCCGACATTACACTTTAAATTAATCCCTTTAGCTGGATGTCTATTTAGCACTGAGATTTTTCCAGACTCATTGGGCTTTCTTGAAGTAGTCATGTCCCATTCAAATTACCTCTGAATCCTTACATTCTAAAAATACATGTGATCGTAAACCCTTTTTTCTCTTTGCAGTTAAGAGTTTTTTTGCAATGCCTATTTAAAATAAACATTGGTCCTTGAAAATTAAATTAAACTGAGGTGCATTCATATGAGAAATTATGAATATCGTAAGGAATCTATTGCTTGTTATGTCTTCTGTTCTCTATTCCTACTTAGTTTTGTTGGAACGATACTGATATCTGGAGAAATGAGTGGAAATAGCATCATCTCATCCGTACCTCAATTCTCTTGGGATATGATGATTAAATGGCAAGAAATTGTTGAAATATTCGACTTAAAGTAAGTTAAAGCAAAGTTCGTACTAAAACTACTTCAAAAAAAAGCGAGGAAATAAAAATGAATCTGGGTTTCGGTGAAATAGCGATTATCTTGTTCGTAGCACTACTATTCTTTGGACCAAGCAAACTTCCAGAGCTCGGAAAAGCTGCAGGTGTTTCTTTGAGAGAATTTAAACAGGCAGTCAGTGGATTGATGGAGGATGAGGATACAGTCCATAATGGTGAAAAGAATATGAATAAAGATCAATAGTACTGCTTAACTGTTAGGGACGGACCTCCAACAGACTGAAAATCTGATAACCTGGAAAATCGGATCATTTGAAGGTCCGTCCCTCCCTATTTAAAAACACGAACCTACGCAGGGGTAGGTTCGTGGAGTTCTTTAGGTGAATCGAAGGTTTTGTAGCGGTTTGATTGCTTGTGCAGACTGAGTTTCACCGTAGAATAGGATTGTTGGTTCAGTTACGATGGTTTCTCCCGTGGCTGCAGACAACTCGTTTGTTGATGCGACTAGAAGCACATCTTGGTTCAAATAAGCTTCTGACCGTTTTCTGGTGCTTGGGTGAACAAATGTCACAGATTCTGGGTGATCATCCGATCCAACCGTAATAAATGGTGTATCTCTCAATACGAATTCCTCTACGCCTGCATAGTATTTATGGACCATACCTTGTGTAGGTAGTTTAACGAAACTGGATGTTAATGTTTCTCCAGACTTGAAAAAAGCCTCTAAATCCATCAACTCTTTCGTATACGTTCTTCCTGAATCCTGCTGAATCTCCGCGTATACAGCCAGGACCGGCACTTCTGGAAGTGTTAAAGCATATTGACGAAGAACAATTCCCTTCATCTTTTCATGCTCCTTAAATTCTGTTGTTAAACAAATCCCTTCCCACTGATGGCCGTGTTGATCCAACTTTGTTACAGATCCGATTGCAGTATTCTCTTTCAACATTGAATAGGAACTAACGGCTTGGAAAGAGTATCTGATACCTCCCCCCCACGGATTCCACCACGCCCGTGGACCCGAGTTTGGATATTGATGATCCAACGTTTCCTTACCGTCAATCGATAAGGAATAGATACCAGGATAATATGCAGATGACGCTTTAAACGAAATGACGCCATTATCTACAGACCAAACATCTTCGTTCCTCTCGACCTTTACTTCCCTCTTCCCCTTAACAAGTTGCATAACTTCTACTTTCCCGAAGTGACTTTTGGATTCGAATTGTCCCTCTATCCATTTTACACCTGGTGATGAATGCTCAATTTCAAAATTCAAACGGGTAACTGACTCAGCTTTATCCACTTTTTTCGCGAAAGATTCATTTTCTGAATGAACGGTTAATTGACCATGAATATAAGGAGTAAGCATGGATTGGAATGAATAATCTTCCCTTCCACCAACAGTAGAAATAATATCTCCACCTGTTTTATCTAAAGTATACAGGGGCAGCTCTTTCATGTCCCCTCCATCACCCAACACCAACTCCCGCCACTTAGACCAGTTGTTGGATGCATTGATCCCGACCTGGATTGGACCTAAGCACGTTTTTTCCTGGGATTGTATCAGGTCGATTTCATATTCAAGAGCCATTCGCCAATCATCTTTTCTTCCAAGTGCTTCCTCTGGCCAAGCAAGGCCGATAGTATCTCCAATTGAAGAATTTGTGAAAATCCAACGTTCAGCCATATCTTTATCATTAATATACTCCATAAAAGGAACCAGTGACTCATTCCCGATTAAGACTCCGTCCCTTTGTGGGATAGCCATTCCTTCGAAGTTAATAAGAACAGGCTGAATCAGGGAAAGATGCTTCCTGTCTTCTTCTCCAGCATTCACCACTTCATGTGTGATTTCCACTAAGCCATCACCGTAAATTTTAAAATAGGTGTTCAGAAGCATGGAGGAAAATGCATCCGACTTTAGTGTTGTTTTCATCACGAAAGCTTCAGGAAGCTCAATATAGTCTACAGTAGAAGCTTCTTTTTTAGAAAACTCTTCACTATATGGTTTTCCAAATTTTGGGGTGAAGAAAGTTATCGGATCTTGGGTTGCATTCATAGAGCCTACTTTGACGATATGGTTTCGTTTTTCAATCTCTACGTAGTGCGGACCGTTAAACCCTATCCAATTCTCTTCTGTCTCGCCACCAAATTTTGCCCCAAAACCCGGTAGAGCCAATGAAAGCCGAGTGGAAAAAGTAGTGGCCTCCCCGTTTTTTCGTTCAACAGCTACATTCACCTCTTCTGACAAAAAGCCATTTTTTAATAGCTGGATCGGAAGTGGAATCGAAATTCTCTTTTTCCCTTCCATTTTCACCTTCACTTCTGAAGTTTCCCACTCTACTACCTTATTTACTGGCAGTTTAATCGTCCAGGTAGTTTCTTCTTCTAATTGACTTTCCAAATCAAGATAGAGCATTCCTTTACTATGTGATTTCCAATTCTTTTTTACCGATCTTAAATGAAGCTTTCCCGCTTGTTTAGGGAAGACCCCTAGTGCTAATGGGATTGATTGACCATCCACCTCAACTGTCACCCCAACAGTCGGGTGCTTTTTCCAAGGACTTGGTTGACTAGCTGGCATAGAGACACTGACAGGGAAATCTCCAATCCAGTTCTTACCCACTAAAACGGTCTCATGGAATTCATTCTTTACATGAGAAGATGATACTCCTTTTAGGGAGATTTCAACCGGATTCTCTCTGCGATTCTCTACATGATAAGTCGTATAGTGTTCTTTTTTCTCGAGCATCTTAAAGTCAGGCAGCCTCATTTCCACTAAAAAATCCTGCGTTTCAACTAAGCGAATGCCTCGTCCCGTTCGTTCAAATTGAATACGAACGAACTCATTTCCTTCTTCCCACTTGTATTCATAATAAGTATGATCTCGATCTTTAAGGCCATCGGGTTTGATTTCAATTAAACGCTGACTTGTTGTATACCAATCATGCTTCTCAAAAAAAGGCTTTAGCCAGTCAATTTGAAGCACCATGGGGATAAAATTCATCAGGTGAACGGTGTCATCACGTTCCTCCCAGAAGAATCCGCATTTTTTATAAAGTGGAACGGCTTTTGTATTACCCGCCCATGTAAATAAATCCAGTCTCGGCCATTTTAATTCTACAGTCTTCTCTAACGCTTTCAATACGAGTTGTTTGCCGATCTTTAAGCCCTGATACTTGGGGTGAACGTTCAGAAGAGGAATGTAAAGGGCACCTTCGTCCTCGCGATATTCAGACAATCCGCAATAACCTGCCACATCATCCCCCACCATTGCCAAAAACAGATGAAGATTTGTGGAGTTAGCTTCCTTATCTTTCACGTCTTGTTCAGTAGTGACAACCGAATCTCCACCCCAGTTTTCACGGCTTTCATTCCACATTTTCGCGATTCCTTTTGCTAATCCTTCATGATATTCTACAATTTTCACTTGCTCCAATGTCGTCTTCATAATGTCCTCCTACACTAGGTTTTAATATATATAACCTCATCCTTATTGATTTTTTGCATTACATCGACGATTTTAATCATCGTCATCGCCTCCTTTCATTTAGTTGGAAAGATTTTCTTCCTCATCCACAGTTTAAGATTTTATGTTTAGTAAGTAAAGAATATTCTAACTTAAAAAAAGATTTCATTTACTTATGTAATTTGTAAGTTAAATGGGAAATGCAGAATAATTTCAGTCAGACTAGACAAACCTACAAGATAAAAAGAAGGTTTTGGTATTGAAAATGAAACGACATATCCCAATTGTTCTATGCATGATTTTTATTGCCAACGCGGCAATAGTTGACCTGAAACCCGTACACGTACACGCTCAACAAGAGATTCCCTCTTATGCTAAATGGGGAAGTCTGGCAGTGAAAAAGACTCAAGAGAAATATCCAGATGCGGCGATTGTTGACTATCTCCATATCGGGAAGGAAAACGGATCGAAGGTATCGACAGAGAAATTTAAACTATGGTTAAAACGTGGAGGGAAAGAATTTGGAGTGTTTGTGGACATTCAATTTGAAACGGATACTGAAAAGCTGATTGATATCAAATTCACGGAAACGGATCGATAATTGAAAGTCTGCTGTCTTTTAAGGAACTCACCTCTTAGAAAACTTATCTAAGAGGCCTTTTTGGTTTATATACGCATTCACCCATTCCCTCAATGTATCATTTATACATTATAGGTTTATATTTTTATGGATATTTCAAAAGGGGGAAATGGAACGGGGAAATCAGATTATGTGTGTTTGATAGTACTAATATTAAGAAAAACGGCCGAGGGATCGGATACGTTGCGCCTAACCCCACCTGGAGGTATTCGGGCTATCCAATGGCATCAACCCTGAAAATATCGCCGAGGCTTTGTCACCAATAAAGGATTCATTGGTCCCCCGAATCAAAATCGAAATAGGATTGGGTCCCCCATAAAGATGCTGAATTAATCTAGGAATGATTTAAACAAATCGTCCAAAATAAATAATAAATCCATTGATTTATATAATGGTCAATAGGTATGGATAATCCCTAACAATTGAAGACAAGTTTATCGAATGAGTAAAAAAGATCAAAGGTCATGTCACCTTTGATCTCTTTTAAGTTCACAGCTTCACTCTCTGCAAGCGCAGGGCATTCAAAACAACGGACACAGAACTAAATGCCATTGCAGCTCCGGCAAGCCATGGTGCTAAGAATCCCATTGCGGCGATGGGGATGCCGAGTGAGTTATAGGCCAGGGCCCAGAACAGGTTTTGTTTAATATTACGAATGGTTTTCTTACTCATAAAGATAGCATCGGCAATGCTGTTCAAGTCACCGCGGATAAGGGTGATATCGGCAGCTTCCATGGCTACGTCTGTACCTGTACCGATCGCCATTCCGATATCAGCCATCGCAAGTGCAGGGGCATCATTGATTCCATCTCCCACCATCGCGACTTTCTTTCCTTCCTTCTGAAGTTTTTGAACTTCCATTGCTTTTCCTTCAGGTAAAACTTCCGCAATTACATGATGGATATGAGCTTCTTTTGCAATTGCTTCAGCGGTACGCTGATTGTCACCAGTGATCATGATGACTTCTAAGCCCATATCTTTTAACCGTAGAATGGCTTGTTTAGAAGTATCTTTTATAGTGTCTGCTACAGCGACAAGGCCTGCATAGTTTCCATTAATAGAAACGAGCATAACCGTCTTTCCTTCAGTCTCAAGAGTTTGTTTGGTTTCTATCACATGATTGATTTGGATACCATTATGTTCCATAAGTTTCGTGGTACCGATGACCACTTCATTAATCCCAACTTTTGCTTTTACACCATACCCTGGTACAGCATCAAATTCTTCGCTTCCTAATAATGTAATTCCTTTTTCTTTAATCCCTTTAACAATTGAAACAGCTAGTGGATGCTCCGAAGACCGTTCCACTGCACCAACCAAAGCAAGAAAATCCACTTCATCATATCCATCTTCCACTTTTACATCTGTTAATACCGGCTCACCGTTTGTAACAGTACCCGTTTTATCAAGTACAACGGTTGTAATCCCATGGGTTGATTCAAGATATTCTCCGCCTTTAAAGAGAATCCCGAATTCAGCTGCACGTCCCGAACCTGCCATTATCGAAGTCGGAGTCGCTAACCCAAGGGCACATGGACAGGCAATCACAAGAACGGCAATCAGTTTTTCAAGTGCTTCGGCAAAATTACCTGGTTCAACCCAGATGTACCAGACAAGAAATGTCAGGACTGCAATTCCTACAACGATAGGGACGAATAAACCCGAAATTGTATCCGCTAATCGTTGAATAGGAGCTTTGGAGCCTTGAGCATTCTCCACCACTTTGATAATCTGTGCCAGGGCGGTATCTTTCCCTACCTTTGTAGCTTTCATTTTAAGGAATCCGTTCTTATTCATTGTGGCACCGATTAATGTATTACCTATAGATTTATCCACCGGAACACTTTCTCCTGTAATCATCGATTCATCGAGTGCTGAACGACCTTCGATGACTTCTCCATCTACAGGAACTTTTTCACCTGGTTTGATGTACACGATATCTCCTGTTACAACGTCTTCTAAAGGAATTTCTACATCCTTTCCATCTCTTTCTACAGTTGCAGTTTTAGCTTGAAGACCCATAAGCTTCTTTATGGCTTCAGAAGAACGACCCTTTGCCTTGGCTTCAAACAATTTCCCGAGAATAATGAGTGTGATTAAAATGGCACTAGTTTCAAAATATAGCTCAACTATATGCATTCCCGATCCAATGGACTGATAGGCAAGAAATACACTGTAAAAGTAAGCTGCCGATGTTCCAAGTGCGACCAAAACATCCATATTGGCACTCTTGTTTTTTAATGCTTTATAAGCCCCAAGGTAAAATTGTTTCCCGATAATAAACTGTACAGGTGTTGCTAAAGACATTTGCACCCAAGGGTTCATTAATATATCCGGTAAGGGGATGAACGATGTAAATTCAAAATGACTTACCATTGACCACAATAGGGGCAGCGATAATAATAGTGACCATATGAATTTACGTTTTTGCTTCTGAATCTCTTGAAGTTTATGATCGGTTTGTTCTTCTTGATTCTTATCATTTTTCACTGTTGCACCGTAGCCAATTGAATCAACCTTTTGAATGATTTGATCTATCGTGATCGTACCAGGGGTATACTCAATGGTTGCTTTTTCTAAGGCCAAATTTACCGTTGCATGTTGTATACCATCTTGCTTATTCAATACTTTCTCGATTCTTGCAGAACAAGCAGCACAGGTCATTCCGGTAATATCAAACTCGGTTTTTTCGAGTTGTACGTCATAACCTAGATCTCGAATCCTTTTTTGAAGATCAATTGGTTTCACTACTTCCGGATTGTATTTTACCGCTGCTTTCTCCATCGCGAAGTTGACCGCTGCAATTTCTACACCGTCCAATTTATTTAGACCTTTTTCGATTCGATTCGCACAAGCAGCGCAAGTCATTCCTGTTATAGCAATATTGGTTTCTTTATGCTGAGCCATTTCTGAACCCTCCATACCTATACGGGGTATACTTTATTGTAAAAGAAAACCGTGCTGAGAATGCACAGTATCTTACACCACATCATATCCCTGATCATCAATTGTTTCTTTGATGTCATCAAACTTTAATAGTGAACCATCGAATTCAACTTCTACTTTCTTATCTTCCAAACTTACTTGCACCGATTTCACACCGTCTAATTTAGCCACACTGCCTTCAATTGCTTTAACACAATGTCCACAAGACATACCTTCCACTGTTAACGATTCTTTTTGCATCTGTAAACTCTCCTTTATTTTTTCATGAGTTTTTGGATTGTAACCATGACTTCATCTAATACTTCTGTGTCTCCTTCTTGAATTCGATCAAGAACACATGTTTTCATATGACCTTCTAATAGAATTTTGGCTACGCTGTTGAGGGCAGATTGAGTGGCGGATATTTGAGTAATGACGTCGTCACAATACGTATCACGTTCAATCAAGCCTTTAATTCCTCTTATTTGTCCTTCAATCCTATTTAATCGCGTTACAAGATTTTTCTTAACTTTATCAGAGTGATGGCTTTTCCGAATACCTTCATCAGAGCATGCAGCATCATCCATTACACGCTCTTCTTCTTGAATCACGGATGGGTTAATCTCAGGATTTTTTTCATTCTTTTCATCGGTCATCTTCCCCACCTCCATGCTTTTAATATACTATACCCCATTATGGTATGTAAAGAAAATTGATTTGATACATTTTTATTGGTTTATTCTAAGAGTAACACCTTAAATGGGTCTCTTATACCGCTTTTTTTCTTCCTACATCAAAAAAAGCGCGTCTCCATATTGGGATCCACGCATTTAATATCTTATCTCTATATGTTTGTTGATTTCATCTTCCTCTTTTTTCTAGCTCAACATCTGTTTTTCTTATGTGATCATCTGGTATTAAATCAAGAGTATTGAAGATCCAGGTATAGCGTAAATGAGTATCACAAAGAGCGAGCGCGGATAGAACGTTTTTACAGTGAGAACGAAATAATTTACTTAAATAGACAACAAAAAGGTAAAGAATCCCGTGGGAAAATGCTGTTTTTTTACTGATTAAGTTTAGCTAAATAATCGTATAGGAACTTTCCGATTTTGGCAATTGTGTCTCGCGCAGAATCGTTTTCTTCAAGTCCGTCAATTAATACAGCTATGTAGGCAGTTTTTTCTTCACACCGAACAATTGCACAATCATGTTCAACCCCAGGTAATTCCCCAGTTTTGTTTGCTATAAAGACTCTCTCCCTGTCCATTCTTGCCGGAAGCTTGGTGACAAATTGTTGCTGATGCAATATAAATAGCATTTTTTCACGGCTTTGCTCACTGAATAGTGGGCTCTGGTCTAGTATACGTAAGCAGTTGATGATATCAGTTGCAGAGGTGAAATTGTCATACCCTTGATCTATTGCTTGAAAATCCATCAATTTCCGACTAAGTTTAGTGTGTTTTAATGCTAAAGAGTTACAAAGGTTATTTATTGCTTCTGACCCTATACGGTCGATAATGAGATTCGTCGCGGTGTTATCCGACACAATGATCATGAGTGTGAGGAGGTCTTCTACCGTCAACGAAATATTTTCGGATAGTGTTGACAACACTCCTGCCCCTCCTACTCTACACTCTTTAGGAACCATTACCATTTCATTTAAATCGATTTTCCCTTGCTCTGCCTGCCGAAAGCCTTCAAGTAAGATCGGAACCTTGATTAAACTTGCGGCAGAATAAGGAGTGTCATTATTGAATTGGATGGAGTGTGAAGGCAGGTCAATGGCCACACTGACCCTGCCTATACATTTATCAATAGCGTCCAGAATTCTTTCCTCTAATAATTTCTCATTCATCTACAATTCATCCTTTACTTTGTGACCGCTACTTCGTCATGATCCTTTGTGATTTCATTGTCGTATAAGTGACAAGCAACAAAGTGCTGTTCTTCTACTTCCTTCCATTTAGGTTTATGGCTAGAGCATGCTTCCATGGCTACAGGACAACGGGTTCTGAATACACAGCCACTTGGTGGATCGATTGGACTGGGGATTTCTCCTTGAATGATCATTCGTTCACGCTCATCCTCTACATCGGGATCAGGGATGGGGATAGCTGAAAGTAATGCTTGGGTATAAGGGTGAAGAGGCTTTTTATATAGCTCCTTACTCTCGGTTAATTCAACCATATGTCCCAGATACATCACTCCGATGCGGTTACTAATATGCTTTACCATAGAAAGATCATGAGCAATGAATAAAAAGGTCAACTCCTTTTCTTTTTGAAGCTTTTTCAATAGGTTTACGATTTGAGCTTGAACGGAAACATCAAGAGCAGAAATCGGTTCATCGGCGATGATGAAATCTGGATTAAGAGCAAGTGCACGTGCTATGCCAATTCGCTGACGCTGTCCGCCACTGAATTCGTGGGGATAGCGATTCGCATGATCCCTATTCAGCCCGACATCTTCCAAGAGCTGATAAATACGTTCCATCTGCTCTTTTTTATCCCGGTATATATCGTGTGCATCCATCGGTTCTGCAATGATTTCACGTACCGTTGAACGGGGGTTAAGAGAAGCGTACGGATCCTGGAATATCATCTGCATGTTTCGATAAAAGGACAGCTTTTCTTTATCAGAGAGTGTATGAACGTTCTTCCCGTCATACATGACTTCCCCTTCTGTCCTGTCATACAAACCGATAATGGTGCGGCCAATAGTCGACTTCCCGCAACCCGATTCCCCTACTAGACCGAATGTCTCACCTTTATATATATCAAATGAAATCCGATCCACTGCCTTTAAGGTTTTACCTTTTTCAAGCTGAAAGTATTTTTTTAATTCCTTTACTTCGAGTAGTTTGTGATTCGTCAAGATGATTCCTCCGTTTCCCCCCAGTAGCGCCTTGCTATACACAGCTCTTTCTCGTAGTAGGTACCTTTCAGGGAAAGGGTTTCAATGGTTTTCCCAGTATTGGGAGAGTGGATCATCTGTCCGTCACCATGATAGATTCCAACGTGATGAATGCTCCCCTTCCCTTCTTCATAAGCAAAAAATAAAAGATCACCAGGCTCTAATAGATCCAGTGCTACTTCTTTTCCGGCTTTAGCCTGGTCATTTGCATCTCGTGGAATCAGATAACCATTCGCCTTGCACATGGTATAACTGAAGCCTGAGCAATCAAACCCATAGCTCGTCATCCCTCCCCATAAATAAGGAAGATTAAGAAAAGCTTCTCCTGAAGTGACGATGTCTTGGCCACTACCCTTTTGATCGTTAACCTTCGTGGTTGAGATGATTACATCTTTCTGTTTTAAGAAGCGTGTACCTAACGGAGTCAAAACTTCAATAACATGAACATGCTCTTTCACAACGGGTAAAATCGTTTGGAAACTAAGTTCCAATTCCACCTCATTCTCTTCATTGATTAAATCCGCAAATTTGCTTGTGATTATGGCATATGTATCCGTATGAGGTAACTCCCCGTGTGAAAGTTGAGCGCTTGGGACCCAACCAGGGTACCCTTGATTGTCTTTCGATGTAGCTTGGTCTGGAATGATCACACGAGACCAACCGTCCTTCTCTTCCATCACCAATACTTCCTGGCCGAATAAAGCTTGAGATTGTATACGGTTTTCATCGCACAGAGCCAACCGGGTTTCATGTGTCAAGGAATCTAACCATTCGTTGATTTGCACGGGATTGGAAACGGCAGGTGAATCCAAATCACGGGCTGAATCCTTGGATGTCCATACGGTTGATACAGGTACTGCTATTAGCGCTTTTGTCGTCATATTAATTCCCCCTCATATTCATTTAAACTAGTACTCTCTCAATACCTAATCCAGGTTGGGTAGGCATCGTTATCATTCGACCGTTATATTCTATGCCTCCCACTACAATATCTTTTGCCAACATAAGAGGGGCGTCGAAATCAAATCGGGTCACGTTTTTCTTGCTTGCTGCAAAATGAGCTGCGGCCGTAATCCCAAGGCGCGTTTCAATCATGCTTCCTACCATACATTCGACACCACAAACCTCCGCGAGATCGTTAATTTTCTGAGCGTAATAAATGCCCCCTGCTTTCATGAGTTTGATATTGATCAGGTCTGCACTGCGGGTTTTTAACACTTCAAATGCTTGATATGGTGTAAAAACACTCTCATCTGCCATAATCAGTGTATCCACTCCATCAGTGACTCTCTTTAGCCCTTCAATATCATGAGCAGGTACAGGCTGCTCGACTAACTCAATATTAAGATCAAGGTCTTCCAGTTTACGAATCGTTTTGACAGCCGCTTTCGATTCCCAGCCTTGATTGGCATCCAGTCGAATTTTGATATCGAACCCGATTCGTTGGCGGATCTCATGAATTCTTTTTATATCCGTCTCGATATCATCTTTTCCTACTTTGACCTTCAGTACGTCAAAGCCTTGCTTCACATAGGCTTCTGCATCTTCACCCATTTCTTTTGGGCTATTAACGCTCACAGTATAATCGGTCTCCAGCTCATGACGGTACCCACCAAGAAATTGATAGAGTGGAATATTACAGTGCTGAGAAAGGCAATCATATAAGGCCATATCTACAGCAGCCTTTGCGCTTGAATTACGGACAATTAATGAATGTAAATGTTGAAAAAGCTGTTCGTAATTTAAGAGACTCTTACCTATGATGGCCGGCTTGATCACTTGTAGGATGGCCCATTCAATGCTGGATAAGCTGTCCCCTGTAATGACGACTGTTGGCGGTGCTTCTCCCCATCCAACCGTCCCGTCATCACACGTTAATTTCACAACGATGGCTTCTGCCACTTCAACAGTGCGCAACGCAGTTTTAAAAGGAGTATGCAGCGGGATAGCTGTTCGGAATGTTTCCAATTGATGGATCTTCAATTATTCTCATCCTCTCTTATGCCTGTTTCTACGATAAATGTTTGGTTATACGTATTCATTCGTCCCATGCTACCTAATGGTATGGCGATACTTGGGGAAGAATGACCGATATGAAATCCTTTTAAAACAGGTTTACCAGCATCTGAAATATGTTCTTTGAGCACCTCATCGAGAGTCAGAGATTGTTCGTGTTTTTCTGGCACACAGTTTTTGAAATCCCCGATGATGATTCCAGATGCGTCATCGAATTTCCCCGCCATTTTCAGCTGATTCATCATTCGGTCCACTTTATAAGGTTTTTCATCGATATCCTCGATAAATAGGATTTTACCTTTTGTATCCACTTCAAAAGGAGTCCCTAAAGTGCTAACCAATAAGGTAAGATTTCCACCTATTACAGGTCCGCTTGCTGCGCCTTCAACAACAGTTTCCAACATGGAAAGTTTGTTTGTATATTCGATGTCTCCCGAACGGAACAACTGTTCAAAGGAACTCTTCGTTAATGCATGTACACCCGAAAGACCAATATCTGAACTTAACATAGGACCATGAAACGTAACGAGTCCAGTTTGTTGTTGAATAGCTGTATGTAAAAAAGTGATATCACTATATCCCCAAAAGATTTTCGGGTTTTCCCTTATCAAGTTGTAATCCAATCGGGATACGATACGTCCTGTGCCGAAACCGCCGCAAGCACAAATGATGGCTTTAACGTCACTGTCTTTGAACATCATATGTATATCTTCTATCCGTTCTTGATCATAACCTGCCAGGTACCCATATTTCTTATGGACAGATTTCCCCAGTTTTATGTCCAAACCTAATTCTTCAAGGAATGATAGGGCTTTTTTTAATGGTTCAGGTTTCGGAGGGCTTGCAGGAGCAATGACACCTATTGTATCCCCTACATTGAGTTTTGAAGCTTTTATCACCATACATTACCCCTTTCGTAGAAAAAGAGGGAGCAAACGCAAGGCTTCAAGTAGCCTTGCGTCTTCTCCACTCACTATTAGTTCAAGCACTTATTTCTTGTCTGCCCATTTTAATTCCATGTATCCAACTGGATGACGAACGATACCGGATACATCTTCATTTTGTAAATACACGTGATTGTAGAAGTGGATAGGAATGATCGGCATTTCATCCATTAAGATTTTCTCTGCTTCATACATTAATTCGAAACGCTTCGCTTCATCTGCTTCATTCATGGCTTGTTTGATTAAGCTGTCGAACTTTTCGTTATTCCAACCTGTTCGGTTCATAGAGTGGCCTGTTTGGAAGTTCTCCAGGAAGTTGATCGGGTCTGCGTAGTCTGCCAGGAATGAGCTTCGTGATAATTGGAACTTCAATGCTTTTTGCTCGTCCTGGAATACGTTCCATTCCATATTGGCTAATTTAACGTCAACCTCCAAGTTTTCCTTGAACATTTGTTGAAGTGCTTCAGCAATTTTCTGATGTGTATCACTAGTGCTGTACGTTAAGGTTACTTCAGGTAGCTTATCGTACCCTTCTTCTTCCATTCCTTTTTTCAGAAGGGCTTTCGCTTCTTCGATATTTGTTTTCGCTAAATCTCCATTTGCTTCCCGGAAGTCTTTCCCGGAAGGATCTTTGAAACCTTTTGATACGAAGCCGTAAGCTGCTTTTTCCTTATTCTTTGTCACAAATTCGACCATTTGTTGTTGATCTACCGCCATGGCAAATGCTTTACGGATGTTTTGATTTTGGAAAGGCTCTTTTTCTAAATTGAAACGGTAGAAGTAGGTTCCTGCTTGATCTTCTACATTCACTTTGCCTTCTTCGAATAATTGTTTACTTAAATCAGCTGGTACGTCTGCTGTATCCAGCTCCCCCGTTTTGAATAATTGATAATCCGTGTTTGTATCGTTCACCATTGCCCAATGAACTTTATCCAAATTCACTGAATCTTTATCCCAATATTGATCATTCTTTTCCATGACAAAGTGGCTGTCATGCTCCCATTCAGTTAATTTAAATGGCCCATTTGCAACGAATGTATCAGCTTCTGCAAACCACTCAGGGTTTTCAGTAGCAACCTTCTCATTGATTGGGAAGAACGCTGGATTCGCAATGACGCTTAAGAAATATGCTTGTGGACTTGTTAAAGTCACCTCAAATGTTTTCTCGTCCTTCGCTGCTACCTTCACTTCATCAGCTGACCCTTTTCCTGTATTGAAAGCTTCTCCACCTTCAATGAAATAACCTAAGAAGGCAGCCGGTGATCCCGTTTCCGGATTCAACAGACGTTTCCAGGCAAAAACGAAGTCTCCAGCGGTTACATCATCTCCATTAGACCATTTGGCATTGTCACGAATGTGGAATGTGTATACTTTTCCATCTTCGGACACGTCCCATTTTTCTGCCATTGCCGCTTCGGGTTCATGATTAGCGTTTAAACGCGTCATCCCTTCCATTAAATTGTTTAACGCTGTCCAGGAATAGGAGTCGAATCCTATGGGAGGATCAAAAGACGTTGGTTCAGCACCATTGTTCAAGTGAAGAACCTTTCCTGTATTTTCTTTCTTACTGTCTCCACTGCTTGACTCACTGCCTGCATCCTTCGTAGCTGTACAAGCCGCCAACACAAACAAGAGCATTCCTGCTAAAAAAACTGATAATAGCTTCTTCATTTTCTTCCCCCTCTTATTCTTTTTATCTATCAAACAATTAACCTAACGGATGGTTAAGCTAATAGATGAAAGCATCGCTTTTTTTGCACGCTTATCCTGTAGCCAGCAGTCAACGTGGTGATCGTTTGATAGCTGTGTTTTCGCAGGATATACACGGTCGCACACTTCCATCGCCTTTTCACACCGGGGAACGAAAGGACATCCAACGGGTGGTGAAAATAAATCAGGCGGTGAGCCGGGTATCGGAATCAGATCTTCCCCATCAAGATCAAGTCTTGGAACTGATTTCAGTAACCCTTGTGTATACGGATGTTGAGGGTGATAGAAGATCTCTCTTCTATTTCCTTCCTCTACAATCTTACCGGCATACATGACGGCAATACGATCAGCAACTTGAGCTACTACACCTAAATCATGGGTAATCAAAATAATCGAGACTCCGGTTTTCTGTTGGATTTCTTTGAATAATTCCAAAATCTGAGCTTGAATGGTTACATCGAGAGCTGTTGTTGGTTCATCGGCGATTATTACGTCTGGTTCGCATACGAGTGACATGGCAATAACAATCCGCTGCCTCATTCCTCCACTAAATTGATGGGGATATTGCTTTATTCGTTCTTCAGGGTTTGGAATACTGACAAGTGTCAACATCTCAATCGCTTTTTGTCTAGCCTGTTTCTTGGAAACGTCGTTATGCTGCAGAATTCCTTCTATGATTTGCTCCCCGATTGTCAGGGTCGGATTCAGTGCTGTCATGGGATCCTGAAAAATCATCGAGATATCGGCCCCTCGAATCTTTCGCATTTGCGGTTCGGTTACACCTAAAAGATCTTTTCCTTTAAATAGTATCTTGCCGTTCGTCACTTTCCCAGGTGGACTTGGAATTAACCTCATAATGCTTTGAGACGTTACACTCTTTCCGCATCCTGATTCGCCGACAATGGCGAGCGTTTCTCCCTTATGTAAATCAAAGCTCACTCCCCGAACCGCTTTGACTTCCCCCCCATATGTCGAGAAATGTACATGTAGATCTTGTACAGATAATACGTGATTCATGATGATTACCTCCTTAGCTTAGGATCAAGTGCATCTTGTAGTCCGTCTCCTAAAACGTTGAATGAAAACATAGTTAGTGAAATAAATAAAGCCGGGAAGAATAATCGCCACCAATAGCCTGATAGAATCGTAGATAAGCCGTCATTAGCCATTACTCCCCAACTAGCATAAGGAGCTTGAATTCCCAATCCAAGGAAACTTAGGAATGCTTCCGCAAAAATAGCGCTAGGTACTGTCAGTGTCATCTGAACGATAATCGGTCCCATCGTATTAGGCAGGAGATTCTTCCGTATGATACGGGCTGTTTTCGTACCAAACGTTTTAGAAGCAAGAATGAACTCATAGTTTTTAATTTGCAGCACTTGTCCCCTTACAATTCGGGCCATCCCGATCCAGCCCGTCACGGTTAAGGCAACGATAATAGTGAGCAGGCCCGGCCCCATCACCACCATTAATAAAATCACAACTAATAGGTAAGGTAATCCGTATAGAATTTCAACAACACGCATCATAACATTATCGGTTTTACCACCCTTATAACCTGCAATGCCTCCATATACAATCCCGATAACAAAATCAATGAGTGCGGCCATAAAACCTACAAATAACGATATGCGTGCACCGTACCATGTACGGGTAAATACATCTCGTCCCATATCGTCGGTACCAAACCAGTGATTACCGGAAGGAGGCAGGTTTTGGTTCGAAAGTGTTTGCTTCGTTACGTCATGGGGAGAAATAATGGGGCCAATGACAGCCATCACAATTAATCCGATTAAAAAAACAAAGCCAAGCATTGCCAGCTTATTTTTCACAAGGCGCTTCCACGCATCCTGCCAATAGGAAAGACTCGGTCGGACCACCGCTTCCGCATCATCTTTATTCCTCTTCTTGGGTGTAAACCACTCATCCAGTACGTCTGGAGTCACATTTGGTTCTTGGTGTTTTGGAACTCCCATTATTTCGCCTCCTTCTTATGTAACTTAATACGGGGATCAAGGTAACCATAAGCTAAATCCACCAAAAACAGCATAAGTATGAGAAATGCACTGTAAAATACAGTCGTCCCCATAATGACAGGATAATCACGCTGATTGATGCTCTCCACGAAATACTTTCCCATTCCCGGAATCGCAAAGATTTGTTCAATGACGAATGTACCTGTTAATATTCCTGCTGCTAGAGTACCCAGTACAGTTACAACCGGAAGTAAGGCATTTCGCAGGGCGTGCTTAAACACAATCTTGATTGGTGACAACCCTTTGGCACGGGCTGTTCGAATATAATCCTGGGTTAACACTTCCAACATACTAGAACGAGTCAGACGGGCAATTATGGCCATTGGCCCTGTTGCTAATGCCAAGGTCGGAAGAACCATGTGACGCCAGCTCGTCCATGTGGCTACAGGGAAGATTCCCCTGTTTACAGCCAATTCCTGAATAAGTAATGTCGCCATCACAAAGTTTGGAATCGAAATCCCGAGTACGGCGAAAGTCATTGCCATGTAATCTATGATTCCGTTATGTCTGAGAGCAGCCAATACGCCTAAAATAATGCCAGACAATACTGCAATTACGAGAGTAATCATTCCCAATTCAAAGGAAATTGGAAATCCCCTTCCTAATAAATCATTTACGGTTTGTGATGGTTGTGTAATAGATGGACCAAAGTCTAATGAAACAAGGGACTTTAAATAGAGAAAATATTGAATCATCACCGGCTCATTCAAATGATAATGAGCTTCTAAATTTTGCTGTACGATCTCACTTGTATTTCGCTCTTCATTAAATGGTGACCCTGGTATGGCATGCATTAAGAAAAATGTTAATGTCACAATCAGCCATAACGTTATCACCATGGCCAGAAGTCGTTTCAACAAATATGTACCCATTGATCTCACACTTTCTAACAGAATGTAGTTCGCATCGCCAGTTCAGTCATGACAAGCATGGCTCTATAGGCTTCCAGTATATTTTTCGCCTCGAATCGTACAGTGGTCGTCCCTGTCTCAAGTTCTGTTCCTGGCATAAGACTTGCCCACTCCGCTTGTCCGTAATTCGCAAATTCGATTCGCAATGTCGGTTGGTCAGGTGGAGTGAGAGGTTTTACGTTTTCTTTATTATGTATCGCTTCTTCGGTTTTCTTCTTTAATAATTGAGTTGATTTCTGAGGTGTCAGACTTTTCGCCACAGAACGAGAAATCGTTTCCTTCACGACGGCTGTCGTAACATTAGGGATCAATGCTTCTGCCTCAAGTGCTGCCTGGTCATCTCCGGCAACCATCAACACTGGAACCCCGTAAAACCCTGCAACATACGCATTAAAGCCCAGCTCACCCACAGCAACATCATTGATATACATGTTGCGAACGCCGAAGATCATCGAATGGGACATCACACCCTTCGTCGATGCGCGTGCGTGATAACCCACAAAAAAAGCCCCATCAAACGTCTCATCCAGTCCTTGAACCATTGAATATGGTTTCACTCCACCGGAAATCAACTTTGTTTCTGGATGCAGCTTTTCAATTAATAAATTGTTCATCTGTGAATGACTATCATTGACCAGTACTTCGGTGCAACCTGACTCAAAGGCAGCAGATATAACCGTATTCGCTTCCTCGGTCATGATGATTCTCCCACGCTCATAATTATGCTTGCTCGAATCTACATGTGTATGATCAACTAAGCCTGTAATTCCCTCCATATCCACCGACATATATACATTCATTTAGTGCCCTCCTTTCCTAGAGGATATTTATTAAATTTTCTTAATATTATAAATATTAATACACCTAATTACAACATTTTTTTGAATAAAAAGGAATTTATTCCTATCATCATAAAATAAGGAAAATAGAACTATGTTTAGTTTCATTCAAAAGGTTTTTCACCTTTTTAGTAAATAGATAGTTAATTAGAATCATCAAATCTTATGAAAAACTAAAAATGCGATGGATTTCATAATCGAAATCACACCGCACTCTTTTGTTTATGCAGAGGTTAGATATCCTTGGTTTTGAGCGTTGGATGAAGGACAAATGACCTGTGATACTGTGCATTACTGGTTCATTATGGTTCGCTGATATATTCTGGATTTCGCTGATAAAAATGAAATTCTGTTGATAAATTTACTATTTCGCTAATAAACCGAAAATCCCTATATTCAAATCCTCCATCTTTCCCCCTTTTCAAAGGAAAAGACCTGGAGAAATCACCTCTCCAGGTCCTACACTCGGTTAATGTATGTTAGCTTATTTTATTCAAAAGTTTTTCTGAGTGCTGAGAGCCCATCTCTGCCACTAAATCGAGTAATTCTGCTTTCGTTGTCTCATCTAGGCCTTTATAAATAAGGAAAGCTTGTGTTGCATCAGAAGTAATCAACTTTCGGTATAACTTGGATATCCTTTTACTCCTGTGGGTGTCCATTAGATCCTCCTCTATAAATCCTTTCTGTTATTATAATAAATATAGGCTTGTTTTTTCAATATATTCTTAAAAAATTATTTATGTTACAAAAATGACTCAACTACATTACAGACATCCTAATGGTCAACCTTGGAGGAGAAAATAATTTTCTTAACCTTTCTATCACTCTATCCTACATATGAGATTAAAACCAAATTACAATTGATTTTCCCTAGTCATTTTCCTTATTAAAGAGATAAAGGTAACAAAACATAAAATGATATACATGAAGCCAATAATTATTCCAAATGTTATAGAATAACTCATGACTCTATAGAGTGTCAGCACACCCATGACAATTAAGAGAATAAGGAATAATAATCCTTTCTTCTTATTTTGAAGCAGAATTGATGAAAAAATGGCTAATGCTAGTGTAGTGGAGATTAAATGTCCCATTACTAAAATGACTCCCCACAAAACATCGTTGTTAATAGATATCAAGTTTGATAGTGATTCTTGATTCATCATATGGCCTCCTGAACTTAGCTATTCCTAATTATATGTATTATTTAGTCTCCTTCCTTTTCTGTCTTCAATATGAAAAACAAGAAAAGCCACACCACTAAATCCAATAATCCCAAATACATAAGCGATTATTCCCTGAACAGAATGTGTGAAAAGTGTGAATCCCATAACAAAACTAGACCCAACAAGTAGGATGAGTAATCAGTGTGCATCTCTGCTAATATTGTGTTTCATATTAAAGATCCCTCCAAAATATCATTATTCTATCCATTTTAACATAATATTCCAACATCATTTTATAAAAAATAAGCTACCCCCAAAAGGATAGCTTATTTCACTTTACTTTAAATTTTCAAGAAACAGCCGCACAACATCTGCCCCACCAATTACAGTACCAAGTGTACTTCCTAAGTTAGCAAGCACGACAATGAGGAGGATTCGCGTTACTTTGTTTCTCCAGAATCCTTTTACACTAAGGACGTCTTCAGATAGTGAGTCAAAGTCACCGACATTTGGTCTGCGGAAATATGCTTGTACGAATCCGGCAAACCATCCTGCTGCCAGAAGTGGATTTAACGACGTGAATGGTGCTGCTACGAATGCTGTCAATATCGCTAATGGATGTCCCAATCCGATGGCTACGCCAAGTGCAGAGAATCCTCCGTTCCATAGTATCCAACTAATTCCCTGTTGTATCCCGGCATCAGGATTGGAAATGAAGGTGTAGGCAATCACGGCAAGGATCATGACGGGAATGGCCCAGCCTATAATCTTTGGCCATTTTGATTTAGCAGGACGTTCGTTCAGTTTGTCCAAATTATGTTCTTTATAAATTTCTTTAGTGATACCAGGAACATGAGCTGCACCTAACACCGCAACAATTTTCTCTCCCGGTGCATCTTTGATTTTCTGGGCAAGGTATTGATCTCGTTCATCGATTAATGGTGTTTTCAATTTAGGAAAAACTTGGGTGAATTCATTTAACATCGAATCCAGCATATCTTGAGATTTGATTTTTTCGAGTTCTTCTTCTGTAATGGTATCGGTACTAAAGATGCTGTATATGATTTGGGTCATGAGTTTTGCTTTGCCACTGAATCCAACACTGTTCCAAATACGGGAGAACGTGATTTGTATATTCCGATCAGCCAATACGAGTTCAGCGCCATTTTCTTTCGCTGATTCAATTCCCTGAATCATTTCCTGACCCGGCTTGATTCCAAATTGTTTGGCCATCCGTCGCTGGAATGATCCAATGGCTAGATTCATAAGAAGTAAAGTAGCTTTTTTGTCTTTAATTACTTGAAAGATGTCTGTATCTTTCCATTTATCTCCCTCGACGATTGATTGATACCTTGGTTCATCCAGTTCGACACAAACCGTGTCCGGCTGTTCTGCTTCGATCACTTCTTTTACCTGCACCGCACTCTGACGCGATACGTGAGCAGTTCCGATGAGAATGTATTCCTTCCCATCCATATGTATTCTGGTAATATTCTTTTCGTTTTCTGTCGACATAGTGTCCCTTCCTTTAACTCCGTTGACTTCCAATTGGTTTAAATTGAATCTACCTTATAATGATAAACTAGTTTTGGCAAAATTTAAATAAATTCTATACAGAATCGTGAAAGTTATTGATTGTTGAGGGTATTCTTATAAGTTTTGTATGGCTTAAGGTAAGTAATTTGGTGTGTTGATTGCTATTCGTCCAATTTAACGGCGCTATTTCAATTTTATCGGCGAAATTTCAAATATAACAGCGAAATCCTTGTTTTATCGGCGAAATTCAAGATATAACGGCGAATTCATTATAAAGGACATCATGCGTTTCTATAATGAAAAAATCCCATCTAATAGATAGATGAGATCCAAAATTCAATATTAACATCAACGTCTCTTCTGACACACAGCCTCACTCACCACATCATACATCTTTTCAACTCCTTCAGAAAAAGCCTCAAATTGATATGCATTCCCGACATCGATGCCGATATTCAAGGCTTCTTCAGCAGCATCGATATTCGCACCTAGAAAAATGAACTCCCAATTGTATAGCTCCTGTTGATGGCATCCACAAAAAAGCAGGAATTGACCGAAAGCATTTTTCGAAAATCAGATCGATTCCTAATTATAAGCCGAGTAAACGTACAGTAGTAGCCCTGTGCTTTTCTCTGGAACTGTCGGAGGAAGAAACCGGTGATATGTTGTGTGCTGCCGGTTTCTCCCTTTCAGACAGCGAACGATTCGATCTCGTGATTCAGTTTTGTTTAGAGAAGAAAATCTATGATATCGATGACGTGAACCAGGCACTGGATTCCCTTAAGTTAAAATCACTATAAAAAAGTAGAGTGCTAGAAACGGCACTCTACTTCTACTAATATTTCTTTTCAATTTTCTCTTGTAACGTTTCGATTTTTTCTGGAAGAACGAATAAATATTCAATGAGGCCTTCTAGTAATTCCATAAGTAATCCCGCTGTTTCATCGTCAATTTCCCTTTCCAATTCAAGCATTTCATAGAAGGGGGAGTTTGGATGCACAAGGTGGCTCAGGGCCTGGATAGGCTTTGTAAGGTCGACATTCTTGGGTAATTGGTCGAATTGTTCCGATAAGGATTGCCCATTTACTTTATCCCCATTAAAATTCTTCAGAACACTCTCGAGCACGCGCTTAGACATAACGGCTGTAGCAGAGTTATCCTTCGTCTGGCTGACATTTAATGCGGATCGAAATGATCGGACGAGGTCCTGTGGAATCCGTTTATTCCCTTGAATCTGATCCAACGGTCCGTTCGTTGCCAGTGGATCATAAATATAAAGGCCAGCTTCCTCACGTCGATTGACCGAATCATCATTAAGCATGATAACAAATATAGCGGGTTTCTTACACTCTGAACAATTTGCCTCTGCAAACAGTCCTGTTTTGTTCACTTGATAAAAATTGGCCTTCAAAACAAATTCACTTGTCTTTGAGCAGTTTGGACATTGACTTTTGACCTTCTTAGGAACTTTTTGATAACCATACTGAATATGAGACAGTACAGATCCAGGTAATATTTCTCTCATTTGTACCTCCTAAAAACGCAACATAACGAATAGATTTTAACTATTTAGAAAATTTACGATAAATAAAAAAACGCTTTCCTTATATCAAAATTATACCTTTGCTAGAAATGATTACAAGGTTTAATATTTGGAAAATAGGATTTGTGAGATTGGGACTATGAATTGTATGGAGTGACTTAGTTATTCATTCAACCTCCCCAGAGTTTCATCCACTTCAGTTACGATGGATACAAGCAGTTCTTTAGTATATATATCCCTGCTGAGTCTCGGGCTTTGTCCAGACCACATAGACATGAATTCTGGAACTCCCTGAATACCCGCTTCTTTTCTCAGTTTTTTCGTTAACGCATTTTGTATGGGATACGGAGGTAATAGGCTCTCGAATTCCTGCATTTCCCTAGTAAATCTGTTTTCGATTCCTCGAGCAGGTTTCCCGCTAAAGGCAGCTGTGATGACCGTATGCGTTTCTGATGATTCTAGAACAGCCCTTTTATGAAAAGCCCCAGCCCCACTCTCTTTACATGTAAGAAAAGCAGTTCCCATTTGGACTCCTTTTGCCCCTAAAGCAAGCGCTGCAATAACGCCTCTTCCATCCATAATACCTCCTGCAGCAATCACAGGAATGCAAACCGCATCCACCACTTGTGGCACTAGAGAAAAGGTTCCGATTATTGAGTGTTTAAAAGATCCTAGAAACGTGCCCCGATGCCCACCTGCTTCACTTCCTTGGGCGACAACGATGTCTACTCCGCACTCTTCATTGAAAACTGCCTCTTCAACAGTCGTCGCGGTGCCGATCACGATGGTTCCTTCCTTTTTTAACTCTTTCACAAGCTCTTTAGATGGGGCGCCGAACGTGAAGCTGCAAACGGGTATCTTTTCATTGAAGATGACTTCTAGCTGATTTTCAAAATTGTTTTGCAGCTCTGAAAACGAGCCGTTGTCGGTTAGGTGTAATTCTTTTTTAAAAGGCTCCAATAATCTTTTGGCGTGGGTTATTTGTTCATCATTTACTATTGGAGTTTCAGGTATGAAAAGGTTCACCCCAAAAGGCTGATTCGTTTGACCTTTTATTTCTTTGATTGCTAGTTTCATATCATCAGCGGACATATATCCTGCTCCCAAGTTTCCCAGTCCTCCCGAATTTGAGACTGACGATACCAGATTTGTAGTAGTGATTCCACCAGCCATTCCTGCTTGGATGATGGGATAGTGAGTACCCAGAATTCTAGAAACGTTGTTTTGATTCCACATGTTTTCTCCTCCATTTTCTTGAATTACTTAAAATTGAAGATTAAATAAATTATGTCAAATTTATCTGTCAAATACAATTGATTGCTCACTTTCTTACTTTTATAGAAAGAGACTTCAAATAATGTATGATTTAGAATGAAGGTATCAGCATGTGAACCCATAAAAGAATTACTTTTTAGCTGTATTGAGAAGTACATACTTGCAAGTGGTATTGATACCTGGAAGTACCTTTTCTTAGAAAAAAAGCGTTCAGAGTTTTTATAGCTCTGAACGCTTTTTTAGTCTTTTTTAAACGAAGTAAACTTTAATACAATTTTCATAAATTCCTCATAAGAAGTGAAATGCTTGTTCCATGAATTATACCATTTTCTAATTGTTTCAAGTAACCAATATGGAACTGCTTTTCCATCTATGAGGTTATAATGATCCTCATATGCTTTCTTTAAATGCTCCCATCTAAAATCATTTCCTGGGAGGACGTACTCTGACACATCTATAATTTTGGCTCTTCCATTTTGAAGCAATATATTCTTTAAATGAATATCACGGGGGTTCAACCCTTGATCACGCACATATTGTCTGGCATCCTCCACATCTTGAACTGCTTGTTCCGGGATATGAATTCCTTGGAGCAGACAATCGAATAATGTTGGTCCCTCTTCGTAACTTAGAACGAGAAACTTATCATAAGTTTCATAGCAGGTTGAGAAAAAAGATGAGTTCCCAATGGTTTTGTACACTTTTTCTTCTATTTTAATTTTTGATCCCTTATCCTCCGCGTACAATTTGAACGCAAACTCTGGAGCATAAATGGATTGAAAGACCGCTGCATCCGTCCCTACACCAATGCATCTTAGACTATCATCTCCACCATGGATCCTGACAGGTTCATTATTGAGATTGGAAAACACGGTAACTTGAGATAGAGATGGTAGTGCTGCTTCCCATTTATTATTCATAAGTTCTCCCTTCTTTGGATTGAACTCTATAAAAGGTATGATTGGAATTCATACCTTATTCAGAATAATATAGCACCTACCAAACCCTGATATCAATTTTGCACCTTCGTAATCTGCTAGAAATTTTAGACAGCTGTGTGGAATAGCAGAAACTCTTAATCATGATGATCATGTCTTCCTTTAAAACTTTTTTAAAAAGAAGGCAAAAATCACGCCTCCAATAAGTTAACCTACTTTTACAACTCCTTCTTTGTTATTAATACATCAATTTACGTCATTTCTCTAAAAGCTCCGTTAATAAAGTAATATTTACTCCAAGTGCTTCGAATATTGATCGGCAGGTGATGTCACTTACTTTTCCCCTTCCCCCTTCAAGCCTCTTAATCGTTTGAGCACTCACGTTTGCTTTATGAGCTAATTCCTCTTGTGTTAGTTGAGACTTCACACGGAGAATGTGAACGATCTCTCCCATATGTAGTTTGTCAGTATGAGTGTCATCTCTTACAAAACAATTATTTATGGAGTTACATAATTTCTTCATGTCCTTCATAGGTTGATTCCTCCAACATTTGGTAAAATTATATTTACTAAATATAAAGAAATTTCTACACATTTTCAAGAGAAACCGCATAATTTTCTTATTTACAATATACAGTTAAATCGGAAGTTCTTCCTGGTTTGATTGGTTGAAAGTTAGGTGCGACTTTTGAACGAGATGAAGTATATATACATTTTAAAAAAACTGATAGGAAAATACTTAGTTGCCATCGACCACCAATTCGGGTCGATTGGTTTGTTGATGGTCATTTATTTCACTTTCCATTGCTATTAAGATGATCAATATATTTCGGCAATTCCATCAGATCATCAATCACCCAATCTGCTTGTTCCGCATGACTCAAGTGAGGGTCTTTCTTCCATATACCTTTCAGCCCCACTTTTTGAGCACCATATACATCATACTCAGGGTGATCCCCGATAAAGATGCATTCATGAGGTTCTAAATTCAACCTTACTAATGCTCTCTTAAAGATTTCTGGGTCAGGCTTTTTCAAGCCTTCCCATTCTGAAACTAGAATTTCATCAAAGTATGCTTTTATTTCAAGAGCCAGGATGTTGTCCATTTGAAACTGGCCGAAGCCATTTGTGATCATTCCAAGTTTGATATTTTTATCACTTAATTCATCCAACATTTTATGTAAATGTGGAAAAGGTACACAGCTGTGCTTGAATTCACTGATGTAATCCTCCAGCAGTTCTTCCCAGGTTATTTCAGGAATGGTGAATTCCTCGATAAGCTGCTTGTACACTTCATCTTTCCAGACGTAGCCGCGATGGTCTAATTCAATGAATCTAGTTATGTACGATTCTTTTGGGATATGTCTTAACCATTTATCCAGTCTTTCATATTGGCTAGTGATGAATTCATTTACAGAGGCGTCTCTGTTCAGCAAGGTTCCGTCCAGATCGAATATGGCCGCTTGGATCATGACGTGGTGTCCTCCATTTCTAATATTAGGTGAAGATTCATTCCATATATTCACTATATTAACGCATTTTAGAATATAATGGAAAGAGCTTAATAGAAAGGGAGTTACATATGGGATTAGAAATGAAGACGGATTGTCAGGCGTGCCGGAGGACTTTAACGTATGACGCGTATATCTGTGTGCATGAATGTACCTTTTGTGAGGATTGTACAGCTAAAAATGACTCTATCTGCCCGAACTGTAGTGGAGAGTTAGTCAAAAGACCGAAACCACCTACGGGAATTGAGCATTAAGGAGGGAATCGCTTGAAGAAAGCACTGCTGATCATTGATGTGCAAAATGGAATGTTCTCGATTGAACCACCGATTCATCGAGGAGAAACACTTTTAAAAAATGTTAAAAGAGTGATTGGATATGCAAAGAAACAAGATATACCAGTCATTTATATTCAACATGTCGGTCCGAAAAACAGTCCATTAGAGAAGGAATCAGAGAGCTGGAACATTCATGAAGCTATTTCTCCTGAATGCGGGGATATCATTGTACATAAGAATACACCTGATAGCTTCTATCAAACAAATCTTCATCAGCAATTAACTAACTTACATATTGAGCACTTGATCCTCTCAGGTATTCAAACCGAAGCCTGTGTAGATACAACTTGCAGAAGGGGATTTAGTTTAGGTTATAAGGTGACATTATTAACAGATGCACACTCTACTTTTAATAAAAGTAATATTTCTGCAGATCAAATTATCTCACATCATAATGAAGTGCTTCGCTGGTTTGCGGATACGATAACGACTGGGGAATGGATCAAGGATAATCTCTAAATGGAAACAAGCTCAGAGTGTACCCTGAGCTTGTTACATTAGTTGATGTCTCCAAGATATACTACAGGAGCCAGGTCTTTATTTAGATAATGAATGATTTTCTTAGGATATAATCTACAATTCGTTAACTCATTCAAATCCATCCATTCGACCCCTACCTGATGACTATCTGGATTGGTAGGAGCAGGATCTTTGTCCATTTCATTGAACATTGAACACCTAAAATAAAACTCCATCTGATGTACGTCATAATCAAAGGAAGCATGTTCATGGTTTCGCCCGATATACTCTCGTATGTGTATGAGTTCTCCTACTTCCACTTCCCTTCCGATTTCCTCGATACATTCTCTTTTTAAAGCTTCATGAAGTGTCTCACCTTGTTCCTGGCCACCACCTGGAAACAGATAAAAGTATCCATTCCCGTCTTTATTCTTAGTGAGCAGGATTTTATCATCTCTTATAATGAGGGCTTTAGCTGAATTTCGGATGGGCATGGATAATCTCTCCTTCTAATTGCTTTCATTTCTCATATGTATACTAACGGGAGACTTAAAAAAAGTCTCCCAACTATTAAATGATGACTATTTACAAACCATCAACACATTCCCGTCAGGATCTTTAAAAACAAAGTATTGATCATTTTGAATATCAGTTACTAATTCGACACCATTTTCTTGCATAAATTGATAGGAATCATAGATATCATCAGTGGCAAATTGAATTGCCGGAAAGTTCAGCCTGGGTAGTTTTCCATTTTCGTCTTTCCACATGGGCATTGTGTCAAGAATCATACCTGCACCATCCATGTCGGCTACGAATAGATGATCGAAATGGTCTTCTCCTTTTTCGATCCCGAGAATTTTAGAGTACCATTCTTTAGACTTTTCAATGTTACTTACAGGAATAAAAACCAGGTTCACTTTGTTTTTGATCGGACTTTTGATCATATAGCTTCCTCCATTTTTTATAGACTACTAGAATACCTTTCAATATAAGGCATCACATATCCTGCCAGAATCTTCTATTTCTCCCTTAGTAGGATGAGATCTCGGTTTCCAGACTGAGTACTTTAAGATGAACCATTGATACACTTTGATTAATTCCAACTCGAAAGGATGATTTTTTTGATAGATCGACTATTGGTTGAGGATACCGTCCGATCATTTCGTGAGAGATATCAACTTCCTGGCATCTCATTATGCCTGACAGATTCATCTGGAGAGGACTATCCAATGGCAGCCGGGGTTCGTCATATCGCATCAGATGCAAAGTTAGACCCGTATGATCATCTACGGGTCGGGAGCATTACGAAGATCTTCATCAGCACACTTATTTTAAAAATGAAGGATGAAGGCATTGTGTCACTTGAACAAACCGTGGATTCCTTCTTACCCGGTATCTTGAAAGACGGGACTCATATAACCGTCCGTCAATTGCTTCAACATAGAAGTGGATTGAAGGACTATATATGGATGGATGTTGCAGGAACAAAATGTATCCAGCACGCAGTATCCAGCCTTCATGATGAATTCCCGCCACAGAGCCTTATCAGACTTATTGCCACCAATGACCTTGAATTTGAACCGGGTACTGAATTTAACTACTCGAATTCAGGCTATATTCTGCTTGGAATGATAGCGGAAAAACTCTCCGGAAAATCGATCGAATACTTATTCGATCAATGGATCATCCAACCACTTCAATTGAAAAGGACATACTTTCCAAGTACGAATGATCTGAGAAAACCTTTTGCGACAGGATACTCTAGAGCGACTCCTGACCTGACAGACCTTTCAGATGAAATATCAGAAATTACGAATCTCAACGTATCGATTATATGGACTGCAGGTGCTCTTGTTTCCAATCCTATCGAAGTTCAAACGTTTGTGAAAGCCCTTCTTACAGGCAAGCTATTATCTGAGGAATCGATGAATGACATGATGCAATTCCTCGAAGCTGATGATCCGAAGCACTCCTATGGCTTGGGGCTCCATCAATATACCTTTGATGATGGAAGACAAGCCATTGGTCATCAGGGAGGGATACATGGGTACGAATCAGTGACACTTTATTATCCTGACTGTGAAATGTTTTTGACCGTTATCGTGAATCAAATGCCAGTAAGGGTTGTGGCGATTGCAGATCAGTTGTTTCGAGAAATTACTAAAGGGATTTGAATTAAAGCTTTGCCAATTATAATGAAGAAAAAACGCTCAGTCGGAGCGTTTTTTCTTACTCAATCAAATGACTAACTAGTGTTATCGTCTTTTTACAGTTTTCTTCCCAAAAAATATGAACTGCTTCCCATTATTAAACCACCAGCGATACTAAACAAGGTTCCAATAACAATCCACTGGATGGATAAGAAAATACCCAGCATAAATATAAATAATCCGCCTATAAAAAGAACGTATGATTTTGTCATAAATTCTCCTCTGCTTATATTGAAAGTTGCTCAAGAATCACCATGAAGATTAACATGGTGATGGCAGATGCAATAGTAGAAATCGTTAATACATATTCCTTTTTTTTATTCATTTCCTCTTTGGAAATATGAAATAATTTTCGTAATTTTTTTTCAATCATAGCGTTGAATACCATTAAGATTAATGCAAAAGCTGAGGTTAGATACCAATGAAGAATGATTATTCCCTCCTATAAATCTCTTTCTATTTTAACATAAATCACCTAATAAGCTAGTTAATCCAATGCTTGTACCCCTTAAAAAACATTTCATTATCCATTCACCTTCTATTCGATCAATTCCTTAATAAACAACTTTTAGTATACATAATAATATTATGAATAACTCAAAATTTAGAAAGCTAACTTTGGACTTCTTTAATCTAAGGTAGTATGGGATTGTTTTATATTAAAAAATTCTACATAAAATGGCTAAGTCATCAATGACTTAGCCATTCTTTTCCTTTATTTGTTCCCTAATACTTTCTAGTTCTTCAAGACTCAACTTGCTCAAAGACTTTTTGATTTCATCCTCAACCTGCTTTTTGTTTTTTTCCCTGTACTGATCCCACCATTGTCTAAGATCTTTTGTATTTGTCAGGAGATATTCAAGGTCAATCTCTTCTATTTCATCATCGGATAAATAGTTCAGAACAGCTGCTAACATTCGTTCAAGCATCTCGTTTTTCTCTCTTTCCTGTACCAGTTCACCTTTTTGTTCAGTTGAGGTTTCATCTTTCCTTGGCATGTTAGTCCCTCCTTTGCATCACTTCGTACTCCTAGTATTGCCTTAAGATCTAATATGGTAAACGAATCTACCTTAATATGTCCTTAAAGTAATAAATCTTGAATAATGAGACAATGTTGATTCGCATTTCCATATTTAACGATGATAATTCAGGTAAACAATGCGTTTTTAATGAGAAAAAGAGGAATACACCTCCATTATTTACTCTGTGTTTACTTCAGGTTTACGTACGCTTACTCCTTTTGTTCCCCTCCCTTTTTCTTTGTATGGTTAAGCTACCCGGGAATACAAAGAGAGGCGCGCCAATCAGAAGGAATCTGAGTTGGAGAAATTTGAAGAGCTTTATAAGCAATATGATTTAATGATTCATAAAGTGATTCATTCTTTGCACATATACAAAAATAAGCATGAATATTATCAGACTGGTCTCATTGCACTCTGGGAAGCACATGAAAATTTTGATCCAGAAAAAGGGGCTTTCCCAGCATATGCTTATTCATTTGTACGCGGCAGAATACTATCTCAATTAACAAGTGAAAACCGGAATGAAGAGAAAAGTATTTTCAAAGAAGCGGAATTTTTTGAAATCGTAGAGGATGAAAAAGTGAATGATGGGTTAGCACAAGAATTACTGTACAGTTACTGTGAGGGCTTAACTGAAAATCAGAGAAAATGGGTGCTTTATACATGTATGCACATGCTGACGGTAAGTGAGATTGCAGAGGTAGAGAATGTTTCGATTTCTGCAGTGAAGAAGTGGCGTAAAGGAGCAAAAGAAAGGATTCGGGGAATGTTGGACATAATATGATAGTTGATTAGTTTTCAAGCCCAGGATACTCAAAGGCCAATTATCTAAACTTGGCCTTTCCTGTATTATTTCTTATCACTTCAAAGTTTTCACAACAGCCATTTCCCTGCCGAATCTATCTCCCTGGTCAACAAATCCCAGACTGGAAAATAAATGGTGTGCCCCTTTATTTTCAGGATGATACCCCACTACAATCTTATCGACATTAAGGGTTTCAATCATCCCTTCTATCATCAAGGCAGTTGCAGTTTTTCCAATACCCTTACCCTGATAACTTTTATCCACCATGATTCGGTATACCCAGAAAGCATCGAGTTCTTCAGGCACAGTATTGTACATTAAAAAGCCCACCACTTTGTCCTCATAATAGATGGCAAAGGGATTTAGTGAAGGTTCAAATTTTGATTGAGCTATCGATATTGCATTTGACTCGATGTATGCCTTTTGATCATCGGAAATTTCCAGCTGACAGCAATCGTACCAATTAGCTTTATTTACTTCTACTATTTTCACACTGTTTAAATTCATTTATTTTCCCCTTTCGATATTACAGAACCCAGCCTGTTAATTGTCCTCAACACCTTGTCGATACTTGAAATTATTCATTCTCTATTAATCACATTGAACGATTCCAAGAAACCAGATAAATATAGAATGCAATTTTCAGACTATTGAATTATACCACTATTTTCTATGAGAACCTCATATTTACCATTTAGACTAGTGTCATTTGTAAAATAAAAAAGCTCCCCCAATCGGAAGCACTAGAAAAACTGTTATCACGTCAATTCTTTGATAAACGAAGGAATCGTGGATAAGCAGCGAATGCAATGAAGCCACCCGCTAATCCAGCGATAAGCAAAATGCCGATATTAAATAAAACATCCTTTATTGTGCCATTTGCAAGGATAACTTCTTTGTAACCTTCGATAGCCCAGTATTGAGGCAATGCCTTGCTGATTGTTTGCATGAAGTTCGGCATTAGTTCTACTGGAAGCCATAAACCCCCAAGCATAGCACCACCAAGGGCTATGATCTGAGTCATCGCAATCCCCATGTTTTCCGTTTTAACCAATACGGCGAGTGCCATACCCCATCCGGTTACAATAAATGCTAATGACAAAGATAACATGATCAATGCGAATGGATCTCCTAATGGCAGATCATAAACAACCACACCGAAACCAAATAATACTGCCACTTGGATCAGCACAATTAACAAAAATGGGATCCATTTTCCTATAAAATAGTCTCTGATCGGTAATGGGGTACTTGCGATACGGGACACCATGCCCTTATCTCTGTCCTTAACAAATGCAATCACCATGGAGATCATGATATAAAAGGCAAACATAATCGTGTAGCCGGGAATGATTTGTGTAACTACTTCCTTATAACTTGTATTATCATCCCCTGAAAAAATGAAGACAAAAGCGATAATAAATACGATTGGTAAGATAAACGTCCAAAACCATAACCCTTTATCCTGAATATTTTTCTTTAATTCCGTCCGTGCAATAGCCCACATGCTCATCCTCCCTTTCTATGAATCTCGCAGTTGTGTTCCAGTCAAAGCGAAAAAGATATCCTCCAGTTTTGGCTGATACAACTCCAGCCTTCTTGGGATAATGTTTTGATTGCGGAACTCGACAATCAGTTCTTCCAGCGTCGTCAAAGGATATTCACTTTGCAAAAGAAATCCATTTCCTTTGGCTTTGACCTGCCCATGTATGGATAAGCTGACTTCATCTAAACCTTCTCCGGAAATAAACAATGAGGGTTTATTATATTTCTGCTGCAGTTCTTCCATTGTTCCGCATTCGACTAATGTCCCCTTGTCGATTAGTCCGATGCTGTCACATAGCTGCTCTACTTCCTCCATGTAGTGACTCGAATAGATGATTGTACTTCCCTTCTCCTTTAACTCCTGAATGATAGAGAAAATCGAGTTTCTTGATTGTGGATCGATTCCTACGGTAGGTTCATCCATGATCACAATGGAGGGATTATGCAGTAAAGCACAGCCAATATTCAATCGGCGCTTCATACCTCCTGAAAAGGTGATGACTTTGTCTTTCCCGCGTTCTTTTAAACCGATTTGTTGTAACACTTTTTCGCAACGATCTTGAAGGTCTTTGCCTTTAAGTCCATAAAGGCTTCCGAAATACATTAAATTATCCTTGGCAGTAAGGGTTTCTTCCAGACAGATATCTTGAGGTATGTATCCAATGAGCTTTTTTACCTTTAATCTTTCTTTCATGACAGAATGCCCGTTGACGATGATATCCCCCTCAAAACTTTGTAAAACCCCGGATAAGATCTTCATAAGTGTCGATTTCCCTGCACCATTGGGTCCTACCAGCCCAAAACAAGAGCCTTCTGGAATAATTAAATGAATATCGTCAAGGGCTTGAATCGAATCATATCGCTTGCTTATGTTCTCAACTTTGATCATTAAATAACCTCCTCCAACTCAAAAGCTCATAATAAGATGTACGAAACGAAATTGGTAAAAGTTTCACTTACTGTAAAGAAACGAAAGAAAAAGGAGTGGGGTTGTTTTCCACTCCTTTCGTATTTTCAATATCTTCGAATGAAATCTCAGTGTATATTTTGCAAATCAACGCTACCTAACCAAATAAAGTAATATAAATGAAAGGATACCTAGGAGGACAATCATAAAAGTATCTTTGAATCCATCTTTCACACGAATATGGGCAAGCATTCCACCGAAAGCTGTGACGCCAAGAATGAGAGATCCAGGGCCAATGTACGTTTCATTCCAATAACCAAGTACCAATAGTACGGCACCTGATAATTCCACTAATCCAGTGACGACCCGAAACCATTGAGGTAAACGTAAATGATCAAATACACCACGATGCAAGCTCGATCCGGTCAATTTTCCGATTGCTGCCATTAAAAACATTCCGGCCAATACCCCTTGTAAAACCCAGATGAAGATGTTCATGTTGTTTTCCCCCTTCGAATTGGAAAGCAATGGGCCCTGTTACATGAATATGCCAGCTTGAATGAATTGATGCATTTTTTAGGATTTGATGGATTTTACACTGATGCACTTAAAAATGCGGACAGATTGAACAACCTCTGCTTTCCTTTACGCCTACTCCTTTACTTTCAATCCCAATAAGCTTGCAAACCCGATTGCTTGTTCAGGTGACACTTCACAACCAGAAAGATTTTCAAGAGCTACATTTATACGTGTAAACCTGCAGGTACTAATATCAATTCCTTTAAGGTCAGTCTGGGTGAAGTCAATCTCATTAAGATCGCATTGATTAAAGTTTACTTTCAAGAGTTCACAGTCAGAGTAGTTGGCATTTTGTAAAAGCGTCTGGGTAAATATCACCTGCTTTAATCGTGCTTCAACAAAGTCACTCATGTTTGCCAAGCACTCCTCAAAACGGACATTGCCTAAATTAGCCCCCGAAAAATTCACACCCAATAATTTGCATTCCTTGAAGGTCACCCGATGTATGATTCCCTCGTTAAACTTTGCATTCGACAGGTCGCAGTTTTCAAAAACGACATCTGTCATATCCATCCGTGGGAATGATGCACCGACGAATGAGACATTTTTAAGCATCACTTTAGATATCACGAGCTGATCGATCTCTTCGTGGTCCAGTCTGGCATTTTCGATAATACAATTCGATAGGAATGGATCTTCTTCATAATAGACATCTTGAAAATTTGCCAACTCTAAACGAGCAGGGATTTTTGGGTCTACTATTTTAAATTTATTCCCCATGATTATTACACCTCAATTATGTTCATTTAATATAAAGAAACTATAACATGAAGAAAATTGAATAGTAGTCTTGGATTTTTTTCAGGTGTGTGTCTCGCAATGATGACAGTGGTGGGAACACTGCACCTTTTCAGCTGAAAGAATAGCAGATAGCTTATGATCGTTTCCCCGATTTGATTTTATTTTTCCCAGCTCATTACAAAGAATAAATACACCTATTTTATGTTTCGAGTTAAAATATAATGGAATGATTAAAGTGAGGTGTTCCATATGAAGGTAACAGAAACATCACGACTCGTATTGAGATTGGTTGAGGAAACTGACGCAGGATTTATTATGAAACTATTAAATGAACCTGGATGGCTACAGTACATAGGTGACAAAGGAATTCGTACAATCGATGATGCAAAGGGCTATATCATGAACGTTCCGAGGGCAATGTATGAACGGGAAGGATTCGGTTTGTACTTAACAGAACGTAAGGAGGATCATGCTCCGATTGGATTATGTGGATTGATTAAGCGTGAAGGACTTGAAGATGTAGATATCGGCTTTGCGATTCTCTCTGACCATCAATCTCAAGGGTATGCATATGAAGCAGCACGAGCTACGTTGGATCTTGCAAAGGACATAGGAATAAAACGTGTTGTAGCAATTACGACGAAGGACAATGAATCCTCATCTAAACTGCTGGAAAAACTTGATATGCAATTAGAAGGATATGTGACATTGCCAAATGATACAGAAGAACTGAAAAAGTACGGACTGAACTTCTAGGTATAGAACTATGTTCATATTGAAAGGCTCTTTTCGAAAATGTAAACTAACGGGTTCGGTTTTCGAGTTCAAAATGGTGCTATGAGTATTACTTTTAAAAAGTTTACTGGGCTTAATTATAACTATCATAATTATTAACATGATTATGATTTTCATCATGTAAAATAAATAGCTTCCTATAGGGTGCGATACTTTAAAAGAGAATCGCTGTTCCTTTTTAAGCTAAAGGAACAGAATAGCTTAATAAAGAAAAAATAATTTGGACAAGTTAAGAGTATTCTAAAAAGAGTAATAAAAAAGTTAGGAGTTTTTGAAAATAATGTTAGCAACTACCTTCTTTATACTACTTGTCATTTCAGGATTTCTTATCTTGACACTTCCTTTATTAAAAAAGTGGTTCACTAAAATAGAAATTTTTATGCTATTTATGTTCACCTCCTATTTTTGTCAAAATCTGTTTTATACACTTTCCTCCCCATATGACAGAATAACTGTTGTCACAGAGCATTTTCCGTTTTGGACTATACGACTACATTATGGAGTTGTGTTTGCAGTTGGCCTCTTATGGTTAATGGCAGTATATCGTTCTAAAGTTACATTATGTAAGAAATTACTAGCTACGTTCTCTTGGATATTGTTTGGAATTATAGTCGAAAAAACATTTTTATTTATTGGAGTCTTACGGTCAGACAGTATAAGCTGGTACCCATCATTAGATATGTTTTTCGAGATGTTTGTTATATTGGTTACTCTTTTTTTCACTGAATTTCTCTTCGGTATATTGAAAAGAGAGAGGGTAATATAGTGGGCTTCGAGAAAACTTTTGAGATATTAAAACCGATATTGCCTAAAAAATTTGATGAAAATGAATGGTTTACCATATTTATTACTATCTTAGTCATTTCAGTTTTTTCTTTCCTACATAAGAGAAATAAGACTCTTTTAAATACGGAGATTATAGGAATATTGTTATTTAACCTTTTATATACAACCGTTGGATGTTACTTCTTAGCAATGGACCCTTATGATTTTTATGATACAGTAGACCACGATAGTGGCGAGATAATGGATATATTATTGCAAAATATAGTCTATCCGTTTACTCTTCTTATTCTAATGAATTATTATGCGAAAAATAAACCTAGCAACTTGCTCTATATTATATTGGGAGCAGGGATATTATATGGATTAGAATGGATAGGAGTTGAATTCTTTAGTCTCTTTACTTATAAGACGTGGAAATCGTGGTATTCCTTAGTATTTTACTTCCCTGTAATGATTTTAAATATAATTTTTTATAATAAATTTCATAGATATATCAAAAATAAAATCGAGGGAAACTCTAGAAAAAATTAAATTGTCCTTCTTGTTTTAAAGGGGTGCTTAGGTTGTATATGAATTAAAAAGATACGCTCTGAGCTTTTTCAACTCGGAGCGTTTTTCTATGCTAATTATAATGTGTTTTACTTTACCAATCTGGTTGGTAAAACCAATGTTATTTAATATTCTATTTGTAATTTTGCACTTCGAAACCAAACCGGTTAAATGTAAACATGTAGGATCATTAGCTGTTTCGATTTCCTATATATTCTGACTGAGGTCTGTATATTGTATTGTTTTCAGCCTGCTCCATTACATGTGCCGTCCATCCAACAATTCGACTGGCTGTAAATGTCGGTGTGAAGAGATCTGATTGAAGATTGATCGATTTCATAATGGCAGCTGCATAAAACTCTACATTTGTGTATAACGATCTCCCCGGCTTAATTTCAGCTAAAAGTTCAATCGCCTTCTTCTCCACATAAAGTGCAAGATCCAAAGACTGATCTCCCCCCTTATTTTCTAACAGGGTATTTCTTAAAGTGATGGCTCTGGGGTCATGAGTCTTATACACCCGATGGCCAAACCCCATCAACTTATCCCCATTCAGCAATTTTCTTCTGATGATACTTTCGGCTTTTTCAGCTGTACCTATTTCGTTCAGTAAATCAATGACTCCGGATGGTGCTCCTCCGTGAAGTGGACCTTTCATTGTCCCTATGGCTGCAGTGACGGCAGAAACCAGATCGGATTCCGTTGAGGCCGTAACTCTTGCAGAGAAAGCAGAAGCATTCATCCCATGCTCAAGTGTTAGGACCATATATGATTCCAATGCATCCGCAACTGCCTTTGACGGAATCTTTCCGGTTAACATATAGAGATAATTTTCCACATGGTTCAGCTGTGTATTCGGATCAACTGCAGGTTTTTCTAATATCATATTGAATCGGTAGGCAATAATAGAAGGAATAACGGCCGTTAACCTCATTGCCTGTTCAATTGTTGGTCTCCAATTGTATTCTGGTCCTCCCTCAGAGGAGATAACGGTTCTTAATACACTCATCATGTCCATTCCTTCTGGTAGAGAATGAAGGATGTCCTTCATTACAGGCGTCAGGAATCGATTAGTACTCAGTTTCTTTTTGATAACCACTGCATCCTCCTTTGTTGGAAGATGCCCATACCATAATAAGAAAGCAGCTTCTTCAAATGACAGATCCTTAAGTTCCCCGATTTCATATCCTCTATAGATGAGCACACCCTCCTTTCCATCAATATGACTGATTGTTGTTTGTGCTGCTATAATTCCTTTCAATCCTTCACTAAACATTCGTTTCATCCCCTTTTCCTTTATTACAATTATTGTATAATGAATTTATAATTAAGAAAATTAAATATATTTAATTCAATTGATTACATATATTAATAAGGATAGGGTGGGAAAAGTGGATTTGAATGTGGTGAAAACGTTTATTACAGCAGCTGAATTCAATCACTTCAGGAAAGCAGCTGAGCGATTATATATATCACAGCCGACCGTTACGGTACATATTAAACAACTTGAAAAGGAACTGGGAGTTATCCTATTTGAGAGAGTTGGGAAGAAAATCAAACTGACAGAAGCGGGAAGGTCCTATTTACAGCATGCTAAGAGATTGATCGAGATTTATGAAGAAGGAATCTCTGATCTTCAATCCTTTAGTCAGGGATATACGACAACACTTAAAATGGCTATATCCCCCTTGATTGCTGATAATGTATTACCTTTTGTATTAAAACAATATTTAGAAACTCATCCCCAGGTTGAGATTTCGGTTGAAATTATTGAATCTGCTGAAATTGAGAAGGCTGTTTTAGAGGAAAGAGTCGACATTGGACTTTCCTGCCTTCCTTGCTATAGTCCTGAACTTGAACATACTCTATTGTTTTCAGATAAAGTCATTTTAGTGGCTCCTCATGATGGACGGGATTTCGAATCAGCCCCACCTTTGGAAGAAGAGGAGTTATTAGCATCGAATTACTTATTGACCCACAATCACCCTGCTTATTGGGATGATCTTTGTTATACAATAAAGCAATTCTATCCAAAAACTAGGATGATGAGGGTTTCACAAACACATATTACGAAACGATTCATCGCAGAAGGCCTTGGCGTTTCCTATCTTCCCTCATCTACAGTCAGGAGAGAGCTGCTGGAAGGAAGACTCTTAGAGGTTGAAACAAAAGCTTTTCCCATGCCAGAAGCAAAAACCTTTGCCATTACAAAATATCAACATAAAGTACAAAAGGAATTTTTGCGTTTCTTGTCTCGATTCAGGGTGTAAAAAAGGGACGACATGATCACTAATTAGTGATCATGTCGTCCCTTTTTTAGTTAATTTTAGCAGTTCCATTCTTTTGATTACCTCTTTTGGAAAAGACCAGTCAATAAATCCGAAGTGCCAAATAAGTTTTCAGAATCAACTTTATCAATCATCTTTCTAATTTCTACAGGTTCTAATGAACGGAATACATTCTTTAATCTTTCTTTTGTATAACCTAGTCCACCCATAAGTGAGGGGAGTGCGTGTGAATGAGAATGAATAAACATTACATTTATTACAATAATGTATCAAGAAATGAGAAAGATTGATCTTACTTCGGCCTTTTTCTGTTCAACTATTTGTAATTTAAGAGAATTTATCTTCTCATGCTCTTTCTCCTAAATGCTTCTCCATCCTGATATCTGACCACATTTTATTATTCCAATAGGTAAAGTCAGCTATTCTAGCAATTTCTTGATACCCCAACTGTTGATAAAGCTTATAAGCGTGGGTATTAAACTCGAACACACCCAATTCAATTCTTGTAAGTCCTTTCCTTTTTATCTCTTCTTCTAAATATTGGATAGCCTTGAAACCTATTCCCTTACCACGACCATTCTCTTCACCTATTGTAATCCCTATCCAAGCGGTTCCGGGTGCTCTTTTGTGAAGATGGCTTGGGTCGACCATGTAATTCATTTCTCCCACAAGCTTGTCATCTGTATAAATAAGATAAATGTGGTGGGTGTCCAAACGGTTTTTGAAATCTTCTAAAGTCATCTGGCAACGTTTTTCCAGCTCCTTCTTATTTTTATTTGGGCGAATTAAAGGAATTAAGTCTGGATTGTTTTCCCAACGATTAAAAGCTTCAACAATTATAAGGTTTGGTTCGATTACCTCTGAAAAATGAATAGTCATTATTTTCCCTTTCTACTCTCAAATATTTTAAATACTTAATTAATAATACCATTTTAAACATCGCTCATTCCAATAACCTATCTATTTAGTCGAATGTATCACTTTAATTCTGAATCAATCAGATCAGGAATGTTTGGTTTATCATTGGTGTACGGGAAAAAACAATATCCTATTTTAGAAGATATGTTTTTTACGAGTCTTCTTATTATTGTGTAAGGATATAATACCCACTTGGTCTCATACTCGTCTCAATTACAACTTATCCCTGACGCCTTCCCTTAATAGGCTAATTCTATAGCATTACCTGCAGTTAACTACCTGTTCTATTGAAGCCCAACCTCCAATATGTATAACTATGACCATATATAGGCATATACCAAGGAGGTACTTCTGTGAACGGATCCATCAATCCCATTAAGCTGAACGAAGTCATTAAGTATGAAGATCTTTTTCATGAAGCTTTTAAGGGGACACCCTTAAAAGCAGGACGTGTGGCACTAATTACGTACTGGATAAAGCCTGGGAGTTCATTTATTACGTATGACATCCATAATCAAGATAAGAAGTTTGTGAATATAGAAGATGCTCCTTCCCCGCCGTCGATACAGCGGGAAGAGCTTAGTTTTCGGACGATTTTTGAGTTAAATCAGTCAGTGGATATTGAAATTGCAGGAGTGAAGAGACCTTCTGTCATAGTAACAATCAACATCGCTTGGTCGGATGATGGATGTACGGTGTCTTATGGAGTGACGGATCGCACTAATACGACATATTATGGGGTTCGAGAAGTGTTGTTGGTTAGATGGAATCCGGAATTTGTGATTAGGTGAAAACTGCTACCTGATGATATACACTTTTCAACCAAAAAGGAACCAGCGTCTATTTTGTGACAATGGTTCCTTTTTGATATTATTTATAGAAAACTTTATCTACGTTATATTTCGCTTGGAGCTTATTGATGATATATGTTTCGTAAATGTCACGATCCATTGCATCTTCTACAATAGCCACATCGATTCGGTAGATTTCGCCTCTGTGGTTACGTAGTGGTGAAACGGTATCTTCAAGATGTTTCTTGACTCTTTGTCTTAGTTTTCGTGCTTTCCCAACGAAGAGAAGTTCGTCGTTGATGTTGTAAAATAAGATGATACCGCCTTTATCTCTTGGGATTTTGTGAAGATCGATGAAGCCCTGGATGCTTTTGATCTTTGGTTCTTCTGAGTCTCTTGGTTGTTTACGTTCCGTTATGGAAATATCCACATGTGGGATTTCAATTTTTATCATGAATGGTCACGTCCTTTGTTTGCTGTAAGAAGTAATGGTAACACATATTAGTTTGAATTACTATACAACGTAGCACTTACAATAAAATAAGAAAGTCTCTTCTCCCTTATACATATATCTGAGTCCAATTTGAATATTAAACGTCTGTTTCATATTTTTAAACACAAAGAAATTATTATACAATTAATCGTGAGTTCGTGTTCATATAAATCTTCGAAGTCGTCGTCAACAATGAAGTCCAAATCATGGGATTGGATGAATTTCTCTTGTTATAACAGGTTTTCTATTTTCTACTATTTTTATTTCATAGAGATTGTGCATTATATCGCAGCTCCCACGGTCAAGTGATAGCTGAATGAATTTGCCATCATGGAATTGTTTAGTTTTTTGTTTTGCTTTCTAATTTCATTGTATGTTCATCCTATTTTGTATATGGAACAAGTATGTCAAGATGCTGCTTTAGGTTTTCAACTGTGCATCGCTCAATATATTTAATTCAAGTATTATCCAACAAGGAGTGAACTATGCTTAGATGTCATTCGGCGGCTGGTAACCGCGATAAAGTCAATATCACTGGAATTATTCACATACGCTTCCAACTAGATGGAACCGTGTAAATACAAGCCTTCTATCGTATTTGGCAACTATTTATTAAATGCATTATGTAGTTATTTACAATGTTTGGACAACCCTTGGTACTCTGGCTATTGAATCTCCCCCCTTTAAAATATTTATTGTACATTGTCCTCATTATTATCAATCTCTAATTTATGCTTAAAGTATCAATTCCAGTGAAAGATCATCACTCAGTCAATTTATTAGCAATCCATTATTGTGTAAGGTAAATCAAGAATTGGAAAATAGTAATAAGGTAATAGGAACAGTATAAAAAAAGCGCAGACCTCCACATATCCGGTCTGCGCCCTCTAGATAGTTATTTCCTTTTATTAATTTAGCTTTAACATTGTTAATCCGGCACTATTAGTTGGAGTATTATCCACATTACCAATGAGGTTATCTGCCGTATGCCCAATATTTCTAAGTTCTACTTTTCCTCCTGCTGGTATAGTAACAATCGCTTCTCCATTAACTTGAAAAATGGAATCCAGGGTCACAGGAGCACTTGTAAAGATGCCTAGTTGGTTACCATACCTGCTGGATGTTACTATTGAACCATTCAAGAATAATGCGTACGCTCCTCCTCTACTAAATCCTGTTTTACCACTAGTAAATACAATGTTATAGTTTATTTTGTAGTCTCCTTCGTTCACTACGATTATCGAGGTTCCCAAATGAATAAAGTCCCCAGCAGAACTGATACCAGTATGGTTAAAAGAAACAGGTTGGTCAGGTATAATGAGATCTCCGCCAATTCTATACACATTACAGTACTTACTATTGCATGTGCATTCCCCTCGAGGACCTTTTACACCTTGAATTCCACGCTCTCCTGGAGGGCCCGATTCACCTTGAGGCCCTTGTTCCCCTTGAATCCCTTGTTCCCCTTGAGACCCTTGTTCGCCTTGAGGCCCTTGTTCGCCTTGAGGCCCTTGTTCCCCTTGAGGCCCTTGTTCGCCTTGAGGCCCTTGTTCCCCTTGAATCCCTTGTTCCCCTTGAGGCCCTTGTTCGCCTTGAAGCCCTTGTTCGCCTTGAAGCCCTTGTTCGCCTTGAAGCCCWTGTTCCCCTTGAGGCCCTTGTTCGCCTTGAAGCCCWTGTTCCCCTTGAGGCCCTTGTTCGCCTTGAGGCCCTTGTTCCCCTTGAAGCCCTTGTTCGCCTYGAAGCCCTTGTTCSCCTTGARGCCCTTGTTCGCCTTGAGGYCCTTGTTYCCCTTGAAGCCCTTGTTCGCCTTGAAGCCCTTGTTCRCCTTGAGGCCCTTGTTCGCCTTGAAGCCCTYGTTCGCCTTGAGGCCCTAGTTCACCTTGAAGCCCTTGTTCGCTTTGAAATACTTGGACATCTTGGGGTTCTAACTCTTCTTGAGGTACTCGCTTTCCGCTTTTTTTGCTTTTCTCGCTTTTTTTCTTACACTCATTATGCTTGTCATCATATTCGTCTTTCTTGGATTTCTTATGCTTGTCTTTCTTATCATGACCTCTTTTAGATCCCAATTTACTCACCTACTTTTCATATATCAATATTTTAATCCTATTAATCAAATGATGAATAACTAAACAGAATTACTATAGTTTATGTAAAATATGAATAGTACGTGTAGACAAACATCCTGTGCTTCTATAAATAAACAATAGTCTATAGTATTGGTAGAATACTATTATATGGTACCCTTTGTTAAGAAAGCTGCAGGCTATATGATGATAAACCGGGTTTCGAAATATCAATACCAAAGAGGAGTATAGTTCATTCCTTCGGCTTTATTGTTCTTTAATAGAGAAAGTGAATAGCATAATTTCAACACCTTACTTTTTAGTTATCGTTAGTTATTCTTTGAGTTATTGGAGTTACCGGAATTGTTGCTGCCTTTTGGTCCAATTTCTTGATAGAACTTTTTGTCATTGGTTCTTGCCGTTTTTTCTCCTCCTTTTCATCCCGCTTCTTTTAATTCATTTTGCTGTTGGCCCTGTTGTTACAACCCATAATAATTCCTTCTTAAATTCATACGATTAAATTACGCAGTTCACATATCAAGCGCACACTGATTGACTGAACCCCTGGATCTAATGTTACAAAACAACACACTTTGCTAAGAAAGCATTATTTAAAAACCAAGTTCTATGAAATTTCAGCATTTTGCTCGGTTACAAAACTGAATCTATTTCCATACAATATAGAAAAAGTGAAAGCCTACTATGTAAAGGAGTGATGATCATTGGAGAACTTTTTTCACGGGAAAATCTCAAAGAAAGACCTGGAAGCCTTAGAAGTGATTGGTGATGGGAAAGATGGGGAAATCTACAAGGTAGCAGAGGACAAAGTTGTTAAGTACTTCTTTAAGGAGGAAACACATCAACGGGAACTAGAAGCGATGAAAATAGGGCAGACTTCATCCATTATGCCTCGTCTTTATGAATTTGGTGACAATTACATTGTCATGGAGTTTGTTCAAGGAATATCCCTTGCCCGTCATATGAAACGATACGGCCATATTGACGAAGAAATGACTAAAAAAATTTTATTCGTCTTAGAAGAATTTAAACGATTAGGCTTTTCTCGATGGGATACGGAGGTTCGCCATATGTTAATGGATGAAAATGGTGAATTCAAAGTGATTGATCACAAGCGAGCATTTACATCCAACTCACCTGTTCCAACGAAGTTGTTAAAAGGAATGAAAAAATTCGGTTTAACAGGAGAGTTCTTGGAAAATGTAAAGAATTTAAATCCTGAGCTCCATGATGCTTGGAAGAAGCATAAGTAGTTCCCTACATGATGAAGTTCCTCACTAAAATATCATAGAAACAAGAACGTTCTTTCCTTTAATCAATAAGGAAAGAATGTTTTATTAAAGGTTTTAGGACAAGCCCTGAAATCAAAAAAAGGATAGTACTCCGATAAAAGTACTATCCCTAGAATTTATTAATAAGAATGATTATACTTTTTTCACCGTTACCCTATCCAAGTGAGTGAATAAAACGTCACCATCACCATTAGACCATACTAAATAGTGATCTTCTGCTTTAATAAATGTCCCGTCGCAGTCTATTTTTTCTGCCCCCGATATAACCTCGATTTTGTCACCAAGCTTGAGTACTTTATTAAGTTTATCGGAAAATCCCATAATGCCTCCTCCTTTCTCTTTTATGATTCAACAGTCTATATATTTATATTAAAAAATATGAAATTTGATAGGGCTATTACCTATCATTTTCATTTTTTCTCCATAAAAAAATGACTGGATTGCCTCCAGTCACTTTTTGTCTCCAAATAATGTTAACTAAACTTTACGAACGGTAACATTATTTAAGTTAGACGTGTTCATATGGCCGTCATCATCAGCCCATACAACGAAGTTATCGCTTGCGTAAACATATGAACCCTCTTCGATTTCTTCGTCACCAGATAGGACCTCGATTTTATCACCTAGAGATAAAATTTTATTAAGAAAATCAGCCATACTTCCATCTTTGAACAAATTTGACATTATGTTTCCTCCTTTCGGTGTTTACTCTATTTTTATGCTGAACCGTTAAATGCGTAAAGGCAGATAACTAGATTTCATAAAAATATTTCGAATTAGTCATTTACTAGATTAATTATTCCTTATTATTCAAGCAGTTAGTTGATAGGTGTATGATCTGAGTCATCTTTTGGAGAGCTTTCCTCCATAATGAATGTTTCCTCCTGGTTTTCGGACTCTTCAACTACATCAATGCCTTCATCATCTATTAGTGAAGAGGCAAGGCTCTCCTCCGGTGTTTTGATGTCTAGTTCTTCCTTTAACACCTCATGTGAGTCACTTTTGATTTCGAAACTTATTTCTTCAATGCCTGGGTCCGGCTCTTTTTCCTCAGATTGATCTTCATCTGTTTCCAATTGCTGAGTATACACCTCTTCCTCTTCTGAATCGTTAGAGGAATCTTCAACGATCAAATTGATTACCTTTTCTTTTTCATCAAATGAACCGGGTATGGAGTCTAATCCTTCACCACCAGAAGAATCAAGAATTTCTACAGTGAAACTCTTATTTTCAGTTGTTTCATTGTCCTCGTGTACTTGTTGAAGAATTAGATTCTCCCGGGAACTTCCCTCAGTCTCATGTTCTTCATTCTCAAGCTTTACGAAGTTCAGCAGTTTTTCATTAACGCCGGAGTGTTCATTCTTTATATCCTTTTTCCTTGAACCTTTTTCTTTCTTTTCCCCTTTATCTTTTTTCTTCTTATCATTTTGGTTATCACGTTTATATTTAGAATTATTTTTGTCCTTGTGTTTCTGGTTTTTCTTTCTCTTGCTGCCAATTTTCCTTACACTGATCGGACCGCATAAATCTGTGAAATTGACATTTGCATCATTATCCATCCAAATGAGAATATTGTCGAACGCTGCCACAAATGTCCCTCCGCTGTCAATCATTTCATCCTCAAAGAAAACTTCAAGATGATCTCCAAGCTGGAACATTGAATTCAACACCCCTTCTACTGATTTACAGGGGAGGTCGTCAAAATCCTGATTCGAACAATCCTTTTCATGATCGTCTGCACAGTTCTCATCTGTTTCGGGAATATCTTGATTGCCTGATTTTTCTTGCTTACCGGCGTCTCCTAAGCACAACTCATCTTGCTCATCAGGATCTCCCTCACAATGCTCTTCATCGTCATGATGATCTGAATATCTTCTCGTGTAATCATCATACTCTTCTACCATAGGTTTTCCACTCCTTTACAATTTGTCTACAATTCATAATCAATATATGTATGGGAAAAAGGAATGTATAGCCTATTTTTATGGTATTATCCCAAATTCCGCTCACTCTATCCGGGCTTTTGAATAGGTTATTAATAGATACAGAGACGTGGAGTGAAGCACATGCCCAATTGTTATCTTTTTATTAATGAATATATATTGCCAAGGATCTTTTCCTCCTGTTATTACGATGACTTTATGGTCCCTTGTCACAATCAATCCATCTTTGTGAGCTACCAAAAACCCAAAAAAGAATCTGTTACATCTCCCGTAGAACAGCTCCAAGATGCCCCTTTTCTTGATCAAACTCATGTATCTCAAGTCATTCACAGTATGATGAGCAGCTTGAACGAAACTAATACTCACCATCAATCGACTGAGCGACCTTCTTTCGACATCACTCTAACAACTGAAGATCAACCCAGCATAGTACTTTCTCGAGTTTCTAAACCAAAACACCGTAAAAGACGTGGCAAATGTCCCCGCTTACTATCCCGAGAGGTGCGACCATTCGAAAGATTCAACTATATCGATCCCAACAACAGTATCCCCCAATCAAAATATCAGGCAAGCGCACCAACCATACAACATGTACAAAAAAATAATCCATCGAACAGCCAATGTGACCATGAAGAAAGTAAGGATGAGCAGGAGAAAAGATTAAGAAAAGAGACTAGAAAAGATAATCATCAAAATGAGCAAAAAACCTATATAAAAAGGCAAGATAATGAACCAGTCAACGATAAGGCTTCTCATGAGGAGAAACAACATGACCTTAAGAAACAAGAAATGAAATCTATGCGTCCCTCCCACTTATTAGAATCAGATGGTACATCACAAACTTACTCAGCCGGCTCGTCCATTGAAGATGGTATTCGTGACATCATTTTGAAAGAAGAAGAAAATTCGAAAGCAGTTTTACATGAAGACCCTTTGGAAGATAAAAAAGATGACCAGCTCTATACCCGCTTAAAGGAAGATGAAGTTGATAAAGATATTTCTAACCAATCATCATTAACAATGGATATATTGGATAACCAATCTAATATATCCATAAACGAAGATATAAATTTAAAATCTACTACTGAAAACAACATCCCTGGCTCGATTCCTTCAGCGAAAGATGTGAAATACAAACTAATTCGCTCTTGCGTGAGGGCTAAGAAAATCGTTAATGAAAATAAGCAGTATGCTTCCGAATTCAATTTCGAGATCATTAGCTCGAGTCCACCGGGTAAAGAATTGAAATACAAACTAAATCGGACTGATATAAGTACTAAAAAAATCATTGATGGATATAAGAAAAATACTGATGAAATCAATTTCAACATCGTAAACTCGAGCCTACCAGCTAAAGAAGGAAATAATAAAGTCAAACGTGTAGATCACTCAGCTATAGAATCGGCAGGTGATGAATCAAATTCCCCTACTCCTACTACAGAATTTCACTTTGATATCTTACACTCTGCTTCATCAGTAAAAGAAGTGAAAAAGGACGTCAAGCCAACAGACGTTTCACCTATGAGAGTGAAAAAAAACGAAACAAAATCTACTCCATCTATTAAAAAAGTTCAATCTGATATCTTAAGCTCCAAGTCACCCGGGAATGAAGTGAAATACAAACTAAATCGCACTAATAAACAGTTCAAATACAGTAATTTCAAATATAATAATATCGTAAAAGACGAAGTGAAAAGTACTAAAGAGCAGGATTTCGATATCTTACACAACAACAGCCCAATTAAAGAATCAAAATTACAACCATTCCACCAGAAAACTAATAAAAAAGTTAGTAAGCCAGCCTTACCTTCTCTTCTCACCAAGGATAAAGACGACTTCCATACCACGATTTTGAATAAATATTTCACACTTGGTGACAAAATCAATGTATATGCGGGAAGTAAACTACTTGATCAGCAAGGAACATTCTTAACAGCCGGACCTGATTTCTTCATATGGATTGATGGTGATGGATATGTCCGGTTACAAATTATCAGCGGTGGAATTAGTATTGGTCAAACGAAAAAAAATAAATAAGAAACAGACATTAGCCCTGTGCTAGTGTCTGTTTCGACAATATAGAAGGATACATATAGTAATGTAATAGAGATTAAAATGGGGTGAAGGGAATGAAAGAAACTGTATTGGTCATAGCAGCACATCCAGATGATGAACTACTTGGGACAGCTGGTACGCTAAAGAGGTTAGTGGATCAAGGGAATAGAGTCGTCTCGATCATTACAGCAAACGGAAGAAAGGAAGAGGCCCATCACATTCAACAGCTTGCCCGGAAAGCAAACAAAGAGATTGGGATTAAAGAAGTTATTTTTCTGGAGCATCCGAATCTGGAATTAGAAATGATGCCTCTACATCTATTTACTAAAGAAATTGAAAAATTAATTGATATCTATCAGCCTACTAAGATTTTTACCCATCATTACGGCGATTTGAATATCGATCACCAAATTACGTTTCAAGCCGTATTAACAGCAGTTCGTCCTCTACCAAATAGACATCCGATTGAATTGATTACATTTGAAACTGTATCCTCAAGTGAATGGAATATTCAGACAAATGATAAGCAATTTAAACCGAATTATTATGTAGACATTTCATCGGTGATTTTTCAAAAAATTGCTTCCTTAAAACATTACGAAGTGGAAATGCGGGAGTTTCCACATCCACGTTCCTATGAGGGAGTAAAACATTTAGCAAGTGTCCGAGGCATGACGGTTGGGGTACCTTATGCTGAAGCATTTGAAGTTATAAGGAGGGTCTGGAAATGAAAGAACTATTTTTTCCTTATCCTTATCTTGTTTCTGCACTCGATAAATATTATGGAGTTAAGTCAAAACCCATAACGGCAAAAATAAAGGATAAGGGTAAAGATTCTAAACGAAAAAAAGAACGCAAAAAGAAATCAAAGACTAAAAAGATGAAAAGTAAATCTGGCAGTAAGAAATTATCCATTCTGATAGCCACTTTTTGGGACTATCCTCATACGGGTGGTCTTTCCAATTACATTACCACTCTACGAGAGGGCTTGAGGTCTTTAGGTCACAAAGTGGATGTCATTGCTCCGAATCAGTTTTCACAAGTGAATGTAGAAAAGCTGCGTGAGGTGATCGTTCCTGAATTAAAGACTTTCTTTGAGCAACGATACGGATCATACACAAGCAAAATTATACAAAGTAGTCGTTTGCTCTACATCTATGAACAGATGATGAAATCTGTAAAACTGGAAAAATACGATATACTTCATGCTCAGGATTTATTCACAGCCAATATATTGGGGAGATTCAATGAAGATTTAGGTAAACCTCTTCTTTTCACCCCACATGGCATGTTCACCTTTAGCAGGGTCAAATTTAACCGAATTGAAAAAGGGTCAGTAGAAGAAGTGTATTATAAAGAGATTGAGAAAAAAGCGATTGAATACGCGACTCATATGGTCATTTTAAGTGACTCTTTCCGTGATCCATTAAGTTCACTTGGAGCGAAATCTGTAAATCTGACTACCGTTAATACAGGGATTGATTATAAAACCATTGATCGCGGTAAAACGAGTGGGAAAATTGTGATTTCATGCATCGCAAGACTTGGACCTAGAAAGGGACATTCGGACTTATTTAATGCCCTTTCTCGAATGAATGGAACCGGTAACCAGGTTGAAGTGCAAATTGTCGGGGATGGGGAAATGCGTGAAGCGCTTGAAGCTCAAGTCAAATCGTTAAGACTATCAAACGTTCGATTCTTAGGTAAGCGCGATGATGTCCCTGCCATACTAAGCAAAACAGATATATTTGTTCTTCCAACCGTCAATGACAACCTTCCCATTTCCATTATTGAAGCCATGCATAGCGGTGCAGCGATCCTGACAACTAATTGCGGCGGTATTACGGAAATCGTTCATCATAATGAAACCGGAATCATTATTGAGCCAGGCAATGTCAGCCAGTTAGCAACTCAACTCAAACACTTGATCGGAAATGAAGCACTGAGAAAGAAACTGGGCGGCAATGCGTATCAATATGCCAAAAATCATCTCACTCGGGAAGCCATGGTTAACAAGATTGAAGGGGTTTACCAAAATCAAATAGTTTCGGGGGATGAATAATGTTGTCATCACATCCAGCTGTTGTCCTTGATTTAAGCGCTAATGGAGTTGGCATCATTCATGCCCTTTCCCGAAAAGGCATTGATGTATATGCATTTGATACAGAAGGTCCCTATTCAAAGGGAAAATCAAGACTTGCAACATGTGGGGTATGTCCAAGCCCCTTAAACCAAGAAGCAGAGCTGCTGTCTTTTTTAAAAGGAATAGCGATGAATCTTGATAAGAAGCCTGTGCTCTACGCAGGTGCAGATGATTATGTTGTCTTCATCTCAAAATACAGGAACGAATTATCCGAGTACTACCTGTTTTTATATCCTGATCACTCTTTAATTATGGATTTATTAGATAAAAAGAAGACCTATGAATTAGCATTGGAATATAATGTCCCAACAGCCAAAACCTTTTTTGTGGAAAATTTAGAGCAACTTGATGAGGCGATTACTCAATTAGAATTCCCATGTATTTTAAAGCCTGTGTTCGGACATGAATTCAGAAAACATGTAAATAAGAAAGCCATTCATATTCAAGACGCCATCCAATTAAAGAGAATCTATCCTATTTATCGCAAGTTCGGTGAGCTTATTATTCAGGAAATCATTCCCGGAGACAACCAATGCTTTTATAAAGTGGCCACATTTTTCGATGAGGATATGGAATTACTTGCTCTTTTCACTCTCCAAAAAAACCACCAATTTCCTGCAGAATTCGGAACGGGAGCACATATCGTGAGCAAACGAATACCTGATCTGGTTGATGTCGGTGTTCCGCTATTGAAAGAGTTGGGACTAAAAGGAGTAAGTATGATCGAATATAAAAAAGATCCACGGGATGGGCAATATAAGCTCATTGAAATCAATCCCCGGTTCTGGCTGACACATAGTTTAACCGGTCACTCAGGAGTTGATTTCGCCCTTCAATATTACCTGTATCTTACAGGTCAATGCCCATCTCCAAAACTGCAGCAAATTGACGGGGTTCAATGGATTTACCTAGTACGTTACTTCCTTACCTTTCTTGAAAAAAGAAAAAATGGGGAAATGAGCTTAAAAGACTTCTTTTATGGGCTCAGAGGAAAAAAGGTATTCGCTCTTCTTGCCTCTGATGACCCTATGCCATTTATCAGGAGTACCATATCTCACCTGAGGAATGCGTGGAAAAGAAAACGAAGGAGTGATTGAATATGTATACACCGCAAGAACTGAATTCTATGCTTCATAAACACCGAATAGAAGAAAAACTCTCTACGTCCCTTGGGAATAAAGTGACTATCCAGGCTTCATCAATTCAAAACCTTAAATCAACAAAAAGAAGCAGCATTTATAAGCTTCAGCTACACACACACACAGACAACTTCCCTATCATTTTTAAAATCTACCATTCTACCAAATACAAAAATGAAGTCGAGATTAATGTCTACAATCATGCTTACCCATTTTTAAAAGAATTTCTTCCTGAAATCTACTTAATAGAGAAACATGGAAGTGATACATGGGTGTTCATGGAGTTCGTTCGGCAAATTCGTGGACAGCTGACCTTTACACCAAAGCATTTTGATTATATTATCCCAACCCTTGCTAAACTTCACGCCAACACGTACGAAGAAAATTTCATGAAAGAAAAAAACACTTTTCAAAATTGGTTTCCCATTTACAACTCGGTAAAAATGAAAAACGACCGGGAAAAATTCATATCAAATACAATGACATTTCTAGACAATGCCAAGAAGGATAAACAATTGAAGGACATCATCAAACCACATTATAAATCACTAAAAAACTTATACAGTAACGGACCTGACTTCTTTCCGGAACTATTGGCAAGCGGCTCCTCCATTACTCATGGAGATCTTCATATGCAGAATATCTGTTCTAAAGATGTCAGCAAAAATGAACCCTGGGCGATTCAATTCATCGATTGGGAATCAGCCAAATATTCCCCAACATGGTTTGACATGATTGTCCTGGTAGAAATTTTACTAGGTTTTCGGAAGGATTGGCAAAGCAAAGCAGAAGAAATTCGTACTCATGCGGTCGACGTATACACCAGTGAAATGAAGAAATATGGAATCGAGTTTAAAACCAAACCCATTCAATTATACAAAATGGCGTACCTTCAACGAACCCTCGAAAAAGGATTACACACTCAGCTAAGACGTATCTTTGACAACCGTGGAGGTGAGCTTCTTCCCTACCATTTAGAAAAAATATCAACTTGGGGAAGTGAACTGGGAATCTATAAATAGATACGAAAGGATGAGAAAACTTGAGTCGAATGCCCCCTTTCAACATTCACCCCTCTCTTCTTGCCATCATGGATCAGTATTATGATGTGGAAAGAGACTTTAAGGAGTCTCTCACTCTCCAACCATTCGGTCAGAAGACAAAAAGCAGTGATTCAAAGCCAATGAAAATCTTATACGTTACATTTTTTCAATACCCTCATACAGGTGGTTTGTCTCATTACATCACTTCTATAAAAAACGGATTTGAAGAGCTCGGCCATAGTGTAGATGTACTAGCGCCTAACCACATGACTTCAGAACAGCTTGAAGAATGGATTCCCCAAGCTGCCTCTGCAGCCCGTAAGTTTATGAATAGATGCTACGGAAAAGTTAATGAAAAAATCGTCAAAAATCTTAGTTTCCTTCATGTATTTGAACTCTTTCTCAAAGAAAAAAATCTCCAACAATATGACATCATACACGCTCAAGACCTATTTGCCATCTTCATATTGGGACATTTGAACCAAACATACCAAAAACCTTTACTCTTTACGCCACACGGATTCTTTACGAAAAGTCGCTTGAAATTCAATAAAATGCAGAAAGATTCCATCGAAGAAGCTTACTTTACTGAACTTGAGAAAGTAGGCATTAAAGCAAGTACTGAAATCGTTATGATTTCAGATTCCTTTCGACCTAACTTAATGGATTTCGGTGCAAAAGATGAAAGGATGGTCACCGTTCATACGGGCATCGATTTCAAATCACTTCCTCATAAAAATCATGAAAACATTATTCTGACGTGTGTCTCCCGACTGTCCCCACGCAAAGGTCATGAATTTCTCTTGGAAGCATTGTCCAAGATTCGTGAATACCTGACTAATGTAGAAGTATGGATTGTCGGAGATGGTGTCATGAAGGAAAAACTGATTGAACAAGCGAAAGAACTCAAGCTAAATAATGTGATCTTTTTTGGGAAACGACACGATATACCCCATATTCTTTCGATGTCGGACATCTATGTATTAGCAACTGTGAATGACAACTTTCCCCTATCCGTCATGGAAGCAATGTTTTCCTGGCAAGCGGTCATCTCCACCACATGTGGCGGTATCACGGAAATGGTTCAACATGAAGAAACAGGCATTCTTTGTGAACCTGGTAACGTCGAACAGCTGACACATGCGATAAAGCGTTTCATAACAAATAAGGAAGAACGTCATAGGTTTGCTAACGCTGCTGAATCTTACGCTCGTCAACACTTAACCAGCCAGGTTATGACTAGAAAAATTGAACAGATCTATCAAACATATTTATGAAGAAAGGAGACTCATCATGAGGGAGAATGAACTGATCCACGATCATACATGAAGATTTTAGTTACAGGCGGTGCCGGATTTATCGGCTCACAACTCATAGATTTACTGCTCGCTGAAGGCCACACCCCAATTATTCTAGACAACTTCTCTAATGGCAGGGAGGAAAATGTGCCAAGTGGAGTCAAAATATATAGAAAAAATCTATTATCCGATGAAATTGAAAGAATTTTCAAAAAAGAAAAACCCGACATCGTTATGCACCTCGCTGCCCAAGTGAGCGTAGCTAAATCACTGGAAAATCCTGCAGAAGATGCGGCAGTCAATGTATTAGGAACCGTAAAGTTGTTGGAGTACAGCACCAGATACGGTGTAAAAAAATTCATCTTTTCCTCTTCCAGTGCAGTATATGGTTATACAAATGAGGTGATTCATGAAGGGAGTTCTACAAGTCCCATTTCCTTCTACGGTACCTCAAAATTAGTATCAGAAACCTATATCAAACTATTTAATAAGCTCTATGATCTTCCGTACACCATTTTGCGCTACGCCAATGTGTACGGACCGAGGCAAAGATGCGATGGTGAAGGCGGAGTTATAAGCATTTTTATTGAGCAACTATTAAACAATGAAACACCAATCATTTTTGGGGATGGAAGCCAGACTCGGGACTTTGTTTACGTAGAGGACGTAGCCCGGGCAAACCTTCTTGCCATCACAAACGCTGACGACCAAGTCATCAATATCGGCACCAACACGCAAACAACAGTCAACCTACTCTACACCTTACTTTCAAACCAACTCCACTCTTCGCAACAGCCAAACTACGCAGCGAAACGGGAAGGTGACATTTTACACAGTCACCTCTCAAATTCGAAAGCTCTACACCATCTAAATTGGGAACCTCAATATGATCTGAACTCAGGTTTAGAGAATACCATTGAATATTTCAAAAAGAAAATGGAGAATGACGAATGATTTAATAACTCGTGCAAACACAAAGGAAAAGAGCTTGGAAAATTCCAAACTCTTTTTCTTTATTCTTTATCTCTCCTTTTCTAAAAAATGAAGTAAAAGTAATCAAACTTTCTCCTTTAAATCATCTATAATCCATTCTGCGGTCTTCTTCCCGTTTTGAATACACGCGCCAATGCCCACTCCAAAGTATGAAGCACCTGCCAGCTTCACACGTGGAAGTTCGGTTGCAAGATTTTCATTTAACCATTGCACGGACTGACTGTGCTCAAGATGATAGTTTGGCATTAGGTCTTTCCAGTTCGTTACTTCCACAGAAACCGGATCTCCGTCTATGCCGACGCTTTTTCTGATATCTTCAAGTGCTGTCCTCACAAGTTCTGCCTCGCTATACTCTTTCAACTCATTGTACTGAGGGTTTGTACTTTTATAAAAAAGTCTCAATAAAAGGTTTTGATTATTGGACGTATGCTTCCACTTCCGACTCGTCCACGTACATGCATCACATTTCACATCTCTGCCATTTGATACGATAAAGCCTGTACCATCTGCAGGAAGTTCCTCATCTGGAATGTTAAATCCAAGGTAAATCGAAATAAGTGAAGAGTTTTTCAATTTGTTAAAATCAGGTTCAAGTTTTTCATGAGTCAGAATCTTCTGGGTTACGTCATGAGGTGTTGCGAATACCACATAATCCGCTTGAATTCTACCATGGCCATTAAGAGTCAGCTCATATTTATCTCCATTCTTTTGTAGCTTAGTTGTTTCTACCCCCTTTAAAATTGTCCCACTGAAACATTTTTCTTCTAAACGTTCAATGAGGGTTGATAAACCATTTTTAAACGAGATGAATTTTTTATTGGATGCCCCCTGGAATTTTTGCTTATTTGCAGATAAACCTTTAATGATACTGCCGTAATCATTTTTATATTCAAGTAAGTATGGGAGTGTCGAAGCCATTGTGAGCTTATGCAAATTTCCAGAGTATACCCCTGACAGTACTGGAGCTACCTGCTTCTCAACAAGTTCCTTACCCAGGAATGCTTCTAGAAATTCACCGATGGAACTTTCTTTTGTAAATCGCGTGTTTTCCGTTTCAAAGTCTTTAAGAGCGTCAATCTTCCCTTCCTCTGACACCAGAGTGCTATTTTTAAGAGACTCAACGGACATGGGAATTCCGAAAATCGTGTCTTGGGGAATCTTGTGTAATTCGCCATTTGTGTATATGTATGATGTGCCTGTTTCATTATAGACAAGTTCCTCTTGAAGTTGAAGTTCCTCAACTAAAGACAGAACCCCTTCATTTCGAACTACGATGGAATCTGCTCCTGCTTCCATAATGAATTCGCCTTCTCTTATGGTTCTAATTTTGCCGCCGAGCTGCCGATCTCGCTCGATTAGGATTAACTCGATATCTATTTCTCGTTCCATGGACATTTTTTGAAGATGGTACAGAGCTGTTAATCCCGTAATTCCTCCACCTACGACAACCACTGTCTTCATACGTTTCACTCCAATAATTGCGTTTATGTATACAGATTATCATGTTTTTTGTTGATAAGAAAAAGATTCTGTGTCTGAAATGGTAAAAAATATAGGAATGAAGGTTAGTTCCACATTTATATTCCAGGTTTCAATCCCCCCTTCTAGCCTATAATCTTTATCGAACACTTAATTCCTAGTTGACAACTATGAATACTTATATATATAATATAAGAAATCCATGACAACTATATAACCACTTATCCAGAGAGGTATAGGGACTGGCCCGATGATGCCTCAGCAACAGATTCTACATCATAGAACACTGTGCTAATTCCACAAGCATTTCGCTTGGAAGATGAGTTGAAGTTTGATACATAAAGCCTTCTTCTTATCTACTACTAGGAAGAGGGCTCTTTTTAATAAATGAGCCACTTCCTTTATTCGTATACTAATAAGAGGAGTGATCAAAAATGGGGGAAATCCTTCAGGAAGCAATTCATAATCGAAGAAATGAGTTAATAAACAAGTTAATTGTCCACAACATTTTCAAAAAAGGAGACAAACAATTATTCGAATTGACGCTGCAAGAACTTGAGGACGAATACAAATATCTTCAAAAGGAATGCCATCCACATAGCGATGTTGGGTCCATTCATTGGAGAAATTGTGGGAAATTAAGCAGTTAAAAAAGCAGCGATCCAAGGAAGTGGATTGCTGCTTCCTTATTTTATTTGGGGTTTCGTTGGAGGAAGAAAACTAGTTCATATTGTGGCCGTTACGGAAACCTCTCTCCTCGGGAACAAAAAAAAGACGTCCACCACACGGCATACGTCTTATCTCTGTCACTTATTGTGCATTCACCTCTACAGCATCCTTCTGGTGATACTCTGCAAAAATCTCTGCAAAAGCTTCTGTAGAGTTATACAATTCCACTAAATTATTTTCCACTCCACCAAACTCAAGCAACATGGCTCTCTCGGTTAGGTCCTGATTGTAGACCCCGTTACCTTCAGCTTTTGTTTTAATGAAGACTCCCCGGCTGATGCCAGGATATTTTTCTTCCAGTTTAGCATTCAAATCCTTTGCGATCTTAAGATTCTTTTCAAAGTTTTTGTTTTCTTTCCCTACGATAAAAAACAAGCGCGCGTAGTTTTTACCGTTAATGGTTTTGGTAGTGATGTTTCGTGGCTGAGAATCCCGATGGATATCAATCAGGTACGTTAAGTCATCGTTTTGGGCGATGGCTTCTTGTACTAGCCCCCTTGATAACTGATAGGATTCAAAATATGTCCATGACTTGTCTTTGAGTGCTTTGTTTACATCTGTCTTATCCTGAACCGCTCCAATACCCCGTGCTTCAAGCTCTTGTTTTAATTTGGATCCGACAGCAATGACGTTCACCTTTTCGTTAGTACTCGCTGGATCTTTCGAATCGTTATTCTTAATCAGCGGGCTAAACGCTTCCCAACTGTGTGAATGATAGATGTAGACAGATTTTTCATCAATCTCTTGAACTCCGTCTCCCGAGTTATTGTTTGCCTGATCGATTTGACTCTGATCGATTTCCTGATCTTTCAACTGATCTTCTGTAGGAGCCGGTGATTCATTTGGGAGGTTCGTAATGTCTGTCCCTTTCCCCGCAACGGCTATGTGAGTATGATAATTTTCGATTCCTGGGATTTCCCGTCCAAATAAACTTCGTGGATCAAGAAGTGAAACATTCGTGACGCTTTCCAACCAATCAAAATCACTGTTTAATTCTGCCTCGTTTGTAACTCGCAATCCTGTCATTTCCTGTGACAACAACATAAGAAACGTTTCCTTCGGTACTAGTTCCGACATCGATGAATACAGTAAACTATCCACCCTCAATTTAATGGCTGTTGACGAGATCAACCATACGGTCAAGTACATGAAGATAATACCGATCAATACTACCCGAATGATGGCCTTCATAGAGACGAATACTAGTGGGACTAAGCTATTGTTGTTTCGAGACTTATACGACATCATCAGTACCCCTATATAAAGTATTTAATAGTTAACTTTATGCAGGGGGTTGATAGAGTAGAAGGTTTTTTCCGGGATTCGGTCGGATTTCCTAGTTCCTCATACCGTGAAGTCATTTTCAGATTTTAGTTTAAGTGCATTTCGTAGTAATTCTTGAAGGACTGCTGCGAAAATCGAAATGGTGACAGACGCAAAGCTGATTATGATCCCAACCATAGCAATACCCGGATGAAGAGCATTTTGGATTAGTAGAAATACCATACCTGCCACATAAATGGCAGTAATCAGTAAAGCATACAGTTTTATTCGGTGAAGAGCCACTATTGCTTTCGCTGAAAAAGCGTTCTCTTCAATAAACTTTAAAAGCTTAAAAGCTTGATACAGCGCTAAATTAAATGGAACCACAGTTAAGTATAACCCTATTAGAATCGGCCATTTCAAATAAGCGAATTCCGGAAATAGATCAGCCGAATGCTTTGCCATGGTTGGCAACCAGACAACACAAAGTATGAATACAGTCGCTCCTATTGCCATTACTGCCCCTTTTAGAAAAATCGTCGTTCCTCGTTTCATATCACACCTCTGATACCATGTTTTTCTAAATTATATAATGAGATTTATTGTTTTCCAATAATATATTATTGATTTTATATTCTCTATTAAAAACCTCCTATACAAACAAACGCATGAGCAAACCCATACGTATTAAACCTTTATCTGCTATTCACTTCATTGGCTGCCCTCACCGCCGACTCTATCGCCCCTTCAATCCAACCATGAAAAGAGGACGTGTGCTCTCCGGCAAAATGAATTCTGCCTTCAGGTTTCTTGATATAATCCCCGATATCAATTGCCTGACCAGGGGTATAAAGGGTAAAACATCCTGCAGAGAATGGGTTTTTACTCCAGTTGTAGACTACAAAGTTCAGCATTTCTGTATACACCTGTTCACCATATATTTTAAAGAGGTCTTCTAAAACTTCTTTGATGATTTCTTCTTTTGATTTGCTGTTCCATAAGAGTGCATTCTGTCCCCAGCTGTAACTCGCTAACATGACCCCTGGTTTGTTGCTACCCTTGTCGTGACTCGGCATAAAAGTAAAGCGTGTAGGGAGATCTGACACGATGTTTCCGTAATTCAAATCTTCCCAGAAGCGACGACGAAATTCGATTCCTATTTTCACGGATGGAACATTCGTTACTTCCCGAATCGCCTGCCACTTTTTGAAGGATATTGATTCATAAGGTATGACATCGATATACTGGAAGACAGTAAAAGGGATGGTTACGATGACATAATCAGCATTGTATTCCTGAACCAATCCGTCTACGCAATCTACTGCCCGAACGCTTACACCGCCATCGGATTGAATAATGTGGGTCACTTTTTGATTCAGTAGAATATGTGTCCCAAGCTCTTGGACAAATCCATAAGGTAAGTGGTCGTTTCCTCCCTTTATTTGATAAAATTTTGTTTGTTTCCTGAATATAGGAAAAATGATGTCTTTTAATATGTCGACGAACGAGAATTCAGGGAATCCTTCTATTCCGAGAATGACATTGATTTTTCGGATGGCATTAAAGGATAATGATTTACCGTATGGGTTATTTGCTAGAAATTGTCCCATAGAATAGCCAGAGTATTTTTTTATTAATTTTTGCTGTTCCTCATAGTCACTGTTTCTATATAATTCGATAAAGGGGCTGGTTGCTTCAAGGAATAATTCTGAAGCTGTTTTTCCCCTTTCTTCTTCTGGTAAAGGATACTGTAGAATGTCTGGATTTTTTTCGTATTGTTCTCTTGTTGTCAGGATATTGTTTACTAATAGTAAATCTCTTGGGGAATTATTGATGAATTCTTGATAGGGCAGATTGAATTTTCTGATATACTCGAACACTAACTTGTGGTTATCGGGAATCCTCATGGCTCCGAGATCCAAATAATTACCGGGTGTGAATGGCTTGCGAACTGTATATACCCTGCCTCCGATTCGTTTATTTCCTTCTAATATCGTTACGTCATGCCCGGCATTTTTCAGTAGAGAAGCTGCGACTAAACCACTCATTCCTGCTCCAATGATGATCACTTTTTTAGACTTAGTTGGATTTAATCCATTCCGGATAATGGCCAGCATATCGTCTGGATAGTTCAATTTGGAGGGGTCACTTCTTGAAAGTTGATTTACCATCTCATCACCCACCTCCCTTTTTCTTACATCATATGACGTCAAGAAAGGGGGTATACGTATGATGTCTGTGACAAAGAGCTCATTTCCAGTCACTTTCAGAACAAACGTTTCTATTTATACGTTTATATGTTATAATTAAGTTTCATTGGGTCTACGAGACTGTATTTAGTCAATCCCTCGAGCAGTAGAAGGGAGACATGTTATATGTCACTAGAAAATATCGTAACCATGCTCAAGACTCTTAAGGAATTCAAGGATAGTGAGATTGTTCATACGATATCAAGTCATGATCACTCACCTGTTATGACCGTTACCTACCAGTTGGACAGGGATTGCTTTCAAATCACATATATGGATTCAATGAAAGTTGAAGAGTTTACAGACATTCGCCTTTTGGCTACAACGATAGAAAGTGTTGTTCTTCTCGAACCTTCAAGATAGGATTATAAAATGGAATGCCATTACGTAAATAGTGATGGCATTTTTTTATACCCGGATTCTGTTTAATTATGCTAACCTATAGATAAAAAGGAGGGACATAATGTCTTTATCTTCTCAGCATTATATTCGAAAAGTGTCACTTCATAGGGAAAACGTTCCTTCCTTTCATTCGTATCCTTTTCATATTCCGAGTATTCGGAGCCTGACAGACCTCTCCTTTCACCCCAATGTTACATTTATTGTGGGGGAAAATGGAATGGGGAAATCAACTCTTCTTGAGGCCATTGCAATGGCCATTGGTTTTAATCCTGAAGGAGGTACGCTGAACTTTTCATTCTCCACGTATGATTCGTATTCGAATCTCGATAAGTACTTGAAAATTGTGAGAGGAGTCGATCGACCTAAGGACGGTTTTTTCTTGAGAGCAGAAAGCTTTTACAATGTTGCGACGAATATTGAAGAAATGGATCAGCAGCCCTCTTTAGGGCCACGAGTGATTGACTCATTTGGAGGGAAATCACTTCACGAGCAATCACACGGAGAAGCCTTTTTCTCAACCTTCATGAATCGTTTTCGAGGGAAAGGGATATACATCCTGGATGAGCCCGAAGCTGCACTCTCCCCCTTAAGGCAGTTATCCATGCTCTCCAGGATACATGAACTTGTGAATGATGACTCCCAGTTCATTATTGCCACTCACTCACCCATTCTGATGTCATACCCTTCTTCTTCCCTGATTGAATTAACAGAAGAAGGTTTACAAGACTCATCATTGGAAGATACGAGTCATTATAAGATTATGAAGCAATTTTTTGATGACCGGGAACGAATGATCTATCATTTATTAAAAGAAGAAGACTGAATGTGGAATAGGATTTATTCAGAATTATTAAAGCATTCCCTTATTAATAAAATCGAGCTTAAAACTAATTCCAGTTTTAAGCTCGATTTTATTATTGTTAAAAAGAAGGAAGTTCACTAAGATTATTCTCTTTTAAGCCGTCGGGTTCACTGCGAAGAACATCTCTGCCATACCGATGAATCACATCGACATGAGCCAGTTTTCCTGACTTTGCTTCTTCAAGTGCAGTGATATAATCCAGCTCTCTCCCACTTTCGGTTCTAAAAGCGATGAGATCATCATCCGCATTGCGTCGAACAGCTACAATCTGTTCCGCACCAGTTGCAAGCTCCTGAGCCATTTCGACTTTTGCCTGAAATTTCCCTTGCTTCTTGTATTCTTCATAAACCTGTTCAAAGCTCTTCTTTTCCATCTGTTTCACCTCCCGAACATACGTTTAGTATTAGCTCTGGAGCAAAGGATTATGATAAAAAAAGACAAATATACACTGGTCCTCTTCCAACCTAAAAAAGAGTGCCATCCATCACGGCACTCAACTAACATCATTTCAATTTCTCAAGAGTATCATTTAACACAATTTTTTGTTCATCCATCCTTTTTATCGCATTTTGTATGTTTCTATTAAAAACAGAAAGGATGCTTTGTCCATAGGTGGTACCTGGCACTGCCCACTTTCCGTTCAAGTCTGTCCAGTTTTTGGCGCTCCCTCGTGTGACTAATGAAAAACGGGGATCCACGAGTGATTGTCCTTGTGGAATTGGATTGGTTGATGCATATGCGTACAGATGCTGAATATGAGCAAGAACCCCTTCCTCTGGAGTCTTAAATGATGCTCCGTCATTACCTGGACCGGTAGTACCAATCCCTGCATAGTTATTTTGCTTTGGTTTGACTTGGCCTGTGAACCTGAAGTAGTTGGTTTCATGTATGGCTTGAGCGTAGGCAACGTCTCCTCTAATACCATAAAGTTTCCCGTAAAAAATATAGAATTTCCCTAAAGTTGGTGCATCCCGGTTAATCGTTCTAGCAAAGTCATCGAGTTGTTCAGCTCGTAATACAGATATACCCATGATCGAATACTGTATTCCCGGTGGCTGTGGAGGCTGTGTCGGTTTTGGCGGATCAGTCGGAGACGGTACAGGGGGCTTAGGGTTATCGTCATCTCTTACTAAGATAAATGCTTCAATACCCATTTTTTTCAGGCTGTTCACTTGGTTTTCTGCGTTAACCCTTTCTGCAAAAGCACCGGTTTGGACCCTGAAATACGTTTTACCTGAAATGACCACAGTATCAATGAACGAATTAATGCCTTTTCTTTTCAACTCATTTACTCGATTATCAGCGTTATCACGCTTCGTAAAAGAACCAGCAATCACTTTAAAAAGTTCTTTCTCGTCTATTTTTGCAGGTAAACCTAAAGCTTTTGCAACACCCCTCGCGATAGAAACCGCTACAGTGTTTCTAAAATTAGCGTTGTTAAGTAACGCAACATCTTTTGGGTTATCTACAAACAGAACCTCTAATAGAAGTGAAGACATGGTAGTTTCACGTAAAACATGAAAATTGGCTCTCTTTTTTCCTCTATCAATCACGGTGTAAGGTGCTTTGACTGATGCCATTACTTCCTCGTGAATAATTCTCTGGTAGGTCAGGGTCTTTGAAGAAACTTTTCCGTTATACACATAGCTCTCAAACCCAGTGCCGCCACCTGCATTATGATGGATGGATAAAAAGAAATCGGGTTTAGAACGGTTAGCTAGGTTTGATCTGTCAGTTAATGATAATGTTTGATTACCAGTTCGCGTCATCAAAATATTTACATTGTAATTTGCTAACAAATAGTCCCTGACAATAAGGGCCGTCAATAAGTTGAATGTTTTCTCTTCATATCCCTTGTAAACTGCACCTGGATCAGCCCCTCCATGACCGGGATCAATCATAATGGTTTTCAATATTATTTCCTCCTAAGAGTATGACATATAGTAATATATTCACCAAAGGACAAGCATGCTTGGACTCTTCCTACTTGCATTATTCAAAGATACGAAAAAATGTTCCCAGCGGAAAGGGAACATTTTTTATGCACGATTCTATTTTTTATGGAGGAAACTTTCTTATGGGTGTTTTTATTCTATTTCTGTAAATTCGTTCTTATTCATCATCGTTTCAATTTTCCGGCGGAGTTTCATACTGTTGCTCGCTTCATTTTTTTCAGTATGAACTGTTGATCTTATAACCATTGTTCTCTTACTAGGCAAGGAGTCGAAGAGTAACCCCAAACTGTGCAACGTACATATTTGAGAGGGAAGGAGACCCCAAGTCAAATTTGGAATGAGTTACTGGTGGACTGATAAAAAGATACACTAGTAATTTTCTTGCCAATGCATCACCTCCATAGAATACTTTATGTCGGAAGTGATCGGAAGGTGAGGACAAGCAACGAGTTTTTATGAAAATTGGACAGCCTTTTTTCAAAGTATGGATCCCTTCTCAAGTTTAATGGCATCCCTCAAAAAAGAGAGAAATTCGCCGCCATACCACTTATCTCCACCCTCATTCAGCCTAAAGATTGTTGCCATCTCTTCACCGCCAAGAAAATAGATACATCTACTCCTTCACCAATTTCTATTTCAAGTATACTAGCACATTTTACCAATTAGGTTTCTATGAGTGGATGGGGAAAAGAAGCGAATAATAAAAGACGAAAGCCAAATGAATGGAGGAGTTTTAGTGAAAAAGATTGGAATTCTTGTAGTGAGTTTGATGATAACACTTTCTTTCTTGCCTGTACTCAGTACTTCAGCTGAAGCTAAGCAGGCTGAATGTGTAAGTGAGGCCAACGTGAAAGCAAAAGAAGACATGAGAATTTTATGGACCGATCATGTTATCTATACCCGTAATTATATTATTAGTGCCGTTGATGGATTAGAGGATCAGGATGTGGCCCTTGCAAGATTACTTCAAAATCAGAAAGACATCGGGAACGCAATTAAACCTTTTTACGGCGAAGAGGCTGGGAATAAGCTGGCTGATTTGTTAACCGAGCATATTGTATTGGCAGGAAAAATCGTTGATGCTGCTAAAAATGGAAAGCAAGCAGAGGTGGAGAAATTAAACAAAGATTGGTATCGTAATGCAGATGACATTGCAGCATTCTTAGCAAAAGCAAATCCATACTGGTCTGAAAATGCGCTTAAAGACCTGTTATACATGCACTTGCAATTCGTCACGGATGAAGCAGTCGCAAGGATCAAGAAAGACTGGAAAAGAAACATTACAAGCTTCGATAAAGGGAAATCCCATATTCTTCACCTGTCTGATGCCCTATCAGCTGGAATTGTGAAGCAGTTTCCGGAAAGGTTTTAATTGTTTCAGAGCTAGGATGAATCGAGCCATCCTAGCTTTTCCTATTCTTCATTACCAACTCTCTCACTTCTTCTTTCAAGCAGCACCACATCCCGCCATGCTTCATCTAGTCTCCCAATTCTTTCTCTTATACCTACCTCACGAAAACCATATTTCTTATGAAGGTGAATACTCGGAATGTTCTCTGGAAAAACACCTGACTGTAAGGTCCAAATATCATGTTCCTCACTTTGTTCAATTAAAGACTTCATGAGAGCACTCCCTATACCTCTTCTGTTATATTTCTGACTGACATATACGCTGACTTCAGCGACACCTGCATACACACATCTACTTGAGATGGGACTCAGGGCTGCCCAGCCAACTATTTGATCTTCGAGTATCGCTACAATCCGACAATCATTCAGATGTGTTTTGTTCCAATCTTCCCAAGAAGGTACTTCTTTTTGGAAAGTCGCGTTTCCTGTATTGATGCCCTCTAAATAAATGTTACTAACTTGTTCCCAAACTGACGGGAACATGGCTTGTATTTTCATCATCATTCCACCCTTTTCAAGAAGAAAATTGACCCATTTTATAGTGAATAATAGCAAGTAATGCCTCTTAGGTCGAATGAATAACGTAGTTCGTTATACTGCAACCTTTGAGAAACATCCTTTTGAATCAGATTACTTCTTGTCTAAATTACTTCTTGTCTTCAAAGTCAATCTCCTTGATGATACGGGCAGGATTTCCACCCACCACTACATTGGACGGAACATCTTTCGTTACAACGGCACCTGAAGCAATAACCACATTATCACCTATCCTCACTCCAGGGTTAATAATTGTACCTCCACCAATCCAGCAGTTGTCTCCGATTTTGACAGGCTTCCCAAATTCCGGGCCTTTGTTTCGCTCAACCGGATTCACTGGATGAGTCGCTGTGTAAATATGTACTCCAGGTGCGAGCATACAATTTTCACCGAAGCGGACTTCACACACATCTAATATCACACAGTCAAAATTAGCGAAGAAATGATTTCCGACGTGAATGTTATATCCATAATCACATCTGAAGTTAGGCTCTAAATAAACGCTTTCCCCTGTAGATCCGAATAGTCTCTTAATAGCAGCAACTCTTTCCTCGCCTTCTTCTTCCGTGGTTAGATTAAGCATTCGTGTTAAACAACGGGCTTGTTTTCTCTCTTCCATCAATTGAGAGTCCCATGGTTCATAAAGTTCACCGTCCAGCATTTTCTGTTTTTCAGATTTCATTTATATGCCTCCATTATATGTAATAAGATTACTATTTTTCTATTCTCTCTTTATGCTTCCTTATAGGGAGGATATTTTGTAGCGAGCCCTGACATTATTCATCACTCTTCGGTAAATTCAATTGCCATGAGACACCGAAGCGGTCCTCAACCCAGGCGAATTTTTCACTAAAGGAAGACTCCTCCAAGGGCATCAACACAGTTCCGAATAAAGATAGTTTATCATAAACACGTTCGATTTCTTCTTCCGAATCACATGCTACGAACAAAGACATGGCAGGTGAAAATGGATGATCGTTTCGATTTATATTATCGATTGCCATATAGGTTTGTCCTTTTAAAGTGAAGGTCGCATGCAAAACAGTGCCATCTTCGTGGTGTATCACATTATCAATTTCGGAATCATCAAAAATCGATGTATAAAAACTCATCGCCTCTTCTGCTTTTCCGTTGAACATAAAAAATGTTGTGATGCTTTGATCTTGGTTCATTTAAGCTTTCACTCCTTTTTATCCTCTAGATAACTAATTCGATGAAAAGCTAGATATTCCTATTTCAAAAAAAATACTGTTACCATCAAGGGAGAAATAACAGATCAAAAATATATAAACCAGAAGAGTGGCCCTTCTGGTTTGGGTAGGGTTCTGCCTGAGCAGAGAATGCTTTTCTAAATCAGACCTTTGATTATGGGCTTGCCAGGATCTATGGTAAATGTTGTTGGATTACCTACTTCATCCGTTGAGAGTGTGTTTGTACAAACCGGCTGTATAATAGCTTATCGTTCTAATTGTAATGATAATAGCTAATACTGCCAAATATGGATTGATCGATCCTGAATGTGGTAGAGGGTAGTAGAAGATTAGTAAATTCTTCATTACCACTCCATTCTTAGAATCTGATACTCTTCAATCTGGATCCATTTTCCGACAGATATCGAAGGAGCTTCTGATGATAATGATGTTTAATAATTGATACCTCCTTCTTCAATTTGTCAGGATGTTTACTCGTTCCCGACTCAGGGTGTGATCTATACTTCAATAAAACCTCATCCAAATAATATATGACATACCCATTGATTAACATCCTGTTCCACATGTCATAATCTTGCGTGAATTTAAGATCTGTACTGAAATATCCAATATCCCTGAACACATCCTTATGAACCATGATGGAGCACCCATTGACGGGATTGATTGTCATAAAGGAATGGTAGATTTCTTCTGCATTGGTAAATCTCTTTCCAATGAAGGGGAGCAGCACTTCATTAGTCTGATTAATTACATCATAATTGTGGAAGCTTGCCTTCGCCCCCCTTCGTAACATATAATCCAATTGCCTCTCTATCTTCATATGATCGAAATAATCATCTGAACTCAACCAAGCGATATATTCTCCTCTTGCTCTCTTTATTCCTTCATTTATAGCGGATGCCGTTCCACCATTTTCTTTTCTGAAGTAGGTAATTTGATTTAAAAAGGGGGTTAGCCGCTCAACTTCTTTCGTTGATCCATCATCAATTACAACTACTTCAAGGTCCGTGTAAGATTGATTTAATGCACTACGAATCGCCTGATCGACATAGGAACAATTATAAAAAGGTATAACAATAGATACAGTAGGTTTCAAGAAAACTCCTCCAGTGCTGCCTTAGACAAGACGTGATTACTATAGACTATTCACTTTCCCGTTTTATGCTTAGACGGATGAGCTATATAGTGGGTATTATATTCAAAAAAAGAACTAAAGCTTATGAGGGTATTTTGGATTCGTAAGAGGGAGAATTGTTCACTGAAGAATAGGCCTAGAAAAGAGATAACGGTGATATTTTCGTTTTAACGGCGAAACTGTCTATCCAAACACATAATTGCTATATCTAATTATTACAGTGTTCCAACCACTTTTCTACATTAATATTAATAAGACGAAACATCTTGCCAACTCACGCCAAATCTAAAAAACCGACTCCAATACCAGAGTCAGCCATCCAATCACTTCGATTCAACTGTATCCAGCAATTCCACTTCAACCTGTTCACCACTATCAAAACGAAAAAATCTCTCTACATGCCATAAATCTCTCCGTCTTGTATATCCGTTCATCTCTGCCCATTCATGCATGTCACGATATGCATCTTTAATTCCATGATTCAGTCCTTGATAAAAGACACTTACATAGGTTTGGGGAGGAATCGTTAGTGACACCATGCCTGGGGGAATAGCTCCTATTTTCTCCACTTCCATCCCTACCCAGTATCCATCCAGATCGGCAGTAATGTCCTCTGCTATGAACGCACCAAGTTGAACCTGCTTATTTACAAGATGCTGAATCTCATCGACCCTTTCTTTCAACTTAGCAGCAGCTTTGGGGATCTCTATAATGTACTGGTCACCAGGACTTACGACTCGAAAACCTACTAATTTCAATTCACCAATTTTCTTCACCTTCATGTCACGCATAATCATCATTTTACCTCCTTAATTGATGATTTCTAACACATTTCCATCCGGATCAACAACATAGTGAAGGTTATTCACTGCGTTTCTCGAGGCTCTGTAATTCTTGGTTTCCAGTAGTCGATAATATTGAAATAATCGTAATGCATTTGATTCCTCGATAGAGTTTGTTATTTCAAAAAGAAGTTGTTTATCAGAAGTTGCAAATGGAGCACCCTTCACTATTCTATTCCTGGCACCGTGAAGAGCGGTCTTGACGGATGTATCAGTGATTCGAAGCATTGAGGCAATTTCTTTAGATGAGTAGCCAAACACGTCTTTCAATGTGAGAAGCATAGCTTGCTTAAGGGGTAACAATGTAAATAGACATTCCAACAGAGAGTCATATTCGGTAAAATCATGTGATTCGAAATGATACTCTTCATGAAAATAAACCACATCTTTGCTTTTTCTTTTCCCATCGATAAAAATGTTTTTGGCGATGGTATAGAGAAAGGACATGGATAAGTTTCGTACGGGATCTGACTTCATCAATCTGTACGTTTTCAAAAGAGTCTCCTGAACAAGGTCTTCTGCTTCTGGTGTAGTACCAGATAGCTTCACACAATACTTATAAAGTTTTAGAATCGTAGTTTCCAGTTCCTCAAATATCAACATTTTCTTCCTTTCAAAAAAATTTAAAACATATGTAACTTTTATTCTAGTATAATCGTTATACCAATGAATTCCAAATAGAAGGAGTGAGTATTTTGTTTAAAGTCGGTAGTGTGTTTATCCCGGTGACAAACATGGAAAAATCGATGAAATGGTATGAAAAGCATTTAGATGTGAGAAAGATCGATACTTGGGATGGTGGTGCAGGATTTTATTTTCCAAATAGCAACACTCAATTAGGATTGGTTCAGGTGGACTCCCCTCAGCCTACTGAATTTGTCATCAGTGGGAAAAAGAAAAATGTGTACTTTAATTTTTTAGTAGACAATATTGAAGCTGTGCATGAGAAGTTGAAGAGTGCAGATGTAGTCACTACCTCTATTGAGGACTTTGGTGGGATGAAAGGGTTTGATTTCTTTGATTTAGACAACAATCCCTTTAGCGTCGTAAATGAACAAGAAGATTCTTCCTTCCATCGAGAAAATATTAGTAAAGCTCAAGAAACAAAAAAAGGAAGGTAAAGTTACTGATTCATCTTTAATCATTCCCATACAAATAGAGGTGCTCTCCACTGGAGAGCACCTCTATTTATTCTTAACACATATCATCTTCTTCCACACGCTTGACAATGGTCCTTGGTGTACAGAAAGTTCCTAATACTTCAAGTACGACTGGATGAAGTATTTCTATTTCCAGGCATGCGACTAGTTGAAGTTTCACATGCTCTCGTGTGAGGCTTCCTTCTTTCTTACGACACTTGATATCCATGATAGAGCAGTTCACATGGCTTGCATCCATTCCTTCTGGTAAGCATACGGCTATTTTTTTATCAAAGAAGATTGGTACTTCCATGGTGCAAAAATCTTCTTCATCGAATAAGGATTGGATGGTCACAAGCAGGAGAGCTTGCCCCCGAATCACTACATAACCCGGTGTTCCTGTTTCCAACGAAATGAGCAAGCATCCCGGCTCGGTATTTGGACTAAACTGACATTCTACATTTATTCCATCTCCTCTTGCCACGAGTTCATCTACGAACTCCCTGCAATCAAGTGAGAGACTGACGGATTGAGTGGTGTTATGGGTTGCGATGACCCAGTCATACACTTTTTCTACAGAAATACATTCAGGTCTTATGCTACCTGGTGGCGGAGGTGGGGCTTCTTCTCCTAATTGAACGTCTATCTGTAGGTCCTCGCCTTCTCCAAGTACAATGGAAATCTCTTTGACCGGGTAGCCTGCTGCAGTAAATCGTATTACGTATGTTCCTGCAGGTAATCCAGTTAGGATATAGAATCCATTTGGATCAGTTAACGTAGAACGAATCGGAACATTGGAACCTATCGGGAAGATTTGAACTAGAACCTGGGAAATGGGTTCGCCGGTTCGAATGTCAGTGACGATCCCCCTTACGCTTGACGGATTATCCTCTAATAAGAAGTTGACTGTCGTCGTGTTACCTCTCGTCACGGTGACATTTTGCATTTGACTTTGATAACCTTGTGCACGCACGACCAGTACGACTGTTCCCCCAGGCAAACCAGAAATGGTGTAATTACCATTCCTCTCTGTAAGGGTAACTCCCAGTAATATTCCATCGAGTGTGAATACTTGGATGATTGCGTTCTCAATTGGACCGAGCGAATTCGCGTCACGTACATTTCCTGTAATGGTAGAGGGATTTGGTTCTAAAGCGGCATTGAGGACGGCTGTTTCATTCGGGCTTAGTGTGATCATGAACGTCGACCTGACGTATCCATCAGCTGAGAAGATCACGTTGTAATTACCAGGTGCCAGACCAGTTAATATATAATTTCCATCTTGGTCCGTCAAGGTGGACGCTACAACGATTCCACTTCCACTGATCACCGTAATGACGCCGGCACTTAGAATCGGTAGTCCAGTTGTCGCATCGGTTACTTTACCTTCAATGGTGGCTGGCTGACGCAGTAGATTCACATTAAGTGTCCGGTCTTCACCATTGGTAAGGAAAATCCTGAACACTTCACTTGCGTATCCATCAGCTGAGAAGACAACTCGATACTCTCTAGGATCTAACCCCTCAATCACATACTCACCTGAGCCATTGGTAAGGACAGAGGCAATCGGGATCGCTGTACCTATTCTAAAAACTTGAACAAGGGCTGATTGAAGCGGTTGATTGTTCACGTTATACCGTACAATTCCTCTAAGAGTTGATGTTTGGTTTGATAAGCTGAAATTCAGTGTCTCGGTTTCACCTGGTGATAGCGTAACGATGTTAATCCCATCTGCAAAACCGGGTGCACTCGCTATAAGAGTGTATTGACCTGCTGCCAAGCCGGAAATTGTGTAGAAACCATTTTCATCGGTTAAAATGCTTGTTATAAACACGCCGTCAGAGTTAAAAACTCTCACTAACGCACCTTGTATCCCAGCAGCCGATTGAGCATTTAATACCGCGCCGGAAATGGTGGCTGGATTCGGATCAAGATTCGCACTCACCGTTTCTGTCCCATTTGGAACAAGGATGACTGGTACAACCTCTGTGGCATAGCCGTCTGCTGAAATGACTACATTATAGCTTCCCTGTGGCAAATTACTGATTGAATACGTACCATCACTGGATGTAATGATGCTTCCAACAACGATGTCGGTATTTGTTATGACCACTTTTACAAGTGCACCGCTAAGTGGATCAAGTGTCACAGCATCTCTGATCGTTCCTTGGACAGTTGCAGGGAATGGAACAAGTGCAATATTAAGCACTTTACTATCACCAGGAGATATAAATACGGTGTTCACACTAATGGAATAATCTTGAAGCTGAGCTTTCATGTCAAAGGTTCCTTGCGGCAGACCTTCGATTAAATAGTTTCCGTTTTCGTCAGTAAGGACACGCCTTACCAGAATGTCGGTTCCACTTAAATAAACCTCAACAATTACACCGGTTAAAGGGGACTGATCGATTGCATCAACGATGTTCCCACTAAGAGAAGCCGGATTACCCAGAAGGTTAAAGTCTAAGAAGGTTGTAGAATTTGGCTGAATATTTGTTTGAACAATTTCTGATTGATAGTCAGGGTTAATAGCCGATACTGAATAGCTTCCTTGAGCAAGACCTTCGATAAGATACGTTCCGTCAACAGACGTTTGAACAGTCGCTACAACTGTTCCCTGATTGTCGATGACCCTGATTAATGTGTCTGCCAACGGTTGTAATGTCGCAGCATCTCTAGCCGTTCCGACAAGGGATCCCGGGTTTGGCGTAAGGAGAATCTCAATTTCAGTAACACCTCCACTCATCACTTCTGCCGATACAGCGTTTGTCCCAAAATCAGGACTACTTCCAACCAATACATACACAATTGGTGATAACGTTGTCGTCTGGAAAAACCCATTAAAATCCGTTATCGTAGTAAAAATGATTGGACCCAATCCGGAAAGCTCCCTGACTTCGACGGTTGCACCTGAAATCGGGTTAAGCGTAATCGAGTCCCGGACAAATCCTTGTACGATACCTGGATTTGAACGTAATGCAAAGCTTAGGAAACTGGTTTGATTGGATTCTACGATGGCACCAGCCGTCTCGGGCCCAAAGTCTGATGCATTGGCAATGACAGTGTACACCCCTGGAGTGACTCCCGAGAAGGTATATTCTCCATTTTGATTAGATAACGTGGTTTGGACGAGAACATTCGTGAAATCGTAAAGTTGAATGACAGCATTAGGGATGGCTTCTCCATTAATAAGGTTTGAAATGAACCCTTGGAGTTGACCAGGATTTTGCGATAGATTCAGAGATGCAAATAGAGTATCTCCCGGGCCTCCGATAACAGACTTCGTATCCGTTCCAAACGAAGAAGCATCAGCTGTGATATTCAATGAGCCTGTTGGTAAAGAGCAAAACGTGACAACCCCACTTTCATCTGTGATTCCTGTTGCAGTGGGTATGTTATTGACGTGCCTCACCGTAACCGTTGCTCCTTGGATAGGATTCACAGTATTTTCAATCAGGACTTGAACGGTTAACATTACTGGATTTGCAGCTAATACGTTTATTACAGTGGTGGTTTGATTGGATTCTACGATTGCTGAAACGGTTGATGAAGAAAAGTTCGGTGCCGTAGCTGTAATGAAGTACGTACCCGGTGAGAGAGATGGAACAGTGTATGTGCCGTCTGAATTGGCAGGAAATGCAACTATCAGAACATTGTTTTCATTGTTCACTGAAATTTGAATACCATTTCCTGTTATTGGATTTCCATTGGTATCTTCAACAGTTCCTTCCAAAGCACCTGGATTTTCCCCTAGTGACAAATCTGCTCTCGTATCTGTGTCACTAATAACAATCGCTCCAATCTGCTCTGTTGTAAAATTCATCTTAGATGCTGAAACAATATAAGAGCCCGGAGATAAACCACTTACAGAATAGTTTCCAAATACTGAAGTTGTCGTAGTTACGACTGGAATTTGAGAACTTCCATCAATGATGATTACAGTTACGCCTGAAATCGGTTCTCCTGTGGTTCGATTTGTGATCTGACCGTTGATGGAGCCCGGGTTCGGTATCAAGGAAATATTTACATCGCTTAAATCTTGACCGACCTCAATGAAGACCCCTGTAATGACCTGCCCGAACCCAGGAGAATTGACAACCACATTGAATGATCCGCTTGGTAGATTTCCTACGATATATTGTCCAGATGAATCAGTGAATCCTGAACCGATTAAGGTATTATTTTGATCAAAGATTTGTACAATGGCGTTTCCAACTGTATTTCCCAGATTATCTATAACGATTCCCGACACAGATCCTGGATTTGGGATAAGGGTTAATTCCACGGTTGAAGTTTGATTAGCCAGGACGAAAACTCCAGCCTGGGCTGTTGAATAGTTAGGAGCTGAGCCTAAAACGGTGTAGGTTCCCGGTGTTAAATTATTGAAAGAAAATGTTCCATCCTGATTAGGCACGACTGAATCGATTAATACGTTGTTAACATTCCGAAGTTGAATGGTTGTATTCGGTACAAGAGGGCTGATGGTACCCGTTATCGCTCCTGGATTTGGTTCCAGTGAAACCGAAACCGGCGTTGTCTGCCCTGAATTTACCAGGGCTCCCACTGTCCCGTTTTGGAATTCGTTTGCAAATACGTTCACTGTATAGTTATCAGGCGCGAGTCCTTCAACCATGAATATTCCGTTTGGATCCGTTAATACCGTTGTAATCAATGTTCCTGAACTATTCACGATGCTGACGCTTGCTCCAGAGATAGGATTACTCCCGACACTGTCTAAGACTGTCCCCGTTATCTGACCGGAATTTGGTTCAAGTGCGATGCTTCCATCCACTGTTTGATTTGAAGTGACTTGTACAGTAGCGGCATTGGTTTGAAAATCCGGTGCTGAAACCAGAACCGTGTAGATACTTGGAGCCAATCCATTTACAACATATTCCCCATTTTCATCTGTCAAAACGGTCGCGATGACTGCGCCACTTGAATCAACAATTCTTACCTCTACATTAGCACCAACGATTGGCGTGCCAGTTTGGGCATTTGATACGATTCCAGATATAGAGCCTGGATCAGCTGCCAAGTTAAAATTCACGTTAGAGGTCATATTTGAAACAATCGTCACACCTTGGCTGGCTGCCTGAAAATTAGATGCTGCCGCTACTACGGTGTAATTCCCAGGAGCAAGGCTATGAACCGTATAGGATCCGTCAGGTGCCGTAACAGTGGTAGCAACAATGATTCCTGCCCCGGTACTGATTTGAACCTTAACACTTCCACCGGAAATAGGGTCATTATTCGTGTCTCTTACAAACCCCGTCAATATACCCGGATCTTCGTTTAACGTTACATTTAACGTGGTGGTTTGACCGTTTACAATCATCGCTGCAACGGTTTCAGTAGTGTAATCCGGTGCACTAACCACAACCGTATAGCTTCCTGGAGGCAGTCCGGAAATCATGTAGTTACCATTTGTGTCAGTTAATACAGAAGCAATCTGTATATTATTTTGTAGAATGGTTACCGTTGCACCTGGTGTCCCGGCGGCATTGGGATCCTGTACTGTTCCTTGAAGGGCTCCAGCAAGCTTGGATAAAAACGCATCCAGAGTTGTAGTAGTGTTTGATGAAACAACCGCACCGAGGTTTTTGGTCGCAAACCTGTCAGCTGTAAAAATTAGAGAATAAGATCCAGGCAGAAGACTAGTAAATGAATATTGTCCGCTTCCGTTTGTTGTTGTAGAGGCTACGATGACATTTTGACTGTTCACTGCCTGTACTGAGGCTCCTGAAATGGCTGTCATGGTAACGCTGTCTACTACCGTTCCTTGAATAGAGCCGGGATTTGGTTCAAGAAAAATGTTCGTAATTGTTGTATTACCAGCTGTAACTGTTGAAGATACTGTCGTTGTACTATAATTGGTAGCGAAAGACCTCACTTGATAATTTCCTGGAGCTAAATTATTAAAGGTATACTGACCACTTCCATCTGTCGTCGTGGTGGCAATGGGTACCCCGTTTGAATCAAGCAACTCTAAATTTGCCAGTGGGATGGCTGTATTGTCGGAGGAATCACGGATCGTACCTGAAATAGCACCAGGGTTTGCGACAAGTGTAAAATTGACCACAGCTGCCTGGTTGGGCACTGTCATGACTGATTTAGCTTGAGATTGAAAACCTGCTGCGATAACAGTGACATTATAAATACCCGGAGTTACATTTACGAAAGAATAGTTTCCAGCTCCATTAGTGGTTGTGGTGTCTATTACGGTTCCTGAATTATTGAGGAGTTGGACGGTTGCATTGTTAATGGGACCACCATTTGATACATTTCCGGAAATTGTACTCGGCTGAGGTACAAGTGCAATATTCGCCGTTGTTGACGTACCACTTACAGCCATTACATTAGCTGATCCCGTTACATAGTTCACTAAAGCTGCCTGTACTGTATAGTTTCCAGGTACTACATTCGTAAAAGTATAAAATCCACTTGTGTTCGATTGAGTTGTTACAATAATGCTCATACCTTGAAGAAGAGACACTGTTGTATTCGGGAGTGCCAATCCTGTTGATTGATCGGTAATGGTCCCATTGATTGTGGCGGTCTGCTGAACTGTGATATTGACGACGGATGTGTTGGATTGAATTGCATTTCCTGATGAAGTATCAAACCCTGAAGCTTGTATCCTGTCTAAATTCCGCGAACCACTAGTCGTGAATGCACCATTTAATGTAAATGTTAATGTTGCAGAGGCACCCGGATTCAGGTTCCCCACGTTCCAGGTAAGCAATTTAGTCACTGAATTATATGTTGTTAATCCTTGTGAAGTAGAATTCACTACAAAAGAGTTAACGACATCGGGCCCAATAATGTCATCCAGAAAGACGGAAGTTGCTTGAGAACGCCCGGAATTTGTGACTGTAATGGTGCCGGTCCAATTTGCTTGCTGACCAAGAGCAACTGTTTGTGGACCGGTGTTCAATACCTTATTCGTTGTCAATTTCGCTCTTATATCAGCTTGTTCTGGAGTGATAGGATCTGTCAAAGCATTTGCAAATGAAAAACCCTCGCTCGTTCTTAAGGAATCCTTGTTAAAGTTGTTGGCGTTTGCAGAGGTAAAATATACTGCACGAATAGCTGAAGAAGCATTTATGCCTAAGAAAGAGAAGACGGTGCTTGCCGGAAGAAACCAGTCAAGAAAGAAATCCTGACCCCCACCGATGCTGGAATCAGCAGGCGTTACCCTGGCAAAGTCGAAATTGGTAATCGGCTGGGCGAAATTAGGATTCCCCCCGCCAGTCCCTTCTGCTGGATCATTCCATGAATTCACTAATTTCACGGTATTCTTAATTAAGCTGACTCGGTTGTTTAACCCATTGACGTTAAAAAGCCAGTCGTAAGTTCCCGCTACGCCTGTTGTGTTAATCAAAACACCCCAAGTGAAATTTCTGAAACCCGTTAACTGATTATTCCGGGGATCCCCATTCAACCTTAACCGGAAATAGACATTGGTACCATCGTACGCAAAGAAACCTGCAGGGAAAGTTGAATTGCCTACAATATCTGTCGATACGGGACTCTCATCTCCCAAGACGTCAAATAAGGGGGTTCCTCCGACTAATACCGGGGTATATTGTGCATTAGTGGGAAATGCCATAAAAAAACCTCCTATAAAATGATATGGTCTTAATTATGGTATTGATAAATAGGAGTTTTGTCTTACCAAACGTCTAGAAAACTACTGAAGTTGTGCATTTTTGGTTCTAATGGAACTCCTTTCAGAAGGGTGATGGCCAATTCCAATACCGGATGGACGATATGAAAAAAATGAGGTGAAATAGGAAAAAAAGCGATATGAAATCTATGGTCCAATTTCAAAAAAAATTTTGATGATATTAAATTTTCTAAGTCTATCTTTTCCTGCTTATAAACATAAAAAACCCCTTCCCTATTTTTCAGGAAGGAGCAATGTCTCTAACTCTTCAGCTTCTATTTTCAAATTCTCTTCATCTATCAACAATCTAAATAACCCTTTGATTATTAACTCGTCCGGCTCCGCTTGGCGGCATTCCTCTGAAATCCGATTCGCGATATTCAAGTAATACTTGACATGTTCTTCACTCAACCCGTTTATTTTTTCATACAAACCCTTCCAGGCATTCTCCCTCTTTTCAAATGAAATGAAGGCTCCTTCCCGATCCATGCTTACGGAAAATGATTTCATCATCCCATCATTTAACAATGGCTTGCTCTTACCTACAAGAAAGTCTCCAGCAAGAAGAGAAATCTGTCGCACTACATGTTTCCCGAGAATAGAAGGATCCAAGGCATCCTCAGTAGAAATCAAAAACATCATATACGATGAATAAATGGATTGGGTCATCCACATGAGGTCCCATTTGTAGGGGCTGATTTCCCCCCCAAATACTTCTAATAGATTATGCTCGAGCCAGCTGAACAGCCGTCCCCTCATACGGTGCTCCATTGCAGCCAATTTCTCACTATTCTTTGCAGACTCTCCCCTCATGTGCATTTTCATATAGGACTTATATTCAAGTATCCCTTCAAATTGAACTTGAAACTGCTTTGCGAATCTTTCCAGAGGTGGTAAATTCCCATCTAGTCCGACTACAAAAGCACGTTCGAAGACAAGCTGCTGATAATGTTCATAAATCGATATGATTAAATCTTCTTTTGATTGAAAAAATGAGTATAGGGAGCCCTTTGAAATGCCGACACTTTCGGCGATTTGCTGCATGGACGTTTGATTATATCCGTGTTCTGCAAAGAGCTCTACGGCTGATTCGAGTATTGATTTACGTTTATCCAATTTCTACACCTCTAAATCCAGAGAAAATTCACTCTATCATTTTAACCATACTCTCCCAAAAATAGAAGAGCATCATTTCTTGACTACAGAAAAAATACATGTAAAATGACTAGTGAGTCAACCGATTAATGACTGTTGTATCAATAAATATTCAAGTTATAAAAATACTTTTGACCCATGAGTCAAAATGTTATCAAAGGAGGATAACATACATGTTGAAAGCTATTTTAAACCGTTCCAAAATCACACTGATTTTTGTCTTGTTGTTTGTAATTATCGGTATTTTTACTTTTTTACAATTGCCACAGCGAGAAATACCTGAAACAAGCGTGAACATTGGAACGGTCAGCACCGTTTATCCTGGTGCAACCGTTGACTCTGTTGAGAGGACGGTAACCAATCCCATCGAATCTTCTCTGCAGTCCATTGATGGAATTAAAGAAATCAGCTCCTCCACTTCAGCCGGTTTCTCTACTATTATTGTAGAGGTTGAAGATGGAGAAAACAAAAAAGAAGTGTTTGGAGATGTGCGACAAGCGGTTTCAGATGCTTCCACCTCTTTTCCTGACGAGGTATTCGATCCGGAAATTAATGAATCCACGGTGAAAATGCCGATCGTTTCCTACCATCTTACAAGTGATAACAAGGAATCCCTTCTCACTCTTCGTGAAGAAATGAACCGTTGGCAGGACGAAGTCGAGGAAATCTCGGGGGTCTCCAGTGTAACGGTAAAAGGATTACCCGAAGAAGAAATTGTCATCGAATTAGAACAGGATAAATTAACAGCGTCCGGACTCAATCCTTCCGCTGTTATGAATGCGATTAATGATGAATACTATCCCACTCCTCTAGGAAAGCAAGAAGTTGATAACGAAGTCGTTCAATTAACGGTTGAACATTACTCAACTCTTGATGAGATGAATGAGCTTTTTGTTGGCAAGAACCCTCAAGGAGAATCGGTCTTTTTACAAGATATAGCAAACGTTGAAATTGCTCCTAAAGAGGTTAAAGATATTGTTACATTTGAAGGCAAGCCATCCCTCTCCTTTACAGCATTTGTTCAGTCAGGGGAAGATATCCCTTCTGTGGATGAGAAAGTAAGCAACAAAGTGGATGAACTGGCAAAATCTCTCCCTTCTGATGTGAAACTTGAACCTTATTACTCTCAGGCTTCGATTGTAACAGACATCTTTGATGGATTATTTATGTCCCTTGCGATTTCCGTTGTAGCGGTTATTTTGACAACGGCATTAGGACTTACCGTTTCTGGAGCGTTCGTGGTTGCATTAGCCGTTCCGATTTCCGTCCTGATGGGGTTGATTCCACTGCCATTTTCCGGCGTGGATCTTAATCAGATCTCCGTCATCGGTGCCATTATCGCTCTCGGTATTCTTGTGGATGACTCGATTGTTGTGAATGACAATATTCAACGTCGCTACAAGCTTGGTGATCGTGCGCTTATGGGGGCCGTAAATGGTGTCAAAGAGATCTGGGTTTCGATTGTGACCTCTTCTCTTGCCATTGTATTCACGTTCCTTCCTCTTATATTTTTATCAGGCGGAAACGGAGCGTTCATAAGAGCATTGCCGACTGTTCTAATAACGACGATCATCGCATCAACACTCGTTGCACTGATCTTTGTTCCAATCATGAGATACCTGCTTTATAGTAGAACAACGAGAAAAGTACCAGATGCACCCGGTTTACTAGGAAAACCATTGAATATGCTGGCTGACTTTTATGCTGATACTGTTCTTAAGAAGTTTTCAAAGCGACCTTTCTTGATAACTGCTATCGGCCTTGTCTTCACAACCGCCATCTTTGGTCTGATTGCTCTTACACCATTTGAATTCTTCCCGTCAGCTGACCGTGAAGAAGTAACGATTGATGTAACGTTACCAATCGGTACGGCGATTGAAGAAACAGCGAGCACTTTAGAAGACATGGAACAACTGTTAAAAACGGATGAGGGTGTCTATGAAACCTCTGCTTTTACTGGTTCAGGCCTACCAAACTTATTCAACAGCTCTCTTTCAAATTCCGGTCAAAATACAGGTCAATTGGTCGCGAGAGTCGATCGTGAAAACCAAACGGCTCAAGGTCTGATTGACGAATGGACTGACAAACTGAGAGAAGAATATCCCGATGCGTTGATCTTCATGGAAACGATCCAGCAAGGTCCGCCGGCAGGGGCTCCTGTCACAGTAACGGTTTCTGGACCTGAGATGGATCGATTAATTGAACTTCGTGATACGATTTCAACTGAAATTGAAAAACTGGATACTGATTTAGTCGTTGATAATGTCGGGGAAATGGAGCCCACGATTGAATATGTTCCAAACCGCGAGCTTCTCGAGGAAAATGGTATTACAATCAATCAGATCAGCCAACAGCTGCGATTGGCTACAGAAGGCATTCCGTTGAAAGCCTTTGATAATGGTGTCACGAAACGTGATATGACACTGGGTTTAGAAGGAAATGAAGATGAAGTGAATCTGTCTTCTCTAGATGTTCCCGCTGAAACAGTTAATCCTGCTGGACCACCTAAGCTGATTTCCCTTGATGAGCTGGTGACTCCTGAAAAGAAAGAAGAATTTCAACTCATCCCCCATAAAGACGGAAAGCGTGCAATCACGATTCGTGCTTATCCTGAGAGTGAGGAAAACTATAAAGAAAATGTCCAGGATATAGTGAAGGATGTACGAGAAAACCTTGACGACAACAATTATTCCATTACATTAGGCGGGGAAAATGAAGCTCAGAATGACTTCTTCGCGGAGATCACAATACTATTTACAATTGTCATTTTCCTTGTGTATTTAGTCATTGCTCTTCAATTTAATTCATTATCACTTCCATTCTTAGTTCTTGTCGCGGTTTATCTTGCGATTGCAGGTGCAATTCTCGGGTTATTCGTTACTCAAACTCCGATCAGCTTCCTGGCTGTCATGGGGATGGTGTCATTAACCGGTATTGTTGTGAGGAACTCTGTCGTGTTAATTGAGTTTGTTGAACAAAGATTGAAGGATGGTATGGGCGTGAAAGAAGCAGTTGTTGAATCAGGACGTACCCGCATTCGTCCAATTCTACTGACAGCTCTCACATCAATTGTGGCACTTATTCCTGTTGCAGTCAGCGGAGATGCCCTTTTTACACCACTTGCTGTTACCATTATTTCAGGTATCATGTTCTCTGCTGTATTAACGTTGATCATAGTTCCGATGATGTATCTTGTCTTCCACCGCTTTAGAAGAAAAAAGCGTGAAGCATAAGAATAGTCTAGAGTGGTGTTCATGTGACACCACTCTTTTTCGTGATTTAAGGAACAATTCCTTGAGAAATCATTCAAAATCAAGCATTATAGATAAGTATTTTATTTTAATCTTTAATGGAGGAAAAACATGTCATCAAAAATCAATACAAAAGCGATCCTTATTACTTTTATGATCGGTGCTTTTTTTGCCATATTAAATGAAACGTTGTTAAATATCGCCCTAACCGAATTAATGGCTGTATTTAACGTCGATGCCCCCACGGTTCAGTGGTTAGCAACAGGATTCATGCTCGTCATGGGTGTGCTGATGCCTATCTCCGCCCTGCTTATCCAATGGTTCACGACACGTCAAATGTTTATCGGTGTGATGAGTGTGTTTCTTCTCGGCACGGTGATTGCTGCATGTGCCATAAATTTCCCTATGTTACTTGCTGGTCGGATGATTCAGGCGGTGGGGACCGGTTTACTCATTCCGGTCATCATGAATGCCTTATTATTAATTTATCGGCCGGAAGTCCGTGGTAAAATCATGGGTACGTTCGGACTGGTCATTATGTTTGCACCAGCGATTGGCCCGACTCTTTCTGGTGTGATTGTCGACTTGTTAGGGTGGAGATGGTTATTCATTACGGTCATTCCCTTCGCCGTGTTCTCAATTCTATTCGCTCTAAAATATTTACAAAATGTCGGCGAAATCACTCGTCCGAGTGTGGATATCTTGTCCATTATCCTTTCTTCAATTGGTATTGGAGGAATTGTTTACGGATTTAGTTCGGCGGGAGAAGAATCTGCCGGGTTTACGTCTGTGAAAATTATCGTGATTATTTCAATTGCGGTTATAAGCTTGATACTATTCGTCTTACGTCAGTTAAAGCTTGATGAACCACTTCTCGATGTTCGTGTTTTCCGATATAAAAGCTATGCGAGAGGAGTATCGATCTTCGTCATTGTCATCATGGCTATGTTTGCATCCGAAATCGTCATGCCGATGTACTTACAAGGACCTCTCGGATATTCTGCAAAAGCAGCAGGATTATTATTACTTCCTGGGGCACTCTTAAATGGTCTGATGTCTCCAACGATGGGATCGTTATTTGATAAATACGGTCCAAGAAAACTGATCATTCCAGGAACCTTAACATTAGTCGGAGTAATGATTTTCTTTAGCACGATTAATCCATCTACACCGATTTGGTTATTCGTTCTTGTCTATATGGTTCTGATGCTATCCATTTCAGCAATCATGATGCCTGCACAAACGAATGGTTTAAATGAACTGCCAAAGCATTTATATCCACATGGAACCGCCATTGCAAACACCCTGCAGCCAGTCGTAGGAGCTCTAGGTGTTTCAATCTTTGTCAGCATCATGACACAAAGTCAGGCTGGATTTATTGAAGGGCAATCGGGTGAGTTAACAGATGGACTCTTAAACAAAGCCATGACCTACGGTGTACATCATGCTTATTGGTTCGCTCTTGCCTTGGCTGCTGTCGCTTTCCTTATTTCATTATTCATCCGGAAAGCTGTTGCTCCTGATTTTGACGGAGAAGTAGAAAAGGCAGAAAGTGAAAGTTAGATTTACGCATACAAATTACTTAAAAAGCTCAGGAACCTGAGCTTTTTTTCAAAAGTGTTATTACTGTACGTCCATCTTCCTCAAGAGTAAAATGGAGCTTGAAACCACCCAAGAGGAGGAACTTATATGGACAATGAGATCAAACTAATTGAGGACATCCGTTCTGACCTATTGAATAGTTTGAGCGATTTAACCAATGATGATTTAAACAAAAGAATTGAAGAAGACCGATGGACAATCATACAAGTGCTGGACCATCTGTATCTAATGGAGAGATCGTTGACGAAAGCAATTCAAACAACGTTAGCTAAAGGTGAAGAACAGGAAGTGCCATCGAAGCCGATCCACTATACGGTAGACCGAACGACGAAAGTAGATGCACCTCCATTTGTCGTTCCTGCTGAAGAAAGTCTTACACTTCAAGAAATGAAGGAGAAACTGAATGCTTCCCGTAAAGATCTTCTCACCTTTCTTCATACAACAAGCAAAGAAGAATTACTGAAAAAAGCGTATCCTCACCCTATATTCGGACTTATCCGATTAGATGAATGGATACCGTTTATTGGGTATCATGAGAAGAGACATTTAGAGCAGATTGAAGAACTAAAAGCAAAATTATAAACTATCAATTTAGAAACTGGGACAAAACTAAAAAACCACGATAAAAAGACGAACAATAGAAGTGTAGGTTCTTCATACCGCTAATGATTTCCGTGCAAGACTACGCTTTCCGCGGGTAGCCCGTGAGCCTCCTCGGCAAGCCTGCGGGGTCTCACATAAGCTACTTTCCCGCAGGAGTCTTCGTCTTGTACTCCAATCAACCGCTGGAAACAGCTAAAATCAAATGATTCGAAAATAAATAATAAACCCGAACAAATCTGCACACTAAGAAGCAGGTTTGTTCGGGTTTGACTTAGGATAAAAAACTTTTGTCCCAGCCTCTTTATCCTTGTAACTATATTATTTATCACTAGATTACTTTCTTCTATACATTCAAATCCCGCTTTTCATAAAGAACAAAGGTAGCTACCGTCAGAACCCCTATCAAAACAGCTGAAATCCCAACAAATATCATTTCCAATCCATTATCCATCACATTCTTCGCTTCAAAGTACTTGAATGGTGTGAGATATTTCAAGCCTTCGATTTTTTCGCTCAGGTCGATGGCAAAAGAAAGGATAAAGGTGACCAATAAAACGACTGTTCCTAACGTAGCGGCTTTTCCAGGCTTTTTGGTCCAAGCTGCAATCGCTGCTCCGATTACTAAAAATAACACTTGTAAAATTAACATTCCTATCATGGTCACCCCGATATCGCTGATAAAGGATTCTCCATCACTATACTTTCCTACTATAAGTAAAGAAATTGACCATGTGATGATCGCCAGAATCCCAACTTGCGTGAGAGATGCCAACAATTTAATCCCAATGATTCTCTTCCTGGGCAAGGGCTTTACGAACAAAAACTCAACGGTTTTATCCCTTTCTTCCTTTGAGATGATTGTTGCACCAATCATTGCTGCATGAATCGTTGAGAGCAACACTATATACAGAAAGAGCACTCCATAATATCCACTGGCCGTCGACATATCGAGGCTACCAACCCCTAGAAATGCTTGGAGTGATTTTGGCATTTGAGCCATTAGCTCATTCATGGATTGACCTGAAGAAGAGAATCCTGCAAACTTTCCCATTCCCGAACCGATCAAGGCAATCATCCCTATACACCAAATGATGAGGGATTTGCGGTGAGCCTTCATTTCTCTTATATATACGTTCATCTTGTTCCCCTCCCCTTATACCGTATGAATATCTCTTTTGTTGTAAATAACGAAGCTTCCGATCAGTGAAAGGACAATCAAGAACATCCCTAAGATCAGGAATGACCATTCATATCCCTCTTGATTCATAATATAGCTATAGTCAAAGTACTTAAATGGAGATAAATAACGAGTAGCCACTTCAGCAGCAGCAACCATACCTATTAGAAAAAAGCCAAACACGACACCAAGTGATAAGCTGATTACCGATTTCACCTTTGGAAATACAACAGCAATAATGACTCCAACGGCAAACATAATCAATTGAGTGAATAAGAGGGTTAGAGAAATCAGCAAGAATACATATAGAGAGAAATTCTCCACTTTTACCACATTCGCTACAGTGATTGCTGCAATTACATACACGATATTTGTAAAAATCAGCGATGTTAAAGCTGCGAGTATTTTAGAAGAAAGGATCTTCGTACGGGTAACTGGTTTAGTCAATAGAAAATCAGCTGTCTTTTCACGAATTTCCTTCGAGCTAATTGAGATTCCCAGATTCATGGCTTGAATCGCACCGCATAGTGTGATGTACAAAAATATATACGAATAATAACCATTTAGTGAGCCTATACTGTCCATCTGAATACCTAACGCTTTTCTTACTCCCTCTGGAAACCCTTCCAGGAGCTTCTTAAATTCATTAATCTCTTTAGAAATAGAAGGAAACATCGACATAAACAGGATTACTAACACAACGAGTGCACCGCTCCAAACAAACGTAGACTTTCGATAAGCCTTTAATTCATATAAAAAGATATTCATAGAGAATCAAGCCTCCTTTTCGTAATAGTGCATGAAGATTTCTTCTAAATCCGGCTCCTCGATCCAAAGATTAGCAATTTGGATGTCGGCAATCTTCTTCAACACCGTGTTGATATTACCCCTGAACAGGAAGCTGACATGATTTTGATTCACTTCAAGATTGCTCACACCTTCAAGATCGAAGTATGATTGATCTACATCACTTTTCATTTCAAGTTTGAATTTTTTATGATTGTTTTCTTTTAACGTGCTGATTTTTTCGACTTGAACGATTTTTCCTTCTTTAATGATCGCTACTCGATCACATAGTCGCTGAACTTCACTTAATATATGAGAAGAAAATAGAATGGTAGCTCCCTTCTTATTTTCAGCTTGAAGGAGTTCGAAGAATTTTTGTTGCATTAAAGGATCCAAACCTGATGTTGGTTCATCCAGGATAATGAGCTTCGGTTCATGAAGCAACCCTTGAATTATTCCCACTTTCTTTTTGTTTCCAAGTGAGAGATCATCAATCTTCTTCGTTAAATCTAAGTTCAGCACTTCGGCTAATTCTTTAATTCTCTTCGTGCATTCTTTCTTGTAGAAGCTTGCAGAATACTTAAGAAGATCCATCACCTTCATATTGTCGTAATAGAACACTTCAGCTGGTAGATATCCTACTTCCTTCGCAATCTCTGGAGCGGACTCAATACAATCCTTACCGAATATCTTAGCACTGCCGCTCGTCGGATGGATCAGCGAAAGGAGGGTTCTGATCGTCGTTGATTTCCCTGCCCCGTTAGGCCCGATAAAGCCAAAGATCTCCCCTTCTTTCACTTGAAAACTGATGTCGATAACCCCTCTAGACTTTCCGTACGTTTTCGTTAATTCATTAATTTCTATCACATTCATGGATCTCTTCCTCCCTTTTCCTATTTCTTATTGATAAAATGATGCCTTTAATAATTCGATGTAGGAATCAATTTCGGCCAGCACTTCTTCTTGGTTAATTTCTTCCACGGAAAGTGTCTTAGCTTTTTGCTGTTGTTGATTGGCAATTCCTTCAAAGGTCCAATAAATAATTTGAATCGACTTTTTCACATCGACTCCTTCTTTGAATTTTGATGTATCCATATCGGTGAATAATTTTGCAAAGCTGTTCTCCACCATTTTGGCTTTAATCTGCTCGATATCATCCTTCACTTCAGGTGCTTCTTCGAGAAATGCACTAGTAAGAAAATTTATCAGATGAGGATAAACGGCAAATAGCTCAAACTTTATCAACGTTACTGCACGGATCGTAACGAAAATATCGCGCTCGTTCCAGTCAATACGTTCATAAATCTTCTCAGTGAATAAGTCGGATAGATGTTCATAAAGTGAAACATATAAATCCTTTTTGCTATTAAAATAATGAAATAAAATGCCCTTTGAGATTTTTGCTTCCTTCACGATCGCGTTTGTTGAGGCATTTCGGTAACCATTCTTTGCAAAAATTTGAGTTGCTGCATTAATGATCCTTTCTTCTTTCTCAGGATCTATATTCAATGTTTTAAACAATATATTTTCTTCCTCCTTTAAGGGGACAGGTATTTGACCACACCGGTCAATTTTATTATAGTCTTTTTTGACCATCGTGGTCAACGTTATTTTTGTATAATAGTTTACCCCTTTTTGCATACGTTTCTCTTTCACTATTTCGATTAGAAGATATTCCTAACGAGTAACGTCAAATAGAAAAAAGCTCATAATTTCTGAGCTTTTTCATCTATTCCCAAACTACAAAACCATACTATTTTTCTTCATGAATTCCATCTCATTATAAAAAACGAGCATAAAATTCATTCTCAAATACCTCACATTAATCTCGTTATAAACATGGTAGCAATCCCAAAATAGATCATCAGAGACAAGATATCGTTGATTGTAGTAATTAAAGGACCAGATGCAACAGCAGGATCAACCTTAAACTTGTATAGGATGAGCGGAATAATTGTCCCTGCCAACGTCCCAATAATCAGAGTGATGAGTAAAGAGCTCCCAACTACTAGACCTAGGATGATATTTCCTTGCCAAACAAATGCAATGATAGCAATCATAACGGCGCATGTCACTCCAATGATGATACCAACCGATAACTCACGTATGATTAGCTTCAACACTTGCCCGAAGTCTAATTCGTTTGAAACAAGGCCCCTTACGACTACAGCAAGTGATTGAGTTCCGGTATTACCCGTCATTCCAGCAATCATGGGCATAAAGAAAGCGAGTGCCACGACTTGCTCGAGTGTAGCAGAAAACATATTAATGATACTTCCTGAAACAAGTCCAATGAATAACAGCAAAATCAACCATGGTAATCGACGATAAGCGGCAATTAATGGTTTGGTGTGAAAGTCAATCGATTTTCCGGAAGCTGACAACTTTTCGATGTCTTCGTTTGCTTCCTGAATGACCACATCGATAATATCGTCAACGGTAATTACACCAACCAATTTCCCATCTTCCTCAATGACCGGCATCGTAATGAAATCATACCGACTAATCAATTTAGCTACTTCTTCCTGATCAGTATACACATCTACTTTTACCACTCTGCTGTACATAATTGTTTCAATTTTATCCTGTAGTTCCCCTAGTAACAAATCCCTGTAAGAAACAACGCCAATTAGTTTCTTTTCCTCATCGATAACATACAGGTAGTTAAGATATTCAGCCAATTCGGCAAAATCCTTCAATTTATCAACTGCCTCACGGACTGTATAATGCTTCGGAATCCATACATAGCGGTTGTTCATCATTCTACCTGCCGTCTCTGGAGGGTAATTCATTAAATTCATAACTACTTGAGATTCCTCTTGATTCATTTCAGACAAGAGTTCTTCAATCTTCTCAGGTTTAAGGTCGGTTAATAAAGTAGCCAGATTATCGTTTTCCATTAAGTCTAAAACCTTGGTTGATTTTTCAATTCCCAGCTTTTGTAGCACTACTAATTGAATTTCTTTATCAATTTCCTGAATGAATTCAGTTAATTGCTCTAAAGGTAAATATAATAGGAATTTATTTTGATGTTTGGATGGCACATTTAAGTATTGCTGAGCTATGTCATAAGGCTGCAATTCTTCTATTATTTCAAGAAACACATTTTTTTTACCATCTTTAAGGCTTTGTATAATCGCAAGCGTGATTTCGTTTTCTGTCATAGCCATCGTCATATGGTTACTCCTTGCTAAAGAGTCTATTTCTGCTCAAATTAAGGCTTATTCATGTTATTAACTTGAATTAACTTACATTGACCTATTGCAATGACTGACTCCCTTGTTTAATTTATCTTCTCACTACCAAAATTAGAAATAATAATAATGGAATATATACCTGAAATGGCATATGTACATATATCGGAACAACTTTCAGACCTATTTGTACATAGTATGTAACCCTTCAGCCATAAAAATCCGAGATTGCTAGAAGAGCTGTACCCGTTAGTAATTTTTATCATTATTTGTTACTTTCATTTCATTTAATTGATCACTGGCACTTTGAAAAAATAACAATACCTTTATCGCCTTAAACTTTCTAATCTTTCCCATTTATCATGCTTAGTTATATATTATTTATTCGTTCGAGGTGAGCCTTCTCTGTGAAATCCATTTGGAATAAATAAAAGGTGAAGCTTCATTTACATAGAAGCTCCACCTTTATATTGACTAAAACGATAATATTTCTCTAAGCTCATCTTCCGTCATGGAAGAAACGATTTTATCTTCGGGGTCGATCACCTCTTGAATGAGGTGTCTCTTTTTTTCTTGTAGCTCATTCATTTTTTCTTCAATGGTTCCGCGTGAAATGAGCTTGATGACTTGTACTTTATTTTTTTGCCCCATGCGGTGTGCTCGATCAGCTGCCTGCTCTTCAACAGCGGGATTCCACCATGTATCATAGAGGATGACGGTATCAGCGCTTGTTAGGTTGAGTCCCGTACCTCCCGCTTTCAATGAAATAAGAAAAAGGTCACGTTCACCTTCATTAAACCTGTTGCACATGCCTACCCTCTCTTCAGAAGGCGTTAAGCCATTAAGGTAAAAGAAGGACTTTCCCTCTGCCGAAAGCTCCCTTCCAATCAACTCAAGCATCTTGGTAAACTGTGAAAAAATTAACACCCTTCTGCCAGAAAGCCTTGATTCTTCCAAAATTCCCATCAACTGAATGGATTTTGCTGATGTTCCCTGGTAGCCCTCTACAAATAAACCTGGATGACAGCATATTTGTCGAAGTCTGGTTAAACCAGCAAGAATTTTGATTCTGTTTTTCCTCAAAGTATTTTTATCCAGATGCTTAAGCGTATCGTGACGAAGCTTGGATAAATAAGCAGCGTACAATTCCTTTTGAGGCGGCAGCAATTCCGCCGATTCTATGATCTCGCGTTTTTCCGGAAGTTCTGATAATACATCTTCCTTCATCCTGCGCAGGACAAACGGACGAATTCTTTTGGCGATATCTTTTTTAGTAAGACGACTGTAATCCTTTAGACCACGAAATAACCCCGGAAATACTACGTGAAAGATTGACCACAGCTCTTCGAGTGAGTTCTCAACAGGGGTGCCGGTTAATGCGAAACGGTGATTAGCTTCGATTTTCTTTACGCTTCTTGCTGTTTGCGTTATTGGATTTTTGAACGCCTGGGCCTCATCATAAAACACCGTGTGAAATTTCTGTTGCTCGTACCACTTGATGTCACTTCGAAGTAACGGATAGGAAATGATGATTACATCGATATCCTTTAATCCATTCTGTTTCTTCATTCGTTCTGATTTATTTCCATCCAGGATTACTGCTTGTATTTCAGGAGCAAACTTCGTAAATTCACTTTGCCAGTTATAGGTGAGGGACGAAGGACAAACAATCAGAGCCGGAAGTTTCTGAGTCCTAATCTCATCTAACTCAGAAACAATAAAAGAAATGCTTTGGATGGTTTTCCCTAATCCCATATCGTCCGCTAAGATCCCGCCCAGACCATAAAAGGCCAGAGTTTTCATCCATCGATAGCCGTCTTTTTGATACTCTCTCAACAGTGTGTTCAAGGTTGGTGGTATGGAAATCTCCATACTGCCGGGGTTCATGATATGTTGTAGGAACTCTTTATACGATTCCCCTAATTTAAATGTGGGGATCGCATCAACTGATTCAAAGAATTGGAGACTTTGATGCAATGGGAGTTCGAGTCCCTTGATTAAATCATTTTTCTCCGCTTGTGACGTATGAAGAAATCGCTGAATATCTTGAAATTCATTGGACTCCAGTGACAGAAGTGATCCGTTTCGCATCCGGTAATATTTACGTTTTTCCTCTAATGCCTCAAGGATCTCCATGATCTGTCGGTCAGGAATCCCATCCATTTCAAACTTGAATTCTAGCCAGTTCATTCGTTCTTTCTTCACTTTGACACGGATTTTTGGACTATTATTCCCTTTAAAGATACGGTTTCTCACTGCTGTAGTTGCATAGATTTGGACAAGCTTCTGAATCTTCGTCACACCATAGGTTAAAAACTCATATTCTAAATCCTCATTGTGTAAAAAGTAACCGCCTTCTGTTTTTCCAAAAGAGAACTCTTCCATTAATTCAAGGATGGTATCTTCTTTCTCCACCTCTCTAATTAGTAAGGATCCCGAGGGTGGTTCGCGATTTTCTAATGGGTGAATGACCACATTTTCGTAATGAAATTCAAGACCTGCCAGCAAACGATTCTTCACTCGGTCAAGATACAACTTTGCAACAAGAGGCGCCATTCCCAACCTTTTGGAAATTTCGTCCGAGATTGTGACCTTCCCTAATTTCTTTAAACCCAGCGCTACTTTCTCTAGAAAGAAGCCTATCTGGGTTTGAGGAATGGGAATCGAGTCTGTTCCTGATTTGGTGAGAAGTCGCTTTAATTCAGAAAGACGCTTGCAATCCCTGGTTTCCAGTTGGGTCAATGTTCCTTCATGAAGAACGGCTTGATATTCATACAGGACGACCATATTTTTCAACCCGGTAATGTGTAAGCGATAGCTTCCATTCTCATTTTGACCAAATCGGAACTTCAAAGGAAGCGGGGTCTTCAATAACTTGATCCCCTTTACGGTGTGCTGGCTTTGCTCTATTTTAACCCTTGGCGCTTTTATTAGTAATGGTAAAAGCCGCTCCCATGAAGAGGGTGGAATGAGCAATTGTTCATTATTGTCCACTTCAGATGTAGAGTAAATTGTCTCTTCCTGGGCCACTTTTATAAGCTGTTGCATTACAGAATCGCTATCGATTTCAAAGCAATGAATTTGTTGATTGAAAATGAATGATTCTGAAAGATGGAAGGGATCTCCTTCTTTGATGCTCTGTAGAAACCCTCTAACCTGTTGGACCTTAATAGAGTGTATCGTTAATTCGATCCCGATCATAACTCCACCTGTCTTTAAGCTTACAGGCCTAATCAATATTTCACATGGCAGTACTAGTCTGTTTTCAAAATGCCTCTGGTGACCAGTGGTTCGTATGGATTCATCCCGAAACAATGTGAAAAATTCTTCTGTTACTTCCTTTCCTTTGTTGTTTCCATTACGCTGCTCATAATGAATGGCGATGAGGACAGCAGCGATATGTTGACAATCTTTTTCAAACGATGCTAGTTTGGGACAACTGCACTTTGCGTGGAGTTCTCCATTAATTCCCCCTGTAACGGTTACGTGGAAATCCTCCTCCCCCATAACGGTCGCTTCACAATAATTTGAACTGAATTCGTCCATTTTCACTTTATTGGAACGGTAATAGCTCTCTCCCCTTTTGAAAGAAACGGTACCGCATCGTTCTTTTATTAGTTTTTGATGTATGCCCTTCAAGTGTCTGGTCCCTTCCTGGAAATGTTTGTATGTAAGCGAAAGTTGCCTAATTGGATTTCTTCAATAATCCTATGATAACAACAATAAGGAAATTTAGAAACTGTACGGCATCGATTACTATATTAATAGAAACGTATATTCGCGAGATGATCTACATAGACTATAAGGGAAGCGATCCGACAGAAAAAAACCGAACTATGAGGCCAGTCATAGTCCGGAAAGTCCTTAAGGAGCCCTCTACTTTTCAATATGATTCAACAACGAAATGATGAAACTTCCTGCTTGAAACATCAGCATGAAAATAAAGTAGTTCTCCACCACCCTCACCCCCTTCTTGAGGATCGCTCGAGTAAAATATTTGTCCCCTGTTGATATGTATGTAGGATAGACTCAATTCATGCGTTTTTTTGTTGTGAATTGGATGTATGGACAGAAGGAAGGACTCCTGGATTATCTTTTTGCGGATAATCCGGGAGTTTATTTGTTAGGTAAGAGGTGTTGGATAATTTTTCATTTGATGAGTGGTAATCTTGTTGAAATCGACTCTTTTGATGTTGAGCTGGATTAGCGTAGGAGAATTTTATCAGCGATATATTAAATATATCAGCGAATTTTTCAATTTATCAGCGAAATCCAAAATATATCAGCGAAATTTTGATTTTATCAGCTAAACCCACTTTTAGAACTCAACTACATCTAAAACCGCCTATATTTATGAAAGTTATGCTTACATAATATTTTCTATTGCATATGAAGACTTTTTTATGTAAATTAGTCAAGTATGTTTAATAGGAGGTATCATCATGAATCAAACACTAAACACTCAACGAGTTCAAATAGCAACAGCCGATCCATCTGCTCTTGGACTTTTTGGATTAGCTATGGTTACCCTTGTCGCTTCTTCAGCGAAACTTGGATGGACGGATGGCGTTTCATTTGTATTACCATGGGCGATATTCCTTGGTGGAATTGCACAGCTGATCGCATGCTTTGGGGATGCAAAGCATAATAATACGTTCGGATCCACTGCATTTGGAGCATTCGGCCTATTTTGGCTTGGAGTCGGAACATCCTGGTTAATTTCATTCGGTGTATTTGGAGAAGCAGCGGCTGCTGCAGTTGACCCACACCAACTGGGGATTGCGTATATTGGTTACCTGATTTTCAGTATTTTTATGACCTTTGGTGCCATGGAAACACATAAGGTATTATTCATTATTTTTGTCTTGATTGATTTCTTATTTATCGGCCTTTCCCTGTCTACACTTGGGATTGCACCTGAAGCCATGCATAAATTAGCGGCCATTTCTGAGTTGTTTATTGCATTATTCAGCTTCTACGGCTCTGCTGCAAGTGTGTTGAACACCCACTTTGGGAGAGAAACACTTCCTGTAGGAAAACCATTCGGGATATTTAAGTAAGTGAAGAAAGAGATAGATGAAATGCTCACCTATCTCTTTTCTTCCATTATTTTTTCAAAACAGGAATCAAGATGTCAAAATGAGGATCCTTTAAATCTCGGTCACTGGGATATCTTTCATGCTTGATGGGAAGGTCATCGAAGTATTCAACGTTCGGTTCGCTATAAGGTTGGTATTCGCTCTCTTTGAACCATTGATAAATACGATGGTAAGTATGACCGATATCATCACCTTTTTTATGGTGAGTGATCAAATAACTCATTGCTGGAATCGTGATCTCCTCCATATCTTCCGGGATCGCTTGATCTTCACATACTTCATAGGCTGAGTAATGAAGAAAACCATCCGGTCGTACATGATAGGATAAGCCAAGCTGGATTTTGGGATGAAGTGCACCTTCTAGCTCATTTACCCGCTGACTCATATGATGGATGATACGTTTTAGCTCAGGAATTTCGTTGTAAGAACCTTCCCACTTTAATCCGACGGCTTTGTATGAAGGTATCTCAACAATTTCAAAATCAAATTTCTCCATAGTTTTCCCCTTTATAATAAATAATGTTTTGGCTATCGTGGGTATTATTCGATATTGAGTCTCCGGAACCCTTTAAAAATATAATATTGGTGATTGCATTTGATCATTGATCCAGAATATTCAATAGTTTATTTGTTCCTTCGTACTACTTTATACGCCTCTAAAAGATCCTTCACCAAAATATTATTGCTCCTCATTCCCTCCGTCTCACAATCTACTAATTCAACATTATTCAGATTGCAATCTTTAAACTGGCTCCCATTAAGGTCACAGCGCTCAAATCTTACAGGTTCATCCTCTTCTCCAAGAGTCGTGTCATGAACATACACGCCCCCGAAAGTCACATGGGCGAATTCACTATGTGAAGATTCAAATCAGCAAACAGGGATTTTTTGAAATTTATATTTTGAAAGCGTGATTCCCTTAGATTGCAATTGCTAAATTGAGCTCCCATTAGCTTGCTGTTGCTAAATGTGGAGTGACTCCCTGCGATACCATAGAAATCTGTCTCCGTCATCTCGCTCTGTTCCACTTGCATCCGAGAAAGGTCAACTTGTCTCAAGGTGTCACCTTGAATGGAATTTCCCTCGTCTCAACCTCTTCTGTAGTATCAGGCTGTATCCTTTTCTCCTAGCAGAATTCATCTTCTGATTCAAAGATTTTCTTGTACCCCATCTTCTCGTAAAAGGCATGATTATTCAGCCGCCTTCGAGATGTCTCAAGTTCCCACAATCTCACCTTTGGAAACTTCTCTTCTATTAATCTTATGGTAGATGAACCAATTCCTTTTCCCTGGTAATTTGGATCAACAAAGATACGGTCGACTCTTCCATGGCGCTTTCCCTCTAACGTGACAATCACACCTCCTACAAGCTCTTCTTGATAAATGATTTTGAAATAATTCAAATACTTCCCCATCTCGATGGAGTCGTAGCCTGGTGGCTGTCTTAGTATTCAAGGAGTCCTCGATGAAATACGTGCAGAAAAAATAATTAATAAAGTTCTCGATTATGGCTCCACTCATGATACGGTGTACTTTATTATTGACTTATCCGGTCTGCTCATTTTAGATGGAGTTTTCCCAACGGTATTTATCAACTTAGTAAAATCAAAATCACTGAAGATCATGGGCTTTGAGTCGATTCTTACAGGAATTACACCTGATATTGCGATTCACGAAAAGGAGAACGGAAAATTATCCCAACTACCTATTGTTAAAGTACGCAATTTAGAATCTGCGTTGAAGTATATTGGCTTTAATTTAACCGAAACGCCGACTCATTGATTTGAAAGAAGATAGTCGCAAACTCTCTTTACTTAAATTTACCTCAAAAGAAGATGAAGCCCTACGTTAGAAAACGAGGGCTTCATTTTTCATTTTTGACAACATTCCTTTTTAACATTTTCATCTTTTACTTCAACCAATTTCACTTTGCAGCAATCCTCCTGTACTTTCTGACCAATCAAACTTTTTAACCAATTCATTTTTTTCACCTCCTTATATAAAGTAAAATAAGAACCCCGACATAGTGGACATGATGAGGACAGAGCCAATAAATGCAAGTACAAGCTTCTTTTTAAAAATGCTATGGAGTAAAGTCACTTCCGGAAGGCTTGCACCTGCTGATGCAATCATTAGAGCCATTACTGGTCCCAGTGCCATTCCTTTAGCAATAAGAATCTGAGAGATCGGGATCATTGTAGATAGACGGATGTATAAAGGAATCCCGATAATCGCAGCTATCGGCACCATCCACCAATTCTCGCCTCCTAAATAGGTTGTAATCCATTCTGTTGGAACAGAACCATGAATAACCGAACCAATCCCTGCCCCGATAATAAGAAAAGGATACACGTTTTTCATGAGAGAGTGTGTTTCTCTTATAGCCCTCTTAATATTGAATCCATTCTCAGGTGGTGAGAAATTTTCTACCATGACATTCTTTAGTTGTGTTTCAAATCCAAATGCACTCAACGTAAATCCAATGATAATAGAAAAAGATGTGGTTAAAATTGTATATGCAATAGCTACTTTCCACCCCAGTAAGTACGTCATTAAGGAAAGAATCGTTAAATCCAGTACAGGTGAGGCGAAAAGGAAAACCATCACAATCGGAAAACGGACTTTATTTCGCAATAGATTTACAACAATAGGGATGGTTGAACAGGAACAAAAAGGTGTGACGAATGCAAAACCTACAGCTACCAGAGCACTAAATAGTGGATGGCTCCTATCCATCAGCTCCTCCATCTTTTTATAAGGAATAAAGCCTTGAAGTAAATGAATCACAAAGGATATTCCAACAAATAGTGCCGTTAATTCAAGGGCAATACTGATAAAATCTTTTAATATAGTCAATTTGACTGCCTCCTTATGTTAAATCAATTTTTCTTGATTAATCATCGAAAATTATACATCAAATTATTTTGATTAATAAATCATAAGATGTCACTATGCAAATTAATCACTTTATTCACGCCTAAACAAGCAGCAAAGTTGTTCGGATAACAAGTGATTCAATTCAGTGTGATTTAATGTATAGTAACTCCACGTGCCTCGCGTTTCTTTCAAGATCAACTCAGCGTCCATTAAAATCTTCAGATGGTAGGAAAGTTTAGATTGGGGTAAGTCTAATTTATCCGATAAGTCACATACACACACTTCTCCCATTTCAGTAATTTGGTGCAGGATAAATAACCTTTTTTGATCTGCAAGTGCTTTGAATTTTTTTTCGTATTTACTGAAGGTTGAATCCAGTGATATATCTTTAAACGGAATTTGTTTATTCATGCTATCTGCTCCTTTTAAATCAAATTTATTTGATATATCCTTACTATATGCAAGGTTTTCCATTAAGTCAACTGATAAATCGAAAATATTTGATTTATTATAATAAAATAAAAAAGCCATCTATTCATGCTGATTAGACGACTTTCTTACGGAGTTACATAATTCTCAGCTTTTTATACTTCCTCTTCCCTACCTGCACAATCAGCCCATCTTCAATTTCTACTTCTAATTGCATATCCAGAACCTTTTCTGAATTGATTCTGATTCCTCCATTTTGAATCATCCGCCGCGCTTCACTCTTTGAAGCTTGCATATTTAACTCAACAAGTAAGTCGATAATGGACACCCTACTTTCACCTGTCCACTGTATCTCTGGAATGTCATCAGGAATGGCGCCTTTTTGGAATACTTTCTTAAAATTGTTCTCGGCTTGCCCGGCTGCTTCTTCTCCGTGGTACATGGACACGATGGTTTTTCCTAATCGTATTTTGGCGTCTCTAGGATGGAGAGTCCTTTCGATTAATTCCTTCTCTATTTTCGATTTCTCATCTAAAGATAAGTCCGTTATCAGATTGAAGTATTTAATAATCAATTCATCCGGAATCGACATCGTCTTCCCAAACATTTGGTTAGGATCTTCATCAATTCCAATGTAATTATGTTTTGATTTTGACATTTTATCTACGCCGTCAAGGCCTTCAAGTAAAGGAAGTAATATGACCACTTGTTTCTCCTGGTTGTACTGCTCCTGAAGATGTCTTCCCATCAACACATTGAACTGCTGATCCGTCCCGCCAAGTTCCACATCACTTTCTAATGCGACGGAATCGTATCCTTGCATTAACGGGTAGAAAAACTCATGAAGCGAGACTGGCTTCCCTGTTGACAACCGATTAGAAAAATCTTTTCTTTCAATTAATCGAGCAACTGTGATCTTCGATGATAAATGAATCACATCTTCAAGATTCAACGATGACAACCATTTGGAATTGTAATGAAGCTCCACCTTCTCTTTGTCGAGGACTTTCCCAAATTGCTCAAAGTAAGTTTGGGCATTTCTCTTCACCTCTTCATCTGTCAGCTGCTTCCTTGCGACAGACTTACCAGACGGATCACCGATTTTACCGGTGAAATCCCCAATAATGAGCTGAATGATATGACCGTTTTCTTGGAACTGCCTTAATTTGTTCAGAACAACCGTATGACCCAAGTGAACATCGGGAGCGGTCGGGTCTAGACCAAGCTTGATTTTCAATGGTACTCCAGTTGCAATTGACTTGACTAGTTTTTGCCTTAATTCTGCTTCTGGGATGATTTCATGAACTCCATTTTTGTATACGGTTAACTGCCTTTCCACTTCTGCCTGTTGTTCTTGTGAAAGTGCTTCCCATTTGTGTTGCATGATCATTCCTCCTTCATTGATATGACTCGTTTATATACTTGTCAGGTTGGTCGTCATCTTTGAAATCATCTAATTTCGATGATAAATCCTGGATTTCGCTGATAAAACAAAGATTCCGCTTATATATTTTGATTGCGGACGAAGCATTTGTGATTTCACCGTTATAATTCGAAATTTGCCGTTAAAATGAAAATTCCGCCGTTATATTTCAGATTTCGCCGTTATCTACTCTCTCAACAAAAATCACACCAAAAAACCACGTCCCTAAAAAAGGGACGTGGTTAACGCGGTACCACCCTCATTGAAGATTTCTCTTCCACTTCATTCGATTAACGGACCGGCCGTTCTCTGCTACTAAGGTTCACAGAGAATGTTTAAGGAGGTAATTCGCGCTTATCTTTGTACTGATTCCCACCAGCCATCAGCTCTCTTCACCAGGGAGATAAGTCACTACTCGTTCCTATCATGACATTTAGGATTTATGAATTTTCATTTATTTTACATAAGAATCCAATAAAATACAATAATAATTTTTTATCCCTTCACAATACCCATTACAAACCCGTCGTAACCTTTAGACCCGACGGTTTGAACAACCGTTGAATCAATACGGGGCTCTTTAGACAACATATCAATAAAATAGCGAACTCCCTGAACGCTTTCATCTACGCTGTTCTCATCGATTACTCTTCCACCTCGTACCACATTATCTGTAATGATGACAGCTCCAGGTTGAGAAAGCTCGAGTGCCCATTTTAAATAATTTGCATTGTTTTGTTTGTCTGCATCAATGAAAATAAAGTCAAACTTACCCTCAATAGTCGGCAACGTATCCAATGCAGCACCTACCTTAACTTCCACCTTTTGATCCATTCCAGCATTTTGAATGTTTTTTGCGGCTACTTTTGCATGTTTTTCACTATATTCCAAGGTTACAAGATGGCCGTCCTCGGGCAGTGCACGGGCAAGCCAGATCGTACTATAGCCTCCAAGGGTCCCGATTTCCAATATACGTCTCGCTCCTTTAAGCTGTGCAAGCAGTGAGAGAAACTTCCCCTGATTCGGAGATACATCGATTGCAGGAAGTTTTGCTTCACTATTTGCTTTCAATACAGAATCCATAAGTGGATCTGATACTTGAAGTTTACTCGTGAAATATTGATCTACTTCTGTCCATGCATTTGTTGATGTCATCATCATCTCTCCTTAGTATGTATCATTCATAAACAATAGTAGCATAATTTACCATATAAATAACCATTTCATGTAACATTTTATTGCTTAAAACAAAATATACCTTAATGAAATCAACCTATTCGGGCATAATAACCAAAACAATTTCTCATGGAGGGTTCATTCTTGCATACCAATGAACAGGCATTATCCATTTTTGCACTTGGCGGAATCAACGAAATCGGAAAAAATATGTATGTCATTCAACATCGTGATGATATTGTCATCATTGATTGTGGAGGTAAGTTTCCTGATGAAAGTCTTTTAGGAATCGACTTAATCATTCCTGATGTTACTTATCTGGAAAAAAACAAAGATAAAATACGGGGATTAATTGTCACTCATGGCCACGAGGATCACATAGGTGGCATTCCCTATCTTCTAAAAAAAATTAACATGCCCATTTATGCTACACATTTCACTTTAGGATTAATCGAACTAAAAGTAGAAGAGCACAGGCTTATAAGAGAGACAAAACTTGTAACCATCGACTCAAATTCCAACCTGAATTTCGGAACGATCGATGTTTCGTTCTTCAAGGTAAGTCACAGCATTCCGGATTGTTTAGGTATCGTATTTCATACGCCGGAAGGAAATGTCGTACATACTGGAGACTTTAAATTCGACTTAACCCCTGCCAATCATCAATACTCAGACATTCATAAAATGGCCAGGATCGGTGATGAAGGGGTATTGGTCTTACTTTCTGAAAGCACGAATGCGGAGCGGGGCGGCTTGACCCCTTCTGAACAAATGGTGGGGAATCATATGGATGAAGCGTTCTTGAAAGCCACTGGAAAGATCTTTGTCTCAACCTTTGCTTCCAATGTCAACCGGGTACAACAGGTAGTCGATGCTTCCATCAAGACAAACAGGAGGCTGGCATTATTAGGAAGGAGCATGATCAATGTAGTTTCAGTTGCCATTGAACGGGGTTATTTAACCGTGCCTGACGGGATGCTGATTGATGCTCGTGAAATCGATGCATTACCTCCCGAAAAGGTAGCGATTTTATGTACGGGAAGTCAAGGGGAACCCAGGGCTGCACTAGGTCGCCTTTCGACAGGAAGCTTCCGGGACGTATACGTTTATCCAGGTGACACTGTCATTCTGGCTGCTTCACCTATACCAGGAAACGAAAAGGACGTATCACGTATTCTGGATAATTTATTTCAACTTGGTGCCGACGTGATTTATGGAAGTGGAAGTACAACAGGCATGCATGTGTCTGGACACGGGTATCAAGAAGACTTAAAACTAATGCTAACATTAATGAAGCCGACTTATTTTATTCCTATACATGGTGAATACCGAATGCTGCATCATCACCAAATCTTGGCTGAATCGGTAGGAGTAGAAGCAGGAAACACTTTTATAATAAAAAACGGTGAAGTCGTCGATATTGAGAATTCCGTTGCCCGGCAAACGCGTGCCATTCCTGCAGGAGATACCTTTGTAGATGGCTTGAGCGTCGGAGATATCGGATCAATTGTTTTACGTGATCGAAAGCAACTTTCTGAAGATGGAATGCTTATCATTGTTATTACCCTTAGTAAGTCGGAGCATTCTATCATTTCTGGACCTGATACCATTTCACGGGGATTCGTTTTTGTACGAAACTCAGAAGACCTATTAAAGGACGTAAACCATCTCGTTAAAAAAGTCGTAGATGAATTGTCTGCAGAAAATATAAGGGACTGGAAAGAAATGAAACAGGCGATCAAAAAAGACGTAGGTCAATACCTATTCAAGCATTTAAAGAGGAAACCTATGATTTTACCGATCATTATTGAAGTGTAATTCGAAATGTCGGGTGCTTATGCGCCTGGCATTTTTTAATGAAAAAAAGCACCTAACCAAAAGTCAGGTGCCCATTAAATGAATTATTTCTCTACCTTGTTTCCTTCATAAATCTTCACATCTAAAGGAGCCGCTAAATACTCAGGCGCTCTTCCAACAAATGAAGCAAAATGCTCACTCGCATTGTGATTTTCAACGGCAGCAGCATCCCTCCACACCTCTACCATTGTATAGACACTTTCTCTTTCAGTATCTTTCATTAAGTCATATGAAATGTTTCCCTCTTCTGCTCTGGATGCTCCTACAAGTGGGCGAATCTCTTCTAAAAATGCTTGTTCTTTGGTTGGATTAATATGAAATTCTGCATGTATAATAATCATATAATTTCTCCTCTTATCTTATTTTTATTTCCATTCTGTGATGGATTCTACTGGCAGGCGAACAGATTTGTAGCCTGCATCTGCCGCTTTTCCGATTGAAATCAGCATGACTGGATAGTAACGGTCTTTGTCCATACCGTATGCTTCAGCAATTTGATCCTTTTCATATCCCCCGATGGGATTTGTATCAAATCCGTGAGCACGTGCAGCAAGCATGAGTTGCATGGATACTAACCCTGCATCGATGAGGTTCATTTCCCTGAACTGTTCAGTTGTCATCATTTGTAGTAATCCTTTAATAGATGGTAGCTGTCTGTCTCTTACTTCTGCAGGCATATATCCTTCTTCTACAGCTTTATTGTAAATCTCATCCGCATAGTCAAGGCTGTTCATATCCACAAATACCGCAATCACTGCAGAAGAAGTTTTGACTTGCGTCTGATTGAATTTCGCAAGAGGTGCAAGTTTTTCTTTCCCTTCTGGACTGTCGATGACAACAAAACGCCATGGCTGCAAGTTTACAGATGATGGTGCAAGAGTGGCTTCGGTTAGTATCTCTGTCATTTCTTCTTTACTGATTTTCACAGACGGGTCATAATTACGGATGGAACGACGGCCTGTTATGATTTGGTTAAAGTTATTGATTTTTGTTTGATTCATGGTGCATTCTCCTTTTTATATAGATAAGTCTAAACTTTCTAGTATTCGATCTCCGAAACATTATCCTGAATACGATTTAGCATTTCCGATAAAACCGAACGTTCTTCTTTTGTAAACCTTCTAAAGACTTTTGAGATAAAGATCTCTTTCTCTTCACGATAAGCCTCTATTTTTTTACGGCCTTCTTCTGTCAACCGGACAAATGTAAATCTGTTATCATCAGGATTTTTCCGGCGGGAGACCATCCCTTTTCCTTCAAGCTGCTTTAAGTGCCTCGTCACGGCTGCACTATCAATATTCACTTCTCTTTGTAGAGCCGTTTGACTGATTTCTTCCACTTCAAACAACTTGTGCAAAAGATCCAAACGAGACTGACTAATTCCGGTACAGCGCTCAAACTTAGGACTCATTTGCCTATATATATCATTTAGTTGAACGATTATCTTCTCCTCTTCACGACCCGTGATGGACAAAGCATCCTCCTCCTTTTCATTAATTGAGGGGTCAATCGTTGACCTGTCAATTAATATATTACATATTGATTTATAAGTCAAACATTTGGCTCTTGGGAGAAAACCGTAATGATTTAAACGAATCTTTCTGACAAATGTGGAAAGTGAAGAGTGAGTGAAAACAGGAGATTTTTGCTGGGTGAAAAAGAAAAAAGCCAGGTTATAAGGAAAGTCCTCTCCTACCTGGCCTTCAATATGCTCTATTATTTCTTAAACAAACTAAACTCAGGGCTCGTCACTTGTATGAGTTTACTATACGGGATTTCACAGATAAAAGACTTACTCCTTTGGTTGGTCTAACGCTTGATAGGCAGCCTGAAATTTTCCGCCTTCTGCTACCTCTGAATGATACAATGCTTTAAGAGCAAACGTACGCTCCAAATTCATCTCATCCATCAATACTTTCAGACGGGCTTGCAATTCTTTATTATCTCTGATTAACAGTTTCATTTGTGATTTCATATATTTCATAAGGTGTTAACTCTCCTTTTCTACTTGAACAATTCATCAATTATAACACTGCTGGTCACAGTACTAAAGGGATTTCTTATAGAACACCCTATTCACATCCTTCACTTCACATCCATTTGCAATAAATGTTCGGATCATCGGAGCGTTATGCTTACTTGTCCCCCCAATATAATTTTTTGCATGAAACTCTTTTTCTAACAGATTAAGTGCCAATTTATGAAGAACCTTACTCTTTCCTTTGCTTCTTTCATCAGGAATCAACCCGAAATAAAACAACCTTCCCTCATCTACCGTGCCCGGTTCTATATGTGGCATCATGACACCGATAGGCTGATCTCCTTCATAAATCGCAATACAAGAATTCTTATAGCTGTGACCCAATTCGACTGCTACACTTTTCATATGCTCTGGCATGGTTAAACAAGATGGAGCATTAAGGGAGCCCTCCATAGATTGCATCCAAATATGAGCAAACTCTTCTTCTGGAATCATATGTAAATTTTTCAATGTAAATGAATGTTTGACTTCCGAGTTCTCAAGCTTTTTATGCACAGTCACAAATTCATCAACCAAGTCATATCCTTTTACCTCTAAATACTCATCCACTTCCGGGGAGAATATTTGATTCACAAGAATCTTCAAGTTAGATAGAGAATGATAGGGCGGGCTCTGATCCAAATAACTGACGAGTTCTTTCAGTTCTTCAATGGTCAAATCACTCGTATCCTCGATGGTCGCATAATTATCACCTTGAATGATTTTCACTTTTTCGATGAGTTGCTTTTGTTCCTTATTCATTGAAAATCCTCCTTTTCTCAATGTAATGAGTACACCGTGAAAGTTATAGGAAGCTAAGTCTATTTCTTCTTTTCAGTAGTAATCCCTGCAGCAATCAACAGTTCAACCGGGTCAATTTCCCTGCACCATTCAAACCATTCTTACCGTAAATCATCATGACCATGCCTGTTCCAAAACCAGAAGGATCAAATGGACTTACGGATAAACCAGTCAAGATAAATACAACAGGTGTAAGGAGTAAACATATAACCCCCGCCCAAATTCTCTTCTTTTTATCCTGTCCTGTAACTTTCATAATCGTAAAAACAGTCAAAGCTAGAACTGTCATAATGATCATGATAATTGAAACAAGACACTCCAATCAGACAAAAAACATCCCTCCTCATCCAATTAACTATAAGCCATCCAAAATGAAATCCCCCAACTCAAAACGAGAAACAGCAGACTCGCAGTAAAATAAGGACTCTTATTAGAAGAACTCGCTGATTCATATTCATATTTAAATTGATTATTCGTGATGAACTTAGCAGCCGTTGATGCCTGATTAATGCCAGCTCGTTTTGAAATATTAGTGAGCCAACCAAGGGCAAAAAAGCAGAGGCTGGAAATGAAAGCCGTATCCATTAAGCTCCATCCTCCCAAAGAGCTCGTCATTGCCGTTGCGCCAGTCATTAGTGTGAAGAGGATCACGATGATCGTAAATGATAAGTACCTAGAAGGAATGAACTTTTCTAATTGTTTACTGAATTGGTCAATGAAGAATGCAAGGCCAGTCCCTGCAATCAGGATGACAATGGTTAATAAAATATTAAGATAGTAATTCATTTGGGTTGCCTCCATTCATAGATTATTCCCATCATATTAGATTAGAAGAATTAAAATGAAAGGAAAAATAAGATGCCATTGATTACCCCCAGACTTAATAAAGTTATCAATAAAAACGTCCTTCCCCACATTCTTTCAAAATATAAATATAGCAATCCAAAATATATAAATCCTACAGTGATTAGACATAGAAAGAATTCTTTCGTCTTTTGCACATCTACATGAATCCCCTTCACTTGAACCAATTCGAATTTATGATTGAGATCTAGCGGGACAGTGAAGAACATGAATCCCCACCCTGCGAAAATAAAAATTCCCAACAGGCGAAGGAAGGAGTACATACTCATCTGCTTTTTTGGATGATAATCTACAATCGTTTCATATTCAAATTCGTTTTTTTCTACTCTTAATCCCATAAAAAAATCCTTTCTGCTTGTTTTTTTCTACTAATACGAAAAAACAAACAGAAAGGTTTCAAAATATTCCAGTTTTATCATTAAATGGTACATCCTATATTCCCAGATGTTTTCCTAAATAAATACCACTTGCCGCTGCCTGCGATAATGAATGGGTTTCTCCCGAGCAGTCACCAATCAGATACAAATTTGACACGCCTGTTTCAAAGTTCTGATCCGTCGGTAATTTAGGTTCATAGAACTTCGCATCCAAACCGTACAAAAGTGTATCAGGATGTATAGTCTCACCAATGAGCCTTTCCAAAGAAGCAAAAAACTCCTCGAGCGCTATCACATACAATTCCGGAACCTCTTCCCGAAGATTCCCATAATCCGCTTTGAGGGACGGACCTACCAGATTCCCCTGCAACGTTACTGTGTTCCTATGTAATTTGAAATCTTCCAACTTCTGAACGACGATACGCTCTCGTCCTTGATTGATTCCACCTATGATGTTCATTGCATATTCCATTGCCTCATCATGGGAGAGAAAATAGCGTGGAATGAACAAGCTGAAGTTCAGATTCGTACTTGGTGTATCCTCTTCACGGGCATTTTGTCCGTCTGGCATCACTAAGCCATGCTGGTGCTTCCTTATGATCCTCCCTCTTGGATTCATACAATAGGTAGTCGCACTGAATGATTCCCTTTCGATCTTCAGCTTCGATTCAAATGTATCTTTTAATATCGATTGAAGCTGATCTCCTTTCATTTCCACACGCATCCCCAAATCCAGACGGGTTTCTCCTGGATAAAGTCCAAGTGATCCTGCTTGTTCTTTCAGCCATGTGCTCCCACTCATTCCTGTACCAATCACTAGTTTTCCTGTCGTAAAATCACCGCAATTGGATTTTAGATGAAAGCCCTCTTCAATCTTAGAAATCGTTTCAACTTGAGTCTCAAAACTAAACGTAACACGGTTTTCCAGCACATCATACATTCTTTGAAAAATATCACTCGCTAAACGTGTTCCTAAATGACGGACCTCTGTTGAAAGCACCTTTAAATCAACCATCCCTGCTCTGTTCGAGAGTGACTCGTTTTTCGTGCTATAGGAGGGGATGATGTCACCGCCAAACTCGCAGAGAATGTCGTCTACTACCTTCATCAAATCAATTGTCGTTTGTTCTCCAATTTTCCTACCAAGCCCTCCTCCGAAATCATTCGTATAATTAAATTTCCCCTCTGATTTGCCTAGACCTGCAAACCCAATGTATTTACTGCACATGCCTTCACAAGTACATACTCCTCCTTCATCTAAACCACATGTACGTTCACTCAGTTTTTTTCCGAGATCAATCATGTGGATGGAGATATGTTCATTGTGCTTCATCAAGGTGTAAGCGAGAAACACACTGCTCACTCCTGCTCCGATAATCGTGATGTCATAATGATTCGATTGCATCCTCTGCTCCCCTTTCTTAGTTGTAATGTTGCTTATGCCACTTTATATTAAAACGGTTAAAATCGATCTTTTTTAATTTCTCTTTCAATTGACTTTCAGTGATCATATCTGAATTCTCCTCACCAATATGATTTCCATTTCCATCCTACCATAAAACAGAGTTGTGAGAGGTCCGTCCCTCTATTTATCTTTCAAACTGTGATGGAGATAAGGAATGGAGGCCAGTGTAGAGATAGCTCCAGCGAGCATGATGGTTAGGTCTGTACCAATAGAGTCAGCCAATATTCCTGCAAGAAATGCGGCCAGGGGCATGAATACCCATGTCATGAGGCGGCTAGTGGCCTGGACCCTTCCTAATAAGTGATCGGGTGTCAACGTTTGCCGGATCGTAATGATGCACGGGCTCATCATCGAAGCACAGAAGGTCCCGACTGCATTCATGATCACAAGCCAAAAATAGGTTTCTAGCAAGCCAAAACACAGGATCGAAAGCCCTCCAATGACAGAGGCAGTAAATAAAATGCTCCGATAAGAAAACCGCTTCCGAAAAAGGTTTGAAGTTATCGCGCCTGCAATCGCACCTACTCCTCCCATCGATAATAACCAACCAATCATGACCGTATTTACATTGATTGAATCCTTAAGGTGAAACACCAATAAAGTGAGAAATAATGTGGTTCCGAACACAGAAGATACCATGGCTAGATTGGTATACAAAATCGGCTTGGTCTTTGCAACGAATTCAAATCCCTCCCTGATCTCTCCCCATATGGAATACCTTGATGAATCTCTCTCATTCATCTTCATCCGGAGACTCGCAATGGCAAGAAAAGAGACCAGGAAGCTGATGCTGTTCACCATCAGGGCATATCCGGGATTAAAAAAGGAAATGATTAACCCACCTAAACCGGGTGCTAAAAAAACCGCTAAGTTAAATATCCCGGAATTCAGTGAATTCACTGCCTGAAGGTCTTCTCTTCTCACCAGGCTCGGTACTGAAGCAAATTGAGATGTATTGTATATTTGGCTTAATAATCCGATGCCAAACACAACTGGATATACGATCCACATCTCGAGTACCTCCAAGATAAATAGAACCCCCATCATACCAACCATTAAACATCGTCCTAAATCGCATAAAAGGAGCAGGTGCTTCCTGTTGAATTTGTCGGACATGATACCTGCGAAGGGTTGCAATAGAATCGGTAACCGTTCAAGCGCCGCCACAATCCCCATACTCACCGGTGATCCAGTGATGGTTAATACCATTAGTGGAATCGCGATTAAATAAATTTGATCCCCGAAAAATGAAATCAGATTACCACCCATAAATCTGAAAACAGAATAGTTTTTCTTTAAAGGTGGGAATTCCTCCACTTGATTTAGTCTGAACGCACGCTCTTCCATACCGGTCACCCCTTTTAATCCTTAGTTAAATACTGCATCAATTCATTCGATAAAGATTGAACCGCATTCTCTTTCAGCCGATACTTTCCATCCTGCGTTTCGACCAGCCTTGCGGACCTGAGAATTTTCAAATGGTGGTGGACCGTTGATTTCCCCATGTTCAGCACATTCGTGATTTCCTGGAGAGTACGATTTGACCCCTTCAGTAATTTCACCATTCGGAGGCGCGCTTCATCCCCAAGGGCTTTATGCTTTTGTACCAGAAAATAGTTTGGCATATCCTTATCATCCGGATAGATGCTTTCATTGGCTACGGGATAATAAAACACCTTTACTCCTTCAACATCCCCTTCTACGTTCCAAGGGCGATAAATCGACTGAGGGATCAACAGAACTGTATGAACACTCGGCTCCGGAAGATAGGTAATTCCTCCGGTTGCCCATTCTACCATGGCCTCGGACTTCAGATTTCCATTCATCTTTTCTTTGGCTTGTTTATCTCTTCTCAGTATTTGAGATAATGTTTCTCTCTGTGGAACAATCACTTCTTCATACCACCGGGACATGACGCTCTTCAGGTGATCCCTAAGGGTATTTACTTGGGTTGTGCAGACAAACTCAATATAATCAGGAAAAAACCGGTTACCTTCTGTCTGCTTTTTCAATCTGTTTCGTGATGACTGATCCCCTTCTGCAGCAAGCATTCGAAGATCTTCAAATTTAATCCCTATGTATGGAATGCTGTTGAATCTGAGCTTTTCATCATCCAACTCATCCAGAAACGTGAGAAATTCAGACAAATCCTGAAACTCTTTTTGATGCAGCAAAAGGAGTAGGGATTTCCACGTATTATTCTTTTCAACAAATTTCAAGTCCTCTATCAATGGTTCAGATAAAGATTTCTTTAACCTGTCCCATGACTCTTTTGGTTTTTCTAAAGTATAAATAAGCCTTGTATTTGTGACTGCAGCAATCCCCAAAGCGCATTCCCAAAGAAGAGAAGCCTCGATTCTTACCTCATACGTTTCTCTTTTCCGACTGGTCATATGGAGCACATCCATATAGAGACACCTCATTTCCAAAAATTTGATCCTTGCAAACAATTCTATACTTTCAGAATTGTATATTCAATATTTTTAGAATATTCTTTTAAAGTATAAGCAACTTTTACAAACAAAAAAAGCACACAAATCCCACTCAGGAATTCGTGTGCTCTATCAATAAAGTATTAAGATTTAACCTTATCCTTCTTGATCTGCTTACTTCTCAATTGACCGCATGCTGCATCAATGTCCGTCCCTTGTTCCACACGGACTCCACAGTTGATTCCATGTTCAAGTAACGTACCGTAGAATTCAACAATCGCTTCTTTCGTACTTCTTTGATATTGGTTATGCTCGTCAACTGGATTATAAGGAATCAAATTCACATAAGAAAGATGACGCTTATTCTTTAACAATTTGGCCAGCTGTATAGCTTCTTCTTTATGATCGTTCACATCGCTCAATAAAATATACTCAAAGGTGATGCGTCGATTGGTTTTTTCTAAATAGTAATCAATGGCGGGCATTAACTTCTCTAAAGGATACGCGCGGTTGATCTTCATGATCTTCGTACGCAATTCGTTGTTTGGTGCGTGCAAGGAAACAGCCAGGTTGATTTGAATGTTTTCGTCGGCAAATTTGTAAATCTTATCTGCCAGACCACTTGTTGATACAGTGATGTGACGAGCACCGATGGAAAGACCTTTTTGATCATTCACTACTCGGAAGAAGTCCATCATGTTATCGTAGTTATCGAATGGTTCACCAATTCCCATTACGACGATATGACTGACTCGTTCTCCATTTCCTGCTTCATCCAAGTGATGTTGGACGTTCATGATTTGTTCGACAATTTCACCGCTCGATAGGTCCCGGTTCTTCTTGAGTAGTCCACTCGCACAGAATGTACAACCGATGTTGCATCCGACCTGAGTCGTCACACACACACTCAGACCGTAATTAAAACGCATAAGAACTGTTTCTATCAGGTTTCCATCCTCGAGTTTGAACAAGAATTTGATTGTGCCGTCCTTCGATTCCTGTTTTACCTCTTGAGTGAGTGTATGAAGATAGAAGTGATCGTCCAGCAATTGTACACAATCAGCGTTTAGATTCTTCATATCCGCAAAGTTTGTCACTCTCTTTTTATATAACCAATCCCACACCTGAGCCGCACGGAACTTCTTTTGCCCATGCTCGACCAGCCATGTTGTCAGTTGATCTAATGTTAATCCGTATATGGACTTCTTTTCCATTTAAAACCCTCATTTCGAAACTCTACAATTTTCTACTTATCTATACTACTTAAAGTATGGTAATGTTTCAAGGGATTTATAAGTGTTGAGAAGAATTGGAATTCCGTAATAAAGTATAAATAGAATATAAATACGCCAAAACCCTTGCTCGGCGCATCCTTTAATGATTGATTCTTTGAATAAAATCATCCAACTTCTCTTTGTCTTTAAGCTTTTCATTACACTCATCACTATCCTGGCAGATGTAATTTCCTTTCTTCACAAAGTTTCCTTGAGATGATGTTTTCGATTCAGACATGTAAAACCCTATGCTTCCAAAGGTGTTGCAAATCGTGCAAATTCCTTTTTTGCTGCTGTTTTTGAAGGTACCCTTAAATCCTTTCAATTTCCCCTCATACTCAGCGACGATATATTTTCGCTCCTGTCCGTAATCATTCCAGCCTAAATAGGAGAGATCCCTGAAATCGACATATTCCCAATCGGGAGTCTTTAGTTTTTTCACTTTCGGGAATAATTTTTTCAATGAGGCATCAGATACAGATGGAAATGGAAATACATAAGGTTTTAATCCAATTAAATAATCCTCCGCCTGGTCAGAATCCCTGATATTCCCGATTGGATCAAGTATGTTCTGTTGAGCTTGAGACAGTTCATCGAACAAATTTGTGACCTTATCTTTCACAAGTCCTTTCAAGGCTTGAAGGACACTTAGATCATTCACTGTTGAATACCCATTGATCAGCACTTGTGTCTGATACGTTATGAAATTATATTGATCATTCCGAATAAATGGTTCCATGTTAATCGCTCCTAAAAACATTTGTCATTATCATCATCTTAAATGGGCTTTTCAAGATGAGTCAAGGAGCACAGGTATTCCGTGCAACCCTATTTCTACTATATACCGGTACATCTCAGAAAGATATGTACAGTTTAGTTAAGAATCAATCTATACATAAAAAAAGCACTGACATAAACATCAGCGCTTTCTATACACTATCTTCTTAATTGTTTCTGTTGATAGGTAATGATGATCGGCTAATTCTTGAATTGTCTTTCCATTCAAAAAAGCCTCTTTGATTTCAACATTTCGTTCATCAATTTCTTTTCTACTTCCAGAACGGCTTCCCCATTTTCGGTATTTAACCTTAGGTTTAGGTATATAAAGGGTTTCACCCTGTACATATTTCTGGATTTCAACAAGAAGGGATTGTGGTAAAACACTCTCCGCTTTCACATATTTCATTTCAGTCAGCCCCTTATTTTCTAATTAAATAAATAAGGTGCAAAGCCGACTTACTAGAAATGAACTTTAAGGGCGATTAAGTTTGATTCCGCCCCATGCAAAGTATCGCCTTTCTAATAACAGGCTTTGCATGAGACGCTTGGGACTCTGGTAAGATTGTTTTCGTTACCATGTCACCACCTCCTCTAAGAAAAAATTCAATTTCTTCTATTATAAAATAATTCCACTTTCTTTCACATCATTTAACAAAAATTATATTATTTTTTCTAAAACAATAAATTCAAACCACTTTATAACATGGTATAATTTTCTAAAATATTTTCAAGGAGATGTTTACATGTTTTCATTCAATGTTAATGATAATATTTCAATTGAGATCTTGCAGCAACACCACAAAGATGAACTATATGAACTAATTGATTCCAACCGGGAGCATCTTCGGCAATGGTTGCTATGGGTGGACAAGCGCCAGTCACCACAGGATTTTGAAGCGATCATTCCTATCTGGATCCGGAATTACGCGGATAATAATGGTTTTGATGCAGGCATTCGTTTTCATGGCAAATTGGTTGGTATGATTGGTCTTCATTTTGTTGACTGGAAAACTAAAAGCACTAGTATCGGATATTTTCTTTCTCAAGATGCACAAGGTAAAGGAATTATAAGCCTTTCAATCTCTTCTCTATTAAACTATTTATTTATACAAATGGAGCTCAATCGTGTAGAAATTCAATGCGCCGTTAACAACACGAAAAGTATTGGCATACCAGAGCGATTAGGATTTACAAAGGAAGGCGTAACGAGAGATGGTCAATGGTTATATGATCATTATGAGGATCTTGTAACGTATAGTTTGTTGAGGAAAGATTGGGTTTTTTCTTAAGGGATCACTCATTACAAAGGCGATTCTCATTGAGAATCGCCTCCTCTTGAGATCATTTAAGGTGTACTATTACGTTGGGACAGAAATACTCCCAATCCATCTGAATAGTCAGAAAAGATAGTCTGGTCCCCTGGATTATTAAATAAAAATAATTTCTTCCGTCCTTCTGTATTCTCTTGGAGGAAGACCAACATATTTTTTGAAGGTACCACTAAAATAATTGGGTGTATTGAACCCAAGCTCTTCAGCAATGTACTCAATAGTATGGTTGGTATGACGTAAGAGCCACACAGCACGCTGAAGACGAACAAAGGTGACATATTCAACAAAATTCCGTCCCGTTTCTTGTTTAAAAAATCTACTGAAATACGGTACACTAAAATTAATCTGTTCAGCTACTTGTTTTATTGAAAGATTATCTGTGCAACAATGAGCTATATAGTCCGTACATTTCTGTATCTGCTGGTCCTTTGTGATTTCTTCGTAATAACGAAGGGATAACCTCTCATATGGTGACGTACGCCTGGCTTTATATGCTTCCCGGTATGAATGATGAAGGAGAAGTGGTTCTCGATAGATGGACCCTACACCAATATAAAGATGGATCCCATATTCCCTTTCTAATCCCTCAATCGCATCAAGAATACTTTCTTCTCCTTCTTTCCATTGCTTTAAAGATCCATACTTCGATGGAATCCTAATGAGCATAAGTAAGTGTTTACGATATGATAGAAACGAAACCCAACCTTCACGAAAGCGCTTTCTAAAGTGATCTTGAATAATCATTGATGCATGCCACTCTTGCTCTTCTTGAAAGGATGGGCATCTGATAAATCCCTGTATAAAACATACCACACTTGGCAGTCCATCAACTGGAAAGAGAGATCGGGATTGAATCAATTCCTCTTCAGAATTTATTTCCCCAGAAAGTAATCTTCGTAAAAATGCTTCTTGAAAAGGAAACATGTGGTTTCCTTTCTTTGGTTCCTCATGAAGCCCAATGACATTGTCACTAGTCAATACATGACCCTCACTTGAAATCCCCCCTATAACCTGTTTTAATATTCGAATAAATTTATGTTTTTTTACAGATTTGACTATTAAACTGCTTAATTTCAACTCAACTGCAAGGGGTGATGTATATAATAATGTTGGCTCCAGCAAAGGAATGATTTTGCATTCTTTATTACGTTTATGAAATCGATGTATTTTCACCCAATCATGCCATGTACTTACTTCAAAAATTGCTATATGTATATAAGTCGGTTTCACTTCCTCCTCCACCAGAGCAATGTTTCCCATAAATTCTTCTGTAATCCAGTCTTCCAGCTTTTCATATTCCATTTGATCTCTTACGACTAGCTTCATTGAATACACTTTTTCGTCCATCCTGCCTTCCTATGATATACATAATGATGTCTAATTCTAAACTAAATTATAGAATATAAATTAGATTATATTAAATATTTGTATATTTCTGATAATTTATTGTAAGGTATATTTTCTTCTTATATCGTAAAATCAATTTTATACTATCTTAGCATTGGTAAAGGAGGACAGTAATCAAAAATCAGCAAAAGCTCAAACCTTAAGGAGGGGTCTTTTATGGCTGGAGAGTATTCAGAATATGATTATGTGGCTGCAGAAACTATAGATGTCAGTGAACTTGAGCCACTCGATCCGGAAACAAGAAAAATCATGAAGGGTGAATTCAGTACTGGAATTAAACTTACGCTATTTTATTATGTTTTTATCTTATCAATCCCGATATTGAATTGGTATGCAGATGGTTTTATGTTCTCACGTATGTGGGGTGGTATGACGTATAGTTGGTTTTTCACAAGTATCGTTGCCATGGCGATGGCTTTCATCATTGCCTATGTACATACTACTCTTTATGAAAAACGTTTAAATAATGATCGCCCCATTCCCACCCACTCCAGTACATCTTCTGAGGAAAGGAGAATCAATTGATGGGTGTTTTACTAGAACCAAAGTTCCTATTAACGCTCCTCTTAATGGGGACGATCGTTTATATCACCTATTTATCAAAAAGAAATGCCACTGCTTCTGATTATTTTGTTGGAGGTAGAAGCTTTAGCTGGTTTACTAACGGTTCAGCTATAGGAGGAGACTATTTAAGCGCAGCAACCTTTCTTGGTATTGCCGGTTTAACCTATCAGCTTGGCTATGATGGTGCTTATTATGCATTTTGCTTTTCTATAGGTCTAACTCTTTTAGCTATTTTCGTAGCAGGTCCACTTCGTCGATTCGGAGCCTATACAGTGGCGGACTTTTTAGCGTATCGTTTTCACAGCAAACGTGCACGCCTCGCAGCAGTTGCTGTTGTTTTAGCCATTTCCGGATTCTATGCAGCCCCCCAGTTACTTGGTGCTGCTCAAATTTTAAGTATGTTCTTCGGGACAAGCTATGAATTTGGAATCATTTTCACTTGTTCTGTAATGATTTTTTACGTTGGAATCGGTGGCATGAAGGGGACTACACTTAACCAGGCTCTCGAACTATGGATTCGTCTAGGTGCCTTTCTCCTTATGGTTGGTGCTGCTATCTATGGTGGACTCCATTACCAGGAAATCCTGGCTTCGATTAATGAATTTAAAGGGGTTATTTCAGGAACTGCTGGTTTTTCTACTGATGGAAAGGATATACCTTTTGATGGTGCAGCTTGGACAGGTACCGGCAATTACTTCCCATCATTCTGGCAAACCATATCAATGACAATCGGACTTTCACTCGGAACGATTGGACTTCCGCATATTTTGCTTCGTTTCTACACAAATCCTAGTGCTAAAGCAGCTCGTAAGTCCGCTCTTATGGCAATAGGTATTGCAAGTGTATTCTTTTTCTTCGCCGTATATCTTGGAGTGGTCGGGCGCTCGATTTTTCTAAGCGGGGACACAGATCCAGGTGTTATGAAAGACCTGATAGCCGGAGGAAACAATATGGTTGTTCCTTCTACTGCGCAGGCCCTTGGTGGGGAGTGGTTGCTTGGTCTTGTAATTGCGGGCGCATTTGCTGCCGTCTTTTCAAACCTATCCGGTTTATTCATTGCAAGCTCCGGTGCATTGGCTCATGATTTATATGCAACATTCTTCCGGAAAAATATTACAGAAAAAGAACGTGTATTAGCAGGAAAGGTTTCGATTATCATTCTTGGTATTTTATACGGTGTTCTTGGTCTAATGGTAAAAGAAGCTTCCATCGGTCATCTGGTAGCACTGGCATTTACGGTTGCAGCGAGTACGTTTACACCAATCTTCATCCTGGGTATATGGTGGAGGGGAATGACAGAGAAAGGTGCAATTGGCGGACTTGTTATCGGCCTAATTACTTCAATGTACATGATTTTCTTTAAGTCTACCCTACCTGAATTCTTACAGTTTAATGTACCCGGGTTAATCACGGTTCCGATTGGATTCCTTTCTGTATATATCGTTTCAAAGATCGACCGCAGAGTCCCTGGTGATGTAAACGAATTCATGAAAAAAGTTCATTCGAAAGAATCAGAAGCAGCTTAAAAATAAGTAATCAATAAAATAACGGTTACAATAGATGAAGGAGGTGCTTAATTAAGACCCTCCTTCATCTATTTATATTTTTCCATACACACACGTATCGGTTAACCGTTCCCCATCAACCGAAAGATCCTCATTGCGCAGAATTCCTTCCAATATATAGCCAAGTCTTTCTGGAATCGCCCTGCTCCTCCCATTTGTGGATTCACACCTGATTTCCACTCTTTTTCCTTTTAATTCAGTTAAGGCAAAATCGGTCAATTTCCCAACAGCTTCCACCATGTAACCATGCCCACTCATTCTTGTATCAATCCAATAACCGATTTCGAATTTCGGAACACTCCAATCAATGTTGTGAAAGCCTGTTGAACCGACGAATTCATTTGTATCTTTTAGGAAGATGAGATACCTCAAACTTTCCCTTGTTAGAAATTTTGCGTGAGCTTCACGGGTGTTCGTTTCCGTATCTTCTACTGAAGGGTCATTTTGTACAAATCCTAACCACGGTTTTAATTCAGATAGAGAAGCCATAATGGCTGCATTCACTGATCTGCCATCACCTGGCTGAGGCATTCTTAATAATAATCTTTCCGTTTCTATCACTGCTGGAACTTCAAGTAATACAGGGTTCATACAAAACACTCCTTTTATAAAAATAAAAACTCTCTATTGTCAATATACCTGGTATACTATTATTCTAGTCTTTCCATCCTATACTAAAAATTAATAATACTTTATAATAAAGGAAAATCATACATCTGGAGGAGAAAAATGACTCACCACACAATCACTACTTCTATTGGGGACCAACTGATTGAGAGAAAGCATGAAATCGCCAATAACATTTTCTCAGCGCTTTTAGCTGCTTATCCAACACTTTACGTGGAAGCACGAAGAATTGAAAGCCTCCCTTATTTTGAGCAGCTTATCGAACTTATAGGTGAAGGCTTGCTAAGAGGAGAAAATAACTTAGACAATTCAAGTCAGTGGGGAAAAGAAGTTGGAAGGCTTGCTTCAGGCCAAGGAGTCCCTTTGCATATGTCTATAAGTAAATCCTCTTTATATAAAAATGTGATACTAGAAGATATCGTTTTGCACAATGAAGCAACCATTTCTAAAGAAATCCTACTGCAAATCACAAACGATATCGATCACACATTCACTACTATGATTTCTGCTTTCTGTGAAGCATATGGTGAGCATGCAGGAGAACAGCTGAAATTATCTGAAGAAAAGTATTTGTCCTTATCCACTCCAGTCGTTCCAATATTCTCCGACTTGGCTGTATTGCCTCTGATTGGACAAGTGGATGAAGTACGTGGAGAAATGATGGCTGAGCATGTTCTTCTTGAGTGTAAAAAGCTATCCATTCATAAATTAATCATCGATCTTTCCGGTGTGTATGAAGTGAATCCATTGTTCCAACAAGGAATCATGAAACTGATTGATAGCCTTAAATTATTGGGAATCGAACCAATTTTATCAGGTATGCGCCCAGAAATGAGTATCGAATTTGTACAGATGGGTATAAACATTTCAAGTATGAAAATCTATCAATCATTAAATAAAGCAGTAGAAAATCATTTAAATGATTTGGCATAACCGAAAAGACCTCCCTGACAGAAGTCCTTTTTCTTATCAGTGATGATGCCCCCTCTCTCACCTTCCTAATGCTAAGATCCCAGTGGAAATCACATCCTCTGGGATCTTTTCTGTATCATTATGATTGTTGATGTTTCCATGATTTTCACCACTTCCCTAGAGGGACGGACCTCACAATTCACCCTTCTAATAATGCTTAATTATAGCATTTAAGCTTGATCACCATTCTATTTCATTAAAAATGGAGGTCCGTCCCTCAAATATTTTCAAAATGATGTTGGGAAAATACGGGACTGTTTTCCTATGTTTATTTTTGGTTTTGAGGGAGTTTGGAGGAAAGTTTTCTTGATTCTCGCTAATTTTTGAATTTGGTTTGCTACACCTTCCAAAAACTTACAAAATCTAAATACTTGCCCTATTCAGTTTTTTGGAAGGGTCTGCTAGAATCCTAGTTAGCAAGAATCATATACATAGTTTCTCATACACAATCTTAATTATTCTTGTGAATTTTCATAAGAGGGGGTAATTCCACAAGCCAAACGATCTACCACTCAATTCATTTGTCGTTGAACCACATCATTCAAAAAAAGAAAAACGGAGGAATGCTATTATGAAGTTTAAAAAAATTGCTGCTTTATCTCTTGCTGCATCACTTGCTCTCGTACCTAGTTTCGGAGGAAGTGCCTTTGCACAAGATCAAAACCCCCTAGAGAAAGCCCCAAAAAAAACAACTGTCAGTAAAAACCTCGAAAAAGGCAGTTATGTAAAAGGTGAGGTTATAGTCAAATTTAAAGACGGTGTGGCAGAGTCTGATAAAGGAAACACCCTCAAAAAAGTGAATGCCTCTGCAGTAAAAGAAAAAACTAGTAAAAAGAAGCCCTTCGAAGTGCTAAAAGTAGGAAATGTAGAAGCAACCGTAAAAGCTTTAAGCAAAAACCCGAATGTGGAATACGTAGAACCGAACTATACCTTCTCAGCCACCTGGACCCCAAATGATTATTACTACCAAGGATATCAATATGGACCCCAGAACACGTATACACCAAGTGCATGGGATCTTGCACGTGGGAGCAGCGGTCAGGAAATCGCCGTTCTTGATACAGGAGTAGATTATAACCACCCTGACTTAGACGGCAAAACGATTCGTGGATATGATTTCGTCGACAATGATTATTATCCAATGGATTTAAATGGACATGGTACACATGTTGCGGGTACGGCAGCGGCTGAAACGAACAATGGAACCGGGATTGCAGGTATGGCTCCTAATACAAAGATTCTTGCCGTTCGTGTACTGGATGCCAACGGAAGTGGATCGCTCGATGATATCGCGGCAGGTATACGCTACGCTGCAGATCAAGGCGCAGAAGTTCTAAACCTTTCTCTTGGTTGTGACTGTAATACAACAACGTTAAAAAGTGCCGTCGATTATGCGTGGAACAAAGGATCTGTTGTCATTGCCGCGGCTGGAAATGACGGAGTATCAACAACGTTTGAGCCAGCTTCTTATCCTAACGCGATTGCCGTAGGAGCAGTTGATTCCAGAGACCGTAAAGCTTCTTTCTCAAACTATGGAACATGGGTGGATGTAACTGCTCCAGGAGTTGACATTGCTTCTACCGTACCTAACAATGGATACTCATACATGTCAGGTACATCGATGGCTTCCCCTCACGTTGCAGGTTTAGCAGGATTACTTGCAGGGCAAGGACGAAACAATGTTCAGATCCGTCAAGCGATCGAACAAACAGCTGATCCTATCAGCGGTACAGGCTCTTACTTCCAACATGGAAGAATTAACTCTTACGATGCTGTAAGATACTAATAATTGTAAAGAGGCTGGGACAAAACTAAAAAACCACCAAATAAAGACGAACATTTCAGTGTAGGCACTTAATACCGCTAATGATTTCCGTGCAAGACTTCGCTTTCCGCGGGTAGCCCGTGAGCCTCCTCGGCAAGCCTGCGGGTTGGAAAGCGGAAGGGCTTCGCTCAGAGGCGGTTGGCATAAGGCGGAGCGGGCTTGAAGGCGTTCTTTGCCTTCATGGACGATCTGCCTTATGACATTTGCCTCTAAGCCCTATAGCTGGACAAGTCTCACATAAGCTACTCTTCCCGCAGGAGTCTTCGTCTTGCACTCCAATNCTCGGCAAGCCTGCGGGTTGGAAAGCGGAAGGGCTTCGCTCAGAGGCGGTTGGCATAAGGCGGAGCGGGCTTGAAGGCGTTCTTTGCCTTCATGGACGATCTGCCTTATGACATTTGCCTCTAAGCCCTATAGCTGGACAAGTCTCACATAAGCTACTCTTCCCGCAGGAGTCTTCGTCTTGCACTCCAATCAACCGCTAGAAAGAGCTACATCTAAATGTCCATTTGAACAAATTAAAAACCCGAACTAATTTGCCACTTAGAATGCAAATTAGTTCGGGTTTTAGTTACGCTAAAACACTTTTGTCCCAGCCTCTTCTATCTCTCCAACAAAATTAGAAAAACCACTCGCCTATAATATAAATACTAGAAAAAAATAACAAATTCCAACAACAGATTTATATCTTATAAAAAGATTCGTTTTCATGAAAATTTTCCTGAATACTACCATTAATGGTCTACTCTATACCCTCAAAAAGTCCTGCATTTTCTCAATACCTTCTTCTCCTTTCCTATGATAATCTATTTTTGACAGAATTTTTAGAAAAAAAGGAGGAATTGTTTTGAAAAAGAATAAAATCATTAGCGTTGGGTTATCCATTGGTTTACTGTCTGGAATGATGGCTACGGGGAGTTTAGCTGCACCATCGAACAACGCTCTCTTTCAAATGAATAAAAAAGAAGGAACACCGGAATTTGTTTCAGGACTATTATCTGCTCCATCCGGGAAAAAAGCGGAGACAATCGTTCTTTCCTTTTTAGAGAAAAACAAGGCGAAATTCAAGCTTTCTGATAAGAAATCCGATGAGCAGTTTAAAGTGCTGTCTGTTGAAAAAGATGAACTTGGAAATAGAGTCGTTCGCATTCAGCAAACCTACCATGGAGTACCTGTTTGGGGTTCCACACAATCAGCAGTTGTAAAGGAAGATGGCACCCTTCAAGCATTTTCCGGCACTGTCGTAGCTGACTTGGATCAAAAGATAACCTCATCAAATAAGAAAGTGAACGCGAAAAAAGCCTTAAAGATCGCTAAGAAAGATCTTGGACTTGATCCAAAATTAGAAAAAGAGGCTAAACCGGAATTAGTCGTCTATACAGATGGTGATTCTGCTTCATATGCATATTTTGTAAATCTGAATTATTTAGAACCGTCTCCTGGTAACTGGAACTATTTTATTGATGCGAAAACCGCAAAGATTTTAAATAAATACAATGACATGCATGAAGTCACAGGAACGAATCAAGTAGGAACCGGTAAAGGCGTATTAGGTGACTCTAAACCGTTGAACACAACCCTTTCAAGTGGAAAGTACTATTTGCAGGATAATACTCGGGGCAATGGTGTGTATACATACAACATGAACAATCGTACTTTCTTCCCTCAATTTTTCTTACCGGGCACTTTGTGGTCAGATAGCGATAATGTACTAAATGCTTCATATGATGCTCCAGCAGTTGATGCTCATTATTTCGCAGGTGTCACGTATGACTTCTACAAGGATAACTACAACCGTAATTCTTATGATAATCAAGGCGCACGCCTGGTGTCTTCCGTTCACTACAGCAGCGGGTACAATAACGCCTTCTGGAACGGATCTCAAATGGTGTATGGAGATGGAGATGGCACGACTTTCGCCCCACTTTCAGGCGGCATAGACGTTGTGGCCCATGAATTAACTCATGCGGTGACAGACTTTACTTCTGATCTTGTGTATCAGAATGAATCGGGAGCCTTAAACGAAGCGATTTCAGATATTTTTGGAACATTGGTAGAGTATGAGAATGGAGCGAATCCAGATTTCGAGATTGGAGAAGATATATATACACCTGGCACATCAGGTGATGCCCTCCGCTCCATGAGCGACCCTGCTAAATACGGTGACCCAGACCACTACTCTAAACGTTATACTGGTACAGAAGATAACGGCGGTGTTCATACAAACAGTGGAATCATCAACAAGCAGGCTTACCTTTTAAGTGAAGGCGGTAGTCATTATGGAATAACCGTTCCCGGAATTGGCCGTGAAAAGCTTGGGGATATTTATTATCGTATGAATACAGTGTATCTGACAGCTTCCTCAACCTTCAGTCAGGCAAGAGCTGCAGCTGTACAGTCTGCAACCGATTTATATGGAAGCACTTCAGCAGAAGTTAATGCTGTCAAACTATCATTTGATGCAGTTGGAATTAACTAAAGAGTTTGCCAGACCAGCAGGGATTATGTCCTTTGCTGGTTTTCTACGTTGTAATTTCTTCATTCATCATCAAAAAAAGCCTGTTTCTTAAGGTCGAAAAGTATCCAGAACAGGCTTATTCTATTTAAAATGATTTTAACAGCAGCCGCTATCCGGGACACCCACTAATACTAATCCCCCATCTTGCACATCAAGTGTGATTTCATCAGTCATAGAAATCACATTCGTATCAAATGCAACCGAAACGCCATTAATTTCTTCCACTTTATCCATTGCTTGAGCTGAATCTAAAGAAACTCCAATTTGTGGTCCACAGCATCCACCTTGATTAAGAAAAAATCTGATACCTTCCGAATTGTTCTCTGCCATTGCATTCAACAGTACTTCTTTTGCTTCATTCGTAATATTCATTGTATACAATCCCCTTTTCTTTTTGAGGTCCGTCCCTCAATTGTTTGAATATAGTACTTTTAATACATTTTTCAGTTCTGGTTTGATGTTGATTTTTGGTCGGACGTTTTTGGCTTTCGTTTCGGCTTCTTCAAGTGTGGATGCTTCTCCCAGTGACAGGAGAGTTCCTGCTGCCACTGTGCCTGTTCGGTTACTTCCTCCGTTACAGTGGAAGTAGACGTTTTTGCCATTTTGATAGGCTGTTACCACTTCATTGATTGCACGTCTTACGGACGCTTCTTGTTGATCAGCATCCTCTACGATCGGGCGATGCACACGGGTCACATCATCAAATTCCACTTCAGGTGCTTCAGCTCGCAAGTCGACGATTATATCCACTTTATCACGAACTGAGTCTGCATCTTCGAAACCCCCGATATAAATTCGATCTTTCAATAGTTCATTATAATTCATTGTATCCACCTTTACTTAGAGAAGTCCATCAGTTTTTTGTAGCCTATCTTTTCTTCACTCATCCATGGAATTAGAGCTGTTTTGTCTGCGTAGTCGTTATGCACTTTTTGTATCCATTCCCGCTCTGAGACAGACCTGCCTCTTAACAGTGGATCTGTTGTGTCCGTTGCAGATAAACTTTGATTGATGACCCACCATTTTGGGTGAATCTCCGCTCGATTCAAATCTTCCTGAAGTCGTTTCGCTTCGAAAACAGGGGTAGCCTCAGGCAATGTCACTATCACTACACTCGTTTCGTTTGGATTACGAAGACGTGGCAGTAGATTTTTCACGTGGGCTTCCACCTCTCCTTTTGAACGCGATACTTCTTTCGTATAAGATTCAGTCGCATCCAGTAAAAGCAGAGTGTGTCCTGTTGGAGCAGTATCGATCACGACTATTTCTTCATCCGCTTTCCCTACGATCTCAGCAAAAGATTGGAAGATGGCGATTTCTTCGGTACAAGGGGAGTTTAAATCTTCCTCCAAGTACGCCATTCCTTCTTCATCGAGACCCTCTGCAGCTTTAGAAAGAACGGACTTTTTATACGACTCAACCGTTTCTTTCGGATCGATCCTACTGATTCTTAAGTCGACCTTCCCAGGTTCTTCTTGAAACATATGAGTTAAGTGGGCTGCGGGATCTGTTGTAGTTAAATGTACTTTATGTCCCCTGTCAACCAATCCAACAGCAATGGCAGATGCAATAGTGGTTTTCCCTACTCCACCTTTTCCCATTGTGAAAATGACACGGGTGTTGTTCTTGGAGAAATCATCTATCACTTCTTTTAAACCTGGGATTTCTATTGATTTCTCGTCATCAACAGTTACGGCATTCGGGCTAACCTCTACATGAGAGAATAATTGCCTCAAGGAAGTCGTTCCCGTTAAGGAATACGCTACATAAGGCAGCGAATAAGTTTGAATTTCCTTAAGAGCAATCGGCATTGAACGTAATGCTTCTTGCTGACGGTTGTAAAAGGCCGATGCAATCGGGTCATCCGATTGATGCCTACCCATGAATCCATTCACAATCAACATCTGATTCTTTATTCCGATGTCCTGGAGTTCTGTAGATGCCCGGTCGGCTTCCGTTAACGATGAAGAATCCGGCCGGGCAACAAGTACAAGCTTCGTCTTTTCATTATCGGATAATACGTTAACAGTCAAAGAATACAGATCTTTTTTATCTCCAAGCCCTGAAAGAGGTCCCAAACATGACGCTCCATGTGTACTCTCTTCTAAAAACCCCGTCCAAGCTGTTGGAAGCTGCAATAAACGGAGTGTATGACCTGTCGGTGCCGTATCAAATACAATATGATCAAACTGATCTACAATGGCAGGGTCCGAAAGCAAGCTTGTAAACTCATCAAAAGCGGCAATTTCAACTGTACAAGCACCGGACAGTTGTTCCTCCATATTACTCACTACAGATTCTGGAAGCTTCCCTCTATATGGTCCAATGACTTTTTCACGGTATGAAGCGGCTGCTTCTTCCGGGTCAAGATTACAAGCGAACAATGTCGGTAATCCCGGAACTTGTTTAGGATTGTTGGTTAGATCGATTTCTAATACATCCTGTAAATTGGAAGCTGGATCCGTACTGACGATCAGCACCCTTTTTCCTTCATCTGCAAGGGCAATGGCTGTTGCACTCGCCGTAGACGTTTTCCCCACTCCACCTTTTCCTGTAAAAAAGAGGAATGGTGTATGATAGACAGCATCTAATTGAAACGATGTGAACATTGTACCCCAACTTTCTTATTTTTTATTAATATCCAATGTCATTCGTACTTTTCTTTTCTCATTCAATTCCTCAGCTGGTACTTCAAACCATTGTGAAAACTCTTCATTTGAAGGATATTTTCCAACAGCGGCTTGTTTCCCATCAACAAGCGTGACAGGTAAAACATCCGGACCTTCATCGTGTAAAATACGGTTGATCACCTCATGGTTAGCAAATGCCCCTGGATCATTCGCTAAATTGTATCGGCTAATATCAAACCCTCGTTTTTCAAGTGAATATACAGCATTCGCGACGCGAGTAAGCTCAGGATCAATACTAGGACCACAAACCCCCGTCGAACAACACATAGCCGGATCAAAAATTTCAACCTTTGCCATCAAAATCCCACTCCCATTCATAAATTTATATAAAAAATAGCCGAGAAGCTTCTCTCGGCATTATAAAAGAGGGACGGACCTATTGTGCAGGGTTTTTTTAATATTGCCGTGAGGTCCGTCCCTCTATTTATACTTTACTTCCCGGTCTCAGCAAACGTTTTGATGCGATCGCTGATTTCATCACGTACGCGTTGGAAGAATGCCCATTTTTCTTCATCCGTTCCTTCGGCTTTCGCCGGGTCATCAAAGCCCCAGTGCTCACGCTTGACATGCGGAGGGGTCATTGGGCATTTATCAGCTGCATCGCCACAAAGCGTTACGACTAAATCTGCATTGTTCAAAATGTCTGGATCGATGATGTCAGAAGTTTGGTTTGAAATATCTATTCCCGCTTCTTTCATTGCTTTTACTGCGTTGGGATTTAATCCATGTGCTTCAATACCTGCACTTTTCACATCCCAATCTTCTCCTAAATGATGCTTTGCCCAACCTTCTGCCATTTGGCTGCGGCATGAGTTACCTGTACATAAGAAGTATAGTGTTTTTTTAGACATAATAATCGAGCTCCTTTTGTTGTAAGTTTTAAGATATGATCATTAACCAGATATATAAACCAGTAAGGGTAATGAGTAATGTTGGTACGGTTAAAATGATTCCTGTTTTAAAATATTGCCCCCATGAAATTTTCACGCCTTTTAATGATAAAACGTGTAACCATAAGAGGGTTGCCAGTGAACCAATCGGGGTGATCTTCGGACCCAAATCAGAACCGATGACATTGGAATAAATAAGTGACTCACGAATAACACCAGTAGTATTCGTATCCATGATCGCAATCGCATCGATCATAACGGTCGGCATATTGTTCATGACCGAAGACAGTATCGCTGCAATGAATCCCATGGAAATCGTAGCGACAAACAACCCCTGATCAGCGGCCACTTGGATAACATCTGTTAACACATTGGTCAGTCCTACGTTACGTAAGCCATACACCACTACGTACATACCGATCGAAAAGAATACAATCGCCCAGGGAGCACCTTTAATGACAGTTTTAGTGTTGACGGCTGAGCTTCTTCTAGCCATTAATAAGAAGAAGATCGACACAATTCCAGCGATAATCGATACAGGGATGTGCAGTGATTCACTGATAAAATAACCAACAAGTAAGATACCCAGTACAATCCATGATAGCTTGAACATACGCTGATCTTTAATTGCTTCAACCGGTTTCTTTAGCTGGCTGGCATCATAATTCTTTGGAATGCTTTTTCTAAAGAACAGATACAGTACCAGAATGCTTGCGAACAGTGAGAAGAAGTTTGGGATAATCATTCGTGATGCATATTCTACAAACCCGATATCAAAGAAATCGGCTGACACGATGTTCACAAGGTTACTGACGACAAGCGGCAATGAAGTCGTATCGGCAATGAATCCACTTGCCATGATAAATGGAAAAACCATTTTTTCTTCAAAATTCAAGTTTCTCACCATTGCTAAAACAATCGGAGTCAATATCAACGCTGCTCCATCATTCGCAAAAAATGCTGCGACAACTGCTCCTAATAGGGAAACGTAAACAAACATTTTAACGCCATTCCCCTTTGCTGCTCTCGCCATATGTAGAGCGGACCATTCAAAAAATCCAATTTCATCCAGGATTAAAGAGATAATGATAATAGCAATGAATGCTAAAGTCGCATTCCATACTATTCCTGTCACTGCCACAACATCCTGGAAGTCGACAACCCCTACCATTAAGGCAAGAACCGCTCCTCCACAAGCAGACCAGCCTATAGACAATCCTTTAGGCTGCCAAATCACAAGTACCAATGTGGCCACAAAAATCATGGTAGCTAAAATAACTGATAACACGGGAAACCCTCCTCCTAATTACAAGAAATGCGTAATCCTTGCTTTTCTAATGCTGTTAATCGATCATCCTGATTAGGCAAGTGTTCCATCAAGCTTTGAACAAACGGATACGCATCACTTTCTTTGTTAAGAGAGTAAAAGACCCATTGACCCCTTCTTAATTCCCTCACAAGTCCTGCATCTTTCAATTTACGAACATGCTGTGAGATGGCAGGCTGACTCATTTTGAAAATCTCGACAAATTCACACACACAGCAGTCATTGGATTCTAATAGTTTCACCATGGTAAGACGGGTTTTATCCCCTAAAAGCTTTAACATTGTTGCCGCCCTTTCAATATCAACTTTTGATTTAAGCATGTAAACACCTCCTCAATCACTTATATTATTAGCATATTATTATTTACTTATATAATAAGAAAAAATAAGAACCTTTCTAAAGGCTCTTATATAAGATCTTGCTTATATAATAAAATACTTATATGCTTATTTCAACCTTTTTTCATAATTCTTTGGTTTTTGGGCGCAAATGGTATAAATAAGTATATATAGAAAAGTCCTTGATCACTTGACCAAGGACTTTTCAGATCTTACTTAATGGTTAACGGCTTTATCTAATCCACCGGGCTTATTATGCACAGCCAATTTGTCAATTAATTTATTACTTTCAGTGTTCAGACCAATCAGATTTACTTTCACACCATTCTGATGGTACTTAATAACGATTTTATCAATCGCTCCCACGGCAGAATCATCCCATAAATGTGTGTGAGTTAAATCCAGCGTTACTTCCTTCACATCTTCATTGAAATTAAAGCTTTCAACAAATTCCGTAACAGAAGCAAAGAACAATTGACCTGACACACGGTATACCTTCTTATGAGTTTCTTCAGACGCCATCGTGGTAATCTTCACTTTTGATATTTTTGAAGCGAAGAATATAGCGCTTAAGATAATCCCGACAAGAACACCTTTAGATAAATCATGAGTAAACAATACAGTGACAACTGTTGCTATCATAACAAGAGAGTCTGTAATCGGCGTTTTGTGTAAGTTCTTCACTGAAGACCAATCAAAGGTCCCAACGGATACCATGATCATAACTCCAACCAAAGCCGCCATTGGAATTTGAACCAAGAAATCATTGAGCAATAAGATTAAAATCATCAAGAATGTACCAGCCACAAAAGCTGATAAACGTCCTCGTCCACCTGACTTAACATTAATAACAGATTGTCCGATCATCGCACAACCAGCCATTCCACCGAAAAGACCAGATACGATATTCGCAATCCCTTGACCTTTTGCTTCTTTATTTTTATCACTTGTGGTATCTGTCATATCATCAACAATAGACGCAGTTAATAGAGACTCAACTAACCCTACAATTGCAATTGATAAAGAATATGGGAAAATGATTTGCAATGTCTCGAAGTTAAATGGAATATCAGGAATCAAGAAGATTGGTAATGCTTGAGTAAGCTCACCCATATCTCCAACTGTACGTACTCCACTTCCTGTCAGCACCGCGAAAATAGTAACAGCGATAATTGCCACTAATGGTGATGGAACTGCTTTTGTAAAGCGGGGTAAAATATATATGATCCCCAATGCACCAGCCACCATAGCATACATGATCCACGATTCACCAACAAAGTGTGGTAACTGTGAAGTGAAAATCAAGATGGCAAGTGAGTTCACAAATCCAACCATAACGGAACGTGGGACAAATTTCATTAAGCGGCCTAGTTTAAGGACACCCATGATAATTTGAATCACACCTGTTAAGATGGTCGCTGCTAACAGATACTGTAAACCATGATCCGCAACTAACGTCACCATGACCAGGGCTGTAGCACCCGTTGCGGCAGAAATCATCCCCGGACGACCGCCTACAAATGCAATCACTACTGCAATACAGAAGGAAGCATATAACCCGACCATTGGATCGACACCTGCGATAATAGAAAACGCAATCGCTTCCGGGATCAATGCCATAGCCACGACTAAACCGGCTAATACATCTCCACGAATATTACCAAACCACTCATATTTAATTTTTTGACTTAAACTCATAATGCACCTCTTCCTGTTTATTTATGACTTTCAACTCTCATGAAAGTCGGGGCCGTTTAACACAAGGGACATTATATAATGGATGATTCAATTTGTGAAACAGTTATGAAAGCGCGAACATAACGTATTATCTTTCATTTACTCTTAATTTCACTGTTAATCTACTTCAGTTCAAACACATGTAAAAAATCTTAAATTTCTTTAGAGGATATTGAATAATAATATAGAACTAAATACTAAACGCTTTCATTGGATGGAGGAAAAGCAATGTTCAAACACATTCTTCTCGCAACAGATGGATCTGAACACTCTCTAAGGGCAGGAGAAAAAGCGATCGCTCTCGCGAGATGCAATGAAGGCTCTAAAATAGATATTGTTTATGTAGTAGACGGGAAGCAATCCAAGGAAGATGTTCTGCATCATTGGGGACTGGATGCAACAGATAAACGGAAGCAGAAACTGCAAATGATAGAACAAAAAGCCAGGCATGAAGGCATCGACTATGAGATTATCTTTTTACACGGAGAACCGGGGCCGACGATTGTTGAGCATGCGAACAAAAACAACTTCGATGCAGTAGTCATTGGAAGCCGGGGATTAAATGCATTTCAAGAAATGGTCTTAGGAAGTGTTAGCCATAAAGTCGCAAAGAGGGCTAAATGTCCCGTGATGATCGTGAAATAAGAAAGACTTCCCAATTGGAAGTCTTTCTCCATTTCATCCTTATACAACTATTTAAAAATCATCGGTACCCTCTCTCTCCAAGCAAATTTATTATGAACAGCACCTTCTAGAAGCTCAAATCTTACATTCCTCTGGATCGGCGTAAACGATGTATACTCCAAACTGTTAAAGGTTCAGTCCCGGCCAGTTGCAAAAGATCATGATGCATTTAAAGATTATTACCTAAACATTCTAAAAGTACATTACCTCCTCATCATTAATGGCTTTACAGTAGCTTCTAAATGTTCAGTTCTTTTTATTTATCAAAATGAGAAGCTAATAAAATATTAGCTCCTCACCCAATGTACTCCAACCTATCCTACTGCCCATAAACCTTCCCTGAATCATCAATATAAACAGATTTAATGAAAGATCTTTTGAAAGCATTTTTGTCCTTGCTTCCTTCTATGTCAACCGTAACGTTGTAGACTCCTTCTCCAAGCTTTGGAAGTTTTAATGAGTCGTTCTTTGTTTTCACTTTACTCTTCTTCAACTTACCATCCTTGTAATATTCAATTGTCATGTTCTGTTTGAATTTCAGGTTACTGCTGTTGGTTTTCAAGCTGATTCCATTCTGTGCTAAATGAATTCTCATTGCATCATTCATCGCACTTTCAAAAGACACATGTAAGAGATACTTTTCTGCTGAAGACGACGATGCTTCAACTTTCCACTCCCCTGGTGCCGGATCTTTGACGGTGACCGTATGGTGATACGCACCGTTAAAATATTCACTTTCATCCTTTTCCACCTTGAATATTGAATCTGCTTTCTGACCAGGATCTTTTAGGATTAATTGTGACGAAGGGCTATTGCTAATCCAATCAAATGTTACGGACTGAGCCCCCTGTTCTACTAAGACCACTTCTTGTTTCTTTCCACTATATTCTCCTCCTCTAATAAAAGAGGCAGCATTATCTGCTTCTTTTGACTCGACCACACTATGAGAATTAAAACCCGAAGTATTGGTCGCTTCATTCAAATAATTTTCGAACAAATTAAAGGTAGAGGAACCTTCTTTGATAGTCGAATGATTCCAATCCCCCACTCTCAGTTCTGTCCCATAGGGAAGTCTCGAACTATTGACTGTAACGGCTCCATCGTTGCTATTATAAGCACTAAGATACAAACCACCCCAATAAAGAGAGCTTCCAAAGCTTCCCCATGTTGTGCCGCCAAATGTATAGACTGGATTTCTATTAACATTCTGATGATGATCCGTTTCAGAGCGGAAATAACTCATATACCCTGTTTGCAATGAATAGGTGGCATCATTCTTACTTCCGAGAATGCCTGTCAACCATCCTGCCCAGCTGCTATAAGCAAGATCTGCCAATTGAGAACCATAATGGGGAGTGGAAAGGGTGATCACCCTTGCGACATATGGAAAAGCACCATAGTGTACAAGAGCTGATTGAGTATCGATGCCACCTTTACTATGGGCCACAACCACTACCTTTTCACCGTAGTAATTGTGTATGTCACGAATTTTCTGGGCCAGGAGGGCTCCGTTATCCCACATATTCTTTGTTGGATAAAGATCGATAAAAGCGGTTTCATAACCATTTTGATAGGCTGTGTCATACATATTATTTTCATTCCACCATGTGTTAGAAGAGCTATTTAATCCATGAACAAAGAGGAGCGGATGCTTGGAAGGGGCTACATACGAGGGAGTTGTACCTACATACCACTGTCCGGGAACTCCAGAGGGATCATCCTTACCAAATGAACCGGCCTGGCTCCAGGACGGCAGCAATAGAAATAGTGCAAAAACGGTCATACAAATCTTTTTAATCATACACTCTCTCCTTTTCCGTTGAAATAAACCTGTAAAGTATATCGACTTATTTTATGATATATAACTGGCAAAACAGAATATGAGAGGAATGAACTATAAAAAGTTCACAATGTGCCATTTTTGTATTTCTTACTTCCATTTAATTTTCACATACTAACTTCTGCTCAAAATTCACCACCCGATCTTATAAAATCCCTGTTAAAATAATGGTATTACAATAAATTGCGAGGAATGTGCTATGCCTGATTGGTCCTACCACGGAATATTCAAACCAGTTTTATCCAAACTCCCTGCTTACATGTCGAGAGAGTTTATCCATAGAGGAATGAGTACGATCGCTTATCTCCCCCTGGGTCCTAACATCATCCATTTCCTAGGAAGGGAAGAGTGCTCCCCTCTCCTGTATCAACAAATCAAACGGATGAACTTTACAAATCCTGTTGGTCTTTCCGGTAAAATTGATCCCTTACTTACAGGTACATCTGCCTTTGTTCATTTGGGCTTTGGCTTTATTGAAATTGGTCCGGTGACTTTACAGACTTCATCAGAATCCACTTACCCTGATTCGGATCATTATGAGCAGCGTATAAAGTTCTCGGATCCCCTTGAATCTATTGGATTAGACAGGACTCTAGAGAAATTAAAGAAGATTAGAAAAAAACAGCCTTTCATCATACGCTTGTCAGGGACACCGCAAGAATTATCTATGATGATGAATAGATTAGATGGATTTGCAGATGGTTATATTGTCGAAGGTGATGAAATACATCCTACGTTACATAGTGACAAACCGATTTTCATCTCAAATCCGACTTTAGAACTCCTCTACAAATTGAACGTTGAAAATATTTCAGGAATCGTATTGGAAGAGGATGAATTCAACCCTCTCATTTCAACTGTTCGTTCATACAAAAAAGCAATACCTGCTCTAACAATCATCACTTCAGGTGGAGTTCGTGAACCAAGTCAGGCACTATCTCTACTTAATGCGGGTGCAGACCTACTTCTTCTTTCAGATGGGTATGTCTTTTCGGGTCCTGGTTTATCCAAACGCATTAACGAAGCATTACTGGATGATTTGAACGATCAGCTACCTCCTCAAAAGGGGTGGCAATCTTACTGGTATTTTGGTTTATTTATTTTTATAGGGGGACTCTTAGCCCTCCTTTTTAGTCTAACGTCGGTGATTCTGCCCTATGATGAACATTACTTGGGGATGAAAAGGGAATCGATTGCTGGCTTCAACGACCGGATTGTAAAATTTATGGCTCATGACCGGATGACATTGGCAGGTACAATGATTTCTGGTGGAATAGTGTATATGCAGCTCTCCTTCCATGGTGTCAGGAGAGGTCTCCTATGGGCAAAACAATCAATAGACATTGCCGCCATTACAGGATTTCTGGGAATTTTCTTATTTATTGGGTATGGTTATTTTGACTGGCTTCATCTTATATTTTGGCTCGTTTTGCTACCCTTTTACGTTTATGGCTGGATTCATACAAAGGGAATAAAAGGAACTCCTTCATCTGGAAATCGAGGAAATCATAATATATGGTTACAATCCCTGTATGGTCAGCTTGCATTTGTCGTACTTGGAATTTCTTTTGTTCTTGGAGGTCTTGTCATTTCTTACTTTGGGGTTACTTCTGTTTTTGTTCCGACGGACCTCCTTTACCTCTGTATGCCACCGGAGATTCTTCATGAGTTCAATCAGAACCTCATTCCCGTTATTGCACATGATCGAGCAGGGTTCGGCAGTGCTTTATTAAGTGTCGGATTACTAGTCTTAACTCTTTCGCTTTGGGGCTTTCAGCAAGGAAATAAGTGGGTTTGGTGGACGTTATTGATCGGGGGCATTCCCGCCTTTATTTCAGGGATATATATTCATTTTGCTATCGGGTACACCTCGTTTACCCATCTTCTGCCTGCCTACTTTGCCATTAGCTTATTTTTGAATGGAATAGTCAAAACCTATTCTTTTTTCCATAGTGATAGGGATAATGATGAACTTTAGCTGTTTCCATAGTGGATATGGCTTTTTTGATGGGACTTTATCTACTAAGAAAACCATCCGTAAGTCCCTCGTGTTAAGAGTTTGTAAATTTACCGTAAGATCATTGAATCAGTACATTTTTCATGTTATAGTCTGTGTATAAAATACCGATATCGACTTTCGATATCGGCTTTCGACTTATAGATAAGGAGGGGTTACTTACATTGGAAGACAAAGTATTACGGAAACTCTTTCTCGGGTTTATTCAAATCCATATTCTCCACCATGCCAAAGAAGAGCCCATTTACGGTACGTGGATGTTAGAAGAATTAAGAGAGCATGGGTATAGCATAAGCTCCGGTACACTGTACCCTATTCTTCACTCAATGGAGATGGATGGTCTCCTGACAAAAGAGGATAAAAACGTTGACGGCAAAATAAGAAAATATTATACCACCACTGATAAAGGTAGTGTAGTTCTGAGTGAAGCACGCGATAAAGCTTATGAGCTATTTAAAGAAATCAAAGAGTAACAAAGAAGGGGAAATTATGATGAAAACATCAAGCCGATTAAAGTACTTGATTGAAATACTGATTATTTCAACAAGGCTGGGTCTTACATCGTTTGGTGGGCCAGTTGCCCATTTGGGATACTTTCATGAAGAATATATTCGCAGAAGAAAATGGATGGATGAGAAAAGTTACGCGGATCTCGTAGCTCTTTGTCAATTCCTGCCTGGGCCGGCCAGCAGCCAAGTCGGAATGGGCATTGGAATAATGCGGGCTGGAGTGTTAGGTGGAATTGTCTCATTTATAGGCTTTACCTTACCTTCAGTCATTGCATTGATACTTTTCGCCATCATTCTGCAAGGACTGGATGTAGCAGATGCCGGGTGGATACATGGGTTAAAGATTGTCGCTGTTGCCGTGGTTGCTCATGCGATCTTAGGGATGGCCAAAAAGCTGACGCCTGATTTAGCACGAAAAGCGATTGCACTGTTGGCTTTAGTGGTCATTCTATTATGGCAAACGGCCTTTTCACAAGTTGGGGTCATTCTTCTTTCAGCTGTCATCGGATTCTTGCTCTTTAAACACCATAACACCGACGATGAAGCCCGAATTGACTTCCCGATTTCTCGTAGATTTGCAGTGATCTGTTTAGTTCTTTTCTTCGGATTACTGTTTCTTCTTCCGTTCTTGAGGGAATTGACATCTCTCGAGTGGGTCGCGTTATTCGATAGCTTCTACCGTTCTGGTTCATTGGTTTTTGGTGGTGGCCATGTTGTACTACCACTCCTTGAAAGAGAGTTTGTTCCTACAGGATGGTTAACAGAAGAAGCCTTTTTAGCAGGATATGGTGCAGCCCAGGCGGTTCCAGGTCCTCTCTTCACTTTTGCAGCGTATATTGGTGCTGTGATTAATGGGTGGCAAGGCGGATTGCTTGCGACTTTCGCGATTTTCCTACCAGCCTTTCTACTCCTTTCAGGGACGCTTCCATTCTGGGAGTCCCTCCGTCGGAATCCTAAAATAAAAGGTGCGCTGATGGGAGTCAATGCCGCTGTGGTTGGAATTCTGATTGCAGCATTCTACCACCCGATATGGACTTCATCCATCCTTGCTCCACTGGATTTTGCCTTTGCTGCGGTTTTGTTTAGCATGCTGGTCTTCTGGAAACTTCCACCTTGGATCGTCGTGGTCACCGGAGCAGTCGGTGGACTCGTTATGGGTTTCATTTAATTCATTTGTTATTTACGTTATCTTAAATGGCAGTAAACCATGTATCATAGTGCCGAAAAATGATAAAGATCCAGGCAGTGAATGCCTGGATCTTTTTACATTTTATCTTTTTATAAATCGATACGCCAGATATGCGATATACATAGGTGTAGCAATGTATATCAAATAGGGAAACTGCTCATAAGTCCCTTTATAGATGACAAATAGTAATGCTCCAATGAAGAGCGTCACAATCGTTCCGTATTTCGGTAAAGGCACTTCCTTGAGGCTAGGGATTCGTATACGGCTCACCATTAGAAAACACATTGCTGTGAAGATGACCGTTGTCACGATGTTTGGTATAAAGTTTCCAAACAGAGTGAGAATCGCAAGGATCCCACCTGCTGCCGTAATCGGGACGCCAACGAAATAATGAAGGGATGATTTCGGTGGACTGGTATTAAATCTCGCGAGGCGATAAGCTCCGAATAATGGAAATAACCCCGCAACGATAAACCCTAATAATCCAAATTGAAAGAAGTATGTATAATACACTAGAAAGGAAGGTGCGACCCCAAACGTAACAATATCGGCTAATGAATCCAATTCCTTTCCTAATACACTATCTGCTTGAAGCATCCTTGCCAGTCTGCCGTCCATGCTATCAAGCATCATGCCAATAATAATTAGAATTGCTGCGTTTTTAAATTGTCCGCTAGCGGCAAACCCAATTGATAAGAAACCGCAATACAGATTTCCCAACGTAACCATATTGGGTATTTTTTTCGTTAGTTTCATCTTTTATCCTCACTCTACCAAAAATTCTGTTACTACTAGGATACCATGTTACAGATTTTCTTAAAGAAATGTTGTGAAAAAACTTCATGAAATCTTATTAATTATTTTATTTAGAATACTGAAACTTGACCATACTATTTACTGAGTATGAAAGTAAACGATAATTGGTGTTGATCTCATGATTAGAAAAAAGCTTCGAGAATGTAAATGTCTTACTCTTAAACTATTGCGTCTCAAAGATAACTCCCACAGTATTGCATTAGGATTCACAGTTGGATTATTAATCAACTTTGTCCCCTCTTTTGGCATAGGTCCATTCATTTCCACAGCAATTGCAAAGGTGTTTAAAGGGAACTCTTTTGCTGGATTAGTAGGTGGCGTCTCCTTGATTTGGGCTTTCCCTTTTTTCTTCTACTTGAATCTTGTTGTAGGATATCTCTTCTACCCCATTGATGTAATCGATCCGTCCACGTACTACACCAGTGAAGCAGTAGATGTAGGGCTGCAATTGGGAAAAGCATTCTTTATTGGGATGTTCATCAATATCCCCTTATTCGGCATCCTCACATACTTCATCATGAATTCCTTTGTTAGAAAATACCGGGAGACGATGCTTATGTATGTGCATAAGAAGTGGAACTTATAGTCTATTCCATTCTGTCTTTAACATCGGAGGTCGTGGAATTCTCCGCGAAAAAAATGCTTAATCCTGTAACTCCCCTTTTTTTGAAAACATGAAACTCTTTTATGTTTTTATTCGTATATTCTTCTATGAAGATTCTATCTTAACATTACCACACTATATACTAATCCACCGCGTGTTTTGTTATAATTTAACTATTAAGTAACGAATACGATTTGGAGAAAAAGGAGGATTGTCATGACTGGAACCATTGCTGTTATCATGATCTTTTCAATACCCATCCTCGGAATCATAACGGACCATTTCCAAAAACAATCCAAGCTAAAACAAAAAATGATAGAAGACCAACTCGAACTGGAAAAACTGAAACACGAAAATTTTGTGATCGAAACCCAGAAAATGAGACTAGAATTAGAACAGATGAAACTTCAGGATCATCAGGAAAAAACACAAATTTTATAACGAATAGCGCCAGGATTTCCTGGCGTTTTTTATCTGTGAAGCTATTATTATGCACGTTCACTTCAGTTTTATTTCTGACATATTCCTTTAAGTGAAATTACCAACACCTTTATTCATTTTTAGATAAGCATCATATTCCCCGTAAAAAATCCACTTGACTTTAACGCTTAAAAGCGTTTAAGATATAAAGCATCTTGATCATACATATTTGTGAAGAGCTGTGATGGATTTGAAGTAGTGATCTCCTCCCTGTTATAGAGAGCTAGTGGTGCTGGGAACTAGTACATAGGAAAATCATGAATTACGTTTCTTGAGCTTCTTGTTCTATAGTCGAACAAGACGGTTATTGTCCGTTATCAATTTGAGTGGTAAGCTATTTGCTTACAACAAGGGTGGTACCGCGATCTTTTTCGTCCCTGCTGATTTATTCAGCAGGGATTTTTTGTATGTATCTGCTTTCGTGCACAAAAGCGTTTAAGCGCTAAATAATTTCTTGAAATAAGGAGAATTTAATATGAAACAAACCATTCCGAGTCATTTACGCCCATTTGTAGCTGAACAGCATTACCATTCATACACCCCTATCGATCATGCCGTGTGGCGTTATGTGATGAGACAGAATCATCACTTCCTGGAAGATACTGCGCATGAATCATTCACTGAAGGATTAAAAGCCTCCGGAATTAACATACACGAAATTCCTAAGGTGAGTGATATGCACCGGCACTTAGCGAAAATTGGCTGGGGGGCAGCAATTGTAGACGGCTTGATCCCCGGTACAGCGTTCTTTGATTTCCAAGCTCACGGTATTCTTCCAATAGCGACGGATATTCGTCAAAAATCGAATATTGAATACACCCCTGCTCCTGATATATTGCATGAAGCAGCCGGACACGCTCCCATTCTGTTTGATGAAACCTATTCCCGATTTGTAAAGATAATCGGCAATATCGGAGCGAACGCTTTTGCCACTGAAGAAGAACACGAAGCATTTGAGGCAACCAGGCATTTATCCATTGTGATGGAGGATCCAAGCTCCACTGAGAAAGAAATTGAAGAAGCAAAGCAGGTGTTAATTGAAAAGCAAGAGGCCGTTTCCGGTCTTTCTGAAGCAGAACAAATTTCACGAATCTTTTGGTGGACGGTGGAATTCGGTTTAATCGGTGATTTTCATCAACCGAAGATCTTCGGTGCAGGACTGCTTTCATCAGTTGGAGAAGGCAAGCACTGTTTATCAAGTGAAGTGATCAAAAGGCCTTTCTCAATCGAAGACGCCATCCATACCAGCTATGATGTTACCTCCATGCAAACTCAATTATTTGTTTGTGAAAGTTTCGAACAACTCATTGAAGAAGTAGTGAAATTCGGAGAGACCATGGCTTTCCGTAAAGGAGGAACAGAAGCTATTGATAAAGCTATTCGTTCGAATCAACTTGCTCATATCGAATACAATTCGGGTTTACAAGTTACTGGCACTTTCAAAGAAGTCATAAAAAATGAGCAAGGTGAAGCTATCTACGTCAAAACCGTAGGACCTACTTCCCTTTCCATCCAGAACGAGCAATTGGATCATCACGGGACAGATCATCATGCTGATGGCTTCGGTGCTCCTATAGGTATCCTTCAGGACGGTACCATTCTTGAGAACCAGTCCGAAGCGGATTTAAGGAAGCTTGGCATTGAGATGAATAAAATGATGCAAATCACATTTGATGGTGGGATTGAAGTCTCTGGACATGTGACGAATCTCGTCTTTCACCACCATCATCTTGTCCTCATATCAATTAATGAATGTATGGTGACTCTGGGTGACCTCGTTTTATTCCACCCTTCATGGGGAACATACGATTTGGCAGTAGGCAGTGAAATCGTTTCAGCACGGCCACATGCGGCAGATTATGATGCTTTCTTCGGGGATACCCCACTAATTGAAGAAGAGGATGGCGAATCTCGTGATCTTACACCATTGGACAGCCTCTTCAGTGAGGTCAGAGAACTGAGAGAAGTAGCCTTTTCCAGAGATCTTATTCATAGCATAGTAGGCAGGCTGAAAGAGGATTTCCCTGAAGAGTGGCTGCTTAGACTTGAAATTATTGAACTTCTACAGTTTCACGAGCCAGAATCTCAGTTAAAGGAAGATCTTCTGAAAGACTTATTCGTTTTAAGGAAGCAGGATCGGTTTGCACGTCTCATTCAAAATGGCCTTGATGTCATTTTTGGCAGGAAAGGAGTTACGGTATGAAGAAGTTAAGTGAAGTTGCCATTTATCAAAATCTTGAAACTCTTGAGAAATGGCGCTTAATAGAAGAGAAATGGATTGAACGGCGCTATCGATTCAAGGATTACCTTGAAGGAATACGGTTTGTCAACAAACTGGCAGAGGCAGCCGAGGAAGTGAATCACCATCCTTTTATTACGATTCAATACAAATTAGTTATTGTAGAGTTGACTTCCTGGAGTGAAAATGGCCTGACGAATTTGGACTTTGATGTGGCCAAACAGTATGAAAAACTGTATAAGGAAATGGTGTAAACAAAAGAGACGGTCCCTATCGGCTGTCTCTTTTGTCCATAAGACCTTATTCCAAATACTCATCCGTCAAACTTGAGTTCAAATATCTAGCCATACCCGTTTTCAGTTTCTTCATTCCATGTTTTCTATAAAACTCTTCTTTACCGGTTGTGGAGATTAATTGAACGCATGAAACATCTTTTAACTGCTCTAAAAGATCACTCATGATGAGACTGCCGATTCCAATTTGTTGATACTCTAGATGAACGACCACATCATATATTGCGGCATTGAACACACCATCCGTTAGAGCTCTTCCAACTCCAATAATCCTACTCTCACTTACAGCGAAAGTTACGATATCACTTCTTTGAAAAACCTTGGTGATTACATCATTTGAATGATTCAACCACCCTGCAGACTGGTACACTGCACATATCTCATCTAGCTTATCCGGATCAAATCTGTTATGAATCTTGATATCCATTATGCTCTCCCTATTCTTTGCTTATTAAGGGAATAACTCATTTTCATAAATTCATAGCGACTTCCATTTGTTTCTTGAATGAATGTTCCTATGGGAACGAAGCCCACTTTCTTATACACCTTGATCGCACGATTGTTGAATGCGGCTACTGACAAAGTCAAGGTTTCCGGAGCATACCTTTCGATTGAGAAATCTACACCAGCCCAGGTGAACTCCTCTCCTTTTCCCTTTCCTGTTAGATTCGGATGCATGCCTAAACCGATATCAATAGTCGACTCATTTAATTCAGTATATGTGAAAAAACCAATCATTTCCCCTTGGTGAAGCACAGCATAGGTTGAGTTTCCGCGTTGGTCTCCATCTAAAAATTCCGCCAAATCCTCTTCATCCGCTGTAAGATCATAAAATGCATATTCCCTATCATATTTCCAGTTATAGGCAATATGCTCAGCTTGCTCCTGAGTTATGATTTGAAAAGAAAAATCCATCTTTTGCTCCCCCCATCTTTGTTTTTGTAAATGAAATGGCCATGATCAAAGTCTCGTCTCTTCATGATTAATCAGTGTTCCCTGCTTCTGACCGGAGCATATTTTCTCCATGATTCCTACCTGGTCGAAGTTAAATATGTGTACAGGGATATTATAGTCCCTTGCTAACAGCAGAGCTGATTGATCCATGACTTTAATATTATTCGTTACAACGTCATCATAATTTAAATTGTGGTACATCTTCGCCTTTTTATCCCGTTTAGGGTCACTCGTGAAAACACCATCGACCCCCTGCTTTGCTACCAGGATGGCATCACTATCTGTTTCGATGGCTCGCTGAACGCTGGGGTAATCCGTCGTTACGAAGGGTTGACCGTTTCCTCCACCGAAAATCACAATGTATCCTTTGGCAAGATGGTGAACGGCTCGAAGGCGAATATATGGTTCGGCAACCGTTGAAACAGGGATAGAAGTCATCACTCGAACTTCTTTGTCGGTCTTACTTTTCAACACTCCTCTAAGCATCAAACTGTTGATGATGGTTCCGAGAGTCCCAATACTATCAGCTTCTACCCGCTCTATTCCCCATGTATCCGCCAAGCTTCCTCGAAAAATATTGCCGCCACCCACAACTAAGGAAACTTCAATCCCCATATTGACGATCGACATTATTTCGCCCGCAATGTGATCAAGCTCTTCAGTACCAAAATTATTCCCTTCCTTATCCGCTAGCGCTCCACCACTTAATTTAATTAACACACGCTTGTATCTCATTTATATTCCTCCCCCGGACATAAAAAAAGAACTAAAAAGGTTATGAATACCCTTTTAGCTCTTTATATAGGAGAAGAAATGCCGAAATATAATTGATGATTAATAAACATTCCTCCTCCCCCTCTCGCACTATTCAGAATTTTCCTTCTCTAATTGTATAGAAAATACAGGAAATAGTCAAGTGGACTTTTTAATTTAGTTTGCCTTACTATTTAAGCCGTTTACTTCTTCTTGTAATTTCAATATAACTTCTTTTATTCTTAACATACCAACATTTCCTCCCCTTCTCTTACGTAATGAAATGACTTCACCCTTGATTTCCTTGTCTCCTATTACCATCATATAAGGAACTTTTTGCATTTCTGCTTCCCTGATTTTCAGACCTACTTTTTCTACACGATCATCGACTTCCACCCTAAAGCCTTCTCTTTCTAACTGTGATTTCACTCCTTGAGCATATTGGAAATGTGCGTCGGAGATAGGAAGGATTTTGACCTGGTGGGGAGCTAACCAAAGTGGAAAATCCCCTCCGAAATGTTCAATGATGATTGCCATAAAACGTTCGATCGAACCGTAAATCGCTCGATGAATCATAATCGGTCTGACTGCTTCATTGTCTTCATCAATATATTCACACTCGAATTTTTCAGGCATTTGGAAATCAAGTTGAACCGTACCACATTGCCAGCTTCGACCAATAACGTCCAATATATGAAAATCTATTTTTGGTCCGTAGAACGCACCGTCTCCTTTATTAACATGATAGTTGACTCCTCTCTCTTTCAACACACCTTCCAAATCTCCTTCAGCTTTATCCCATAATGCAACGGAGCCCATAAAATCTTCCGGACGAGTCGAAAGCTCAACCTTATAGTCAAACCCAAATTTACTATAGAAGAGATCAATAAGATCCAATACTTTATGAAGCTCCGACCGAATCTGATCTTCCCTTACAAATAGATGAGCATCATCCTGAGTGAAGGAACGGACTCTCAATAATCCACTTAATGAACCCGATAGCTCATGTCGATGAACTAAACCCAGTTCACCGTAACGAAGGGGTAATTCCCGATAACTTCTTCTCTTGTTTTTATAGATCAATACTGCCCCTGGACAACTCATTGGCTTGATTGCATATTTCTGATCATCTACTTCTGAGAAATACATATTCTCATGGTAATGATTCCAGTGGCCTGACTTTTCCCATAGCTCCTGCTTCATCATAATGGGAGTTCTAATCTCCTGGTATCCAGCTTTCCTATGTTCCCTCTTCCAAAAGTCTTCTAACTCATTCCGTAATAGCATCCCTTTCGGTAAATAAAAGGGCATCCCGGGTGCCTCCTCCATCGATACAAATAACTCCAGCTCCTGACCTAGTTTCCTGTGATTTCTTTTTTCTACTTCAGATTGAATTGACATTTTGTTTCCTCCTATTCATTTTTTTATATAAAAAACCGCATTCATCCCTAACAAGGGACGAATGCGGTCGTGGTACCACCCTAATTCCGAAGTGCTAAACATAGCTCTCCGCTCAAAGTTGATAACGGTTTTCCCGATTATGGATACTGACATTTCACCATAATAGCTCCGAGGTGGTAAATCATTTCCTTTTCTTCAGGGCTCTCAGCCATGTGACCCTGTTCTCTGGTAAGAAAAACAGCAAATGATTCGTGTCCTCTTCAACACTTTATTATTCAATTAATAAAAAAACCGCACCCATCCCTAACCAAGGGACGAGTGCGGTCGTGGTTCCACCCTAATTCAGAAGTGTAAAATATTACTCTTCGCTTAAGTAAGATAACGGTTTTCCCGATTATGGATACTGACATTTCACCATAATAGCTCCGAGGTGGTAAATCATTCTTTTCTCTTCAGGGCTCTCAGCCGGTGACCCTGCTCTCTGATCAAGAAAAAACGGAATGAATCATGTCCTCATCTTTGCTTTCGTATAGTATATTCAAAATAGAAGAAATTTGTTATTGAAATTATATGGTAGTATTTTCTAACTGTCAATAGTGATTAGATAAAAACAAGAAAAATAATCGCGACTAGAACAAGTCGGTAGATCGCAAAAGGAATTAGCTTGATTTTATTAATCACCTTTAGGAAAAAGCGAATCGACAGATAAGCAAATAGAAATGCACTTAAGAACCCTACCAAAAGAAACGGTAAAAACTCAGGGGTAAAATACATCCAGTTCTTCATAAGAGAAAGCGAACTTGCTCCCAGCATGATGGGTACCGCCATAATGAATGTGAAATCTGATGCTGCCCGGTAGCTTAATCCAAGTAACACTCCTCCAGAAATGGTGGATCCTGACCGCGAAAAACCTGGCCATAATGATAAGCATTGAATAAGCCCGATCACCAGCGCTTTTTTATGTGTTATCTGGTCGACGTTTTCCACTGTGGCGCTTTTGGGACGAAACAAATCCGCTGCAATCATGAGGAAAGCACCGATCGTTAAACCAGCCAGAACTGTATTAAGCGAAAAAAGATGCTCATCGATATAATCCTCAAATAACAAGCCTAGAATCACTGCAGGAATTAATCCAGCCAGTATGTGGGTTACTTTTAAATTGGATGATTTACTTGCGGTCCGTTGATTCAATCCGAGTAAATCTTTAAATCTCTCTCTAAATACAATGACAACTGCTAAAATTGAGCCTAGTTGGATCACAACTTTGAACGTATTTGCCGGATATTTACCCAATACTTCTTTCGATTGGATCCATAAATCGTCTACTACAATCATATGGCCAGTGGAAGATACAGGAGCAAACTCCGTTAACCCTTCCACCATACCCAATATGAATGCTTTTATTAACATGATGACGTCCATTTATCATTTCTCCTCTATCGTTTAATCAGACTGTGAATATGACAGTCAAGAAAGATAGTTGGAGTGGTATTTCACGATGACCCCAAACCCGGTTGAATCCCCACGATAATGGGAACATGATCCGTCACTGGAAAGAGTGGGAGGAAGTAGAGTCAGAATTCTTTTAAAAGGAATTCTGCTTTTATCTTCTATTTTCTTCGTCACAAGAGAAGGAGTTAATGAGAAAGAATCATCGTCAAGATAGGCAATCTGAGCTTGATCTTGAATGACTTCTTCCCCCCTATGAGCCTGAATATCGTTAATCTGCTGGAAAAATCCAAAATTGCAAAATAGCACAAGCAACATAATTTTCTTCACTCTCTCCCCCCCCTTTCGTGATAATCTAGCTTATCATACTATAACCGGGAGGGGACGACAATAAGGAAATATACGCTTCTGAACAGAGCACTTCCAATGAATCCGAATTTTCACGAAAAAAGCATAATCGATCAATTTCCTGGTTCAAATCAACAAAAAGCACAATAAAGGCTACCCTCTATCGCGCTTTTCTCTTACGTCTAATGAATATCTTTCTTCTTAAACCTCCCACCTCTTACCTCTGCTATATCAGCGATGGCTAGAAAGGCGGACGGATCATGTTCTGCAACGATGTCTTTCAGTTTCGCTTCCTCCAGACGAGTGATGACGCAGAATATCACTTTCTTATCATCTCCTGAAAATGCGCCTTCTCCTTTTAAATAGGTCACTCCTCTACCCAGTCGGTGTAAGAGGGCATCACCGATTTCCTTGTAATTTTCACTAATGATCCAAACCGATTTGGATTCATCCAGTCCTTTAATGGTAATATCTATCATTTTAAAAGCTACGTAATAAGCCAGAAGTGAATACATGGCTCTGTCCCAGCTGAATACAAATCCCGCGGAAGCCAAAATGAACAGATTGACGAACATGATGATTTCACCGACAGAGAAGGGAAGCTTTTTACTTGATAAAATAGCAAGGATTTCCGTTCCATCAAGAGATCCGCCGTAACGAATGACCATACCCACTCCTATTCCAAGAACGATCCCGCCGAATAAAGAAGCCAGCAGAATGTCTTGGGTGAAGGCAGCTACCGGGTGAAGAAATGTGGTTGAAATCGATAGTATAATAATTCCGTATAGTGTAGAGAATGCGAAGGTTTTTCCGATTTGTTTATATCCGATGAAGAAAAAGGGGATATTAAGGATAAAGATGAAAAGACCAAGCTTAACGCCTGTAATATGGGAGAGCATAATCGAGACACCAACGATTCCTCCATCAATGACCTGGTTCGGGACTAGAAATATTTCAAGGCCAACCGCCATGATCATCGCCCCGATGGTAATGAGGACAGCTCTTTTCACTACCTCTTTAAGAGGAATCTTCTTATGCTTTATTTTCACTTGCTGCAATTGATTTATTCCCTGTCCTTCAATCATCTTCATCCCTCCTCCAAAGATAAACATCCCGCGACAACTACTGAACTCATCTCACTGGAATCAAAATGATCTATGTAACAAACATACCCTAAAGTGCACTAAAACCAGCTTGTATAACTTATATATTCTATTATCAGCTTCAAAATACCTGCTTATAGTGAGGGACGGACCTCTATATGAGCACCATCCAACTTTCATTGGCATTACGAATACCTTGTTTTAATCATGTTAATCAAGTTATCCAGCCATTTTCTATTTATCATTTCAAGGTCCGTCCCTCAGCCAATTAAATTTGACTCAAAGGGGAAAATGAAGTATTTTTAATACTTGTATATTCATATTTTGGATAGGCTGGAACTGTTTTCTGTTTCCAGGTAAATTAGGTTTTGGAGGCTTTTCTTTGATTACATTAATCAAAACTTTGTTGGTCAATATTACAATTTTGTTTTCATTTACGTATAATGCTAACGTATTATTTCCATTTAAAGAAAAACAAGTTCCACATTTTAAACATAAAATCACTTATGGTCTGATCGCATCCTTTGGGGCTTTATTATGTATGCTTTATCCGATTGAAACCCTTGGAAAAACTCATTTTGACTTACGCATGATCGCCATTTTAATAGCAACGATATACGCCGGATTATTATCAGGATCAATCGTTTTAGGGTGCGTGATCATCTTCCGCTATTTAATAGGCGGTCCATATGTCATGGTTGGAATTGCTGTCTCCGTCCTGGCGTTTGTAATTGGTATTCTCTTTCGTAAGATGTTATTAAAGACACAATATAAATTACTGGGGAGTACAATTATCTTCCTGTTCCATTCATTGTTTTACATCACGATTATCAACAGCTTTATTCCTATTCTCCATTTGCCGTTTTATTTTATTTATTTCACTGTTTTCTATTTTACTTTTGTGGCTCTGGTATTCATTATTGAACATTTGATTCACACGAACAGGCAGATCGAAGAAATGGTGTATCTTGACAAATTGAATATGGTGGGACAGATGGCGGCTTCTATTGCCCATGAGATTCGCAATCCCCTTGCAACTGTAAGAGGATTCATACAGCATCTAAGCGAGGACTCTGATGATGAACAGTTTAAAAGGTACTCCCCTCTTATTCTGAATGAATTAGATCGTACGAATAAAATCATCACAGACTACCTTAGCGTAGCAAGACCAAGTGAATTTCAGCTGTCTACACTCAACCTTGAAAGAGTGCTTCAGGACTGTGTCGACTTACTAAGACCATTTGCCTCCTATTCGAATACCTCGATACTATTTAACCAAGATGGAACCCATTATATTAAGGGTGATGAGCATCATATGAAGCAAGCAATTATGAACGTCATAAAGAACGGAATTGAATCCATTGAGGAACATGGAGAAATCACCCTCTTTTTAAAAGAAGACTTTTCCAGGGACAGTGTGGTAATCAATATTTCAGACACGGGAAAAGGAATGACTGGGGATGAGTTGAAAAAGATCGGTTTACCTTTTTACACTACGAAAACAAAGGGCACCGGTCTCGGAAGCATGGTGACGAATAAAATCATTCGTGAAATGGGTGGAATGATCGAGTACGAAAGTGAGTTAAATAGGGGTACTGTCGTGAAGATTCGTCTACCTCTCACAACCAAACAATAATCATCACCAAAAGCTTAGGGAATTTAATCCTGAGCTTTTTTATTGGAATAATCTCATCTCTCTTAATCTATGATACACTTAATCTATCAAGATTTCCCAGTTCTCAGCAACCTGCTGGGAGGCTAAATACAATGAGCAAAAGATGGACATTCCTACTTCGAATAGGACTTTTTGAAAATCGTGAACGAAAAAAGAATGACCTTAAGTTTACATAATAATATTATAGACAATCAATTATCCAATACAAAACCCGACTCTATAGTAGAGCCGGGTTTTCTTCGTCTAATCTAAGAACCTCAACAAATCTCCATAAATAATATCATCAGACATGCCTAACTCTTTTCTTACAGTTTCTTTAAACGGCTCACATAATGATTCAGAAGTCGATGCTTCACTGCTCTTATCATAGCAAATATTGTCTTTATAGACGTACTCTTCAGTTACGAAATCACCATCCCTGAAAATAACAGGATGATCTTCTTTTCGAGTGAATAGATTATGTCCAAATGAAAGATTATCCTTCGTTTTAATCCCTAATAAATGGAGAATAGTTGGACGAATATCGATTTCTCCGCCTATCGTTTCGATCGTTTTTCCCTTTTCACCAGGCACATGGATAATGAGTGGAACTTGTTGAAGTTTCACATGATTCACTGGAGTGTCTTCCTGCCCTAAAAGCTCGAACACTCCATTTTCATATTTTTCGGAGATGCCATAATGGTCTCCATATAGTACAAAAATCGTGTTTTTATACATTCCGTTTTTCTTAAGCCTGTTAAACAATGTTTTAATCGCTTCATCCTCATAACGTATGGTTGATACGTAACGGTTCACAACATCCTCATTTGTTGTAGCCTCTTGAATAAGTTTATCCTCTTCTTCTAATAAAAAAGGGAAGTGATTGGTCAGCGTAATGAAACGCGTGTAAAACGGTTGAGGTAATTTCTCAAGATACGAAATGGATTGCTCAAAGAACGGGATATCCTTTAATCCGTAGTTAACAGAGTTTTCTTCCGTAACATTGAAGTCTTTCTTCGAAAAATAACGGTTGTAGCCTAACGATTCGTACATTATTTCACGATTCCAAAAAGTACGATCATTGCCATGGAAAACTGCCGCATAATAATCTTCTTTCTTTTCCAAAATATTGGGCATGCTTTTGTAACGGTTATCCGGTTTGCGAACAAATGCTGAACCGCTTGCTAGAGGGTATAAACCTGTATCGATCATGAATTCAGAATCTGAGGTTTTCCCTTGAGCAGTCTGATCATAAATATGATTGAAATAAAAACTATCCTTGATTAAAGAATTTAAAAAAGGTGTGATTTCTTCTCCGTCGACTTTTTGGTTGATGACAAAATTTTGGGTAGATTCCATACTGATCAATACAACATTTTTTCCGTCAGCAACACCGAACAAATCTGAGTTGTTGTGTTTCTTGGATTGTGTATATTTAATGGACGCTTCTGTGTCTGATTTACTGGCAAGCATCTTGGTGAAAGGTACCGTAGCTTCAACCCCAATATCATATAGGTGATAATTGTATGGTCCCACTGATTTGACAATTTGCTCTCTGTCATAGGATTCAGCAAATAAATATGGAGATTTCATCAGCCCCAATCCTACAGTTACGAGCAGTAAAACTAGACTCAACCCGATATATGAAAGCTTCCACCTCCTTGAGACCTTTATGGAAGAAGTAGCCGTCCACTTTCTCTTTAATAACCACCCGACAAGAAGGAAATCTACAATTAAGAGGAGATCCCAGGGACTCATCAGTTCAAAGGTACTTGGTCCGATCCCCCCCACATTTTTAAACTGAAATAAAATCGGAACGGTAATAAAATCTGAGTAAAATCGAAAATATAATAGATCGCCGTATAAGAGCCCGGTTGCAATCCCCATAACAAGGACTACAACAGCGGGTTTTATCTTCTTTGAGAAGTAAAAACTGAATCCAATTAATAGCATTAACGAGCCAAGAGGATTGAATATGATGAGTAATAAGTCCAATAAGGATTCGATACGTAAATTAAACCCAATAAAAGAAACTAACACGGTCTTTAACCATAAGGATACGAGTGCAAAACCAATTAATTTATAAGTCTTAAATCGAGATATAATACGGGATATCCTACTCATTTCATATCCCTTGAATCGATATTACTTTGATATTCTTTGTTGAGTATCTTCATTGCTTCCAAAACCTTTCGTTCATCCTGTCTTCCCATAAGTGCTACCTGCACCCAATTTCTCTTAACTAAATAGTCACTTTCGTAGCTTAATAAAATACCTCTAGCTTTACAAACATCCCCAAACAGTCTACTACACTGTTCCCTCTCAAGTGCAATTGTAATCACTCCAGGAGAATAGTTTTCATCCCCTAGTATATGAAATCCTCCTTGAGTTAACACACACCTTACTCTCAGAGCTAATTTTTCATGAATTTCATACTCAATAAAATGCAGTGCCTTACTTAGAGCACTTACTAGATTAGATGAATGGGTAAATGGGATGCTTCCATTCACCCGGTACATTCCGATATCCAGGTACCTTGGAATTGATGGGCTGGGCTGTATTTCATCTCGATGAAATACAATGGCGAGACCGGGATAAGAGCCTAATCCCTTCCCACTGACCGTTGTGGCAAAGTACACTTCCTTAAAGTCAACTGGAATGGTCCCAACAGAACTACAGGCATCGATGCATAGCTCCACTCCATACCTTTTACAAAGAGAAAGTAGCCCGTTCAGGTCATACAGGTAGCCTGTCGACGTTTCACAATGAACCGTCCAAAGCCATTTTATATTTTGTTTTTCCTGGAGTAAGCTTTCCACTTCGCCTAAAGAAATTGCTTCATTCCAAGCCTTTTCGAACGTATGAAAATGTAAACCAAATCTGTTTGCATGATCAATCAACCTGGACCCAAATTCTCCGTTTGAAAGAATTAGGCCACTGCCAGACAAACATTTCAGCTGAGCTGCAACCATATCATTAGATAGGGTGCCCGTTCCCACTGCAACTTCTGCATAGTTTGCGTTTGTTATCTCGCATAATGATCTTCTTACTTCTTCCATTTCATCAATAAACGAGATGCTTCTATGAGAAACGGCTTCTCCTTTGAAAGCTTTTTCTACTTTTTCATGATGTGGAACCGGCCCAGGAAGGAAAGAAAGTGGAACTGAACTTTCTTTTATGCGAATCATTAATCGCTGAAAGGCTTTCGTCGAATTTTCGAAGCTACAACGGGTTAAATACATTGGCTGAAATTTTGCCCCTTCCTCCCCCACGAGATCGGCAAAAGGCTGAAAACCGATTCGTTTATACAACTTCAGCTGACGAACCGTTCCTGAAATGAGAGCCATCGTATATCCTTTTTCCAAACAATAAGATACTAATCGCTCACATAATTGATAAAATACCCTCGTACTTCTATATGCTTCTTTTACAGATAATAAGCGAATTTCACAAGGAACGGCATCAGCCGGCAAATATTCATTAAGATTTTTCAGTTTTAAATCCAAAGAGAAGGGACGCTTGGCACGAACTGCGATCATGCCCACAACTTCAGCTTCATCTTTAGCAATAACATATGTATTTTCATCATGAAACTTATCAATCAGTTTGCGTTCTGAATTTCCTTCGTGCTGAGGTATTTCTTCTACAAAGGTCTGATAATTTAATGTATAGATTTGTTGAAACTCATTTGATTCACTTGCAATTTTATACTGAAGAGAAAGGTTTTCCATTCTCGTACCTCCTATGATCGACAGATTACTGCAGTCAGCGTTTATGGACCAACAGAACGGTCACAAAAAGTGACAATAATCCGATAAAAATGGTGAATGAACCCTCAATCACATATGCCGTAATCGGAATGGTTGCCATTGAAAGAAATCCGGCAATGGTGTATTTTCTCAGAATCATATATGAAATTCCCATAGTGATGGCGAAAACCCCAATGGTAAGGGGATTAAGAAATAATGCAGATGCTAAATAAGCAACTACTCCCTTTCCACCGTGAAGTCCAAGCTGGATTGGAAACAGATGTCCGATCATAACAAATATAGAACTGAGAACAAAGTAACTCTCACCTTCTGCCAGTTGTGCCGTAATCATTAATGCAAGAATTACTTTCCCGACATCTATCAGCAGCGTCAGAAGAAAACCTTTTTTCCCTATAACTCGACCCGCATTCGTCGCTCCGACATTTCCGCTTCCCAATTTACGAATATCTTCACCGGTAAACATTTTCACTATATAATAAGCACCTGTTATACTTCCTAAACCGTAAGAAACCAAAATGATAATACTTATGATAATACTATTACTCATCATTCCTACACCTGACTTTTCTTATATGTTAATAGACGGATTGAAACCCAGGAAAGTTTCATTTATTTACATTTCTTCCACTTTTCCTATTTTTAATGAGATAAAACGGTAAATAAAGAAGGCTGAATAATATAAGGGCGACACCTTCAAGAGCCAGGAGGTAGAAGGGATACTCGCCTAAATAGTCTATGGGACTTGCATTATACGGTTTATGAGAAAGAAACATATAATTTGCTCCTACCAATCTATTCACCATGAACACGATGACAGCGATCAGATTTAAAGCAATGAATGCCCTCACCATAGACCGGAACGTCAATGTAAAGCCTTCGATCCATACCATGTACAAACAGGATAATACAATCGCCAAATGGGCTAAGAAAAATTGAAAATAACGAAAATGGGGAAATCCAAAAAACAACTCAGGTGTCACGATGGCAATAAAAGCACCTACCATACTGGCAAAAAAACTGATTTCAAAGATTCTATAGTTTTTCGTAATAAGCATGACCGCGCACAAATACAATGAGATGGAACATAATTGAAACGGTAAATTAATGGCTACATCCCAATGATCATTAATAAAGTACCAAATCTGAAATAATGCTTCACTAAAAACCAGCAGCACCACGAGAAGCCATTTCAGCACACCCTTACCTCTGCAGCTAAATCGATTTCTAAGCACATACAAACCGATCATACATCCGAACGAGACAATCATTGCTGCCACATGGGATACCGAAAACAACTCAAAAGGATACTCCTCATACCTGAAATTCAACATCTCTTTCACGAAACCCTCACCCGCCTTTAGCACACGCATAGCTACTATATTCTCTTAATACTTCATCAATTCCTTTAAGGGACGGACCTCCCAAAAGAATATCACCCACTCATTGCCCTCCATCACTCCCTATTCCCTCGCTCTAAATCCTTAACCATAGACAAAAAAATCCCTGCTAAGAACCATCAGATTACTTAACAGAGATTTCTCTACACTCTAATTTTCATTCCATGAGAATACAGGCATTCACAAAAAAACTCCCATCTCGATAAGGAAATGGGAAACATCTGTTTTTATTGAACCTTGCGTAATTGTACACCCTGGTTCTTATAAATAAAATCAAGTGCCAGTCGATTAAATTCCCTTGGCTTCTCAACATTACAAACATGTCCGCAATCTTCAATGAACACTTTCGTAGCAGATGGGTCTCCTTTTGTATCCTGATCAAGAGACTGTACAAATAGGTGATCTTCTTTCCCGGATATGTAAAGCTTGGGAATATGAGAAGCCCTTTCTTGTACAGAAGCGTATGTTGATTTCACATAAGGGGTAAGCCGATACCACCCGAGAAAATCATTACGGTTCATTTTCTTTGCTTCGCGGATGAATAATTTTCGTGAAACTCTGTGATTGCTTTTAGGCATCATAATATAGGCGAAAATTATATATAACCACATAAATGGAATCATATTTTTTACTGCATCACCAATTTTAAGAAGTGTATTGGAAAGTAAATTAAACCTTGTTATCCCTCCTCCTAAAACTGCACTTTTTACGCGATTTGGAGCAGTTTGAAGCAAAGCGTGTATTAGAACCGAGCCCAGGGAAATGCCGATAAAATGAGCCCGTTCCACTTTCAGATGATCAAGTACCTTAAGAACTTCACGCACATTTAAATCAATTGTGAATTTTTCATTATATGATTCAATACTGGGGGACTCTCCATGCCCCGGCAAATGAATCGTTATTACATTATAAGATTTCTTGAATATATCGAGCTGCTTGCTGAAAATTCTTGAGTTTCCCCCAATTCCATGGAGAAACACCACATACTCTTTGCCGACTCCTTGATGAACGTTGTATTCTAGCATCAATTCTCTCCTTAAAACAGCACAACCTACCAAAAGAATGAAATGAATCAGGCCAATTATTCGAGAACCGTTTTACTTTTATTAACTATCATTAATGTGAAAATCGATTTTCAAAACAATTGCATGATGCACTCTATGCTCTTGAAGCCTTACCTTAATTATCTATTATTCTATACTATCTGAAGTCGCTTTGTCATATAATAGCTGAAGAAATTCCGAACATTTTGTGATGAATGGGAGATTACCTGACAATTTTAGAAATCCCTTACATTTACAGCCCTTCTATCATCATGGTTTTTACCTCGGTAACAAGAAGCCTAAATTTCCTTCACCAACATGATATCTTTCGTAAACTCACTTAAACCCAACTCATTTTGGATATCCTTTTCAGGAATATCTGAAGCATGAAACGTAATTGTATCGGCTCCCCTTGACCTTGCCTCGTTCATTAACACACAAATCATTTTACCCTTATGAATCTTGAATTCTTGTAAAATCCCAAATGACAATACTTCACTATACTTTGTATCTTCACGTATTGTTATACCCATGACGCCAATCATTCCGCTTTCCAGTTGGATTTTATTTTACACACTCTTTCCATATTAACAGTGTAACTTTGAATAAATTCACTCTCAAGATTTTACTAAAACAAAATAAAAGATCCAAACCTAAATATAAGATTTGGATACATTTTCTTTAATATGTCTTACTACCGCACCATATAAAATGCCGATACCACACTAGAAAGCTTATAACGCACTGCATTTATAACCCGATTTTTTATTAAATCAACCTTCAGCAGCGTTATCATTCCAATTAGAAAAATAAATAGAATCTTCGAAACCATATCAACATACCTCCAAATCATATCGAATTCAATCCTTCAAGTCCTCACGACTCTTCTGCTGTGGTGGCTGCTCCATCCATCCACGTTCAACTAACAGTTTAAGACCATCTGCACCATACTTCATGATTTCTGTCACAAAAAGTGTATAATGAACGGCTAAATCCTTCCTTGTAGACATCGTGATGGCGTGACAAAGTGTTGACAGCCCCACTGAGTTTGAAGAAGAGATAAAAAAAAGCATCAATTTTTCTGAAAATGGGGCCACATTTGAATCTGTTACCTCCATGGATACTGGATAAGTGGGAAATGAATCATCTTTTACCAGGACATTATTAAAAGTGGTAATCTGCTTTTCACTTAATTTTTTTCCTTTTTTGAGATAGTTCTTCACTTCGATATCTTTTGAAACTTGTATAAATCCTTTCAATAGAATGATTCCGATGCAATTTCTCTCAATAACAAAGAATAATTCGCTCAATTCCAATGCATTAAGTGGCCTTGTTTCACCTAACCAGCTCTCCAATAAAGATGGCTGCTCTGAAATGTATTCTATCGAATGGGGATAATTCATTTTTGGTGGACGATCATAAATCCCTTTTTCCAACATTAATTGTAATGATTGTTTATATAGTGATAATGATTTCGTGACCGCTTCTTCAAAAAGGTCATATACATCATTACGGGCAACGGCCCCCACTATAGTAGTGTAATGACTGCTCGTTACCTGACCTCCGCGGTAAACGAAACTAAGAGCAAACAAATCAGTATATAAGGGTGGTGCGGTTGTATCTATGTCCCTATCAGTGAAGCCCTTTGGTACAGGAAATCCTTCGGACATAAAAAGAGACTTAATCTTTCTCATTATCTCTACGTTTGTCTGTAGACTTTCTTCGATGATGAATTTGATTCCTTCGTCTTTCAGGTATGTAAGGAAATGTGTGTAAAAGCAATTTAAAGCCGAGCACTTAATATAAGTCGTCCACAAAGCGGAGATTTCTGCGGTAGTCAATCTTATGTCTTTGTCCTCCATGTTACGACTCCTTTTCTTTTTCTCTTAGCGTTTTCCTAATCTTGTAAATTATACTGGATAATTTATGGTAATGGAAAAGAGCTGCCTGTGACCGGCAGCTCTCTTTCTTATCTGTTCCTATATTCATATTTCACAAATAACGGAAGAAATAGTGAAATAATAATGGCCAATAATACGATTAAACCAAACGTGAGCGGCTTTGATAACCCCTGTTCGGGCGCAACCAATAATCCGAATACAACCGCTGGAACAATGATGAGAAAAGTAACAATAAATTTCGAGGTGAAATTAATCGTATGTTTTTTACCACATTGACTGCATTCAATAGGTTTATAAGACCTCCAAATGGAGAATAATAACTCTTTCCATTGAAACTGATTCTTACATACATTACACTTCTGCAAAGCATTTCCCCCTATGTAAATTATCTGCTTTTTTCTCTAGTTTACCATTATAACTCTTTCAGGAGTAGATGTTAATGAGGTCCGTCCCTCGTAATTCATGGAAGGGTCCGCAAACCCATACCCCTTTTACAAAATTAAACATTATTTAATTCAATATCATTATTATTTTTCTTCACATGATACATTCCATGACAGGATTCCCTCTTCCACCTCTGCTACAGTGCCATGGTTCTCACAAGACTCAATTGCTTTTTTCAAGCCCATTTTATCCAGCAATATAATGGTGATCACCATCATGATGGTCAGGATTAAGAGCAAGGACTTCTGTTTCCCTTTCATACATTAAAAACCCCTTTAAAATCGTTTGATACACCAATTATAGTAAATTATACCATGTACATCCATTTAGTTATCTTGGTTAAGGATATTCCCCTCAAAAAAATGAATTCATGCAGGATTTCTCAACTTTCATTCGAACTATGTACTATAACACTAAATCAAAAGGGGTAACTGAATTGATACAATCATTTAAATTAAACGTTCAAACAATGCGTCAAAAAATGCCGGTATACATTTTTCGAGTCGACGATGTCCTTATTGATACAGGACCTTACAGTATGAAAAACGAAGTGAGGAATATTGTAAAAGAGCTACCTATCCAACGAGTGATTCATACTCATCATCATGAGGATCACACGGGTAACAGTTCATGGATTGAAAGGTTTTACTCCATTCCTCAATGGATTCATCCGTTAGGGGTACAAAAGTGCTCTCACAGCACTAAACTGCCTTTTTACAGAGCTATGTTCTGGCATAACCGCCAGGCATTTCACCCGTTGCCACTTAAAGAAGACGTATTTAAAACGGCCGAGCATTCGTTTCAAATTGTTCATACACCAGGACACGCTGATGATCACATCGTTCTCATTGATGAAGAAAAGGGCATTTGCTTTTCAGGTGATTTATACTTATTCCATTCTCCTACTTCTAATTTTTCATTTGAATCTGTACCTGAGCTCATTCGATCAATTGACAGAACCCTGCAGTATTCCTTTCAAGAAGTGTATTGTTCGCATCAAGGATACTTGAAGCAAGGAAGAAAGCTTTTAGAGAAGAAACTCGCCTATCTTCAAAACCTTCAAGAAGCCGTTACGAAAGCACACCTGGAGGGAAAAACGGCTAAAGAAATTAGAAAGCACCTGCTTCCCAAAAACAAACTTTTTCAATATATTTCACTTTTCGAAAACTCACCAGAACACACAGTCAAATCCATCATCAAAGAAATATCGTAAACAGAAGGTCCGTCCCTCAATAGGGACGGACCTTCTGTTTACTGATTTTCAAGGCGGTTGAGGCTTCGTTTGTATTCCACCTGACAAATAATATCCAGGATTCTTGTTCCAATGAATTGGCAGGCTAAGGCAAAAAGAATGATTTTTAAATCTACTACGATTCCTGTTAGAAGTAACACACTGCCATTAATGACAAATAAAGTCTTCCCTGGGGTGTACCCTTTTAGCTTTGAAATAATAAGTGCTAAAATGTCCATCCCTCCAGAGGATGCTCCCATCCTGAAAAGGATCCCTATTCCGATTCCGAAAAGGATGCTGCCAATCAATAGATCGACGAAAACAAATGAAACTGTTCCGATTAAATGAGAATTCAAGAAATTAACTACAAACGACGTGATTGTCACACAATACATGGTCCAAAGTGCATTCTCTTTTCCTAACCATTTAACCGCAGCTAGTAAAAGAGCAGCATTTAACACCCATAGCGTAATGGCAAATGGGACATGCAACAAATAGTTTAATAGCACACTCACACTTGCAGCGCCACCTGAAGGGATAAAATGGGGAAACAAAAACATAGCCATTGCCAACCCTTGTATGCTAGCTGCTATACCTAAAATAGTACCTTTTCTCACAACATTCATTTGTACATTGCTCCCGATTCTGTAAAGGACTCTATTTCATAGTCTAGTAGCTATACACTTCTTCTGCAACAGAGAAATGAAAATGACTTGTTATGGACTAATTGAAATTCTTCAATTATGAGTAGCATAAATTCATTGAAAATATAGTAATAATACCGTCAGCCCGGCCAAATAAATTCAATATGAGCTCTTTTCCAACCTCACTTTACCTAATTAACAGATGCATGTCTTTCTTTTCACTCCGACTCTGTCTTTATCTTCTATCTTCTTTATATAGCTGGTGGCTACAGGTACTTTACATGCTGTATTTCCAACATCGACATTTACTTTCCCAATTTTTTCCGCCACTTGTTTTGCCTCATCTAACAACGGAGCTACATGTGCTCCAACAGAAATGACAAATCCATTCATTACGTAACGTACTCTATTTCTCTCTTCATGAATCGTTTTTTCAATATGTGTCAGATACTGTTTAATTTCGTCAATATTGATTTCTTGGTCTGGGGTAATACTAATATACCCTGCATAGGCACTCCAGCCAGCCGTTGCCGTCATTTCATTTTCCGATTTGATCCACTCATTCGCTAATTCAATAGCGTAGTCGCTCTCAGCGGTTATATTAGCAACAGTGTATTCAGCAAGCATATACCAATCTGCTTTATTGACCCAATCCTGTAAAATTCCTTTATTCATTTTTTTAGGATTTACAGATAATCCTGCCAGGTACATGGCATCGAAATTTCCCGATTCGAACAGGCTTAGTGCAAGACCTTGATCTTTTTTCACATATTTCACCAGTTTTTTCATATCCCCAATTTTCACTCCGAATAATGGTTCATGTGCGCCGTGACGTAAATATGTATTTTTGGTCTGTTCGTTTCCCATCTCTTCAAGTGCTGCCATTACTTCATCATTTTTCATGTTTGACCACCTTTTCATCATATTTGTTCATTTGTATTCTTCTCAAAGGAGTTAGTTGGTGAATGATTCCTTCATTCCTTTATTCATCTTGCTTTCATGATCAATCAACCATTTTTTCCGGTTAAGACCACCTGCATAGCCGGCAAGATCTCCATTCGCTCTTATCACTCGATGACAAGGAATGATGATCGCAAGCTGATTACACCCATTGGCCCTTGCGACTGCTCGAACAGCTGTCGGACTGGAAATATTTTGAGCGATCTCAGTGTAGGATCTGGTTTGTCCAAAAGGTATTCTTTGCAATTCTCTCCAAACGTTTTGTTGAAAAGGTGTGCCGTTGATTTTCAACTTGGTTTGGAAGGCTGATAACGTGCCCTCAAAATAGGCGTTCAATTCCTTTTCGATGGAACGAAGTGGCCCGGTAGATCCGGGAACGATCGCCGCCTTTGTTTTTTCCCTCATTCTCTCCACTTCTTTCTCGAGACCGCGTCGGTCAACAAATTCCAGCAGGTATAAAGCCTCTTCGTCGGAAATTCCAATCATCGGTCCAAGTTTCGTATCAATCCAAGCTGCTTTTAGTATGTGCTGTTGATGAGACAAAGCTGGTGGCGTTCCCATAATTCTCGAAAAAGCATCTCTGAAACCGCTGCTTGATTCATATCCCGTTGAAAGTTGAGCATCCATCACCATCGATCCTGATCTGATGTACTTCATGGCAATCCCCATCCTGCGAGCTCTTGCATATTCTACAAAGGTCATACCGAACCTCCTCTTAAATTGACGCCGTGCAGTAGATGCATTTATGGATAGCTCCTGAAAATCCTTATCCTTCCAACGTTTTACAGGATTTTCTTCCACAGCCTCTACCAGCATCTTTACAACATCTGAGATACTATTGGGGTGCGATAAGGGCTTACATCTTTTACATGGTCGAAACGACGCCAGAAGGGCTTGTTGAGCTGTTTCAAAGAATTCACAGTTCTCAAATTTAGGTTTTCTAGCCGGACAAGTCGGGCGACAAAACACACCAGTCGTTATAACACCTACATAAAAAACCCCTTCGTATTCCGATCTTTTTTCTACTAACGCTTGATAATACTCACTTTGTAGTTCGACTGAAATCATCCTCATTCCTCCACTATTTCATTCTTCCTTTATTATAACCTCAATAAAACAACGATGCCGCCGAAAATCAGGCATCAATTTTTATAATAATAGAAGTTTCTATTCTTCTCCCTTTTTGAGGGACGGACCTTTGTATTCCAACTAATTATCGTAACAAGCAGGGATTCTCTCACCCAATAGATAATGTATTATGGTAGCGAATAATTATCATTCAAATCTAAATTACGATAAAGGAGCATCTCTAATGAAACTGACAACACAACAATGGAATACAGCAGCTACCTATATCAAAACCCATGCAAGACCAATTGAACAAAAGCTATTTAGCTTTTATTTTGAAGAAGGTAGTAAAGAGGAAGCAATCAAAGAATTATCTCGTTTCCAAAATCGTGACGGAGGATTCGGCCGCTCTTTAGAGCCAGATTTCCGCCTGGACAGTTCATCTCCAATGGCAACAACCGTTGGTTTACAGCATGCAAAGGATTTAAAGCTTTCAGCCGAACACCCTATCGTTCAAAAAGCGATGAGCTACCTACAAGACACATACGATGAGGAAATCAACGGCTGGCATGCCGTGCCTGAAGAGGTTAATTTGGTTCCCCATGCTCCATGGTGGCATTTTGATTCTGAAAAGGGACATAGCGGCGTTCAAACGACTTGGGCTAACCCTAATGCTGAAATAGTAGGTTATTTCCATTCGTTTTGTCCAGAACACCCTCGATTAAAAGAATGGACTGAGAGAGCCGCCACAGAGTTAAACAAACTTTCACACCCAATAGAGATGCATGATTTTCTCTGTTATGATCGACTCCTTTCTGAGGTGAAAGGGGAAACGGAATCCATTCTTTATAAGATTCTTTCTTCTTCCGTTCGAAAGACGGTTTGTACCGATCCATCACGCTGGAATGAATATGTAGCGAAACCATTACATATAGCCAGTCATCCTGCTTCCCCTTTTTATGAAGCCTTAAAAGAGGAGGTACATATGCAATTGAATGTCGAAATTGAAACTCAACACCAGAAAGGTTATTGGCAGCCGAATTGGTCCTGGTTCGGTCAATATGACGAGACCTGGCCTATTGCCCAAGAAGAATGGAAGGGAATATTGACCCTTGGAATGTTAAGAGTGTTCGATGCGTATGAAGGCGTTAATTATAAATGATTATAAAAAAATCCGGAAGAATTTCCCCTTCCGGATTCTGAAAATTATTTAAAGTTTTCTTCAAACCATCTTTTCGCTTCATCTACTTCTTCACGACGAAGCTCATGTCCACCTTCTGTCCAGAACTCTCTGACCTGTGTTCGGGCATCTTGAAGATTCTTAACGAGTTCCATTGTTTCTTGCATGGGGATGAGTGGATCTCGCTTTCCTGCACCAATGAATACAAGTGAGTCACTTAAGTCTGGAAGCTTGACATTTCGTCTAGGAACCATAGCATGAAACAGAATTCCACCTTTTAACGCATCCTTGTAATGATACATTAAACTTGCCGCGATATTCGCACCATTGGAGTATCCTAACGCAACAATATTTTGACGATCGAACCCGTAGTTTTTAGCACTCTCATCAATGAATTCATTCAATTCCTTCGTTCGGAATACTAAATCCTCTTCATCAAAGACACCTTCCCGTATGCGTGCAAAAAAGCGGGCCATTCCATTTTCATCCACATTCCCTTTTACGCTTAATACAGAAGCATCTGGCTCAATCATATCAGCAAGCGTTAATAGGTCACGCTCATCTCCACCTGTTCCATGAAGGAGCAGAAGTGTGGGTAAGTCTTTATTTCCTTGTTTAAATATATGTTTCAAGCTGACTTCCTCCTGTTACTCTTTTGTATTTAATGGTTTTAATTTCGCTTCTATGGAATCTCTTTGCGCTTCAAAATATGGTGGAAGTGATAAATTTTCACCTAAATTTTCAAAATCTTCATCAGTCTCAAAGCCTGGTCCGTCTGTAGCCAGTTCGAAGAGAATGCCATTTGGTTCACGGAAGTAAAGGGAACGGAAATAGTATCTTTCAACAAAACCTGAGTTCGGCAAGCGGTTTTGTGTGACCCAATCTACCCATTTACGTAATTCATCTTCATCTTCAACACGGAAGGCTACATGATGAACACTTCCTCTTCCCGGTCTTTCTTGTGGAAGATCATTTCTTTCTTCAAGATAAACCTCTCCACCAGTACCGCCTTCCCCTGTTTCGAACACACGGATATCCGGTTGTCCATCTACATCTGAAGGAAAAGTCCTTATTTCTCTAAACCCTAATACGTCTTTCAGTACCATTGCCGTATCTTCCCCACGGGCAACCGTCAGCGTAATCGGACCAAGACCAACAATCCCATGCTGGGCGGGTACCGGGCTCTTGTCCCAAGGCTTCCCTCCAGGAACTCCTTCGTTCTTTTCATCTGACACAAGCATGAGTCGCTGTCCTTCAAAATCACGGAAGCTTAGTGTTGCCCGCCCACTATGGTGAGAAATTTCGTCATGCTCAACGCTCATCTCTTCAAAGCGTTTTTTCCAATAAGCTAACGACTCATCCGTGTTCACTCGCAGTGCTGTTAATGAAATACTATTCGTCCCTTTATACGTATTACCCGCATGTGGAATTTCAAAGAATGTAAGGTCCGTCCCTGGATTTCCTCTTTCATCTGCATAGAAAAGATGGTAGACGGATGTATCGTCCTGGTTGATTGATTTTTTCACGAGTCGAAGTCCTAGTGTTTTTGTGTAAAATTCATAATTTTTCTTTGCATTTGCTGTAATGGCAGAAACGTGATGCTGCCCTTTAAGTGATTTTAAGTTCATAATGGATTCACTCCTTAGTATTATTCTTGCTTAGTTTCTATCTTTATCATACACGAAAAGTATCTTTAATTCAAGATACTTTATTTCGAAATATTTTTTGCTTTTCTACACTCTTCAATATCCCCACAAAAAAACATCCGTACACTATGTACGAATGTTTTAATATGATTAATTATTCGATTTCATTATTTTTAATAGTCAGGGCTTGTGACAACGTAGAAGTAATCGTCAGGTTGTCAAAATTCAATCCCAGCTGAACAGCTGTTTGTGCGATCTCAGGTCGTAACCCAGATAGAATTGGCTTAACACCGATCAACTGAAGTGCATCGATTAGTTGAAAGATTTGATGGGCTACCATCGTATCTATTAATACAACTCCTGATAAGTCGATGAACAATTGAGAAACTTCCTTATGAACACATTGTTCCAAAGCATTCTCTAATATTAATTCCGCACGTGTAGGATCGATATTACCTACAAGGGGTAAAAGCGCTGTATGTCCATTCAAGGATATGACAGGTGAACTTAATTCATTGATCACTTCCTGCTGGGATTGGATCTGCTGCTCCACCACTTCTGTTTGCAGCTCAACAAAACGCAACATAACCCGATCAAATGCTTCAATAATAACTTGATTCCAACGGCTAAATTGTTCGAAGATGTTTTCTTCCATATGAGTTTCGGCATATTCTTTCAAGAATTCCAGGTATTGATGTCTAACCCTCATGAATTCTCTAAGAATATAGTGATTTGGGGTTTCTAAATGCTCCTTATCCTCTGCAATGGTCAAGACCCATTCATCGATTTTCTTATTAAACGCTTCTTTTTCCTCAGCAAACACATTACAAAGAATGCCGTGAAACTCAAAGTTTTGATTTTTTAAAGTTTCTATCACCTTGGGATCTGAGGAAGAATAAACACCACCTGTTGTGCTTTTATCCAGGGATTTATACCAATCTTCCGTTAATTGACGAGCCTTACTTAATAAAAATGTATGTAGTTCCTGATTTCTATGCATGTATGATTCCTCCTATGATATCCAACAAATTTATATCAATTTCTTCTTCTCTGTCTGATGCAAAGAGTAGTTGGGAAATCATACCCTTTTCTCTAGTTTCTTCTTTATTAATGATTATGCCTTTAAAGTTGAGTCGACCAATCCGCTTTCGACTTTTTCTATTACCATTCTTCATTATATATCATATTCATACAAAATTTCCATTCAGACACACTTCTTTATGAGCATTACAGGTCCGTCCCCCTGTCAATAGACGCAGCAAGAAACAAAATCAACATCAGGCTAAATCTTATAGATTTCATCACGTTTCCCCAAAGTAATACCATTTATTACACTCTATAAAATATATAAATCCAAAAAAATTATAAGTATATTCTGAAAACATTACATATTTTTGTATAATCATCTCTACAATTCACAATATAAAGTGTATAATGAGGGTATTAACAGAGAAAGAGACAGCAGGTATGCCTCGATATACTATTTTGATGAATATGAATCTCCTACTAGAAACCAACCGCAAATCTTAATATGATGTCGTAATCCTACTACTTAGCCATTTGTCAAAATAGTTGGGAGCTGATGAGAGAATGAAAAATAATCTGACAAGAAGGTGTATTGAAACACTTGCTATCCAAAGTGCCTATCATTTCTGTATGTCAATAGGCATCAAGCCCAGTTTACTCAATCTATCGATGGTCACAGGATTCTCAGAAGAAAGAATACTGGAATTTCTCGAAACCAAGTTTAGTAATCAAAGTGTTAAAACAGAAGATCACTCTTTTTGACTCTGTGTTTCCCCTTTATTACTCTACAAGCCGATTATCCTTCATCCCCTAACCATTAAATCCTTTCATTACCTAAATATTCATTTTTATATTGAATTAGTGGACCTCTGTCGGTCTTGCCCAAAAATCAATAAGAATAAACTGCTAAACTTTCGCCACAAAAGCAAAAAGGCAACTCCACTTTGGGGAGTTGCCTTTTTAGTATGGTATTTATAATACATTAAAATATCTTGCTTCCGGATGAGCGAAGACCATCGCTGTCACCGATGCTTCCGGTTCCATCATACATCCGTCTGTTAATTGGATTCCGATTCTTTCTGGTTGAATAAGCTTAAACAGCTTCTTCTGATCTTCAAGTTCGGGACAGGCGGGATACCCAAATGAAAAACGCTGTCCTTGATAATGAGTTCGGAACCGGTCCTGCATCGTAAAATCAACTGGATCAGGGAACCCCCACCTGCTTCTCATCATTTCATGCACTCTTTCAGCCAGTCCTTCTGCTGTTTCTAAGGCAAGAGCCTGCAGGGCGTGACTTTCAAGGAATCTGCCTTCTTCTTTCATCTCTCTTGCCCACTGTCTGATTTTCACACCGGCCGTTACGGCAAAGAAACCTACATAATCCATTTCTCCACTTTCTACAGGCCGCAAGTAATCTGCTAAACATAAATGCTGATTTCCAGCTTGTCTTGGAAAATGAAATCGTTCTATCTCTGTGGAAGAATCCTCCGGGTGATATATAACAACATCATCACCATCTGATTGAGAAGGAAAAAATTGATATCGTGCAGATGCTTGAATCATCCCTTCCCTTTTTGCTTTTTGGAATAAATCATCCGTCACTGCTTTAAGGCCGACCGTTCGTTCGTCTCCTTCTTCCAGTAATCTTGAAATTTTCCCTTTGATCCCTAAATGATGCCCAAGCAGCATTTGCTGATTAATGTAGGGATGAATTTGATCAAGTGAAAATTCTTTAATGGTGTGCGGAATCAAGTCAGAAGGGACATGAACTTTTACATCTTTCGCAACAGTAGAACGTACTTTCACCGCAACAGAAGATGTATTTAGATTCGGCGAGTCTTCAGCCGAAACGACCTTACTTAACTTTACACGACTCTCTTCTTCCAGCTGCAGCCTCGTTTCTTCATGTTGAATCCCATTCATGATGCCAAGGCCATCCATTGCATCCTTCGCATAAAGAACCAGCCCATCGTATTCCCGGCCAATTTTATTTGTAGTGAATTTTCGGGTGAGGGCCGCACCTCCTACTACAAGAGGAACTGATATATCAGACTGTTTCAAATCTTGAGCAGTAATGACCATTTGTTGGGCAGACTTCACAAGGAGCCCGGACAAACCTACGATATCGGGCTTCTCTTCCCGTATGACTTCGATTAATTCCTGAGGTGTTACTTTAATGCCTAAATCAATTACTTTATATCCGTTATTACTGAGGATTATATCTACGAGATTCTTACCAATATCATGAACATCCCCCTTAACCGTAGCTAAGATCACTTTGCCTTTCGAAGATGAACTTTCCGTTTGTTCCATATGTGGTTCCAAATGAGCAACGGATGCTTTCATGACTTCTGCACTCTGTAATACTTCCGCTACAATCAGCTGGTTATCATTAAATAACCTTCCGACTTCACTCATTCCAGCCATAAGGGGGCCATTGATGATTTCAAGGGGAGCGTCATATTTTTCCAAGGCTTTATTTAAATCGGCAATCAGTCCTTCCTTCGTCCCTTCTACCACATAATGAGCCAGTCTTTCCTCTAGATTCATAGTGTTGACTGGTACCTTTACTTCTTTCTTTTTCCCCCTATAAAACGCTGTAAATTCAGCCAGTGTTTCATCAGTCGTCTCAAATAAGAGTTTCTCCGCCATTCGAACTTCTTCTTCAGGAATAGACGCAAAACGCTCTAATTTTTCCGTATTGACTATGGCGTAATCCAGCCCCGCTTTGGTACAGTGGTAAAGATATACCGCATTTAGGACTTCCCTTCCGACAGGAGGCAGTCCAAAAGAAACGTTACTAACCCCTAAGATATGAGGGCATTCAGGTAAGGCTTCCTTAATCTGTCTTATCCCTTCAACGGTTGCATTGGCTGATCCTATATATTGCTGATCCCCTGTTCCCACAGGGAAAACGAGAGGGTCAAAAATGATGTCTTCTGAAGCTATCCCATATTTCTCTGTTAACAGTTTATGTGAGCGGATGGCAATGTCTACCTTACGCTTTACAGACACTCCCATTCCTTTTTCATCAATCGTTCCTACCACAACCGCCGCTCCGAATTCCTTCATAAGCTTTGTTATCTTCTCAAACCGCTCTTCTCCGTCTTCGAGATTAATAGAGTTTATAATCACTTTCCCTTGAGAATATTTCAAGGCGGTCTCAAGCACTTTCTCATCCGTTGAATCAATGACAAGTGGAACCTTTACTTTTTTCACCACTTCTTGGATAAAGACATTCATATCATCTACTTCTTCACGATCGGGATCTGCAAGGCAGATATCGATTACCTGAGCTCCATTTTTCACTTGTGCTCTCGCAATCTCTGAAGCTTCTTCTATTTTATTCTCTGCAATCAATCGTTTGAATTTACGCGAACCGATGACATTCGTCCGTTCTCCGACCAGGATCGGTCTACTGTCTGTATCCTCATAGACGAACGCTTCAATTCCTGACACTGCATGAGGGTGAGACTCATTGGGTTTACGAGGAGGTAAGCCCTTCACCACTTCTGAAAGGGCACGAATATGCTCCGGTGTCGTTCCACAGCACCCTCCAACCAGATTCAGCCATCCTTTCTCAGCAAAACCTCTCATCTTTACACTGAGTGAATCAGCGGTCTCATTGTAATTTCCCTCTTCATCAGGAAGTCCTGCATTTGGGTAACAGCTTACATAGGTAGTGGCCAGACTTGATAAGGTACGAATATGATCGCGCATAAATTCAGGTCCGGTTGCGCAATTTAGACCAACTACCAAAGGGTTTAAATGTTCAAGGGATAAATAAAATGCTTCGATTGTTTGCCCGGCGAGTGTAGTGCCCATAGGCTCAATGGTTCCGGATAACAAAATGGGGATCTCTTTTCTTCTGGATTCAAAAGCAGTTCGAATTCCGAGATTTGCTGCTTTTACATTTAAAGCATCCTGACTCGTTTCAAGCAGCAATACATCAACTCCTCCATCGAGAAGACCTTCCGCTTGAACACGATAGTTTTCTACTAACGCATCGAAGCTTACTCCTCCTGTAACAGATAAGGTTTTGGTAGTGGGACCTAGAGATCCTGCAACAAATCTGGGCCACTCGGGAGTTGAAACATCTTTAACTGCTTTTTTGGCGATTTCAGCCGCTACTTTATTGATTTCGTATGCTTTAGAACCTATATCATACTCGTCCAGTACGATGGGAGTTGCACCAAATGTATTCGTTTCAATCACATCAGCTCCGGCTTTCAAATATTCCAGATGAATCTTATAGATTACCTCCGGTGCTGTTAGAACCAGATTTTCATTACATCCATCAAGCTCCTCTCCTCCAAAATCCTCCGGGGATAAATTCGCTTGTTGAAGCATCGTTCCCATTGCTCCATCGAGTACGAGTATTTTTTTCCTAAGCTGTTCTTCAAACAAAGTGATGGCCATAGGGAACCTCTCTTTCTGTGTTAGTTTTCGCTTGTATATGATGAATCAGTTCAATGCTCATATCGTATCTGACAAAAGGCGTGATAAGATATATCCCATTAAAAAGATCTATTGCTGTGTCAAGTAAGTCTTTTGCTATCTCCATTCCAACTGTTCTTGCAACTACGGGATCACTTCCCGCTTCCTTCATTCTTTGTCTTGTTTCTTCTGGAACATTGATTCCCGGTACTTCATGATGGAGAAACTCTGCATTTCTTGGGCTGATTAATGGCATGATTCCGATAAAGATCGGAACATCTAAATACTTCGTAGCTTCATGTACTTGAATCAGCTGTTCTTTCCCAAAGATCGGTTGAGAAATGAAATAGTCGGCTCCTGCTTTCTTTTTCTTTTCAAGCCTTTTTACAGAAGCGTCTAAATGACGGAAATTTGGATTAAAGGCTGCACCAACTGAAAATTGAGTACATTCCCGGAGTGATTTACCTGAGAAGGATATCCCCTCATTGTTCTGTTTAATCAATTCAATGAGTTCAAGTGAAGATAAATCATAAACGGATGCTGCCCCAGGAAAATCTCCAATCTTGGCCGGATCTCCCGTAATGGCTAATATATTGTGTATTCCTAACGTGTGTAACCCCATTAAATGGGATTGAAGTCCAATCAGGTTTCGATCCCGACAAGTGATGTGAACTAAAGGCGTAAGATCAAATTTGGACTTGACCAGGCTGCCAATGGCGTCATTACTAATACGAGGCGATGCTAACGGATTGTCTGCAAGCGTGAGTGCGTCAATTCCAACTTCCTTTAATGCTTCAGCCCCTTGGAAGAACAACTTCGTGTCGAGATGCTTAGGTGGATCGAGTTCAACAATGATCGATTTCTTTTCCCTTACTTGTTCATGCAGCAAGTTTCCCCTGATAGAAGGTGACGATAACTGAACTACCTTTTTTGCTTTCACCACTTTTTCTTTCACAGGCTCCCGGCTTTTTAACCTGCTTGCTACAGAACGGATGTGATCAGGTGTAGTTCCACAGCATCCCCCAATGATTCTTGCACCTTGCAGTCGTAATTCGTTGCTTATATCTCCAAAGTAATCAGGCTCAGCAGAGTAATAGAATCGACCTTCTTCATAGTTTGGCAGACTGGCATTGGGATAGACGGATAGAAATGCCCTTTTAGGTAATGGAACTACCTCTAATGAGTTCACCATATGAAATGGCCCCATGCGGCAATTGATGCCGACAACATCTGCCCCCAATAATTCTAATTGTTGAAGAGCATCTTTTATCTCCATTCCATTTTGAAGAACTCCCGTTTCATGTAGAGAAACTTGAGCTATGACAGGAATGTCTGCTTCACGTTTAGTAATGTTTAATACAGTGGTTAATTCTTCGAAATCATAATAGGTTTCAAGCAGAATGCCATCTACACCCTCTAATAATAAACAGTATAGCTGTTCCCGAAAGCTTCTTTTGATTTCTTCCAGCGACACATTTTGTTTAATGCCCCTGATTCCACCGATGGTGCCAAGAATATAGGTGTTTTCACCCGCGGCTTTTCTTGCTAGACGCACTGCAGCTGTATTTATTTCCTTAACCGAATCCTCCAACCCGTATCTGGAAAGCTTTTGATAATTGGCTCCATACGTATTCGTCTGAATGATATCTGCTCCTGCATCAATATACTCTTTATGGACTTTCAACACTTCATTTGGGTGAGAAAGATTCAGTTCTTCAAAGCATCTGTCCACTCCATATGAATACAACAACGTTCCAATGGCCCCATCTGCAATTAAGATTCTCTCTTTCAGTGCTTCCAGCAACGGCTTCATGACATTCCCTCCTTTTTATATAGGCTCTTTTCGTAAAGATTGTTGTTTTGAACAATTTGTCTGCCTAGGCTCTGTCAACCGGTGTGTGCTGGATGGTGAAGGGAACTGCTCCGCTTGCAGCTAGCGTACGGCCGAGCCTCCTCAGCTTAGCCGTACGGGGTCTCGGCACGCCCGTTCTTCCGCAGGAGTCTACGCAGTTCCCCTCACCATCTAAACAAAATTTGCATGACAGAGCTCAAAAGTGACAAAAAGCATTCGACAGAAAAGGATATCTGCTATAGCTAATATCAATCGCTCAACACTTCGAAAAAAGCAGGCTGTTAAAGTTAAAACGTGCATGTATTTATATTTATCTATTTTCAGAAACTCACGCTTTGAAAATTGATTCTCGCTGTAGGTGCTCGACTCCTGCGGGAATAGCGGGAAAGTTGAGACCCCGCAGGGCAAGCCCGAGGAGGCTCAACTCACGCCCCGCGGAAAGCGAGCACCTGGAGCGGAAATCAACCACCACTCTCCTTTAAAAGCAACAAAGTTTACGCAAACAGCCTTTATAAATTTATCACGTTTTTTCGATTGATCTTTTGTATACTATCTAAACCTTTTTGAAGATCGATAATTAATTCATCCACGTTTTCAAGTCCTACTGATAACCGTAATAAACCATCTGTAATACCTCTTCTTTCCCGTTCTGCTTTTGGCATAGAAGCATGTGACATCCTTGATGGATAGGATAGAATTGATTCGACAGCTCCTAAACTGACGGCGAATACGGGAATGTTTACATTTTGTATGAGTTGCTTCACTTCCTCTGCCCCTTTTAACCGGAAGGAAAGAACCGCTCCAGGACCCTCTGCTTGTCGAACTTGAATTTCACGACCGGGATGATAGCTCAATCCTGGGTAATACACTTCTTCTACTTCCTTTCTCTTTTCTAAGAAGGTCGCAATCTTATACGCTGATTCTGATGATTCCTTCAATCGTACATGCAGTGTTTTCAGTCCTCTTAAAAGCAGCCAGCAATCCTGAACACCGAGGACAGAACCAAACGAATTCTGCAAGAAAGCAAGTTGCCTGGCAATCTCATCATTTCCCGTTACGGCAAGACCTGCCAAGACATCACTATGTCCGGCAAGAAACTTTGTGGCACTGTGTAGAACAACATCCACACCTAGACTGATCGGTCTTTGCAGCAGGGGAGTCATGAATGTATTATCAAGAAACGTTAGACATCCATTTGCCTTGGCAAGCTTTACGACTCCTTCAATATCGGTGATATTCAGAAGCGGATTGGATGGTGTCTCCATATAAATCACTTTCGTATTATGCTTGATTGAACAAGCCACTTCATGTAGATCCTTCATGTTCACAAATGAATATTCAATTCCAAACTTAGTGAGGACCTCGGTGATCATTCTGTATGTCCCACCGTATACTTCTTCTGAAACGAGAACATGATCTCCACTCGACAATAATAAGAAGCTTGTTGAGATTGCCGCCATTCCAGATGAAAAGGCAAAGCCCCTTACCCCGTCTTCTAATTCAGCAATCGTTTCTTCTACTGTTTCCCTCGTCGGATTCCCTGAACGGCTGTAGTCATATGTGCCATACTGATCAAAATCCTGTTGATGAAAGGTTGTAGCATGATGAATCGGCGTAGAGACCGCTCCTGTTTCTTTATCAACTCCGTGAGAATGAATGAGTGACGTCTGAAGTGAAAATGGTTTTTTACTCATACGTAAGCACCTCTTTTTCCAATTGTTGAAAAACATTCTCCAGGTCTTCAATCAGGTCATCAATAAATTCAATTCCTACAGAAAACCGCAGGAGTCTGTTGCAGATACCCAACTTATTTCGTTTTTCTTCAGGAATATCTGCATGCGTTTGAGTAGCGGGATAGGTGATAAAACTTTCGACCCCTCCTAAACTTTCAGCAAACGTAATAATTTTTAAGTATTGGAGAAAGGGAGCAACCCATTCTTCCTTTGCTATACGAAAGGAAAGCATGCCGCCTTTTCCCGGATATAAAACATCTGTTACACATTCATGCGCATCAAGATACTCCGCTAATTCTCTTGCATTTTTTTCGTGCTGAGCCATTCTGAGACTTAGGGTTTTCATCCCTCTTAATAAGAGCCAACAATCAAAAGGGGCGAGAACCGCACCGATTGAATTTTGAATGGTGTAGATCTTTTCCGCCAACTCCTCTGTGTTTACGATCACAACACCTGCCAGCACGTCATTATGTCCCCCTAAGTATTTCGTAGCGCTGTGAATAACAATGTCTGCTCCTTCAGTAAGTGGCTTCTGCAGAATAGGTGTGTAGAAGGTATTATCTACAATTAAAAGCAATCCGTTACGCTTAGCGAGTCCAGCAACCTCAGAAATACTTGCTTCATTCATTATTGGATTGGTTGGCGTTTCAAGAAAAATGGCCTTTGTTCTCTTAGAAATTTGTTCTTCTATGGAGCCGGCATCACTGGTATCGACGAAATGAAATTTGATGCTATATTGTGCTTCATATTGCACGAATAAACGGTAGCTCCCGCCGTATAGGTCTTTCGAAACAATCAATTCATCCCCGCTGGAAAATAAGCTAAGGATTGCCTGAATCGCTGCCATCCCCGAGCTGAAGGCAAACCCTCTGTGCCCTTCCTCCAATTGAGTGAGAGTGTCTTCTAAGGTGGCACGGGTTGGATTTCCTGTTCTTGTGTAATCATAGCCTGTCGATTGCCCAATCCCCTTATGTTCATAGGCAGTCGATAAATGGATGGGCAGGCTGACAGCACCCGTTGCAGGATCTTTCCGATTTCCTGCCTGGACAAGCATTGTATCAATATGTTTTTTCAACATTCTTCTCTCCTTTTCTATCTTGAATACGAAAAGGGAAAAAACAAAAAACCTTCTTAATGAAAATAAGAAGGTTTTATACGTTCGTTCTCCCTCTTATCGTCCAAGTTGACATCAACTTGCTGGAATTAGCACCATACCTATAACTTTGGCTGGTTGCTGAGGTGTCTTCGGGCCAGTCCCTCTACCTCTCTTGATAAGAAACTATATGATTTTGTGAAAAATAACTTTCCCATAACTTATAACAAAGAAGAAGAAATGTCAATGAGAATTATGAATTATCTGAAAAACAAAATGACTATTGCGCTTTACTACCTTGTTCTATTTCAATGATAAATTCCTATTTTCCTTTTAATCTCTTTCATGAATGGAATTGTTTTTTCCCGTGCTTCATTTGCTCCATTTTGTAAGATTGCATCCAGCAAATGGGGACTCGCCATCAGTTCTTCATATTTCGATCTTGGTTCTTCGATAAAAGAATTCATTACTTGGAATAGCTCTTTTTTCGCTTCTCCCCACCCTATTCCTTCTTGAAATCTCCTTCTCATTTCTTCAACTTGATCGGAGGTTGCAAATTCATTATATAGCGTAAAAATGATGGAGGAGTCAGGATCCTTAGGCTCTTCAGGGGGTGTAGAATCTGTTTTGATTTTATTGATTAATTTTTGAAGCTTTTTTGGTTCTTCAAATAATGGAATGGTGTTGTTATAGCTTTTACTCATCTTACGTCCGTCGAGTCCCGGGAGTACGGCCGTTTCTTCTTGAATGACATATTCAGGGATGACAAATAGTTCTCCATATTGTTTGTTAAAGCTTTCAGCTATGTCACGGGCGATTTCAACATGTTGTATCTGATCTTTTCCAACAGGGACCATCTCGGTTTGAAAGAGTAAAATATCAGCTGCCATTAAAATTGGATAAGTGAATAATCCCATGTTGACTCCAGCATCTACATCTTTGCCGCTTTTTTCATTTTCTTCGACCAATGATTTATATGCATGGGCCCTGTTCATTAATCCTTTAGGTGCAAAACAAGACAGGATCCAGCTCAATTCAAAGATTTCAGGTACATCGGATTGACGGTAAAAGACCGCTCTCTCATGATCCAAGCCTAATGCTAACCAAGCTGCTGCTACTCCATAAGATAATTGTTTCATTTCATTATGATCATTTATTTTCGTTAAACCATGATAATCCGCTACAAAATAAGCTGTGTTGTAGGATTGGTTCTCTGCCAATTGTAATGCCGGTTTGATTGCACCAATATAATTCCCCAAATGAATACGGCCTGTTGGTTTAATACCAGTCAGAACTTGTTTTTTCATAACAATTCCCTCCGCTGAAAAATAATAAATATAAACACAAAAAGGGCTTCCCATCCTCTAAAAAAGGACGGGAAACCCGTGGTGCCACCTTTATTCGCTTACACTTTAGTAAACGCACTCATCTGTACAGAAGTCGCCTTCGATACATCGTCTCTTTTATCGGTGAGACCTTCCGCCATAACCTACTTAATTTCAGCCTGGATGCTCAAAAGCCCATTCAACGATTTCACCATACTGATTCTCACCAGCCATCAGCTCTCTGAAATGTTTCGTTCGTCTACTCTTCTTCCTCATCGCATTTAACTATTTAATATGTTTCCATTATTTTAATGTATCGGGAAATAATGGTCAAGTGGGTGTAAACACATTTTAAATTTCTTTGGATGAAAGGGGAAGGAAAAGCTTTACGCCTCTCTTATTGAAAGGAAGAAATTTCATATCCGCGATCAGGTGACTGGCATATCCAATTACACATGCTTCAAATACCCCATCAATCATTAAAGATGACTCTAGATAATGAGCAATCATGCCATAATACACAATTCCAAGTACAGAGTGAGTATAACTTCGATGTGAAACGAATGAGGCAATGAAAATATAAATACCTAACAACCATAACCATGTTTCATTCAACTGCCAACCGCATGCTGTCACACCGATGCCCGTAATCATCAGCATTCTTCTCTGGGTAATGAAACTTGCGAGAATCATCATTCCTGCACCATATCCAATACCAAGCCATCGTTCTTTTCCGATTCCTTCCAGATAGCTGTATACCATCATTAGAAACCCAATGATTGGTGCCACTGCTCTGATCATTTTAGGTGAAATAGTAACCTTGTTACTAAGCTTTCCGTCAATATCCATATCAGGCATGAGTCCGGATATTCCGCCTATTGCCACAAGTGCGGCCGTTATGTCAGGACCAGATCCAAATGAGTTGGCCACAATAAATCCTGTTGCTGCTCCAATTGCCATATGTGCTGTGCCGTTCAAGTGTGTCCTCCTACTCTCTTTTCACATTATGTATGTACTAGATTACTATAATAGCCTTTATTATCCACATTGACTATGGGAAGGACGAATTAATTTCTAAAGATGAGCCGATATGCGCTCAATAATTTCAAGAAGGTAGGACCTTTCATGTGGAACAAAGTGATGGTAACTCACCCTTTGCTTAATGAAGTCCTTTTCCCCTGTACCAGTAACAAGAAATCCTTCTACGTCGATTTCCTCTTTCGTTTGTTGAAGGAGCGCTTTAAAGTCTTGTATACTTGAATGGAAAATACCGGACACTTCTTCTAACTGAAGTTGAAACTCGTCATATGCAACCGGCTTGGAATAAAGGAATACGTGAGTCAGTTCCCGATCGATCATACCCCGTTGAATTAACTGACCTTTTACAATTCCTAATGATCGCAGTTCATTTATCGTGATAGGAAGTCCAAGCTCTTCATGAACTTCTCTCACACCGTCTTCAATATTCTCCTGTGACAAGATATGTCCAGCGGCCGTAACATCAAGTAAGCGGGGGAAATCCTTTTTCTTATCACTTCTCAGTTGGAAATAAATATTGGTCTCTCCACTACTTTCATTAATATGCGCAAGCCAGCAATGAAAGGTTTCATGCCAATATCCCTTTTTATGCACCTCGGAACGACTGGCTATTCCAATTCTATTACCGTATTCATCAAATACGGCTAGTTGTTCATCCTCCACCCGGATCCCTCCTTTATTTCATTTCCTCCAGATATTCTTTAACCTCCAAGAGATCTTCAACCACAATATCCGCTTCACTTAATTCTTTTTCCTGAGAAAAATCAAAAGCACAACCTATCGAAAGAAAGTGATTTGCCTCTGCTCCTTTAAAGTCAGACAATCTATCTGCAATCACAATCCCATGTGTCAGATTATGATCTTCCTTGATTTTTCGAATCAACTCCCCTTTGTCATCTGAATGTATTTCCTGAATGCTGTAGCAGTCCAAGATCCATTGATCCAAACGAAAGTACTCCACGATCGTCTTTAAATACTGAGGATATCCATTGCTTGCCACAAAGATCGGAAACCCTCTCCCTGATAAATAAGTTAATAGTTCCACCGTATGTGGATAGAGGGCTCCATTTCCTTTCTGAATATTATCAATCAGTTTTTCATGAAATACATCATTCACTTTACCATGTACATGTAAGGGATGATGAGGTAAAAGTGATTTCCACACAACAGAGAGAGGGACACCCATTATTTCTCTGTATACAACAAGAGGTGTATCAGCTTTCCACATTCCTTCATCTCTTAGTCGTTGAAAGGTATCATGAAGTGAAGCTTCAAGAATACGATCCGTTTGAAATAACGTTCCATCCATGTCAAAAATTATTGCAGCTTTCATCTATATTCTCCTTTATTGCCTTTCGTACATTTATGTTCGACATTTATGCTTAAGTCACAATCTTACTTACATGAAACAAACCTTCTCTTATCATATCAAATTCACGGCCGAAAGAAAGCAGATACGTTTATTACAAAGACGAACAACTCCTTACTGATTATAGCTGTCCATTTAGTAAGCACCAATTCTTTTATTAACAAAAAACACACGAGAACGCTTCTCTCGTGTGATTATTCCTTAAATCAGTTTATAGAGGTTGCTTTCTAAGATGCATTTGGAAGATAAAAGAGGACCGTCAACATCATACCGATAACAGAAAAGATCACGATACTAACTGCTACAGACTTGTGAGACTTTGATACATGTTTCTTCTTTAACACGTTAAAAAACTTAAAAGCCAATAACGAAAGAATAAACAAAGATACAAACAAGAGCTCGCTCATGGACAATCCCTTTCTTCAGTAAGGTGTATTCTTTATAGGATATGAAATCACTTTACCATATTTTCTTATTCAATAAAAATTATTGATTCTTAGAAATAATAATACACCCATTCAGGCGTTTTACGGAGCGCTTTTTGCCAGGCAGGGAGTTCATTAAAAGCCTTAATGGTCAATTTTTCACTATCATTAATGTCATTTAGTATGAGTGATTCTAGTTCGGCAGCAACTCTTACATCGATAATGATGCAGTTGCTTTCATCATTTAAGTAGAAGCTCCGTGAATCCCAATTGGCTGTACCTATATCTGCCCATTGATGATCAATGACAAGCACTTTACCGTGGAAAAATCCTTTTTCATATAAATAAAAGTCCACTCCGCTCTCTATCAAGGTTTTCTCTATTCTGTAACTAGGCGGCTTTGTGAACCAAGCATCTGTATCGTTCGGAATAAGGATCTTCACTTTTACCCCACGCTTCACTGCTTTCTTTAAAGCTGAAATAAGTTTCCCATTTGGTAAAAAATATGGCGTTGTAATTGTGACACTCTCTTCCGAACTGTTAATCCAGTTTACTGTCTTATCTACAATACTGTCTCCTGTTGAGAACAAGAATTGAACGCTGCTCCCCTCATTTTCATTTGAAGGAAGAGAAAGGTGTACGCTTCCATACTTTCTGCCCCATCCTCGATCCAGTCCCTTTTAAACTGCTGGGCCACCTCAATTCCTGCCTCACCCTCCAACCGTATCTGATAGTCCCTCCAGTACCCAAGTTTAGGGTCTTTCCCTAAATATTCATGACCCATATTTAAGCCACCAATATAGGCAATTCTTTGATCAATGGAAATGAGCCTGCGGTGGTTCCGATGATGAAGGGAATAAAAGAAGTTCTTTGGGGATAGAGGCCTGCTTTTGACAATCTTCATCCCTCCTTCTTCCATCCTCTTTATACTTTCCTTCTTAATATCTGAACCAAGGAAGTCAACAGACAATCGAACATCTACCCCTTCCTTAGCCTTATCAATCAGCAAATCAAAAAACTCGTTGGAAATCTGATCGTCCCTGATAATGAAAAAATGAATCCAAACCAGCTCATTTGCTATTTTAATATCCTCAAACAATTTTTCATATAAATCCTTCCCCGAATTGTAGACATTGATTGCAGCTTTATGAGAGAGGGTTTCCGTAATGGGGTGAGTTCTCGAATAGTTTTTTACACCTTGTTTCACGTCCCAGTGCATGATGAAGAACAAAATCGAGATACAAGGAGCCGTGATCACGATTGCTTTAAATCCTATTTTCAGCAAGAGAACTCACCTCCTTTATATGTGTTAGCATTTGTTTAAGGAGAAGGACTATACATTTCCATCCAAAATATATCTAAGTTCCAGGCATCTTTTGTTCCTTCATAGTATTTACCGAAAAAAAGAGCATTAACATAACGTTAATACTCTCAATTTATCTTCTTATTGATTCTCAATAGATTATAGATTAAGCGTGCGAACACAAAAAGGAGTCCACCAATAAATGAACCAAATGTATTCATTATCCAATCATCAATATCGGTTGCTCTTCCTAATGGAAGATAGTATTGAGCAAACTCAATTCCAAAGGAGAAAAGTGCTCCGATAAATGTAACCATCAGAATAATCTGCTTCGACCGCCTCATCCACCAAGCAATAAAAAAGGTTAATGGAATGAACAATAATATATTGGCCATCAAGTTTCGAATGGGCACATCTAAATGATTCCGGTAAATTAAATTCAACTTCAAATTAGAAAATGGATCAAAATTCACGGATCCCTCTGAAACATTTCCACCTGTCAAAGGGGTCAAGGTGATTAAACAGATCGCTCCAATCGTTATACACGTAAACAGAACAGGCAGTAAATTCATCCATCTGCCCTTACCCTTTCTTTTCTTCCAAAAGGAGACCGCAAAGATAAGGGAAATCGTCACAACCATAATAATTGGAAGAACCCATCCAAATGCGCTCCATAATTCTTTCATGATTCTTTTTCCTACTTTCCTCTAATCTACAACGATGTTTTAGTTTATTTACGATGATATTTGTTTGAAAGAGAAGCATTATGACAATTGGCGAATCGTCACCTCAGCAGTCTCTTTATCGATTCCATTCCAGGAGGTGTGGATTTCAAAAGTCCCTGTCTCGAAAAACAAAGGGAATTTTCGTTTAAAAAAATGCTGCATCGGTAAATCTAAGGCTTCTGACTTTGAGACCCAAACCAATTCACCTTCAGGAGGGTTTTCGAGGAGCTCACCTGTGGTTTCATAGGCAAGGTAATTATACACGATATATCGAAATCCCTTTTCTGGTACAACGTATTCATCTAACCCTTTATACCTTAATTTTTCTACCTGTAAACCTGTCTCTTCTCTTACCTCTCGGATTGCACCTGCTGCAGGACTTTCGGGGAAGTCAATTTTACCTCCCGGTGCAATGTAACCAGGATATTCTTTCTTCGCCGGCCTATTTAATAACAGCACTTTGTCCCCACGCTGTATCATTACTAACGAATACATCACTGTTTCTACCTTCATTCATTCTTCATCCCTTTATACTATTTCCAATCCATTTACGAATCCCCTGGGTCCTTAAAGTCAGACCATCCTTATCCAGCTTTTCTAAAAAGGGGATCAAGTATTTTCTGGATAATCCTAGAGCGGCTTTGGCATCTGCTATATCGAATAAATCGCCGGTTTTTTCTTTTAATTCTTCAACAGCTTTCATAAAAACTTGATAGGAATAGGATTTTTTATCATCCAATGGCACGATTTTCTTTTCCTGGATAAAAAAGTGATAAAAATCAGTCTGCCATTTTAGAGGAATACCTACTTGATGAAAATACTCTTCCTTGTCTTTTACTTGTGTACCATCAGCCTCTAATAAGGTAATGAGCTGATTGCATCGTTTCTCCCATTCAGGTGGTAAATGAGGAATGAATTCCTCTAAGCAAAGAAAACCACTGTTTCGCTTCCAATGTTTTTGCTCAATCGCATAGTCCACTAAAGCTCCTGTGTACCTTTTTAAAGATTGCTTCAACTCACCAATATTGATCCCTTGTAATAAAGGAAACTCCTCATGGAATCCTCGAAGAATCTGGTCGATCGATTTCACGCATTCATCCACTATTTTCATATGCGTAACCTTTGATTGTGAAAATACAATCCATTCATCATCAACCTGCAGCATATCATGCAGGTCTTTATGAGTTATGGATGCTTCTCTAACGATGAAATCTTCATCCACACATTTGTATTGTTCAACCAGCCTTAGAACTCTTTCCTGAGGTGTACCGTGCCGTTCAGACTGAAGAAAGGCCATCGTTTCCTTTCCGAACTTGTATTTCCCACCATTCGGCTGAATAATCCAGCCTCCCCCGATAGTTTCAATTGGAGAGGGTCTTCTTAATATAAAACGATCTCCTCTTTTGGCAACAATCGATTCATTAAGCCGGATTTGACATAGAATAGGGTCGGTTTCCGAAATGACTTTATTTCGATCGAAAAAAACGAGCCTCCCCATCACTTCGGAAGTTCCTACATGAACCACAACTGGCATTCTTTGTTTTATAGGATGGTTTACTGTATGTAATACTTCGAGACACACATCAATCGTGTTGGTCACGGTAAAATGTGTGGATGTGACGAGTACATTTCCTCTTCTCAATTCTTTGTAATCCACTCCAGAAAGATTTATCGCTGCACGCTGACCAGCATAAGCACTACTCTCTTTCATATGATGGGCTTGAATTTGTTTCGCTTTCGTATGTATTCCTTGAGGTAATATGGTTATTCCCTCTCCAGTTTCCAAGGTTCCTTCAAAAACAGTCCCTCTTACGACTGCTCCCTGACCCTTTACAGTAAAAACTTGATCAATCGGCAGACGAAAATCTCCTCTGATACTTCTTGAAGTCATGCTCTTTAATACATTAACGACTTTCTGTTTTAGCTCTTGGACACCCTCTCCTGATATACTATCTGCCATCAAGACATGGGCACCTTCAAACACTGTTCCCTTCAACTCATCTATCACTTCTTCAAGAGCCATATCCCTTAGTTCTTCCTCAACTTTCGATATTTTCGTCAGCACAACAATGCCTTTAGTGATTCCTAGTAACGCCAGTATATCAAGGTGTTCCTTCGTTTGCGGCATCACACCTTCGTCTGCGGCTACCACTAACACAACGAGATCGATGCCGGCCACACCTGCGATCATCTGGCGAATAAACCGCTCATGACCAGGCACATCTACTACAGAAATTTCCATATCTTCATCTTGATATAATGGGGCAAACCCGGGTTCAATCGAGATGTTGCGCTCCTTTTCCTCCTTTAATCGATCAGTATCGACAGAAGTCAGTGCCTTTGTGAGAGTGGTTTTTCCATGATCAATATGTCCGGCCATTCCAATCGTATAATATTGTTTCCCCATCCTCTCACCTTCTTTCTATCGTTTCTTTTTGAACCGGAAAAATAGGACGCCGCCCATTATGGCAAAACAAATGGTGAATAAGATCCCCTTCCATACATCTCCATCTGAAAAGGATTTCAATACCCATATCAATATAAATAGCGTTATGGCTATATCAAACATCATCATACCTTTTGAGTTTCGAATGTTACTTCACCTGCTACCCTTTAATTTAGTTGCGTTTCTTTTACTTTATCACAATCCTGCTTCACCATTCCATTAGGTCTAAACTTTGAAATACAAAATACACAACATAACGGCTCTTATTCCATCATTATATACCTTAAAACCCTGATTTTGGAATTGGAATTCAATAGAAAAAAGAGAATCACCATTCATGCTGTGATTCTCCTTCGAAAAAGTCTATTCAGATCCCTCATCAATCAATGTTTTCATATCTCCGACAATTTCATCGTATGGGACGTCACTATTGCCACTATACGTTTTGACAACTGTACCTTTTTGATTCACCAAGTAGAAGCTGGTACTATGAATCATCTGATCGGAATTAGGATCGTCGGCTACAATCGAGCGGAAGGAATGTTCCGCAAGGTCCTTTACCTCGTCAAATTCATAGCCTGTAAGTAGTTCCCATTTACTTGTATCTGCTTCAAAGTTTGAAATATATTCTTTTAATGCGTCCGGTGTATCATTTTCAGGATCCACGCTAAAGGAAACGATTTTGTAGTCCTCTACCCCTTCTTCTTTCAGCTGTTCTTGAAGCTTCGTTAAATTAAATGTCATTGGTGGACAAACTGTTTCACAATTCGTGAATATGAAATCTGCGATCCAGACTTGTCCTTTCAAATCATTCAAACCGACTTCTTGATTATTTTGATTAGTATAAGAAAACTCTTTCACTTCATAATCTGTTTCTGCTTGAAAGTTACTATTACTGCAACCTGCAAGGAGAATACCGATGAGGGTCATCACCACAATGAATGGTTTAGTTTTTGACATCTTTATCTCCTCCGACTTTATCTATATCTCCCATTCTATGTTAGTAAAAAGGGGATTAAAAAACAATCAGCAGAGGCAATATTCATTGTCTATTTTGTGAATGCTCTGCTTCCCATCCAACATTAAAGGCTCCCAGACTTACAGCGTATGCACCTTTATCTGGAAAAATAGGGGTGTAGGATAACATATCTTGAAATTGTGAAAGGTCCTCTTTTAAAGCAGGATTTGATTTCAACGTACTTCCAATAAACACGAAATGCTCTAACTTATTTGCTTGAGACGCTTGAGATGCAAGTAGAATAATGGTTTCTGCTATCATATTCGATAGAGCCCGCAGTTTGTCTGTTTTCTTAAAAGATGAATCCCCTTTAGCAAAATTAGCAGCTGTCAAATGTTCAGGCACTGGAGAATTCATTGCCTCATAAATGTCTCTCACTGATAAATCAACTAGTTCTCGTTTGCCTTCTTTTGATAATCGTACCAGCTCGTGATAGTCAGATTCTCCAGTTAGTAAACCTCCCAATCCCATAAAGGTTCCTCCCCCTAATCCACTACCAAGTAATCTTTCACATCCGTTTTCATCAACCTTAAAAAAAGACGTCCCTGTACCTATATTTATGAGGATGAACTGTTTCAGGTCACTTTTTTCCTCTTTAAGGAGAAGTTTAGCTCCACTGCATACCGCTTCGAATTCTCCAACAATACGTGCTTGAGGAAAGGTTTCTCCCCACTTCTCTGCTTTTCCTCCCGTTATATAAAGCTTATGATTTTGGGCCAGGATTGTAAGCCACTGCAGCACACTCTCTTGCTGCTCACTAGAAAAGGTTTTAAAATGAAGCCCGCCATTTTCCTCATACACGATCTTGGTTAACGTTCCACCAGCATCGACCCCGATCACACTCATTCTTCCCGTTCCTGCATTTTTTTCTTAGAAAATAAATAGTGCAGGGTAAAACCATGAACGACCATTATCGTAAGGAAAGCAAGAAAATAATAGAAAACACCTATGACACCATCTGAAGTATCCTCTGTAATGAGCCACCATACCGATGCAAAAAGAAGAAATAAAAATTGAAGAGCGACTCCCTCCAAGAATGGTTTTTTATAGGTATTGAAATCCAACAGTCTCTTCCAGCTCCATCCAATTGCAACTACGGCAGATACTAACAATAATAATATGTAAATACTTATTTTCATCAATGATGCCTCCATTCAAATTATTACTATTTCCATGGTATTCAATTGATCTGGAAAATAAAAGAGAAAATGGGAAAAACACCAATTTATTTTGGTGTTTTTCCGCCTTAATCTTATTCCAAGCTTTTGTGATCGTAACGATATGCGTTGAAATGAGTGATATCCACCTTTACTTTCACTTTGTCTAATGAATTGCCTGTTAAATAAAATGAAGGCTGTTCTTCAAGCTTCCTAAACTTTGGTGGATGGTACCTATACCATTTTTCACCTACATTCAGTAAATCCACTTGTTTGTCCAGCCCAATGTTATACACTTTTTCAATTTCATTTTCCAAAGACTTTTCCAGTGTACTTTTCACTTCTTTATATGGAGCCTCCTGTAATTTTTCAATTAGCTCTGCTTTCACGCTGACTTCAAGTGAAAATGTGGGAAAATCACCTTTTTCTTTCTTATATTTTATTTTAGGCTACTTCGTCAAAAGTTTAAATGTAGTCCAGGATTTTTTATCAATACTTATATTTGGGATGAATGCTGTGCCCATCGGTTCATAGTATCCCCTTAAGAAATGCATTAAACTATAAGCCTAAGCAAGAAATTGAAATTCCGTCATGCTTCCGCTTTGAGAGGATATGACCTCTAATCTGGCGTCGATTCTCTCTTTTAACTCTGGAACGTGTGAAATCAACCCTACTAGTCGGCCACTGCTTTGAATGTCCATCAGTGCTTCAATTGCATGGTCCAGAGATTCCGGGTCCAGTGTTCCAAATCCTTCATCAATAAACATTGTTTCAAGTGAGACGCCACCTGCATACTGCTGCACGACATCTGCAAGTCCGAGGGCCAATGCTAACGATGCCTTGAAGCTCTCCCCTCCGGATAACGTTTTAACGTGTCGTTCCTGACCTGTGTACTGATCAAATATGAGAAGCTCTAAACCACTCTGGACGTTTCCTTTGCTTCTATCCGTTTTTCGAATCAGCTGATATCGCCCGGACGTCATTTTGATTAATCGTTCATTTGCCACTTGAAGAATATCTTCGAGGAATGATGCAAGCACATATCTTTCAAATGTTATGCGATTTGCATTTTGCCCCCGGGCCACTTCTGCCAGATGCCCGACCATTTGATATCTGGATTCTAAATGCTTTATTCCTTCATTAATGGATGTCACCCTTGCAAGAATAAGCTTATTCTCTTTCGTATTTGTCATGATTTTATTAAGTTTATCATTTACAAGCTTAAGTTCCTCGGTAACACGAGATATGTTTTCTTCAATGCTTTTCACATCAGGCTTATGTTTATCCTGTAAATGCTTTTCGATGTCATGTAGACGATCGGAAACGGAACGCAGGTCTTCACCATACGTCTTCACTTTTTCTTGAAGACCCAGGATTTCTGCTTCAGACTTTTTAGCTTCCTGGAATGCTTTATAGTTTGAAAAACCTTGTTCTGTAAGAAGCGTAAGAAATGCTTCACGTTCTGTTTTCAACTCTGCATTAACTTTTTCAATATGGGTGTCATTGTCACTCACTTGTGACTCTTTTACGCTATACATGTTCTCAAGCTCATAGTATTGCTTCTGGGCACGCTCGTATGCCGTCTTCAATTCTTCTCTTTTTTGCTTCTGCTCTTTTAACACTTTGTTAAATTGATCTTTTGATCGGAGCTCATAAGGAATATCTTCCTTCACTTTTTGAAGGGTAGTATCCTTCGTAAGGAACAGAGTGTTCAGCCCCTGTAGCTTGTCTAGATTTTTCAATCTTGAGCCGTCCAGTTCTTCTAGCTTTTCCCTTCCTTTTCTTACTTCTTCCCTCATTACCTTTGATTGTTCGACTTCACTTTTCTTTTCAGCCATTGTACTTTTCAAGGCTTCAATCTCTGATTTCACTTGAGATAGAGTATCATCTATTTCGTTCCGATTAAAGTCGCTTTTCTTTTCACGAATTTTTCGAACGAAATCGTCTATCTGTTCCTGAATACCCTGCATTTTTGTTTCCTCTTGAGCGATCGCAAGGCTCATCCTTTTCTCTTTCTGGTTGAGTTCCTCCTGCTTTTCCTTCGCCACTTTCAAATCTTCCTGAGAGGGTAACGAATCAACACTGGCGGCTGGGTGAGGATGATGCTCTGAGCCACAAACGGGGCAAGGAGCGTGGTCAACCAGCCCTTTTGCGAGGTGTGCAGCTTGAGCAGAGTGCCACTTTTCTTCCAAATGAGCCAGAGTTTCTGACGCATCCAACCTTTGTCTCTGAAGGTGACGATACTGTTCTTTTAATTTTTGCTCTTGAATATAGACAATTTGAAATTTTTGATCCAACTTCTCTATTTCATTTACCTGTTCTAAAAAGGATTGATTCTCTTGCAAAGATTTTTCAAATTGAAATAAATCTGCTTGACCATTTTCGCCTTCTTCAAGTCGATTCTCCCTGGATTTTATACCTTCTTGTAAAAATGAAATCTGCTCTGTCAGTTTTTGGACGATGTCTTGCTGTTGCTCATATCTTTCTCTCATTTCTTTAGTATCTTTCATCAACATATCCAGAGAATCTATATCTTTTTCCATTTCTTCAAGTTGAGTGATTTTCTTTGAAATGTCGTCTCTGAGATTTTCGTTATTTTTTTCTTCCTTGAATGTTTCTTTAGCTGATATAAGCTTTTCTGAAATTTCATTCTTTTCTTCTATAAGTTGAGCTAATTGACCCTTCAGTTCCTTCAAGTTTCGATTAAGTTTATGGCAATACTCATCTTGTGGAACTAAACGGGAGGCTCGCTGGGCTAATAAAATGCCCCTATCGATTGATTCGATTTCAGGCTTTAATTTTAAAAGGGATTCTTTCTCAGCTCTTAGTTTTTCTTGAAGTTCGTACTGATTGACCAATCCTTCTGCCTCTTGAAGCTGCTTTTTGAGGGCATCTCTTTTTTCCTGCACACTTTCATAGTTAAGCTGCACTTCTTTCTCCCTTATTTCCATGCTTTCTATGTGAGCAGGGAGAAGTTGAAGAATATGGTGGTCTCTCAATGGATTTTCTAATAATAGTGAATGAAGCTCTTCATTTTCTTCAAAATGAATTTTAAGTAATTCCCTTATTCGTTCTTCCATAGAGGATTCTACCGACTTTTTTAAATCGTCTGCCTCAGATTTCAGTTTTTCCTGGATGGTCTTATAAAGCTCTGTATGGAATAGACGTTGCAGGATAAGCTCCTTATCTTTACTGTCTGAAGTTAAGAGCTTTCGAAACTCTCCTTGAGGAATCATAAGAATCTGCCTGAATTGATTGGCATCTAGTTGAATTAACCCTTTGATTTTCTCATCCACGTCTCTGACGTTAGCCGCTAGTAGCTGTTCTTTCCCATCTTTATCATATACGTATAATTCAGACCGGGCATTGATGGTTGTGTAGCCTTCTCCTCTTGCTTTCTTTTTGTCCTGCTGAGGAGAGCGCCAAATACGATACGATCTGCCTCTTAAACTGAATGTAAGCTCTACCTCCGTAATAACATCATTACTTGCAAATTGACTTCTCAGTTCAGTCGGACTGCGATCTTCACCGCTTGCTTTACCGTAAATGGCATAGGAAATTCCATCAAAGATAGTCGTCTTCCCTGACCCTGTCTTCCCTGATATCACGAACATTGTGCGGTTCCCCAACGAACGAAAATCAATCGTTTCTCTGCCTGCATAGGGTCCAAAGGCTTGCATCACTAATTGAAGAGGCTTCATACTTGATCGACCTCCTTTCTGGCTTTATCAATAACGTTCTTAAGGATTTCTTCCTTTTCATTGGTAAATTCACCTGTGGTCATATCTCCGTAGAATTCTTTAAACATATCCAGTTCCGACCTTTTCTTATCCTCCAATACTTTGAAAGTATTTTTCTTTTTGGCATCAGTGAGATCCATTTTCCTTTCCAGATGTAAGACGTTCGGATAGACTTGTCGCAATTGATTTATGGGATCGATTAACGTACCTTCATCATGTAACGTGATCTTTAGATAGTCATCGACTTTCTGGGATTGATAGAATGCAGGGTCCAGAAGCTCTTCCATCAGTCCCTGGAGTTCTCTCATATCTTGCTTCGGCTTTAGCACTTCTTCCCGCAAACGGAAGGATCCATCCCCATCCATCTCTACGATGCTCACTGACTTTCGCTGACTCGCTTCAGAAAATGAGTATTTTAATAGAGACCCTGAATATCGAATTGTTTCATGCTTTATAGCATCTGGACTATGAAGATGACCCAGTGCTGAATAATGGAAGGACTTAAACACATCTGCACCGACACAGCCAGATCCCCCAACAGAAAGGGTTCGCTCTGAATCTGTGGTTTTCCCTCCCAGCACAAACGCATGACCAACAAAAACATGCGGCTCATCTGGTTTCATTTTCTCTTCGATTCTCTTCACAATGGCCTCCATCGCAGCATGATGGGAGTTAATCGAATCGTCTTCTAGTATTTGTCTGACATTACCAGGTTCAGCATAAGGAACGCAGTGGAAATGAACCCCTTTAATTGTGATTGGAGTAAAGTCATTTGTCAGTTTTCCTTTTAAGTGAAATTGACTGTGCTTGTACCATGATGAACCGAATGATAGTCGTTCCGCACTATCATGATTTCCAGAAACAGCTACAATCGGTGTCTTTAATTCTACGTTAATTCGGTATAAAACTTCGTCCAACAACTCTACAGCTTCTGTAGGAGGAACGGATCGGTCATAAAGATCACCTGCAATGACAACTGCATCAGGTTCTTCCTTTTTCACAAGTTCAATAAACTCCTCTAATATGTATCGTTGTTCTTCTGTCATATATATGCCATGAACCAATTTACCTAAATGCCAATCGGCGGTGTGAATGAATTTCATCACTGTTGTCTCCTCTCCGGTCAATGAGTATCTCCTTAAATTATATCAAACTATGAAGTTATACGTGAAAGGAAATGTCTTTCCAAGGAACATTTGTTCTCACTTTAACCTATACCTTAATGGATTTCCAAAAACAAGAAAGAGGCTGGGACAAAACTAAAAAACCACGATAAAAAGACAAACAATAGAAGTGTAGGTTCTTCATACCGCTAATGATTTCCGTGCAAGACTACGCTTTCCGCGGGTAGCCCGTGAGCCTCCTCGGCAAGCCTGCGGGGTCTCACATAAGCTACTTTCCCGCAGGAGTCTTCGTCTTGCACTCCAATCAACCGCTGGAAACAGCTAAAATCAAATGATTCGAAAATAAATAATAGACCCGAACAATTCTGCACACTAAGAAGCAGGTTTGTTCGGGTTTGACTTAGGATAAAAAACTTTTGTCCCAGCCTCTTCTATTATTCTTTTAACTGCTGTGGCAGTGTTTGGATCGATGTAATCACGGCATCCAGCTTCGTCTCAATACGATACAGGAGATACATTGTGACAACTATCGGAAACCCCACCTCAGACACAAAAGCGATAATGGTCTCCATCCCTTTCCCTCCTCTCGACTTTAATATAGGAAATTTATAAGGAAAAGGTTACGTATTGTTTATCGAAAAAAAGCGAATCCAGAAGGTTCTGGATTCGCTTTTTTTGATTACCCGTTTAAATCACTGATTAAGCTTGAGCTTACTAACCCAGCTTCATCAAGAATTTCTTTGATTTGGATTTCTGCTTCGTTTAATTTTTCATTGGCTGCCGTTAAATCTGTTTCGCCTTCTTTAGAGAGTGCTTCAGCTTTCATATTATATGATTCTGTCAAGGTCGATTGGAATGATTCCACCGCATCTTTATGATCACCAAGACTTCCTGGAATCTCCATGCCTTCTACTGCTTTAGCAGAATCAGTTGCAGATGCTGCAGCAGCCTCCTTCATTTTTTCCAACTCTTCTCCTGCAGGAGGCTCTTCTCCTGCAATCGCTTTTTCATATCCATTAAGATCAATATCAACACCATTGACGGTTGTTGTTAAATTCAAATAAAAATCCATTAAATCTCCAGCAACATTTGCGTTTTCTTCCTTCGCATTTGTTGTTTCCTCTTTTTTAGCTTCATCAGAACCTGAATCGGAGCATCCAACCAGTGCTAATGATAGACCCAGACCTAAAAACCATACTTTTTTCATACTTGTTTTCCCCTCTCTGTCTCATTCAACATGTTCAAGTATAGAAGGTAAGCAATTCCTATAGGAAATCGCTTACTTCAATTTATGATAAGCCGGCAAAAAGTATCTTATCACGGGGAGAATCGACTGGTAAAGAAGAATTTTCTAATTTCTCCAAAGTTTAAATCTTATAAATTTTTCAAATATATAGCTTGTTTACTATCTGATTATCACACTTTACACACAGGCCAATGGTACCTATAGATTCTAAAAACATTTGAACAAGTTTTTCTTCCATGGTATAACATATATATACTTATTTTCGGGGCTGATTGTAGAGCTGGTGCATGCCTAGGTCTTCAAAACCTCTTGGGAGGCGCGTGCCGTCTCCGCTGGGTTCGATTCCCAGGCAGTCCCGCCATATCTTCACACATGAAAGAGCCCTTATGATCGTTCCATAAGGGCTCTTATTTCATTGGTTTTGTAAGGTTTCCCTCCTTTTTCTCTCTGAAGCTTGAACAGCTTCAAACATGATATGGAAGGTGGTTCCTTCTCCCTGCTCGCTTTGCACCCTGATATCCGCTCCATGATCACGAAGAATTCTCAAACATATGGTGAGGCCTAAGCCCGTGCCCTTCGTCTTCGTTGTGAAGAAAGGCTCCCCGAGTTTATCCAGCGTTTCATTTTTCATGCCTACTCCCTCATCTTTGAAGGTTAATTGAACCTTGTTATAAGAGGTCAAGTCTGCACTTATCGTAATCGTTCCTCCATGAGGCATCGCTTCTATGGCGTTTTTAAGTAAGTTAATAAATACTTGCTTTAGCTGATTTTCATCTCCACGAATATGGAGCTCCCTTTCATGAAAATCGGTTTGGATTTCAATATTATATAAAATGGCATTCGTATTTAATAATTTCGCAACATGATCAAGGGTCTCAATAATATTGATTCGTCTATATGTAACGGATTGCGGCTTTGCGAGAATCAATAATTCGCTGAGCACAAGTTCAATCCTCTTAATTTCAGAAAAGACAATTCCTAAGTATTCCTTCGTCTTCTCATCGGCATCATCTCTTAATAACTGTAAGAAACCGTTGATCGACGTTAGGGGATTACGTACCTCATGTGCAATTCCGGCTGCTAATTGCCCGGCGACTGATAGTTTTTGAGATTCTATGGCTAACGTTTCATTCATTTCAATCAATTCTTCTTCATTATGTACTCTTTCGGTAATGTCTGAGATGGTTCCTACCGTTCCAAGAAGTTCACCGTATTCATTGTAGTTTAACTTAACATTCACTTCACCCCAACGAAACTGACCATCCCTCTTCTGATAAGAGAAGTCCATTTTCATTTTCTCCTTTTTCATGCTTATACTTTGTCTTATCATTCGAAGGATTTCATGACGTTCATGTAGGGATATAAAATGAAGTGCATTCTTATGTAAACTTTCTTTAACCGTATACCCCGTGAAGTCTTCCCAGGATTGATTCAGAAATTGAAACTCTCCTTTGGAATTGGTATGAAAGACAACTTCATCGATGCTCTGAAGCACATGCTGCATTTCTTCATTTAGAAGCTTCACTCTCTCCTCACTCTTTCGCAGGGCAGCTAAAGTTTTATAGCTTGTGTCATAATTTTTCCCCATATAGTAGCTAATGAAGAGAATTAATAGAGTGAACACCAAATCCACTTTCAAATCCACTGGATAATGCAGAACAAAGTAATAAATAAAATCCCATGTCAAGACTAGTAAAAGTCCAATGAGCACTGATACTATTCTCCCTCTATATATCATCCTGTGAGCCCCCTATCCATCCAAGCACGAGAATCGAAATAGAAAGAATTTTCGCGATATTTGTTATTTAATAGTATATCATTTCTAATTAAGAACAGTATAGACTTCTTTTGTAAAAACAGCGATATTCTTGTCACAAGCTTTTCCCTTGTCTATAATGAATACGATACATACGCTTTTTGAAAAATTGAGGTGAAAGCATGCTTGAAGGTTGGTTCTTATATTTCATACTGTTTTGGGTCGTATTTTTAGTGGCTTCATTTGCTATTGGTGGATTCTTTATGTTCAGGAAATTCTTAAAGAGATTTCCTAAAGAGGATGGAAAATCCGATTTGGACTGGGAAGAGCATTATGTGAATGAAACCATCCATTTATGGGGTGATGAGGAAAAGAAAATGCTCAATGAGTTGGTCACACCCGTACCCGAATTATTTAGAGACGTAGCGAAGCAAAAAATTGCAGGTAAAATTGGAGAATTGGCTTTAAAAGACAGAGCCTCTTCCATTACTCAGGAATTAGTCATAAGAGGGTATATCCTGGCGACTCCGAAACGGGATCATAAGTTTCTTCGAAAAAAACTAAACGAAATGCAAATAGATGTAACCCCTTACGAACATTTATTCTAGGTGACAGGAAGGAAAAAGGATGGGATCGATACTAATTATTCCGATTGTGCTATATTTAATTTTTATCATAGGTGCGGCATTTCTATTTTACAAATGGAAGAAAGCAAAAAAAAGGTAAACGATAGTCGTTTACCTTTTTATATGATTAATCAATGGGATCCTCTGCCTTTCCGTATCTAATGACGTCAAGTATTGCTTGTCCATCACTTGGTTTCCCCTCTCCATTCCGAAACGGAAACAATGAAAAGAATATAAAATAAACGGAGAAATACACAAATTGATAGAAAAAGATGTGAACAGGAATGACCCCTTCAAATATCAGGAAGTTAATGGCTAAAATTGCAAACAGGTTAAATAAACTCCCAGACATATAAATAAACACATGAACCCACACCTTGTTATACTTCAATTCTGTATATTGACACCAACCTTCCATAAAATACATTCTCTTCACTTCCAATGGACCAATGCTCATTAAATGCTTTCCGGTTCCAATGCAAAATTTTATCTTTGCACCAAATATGCGAGCGACGAAGATATGACCTGCCTCGTGGACGATGGTGACCAATGGCAATGTTAAAAAGAATGCAAGGAAGAACGTCCAAATATCTGCCAGCGTAAACAATACTTATCCCACCAATATCTCTTGTGATTTTCTTCATCTCTCTCTTTGCCCTAAATGATTCAACCCTAAGCATATTGGTTTGCTTTGTAAAGAAATCGTAATCTTATGTGAAGAAATTTACAAAAAAAAAGCAGCGTGATAGGAATCACCCTGCTTTTTTTCCTTAGGAATTAAATTGAATTCGTTGTTACGTCTTGTTGCTCCTGGTGCAGCTTTCTATACTGAAGATACATGGTGATTCTCCACGGGACAATCATACCAAAGGCAAGAATCCAAAACATTCCACTAAGTTCACCATAATCAATCGATGCACTAAGAATGGACTTGGCGAGAATTCGTATTAATAGGAGTCCTATCAAAATAAACGCGAACGCTTTAGACCGTTTTAAATAAATATCATTATCACGAATTTCGAATTTGGAAGTCTTAATCAACAATATAGAAAAGATCATTCCTACGGTAATCGCTTCTAGAAATTCTCCTAAAGTGACTCGAAAAACAGGAAATAAGAACATTAACGCCCCTGTACTCATAAACAAAGGAGGTAAGATAATCTTCTTGCTGCTAACAGGCTTTTTCTGAGCCTTCATTCTAATAAATATCACCATAAAACCCATGCAAATCGCAACAATGGATGAAGCAATCATCATAAACCATCATCAACCTTTTATTTTCTACTTTCATACCTTCCCTATTATAGCCCAAATGAAAGAAAAACGAAAACACAAAAAAGAGAGATTAAATAGTCCTTAACCTCTCTTTCGATTTTATCATCCTAATACTCTTTTGATGGCTTCCTCTACCCGTACTTCGTCAAAGGGTTTCACAATAAAGTCCTTTGCTCCCGCTTCAATGGCTTCCACCACTACCTTTTGCTGTCCCATAGCTGAACACATGATTACTTTAGCTTGGGGGAACTCGGATAAAATTCTCCTAACCGCTTCTATTCCATCTAGTTCAGGCATCGTGATATCCATTGTCACAAGATCGGGCTGAAGCTCACGATACTGTTCTACGGCTATAAGTCCATTCTCTGCTTCTCCTATGACTTCGTGACCGCCAGAGGAAAGCATGCTTCCAAGTGTCATTCTCATAAATTTCGCATCATCCACTACAAGTATCGTTGCCACAGATGTTTCCTCCTCGTATACGCTACCCGGTGTCTATTGTTGAATATTATTTCCTGTTTCATCCATTTTAACTATACCATAAAACGTAATGAACTGTATATTCAATTCTATTACATTGTTGGTTTAAAACCCAGTGAACCCTCCAAATACAGAAGTAAGGTAAGCTAGAATGACAGTCATCCAATCAAAGAACAGCATGACCCCTACCACAATCATCACATACCCTCCTACCTTTACAATCTTCCCACTGTTTTTTCTGATCCATTGCATTCTTCCGATAAAGAATGACAGAATGAAAAACGGAATGGCAAATCCTAATACGTAAGCTGTCATATACATAACGCCCGAACCTGGATTAGAGGCGGCAAGGGCCAGAACGGAAGCAAGAATCGGTCCGGTACATGGTGTCCAACCGGCCGCGAATGCCATTCCGATTAATACGGAGCCAAAAAAGCCTGCCGGTCTATTCTTGAATTCAATGCGACGGTCCTTCATCAATGTTTCAGGGGTAAATACTCCGACGACTACCAATCCAAATACGACAATGAAGATAGCCCCAAGCTGACGAATGAGATCTTTATAATCCAAAAAGAAGTTTCCGATAAGGGAAGTGCCGAAACCGATTGCTATAAAGATTGCCGAGAAACCGACTAAGAAAAATAACGTATGTAATAAACTTCTTCTTTGAAGCATCGCATTATCCGTTTTGAGCTCATTAACACTCATTCCTGTTATATAAGAAAGAAAAGCGGGATATAATGGAAGGCAGCATGGAGAGATGAAGCTTAGGAAACCAGCCCCAAATGCTAAGAAAATATTAATATCAGACATTTTTACAACTCCTACATTTCAGTATATATCTCTATTCTATCAAACAAAACCGGTTTCTATGAGGAATGTTTGTGTGAAAGATTTGTGACCATTATATTACATGCACATTTTACTTTTTCAAATGTGTTAAACTCTCTTTTCTTTTTATAAAAACCAATAATTTTGCTTTGAAAAACAGTTCGATTTTCGTTATACTAATAAAAAGTTACAGTTATTACTAGTTTTGTATTCCCTTTGTAAGGAAATACAAAAGAAAGGAAACAGCCGTGTCTAAAAAAGAGCTTCTCGAACGAATTGAAAAAAAGCGTGCTCAATTAATTGATATTGTTGCTGAAAATGGACTCACGTCACCTCAAGCTATTCAATTTAGTCAGGAACTTGATCGTCTGTTAAATAGCTACAACTCCCTATACATAAAAAAATGCTCACCTCAAATAAGCTAAAGCATTATTGATTACAATTATACTATTCTAATATAAATATTAACGATCAAAAGGCAGACTCTTCATCTATATGGTCTGCCTTTTATACGTTTAAGAACCAGATACGGCATCTTCTATGCCATCTGCTAAACCATTTTGTAGAAGATACATTTTATGATAAATGCCTTTTTGAACAAGTAATTCCTGATGACTTCCTCTCTCTACAATCTCTCCTTGATGAAGGACCAGGATCAGGTCTGCATCTTGAATGGTAGAAAGCCTGTGAGCAATGGCAATCGTTGTTCTTCCTTTTCTCATCCTTGATAACGCCTCTTGAATAGCTTCTTCCGTTTCCGTATCGATGTTGGCCGTTGCTTCATCCAGGATAAGGATTTTCGGTCGGGTTGCGATGGTTCGCGCAAATGCGATTAATTGCCTTTGGCCACTCGAAAATGTTGATCCCCTTTCAACCACTGGATGCCTATATGCATCAGGTAGTTTTTCTATAAAAGTATTGGCTTGAACGAATGTGGCAGCTCCCTCCACTTCTATATCCGTCATCTCTTCTGAATGAAGCTTGATATTATCTCTGATCGTTCCGAAGAAGAGAAATGGATCCTGCAGGACAAGCCCCATTTTCCCACGGAGCTCTTCTACTGGATAAGACTTAATGTTTTGACCGTCTATTAGAATATTCCCACGTTCAAATTCATAGAACCTCATGAGTAAATTGATGATTGAGCTCTTACCACTTCCTGTGTGTCCTACTAGAGCAACTGTTTCTCCCGGGCTTGCAGTAAATGAAATATTCTTAAGTACATCTCTCTGCCCATCGTAAGAGAACGAAACATTGTCAAATGTTATTTCCCCTTCACTGATTGTGCCTTTCGAATGAATATCTACATTCTGTGCAGGAGAGAGTTCATTTTCATCCAGCAGCTTAAAGACACGGGAAGAGGCAATGATAGCCTGTTGAAACATGGATAGTCTCATCATGATTTGATTGACAGGCTCAAAGAATCGGTCCAGATAATTTACAAATGCATATAATACCCCTATCTCAATTGGTTGATTGAATGATGTCACGCCAAAATAACTTAACACAACTATCAAGGCAGCCACATACACCAGATCAATGGCGGGTCTTAATAATAATCCATCCACTTTAATATTTTTCATTCCTGCTAAATAATGTTTTTCATTAATATCGCCGAATTCTTCTCTTAGTCTTCTTTCCTGCCTGAAAACTTGAATGATGGGCATTCCCTGAAGAGACTCATTAAGCTTTGCATTAAGCTGACTCAATCTCTCACGCATATCCTGATAGAAGATGGCACTAAATTTGCGGTAAAGATTCATAATCATATAAATGAGCGGCAAAATAAATAAACAGAAGAAGGCAAGCCGTGTATTGAGTGCAAACATGGCGATAAAGATACCTGTTAATAGGAATGCTCCCTGAATGAAGGATACCAGCACACTCACAAACATATCTTTAATTGCTTCCGTATCATTGGTCACCCTGGAAACAATACTTCCTGCCGGGGTTTCATCGAAATACCTCATTCCTAAACCCTGTACCTTCGTAAAAACATCCACACGAAGCTGCTGAATGATTTTCAGGGCTATTTCCTGGAACTTCAATAATTGAAAGTAAGAGATCAATACATTTCCGATTTGTATGAATAAATAGGTCGCTCCCAATCCCACAAGTGGACCGTACGGAAACTCTCTTGGGGTTAAATAATCGTCTATAAAGACCTTGATGATGATTGGTCCAAAAACATCGCCGATCGTGGTCAACAACAATAACAAAAATGCAAATAAAATCGTTTTCTTATGCGGCTTTGTATATTTCATTAGGCGAAAAAAAATGTTTCGCTGCTCTTTCGCCGTTAAAGTCGGTATAGTATCCATATCTTATCCCCCAAACTCCACTATTTCTTCTAACTGTTGACGCAAATACATTTCCCGATACCACCCTTTTTTCTTCATCAGTTCATTATGAGTGCCTCTCTCCATAACCTTTCCTTCTTCAAGAACGATGATTAAGTCTGCATGTTGAATGGCACTTAATCGATGAGAAGTGATCATGGTCGTTTTTCCAGCTCTATTTTCCTTTAATGATGTCAAAATGGACTCCTCTGTCCTTGCATCAACAGCAGACAACGAGTCGTCAAGAATGAGTACCTCTGGATTCATTAACAGGGCTCTCGCAATCGAGATCCTTTGCTTTTGTCCACCAGACAAGGAAACGCCTCTTTCACCGACCACAGTACCGTATCCGTCACTGAAATGAATGATATCATCATGGATATGTGCAAGTGCAGCCGCCTCTTCCACTTTTTCTTTCGGGGTAAGAGGAAGAGTGAAAGCTATATTCTCAAGAATCGTGGCTGAAAAAAGAAAATGATCTTGAGGCACATATCCTATACTTTCACGTAAACGGGTTAATTTATATTCCTGGATCTTCTCCCCGCCGAACGTTATTTCGCCGTTATACCCTTCAAATTCCCTTAGTAATAATCTTAGTAAGGTTGTTTTACCTGCTCCAGTTTTCCCTACGATTCCTAACGTTTGACCTTTTCTTAAGGAAAAGTGAATATTCTCTAGAACATGCTCATCTTCATTTGGATAAGAAAAGGTCTCAATCTTATATTCTATATCTCCAGAAGGAACTCGATCCAGCGCTCTTTCGTGATCTTTAATGTCTACCCTTTCATTTAACACCAGAGATACACGGTCGTAAGACGCACGTCCTCTTTCTACAATATTGAATAACCAACCGAATGCGAGCATCGGCCAAATGAGAAGTCCCAGGTAGGTAGTAAAAGAGATTAATTCTCCTATTGTCAGTTCTCCACTCACGACAAATCTTGACCCAAATACAATGGATAGAAAGAAGGAAATTCCTACTATTATTGAAATGGTCGGATCGAAAAGGGAATCCACTTTTGCAACAGATATATTCTTTTGCACTACATCTTCGGATTGCTTTCGAAATGATTCGATATCCTCTTTCTCTTGTCCAAACGTCTTAAGAACCTTGATCCCCGTTACACTTTCCTGCGTTTTATCATTTAAGGATGAGAATGCTTCCTGTGCTTTATGAAAGCGTTTATGTAAAAGAGTACCATAAAAACTCGTCAGCATAGCCATGAACGGCATTGGGATCAAAGCAATAAGAGTAAGCTTCCAACTGATTGTAAAAGCCATGGCCAGTATTACGAATCCTCCTGTAGATATGGAGTCTACAAATGTTAATACTCCAACTCCTGCGGTTTGTTGAATTGCTTGAAGATCATTTGTGGCATGCGCCATCAAATCACCGACTCTTTTCTTTTGATAAAAGGAGGGCGACATCTTGGTAAAATGATGATACAAACGATTCCGGAGCAAGCGGGAAAGTTTGGTCGCCGAACCAAAAATCATGATCCTCCATACAAACCGAAGTCCGTACATTGATAGAGCCGTGGTGATGAGTATGAAAATCCACTTGAACATGTCTTCACGGGTCAATGAGCCCGCTTTAATACTGTCCACAATAATCCCTACAATCTTTGGTGGAATCAATTGAAGAAATGCAACAAATAAAAGCAGGATGGTTCCTGTGATATATGACTTTTTTTCTTGTAGAAAAAACCACTTTAAATCTAAAAAGACCTTCATTCTGTCTCCCCCGTATCTATAATAAATCGACTCTTTATTTTACCAAATTTCAAAAAAATGAGAAATCTTTTTTTGAAATAAGCTATATAAACACAACAATCTTTGCTAAAAAAGCTTTACGACAAGAGCCTTAATAAGCTTAATATACAAAAAGAACACCTCTTAATGTCTTAAGAGATGTTCTTATAGTTTACTAATGGATTTGAACAAATGGTTCTTGGTCCACTTCTTTTACAATGGTTGCTTTCAGACCCTTTGGTGTCTTCACATATAGGTAAACCGGCGTGTGAGGGAAGTAATCAACGATCTCGGGGCCAATCGCCTGAGAAAAGCCAATTAGTTCTGTTTCTTTCACCATACCTGTATGTACATCAATCACGAGTTTATTCAAGGTGTCCTTTTGGTATAAGGCTTTTCCGACAAATTCAATATCCTGGTGTGAAAAATATTTCGAAACATAATCTTCTAAATCACGTATCCGATTATGTAGATCTCGATCTTTCTCTTCCCCTTCATCACTAGGGAAGTAATAATATTTATCCGTAACATCATTCCATTTTTTTACAGTCTTATCATTTTCGTCAACATAACTGGAAGTAATATAGTTGCCGGACACTACGCTATTCAATGGTTGAAGTTTGTATAGGGATATCAGTATAGGGACATCTTTTAGTTCCTTATTGGATTTCACCCTACTGACAACGGTGTTAGCTATCTTTTTTCCGTATTCTTCTAACTGTTGGTCATCGATCTTTACCTCATCAAAATGCATGAGTTTATTTTCATCTTCTACGCGAATATAATCTACAGTATTCATAGAAAGACCGAGGGAAATCCCTTTTATTTTCCCTTCTGAGTCAACGTAGTTCTGTTCATGGATATAAGCGAGATACATGGGATTCTTTTTTTCAAGCTCCATTCGTTCTTCCCAGCCCATATCATCGGTAATCTCCAGAGTAGGATTAAGCCCTAATTTATTTGATTTAGACTTTCTTCCCAACCATGAATTTAGATCTTTAAGATATTGACCTTCCTGGTACACAAAATCCTCTGGTGAAAAATGCTCGGTGGATAATGACATGAGGCCTGTTTCGATTTCATCCATATCACTGCGGTTGTTAATCATCATCGTTATGAGACCACGATTGATTGATTTCTTCTCTTTATTCACTTTATAATTTAAATATTCGCGCGCTTCTCCAGCTGCACTATTTTGAATTTCAAGCGTTTCTTCATCCATCACTTCTTGAGGCTTATTGCTGCAACCAGCAACAATAATCATGAGAGACAGTGAAGCAATCATCCATTTTTTCATATGACTCCCTCCGGACTATATTCTATCATAAATTCAATTTTAATCTGAATGATAATCAGTAAGTTTTTTTGAATTGACTAAAATAATCATTTTAGCCTAAATTACGAAAGAACGGGTTATAAGCGCATTATCGTAAGTAGTATAGTCACAAATAGAAAAAGCACTCATCACCTGAGTGCTTCTATCTATTACTTCATGTTCTTATTCATTGCATTCATCATTTGATTGATTTTCTTTTGGGAAGGTTTTTGACCCATTTGCATCATCATCATGCGTAACATTTGCTCGTTAATTGGTGGATTTTTCTTAAGATAGCTCATCATATATTTACGAGCAATGAAAAATCCTAGTGCAACTCCAGCAAGTAATGCTAGAACTCCAACTAGAATAAGTAACCCAGTCGTTGACATACTCTTACTTCCTCCTTCATGTTGTCCTTATAAAAGTGTACTAAACCATGAAACATTATACAATATTTCTGTCATAATTTCTTATTAATATATAAATTTTCTTTGTTTTATCGGTTTTAACCACCCAAAACGTTCATTTTGGATATCAATCGCGAGCAGCTGGCCCATATTTCTGCGCAGGATTTCAAAAAAGACATATTCAGATTCATCGTGCCCCCAAGCATTGAGCGTCATCCATTTTTCATTGAGAACAAGTGTAGCACCTGAATCAATCCTTTCAATCGTTGCAACAGAATCAACCCAAGTCGCTCCTTCAATTTTAATGATCTCGTGCTGCAGGAGTCTTTGTGTAGGAAGGTATGGAATTGGCCTAGTAATGTAATTTACTTGTTTCGAGATGATATCGTGAAGCTCCCCTGAACTTGCTTCCCATTCGGAAAACAGCTGATAGAATATTCTTTCCCGACCATAATAGTGCTGAACAAACATTTCTTCAATCCAATAGATTTGATAGTTTCGCACCTTTACACCCTCCTACCTTTCTTTCATATAGTATAAATCAACTAGAAAGGAGTCATTGTCGGAAATTGTTGAAAATCTACACTAGTTTTGTCGAAGGGCAAGTTAACTCAAAATATCGGTGATTTTCTCAAGTTGTAATATTTAGGAAAAAAAGGTCGACTCCTTTAAGAGTATTAAGGAGTCGACCTTTCATGTCTTTAATTTATTACTGAATCAATGCTTTGATTCTTGAAACTACATTGTCTGATGTAAAGCCGTACTCTTCCATGACTCTTGCTCCAGGAGCAGATGCACCATATCCATCAATAGCTAAAATGTCGCCTTCGTCTCCTACATAGCGATCCCAACCCATTGGAGATCCCATTTCGATAGCAAGACGTTTTTTCACACTCTTAGGCAGAATAGATTCTTTGTATTCTTTTGATTGTTTCTCAAAGCGATCCCAAGATGGCATACTTACGACAGATACACTGATTCCCTCTTTTTCAAGTGCTTTTTGAGCGTCTACTGCTAAATGCACTTCAGAACCAGTTGCAATCAGTAAGGCATCAGGCTGTTCCTTGCCTGAAGCAGATACCACATATGCACCTCTGTTTACGCCGTTATATGCTTTATCTGCAGTACCTTTAAGAGTTGGGAGGTCCTGACGCGATAGAACTAACATCGTAGGCTGATCCTTAGACTCTAAGGATAATTTCCAGGCTGCAGCAACTTCATTTCCGTCACCAGGGCGGATGACAGAAAGGTTAGGCATGGCACGAAGCGAAGCGAGCTGTTCTACAGGTTCATGTGTAGGTCCATCTTCTCCGACGGCAATACTATCATGAGTGAATACATATGTCACAGGTAAGCCCATTAGAGCTGCTAAGCGGATAGCGGGTCTTAAATAGTCACTGAATACGAAGAATGTTCCTCCGAATACGTGCAGACCGCCGTGAAGAGCCATACCATTCATAGCTGCACCCATACCGAACTCACGAACACCGAACCAGATATTACGACCTTCATACGATTCATGAGTAAAGTCTGCTTCATCTTTAATCATCGTCTTGTTAGATCCGGCTAAGTCAGCTGATCCACCAATGAAGGAAGGAAGATTCTTTGCAATCGCATTTAACACTTCACCGGAGGAAGCTCTGCTTGCTAGTGCTTTTCCTTCTTCATATACCGGGATATCTTGATCCCATCCTTCTGGAAGACCGCCTTTGATTGCTGCTTCTAATTGGACAGCAAGCTTTGGATGCTCCTCTTTATATTTTATGAATAAGTCAGCCCAAGCTTCTTCTTTTTCAGAACCTTCTTGTTGGATTTTTTCCTCGAATCTGCTGTAAACTTCCTCAGGTACATGAAAATCCTGCTCAAAAGTCCATTGATAAGCTTCTTTCGTAAGCTTCATTTCGTCTTCACCAAGTGGAGCACCGTGCACAGCGGATTTCCCTGATTTATTTGGAGCTCCGTATCCGATGACTGTCTTAACTTCGATCATAGTTGGACGGCTAGTATCACCTTGAGCCTCTTCGATTGCTTTGGAAATTTCATCAAGGTCATTCCCGTCTTCAACACGAATATATTGCCAACCATAGGATTCAAAGCGGCCTTTCACACTTTCAGAGAAAGATTTGTCTAATTCTCCATCAAGTGAAATATCATTTGAATCATAGAGAACTACAAGTCGACCTAATTTCAAGTGAGCTGCTAATGATGCTGCTTCAGAGGCAACCCCCTCCATTAAGTCTCCATCTCCACAAATAGAATATGTAAAATGGTCTACCATATCGTATTGATCCTTATTGTATGTAGAAGCTAGGTGCCTTTCAGCTAATGCCATACCGACTGCCATACCGATTCCTTGGCCAAGTGGTCCAGTCGTAGCTTCAACACCTGGTGTATGTTTGTATTCCGGGTGACCCGGTGTTTTACTTCCCCATTGACGGAATTCTTTAAGATCTTCCATTGAAACGTCATAACCCGATAAATGAAGAAGGCTATATAATAGCATTGATCCATGACCAGCGGATAAAACGAAGCGATCCCGGTTAAACCACTCAGGATTTTTCGGATTATGATTCATGAATCTTGTCCAAAGTGCATACGCCATCGGAGCTGCTCCCATAGGCATTCCGGGGTGTCCAGAACCTGCTTTTTCAATTGCATCGATGGATAGTGTACGGATTGTATTAATTGCTAATTGATCTGTGTTATCAAACATATGTCAGACATCCTTCCTTTTAATGTACCTTATTAATATTAATCTTCTTTGATAGTTTATACAACTATCTTGAATGATAACATGACTTTATAGTCCTTGAAAATAAAAACCCTTATGAAAACATAAGGGGGGGGAATGAAAAAAACTGCCCGGTCCAAATAAAATAGACCGGACAGTTCATTAAATTAATGCATTTTCTTTTTAGTTTGTATATCCTGAATCTTCTTAGGCGTCACTTCATTACCTTCCGGATCAAAGATTCTGGTATTTTCAATGGTCCCTTTCATCGATTGACGAAACGTTTCCAGGTATTCTTTTCTCAACTTGGACTGCTCTTTTGCTTCTTGTTCGGTTAGTCCGCTACTTTTAGACTTCTTGGCAAGTTCATTGATTCGATTCATCTTTGTTTTTGAAAGCATCTATAAAAACTCCTTTATTGCATAATCAGCAAAATCTAATATACAACTAATAGTTAAGCTTAATACTATCGTCATGTTACTAGATTAAAGGAGATAAAACAAGAGTTACGCATTTTCCAACGAAGACATATATTCTTTAAAACGCCTATGTACGGTAGCTTTGGAGACATCATACCCAAACCCTCTTAAAGTGGCTGCAATTTCAGCAAATGTCAGTTCGTTCTTTCTTAACCTGACAATTTCCTCAACGGGTACTTCAATCCGCTCCCTTCCATCTGCATTCCCTTTATTTTTCAGATTTTTATGAGGTTGAAAACCATTTTCCACTGCCCTTTTCATCCCTCGTCTGATTTTTAAATTATGGAGTTTCCTTTGATACTCCTCAACCATGCTTACGATATTAATCACCATAGAATCTGATTCAGATAAGTGAAGCTCCCCACTATGTGTTTGACTGATGATCTTGACTTCCTCTTTTAATAAACAATGAATGAGAGCAATCTTGGCATTCCCTCTGCCAATTCTTGTTTCGTCCTGTATGAGAACAGCCCCAATCGACTCATCTTTAATCAAATCAAGAAGTTCAAGAACACCAGGGCGATCTAATTCAAAACCGCTCGCTTGATCTTTAATGATAGCAAACACTTCGTATTGGTGTTCTTTTGCTAATTTCGCTAATTCCTCTTCTTGACGTTCCAAAGATGTTTCCTGTGTATCTTTCTTTGTACTGACTCTGCAGTAAATTACTGCCTTCATCTTCTATCCCTCTATTCTTCGTTCATTACCAATTCATAGTCTGAATGGGTGGATAATGTTGGATTTTCTATAGGTAACACAAGTGATTCACCGGGTTTGATTGAGAAAGATGTGAGATTGTTTTCCTCTCCTACCCAAGCGATAAATTCTTCCACAGTCATAGAATATTCTTCATTGTACTGTTTGGCAATAGTCCAAAGTGTGTCCCCATCCTGAACGGTGATGCTTTGATATGACGGCTGGTTTGCCATAAATAATAGCAAATAGGCTGCAGATAAAAGCGCTAAAACAAATAATATTATAATGTAAGAGAAACGATTCCAAATGTGAGTTAACATAAAAATACCTCCATACGAATGTTTGTTCTGTTTTTGTTATATTTATTGTAATACGAACACTCGTTTGGAGTCAACAGAAATTCGAACTTATGTTTGTACCAGCTGGAAAGACATGCTATAATGGGAACATAAGATCTATAATAGAGGTGCGTGAACATGACAAAATTGTCTAAAAGACAGCAAGACATACTAGAATATATTAAAATTGCAGTAAGAGAAAAAGGGTATCCACCTTCCGTACGGGAAATCGGGGAAGCCGTTGGTCTTGCTTCTAGTTCTACCGTACACGGACATCTGGCCAGGTTAGAGAGCAAAGGTCTTATTCGCAGAGATCCCACAAAACCAAGAGCCATCGAAATCTTAAATCTTGAAGAGGATACGATTCCGCGTCAGCGGGTTGTGAACGTTCCTTTAATCGGTAAGGTTACAGCCGGTCAACCCATTACGGCTGTGGAGAATGTCGAGGAATTCTTCCCACTGCCTGAGCGTATGGCACCTTCAGATGAACAGGTCTTCATGCTGGAAATCATGGGTGACAGTATGATAGAAGCCGGGATCTTGGATGGGGATTTTGTTATCGTGCGTCAGCAGCAAACAGCAAATAATGGAGACATCGTCGTAGCGATGACAGAGGAAGATGAAGCGACTGTAAAACGCTTCTTTAAAGAAAAGGATTATGTTCGATTACAACCAGAGAATTCAACTATGGCTCCGATCATTTTACGAAATGTATCCATTTTAGGAAAAGTTGTCGGAGTTTATCGTCAAGTACATTAATATGTTTAAGCCGCTATTTATAATAGCGGCTTAATTTTATCTATACTTTTGAAGGTCCTAAAAAAAGCAGTGGGTGGTAGCATTTTCGCTACCACTCACTGCTTTTAATTAATAGCAATTTTCATGGATTAATACATTTGAATGTATTGCTCGCGCTCCCATGGATGAACTTGTGTGCGGAACATATCCCATTCGATCTCTTTCGCTTCTACGAAATGTTCGAAGATGTGTTCTCCAAGAGATTTAACGATTACTTCATTTGTTTTAAGGTTTTCTAATGCAGCGTGTAATGTTGCTGGAAGATCTACGATTCCCGCTTCTTCACGCTCTTTTTTGTCCATAACATAAATGTTACGGTCGATTGGCTTAGGAGCTGGAAGGTTATTTTTGATTCCATCTAATCCAGCTGCCAGTAATACAGCCATCGCCAGGTATGGGTTAGCTGCCGGGTCAACACTACGGACTTCAACACGTGTGCTTAATCCACGAGAAGCAGGGATACGGATTAACGGGCTGCGGTTACGAGCAGACCATGCAACATAACAAGGTGCTTCATATCCTGGTACTAAACGCTTGTATGAGTTTACAGTCGGATTCGTGATCGCTGTAAAGTCAGTTGCATGTTTAATGATACCTGCAAGGAATTGACGAGCAGTATCGCTTAATTGCAGATCTCCCTTTTCATCGAAGAAAGAGTTTTCCCCATTTTTGAATAGGGACATGTTACAGTGCATTCCTGATCCATTTACACCAAATAGAGGCTTAGGCATGAATGTTGCGTGTAATCCATGCTTACGTGCAATCGTTTTAACCACTAGTTTAAATGTTTGGATATCATCACATGCTCTTAATGCACTTGCATATTTAAAGTCGATCTCATGTTGACCAGGGGCAACTTCGTGGTGAGATGCTTCGATTTCAAAGCCCATTTCTTCTAGTTCTAATGCGATATCACGACGGCAGTTCTCACCTAAATCTGTAGGAGCTAAATCGAAATAGCCACCGTTATCGTTTAATTCTAATGTCGGCTCACCATTTACGTCTAATTTAAAAAGGAAGAATTCTGGCTCAGGTCCAAGATTGAAGTCAGTAAACCCTAGCTCTTCCATTTGACTTAAGATGCGCTTTAAATTGTTCCGCGGATCTCCTTCGAATGGAGTACCATCTGGATTGTAGATATCACAGATCAGTCGGGCTACTTTTCCTTTTTCAGCTGTCCATGGGAATACTAACCAAGTGTCTATATCAGGGAATAGGTACATATCTGATTCTTCAATTCGAACAAATCCTTCAATTGAAGATCCGTCAAACATCATCTTGTTATCTAATGCCTTCTCAAGCTGACTAAGAGGGATTTCTACGTTCTTAATCGTTCCCAGAATGTCAGTGAATTGCAGTCGGATGAACTTTACACCTTCTTCATTCGCTAATCTTAAAACATCTTCTCTAGTATACTTTGCCATTTACGTGTTTCCTCCTCAAGTTTATTAAAGGTTTTTATTTAATGAAAAAAGCGAGACATGTCACCTTGACGCAAAGATGCTTTAGTAAATCGACCGGAATGCATCAATTCATTTCGAAGTAATTTACGCAGCTCGTCATCGGATAAATCCTGTCGTGCTTTTTCTTCCTTTTCATTACTTACGTCAGATACTACTTTACTTTCATTATGACTGGATACCGCAAAAATCTTCCTAATCCCAGCCATGTTGATGCCTTGATCTAACAAATCCTTTACTTCCAATAACTTATCAATGTCATTCAAGGAAAAGAGCCTACGATTCCCCTCAGTACGTGCAGGGCTGATCAATTGGTGCTCTTCATAGTATCGAATCTGACGAGCTGTTAGGTCCGTGAGCTGCATGACAATACTAATTGGGAATAATGCCATCGTTCGACGAATTTCACTTCCGCTCATCTTGATTCCCCCTTTTGTTTTCCTTCTTGACTTTATTATATGTAATGTTAGGAGTTCTGTCAATCAAATGTTAGATTTTCTTACATAAGAATTCAGAAGAAAAGGATAGTCAGATTTAGACTATCCATTTACTACTTTATTATCCTTTAGTCACAGTGATTAAACCTTTTTCAATCAAATTATCTACTGCTGAGCAAACGGCAATTTTCACGTGGGCGTAAGTTAATCCCCCCTGAACATATGCCACATAAGGTGGTCTTATCGGACCGTCTGCAGATAATTCAATGCTGGAACCTTGAATGAATGTTCCTGCCGCCATTATGACATCATCCTCATAGCCGGGCATATAGTCCGGATATGGAGTAAAATGAGAATTTATAGGTGATGCAAACTGGATTGCCTGACAAAATGCGACCATCTTATCTCTGTCATCGAACTGCACAGACTGGATTAAATCTGTTCGCTTTGCATGGGGACTTGGATTTGTATTCATGCCAAGTTCCGTTAAGAACGCCGATGTGAAGACGGCCCCCTTTAATGATTGTGCCACCACATGGGGTGCCAAAAAGAAGCCTTGATACATTTCTTGCAAGCTATATAGAGATGCACCCGCCTCTGCCCCTATTCCAGGGGAGGTCATTCGATATGAACATGCGTCAACGTGTTCTTTCTTTCCTACAATGTAGCCCCCGGTTTTAGCAAGGCCCCCACCAGGATTTTTGATAAGGGAGCCTGCCATTAAGTCTGCTCCGACGTGGCAAGGCTCACTCTCTTCTACAAATTCTCCGTAGCAGTTGTCTACGAAGACGACCATTTCAGGGTTGATCTCTTTAACAAAATCAATCATTTCTTTGATTTCTTCTATAGTAAAGGAAGGTCGATTAGCATATCCTTTAGATCGCTGAATCCCCACCATTTTTGTTTTGGAAGAAATCGTTTTTGCAACCCCTTCAAAATCGACCTTTCCAGACTCAAGTAAATCTACACTTTGATAACCAATTTGAAAGTCTTTCAGTGACCCGGTTCCTCCCCCGCGAATCCCAACAATTTCTTCAAGTGTATCATAAGGTTTTCCCGTTATATACACTAGTTCATCCCCAGGTCTAAGTACACCAAATAAGGCGATGGAGATCGCATGAGTACCTGAAATAATCTGAGGTCGCACTAGTCCTGCTTCTCCTCCGAATACATCGGCATAAATACTTTCTAATGTGTCTCTTCCTGCATCGTCATACCCATAACCAGTTGAAGGTATGAAGTGAGAATCGCTTACACGGTGCTTTTGAAAAGATCTAAGCACACTGAACTGGTTATTTTCAGCTCGTTCTTCAATTTGATTGTGTATATCTTTAATGCTTGCTTCAACTTTTGTTACCAATGGTTTTAGAGTGTTTCCGTGCACTAATTGTTCAAACATGAGGTTTTTGTTTCCCTTCTACCTTTGAAATTTCTTGATGGTGCCTGCGATTGGATGATCTTCCAGGTGATAGCCCGTCAATTCGTAAACCTGGATTTCTTCTAAAAATTCTAATTTTCTTAAGATCGTATCATTTTTTAATTGTGAAAGGAGCTTCCCTTCACTTGCTGGGATGTACACATGATAAGATGTCATATAATTTTTCACGATTTCTTCTATTCTTAATAAAAGCTGACCTCGATCTTCTTCGTTCAAGGCACTGATCATGATATGATCCCATTCACTACCCGGAACAAAGTCAGGGTCCACCACATCCCGCTTGTTGTATACCGTTAACTGAGGAAGTCCGTTCATATCTAAGTCTTCCAATAATGACTGAACGGTCTTTTCATGCTGACTGTAATCTGGATTTGAACTATCCACTATATGTAGAAGCAGGTCCGCTTCCTTCACCTCTTCCAGGGTAGAACGAAATGCCGCTACTAATGTAGTAGGGAGATCCTGAATAAATCCGACAGTATCCGTAAGTAATGTTGAGTACCCACTGGGCAAGGGCATTTTTCTTGTCATCGGGTCCAATGTAGCGAAAAGTTGATTCTCTTCATAAGAATCTGCTAATGAAATTCGATTAAACAAAGTCGATTTCCCAGCGTTTGTATAACCTACCAGTGCAATTTGAAATGCTTTGTTACGCTTTCTTCGTTCACGATACCTTTCTCTATGCTCAACAATGGTTTGTAATTGTTTCTTAATATCATCAATTCTGCGATGAATGTGACGACGATCACTTTCGAGTTTTGTCTCACCAGGTCCTCTTGTACCAATCCCTCCTCCCAATCTGGAGAGAGATGCTCCCTGTCCGATTAATCTTGGAAGTAAGTATTGAAGTTGTGCAAGCTCTACTTGTAATTTCCCTTCTCTTGAACGGGCGCGCCCAGCGAAAATATCCAGGATCAGTTGAGTTCGATCGATCACCCTTGCATGTAAATCTTTCGATAAGTTTCGCAATTGACTCGGAGATAGTTCATCATTAAATATGATGATATCCGGTTCAAATTGTTCTTCCAACAGGACCAGCTCTTCTACTTTTCCTTTCCCGATATAAGTGCCAGGATGAACTCGGTCCCTTTTTTGAGTGAGAGCAGCGACGACTTGACCATGAGCGGTTTGAGTCAGTTCTTCAAGCTCCGCTAAACTATATTGAAAACGCAAGTCATCTTCTTCCAGTTGACACCCAACCAGAATGACTTTTTCCTTCATTTCACTCTTCAATAAACATCCTTCTTTCTGTACATATCATATTCATCTTCATCATAACAAATCCGTCTCGTAAACTCTATGTTAAAAGCAGTGAAAAGTGGTTGCAATTAAGTGCAGACGTGTTAAAATCAGTATGTTTGAATTTACGAAATCACACTCATTCAAGAATCTACATAATGGCATGTAGCATATTGTAATAGGGTTAGGAGGAATGTGTATGACGTGGGAAGTTTTGAGTATTATAGGTACCATTGCTTTTGCTATTTCAGGAGCTATCATTGCCATGGAAGAGGAATACGATATCCTCGGTGTATATATATTAGGAATTGTCACAGCATTCGGTGGAGGGGCTATTCGGAATTTACTGATTGGCGTCCCTGTTTCCGCTCTATGGGAGCAAGGCATGTTGTTTCAGATTGCCCTGCTTTCAATAACAGCTGTCTTTCTTTTCCCTAATAATCTCCTTAAACACTGGAGAAAATGGGGGAATTTCTTTGATGCCATAGGTCTTTCAGCTTTTGCTATCCAAGGAGCACTGTATGCTTCTGAAATGAATCATCCAATAAGCGCTATTATTGTAGCAGCTGTGCTGACAGGGAGCGGGGGTGGAATCATTCGTGATCTCCTTGCCGGTCGTAAACCATTAGTGCTTCGTTCAGAAATTTATGCTGTGTGGGCAGTCCTGTGTGGAGCAGCAATCGGGCTCGGGATAGTCCATTCAGCATTTGAACTCTACTCTTTATTCGTGATCACAACAACATTACGTGTTCTATCCTATTTATATAAATGGAGGTTACCGAATAGGAGTTTACGAGCACATGTATAATGAAAAAATGCATTCACTTATGAATGCATTTTTTCATAGATTTTTATAATACTAGATGTTTACTAAGTATAGTCATTCAGATGACCCTTTGTTAAACACTAAATCATTGCTGCGGATGGTTAATAAATCATGTCGATCATAACAATTTTCCATTAGCAGCCGCATGGCCTGAGCACGAATTGACTTCTCTAAAACATTTCGTACATACCTGCCATTTGAAAATGCCATAGGAGATAGATTATTTTTTGCTGAGTGAAGATGTTCCCGAATCTTTCTTTCTGCATCATGACTTAATAAATATTCTTTATCTTCTAACATCCTTCTGCCGATTTCCATCAGCTGATCAACTGAATAATCAGGAAAGTGAAATACGAGAGGAAATCGTGATTGGAGGCCGGGATTCAAGGTAAGAAAGTGATCCATTTCCCTCGAGTATCCAGCCAGGATCAAGATGAATTCATGCTGCTTATCTTCCATATGTTTGACAAGTGTATCAATGGCTTCTTTCCCGAAATCCTTCTCTCCTCCTCTGCCTAGTGAATACGCTTCATCGATAAACAAAATTCCTCCTAAGGCTTTTTTGACAAGGTCTCTTGTTTTCTGAGCTGTGTGACCAATATATTCACCAACCAGATCAGCTCTCTCTGCTTCAATTAAATGTCCTTTAGAAAGTACATTCATTTTCAAGAATAGTTTTCCAATAATCCTTGCGACAGTAGTCTTTCCTGTACCGGGATTTCCTTTGAACATCATATGAAGGGCTTGTTTTCCCGCTTTCAACCCGATTGTTTCCCGTTTCTTATTAACATATATCCAAGCATAGATTTCTTTCACCATTTTCTTCATTTCTTCCATTCCGACTAGAGATCCAAGTTCTTCTTCTATTTCTTTTAACGCGACATGCTCTTGAGGGAGCGACTGAGGAACGGAATCATGCCTTAACGTATCTTTTACTGAACTCCGTTTTTGAGAATTCAATACAATGCTGATTTGACCATTATTTTTCATTCTCATTGGTTGATCCAATGGATTCACCTCACCATTCTTAAGACAGTATACGCTCCTGAAGATTTTAGGGTGACAAACGCCTATATTTCACCTGGTTTTTTCGACAAATTAGAAGAATTCCGTCTATTCCTGCGCTTTCCCGAGAAATAAAAAGAAATACGGAGTGTTTTGCTTCGTTTATTTTTCATAACGGTTCAGCATATTCATTAACTATTGAAAACTAAATTGGGACATTATAAGTGAGGGACATAAAAAAAGCCTCTCTTATCATCCTATTCAATTACTTTTCGTTTCATTAATTAATTCTTGCAATCCTGAATCAGATACATTATCAGTATGATAAATCATACTGATAAAGACTACAAAAAAAGCTGCCCATTGAGGCAGCTTTCGCAGTTTTTAATATTAATTGCTTTGTTCTTCAAAATTTATTTGGACATTACGCTGTGGAGCGAATGTTGAAATGGCATGCTTATATACAAGCTGCTGTTTTCCTTCGCATTCAAACAGCACTGTAAAGTTATCAAAACCTTTCACTTGTCCACGGATTTGGAATCCATTCAATAAAAATACCGTACATAGTGAACTCTCTTTTCTCAATTGATTAAGGAATTGATCTTGGATATTAATGGATTGTTTCATGGTTAGTCCTCCTCTTCTATCTCTACATTACTTATTCGACTTTAACTGTAGCTTTCCTGCAATAAATTCTGAAATATCCTCAATATTTTTGGTGCGCTGACTCTCATTTGTCATATCGAACCAGGTAACATCCATTTTATTTCTGAACCATGTAAGTTGGCGCTTTGCATATCTTCTTGAATTTTGCTTTAGGCTTTCTATTGCCCGTTCCAAGCTGACTGTGCCATCAAAGTAATCGTAAAGTTCTTTGTACCCAATGGCTTGAACAGACTGAACATTTCTTATTCCTTCATCGTATAATTCTTTTACTTCTTCTAATAAACCTTGTTTCATCATCAGATCAACACGAAGGTTTATTCTTCCATAAAGTTTTTCCCGATCCATGGTTAACCCAATAAAAGCCACTTCGTACTGCATCTCCTGGGATTGCTCTTGTTGATACTCAGACATTGTCTTGCCAGTACAATGATAGATCTCCAATGCACGAATGACTCGTCGAGTATTATTCCGGTGTATATTCCCTGCTGATACGGGATCCACAGATACTAATCGATCATGAAGCCACTCGGAACCATTTTTCTCAAGGCTTGCTTCTAAATCCTCACGATAGTCTTCATCACCTGGAGTTTCAGTGAATTGATAATCGTATAATACCGACTGAATATAAAGCCCTGTTCCCCCTACTATAAGAGGGACTTTTCCACGTGAGTGAATCTCAGAAATTTTCTTTCGGACAAGTTGCTGAAATTCTGCTACAGAAAAGGATTCACTGGGATCTTTAATATCAAGCAGATGATGTGGGACACCTTCCATCTCTTCAGGTGTGATTTTCGCGGTACCGATATCCATTTTTTTATAAATCTGCATGGAGTCACCACTTATGATTTCGCCATTATACCTCTTGGCAAGTTCTATACTTGTATTGGTTTTACCTACAGCAGTCGGACCAATAAGAACGATCACTTTCTCTTTTTCAATTCTTGTCATACGTTCACTGCTTTCTATGTAAATGTTTCGTTACATATTATCGTACCATAATAATAGATGTTGTTGAATCACATCTTGCCAGTATACCCAATTCTTTTATGAATATTCAATATTAGAAGCTATTTTCCTCCCTTCTTCTTAGAAGTGAATGTACCCATTTCTAAAAGGGATAAACCTCATCGATATTAAACTCTCATACTATAAACAGCCTGGAGAGGGTCTTCAGGCTGTTTATAGATGTTAATAACCTTTCTTTTTTTTACCTTTAATGACCAGCTGCTTTAGACTTTAATCTGCTTTTAAAATTAACCTATCCCCATCTCGGTTTGAAATGGATGTTTGATGATATTCACCGTTTTTCCATGCGTCCATTTGATTTTGATACCATTTGCTTTTATAATGACCCGCTTGTCCGGGGCCTACAATATGATAGCCATTGTTCATGTTCTCTGTATCAATAACAAATCTCCATGAAGCACCATGATTGACGATTCCACTCTCATTGTAACTCGCAGCTCCAACCGTCACTCTACTTCCTCCAACCGGCTCGGGATCCCTGTCATTTAAGAACCATTTCAAAACGGAAGAAGCTCCGGATAGTGGATGTTCAAAATATACTCTATGATACAACCCCCACTCCCACACGTCTATTTGAGAGCCATAAGCTTCTTCCAGCTCGTCTAATGCTTGGGTAAGTGAAGTTGTTAGAAATGTCTTGTATCCTCCCCTGTCCAAAAACCACTGAGACTCCTCTCCGTTATGAGCCTTTCGAACGAGTTCATCCACGACACTTTGACGACCTTCAAACAGTTTCATCATATCTTTTGGAATTTCCTTTTTAAATAGGCCAGTGGAAATTTCGTTCATCCATTGATGAAAAACGAGTGGAGCAGCTAATTTTTTATCATCTTTATAGTTCCAGGACTTCAACAGCTCAACAGCTTCTTTTTCTTTAGCTGTTAATGACTCGTTCTCCAAATCTTCAATAAGAATAGGAACCATTTCACGGGCATGTAAATTCATCTGATCCATTTGAAGGTCTTTCATTTCGGAAAGAGTGAGATCCTTTTCCCCTTCTAAATACTCCGATATTCTCATGAACCTATATGGCTGAGCCCAGTGATGACTAATGTGATATGGATAGTCATCTGAAACTACTTTATTATTTGCTGTTGCCAAGAAGCCGGATTCAGGATTGACGACCTTAGGAAGTTCTTCGAATGGTATAAAACCTTCCCACTCATAATCCGGATCCCACCCGGGAACAGGCAGTAGTCCGTCCCCTTTTTTTCTAATTGGGATTTTCCCGTTTGCCTTATACGCAATCGTTCCATCAGCTGAGGCAAAAACGAAATTTTGCGTAGGAACGTGAAAGTCCTTTAAGGCTTCTTCAAATTCATCCCAATCCTTTGCCTTGTTAATGTTAACGATTGCAAGAAGTTCAAGACTTGGATCAAGGGCTGTCCATCTCATTGATAGTACTTTTCCACTTTCATTTTGATGAGCAAATTCTGAAATCACCGGACCATGTCTCGTAATGGTTACTTCATAAGGGATAGTATCACCATCCTTCACTTTAATAGGCTCCTCTATGATTGTTGCCATTTCCCATTTACCATCATAAAGAAATAAGGTCGGATCTTCTTCATTTCGTTTCTCCACATATAAGTCCTGGACGTCAGGTCCTGTGTTCGTAACCCCCCAAGCAATTTGTTCATTATGACCAAGAATGATTCCCGGTATGCCGGCAAAGATGACACCACTGACATTGACTTGTGGTGATTCCAAATGCATCTGATACCAAATGGAAGGAGTTCCTAATGATAGATGGGGATCATCAGCTAGGAGAGGTTTCCCACTTGCTGTTTTCTCACCGCTTACTACCCAGTTATTGCTTCCATTAAACTCAGGGGGAATGACTGCACTCGCAAATGATTGCTCCATATCAAGCTTTACTCCTCCAATATCCGACAGAATGGAAGGAGCGTCTTGAGGGTATGAAGGGAACAGATCATACGCTTTTTCCTTTGGCAAATTCTCCATTGCCCAGTATCTGAATGCCTGCCCTTGCCAGTGTCCTCCTAAATCAAATGCCATATATTTTCCGATGGTCAATGAATCGATCGGTGTCCATTTTTCAGGTTTATAACCAAGGATAGTAAATTCAATTGGCAGCTTCCCCTTTTCTTGCGCTTCATTTATAAAGGAGTTGACTCCATCTGCATACCACTCCAGAAGCTGCTTAGCATCATCAGGATATGCCGCATAAGATACTTCCGCTGCCCTCTGCAACCCAAATGTACGGAAAAATTTGTCCCGATCTACCGCTTTCTCACCAACTACTTCACTCAAACGTCCTGAGGCCTGTCTCCTGCTTAGGTCCATTTGGAATAATCGATCTTGCGCTTGTACATATCCTTGTGCCCTATATAAATCTTTTTCATTTTGGGCCAGAATATGAGGGACACCGTCCTTGTCTCTTGTTACTTCCACATCCTCAGATAGCTCCTCTAATGAAATTGTACCCGATGTAATGGGTAGGGATCTGTCAATGTAATAGTTTACAAATATCAGAATACCAAGCAAGATAAACAGAAGAGACCCTGCCGTCCACAAAGTGATCCTCAGTCGTTTATTTTTTTTCTCCCGTTGTAGCTCTATACCTCCATTCATTCCTTTTCCCCCTGTTTATATAAAGAATTTTCTGAAAATGTTCATATCTTTAATATTAGCCTTTTAAGAGAGGAATTCCTTCAACTAATTAGTGATCTTAGATATTTTCATAGAAATTTAAGCCATAAATAAAAAGCCTTTGACTGAATATCATTACAATCAAAAGCTTTCTTTCCTTACCGGATTTTTGCAATTATTCCGTTATGAACTTTTATATAACCATGCTGCAAAATATCCACTCCATTCTCATATAAATAGAGACCCATTTGTTCAATGGTCATGAGTTCCCTATAAGTGTGGTTCATCACATCAGACATTACTTCATAATAAATTTTGGATTTGAGTTGAGCTCTTGGAGTAGTAAGTACCATGTATCCATTTGGCTTCAAATATTTACGATGCCACTCGACTACTTCTGATTTATACTCATCAGGGAAATGTTCAAGTAGCCCAACACTGAGTACAATGTCAAACTCTTTTCCAAAGGATAGGTGTCGTATATCATCTACAATATACGTTGTTGGAAAGTCATTTTTATAGTAGATTTTATCCGCCCCCGTAGCCGGATTAGGTCCTAAGAAAGGATAGGTGTCAGGAAATTCCTTGTAACGGGTGTCCTTACAGAATGGGTCATAATCGACGAGAACAATTTCACTCCCCGGATACATCGCTGCAAGCTGCATTGCTTCATAGCCTTCAGCAGCACCGAGGAATAAGATTCTAGGCTTCACTGCGTCAAGGTCACCAAATAATGCTCGCTTCCCTCTTGGATCCCACACCCCGTCCTGTATCCGGTGAACATAATTCCATAAATGAAGACGAAGGTGCTCACCCAATGTAGCCGCCGTTTCTTTCACATTCAATTTTAAGGCATTGCTTATAAATCGTTTTCTGCTCTGATTCAACTCCGCAGGAACATCCTTCACAAACCACTCATGAAAGGAGCGATTAAACATTTCCCATGAAGTATGAACGGGAAGAACTTTACCGTTTTCTGATTCCCATTCCTTTTTTTCTTTAGCAAAAGTCGTTACTTCGTAAGGCTTTCCTACATCTTTCCATGAAAGTGTCGACCAATCCCTTACCCCTCTTAATTTTACAAATTTATTAAATTCTCTTTCTGTGAACTGTCTTTTATCTACACGATAAGATGGCTGGAGGTATGTTTCTTCATGAATCACTTCATTATTTGCAGACGTTTCAATTTCGATCATTTTTCACTCTTCCTCCTTCCTAATAAAGCGCTTACAATCTATTACTATATAATTAACGAAAAGTTTGAAAACACCTTCATTAAAAACAGAAAATTTTATTAGTTACCATAATATTATTGTTGTAAACAAATCGCTACCCTCATTTCCTTTAGCGATTATATTTCATTAGGTGCACCACACTTATTAGCACCCTGTTCCTTCTCCAATTAAAATAATGAATTTTTCATAAATACACTATTCATACCATTAAAATATATACTATTTTCTAAGAAATGAAGATGCGAAAAAGTTGCTAGCGTTGTCACAAAACGGCATGATCTCAAATCATACTAAAAACCCACAACTATTGGATGTAGTTTTCCATTTATAATCAACCAGCACAGTCATAAATAGTAGAATTACATAACATATATTAGATTAGAAAAAAGGGGGTGAGATGATGGGAATTTTTCTAGATGGGAGAACAAGTCAAAATGCAAGTTTGGCTAACAGTATATCTGAGCCAATCCTTGTAGGTACCGATTCTTTATTTGGTATAGTTGGATTGGACGTAACAAAGGCAACCGTTGGACAGATAAGAGTCGAGTTCAATGGAACTGTCGCTGTGCAGTTACCGTTAGTTCCACTTGCAACTAGTGTAACTATCACTGTGGTTAGAGGTACACAACAATCAGGATTAACAACAGTATATTCTGCGGAACAACAATTGAGTCTTGAAGTATTGGGTCCTCAGCTTGTTACATTTTCTGGTGCAAACTTTAACGCCCCTAAGCCGGAAAGTGGACCTTTAGTATATAGTGCATTTATAAGCGCCTCAGTTTTAGGGACAATCCGAGTTGGTCCTGAAAGCTTTAGTGCTATTGCAACAGCTGGATGATAATTATTAATCGGACAACCTGTGCCTCACCTTTATTGGATGAGGCATTATGATACTACAAATGATCTATTCAGCATTATCTTCTCAACTTTCCCCGTTATGATTCAACAACAATTGGAAATACTGTGAATTTTTCATGAAGACAAAAGCCGATGGATAGCAGTATTCCATCGGCTCTTTTTACATTATTCGTTTAAACATCTTTTCCATTTCATAAGTTGAATAGTGGATAATAATAGGTCTCCCGTGTGGACAGGTAAATGGGTCACTGGTTCTTCTCAGTTCGTCCAATAAAGCTTGCATGTCTTCATTGCGCAAATGATGGTTCGCCTTGATTGAACCTTTGCAACTCATCATAATAGCCGCTTCTTCCCGGAGTTTTTTGATATCAACCCGGTTCATTTTCAACACCTGTTCGATCATATCTTCGATGGTTTGCTGTTCTTCCCCTTTTGGAAACCATTGAGGATGAGCCCGGACAATAAAGCTATTGTAGCCGAACTCTTCCAGAAACACACCGACTTCTTCCAGAAGTTGCCGGTATTCATTAATTCTAATATACTCGTCTGTAGAAAATTCAAGGGTAAGTGGGACCAGGAGTTCTTGGAGCTCTTTCGCAACCTCCCCAACTTTTTCTTTAAAGAACTCATATTTTATTCGTTCTTGAGCTGCATGTTGATCAATGATATATAGGCCGCGATCATTTTGGGCAAAGATATAAGCACCGTGCATTTGGCCAACAGGGTAAAGTGGAGGAACTCTAGGAGAGTGACCTTTCTCATCGAATACTTCTTCCACATTTGTATCCTGGAATTCCACATCTTCCTGAAGTGTGTGCGTTAAGTCCGGAACTGCTGGTTCATCTGAAACAGGAATTTTTGCCTTGTGGGATTCGCTTTTTTGTGGTTCTGTCCCATAAAGTTTTTCCAACTCTTCTTTAGGAAGCAACCGTTCACGAACCGCATCTACGAATCCCGCCCTTTCCTCCTTCTCCTGAGTTTTAGCCGAATGGTCCAGATTCATAAACGTTTGCTCTGATTTCGGCTGTACAATCTTCGGTGCCACGGATCCTGAAGGAATCAATTCTTTTCCTTTAAACACCCTTTTGATTCCTTCAGTAACTAATGTATTTAATTCACTTTCTTTACTTATGCGGACCTCCATCTTGGAAGGATGTACATTCACATCTACCAGGATGGGATCCATTTCTATGCTAAGAAGGACGATGGGGTGACGACCAATTGGAAGAAGGGTGTGATACCCCTCGCCGATTGCTTTCGCCAAAGCATAGTTTTTTATAAAACGCCCATTGATCATCGTTGAAATATAATTTCTGGAAGCGCGTGTAACCTCAGGGAGGGAGATAAATCCCTTAACCTCGAAATCAAGTGAGCTCACTTCAATCGGAACCATCTTCTTGGCTATTCCGACCCCATAGATAGCTGCCAGAACCTGCAGGACATCTCCATTACCATTGGTGTGTAATAAAGCTTTACCGTTGTGCAAAAGCTTGATTGAAACGTTAGGATGAGCCAGTGCAATCCGGTTCACCACATCAGTAATGTTTCCCAGCTCAGTATGAATAGTTTTCATGTATTTTAATCGTGCTGGTGTATTGAAGAACAATTGTGAAACTGTGATATCTGTGCCTTTTCTTGACGACGTTTTTTCAAATGAGTTGATATCTCCACCTTCAAGTTCTATATACGTACCCGGACCATCTCCCGTACTCGTTTTAAGTACAAAATGGGAAACGGAAGCAATACTGGGCAGGGCTTCTCCCCTAAATCCCAATGTCCGGATACGGAATAGATCATTTTCGTTTTTGATTTTACTGGTTGCATGTCGTTTGAAAGCTGTTATCACATCATCCTCTTCGATTCCGTCCCCATTATCAATGATACGAATCGAATGCAAGCCTGCTTCTTCAATATGAATTTCAATCACGGATCCGCCTGCATCTATGCTGTTTTCAAGGAGCTCCTTCACGACAGAAGCCGGTCTTTCCACAACTTCACCTGCGGCAATTTTATTAGAGAGCGAATCATCAAGCTGAAATATTTTCATCACAGTTTCACCTCCTTTAATTTTTTAACTTTTTTTGGATGCCGTAGAGGGTGTTCATTGCATCCAATGGAGTCATCTCCAGGATATCGAGCTTTTTAAGCTCATCTAAACATTTCTTTTCTTTAGAAGTAAGATTTTCTTTTTTCCCTTTTTTCTCAGCAGCAAAAAAGGACAGCTGGGCAAGATCTTCTTCATTTGGTTCGTGTTTCTCAACAGCTGATTCCCTCGCAACAGCCACTTCTCTGACTTCTCTGTAGTGAGAAGGCTCATCCTTACGCTCAAGCTCAAGCAGGATTTCGTTCGCTCTTTCAATCAGGGCTTTAGGTAGCTCTGCAAGCTCGGCAACATGAATTCCATAACTTTTGTCAGCTGCTCCTTCCTTGATTTTATGCAAGAAAACGAGCTTTCCGTTTTGTTCCATGGCACTTACATGCACGTTTTTCACCTTTTGTAATTCTTCTTCGAGAACCGTCAGCTCATGATAGTGAGTGGAGAATAAGGTTTTTGCCCCTATATGTTCATGAATGTATTCAATTATCGCTTGGGCCAATGCCATGCCGTCATAAGTGGAAGTACCACGTCCAATTTCATCAAATAATATTAAACTTTGCTGAGTCGCGTTGATGATCGCATTTTTCGCCTCTAACATCTCCACCATGAAAGTACTTTGACCTGAAATCAGATCATCCGCTGCCCCAATTCGCGTAAATACTTGATCAAAGATTGGCAGGTTTGCTTCACTGGCAGGAACATAACACCCAATTTGAGCAAGAATACTCGTTAAAGCCACCTGTCTCATATAGGTACTTTTCCCCGACATATTCGGTCCTGTTATAAGAAAGACTTCTTTTTCTTGATCCATATAGCAGTCGTTCGGAACATATTCCTGAGCACCCATCACCTTTTCGACAACCGGATGACGTCCGTCCCTCAACTGGATTATTCTTTCTTCATTAAAGGCAGGGCGGCTATAATGACGCTTTTCACTGACCGTTGCAAAGCATTGGAGAACGTCCAATTCACTTACGAGTTTCGCGAGCTTCTGCAGGCGGGGTATAAATTCTTTCACGCTTTCACGAATCCCAAGGAACAGGTCATATTCCAGATCCACACTTTTTTCATCGGCCTGAAGGATCAGCGCTTCTTTCTCCTTTAACTCAGGGGTGATGAATCGCTCCGCATTTGTTAATGTTTGTTTTCTTTCATAGCGGTCCTCTTCCAGGTGTTGAAGGTTCGCTCTCGTTACTTCGATATAATAGCCAAAGACCCGGTTAAATCCAACTTTAAGGGACCTGATTCCAGTCCTTTCCCTCTCATCACGTTCGAGCTGAGCAATCCAAGACTTCCCGTTTCTACTTGCATCACGGTATTGATCAAGCTCATCATGATACCCATCCCGAATCAGACTTCCCTCTTTAATTGTAAGAGGAGGGTTTTCAACTAAAGCTAGGTCAAGAAGCTCTGTCAGCTCTTTACATGGATCAAGTTTCTTTACGAGATCATCGGTTGCTTCATTTTCCAGTGATCCCACCAGGTGTATTAACACGGGTACTTGCTGAAGTGATTTTTTCAACTGAATCAAATCACGTGCATTCACATTACCGAACGCAACACGTCCCGCCAGCCTCTCCAGGTCATACACTTCCTTTAATCTTTCTCTAAGGTCCTGCCTCTCAAAGAAGCGCTCCAATAGCACTTCAACAACTGTTTGACGCCTTTCAATGTCCTGTTTATGAATAAGTGGTCGATCGATCCATTGCTTAAGTAACCGGGCTCCCATAGCCGTCATCGTTTCATCTAATAGCCAAAGAAGCGAACCTTTCTTTCCTTTTGATCGGATTGTTTCCGTCAACTCCAGATTTCGCTTTGAATAGTAATCCATTTTCATAAATTGATGCAGCTGATATGTCTCAACTACTTGTAAATGATCCAGGCTTCTCTTCTGTGTACGGAAGAGGTAGTGAAAAAGGATGGAGGAAGCTTTTATTAGTTTATCTTGTTTCAAAGGGGCAACGAGATGAGCAAAATCTCCTCCGCCGTCAGCTCCTTTCTCATATGACAAGGTAACATCGTTTCGCTCTTTAATCTTTCCTTGTACCGTTTCATTAAGATCGGGGTGGATGACGACTTCCTTCGCACCAATCGTAGATAATTCATTCAACAATGCTTGAAGACCATCTGTGACCAAAGTCACTTTTGTTTCCCCTGTTGTTAAGTCACTATAAGAAAGTCCATATGTTTCATCATTAAAATCAGTAACAGCAGCAATATAGTTGTTCTCTTTGTCATTCAGGCCTTTTCCATCCATAACCGTACCGGGTGTAATGAGCTGAACAACTTCTCTCCGCACAACTCCCTTAGCTTGTTTCGGATCTTCGGTTTGTTCACAAATCGCTACTTTAAAGCCTTTATCGATGAGCTGCTCTATGTAGTTAGGAGCAGAGTGATAGGGAACACCACACATGGGAATACGTTCCTTCCCTCCCCCATCTCGGCTTGTTAACGTTATTTCAAGTTCCTGCGATGCGGCAATGGCGTCGTCAAAAAACATTTCATAGAAATCACCTAAACGAAAAAATAAAAAGGCATCTTGGTATTCTGCCTTTACTTGTAAGTATTGTTTTATCATTGGAGTATATTGTGTCATGGTTTCATTCAAACCTTTCCAAGTAAATCTACTAATCTCGACTATTCATTATATCACACGTGAAAGGGATGGAGCATGTAGTAGATTGAGGAAACCGGATCTGTTCAACTCAAAATTAGTGTGTACATCTCCTTTCCTCATAAAAAAATCCGCTTCCCGAATGAGGAGCGAATCGATGTCTTGTTTATTCGGATTGTTTTGCTATACTTGACTCATCCTCCAAACAGCTGGTGTTTTTTGGCTTAAACTTTAAAAAGTATTTATATGATAAGAAACCAATCAACAGTATAGCCCCTCCAGTGAGAATGTAGGTTTGTATGTTACTCATCAAAGACTGTACATATTTGAGATTTCCATTCTTGCCGACTATTAACATCGTGAGGATAATTGGAAAGATTCCGATGAACGTTAATCCTCCAAATGTCCATTTGTTCACTTTACTAATACCTGCAACATAAGAAATATAGTTACCAATGCCAAGCGGTCTCGTGATGGCAATACTCCATAATCCACATTTCCGAAACCATTTCTGACCTTTAGCCATTTTCTTCGAGCTGGTTTTTTCTTTGATTTTATCTTTTAATTTATTTCCTATTCCATAAGGGATATAACTACATAATGTATAAACCAAACTGCTTGTTAATGCTAAAATGATCAGCTTCGTCCAAGATGGATCTAAAAGGTAACCATATGTCAGCGTCACGAGGGCTCCCGGAAATGGCAAGGATGACGCTTCAATTGCATTTCCAGCGAATAATCCCCACATTCCAAGTTCCTTAATTAAATTTATTACAAAATCAAACATCGGTGTGTTCCCTCCACGTTTTATTTATATACCCTTTTCCCTATTTTGCATTTTGAAAACGCTCATAAAGAATAAGAATTCATCCACTGGAGGGAAATAGTGTATATTAATGTATCTGAATTGCCCCTTATTCCATATCTTCAAGAAATGCATGACCGTCTATTTTCCATTGATCTTCAAGCGAATTTTTCCGAATGATGAATTGAACGTTATTTTCTTCTTGAGATTGATTGGAACGCATCCATTTCACTCTAACCTTGAGCTTCATCCCAACAAGTGCAGGCGAATCCTCTACAGGAAGTTTCGAACTTTGAATAACATCTATATGTTTCATTCTCATAAGGGTTTCCTTCAAGGATCCATTACTTCCAAACATCACTTGTGAAATTAGCTTTTCATCATGCTGATTGACAGCAATCTCCATAACGCTGATCAACTCATGGGGGTCTAATTTGTATAGAAACTCATCCAGTTTGCCGCCTGCTTTTAAAATCATGATCTTATGGGCTAAATCAGGCGTTGGCGTTTTATGGGTTGTACTTCCATAAAAATGTACGCAGAAATGTCCCGAAAAATTATTTTGGAGAGCACCTGCTCCGTGCGGCATCCCGTTCATTGAGGCAGATATTAATTGATCATCAACTAATACGAGTATTGCACGACGGTCCCAACTCCATTTTCCTCCATAGATGGATTTCATGATTTTCGTGTCTTTTTCTGTAACTGGTTGTACATCCGCATGCTTGCTTCCCGCTCTTCTTTGTACCTTGAAAGAAAGGCCGGATTCTACATCAATGATCGTAAAATACGATTGTATAGGAATGATATCTTCCACTTGATCCCACGGAAGTATTTCTACAGTAAAGCTAGGTATTGCCCCTGCAGGTTTAGCACTGCAGGCAAAAAGTAAAGACACAACCATCATGAACCTGAATAAATAAAGCATGTAAAGACCTCTTTTTTTCCTTAGTTTCTAATCACAGCTGTAAATACATAACCATCAATTTTTGGCAATTAGGATTTAACATGAAAGAAGCCTTTTCCACCGATACTACATATGAAAGGAAGGGTTCACATGCTCTTGATTAAAATTAGTACAATTGGTCTTTTACTGTTTCCTGTGATGAATGGTCAAGATCAATTACATATTCAATTTCAAAATCATGCGCCAATTTCTATAGAACGAAATTCATTGAATACACCATTGGTAGATGAACCAATAATGGACGAAAAGCAATATGAGGAATTAGTTTCAGAAGTGCAAAATCGGGTCTATACTCCTCCTCAGAATGCTTATATCAATGAGAATAATCAAATTATTTCAGAAAGAGCCGGTTACAAACTTAATGAACGGAGATTTCGTGAGCTGGTTCATTCCTTCTTCTTTTCTAGAGGGTCAATCAATACGGAAGCACCCCTTATGACATTACATCCCAAAGTCGATAGTGAGATCCTTGCGCACATCCGAACACAGCTTATTGGAAGATACGTCACATATTTCAATAAGCATAATGAGGAACGGACTCAAAATATAGTTCTAGCTACCGAAAAGATCAATAATACGGTTGTGTTCCCTGGAGAAGTGTTCTCCTTTAATGGTGTGGTAGGAAGAAGAACGAAAGAAAAAGGATATAAAAAAGCCCCCGTGATTGTAAAAGGGGAACTTTCAGAAGATATAGGGGGTGGGATTTGTCAGGTATCATCCACTTTATTTAATGCCGTCGACCAGGCAGGTGTAAAAATATTAGAACGGTATCATCATTCAAAGAGGGTTCCTTACGTGCCTATGGGCAGAGATGCTACAGTTAGCTGGTATGGACCCGACTTCACTTTTAGAAACGCATATAACCAGCCACTGCTCATCCGTGCAAAAGTAATTGGCGGGCAAGTTATCACTTCGATTTATTCTTCCGATCTAATCAATGTGGAAAAAAGAAAGGTGCCTAGCGCTTCACAAAAATCATCTACGGAGAAAGATGTGGGAAAATTTATTCAAGAATAGTGTTATGAAAATGCACCTCCTAATTCATGAGGTGCATTCTTTATTAATGGTATTCTAGAAATTCAATTCGATTTCCAAATGGATCTGAGACGAAGATGCGATTCCTACCGTTTATCGGTGTATCTTCTTTTATCCTGATACCTTTCTCTATTAGGCTACTTCTAAGTGCTTCTAAATCTGTAACAAGTAATCCCGGGTGTGCTTTTGTTGCTGGCACAAAATCATTTTGTACCCCTACATGAATTTCTTGTGGTCCATATTGAAACCAGCAACCGCCTCTCCCTTGAAGATTTTCAGGTTTCGGTATTTCCTTCAGACCAAGAACTTCACCAAAGAACTTTCTAGCTTCCTCTTCGCAGCCTTTTGGAGCAGCAAACTGAATATGATCAATACCTTTGAAAATGATGCTCATCCCCTCCCCCTATGATCTTACTCATTTATTTTACCATAAAATTCAATTTAATATAAAAATGGAAAACACCTGCACAAACAAACAGGTGTTTTCCCAGTCATTATTATTAAAGTTGCTTGATCCCATCCATCACTGTGGATAATAACAGATCCAGATCTTCCTCTTCTATGTTTAATGGTGGTGATAAGGTAAGCACATTATTATAACCAGCGACTGTAGCCCCATTTTTCCCAATGATTACACCTTTTCGCTTACAGTATCCAATCACCTCATTGACCTTCGATACGTCTAAAGGTTCTTTTGTTTCCCTATCACTTACCATTTCAATTCCAATTAACAGACCCTTCCCTCGAACATCTCCAACATATTGATGATCTTGTAAATGATTTTTCAACGTGTTCAATGCCTTTTCACCAAGATCAGCGGAGCGTTCAAAAAGCTTCTCTCTCTCCATGATTTCAATGTTTTTCAAAGCAAGGGCACATGCTGCAGGGTTTCCACCGAATGTATTAATATGACGGAAGTAATCATATTCCTCAGATCCTTTAAACTCTTCATATATCTCACGCTTCACGGCTGTTGCTGATAGCGGAAGATACGCACTTGTAATCCCTTTTGCCATTGTGATGATATCCGGCTTCACATCATAATTCATGAAACCAAATGGCTTGCCTGTACGTCCAAAGCCACAAATCACTTCATCGACAATCATAAGTGCTCCATGCTTCTCACAAACTTCTTTCGCCGCTTTCATATATTCATCTTGTGGAACGAGTATCCCACCTCCCGTGATGATCGGTTCCATGATCAACGCAGCCACTGTTTCACTTAATTCCCAGGTCATTGCTTGATCAATTGCCTTTACTCCAGGAAGATCATGTGGACTTTCCCCCGATGTTTCATCGCGATAGCTATCAGGTGGAGCGATATGGATAAATCCAGGAGCTAAAGGCTCATACTTATATTTCCGCTGAGCCTGACCTGTTGCGGCCAGGGCCCCCATGGAATTCCCGTGATACCCTCTATATCTGGAGAAAATTTTATACCTTCCGTGTTCCCCTTTTTGCTGGTGATACTGCCTGGCAATCTTAAAGGCGGTTTCATTGGCTTCTGATCCGCTGTTGGAAAAGAAAATGACATATTCATCCCCAAGTAATTGATTTAATTTCTCTGCAAGCTCAATAGCCGGCTGATGACTCTGAGTTAGTGGAAAGTAAGCCATTTTTTTAAGCTGTTCATAGGCTGCCTTTGCTAATTCCTCTCGACCATATCCTACGTTTACGCACCATAGCCCTGCCATGCCATCCAGAAATTTTTGACCATCCTTATCTGTAATCCAGGACCCACCAGACTCTGTTACGACCATTGTTCCATCGGGATTGTATGGTTTCATGGAATGCCAAATGAGCTTTTCATCATTCCTTAACCATACATCCTGAGATTGACCTGCTTTCACCATGAAAGTTCCCCCTAACTCTGATTAAAAATCAAATCGAGAAGTGATCATTTTCTTCCTAGTATAGAAATTTACTCCGTCTTTACCGTTTACATGCATATCCCCATAGAAAGAATCCTTCCACCCTGAAAATGGGAAGAACGCCATTGTCGCAGGAACACCAACGTTTATACCCAGCATTCCGGCGTCTGCTTCTTCTCTGAACTGACGGACAGCCTTTGCATCTTTTGTGTAAATCGTAGCACCATTTCCATATCTTGATTGACGAATATAATCAAGTCCTTCATCCAAATCCTTGGCTCTTAGTAAACTGAGGATAGGGGCAAACATTTCTTCTTTTGCAATGGTCATATCCGGTGAAACATGGTCAAAGATGGTTGCACCCAAGAAGTTTCCTTCCTTGAAGTCATCCATTTCTTTACGCCCATCTCGTATGAGGGATGCACCTTCCTGCAGTCCTTTGTCAATATAACCCAGTGTCTTCTCTCGATGTTCTTTTCGAATGACGGGAGTGAGAAGCACTTCTTCGTCCATTCCGTTACCAATACATAATTCATCTGCTTTTTTACTTAAAGCTTTAACAAACGGTTCATTATCCCCCACAACCACTACGGCACTGCACGCCATACATCGCTGGCCGGCACTGCCAAACGCTGAACTGATAATATGCTCAGCCGCTTTATTCATATCTGCATCAGGCATGACAACATGATGATTCTTCGCCCCGGATAATGCCTGCACCCTTTTCCCATGAGAGGCAGCCTGTTGGTACACATATTTAGCCACCGGTTGAGACCCGACGAAGGATATAGCTGCGATATCTTTATGCTCGATCAACCCATTTACGACATCATGTGCACCATGCACGACATTTAATACACCATCGGGCATTCCTGCATCTGTTAATAACTCTGCAAGCCTATTGGCTAAAATAGGGGTTCTTTCAGATGGCTTCAACACGAAAGTATTTCCACATGCAATTGCAAGCGGGAACATCCACAGGGGCACCATCATAGGAAAGTTAAAGGGAGTGATCCCCCCCACTACACCAAGTGGATATCGGAACATCTCTGAGTCAATATCCTCTGCAATACCACTCAGCGTTTCACCCATCATTAAAGTCGGTGCACCACAAGCGAATTCCACACACTCAAGCCCCCGCTGTACTTCACCATACGCCTCTTTAAATGATTTACCATTTTCCTGTACAACCAGTTTGGCCAATTCCTCATGATTGTCAGAAAGTAAAGAATGGTATTTATAAAGAATACGGGCACGTTTTGGAACCGGCGTCTTCTTCCAGGTTTGTGAAGCTTGTTTAGCAGCTTTCACAGCTCTAGCGACGTCTTCTTTAGTAGAAACCGGAACTCTTGCAATCTCTTCATTTGTAGCAGGATTCACTACTTGTAACGTCTGTGAGCTAAGAGAATCAACCCATTCACCTCCAATGTAATTCTTTAATACAGCTACGTCTTTTTTAATGATTGTCATATTCAGTTCCTCCTTATTTTTTCATCTGATTTTTCTGTGTGGTGTAGAACCTGTCGTATAGTTTATAGTTTTATTATGAAAGAAATTGTTAGTGGTTTCATTAGACATTGTGTAAAAGAACCTGACTTCTCAATTTTACATTTTACAATTAATTAATCTCCGACTTTTCCAAAGATGTAAGCGGTTGCAAGTAATCATGGGCAGCAAGGAGAAACTCGATGGCCACACGTTTATCAGAGGTCATGAAATCATCTCCAAGTAAATCTTCAATTTTTTTGAGTCGATGGTAGAGTGTTTGTCTTACAATAAATAGTTGTTTGGATGTTTCCTGTTTTGATCCCTGACATGCAAGGAAAACCTTCAACGTCTTCAATAGACTGCCATCATGTTTACGATCATAATCCAGGAGCGGTGTTAGGTACTCTTTGATCATTTCCCACAGATTAACATTGTTGTTAACGATTGAAATCAGTCTGTATAAATGCAAATCATCAAAGAAAAAGTAGGCTCTTGAAGCATCCACCTTTGACTGAAACATGAGACTATCTTTAGCTGTTTCATAGCTCTTGTGAATTTCCATCGTCTCCATTTGGTATTTACCTGTTGCAAATACTGTTTGTGAAGAATCTCTAAAGAAATCAGACTGAAGAATCTTTTCGTAGGCAGTGGTGACTCTCGATTTCCAATCTCCTGTGCTCCTTGTGTCCAGAAGAATGAAAATGATATCATTCCCTACTCTTTCGGGTAACACTCGAAAACCCTGTTGTTCAAAAATACTTCTGGTTACAAGGTTAAAAAAGGTAAAATCAATCGGCTCTTGTTCATTCAGTCTATTCGTCTGGCAAATACAGACGACTCCACCATTGACCTGTACTTTTAAGCCGGCTAAAAAAGCAGAGAGTTTCTCATAGGACTGTTCTCCTTTTAACCAACAGGTAATCCATTTGGAGTCTTCTAACCGCTTTTGCTCGTTAAAATACAATTCTCTCATTAAATACTGGGCTAACGCCGTTGATGTTCTGTCCAATATGAGAAGCTCATATTCACTGAAAGGATGATCGCTTCTGTATATACATAACTCTGCGTATTCCTGGTCAAATAGAATAACTTTAGTGGAGGCAAAATGGGGATTAAGGGAATCTTTATGACTGTGATAACATTTTCGTATTCTCTCTTCATCCGGTGAGCACATGAGCGGATAGATTTCCACCTCTTGTTCTTTCAACTGAAATAGTACAGGTACAGTAAGCTCCTTATGTAAAGCCTGAAGAAGCTCTCTGAAGTGATTAACGACGAGCAGCCTTCTATTTAACTCCTGTGCATATGAATCCAGTTTTTTTATCATGTCATATTGCTGATTGATTAGTACGGAGTGAATATCCTGAGTAATACTAACGAACGGAACTTCCCTTTCGAACACAATAATAGGAAAATCAAATGTATCTGCACACTTTAATACAGAAATCGGAATCGTGGAAATATTTGTATCAAGTTCAATGCAAATGGCTGCTGCTTCACTCTCGATTAACTGTTGAAGGAGTGAAAGAAATGTCTCTTCCTCCTGTAAAGCGATTCCTGTAGAAAGGATCAGTTCATTTCCGTTAAGAAGATTTTTTATTGATGTTACTTCGACTACATGGACCCACTTCACCTGACGGCTGAGACCATTATGCCCAGCAATCACTTTAGCATGTTCAAAGTATTTTCTTACTAGAATATCTTCTACTGAGAAATAGTAATTACTTTTCATTTTTCTCTCCTTATGTTCTGCCTTGGGAAAATGGAGAAAAAGGATTGGCAGAACCAATCCTTCATTTTGCTTTTATTCTTCTATAGAGGGGATTGCAAACTGGATTTCTTCACTCCACCATTTCATTATTTCTTCATCTGATAGCTGTTGTGAAGATAAGACGGCTAACACCCAATCGATTAACTCATCAGACGTTTGCATATTTCCCGGAAAAAGTGTCAGTTCCTTTCCTTCATGCGGTCCCATAACGTCACTCATCCAAGTTTCCCCCTTCAACTATTAGTTTTGAAGTAATAGATTCGAAAAATATTTTCGTGCATTTGCCGTTTTCACATGAAGAGTGGCACTTCTTTTATTTTCAGTATGCTTAAACAGAACAAATGCCCCACTTAGGTTCTCTGTTATTTTCTCAATTTTAAAGCCTTTTTGAATGAGAAAATCAATCTTATCGCGTTCACTTAAAAACTCTTGATAATCAGACATGATGACACCCTTTCTAACGTATCTTCGGATAAGAACTACCTTGCTTCATGATTTAATGAAAACCATTCCATTTAAGAAAAACTTGTGCCTGTTGGGGATTCTTCTGAGACAATGACTTCTTCGACTTGAATTTCCCAATCGCGACCGACAGACAATCCAAGATATTTCTCATCACTCGGATCAATTAGTTCTGCCTGCTCGTATTTCTTAAACCACCAGAATTTAGCCAATACATAATAGCTAAGAGCTCCAACCCCGAAGCCGACTAAAAATGAGAAGTTTGGAACGTAATAGGAGGCGACTCCTCCAATAATCCATGAGATGAACCCTGCAAGATTCACTCCATTCATATACTTGAATTGTCCTTTGTCTTCATATAATGCAGGTACATTGACTCTTCGTTTCCTGATAAAATAATAGTCTGAAATCAAAATTCCTACGATGGCTGACAAAATGCCTCCTACGAAAAGTAGAACTGGAATGATTACCCCAAAAAGGTTCCATGGTTGTACGATCGTACCCACAATACCAGCGGTGATGACCCCTGCCCAGAACGGGAATTTGGGTCCCCCGACATTAGAGAATATTGTTGCAGCTGGAACGATATTCGCAGCAATATTTGTTGACCATTGAGCCAGGACGATCATCAGAAGAAGGACCCCTAAAACGAATCCGCTCGCTGCTTCTTGAAGGGCGACAACGGGATCATAATTTAAAACGGCAATATATGAAATCCCACCAATTAACACCATAAATGATTGAGTAATAGGGAGAGCTACAAGGTTACCAATTAACGAACTTTTGTTTCTCTTAAACCAATTCCGCTCATTTTTTGGAGCTTTCATGAATCTGGAAATGGACGGAATATCAGCAGATAGTGTGGCCCAAAATCCCATATTACTAAAGATGACTACCAGAAATGCCGTAAACGTGGCAACACCTGTTACCGGACTTTCAACCCAGCTCCAAATGTCTCTTCCTTGAGAAGCAGCTGATTCAGATAAGGATGAATACATCCATACAGAAATAAGAATGATGACCGGTGCGGCAAGGTCGGCAAATCTTTCCACCGCTTTAATCCCAAGAGCTGTATTCACTAATTGGAGTACCGCAAAAATCACGAAACAAACAAACCAGTTATCAAAACCAAATAAAATATTTAATATCCCGTTCATCGCTGTTGCACCAAAGTAAGTGTTTATTCCAAACCACATTGATGCAGCCAGACCACGAACTACAGAGGGAATATGGGTTCCCAGCGTTCCAAAAGGTGCTCTCATATATACTGGAAATGATACCCCATGCTCAATCCCAATATCCCCGGTTAATGTAATAAATAGACCGATCGCAAGAGACCCAATAATGGTGGCCAGCACAACAAGGGGTAGAGGTAGGGATACGACGCCGGCTCCCCCAATGGCAAAGGTTGCAAGAACAACAACCATTCCAACCCACATAAATGAATAGCCAAGCTTGGTGATTTTTCTTTCGCTCTCTTTAATCGGTAATAAATCCGGAGACTTTAAATAACTTTTCTTCATCTTGAACACCCCTTATTTGATTTGCTTCGAATGGCAAAACCAATCTTTGACAAGAGAGGCCAGAGGAAGGCAGTCTCCCCTCCTCTTAGCAGGAGTTGTTCTACAGTTAAGATGCATTATTTTCTAAAGTTTTTAAGACTTAGAGGATTGAAGTGCTTCACTCTCTTCACTTGAAATAAGCTCACCGTATTTTGCTCTCTTAATATACTTTCCGGTTCCCAGCTTACCGACGAACTGTTTGTCTTTAATGACATATTCACCCCTGGACAAAACAGAAACAGGTTCACCTTTTATCTTCATGCCTTCAAACGGGTTATAATCTGCTGCCATATGATGAGTTTCAGCAGAGATTACTCTCTCAGCATTTGGGTCGAAAATGACCACATCAGCATCAGAACCTACAGCAATGGTTCCTTTCTGAGGATAAAGACCAAACAGCTTTGCACTACGCGTAGACATGATATCAACAAACTGGTTTAAGCTTATCCGCCCTTTTTCAACTCCTTCTGAGAATAATATGGATACACGGTCCTCAACAATCGGTCCGCCATTCGGGATTTTAGTGAAATCATCTTTCCCAAGATCTTTTTGCCCTTGGAAATCAAATGAGCATTGATCTGACCCTAATGTTTGCAGCTGACCACTTTTCAAGGCATTCCAGAGAACATCTTGATGCCACTTCTCACGAAGGGGAGGAGACCAAACGTATTTAGCTCCCTCAAAGTTCGGACGTTCTAAATAGGTTTGATCAAGCACAAGATACTGTGGACATGTTTCTCCCCAAACATTCAATCCTTTACTCCTTGCTGCTGAAATCTGCTCAACGGCATCAGAACAGGAAACATGCACAACATATAATTGGGAATCTGCCAATCCGGTTAGTTTAGCTGCGCGGCCTGTCGCTTCTCCCTCCAGTTCAGGAGGTCTCGTAAGCGCGTGATAAATTGGTTCCGTTTTCCCTTCCTCTAAAGCCTTTTCGGTTAAATACTCAATAACGTCGCCATTCTCTGCATGTACCATTACGAGTGCTCCTAATTCCTTCGCAGCTATTAAGGTTCTAAATAGCGTTTCATCGTCTGCCTGGAATACATTTTTATATGCCATAAAGACTTTGAATGATGTAATCCCCTCTTTATCCATTACCTCAGGAAGCTGTGATAGAACATCTTGATTTATTTCCCCTATCATTAAATGGAAACTATAATCGATCACCGCTTTATCCTTAGACTTCGCATGCCATGTATCAATTGCATTTTGAAGTGGTTCTCCCTTATTGGTCAAACAGAAATCAATGAGTGTCGTCGTTCCTCCAAACGCTGCTGCAATGGTTCCACTCTCGAAATCATCCTTTGATACCGTCCCACCGAAGGGCATTTCCAGATGAGTATGGGGATCGATCCCACCTGGAAAAATGTACTTTCCTTTCGCGTCAATAATTTCCGCATTGCTAGTATCAAACCCTTTACCTATAGCTGAGATTTTCCCATTTTGTAAAAGCACATCCGCTTTATATGTGTCTGTTGCCGTAACAATGGTTCCATTTTGAATAATTTTATTCATTTCCATACCTCCAGAATTATTTCGCCGCGTTTACTTTAGCTTCGGATAGGTTACCTACTACTGCCTGACGTTCATTCCATGTCATTGGCATATGGCCACTTGGAACCTCTATCATGTCAATAGCTCCATCAACCGGACATACAATCGAACATAAATTACACCCGACACAATCTTCTTCCCGCACTTTTAAATAGCTGTTTCCTTTAGGGTCTTTCAGCATGTCAATGCATTGATGAGAAGTATCCTCACAAGCAATATGACACTTATTACAGTTAATACAAACATCCGTGTTGATTTTTGCCACAACACTATAATTAAGATCAAGATTTCCCCAATCAGAAAATCTCGGCACTGATTTCCCGACGATATCCTGGACTGAAGCAATCCCTTTTTCATCCAAATAATTATTTAAGCCATCAAGCATATCCTCGACAATTCTAAAACCGTGATGCATAGCAGCAGTGCATACCTGAACCCCCGATGCTCCCATAAGCATAAATTCGACGGCATCCTGCCAATTGGAAACTCCTCCCATTCCTGAAATCGGAACGTTGATCCGTGGATTTCTGGCGCATTCTGCAACCATGTTCAATGAAATTGGCTTCACTGCAGGTCCGCAATAACCTCCATGAGCACCTTTTCCGGCTACATGAGGAATGGTATTCCAAGAATCCAGATCAACACCTGCTAAACTGTTGATTGTATTGATCATACTTACTGCATCCGCTCCACCCCGGACAGCCGCTTCAGCTGTGACAGTAATATCTGTAATGTTTGGTGTCAATTTTACAATTACAGGTGTCCTGGCCACCTCTTTCGCCCAAAAAGTTTGTTTCTCGACGAGTTCTGGTACCTGACCGGACGCAGATCCCATTCCCCGTTCAGCCATTCCGTGTGGGCATCCAAAATTCAGCTCTAGCCCATCAACACCGACGTCTTCAACCTTCTTTACGATTTCATGCCACTTTTCTTGTTTAGGCTCTACCATTAATGATGCAATGATTGCATGATTCGGAAACCGTTTTTTTGTTTCATAGATTTCCTTCAGATTCACTTCTAATGGTCGATCGGTAATGAGTTCGATATTATTGAACCCTGCTACTTTTTGTCCATTAAAACTTACAGCTGCGAACCTTGAAGATACATTTATAATGGGCTCCCCTAACGTTTTCCATACTGCACCGCCCCAACCTGCCTCGAATGCTCTTTGTACCTGGTATCCTGAGTTCGTTGGTGGTGCGGACGCCAGCCAAAATGGATTTGGTGATTTTATTCCTGCTAAATCAATGTTTAAATTTGCCATGAGTTTCCCCCCCTAGGACAATCTTAATTCAAGTGGACATTAGCCAATTGTGCGTGTAAATGATAGGCGGCAAGTTTTCCTTGCTCTGCAGCCGTAACGACCATTGCCTCACCTACTCCCTTTCCAAAAACAACGTCTCCACAGGCGAAAATCTTTGGATTAGAGGTTTGGAAGGTGTCTCGATTAACCTGTACAACACCGTCTGAATGCTCCAGTCCAAATTGTTCAATAAGTGATAGATGACGAGTTTGGCCGATCGCCTTAATGACAGCGTCAACAGGAAGCACAAACTGTGAATCTTTGACAGGAATCGGACGTCTTCTTCCATCTTCACCAGGCTCTCCTAACTTCATCTTGATGCATTCGATCCCCGTTACTTCTCCCGCATCATTCCCTATAATTCGCTGAGGTGCCGTTAGCCAGCGGAATTCTACGCCATCCTGTTTTGCAAACTCGTATTCAAAATCATAAGCCGTCATTTCTTCCTGAGTACGTCGGTATAAGATTTTTACATTGTCTGCTCCTAAGCGGACGGAACAGGTGGCTCCATCAATGGCTGTATTTCCCGCCCCAATCACCACCACTTTTTTGCCTACATAGTCTTGCGTCAGCCTGCCACTTTTCGTTGCCTTAACAAATTCAATGGCGTCATGAACACCTCTTAAGTCTTCTCCTTCAATTTTCAAATCCGGAACATGGGACATTCCTGCTGCCAGGATGACAAAATCATGGGTCTCTACGATTTCATCTGCAGATATGTCTTGACCAACTTTTACATTGGTTCGAATATCGACATTCAATTTCTTTACCTGCTCCACTTCCCAGTAAGATATGCTCTGAGGTAGTCGGAAAGATACGATTCCATAAGTATTTAAGCCTCCAGCTTCATTTTCCGCCTCGTATATTGTTACTTCATATCCTAAGCGTGCAAGTTCCCTTGCAGCCGATAGGCCGGCTGGTCCCCCTCCGATAATCCCTACATTAATTCCGTTTGGCTCCCCTGCTTCAAATAGCACTGTTTCGTTATGTCTTGCCCAATCTGTTGCATATCGCTGCAGATCACCAATCATGATTGGCTTTGTAGAATGATTCAGTACACAAGCCCCTTCACAAAGCTCATCTGTCGGACAGACACGTGAGCAGCTCGCACCCACTGGATTTGCAGACATGATTGTTTTTGCCGATCCTTTCAAGTTCCCGGATGCAATCTTTTTAATAAATGAAGGTATATCAATGCTAGTGGGACAAGCTCTTATGCACGGAGCATCATAACAATACAAGCAGCGGTTTGCTTCCTCCACTGCTTCCCTATTGGTCAAACCCTCATTGGCTTCAAGAAAATTATTCTCAAGATTGAGTAACGAAAGTGTGTTAGACAAACTGACTTCCCCCTCTTTATTTCCAATTATTTTCCATTACCTATTAAACACACCATGGCCGACAATGATGGTTCACCGTCAGCCTCAACTTATTAAGGAAGTAAAGCCGTCATATCGTTATAAGTTTCAGGCCTGCGATCTCGATAGAACTGCCATGTATCCCGGACTTCACGTAATAGCTTCTTATTCATTTCACCGATAATGACCTCATCACTATCTCTGCTTCCAATGGAAACAAAGCTGCCTCTTGGATCGACTAAATAGGACTGTCCGTAAAATTCACCCATATTCCAAGGACCCTCAAAACCAACACGATTAATAGCTCCTAAGTAGTAGCCGTTTGCCACCGCATGGGCTGGCTGCTCAAGTTTCCATAAGTATTCAGATAAACCAGCTACGGTTGCAGAGGGATTGAACACAATTTCTGCCCCTTTTAAACCTAATAAGCGGGCACCTTCCGGGAAGTGACGGTCATAACAAATATAAACCCCTACTTTTGCGTAAGCAGTATCGAATACCGGGTACCCGAGGTTTCCTGGTTTAAAGTAATATTTCTCCCAGAATCCGTAACCTTCCTGTCCAACCCCAACATGTGGAATATGCTGTTTTCGATATTTTCCGAGATAGGATCCATCTGCATCTATGACGGCTGCCGTATTATAGTAAGTAGCTATTCCTTCTCTCTCATAGATTGGTAGAACAATGACGACACCCAACTCTTTGGCTAACGCCTGAAACTGTATTGTGGTAGGGCCATTTGGTATTTCTTCAGCAGAGTCATACCACTTTGGATTTTGTTCGGAGCAAAAGTAAGGACCATAGAATATTTCCTGTAAACAAATGATTTGAGCTCCCTTTTTTGCTGCATCTCTTACCAGTTCCACATGTTTCTTGATCGCTTGCTCCTTATGGACGTCTACCCCTTCACTTCCATCTACATCATGAGAAGCTTGAATAAGTCCAATTTTAACCAAGTCTGACATTTTATTACCCCCTACACAAATAGATTTTATAAAATAGTAAGCGCTTTCATTTTTTTTGCTCCATTGGTCCACACTTACTAGATTTCACTAACCTGAATAAAAATCTGAATTTTAAGTATTTTCACTTTATTTTAACTCGTACATTTACAGAATGCACTATACATTCTGTAACACTAACTACGTCCCTAATTTGTCATTATGTACATTCAATAAAATGAATGGTTTCTCTTAAGGTAGCATACTTCCATTACGAATTTTGTAGAATGATTTGTTTTAATCTTTAAAAAATTCAGTTTTCAATCGACAAATAATACAGACCTCCCTCATGATTCATTCCTGCTCATTCCTAAAGGTCTGTGCAAGACCATTTGAACTTATCCTAAAAAAAACAGCCTTCTCTACTTAAAAGGCTGTTTTTGTCGATAATCGTTATGAACTTACTGACTTCATCTCTAGTAATTGTTTCCTGAGTGGTCTGTATTTTACTACTTGTCCCACAAACCAAATCAAGACAGCGAACCAAATGGCGGAACCAATCATCATGGCTGTTGAATAGGGAAGACCAAAACCTTCTGGAGCGTAAAAAATATACGAGCTTACAACTCCTGTCATAAACAATGCAGGAATACTGCAAATCCAGTGGAATCTTGCCTGTTGTAATAAATAAATGGCAGCAGTCCACAACATAACGGTTGCTACTACCTGGTTGGACCATCCAACATATCTCCACAGGAAGGTATAGTCAATTTGAGTAAGTAAAAACGTAGGGACTGCCACCGGAATAACTAACAAGACCGGCAGCCATTTCCCTTCAACATCTTTCTTACGTATATCATTAATTAAATCAGCAAGCATCATTCTTGATGATCTTAACGCAGTATCCCCTGTTGTGATTGGAAGGATGATTACACCCAGGACGGCTAGAACTCCACCTAACGTGCCTAACGTCGTTTTGCTGATTTCATTTACCACTCCAGCAGGTCCGCCAGCTGCCAATGCTTCTTGAAGTCCAGCTGTTCCATTAAAGAATGCCATACCTGCTGCAGCCCAGATCAATGCAATGATTCCTTCAGCCACCATCGCTCCATAGAATACTTTTCGCCCTTCACTTTCTTTTTTTAACGTTCTGGCTAAGATGGGACTTTGAGTGGAATGGAATCCAGAGATTGCCCCGCATGAGACGGTAACCATTAGCAAAGGCCACAAAGGTAAATCATTTGGATGTAAGTTTTCAAATGTTAGATTTGGGACTGGATGTTCAAAGAAAAACAACCCAATTCCAATCGCCACTGCCATAAAGATAAGGATGGCTCCAAAGAACGGATAAACCTTTCCAATAATCTTATTAATCGGTAAGACAGTCGCAATGAGAAAGTATGTAAAAATAATGACAAGAGACGTCATAAAATTAAGCGGTGTCACCTCTGCCATTAGTTGTGCAGGGCCTGACGTAAAAGCGGCGGCTACGAGAATCATCAGCACAATTGATAAAATGTTCATAACGGATTGTAGAGGTTTACCTAAATATTTTCCTACGATTGAAGGAAACTGAGCTCCATTATGCCTTAGAGATAACATTCCAGAAAAGTAATCATGAACCGCTCCAGCAAATAGGGTGCCAATCACAATCCATAGGAATGCTACAGGTCCATACAAAGCACCTAAAATTGCCCCGAAGATCGGACCTAACCCCGCAATGTTTAACAATTGAACCAGGCTTGCTTTCCACCAGCTCATGGGCATATAGTCTAAGCCGTCCTTCTTTGAGTATGCAGGAGTCACATTAGTATCATCAATACTGAAAATCTTCTCTACCACCTTTGAATAAATGAAATAACCTACTACTAGAATACAGATGGATGCAAGAAATGTTAGCATCACGATGTCCTCCCTTCAGTAAATGAATTTATCGTTTATTCTAATACGACAAACGACAAATAACAACAGAATTTTCTAAAAATATTATTAATTCCGAATAAATAACTAAATTAAATTTGTACTTAAGTCTGTTATTTCAATGATGTAAGTGATTACATTATTTGAAAAAAGTTTTATAACATAATACATATGTAGAGAATCATTTTGCTTGAATCAACACTCTTTTTTAAAGAAAGAGCAAAAATAAAATACACCCCTTAAAAGAGGTGCATGAAACATACTGGAAGCTACTGTACTTTTCCTTTTACAAATTCTTCATGAGCTTTTAAAAATTCTTTATTATTCCTTTCCCTTGCAATATCCAATGGAGTACGGTCATTTCCTGGTATTTCTTGTCCATCTCCGTGAGCCAGTAACAGGGCTACAATTTCTTCACTTCCGTCGAAAGCAGCAATATGTAACGGTGTGTGCCCTGATGAATCGGGTTGATTTACATTCGCTCCTTGTTTTAGTAAAAATTCCAACAGTTCTTTAGAGGCTTTCCCGGCTATTCCAGCATGTAAAGCCGTATTAGAAGGAATGTAAGAAACTTTCGAATTTGAGAAGGAATTGATATCCGCACCAAAATTCAGCAGAAGCTCAACGATCTCCCTATGACCAAAATGTGCAGCCACCCCTAATGCTATTAAACCTTGTTCATTATCTGCGTTGCAAAGATTTGTATCATTTCTCAATGACTGCTCTACTGTTTCTTTGTCACCTTTTTCGATTGCTTCAAAAAATTCTTGAATGGTTATTGATGTCATCACACTCACCTCATTTTTACATAATTACAAATATTCTATCAATTATAATCAAAAAAAGATAGGGATGACTCCTAAAATAGGGAGTCATCCCTATAAAAAAATTACTGATCCAGTTTTAATTTAGCCAATGCGTCGGCTAATGCAGTGTTGACCGGCTCATCTTTCTGCTGTGTTTTCAAATACTTATTTACATCCCTTTTGGTTGCTTTGCTATTCTTTTCTTTTTTTCTGCGATCATTAAAGGTTGAAAGTTTCTCTCTATGTCCGCACACACATGTGAACATCTGCCCTTCCCCTTCTCCTCTTAGATCTAATCGTTTATGGCAATTAGGGCAACGCGCGTTCGTTTTTTTGCTAATATTTTTCCGGTGACCGCACTCGCGATCTTGACAGACCAATTTCTTACCATGCTTATTCTTTATTTCCAGCATGAGATTCCCACAGTCAGGACATTTCGTTCCAGTTAGATTATCATGAGAGAATTTCTTAGTAGAGTTTTTAATTTCATTAACCGACTTATTTGTATAATCTTTAATCTCTTTTATAAATTCTTGTTTATTTAGAGATCCATTTGCGATTTTTTCAAGCTTTTGCTCCCACTCTGCTGTAAGGCTCGGGGATTGTAATTCAAGAGGTGCCAATTCCAATAATTGCTTTCCTTTTGACGTAATAACAATTTCTTTTCCTTTCGGTTCAATCACTCCTGAGTTAAAAAGCTTTTCAATAATATCTGCCCTTGTCGCAACTGTACCCAGTCCCCCGGCTTCATGTATGGTGTCAAGTAGATCTTTGTTGCTTTCTTTCATGAATTTTTTTGGGTTTTCCATTGCGGATAGAAGTGTTCCTTCATTAAAACGGCCGGGAGGATTGGTTTGCCCTTCTGTTTCTTTTATTGCCAGAACAGCAAACATACCCCCTTCTTCCATTTTTAACAGCAATTGATCTTTTTCTGAATCAAAATCATATACTTCTTTCCATCCGATTTCTACAATCCGCTTTCCTTTCGTCTGAAAGGTTTCAGTACCAATCGAGGCTTCTACAGTCGTTTGTTCATACAGATGTGGAGGATAGAATACAGCTAAGAAGCGTTTCACGACTAGATCATATATCTTTCTTTCACGGTCCTGTAACCTTTGGAGGAAAGGTGTCTCCTCCGTCGGTATAATGGCATGGTGATCCGTCACCATTTGGTCATCAACATATGCTTTTGAAAGTTGTTTTGAACTCTGCAACGCTAGATGAGCCATTTTACGATAAGGTTGTACGCTCACTGCTTTCAATCTGTCCTTCAATGTAGCGACCATATCGCTGGATAAATGTTTACTATCTGTTCTTGGATAAGTTACTAATTTATGTTGCTCGTACAATTTCTGCATAATGGATAGTGTTTCTTTAGCAGAGTAGCCAAAGATTTTATGGGCATCTCTTTGCAATTCTGTTAAATCATATAAAGAAGGAGCGTGATTTTTCTTTTGTAATTTTTTTACTGACTGAATAGTGATTTCCTTTTTGTCCTTCAATAATTTCATGACGCTTGTTATTTCTTCTTTCGAAAATGTTTTCGTATCTTTATTTTTACGGTTTGACCAAATAAACGTACCGCAATCCGTTGTAGCCTGTATGCCATAATAAGTTTGTGGTTTAAAGTTCCTGATTTCTTCTTCCCTCTGAGCAATGATGCTTAACGTAGGTGTTTGGACACGTCCACATGATAACTGTGCATTGTGCTTGGTAGTCAAAGCCCTGGTTGCATTCATTCCCACATACCAATCGGCTTCAGATCTCGCTTGGGCAGCTGCATATAGGTTTTCGTATTTTTTAGCATCTCTCAGTTTATTGAATCCGTCTTTTATTGCCTTATCGGTGACAGATGAAATCCATAATCGTTTCAACGGTTTATTTACCCGGGCTTTTTCAATGATCCAGCGGGCAACAAGCTCCCCTTCCCGGCCGGCATCAGTGGCAATGACGATTTCTTTGACATCCGGACGGTTCATTTGTGCTTTCACTGAGCTAAACTGTTTCCCTGTTTGCTTAATGACTACAAGATTAAGGGATGAAGGGAGCATGGGTAAATCCTCAAGCTTCCATGCTTTGTAGCGGTCATCATAGCTTTCAGGCTCTGCTAATGTGACTAAATGTCCCAGGGCCCAAGTGACGATATAGTCGTTTCCTTCTAAGAATCCATTACCTTTTTTCGTACACTGAAGTACTTTGGCAATATCTCTACCGACAGAAGGTTTTTCTGCCAAGACTAAAATCTTTTTCATATTAAAAATCCTTTCAATACTAGGTGTTTTGTTTCTATATCTTTTCTATTTTAACATACAATAAAATGAATAGTGTTTTAGAGTTCAGGTCCATTAGAGGTTGTACTATACTAAGGGATAGTTAATTTTTCACAAAGGAGCTATAGGACTTTGCAGCATGACATACAAAAAGGTTCCTTTCTTCCTAAAGAAGCTTGGGGCATGATCATCATTATATTTATCACTTTATTATCTAAAGGATTGGGTGCCCTTTACCCTCTGATCGGCAGTTTGTTATTTGCGATTATTATAGGGGCAATTTTTAAGAACACAACCAAACTTCCTTCATCATTCGATCCAGGTATACAATTCACCTTGAAAACACTGTTGAAAGTGGCCATCGTATTTCTTGGTGTCGGTTTGAGCCTGTATGATATCCTTCTTATTGGGCAAAAAGCTTTATGGGTGATATTTTTGTCGGTTTCCATCGGTATTACCGCGACGTATTTCATAGGGAAATGGCTTCGTATAGACAAACTTTTAAGCTTGTTGATAGGAATCGGCACCAGTATTTGCGGGGCTACGGCTATTTCAGCTGTGAAGGGAATCATTGGGGCGAAAGAAAATGAAACAGCCTATGCTTTATCGACTATTGTTTTCTTTAATTTAATTGCTTTTATTATGTATCCAATCATTGGCCATATCCTACACATGTCTGATCTATCGTTTGGCATTTGGGCAGGTACAGCCGTACATGATACATCTTCAGCAATTGCCGTTGGATATGCATTTGGAGATGAAGCAGGAGAGGTGGCAACGACGGTGAAGCTTGCCCGTACATTGTTCTTGATTCCTGTGATGTTTTGTTTACCATTTTTCTTAAGAATGAGAAATGAAGGTAAATCTCGATACAGGAATGCATTCCCCTGGTTTGTATTCTTATTTTTGGCCGTCTCTGTACTACATACATTTGGTTTCATTCCTGAAACGCTCGAATCTCACCTTAAGATTTCTTCAAAATTTATAATCATCATGGTAATGGCAGCAGTAGGTCTTCAAGTGAGAATAAAAGACATTACTCAATTAGGATATAAACCCCTCCTCACTGGCTTAATTGCTTCTATTACATGTGCACTCATCAGTTTATTCCTTATTCTATAGACTAAAAAAAGAGCATCTAGAGAGATGCCCCCTGTACTGTTTACCATCCCTTATGCGATAAATTCCTTTAAACTCTGAAGAAGAAAAAACTAGGAAGAGGCCGTCTTCCTAGTAAATGCTATTCTTCGTCTCCTTCTAAGAAGTCTGGATCTAACTCTTCAAATTCTTCATCATCTAAGTCACAATCCCAGTCTTCATCGTCACAACCTTCAGGATTTACAAGGACACATACTTTCGTTTCTCCTATAACTTCCACTAGGAATTCACGTTCGACGTGAACAATGATTTTGTTACCATTTGGTGAAATAACCGCTTCGCAGCAATTCGGCTGTTGCAGTACGCGAGCACATACTTCAATATCATCTAAGCAATCAGGATCACGGTATTTCAGCTTAATGCAGTCAGTATACTGTACTCTCTCCGTTACAACAGATGTCTTTGTGTTGTCACTGTGGGAGTACCATACGTTAATATCGTATGAACCGTGAATTTCAACCTTCTTGCCTACTTTGTGTGCTTCATACTGATGATTAATGATCCAGCAGCCTAAAATGCTCGATGGATTATGCGGCGGGCTAATCGTATGATGAGACTGTGTGAATTTACGTCCCTTCGCTACGACCGCTTTAGTAATAATCTCTCTATATTCTGCCATTCGAGCGAACCTCCTCATTCATTTTCAATTCATCTTATGCGACTATCTAGGTGTTTGTGCGAGTAAATTTAATTGCATAATGGGATTGTTGCGAGATAATGTATTGTATGCGAATACCCATTGAATGTTCCGGAATGCACTACCCGCCATCATAGAAAAATGGTAAACTAAGATTCAGCAATGAAGTGACAATTTCAAGAGGAGGATGTATTCATGTCAAAAAGCAAAGCAAGACGCAAGAGGGATCATATCCTTAGAAATACGGGCCGGGATTTGACGAAGCTCCGAAGTACCCTACCAGACTTTTCGATAATGGAGCGCACAACTAAAACGAAAAAGGAAACAATAGCAAAAGATCAAACAAAACACAAAAAACGATCTCCGCATGAAAGGGATATTCCTTTAAGCGGCGATCGTTTTTTATTTTCACTATGCACCTATTTACACTATTCTTCTATTAAGAACAGCTTCCAGGAGTTGAGTTTTTCACTTGTGATCCGGTTTCACCACGGAGTAAGTCTCCCCCGGTGGTTTCAATGATATGATCGGTCACATTATTAGAAATAACGGAAGCAACAATTTGCAGTAAATCATTCACGTCCGTTTGAGACTCTTTAAATTGTTGTACGACTGGAATGGCATCGATTTCCCTTTCCAGGTTCTCAATCTTTTCTTCAACCATTTTTAACGCTTCTGTCTTACCATAGTGCTGGAAGTTAACCGCTTGTTTTTGTAAGCTCTTAATACTTGCGATCATTTCACGCACTTTTTGATTTTCGTGAATCTGAGCTTCAGCGCGTTTAAAGAAATCCACTTCTTCTGTTTCAGCTATCATCGTTGCAAGCTCTTCTGCCCGCTTCATAATATCGTCTTTTGTGTACTTTGCCATATTAATTCACCTCTACCGGTTCTTGAAATTCTGATCCAATCAGGCCTTTTTCGACCATTTCCCCATCCAGTGACCACGATTTAGCATCTGTGATCTTAACCTTTACAATTTTTCCAATGGCTGTTTTAGGAGCCTTGAAGTTGACAAGCTTGCTGCGTCGGGTATAGCCGGCGAGGATGTCAGGGTTTTTCTTACTCTCTCCATCCACCAGTACCTCGACGATCTGTCCTCTATAGTTCTTCATCGCTTCAGCAGAGTATTCCTTCACAACGGCATTTAATCGTTGAAGTCGCTCTTTTTTGACTTCCATCGGTACATTGTCATTCATTTTCGCCGCAGGGGTACCTTCCCTAGGAGAATAGATGTACGTAAAAGCCGATTCAAATCCAACTTCCCGATATAAAGAAAGTGTTTCTTCGAATTGCTCGTCGGTTTCATTCGGATATCCGACGATGATGTCAGTTGTAAGAGCAACGTCCGGCATCGCTGTTTTAATTTTCCTTACTAATTCCAGGAATTGCTCACGTGTATACTTACGGGCCATGATTTTTAGAACATCTGTCGATCCTGATTGAACTGGTAAATGAATATGCTCAACCAGATTCCCTTTTTTCGCAAGGACTTCAATTAAATGATCATCGAAATCCCTCGGGTGACTGGTCGTAAATCGAATACGTGGAATATCCACTTTTCGAAGGTCATCCATTAAATCTCCCAGGCCATATTCAAGATCCTCGATATCTTTACCATAGGCATTCACGTTCTGACCAAGAAGAGTGATTTCTTGATATCCCTGGGCGGCAAGGTGTCGTACCTCCTGAATGATTTCTTCAGGACGGCGGCTCCGTTCCTTACCGCGTGTGTATGGAACGATACAGTACGTACAGAACTTGTCACACCCGTACATGATGTTCACCCATGCTTTAATGTTCCCGCGGCGTACCTTCGGAAGGTTCTCGATGACGTCCCCTTCTTTAGACCAAACTTCAACTACCATTGCTTTGGACATATAAGCATCGGAAAGGATTTTAGGAAGACGATGAATATTATGAGTTCCAAAAATCATATCAACCTGCTGATATGTTTTCAGGATTTTATTTACAACGGATTCTTCCTGGGACATACACCCGCATACACCGATTAATAGCTCGGGTTTTTCCCGTTTCAAATGCTTCAGATGCCCTAATTCTCCAAACACCTTATTTTCGGCATTTTCACGAATCGCACATGTATTTAAAAGGATAACGTCTGCATCATCAGTTGAATTCGTCGCTTCATAGCCTAATGCCATGAAAATCCCTGCCATCACTTCTGTATCGTGTTCATTCATTTGACAACCGTACGTGCGAATATAGAATTTCTTGCCTTCCCCTAAACCTCTATATTGATCATCAATCGTAAAGTCATTATGATATTTAATTTCTTCCTTCCCACGCTTTTTGGCGTCTTTTAACGATGGTGGGATATAGACACTTTCAAAGTATTTACTGTAATCCTTTTCGGATTTTTGGTCCGATGGAGTAACAGAATTCGATTGTTGTCCATGTTTTCTTTGCTCTTCGTTCATGAAAAATCCCCTTTCTACCTCTATAACCAAACCGCTTATCTTCTATTATAAACAATCTAAGAAGATATACATTCTTGCACATTATAATAGTATAAAGGTTTTCGAGGCTACATACAATAGAGGCGCTTAAGTGTTGAAATTTGTTCGAAACTTCCCGCTTACCAGTATAAATGGGCTTTCATCCATGTAACTCCCCTTGCAAATGGCGCATAACGTAAAGTAAGACAAATACCCAGGGAGGAGATTCAAATAGCAAAGAATAAAATAAAGACACCTATGTATAACATTGAAAACCAAGAAAAATTATACTTCCATTCCAAAATAGATGAACTAAACCATACCATTGAAAGATTACAAGAAAGCTATCTGTATGCTGAGGTTCAGCATTATAAAGAACTTTTAAATTCCAAACTTCACCAATTAGAGCATCTAAACGAGGAGATAGAAGTAAACCGGGTTTCTGAGGAAGAACTTATGAAGGATCGAAATAGATTTAAAGAATGGAAAGAAAAGCTTGAGTATCAAGTAAATGATCTTCTTCATCAACTACACATCAAGGAAAATATCCTTATAGAGAAGACTGAAAAGATTCATGAATTAGAGCAAAAGCTGCTTCAGATCGAAATGGAGCGAAAAAATCTATCAGTATCTTTATCCTTATTAGAAGAAGAAGTGAAAATACTTCAGGATAAGCTTATCAGCAAGGAAGAATTCCTTTTGGAAAAAGGTGAAACGATAAAAGAGTTGGAGCAAAAGCTGGTTCAAACTGAGATGGAACGGAAAAACCTGGCCCTTTCCATGTCCAGGCTAGAAGAAGAAAGAGATTCACTCCGTCAACAGCTTCACCATAAGGAAAGTCTGCTTCAAGAAAAGGCCATAACCATTAATGAACTAGAAAAAAAGCACCTTCAATCCGAAAATGAACTCAATACCCTCTCTCTTTCCTTAACCAAGCTGGAAGATAGTCATAACAAGTCATCCACTGAAAACCAAACGTTACTAAAAGAAAATCAAACATTACTGCAACGAAACCAATCTTTAAATACGAAGGTCCATAGTCAACAACAGCATATTTCGGATTTAAATGCTGCATTAGCTCATTCCGAAGAAACGAAGAAAGAAATGTTCTATAACCTTATTTCTAAAACAGAAGAGTTAGAAAAGCTAATGTCTGAGAGGAAACATACTCTTGATTCTTTGCAGTTCGCAAAGGATCAGTTAGTTGAAGCAGAAAAACAAAAAATGGAATATATTAAAACATTTATCAGCGAATATCAAAAGCAATTTGAAGAGAATGAGTGGTGGTTTTCCACCCAATTTGCCGATATTGATCAACGGTCAAAACATCAGAACGAACGGATTGAAGCGGTTGAGCAGGAGCAGGAACTCCACTTCATTCATCAGAATGAAGTACTAAAGGACAAATTCGAAGAAGTCGAGCAGCGATTTATAGAATTTATTGAAGAAGTGGATTCCATCCGCAACCAAAATTCCAGAATGACCCACAATTTATTTGAGCTGAAACGTATGGTTGAAAACCAAAAACGAAGTCAGACTCATATTATTAAACCTCGTCAGAAACCTTCAGCAGATAAGATGGTCACACAAAACGATGACAGTTCAAGAGAATAAAGTGAGAAATAAAGAAAGTTGCCTTGGGAAATCCCTCGGCAACTCTTTATAATTAAAAGGTAATCATGATTTTGTTGTTTGAACTGAGCTGAAGCTCTTGTTCTTCAAATAACACAAACCCTAAAATTGTAGAAGATTCCTGTTCTTCGAGGTTTTCTAACGTAAATTGTAATCCCTCCACCGCAATTTTTTCACCCGGCGGAATAACGCATTCCTGTATAGATTCAATCCAATAATCTCCAGTTGCAAATGCCTTTTCCAACCAGTCTTCCCCTATATATTTCCATCCTTGTGCACCGTTTTGGCCTTGAATGGAAAAAATATCACTCATTTCAGGGGGGATGATCTGTCCTCCAATTTCAATTTTATCTGGAGGGTTCATTCGAAAGCAGATTTTTGGATTCAATAAGTCTACGTTTCCGGTATTCTTTATAAAAAAATCAGCTTTAATAGAATATCGTTCCAGTTTTCGATTAGGTAGTAAATTATAATCAAAATAGATTTCAGCAGATGGCTTTTTTACCTGGGCTTCCCGAATTTTCCGATCCGCTTTTTGCTTTTTGATTTCTTCGTATTCTTTATCATCAATCTCGGTATTTCTATTCGGCTTCTTCACCTCTCCCCTGTTTATGCCGGTATCCTCAACAAGCTTACCTGTCGTTTTTAAAAAGTGTAGAACATTCAAATCGAGTAATGTGGGTTTTTGATTCCCAAGTAGTGTTTTCAGTACACAAGTCGTCAAAATTGATGGGCCCTCATTAAGTAAAAATTCCTCATCTTTACACTGTAAGGAACATCTAAGGTGCGGAATTGAGTGGCGTTCGGGTAATAAATAATACCCATTGAAATGCAGCTCATCTTTATAGTTCGAGAGATTTTTTTTCAAATTGATGGAATTGAGTTTTTCGTTATATCCTATTGAAACAAACCGTTTATCGCTTTTGGCTTTACTCGACACTAATTCAATAAAGAGGTCCCCATCACTAAGCCATTCAGTATTTTCCACTATTGAAATATCAATTCCATAATGAGTTAATACCTCTTTCACTTTTTCAATTATGTCATGATTTATTTTTTCATTCGATGTGTTCACTGATAGCCAAACTTTTTTTCTGTGTAAAGAACTTTTCACTTCCACTATTTGTTCTTCTTTGTTCCAATTGAAATGATAATTATTCTCCACACAAAAAAACTGGATGGCTGATAAAGAATAGGCTGGAATTGATCCCCAATCATGATTATTAATTTTTAATTTCATGTAAATGCTCACCACCCTATTGAAGTTGTCTATGTATCTTATGAAAATTAAGAATGAAATATGATTTAGTTCTTTCGCATGTAGCAAACGCCGATATCGATTCGCTTGATTATATGGTTCATCCAGCTCCTTTTTCAGAGGAAGTCAATCAGAAACTATTGGCCCAACATCTTAATATTAAAAATATCGCTTTACGCCTAGCAGTACTGATAAAGATGCTTTCGTTATAAGGGGTAGGCTGATGTTTGTTTTATACTACAGCCCTCTCCTCTCATTATTTTTAACATAAACTAGTAAGAGTCAGGTGATCGATCTACACTTCATCATTTGGACGTTGATGCCCATGTTATTGGTCAGCAATATTTAATAAAATTGATGTTTTATGAAAGGAGAATTCATTATGATTACCCCTCATGGCGGTAAACTCATTGACCAGGTAGTAAAAGGGAAAGAACGTGATGAGCTATTAACCCGAATATCTTCCCTTCCATCCATCACGTTAGATTCATGGGGGCTTTCCGATTTAGTTCTGATTGCCACAGGTGCCTTCAGCCCCTTACAGGGATTCATGAACCAAAAAGACTATCTGAATGTGCTGAAAGAAATGCGATTGGCAAAAGGACTGGTTTGGAGTTTACCTATTACGCTACCTATTTCTAAACAATTAAGGGATAGTCTTTCAATTGGTGATACCGTGTTTCTTAAAGGAGAGGATGGAGAGGTCTACGGTATGATGGATATACAAGAAATGTATGAATACTGTAAAGAAGCAGAGGCTCTTTTCGTATTTAAAACATTGGACAAACTTCACCCCGGGGTTCAGAAGGTTTTCACAAAAGAGGATGTGTATGTTGCTGGACCCGTTAAGCTTCTCCAATACCCTGATAGCTTCAGAAGGGATTTTCTAACACCAAAACAATTGAGGAAACGATATACGGAATTAGGTTGGGACACCATCGTAGCCTTCCAGACAAGAAACCCCATACACCGGGCCCATGAATACCTTCAAAAAACAGCCTTGGAAAATGTCGATGGATTATTGATTCACCCTTTAGTCGGAGACACAAAGCAAGACGATATCCCTGCAGAGATTCGAATGAAAAGCTATAAAAAACTACTCGATGAATACTATCCTAAAGACCGGGTACTATTATCTACTTTTCCAGCAGCAATGAGATATGCCGGGCCTCGTGAGGCTGTATTCCATAGTTTAGTACGGAAAAATTTTGGCTGTTCACATTTCATTGTGGGAAGAGATCATGCTGGAGTTGGGAATTATTATGGAACATTTGATGCTCAGAAAATCTTCTCTGAATTTACAAAAGAAGAGATAGGAATAGAGATTTTAAAATTTGAACATGCATTTTATTGCATTAAGTGCGCTACGATGGCTACTACAAAAACGTGCCCTCATGACGATGAATTTCACATTCATTTGAGCGGAACCAAAGTACGGAAAATGTTAAAGGATGGGATAATGCCGCCAAAGGAATTTTCAAGGCCAGAAGTGATTGACGTACTTATTAATGAAATGAACCGTGATTCATAGATCAAGGTATACCACAAGGAGACGACATCATGATTGAATTTTATATTGTAATATTTGGAATGATTGTTATGCTCTCATGCTTGGTCTTTGAATTGGAACGGCCCGAAATCATTCTACCCGCAACTCTTCTCCTATTCGTATTAACAGGTGTCATTACGCCTCAAGAAGCTACAAGGGGCTTTTCAAATGAAGGGATGCTCACCATCGGTTTATTGTTTATAATAGCTGGTAGTATTCAAAATAGCGGGATTGTAGATCACGTTTTTCAGATGTTGCTGAATCATTCAACTTCAAGAAAACACATTCTTGCCAAGATTCTCTTCCCAATCTCTTTCCTGTCAGCTTTTCTTAACAATACTCCCATTGTCATTGCATTCACCCCTCTTGTTAAGAAGTGGTGTGAAGATCATCGACTTTCCCCTTCAAAATTCCTGATCCCTCTTTCTTATGCGACGATTCTTGGCGGTACTATTACACTCATTGGAACATCGACGAATCTTGTCGTGCATGGTTTGCTTCTTGATCATAACCTTCGTGGCTTCACTTTTTTCGAACTTAGTAAGATCGGGGTTCCAATAACCCTCGTTGGTTTATGTTACCTTGTATTTTTCAGTTCTTACTTGTTGCCAGTCCGTCAAAGCAGCCCCATTACAAACCTTGAGTCCTTAAGGGAGTTTACAGGTGAAATCCTAGTCCTTAAAGAATTCCCATATATCCACAAAACTGTTGAACAGGCCAGATTAAGGAGTTTAAGAGGACTATTTCTTGTCAGTATCATTCGTGATGACGAAATCATTACCCCTGTCACCAATACAACCATTCTTAAAGAAAATGATCGTTTAATTTTCATAGGGGACATTACAACCATCACGGAGCTTCAGTTCAGTAAGGGTCTTCAATTACAAAGTAATAACGGTTCATATTTCCCCTTTCATCAATTGGTGGAGGCTGTCGTATCACATCATTCAACCTTATTATATAAAAAGATCAAAGATACGAATTTCAGGAGTAGACACAATGCAGCCGTCATCGCTGTTCATAGACAAAATCAGCGCTTAAAAGCCAAAATAGGGGATATTATTTTAAAGCCTGGAGATATTTTGCTGCTCGTTACTGGATCTGATTTTCATAAAAAAGTCCATACAAATGACTTTTATTACGCAACTCCAATTGATAATAAAATCAGCACCCGCAAACAATCAAGGCAAGGATGGTTCTCTATCGCATTATTAGGAACAATGATCCTATTGGTGACATTAGGATTTATATCCATGCTGACAGCAATGGCATGTACCGCCTTAGTATTATTTTTATTAAAGATTGTATCTGCACAAGAGGTGAAAAATGCTATCCAATGGAATGTTTTGTTACTGGTTTCGTGTTCATTTGGCATTGGATATGCCTTAATAAACTCAGGTGTTGCCACTTATATTGCTACTTTATTAATGGAGGCTTCAAGACCTCTGGGAGGCTTCGCAATTATTCTGGCAATCTATCTTCTAACCAATCTATTTACTGAAATGATGACGAACAGTGCCGCTGCAGTCATGATGTTTCCTATTATTCTGGAAGTTTCAAGAACAATGGATTTAGATCCGATTGCATTGGCTGTGACGGTGAGTATTGCTGCTTCAGCTAGTTTTGCAACGCCAATCGGTTACCAAACAAACCTGATTGTATATGGTCCTGGAGGATATCAGTTTAAGGATTTCCTTAAGGTGGGGATACCCCTTAATATCATTACGATGCTCACAACTGTAGTGCTTATATATTTCTTTTGGCTATGAATTTCGGAAACGAAGGAGGTAAAAAGATGAAGAAAAAGAATATTAAATGGCATGAGGGAAAAGTAGTGAAATCAAATCGACACCAGCTACACGGACATAATAGTGCATTGCTTTGGTTTACTGGATTGTCCGGCTCAGGAAAGTCAACCATTTCAGTCGAGGTTGAAAAATCATTGCACGAAGACGGGATTCACACTTACCGACTTGATGGTGATAATATTCGACATGGATTAAATCAAGACTTATCATTTTCAATAGAAGACCGTAAAGAAAACATCAGAAGAGTTGGAGAAGTGTCAAAACTGTTTGTCGATGCAGGAGTATTAACATTAGCTGCATTCATTTCCCCCTTTAAAGAGGATAGAGCATTCGTGAGATCTCTTTTACAACAACAAGAATTCATTGAGATTTATGTTCATGCAAGCGTTAAGACCTGCATACAAAGAGATCCTAAAGGTCTTTATGAAAGAGTAGTAAAGGGTGAAATCAAAGACTTTACGGGGATTGATTCACCCTACGAAATTCCTGAATCACCTGAGATCATCGTTGACACAGAATGCCAGTCCATTGAAGAATCCGTCGAGCAAATCGTCCAGTATTTAAAGAACAAGAATTTGATTTAGAAACCTTATTTAAAGGATTCTTTCATAAGGAGTTGAAAACAATTTAGTGAAGGACATAATAGAAATTGCGATACAAGCAGGAAAAAGAATTTTGGAAGTATATTACGATACGTATAACATTCATCAAAAAGCAGATTTATCACCCATAACTCTTGCAGACAAGTTGTCCCATGAATATATAAAAACTGAACTATGTAAGCTCTCGAATAATATCCCCATACTCAGTGAAGAAGGTGACACAATCCCCTTTAAAGAGAGAAAGAACTGGTCTTCATTTTGGTTGATTGACCCTTTGGACGGAACGAAGGAGTTTATCAAGAAGAATGATGAATTCACCGTCAATATCGCTCTCATCCAAGGTAATCGACCTGTATTGGGGATAATATACGCCCCCGCTCTTGATATTCTTTATTACGCTGAAAAAAACAGAGGCGCTTTCAAGATATTGCATGCGGGTACTTCAGCGGATAGAAAATCAACATTGATTATTTCCTCATCCTCTTTGAGAAAAAAAGTGCTCATATCCAGGTCCCATCTATCCAAAGCCACTCAGGAATATATTGACCGTCTACAAGTACAGGAAGGGAAGCTTGAGTTTGCTTCTATTGGAAGTTCCTTGAAGTTCTGTATGATTGCAGAAGGCAGTGCTCATTATTATCCCCGCTTAGCACCTACAATGGAATGGGACACAGCTGCGGGGCAAATAATTGTAGAAGAAGCAAACGGGCAAGTGGTAGAATATAAGACAGGCAATCCTCTTGTCTACAACAAGGAAATTCTCACTAACCCCTCTTTCCTCTGTTCCATATCTTAAAAAATTGCCGGCTGCTAAAAGAAGCAGCCTTTTTCTGCATTCACGAAAAAATCGTTTTCCCCATACACTACCTTAAGCTATATCAGAGCAAAGGAGCGATACTATGGGAAAAGAGCCTCCAAAAGTATCAATCATTTTTCCAGTACGTAATGAAGGTAAGAATGTGAAAATGACTTTGGACTCATTATTTACGGTTAAGACAAATATTGAGATTGAAGCGATCATAGTGGATGATGGTTCCACAGATAAATGCTGCAGCTTTCTGGAAAATTACTTGCACCGACACAAAGTGACGTATGTCCGTGCAAATGCAGTAGGTCCGGCAAATGCCAGAAACTTGGGGGCTTCAAGAGCTAAATATCCATATTTAGCATTTTGTGATGCTCATATGACGTTCGAAAATTTTTGGATTGACCGTTTGGTTTATCATATCGTCAAGGGGACAAGCGACGCTGTATGCCCTGCCATAGGATCCCTTGATGATCCATCCATCAAGGGATATGGCCAATCCTTGACCCCTTCACTCAAAATCAAATGGCATCAGAAACGGAAGTCATTGTTTGAAACAGCCGTTTTACCAGGTGCTTGTATCATTACGTCTCAGAAGGTGTTTAACGATATAGGCGGATTCGAAACAGGTTTTTCAACGTGGGGACATGAAGATGTGGAAATATCGCTCAAACTATGGCTTTTTGGATATCGCTGCCACTGCGATCCACAGGTAACAGCTCTTCACTTATTTAGAACCATTCATCCTTACAACGTTAATTATGAAGGAATATACTATAACTTATTAAGAATGGCTTACCTTCATTTTGATAATAAAAGAATAAAAAAAGCGAAAACACTTGTCATACATGGTTCGCCTGCTGCCATAGAAAAAAAAGTGATCAAAGATGGTGTACTACTTAAAAGAGCTCAATATGTAGGCAGAAGAAAGATCGACATCGAAGATTTGTTCAAAAAGTTCAACATTTTCTTCTAGTGAACATCAATATCTCATTACGACAAAAAGGTTTCCGTCGCAATGAGATGCCTGCTCATTGGTTTTCGAAGTACTCGAGGATATCTTTCAAACTTTCTTGTAGTGATAAGGTGGGTTTCCAGAATAATTGACGTAGAGAGGTATTTTCAAAATGAATGTCAGGTGTGTGGTGAAAGTGGTCGGTAAATAATGGAAGGTCGCTTTGTGACAGCTCCTTCAGCATTTTTGCAATCTTTAAAAAGGTGAAGGTTTCACCTCTGGCTACTGTATAGCTATGATTCCTTTCCCCTTTAAGCAAGATTAAATCGTAGGCTGCAATGGCGTCTCTTACATCTACAAAATCTCTATGATCGAGGATATTATGAAAGTGAAAAGTTTTCGAATTATCTTCCCGGTAATGTAAACATTTTTGGGCAAGTAGAGAGCATATGCCATTTGAATTTCCTGGACCTATCAAATTGGAAGGTTTTGCTATTCGTATATCCAGGTCATAGAACGATGACCAACTGGATGATATGAGAATTTGCATATATTTAGATAAGCCATATGGATGATTGGGATGTTGTGATTGACAAGGATTATACTCGATAACAGAGCCAACGATGAGAATAGTCGATTGGGGCACAGCTTTTTTTACAGCCTCAAGAAGATTCATCGTCCCTATTACATTTGTGTTTATGGTCGAGATCGGATCTTCCCACGAGCGACCACTATGATTCTGAGCAGCAAGGTGAAGAATAAAACGTGGTTGAATAGATTTAAGCATATCACTTAAAGCATCTGCATTCATCAAATCACAGTTCACCTGCCGAACCTTTTTCTGGGGATGTTGATGGTGACGAACTGCACCGTAGACCTCATACCCTTTATTAACGTAATACTCACATGCATGCCTTCCTGTAAAACCAGATGCACCCGTAATAAAGACTTTACTCATTTCTCTTTCATCCAATCTCGAAGTTCATTTAGCATCTCCCTGTAGCTTTTAACCGGAAACTTGTAATCCCTTCTAGTATGAATAAGAGTCTTATCATGCCTTGGCTCCTCTACAGGGAGAATATCTACTTCATCGTGCTCGAAAATTTCCTTGAATAAAAGCAGGAGCTCAAATTTGGATATCTTTTGATCGACACTCAAATGATATAGCCCTGAAATATTCTCCACTATCAATGCTTGTATGGCCTTTGCCAATTCAAGGGTCGTTACACCATTCCAGAAGACATTTTTATATCCTTTTATACTTCCTCTCTGTTGAAGGAACCAATGGAGGAGACCTATACCGTCCTTTTTTAATTCCGGGCCTATGATGGATGTACGGACGGTCAGATGAGGGGAAGATTCGATTTCGCCAAGTGATTTTGATTGGGAATAAACGTTCCAACCATCTTTTTGGTCCTTTTCAGTATACTTTCCTTTGTCTCCAGAAAAAACACAGTCTGTGCTGATGTGGACCAGCTTACCTCCGTATTCATTTACCATGTCCCTCAATGAGTGAGGTAAAAGACTGTTCACTTGGATGGCTTCTTTCACATGAGCTTCGGCGTAATCGTTAAGAAGACCTGTTGCGTTGATGATGATTTCGGCCTTATGCTCCAACACAACCTTTCTTACATTTTCCAGGTCCCTTACATCTAATAAAATACCTTTCTTATCTTCTTTTCTAACCGTATATAAAACGTGATGGCCACAACGTTTCAAATGTTCTACGATGACGTGACCTGCCATTCCGTGGCCCCCCAGAACAAGGATGTTCATTCTAGAAAACCCCCGTCTTTCAGCATTGTTTTGATCTGTTCATACTGTATGATATTGTCACTGGAAGAATACGTATCTAAATCTACTTGGGGGAAGTCCTCGTAATATTCCATTAACCCCTTGATAGGTATGGTTGGAAGGATGACAAAATACTCGCTATCATACACTATCGTATTATGACTTTCAAATTCAGTTAAGAGAAGCTCGTGGAGTTTCTCTCCTGGACGGATTCCCGATTCCTCAACAATCACTTCCTTGTCAGGAGAGTACTGATCAATTAATACTTGAGCAAGATCGATGATTTTACACGTTGGCATCTTCATAACAAAGATTTCTCCTCCATGACTTTCAAATGTTGCCTTGAAAAGCAGTTTAATGGCATCCTTGATCGTAAGAAAAAAACGGGTCATTTTTTTATCTGTAATACCGATTTTGGATTTGGTCTTGATTCCATGCTTGAATACATGTATGACACTTCCATTTGTACCCAATACATTCCCTCCACGAACACAGACGAACTTTGTTTTATCCGTTATTACATTTGCATTAATGATCAATTTCTCTCCCATCGCTTTTGTAAATCCATAGAAATTGGAAGGATTCGCGGCTTTATCAGTAGAGATATTAATGACCTTTTCAACATTATTTTCAATTGCTGCATCTATAATATTCTGTGTGCCCATTACGTTTGTTTTCAATGCCTCCAAAGGCTGGAATTCACAGACAGGAACGTGTTTAAGAGCAGCCAGGTGAAAGATGTAATCGACCCGTCGAGTGGCTTCCGAAACCGCTTCTTTGTCTCTTACATCCCCAATGATGAACGTCAACTTTGGATGATTCTCAAATTTTTGTTTCATTAATACCTGACTCGTTTCATTTCTGGAAAATATACGAATCTCCTTTGGATCTTTTTCGAGCAGTTGAGATACCAGTTCATTTCCCCATGATCCAGTACCCCCCGTCACAAGAATTGTTTTATTAGTAAACAATGTCTGAACCCCCTAGTAGAATATTAATCACTTTATCAGAAACATTTGTATCAAGATACTCGGCTGGACAAATCCATTGTGATGGTTTCGAGCACATTACCTTTACGCCATTTAAAATGGCCGTTTCCTTTAACCCTGAAATGAAATTGCTGCCGCAATCCACCGTTTCTGGCCGCTCCGTAGTCTTTCTGACCGTTACAGTCGGAATATGAAATATACAGCATTCCTCTTGAACGGTCCCGCTGTCAGTCAACACACAAAACGCGTTTTTCTCAAGTTTAATGAAGTCAAAAAAACCGAATGGTTCGTGAAGCTCGATTAATGGATGTAATTGTAAATGAGGAGATGAATGTAGTTTGGATCGAGTTCTAGGATGAGTACTGAGGATGATCCTCTTTTTATAAGTGTCAGCCAGTTGGTTAAGTGCATTCACGATAGTAGATAAATGTGTCGGGTTGTCAACGTTTTCAGCACGGTGGATGGTCGCCAGGAAGTATTCCTTTTTCTCCAAAGTTAACTCTTGAAGGATGGAGCTTCCTTCAATTTGTACATCATATTGACTGAGAACTTCGAAGATCGGGTTTCCTGTAATGATGATTTTACTGGATGTCATGCCCTCATTGAGTAAATTGGTCTTGCTGTATGGTGTGTATACAAGATTATAGGAAGAAACTGCATCAATAATTTTCCGGTTTTTTTCTTCAGGAACATTCAAGTCAAAACAACGATTTCCAGCTTCCATATGGACGACAGGAATCATCATTCTTTCTGCAAGGATTGCGCTCAATCCGCTATTTGTATCACCCAACACCAGTACTTTGTCCGGCTTTTCTTTCAATAAGATTTTCTCCAGCTCTTTAAATAAAGATGAAAGTTGTTCTCCAAGTGATTGTTGTTTACCTGCCAACAGATAATCCGGCTCTCGTAGTCCCAGTTCTTTAAAGAAGACCCCATTTAAGGAGTGGGTAAAATTCTGCCCTGAATGGACAATAATATGTTCATCCGCCAGCAAATCCAACTTCTTCATGATTAAACTCAATCTGATGATTTCTGGCCGCGTTCCCAAAACAGTTACAATTTTCATGATCACCTCTCCTTTTTCTTTCTCTTATATATCTATGTTTAGAAGGGGGTCATGTCCTAGACTACTCTCTCTAATTTCAAAAAAGGCTTATACCCTAAATTTTTTCATAGACCATTTAGGAAAGTATCCCCATATTTCTGCTATCATGAGTTAAAAACCAAAAGGGCTTACAGATTTTTATAGTATTTAATAAGACCAATGTGAAAAATATTTTCACATAACTCAAGAGTTAAGCTGTAATACATGCTCTACTATCAGATATAAATCAGACATTACCTGATCCTGTTTTTCCATTGAATGGCTTTTGAGTATAGCTGGACCATTTTCCGTCCTAATATATTTACATCCCACATTTCTTTCCCCTTTTGAGAAGCATATTTACTCATTTGGTCGCGTATTGAAGGATTATTCAAAAGGTATTCTATCTTCTCCGACAACTGCCTGCTATTCCCTTTTTCTATAATAAAACCATTCTTGTTGTTTTCAACCATCTCCGGAAGTCCTCCAGCATTGCTAACAATTGTAGGAACACCCAGTAACTGTGCTTCAATTACTGCAAAAGGCTGATTTTCCTGCAGGCTCGGAAGAACAAGCATGTCCGATTGGTATAATATCTCTTTCACTTTTGAAGTATTTCCCCAGAATAATACATTCTTCTCGACCCCTAGATTTCGGCAACTTTCTTTTAAGGTTGTTTCAAGTTCCCCCTCACCCAAAATCCAACATTCCCACTTATCTCTGGACCTCAAGAATGAGAGAGCTTCTATTAAATTGTGCAGTCCTTTTAAATAGACCAGGCGACTATTGACTAATATGATCTTCTTCGCACCCTTGCGCTTGAAAGGGGAATCACCATTAAATTGAGAAAGCTCTACTCCATATTTATAAGTATGAATATGGAATGGATCAATTTTGAATTCTTTTTCGATGATTCCTCTCATCCATTGACTTGAAGTATGGATGAAATCACTGGATTCAAATCCTACTTGTTCAAGGCGGGCATAATACTGAAGTATGAATGAGTTCCATATCGATTTATCCTCAATACTAGTATTCAAGGATTTATACTGATGGAATATGGCCCCAGTTAAATATCCATGACCACTGGTAATAAGCGGGACCCTAAGGGGCTTAACACGACTAAGTGCCACTGCGGAAATGACATCCTGTGCATGAATGATATCGTACTTAGTCATGTCAACATTGGAAACACCCTGCTCAAATATATACCGATTTAATTCCGCATGATATACCCAGGGATTTCTCGGCAAATGGGGAACAGACCTCATTAATTTCTTTTCAACATAGGAACGATACTGGCTAAGATCAATAACTGTCTCACTTCCCAATATAACTACTTTTGAGTTATTATCCCTTGTACATAAAATATCTACATGATGACCTTGCCCGACAAGATAAGCCGACAAGTTAGAGACAAAAGACCAAATACCTCCCCCTGGTAGAGGAAACACTGTCGCAATTAATATATTCATCAATCATCAATCCTTTGGAAATTGTTCTAGGATGGATTTTAATCGTGTATCTGGTATGGTGAGTTTCTTGTGATTAAAAGAATTGTGGATTTTATTCCCGTTACTATTAACGCCTGATCCACGTTTTCCATACACATGCCTAAGGTAATTTTTTCTTGGTAACATGTATTTCACTCCATTTAACAAAATGATGTATTACGATCATGCTGCTTGATTGATTAACGAATAGCTGCCATTTCAATGAATTGAATAGATTACATTGAAGTTATACTCCTCAAGATTTTTTTCCCAAACAAGAATGTTGGATTTAATATTGAAACATGATAGTCTTGTTGGCATGACACCAAAATCACCAACATATTTGGTTGAGCCGTCTTTATTTTTCTTACTTGTTGGACGTATTCTAGAAAATCCCACCAACACCAAATCTTCTGATATAGGCTTAATTCCCCTGCACCATCCGATTTTCTCTTGATGTTTGCTGATTTCTACAAGGTTCACTACTCTCTCTATTTTAAGTGTGTTAGCGTTTACGATGACTATTCTTCCGTCAACTTGTGTAAAATAGATTTTCCCATTATAGACGACCCCATCATGTATTAGCTGACGACCTATGTTTATTCTCTTCATTCTGTCGGTTAAACAAATGGCGTCCTTTTGAAGGCACCTGGTCACCCAAATTTCATCATTTAGTTCAAAAACAAAATTGGGATGTGACAAGTGCGGTTTTGTAGTAGGAACTTTCCGATAATCAATATTTGGATCGAATCGGCTCCATGGCCCTTCGCCCATCACATTCCAGAGATTCACAATCCCACCTGCTGGATTTATTTCAGCTACCATATCCAATCCTGTGTTAGCGACCAATAGGTTTCCATTCTTCCTTGGTGTCACATGATGAACATCATTGAATAATGGTAAACTATAGTAGTCTATGAGCTTATGAGTAATGGCATTGTAGACCAGGATTTCTGTTTGGGTACATACAAACAGCCTATTATCTTTTAATGAAGCGGCTGTAAATGAAATGGAAGCTTCATGTGCAGGACAGACCTCCTGCGGAGAAATATATTCGATGACTCTTTCTGCTTCTTTGGTCGCCACATTCAATTTTAAGACTACCGCTTTTTTAAACTGTTCCCAATCCTTCATCACTTTTGATTTTTGTTCTGCCCCTACAAGGTATAAATCGTTCAACCCTATCACCTCATTATAATTAAAATTAATCTACCTATCGGATAGCAGGTCCCGATTTTAACAACTACGAATATTTTAAGGCTTTCCGAATAACTTCTCCCGATATTCTATGTAATGCTTGTATCTTTTGACATAAAAATCTAATAAAATAAGGCATTCTCCAAAATATTAGCCACTTAGCCCTCTACAAACAGGGTTAACTTACATATAAGAATAATAGGATTGTTTATTTGCTCGTATTAAATGATTGGAGGATATCAAATGAAAATACTATTCGTTTTTTATGTACCTAGTGGAGGAGTTGAAACGTTAAACAGGCAAAGATCCATCGCCCTAAAACAAGCGGGGATCCGGTGTGATTTTTTATATTACAGTAAACGGCGAGAATTATTGAATCATGAGAAATCAAATGTATTCATTACGAATGATGATCAGGAGATCAAGAACATTTTGCAAAAGGGAAAATATGATGCCATGGTGATCACTTCCGATTATGCGGCAATGGAAAGGTTTAGAAACCTAGGATTTAAAGGGAAAATCATTCTTGAGATTCAAGGGTTTGGACCTCAGAATGTGGCTCGGGCACAATTACAAAATGCAATACCATATGTACAGAAGTATTGTCACGCACTCCTGTATCCCAAGACTCCCCATATAGGGGTGATTTTCAGAGAGTTCTTCAAATCCACTCCTATTTTTGAGTTTAATAATTGCTTTGATCATAAAGCCTTCACCTACCAAAAGCATCCTAAAAAAGATAGAGCTATTGTTGCCTGGATTGGTAGATTGGAGGACAACAAAAATTGGCGTGAATTTTTACACATTGGTCAACAATTGATTAAAACGAATAAAATGATTGATTTATACATGTTTGAGGACCCAAGCTTGTCTACCCCAAAGGAGCGAAATGATTTTATCCAATTGAAAAACAGATTGAACCTAGATAAATATGTACATGTACTACAAAATGTACCGAATAATCAAATGCCTGGTTACTTCTCGAGAATCGGCGATTCCGGAGGATTTCTTTGCTCAACCTCAAAAGTGGAGGGGGCTCCCTATTCTTTGTTAGAAGCTATGAGCTGCAGGTGTCCCGTTCTAACAACAGACTCAGATGGAGTGAGGAGTTCGATCTTGCATAACCAATCCGGTAAGTATTATCAAATCGGAAACATTCAGCATGCCGTTCAACAAGCGGAAGAACTCATGTATAATTCCAAACTCCGTAATTACATCATCGAAAATGCTCTGCTTCACTTAAAATCTCAGTTCAGTCATGCACAGTACTGTAAACATTTCACACAAATGCTAAAGTCTATAGGTTTATAGATTCCTTTTGATTTAAGGGCACATGTTCAATCAAAGCTTCGTCCAAAAGCATATGCTATTAAAAATAGCAAAAGGTGAGATGTCATTTGAAAGCACTCGTTACTGGCGGAGCAGGGTTTATAGGCTCCCATTTAGTGGATACACTTATCTCCAAAGGCTATAGTGTTCATATTATCGATAATTTAAGCAGTGGTAAGAAGGAGTATATAAATCCTTTAGCCATTTTTCATGAGTTGGATATTTCTACTCCTGCGGCACAAAAAGTCATCCTTAAGGAAAAACCCGATTATATTTTTCACATGGCTGCCCAGGCTGATGTGTCCCGATCCACCTCTGCCCCACTAGATGATATGGACACAAATGTTGCAGGAACCATCAATTTATTGAATGCTTGCAGGCAGTATCCTTTGAAGAATTTCGTTTTTTCATCTACATCAGCGGTTTATGGGAATGTCTCCAGTCAAATGATTGACGAATCACACAAGACTTCCCCAATATCGTTCTATGGTTTATCAAAGCTTACCGCTGAAAACTATATAAAACTATTCCACGATACCTTCCAGATTCCATTCACCATCCTTCGGTATGGAAACGTCTATGGACCCAGGCAAACGTCTAAAGGAGAAGGAGGGGTCATTGCTGTATTTCTGGAGAAACTTAAGAAGCATGAACAGTTAAAAATCAATGGGGACGGGCTTCAAACACGGGACTATGTTTTTGTACAAGATGTGGTGGAAGCAAATATTGCAGCAACCGACAAAGGTAATCAGATGATTATGCAAATAAGTACAGGGGAAAGAACATCGATTCTTCAATTAATCGACTTATTGAAGAATTATCATACTAATGAAATTCACGCCTTCCATACAGTGGATAGACAGGGAGATATTAAGCATAGTTGTTTAGATAACACTCTTGCAAAACGTATATTATCCTGGAAACCATACTATTCCATTCAAGATGGAATGAGGGAAACCTATTTGTCCTACTCCTTCTAAATACCTCGAACATTAAAAAATCATCAATCAATTTACAAACCCAATTGATTGATGATTTTTTAATAGATAAAATTAGTTCTTTTTGCGGGAAATATTAAAGAAATTCTGATATTTCCTTTGGATATACTGTGATTCTTTGACCATTCCCCCCCCGTGTTTTGCAGAACCCATTCTGGGATGGACCCGATATAACAGAAGCACTTCATCCAGATAATGCATCTTAGTATAAAGGCTCAAGCGGCACCACATCTCGTAGTCCTGTGTGTATTTCAGTCTCTCATCAAACCACCCTGCCTGCTTTATTAAATCGATTTCCGCCATTACAGTGCATCCATTCACAGGGCATGCTTTTAATAGGAGGTTCTGAAATGCATCTCTATTCATTCTCCTGGAGTGGATCTCGTTCATCACTTTATTATTTATATCAATGGTTTTAAATGCTGTATAAGATACTTTAGAGCCAATTGACTTCATATAAGCAAGTTGCCTGGCGATTTTGCTTGCTAGAAACATATCATCTGAGCTCAACCAGGCAAAATATTTCCCTGTTGCTTGCCTTAAACCCTCATTTAAAGCTGAGGCCGTTCCACCATTTGACTTCCTTATATACTTTATCCTGTTTTTGAAAGGTTGAATTTTTTCAACATATTGAGTTGAACCATCATCTACAACGATGACTTCAATATCATTATAGGTCTGACGAAGAGCGCTCTGAATGGCTTGGTCAATATATGCACAATTGTAAAATGGAATAATAATAGATACCTTCACTTAGTTTTCCCCTCTTTCATCAAAATAAGTGATACTACCAATCTATGTAAATGACAGAAGGGTGCTTGTATCATTACCCAGTCCATAGAAAAAGAGTGCATTCAGCACTCTTTCATTCAATCATAATGTCGATATGTTTAACCTTTCCATTATTGATCTTGTAACATCTTAATTCTTCTTTCCCTCCTCCGATAGCAGCTATAAAATAATAAACCTCCGGAAATTGTGAGAAAGTAACATCGTCCTTTGAAGGGACAGGACTTCCATACGGATGGGAATGATATATCCCCATAAAAGCTTCCCTTTTATGAAGCATTTCACCTATGACATGATCTTGTTCATCGGGATCGATGGCAAAAGAATATGGTGTAGGTTCTGTATTTCTCATTGGCCAAATCGTCTGACAAAGATTCATGGAACCTGAAATTAACCCGCAAGCTTCATTCGGAAGCCCCTTTTCAACTTCAATCATCATCCTTTTGTACACTCGCTTAGGCATTCTTACGATTTCTTTAGGCGTTGCACCCGCAGCCCTTAAATTTAAATTTCGTCCTCTTAACTTCCATTTTGATTCGATCCTCTTTCTTAATTCCAATGGGTACTCTTTTTCTACGCATATAAATATTGTTGAGATCTTTGGATTGCATTTTTATCCCCCCTTTCAATTCACCTTATATACTTGTTGGGATTAAACATGGTACGTTTTGATTCAGATGCCATAGGGATATTACCGTATTCATCGAATTGAGGATTAACATGAGGAATTTGCTTTTTCTGCTGCTTCATATTTTTGTAAATTTCGTTTTTCTTTTTGGAATGAGATTGAAGGTCTTTCCTTAGTTTATCCAACTCCTTTTCCATTTCAACTTCACGATTACTTTTTTCCTTTTGCCTACCTGTATATTTTTCATTCAATAAACTTACTTCTTTTTCAAGGTCTTTTTCTCTTTGTTTATAATCTTCCAATTGATTCTTTAATAAATGAAGCTCATCCTCATAATATTCTTCAACTTTCTTTAATTCATCGTTCAATACACCTATTTTCTGTAAATAACTTTTGGTTGTATCCTCTTTTTCATTGTTCTTTTTCAACGTCTCCTCCACTTCATTGAATTTCATTGAATACGATACCAATTGCTCTTCAATCAGATTGAGTTTCTTCAGTATTTCCGGATGATTGTTTTTCTCTTCTTTACCCCATAAAAATTTCCACACTATTGTATACCACCTTTCTTTAATTGGACGCATGTATTGTTTTCGGTGCATTCGTAACCAATCAATCAGAGGAACGAAAGCGTATTTATATACTTCAACTTCAGCGGATTTTTTTTTCTCTGAAAGAAAGTACTCATTCGTTTCAATTAATAAAGAGATCGCTCCATTTTTAATTTTTTCGAGTGGCGATCTCATGTGACTCTGAGCACTTTCGTAAAATACTTTAACTTCCGGGATTGGTGTAGGTGCAAGATAGACATCCTTTGAGTTATCATGGATGCTTTCTTCCTTATATGCAACCTGAGCGTAATTGTCATTGGTCAGCTCATGTTCATGGGAAAGGGATTTCTTCATTAATTCCTGTTGCAGTTGTAGATCAAACTCAAATTCCATTTCAATATTTTGAAGCAGAAATTCAATTTGTTCTGTCAACATTAGGATGGTATGATGATTTTCCGCAATTTCTAATTGATACACCAAATGTTTGGATCTTTCTCTGGACAATTCTTCTGACACATTTTTAATTCGTCTCGAATAATGATTATAGAGAGATTCAATTTCTTCAGATATCATATGAATATCATTCATTAACTCAGGGTGGTCTGTGCCATGGTTAAGCTTATACTCCTCCTCGGTCACCTTTTTCACCTCCAATAATTCCTTTGTTTTATCTTATGTATGGTTTGTTTACATGTTAAAAAAAAGGAGAGAGTTCTCTCTCTCCCTCATTTAATTAGTCATCTAAGTCTCCAAGTAAGTCTGCAAATGTTTCACACTCACCAAACTCAACCAACGCATCTACTACTCCACTATCGAAGATTACAACATTAGCTGTATTTCTTAAGATTAAGCGGAAGCCTTCTGTAGGTGCATCAAAAATTTGAAGTTCATAGAATAATTGTTCAGGTGCACCGTCAAAGTAACGAATTCCTTCTCCAACTGCAGTAAGAGCATCGTCACCACAGGTTACTCTATCGATAGATGATGGATCGAAAGTAAAGGTGAAATCAGGTTGGAATCCTGTTGCTGTCGGTGCAGGAGTAGGACCTACTTCTGTATCAGTGAAAGAGTAAGACCATGTACTGTCTGCAAGTGAGCACTCTTGACAAATTTCAGCTCTTAAAGTTGATAGACCCGTTACTATATCAGCTGTTGCTCCAGTTCCGAATGTTGCTTCAGTATCTTCGTTTCTTGCAAGAGCAGTCGCCTGGCATTCACAGTTATCAACCGGGAATAATCCTGGACATTGACGAGGGAATTCTAGTAAGCTCAGGTCACATTTGAGTCTTTCTTCAGGTACTGGAATATTGTTTGGACGTGGGAAACAGAATTTAGCCAATACTTCAAGTTTAACCGGAAACTCTACTTGAACATCTTTACATAGTACGACTTTCAATGGGATCATTGGTCCAAATGGATCCGGCCCCATTAATACTCCACCAGAAGTCGCAATTACTTGAGTCGCCCTGATGTTTAAGTTGTCATTTGTAATTCCTGTCGGGACGCAAAGCATAATTTCGTCGGTGAATTGAGTGCGAATAGTGAATGAACACTCTGCAACCCCATCGATTAAAATCGTAACGTCTACAGGTACTGTCCAGACGATAAGAACTTTACCAGGATTACCATTTTCAATGATAGAACCTGATACGCTGACGTCAGATGGGTCTACTGGAGCAGTTTGCACCTCTACTCTTTGACCTGCCGCAAGAGCCGCGCTTACCGCTGCACGACAAGCTTCATCAGGAATGAAATTCTTGTTCTCATACTTGTTCGCAAAGAACACCCAGTCATATACTTTGTCTACACGAATACATTCTGGTGCTAAATCATTCGGATCCAATGGAATCGGAGACGGAGATGGTGTAGGAGTCTGGGAACCCCTAATTTGTTTACGCTTCTTCAAAAAAATCCTTCCTTCCTTTAAATGAATATTTATATCACACTATATCCTATGGACGATAAAGAATTTGGTATAGAGTAAATACCTATTTATTCAAAAAAAATTAATAGGCTTATTAATAGTTTTTCAAATACTATTAAAAAATAGGCTAATTCTATAGACATTTGACTGTACTTCTAACTCTAATCTTCATATCATATAACATAAGGAAAGGGGGAATGTATAACCTTTAACTAATTGCTCCACTTGTGATGTAAAATGATCAAAACTACAATAAACTGACATTCATATATAATACTTCAAAAACAAGCTTCTAATTGGTTACGCTTACTCTTTTAAATGAATATTACGAACGTAAACGCTTTTCTTATCATTGCAATGATATTAATTATAAATATAAAAGTCATGTAAACGCTGGGAAGTTTACATGGCTTATTTTATGGACAAATAGCGTTCATCTCGGTTGGTACATATACATAATAGTAAAAGCATACAGAAAGGAGTATTCAGACGTGAAATACCTTTCACCAATCCAACTTCAACAGCAAATCATCCATTATAGATCTGAATTGGAGAAATACAAACATAAATGTTCAACCTTGGAAAGGCACTATCTTGCTCAACAATACAACTCCATAAAAAAAGAAAATCGACGTTTAGAAAACTCGAACGAAGATTTTCGAGTACAGATTGAAAAAAAAGATGCAGAAAATGAACAATTATCCTTAAAATATCAATCCACCTATAAATCTCAGGAAAAGGAAATAAAAAAGCTTCGTTACACCATAAATCAATTAAAGGTTCAACTGCGTAAAATAAACCACCTATATTCATCGGAATTAAAAACATTGGTCGAACATAACTATTTAACAAATACTTCCCTTGAAAAGGAAATCATTTCATCACAAGTGGACCAATGTTATCTAATAAAAGAAAAAGAATTATTAACGATAAATACACAACAAATGGAAAAACAATTATTTATTAAAGAATTAGAATTACTGGAGATGGAAGAACTCATCGAGGAACAGAATATTCAATGGAATGAAGAGAAACAACATATACTCAGACTGAATAGCTTTGAAAAGCATAAAAACAATAACCTCTCGAATCAGAACAAATCCTTAAATATGGAGCTTTACGAAAAAGAAATGGAACTTCTTACGTTAAAGGAGCAAATTGAGGAATTGAAAATTGAGGGGACATTACAGGTACAACATTTGCTTATGGGTAAAAGCTTTGGGGAACATAATAACTACAATCTCTTGGAACAAAACGAATCTTTAAAGGCTCAACTTTACTTAAGAGAAATAGAATTGTATGAAGTCCAACAAACTTTTTCGGAATCTACATCCTATTACGAAGACTTACTTACCACCAAAGCGAATCAGCTTGAACACGCATCGAAAATGCAAATCGAAAAAACAGCCCATATCCAAAAGATCGAAACATCACTTAAAAGACTGTTGGAAGAAAAAGAGGCCTATACCACTACCCTTCATACACTAAGAAAGAACATTAAACGGATGAAGGAAGACGTATTCAGCTTCAAAGAGGAAGATTCAGATGAAATGAAAAATAAAATAAAAAGCTATGAAAACACAATTCAGCACCTGCAATTCACAAATGCTCACTTAATTGAAGAAATCAATAAATTAAAAAACCGGGCACCCAAATAAGGAGCCCGGTTTCTTCTATTACATAAATTCTTTGACTAATTCATCAAATTTATCTTCATCTAACTTTAATTCATGTGTACTCAATGGCTCTTCAGAATACCCGGTAACAAGATCCTGGTATGAAGGCTGTTCTTTGTTTTGATAGATCAATCCAGTTACCAGTCCATCCTTCTCCATGAGCGTATTCATTGCTTGCTCACGATTTGATGGATCATAGCCTTCAAGATCCGAGAGCTTTGTCAGGTTCTCTTTAAACCAATCGTACGTATTAATCTTATTATATGTTACGCAAGGGCTAAATACGTTGATCAATGAGAAGCCTTTATGATTTAGACCTGCTTCAATGATCGCCGTCAGCTCTTTCAAGTCAGAAGAGAAACTTTGGGCGACGAAGGTTGCACCTGCTGTCAGTGCCATTTCCATCGGTGCCAGTGCTGGCTCAATGCTTCCTTGAGGTGTAGACTTTGTCTTAAAACCAGATGACGACCGCGGAGAAGTCTGTCCTTTAGTCAGCCCATATATCTGGTTATCCATAACGATGTATGTGACATCTACATTACGACGGATCGCATGGATCGTATGGCCGAGGCCAATGGCAAATCCATCTCCATCCCCGCCTGAAGCGATGACGGTTAAATCCTTATTCGCCATTTTTAATCCTTGAGCGATAGGAAGGGAACGTCCGTGAATGCCATGAAAACCGTACGAGTTAATGTAACCTGATATACGTCCGGAACAACCTATACCGGAAACGACTGCTAACTGTTCAGGGTCCAGCCCTACGTTTGCCGATGCCCGTTGAATCGCGGCTTGAACAGAGAAGTCTCCACACCCAGGACACCAGTTGGGTTTAACATTATTTCTAAAATCTTTAAAGGTAGCCATGGATCAGATCAACTCCTTACATCTTGAATGAATTTCATTTGGTAAGTATGGTGTTCCATCATACTTTGTCATTTTTGTGATTTTATTTCCATACCCTACGTTCATTTTGATTATATTGGCTAATTGTCCAGTGGCATTATTTTCAATCACGACCACTTTCTTCGCTGATTGCATCAATGGCTCCAGCTCATCTGCAGGAAACGGATGGATTAAGCGGACATGAGCATGATTCACTTTCAGCCCATCAGCTTCAAGACGTTCCATTGCTTCTTCAATTACTCCACGTGTCGAGTTGAAACCGACTAATAATAAATCGGCTTCTTCATGTGGTGCATGAGTGTGGATTGGATTGTTAAAGTGGATGCTTTCCACCTTGCGCATACGTTTATCCATCTGTGCCTGCCTGTTTACTGGAGATTCAGACGGCTTCCCTGTTTCATCATGTTCGACTCCTGTTACATGATGAATACCGTTTTTCATTCCAGGAATGACACGTGGTGATACACCATCTTCCGTCACTTCAAAACGTTTAAAGTATTTCTTTGCCTCTAATTCATTTAATTCTGATTCATTACCGACAAGCTTCCCTCTACGAATTTCCACTTTGCTGTAATCAAGAGGTTCAACTGTTTGCTTCCCTAATGAAAGCTGAAGATCAGAAAGAATGATGACTGGACATTGATACTCTTCGGCTAAATTAAACGCCTCTACAGTATCATAGAACGCTTCCTGTACAGTACTTGGAGCGAGGACAATCTTAGGAATCTCTCCATGCGTACCGTAAATCATGGCCATTAAATCGGACTGCTCCTGTTTCGTTGGAAGTCCCGTGGACGGCCCTCCTCGCTGAGTATCCACCACTACTAAAGGCTGCTCTGTCATACCGGATAAACCGATTGCTTCCATCATAAGTGAAAGACCAGGTCCAGCTGATGCAGTGAATGAACGGATTCCTCCGTAGTTCGCCCCGATTGCCATTGTTGCAGCTGCAATCTCATCCTCTGTCTGGATAACCGTTCCTCCGACCATCGGAAGCTTCTTAATAAGGTATTCCATGATTTCAGAAGCTGGAGTGATTGGATATGCTGCCATGAGACGAACCCCACCAGCCAGAGCACCGAGAGCAATCGCATCGTTCCCGATCATGAACATCCGCTTATTTCCATCGGCTTCCTTCAGTTGTAATGAACCAACCTTGATTCCAAGCTCATCTTTCATCGATTGAAATCCTTGCTTGATAGCTTCCATGTTTTTCTCAACTACAGTCTCACCTTTACGGCCAAAAATTTCTTCCACAACCTCCTCGAAAACGTCTGGATCCAGGTTGAGAACGGCACAGGTCGCACCTACAGCTACCATATTTTTCATTAACGAAGTTCCCAGTTCTGTTGCTAACTGAGTGAAAGGAATGACATATAAAGAAGCATCCGTATCTTCAGGCTTTTCAGGCTTGAACTTCGCATCAGCAATAATCACACCATCGCTATGTAATTCTTTATAATTCACATCAATCGTTTCCTGGTCAAATGCTACTAAAATATCTAAGTCATCAGCAATTGCACGCACTTGTGTGGTGCTTACCCGAATCTTGTTATTTGTATGTCCTCCCTTAATACGAGAGGAGAAATGGCGGTAACCATATAAGAAGTACCCAAGGCGATTGAGGGCCATAGAAAAGATTTCACCCGTACTCTCTATCCCTTCACCTTGCTGGCCGCCAACTTTCCATGAAAGTTGTTCCTTCATTTATTACACCCCTTCAATCAATTTTTGCAACATCTATTAGAGAAGCATATTCTCTTCTTTTCGTTCAAACAACCTATTACTACAAAGGATTGTTGCAACTCTTATCTTTGTATACACTCTATCAGTTTATCACTTTTCTATTTAAATCACTACTGTATTAAAGAGATTATGAATGTACAGACTTAATTCCTGGTACAAAAAAACCATTAAAGGTATCTCTTTAATGGCAGGTTTTGTAGTCAATCTGGTATTCTTCCAACAAAGTTTTCAAACAAGAACTTTTTCACTTGTTTCTCGCTATAGTATCGTTGGAGTGTATTGATCAAGTTCTGATATTGATCAAATGATGATAATCCTTGTACGGTTTCTGATATCCCGTCGAAATCTGATCCAAAGCCAATATGATCCTCTCCACCCAAACTGCAAACATGTTCGATGTGCCTGATGATATCTGAAATCACCGCGGTTCCTTTTTTGTTTAGAAATGGTGGTACAAACGTGATTCCCATGACACTGTCCTTTTTGATTAACGCTTCAATTTGTTCGTTTTTCAAATTTCGGGGATTTGGACAAATGGAGTAGGCATTCGAGTGAGAAGCAATGGGATAATCAGCAATCTCGATTGTATCCCAAAATGCTTTCTCACATAAATGGGAAACATCTGTCCACAACTTGTTCTCGTTTAAGAATGAAACGACCTCATGGCCAAAATTAGTTAATCCTCCACCCCTTGGCTCCAGTGCTCCATCTGCAGCAGCATTGGCCCAATTCCACGTTAATCCAGCAGAACGTACCCCAAGTCGGTAAAGAATTTCAAGCTTGGTGAGATCCTCTTCTATCGCTTCAATGCCCTCAAGTGTAAGCATTGCCCCGATTTCATCATGCGCTAATTTCTCTATATCACTTTTGGAGGTGATAAATTTTAGTTTAGGGTTGGGTTTCAAGATTTGATTATGAAATAAGTTCACCATTTCCAAGGCAGCTTGAAATCGTTGACCTGGCTTCAAATTGGATGGGATATAAATAGCAAATAATTGTATCTTACTTCTGCTTTCGATCAGTTGTGGATAGGTAATATGTAAAGTGTGCTTCGTTTGAAATGCTTTCTTTCCCGGTTCTAAGTATAACTTCATCAATACATCACAGTGTGCATCAAATAACATGTTTTTTCATCCTTTCAAGTGCCTGACTTTCTTATAATTAATACTATGGAATAATAGAAAGGCTGTCCACTAAAGAATCCTCTCTTTAATGAACAGCCTATGGTTTATTATCTTGGTTCCACGATTAACTTTATCGCCGTACGCTCTTCCCCATCAATCAGAATATCTGTAAATGCCGGGATACATATCAAATCTAAACCACTAGGAGCCACAAAGCCTCTTGCAATCGCAACTGCTTTAACGGCTTGATTTAAAGCCCCTGCACCAATCGCTTGAATCTCAGCTCCTCCTCTTTCACGAAGAACACCGGCGAGTGCACCAGCTACAGAATTAGGATTAGATTTTGCTGAAACTTTTAATATTTCCATTCCTTTTCCTCCTTGTCATTTCCCCCATACCGTATGTCCGTGGTAAAGAACAAACTTGGTATAAATGATTCCACTGATACTATATTCAGGAAATGGACAAATCATTCCGGTCTCACCGAAAAAAGGAAAGAAAACATTTAATATTCTGCCATAAATGGATGGTCTTCGTTAATTAATATACGCTCGATTTTTTTCGCTTTACCCGTTTTTTGATCAATATCTATTAAGCAGGCACTCAAAATTTTGCGTCCTGTCTTTGGAACTTCAAAGCGAACAGGCAAACTTGTCTGAAATCTCTTCAGAACAGAATCCTTACTCATTCCTAATACCTCATCGTATGGGCCTGTCATACCTACATCACACATAAATGCCGTCCCATTGGGCAGGATGCGGTTATCCGCTGTTTGCACATGTGTATGGGTCCCTATTACAGCAGATACCCGGCCATCCAAAAACCAGCCAACAGCCTGCTTTTCACTTGTTGCTTCTGCATGAAAGTCAACGAAGATAATGGACGTTCTCTTCTTTGCTTCTTCAACAAGTTCATCCAGTGCCTTAAACGGGTCATCAAGGGGAGGCATAAAAGTTCTACCTTGGGCATTGATAACGGCAACCTCTTTTCCATACACTTCAGCAAAGACCAGGCCTCTTCCAGGGGTTCCTTCCGGGAAATTTGCCGGTCTCACCATTTGTTTCGATGAGTCAATAAAATTAAAAATGTCTTTATTATCCCAAGTATGATTACCGAGGGTTACCATATTGGCACCATCTTGCAAAAATTGTTTATAAATCTTCTCCGTGATCCCTCTGCCAGAAGCAGCATTTTCCCCGTTAACGATGGTGAAATCCGGTGAGTGCTTCTTTTTTAACTTTGGCAGGTATTCCGTGATCATTTCCCTGCCCATTGAACCGACTACGTCTCCTACAAATAAAATTTTCATGAAAATTCCCTTCTCTATATGTATTAAGTCTTGTAGTTATTGTATCACAAATCTCTTACGGTCTATTCATCTGTAAAGGATCCATTATAGGTTTATCCCCTGGATGGATAACATAACGATAAAAAAAGCTGACTCGAAAGGGGGATTTCCCTTTTCGAGTCAACCTCTTATTTCGCGTATTCGACATCCCTTGTTTCACGGATGACCGTTACTTTAATATGGCCAGGGTAATCGAGTTCATCTTCGATCCGTTTACGGATATCCCTTGCTAATCGGTGAGATTCCAAATCGTCGATGGCTTCTGGTCTAACCATAATACGAACTTCACGTCCTGCCTGTATCGCGAAAGATTTCTCAACGCCTTCATATGACTCTGAGATTTCTTCCAGCTTCTCTAATCGGCGGATATAGTTCTCAAGCGTCTCACTTCTTGCGCCAGGTCTCGCAGCAGATAAAGCATCAGCTGCAGCAACCAGAACGGCAATGATGGACGTAGGCTCTGTATCTCCGTGGTGAGAAGCAATACTGTTAATGACTACAGGGTGTTCTTTGTACTTCGTTGCCAGTTCAACACCAATTTCTACGTGGCTTCCTTCTACTTCATGGTCGATCGCTTTTCCGATATCATGAAGTAATCCAGCACGTTTAGCGAGTCTTTCATCCTCACCAAGCTCTGCTGCTAGTAAACCAGATAGATATGCTACTTCCATTGAGTGTTTTAAAACGTTTTGACCGTAACTTGTACGATACTTTAAACGTCCCAAAATTTTAATTAAATCCGGGTGAAGACCATGAACGCCAACTTCAAAGGTTGTCTGTTCACCAATTTCTCGGATGTATTCATCCACTTCACGTCGGGATTTATCGACCATCTCTTCAATTCGCGCAGGGTGGATACGCCCATCCTGAACTAACTTCTCTAATGCAATTCGAGCCGTTTCTCTACGAATCGGATCGAAACCAGAAAGAATAACTGCTTCAGGAGTATCATCAATAATCAAATCAATTCCTGTTAAAGTTTCCAGCGTACGAATGTTACGTCCTTCTCGCCCAATAATTCGACCTTTCATCTCATCATTCGGTAGGTTCACAACACTAACAGTTGTTTCTGCCACATGTTCTGCAGCACAACGTTGAATAGCCAGTGAAAGGACTTCTTTCGCCTTCTTATCTGCATCTTCCTTCGCACGTGTTTCATGTTCTCTGACCATAATGGCGATATCATGGGAGAGTTCATTTTCAACGCGGTCTAGAATGATTCCTTTCGCTTCATCACGAGTTAAGCTCGAGATACGCTCTAGCTCTGTTTGCTGTGATCGTACCATCTCGTCCACTTTGCTTTCCATCTCTTCAATATGTTGTTGTCTCTCGTTAAGAGTCCCCTCTTTTCTCTCGAGTAAGGCTTCACGCTTATCAAGCGTTTCATCTTTTCGATCGAGGTTTTCCTCTTTTTGCATCAAACGATTTTCTTGTTTCTGCAATTCATTTCTTCGTTCACGAAGGTCATTTTCCATTTCTGTGCGAAGTTTATGATTTTCATCCTTTGCTTCCAAAAGTGCTTCTTTCTTCAGAGCATCTGCCTCGCGCTTAGCATCTTCTAATATATGCTCTGCTGAACCTTTAGCACCAGCAATCTTTGCTTCAGCAATGGACTTACGAATTAGGTATCCAACAACTACACCGACGATAAGGCCAAGCAAAATGGAGATGATTGTTATAGGTTGCATTATTTCACCTCCTCTTGCTATGAACTGTCATCATGTCTTTTACATGTCGGCTTGTACATTGCTCAAAAGAACAAAATATACAGCGCTAGGCTTTCAAATATTCATTCGAAAAATTTGTAAAATATACATGTTAATTTTAAATCTCTGAAAATTTATTGTCAAGGGGTAGAGCCCTCTATCACTAGATTTCTCAAGGGATTTTTTCCAATCGACATAAATTGACACTGTCACTATCGGGTTATGGATGATTTTTTGACACCATCCATCTATTTGAAATTTTTTTGTTGAAATTGGAAGTTAACATCAGAAAACGATTATTTTATATGACCTTCTCAACTATAAGCGATAAGCATTAGAGAAAATCACTATTACTATTTTCTACCAATCAATAGCTTATCATACATAATAAAGAGAAGCACACCGAAAATGGCTGCTTCTCTTATTATGGTTAGTCTTCTAAAAGGCTTAACTCACTTTGATCATCAGTTTCAGCTCGACCTGTGTCCAATCCGTAATGATCACGGATTTTCAGCATGATTTCGCTGCGGATTTCCGGATTTTCTTTAAGGAAAATCTTCGCGTTCTCACGCCCTTGACCTAAGCGCTCTTCGTTATAAGAGTACCAGGCACCGCTCTTCTGAACAATATCAAGCTCCGATCCAAGATCGACGATTTCACCTTCTTTAGAAATCCCCTCACCGTACATGATATCTACTTCCGCTACACGGAAAGGAGGAGCTACTTTATTCTTTACGACTTTAATCTTCGTTTTGTTCCCTACCATTTCATTTCCTTGCTTAAGTGTTTCAGCACGACGGACTTCCAACCGTACAGAAGAATAGAATTTAAGTGCGCGTCCACCAGGAGTCGTCTCAGGATTTCCAAACATGACCCCAACCTTTTCACGAATTTGGTTAATGAAAATCGCAATGGTCTTAGATTTGTTGATGGCACCTGAAAGCTTACGAAGAGCCTGTGACATTAAACGGGCTTGAAGACCTACGTGAGCATCTCCCATCTCTCCCTCGATTTCGGCTTTAGGTACAAGTGCTGCAACCGAGTCGATAACGATGGCGTCTACCGCTCCACTACGGACTAACGCTTCAGCAATTTCCAGTGCCTGCTCACCTGTATCAGGTTGAGAAAGTAATAATTCATCTATGTTTACTCCAAGCTTTTGAGCATATTCAGGATCAAGTGCGTGCTCAGCATCAATGAATGCCGCCTGTCCGCCTTGAGCCTGGACTTCTGCAATGGCATGAAGTGCTACTGTTGTTTTACCGGATGATTCCGGACCATATACCTCGATGATTCTCCCTCGGGGATACCCGCCAACTCCAAGAGCTGCGTCCAATGCCAGTGAACCACTTGGGCATGTTACTATTTTTCTATCAGTCTGCTCCCCCAGCTTCATGATAGAGCCTTTACCGAATTGCTTTTCTATTTGTTTTAACGCCATATCTAAGGCTGCTTTACGATCGCTCACAAATCTTCCTCCTTTGAATATAGAACTTGAAATAGACAACTTATAAGCTTGTCTCAAATCCAACCTATCTATACTATAAACGTTTTTATAATAGAAAACAAGAAAAAAATCGAACATTCATTCGGTTTTTTTCTATGGGTGTTTTGGATTGAATTTAGAGCGGTTTCACACAAAAAAACTGCCTTCCATATCAGAAGACAGCCAATGTACAATTACTTACTCAATTCTTTAATCAAATAATACCAACCATACTTCGCCGTTCTCATTCGGTTAGCATTTCGTCCGCCTCCAAGATTCAATAGAAACGTTTTAGTTGGTTGATCTTTCATGGACAACCCAATCCAAACGGTTCCTGCAGATTGACCTCCGTGTGATCCGGGACCTGCTGCACCTGTAAAGCTGATCCCGATATCGGATGATAAAAGTTCTTTGACGTTTTCTGCAAGCTCTTGTGCACACTTTTCGCTTACTGAGGTATGCTGTTTAAGTGTACTTTCTTTCACGGAGAGTACCTTCTTCTTAACCTCATCCTGGTAACAAATTACCCCACCATTCAGGATGGAAGATGCACCTGGTAATGAAGCTAATTGAGCTTGAAAGAGACCCCCTGTTAAACTCTCTGCACATGATAGTGTGAAACCTTTCTCTTTTAATAATTTGAATCCCACCTCGACGAGAGAATCCTCATCATAGCCGTAGAAGTATTCTCCTGCAATATGCATAATCTCAATTTCTAATTCATCCAAAAGGGTGATGGCCACATCTTTCGATTCGTGTTTGGCCGTCAGCCTCAGTGTTACTTCTCCGTCACCAGCCAGTGGGGCAATGGTCGGATTGGTTTGTTGATCAATCAGATTTTCTAATTCTGTTTCCAGCTGAGCTTCCCCAATGCCAAAAAAGCGCAGGACCCGTGAATGGATGATTTCTTTCTTCTTTAATAGTGTAAGGATAGCCTGTTTGCCGTAAGTACTGAACATCGGTTTCATTTCAGATGGAGGCCCGGGTAAAAGCATGTATGCTTTACCATCTTTTTTCAATAGCATGCCGGGAGCCATACCGTAATCATTATTCAACACTTGTGATCCAGATAAAATGAGAGCCTGCTTCTCATTATTGGGGGTCATCTCCCGATTGACCTTTTTAAAATAGTCTTTTATTGATTCCAAGGCGTCTTCGTCCATGCTCAAAGATGTACCTAATGACTTCGCAATGGTTTCTTTCGTCAAATCATCCTTCGTCGGTCCAAGTCCACCAGTGAAAATCAACAAGTCTGCTCTCCCTTGACCTACTGAAATCGCATCATGCAATCGTTCAGGGTTGTCTCCAACACTAGTATGGTAGTAGACATTCACCCCCATTTCAGCCAGTTGCTCTGAAATGAATTGAGCATTGGAATTGACAATTTGACCTAATAGTAGTTCTGATCCTACCGCTATAATTTCTGCATTCATCCTTATTCCCCCTGTCATTGATGTAAAGAAGGGGATGATTCCAGTAGAATCAATCCCCTTGTTAATTATTTCGAATTTACAAATGCTTTTTTGTTATGTTTGAAATAGTCCCATCCAGACCAAATAGTAAAGAACATAGCCACCCAAAGGGCAATGGTCGCAAATGGCAGATTGATCAGTTCGAAAATGGCATTATGCAGAAGCAGCGCTGAAATAGCGATGATTTGTGCCCATGTTTTAATTTTCCCAAGTTGACCCGCAGCAACCACTTCCCCTTCTCCGGCTAACACAAGGCGAAGGCCTGTTACCGCAAACTCTCGGCTGATGATGATAATGACAATCCAGGACGGGGCAAGACCAAGCTCAACCAGTACAATCAAGGCAGCGGATACAAGCAATTTGTCCGCTAATGGATCTAGGAATTTCCCCAGGTTCGTAACGAGATCAAGCTTTCGAGCATAATAACCGTCAATCCAATCGGTTGTTGCCGCAATGATGAATATCAAAGCCCCCACAAAATGCTTGACCGGCATTTCTGCCCCCAAAAACATCATGTCACCCCAGTTTAAAGGTGCAAGCATAATGATTAAAAATAATGGAATTAAAAATATCCTTGAAACTGTAATCTTATTAGGTAAGTTCACCTTTCTACCTCCAATACTAAAAAACACGTCTAGCTATAGTATGTAAGAAAAAGGAGTTATTAAAACTCCTTTCACCTCAATTATTGTGTCGCTTTAGGTTCATAGTTAATGATAATATCCTGTCTTACAACATCCGTAGAAGACACCTTGTACTCAAGCTGATTGCCGTTTACTGAAATATTTGTATTCGAAGCGTTACCGATTACAAGATAAGCAATTTTATCGGAGGAAAAGTCAAAGCCCTTTTTATTACCTTCTTTTAATAACCCTTCAAACAACAATTCATCCTTCGTGTTATATACACCGACCCAAGTATCACCCTCAGCAGATAATTCCAGCTTGAATTCATCTGCATTTTTTAGTTCATAGGTTGTTTTATAGCCTGTAGTATTAACAGCCTCTAATGTTTGTTCTGGTTTTTGTTCTTTTTCTTCCCCGGCTTTTTCATCTTCTGAAGATTTATTTTCCCCTGTTTCTTCTTTATCTTTAGGTTCTTCTTCAGGCTTTTCACTTTCAGCCGGTTGGTTTTCATCTACAGCGACTTGCTCCTGATTTTCTGAGGTTTGTGTCTCAGGGGCTTTATCCCCCACTTTCCCTTGCAAAAATATCCATGCGGCAATCAAGGCACCTATAACGAACAGGGCAATAAGCAGTTTGGGTACGAAGTCAAATACCTTGGTAGAGCTTTCTGATACGGACTTTCTTGACTGAACTCTGGAAAGGGAGACCGGTATCTCATCTTCATAGGTTGTCGGAATTTCATCCTTATGTTCCTCAAAAATCACTTCAGGAGGAAGGCCGACCGCTTCACAATACTGTTTAATAAATGCACGTACATAGAACTTCCCGGGCATCGCGTCATACGAACCTTCTTCTATCCCAATCAAATAGCGTTTTTGAATCTTTGTTATCCTTTGTAAATCATCGAGACTGTAACCTTTAGCTTCACGGGCTTCCTTTAAACGATTTCCTAATTCCGTCACCACTTAACACCTTCCAATATTAAAAATCAAAACCTCCAAAATCGGAATTTTGAAATAGATTATTTTGTTCTACTAATTCATATGTAATTTCTTCATCAGGATCGTTTCTAAGTTCAATGATATAATCAAAATCTTCAAGTGAATATTCAGAGTTTTGAACGAATACGTCAGGATGTTCGATTACTTTCACAGCAGGCAATCTCATGATTTCCCTTACTAGTTGCCAGTGTTTTTCACTTGCACGGCGAGTTGAAACGATACCGTCAATAATAAATAAATTTTCAGATGAATACTCGTCTTCAATCAGCTTGCTTCTTATTGTCTGCTTTAATAATGTAGAAGAGACAAAGAGCCATTTCTTATTTGCACATACACTTGATGCCACGATGGATTCGGTCTTCCCTACCCGGGGCATTCCCCTTATCCCAACAAGCTTATGTCCTTCTTGCTTAAATAGCTCAGCCATAAAGTCTACTAATAAACCCAGCTCATCACGAACAAACCGAAACGTTTTCTTGTCATCGGCATCACGCTGAATATAACGGCCGTGACGAACGGCAAGGCGATCCCGTAATTTCGGCTCACGGAGCTTTGTTACATTAATTGTATCCATCGTTTGTAAGATGGACTCGAGCCTTATTATCTGTTCATCATTGTTTGCAAGAAGAAGCATTCCCCTTCTGCCTTCATCTACTCCATTTATCGTCACTATATTTATAGAAAGCATTCCTAATAACGAGGAAATATCACCTAAGAGGCCTGGACGATTTTTTTGAATTTCATATTCTAAATACCATTCTTTGCGTTCCATTGGTTCCCTCCTGAAAAAACTGTGACATTCCAATTCGATAAAAATCGACATTTTTCGGAAAAGTTATTTAAACATCTAGGTATTATAATAAATGATTTTCCGGTAATAGAAAAGCAAAACCTACATAAATATGTACAATTTCTCATTTTAAACCTCATAAGCTGTTTATAGTAAAGAAGTATAGACTTCACCCGAAATGAATGATCTTCTCAAGTGATTCTTATCGCAGAGTATATATAAGAAAAAGGAGAGGAAAAAATCCCTCTCCTTAACGAGTACTATTGTTATTAACAAGTTTAACCATCATGTTCGCAATGGCATGTTGTTCTTCAGGAGAAGCGACAGACCATAAATCCGCTAACACTTTTTCCTGATCGTTCTTAGCTTCGACTTGATTCGCTAAGTAGTCCCCGATTTGGTAAGCTAAATCAGAAACTGTTTCATTTTCCATTCCACCATGTTGAGCCTGGTGAAGACGGTCACCTAAGAAATTTTTCCAATCAGACCAGTTATCTAATACAGACATTTGTCATGACCTCCTTTATTGAAATACAACCTTAGTTTGTATCCAGGAGGAAAAATTATTCGCCTTAATCATTTGACTAAAAAACTTTTTCATGTATGCCATCCACCGTTGATGGAGATGGTTTGACCAGTTATATAAGAGGATTTGGCAGAAGTGAGAAATTGAATCGAGTCGGCAATTTCATCTGCCTGAGCAAGACGCCCCATTGGAATCTCCTCCCTAAGAGCTTCTAGTTCACTTTCAGAAAACGACCCCATCATCGAGGTATCAACTGCCCCTGGAGCAATTGCATTGATCCTTACTCCGCTTAGAGCAAGCTCCTTACTCAATGATTTCACAAATGCCAATTGCGCTCCCTTAACAGTTGAATAAACGACCTCACACGCTCCGCCTATCTGTCCCCAAATGGAGCTTACCATTACAATACTCCCCTTACGTTCTATCAGCTTAGGCAATAACTTTTGAATGAGAAGTAAAGGACTTTTAACATGAACGTTAATCAAATAGTCCACCTCTTCTTCAGTCTGATCTTGAAACATTCCCCAGCTTGAATTCCCACTACTATAAATAATGGCATCAAGTTGGAAGATACTGTTCACGAGACTCGCGACTTCTTCTGGGAGGGCAAGGTTTGCCCGAATGGGGATTGCCTCCACCCCATACTTTTCAATCTTATGTAGCAGCTCTGTTATAGCTTTTTCATTCGTATGATAATGTAAATATAAATTCCATCCCTCTTCTGCCAAACTTAAAGCCGTACTGCTTCCAATTCCCCCTGAAGCGCCTGTTATTAAAGCATATTTCATCAATTTCCACCTCAATGTCCACATAAAGAGAGGAACTACCCTAGAGCAGCTCCCTCCGTTATTATGATTTTGGTACTACCTGACACACCGTAAAGCGCTCTTCACTGATAATGGTACTGGCAACGGCTTGAATATCATCATACTTCAATGATTCAAGTGTTGGTACAACTTCAAAAAGATCCATTTCGTTAAAAGCATAGCGTGTGAATTGATTTGCAATAAACTCAGGAGAATTAATGGCACGTAAAAATGCACCAATTTTCTTTTTCTTCGTTCTTTCTAACCCCTCTTCTGTAAAGAGAGATTGTTGTTTGGCTTTAAGTAGCAGCGATTGTACTTTCTCGGCCAGCTCATCCGGCTTTTCCGTATCTCCACCGACGGTTAGGAATCCAAAGCCATTTTCTTGTGTATAGTCATAGTGGAATGTTTCATCAATCAATCCATCATTGTATAGTTCAGAATAATACGTTGAGCTTTTACCAAATAGCATATCCAGGAAAACGTTCATCGAAAGCTCTTGTCTAAGCATATCCTTGCCTTGCTGATTCGGTTCAGGCGCTTTAAGACCTACCAGGCACTTAGGACTTTGCACATTCATCTTAAGGACTTGCTTCTTCTCAGCAACCGTTTCTGGTTCATCATCAAATTTCCGCTTGATCTCAGGCATTTTTTCATAATCCTTCTTTTCCTGATTCGAACGGATTTGATTCATGATTTGATCCGGGTCTACAGATCCCACTACAAAGAGAAGCATATTGCTTGGGTGGTAGAATGTGTTATAGCACTGATACAACATATCCTTCGTAATTGGTGTGATAGACTCAATCGTTCCTGCTATATCAATCTTCACAGGGTGATTTTTGTACATATTCTGAATCACGCCAAAGTATAATCGCCAGTCAGGGTTATCATCATACATGGTGATTTCCTGTCCGATGATACCTTTTTCTTTTTCGACTGTCTTTTCTGTAAAATACGGGTCTTGAACAAAGTCAATAAGCGTTTCTAAATTTCGTTCTACATTGGTAGTACTTGAGAATAGATAGGCCGTTCGTGTAAAGGATGTGAAAGCATTAGCCGACGCTCCCTGGCGGCTGAATTGCTGGAATACATCCCCGTCCTCCTTTTCAAACAGTTTATGCTCCAAGAAGTGGGCGATTCCATCTGGAACCTTAACGAATTCTTCTTCGTTCAGAGGGACAAAATGATTGTCAATGCTTCCGTACTTTGTCGTAAACGTGGCATATGTCTTATTAAACCCTTTTTTCGGGAGAATATAAACATCCAGTCCATTAGACATTTTTTCATAATATAAGTTTTCCTGTAGTTGATCGAAAGAAATCTTCTTCATCTTTATCCCTCCATTCCTGTTAAAAAGTAGATGGTATCAAGCTCGACTTTATTTGCTGCTTTCACGATGTCTTCTTTCGTCGTCTTCTCTATTTCTTCAAGCCAATGTTTTAAATCAATTTCTTCATGGGCGACAGCATTATGATATAGGACCTCAACCAACCCACGGGAAGTATCAATGGTTTCAAGCAGTTGATTGCGGATGACCGCTTTCGTTTGTTCGATCTCACTATCCGTGAAGTCTCCATCCTTCATGGCTTGCAGCTGATCATTTATGATTCCGACTGCTTGATCATATTTCTCAAATTCTATGCCTGACATAACCATCAATAATCCTTTGTGACTTTCTAATCTACTTGCTGCATAGTAGGCTAAGCTCGCTTTTTCTCTCACATTTATGAACAATTTAGAATGTGAAAATCCACCGAATATGCCGTTGAACACCTGAAGGGCAAAGTAATCATCATCACCATATTGTGTATGTGTCCGGTAGCCCATATTAAGCTTACCTTGCTTCACATCCTGCTTTTCTTTCACGACGTTTTCCCTTTCTTTTTGTTCCACTTCCGATGAATGGACTTCGAGAGGGGTACGTTCGTTTATTTGGAGGAGTTGATCACACAGATTTTCAACTTCCGCAACATCTACATCGCCGATGACATAAAGATCGAATTGATCTTCATTCATGACTTTTTGATAATATTCATATAAACTCTTGGCTGTTATGGACTCTACTTCTTCACTAATGCCATTAACATGAAGGGCAAATCGCTCCCCTTTACACATTTCTTCTACAAGCCGGGAATTAGCGTAGCGCATTTTATCGTCATATACTGCCTGTATTCTCACCTTCTGATTTCGTTTTTCTTTCTCGACCGTTTTCTTATCGAATTCGTTATTTTCAATATGAGGATTTTGCAGGACATCTGCTAAAAACTCAATTCCTTTTTGAAGTAAGGGATCTGAGTCCCTTAAAAACTTTTCGTTGGCAATTTCAACTGACATGCTGACCACGTGATACTCACCTTTTTTACCTAAATCCGTAAAAAAGTTAGCACCATATAATTCATCCAGGTAGGATCTTAATTCCGTTGTACTCGGATAGGTCTTTGTACTGCTTTGCATCACATGAGGGAGTAATCCGCGTAAAGTAACTGTTTCTTGGTCTAAAGGAGCTTTCATTTTCAAAATCAGACTGTTGGTTTTATACTTATCCGTTTGAACGATATGTAGCGTGTACCCTTGTTTCTTCTTTACTACTTCATTTATGGCTGTCATAGTACCGTCCTCCTTAGTTCCACACTTCCGTCATTTTTGAAATCAAAAAAGTTATAAACACCTTTATTGTGCGGTATTTACGTATAACTATACATGTAGTGAGTTGTTGATTTCAAGCATCTTCCTCTATTGGAAAAATACCCATAGAGTAAACTAGTATATGTATGGAAAATATTCAATATGTTTCATTCTTTCGTTTCGTTATATGAAAAATAACTAGCTTCGAAAGAACCACACAAAAAAGGTACCTCGAGATGTCGAGATACCTTTTAATTGATTGGTGCTTATGATATGATTAACGATTTCCTTTAATATACGGTGTACCTAGTGCTTTAGGTGCATCTGCACGGCCGATGAATCCGGTAAGTGCAAGGATTGTTAATACATATGGTGCGATTAACAGATATACACTCGGAATGTTTTCAAATAACGGAATACTCGATCCGATGATACTTAAGCTTTGGGCAAATCCAAAGAATAATGCCGCACCCATTGCGCCAAGGGGATGCCACTTACCGAAGATCAAAGCGGCTAAGGCCATGAAACCCTGTCCGCTTATCGTTGCGTGACTAAAGTCCGAGGAAATTGACTGGGCATATACCCCTCCGCCCACTCCTGCAAAAGCCCCAGAAATGATGACGCCGATATAGCGCATTTTCGTTACGTTGATTCCCATTGTGTCTGCAGCCATTGGATGCTCACCTACGGAACGCAATCTGAGACCGAATGGAGTCTTAAACATAATGAACCAAACGATGACGGACACAAGGATGGCTACAAATGGTGGCCAATAAGTGTTGGAGAAGAAAATATCTCCAATCATCGGAATTTTGTTAAGTAACGGTACATCTATCTTTCCAAAGCCTTCAGAAATGATGTCTGTTTGACCTTTTCCGTAAATACGTTTGACTAAGAAAAGAGTTAAACCGATGGCGAGCAGATTAATTGCCACTCCGGACACTACCTGATCGGCCCGGAATGTAATAGAAGCAACCGCATGGAGTACGGCGAGTAACGCCCCCATGACCATTGCTATAAGCAAAGCTACCCAAGGTGTTGCCGCACCAAATGTGTCGGCAAACGCCAAGTTGAAAACGATACTTGAGAAAGCTCCAATGACCATTAATCCTTCAAGCCCGATGTTAACCACACCAGAACGTTCAGAGAACGCTCCTCCTAACGCAGTGAAAATAAGTGGTGATGCCCACAATAATGTTGATGGAATAAGGATTGTTAAGATATCGATAAAGCCCACTTATTTCACCCCCTTCTTACTAAATCGTTTAATCAGATAACGAATCATATAACCAGATGCTACAAAGAAAATAATTAGGGCAATGATGATATCTACCAGCTCATTTGGTATTCCTGCTTCAAGAGGCATATTTAACGCCCCCACTTTGAGTCCTCCAAATAATAATGCTGCGAACACAACACCTATAGCTACATTTCCTCCTAATAAAGCTACAGCGATCCCATCAAATCCGACCCCTGTAAATCCTCCTTTAATCGAGGCGTACCCAAATGTTCCTAAACCTTCCATGGCACCTGCAAGTCCGGCAAATGCTCCAGAGATGACCATAGAAAGAATGATGTTTCCATTTACGTTCATTCCTGCGTATTGAGAAGCGTGCTGGTTAAAGCCTACCGAACGCAGTTCATATCCACGAGTCGTTTTTTCTAAAAGGAACCACATGATAAATACACAGGCGAGGGCAATGAAGATCCCCCAATGCAGCCTTGAGTAATCCGTTAAGGCCTCAAAGAATGGAGACTTTAATGAAGCCGTCTCTGCGATATAGTCCGTACGATCTTTGCGCTCCGTCAATACATCACGGATAATCGCATTCGTTACATGAAGTGCAATATAGTTCATCATGATCGTAACAATTACTTCGTGTACACGGTATCTTGCTTTCAGTAATCCTGGAATGAAGCCCCAGAATGCTCCGGCTACTGCCGCTGCGATTACAGCAAGCGGTAAGTGGATGATCTTTGGTAACTCATCGAAAGCAACTCCTACCCATACTGCAGCAAGCCACCCGACAATCAGTTGTCCTTCGACCCCGATATTGAATAATCCGGTTCTGAAGGCAAAGGCAACAGCCAATCCTGCCAGAATGTATGGAGTCACTTGACGAACAGTTTCCCCTACATAGTAGATCTCTCCGAAAATACCTTGCCAAAGTGCAGAGTATCCTGCAATTGGATCATATCCACTCACAAGCATAATAATAGTTCCGACAATAATTCCTAAAAGGACCGAAATAACCGGGATTAAAATATTTGTTAATCGATTAGACATGTTCGTTCTCCCCCGCTTCCTTCCTCTTCGAACCAGCCATAAGTAGTCCAAGTTCTTGTTCGGTTGTTTCTTTTGGATTTACAATTGCTACAATTTGCCCTTCATAAATGACGGCAATCCGATCACTTACATTCATGATTTCATCCAACTCAAATGAAAGTAATAGTACGGCTTTCCCGTTATCCCGTTGCTCGATCAGACGTTTGTGAATAAACTCGATCGCTCCTACATCGAGACCACGGGTTGGCTGGGCAGCAATCAACAGATCCGGATCACGGTCGACTTCCCTACCGATGATCGCTTTTTGCTGATTACCGCCGGATAGTGCCCTGGCAAGGGTATATTCAGAAGGTGTCCTTACATCAAATTCTGAAATTAGCTTTCTCGCTTGATTGTAAATATTCTTATAGCTTAATACGCCTTTATTTGAATAAGGCTTTTGATAATAGGTCTGTAGAACCATATTTTCACCGATCGGAAAATCTAGAACTAAACCATGTTTGTGACGATCCTGAGGAATATGACCTACACCTGTTTCATAAATCTTGCGCGGTTTCATATTGACTATTTCTTTTCCATTCAGCTTAATCGAGCCACTATTAACTTTGTATAACCCTGTTATCGCTTCAATCAGTTCACTTTGACCGTTCCCATCAACTCCCGCAATTCCAAGGATTTCCCCGGCTTTCACTTCCAGGTTTAACCCCTTTAAAACGGAAACATTGCGGTGGTCTTTTACGTTCAAATCCCGAATTTCGAGCACATTGTCAGTAGGGGTGGCTTCCTTCTTCTCAGTCATAAAAGTTACTTCACGTCCTACCATCAGACTGGCTAGATGGTTCGGATCGGTTTCTGATACTTGCACTGTCCCGATCCCTTTTCCTTTTCTGATAACGGTTACATTATCACACACTTCCATAATCTCTTTTAGCTTATGAGTGATTAGAATGATAGACTTGCCTTCTTGAATAAGAGTTTTCATGATTTGAATAAGCTCTTTGATTTCTTGAGGGGTCAGTACCGCTGTAGGCTCATCGAAGATCAGAATCTCTGCACCACGATAAAGTGTTTTCAAAATTTCAACACGTTGCTGCATTCCTACTGAAATTTCAGAAATTTTAGCGGAAGGATCCACTTTTAAACCGTATCTTTCCGAGATTTCCAGAATATCCTTCTCTGCCTTTTTAATATCCACTGTTGCACCGGACTTCGGCTCTCTTCCGAGAATAATATTTTCTGTTACTGTAAAGGTATCAACGAGCATAAAGTGTTGATGAACCATTCCGATCCCTAAGTCATTGGCAATATTGGGATTGGTGATGTTTACTTTCTGCCCCTTAACACGAATTTCTCCTTGTTCAGGCTGATAAAGTCCAAATAAAACATTCATCAGTGTAGATTTACCTGCTCCATTTTCACCTAGAAGCGCATGAATTTCACCTTTTTTGAGCTGGAGGGTAATATTATCGTTTGCTACGATGCCAGGAAATTCTTTGCGAATATTCAGCATCTCAATTACATAATCCATTGCTAATCACTCCTTGCATAGGCTAGGGATATTTATCTAGTAGTTAGAGGTCAGACCTTAAGACTCTAGAAAAAAAAGGGTTTCCCCGATTAAAACTCTAAATGAAAGATAGAAAGAAGTTTCTATACTTCAATTAAATTTTTAATTATTATGAATATTCATTTTAGAAAAGGGATAAGAGGCCGGCTATCCTTGGCCCCCTTATCCCCGTTCAATTAGTTAGCTGAGAATGAATTTGCTGCATCTAAAGATTCAGGAACAGTGATTTCCCCACTCTTGATCTTTTCTTTCCATTCATCAACTTTAGTCATAACCTCGTCTTTGTTAGAAAGCTCTTCGTTAAGTTCAGCTAATCCAACACCCTCTTCGTTAAGACCGTAAGAGATAACTTCTCCACCAGGGAAATTCCCTTCTTTTGCTTTGTTAGCAAGATCCAGAACAGCGTTATCTACACGTTTTAAAGAAGAAGTTAAGATGATATTATGATCCCCAACTTTACCCTCTGCTGATTGGTCGGAGTCAACTCCGATTGCCCATAGCTCACGGGAAGGATCTTTTTCTTTTAAGTCACGTGCTTCTTTGAACAATCCATTACCAGTACCACCTGCTGCATGGAAGATAACGTCTACATCTTGAGAGTACATTTTAGACGCGATTGTTTGACCAAGTTCAGCTTTGTCGAATGCTCCTGCATAATCTGCAACGATTTCCGCTTCGGGATTAACTGCTTTCACACCAGCAATGAAGCCGGAATGGAAACGCTCGATTACTGGAATTTCCATTCCACCAAGGAAGCCGATTTTGTTCGTTTTCGTTGCTAGCCCAGCAGCAACTCCCGCAAGGAATGAACCTTCTTGCTCTTTGAATGTGATACTTGCAACGTTTGGCTGGTCTACAACAGCATCAACGATAGCAAAGTGAGAATCTTTTTGTTGTTGTGCAATATCATTGATTGCACCTTCCATAAGGAAGCCGATACCATATACTAAGTCAAAGTCTTGACGAGCTAATGTGTTTAAGTTAGTAGCGTAGTCAGCATCAGATTGTGATTGTAAGTAGTCAAAACCTTCCTTACCTTTTTCTAAGTCGTGCTCTTCACCGAAAGCTTTTAAACCTTCCCAAGCAGATTGGTTGAAAGATTTGTCATCTACTCCACCAACATCTGTAACCATTGCTACTGTAAATTGATCTTCTTTTTTGTTACCTTCACCACTAGATGCACCTTCTTTGTCCTCGCTTGTTCCACAAGCACCTAATAATGTACCTGCAGCTAGAACAAATGACAACGCTAAACCAATTTTACGTTTTTTCACCTAGAGTACCCCCTAATATTTAATAAATTAGTAGTAAGATGGATTGTTGTTATACACGCTTTCTTAATACTTGGAAGCTAAATTTGTCTGACCGAAAATAATTTACTGAGTACAGAATCGGCTCATCGTTTTCATCAAAATGCATTTGCTTTAATACGAGTAGTGCCGTTTCTGGTTCACAATTTAGAATAGGGGAGATTTTATCGTGATAGCCCATAGGTTCTATTTGTGCAACAGCATGAGTGATTCTCTTATTCTCGCGTTTCTCCAAAACGGTGAAAATCGAATTATCCTCATGGGTGAAATTCCTCGGCATAATCTTTTCAGGAATTTTGTCTACACAATACACAACCGGTTCCCCGTTTGCAGTACGAACCCGTTCAATCAGGATCACGTCGTCCTCTTCATTGCAAGTAAACCTCTTCACATCATCCTCAGTAGCTTCTTGAGTTGTTGAGCTTAAGAAAATGGTCCCTGGCTCCATACCGGCCTGCTTAATCATGTTCGTTACACTGTTCAGCTGCTCGATACCAGAAGTAAAGAGCGGTTTAGCGTTTACAAATGTACCTACCCCATGACGTCGTACGATGACACTTTCTTCCTCAAGAATTCTGAGAGCTTCACGGAGAGTAGCCCTACTCACACCTAGTTGTTTGGAGAGATCAAATTCAGACGGGAGTTTTTCTTTTTCTTTGTATACTCCCGCTTCGATATCTTTCTTCAAACGGTCTATCACTTGTAAGTATAAATGTCGATTGTCTGTCTTTATTGTCACTGGAACCACCACCAAATTTTCTCAAGACATCAGACCTCTGATGTATATCTTTCCTACTAATCGAAAATACTATAACACTTTTCTTTTCATAAATAAATAGCATTGTGTGATTTTGTCGAAAAAAATGATTAGAATGACAATTTAAAATCCTCATTTGTAAAAAAATAGTAAATATATAAGGATGAATAGGGTTTCATGGAGTTTTTTTACAAATATTTTACAATATGGTTGTTATAGATTATCAATCTTTACAAAATTAAAACAACGCCATTACAATTGTAAACGCTTTTAATAGTATAACACATTAGTGGATAAACTAGAATAACATCATTTGAAACGGATACATTTTGAGATTTCTCCCTTGAATATCTTATAAAAAAGGTGTGTTACCCCGTTCACTTTGAATAGGGTAACACACCTTTTGTTAAGAGCTTTGCTCTTCTGAAGGTTTACCGATCAAGACGGTTCGCGGCTTACTTCCTTCATAAGGCCCAACGACTCCTCTTACTTCCATCTCATCAATCAATCGTGCTGCTCTTGTATAACCAACTCTAAATCTTCTTTGAAGCATGGATACGGAAGCGGTTTGCATTTCAGCGATTAACTGAACTGCATCATTATAGAGTTCGTCTTCTGCTTCGCCCGTTTTCTCATCTTCTTGTATCTCATCTGGAATCATTTCTTCCTGATACTGTGCCTTTTGTTGAGAAATGACAAAATCAACGATTTCTTCAACTTCTTCATCAGATAAAAAGGCGCCTTGTACCCTTGTTGGCTTTGAAGCCCCTACAGGCATAAAGAGCATGTCTCCTCTACCCAATAGTTTTTCTGCACCACCGGAATCCAGGATGGTTCTGGAATCGATTTGTGATGAAACGGCAAACGCAATCCTCGATGGAATATTCGCTTTGATGACCCCTGTAATAACATCAACAGAAGGACGCTGAGTCGCAATAATTAAATGGATCCCTGCGGCACGTGCCATCTGTGCGAGTCTTGTGATGGCGTCTTCTACATCGTTTGAAGCAACCATCATTAAATCAGCGAGCTCATCCACTATCACCACAATGTATGGAAGCAGCGGCTGCTTTTCTTCGTTCTCGAGATTCTGTCTCTTAACGTAGTCGTTGTAGCCTTCAATATTCCTTGTTCCTGTGTGAGAAAACAATTCATATCTCCGCTCCATTTCACTTACAACCTTTTTTAATGCCTGTGAAGCTTTCTTCGCATCCGTTACAACGGGAGCCAATAGGTGCGGAACCCCATTATATACATTCAATTCAACCATTTTTGGATCTATCATCATGAGCTTAACTTCATGTGGTTTAGCTCTCATTAGAATACTCGTAATGATTCCATTAATACAGACACTCTTTCCGCTTCCTGTGGCCCCGGCTACAAGTAAGTGAGGCATTTTATTCAATTCTGCAAGTACGGCTTCTCCGGTAATATCCCGCCCTAAACCAATTTGGAGCTTGGCATCAGGTTTATTATGTTCCTTGGCTTCAAGCACCTCTCTTAAAGACACCATGGCCACTTCTGAGTTAGGAACTTCAATACCGATAGCCGATTTCCCTGGAATAGGAGCTTCGATTCGGATATCTTTAGCTGCAAGAGCCAAGGCTAAATCATCACTAAGGTTCACGATGCGGCTTACTTTCACACCTACATCCGGGTGTACTTCATACTTGGTGACGGCTGGACCTAAGTGAACTTGTGTAACTTTCGCTTTTACTCCGAAGCTTTGGAAGGTTCTTTCAAGTTTGGCTGCATTGGCATGAATCAGTTGATATTCATTACTCTGATCTGTTTTTTTAGGACTCTTTAATAACGAAATAGAAGGTAATTTATAATCTTTATTTTCTACTTCAGTAAACGTAATCGGTGGTGCAGAATCCGCTTCTCCTTCTGAATCGGATTTTTTCTGAGCTGCAGCTTCATCTTTTTCATCATTTATTCCCGCCTCTGTAGCGGATGGTTCTTCTTTAGTCTGAGCCCCTCCGTATGCACGTTCCGCAAAGTTAGAGATAATCGGTTCTCTCGTTTCCTCTTCCTGAGGCAGCGGTTTTTCAATCGCTTTCTCATGCTTCACAGGAACTTCTTTCTTTTTCTTTTCTTTCACTTCTTTTTTCTTTGACTGATCTTCTCTCCAGTCACTCATATCTTGTTTGAATGCCGACCACTGACCGCTTAGGAATGCACCAAATCGCTTTCCTGCTCTTCCAAGCACATCCCCGATGGATTTACCTGTCACTAGTATGATTCCGATCAATATGAATGTTGCACTAACAATCCTTGCTCCTTGAGAGTCAAATAGAAAATAAGAAACGGCAAATAAAACGCTCCCTATCATTCCCCCACCAAGATCCGAAGTACTCGTTTCCCCGCTTACATCCATCCAAAACAAATCCCACGTATTCATGATGACACTTGGATTATCGAAAGAACCATCATTTGAGAGCAAATCAAATAATTTCACATGACTCAATAGCAAGAAGCTCGCAATGATGATGTATATCCCAATAAGTCTGCGACTAAATAACATAGGAATCTCTCGTTTAATCATGAGGTATCCAGCCACATACAGCATCCATAGGAGGGCAACCATATACCATTCACCCAGAAAGAATCGATAGAAATATACCACTGCTTTCCCTACAGCTCCAAGCTCTATGATCGAAATCAAACTGAGGGCAGCAAGGATCATTCCTGTAATTTCATATTTAATGGTTTGTTTTAAGGTTGAACTCGTTGCAGATCGTTTTTTTCTTCTTTTTCGTTTTGCCAATCCAATTCACCTAAATTCTATTGAAGTCTTTCTTCATATGTACGTAAAGATGAAGAAAGGGCTGATCCTTTGGGGCAATCTATGTGCCTAAGGTGTCAGACCCTTCCCGTTAACTTAATTATGATTATCTCTTCCAGTAATATTATAGCATAACCACTATTTCGGGAAAATCCTCTTTCTCGCTTAATTGTTGATAAATTCACCCGGGCTAATCTGATTATCAAGATAATGGGCAGGGTCGCTACTCATGACCCTGACAATTCGAAACCGGTTCTCCTCCTGCTGAACAAGGATAGGAACACCCTGATATTCCATCATCATTTGACCACTGAATTCACTTGCTTCTGTTGGAAATACAAGATCATTGGGAACGACTGTATAAAGGATCATTGTACTAATCCCTCTTGTTGATCCGATTGCTTTTTCATCTCAATTAACTCGTTAATCTTTTTAATGGCTGTCCCAATGCCCCCGATCCCATCTATCAGGCCGTATTCGACGGCATCGTCACCGACCACATTCGTACCGATATCCCGTGTGAGGTTACCTTTTGCAAACATCAGGTCTTTAAAATCTTCTTCCGATATATTGCTGTGCTTCGTAACGAAACTAACTACCCTATCCTGCATTTTATCCAAGTACTCGAATGTCTGGGGTACGCCGATCACCAATCCCGTCAACCGAACCGGATGGATTGTCATTGTAGCAGTGCTGGCAATATAAGAGAAATCGCATGATACGGCAATCGGTACACCAATACTATGTCCTCCACCCAACACAACAGATACTGTAGGTTTAGAAAGTGAAGCGATCATTTCAGAAATGGCGAGTCCCGCTTCCACGTCTCCACCTACCGTATTTAATATTACCACCAAACCCTCTATCTTTGGATTTTGCTCAATGGCTACTAGCTGTGGAATAACATGTTCATACTTCGTTGTTTTATTTTGTGGCGGAAGCTGCATATGCCCTTCTATTTGTCCTACAATCGTCAAGCAATGGATATTGGAATCCTGAGAGAGTTGCGGGACATTGGTTTGCCCTAATTGCTGTATCTTTTCCATTAATCCTGATGGTTTATCTTTATTATCATCCTGGCCTTTATTTGGCTGATCCTGCATACGTACATGATTATCTTCCATGAAAACATCTCCTTTTCATTTCCATTCTCTTGTTATTATTTTAATAAGGGAGTGTTTTCATACTTTATACTTTGGGATCAAATAAAAAACGGAGGCTATTTGTTAGAAACAAATAGCCTCACGCATTAAACTTCCATGATGATCGGTAATATCATTGGTCTTCTTCGTGTTTTATTGAATAAATAGTAATTGAGCTGATCTCTGATATCTTGTTTAATGGTTGTCCATTCAAAAGAGCCCTTTTGTAAATAGAAATGTACTACATCCGTTACGATGCCCCCAGCTCCTTCAATCAATTCTTCTGACTCCCTTACATAAACGAAGCCGCGTGATATAATTTCAGGACCTGACACAATTGATTTGGATCTGCGGTTGATCGTTACAACGACCGTAAAGACACCATCTTCTGATAATAGTTTACGGTCGCGAAGGACGATATTCCCCACGTCCCCTACACCAATTCCATCGATTAACACATTCCCAGCCTGCACCCGGCCGCTCATTCTCATCTTACCGTCCTTGTATTGAAGCACATCTCCTTTATCCAAAATGAAAATTTGCTTATACGGAAGACCGATGTCGTGAGCGATCTGTGTATGCGCCACCAGCATTTTATACTCACCTTGAATAGGAATGAAATACTTAGGCTTCATGATATTTAACATAAACTTTAGATCTTCCTGACTCCCATGCCCTGAAACATGAACCTTATTAGCGGTCAAGACGTTTGCTCCTGCTCTATAAAGCATGTCAATTGTCTTCCCTGCAATCACTTCCATGCCAGGCGAAGGTGAGGCCGTAATTAGGACAGTATCTCCCTCTTCGATATTCACAAGACGATGGGAGCGTTTTGACATCCGCTGCAAGGCTTCAAACGGCTCTCCTTGTGTTCCGGTGGCGATGATGACGACTTCATCTTTAGGATAATCACCAATCTCATCCATTCCGATGATCATCTCATCCCGGACGTGAAGATAGCCTAATTTCAAAGCTACATCATATACTCTCTTCAAACTCTTACCCACTACGACCACTTTACGATTATTTTGATCTGCAGCGTCAAAAACTTGCTGTAGTCGAATTAAATTAGATGCAAAGCAAGCTACAATAACTCTACCGGATGCCATTCGTAAGGCGTCTGTTATATGTTGTTCAATGACGGCCTCGGATGTTGTGTAGCCGGGTCTCTCCGCTTCTTTGCTATCAGACAACAAACATAGCACTCCTTTTTCACCGATTTGAGCCATTTTGCCTAAATCCGGTCGATAAAGGTGTTTAGCAGATTGATCAAATTTGAATTCCCCGGTATGTACGATAACTCCTTCAGATGTATGTATACATACACCAACTGAATCCGGAATACTATGTGTGGTTTTAAAGAACGTTACATTCACTCCATCGAAAGAGAGATGGCTATCTGAGTGAATCGTAAAGAATTTCACATCTTCCCTGACATTTTCATCCTTCAATCGTGCCTTTACAAGAGCATTCGTTAAACGGGTGCCGTAAACAGGAGCTTTAATCTTATTGAGTACGTATGAAATCCCTCCAATACTATCCTCATGTCCATGAGTCAAAATGATTCCTTTCACACGTTCTTTATTTTCGATCAAGTATTGAATGTCAGGGATTACGATATCAATTCCGAGCATTTCATTTTCAGGGAACATCAGCCCTGTGTCAACCACGAAAATTTCATGATCCACTTCGATTACGTACATGTTCTTACCAATTTCACCTACTCCTCCGAGCGGTATGATCTTTATACTTTCATTCTTTGTCTTACTCACATTATGTCCTCCTATGCTGTGCCTTTCCCGATCTTCAATCAGTTACGTTTATTATACTTGATAATATTTTGGGAGTACAACCAATTTTATCCTTCCTATAATAAGATTAGGAAAAAGACTGCATTCATTTTTACTACATTACTATTTCGATACTACGTGACTAAATCCTTCTTCTTCAAAATAAATTAATCTGTTACTGATTTTATGTGCTTTTCCTGTCTATAATAAAAGACTGTGAAGGATGGCCTTCACAGTCTTTTACTTAAGATAATACCTGTAATAATTGAGACAGCTTTGCTCTTTCCACTTCTGTTAGTGGAATTAATGGTAAGCGGACGGATCCAACGTCCAGACCCTTCATTTGCAGGGCTGTTTTAACCGGAGTTGGGTTCGGGCTGGTAAATAAGCCTTTCATGACTGGAAGAAGTTTTTGATGCAGACCGGCTGCCTTTAAATGGTTTCCACCTGTAAATGCAGCAACCATCTCTTGCATTTCGTTTCCGATGATATGTGAGGCAACAGACACGATTCCAGTTCCACCTATTGACAATACAGGGAGAGTAAGTCCGTCATCTCCACTGTATAGCATAAAGTCGTCTGATGTATGGGAAATGATTTCAGTCATGCTATCCAAGTCACCGCTTGCTTCTTTAACAGCTACAATGTTTTCAATCTCTGATAATCGAATGATTGTTTCCGGAGAAACATTGACGCTTGAACGTCCAGGAATATTATAGAGCATGACAGGTAAGGTTGTTGATTCAGCAATCGCCTTAAAATGCTGGAACAACCCTTCCTGACTCGGCTTATTATAGTATGGAGCCACCAGCATGATGGCATCTACGCCTGCCTCTATTGCCTTTTTGGTAAGTTCGATTGACGCGTGGGTGTTATTGCTTCCCGTCCCGGCAATGACAGGTACTCTTCCGTTTACTACTTTTACTACATGTCGAAATAAAGCAATCTTTTCTTCTTTTGTTAAGGTCGGAGACTCACCAGTGGTCCCGGCTACTACTAACGAATCTGATCCATTTTCAATCAGATACTGAATTAATTGGGTCGTCTTGGTGAAATCGATATTTCCTTTACGGTCAAATGGGGTAACCATCGCCGTAGAAACGCGGCCAAAATTCAATCTAGTCACTCTCCTCTTAAGTTTATCCTACCCTGAATGTAGCGGTTCTCTCTTGTAGTTGAAACGTATCATGAAGTGCATTAATCGCATTAATCAGGTCCATCTCTTTCACCAGGACCCAAATAGTCGTATGACTATCTGCTGACTGGAGGATTCGAATTCCTTCATTGGACAGAGAAGATACGATGGCTGAAGTCACACCTGGGACACCCGTCATTCCGGCTCCCACTACTGAAATCTTAGCACACTCTGACTCTACAATAGGTTTATGACCTATTTTATTTAGAACGGAAATCGCACCTTCAGCCAGGGATGATGCAACAGTGTAAACAACACCCCGTGGCGAAATGTTAATGAAGTCAACACTTATTCCTTCTTTAGCCATCGCTTTAAAGACTTCAGCTTGAAGATTGTATTGGTCTTCCTTAGCGAATACTTTTATTTGCGTTAGGTTGGATACATGGGCGATTCCTGTTACGGGATGACTCCGGAATTCTTTGTGTGCCTTCGTATTTTCAAGTGTTGTCACAAGCGTCCCTTCACCATTTGAATAAGTAGAACGAATCCTGATTGGAACATTTGAATTCATCGCAATTTCAACAGCTCTTGGATGAATCACCTTTGCCCCCTGATATGCCATATTACATACTTCATTATAAGAAACAACCGTAATAGGTCTTGCTTTCGATGAAATGCGGGGATCGGCAGTCATAACCCCTTCAACATCGGTGAAAATATCGATGAATTCAGCTTTTAATGCCACTCCTAATGCAGAAGCTGAAGTATCACTTCCCCCTCTGCCGATTGTGGTGACATCACCATCTTTCGTTGCACCTTGAAAGCCCGCTACCACCACTGCATCGTGATCTTCGAGCTCTTTGACCAAACGGCTGCATCTCATTTCCAAAATCTTAGCATTGTTAAAATCATTATTAGTTCGGAATCCGGCTTGAGCACCAGTCAAAGCGGTTGACCGGATTCCATGTTCTAGAAGCATATTAGAGAAGACCAGGCTGGAGATGATTTCTCCACAAGATAATAATAAATCTTGCTCTCTCTTACTTATTGAAGTATTCCTGCCACCGATAAGTGATAATAGGGAGTCAGTAGCGTAAGGTTCACCCTTTCTTCCCATAGCTGAAACGACTACCACCACTTTATACCCCTTCTCAATCGCTTGCTTCGTGTGGGCAAGTGCCTTTAAGCGACTTGCCTCATCACGTACAGACGTTCCACCAAATTTTTGAACGATCAGTTTCATGACTACACCTCATTGTCATATGTTCAAGAGGTATGTGAGAACGAATAGTGGAAATAAATAGATCTATAGCTAAAATGGTCCCTCTTCGTTATTTAATTATACCAAGTTTCATTAGACTTTCTGCGATTTGAACTGAGTTCCAAGCCGCTCCCTTAAGTAAGTTGTCAGACACAACCCACATATGGAAGCCCTTGTCTTCATCAAGATCTTTACGCACCCTGCCAACAAATACATCCGGTTTTCCTACTGCATGTGCAGGCATCGGATAAATCTGTTCTTCCGGGACGTCTTCTAAAGTTACTCCTGGAGCATCTTTTAACAGTGAGTGGATATCATTCACTGTTACAGAACCCTCCTCAATTTCAATATATACACTTTCTGAGTGACCTGTTACAACTGGTAATCTTACGCATGTTGCAGATACCTTCAATGAAGGCATATGCATAATTTTTTTTGTTTCATTGATCATTTTCATTTCTTCAAATGTAAAGCCGTTCTCCTGGAATTTATCAATTTGAGGAATCGCGTTGTAAGCTATCTGATAATGCTTTTTATCCCCTTTTACAGGTAGCACACTCGGCTCAAATGATTCATCGGACAATATGGCTTGTGATTGCGCGTGGAGCTCATCGATGGCCACTGCTCCTGCCCCTGAAACGGCTTGATAGGTTGAGACGATTACTTTCGATAAACCATATTGTTTACGGATCGGTTCAAGTGCTGCCACCATCTGGATCGTAGAACAGTTAGGATTCGCAATGATTCCATTATGAAGTTTGATATCTTCTTCATTCACCTCTGGAACAACAAGAGGAACGTCTGGATCCATTCGGTATGCACTTGTATTGTCGACGACGATAGCTCCACGTTTAACGGCTTCAGGAGCAAGAAGTTTGGATACACTACCCCCTGCACTAAATAAAGCAATGTCTACCCCTTCAAAACTCTCAGGCTTAGCTTCTTCAACCGTCCATTCTTTACCTTTGAAAGTAACGGTGGACCCGGCTGAACGGGCTGAAGACAATAATGTCAATTGTTTTATTGGAAAGTCCCTTTTTTCTAATGTTTGTAGCATTTGTTGTCCAACTGCACCTGTGGCACCGACAACCGCTACATGTAATCCTGTTGTATTCAAAATCTTCTCTCCTTCCAACCATACAGTATACTCATAGTAGGTATACCTTTTAGTCTATTACTATAATAAAGAATATTTTAACATAAACAATTATTCGACAATAGGGAATTTTATCTTTATGCCTTGATTATTTTTATTTACTAATAACTTTAAATAAATATACATGAAAAGAAGGCCATCTTAACAGTGCAAGTTGATAGCCTTCTCAATCTATTAATCTAAATATCTTTCGATTACGACAGGCTGAAGCTGTCTTCCTTCAATAGCCGCTTCTATGGTTTCCTGAATCAGCGTCATTCTGGCTACCATTGATTTCGGTTTGCTTTCAGGTGCATCCTGCCCAAATGGGATAAAGTAAATATCTTTGGTTGATATTAATCTCATTAGGTTTACACCGTTTAAACCAAGAGCATCATTTGTCGAAATCCCCAGTACTACAGGACGGTGATTACGAAGAGTCGCTTTAGCAGCCATTAACACTGGAGAATCTGTCATTGCATTAGCGAATTTACTCATTGAATTTCCTGTAAGGGGAGCAATCACCATACAATCCAATGGAATTTTAGGACCAAGTGGTTCTGCCTTTACAATTGAATCGATTACCCTATGACCTGTAACGTCCTCAATTCGCTTAATCCAGTCTTCTCCTTTACCGAATCTCGTTTCCGTATTCATAACAGTTGACGTTACAATCGGCATCACTTCTGCACCGTTATTCACTAATCGTTCGATTTCCGGGAATACGGCATCATACGTACAATGAGAACCTGTCAGACCAAAACCGATTCGTTTCCCTTTCACACTCATGATGAACTCTCCTTTCCTAAATCAAAATCTTCCTCTAACAATTGACAAAGGACATTCGCCAGTATCTGGCCAGCTGTCTTTGGTGCAACGATCCCAGGCAATCCCGGGGCTAACAATGCTTTTATTCCCCGTTTTTCTGCATAACGAAAATCTGTACCTCCAGGCTTTGAAGCCAAATCGATGATTAATGTATGAGCTGGCATTTTGGCTATTACAGCAGCCTTCACTATATGCACTGGAATTGTGTTAATACATATATCACAATTCTCAACCTCTTTTTCTAAGTTATCTAAGTGGAATGGCTCTAAGCCCATTTCAGTCACCCTAGCCAGATGCTCACTTTTCCGAACGCCAACCTTCACCTTTCCGCCTAAATGATGAAACGTTCTAGCTACACTCATACCTACCCTACCCAGACCCAATATGACAATCGTAGATCCATGAATCGTAAAGTCTGTATGTTGAATAGCCATCATAATCGTTCCCTCTACTGTAGGAATAGAATTATAAATGGCAACATCGTCTCTCTCAAACAACTGAACAAGTTTCCGATTCGTTGAAGACATTATTTCATCCAAATACTTATTACTAATTCCTGAATAGATCGTACAGTGCTCTGGCGTCTGAGACACAACTTCTTCTGTTAAAACAATTTTCTCATTGGAAAAAATCGTATCAATTTCTCCTTGTAGATTCGTGCCTGGTACAGGTAAGATTATGGCGTCAATAATTGAAAAGTCCACTTCATCGAGCTTTTCTTTCGTAGCCCCTGTAAAGGCATGATCTAGTTGTTCAAAACCTACGAGTGAGATCTTTGCATCCAACTCAGTAAGCTTCCGAATAATCTCAAGTTGACGAGCATCTCCGCCTAGAACTGCGATCTGCATTCCGGTCAGCATCACTGATTTCACCTACTTTTTACATAATCGCTATTCTAAATCCCTTTTCACTTCAACAGTGTATGTTGCACATATCTAATGGGTGAGAAGAAAAGCAGGAAGAGACCGTTTAGAATGTGGGATTATTTTTGTAAAGGAGCGGTTTTAAAAGGTTAGGTGGGGATAATGATCGTAGACAAGTTTCATTCAAATGGTACAATATGTATCTTCATATTCCACTGACTCCTACCAACATTTTGGAGAAAGCATACTTTTTAAATTATAGGCCAAATAAAAAACGGGGTGGGCCCCGTTTCAAAAGACTATCTATTTCGTTATTCATTCGATACTTCCAGAATGATCATATCAGACCCGATTGTTCTGATTTGATGCCAAGGTACCCGGATTTCCCCGCCTTGTTTTCGCAGCCATTTACCGGTCGGAATGATAAGGGCATTAATACTTCCTGACTTATCATTGAATTCAAGATCAGTTTGCCCTAGAATTCCAAGTCGTTCTGCTTTTTTATAATCGACTATTTCTTTTCCGCTTAACTCGCTTAATCTCATGAAGGTTTCCTCCTTAAAAAAGCTTTGTATTACAATGTATACACTGTCCACTTTTTTTAGAAGAAATTCTTCGTTATTTCAATCCAATGTGATGATTCATTCAAAAAAAGCAGACTTAAGCAGTCTGCTTTTTCCTGTTATTTCCTCATATTTTGAGGGAGATTCCCATCCGGACTGATGAGGGATATTGCATAATCATCTTTAAAGATGTCAAGGGCTAACTGATTTACCTTGTCCATTGTAACGCCGTCGATTTCTTCGACAATCTCATCCAGCGTACGGTGGTGTTTTAGAAGCAGCTCATTTTTCCCGTTACGACTCATCCGGCTATTCGTACTTTCTAAACTCAGCATAAGGTTACCCTTTAATTGTTCTTTGCTGTTTAGTAATTCTTTAGAGGTTATACCATCATCTTTTAGGGCTTGCAGGGTGCTGTCGATCGTATCAAATAATTGATCTAATTGATTGGCCCCTGTCCCTCCATAAATGGTAACCATTCCGCTATCTTCATATGCGGAGTGATAAGAAAAAACGGAATACGCAAGTCCTCTTTGTTCGCGAACCTCTTGAAAAAGACGGGATGACATACTGCCACCTAATACGTTGTTTAATACGATCAGGTTATAGATGTCCGGATGCCCAATTTGCAGGCCGTCAAATCCTAAGCATAAATGGGCTTGTTCTGTATCTTTTTTCCGGGCAAGCTTATTGTTATGAAAGGCAGGCTTCACACGGTCCTCAGGTCCTTTACCACCTTCATAAGATCCGAATAGCTTCTCGACTTCTTTGATGAATGTTTCATCCACATTTCCTGCTACAGATACCACTACTTGATCCGGGGTGTACATGTCATGCATATACTCTTTCAATTTAGCTTGATTGAATGAGTTCAGTGTTTCTTCCGTTCCCAGAATCGGATAGCCAAGTGGATGCTCTTCATAGATTGCCTTGCTTAGTAAGTCATGAACGATATCGTCAGGGGTATCTTCATACATTTTAATCTCTTCATACACTACATTTTTTTCTTTATTCAATTCTTCTTCTACATAGGTAGAGTTAAAGAACATATCGGAAAGTGTATGTAAGGCATAATCCGCATGATTGTCCAATACTTTTGCATAATAGCAGGTGTATTCCTTTGAAGTAAATGCATTGACCTGTCCGCCGATGCTGTCAAAGGACTCTGCTATTTCACGGGCTGTTTTCGTTTTTGTTCCTTTGAAAAACATATGTTCCAAAAAGTGGGATATCCCGTTATTTTGTTCCGATTCATTGCGTGAGCCGGTTCCAATCCAGACCCCAATCGCTACAGAACGGACATGAGGTATTTCCTCCAGCACGATTCTTAGTCCATTTTGGCATGTATATTTCTTTATCAAGAAATTTCCTCCTATTCATGATGCAAACTTACTGCTTCTTATTACTATTTCCCTGTTCTGACGAATTATCGATGTCTTCTACGATTCTCTCTTCTTTAACCAAGCTTGAGATCGTACCAAGCCTTAAATTTTTTTCTTTTATTTGAAGAATCAACATGTTTAACGAATTAGCCGTTGAAGCTGTCGGGTGCATAAGTACAATTGCTCCCTTGTGCATCTTTCTCATTACACGCTCGATTAACACGCTTGGTTGTGGCTTTTGCCAATCAATCGTATCCACACTCCACATAATCGTTCTCATGTGCATTTCGTCTGCAATATTAATGACTTCCTCCCGGTAGCTGCCGCTTGGTGGAGCAAACCACTTCGCTTTCTCCCCTGTGGTCACTTCAATTATTTCATTCGTCTTTTTCAATTCTTCTCTTACTTTGGCTGAATCCAATGTTTTCATATCAGGGTGAGAATATGAATGATTTCCCACTTCATGTCCTGCGTCCACGATCATCTTCGCTAAGTCCGGGTTATTTTTCACCCATCTCCCCTCTAAAAAGAACGTAGCATATACTTGGTGTTTTTTCAAAGTTGCAAGCATATCCGGGATATATTCATTTCCCCATGCTACATTGATAATAAAAGAGACCATTGGTTTATCCGGATTCCCTCGGTAAACAGGGGAAGCAGGCAAATCAGGTAAGTGCGTTTCAGGAGGGATTTGCTTGTAGATCAGTTTATCTTCATCGAATGATTTTTCTTTTTTCATATTTTGAAGAGACGCTTCTACATCCACTTTCAGACCATTATATCCTGGAGTAGCTTTCCAAACTGTATCTATTACAGCATCTTGAGCCGGGACTTCTCTCAATTTTGCTTCTTCTTTTATTCTTCGAGTTAGATCATTGGGTTGGCTAACTCCATTTACTTCTAACGATTCTTGTTTTAGTCCTGTCACATATTGATCTGATAACGGATTTTCAACGATAACTAAAGTCAGAATAGCAATTAGACTAATTCCAATCAAGTATTTTCTTTCCATACCTGTCCACCTTCCTTCTCCTAAAAACATATGAAGAAAAAGGACCTGGTAGAACAAAAGCGGAGGGGCTTTGCTCAAGAGGCGACAAGCATAAGGCGAAGATATCGGAAAGGCGCTTTTTGCCTTTTGGATATCTTTGACTTATGACCTCGAGCCTCTAAGCCCCGGAGCTGGATGATACAAAAGCGGAGGGGCTTTGCTCAGGAGGCGACAAGCATAAGGCGAAAAGCGATGGCTACTCCATCAGCCCTGAATAAAAACTCCACAGATAAAAAAAGCCGCCCCGCAGGAGAGTTTGCTCCTTACAGGACAGCCTGCCAATCTCAAAAGATTATGCTTGGTTTTGTTCTTCTTTTTCACGCTGTTCTTTAAGAACTGCTTTTCTAGACAAGTTGACTCTACCCTGGTTATCGATGTCAAGAACCTTAACAAGGATCTCATCGCCTATGGCTACTACATCTTCTACTTTGCGAATACGTTCTTCTGCAAGTTCAGATATGTGGACCAGTCCATCTTTACCACTGAAGATTTCAACAAATGCACCGAATTTTTCAATTCGTTTTACTTTCCCCAGGTACATTTGTCCAGCTTCAACTTCTCTTACTATATCTTCAATTGTTTTCTTAGCAACTTTGTTCATCTCTTCATCAGTAGAAGAGATGAAGATCGTTCCGTCCTGCTCAATATCAATCTTAACGCCTGTTTCGTCGATGATTTTATTGATTTGTTTACCACTTGGTCCAATAACATCGCGGATTTTATCAGGGTTAATATGCATGGTTAAGATTTTAGGTGCATATTGAGAAAGGCTGGTTCTTGCTTCACCGATTGTTGCTAACATGCTATCTAGAATCTGCATTCTTCCTTTTTTCGCTTGTTGAAGTGCTTCTTCAAGAATTTCTCGAGATAGCCCATCAATTTTGATATCCATTTGAAGAGCGGTAACACCCTTAGAAGTCCCAGCTACTTTAAAGTCCATGTCACCCAGGTGATCTTCCATCCCTTGAATATCCGTTAAGATGGAATAGTTTTCACCAGATTTGATCAGACCCATAGCGATCCCTGCTACTGGTGCTTTAATTGGAACACCGGCATCCATCATCGCTAGGGTACTTGCACAGATACTTGCTTGTGAAGTTGAACCATTTGATTCAAGTACTTCAGAAACAAGACGAATTGTATACGGGAAGTCTTTCTCGTTTGGAATAATGGGATCCAAGGCTTTTTCCCCTAGTGCTCCATGTCCGATTTCACGACGACCCGGTCCTCTAATCGGGCCCGTTTCCCCTACACTGAATTGAGGGAAATTATAATGATGCATGAATCGTTTTGATTCTTCAATCCCAAGACCATCAAGAACTTGAACATCTCCTAATGCCCCTAATGTACAAATGCTTAGTGCTTGGGTTTGTCCACGTGTGAATAGTCCTGAACCGTGTGTTCTTGGTAATAAACCAACCTCGGAAGAAAGTGGACGTATTTCGTCGACTTTACGACCATCGGGACGGACTTTATCTTCAGTAATCAAGCGACGAACTTCATTTTTCACAAGCTTGTCTAATACTTTTTTCACTTGCTTCAGTGTAGCTTCATCGGCTTCTTTCTCTTCTTCATAAACAGCCATCACTTTTTTCTTTACTGCTTTAATTGCTTCTTCACGAGCATGTTTTTCTTGAACTTGAATCGCAGGGATTAGTTCACTTTCACATAATGAACGAACCTCTGCTTCAACGGCTTGATCTAGTTCAACAAGTTGAATTTCAGATTTCTCTTTACCGACTTTAGCAACAATTTCCTCTTGGAAAGCGACTAAACGCTTTATTTCTTCATGACCAAACATGATTGCCTCAAGCATTGTCTCTTCAGGTACTTCATCTGCACCTGCTTCAACCATGTTGATGGCATCTTTGGTACCGGCTACAGATAAATGAATCTCACTTTTCTCCAGCTGCTCCACTGAAGGGTTAATAATAAATTCACCATCAATCAGACCAACAATTACCCCTGCAATCGGACCCTCAAATGGGATATCAGAAACAGATAGTGCTAGTGAAGATCCGAACATAGCTGCCATTTCAGATGAACAGTTTTGGTCTACACTCATCACTATACTGATTACTTGTACTTCATTACGGAATCCATCTGCGAACAATGGACGGATAGGACGGTCAATTAAACGGCTTGCCAGGATCGCTTTTTCGCTCGGACGTCCTTCACGTTTAATAAATCCTCCTGGAATTTTACCAACAGCATATAATCTTTCTTCATAATTCACAGTTAGTGGGAAGAAATCCAGTGGTTTTGGCTCTTTTGAAGCTGTTGCACTACTTAATACCGCAGTATCTCCGTAGCGTACCATCACCGCTCCATTGGCTTGTTTGGCAAATTGGCCTACTTCGACCGTTAATTCTCTTCCTGCCCATTCAATGGAAAAGGTTTGTTTAGTTTGTTCCATAAAGTGTGCCCCTCTCTTTATATATCACTAAAAGGTTCGGCCTGTACCTAACCCGGATAAATATTGTAAAAAACTAATCTATATCATGCACATTCGTGCCGTTATATTCGCTTGGGTGAATAACATAAGGAACTATGTAAATATAGTATGTTGTCTCAATGGAAAGTTCTATTTACTCGCATTAAGGACTCGAATAACTCTTATGTACATATTATGTATTTTAGACAAAAACTATATAATTGAATACTTTTCGCGATAAAAATATTTAAAAATAAGTGGGGGATCATGCAAAGATTCCCACTTATCAAAACTAAAGAAAAAGCGGGACATAATCCCGCTTCCTTTGTCTGTTTATCGACGTAAACCTAATTTGTTGATTAACTCACGGTAGCGTTGTACATCTTTCTTACGTAGGTAAGATAATAGATTACGACGGTGACCTACCATTTTCAGAAGACCGCGACGAGAGTGGTGGTCTTTCTTGTGAACGCGTAAGTGATCGTTCAGGTTGTTAATTTCTTCAGTTAGGACAGCAATTTGAACTTCTGGAGATCCAGTATCGTTCTCATGTACTTTGTATTCACTGATAAGTTCGTTTTTACGCTCTTTAGTGATAGCCATCCTTTTCACCTCCTAATAATTTCTTTCAAATCCCCTGTTACTGAGCAACCGTTGGTGAATCGTGATGCCAAGCAAAGGTTCATTTCATACGCTATTTAGAATACTACTCTTTTCAACAAAAATCAAGTATAAACCTCAAATTTCCGAAAAGTAGTGTATTGCTTTGTCTTTATCTTTCTGAATTTGCGAGATTAATTCCTCTATCCCTGAAAACTTCTGTTCATCCCTAATTCTTTCATACCATTCGATATACACTTCTTCGCCATATATTGACGCATGGAAATCAAAAATGTGAACTTCGATTGATAGAGAGTATTCATCTGGATTTTTAAAAGTAGGCTTATAACCAATATTACATACACCATCGAACCATTTATCATGAATTTTCATTCTAACAGCATAGACTCCCACTTTAGGAGTAAGATAGTCGTAGGCCAACTCAATATTGGCAGTAGGAAAGCCAATTTTTCTGCCTCTCTTATCCCCATGAATGACTGTCCCTTTCATTTTAAACGGCCTGCCCAGGAGCTGACGGGCTTTCTTTACGTTGCCTTCTTTAAGGCATTCTCTTATGAACGTTGAACTTACTTTCAAGTCATCGTCTGTAAGCTTCGAAATTGTAGTAGAAGTAAACATATCACGTGAATGGAATGGGAGTGTTTCCATCGTCCCTTTCCCTAAACGTCCATATGAGTAATCGAAACCTGCTACTACATGCAGTGCATTGAGACCTATGATGTATTGATCAACGAAGTCCTGAGGAATCAGACTTGCAAATTCTGATGTAAAACGGACAATAAATAAATAATCCACGCCCAGTTCCTCTATTATTTCTTTCTTATCTTCCAGAGGAGTTATGTAGTGTATATGCTTGTGCTTATGACCTAATACAACTGAAGGATGAGGATCAAATGTCATCACCGCACTACAAGCTTTGAGCTGTTTCGCTTTTTCTACTGCTGCACTGATCACCCTCTGATGTCCTCTATGTACTCCATCGAAGTACCCTAGAGCCAAAACAAGGGGTGGAAAATCATTCTTACTAATTGAATGTGGATGATGTACAGTTATCACTTTCACAGTATTTCACCTTTTTTCACTAGTCGTTGAAAAGCACTTTGACAGGCTTGATAACCCCTGATTTGTCCGGGTGACGGCGATAAATGGCAATAGTCTTACCATGATGCTCCATCACTACCTCTCTCGTTTCCGGCCAATCCTCAGGCTCTTGCAAGCGTGCTCCATTCTTCACTTTCTCTGCTAATGTATCATTAATTGCCATTTTCGGCAAATGAGAAAGTCCCATTTCCAGTGGGAGAAGAAGTCCTTGTGGGTTTTCATTATCAACGAACTCTTTTACATCTTCTAAAGTAAAACAGTCCTCTTTCCTAAAACTGGCTGATTGTGTACGGGTAAGTGCTGACATATGAGCTGGATATCCAAGTCTATTTCCAATTTCAACAGCAAGGGTCCTCACATAAGTACCTTTGCCACAAGCTACTTCAAATGAGAAAGCCGGATCCTTGCTGTCTAATTCATCCCACTCCTCGAGTAAACTAAGCTTATGGATACGAACGGTTCTTGATGGTCTATCAACTTCAATCCCTTGTCTTGCATACTCATATAACCGTTTACCGTTTACCTTTACCGCTGAATACATTGGAGGGGTTTGCGTAATATCGCCGGTTAAACTTCTGAGAATCTCCTCAACCTCTGCTCTGGTAATCGTACGGTCCACCGTTTTCTCTACAACAGGTTCACCCCAAGCATCTTCTGTCGTAGTCGAGAAACCGAGAGTGACTTCCCCTTCATAGGTTTTTCCCGATGCTGTAATGTACTCAGCTATCTTTGTAGCTCTTCCAATACAAATTGGAAGTACACCAGATACTTCCGGGTCAAGCGTGCCTGTATGGCCTACCTTTTTCGTTCTAAGGAGCTTCCTTAATTTAAATACACAATCATGTGACGTCATGCCACGGGGCTTCCATAGGGGCAGGATTCCATTCATCTTAATACCTCCACTAATGTTCATTCTTTTATTCAACATTTAGAAAACAAAAGGACTAATCCATCGGAATTAATTTCCTCCGGATCAGCCCTTTCTTCTTACTCTTCTGTGTCTTTAGACTCTTCTGGTTCATCTTGAACTTTTCTTAATAAAGTTTCAATATGATTACCATAATCAATCGATTCATCAAACTCAAAAATAATTTCAGGTGTTTTGCGCAGACGGATTCGCTGTCCTACTTCAGAACGGATGAATCCTTTTGCCTTTGCCAGACCTTTAAGCGTGTTTTCTCTTTGGTCTTCTCCACCCAGAACGGTAATATACACTTTTGCCTGTTGTAAATCACCAGTTACCTGCACATCTGTAACTGTCACAAAGCCAATGCGTGGGTCCTTTATTTTTCGTCCGATAATATCGCTGAGCTCTTTCTTCATTTGCTCGCTAACACGATTCGCACGATGGCTCATCAATATCACCTCTTATATATCGTTAATGGTTATATGTTGGAACATAAGCAACTCTTTATAATGACTCGATTTGGGTCTCCAGTCTCTCCCACTCCGGAAAAGAATCAATGAATTTCAATGCATGCTCAATTTCTCTTTCACTGGCTCCTTTAGAAGAAGCGACAGTGACGATGGCAATCCTGGTTCGCTGCCATACGTCCTGATGTCCGATTTCAGAGACAGATACATTAAATTTTTGTTTGAGGCGTGACAAGACCCTCTGCAGGACAGCCCGCTTTTCTTTTAAAGAGTGAGAATCATAAATCATGCACTCACATTCAACATATGTGATCATTTACGTGTAATTTCCTCCATGATGAAGGCTTCGATTACGTCGCCCTCTTTCACATCGTTAAAATTCTTAATCGTAATACCACATTCGTAACCTTTGGCTACGTCTTTGGCATCATCCTTAAAACGTTTAAGGGCATCCAGTTCACCTTCAAAGATAACAATTCCATCACGAATTAAACGAACGCCGCTATCGCGAGAAATTTTACCTTCTGTTACATAGCTTCCCGCAATCGTTCCAACTTTAGACACTTTAAATGTTTGACGAACTTCTGCTTGACCAATGATTTTTTCTTCGAACTCAGGGTCCAGCATCCCTTTCATAGCAGCTTCAATTTCCTCCATTACCTTATAGATAATACGGTGTAATCGAATTTCTACTCCTTCAGTATCAGCCGTACGTTTCGCATTTACATCAGGGCGAACATTAAAGCCTATAACAATAGCGTTGGACGCTGCTGCCAGTGTAATATCTGATTCGTTAATCGCTCCGACACCAGTATGGATGATACGTATATTTACACCTTCAACTTCAATTTTCAGCAATGAAGCGGCAAGAGCTTCTACTGAACCTTGAACGTCAGCTTTAAGAACGAGGTTGAGGTCCTTCATTTCACCTTGTTTCATTTGTTCAAACAGGTTCTCAAGGCTTACTTTAGACTTCTCTCCCCTCTGTGCTTGCAGAGCTTGAGAAGCACGAGCTTCACCAACGGAACGAGCCGTTTTCTCGTCTTCAAATACAACGAAACGATCTCCAGCTTGAGGAACATCATTTAAACCTGTGATTTCAACAGGAGCAGAAGGACCTGCCTCTTTCACACGGCGACCAAGGTCATTGACCATTGCACGAACACGACCGAATGTATTTCCTACTACAATAGGATCCCCAACCTTTAATGTCCCGTTTTGAACAAGTAAAGTCGCTACAGATCCCCGGCCTTTGTCTAATTGTGCTTCAATCACCGTACCTTGAGCAAGGCGATTCGGATTTGCTTTAAGCTCTTCCACTTCACTGACAAGAACGATCATTTCAAGTAGATTATCGATCCCTTCTCCTGATAATGCAGATAGTGGTACGAAGATTGTGTCTCCCCCCCACGCTTCAGGAACCAGTTCGTATTCCGTCAGTTCTTGCATTACACGATCTGGATTCGCAGCTTCTTTGTCCATTTTATTAACGGCAATAATAATTGGAACTTCGGCCGCTTTCGCATGGTTGATCGCTTCAACTGTTTGAGGCATGACACCATCATCAGCAGCAACAACAATGATCGCGATATCCGTTACTTGAGCACCGCGGGCACGCATTGTTGTGAAGGCAGCATGTCCAGGAGTATCAAGGAAGGTGATCTTCTTTTCATCCACTTCTACTTGATAAGCACCGATATGCTGAGTGATTCCTCCTGCTTCTCCTGCCGTTACTTTTGTGTTACGGATGGAATCAAGCAGAGTCGTTTTACCATGGTCAACGTGACCCATGATTGTCACAACAGAAGGACGCTCTTCTACTTGCTCTTGTGTGTCTTCAGTGAAGTATACTTCAAGGTCAGTGGCATCTACTTTGATTTCTTCCTCTACTTCGACTCCATATTCTCCTGCAATCAGTTCAATTGAGTCTTTATCTAACTCTTGGTTGATTGTTGCCATGACACCAAGCATGAATAGCTTTTTAATGATTTCAGATGGCTCTTTGTGAAGCTTTTTCGCAAGCTCTGAAACTGTCAATGACTCTGAGAACGTAATTTTTGAAGGAAGTTCTTTTTTCTTGGCAGGCTGTTGTTGCTGTGGAGCCTGTTTGAAATTTTTATTTTGCCTGTTTTGTTTGTTATTTTTGTTTTTGTTGTTGTTATTATTATTATTGAAGACCTTCTTCTCCTTTGATTGGTGCTGTTGTTCGTGTTTTTTTCCTTCACGACTTTTCGGTGCTGATTTTACTTTTTCCTTGTTCGGAGCTTCTTCTGCCTTTGATACATTTGTCTTGGAATCCTTTTGGCTTGGTTTCTGACTGCCTGAATTCCCTTTGTACATCGCGTCTAATTTTGTTACTGCGTCATCTTCTATAGTTGCCATATGGTTTGATACCTCAATATTCAGTTGCTTTAATTTTCCGATAACATCTTTGCTTGAAACATTGTATTTTTTTGCATATTCATAAACACGCATCTTGCTCATATGTTCACCCCCACTGAGATTCATCGAGCAGTTCGGATAATTTCCCGGCAAAGCCTGCTTCCATTATAGCCACCACTACCCTGGCTTCTTTTCCAATGGCCTGACCTAAATCATTTCTGCTATCCACCAAACTAACCGGGACATTGTAGGATTTACATTTGTCCGTAATTTTCTTGTAGGTATTAGCAGAAGCATCTTTGGAAAGAATGACAAGTTTTGCTCGTCCACTACGAACTTCTTTTATAACAAGCTCTTCACCTGAAATAATCTTACGTGCCCGATTCGCCAATCCTAAAAGTGACATCCAACGATTTTGATTCATACGCTAAACGTTACTCCTTCTCCACAAGGCTAATCAATTCATCGTAAAGAGATTCATCTATTTTCGCTTGTAATTGATTGGCTAATGTATTTTTCTTTTTAGCTTGTAAAATGATGTCTTTATCCTTGGAAAGATAAGCTCCACGCCCTGATTTCTTACCGGTAGGATCGATGGAAACCTCCCCTTCTTTCGAGCGGACAATCCGTATCATTTCTTTCTTCGGCTTCATTTCACCCGTTGCCACGCATTTGCGCAATGGGATCTTCTTATTTACACTCATCTGACTCACCTCTTAATCTTGATTGTCGAAATCAATATTTAAAGGCTCGTTATCATATTCTTCCTCTTCATCTTGAGGAAGGAATGACTCTTCTCGAGGATATAATCCCAGTTCACGAGCGTCTGTTTCACTCTTGATATCAATCTTCCAGTTTGTCAATTTGGCTGCAAGACGGGCATTTTGACCACGTTTACCGATTGCAAGTGAAAGTTGATAATCCGGAACAACTACTCTTGTCGCTTTATCATCTTCATTCACCTGTACATCCAGAACTTTCGATGGACTTAATGCATTGGCTACGAATGTTACAGGATCTTCTGACCATTGAACAATGTCAATTTTTTCACCTTTTAATTCGTTTACAATTGCTTGTACACGTGCACCCTTGGTTCCCACACAAGCTCCAACGGGATCTACCTCGGAATTTTCTGCATGAACAGAGATTTTAGAGCGATCTCCGGCTTCACGTGCAACAGATTTAATTTCTACCGTTCCATCAAAGATTTCAGGAACTTCGATTTCAAATAACCGCTTCAGTAATCCGGGATGTGTTCTTGAAACAAAAATTTGAGGGCCTTTTGTAGTCTTCTCAACCTTTGTAATAAACACTTTTATGCGATCATGAGGCTTATATGTTTCATTTGGCATCTGCTCGCTCACTGGTAAAAGCGCCTCAATCTTGCCTAGTGCCACATAGATAAAGCGATTGTCCTGACGTTGAACGATACCTGTCATGATATCTTCTTCGCGATCCACAAATTCGGAATAGATAATTCCTCTTTCAGCTTCTCTTACTCGTTGGGTAACAACCTGTTTAGCCGTTTGGGCAGCGATACGGCCAAAATCCTTTGGTGTAACTTCCAACTCAACAACGTCTCCAACCTCGTAGCTAGGATTGATTTCCCCGGCGTCTTCGACAGAAATCTCAAGGCGGGAATCAAATACTTCGTCTACAACTTCTTTTCGAGCGAAAACTCTCATCGTACCAGTTTCAAGGTTAAGGTCTACACGGACATTTTGTGCTTGGTTAAAATTTCGTTTGTAAGCTGACACAAGTGCAGCTTCAATTGCTTCAATGATGACATCTCTTGCAATGCCTTTCTCTTTCTCTAAAACAGTAAGAGCATCTAATAACTGAGTGCTCATGGTGGTTTCATCCCCCTTTATAGTGCGGTTAGTTCCTATGAAAATGTAACAGCCAATCGTGCGATCGCTATCTTATCTGTTGGAATTTCAACCTTCTTTTTTCGAGTCTTAATGGTTACTTCTAATGCTAATTGGTCTGAAGTATAGGAAAGAAGTGTGCCTTCGAAGGCTTTTTCACCGTTCATTGGCTCATATGTTTTCACATATACGTTTTTGCCGATGGCTTTCTCAAAGTCCTTTTCTTTCTTTAAAGGACGTTCAGCTCCCGGTGAAGAAACTTCTAAAAAGTAATTATGAGGAATTGGGTCAATTTCATCTAACTTCTCACTAAGTCTTTCACTTACTATTCCGCATTCTTCAATGTCAACACCTGAATCTTTGTCGATAAATACGCGAAGAAACCAATTGGATCCCTCTTTCACATATTCCATGTCAATGAGTTCTAATGACATGTCGTCTAAGATTGGTGTAACAAGTTCTTCTACAAGTGTTGTTATTTTGCTCATACTTACCTCCTGGTCTATATGAAAATCTTGCACCAAGACTAGAAATGATAGTTCAAAAAATCTCCATGTAATAACGAAAGAGTGGGGTGCGACCCCACTCTTCTACCTTTAGAGCTATCTTTAGTATTTCCAATAAAAATATACCATAATCAACATTTTTATGCAAACAATTCCCATGGTATCAGCTTAGAAAAGGGATAATTGGTTCTTATCCGGCAAGGCTTCCAAGCAGCCGTGATTGTCCAGGTACTCGATGATTGTCTTGGAGACTCGACCTCTTTGTTGAAGATCTTCTTTAGAGAGAAACTCCCCATTCTGTCTTGCATTCACAATATTGATGGCCGCATTTGTCCCAAGCCCGGGAATCGAGTTGAACGGTGGAATCAATGAATCTCCATCTATTACAAATTCAGCCGCTTGTGAACGATACAGGTCTACCTTTTGGAACTTGTATCCCCGCTCACACATTTCAAGGGCCAACTCCAGTACTGTTAACGTGTTCTTTTCTTTTGGAGATGCATCCAGGCCTTTGCTGTTGATTTCTTCTATCTTAGCCCTGACTGCTTGGGACCCTCTCACCATGGCTTCAATATCGAAATCCTCTGCACGAACGGTGAAATAAGCAGCATAGTACAAGAGAGCATGATGCACTTTAAAGTAAGCAATACGAACAGCCATTAATACATAGGCAGCAGCATGGGCTTTCGGGAACATATATTTGATCTTCAGACAAGAATCAATATACCAGTCCGGTACCCCATTCTTTTTCATCTCTTCTACCCATTCATCCTGCAGTCCCTTCCCTTTACGTACAAACTCCATGATTTTAAAGGCAAGTGAAGGCTCGAGTCCTTGATAGATGAGATAAACCATAATATCATCACGACATCCGATTACTTCGCTCAGATTACAAATATTATTATGAATAAGCTCTTGCGCATTGCCCAGCCATACATCAGTACCATGTGAAAGTCCTGATATTTGAACAAGTTCAGAAAATGTCGTCGGTTTTGTATCCTCAAGCATTTGACGAACAAATCGTGTGCCGAATTCAGGAATCCCAAGTGTCCCGGTCTTACACATGATTTGTTCCGCTGTCACTCCGAGTGTTTCCGTTCCACTGAAGATTTTCATCACCTCAGGGTCATCTGTCGGAATCGTCTTCGGATCGACACCTGATAAATCCTGAAGCATACGAATAACGGTTGGATCATCATGTCCAAGAATATCAAGCTTCAGAAGATTATCATGAATGGAATGGAAATCAAAGTGTGTTGTTTTCCATTCCGAGCTTGAATCATCAGCAGGGAATTGAATTGGTGAGAAATCGTAGATATCCATATAATCAGGTACTACGATGATCCCTCCAGGATGCTGTCCCGTTGTTCTTTTCACTCCGGTACATCCACTTACCAATCGATCGATTTCTGCTCCGCGGATTTGCAGCTGATGATCATTGGCGTATCCTTTTACATACCCGTAGGCGGTCTTCTCCGCCACTGTACCGATTGTACCTGCTCGATATACATTATCTTCACCGAACAGAACCTTCGTATAGTTATGGGCGTTAGGCTGATACTCACCCGAGAAGTTCAAATCGATATCAGGAACTTTGTCTCCTTTAAATCCAAGGAATGTTTCAAACGGAATATCATGACCATCCTTCTTGTATGGAATTCCACAATCAGGACAATCTTTATTGGGCAAATCAAACCCGGATCCTACTGATCCGTCATCAAAGAACTCGGATTTCTTGCAAGATGGACATACATAGTGTGGAGGTAAAGGATTTACTTCCGTTATTTCTGTCATTGTTGCAACAAAAGAAGATCCTACTGATCCACGGGATCCTACCAGATACCCATCATCCAATGACTTTTTCACGAGCTTATGTGAGATTAAATAGATGACTGCGAATCCATGCCCGATAATACTCTTTAATTCCTTTTCGAGCCTTGCTTCTACAATTTCGGGAAGCTTCTCTCCGTAAATGCTTTTCGCCATGGCATAGCTCATGCGACGCATTTCTTCATCAGCGCCTTCAATTTTAGGCGTATAAAGATCATCTCTGATTGGTTTAATTACGTCTACAAGGTCGGCTATTTTGTTGGAGTTATCCACAACAATTTCTTTCGCTGCTTCTTTTCCTAAGAAAGAAAATGCATCCAGCATCTCATTCGTTGTTCTAAAATGAACATCAGGAAGTTCGTGTCGGTTTAACGGATTCGCTCCGCCTTGAGAGCCAACAAGAATTTTCCGGTAAATCTTGTCGTTTTCATTTAAGTAATGAACGTTACCGGTAGCCACTACCGGCTTATCCAACTTCTTACCAAGATCCACAATGTTTTTAATGATATCTTCAAGGTTTTTCTGACTTTGCACCAAATCCAACTCGATTAAATGTTGATAGACTTCTCTTGGATGAACTTCCAGGTAATCATAGAATTGAGCAGTTTCCTCAACTTCTTCCTTCCCTTTTTGCATCATCCCTTCAAACACTTCGCCTTTGTCACAGCCTGAACCTACGAGAATTCCCGTTCGATACTTTTGAAGCTGAGAGCGGGGAATTCGCGGAACACGGTAAAAATAATTCATGTGAGATATGGATACTAGTTTATAAAGGTTCTTTAAGCCTTCTTCCGTTTGGGCAATCAGTGTACAGTGATAGGGTCTTGACCGCTTGTATGCATCACCTTTCCCCATGTAATCATTGAATTGATTATGATTGGTGATACCTTTTTCAACGGCATCCTTCAGCATTTTCAATAACAAGTATCCAGTTGTTTCCGCATCATAGATCGCTCGGTGATGCTGGGTAAGTTCAATATCAAATTTCTTTGCTAACGTATTTAAACGATGATTCTTGAATTGAGGATACAGGAGTCTTGCAAGCTCCAGTGTATCGATGACAGGGTTAGTCGCTTTAGGCAGTCCTGTTTTTTGATACCCTGCATTCAAGAAACCCATATCAAAGGAAGCATTATGTGCAACTAATATATCTTCTCCTGCCCATTTATGATAGTCGTGAAGAACATCGTTTATGTCAGGAGCCGTTTGCACCATATCATCAGTGATCCCCGTTAATTCAATGGTTGTCGCGGATAACGGATGATGAGGGTTGGCAAACGATTCAAATTTGTCAATGACCTCACCATCTTTGATTTTCACAGCGGCGAGTTCAATGATGGTGTCGTAAACGGCCGAAAGTCCAGTCGTTTCAACGTCAAAGACAATATAGGTACTATTTTCTAAAGGAAGATCCCGGTCGTTATAGGCAATTGGCACTCCATCATCTACAAGATTCGCCTCAACTCCATACAGCAGTTTAATATCATTTTTCTTGCTTGCGCTGTATGCCTCAGGGAACGACTGTGCAACGGCATGATCCGTTATCGCAACCGCTTTATGTCCCCATTTTTTTGCTTGGGCAACAAGACTTGCCACTGAAGAAACGGCATCCATCTGACTCATTGGTGTATGCATGTGAAGCTCCACCCTTTTTTCATCAGCAGGAGCAGTATCCAATCTCAGAACCGGTTTGATTTCATTCACGTCGTTGGCAATCATCACCAGGTCACGCACGAACGTATCATTTTGAATACTTCCTCGACAGCGGACCCACATACCTTTTTTCATATTGTTCATGATAGCAGCGTCCTCTTTGTCCCTCGAAAACATTTTGACCAGGATGGAACTTGAGTAGTCTGTTACTTTAAATGTTAATAAAGTACGACCGCTACGTAATTCACGTGTTTCACAATGGAAAACATACCCTTCAATGGCGATTCGGCGTTCTTCGTCATAAATCTCTTCAATCTTTCGGAAGTCAGCATCGTCTTTAATCGTAAGACCAAGCATGAATGGACCGCTGGGTGCATCACTTGCTTCCTCTTTTTCAGCCTTTTCCATTTCAATGAGAGCTTGTTTGGCTCTCTCTTGATCTTCTTTAAGCTTTTCTTCTAAAAACTTCTCATACTCATTGCTTTGTTCCTCTACTTGACTTACCTCTGCATCCAATACTAGTTTAGGAAAGCCAAAGTTCTCGAAAGTAGAGGTGATCATTTCACCGTATTTTCTCTTTAACTGTGTAGCTTCTGTATCATTGGAAGCAAACACAATAATTTTATTTCCGTTGATTTTCGGCTTTTGAGTATTTAATAATTTTAATAATGGTGGTGAAATACCTTGGATTTCTTTCACACATTCCTGCCAATAATCTAAAATGTGCTGATCTGATATTTGGTTATTCACCACTTTTATCGTAAATCCCACGTTTGCAATATGTTTAAAGGATGTTTGCAGTGCGATTGAAAATTTACTCCACACTTCACACGGGATGATTTCTTCGAATGTAAAGTAAAAATGCCATTTCTTCTCTTTGCGAAACACCGCTAGTTTTTCAATTTCAGCGTATTGAAAGTACTTCACAAAGGCATCCTCTGTTAACCCTAATTGCTTTAGTAACAGTTGAAACCTCTCTCTTTTGCCCAGGGGCTTTTCTTCCATGATCCTTCTCCCCCATTTCTAATCGTGTTATTTACAGTAGAAAAAGGGCTGACAGCTAAGGATTGACTCCTTTAAAGTCGAGCCCTTTTCTTTTTAAGAAAGAGTCTTGTATAGTTCTTGCAGTTTTGGCAGAAGCTCGTCCCTATGCACTTCCAGCATCTCACCTGTGCTTCTTACTTTCACTTCAACGATGCCTTCTCCTGCCTTCTTCCCGACTGTTATGCGAATTGGAAGTCCAATCAGGTCAGAGTCAGCGAATTTAACACCTGGACGCTCGGCCCGGTCATCCATTAATACATCATAACGATTTTCTTTAAATGTGTCATATAGTTCGTTTGCAAGTATAGCCTGTGCTTCATCCTTCATATTAATCGGAATTAAATGAAGGTCATATGGTGAAAGATTCGTTGGCCAAACCAGACCATTGTCATCATTAAATTGCTCTGCAACTGCTGCAAGAGTACGAGAGACACCTATTCCGTAACAACCCATGATGATCGACTGAGATCGGCCATTTTCATCTAAAAATGAGCTACCTAATGCGTCTGAATATCTTGTCCCCAGTTTAAATACATGTCCCACCTCGATTCCTTTTGCGAAAACAATCGTACCATTTCCGTCAGGAGAAGGGTCACCTTCCTGAATGAAGCGAAGATCTGCGTATTGAGAGACCTGAAAATCACGTTCAGGGTTCACGTTTGTGAAATGGTATCCTGCTTCGTTTGCTCCTGATACACCGTTTCGAATGTATTTAACTGCTTGATCAGCAACAATTTTCACGTCTTTATCTAATGAACAAGGGCCAATTGATCCGATTTCACATCCGATGAGCTCTTTCGTTTCTTCGGCTGATGCCAATTCAACTACACTTGCATTTAGAAGGTTCTTCACTTTGATATCGTTAATTTCGTGATCACCACGGGATAATACCAGTACATAATCATCATCTACCTTAAATAGCAGCGATTTCACACATTGATCCTTCTCAATAGACAGGAAAGAGGAAACTTCTTCAATCGATTTACTCTCAGGTGTTGATACCTTTTCTAATTCAAGCATTTCTTCAGCCGATTGAGTATAGGAATCCACTACTTCAGCCATTTCGATATTCGCAGCATAATCGGAATTATCCGAGTATGCAATCGTATCTTCGCCGACTTCAGATAACACCATAAATTCATGTGTATCCTTACCGCCCATCGCTCCAGAGTCAGCGATAACTGCTCTGAAATTCAGCCCGCATCGGCTGAATATTTTTGAATACGCCTGAAATAATGCATCGTATGTTTGATCCAGGCTTTCAGAAGAAGAATGGAATGAATAGGCATCCTTCATAATGAATTCCCTTCCTCTAAGGAGTCCAAAACGTGGACGCTTTTCATCACGGAATTTAGTTTGAATTTGATACATCGTGAGGGGTAGACGTTTATATGATTTAATTTCGTCCCTTACTAAACTTGTAATCACTTCCTCATGTGTGGCTCCAAGGGCAAATTCACGATCATGGCGATCACGCATTCTCATTAATTCAGGGCCATACGTTCCCCAGCGTCCCGATTCTTTCCAGAGCTCGGAAGGCTGCAGGGCAGGCATGAGCATTTCAACAGCACCGGCTGCATCTAATTCTTCACGAACAATCTCTTCCACTTTTTTTAATACTTTATTTCCTAATGGCAAAAAGCTATAAATACCACTTGCATTTTGTCTTATGAATCCTGCTCTCAAGAGAAGCTGATGACTCTTGATTTCTGCATCAGCCGGTGTTTCTCTTAAAGTAGGGATGAATGTATTACGTTGCTTCATCTATTAGCACCTCAGTTACCATATATATTATTTATGTAGTGTGGGAATTTCCTTGTTACTATTTTATCTTAAATCAACAGGCAGTGACACCCTCATTTTTTGATTCTGGAGGGAGAAACTGCCTGTTCATGTTTCATGTTTCATGTATCATATTTTATAAGAAAAACCTTTGAATGTCGTTCCATGTAACAACGAGCATGAGAACCATTAGGAGGGCAAACCCGACAAAATGGACCATTCCTTCCATTTGGCGATCCACCGGTTTCCCTCTTACCGCTTCAACTGCGAAGAACAGGAGTCTGCCTCCGTCAAGGGCAGGAATTGGCAGAAGGTTCATAATTCCCAGGTTGATACTAAGGATGGCAGCCCATCTCATTAGGTAGAATATACCCGATTTAGCAACAACATCCGTTGACTGATAGATTCCAACCGGCCCTGATAAAGCATCGATTGAAAACTCACCGGACACAAGCTTTCCTAATAGAACAAAAATCATTTTGGTCCATTCATAGGTTTGCTGTGCACTATTGGTCACCACTTTGAGAGGCGACTTTTCAACAGGACTATGAACACCAATAATCCCTATTTCTTCCCCTTCTATTTCTTGAGGTTTTGGGGTAACTGAAATCTCTGTGTTTGAGCCGTTACGATCAACATTAAACCGCAGTTCATCGCCTGGGTGTTTCTGTATGATGGTGACAATATCATCCCATGTGGAAATCTCTTTACCGTCTATACTTAAAATCACGTCATTTTTCTGAAGACCGGCTTCTTTTGCTGCCCCATCTTCTGTGAGTTCGCCAAGAACAGGATCATTCGTAGGAACCCCTTGCAATAAGCCTACAAGAATGAAAATGAAGAAGGCTAAAATAAAGTTAAATAGCGGCCCCGCAAAAATGGCCATCGCCCGTTGGGGTAGTGACTTAGATGCAAATTGTCGATCCCATGGAGCGATTTGTGTCTCGACACCATCTTCAATGAATACGGCGTCCCTGGAGATTAAAAAGGTTTTCAGTTCCTCCTCGTCTTCTTCGTATCCACGAATATGCAGTCTGTGCTCTAAATCCGCTTCTTCTACCTCAATGACACGAATGTTCGGATAGCGATCTTTGTTATTTAAGACAATTTTTTTAATTTTTTCATCCTGATCGAGTACAAGACCAACCCGATGTCCGGCTTTTAGCTCAACCATTTCCGGATCTTCCCCGGCCATTCGGACAAAGCCCCCAAGAGGCAATAAGCGAATCGTATAGGTTGTTTCATCCTTTTTGTATGAAAACACTTTAGGACCAAACCCTATTGCGAATTCACGGCATAAAATGCCTGCACGCTTCGCGAAAATTAAATGTCCAAGCTCATGAAAAAATACTAAAGCTCCAAAAATAACAACAAAGGCAATCACCGTTTGCAAATAAAAAACCACCTTTTTTATAACCTGTTGGTAACAGATCTAAATGTTTGAAGTATAGGTAAGAAACATGTCCACTATCATTCTACGTTACAGAACATGTAATAATGCCCAAGTACTCTACAACCAGCTTAAAACAAGTTGTCGAGTCTGTTGATCAATCTCATGTATGGTTTCAAGATCTGGTCTATGTATCACTTGATGAGTAGACATAGCCTTCTCAATACACGCTTCAATGTCCAGGAAAGATATCTTATTTTCCAGGAACATGGAAACTGCCGCTTCATTTGCAGCATTAAGTACCGTCGTCATACTGCCGCCGATCCGTCCTGCTTCATAGGCAAAAGCAAGACAACGGAAACGATTTAAATCCATCTCTTCAAAATGAAGCTTACCCATTTCGACTAAATCCAATCTCTTACCTGGTCTAATAAGTCTGTCGGGATAGGTTAAAGCATATTGAATCGGAACGCGCATATCAGGCGTACCTAATTGAGCCATCACAGATGAATCGTGGAATTGAATCATGGAGTGGATAATGCTCTCTCTATGTTGCACCACCTCAATTTGGTCATATGGAATATCAAATAACCAATGTGCTTCTATGACCTCTAACCCTTTGTTCATCATTGAAGCAGAGTCAATGGTAATCTTTGCTCCCATTGACCAGTTCGGGTGTTTCAAGGCTTCTGTTACTGTGACACCCACTAATTCTTCTCTCGTCCGGTCTCTGAAGCTGCCTCCGGATGCTGTAATGATCAGTTTTTCAATATTCTTTTCTTGTTCTCCCTGCAGCGCTTGGAATATGGCAGAATGCTCACTATCAACCGGCAGTAAAGTAGTATTCTTTTTCCGGGCAGCCTCCATCACCAGATGTCCAGCCGTTACAAGCGTTTCCTTATTGGCAATCGCAATCATTTTCCCTGCTTCGATGGCTTGTAATGTGGGGTGAAGCCCCACGCTTCCCAACACTGCGTTAACGAGTATGTCCGCATCCTGATGGCAAGCCACCTCCACCAAGCCTTCTTCCCCATAAAGAACCTTTACTGAAGATGGCATTTCATTCTTTAGTAATTCAGCATCCTCTTTTCGTTGAACAGAAATCATTTGAGGACAGAATTCTACAATCATTTTTCTAGCTTCTTCTATATTTCTGCCAACAGTCATAGCTGTCAGTTTGAATTCATCAGGGTGCTCACGGATTACATCAAGGGTTTGTGTCCCTATAGAACCGGTAGCTCCCAGTAAGCTAATCTTTTTCAACAACTACACTCCTCCCGCTAGAAGCCTTCTACCTTTATAAAAGAAAGTGAAGAAGGGGAAACACAAATAATAAACTATCAAAACGATCCAGCATTCCACCATGTCCCGGTAATAAATGCCCGGAATCTTTTACTTTGTAATGTCTTTTCAAAGCTGATTCGACCAGGTCTCCAACTTGTCCAAAGACGGATAGAATAGCAGTCACGATAATAAGTTTAGGAATGGACATATCAAGATCAGTGAAAAACGTCATGATAACTCCAACTACGATGGCACAAATAATTCCGCCAACAAAACCTTCGATAGTTTTATTTGGACTGATTTGAGGCCATAGCTTCTTTTTCCCCATTGCTCTTCCGATGAAATAAGCACCTGAGTCTGTTGCCCATATGATAAATAAAGCGTAGAAAACAAACTGTACTCCTTCATCCAAACGGATCTCCATAAAGTAATAGAAACCAATTCCTACATATAAAATGCTTAACAGAGCAAAAGACACATCATCGAATGTATAACGGTTCTTAGTTGCTACTGTATATGTTAAGAAGAGCAGCACGGCAAGAAAAGCCATTTCGATCTTGGAATAGCCAAAGTCTGCTAAAATCCCGATAGCATCGGTTGGGATCAAAAATACCCACAACAGGGCCAAAGATAATAACCCGGGAATGGTAAAAATCCATTGCCCTCTCATCTTTAATGCTTCATATAAACTGATGGAAGCAATAAGATACATTAAAATTATAAATGGTGTTTCACCAAAGATGATGATTGGCAAAAATATCGCTGCAGCTATCACTGCTGTAATAATTCTTTGTTTCATTAGGATTCCTCGCTTTGTAACCCACCAAATCTTCTTGAACGACCTTGATATGCTTCAATTGCTTCAATTAAATGTTCCTTGCCAAAATCCGGCCACAGTACGTCTGTAAAAAAGAACTCTGTATAAGCTAATTGCCAAAGCATAAAGTTACTTAAGCGGATTTCTCCACTCGTTCGAATAAGCAGGTCTGGATCTTTTAAATCTTTCGTCATCAAGTAACTTGAAAACACTTCTTCATTCAATTGGTTCTCATCTAGTATTCCATTCTGAACATCTTTTAAGACATGCTTCATAGAATCAATAATTTCTGAGCGGCTGCCGTAATTTAAAGCAAAGTTTAATATCATACCGTCATTATTCTCCGTAGCTTCCATCGCCTTAGTGACGGCTCCCTTAGTGTGGCTCGGCAATGCATCAGGAGAACCCATCATTTTCACCTGAACGTTTTCTTCTACTAATTCAGGTAGAAAGGTTCCTAAAAATTCTTCTGGCAACTTCATAAGAAACTCAACTTCCATTTTTGGACGTTTCCAATTCTCGGTTGAAAAAGCATAAAGAGTTAAAGCTTCTACACCTAATTCGTTTGCCAATTTCGTTATTCTTCTAACACATTTCATGCCTTCATGATGTCCAGCGACTCTAGGTAGGGCTCTTTTTTTTGCCCACCGTCCATTACCATCCATAATAATAGCTATATGACCCGGAATCGGGTGTTTTACTAATTCTTGAAATCGAACATCCACTTCTTCGGAAGTTTGCTGTCTTTTCCATTGCTTAAGCTTGTTTAGCATAAAATCCTCCACCAACAATCCAAAAAATATTTACCTTTACTATCATATCAAAAAATAAGGAAGATATCTTTAAGAAAATAGATTATGTACATTCATATATGTATTTTGAACGTTAAACGATGTTTCTCTTAAAACGAAAGGCTCTTTTCGTATAGTTTGTTGCTATTGTAGAGGAGAAAGTAATAGTTGATTTCCGCTCCAGGATGCTCGCTTTCCGCGGGGCTGGCGGTGAGCCTCCTCGGCTGCGCCTCCGGGGTCTCACCTGTCCAGCTATTCCCGCAGGAGTCGAGCATCCTTCCGCTCCAATCAACTTTCTTAGCATGTATCCTTAATAGAAAACAATAAAAAAGAATTTTAGCAAACAATCTCATATTATGTAAGTAGAGATTGATCTTCCTTTTAAGGAAAAAGAAATATTTTTTCTAGTTACATTGTTTTCTTACACCCACGAAGCTCTGTCATGAAAATCCTGTTAAAGATGGCGAGGGGAACTGCGCAGACTCCGGCGGTCTTTGGGCGTGCCGAGACCCCGATCGGCTAAGCTGAGGAGGCTCTGCCGAACGCTAGCTGCAAGCGGAGCAGTTCCCCACACCATCCAGCATAAACTGGTTGACAGAGCCCTGGCAGATTCTATGCTAGAAAACATCAATCTTGCGAAAAGAGCCAAACGAATAATCATTCAATCAGAGGAATGGAGAAGCCGGCTATCATAAACACTCTAAACAAGCATAAAACAAAGGGACCGGCCCATAAGGAATATGAGTTCACTTATAGGTCAGCCCCTTAGGATTAGAATATGATTAATTATACTTCTAACATTTCTTGTTCTTTATCTTTTGCAATGCCATCAATCTTGACAATGCTTTCATCTGTTGCTTTCTGAACATCATCAGAATATCCACGAAGGTCATCTTCTGTAATGTCCCCGCTTTTCTCTTTCTTCTTAAGATCATCATTTGCATCACGACGAATATTACGGATCGCCACTTTTGCATCTTCAGCTTCTTTTTTCACAAGCTTCACAAGTTCTTTACGTCGTTCTTCCGTTAATGCGGGAACAACGATTCGGATAATGTTCCCGTCACTTGTAGGTGTAATTCCCAAGTCTGATTTCAATATCGCCTTTTCAATATCACCTAAAGCTGATTTATCATAAGGCTGGATGACTAACATACGGGCCTCAGGAATTGAAATACCTGCTAATTGATTAACAGGTGTTGGTGCACCATAGTAATCAACTGTAATTTTATCAAGTAGAGATGCGTTTGCTCTTCCTGCACGGATACTTGCTAACTCACGAGAAAATGTTTGAATAGCTTTTGTCATTCTTTCTTTTGCGTTTGTGATGATCGTATTTGGCATTATGCTTTCCCCCTAACGATTGTACCTATATTCTCACCTGTGATGGCTCTCTTAATATTCCCATCCTCCATAATAGAGAATACAATAAGTGGGATATCATTGTCCATACAAAGAGAAGAAGCTGTTGAATCCATTACAGCCAAGCCTTCTTTCAGAACATCTAAATAGGAAAGTTCTTCATATTTAACAGCCGTCTCGTCCTTCTTAGGATCTGCTGAATATACACCATCTACGTTGTTTTTAGCCATCAGGATGACTTCTGCTTCGATTTCAGCTGCTCGAAGTGCCGCAGTAGTGTCGGTTGAGAAGTATGGATTTCCCGTACCTGCTGCAAAAATCACAACACGTTTCTTCTCTAAGTGACGGATGGCTCTGCGTCTGATATAAGGTTCTGCCACTTGACGCATATCAATTGAAGTTTGAACTCTAGTTTCGATGCCAATTTGCTCAAGGCTGTCTTGAAGAGCCAAAGAATTCATAACGGTAGCCAGCATCCCCATATAGTCAGCAGATGCACGATCCATTCCCATCTCACTACCTATCTTACCACGCCAAATATTACCTCCGCCAACGACAACTGCAACTTCAACATCAAGTTCAGCAATTTCTTTTACTTCTTCTGCTACATTTTTAATGACAGAAGGGTTTATTCCGAAGCCATCATCACCTGCTAATGCTTCTCCACTAAGTTTCAGAACGACACGTTTGTATTTAGGAACGCTCATGGGAACCTCCATAAAAATAGAATTTTTCTTGAAAAATAGGGAACACGCTAAGTGTTCCCTACTAAGAATTGTTTAGCTTTTATTATTTCTTAACTTGACTCATTACCTCTTCAGCGAAGTTATCTTGACGTTTTTCAAGACCTTCCCCTACTTCGTAACGGATGAAATCAGTTAAAGTAGCTTTATTCGCTTCAAGGTATTGACGTACCTTTTGATCTGGATTCTTAACGAATGTCTGATCCAGGATACAGATATCCTCGAAGTATTTTCCAAGGCGGCCTTCAACCATTTTTTCAACGATGTTTTCTGGTTTTCCTTCGTTCAATGCTTGTTGCTTAAGTACTTCACGCTCACGCTCTACTTCTTCAGCAGAAACTTGATCACGTGAAACATATTTAGGATTTAATGCTGCAGCGTGCATAGCAACGTCTTTCGCAACATTAGCATCTGTAGTACCTTCAACCACTGTAAGAACAGCGATACGGCCACCCATGTGCAGGTATTCACCGAAAGCAGCGTTATCAGCTTTAGTACGGATCTCAAAACGACGTAGAGTGATTTTTTCTCCGATTTTAGCGATAGCAGCGTTGATGAATTCACTTACAGTTGAACCATTCGCCATTTTTTGTTCCAAAGCAACTTCAACAGTAGCCGGTTTGTTAGCTAATAAGTGATCAGCTAATTCTTTAACAAGACTTTGGAAGTTTTCGTTTTTCGCAACGAAATCAGTTTCTGCATTCACTTCGAAAATGATAGCAGTATTCCCTTCGCTTGCGATGAAAGTAGTACCTTCAGCTGCAATACGGTCAGCTTTTTTAGCTGCTTTTGCAATTCCTTTTTCACGTAAAAAGTCAATTGCTTTGTCCATATCTCCATCAGTTTCAGTTAACGCTTTTTTACAGTCCATCATTCCAGCGCCAGTTTTTTCACGAAGTTCTTTAACCATTTGTGCGGTAATTGCCATAGTGGGTTTCCTCCTTAGTTTAACTATGTAGACTATATCACTCATGGGTGATAGTCAAAAATGTACTGTATCTCGAATTGAGAACAGTAGATGTGAATACTCTTTAAAAAAAGGTGATAAGGGTAAGCCCTCTTATCACCTTCCATTCATTACTCAGCTGCTACAGCTGCTTCTTCACCTTGCTTAGCTTCTAAAATAGCATCCGCCATTTTACCTGTAAGAAGCTTAACCGCACGGATTGCATCGTCATTCGCAGGAATGACAACATCGATTTCATCCGGATCACAGTTAGTATCAACAATACCCACGATAGGGATATGAAGTTTACGAGCTTCAGCTACAGCAATACGCTCTTTACGAGGGTCGATGATGAATAATGCATCAGGTAGCGTGTTCATATCTTTGATTCCGCCTAAGAATTTCACTAAGCGCTCATGTTCTTTTTTAAGTTGTACTACTTCTTTCTTAGGTAGTACTTCAAACGTTCCGTCTTCTTCCATCTTCTCGATGTTTTTAAGACGTGTAATACGTTTTTGGATCGTTTCGAAGTTCGTAAGTGTTCCACCTAACCAACGTTGGTTGATGTAGTACATACCTGCACGTTCTGCTTCTTCTTTAACAGACTCTTGTGCTTGTTTTTTCGTACCAACGAAAAGAACTTTACCGCCGTTACCAGCTAATTCTTTCACGAAGTTGTACGCTTCTTCAACCTTTTTTACTGTTTTTTGAAGGTCGATGATGTAGATACCGTTACGCTCAGTGAAGATGTATCTCTTCATTTTTGGGTTCCAACGGCGAGTTTGGTGTCCGAAATGTACACCAGCTTCTAGCAATTGTTTCATAGAAATTACTGACATGTGTGTTTCCTCCTAAATGGTTTTTGTTTTCTCCTCCGTTTCCGTCATCTTGTAGTAGAAACTATTCGTTTGAATAGCACCATCTACCTCAATCGAGAAACGTGTGTAATCACACCATGAATACTATAGCACACCTATTCCAACCAATCAAGACATTCCTACATAATTTGACGGAATTTTAGCATGAGCTCAATTTCCGTTTTCCCTTTTCCGACAGTTTGAGCTATTTCCTCGATGTCCTTCCCTTCTTTTTTTAGTGAGAGAACTTGTTGGATAAGGGGATCTTCATTGGTTTTTACTGTAGGTTTCACTTCCAACTTTTTTTCGGCAGCTTCCATTTGAGGTTTTGGTGATTGCTTATATGCCTTTGAAGCTTGTTTATATCCTGCTCCTGACCAATTGGGATTGGTTTGAAGCGGGGTACTGTTTACTTTCTCACTATCTGTTATGTCAGTGATAAGTGTGTCATTATTAGCATGATGATTAAAAGTCCTAATAAACTCTTCATTCTCTTCTTTCATTTCTATCAGATAAGTAGAAATGACTTCTTCCAATTCCATGATCATTTTCTCTTGTTCTTTTTCCATGTTAAGAAAACGATTTTGCCTTGAGTATAAAATGACGATCGCGAGCAAGGAAGCAATATTAAGTAGAAAAGATATAAAAAGCAGGAATGTTACCATGTCATCACCTTAGTTTAGTTTGATTTTTGTTTCTCCTAAGCATATAAAAGGACTGCTCCTTTAAACCGTATTTCCCCGGAACAGTCCATCATTATATATGGTTTTGGCTTATTGTGTGCACTGTTAATCAATAGAGTTGATTCAAGAGCCTAATAAATTGCGCAGTTTAAAAATGGCCTTGGAATGAATTTGTGAAATTCGTGACGTTGACAATTTCATGACTTCCCCGATTTCCGTCAAAGTTAATTCCTCTTTATAAAATAAGCTTAACACAAGCTGTTCTTTAGCAGAAAGCGTTAAAATCGTTTTCTCTAACTCTGTTATCTTTTCACCTTTAAGCACTTCTTCCTCAGGGGTGATCGTCTTATCATCTTTAATAGAATAGCTTTGAGACTCATGATCTTCATCGGTTAGTTGCTCATCCATGGAAAGAACATTGGCAAAGAAATGTTCATTGGTCGTTTGATATACTTCCTCAGTAGCCATCTCTAATGAGGCGGCTACTTCCTCGGCGGTCACGTGGCGTAATAAAATTTGTTCCAACTCTACTGTTTTGGCTTCGATTTTTTTCGCTCTGTCTCTTGTTGATCTTGGTAGCCAGTCTTCTTTTCTCAGTCCGTCGAGAATGGCTCCCCGGACTCTGAACGAAGCATATGTATCGAACTTTAGATCTCTTGTTGGATCAAACTTCTGAAGTGCATCCAGTAAACCCATCAACCCAAGACTCTTTATATCTTCTCTCGAGACGTTTCTTGGCAGCCCAACGGAAATTCTCTGAACATGATACGATACAAGGGGCATGTATTTCCTAACTAACATATCACCTGCCTGGGTATCACGACTGTTAATCCATTTCTCCCAATATAGTTGTTCATCTGTTCGAGGGGGTTGCTGAGACATAAGAATCCTCCTTGCTTACTATTTTCTTCCTGAAACCTGCTTTAAGGTATAGAACTCCATGGTATGAGAAAACGAGTGGATCTTTCCTGTTACATTTACTCCTTGAAACTTTTCATTAACTCATAATTCTCTTGTTCCTTCATTCACCGTGCGAACATGAAGGATTCCAGTCGACGTGAAGAATTCGATGGTCCTCCCTTTATTACCACCCAAATCCTCTGCTACAATTGGCACTCGATGCTTCAAGAGAGCCTCTTTCACCGCTTCAGCATTCCTTGGTCCAATTCTCATCACATCGCTTTTTGATTTGAATTGAAACATTTGTGCACCGCCCGCCATTTTGCACTTAAGTCTCTCAACTTTCGCACCCCGTTCTCCCAGTTGTCGAATGAGTTCCTCTATTCCAGTGTCTGCATATTTAGCTAAGTTCATGGAAGGCTCTTTCCCTAACGATGAATGAGGGAGCATGACGTGGACCATACCCGCCAATTTGATAAGTTCATCGTATAATACCACCCCAATGCAAGAACCTAAGCCCGATGTGCGAATTGAACTTCCCTTACTAACGATATTCATATCTGCAATACCCACCCTTACCACTGTATCCACTACAATCATATCTTCACACCGAGGGATTGGAAGATGATTTCAAATGAATCGGGATCCGGTAAGAGGAAGAAGTGGCCTTTCACACTTTCTGATTCCTCTAACTCTTCTTCTTTTAATGCTGTATCTATGACGATGGCATAATCACTTACCTGAGAAATTTCCAGTAAGCCGAAACCGATAATGGCACCAGCCATATCTACTGATAAGGCGGGAACAGAAGGTAATAGCTTAAGACTCGTAAAGTCGGATAAAGAGGACAAATATGAACCTGAGAGAATATTTCCTAACTCTTGCATGGCTGATAAACCTAATTCCGAATACGGTGGTTCACTAAAGGAAAAAGAACGATCATGTATCATTGTTCGAATATAAGCAGAAGCTTGTTCAAGAGGCAATAAAAAAAACATACTTCCCGGTGCATCCCCTTCAATTCTTAAGAACACACTTACGACCACATTATCCGGTCCTCCTGCCATGTCCATCATTTCATCGAATGTAACAACCTGGACACTGGGTACCTTCATGTCAATTTTCTTATCCAGAAGAGTAGAGAGGGCAGTTGCCGCATGCCCCGCTCCTATATTTCCGATTTCTTTCAAAATATCTAAGTGCATTGACGATATTTTCTTCTCATAACCCATTCGTATCTGTTCTCCTTAGATGGATTGCAGTATTTTGTCTAAATGAAGTAGAATCAATAATCGTTTATTTTGCTTTACTACCCCACCAATGTACTCTGCTTCTACTACCCCGACAACTTCCGGTGAAGGTTCAATCATTTCTCTCTCTACATCCAACACATCATTTGCCGCATCAACGATCAATCCTACTTCTTTATCCTCTAAACCTACGATAATCACACGGGTGCTTTCGGTTGGCTCAGAAGAGGATATATCGAACCGACTTCTTAAATCTATGATGGGGGTTACGACACCACGTAAATTTATTACACCTTTAACATAGGAAGGCGTTCTAGGCACTCTTGTAATATGCTCCAGCTTCTCAATTGATCGGACCTGATCGACAGGAATGGCATACTCCTTATCCACCAATTGAAATACGATAAGCTTTAGGTCTTCTAACGTCTCTGACACTACACTCATTTCCATTACCTCCTATTTAATCAATGCATTGCAATCTATAATCAGCGCTACCTGCCCATCCCCCAATATGGTTGCACCTGAAATGGCAAATACATCATTAAGATAATTCCCTAAAGATTTTAGGACGATTTCCTGTTGACCAATAAATGAATCCACTACTAACCCTGCCATTTTTTCTCCTTTGCGGACAACCACGACAGAATAAAACTCTTCATCTTTTGAACCTTTAGGAACTTCGAATACATCCTCCAGGAATAACAACGGAACTACCTTGCCTCTGAAATCTATCACCCTTTGATTATGTGCATTCATGATCTCTCCTTTTTTGACTATGGCCGTCTCGATAATGGAAGAAAGCGGGATTGCGTATTTCTCATCTTCTATTTCGACGAGCATGACAGATATAATCGATAAGGTTAATGGCAATTGGATAGAAAACAATGATCCTTCACCAGCACTGGAGTCGATTGTAATGGCACCACCTAATGACTCAATGGTCGCTTTAACTACATCCAATCCAACACCTCTGCCAGAGATATCTGAGATTTGATCAGCAGTTGAAAATCCTGAAGCCAGGATTAGTTCATAGATTTGCCTATCGGATAAGGTTTGCGCTACTTCTTCTGATACAATTCCTTTTTGAATCGCTTTCTCCATCACTCGCTGCTTATTAATACCTGCACCATCATCTTCTAGTTCAATAAATACATGATTTCCGCTATGATAGGCTTTCAGCTTGACCGTCCCTTGCTCAGGCTTACCATTTTTCGAGCGAACCTCTGGCATTTCAATTCCGTGATCCAGGGCATTTCTAATTAAATGGACGAGTGGATCTCCGATTTCATCGATCACCGTCCGGTCAAGTTCTGTTTCTGCCCCTATGATTTTTAATTCGATTTTCTTATTTAAATCTCTTGCAAGCTGTCTTACCATGCGGGGAAAGCGGTTAAATACTGTTTCTACAGGAACCATCCGCATAGTGAGGATGATGCTTTGTAAGTCTCCGGAAATTCGTGTCATTCTTTCAACCGTTTCATTTAATTCCGGATTATTCAAATCATTTGAGATTTGTTCCAATCTTCCTCTATCGATGACAAGTTCTTCAAAAAGGTTCATCAGTACATCCAGGCGCTCAATGTTTACACGTATTGTTTTGCTCGAAGGATTTGATTGTCTTGATGTTGAATTTGCTTCTTTAGGTATCGTGTCTTCCTTTTCTTTTACAACAACTTCTCCTGACTGTTCCTGCAATCCATTCACTTCGTTGTTGTGAATATGATGTGGAGTCAGTTCCATTAAGGTGACTTCTTCAACCTCAGAGACGTTACGTATACTCTTTTCTATGTCACTTGCATCCTCTTTTGACACAATTGCTATAACAAAGGAATGGTCGAACTGTTCTTCTTCCAGCTGATCTACAGTAGGGAAAGACTTAATGACTTCTCCGAGTTTTTCCAGCACTTCGAAAACCATATAAACTCTTGCTGCTTTTAACAGACAATCATCCCTCAAGGAAACGGTAATTTCTAAGCAACGGAATCCCTGGTCAAAGGATTGCTGAATAACGGTTTGTTCAAATGCTTCGTACTTCATGGACAATGTATGTATTTCAGGGGCTATGGTTGCGGCAACTTCATTACTTGCGGATTGTAAATTTTCACCCTTTTCAATTGCTTGTAGAAGGTTGACTACTTCCGTCACGTTCCGTTTTCCATCTCCGCCGTCCGCGATAGAAAACACCATTGCTTCCAGGTCGTCAACGGATTTAAAGACTACATCCAATATTTCGGGTGTCACTTTTATTTTTTCATTACGTATAGCATCCAGAACATTCTCCATTTTATGGGTAAGGTTTGCTAAATCTTCGTACCCCATCGTTGCAGACATTCCTTTTAACGTGTGAGCTGAACGAAAAATTTCATTAACAATCGCCAGGTTTTCAGGATTTTTCTCCAATTCCAGTAATTGCTCATTACAAGTTTGTAGATTTTCCTTACTCTCTTCTATAAAAACTTCTAAATATTGACTCAATTCCATGTGCTCCACACCTCTCTACAGCATGTACTTCATAATAGTTCGAGAAATATCCTCGATATGTTCCACGCTGTCCACTAAATTTGTAGCGATAGCCGATTTCGGCATTCCAAACACAATACAAGTCTCTTTTGATTCTGCAATGGCTCTCACTTCGCCTGTTTCTTTAAGCTCGATCAATCCTTCAGAGCCATCGGAGCCCATCCCCGTCATAATGACAGCTATTTTGCCATAATTTCGAAGGAGGCTTGCGGATTCAAACAATATGTCTACGGAAGGTCTGTGACCATTTCGTGGTGCTTCTTCCTTTGATAGTTCAAAGGCTAAATGTGCTCCATGGTCTACCACCTTCGTATGAAAACCACCTGGTGCTATATATGCTGTTCCTTTTTGGAGGATTTCTTCATGCTCCGCTTCCTTCACTTTAATGGCTGATTGACCATCTAATCGATTGGCCAGTGAGTTGGTAAATCCGGGTGGCATATGCTGCACGACGACCACTGGTGCATCCAGTTGAGGAGATAGTTCTGTCAGCACCTGCTGTAAAGCGCGTGGACCTCCAGTTGATGTTCCAATAAGGATCAATTTCGGTGAATCCCTGGTCCATTTATGTTCTGAAGGTATTGTTGGTACACCTCTATTAGCAGATTCACTTGATTTTGTCCTTTTTCGAAATGTACTGGTTATTTTCGTCATGTTCACCTTGCTTGCCGATATTACTTTTTCAACCATTTCATCTTGAACTTTATGAAGGTCCAATGAAATGGTTCCTGAAGGTTTCGCGATAAAATCAACAGCTCCAAGCTCCATTGCTTTGACAGTCTCCTCCGCCCCCTCTTTGGTAGTAGATGAGAGCATCACGACAGGTACCGGACATTCCTCCATGATTCTCCTTAAGGCTTCTATTCCATTCATCTTTGGCATTTCCACGTCAAGGGTCACGACGTCGGGACGGAGTTTTTTAATTTTTGAGATCGCGTCTTCACCATTTCTAGCAATCCCTATCACTTCTAGCTGTTTGGAGGCTGTAAGAAAATCACCAATAAGTTTTCTCATAAATGCTGAATCATCTACAACTAGAACTTTTTTCATTCAGGAATTTTACCTCCCAAAAAATAAATTTCTCATACTCTTTAAAAAGCCTGCCTGTTTCGTCACTGGTCGATTCGTTCCCCCGACAAGAAGATGCAACATCGTACGCAGACTTAAAGTCATGGCTGAAGCAGGGTATCCGACGACTATGGGTGTTTGTTGAATGACCGCCTTCCTTACTGTTGAATCTTCAGGCAAGACTCCTAGAGAAACAATCTCCTTATGGAGGAATTTCCTCACCGTTTCTTGTAATCTCGTAATCGTTTCAAGACCTTCCTTCTTGAATTCTGCCCGATTACATATCAGATAGAACCGTTTCTCTTGATCCCTCATATATATATATTTCATCATCGAGTAGGCATCTGTAATCGAGGTAGGTTCAGGTGTCGTGACAACAATGATTTCGTCCATCGCCAAGAGAAATTCCAACGTCTCTTTCGTAGCTCCTGCACCCATATCAAAAAGTATGTAATCATACTTTTGAACTGCGTACTCCATCACTTCAAAGAACCGTTCTATCTGCTCCTCTTTCCACTCCACTATATTTTTCAGGCCATTCCCCCCGCTTATGTAAGAGATACCATGAACATCTTCACATATAACCGTGCTGATATCCGGTTCTTTTTCCTCAATATAATCCATGATTGAGTAGGAATGATGACTTCCTAGTAAAATATGAATATTTCCCATGCCGATATCCAGGTCAACTAACAATACTTTCTTATTTTCTTTACCAAGCAAAACGGAAAGGTTAGTGGAGATATTCGATTTTCCAACCCCACCCTTTCCGCTTACTACTGCAATCGTTTTAGCGGGAGAAGAGTCGCCAATGAGCATTTTCCTCCTTAGGTTATATGCTTGATCTTTCATATCGAAATCCTTTCATTAGTAAATGACCTATTTCTTCAACATCCACCTCGGTAATATCCTCCGGTACATCCTGACCGGTCGTTACATAAGATGTACCGATCTTCACCTCTGTCATCATATTGATCATAGAACCGTAACTGGATGTTTCATCTAGTTTCGTGAAAATAAATCGATCAATGTCAATCGAAGAAAACTGTGAAATGATTTCCTTCATATCTCTCTCCTTGCTCGTAAGGGAAAGAACCAGGAACGTCTCCATTTGTTGGTCGAAATCAATAATTTCCCGCAAATCCTCTACATATTTCTTTTCTCTGAAATTCCTGCCTGCAGTATCAATGAAGACATGGTCGTAGTCCTGGAATTTGTCGATTGCTTTTTTAACGTCTTCTATTTTATAGACTACTTCAACTGGAACATTCAACAGACCTGCATATGTCTTTAATTGCTCGATCGCAGCTATACGATACGTATCTGTCGTGATGAAAGCTATTTTCATCCGTTTTTCAATGACTGCTTCAGCCGCCATTTTCGCTAAAGTAGTTGTTTTCCCCACACCCGTTGGGCCTATCACGTTAATGTATTTCTTCTTGTAACTCATACCACCAAGAACGATTCCTTCCAGAAGACCTTCCAGAAAATGTTTGACTTCCTGTTTAGCCCATTCATTTCGATTGTTCCCTGGAAGAAATCCACTCTTGATTCTCTCCTCAAGATAGTCACCCAATCGGAAGAGAGTTGTATCACTCATGTCATGATTTTTGAGAAATATCAAGATTCCTTGAACATCTTCAGCAAATTTCTCGAATTGATTTTTTGATTTTATAGTAGAAATCATTTGTTTTAATTCTTTTAATTCTGACTCTACCAATTTATTAGGAACTTCGTATTTTTTTTCGGATGGGGAAGGAGGAGTAATTGGTGCAGATGTCGCTTTCATTCTACTCATCACTACCTTTTCACTCTCAACCTCCGGATCGATGGCTGCAATGACTTCAATCATTTTCTTTTTGAATAACCCCATGAAACCGCCCGTATATGCTATTTTAGAGTTTAGGATGACGGCATCATCTCCTAATTCAGATCTGACCTTTTTCATTGCCTCATGCATGGAAGGTGCTGCATATTTCTTTACTTTCATCCGACATTCACCACCCCTAAACTTTGTACTTCTACATTTGCTTCTAATTCGTTATATGAAATGATAGGTACTTGAGGAAAATACCTTTCTGTTAATTGTCTTACGTACATTCTCACAGCAGGGGAACATAGAATAATCGGTGACTCCTCCATAAGAGACAACTGTTCCACTTGAGATGCGACTGCCTCCAGGATTCCTTGAGAATCGTTTGGATCCATGGATAAATAATTTCCATGTTCCGTTTGTTGAATGGCGTCGGCAATCAATTTTTCAACCTTTCCTGACATCGTCACAACTTTTAAGGAAGTATCTCCTTGAACATATTGACTGGTAATTTGTCTAGCCAACGATTGCCTGACATATTCAGCTAAAAGATCTGTATCTGAACTCATTTTGGCATAGTCAGCAAGTGTTTCAAAAATAATCGGCAAGTTTCTGATTGACACATTTTCCTTTAACAACTTGGCTAATACTTTTTGTACTTCACCTACAGTTAAAGGATTCGGCGTCACTTCTTCCACTAATATTGGGTAGGATTCCTGCAGGTGATCAATGAGCTGTTTCGTCTCCTGCCTGCCCAGTAGCTCATGAGCATTTGTTTTGATCATTTCGGTTATGTGGGTTGACACCACTGACGGCGGATCCACAACTGTATATCCGAATATTTCTGCCTGCTCTTTCATTTCTTCTGAAATCCATTTAGCGGGAAGACCGAATGATGGCTCGATCGTATCAATTCCCTCAATGGAATCATCCTCCACACCTGGACTCATGGCTAAATAATGATCAAGCAAAAGCTCTCCACGGGCCATCTCATTGCCTTTAATTTTCAAGCGATATTCATTCGGTTGAAGTTGTATATTGTCCCGGATCCTTACTACAGGTATGACCAGGCCCAGTTCTATCGCTAATTGACGTCGTATCATTACAATCCGGTCAAGGAGATCTCCTCCCTGATTCGTATCGGCAAGGGGAATCAGACCATAGCCGAACTCAAATTCAATCGGATCCACATTCAGTAAGTTCACGACGCTCTCCGGACTTTTCATTTCGTCCTGCTCTACTTCTTCTTCCATTTCCATCATGTCAGATTCAGTTTCCTTAGGCGACCTTGAAAGCATGAAGGCCCCTATCCCCAAAAGGGCTGCCACTGGAATGGTTAAGATATCATTAATAGGAGTTGCTACACCCAGCATGAAAATCGTGAAGGCAGCTACATACAGCATCGCAGGATAAGCCAGTAGCTGATTCATGATATCCTGTCCCAGATTTCCTTCAGATGCAGCTCTTGTTACCACGATGCCCGTGGCGGTTGAGATCAATAGGGCAGGAATCTGGCTGACAATTCCGTCTCCGACTGTAAGTAAGGAATAACGGGTTGCCGCTTCGGCAATAGGCAGCCCTTGTTGTGTCATGCCGATAATAATACCGAAGATTAAATTGATCATGACAATGACAATCCCGGCTATGGCATCTCCTTTAACAAATTTGGATGCCCCGTCCATGGCACCATAGAAATCTGCTTCCCGACCTACTTTTTCCCGACGATTTCTGGCATCATGCTCTGAAATCATCCCGGCATTCAAATCGGCATCTATACTCATCTGCTTACCGGGCATTGCGTCAAGTGTAAACCTTGCCGCTACCTCGGACACACGCTCAGATCCTTTTGTTATGACAATAAATTGGATCACGATGAGAATGATGAATACTACCAGACCGACGAGAATATTTCCCCCTACAACGAATGTTCCAAAAGTTTCCACAACGTCCCCTGCTTCACCTTTACTAAGGATCGATCTCGTTGTGGAAACATTTAGACCTAATCGAAAAAGTGTTAACAATAATAATAGGGAAGGAAATATAGAAAATTGCAATGGTTCATTCATATTCATCGAGGTTAGGAGTACAAGGAGTGCAAGCGAAATATTAACGATGATCAATAAGCTTAATAACCAGGATGGGAACGGGATGATAAGCATGGCAACGATTAATATGACACTGGCTAGTACGGATAAATCTCTTGCTGACATTGTTTCTCTCCTAACTGCTTACATTTGATTTTTTATTCGGTAAACATAAGCTAAAATTTCTGCAACTGCTTTGAAAAATTCTTCCGGAACGGCATCGCCTATTTCAGCTGAGTCATACAGGGACCGGGCTAAAGGACGATTTTCCACCATAACCACATCGTTCTCATTGGCAATATATTTAATCTTCTGCGCTAGATAATCAACGCCTTTCGCCACTACATAAGGCGCATCCATTTTATTCTCATCGTATTTAAGTACAATGGCAAAGTGAGTAGGGTTTGTAATTACCACATCTGCTTCCGGAACTTCCTGCATCATGCGTCTCATGGCCATTTCACGCTGTCTCTGCTTAATTTTGGATTTAATCAGAGGATCACCTTCGATGTTTTTATGTTCATCTTTTAGATCCTGCTTTGACATTCGAATATTTTTTTCAAAATCATATTTCTGATAAAGAAAATCGAATAGTGATAAGAATAATAACGCTAGTGAAGCAGCGATTCCCATTTGCACAGTTAAGCTCGCCATCGTCGTTAATGAATCCCCCACTGATTTAAACGATAAGCTCAACACTTGATCAATATTCATCCAGAGAATGACAAAGGTGATTGCCCCAACAAATGAAATTTTTAAAATGGATTTTAATAGTTCAACAATTGCTCTTAAAGAAAAGATGCGCTTGAACCCTTTAATCGGATCAATTTTTTCAAGCTTCGGCTCCAGCGGTTTAGTTGTAAACATAACTCCTACTTGAATATAATTCGAAAACAATCCGGCAAGTAAGGCTACTAACATAATCGGTCCAAGGAGCAATGCAATCTCTTTCATAATGTCCATGGTTATGACTTGAACTGTATTCTCTGTCAGTTCCATCAGCATGTATTCCTGAAAGGTTTGATTAAAGAGATCGAACACAATATTCCCAATATATGAAGCACTGAAGGTAAGGAACAAAAAGACGGCAAGGAGAATAATTGCTGTATTCACATCCTGGCTTTTGGCTGTTTGTCCTTTTTTCCGCGCATCATCCCTTTTTTTCGGAGTCGCTTTCTCCGTTTTCTCCCCACTGAAAAACTGTAGGTCTAATGATAGCCACTGCAAATTATGTGCCTCCAATAATTTTCATTAAATCTCTCATGGTCACGAACATCATTTCAAAAAGCTCCTGCATGACAGCAAACATCACTCCCATTACTATGAACAACACGATAAATGCAACGGCGATCTTGATAGGAAACCCTACGACGAAAACGTTCAACTGCGGTACAGTACGAGCCACAATCCCCAAGGCCACATCTACAAGGAACAGCGTTGCGACAACAGGAATCGACATTTGAAAAGCAATGATGAACATGGAGTTAAAAGATGTCATAACATAGTCAATTAATCTCTCATCTCCAAAAGGTATCCATGGACTATCAATCGGGATCAGCTGATAACTGTAAAAAATTCCATCCAGGAGCAGATGATGACCATTAAGAGCAAGCAATAAAAGAAGCGCAAATGTATATAGATATTGACCCATCAAGGGGCTTTGTGCTCCCGTTTGGGGATCGATCACATTGGCAATGGCAAACCCCATTTGAAAATCTATAAACCCCCCGGCTATCTGAATGGCCGTAACAATCATATAGGCAACAAAACCGATGAGAAGCCCGATCATGGCTTCTTTCATAATTAACAAAAAATAGTGGCCGTTGATTTCAAATGCCTTAGATTCAATCGTATAGTACATGACCCAGGAGAGTACCACCGAGAACGCGATCCGATGTTGTGCAGGTATGTTACGGTATGAAAACAGGGGCATCGTAACAAAAAAAGCCGAAACCCTTACAAACACTAGTAAGTATACCGATAGAATGGGTACAAGCTCTTCCATTCTATTACCCTACGAACCTTGTTAAATCTGAGAAGATTTGTGAGGTATACGTCACAAGCTTCGTTAACATCCAAGGTCCAAAGAAAACAATCCCAATCAAGACCGCCACGATTTTAGGAATAAACGCAAGAGTTTGTTCCTGTATTTGTGTTGTTGCTTGAAAAATACTGACGATCAATCCTACTACAAGGGCTAACAGCAGTAATGGACCGGAAACGATGAGGGTTACATATATTCCACGCTCCGCTATCGCGATAACAGATTCAGCATTCATTGAAACTCACCTACTTAAAAACTTTGTAAAAGAGATTTTATTACTAAATACCAGCCATCCACTAACACAAACAGTAAAATCTTGAAAGGCAATGAAATCATAACAGGAGGGAGCATCATCATCCCCATGGACATCAAGACACTCGCTACCACCATGTCGATGACTAAGAAAGGAATAAATATCATAAATCCTATTTGAAAAGCCGTCTTAATTTCACTTAACGCAAATGCCGGCACTAAGGATGTAAGAGGAATGTCTTCCACAGATTCGGGTCGATCAGTCCCGGAATATTGTAAAAACAACTCTAAATCCTTTTGTCTTGTGTGCTTACTCATAAATTCTTTAAACGGGATCGAAGCCTTGTCATAAGCTTCCTCAAGATTAATCTCTTCGTTAAAAAGAGGAGTCAATGCTTCATCGTTTACCTCTTGAAAAGTTGGAGCCATGATAAAAAACGTAAGAAATAAAGAAATTCCAATCAATACCTGATTCGGTGGCATTTGCTGTGTGGCAAGAGAAGTCCTGACAAAGGATAGGACAATCATGATCCGGGTGAAAGATGTCATTAAAATCAGAATACTGGGTGCCAGGGAAAGGACGGTAAATAGTAATAGCAGCTTAACACTTGTCGATACATTATCTGCAGAACTACTATTAAAAAATTCCATGAATTCATTCATCAGAATGATTCTCCTTATTCTTTAAATCTTTGAACATCTTCTTTCTTCCCTTTTTCATTTCCTCCAGCTGTGATTTCAACTGTGATTGAAATGAACTTGGAGAAGACGCAGGAGAAGGTCCTTTTACCCTTGTCAACCAACTGGAAACGGCTGTTTTGGCATCAGGAAATTGAGCTTCCTGATAATAGGATAGTATCTCTTCTTTCTCTTTTTCATCCTGAATCTCTTTCAGAAGCTGAATATCTTCTCCCACACCCAGTACAAGCACTTGCTTGCCTACCTTAACAATTTGGACAGAACGATTGCCCCCGAGTGGCGTTCCACCTAAATGATTGATTAATTTAGTCTGTTGAAAGGATCTTCCTTTTTGATTGATAAACTTCAATAAAAAATATATGAGCGCAACTACAAAGATAAGAGCAACGATCATTTTAAGATAATCCAAAAAAGTAACCGAGGTAGCAGCGCCTGAGGTGTCAGCCTCATTATTTTGCTGCTCATTGCATTTCTCTGGATGTTCTATGCAGTCCTTGACATTATTCACTTCTGCAAATGCTGTTACATTCACAGCATTTGCAGTAATGATAAAAACAATAAGACTCACTAGAATTTGAATCTTCTTCAATACATGCACCTTCTTACTAATCTGTTAGCCTAGAGCTTTTTGAATGGCTTCGATTACACGATCGGCCTGGAAAGGTTTAACGATAAAATCCTTTGCACCCGCTTGTATGGCATCAATCACCATTGCTTGTTGACCCATTGCAGAGCACATAATAATTTTCGCACCGGCGTCTACTGCTTTGATTTCCTTTAAAGCTGCAATTCCATCTTTTTCCGGCATCGTAATATCCATAGTGACAAGGTCAGGCTTCAGTTCCTTGTATTTATCAACAGCTTGACTTCCATCGGCTGCCTCTCCTACTACATCAAACCCGTTTTTTGTTAAAATATCTTTAATCATCATTCTCATAAAAGCCGCATCATCTACAATTAGAATTTTATTAGCCAATATCGTCATCCTCCATCATCGTCTAGGTTATTTAAGTTTTTTAATACGATCACTTTGACTTACAATATCCGTAATTCTGACACCAAAGTTCTCATCTATCACTACTACTTCTCCTTTAGCCATCAATTGACTGTTTACAAGGATATCAACCGGTTCTCCAGCTAATTTATCAAGCTCTATTATGGAACCAGACGATAACTCAAGTATGTCCCTGACAGATCGGTTCGTCCTTCCCAGCTCTACCGTAACCTGCAAGGGAATGTCAAGTAGCATATTCAAGTTTTTTGTTTCCTGTTGTCCCAAAGCTGTCGGTTCAAAATTACTAAAGGTAGCCGGTTGGACATTTACGGTTTCTCCATGCACCCCATGTCCACCGAGATGCTGAGGAGATGCGTGCTGGTGGGAAGTACGGACAGGTTCCTCATACATACCGCTATAAGCAGGCTCTGGTTGTGGAGCAGTAGGAGGTTCCACGCTCGGTGTAACCGCTGCGGCAACTTCATCAGAAGCTCCACCATTCATTAATTCATCCACCAGACTCTTGGCAAAATTCAAGGGCAAGAGCTGCATGATGCTCGAATCAATGAGATCTCCGATTTTCAATGAAAATGACACTTTTACTAATAGATCTTGATCAGGAAGATTTTCTTCTCCCTCCCCTTGTGGTATGTACATCAAATCGATGGAAGGTGGTGAAATATCCACTTTCTTACTAAATACCGTAGACATGGAGGTTGCGGCAGAACCCATCATTTGATTCATTGCCTCTTGAACGGCACTAAGCTGAATTTCCCCCAAATCACCGGATGGGTTCCTTCCATCTCCACCAAGCATCAAGTCAGCGATGATGGATGCATCTGATTGTTTGATCACCAACAGGTTCACTCCTGAAAAACCCTCAGTATATTGAACTTGAATGGCGACATACGGATGAGGAAATTCCTCTTCTAAATAATTTTTATCAATAATCGTTACTTTAGGGGTCGTAATCTCAACCTTCTGATTGAGCAAAGTGGATAAAGCCGTTGCAGAACTCCCAAAGGAGATGTTCCCTATTTCACCTAAAGCATCCTCTTCCATAGAACTAATGTAATCATTACTAATTATCTCTTTGCGCTCTTCTGTTTCCTCTTCAGGCTCTGCAGACCCACGGAGCAACGCATCAATTTCATCTTGAGATAACATATCATCACTCATCATCGTCGTCTCCCCCCTTCAACGAATCTAAAATTTGCACGGCCAGTTTCTTGTTTGACTTCCCTGGCTGAGCTGTAAATTTAGGAATATCACCCACTCTGATCGTTAAAGGATCATCGATTCGGGTGTTCATTTCGATTACATCACCAATATCCAGCATAAGGAACTCTTCAATAGAAATATCAGAACTTCCTAATTCAGCTACAATCGGCACTTGAGCTTTCTTGATTCTTCTTTCAAGATGTGCCGTTTCTTCCGGCTTACTCTCTTTACGTTTGCTTTCCATCCAATAGCTTCCTGATAATTTCGGAAGGATCGGCTCCAGAACAACGTGTGGAATGCAGATGTTAATCATTCCACTTGTTTCACCAATCGTTGTGTTTAATGAAATAACCACAACCGTTTCATTTGGTGACACCATCTGAAGAAATTGCGGGTTCACTTCAAATTCCGCAAAAAGCGGATCTACATCAACCACAGTGCTCCAGGCTTCCCTTAAATTCTCAAACGCCTTTTCAAAGAGCTGACTCATAATTCTCGTTTCAATTTCGGTTAAATTCTCTACTTTGTTAACGCTGACTCCCCTTCCACCCATCACCCGATCCATCATCGAATAAGCAATATTCGGGTTGATTTCCATTAGGATCCTTCCATCCAATGGAGGTAATTCATAAACGTTTAAAATGGTCATTTTCGGAACGGAACGGATAAATTCTTCGTATGGGATTTGGTCAGCAGAAGCAACATTTATTTGAACATAAGTTCTTAATTGAGCAGAGAAATATGTAGTCAAGATCCGGGCGAAGTTTTCATGTATTCTCGTTAAACTTCGGATTTGATCTTTAGAAAACCGTAAAGCTCTCTTGAAATCATACACTTTCACTTTTTTCTCTTCTTCTTCTTTTTTGAAATCATCTGCGCTCATTTCTCCTGTATTAAGAGCTGACAAAAGAGCATCGATTTCACTTTGAGATAAAATTTCACTCGCCACCACTTCACCTCCAAACACTCGTAATAGCTTTTTTATTGAATCATCATAGAGGTGATATAGACCTTTTCTACCATTCCTTCTTGCATAAGGGAGTTTACCTTGTCTTTAACCTTCGTTTCGATCATTTCTTTCCCTTTTTTCCCTTGCAGTTCTTCTGCTTTCAATTCTGAAAGCTCTTCTATGATGATGTTATTCACTTGAAAATCTCTCTTTTCCAACTCACTTTTCGCTTTTTTACTATCTGTTTGAATCTTAAAGGAAATACGAATGAAATCATTACTCATTAAATTGGTTGTCGTCTCCGGTATGTCCACCGAATTTTCAATCACTTCTTCAATGGAAGGCTCTTTCGTTTCTTCATCTCCTGAAAACTTCAGAATGACAACTAAGGCAATCACACCGACAAGTGTAATCGTAACCAACAAAATCATCATGATTGTCAGGGCTTTACTCTTCAACTAATACTCCCTCCCTGATGGGGCAGGCTGAGTAAATTTGTTTTTTGAAAGAAAGTAAGGGTAAGGGAGTCAACCTCGTCCACCGTTTCTTTCACAACATATCGTCTGCCATTTGTTAATAGAATCGTAGTGTCCGGAAACGCTTCTACTGTTTCTATGTATAAAGCATTCAACGTAAACGACTTTCCATTCAGTCTGGTTAAAGTGATCATAAACTTCAGGACCGACATTCATCCTCTGATTCAACCTAATGTATAACCTCTAAGGTGTCAGTCCCTTCCTCCTTTTTAACGAATTAACGTTTCAAGTTTACAAGCTCTTGTAAGATTTCATCCGACGTTGTGATGATACGTGTATTTGCCTGGAATCCACGCTGAGCCGTGATCATTTCAGTGAATTCTTCGGATAGGTCCACGTTGGACATTTCAAGGGCACCGGACTGAAGTGCCCCTCTTCCGTCTCCAGCCAATCCCTGGTTTGGAAGACCTGAGTTATTTGAAGCCTGGAACAGATTATTACCAGCTTTCGTCAAACCACCCGGATTAGAAAAAGTAGCTAATGCCAGTTGACTTAAAACTCTCACTTCTCCATTGGAAAATACTCCGTTCACTTCACCAGAAGAACCTATGTTGAAGCTTTCAAGGTACCCTTCTGAGTTTCCGTCAACAGTATCTACATTAGCGGAGGATGAGCTATCGAACTGTGTGATCTTAGAGAAATCCATATCAATCGTTTGGGTAGGATTTGCACCAGTTTGATTATTTAATGTTATTGGAAAAGGCACTTGAGAAGTTAATTTACCTTCTTCGTCAAAATTTAAAACGGCATTTTGACCATTGCTGACTGTAACGTCATCGGTCAGACTGGATATTGTAACTTCCCATTCGTTTTGACCTGATTTCTCCATCACTAACTTAATACTAATATCTTTACCAAGTGAATCCTTCACCTTTGTTTCAAGCTCCACTACAGTACCATCGACGGCACTAGACTTTAAGTTCCCATTGTAAGTAGCCTCGCTCGTAGCCTGAGGTGCCATTGTGGTATTAGTATCAATTTTGATATCAGTCGCAGCACTCTGATTAACTACACCGTCACCGTTGACCGGATACCCCTGTACAAGATTTCCTTGACCTGTTACAAGGTTTCCATTTGAATCTAAATAAAAGTTTCCAGCACGGGTGAACATTTCGTTATTTCCTTGTCTTACAACAAAAAATCCGTCACCCGAGATGGCTACATCCAAGGATCTGCCTGTTGTTTGCAGACTTCCTTGAGTTTGAATCGTATCAATGGACGACAAAGATGCGCCAAGTCCCACTTGCTTTGCATTTTGACCTCCACGGTTTTCGGTTGCTCTACTTGCACCTGAAACGGTTTGGTTCATTAAGTCCTGGAATGTGACACGCCCTTTTTTATAGCCGTAAGTATTTACATTTGCAATATTATTTCCGATTACATCCAGTTTTGTTTGAAAGTTTTTCATTCCACTGATACCCGAATACATTGAACGTAGCATGAATTTTTCCCCTTTCTTACTTAGCTGCTTCAATCAGTCCACAGCTACAGGCCTCCATAAAAGGTCCAGCCTATGAATCTATTAATATTGTTCCATTAATGTTGGTGAAAATCTGTGAATGTGCTTCCTCACGGTCTAAAGCAGTAATTACCGTTTTGTTTTTAGCACTTACGATTAACGCGGCGTCTTTCAAAATCACCAGTGAATCCCCGACACCCTTGGTTTTTGCTTCATTTATTTTCGCACTTATCTTCTCCCATGTTCGGGGAGAAATAGAAATCCCCCGTTGCTCCATCCTTACCTTTGCATGTTTGCTAATCTGTATGTGAGGTACATGTTGAATTGCCTTATCTAATTGGGCAGCAAATGATGATGCACTTGAAGGTTTAGAAATAGATTTCGTATTATTATTTGGTGCAATAGGTTGTGGTGAACGATGAAAGAATGTCTTTTCCATACAATCCACTCCCTAAGATTCAATTTTAATTAACTTATCACTGGAAATTTTGTCCCCTTCTTTTGTATGAAACCAAATGAGTGAATCTTTCTTTGAAACGGATTGAACGATTCCGCTCATCTCTCCATCTTCACTATTCCATGTTACGCTCTTTCCTATTAATAAAGATGCATTAACGAGAGAAGCTTCTGGGGTATCCGTCGTATTCACTTGTGAAATATTCCCGGGAGTCAGGATTGTTCCGTCCTCCATGATGAATTCAACAGAGTCACCTTTAAAGCGGACTCCTTTTACGAACCCCTGTCCTTCTTGTATTTCGGGTGCATCGCCTGCTTCTGATTCTATGATTTTATGCCATGTCACTTGTTTACCAACAAACTGATTGTAAGAGATCAATTGTGATTGACTTTGGTTATCCACAAATTTCTCCATTGTTTTCGTCAGGTTCGTCATCTGCTCTAATGATGAAAAGGTAGCCATTTGTGCGATGAAATCTTTGTCCTGCATCGGATTTAACGGGTCTTGATTCTGTAATTGAGTCATCAGTATTTTCAGGAAGTCATCTTTTCCCAAAATATCCTTACCGCCTTCACGTTGTTTTGTTTGGACGGTGGAATATAGTAAGCTCGGATCAATTTTCGTCATATTATCACCTATATTTCGGTATTTACGAGATAATCCTTAAAGGATTGAGTTCTTTCTTCATCCTGGCTTCCTCCCTGGTCGGGTTGATTCTGCCTTTGCTGTTGTGAGAACTGTTGTTGTGACTGCCCTTTAGATTGCCGCTCAGCATCTGTTAACGCCTGTGAGATTTCTATCTTCTCTACTTGAAGGTTCTGCGATGTAAACGCATGCTTTAATCCTTGAATTTGAGAATCAAGCATTTCTTTCGCAGTTGCCGTCGAAGCTAATATTTTTGCGGTCATCACTCCGTTTTGTTGTAGAAGTTCGATCCTTAATGAGCCCAGTTGCTCTGGATATAGCTTGATTAACAGCTTACTCATGCTCGGCTGTGACAGCATTTGAGATTTACTTATGATATTCTGAAATTCTTTCACAAATTGTTCATATTGAAGGGAGCGATTTGCAGATGAGAGACTCATGGAAACGGATTCTGTTTTCGGAAGAACAAAGTGTATATGGTTTGCCTGAATCGGTTGAATACTTTTCTTCTCCACTGTGACCCGTTCTGTTGAGGACTGCTTTTCCATTGTTTGCACAGGTGCCTGGCGGTGAAAAGCATCTTTTAATACCTGGGACCAATCCTTACTATGATTGAACTCCCTGGCCAAGGATGCATCTACACCCGCTTGAACCCTCTTCATCATGTCTTTTAGCTCGGACGTTTTTGATGCTTCCACCACAAGTAGGTCACGGTTAGTTGCCAAAAGTTCAATGACCTTTACAAGTCTGGTTACATCTTCTATTGGTCCTTTTCCACTTAAGACCCCCACCTCATTTTTTAATGCGGATTGCAGCAGTTGCATCGTTCCCAGCAGAATTTCATGAAGATCCTCTGCAATATCATCTGATGAAGGCAAGGATTGCTCAGTCCCAATAAGAGCAGATTGAAGCTCAGAAAAAAGTGTTATGACCGTTTCTTGATCCACACCAACTATTTCAGCGATTTGTTCAAAGTCAAGTTCCTTTAATCGGGATAAGTCTTCTAATTGTCCGCTTGATAGCCCAACTTCATCAAGCTCTGTTGCACGTAAGATGCCTGTCAGACTTACAAGAAGAGATAGTGTCTCGGGATGTTTTACTTCTTCCCTTTCAACAACATGATTCGATACAAATCCTAATAGTTTCGAAAACCCATCCATTTCTTTCTTGGAAAGCGTTGTTTCCTTGCTCATCCCAATGGGAGAGTTGGGAGCCTGGGTGCCTATTCCGATTTCCACTTTTTCACCTCCTCTCAAAACCTAGCCTATCATTCCACCGTAGAGAGCAGCTCCGTGTATCTGGCAGCATCTTCCGGGGGCATTTTTTCTAAAATATCTGCTAGAGTATCAGGTTTGATATTTGATAGAATCTTCATTGCTTCATCATCATCCATGTTCATCAGAACTGGAGCAGCACCCTTTGCTGACATGGATTCAAATGTATTGACTACCTCTTTAAAGGCCCGTTTGTTTTCTTCACCAATCTGCCGTAATTCTTCAAGCTCTTCTTTTTGCTGTTGAATGGTCGCTTGCAGTTGTTCTTTATCACTGTCTCTTTTATCTACTTCATTTTGAAGCTGGGCAATTTTCGCTTCTTGATCTTCGATTGAAGCTTGAAGTGAGACCATTCGCTCATGTAATTCGTCTGCTTCCCGGGCTTCATTTGAAGGAAGGATATTAGCCAGAAAAGGGATATCCGAGCTGAATGATTGCGCTTTTTCAAATACATTGATTCCTGCAGCTGTCATGATTACGAGAGAGAAGGTTATAGTAAACAAGAGAGGAATGAAAATGATAAACACAATTCTTTGAAAACGACTGGACTGATCTTTGTTTTCCTCTTCGATCACCTTTGCCATGAAATCACCTAACTCCCCGTTTCATATATTGAACGACTGATACTTCATCTAATTGTTTATTTTCCAATTGTTGATTAGTTTGTAAAAAGCGATGGAGATCGTTCTCTTTCATCTTTTCGTATTTCTTTACTTCTACGTTCATATCTACAAGTTTTTCTTCACACCAGTTCATCCGGTTCCTTGCTTGTATCACCAGGTCCTGGTAATAAGAAATAGTTCTTTCAAGATTGGTGAGGAACTGTTGATGATGACGAATATGTTGTACAGATAAACCATTTTGCAACTTGGTTTCTTGATGCATTTCGAGAGTTTCTTTCTTTTTCAGAAACTCATAAAGCTTCTCGGCAACTTTTTCAAACTTTTCAATGGAACCCCTGTACATTTCCTGCACTTCATCTTTTTCTTTTTCCTTTAACGTTAAAATACGTTGAAACCTGTATTGATAACTCACTCGATCCATCCACCTTTTTCCGAAAGCATAATAAGTCCATCAACACTTGCAGGGAGAGAAACCTGTTCGTATACTCCCTGTTTCAAGAAGGAGATGATACCTGGATAGTATTGGATGGCTTCATCTACCTCACGGGAAGTACCCTTTTTATAAGCACCAATCTGGATAAGATCCTCAGAGTTCATATAAGTACTTAATAACTCTCTTATTCTCGTAGCGGCATGTAAATGTTCCATAGATGCCAGATGATTCATTAACCTGCTCACACTTTTTAAAATATTGATAGCCGGATATTGACCTCTGTTTGCGATTTGACGGTCAAGCACAATGTGACCATCCAGTATCCCCCTAACCGTGTCTGAAATAGGCTCATTTAAATCATCACCATCAACCAACACGGTGTAAAATGCTGTTATGCTCCCGAGTACATTAGTACCTGTTCTTTCTAATAGTTTCGGTAAAATAGCAAATACAGATGGCGTGTAACCTTTAGTGGTCGGTGGTTCCCCGACCGCCAATCCGATTTCCCTCTGAGCCATCGCTACCCGTGTCGCGGAATCCATCATGAGCATGACGTTCATTCCTTTATCTCGAAAATATTCTGCAATGGCAGTCGCCGTAAAGGCTCCTTTAATCCTCATTAGTGCAGGTTGATCTGATGTGGCAGCCACAACAATAGTTCTCTTTAATCCTTCTTCTCCTAAATCTCTTTCAATAAATTCCCTTACTTCCCTGCCCCTCTCACCGATTAACGCAATTACATTTAAATCCGCTTTCGTGTTTCGGGCAATCATTCCAAGCAGTGTACTTTTTCCTACCCCACTTCCAGCGAATATACCGACCCTTTGACCTTTCCCTACAGTCAGCATGCTGTCGATGGCTTTTACACCAACCTCCATTTTTTCGTTAATGGGCGGTCTTGATAAAGGATTGGGAGGGTCTTGTTCTGTATATGTCGTACTTAAACCATTCGGTAAGTGACTTCCATCGAGTGGGTGTCCCAGGGAATCTATCACCTTCCCTATTAAAGATGGACCAATTTTGATTTCTAATGACTTCGCGGTACCTTCTACTAAACTGCCGGGAGAAATATCCTGCATATTGGTATAGGGCATGAGGATCACTAAATCATCATTAAACCCTACCACTTCTGCTAGAATAACTTTTTGTTTGCCTCGGGAGAAAATATGAATATGACAGACTTCACCTACTGAACTTTCAGGTCCTTGAGATTCGATCATTAACCCGACAACCCGCTTTACCTTTCCAAACTTTTTGAAAGTTGGAATCTGGGGGATATGGTGAATTAGATCTGCTGCTTTCATTCAACATCACCTTCCAGAAAATGAAGAAGCTTCTGCTTTAACTCTCTTAATTGGGAGTCCACACTCACAATGACACGACCCTGGTTGGTTTCTATATAACATTCCTCAGGTCGAAGATCATCATTTGCATAGATAAAGCACTGAACATCCGTGGGGAACATGACTTCAAGCTCATTTTTATTTTCAACTAAAAGCTTATGCTTAGTCGGATGAACATGAATTTGAATGTGAGGCAGATCCCTTACCTCCTTTAATCCCCGTTCCACGATCGAAAAGAAATGATCGGGTTCTTCCTGGAGTTTCCGATTCATGATCTTCTCAGCACATGTAATCCCTAAGCTGACAATGACTTTCTCTGCATTTTGAATATAGTCTTGATACTGTTGTTTATTTCTCTCAGTCATCTCATTGGCTTCCGTCAGTCGCTGATGATATTCTTGATAACCTTTGTTTCTACCCTCTTCTTCTCCTTGAAGAAATCCGGCATTATAGGCTTCCTGCATGAGTTGTTCGCGTTCGACCAACCACTTTTCTTTCTCACGTTCAATCTGTCTTTGAGCATGGAAAGTCATCTCTTTCGCTTCTTCGATTATTCGAGCCGCTTTATCATTCGCTTCATCTATAATGTGATTTCCCACGGCCGTTCCGTTCATTTCTAAGTTATTGTGTTCATGTTGCTTGAATTCTTCTATTGTTTTCACCCTTTTAAGGGATATCAGTTTTTTATTTTCATCAATGGTTCGCGCAATGGAGGATTTAATGATTCTAGACAATAATATCGTCTCCTCCACCACGGGCTATGATGATTTCACCGGAATCCTCTAACCTTCTTATCACCGCTACAATCCGTGACTGTGCTTCTTCTACATCCCGTAATCGAACCGGCCCCATGAATTCCATTTCCTCTTTGAGGGTTTCCACCATGCGATTAGACATGTTTCTAAATACCACTTCTTTCACCTCATCACTTGATACTTTAAGGGACAGGAGCAGATCTTCGTTATCACAATCGCGAATGACACGTTGAATGGAACGCCCATCAAGGGTGACAATGTCTTCAAACACAAACATTCTCTTCTTAATTTCCTCAGCTAATTCAGGATCTTGTATTTCTAATGCATCCAGAATGGTTTTCTCCGTAGAACGATCTACCCCATTCAGCACTTCCACTACCGCTTCAACTCCACCCGTCTGCGTATAATCCTGGGTCACAGTAGCCGAAAGCTTTCTTTCAAGGATAGCTTCCACTTCACTTATCACTTCCGGGGAAGTTCCATCCATGATTGCGATTCTCCTGGCAATATCTGCTTGAACTTCTTGAGGAAGTTCAGAAAGTATTTGGCCTGCTTGCTGTGGTTCAAGATAAGATAGAATTAATGAAATGGTTTGAGGGTGTTCGTTTTGTATAAAGTTGAGAATTTGAGCAGCATCGGCTCTCCGTGCAAAGTCAAAAGGCTTTACTTGTAAAGACGAAGTTAACCGGTTAATGATCGCCAATGCTTGTTCTGATCCAAGTGCTTTTTCTAATACTGTTTTGGCATAGCCAATTCCGCCCTGGGAGATATAATCTTGAGCAATGGCGATATGGTGAAATTCTTCTAAGATATCCTCTTTCGCTTCAGTCTCCACCTTTTTGACTCCGGATATCTCTAACGTTAACTTCTCGATTTCTTCTTCTGATAAATGCTTGTATACTGATGCGGATACATCAGGACCAAGAGAGATCAGGAGGATGGCTGCTTTCTGTTTTCCCGTTAAACCTTTCTCTCTTCTAACCACATTCATCCCTCCTAATCCTCTGATAACCAGGTCCGTAATAATTTTGCAAATTCTTCAGGCTTTTCTTTGGCCATTTTTTCAAGTTGTTTCCGGCGAATCGTTCCTTCTGTTTCTTCTTTAGGCTCAATTTCCGGTATATGGACAGGCTCTCTTGTTTCTTCGTATGACATTTCTTCTATTTTTTCTTTCTTTCTAGAACGAACCAGGAAAAATACCAGCAGTAGAATGACAATAAGAAGAATTCCACCAATCACATAGGTCCACCATGGGAGAACAGATTTCTCTTCAGATGCCATATCGACTTTCCCATTAAATGGTTGAACCGAGACGATCACTTTGTCTTCTATTGCTTCGTCTGTCAATTCAGGATTGGCTTCCTTATCAATGGAAGTTCTTACAATGGTCGATAATACTTGGCGGATATCATCCACCCTGTCTTGTGGCAGGGAATTAACCTCATCAGGATTTGGCGGTTCCACCATAACCTGAATCCCAAGATCCCTTATTTTATATGGGCTCTCAACTACTTCTTTACGGATACGATTGACTTCATTGTTAATCGTTTCCTCCATTCGTTCATAATCACCATTTGATTCTGAACTGGAACCATAAGTATCCCCTGTATTTGTTGGCTCATTAACATCACCGGCTCCAGGTGTCCCACCAGGGTTTGCCCCTTCGCCTGAGAAAGTTTCAGTAATGCGCTGTGCGCTTACGGCTATTCCTTCCATATTTTCTTCATCCACTGGTGTAACAAGGACTTCTTCACGGTTTTCCTGGGTAAAGTCTATATCAGTTGAAACCGATACAACCACTTTGTTATATCCAATCAATGTGCCTAACATATTCTGAACTTGACGTTGTATATCACGTTCAATTTCTTTCTTGACATCCATTTGTTGAGCAAAGTTGCCTCCGCCCATGGAATTATTTTGAGCTTCCAAGTCAAAATACTCAAAAAATTGATTCATGATGACGATATTCTCTGTAGGGAGATCAGGAACACTTTTGGAAACCAGATGGTAAAGTGATTTAATCTGCTTTTGATCAAATGTGAAACCAGGATTTGTATTTAATACAATCGAAGCTGATGCTTGTTGAATGTCATCATTTAAGAAAACCTGCTTTTCTGGAAGATTGATCATGACTTTAGCATCCTGTACCCCTTCGATTCCTTTCATGAGTTGAGCAAGTTCTGTTTGCATCGCATCCAGCTTCAACACATTAAATTCATTATCAGTCATACCAAATCCAGCATTTTGACTGAAAAAGGAGTAATCAATACTCCCCGAGTTAGGAATTCCTTCTGCAGCCAATTCAACCTTCAATGTATCTACTTGTTCTTTAGGAACCATGATGGTTGATCCACCATCGGATATCTCCGATTGGATTCCTCTACCATCGAGATTTTCTTTTATCGCTCCCGTTTCTGAAGGTGATAAATTACTGTATAGGGGAACAAGAGTCGTTCTTGTTGCAAAGAAGCTCAAAGCACTAATCAGAATGACTGTAATCAGAAAGGCTGCTCCCATACTTATTTTCTGTTTTTTTGTTCTGCTTGCCCAATAAGACTTTATCTGTTCTATATATTTCTTAAACGATTCATTCATTACAATCCTCCGGTACATGACTGAATGAGTCTACTACATTGGCATTCTCATTATTTCTTGGTAGGCTTCTACTACTTTGTTACGCACTTCCATGGTCGTTTGCAATGTGATGCTTGCTTTTTGTGAAGCGATCATCACTTGATGAAGATCAACATTTTCTCCCCGTACAAGCTTCTCGGTCATTTGATCTGATTGAACTTGCATAGAATTCACTTCGTCAATGGACTGTTTAAGTAATTGACTGAAATTCTCCGTAGCTTCTGAAGGGGATACATTTTTTTTTGCAATTGACGGACTAAAAACTCCAGGATTAATCGAACCTATATTATGTATTGCCATAAATCTATAACCTCTTTCTATTTACCGATTTCCAATGATTTCATTAACATCGCTTTATTCGCATTAAATACGGTTACGTTTGCTTCATATGAGCGAGTGGCCGAAATAAGGTCAACCATTTCCCTTAATGGATCAACATTGGGCAGATGCACATACCCCTCGCCATTCGCATCAGGATGTTCTGGATCGTACACCATTTTAAATGGTGTTTCGTCATCTTCTTCGATTCTGGAAACCTTTACTCCGCTTCCAACATTGTGATTGTTTCTTGTGTTCATGGCTTTATTTAAAAATGATGAAAATTGATTTTCCTTAGGTGCCATTACAACAGATTTTCTTTTATATGGCTGCCATTCTCCTCCAACCATTTCTCCTCTTGTTGTGTCTGCATTGGCCATGTTTGATGAAATGACATCCATTCTTAAGCGCTGGGCAGTAAGGGCAGATGCTGTCGTATTCATACTTGTAAATATCGCCATGATTATTTACCACCCCTTACAACCGTTTGAAGACTGTTAAACTTACCATTTATTCGATCTGTTAAGGCATTAAAATAGATTTGATTCGAAGCCATTTCTGACATTTCCTGATCTAAATCCACACCATTCCCATTGTGATTATATTGATAAGTTGTTTTTGTTTTAACTGCTGGATGTTGACTACTTGAGTGAAAGGTGAAATGTCGTTGATCCGTTTTTTTTGCCTCAAGTTGTTGAACTGAATGGTCTAGCATTGTCTTAAACTCTACTTCTTTTGCTTTATAATTTGGAGTGTCGACATTAGCGATATTTTGAGAGATCACTTTTTGATTTAACGAGGCGTAATTCAGTCCTCTTTCCAGAGTTGTGAAAGTGTTGGAAAATAATTTCACTTTAGGCACCTCTATCCGTTTTTTTGACAAGATACTACTATTTTTTACAAATTTAGCATACAACAGTATTTATTGTAATGTTTAGCAAGATTAGTGTCTATGAATATTCCGTAAATTTTCAAGAATGAGGGCGAAATTCAAAGAATTCGTGACTTTTAATCTATATTTAACCCTTAAATTACCAAGGATATTTTACCAATTTAATGTGAATTATTCTAGTTTTATTACATATATGTTACACATACATATATTTGCCCGATTCGCTTTGATATGAATGAAATCCATCGTTATTGCGTTCAAGATGGTTTATTCACCTTATTTCACTCTTTTGCACACGAAAACATCACCTTCCAAGAGGCGAATGTCATCATTTTACTCACTCTGTCATCTAAATTTATTAAATTGTCGAAAATAGTCGTAACATTGTTGTAACCTTATTGTACTATTCGTGCCATATATGACAATACCATATGAAAGATTACCAATAGTCCATTAGACTTATTTTCCCTAAACAATCAGACATTTTCGCCCTTTTGTACTACAAAAGCGGAGGGGCTTTGTCCAGAGGCGACAAGCATAACCCAAGCCCACCGGAAAGGCGCACTTTGCCTTTTTGGTGGACTTGGGTTATGACCTCGAGCCTCTAAGCCCCAGAGCTGGATGACACAAAAGCGGAGGGGCGGCTTCAGAGCAAGCATTATGGTAACCAAATAAAAAAGCTGTTCCCCATTTAACAGGGAACAGCTTTTCATTGGATTAATTTGTACGGAGCTTATCTAACTCAACTAGGAATTTATTGTTTAATACTTTAATGTAAGTACCTTTCATTCCCAGGGAACGAGACTCAATTACTCCCGCACTTTCTAATTTACGAAGAGCATTGACGATTACTGAACGGGTAATTCCCACTCTATCGGCAATTTTAGAAGCAACCAAAAGACCTTCATTACCATTTAACTCTTCAAAGATATGCTCAATCGCTTCAAGCTCACTGTATGATAAAGAACTGATCGCCATTTGCACGACAGCCTTGCTTCTAGCTTCCACTTCAATTTCTTCCGCTTTTTCACGAAGAATTTCCATTCCTACTACTGTTGCACCATATTCACCCAGGATGAGATCATCATCTTCGAAGCTTGCTTCAAGACGGGCAAGAATCAATGTACCCAGTCTCTCACCTCCACCAATAATAGGAACGATTGTCGTCAGCCCATTTTTGAAGAATTCTCTATTTTCAACAGGGAAAGCAGTATATTCACTGTTAACATCCAGGTTTGGAGAAGTTTCTTGAACATTAAACAGGTTTTGAGTATACTCCTCAGGGAATTGACGATCAGCAAGCATTTGTTTCATTCGCTCATTTTCAATTTGCTGATTAATGGCGTAGCCAAGTAATTTCCCTCGGCGACTTACAACGAATACATTTGCTTCAATGACCTTGCTAAGTGTTTCTGACATTTCTTTAAAGTTTACTGGTTTACCCGCTGCTTTTTGCAGCATAGCATTAATTGTTCTTGTTTTACCTAATAAATTCATTACATTTCCTCCTACTACAACTTAAGTGTATCTATTATTAAATTTTGTATTCTGATTGATTCATCTATCTTTACCCAATAGAATGAAGGTGAAAACTTATAGAATAAACTGACTCAGATCCTTATTCTTTGCAATGGCGCCTAACTTATCATCCACGTACTTAGGTGTGATATTAATCGTTTCCAATGTAATATCCGGAGCTTCAAAGGAAAGGTCCTCGAGAAGTTTTTCCATAATGGTATGAAGTCTTCTCGCTCCAATATTATCCGTGTTCTGGTTTACATCATAGGCAATTTCAGCAAGTCTACGAATAGCATCGTCAGAAAATTCAATTTGTATACCTTCTGTTTCCATTAAAGCAATATATTGTTTAATGATTGCGTTATCAGGTTCAACGAGTATACGCACAAAGTCTTCTGTAGATAGCTTCTGAAGTTCCACTCTGATTGGGAAACGTCCTTGTAATTCCGGAATAAGATCAGATGGTTTACTCATGTGAAAAGCACCTGCCGCAATGAAAAGCACATGATCAGTTTTTACCGAACCATGCTTTGTGACGATCGTAGATCCTTCTACAACAGGAAGGATGTCACGCTGAACCCCTTCCCTCGAAACGTCGGCAGAAGATTGGCCAGAGCTCTTGCTTGCTATTTTATCAATCTCATCGATAAAGATGATTCCTGATTGTTCTGCACGCACGATTGCCTCCTGGGTTACTTCATCCATATCAATAAGCTTTTGAGCTTCCTCATTTGTAAGAACGACTCTCGCTTCTTTCACCTTTAATTTACGTTTTTTCTTTTTCTTTGGCATAAAGTTGCTCATAGCATCCTGCATATTCATGCCCATTTGTTCCATACCGGAGCCTTGAAGCATATCGAACATGGAGGGCTGCTGCTCTTCTACTTCAATCGTGATGAACTCCTCTTCAAGTTCACCATTTTGAAGCCTTGTTTCCACTCTGCGCCTTTGCTCTCGAAGGGAAATCTCTTCTTGCTTTTCTTCCTCTTCTTCCGAAGTGTCCTGAGTCTGATTACCACCAAAGATCATCTCAAATGGGTTTTTGTAAGAAGTGGACTTTTTCTTAGATGGTACAACGAGTTCCACTAAGCGGCGGTTGGCATTTTCAGCTGCTCTTTCACGCACCCCTACCATTTTCTCCTCTTTCACCAGGCGGACAGACGTTTCGACTAAATCTCTCACCATTGATTCCACATCGCGTCCAACATAACCGACTTCAGTAAACTTAGTAGCCTCTACTTTTACAAAAGGAGCTCTGACAAGCTTCGCAATCCTTCTGGCAATCTCTGTTTTCCCGACCCCGGTTGGTCCCATCATTAAAATGTTCTTTGGAATCACTTCATCCTTTAATACATCAGAAAGAAGGCTACGTCGATATCGATTTCGTAATGCAACAGCGACCGCTCTCTTTGCATCTTTCTGTCCTACAATATATTGATCGAGACGTTCAACAATTTGCCTTGGAGTTAAGTGATCAGTACTCTTCATCAAATGGCACACTCCTTACTTTCCCTATAGTGTAAAAAGAATATAAAAATTTCAATCTGATGATTAATGTTTACAGCTCTTCAACAATAATTTGGTTATTTGTATATACACATATATCAGCAGCAATTTGTAAGGAAGACTGAGCGATTTCTCTTGCAGATAAATGGTCACCTGCGTATTGTTTTAAAGCTCTTCCAGCTGATAATGCATAATTACCACCTGATCCAATGGCTAAAATCCCATCGTCCGGTTCAATGACTTCACCAGTCCCGGAAATTAGCAATAAGTGATTTTCATCCATTACAATCAACATGGCTTCAAGCTTTCTTAAGACTTTGTCGCTCCTCCACTCTTTAGCTAATTCAACAGCTGCTCTCGGGAGATTCCCATTAAATTCCTGAAGTTTCCCTTCGAATTTTTCTGATAATGTGAATGCGTCGGCAACAGATCCGGCAAAACCTGCTAATACTTTGCCATTAAATAGCTTCCGGACTTTTTTTGCTGTATGCTTCATCACAACTGTATTACCAAATGTCACCTGTCCGTCCCCGGACATCGCACATTGGCCTTCATGCTGTACGGCAAAAATAGTGGTTGCGTGGAATTGTTCCATATCCTGACCTCCAACTCTTCTAAGCACGTGGATGATGTGCCAAATATGTTTTTCTCAACTGATCCTTCGATACATGAGTATATACTTGAGTTGATGATAACTGTGAGTGTCCAAGAAGTTCCTGAACCGTTCTTAAATCGGCACCATTATTAAGTAAATGCGTGGCAAACGTATGTCTTAACATATGGGGATGGATTTTTCCGGTCAAGGAAGCTTTCTCGATAATCCTATTTAAGATAAGACGTATCCCTCTTTGGGTTAATGCTCCGCCACGATGATTGACCAACAATTGGGAATGAGTTTGATTCTTCATTAACTTAGGCCGGGACTCTGTTATGTATTGTTCTATAGCATCGTGAGCAAAGCTTCCAAATGGTACATATCTCTCTTTGTTACCCTTACCTTTTACAAGTATTGTAGAAAGCACTAAATCTACGTCCTTCAATCGTATGCTTGTGCATTCACTTACGCGGATACCCGTAGCATACAAAAGTTCAAAGATGGCCCGGTTGCGAATATCTAATGGCTTGTCGCCTCCGCACGCTTCTAACAATGCTTGTATTTCTTCCTCATAAAAAAATTTAGGCAATCGCTGTTCTTTTTTAGGAAGATTCACAAAGGAAAATGGGTTATCGGTGAGCTGCTTTTCCCGATTTAAGTAACGATAGAAACTTCTTAAACTGGATACCTTCCTTGAAATGGAAGATCTCATTAAACCATGATCATGCAGCTTAGTTAAAAAAAGTCTCGCATCAGAATACTCGACATCTTTTAATGAACTTAAACCTTGTTCTTTCATAAATACGTAGAACTCTTCAATATCATGACGATATTGTTCAAAAGTATGAGCAGAATAATGCTTTTCTATTTGTATATATTCAGTAAAAGATTGTAATTGTTCATGTAATTGATTTTTCATTTTTAACACCTCACAAGGGCTACTAAATAGTAACACAACCTAGCTGCCCTTGCAATGAATTTTACACTTTTTTCACAAAGTTCTGAATTGTTTCTAAAGCTCGATTGGCATGTTGCTCATTACGCTCTTTTTTGCCTTTGACTTTTTTGGGCAAATCAGGGAGTAGACCGAAATTAGCATTCATCGGTTGGAAGTTGTTTTTGTTGGCCGTCGTAATATATCTTGCCATACTTCCAATCGCTGTTTCATGAGGGAACACCACTGGTGATTCACCTATAGCCATTTTCGCTGCATTGATTCCCGCGATCAGCCCGCTGGCAGCAGATTCCACATAACCTTCCACTCCGGTCATTTGTCCGGCAAAAAACAGGTTCTCATTTTCTTTAAGTTGATAGGTATCCTTTAAGACATTGGGAGAGTTTATGAAGGTATTTCTGTGCATCACCCCAAAACGGACAATTTCTGCATTCTCAAGTCCAGGAATTAATTGAAGTACTTCTTTTTGCGGTCCCCACTTTAAATGTGTTTGAAAGCCTACAATATTGTAAAGTGTTCCTGCTGCATCATCTTGTCTTAACTGAACAACAGCAAATGGTCGTTTACCTGTTTTAGGGTCTTCTAATCCCACCGGTTTTAAAGGACCAAATAACATGGTTTTCTTCCCTCTGGATGCCATCACTTCTATCGGCATACAGCCTTCAAAGAATATCTCTTTTTCAAATTCTTTTAAAGGCACTGTTTCAGCTGAAATAAGGGCTTCGTAGAAACGATTGAACTCACTTTCTGTCATCGGGCAATTTAAGTATGCCGCTTCCCCTTTGTCATACCGGGATTTCAAATACACTTTGTCCATATCAATGGAATCTTTCTCAATGATTGGTGCAGCTGCGTCGTAGAAATATAAATGTTCTTCTCCCGTTACTTTTCTGATTTTCTCCGAAAGACTTTCACTTGTAAGTGGTCCTGTTGCTATAATGGTGATCCCTTCAGGTAAATCCGTGACCTCTTCATTATATACCGTGACATTCGGATGATTCTTCACTTTATCAGTGACATGGGCTGCAAATTCGTGACGATCCACGGCCAAAGCTCCTCCTGCAGGAACGGAACATGCATCGGCAGCAGACATGATGACGGAATCTAAATGCCGCATTTCCTCTTTTAATACACCAACAGCATTGGTAAATGTATTCGCTCTAAGCGAATTACTGCAAACAAGCTCTGCAAATTTATCTGTATGATGGGCAGGTGTTTGACGTACCGGTCTCATTTCAAAAAGGTTAACCTTTATTCCCCTCTTCGCAATCTGCCAAGCGGCTTCACTTCCCGCTAACCCTGCTCCGATAACATTTACTGGCATCTATATAAACCTCCTGTAAATCGATCCTTCTTCTTAACCAAATTGTATTGTACACCAATACACAAAGATAAAAAAGACAAAAGCATATTGAGAATTTGTCCTACTGACTAAATGCAAACAGAAAAGGGCTGACCCATCAGGTAATAGAGAAATCACCTGTTGGGACAGTCCCTTGTTACATTGTATAAGTTCATTGTTCAACAATCAATCTTTTTTATAGTTCAGTTGAACAGGAGCTCACACTATTTCTGAGGTTCTTCTTTATAATCACAATTCGTACATTGAATTTGATTACCTTTTTTAAGCTTTTTCTCAACGAGTAATTCTGAACACTTCGGACATTTACGTTCGATTGGCTTATCCCATGACAAGAAATCACATTCAGGATATTGGTCACAACCGAAGAAAATACGCTTTTTCTTGCTTTTTCGTTCGATGATATTGCCTTTATCACATTTTGGGCATTTCACACCGATTTCCTTGACGATCGGCTTAGTATTTCTGCAGTCAGGAAAATTACTGCAAGCCATGAACTTTCCATATCGACCCATTTTGAATACCATTGGATGTCCGCATTCTTCACAATCTTCACCGGCAGGTTCATCGCGGATTTCGATTTTTTCCATCTCATTTTCAGCTTTTTCTAAATGCTTTTCAAAATCCTGATAAAAGCGATCGATTATTCTTTCCCACTTCACATTGCCGTCTTCAATATCATCCAGGCTGCGCTCCATGTTTGCCGTAAACTCGACATCAATGATATCCGGGAAGAACTCCCTCACCAGTTCTAAGACGATTTCCCCAAGTTCAGTCGGAATAAAACGCTTATTATCCAGTGTTACATAGCCTCTTCGTTGAATCGTATCAAGAGTCGGAGCATATGTGGATGGCCGCCCAATACCCAGTTCTTCCAACGTCTTGACGAGCCTTGCTTCTGTATACCTTGGTGGTGGTTGAGTGAAATGCTGATTTGGATCAATACTTTCACTTTTCACTTTATCGTTTTCTTCCAAGGCTGGTAGAAGATTGTCTTTTTCTTCTTTCTGATCATCAGATCCTTCAACATACACTTTCATAAAGCCTGGAAACTTCACTTTAGAGCCGGTTGCTCTAAACATGACGGAACCATTTACAATATCAACACTCATAGTATCCATAATTGCCGGGGACATTTCACTTGCGACAAATCGTTCCCAAATCAATTTATAAAGTCTGTATTGATCTCTTGAAAGGTATTCTTTCACTGAAGCAGGATCCCTTAATGTACTGGTTGGACGGACAGCTTCGTGGGCATCTTGAGATTTTTGTTGTTTTTTCTCTTTGCGCTCAGTCTGCTTAACGAAGTCATTTCCATATTTATTAACGATGTATTCGTTCGCTTCTTTTTGAGCCACTTCAGAAATACGAGTCGAGTCAGTTCTCATATAAGTAATAAAACCAACCGTGCCTTCTTTCCCCATCTCAATTCCTTCATATAATTGTTGGGCAAGCATCATGGTTTTCTTTGCACGGAAGTTTAATTTTCTCGCCGCTTCCTGCTGTAGTGAAGAAGTTGTAAATGGTGGAGCAGGATTCCGTTTTCTTTCCTTTTTTGTTACTTTGTTAATTTCAAAGGACTTCCCTTTTACTTTACCAAGCACTTCTTTCACATCTTCTTCGGTCTTCAATTCAGCCTTCTTACCGTCCATTCCGTAAAACGATGCCTGGAATGTATCGTTCCCTTTTGTGAATTCAGCTTCTATTGACCAGTACTCTTCTGGAGTAAAGCTTTTGATTTCATTTTCCCGGTCAATAATTAATCTTAGTGCGACAGATTGCACTCTCCCTGCACTCAGACCTTTTTTAACTTTCTTCCAAAGGAGCGGGCTGATGTTGTAACCCACTAATCGATCTAAAATCCTGCGTGCCTGCTGAGCATCGACTAAATCCATATTGATCGCCCGTGGATGCTTAAAAGACTCTTTAATCGCATCCTTCGTGATCTCATTAAATACCACACGACAGTCGGAAGTGGTGTCCATGTCAAGGCTGTGAGCCAAATGCCAGGCAATTGCTTCTCCTTCTCTGTCGGGGTCAGCCGCGAGGAAGATTTTTTTGACCTTTTTTGCTGCGGTTTTCAATTCTTTTAATACAGGGCCTTTACCGCGTATCGTTATATACTTAGGTTCAAATTCGTTTTCTACATCTACACCCATTTGACTCTTCGGTAAGTCTCTGACGTGGCCCATTGAAGCCCTGACCTTATATTTTTTTCCTAAATAACGCTCAATTGTTTTCGCCTTTGCCGGCGACTCTACTATTACTAAATAATCTGCCATCCAATAAGCCTCCTTAAAGAGGGAAATAATCACTGTTTATAGCACCTTGGAATGTTTATGATCCAAGTGAAACGGAAAACGTTTACACTTTCATTCACATAGGTATAGAATTGATATCAGTGTAGATAATCACTAATTTTAACGATTTATTTCTCTTATATATAGTTTTAGATACCTGTTGCAAAATGTATAACAGTTTCACAATAATTGCAACCATTTTGTATAAATAACTTGTAATTATTCAATCATTCATGGGAAAAACCCTACTTTATTAAAAGATTCTATATCATATTTTCCTAATTTATACTCCCAGTTCTGAAAAAATATCTTCTATTGATAAGACCATTCTTGCACCTTCCTGGATTAAACTGTTGGTTCCTTCTGCTAACGGCTCATATATCGATCCTGGGATACATAATACTTCTCTTCCTTCATTTAATGCATAATCGGCCGTGATGAATGTTCCGCTCTTTTTTCTTGCTTCCGTAACGAGCACTGCATCGGAAAGACCGCTGATGATCCTATTTCTAAAAGGAAATTGCCATTTTTCAGGTTTAATATAAGGGGGATATTCAGAGAGGAGAAGCTGATGTTTCATCATATGATGGGCCAGCCCTTCATTTTGCTTCGGATAAATGTGATTGAAACCTCCACCAAGGACACCTATCGTTTGGCCACCTGATTGAATCGTTTGGTTATGAGCCACCGTATCGGCACCCTGCGCTAGTCCACTTACAATGACTACCTCTTTCTTCACCAGCTGAGGAATAATATCGCGAAGAATTTTATCAGTATAAGCGGTGGCATTTCTTGAACCGATAATCGCCAATTTCTTTTGCTTTTGAAGGAGATTCCTGTTTCCTTTTAAAAAGAGAAGAAAGGGGGGATCATATACGTTTCTCAGCAGAGCAGGGTATTCTTCGTCCATAATTGTGATCCAGTCTATATCATTTTCCGAATAAAGCTTTTTGTATCGTTCTGAATCAAATGAATGAAGATCTCTATAGAAGAGTTCTGAATTAACAGTGGTAGAAAGGGTTATCTGTTGAAGCTTGGAAGGGGATAAATCAAAGATAGAGTGTAATTTCTGGAGCGATTCTAGTATTCTTTTTGTTCCTTTCAATCCAATTCCCCGACAATGGTGAATATGAAATAGAATATGACGACGTTCTTTCATTAATTACCTCCTGAATTTTTAATAGAGAATATAAAACTGAGACTGATGGCTTGAATGCCATCAGTCTCAATACTTGATTAATGAGTTTTACATTTATCTAAGATTCCTTCTTCTTTAAGAACCTTTATTAACGTTTCGCCCATATCTGAAGGTGTAGGAGCAACTTGAATTCCGCATTCATTCATAACGCGAATTTTCTCATCAGCTGTTCCTTTACCGCCTGAAATGATCGCACCTGCATGGCCCATGCGTTTGCCTGGAGGTGCCGTACGTCCTCCAATGAATCCTACTACAGGCTTAGTCATGTTGGCTTTAATCCATTCAGCAGCTTCTTCTTCAGCAGTACCGCCGATTTCTCCAATCATGATGACAGCATACGTATCTTCATCTTCATTGAATGCTTTCAATACATCGATAAAGTCTGTTCCGTTCACAGGGTCTCCACCGATTCCGACTGCCGTTGACTGACCGATTCCCGCTTGTGAAAGTTGGTGAACTGCTTCATACGTAAGAGTACCAGAGCGTGAAACAACCCCTACATGACCTTTTGTATGGATGTAACCAGGCATGATCCCGATTTTACACTCTTCAGGAGTGATGACTCCTGGACAGTTCGGTCCTACAAGTCGAGTTTTCTTGCCTTCCATATAACGCTTAACCTTCACCATATCCAATACCGGGATATGTTCAGTAATACAGATTGCCAAATCAAGCTCGGCATCTACCGCTTCCATGATTGCATCTGCTGCAAACGGAGCAGGAACATAAATGACGGATGCATTTACGCCAGTTGCTTTCTTTGCTTCTTCAACTGTATTGAAAACAGGTACGCCTTCAACCTCAGTTCCGCCTTTTCCAGGTGTTACACCTGCTACGATTTGTGTACCGTATTCAAGCATTTGCTTCGTATGGAAAAGAGCTGTTGATCCTGTAATCCCTTGTACAACAACCTTGGTATCTTTATTAATAAATACGCTCATTAGTCCCCCGCCTTTCTCAGCCTACTTGCTCAACGATTTTTTGTGCGCCGTCCGCCATAGATTCAGCTGCAATGATATTCAGTCCTGATTTATTAAGGATTTCTTTCCCTAAGTCAACATTTGTACCTTCAAGACGAACCACTAGTGGAACTTGAAGACCGATTTGCTTAGCTGCTTCTACAACACCTGTTGCAATAACATCACATTTCATGATTCCACCGAAGATATTGACGAAAATACCTTTAACGTTTTCATCAGAAAGAATGATTTTAAATGCTTCTGTTACCTTTTCCGCTGTCGCACCGCCCCCAACATCAAGGAAGTTAGCGGGATCTCCGCCGTAATGCTTTACGATGTCCATCGTTGCCATGGCAAGACCTGCTCCGTTAACCATGCAACCGATATTTCCATCCAGGGAAATATAGCTTAAGTCATATTTAGAAGCTTCGATTTCTTTTGCATCTTCTTCTTCAAGATCGCGTAATTTAATCACATCTTTCTGACGGTATAATGCATTTGAATCGAAGTTGAACTTCGCATCCAATGCCATTACGTCTCCATCACCTGTTACAACTAAAGGATTGATTTCGACAATAGAAGCATCCTTTTGGACGTACACGTTGTAAAGACCCATCATGAACTTAGCTGCTTTTCCAACAAGTTTTTGAGGAATATTGATATTGAATGCAATACGTCTCGCTTGGAAACCTGTTAATCCAACAACTGGATCAATATACTCTTTAAAGATTTTTTCTGGTGTTTTTTCTGCTACTTCTTCGATTTCTGTTCCGCCTTCTTCAGAAGCCATCAGGACAACTTGGGAAGTCGCGCGGTCCAATACCAGACCTACGTAATATTCTTTCTTAATATCACAGCCTTCTTCAATAAGTAAGCGCTTTACTTCCTTACCTTCAGGACCTGTTTGGTGAGTTACTAAAGTTTTACCGATTAACTCATCTGCATATGTACGTACTTCGTCCAGGCTTTTAGCGATTTTCACTCCGCCAGCTTTACCTCGACCACCTGCATGGATTTGGGCTTTCACTACATACACGCTGGAATCTAATGTCTTCGCCGCTTCAACTGCTTCTTCAGCTGTAAAAGCCACTTTACCATTTGGTACGGATACCCCGTAATTTCTGAGGATTTCTTTACCTTGATATTCATGGATATTCATTTTCCATCCTCCTATCAAACTCTTCAAAAAATAGACTGCGCTTTCATTGTATAAAATGACAGTATATCTGTCTACCATTATGCTAAAAATATTATATTAATTTTAAAATTCTGAACTTAAAACAGTAGGATTACTCCATATGTTCCATTGTTCTTGAAGGGATTATCCTTGAAATTATTATTCTTAAAAAATATAATTTAGTATTCTAATTCTTGGTCTCATGCAGTTTAGTGTCTTGGAGTATACTAGATTGTCAAACAAATTATCCCTTCCCCGCTATATCCCGATCTAATCGATAGATGAAAGCAAAAACCTCCGCTACAGCCCCATATAATTCTTCGGGTATTGCTTCTCCTATATCCAGGTTCCCAAGAAGTGAGAGTAAGCTCTTGTCTTCTTGTACCGGTATTTTATGGTCTTTTGCTTGAGTCAAAATGTTTTCAGCAATGATTCCCTTCCCTTTAGCAAGGACCTTTGGAGCTGATTCACTACTTTGATTATAGCCTAAAGCAATCGCTTCTTTTCTTTCATGAGTGTTTTTCATATCTTTAAATCAACTCCCGAAAACGTTTTAAAGCGTTCTGCCATGATTTTATCAGAAAGCTCAACCTGTTTATCAGGAGCTTTCACCTTTACCATAGATAATTGATAGTCCAGCTTTTCCAGACCTTCTTTTAATCCAGGAATAAATGATCTGGACATTCTCTCTGCGTTTTGGTGGTCATTCCAAACGGTCAAGGTGACCACTCGGTTTTGAACCTGCATATCGATTAATGTCTCTTTCATGATATCCAGCTCTAAATAAAATAAAACCCGGCAGTAGTCTCCATCAATCACACCTTTTTCCTTCTCTTTCCCTGTCCATTGAAGGGTGATATCGGTGCTCTGTCCATATAGAGAAAATGGGAATTGTTGTACGATTGTTAGAAAAGGAGAACTCTCCTGTGATTGAAGCACTTGGTGGTTCATCTTAAGAACAAGATCATCGGCTAATATTCGAATATCTGATAGTGGGTGATTTTGACTTAACCCAATGAGATGCTGTTTAATTGTAGGATGATTTTGAAGTTCTTGTCCGTTTTTTTGTAATTGAGCTTCAAAATTAATCCCAAACGTTCCAATTACTTTTTTCAACACACTTGCCAGTTCTTCTCCCCGAATCGTCTGAGTGAGTTCTTGTTCAATCTGTAGGTGTAGTTTTTGAAATAGCTGTTCCATGTTCGATGCAGGTGCGCCTCTTCCATAAGATTGCAAGAGCCTCAAATAGTTCATCTCAAAGGACCGCCACTTTCCTTCTCCAACTACTCCCATCAGCTCTTTAGCTGCCACAAAGGAAGGTTCGTCCCTTTCTCCATTTAGTACAGTCTCCGAATTCAATATAATATTAAACCATTTATCGATATGAGTATCAGATAGTTTAGGAAATCCCGAACCCCCGCCGGCAGTCGTTGATAGTAGCTGATTCAGGTCATTTCGAAGCTTTACGGGCGCTGGACCTGGATAATTTGCCAATTGGGTTCTTAGAAGATCTATCTTTCTTTCCAACTGCCCGTGTGAAGACTGTTTCATTTCTTCTAAAACCGTTGTCTTTAACCCTTTCCTCCATTGATTCATAGGAATTTCTTTCGGAATGACTCCCAGTGATTTCAATAGATCAAAATGGCCTAATCGATTAGAGAAGGTTTGGGATGAATCAATTAAACTAGATAATGCATTTATAACAAGTTTTTCCGTGACCAGCCTATTCAACGGTTTTTGGATTCCAGTAAGTAAATGAAGTGTGGCCGTGTCCCTTTCAGTTTCCCTTAACTTTGAAGCCAGCTCATTTAACATGGATAAAATGCTGTCTGTTGATGTTCCAGATCTCATTGAGAGAAAGACCCTGTCAGAAAGCGGCATGTTCCTCTTAGCCATTTCAACCAAGGTTTTTACATTTCCTGATGAATCTTTCCCTTTCAAATGTTTCTCTCCGAATAAAAGCAGTTCTCTATGAATGGGAATGTTTTTTTTCATTAGTTCCATAACAATTTCTGTCATTTCTTTCCTATTTGTTGATATGGAAAAATGCTGTAATAGATTTGCTGCTGCATGCTTTCCATTTTCTACTCCATTTTGACCACGGTTTGGGATTAGATGTAGACTTACACTACTTTCAGATTGTTTCACTTCTACCCAATAACGATCCCCAGCTTCCACTGGTGCTTCAATTTTCGCAATAAACCGTTGTCCATTTGCTGACACCACTGCATTGCCCTCTCCTAACAGCTTATGGACGCTGATAAATAGAACTTTTCCACTTTGAATGGAAAAGGGCTTTTGGTCAAGGGGCTGATTACTGTTAATACCATGAATATGGGTCATATCCCTGTCTCCCGTTCATTGTGAATCATACACGTTTCATTGTTTATTCAGTCCAACCGGCTGCTAATCTATAGCAGCCCCTTCACAGGTGCAAAGCTCTTTCGATGAATGGGCGTCACTCCTAATTTCTCTAGTCCGCGTAAGTGATCCTTTGTTCCATATCCTGCATTCTTCTCAAACGCATATCCAGGATAGGTGGTAGCATACTCCTTCATCAGTCTATCACGTGTCACCTTGGCAATGATGGATGCTGCGGCAATGGATATACTTTTCGAGTCTCCTTTAATGATCGACTGACTCGGAAAGGGCGATTGAATTTTCATCGCATCGATCAGTAAATACTCAGGCTGAACCGGCAGGCTGACAATCGCTTCACTCATAGCCTTTATTGTAGCCTGATAAATATTTATGGAATCAATTTCATCCGCATGTACCATTCCTACTCCAATAGATATTGCGTGTTCCCTGATATATTCATAGAAATCCTCTCTTCTTGCTTCTGTTATCTTCTTGCTATCATTTAATCCCGCCAAATAGAAGTCATGAGGCAGAATGACGGCAGCCGCTACCACAGGACCTGCTAAAGGACCTCTACCTACTTCATCGATTCCTGCAATAAGGGTAAATCCTTGCTGGTGAAGTACACTTTCATATTTAGTAAGGAAGGAAAATTCTTCTCTTTCCTTCTCTCGTTTCAACTGCTCGCGTTCAATCTGTTTTAATAGTTTCTGGACACCAATTCTTTCGTCCTTCTTCAATTCTTCAAGTATCGGATCATGTGCAGATGCAGACTTGATGATTTCCCTTATTTCTTTAATTGTCATATGTACTCTATTCACATTGCTCCTCCTATCTATATCGGATGTACTTCACATAAATAAAGAGGCTGCGCAAAAGAGTTTCCCTCTTTTTACAGCCTCTATTTTAATCGTTCTCTCGCTCAGTCTCACCAATGATATCAAACGTCATGGGTCCTAGTTGAACATTTCGAATGTCACGGACGATAATTTCAGATGTCTTGTCATAATTCACTTCTCCACCAGCCATCAGACAGCCTCTTTTAGCTCCAATTTTATCGAAGCTATCCACTACTTCTTCAGGTATTTCTTCGAGGCCGTAGCGCTCTTCTAATCGCTCTGGATAGTGCTCTTCAAGAAATCGCAAACCATAAACGGCGATATCCTGTAAATTCAGGATGGTATCTTTAATGGCACCGGTCAATGCCAGTTTATATCCAACTTGCGGATCTTCAAACTTAGGCCATAATATCCCCGGCGTGTCGAGTAGTTCAAGCTCTTTCCCTACTTTGATCCATTGTTGGGCTTTTGTCACTCCAGGAGTATTTCCTGTTTTCGCTATATTTTTTTTAGCCAGGCGATTGATTAAAGTGGATTTTCCTACGTTAGGAATACCGACAATCATGGCTCTTATGGCACGAGGTCTCATTCCTCTTGATCTCATGCGGTCAAACTTTTCTTTTAATATTTCTTTAGCTGCTTGCACTATGACTTGAAGTCCTTTACCAGCCTGTGCATTTACAGCAAGAGCTGTTATTCCTTGCTCTTTAAAATAAGAAATCCACTGATTTGTTCTATTTGTATCTGCCATGTCTGCTTTATTTAACAAAACTAGTCGCGGCTTTTGTCCAATAATTTCTTCTATCATTGGATTTCTTGACGATAACGGTATTCTCGCATCTACTAATTCAATCACAATGTCTACAAGTTTTAACTTCTCAGTAACTTGTCTACGAGCTTTAGCCATATGCCCTGGGAACCATTGTATTGTCATATGACCACCTCCAAACAACTTTTTTCTATTATTTCACGAAACCTATATCTTTAACAGGCCAATAGATCACTTTTGTATCACCAATCACTTCTTCCATTGGAACTGTACCGATGTGACGGCTATCTTTGCTGAAACGGCGATTGTCACCCATCACAAAGATTTCCCCTTCAGGAACAGTGCCTTTTTCAATGATATCATTTAAAGTAAAATCTTCTGTTAACACACCTTCATTTAATTGATCTTTATACTCTTGTAAGTATGGTTCAGTATACGCTTTTCCATTAATATATAATGTATCATTTTTGTACTCTACTTCATCCCCCGGGAGCCCGATGACGCGTTTAATATAGTCCTTTTGTTCAGGTGCATGGAAAACGACGATATCAAATCGCTCCGGCTCCCCTAATTTACTTACAATCATTCGATCTCCATTATGTAAAGTAGGCATCATTGATAATCCATCGACAACAATGGGTGCAAATAAAAAGAATCTGATAATTGCAGCTAAACCTACTGCGATCAACAGTGCCTTCATCCACTCCCACCACTCATTTTTCTCTTTAACCACATCTCCACCACCCAATGTATTTTTCTATCTTTTTCTATTCTACTAGAAATTCTTGTATTTCTCATTAAAAAAAGGTGGCGTCATTAAAATAGGCATGCCGTCTTCCGCGGACGTTTCATTTATTATAAAATATAAACTCTTGTAGAATAAGGAAAAGGAGCTTGTCTCCAAGCTCCTTTTCTTACGTTCTTATCGAATTTCTTTAATACGTGCCGCTTTACCACGCAGGTTACGCAGGTAATAAAGTTTCGCACGACGGACTTTACCGCGACGAATAACTTCTAATTTAGCGATTTTTGGTGTGTGTACTGGGAAAGTACGTTCAACACCTACACCGTAAGAAATTTTACGAACAGTAAATGTTTCGCTGATACCGCCACCGCGGCGTTTGATTACTACTCCTTCGTATACCTGAATACGTTCACGAGTACCCTCAACGATGTTAACGTGTACACGTACTGTATCACCAGGACGGAAAGATGGTAGATCAGAGCGAAGTTGTTCTTTCGTAATATCTTCGATTAATTTGTGCATCTTTTTCAACTCCTTCCAACAGATGCTCTTACAAAAGCGATAGATTGCAGCGGAACATCGGGATCAATGGCAACAGGGGAAATCCCCTCAAGCCACAAAGAATATAATATCACACAGCCAACCTGGATGCAATAGCTTATTTAGACTTTCTCCAATCCTCTATCCAGGCTTTTTGTCGATCTGTGAGTGTATAGCTTTCTAATAGATCCGGTCTCCTTTCAAAGGTTCTTCTGAGACTCTCTTTCTCTCTCCATTCATCTATCAGACGATGATTCCCTGAAATCAGCTCATCTGGCACCTTCATCCCCCTAAAGTCCGACGGCCGGGTATAATGGGGATGCTCAAGGAGTCCTGATGAGAACGAATCCTGAATGGGTGAATCCTCATTCCCCAGCACTCCTGGAAGCAGGCGAACTACACTATCGATGACAACCATGGCACCAAGTTCTCCACCCGTTAATACATAGTCTCCAATCGATATTTCGTCCGTTACAACATGCTCCCTTATTCGCTCATCGTAGCCTTCATAATGACCGCATATAAATACGAGATGCTCTTCCTTGGCAAGTTCCTCTGCCTTTTGCTGTGTATAGCGTTCCCCTTGCGGACACATCAGGATGACCTTTGGCTTTGATTGTTGTTCATTCTTTAATGCATCGACTGCATCAAAGATAGGCTGTGGCTTTAATACCATTCCGGCTCCTCCACCGTAAGGATAATCATCAACTTGATTATGTTTATTATCAGCGTATTCCCTGAAGTTAATCACATTGTAGCTTACGGCTTCTTTTTCGTAAGCCTTCTTAAGAATCGATTCACCAAAGATCCCCTCGAACATAGATGGGAATAAAGACAGGACATCAATTCTCATCATGACAACAAGCCTTCCATCGGTTCAATCGTAACGATCTGCTTCTCTATGTCGATTGTCTTCACGATATCCTCTATATAAGGGATAAGGTATTCTTTCCCTCTTTGACCCTTTACAACCCATACGTCGTTCGCTCCCGGGCTTAGAATCTCTTCTATGGTACCAAGCTCTTCCCCAGCAGTTGTTAAGACCTTACAGCCTACGATTTCGTGGAAATAGTATTCTCCTTCTTCAAGTTCCTGCAATTGGTCTTCCTGCACCTTCAAGATACCTTCTTTAAACTTCTCAACCTCATTGATATTTTCATACCCTTCGAAGGTCAATAAATCAAAGCTCTTATGATTTCTATGAGATTTGATCACGAGACTGATCGGTTCTTGGTTTTGACCTTGAAACAAATAAAGTGTGTTCCCTTTTTGATATCGCTCCTCAGGAAAATCTGTCGTAGAAACGATCTTTAATTCTCCTTTAACTCCATGAGTATTGACAATCTTACCTACTTTAAACCACTTTTCCATCGCTTTCACCTCTTGCATCAACGAATTTCTTTCACAATACCATCTTCAATAATAATTGTCTTAGAAAGTGCTTCCTCTTCCCAATTGTCACCAACTTGAATGTCAACCATACCTTGGACTTCCTTTTCCTTTAGCTCGCTTCCAATAGGAAGGATATTTAACTGCTCGATTTGGAAATCTAAGAGCTTGATCTTTTCAGCCCGCTCATTCAATTCTCTTTCGAAGTGCTGATTTAATTTATGAGACGGGTATTTCTTGCTGCGTTCAATCTTTTTCATTTCGAACTGCAACTGATCGCTTTCCTTGGCTAAATGAAACTTTTGATTTTCATATCGTTTCATTAACAGATCCTTACTCTTTTCGGTTAACACCTGTTTAATCGTAATCGTATGTATCACATTCAAAAGTTCTTCCTCCTCCTTTTATTCACCCCACGCTGTGGTTCTACATCTTAGGGTGTTCTCTTGGGGGAGTCTTGGATTGTGCAGGTCTTTCTTTAGATAAAGCAGCATAAGCCTATGAAAAAGGGGACTGACGTCTTAAGGCTATATAGTAACCTTTGTGGGTCAGTCCCCTGATTCTATAGAGTCGGTGTTCAAGGTCTTAGGACCCTTTCGTGTAAAGAGCCAAATGCTTGCTTCCTTACTCCACTATCTCTAAGAAGATTTTCTTCTGTTGTGAAGATCCTGCTGCAGCGTATACCACAGTTCGAATCGATTTAGCTACTCTCCCTTGTTTCCCAATGACCTTCCCCATGTCTTCAGGATGCACAGTTAACTTATAGGTTATGCCGTTCGATCCTTCATCAGTTTCAATGTGGACCGAGTCCGGATGGTCAACTAAGGGTTTCACAATCGTTAGAATAAGATCTTTCATCGATCTAATCGATTACTTGCTGTTTTTAGCATTGTGGAATTTTTCCATAATGCCTTGTTTTGAGAATAGGTTACGAACTGTGTCAGATGGTTTAGCACCATTAGATAACCATTTAAGAGCCAACTCTTCATCGATTTTTACTTCAGCTGGTTTTGCAACCGGGTTGTAAGTTCCAACTGTTTCGATTTGACGTCCATCACGTGGTGAACGAGAATCTGCAACTACGATACGATAGAAAGGAGATTTTTTTGCTCCCATACGTTTTAATCTGATTTTTACTGCCATAATTAAAGCACCTCCGAATAGTTTCACACAAGTTAGTATAATATCAAATGTGTATTTTGTTTGTAAAGTGTTTTTTCTTAACAGTTCAATTTTTCTTTTGGAAAATCGAACGAATCGCTTACATAAATGGGAATTTCATCCCTTTTTTCTTACCTTTTCCTTGCATGCCGCTCATTTGTTTCATCATTTTCTTCATGTCCTCGAATTGTTTGAGAAGTCGGTTTACCTCTTGAATGGATGTTCCGCTCCCTTTCGCAATTCTTTTACGACGTGAAGCATTGATGGTTTCAGGATGAATTTTCTCATCCTTCGTCATCGATTGAATGATCGCCTCAACATGACTGATCTGCTTGTCATCGACTTGAATCTTATCCAAGCCCTTCATTTTGTTTGCTCCAGGCATCATTTTTAGTAACTCATCAAGCGGGCCCATCTGCCTAACTTGACCTAATTGCTCCAGGAAATCATCAAAAGTGAAAGACATTGTACGCATTTTTTGTTCAAGTTCTTTGGCCTTCTCTTCATCAACATTAGCCTGAGCTTTCTCAATAAGGGAAAGAACATCTCCCATACCAAGGATTCGTGATGCCATACGTTCAGGATGGAATGCTTCTAACGCATCCATCTTTTCACCCATCCCAACAAATTTAATTGGTTTTTCAGTGACTGAACGGATTGATAATGCAGCCCCGCCTCGTGTATCGCCATCAAGTTTTGTCAGCACAACACCCGAAATGCCAAGATCTTCATTAAAGCTTTGGGCAACATTAACCGCATCTTGACCTGTCATGGCATCCACTACGAGGAATATCTCATCTGGGTTTGAGAGTTCTTTAATTTCTTTCAACTCTCCCATCAGGTTTTCATCAATGTGAAGTCGACCTGCTGTATCAATCAGAACATAATCGTGATGTTCTTCTTTTGCCTTTTCGATAGCTCTTTTCGCAATTTCAACCGGACTCACCTGATCTCCCAGTGAAAACACAGGTAAGCTTAATTGCTTCCCGATGGTTTCCAGCTGCTTGATGGCAGCGGGACGGTAAATATCAGCAGCCACTAATAGTGGTTTGCGGTTATGTTTCTTTCGAAGCAGGTTCGCAAGCTTTCCAGTGGTCGTCGTTTTACCTGCACCCTGTAAACCAACCATCATAATGACAGTTGGAGGACGTTTAGCGACAGCAATCTGACTTTGTTCGCCACCCATCAAATCTGTAAGCTCTTCCTGAACAACTTTAATGACCTGTTGTCCTGGTGTAAGGCTCTTCATGACTTCTTGTCCGACAGCCCGTTCACTTACTTTCTTGACGAATTGCTTCACCACTTTAAAATTAACGTCTGCTTCCAAAAGAGCAAGACGAACTTCACGCATCATCTCTTTTACATCCGCTTCTGAAATCTTTCCTTTTCCACGGATTTTTTGTATTGTTCCTTGCAGTCGGTCGGCTAATCCTTCAAATGCCATTCATGCCGCCTCCTAATCCAATATTTCAAGATCATCAATGAGTTTTAAACAATGAGAAGCATCGATTGATGATTCTCCTATTTTTTGTCTGAGTTGATCAAGAATCTCGTTGCGTTCTTGAAATTTTTTAAATAATAAAAGCTTTTCTTCGTACTCCTCGATCATAGCCTCTGTTCGTTTAATGTTATCATACACTGCTTGTCGACTAACATTATACTCTTCAGCAATTTCTCCTAAAGAGAAATCATCCAAATAATAAAGGGACATATAGCTTCTCTGCTTAGGAGTTAACAAAGATTGATAAAAATCGTAGAGATAATTCATTCTGGTCGTTTTCTCCAGCACGGATATCCCTCCTTGTTAAGTGAAAAACCTTTACATATGAAGAATACAGTGTTTACGGGCGTTTGTCAAGGATACTTATGGATTTTTCATAGAGAATATCCCAAACTCTCCACACAAAAGAAGAGTAACCTGCAAGCCGACTTCTTAAAGTCTTCCATCAGGCTACCCTATCGATTCTTGAATCTATTCTTCTTCTTTATCAACCAGGTTAGAGAATAAGCCGTATACATACTTTTCAGCATCGAACGGCTGGAGGTCGTCCATTTTTTCTCCCAGACCTACATATTTCACAGGGATATCGAGCTCGTTTCTGATCGCAAGGACAATACCCCCTTTTGCTGTACCATCCAGCTTCGTCAGGACGATTCCTGAGACATTTGTCGCTTCTTTAAAGGTTTTCGCTTGCACCATGGCATTTTGACCTGTGGTCGCGTCGAGAACGAGTAAAACTTCATGAGGAGCGCCTGGAACTTCTCTTTCAATCACCCGCTTCACTTTTTCAAGCTCTTTCATCAGATTCACTTTATTTTGTAATCTTCCTGCTGTATCACAAATAAGAATATCCGCTTTTTTTGCTTTCGCTGATTGAACTGCATCGAACATAACCGCTGCCGGGTCGCTTCCTGCAGCCTGTTTAATGACTGGAACTCCTACACGCTCCCCCCATACTTCAAGCTGTTCGATTGCGCCTGCACGGAATGTATCACCTGCTGCAAGTACCACGTTCTTTCCTTCTTCCTTGAACATATGAGCCATCTTCCCAATGGTCGTCGTCTTTCCTACACCATTCACTCCGACAAACAGCAAAACCGTCAGCTGATCATCTTGAATGTTCAGGCTGCTGTCTTCATAACGATCTCCTTGGTAGATTTCAACAAGCTTCTCTGAAATGACTGATTGAACATCTTCAGTGTCTTGAATATTCTTTCGCTTCACTTCAAGCTTCAGTTCGTCTATTAGTTCCATGACCGTGTCAAACCCAACATCCGCTCCGATCAGGATTTCTTCCAGCTCTTCAAAGAATTCTTCATCCACTTTGCGGTATCTCGCAACCAGATCATTGACCTTTGATGTAAAGTTATTTCTCGTTTTACTTAGTCCATCTTTAAATTTCTCTGATACGTTGTCACTCGATTGTGTAAATTTATCTTTAAGCTTCTTAAAAAAACTCAACCTTTCACACCCCACTCATTAAGTTTCTAACAATTCCTTTGTTTCTTGCAGTCTGACTGATACTAATTTGGACACACCGGATTCCTGCATCGTTACACCGTACAGCACGTGTGCTTCTTCCATTGTTCCTTTACGATGGGTAATGACGATGAATTGTGTTTCGTCACTGAATTTCTTTAAATATTGACTGAACCTCTGTACATTTGCTTCATCAAGAGCTGCCTCTACCTCATCCAGTATACAGAATGGTACAGGCCTGATCTTAAGGATTGAAAATAGCAGGGCAATGGCCGTTAGGGCTCGTTCTCCACCGGACATCAGCCCAAGGTTCTGCAGCTTCTTCCCTGGAGGCTGAGCTACTATATCAACCCCCGTATGAAGGAGATCAGATGGGTCTGTCAGTTTCAACTGCGCTCTTCCCCCTCCAAACAATGCTCTAAATACCCCTTCAAATTCAACTTGAATCGCCGTGAAGATTTGGTCAAAGCGTTTGATCATTTCTGTGTCCATCTCATTGATGACCAGGTAAAGAGTGTCCTTAGCTTCCGTCAGATCATTCTTCTGCTCTACTAAAAATTCGTATCTTTCCTTCACTCTTTCATATTCATCGATGGCACCGAGATTAACGGTTCCCAGTTCTTCCAAGGCCAATTTCACAAGTTTCACTTTCTTTCTCGCTTCTTCGACCTCAATCGTTAAGGGGTAGTCTGACTTAGCCGCTTCAAACGAAAGCATATACTCATCACGTAAATGATCAAGTCGATTTTCCAGTTCAACATCCAGACGATTGATTTTCACTTCCTCGTCCCTTAAAGCTCCTACCAACCCTTTGTGCTGACGCTTTAATTCTTTCAACTCGAGCTCCTCGTCTTCAACCGCATGTTGAAGATTTAAGCGCTCTTCCCGTCGTATAGAAATCAAATTTGAAGTTTCTGATTTTTGAACCGAACACTCTTCAGCCTTCTTCCCAATCTGCTCTTCTCCTGAAAAATTATCCTTCATTTGAGTTTGCAGCCACTCCAAATCATCTTGTAAAGTCGCCTTTCGCTTGTTTGTATCAACAATCGTTTCCTGCAGACGAATTAATTGATTGCGACCGTTAACCAATTGCTCGTTTCGTGCGGCCAGGTTTGCTTTTATATCACTGATTTCATTCAATAAAGCATCCTTGGACGTTCGTTCACTATTCTTTTGGAGAGTAAGCTCGCTAATCTTTTGATCGAGCCTTCTAATATCTTCTCCTATTTCATCCAGAGACGCTCTTAATTCTTTCGTTCTGGAATCATGCTTCTCTTTAACCGACGTAAAGTCTTTTTTCTCCAAATCATATAGCGAAAGCCTTTCATCCAGATTCTGCTGGGATAATTCATTTTCACGAAGTTGGGAAAGAAGCTCTTGCTCTTTGAGTCGCAAATGCTCTCCTTTCACTCTCATTTCTTCTAGCTTCTTCTCTCTGAAGCTGCTTTCTTCTTTCAGTGATTTCACTTGAGATTGAAGCTTTTCAGTCTGGCTTTCCATCGTTGCCAGCTTTTCTTTCATTTCTTCAAGCTCACCTTTTCTGGATAGAAGCGAATTTTTCTTCTGCTTCACGGTACCACCGGACATGGACCCACCGGGATTCACCACATCTCCGTCCAGGGTAACTAGACGGTAGCGATATTGTATAAGCTTAGCGATTTCATTTGCTCCCTTTAAATCCTTCGTGATGATCACATTTCCAACCAGGTTCGAAATCACCATTTGGAAGCGGTGATCATAATTCAGGAGATCGGTTCCAACTCCTATAAAGGAAGAATGACCCTTCAGCATATTTTTTTGACTATCAGGTATCGATTTCCCTTTGATCACGTTCATCGGTAAGAAAGTAGCACGGCCGTATTGGTTTTTCTTTAAGAAAGCAATGGCTTTTCGGCCATCTTCTTCTGTATCAACTACGATATGCTGCATGGAGGCTGCCAGAGCTGTCTCCATAGCCGTTTCATATGATTTAGGTACGGTTATCAGTTCCGCAACCGCTCCTTGAACCCCAGTTAACTTTCCGTCTCGTTCCTTAAGGACTTCTTTCACCCCCTGGAAGAAACCTGTATAGTCGTCTTCCATTTCCTCGAGCATTTCTTTCCGGGATTTCGCCTGTTGCAGGAATTGGAAAGCTTGATATAGGGTTTTTTCTTGCTTTTCATATTTTGCCTTTACCGATTCAAGCTTTTGCTGTTCCTCACGATAGAAGAATATGTGCTCATCGATTACCTCTTTTTGCTCCTGCAGCTTTTTCGAAAGTTCTTTATGACTCAGATGCAATTCATCACGTTGAATCACATACTTTTCATTTTCTGCTTCTAATCGGCCGCTTCGATTGGATTGCTGCTCCAGCTGCTGCTCAAGGTACTGAATTTCATTTTTGGCTGACGCCTGCTGATTCAGCTTTTCAATGTAATCACTTTTGAAAGATTCAATTACATCTTCAATATTTTCATTGTAATGCTTAAATTGATTCTGTTTCGTTATGAGCAGCTCTTTTAGTTCCTTAACGTCTGAATCGATAGACTTGAATTCCATTTCTGCTTTTTCTTTTTCAGAAGTCAGTTGTTGAATTTGTTCCTCTGCTTCTTCTATCGATTGTTTTAATTGAGCTTCATTGGAAGACGAATTTTTCTTCCGTTCCACTAATACTTGCTTCCTACCCTCAAGTTTCTCCAATTCTTCACTCGTAGCCAGGAGCACTTCTTGAAGATTTGAAATCGACTCATCAAGAGCGGCAATTTTATCACGGGTCTGGGTCAGAACGGCTTCTTTCTTTTGTATACGCGTGGAAAGTGCCAGTTCTTCTTTTCCATGATGTTCAAATTCTTCACTTAGCTTTTCCCACTGCTTATGTAAATCCTCAATATCATAGACCGTCAATGCGACCTCGAACTTCTCCAGCTCTTCTTTTTTCTCCAAATAATCACGTGCCATCGAAGCTTGAATTTTAAGGGGTTCTACCTGCCCTTCTAACTCATGAAGAATGTCATTCACACGATTAAGATTTTCCTGTGTTTCGAATAACTTATTCTCCGCCTTTTTCTTCCGTGTTTTATACTTCAAAACCCCGGCTGCCTCTTCAAAAATGGTTCTACGTTCTTCAGGCTTACTATTTAGAATTTCCTCCACTTTCCCCTGACTGATAATGGAGAACGCTTCTTTCCCTAAACCTGAATCCATAAACAATTCAATGATGTCTTTCAATCGACAAGGTTGCTTATTAAGTAAATACTCACTTTCTCCAGAGCGATACACTCGTCTTGTAACACTGATTTCACTGTAATCGATTGGAAGGGTACCGTCTTCATTATCCAAGACAAGGGTTACCTCTGCTATGTTAAGGGCTTTCCTTGAATCACTCCCGGCAAATATAACATCTTCCATTTTTGATCCGCGCAGACTTTTCGCTGATTGCTCACCCAGTACCCAGCGAATCGCGTCTATAATATTGCTTTTTCCACTGCCGTTTGGTCCTACAACAGCTGTAACACCCGGGACAAACTCCACGGATATTCTTTCTGCAAAAGATTTAAACCCCATTACTTCTAGTTGTTTGAGGAACATCTTCTTTCCCCCTATTTAGCGTCTAGCTTTTGTTTTAGCTTCTCAAGAGCCTTCTGTGCGGCTTGTTGTTCAGCTTCCTTTTTAGATCGGCCTTTTCCAATGCCTAATTCTTCATTATTTAAACTGACCCGGGAAATAAACTGCCGGTTATGGGCAGGCCCGCTTTCTTCAAGGATGCTGTATTCAATCATCCCTGCACTGCCTCGTTGGACCAGTTCTTGTAACTGACTCTTATAATCCATCACATGAGAAAAAGCACCGACGTTAATTTTTGGATAGACGACTTTTTCAAGGATTGAAATCACTGTTTCTAACCCTTGATCCAAATATACCGCTCCGATAAACGCCTCGAAGACATCTGCGAGTAATGCTGGTCTTTCCCGACCGCCTGTCATTTCTTCACCTTTACCAAGTAAGATGAGTTCACCGAAATTCATTTCAATCGAGAACTTAACCAGGGATGGCTCACATACTATGGCTGCCCTTAATTTCGTAAGTTCACCCTCACTCATCATTGGATACTTCTTGAATAAAAATTGAGAAACCGTTAATTCCAAAACGGCATCACCAAGAAATTCTAAGCGTTCGTTGTCTTCATAAGGTTTACGACGATGCTCATTCACATAGGATGAATGAGTAAAAGCTTGTTTAAGTAGTTTTTCATCATTAAATTGAATTCCGATTTCATCTTGAAACGTTTTAAACTTACTATCATTTTTATGTCTGGATATTCCTTTGTTTCTACTTTGCTTCCGCATAAGGCACTCCACCTTGCTCTATATGTTCTCTTTTTTCTACTTATCAAGTTTATGCTAAAAAAAGCAATTACGCAAAAGTTTCTTGCGCATCTCAGAACACAAATAAACTTGGTAGAGGTGAGACCTCTACCAAGTTTCAAATGGTTTTGAATGTAAGATCAGCATGTGCTTCTCTTTTAATTCAATCTAACGATTAAGCTTTTGCTTTTATGTAGTTCACAGCATCACCTACTGTGCCGATTTTTTCAGCATCATCGTCAGAGATTTCCATGTCAAATTCATCTTCAAGTTCCATAACCAGCTCAACTACATCAAGGGAGTCAGCTCCTAGATCTTCTTTGAAAGAAGCTTCAAGAGTTACTTGAGATTCATCTACACCTAGACGATCTACGATAATTTTTGTTACACGATCTAATACTTCTGCCATTTTTGTCACCTCCCCTCAAGTATTATAGACATTTTGACCTCTAATGAAAAGAGTATCCACGAAAACAATTTATAAATTATTATTTTTTGCCGTTACATGACCATTCCACCATCGATATGAAGAGTTTGCCCTGTCATATAAGAAGCAGATTCAGATGCAACGAACGTTACCACCTTCGCAATATCCTGAGGATCTCCAAAGCGGCTTAAAGGGATTTGCTTTAACATTTCATTACGTACATCTTCCGGAAGCTGATCCGTCATATCCGTGGAAATGAAACCCGGAGCGATTGCATTTACCGTGATACCTCGGGGTGCCAATTCTCTGGCTGTTGTTTTTGTTAATCCGATCACACCAGATTTAGCCGCCACATAGTTTGCTTGTCCAGGGTTTCCACTTACACCGACAATTGAAGAAATATTGATGATTCGGCCGCTTCTTTGCTTCATCATTTGGCGTGTAACAGCCTTGGTGCAAAGGAAAACGCCTTTAAGATTGATGTTGATGACATCATCCCATTCTGCTTCTTTCATTCTCATTAATAAATTATCCTTCGTGATTCCAGCATTATTAACAAGAATATCCACTGAACCGAATTGGCCAATCGTTTCCTTCACCATAGCCTGAACAGCATCACTATCTGATACATTACATTGTACGGCAATGGCTTCGCGGCCTAAACCTTTAATCTCATCGACGACTTCATTAGCCTTCGCTTCACTACCAGAATAGTTGACGGCTACATTACATCCTTCACGTGCAAGCTCAAGAGCAATCTCCCTTCCGATTCCCCGGGATGCTCCCGTTACAAGGGCAACTTTACCTTCTAAATTCATTTATGCTTCCTCCTTTAACGCTTGGATGGTTTGCTCCAAAGATGCTTCATCTTGAACAGCATACGTTTTCACCCGTCTATTCACTTTCTTCACTAAACCTGAAAGTACTTTACCAGGTCCAACTTCAATGAACGTATCCACACCTAATTCAAGCAATTTCTCAACAGAATCTTCCCATAGCACTGGTGAGTATAATTGTTCGATTAATAATCGCTTGATTTCTTCGCGATTGGTTACCGGTTCTGCCGTCACATTTGCAATGACCGGTACAGCTGCATCTTCAATCGTAATTGAATCCAAAATTGAAACAAACTGATCTGCAGCTGGTTTCATTAACTGAGAATGGAATGGACCACTCACTTGAAGTGGAATGACCCTCTTCGCTCCAGCATCTTTGGCTTTCTCTGAAGCAAGTTCCACTCCTTTCACCGTACCTGAAATCACAATTTGACCAGGACAATTTAAGTTTGCCAGCCCTATTGGATGTCCCTCTTCAGTTACAAGATCGGTAATCTCTTTTAGTGGCTCTCTTGCCATACCCAGAACAGCAGCCATCGTGCCTTCTCCACTTGGAACCGCTTCTTCCATGAATTCCCCTCTCTTACGAACGGCATACACCGCATCTTCAAAGCGGAGGGCACCCGCAGCAACCAGGGCGGAATATTCACCTAAGCTATGTCCGGCCGTATAATCTGCTGTAATACCTTCTGTTCTTAAACGATCTAGAATCGCGATGCTCGTTGTTAATAAAGCTGGCTGAGCATTTGTCGTTTGAGTAAGCTCTTCTTGCGGTCCATCAAATATAACACTTGTTAATTCTGATTCCAATCTTTCATCCGCTTTAGTGAAATACGATTGTACTTCAGGGTATTTGTCAGCTAATTCTTTTCCCATCCCAACAGTTTGAGAACCTTGTCCGGGAAAAACGAACGCAATTTTACTCATGTTATTCTTCACTCCCCTTGATAGCATCTTTTATGGTATTGGAGACATTGTGTTTCACCATTTCCCTGGCTTGTCTCATGGCATTATATAGGGCAACTTCATTTGAGGAACCATGGGCTTTAATCACCGGTGCCTTCAGACCAAATAAGCCCGCGCCTCCATACTCTGTATAATCAAGCATATTTTTCATTTGCTTTAAATCATTTTTCACTAATCCTGCAGCCAATTTATTTTTTGTTGACGCTGTGAACGTCTTTTTAAGCATAGAGAAAACAGAAAGAGCCGTTCCCTCAATCGTCTTCAACACCATATTCCCGGTGAAACCATCGGTTACGACGACATCTGCAGGACCATCAAGTAAATCCCTGGACTCTATATTTCCAATAAAATGGATGGGAGCGTCTTTCAATAATTGGAATGTCCTCTTGGTTAATTCGTTCCCTTTTTTATCTTCGGTCCCGATGTTTAATAAACCTACGCGAGGATTGTTGATACCTCTTACTTTCTCGGCATATATGCTCCCCATGATGGCATATTGCAAGAGATGTTCAGGCTTGGCATCGACATTTGCACCTAAATCGAGCATGAGAAATCCCTTACCATCCAATGTTGGAAGCGTAGGTGCCAAGGCAGGTCGTTCAATTCCATCAATTCTGCCTACAATGAACAATCCAGCTGTCATAAGGGCACCTGTATTTCCCGCTGAAATACAAGCATCCGCTTCTCCATTATTGACCGCTTGTGCCATCAGAACCATCGATGCATTCTTCTTGCGTTTGACGGCTCTTACAGGTTCGTCTGTCGCTTCGATCACTTCATCCGTGTGAACGATTGTCAATCGATCAACTGGTGTGATGTACTGTTTGATTTGATTTTCATCTCCGTATAAGATCACTTCTAAATCATTAAATTCACTTAATGCCCGTTTTACACCAAGAACTATTTCTTTAGGAGCATGATCTCCGCCCATTGCATCTACGGCTAACTTCATCTATGCTTCATCCTTTGCAGATTTTTTAGAGCGATACATCTCAAATTCACCTGTGAAAACCAGTTCGCCACCGACTACACTTTGAACTTCTACGGTTGTTCGATCCTTTTGATCTTTCATATGTATCACTTTCGCTTTCGCAACAACACGCTCACCTTCCTTTACAGGTCGGGTAAATCGAATCGTTGACTTGGCTGTTAACGCTAGATCATCATTAATTACGGCAACGGCAAGAGAGTTCGCTTGAGCAAATAAATGATGCCCCCTCGCTATCCCATTTCGTACGAAAACATGCTCGTGTTTCACATCAAAAATAGAAATCGCACTCTGATCTAACTCTATATCAATAATTTCTCCAATAATCTCTTCAATAGGTAATGATTTCACTTCATCTTCAAATGATTTCTCTGCGACATATTTAATCCGTTCACGAAGTTCAGGGATTGATAATTCCATACGATCCAACCTGATTGTCTGCACACTCACTCGAAAACGTTCAGCTAATTCTTCATCTGTTATGAAAGGATTTTCCTTTATCGTGTCTGTAAGGTTTCCTTGTCTTTCCTTCTTTGAAAGTCTCAATATCAACACCGTCCAGTATTAGTACTAGGTACTAATAGTAGTATATAATCAAAAAAAGCAGATTGCAAGAAATAATCTCACAATCTGCCTGTCTAGTCTAGCTTTTCACCCTCTAATATTCCCGCCCCGGATAAATACTCCCTGAGCGGTTCATATTCGGGATCCTTCCAAAAATGATCGGAATGAATTAAGCCTGCAGCATCATCTCTCGCAACTTCCAACGCACGATAGTCATGCACCATATCAGCCACTTTAAACTCAGGGAGCCCACTCTGTTTTCTTCCAAAGAAATCCCCTGGACCCCTTAGTTCAAGATCTTTTTCACTCAAAACAAATCCATCATTGGTTTCTGTCATGATCTTCATTCGTTCTTTTCCAACTTCGGTTTTCGGTTCGGCAAGAAGAATGCAATAGGATTGATGTTCACCGCGTCCAACCCTTCCCCTTAACTGATGAAGTTGAGACAACCCAAAGCGCTCGGCATCATATATCAGCATGAAAGTAGCGTTCGGAACATTCACACCAACTTCGACAACCGTGGTGGATACTAGTACTTGTAGATGGTTTGTACTAAACTCCCTCATCACTTCATCCTTTTCGTCGGGGTGAAGCCTTCCATGCATCAAGCCGACGTTGTAACGTCCTTCAAAGTAGTGCAGCAATTGATTGTAAACATCTATCGCATTTTGAACATCCAGTTTGTCAGACTCTTCAATCAGCGGACATATCACATAGGCCTGCCTGCCTTGATCCAACTCCTTGTCCATAAACGAAAGCACCCTTGGTAGCATATCCGCTTTAGCCCAATAAGTTTCAATCACCTTTCTTCCTGCTGGCATTTGGTCGATTATACTTACATCCATTTCACCAAACACCGTAATGGCTAGAGTCCGTGGAATCGGAGTCGCTGTCATAAATAATACATCAGGACTTTCCCCTTTTTCCCTGAGTACACGTCTTTGATTTACCCCAAAGCGATGTTGTTCATCGGTTACAACCAGTCCCAGATGCTTAAATTGAACATCCTCCTGAATAAGTGCATGCGTTCCAATAAGAATATCAATTTCTCCGTCTTTTAATTTTTCTAATAAAAGCCTTCTTCTTTTTCCTTTTACCGAACTTGTTAACAGGGCTACAGAAAGACCCACAGGTTCCAACAATTCACTCAGAGAGTTTGCGTGCTGTTCAGCCAGAATTTCTGTAGGAACCATTAAAGCCCCTTGATATCCTGCGGTTACACTGGAGTATAATGCAATTGCCGACACGACAGTCTTCCCGGAACCAACGTCACCCTGTAAAAGGCGGTTCATGCGATAAGGGGACTTCATATCTGCTGAAATTTCATTTACCACGCGCTTTTGTGCATCAGTTAAAGGAAATGGCAAAGAGTCAATAAACTCTTTGACCTTATCTAAATCATAATGCTGTTGCACTCCAGACGAATGTTCTCTTTCAAATTTTCTAAGCGCCTGCATTTTCAGTTGAAACAACAAGAACTCTTCATACACAAATCGTCTTCTTGCCTGCTTCATGTCTTCGGTGGAATCTGGAAAATGCAGATGGTAAAGAGCATCATTTCGACTTGCCAGCTTATATTTCTCCATTAGATGATGAGGCAGGTTCTCCGTCAACAAATAACTGCAGTCCTGAAAAGCCTTCTTAATGAATTTTCTAAGTGTGTTGTTTTTTATTGAGCCTTTTAATGAATAAACAGGTTCAAAATCCCCCTGTTTCCCATGGGGGCCAGACTGAAAATATTGAACCGTTATGATTTGCCTGTTCTTATCCCATTTCCCTGTAACCGTCACCGTATCGTGAAGGTTTATTTTCTTCTTTAAATACGGCTGATTAAAAAATACGGCCTGGACTAAATTTCTTCCAACCAATATTCGCAGGGTTAAACGGGATTTTTTTCTCCCATAATACATTAATGCAGGTTCTGAATGGACCTTCCCTTCCACTGTGACACGCTCATCATGGGCCACTTCTTCCAAGTCTCGAAGCCTGTAATCCTCGTACCTGTAAGGCAGGTATTCTAACAAATCCAGAACAGAAAAAATCCCCATTGCATTCAGCTGTACAGCTGTTTCTTCACCAATCCCCTTGATGTCCTGGATCGTTAGTCCTTCATTATGAGTCTTCACGTTTATTCAGGGAAACCCCAAAGATTTTCGCTTCAAGCTCCCTGCCTGTAGGGGTGGCAGCCAATCCTCCTTGAGCCGTTTCACGGAGAGCCACAGGCATTGTTTGACCGATTTTGTACATGGCGTCAATCACTTCATCACATGGAATACGACTCGTTATGCCTGCAAGTGCCATATCCGCTGCAACCATCGCATTGGCGGCTCCCATTGCATTCCGCTTCACACAGGGTACCTCAACGAGTCCCGCAACCGGGTCACACACAAGCCCTAACATATTCTTTAAGGTGATCGCCATGGCCTCTGCGGATTGACTGGGGGTTCCTCCTGCCATTTCAACGATCGCTGCTGCAGCCATTCCACTGGCAGATCCAACCTCAGCCTGACATCCACCCGCTGCACCTGAGATGGAAGCGTTATTCGCTACAACAAATCCAAACGCTCCAGACGCAAACAAGAAGCGGATCATTTCATCTTTTGTAGGATTCAGCTTATTTTTAACAGCGAACAATGTTCCTGGAACAACTCCTGCAGACCCTGCAGTTGGCGTCGCACAAATCGTCCCCATTGCAGCATTCACTTCATTGGTTGCTACCGCTTTACTTACTGCATCCAGGATGGTGTCTCCGCAAAGAGAGCGGCCTTTTTCAATATATTTTTGTAAAAGCACAGCATCCCCGCCTGTTAAACCTGAATGTGATTTCACACCTTCCAGCCCTCTGGCTACAGCCTGTTCCATCACTTCAAGATTCCTCTCCATTTGACTGTATACTTCATCAAAGGTTTTGCCTGTAAATTCTATTTCTTGTTCAATCATAATATCAGAAATTTTCTTATTTTGACTTTCAGCAAGTTCTACTAACTCTGCTACATTTCGAAACATTAAAATGACCTCCTCGCCTGAATGTAAACGCTATCATTATAGTAATTGATTAATCGGAAATCCGGGTAACTTGAGTAATATTGGGCAGTGACGTTAATTCATTGATGACAGCTTCATCAATCGGTTGATCCACTTCTATTGTCATCAATGCCATCTGACCCTTTTCTTTACGCGAAACATCCATATGACCGATATTCAATTGATGTTTGGCAATGATATTGGATACAGATGCAATCGCCCCAAATCGGTCGTCATGAACGACCAGAATAGCAGGATGATGACCTGACAATTTGAGTTCAAATCCGTTAAGTTCGATAATTTCAACTTTCCCTCCACCAATGGAGATACCCACCAATTCGATTTCTCCTTTGTCATCTCCCATCCTGATACGAGCGGTATTCGGATGATCCGTAATGGCATCTTCCTCTTGAAACTTGATCTTTATCCCTTTTTGCTTTGCTACATTGATTGATTCGATAATTCGTTCATCATATGTATCATAATCGAGGATTCCACCTACAATGGCTACATCTGTTCCATGACCCTTGTACGTTTTTGCAAATGATCCATAAAAGGATATCTTCGCCCATTTCGGTTCCCTGCGAAACAGGTTTCTCGCCACTCTTCCTATTCTGGCAGCACCAGCCGTATGTGAGCTTGATGGACCAATCATAACAGGACCGATAATATCAAATACACTTTTGTATTTCATGACTTTTCCCCCTCACTTAACATCCAAACTATACAACCATTCTAACATAATTGAAGGGGACAAACTCCACATAGAGCTGCCCCCCTTCCTTTATTCCTTATTCAACTGAGAATATATAGGAGTAAAGTGGTTGTTTACCATTATGAACTTCCACTTCCACATCTTCATAATGTTCTTCTACATACTCTTTTAATGAATGCACGTCCTCTTCTGTTACATCTTCACCATATAGAATGGTTAAAATTTCGGAGTCTTCATCCAGCATTTTCTCTAATAAGCTTTGCGCCGACTTTTGACGGTCATGATCAGAAATAACAATCTTACCTTCTGCTATTCCCATAAAGTCATCTTTCGCAATGGCAACACCATCAATATTCGTATCTCTTACAGCAAACGTGATTTGACCCGTTTTGACCTGCTTTGAAGCTTCAGTCATTAACTGCTTGTTGTCTTCAACAGAGGCTGATGGATTAAAAGCAAGTAATGCAGCCATTCCTTGAGGTACTGTCTTCGTTGGGACAACAGCTACTTCCATTTCAAGAACTTCTGCCGCTTGATCTGCTGCCATAATAATGTTTTTATTATTCGGCATGATAATGACTCTCTTCGCATTCACTTCTTCTACAGCTTTCACGATATCCTCCGTACTTGGATTCATCGTTTGACCACCTTCGATCACAGCGGTAGCGCCGATGCTTTTGAACAACTCGGAAATCCCTTCACCCATCGCAACCGTAATAATGGCAAAGTCAACTTCTTTTGGTGCAACAGAAGCTTGCGCTTTCACTGGCTTCGTTTCACCAACGATGCTGCTGTGCTGTTGTCTCATGTTCTCAATCTTGATATTGATGAGACTTCCGTATTTATGACCATATGTCAATACATCACCAGGTTGTTCAGAATGGATATGTACTTTAGCTAATTCATCGTCACTTATGACAAGCAGGGAATCACCGAATCCGCTTAAATCCTGACGGAAATCTTCTTCATCAAATGATTGTTTGCCTTGTTCAAATCTGACCATGAATTCTGTGCAATAGCCAAATTCAATATCCTCCGTACTCATGAAATCTTGAGCTGTTTTATGATGCTCAGCACTCACGAGATCATTCATGGAAGGTAACGAGGCTTGATTTGAAACCTTTTCTCCCTTTAGGTCAGCTAAAAATCCTTCATATACGAATAATAGTCCTTGACCACCACTATCAACCACTCCCACTTCCTTTAGAACAGGAAGTAAATCAGGTGTACGATTTAACGAAGCCTGAGCCTCATCGACGATTGCCTGCATTAGCTTTACGAAATCATTTTCTGTTTCAGCTACAGAAACACCTTTTCTTGCAGCATCTTTCGCAACCGTTAGAATCGTTCCTTCAACAGGTTTCATAACTGCTTTATAAGCCGTTTCTACACCTGTTTGAAGTGCATTGGCAAATTCTGCACTTGATAAGGATTCTTTCCCTTCAATCGCTTTACCAAAGCCTCTGAACAATTGGGATAAGATAACACCTGAGTTACCTCTTGCTCCCATCAATAACCCTTTTGAAAGAGCAGCAGCCACATTTCCAATATGACCTTGAATATGATTTTGAACTTCCTTCGCACCAGAAGTCATGGATAAATTCATATTTGTTCCAGTATCACCATCAGGAACAGGAAAAACGTTCAGCGCGTCAACCAGCTGCGCATGGGCAGATAATTGAGTGGCACCTTGTATCACCATTTCAGCAAAACGTTTTCCTTCCAAAGATGTAATCGACACGAATCTTCCTCCTCACTACGGGTTCGTGACACGAACCCCCTGCACAAAAATATTTACTGAATCTACCGCCAAGCCGACGGTCTTATCAAGAGTATATTTAACCTTGGATTGTACATTATGAGCAATCTCAGAAATTTTTGTACCATAACTCACAATAATATACATATCAATATGTACTTCCTCTTCATCTTGACGAACAATCACTCCGCGAGTGAAATTTTCCTTACGTAAGATATCTGTGAAACCGTCTTTAATTTGGTTCTTTGAAGCCATTCCAACAATTCCGTAGCAATCCACCGCTGCACCTCCAGCAATCATTGCAATGACATCATTCGTAATATCAATTTGTCCGTACTGCGTTTTCAATTCGATGGACATGGAATGTTTTCCCCCTTTAATTACATGCTTGGCTAAAAACATTTTACTATAAGTATGCTGTTTTTGAAAGCTAAACTATTATCTCTACATGATTTGTCGGGTCATGCCCACTATTTTTTCCTTAATATGCAAAGATTAATCATTTTTACTTCAGGTGAAGTGAGTGTTGATACTCGTGTTTTAGAGAAAGGATTAGTCATGTTCCAGATACTTAATCAAGAATTGTCCTGATTTTCTGTGTGTCTAGCAGATCACTTTGCCCCAATCCGCCAGAAGATAGAAAAAAGACGCCTAGAAACTAGACGTCTTCTCGTTTTAAGTATTATACGCGTTCCACTTTACCAGATTTCAACGCTCTTGCAGAAACCCATACTTTCTTAGGCTTTCCGTCTACAAGAATTCGAACTTTTTGCAGGTTTGCACCCCAAGTACGCTTGTTCGCATTCATTGCGTGAGAGCGAGCGTTACCTGAGCTAGCTTTACGGCCTGTTACTACGCATTGTTTTGCCATAATATATTCCCTCCTCACTAACAAGAAGCTGAAGTTAATTTCAGTTCCACATTTCGCTTATTATCATAAAGATACTTTAATAATTTATCACACAACTTTCTATAATGCAATACTACAATTAAAACCTTTCAAGAAAAAATACTTTACACCAAGAAAAGCGGAAGGGGCTCGCCCTGAGGCGACAAGCATAAGACGAACTAACCTGAAAGGCGCTTTTGCCTTTTTGGTTAGTTTGACTTATGACCTCGAGCCTCAAGCCCCTGGAGCTGGACATCGAAGAAAAGCGGAGGCGGCTTGCCCAGCCCCGACAAGCATAAGGCGAATTAACCGGAAAGGCGTTCTTTGCTTTTTGGTTGATTCGCCTTATGACCTCGAGGGGCTAGCCGCCGGAGCTGGACATATAGAAAAGCGGAAAGGGCTCGCCCTGGGGCAGGAACACGACTGTTCACAATTTGGCGCAATAAACTCAAAAAGTGGCACATGTTTGTGTGAATGTGGCACAAGTCTCCCCCCTGGAGGACTCAACTCAGCCTAAAAAACATGTCCAGGGCACTATTGTAGGCCCTTATCATCATTTCCCTATTACCATATAGCAATTATACTCTCATTTTTCTCAAACCCACTTCTCTTTCTTCAAAAAAAAAAAAAAGAAGATGGCAAAAGCCACCTTCAACAAACCATTTATTCTTTTTTAAACGTTCCTAACATCGCCCTCACAAGTCCACCCAAGAATTTTGGTAATTTGATTGTATAAAAGCGCATTTTTAGTCCCTCCCCACAATCTAAAGAACGTAATGTTTCGCTTGACAACAGTTTAGTCTATTCAAGCAGTCTCAGTTAAGTACGTCTTCTTTTCTACCTGGTTTTTAGAAGCTTTAATCACTGCTTCTTATCACCATTAATATGCCATTTGAAAAGGAAAAAGTACCAGATGATTGTATAAGTTCATTACTAATACATAGTGTGGAACCTCTGAAAATATTCCGTTTTTTTAATGGATATTTAAAGCCTGAGAGGGTGATATTCTCAACAAAATCGGTGACGGGAACAAAGGAAATATAGTGTAAATCCTTGTTTTTCTCCACGGAATGTTCCCCTGCTGATGCAAGGTATAGTCGATTTTGTACATCGATGATTTCCACCTGAATATCCTTTTCCACTAGGCTTGGCATCATGAGTAATTGAAGATTTCCCATGAAGTGATCAAGGCGTCCTCCAGTCGCACCAAATATGTTAATATTGTCTGGGTTCTGATCGATGGCCCAGTTTAGGGCAAGTTCAAGATCCGTTTCATCCTTTTCAGGCTTATAGCGATTGACTTCCTGGACTTTTTCTTGAATCAGAAGCCATTCCTCATCGGAAACCGAATCAAAATCCCCAAATGCTACCCATGGTTCTATGGACTGTTCCAATAGTGTATAAACTCCCCGATCGACCCCTATCCACTTCACTACTTCCCCGTCGTACACCTTCAATTCAGGGATATATCTTCCTGGACCACTTGCGACTATATTGATTATCATTATCTCCACTCCTTTTCTACAAAAATGGACTGACCCAAAAGGATCAGCCCCTGTCGTCTCTTATACAAGAGATCTCTTTAATTCTTCGATTGCCGCCGCTCGATCGCTACGGTTGTAGATGGCAGAACCAGCTACAAACACATCAGCTCCTGCTTCAGCACAAATGGCTGCCGTTTCAGGGTTAATGCCTCCATCAACTTCTATTTCAAGTGCTGGGTTTACTTCATTCGCCCATTCACGAATTTGTTTGATCTTCGGAACGACAGACGGAATAAACGATTGTCCGCCAAATCCAGGGTTCACAGTCATAAGCAGAACCATATCGACATCTTGCAAAATCGGCTTGATCATTTCTGCCGGTGTTGCAGGATTTAGGACGACTCCCGCTTTTACGCCTTTGCTTTTGATCATCTGAATCGTTCTATGCAAATGGGGATCTGCTTCTACATGGACGGTAAGATAGTCAGCTCCAGCATCTGCAAAAGCTTCAATATATTGCCCTGGATTTTCAATCATAAGATGAACATCCAGTGGTAACGTTGTTAACGGTCTAATGGCTTTCACGATCATTGGACCCAATGTTATGTTCGGTACGAAGTGACCATCCATCACATCCACATGGATATAATCGGCTCCCCCTTTTTCAACATCTTTAATTTCATTCCCTAACTCTGCAAAATCAGCAGACAGAATGGAAGGTGCGATTTTCATATTTAGTACCTCGGCTTTCTATCTTTTATTTCTTTGTGAAACGTTAAATAGTGATCATAACGGTAAGTAGGGATTTCGCCTGCTTCTACGGCAGCTTTAACGGCACATTTCGGCTCATTGATATGGAGGCAGCCCCTAAATTTACAGTCCTCAGACACTTCAACCATTTCAGGGAAGCATCGTGGCAGCTCTTCAATTTCAAGCTCTGAAAACTCCAATGAACTAAACCCAGGGGTATCCGCTACTAACCCATCTTCAATATCAATCAGTTCAACATGACGAGTCGTGTGTTTCCCCCTGCCTAAGTGGGATGAGATCATAGCCGTCTTTAATTCAAGTTCAGGTTTCAAGGCATTAAGCAAGGACGATTTCCCTACTCCGGACTGCCCTGCAAACACAGAAATTTTATCACGTAAATACGGAGTCAATTCCTCTACACCATGCTCCGTTTTCGAAGACGTCATCAGGACTTCATACCCGAATGAGCGGTAATCCTTCACAAATCGTTCAATTTTGTTTGTTTGATCAGATGTAAGTAAGTCCATCTTGGTTACACAAATAAGCGGTTCTATTTCTTTACTCTCTACCAACACAAGAAAGCGGTCAAGTAAAGCCGGGCTAAAATTCGGTTCGCTTGCAGAGAAGACCAATATCGCTTGATCGACATTTGCAATCGGGGGACGTACTAACTCATTCTTACGGTCACAGACCTTCAGAATGTATCCATCCGTTTTGTTCTCCGCTTGAAATTCAACATAATCACCCACCAGGGGTGTTATTTTATTTATACGGAAATTACCTCTGCCCCGACATTGTGTAACGCTTCCTTCTGAAAGCACATAGTAAAATCCACTTAATGCTTTAACAATTTTTCCTTCAGGCATTCGAAACCTCCTATTCAGAATATATTATAAAAAATAATTAAGTCGTCTGCGTTATGTATCACTACTATTATAAATGAAAACAATAGGACTGTCCCGTTAGGTTCATTAAAACCCGGGTACAGCCCTTTGTCAATTGTCATTTATTCATCTTTAGGATACTCGACAGTACCTGTTTTATACTCTTGACCGTCTCTCAATATTCGATATTCCCCTACTGTACCTTCTTCCAATGTAAAGGTAAGTGTGAACTCCGTATCCTTCGTAATACCATCGATCTGATCCGGTTCACTATCCTCAAAAGTACTATCCTTGTCCTTAATTAGTATTTCCACTGGTTGAGGGGTGCCATCATTTTTTGTATATGGAACTGTTACCTTTAATGTTTCTTCCTTGGTCGGTACTTCCTTCGGCGGCTCAGGACCCTTAGACATGATAACGTAAACATCCTCACCTTTACTAATCGGAGTACTCGCAACCGGCTTATGAGAAATCACCCTACCTTCTTCAACCTCATCTGAAAATTCTTCACTCTGAACAATGATATTTATCTCATTCGAAGCTTCATATTTATCAAGTGCAGTTTGATCAAAACCTTCCAAGCTTCCCAAATCAAACTTCTCAGTTCCCTTACTCACTGTAAAGGTAATTGTCGTTTCTTCTGCCACGACCTCTACTCCAGCTGACGGATCCTGGTTGAGAATGGTTCCTGCAGGTTCTCCTTCATCGAATTCTTCTTCTTTTTCTATAGTGAAACCTTTTTCTTCAAGTTCAGAGGACACTTCTTCAAAATCTTTTCCGACATAGTCCTCGACTTCCACTTTTTCTTTTCCTGTACTTACATAGATATCGATAGCCGTACCTTCATTCGCCATCCGTCCTGCCTTTGGGTTTGTCTTGATTACAAAACCTTCAGGAATCGATTCATGGGATTGTTTTTTTGTTTCTCCGACGACAAACCCCTCTGAAACGATGGTGGAAATGGCTTCAGTTTGATCTTTTTCAACCACATCCGGTACCTGGACTTCCTTAGGCCCCAGCAGCTCGGGAACAAAAGTAACAGCAGCAACTCCTAAAAGAATCAACAAAAAGAACAAACTAATAATGAATATCGGCCACTTCTTTTTACCCTTTTTCTTAGGATCACCCTTCTTGTTTTTCTTCTTGCCTTTCTTCTTACCGTCTTGGACTGGAGGAGTCGGCTTCGTTTGAAGTTTGTCTGTGTCCGCATGATGATGAACAATCGTATCATCTAGATTCGAATACGCCTTCTGATCAGTAATGACAGGTATTGCTTTTGTTGCTTCGTCATCAAGGGGAACGGCAAATTTAGGCTCATTCATCCGACCAGGGTCAAGCGCTGAAAACAGATCTTCATCCATCTCCTCCAGGCTCTCGTACCGTCTGAATGGATCCTTGGCCGTTGCTTTTAATACGATATTTTCAACGCTCTGGGGAATATCAGGATTCCACCTTTTTAAAGATGGTGTTTCCGATTGCAAATGCTTTAAGGCAATCGAGACCGCTGATTCTCCAGAGAAAGGCAGTCTTCCCGTTAACAATTCAAACATGACGATTCCCAGTGAATAAATATCAGATTTTTTCGTAGCCATTCCACCCCTTGCCTGTTCAGGAGAAAGGTAGTGGACCGATCCCAGGACTGAATTGGTCTGGGTGATCGAAGTGGCACTAAGAGCCATCGCGATCCCGAAATCCGTTATCTTCACATTTCCTTCTTCATCAAGAAGGATATTATGGGGTTTAATATCCCGGTGTACAATATGATTCTGATGAGCATGAGACATCGCTAGGGTTAACTGCTTCATAATATCCAGCGCTTTGTCTACTTGAACAGGTGAATGTTGCTGTATGTATTGCTTTAAGGTCATACCATGGACATATTCCATGACAATATAGTATAGATCGTCTTCTTCTCCTACATCGTATATACTCACAATGTTCGGATGAGTCAAGCTAGTAGCAGATTGAGCTTCCCGTTGGAATCGTTTAATGAATTCCTCTTCATTGGCAAAATCGATCCGGAGCATTTTAATAGCCACTTCACGATCCAAAATCACATCGTGAGCTAAATAAACGTTGGCCATTCCTCCGCCGCCGATTAGTTTAATGATTCTGTAACGCCCACTGATGCGCTTTCCTTCCATCATGTTATCACCCGCTTTCCGTTTCAGCGGCAAACTCTACAATTACTACGGTAATATTATCTTCACCGCCATATTCATTGGCTAAATGAACAAGCGACTCTCCTTTACTCTCAAGGGAGTGGTCCTGAACCAATATCTCTTTCATTTCTTTTTGGGAGACTTTATTAGAAAGACCGTCTGAACACAATAAAATAACGTCTTCTTCTTCAAACATTATCGTTTTAATATCCATCGTAATTGAAGCTTCCGTACCTATCGCTCTAAGTATCACATTTTTTCTTGGATGATGCTCTGCATCTTCTTTTGAAATTTCGCCGCTTCTGACTAATTCATTTACAAGTGTATGGTCTTCTGTTAACTGATGAAAACCATTTTCATTCAGTATATATCCTCTGCTGTCACCAATATTGACAATAGTTGCAAACAAGGAGGTGCAAATGGCTCCAACGAGAGTCGTCCCCATTCCTTCACACTCTGGATTAGACTGAGAATAAGTATATACTTCTTTGTTTACTTCGTTAATAGTTGATTTTAACCAATTTTCGGCTTCATCAGCGGTGTGAAACTTCTCTGTTTTCTCCCATAAGTCCTTTAAGATGGAGATGGTAAGCTCGCTGGCAACGTCTCCGGCTCTGTGGCCGCCCATTCCATCTGCTACAACAGCTAAATGATCGCCATGATGATTCACGAATACGCCGGCACTATCTTCATTTAGTTGACGCACTTTCCCTTTGTCCGTAAAATATACAGTTTTCACTTATGTCACCTCGTCTCTTCTTCTGCACCTGTTTCAAGTAGCTCCTTATACTCATAGTAGGGTGCAACTTTAGTTCAAAAAAATGAATTCACTTTGATTATCTTCGTTAAATACATTCAGCTTGCCATTCGTTCTGAATGGGAGCTGAATAGGTTGATAATGAAAAGAGAGAATATTTTCAGCTTTTATCACTTTTGATGAAATAAACATATGATTACAAAGTAATGGATAATCAAAGATTCATTAAGGGCTATTGTACTTTTACGACTTTTCTGGTGAATTTTCCTGCTTTACTTTCTACATTTGAGCAATTTCGACTTATTTTTTTCTAAAGCATGAAATAAAGAATCCATCCCCGCCAAAATCCTGAGGAAATACTTGTAATTGATTTTCTTTAATAAATGGTGTGATGGAATCCGGAAGTTCATCTAATGGGTGAGGAACAAATTCTGGATGATCACTTAAGAAAGCCGACACAGTACCTTCATTCTCATTTTGGTCCACAGTACAAGTGCTATAAACTAACAGTCCATCTTTTTTTAACAATGGTGCAACGGCTGAAAGAATGTCCAGCTGAATCTTTTGCAGTGATAGAAGATCGGATTCTTTTTTAGCATATTTTATATCCGGTTTTCTTCTTAATACACCTAGTCCAGAACATGGGGCATCCACTAGAATGCGATCGAAGCTTTCTTTTTCAAACTTCTCTCCTGCTTTTCGACTATCAAGGGTTGCAGTCTTTACATTATTTAATCCAAGACGAGTTGCATTTTCGTCAATTAATTTGACCTTATGCTTGTGTAAGTCCAATGCATGGACTTCTCCGGTTCCTGATAGTTTTTCGGCTATGTGAGTCGTTTTCCCCCCTGGTGCTGCGCATGCATCTAACACTTTAATCCCTTGTTCAAGCTTCAAAGCATAGGAGACAAGCATGGAACTTTCATCTTGGATGGTGAATTGTCCGTTACGATATTCATCTGTTTTTGCCAGATTCCCTCGAAGTGACTGGACCGCTTCCGGAACAATCGGGCTTTCTTTCACTTCATTTCCATTATCCGTCAAGAGTTGGATAAGCTCTTCTCGAGTGATTTTGGTTGTATTCACCCGTGCCGTTTGATTAGGTGCAATTAAATTGGTTTCACACATTTCTTTCGTTTTCTCCAGGCCAAATTGCTCTCCCCATCTCTTCACAAGCCAATAAGGATGACTCGTTTCGATGGCCACACGCTCGATTGGATCTTTAATAGTGTCAAGGGAAGGAAGCCCTTTCCTTTGCACAGAACGCAAGACCCCATTCACCAACCCTGAAATGCCTTTATGCCCTCTCTTCTTAGCAATTTCTACAGCTTCATAGAAAACAGCACGGTCAGGAATTCGATCTAAGTACACAAGCTGATAGAGGGATAAACGCAATAGATGACGAACCCACTCATCCAACTTCCCTTTAAGAAATGGAGCTAAATAAAAATCCAGCGTCATTTTCCGTTGAATGGTTCCATAGGTCAGCTCCGTTAATAACCCAATATCCTTTCTTGGCAGCTGATTTTTTTCAATCACAGAATTGAGTAATAAATTACTGTACGATTGATTTTTTTCTACTGCTTCAATGACATCAAGTGCAGCTTCACGGACGGTCTTATTTCGTTTACTCATTAGTTTCTCCTAACATCATTCCTGCTTTCAGGTGAGAACCTGCTCCACGCAGATAATCCTTTGCACTCATTCTCTTTTTCCCCGAAGGCTGTAAATCGGTTATTTTTATTCCTACTGAAGTGCCTGTAGAAACAACGAATCCATCCTCTTCAATCTTCATGATTTCTCCAGGAGCAGCAGAAGTTCCGCTGACTTTTTCTCCCCACCAAACTTTGATCACTGAATTTTCTAATGTGGTGTACGCAACTGGCCAAGGGTGAAGTCCTCTAATATGGTTGTAGATTTCTTCTCCACCTTTCGTCCAGTCAATTTTTTCTTGTTCGCGTTTGATGTTTCGTGCAAACGTCGCTTTTGAATCATCCTGCTTGACCGGGGCTATGTCCCCTGCCAATAATTTGGGCACCGTTTCAATGAGTAACGCTGCACCTGCAACGCTTAATTTATCGTGTAGGGTTCCGACATGGTCACGTTCTTCAATATCGACTTTCACTTGACTAATAATGTCACCTGCATCAAGCTTTTCGACCATATACATGATGGTGATGCCCGTTTTCTCTTTTCCTTGGAGAATGGAATAATGAATGGGCGCTCCCCCTCTAAGTTCAGGAAGTAAAGAGGCGTGAACATTGATGCATCCATACTGAGGGGCTTCCAATAATGCGTTGGGAAGAATTTGTCCGAAAGCGGCCGTTACGATAAGGTCAGGTTCTAATGCAAGCACTTTGTTTAACTCATCTTCATCCTTAATTTTCTCTGGTTGATAGACTGGTATCCCGTTCTTTTCAGCTGCTACCTTTACAGGTGGAGGCGTAAGGATCCTCTTTCTACCCACTGGGCGATCGGGCTGTGTCACGACCGCAATTACATCATAGTTTTCGTCTAATAGAGATTGAAGAACAGGAACGGAAAAGTCAGGCGTTCCCATGAAAATTACTTTCGTCATTAAGCTTCATACCCTTCTAATTCTTCTTCTGTCACATATTTTTCTACCTTTGAGGTAAATAGAACACCGTGAAGATGATCAATTTCGTGTTGAATCGCTCTGGCTAAAAAGTCCTGGGCTTGAAATTCAATCATTCTTCCTTTTCGGTCAAACGTTCGGACCTTGATGGAATAAGGACGCGTCACTTCCCCATATAACCCCGGGAAGCTCAGGCACCCTTCAAGGTCGGTTTGAGATCCGTCCGCTTCGACGATTTCCGGATTGATAAGCTCGATGGTACCGGAGTCATCCCCGATATCCACCACCGCTACCTGAAGGTCGACTCCTACTTGAGGAGCTGCAAGGCCAACACCATCCGCTTCAAGCATTGTGTCATACATATTTGCCAATAATTTTTTTAATTTCTTATCAAATGCCGTTACCTTCTCACATTCTGTTTCTAAGATTGGATCAGGGTGCATTACAATTGGAAGTATTGCCATAAGTCTCCTCCATTTTCCCGTAAAAAATATAGTTACATCATCATATAAGGGTTCACATCTATAGAGATTGTTAACCCTTGAGACGCATATTGCTGCTGGTACTGATCTAATACTGTTTTCAATGTAGTACCAAGATTTGGTTCCCGCTTGTATTTTATCAAACATTGATACCGATATCTATTCTTTATCCTGGGGATCGGTGACGCCACGGGTCCAAGAATGATCGTTGTTTCAGATAGCTTTGAACGGATATATTTCGTCATCTTCTCTGCAATATCGACAACTTTCATTAAATCTTCATGACTTAATGTGACGAGAGTGATGTAGTAAAAGGGAGGATAGGAGCCCATTTTCCTCATCATCATTTCCTGTTGATAAAAACGGTTGTAATCATGATTAGACGCTAACTCGATTGAATAGTGCTCCGGAGTATAGGTTTGAATCACTACTTCTCCCGGCAGAGTGTGCCTGCCTGCACGTCCGCTTACTTGAGTAAGTAATTGAAACGTCTTCTCTGCAGCTCTGAAGTCTGGAAGATGAAGCATCGTATCCGCACTGAGGACCCCGACGAGAGTGATATTCGGAAAATCCAGACCCTTGGCAATCATTTGTGTACCAAGAAGTATATCTGCTTTTCCCTCCCCAAAGGCTGTCAATAGTTTTTCATGTGACCCTTTTCGGGAGGTTGTGTCCACATCCATACGAATGATTCGAGCCCCGGGGATAAGTTTCGTCAATTCTTCCTCTACTTTTTGAGTTCCTGTCCCAAAATAACGAATATGCTCACTCGTACACTCAGGGCAAGTAGTGGGAACTCCTTCTTCGTAGCCGCAGTAATGACATTTCATGCCGTTTGAAAAGCGGTGGTAGGTTAAAGAGATATCGCAGTTTGGACATTGAAGGACAAAGCCGCAATCTCTGCACATGATGAATGATGAATGCCCTCTTCTATTTAGGAATAGAACGGTTTGCTCTCCTTTCTCAATTCGGTCCTGAAGCTTTTCGAAAAGTTCAGTTGAGAACATGGAACGGTTCCCCTTCCTCAGTTCCTCTCTCATATCCACAATTTCTACTTGAGGAAGTGGTCCATCATTCATCCGTTTATCCAGCGTGAGGAGCCCATACACACCTTTTGATGCTCGAGCAAAGGTTTCCAAAGAAGGTGTGGCGCTTCCCAAAATGACAGGGCATTGATGGTATTCCCCTCTATAAATGGCCACGTCCCTGGCATGATAACGAGGATTTTCTTCTTGCTTGTAACTTGTTTCATGCTCTTCATCAATAATGATGATTCCGATATTTTCAAAAGGAGCAAAAACAGCTGAGCGGGCACCGACCACCACTTTTACTTCCTTACGCTGAATCTTTCTCCATTCATCATACTTTTCACCAACTGACAAACCGCTATGTAGAACAGCTACATCATTTCCGAACCTGCCCTTGAACCTGTGAACCATTTGGGGAGTAAGCGAAATTTCAGGGACTAATACAATCGCTTCCTTCCCTTCTTGCAAGACCCGTTGAATGGATTGAAGATAAATTTCCGTTTTACCACTTCCTGTTACTCCGTAAAGAAGGAATGTGTGATGTTTTTCTTCATCAATGGTGTTCAGTATAGGACAAATCGCCTGGTCCTGTTGAGCCGTTAACGAAAGCGGCGAGGTCTTCTCGAACGTCCTTTTTTCAAAGGGATCACGATACATTTCAACATTTTTCTCAATCAGAACCCCTTTATTGACTAAGGATTTAACAGTTGATGAGGTAGTTGCCATCTCTTCAAGGAGTGTTGTGGCAAGGATTCCGTCCCCACCAGGAGCGGAGTCACTCATGTATTCTATGATTTGTTTCTGCTTACTTGCTTGAGGAGGCAGACTGTTCTTCACTTCTTCTAAATCATCTTCAGGTACATTAAGATACAGTTTTCGGACCGTTTTCTTATTCCCCTTCGCTTTCACTCTGTAAATTACTTCAACCGAACCTTGTTTTACCTCTTTATGAACGAGAGGGAGCAGGCCGTTTTCTTCGATCGCTTTCCAGGACACTTCTCTTCCATTTTGAAAGAAGTGCTGGAGCGAAAGATGAAGTACACCCGGACTCTTATTTTCCTCTAGTTGGAAGATTTTTTCATATTTCGCTTTCATGGCTGCCGGAAGCATCGCTTGAAATGCTGAGATTTTAAAGCAAAGGGTCTTCTCTGTAAGCCAGTTCCCCAATGTTAGTAGTTCTTTATTCAGGACCGGTACAAGGTCCATCGGCTCAACTATCGATTTCAGTTTAGAGACTTCGCCTTTTTCTTTTAATTCAATGACAAAGCCTTGGATTTTTCTTGGTCCAAAAGGAACGATGACTCTCATGCCGGGAACGATGCTGCCTCTCCATTCAGCCGGAATACTATAGTCGTAGGCTCGATCCGTCTGCATGGCAGGAACATCTACGATGACACTAGCTACGTTCATGTGAGGAACCCTTCTTCATTTGCCGGATCGCTTCTTTATAGATTTCTTTCGCTACCTCTACCTTTGATAATAATGGCAGCTCTCGAATGGTACCTTCGCTTGTTACAATCGATACTTTGTTCGTGTCCGTTCCAAACCCTGCCCCAGTTTCTTTTACATTATTTGCAACAATCATGTTTGCCCGCTTTTTCTCAAGCTTTGCTTTCGCATACTCGTAAACGTTTGTTGTTTCGGCAGCAAATCCGATTAGATATTGATGTTTCTTACGCTCACCAAGACTCATTAATATATCCTTTGTCCGTTCAAATTCAATCACTAGATTACCATCTTTTTTCTTCAGCTTATCCTTGAAGGTTTCTTTCGGACGATAATCAGCGACTGCAGCGCTCTTCACAACGATATCCGCTGTTGAAAACGCTTCATGAACAGCATTGTACATATCTTCAGCACTTGTTACGGAGACAAATTCAATACCACTTGGAACGGGTAATTGAGACGGTCCGGAAATCAAGACAACCTCTGCCCCAAGAGACACGGCCGCCTCTGCAAGGGCGTAGCCCATCTTCCCTGTTGAGCGATTGGAGAAGAAACGAACGGGATCGACCATTTCTCTTGTCGGTCCGGCAGTTATGACGACTTTTTTTCCCTGTAATATCTTCCTTTCACTATCACGATTAGAAAAATAGCGATCAACCAGTTCCACTACTTTCTCAGGTTCTTCTAATCTTCCTTTTCCAACATATCCACAAGCTAAATACCCTTCACTTGGTTCGACAAATTGGTATCCAAACTCAAAAAGGGTATCAATATTCCGCTTCACCGCCGGGTGATCATACATATGTACATTCATGGCTGGGGCAATCCATACTTTCGCTGTCGTTGCCAAAATGGTTGTTGTAATCATGTCATCTGCAATTCCGTTCGCCAGCTTCCCAATGATGTTGGCAGTGGCTGGTGCAACCAGTACAAGATCTGCCCAGTCAGCTAAGTCGATATGAGCAATCTTTGATGAATCCTTTTCATCAAAGGTATCCCAGTATACATCTTGACGGGATAATGCCTGAAAAGTAAGTGGAGCCACAAATTTCCGCGCTGATTCTGTCATGATGACCTTCACATCGGCACCGCTTTGGACCAGCTTGCTCGTTAAAGCAGCCGCTTTATATACAGCAATTCCACCAGATACACATAACAGTATTTTTTTCCCCTTGATCATTCTGCTTTCCCCCATTACACTTTATCCTTCTATTATTATGAAGGATATTGATAGAAAAAGAAAATAGGGTTGTCCCGAAAGATCATGAAATCTTTCGAGTCAACCCCCTAGAGTTTTTCATTAAGCATGATGAAGCTTATTCATCAGAATAAACCGCTTTGGCATCTCTTTCTTTCATAGATAATTGACCGGCCTGAATTTCTTCAAGGGCTTTTCCTACAAACTTATGGGACTCATATTGGTTCAAACGGTAATCCCCGGTATCTTGCAGGTTTCTTGCTCTCTTAGCAGCAATACTGACTAACGAATATTTAGAATCGATCTTCTTCATTAATGAATCAATGGATGGGTTTAACATTTATTCAACCTCCAGCATATTTAAGTATCGTTGTTGCACTCTTTCCCGTTTGCAGTGTTCTGCTTGAACAATGGATTTAATCTTACCAACTGCATGTTCAATTTGATCATTTTCAACAATGTAATCATACAGATTCATCATTTCAATTTCTTTTCTTGCAGTATTCATTCTCCCCTGGATTAAATCATCCGTCTCGGTTCCTCTTGTTACGAGGCGATTCTGAAGTTCAGAAAGACTAGGCGGTGCCAGGAAGATAAATAAACCTTCAGGGAATTTATCCCTGACCTGTTGTGCACCTTGTACTTCAATTTCAAGAAAAACATCTCTTCCGGCATCAAGTGTTTCTCGAACGTAATCAACAGGGGTGCCATAATAGTTTCCAACGAATTCTGCATACTCCAGCAGTTTACCTTGCTCTATAAGTACTTCGAACTCTTCTCTTGATTTAAAGAAATAATCTACACCATCCACTTCTCCTTCACGGGGATTACGAGTGGTCATGGAAATGGAATATTCAAACTTTGTATCTTCTTGGGAAAAAATCGCTTTACGAACGGTTCCTTTTCCTACACCTGAAGGTCCGGAAAGAACGATCAGCAATCCTTTTTCTTTCATTTATTTACCCTGCCCTTCTTCTACTATATCCTCTTTATCAGTTAAACGATGAGCAACGGTTTCGGGTTGAACAGCTGAAAGAATAACGTGATCGCTATCCGTAATAATTACCGCCCTTGTTCTTCTTCCGTATGTAGCATCAACGAGTGTTCCCCGGTCTCTTGCATCTTGAATCAGGCGTTTGATTGGTGCTGATTCGGGACTTACAATTGAGATGATCCGGTTAGCTGAAACAATATTTCCAAATCCTATATTGATGAGCTTAATCGACATAACGCTCCTCCTAATCAATAGTTTAGTTTCGCCGGAATGACAGGAAACTAAACTTCTTATTCTACATTTTGCACTTGTTCCCTAAGCTTCTCCAGTGTTGATTTCAGTTCCACAACAATCGTGGCAATGAAGGAATCATTTGCTTTCGAACCAATCGTGTTCACTTCCCGATTCATTTCCTGGATCATGAAATCCAGCTTCCTGCCTACAGGTCCTTCACCGGTCAATGAGGAATGAAAGTACTGAATATGACTTTCTAACCTCGTCAGTTCCTCGGTAATATCCGATTTATCAGCAAAAATGGCAACCTCAGTGAGCAAACGACTTTCATCGAAGGAAGTTTCATTGTATTCAAGAATCCTCTTTCTTAACCGTTCTCTATACTGATCAACCAGTTTAGGAGCATGATCGGCAAGTTCACCAATTTTAGTCTCAAAATGATTCAGATGAGTGAGAAAATCTTTCTTGAGGAGCTCTCCTTCTTTTTCACGCATTTGTCTAAGGTCATTCGCCGCTTGTGCTACAGCTTTTAACACCAACTGCTCAAGCTCTTCGTTTTCCTCTTCCATTTCTTCGATCATCACAAATTCTTCTCTGTTTAAGAGATGGGATAATTGCAGTTCATCTTTTAGGGAGAAGGTTTCTTTCACTTTATTTACTAACTGATAATAATCTTGAATGAGCTTCCAGTCAATATGTAGATTTTTATGTACTAAGCCATCGCCGGTTATGGTGATGAAAATATCCACTTTCCCTCTCTTAACGGACTGGGATACTTGTTTTTTAATTTTATCCTCAAGTTTCATTAATTGTCGGGGCATCCTTATGAAACATTCACTAAATCTGTGATTAACGGATTTCATTTCAACCGTTACAGTATGTTGTTCAGAGTCTACTTTGCTTCTTCCAAAGCCTGTCATACTGACAACCATTACGATCACATCCAATCTTTTGACGATATTCGTATGTAGATCAACTGATTTCATGCTTGCACTCTCACTATATAAAAAAGGTAATAGAGGTTATTCTCTATTACCTTTAGGATTATACCACATTTCACTGTTTTTTTCTTGCAAAAAATGACCCTGCCAGTAAAAACGTTGGAACCGAGCTTAAACCAATGATCAAGAACCAGTCCTTTAACACGATTGGTACTGTATGGAAGATCGGCTGCAAGGATGGGATGTATATCACGAGAAGCATCAATACGAGTGAAGATAACACGGCCCATACAAGGTACATGTTTCCGAAGGGATTTCTTGAAAATACAGAAACATCACTTCGACAGTCAAACACATGAATGAGCTGTGCCATAACCAATGTAGCAAAGGCAACGGTTTGGGCATACGCCAAGTGATCGGGGTGAGTCTTATACGACAACATGAAGGCAAGTAGAGTGACACCACCGATTAAGAAGCCCCTTGAAACTACCTTCCAGCCTAATCCTCTGGCAAAGACGCCTTCTTTTGGATGCCTTGGTTTTCTCTTCATGACATCATCTTCTGGCTTATCGAGACCAAGTGCCATGGCAGGAAGTCCATCTGTCACAAGGTTCACCCAAAGTATCTGGATCGGCACCAATGGAAGTGGAAGTGCCAGGATCATGGCAAACAGCATGACGAGAATTTCCCCTACATTTGATGCCAGCAGGTACCGAATAAACTTTCTGATATTCTCATAGATGTTTCTGCCTTCCTGGATTGCTGATTTAATCGTTGCAAAGTTATCATCCAACAGGACAAGTGAGGAAGATTCCTTGGCTACATCTGTTCCGGTAATTCCCATGGCTACTCCAATATCCGAAGATTTTATTGCCGGAGCGTCATTCACTCCATCCCCGGTCATCGCCACCACATGTCCCCGGTTTTGCAGGGCTTTGACGATTTTTAATTTATGCTCAGGAGAAACACGTGCAAAAACCGAAACTTCTTCCACGATTTCTTCCAGTTCATGTACTTCCATATGATTCAGGGCTCTTCCATCCAGAACGCGATCTTTGTTTTTTAAGATTCCTAGCTGTCTGGCAATCGCTTTAGCCGTTAAAATATGATCACCTGTAATCATCACCGTCTTAATGCCGGCTGCCCGACACTCTTTCACTGCCTGCTTCACTTCAGGTCTGGGAGGATCGATCATACCTTGTAAGCCAATGAAGGTCACCCCTTCTTCAATGTCATTTTCCTTAATCCCCTCGATGGATCTTTCATTGAGGGGTTTATAAGCAATCGCAATGTTTCGAAGCGCATTGGACGACATTTCACTGATTGCCTCTTCTACTTTTTGGGCTATTTCAGCTGATTTATATTGAAGTCTTCCTTCCCACAAGATGGATTCGCTTTTGCCGACTAAAACGTCGGGAGCACCTTTCGTTACAGAGAAGTGTTTCCCATTTTGGTCGACAACGATGATACTCATCATTTTTCTAGTAGAATCAAAGGGGAATTCTTTAACAATCGTAAATTTCTTCTGCAAAGATTCCCGGCTCAATCCAGCTTTCAACCCCGCCACAAGAAGAGCCCCTTCTGTAGGATCCCCATCAACTACAAAGTTTTCTTCACGTGTTACGAGTTCCGCATGGTTGCACAGCATACCAAAGGTTAATAATTGTTGAAGAGCATTTTCACTGTGAGGAGTTACCCTTTGATCTCCGCTGTAAAATTGGCCATCCGGTTCATATCCGGTTCCCGTTACTGTCCACGTTCTGCCTCCACTCCATAGATGTGTTACCGTCATTTTGTTTTGAGTCAGAGTTCCTGTTTTATCTGAGCAAATAACCGATGCACAGCCTAATGTTTCAACAGCCGGCAGCTTTCGGACGATCGCTTTCTTCTTGATCATTCGCTGAACGCCGAGGGAAAGGGCAACGGTTACAATGGCAGGTAGACCTTCTGGAATGGCCGCAACTGCCAAAGAAACCCCAGCTAAGAACATAGTGTACATATCGTGACCCTGAATCACACCGATTCCTACGACCAATGCAGTTAACACGAGAGCAACGGAAATCAGTATTTTTCCTAATTCTTCAAGTTTTCTTTGAAGTGGGGTTATCATCGTTTCAGCTTTTTGAATCATATCAGCGATTTGTCCCATGGCTGTCTTCATTCCGATTGATGTCACAACACCAATACCATTACCCCTAGTTACCATCGTCCCCATAAATGCCATATTCTCTAAGTCTCCGAGACTCATGTTTTCACCATTGACGGGGTTCGTCGATTTTGTGACAGGTACAGATTCCCCTGTTAAAGCAGATTCTTCTATTTCCAGATTGTTCGTTTCAATGAGCCGCACATCTGCCCCGATCCGATCCCCGCTTCCAAAGCGGATGACATCACCGATAATGACCTCTTTAGAAACAACTTTCACCCACTTACCATCTCTCAACACCGAAACCTGAGGTGCCGAAAGTTCCTTTAAAGCCTGCAGGGACCTTTCTGCTTTACGCTCTTGAAAAAAACCTAGAAAACCGTTTATTAACACAATGGCTATGATGGCAATCGCATCGATGTATTCTCCCAGTAATCCTGAAATGAGTGTGGCTGCCAATAACACAAGAACCATAAAGTCCTTAAATTGACTGAAAAATAATAACAAAGCCGACTGCTTCTCAGCTTCCTCCAATTGATTGTACCCAAACTGTTCCCGTCTCTTTGCTACGTCATCTGTTGAAAGACCCTCTAGATAATTGGTATTTAATGACTGCTCTATGTCCTCTTGTCTCATCTCATGAAATTTCATGCAACCATGTCACTCTCCTCCTACGATACGAAAAGTTGTCCTTCTCATAGCATTCTTATTCAGACTCGTCCTAAAAAATGATATGATTTATGTATGTTTTGCATTTCACCTGTGAGAGGGGTAAAATCGGTTACATTTGATACACAGAGACCAAGATCAAGCTTGGCAGATATAAAATACACCGAAATCGTTTAAAGCAAAGGATGTTATATATGTCATTTGATGGATTATTTACTAGAAGCATGACCAAAGAATTGAACGAGAACTTATTGCACGGACGCATCAACAAAATACATCAACCTTATAAAAATGAAATCATCATGATTATCCGGGCGAATGGAAAAAATCACAAAGTTCTATTATCCGCCCACCCCAGTTATTCAAGGGTACAAATAACAAAAGAAAACTATGAAAATCCTTCTGTCCCTCCCATGTTCTGTATGCTTCTACGAAAGCATCTGGAAGGGTATATTGTAGAGGGGATCAAACAGGTTGAACTGGACCGGATGATCATAATTGAAGTGAAGGGCAGAAATGAAATCGGCGATATTTCCTACAAACAGTTAATCATCGAAGTAATGGGGCGCCATAGTAACATCATTCTAGTTGATAAAGAACGAAATATGATTCTGGATAGTATCAAGCATATATCACCAAGCATGAATACACACCGTACTGTTTTGCCTGGTCATACGTATGTTTTACCACCACAACAAGATAAAAAAAATCCACTTAATGCTACCAGTGAAGATGTTCTGAGAGCACTGGACTTTAACTCCGGCAAACTGGATAAGCAGATTGTCCAAGCTTTTGCAGGCATTTCTCCTCTTTATGCAAAAGAAGTTGTTCACCGTGCAGGAATCGGCAACCAGTCTACGATTTCCGAATCATTCTTAGAATTGATTCAGTATGCAAAATCGATTGACTCTACACCAACCCTCATTAGTGGGGAGAAAGAAACGTTTTACTGGATGGATCTTGAACATCTGCAAGGAGAGAAACAAACCTTTCCTTCGTTAAGTGAACTATTGGACCGATTCTTCTATCAGAAGGCTGCACGAGACCGGGTGAAGCAACAAGGAAACGACTTGGAACGATTCATCCGAAACGAACGGGATAAAAATGTAAATAAAATTGAAAAATTAAAGAAAACGTTGGAGGATGCCCAGCAGGCAGATAGATATCAATTGCTCGGTGAACTCCTTACTTCGAATTTATATGCGGTTGAACGAGGAATGACTGAGGTTAGCGTGGTAAATTATTATGATGAAAACGGGGAAAGTATCATGATCCCCCTCAACCCGCAAAAGTCTCCATCAGAAAATGCCCAAAACTATTTTTCACGCTATCAAAAAGCAAAGAATGCAATAAAAATCGTTCATGAGCAAATTGAAAAAGCCGACGAAGAGATTGTCTACTTAGAACAATTACTTCAACAATTAGAATCGGCATCAACAAAAGACGTTGAAGAAATCAGAGAAGAGCTGGAAGAAGAAGGCTACCTGAGGGTCCGTAAACAAACGAAAAAGAAAAAGGCAAACGTGAAACCTGTTCTGGAAACATACACTTCAAGCGACGGCACACAAATCTTAGTCGGAAAAAACAATAAACAAAATGATTATTTAACCAACAGAGTCGCAGGGAAAGAAGAGGTATGGCTTCATACGAAAGACATTCCAGGCTCTCACGTTGTAATCAAGAGTCCGAATCCTTCGGAGGAGACGATTAAGGAAGCAGCTAAAATTGCTGCCTACTTTAGTAAAGCACGGGAATCAAGCTCGGTGCCTGTTGATTTCACTGAAGTCAAACAGGTAAAGAAACCAAAAGGAGCCAAGCCGGGGTTTGTCATTTATGAAGGACAGCAAACGGTATATGTGACACCTGATTTGGATTTGGTCCGTTCGCTGAAGAATTGATATTAATTAATGAAGCACTTTCACTCAGTCTGAAATAGGGTGGGAGTGCTTTTGTTTTTCCCTTATCAAAAAAACTAAAAGCAACTCACAAAAGAGTTGCTTTCTACCTTAACTGCCCCATTTCTCCGGATTTTCACCCCAAAGCTTCAATTGTTCCAGTTCTTCTTCCCGAATGATCGAGTTTTGAAGCGCTACAGCCAATAAACTTGAGTAATCGGATAGTGCAAATGCCTTAATGTCGTGTTCTTCAAGCATCCTTTTCCCTTTTTCTAACTCGTAGGTGAAAATAGCAGCTACCCCTAATACGTCGCAGCCCGCTTCTCTTAAAGCGTTCACAGCTGTAATACAACTGCCGCCTGTCGAGATGAGGTCTTCAACCACCACCACTTTTTGACCAGGCGCAGCTTTCCCTTCAATCTGCTTTCCTTTTCCGTGAGCTTTAGCTTTCGAGCGAACATAACACATCGGCAGGTTTAGTTTTTCACTTACCCATGCAGCATGTGGAATTCCAGCTGTTGCAGTCCCTGCAATGACTTCCACATCCGGAAACTGCTCTTTAATAATCTCAACAAGACCCGTAGAAATTTCATCCCGCACTGTAGGGTAAGATAAGGTCAGTCGATTATCGCAATAGATTGGCGACTTTATTCCCGATGACCATGTAAATGGCTCCGACGGGTTTAAAAATACGGCTTCGATGTCTAATAATTTTTTGGCGATTTCTTGTTTCATTCAGAGGCCCTCCCATTCATGTACAATTCGTTCATATGCTTCAACCGGATTACTCGTTCCTGTAATACTTCTTCCCACGACAATATAGGAAGAACCCATTTCTTTTGCCATACGTGGTGTGGTGACTCTTTTTTGGTCTCCTTTTTGATCATCTGCCAACCTGATCCCCGGAGTGACCCGAATAAAATCTACACCACAATGTTCTTTTATAAGAGAGGATTCATGAGGAGAACATACCACTCCATCAAGGCCCGCCATTTTTGCGAGTGTTGCATAATGTAAGACAGATTCATTGATCGTTTTAGGTATTAGTTGCTCTACCTGCATTTGTTCTTCCGTTGTTGACGTTAATTGAGTGACGGCAATCAATTTTGTGCGTGAATGATTAGCAGGTGTGCCGGCATGTAAACCCTCTAACGCCTTTTCCATCATCATTCCGCCACCTGAAGCATGCACATTGATCAGGTCAAGGTCGAACCCGGCAAGTCCCTTCATGGCGCCATATACTGTATTGGGAATGTCATGTAGCTTTAAGTCCAGGAAAATACGATGATTTTTATTTAAAATCTTTTCGATGATAACCGGTCCATTTTGAAGGTATAGCTCCATACCGACTTTTACATTTAAACTCTCTGAAAATTGATCTAAGAAGATTGATGTCTTCTCCCATGATGGGAAATCAAGAGCAATAAACGGCTTTTGATTCATGCTTCCCCCAGCTCCTTCCGGTCAATTGGGATATATGCTCCACTCCCAGTTCGTCAAGTAATGGCGGTAAATTCTTTATGATACGCTGACACACGAATGGATCCACGAAGTTTGCTGTACCGACGGCTATGGCGCTTGCCCCTGCATAAAAGTATTCAATCACATCTTCAGCAGTTTGTATGCCACCCATCCCGATAATCGGAAGATCCACCTGTTGACTTACCTCATAAATCATACGAATCGCAACCGGTTTAATGGCTGGTCCGGATAACCCCCCTGTTTTATTTGCCAGGATCGGCTTTCCTGTCTTCATATCCAGTCTCATCCCGAGGAGTGTATTGATCATTGTCAGGCCGTCTGCTCCCCCTGCTTCAACAGCCTTGGCCATGTCGACAATATTGGAGACATTCGGTGATAACTTTACATATAGTGGGACCTGCGAGACTTCTTTTACTCTCTCGGTCAATTCTTTTGCCACTTCTGGGATGGTGCCAAAGGCTATTCCCCCTGTTTTTACATTTGGACAGGAGATATTCAATTCAAGGGCCTTAACGTTTTCTGCGGTTGAGATGACTCTTGCCACCTCCACGTAATCCTCCATCTGAGACCCCGCCACATTAGCGATGATCGGTACATCGTACTTGGAAAGCCAAGGAAGTTCGTTTCTCATCACACCTGTGAGCCCGGGATTTTGTAACCCGATTGCATTCAGCATACCGGCATTCGTCTCAGCAACCCGGGGAGTCGGATTTCCAAAGCGCGCTTCTTCCGTAGTAGCTTTGATCATAATCGCTCCAAGCTCGCTTAAATCATAGAACTGACTGTATTCGCGTCCAAAGCCAAAGCAGCCTGAAGCCGGCATGACAGGGTTTTTTAATGTTAATCCGGGTAATTCGATTTGTAATGATTTCATAATTGCACCACCCCTACTGGAAATACAGGTCCGTCACTGCAAACCTTAACGTAGCTTGACCCTTGTGGATCATCCTGTTTGTGACAAACACAAGCGAAGCAAGCACCAATCCCGCATCCCATGCGCTCTTCTAAAGAAATGAAGCCGCGTCGGTCACCCAATTGTGATTGAAGTGCTTTCAGCATCGGTGTCGGACCACAGGAATAGAACACATCAAAGGCCGGTGCTTTTTCTCGAATAACGTCTGTTACAAACCCGGTGGTTCCGAGGGTTCCGTCCACTGTAGCGACAAAGGTTTCTCCCAATTCTCTGAACTTGTTCACATAAAAACTCACGGATTCAGTTTGAAAACCGAGGATGTGTTTCACTTTCCAACCATTTTCAACTAGATTTTTAGAAAGACCGTAGAGGGGAGGAACTCCAATTCCTCCACCTACTAATAGAGCGGTCTTACTCCTACCTGCTACTGTGAATCCATTTCCCAAAGGTCCCAATACGTCGATCCTTTCATTACTTATCACTTGCGAAAGAAGGTTAGTTCCCTTCCCTTCTGCACGATAGATCAATGTTATGGTGAGTTCTTCGTGATTATGGGAGGCGATGGAAATCGGTCTCCTCAGTAAAGGGTCGATTCCCGTTCCCACTTTAATATGGACAAATTGTCCTGGAGCTTTGATCTCTCTCACCAATTCTCCTTGTAGAACTAATTCAAAGATGTTTTCAGCTATTCTTTCATGAGAAAGCACCACCATCTTTTCATTTACGATCATTGAAAAACCGCCTCTCTCGTTTTCGGTTGTGATGGAAGAGCCTCAGCAGAGAATGTCATGGATTCAATCACTCGCAGGATGGCTTCTGCTGTGTCCAGTGATGTAAGACATGGGATGCCGTTTTCTACTGATTCTCTACGGATTCTAAATCCGTCCCGGGCAGGCTGTTTTCCTTTTGTCAAGGTATTGATGACCAGTTGTGTTTCTCCACTTTGGATGATATCCAACAGGGTTGGTCCACTGGATCCGATCTTATCCACTTCACGTACGGTAATATTTGCTTTTGTCAGATGCTCGGCCGTACCTTTTGTTGCAAGGATTTGATACCCGATATCGATAAAGCGTTGCGCCAGGAGAACCGCTTCGTCTTTGTCTTTATCTGCTACGGTCATGAGTACAGATCCATATTCTTTCATTTGCATTCCTGCTGCAACCATTCCTTTGTAGAGGGCTTTTTCCAAAGTAAGGTCTTTCCCCATTACTTCACCTGTTGATTTCATTTCAGGACCTAAAGTGATGTCCACCCGTCTTAGTTTGGCAAAGGAGAATACAGGAACCTTCACATATACACCATGTTTTTCAGGTATTAATCCTGATTCATATCCTTGATCCTTAAGGGAGATCCCTAGAATGGACTTGGTTGCAATATTCGCCATCGGTACATTCGTGATTTTACTGATGAATGGCACTGTACGGCTGGAGCGTGGATTCACTTCCAGAACAAATACTTCGCCTTTCGAGATGACATATTGGATATTCAGTAACCCCACAATGTTTAGGCCTTTCGCAAGTCGTGTTGTATAATCGACAATGGTTTGTTTCTGTTCCCCTGTCAGCTGCTGTGGAGGATAAACCGCGATGGAATCTCCGGAGTGAACTCCAGCCCGTTCGATATGCTCCATGATTCCAGGGACTACTACGTCTACTCCGTCAGAAATGGCATCCACTTCAATTTCTTTTCCGATCAGGTAACGGTCGATTAAAACCGGATGTTGCGGGTTCACCTTTACTGCGTTCTTCATGTATTGAAGAAGCTCTTCTTCTCGGTAAACAATTTCCATCGCTCTTCCACCAAGGACGTAAGACGGTCTGACCAACACAGGGTATCCGATGTTTTCTGCGATCTTAAGGGCTCCTTCAACAGATACCGCTGTCTTTCCTTCAGGTTGAGGAATGCCAAGTTCGTTCAGAGTGTGTTCGAATTTATCCCGGTTTTCTGCACGATCTAAATCTTCAAGTGATGTACCGAGAATCGTGACTCCTCTTCTCACCAGCTCATCTGCCAGATTGATCGCGGTTTGCCCACCAAATTGCACGACAACTCCCTTAGGCTTTTCAAGATCGATGATGTGCATGACATCTTCTACCGTGAGAGGTTCAAAGTATAATTTATCCGAGATGCTGAAGTCTGTCGAAACCGTTTCTGGATTGTTATTTACGATGATCGCTTCATAGCCCGCTTCTTTAATGGCCCAGACAGAGTGAACGGTTGCGTAATCAAATTCTACTCCCTGACCGATCCTGATCGGTCCTGACCCAAGAACGATGACACTCTCCCGCGAAGTGACCTTGGATTCATTCTCATCCTCATAGGTTCCATAGAAGTAAGGAGTTTCTGATTCAAACTCAGCCGCACATGTATCTACCATTTTATAGACAGGTATTAAATCATTTTCTTTTCTCCAGCTATACAATTCTGCTTCTGTACTATTCCATAGCTTGGCAATGGTGATGTCTGAAAAGCCCATTCGCTTTGCTTTTTGTCCCAGCTCGAGATTGAAGGGATGTAAGGTTAATTCCTGTTCGAATTCTACGATTCTATTCATTTTATACAGGAAGAAAAGATCGATTTTGCTCCAATCATGAATGGTTTCAATCGTCACTCCTCTTCTAAGTGCTTCTCCGATATAGAAGAGTCGTTCATCTCCTGCTTTGCGGATTCTCTTCTCGATCCACTCGTCTGTAAATTGTTCAGCATCACTTAACTCCATATGATACGTATTGCTTTCGAGGGAACGAATCGCTTTAAGAAGTGACTCTTCGAACGTTCGGCCAATCGCCATTACTTCACCGGTTGCTTTCATCTGCGTACCGAGGTTACGCTTGGCAGCTTCAAATTTATCAAACGGCCATCTTGGAATTTTCGTCACCACATAGTCCAGTGCAGGTTCGAATGATGCATATGTTTTACCTGTTACAGGATTCATCATTTCATCCAGGGTAAGTCCTACTGCAATTTTTGCTGCAAGCTTCGCAATTGGGTATCCCGTTGCTTTTGATGCTAGTGCAGAGGAACGGCTCACCCTTGGATTCACTTCGATGATGTAATACTGGAAGCTGTCCGGATCAAGGGCAAGCTGGACGTTACAGCCCCCTTCAATCCCTAATGCTCGGATGATCTTCAAGCTTGTATTACGGAGCATTTGATACTCCCGGTCACTTAGAGTTTGACTTGGAGCTACGACAATCGAATCTCCCGTATGGATTCCCACCGGGTCGATGTTCTCCATATTACATACCACGATGGCATTATCGGCTGCATCTCTCATAACCTCGTATTCAATCTCTTTAAAACCTGCGATACTTTTTTCCAGTAGACATTGAGTTACCGGGCTGTACTTCAGGCCTGAGGTTACAATTTCGATTAATTCTTCTTCATTGTGACAGATCCCTCCGCCGGTCCCACCCAGTGTGTAGGCAGGCCTTACGATCACTGGAAAGCCGACGCTTTCTACGAAATGAAACGCTTCATCCACCGTTCGGATGATTTCGCTCTCAGGAACCGGCTCCCCGAGTTCATTCATTAAATTTCTAAATAAGTCACGATCTTCTGCCTTCTCTATTGCCGAAAGCTTCGTTCCGAGAATTTCCACTCCGCATTCTTCTAAAACTCCTGATTTAGCAAGTTCAACAGCCAGGTTTAATCCCGTTTGACCACCTAATGTAGGAAGAACCGCATCCGGACGTTCTTTACGAATGATTCTACTGACAAACTCCAGCGTCAGTGGTTCGATATACACTTTATCTGCCATTTCAGCGTCGGTCATAATCGTAGCAGGGTTTGAATTTACGAGGATGACACGATACCCTTCCTCTTTTAAGGCGATACATGCTTGAGTCCCCGCATAATCGAATTCTGCCGCTTGTCCTATGATGATGGGTCCGCTCCCGATAACTAAGATGCTTTTGATGTCTGTACGTTTAGGCATGTTGAATCTCCTTTCTTTTCTCTTCTTTCATAAGTTGTAAGAAATCATCGAATAAGTAATTTGAATCCTCAGGTCCTGGAGATGCTTCCGGGTGATACTGAACCGTGAAGGCAGGGTAGTCTAAATGCTTTAAACCTTCTACTGTTCCATCATTGATGGCCATGTGAGTAACTTGAAGTCTTGTTCCTATCAACGACTTTTCATCTACAGCATAACCGTGGTTCTGGGAAGTCAGTGCTACTTTTCCAGTTTTCAAGTCTTTTACTGGATGGTTGCCTCCTCTGTGACCAAATTTCATTTTGAAGGAGTCGCCTCCACACGCGAGAGCAAATAATTGATGCCCTAAACAAATTCCGAATAGGGGAATTTCTCCCAGGAGCTCTTTAACCGTTTCTATTGCTTCAGGTACATCTTTCGGATCCCCAGGCCCATTTGAGAGCATGATCCCGTCAGGCTGCAAACGACGAATCTCTTCCGCTGATGTATGGTAAGGAACCACAATCACGTCACAATCACGCTTGTTTAATTCTCTCAGGATTCCGTGCTTCATCCCAAAATCCATTAACACGACACGATATCCTCTTCCCGGACTGGCATATGCTGTTTTCGTTGAAACCTGCATGACTTGATCGGATCTTAGTGCAGTATCATGCAATTTCTCAAGCATTTCTTTTGGATCCAACTCTGCTGAACAAATGATGCCTTTCATTGCCCCATGCTGTCTGATGATCCTTGTTAACTTTCTTGTATCGATATCTGAAATTCCTGGAATACCTTTTACTTTAAATAATTCATCCAAAGTTGATTCATTTCTCCAATTTGAAGGGAAATCTGCAACTTCTCTCACGATGAACGCTTTGATAGCAGGTGTGATGGACTCAAAATCGTCGCGATTGATTCCGTAGTTCCCTACGAGGGGATAGGTCAAAGTGACAAGCTGTCCACAGTATGATGGGTCTGAAAGAATTTCCTGATATCCTGTCATACTTGTGTTGAAAACCACTTCTCCAATCGTTTCTTTGTTCGCTCCAAAGCCTTCTCCTACGAATACTGTTCCATCGTCTAAAATGAGTTGTCTTTTCATTGTTTGTTTCCTCCTTCATTCCATACAAGAGATCCCTGATAAAAAGTAGCTTTCGGAAAGCCTCTGCACTCCCATTCTTTAAATGGAGTATTTTTTCCTTTTGATAAAAATCCGGCTGGATCAATCACTTTTTGTTCATTTAAATCTATAAGCGTAAAATCAGCTTCTCCTCCTACTTCTAGTAGTCCAAACGGAAGGTTAAAGGCTTTGCTTGGTTTAATCGTCATCCAATCAATTAGCTGCTTTAACGTGAAGATTCCCTCTTCTACAAAGCGTGTGTAGAGTAACGGAAAGGCTGTTTCCAATCCAACAATTCCGAAAGGAGCGAGCTGCATCCCTTCAGATTTCTCTGCTTCTGTATGAGGTGCATGATCCGTCGCGATAAAGTCGATGGTGCCATCCAGCAACCCTTCTATTAACGCTCGCTGATCTCCTTTGCTTCTAAGAGGCGGGTTCATTTTGAAATTCGGATCAAGTCCCGGAATATCTTCTTCGCATAGGAGAAGATGGTGTGGTGTTACTTCAGCTGTCACATTGATCCCGGCATTTTTAGCATCGCGGACCACTCTTACTGACTCTTTCGTTGAGATATGACATACGTGATAATGTACGCCTGCTGCTTCTGCCAGCAGCACATCCCGGGATATATGTACGGCTTCACAGATTGAAGGTATTCCTTTCAGGTTATATTCTTTGGAGAATGTTCCATCATGGACCGCTCCTCCATAAATCAAGGTATTCTCTTCACAGTGGGCCACTATGGATGCATTGATGTCTGCTGCCTTCTTCATGGCTTCAAACATCATGCCTGCTGATTGCACCCCTACCCCGTCATCTGTGAATGCAAATGCCCCATTTTCCTTTAAGGAAGGTAAGTCATTAAGCGTTTTCCCCATTTGTCTCTCTGTGATGGCGGCATAAGGTAACACGCGAACACTTGCTGTTTCAGAGATTTTCTTGTTAAGGGCTTGCAGATTTTCTACTGAGTCAGGTACGGGTCTTGTATTAGGCATTGCAGCGATGGTCGTGAAACCACCCTTCGCAGCAGCTTTTGTTCCCGTTTCGATTGTTTCTTTGTGCTCGCCCCCCGGTTCTCTTAAATGGACATGAAGGTCAACAAATCCTGGGGAAATCAATAACCCATCCGCTTGAAATACCTGGTGATTGGTACGTTTGAGGTCTGTTCCCATCTCGATGATTTTCTGATTCTCCACCTTCACATCCACTATCTCAAGATCACCATTCTTTGCTAAAGTACGTGCATTTCGGATTAACCAATTCATTTCAAATTCCCCCTAGTTAGTTGATTTCAAGTGCTCTCTTTAAAACAGCCATTCTGACGTATACTCCATTTTCCATCTGCTTAAAGATTCTTGACTGATCACATTCCACCAATGAATCTGCAATTTCAACTCCACGGTTGACCGGTGCCGGATGAAGAATGATACCGGTTGGTTTCATTCGCGATTTTCGACTTTCCGTCAAGCCAAAGCTTTCATGGTATTCCTCTTTCGTTAAGCTTGATGTACTATCGTGTCGCTCATGTTGAATTCTCAATAACATGACCACATCCGAATCTGCTATACATTTATCTATCGGCATATATTGATCTCGATCCTGTGATGGGAACCATTCCTTTGGTCCAGAGAACATCACTTCTGCTCCCAGCTTTGTTAACGCTTCTGCATTGGATCTTGCCACTCGGCTATGGGCAATGTCTCCAATGATCGATACCTTAAGTCCTTTAAACCCTCCAAATTCCTGACGAATGGTCAGCAGGTCCAGTAGGCATTGAGTAGGATGATTGCCACATCCATCTCCTCCGTTGATGACGCTTATATTAAGTGGTGCAAGTTCATCGAAATATCGTTCAAGTGAGTGCCGGATGACTACGGTTTCTACACCGATGCTTTCTAATGTTTTCACCGTGTCATACAAGCTTTCTCCCTTTTGTACACTTGAAGTCTGTGCTTCAAATGGAATGACCTCGAGTCCAAGCTTCCTTTCCGCCATTTCAAAACTGCATTTCGTCCGGGTACTTGCCTCGAAGAAAAGATTGGCTACATATTTATTGGAGCCTTCCTTCCATGTTTCTCCCTCTTTAAAGCGTTCAGCTGCATCTAATATTTTAATGATTTCCTCTTTTGTTAAATCATTCATTGTCAACAAGTTCTTCATCATGGGACAACCCTTTCTTCTCTTCTTTCAAAAAAACACCCTGCCAATTTTCTGACAGGGTGTTTTTGAACATTCCAACAGGGACAGTGCGAAAAATCTCACGTACCTGTCTTGTTCAAATTCACCCTTCTTAGACTCTCTGGACCATGTTAAAAGGTGCATCTATGCAACATCATGCTGCTTTGTATTTTCTTCTTCGAATAAGTTGTTTTTCCCTTCGCTTTCTTCTCTACCTGGTAAGACAAGGTTTAGAAGAACTCCGACAATCGCTGCAAGTGCCATCCCTGATAAGGATACCTGCTCGTTGACCTTCACGAATGCCCCTCCTACCCCGATCACCAGGATCACTGAGGAAATCACCAGGTTTCGCTTGTTTCCTAAGTCTACTTTGTTATCAATCAGCATTCGCAGTCCGCTAGAGGCGATGATTCCGAACAGAAGGATGGACACTCCACCCATGACGGCTGATGGAATCGATCCAATCAAGGCTGTTATCTTCCCGATAAACCCGAACATGATGGCAAGAACCGCGGCTCCTCCGATGACGAAAACGCTGAATACCCTTGTTATGGCTAATACTCCAATGTTTTCACCATACGTTGTATTGGGTGGTCCACCGAGGAAGGATGCAATCACAGTTGCTACCCCATCCCCAAGAATGGAGCGGTGAAGTCCTGGCTTTTCAATGAAGTTTCGTCCTACTACTTTACTTAGAACCATCTGGTCTCCAGTATGCTCTGCCAAGGTTACGAGGGCTATAGGTACCATGATGGACACGATTTCCCAAGAGAAGCTCGGCGTGTAGTCAACGAATGGGATAAAGAAGTCCGGCATTTGTAAGAGCGGCGCATCCAACACTTGTTGAAAGTTCACTAATCCCGCAAAAACCGCTATGATATACCCTCCAACGATTCCGGCTAAAATCGGCACCATTCCGAGAAAGCCTTTAAAGTATATCGAGCAAATCACGGTAATGCCTAAAGTGGCAAGAGCCACCATGAAGTGTATGTTGCTGTAAACCAATTCTTCTGCTCCAGGATTTTCATACATGGCCATATTAACAGCCGTTCCTGCCAGTCCTAATCCTATAACCATAATCACTGGCCCTACAACTATCGGCGGAAGAATCCGCACAAGCCATTTCAGCCCCAGCTTTGAGATGAGCAATGCTACGATTCCGTAAACTATCCCGGCGAGAAAGCTTCCCATCATGGCCGCCTCAGGACCTCCAAAGCTCTTTGCAGCTAAGATAGGTGCAATGAATGCAAAGGATGATCCTAAGTAAGCAGGGATTCTTCCCCTTGTGATCAAGAGATAAGCAAGTGTGCCTAATCCACTTGAGATAAGGGCAACCCCAGGGCTTAGCCCTACCAGGAATGGAACTAACACAGTAGCCCCAAACATGGCGAATAGATGCTGGATACTCAATGTGATCCATTTTCCTAACTTCGGTACTTCTTCTACGTCTAACACAACCGTATGATTTTGATTCATTTATGTTTCCTCCTCTAATACCCATATTCCCCATAAAAAAACCCTCTTTGTCCTAAAGAGGGCACAAAGAGGGTACAAGAAGGCCTATATCTACCTTCATTCCCATCCTTTGTCAGCCTCACGGGACCACTCTTAAAAGGACTTACGTTATTCTTTTTCGTGAATTGCAACGATATCTTCCTGATCTACCTCTGTTAAGGCAACCATGATTTTTTCGGAGCTTGATGTTGGAATGTTCTTTCCGACAAAGTCTGCCCTTATCGGTAATTCTCTATGTCCCCGGTCAACCAGTACCGCAAGTTGAATTTGACTCGGTCGTCCAAGATCCATTAATGCGTCCAAACCTGCCCGGACCGTTCTTCCTGTGAATAATACATCGTCTACCAGGATGACTTTCTTGTTCGTAATATCAACAGGCAGGTCAGAACCTTTGACCTCTGGTTCATGATCCTCTGTTTTCTTAGATAAATCATCCCGGTATAGGGTGATGTCTATTTCCCCTACGGGAATTTGCTCACCTTCAATATCATGAATTCGCTCAGCTAATCGATTAGCGATGTAAATGCCTCTTGTTTTGATACCAACCAAAATACAATCTTCAATTCCTTTGTTACGCTCGATGATTTCATGGGCTATTCTTGTCAACGCCCTTCGAATGGCGGGTTGATCCAGAACCGTAGCTTTTTTAGTCATTTACGCCACCTCGTTTCATTAAAATAAAAAATCCCTCTCACCGTAGGGATGAGAGGGCACACTTATCGTTATGATCTGATTGCACGCCAAAATGATTTGGTCGTACATGCTCCTTCTCAGCCTCACGGGACCGTATTAAAGGTTACTTATTCAATTAACTAAATCATAAAGGTCCAGTCGGAATTTGTCAACGATTATTTTCAAGATGCTTCACAAGTTTAGTGAACTCCTGAGGTAACTCCGCGTGGAATTCCATATATTCTTCTGTTCTTGGATGGACAAATCCTAACACTCCAGCATGAAGGGCCTGTCCTTCTATGCTCAATGTCTTTCGTGGTCCATACTTTGGATCCCCCGCAAGCGGGAAGCCGATATACTTCATGTGCACACGGATTTGATGCGTTCGTCCCGTTTCCAATTCACATTCGACTAATGTGAAATCTTTATAGCGATCCAGCACTCTGAAATGTGTCACCGCTTGTTTACCGTTATCCACTACAGCCATACTTTGGCGATCTTTAGGGTCTCTTCCGATCGGAGCATCAATGGTGCCGTATTCATGGGGAATAAGGCCATGTACGATGGCTGTATATTTTCTTGTTACGGATTTTTCTACCAGCTGATTAACCAAATGCTCGTGAGCCATATCATTTTTCGCCACCATCAGTAAGCCTGAAGTGTCCTTATCTATACGGTGGACGATTCCTGGTCTTAGAACTCCATTAATGCCGGATAAATCCTTACAGTGATACATCAAACCATTCACCATTGTCTCTGAATAATGCCCAGGTGCAGGGTGAACGACCATTCCCTTTGGCTTGTTTACAACTATGACGTCCCCATCTTCATAGGCAATGTCAAGATTGAGGTCTTCCGGTTCTACATCCAACTCTTCGGGTTCCGGGATCGAAACCTCGATTAATGCATCCGCTGGACATTTGAAATTAGGTTTTATCGCCTCACCATTCACTTTAATATGACCTTCTTTTATCCATTGTTGAACCTGTGAACGGGACCATTCCTTGTTCAACTGACTTACGACTTTATCAATTCGTTCTCCCTGGTTTTCCTGCTGTATGTTGTGCTGAATTACTTCCATTTTTGTTCTCCTTCTTTGCTTTTCGTTCGTCTAAATACATGTAAATTAGTAACAATGCTACTCCAATGGTTAATGCTGCATCGGCAATATTAAAGATCGGAAAATCATAGGAAAAGATGTATGTATTTAAGAAATCAACCACTTCTTTTCGAAAGACACGGTCAATAAAGTTTCCAATAGCTCCACCAAGCATAAAGGCTAAACTTAAACTGAATAAAGAATGCCCTTTTGCATGGACTTGCATATAATACACGATACCTACAATCACTACTACTGTAATAATGTAAAAAAACCACATTTGCCCTTGAAGTATTCCCCATGCTGCACCCTGATTTCGATGAGAAGTAAGATATAAAAAATTGTCTATGATCTTTATACTTTCTCCTTCTGTCATTCGTTTCACAACCAACCATTTTGTTAATTGATCGAGTCCAATCACAACCAAAGCCAATAAATAATAAAACACAAAGGCAACCTCCGAACATCGTAAAATGATTACCTTTGCATTTTAGCATAAAAGGGGAAATAAAGACACTTAAACTAAATGTGGACGATGAAACCCGCTTAAGTCTTCAGGAATAAGATGAGATTTTTCCAAATCGTCTCCATTCCAATGCACCGTGAAGCGTTGTGCAGGTAGGGTTCATCTTAATGAAATCAAAGGGTATTTCTTCTCCGCTCATTTCACAGTAGCCGTATTGATTATCTCTAACACGATTTAGGGCTTGTTTCACTTCGGTAATTTCATCATCAATATACTGCTGAATTAAAGGATGTTGAGATCGACTTGCCTCTAGCTCTTTCAAGGATGTTGTAAGCTCTTGAACAATGGATGTGTATCGGTCATATGTCATCTTTGATCCCTCCATTCATAGTATGGGGGAAACACACCTGAAAATTGCGTTGCAAGATATAGCAATTTTGGAATATAAAAAAGGCTGACTCACATAATATGCGGCCAGCCTTTCGATATTATTATGCCAGGTGAGAATAGCTTTCTTTCACTACTGATGCACAGCGTGTGCAAAGCGTAGGATGATCCTGATCCTCGCCTACTGTGGTTGTAACAACCCAACAGCGGTCACATGTTTCACCCTCGGCTTTTTCGACGACAATATTGTTTTCACCAAGACTTAATGCATGTTCTGGTGCCGAGTTCACTGCTCCCCCGATTTCAAAGGCGGACACGATGAACAATTGTTTTAAGTCTTCCTTAATGGAACCGAGTAAAGCTTGCGTTTCATCATTCACGTAAAGAGTCACTTTAGCCGTTAATGATTTCCCGATCAACTTCTGATTACGAGCTTCTTCAAGACCTTTTAATACATCATCTCTTAACTCCAGGAAAGCATTCCATTTCTTCTTCAACTCATCAGCATTTCTTAACTCTTGCACTTCAGGCATATCAGTAAGTTGAACACTTTCTCCCACTACTCCAGGGATATGAGCCCACACTTCATCAGCTGTATGAGAAAGGATTGGAGACATCAGTTTAGTTAGAGCAACCAGGGATTCATATAACACAGTTTGGATTGCTCGACGCTCGTCATGATTTTCTGACTCGATATAAAGAACATCCTTCGCAAAGTCTAAATAGAATGAACTTAAATCCAGCGTACAGAAATTATTTACAGCGTGATAGATGCTTGCAAATTCATATTTGTCGTATGAATTTCTCACATTTTTCACTAGATCATTCAACTTCACAAGCATGAATTGATCCACTTCTCTTAATTGATCGAAGGATACCGCATTGGTACTTGGGTCAAAGTCAGAAAGGTTTCCTAATAAGAAACGGTACGTATTACGGATTTTACGATACACTTCAGCCACTTGCTTCAAGATTGGATCTGATACTCGAACATCTGCTTGATAATCAACCGATGCAACCCAAAGGCGAAGGATATCGGCTCCAAGCTGCTTCATCACTTTTTCAGGAACGACTACGTTCCCTAATGATTTACTCATTTTTCTTCCGTCACCATCAAGAGCAAATCCATGACTTAACACGCCTTTATATGGAGCTTTACCTGTCACTGCTACACTTGTAGTCAAGGAAGAGTTAAACCATCCGCGATATTGGTCAGATCCCTCTAAATAAAGGTCTGCAGGACGCTGAAGGTCATTTCTTTCTTCAAGTACGGCTTGATGTGAAGAACCTGAGTCAAACCAGACATCCATGATATCCTGTTCTTTCGTGAACTTCCCATTCGGACTTCCTTTATGGGTAAACCCTTCAGGTAGAAGATCCTTCGCTTCTTTTTCAAACCAGATGTTTGAACCGTGTTCACGGAAAAGCTTTGATACATGCTCAATGGTTTCATCTGAAATGATTTCCTGGCCATTCTCAGCATAAAATACCGGGATTGGCACTCCCCATGCACGTTGTCTTGAAATACACCAGTCTCCACGGTCTCTGACCATATTGTACAGGCGTGTTTCCCCCCAAGCAGGTACCCATTTCGTTTCATTTACGGCTTCCAGCAGTTCTTTACGGAATTTATCGATTGACGCAAACCATTGTGCCGTCGCTCTAAAGATAACAGGCTTTTTCGTACGCCAATCATGTGGATAGGAGTGTGTGATAAAGTTAAGCTTTAACAATGCTCCTGTTTCCTGTAGCTTTTCGGTAATCGGTTTGTTGGCTTTATCGTAGAACAAGCCTTCAAATCCAGGTGCTTCTGAGGTCATTACTCCTTTATCGTCTACCGGACATAACACATCCAAGCCATATTTCCTACCAACCAGAAAGTCATCTTCCCCGTGTCCTGGTGCGGTATGAACACACCCTGTACCTGAATCAGTCGTAACATGTTCACCAAGTACAACAAGTGAATCCCGATCATATAATGGATGTTTTGCCACGATATGCTCAAGCTCCGCTCCTTTAACCTTTTTGGATACTGAGTAAACTTCCCATTCCAGATTCTTCGCAACTTCTTCCAGTAAATCCTCTGCTACTACATAGCTGCTTTCATTCACATTTACAACGACATAGCTTAGATCTTCATGCACGGCAATTCCCAGATTGGCAGGAATCGTCCAAGGAGTTGTCGTCCAGATGACTAATTGAGTCCCTTTTTCAAGAACATCCTTACCTTCTGTAACGGCGAAGCCGACGTAGATGGAAGGAGAACGCTTATCCTGATACTCGATCTCTGCTTCTGCTAAAGCAGATTCACTTGAAGGAGACCAGTACACTGGTTTTTTACCTTTATAGATATAGCCTTTCTTCGCCATATCACCGAATACTTTAATCTGTTGAGCTTCGTACTCAGGCTTTAAGGTAATATATGGATTATCCCAATCACCACGTACCCCTAATTGTTTGAACTGAGTGCGTTGGTTATCAACTTGCTTATAAGCATATTCTTCACACAATTTACGGAACTCTGCGATAGTCATTTCTTTACGCTTTACGCCTTTATTCGTTAACGCCTGCTCAATTGGTAAACCATGAGTGTCCCAGCCTGGAACATATGGTGCATGGAATCCGCTCATGGATTTATAGCGGACGATAAAGTCTTTAAGAATTTTATTTAATGCGTGACCCATATGAATATTTCCATTGGCATATGGAGGCCCATCGTGAAGAACAAATAAAGGACGATCACTCGTTCTCTCCTGCACTTTTTGGTAAATATTCATTTCTTCCCACTTCGTCTGTGTATCCGGTTCGCGTTTCGGTAAATTTCCTCTCATGGGAAATTCCGTCTTCGGCATCAATAATGTATCTTTATACTCCATGAAATCTTCCTCCTAAACGTTTCTCTTAATTGCCATCTTTTCTAAATCCCGCGATTCTTAATCAGGCTATCCCTTTTGGAAACAAAAAAAAGCTTTCTCGTCCCTGGAAAGGGACGAGAAAGCTTTTCCCGCGGTACCACCCTCATAAAGATCTAAATCGATCTTCACTCGTATTGATTCGTAACGTGAACAAGACGCTATTCATTACTCTCCGGAAGTGAATTTCATGAGTAGAGCTCGAGGGTGATCTTCCGTACCTTTGTTCCTTGTCGGGCTTACACCGTCCCCGACTCGCTAGAAAGGAAATATCATAAGAAACGTACTGTCCCTGTCTTAGCCTTCATTATGGCAATTTAGATTGTTGTTCAATTATATGAAAGTATTGCGCTTTTCGTCAAGACAATGTCTCTTCTTCTTTTAAAGTTTTTAAATCTGTTGCGTCCAGATCGAATTCCATTAATTGATCCCAGTCATTTGTATCAAGTAAATCAAGCTGGGCTTCGATTAACATTTTGAAACGAGTTCGGAACACCTTTGACTGCTTCTTGAGCTCTTCAATCTCAATGGCAATCTTACGGGCTTTGGATAATGATTCGTTAACGATGCGATCAGCATTCTTCTCGGCTTCCTTAATGATCAGCTTCGATTCTTTCATTGCATTACGCTTAACTTCTTCCCCTGCTTCTTGAGCAATGACGATTGACTTGTTTAACGTTTCCTCGATGTTTGTAAAATGACCTAAACGTTCATTCAAGGAGTTTAAACGTTCTTCCGTTTCCTTCTTCTCGCGGATAAGAATTTCATAATCCTTAATAATTTGATCTAAAAATTCATTAACCTCGTCCTCATCATAACCACGAAAGCCACGACTAAATTCTTTATTATGTATGTCTAATGGCGTTAAAGGCATGGGAGCCACCTCCAGTACTTGGTGAATTACATATTTATTATAACTAAAATTTCGACAGTATGTGGGAGAATCCCTTTAATTTTCTTAAATTATTTCAGTATTCCAACAGAAATTCGCCATTTATCCCGTTTCGTTCTTCCTTCAATGGACAATAACTTACTTCTTCCATACCCTCTTGCTGAAATTACATCCCCGGCTTCTACTTCAAAAGAGGCATTTTCGACCGTTTTCCAATTGACTTTTACATGATTGCTTTTAATCAATGTTTGAGCTTTTTGGCGGGAATCATTATAGATTGCTGCGAGAACGACATCTAACCGCAGGGAGCTTACAGTAGTCACTTTTTCCAACCATTCTTCCTTACTTTCGATTCGATCTTTCATTGGAATATCCTTCATGGAGATCTTTGCTTTGCCTATTTGAGTGAGTTCCATCCGGACGTATTCAGAAATCTCACCTGCGAGCATGAGTTGAATGGTATCGTCCTCAGATAAAATATCCCCGAATTTTTCCCGTTTCAACCCTAATGACATGAGAGTCCCTAGTACCTGTCTATGCTCTATTGTAACAAACTTGGACGGGTACTGTATTTCAAATAACTTAATACCAAAATCTTCTTCTTCAGGCTGAAAATAAGGGGGATACAATAACGCTCTTTTCCGTTCCGTATTTTCCGGATAGAAGGAAAGGATGATCTCATCGTTATTTCCAATGACGGACTCAACAATATGCTGCTGCCTTGGGTCCAAAAAGTCCGTTCGTTTCGCTGTATATTGATTTTCCACTGCCAGTTTCCACTCCAGTACAGCATCCACAAACCCTCTCTCATCCGGCCTGAAATGTTGGTAAATTGAAGACACAACTTCACCTCCTATGTAATTTACCCAAAATAAAAGAACTGAAACTGTTCAATCCGGTTTCAGTTCTTTAAAGGATATTTGATCGCATACTCGCCGATTAAATCAGCCATCTAAATAATTGGTATAAACCAGATTGTGCCAAGTTCAACACAATGAATGCCACGATTGGTGAAATATCAATCATTCCGATCGATGGAACAAAACGTCTGAATGGTTCTAAATACGGTTCGCATATTCTTGCAAGGAACTGTCCAATCGACGTCTCCCTTGCATTTGGAAACCAGGACATTAATATATAAATGATTAAAGCCCAGGAGTATATGCGAATAAGGTTGTATAAAATCTCATAAAGCATCACCATAATTTACATTACCACCTCGAATCTGATAGATCTTCCTCTTTAAGGAACTCAGAGATATTCCCGCTCACTTCCACATTATCAGGCGTACAAAGAAAAATATTATCTCCAACTCGCTGAATGTCGCCGCCAATTGCGTACACAGTTCCACTTAAGAAGTCGACAATGCGTTTTGCTTGATCATGTTGAATCCGCTGTAAGTTTACCAGGACAGAGCGTCTATTCTTTAAGTGATCAGCAATTTCTTGAGCTTCAGCGTATACTCTCGGCTCAACCAGTATCATCTTAGAAGACTTTTGAACACTTTGAAGACTTACAACATTTTGTTTCGAATTTGAAAGCGACTGCGACTTCATGGGCTTTTTCTCCTCGTATTCTTCTTCAAACTTTTCTTCTTCATAATCATATTCATCTTCATCCAGCAAAAAGAACGTTTTAAACTTTGACTTGATACCCATTTGTATTCATCCCCTCTCAGTCATTTCCAACTAATGCAGTTCCAATACGAATAAACGTAGCTCCCTCTTCGATTGCAATCATGTAATCATTGCTCATCCCCATTGATAATTCTGTACAAGGGGCATAAGGAAGGTTTAATGCGTTGATTTCTTCCTGGATTGTTTTCAACTGTCTAAAACAAGTCCGTAAGAATGGTTCATCGTCCGTATGTGGAGCCATTGTCATTAATCCTACGACATTAATATTTGTGAAGTCTTTAAGACTCACAATAAATCCTTTTACTTCTTGAGGTGATAACCCATGTTTAGAATCTTCTCCAGAAACATTCACTTGAACAAAACAAGACACAGGCTTGTCCGCTCTTTTATGAATTTCTTTAGCTAGTGACAGACGATCCAGAGAATGTATGTATGATACTTTATCAATGATGTTTTTTACTTTTCTAGATTGCAGAGATCCAATAAAATGCCACAGAGGCTTGTCCTGTAGAACTTCCTGCTTGGAGAGCAGTTCTTCGTCACGGTTCTCACCTAAGTGAATAAGGCCGGCTTCAACCGCTTCTTCGGCTCTCTCGATTGAAACGTATTTAGTGACCGCTACAACATGTACGTCTTCAGGGTTTCTTCCACTGTTCTTACATGCATTTTCAATGTTTTTCTGGATGATTATAAATTTTTCAGATACCTTCATCTTTTTTTCTCCTTCCAGCCAATGAAGCTCATGATTCTTCCTGTTTTACCACCATCTCTTCTGTATGAGAAAAACTCATTGTGACAGGATGAACAATAACTAGAAGTGTGGATTTGTTCAGCATTTAAACCAGTTTGCACTAAAAGCTTTTCATTCAACTTCTTTAAATCGAGGTAATATTGTCCCTCTTCCTTTAAATTATAGGGTAAGTTGTTTTCATCTTCTAGTGTTTTTTTCACTTTATCGATCACACAGTCATCAACTACATAGCAATTCTTACATATGGATGGCCCGATCACAACCTCCAGGGAAGACTTGGAGGCCCCTCGCTCCATATATGCATCGACCATTTTGGGCCCTATTTGTAAAACAGTACCTTTCCATCCGGCATGTGCCAATCCGATTGTACCCGAATCTCTGTCCAGAAAATAGAGGGGAACACAATCCGCATAGCACATCGTTAATAGAATATTCTCATCTCCTGTAATAAAACCATCGGTATCCTGAATGCTGGTGTGATAAAGCTCTGCACCTTTTCCCTTGTCTACTTCTCCTACTTGATGAATGTTGTTTCCGTGGGTTTGTTCAGCAGCTGCCCACGATTCAACAGGCATCATTAAACTGGAAGCAAGTAATTGACGATTATGAACCACTGAAGATTCATCGTCTCCCACGTGCAATCCCATATTAAAAGAGTGAAATGGTCCGGTACTGACACCACCCCATCTTGTAGTGATCCCTGCAACTAGCCCAGGATTATTTTTCGTCCATGTACCTATAGAATAATAAGCTTCTGTTTCTCTATTAAAAGGATCCTTTGACACGTTGAATCTCCCTCGTTTTTATTAAGTGTACCATATTCTCTGAAGATTCGTCATGTATCGGGGGCTTGTTTCGGTTCCTGCAGTTGACCTTGAATATAATGACTTTCTTTATATCTAACAAGAATAACATCCTCCCCTATTTTTACAATACTGCTCCAAGGAATCACAATATCTTCATCTTTTCCGAAGAAACCCAATATCTTTCCTCCACCTCCGATGACAATGGCCTCAATTCTTCCAGTATCCAGGTTAATTTCTATATCCCCTATATTCCCTAATTTCCGTCCGTCAGATATACTCACGACATCTTTCACCTGAAATTCAGATATACGTACCATCTGTTTTCACCCTCTCTTCTTGTTGTTTCTCATTTGTGTACCTATATGTTCAAAGACTGTTCTTTCACCCAATTCAAGTAGTTATTACTAGTGTATGCAACAAAAAAAAAGGCAGACCTACCCGAAGGAGATCCACCTTTCTTTTCTTTTGTCCAGCTACAAGGCTTAGAAGCTCGAGGTCATAAGTCAAACCATCCAAAAAGGCAAAGAACGCCTTTCCGGATGGTTCGCCTTATGCTTTTCGCTTCTGGGCAAAGCCCTTCCGCTTTTCTTTTGTCCAGCTACAAGGCTTAGAAGCTCGAGGTCATAAGTCAAACCATCCAAAAAGGCAAAGAACGCCTTTCCGGATGGTTCGCCTTATGCTTTTCGCTTCTGGGCAAAGCCCTTCCGCTTTTCTTTTGTCCAGCTACAGGGCTTAGAAGTTCGAGGTGACAACGGGAAACCCCCATAAGGCATAGGGCGCCTTATGGGGGTTTCCCATTTTACTTGTCGGGGCTGATCGAGCCGCCTCCGCTTTTCTTTACTTATTGAATATTTTTGTTCATTTGTTTGATTGCTGCTTTTTCCAGTCTTGATACTTGTGCTTGTGAGATTCCGATCTCGTCAGCCACTTCCATTTGAGTTTTCCCTTGAAAGAAGCGTTTGCTGATAATCAATTTTTCACGATCATTTAATCGTCTCATTCCTTCTTGAAGAGCAATTTCTTCAATCCAATGGAAATCGCGATTTTTTTCGTCGCTTAGTTGATCCATCACAAATATTGGGTCTCCTCCATCATTATAAATGGGTTCAAACAAAGAGACAGGATCTTGTATAGCATCCAATGCAAATACGATTTCCTCGTGGGATACATCAAGAACTTTGGCAATTTCTTCTGCAGTTGGTTCTTTGGATGTTTCCCCCATTAATTTCTCTCTTACTTGTAGAGCCTTGTACGCAATATCTCGTAGTGAACGGGACACTCTTATTGGATTATTGTCTCTTAAATATCGTCGGATTTCCCCAATGATCATCGGAACCGCGTATGTAGAGAATCGAACGTTTTGACCTAAATCAAAATTATCGATGGATTTCATTAATCCGATACACCCTACTTGAAATAAATCATCAACATACTCACCACGGTTATTAAAGCGTTGAATTACACTTAAGACGAGGCGCAAATTCCCATTTACAAGTTTTTCTCTTGCGGTAATGTCGCCCGCTTGCATTTGCTTGAATAGTACTCTCATTTCATCATTTTTGAGAACTGGTAATTTGGAAGTATCTACACCACAAATCTCGACTTTATTACGTGTCATTCTTTCCCCTCCTTGTAGGAGCTGCTGTACAAAATTCAGTATTTCCTTGAAGAGGAAAAATATGCATTTCATTCTGACAAGTAACGGTTCATACTCCCCAAATCCCTTTAGATATCTGGATAAATTCATATAAAAAAATTTTAATGGGTTTAAACAAAAAAAACTGACCTTCTCAATAGAAAAGGTCAGTTTTTATCAGGTTATACCATTTTATTAAATTCCTTCTTTAGACGCTTAATAATCCTCTTTTCTAAACGAGAGATATAGGACTGGGAGATACCAAGCATATCCGCTACATCTTTTTGGGTTTTTTCTTCTTCTCCCATTAGACCAAACCGGAGCTCCATGATTTGTTTTTCACGATCAGAGAGCTGGTGAAGAGCGTTAAAGAGCAGTTTTTTGTCTACGGTCGCTTCCAGATCTTTTGTAATAATATCTTCATCTGTTCCAAGTACGTCTGATAATAGTAATTCATTTCCGTCCCAATCAATATTGAGTGGCTCATCAAACGAAACTTCTGAGCGGATTTTATTATTTCTTCTTAAGTACATAAGAATTTCATTTTCAATACACCTGGAAGCATATGTAGCTAATTTGATTTTTTTTTCTGGATTGAATGTGTTAACTGCCTTAATCAAGCCAATCGTACCGATGCTGATCAAGTCTTCAATATTTATTCCTGTATTTTCAAACTTCCTGGCGATATATACGACTAACCTTAAGTTTCGTTCAATCAACAGAGAGCGGGCAGCTTTATCACCTTTAGGCAATTTATTGAGTAATACTTCTTCCTCCTCTTTCGTCAATGGAGGGGGAAGTGCTTCACTACCACCTATGTAGTAAATTTCATCTGTCTTCAGTCCAAGTTTGATTAACAGTTTGTACCAATAGTATAAAAATTTAAATTTGAATTTTTTCATTGTTGCTCCCCCTTCTATTTCTTTAAATTGTGAGTATAGTAGTAATAATTGACTTAAGAAACATTAAGTACCGGCTTTCGCGAAGCCATTTTCGGATGAACGATCGCTTGAAAATTCCCATCTGCTGAAAGCGGATCCTCTCTGAAGGCAATCAGTCCATTCGGGATCGTCCATTCTGATTCATGATCCTTTAGAATGAGAGAATCAGGCTTGATAGCGGCTAGAAGTTGACTTTTTCTTCCCACTGATTGGGCGGGGACAATTCTCATCCGGTCAGACCAGCGTGTGTCGATGTTTTTCTCTCCAGAGAAGATTTCATCAACATCGTGGCATAGTGCCCTCACTTCTTCTGGAATTCCCCCCTCTATCTCAGCGATGGAGAGTATCATGACCGGACTTTTGGATATGGGGTCTTGAAGTTGGTTACCGCTGTCTACAAGACCGTTTACGGTACATTGAAAATCTTCAATTTTTATGCTTACCTTCAGAAGCTGATCATACTGAATTTTCACTTGCTCAATGCTATCCACTCTGCCCTTAGAAAAATACCAGGCAAGAGGCAGGGCAAGCATAACAAATACCCAGCTTATCGGATCTCCAAAACCACGGATGCTTGCAAGCAACATGGAGGATTCTGTACCAGGGTCGAAACTAATAAAATAATGAGTCCCAATTAATATCCCACCTGTAAAAAAGGTAACAAAATAGAACATAAGAAGATTAGATAAGTAATAGCGCAATCTTCTATACCCAAAAGCTGAGTACACCATGATAATTGAAAATAATAATTTCATAAGAGGGTTTCCTATAAGAGTTGCATAAGGTGAAAAGGCAAGGAGAATGATGATCGATCCTATCAAACTGCCAAGTCCAATTCTCCACAGGGCATATTGTCTTTTTAAGATGATTCCAGTTAACCATAATAAGAAAAAGTCTACCAATAGATTTAACAACCAGATGACATCCAGATATAAGGTCAATCTCTACCCTCCTTTTGAAACTTCACCCAGTTACAGCTATTTAAATTTCAAGATAGGAATGACTTATCAGAAGTATATCGTACATACCCTTTAAAAGGTTGTCATTTTTTGTATGCTTCAGAGGAAAACTTTTCGGAGATAAGAACGAAATATGTCACTAAATTTATTCCTGATTCGAGGTATAAAAAATAGCTTTGTTGATTGGATTTTGATTGGATGGATACGTGGAAAATATATCAGACCAAAAAAATCCCCAAAGGCATTAAATGCCTTTGGGGATTCCTTGTTGTGCTTATCGGGCCTGAGAAAGCAGCCCGCTTTTATTGTCCAGCTACGGGGCTTAGAGGCTCGAGGTCATAAGCTAATCCACCCAAAAAGGCGAAGGACGCCTTTTCGGGTGGCTCATCTTATGCTTGTCGCCTCTGGGCAAAGCCCCTCCGCTTTTAATTTATCTACGGCGATTACGGTTGCGAAGGAAAGTTGGGATGTCCAATGTTTCTTCCGCTCCCTGATTTTGATTGGAAGAGGTTCTCACCGGCTCTTGGTGTTGAGGCTCTTCGCGTTTAGGTTGTTCGCGCTTGATAGATTGGCTTGGGCTTGGGTTTGGACTTTGATTTGGTTTCATTCCACCAAATGTTGGTCGAGTTTGCTTAGGAGGTTGAATGACCTCTTCATTAAACCCGGTTGCAATAACGGTTACTACGATATCATCTTTTAAATCTTCATTAATCACGGAACCGAAAATCATGTTCACTTCTTGATCTGAAGCAGATGCTACAATGTCCGCAGCTTCTTGAACTTCATATAGACTTAAAGATGTACCACCTGTAATGTTCATCAGTACACCTTGAGCTCCATCAATGGATGTCTCAAGTAATGGACTTGAAACGGCTTTTTTTGCGGCTTCCGTCGCACGATTTTCACCAGAAGCTGCACCGATGCCCATAAGTGCTGAACCTTTGTTAGACATGATTGTCTTTACGTCGGCAAAGTCAAGGTTAATAAGACCTGGAGTTGCGATTAGATCTGAGATACCTTGAACACCTTGTCTTAATACGTTATCTGCTTCTCGGAATGCTTCAAGCATTGGCGTGCTCTTATCTACGATCTCAAGCAGACGATCGTTTGGAATAACGATAAGGGTATCTACTCCTTCTTTCATAGCAGCGATACCACCGCTCGCTTGATTTGAACGCTTTCTGCCTTCAAAGGTGAAAGGTCGTGTCACAACACCGACCGTTAATGCTCCGATTTCTCGAGCAATCTGAGCGATTACCGGAGCTGCACCAGTTCCGGTTCCTCCGCCCATTCCAGCCGTAACGAAGACCATATCTGCTCCTCTTAGAGCTTCTTCGATCTGTTCTTTACTTTCTTCAGCAGCTTTTTTACCCACTTCCGGATTGGCACCTGCTCCTAATCCTCTGGTTAATTTACCACCGATTTGCATTTTTATTTCAGCTTTTGATAGATTCAAAGCTTGTGCATCTGTATTTACAGCGATAAATTCAACACCCTGTACACCATGCTCGATCATGCGGTTTACAGCGTTGTTACCTCCACCACCGACACCGATAACTTTTATTGTCGCTAAAGAATCTAAATTTGTATCAAACTCCAACATGACAAATCCTCCTAACTCGTCGAATCTATGGATTCCTTTATTTATTCAAAGAAGTATCCAAAGAACTTTTTCACTTTTGACATGGCCTTCTCATCTTCATGTTCTTCTTCTTTTACCTTCGCAGGCTTTGGCTTTTTATTAGCTGGTTTCGATTGTCGCTTCTCAGCAGCCTCTACAGGCACTGGTTCTGCACTAACAGATCTTCCTTGTAATCTAGCATTCTTTTGAGCGTATTTAATCAAACCTACTGCAGTCGTATACTGAGGTTCCCTAACTCCAATATAATCAGGAATTGCCACCCGTACACGATTTTGGAAAACGATTTGTGCTAATTCTAACACACCTGGAAGATTTGCTACACCACCAGTTAACACATATCCACCTGGCAGGTCTCTGATTCCCATTCGTTTCAGCTCATGGCTAATGAGGTCTAAGATCTCTTCCAGCCTTGCTTCTATGATATCAGAAATTTCTAATTGATTAAATTGCTGGTGTTGATCGCTACCAATAATTGGCACGCTAAACACTTCATCTTCTGATGCATGGTCATAATAAGCATGTCCATATTTAGTTTTGATTTTCTCTGCATCGTCCGTTGAGGTTCTTAATCCAATCGATAAATCTTTAGTAATATGTTCTCCCCCTACAGGAAGTACAGTTGTAGCTTTAAGGTGGCCTTGTTCGAAAACCGCTATCGTTGTAGAGCCACCGCCAATATCGATTAACGCAGCACCGAGGTTCTTCTCATCCTTTGACAAAGCAACTGAACCAGCCGCAAGAGGTTGAAGAACGATATCGACAATTTCAAGGCCGGCCTTTTCTACACAACGGAGAGTATTATGTAAAATCGTCTTAGATCCCGTAATGATGGTGCCTTCCATTTCCAATCGAACACCAATCATACCGCGTGGATCTGTAATCTCATCCAATCCATCAACAATGAATTGTCTTGGGATTACATTGATGATTTCTCTTTCTGGAGGAATAGAAACAACCTGGGCTGCATCCATCACTCTTAGAACATCTTCATCGCCGATTTCCCGATTATCACTTGATACTGCCACTACACCATGACACGATTGAAGCGACACATGGTTGCCGGTAATACCTACGATGACCTGGCTTATAGATAAACCAACCATCCTTTCGGCTTGTTCAACTGCTTTCTTGATTGTATGAACAGTTTCGTCTATATCTACGATGGAACCTTTTCTGATTCCTTCTGAGTTCACATTTCCTACACCGATAATGTTTAAGGAATCATTTGTCATTTCACCAATGATTACTTTTACTGTGGATGTACCGATGTCTAGGCTAACGTAAATTTCATTGCTGTTCACTCTATGGCACCTCCTTAAAGAATGTTTATTTGGAACAACAACCCTAGAAAAACATTATTCTAAGTATATCTTAATTAAGATATTCGTCGTAACAAAAACGATTCCCTTTTAAAATTCTAATTTTTTTCTCTTTTTTCTTGATTATTTGACCAATTGCTAATAAGTATTCGTCTAATCACTGCAATGTTCTGGAATAATCTTACTCCAAAAGCAAATACAGCCGCCAGATATAAGTCTACACCAAGATGTACGCCTAGAAAAGCTAAACTTGCTGCCAGTAAAATATTAAAAAAGAACCCAGAAACAAAGACCTTATCATCATAAATATTTTGGAGGTGGGCACGTATGCCGCCAAATAATGTATCCAATGCTGCCAGGACGGCGATCGATAAATAATTCGAGTACTCATCTGGAATTCTAATATCTGTAAGAAGCCCCAATACGACCCCTACCAGCAACCCTAAAAGGGGAAGCCACATATTACCCGTTCCCTCCTCTTTCCTTCACCGGTTCCATTAAACGGACCCGGATGGTATCTTCATATGGTGGAACCACCACTTTTTCTAAAGGCTTTGAAATTGAGACTCGAAGATTATCGATAAAGAAGTCCTCAACAGACTGTGATACCTGCATTCGGTTATACAAGCCTTTTGCAGAGTCCAAGTCTTTGGTTAATACTCTCACTTCAAATGGTATTTTTTTAATTGAATATCCATCTACCTTGGTTTCTCCATTAATATCCCGAATGACCGAGGTATTGATTAAGCGATGACCATCAATGGAAATATCCATTGCATCATATCGATTCAGCTCATTTACCAGTCTTTCCAACAGTTCCGGTGATATAGTTTGAACTTTTTCACCAAGAAGGATTTCTTCCATGGCTGGTTCAATCGTTAAAATGACACCTGGTCCTGTTTTTTCAGTCAAACCTGCTTCTGTTCTCAATTCCTCTAAAGTTTGTTTCAAAGCACGTTCTGGACTAGACTGCTGTTCTGTCTTATATTGTTCCAACTTTGCTTCAACCGCACGCATTTCTGCATAAAGATTGGAATTGACTTCTTTTTCTTTTAATAATGCATTTCGTAGTTCCCATATATCTCGTGTATCCCGGACAACAGGTTCTTTGACTGTTTGGAATTGTATAGCAATCATAAACCCAATAATTATCGTAATAATGGTAAAGCTTATTTTTAACTTGTTGTCCATTCATTGCACCTTACTTTCACAGCTGACCTTACTTGGTAACAGTCCGAATAACCATTGGGACATTTCATTGCTTATGATTCACTAATGCTTGGTTCTAAAATTACCGTATTCTTTTTTTCCAGTTTAAAAATGATATTATCATTTACAAGCTGGTCTTTAACCCCGCCCGTGATATTCATGGCTGATGATAGTACTTCCGGATCTCCAATAGCGGTAATTTCAAACGGAGCAGGATATTCGATTCCATCAATTTGAATAACGGGACCGTTACACAGTATGTATGAATCATGCTTTAGCCTTTGTCCATTTATCGCAACGACAGAAGCCCCCGCAATGTATAATTCATTGATCACCTTAAATACATGGTGTTCATGAACAATATAATTATTGGCGTTTTCCTCATTGGAATCGTAGTCAGCGTCTGATAATGTCACGTTTATCCCAGGCCCTTTCACTTTCGTTTTGCCCAGGTACATACGATACTTCTCCGCATCTTCTGCCAGGTTAAAATATATTTGTTTCTCTTTAGAGAATTCCTTCTCCATGTTGACGACCTTTTCCTGCTTCTCATAGAGTTCCTCTTGCAGATTATTATTCTGCTGCTGATACTCAAGGATTTGATCTCTCAATGCTTCTTCCTGTTTCCACTGACCATTCGTTCGATTCCCACGTTCCGCTTGTTCTGTGTTAGCTAGACTAAATGAAAAAGCAAGGATGAAACCTAACACCAGACATACAAGAGAGAGGATTACATGCTTACCTCTCACCCTCATCCTCTTCATCGCTTTGTTCACCTTCCGTTTCATATGCTCTGAAATAAGAACCTACCTCTAAATCAATGACACCTTTTACTGAAGGATCCAATTGACTGACAATAGAGGGATAATGCACCATTTTCTCTGAAAAGGTCCGGATGGTGGCACTGACTTCAAATCCATCATTCATGAATAGGGTCAAGTGATATTGATCTGTTTCCTTTGGAGCCAGGTTAATCTCAGATATGAGGTGCTGAACTTCTTTCGGAAGCTCCCTTAATTCTTCTACCATTTTCACTAAGACCTTATCTTCCTCGAAACCTCTGAGTAAAGGAGCATCAACGGGTATTGATTCAGTACCTTTATCCAGAACGTTCCCATTCTCTAATATGACAAAGAATTTATTATCTTTCGATAGATATGCCTTTTTATCATATTCTTGGATGCGTATTTCATAGGAATTCGGAAAGGACATTTTTACCGTTGCATTTTTTACTTCAGGAAGCTCCTTTAATTGTTCCACGGTTTTATCTTTGTTTACACTCCACAAATTCATGCCGCTGTCAATTCCACTTTGCTGAAGAACCGCCTCATTTGAAACAAGCTCATTCCCATGAACCACCACTTTTTTCACATGACTTAAAGGTGATTGAAAGTAAACCACCGATAGAATCATGAGTAAGAACAAAGAAAGTAAAAATAACAGTCTGCGATTCGCTTTCTTTTTTCGGTGTTGTTTTAATTTAGGAATACGATCTTCAAGGGAAACAACATTTTCTTTTTTCATTTCGTTCTCCTCAATTTCACTTTGTAATCATTAAGTCATGAATAAGAAAATTCTCACCACGTCTTATAATGAAAGTACTCTTTACATTGGGATACCTTACATTCTATATGAAGGCAGCAAATGTTAAAAGAGGAACAGAACGTTATTTTCTGCCATATAACATAATGTTGAACGAGAAACCATTATGGTAGAGTTGAAGGATGGATATTCAGGAGTTAGTTCTCATGTCACTGATCAAAATAATCCAGCATTTCCTAAGATACATTGTCCATACAACTTTTCGTATATGTACGTCCATTCCTTTTCAGAAAGAAGCCATCCTATTTATTACACTCTTGTACTCTATTTTAAACATCAATTTCCACATAATGAAGGTATGTCATTGAATTGTAAAAGATTTGGCTAACAAAAGTAATAAACTCTCCTTTATTTTGAAAAGGTCTGATTATAATGCATTACGTATATGTAATTAATTGTAACATCTCACCAATGAATATCCTATTGTTATTTCAATAAAAACGAGGAATTTCAGCGTTTTTTTCTTTAATTCAAAAAGAGACTGACCATAAAAACAGGGGAGGATATGAATGTTGCGTTCCTGACTATCAGGCTTTTACCATTCACTTCTTTTCCGAGCTGTTTCACAGTCAATCTCTTTGTTAAGTCATTACCGTCTCGTATAACGGCTAATATTCAGCAGCACTCCCACAGCCATTAGCATGAGGGTCAATGAGGATCCCCCGTAGCTAAGAAAGGGGAGTGTGATGCCCGTGACCGGCATGAGGCCGGTTACGACCCCAACATTGATCATTACTTGGATTGCAATCATTGAAACGATCCCTAACGCCAGAAAGCTTCCGAATAAGTCAGGAGCCCCTAGAGCAATTCTGATCCCTCTCCATAAAATCAAAGAAAACAGAAGCAGGACTAAAGTTCCCCCGATAAAACCGAGCTCTTCTGCTAATATTGCAAAAATAAAATCGTTTTGAGGTTCGGGCAAATAGAAGAACTTCTGCCTGCTTTGTCCCAGTCCCAATCCAAATAAGCCTCCCGGGCCGATTGCATATAGTGACTGAATGATTTGGAATCCGCTATTCAATGGATCCTGCCATGGGTCTAAAAATGACGTTATCCGTGCAATGCGATAAGGTGCAGATATAACAAGTCCAATGAAGCCGACTAATCCAATCATCCCGAGACCGACAAAATGCATGACCCTCGCTCCTGCAATAAAGATCATCACTACTGAAGTACCAACCATGACAGTACCCGTACCCAGATCCGGCTGTAGCATTATCATTCCAAAAGCAGCGAACACCAGCAGAAGCGCCGGTAGGACTCCTTTTCTAAAGGAAGTAATATACTTTTGGTTTTCCGATAAATACTTTGAGAGAAACGCAATCATGGCAAGTTTCATAAATTCTGAAGGCTGAATGGAAAACGCCCCAACTCCTATCCAGCTCCTGGAACCATTCCTTAGAACCCCGATACCCGGAATTAATACCAGTACAAGAAGGACAAAGCAAATGATGATGATAATTTTCGCCCAATTTCTCCAGGTCCAATACTCTACATTCATGATGAAAAACATAGCGAATAACCCTACGCCCGCAAAGAGCACTTGCCTTTTGGCAAAGAAAAAGGAGTCATCGAATTTGTAGTCAGCCCATACAGCGCTTGCGCTGTATACCATAATCAATCCAATCGCAAGTAAAGTGAGTGTAACCATAATGAGGATAAAATCGGGAGTCGATTTTTTTAAAGGCAATCTTAAACACCTCGAATAGACAAATTTTGAGCCGTTCGAGCAAAGAAAACTACTTATCTTGGATTGGTATACTGGCTGTTAAAGTACGGATGCTCTTCATGGACAAGCCCTTATTAAAGCTTATGCACCACTTCTATAAAAATGTCACCACGTTCTTCAAAAGTTCGATATTGATCCCAACTTGCGCATGCAGGGGATAGTAAAACAACATCTCCCTCTTCGGCATGTTCAAAAGCAACAGGAACTGCCTTTTCAACATTATCGACAGGAATAATGGATTGTATCCCTGCCTTTTCTCCTGTATTCATGAACTTCTCAGACGTTTCCCCGAAGGTGATTAACATTTTTACATTTTTCAAATATGGAATCAGGTCATCGAAATCATTTCCACGGTCTAAGCCTCCAGCAAGCAGGATCGTAGGACCCTCAAACGCATGAAGAGCGCTTTTCGTTGCCAGGCTATTCGTTGCTTTCGAATCATTATAAAACTTTACACCCTTCACTTCCCGGACAAATTGCGTTCGGTGTTTCACTCCTGTAAAGGTGCCAAGGACCTTCTTAATACTTTCATTGGGTACTCCATAGATTTTACACGCGGCAACTGCACAAAGGATATTCTCCAGGTTATGTGCACCCGGTAATACAATTGAATCAACTTCGACAATCAACTCATCTTTGAAATAGACTGCCCCGTTTTTAATATAGGCCCCTTCCGCTACTACTTTCTTCGTTGAAAATGGAATCAATTGCGCTTTTGTAAAGGCAACTGAATCTATAACATGCTCTTGATCAGCATTAAAGATGAGATAATCATGTTCTGTTTGATTTTTCGTTATATTGGTTTTCGCCTTCCAATATTCATCCAGGTTTCCATGGTAATCCAGATGTGCATCATATAAATTCGTAATGATGGCAATATGAGGAGCGAATTCTTCGATCCCCATCAGTTGAAAAGAGGAAAGCTCAACTACCATTTTTTCATTTTCTTTCGCTTCCTGGGCTACTTCAGAAGCGACCGTTCCGATGTTTCCTGCAATAAGAGGCTTTTGATCGGCCTCTTCAAGCATTTCAAACAGGAGTGTCGTCGTCGTGGTTTTTCCATTTGTTCCTGTAATTCCAATCAATTCTGCCTCAGAAATTAAATAGGCAAGCTCAACTTCTGTCAGAACGGGTATGTTCTTTTCGATTGCTTTCTTAATTAATGGGTTGTGATAGGGAATTCCTGGATTCTTAATCACATACTGAAAACCTTCATCAAGAAGTTCGATGGGATGACTTCCGCAAATCACTTTAATACCTTCCTGTAGAAGTCCCTGAGCTTCCGGATTTTCAGCCAAGGGCTTTTGATCGTTTACCGTTACAAATGCTTCTAACTTATGTAGAAGAGAGGCAGCACTTACCCCGCTTTTTGCTAAACCTAATACTAGAACTTTTTTATGTTTGAACTTCGTTATCTTCTTCAATTATAACCACACCTCAATATAGATTCCTAAAACGGCAAATAGCAAACCGACGGTCCAAAACGTTACAACAACACGCCACTCAGACCAACCGACTAACTCATAATGGTGGTGCAGTGGGCTCATTTTGAATATTCTCTTTCCTGTTGTCTTAAATGATGAGACCTGTAAGATAACGGATAGTGTCTCAATGACAAATACTCCACCAATAAGAATTAAGATGATCTCCAATTTGGTTAAAATGGCAATCGTCGCGATCGCTCCACCTAATGCTAAAGATCCAGTATCTCCCATAAATACTTTAGCAGGGTGAGCATTGAATACTAAGAATCCGAGTACCGCCCCGACTACTGCCACTCCGAAAATCGCGACATCATACTGGGATTGATTCCAGGCTAATACGGCTAGTGCACCAAAAGCAATGGCGCTCGTTCCTGAAACTAATCCATCTAAACCATCTGTTAAATTGACAGCATTTGAAAATCCTACAAGCCAAAAGATAATGAATAAACAATAAAACCAACCTAATTCAAATGAAAGATCCGTTAACGGAATCGAAACTGTAGTCGGAAAGTCATTTTGCTTAAAGATGAGATAAAAAATGACAGAAATGACAATCTGACCTAAAAGCTTTTGCTTTGATGTGAGTCCTAAGTTCCTCTTCATTACAACTTTAATAAAGTCATCAAGGAAGCCTAATAGCCCAAAACCGACCGTCACAAGAATCATTAAATAGGTTTCAGGACCAGGCTCTGAATATTTACCAGTCATTACAAATGTAGTAATCACGATGGAGACCAGGAACACAATTCCACCCATTGTAGGTGTGCCTGTCTTTTTTTGGTGAGACTGAGGGCCTTCATCACGGATACTCTGCCCAAACTTCAATCTTCTCAGGAAAGGGATAAAAACGGGGGCAAGCAATACTGTTATGAGAAATGCCATAATGATTGTAAAAAAGATCACTTGTTCCATCATCGTTATTCCCCTCCCTTTCCGTTACCGGATTCGTTCGATGATACGTCTGTTGTTTGATTTCGTTCAGATTCGTTGTTAAAAATAAACTTCGTCATAATTTCCCACTTTTCTTGATTGTAATTTTGTTTGTAATCCTCTAGTAAGTCAATGTAAGCTTTATAAACATCTTCAACCATAAATAATGGAAAGTGGTTTGGAACAAATGAAGGTACTTCTTTATTCTTAGGCCAAAGTGAAGCAATCGCTCCTGAATCAATACTTTCGAAAAGGTTTATTTCATCACCAAAAGGGACATATAGTCCCTTCTCCATTCCCATACTAGTTGAATTTGAAACTACTAGAAACGTAAAGCCTGGTAGATGTATTCCTGTTGTTTCAGGAAATAATTTCTTTACATCATCATAAAAGAGCATTCTTACATCCCCTTTATGATTTGTCTGGCCACTTCGCGGTCATCGAAATCATATACGTTGTTTCCTATAATTTGATAGGTTTCATGACCTTTCCCAGCGATCAGGACAATATCGTCAGCTTTTGCAAGACTTAAAGCCTTTTTAATTGCTTCTTTCCGATCAACTATTAATTGATACTGTTTGCCGACCACTCCAGATTCCATATCCTCGAGTATACTATCAGGATCCTCTGTTCTGGGGTTATCAGAGGTGAAGATAGCAAAGTCCCCATATTCACAAGCAATCTCTGCCATTATAGGCCGCTTAATCTTATCACGGTCTCCTCCACACCCCACCACCACAATAACATTTCCCTTAGTTATCGATTGTATTGTTTCTAATACATTTTTCAGACCATCTGGAGTGTGTGCGTAATCAACGATAACCGAGTAGGGCTGGCCTTCAGAGATCGTTTCAAACCGTCCCCTGACTCCATGTGCTCTCTCCAGGCTTCTTACGCTGCCCTCGATGGGTATACCTGCTGCACTAGCTGTTGCAATCGCAGCCAAAGCGTTATATACATTAAATCGCCCCGCTAATTTTAATACCATCTCTCTTTCTCCAAATGGTGAAACGAGTGTAAAAGCGGACTCTGTTGCTTTCAGGACAATATCTCTGGCATAGAAGTCAGCAGAAGGAGACAGACCATATGTAAATACATGTGCGGCCGTTGCTCTGATAAAAAAATCAGCTGCTTCATCGTCTTTATTAATGATGGCGTATTTAGGAGATTTCTTAAAATAAGTATTCCCTAATTGTGAAAACAATAAGCCTTTTGCATTTCGATAATCGTCCATGGACTTGTGATAATCCAGATGATCCTGAGTCAGGTTTGTAAATACGGCAATATCATAGTCACAGCCGTGAACCCGGCCCTGATGTAGCGCATGTGAAGAGACTTCCATGATTGCACTTCGTACCCCTTTATCACAAAACTGTTTAAACGTTTGTTGGAGCGTTAAGCTGTCAGGAGTCGTATTATGACTTACTTGTAACTCATCCCCCACTTTTATGTGCATTGTACCAATTAAACCGGTCTTCATTCCACAGTGTGTAAGCACCTGGTCAATCAGATGGGTGGTCGTGGTTTTTCCATTTGTGCCAGTCACCCCTACCAACAAAAGCTGATGGGAGGGCTGCTTATAAAAGTAGTCTGCAAGAATGGCCATTGCTTTCTTCGTATCCGGAACGATAATAACCGGTACGCTTGCTTCTATGCTCCTCTCAGCGAGAATCGCAGCTGCACCGTTCTTCTCTGCAAGTGGAGCGAGTGAATGGCTATCAACCTCTAATCCGTTAATACAGATAAATAGATCACCATTTTTCACTTTCTTATGGTGGTTAGCGATGTTTGAAATAGCTGGATTCCCTTCACCCTCTACTGAGAAAAACGGCAGTACTTCCAGCAAAGTGTGCAATCTCATCTTTTCAACTCCTCACAGGTAGAAAGCAACCTTTTTATATTTTACAAAAAAATGCGTATGAAAGCTATAAACCTTTTAACTTAGTTCGTTATCATTATGAAAAAATGGCAGTCTGCCTTACTAATTAAAGAAAAACGGGGCTCCCCCTTACGGATATAAAGCCCCCGGCATAAATAAAAAGTATATCACAAATACACAATCATGTTGACTTTCTTCCCTTAAATCATTCCGAAAGATACACCCTCACTTTTGAGCCTTGCTTGATCTTCACTCCCGGATCAGGAGATTGACTAACCACTTTATCTCCACTTCCACTTACATCCAGTTCAAGGTTTACTAACTGCTGCTGTAGCTCTTTTTTCGTTAATCCAACTAAGTCAGGGGTTTCAATCAATGGAATATCGGTCCACGTCATCTCTTTCTCAATTTGACCTTTACGTTTCGGTACTCCCATTGCTTCTAAACTATCGCCTATGATACTACCTCCAATAGGAGCTGCTACGACTCCACCGAATTGAATGGTACCTTTCGGATTATCGACAGCTACGTACACAACAATTTCAGGGTCATCTGCAGGCGCAATTCCCATAAAGGAAACGATGTGATTGTTTTCTAAGTATTTACCATCCTTTGCTTTTTGAGCGGTTCCAGTTTTCCCTCCTACCCGATAACCATCTACAAAAGCTTTCTTACCGCTCCCTTTCGCTACAACACTTTCCAATGCTTCACGAATCTGTTTGGATGTTTCTTCTGAAATGACCCTCTTCTTCATTTGAGGTGTTTTTCTCATCACCACTTCTCCAGTTGAAGGGTCAATCAACTCCTTAGCTATATACGGTTGATACAGGATTCCTCCATTGACGGCTGCTGATACAGCTGCTACCTGTTGAATCGGCGTAACGGCCACCCCCTGACCGAAGGCAGTCGTAGCTTGTTCTACTGGACCGACTCGATCAAGATTAAAGAGAATCCCTTTCCCCTCTCCTTGAAGATCAATGCCGGTCTTTTGTCCAAATCCAAAATCATGAATATAGCTGAAAAGTTTTTCTTTCCCTAACCTCTCACCTAACTCTACAAATCCCGGGTTACATGAATTTTGGACCACTTCCAAAAATGTTTGGGTTCCATGTCCTCCCCGCTTCCAACAATGAAGGGTGGATCCGGCAACTTCCACATGACCGGGATCATGGAATTTATCTTTATAAAGGTCCACCTTATTTTCCTCCAGCGCTGCGGCAAGAGTAATGATTTTAAACGTAGAACCGGGTTCATAGGTGCTCCAAATCGGTAAATTCCGGTTATATATCTCCTGTGGGACATTCTGAAAATTCGCCGGGTCAAAAGTCGGCCTGCTTGACATCGCCAATATCTCACCACTCTTAGGGTTCATGGCAATAGCAATCATTCCATCAGGATTGTAAGTTGCTTGAGCAATATCCAATTCACGTTCCACGATAGTTTGGACTTTCGTATCTATCGTAAGCTTTAAATCAAGTCCGTTTTCCGGTTTTTCAAAGTCATCTGCCATATCAGGCATTCGTTTCCCTTTAGCGTCAGAAAAAAATTTGACATACCCTTTATCTCCACTAAGCTCCTCATCATATGACAATTCAAGTCCCATCAGCCCCTGATTATCAATTCCCGCGAAGCCAAGCACATGGGATAAATAACTGCCGTATGGATAATAACGTTTAGAATCTTCGCCTAAGTAAACCCCTTTTAAATTTAGGTCCCTGACCTCTTTCGCTTTTTCATAGGAAATCTTTCTCGCTTCTTTAATCAACACCATACTGTCTCTCTGTGTAACATATTTATATGCAGATTCTACTGAAATATTAAGAACAGCTGCCAGTTTATCCGCTGTTCCCTGAGGATCAGTGATTTGTCTCGGGACGACAAATATCGTCGGGGCACTTTGGTTTCCAGCTAGTTCCACCCCATTCCGGTCCACAATCTTCCCTCTCTCCGGTTGAAATGGGATATTTCGACTCCAGGAGTCCTTTGCTAAACCAGTAAGCCAGTCCCCTTTAAAGAACTGAACATACCCCAGCCTTATATCAATAATGGAGAAAATCAGGACTCCTACTATAAGTGCTACTGCTAACCTTTTCCTTACCGTTACATTGGATACTCTTTTCACTAATGGAACCTCCCCTTCTATGGCTCGTTCCATTATATGCTTGGACTTATTTGGGTATGTTCGAAATCCTTTAAAGGATGAGGAAGGCTTATCATTCACGGCAATTTAATCGATTGGTTCCATAAGAAAAGGGCGACTTCGAAGTGAATGGCACTCATACCTAAATCGGTTCAAAAGAAATCGATCCAGGTGCTCTCGAGTGAGTCACATACATAAGTCAGCCCTGTTTATTTAGTTCAGTGGTGGTTCTCCCGTATTCTCATCTTCATCTTGCTGTACTTGTTCTTCCGGAGTACTAAAATTAACCACTAGAGGCTCTTCTTTTTCCACAGGAACCCCCGGTTGAATATTTTGACTGACGGCATAGCCATTTCCAACCATATTGATCTTCAGACCTGCAAGATTTGCCACTTTAAAGACATCCCTTACAGACCACCCCTCCATATTCGGAAGCGTAGTGTCTCCATCGGTTTTGATTACAACTCTTTCCCCTTGCAGAATATCGCTGCCTGCTTGAGGCAATTGCTTTACTACTTCAGAGCCATTACCAACCACTACAGGTAAAGCACCTGATGCCTTCAGAGCTTTTTTTGCTTCATCTATACTCATTTCTTTCGTATCGGGAAGCGTCAACTTCTTCAAGCTCACTTTTTCCTGCGGCTTAATGTTTAAGTACTTTAGGCTATTCTGCATAACCGGCCTAAAAATAGCCGAAACGGGGTCAGACCCTATTTCACTCGGCTCTAACTCAGGCTGTTGAACACCAACATAAACAATTAACTCAGGATCTTCGATTGGAGCCATGCCCATGAATGAAAAAAGATAGTTTTCTTTTCCTCTCATGTACTGACCCGTTTCTGGATCAGGAATCTGGCCAGAGCCCGATTTCCCTCCAACTCGATAACCTTCGATGGCAAATCTCGTGCCTGTACCATTTTCAGAAGAGACTGTTGTTTCAAGATATTCCCTTGTCTTTTCAGCTGTTTCTTTAGAAATGGGTTTCCCAGCAACTTCGGGTTTTGTCTCTTTGATTACTTTCTTTGAATTCGGATCGACTATTTTAGAGATCACATAAGGTTTCATCATTTCACCGTTATTCGCAATCGCAGATTCTGCCTGAATCATTTGAAGAGGTGTAACAGTCGTGCCCTGTCCAAAAATGGTCGTGTACTTTTCAATTGGATAATGATAAAGAATAGATCCAGACGCCTCATTCGGTAATCCGACATCGGTTGCTTTTCCGAACCCAAACTCATGTAAGTAATCTTCGTACTTCTTATAACCGATTTTATCTAAAAGGTTCGCAAATGCTACATTGGAAGATCTTTGAACCCCTTCTAAATAGGAAATCGTCCCCCAACCTTCCCCACCATTATGATCCCGGATAGGATTAGGGACATTTTCAACATAAAATTTACCTGATTCATACAATTCATTTGGATTGAACTTTCCTTCATTCACAGCCGCTGCAAGCGAAAAGGATTTCATCGTCGAGCCAGGTTCGTATGTATCCTCTACGATGATATTAGTCCAGTTGTCCAATAAACCGTCTCTCGAATCCGGATGAAATGTTGGCCTCTGTGACATTGCTAGAATTTTCCCGGTTTTTGGGTCAGATACGATGGCAAACATTTTCTTAGGTTTATACTTTTTCTGGACTTCATTCATTGCTTCTTCTAGAAACGTTTGAATTTTTTTATCAATCGTTAAATAGATGTCATCTCCATCCTGGGGAGCGGTAACATGCTCATCTGCATTAGGAAGTAAATATCCCCAAACATCACTCTTATATTCAACCGAACCATCCTTGCCGCTTAACACGTCATTGAAGCTTGCTTCAACACCCATTTTCCCGACAGTATCGGATTCATCATTATCAGAAGTGGATTTTTGGGCAAATCCGATTAGATGGGATGCGAAAGAACCATTAGGATAAAATCGCTTTGCTTCCTTCCTGAATGAGATTCCAGGTATGTTTTCTTCTTTAATCTCGAGCATCATTTGATGAGACAGATCTCTACCAGCAGATCCAAATTCCACCTGATACGGACCATCCTGATTGAGACGGTCATATATTTCGCTTTCTTTCAAATCAAGATATGGAGCCAGAGCCTTTGCTGTTTTCTCCGGATCTGTCACATGTTTGGGCTTTTTCGGATCACTCGTGATGCTCGGATCTAAAATGGCCACGAGTGTATAGGCTGAAGTATCCTCTGCAATAACTTCACCTTTCCCGTCAAAAATTGTCCCCCTGTGAGCTTCTAAAATGTGGCTTTTTATATATTTTTTTGCCGCTTGTGATGCCAGGACCTTACCTTCAGCTTCCCCGGTGACCTGAATCGTGACAAAGCGAACCATTAATACAAAAAAGAGCAAGCCGAAAATCCCGAAAAGGATGGCTGCCCCTATGTTCATGCTTGGTCTTTTTTTCATTATTGTTCAACAACCTTAACGTTCTTTTCTTTCAAGTTAAGTCCAAGCTCTTTTGCTTTTTCAAGAATACGCTCATAAGTACTAAGCTCACTAACTTGAAGTTTAAGATCATTATTTGCCTTTTCCTGTTTTTCGATGGTTGATTCAACGTGCTGGACTTCTTTATTCACATCATAGATGGCAGCTTGTGTTGTCACAATCTGAACTGCTAAGAAGCAAAATACTGCTGCAAAAATGGCAACAAGGATTTTTTCCCCAGGTGTGATGACGGATCTTCTCTCATCACTAAGGCGCTTGGGCTTGGCTTGAACGGATTGATGGGTTTTCTCAACTTTTTGCTGCTCGTACTTTCTGGCTAAGTTACTCAAAAATCTCCCTCCTGTTTCCTTCTATTTATATATTTTTTTCTGCGATTCTTAATTTAGCTGACCTAGCGCGATTATTTTCTTCCAATTCGTCATCACTAGGCAGGATCGGTTTTCTCGTTATAAGCTTCAGTTCTGCTTCATAACCTTCAGGAATAATCGGTAATCCCGGAGGCAGGTCAGGTCCTGATGCCTTCTCTTTGAACATCGTTTTGCAAATACGGTCTTCTAGGGAATGGAATGTAATCACGCTCACCCTTCCTCCCTTATGAAGAAGCTCTATGGCTTGTTCAAGTGAATCTTCAAATGCTCCCAATTCATCATTCACTGCAATTCGTATGGCTTGGAAGACTCTCTTAGCCGGATGACCGCCTTTTCGTCTTGCAGGTGCAGGGATACCATCCTTAATGAGATCGACAAGTTCACTCGTTGTTTCAATGGCCTTCAAATCACGGGCCGCTTCAATTTTTCTCGCGATTTGCTTAGAGAACTTTTCTTCTCCATATCGATAAAAAATCCGAACCAAATCTTCAAACGACCAATGATTAACCACATCATAAGCGGTTACTTCACCTTGCAAGTCCATTCTCATGTCGAGTGGAGCATCATGGTGATAACTGAACCCTCTTTCCGGAGTATCCAATTGGGGCGATGACACACCAAGGTCGTATAAAATCCCATCCACACTATGTACTCCAAGTTGTTCAAGTTCTTCCTTTAGATTACGGAAATTAGATTGAACGAATGTAACTCTATCCTGGTAGGATGAAAGCTTTTCTTTTGCGTGGTTGATGGCTGTTTCATCCTGGTCGAAGCAATACAGATGCCCCCCCGGTGATAACTGGTTCACAAGATACTCGCTATGCCCTGCTCCACCCAGAGTACAATCTACATAAACTCCATCTTCTTTAATATTCAGGCCATCCACCGTTTCTTTTAATAATACAGTTGTATGTTTAAACATGTTGAATTCACCTTTCCAATCGAACGTTTTGTGGGGGTTAAATATCAAACCCTACCATATTCTCTGCAAGCTCAGCAAATGAATCTTCAGACTGTGTGAAATAGTCTTCCCATAATGATTTACTCCAAATCTCAATTCGATTGGAAACTCCTAAAATAATGCATTCTTTATCTAATTGTGCATAATTCACAAGTGTAGCAGGAATATTCACCCTACCCGTCTTATCTAATTCGCTCTCAGTTGCTCCCGAGAAGAAGAATCGAGTGAAGGCACGGGCATCTTTTTTAGTCAGTGGTAGGGCTTTGAGCTTGTCTTCAAGAGCTCGCCACTCATCCATGGGATAACCAAATAAACATTGATCCAATCCTCGGGTAATGACAAATGAATCTCCGAGGTGATCACGGAACTTGGCAGGTACGATTAAACGGCCTTTATTATCAATGTTATGTTGATATTCGCCCATGAACATATGCACTGCCCCCACTTTCTAACACAAATGTACCACATCCCCCCACTTTTCTCCACTCTTTTCTAAATTCTTTACTTGCAAAATATTCCCTCTATTTTTCATTAGTGTTTTTCTCTCTTTTCCAGACAATTTTTCACAAGTGAAATTTGTCTTTATACAACGTAAAAAGGACCTAATTCGCAATATAAAACGAATTAGGTCCTTTTATTTTTTTACTTGTCGAGACTTTTAATACCGAACATGCCTTCAATTAGATATATACCACTTTGTGAGTCCCATCAAATGTAAATTCAAGAAGTGTCAGGTCTTTTACAAAATCAAGTCCGTATTTGTTTAAGAAATAAAGGACATTCCACGTTCTTTCCTGTGGGCCTTCATTTGGTCTGATGCTGTTTTCCACCTTCATGAATTGATTGAAGGTTAAAGAATTCTTATCCTTCAAGGCTTTGTCCACTTTGTTGCGCAGATATTCGAATTGACTCAAGTGGAATTCAAGATTCTTATCAATGATCGGATGTAACCCTTGATCAATACTAACTGCCTGTTCGCGAATCTTTTCATATTTACGCTGCAGTTCTTCCTGGATTTCCATCATTTCAAACTCTAAATCCGGGCGCTCGAGGGATTTCCAAAATGCATTACGAGCTGTAGAAACCCCTTCTGTAATCACTCCATGCAGAGTCAATTGAAGATCTTGGATTCTCTTATCTATTTCTCGTTCCACTATTGTTATATTTAACCTCGGGACAACCGGAGGCATTTTCAAGCCCACATATTCAAAGGCTTTTTTCAATTCACCCCAATAGGCAATTTCGCCAGGGCCGGCCACAAATGCGAGTGTTGGAAATAACCATTCTTGCATCATGGGTCTAGTGACAACATTATTGCTGAATGATTCTGGACTTTCATCCAGAATGGATAGCAATTCAAGACCGGAATATGCTTTACCACTATTCTTCTCAAAGAACTTGTTCCCTTCTCTCTCTAACAAAGCACGTTCATCCTGAAGTTGGATAAAGAGATTGGCGGCTATAGGGGAAATGTCCAATTGAGTTCCATACCCATTCTTCCGGATTTCTTCTTGTTGCTCAAGCACCTTATCTGTGATGGATTGACTGTTTTCAATCAAATGGTGAAAATGTCTTGATTCAAGCTTCCTTAATAGTGGATAAGCAGAATCGATGACCAATAATCCGAAATCTTTGAATAAGCTCATCACAAAATGGGCAAAGAATCGAACAATATCTTCTTCGTCTTCAATCATCTTAGTAAGGTCAGATGACAGCTGATTTGTATGTTCTGTTTCTCCCAGCATCACTAATATGTCATCAAGCCATTTCTTCATTACAGTTTTATTATACGTAATATGAGAGGTCATTTTCTTTTCTACTACTCTCTCCGGATATCCGACCTTTTCAAGCTTTGATCCTTTTTCAACGTATATATGATTCACTTCTTGATAATCATGATCTTCACCCGCAATCCAAAAAACAGGTACAACAGGATGCTTTAACTTGGCTTCCTGTTGCCTGGCTAGTTGAATGACCGAAATGATTTTATGTATTGTGTAGAGTGGACCAGTCATTAGACCGGCCTGTTGCCCAGCGATGACGGTTACGGCATCGTTTCTCAATTTCCCCAATGATTCTTCTACCTTTTCAGATGACGGCAATGACTTCATATAAGAAGATATACATTCTGCAAGATCCTCTCTCTGAAACTGACGAGAAGCTAAATCTTTCATCCGATCAGAAAAGACGGAAGAACTGTTTACGTTATAGTGAAAAAAAGAAGTGACTGGCTCTTCTTTTTTTAAATATTGAGAGGCGAACTTATTTATTGCTGGAATGTTTAAGCTTTCCACTTCCATTTGAATGACTCCTTTTCTAGCTCTTTATATCCTAACGATGAGTATATCATTCTACATTAAGAAAAGGAAAAAACTTGCCTGTTGAATTTCTAATATAAATCAAGAATACGAAGGATCAATCCTGTGATCATCAGTGTTATGTAAGCAGTAAAGAATAACAGAAAGTTCAGTCGCCAGAAACCTCTCAGCACCTTAGGGTAGTGAATCTCCCCCTTTGCTTTCCAATACATGATGGCAAATAGAACTCCAATGGAGCAAATGATAAGGAAGATCAGCCAAAGATAAGAGGTTTGCCAAATGGCGATGACAATGAAGTGAACCGAGACGATTAATAGAAAGGTTGTTACATCGATGGCCAGATGAACGGCTTTCCGATGGTTCTTCATGATCTCTTTCGCTAGAATGAAACTGATGAAATATCCCAAAAACGGGATTAACACAAATATGGCAATGATGGTTGAAAAAATCGAAGCCATTTTATCCCCCCAGACCTTCTCTTTCAATTCCTTTAACTAATCTGTATATTACATTCATGATGGGTACAAAATGGTGTTCTTTTTGTGCTTTTTCCAGAAGAAAGCCTATGATAGACTCTATTTCTGTTTTCCTTTGTGATTCAATGTCTTTTAGCATGGAAGACCTGTTTTGGTATGTATTTTTGCAAATATCCTCCACCCCTTCAAAAGAAACAATTCTTTCCATATGAGGAAATAGGAGAAGCATTTCTTGGAATAAGTCCCTTTGTAATTGATGAAGATGTGGGTTTTCAACCAGCTTCCCGTTCTTTACCCGGGTCAAAGCCGTGAGAGGGTTAATTAGTACATTGACGAATAACTTAGTTAGGAGCATTTCCTCAAAGTCTTGTTTTAATATGAATGGAAATGAAGGAATACTCTGTGATACTAATTCTTCTACAACTCCCCATTCTCCTTTAATTAAAGCAAGATTTGTCTTTCCTTCTCCTAAATGATGGAGCGCGTGGTCGTTTTCTTTCAGAGCACCATGCTCTACGGAACCCGCTAGTAAATTGTGGTGGGGCAAAGATTTCACCCATTCCAAATGCCCAATTCCATTCTGAAGAAATAATAGTGGCTGATCCTTATCCATAAGTTCCAACACATGTTCCAGGGGTTTCAAATCATATTCCTTCACTGCCACAATGACGAAGTCAAACTTCAAGGGAACTTCTGTAATAAGATCCGAGTGGACTCGTGTTGTGAATGAAGAGCCTCCTTTATGTACAGTTATACCGTTCATTAACAGGCTCTGAACCTGCGCCTCTCTCCTTACTATAAGTGTGACATTAAACTTTTGGCTCAAATACCCTGCAAATAAAAGCCCAACTGCTCCTCCTCCAACGATCCCTATTTTCATAATGACTCCTTACTCGTACATGTTTTTAAGAATAGTTTACCAAATTTTCGGCAACTAGAAAACCATAGGCTAAAAGAATCACCCTTTACTCGAAAGAAAAGACTCGTCCCAAAGGAACGAGCCATACCTAACATTGTTTAAACAGGATATACGGGATGTTTTCTTTCACTAAATTGAACATCTTTGGTTTCATAAAGTTTATAACGTTGAATTAATACAGAACGCAACTCATTCGGTGCTGTAATTTCATCTACAATTAATTCCGATGCCAATTTATAAATATCTATATGCTCTTTATATTCCTTCTGCTTTTCTTGGACATATTGAATTCTCTCTTTTGGATCTTCGATAGCTTGTATCTTATTTGAATAAACCGCATTTACGGCTGCTTCCGGTCCCATTACAGCAATTTGGGCTGTAGGGAGGGCAATACAAACATCCGGATCAAAAGCTGGACCAGCCATTGCATATAGACCGGCGCCGTATGCTTTTCTTACAATGACAGATATCTTCGTAACCGTTGCAGAACTCATGGCAGCTATCAACTTTGCTCCATGGCGAATGATCCCGGCTCTCTCCACTTTTGTTCCTATCATAAACCCGGGCACATCAGCCAGGAATAACAACGGAATATGGAAGGCATCACATAGCTGGATGAATTTTGCCCCCTTGTCCGCAGAATCATGGAAAAGGACTCCTCCCTTTACCTTTGGCTGGTTGGCAATGATCCCGACCACTTTACCATCCATGCGCCCAAAGCCCGTGATTAATTCAGGAGCGAAAAGTTTTTTCATTTCAAAGAAACTTCCTTCATCAATTAATGTATCGATGCAATCGTACATATTAAAAGGTGCATTTTGGTGTTCCGGGATAATGTCTTCTAACAGCTTCTCATGCTTAGGAGCGAGGCCTTCCTTAACGTCAGGCTTGTGCTGATAATTCGCTGGGAAATAACTTATATATCTCTTCGCTTCTTCAATCGCTTCCTCTTCAGATGCTGCAAGAAGATCTCCACATCCACTGACAGTGCAGTGCATTCTTGCACCACCCATTTCTTCAAGCGTTACTTTCTCACCGATCACTTTCTCTGCCATTCGAGGAGAACCAAGATACATAGACGCATTCCCATCAACCATGATCACTATGTCACAAAAAGCAGGGATATACGCTCCACCAGCTGCTGAAGGACCAAAAAGAACACAAATTTGCGGAACCATTCCTGACATTTTCACTTGATTGTGAAAAATCTTTCCTGCCCCACGTCGATTAGGGAACATATCCAACTGATCGGTAATACGAGCTCCGGCTGAATCTACTAAATAAAATATAGGCACTTTTAAATTCAGAGCGGTCTCTTGAATTCGAATGATTTTCTCAACGGTTCTTGCTCCCCATGATCCTGCTTTAACTGTGGAATCATTGGCCATTACACAAACAGTTTGTCCTCCAACCTTTCCAATTGCCGTTACGACTCCATCCGCAGGCAGATCGTCGGCCTTATTGTTTGCAAACATACCATCTTCTTGATAATCCCCATTATCAAATAATTGTTGAAGTCGATCACGAACAAACATCTTTTTCTGTTCTTTCAATTTCTCATGATATTTCGGCTGACCACCCGAAGTAATCCTTTCTCTCGTTTGTTCGAGAGTGTTGATGATCGTTTTAGATGTCGACATAATATCCCCTCCGTCGTTTTATGTAAAAGCGTAAACAAGTCAGAGATGAACACATCATCTCTGACTTAATGTCTGCATACTCGAGTTAACCTTCAATAACGAGTAATACATCCCCTTCATTGACAAAATCCCCTACACTCACTTTAATTTCAGAAACCTTCCCTCCCGTTTCAGCTTCAACAGGGATTTCCATTTTCATTGATTCAAGCATTAAGACAGTATCTCCAACAGACACTTCTCCACCTTGTTCTACCAGTACATTTAAAACCGTTCCTGCCATTGATGATGTAATTTCCTTCATGATTGATTCCTCCAGTTTGTTCTCTTTTAGTTGATTTCTTTACAGACACTAGCATATTGTCCTGTATTTATTGTTTTTACGTCTGGTTTGCCTTTAAAAAGTCCTGAAGCCATTTCGTTGTATAAGTTCCTTCAATAAAGCCTCTATCTTCAATGATATCCTTGAAGAGAGTGACATTTGTTTTAACTCCTTCAATGGTTACCCCTTTAAAGAAGACCTTGGCTTTATGTAACGCGTCTTCACGATCATCTCCCTTGATGATGCATTTAGAAATCATCGGATCATAGAAAGGAGTGACTTTATTCCCTTCTTCATAACCGCTATCTATTCGAACATCATCCCCAATACCCCATCGTAAGGTCGTTAGCTGACCTGGAGACGGGTAAAAAGTCTTTGGGTCCTCAGCATATACCCTGAACTCAATGGCATGACCGTTTATATGGATTTCCTCCTGTTTGCAAAGAGGAAGAGGCTCTCCAGAAGCTACCAAAAGCTGCCACTTCACTAAATCTAATCCCGTGATGGTTTCAGTGACCGGATGTTCCACTTGAAGTCGTGTATTCATTTCCAAAAAATAAAAATTTTCCTCATCATCAACGATGAACTCAACTGTTCCAGCATTCGTATAGTCGACTGCTTTACCAGCTTGGATAGCAGATGCGAACATTTTCTCCTTCGTTTCTCGAGAAAGGCCTGGAGAAGGTGATTCTTCTATCACTTTTTGGTTTCGTCTTTGCACAGAGCAATTACGCTCAAATAGATGCACCAAATTCCCATGATGATCTCCAAAGATTTGCACTTCAACGTGTCTCGCATTTTCAATACATTTCTCAAGAAAGACTTCCTCTTTCCCGAAATAGGCTTTAGCCCGGTTTTTAGTAGAATCGAAGCTTTGAACGAGCGCTTGCTCATTTTCACAGCGAATCATACCGATTCCCCCGCCTCCACCACTGGCTTTCAACATAACAGGATAACCAATTTCATATGCTACACTCTTGGCAGCATCAAGGGATTCCACTCCTCCATCACTTCCAGGCACGACTGGTACGGACGCATCCTGCATCACTCTTCTAGCCTCTACCTTGTCGCCCATCTTTTCGATGATATCATGAGCAGGTCCAATAAAGGAGATGCCTTCTTCTGCAACTCTTCTAGCAAAGTCCGCATTTTCTGATAGGAGACCATATCCAGGATGGATCCCATCCACTTTTTCCTTTTTCGCAACTTCGAGTATATTGTCCACTACCAAGTATGAGCGGTTCACTTGTGATTCACCTATGCGGTGAGCAATATCCGCTTCTTTAACAAAGGGCATATCCTGATCTGCATCGGAATAAACCGCGACTGTTTGAATGTTTAATTGTTTACAGGTTTTAATAATTCTTGAAGCAATTTCTCCCCTATTTGCAATTAGAATCTTCTGCACAATCTCTCCCCTTTCTTTATAGAACACATCTGTTCATATTACGAATTCTACAAAAATCGTCGAATTCCTTCTTCTTTATTGTAAACGTTTTCTTAATTAAGTGCAGAATTTTTTGTTTATTTGTTATATAATAATAATAAATACTTGCTTGATCATACGATCAGCTGTAAACGGATACATGATTCATCATGTTTTCCAGATATATTTTTCAGCATTTTAGGAGGTCATACAATGGCAGTGAAAGTGGAGAAATTAAAAGTAAACTATAAAACTCTCGAAGAGTTTAAGAAATTTAAAGAATATGGTGTACAGGAATTATCCATGTTAGAAGACTTACAAGCAAACATTATTGAAAACGATAGCGAATCACCATTTTATGGAATTTATTTTGGCGATACACTGGTTGCAAGAATGAGTTTGTACCAGCGCAATGCCCGATTTGATCAGTATTTCGATCCTCCTCAAAATTACTTGGAGCTATGGAAGCTTGAAGTATTACCAAAATATCAAAACAAAAGCTATGGAAAAATGCTGGTAGAATTCGCAAAAAGCCTTGGCTTACCCATTAAAACAAATTCCCGTATTAAATCACAGGGATTCTGGGAGAAAATGGGCTTCGCAGCCGTGACATATGAAGTGGAAAGAGATTTAGGCGAAAATCCATACGTATGGTTCCCTGAAGGAGTTAAAGAACAAAAAATAAGTTAATACCAAAAGCGGAGGCGGCTCGACCAGAGGCGACAAGCATAAGACGAACCTGCTGGAAAGGCGCCCTTTGCCTTTTTGGCAGGTTTGACTTATGACCTCGAGCCTCTAGCCGCCGTAGCTGGATGAAACCAAAAGCGGAGGCGGCTCGACCAGAGGCGACAAGCATAAGACGAACCTGCTGGAAAGGCGTCCTTTGCCTTTTTGGCAGGTTTGACTTATGACCTCGAGCCTCTAGCCGCCACAGCTGGATGAAACCAAAAGCGGAGGCGGCTCGACCAGAGGCGACAAGCATACTACACCCTAATCACAAGTAACTAAAATAGGCTGGCTAAAGATATTCTTTAGTCAGCCTTTTTCCTCTTCATTTATTCAACCGCTGAAGGTTTCCGTTTTTATCCATTTGAAACTTCACTTTGTCTTCATTTCCTTGCAATAGAGCCATTTTCCTTGCTTTTTCAAAAATAGCTAATAATGACTTATGATCTTCTTCGAGGAGATTAAATTTTGCTTCGTATTCTTTCAACTCCTCTTCAACATCTTGAAGCTTCTCTTTCAATAGAGAGATTTGTCCATGCAGCTGAGTATTTTCATTCTTTACTTTTTCCCCATTTCGAACGGCTTCCTCTGCTTTTTGAAGATAATTTATCATGCTTCCCATTGAAAACACTTCCGGAGCTTCAAGCTCCGGGGAACTCTCAACTTGTTGTTTCGGCACTTCCTTCTTTTCCTCGTTTACCTTAACAATTGGAGAATATTTCTTAGACTGCTTTCTCTGTTTTTTAGCCAGTTCGATTCCAGATTTATATTGTTTGCGAACAAATGAGTTCCAGCGAAAGCCACAAGCTGCTGATGTTCTTGATAGTTTTCTTCCTACCTCTTCAAATGCTTGAAGCTGGGTACCGCCCTCTCGTATATGACGTAATACCACTTCAGCTAACAACACATCTTCATCTTGACTCCATGCATCCTGTCTATTCGAAGACATTTCCATCCCCCCTGTAAGATCCAGTTTATCCATACATATGCTCTTACTAGAGAAGATAGAATCTGCACCACTATTTTTTTAAACACACAAAAAGAAACAGGAAGTTATCACCTGTTCCTTTTTGTTATGTTTCGCCTATTTTTCGAAAAATTTGTCCACTGCTTCGTGGTGCTCATCACTTGCCCAGAGCTTAGCACATTGCCTTATTTCCTTCGTGATATTCTCTTCTACTCTTTTTTTATCCCATCTCTCAAGGAGTTGCTTCTTATATGCCTTCAATACCCCCTCTGATTTCAATGAGATCATTTTAATGAGGGGAATTTCATGGATTGGCACAATGTCATCAACTAACTCATCTACGAACCCTATATCATGAAGGAATTCTGCTTCTCCTACCCTCGCAGTCATCAGGAGTGAAAGCGCATTTGACACTGAAATCCTCTCAAGAAGTAAGGTTCCCCCTCCCCAACCAGTGGTAATAGCAAGATTCCCTTGGACGAACCCCATTTTCGCAGTTCTTTTAGCAATTCTAAAGTCACATGCCGTTGCGATTTCACATCCGCCGCCAATTGCCGTTCCATTTATAAAGGCGATCGTGGGCTTTGGCAGAAAGGCAAGCCTCGTAATGAGTCCCCCCATTTTACTGAGCATTTCATAACTTTCACTCTCTGACTTAAGGTTATGAAATTGAGTTAAATCCCCGCCGGAACAAAAAGCACGATCACCGCTTCCCGTTATTAGGAGCGCTTTCACGTGATTATTATTAATACACTCGTTCAAAGCTTTTTCAAGCCCATCCATAATTTCATAACTGACTGCATTCCGTTTCTCCGGGCGGTTGATGATAAACTGGAGTATTCCCTCTTTGTTCATATGTATTATGTATTCTCCCACTTTCAGACCCCTCCTGTCTTACTTATAGTGTATGGTTTTCTGTATGGGATGAACAGATATTTCTTTAATAATGACAATAAAAAAAGCGTGAAGAGCCATGGCCTCTTTCACGCTTTTTTCGGGTGTAAACAATATTATTTGTTTACAACTTCTTTACCTTTATACGTTCCGCACTCTTTACAAACACGGTGTGCTAGTTTCATTTCACCACAGTTTGGGCATGCTACCATACCAGGTACACGTAGTTTGAAGTGTGTACGACGTTGTCTTTTTGCTGTTTTAGATGTTCTTCTAAAAGGTACTGCCATTCTTCCCACCTCCTTAAAAGAGATTAATACTCATTATGAAGCCAGTCGAACTGGTACTTCGCTTTTAAGATTTCTTGTTTTGATCAAGAAGTTTTGCTAAGTCAGCGAGACGGGGATCAACTTTCTTCTCTTCCTCTTGCTCGACTTGATAAGCTTGTTCTTCCGTTAGTACTTCCCAGTTCTTACCGGAAGGCATCTCATCTTGTTCTCTCGCTTCATCACTGATTACTTGCATCGGAATCTCAAGTAATAGTAATTCTCTAATAGCAGGTTTTAAATCAATAACATCACCTTGAATACGATGTACTTCCTCTTCCTCATACTGATCATAATCAGCTTCATTTAGAAGATACGTTTCAATCGTTTGAATGTCAACTGGTAAATCAACATCCACAAGGGTTCTTGAGCAAGGTAATACTAACTTCCCTTCTATATGGAGATGGAAAGTGACGCGGTTTGAACCGATATCTGCCTTTCCGGACACTCGAATAGGTGAGACTTCTATAATTTGGGGATCGATTTCTTTCAATTCATCCAAATTAATCGTTTCGTCAATGGAAAGTCCCTTGTCTCTAAATTTTTGTAATTGTATTATTGACCATTTCAATGTAATCACCTCAAGGCAACAAAGGTAATTATAGCTTTCATAATACCGTTTGTCAATATTTTTTCTTTACACTCTTTACAACCATAGTGTTGTAATTATAACGTTTAAATATAAGGACTTTCAAATATTTTATAATATTAGTTATGGTTATGTCATAAAAGGAGAGAATCTATATCATTTCCTTATATAATAATCTATATAGCAGATAGTTTTGACTTAGAAAGGATGTGGAGAATTTCATGAAAGCAACAGGAGTAGTAGTAGAGTATAATCCCTTTCATAATGGTCATTTACATCATTTAAGGGAAACGAGAATAGTATCTGGAGCTGATGTAGTGGTTGCAGTTATGAGTGGGCATTTCCTGCAGCGTGGTGAGCCTGCGCTGGTCTCTAAATGGTCCCGAACCAGAATGGCTTTAGAAGCAGGGGTTGACATCGTGATTGAACTTCCCTATTGTTTTGCCACTCAGCATGCTGAAATTTTTTCGAGGGGAGCCATTTCACTCCTTGATTCCATAGGCTGTGAGAGTTTTTGTTTCGGAAGCGAGGATGGGGATATTGATACTTTCGAGAAAACGGTCGTATTCATTGAAGCAAATCGGGAGCGTTACAACACATATATTAGTGGTTTTATCCGGGATGGCATGAGCTATCCTTCCGCTCTTGCTAAAGCCTTTCAAACATTAGGGAACGGAGACTCCGTTATCGATTTAAGTAAGCCAAATAATATACTTGGGTTTCATTATATGGAAGCGAGAAACCAGATTCACTCGTCACTAAAAGCGTACACCATTACAAGGGAAGCTGCCGGGTACCATGATCAACACTTCTCTTCTCCTTCAATTGCAAGTGCAACAAGCATAAGGAAAAATATATTCAGCAACGAGGGTGGTCATAAGATAGATTCTTATCTCCCGTCGACATCTGTAGATCAGTTAACTCAGTATCAACTCGAGTATGGGGGATTCCATCGCTGGGAAAATTATTGGACGATTTTGCAGTATAAGCTTCTTTCTTCGTCCAAAGAGGAATTGAAGGTTATATATGAAATAGAAGAAGGGATAGAAAATCGGATGATGGAGTATGTTAAAATCTCGACTTCCTTTGAAGAATTCATGACGAAGCTTAAAACAAAGCGCTATACATGGACACGGCTTCAACGAATGCTCCTTCATATTCTAACGAATACTCGCAAGGAAGAAATGCGTTGCAGACACATCTCTCCAAGCTATATCCGCCTGCTTGGAATGAACAACATAGGGAGGGATTTTCTCCATTCTAAGAAAAAAGAAATGCCCTTGCCTTTAATCAGTAAACTTTCAAGTGCTAATCAAAGCGAGATAGAATTAGATGTCAGAGCAGCTGAAATATTTTCATTAGGATTAAAAAATACGGCAGCCCGAAAAAAATTGCTTCATCAAGAATGGTCCCAACCGCCTATGATGGTATAAAAATAGAAAGAGGCTGACCTAGGACAGCCTCTTTGACTATTTTGCTAATGTTTGTAAAAATGCTAATGCTTCATCAAAGGTTTTCACAGGTATTACCTTCATATCAGTACCAATGTCTTCAGCAGTTCTTTTGGCAGCAATATAGTTCGATTCAAGTTCAGGATACTTTTCTTTCATTTCTTTTGTAACGTTTTCATGTGGAGCAAGGAAATATTCTGCACCTGCTTTGTCAGCAGCAATGACCTTCTGCTCTATACCGCCAATGCGTCCAACTTCACCATTTTCGGAAATCGTCCCTGTCCCCGCAATAGAATGACCCTTCGTAATGTCATCCTTCGTTAGTTGATTATAAATCTCCAAGCTAAACATCAATCCTGCGGAAGGGCCACCAATCTCTTCAGTATCCAGTTCCACCGGTGGGTCGGTTTTGATTTCTTTATCGTCACTTAGCGTAATTCCAAGACCAACTTTATCGGGCATATCAGGGAAAGATTCCAAGGAAATCGTTTCCATCATTTCTTCCTTATCCCGAACGTAAGTAATCTTCACCTTATCCCCACTTGTTTTCTTACTGACATATTCAATGAATTCCTCTGAGGATTGAAATGTAATCCCATCAACGGCAGTAATACGATCACCAGGCATTAAGACTTCTTCTGCCGGCATTGATGGGTAAATATTCAAGACATATATACCTTTGTAGGTATATTCATAGGGTTTACCCTCTTTTTTAAAGGCCACTTCAATGGCATGGTTTTGAGAGTCAGCCATAAGGTGCAGTTGACGAAGATTATACTCCTCGTCACTTTCATGAGGGCTTCTAATTTCCTCAACCGGAAAGATATATTCGTATTTTTTTAAGCTTGCCATAAGATAGGCATAGATATTTGCTCTTCCCATCCTGACGGTTGTAAGCATTAATTCACCTTCGTCCTCATAGCCATTCTTCACCTCTACGATCGGATCCAGTTCATGGGCTCCCCCTGGCTTCGTTACATAAAAGGGAAGATAATAAAAGGATGTAGCAACCATGATAATGGTCATGATGACTAAAGTTCTGATTAATGTTTTCGTTTTCATGCTCTTTACTCCTTCCAATTATCTAAAGCTTTTTGAATAGAAGGAATAACCTTCTTTGCCTCTTCCTCCCCCATATCGATGATTTCATCAATATTCTTAAAGGCTCTGGTGCTATACATTTGTACATGGGGTCTGATCATAAAGTCAGAAGCAAATTCACGGTGTGCGACGATTTCTAATTGAAGGATATCGATGCTTTGCATAATCACGTCATAAATCGTTGTGATTTCAGCATTCCTTTTCACATGAGATACATCGACTCCGATGACGATGTCAGCACCCATCTCTTTAACAACCGAAACGGGTACTCGGTCAATGACTCCTCCGTCCACGAGTAAGCGGCCGTTTATTCTTTCAGGTACAAATATACCCGGGATCGCAATACTTGCCCGGACCGCACTTGAGATAGGACCGGTCGTAAACACCACTTTTTCACCATTTGTAATATCTGTGGCAACGACACTTATGGGAATTTTTAAATCTTCGATATTTTTATTATGTGTAAAAAGCTGAATGAATTCTTTTATCCTTTTACCCGAAATAAAGCCCATCTTCGGAACGGTAAAGTCTAAATAATATTTTCTTCTGAAGGTCGTGGAAAGCTTGTAAAGGTCTTCCATCTTATGCCCTACCCCATAAAAGCAGCCCACAAGAGCCCCCATACTGCTACCTGCAATCATATCTATAGGGATCTTTGCATCATCAAATGCCTTTAACACCCCTAAATGTGCGAATCCTCTTGCCCCACCCGAGCCGAGGGCTAATCCAATTTTGGGTCTGTCCATGCCCTTCCCCCTTTTGCCGAGTTATCGGTACATTTCATCATATGGTCTATTTCAATTATGTATGAGTATATTGAATAATATGAGGACAAGTTGAATTAATCCCATTTTATCATTCTTTTCCCAATTCACAAGGAATTGATATAGAAGGAACTTATTTCATAAGAGGGGGAAGTCCGGTTGTTCAAATCGAAAATCAAAACCTTGGCTTTATCGATGAGCGTGACTTTATTTGCGGCATCTCTCATCATAATGCCGGGAGAATCTCTTGAGGCCTCCATACGGGGATTAGATATGTGGTGGGAGATCGTATTTCCCTCGTTATTGCCATTTTTCATCGTGTCTGAAATGTTGATTGGATTTGGTGTAGTCAGATTTATCGGGGTCATGCTGGAACCCTTGATGCGGCCATTATTCCGGGTCCCCGGGGTTGGCGGGTTTGTGTGGGCAATGGGAATGGCATCAGGATTTCCATCGGGAGCCAAACTGACGGCCCGTCTGAGACAGGAAGAACAGATCACGAAATTAGAAGCGGAACGCCTTGTTTCTTTCACGAATTCTTCCAATCCTTTATTCATATTTGGAGCTGTGTCGGTTGGGTTCTTTCAAAACGCTACCCTCGGAATTGTTTTAGCTACCGCTCATTACATTGGAAACATCTGTGTAGGTGTCGTCATGAGATTCTATGGTGGAAAAGAGAAGGAAGAATTGAGAAATCGGTCTTCCGGGAAAAAAGGCTTTATCATTCGGGAAGCCTTTTCTGCTCTTCATCGCACAAGACTGCAAGATAAGCGCCCTATAGGGAAACTCTTGGGAGATGCTGTCACCTCTTCCATTCAAACCTTACTGATGATCGGTGGTTTCATTATCCTTTTTTCGGTCATTAATAAAATGCTTTATCATCTGCATATTACGACCTTTGTTGCAGAAGGCTTTTCAACTCTATTTATTCTGCTCCAATTACCAGAGCAATTAAGCATTCCTTTTATTTCAGGCTTGTTTGAAATCACGTTAGGCGCAAAGCTGACAAGTGGAGTAAATGAAGCTACTCTGCTTCAGCAAGCCATTATTACAAGTTTTATATTGGGGTTCAGTGGGTTCAGTGTCCAAGCGCAAGTTGCAAGCATATTAGCAGAAACCGATATTCGATTCAAGCCCTTTTTCTATGCCCGATTTATTCATGGAATAGCCGCTTCCGTCATGACCATCATCATTTGGAAACCGATATACGAGAGATTTTCCGATGAGCAGCTCTCCAATGCCATACCCGTATTCGCCATGAAAAATGATGCCTTCTGGACGGAAATGCTGTATTGGTTTAAGACAGCAGGGCCAGTGATCACGATATTCAGTTTGATTCTCTATATCGTATTATATGCAAGAAGACAAGTTTAAAAATAAAGAATGGGTTGATCACTTTGCCTACGACAATATACTTCTCACAACATGAGAATGGTAAAGTCTGACACTTGGATCAACCCTGTATTATTTATTCAGGCTTATTTAAATCACTATATTTTTCCTTTAACGATTCTTCCACTCGTTTCGGCACTAATTCAGAAATGTTGCCTCCATACTTAGCTACTTCTTTTACTATACTCGAGCTCAAGAAAGAATATTGATTATTCGTCATAATGAAGAACGTCTCAATATCATCCTCTAATACCCTGTTCATTGACGTAATCTGCATTTCATATTCGAAGTCTGATACAGCACGCAACCCTCTAATGATTGCTTTCGCATTCACTTTCTTTGCGTAATCAACTAAGAGCCCTTGAAAAGAATCGACAACTACATTTGGAATATCCCCCGTAACCTCGCGAATCAATTCAATTCTTTCCTCTACAGAGAATAGTGGTTTTTTAGAAGAGTTATTTAAGACCACCACATAAATTTGATCAAAAACTTTTGCACCCCGTGTAATAATATCTAAATGTCCATATGTAATGGGATCAAAACTACCCGGACAAACTGCAATGCTTGTCATTATATTACCCCCTCGCTATTTATCGTTTCTTCCTTCGATCTCCTTGAGAAAATAGAGATCCTTATGATTCCATACGTTTCTTCCCTTACTTTCTCCAAGCCCCCTGCCCTGTCTCCCAATGTAATATCCGAGCCATGTTCACACATGACGAAACCGCTTTCATTTAGAAGATCGTGCTCGTCGATGAATTCCAGGAGTTGTTGAAGCTTCTGCTGTTTATAAGGAGGATCCAGGAATATATAATCAAAGGTTATCTCTCTTTTTAAAATTGCCTTTAACGCTCTCGTTGCTTCGTTCCTATACACTTCACTTTGCTCCGCCAGGTTACAATCCTGGAGGTTTGCCTTAATGGTTTGAAATGCTTTTGCATCACGGTCCACGAAAATCACAGAATCAATTCCGCGACTCAGGGCTTCTATTCCGAGCCCACCGCTTCCTGCAAACAAATCCAATCCTGTACCCCCTTCAAAATAGGGACCTAACATATTAAATATAGACTCTTTTACCTTATCTGTTGTCGGCCGTGTCCCGCTGCCAGGAACAGCTTTCAACGGTCTACCTTTTAACGTACCTGATATTACTCTCATAATCATCCACCATATATGTATTTTTTCTTCACTATCCTATCATATCTCGACAGATATCGCTACATACTGAAATTGTCCCAAAACATGTATAAAATCATTTTGATAGGTGATAATGGAAGTAACAGCATCCTAACTGATGTTGTTGCCAACCGCGGAGAAGACTTACGATTCCCCATAAGTTCTTCCTCCGGTTTCTCCTCTCCCTTTGCCTTCTTTCCAGAAATGGATATAGAAGGACCCTGCAGAAAGTTCTGCAGGGCTTTTTACTTTCTTTCATTATCTCTACTGGAAACTTCCTTATTCATCACTTCTACCTTGAACAATTTCTCGAACCATTGAACATCCATATAAATGGAACCCCCAACCGTTTGGATGGGATTCGTTAATAAGCCGTAATTTTCTTCATTATAAATAAAATAATCTTCATTCACATAAAACCTGAATGTATTTCCATTTAACGATGTAAAGAATACGTTTGGCTCTATCTCTTTAATTTCCAGCCCCAAAGCCTTAACTGCTTTTGGAAATTGAATAAGTTCTTTCTGTTTATACGAAATGTAAGACAGGTTATGTGTTATTTTGTTGATGAGTACAGGATTATTGCTTTTAAGAATCATAGGGACATTCTCTTTTCCTTTTACACTTTCAGTAAAAAATGTAGAGTCAAAACCTGTAACTTTTCCTAACATCACATCTAATTTTGTTGCATCAACCGATTTGGTCTTGTCCTCTTCCATCCTCCGTTTAAATGTATCCAATTGGGAAGGACTCAGTCCTTCCACTACTTCTTTATAAGCCCATGCAGATTTTGAAGTGTTCGGTTGTTTTTTCAAAAGGATGCTAACGATAAATTCTTTAAGCCAAGCATCTTCATCAGTGGAAAAATACTGTTGATACAGTAAGCTCCCTTTCAATTCATTTAGCAACTCCTTTTCAGCTGTGTTCCTCACAATCAAATATGGAGATACATAGCGCCCTATTTTGTCCGTGATGATAACGGTCACAAACCCTTCAAAGGAGCCTGGTTGGACTGTCTCAGCCTCTTTTATGACGGACCTGTCGTATAACATTCTCACTGTAGATGAAGCTTTCTCCATCAACGGATCTCCAGTCCAATATAATGCGGAAGGCTCACCCCGACCAATGAAAGAATAATAATCGATATAACTCTTTTTCTTATGGCTGGCAGATTTATATCCTGCTACCCATTTTCCAGTCCTCAAACTCTTTTCTGTTATGTGAATATCTGTATTTAATGTTTCGACAGAAGATAATGCAGGGTGCCAATCTTTCACCAACATACCTTCTGTTTTAGTCGGCTGATCGAATGAATAAGTAATCGTGATCTCCTTAAGTTCTTTATAGAGATTATTTAATTGGAATTCTCCATTTTCTTTCATTAAACACTTATCCCCTCTGTCATTCACACATGAAAAATCCCTTGCATCACTTGGCCATTGAATGGTTATTTGTTTAGGGATTGTTGATAGGAAATGAATGGTTTGTGTCACAAAAAATGTGTTTTCTTCATGCGTGATGGAATAAGATTGATTTACCTTTGCAGCCCCAGACTCTTCGGCACTTTCTGTTGTGAATCCCATCCATTGAAAGAAAAGAATGCTGGAACTAATCAAAATCATAAGTAGACCAAATGTAAATAGGATGCGTTTCATACTATACTCCTTAACTCCGTCTGTTACTTAAAGAATAGCAGATTCACGCAGCTGATGGTGGAATATATTTAGATTATTTCCAATCATTTAACCAATATCCAGATCTTTACTGTCTGCGGAAAAAGAAGCTTGGTTTAAATGATCTACAAGCATTTGATCCCATTCACTTTTATCCACAAAGCCATTACTTATGAGAGTTTCTTGTAAATCTTGAAGAGTAGAGTTTTGCAATTCATCCTCCTCTACCAGAGATAAAATTCCGTGTGCTGCCGGTGTAGACAATATTGCTGTCACGATAAAAGAATCACTTTTCAATAAATCAATTTCTTTCGTATCGTGTCTCCCGCCAATAACATACAAACATGATAGTCCCAGGACGATAAATAGAAATAACCATACCATCACGATCACCCCTATAAGTTATTTTGAATCTTTACTTATCACTATATGTTTGAAATAATAAGGAATTGATAAACTCGGTAAGAAAAGGAGATTGAATGAATGATTCAACGTTTTATTGAATTAGGAGAAGGATATTCAGATATTTATGAACTAATGGAGCTTGCAAAAGCTAATAAAGAGCGTTTACAGCATATGATGGCATTTCATACTATTGTTAATAAGCGGGCCGTTTCATCCTTGGCTCTTGTGATGAAACCTACAGAACAAGGCAAATTCCAAGCCATTTATGTTTGCCGGGAAGGAATCCCAAATCCGAATATCACACCAAACCAGCGCTACTCCCTTTTTGAAGAAACGGCTAAGGAATTAGACAGGGTCATCATCCAAATGGATGTGAAACCCTCCACTCTCTATCCGGAAAAAGCATTGTACTATCAGCATCTGATCGCGATACTGCGATTAAATCATTATATTCTGCCTTTACAATAATGGATGTTAATCGTGCAGCTTTTTGTAACGGAGAAATGTATCACCCCAAAAAAAAGCTGCCAAAACAACACTCTTTGGCAGCAAACATTAAAATCCCATTTTGTAATCATATTCCTTCGCCTTATCCGGGCGGGAATTTTCAAAAACAGACTTTATAAATGGCTTATGCGAAGGATCTACCTTTTTCACATAGGAATAGGTAGCTATTCTTTCCATTACCGTTTCGATTTCATCCTGATTACAGTAAAGTACAACATATTTCATTTTCTTCGATACATAGTGGACATTCCCAAATCGCCTCAGGGATTTGGCATGCTTCAAACTATGTAACCAAACAACTAAACCTTGTCTTTGCGTTAACATATAGTTTCCCCTCTAGGAATCACTTTTTTATAAGTCTAGCATAATAATGCGGGGGTAAGCAATACGTAATGGTGCGAACTTTCATTAAACAGAGCGTACTGTGAATACTACATAATGAAGGAGAGAACGGAGGGCCACCATGGACTTGAATGTGATTTGGGACTTTTTTATCGATCAACTTCGACAAGAGGACGGGATTGAAGATGCGCATGTGAAATGGAGCGCAGGCATACCATTTATCTATATAAGATCCATGAAAGAGAAAAGTGACATCGAGTACTCTATTAAAAAATGGTCGGCTAGGGCAATGCGGGGAAAGAGACTGCATTCTGATACGATTTTTTTCAGGGAAGAAAAATCATTGTATGTATATCGGCACCGGTTCTACGTCCCCCAGGAAAAAATGTTTTGCTGTGGGAACCTCTGCGTGGATTGTGTTCGGTTAAGACAGTAAGGGATAAGGATGAATCTCCATAAAATGAAAAGAAGAGCAGACACATTGTCCGCTCTTCTTTTCATATGTTTAGGCTGAACAACCGCAGCTTCCGCCAGAACCGCAGCCTCCCCCGCATGATCCTCCACTTGAGAAAAAAGGATTCCCTGAAGGAACCTTTACATTTTTAGACACAGAATGTCCGATAAGCAGGCTCACTTGATCAAGCAGATCTTGCAGCTCGTTTTCCACTCTTCTGAACTCGGCTACATTCTCATCAAGGTCCATTTCTCTTTTCACTTCACGGATTTCTTTCATGATGGTTTTGTAGTCCGGGTGGTAACGACCAAAGCGTTGAACTTCTTCGTAACTTTCTTTCATCCGAGAAAAGGTTTGTACTTTTCGTTGAGTTTCAGAATTGTTTCGAAGTTTATATAAAGACTTACGATAATTTTCTGCCACATCAGATTCTAAAATCCACTGAGATAATTCGTCAGCTGAATCCAATATTTCCATTCTTTCTATAGTAGCAAGCATAACGCTCACCTCCGTAACGATATTTTACCACGTTTCACCTCAGGAAGCGAATATGCAAAATGAATTTTTTGGATTTTCCCACTTTATTGAATGATGTATCAACCCATATAAAATACCGCCGTAAAAAAATATTTTCACGACGGACATTGAAAATCAATGATTATTGAATCGTCACATAAAACTGCTTCTTCATCCCTAAAGGTTTGTTATTCGTCCCTACTATTTCAACGTTGAGAAGATGCACACCCTTTGGTAATCCTTTTACAACAAAGGCGGCTGTATGATACTCCTTATACAAATTGCCGGTATTTGAACGAACGACGATCTTTCCTTTTTTCGCTCCGCTTTTTTCTGATGTGAATGTTATATTGGGAACGATACATTCAATATACACTTGACTTCCTTGTACCATATGTTTGATGGAAAGAGGTTTTCCCTCAGATTTCGCAGCTTCAACTTTTTTAGTAAACGTAAAGCTTTCCGGTTCAGGCATTTTTTCCTTACATCCACTTAAAAGCATAAGTAACGTAATGGATAGAAAAATGATTTTCTTCATCGTGTACACCACTCCTTACTACTAATAGCCTTGCCCAACCGTTTCGCTTTTTACTCAAAATTATTTTGTACTTGCATACAGAAAAAAATAGTGCCTCAGCTATCGGCACTATTCATTGATTGAAACATACTGATCATCATGGTGGCCATTTGGACTCCGTTTGAAAACTTTTGTACTCGATGTGGAATCGTTTTTTGAAAATGGTTAATCGAGGCAATTTCGAATTTCTCTAATTCATTGGGATTTCGAGAAAGGGTACGATACCACTGTGGCTGATCCCTTAAAAATAATTTCAGATCTTCTTTGGCATAAATATACTCAATAATGTCTGCTCGCATCTTTAGCACCCCCCTAATCTTTCCGGAATGAAAATGGATGGGAGGGTTTAGATGGTGTTTCAGTTTTGGTTGCTGTCCCTGATCCTCTATTGTTATTTGACTGAAATTGACTAAGTACTCCTTGTACTGCTCCTAAGGCTTCACTTAAGCTGTTAATATGTTGTTGCAATTGATTAGCGTCCATTTTTTTCACCATATCTCCAACTTGATCCATCCAGCCGCTTTTACTTCCTTTGTTGGTTGGGGTTGATTCTTTCGCAGCTTCGTCTTTATACTTATCCCACCTTGTATCATCTTCCCCAAGTAAGTACCAGTCTTCAAAGAGATCCTGCCAATTGGCATCACCATTACGAACATCTTTCACAATTTTCGGATGCTTTCTCACAAATCCTTTAAACTCTTTTACCTTAGGGTGTAGTGATTTACCCATTATATGAACACCTCCATTACAGGCATCTACCTACTACACTTTATGAAGGATTCAAAAGAATGGTGATACATTCCTTTTTGTAGTAATATTTACATGTATATTAACGTTGATTTTACAGTTTCCAATGAATGTTTTGGCTGTGAATAAAGAAAAGGATGTATGAAAATGAAAGAACAAGTACAACAGTTGTTAGATGAATGTCTTTCAGGAGCATCGGATGAGGATCTTCTAATCTTGAAACAGCTTCTCGAAGGAGTTATACGTAAGAAAGACAATGAAAATGGATCAATCATAGGCGGAATATTTGCCATGGACCGAGAAGTGAAAGACGGGAATTTCGAATTAAGTATCCCGATTACACCCGTCACACATAACTCACTGCATATCGTTCACGGCGGAGTAACAGCTACATTAGTGGACTCCGCTATGGGCACATTAGCCAATATGATGCTTCCTGAAGGATATGGAGCTGTAACGACAAATTTAAACATACACTACTTGGCACCAGGTATAGGAGATCGTTTAACTGCTCATGCTACTATCGTTCATCAGGGAAGCAAGACAATTGTAGTGGACGGGAAAGTTATCAGTTCAGATGGTAAGGTAGTTGCTCATTCTACCGGCTCGTTTTTTATTTTCAAAAAGAAACAGTAGACGGACCTTTTTTCAATATGAAAAGGTTGCTTCCCCATACGTCTCAGGGAAGCAACCTTTTTATTCTTTGTCTTCAAATTTCTCTATAAAGTTTTGTGTGTAGTACCTTTTATATACCCCTACGCCAAGATGGGTGAATTGTTGTTCCAGTAAAATCTTTCGATGGCCTTCCGAATTCAGCCAGCCATGAACGGCTTCTGGAGCGTCGGTGTACTGGGAAGCGATGTTTTCCCCTGCAGTCTTGAACATAACATTTTCACTTTCCAGACGCTCGGATAGGTTTCCGAAGGTTGGTGAATCATGTGAAAAATAATCTTCTTCATACATTTCTTGACTATGTCCTCTTGCTACCATTGCCGTTTCTTCATCCCATTTTAGTATATCTGCTTCGAATTGATGTCTGATCACATTTGTGATATCAAAGATCTGCTTTTCGCTTGCACTATTCACTTTATCCCATTCTTCCTCGCTTGGCTCTTGTCCCTCAGCCAATTCCCCTCTATACATCATTTCATATGGATGCATCTCGATCAAAGTTTGACTATCAAGAAAGCGGATACTCGTAAGCCTTCCTGTGAATTTGTCCAGATAAAGCTGGGCATAAATATCTCCGAGGGTTACGAGAAGCCGGGTATTCAGGTCTTCTTCATTTAATTCAAACTGATAAGCACCTGATTCGTCATTTACAACGATTTCAGAATCCACAATGGTAAAACGGTAAATGTCTTCTAAACGTTGTCCCAATTTATAAGGAGCCACATCCACCTGATTCCCAATGGCAAACAACGTAACGACTTTATGATTGTTAACGCCCATTTGTATGTACTGTTTATTCGATATCGGGTAGATCCACCATTCATACCCGTAGGAGCTTGGTTCAACCCGCTCTGGTTCTCCAAAAGCTTCAGTTACCTTTATCGTATCTTTGCCAATCCAAGTTGATAAACCTGATGCAGGTCGTTCACCTGGAGTTTCGATTGATTGATTTAACTGGTTTTCGTTGTCTTCTTTAAGAGTTTGGGTTTCTGGTCCTTTAAGAGGCTCATTTTCTTGTTTTTGACCTTGATAAATACCAATAAATAAAATAATGACAAGAATGATCAAAATACGTAAAATAGTTCTCAGAAATTTCCCTCCTCTCTACTTTCTCTATCATGATATGCCACAAATACTAGAATTATTATACCATGGTTTATGATTCTAAAACTTCAGTCTAGTATAAAGGATAGCATATTTTCATCCCTTCTAAAACAAATGAATCTCGAGTGGGGAAAGGTTTCAAAACCAAATTAAATAGAGATGATCCTGTATGGATCATCCCCCCTTAGATTAAAACGGTTTATTTCTGAAGTTTGATTCTGATATATTTTCCAACGCAACGTAGGCCTGTCTGCCCAGAGACTCCCTAATAGCAAAATCACCTAAAGATATCATACCGATCAGTCGATCTCCCTCGACAACTGGAAGTCTTCGTATCTGATGCTCAGCCATGATGTTGGCCGCTTCTTGTGCTTCGGTGTCAGGTCCTAGCGTTATTAGGTGTTTACTCATGATATCTTCTACTTTTGAAGAAGCAGGATGCTTTTCAGCAATACAGCGGAGGACTATATCCCTGTCTGTCATCATTCCCACAATCCTATCACCATCGACTATGGGAATGGATCCTACATTGTATTCTTTCATTTTTAAAGCAACCTCAAACACATTGTCCAGTAACGAACAAGTTTCAATATCAATTGTCATAATGTCCCTGATTGTTGTCATTTGGATCCTCCTCATACGTTCCGAATTACTACCTATATTTTTCTCTTTCTCCTGCAGGATATTCACATTTTAGAAAAATGACAAATTCAAATGATTGAAGACATTGCAAGATAAAGGTTTTTCCACTATTATTAAGAATGAGAAATACCGCATTTAGTATCATTGTACATACACCGATATAAATGCTTCTACCATACGAAAAGCATCAGGGCTCGAAAGTCCTCATGCCGGACAATATAGGAGGGAATTTTTATGCGTTTTGAAGGAACTGAATTTGAAAGCTTAAAAGTGGACTTAAACCGATTAGACGAGATCATGGAATCTCACGGACTTGTTCGTGCAGGTCAATGGGATTATGAGAGAGTGACGTACGATCGTAAATTTGAAATCAGAGAAGGTATTTTCTATTTACGAATCCAAGGTCTTGCTGTCGAGGGAGATATCGGAAAGCATGATGCCGTTATTCAACTAATGACTCCATTATTAGGAAAACATTACTATCCACACGGTATAGAATACGGTGAAGGTGAAGAATTCCCTAAACATCTGGTCACTTCTTGTGAAAAACTTATTGCAGATGTCAAAAAAGAAGCAACGAACTTTGCCTGGTAATATCTGTTTATGAAAAGACTGTCTATCTTCGGACAGTCTTTTCTGTATTATCCATACAGCATGAATCAATTCATCACTAAGATTCTATATACGCTTGGACTCTAATATAAATAGATGTAAAACCTTCGGAATTTCACTTTCTTCCTACTGTTCATTCTTCTCATTCTCTCATATAATAATAGTAATAGGTTTCTGTTAGAAAGGGGTACACCATTGTCCAAGTTTTTCACGAAAAAAGTTTTAATGTTCACACTTATCATCTTAATACTTGCTATAGTTGCTTTTTTTATATTACCTGTTTCAGTCCCCTTGATTGCTGCGATTATAACAGCACTTTTCCTGGAGCCTGCCGTTAGCTTTATACAAAATCGTTTCTTTGCAAAACGTCGAATGGCGGTACTTTCTGTTTTTGTACTGTTCCTGCTTCTTATAAGCGTTTCCTCGTTCTTTGTTACTACAAAAGTCGTTGGTGAAGGTATCAAGCTGATAGAAGATGCACCAAAATATGTAAACCAATTAAGCGATATTTGGCTTGATTACGAGGATCGACTGTTGAACGCTACAGAAGATCTTCCTGATGAATTAGTTAAAAGTTTCAGTGAAGACGTACAAAACTTTTTAAATAGCGGAAAGACGAAGATTCTTAACTCTGTCAATATTGAAAAGATAAGTGTGTTTTTATCTTATATACCCAATTACTTAGTGAGTTTTCTCGTTTACTTAATTGCGCTCTTTCTTTTCATGTTGGACTTACCGCGAATTAAGAAATCCATTTATGGTCACCTGACAGAAAGATCAGCAGAGAAAGTCGCGTTTATGACTTCCCGACTCACCTATGTTATTTTTGGATTCTTTAAAGCGCAATTCCTGGTGAGTATCATCATCTTTGTCGTTTCCTTAATCGGACTTCTATTCATTGCTCCTGATGTTGCAATCGTGATGTCGATTATCATATGGGTGATTGATTTTATTCCTTTGATAGGTTCAATCGTCGTTTTGGCACCATGGGCTATTTTCCATCTGCTGACAGGTAATATTGCATTAGGAACTCAACTAGCAGTATTGGCAGCCATTCTCCTTATCATAAGAAGAACGGTAGAGCCTAAAGTGATGGGTACCCATATAGGATTATCCCCGCTTGCTACATTAATCGCCATGTACCTCGGCCTAAAACTCTTTGGTATGTTGGGCTTTATTATCGGGCCACTCATCCTTATCGTGTTTAATTCGGCTAAAGAGGCAGGTATAATAAAGACGAATTTCAAGTTATGAAAAAAGACCAATTCCCATTCGCAGGGAAGGTGGCTAACCCCAAAAGTTAGAGTTTTGTTATGCAGCTGATTGGATGGACTGAGTTCGGTATTCGACTGGACTTAGTCCATCCAATTTTTCTTTTGAACGTTCATGATTGTACCAGTGGATATATTCTTCAATCCGGCTTCTTAAATCCTCAAAGGTAACTAATTTTTCTCCATAATACATTTCCTGCTTCAAAACACCAAAAAAGTTTTCCATTACAGCGTTGTCTGCGCATGTAGCTTTCCGTGACATGCTTTGGAATACATTATTCTTCTTTAAT
>NZ_VTUY01000030.1 GCF_008364765.1 Bacillus sp. CH30_1T | reverse complement strand
CTGCCTTCCATACTCTATGTATTCAAGTAAGGATATTGTTCCATTACGAACAATGGGTTCCCCCATTCGGAAATCTCTGGATCAAAGCTCACTTACAGCTCCCCAAAGCATATCGGTGTTAGTCCCGTCCTTCGTCGGCTCCTAGTGCCAAGGCATCCACCGTGCGCCCTTCATAACTTAACCGAATTGGTTGTTACATCAGGTTTAAAACCTAAAATGGCGATACTCGGTAATTTCTTGACTATCAATTTATCTTTATCTAGTTTTCAAAGAACAATCTATCATCTCGTAAGAGACAATATGGATGGTTATTTTACTCCGCTGACGCTTCGTAAAAGGATAGATATTTTGCTTTCGCAAAAATCTTTGGTGGAGCCTAGCGGGATCGAACCGCTGACCTCCTGCGTGCAAAGCAGGCGCTCTCCCAGCTGAGCTAAGGCCCCGGAATATGAGGATATGGTGGGCCTAAGTGGACTCGAACCACCGACCTCACGCTTATCAGGCGTGCGCTCTAACCAGCTGAGCTATAGGCCCATATTCCATAAAAATGAATGATAAGCAATGCTTACCATTGTTTGTAGATGGATGGTTATTTTGCTTTCGCAAAAAACCTTATTAAACCATCAAAACTGAACAAAACTTCGACGTGTCAAACGTTTAGTTAAATCTTCCTTAGAAAGGAGGTGATCCAGCCGCACCTTCCGATACGGCTACCTTGTTACGACTTCACCCCAATCATCTGTCCCACCTTAGGCGGCTGGCTCCAAAAGGTTACCTCACCGACTTCGGGTGTTACAAACTCTCGTGGTGTGACGGGCGGTGTGTACAAGGCCCGGGAACGTATTCACCGCGGCATGCT
>NZ_VTUY01000003.1 GCF_008364765.1 Bacillus sp. CH30_1T | reverse complement strand
TCGGTATCGACCCCCAAAAGTTAGAGTAGACAACTAACTTTTGGGGGTGTTTTTATGGCTAAATATAGTGAGGAATTTAAACTAAAACTTGTCACCGAGTATCTGGATGGCCATCTTGGATATAAATCATTGGCGAAAAAATATAACCTACCCTCTAAGACACCACTACAAGATTGGGTAAGAGCTTATAAAACACAAGGAATAGAAGGTATAAAGCGAAGAGAAATAAACAAAGCGTACTCTGTTCAATTTAAATTAGATACGATACTATTTATGTTAGAGACAGGCGCTTCTTATCAGGAAACTGCGGAACAATTTAAGCTGAACAATCCTTCATTAATTCATTCTTGGACGAAAATATTTAATGAACAAGGAGTAGATGGCCTGAAACCTAAATTAAAGGGGAGACCTTCTATGTCTAAGAAACCTAGTAAATCGGAGAAGAAGGAAGAGAAGAAGGTAACACGCGAAGAGGAATTAGAACGCGAGAATGAATTACTGCGATTGGAAAATGCGTACCTAAAAAAGTTGAGAGCTTTTCGGGAGAATCCGAATGCCTTCMGCGAAAAGCACAAGCCAAGCTCGCATTCGAACTTAAAGAAGCAGGATTCCGATTAAAAGATATTTTCCAAGTAGTGGGGATTCCCGAAGCAACCTATCACTATCATGTGAAGGGTTTTGACAAAGAGGATTCGAATACAGAATTAAAAGAACTCATTACTTCCTTATTTAAAAAATTTCATGAACGTTATGGATATAAACGGATTACGAAGGAATTAAAGAAATTAGGTCATCATATCAATCATAAAAAAGTATATCGTGTTATGCGAGACCTCGGATTGAAATGTGTAAAATTCATGCGGAAATCCYGTAAATACAATTCGTATAAGGGGAACGTTGGAAAGRTAGCGAAGAACCGATTATCACGCCGTTTTAACACGCATGTCCCTCTACAAAAATTAGTAACTGACATTACAGAATTTAAATGTCTAAACGAAGAGAAGTTATATTTAAATCCCATTCTTGACCTCTATAACGGAGAAATCATCGCGTATGGAATCAGGAAACGTCCCACGTTAGATCTAGTCATGGAACCTTTACATGAAACGATAGAAATAATAAGAAATCACGCAATCTATCGAACCACCATCCATTCTGATCAAGGCTGGCATTACCAGCACAATCAATGGGTGAAGACATTAAAGAAGAATAATGTATTCCAAAGCATGTCACGGAAAGCTACATGCGCAGACAACGCTGTAATGGAAAACTTTTTTGGTGTTTTGAAGCAGGAAATGTATTATGGAGAAAAATTAGTTACCTTTGAGGATTTAAGAAGCCGGATTGAAGAATATATCCACTGGTACAATCATGAACGTTCAAAAGAAAAATTGGATGGACTAAGTCCAGTCGAATACCGAACTCAGTCCATCCAATCAGCTGCATAACAAAACTCTAACTTTTGGGGTTAGCCACCNATTAAAGAAGAATAATGTATTCCAAAGCATGTCACGGAAAGCTACATGCGCAGACAACGCTGTAATGGAAAACTTTTTTGGTGTTTTGAAGCAGGAAATGTATTATGGAGAAAAATTAGTTACCTTTGAGGATTTAAGAAGCCGGATTGAAGAATATATCCACTGGTACAATCATGAACGTTCAAAAGAAAAATTGGATGGACTAAGTCCAGTCGAATACCGAACTCAGTCCATCCAATCAGCTGCATAACAAAACTCTAACTTTTGGGGTTAGCCACCGTCAGCCTCTTTTTTATTATTATAATACCTTCTTTTCAAAACGGTTAATATCCGTATCTGCACCGATAACAATCAGGATATCACCTTCACGAATTTGTTCATCTGCTTGTGGAGACACAATAATATCCTTTTGTCTCTTAATCGCCACGATATTGATTCCAAATTGAGCACGGATATCCAGTTCAATTAATGAATTCCCACTCAGATTTTCATTCGCCACAATCTCTACGATGGAGTGTTCATCCGACAGTTCCAGGTAATCCAATACATTATTCGAAACGATATTATGAGCAATCCTTCTTCCCATATCACGTTCCGGATGAACGACTTGGTTCGCACCTATTTTGCGCAATACTTTTTCATGATAATCATTTTGAGCCTTAACGGTAATTTTTTTCACACCGATTTCTTTCATCATCAAGGTGGTTAAGATACTGGATTGGATATCGTCTCCAATAGCCACAATGACGTGATCAAAATTTCTGATTCCCAGGCTTTTTAATACGGATTCGTCCGTTGCATCTGCCACTACCGCATGAGAAGCAATGGAAGAGAATTCATTTACTTTATCTTCATCCTGATCAATCGCCATAACCTCCATGCCTTGATCTGATAATGAACGGACAATACTACCTCCAAATCGTCCTAAACCAACAACCACAAACTCTTTTTTCACCATACATCCCCCCGCACTCTCTATATCCTTTATTTTAGCATAAAAAAAAGGAGAAAATGAAATTTCTCCCTGTTGTTCCCCTGTATTAAATTTAGATGGGGTTTACAGATTAATCACTTCTTACCTTTAACATAATCTGCATCAAATAAAAACAGCCTCATTAACAGATATAAAGATGGAATCAATAATAGCAACCCTGCTATGAAGACGATGACCAGGGCCATTCCCATCGTTGGATTCGTTACACTTGTTTCTATCGTAATGAACGGTTTAAGAATATAAGGTAAATGCGATGCACCATAGCCAAAAAAGGCAAAGAAGAATTGCAGCATAACCAATATAAATGCCGTTCCAAAATTCTTACGCACGTATATCATTAGCGATGCACCAAAGAAGCATAGGAGTGACAACCCAAACATCCACCAAATATCAATTGCCTTCGCAAAATGCTCTGCATTATGCTCTCTCAACGATACAAATACTAATAAACTTGCGAGAATCGTAGGTGCACTCCAAAACAGAGAAAACGTCCTTAGTTCCTCCCTGGAATCCATATCTCCTGCACGGTTTGCATAATATGTTAGAAATGTCGCACTGATAAATAACACCGACACAATGGAGAGGGCCACTACACTCCATGAATAGGGGCTGGTAAAAAGCTCCTTTGCGAGGAAGATGACCTTATCTCCCTTCTCTTCCAGAAATCCACCTTCTGAAATCGTTAATGCCGTGGATAAGGAAGCAGGAATTAATAACCCGGTCGCCCCATATAGAAACAGATAAACGATATTGTCCTTTGATCCGTAATTTCCGAAAGCATAGAAACTTCCTCTTATAGCTAATAAAATGATGGCGAAACTTCCCGGAAGCAATAATGCCGTTCCATAATAATAGGCTGCGTCAGGAAAGAATCCGACAAGACCCACAAAGAAGAAGACAAAAAAGACGTTGGTTACTTCCCATACCGGAGAAAGGTATCGACTTATCAACACGTTCAATGTATGCTCCTTGCCTTTCATTCTCCCATAAAAGGCGAAGAAGCCGGCTCCAAAATCAATCGAAGCTACTATCAGGTAACCATAGAGGAAAATCCACAATACGGTAATCCCCACAACTTCCAAACTCATACCCATTCCTCCCTTAAAGCTTGAAGCCCCTTCTTCTCAGTCATCTGAAAAGAAGGAGTACCTATATATATCTGCTTAACTCGCTTTCTTAGGAAAACGTTGTTCTAATTCCGCCTCTGCAGGCTTATTTTTAAACATTTTAATCAGTACAACCACACATAGCACACCCAGAAGGATATAGAGGCCTACAAACAATGCAAACGTCAAGCCTACTCCATCAGCTTTAGTTGCTGCATCTGCCACTTTCATATACCCTCTCATAATCCATGGCTGGCGACCCACTTCGGCATAAATCCATCCAAATTCAATCGCAAGCATCGCAAGTGGTCCACTCGCTACAATTCCCCATAGCAACGGTTTATTCCATTCATTCCGCTTCTTCCACTTCCAGAATAAAACAAATGCTGCAGAAATAAAGATACTGTAGAACCCAATTGATACCATCAGGTCAAACATATAGTGAACCCATAAAGGCGGCCGCTCATCTTCAGGAAATTCATTCAGACCTATAACCTCTGTCTCAAAAGAACTCCCGGCCAGAAAACTTAAGAATCCAGGTAAGCGGATCTCATTATGGACCTCATTATTTTCATCCAGCGTTCCGAATACGATCAAGTCAGCATTCTCTTCCGTTTCAAAGTGCCACTCCGCTGCAGCGAGCTTTTCAGGCTGATACTCGGCAAGAAATTTAGCAGATAAGTCCCCTGCCAGAGCGGTGGCAAAAGCGAATACCAAAGCAGAAACCATCGTTAATCGCAGGGCTTTCTTATGATATTCCCCTCCTTTTTTACGAAGAATAGCGAATGCCGTAATCGCCGCCAACACTAAAGCCGATGTTAAATAGGCAGTCGTCAATACGTGAAAAACTTTCGTAGGCGTGGCAGGATTCAGCATTGCAGCAATCGGATCGATATTAATCGCTTTCCCATTCTCTAATTCAAATCCTTGAGGAGTGTTCATAAACGCATTCACCGTTGTAATAAACAGTGCTGAAGCCGAAGAACCAATCATAACCGGAATCGTCAACAGCCAGTGAATCCACTTATTCTTAAAACGGTCCCAAGTATAAAGATAGATTCCTAAAAAGATAGCCTCAAAGAAAAACGCAAAAGTTTCCATAAATAATGGCAATGCAATCACTTGTCCGGCCACCTGCATAAATGAAGGCCACAATAAAGACAGCTGTAACCCTATGGCTGTACCTGTTACAACTCCCACCGCAACCGTAATGGTAAATCCTCTCGCCCATCTTCTGGCAAGCAAAAGATAATGAGGATCATTTCGTTTGATTCCCATAAACTCCGCAATGGAAATCATAATCGGCACCCCTACCCCAATCGTCGCAAAAATAATATGGAATGCAAGGGTTGTCGAAGTGAGCATTCTACTCAAAATTACACCATCTAAAACCATTCTATACTCCCCCTACTGATCTACTTACTATCGTAAACAACTCTTTTCTACTGTTTATCACTTATTTTTCATTATAAAACCTGAAAATGAGTTTGTGATATGTTGAACATGAATATTTTGTGACGTTTTTCACAAACATTGATTGGTCTTTTATTTTAGAGGTTTTTGGGGTGGTTGGCAATGATGTTGCTTGGGGGAATGTTGCTTGTTTTTCAAGATGATGTTGGAACTATATTTGACTAGAGATTACTGATGGTTGAGGTTTTTTGGGAGAGAGTAGATTCGACCTCTTCCTTTACCTTGTGAATTAAGGTTCATGTTATTTAGTAGAAGATAGGCCACTCTGGAGGATTCAACACCTAAGAACTCTCTTGCTTGTTTGTTAGTAATAATCGGGCTTAAATCATAAATAGCCTGTTGGTGAGCATTCCGGTCAAATTCTCCACAATTAGGACAGTACCAAAACCTCATGTTACGTAACATATTGAATCTCTCGCAGCGGGTACACATAACACTGCGTATGATTCCTTCATGCTGTTGGTTAAATTTAGAATATGGAGCATGCTCATTCATTAGGAAATCGGCAATATTTTCAATTTCCTTCACTTCAAGAATTGAATTCGACCTTTAAGGAGATTTATCAACCGTTTTTTCATTATATCAATCTAATTTTCACGATACCAACCGTTCTGCAAATTCCGACCAATTCCGCAACACCCCACAGCCCCTATCCCCTCCCCTACCATAAACACTACAAAAAAACCCCACACACACCAGTGCAGGGCTCCTCCAAACTCACATCGCATCCAACATCCTGAACTGCGATTTAACCAATTCATAATAATCACCCTGTTGCTCCATCAGCTCATCGTGGTTACCGGATTCTTTAATTCTTCCATTTTCCAGAACAAAGATATTGTCCGACTCACGTATCGTAGATAGGCGGTGGGCGATGATGATTGCAGTGCGACCGTTCAGTAGTTTTTTTAGCGCGTTTTGAATTTTGACTTCTGTTTCCGTATCAATAGATGCTGTTGCTTCATCTAAAATAATGATTCGAGGGTTCGCAAGAAGTGCTCGTGCAAAAGACAACAATTGTCTTTCACCAACGGATAAAACGTTGCCCCGTTCTTCCACTTCGGTCTCGTAACCATTGGAAAGCTTCTCGATGAATTCATTGGCACCGATTGCTTCGGCGGCTTTCTTAACCTCTTCGTCCGTAGCATCAGGGCGTCCGAATCGGATGTTATCCATGATCGTTCCCGAGAAGATAAAAGTATCCTGCAAAACGATGCTGATTTGGCTTCGTAAGCTTGAAACCGATGCATCCCTCAGGTTTACTCCATCAATCTTCACTTCACCGTTCGTTGGATCGTAAAAACGGCTGATCAGGTTAGCGATTGTCGTTTTTCCTGATCCAGTATGACCAACTAATGCGACGGTCTGGCCTGCTTTCATTTCAAGGTTGATGTTTTGGAGTGCTTTTCGTTTGTCATCATAAGAGAATTCTACATTCTCAAACTGTATTCTTCCTTTGATGTCAGTCAGGTTCACCGCATTCGTTTTTTCATTTACAATCGGTTGTTCATCAAGGAATTCAAAGATACGCTCCGACGAAGCCATTCCAATCAGTAATTGATTGTAAACTTGACCGAGCCTTGAAATGGGTTCCCAGAACATCCCTAGGTAGAAGGCGAATGAAACGAATTCTCCCAGTTCCAGTGAGCCGCCTTGAATGAGATGGGCACCGTACCATATGAGGACCGCTGTCCCGATGGCGTTTGTCAGTTCTACCAGCGGGCGGAACATGGCATTTTTCTTTGTAGCTGTTCTCCAGCTATCGAAGTTTTCAGTGTTTACCCCATCGAAGAAGGCCATGTTTTCTTTTTCTTGAGTGAATGATTGAGTAACACGGATTCCTTGAATACTTTCATTCAGGTGGGAGTTCAGCTTCGATTGCTTGAGACGAACCATTTGCCAGGATCTGCGGATGTTTTTTCGTAAGCTGGTTGAGATAAAAAACATGATTGGCAGAATGACCATGACGGCAAGTGTTAACTCAGGACTTAACGTAAAGAGTATGACGATGATTCCAATGAGTAGAATGATATCCATTAAAAGATTAATAACTCCGTTTGTAAAGAGCTCCTGTAGGGAGTTAATGTCATTCATGATTCGAACCAGGATGGAACCGGCTGATCTCTGATCAAAGAAGCGATGAGATAGCCATTGAACATGGCTGAATAAGTGCTTTCTTAAATCATAAATAACTCCTTGCCCCAGCTGATTCATCCACCTGATCCTGAGCACATTTGCAACGTAGTTCAATACATAGAGTCCTGCGATAATTCCAACTAGTGTAAATAGTAAATTGGAATCCTTTTGCCTGATTGCTTTGTCTAATGTGTATACCCCAATCAGAATTGGTACGATCAACCGTACTGCTGTTGTGATCAGAACGGTAATGATGGATAAGGGCAGGAGTTTTCTAGAATAGGGTTTTAAATATGTTAATAACCGGTAGAGTTGTTCCCAGTTAAACGATTTATCGATCACTTGATCTGTAGAGTAATGGAATCTGCTTAATACGCTTTTGTTCACTTTGTTTTTCTGACTCAAATCCACTCACCTACCCTTCCTGTGTTTGTAATATCTGTTTCTGGTCTTTGTATTGGATATCATAGATTCGTTGATACGGGCCATTATTTTTCAGTAGGAAGTCATGAACTCCCCTCTCGACGACTTTCCCATTTTCCAGTACGAGTATTTCATCTGCATGCTTGAGGGATGAAATCCGATGGGCAATTATAAAGGTCGTTCGATCCGACATGACCTCTTTTAGCGCTTTTTGAATCCTGAATTCAGTTTCCATGTCTACGGCGCTTGTTGCGTCGTCAAGGATCAGGATCGATGGATCTGTACAAATCGCACGGGCAATGGCAATCCGCTGCTTTTGACCACCCGAAAGACCTAAGCCTCTTTCACCGAGCCTTGTGTCGTAGCCATCCGGCAATTCTGAAATAAAATTATGGGCTTGTGCCCGTTTTGCTGCTTCCATGATTTCTTCCATGCTTGCTTCTGGTCGTCCATACGATATATTCGCTTTGATCGTCGAGGAGAACAAGAAAGATTCCTGAAGTACGAAACCGATATTTTTTCGAAGTGATTTCAAAGAGTAATCTTTCAGACCCCGTCCATCGATGAGAATTTCTCCCTCTTCAGGTTCATAGAAACGAGTGATAAGCTGGGTGATACTCGTTTTACCAGAGCCGGTACCTCCGATCAGACCGATGACTTTTCCGGGTTCAGCCTTAAAGGTAATATCCTCGAGGGCTGCTTCATCATGAACGGTGTAATTCAGGGACACGTGCTTAAACTCTACTTCACCCTTCATCCGATCGACGTTAAGAACACCTTGATGATCTTTTATCTCTTCGTCCACTTCAAGAATTTCGAGTAAACGTTCCCCTGATGCTTTCGATTGGGAAAACAGGTTAATCGTAAATCCAAGATTCATGATCGGCCAGATAATATACCACACTAAACTGTAAAACGCGACAAGCTCTCCTGGTTGAAGGTTGCCATTCATCACGAGATAACCACCGTACGCGAGGAGTGTCACCACACTTACATTTCCCAAAAACTCCATTAAAGGAAAGTACTTTGCCCAAATGTCCGAGGTAAAAAGGTATTTATCTTTGTAATCACCATTTGATTGGTTGAATTTGTTGATTTGATGATCTTCTCTCGATAATGATTTTACTGTATTGATTCCTGAAATATTTTCTTGCACATTTGTATTCAGTTTTCCGAACGATTTACGGATACCCCTGAAAGCAGGATGAACCGCTTTATCAAATTTGTATACGGCAATTGCCAGGAACGGTAACGAAACGAGGGTGACGAATGTCAGTTGAGGCGAATAATAAAACATAACACCAAAGCTTACCGTTACTAAAAGGAAAAAGCGAAGCAGTTCTGAAAAACCAAAGGATAGAAAGAAACGAAATGCTTCTACATCTGCCGTCAACCGGGACATCAGATCCCCTGTTTTGGCGTTATCATAGTAACTGAATGGAAGGAATTGAAGCTTTTCATACAATTCGTTTCTCAACCGATAAACCGAAGTTATACCGAATAGATCCCCATGGTATTGTTGAATAAATGTGGCAACGCCTTTCACGATCATTATGCCGATAAATCCAAATGCTAAGTACGGAATCCACTGGTAGTTCCCTTGCAGAATCACATCATCAATCGTGATTTGCAGGATCATGGGATAGACTACAGTGATCACTGTAACAAAAATCAAGAAAATCATTGAAATGATAAAATGCCTTTTATATGGCCAATAAAAGGCTTTCAATTTTTTAAATGTATCCATAATTTCTCCCCCTTCAACGTTACAAAAAAAAGAACGTACTAATAAATATATCGGCTTTCGAAATATTTATCTACCCTTTTTTTTAGAATTTTTTACTTTTTTAAGAATTATCCTTCTAGTCTTATTATTCATATTAATTGTAAAAATGAATCCAAAAAAATAGATCGGTCTTTTGACCGATCTATTTCCACATATTTCGTTTGAACTTATTCGCTTTTTTCCATTTCATCCAGCACACGATTGACGCGTTTTTCAAGCATTTTCATTCCGCTTCCGCCCGCTTGGAAGTGACGAAGATTCCCGTCTTTATCAAATACATAGTAAGCTGGGACATATTGATTTTCGAATGCATCTGTCAGTTTATGCTCACTGTCTACGAAGATTGGCTGAGTGATTTCGTGCTCAGCCGCTACCTTCTTTATTTCGTCCAGATTCAAGTCATCCTCGGAGCGTGGCATATGAACAGCCATAACATTCAGTTTATCGCTGTATTGATCACGAAATTCATTTACTTGTGGCATGGCTTCTTTACAAAGGTGACATGAGATGGACCAGAAGTGAATAAGTGTCGGCTTTTCTCCTACCAGCTCTGCCTTTGTTACTTCTCCATTTAACCATTCTGTAGCACCGTTTAATTCTGGCATCGGTTCACGAAGCTTCATTAATATGGCCTCCCTTAATTTATATCGATCTTTTTTCTATTGTTCACAGGATGGTTTTGTACTACTCCTGAAAAAATCAACATGATAAGAAAATGGCCTAACAAACGGTTAGGCCATTATTCATTTAAAGATTATAATGTTTTTTGACCTGGCTTCCAGTTTGCCGGGCAAAGTCCGCCAGTTTGAAGTGCTTGAAGAACACGGAGAGTTTCTTCAACGTCACGGCCGATATTGTTGTGGAATACTACTTGGTATTGTAGTTCCCCTTCCGGGTTGATGATGTATAGTCCGCGAAGAGCAATACCTTCATCTTCGATTAGGACTCCGTATTCGCTGGATACGCTGTGGTTTGTATCTGCAGCTAATGGGTATCTTAACTCACCAAGACCATTTTCTTTACGGTCAGTGTTGATCCAAGCTAAGTGTGTATGAATAGTGTCTGTAGAGACACCGATAACTTCTGCATCTAAATCTTCGAACTCATCGTAACGGTCTGACATTGCTGTAATTTCAGTTGGACAAACAAAAGTGAAGTCCATTGGGTAGAAGAACAATACTGTCCACTTACCATTTTTCATATTTTCTTCCAGTGACACTTTACCGAATTCTTTGTTTGGCAATACAGCGTCCATTTCAAAACGTGGAGCTTGTTTGCCTACCATGCGTTCTGCCATTAGTGAATCCCTCCAATGAGTTTTTAATGAAATATTTTACCAGAGAAAGGAAGACGTGACAGCCTGTCCTTTCTGAATCACAATTTTCATTATATAGGATTAGTTTTTTTTAGTCAATATTAAATTATAATCAATTTAATATTAAAATCATTATAATTTATTGACAATATCCCTTACTTGGTTTTCCCTATTATGTAGAAGTTTACTCACTTTTCTGCTTGAATAAACATCTACATAAAGTTTACCATTTCTCAACTGGGGAATAAAACAATATGCTTTTTTATATACTCTTTGACATGTCCTATGGTGAATTGTGTATACTAGAATGGTCATTATTTAAAAGGAAGGATGTTTTGGATTGAATTACATACTTGGTCTTAGTGCTTTAAGTGACCGACTTTCGAATTTTAATTGGGGCGGTCTATTGGTGACGATCGGAATTGGCGCCTTACAGATAATAGCGATTTGGATTGCTTTCATTATCGTGAAAGGTGCAGCTAACAAAGTGGTTGAGAGAGTCTTTGATAAGTACAGAATGAGAAATGATGTTTCTGAAGGTCGCGCCCAAACACTGCAAAGTCTTTCAAAAAATATAATTGGATACATCCTGATTTTTGTTTTCTTTGTCACGATTTTACAAATCTTCGGTATCCAGGTGACGGCTATTCTCGCCGGAGCAGGAATTGTTGGCCTTGCAGTCGGCTTTGGGGCTCAAGGCTTAGTAAGTGATGTAGTGACTGGATTCTTTATTCTTTTGGAAAAGCAAGTGGATGTAGGGGATTACGTGTCCACTGGAAATTTCTCAGGGATTGTAGAAGAGGTTGGTTTACGTACGACGCATATTCGTGGGTTCGACGGTACTCTGCATTATGTGCCAAATAGAGAAATAACGAGTGTCAGCAATCATTCCCGTGGAAATATGAGAGCACTTGTTGATATCGGGATCTCATATGATGATGACATTGACAAAGCGATGGTCGTGCTTCAGCAGGTTTGCGATACGATCGCTCAAGAAGATGACAATATTGTAGATGGACCAAATGTGTTAGGTGTTCAGACACTTGGCGCTTCAGATGTAGTACTGAGAGTGCTATGCAAAACGAAAAACATGGAGCAATGGGGAGTGGAACGGAAGCTTCGTAAAGCTCTAAAAGAAGCTCTTGACCAAAATGGAATTGAAATTCCTTACCCTCATCAGGTTTATATTGAGAAGAAAGAAAGCTAATGAAAGTGAAAAGAGAAGGCACCGGCCTTCTCTTTTTATTTGTCTCTTCTCCTTTTTGCATTCAGTAGACGCTGAAGGCGATCATCATCCTTAGTTTCTTGAGGATCCTGTTTAACCTTGGATTTGTTTGTCGGCCCCTTTTTCTCAGAAACTTTAGGCATAGTCTGCTTGCTGCTTGTAGGTTTCTCCCACTCATTCCGCTCGCGGTTCTGTTTCACTTTGCTGCCAAGTTGTTCAAAAGTTGGTTGTTCTTTAGGAACGGAAACGGGTATCTTCCTTTTAAGCTTATTAAAAACTCCCATTATAGGACCTAATCCAAACCTTCTTATTGCAATTTCACTAAAGAATAGTAGAAAGCCCATACTAATAAGGAGTGAACAGATTGATTGCTCTCTGGATGATTTGTTGTTGAACTCTCGAAAGACTTCTTTAGGGGACGAATATCTCTTCCCTCCCGTTGCTTCTACTATCTCTTCCAGTGTTCGGGTTCCCCCCTTGTAGGTGTATTCTTTCGAATATGGAACCGAAAAGCCTGTTTGGTATGAGCTTCCACTCTCTTCACCTGCCTTGGAGATATTCATATGATATAGTCCAGGTGATAACCTGCTCTCAAATTCGACTTCATAGTCTCCCGGAGCCTTGATTCTCGTCGTTGCAGGAATCTCTTTTCCACTTTCATCAAGTGCCGTTACCTCAAGTTGCGAGACATCTCCCGCAGATGATGAAAGCTTTAACTGAGTATGTCCCCGATCGTCTTCCACATCGATGGTGTACGGGTTGGATTGAATATCAGGAAACGAACGTGTAACAAGCTGATTGACGAACGTCGGCCATCCTTTCCACCTGACGAAATCCCCTGTCCATTTTCCAGTTGTATCAGATGTAAATGCAAATGTCCTCCCCAGACCATATCTCCAGGTTGCCAAAATAGGATCATTCTTTTCACTCTTCATCTCAACTTGAGAAGTGCCTTTTGGACTAGTGGCAATATAGGCATTCATTTGCGGAATGCCTTCTGTAAATAACGTTTCCCAGTTAGACGAAGAAATCGCTGGATAGAATGGATTGTCTTCAATATAGGTCCTTGTAGTAATGACTGTCTCCCTTGTTAAGATACTCGGTATCACACTGGCGTCGACAACATCATAAAATCGACCTTTTCCCCATTGTGACAAATCATTTAATAGACCTCGATCTGCTCCTTCACCGATTGAGACGGTGGATAACGTGATTTGTTTATCGTGACCATCCTCAACAAGTGACTGGTAACTGCCTGACGTCGCAGATTGTCCATCCGTTAAAAGAATGATATGTTTTCTTTTTAAAGGCAAATCTTCTAAACTCTTATATGCTTGTTGTAAGGAGGAAAAGATTTCTGTTCCGCCACCAGGTGAAATGGAGCGTATTTGCTCTTCTACTTTTTTGCGATCAGAAAGTGGTTTCGTCTCCACGATTTCCCATGGTCGATCGTCAAATGCAATGACTCCCAGCGTATCTTTATCTCTAAGTAAAGAGACGGTTCTCGCAGCAGCTTCTTTTGCAAGGGCAATCTTCTGACCATTCATACTGCCTGAGCGGTCGAGCACAATGACTAGACCAAGAGACGGAAGCTCTTTTTTACCTTTAACATCCATATCGACGGGCAGTAATATTTCGATCGGCGTTTTAAAATATCCTCCAAGAGCAAAACTTTCGCTTCCGCCAAACATAATAAATCCTCGTCCAAATTCTTTCACGCTTTTCTCCATAAGGAGCATTTTTTTCTCAGGAATGCTTGTAGCAGATACATTATCAAAGAGAATCGTCTGATATTCCAGATAGGAAGTCAGCTTTCCAGGTAACTGCTCAGGTTTGTATGAATCAACGCTAAACCCTGCTGACTTCAGTAATGGGGTTAATGGACTTTCTCCAGAAGGGCTTTCCACCAGGAGTACTTTGGCTGGACCTTCTGAACGGGCAAGATTGTATAAGGTATTATTTTCTTTGCTTCCATCCCCTTCAGTAAACGCCTTTGCCTTATACACCAATAAACCCGATTCACCTACGACATGCTTGAACTGAAATTCATTGTTTCCTTCTTGCACTTGTACAATTTCCTTAATGATTGACCGATCATTTAAGGATATGCGCATCTCTATCTCTTTTTTAGTTGTGCTGTACGCGTTAACGGTTATGACTGTTTCTTCTCCTTCATATTGAATGGAGGGCGACGTAACATTTGTTACTGCCACGTCTTCTTTCGTATCCGATGAAATTGGAATCCAATCCACTTCAATCCCTTTTCCCTTTAATAAAGGTATGACATTTCCCCCAGACCCCGTCGTTTCCTTCCCGTCTGTAATGGCGACAATTCTTCCCCCACGGGTAAGGAGATTCGATGCATATTCCAGTCCTTCTTCGAGGTTTGTTTCTCCCTCTTTGATCTCTCCTGCAAATTGATCGATATGATTTCTTTCTGGTGAAATTGTTCGTTCAATTTCTGAGTTTTCTCCAAAGGCAACGATTCCGTATCCATCTTGTTCCCTAGTGGTTCGGGATGCTTGATTGATCAGATTCAGGATGTGATTCTCTTGTTCCGCCACAGATGCAGAGCGGTCTGCTAGAATAATTACCGACCGCCCTTTATCCGGGAACGTAATATACGGGTTAGCAAGGGCTATGATCAATAGACCCATCCCACATCCCCTCAATATGAGGACGAGCTTTTCTTCTTTCCTCTGCAATCCCTGTTTGGCAAATAGGAAGAGTACAAATCCAAGGGGAATCATTAACCATAACCAAAGAATATCTTTAAATTCGACTCCCACGTCTGTATACCTCCCATTCGATAAATAATAAAAGAATTGCTAAGATTAGAAACCACACAGTAAGGGCTTGGGGAATGCTCTTTGATTCCTCGTTTTTCATTCCTTTAGTGGGTTCAAGGGAAAAGGAAGACCCTTCTGATAATTGCTTTTCCCGATCATCAAGTACGACACTGAAATATTTCGTGTCACCATCTCGTATAGCCTGATATACGCCAGGGGCTTCGGGTGCCTTGAACCCTCCTTCCCCATTCCACTCTTTTACAAACTCACCTTCAGTGGAATATATATCCCAATTATCACCCGTAAGAGGTATTGTCCTCTCTTCTCCCGGTTGATAATAGCCAAAAAACCCATGATTTTCTGATAAAAACTGATAAGAATTATAAAGAAAGATCGGAAATCCCGGATGTAATGGGAAATCTGATTCGTTAAGGTGCAGATTTAACAGGACAAGCTTCTGACCATTCACTTCTCCCTTCTGAATGAGAGGAATGGAATCAGATGTAGCAACTGATTGGAGATTCTTTATTTGGATGGAATTCACTTTTCCCACATACACTTTTTCCAGATCAACATGTTTTAATAGGGGATCTTCATTCGTTGCTTTAATCCCATGTGTCAGAGGTTTGGATTCTTTTGACCGAGCCGGGACGATCATGGCAGGGCTCTCGAACGATAATTGCTGCCACTTCTCCTTTGTGGTCAAGATGATATCATCCCCGGACTTCTTTTGATCCTCTTCAATGGTTTTCACGTCAACTCCGATCGATTGAAACCCCTTTAATAAGAAGGGGTTAATTTCCCCTATAACATGAATGGCCGGCTTTGAAGCAGCCTGAATATTTGAAAGACTGTTATCTTCCATGTAATTATCATTAACATCGATTACCGCCTTATAAATTGGGCTATGGGAAAGATCAGATATTGGAACAACAGTTTCCTTTCCTGGATCCAATGTCAGTTCAACTGAAGAGATCTCATTCTTTTCATCGTGAATGGCGAGGTGACCCCTTAATGATACCCCACTTTGATTTTCGATCACAGCGACTCCTTTATAAGAAGATCCTAGCCGTTCAACCCCGAAACTTGTAAGGGAAACATTTACAGGTTTAGTCAAAAGATTATGTACCTGAATAGGAGTGGTAAGTTCTTCTGTAAAATCCTCTTTTTCCATTGAGTCTGAGAAGATATGTATGATTGATTCCGACCCGCTTGCCAATGCCTCTCCAAGGTGAATCGCTTTTTTCATATCTTCGTGGTCATTAGATAATGGAAGATTCTTTAAACCATTGAGAACAACCCGGTCGTTTGTTTCTTCCGAGACAATGGTGGTTACAGATTTCCCCACTCCTAATAGGGTTACTTTTCCACCTGTTCCTTCAATTAATGATTGAATGTCTTCTTTTGCTTCTTCAAAGTGAGATCGATTGTTCACCACTGCGTTCATAGAGGCAGAGGTGTCCAGTAAAATGACGAGATGATCTTTTGGGGCCATTTCGTTAAATATGTAAGGCTTTACCAGGGCAATCATTAAGAAGAAAAGGATCAGTACTTGTAAAAGAAGTAAGAGATTTTTCTGTAATCTATGAAACCATGGAGAAGCTTGCCATTCCTTCATAACCTCTTCCCATAGTAGATTAGAAGGAACAACTTGATCTCTGTATTGTTTTCGAAAGAAATACATTAAAATAACAGCGGCTATAAAAAAAGAAAATAAAAAAAAGATTGGATTCCCTATTCCCATCATATCACCTCAGCGGATCCATCCATTTTCTTTGAAATCCTTAAAGAATACTTCGTTTAATGGTGGCAGGCAACTTGTTTGGATATAGCCAAACCCCCATTTATTGCATAATGCTTCAATCTCTTTGTTGTGGTTCAGTAATCGATCCTGATAGAGCTCCACCATCCTCAGACTTATTGATACATTCGTTTCCCGGTGTTTTTCACTATCTAATAATTTGACATCACCTTGATAAGATGGTGTTAGCTCTTCTTCATCGAGGAGTTGGATAAAATAAACCATTTCTCTTTTAATCGAAAGTTTTCTGAGTGCTTCCTCTATCACAGAGAGTGATTCGAGTCCATCTGAAATAATAAAGGATACAGAGCTTTTTTTTCGTACCCCTTTTCCTACTTCCTCAAAAAAGGAGATTCCATCTTCCTCTGAACGGTCTAGGGAAAGCTCTTGAATGTCATGGAGAATGGCTTTTGCGTCCCGTGCCCCTTTTTTCATAAAGTACTTTTGGTGATGAGTTCCCATGCAATGCAATGAAAGCCGATCATCATTTGAAAGAACTAAAAATGACAGTGCTCCCGTTAATTCTTTCGCTCTCTTCCACTTTCTATCTTCAATTAACATGGAGTTCGAGCAATCGAGGTAAATATGAACCTTTATTTCTCTTTCATCCAGATACCTTTTGATATATACCTTTTCCGTTCTGGCATACACATTCCAGTCGATTTGCCTTACATCGTCCCCGATTTCATACATTTGATAATCGGAAAATTCCAAGGAACTCCCATGATTGGTTACGAGACGAGAGCCTTTATGATGACCGCTCTTTAATCGTTTGCTGGTAATCCTGTGCCTTTTCAATTGAGCTAGAAACTGGCTGTGCCAAAGTGTTGTCACCGACTATCACCTTTTTGAACGTAATCAATCATTTCAAGGATGAGTTCATCCGTTCCCACACTCATTGCTTCTCCTTCAAAATTCAGGATTATACGGTGCCGCAATACGAGAGGAGCCACCTTTTTCAAGTCCCCCATTGAAACATGGTACCTGCCTTGTGTTAATGCTCTCGCTTTGGCCATTAGGATGACATTTTGGAGCCCCCTTGGTCCGCTTCCAAATTCAACATATTGTTTGATTCTTTCCGTTGTTCTTTCACTTTTCGGGTGTGTTGCATCAATAAGATCAATGGCAAAGTCAGTCATTTCATCTGTGACCATGATTTCTTTCACCAGATCCTGAATGTTTAATAGTTCAGATTGATTCAGCTTTTTCTCAAGAACGATGTCGTCGGTTCCTGTTGTACGCTGGATAATTTGTTTCAACTCTGCTTTAGTAGGATAGGAAACTAAGATTTTACACATGAAACGATCAACTTGTGCTTCAGGTAAAGGGTACGTTCCTTCAAGATCAATGGGATTCTGTGTGGCCAAGACAAAAAAGGGCTTCTCCAATGTCATCGTTTCGCCTACCACCGTGACCGTATTCTCTGCCATTGCCTCAAGAAGGGCACTTTGCGTCTTGGGGGTCGAGCGGTTGATTTCATCAGCTAAAACTAAGTGATGAAACAAAGGACCTTGATGGAAAACGAATGGATGTTGATCGTCCCTGCTTTGTTTCATGACCATTGTTCCAGTGATGTCTGTAGGCATTAGATCCGGGGTAAACTGAATTCGTGAAAAGCTAAGGTCCATAACATCCGCCAAGGTACGCACCAACATCGTTTTCCCTAATCCGGGTAAGCCTTCCAAGAGAGTATGCCCTCCTGCAAGGATGGACCAAAGCACACCCTCTACGATTTCCTCCTGCCCTACGATAAAGCGCTGAACCTCTTCCTTCACTTCTATTATCTTCAATGAAGCTTTCTTAAATTGTTGCTCCTTATCTTCCATGTTCACTCTACCAACTCCCCTGGATCAATTTCACTAAAATAGGATTGCACGATATTCTCTAAGTCTTTAGGGATCATGGATCGATCTGACGACTCCCGGTAAGAAGAATAATAGTCTTGATACACTTCTTCATATGGACGAAGGGTTCCCTTTTGTACCGGCCCATCGCTCTCATATCGCTCTCCATGTTCACCCTCACCTAATTTGCCTGTATCTCGTTCAATATGGTTCTGTCCTTCTATTTTTTCCGGGACAGAAAGCATCTCCCTGGATCCTTGCCCGTTGCCGGCTCCGTTTCCTGCTAGAGGGGAAGAGGAAGAACCGTTTCCATCCCCCCCCTGGCCAGTTGAATTTGAAGCACTGTTGCCCGGCTGATTTCCATTTGCAGATGAAGAAGGATCCTTATTTGCCTGTGACTTACTGTTTGCCTGATCAGATGGTGCTTTACCGGAATTCTGTGCCAATGGATCTGAACCTGTTGTATCACCATGTCCGATTGCAGCCTTTAAGAGATCGGCTTCATTTTGAAGTTCATCTTGGAGTTTAGCAAGCTGATCTAATTCTTCTACGCTATTCGGTTCTTTCATTATTTCTGATAATTCTTCCAAGGAAGTAATATCCTGTGATTTCAAAGCCATTAAAAGCTGATCTCTTTGTTCTTTTGTCATTTGATTAAAAGCTCGTTGGAGTTTATCGCTATTTTTTTCTTGAAGCGCTCTGTTTACGTCTTCTACATTTATATCTGCTACCTTTTTCTTCACTTCCTGCAGCTTTTCATTCTGTTTTTCTTTTGATTTCTTCTGAAACTCGACCTCTTTAACTTTTTTGATTATTTCATCATATCGTTTGGTCGCTTCCTTTACTTTCTCGAGCTCTTCATTTTTCTTCAACAGCTTTTCTTTAATAGAAGCATTCTCTTTCTTTTTCGCCTGTTCTGCTATTCTTTTATTTGACTCCGCAATGATCTCCTTTTCTTTCTCAATCCGATTCGCTTCTTGAAAAGAGGTATCCCATTGAGTAAAAATCAGTAAGGATATAAGCATAAGAATTCCGCTTGACAACAGGAATGAGGGCTTAATTCTCTTCTTTCCAAATTTTAATACTTCCGGATGAGCCCTTTTCATCTTCTTCAATGCATCATGCACAACTAAGGAGGATAGGGCATGGCCACTGTGAAGGCTACTATAAGCGGCAGTTACACGATTGTCGTCCACAAACCTATCATAGGTTAAGGCACTATCCTTCAAGGTGGCTCTTCTTCGATAAAACAAAATCGCAACACCAATGAAAATAGAGTGGCTACCTACCCATAGGATTCTTTCCCAATATGGGATTACAACAAAGGCTGCTATCGAAACGATGCATAGAGCAAAGACTCCTGCATAAACAAGCAGGAGCTGAATGTAATACCATAATTGATTGATCCAGAGCTTTTTTCTTATTTGCCGAAGCAAATGAAGAAATTGTTTAGTTTCCATCTTCTCACCCTTTATTTAGTGCTCTTCACCTTCATGCTTGGTCGTAGCTTCATGATACTGAGGGACAGGGAAATCACTGCAAGAACAGTGTAAATGATCAGGAATGAAATCCATAAAGGAAACGTAACGCCGCTGCGAGTGTATATCTCTTCAATCATCATCGGTTCAAAATGGCCCATCATGACGATCCCGGGATTAAACATGGCAATTAGATATGGTGCAGGATTGGTCTGATTCTGGTAAGGACCGTTCCCGATTGCCATTGAGAGCATAAAGAGGAATAACGTCCCCCCTGCAAGAAACAATACCGTTGCATAGGTTGTGACCATCGACACGATCGTCTTTCGAATAATCGTTGAATATAAAACTCCGACGGAACCAAATGCAAAAACCAGAAACAAACTGTATCCGAAGACAAAAAGTAAATCCGTTGGGGAAACTCCCCCGAACAAGAACACAAAGCTGTATAGAGGCAAACTTGAGACAACGAGTAATAACAAATATGAAACTGACGATACCAGTTTACTCAGGATTATACTCAATGAGCTTTGCTCCGTCGTCAACAACATGTTTAATGTTTGCTTCTCTCTTTCTCCGCTGATGACACCGCCTGTTAACCCAGGTGTAATGAATAACACGAGAGCAAGCTGTAAAAATGAGAGAATCATAAACATCACCCGACTTTCTTCGGGACGAAAATAACCAGTATTTGAAAATCGCGTTTGCATGTAGATGAAACCGATCACGACAATTCCTACGGCAATTAAGTAGCATAACATCCCGATAAATGCCTTAATGGAGCGAAAGCGAAGTTTAAATTCTTTATTTAACATTGGATTGATGAGTAACTGCTTCATGAAAGTGTCACTCCTTTCGTGATCTCCATAAAGACATCTTCTAAATTCGTTTCAGTCTCTTTGAAACTCACAATCTGGATGTCGTTTAAAACAGCTTTTTTCAATAGCTCTATTTGCTCCGTTTCTTCTCCTTTATAAAGGAATTGAAACGTTGTATTCTCCTCGTCCACTTCAACCTTTGAAACAAAGGGGTCGTCTTCAAAGAAAGCCACAGCACTCTCCACCATTCCCCTTACCCTCACGACAATCAGTTTATCTGCCTGCAGTTGAAACTGGATATCCTGAACAGAGCCATGAGCTACGAGTTTCCCATTATCAATCACGCCAATTTCATCACACATTTCCGCAAGCTCCGGAAGGATATGAGAGGAAATTAAAATCGTTTTTCCCATTTTCTTTAATTCTTTAAGAATTTCCCTCATCTCGATTCTGGCCCTCGGATCAAGCCCTGACGCCGGTTCATCGAGTATCAGCACTTCCGGATCATGGATGAGGCACCTTGCTAAACAAAGACGCTGCTTCATCCCCCTGGATAAAAGGTCAACATAGGAATCTTTTTTATGAGATAAATTCACCAATTCCAACAGCTGGGGAATGAGTTTCTTTCTTTGATCTGCAGGAATTTTATAGCTTGCACCATAAAAGTCCAAGTATTCGTCAGCTTTTAATTGATCATACACTCCAAAGAAATCAGGCATATAGCCGATTTGTCTTCTGACCAATTTTGGATCTTTACTTATATTGAATCCGTTCACGGTAGCCGTTCCTTCAGTAGGAGCTAAGAGAGTAGCCAAAATGGAAAATGTCGTAGATTTCCCCGCTCCATTTTGACCAACAAAGCCAAATACGGTTCCCTTCTCAATGGATAAGTTCAGGTCATCAAGGGCCAGGAACGACCCATAGCGTTTAGATAAGTTTTGAATCTCGATCATGGTTGAACCTCTCCTTTCAACACAATGTTAGGAAGACGAACAAACGGATCCCCTTGAGATCGTTTTTCAAACTCGAAGACGATTTCCCCATTGTCATCTATATATTTGTTCAATTTATCATTTACCTTGATTGAGTTCGTGGATGATTCAGAAAGCACCAGCCGCTCATCTGTTTGTGGATCGACCAGAGAAAACTGAAGCACCCCTCCTGTATGAAGAGTCATATTTAACGAATGAAGAGTAACCTTCGATAATTCAATTTGATTAGGAAGGTGAATGGATAGTTCATATGTCCCATCTTCGAGTCCCATCTCATCTGCACCATTATGTGAGTAATGCTCAATCACCTGTCCCTTAACAGGCAACACATCTAGTTCAAGTTGTTCATTTCTAAGTGTAAAAGCACCCTTATAGTTTCCCATGGAAGGAAAATGTTGATAGAGTAATGAGAAATTTTCAGACTTGGATTCTTTGTTTTTAATCTTCATATTGAATATCTCCGCATCTGTATACCCAAAAATGACTGGGGAGTTATTTTCATTATCCACAGAAATCATTTGAGATGCGAAGTTTTCCAACCGTTCTTTCTTTTGCTGCTTAATATTTTGCTGATTCGGGAATGGCGCTGACATATTTGGGGTCACACCAATAGGAGAAGATAAATAATTCGTTGAAAGCTTTTTATCAACGTCGAGCGTATCCCCGGCTTTCATATCCCCCAAACGATACATTCTGGACCCCGACCAAATATATACATCTGTAAAATCATATGGAAAATCGTTTTGAATCGTACCGGATAAGGTTTGATCCTCTAACACTAATTCCGGTATAAACCTTCCTACTTCTTCCTTTTCGCTTGAACCGAGTAAAGTCCTCGTGGACCAGTATTCTACATCCCGAAATATAATGGATCGATTATCCTTCGTTATCTCTTCAACTGCAAACTTATACTGATTTACTCCCCCAGCACTATTCCTGACTCTTGCAGGTGTGATATCTAAATTATGCTTATTTGAAATAAAATCATAGTCTCCCCCGGAGTTTGATAATGCGCTAAAAGCTGAAATTCCATGTACGCTCTTATCTTCCTCGACTTTTAAGACATTCATTTGATTCAAATGAGGCTTCGAGATTCTATCTTTAGCTCCGGTGATAAAGATGCCTGAGGAAACGAGGACCGAAATGGCAGGAATGATCCACCATGCTTGTTCACGCTTATCCACTTTTCTTAATAAGAAATAGAGAAGAGGTACAATGACAATCAAATAAATGATGAGAATGATGACAAGTGTACTTACTTTAAAATTGGTAGTCGGAAAGAGCTCATTACTGTCAGCTACTTCATAATAAATTCTCTCCAGGAAACTTTGATCTCCGTTGGACTGCCCAAGGAGAAAGTGGGGTTTTGTTTTAGAAAGGACATTTGCAAACCAATCGTCATAGCTTTCCCATGCATTTAATGCAGGGTCACCTAGTGAGAATGCCGTCTGCCACACTTCTCCTAAGCCTTCAGAGCTTTTCACAACCAACGGGATCCCGTCTTGCTCAACCAGAACATCCGATTCTGGTTTAACAGTCCCTTTAAAGATTGCTAATGAGTTAAAGGTAGCTTCTATATTCTTCTTAACATTAAAGGTTGAAGTGTCGGAGAGTGTTGATTCTTCCCCGAAAGTAAGAGGAGCCATATCTGCTACAGAGCCTAGAGTACCCTCTAAATGAGGAGCCCCCCCTATAAATAAAACCCCACCTGTGTCAACCCAGCTTTTCAACGCTCTTTGTTGATCCTGACTAAGTTCTGATAAGTTATATTGGTCAATGATAAGATAATCAAGCATTTGAAATCCGGTCTTCTCTTCAGGAATATTTTCCTTTGTGAGTGTTAAAGCCTCTACCCGATTCCCTCCCATGTTAGTCCCTTTAATTCCCTTCAAACGGTCAGGATTTTCACTTAATAAACCGATGGTCGTATAATTGCTATAGATGAAATCAGGAGTTAATCGTTTATCTCCTTTAAATTTTATCTCCTTTCCTTTTTCCCAAGATCCTTGGAACAAATGAATGGTTTCCTGATTGGAGTTATGCCTGATTTCATCATTGAATCCTGGAATGGATAATGTATATGTACGTTTTGAATTTGCTGGTACATCTATGGATAACGCTCTTGCCCCTCCAGTCTGATAGGAAGGAGCATAATCAAACAATAGATCTCCTTTAAAATCAGAACCTGTATTTTCGACGGTTACTTTAAGGGGGAAACCTCTTCCCTCCTTCACTTTTCCATCGATTCCTTCTTCCACTGAAATTTTTATTTGTGCTTGTGCGAGTGTTGTGTCCTCCATGAAAAGAAACATCAAGAACCCTAATGTCATCACAAATATTGCTTTCCTCCATCTTTTCACATGCATTCCCCTCTTTCTTTCTCTCTACAAGATAGACGAAATCATTATGGGAAAAGTTTCTATTATTTTTATATTTTTCCTTATTATCCATCTACCTTAAGTGTAATTTTACACTATTATCAACTCTTAGCAAGACCATTTTAGAAATTTATGTTAATTATTTTTTGAATAGCTCTTCTCATAAACATTGTTGCTAGTTACACAGGGAAAGTACGACCGGTGAGAATCCTGTCGCCATTATGGCCTCTCCCACTGATTATTCACAGATTTCTAATAAAGTAAATTTATCTTTTTAATGAGGGAAATATGAAACATGGACCGTTCCTTTCCGCTCCAGGCACAAGATTCCCCGGGAAGGAAGTCGAGCCTCTTCATTGAGAAAGCCAAAGCAGATTCAATGTTGAACAACAATCTTGCGAAAAGAGCCTTTTAAACTGACAAAAAAAATCACGGAACGATATCCGTAGATATCGTTCCGTGATTCACACTCATTATTTTAATCCGCCAATATAATCTGAGAGAAGGGTGATGGCAAAGTCTATCGCTTCCTCATCAGGGTTTAATTTAGAATGATGCAGTCCAAATGGAGAATTCACGCCAAGCCAAAACATAAAGCCTGGTATATCCTCAAGCATATAACCAAAGTCTTCACCCGTCATAGCTTCTTTACAGATTACGAGGTTCCGATTCGTTTTTTGGAGGAAAGAAATGAAATGATTTGTCCAATCCGGGTCATTGTAGACTTGGCGATACATGCTGCCATAATCCACCTGAATATCACAATCATAACTGATTTTCATACCATCGATTAACGCTTCCAGACGTTTTTTTACACTTTCCATCGACTCGGCTGATAGGGTACGGATCGTACCTTCCAATCTGGCTGTTTCAGCGATTATATTTTGCACCGTCCCACTTTCCATTTTGCCGACGGTAATCACTGCACTGTCTAATGGATCCACATTTCGAGCCACAATCGACTGCAGTTGTGTCACAAAGGTAGAAGCAACGACAATCATATCCTTCGTATGGTGAGGATAGGCGGCGTGACCACCCTTCCCTTTAAAATCAATAAATAACTCAGACGTATTGGCAAAAAGCAGCCCCTCTTTAACAGCAACCGTCCCCACTTCATATTCCGGCGCAATGTGAAGTGCGAATATACAATCCGGCTTCCATTCCTTCATGATTTCACTTTCAAGCATGGGCTTCGCTCCACCTGGTCCCTCCTCTGCGGGTTGAAATATGAACAGAAGATTATCCTCTATCGGGTGGTGAACGAAATGGGTTAAAACCCCCAGCTCAATCGACATATGAAAGTCGTGGCCGCATGCATGCATTCTTCCTTCATGTGATGAAGGGAAATCCAATCCTGTTTCTTCCGTGATCGGCAGACCATCAATGTCACCACGGTACCCAATCATTCTTTTAGGATTGGTGCCATGAACCTTAACGAAAATGCCTGTTCTCCAGGTCTTAATCTCTATGCGGTCAGCAGGTAGGCTTGAAATATAATTCAATAGGTATTGCTGTGTTTTAAACTCTTGAAACCCAAGTTCAGGAATTTGATGGAGATCTCTCCTGATCGACTTAAAGTCTACTGTTGACATGGGTATCCTCCTTAAATGAATAATAGATGTATAGATAGTGAAATTGAGACCTTACAAGAAAAGAACAGACGCCAGCCGTCCGTTCTCTCCTTGATCATGCTATTGTTGAAATGATTACAGTTGACGTAATTCTTGTTTTATTTCAGTCTTTGATTTTGTTTTTTCATCAATGTCTTTTAATTTCTTTGCAGGTGTACCGGCCACAACCGTGTATGGAGCTACATCATCCACGACAATCGCTCCAGCTGCAACGACAGCTCCTTTTCCGACTGTTACACCTTCAAGGACAACGGCATTGGCACCAATGACTACATCGTCTTCAATGACGACGGGTTTTGCCGATGGCGGTTCAATGACCCCGGCAAGCACTGCACCCGCTCCAATGTGACAATTCTTCCCTACTGTAGCACGGCCACCAAGTACAACATTCATATCGATCATCGTTCCCGCACCTACTACAGAACCGATATTGATCATTGCACCCATCATAATGACCGCATTGTCACCAATTTCTACTTGGTCGCGAATGATGGCGCCTGGCTCAATACGCGCTTTAACTCCTTTTAGGTCAAGAAGAGGAATCGCAGAATTTCGGCGATCATTTTCTAATACGTAGTCGTCGATTTTATCTTTATTTTCTTCAAGAATAGTAGAAAGCTCGCTCCACTCCCCGAATACGACACCGGAATTTCCTTGAAGGAAGGTTTGGGAAGATGAACCAAAGTCGATTCCATCTATGTTACCTTTCACATAAACCTTCACAGGTGTTGATTTGGTACTATTTTGAATAAAAGAAATAATTTCGTTTGCGTCCATCATTTTCATATGAATACCCTCCGTAATTATGTATAAATTCAGAATTTGTTTCTTGAATTACTTTATCAAATTAAAGGATGTAAGACAACCCTAAACGTCAAAACTATGAGTTTTCTTCAATGAATTCGTTTACAACTTCAACAAATGCTTCTACTTGTCTTAATTGAAAGGCGGATTCATAACCCAGTAACCAAGTGTCCCTATGTATCAGAGAATCATGTTCATCGATTAAAGGGATTTTATAAATATCTTCTTCCATCCCGTCTAACGTGATTGCTGGTAAAATCGCGTAGCCGATACCGTTTAATGTCATCTGCTTACATGTTTCAATTTGATCAACAACGATCGTTCGCTTCGGGGTTGTCTGGAATTGCCGATGCCACCAGTCCTGAATTTCCTGATAATAATTCGAGTCACTTTTAAATTGAATAAAAGGCCGATCAGTTTTCATGACTTCTTCTATCGATTGAATCTCCCTATCGACCAAGTACAGTGTATCTTGAAAGAGATGGTGTTTGGGACCCTTCCAATCGGGAGTACCACGAATGATCCCGATATGCACTTCATTTTCATAAATTGCTTTAAGAATTTCACTGCTCCACCCTGTCATTAACGAAATCTTGGCATGTGGATAAGTTTTCACAAACCTTTTAAGTACTTTAGGAAGCCAATTCTGACCTACAATCGAGGCACATGCAATTTTTAAGGTTCCATGAACCTCGAACTCCAATGCTTGAATTCTGTCCTTCACACTTTCTTCCTTCAGAAGCATTTCTTCAGCCAACTTCACCACAAGCTCTCCGGCAGGGGTTAGGGCAAGTCCTTTTTGAGAGCGAAGGAATAATCTGGTACCCCATTCCTTTTCAATTGTCTGGAGTCTTTGTGACAGTGCCGGCTGTGATACAAATAGCCGCTCTGCTGCTTTACGCATGTTCATTTCCTGAGCTAGTACGTGCAGTAATTGATATTCTGAGAACGCCATCTTTTTCACCTTCATAAGTTTTTCTTATATTATATCTTAATTAATATAAAATTTCATTATTGCTAAGAATGGAATAGACTGATAGTAGGAACATGGGGAGGTGCCTGAAAATGGAAGTCGTTCTCTTTTTCACTGGATTGGTGGTAGCACTCATTGGAACGTTGGCAGGAAGCGGGGGATTGATTGGTATGCCGGTGATGCTTTTGCTTGGTTTACCCATTCATACAGCCATTGCCACGGCCAAATTTTCAAACATTATGAGTTCTTTTTCAAGCTTTGTTTATTTAATAAAAGATCGAAAGGTTACATGGAAAGAATGTTTACCTATTCTTCCTATTGCACTTGCAGGCGGATTGACCGGGGCATTTTTCTCGGATAAAATATCTCCTTCTTCGCTCGAATGGATGGCCTTTTTCTTTCTATTATTCGCCCTCCTGCTAAGTATCATAAAAGGATTCAAACCCAAGAAGGTGAACCCTAAGAAATTTAGGGTTTATGGACTTTTGTACTTAATCAGTACGTATGACGGATTGTTCGGACCAGGGCAGGCAACCATGCTCATGTACACTCATCTGCTACACGGGCTTTCATATTTAAAATCGGTAGCTCTCACCCGCTTTCAGACTTTTGTAAGCTGCTTAGGAGCATTCACCGTCTATTTTCACAATGGCCATGTAGAATGGGGAGCTGCCATCCCTTTTGCACTGGGTGCACTAATCGGGGCTCAAGTGGCAGTGAGGGTAGCAGCTAAACTTTCTACGAAACATGTACAAATTTTATTAAACGTGCTTACTCTCATTCTTATATTACAGCTGGGGAAAAATCTATTTCTTTAGCGATTGGTCCCTGGGTAGAAATAAGATGCCGATAAAGCTAAACAGGGCGAAAAGTAAAACGACTAGATATACAGATTGCAAGGAACCTGTAAGTGCATTTTGTAACAACTCGAGCATGTCGGAAGACAATTGCTCCCTATCTTGTTCATTCAAGAGCATATTCACATCATTGATCGAATAATCATTACCGCTTTCTTCAAAGTATCTCTGCAGGCGGCTGTTTAAGATTCCTCCCAATAACGCAGCTCCTATGGTCGTACCTAAATTCCTCATGAACATATTGGTGGCAGTCGCAATCCCTCTGACTTGCCACTCGACAGTAGACTGAATGGAAACGATAAAGGATGTAGAGCTTAGCCCCATCCCTACTCCTACAAAGAATGAGCCAAACGCGGCCCATAATGGACCATATGATGGATCCATCAAGACAAAGATAGTTCCACCTGCCAGAAGGGATATCCCCCCCATCATGGATGTTTTAAAGTAGCCGATCCTTAATAATAAGCGTCCGGCGATTGTAGCAGAAATTGGCCATCCAATAGACATGGCCGTCAATGTAAACCCGGCGACAGTTGCACTCCGCTCCATGACACCTTGTACAAAGGCAGGGAGGAAGCTTGAGATGCCGATTAACATAACGCCTGTTGTTAGTGAAACGATATTGGCGACCAAAATGGAACGGATCTTCCATAGATCAAAAGGCATCATCGGTTGTGCTGTTCGTCGTTCGTGATAAATAAACACAACAAACCCTAAGATGATAATGTTGATCAGAGACATTGCCTGCCAGGAGTCCCAAGGCAGGTGTACCCCTCCTTCCACCAGTAAATACATTAAAGATGAGAGAGTTACGACTAATAGAAATGCACCACCATAGTCGATAACCGGTTTTTTCTTTTCAATATTCTCGTGTAAGTACAGCCATAGGCCCACAATCGATAATAAGCCGAGTGGGATATTGACCCAAAACACGTACCTCCAACTCGCATATTCAACCAACAAGCCACCAACGAGTGGTCCGCTAATGGCGGAAATCCCCCATACGCTTGATAAATACCCTTGTATTTTGGCACGTTCCTCCTTTGAATAAATATCTCCCACAATCGTAGTGGCCATAGGTAATACTGCTCCCGCACCAAGTCCCTGGATAAATCGGAATAGAATCAGTTGCTCCATCGTTTGGGCAAATCCGCATAAAACAGACCCAATGAGAAAAATCACGATCCCGATTGTGATAATCGGTTTCCTTCCAAATAAATCAGATAGTTTACCGTAGATAAGAACGGTTATGGCATTCATTAATAGATAAGCTGAAAACACCCAACTATACAGAGAGAAGCCACCAAGATCACCCACGATGGCAGGCATGGCGGTAGAGACGATTGTTGCTTCAATGGCCCCCATGAACATAGCCAGCATAACAGCTATCAATACAAGCGGTTTTTTCGTCCTTTTGATTGAACCCAATTCTAAACTGCTCATCTTGTTCTCCTTTGTATCGTCTTAAATAAACAAAATAAAGAGGATGACAATTATGCCATCCTATATAATCTTACCGTTATGTAACTGTCATGAAGGGTTTAGTCCCTTTTAAACAGTTGTCGTTGAAGTTGCTTTAACACAACTCTCCTTGTCATGATTCCTTCAAAGTATCCATCATCAGAAACCACACACAAGAATGGATGATCCACTAAAAGCTCAAGTGCTTTCTTAAAGTCTGATTCTAAGGAGACGCTGGGAAATTCAGTTGTCATGACTTCCTCTACCTTCTTTGCTTCAAGTTGTTCAAACTCAAAGCGTTCAAGACCAAGAATGGAATCTGTGATTAAACTGGAACTGATTAAGCCCTGAAAACGAAATGTCGGATCAAGTACAGGGATGGCTGAGTAACCACTCTTAGTGAGTAATAGTAACGCATGCTCCAAGGAATTCCCCACTTGGACATGAGCCACCTTCTCAGAAGGAATAATGAAATCTTTAATATTCGTTTCTAATAACTCCTTGCTACTCAATGAAATCATGTATAACCCCTCATTTTAAAAATAAGAATTTGCGTGCCAATCTATAAACAAAAGAAGCAGACACTATCTATTTTAACATATTGGAAGAAAAATGTATGTTTTGACGATTGGTTTAAAGACTAAAAAAGATAACCGAATGGTTACCTTTTTAGTACATTAATCTTGTTGAGCTTCTTGTAGAAGTTCAAAAATTTCAATCGCTGTAATGTCTATGTTATCAAAAGGAAAACTGTTTCCTTTTTCATTCATGACTTCAATTTCGAATGTATCTTGTTTTGGTAAATATTTTACCTCACAAATTTTCTTTCCATTGTATTCGAAAAATCGTTGTTGAGTTTCCCCTTGTTCACCTTGTTCTTGTAATGATTTTAATCTTTGTATAATTCCAAGAAGCTGAGACATAATCGGTCTCTCCTTTCCTGTTCTAATTCTTGGTCATAGCTTTTGCATTGTACCAGATTCTATCCTGTAAAATCTAATGTTTTGTCCTTTTTCTCCATAAATTCCTTTATAATGAAAGGGTAGAAATATATTCTCCCCGAAAGGATGGATCCGATGAGTATTTATCGTATAGATTCCCGAATATCGTTAGTTGATCTAATGGATTTGTCACTACAGGAACGTACAGGAAGTTATATTTTAAACGAAGAGTCCCTTACCATTATCGAAACATCTGCCAGTCCTTCTATACCTCATCTAAAAAAAGGTCTCTCTAAGTTAAACATTAATCTTGAAGATATTCAATACATAATTTTAACTCATATACATCTTGATCATGCAGGGGGTGCCGGTCTTTTCCTGAAGGAATGCCCCAATGCAAAAGTCATCGTTCACCCTAGAGGACGTCGTCACCTTTCAGATCCTACACGCTTGATCCGAGGAGCAAGAGCGGTATATGGAGAGAAATTCGATGATCTTTTCCACCCGATTGTGTCAATTCCGGAAGACCGGATGATTGTGATGGAGCATGAGGAAAAACTGAATCTGAGCGAAAACTGTACATTAACGTTCTACCACACCCCTGGTCATGCAAATCACCATTTAAGCATCTTTGATTCTGTGTCAAATGGGATGTTCACCGGGGACACATGCGGAATCCAGTATACGGTGGGGTCAAAGCACTTCTATATCCCTTCTACTTCCCCCAACCAATTTAGCCCTGAAAACATGAAGGATTCCATACGCATGTATAAGGGTCTGAAGCTCGATCGCTTGTATTTTGGACACTACGGTGTCACTGAAGAAGTATCATTTGCATTAGGGGAAGTAGAAAGATGGCTTGATCTTTTCATGGAAAAAAGTGAGGAACAGTTCTCACACAAAAGAACAGGGGAAGAGAACGTTAAAGCGATATCTGCTGTACTTTTTGAACATACAAAGAGTAAAATGGTCCAAAAGGGCGTTGATCCAAACAACCCGATTTTCAATTTATTAACTCTGGATACGAACGTATCAGCAATGGGAATCGTAGATTATTTCGTAAGACAAAGCAAAGGAGAAAAACCATCATGAAAAAAGTCACTTTATACACTCAACCAGAATGCCCACCCTGTGAAGTGGTCAAAATGTATTTAAAGGAACACAATGTTGAGTACAGAGAAATCAATATTAAAGAAGATGAACAAGCAAGGGATTATCTGGTTAAAGAGCTGAAGTCTTATTCCACTCCGACAATCACTGTGGACTCTGAAGTGATTTCAGGCTTCAACCTGGAATCCCTAACGGCAGCATTAAACAAATAAACATTAGGTTTATCAACAAAAAAGAGTTGGCCAATTCATTTTCATGGCCAACTTTTCTTGTATTATTGGGATTGAATTTTTTCTGGTAACTCGTAGGTAATGGATGAAACCTTCCAAGTACCTTCTTCTTCACTTAATACGACCGCTTCTATACCTGAAATCCGTGACACAGGACCTTCTTCCTCATCTGTACGTTCTTCCCATACGTACCAATTTCCATCTATGTATTTTACGTTAGTAGACTCATCATACATAAAAAATGGAATGTAGTGTGGTGCGAAGTCCGATCCAAATGTGATATATCCGCCCTCAACTTCATATATATTTTCCTTTATGAAGCTTGCTGTTAGATCCTTTGTGAAATACTGTGACAGCTTGTCATTAATCTGTTTCTTCGATTGTGGTTTTTCACTTAATGATACTTGGGTACGAAAGGCATCTTCCACAAGAGACAATGCGTTATCTTCAGTAAATTCTGATGCCTTGGTTTGACTTACTTGCCCACATGCCGCTGTAACGAGCCCTACAATAAGAAATAATAGCCATAATTTTTTCATTTCCATTTGCTTTCCCTCCCTTAATAAACTTGTTGAAATTATTGTAGCAATGGAAAATTGTCGATTGGTTATCATTTGTTCGTTAAATCCTAACAAGGACTGACATATATTTTGGTTTGGTTGTAAAATTCCCTCTATTGGTGACAGTCAAACACAAAAATTAATGGTACATTTAACCAAAAAGGGTGCCGCATGATTTCATGCGGCACCCTTTTAATTATGATAAATAGCGAATGGACCAATAAATAATAAACAGTGTAATGAGAATGGTGGCAATTAAGATAGACAAGAAAATAGGATTCCGAATATAAGGATGCTCCTTCACAACATCCGGTATATCTGTATCATATTCACCCTTCAGCCGCTTTTCCTGCCCAGCCAGTTTAAAGGTATACACTAACGAATAACCTGCTACCCCTATAACAATCAGGGCAAGCACGATCATATATATACTCATCATAGCCCCTCCTTACAAAAATGTCCTTAAGAATAATTTGTCCTAATAGGAAAAGGCTATACAAGAAAAGCGGAAGGGCTTTGACCAGAGGCGACAAGCATAAGACGATGCTGACAGAAAGGCGCATTTTTGCCTTTTTGTCAGCTTTGGCTTATGACCTCGAGCCTCTAAGCCCTGTAGCTGGACATCAAGAAAAGCGGAAGGGCTTTGACCAGAGGCGACAAGCATAAGACGTAGCTAAAAGAAAGGTGTCAAGGGATTTAAAAGATCAAACCATCCTCCTCAAATAGAAATTCATACGAAAGATCCATAAATAAATATAATCCATTGCCAAATGGAAAGGAGTAAGTCCGGATAGATTCGCCTGAATCAATATCGCTGTAGATGTCCGATAATAAACCTTTCTTATTGATCCTCATACGAATGATATTTTCAAGAAAGTACGGGCGCCAGCTCCAGTTCTTTCCTTTGTACCTTGGTTCTATGTGCCACTTTTGATCAGTTTTTACTACGTTACTTGTCACTTGGAAGCCATTTTCATCACAAATGTATAACCGGAAGCATTTGTCGGTAAAATACTTCCCCAAGTCAAAGAGTATGTCATCGAACTCGGTACTTTGTTTTTTTATCATCATCAGCTTTTGACTGATTTCTTTATGTAGGACGTCTGCGAATTCATACCCTGCTTCAAGATGCTTCTTCTCATATCGAATATAGTCCTGACATTTTTCCTTCAATTTCTCTTTTAGTATATCCGGCTTCAAAAATGAGTCTGACGGGTGCTGCAGGTAATACCCTTGATAATAACGACCACCGTTCAACCAGGCAAACTGCAGTTGAAAGTTGATTTCGATATTCTCAAATAAGAGGGATGCCCCTATCTTTCTCGCAAGCATTGACAAACTGTACAATATATCTTTATAGACTTTATTCCCCGCATCATTTCTCAGTTGGTATAAATCCACTTTCAATATATCAGGTGAGAATTGAGATAGCCGATCCAGCTGACCGCTGTTTCCGCCAACGTTATCAATCGCTATCTTAATTCCATATGTTTTGTAATACAGAAGCAAATGAACAAGCTGATCGAAGTCCCCGACGAACGTTTTTTCAGACAGCTCAATTACCGTCCTGTTCAAATCCAAACCCTTTTTTTCGTAATCTTGAAGTAGCTCCAGAAAGGATTCCCCGTGGTCAAGCATCAATAGCCTTGCATCTCGGTTTAAAAAGATGTATCCCTCTTGTTCCTCACTAATAAACTTACACAGTGCCAGTCTGGTTACCCGTTCATCCACTTCCACTTTATATTCATCGGGTATCTCTTCATCTCCAAAGAATGGTCCGAGACTCTCAATGATTCCTTCATCGACTTCCATTCTCCCTAATACCTCGTAGCCGATGATTTTATGTTCATCCGCACTGAAAATCGGTTGAAAGTACGGAATCACTTTTTCAATATTGGTTAATACTTCTAATGCGTCCATGCGCACTCCCCCACCACTACTCATGTTTTTTTGCATAATTATAACACAACTATACAGTGGAATTGAAAAGACATAAACAAAAAAGCTTTCCCTGCACTGCCGTTTTAACATATGCGGGAAAGCCATTTATCTTTCTTTCATATTTTATCTTATATTAGAACGGAAATTGATTTAGCCATTGGCCCCCGTCCATTGTGATGCACTCTCCGTTTATATACGCCGCTTGACCTGACGCAATAAAGTAAGCAAGGCCCGCAATCTCTTCCGGTGTTCCTAATCGTTTTAACGGGACACTGTCAATCGTTCTTTTCGCTGCCTCATCAGATATCCAAAGCTTATCGGCCCCACCGGTTCTTTCGATTGGCCCTGGTGCAATGGCATTTGTACGAATACCGTATTTATGCCCCCACTCGACGGCAAGTGTGCGGGTTAACGATAAGACTCCGGCTTTCGCAGCCGCAGAATGAGCCACACCTGCACCTGCATTCCAAGCGTAAGTGGCGACCATATTAATGATGGACCCCTTTTGATTGTTCTCAATCCAATAATTCCCTACAGCATGTGAGCACAGGAACGTTCCATTTAGGACGATATCAATAACAGATTTCCATCCATTAGGAGTGAGCTTTTCCGCCGGACAGATAAAATTTCCTGCTGCATTGTTTATGAGTACATCGATTTTGCCGAACTTTTCAGCAGTAAATTCAACCATCGCCTTTACGTGTTCCTGTTCCCTGACATCCATTTGAAAGACTTCAATCTTTCCATCAAGACCCGAAAACTCATCTTTCACCGATTGTAGTCGTTCTTCATTTCTCCCTGTTACGACGACGCTTGCCCCAGACTCGACGAAGTGCTTCGCCATATATTTCCCCATACCATTCGAACCGCCTGTTACAATTACAACTTGTTGTTCTCCCATATGTAACTCCCCCTTAATTATGAATGAATATTCACTCATAATTTTATCATATAGTGATGCGTTGCAACCATTTTAAATATAAAAAAGACCGATTTTTAAGAAAATATCTTCTTCTTAAAAAATCAGCCTTAAAAATCAGCTATCCGGATTGTTAACAATAGTATCGTGTAATTGTGCCAACGCCTTAATAATGGTTTTATTTCTCTTATATCCTTTTGCTTCAACAGAAACATTATTATATGAAACGACTACCTGACCTAAAGATCGAGGAGTTTTAAAGCCAAAAATATATGCTTTAATCGTTCCTCTATCGGTAGGGAGAAATAGGATTTCCATACGTTTTGTCTTTTTCATAATCCCTCTCCTTAATAAAGCATTCGGAACTCTGATTCACACGGATTTCGATCCTTATATGCCTGTCTATGAATCTTTTACTCTCCTCACTTTAAAATAAGTCATAGGAACTACTCTGTCAAACATTTCATCGCATTTACCAGACGTATGTGAAAAAGAATGAAAATAAAACGTATCATCAAATGACAGGTTGCTCAAGTAGTGGGGCAAGAACGTTACATAAGAACAAATTGCTGTTGCTCGATTTCCTTTGGGCAGATCGGTTTACTAAAGAAGTAGCCTTGGGCTTTTTGGCAGTTCGCCTCTTTAAGAAAATCAACTTGTCCCTCACTTTCTACACCTTCTGCAATCACCTCAAGACCCAGGCTATGTGCAAGATGGATGATGGTAGTCGTTATGGCAGAATCCTTCTGATTCATTCCTATCTCTTTCACAAACGATTGATCGATCTTCAAGATATCAATGGGAAATCGTTTCAAATAATGCAGTGAGGAATATCCTGTTCCAAAATCATCCACCGAAATGTACACTCCAAGATTTTTAAGCTTCCTCAGATTTTTAATGTTTGTTGAGTATCTTGCATGGCTCCCTCCGTAATTTCAATTTCTATGCAAGAAGCGGGAAGATTATACGTTGATAAATAGAAATCAATGGTATCTACTAATTGCTCCTGAAGAAATTGCTTGGGAGAAATGTTGATAGCCACACGTACCGTCTTATATCCTTTGTTTAGCCACTTTTTCAACTGCATACACACTTGTTCCAGTACCCATTCGCCAATTTGATGTATCAAGCCTATTTCTTCTGCCAACGGAATGAACTGTGCAGGGGATACAAACCCAAATTTGCCGTTGTTCCAGCGAACTAACGCTTCGAAGCTATCAATGGTACCTGTAGCTAAGTTTACCTGTGGCTGATAGTGGACGTATAGCTCTCCCTTCTCTATGGCTCTTCTCAGATGTGCTTCCATAATGATATAATTCGGAAAACTTGATTTCATATGCGTCTGATAAAAACGATAATGGGCGCGTCCTTTTTCTTTGACTTCAAAAAGGGCTTGAGCTGCTTTTTGAATGAGTGAATTAGAATCATATCCATCTGCAGGATAACGGCTGATCCCAATCGAAGGAGAGATGTAAAATTCCTGCCCATCTATTGTGAAAGGGTCTATGAACAGTGCCAAGATTTCCTTCGCTTTCGTCTTGGTATCTTCAAAACCACTATTCTTCAACAGAAAAATAAATTCATCCCCCCCCTTGTCTGTATAATAAACATTCTTCGTTCGTCAGGGTTAGCAAACGGTCTGTGATTTTTTTGAGAAACCGGTCTCTTCCCTTTAATCCAAGGGTATCATTTACAAATTTAAACCGGTCTAGATCCAGGTATAAAAGCGAGAGCTCTATACCTCTTTCTTCCATATTATGAATGATCAGAGGGACATGATCATCCAGTGCTCTCCTGTTCCAAAGACCAGTTAATTGATCATGCAGAGCCATATAATGGATCATTTCATTCTGTTCATGATGCTTGGTTATATCCTTAACAATAATATAACAGCCGTCACACTTTTCTTTTACGACGATGGAACCATTTTCAGCTGGGTTATTTTCTCCTCTCCGGCTTCGTTCAGAAGAAGACTATAATCAATCGTAGTAGGAGTTCCCAAAAGTGTGTGAATTAGTGATTCTGTCAGTAGTTTCTCATTTTGAGAGTGAAATAAATCATAGAGTTTCATATTAACTAAGTTTTCTTTTGAATAGCCCGACAATGAGCAGCCTGCTCCGTTAGATTCCTTGATGACACCTTCTCCGTCCAGAATGAATATGGCATCCAAATTATGCTCGATAATGGATTTATAACGTTCTTTCGCTTTCACTAATTTCTTCTTCTCCAGAATGGACGAAGTTATATCTCTCGTAATTGAAACAACATACTCTACTTTTCCATATCCATCCTTGATGGGTGTCAGTATGGATTCGTTCACGACCTGACTTCCATTCGTATGAAAAAAAGTATCCTGAAAGGTGACGCTCTCACCCTTTTGAACAAGTTGGGTGTATTTCTCCTGTAAATCAGTAGCCATCTCGAATGAAATCACTTCCTCCAAAAGGCGCCCCATATCCCTATTCTGAATGGATGTGTACCTTTTGGCTGATTCATTTATGTATAGGTACCTGAAAGAAGGTCCCTCTTCAACCTTCATAATGAAAATCATATCATGTATATAATCTAAAATAAGTTCTTTCAATACAGTGTCAAGGACCTGTTGATCTTGATCGTTGGTGTCTATAATAGTAGTCCAATTCATGGATTCGTCATCCTTTTAGCCTTCTGTCATTTTCTACATAATGCATCCTCCTTATATTTTACTAGTTAATCCAAGAATTCCCTATATTCGTTATTTTCTTCACTATCTGGTACTTTATACCTACATTCCACTCCATTCGTCTGCCTATTATATGTGAGACAGGCGCGCAGTCCGAATGTGAACCATACACTAATGTGAATAGAGAGAGGAGGTTTATTGTATATGTATCAACACGCATATTACCCATACCACGGTTATCCACAGTTTAGAAGAGGAGATCAGCGCTTCTTCCCATTCTTTGGATTACCGTTTATAGCTGGTGGGTTAGCTGGGTTGGCCATTAGCCCGTTCCTTTTCAACAGACCTTGCTACGGTCCTGCTTGCTATCCACCTTATTCGCCTTATGGAGGGTATCCTTACCCTGCTTACCCACAACCCTACGGGGGAAATAATATCCAATCTTCACCGTACAACTTTACAGAGAATATTAATATATACCCCCAAAGATAAACAAAAGGCTCACCTGAAAATGTAAGAGTTACATTCTTTAGGTAGAGCCTTTATGATATTTACCCTCTACAACTTTCACCCTGAGGCCTGGATACCCTGTCTTATCCTTGTAAAGTAACGCAATATTTCCTCCCGGCATAGAAATGGACCTGTCAAAATATTACTAACTTCCAACAAGAAACTCCCCACCGTACCTTTCCAATCCCATAAAAAGGGGGTATAATGAAGATTAATACAATAGAAAGGAGCTAATAACTTGAGGAATACTAGTAAATCTACCCCTTCTTCCACATCCGTAATTACCCTCTCTCAAGCTATTTTCACTGTGAATCGTCATGCGAAAACAGCAGGTAACCCAAAATACTTATATTCATTAAAAAAACGAGCCTTAATGAAAATGATTCGGGAAGGTAAGGCGAAGAAAGTTGGACTTCACTTTTCCAACAACCCAAAGAATAGTCAACAACAATCCGACGTATTGATTGATTGCGGAGATTATACCTTTCATATCCCTGCAACGAAGGAAGATTTCAAGGAATTGCCTCATCTGGGTTCACTTGATCATTCGTTAAGAAATCCTAAATGTAAAATGGGACTTCAGCAGGCTAAAGGGATTTTAGAACATTATACAGGGATGTCTGATCGTAATGAACAGCCACGTAAACCCGGGAAGAGCAGTTATCAAAAACCTGTTTTTAAAAAGTTGGGCGATAGCTTCTTTTAATGCTCAAAGATTTTAGCGGATTAACGCATATATGTCATAAAGGGTTCAGACAAATGTCTGAACCCTTTATGATTATCCTCGATCTCATTTGATTCTACAATATATGTTGATCAATTTTTAAAATCAAATCAGCAATTTCGGGTTTACTGATTTGATCTTCTGCTCCGACCATCTCACCTTTATGTTTTAAATCATTTGTAATCAGTGAAGAAAAAATGATGACTGGGAGTTTGTTGAGCTTAGAATGACTTTTGATTCTTTTGGTCAAATGGTGTCCGTCCATTTGCGGCATTTCAATATCTGTAATGACTAGCTGAACTGACTGTTGAACATCATGAGTTCCCTCAACAAGTGATTCCAGATAATTGAATGCATCGGCCCCATTTTCAAAAAATTCAACTTCTTCATATCCTGCTTCACTCAACGTATCATTCAAAAGTTTGCGGAGTAAAGGGGAATCCTCAGCAGCAACAATCTTCTTATTCCTTCTCTGCCTTGGTCCTAACTTCTTTACTTGTTCCACCCGGATCCCTGTATCAGGATTGATTTCCAGCATGATACTCTCAAAATCCAGTAACAATATCATTGATTCGTTTCGCTTGATGACCCCTATTATTCCGGAATGTACACCAGAATACATTTCTGAAGGCTTCTCTATTTGATTCCAGGAAATGCGATGAATTTGAGTAACGTTATGTACATGAAAAATGACTTTCTGTTGATTAAACTCAGCAACAATGTACTTTGAATTAGATGTTTCTTCCTCTTTCACTCCAAGTACCCTAGCCATATCGATTACTGGAAGTACCTCTCCCCTCAATTGAATGAGTCCTTTCACGTGAGGATGAGAATGAGGAATAGGGATGCAAGGAGTTGGTTGGATAATCTCCTTCACTTTAATTACATTGATACCAAATTTATTGTGATGAACTTCAAATTCAACAATTTCAAGTTCATTGGTCCCGCTTTCAAGAAGAATACTATTTGATTGATTCAATTATTTTCGTCCTTCCATACAAACATGAGTATTTGCCTTACTCTTTTTATATCGAACATTTGCGAAACATGTTTACAGGTAATCATGAAAAAAAGTCGTCAGACCCTTCCTGAGAGGAGACTTTTTCAACCCTCGCTTTCTTTACCGTGACCTAAATGGTAATAGAAAATGATTCCCTATGCATACTAAGGGGAGGAGGTGTATATATGACCGATCGAAGGGACTTAGAGAACCGTAACCTGCCTGATTTTGATGAAATTAGTGACCACATCCTTCCCTCACAAAACAATCTTCCCATTGTTGCTTTCGGGAAGAATGCTGATGGAAAAGATGAACCCGATGAACTTTCTTATTTCGAAGGACAAAGGAGAATAAATCAGGAGCACCGTGAAAACCCTCAAAAATAAAAAAAATAGCGATTGAAGACTTCCCTTCAATCGCTTTTTCAATTATACTCCCCGCTTGTTGCCCCACACCAAAGTATGCAGCTGCGGGAGCACCCGCACATGATTTAATTCTTCGTTCCCACAAACCTTTTCAATGAGCGCTTCATAATCCAATAATAAATTTGACAAAAGCTTTGGTGTATCTTCTTCGGAAACAGAAGGGTTACCTGTCTGAATATAGAATGGAACGTCAGGGTAGAGTTTATGAATCTTTGTGGCGTATTCCAGATCTTTATCATCAAACACTACAACTTTTAAGCTAAATTGTGAGCCATTTTCAATTAAACGGTGAACAATGAAATTCAGCTTCTCAAAATCAGTCTCCATTTTCGAACTTGGAGGCTTTGGAGATAGTGTCAGGTCATCTATATCATAGAACCAATCCTGCCAGCGGCTACCTTGCGTCTCTAAGGCCGACGCTATGCCATTCTCCTTTAAGATCTCGATAAGCTCCTTCAAATGAGCCAACAGAGCAGGATTACCACCGGAAATGGTTACATGAGAGAAGTTGTTTCCACCGACTTCTTTTAGCCTGTTCCACACTTCTTCAGCCTTCATAAGCTGAATATCCTCTTTCGCAGAACCATCCCACGTAAATGCAGAATCACACCATGAACAACTATAATCACATCCTGCAGTTCGGACAAACATCGTCTTTTGACCTATTACCATACCTTCACCCTGAATGGTTGGACCAAACACTTCTAATACAGGGATTTTTTTCATGATTGTCTCACCTTTGGTCTGTAAATGACGTAACTTGTCGGTGTTTCTCTTAAAAATACTTGAAGGCATTTAGGTTGGTGAGGTAATGTGTCTAAATGAGCCTGAATGATTTCCCACATCACCTTCGCTACAACTTCAGTGGTTGGGAACACATTGCCGTTCTCTGCAGAAAACAATTCATCTTCGTTCATGACTTTATGATCAAAGCGCTTATGAATCAGCTTTTTAATGTGTTGGAAATTAATAAGAAATCCGGAATCATCAAGCTGATCCCCTCCAATAGTAATATTGGCAAAGTACGTATGACCATGGATATCCTGACAGCTTCCTGCATCCACATGTGGAATATAATGGGCTGCCGCAAAATGCATATCTTTATTTAATTCAAATTCATAAATGTGGTCAGGAGTCGGGTAGATTTGTTGTATCATCTTCCTTCTCCCCCTTTTTTTGCACTTTTATATTCTTCCAGCCCTTTTTGCCTAAGCTCACATGCAGGGCACTCACCGCACCCGCTGCCTTTTATCCCATTATAGCAAGTGAGTGTATTTTCCTGTACATAACGGAAGGCACCTAAATCATCTGCCATTTCCCACGTTTGTGCCTTATTGATCCACATTAGTGGAGTATGGATCACAAACTGATCATCCATGGATAGATTGAGGGAAACATTCAAGGATTTCACAAAAATATCACGGCAATCAGGATAACCGCTGAAATCCGTTTCACATACACCTGTTACAATATGCCTCGCTCCGATTTGCTTCGCTAATATGCCTGCAAATGACAGGAATAATAGATTTCTTCCAGGAACGAATGTAGATGGTAATTCACCATCCTGATGAGTGATTTCTTCATCCTCCCTTGTTAAAGCGCTTGGTGCCAATTGATTTAATAAACTCATATCTAATACATGGTGAGGCACTTTAAGATCCTCTGCAATCTCTTTTGCACAGTCCAGCTCTGCAACATGCCTCTGACCGTAGTTAAATGTCACCGCTTCTACTTCATTAAATGCTTTCTTTGCCCAAAATAAACACGTTGTACTATCTTGACCTCCGCTGAATACGACTAACGCTTTCTGTGTGTTCATAAAAGGTTCTCCTTTCTTTTCTACAGGCTCATTTGCCATGAAAAGAAGAAAGAGATTCTGTGATACCCTATAACATTGGCTTTAAAGCCGTCATTAACAAAAAATAACGACACCTAAGGATGCCGTTTTCCTTAGTTTTTTATAGAGGGTTGTGCTAGAACCTCTCGAGACTTATCTATAATCCCAATTCTTCTTCTTTTGTCCTCAATTAATATAACGTTTTTTCTCAAAAAAATCTACCGTTTACGGGAATTTCATGAGAAAATTCATCTCATCGTGACAAGGTCTCCCATAATGGAAACAAATGAAAAAAGCAGAACACCTTTATGGAGTCACTGCTTTTTTAGCTTGCTTATTTTAAACGAAGGAGCCTTCTTCGTTTTCTCCGTTTTTTCGTGCTGAACCTGAGCCAGCCTATTTTCATAAAGAAACCAAACATGATCAGTGCTATGATACCCATAACCCCGAGAACGATAAAGTATCCGCTTCGCTCATCGAGTTCCGGCATATAGACAAAGTTCATCCCATACAGACCCGCAATAAACGTAAGAGGCATAAAAATCGTCGTAATGACGGTTAAGGTCATCATGATATTATTCATTTTATCTGAGTTAATGGATAAATAATTATCCCGGATATCTGATGAAAATTCACGATACGATTCAAGCATCTCGACAAGCTTAATTAAATGATCGTACACATCATTAAAATATAGCTGCTCTTCTTTGAGTGCATTCAATCTGCCGGAATTGCTGATACGATATAATAAATCCCTCATGGGAACGAGGGTTCTTCTTAACTTTGACATATCATGACGAATATCGAATAATTCATCCATCAGATCACTATCCGCATCTTCATTCGTGTTATCTTCTATTTTATTGAGGCGATCTTCAATACCATATACGAGGGGAAAATAATCGTCCACTAACCGGTCAACAATTCCATGCATGATCTTAAAAGGACTGGGCTGATCCCCTTCTTGCTGAACTTTTTCCCATACATTATTTAATTCCCTCACAGGTTGTTTATGGAAGGTAACGATAAAACTTGCGTTCACAAACATATTCACTTCGTGAGAATCCAGCGTTTTCTGATTAATGGCATGAAGAAGGACAAATATGTATTGATCATAAAAATCGAGCTTAGCCCGCTGACTGAAATCGTCCAGGCAATCCTCTATCGCAAGTGGATGGAATCGAAAATACAGCTTAAGTAACCGAATATCCTTGCTAGTCGGCTCTGAAAAATCCACCCAATACCATTTAACACCTTTTTCTTTTATTCTGGATAAGGGAACATTCTGTTCAATTTCCCCATTTTCCATAATAATACTCGTACGAATCATATGGCTCTCCCTAACTGACATTTATTTTTTTTATCATTTCCCTTTTTCTTTACCATTCAAACAAAATCACTACGTAAATGCTGGAATTAATGATAAAATATGAATCAAATTATTAAAGTAGGTGTACGTATTGGAACAGTATATTAACCCTCGGATCAAGGACATCCAGATATCAGGTATTCGAAAGTTTTTTAATATGGTGGCAGACATAGACGACATCATTTCCCTGACAATCGGTCAGCCGGATTTCCCCACCCCACAACATGTCAAAGACGCGGGTAAGGCTGCCATTGATGATGACTTCACTTCCTATACCCATAATGCAGGATTTCTCGAACTACGAGAAGCCGCGGCTTCATATGTAAAAGAAAAATATAATGTACATTATAACCCTGTAAATGAGGTCATAGTCACAAACGGCGCTTCTCAGGGGATCGATGTGATCCTTCGTACGATCCTATGCGAAGGAGATGACTGCCTTATCCCGGGACCTGTGTACCCAGGCTATGAACCGATCATTACACTTTGTGGTGCTAATCCCGTACATATTGATATCACACAAAATGATTTTAAGTTGAATGCTGCTCTTATTGAGGAGAGCTTAACTCCTTCTACAAAATGTGTTATATTGCCTTATCCATCCAATCCAACAGGGGTAAGCCTATCCAAAGCAGAATTAAAAGACATTGCCGACTTGCTTAGAAATAGAAATATCTTTGTGTTAGCTGATGAAATTTATAGCGAGCTTACCTTTGATGATTCGCATTATTCCATTGCCGAATATTTAAGAGAACAAACCATCGTCGTCAATGGACTATCTAAATCACATAGTATGACCGGTTGGAGGATCGGACTGGTATTCGCTCCAGAATCGATTTCTAAGCATCTAATAAAGGTTCACCAATACAATGTTTCCTGTGCTTCTTCCGTCTCCCAGAAAGCTGCCTATGAAGCACTTACAGTTGGAAAAGATGATGCTGAAAATATGAAGAAAGAATATAAAAAACGAAGGGACTATGTATATAACCGATTAATTGAGATGGGATTTGAAGGAATCGTCAAACCCGATGGAGCCTTCTACTTTTTCGTGAAGATACCAGATCAAATTCTTTTGAGTTCATTTGACTTCTCGTTGGCTCTTGCCCAAGAGAAAAAAGTGGCTGTCGTTCCTGGTGATGCTTTTTCCCAGTTCGGCGAAGGATACTTCCGACTATCCTATGCCTGCTCCATGGACCAGCTGACAGAAGGGCTCGACCGTATCCACTCCTTCATCCAAACCTGACAAGAGGGACGGACCTTGTATAACAAGGTCCGTCCCTCTTCATGTTTACCCTTTATATTCACCGTTATTTTTAGGTGCTTTTTCTTTTTTGGCTTTGTCTTTGTGTATTTTGTTTGTTGCCGCACTTCCGATTTCGTGGGCAAATTCCGCATTAATCTTAGAAGAATCGAATCCTTTTTTGTTCTTCTGTTGTGGATCATTCTTTTTTGTACGCTTCGCCATTATTTATTCACCCCTTTTATTGATCATGCTTATCCTTCAATGGATCAGCATAAGCATAAGATTATTATTCACTTTCTTCTTTTTCACTATACGAATCAACTTCCGGGATAAAAATAGCAAAAAAAAGAACCAACCCAGTTAACTGAGTTGGTTCAAAAAAAGGAAAAGGGGGTGTTAGTGAGAAATTAATCTCCAATTTCATGCTTAATTATAGAATACCCGCTTTCCAGAATGATAAACCGCTCTTCTGAAAAAATTTCAATTTTTTTCAGAAGAAAAGTTATTTCAGTAAAACACTTTAAAAAAGCGCTTTCATAACGTATAATAAACAAGTAAATTCTGAGAAGTGAGGTTCTGACATGTATATGAAAGAACAGTATGTTTTCAGAAACGATCAAATTTATAAAGCGGTTATCAGAAATTATTGCAAGGATGATTTCGACGACTTGATATCCGTTCAAAAAAGAGCATTCCCACCTCCCTTCCCATCAGAATTATGGTGGAATAAAGACCAACTCGCACATCATTTGTCTCATTTCCCTCTTGGCGCTATTTGTGTGGAAGTTGACGGGAATTTAGTGGGGAGTATGACAAGCTTAATTGTCGACTTTGATCCGTTAAAGCCGGACCATACATGGGAAGACATAACTGATGATGGATATATCCGGACTCACAATGAGAATGGAAATACATTGTATGTGGTGGATCTATGTATCGACCCTGATTATAGGGGATTTAAGCTTGGAAAGGTCTTGATGAATGTCATGTTTGAGATTGTGGTTCATTTAAAATTGGATCGCTTACTTGGCGGCGGTCGGATTCCATCCTATCATAAAGTGTCCAAAGATTTTCCGATTGAGGATTATATACAGAAATTAACGAGTGGAGAATTCAAGGATCCTGTCATTACGTTTCTTCTGCAAACAGGACGCACTCCATTAAAAGCTGTTAAAGGGTACCTGAAGGATGAAGAATCATGTGACTATGGGGTATTAATGGAATGGAAAAATCCTTTTAAAAGTTCGAGGTTTTAGCGCATTTTGCAAGAAATATAATCCCTGAAAAAGAAAATAGGGATTGAAAGAACAATACGTTCCTTCAATCCACAAGAAAGGGGGAAATGAGAATGAAAAGGCCCAAAGGGTGTGCCTTATTCTTCACAGATATAATCCCCTCATTTCCACCATCTAAACCTAAATTTATTCCATTGATGTCGCTTTTTTCACAGCAGAAATGACAGCATCATTGGTGTCTAATTGTAGTGCTTGCTCTGCCAGTTCTTTCATTTCAGCACGATTCAACTGACGGATTTGAGAACGTGCGCGTAAGATCGATGTAGCACTCATAGAGAACTCATCCAAACCTAATCCCAGAAGGATTGGTACAGCAATCTCATCTCCAGCCATTTCACCACACATACCTGCCCATTTTCCTTCTTTATGAGCCGCATCAATCACCATTTTGACTAGACGTAAAATGGCAGGGTTATACGGTTGATATAAGTAGGAAACTCGCTCATTCATGCGGTCGGCAGCCATTGTGTACTGAATTAAATCATTGGTTCCGATAGAGAAGAAATCTACTTCCTTAGCAAAAACATCCGCCATTACAGCAGTTGATGGAATTTCTACCATGATTCCTACTTCAATATGATCAGCTACTTTCGTACCATTCTCAAGAAGAGCTTTTTTCTCTTCTTCAAGGATGGCTTTCGCTTCTCTGAACTCTTGAAGATTTGAAATCATCGGGAACATGATTTTCAGATTTCCAAATGGGCTGGCCTTTAATAACGCTCTAAGCTGAGTACGGAAGATATCCTGTTCGTCCAGACAAAGTCGGATTGCACGATACCCGAGGAATGGATTCATTTCTTTTGGCAGATTTAAGTAAGGAAGCTCTTTATCTCCACCGATGTCAAGGGTACGAACCACTACAGGTTTCCCTTCCATACCTTCTAATACAGCCTTATAAGCTTCGTATTGCTCGTCTTCAGACGGTAATTCGTCACGACCCATGTATAGGAATTCTGTACGATACAGACCTACACCTTCTCCGCCGTGATTCTTCACCCCTTCAAGATCCTTAGGTGTCCCAATGTTAGCAGCAAGTTCAACATGCTCCCCATCCTTGGATACCGTTGGTTCATTGACAAGCTTTGCCCATTCAGCTTTTTGTTCTTCATATCGGGCATGCTCTTTCTTATACTCTTCGATGACTTCCTGAGTCGGATTAATATGTACTTCTCCACTTAATCCATCAATGATGATCATGTCACCATTTTCAACAGAGGAAGTAATGGATTTCGTTCCCACTACAGCTGGAATCTCCATTGAACGGGCCATAATGGCCGAGTGAGATGTTCTTCCACCGATATCTGTTGTAAATCCTTTAACAAATTCACGGTTTAATTGTGCCGTATCAGAAGGTGTTAGATCCTCTGCGATCACAATCACTTCTTCTGTCACCATGCTTGGGTTCGCAATCTGCACGCCCAACAGGTGTGATAGGACACGCTTTGTCACGTCACGAATATCCGACGCACGTTCTTTCATGTATTCATTGTCCATGGATTCAAACATGGATACAAACATATCCGCTGTTTCTTTAAGGGCGAATTCAGCGTTTACATTTTCAGATTTCACTTTGTCTTCGATTGGTGTCAGTAGTTCTGGGTCGCTTAGGACAAGAAGATGCGCTTCAAAGATTTGAGCTTTATCTTCACCTAAATCAACTCTTGCTTTATCACGGATCACTTCAAGCTCTGACTTTGACGTCGCAATAGCTTCCTGGAAGCGTGAAACTTCCTGTTCCGCATCGTCTACGTTTTTCTTTTCAAAGCTTAGGTCGGGTTCAACTAAGCGATACGCTTTCGCTATGGCAATACCATTTGATGCCGCAATTCCTTTTAAAAGACTGGACATTACTCAGCTAAACCTTCTTTGTTCAATGTTTCTTGTAAGCTGTTTAACGCTTCTTCTTCGTCGCTACCTTCAGTAATGATTATGATTTCTGCACCTTTACCAACACCTAAAGACATTACACCCATGATTGATTTCAAGTTTACTTTCTTTTCTTTGTATTCTAGATGTACATCGCTGTCGAATTTGCTTGCCGTTTGAACTAGTAGAGTTGCCGGACGAGCGTGAATTCCTGTTTCAGCTGTAACTGTAAATGTTTTTTGTGCCATGTAAATCGACTCCTTAATTTATCTTGTTTTTGGTTGCTTCATTAAAGTAATGGATTATGTAGAATACGTCAACTATTTCTAGTAAATAATCCATTCCTACTATAAAGCTGTTCAATAAAAAAGAATAGCATGCAATGAAGATATACACAATTGTAAAGCTTGATTTTTTTAGTATTTCATAAATTTGCCACTGTTATGAACCTATTTATGTAAAATTTCATGTTTATTCATCAAAAAAAACTGACTCTTTAAATTCCCCTGTAATGTGGGGGGGATCTTTAGTATGAGCCAGTTTAGTCAACATGATACTATTCTCTTTCTACCGCTTCAGATTTTGCTTTCATGATATTATAGCCGATTTTTGCTTTTATGACCGTGCCTTTCAGTGTCATTTCATGATCTTCAGAGGTGTTTGTATAAACGTTTACTAAGTCACATATGCACCGAGAGAATAATTCTGAGAGTTGTTTTAATTCCTGCACCTCGTGCTTGCCATCCTCTTTCATTAGTTCTTCTATGACATCTATGACTAGACTTTTCACTCTTAGTGCCTGTTCTGTTTGGTAATTCATATAGAACTCTCCCCTTCCCTGTCATTCTTTCTCTATCATATGCAGGTAAAAACTAGATTAGAACAGGAGTGTTATATGGTATCTATACATATAACTGGGCATCTTGAATCTTATTATAATAGACCTTTCCTTCATCTGGTATATTCATTTTATTCAGCAATTTTAGAAGAGTAGTCTTTCCCGCACCGCTTTCACCTTTGAGGCTGGTTGTTCGGTTTTTAGGTTATCTCCATGTATCGATGCTTACTATATTTATATATATTACTTTCTCTAAGTGAAACAACACTATCTTCGCCTCTCATATATTCACATTTATCATATCCAAAAGTCGCATGAAATAAAGAAGCTGAAGCTCGGAAGGAGAACTTCCTGCACCAGCTTCATTCATGTAAGGTATTTAAGGATTCGATGTGTTCCCGGACTCGTTTTGTGAAAAAATCCACTTCATCCTGTTCCGGAACTCCACGTCCATATCTCACACGTTCGTATATAGTGAGAAATCGGGCACTTTCCTCCAACTCAATTCTAGTGAACCAAGCTTGGACGTTTTCATTCGGAAGTCTGCCCACTTCATTCTTGTAAGCTTCTTCTTCTAACATTTTCATCGATTTCCTGATGGCGTCCCTTGCTATAGAATATTCGACCTGCTCTCTTTGATTTGGAGTATCACCCGCTCCTGCTACCCGGGTCGTCATGACAGGTGTTGTTCCCCCACTCGTAGATAAATGTAAGGACGTTTTTCTTTTCTTGACCAAATAAATGATAGCAAAGCAAACTAATAGTCCCAGCAATGCCTCATCCAACCATGAAAAAGAAAGTCCATCCCCCAGGGAAGACAGTTGTGATTCATCATAAACCTGTTGTTCATTCTCATTTCCGTCTCCTTTTTCCGGATTATTTTCAAAAAACTTCATGATCGAATCCCTTAATTTTGTCAAAATACTAAAGATCGGGTTAACCAAAAAGGAGAATAGCCAAAACACCTTTTCAAGCAGCCAAAAGACTCCCTGGCTGACCACTGAACTAAAAGCTGCTAGTATCCCCCCGATTAAAAACACAGTGATAAGGAGGGCAAAAGGTTTATATATACTCTTATTTACTCCTTTACTTTCACTGGCCAACATCCTTTGAATCGAGGTTAAGGTCCCAACGAACGCGAAAAATAGAAATAGCAGACTGTATAGCAGATAGGTGTTTTCCAACTGTCTGAGGGATCCCGAGAATAAAGAAACAGCAGAGATAAAAAGAAAAATCAATACGTTACCACTGCTGATTTCAATTGATGGGTCCTTGATCTGTAGATAAGAGCTGATCTTCCAGTGCAGATAGATCGTAGCGGGAAGAAAAACCCACCAGGATGCCGAGAAAAATAAGATTCCAGTTCCAATCCCCAAGGCAAATACTGCATATAACAGAAGATGATTAAAGCTCTGCATTTTGATGGATATGGCCATGTAAGTCATTACCAACACCAACATCATCGCAAAAGCCGGCACGTATTGATTCAACACGACGTCACCTGTAAATAGAAACGTAATGGTCAAAAGGACAAACAGAAGATCAATGCCTGCATACAGACCCATTTTGATAAAAAGCATTTGTTTATGTTTCGTTAGGAAGGAATTTTCAACGAACGATTCCATAATGTGACGACTCCTTCTTCTTCTTCTAAGCTCAGCTTAAAGATATGTGGATGGCCTTTGCCGATATTTTGCAATAACTCCTCTTCCCTTGACCCAAGCGAACCGGCAACAATAAAAACGGAAGGTACCAGTCTGCGTAGATACAAATGCTGGAGGACGATGTGGAAGGGCATGGTGAATTCATCGGTTGATAATGTAGCTAAAAGCTCCAGCCCTCTCTGCCGGTGCTTCCGTCCTGTCCCTGGTGGCAGATAATAATAAGGCGTAACTCCCGGTGTTCTCACATTTAAGACCAGGGAGAAGGAGATGTTTTGTTCCACGGCAAGTTGCATAAGGTAAGCTGTATGCTTGATGATGCTCTCCAACTTGCTAGTAATGGCAAAACGATCAGAGATATTGATGGCAATCATCCACTCATTTTGAGTAGATGGAGCGAAGATTTTCGTTTGCAGCTCTCCTGTTCGTGCAGAAGCCTTCCAATGAACGTCCTGAAATCGATCGCCCTGTAAGTACCCCCTTGTTCCTACGGGATGGAACACATCATGGAACAAAGAATGGGGAGTAGAAACATCCCCCTGCCTTAAAGTAAGCTGATGTTCCGCCATCCTGACAGGGGATGAAGTGGGGAACACCATAATGGTGGTTGGAACTGAATCGAGTAGATTCAGGATAACCTTACCACTTCCGAAAAGATGAGGAATCTCAAGGTGCATATTGGTTATTCGGCATAATCCTCTTCTCTTTCCTTTGACCGGCAACAAAATTTGCCCCACTTCATTTTTTCGAATGGAGAATGGGATGGATACCTCGATCTCGTTTGCAATGCCCAATGAATATGGATGCATTGTAGGCTCAACAATATCTTTAAAGGTCATCTTCAACGTTGCTCCCCAAATGGGAAGCCCTTTGTTTTCAAATTTAAATACCCAATTATCTTCCTCATCAAAATGAAGCCTTAATCTTCGTTGAGATCTTTCAATCATGACTCCCTCTCCAACTTTAAGCAGATACCATTGATGAACGCGAAAATATAGGATGATCAACAGGAAAATCCCCAAGCCAATATACGATTGCACGTAGAAGCTTACTGCCCCGACAATGACAAGGAGCACTATACTCATGGATATATTAGGGTCTTCAACTACTTCGCGCTTCCAGTTCACTGCGCCTGCCTCGCTTCAACAGGCAGCATGACCATCTCTATGATTCTGTCAATTAATTCTTCAGGTGTTTTAGTAAGGGATGCCTCAATGGTTAATTGAACTCTATGCTGAAGAACAAATGGTGCTACCGCAACGACATCCTGGGGTCTGACGAAGTCCCTCCCAGCTATGAATGCCTGAGCCTGGGATGCTTTTAATAGAGCTAAACTTGCACGTGGACTCGCCCCTACTTCAACCCATTCATGATCCCTTGTCGCCCTTGTGATTTGCAGAATATAAGATTCAATATCCTCAGATATGTGTACCTCTTTAACGAGACTTGTAAGAGATTGAATTTCAGCCAGGCTCATCACCTTTTCTACTGTATTTAAAGGCTGTGCAGATTTAAATCGATTAAGGATACTGCGTTCCTCTTCGAAACTTGGATATGTAAATGGAATCTTCAACAGAAAACGATCCAGCTGAGCTGCAGGTAGAGGGAATGTCCCCTGCTGTGATTCAATCGGGTTTTGCGTAGCTACAACTATGAAAGGAGGCTGTAATAATACCGTTTCTCCATCGATGGTGATCTGTTTCTCTTCCATCACTTCAAGTAAACTTGCCTGCGTTCTTGGAGTAGCCCTATTAATTTCATCTGCTAATAACACATTAGTGACAACTGGTCCGGTTCTTAATTCGAATTCTTGAGTTTTTGGATTGAAAAACTGAATGCCAGTTACATCACTCGGCAATACATCCGGTGTGAATTGTATCCGCTTAAAATTCCCTTCAATACAGTGTGAAAACGTCTTAGCCAATAATGTTTTACCGGTCCCAGGTACACTCTCAAGCAGGACGTGCCCTTCCTGAAGTAAGGCAACCAATAGAAGATCGATTTCTTTCTCCCTTCCAATCAGAACTTTGCTCATTTCTTTTTTTATGTCTCGTATAGTTGACAACTTTGCTCCTCCTTTATGGATCTTTATATATCTATTAATTAATAACAATAGCAAATATTTATCCAATATTCTAAAAATAGTTCCTTCCTCATCATACCATAGTTAGTTGTTAAAATATCCCTTTTTATTTTTGGACAGTAAAGAGCCGGTCACCATCCCTGTCTTGGATTCGTAACCGGCAGTTCTTCTATGTTCATTCAAATCTATACAAATAATTTTCCTATTTCCCTTAATGCATTAATGCTTATAGATCATCTTCCTTGTCATTCCACCATCCACCACTAAGTTTTCTCCTGTAATGAAATCATTATCAGGATGAGCAAGAAATAAGCATGCCCTTGCTATGTCTTCTGGTTTCCCCACTCTGCCCGAAGGATGCTGTTCATGGTCCCTGTATCGTAATGAATCATAATCTTCGGTTTGAATCCAGCCAGGACTAATTGAATTCACACGGATTCCCACATCACACAGTGTGATGGCCATTGAATGAGTCAAACTCAAAATGCCTCCTTTTGTTGCAGAGTAGGCTTCCGTATCCGGTTCTGACATTGATGCTCTGGTAGATGCCATATTAATAATGCACCCCCCTCGGTTCTTCATTAAAACGGCCCCCTCTCTACTGCAATAGAAGACACTACTTAAGTTTGACGATAGAATGCTGTCCCAGTCCTCGGGATCCATCTCCCAAAAGGACATGAACTTCGAAACACCAGCATTGTTAATAAGTACGTCCACCATGCCATGATCTTCTTTTATCTTTGAAAAGACATCTTTCACCTGTTGATAGACTCCTACATTCACTTCATGAAACCGTGTTGAATAACCTTCTGAATTGAGCTGCAGGGACAATTCCTCCCCTTTCCCTCCATTCATGTCCATAAATTCAACAACTGCGCCTTGCTTCGCAAAAACTTCAACCAGCGTTTTACCGATCCCATTCGCTCCACCTGTTATGCAGACAATTTTATCTTTCAACCTTGTCATCTCCCTTTACCTTCAAACATTTTCATTTGCTTTTTTTCTGTACATTCTCCCTAAAAAGCATACCCTTTCCCCGTGGCTCTCAACCCTATCCCAGACATATAGAAAAGGATCAACCTTTGGAGATGCCGGGGCATTCCAAGGTTAATCCTTTTATTTATTGTACTATCTTATTTTTTGTAGTTTTATTAATATCATTACGCTGATGAATACTGATTAAGGCATCCAGCTCTTTACTAAGTTGAATGGTGGCTGGACTGCTAAGCCCAAAACGAACGCCTGACTGTATCATCTTCCATCTTACCGTTTCAATTCGAGCCACAATGGTCCCATTCATCAACATCACCTCTTTTTCTTTACTCTATTTTACTATTAATTCCACGTAGAGAAAAGAAAAAAGTATCCGCAAGCTATTTTGATATTGAGTGAAATCTTGCGTAAAAATTATTTAGCGAAGCGGTGTTTTCCAATATTTAACATGGTTTCTCTATCGGTAATCCAATCGCTTGTAGATGTTGCAATTCCTATTAGTAAGCTTTTCTTAATCATATTTCTACCTCCTAATTAGCGCTCCCCACTAAGATTACAACGAAGAAGCAGGATTTCATCAGGTAATGGTAATGGTTACCACCGTCCTTTCTTTGCAGCTTGGCAATACATTCTAAATAACCATAGTGCTACATATATTGGATATGAATAAGAAAAAAACGGAGGATCTCATCCCCCGCTTCTTCTAACTTCTTGGTGTATCTAAATAGTGATAAATAATATTACCGCCATGCTGAGCCACTCCACGAAACTGTTTAAAATCCTCTTGTTTAACGAGTACAGATCTAAAGGTAAGAAAGTCTTCTTTCATCACACTTATTTCTACCACTTCTCTTGTACGCAATAATTGTAATTGTTCAAGAATTTCTGTTTCACTCATATCCAAACCTCCATCCTGAATGTCTCTATTGTAGTTTTAAAAGGATGTAAACCTCAAGAATAATTTTTTTGATGAAATTTTTAGAAAACTCTTTACCTTTTCTTGAGTTTACGTCAAAATATTAGTAATTGTTTTTAGAATTTTGGCAAAAAGGAGCGACCTCTGATGAAAAAAGCAGAAATTGGAAATGTGATTGAATTTAGAGAAGGTTTAAAAGGTATTGTAGAGAAAGTAAATGAAAACTCGGTTATCGTTGATCTAACGTATATGAAAAATTATCGAGACCTTGAACTTGAAGAAAAAACAGTTGTTAATCATAAAAACTATAAAATAATTGAAGCATAGTACGACTTTCTAAAAGGTGGAGAACGAAACTCCACCTTTTTAAATGGCACCCTTCGAAAAGATTATTGTTTTTAAACAAAAGGTCTGCTTCGGCTCTGTCAAACAGTATGTGCCGGATGGTGAGGGGAATTCTCACTCTCCAAGCTTACTCATCAATTTGTTCACAGCTTCTGGTGTATGATCAATCGATCCCCAGTATCTAGGTGCTTCCCGTCCCTCTTCTGCGATAGCAACCGCAATTTTTTCTTTTGATACGTCTAAACCAACGTATTTTATTGTATCCTTCATAGTAGCTAGCTCCTTCCGTAATGTAGCTCTGATTTGGTATTTGTTTTCTTCAAAAACAGTTTACCCAAATTAACCTACGTTGTTACGAGTAAGTAGCTAGTTTCGTTCATGATAACTCAGCTTAGCCGAACGGGGCCTCTCCAAAATCCGCCGGAGTCTACGCAGTTCCCCTCACCATCTATAAGAAAATTTCGTGACAGAGCTTAAAAGTGACAAAAACAATCTTTAGAAAAAGGACCGCCCCTCTTTTTACAAGAGGTTATTTACCGTAGGAGCAAAAAAGATTTTCTACAAATATAGGTAATCATGGCGATAAATATTTTGTTCCATATGCCTTGGGGCTTGATGCCCCCAACATGTACAAACAATAGAAGCTTTTTTGTTTTTTTCTATCTATACTGATAGGCATGTAGAATGTAGTAGCACAGAGTGGATTGTAGCGGAAGGCACTTGACTCCTGCGGGAGATAGAGGAAAGGAAGTGCCTGGAGCGGAAAGGAACGGTCCATGTTTTTACACTACACTCATTCAAAAGGTAAATTTACCTTTTTTGTATTTAGCGCAGTATGAGTGGGAGATATCCCAAATAAGCTACAAGGATGCTCACCGGCCGTACTTACTCAGTGTAAATAGCAACAATGTTTACGAAAAGTTCCTATTAAATTGAGCTCTTAAACAAGAGAAAGGTTTACGGAAATGCCTTTAAGGATACTCTTATAGCATACTGTAGTTCAAGGTGGACCCCCGTCATGAATTTAAATATTCACATTTTTAACAAAGCCAGGAAAAGTTTTTGGTTTGTACCATTTTTATTTTCAGTCATCTCATTAGTACTTGCTCTCATCACCTTCTATTTTGATTGGTGGTTGAGTCAGCATGATTATCCTTTGTTCCCTAAGGTACTGTTTTCCAATTTTGATTTATCCATGACCATCATCAGTACGATAGCGTCTTCGATCATGACCATGACCACGATTACCTTTTCAACGATTATGGTCGTGTTAACCACCTTTTTATCCCAATATTCACCAAGGACCCTGCAGAACTTCATTAATGACCGTCCTACACAACGGGTTCTAGCCATTTTTGTGTCAGGTGTGGTGTACTGTATCACTTTGTTGGTCCTCCTTCAGGACGAGTCCGGACAAAAATTATATATTTCTTCGGCCTTTGCCGGCATAGTGGCGATTATTTGTTTATTTGTTTTCGTCTACTTTGTTCATCATGTTTCCAATTGGGTGAAGGTAAGTAATTTAATACATAATATAACAATCAAAACGAATCAAAAAATCGATAATAGTTATTTATATAGAAAGAATGCCATTAATGAACAGCCTTCAAATTTTAATGAGACGCTCTTTGACGATACGGAGCCCATTATGGTATATAGTGAGCAATCGGGGTACTTACAACAGCTTAATATTGAAGGAATGATCAAAAAAGCTGCTAAGGATGATGCAGTTATCCGCATGGTGAAAACACCTGGTGAATACTTACTTGAAGGAACCCCTGTCATGACAGCATGGACGACGAATAAAGAAATAAATGTAGAAGATTACTTGGAATTCCTCGTACTTGGGCCTGATAAAGAGCCCATGGAAGACATTGAACTCGGGATAAGAAAGCTGGTTGAAATAGCCTTGAGAGCCATTTCCCCCGCCATTAATGACCCGAATACGGCAAAAAACTGCATAGAAGAAATCGGGATAATTCTATCGAAGCTTGCTAAACACAAGCTTCCAAGCTCATATTTATCAGATGAAGAAAACAATGTGCGAATCATATTGGAACAGCCGACCTTTGTAGATTATTTATACCGAAGCTTTTACCAGTTAAGGCATTATGGGAAGCAAGATATATCCATAATTGCAGAAATTCTGCGTTCACTGAGAATGATAGGGGAAAACAATAGCGAAGAAACGAAGCGCATGGTCTGGACGTTTAAAGACTATATTCTGGAAGGAATCGACTATGACAGCCTCCAAAACCTCGACATGCAGTACATCATGAGACATCTTGATGAACTGGCTGCATCTTCCGGACAACCGAATTGGGATAAGGATGAAGTGAGGAATAAATATTTCCCCGAACAATATAAGACAAGCGACTCTTACCATCATCAGAAAGAAGAGTAATTGGAGCCAAACAAAAACGGATGCCCGAAGCATCCGTTTTTTCTTATTCTTTTCCTTTTTTTCCTTCTGAAAGCTCCTTGAAGGATGATACTTTGCCATGAGGATGCTGTTCCTGTTTTCTTACATTCCACTGTCTTTCTTTTTCGTGTTTTGATTGCGTCATGGTCGCCACTCCTTTTTTCATTTGTCTCTATTAACATGAGCAGCAGACCCGCATTTTACTCTCACCTTGATGATTATTTATTGGGTTTCATCCAAAGAAGGATGATGAATAATAAGCTCATATACCCAAAGAGCGGGTATAAATAGGACAAAAGTTCACTGTATTCAAAAAAGCTTAACGAATAGATCATCAGAAAGATACCCGTAAAGGTCATTAACGAAGAGCCCTTCCAATAATTCGTTAATTGTTTCTCCAGACCAAATACTCCCCCGATCACGGAAGTGAAAATTTCACCATAAATGATGATGATATAAATAATATAAAAGCCGGCTACAAAGGATTTCATCACCACAGCCATTGGAATTTGGTATTGTGTCACATCCGGGATCATGACTAAGGTAATATGACTGGAAATAAGGATCATTGTAAGGAAAAAACCGCCCAGATATCCTCCATACTTAATGGTCTCCCGGTCTTTCACTTCGCCGGCAACGGGAACGAGTACAGCTTGAGCCATGGCCAGATTAAAGGCCACGTATGAAAAAGGTGCTACTACGGATTTCCATCCATCCTCGGCATGAGGTATCAAAAGAAATGCGTCTAAAAAAGCAGCGTTTCTTACAGAATAAACCATCAAGAAAAGATTAAAGACAATCATAAGAGGAACAACGAACGTATTGACTGCAAAAAGCCCTTTGATTCCAACCATCATCGTAATGAAACCAAGTACGATCGTCAGCAGTATCCCTAATTGCTTTGGTAGCAAAAGCTGCTCTTGAAATACAGCCCCCGCTCCTGAAAGCATTACCGCTGAAACCCCGATCAGCATAATCATCATGACGATATTCATAAACTTAGAAAACCATTTTCCAAATAGATATTCATTAAATTCTTCAAAGGACTTTGCTTTAATATCATGGGACTTCAGCATAATCTTCGTTCCCATTGTAATAAATAAGTACCCGCTTAATAAAATCGCAATAAACCCAACAAAGCCAAACCGGGTGAAAAACTCTACAATTTCCCTTCCTGTTGCAAATCCGGCTCCGATAACGGTACCAACATAAACGGCAGCTATTTGAAACGACCCAGCTATTTTTTTCATCCCATCACCTCTGACAACCTTCTACTTCACCTTATGTACAAGCACGGAAAATCAGAAGCAAAAGAACATAATTCTTCCGGAATTGTAGCAGAACCCAAACAATAGAGGCAGCCATAAAAAATGCGGCTGCCCTTTTACTTTATAATGATTGATCATCAATTCCATTTAACCATTGTCTTATCGGTTCAATGACTTTCTCAACAGTCCCCTCTTGGAATGGAGAGTCGAGTTTGGCTGCTTTTACAAGCCCTGTGAATGAAAGGCTTCCCCCGAGTTTACAAAGGGCAACATAGTCATTCCATGCTTCTTCACGATTAAGATTCATTTTCTTCCAGAATTGGAATGCACAAATTTGAGCCAATGTGTAATCGATATAATAGAATGGAGAATTATAAATATGGGATTGACGCTGCCAGAATCCCCCATTTTCTAAATACGAAATATGGTCGTAGTCCTTATGGGGAAGGTATTCCTTTTCAATTTTTCTCCATGCGGCATTCCGTTCAGAAGGGGAAGCTTCAGGGTTCTCATACACAAAATGCTGGAACTCATCAACAGCCACACCGTAAGGAAGAAATTGAAGTGCTTCACTTAAATGTGAAAATTGATATTTGTCTGTATCCTCCTCGAAGAAATAATTCATCCATGGCCACGTGAAGAACTCCATGCTCATTGAATGAATTTCACACGCTTCATACGTTGGCCAAATATATTCAGGGATATCGAACCCTCTGCTGGAGTATACCTGGAACGCATGACCTGCTTCATGGGTCAAAACATCGATATCCCCTGAGGTCCCATTGAAGTTCGAGAAAATGTATGGAGACTCATGGTTTGCAATATACGTACAGTAACCGCCTCCAGCTTTTCCTTTCTTCGCTTCCAGATCCATGAGATCATGTTCAATCATGAAATCAAAGAAATCCTTTGTTTCCTGAGACAGTTCTTCGTACATCTTTTTGCCGTTATCAATGATCCACTGAGGACCTCCCTTAGGAACCGCGTTTCCGGAAATGAACTTAAAGCCTTCGTCATAAAATTTCATCGAATCTATCCCAATGCGCTTCTCTTGTCTTTCTTTAAGTTCAGTAGCCAGAGGAACGATATGTTTCTTCACTTGATCGCGGAAAACCTTTACCATATCAGGCGTATAATCTGTTCTCGCCATGCGATAATAACCTAGTTCAACAAAGTCCTTATACCCTAAAGTAGTAGCAATCGTGTGACGCACCTTGACTAACTCATCAAATAGACGATCCAATTCTTCTTGATTCTCTTCAAAGAAGGCAACGGTCGCTTGAGCAGCCTCTCTTCTTTTTTCCCGATTGATAGATTGTGTGAATGGGCCCATCTGAGCCAAAGTTCTTTCTTCCCCTTCAAATGGAATCTTTGCAGACGCCATCAGCTTTGTATATTGGGAAGATAACTTATTTTCCTTCTGTAATAGAGTCACGATGTCAGGAGAAAAAGTCTTCATTTCGCTTTCTGCGAGAGCGAATAGCTGCTTTCCCCACTTTTCTTCTAATTCTTTACGATAAGGAGAATTTACGAGTTCCTTGTAATATTCCGTCACCATCCCGTGAACCTCAGGCATCATTTCATCGATATGATCCTGCTCTTTTTTGTAAAACTCATCATTGGTATCGATTGAATGCCGGATATAGCAAATATTTTGCATGGTATCGATGTTCAAGCGTATATCATTTAGTTCCTTCATGGCCTCCACCTGATTTTGAACATTGGACGCAGACTTGAATTTTTCAAGTAATTGTTGGAAAACAGGTTTAATCTCTTCTAAACTGGGCCTTTCATATGTAAACTGATTAAACTTCATACTATTGCCTCCTCATAATATAATCCCGATTATAGTTATTCGACTTACGATAGAAAATCTCCTGTTTATTATAATATCGAATTTCAAGAATTAGAAATAATGGAAACGATATGGAAGAGACGTGCTTTAAGACAAAATAAAAGCCCCGTCTCGTGAAAGACGGGGCAAAGGGAGACTCAATACGACAAGTCTTTAATCGATAATCCTAATTTCTTCAGCATTTCTATCGTTTCTTTCTTCTCATCTTGAGAAAGAGCTGACATCAGTTCATGAATACGATTTTCGTGATTGGGGAATATCTCATCAATTAACTTTCTGCCGCTTTCTGTTATTTGAGCATATGTGACCCGACGGTCCTTAGGACAAGCATTGCGCTTTAGGTAGCCCTTTTGTTCAAGCTTATCCACCACGTACGTTATGCTGCCGGAAGCTAATAGAATCTTTCCGCCAATTTGTTGCAAAGGCTGATCTCCCTTATGATAAAGAAGCTCCAGGACGGCAAATTCAGTAGGGTTTAAACCGTTCTCCTGAATGTTTTTATTTATCTCTTCATTTAAGGCTTTGAAAGCTCTTGACAAGACAATGAATAGCTTTAATGATTGTTTCGTATCCTGAGGTTCGTTCATGGCATTCATTCCTTTAAAAATTAAATATCTCAGTTTCAAAATATTATACAAATAAAAGCTGTTATTGTCAAACATGATAGACTCCTCAGTATTTAATAAACGAAGGACGGTTTGCATATTGCGCACCGTCCTTCGTTTATCAAATAACGACAAATTAAGTTGATTGTTTTGGTATTCGTGTGGACATTGTCGGAGATTTGTTTTCTCTGGTAAATCTTTAATGATGAGGGAAGATCTTGATGAATAGTCTCAAGAAGCAGTTCGTTTTAATAAGTTCTTAATGTATTGCCCAAATTCGTTTGATGTTTCTTGGAGGGTTAATGATACGATCTTATTTGTGCACTTTTCATAGTCGTTCAAAAGCTGATCTAATTGCTGACTGCATTTGACTGTCTCCGCTGCACATAATCCTAAACTCTCTCCCAACCCAATCATTTCTGAACGTTTTTGATTAATTCTCATTAATAACCACTTCTGTTTTAGTAGACGACCCATTTCTAATAAACTCCTTTTTAGCTCCTAGCCTTTATTAAGTTAAATCGTTACTTGAGCATTATCGCAAGTATTATTAGAAAAGTAAATAGATTCGCAAAACAAGACAAAATAGCTAGTAATGTTTCTAAATTAGACATTTTCCGCCAAATATCTCCCCTAATAAAAACAAAAGGATAGACAATCGATTCTACTCTTTGTCTATCCTGAAAAATATATTAATAGATTGGTACCCAGCCCTCCTGTGTGACGAATATGCGGACGGCAACTACTTGCTTGTCTTCACTTAATGTGAAATAATGGCGGATGTTTTCAGGGACTGAAATTAAGTCACCCGGGTTTAGATGCACTTCAAAGAAATCACCATCACTCCCTTGAATGACAAATACACCATGGCCGTTTACAATAAAACGGACTTCATCATCTGTGTGATGATGCTCCTGTTGGAAATTCTTTAAAAGCTCTTCAAGATTTGGTGTGCGTTCGGACAGGGAGATCACATCCCAAGCCTGATATCCTCTTCGCTCTGAAATGTCTTCAATCTCCTCTTTAAAAGTAGACAGGATTTCCGCTTTATCATCTTCGGTTAAAGCGTATTGGTTCCTTAGACCTTCGACCAGCTTTTCGATATTCCAATGCTCATATATGACTCCTTGTTCGCTTAAATACTTCACTACTTCTTCCTGATTATCAATGACTTGGTTTTTCCCTTGGATTTTAATTGTCGTCATAATCTGACTCCCCCTTTAGTAATTGGCCTCGTATTCGTTAAAGATAAAAGAGTGAGTTGATATTGAAATAAAAACTCACAAGCTTCCAATAGTTTCTTAGCTTCAAAACCGGTTCTCCCCCATACCGTTATTCCGTGGTTGCGAATGAGCACCGCCCCTTTGTCTGCTTTAATAAACGACTTAAACTCCCCGGCAAGCGTCGGGATATGTGCATGATTACGAATAATTGGAATGGATAAAGAATCATCTTCCTCCCATTTATCCCACGCTTTAATTAATTCTTGGTTTCTAAATGTGACGATACCTTCATCTCCATACAGTTCACTGATTACATTATTTGCCACAGTATGGACGTGTAAGCTGCATCCTGCTGAGCTTTCTGTGAAAACATTACTGTGCAGCAATGTTTCGGCCGATGGTCGTGCAGGAGTATCCTGGGTAGCCTCACCACGAGCATTTACAAGCAAGAAATCTTCATCGGTTTGCTTCCTTTTATCCTTTCCACTTGACGTAACCAGGAAAGTAACTGGTAAAGAACTCACTCGTATCGCAAGGTTCCCGCTCGTTCCCATAAACCAATCCCTCTCTGCCAGTTCCCTTTTGATATCAGCGAGCTCTTCCCATTGAGATTGATAGGAATTCATATTTTCACTCCTTTTTCAATGACGTCCATGCAATCGTGAAAGGATTCAAACGGATGATAGGGGATTCTTTTTTCTTCGCATGTATGTGCCAAATAGTCTCTGGCGATCACAGTATCTCCAAGCTTTGCCATTTCAATATCTGTGACAGAATCCCCTATCACAACGACCTCAGTATCTTCTGTTAAAGACAACCTCCTCAAGATGGAAGGCTTGCAGCATCCACAACCTTTACTTTCACAGTGATCATCGCATGGATGTGGCCAATGAATCGCTATGGTTGAGTCGTTAAAGCTTGCTTCATTACAATAAATCCCATTAAAAGGCCCATAATCTTTTAGTAAGGGACGAACAAAAAAGTCCATTCCACCGCTAACGATATACAAAGGAATCTCATGTTCCTTTGTATAATCTACAAATTCCTTAAACCCTTTACGTATGACTGCTGTGTCTAATAGATACTGAACCATTACCTCTTTCAGTGATGAAGGAATAAGTGAGAACAGCTTGCTCACTCCTTCTTTAATGGACAATGACTGATTTAAGATGTCGTCTTTAATAGGTTCCCATTCTGGAGGAGCAAAGTTTTTCATCAATGAGATGATATTATCGGTTTCTGTAACCGTTCCATCAAAATCACAGAAAATGATCGGACGCGTCATTATACCTTTACCTCCTCTCCCCATTGGGATAGTGCTTTACGAAGTTCATCATGGGTATCTGCTGCATCTGAGAGAGACTCACCCCTTAAAACTGCTTCAATTGCTTGGACGAATGCCTTTCCTCCTCCAATTGCACCATCTGGATGACCATGGATGCCACCACCTGCATTAATGACACAATCTAAACCAAAATCCTTCACTAAAAGGGGCACAAGCGCAGGATGAATGCCTGCTGACGGTACGGGCAATGCTCTTCTTAAATGATCGTCATCCTTCGTTAGCTCATGGCTTACGGATATAGCTTTGCTCTTCTCTAATGCGACACTTCCGTATGGAGATGGAAATAAAGAGAAATCAGCTCCGGCCATTCGTAGGAATTTCCCTAACCATAAAGAATAGCTCACACCATATGCAGGAGATGAAGCAACAGCACCTGCGAATGCAGGATGTGCCATAATCGGCAATCCGATCTCATGGTCCTCCCTCAACTCTTGAAGAACATCCAGGCCGTAAGAAAATACATTGAATAAAAGGGCATGGGCTCCAAGTTCACGTGCTTTTCTTGCTTTATCACGTAATTCTGAAGTCCTTCCTGTAAGGTTTACTGCATACAACGTTTTCTTACCTGTCTCTTCAAACAGCTCCTGTAACACTCTTTTCCCTATATTGATCCTCTCAGTGAAAGGTGTCAGTGGATTATCAAAGAGAATCTCATCGTCTTTTACTACATCAACTCCTCCAAGTGCCTGGGCCTTTAATTGAGTTTCAAGGTAGTTAAGATCTCTGCCGATCACGCCTTTAAAGATGCTCATTAACAGGGGTCTTTCTTGTACACCTGCTAGCTCCCTGATTCCTTCTATTCCAAACCGTGGACCAGGATAGGCTTTTTTCAAGTCACTGGAAAACTCTATATCTACTAATTTCACTTCACCATCAAGGGACAGCTTGCCGAATACCGTAGCAAGGATGGCTGGAATATCATTTGAATAATTATGACCGGGATAGCCAATTTCCACCTTGCCTCTGGGGCCATCTTTGCCTTCCCACTCTTTCACGGAAACGACTCTCCCCTTGTATTTGCGCAATTGGTCCTGTTCCAGGAGCGGTAAGTCCGTCCATGAACCGACCGTCAAACCCAGGGCGATCCCCTCTGCCTTTTTGTCAAATGATCCACTATTTCCCTTTATTTCATATGTGGCTATCACTTCACTCATTGTTGTCCTGCCTCCTTTTGAAATTGCTATTCTTAGCCGCAAGTTGATTTCATAAGCCTGGGCAAGCAAAAAACCTCTTCCAAATAAGAAGAGGTTTGATAAAGTCACTCTTTCTTATCTGTCAGCTTTATTGCTGCAAGAATTAGCACCGTGCTTGAATAAGTCGGTTGCCGGGCTTCATAGGGCTGGTCCCTCCGCCTGCTCTTGATAAGAATTTCATTATTCATTATTTCAGTTGGATTATTGCACCAATAATAACTTCTGTCAATCCCTTTTATGGAATAATTCTAAATTTTCTATACGCGAAACCGCTTCTCTTATCCGCTCGTTTGAGGTTAAGAGCCCTACACGTACATACCCTTCTCCGAATTCTCCAAAGCCTACACCCGGGGCTACAGCAACTTTGATTTTTTCAAGTAAATAAGTAGAGAACTCTACAGATGTGAAGCCCTCAGGTACTTTTAGCCAGGCGAAGAAGGAGCCTTGTGGAGCTTTTACATCCCACCCTATTTCCTGAAGTCCGGAGATTAATAGTTTTCTTCTTTCTTCGTATGTTGAAACCAGTGCATGTACACATTCCTGGGAACTTAAAAGCGCTGTGGTAGCCGCTTCCTGAATGGCTCCGAACAGACTCACATATAAGTGATCTTGAAGGAGGTTAATCGCTTCAATGACACTTTTATTCCCTACTGCAAACCCCACTCTCCAGCCAGCCATATTATACGTTTTCGATAATGTATAAATCTCAATCCCCACATCCTTTGCTCCATCTGTTTCCAAGAAGCTTATGGGCTTATTTCCATCAAACCCTATAGCTCCATAGGCAAAATCATGTACAACACAAATATCATGCTGATTGGCAAGAGTGACTGTTTCTTCAAAGAATGATTTTGTGGCGATCGCTCCAGTAGGATTGTTAGGGTAGTTCAGAAACATTAGCTTCGCATTATCCAGCTCATTACGGGAGTGTTCACTATAATCGGGAAGAAATCCATTCTCCTCTCGTAGAGGCATTTTTATCATTTGTGCTTCTGCCAATGCTACCCCTGATAAATAATCGGGATAACCGGGATCGGGCACCATTACCCCATCACCAGGATTCAATAAACATTGAGGGATTTCAACTAACCCGGCCTTTCCTCCGAACAGCACAGCTACCTCTGTTTCCGGATCTAATTGCACACCATAATCACGCAGGTAGAAAGTAGCAATCGCCTCTTTAAAGGACGATAAACCGCGAAATGGAGGATACTTATGATTGGACGGGGAAGCTGCTGCTTCTGTCAGTTTTTCCACAATATGTGAAGGAGTAGGTTGATCCGGATTTCCCTGGCCCAAATTAATGACATCATGTCCCTCTTTGACCACAGCATTCACTGTTTTAGCGAGGGAAGCAAAAAATTGTTCAGGTAATAAATCTAATCGCTTTGCTTTACTAAAGGTTTTCATACACTCACCCACTACATTTTTTTGAAAATTAATTACTTTCAAATTCTAGTCACAAATGATATAACGGAAAGTAAAGAATGTAAAGGAATAAATTCCAAAAAGTCCTTAATGAGGTGAACGAAATGATTCAAAAGATAGGTCTTGCACAGATGGATATTGTGTTCGGACATCCCGAAGAAAACAAGAAAAAAGTAGAACAATGGGTTGAAAAAGCAAGTGACTACGGCTGTAATACTGTTGTGCTCCCTGAGCTGTGGACGACTGGATATGACCTTACAAGAATGGATGAAATCGCTGATGAAGGAGCAAAAGACTCTACCTCCTTCCTGTCTGCCCTATCAAAGAAATATTCTATTCACATTGTAGGTGGTTCTGTTGCGCAGAAAAAGCAGGATGGGGTGTCCAATACCCTTTTAGTCACCAATTCAAAAGGCAAGTTGGTGAAACAGTATTCGAAGCTCCACTTGTTTAAATTAATGGATGAACATCATTATTTACTTCCTGGGCATGAAGATGGCATCTTCACCCTTCAAGACACAGAGATGGCCGGATTGATTTGTTACGACATCCGTTTCCCGGAATGGTTCAGAAAACAAGTTCTACTAGGTGCCAAGGTTGTTTTTGTCGTAGCAGAGTGGCCTGCAGCACGAATTGATCACTGGCAGACCCTCTTAAGGGCAAGAGCGATTGAAAACCAATGCTTCGTGATTGCCTGCAACCGGGTGGGAAGTGACCCGAACAATGAATTTGGCGGTTGTTCCCTCATCATTGATCCATGGGGGGAAATTCTTTCAAAGGGATCGCAAATGGAAGAATTGGTTACGGCTGAAATCAATTTACAGGAAGTAGAAAAGGTCCGAAAGAAGATTCCGATATTCCAAGATCGAAGACCGGATTTTTATTAGAAAGGTTATTTTTCCAATAAAAATGTTGACATGGAAAATACTTCGATGGTACTATTCAAATCAAATGAAACATTCTGAAAGTTTAATTAAATAGTTAACGCAACTCTTATCAAGAGCTGGCTGAGGGATTTGGCCCTATGAAGCCCAGCAACCGACCATAATACCGTTGTATAACGGGGCGTAGCATGCGCCGGATTGAATGATCCAGTAAGGCACGGTGCTAATTCCAACAGAAAGATAGTCTTTCTGAGAGATAAGAGGCGACGAAGATACCTTCTTCAAGCCTCTTTCGAACATGAAAGAGGCTTTTCTTATGCCACGGAAAAGCCTCCACAACACAGTCTTTCATAAGTCTGTAATATAAGGAGGAACGATGATGGCAATTACGAAACTCAATGCATATCAACCACTAACTGAACAGGCGGCAATTGCACTGGCGATTGGCTTAAGAATTTTTGAGGACGGCACTCTCTTAACGTGTGAAGAAATTGGAGACGGAAATTTAAATCTGGTCTTTCGAGTATTAGAACGGGGAACAGGTAAAGGAATCATCATCAAACAAGCCCTTCCATATGCGAAGGTTGTAGGCGAAAGCTGGCCCTTGACAATCGAACGGGCAAGAATAGAAGCGAGTGCCCTTAAGCTTCAGCAATCATTTGTAGGGGATCTCGTTCCTGAAGTGTACTACTCTGATCCGACACTTGCGATTACAGTCATGGAAGACCTGAGTGCACTGACCATTGCCCGGGTCGGCCTTATCAAAGGGGAAAAGTATCCCAGGCTCTCCCATGACATTGGAACATTTTTAGCTAATACCTTATATTTCACCTCTGATTATGCCCTTCATCCTTTTAAGAAAAAGGAGTACGTGAAAGAATTTTCAAATCCTGAGTTGTGTAAAATCACTGAGGACCTAGTATTCACGGACCCTTTTTTCAACAGTGAAAACAATGATTTTGAAGAAGAGCTTTCCCAGGATGTCCAACATTTATGGGATGATTTCACCTTGAAGCTTGAAGTGGCCAAATTGAAAAAGAGCTTTCTTACTGAAGGAGAAGCACTTCTTCATGGAGATCTTCATACGGGAAGCATCTTTGTAGATAAGAATCAAACGAAAGTAATTGATCCCGAGTTTGCCTTTTATGGACCGATTGGCTTTGATATTGGACAGTTTATTGCCAACCTTATTTTCCAGGCCATTTCAAAACCTGAAGAGAAGGAAACGATTCTCTATCACATTGAGAATACCTGGAACGTCTTCTCCACTGAGTTCTCCAAGCATTGGAAGGAAAGCGGAGACGCCTACACGAAAGTGAATGGCTACCTTGAATATGTATTGGAGAAGAGCTTTCAAGACAGCATCGGCTTTGCAGGATGTGAATGCATCAGAAGAACGATCGGCCTCGCTCATGTAGAAGATCTGGATGGCATCCCGGATAAAGAACGAAGATTACAGGCAAAGCGAACCTGCTTGACACTCGGTAAGGAACTGATAATAAAACGAAAACAGATCCATTCGATTGAAGAGCTTCTGTCCGTATTAAAGTCTCATTCTGAATAACCAAAAAGGAGATTATCATGACACAAACACTGACCATTCCAACTTCACTAGAGTGGCATGAAGATTATTTACTGATCCTTAATCAACAAAAACTGCCTAACATAGCGGAGTACATTAAATTGACGACCATTGAAGAGTATTATGATGCGATTATCACACTAAAAGTGAGAGGTGCACCTGCCATTGGCATCACGGCTGCTTACGGTTTAGCCCAGTCTGCATGTCAGTATGAAGTGAAAACGTTAGAAGAATTCATCGACCTGTTTCAACTAGACAAAAAATATCTTGCCGATTCACGCCCTACAGCAGTCAACCTGGTTTGGGCTTTGAACCGCTTAGAAAAGGCATTCGAGAATGTTTCTACTATTAATGAAGCTAAAACCAATTTACTCCATGCTGCCATCCAACTTCATGCAGAGGACGAGGCAGTGTGCCGTCAAATAGGGGAAAATGGTTTGAGTGTATTGAAGGATAAAAAAATCGTGATGACCATCTGTAATGCCGGGTCTATTGCAACGAGTAAATACGGTACAGCATTGGCCCCTTTTCATTTAGGAAGAGAAAAGGGAAAAGTGTTTCAGGTTTATGCATGTGAGACACGGCCCGTTCTGCAAGGAGCCCGTCTGACATCTTGGGAGTTACAGCAATCAGGAGTAGATGTCACCCTCATCACAGATAGCATGGCTGCCCATACCATGAAAGAAAAAGGTGTAGAAGCCGTGATTGTCGGGGCTGACCGGATTTCTGCCAACGGGGATACCGCAAATAAAATCGGAACATCCATGCTTGCCATCTTGTGTAAACATTTCAATATACCCTTTTATGTCGCTGCTCCTTCTTCCACATTCGATCTATCCAGCTTCAATGGAAACGACATTCCCATTGAAGAGCGAAACCGGGAAGAGATTACGACGGTCGGCGGGAAGCTGATTGCGCCAGAAAACATTCCTGTTTATAATCCAGCATTCGATGTTACTTCTCATGAACTGATTACCGGCATCATCACAGAAAAAGGTGTCCTGTACCCTCACTTCGAGGAAAGTATTCAACAAACCATAGGTGTAAAACAATAGCCAAAAGAAGAGCTTACTATTGCTCTTCTTTTGGCATTCATCTTATTCCCTGAATAACTTTGTCGACGCCCACATTTCCCTCGGATTCACTTCATAAATGCTATTTTCTCGGTACATAAACTGATGAATGATAAATTCTCTTCTTAAGGTTGCAAAATCTTCATGAAATTGCTGAATATATTCATTCAAATCTTTTTCCTTATATTTTTCTCCCACCTTTAATCCTTCCACCATATGTTCCAAAATAAATAATTTCTTCTTTTGTTGAGAAGGAATCGTTTTGATCCGTCCATTCTTGTCCAAGAAATTATTCATCACCTTTTGTTTTTCTTTCAATAGCTTCTCTGACATCACACTTTCCCCTTCCTCTCCCTGAGCAAACTGATGAAGGACATTTCCATGATGACTCAGGACTTTTTTATTCAAATAGTAGTAAACCGTGTTCTTCTCTCTTCGTGAATATACAAGGTTGCACTCTTTGAGTTTCGTTAGGTGATGGGATATTGTCGGTGCGGTGAGTCCCAGTTTTCCCGCAATGGCTCCTACGTGCAAGCTTTCTGACGCCAGCAAATAGACAATCTTAATCCGGGTCGGATCCCCCATCGTCTTATGAAAAGCCACCTGTTTACTTAATTGCAAAACATGTCTCCGCCTCTCTGATTAGATTACTATCTAATTAGATAATAGTCTAAATAGAATAAGGAATCAATCACGAATTAATAAAACAGGCATCCTCCCTGGGAGAATGCCTGTTTTTCATTCTATTTTTCTAACAACAATAAGGTTTCTTTCTTATCAACCTGCTTACCGGCATAGCCTGTAAGTGTATTATTCTTTCCGATGACACGGTGACATGGGATGATGATGGGGAAACGGTTTGCTTTATTTGCTTGCCCTACCGCCCTGACAGCTTTAGGTCTTTGAATCGCTAGGGCTACATCCTGATAAGACCGGGTTTCACCAAATGGAATCTGTTGCAGAGTGTTCCATACATCCTTCTGAAAAGCCGTTCCCTCTATCTTTAGAGGAAGATCGAATTCTCTTCTCTCCCCCTTAAAGAATTCCGTGATCTGTTCTTGTGCTCTTATTAATATTGGATTCTCAGTGTAAAAATCTTCTCGTGAATCACTTTCTAAAAATTGCACCAAAATTAGATGGCTCTGATCCGCTTGAAGTTCTAACTTTCCAATCGGGCTCTCCATTACAATAGAATCATATGACATTATACAGGACTCCTTTACGATTTAGGGAGATAAATGTGGAAGATCGTTCCTTCCCCGACGATACTCTCAACCTGAACGCTTCCTTTATGCTCTTTAATAATTTTAAAGCTTACCATCAGGCCAAGTCCAGTTCCCCGTTCCTTCGTTGTGTAAAAAGGTTCACCAAGCTTTTTAATCTTATCCTTTGATATCCCGCCCCCCTGGTCTTTTATGCGAATGTGAATCATTTCATCATCCGTCTCTTGGATCCGGATGGAAATGAATCCACCGTCCGTCATGACTTCAATAGCATTCTTGATGACATTAATGAATACCTGCTTTAACTGATTGGGCTCTGCGATGATGGTTGGGAGGTCCGCTTGGTAACTCTCCTCATACTGCACATTATGCATGACTGCCTGAGCACTTAATAGTTCAACAGTATCTTTCATGATCCTGATTAAATTCGTTTCTTGATATTGAATCGCCTGTGGCTTTGCCAATACCAGGAACTCAGTAATGATGGATTCAATTCGCTGAAACTCAGAAGTAATCACATTGAAGTACATCTCATGATCTTGACCCACACTATTTTCCAACAATTGAATAAAGCCTTTAAGGGCGGTCATTGGATTTCTGATTTCGTGGGCAATCCCTGCAGCAAGCTCCCCAACCACACTCAATGTATCAGACTTTCTCAACTGCTCCTGCATTTCAATTTGTTCTGTAATGTCACGAATGATCGTTAGATTTAAATTAGAGAGTAAATTGTACTTGGATGAAAGCTCAATGTATTGAACCTTATCCCTATGAGAAGTCAATGTTTTTAAAAATGTCGCCTGCCCGTCTTCTTTCAATTGTTGTAAGTATTCATCATAGGGCTCTTCACCGGGTTCTATATTCAAAATTTCACGTACATCTTTACCGATTAGGTGGTCTTTCTCGATGTCAATGATCTTACTCACTTCAGGATTTGCGTCTACGACAACATAATTGTGATTGGTAAGAATCAGGCCATCCAGTGAACCTTCGAAAATCTTCCTGAACCTCTCCTCGCTTTCTCGTAGTTCCTTTTCCATTTGATAACGCTCACTGACATTCCTGAAGATCGTCATGTTATACCCATCAACGGAATGAAGTTTAGAAGTGAATTCCAAATGCTTTAACTGATTGTTAGGCATCAGAAACAGTACTTCATCCCTTACTGCACCGCTCCTGTTTAACTGTTCCATGACTAAATCAAACTTTTGGCTTTCCAGAGGATAAACAAAGTCACGGATCCTCTTTGAAAGAAGCTCTGAAAGGGAGCATTCAAAGATCTTCAGAGCAGAAGAGTTCGCTTTAAGTACTCTGCCATCCTGATCCCATAACACGATCGCATCAATCGCTTCTTCAAATAAACCTTTAAACAACTCTTCGTTTCGTTTTAATTGAATCTCCATCTGCCTCTTCTCGGTTACATCCCTAAGAATGGCCATATGAAGCTTGTGATGCACATACGGACTTGTGGTAAATTCCACAATTGAAATGCTGTGTGATTTTTTTATTGGAATTTCCCCACGGGCTTTTTTGTTTTGAGAAATCAGTTTTTTTATCTTTTTAACCTTATAATGCGCACTTTTAGGGATAAATGAGCTTATGTTCCTGTTTGTGATTTCATCCTTTTCCAATCCGACTTGTGAACTGAACGCCTGATTCACGTCGTTAATATTTCCTTCTATATCAAAGAGAACGATTCCTTCTGATGCATTTTGAAAAATATTCGATAACAAATGGACATTCATATGATCTTTCCGCTCTTTTTCCTTTAGTGCCGTTACATCTTTGAAATACAAATAGGCATTAGGAGAAATGATCGATTTTTTAAGCAATAGTTCAATATGGATGATTTTCTTATCACTAATATTCATTAAGGTTTCATCTTCAAGGTTCTTTCCGGTTTCCATTACTTCCTTATAATGAGCCACAATCGGGGCCGGAACTGAAGAAAAAAAGTTACTGAACAGTGTGCCTACAATCCTATCTTTCGTGGTCTGCAGTGTTTCACATGCTTCTCCATTGGCAAAGACAATTTTCAACTCTTTATTGATCACGAACATCGGCATGGGTGATGCTAAGCAAATTTCCCTATCGACGGGATGACATTCTTCCTTATTCAACTCTTTCTGTAAATTACTACTATTAGTCATTTCCTCATCCCCCTACTATTTTAAAAGACGACTATTGGCTCAGGTCATTATAGAGTCCGCATAGCTTCCCATACTATTGGTGATAATTAACAGTGAAATTCATGTTTTACTCATTGTATCCTAGGGTAAGAATGAATTAGGATAAATCTATTCTAAGAGATGGTGAAGATATGAAACAGCGTGACTATTACTTCGACAATGCCAAATTCATTTTGATCTTCCTGGTTGTATTCGGACATTTGATCCGGTCCTATATAGAAAGCGATCCATTTATCCTTTCTCTGTACAAAACGATTTACACCTTCCACATGCCAGCCTTTATTCTTGTGGCAGGGTTTTTCGCAAAAGGATTTTATAAAAAGGGATATATTCAAAAACTGGCGAAAAAATTAATTCTTCCTTACATTGTGTTTCAATTGATCTACACGGTGTATTACTATTTTCTTTATCAAAAATCAACATTTGAAGTCGATCCCCTTAATCCGCACTGGTCATTATGGTTCCTCATCAGCTTATTCTGTTGGAACGCATTATTGTATGTTTTCATCAAGTGGTTTAAGTTCAAGCCCGGCATCGGATTGACAATAGCTTTCTCAATTGGGCTGCTTGTAGGATTTGCTGATGTGATTTCAAACTATCTTAGCCTGTCCAGAACATTTGTTTTCTTTCCGATTTTCTTGATGGGCTATTATTTGGAGAAGGAGCACTTCGAATATTTTAAAACGAGTAAAGCACGTATAGTGGCAGGAACATTATTTATTCTCGTATTTTTAGGAATGTATTTCATCCCTGAATTCTCCGATAAATGGTTACTTGGCTCTAAGCCTTATGGAGACTTCGAAGGGAACAACGCCGTTAGTTTAGCTGTCAGGGCGTTTGTTTACATGCTGAACGTTGTGATGATCTTTAGCTTCTTTACCTTTGTCCCTACGAAAAGACAATTCTTCACTAAATGGGGCAAAAACACGCTATATGTATACTTGCTGCACGGCTTTCTTATACGCTTATTCCGGGAAAGCCAGCTGAAGGATACAATAGATCCCACTACGAGTTTATTAATCTTACTCGGTGTGTCATTGGTTCTGACAATGATTTTCTCGACAAAGTTTTTCACAAGCATAACGCAACCGATAGTCGAGTTTAAATCAACCAAGCTCCAAAAACTTCTTTCAAAAAGAGAAATGAATACAAGATAAACCTCACTAGAAAGGGCTGACCCAATAGCAGACACGGGTCAGTCCCTTTTCATCAGAATCTATTCTCTTAAGGTATATATTGATCATCTTCTACACAATTTTCAAAAAACTATTCATTTTATTATACTATTCGTAACTTTTCCTTAAATTCCTTCTAATACTTACAATAAATTTAAATTCATTCTAGACAAACATTGAGCTTTCTCTCTTCCTTAGATAAAATGATAATCAGTACGGTTTGGATTAGATGTACGAACAACTCGTATATGTTGGAAAATATGGTTTACAATGGTTCACATGGTCCATCAAGTGAGCTTAGTATAAAAGGAGCTTATTTATGAAGAAAGTCGTTTTAAGTACGTTAAATGCAAAATATATTCACACCAATCTTGCCATTCGTTGTCTCAAGGCCTTTGCAGAGCCTGAACATGAGATAGAATTGGCTGAATACACCATTAAGGATCCCACTCTTAACGTCGCTAGTGACTTGTTCTCGAAAAAACCTGATATTATAGGATTCAGCTGTTACATTTGGAATATCGAAGAGACGATCAAAGTGATCAAGATCCTTCGCAAAATCCTGCCTGAAGTAACCATCGTCCTAGGAGGACCAGAAGTAACATATGATGTTCCCTACTGGTTGGAGCGGCTTCAAGACGTTGACTTTATCGTTATCGGTGAAGGGGAAGAATCCTTTAAGCAGTTATTGGATGAATTGGATGGCGATAGGGACTTTTCAAAGGTCCATGGGGTGGCATACTTAGTAGATGGAAAACCGGTCATAAAGCCGCAGCAGAATAAAATTGATTTAAGAGAAGTACCCTCACCGTTTCGCTTTCAAGAAGACCTGCCTCAATTAGGTAAGAGGGTTACGTATATCGAGACAAGCAGAGGTTGTCCCTTCCGTTGTCAATTCTGCCTCTCTTCGATCGAAGTAGGTGTACGTTACTTTGACAGAGAAAAGGTAAAAGATGACATTCGATTCTTAATGAAAAATGGCGCAAAAACAATTAAATTTGTGGATCGTACGTTCAATATCAGCCGAAGCTATGCCATGGAAATGTTTCAATTTCTAATCGACGAACACTTGCCTGGAATCGTCTTTCAATTTGAAATCACAGCAGACATCATGAGACCGGAAGTCATTGAATTCCTTAACGAAAATGCCCCAGCAGGGTTATTTCGTTTTGAAATTGGAATTCAATCAACAAATGACGAAACGAATGATCTTGTGATGAGAAAACAAAATTACTCTAAACTTACAAGAACCGTTACGATGGTCAAGGATGGAGGAAAGATCGATCAGCATCTGGATTTGATTGCCGGCCTGCCTGAAGAGGATTACAATTCATTCCGGAAAACCTTCAATGATGTATTTGAACTGCGTCCAGAGGAACTTCAATTAGGATTCCTGAAGATGCTTCGTGGTACGGGCTTAAGGATTCGTGCCAACGACCATCAATATACTTACATGGACCATTCACCCTATGAGATCCTTGGCAACAATGTATTATCCTTTGATGATATCGTTAGGATCAAACAGGTTGAAGATGTATTAGAAAAGTATTGGAACGATCATCGTATGGATCGGACGATCGAATATCTGGTGACCGAATGCTTTGAAACCCCATTTGATTTCTTCCAACTATTCGGCTCGTACTGGGAAAACCGTGGTTGGTCAAGAATCGGACATCAACTGGAGGATTTGTTTAAAAGACTGCATGAGTTTTTATATACAAAAACAAGCTATAACGTTTCGATTATTGAAGGTCTAATGAAACTGGATTATTTAGAGAATCAGAAGTACAAACCAAGAAAGCCTTGGTGGACACATGAACTGACGAAAGAAGAAAGGTCTGCTATTTATCAAACCTTGCTGGCACAACCATCCATCGTAGGTGACGCTTTCACTCGGCTAAACTTAAATGAAAAAGAATTGTATAAGCATACACTCCTTGAAACGATTCAGTCGAAGGATGGACAAGATCAGTATGTATTAGCTTATTTTGAACCAGCCTCAGGTCAATCTACCGTATTTGAGTTTGGCCAACAATCTGTTTCACTATAAACAAGAAAAAATGTTAAGCAGTTCGCTTAACATTTTTTCTTGTCTTCTTTTGCTTTTGGCTGTTTTTGTGTCACTTCCAGAATCTTAGCGGCATTAACATCTCCAAATTCCTGACCAAACTCTTCACGGGAAGATTGTTTTTTATCCTTCATCAGCTTCTACCCTTCATACCTTGAGAAGAGTTTCTATTCTTTCCCTTCGCAGGATCTTCTCCTTGTGAGAATTCAGCGGAGAATTCTGCTTCTTGCTTATTCTTTAAAGGTGTTTGATTGTTCTTTTCAGCAGCATTATACTGAGCTTTACGTTTCATCATTAACTCATCTCCTTTGTAACCTTACTTTCCCCACCCGATACTCTTTCCATTCCAAAAGAAATATGATTTGGGCTGAGAAAGGTATTCCATTACTAGTAGAAAAAATCTGAATAAATGAAGCATTAAACCAAAAACTAAGCAAAAATGCTAAATGAGGATATGAAATGATACTTGCCTTCTTACTTTGTTACATTCTTCTCGGGTGGAAATTCGGAAATTGGAAAGATTTCTATAGCTATTATCCAACTCTACTGTTTTTTATTATTGGTGATTTACTATCCCAATTCCTTTTATATGACTATTCAATGTGGAAATTCCAAACAATTACACCATTCGGAAATCACATCAACCTGAATCATACGATCATTTCACTATCTAAAATGGTTGTTCAATACACCTCAACTATTTCCATCTTTATCGGCAGGCTCCCCTCAACATTCCGGGGAAAACTTGCATGGATACTATTGTGGACCGGTATTTATGGTGTGACGGAAGGATTATCCTATATACTTGGGATGATGACCTATCACAACGGCTGGCATTTGGGATGGGATATCCTATTTAATATCATGATGTTCACCGTTCTCATAGTTCATCATAAAAGCCCGATTGTAGGATGGATTATATCCATCCCCATCATTCTCTTCCTTTGGATTTACTTTGATGTACCCTATTCTGTGCTCAAATAAAAAAACGATGCGGCATGCATCGTTTTTCTATCCAATAATGACCCTTTCCTTTGGATAATGATATTTGGTTGTTTTCTCTTTTCCACCTATCATAAACAGGAAAGCGAGTATTCCTACACGACCGATGAACATTAGCGCGATAATGATGCACTTCCCTACAGAAGATAAATCCGAAGTAATCCCTAATGATAAACCCGTTGTTCCAAAGGCCGATGCCACTTCAAAGATTATTTCTATCAGACTGTGATCTTCTGTAATCGTTAAGATAACGACCGACACAAAACACATAAGAACAGCCACCATCGTAACAACAAGAGATTTAATGATGTCCTGTTCATGTACCTCTCTTCTAAAAACCTTAATCGTTTGATTGCCTCTGGCAAAGTGAAATAAGAACAGGATGTTTAATGCAAAAGTGGTCGTCCTGATTCCACCGCCAACTGAACTTGGGGATGCTCCGATGAACATAAGCGCACTCATCACCATCAGAGTCGGAGTGGAGAACTCTGCGACATTCATGGTTGCTAGTCCACCACTCCTAGTGGATGCAGACTGAAACAATGAATAAAAGAATGATTCATGCCATGTCATTCCTGCAAAAAATTGATCATATTCGAATAACCAAATAATCAAAGTACCAAATACCAACAACAGCCCAAAAGTAATGGTTGTAATTTTGGTAAACAAGGAAAAATGATGTTTACTTCGCTGTTTATTCAATAGATAGTCTTTTGTTTCAATCAATACGGGAAATCCGATTGCACCCAACGTAATTAAAATAATGGTAATAAATTGAACAAAATAGTCATTTTTAAATGGGATAAGTGACTGACCAGTGATATCAAAGCCAGCGTTAGTTGTTGCACTTACAGAGGCGAAGAGTCCATGTATGAAAGCTTCCTGCCAACTTGGATAATAACTCAAAAAATAAACCCCTAAAATGAATGCACCTACTAGTTCAATAATAATGATGAGGAGGAGTATTTGTTTTAACAAAAGGACCAAGCCGGACAAATTGGATTGATTTTGATCCAACATAATCAATCGTCGTTCTTTCAAACCAATTTTCTTACCTACCAAGAGCCAGAAAAAAGTTCCAAGAGTCATGATTCCAATTCCACCGAACTGTAAAACAAATATCAATAAGAAAATCCCTACTGTGTTAAACGTATCCGCAGTACTTACAACCGTTAAGCCGGTTACACTCACGGCACTGACGGAAGTGAAAATAGCATCAATAAAACTCCACTCTGCCCCGGGTTTATGAGCAAATGGTAAGCTCAATAGAATCGTTGCCACTGTTACAGCGATAAGATAGAAGGTCACTATTACTTGAGCTGGAGTCAATTTATTCAAGTTTAATCTAAGTTTATACCACATTTGTGTATTTCCCTTTCAAGGTTATTTCCTTTTCTATCTTAATGAATATGTACGAAGAATGAAAGGAAAAATGGATAATTTCCTATATGTTTATTCTTTCTTTAAGGAATGAAGCTTAAACCACCATGTATCAGTGATTCATCTCCTCCCATACAAACTATACAATTCCGGCGAAATATTACCATTCATGTTCGAAGAAATAAGACAAATAATACTACTACAGAAACATCATTGTTTCAAGTCTACTACTAAGGAGGAAACAACCATGGCTAGAAGCAGTAATAAATTACTCGTACCTGGTGTTGAACAATACCTTGATCAAGTGAAATATGAAATCGCTCAAGAATTTGGTGTGACACTCGGATCAGATACTGTAGCTCGCTCTAACGGATCCGTTGGAGGAGAAATTACAAAACGACTGGTTAAACAAGCTCAATCTCAACTTTCCGGACAACAAACTAAATAATATTGGCTTGGGGTAGCTGGATTCACCAGCTACCCCTTATAAATGAGAACGACCCATTTTTGCAAATGGGCCGCGTTTTTTAATCTTCTTTATATTTTTTATTATCTTTTCGTTCTTGGTGATACCTTTTCTCGTCTTTTTTCCTGTCTTGATGATCTCGTCTCTTATCTTCTTTCCAATCGTTATGATTTCGTTTCTTTTCTTCTTTTCTGACTTGACCTCGTTCATTTTCTTCTTTATTATTTTTAGGACTATGCGATTTTGCATTTCCTCTATATTTGTTTTTATCACGATTAGAATGATCATTGGATTTCCAATGCTGATAATCAGAAGAATTGTTTTTTCGTTCAGTCTGTAAAGGCTTTTCTGGGTTCTTTTTTTGATTTGAATGGGTTTTATCATTTTTTTGAAATTTCTCAATACCCTCTGGTTTCTGCTTCTTCTCCACAGAACGTAAATCAACCTTTTGATTCTCAACCTTAGAACTCTTCTCTTTCTTTATTCCCTCTTTGAGGACGTCTTCGTCTTTTATCTCTCTTTTTGTATCCTCGACGGGTTTAGGTGTTTCAGTTTTTTCAGTTTCCCGTAATAAGGAGCCTGCAGTCATTCCTTTATCAGAAGCTTCTTCTCTCATTTCCTGCGATGTTTCTTTCACGGTGATGTTCATGTTGTGGTCTGTGCTGTATTCTTGAACAAACTTATTTATTTCAGCAGCCAAATCTTCTTCAAGCTGATCATTTGAATCCTCAATAAATGAAGAAGTGATGAGAACATTTTGATTCTCTTTTATATATCCCATTTCTTCACATAGGAGGAAGATTTCCTCTGTCACTTCACTTACATGCATGTTTCCCCAGCCATCTAACTCTTCTAGAAGCACTTTGGCATCTTGATTGTAAGGAGTAATCTTTATCACCTGTTGTTTTTCATTCAATGTCAATTCCATACTTGGGTTTATATCGACAGACACATAGGCATATGCCTGGTTACTCTGTAAGAAACCACTTGAAAACAGGGTGAGGACGATGATTATGGCTGTTAATAATGCAGTCGATACCTTCCAATTCCAATTAAAGGATCGTTTGCCCATAGCAGGTTCATGATGCAAAGGAAAGAAAGGAATTTCTTCGCCTATTGTATAGTGTTGATTGGGCTGCCTACTTCCCGTCAGAAATTCCCCTTCTGACGTCATCATAACGAGGATATCACGTTTGATTTCCATAATGATCCCTTTTTTCATATCTCTAACCGCCCTTTTAAGTAATCCCGTAAATACACATAATTTCCAATAAGAATAAGAGTAATGGCAATAATATATTTTCTATTTCTCTCAATTGTTTTTCTACTAACGTTTACCTGTTTCTCTAATTTTTTTATGGGTAATCGTTTCTTTTCAAGGAGGTAGTCCAATAATTCTTTGGAATTCACTACCGTTTTAGCAATGTCAATGGCATTCAGTCTGGCATCTTCATGCTTAGGTGATTGTTCTACCAGCTCATGGAAGGATAATTTGAAGTGAGAAAGATGTTCTTGGAAAGAGATGATCTCTTCCCGCCTCTTCTCACCTTCTTGCTGTTTTCCATATTCTTCAACAGAGACGATTTGCTCGATTGTTAAATTTGCGGTCTCATCATCATCCTCAACCAGACTCATGTCGATGCTCACATCCTGAAACTTCCCGTTTTTTCTGATATAATCAATTACTTTCCGTTTGATGATTACTTCAGAAAAACTGATGATGGATGACCCTCGCTGATGATTATATTTTAAGATAGCGTCATGAAACGCGATAAGACCGATGCTAAATTCATCATCACTTTCATAGATATATCGTTTGCAGACTGAAGACACCGTTTTTTTTATAAATGGCTTATAGTCTTCCAAGACTATGTTCAGTACTTGTTCATCACCATTTTGTATTAGTATCGCCATGTCTTCAAGCGTTTGTTTTTTCTTTTGTCTGGCTAGTAAAAATAGTAATACATTTAGCATCAGTCTCACTCCATCCTGCACACTATTATACTCATATGATGTTGATTTTAAAAGGATAATAGAGAGGAAGGGGTACTGCTTAAGTAATCTTTCCAGATGCACTCAACCAAGCAAATGGAAAATTACTTTAGGTCCAGTATCCCCTTCGTGACTGACTGTCATTAGAATTCCAACTTATCCTGGAGCTATTGCTCTATACTTAATCTTTATTGTGGCCCTTGCCGTTTTCTTTTCCGCTTTCCCTGTTCTGTCCCTGGTGTTCCTTTTGTTTTGCAGCTGGATGATGTTGTTTCTTTTCTTCTTTAACATCATGTCGAGCTTGTTTTTCCTCGTTTTTCATTTGTTTAAGTACTTCTTTACCTTCTTTTTTCACTTGCTTTTGTTGTTGCTTTAATTCTTTTTTCACTTCTTTTTCAACGTGCTGAACTTTTACTGGTGTAGTTTTTTCTGTTTCTTTTTTCACTGTTGGACTTGCCACAGTTTTATTTTCATCTGTGTTTTCATCAGTCGTTGAATCGTTTGCTACTGATTCTTCAACCGGAGTTACAGAGTCATCCTTCATGGATTCATCGGATTCTGTTTCTTCTTGAGCATTTGCTTTTTTCGACGATTTTCCTTCTAGCTTCGCGAGCTTTTCGGCTAATTTCATATAACTTTTTTCAATGTTCTTTTGTAGGGCGGCTTTCGCTTTAGGGTTCTTCACTTTCTCCAGATTAGCTTTAAGAGAAATGATATTTTGTGACATTAATTCTTCCATTTCAGTCATTTCATCGGATTTTTCTTCGGAATCTGCTTCTTCTACAGTTCCTTCTTCATTACCATCTTTGGTTTGTTCAGTTTCACTGTTTTCCTCTTCAGTATTCGATTCATCTTCTGTTTCGCCCGCTGACTCTTTCATTGAATCATCGTTAGAAGCTTCTTCATTCTCACCGTGTGGTAATTCTTCTCCAGAGCGTTGAATCATTTCGATGGCATGATTGATTGCTTCGATGGCTTCCTCTTCTTTACCTTCTTCAAATAAAGCTTCTACTTCAGCAAGTCTTTCTGCTGCATACTCTGCTACTAATTTGGCTTCTTTCGCATCATCCATCGTAAAGGCAAGCTTCACTTTCTCTAGAGCAAGCTTAGCAAAATAAAAGAAATCACCAGGAAGTAATGATGGGGTTTCTTTCTTTTCTAATTTTTCAATTTCTGTTTTAGCAGAATCAATCATAGCTTCATCATTCACTGTAACTCCTGTACTGTCCTTTTGCTCAATTGTAACCGTGTCGAACGTTTTTTCATCGTTATTCGCATAAGCCAATGAACCTGAAAAGCTAATAGATCCTGCTACTAATACAGCTAAAGATGATTTCATTAATTTGGAATGTTTTGTCATATGTACACCTCGGAAGTTAAATTTTTATTGGTCGATCGATTGCCTTATTAAAGGAGTTACGTTATGCGGATTTTTTTTGAGGGGGTTTATACAAATTTAAATTAAAAAAGTTCTCATGGAGGGAATGAATGGTAAGGGGGAGGTAGACATACGATTTCTCATAGTAAAAAAGCTAACGTGAATTTTTCTCACGTTAGCTTTCGATTTTTTTTATTCTGCTTTGGCTTCTGCTTTTGTTTCTGCTTTGGCTTCTTCCTGTTTTGCTTTCTTTCGTGATAATAAATATCCTCCGACTGATAAAAGGATTAATACGGTCCAGAAGACGAGCTTCCATGGCTTTGATTCAGGGAAATGGTGATCCAGGATCGCCACATCAGGATGAGCCAGCGTAAAGACAGCCAGCTTCACCCCAACCCAACCAACAATTAAAAATGCCGCTGATTCCAATGTAGGATATTTCTCCAATAGTTTCACAAACCATGTTGCTGCAAATCGCATGATCACCAAGCCGATTATTCCACCAAGGAACATGACGATAAACTGGCCGCCGTCAATTCCACCGACATCAAACCATCCGGTTGGCTGCAAAGTAACCGCTAAAGCTACGGCAGCTAACATGGAGTCAACTGCAAAGGCGATGTCTGCAAGTTCCACCTTTAATACCGTCGTCCAGAAACCTGAGCCCTTGTTTGACTCTGACTCAACAATTCCCATGTCTTTCCTCTTTTTAACGAAATGATGAATCGACACATAGAATAAATAGATTGCCCCGATGGCTTGAACCTGCCAAACATTCACTAAGAACGAAATGAGAAATAGTGCAGCAAATCTAAAAACAAATGCTCCTAACAGACCATAAAAGAGTGCTTTCTTTCTTTGTTCTACCGGCAGATGTTTAACCATGACCGCCATAACAACTGCATTATCAGCAGCCAGAATTCCTTCAAGACCGACAAGGATGAGCAGTACCCAACCATATTCCAATAACATTGAAGCATCCATTAATGTAAGTCCCTCCTATTTACACAGTTAGTTTTCCAATAGGCAAGGATTTTTATAAAATAAAAAGACCCTTGCCTAAATAAGGCAAAGGTCTTGCTGAGCATAATCATTATGCCAACAAAGCCGATGGAATAATCCATGAACTGACGACTTTGTTTAGGTATGTCACCTATAGCTACTCCCCTTTGACAGGTAGAAAACGTTTAAGTTGTATAGCCATATCTTACCTCATGAATGACGTTTCGTAAAGAGATAAAACTTAATGGATCCGGATGAGAATTGACCGAATGATCAGCCCAAGTACCACTCCGGGAATTACAAACAACATCGGCAAAAAGATAGGTCCTATAAATTCACCAAATAAATATACCTTCGGAGAGTACATCAAGCCAACTGTCACCATATAAGCAGACATGACAAAAGGTAAAAATATATAAGGCTCTTCCTTGGGTTGAGCAAGTTTATAAGCATCCCACATGGCAAACATATAAAGACATGGATAAAACATCAACCATTGATAATCAATTACAGAAGCTGATTTATGGGTTTCCCCTAAAAAACTATACATAATCCCTTGATTGAAGTTACTTTGAACATTGATGATAATCTCAAGAAGCACAAATAACGTTCCCTTAAACCAAAGTCCAACCAGTAATTGCGGAAAACCAGGGAGTGCAATGCTCCATAGAATTCCTTCTAATTTTGTAATAGAAGTCTTCATGGGCATCCCAGCAATTGGAGATGAAGTGAATAAACTATAGGATGTATGTACCGGGTCGGCTCTTGCGTAAGGGAAAATGACATCTCGAGAATCCTCCTATTGATGCTTCTCCCAATATTTTTACCATTTTCCTCCCAATTATTACGAGGATTATGATACTATCTAACAATCTTCATGAAAACATCCTTAATTAATCTTCACATGTAAATTTTCGTGAGAAGAATGTTCAAGATAAAATTCAACCATTTTTTCAATTTGGCTTGAGAGGGTTGGGCATTGAATGTGAGATCCTCTTAAGTCTTCTTGAGCATATTGACAATCGAACCTTCCTTCAAGTGTAAAATAATCAAGCGCTTCACGTTCAACCTTCAAATATCTGCGTACAAACCGAAAGCCCAGTGCCCAATTGGAAAGAGATAAGGGAACTCTTCCCCGCGGCTGTTTCTTGTACATATGCCATAGAATCTGTTCATACACTTCCTTTACCGTCACTGGTTGTGGATCGGTAAGATGATAGGTTTTTCCTGTTCCGATCCCTTCGTGGCCGAGGTATATAGAAGCTCGGACGACATATTCTACGGGAACGATATTGATAAGGGCATTTCCTTCTCCGAGAAAGGGTATCCAAGGTAAAAACGATAATCGTTTAAACATATTCATAATAAAATACGGGCCATCAAACTTAACTGTCTCACCCGTCTTTGAACTTCCTTTAACGATACCTGGACGAATGATCGTAATCGGCAGGATTTCCTTCAGTTCCGCAACGTATACCTCTGCTTCATACTTTGTCTGTTCGTAAAAATTATTAAAGCTGTCTGGATACTCAAGCTCGTTCTCATAAACTTCTCCTTTACGTGTACCGGCCACAAACGCAGTAGAGAAATAAACATATCTCTTTAATCGGTGAAGAGTTTTACAGAAAGAATTAACGTGTCGTGTTCCCTCGACGTTTACTTTAAATGCAAGATTTTCAGGCACGGCAAGATCATAGATGGCAGCCAAGTGCCAGACATACTCCACAGTTTCTCGTATTTCACCTATTTTTTCTTCAGACATTCCAAGGTCATGTTGTGTAATGTCCCCCTTCACTAAAATGAGGTCGGTTCCTTTGTTTCCTGCAAGCTTCCCGGCTAATTCCTCTGCTTCTATAGTGATAGTGTCTAAATGGAGCAAGTAGATTGTTGATGCCTTCTCTTGACTAATTAATTCTTCCACAATATTACGACTCAAAAACCCTGGAAACCCTGTGATTAAATATATCCCTTTCTTCATATCGCTTCCCCCCTCCAAGTCTTTCAAAATGGGAAATAAAAAAGCTAACCTGCAGTCTAAGGTACCTGCTTTATTTAAAGAGGTGACTACTTAGCTGTAAGGTTAGCTCGTTTGATTTTGACTATTCTTTATTACCGTATGCTTCACGATTTCTCTTCATTCTTCTCGTTTCTTTATCAAAGAAGCTATATACTATCGGAATGACATAAATCGTTAACAGTGTACTGCTTATTAACCCACCAATTACGGCTACACCCATCGGCTGATTGATCTCAGTACCTTCCCCGAGTCCGAGAGCAAGAGGTAACAAGCCAAGTATAGTCGTCAATGCGGTCATTAATATCGGCCGTGCCCGATCTTGAACCGCTTCAACAATACTATCAAAGCTATTGGTTCCTGATTCTTTTCGCTGGTTGATGTAATCGACAATCACAATCGCATTGTTTACAACAATGCCTGACAGGACAATGACACCAATAATCGCTGAAATGCTTATAGGTGTTTGAGTTACCGCCAGAGCTATTGCGACCCCGATGACCATGAGCGGCACAGTAAACATAATGACAAATGGATACTTAAATGATTCAAACTGTGCAGCCATGACCATATAGACAAGAACAATTGCGAGTCCAAGTGCAAGTGCCATATCGTCAATGGAGTCTTCTAGTAACTCCCTGTCACCACTGAATGAAACCAAAGTCTCATTCGGAAGTTCCAAAGATTCTATCTTCTCATCCACAGCTTTCGAAATTGTCCCGAGATTGGTGGACGATGAATACTTCAAAGTGAATTGAACTGCGTGCTGTTGATCGATTCTTTGTATACTGACAGGACCATCTTCTATCGAAAAATCCACTACAGAATTTAATTGAATATACTTTCCTTGTCCGTTAGGGATCAGTAGTTTCTTCAGAGAGTCCAGATTCTCAGTAATATTACGGTCATATTGGACGAGTACATTTATGACATCAGACGTTTCTGTAACCATTTGTGTCGCCAATACACCTCGTGTTACATCCTGTACAAGGGTGCCTATCTGAGCTGGTGCCAGCCCTTGTTCGAGAGCTTTGTCACGGTTCACTTTCATTTGGACTTCTTTGACCGTTTCCATTTGATCGGTCATCACTTCTGATACGTTTTTCATACCCTTCAAAGAATTAAATAATGCATCAACAGATTGATCCAATCGATTTGGATCTGTATCCCTTAAGTTGAACGTCAGGGTTTGAGGACTAGAACCTGATGTTGACTGAAGGTTAAATGAAATTTCCGATGAATCATTTACGTTTTTCGCAGCTTTTTCTATCTCAGGTTTTATTTCATCTACAAAAGTGAAGATGGATCTCCCGCGATCTTCTAGAGGCTTCATTTTCACATACACTTCGGCAATATTCCCTTTTGAACTTCCTCTAAAGGACTCTTCCTGGGTTGTACCGACCAGGCTTACAAAAACATCAACATCTTTTTCCTTTTCCAGCCTATCTTCAATTGCGTTTACAACTTTATTCGTCTCTTCCACGGATGCTCCATTATCTAATTCAACTCTCAAATTAAAAAAACCTTCATCCGTAGGTGGTAAAAACTGTGTTCCTACCGTCGTTAACCCAAAACCACCTGCGACCAGAGTGAGAGCCGTAATAAACAGGACGGTGAATCGATGACGAAGGGCCCACTTGACAGATCTGGCAAATGTTTTTCTGCTCTTGGAGCGCCTTCGCTTCGCTTCGAGATTTCCTTTAGGCTTCTTCAATAATCTGCTTGCTAGCATCGGGATGACCGTTAAGGCTACTACGAGCGATGCTAATAAGCTAAAAGAAATGGTCAGGGCAAATTCGGTAAATAATTCACCAAGCAAACCTGAAATAAAGACAACTGGTAAAAACACGGCAACTGTTGTTAAAGTAGATGCCGTAATGGCTCCACCCACTTCTTTAGCTCCGATACTCGCAGCCTCTCTGGGTGTTTTCCCAAGAGAAAGGTGCCGATAAATATTTTCAATTACAACAATGGCATTATCCACAAGCATCCCAATTCCAAGGGCAAGTGCTCCGAGAGTCATGATATTTAAAGCAAAATCAGCAAAGAACATTAAGACAAATGTAACTATGACAGAGTATGGAATTGCCACACCAATGATTAACGGACTCTTTACATTCTTCAAGAATAGAAATAGAACAAGCATGGCAAATGCCCCGCCAATGATTAGGGAATTTGCAATATTTCCTATCGCTTGGGTAATGTAATCCCCCTGATCAAAGAGAATGTCTGCCTTGATTGATTTGTATTGGTCTTGTTGAAGTAGACGATCCAGTTCATCTTGAAATGCTTTTGAAACAGAAGCTGTGTTTGCGTCGGATTGTTGTAACACACTAAAAAGGATGGCAGATTCTTGATTGGCACGAGTGATCGTATTTGTGTCCTGCTGTTTCTTCTCAACAGCCGCCACTTCCCCAAGGGTAATCTTCTTACCATTTTGAGGATTCACTTGAAGCACCAATTTTTTCAGTTCATCAACGGACTGTAATTCACTCATAACACGGGTGGTTAAGGTTTGTCCATCAGTTTCTATAGTATCCCCAGGTGATGTTACATTACTTGCTCTAATCGTGTTAATAACGTCAGATTGACTTAGACGATTATCTTTAAGTGCTTGTTGATTTAATTCAATGACCACTTCATCCTTGAGTGAACCAGAAACGTTTACATTGGCCACTCCTTCAACCCGGGTTAATTCCAATTTCAAATTCTCGGATAGCGTTTTTAAATTACTTTCCTTACCCTCTTCACGTAACGAGAATTGAATGATTGGAAATTGGGCTGGATCGAACTTAAGAAACCTGGGATTATCCGCCCCATCCGGAAGTGGAGTTTGATCCATTCTTTGAAGGACATCATTTTCTATCTCATCAATGGAAGTTGTCCATGAAAATTCAAGGAGAATGAAGTTTGAGCCTTCCCTGGAAGTAGATTGGATGTTTTTCATTCCTGGTAAAGTTGACAAGCTTTCTTCCAGTGGCTTAGTCAACTTTTCCACCACTTCTTCAGGACTGGCGCCCGGATAATTGGTCACGACGACCCCGACTGGAGGATTGAGATCAGGAATGAGCTTCAATGGGATTCGGAGGAGGGACACTCCTCCAAGAATAAGAATGAGTAGCATTGTGACTATGGTGAATACGGGACGGCGTATGGAAAAATCACTAATTTTCAAACGGGTGCTCCCCTTTCTATATCTATATTGTTCACTACGTTTCGGAAGCAGTTAATGTTAACTATAGTCTCTTCAGGAAAATCCTTCAATATTAAAGCTTATACAAGAGAAAAGTTTCACAAATTATTCACCTCGATAAATAAATACACCTAATCTGTAAACACTATTTTTATAATGAAACGTTAGGAGCATTAGTATGGCGAATTGGGTTCCATTTGTATCCCTTAGTCTTATCAGCATTATCCTGTTGGTAATAATTGTCGTTAAGAACCGTCATATGTCTGCTCGGATTTTATTATTTTGGCTTTTCATTTCCGGTTTAGCTTATGTATTTGAATATATCATCTTTGTTTTATTTAACAGCTATACGTATCATCCCCATATATTATCGAATAATTACAATGACAGCGTGTTAGGATCGATTAGTTCCCAGGCCTTTTCAGTGCCAATCGCGATCACGTATATTGTTGTATATCATTTAAGAGCAACCAGGATTGCCTTGATCGTTGGTTTATTCTTTCTCATTGAAACATGGTTCACCTATTCAAGTTTGTACGAACACCATTGGTGGCAATCGTATTACACATCATTTTTCTTAATCATTGCTGTCATACTGTCTAAAGCGTGGTGGAAGCTGTTTGAAAATGATCCTAATCACTATGTACTATTCATTACCTTGTTTTTTGCTCTGTCGACCGTCTCTCTATCATGTGCCTGGATTCTTTCATCCCTTTTGGAACTATATATCATCCCATTGCATCATTTCTCTAATCCTACACGGGACTTGATTGCGGGAAATGCGGTGTACATTTGGTTTACCACCTATCTTTATACACTGGTGATCTTCTTTAGATATAAGGATAAGCAATATGCACTGTTGACCATCCTTTTCCTGTTAACCATAGAAGTATTCATGATCCAAGAAGGTGTGTTGCTACTAAAGAAACCAATCATGATGATGGTTCTTCCCCTTTTTCATTTTTCAGTGATTATAATTGGGGGATATTGTTACAATCATCATTTCCCAAATTATGTTGAAATTACACGAAAAGGACTGCACTCTGGATAATTCATCTTTAGAAAAAATTCGATGAATGACCAGTACAGTCCTTTTTATTTCTTCTTTATAAAATGTTAGTTTGAGGCAATTGGATTCGTTTCGGTATGTTCTTTTTCTATGGTCCAGCCGGTAAATCCATAAAGAATCGTTATGACGGGAGAAATGAGACAAAAGATTGCAAACGGTAAATACTCTACCGTGGAGACACCTAATACATCAGTTAAGAATATACCACATACACTCCATGGCACTAACGGGTTAATGACCGTTCCAGCATCTTCTAACGTACGTGATAAGTTCTTGGGATGTAACCCAAGCTTCTTATATTGGGATTGAAATGCTTCCCCCGTTAATAGGATGGACAGATACTGTTCCCCTACAACCAGGTTTATACCGATGGCCGATAGAGCCGTTGAAAGAATCGTCCTTCTTCCTGATTGAAGGATCGTTGAAATTTTATTAAGTAAGACAGGTATAATACCAAGCTTAAATAATAATCCACCAAGGCTTAGAGAAAGGATGACAAGGGAAATCGTAAACATCATGCTGTTTACCCCTCCTCTTGTTAAAAGGGAGTCAATGGATTCCACACCCGTTTTTGACTCGTACCCTGAAAATAAAACCTGGAACAGTTCATTCAGCTTCAAAGATCCATGTAAGAACGAAAGGCCCATTGAGACAACTATATTGATCGCAAGTGTTAGTAGTGCAGGGGTCTTAAATACAATGAGAGCAATTAGGAATAATACAGGAAGGAGACTGTACCAATGAATCAGACCTGTTTGATCCAAGCCATCCTGTAACGATTTCAGCTGGGTTAAATTCACATCACTTGTTTCCGGTGATAAAAACCCAAAAACGATGAGTGTAATAATGAATGCAGGGACAGTTGTCCAGGCCATATTACGAATATGAGTAAATAAATCTACCTTCACAATAGAAGAAGCAAGGTTCGTTGTGTCTGATAATGGCGACATCTTATCTCCAAAAAAAGCTCCTGAAACAATCGCTCCTGCTGTGATACTCATAGACAGTCCCATCGCCTCACCGATTCCGATAAGCGCTACCCCTATGGTTGCCGCCGTCGTCAATGAACTTCCAATCACGATTCCGCTCAAGGAAGTAAGCAAAAAGGCAATCGCATAAAAATAATTGGGTGATACAAATTCAAATCCATAAAACATCAAAGTGGGAATGGTTCCACTGAGTAGCCAACTGCTCACAAGAAGACCAATGAAGAAAAAGAGTAAAATAGCTCCTAAGCCACCTTGTGCCCCAACAATCATCCCTTGTTCAATCTCTTTGAATTTCACTTTACGACTTAGCCCATACACCATCAAAAAGAAGAGCGATAGGATAATGGGAATATGAGGGACTGATTCGAGCCCAATAATACTGCCACTGATAATCCCCAGTACAGCGAGCAATATCACTGATGCTTCTATAACATTTGGTTTGTTTACGCTTTGGATGTTTAACATAGTAACACTTCCTTCTCTAAGTTGAAATTGATGAATTGGAATAGAAAGAACAACAAAAAGAACTCTCCATCCCGAATAGGGACGAAGAGTTCTCCGCGTTACCACCCTAATTGGAATGAACCTATTGTCATACATTACCACTATTCATTACTCACTACTACTCATGAATAGTTGACAATTGATTTATTCCCACTTCATAAAGGTTTGTCCCTGGATAAATCCTCATTTAATTAGAGGATTTATAAGCAATGTAATTCAGAAATAAAGGACCTAAGCTTTCACCTGCCGCTTAGTCTCTGATTGCTGTCTTCCTATTTCCTACTGCGTTGCTCAAGACAAAGATATTTAATTCATTCGCTAAGAGATCGCAAGGGGGATCAGCCTCTTTCTCTCTTAAACGCTTTTAAGCACTAAAGTATTTATAGTAGTATTTTATCATCGTATCGAAATATGTCAATGATATTCATAAAAAAAAATGGCCTCTTTTGCAAGAAGAGAGGTCATTTCAGCTATACAAATAGGGATTTCGCAAATGGTTCTTTTGCCTCATGAGCCGATTTTCAGATGAAGTAACCTTGTGCACAATCAACACCGATTTTTTTACAGAATAGCAATTCTTCTTTCCTCTCCATTCCACATGCGATGTTCATTTTTAACTCTCCTCCCTTTATTATGAAAATATACCTTATATGCATATAACTAAGATTTTCCTCCTGGATAATGCTACTAATATACTTTTATTTTGGGATAAATTCACTTGATAATGGGGGAAACTCAATCGGCACCAGTTGCCACTTTCAATCCGATTACAAAAAAACACCCCGCCAAGTCTAATTCTTGAGGGGTGTTCACGACTATTACATCAAACTATATAGTCGAATGTCCGGATTTTTATCATTGAACCATCTCATGGCAAAATCATTTTCAAACAAAAAGACCAGGTTATCATGACGGTCTTTCACCAGCATGCTTCGAGAGCTTGACATTGTTTCCTTAACATCTTCTTCATTTTCAATCCATCTAGCTATTTTTGATCCAATCGGTTCCATTTTCACATCAACGTTGTACTCATTTTTCATTCTGTGCTCGAATACTTCAAACTGAAGCTGCCCGACTGCACCTAGGATGATATCTTCGGTGCGGGTCTTATAGTATTGGATGGCCCCTTCTTGAACAAGTTGAAGAATCCCTTTTTGAAAATGCTTCTGTTTCATTACGTTCTTAGCTGTAACACGAACAAAAAGTTCCGGTGTAAATTGAGGGAGCTTTTCATATTGGAAGCTTTGCTTTCCTTGAACAAGCGTATCACCGATTTGATACGTACCCGTGTCATAAACCCCGATGATATCCCCACTCACTGCTTCGTTTACAGTGCTTCGATCGTCTGCAAGAAATTGTGTAGATTGAGCAAGCTTAATCGATTTACCTGTGCGGGAAAGATTAACCGTCATACCTCTCTCGAATTGTCCTGAACAGATGCGGACAAATGCAATCCGGTCACGGTGAGCGGGATTCATATTAGCTTGAATTTTGAACACGAAACCAGAAAACTCCTCTGCTGTTGGCTCGATTTCTCCAGCGTCGGAATTCCTTGGATGAGGAGATGGTGCGAATTGTAAATACGTTTCCAGAAACGTCTGAACACCGAAATTCGTTAATGCACTTCCGAAGAAAACGGGAGAAAGCTCTCCATTCGCTATTCGCTCACGTGAAAACTGGTTTCCCGCTTCGTTCAGAAGCAACACATCTTCAAGGGTCTGATCATATAAATTGCTTTCCTTCAAGGGATGTTCTCCCTCGATTTCACCTTCTTCGTTTAAAGGAATAAAACGATCTTCATCCTCCACGCGGAATTGCTCTATTCGATTATGGAAGCGATCATAGATACCTAAGAATTCTTTCCCCATTCCTATCGGCCAATTCATCGGATAAGATTGAATTCCAAGTACTTCTTCAAGCTCTTCCAACAACTCCAATGGCTCACGGCCTTGACGGTCGAGCTTATTAATAAATGTGAAGATCGGTATGCCTCTCATTCGGCAAACTTTGAAAAGCTTTAAGGTTTGCGCTTCAATCCCTTTGGCTGAATCGATGATCATAACCGCACTATCAACAGCCATCAACGTTCTATAAGTATCTTCAGAAAAGTCTTGGTGGCCAGGTGTATCCAGGATATTCACCCGATAATCATCATAGTCGAAAGCCATCACAGAAGAAGTGACCGAAATCCCTCTCTGCTTCTCAATTTCCATCCAGTCAGATGTAGCGAACTTTCCTGATTTCTTACCTTTTACAGTACCAGCTGCCCGAATCGCCCCTCCAAAGAGAAGAAGTTGCTCAGTTAATGTTGTTTTCCCGGCATCCGGGTGGGAAATAATAGCGAAAGTCCGTCTTGACTGAACTTCCTGTATAAAGTCTATTTTCATTCATAAAATCCTTTCTCGGCATTCTCACTTTCTCATCATATTCGTTCTAAAGTGACAATGCAACAAAGAATCAACACCTTGGTAAATCAGGCATGTTTCACACATCATTTCTTATAGGTAGAATTTGCATTTTCACTATCTCGCTTTTACAGTATTCACCAAAATGGCTTTAAGGACACTTACATTTCACTTGTCCATTGAACAATTCGGGAACTTAGTGTTTCTGCTGTTTCTTTTGAAACCCTTCCTTGTAATGACTCCAGTAATTTTGTTTGTATATTATCTTCACCATAGGTAAAAGAATAAGACCATCGAATATCCGGGACTGAAATCAATATGAACTCATCTTTCTTGTTTTCATAGATATATACTTTTTGTTCCAAGCCTTCCAAAAAATTTTTTCTGATCTTCAAAATGTGTATCCCCTTTCATGAAAACGCTTTATTGGCGCATACTAATGACGATGTTGTCCGTACAACTTTACGAAAATCATGTAATTGTAGGTTGTCAGACGTCTGAAAGAATTGTAAAATAAAAAACCGAAAGCATCAAGTTACAAACTTAAATTTCGAAGAGGTGAAAGAAGTGCAATATTTATGGGGTATCATGGGTATCATTGTCGTTCTGGGAATTGCTTTTGCATTTTCTACGAACAAAAAGCGTATTAATTTCAGAACCGTCCTTGGAGGACTAGCTATACAGTTATTTTTCGCTTTTATCGTGTTGGAAACTTCTTGGGGTCAGAATTCTCTTAAAGGATTGACTCAAGTTGTAAACGCTATTATCAATTATTCAAATGAAGGGATCACCTTCCTTTTCGGTGGTCTTTATACGGAAGAATCCAATATAGCGTTTATTTTTGCGTTTAATGTCCTTCCTGTCGTTATTTTCTTTTCCGCTTTAATTTCAGTCCTTTACTACCTTAAAATCATGCAATTTTTCATCAAAATTTTAGGTGGCGGACTGGCTAAGCTGTTAGGAACAAGAAAGGCGGAGTCACTTTCTGCAGCAGCTAATATTTTCGTAGGACAAACTGAGGCTCCGTTAGTAGTAAGACCTTATCTATCTAAAATGACTGAATCGGAACTTTTCGCAGTCATGACAGGTGGACTGGCTTCCGTTGCCGGTTCCGTATTAGTCGGGTATTCCTTATTAGGGGTTCCTTTGGAATATTTACTGGCAGCAAGCTTCATGGCAGCTCCTGCAGGACTAGTATTGGCAAAGTTATTTGTACCTGAGACGGATAGTACGCCTGAACCAAAAGAACTTGATATGGAAGCGGATTCTGATTCGGCAAATGTGATCGATGCAGCGGCTAAAGGTGCCAGCGTCGGGCTTCAATTAGCTTTAAATATCGGTGCAATGCTACTGGCATTCATTGCACTTGTAGCGATGATCAATGGATTGCTTGGCTTAGTCGGTGGCTGGTTCGGTATGGACACCCTTTCACTTGAGCTTATACTTGGTTATGCCTTTGCTCCACTTGCTTTCGCTATCGGTGTTCCTTGGAGTGAGGCAGTCATCGCCGGAAACTTCATTGGACAAAAGCTTGTCATCAACGAATTCGTTGCTTATTCCACATTTGCTCCTGAAATCGGGAACTTATCGGATAAAGCTGTAGCCATCATCTCCTTCGCTCTTTGTGGATTTGCGAACCTTTCTTCATTAGGTATTTTACTTGGTGGACTTGGTAACCTTGCCCCTGACCGAAGAGGAGATATCGCTCGCTTAGGATTAAAAGCCGTCATTGCCGGTGCTCTCGCTTCGTTACTAAGTGCCGCAATTGCTGGTATGTTCGTATAATATATAATCATAAAGAAGCTGTCCTCAAGGAGGACAGCTTCTTTTCATTCTAGACTGCTGATGGAATGAAAAGCTCACCATTAGCAAGACAGGCCCTTCCCTTCCCGGCTTTCTTAGCTACATAAAGCCTTTGATCGGCAAGTGCGATTAGTTTTTCCGGGTCTTCGGCTTCCGTTGTTTCAGCCTGACCGAAACTCATGGAAATCGATATAGGTGCTAAGGTCTCCAATCGGCTGTATAATTCCTTTAAAAACTGATGAATAACATCGTCATCCATATGTGGCAATAAGATGACAAATTCTTCTCCTCCATATCGAAATGCCTGTCCATTATAGATCTCCGAGAGAGTACGAAAGACTTCTCCAACCTTTCGAATCACATCATCCCCGGTTAAATGCCCGTATTCATCATTCACTTTCTTGAAGTCATCGATGTCACCAAGGAGTACGGTGAAAGATTCATTCGCATCCAATTTCCGTCTAAACTTTTCCTGAAATGATAGCTGATTGAATAAGCCAGATAAATAATCTCTATGGGCGAGATGATGATAGACTTCCTTTTGCGCATAATGGGCTCGTTCCCTCAGCATAATCAGAGCACCGAAAAGGCCAATGATCCAAAGGAAAAACATATTAAAAGAAAGAGTGAAATAATGTTGGAATTCCGTTAAGTTGACGGTCACGATTCCCATCAAAAGGTATGCAAGACTAAATACTGCAAGAGAAATGAGGGCCCCTTTGGTTCTCCAATAAATGGTTGCATGCATGACAAACAAAATTGAAATCGGATAAAGCGGACTATGTATCCCTTCTGATAAAAACATCAGCCAGATTAATGCCAGAAAATCGAACATAATCCCCGCTTTTAAAATGAGTTGGAGACTTCTCTTATCATCCCGGGCACGTACAAGTGCAATTTGAGTCACAAGCATATAGATGAACCCGGATACTAATAAATAGGGAAAGACCGCTTTATTGGTAGTGATATTATCTGAAAAGGGTGGTACGTAAAATATGAGTGTAGCGATCACTACAAACAGCCACCTCAAAGTAGAAAACAACTTCTCTGTTTCGTAATCATTCAAGTACAACGAAAATCTCATAAGCTTCATTCTCTCATCATTTAATATAGTTTAAATTTACCAAAGACTGTGAAATTCGTCTATCACATATCAAAAAAACAGACCAACATCTGTCATATTGGTCTGTTGCTCAGGAGAAGATTATTCAGTTCCACAGTACTTCAACTTGCTCTCTTCGATCGCAATATTTTTGTCACTATGAGGATATTTCGTATTTTCGATGATCTGATAATCCTCATGGCCTTTACCGGCAAAGATGATAATATCCCCAGGTTCACTTACTTCCACTGCATGCTTAACCGCTTCTGCTCGATCTCCAATCAAAGCATATTGTTCATGCTGCATTCCTTTTTCAAGATCTTTTAGAATGCTATCGTATTCTTCATACCGCGGGTCGTCTGTTGTTAAGATGACATAGTCTGCTAATGATGCTTTTTCTGCCATGGTCGGACGTTTTGTCTTATCACGGTTCCCTCCTGTACCAACGAGGAAAATGATTTTGTTTTCTTTAAACGGCAGGACGGATTGAATGGCATTTTCAATTGCATCCGGCGTATGTGCATAATCGATGTAAACGGATAGAGGTGCTTCCATTTCAACCTTCTCCATTCTTCCGCTTACAGGTGGGAGATCGCGAACAATTTCCACTAGTCTGGATACTTCCATCCCTTTCGCATACAAACATGCCATGGCTGTCAGTACATTGTAAACATTGAACTTTCCTAATAACTTCATTTCTACCTCAAAGCTTCCTTGGGGAGATACAAGCGTAAACTTCGTTAAATCATTAAAATATTTTACATTTTCTGCTTTAAAGTCTGCGTGCCCTTCAAGTCCATAGCTAATCACTTCATGAGGAGTCATATAGCTGTAGCGCTCATACCATTCGTCATCTGCATTAAGAACAGCGTACTTTGGATTTTGAAGGTCCTGACCTAATTGAGAAAACAATAATCCTTTGGCATAGCCATAGTGTTCCATCGTTCCGTGATAATCCAAATGATCATGACTTAAGTTGGTGAAAGCCACTACATCAAAGTCGATGCCCCAAAGCCTCCCCAATGCAAGTCCGTGTGAAGATACTTCAAGGGTGAAATTCTGAATATCGCGATTTATAGCTCTTTGTAGCATCTGCTGGTTCGTTAAGTTGTCACAGGTTGTGTTTTCACTCGGAAGTAACTCTCCATTTAAATTAAAGCCGATTGTACCGGATAATGCAGAACTCCGATCGTCTTTTTTCAGGATGGAGTGGATCAGGTTACTCACTGTTGTCTTTCCGTTGGTTCCCGTTACGCCGAAAACCGTTAACTTCCGGGAAGGATAATCATAATACTTATTGGATAATTGAGCCAAGGCTTTGAATGAGTCTTTGACTACGATTAATGCGGCTTTATTTAAATCAATGTCTAATTGTTTTTCTGCAACGATCAGGGTGGCTCCTTTTTCAACGGCCATCTGTGCATAATCATGTCCATCCACTGTGTAGCCTCTTGTACATACAAACATGCTGCCTTCTGTCACTTTTCTGGAATCGACATGAACTTCGTTTATTTCTGAAGGCAGTTCACCGTAAATGGTTTTTAATTTAATGCTGTCTAATAATTTATATGTAATCATTTGCTTACCTCTTTTGTATTAATATTGTATCTATTTTATCTTATCATCTTCGCTTTGATAAGAGAAATACCTCCTAAAATCAAAACAAACTTTTCTCACACAAATGTCACCATACCCCATTCACAATGACTAAAACAAAAAAGTCTTTGATCACACCCATAGTAAGGGTGACCAAAGACTTCACATTTACTCCACAACCATCTTTGATTGAACATAGTTCCAAAGTAATTTTTCCGTATTGAGAATCGAGGATTCATGCGTTCGCTCATATGCATGAGAAGCATCGATTCCTGCCCCGATCAGTCCATGAACGATATCAAAGCCTGCACGGATTGCGGCTGATGCATCGGACCCATAGTAAGGATAAATATCGACTTTATATTCGATCCCGTTTTCTTCAGCTAATGAGACTAAGTGTTTACGCAATCCGTAATGATAGGGTCCACTCGAGTCCTTCGCACAAATAGAAACCGTGTATTCATCCGTCGATTGTCCATCACCGATTGCTCCCATATCCACCGCCAGGTATTCAATGGTTTCGTCAGGAATATTAGAATTCCCCCCGTATCCGATTTCTTCATTATTGGATATTAAGAAGTGGGTCGTATAAGGAAGAGTGATTCCCTCTGATTTGATTTGGTGAATCAAGCGTAGAAGCATACCAACACTTGCCTTATCATCTAAGTGGCGGGACTTAATAAACCCGCTTTCTGTAATTTCAGCACGCGGATCAAAGGAAACAAAGTCACCCACGTCAATGCCAAGTTCCCTTACTTCCTTTGCATTTTGGACTTTTTCGTCAATGCGGACTTCTATATTTGTTTCGTCCCTTTTCGCCTCACCCGCATTTTTGTATACATGGACGGATGTTTGATGCATGAGGATGGTTCCACTGTAGGTTCTGCCTGAAGAAGTTTCAATCTGACAATACTCCCCTTCGACTGCATTCCATCTGAATCCACCTATCATGGACAAACGCAAACGTCCATCTCCCTTGATTTCCTTGACCATGGCGCCAAGGGCGTCCACATGGGCCGTCAGCATACGATGCCTTCCTGTATCTTCGCCAGGCAGCGTAATGATCAGTGCACCTTTTCTGTTTCTTTTCATTTCTACATTAAGGTATGAAAGATAGTCCTCAACAAAATTCATTATCTTATTCGTGTTTCCTGAAGGACTTGGAATTTCAACAAGCTCCTTAATTATTTCAAGCGTTTTCTTCGTATCTGGATATGTATTCAATTGACTCCCTCCCTTATCGTATTATACCGTCAATTGGAAGCTTACTACAAATGTTGTTTACCGAATATTCCATCTAATACGCTTAGATTTTTTAATCGCTTCTCTTTCAAAGCTCTTTCTTTTCTCTTTTTGAAACGGATGAAGATACCCACAGTTCTCACAGCAGTAAAAGCCAATATTTCCTCTGATCTTTTGTCCATGAGGCAAAATCGTAAGCCCATCACCATATTCTTCTCTCAAGAATATTTCACTTTCAGTCAAATCCGGGTGACCGCAATATAAACAACCATTAAACCCCATATTTTCCACCGTCCCTTTTTGTACATGCCTATGAAGGGAACGGGGATACTATGAATGGATTCGTAGGAAGTTTACTGTAGCCCCTAATCATTACCCATAAAAATCATCTAAGAAACAGGAGTGATATAGTGAACTCATCAACACTGGACAATTTACCTCAAGGAAAGAAACATCCGAAAGGGTTATATCTATTATTCTTCACAGAATTATGGGAACGGTATAGCTACTATGGAATGAGGGCTCTTCTCGTCCTCTATCTAACAACTGCATTTGTAAGCGGGGGATTAGGTGTGGACCCTGCCAAGGCTTTATCCATCTATGGAATTTATACAGGAAGTGTATATTTCACACCAATATTCGGAGGCTGGATGACAGATCGCTATATAGGGTTGAGAAGAGCGATTACTATTGGTGGCATCACAATGGCATGCGGAGATTTTTTAATCTTCCTTACCCACTCCCAAACTGGGCTGTATGCAGGATTAGCCCTACTAGTGATCGGAAATGGTTTCTTCAAGCCGAATATTTCAACTCTGGTTGGTGAGCTCTATCCCCGACATGATAAACGAAAGGATGCAGCCTTTACAATTTTTTATATGGGGATTAACCTGGGAGCATTATTTGCACCGCTTATTGCAGGGTTTCTCGCAGAGGATTTATTTCTTAAAACACTTGCGGATGGTACGATGCACTATGGATTTAAATGGGCTTTCCTTGCATCCTCCATCGGAATGGTTACTGGACAAATCATCTTTAGCACATTAAATAATAAGTATCTCGGAAATGTTGGACTAAAGCCCAATAAAGCGTTGGCGGAAGAAGCGAACGAGAACCAAAATGTTCCTCTGACAAAGAAAGAAAAGCAGCGGACAACAGCCATTCTAATCCTAGCTTGCTTTGTCGTTTTCTTCTGGGCGGGCTTTGAACAGGCAGGAAGCTCGTTCACTCTATACACGAAACATTTCATCGATCGAGAAGTGTTCGGCTACACTATACCTGTCGCCTGGTTCCAATCTGTTAACCCCTTGTTCATTGTGATTCTGGCACCTATTCTATCAAGTGTCTGGTTAAAGCTTTCAAGATCAAATCGAGGGGATCTGAACATGACGACAAAAATGGGAATAGGAATGATTCTCCTCGGACTCGGATTTATGATCCTCATTCCGGCAGTCATGCAAACCGGTTCTGATGAACAGAATATCACCATAAAGGCAAACTTACTGTTTATCGTCTTTACTTACCTTCTGCACACTCTTGGAGAACTCTTTTTATCGCCTGTCGGTTTGTCTCTGGTCAGTAAAGTAGCACCTGTTAAAATCGCATCCTTGCTGATGGGTGTTTGGATGGCAGCCATAGGGGTGGCGAGCCTTCTTGCCGGACAATTGGCTTCCCTGACAGCCACACTGGGATATTTGGAAATTTTCGCTGTCATCGGTGCCACCGCCATTATCCTTGGTTTCGTCTTAATTGCCATTTCGAAAAAACTTGTCTTAATGATGAGAGAAGAAAATCAAACGTGAAAGAAATTAAAAGCCGCTGGGCAATCAAGTCAGGCGGCTTTCCTATTTTACTTTCTTCTCAGCTACACTTCCGTTCAATAATCCACCGATCAATAAAATCGTGGAGGAAATGTAAAACCATACAACTAACGTAATGACGCTGCCAAGCTGACCATAAAACTGGGAATAGTCATTCAATTTAACATAGGTACCATATAACCAGGAAACCCCTTGCCAGCCAAAGGTGGCGACTAGTGCACCGGGTATGACATGAAGGAACGAAATTCTTTTACTTGGAACAACCATATAAAGAAACAGGAATAGTATGAACATAAATATCGAACTTAAACCCCATTTTCCTATAACCCATGCTTGACTCCATTCTCCGTAAATCTTCCCTTCTGCGAACCTTGCATGACGTATATATTCCTCAACCACTGGTACAATAAGAGAAAATGAAATAAGGAACATAAAACCGACTGTCAATAATAGATCATATAATAACGCAACCAGAAAGGGTTTCTTCCTCTCGATTTTATACGCTTTATTCAATGATCTCACCATGGATTGGACAGCCATAGAAGAAAGCCAGAAGGTAAAGAAGATGGAAATGGACAACACATCTCCACGTTGGTCATACAAAATACGATCTATATTATTTTGAATGATGGCGTACGATTTATCAGGTGCAAAAGGCTTAATCAGAAGCAATACATTGGTTTCCGAAATAGGCAGATAGCTAATCAACGAAAAGACAAAAATTAAAAAAGGAAAGATTGATAATAACAAATAATACGCCAACTGTGCAGAATGATCGAAGAATCGTTCCTTAAAAAATCGAACTGCCACATTCTTAGAATGATGTAAGATATTCATGGGTTTTAAACTCCTAAATAGGAAATGATATTCTTATTTTCCCCTTTCATGCACAATTCAATCATTTTTGAACAGCTTTGCATTATCATTTGTCCATTCTTCATTTTCCCTGTCAATATTACATATGCGTAAAGATATAAAGAGTATCCGGAATAGTCCCCAATCCTAGCCTCATTCTCCACCCCTTTTTCTCCACTCATCATTTAATAATCCAAAAAGCAGAGAGTCTCTCCACCCATTTTTCATTTTCAAGTCATGACGGATTCTTCCTTCTAACGTCATACCGATTTTTGTTAAAACTTTCTGTGAGGAAATGTTTTGAGGGTCACATGTAGCTGAGATTTTATGTAAATTCAACTCAGAGAACCCTTTCTCCACTAATGCATTTCCAAGGAGTGTTCCGATTCCATTCCCCCAGTAATCAGGATGAAGAATATACCCAATCTCTCCAGATTGATGAACGAAGCTTTTGATTATTATTTCTCCTGCACCAATCACACGACCGGTTTTCTCATCGACAATGGCATGAACATACCTTATTTGTGGAACCATCTTTTCAGCTTTCAGAGCTTCTTCCACATATTTTAATGTTTCCATCTCTGAATTCGGACCCCATGGTTGATACTGAGACACATTTTCTTGAGACGCATAGAGATGAATATCCTTCCAATCTTCTTTCTTTAACCTACGTATATATAAATGAGAAGAAATGTAAATATTCCTCACACCAATCACCCCACTTGCATTTTAAATTGTTCTAATATTAACATAACTTTCTATATTAGGAATAATTTCTTTAGATAAAAATAAGTACGTTTGTCTGAATGGATGACGCTATTGAACTAATAAACAAAGTAATTCAAAAACAGCAATCAATATTCACGAAAATACCGAAATTAATAAAGGATTTCTCCCCCTCATTCAAGAAATCAATAATAGAAAGAAAATTTCTTGCATCACTGTTTGAAGCAGACGAAAGGAAAGGGAGAATCGATATGGTAAACAACAAGGAAACAATGGGGAATGAAGATGTATACACCGACTTTATTAATAAAATGACCTATGGAGAATATCTTGGTCTGGATACATTGCTTGATAGTCAGAAACGATTATCCGGACACCATGATGAAATGTTATTCATTATCATTCATCAAGTAAGTGAGTTATGGATGAAATTGATTCTGCATGAAATCAAAGCTAGTATCACTTCCATTCAAAAAGGTGAACTTTCCCCTGCATTTAAAATGTTGGCACGTGTTTCAAAGATTCAATCACAAATCATTCATGCCTGGGATGTGCTATCCACACTTACACCATCAGAATATGTTCAATTCAGGGACAGCCTTGGGCAAGCATCAGGATTTCAATCCTACCAATATAGAATGATCGAATTTGCCCTTGGATACAAAACGAAACATGTATTGGAGATTTATAAGAAGGATCCTGAGTTATTAGCCCAGCTTAAAGAGGCATACGAGGCCCCTTCCCTATATGATGTTTCTATCCTTGCCCTATCAAAAGCAGGCTTACCCATTCATGAAGATGTACTTCTTCGGGATTATAAGAATCCTTACACGGAAGATCAGACTGTATTGGATGCATGGACAGAAGTTTATAAGCATCCCGATCAGTATTGGGATTTATACGAATTAGCCGAAAAATTGATCGATATTGAGGATTGGCTTCAACAATGGCGTTTCAGACATATGAAAACCGTGGAACGTATCATCGGTCATAAAATGGGGACTGGAGGATCAAACGGTGTAGGCTATCTAAAAAAGGTTCTGGACCATCGGTTCTTTCCTGAGCTGTGGAATGTCCGAACGAACCTCTAAATCCTTTACATTATGTACTTTTTGAAAGGCACATATTATTCATGTGAAATTCACACATTTTTCTGCCTATTTTTAATTCCTTCATTCATAAGTGTTGCCTTTTATATGGTTACCTGATATTATGTAAGAGAATTATTTTTGTTCGGAATGGAAGGATAGACAAAGTTTTTAAAGCTTTTCGCCTTGAAGTTACGTGAGCAAGAATAGTAATACAATTGTGTGGAGAACACACGAGGAGGTAACATTATGTTAGAAGGTACAGTTAAATGGTTTAACGCAGAAAAAGGTTTCGGATTCATCGAGCGCGAAGGTGGAGACGACGTGTTCGTACACTTCTCAGCTATTCAAGGCGAAGGATTCAAAACTTTAGAAGAAGGTCAAAAAGTTTCTTTTGAAATCGTTCAAGGAAACCGTGGCGACCAAGCTGCTAACGTTACTAAAGCATAATTCATGCTAATTCGAAAGACTCTACTCTGTAGGGTCTTTTTTCTTTGCCATCACATTAAATAGTGTATACAATATCCTTACCATGCTTATTAGGAGGTTTATTTATATGGCTAGACACTCATTTCATATATCTACTGATTGGCCGGGGTTGCGAAATGATACAGGTACTTTAAGCTCGGAAAATTTTCATACGAAAATATCCATTCCAACTGAAATGGATGGCCCTGGAATAGGAACAAACCCTGATGAAATGCTTCTTGGAGCAGCAGCTACTTGTTATATCATCACTCTGGCAGCGATGCTTGAACGAAGTCATATTGAGAAAACGGACTTATCGATGACATCTGAAGGAATTGTGGAAGTTCAAAAAGGGATCATTACATACAAAGAAATCATTCACCGCCCTGTGCTGTCATTAGGTCCCTCCACTTCTGAAAAAGACATAACCCTTACGAAGAAATTGTTGATGAAAGCAGAGCAGTCTTGCATGATCACCCGTGCCATCAAAGGGAATGTGACGGTAAAGGTAGACCCGGAAATACATATGTAATAAAAGCATAAGTTAAGGGCATCCATTCAGATGCCCAAATTTTTTATGATTCAGCGTGAACAAACTTCACTAACATATGGGAAAGCATATGCTGCTCTTCCTTGTTACCCGCTTTCCATAATTCATATAATAACTTTTCTTCTCTATTCTTCGGCTCCTCATGAGCCGCAAGATAATCCCCAACCTTCTGGGCTGCCTTTGCCTGCTGCTCTTCATTCATCCCTAACTTATCCGCCAAGGAAACTTTATTACCTAAGTATTGTTTAAAATGATCAAAGTTAGATAATATATCCTCTTTTTTGTCCCGGGACATATTATCTAATGTTTTGTCCACCTTAGACTCCATTTTTTCTTCTGTAGAATGATTTGCCATGTAAAACCTCTCCTCTCATTCAATCTATTATGTATATTCCCACCACTGGGAGAGATAAACATGTATTTTCACATTATTGGAAATGTCACCAGCCCAACTCTCTCAACTATGTTTACAAGATAATGGTACCGAAAAATAGATTGGATAAAGATTTATTGAGAAATAATAAGGCAAAAAGCGAGTCGTGATGACTCGCTTTTCTTATTTTTACAGTTCATCAAACCCATTAGCATCCGATGTCTTCGTATATTGCCTTGATTTCTGTTCAAAGAAATCGGTCTTCCCTCTATCCACTTCTTGATAGGCGATGATCCATTTTAATGGATTGGTCTTATATCCTTTGAATGGTTCTTCAAACCCCAGCTGTTTGGCTCTTTTATTTGCCATAAATTTAATATAATCTTCAAGGTCGCTCATTAACAGCCCTTCAATGTGAGATCCGATGATATCCCTTCCCCACTCTATTTCCAGGAGAGCTGCCTGTTTGAAAGCTTCTTGTCCGAAGTCACGCAGCTCCTCCGTTTGATAAGCCGGATTCTCGTTAAGGACTTCTTTATATATTTTTTCAAATAAGCCGACATGAAGCTGTTCATCCCGATTGATATAATTAATCATCGTCGATGTCGCCACCATCTTTTGATTTCTGGCCAGGTTGTAGAAGAAGGCAAAACCGGAGTAAAAGAACAAACCTTCAAGAATGACATCATAGATGATTGACTTTAATAGATTCTCAATGGTGGGGGATTCTACAAATCCTTTATAGCCATTCGTTATAAATTCGTTCCGTTTCTTCAATATTGGATCATTCTTCCAGAAATCAAACACTTCATCCTGCTTCTTTTTGGACACGATACTCGATAAAACGTAACTGTACGAGTGGTTATGGACAACTTCTTGCTGTGCCAAAATGATCATCAATGCATTCAGGCTGGAATCCGTGAGATAGTCTGCCACTTTACCGGCGTAATCTGTCTGCACACTATCAAGGAGAGCCAGTAAACCGATTATTTTCAAAAAGGACTCCTGCTCCTTTGATGAAAGAGTAGGGAACTGCTTGATATCCTTTGCCATATTGATCTCAAAAGGAGTCCAGAAATTCCCCAGCATTCTCTTATACTTTGGATAGGCCCAAGAGAACCTGACATCATCCCAGTTTAAAATATTCGAACTTTGTCCATTTACAATTCCAGTAGATTTATTTGGTGCCTCAGAATCTATTAAGATTCGCTGCTTTAATCCATTCACGTTATCATCTTCCTCCCAGTTAGCTATGGCAGCTTTCACATTCTTCAAAATTTGAAACAGATGTCGATCTCACATAGTAAGTCGTTTTCAATCCTGACTTCCATGCATCTATATGAAGAGATAATAGTTCTATCGCCTTGATATCATTCCGCACATACAAGTTAAACGATATTCCTTGATCTATATGACGTTGTCTCTTCTCATTCTGTTTAATACTCCAGTGCTGATCTACGTTATAAGCCGTTTTGTAATACCAGGTCGTCTTAGGTGATAAATCAGGTGCTGTAACAGGAATCTTATAATCTTTCTTTTCTTCCGAGTACTCTAATCTGAACAAAGGATCGATACTTGCTGTAGAGCCTGCTATGATCGAAGTGGACGAATTGGGCGCAACGGCCATTAAATATCCGTTTCGAATTCCTTTGGAAGAAACATCATCCCTGAGTGAATCCCACCTCGGTCCAGAATATCCTTTCTTCGAAAAATACTCTCCAGTCGACCAGTCGGAACCGCTGTAATATGGATAGGAACCTTTTTCTTTCGCTAATTCATGACTTGCTTTTATCGTGTAATAAGCAACATCCTCGTATAGTGAATCACAATAATCAACTGCTTCATCGCTCTCCCATTTCAATCCTTTTATTGCAAGGAGGTGATGCCAGCCAAAGGTTCCTAATCCAATCCCTCTATAGCGCCTGTTTGTCAGTTGAGCTTGCAGGACTGGAAGTTTATTAATATCTATGACATTATCAAGTAATCTCACTCCTATGGACACGACTCTCTCCAACTCATCATCCATGATTGTCTTAGCTAAAGAAACAGATGCCAGATTACAGACGACATAATCCCCCGGAGATTTATAGGTAATGATTTTCCCGTCCTTGATAACCTCTTCTTCCATGACGGTCGCACTCATATTCTGGGCAATTTCCGTACATAAATTACTGCAGTAGATCATCCCCTTATGCTGATTGGCATTTAGCCGATTGACTGTATCACGGTAAAACATATATGGCGTTCCCGTTTCGAGCTGGGAAATCATGATCCGCTTGAAAATTTCAATTGCTGGAACCTTTTCCCTGGAAAGATCAGGACATTCTACACACTCCCAATATTTATCCCTGAACGAACCTTCTCCCTCATACTCATCATAGTAATCTTCCAGGGAATACCCCATTACCATCTTCACTTCATGAGGATCAAATAAATACCACTCCCCTCTGTTTTCCACTTGTTCCATAAATAAATCCGGTAAGCTTACTCCAGTGAAAAGATCATGAGTACGCTGCCTTTCGTCTCCATTATTTAATCGTGTATCAAGAAAAGGAAAAATATCCTTATGCCATACATCTAAATAAACAGCGATCGCTCCTTGACGTTGTCCTAATTGATCAACGGATACGGCTGTGTTATTTAATTGCTTCATCCATGGAATAACACCAGAACTTACTCCCTTGAAGCCTTTGATATTACTTCCTCTGCTCCGGACCTTCCCCATATAAATACCGAGACCTCCACCATTTTTACTTAATGTGGAAACATCTGTATTACTGTCATAAATACTTCTTAAATCATCTGCTACCGTATCAATAAAACAACTAGATAACTGACCATGGCTTTTGCCGGCGTTGGCAAACGTAGGAGTTGCAACCGTCATATACAAATTAGACAAGGCCCAGTAAGCTTCTTCAATAAGCGCCAGCCGCTTATCACTGGGTTCGTTCCTAAAGAGTGTCATGGCGATGATCAGCAATCTCTCTTGAGGTAATTCAAGGATTTCACCATCATGGGACTTAGTTAAATACCGCTCTGTTAATGTGACAATCCCTATGTACGTAAACAGATGGTCTTTAGATGAATCCATGATCTTCCCCAAAACGTCAATTTCTTCTTTGCTATATGATTCCAATAGTGCGGGTGTATATAGTTTCCGATCAGTCAAGTCTTGAATTAATTCATAAAAGGAACTGTACAACTCGCTTTCTTCCACTCTCCTTGAATAAGCGATGGTACGATAAAGTTTCATTAAATATAATTCTGCAGCCACATACGTCCAATCAGGTTCATGGGCAGAGATCCGTTCTACTGCCGTGAGGATCATGAAATGATAAAGTTTTTCTTTACTCAATTCAGATTGACCGTCTGCATACTTATAAGTCTTTTCGTCGAACTCTTTAAAATGAAGTTGTGGAAAGCGATTGTGGAGATTTGTAAGAATCGCTTTTGCTTCCATAGTTATCGGCTGATCCTGTGATACGATTGACATCATAATTCCTCCCAATTTATACAGTGTGGGAAGGATACAAAAAAAGCCCATCCTTCTAAACGGATGGGCTTTATGTACGAAAGATATGTGAACAGACTATTGGTCCTATTCCAATCCTCGCTTTATCCTCCCAATTCCCGAAGAAGATAACACGTGATAAACAAGGCAGGTCTCCTGACTTGTGCTTCACCCTACTCTAAGGCCTTCCCATCGTATATGACAGTGGCAGTTCCTTATTTCGTCAGCACTTACAGTTGCGGGGACAGTTCCGGATTCACACCGAATTCCCTTTTAAGTCCATTCAGACACCCTATTCACAGGTTATAATCAATATATAGTTAAAATAATTAAACAGAACACAAAATGTTGTGTTCTGTACCATCATAAACGATTAAAAATGAATTTACAAGTGAAACTACTCATTTTGCTTAGAAGTTGAAATCTTTTAATAGTATCACTCTATTACCCTCTTAAAGTCAAGAGATGTAACAAGTTGAAGGAAAAGAAGGAAAACCCTTCCTTTGAAATATGCTTATAATTATTATTTTCCATGAAAAGAATAGAAGAAGATTGAATACTGCCTTCTAAAGGATACTAGTCAGCCGACACCTCCCTAAATGTTAGTTGAAGAAAATGTAGCCACTCTCTATAATTCAAATAGAAGGTTGTTTGACAGTATTCTTTGGTCCCCAATATTTTTTATAGGCTGTTTAAATGGAGGAAAAGTTCTCGATTTAAACAGCCTCTTTTTTAGAAACCAGGTGAAAGTCTTCTTACATTATCATTTCTGTCCGGCAGTTGATAGTCGAATGTAACCGCATACACTATAGTGAATAGGGACCATATTAGTAATGAACTGTATTTCAAACTCATTACAATCTATAATTTTCGGCTTAAATACTTTCTTTTTTCGGGCTTTTCCTTTAAAATGCGCATTAAGTGATTTTTTTGAAATCACACCTTACTTCTGAAAGGAGTCTATTATGAAAAAATTATTAACGACTTTGCTATTAGCTTTATTATCGATTGGACTAGCCGCTTGCGGTTCGAACGAGGAGAGCCAAAAACAAGCTGACGATAAAGCGAAAACAGAAGAAAAAAGCGATGGACAGGCTCAGGAAGAGCAAGCAAAGCAAATGGAAGAAATGCAGAAGAAAATGGATGAGCAAAAGATTGAAAAAGATAAGATCGTTGCCATTGTAAACGACGAAAAAATTAAAGGTGAAGATTTCAATAACGTATTGACTCAATCACAGATGCAATATCAACAAATGGGGCAAGACCCAACAAGTAAAGATGCAGCAAAGAAAATCAAGGAACAAACAATTGATAGCCTGGTTGGACAAACACTCCTTATGCAGCAAGCCAATGAAAAAGGATATAAGGCATCAGAGGATGATATCAATAAACAACTGGAAGAAGTTAAAAAGCAGTACGGTGATGAAAAGAAGTTTGAAGACGCAATGAAAAAAGCAGGATTCACGATGGACGAATTAAAAACTCAAATCGCTGAAAACATCAAATACACAAACTACGTTGAAAAAGAAATCAAAGTAGAAGAAGTCTCTGAAGATGAAATGAAGAAATTTTACGATCAGTACGCAAGTCAGCAAGCTCAGAGTGAATCAAAGGATGCACCAAAATTTGAAGAAGCTAAACCTCAAATCAAGACTCAGTTAGAACAACAGAAAAAACAAGAAAAACTTGTTAAGCATGTAGAAGATTTAAAGAAAAATGCTAAAGTTGATGTGAAAATCTAAAGCTCCACCAAAGAAGCCACCTACACGGTTAGGTGGCTTTCTTATGTTCTATTCCCCCGATGTTTTCACCTGCTCAAGAAGGGTATGGTACAACAACGACTCATTAAGGGAGGATGAAAGATTATGACGAAAAGGGCAAATGACAATCCTGAACAAATCAATAAAGATCATGACGGCATTCTCGATCAGCATGAAAGTGAGCAAAATGTAGACCCAATTCCCCTCGATGACTTAAAAAAAGAGCAGCGGGACGAGAAAAATAAGCATCATACGAAAAATGACTCATCAAGCAAAGAATGAAAGGTTAACCAAAAGCCCTGTGGGATTCCCACAGGGCTTTCTTCTTATTTAGATAACCAATCTGTATGGAAAGTCCCTTCTTTATCCACACGCTGATACGTATGAGCTCCAAAATAATCACGTTGAGCTTGAAGAAGATTGGCTGGCAGTGACTCAGAGCGATAGCTGTCATAATATGCTAAAGCACTCGCAAGACCCGGTACAGGGATACCTAATTTAATGGCTGTAGCCACCACTTCTCTCGCTTCCTCCTGATAGTTTTCAACGATTTCCTTGAAATACGGATCGAGCAGCAAATTCGTTAATCCCGGTTCACGATCATACGCTTTCTTGATTTCTTCCAGGAAGCCTGCACGAATGATGCATCCACCTCTGAAGATCATGGAAATCTCTCCGGGCTTCAGGTTCCAACTATACTCTTCCGAAGCAGATTGAAGCTGGGCGAAACCCTGTGCATATGAACAAATTTTGCTTAAATACAACGCTTTACGAATCATTTCGATAAACGCTTCTTTGTTACCGGAGAACTCCATATTTCTTGGTCCTCTTAAGATTTTACTTGCCTTCACTCTTTCTACCTTCATGGCAGAGATGAAACGGGCAAATACAGATTCAGTAATGATCGATAATGGTACACCTAATTCCAGTGCAGAAATACTCGTCCATTTCCCTGTCCCTTTCTGGCCTGCTGTATCCAGGATTACGTCAACAAGGGGTTTTCCTGTTTCTTCATCCACCTTTGTGAAAATATCTGCCGTGATTTCAATAAGGTAGCTGTCGAGCTCCCCTGCGTTCCATTCTTTGAATATCTCATGCAGCTCAGATGCGCTTAAACCCAATACATTTTTCATAAGATAATACGCTTCACAGATAAGCTGCATATCACTGTACTCAATTCCATTGTGGACCATTTTTACATAATGGCCTGATCCATCCGGACCGATATATGTACTGCACGCATCGCCTTTTACCTTGGCCGCAATTGCTGTCAGGAAAGGCTGGACTAAATCGTATGCTTCCTTTTGACCGCTCGGCATGATAGCAGGTCCGTATAAAGCGCCTTCTTCTCCGCCTGAGACACCTGCACCGATGAAGTTGATTCCTTTTTCACCAAGTTCCTTATTGCGGCGAATCGTATCTTCAAAGTATGTGTTTCCTCCATCAATCAGAATATCTCCCTGATCTAAATGAGGAAGCAATGATTCAATCGCTTTATCGGTAATATTACCGGCTGGAACCATAATCAATATTTTTCTTGGTGTTTCTAATGACTGGACGAACTCTTTTACATCGTGAGTACCTACCATGTTCTTCTCTGGATGCTCTTCAAGTACTTCTCTTACCTTCTCACTAGACACATCATAGATGGAAACGGAATAGCCTCTGCTTTCGAAATTCAAAGCCAGACTCTTCCCCATCACTCCGACACCAGCAACCCCTATTTGTTGTTTTTTCATATATTTATCATTCCTTTCACTTAGAGTAATTATATTTTCACCGTATATATTATAATACGAAATAATTTTCCGTGGTGGATTTTTATGAAATAATATTTTTTTATTTCATGAAGTAGGTTAAAATTATTTTCATGAAGAATTCGCTTAGAGGAGGTTTCCCCTGCATGAAAGAGGAAAAAGTACAGCATTGTTTGCCTCGTATCCGTTCTCATTACTCTCAATTCAGTGAAAAAGAAAAGATGATTGCAGAATTTATTATTGCTAATCCAGAAAAAATTATCCACTCCACCATCAGTGGTGTAGCGGAAGAACTGAACGTTGCAGATGCTACAGTCTTCCGATTCTGTAAACGCTTGGGCTTTAAAGGCTACCAGGCCATGAAGATTTCTCTTGCATCCGACCTGGTGACCCCTATCAAAGATATACATGAAACAATCAATGAAGAGGACTCTGAAGGCGTTATTGCCCAAAAAGTGTTCAGGTCCAATATCAGAACATTAGAGGATTCTCTAAGCATGCTGAACGAGGAAATGTTTACGAAAGCTATTCGAGGGATGATAGGTGCCAGAAGAATAGAATTTTATGGTACGGGTGGATCGGGGTTTGTTGCCATGGACGCTCATCATAAGTTCCTCAGAACAGGCATGACCACTACAGCGTACAATGATCCCCATATGCAGCTGATCTCCGCTTCACAATTGACCGGTGCTGATGTAATCGTCTTTATCTCTCATTCAGGATCGAACAAAGATTTATTGGAAGTATTGGACGTAGCGAAGAAAAATCGGGTAACGACCATTGCCATTACTCACTTTGCCAAATCCCCTCTAAGCAACGGGGTCGACATTCCTCTATTTACGGTATCTCAAGAAACCGAATATCGATCTGAAGCACTTGCTTCAAGAATTAGTCAACTTAGTATTGTCGATGCCCTCTACGTTAACACCATGATGAAAAGAAAAGATCTATCCAAATCTTCCCTGCAAAAAATGCGTGACGCGATTTCCATTAAGAAAATATAGTCATTATTGTATGGTAAAGGACATCAGGCATTTATTCAGGGTTTCCTGACGATTATGAACAAGTAAAGGGACGGACCTTTTCGGTAGGTCCGTCCCTAATCATTACTTCGGATACTTCAGTGCATTCTTTTCCAACTTCTCATATACTTCTTCTTCTAAGTCGATATCCATTTTATCAGCCAGCTGGACTAAATAAATCAGGACATCAGCCATTTCTTCTTTAATATTTTGACGTGTCGCTTCCACTGCTTCCCGGCTTGTTTTCCATTGGAAATTTTCCAGGAGTTCATTTGCCTCTAATGAAATGGAAATGGCAAGATCCTTTTCATTATGATTGGCATCCCAATTTCGTTCATCCCTGAATTCAATGACTTTTTCACACAGTTGTTTCATCTTCTCTCTCCCATTTGCCTATGATCTTTTACCACTTCTTTACTATAACACGGGTGGCAAAAGGATTGGGACAGGGATGAGCAACTTTATTCTCCTTAAGTTTCCAGTCTTTCAACCGATTTTGGATATGGAAATCTTCGTCACGACATCTTTCCCATCCATATATACGGCGATCAAACCATCGAGGAATACCCTGTCCATCTCACTATCCGTCGTCATCTCCACCATCTTAAATGGGTATTCTGAAATTCTCCAATCTCCCTTCCCTTACTTACCAAGGATAACGATGTATCACTTGTTAAGAATAAGAATGTAACAACCATTTACGGTTTAGGAGGAGACAACGATGACTAATAAAAATGACAATCGTGAACGAAAAAACAAATACCCAAACAACAAAAAAAGCGATAGTGAATTCTCGAAAGAACTCAATATTCGCAGTGAAGTGACGAAGAAAGATTTAGGAAATAAATCATAGAAATATGAAGCTTATAGCGGCCGTTTAATTTCGGACATATTGGAAAGACGCCCATCTATTTTTCAATTTTTCCCGGTTACTTAAATATCCCCATAAAAAAACAGACTCACGAATGAGTCTGTTTTTGGATTTGTAAAGTTAGATTATGCTTTACGTACGTTAGCTGCTTGTGGTCCACGAGCACCTTGTTCAACGTCGAAAGATACTTCTTGACCTTCGTCAAGAGATTTGAAACCTTCACCTTGGATCGCTGAGAAGTGTACGAATACGTCGTCTCCACCTTCAACTTCGATGAATCCGAAACCTTTTTCTGCGTTAAACCATTTTACTTTACCATTTTCCATGTTTGTTGCCTCCTAAAGTGCGTTACACACAATGTATTACTATTCTTGCGATATCAGGTGAAAACCAAATCTTGTTCTTCCCTCGTATACCGGACAAAAATAATTCTTCTATAGAATAACAGTAATGAAACAAATAAGCAAGTTCTTCAAGGAGAAGTTTCGAAAGTCAGACCTCTGACACAATATTACCCCCATCAAATAATCTGATGATATGACTAAATTACTACCCTCTTACCTGTTAAAGCGCTACCATTATATTTATCAAGATTTATCACTAATGGGACTCTAAAATGAAGGGTAAACTGTGGTATAATGAGAGAATATGAAAGGGAGTGCCCAATGAAATCCACAAAAAATCGGTTTAGTAATGGCGCAATGGTTACGATAAAGGAAACTGGCGAAACAGTGACAATATTGAAATGGCAATACGTTAAAAATATGAAGCGATACTCATATATCGTAAAAGAACATCCTGGCACGTTTTATTTTGAGGAAGAATTAGAAGTTAACTAAAAGAAGTGATCATATCTTAATATGATTTTGGCAAGGACTCTTACGTGAATTCCAACAGAGTCCTTTTTACATTAATTTAATGGCAAGCCTACGTTTGCCTTTTGACACTGATTATCCTTCATAAAGATATGTCTACATATGAAAAAAGAAAGCCTGCATCTTTTAAATAAGATGCAGGCTTTCTTTATGTATGACCTGTGAGGGATTCGAACCCACGACCCCTTCCCTGTCAAGGAAGGACAAGCGTATTTTGGAATATCTCCATATACCTCTGAATACTCACAAATCAAGGTTTTATACCTTTTTTTCTTCTTCAATTTCTTACAATATTTTTTAATTCGTTACCTTTATGTTACCTTTTTCGTTTATCTTTGCAATTTAAAAGACAAGGATTTCACTCCCTGTCCTACTACCATCTATTCTTAGTCTTATATTGTTCTACTAACTCCAATAGCACTTTAGCCATAAACTCTACATCAGTTTCTTCTCTAGGTTGAGATGGTTTTCTACCCGGCTTTTTCTTGGGATATTCACCGTCGAACCACTCCAAAAATACCTTCTTGCTCACTTTGAACCTATTTTGGACTTTTAGGATCTTAAACGGTGGATTTTCTGAATTCATCAAGTCATATGTAGCTCTTCTGGATAACCCAAGAATATCCTGAATATGTTGTGGATTTAATGCTTCTGGCAAGGCATCCCTATCTAACACGTAATGCTCTTTAGTACCACTCATGATGTCCCTCCTTCACAAAAGATGATTGTATAAAGGAAATGAATAATTGTCAAAATTATGTAAAATAAATTAATGTAATTTATATTCAACTGAAAGGTAATTAGAGTAATACCAAGATTAATAAATAAAAAAACCTCACCTATTAGGTGAGGGAAGATTCTTTACTTTTGAAAATTTTACTAAAATTTATAACCCAAAATATACAGGTGGTTATGACAATTATATAAAAGACACCATCGGAAATGACTTGAGTGGAAAAATTAAATCCAAACATTATCAATAGAAAAACAGTCATCCAAATTAGCTTTATTTTAATACGTTTTAAGTCACCAATACCTTTACTAAACCTTGGATAATAAATACCCATAGCAAGTAACACAAGAAGAGTAAAAATATTAAATAACTGTGTTAATTGTCCAAATAGTTGTATTTTGTTAATTGAGAAATAAAAAATTATAGAAAATAAAGCTAATAGGAATATGTTGTACCTTAATATGTTTGTCATTAAAATCCCTCCTATTTTTTATAAATATAATCATCCAACCCCATAATAACGGGTAATATGGTAGGTATTGTAGCCATTATAATTTGGATTTACTTCCGTGCAGACATATAAGCTTTTCCCATCGTATGCATAGGATCTCAAAGTACTTATTATAGGTCCAATGAATAAGTCAGCAATTTCTAAAGCAGCATCGCCAGCTACCTGAGTGAAAATGCCTGCTAAACTTTTTCCAGAACTTCCATTATCATAAGCGTTCAAAAAATCAACTAACTGTGAATGAGGAACATAAGTGGCATATTCACAAGCTGACCCTCCACTTGGTGGTCCTTCAATGGCTCTTGTTCCTATAGTATTTGATGCAGACGCAGATCCGCCTAGTAAACCCGAGAATATCAAACCAAATGTTAATATACTTACAACAATTTTCTTCAAAAATAACTCCCCTTATTAATATAATATTATTTAAGCGCTTAAATATAAACCCAGTATACAATAAAATAATTTGTAATTGTTGGAATATTCCTAGACTTATATTTTGTGTAATATTACACTATAGGAGAAATATATATTTTAGAATTTTAAGAGTAATTATTATTCTTACTATAAAGATTCCTCCTTGAATTCTTTTACAGTCATCAAATTAATTTTTTTAATCCTCTATTCAATAGCTTCCTATAATTCCATAACACATCATTATCAATATCTATCTCTTTCCAATCGCAGAACTGCTTATTCCGCCGATGGTAGGTTACCTTGCCCTCAAATGGGTATAACATGAAGCAAATTTCCCCTTCTAAGATTTCATCCGACACAACCAAATAATATTTTTGATTACCCTGATCATAACCGTCAGCCACATTTGAGAAATGAACTATGAAGTGTTTAACATCAATCTCCTTTTTAATAATCATAAGCACACCAGCCCTCCAAGAATGAAAGTAAGTATTACCCCTAAATTAGCAAGCCTTTTACTGACCATATTAAGAAGAGCAAATACACCAATACTAACCCCCACCAAGATAGGTAATGAAATAAGGTAATTCTCAATCCAATGTTCAATCCCACCGCCAATAACTTTTTCATAAAGCCACCCCTTAATTGTTGGATAATCATTGTTTGCTACATTCCCATTCTCTAAGAATCGCTGCCATCCACTCTGGGAATACTCCCCTAACTTTTCAGCAAGGGGAGTTGGATCTACAAAGCTCCCATTCCCATCCTTCAATCCAAAATGTAAATGAGCACCCGTTGAGAATCCTGTATTACCTGATAATCCTATGACATCGCCTTCTGAGACTAATTGCCCTACCTTCACCTTAATATCGCTTAAATGACCGTATATTCCTTCTCTCCCGTCTGCAAACCGGACTATAATCCCCTTACCTATATTTTCATCCCCATAATCGACTACCCTTTCAACAACACCATCATATAGACTCCTTAGTGGCGTACCTTCACTTAACCCTAAATCAATCCCTTTGTGACCATTTGGATGTAATTTATCGACTTCCCCATATCTTCCTGTCATTCGTACCTTCATGGCTTAAACAATACCTTTCATGATTTCAACTAGGATATTCAATAACATTGGTAAGATATTAATCAAGATGACACCTAATCCAGCATTAGTTATCATGTCAAAACCTTTATCTTTTTGACGTACCATTATCATAATTGCACCAACTAATACGCATATTGATGCTACTGGATAGGCTAGAGCTTGAATTAATGTTGTGATTGGTTCAAATGCAGTCAACATTTTGTCGTATATCTGATCAGATGAGAGTGCGGCAACAGTTTGAGTTGATTGATAGGTTGAGGTTGTGGATGCTGAAGCAACTGAACTTGTTAAAGTGGTCATTGGTATGACTGTTAGAGGTAAAAAGGTTCCGAACAATGCTGTGTTTTTTGAGACAGAGTATTCCTTCCTGTTGAAATCTTTGTTCATGAATTCTTTGATACTCATAGATTCTCTTTTCTTAAACATGATGATTCCTCCCCGATGTTAATGAAAATCTGAAACCAAATAAATAGTAGTATCTAACCCTTCACATAAAGCTAATAGTTGTTTCCTTCTGTACTCGGTTGTGGTGATCCAATAAATCTTAGGTGCAATCATAAAAGTACCAGTATCTTTAAGGTGCTTATACTTCTTGATTTTCTTTTTGTTTTCACACATTTTTTGTGAGTAATCAGCTTCAATAATGCAAATTCGATCCTTATTCATAAACATGGCATCACATACTACACTTATTTTTTCATCCAACTTAGTAAATTTGATTTCATTCTTCCACGTAATTGGACATCCAAGAGTAATAAACAGCCAGTTTCGCATAATGTAATGATTTACTTGAGGAGTTTTCTTACAGATTTTCTCACAATTGACCATTAACCTACCTTCCTTATTCAAGTAGTAAACATTCTCCCCAGACTGAAAAGAATAGAGATATTCCTCCATGTCTTTTAATACTCTATTGGCATTCCTTGTACTTCCTAATCTGTGTAGCCTCTGGATTTGTGATCTACTAAGATAATCGAGTTTCTTCAATGACAAGCATATTTCTTCTTGACGCTGTTGTTTTAGTAACTTCTTGTTCATCTTGAGACTCCTTTCTCGCTTTGAAAGTTATATGAGGCTTAATTTTATTGTCAATAAAGTCATTTTTAATGTAAGGAGACTGAACAATTACTTTCCTATCTGATTGATATATTGCTCTACCAGCTAATCCTACTGGCAACTCTTCTGCACCCTTCTCATCTAAAACAACCATACTCTGAGTTGAATTTTTCAGTTTAAAACATAGTGATCCACTGGTATTTGCTTTTACTTGTCGCGGGAAAACATCTGCAGTCGGATATTGGGTTGCAAAAATCATCCTATAACCTAGCCCCGCAGAAATCCTGGCTATTTCCCCAATAAGATGAGTACATCGTTCTCGCTTAACCTTATCTGTGAATCCTGAAATTTCAGCACCTTCATCAATTACAATAAAATGTCTCTCTTTTATTCCAGCTTCACCTATATCCTCATAACCCTTATTTAAGAATTCTTTTTGTCTCTTCAACAATTTGTCATGTATCGATTCTAATGCCTTTATTGTCTCCTCTTGATTCTTTGCAACCTCTTCAACTTGCTTACATTTCATAAATCGACTAAAAGCTAATCCTCCCTTTAAATCAATTAGCGTGAATTTAACATTTTCGGGTTGTTTGCTGATCAATGTTGTTATGGTATTTTTTAAGAAAACAGTCTTTCCATATCTCGTCATTCCCGCAACCACAAGCATTTGAGATTTTTCAAAGTCGTGATTTATTAACTCTTTATAAGTAACTCCAATTGGAACTTCCCAACCTTTAACCTTTTTCAACAGCTCATCAGTATAAGGTAGATATTTTGTTAATCCTTTGTTGTATACTCGTATATTAAGCATTCCATCGTACTCGATCTCAATCTCTTTATTTAATGGGATTCGATTATTAAAGATATCTAATAATTGTTTTGGTAATGTCTTATCAAATTTCAGGGTTTTCAGATCTCTTAATTCAATCATTTTACGGCTGCGATTATTTAATCCATCTACAAATTTACTTTTCTTGAGTAAAAAATCTTCCAAACCTAATCCTAAAGGGACTTTAAAAACATACTCAGTAAAATCAAACTTTTTATCATAATTTCTTCGATATAACCTTAGCTTTTCTTCCTTAGTGAACAAGCCACAATTATTTGCTATTTTCAATATCTTTTCTGCATCATTTGTTTTTGAATTTGTTTTAAAATAGTGACTTACTCCCATGATCCCACCAGCGATTATCGAAGTAGAGATTTCAACTAACATCACACCACCCCTTTCTGATATTTATAAGATAAATACTCCCAAATAAAAGGCATGTAATAGACAAAGTATTGAGATTGATATTAAAAGATAAGCAACATTCCATGAGGACTTCTAGGTTGGAATCAAACTAGGTATGATGGGTTGGAATAGATATCTGCCCATTTGGTATATTCCTTGGTATATTCTTAATCTATGGGGTATACATGTCCGATTTATCTTGTCCTCACAAAAAAGTTTGTGTAGAGCCCATCCTATTTTTTAAAGGGTATTGATTAAGCCTCATAGAAATACTATTTGAGGTGAATAAAATGGCTTACAAATGCAGATTAAAATTGATATTGGCTGAATTAGAAATGAAACATGGTGAATTTGCTGATCTAGTAGGTATAGACAAAAGTACTATGTCTTCAATTGTTAATAACAAATCATTACCGTCTTTTGACACGCTTTATGATATAGTTGAAACGATTAGGGAAATTAATCCAGAAGTTCGATTGAGTGACATTTGGAGTAAAGAATGAAGGGATAATAATGAAACCTTTACTTAGGGAATATAGATTTAAAAGAAATGTAGATCAAAAGCAAGTGGCTGAAGTTATAGGTGTATCACAGCAAATTTATAGTTTGTTTGAAAGAGGTAAACAACTGCCTCGAATCGATATTGCATTTAAAATAGCTAATTATTACGGGTGTAAAGTAGACGACTTATACGAATACGAGGTGATAAAAGATGATTGAAGGTTTTAAGTTGGCATTTGTAAGTATGAGAGAGATGGAGATCCATGATAATCATTTTGGGGAAATTAAGTTAGATATTCTTCAAAGAACAGACGGTGAGTTCGTTGTAATATCTTCTGTAGATGATAACCTAATTGAAGGTTATGGAAACACTGAGAAGGACGCACTTAAAATGTTCTTAGGAAAATTGAAGCGATTGAAGAAATCCATAAAGGTTGAGGTCAGTAATGAGGTTTAACCTAGATGTAAATCTAGAAATAGAAGGTATAGGATTGAAACAAGGTGGCACTTTTTATGCAAGGTCTAATAATGATGTGGTAAGAGTAGCTTATGAGTATATAAGGGACATACGTATGAGAACTGGTATGAGAGATACTGTAATTATTGAAGTTAAAGTAAATGGTGAACACGACATTACTCAGGATGTTAGAAATTATCAAAATGGGGACCATATTGATCCGTTACCTTTTTAGAACACAAAAAATAGCCCCAACCAATTAACGTTAGGGCTTTCTTACATGCCAGTTTAGCTCGTGGTGTGTTTATATTATTTGACTTAGAAGACTTTACTATTCAACCTTAATGTATTTAGGTGCTGCCGTAATATAGTATGTATGTCCTTTTGAATTCTTAACCTCAAACATGTATGCACCTTCTACCTTCAACTTACGCACAATTTTAGGGAATCCATATTGATAATGAAGCACCCCTGCTCTGTACTTATCATTGAATGTAGCTTTACTGTAGAAATCTAATCCTTCTTTGCCTCTATAAATACTCTCAGCCCGTTTGCCTACATAGGAAGGCTTAGTTTGTGGTTTAGCTGCAGGTTTTGACTCCTTCTTCTCCACTTGATCAATTGAATTTAAAAAATCTTTCCATGCCCCCACATCATCTACAAATGGTTTAGGACAGATTTTCCCTGTTACATCATAGTGACGAACCACTCTATTCTTAGTGTCCCTAAGTTGTGGAAACTTATTTTGAAGATATTTAACTACTAATCTTGTACGCTCAACTGTATCGGGATGGAATGAACCATCTTCCTCAATACACATTTCAATACTAAGTGTAAGTAAGTTTGCATTACCTTCTGGATAGTAAGATGTTGTTGCTTTGAGCGTTGATAATCTTGGTTCCTTCTCATTAGCTTGATATGCTACTTCATTTAGAGGGATAACCTCAACTGCTTCATCCTTATCAACGAAAATATGAGCTCCTGCATAGCGATAATTTCCACCATCTGCTCCATCAAAGAATTCTTGATGATCCTCTGCATTAGCATGTGGATTAGCTGTATAGTGAACAACAATAGCTTGTACTTTAATTAAAGGATCTCCTGAACGTGAGTATTTATTTTTGATAACATGATCTTTTCTATAGTTAAGTGCGACCATTACTTATCCTCTCCTTTTCGCTCTAATGCGTATTTAATTCCAGCAACTGATCCAATTCCCAATAACGCATATTGAAGTCCTGTCATCATTACTTCAAATGAAAAAGAGCCACTTTCCATAATAGAGAAAGCGACTCCAAGAAAAATTGCTGCTGAAGGTATGTATTTATTTGATAATCCTGTTGCTTGCCGGATTGCATATAAAACAAGTGCTAGCCCAACATAAGCTGTAAATTCAATTGACATTAATGCTTCCAATTAGATTCCTCCTTTAAAAATAAGTCCTAGCAATCCAAGAACAATGACACCTAAAATCAATCTCAATATCCACGAAGTATTATCTTTGATTGTTGAAAGGTATTCCTTAATATCCTGAATATTTGACTCAGCAACTGCAACCCTTGTCTCTAAACTGGTTACTCTGCCTTCTAATTTCGAAACTCTTTCATCCATGAGAACATTCTCCTTTACTGCAAAATAAAAAAGCCTTATTCGGCTCCATCTTGTTCTTTCTCATTTAATTGTTTCATCAATTCCTCTAATTGAGATTCCTTAAATGCTAGTTCAATCTCCAATTGTGAAATCCTATTTCCTAACTTTTGTATAACCACATTTCCATCAATATTCATCATTGCATCATCTCCAAATCATTTATTCTCTTATTTTGATTACTAACTTCTTCTGATAATTCCTGAATAGCTTTAACCGAATAACTAAGCATCTTATAAAGATTTACCGCCTTACCATCAGTTGTTGCTACTTCAGGACTTAGCTCACTAATAACACCTACTTGCCAATTGTTGTAGAGCCCACTATCTACATCTGATTGAAGTACATAGCGTTTTATTTGAAGATTATTTAATATATCTAGCCCACTCTCATCTAAATCCTCAACATTAGACTTATATGTTGTGCTAGAACCATTTAAAAACTCACTGGCTCTTATCGGTCTATATCCTGTGTTCCCACCATTGTAGAATAGATTATCCGTTACCCTTAGTTCATTAGTTGATACTCCAATATAGAAATTAGAGCTTAAATCCACCGTTCTCATACTTTTCACCCGTAAATCTCTGGCTTCTACATCAGAAACATACAAATCTCTTGCTGCAACGTCACGATAGTTTGGAGATCCATTATTGAATCCATTTTTATCAGTAACCCTTAATGCACCATTAACTTGAACATAAGCATTATCTGTAGGTGCTTCGAGTGCTCCTATAAAGGATTTATTTGCACGTATAGTAAAAGCTTCAAGATTACCTGTTCCACGATCTCCATCACCATTGGTCACGTAAAGCGTATTTCCATTCAAGATTTTACTGAATCTTAAACCACTAGACCATGTCCCATTATTCTCTGAACCAAAAAATAGGACGCCATCCTGCTCATTAGCTTCGGCATTATCGACAACATGAAATGTAAAGGTATTGTTTCCTACTACATGACTTCGAGGCTGTATTCGTACCTGTTGCTGATTAGACCGAAGATAAGCATGGTCGTATGCATCAATGATGACTCTTTCAAGACCTGATCTTAATGCTACAACACCACCTACAGATGAAATCGTTAATCCCTTTCGTGTTGGATGATAATCATATGAGAAGAATTCAATTGTTCCAGATGATTCATTCTGATTACCACTAGCGAAAGTTGAAATACCAAAGTTTGAGTAATAAAGGTTTCTGTCATCATTAAGGCTACGGGCTGCAAAGTATCCGTTTTGGAACTCTAAGGACACATCATGGTTATAAGTATTACCTTGCCATGTTCGAGTGAATTGACCTCTTGACTCTAAAAATGATCCTTCTATTCGAGTATAATCTGTTGCATCTCCACCAAATATCGTTACATTATTAGCGTCTAGAGTACCGATAGCACCAGCAGAAAGATTGAATCCATCAGCAGTTATCGCTTCTGTAAACGTTTGACCGCCATCCTTACTAATTCCAAAACCTTCTGAGTTTAAAATAGTTAGTTGATTTGGATCAATCTTGGAGCGACCAATGATACCATTAACAAATTCAAGTTCTGTTTGAGCTGATTGCAATGCTTCTGTTGAGCGTTTTACAGCGTCATCTAAGACGTTATAAGGAAGTTTAGCATTTCCATTGAATAGCGAGTTTACTTGTTTCTGAGTCTTTGAAAAATTAACAAATTCATCAGAAGTATTACTACTATAGTTAGAAAGCGTAACCTTTGTATTAATTGGCTCAAGCATTAAATTAAACTCTTCTTCAATTTCAACAATTCGTGCATCTAAATCAATATTTAATGGCTCATGTATTAAAAGTATGTAGTCACCTTCATTAACCACCTCATACGGATATCCATTCCTTCTCAGATCCAGGTAATCCACTGTTATCGAAAGGTTTGGAGTATCGTTTATTTCACGCTTCAAACGTTCCAAGAGGCTATCTGCATTAGTGTAACGCTCATCTCTCACTTCAGGAGCTTCATGAAGTATGTCATAATTCTCATAAAGAGGACTATAATATTCAACTTCAAACCCATCTTTACCATATCCTTTGATATAAGTGGATAAGTCATTAGAATCAATCTCATGACTTATCGTCTTTATGTTATGACTATATCTAAACTGAACGTCTAATTTAGAGCCAATTTCAGATTTAAATGTCAAGTGAGTGCCATTACGCTCAAATTCAACACTATAGCTTTTAAGAACATCTTGAAGTAATGATAAACGATTGTCCTCACCAAACTCTTCCCAAGTCTTGTTAGGCACACTTTCAACAATTGAAAAAGTATAATCAGTATCTTTAAATATAAAATTGAGTATTTCAAATAGAGATTTGCTTCCTGAAATCTTTGTGTAAATTCGTGAATTTATCAGATCAAAGAAGGTATGATTTGCCTCTACTTCCTTAATCAGAACTTTACCCTTCATGTGTTCCTTCACGTATTTAATTCTGTATTCTTCACCAGCTAACTCAATCAAGCTCTCTTGTTGCACTAGTGGATATGCGTATTCATTTTGAGTTAAAGAAAAAAGGATAAAGCGAATCGTTCTCTCTCCATTTACTCTTCTCTTTCTTTTGAGTTTAGTAAAGCCAGTTAGCGATTCACTTTCTCCATTTAAGTCAGTTACTATTAACAAATATCTTCCTCCTTTCCACAAAATAAAGAGTCCATAACTGGACTCATAACACTAAATATTTTTTATGTTGCTCTCTTTTTCTTACGTATCCTTATTGCACTTTTTATTTCCGATTGTACATTAAGCTTCGATTAATCCGAAACCTTTCCAAGTTCCCGGTGTTCCGTCAGCTACACATATCCAACCAAGATACCCACTGGCAGTAGGATTTAAATTCCAAATAATATCTCGTTTTTTCCATGTTCCAGTAGTAGGTGCTGCTCCTCCATAGTTGAATGTTTGCTGAAGTTGTTTATATTTCAAAGTCGAGCCTGAATTAAGTACTTTTTCTATATCAGATTGGACACTCCCCACAGTTACGGTAGAGTTCACCAATCTAACTGCTTGAGATCCAAGTGATCCATTTACAGTGACATCATCAACAATGGCATTTGTAGAGTCTCTAATGTAAACCGCAGTTAACCAATTTGTATTTAATCCTGTACAGACTACTTTGCCAACTTGTTTATTGCTACCATAACGTAAATATACCAACGATGTGTTAGTAAATGCTGCAGGCGGTAAGTTTTCAGCATATAAGTTGCCTATTCGGAATCCGTCATTAACCCCTTGTGACCCTACCGCTACTCCACCAATGCCGTTTACGTGCATATTGTCTATGGTGATCCTTATATTCGCTCCATTTTCATCAGCTCCATGAATACATCCCGTTGAATCAACGGTAGGCTCAATATTTGCGTTTATAAATACTGCTGTACCGACATGTAAACTTGCCTTTGCGTTGATATCTGTATTAGCTATGTTTATAGGGTTTTTATTGAAGTTTTTAACATAGATGTAACCAATATCAACATTTTCCCATTGTGACCCGTTTATATATATAGCGTGTCGCCCGTGAGTTGTGTCGTCATTAATTACATTAAGTGTTTTAATGGTAGTACGTTTAGCAGATGTGTTTATTCCATACCCATATTGTGCCTCTTTACCGTAAACGTTTTTTAATGTAATATCCCCACAAATAAAATCTTCACCATTTAGTGAGTGGATTGCAGTTGAAGCTCCTATAATTTCAGCAACTTTAACCTCAAAGTATTTGGGATTATCGCACCTGATGACTCGATTGTATTTAGTCCTGCTAGAAAACGGGATTGTCACCGTTGCTTTTATACGTTCAAAAACAATGCGATTTGGGTTGTTGGCACTAAACCAATAATCAAAATCTCCAGTACACTTGAACTCGCCTTTACAGTTGATTATGACATTATTGGGTAAAGTGATAGGCTGTGAGACTAAACAATTGTAATTACTGGGGATGTCAACCTGCTTCCCCTCGGAAGCGTTAAATGCGTTTTGAATGGCGATAGTATCGTCCGTCACACCGTCACCGACTGCCCCGAATTGTTTAACGTTTATTATCGCTATGTCTGCCAACTGTGCATTAAGGGAATTATAATTACCTTCTAATCTTTGATTTAAATTTTCAAATTCACCACGAGCTTGAACCACTTCAGGATTATTTGATCCTGCCTCTGCTACCACCTTGTCAAACTCTTCCTTAACTGATTCAGCCTGTTGTTTGGCATAAGATGAATCTAAAAGGGATTGATCAACATCATTTTCAATTAAACCAATGTTTTCATTGTAATCATTTCTGAAATTAGCGTTCAGATCATCCCCTAATCTTTTGAATCTTGCCATGTTATACCTCCTTTACACATAATAAAAACGGAAGTCAAACGATATCTCAAATGGACTCGTTGCTCCCGTTATCCTGAAGTCATTCCAACCTTCAGCGATTGTAATCACTTTTTTATTTGTTTGTCTTACTATCCCGAGACTGTTTTTGGTTGGTCTTACACCGTCAATTTTAATCACGTCACTTGTTGTTGTACTTCCGTTGTAGTTAAAAACATCACCAGTTGTAAGGTTTTCAATTTTCAAGTTTGATGAAGCGCCAGTAAACGTAATAATTAAAGGTAAATACTGTGGGTAGATTTTCGTATCTCCAGCGTTGTAGATACGAAAATCAGTTGTGGAATGAGTATATTTCATTTCCTCTAATGTGGTTAATCCTTGACCTACTTGCCATAAACCAGATGAGAAAGCAAAGTCATCTTGAGTTGTTCCCACACTCTCAGCAAATGGCAGGAAAGAGGTAAAGTCTACATTGAAGAATCCCTTATTAGCCATAATTCTTTCAAATGAGTATGTACCTGTTGATTTAACTTTCCATCTCTTCCCACTCTCAGTATCACTTTGTATGTAAAATGGATCTTTTCTGCTTAATAACTTAAAGATTTCATTTCTTTTCAACACATAATCAACATTATCAATTGCTTCCAGATAAAACCTACTTTTAATTGGTCTGGGTAACAATGTTTCACTAAAATCAATTACTCCATGCATTCCCTCAACTTCATCTGTCTTTTCTCTGTGAGAAGGGGAATCAGGATTGAAGTCGATTGTTTTAATGCCATGAGCAGAGAAGTCATAGACTTCCCCACCCAAAGTTGTTATAGTGACATTCATCACTTAACCCCCTTCAAAGTTAAATTATTTTGCCATCTTCTATGTAATTCAGTGTCAAGATATTCAACCATTTGATAAGCATCCTCTTCACTACCTGAACCATTGTAATTAAGTGTTACAGTTACTTCATTGTTATAGGATTCTCCTTGATTACCTCCATATTGATGACTTGCTTGTGCTGCCTCTCTTGCATATTTCATGGATACATCATGAGGAATAACTTGTGTACCATTTGGCATATTAACAATCTCGCCACGTCCACCTTCGTTAATCCTTGCGAATCCACCTTGCCAATCATCTGTGCCACGAGCCAGATATGGGATCTTACCTATCTCAACCCCAGGAATTTTATTGATAAGTCCAATCGCACTGTTAATGCCACCAATGACTCCATTAATAAAGCCTTTGACCTGTCCAACCAGTTCACTTACTGCTCCGGAAATTCCACTAAACACTCCACTCACAAAGGATGTTAAACCACCCCACGCACCTTGAATGGCTGTGAATACTCCAGTTACCGTTTTAGACACCTTGCTCATGATTCTTGAAACAATGCTAAATATTGTATTAAAGATGCCTGATACAGTTGAACTTAATCCACTGATGACTGTACCGATAGTATTAATTGCAACACCAATGAATGTGGAAATATTTCTGAAAACACCACTCACTACATTGAATACAGTATTGAAGATCCCTGTAATAATTACAATAATTGGAGTTATAACACTGATGATAGATGTAATTATTCCAGCGATAAATACAACGATTGGTACAATAATTGCCATCACTGCAGTGATAATACCTCCAATAAAAGCAACAATTGGGCTAATAACAGAGATAATGCTGGCAAACACATTGATTACTACAGTCAAAATACTTATGAATACAGGTACAAGAGCTTGAACCACCGACATGATTACCTGAATAATAGCAATGAGTGCTGGTGCGACTGTGGAAACAATATTCATAAATGTAGTAATCAAACTTGAAATCACAGGAAGTAAAGCACTTAAAAGCACTCCCACTAATGGAATTACTTGTGCAATAATACCTGCAAAAATCACTACTATTTGTGTAATGATAGGTACAAGTTGATTGATCAGTGAAATAAGCACAGGTAACACTGTTTGGATAATGGACATAAATGTCATTCCAACTTGCAAGATGATTGGAATTAGAGTTGCAAGAGCTTGCATTAGTATTGGTATGATTGCACTAGCAAGTTGTCCAATTGCCGTACCTATTGTTGCAACAACCGGAATTACCATTGTTGATATTTCTTGAAAAGCCCCAACAATATCTGTACCAAAGTTTTGAAACAAGGCAATAACTATTTTTACAATTGGATTAAGTCCTAACAAGATAGAAGCTAACTGAATTCCAAATCCACTTCCAACTCCTCCAGCAGAACTAAAACCGCTAGTGATACTTGAGAAAAATGTTGTGAATATAGGAATTACTGCCTGAATAATCCCCCAAATAGCTGTGAATACTGAACCTATTTGAGATCCTAGTGTAGTTAGGACGCTAATTACTATTGGAATAGCATTGCTAAAGGGAGAACCCAATGAACTAGCAACTTGAGATAGTACAGGCTGTACAGTAGCCCACAAACCTTGAATTATAGGAATAATCGTATTAATAACACCTGTAACTTTATTTAAAATGGAATCAAATACAGACATGGTATTATTCCTAAACGATTCATTTGTAGCCATTTGGAAGCCAAAGGCTGCTCCAAGTGCCAATAATGCACCTACCACTAATCCAATAGGACTGATCAAGAAGCCTACAGTTGATACTAATCCACCGAATCCCATAGTTAGAAGACCAAGGAAGATTAAGACTGGACCCATCGCAGCTAATACTCCAGCCGAAATAGCGATTACTTTCTTAGTCCCATCATCTAAGCTATTAAATTTGTCAACTACTCCTGTTGTCCATTTAGCTAGATCAGTAATGAAGGGAGTTAATTGACTCATGACACTAATGGTTGCAGATTCAACTGCGCCACTTAGATTTTCTAATGCTCCCCCTATTCCGGCTTTCATTTGTTCAGCAGCTGCTGCACTAGCACCCTCTGAGTTTTCAAGCTCTTTCGTTAACCCTTTCAAACCTTCTTGTCCTTCATTTAATAGAATTAACATTCCACTCGCTGCCTCAGTACCAAATATAGTTGATAAGGCTGCTAATTTCTGAGCTTCGGTCATACCATCCATCGAACTGCTTAATTCACCAACAATTTGATTCAATGGTTTAAAGTTTCCTTGTGCATCAATAGCACTAAAACCTAAACCTGACATGGCTGATTCAGCCTCACTTGTTGGTGCAGCCAATCGGTTAAATGCCATTCTAAGTGTCGTCCCAGCTTGAGATCCTTCCATACCAGCGTTTGTCATTATACCTGTTGCTGCTGCTAATTCTTCAATACCGATTCCTAAACTAGAAGCCGCAGGTGCTGCATACTTGAAGGCATAACCCATGTCACCAACTCCAGCTGCAGTTTTATTAGCTGCCATTGCTAAAATATCTGCAACCTTACTTGATTGACCAGCTTCTAATCCAAAACCATTCAAGGCACTAGCCACTACATCAGCAGTTAAAGCTAAATTTTCACCTGAAGCCTCTGCTGCTGCAATTACACCGGGCATGGAAGCAATAGTTTGTTTAGCATCAAATCCTTTAGCCGCCATTTCTGACATGGCTATAGCAACCTCAGAACCCGACAATGATGTAGTAGCACCTAACTCTAAGGCTGATTTAGTCATTGCATCTAAATCTGTTGCTGATGCTCCAGCGATTGCTCCGGCTTTTCTCATAGCAGTATCAAAATCTGCAGTAGTTTTTATTGCTCCTATAAATGGAGTAGTTATTCCAGCAGTAATTCCTGCACCTGCTACAGTCATTTTCTGTCCCATTTGATTGACCTTTTCGCCAATCTCCTTGGTTTTATCGGACAGATTCTGAAGAGTATCATTAGCACTTTTAAACGCTTTGTTAAACCCTCTGGCATCTCCTGTAATTTTTGCACTTAATGTATAATCAGCCATCTATTTTCTCCTTTCCTTAGAGATAGGCTTTTTCATTCCATTTGCCTTATAGATGCGATCAACCCAACTTTTTCCGTTGGTTTCTTCCATTTCTATAATGTTCTTGATTGCGTTTTCGTTATATTCCTTATTGGCTACTTGCTTTCTAGGGAACAACTCGAGGAATTTCTTATTCTTACCTCGATTGATATTTGCTTCAGCATTAAGAACTGCATTTCTAAGCCAAGTAGTATCAGAGATAAATTTGTTTTCGTGTTCTTTCTTAATAAACATCTTCTCTTTATCAGTCAGATTATCGAACTCTTCTCTCGACATCCCAATCTGAACAATAAAAAAAGCTAGTTCTTTCTCATAAGAGAAATCCCTAGCTAATTCATGTTTTCTTATTTCTTCAGGTGTAGGTTCGTAATTGTTAGGCAGATCACTTGCGACCAGCTCTAACGGAACATAAAACCCATATCATCTTTAAGTTTCTCCACAATAGCCATGTTAACAGTGATTAGTCCATTCTCTTCAATTAGATTCTCGAACATTTCAACTGCTTCTTTTTGCTTAACCGCTTGATTAGTTGCTTCTTCAACCAAAGCTAGTGAAAAGAGTGCTTCAAGAATGCTGATAGGCATTACTCCATTATTCTTAGTAACCTCTCCAACTACACTTGTTTTAGTTACCATTTCAATTGTCTTCAACTTTTTCGTATTGTATTTTAACGTGTATGTATTTCCTTTTACTTCAAACATTAATTATCAACTCTCCCTAATTTATTATGGCGTAACTGGAATTGCCGTATCTTCAAGATCAACCAAAGCACCTGTACCAGTGAATGAAGCTGAGTAAGTTACAGCATCATCGTATGGGGCTTCAATCGGGTAACTTGTTAAAAATGCCATACCACCAAGCATTTCAGTTTTAGCTTTTTGGTTTGTAACTTTAAGTAACACTGGTTCATCACCATCGAAAAGATCCTTTAGTTTCTTATGAGAATCATGATCACGAACATAAACACCATCGTTATCAATCGACCATTCCTTCATGCCGACAATATTTTGTTTCCAACCACCTTCACTATCCTTTGAAGTAACTTCGATTGTATCTTTATCACGATTGATTGTAAGACCTTGTTGACCTGCAACAGCTAACAAAGTGCTACCTGTTGTGTCCCAAATAGATAACAAGATATCTTTACCTGCAATGGCTTTTCCTAATTTTCCACTTAACTCTGTATATAGTTCTTGACTCATTATTATTTCCTCCTATATTTTCATTTTGTAGCCATAAAAGATTACAAAGTCATAACCCATTACCGCATGTTTATTTCCATCTTCTTCATCCATAATTCTTTGTACTCCATTAGGAACCTGTATAACCACTTCATACTCTTCTGGTAATTCAATAGCTTCTGACATTGCTTCTTCAAGCTTTTGAATGCCATCAAATACAGGAACAGAACCATTTGAACCATCAGCAAATACATGGATAAATACTTGATATCTTTCCTTAAGCATTGTTTTACTTGGATCAGGTAATTGACCCACGATTTCAGCATAATAAAAAGGTACAGGAGCGTTAGCCGGAATACTGTCATAACAACGTAAACCTGTGTTCTCCTCTACCTTTTGTATGATGGATGATAGTACAGTTGTAAATGACAACTTCTGTATCACGGTATCACTCCTTTAACTTGTCCTTTAAATCTTGCTTATAAATTGGTCTTTGAGTATCAACGTTTCTTTTTAGATAATATTGACCTGGCACATACCCGCCTTGCTTCATCCTGTGACCATATTCCACATGAGGAGCATATTCTTTGTTGTAGCCAACTTCATCCCCTCGATATTGTGCAGACATTCTTAGTTCAGTCGTATCAATAGGTGTTCCACCTTGTTTTTGGGAACGGGAGTATATATCTCTAGTATTCTTTTGATTTACTGAAATAAAATCCTCTTCACTTTTTTCAAGAAGTTTTCTAGCTAATTTATCAGTACCTTCCCATTCAATTCTCATTGTGAATCACTTCCATAACGATTTACAATAATGATTCTCCAACGTGAGTAATCGTCACCAATGATTTCTTTAATTGAATGGTATTTATGCTCAAATTTAACCTTATCTGCAAGCAATAAATTAGCTTTAGATTCACGAGTAAGTATCTTACGACTATTCGCAGTAATATCTCGTTTATCTAAAGCTACTTCCTTACTAGTCCAATTTGAAAACCGACCAACCGATTCACCAATCTGAACAAGTTCATTAATTGGATTATTTAATTGATCCTTGCCAACTTCTTGATTGGCATACAAGTAAAGGGGTAAGAATCTCATAGGAATCTCAACACCCCTCTATTTACATTTTCTTGCTTGGATTTATTCTCTTTATATAGTTGGAAATCTGACTCGTATTCTTTAAGAATATCATCTACAAAGGAAACACTGAATGTGTCAGCATTTTCATTTTTAATACCTTCATAATGTGACTTATTGTACATAGCACAAATCACTTCAACCGCTATGGATTCCATTTCAGAAGGTAACTCAGAAACACCTAATCGAATTTTGATGCGATCAGTTGCTGTAGTTTCTAACTCCTGTAATAAATCCGGATTAATCTCAGGCTTACGTATTAATACTCTGTTTCCAATAGCCATAATTACTTACCGCTTTTCTTTGGTTCAGATTTCTTCTTTTTAACCTCTTTGATAAAAATAGTTTTCTCGTCATTATCAACTGTTGATAACAATTTAATTCTTTCTTCAGAGGGCTCAAAGCCTGTACGAGGATAGGATTGACCTACCTCATACAAGCGTTTATTGTCCTCTTTATCAAAGAAGCTAGTGACTACTTTATATGCCATTTAGCTTCATCCTTTCTTTAATTAGACTGCTGGTGTAATAGCAACTTTAACAACACCATCAAGACGCTCTGCAAACAATTTGACACCAGAAAGAGCTACTGTTTCTGCAGTAAGTTGTTTCTTTGCAATATCATGAGTTACACCAATCAAACCAAGTTCTTCAGTAGTGAAATCAAATGCTTTACCGATTTCTCCACCAGAAATTTGAACGTAAGCAAGTACAATGTTTTCAGGTGCTGTAGCATAGACAGTACCTTTTGGAACTGAAGAGTTAATGATTACTGTATCTACCCCTGCAAAGTTCTGGATATACTGTAGACCGAATGCAGTTTGAACAGATACTTCTGCTTTAGTAAGATAATCTGCAATATCAAGTGGGTTAACAAATGCTACTGTTTGAACAGCATCATCTTCAAATTTCACTTGAATTTGACCCCATGCTTGAGCAAATGCACCTTGAAGGTTTTCTGCTGATGCTGAACCAGTACCTGTAGCTAAGAAATCAAAGAATGAAACACGTACACCTTTTTGAATTTCACGGAGTAATTTTTCATCAGATTGTACTATAGCTTGATCAAAACCATGCTTTTGAATCGCTTCTACGGATGCTGCTTTACGATATTTCTTGAATGCTAGTTCAATTGAAGGACCCTCTTGAGTCTGAACTTTAGAAAGTGGAATAACTTCACCTTCACCAACTGAATCATCTGCTGCCATTGTGACTGAAGACGTGTAAGTTTTAAGTGTCATACCATTTGCTACAGGCATTCTGCGAGTAACTCCTAGTGCTTCAATTAGTTTAGATAAGTTTGATCCGAACCTTTCTACAAAATCGATTGATTGTGCTTTTGAGAAATCACCTTGTACTTGTAAATTTACTTCTGCCATTTTTTATTTCCTCCTATTTTTGGAACAAATGAATGTTCTCGTTAATTAATTTTTGACGCTTAATAGCATCTTTTTCATCCATAATTTGTTGTTTGGTTAATGCTTTATTGTTTGTATTAACCTTTGGTGGTTTACCTGCTAATGCCTTCTTAACTCCCTCTTCAACTTTTGCATTGATAAGGGATACAAATGAATTTACGGCTACTCTCGTATCCTCTGCTGATTCTTTAACAACAAAGGCAAGCAATTCATCATCAGCAGTAATTTGATGTTCAGAAAGCATTTTAGAAGCTTCCTTAGACAAACCATTAAAAGAATCTTTTCGCTTGTATTCATCTAATTCTTTTTGAATCTGTTCAAATTCATACTTCCGCTTTTCATCTTCATTCATTTTGGCTAATTTCTTAGCCTCTTCTACCGCTTTTTCTGCTGCTTTCTTTTCACGGGCAACACGTTCTTTAACCATTTTTTGTACTTCTTCTTCGCTGTAAGTTTTCACTGATTGATTCTTATCATCGGATTGATCATTTTGATTCTGATTATCTTGATTATTATTTGAATCATTATTATCATCAGATTGATTATTATCGTCAGCAAAATACTGTAAGTCTAAATGTAGTAAATCCTTTGTTTCCATAATAATTACCTCCTAACAACACTCTTTATAGCCTTGGTGGGCTTTATACTCATGCAGTTTAATGTCGCCAGCACGGTTATGGACAAATATTCCAATGTCACCTATCATGGGTATGAGGAGGTGTTTAATTTGGATGCTAAAGTAAATATTCATTTATCAAATGGTGAAAAGTTGACTGTAGATAAAAATTCCATTATTTTTCCTATCACGCTTACAGAGCATAAAGACGAAACATTTTGTTCTAAAAGTAAGCCGATTATTTTGGACGAATATTTCCATATTCATGATGGATATATCCCTGAGCTGACTAGTGTCTTTGCTAAGAATAAATTCTTTACAGTTAATGAAGAAGATCCATATAAAACAAAAGTCTATAAAACTAGTGCGATTGTATCTCTAGAACAAATAGATTGATGAACAATAAAACGACAGCCTATGTTTAATTAGCTGTCGTTTTCTATAGGTATTTGTGTTGTTCTGCAACGAGTATGAAAAGGACTGTAATTAACTCCTACTTTGGCATCCTTAAACTCAAATTGCTGCCCGTCCATATTTCTGCATGTTGGACTAGTCTTTTTATCCATAACGGCTGAAACTTCGTACCGTAAAACACCAGCATCCATGAAGGCTTGTTTATTAGCCTGATTAAGCACAAATGCACTTTCAGTCTGAACTAATGCCATAGTATTAGAAGCACCAACACCTGTACGATATTGGATGATTTGAGCCATCTTCTTATAACTGTCACCACGGATAATACCGTCACGTATTTCATTGTTTAGAGTGTTGATTAATTTCTCTTTATTCTTCCAGATCCTGTCTGAGAAATTCTCACCGTTAATCCATTTTTCATTGATTGTTTGCATCATAACTTCAGAATTCACATTGAAGAATGCAGGAGTATTGACTAATCCTTTCATACTGGATAAGTACCCTGATTGATAAGCCTCTTGAAGTAACTTTTCAAAGCCTTCTTGTTCAAATGTACCTAACTCCATCATTTTCATACGGATGGATAACTGTAAACCTTCTAATCTATTCAACTTGTATATGGATTCCCTGACAGGCATGAGATTCCTATACTTTGGATTCCTTCTCATGAATTCCTCATAGTCCCTGAATAGTAAATTACGCTCAGAATCGGATAATTGGACAACTAACTTACGAAACTCAATGATATCGTTTTTACCGTACTTTTGATAATAACTAGCTATATCCTTTTGAATATCGGATTCTAACCTGTAATATTCTTTTCTCATTTTCTTATCAAATTTGGCATCTCGCTTGTCCTGAGCGTTGTAAAGTTGAACCATCCGCTTTTCCCAATAGGCTTTATTGTTTGCCATCATTGATCACCTGTTTCAAAATCTCCATTGGAATTAGTTTTAAATCCTGCCTCATTCTTTTCCTGATTCCTACGTTCCAATTCTTCTTTAACATTATCAACAATGGATATTATCTTAAGTAAAGTTTCATCAGAAACAATTCCTTTAAGTTTGCCAGCAGTTTCAGCCTCTTCTGCAATATTTCTAGGAAGATTTCTCGTGAATTGGTATGACAGATTTCTCCATTCGTCTTTATTGGACACTTTTATATTTGTAGGTAAATTAAATACCATTCTAAAACGTCTATTCATTCCACTTATGAATTTTCTTTCCTTCATGATTGCAAGGTTTTTCATTGGTTGCAGTTTATATTCAAGAGCTATTCCTGTTGCATTCCCAAAAGATTCATCATTAATATTTGCTGTCATACTCATTTGGAAAATAAGCCTTTCTAGACGATCCAATAAATGTTCTTGATTGTCATCTGCATTAGGCTTATCTAGGAATTTTGCAACTAGATTCTTCACATCTTCATTCTTACCATACATGTTGATAATTCTGTTATCCCGTATTTTTTGAAGTGTCTTCTCATCTAATTCCATACCCAATAACAATAAATAAGCATCGGCAAAGTAATCTACATCGTTTGCTTTTTCTGAAATAGCTTTATCAAATGCATTGATCATTGTTTCTACAGATTCAAAGATACTTTGTCTTTCTTCATTTTCTATGTATTCGATTACCGGAACACCATTGTAATAATGAGACTTGTTATCGGATAGGATTAATCCATCTTTACCTTCTGATATCGTTATTTCCTCTTCTGTTGTAAATAATTGACCTTTGATACCGTCATCAGTAGTTTGATACCTGACAGCAAATAAAGGCTTCTGAGCAATCGTATCATCATAAACAATGAACATATCTAATGGACTATTGTAGATACAGTTTGTAAGTGAATCCTCATCTTGATACAAGAATTCAAATCCATGACCATATATACTTGTAATTTTAGATAACTCTGCCATGTTGTCATCCATATCATTCATTGATTGAAATGTTTCTACTCGCTCATTAACTGATTCGTCATCATGAGATACCTTTACAGGAATACCGATGAAGTAACCATTAAAAGTATCCGTTATGTATTTTGCAAAGTTTACAACTAGCCTATTGTCTGGTTTGAATTGCTCCTTATCATCTTGAGATAGGATAGGTGCTTTACTTTCATACAGATTTTTTAACTTTTTATACCTTGGAACTTCTGCCTTATGCAGATCAATAAACTTCTGTACTACTTCCCCATTAATCTCTTCTTCTACTGGATGTATTAATATCAATTACAACCCTCCTTTGAATAGCTTGATAGATGCTTTCTGACTTCCAACCATTTCAACTAATCCGGTTAATGTATCTGGAGCATCATCTTTTTTGTTTTTACCTTCTCTTTGGAAAGAAAGTATAGCTGCTGCAAATTCTTTGAAACGCACTTCCCAATCTTCAGGAAAATAGACATGTTCCATAACAAATGTGGAAGCAACCATAATACGAGTGATTTTCTTTTTGGATTGATGAAACCACTCTACAGCTACCTTTTTAGTTTTGTGATTTTCCCATAGCAATCTTTCTACATTACGAGCAAATCCACGACCACCATTATTGGACTCAAATTTAGCTACGTTTACTTTGTTCCTGTATAACATCTTTGCTGTATCAGGCTCAGTAACTTCCATTCCTTCTTTTGTGTAATATACATCAAGAATGTATAGTTCCCCTTTATAAACTCCTGAAACAATACAACATAGATAGTCATTGCCTTGGTCTGCTGTATCAATATATGCGATAATCTCATCAAAGGCTGGATCACCTTGTTTATCTCTAGGAACATCACTATATAATTTAAGATTCTTGTATAGTCTGCCTTGTACATCAATACATTCCTGTTGATAGTTAGCTAGGAATATAGGTAAAGAGGTATCACCATTTTTAAGGCTCATATAACGCTCAAAACTCATTAATTCAGGACATAGCATTTCTTCCTTTTTCTCATCTAAACAGGCAGGTAAAACAAGCTCATACCATTCATCAGGAAACCTTGCTAATAATCGTCCAATTAAATCCTTGGTGCTCCATCTTGTTTGAATGACTATTTGAATCGCACCCTCAACCATTCGAGATAAAAAGGTATCATTGTACCATTCGTATTTAGTCTGCAAGGCTTCTTCATTAAATGCTTCATAGTGGTCTTTTACTGGATCATCTATAATACCTATATTTCCTCGGTTTCCTGTTAAAGTGGCATTAAATGAAGTTGCTAAATAAGACATGTATCTACCTTCTAGTGACCATGCCTCTACACTTGCATCCCCACGTTTAATTTTTACATGAGGGAAAATATCATAAACAGTTAATTCAGTAGGTGAAGATGACCTTTCCATAATCCCATCACGAACACCCCTTGCAAATTTGGTGCTTTGTTTTTCATTGTAGGAAACGGATATAATTTGATTATTAACATCTTGACCATATGCCCATTGTGAAAATTTGATAGCAATATAGGATTTCCCATGTCCGGGAGGTACTGATAATGCCATCTTTTTATAAGGCTTACCTGTATTCTTGTTAATAATTGTTCCTTCATAAATCCCCTGAAAAGCGTCACAGATAGTCTTTAAATGTGTTCTATTCGGCTTGAAGAATTTAGGATCAACTACCTTACAAAACTCCCAGAATGACTTCCTAGCCTGTCTTATTTTCCATTCACGCTGAATTGCTAATTGCTGCTTTAATGCTTCAATGTCTATGCCAATACACCCCCAAACATAGAAAAAAGACTGTCACCTATTTGTGGTCAGCCTTCTTTGATTCCCTATATATTGTTGCTCTACTTACACCTGTTATTTTTGCAATTTGGTCTACAGTCTTCTTATTCTTATCTCTTTCAGCAAATAATTCTAAAGCATGTTGTAACCGTTGATTCTTATCTGTATACTTCTTTGGTCTTCCTTTGTACACTCCTCGCTCTTTAGCTTCTGCAATTCCTTCTATTTGCCTTTCTCTAATCATATCAGCTTCAAACTCAGCGATACCAGACAAGACAGTAATCATTAGCTTTCCTATTGCTGTAGATGTATCAACCTTATCCCCGCCCATATTTAAAATGACAAGTCCAACACCTATGTTATTTAAGTGTTCAATTGTGGATAAGGCATCTTTAGTACTCCTAGCAAAACGATCCAATTTAGTTACTACAATGACATCACCATCAGAAACTTTTTCAAGAATCTTGTTAAACTCTTCTCGATTATCCTTTTTACGTCCACTCACTTTTTCCTTATAAATTCTTTCACAACCAAATTCTTTTAATTGATTGATCTGAGCTGATAAGTTTTGTTGACGGCTGGATACCCTTGCATAACCGTAAATTGTCATCGTTACACCCTCCATTTATGATACATGTATTTGATACACTGTTAACGTTATTATATCAACAGTCTCAAAATGTATCAAGAGGGTACACTCAAAAGATACAATAAAAAATTCATTTTATTAACCTTGCTTTTTAAATCGCTGTGATTCCTCTGCCATTTTCATGATTTCTTCATCTGATAAATTTTCAAATGGATTACCTTTTTCAGTTTGAACAATCTGTTTATCAGTGAACATAGCTAAGTGTTGACCCAGCAATTTAAGTGCATTTAGCTTCTCTGATCTGGTAGCTTCTTTATCTTCGGCTATATTTAAAATCTCAGATAGTATTTTTTCTTTAGTGATAATTGCAGCCATTTCAAATTCTTTTTCCTTTGCCTCGATTGCTTTCTTAATCTTAGGAAGCTTTAGTAATTGACTAGCCATACTATCTGCACTCTTTTCACTGTAACCTGCTGATATACAAGCATTCCTGCCTATTCCATGCTTCAAATACTCATTCACAAATTTACGCTGTTGAAACGTCAATTCATCACGCTTACTCTTTTCTGCTCTAGGCATCACGCCACCTCCTTAACCTTTGACTTAATATATAAATGTAAAATTACACCTTATTCATTGTAAACAACCAGTGCTGAATAATGTATCGGATCAGGAATGACTTTATCAATCACTGGATTTCCTGTAACAGTGTATTTTATATCAATTAAGTTTTTAGGCTTGATATCCATCAAAATCCTTTTTAGCTCACATTCAAAAAATACCTTATTTGTATTCTCAATTAATTCTGCTGCAATCATCTACGTAACACTCCCTTCCAAAATAAAAAAAAACACTCACAAAAGTGAATGCCTACAAATCTTGCCTATATGATACTCCAACTAAATCCTTAGCTTCCTTCGTTGCTGCTCTAATCTTTTCCCTAACCTCATTAGGACTCTTTACCTGCTTCAACACCAATACAGGATCTGAACTATCTGTACTAATGATCTCAATATCACCAACGTCCATAACCTTATCTTTCATTTTCTGCTTAACAGTTATGTCTTTGATTCTATATAACTCAATATCACTCTTAGTTTCTGTAATCATACCCTGCTTCGTAACTTTCAATCTTTCATTAGTTAATTCATAATATTCCTTTGGCATCTTAATTATTCCCTGCTTATTTCCTTTAAGACCAAATAAATAATTTTCAAATTCCAGTATTGTCTTCTCCATGTAAGTAATCTCCACCTTTTCCGAATATTAGTCTATATACGTTTAAATTCGGCTTATGGTTTCACAATACCTTTAAATAAAAAAACACCCAAAAATGGGTGCCTACTAAACTCATTTAAATATTCCTTTAAATTGTTTCTGCAGATGTTCATTAGCTGCCTTGTCAAACATCAATCTCCAATTGCTAAATGAAGTTTTTTCAGCTACAAATTTATCTAGCTCTTCATTTCTGAAATCCTGAACATTTGAATCTTTCGCAGTAAATTTATATGGACTTTCATCTTGAAATTCTTCAAAACTTTTAAAGTCAGTATATCTTGCCATAAATGTAGGATTAAATAAATCTGTCAAGCCTACTGTTGATTGAGAAAGCTTTTCTACTTCCTTGTTTAACTTATCAAACCCTTTGAATTTTCCACTCATACTATCACCATCCAGAGGAATTTTATTCTTCCTGTCCTTCTTCAGAAAAACCAATTCGCTTCTTAGGTTTTTCAGGGTCTAACCTTTTTACTGCCATTAAAAGAAAACTGATCTGTGATACATGTTGTATTAATTCAATCTTATCACCTGAATCAGTCCTCCCAAAAAATTGAATTAGACTCGGGTTATAATAACCTATATCTTCGACATGGAATTGTACAGTTTGACCAAAAGATACTAATCTCATCCCAACTTCTTGAGATGGGTCTAGTCCATCATCGAATTCATTAATCATTTCAACCAGTCTACTATGGAACTCACTTGCTAAATTACTATTAACAGGTGGTTTTATTGTTGGAATATTAACCATTGGACTTTGTAACTTTGAAAAATCCATTTTATATCACCTCACCTTCCATCTATTTACATTCGACAGAAAGTGAAGTAATCCTTTTTTCCTATGTATAAATTTCTAAATACTTGTAGGATTAACTGTCATACATACTGGTTTTATTTCAAATACTTCATCACCGATAATAAATTTCGCACCATTAAAATTAATTTCTGGCATATCCGAGTTATCGTTGCACACTTCTTTTTTCCTTGGTGTAAAATGCTCAGTAGCCTCTTTGCCGTTCATTAACCAATATCCGTCATATCCAAAGTAACTGTCTTTTTCCTTCTGTTGCTCTTCCCACTCATTCATTTCATTTTCAGTATTGAACTCGACAACAAACTCATGAAACATTTGATAAAAATAGTACTTATCCTCTTTGATTTTTCTAAATTAGTAAGAACTTTCATTTTTTAATCATCTCCCTACAACAACAATAAAAAGACATTCAACTAATGGAATGTCTTTTAGTAAAATTACTTTATTAATTTTTAAGTTCTAATTTTTCCAACTTCAATTCTTTTCCATGCACTTCAATATTAAGAACATTATTAAGATTAAAAGCTTTATCATCCACCCATATCCATTGGGTATTATTTCGCAATTGAACCATAAGCTTTTCTTTTAAGTCACTTTTATATTTTATGTTACTTTCAACTACCTCAGTAGAACCATTTAAATAAAAAAGTTTTAATAAAGCATTCTTGTTTTCCACAAACAACACTCCTCATCGAATAAATTTATCCTACCTTTATCCATTCGACTTAGAGTGTTAAATTCCTGCACAAATAATCATATTATGTAATATTTTGCTATATTAATAGGAATAATGTTACAATTATAGTGAAGGAGGTGTTATTATGCATAATGATGCTCTTGTTGAAGTAAGACTTATTCATGACTTAAATGACGAAAAAGGAGAACTAATATTCTCCAAGACTAAAAAGGAACTTATTGAAGATGGATTTGCTGAAAGTGATTGGAATGGTTTCCGCCTTGGTGATTCATTTACTTTAACAAATAAAAGTAATGAAACAAAAGTTAGAGTATATAGCACTGAGTATGATATATCTGACGAAAGATCACCTCATACTTATTTAGTAATAATTGATGATGGGAAACCTATTCCGGCTAAAATTTAATAGGACAAAATATTGTCAGTCAGTCTCTTTTTTTTTGAGGCTGATTTTTCTTATTGCAGCATAAATAATTGCCAAAATTAAAAACCTCTCATTAATTTGGTGAGGTTTAATACAAAGAAAAAGACCCGCCCAAATTAATGAGTGAGTCCTAATAATATTATTCCTTTGTAGCAGACACCTGTACGACCGTCTCCAAATCACTATGGATAGACAAGTAAATATTATTTAGGTCCGTAGAGAATGGTGGAATAATCCCCTTTGAATAGTCATCTAAATATCTTTGAGACTCAAAAATAATTTGTTTCTTATTCTTGCTGATAATTTCCTTGATAGTTATGTAATATTCATCATCTTCATAATGAAATTTTTCCAGAAATATTTTCTTTATGGGAAACATCTTAATATAATGTAGTCCATGAACATAGTTACTTTTGGTTGTCTTTCTTGGAGGTAGGGAATAGTAAAGGTTCTTTGGAACATATTTAGGAATATTAGACCTGAAAGGAATAGCGAAATCCTGCTTATGTCCATTGTACTTTAATCGCAATATTATCAAATAAGGTCTTCTGTTATCCTTTTGAAGTATCTCTTTATCAAAGGAACACATACTAAAAAAACTTTTAGATACAGAGCTAAATTTCAAAAAAACTCCCCCAAATAGAAAATTCCCTCTTATTCAGAGGGAATCCCATCATACTAGTGAGTAATATTCTCTGATTTACTTTTCCGTTACTCGCGGGAAAGATCCATACTGGTGAATGATATTATAATTTTAAATCCCGTCATTCTCGGAGATTTGCCATACTTTTAGGTAATATTCTAGCCGTTACCTTCGGAAAGACGGTATTAACCGCAAATGTTTGCGGTTAATACTTCCTTAAGTTCATTATAATTACCAATTTTAATAATGTCAATAAAATAACACTTTATTGACATTATTAATTATCTTCAAGTGACTAGCCGAATTAGTCAGCTAAATTATAAAGAAAGGGTTGCAGTAAATCTAACAACCCTTGGTTATGTATTAACTATTATATCCTAAAGCATCTTCAACAAAATCTACACCATATAACGTCAGCGTCACATATCCCTTTCTATTGTCCTTGTTCTCAAGCTCAATCAAACCACTGGCTTCCAAGTATTGAAGATTAAATAAATCCAAGGCATAGTCTTCATTCTCTAACAACAATGGCTCATACATATTGTTATAATCAATTGCCTCATCATATACTCGCTTTAAAAGTTCAAATCTAGTCTGTTCCATTATGTATCTCCCCTTATTTCTTGATTTCGTATGTAATCTTATGTATATCCAGTGGCAATAATCTTGCCGATATGTAATATCGTTCAGGTCGTCGGTTTAACCTACTACTTATAAATTATGTATTAGTCCACATTCTTCAATAAGAAATAAATTTTACCCTCAGAATAATCACTTACATGCTTATTCGTCTTATTGATAATCTCCACTTCATTAATTACGTTGTCATTTTGTCCATAGTATTTGAAAATAATATCAATGGCTGATTTATGGTAATTCTGCACATCTGCATTCGCTTTATGATCATAAGCTAGGTACAACTTTACTGGTTTAGTGAAGTCAATATTCAACTCTTCCTCGCTTGGCATCAAGAAATATGGAAAATGATCACACCAGTATTTAAATGCTTTCGTCTTTACCCATTTAGTCTTTGTAATAGGCTCATACATGCTATTCTCACTGAATGGATGATATGGAAGGACATGATACTCATCAATACTAGGTGGTCTTAAAACGGTAATCTCATCAAGCAGAGCCTTATGCTCCTTACTCACTCTACGCTTATAAGCTCCATTCTCCCAATTCCTAACTTTATCAATATCCTTAGCAACTTGAACCTTTAACTCTTCAACCTTATGTATAAATGCAACGTCCTTGCCGTATGTATCTTTCTTATCTTCAAGTACACGTTCAATATGTTTAAATGCTTTGATTTTATCTTCAGCAGTATGATTCTTTATGTAATCTTTAATATCACCGTATATATTGAAGATACTGTTCTTACCGTCAATGGTTGCTTCCATTAATTGATTACGTCTTTTTTGTGGGGTTGCAAAACGAACAGCATTGTCAATCTCCTGATCAGTAGCATTTGGATCAATATACACCTTGTTTTTTCTTATTGCAGGCAGCACATCGAATGCTAACCACTTCTGAAAATTAACTGCTATTTCATTGCTCGCTTTCATTCCTAACAAATACACATATTGTTCAGGTATGAAATCATTTTTCCCAACTTCTTGAGAATAACCAAATGACTTTAGATATTCGTTTACTCTTTTCCATCTAATTGTGTCATTGCCACTTTTGGCAACGGTAGTAAAACCTAAATTTCTAGCAATATTCCCAACACTAAACTCAATACCACTAGTGTTCTCTCTGACACTCAAATCAAACAAACCATTACTAAATAACTGTACATTACTCATACTCTTCAATCTCCTTCTATATTATTTGTGGGGAGCTAATCTCACTCACTCCCCTTTATTCATCTCTGTAGAAGGTAATCCGATTGAATCGTAGCTTGCATCATCACAAGCATATATTCAGTTGTACTAGGCTTTACTGTTAGCCTTTAAGCCGATCCACTTAATGTAGAAAGGGTATGATATTAAGTTGTATGAGGATATGTGATTGCTAAGTGTTTTCCATGTAGGAACGACTCAAAATTAATCCTCCAACAACCACAAGAAAGAGAAGAAGGGAGATGAACTCCTCAATCATGTAGCTGTTGCAAAATTAATTTTAGATTGTTGTTGACTTATGCCTATAGTGGGTATAGAATATAATTAGGAATTATAATTTGGAAATTCTTATACGCAAATTTAATAATAAAAAAAGAGAAGACAAGTATTGCACTTGACGATCCATTAACATGTCTATGTCTTCTCCTTTAGTGTGCATTAACTCATATTTTAATAGACTCCAAAAACCCAATAGTATCAAGGGGTTGGGAGTCTATTGTCTTTTCCACTAAAAACTCATGACACCTTTTTACTTTGTCTCTTCTTTCGTGACCTCTCACGCTTAAGAAACTTGTTTCTTTCCTCCTGACAACCCATACACCTCACCTGTCTTTGCCTAGTTTTTTCGATTACGCACTGACAGTCTAGACATTCCACTACTCCTTTAGTATTTCTCTTTAGATTCCAGACGATGACTTTACCGAACATATCCCACAAACTATCCTTATTAGCCTTTTCATTTGAGTATAAGTACTCGACCAATACATCCGTGATAAAGATATCATCATTAATAACCCCCCTGAGTTTCTCTCTAATTTTATTATAAACGTTATATTCAACTTTCCTCATTGTCTTCCCTTGCAATCTTGACTGTTGTTTCATTTCAACAAATTTGCTCTTATTTAACTTTTCGTACATTTCGATGATTTCTTGAGCAATATCGGTAGTGATGTTAACACTTGCATTATTGAGAAGCTTTTTGTGATCATACTGCTCGACTACTTCATCAAAATGAACCCTTCTATTAGGAATGATTTCACCTAATCGATCCACAACCGAGTTACTTACCTCCTCAACTTTAGCTTTGTCCCTATCATCGGCATACCTGAAAAAATGTGGCACTTTTTTATCGGTGTACTTCTTCATTTTCTCATTCACATGGCTAGGACGGTCAGGAAACCAGAGCGATTTAGCAAAATCTATACATGCATTCGACTCATAACAAAGCCATTTTGTGACATTAATAGCTTCTTCATCAATATTGTTACTATTCCAGACTTTTGTGATCAAATTTGCATACTCACCTATATTTTTTTCGTAAGCTTTGATTAGGTTTTCATAAATATTCGGATTTGTAATTTTACCGGGCACAGTCGATGCTAACTCATAATCTAATACTCTGATACCAACCATTGCTTCCTCTGAAACCCTTACGATGGTGGGATCATTACAGATGGTCATTTCATCTCCGTCCACATCAAACATCAATAATTTACTAATTAGCGATTTTGTTGAGGTATGGATACAATTTGTAATAAACCAATCTTTGGTTTCATCATTACATTTATTACTAGCGATAGCGTGCTCCCTGTACAAATGCGGTGACCTTGTTAGATGAAGCTTCTCCTCTCCGTATAAAGCACAGGACACTTCATTTTCAGCTAATAAACCTTGAGGGTCTTCCTTACCGGCAAACAGCCATTCCATAAAAGCGTAGACGTCAGGAGCAATAAATGATCTTCTAGTTCCTGGAATTAAGATTTTTCCACCCTTAGCCCTCTTTACCATTTGTTTCTTTGTCTCCTTTATAACTTGTCGAGAGTGATGATCATTAAGCAAGTTAGGGTAAATTTCCAAGGCTTGCTGAAAGTAATTCTTATGCTGATTTGATTCAGTTACCCCCAGAACCTCAAATATCACGTCTTTATCAGTACCGAGTTTCAAGATGTCATTTTTAGTCTTGCTTGCAAGTGTCTCCAAGTCTTCTTGACTGATATTCGTCAATGTCTGAATCACCTGATATGAAAGGGTCTTATCAGTAAACTCTTCTTCATCAGGCTCATACGCAGCAATGGCCGCCTCACATTTATGTTCATTGAATGCACGTTTATAATCCAACCAGCTATCCTTTTCATTCTCTTCATTCTTGAAGTATGAATGAGCCTTGAACATTGACTTAGTGAAAATAATCTGAATGTCATCCTTTATTACATCCCACTTTTGTCCATATATATCTTTTACAATAGGACTGGCACCATCATACTCTTCAATAAACTTCGTAAACAGAGTAGGAATGAGGAGTCCTTTAAAAAATGGAAGTCGAATCTGCAGAGCTTTATTGCTTACAGTAGGTAACATGATTCCTGCTCCATCTGTATGAGGAATACCTACCCCCTTCCATACATTTGGATTGATGTCATAGTTTTTAGTTATCTCATCAACATACCCCCAAACTTTTGTCTCGAAGTCATCGACAACAATACATTTATCCAAATCAAGATCCCAAGGTATCGAACTACTCATTGTTAGAGCTGTATATGCATTGTACTTATTTGGATTCATACCACCCTTATCATTAATCTTCTTAGGGGTTAATCCAGCGTATAGAGTTGATTCAATATTCTCGTAAACATCCTTTTTGATGAAAACACTTTTCTTGTTTCGAATTCCACCAGCAGATGATGTTAGATATTGATACTCCACTCCGTCTTGATTAACAAATCCATTCTTGACTAAGCTTTCGAAGATATTGTATCTAAAGGCACGAATCATAATGATGTCAGTTGTAGTTTCATTCGGTTCGACTCCAAGTGTACGTGTGAGTGTGGATTTGAATTGAGCAACCTTATTCGAATCTTTAAGATCATCCTGCCTCAATATACGCTTACCTTTATGTTCCGCAGCTAATTTGTCCAGTTCATCCTTTATCTCACTGACTCGTTTATTGACCTTTTGAAACAGACGACTCTTTAGTTTATTGATTTCTTTCTTATTCTCAGGTGAATCCTTCAACATTATAATAAGTTCATCAGATACGTTCTGATCAAATTGTGTTTCCATGAGGAATTTAAGTGGCTTATTAATCTTCAACTTATCCATATCGACAAATGTTATAGAAGCATAATACTTATCAATGTCCTCATCTGATACTTCTTTACTGTCTTCTAGCTTTTTGATTAGTTTTTTATAAGCACTCTTTCCAATTTCCAACTGTTGTTTCTCAGAATATAATTTATGTTCGTCCTCATTAAGAAAACTCTCTGTACTCAGACTATAAATAAAAATTTGTTCACTCATTGTATTTTCGTTCATTCAACAACATCTCCCTATAAATTAAATTTGAACTAACATTATCTAAAAATCGAATCTGATTATGTGATATGTGATTAAAATTTGATGCTGATTATGTATGAAATTTAAAAACTATAGGAATCTGGGGTACATTTAATACAGAGTGCAACAATTGTATGATTAAATGTGAATTTGATTATTATTAATTCCTATATATTAAATTTCTAATATTAATAATTAACTATTTTTCATTAATCCAATCTCTATTATGTATACCCCTAATTCCTATACTTTTTGATTTTAGATAATCAGTAGGGTAATTCTTCAAGTGGAATATCAACATTTGACTCACTTCTTCCCCATACAATTCTTCGCTCATCCTCCTTTTCTTTAAGCTGTTTGAGATACTCATCTTTTGTGATTACCTTTATTTTCTCGTACGGTACAGGCTTATTACTAAATGAGAAATAGTCTCTAGTTTCGTATGTATTTGCTTTTCTATCTTCTTCCTTATATGCCACAGAGAACGCTTCCTGATTATGATAAAAGTTGATCATCTTATAACTCTTCAATAATCCTATGTACTTATTAAGGGTGCTGTCAGGCATTCCTGTTTCAATTGATAAGTTAATGATGGAAACATCGTAACCATTTTCAAATATCTGATTCTGCATCTTCAAGTAGCTCCACAGATAAAATCCTGTACACCCGATCTTCTCATTCCTCATACAGTACAGAAATACTTCAAATGGGATTAGGTGGGTGTTATCAACTTCATAGAACGTCCCTAACATTTCAATATTCCCATCTTCATCAACATTCCTGTCAAATGCTTTAACAGGATACTTCACTTTGTAATTCCTTCCCCTATTCAAAATGTTGTATGTAACGGGATCTTTAAGGTAACCATGCTCATCTTTCTCCTTGAATTCAGAGAAAGTCGTAAAGGATATTTCACCTGGCTCTAAGTCATTGATATACATTTCATAGGTATATCCATTAGAGTAATGATAATCAATGGGGTAATCTCCGGTGGTCTCTAAATATCCAATTTTCTCAAGGACACCATTTTTCTTAATTAGATAGTCCACTTCTTGAGTCTTGGCACCATAACCAAGGATCATTTTCAGATGCTCCTTCTTGATTGTTGTGCTCCCTTTCCCATATTTAGCGTACCTATAAAGCCATGTCACAAGATAAATATAGGTGTAGGCGAATGTAATGTGATTGATACTGACACCGTTACTTTTACCCCTCTTCTTTCTAAGTTGCCCTTTTACATTTATGTATTCAACTTCTTTATTATCGTTTGAGCTTGATCTAGACTCGTTAAGACCTTTGTTTAAGTCCTGAAATATCTCATTAGGCATGAATAAGGTGCTTTCATGTCTTTTCTTATCCTCATCATTAAATTGCAGTAACTCACGTAATTCCTCGTAGTCCACTATGTATAACCTCCGAATATTTTGATTGATTATGTAGTATTCCTATCCATTAATCTTGCTTGTATTTATCCAGTGCTGCTTGTAGATGTCTGTCTATAAAATAAAGCGAATACAGTCGTTTACTCTTTGGTTCCTGAGCAATATGGATAAACTGCACACCCTGAGTTCTTAAAAAATCTGATACTCGCTGACTATAACAATAAAAGAAATTGCTTCTGTCCATTCCTCTACCCTCCTTTCGATTTTCAATTAAAACCTTCGTTTTATCTGAAATGATTATGTGGTGACTCCCTAAAGAGTCACCTGATATGTATTTTATGTATCCACTACTGAGCCATCTCTTCTTTCTCTTTCATTAAACGCTCTATGATATAAACTTGACCCTTAGGTAATACTTTAGTTGTTCGAGTAATTATTTCTTTGTATGCTGTATTAACAACCCTCTGTTCCACTTCAAATAAGTTTCTGTTCATTCCGTATTGAGTTGGCTCTGTTCCGCCTTTTATAATCAGACCCCAATCCCTCAACTTCTTATATAGTTTCTTCTCGCCAATTTTAAAGCCTTCATCGTATGCGACTTTAGCTAATTGTCGAACAAGTATGCTTTGATTAGTTGCCATGCACTTCTCAGCAAATGTAACCATTGGTTTAGTTTCTTCTATGTATTTATTTCGTTCGTTAAGCTGCTTCTGCTGTTCTTCAATATTTGAGAATAAACCTTTTATCATCATCTGGTGATCTTGAGAAAGAGAACCAAAATATGTATTAACCATCATATCTGAGTTGCTAATATATCCACCTGTCTTTCTCAGCGTTTTTATAACTTGCTTGACTTCTTTTTTGAATTTTTTGGCTATTGGTTTACGACTAACCATTAATACCTCATACAATCCATCTTCAGTTAAAAACCACATTTCACGTTGTTGACCTTCTCGGAAGATTGTTCCGATTAACTTTTCATCATTTTCAACATTATTAATCATCTTATTAACAGAGGACATATCATAATCAATCCAAGAAGCCACATCCTTTGCTAAGAAAAGTGGATTTTCAAAATCACCGTAGATATTAAACTCCTTGCCCAAAACTTCCCTACTCTCAACAATTTGCAATTCTTTCATTCATTTTCCTCCCTGATTTGTTTATTAGTTTACTAATTCTTTCAATCTCTTCATCTTGCTTTGACTAAGCTGATATCTACCATTTATGTAGTTGGATATGGTTTGCTTCGAGCAATTTAATCGCTGTGCCAGCCATACTTGCTTAATCCCGTTTTGCTCGATATAGTTTTTTAACTGAATTGGTGACATATAACCACCCCCTTTCGAAAGATTTTCTTGCATTTTTAATAAACCTGTACTAAAATGTAATTAACTTAGAATAATTGTTAGTACATTCTTATACAGAAGTATTAATGAAGTTTAAAAAAATGGCTATAAATAGCCCTATTTCTGTTTGTATAACTATACATATTAGATTATATCAGGCTCACAATTTAGCGTTTGTGTTAATTGGAATTGGGTTCATTTTCCAACTATGCTATATTGTAGCGTTTTATTTGATTTTCGCAAATTAATTTTCAGTTTTTCTTAAATTAATTTATTATATAATCCCTGATCGGTACACAAATGCTTGGCGGCAGTACCCATCAGGGATTATTTTTATTTAGACTAACCCTAAAGCACTAAGTTGCTTTTGTGTTGGATTCCCTTCGATTACTTCTTCTCCATCTGAGTCAGTAGCAACCCACCCATCAGCTTCCAAACCAGCAACTTTGTAAACTGTTACACTACCATCTAAATGGCGAACCACCAATTCAGCTCCAGCGATATCATTTAGATCATTTTCAACGCTAAATTTGATATTAGTCTCATCTGACTGAGCCTCAAGTAATATCTCTGTATTATTATAAAAGTTCTTATTCATTTGACTCTCTCCCTTTTATGTAAGCACGTCCTCTGTGCTTCTTTAATTTACAAGCAATTACAATGGAATACAATGGATAAAACAAAAGTATCTAGTGTAATATTACTCATTCATTACTGGTTAATGTAACTTCGACAAATACCGACTTTTCAAACGTTCCAATTATTTTATTTTGAAAAATTGGATTGCTTTTTTATTCTTATAGGAATATTTTCAAGTTTCACTTAACTTTTATTAAATTTGATTTTTGGTTACTTACTCCCATTAAGCCATCCTAAGAATGAATTTGTTGGGATTTTAATTCTTCTCCCGATTCGGACAACATGAAACTCTCCAGAGTTAGCTAAGTTAAACGCCTGACCTCTTCCAATCCCCAAATATTCTTGGATATCCTTAACATCTAGAATTGGCTTTTCTAGTACTCCCTCGTCACTCATCATATTTTCAACCCCCTTTCTGTAACTTGTTATCCTGATTGTAGCATGTAAATTGTAGTGTGTAAATAGATATTTCGTAAAATTTATAAATTAATTTACACTTTCTATGTAAATTGTGATGTGTTAATATTATCGTATACTACATTATAGGAATTATGGAGGATATTATGAGCGAGAGTAATATAGGAAGAGACGTAAAAGAATTGAGAACTAAAAAAGGGATTGGCTCTAGAGAGTTGTCCAGGTTAATAGGTAAGGCAGAGACGTATATATCACAGCTTGAAAGAGGTCTAATCAAAACTCCTGATTATAATACTGCCTTTGAAATATTTAAGCACTTGGGGCATAGAGAAGATCAAATTGAGGATGTCTTGCTTAATTTCTATTACATCAAATCTCCTTTAAGAGTTGAAGCTGAAGAAGCATGGGAACAACAAGAAATTGAAAATGCACAAGATCCTGTATACCAAAATGCTAAATTGGATAGAGAAATTGAAGCACATGAGCAGCGATTACAACTTGGAGAATATTCAGAGGAAGAAGCTAACCGTTCAATCGATTGGCTACTTGATACAGAGACAGACTTAAATAACAAAGTAAGAGATATTGGTAATGAATTGAATTTCTTTATTGATAAGAAAATGGATGTGTTCGAGGATGTTATCAATAATTTACACACTATCGTCATGTCGATGAGTAAAAATAAAGAGGATTACGAGTTTTTCACTAAATTATTCAAACGTGATCTCTCAAAGTTCACCAACGACAGTAAGAATCAAATTGTTGAAACAATTAAAGAAGAATATAAGAAGTCATTTGAGGCTAATGGTGGATGGGGAAAACCACCTACATTCTAAGGAGGAAGGGAAATGGCAGGGTCAATTCATAAGTATCAAACTGGTAAAGGCGAAACACGCTACATGGTCATGTTGGAAGTGGGTGAAAGTGGCAAAAGAAAACAAAAGAAAAAAATGGGTTTCAAGACTAAAAAGGAAGCAAATGCATTCTTAGTTGAGTCCCAAAGTGCTATTATCAAGGGATCATTCATCGAACCTTCAAAATCATCATATAAAGAGTTCATTGTAGATTGGTTTGAAAATATAAAGAAGAAAAGCATTCCAAGAACTGCTGACACTCATCAAATACTCATTAATAAGTACATTTTAGTACATCTTGAAGACGTAACCCTTTCTAAGCTAAATAGTATGCATATAGAAACCTTCATCAATCGAATGCATGACAAAGGATATTCGCCTGCAACGATTAGGAAAGCATTCAATATAGTTAATAACTCATTGGATTACGCTGTTGATAAAGGGTTGGTTTTGAAGAATGTTGCTAAAAAAGCTACACTCCCAAAAGATGAGAAAAAAGAAATGCACATTTGGAATGAAGACCAGGTACGCACATTCCTAAAGACAATTAAGAATGAAAATTATTTTATGTTATTTTACATGGCTTTGCAGACTGGGATGAGACAAGGAGAATTGCTTGGTTTAAGATGGAAAGATGTGGACTTGGAGAATCATACTCTCTCTGTTAAGCAAGTCTTATCTCACGATGCTAAGAAGTTCTACAATGGTGCAAAAACCAACGCAGGGAATAGAACAATACAATTATCAGAAACAATTGTATCCGAACTAAAAAAGCATAGAGCGAAGACCCTTCAAGAGAAAATGTTATTGGGTAATGATTATGTTGATTATGATTTAGTAATTTGTACTCCATTAGGTACTCAACTAAACCCTCCAAACATCCGTAGGTTGTTCAATAGATTAATTAAAGAAGCAGAAGTACCTAAGATTAGATTCCACGACCTTCGTCATACACACGCCACCCTGCTTCTTTCTAAGGGGGTTAACATCAAAGTAATCTCTGAGCGTCTAGGACATGCTAATATTAAGATTACTTTAGACACTTATTCTCATGTACTACCCACAATGCAGAAAGAAGCAGTAAAAAAATTAGATGAAGTGTTTGGATTATAACTGTTACCTTGTGTAGCAGTTTTTTTTGTTACTTATCGTTACTTTTTTCGAATGTTACCTTTCCGTTACCTTTTTAAGAAAATGAAAAATCATCATAAATGAAACTATAACAAAAAAGTAGGTCAAACCCTTTAATACCAAGGCTTGACCTACTTTCTTTATGTATGACCTGTGAGGGATTCGAACCCACGACCCCTTCCCTGTCAAGGAAGTGCTCTCCCACTGAGCTAACAAGTCGAAATGAAAAGTATATATTAAATTATAGTCATGATGAGAAAAATGTCAATCATTTTTTTGTTCTATACATTTATCTTCTGGGAATTCATGTATAAAAGAACGTTCGTTCGCATATACTGTGAGTACCATTCCAGGAGAGGAGCACACAAATGAATACGGTATTACAGCGATCATTCATGGACCAACGTCCCATTGAAATCATATATATGACTCCTGAGTCCATTTGTACGAAAAGAAAAATCATCGTAAAAAAAGTCGATGGGGATATTATCCTGGCCTATTGCTTATTACGACAAGAGTTCCGCAGATTCAGACTACAAGATATTTTGGCCGCTTATCCCCTTCTCCCTTATAAGAAACGTACCATATCCTAGTTGGAAACTAAAATACGTGAGGCTGACCTAATAATGGGTCAGCCTCACGTATTTGTTTATGCTGTTGCTTTTTTTGGTGTTTTGTCTTCTCTTTTAATGAAGAATTGTAACGAGAGCATGACAGCAAATAATACTAAACCAATAATGTCAGTGCTTCCCTCTGGATAGATCAGCATTAAACCGGCTGCTACACAAAGGAAACGTTCAATCACATACACTCTTCTGTACCAATACCCGATCATCCCTGCCCCTATGGCCATCATTCCTGTGATCGCCGTAAAGACAACCCATAATAATCTCGGGATCGTTGTATCAATCATCAGCAACTCAGGTGACAAGACGAACATATACGGAATAATAAAGGCGGCAATCGCTAATTTAGCAGAATTGACCCCGGTCCGTATCGGCTCTCCTCCTGACACCCCGGCGGCGGCAAATGCTGCAAGAGCCACTGGTGGCGTGATATCTGCAATGATACCAAAGTAAAAGACAAATAAGTGAGCCGCTAACTCAGGTGCACCTAACAGGATGATCGCAGGTGCCGCGATTGTGGACGTGATTACGTAGTTGGCCGTTGTCGGTGATCCCATACCTAATACAATCGATGCAATCATCGTAAATACCAGGGTCAGGATTAATTTACCTTCTGATGAATTTGTTAGATCAGCAGCAAGATCAACTAAACCATTCGCAAGTGTCAGCCCTAATCCCGTTTTCGTCACTACGCCGACAATCATCCCTGCAGCCGCAGTTGCAACAGCTACGGAAAGCGCAGTACGTGCACCGTCTACGAGTGCGTCGACTGCATCTTTAAAGCCAATCCTTGTCTCTTTTCGAATCGCGCTAATGACGATCGTAGCAACAATTGACCAAAGTGCTGCACGCATAACACTCATACCGCTGACTAATAAAATAATGACCGTAAGAATCGGCATTAATAAGTAAATTTTCTTTAAAACTTCTTTACGATTAGGCATTTCTTCGTCTGAAAGACCACGAAGACCGATTCGCTTCGCTTCAAAATGAGTCATAATCCAAATCCCTGTAAAATACAAAAGCGCAGGGATTGTGGCAGCCTTTGCGATATCCCAGTATGAAATTCCACCGATGAATTCAACCATTAAAAATGCTGCAGCTCCCATGATTGGCGGCATTAACTGACCACCCGTTGAAGCTGCTGCCTCTACTCCACCTGCAAACTCTTTACGATAGCCTAGCTTTTTCATCATTGGAATCGTAAAGGAACCAGATGTTACAACGTTCGCAACGGAACTCCCACTGATCGTTCCTTGCAGGGCACTCGAGAAGATTGCAACCTTAGCAGGACCACCAGTGCGTTTACCGGCAATGGCCACAGCTAAATCATTGAAATATTGCCCTACGCCTGTTTTAACGAGGAAGGCCCCGAATAATAAGAATAGGAAGATGAAGGTTGCTGAAACATATAATGGCGTACCAAGAATCCCTTCACTTGTAAAGAACATCGTCTTAACGATATCGTCCCAATCATATCCCCTATGCGCAAGGAATCCAGGCATCAACCTTCCATAATACATATAGAGAATGAAAGTAGAGGCGATAATCGTGATGGGTAAACCGACTGCACGACGGGTTGCCTCCAATACTAAGATCATCGCAGCAAAACCGACATAAAAATCAAGTGATGTCATTATGCCTACTCTGCTGACAATATCATCTTGCATAATCGGCCAGTATGCACCAATTCCTACAGATATGACAGAGAGAACGACGTCATACCACGCCACTTTATCTTTTCGCAGGTTCTTTTTCCTGGCAGGAAAAAGAAGAAAGACAAGTGACAAAGCAAACCCTAAATGAATGGATAATAATAATTGTCTTGGGATAAATTGAAAGATCGATGCGACTAATTGAAATAATGAGAATGCTAAAAGACCATAGAAAATCACCCATTTAAACAGTCCATGGTGCAGCTTTCTCGTTGATGATTCAGGATCATATTTTTCTAATAATTCTTGTTGTTGTTCGGATGTTAATGATTCGAATTCTTTATCTTTTTCCAACAACGGTCACTCCTTTCCACTGATCATATAGTGTTTGTTTCTTCAATTGCATTCTGACGACAGACCCTTTATCGAAATAGTCCGCCAAAGGATAGACTTTCCCATCCAATACTAGGCGATGATTGGCTGCGACTTGTCCAATACGAATATCAATGTACGGAAACACTTTATTCATATTTGAAATTAAGTATTTGCCTTCTTCTGTCCTCTCGAAGGTTTCATTTCCTTCTGCGTTCGCAGGCATACCAATTGCAGTATCCTCATAAAGCAGCTTTGTCTGTTGAATGTGGTTAGTAGATTGGCGATAAAACTCTTCTACTTCTGAGAGATGAATAGAATGAGTGTAACGAACCGAAAATGTATGATCATCAGGAAGTCTGAAAAGGACAGGATCACCTTCAGTACTCCTCGATTCGATTACCAGGTATGTTTGAAAAGGAATAAAGATGATGAATAAAAGAACAAGAATAATGAGAATTGTTCCTATGAATGAAATTTTCTTCATAACAAAGTCCCCACCATTCCATTTATTACTGCTGTACTTAACATTTTTTAGCCTATACCAAAACAAAAGAATAGACCGTTTTACGCGGCCTATCCCTTCGTCCCTCTGCTGGTGTGGATCTATTCCATTGAAACGCCTTTTTCATCAAAGTATTTCTTCGCACCAGGATGTAATTCAATCCCCATACCCTTTAGTCCATCTTCAGCCTTGATTAACTCACCTTTGGCATGAGTGATTGCATCTGTATTTTCAAAAATGGCTTTTGTCACATCATAGATTACATCTTCGGAAATATCAGCATTTGTTACTAACATTGCACGAACCGCAACGGTTGTAACTGCCTCATCGACTTTACTGTACGTCCCTGAAGGAATTTCATCCTCAGAGTAGTATGGATATTTCTCGATCAACTCACTGATTTTACCGGATTCAACCGGTACGATTGTGATATCTTCCGTTGCGGCCAAACCTTCAACCGCTCCTGTTGGAGTACCTGAAGTAATGAACGCCGCATCGATTGTACCATCCTGGATACCAGTAGTTGAATCATCAAATGATAGATTGCGAGCTTCTAAATCTTCTAACGCAATTCCGTGAACCTCAAGGATTTGTTTCGCGTTCAGTAATGTTCCAGAGCCGGCTTCACCGACAGAAACAACTTTACCTTTCAGATCTTCAACGGACTTGATACCTGAATCCTTTGTAGTAACGATTTGAATCGTTTCAGGATATAGAGTGGCAATTCCTCTTGCATTTTCTACTTTATTATCGCTGAACATTTCAGTTCCTTCCGATGCATAAGATGCGATATCGGTTTGTGTAAAAGCGATTTCAGTTTTACTGTCTTTAATGGCAGCCATATTTTCAGCCGATGCCCCTGAAGTAGATGCCGAGGATTTGATTCCTGTTTCATCTTCAATGATCTTAGCGAATGTTCCGCCTAACGGGTAATATGTACCCCCGGTTCCACCTGTAGCAATCCCAATGAAGTCAACCTCTTTGTTATCTTCACCCTCAGATGATCCTCCGCCTGATCCTCCGCCACATGCAGCAAGAATGACAGATAGAACTAGAAGTAGTGCAGTGCTTAGATAAAAACTGCGTTTTTTCATATTCTAATTCCCCCCCTATTAAATTTCTACTTTACCGAAATAATTGTAACACAGCCTGTAACAATCTTGTCAAATCAAATACATAAAATTTTAACAATTTTTATAAAAAACCTATTTTAAATCCATTTCACTCTGACTGAAATCTGTTGTACGGCTTGTTCTTGTAAGGCCAATTATTTTACAAATGTATACATAATGTATAAAGCGGTTACAATTCTCCGGTCAATTTTTTCTCCCCTACGCATGTTTGTCCACAGTAAAAAGACTGAAGAGGAACTATTCCTCTTCAGTCCATCTGTTATATATCAGGCAATGGATCTATCCTATCAATTCCTCATCCTCAAATTTCATCTTATCTTCTTCTGAAATATTTTCTTCACGGTCCCGTAGGCTATGTGCAATTCTCGAAGAAGCATTTGCCGCAATACTTGCCACGATATCATCTAAAAAGGTATGGACACCCTTCCCGTTCTTCGTATCGAGGTCACGGATGATACCAATTTTATTTTTGTCAAGATGGCCAAAAGTGGTAACAGCGATGCTTCCATATCCTAATGCTGCACCTAAAGCAATGGTCTCATCTACTCCAAACAACCCTTCATCTGATTCAACAATTGATTGAAGTGGTTCGGAAAGCATCTTCTCTTCAGCAAGTTGATCCAGTTCTACCCCTACAAGAATCGCATGCTGAATCTCTCTTTTTAACAACACTTTCTTCACACTCTCGATACAATCCTCCATATTTAACACATGATTATATGGATACTGCATTTCATAGACGATTTCAGCGATATCTTCTATTGATACGCCTCTCTCTTTCAGCCTCTGTAATGCAGCTTTCGTTACATCCCTTGAATGTACAGGTTTATTCATTGAGATACCCCTTTCTGGACAGTTCCTAAACTTACATGAATTATACCATTCTTTTGAATTTTCGTATTGCAATCCGCTTTAGGGAATTATCGAGGAGAATATGATACAATCTTTCTGTAAACGTTAACACTGATTATAGGAGGCTATCGTCATGACAACCGCAAGAGGAACTGTAACCGAATTAAACCTCTTTAGTAAAGAACTGAATGAAGAGATTAAGATGCTCGTATACCTGCCAGCTACTTTTTCTCCCCTCTATAAATATTCTCTACTGATCACCCAGGATGGTAAGGACTATTTCCAGCTGGGAAGAATACCACGCCTGGCTGATGAACTTCTCGAAAATAGGGAAATAGAAAACATGATTATCGTGGGAGTCCCATATAAAGATGTTGAGGACCGGAGAAAAAAATACCATCCACATGGTGAAGAAAATGATGCTTACATTCGCTTTTTAGCACATGAATTGGTCCCGTATCTGGACGAGCATTACCCAACTTATCATATGGGAATGGGACGTGCCCTGATTGGTGATTCATTAGGAGCGACAGTCTCATTGATGACTGCATTAAAATACCCAAATACATTTGGCAAAGTTCTCCTGCAGTCACCTTTCGTTAACGAGAAAGTGTTGGAAGCCGCAGAAAACTTCTCACAACCTCCATTGTTAAGCATTTACCATATCATTGGGAAACTGGAAACAGAGGTGAAAACGACGGACGGCAAAGTAAAAGACTTCTTAAAGCCAAACCGTAAGCTTCACGAGACATTCGATCAAAAAGGATTCTCTTCCTTTTACGATGAGTTCGACGGAGATCATACGTGGAAGCATTGGCAACCGGATTTGAGACGTGCTTTGAAGATGATGTTTAACTAAACCCACAACAGGCAAGGGACCACCCTTGCCTCTCATTAAATGAATGCAGGGAGTGGCTGGCATCACTTTGATAAAAGAAGATCCTATCCGTTCGCCCTATATTAAATTTTTGAAAAATTTGCTATACTATACATAATACAAAGATAGTTAAATAGAGGAGGATTGAAGAAAATGAATTATGGTATAGTCATTTTCCCATCGAAAAAACTGCAAGATATCGCAAACTCTTATAGGAAACGTTATGATCCTCATTATGCGTTGGTTCCACCACATTTGACATTAAAGAATGTCTTTAGTGCAGATGATGATCAAATCAAAGATATAGCTAATAAATTAAATGTTATTTCAAAGAAATACGATCCCTTCAATTTAAAAGTGTACAAAGTAAGTTCTTTTCAGCCTGTGAACAATGTAATCTATTTCAAGGTGAACTCCACTCCTGAACTGCAAGGGTTACACGATGACATGCATAGTCAAAACTTCATGGGAGACGAGCCGGAATTCGCTTTCGTTCCTCACATCACTGTCGCCCAAAAGCTTTCGAATGATGAACACTCGGATATTTTCGGATCACTGCGTATGCTTGGAATCAATCATGAAGAAACCATTGACCGATTCCACTTGTTGTATCAATTAGAAAACGGCTCTTGGACAGTTTATGAAACCTTCCGTTTAGGAAAGGAAGAGTAAGAGTTGAAGGTCGAAGTTGCAAAAACAGAAAATCAGATCCAAGAGGTATTCAAAATTAGAAAGACAGTGTTTGTGGAAGAGCAAAAGGTGCCACTTGAAGAAGAGATTGATGAGTTCGAAAACGAGGCCACTCATTTTGTCCTTTATGACCAAACAGTCGCTGTAGGTGCAGGCCGTTTCCGTATTCTTGATGGAATTGGCAAAGTTGAAAGAATATGTGTTTTAGAATCCGTCAGGGGTAAAGGAGCCGGTCGTGAAATCATGCTTGCGATTGAAGAGCATGCGAAGCAACAGCCCTTATCTCAATTAAAATTAAATGCACAGACATATGCAATCCCTTTTTATGAAGGCTTAGGATACAAAGTTACATCTGATGAATTTCTGGACGCAGGAATCCCTCATAAAACAATGAAAAAGGATATTTAAAAGGAACAAGTAATTAAGCAGAACCGCTTAGTTACTTGTTCCTTTTTTTGCTTCAGGCAATTCATATTAAGAAGTATATTACAATATCAACTCGTCGATAATGGGAATGTGTATGGGAAGGGGGATCCTTATGGGAATCACATCGATTGCCATCGAATTAATCGTAGGATATTTTGCCTTATTGATTCTTACGAAAATACTTGGTAAAACTCAAATCACTCAAATATCTGCCTTTGATTTCATTTCAGCGTTAATTCTTGGTGAACTTGTAGGGAACTCCCTGTATGATGATAAGATCACTGTGATCCCGATCCTTGCTGCCATTTTTATCTGGGGGAGTTTGATCTTTTTTACAGAGTATTTCACCCAGAAATCCCGTCGGTTTCGTCATATATTGGAAGGTACACCTGCCTTAATCATTAATAAAGGGAAGATCAACTTCGATGAGCTGAAGAAAAATCACTTAGATCTGAATCAACTGCAGCATCTACTTCGAGCAAAAGATATTTTCTCAGTAAGGGAATGTGAATATGCCCTTTTAGAGTCTGACGGTACGCTGAGTGTGATTAGAAAACCGCTTTATGAAATCGTACAGCGTCAAGACCTTAATATACCGGCAAAAAATGCTTCCCTCCCACTTTCTTTAATTGTGGATGGAGAAATCGTATACGATAATTTAAAGCTGGCCGAACAAAGGGAGGATTGGCTTTTAAGTGAAATAAAAAAACAAGGCTTCCTCTCCTCCAAGGACGTTATGTATGCTGAATGGGAAGAAGGAGAAAGCCTTTTAGTACAAGGTTATTAATGAGGCTTAATGATGAGTTCATTATTTCTAATGGTGAACGATAGGAGTTTCTTTCGTTCTAGACTGGTAAGATAAGCTGTTACCGATGTTCTGAACAAAAGCCATTGCCCCACAGTTGATACAACTATTTTATGTAGATCCAAATACTCTTTCATGAGCTCTTCAAATGAAAAGCCACTTGCTTTTTCATTAACTAGTGTCAGGAGAGCTTTCATTCGTTCCATATGAAGATCAATATTTTCCTGAACTGTTTTAACAAAGTTTTCTTCATAGTGCCCGTGGCCTGGAATCGCTCCTTTGCATGGTATGTGAAGAAGTTTTTCCAATGAATCCAGCGTTTGGTCCGCATCAATAATAAACGGAATTACATGTTTTTCCAATGCATCCCCGCCAAAATAACTGTCCGCTGCATATAAAACATCATCAACAAGCATGCCTACCTGACCATAAGAATGACCCGGTAAGTCAATTACTTCAAATGTAAATGGTCCAATGCTATTTTCACCAATTTTCAACTCATCATCAATGACCACTGATTGTCCTTCAAGAAACTTATTTCTCAAGTCATTTATTGGATTAGCTCCATTGAATAGATAAATCGGTTCAAGGATCGAATTCTCCATAATCGCTTTTTCAAGTTTTGGAGCATACAATGGAGTCCCTTGTCTTTTCTTCAAGTAGTGAGCTCCTCCAAAATGATCGGCGTGGGCATGGGTGATGACACAATAATGTAACGGCAGCCCTTCATTGGATAAGATTTTCATCACTTTCTTCATGGAAGAATCATCCAAACCGCTGTCAATAAGAAGTCCCTTTCCTTCTTTAATGCAGTAGCCGACGGTAACGCTACCTGTAAAAGCATAACAATGCTCGGCAATGTTTTGTAGTTTCAAGTTATTACCTCCAAATATATCCCGGGCCAGATATCATCACTTAATTAAAAAATCCCAAAAGGTTCGCTCCTTTTGGGATTTTTCAAAGTGCCTAAAAAAGTCCCTCAAACTTCTTTATACATATTCGTTAAAGTGCTTTCCTTTTCCTGTTAACTTGGCTAATAAAGTTGTTGGAATGGATGGTTTAGTGAGTGCCTGGTATGAAGTCTTTCGTTGATTTGATTGAAGAACATGATAAGATGATTCTGTTTCTTCATTATGTGCTTGAGTTTTATTTTTCATGGGCTTTACAGGTTGGACGGGGAGAAAGGTAAACGGATGTTTTCCGACTTTTAATTCTCGTTCCTGATACTGTTTATACTGATGGTGAGGAATTGGAGCAATGTATCCCATTTTCATTACCTCCTTGGTATTAGCTACCCATATAGGGTTGAACATTAAACTTTATCTAGGATTTATCGAATACATGGTCTATGCTGAAATATGTATCATGCCGGATGAATTATCTTACTACTCTTACACCCTATTCAAAAAATAAATGGAGAATTAACATAAAATACGTGTTGGCACGCACCTTTATGTCCATTCTCCTTCATTTATTTATAACTTTTATTTCTTCCCCTTGTTTAACATGTTGGAGATGGTTCCAAAGTCTAATTGCTTTCCATCATTTACAATCGACTGTACAATCTTATTTTCCATTTCCTTGTTTACGGGCTTATTGGCAATTTTAGATACGCGTTTAATGACACTTCTAACGGTTGCTTCATCTTTGAAGTTTGCATTTTGTAATGAGTTCGCAAGCTCTAACACTTCGTTCATGTTTACGCCTGTCTTCTTCTCTAAATTCTTAAAAAAGTTATTATTCATTTCCTTCACGCCTCCTTTTAACTATAAGCATCATATGTAAAAAAACCAGGAGCGTGATTATGAATTTCCCAAATAAAACAAAAAGACAAAATCTCTCAAATGAGGATTCTGCCTTTTGTACCCCTTTCTAACAGAAGCTTGCTCCAACGATAATCAAGAGAATGAAAAGCACAACGATCAATACAAATGTTGAGCCATAACCGCCGCCGCCATATCCACAGCCACCGTATCCATATCCATACATATAATTTCACCTCTCTTTTACCTTTAGTCTCTTATAACATATGTATAGAGAGAACAATACGTATGGGCTTTTGGAGAATTTATTGTGTGTTTGTCCAATTGTACAGGTCGAAGGTCAGGTTTCCTTCAGTGTCCAGTTGGGCAAGGAAAATTGATTCAACCTGCAATTGCCTTTTGGCTAGCTCTTTTTGTAACCAGGGCAGGGGAAAACCTACTTCTCGCAGAGCCTCTTCATCTATTTCCCCATCTGAAATGACTGCTTGTGGAGGAGTAGACTTTTGTGAGATATTAAATACATCTTCTCGAACAAGCGGCCTTTTTTCTCTTTTGAGCAAAACACTTAGATCTCCGTTGGTATCCAATGACGCAAACTCCACATCTGCAGCTCTGAAAACGTCTTTCTTTCTCAATTGTTCCAGCAGTTCATCAACGGAATACTGTTCTTTCTTTAAAGCCTTCTCATCAATATTTCCATCCTTTATGAAAACAGCCGGCTTTCCCTCAGCAAATCGTCTAAATCGAACGCTCTTAAGAGAAAGAAATGAGAAAATGAGTGGAAAGGAAAACCATAAAAAGATGCTCATCAGCCCTTCACTTAAAGGAAGGCCAAGATCCATGGAAAGTGTGCCTGCAATGCTCCCAACCGTGATTCCTGTAATGTACTCAAAAAATGACAATTTAGATAACTGTTTCTTCCCAAGTAACTTGGTTATTGCAAATAAGGAAAGTAAGATAAATATACTGCGTAACGCCACCTCTAAGTATTCAGGCATCGTTTTTCACCTCTATCATCCTTTTGGTTTGAAAAGGAGTGCCCCAATGACACCGAATATAATTGCTGACGAAATCCCTGAACTTGTCACTTCAAACATCCCCGTAAGGACTCCCACTATCCCATGCTCCTGTGATTCCTGCATGGCACCATTGACAAGGGCGTTACCAAAACTTGTTATAGGAATGGTCGCTCCTGCACCGGCAAAATCAATGAGCGGCTCGTACAATCCAAATCCTGAAAAAACTGCCCCCGCCACAACCAGTAAACTTAGTGTATGAGCCGGGGTTAATTTAGCAACATCAAACATTAATTGACCAATCACACAAATGATCCCGCCTATGGTAAAAGCCCAAAAAAACATTGCTAACACTTCGTTTCCTCCTTTCTATTACATATATTCGATTGAAACCGCATGTGCAATACAGGGGATCGTTTCCCCTTGTTGAAATGTAAGGGGAGATAACAGCGCACCCGTCGCCACGACTAAGATTCGTTTATATGTTCCTTTTTTCATTTCATTTAGAAGGTGACCGTACAGTACTGTAGCTGAACAACCTGGACCGCTTGCTCCTGATTGAACAGGCTGATTTTCTCCATAAATCAGCAATCCACAATCTTTGAACTGATGATCCGAGAAGTTGCACCCCTTTTCTTTCAGCATTTCAATAGCTGTCTGCCTGCCGATCTTAGCCAGATCACCTGTTATGATCAAATCGTAGTATGAAGGATCTCTCCCCAGATCTTGAAAATGACCTGCAATCGTATCAGCTGCAGCTGGTGCCATGGCTCCTCCCATGTTAAAAGGATCTTTCAATCCCATATCCATCACCTTGCCGATGGTTGCAGAGGTAACTCTCGGTGTAGGGGTTGTAACAGACTTTCCCTCTCCAATTACTGCATAACCTGCACCTGTTACAGTCCACTGAGCTGTTGGAGGCTTTTGACCACCATATTCAGTCGGGTACCGGAATTGTCTCTCAGTTGCGGCATTATGGCTGGATGCCCCTGTCACCACATGTTGAGCTCCATGATAATTGACCAGGAATGCAGATAACGCCAAACCCTCCATCGATGTTGAGCATGCTCCGAATAATCCGAAGTATGGGATTCCATTGGTCCTGGCAGCAAAGCTTGAAGGGGTAATTTGATTAATTAGATCACCCGTTAAGAAAAACTGTACATCGCTTTTTTGAAGAGACTGTTTTTCCAACGCAATCTGAACCGCATCTTCTATGAGAGTCCGATTGGCTTTTTCATATGTGTCCTGTCCCAGCCACAGGTCATCGTAAAACTGATCAAAGTCGGAAGCTAAGTTCCCTTTTTTTTCAAACGGACCGCCAACGACACCGGTAGACAGGATGGCTGGATAAGTAGGAAATACCCATGACCTTGAACCCTTAAGCATTAAATCACCCCCAATTGAATTAAGATTGTCTTGATTAATGCAACGATAAATGCTGAAAACACTCCGAATACAATTACAGAACCTGCCAGCTTGAATATATTACCGCCAACTCCCAAAACATACCCTTCCGTTTTATGCTCAATGGCTGCCGCAATGACGGAGTTACCAAATCCTGTTACTGGGACTGCACTACCTGCTCCTGCAAACTGACCGATATGATCATACACGCCAAACCCCGTCAGAAGCATTGATATAAATACCATAGTGGCAACAGTTGGATTTCCTGCAGTTTGCTCAGTGAAATTAAAGAAATAAATAAATATATACGTAATGCCCTGACCGACTAAGCAGAAGAATCCTCCCACAAAGAAAGCCTTTAGTACATTTTTAAGTAGTGGCCTCTTTGTTTCATATTGTTTCTCCAACTGTTCGTATTTTTTCTGTTCGGGCGTTTTTGGTGATTTCCCCACAAAACATTCCTCCTACGTCTTTTCCTTTTGAAGCTTCACAATATCCTGGAACTTCTTTTCCGCATCTTTTTTTGAAATCGAACCCCTCTTAAGCTTTTCCTTTAAACGGATGGTTTCAAGAAATATCTTGTAATCACTGGACAATATAAAGTCTTCATCCGGATATTTCTCTTCTAAATAATCATCCATCTTTTTTTCGATCTTTTTCATATGGAATCTTTGCAGGTGCTTCACTTTATATACCACGAGCGTTTCTTCTTTTCCTTGAATGACCGCTACGTCATAAAGCTCTTTCATTTTCGATATTTCCCTCTTAATGGCATGTCCATAGCTGTCTGTTTCAGGATTGTCCACTAACTCAATAGGGGGCGGATCCGTTTTCTTCATAAGCGCAATCTTGCTGTCGTTTCCATCTTCCTTATTGGCGCAACCTATTAAGACAAGTAGCGTAAGTGGAACAATGATTCGTTTTTTGTTCATGACATATCCCTCTTTTATTTGTACTCATGTTTTATTTTTTTCTTAAAGTGAGATTTTATGAAAAAAAAAAACTGCCCATTTTTGAGCAGCCTATCTTTTCTTCACTTTTGATCCACAACCGCAGCCTTTTTTCTTAATGGGAGAATTTGTTGGTTTCTTGGTATTTGCAGTAGTAATCTTCATAATGATCGCCCTCCTTTTACCATTGCCCTACGACCATTATATGTGCGATAGTGCAAGCTTGTTTCCACTAATTACCTAATGAGCTACTCTCTTATCCAACTTTGGACAGCTGCCTCTAATATGGAAGCGACTCCAGCAACTGCCAATACTGTAATAATCGGGATGAAAAATTGTGGAAAAAAAATATTTCCTGCATATAGGAATACAGTAACCCAGATACCTGTACACCAATAACATGATAATAACTCCCCTATAAACCCTTTTATTCCACCTTTTTTGGGTAAAAGGAAGATTTCTTCCACCCCATCTTCTGACATTTCAGATACTTCATCAAAATAAGGAGTCCTTAAGAATTCCGTTATTTTATCAAATACGATGAGGTGAGTCAGTCTAAACACAGCAATACCCAATATAATAATGTCAAGTAACTCCATATTCCCACTCCTTATATAAACTATATCCCGCCCAATTTAGTCAAAAGGGGCATTTGTCCGTTACCCAATTTCCTCTTCTACAATATGTTATTAGTGTAGTGAAAATTATTTAAGGAGGAAAATTCTTATGGGTTGCGGTAATTACAGAAAAGATGACATTGCAGGTGCAAGAGACCGCGGTTGTGTATGCCTTGCTGTTCGCGCTATTAAAGATGTTCAAGATGCAGCAGATCAAGACTGTTTTGATTGTAAAAATGATTGTTTTCTTGAACCATTAGGATCTTTGGTAAGTCCAGTTGGAAATGCACCAAATACTCGTGTTTTCAAACTTTATAATAAAAAAGGAGACCTATTCAAGGTTCACCCTAAACATTATTGCTGGAAAACACCTTACTTCCGTGTTAAGAATGTATTTGACGACTGCTGTGCCACACTTCAAGTTTTAAAGAAAGTTCATGTTACAGGTGAAGACGTAGAATCAGAAGACGAATTAATGGGGTTAAATAATAACTTCATTTACGAATTGACTGGAGATTGTATCACAGTTGATCTGGATTGCTTCTGCGCTATCCAATGTATCGATGACGTAAGAGTAGAAGGAGTTTGTGACTAATCAGCACGGGAATAAAAAGCCAGTCGGAAATTCCGGCTGGCTTCTTTTATTTCAATCCAATGATTTTGATCGCCTTTATAGAATTTCTATTTAAAGTAATTTCTTCACCTTGAAACGTTTTTATATCAATGGATGCGCCATCTGCACTGATTAATACACCACGATACACCCCTTCTTCTGTTTGAAACGCACATGGAAATGGGGCTCTCCCCATTATACTTTGCTGCATATATTCAATTTTCCCATTCAGATCCAGGTCTTTAAAAGGAGTAAGTGGTTTAAAGTAACCGTCATGTGAGTGTTCCATGCCTAATTCACCTTGAGTTGGTTCTTCATTATTAGAAGCCTCTTTTATAATGGGCCGAACCTCTTGAGTTTCCCTTTTTACAATCGTATGATACTCAGGCTGCTTTAACCTCCCTAATGGAGCAGCTTCAAACAACTCAGTGCTTTTCCTTTTCATTTCGATTGGCTGGGTGTTTCTTTCTTCTTTTTTTGATTGGACGATGCTTGACGACCCTCTAAAGACTTCCTGCATGCTGCTTTTCACATCATTCAATCTGGGTTGATGTATATATAATAGTGGCTTTTTCTGTCTATTCAATCGTATCCCTCCTTACATTCTACATTTATATGTATGCAGGAACCGCCTATGAGTTTCTTGTTAGCTATGGATAAATGCTATCTCTACATAACAAAAGAACCCCGGCTACAGTAAAATTTCTGCAACCAGGGTTCCGTATGTCTATATTTTAACCTAATACATGATAACCGGAGTCTACATGCAGGTTCTCACCTGTAATCCCTCGTGAATAATCACTAAAAAGGAATACTGCCGTATCACCGACTTCTTCTTGTGTTGTATTGCGGCGGAGCGGAGCACGCTCTTCGATTTCCTTCAGTATGCTGTTGAAGTCACCTACACCTTTAGCAGACAAGGTGCGGATCGGTCCTGCAGAGATCGCGTTCACACGAATGCCGTGCTTTCCAAGATCGCTGGCAAGATATTTCACACTCGCTTCAAGAGATGCTTTTGCTACACCCATTACATTGTAGTTTTGCATCACTCTCTCACCACCAAGGTATGTCATGGAAACGATACTTCCACCTTCAGTCATAAGATCCTTCGCTACTTTAGCAACAGCTGTCAAGGAGTATGAGCTGATATTGTGAGCCAGAAGGAACCCGTCTCTTGTGGTGTTCATGTAATCACCAGCAAGCTCTTCTTTATTGGCAAAAGCGATACAGTGGGCAAGTCCGTGAATCACTCCGACTTCTTCCTTAATCGTTGCAAAGCATTTTTCGATGTCTTCATCACTTGTTACATCACAAGGCAGCACTAATGAATCTTCTCCACCTTCCAAAGTCCCGGCAAGATCTCTAACCCCTTTTTCAAAACGCTCGCCTGCATATGTAAAGATTAAACGTGCACCTGATTGATGTAAGGAACGGGCAATTCCCCACGCTATACTGCGTTTATTCGCAACTCCCATAACGACATATGTTTTACCTTTTAATGAAAGAGTCATTGTAATCCTCCTATTTTATACATGTTATTAGTACCTGATACTAATTCTACAGTAATACACCAGAAAAGAAAAGAAGAATTCCTACAGGATTCGCCTTTTAACTTCTTCGACTTGAACTAAATGCCTTTGTTCATGTTTACCTAGAAGCTCTAACACCTGCCATATGGGCATATCTCCAAATCGATGATGGTTCATGGATCGACTTTTCAAACTTTCTTGCGTGTATAATTCCAGGAAGCGTGTAGTGAATGACCGGGATTCATCTAAGGCCAGCATTAAATCTTCCTTTTTTTGAAACACAGAAGTTGGTTCGATTGGTGCCTTCAATTTCTTAGATGGATCATCGAACACGGATAAATCAACTCTATTTTCACATGTTCCTGTTTGATTCTCCGCTGACTCGATTGCCAATGTTAAAAATCTTTTTTCCGCTCCAGCCAGATGGAGAATAATTTGAGCTATGCTCCATTCCTCTGGCGAAGGCTTTTCATTCAGCTTCTCAATAGGTACATTCATGAAGCTAGCTTTCACCCTAGTTCTGATTTCAATTACTTTTGTTTCCCACATGTTTTTAGCCTCCCAATCATTTATCTCTTTTATTAGTTATTAGAGGTAAGGATGAAAACTCCTTTAATAAAAAAACTTCCCAAGAATGTTTTCTTGGGAAGTTGATTGGTTTATCTTAAACTTAGCAATACTCACAGAATTCAAGCTCGCGTTTTAGTTCATCTACATATTCTTTTGATCCAGTGACGATCAAGCGGTCATTCATGTGGAGTTCTGTATCTCCGTGAGGAACAATGGAATCTTTTCCTCTAAAGATCCGAACAAATATAACATCCCCTGTAAACGGAAATTTCCGAAGGGTCATGCCTTCAAACTGACTGTTCAGCATGCGAATCTCATAAAGCGAGGCCTCTTGATTCGTAAGGATATTCAAGACAGACGGTGATTCAATGAGCGCACGCAGTAAAGCTTTCGTTGACAGGAATACGGAATATACTTCAATGTCCTGTTCTCGCAGTGTCTCATGTAAGTCAGGACTCTCAACCCTTACAATGACACGATTTACGCCATATTCTTTAGCGGTAACGGCAAGAGTTGCGTTGATTTCCTCATCTCCCGTTGAAATCACAATGATATCAGAATCAAAGATATTGTTCTCTTCGAGTGTGTCTAACTCGTAATTATCAATTTCATTGATGGTAAACAAAGAATCAGCAATATTACGATCAGACTTATCTTGTTTTGTATGATACAAGACTGGTTCATAAAGGGATGAATGAAGTTCCCTTGAAACCGGCATCGTAAGTTGATTCGCTCCCAGGAATGTAATCTTGAGCTTTTTCTCCTTTGCGCTTTCCCTTGGGAAGAGCTTTTTGAAGAATATTGGCGTAATGATACACGTGATCACGGCTACTAATATGAGCGTACCACTCATTTGTGCTGTGATGATTTCCATTCTCTCAGCGATTTTAGCAGCTGCAATGACAAGTGATAACGTTGATGTAAGTAAAAATGCTGACGCAATCGTTGTTTTCGTATCATACCAATACTTTAATAAGTAAACCGGGATGATTTTCGAAACTAGGAACGCAAGCAGAAGTAACGGAATCAACAGAAGCATCTTTTTATCACTTAGAAGTGATCCCAGATCCAATTCAACCCCTACCATCACGAAGAAAATCGGGATTAAGAATCCATAACCAAAGGAATCAAGCTTATGAACCATCTCCTGATTTGGTGCTAATAATGAAACCAGTACACCTGCAAGGAATGCACCTAGAATGTTTTCAGCCCCAACGGTTTCAGATACAGCTACAAGAAGAATGATCAATGTAAAGACAGCTCGTGTGCCGATTTGAACGGTACCTGTCGACAAGCTCTTGATGAAGGAATTGTTCTTCAATCTCTTTGCCAGGAAATATAAGAGTACTCCAACACCGAACAGGATGAGGAGAAGCCACATGTTTCCATGACCTTCACCGTATAGTGACACGAATACAGCCAGTAATATCATAGTCACAAGGTCTGCAATAACCGCCACAAGCAGGATGATCTGCCCGATAGCGCTTTTCATGATATGTGCTTCCTTAAGTGTAGGAACCACAACACCAAGTGAAATGGTGGAGATAATAAGGGTCATTAAGAATGCATTATCAATGAGCCCGAATAAGACGAACAGATAAGACAGGCCAAGTGAAACAAAGAATATCCCGATAAATATAATAGTTGCTACCTTCAGACGGTTCGGTTCTTCTTTTCCATTCGGTAACCGTTCTTTTTTCTTCTTTCCTCCTGAAAAAGCAGTGAAATCAATTTCCAGGCCACTTAAGAACATGAGGAAAATAAATCCAAGTGTAGACAGTGTTTCCAACCACATGTCCTGGTGAACGATATTAAATCCGCTCTTACCTATTATTAATCCCATAATGATTTCAGCGATTACTACAGGAATAAAATTCAATTTGAATTTATGCAGCAATATGGGAGTTAAAAAAGCAACAAGAATAACAATAACTAATGATGTAACGGACGCATGCTGTTCCATCATTACCTCCCCCTCTCTCTTCTCTCTATATTAAGTAATTCATAAACAATGTCGCTAAGCCAAAATAAATTAAAATACTGATAATATCATTTATCGTCGTAATAAAAGGACCAGAAGCGACTGCTGGATCTACTTTTAGTTTGTGCATAAGTAACGGTACTAATGTACCAGCGAGCGTTGCAACAAATAATGACACCAACACGGAGATCCCAACGAGAACTCCCAGGAAGAATTCACCTTTCCATACATAGACCACGATGCTGACGACTAACCCGCATGTAGTACCAGTTATAAGTCCGGTTCCCGCTTCACGGATGACAAGGGACATCTTGTTTTCCTTTTCCAGGTCACCTGTTGCAATTCCTCTAACGGCAACAGCAAGGGCCTGAGTTCCGGTATTACCTGCCATTCCGGCGATCAATGGGATAAACACGGCAAGAATCGCAACTTTATCTAACGTGTCTTCAAATCTCCCGATAAGGCTCGCGGTGAACATCCCTAGAAACAGTAATGCAATCAGCCATGGAAGACGCTTCTTCGCTGCATTATATGGACTTCGGTCGATGGAATCCAAATCCGCGATACCAGCTAACTTTGAATAGTCATCAGATGCTTCTTCTTCCATAACGTCCATAATGTCATCCACGGTGATGATCCCCAGTAAGTGATGCTGGAAATCAACAACAGGCAAAGCAAGGAAGTCATAATCTTTCATTTGTCTCGCGACTGCCTCCTGATCTTCGCTGACGCCTACAGACATGACACGATCACTCATGATTTCGCCTATCATCACATCATCATGGCTGATGATGAGATCCCTTAAGGAGATAACCCCTACGAGCTTTTTATCATCATCCACTACATAAATGTAGTAAATCGTTTCAGCATTAGGGGCTTCATTTTTCAATATATACATGGCAGAACGGACGGTCTGATTCTTGGATATGGCGACAAACTCAGTAGTCATGATACTACCGGCTGTATACTCTTCATAATGCAATAATTCTTTTATTTCTTTAGCCGATTCATCATCCATAATCGTCAAATAACTAACTACTTGGTCCTTATCCAGCTCATTTAAGACATCCACCGCGTCATCAGCATACATATTCGATAGCATTTCAGCGGCATAAGTAGGATTCATTTCCGCTAATATACCCTGATAATCCTCTTCATCTATATCCAGACTTTCAAAAAGCTCCGCCATCTCTTCCGGAGACAGATAATGATACAGGCGGCTTCGCAGGGCTTCATCTATTTTCGAAAAAAACTTAGCTTGGTCATAAGAGTGTAAATGGACGAATTCTGAGCGAAATAAATCCAGATCTTCTTCTTGAAGTGCTCTAATGAGAAGTTCTTCATCATACATTTCTTTTTCTTGTTTATCTCTTTCTTTTGATTGATCCTGGGTTATTTCAGACATCATATACACCCTCCTTCTTATCATGAATTGTATATAATCATAATAATACTAGCAAATCTTATGACGAATGTCTCTTATGAATTGATAACCACCTTTAATATGGATTTGGTTATGTACGGAAGGGATATTAAAATATGAATAAACATCCGCTCTATATGAAAGACTGAATCATTAATATGGCATAAAATAACCGAAAAGAAAAGAAAAATGCCACAGGAAAGTAGGGATCCTATGAAAATAGATATAATCGGAGACATTCACGGCTGTTTTAAAGAATTCAAAGAATTAACAATAAAGTTAGGCTACAATTGGACATCCGGTCTCCCCGTTCATCCACATGGAAGGCTGCTCGGCTTTGTAGGGGATTTAACTGACCGTGGCCATCACTCGCTTCAGACCATTTCAACGGTCTTTAATCTGTTTGAAAAGGGATCTCTTTACTATGTCCCCGGAAACCATTGTAATAAACTCTATCGCTACTTCCTGGGGAATAATGTGAAGATCCTGCACGGGCTGGAAACGACAGTAGCGGAACTGAGTGCCCTTCCCCGGAGTGAACGTGACCGATATCGGGATATGTTTCTCTCTTTGTATGAACAGTCCCCTTTGTATCACGTGTTGGATGACGGAAAGCTAATCATTGCCCATGCCGGTATAAAAGAAGAGCTGATCGGAAAGCAGAGTAATCGGGTGAAAACATTCGTTCTCTATGGTGACATCACAGGTGAGAAGAATGAAGATGGAACGCCGGTCAGAAAAGACTGGGCTTCGGATTATAAAGGTGACCCGTGGATCGTATATGGTCACACCCCGGTAAAAGAAGCACGGATCGTTAATAAGACTGCAAATATTGATACAGGAGCTGTGTTTGGCGGGAAGTTGACTGCTTTGAGATACCCTGAGATCGAAGTGGTGAGTGTGGGGTCGAGCATGCCTTTTGTGGAGGAGAAGTTTCGGGAGTTTGATTGAAAAATACTCTTCTTAAACTTCTTTCTCCCACAAAAAAAGAGATTCTTTTCAGTTCAACCGAAAAGAATCTCTTTTTTTATTGTGTTTCAAGTAAAATCCGCATATCTCGAGGCATCTCAGCATCCAAATGCACCCATTCTTTTTTCACAGGATGAAAAAAAGACAGATTCTTGCAGTGCAGTGCCTGCCTTCTAATCAACGCCACACTGCCTCCATACAAATCATCCCCTGCCAGTGGGTGTCCGATAAATGACATGTGAACCCTGATTTGGTGTGTTCTCCCTGTATCCAATCTCAATTCAATATGATCGAAATCCTGGAACCGCTTTATCACTCTATAGTGTGTCAGGGCATACCGGCCATCCTGCCGAACTTCTCTTTCAATGATACTATTCGATTTTCGGCCTATAGGCTCTTCGATCATACCAGCGTCCGAGTCCAGCCGACCTTCTGCAAACGCTTCATACGTTCTCTTAATTCCCCGCGCCTTCTGCTGAAGACTGAATAAATGATGAACGTGGCGGTGTTTTGCTATTAGAATAAGCCCCGATGTATCCTTATCTAATCGAGTAACGATATGAACCGTTGAACAAATACCTACCCTCTCATAATAACCGGCAATGGCATTGGCGAGACTTCCTGTCGGCTCATTCTTAGTCGGAATGGATTTCATACCCGATGGCTTATCCGCTACGAGAACATCCCCATCCTCATATATGATTGACAATGGAATCTCTTCAGCAACTAATGACTCACTCCCTTTTTCTTCAGGGAACTTCATCTCAAGAATATCCCCTTCTATAAGACGATATCGGACATTTTCTTCTTTTCCATTAACGGTTATAGTCCCTCCATCAAACTTCACAGAAGTCAGTGTACGCTTGGAGATCTGCTGATCTATTAAAAACTCTCTCATCAGTTTCCCGTCATAGGAGGAAGGGATAATCCATTTCAATGTAAAGAATTTCATCGTACACTTCCCATCCTTAAGTCATTCATCCGCCACAAAGGAATCATGCACCCTCTTCCAGAAGGGAAATGGACGGAAGCGGGCAAAACGGATTTTCTCATCAGCCACTCGATATTGAATGCTCTTTACATCTTTATGAAGAAGAGAAAGATGGTCGATGGTGACCAGGAAATCAGGTCCATTCACAGGCTTTAGCATACATGTATGATGTGCAGGTAATATCAAAGGTGATCCGATAGTACGAAATACACGATTATTGATGGAAGCCATTTCAGCGAATTGAATAGCTGGAAGAGACGGGTGAATGATTGCCCCGCCAAGTGCTTTATTGTAAGCCGTACTACCTGATGGAGTCGATAAGCAGAGCCCATCTCCTCTAAATCGTTCAAAATGCTGGCCTCTGATTTCCACGTCCATTACCAGGGTTCCTTCAACGCTTTTGACCGTCGATTCATTTAACGCTAAGTAACGGGTTTCTTTCCCCCCATGCTGATAGCGGATGATCGTTTCTAATAATGGGTATTCGATGATTTGATAAGGTGTCTTCGCTATGGCGATCACGAGCTTCTCGATCTCTTCCGGCACCCAATCGGCATAAAAGCCAAGATGTCCTGTATGTACACCTACAAATGCTGTCTTATCTAACCGGGATCTGTAGCGATGAAATGCATAAAGCAGCGTCCCATCTCCTCCAACCGATATGACGATATCCGGTTGATCATCATCATAGGTTAAATTAAAATCTTGGAGATAGGTCCTCATTTTGTGCATTAAAGTATTGGACTTCGAATCACCTTTTGATGTAATCGCGAACTTCATTCGTGTACCCCCTTCAAGTCACTGTTGATTTGGTTTAGAGCTTTTCCCCCGTTGATCCTTTTCCTTTTTGTTTGTAAATATGACTTGGGCTTCCTGAATTTCTTCACGAATCAAACTCATTTCTTCATCCAGTCTGAATGCTGCTTCAGCAGCACTTTGAATGCGAAGACGAACTTGCTCGGGAATCTGTCCACTGTACTTATAATTCAAAGAATGCTCTATCGTAGCCCAAAAATTCATCGAAAGTGTCCGAATTTGGATTTCTACCAGAATGTTTTTTTCTCCGTGAATCGTTTGAACCGGATAGTCAATGACAATATGATAGGAACGGTACCCGCTTTGTTTCTTATGGGTCACGTAATCTCTTTCTTCTATAATAGTAAAGTCATTCCGCCCGCGTAGCTTTTCCACTACCACATGAATATCCTCCACGAATTGACACATCATCCTGAGTCCCGCGATATCTTGCATTTCTGTTTCAATATTAGATAGCTTGATCCCTTTTTGATTTGCTTTATCAAGAATACTCGCGATCGGCTTTACTCTTCCAGTCACAAATTCAATGGGAGAATGTGTGTTATGAAGTTCATATTCTCCCCTCATCCCTTTAAGCTTAATCTTCAATTCGTCAACCGCTTGCTTGTAGGGAGCTAAAAATTGTTCCCAGTGATTCATTCTCCTCACCTCTTTACGTCACGTGACTACTTATCAAGAAATACGCTCTCTACCTTTTTAACCATTTCGTCACCGTAGTTCCCATTTCCTTCTATATTGGTCACAAGATAGTCGAGCTCTTCAGTGAATTGATCCAATTCCAAAGAATAATCATCGCTTATTGCAATGACTGCATTCTTTTCCTGAAGTGCTTTTTTCAATTCATCCCAGATCGACTCTTCAAGGTATAAGTAAACATATTCCTCTTCATTTTCTGCTAAGTATACGAAAGCATAGCGATCGGAGTCCGCAATAATTTGACCAGCTGCCGTTGTCCCTTGCAGGAGATCCGCTTGGTCGGTATGTAAGTATAATGTACCGTTTTCATATGTTGTGTGTTTAAATTGAACTATTTTCCTCATTCTTTTCTTCATCCTTCCATTAAACAATCAGTATCATTTTAACATAAGACAACCATTTCATCTAAACATTGAAGTTCTCTTTTATTAAAGAGATAATATAAGAAGTATGCAAGGAAAGGATGTCTCTCATGGCTCAGGAAATTGAAATAGAATTCAAGAATTTAGTAACACAAGATGAATTTACGCGATTAACTTCACATTTTCATATAAAAGATGAGGATTTCTCATCTCAAGCCAATCACTATTTTGATACGCCGGACTATCAATTAAAAGGTAAACAATCAGCCTTAAGAATCCGAGAGAGGAACGGGACTTATACATTAACCTTAAAAACCCCTTTAGAAGAGGATCTACTAGAAACGAACCAAAGGTTAACAAAGGAAGAGTCTGAATCGCTATTACATCAAGGGGCATTTCCTGAAGGAGAAGTCAAAGATGTTCTGAATTCCCTTCAAACCCCCACTGGGTCCCTTCATTATTTCGGAACGCTGACGACAAGCCGGGCTGAAATCGACTATAAAGACGGGCTCCTGGTCTTCGATAAAAGTTCATATTTACAAAAGGTAGACTATGAGCTGGAATATGAAGTGAAAGAGCGTAAATCAGGTGAAGCAATATTCCTGAACCTACTGGAGGAACTAAACATTCCACTACGGGAAACGGATAATAAAATCAAACGTTTTTACCTGGAAAAATTAAAAAAGAATTGACGATTACCGATATAGTATATGAATAAAGTCTTCCAGAAGAGGAGTTATACTCATGAATGTTCAGCAGTTGAGATCGATGATGGAGTTGCAAGCTCTAAACAGCTTGGGTTCAGTATCTTCTGTTCAGCAAAACACTGGTGTGTCCAGCGATCTATTTCAACAATTATTAAATCAGGCACTTCACACTAACCAGAACCATTTAAATATCAACCAAACATTAGGTGCCGTTAAAGAGGCACTGGAAACCAAAACAGCGTTCTCTGTTTCACCACCTCCTCCTGGACTTTCCGCTTTGAACAAACCGAATCAAAATGCTCCTCAGGAGATTGATGAAATCATCTCCCGCGCGGCCAATCACTATGGTATCCCCATAAAACTGATTCAAGCGGTCATTAATATTGAGTCCAACTTCAACCCTAATGCAGTCAGCCATGCAGGTGCATCCGGGTTAATGCAGCTCATGCCCAGTACTGCAAGGGGGCTTGGCGTAAACAACATCTTTGACCCGGAAGAAAACGTATTCGCCGGTACGAAATACTTAAAGCAAATGCTCGATAAGTACAATGGGGACGTTAAACTGGCTCTGGCAGCCTATAACGCAGGTCCCGGAAATGTTGATAAATACAACGGCATCCCACCGTTTAAAGAAACCACTGCTTATGTAAAAAAAGTGACCGACCACTATTTTGCATGACCCCTCATACAGGCTGACTACAACTTCCTGGTCAGCCTTTTCTTATGTATTTTCCTATTAAAACTTAAGACAAAACTATAGTCTGATAGCACTACCTCCTCTTAAATCCATCTCCACCATCCCCCACAAGTTCCTGAAATCAGGATAGACATCAGAAAAAAGGCTACACTAATTTAGGAATAATGGTTGATGTAAGGCGATTTGTTTGAGATATAAATAAATGCTTGCTAGAATAAACATACAATCTAAGTAAAAAGGAGTCATTCTTATGGTCGAGAAACCACACATGCCTTATAATCTTATCGGCGAAAAGAAACTCTCCATGCTCGTTGAAGCTTTTTATAATAAAGTAGCGAATCATCCCGAGTTAGCACCAATATTTCCTGATGATTTAACCGAGACAGCTCGCAAACAAAAACAATTTCTAACTCAATATTTAGGTGGTCCTGCGCTTTATACAGAGGAGCATGGTCACCCCATGCTGCGCGCAAGGCATCTGCCATTTCCCATTACGGAGGATCGGGCAAAGGCTTGGTTAAGCTGTATGCATGAGGCAATGGATGAAGTCAATCTAGAGGGTCCAGTAAGAGATGACTTTTTTCACAGACTCGTATTAACCGCCCATCATATGGTGAATACAGAAACACCAAAGGGTAATACCATTGACTAGAACAAATAGCTGGCATCACCTTAAAGGGTGTGGAAACGATAAGAAACCTCTGGAAATATATATGTTTGTTGACCCTCTTTGCCCGGAATGCTGGGCGCTTGAACCAATCTTAAAGAAATTGCACATTGAATACGGACAATACTTTCGTATTCGTTATATTTTGAGCGGCCAGCTTGCATCTTTAAACATAGCGACCAAACGTAAGCAGGAAGATTTAGCACAACAATGGGATAAAACAGCCAGCCGTTCGGGAATGTCATGTGACGGAAGCTTATGGATAGATAATCCAATTGATTCACCTTATCTTGCTTCATTCGCCATTAAAGCTGCCGAGCTTCAAGGAAAGCATTCGGGTATCCGTTTTCTAAGATTTTTACAGGAAAGATTATTCTTACAGAAACAGGACATTTCCAATATCGAGGTACTCAAGGAGTGTGCTCAAGCCGCCAAGCTCGATTTGAGTGAATTTATGAACGATATCAATTCATCATCTGCGTCCAAAGCATTTCAGTGTGATGTAAAGATCACATCTGAGATGGAAGTAGAAGAAATTCCTACATTGGTCTTCTTTAATGAAAATATTGAAGATGAAGGCTTAAAGATCACGGGATTGTATTCCTACGAGGTATATGTTCATATTATTGAAGAAATGCTTGGGGAGAAGCCTGAAAAGCAACCATTGCCTCCACTGGAAGTATTCATGAAATATTATCGTGTAGTGGCATCGAAGGAAATAGCCGTTGTCTATGATTTATCCATTGAAGAAGTAGAAAAGCAAATGAAGAAATGGACACTTCAGCAAAAAGTAAAGAGGCTCCCTGCAAAGCACGGAACTTTCTGGAAATATATAAGCGATTAATTATTTCAATATATTAAAATAAGCCTATAAACAAGAAAAACCGATGTTGTTTCCAACATCGGTTTTTCAATACGAACAAAGGGGATGGGAGAAATTTTTCACGGTCAAACAAAGGGGTATATGTTTGCTTGTGATCAACTTCACACTGATAATATATCACGCATCCACTTGTATTGGCAAGTTGTTTGTATGGTATTTCACAATATTGTCAAAAACCATTCATGTTCTCTTCCCCTCCTTCATATAAATGTCTATAAGACAACTTATCACGGGAGGGAAATGATATGGCACTAAAAATAAAATACGGAATCCTCCTGCTGTTAATCCTGATCAGCTTCTTCATAAACATCCTCGGACTCATGCGCCTTGTTCCGATCTATATAACATCCCCGATCCTCTTTCTCTCACTCCTGCTCTTCTTCCAATCCCTTGGAAACCGCAACCGCTTCAAAGGATTCAAATCAATGAAATGAGGGACGGAACTTCTTTGGAAAAACCCCCAAAAAAAATAATCTCCCCTTAGAATATTTTCCTTTCTATGGGGAGATTTTTTTTAAAAACCATTAGGTCCTGATCTCTATTTACTGTAATTTTTCAAGAAGTTCTTCCATTTCATTCAACTTTTCTTCAAAGACTTTGCATGCGTCTTCTACCGGCTTGGAGGTTGTCATATCCACTCCTGCTTTTTTCAGTACTTCGATCGGATAATCAGAGCTGCCCGCTTTCAGGAAATCGATGTAGCGTTCAACTGCCGGCCCTCCTTCTTCAAGGATTTGCTGACTGAGTGCGGTCGCAGCCGAGAAGCCGGTTGCATATTGATAAACATAGTAATTGTAGTAGAAGTGAGGAATTCGAGCCCATTCCAATCCAATCTCTTCATCAATGGAGATGTCTTCTCCGAAATACTTCTTATTCAATTCATAATATTCTTTCGTTAAGAATTCAGAAGTAAGTGCTTCTCCTTCTTGGGCTTTTTTATGAATGAGGTGTTCAAACTCTGCAAACATAGTTTGACGGAAAACGGTTCCTCTGAATCCTTCCAGGTAATGATTTAATAGGTACAGACGTTTTTTCTCGTCATCAATTGTGTTTAATAGATAATCATTCAATAAAGCTTCATTACACGTAGAAGCCACCTCGGCAACAAAGATGGAGTAATGCCCATACGTGTACGGCTGAGCACTGCGCGTATAATAGCTGTGAACACTATGCCCGAACTCATGTGCGAGAGTAAATAGATTATTCACATTATCCTGCCAGTTCATGAGGATATAAGGGTTGGTACCATATGCTCCTGAAGAGTATGCACCACTTCTTTTTCCTTTGTTCTCGACAACATCCACCCAACGGTTATCAAAGCCTTCTTTAAGGACATTGGCATATTCTTCTCCTAAAGGCTTTAAGCCGTCCAGGATCATGTTCTGTGCGTCATCATAGCTGATGTCCATCTTGACTTCCTTCACTAACGGTGTATATAAGTCATACATATGAACTTCATCCAAGCCTAATACTTTCTTACGAAGCTTTACATAGCGCTGCAGCAAATGAAGGTTCTTATTGACAGTATCAACCAGGTTATCATACACCTGTTCAGGAATATTATTATTTGATAATGCCGCATGTCTTGCTGAATCGTAATTTCTAACGTTTGCGACGAAATTATCTTTCTTCACTGCTCCACTTAATGTAGAGGCAAACGTATTTTCGAATTTGTCATATGTTTCATACACTTTTTTAAAAGCTTCTTCCCGCACGCGTCGATCACTGCTCTCCAGGAAACGAATGAAACGGCCATGTGTGATGTCTACCTCTTCCCCGTTTTCATCTTTAATGCTCGGAAACTCCAAATCTGCATTGTTCAGCATACCAAACGTGTTACTCGCCGCACTGAACACTTCGGAAGCTTGAGCAAGTAATGCTTCTTCCTCCGCTGAAAGAACATGTGGACGCTGGAGATTAATTTCTTCTAAAGCATGCTTATATTTCTTCAGCTCTTCTTTTTCGTCAAGAAATCCTTGAAGCTTACTTTCCTCAATCGAAAGCACTTCAGGCACTAAGTAGGCAAATTTACTCCCTAACTGAGTATAAAGACTTTTGGCACGGTCATCTAGTCCTTGATAGTATGAATTGGTTGTGTCCTGGTCATAGCGCATATGAGAATATGTATATACCCTGCCCATACGTTCCATAATTTCATCCTGGAAGGCAAATGCTTTATAAAGCTGTTCTGCACTCTCACCTAAAGTTCCTTTAAACTCGTCAGCTTTGCCTGTTAACTCTTTAATTTCTTTGTATTCTTTTTCCCATGCTTCATCACTTTCAAATATATCTTCTAATCTCCATGTTAGCTTCTCCTCTACCTCTTTCCTGCCAGGCAGACTTTTCGCAGCTGTATCTTTTGACATATTCATCCTCCATTCTGAAATCTACAGAAAATTCCTTATAGTTACATTCTCTCTTATCTAAGATTTTCCTGCAACTAAACAATCTTTATTGGATCTTTTTTAATATATGCTTCCATTTAGGAAAAAACTCATTCTGATGCTGTTCGAAACCTGGAAAGTTGTCTGGACAATTCCACGTCTGTATGAGCTGATAGTGTCCATCCTCCATCCTTCTTACCACCTGCATATCCTCCAAGAGAGCCAAATAACTCTTTACTAAGTCCTTTAGCAGATGATCCCTCGATACAAAAGGAAACGAACGGAATTCTAAATATCCTCTATCCATCCTTCTTTTTATCACCCCAGCTACTTTTTCCTCTGAAATAAATCGATCCTTTTTCATGCAATCCTTCCATAAATAGTATTGCCACTCGATCGCATGATTCTTAAAATGAATCCCATGAGGGAAAACAGGCATTCCAACAAACAAAGGTAAATATAAAAATGTATCCCCATCTCTATACACTTCCCTTAGAAATAAATCGTTTTTCGCTTTATTGTAATGAAGTTTGTTATAGATCCACTTCATTCGGAATTGATTCCAGTTTTTTAATAAATACGGGTGATTCATTGTAGAATGTTGGATGGACAAAGGAAGAGTGAATTGCTCGATAGGGATCCTGACAGGTGCTGCACTAATAAAAGCTGAGACTGAAACAGGTATGAGATGAGTAAATAATGTAAGACTTCTATCTTCAGGAGTAAAATGGAGAAGAAAATGGTGTACATGGGGTGAATATCTGATAAAGGCTTGCTGAAATGACGGTAAATGCAGCAAGCCCTTTTGCTTTACTGTCACCGGTTGGGTAAGTATCCAAAACGGAGTGATGTTTTGACTGTGATATCCTCCAGTTCTAGAAAGAATGTCGGGAATAGGAATGGAAGAACATTGAATCTCAATGGCAATTTTTTCCGATTTTGTTTTTACATAAACATCTGCGATTTGCTGAAGCTCTTTTACAAAATATTCAACCTTTACCTCCGTATAAAGCTCTCTTAATCTTTCATATAGCAGTTGCTTACTAAGCAGATGTCGCGATGACTCATGCTGCTTTCCGATCTCACAATGGAACTGTGAATAATGAGCAAAATGTGGAACGTTTTGGTTTCCGATGCGCAGGTTCAATTCGGATGAACAATGAGGACAGAGAAATATAGGACGCTTACTTCGCAGTTTCTTTAATTCCTCTCTTGTGTAGTGGATAGTAGAAAACACTTTCTCTTGAAATAAAGCTGTTAACATAGAACACCTCCTTCAACAATTATTCGCCAAAAATCGTGAAAATCCTTCAAAAAAAACCTTCAAGCAAAAAATCACTTGAAGGCTTCATCTTATAATAGAGGTGACATTAAGCGTGAAGTGGATTCCAATAACCGGTAGCCAAGATGTCTCTTTTGAAACTCTTCCAGCTGCAGTTCTTCTGCATCCTCTAAATCATGTAAATATTCCTTCACAAGAGAATCGGTACTTTCTGTTTTATATAGAAATGCATTGACTTCAAAATTTAAATGAAAACTTCTCATATCCATATTTGATGTCCCGATTGATGCCATTTCTTCATCAACAATGATGATTTTACTATGCATAAAGCCCTTTTGATATTCAAAGATTCGGGCTCCTGCTTCGAGAAGATCAGGGAAATAAGATCGTGAAGCGTGAAATACAATTCGTTTATCAGGCTTATGGGGAACCAATAGCCTGACATCCACACCACTTAAAGCAGCAATTTTAAGTGCTGAGAAAATATCTTCATCCGGTATGAAATATGGTGATGCTACCCATACGCTTTTTCTTGCAGAAGTGATCATCGAGAAGAAGATATTCTTCAAAACGCTCAACTCATTATCTGGTCCTCCTGCAATCATTTGAACTCCACCATCGTTTGCATTTTCCAATGGATCAGGGCTTAAATACCCTGGAGTCAAGAAATCATCATTCGTCATATAATACCAATCTTGAAGAAAGATGAGCTGCAACGTACGAACCGCTTCCCCTCTTACAAGCAGGTGGGTATCCCTCCAGAAACCAAAATGTGGATTTTTACCCAAGTACTCATCGCCAATATTAAGTCCCCCAACAAATCCAATACTTCCATCAATGACGATAATCTTGCGATGATTTCTGAAGTTAAACTTATTATTGAGAACAGGAATTTTAACGGGACCAAATGGAATCACTTCAATCCCTGCATCTTTTAATTCAGCAATATAATCCTTTGATAATTGCCATGCCCCAACCGCGTCATAAAGGAAGCGAATTTTCACCCCATTATTGGCTCGTTCAATAAGGATATCCTTAATCTGATTTCCAATATCATCATGACGGACAATATAATATTCCATATGAATGTGATGTTTGGCAGTTTTTAACCATCTCAGGATTTCCCCGAATGTCTCGTTACCATTGGTTAAAAGCTTCGTTTCACTGGAAAACGAAATGGCACTGTTTCCTATTCGCTGAGCAAGCTGAAAGTGCTTTTCCTGAAACAACCCAAACATTTCAGCGTTCATTTCCTTAGGGCCAGGCTCAAATTTATTATAAGTTTCCTTGTCCAATATGTACTTCTTCTTATACATTTTCTCTTTCCGGTAATTTCGGCCAAATAATAAATAGAAGATAAAACCAAGGAATGGGAAAGCACCTAAAACAACTAACCATGTTAATGTTTGAGTGGGGTGACGATTCTCAAAGAAGATAAGAAATCCTATCACAATTACAGAGAAAGTAAAAACCAGACTAATATATTTGACCATTCCTGAAAGGTACTGATCAAAATAAAAAATATAACTTAGCACAAGAACAGCAATAAATAAGAGGACTCTCACTGTATTTTTCATACCTCTAACACCTTCCACTGGCTTAATGAGCTAAATAAAAAAATACCGATTTCTAAATGAAACCGGTATGATCCTTAAGAAAAGTGTTCACTTAATGTCCCGAAAACATGTTCATTAATGACTACTTTTCCATACTCTTCTAGGCGATGAACCGTCATTCGTGTCTCATCCGCATATTCAAGTAGTATACTTAACATATTGTCGATATCTTCTTCCGAGAAGTGCTCTTCTGAAAATTTAACGTAAATAAAATATTTATTTTCGAATGCAAGCAGCTTGGTTTCCAAATGATCTAAAGGCATGTCTTTCATCCGATGGGATAAAGAAATCGCATCTTCGAAATCATTGAACTTCAAAGTGAAATCCAGTGCCACTTCTGCTTCTCCATCTTGATCCTGCTTGATTTGGAAATGCTGATCCAGAAGCTCCTCTATCCGTTCATCTACAGGCAGTTCCTTGAGTTTATCCTCTGGAATTGGCAACTCAAATCGCTGACCATCCTTTGAAACCTGAGCTCTTGTAACCAGTACTTCAAGCCCTTTATCTAACGCTTGAACTTGAATCCATAGCGGTCCTTCAATTCCGAAATCTTCTTCTTGATGAACTTCATCCATCATTTCCCAGAAGAGTTCTTCACTTCTTTCACGATTATACCAGATCTCCTCGCGGTCAAAGCCGCGATCCTCTATATCTCCGTAAGATATATAGAACTTGACCGTATTTTCATTAATGCGTTCGATTTCCAATTAACACCTCTCCCTTCTTGCATGATGTTGGTGAAGGGACTACACCCTCTGAGCAATTTTGCTCGATTGCTGGTGAAGATAGAAGATACATTTAGGTTAGTTTGTACCTTGTACTTCTATTTTATGATATAAACACTGAAAATGGAATAAAAATAACACCCATTTTTTTCTTCACAAATCCCACTAATTAACGTGTTTTTGACATTCTAGCGAATATTTGCAGAAAATTCAAGTGTTAATACTTATACTAATATAAAAGGGGTTGACCCGAAAGGATACGCAACGTTCCTTAAAGGGTCAGCCCCTTTTTCCTTATATATTCTCAAACATTGATAATATGATGAGAATGTAAGAATACTTTAGTTTACCATTCTTTGAGCTTCGAGAAGTTGGAACGTACGAACCTTTCTAGGCAGGAATCGTCTGATTTCATCTTCATTGTATCCTACCTGAAGACGTTTCTCATCCAAAATGATTGGACGTCTTAAAAGACCAGGATTTTTCTGAATAAGCTCGAACAGTTCTTGAAGTGGTAAAGTTTCTAAATCTACATTAAGCTTTTGGAATGTCTTAGAACGGGTTGAAATGATTTCATCCGTTCCGTCCTCAGTCATACGCAGGATTTCCTTTATTTCATCAATGCTTAATGGCTCGGAAAATACGTTACGCTCTGTATATGGAATCTCATGCTCTTCTAACCAAGCTTTTGCCTTACGACAAGATGTACAACTAGGTGAAGTGAATAATGTAACCACGAATCATTCACACTCCCTTAAGGAATTTTTTATTATATAGAGTATTTCATTTTAAACATCGGCTGTTAATTAAAATAAGTTTAAATAAGAAATCTCTATTATGTATTATACATGAATTACTGTCCCTTGAACATAGTTTTAACCAATTTGTCAAATTTCCTATACATAGGTTTAACATATGCTATATGATCTCTTTCTACTATGGCTTTACCCGGTTCAAAAAGAGCCTAAACATGATATAGGACATTTTCATTTTTTCATTTAGAAAACCTTATTGCGAATGGACAATAAGGTTCTTTTGATTTAGAGATTTTTCAGAACATCCCCATCTCGGTCTTTGTCTTTCTTCAAGACTTCTTCAACCGGCTGGTAAGACGCACCATAAAACTTTTTATCATTATAAGTGTGGATTAATTCATATGTTTTCTTCATAGAATTGAAGATCAGATCTTCTGATTCGTTATTTGGAGCCCAATAAAGGATTTCCATTTCATTGATTTCGTTTGTTGCAAGGGATCGACGTGCATATCCAATACTGACAGCATGTTCGAATCCTTCACGCTTGTAGAACTTTAAACGCTTTTCAGTGTCAGTATCTTCATAATCAACTGGCTCTACTTCTAAAATAATCGCTTTGTTCTTTTCCTTTAACTTCTCGAGCAGCTTATGACCTAATCCTTGTCCACGAGCATCCTTTGAGACAAAAAGATAATCGATAAAGATGAAATCATCAAGCTCGGCATACATAAGTACGTGGTATTGCCCCTCATCTTTATGGTAGATGTCGCTTCTTTCTTTGAGTAATGACTCAAGGTGTTCTTTTGATTTCATTTCCTCTACCGGGAAATACTTATTTAACTTTTCATACCAATGCATGGATCTACTCCTTTAAAAGAATTTTGGGTGACATTGACTAACGGGATACAATTATGTTTCTCAGAAAAAAAATGTTTATGTTTGATGTTAGTCTCATCCGTGGGATAAAAAATACGGAATCACAGGCTTGAAACACCTATGAAGAGGGTAATGTGGTTGAAAGCGGTTAATCTTACCAATACTTTAATGATAACAATGTTTGAGTATTTTTTCAAATCGAAAAGACCGCCCCTTAAACTTCCCAGGTCGGTCTTCTCGATCAAGGTGTATAATCTACACCTTCTGTATACGTATTACCGGCATCCCATAAAAGGAATTCTTTAATGCCTTGATCATTCAATGCTTTAATCTGTGCTTCAACTTCTGCTTTTCCGTAGGCTTTATAGTTTCCACTTCCTAACCAGGAAGCAGTGAAATCCTGTAGCCATGGTCTTGAAATAGGAGGATTTTCTAATTCTGCTAATTTAGAATTTTCAAGCTTAGCATATTCAGAAACCAATTCATAAGGTTGTAAATCGGGCTTTGCAATTCCAAAGTACGGAGTCCAGTGACTTGGATAAATCATGGATGAAATCACATCGACATTTTCAGATATCTTGGAGAAGTTCTGTCCAATCCCAGGTGCCTCTGGAAGCGTTGCTGTATAACCGAAAATGTCCACAGAAACCTTAACTCCATATGGCTCGAGTTTTTTATGCGCGTACTCTACAAAATCTGTAACGGCATGCACACGTTTCTGTACATTATCTGAGTCTTGATTCGCATATTCGCCACCATTATATTGCAGCTCATCATCACGTTTTTCAAAACCTTCAGGGAAACGGACATAATCAAACTGGATTTCCTGGAATCCCATCTTAGCGGCTTCGATTGCAATTCCCACATTATAATCCCACACTTCTTTCAGGAATGGGTTCACAAAGGATTCACCTCTGCCATTTTTCCATACCTGGCTTCCATCTTTAAAGGAAAGCTCGGGTTTCTCATTCGCTAAAACTGTATCTTTGAATACCACAATTCTTGCGATCGGGTATATCTGTTTTTCTTCAAGTGTCTTTAAAATCGCTTTAGGATCTTTGATATAAGGCTGACCTACTTTAGCGTATGGAGAAGATTCATCGGGTTCGTATGTAACATATCCGTGATCATCTTTAATATCAATAACCATTGCATTTAGATCCGTATCATCCATTAGTTTCGTTAAGCTGTCAAATCTCGCTCCACCAGCAGAGTGACCTGTAACATAAACCCCTCTAACCGCATCAGGATATTCAAATTCAAAGCCCGAATCAAATGCAAATCTTGGGGCGGGACTTGCTATTTCTTTCTTACTTAAAGAAAGACTTCTCTTCTCATGGGCAGCCGTCCCTTCTCCTTCAGCACTCGCTGTTTGGAACGGCAATACGCACATTGTGACTAAACATAAGGATGTCGCTACCTTACTCCATTTCAAAATAAACCTCTCCTCTATTAAATAAGCTATCTAGTAAAATATGTAACACCTTATACTATTCTAACAAGGAAATAACTTGAAAGAAAAGGGGTATTACTCCTAATCTGTCGAAATTTCCAAGGAAATTAAATATCTTCATTATATAGTATGATTTTCATGTTAAAAAAGAATAAAATAAGCTATTATGAAAACCCTTCATTAAAAAAAGCTCCCCTCATAAAAGGGAGCTTTTGTAAAATGTTTAGCTTTTGTACTGAGCTTTATACTGCGCAAACTCTTTCTCCGAGCAATATACGAAATGGCCAGGCGCCACTTCACGCATTTCAAGATTATCATCCTCTGTATAATTGTGAACAGAAGGATTATATTCTTTTCTTCTGCGTGTGCGCTCATACTCTGGATCCGGTAACGGAATCGCTGATAAAAGAGATTGCGTATAAGGATGTAGCGGGTTCTTGTAAAGGGCATCACTCGGTGCCAACTCGACTAACTTACCAAAATACATAACCCCGATGCGATCACTGATATATTTTACCATGGAAAGATCATGGGCGATAAATAAGTACGTTAGTCCTTTCTCTTTCTGAAGCTCTTGCATAAGATTAACTACCTGTGCCTGAATCGAAACGTCAAGAGCCGAAATTGGCTCATCGGCAATGATGAAGTCCGGGTCTACTGCCAAGGCACGGGCAATCCCGATACGCTGTCTTTGACCACCAGAGAATTCATGCGGATAACGGCCGGCATGCTCTTTATTCAAACCAACTGTTTCAAGCAGGTCATGAACCCTCTTTATGCGTTCTTCTTTGGAAGAAGCCAGTCCATGAATGTCAATACCTTCAGCAATGATATCCGCAACCTTCATACGAGGGTTCAAACTTGCGTATGGATCCTGGAAGATCATTTGCATCTTACGGTTGAACTTCTTTAATTGTGAACGCGATTTTTTACCATGAACGTCCTCACCATTAAAGAGAACCTGACCGTCTGTAGCATCATACAAACGAATGATCGTTCGACCAGTCGTTGATTTACCGCAGCCAGATTCCCCTACCAGGCCAAGGGTTTCCCCTTTATAAATATCAAAGCTGATATCATCGACAGCTTTAACCATATTCGGTTTCCCCGGGTTAAAGTACTGTTTTAAATTTTTGATTTCCAATAATTTTTCTGCCATTATGAACGAACCCCCTCAACAAGTACCGGCTCTTTATAATTAGAAGGCATTTGTCTATGTCTTAATTTCACGATTTCAGGTGGCTCAACTTTTGGAGCACTCGGGTGCAATAACCAGGACTTCACATAATGAGTATCTGAAACCTGATAATATGGCGGCTCTTGTTCAAAATCCACTTTCAAAGCATATTCACTGCGAAGAGCGAATGCATCCCCTTTAGGTGGATTTAATAAATCCGGTGGAGTCCCAGGTATGGCAACCAGCTCCTGCTCACCTTCTGTTTCTGTTGTCGGCATTGAGCCGATCAATCCCCAAGTATATGGGTGGCGTGGATCGTAGAAGATTTCATCCACTGTACCTGTCTCAACAATTTGTCCACCATACATAACAGCTACACGATCAGCTACGTTCGCAACAACTCCAAGATCGTGGGTGATGAAAATGATGGAAGTTTCTATCTTTGTTTGTAAATCTTTCATCAATTCAAGGATCTGAGCCTGGATGGTAACATCCAATGCCGTCGTCGGCTCATCGGCAATCAGAATCTTCGGATTACAAGCAAGAGCGATTGCGATGACCACACGTTGACGCTGACCACCCGAGAATTGATGAGGATATTGTTTAAAGCGAGTTTCCGGACTAGGCAGACCAACAAGTTTAAGTAACTCGATGGCACGTTTTTTCGCATCATTTTTACTCATATTCTGGTGCTTCACCAGAGGTTCCATGATCTGTTTACCAATTGTCATTGTAGGGTTCAAGGACGTCATCGGATCTTGGAAAATCATAGAGATATCTTTCCCACGGATTTTCTGCATATCCTTTTCCGGTAATTTTGCTAAGTCTTTCCCCTCAAATAACATTTCTCCACCCTTAATGAAGCCTGGAGGATTTGGGATCAATCTCATGATCGCCTTAGTAGTTACTGATTTACCGGAACCAGATTCACCTACAATAGCTAGTGTTTCACCTTTATCTAAATGGAAATCTACACCTCGGACAGCCTGAACTTCTCCTCCATGCGTATTGAAGGAGACGTGTAGATCTTTCACTTCTAAAATTTTTGACATATTCATAATCTCCCTTCCATTACTTACGCATTTTCGGATCTAGTGCATCACGCAGACCATCGGCCATTAAGTTGAAGCTTAAGATGACTAATGAGATGACAGCTGATGGTACCAGCATCATATGAGGAAATGACTGGATTGATTTATACCCATCATTAACCAATGATCCCAGTGATGCTCTTGGAGGAGCAATCCCCAATCCGATAAAGCTTAAGAATGCTTCTGTGTAAATCGCAGCAGGTACTGTGAACATAGTTGTAATGATAACAGGTCCCATTACGTTTGGAAGTAGGTGTTTAAAGATCAAACGGTTGCTGGTAGCCCCAAGTGTTCGTGAAGCAAGTACAAATTCCTGATTTTTCAACTGTAACACTTGTCCACGAACGATACGTGCCATACCAGTCCAACCGGTTATTACCATAGCCATGGTTATCGAGAATATCCCAGGTTCGAATATCAAGATAAAGAGAATAACAACTATTAAGTTTGGAATTCCAACAAGAATTTCAATAATACGCTGCATGACATCGTCCACTTTTCCACCGTAATAAGCAGAAATTCCACCATATGAAATTCCAATGATAAAATCGATGATCGCTGCAAGTATACCAATATAAAGTGAAATACGGGTTCCGTTCCATGTACGGGTCCATAGGTCACGTCCTAAGTCATCTGTACCAAACCAATAGTTTTCTTTAATTTGTCTTGCTTCATAAACATCAAAACCATCTGCATCTTTTCCGTCAAAAGGGAGCCAACTAATTCCTGAAAGCGCTTCAATTTTTGGTGGCAGCTTTGCATGCCTGATATTTTGATCGCTAAATTTATACTCGTTCATCATTGGACCAAAAGCGGCAAAGAAGAAAATGATTGCCGTGATAATAATTCCAGCAATCGCTCCTTTATTCTTACGTAAACGAATCCATGAGTCCTGCCAGAAATTTAAGCTCGGTCGCGAAATTTTCTCTGACTCGTCTTCCCTAGCCTTTTGGGGTTGGAAGAGGTCTGGACTAAGTTGATCTAGTTTCTTTTTGTTTGCTTCCATTATTTCTTCCCTCCAGCTAAGCGAATACGCGGATCAATGATTCCGTAAAGAATATCTACCAAAAAGATAACTCCAATGAATAAAGCGCTGAAGAAGAGGGTAATACCCATAATAACAGTGTAATCATTTGTATTAATCGATAGTACGAATTGCTCCCCTAAACCAGGAACAGCAAATATACGTTCAACTACAAGAGATCCTGTCATTACCCCAACTGTCATTGGACCTAAAATCGTTACAATAGGAATTAAAGCATTTCTAACAGCATGCTTTACAACTGTTGCAGTTTTAGAAATCCCCTTTGCTTTTGCTAGTAAAATATAATCGGAGTTTAATATTTCCAGCATTTCTGTACGCATGAAACGTGCGATGGTTGCTACTACGAATACGGTCAGCGCTAAAGTTGGAAGAATCGTGTGTTTGTATTCTCCCCATAATGCTACCGGCAGCCATTCAAGTTTAACCCCAACATAATACTGCAGAAGTCCTGCGAATACGAAGGAAGGAATTGATATACCCAGGACAGCAAGGAACGTTGAACCATAATCGACCCAGGTGTTATGTTTGATTGCTGCAACAATACCAATAAGTAGCCCTAAGAATGTACCTAATACCATAGCTTGGAATCCAAGAAGTGCGGAAGGACCAATACGATCTCCAACAATTTGAGTAACAGGACGATTATCGTATTGGAAGGACAACCCCAAATCCCCTTTCGCTAACCCAACCATATAATTCACATATTGTTCAGGTAGCGGGTCATTTAGACCGTATTTATCCATTATGATTTGTTGTTGTTCCGGAGTCAGCCTTTCTGCGTTTTGTAGTGGAGATCCAGGTAGGAGCTTCATCAGAAAGAAAGTGGCGGTTGCAATGATAAGCAAAGTGATGATCATATAGACGATACGTTGAATTGTATATCTGACCATTCTTTAGCCCCCCTTTTTTATCTTTTTTTTCTACATTTTAATTATATCGATTCTCGACAAATATTCAATATATTTTTACTTTTTTGATAATTTTCGACATTCACTGGAAAAGGAGAGCGTATGCTTACGCATACACTCTCCTCTGAAGGTTTGTTAATTGAGCTAACGATTACTCAATGTAAGCCCATTTGTATGATGCATCAGCACCAAATGAGTGACGTAACAGACCTTTAACATATGGACGCTCTAGGAAAGCAGTTCCACGTTGGTACATTGGGCTGATCGCTTGATCTTCGAAAAGAATCTTTTCTGCGTCAACCATTGCTTGCCAGCGAGCTTCCGGATCATCAAGAAGTTCACCTTTAGCTTGTTCGATTAACTTGTCATACTCTGGGTTAGAGTAAGCCATTTGGTTATGTGCACCATCAGTAACGAACATGTCAACAAATGTCATCGGATCTGGATAGTCAGGACCCCATCCGGCGAATGAAACATCATAATCACCTTTAGATTCTAACTCAAGCTTTTGCTTGAATGGTTGTGCTTTGATTGAAACAGTTAATCCTTCTAAGTTTTGCTCTAATTGTTCTTTTAAGAATTCACCGATTTTCTTAGAGCTGTCAGAGTCATAGTTTAGTAGTTCTAATTCAATAGAATCTTTCCCTAACTCTTCTTTCGCTTTAGCCCAATACTCTGCAGCTTTATCAGTATCGTAACCACCGAAATCACCTACAGCTTCACGATACTCAGCGTCGTCTGGACCAGAAACGAAATCTTTTGGTACTAAGAAGTACGCAGGAATTGAACCATTGTTTAGAAGAACGTCAACCATACCTTGCTTGTCATAAGCTGCATCAAATGCTTTACGAGCATTTACATTAGCCATGATTTCATTCTTTTGGTTTAAACGAAGGAAGAATACCGCAGTATCAGCCTTTGTTTTGAAGTTTTCATCTGATTTGTATTTATCTACGAATTCAGCTGAAAGACCAGCTACATCCGCTTTGTTTGTTTCATAAAGGTTTACACCAGTAGCAGTATCTTTAACGATATTGAAGTTAACTTCTTTTAACTTAACAGTTTCTGCATCCCAGTAACCGTCGTTCTTAGTTAACTTGAAGCTTTGCTCATGCTTCCACTCAGAAAGTGTGAATGGACCATTGTAAACTGCAGTGTCAGCTTCAAGACCGAATTTATCGCCTTGTTCTTCAACAAACTTTTGGTTTTGAGGATAGAAAGTTGCGAAAGAAAGTAAAGCTTTGAAGTAAGGTACAGCTGTTTCAAGCTGAACTTCTAATGTTTTTTCATCAACCGCTTTAACACCTAATTCTTCAACTGGAACTTCACCAGCATTTACTTTTGCAGCGTTTTTGATATCGTACATGATGTACGCATACTCAGCACCAGTATCAGGGTTTAAAGCTTTTTGCCAACCGTAAACGAAGTCGTTCGCAGTAACTGCATCTCCGTTTGACCATTTAGCATCACGGATTTTGAACGTGTATGTTTTACCATCTTCACTGATTTGTGGTTCTTCAGCAGCCATACCAAGTACAGCCTCATCATTTTCACCTAAACGGTAAAGACCTTCAAATACGTTGTTCATGACTTTGAACGATACAGCGTCAGTTGCTAGAGTAGAGTCCATTGATGGGATCTCAGAACTCTCAAGTAAGTTAAGTACCTGTTCTTTCTTCTCAGAAGACTCGCCGCCTTCGCCAGATGCTCCTTCGTTGCCCTCAGTTTTCTTGTCGCCGCCACAAGCAGCTAAGAAAGTACTTAGAGCAAGAAGAAGAACTAGCAAGAATGAAAACTTTTTCTTCATCTTGAAATTGACCTCCTCGTAAATCTCATATTTATTTATCTTCTAATTTTCAGAAGATTTGTTACTTATTATACATGATAGAGAAATTATTGCAATATGAATTTAACAGTTTTTTTGCTAAATTATCAGATTAGTAGGTATATTGATGCCGAAACGTTGGTATAAAAGGGTTTTAGTTGAACGTTTTAGAGAGTTCATCCCATTACAATTGTTACAAATGTAAATTTCCCAGCACGTATCTTATTATGTTTTTTGGGCCTATTCCTAAAATTACGACCTGATTTTCTATTATAAATATAAATATTCAGGACTAAATATAAAAAATAGAATACATACTTTATTCTAGTGATATTTTTATGATTTCACCTAAGCTTCAACTATGTACGCCATATACGGATTTATATTCTCCCTCCTCATACAATGCAAGATGGCTTGAATATATATGAATGATTGAATTCTCCTAAGTGCTTCATGTATACTTTTGATAAAAACATTTTAAGGAGAACTATGAAACGATTAAATTTTTTCTACTTACTTACCCTGCTGTTTTTCATCATTGCCATCGTCACTGCTATTTTTCAGGAAAAAAGCCTGTTTCTCTCTATTATAGATAGCTTGTTTATTATCGGAATAACGTATGTTGCCGCGGGTTCCCTCCTTTATATATTTCAAAAAGGATTTTTCAATGGCATCGTTTATGCCCTTAAGAGATTCCGAAACAGCACGAAACAAGGAAAGTATATTTCCCAGTTTGACGATCTGGACGAGACTAAGGAAGCCCATGAAGAATACGGAGTCAAGCGATCTTTTTCCATTACAAGGTCAGTACTGATAGTCGGCTCCATCACCCTGCTTCTTTCTATCGCCTTGTCCTATCTGCTGTACACTTGAATTACCCTTTGATTTTTCATATAATAAAAATATATAAATGAAAGTAATAAGCGTAGATGAAGAGTAGTACTTTTCAATATGATTTATAGAGAGCTTGTGGATGGTGAAAACAAGTAATCATTGGAAAGGGAATGGACTTCTGAGCTTTATTTGTGAAATGGAGTAGCATATAACGGATTTACCTCACGTTAAAGGGGTTCCATGCTCGTCATGGACTAAGCTGACTCATCTGAGTACTTAGGGTGGCACCGCGGAAATCATCCCATTCGTCCCTATCTTCAATAGGACGGGTGGGTTTTTATTTTGTGTAAAACAGGAGGAAATAAAGATGAAAACAATATTTAGCGGCATACAACCGAGCGGTACGATTACGCTTGGGAATTTCATCGGGGCCATGAAGCAATTCACTGAGCTTCAGGAAGAATACAATTGTTATTTCTGTGTAGTGGATCAACATGCAATCACGGTAGCACAGGATAAAATGGAGCTTCGTAAAAACATCCGAAGCCTTGCTGCACTCTACATTGCGTGCGGTATCGACCCTGAGAAATCAACACTATTCATTCAATCAGAGGTCCCTGCTCATGCACAGGCAGGATGGATCCTGCAATGTGTGACGTATATTGGTGAACTCGAAAGAATGACGCAATTCAAGGATAAATCACATGGGAAAGAAGCCGTTTCTGCAGGTTTGTTAACTTACCCACCATTAATGGCAGCCGATATTCTTCTATACGGAACAGATTTAGTTCCTGTGGGAGAAGATCAGAAACAACATTTGGAATTAACGAGAAATCTTGCAGAGCGCTTTAATAATAAGTACAACAGCATCTTTACAGTTCCTGATGTCAGGATTCCTAAAGTAGGCGCCCGCGTCATGTCCCTTCAGGATCCATTGAAGAAAATGAGTAAGTCCGACCTTAACCAGAAATCATTTATTACACTCCTCGACGATCCGAAACAGATTGAAAAGAAAATAAAAAGTGCTGTGACGGATTCAGAAGGAGTCGTTAAATACGATAAAGAAAACAAACCAGGAGTATCAAATCTCCTTTCCATCTATTCCATTCTTGAAGGCACTTCAATAGAAGGACTTGAACAAAAGTATGAAGGTAAGGGCTATGGAGACTTTAAAGGTGACTTAGCTCAAGTGGTCGTCAATGCCATTAAGCCCGTGCAGGACCGCTACTATGAATTGATTGATTCTGAAGAGCTGGATGATATCCTCGATCGCGGGGCAGAAAAAGCTAATTTCACAGCAAACAAAATGCTGAAGAAGATGGAAAAGGCCATGGGACTCGGGCGTAAAGAGAGAAAGAGAAAATAGCATTGTTGCTCAGAGCTTGCATATGAAGCTCTGGGCTTTTTTATTGTGACCGATCATCATCGCCTCCCCCCTCAAACCCTAAACAAAAACCCCAAGTCCATCACAGACTAGAGGTTTTCATCCACCTATCAATTTACCTTAGGACGATTCTCCACTTCCCACAGTTTTTCGAAGAAGGGTTGTCCCTTGATTAAATTTTCACAGAGGGTCAGGTGCTTGTCCGACCAGCCAAACTGCGTTTCTTCGTATAACATTTGCCAAATTTCTTCAAAGTCCAATTCCTGGATGGTCCGGTATCGCTGTGGAGCCCATTCGGTGTACCAGTAGCGGATTTCGGCCGTATTGTTCGAGCTGTGAAGCTGATCAAGCGCCATAAATAATAATTGCTTCAACTGTCTTTCTTTTCTCGTCAGTCCACTCATCATATATGGACTTGGTGAGAGAATGTGATAGGAATCCTCTCTTTTAGCCTCAGGCTGAATGGCATATTGCATCGTTTCATGACTTTCCACCATTTCATAGACGAGCTGTTCCTGTCTTGGGATCAGCCTGCTTTTTCTGATTGGAACGGTATACCCAATCGTATCCACTGCGAGTATTCCTGTCCCGTCTGTGACAATGAAGCAATAATCCAGCTGAATTCGTTCATGGTTTTTTCGTAAGTAAGCTTTTTGATAGACATTATTAAGCAGTTGTTGAGGTAACTCTGATAAATCATTCTCGATGTAATGAAATAGAACAGTGTCCACTTTAATGAGAGGAACTTGATCCAATAACTCAATAACGTCCTCTTTTCTCCATTCGTGAAAATGACAGACATTGTAGCCATTTTCTTCGCCTTCGAACCAATTTACCCATACATCATGAAGATATAACATGATTGACCCCTCGCTTTGCTACAATCTTATTTGTCAATCAGTATAGGCAAATCGGTGTAAATTTATTCCTATTCAACAAGGGTTTTATAGATAGTGATTATTTTTCCTTCGGGGGATATAGATCGAGAGCGTGATGATGAGAATCCCTAAGAGAAATAAATAGCATTCGACTCGGGTGGATACGAAAAGAATATAGTCTGAAAAAGTCATTCCGGTGGTGAGAAGGTTTAAATAAATTATTAAACTCACTCCTCCTGAAACAGCCAGTCCAAACCCGATAAACAATACAAACATTCGAAACACCATACCTTCCGCCTCTATCCTCGCATTTAGAGATTTAGCTCGTCCATTCTTACTATAGTTTATGAGGGTAAATGGAAGATATGACGAAATTAGGCTCCTATTTTCATCACCTGCCTAGTATTCATAAAAATACCTGACAGATTTGATCCCCCATTCTCCTATGGTAAGAAGGTTGATGATGCTTTTCCTATTAGGGCTATGGTAGATGTAATATTCTTCTTCAAATAATTTTCTACCAGATAATAACCAGCAGCATAACCCAGCATGTTAGGATACGATTTCTTCCCAAGAAGTAAGTGATCGTGAAGGGGACTGCTTCTTGTTACATCCAAATTAGGCTGAATCCATTTATCGTAATAACGTGACATTTCTTTTTCTTCATATGCCTTTGTCCAGGAAGCTGAGTATTTTTCTCCACAGTACTCTTTAACGGCATGTTCTGCCAGTCCTTCAAAAATGATTGAATCCAATAAGGTATATTGTGTGTCTTTTTTGTTTAGTAATTTCATTCTGACACAGTGATGGTATTCATGAACAAAGAGAGCTTCGTACTCTTTCATATCTTCATGTTCTGTTATAAAAAAGAAAATCTCGTCTTTAAAGCATACACCTGACTTTTTCATTGACGATTGGAACATACCTCTCTTTTCCTGCACGGGAAATAAGTAAATAGGTACATTGGGACCATTCCATTTTCTTTTATACTTTTTTTCATAAAGGGCAAACCGTTCCCAAATGTTATGTTCTTTCATCTTTTCGTAAATGTCTTCGGCATGCTGTGATGATTTGTACATGCCATGCCTCATAAGGTATTGATAAAACGATTTTTGATCGTCTTTTCCGTTAATTGTATTCTTTAACAGCTCTAAAGGCTTATGAATGGATTCCACCAGCCATTCATCAGTAGGAGCAACGGTCACCTTCATCCCTCTTTCCTGGCTTTTTATCATGTATATGTAAAGGAAAGAGAGTTCACAACAAAAAACGAGCCTGCTAACGTGTAGCAGACTCGTTCTCATTTTAGTTGTTATATTTTTTAAAGACGATCGTAGCATTATGGCCACCGAAACCTAATGAGTTACTCATCGCCACATTCACTTCCTGTTTTCTTGCTTCGTTCGCTACATAATCAAGATCACAATCCGGATCTGGTGTTTCTATATTGATTGTTGGAGGCAACACACTGTCTTTCATCGCGAGTACTGTGAAAATCGCTTCAACTCCCCCTGCTGCTCCCAGAAGATGACCTGTCATGGATTTCGTTGAGCTCATGGCTAATTTATAGGCATGTTCCCCAAATACTTCTTTTACTGCCATCGTTTCGTATTTATCATTGTAAGGAGTGCTTGTTCCGTGAGCATTAATATAATCCATTTGCTCAGGAAGGATTTCACCGTCATCCAATGCCATTTTCATTGCTCGGGCTCCACCTTCTCCAGCCGGTGCAGGAGCTGTGATATGATACGCATCACCTGTACAGCCATAGCCTACGATTTCAGCATAGATCGGCGCTCCTCGTTTCAGTGCATGCTCAAGCTCTTCCAGAACCACGACACCTGCTCCTTCTCCCATGACAAATCCGTCACGGTTTGCATCGAACGGTCTCGAAGCTTTTTCAGGATCTGTATTAGTCGAAAGAGCTGTGTTTGCACAGAAGCCCGCTACTGACATCTTTGTAATCGGTGCTTCTGCCCCACCTGAAACCATGACATCCGCATCTCCCCGCTGGATGACTTTAAATGCATCTCCAATCGAATTGGTCCCTGTCGCACATGCAGTGACTGTGCAAGAGTTAAAGCCCTTTGCTCCCAGCATGATGGAAACTTGTCCAGCAGCCATATCAGGAATGATCATTGGAACGAAAAATGGACTTACTCTGCGATACCCTCGCTTTTGGAAGGTTTCATATTGCTGTTCGAACGTTTCCATTCCACCAATACCCGAACCGATCCACACGCCGACGCGGTGAGCGATTTCGTCTGTAATGTCGAGCTTGGAATCTTTGACAGCCATTAACGATGCTGCAATCGCATAATGAGTGAAGCGATCCATTTTTCTCGCTTCTTTTTTTTCGACACCGAAATCCTCGATATTGAAATCTTTCAATTCTGCTGCCACTTTGGCTGGATAATCGTCTGCATTTAAGCGCGTTAACGGACCTACACCCGTTTTCCCTGCTAAAATATTTGCCCACGTTGATTCAACATCATTACCTAACGGGGTAACACTTCCCAATCCTGTTACAACTACACGTTTCTTGTTCATTTATTCCATCTCCTTTGTCTGCAAGTTATAGAAGAGAGTTCTATTTATTTGCCCCAGCGCATGATAATAGCGCCCCAGGTTAAACCGCCGCCGAATCCTACCATGACGACCACATCATTTTCTTTCACTCTTCCTGCTTCTAAATCTTCCACTAATGAAACAGGGATAGAAGCTGCTGAAGTATTCCCGTATTTATTTACAGTTTTAGACATCTTTTCAATAGGCAATTCCAATCGTTGTCTTGCTGCTTCCATAATACGGATATTAGCTTGGTGAGGAATTAAGAAATCAACATCTTCTTTCTTTAAACCTGCTTTTTCAATGACATTCACACTCGATTCGCCCATTTGACGAACGGCAAATTTAAAAACTTCGCGTCCATTCATGATGATGTTTTCTTCCTGGTACAAATGCTTTGCACCCGATCCGTCTGCACCTAATTCAAAGGCAAGTATTCCCTTATCATCGGGAACCGGTCCAAGTACTGCTGCACCTGCTGCGTCCCCGAACAGAACAGCCGTATTCCGGTCATCCCAATCTGTGACCTTGGATAACTTTTCAACTCCTATAACGAGTACATGCTTATACGCACCATTGTCGATAAACTGCTTTGCCGTAATCATACCATACATAAATCCGGCACATGCAGCACTTATATCCATCGCAGCTGCTTTTTTTGCTCCTAATCTTTCTTGAAGTAAGCATGCTACAGATGGAAATGGCTGGTCAGGTGTCACCGTAGCCACTAGGATCAGATCAATTTCTTCTGCCGAAATATCTGCATCCGCAATGGCCGTTTTTGCTGCTTCGTACGCCATGTCTGATGTGTCTGTTTCATTATCTGCTATTCTTCGCTCTTCAATGCCCGTTCTCGTACGAATCCATTCGTCAGATGTATCCACCATTTTCTCAAGATCTGCATTGGTTACGATTTTCTCTGGAAGGTAACGCCCAATTCCAATAATTCCTGTATTCATACCGGCATTCCCTACTTTCTTTTTATGTTTTTTTCTTATTCTTTAGTTTATTATCAATTATTATGACTTGGTACTAATTTTATCGAAGATTTCTACTTTCTGCAATTATTTTTTCTTTTCCCTTTCTTCTATGCGTTTGACTATACTCGTACAACCCCCCTTTCATAGGTTACATAGTAGGTAGAGGGGGTGAGGAAATGTCTGAAGAAAAGAAGCTGCATCCATTTGATCAGATGATGTATGGAGGAAGAATCCGAAAAAAAGAAGCGGCTCCTTCTCAGGAGAAGCGTGAAGGCAGCAATGAAGGAGGATCATTACTCGATGGCGTTCACTCCATGATGAATTCCATCGATGAATTGAAACCACTCTATAAGAAAATCAGTCCATTATTAAAGCAATGGAATATTAAATAAAAAAAACGGTTCATTGAAAAATTCAATGAACCGTTTTACTGTACACTCACTCTTTATGTAAGGCATCCTGTTTGCCTAATTCATAGGCTTCACTCATGACTTGTGTAAATAGCGACATGAATGGTTGCAGCATTTCGGGAGTGAACTCAACACCCGCTTGATCCAGTTGCTCTTTTGCTTGTGGGAAGTACTTCATGGCAATCTGCATGAATTCCATCGTTTTGTCTTGATTCATTACTTCGATTCCTTTCCGTTCGGCAATTTGCCTGTTTCGATGTAGGCTTGAACATGTTGCTTCATCTCAGCTTGAAAATCTTCTGGAATGATAGGACTATATTTACCCATGGAAATGACTCCGTCTTCAAAATCAAATTCGAGGTTTCCAGAATCGAGTTCGCCTTTCGCGAATCTTTCCGCAACTATACTATACAGTTTATCTGCATGCTGCACAGTACTCGTTAATACCGTGGATTCACCTAAATCTGATTGATCCGAGACATAGCCAATGGCATAGAGACCCTTTTCCTTCAGTTTTTCGATTACAGCTACATTATAGCCGTCACCTGCAGGATATACAACATCAACACGTTGATTCATTAATCCCTCCAACTTTTCGAAGGCAATATCTTGATCATTCCAGTGATTGGTGTACTCGACAATGAGCTCCGTTTCACTATCTTGGTATTTCACTCCATCTATAAACCCTTGAACCTCGGGTTGCCATTCAAAAGCAGCAATCACCCCGACTATATTCGTATTGGTTTGATAAGCTGCTGTCATGCCTCCGAAGAAGCCCATTGCATAGCCCTTAAATTGTAGGCTTGTTGTATTCTCCTCTGTGGCATCCCCATTAAAGCTTACAAAATGGATGTTGGGATAATCACCGGAAAGGGTGTTAAATATCCCGGAATATTCACTTCCGTGGCCAAACACTAAGGTAACATCATCATCACTGTACTCTTTTACCGCTTGTTTAATTGATGTATCATTTTTTATGCTCTCTTTATAGAAAACGTCTGCATTGTAATCGGATTGAATTTTCAATAATCCTTTGTAACCTTTTGTTCCCCATACTCCATCGCTTACGGTTTCCGGAACCAGTAAACCAACTTTTTCTATTTCAACGCTGTCTCCTGTTGAACAACCACTTATTCCAATAAGGAATACAATCATGAAAATGGTGTAAAATTTCTTACTCATGTGCAGCAACTCCTTTAAAGCCCGTGCAGCATCTATAAAAAAGAATCAATAGCAAATTATTACATCATATTTATTTTACCCTCATCCCTATCCACAAGGAAAGAAAAAGTTTTCTTATTCCTGAATTTCATGCAAATGAATGCCTCTTAATTGTTCTTTAATGACCGATTCATGAGACTTGGACGGCTTGACGATAAGCTCTTTTCCATTTGGTTCGGCATCCATTCTGACGGGAGTAAAAGACTTCTTCGTTACATACGATAAGGCTTCCTTCCAGCTTTGATTTGAGAGTGCTTTCACCTTATAGATTTCTTCTGAATTGGATGAATGCTTTATTATAGATCGGGCAGCGTCCTTTACATAGATCGCTCCACTTGGATCATCAATGTATGGAGAGTCACCATCTTCTCCATTTAAAAGTTGAGCGAACAGAAATTCTGTCGGCTGGTGAATTCCGTACAGAGTTGGAAGGTAGAATACTGTTCCTTCTTGGCATTTTTGATCTCTGTCCAGATTGGAATAGATTCGAATGATCGAGAGGGGTTGTTCAATTTTTGACAGCAGCCCTTCTACTTCTGACAAGTAACTTACTTTATCTTCTCTTACCTGATCATAGTATGGAAGGAACACACTGCATCCTGATTGTACTTCCTTATCCCAGTCTTCATAAGGAACATATTGAATGTTTGAGTTCCTTCCAATTCCTAACCACTTTTCCTCTGTTTCTTTTGTTTCATCCACTGCCGTTACGGTCCATCCATTCTCAAGAAGGGCATCACAAAGCTCAAATCCCAAAAACTGTTGAGAGGCAAATACGAATGCATGATTCAAGTCAATCACTCCAATGTGTTTGTTATAACTCTTTCTCATGTAAAGAAAAGTATGAAGCAAATTTCCTTCCCAGAGAAGCACGTTTTTCAGGGAGTACAAAGAACAAATCCGTTGATGTGCCTTTTTCTAAACGCTCCGTATATATATCTTTTATGAGAGTGAATTGATTTTTATAACGATTAAGAGTCGTTGATTGAACAATGTAAAGCGGAATCGAGATATTTTTAAATACTTCGTAGTCCTTCGATTGTTGACTGATGAAGGATTCGCACTCATCCTCTTTCAATCGAAACGTGTGTGAGAGTTCTTTTATTACCTTTTTATAAAAGAACTTCTGTTCCTTCTCTTGTTCCAGATGATCATATAAAGACACGCAAGGTGCAAGCATAACTGCACTTCTAATGTCCTGCTCCATTTTCGGATAGAGGTTTTTCAATACCAAAGCCCCCATTCCTTCAGCCAATATATGAATCTTTCCATTAATGATTTCATTTCGTTTCACATGCTGATAAAGTCGTTTGGCTAACTGCACGGCTTGATTGCTACCCCAATTCGCTCCGTAAAGATTACTATAATACACAATGTAGCCTTTGGCGGTCAGTTCTTGAATCCACTTGTAACGTGCCTCATGTTGAACCCAAAAGCTGCTCTTATCATCTACATAGTGATGGGAATCACCTATTACCATTACAGCGAATCCATTTGGGCGTTCAGGATAATGAATCATGCACCACTCTTGCTCTAATTGAAACAATCGCTGATACATTAGAATTTCTCCTTTTACATAGTAAGTCATTATAGTTTATGTAAGGAGACAACATTGGTAAGGGAGATAGCCCAAAGAACCTTTGATATTTGCAAATTTAGTTAAAAAAGAGAGTATCCCTAAAGATTTTTACCGGTATATGATAAGGTTTACATTTCACAGATTAGTCATTTATTAATTCATGAACCTGTGGTAAGATAAAAAAGATTGAAATTGGTTAGAACACTCTAATAATGTATTAGTTGATTACATAGGAATGAGGTGACTTGACGTGAGATTTTTTTGGATGTTTTTCTGGGCATTTGCTCTGACTGAAATGTTAACTTACGTTGTAAGTTCAATGAATGGAATTGCTTTTCACTTTGAAACAGGATTAATTATATCGGTTTGTGTAACGATATTAGTATTTCTTATCACGCTTGTTATACCAAACGAGCCAGTCGAAAAGCACTAAAAAAAGCAGCCAAGTCCGGCTGCTTTTTTTTATTTATCCTTCTTAATGATCGATATACCGTTCTCTCCTCTGTCGATGGAAATGGTTTCGTTTGACCTGATATTTCCTGCTATCAGTTCTCTTGCCAGTTTGGTTTCGATTTCTCTCTGCAAATACCTTTTCAAAGGGCGTGCACCATAAACCGGATCAAAGGCTTCCTGTGCTATATATTCTTTTGCACCTTCCGTTAATGACAATGATATATGCTGTTCTTCCACTCGGTTTTGCAAGTCTTCTACTAGCTTATCGATGATCCCTTTTATATTCTCAATGCTCAATGGTTTAAAGAGAATAATGTCGTCTACCCGGTTAAGGAATTCCGGTCTGAAAGAGGAACGAAGCTGACTCATGACCAGATTCTTCGTTTCTTTATCAATTTCCTCTTCCCCCTTATTCCGTTCAAGAAGATGAGAGGATCCGATGTTAGAGGTCATAATGATAACCGTGTTCTTACAATCAACTGTCCTTCCTTGAGAATCGGTTATCCTCCCATCATCGAGCATTTGCAGAAGAATATTGAATACTTCTGGATGAGCTTTCTCAATTTCATCAAGTAGGATGACCGAATACGGTTTGCGTCTGATCGCTTCTGTCAGCTGGCCACCTTCTTCATAACCAACATAACCTGGAGGTGCACCAATCAATCGTGAAACCGCATGCTTCTCCATATATTCAGACATATCAATCCGAATTATCTGTTCCTCACTATCAAATAACGTGTGAGCAAGTGTCTTCGCAAGTTCTGTCTTCCCTACTCCCGTTGGACCCAAGAAAATGAATGAACCAATTGGACGATTCGGATCTTTAATACCTGCTCTCGCACGAATAACGGCGTCACTCACTAATTGAACAGCCTCATCCTGCCCGATCACCCTTTCATGCAAAATGCGATCAAGTTTTAACAGCTTCTCCCTTTCACCTTCTACAAGCTTAGTGATCGGTATCCCTGTCCATCTTGCTACAATATTTGCCACTTCATCCTCCGTCACTTCTTCACGCAGCAACCGCCCTTCCTGCTCTTTCATCATCTCAGACTCAACAGCAACAAGTTCTTTTTCCATAGCTGGAATCCTGCCATGACGAAGCTCAGCAGCTTTATTCAGATCATAATCACTTTCAGCGTCTTCGAGTAAACGCCTGAGCTTCTCCAGTTCTTCCCGCTTCTCCTGGACGATCCCTATGCTTTCTTTCTCCTGCTGCCATTTTAACTTCATCGTATTCGCTTTTTCCTTCAGATTGCTTAAATCTTCACGGATTCGATCCAGGCGTTCAAGACTGGCAGAATCCTTTTCATTATTTAAAGCAGCTTCTTCAATTTCCAGCTGCATCACTTTACGTGTCACTTCATCCAATTCTGATGGCATCGAGTCAATTTCCGTCCTGATCATCGCACATGCCTCGTCGATTAAGTCTATTGCTTTGTCCGGCAAGAAACGGTCGGATATATAGCGATCGGAAAGTCTTGAAGCTGCCACAATGGCCCGGTCATGAATATTTACTCCATGATGAATTTCAAATCGTTCCTTTAAGCCCCTTAGAATAGATATCGTATCTTCCACATTTGGTTCCTGAACGAGTACTTGTTGGAAACGTCTTTCCAAAGCGGGATCCTTTTCAATGTACTTACGGTATTCATTGAGCGTGGTAGCACCTATACAATGAAGTTCTCCCCTCGCAAGCATCGGCTTTAAGATATTCCCCGCATCCATCGCTCCTTCTGTTTTCCCTGCTCCAACAATCGTATGGAGCTCATCAATGAAAAGAAGAATGCGTCCCTCACTCTTTTTCACTTCCTGCAATACGGCCTTTAAGCGTTCCTCAAACTCACCCCTGAACTTGGCACCTGCAACTAAAGAGCTCATATCTAATTCGAAGATGGTATTATCTTTCAAGCCTTCCGGGACATCTTTTCTGACAATCCGCTGTGCAAGTCCCTCAACGATGGCCGTCTTACCGACTCCGGGCTCTCCTATGAGGACAGGATTATTTTTCGTTTTACGGGAAAGGATTCGAATCACGTGGCGGATTTCACTGTCCCTGCCTATGACCGGATCTATTCTTCCCGACTTGACCTCCGCAACAAGATCCCTTCCATATCTTTTCAACGCCTCATATTTCACTTCAGGATTCTGTGTGGTCACCTTGCTCCCTCCTCTAATTGTCTCAATGATCTCCTTAAATTCTTTTTCTGTTACATTGTGTTTTGTTAAGTATGTCGTAACCGGGTGGTTCTTTTGGTTGAATAGCCCAAGTGCAAGATGTTCGATCGAGATATAGTCATCTTTCCATTTAGCCTTTAATGCATCACTATCTTGCATAAGCTGATGGATATCTCTTGCAAAAAATCGGCCATACTGCAGACCATCCCCCTCTACAGAAGGGATTCCGTTTAACTTGTCATCGATCCAATTCTTTAAGTCTTCTACGTCTACTCCTGCACGCTCATAGATCGTTCTGAGAAAACTGTCTTCTGAGCTGAGGAGTGATTTCCAAAAATGAAAAAGGGTAATATCTGTATGTAGTCTTTCTTTAGCGGTCTCTCCCGCCAAAGCCAATCCTTCTTGAATGCTGTGAGTCATATTATCAAAATTCATCGTGCTACACCTCGCATTTTGACCTTTATTGACCTTTCCATCTATTATATATCTTTCCATGGAAAAAGGAAAAGAAAAAGGAACAAGGAGAGCCTCCTATAGACGTCACCATCCTTACTAAGGTGGGTTGCCGTCACGGCATCCTTGTTCCCTTATGGGGTTAAGGTTTTCTCATATACGTCCATAGACGATTATGGTTTGAGTTTTCAGGAAATCGGTCCCCCGCATTTAATCGTAGTTTCTGCGGATTTTTCACCATACTCCCAGTTTCACCAATTTCGATATATTCACCATTATTAGGTGCTTTTTCTCCAGCTTTGAACTGTCGTGACTGGCCCATTCTTACCCCTCCTTTTCGAAGCGATGCTTCCTTACTATTTTTCTACAAGGCTGAGCATTCATGCATGCCATATGAAGGATATCAGAATGCTTTATATGATAAACAAGTTACGGTTCGGTTAAACATTTGGAAAAAGGCTTTACAGTCTTTCCCTTTATGGTGTTAAATTAAAAACTGTGGAGAAAAAAAGCTTGGAGGAAACACAATGGATTTTTATCTGATTATGAAATATTTATTTTTAGGGATTTTTCAAGGGTTTACTGAACCAATCCCGATTTCATCCAGTGGGCATTTATTATTAGCACAGCATTTCCTTGGAATCAAGGATGCTACCCTAACATTTGAAATGCTGGTTAATACGGCTTCGTTAGTGGCTGTACTCATTATTTACCGTGAAGATATCATGCGCCTGGTCGTGAATGGCTTAGGCTATTTCAAACATAAAACACCAGAAACGAAACGTGATTTTCATTTCATTGTTTACTTATTGATTGGTACGATCCCTGCCGGGGTGATTGGTGTATTATTTGGTGACGTGATTGAGAAAAATTTAACTTATGTATGGACAGTAGGGGTTACTTTAATTATTACCGGAATTGCCTTGTGGTTAATCCGTAACCTTCGAGGAAGAAAAAATGATGGCGATTTAAATGTGAAAGACGCTATCATTATCGGTCTTGCCCAGGCAGTAGCCCTTATCCCTGGAATCAGTCGTTCAGGTGCAACCATTGTTGCGGCAATGGCAAGCGGGATGAAAGCTGAAACGGCATTACGATTCTCTTTCCTGCTCTATATCCCTGTAAGTGTCGGGGTTATGGTATTCGGTATAAGTGATTTGATCAAGGATCCGAACCTTGCTTCAATGGCCATTCCTTACTTAGTCGCGTTTATTGCGTCTCTTATTGCTTCATACTTCTCTTTAAAATGGTTCATGAATATTATGGCTAAAGGTAACCTGAAATATTTTGCCATTTACTGTGCCGTTGTCGGAGCTGCTGTTTTAATTTTCGCGTAAATCACTTCTAACTGTCTGTTTCCTTTGGTAGGCTTTAAGAATAAGACATTACGATGGAAATGATGTGATCTCATGAGTGAAAATCTAGAAGTTCCTTCCGGTATTAAACAATTATTTTTCGAGAAAAAAACGTTGAAAACCGTTAAAAAAGGAACTTTCCTGTTTCAAGAGGGGAAACCAGCTCACGAGATATACTTAATCAAAAGTGGTCGAGTTCAGATCAGCAAAGTGATTCCTGATGGCCGGGAGTTGTCATTACGCATATGTTCAAGTGACGATGTGATCGGGGAGTTAACGTTATTTACGGAAGAAGCTTACTATATGCTCAGTGCAAAAATCCTTGAGGACACGGAGACTTATGTACTTCCTAAAGAAGCCTTTGAAGATAAGCTATCTGGTAATAACGGTCTGACAATCCAATGGCTAAAATGGATTCAAATTCAAAATCAACAAAATCAAACGAAGTTTCGGGATCTGGTTCTTCATGGAAAAAAAGGTGCACTCTACTCAACACTGATCCGTATGTCCAACAGCTATGGAAAAACAGTTAAAAATGGCATACTGATTGATTTTCCGTTATCCAATCAGGAGCTGGCCAATTTCTGTGGTTCCTCAAGGGAAGTCGTGAATCGGTTACTTAGTGAATTAAAGAAATACAATATCCTGGTGTGGGAAAAAGGATATTTCACGATACTTGATTTGAATTTTCTCAAAGATGAAATCGATTGTGAGAACTGTCCGGTTTCGATCTGTAGGATTGACTGATGACCAGATGCATGAATAAAGCCGAGGATGCAGTAGAGATACTGCATCCTCGGCTTTTTACTTGTCCAGCTCCGGCGGCTAGACCCTCGAGGTCATAAGTCAAGCCTGCCAAAAAGGCAAAAAACGCCTTTCCGGCAGGCTCGTCTTATGCTTGTCGGGCCTGACCAGTCGGCTCCGCTTTTCGTGTTACCTAATCCCCAATGCAATTTTAGCATAGCGGGACATGTTGTCTTTGCTCCATGGCGGATTCCAGACGATGTCTACTTCTGTTTCCTTCACTTCAGGGATGTCACTTAGGGCTGTTTTCACTTGATCGACAATGGTACCAGCCAGCGGGCACCCCATTGAGGTAAGTGTCATAGTGACCGTTGCTTTACCTTCTTCATCCAGATCCACGTCATATACCAGACCTAAATTGACAATGTCTATTCCTAATTCAGGGTCAACCACCTGTTCCAGTGCCCCCATCAAATTATCTTTAAGATCTTGATCCATGCTAACACTCCTTTGCTCTCAATACTTGTCCCATTTCTATTTTCACTATTCATCTTAACAAAAGAACGTTTATAAAACAAAACGTTAGGCCGATAGATGTTTCTCAAACCACTCAACAAGCTTTAACACGCCTTCTCTCGTTACTTTATGATCCGCTTTATCATCTTCTATAAATAACAGGTTATCCTCCTGGGATTCATAGTATGGCAGGATGCTTTGGTAGAATTCGTGTGTCAGGTTGAATGGTACAACTTTGTCCCGTTTTCCGTGCCAGAACATCAATGGTCTGCCGCTAAGTTTTTCAGGTTGAAGACTTAAGTCATAATGAGCCAGTTCGCTTATCATGTTTTCTATTTCTTCATCGCTGAATGGAAGTTCATATCCTAAAGATTCAACTTGGTCCAACTGAGCTTGAGCAAACTTCACATATGTAGGATTCCCCATCAGCGAGACAGCAGAAGAGATCCAATCATATTGAGTCAACGCTCCAAGTGTGACGATACCACCCATTGAGGTCCCTGCAACTCCGATACCATTATGAACGAGCAATCCTTTTTCTTCAAAATGGCCTTTAATAATCGATAATTCATGAATCGTATTTAAGACGATCTTCCAGAATACTTGTCCTAATTGATGCTCTGATTTGCCTGTCGACCGCTCTCCATGCTCTAAACAATCGGGAAGAATCACTCTAAATCCTTTTTCCGCAAGATAATAGGCGTAATGTAAATTATGCTCCTTGGCACTTGTAAATCCGTGGATAAAAAAACATACCGGGACTTGCTTATCTATATCCTCTTCTTTTACAAGGTGAAGAAATGGAATGCTTTGAATGGTTGATTTGTCAACTAAGATCATATGTGGTCTCTCCCTCCTGAATGCATTTCACTTTACTATGATATCCTAGATTTGGTAGTATGTATAATATTTAAATCGTAAGCGTTTGTAAACATTTTTCAAATGATATGAAGCTGGGGTGGACAACTTTCAATGTCTGGCGCTAAAATTGCCTTAATACCAATAAGATTGGGGATTTGTATTCATGAACGCACAAGAAAAGCATCTGATTGTTCTGGATTTAGACGGAACACTATTAACGGATGAGAAGAAAATCTCATCAAAAACTCACGATATATTAAAAAGAGCACGTATGAAAGGGCATGAAGTGATGATTGCCACCGGCAGGCCATATCGTGCGAGTGAATTGTATTATCAACAATTAAAGCTAACTACTCCGATAGTAAATTTCAACGGTGCTTTCGTGCATCATCCTATGGATGATGCATGGGGATTGTATCACGAGCCGATGGATTTAACAGTGGCAAAACAAATCATTGATGCATGTGACGATTTTAAATTCCGCAACATTGTTGCCGAAGTGATGGATGATGTGTATCTGCACTATCACGATGAAAAGATCATAGATGTATTCATGATGGGCAATCCAGCGATCTCAACTGGAGACATCCGAAATGTACTTTCTGATCATCCTACTTCCATGCTCATTCACGCTGAGGAAGAAGATGTTCCGGAGATTCGTGCACACCTGGATGATGTTCATGCAGAATTGATTGATCATCGCCGCTGGGCTGCACCGTGGCACATCATCGAAATCGTTAAATCAGGATTGAATAAAGCAGTTGGTATTGAACGAGTTGCATCAACATTAAATATTCCGCAAGAACGGATTATTGCATTCGGAGATGAAGATAACGATCTTGAAATGCTTGAATATGCAGGTACTGGAGTTGCCATGGGGAATGCCATTGATCCCCTTAAAGATATTGCCAATGAAGTGACATTTTCGAATCAAGACGACGGGATCGGACGCTACTTGCAAAAACGTTTTAATCTCTAAACCAGAACGTTTTTGGAAGCTGTGGGTATATCTTCTTACTGTATTCCACCACCACTTGAGCCATACTAAAAAGGAGCGCATCATGCGTTCCAACTTGCAAAAGGGGTGGTAGTGATGGGTAGAAATAAATCTAAACGATTTGTACAACAAGGTAAAATCGCTGTAACAAAACATGATGAACGTATTCCGTACCATCTGACGTATGCTGAAGCAGAGGCTAAAAAGCTTGCATCACATGGCGAAGGGTTAGGGGGAATGGAGTAGTGAGTAATCCATTATTCCAACAGGCCCGTAACGCGGTTCATTCTGCCCAACAAGCATGCAGTACGGGAGAAAACGCTCAAATGTCCATTGATAAAGCGAAAAACGCGTTGTCATCTGCTTACGCTAACTCAAATGTCGAAGAACAAAAGCAGCTTCACGCTCTTCAAGATGAGTTAAACCGCCTTTCATAAAGAAAAAACAAGGGTTGTCCAAAATCGACAACCCTTGTTTTTTTCACGGAATGGAGATGACATATTGGTGAAGAATCTTCCCATCGCCTTTATCCCGCTCATAAAGACTTATAAAGAACTTCTCAGCACTACCTGATAACTCCGGAAGTATGATGGAAAAATCAGTCCAGTTAGGCGCTTCTTTATTAACCTTGAATAATGTTTCTTTTAGAAGCACTCTATGTCCGTCCTCCACCGAATAATAAAAGCTGCCATCTGATACCCGGGCTCGCCCTGTGATGGTATAACGTCCTTTCACCTCACGTACAGTAATTCCTCTAAAGGACGGGTTTTCTTCTGGAACCGAGAATGAATCCACAGCTCGCAAAGGATGATCAAATCCACTCATATCCTCTCCCATCAGCTGTGCTTCAATCCTATATTCCCCTTTTGGGACACGTTTTCCTTCCTGCTTGTAATCCCATGTTTCTTTCCAGATCTTCGTTTCACCCTTTTTCAACGTAAGGGTTTGAAACGCCTGTAGGAATGATTTCCCCTGACTGTACCGATAGACCACTTGGCCCGCTTTGTTTTTGATTGTAAAGTCAAACATCTGACTCGTAGGGAAAGTGATCTTATTATCCCCTTCACTATTATTATAAAGAACGAGCTTGATCTGAGTTCCTTCTTCTCCCGGAAAAGTTTTTACAGAAAAGATCAAAGGTGCCTTCTCTGCTTTCATCTGAGAAGGTACACTAAAGAGCATGAAAGAACTAATAAGTATATAAACAAATGCCTTCAAGGTGATACCCCTTTCTATTCAAGTTCACCTTTAGTATTTGTTAATATTAAGAATCTAATCTTTTCTAAAAAATCCGAATATCCCAGTCGTTTGCACGATATTGGTAAATGCGTTGGGATCTACATCTTTAATAGTATGTTCGAGTTCGTAAAGTTCATAGCGAGAAATGACAATGATCAACATTTCCTTATCTTCACCGGAAAAAGCCCCTTTTGCAGGCAGAGTCGTGATTCCCCTGACAAGCTTTGAATGAATGGCTTCTCTTAATTCATTGGATTTCTTTGTCACAATCATCGCTGTGAGTTTTTCATGGCGTGTATGGATGGAATCAATGACACGGGTAGAAGCATACAACGTTACTAACGTATACAATGCTTTCTCCCACCCATAAAGAAATCCTGCAGAAGTAATGATGACCGCATTCATCAGAAAGAAATAAGACCCGACAGGCTTATCTTTCATTCTGGAAAGAATCATGGCAATAATGTCCATCCCTCCCGTAGATGCACCCCATTTTAACGTGATTCCAACTCCCACCGCGGCAATGACCCCGCCAAAGACGGCGTTTAAAAGAATATCAGGCGATAATTTAATCACAGGAATCACTTCCAGGAATAAGGACGTCAGAAATACGGAAATGAAGCTATACACTGTAAAGGAACGGCCAACTTTAAGCCACCCCAGAATCGTCACAGGAATATTTAAAATAAATAATAAAATACCTGTTGAAATATTGAATGGTGCAAATTCTTTTAACACACTCGACAATAACTGTGCCAATCCTGTAAACCCACTTGCATAAACATTTGCCGGTATCAGGAAAAAATTCATCGCAATGGCGCCCAGTACTGCCCCTACTAACACTACGAAAAACTTCTTCGCTTCTAACTGAACATGATCTCTCGACATTGACAGACCTCCCACATCTAGTTGTTATTTTCTATGTTCCACAATTCATCTTAACTAAACTCATCCCGATAATCATCCTTTCAGAAGTTAATGATACTTTTCACCTTTAAATCATACTCTATGGATTGTTATTTGAATGAAATATAGCTAGACTAAAGCTATATAGAATAATCAAAGGATGATTAGGATGACAGTAAAATTATTTGCTGATAGTGCGAGCGACCTTCCTGCTGCATATTTCAACGAACACAACATAGAACTGCTGCCACTGAAAGTACATATTAATGGTCAGGACTACGAGGACCTCGTCACCATCGAGCCGAAAACCGTATTCAACAAAATAAGGGAAGGACATATGCCAAAAACGTCTCAAGTATCACCGGACCTTTTCATGAAGAAGTTCACAGAGCTTGCAGAATCGAATCAATCCGGTATCTACATTGCCTTTTCCTCACAATTATCAGGGACGTATCAAACGGCTGTGATGATTCGCGATCAGGTAAAAGAGGAACACCCCGCTCTTGATTTGACCATTATCGATTCAAAATGCGCTTCTCTGGGTTACGGATTAGTTGTAATGAAGGCTGCTGAACTGTTACAGAACGGCGGAAGTAAAGAAGAAATTATCGCAGCCTCCCGTTTCCACTCAGAGCATATGGAGCACCTATTCACTGTAGAAGACCTAGAATACCTGGCAAAAGGCGGACGAGTATCAAAAGCATCAGCTTTTCTTGGCGGTCTGCTAAACATCAAGCCTCTTCTACATGTAGAAGATGGAAAGCTTGTCCCGATTGAAAAATTGCGTGGGAAGAAGAAGCTTCTCAAACGAATTCTCGACTTGATGGAAGAACGGGGTGAAGACCTCTCCAATCAAGTGATCGCCATCAGCCACGGAGACGACGAAGAAATTGCTCTTGAAATGAAGAAGCTCATTCAAGAAAAATTCTCACCGAAAGATGTATATATCAGTATTATTGGATGTGCCATAGGTTCTCATACAGGCACAGGCACTTTAGCCATATTTTTCTTAAACGAACACTCATAAACTCCCCTCTTCTTCCTCATACTATGAGAGAAGAATATACTAAAAGGGAGAATCACTATGCCGCATACATCTGATAACGAAAAAAAGGCCAGAGACAACAATGCCCTGCATCAGGAAAAAAATAAGATCAAAGAAGTGAATCGTAAAGCCGGGAAAAATCAGTATTCTAAGAAGACGGATCATTTGTAAGGAGTTGCCGTGGGCAGTCTCCGGCTCTTGGATACGGAAAGTGCCAGTTCTTTATAGAGCTGGTGCTTTTTATTGTTTAAAAAATCCCCCCAATGCATTCATAGAAGTTGTATGCACCATTAAAGGTTGTCTATAATGAAAGAGATAATACTATGGAGGGGTTACATATGGCAAAAGAGAGTTCATTTGATATTGTGTCGAAAGTGGATATGTCTGAAGTGAGTAATGCGATTCAAATTGCGTTGAAAGAAGTTCAAACACGTTATGACTTTAAAGGAAGTAAGAGTGACATTAAATTAGATGGAGAGGAAATCGTTCTCGTTTCTGATGATGAATTTAAAATGAATCAGTTAAAGGATGTACTTCTAAGCAAACTCATCAAGCGTAATGTACCTGTTAAGAACCTTGACTACAGCAAGCTTGAAGGGGCCTCGGGCGGAACCGTTCGTCAGCGTGCGAAGCTCGTTCAAGGAATCGATAAAGATAATGCAAAAAAAATCAATACCATCATCAAAAACTCGGGCGTAAAAGTGAAGAGTCAGGTGCAGGATGATCAAGTACGGGTCACTGGAAAAAGCAAGGATGATCTTCAAAAAATCATCGCCGCTATCCGTGAAGCAGATCTTTCTATCGATGTGCAGTACGTAAACTTTCGTTAATTCGGTTTTTCAAAGAAGTCTAATGGGTACAATATATCCATTAGACTTCTTTCATTTAGGAGGAAAAACATGAAAAAAAAGGTCATCATTATTGGGGCGGTCGGCGGCGGTGCCACCACTGCATCACAGATTAGAAAACTGGATAGTAAAATAGAAATTATTCTTCTTGAAAAGACATCCTATCTTTCATACGGGGCATGCGGAATGCCTTATTACTTAGGTGAAGTCATTAAAGACCGTGAAAGTCTTTTTGCTGCCACACCTGAAAAACTACATACGAAAAAAAACATCGATGTTCGCATGCATCATGAGGCGCTAAAAATTGATCGTGATAAAAAATCTATACTTGTGAGAGATCATGACAAAAACCGGGATTACGAAGAAGCATATGATTACCTCGTGCTCGCAACAGGGGCTTCCCCCTTTATCCCCGACATCCCGGGACTTGATAAAATTCCGGCTTTCCATCTCAGAACCGTTGAAGACATGGACAGAATAAAGCAATTCGTTGAAACCTCAAAGCCAAAAAACTGTACCATTATCGGCGGTGGCTATATAGGAGTCGAAATGTCTGAGAACTTCACTCATTTGGAGATGAAAGTCAATCTGGTTGAAAGATCGGAACATGTCATTAGTGTAATCGATGAAGAGACTGCCATCAAACTGCAAGAGCATATAACGAAACAAGGTGTTAAGTTGTACACCAATGATGGACTGAAAGAGGTGCTAGCAGAAAATACCCTGAAACTAGATAGCGGAGAAACGTTTCAGTCTGACTTCATTCTCCTTTCGGTAGGCGTAAAGCCTAATAACCTTCTTGCTAAGGAAGCCGGGTTATCAACAGGAGAGTCAGGTGGTGTCGTCAGTAATGAGTTTATGCAAACAGACGACCCCTCCATTTATGCAGTTGGAGATGTGGTAGAGTCCATGGATCTTATTGACGGGACCCCTAAGCAGGTTCCTCTCGCATGGCCAGCCCATCGACAAGCTTATATAATCGCAAGACATCTTTCAGGAAACCCCGTACCTTTTAAGGGTATGCTGGGTACTGCTATTGCGAAGGTATTCGACCTTTCCATCGCATCTACCGGAATAGGCGAGAAGGAATTAAATGAAAAGGGCTATTCGTATAAAACATCCGTGCATGAAGGAAAGTCACATGCCGGCTACTATCCCGGTGCTCATGATGTGTATGTGAGAGTCCACTTTTGTCCTGACACCGGAAAGATCTTTGGAGGAAATGTAGTTGGTGGCGAAGGAGTAGACAAGCAAATCGACGTTCTTGCCACAGCCATTTACGGTGGCCTGACCATTACCGACCTCCAGGAAATCGAAACCTGCTACGCCCCTCCTTTCTCTTCTCCTAAAGGCTTGTTGAATATGATCGGCTATAAGGGTGCCGGGTTGATGGAAAAAGAATAATTGTAGGCAGGCTTCTCTCGGGTGAGGCCTGTTTTTTGTATGTCTATGCACTTCGATAAAGATAAATCTGTTAAAATGTTGGATTTTTTAGGAAAGCTGCCGGAATTCCATAAAAAATCGGCTGAACTCCCTCAATCACGGCTCTATCTCACATCAAATGGCTTCGTCCCATATCGAAATAACTGCATTACACGTCAATTCGACCGAAAAATTTGATAAATCTCCCAATAGAAACACGTTAATAATTATTTTTTCCGGGTAAACACTATCTTAAGATAACCTAAATCATCAAAGGAGTGTTTTCATTGTCACCACAACAACAAAATCAGAAGCAAACGTTTCCCCCGCAGCACCAGGATCATCAGCCCGGCACAGTGGATGAAATGAACCCCCAGCCGATTCATACGGATCAAAATTATAAAGGCAGTGGAAAGCTGGACGGTAAGGTTGCACTTATTACCGGAGGAGACAGCGGGATTGGACGATCGGTCGCATGGTATTATGCCAGGGAAGGCGCACATGTCGCAATTTCTTATTTAGATGAACATGAAGATGCGAATAAAACGAAGGATTTAGTGGAAGCGGAAGGTGTAAGATGTATCCTGCTGTCAGGTGATATAGGAAGCTCGACGTTTTGTAAAGACATCGTGAACAAAACGATTTCTGAATTCGGGAAGCTTGATATACTGGTGAACAACGCTGCTGAACAGCATCCTCAACAAGGGCTTACTGATATAAGTGATGAGCAATTGGAGCGTACATTTAAGACGAATGTATTCTCTATGTTTTACTTAACAAGAGCAGCATTGCCTCATCTTAAAAAGGGAGCTTCGATTATTAACACGGCTTCTATCACAGCATATAAAGGGAATAAGGATTTGATTGATTATTCTTCTACTAAGGGTGCCATTGTCAGTTTCACGCGATCCCTTGCAGAAAACATTGCATCCGATGGAATCAGGGTAAATGGCGTGGCACCTGGCCCGATTTGGACTCCGTTGATTCCGTCCACTTTCAGCTCTCAAAAGGTATCTCAGTTTGGAGCGAATACTCCACTAGGACGTGCTGGTCAGCCGTATGAATTAGGACCTGCATACGTATACCTGGCAAGCGAAGATTCAAGCTACGTATCAGGACAGATGATTCATATTAATGGCGGAACGGTAATTAACGGCTAAATTGAAAGCGACTGAAGCATTTGATTCTCCAATAAAGTGGAGTTTAAAGGGCTTCAGTCGCTTTTATTATGAGTTCACTTTTCGCTCACTGCAAGAGCATCTTGTAACGAGCTGATGCGGCACTATGATTCTCTTGATCGGCTCTTTTGGGTTCTCAATCTTTTGGATCAGGCTTTTTGCTGCCTCATTTCCCAGATTGAATATATTGATATCTACAGACGTGAGCGGCGGACGGGACATTTCAGCCAGCAATACATTGTTGAAGCTGACAATGGAAATGTCTTCAGGAACACGGATGCCCATTTCATCCAGTGTGTTCAGTACCCCTAATGCCATTAGATCATCGGCCACTACCAGAGCCGTTGGAGGAGCGTCTAATTGCATCAGTTCATTAATGGCTTCACGACCTCCTTCACGAAGAAATTCTTCATGAATGATGTACTCGTCCTTCATGTCTATTCCAGCATTACGCAAAGCCTTCTCATAACCTAATAGACGCTCAACTGTTACAACTAGGTTGAGGTCTCCACCTATAAAGCCGATGCATTCATGACCAAGCTCCAGCAGATAATCGGTTACTTCCTTCGTTGCCCGGTAGTTGTCATTATCCACATGAGTAATCTCTTCACTATATTTATAAGGCTTCCCGACGACGACAAATGGAAAACCACGATCTTTTAAGTAGTTCATCACTTTATCTTCCACTTTTGAGTAAAGAAGGATGATTCCGTCCACTCTTCCCCCTTGCACCATTTGGACGACCCCTTCATAGATTTCTTCTTCGGATTGACCTGTGGACATCTGAAGTGCGTATTGTTTTTCCTGCGCCCCTTCACTTAGTCCTCTTAACACTGTAGGAAAGAAAGGATTTTGTGAAAAAGTACTAGCCGAACCTGGTAATACAAGCCCCAATACTTGAGTGGATTGATTTGCCAAGCTCCTTGCAATGAAGTTAGGATGATATCCTAACTGCTCCATCGCTTCTCTTACTTTTTGCTTTGTTTTCTCGCTGATTCTTGGATTGTTTGCAATAACACGCGAAACCGTAGATGGAGCTACGTTTGCAAGCTTTGCAACATCCTTGATGGTGACCGCCATTCATTCCACCCCCCTCTTTGAAAATCGTACCCTCTTAGGTGTTGAGGGCTGCTTTATTCTTTTTTACAATAATTAAAACGCTTCCATTTCATTATTCTTAAAAATCAGGAATTGCAGGGCTCATAGATTGAGCCCCGCATCAAATCATGACTGTATTTTCTTCCTTCCACGCTTCCATACAAGATAAATAAAGAGTAAGAAAAGAACATATACAGTGCCAAGTGTCAGTAGGTAAGGATAATTCAATCCACTCTTCTGTTTAAGGGAATAAACCTCTGATTCTTCACGATCGACTATGATCGTATAGTTTCCATCCTTATCAATACGTACCAGGTCTGCGGTTAATAATCCTTTCAGCTCACTATTTTCTGCTAATTCTTCTTCACTCAATTGAACCTTTTGAGATTCACTTGTGTTGTTTATGGCGATCACGAGCGTTTGATCCCCGTAAGTACGCTTAAATATTCCCATACCGTCTTTTTCATAGATGGGTTTTATCGTCCCTCTTGTAAGGGCGGGGTAATCTTGACGAAGCTTTCCTAATTGAGTGATGTAATCAATCAATTCTTCATCTGCCCTAAAGTTCATAAAACGCCGATTATCCGGGTCATTTCCACCATCTACGGCTATTTCTGAACCATAATAAACGATCGGTATCCCTGGAGTCGTATACATATACGTTAGAGCGAGCTTCCACCTGGTACCCGGGAAGAGCTTCTCTTGAACGAGCAGTCTCGTAAAACGTTCCATATCATGATTATCGATAAAAGTCCCCATTAAGTAAGGATCGTCATAGTACGTTTCGTTGTATTTCCAGAAGTTAAAAAGACGATCCATCGATGCATCCGATTTTTGGAATACAGAACGCATTTCTTCTGCTTGAGGAAAGTTAACAAATCCATCAATTCCTACATCATTATACTTCGCTATCTTCTGGGGATCGCGATCGAACACCTCACCAAGAAGATAGAAGTCTTCTTTGACTGACTTAACCTCTTCGCTAAATTCAGTCCAGAATTCTTGTGGTACGTGACGAACAGTATCCAGCCGGTATCCGTCAACATCTGTTTCTTCGATCCACCATTTAGCGGCGTCAAATAAGTAGTTTTTCACTTCAGGATTTTCTGTATTTAAATCGGGAAGATCATATAACCACGCATTTTGTAGACTGTCTTCATTATCGAAGTTCATCGGCTGTCTTTCATGAAACCAGTCCGATTTTTCAGGATCATTCACCCAAGGGTGTTCGGGTCCGACATGGTTTACAACGAAGTCCAGCATCACTTTCATATCACGTTTGTGTGCCTCATCTACAAGCTTTTTAAACGTATCGATGGATCCGAAATGTTCTTCTGTCTTATAGAAATCTGTAATCCAATACCCGTGATACCCAAGGGGTTGATTATCAAAGATCGGGGTCAGCCAGATGGCGGTAAATCCCATATCCTTAATATAATCCAGCTTATCAATCACACCTTGAAAGTCACCGCCTTGATAGGCTTTAGGGTCTTTGGTATCCACATTCTTATCATTGCCCGTATCCCCGTTATTAAAGCGATCGACCATAAGAAAATAAATGGTCTCATCCTGCCATTTTCGTTCTTCTTTTTCAACTGCACCTACCGGAAGGGCGTAAAAAAGAAGAAACGGGACTAAAATGAGAGATAATACTCTACTTTTCATCTCCGCTCCTCCTAAAACTGTTAGTAACGCCTATAAGATTATCCTTTTGTACCCCCTGCCGTCAATCCTGAAACGAAGTATTTCTGGAAGAACAGGAATAATAGAGCAATTGGTACGGCAATTAATACAGATCCAGCAGCAAATGTAGTAAATTCAGCTCCGAATTGTTTTGCTACCATATCATAAAGGGCAACCGGTAATGTGTACATTTTTTCTGAGCGCAATAGGATACTTGCGATGATAAAGTCTGCGAATGGTGCAATGAATGAAAATAGTGCAACTACCGCAATGATCGGTTTTGCAAGGGGCATTACAATCTGGAAGAAAATACGTAAATGTCCCGCTCCGTCCATCTTAGCTGATTCATCAAGCTCTTTCGGAATCGTATCCAGGTACCCTTTCATTAACCATGTATTCATTGGGATCTGTCCACCAACGTATACAAGAATCAATCCAATATGAGTATCCAATAGATCCGTTAATAGTGCTAAAACGAAAATCGCAATTAATGCAGCAAAGTTAGGAATCATTTGGAGGATAAGGAATGTCATTAATCCATTCTTACGACCAGCGAAGCGGTAACGTGAGAAAGAGTAAGCCGTTAAACTGACCAGTAATACCGTAAGTGCCATTGTTGATAAACTTACTTTTAATGAATTCCAGTACCAAAGCAAATAATTACTTTGCTCGAGATCGAATAGTTCCTTATAATGTGCCAGTGTTGCATTCTTAGGAATGATGGATGAACCCGATAAACTTTGTCCTGGGTTAAAGGAAGAACCGATGATCCATGCAACCGGGTAAAGAATGATGGCAAACATAATTCCAATTGCTGCGTATGAAAGTGTCAAACGTATGAGTTTCTGTCTCTTCATATTCATATTACATCATATCCTCTTCTTGGAATGATTTCGTTCTCTTGAACTGCCAGATCGCTACTGTAATGACGATGATGGATAATAATAATGTGATGGCAGCGGCTTTCGAATACTGTGCGGACGTCATAGTCAAACTGTAGATCCAGGAAATCAAAATGTCAGTTCCACCTGCATTTTGTCCTGTCAGGGCAGGTCCTCCGCCATTGAATAAGTAAATAACGTTAAAGTTATTAAAGTTAAATGTATATTGCGTAATGATGATTGGTGCCGTTGCAAAAAGAACAAGCGGCAACGTAATGTTCTTGAATTTTTGGAAAGCCGATGCCCCGTCAACCGTTGCTGCTTCATAAAGCTCATCTGGAATCGATTGAAGTACACCCGTTGTCATGGCAAAGATGAATGGGAAGCCTAACCAGGCTTGAATACCTATAAGGGCAATTCTTGTATACATTGGTTCAGTCATCCATGGTAATCCTTCAATGCCGAAAAATCCTAAGATATCCCGGTTAATCGTTCCGAAAGATTCATTGAACATACCGGCGAAAACCAAAATGGAAACGAAAGCCGGGATGGCCCAAGGTAAAATGAACACGGTACGAATGATTGCTTTTCCTTTTAAATCTTTTTGATTGACCAGGATGGCCAGGAATACACCCAGGGCAACTTGAAGCGTTGTGGCACCGAATGTCCAAACAAGTGTCCAGGCTAAAACGGTGATGAATGTTTCTCTCCAAATATCAATCTTGAAAATATCAACAAAGTTTTGAATCCCTATCCAGTCGACTAATTTAGCCGGCGGTGAGTGATACAAATCATAGTTTGTAAATGCCAGTAAGATAACGAAGATAATCGGGAAGATGACTACGAATACGAGTAGTAAGAATCCAGGAGACATAATAAGATAAGGAAAGCCATTGTCTACTAAATTTCTGTATTGTTCCCGAATCGTACTTAGCTTCTCACCTCTGTCTCTCTTTTCTCCGTTTTTATATGCGTCCCGAAGATTAAATAAGTAAAATCCGATTCCGAAGATTGATACGATGATTGCCAGGATTCCGTATACCATTAAGAAAATGGAATGATCTCCGTATGAGATGTCTGTCCCAAGCGTTGTAATCCCCCATAATCCGTAGCCGATCAAATCTCTAAAGACAAGGATAAAAGCGGCTGTCATGACCAGGAAGAATCCGCCTTTTAGAAACTGTCTATGATACATCTGACCTAATCCAGGGATTAGGGAAAGGGTCAGTGCTGTTTTTCTATGTTTTGTTTGATAGGATTGTTGATCCATCCTATATTCCCCTTTCTACGTTCACAATTTTGATAAGCTTCAAGAGCTTTTTAAGAAAAGAAGTCATTATTTCCTTAAAAAGCCCTTGAATAGGTCTTTAAAAGGATAGCAGTACCTCTCTAATTGAGAAGGTACCGCTATGTTTATTCATTAGTTTGAGTGATTGGCATCAATGTTTTCTTGAATTTGCTTTACAGCTGCATCAAGAGCCGTTTTAGGTTCTTGTTTGCCTGTCACAACGGTTTGAAGTGAGTCAGCCATTGGTCCCCAAACCTCTCCCATTTCAGGAATGTTCGGCATTGGAACCGCATTTTGAGATTGCTCAGCAACCGCTTTAGCTCCTGGATTTTCTGCGATCGCAGGATCGTCGATCAACCCTTGGTTTGTTGGAACTTCTTGAGTTTGTTCAAAACGTAATTTCGCATACTCATCTTGAGTGATGAATTCGATGAATTTTTGAGCCCACTCTTTATTTTCAGAGTATCCTGATACGTGCCATCCTTTAACACCCATGAAAGTTTTCATCGGCTCTCCGTTTGGAAGTTTAGGCATAGCAGATACCCCGATATCGATTCCAGCATCTTTGTAACCTTGGAAAGACCATGGTCCATTCATGACAGAAGCAACTTTTCCTTCACCAAACAGACCGTCCATTGCAGATCCACCATTTTCACCAACGATACCTTTAGGGAATAAACCTTCTGTGTACCATTTTTGAATATATTCCGTACCTTCTACAGCACCTTCATTGTTTAACCCAAGATCTTTCGCATCTAATGCTCCATCATTTTCAGCAAATACATATCCGCCAAATCCACCGATTGGTGCATGAGCGAAGTAGAAGTTGTCCCAAAGAGCTAAGAAACCGTAGTTTCCATCTTTTGTGAAGTCTTTAGAGAATGTGTAAACTTCATCCATTGTTTTGGGAACTTCTTCCATTAATGCTTTGTTATAAACGAATACCGGTGTTTCAGAAGACTTTGGAAGACCATATAGTTTTCCATCATAGCTCTCCGCCGTCATAGAAGATTCAGTGAAACGCTCTTCAATGTCCCCTTCAACTTCTAAAGCAGCGATATGACCAGCAAGAGCAAGCTCACCGATTTGGTCATGTGGTAATGTTAAAACGTCTGGACCAGTTCCAGCAGGACCATCTAAACGTAATTGTTCTTTCATCTTAGTAGCCATTTCGACTTCTTTCACTTCAACTTTGATGCCAGTTTCTTCTTCGAACTTAGCACCTACTTCATCCAGCCATCCAGTTTTCTCTTGATCTTCCCAGACAACCAGTTTTTCAGGTTTGTTTGCATCGTCAGCTTTCTTCTCTCCGCTGTCGTTGTTTCCTGACCCTTCTTCACGATTAGGACCACAAGCAGCCAACGCCCCTAGTACAAGCATGATTACCATCAATAATGATAACGCTTTTTTCATCTCAACCCCTCCTAAGTATGGTAAAAAGTATTGATTCATATTTTAGACTGAACAAACGTTTGCACATACCTATGACATTTACTTGAAAGATATCGCTTACATTCTTTGTGAAAACGATTGCACAATCTACTTCTTATTATACAAACTAAATCTCCTTTGACAATACTTTTTTGAAAATTTTTTATGTTTGCCAGGGAGAAAAGAAAACGCTTCACTAGATTGATGGCCCATTATTGACAACATTGTTGCTTTAGAATACTCTTTAAATGGAATCAAAAAGAGGAGGATTTACGATGCTACTGGAAGCCATTTATCATAGACCAAAAGATAACTATGCATACGCTTGCACTGAAAACGAATTACACATACGGATTCGTACGAAGAAAAATGATGTAGAAAACGTCACACTCCTGCACGGAGATCCCTATCAATGGGAAGCCGGAAAATGGATTTATGACCGTAAGGAAATGATTTTAACCGGAACTGATCACCTGTTTGATTATTGGTTTGCTCCCATCTCCCCCCCTTTCAGACGCCTTCGTTACGGTTTTCTTCTCCATGACGAAACGGATGAAGTCTTTTATGGTGAAAAAGGATTTAATGAGGCTCCTTCTACTGATATCGGGGATTACTTCTGCTTCCCGTTCTTGAATGCCATCGATGTCTTTCAAGCACCGGCATGGGTGAAGGATACAGTATGGTATCAAATCTTCCCGGAGCGATTCGCAAATGGGAATCAGGAGAATGACCCTGAGGGAACACTGACTTGGAATAGTACAGAGCCCACTCCGACCAATTTCTTCGGTGGGGATATAGAAGGTGTGATCCAGAACATTCCTTATCTAAAAGAGCTTGGGATCTCCGGGATCTACTTTACCCCAATCTTTAAAGCTCATTCCAACCATAAATACGACACGATTGATTATTTCGAAATCGACCCACAGTTTGGGACGAAAGAAACTTTGAAGGAATTAATAAAGGTCTGTCATGAGAATGAAATTAAAGTCATGCTGGATGCCGTCTTTAATCATAGCGGATTCTATTTTGACCAATTCCAGGATGTACTTGAAAACGGAGAAGATTCTCCTTATAAAGAGTGGTTTCATGTAAACGAATTTCCTTTGGATATAGAAAGTAAGCCCCCTAATTATGATACTTTTGCATTCGAACCTTCCATGCCGAAATTAAATACTGAAAATGAAGAGGTCCACAATTATCTATTAGAGGTTGGCCGATACTGGATAAAGGAATTTGATATCGATGGATGGCGTCTGGATGTTGCAAATGAAGTTGATCACCACTTCTGGCGTGAATTCCGGAGAGAAGTGAAGGGTATAAAACCGGATCTATATATTTTAGGAGAAATTTGGCACGATTCAATGCCCTGGTTACGGGGAGATCAATTCGATGCTGTCATGAACTATCCTTTCACGACAAATCTCTTGAATCTATTTGCTCATCAAACGATTTCTGCTTCTCAATTTGTAGAAAATATGGCTTCGGTCGTGCATATGTACCCTAAGAACGTAAACGAAGTGAACTTCAACCTTGTCGGAAGTCACGATACACCTCGTGTATTAACAGAGTGCGGCGAAGATATCCGACGTGCTAAACAAATTTACACGTTCATGCTCACTTTCACAGGTACACCTTGTATTTATTATGGTGATGAAATTGGCCTGACTGGTGAACAGGATCCAGGGTGCCGTAAGTGCTTCCCATGGGAAAAAGAACATCATAATGAAGAGCTCTTCGGGCATATACGGAAACATATCGCCCTCCGTAATAAGTATCCACTGTTAAGCAACGAAGGAAATCTGACTTTTTTACCCGGGAACCTTCATGAGCATTGCCTTTCCTTCACAAAATCAAACGGAGAGGAAACAATCTTTGTCCTATTAAACTCCAGTGAAGAATCTACCACCTACTCTCTTCCTTTTGAATTAAAAGGAAAGAAAATCACGAATCTGTGGAGCGGTGAAGATTTTGCCGCTGAAGCAGATTCCATTGAAGTGACACTTGAAGGGTATGGATTTGCCATCCTGAAATTTTAATAAAGCTTAGTTCGTGAAAAGCGGGACTACACCTTAACGGTTAGTCCCCTTATCTATTTAAATCGATCAGAATGACCAGGTACCTATCCCTGGCCAGCTAAAGGAGAAAATCTATGAGTAAGAATCAAAAAAACATGACCCTCTTCGCCTTGACTTGGCCGATTTTCATTGAAATTTTCCTTCATATGCTGATGGGAAATGCCGATACGTTAATGCTCAGTCAGTACTCAGATGACTCTGTCGCAGCCGTCGGGGTATCCAACCAAATCCTCTCACTCATTATTGTCATGTTTGGATTTGTCGCAACAGGTACTGCCATTCTTGTTGCTCAGCATCTGGGAGCCCGGGAGGACCGATTGGCTGGAGAAGTATCCATCGTTTCCATTGCCGTTAACTTAGGGTTCGGTCTTTTCCTCAGTTTCGCCCTTGTGTTTTTCAGTGAACCGATCCTGCTTTCAATGGATCTTCCCCGATCGTTGATGAATGAAGCCTCTTCATATTTAACAATCGTTGGAGGATTCGCCTTCATCCAGGCGTTGATCATGACGGCCGGTTCCATCATGAGGAGCTACGGCTATACAAAAGACGCCATGTACATTACGATTGGAATGAATATCATTAATGTGATCGGGAACTATTTATTTATCTTTGGTCCATTTGGCGTTCCTGTTTTAGGGGTGGAAGGGGTAGCGATTTCCACGATTGCTTCGAGACTTATCGGATTTATCGTGAGCATCATCGTGATTACCAAACGAATCCCAAATGCTCTTCCAATCAAGAGATTATTTCAGTTACCTATTTCTCATGTAAAAAATTTATTGCGCATCGGGATTCCCTCTGCAGGAGAACATTTATCATATAATGGTTCACAAATGGTCATTACGTATTTCATTGCAAGTATCGGAACGAACGCACTCACCACCAAGGTGTATGCACAAAACCTGATGATGTTTATCTTTTTATTCAGCGTAGCGATCAGTCAGGGAACTCAAATTATCATTGGTCATATGATCGGAGCGAAACAATTTGACAGTGCCTATGAACGGTGTTTGAAAAGTTTAAAGATCGCTATCTTCATCTCTCTTATTATGGCCGGAATTTTCTCTATCGCAGCCGAGCCGCTGCTGCGAATATTTACAAATAACGAAGAAATCATTTCTCTTGGTAAAACATTAATCTACCTGACCATCATTCTAGAACCAGGCAGAAGCTTCAACCTTGTCGTCATAAACGCACTAAGGGCAACAGGCGACGTGCGCTTCCCAGTATATATGGGGATCTTATCCATGTGGGGAGTGAGCGTTACGCTTTCCTATATACTCGGAATCTGGTTCGGGCTCGGACTTATCGGGATCTGGATCTCCTTTATTGCCGATGAATGGCTCCGAGGCATCATCATGCTCAAACGCTGGCGATCCAAAGTATGGATCCAGAAACGATTTGTCCAAAGTAATAAAGGTACAATATAGAGGGACGGGGCTTCCTTTAGGAGGTTGCGAACCTTGACGCAAGTTCATATAACCGCCGCTCCCCTCTCTCCTTTCAAAAAGAGTCAGCTCTCCAACCGAGCTGACTCTTTTTTCACACTAAATGAAAACGCATCCACCAACTTATGTTATGTTTTTTTACATAAAAACGCTTACATTACAAATTAACACTTGAACTTTTGTTATTTTCTGAATATGATAAATAATATAACTTATTCATGTCATAAAACCTAACATCCATGAATCATTTTTCTAAGAATGAAAGAACAAAAAACAAAAGGAGGAAAATACAATGAAAAAAGTAGAAGCGATTATTCGTGCAGAAGCATTCTTGTCCCTGCGAGAAGCGTTATGCCTTCGTGGATTCAGCGGGCTAACCGTATCAGAAGCAGCTGGCTGTGGAAAACAGAAAGGAAAGCAAGGGATTTTCAGAGGGAATAAATTCGAACTGCAGTTAGTCCCCCGTGTAAAGGTGGAAATGATTGTCGACGATGGTCAAGTTGAAGACATCATTGATCTCATTGTTGAACATTGCAGTACCGACACCATAGGAGACGGAAAGATTTTCATCTATCCGGTCGAGGATGTCATTCGCATCCGTACAGGTGAACGAGGAAAAAAAGCCGTTTTATAGATCACTTCATTCTTAACTCAATCACTAAGCCGCTGGCCAAACCAATATTGGAGGGATACCATTGATTAAAAAAATTTCTGCTCTGTTGCTTCTGTCACTGTTTGTGAGTACTACTGCTTTCGCTGCGGCCCCTACCGCAGAATCTGTTCAAGCGTCCGTTGACTCCCTATGGGTCATGATTGCTGCAGTCCTTGTGTTCTTCATGCACGCTGGATTCGCCATGGTTGAGACCGGATTCACCCGTGCCAAGAACTCTCTTAATATCCTGATGAAAAACTTCTTAACTGTTGCCATTGCCTCTGTTTTGTTTTTCATTGTAGGATTTGGGTTTATGTTTGGAGGAACATCCGGAGGCATCATTGGAATTGACAGTTTTTTCCTTTTAGGACGTGAAGACATCGGTTTCTTCTTATTCCAATCCGTATTTGCCGCTACATGTGCAACTATCATTTCAGGTGCTGTAGCTGAACGAATGAAACTTAATAGTTATATTCTGTTAACCATTGCCATGACTGGAATCATTTATCCAATTGTCGGACATTGGATATGGGGAGGTGGATGGCTTTCAGAGCTGGGATTCGTTGATTTCGCCGGATCTACAGTCGTTCATTTAACAGGTGCTGTCGGAGCCTTCATTACGGTACTTTTCCTTGGAGCACGTATCGGCAAATACAATAAAGGGAAAGTGAATGTCATTCCTGGTCATAATATCCCGATCGGTGCCCTTGGGGTATTCATCCTTTGGTTCGGCTGGTTTGGATTTAATGGAGGCAGCAGCTTGGCCGCTGATCCGACACTTGTCCCCCACGTCATTACAACAACTTTATTCTCAGCATCTGCCGCCATTCTTTCATCCGCTTTCTACACGTTAGTGAGATTTAAACGAATTGACCCCTCCCTCACTTTAAATGGAGCTCTGGGAGGACTTGTCGGTATCACCGCCGGCTGTGCCAATGTATCACTCGCCGGTTCTCTCATTATCGGGCTTGTTGCAGGAGTGATCCTTGTTGAAGCCGTAACCGTAATCGATTCTAAACTTAAAGTCGATGATCCTGTAGGGGCCATTGCCGTACATGGAATTTGCGGGATATGGGGTACAGTAGCAGTCGGGTTGTTTGATGTTTCAAACGGCTTATTATATGGCGGTGGTGTTTCTTTAGTAGCCACTCAAGCCCTCGGTGTGTTAGCAGTTATTGCCTGGACCTCCGTCACTGTCGGAGGGTTCCTGTTCATCGTAACGAGAGTATCAAGTATTCGCGTTTCACGTGAGGAAGAACTTTCAGGACTGGACTTTACAGAGCATGGGTCGAACGCTTATGAATTAAAGGATACTGTATTAGAATCAAACGTTTCTTCCTCTTCTCCTTTTGGATCTGATTTAGTTGATCGATTAAATTCGATTGGAACAGGTAAAGTGAGTGAAACCATTAATCAGCGAAACACAATATAATCAGATCGGGAGCTGCTGCAGAAGCGGCTCTCTTCTTTTGCCTCTAACAAAAATAAGCTCATATGGAAGGCTTCCAATAAAAGCTTCCATACGAGCTTATTTACGAATTCGTCGAAATGATTTTTTCTTTTTCATCTTGGACAAAAAAAGGTGAGCTTCTTTCATATAAGAAGCTCACCTTTTTCGTACGACTACTATTCCACAATCTCTACATTATAATCCTTAAACCAAACATGAATCTGTGCCAGGTGGGCAAGTAGCTGGGGACCGGTCATGAGTTGGCCGTACCATGGCACCTGGAAGGCAGATCCGCCTGTTGCAACGATTGCTTTCAGTTTTTCTTCATCGAATAATTCATAGAGAACACTTGATTTGTCTTCGAGTATTTCATTCAACCAGTCACTGACCAGCTTCGTGTACTCAGGGTGATGGGTCTTTGGGTACGGACTTTTCTTACGATAAAGGACTTCGTGAGGCAATACTCCTTCAAGAGCCTTTCGTAGAATTCCTTTTTCTCTTCCTTCGTGCATTTTCATCTCCCATGGAATATTCCAGACGTATTCTACGAGTCTATGATCAGCAAATGGAACACGGACCTCTAAACTTGCACCCATACTCATCCGATCTTTACGATCTAACAATGTCGTCATGAACCAAAGTAAATTCAGGTAGAATAATTGTCTTCTTTTTGTTTCAACTTCACTTTCCCCTTCTAATAATGGGGTTTCTGCCATAGTGCGATCATATTGCTCCAGTACATATTCTTCCAGATTTAATTTCTTGCTCCATTCTTCTTTTAGAAGACCTTGACGCTCAGCCGTGGAGCGCATCCATGGAAATCCTCTGCGGTCGAAATCTTCAGGACGGTGAAACCAAGGGTAACCACCGAATATTTCATCCGCACACTCCCCTGACAATCCAACCGTGAAGTCCTGTTTAATTTCCCGACAGAACCATAATAATGATGAATCAACGTCTGCCATCCCCGGTAAGTCTCTTACATGAACCGCTTCAGTAAGATAATCTTTCAATTTCTGTTGGCTGATGACACAGCGATGGTGCTCAGTATCGAATTCAGAAGTCATTTTTTCTATCCATGGTGCATCAGAATTAGGCTGAAAGTCGTCCGCTTTAAAGTATTGTTCGTTTTCTTCATAATCAATGGAATAGGTATGAAGTTTCCCTTTTCCTTCTTTTTTATAGCTGTTCGCTGCCACCGCTGTAATCGCACTTGAATCGAGTCCGCCTGATAAGAACGTACAAAGCGGCACATCGGAAACGAGCTGTCTCTCGATGGCATCAGTCAACAGGAACCTCACCTTTGACACTGTTTCAATAAATGAGTCTGTATGCTCCTCACTCTTCACATTCCAGTATCTCCATATTTTCAAGCCGTCTTTTGAAAAAAGCATAGCATGAGCAGGACGAAGCTCTTTCACTCCTTTAAACACTCCATTACCAGGCGTACGGGATGGCCCCAGTCCCAATACTTCCGCTAATCCCTGATGATCCACCTGGGGCAAAACATCAGGATGGGCCAGTAACGCTTTGAGTTCGGAACCAAAGAGGATGCCTTCTTCCTTTTCAAAATAAAATAAAGGCTTTACGCCCATTCGGTCCCTGCCTATAAATACATGCTCCTTCTCACTGTCCCACACAGCAAAGGCAAAAATCCCATTTAGGTGATGGACACAATCCTCACGCCACTCTATATAAGACGTTAACAAGACCTCCGTATCAGAATGTCCTTTGAAGGTATACCCCTTAGATATAAGTACTTTTCTCAAATCTTCTGTATTGTAAAGTTCTCCATTGTAGCAAATGGTAAAATGGTGGTTCTTATGCTGAATGCTCATGGGCTGCCTTCCACCTGCAGGATCTACGACAATCAATCGTTTATGACCAAACGCAACATGTTGTTCAATCCATACATTCGTTTCATCTGGCCCTCTCTTAGAAAGGGTTTCTGCCATTTTTTCCACTACTTCTTTTTGATCAGACAAATCTCGTTTATAATGAATCCAACCTGCAATTCCGCACATGGTGATCATCCTCACTTTCTAATCAAACAAACTGGGCTCACGGACACATAAATTATTCTATGCTCAAGGTAAGAAATGGTTAATTGTCTCAATCAATTTTCACATGAATGAAATATGATAATTATGACAAGAAATGTAGTTAAGGAGGGATATTCACTTGAGCAACACTTTTCGATCAAACATTATAAAATCCCAAAAAAGGTCCTATTCCGAAGGCACTGCCCTTTACGAAGATGATACGTGGTACTTTTTCGAAATTGACGCCGAGGAAGAGTCTGAGCTCGAATTTTACCTCAATCATGAATTGAAAGTATATAGAGATGGAGACTGGCTTTCTGGTGTTCTGTTGGAAGATGGAATTATTGTCACTCCGTATGAACGATTAAGAATCGAGAATGGCGATCGAATTCAAATAAAGAAGAATATATTGTATTCGTTGGAGAATTTATTGGAAGAAATTTCTGATGATGCTTTTCATCAGTTTACAACTGCCTTAAACAATCTGGGTTATTCTATTTATGATAGTATCTTTTGCCATAACCACCTGGTTTTCCTTGGAAATCAAAAGATCAAAGAAGGAGTTAACTTCATCACCTTCGATAACGGTGTAGAAGTATGTGCTGTCCAGCATCACTTCACCTATTACAAAAAGAAGCGTGACCGCTTTGAATTCACATTAAGTACGGGGAAACGAATTGTGATTGAAAGTTTTAATATTTAATCCATTCATAAGCCCAAATAGAAAAAAGCAAATGCCTGCCGCTATCCGGCATACATTTGCTTTTTTTCTATTACTTCTCTATCCAAGGAAATTTAAGCCAAGAGGCAAACGTAATCCCAGGTAAAGAACAATGATTAAAGCGATGATCAATTGAATCCAGAACACCCTCGTACTCTTGCCTTTATTCGTACGAACCAAGACCATCTCGAACATCCCGATGACCCAGATCCCAACCAATCCTTTAATGCCATATAGGGCAGGATTAATTCCTTGATGCTTCCAGAATAATAGGGCACCCGTTAAAATAATGAGCAAGTAGAATAACCTCAAGATCATATGTACAACTTTCATGCCTTTTTTCTTTCCTGCATTATGTAAGCCAACCGCTACAAAGAAAAGAATAATCGCAATGACCCAAGTTGTAATATGGGCATGTGTATTATCAAACATTATGAACCTCCTATGTAGATAGTTTACGTTCATAATATTACCATAGTCTTTACTCCAACAGAAATTTTAACTAGGCCTGTAACTGATTTGTCAAAATTCCCAGAGATTCAATTTCGATTTCCACTCTGTCACCCTTCTTCAGGAAAAGCGGAGGCTTGAAGCCTTTTCCAACTCCAGCCGGTGTCCCGGTAGCAATGATATCACCAGGCTCAAGTGTCATCCCCTTTGATAATGTCGAAATGATGGTGGGAATGTTGAATATCATTTCACTTGTGTTCGAAGACTGACGTATTTCGTCATTTACCCTCGTCGTGATTTCCAGATTCTGCGGGTCGACGATTTCATCCTTCGTGACAAGATACGGACCGATCGGACATGTAGTATCCAGGCTTTTACCGATAAAAAATTGGCCATGCTTTTTCTGCAGGTCCCTGGCGGTTATATCATTGAGTATCGTGTATCCAAATACGTACTCCAAGGCGTCTTCCAGGGAAACCCCTTTCCCTTTCTTGCCAATCACGACAGCAAGCTCCCCTTCATAATCAAGCTGCTCCGTCATTTCACCATGATGCAACACCATTTCTCCATGACCGACTACTGTATTGGTGGCTTTAGTGAAGATCATGATGTCTTTAGGGATATCCTGTTCGCTGCCCATTTCAATGGCATGATCACGATAATTTTTTCCCACACACATAATATTCCTCTTCACTCGTGGAAGAGGTGACAGCCACTTTATCTCATCATGTGAATAAGAGCGGGGTACTATCGAATCGTCCTGGAGAACATTTTTCACCTTATGAAGAAAGCCTTCCCCTTCTTCTACCCCGTCAAGTAAATCCTTAGATAAACCGTCAAAGCAGGCCAATTCTATGATTCTTCCATCTCGTTCCACACCATACGTCTGTCTATCCCCAATCTGAAAGCTAACAAATTTCATTCCTTACTCATCTCCTTCATTTGATTGAGAAACTATAACTCTCTTTGTTTAACCACAGTGCTTCTTCCATAGCTTAATACACGCCACAACTTCTCAACAGGACCGTATTTAAACTTGGATAACCAAATCTCTGATAAGATGACTTGAATGACATAAATCCCAACCGCCAGCAAAGTCCCCGTCGTTAACGTCACTTCTCCGTAGAGTCCAAATCCATAAGAATAGAATATCAGGGTGCCGATGATCGATTGCATGAGGTAGTTCGTCAAGGACATTTTCCCTACTGAGGCTAAAGGCTTGCTCCCTTTCATGATTTTTTCATTCAACAATAATAATGAAAGGATTATTGCATAAGATACTGATAAGAACGGACCTCCCAAAAAGTCTTGAATATATGCATATGCAAAATTGGACTGGATGAATAATGGCATTGATTTAATGAAAATCCCAATCGCCAAAGTACAGCTACCTATTACAATCCATGTCTTCTTATAATCTCTTACCTTTTCCAAGAGTTGCAGTTTACTAGCCCCTGCCCCGATCATCATCATTGGTAAGATAGAAAGTAATAAGAATATGAGGTTACCTGGTGAATTCACCGCATACCAGTCCTGAAAACGCTGCTCCATAATACTGCTGAAGCTTCCGGATGCATAAGCGGCAACTGAATTCTGCAGCGACTGGATATCAGTGAACTGGGTTACACCAGTCGGATCTGCGAAAGTCATTAATACGAGCAGAATACTGAAAAATAATTGAGGCAGCAGAAATAATAATCCCCCTAACCACAATAATCCCTTTCCAGACAGCCTCATAAATACGAGCAGCAGCAGCCCAAATACGGCATAATTAATTAAGATATCTCCTGACCAAATAAGAAAAGCATGAATGCAGCCAATCACTAATAAGATAAGAAGCCTTCTGATTCCAAATAGATAGAAAGACGTTCCTTTAGCAGTTGCCCTTTGCTGCTGAATGCCTAACCCATACCCAAACATCATGGCGAACAGAGGATAGAAGCTTGCTTGGACCAATACATCAATCCATGGATACAAGGCGACATCTTCAGGCGTTTTCCACCAGGAATACGGATCAAGATACAGAAATGGTGAATGAAAGGAAATCATGTTAATGATAAAGATCCCAAGCAATGAAAAACCCCGGATCACATCAAGACTTACAATACGTTCTGAATGATCAATTGGCGATAATGTGTTCATGTGCTATTCCTCCGAAAAAAAAATTCTCTTTTCCATTTTAACTCTAAATATGAAATTAGGCGATTATCACCTATTCGTTCCTATCACATAGAATAACAATAATTAACTTTGTCTTAAAGGTGTGAGTTGATATGCCCGCAATCGTAGGAATTGCTCAAGTCGTAAGCGTCGGTTCAAGTGCCGTCTTCCATATTGGAGATGTATTTAACATTAGTCCAATTTCCACAGCCAAGACCTTCGCAGGGGCAGGTTCGTTCATAACAGGAAAGGGGATTTCAGTCTACAATGAAAGCTCCTTGACCTATACCGTGGACGATGATGGAATGGATCAAGGAATAAACTTTAACCTATGAGTGTGATGCCGAATGACGAATTATTATGTTCAACAATCCATACAGATTCAATTTATTAAAATCGGGGGGATGTCCAATTCTTCCATCCTTCAGATTGGAACATGCGGTCAAATCACTACAAATAACTTTCTTTATAATACAGGGGGCTTCACGGAGCCTGCTCCAGAAGCGGAGAAAAACGGTAATGGAGAACCACCTCCCTCTGTAACCCCCCTCGTTCCCCTGCAAACGCCAAGTTAACCTAAATCGCGACAAAAGAAAGAGGTGGCAGTATGAACAATTACTATATGACCCCACAACAACTTTATCAGTATATCGAGATGTTGAACACGAAAATTGTCGCGTTGGAAAAAAAAGTGAATGAGCTGTCACAAGAGGTAATAACACTAAGAGATGCTCCGAAAATCAACGTTGAAAGAATCGAATATAAATTTGATCAACTCAAAGTAGAATCTCTTGATGGCACCTTGAATATTGGATTAAATCCAAATAACTTAAAAGAAACCATAGAGGATCTGGCCGTCGAGCAAAATGTGGATGTCAATTCAATAAAGGACATCAAGCCCTATAAAGAAAGGATTACCGCAGAAATTAAAGCGTATATCGATTCAGAATTACCAAGCCTTATTCAGGATAATGAAATGCAATTTAAGCGGTCACTGGATCCGTCTTACTACGAAATGATCCAGCAGGATTTATTGAACCAGATGCCACAAAGAATCGATTTCTATTTACAGAACATCCCCTATATTGAGTCAAAAGACCAAGAAGGAGAATGGGAACGGAAAATCATCAGCAAAATCAAAAAGGATATCGAAACGGCCCTCTTCTCCTTTATGTCACAAATCCCAAATAATATGGAAGGAATGAAGAACAATGAACCTCCAGGTCATCAATCGTGAACTTTCAGTTGGAAATATTGATATTGCAGGGGTGGCGAGTTCTTCCCTCGTGCTTGTTGGAGATGCTGATATCATTCAATTGGCATCTGCCTTCGACACCCCCCCTGAGTCCCTGATCATCGGCCCATTTGTCCCTCTGTCCCCTGAAGGATAAATCATGATGAAACGATATTCCATCGTAAACAAGCTTGATGGTATCACTCTGGCCTTTAGTTCGGTTTATCAAATTGGTGATTCCCAAAATATTTGCGCTCGCTCAAAGGCTTTTGCAGTACAACGTGAAAAAGAATTTTTCCTGACGAGTGAGGGAAGCTTCGATTCAGATGTATTCCAAAATCCGATCGACCTGCCTGCAATCAATCCTGACATTCGGGTAAGCCGCCTAAACCTTTGTCCCATCAAGGTCGACAACATGAACATCCGAGCTACCTCCTCTTCTTCCATTATTCATTTAGGGAATACTTGCAATGCGTATATGGAAGCAAGGGTGAAAAATATCCGGCAGTTGGAAAATAGTGAAGATGACACTCCTCAAACATTTGAAACGATCGATGAACTAGATTGATGCGCGGTGTTTTTTTCTGTTCAAGGCTGACCGAAGAACCTTCCCTGTAAGTTCACATAGGCTAACCATATAGACAAATAAAAAGAGGATGTTGATTATGCCCGCTTTAGTAGGTCCTGTCGCTATTCTTAACGTTGGTGGAGGAAATGTTCAGTTTGGAGATACGGCCGTTATTTCACCTAAGTCAGCAACCAAGACATTCGGTGGCGCCGGCGGTTTTAATACTGGTCCATTTCAGTTAAGCTATAATGTCTTCAGCGTAAGTACCACGTTTGATTGCAATGTCGTGGATCAACCAATCACCGGAAATAACTAAAAAACAAAAAGCCCTTATGCGGCTTTTTGTTTTTTGATTTCCTTATCGTTTCTTTCGACGTTTGATACTTTTCTTTGTCTTCACCAATTTAGTGGAGGGCTGCTTTCGGATCCACTTCATTAACTTATGAATCTTTTCATCCCCCCTCAAGTTTTCGATGGTGTTCAATCTTACTTCCAATTCGTCATTTGTATAGAGTGAATGGATTTGCTTATGACACGGAATACAAAGTTGTGCTGTAGGAAGGAAGGTTCCCCCAACCTCTTTAGGTGTCAGGTGATGAATCGTAGTTTCTACATTTTGCCGGGAGCATAATTCACAGGTACCTCGTTTTTTTACTCATCTTAAGCCCTTCCTGAATGTGTTTAGTATAGATATTCCCTATTATTATCACTTTAAAAACCACTTTGAAGACAAGTGCTTCAAAGTGGTTATTCTTTATAGTTCTAACACATGCCCTCCATCAAAAAAGTAAAGATACTTTTCAGACACCGTTTCTTTCCAAATCGATTCCAGTGCACGTGTATATAATTCAATTTGCACTCTATAACGCTCTTCAAGTATCGGTCTTGCTTCTATAAAACCATCCTTATATCGATCGTGGATGCCATCCGTTTTGTAATCCAATAGCACAATTCCCAATTCATCCCGGAATACACAGTCAATGACCCCTTGAACGAGGATCGTTTCTTCTGGGGCACCCTCTCCTGTTTCCGATATTTCACTCAGAGGGACACTCATGCTGAATGGAATTTCCCGTTGGATATTCGCTGCCTGAACCAAACGCTTCCCAAGGTCGCTTTGGAAGAATCCAACGATGTTGTCTAACGATATTGCTCTTTCCTGTTCTTCCGTCAGGATTTCTTTATACACTAACGTCGATAACAACTCTTTTACATCTTCTTCTGCAGGTACACCATCCGCAAAAGAAATATGCTGCATGACTGTGTGCATGGCTGTTCCTCTTTCAGCAGGAGACAGCTCTTTTGACTGCATGAATTGTGGGCGATTGTACACAGGCTTTTGATGGCGCCGCAAAATATCGATACTGGATGCTTCATCCCTTATTTCCACCATTCGCTTCAGCTCAGAAACCGATTGCTTCGAGCGAAGGTTTGTAGCACTCAGATGTGGATACTTCCACGACAATCGGTGCAATACCTCTTCTTTATGAATGGACTCTATTTCCACTCCCCCTCCGCTCTTCACTTGCTCTTTCCAATTGTCATCATCACTCATTGACTCAGCGTCTACTGCACCCAGCTCAGACTTTTGAATCATCGTGATCTGAAAGCAAGAAGGATGCTTTAGAATCTCTTCATTGATCCCACTTCCTTCTAAAACCGCATCTTCACCAAGCTCTCCACAACGGGGGTGTCGCATGAGGGACGGACCTATCCAATCAAGATATGAACTTGCCCCGGCCCGCTCATAGTCAGATAACAACCATTCTGTCTGACCTAAAGCTCCCCGCCATTTCTTAAGTGACTTCTCTAAGCTTTTCACAGTTCCCACTAAGAATAGCTTCTCTTTTGCACGGGTTAACGCCACATAGAGTACCCGCATTTCCTCTGAGATGGACTCCATGCGCTTCTTCCGCTTAAATGCCAGTTGGGGAAGAGATGGATAACTGATTCGCTTCCCTGGGTCTGTATACTTTGTAGCAAAACCCAAATCTTTATCTAATAAATAGGAAGCGTTCAAATCCATGAGATTGAATTGCTTCGATGTGCCAGCGACAAAGACAACCGGGAACTCAAGCCCTTTACTGGAGTGAATTGTCATTAAGCGGACTACATCCTCCTGCTCGCTGAGAGCTCTCGCTACCCCGAGGTCATCGCCTCTTTCCCTCATCCGATCAATGAATCGCAGGAAGCGGAATAAACCTCTAAAGGACGTTGATTCGTATTGGCGGGCACGGTCGTATAGTGCCCGAAGGTTTGCCTGACGCTGTTTCCCGCCGGCCATTCCTCCGACATAATCATAGAATCTAGTGTCCCGATACAATTGCCAAATTAGCTCCGTAACCGATCCTTGTCTAGCCTTTGTTCGCCAGTTTTGCATGTGATACAGAAACACTTTGACCTTTTCAAATGTTTCTTCTTCACGTGCGTTACTTGGTTTTTCACTTGCAAATTTCTTCAAGGCTTCGTAATACGTTCCCGCTCTCGAATGAATCCGAATGCTTGCAAGACCCTGCTCGTCCAGCCCAACAATCGGTGAACGAAGAACCGATGCCAGGGGGATATCCTGATACGGATTGTCAATCACTTTCAGCAGTGAAAGCATAATCGCGATCTCGGTTGCTTCAAAATAACCAGTAGACAGATTTGCATAAATCGGAATTCCTTGCCGTTTGAATTCTTCCATAATTTCTGCCGCCCAAGGCATAGAACGAAGCAAAATCACAATATCTTTGTATTGAACGGGACGCTCTGTCTTCGTTTTGGCATCATAGATCGGTGTACGCTCTTCAATCATGGCCTTCACTTTATTTGCCATGTAGCGGGCTTCAAGTACGGATTTCTCAATATCACCCTCATCAAAAATGGACAACTCATCTTCATCACCACCCGATGAAGTTTCCTCTGATTCCTGATTAATGATCGCTACTTCGATCGGATACTCTTTCTCTTCCGGGTAGGGAGCACCCTTCACCAGCTCTGCTTCCCGGTTATATTCCATCTCACCAACCGAAGACCCCATGATTTGCTTAAATAAAAAGTTGGTTCCCTCTAATACCTCTTTCCGGCTTCTGAAGTTTTGAGATAGATCGATCTTCAATCCCGCTTCTCCGCTTACAGGAAGAAAGCGGGTATACTTTCCTAAAAACAAATTCGGCTCTGCCAATCGGAATCGATAGATGGATTGCTTTACATCTCCTACCATAAAACGGTTCCCTACTTCTTCTCGTTCTTCAGTAATGAGAAGAAGAATCGATTCCTGAACCATATTCGTATCCTGATACTCGTCGACCAGTACTTCTTTGAATTTCTTTTTATATTGCTTTGCAGCTTCTGAAGGAAGTAAAGCATCTGATGAAGGGTCTCTTAAAATATCGAGACAAAAATGCTCTAAATCGGCAAAGTCAACAAGTCCCTTTTCCTCTTTCACTTGTCGGAAACGTTTGCCGAATTCCACCACCACTTCCGACAGGGTATGAATCACGTCTCTCATTTTCTTCATATCCTCAAGGAATGACTCCGGTCTTCTTGAGAAAAAATCTTCCTGCAGTTTTTCTATCGTTTTCTTCCCTTGATCCCGAAGCTTTTTCGCTTCATCAACGATATCCTTGTTATAGTCATCCCCTCGACAAGCTTTTAACTTTGTAAAGGGTAAGGTTTGAATCGTTTCATATAAAGCATTCCATGAAATGTGCCGGCTTTCTTCAAGGCTCTCGACAATCTCTATATCGTTTAGAAAGTTTTCAGCTCTTGGACCCGGTCCCCCAGGAACCCGTGTCAGATCCAATGCACGCTGAAACAAGTTTTTCGCCCCATGAAGCTGTAAGCGAATATCTGTATGGAGCGGCTGAATGAAAGAAAGGTGATCGATCTCTACACCTTCTTGGATGTCATACATCTCTTCCAGCCCTCTCAGCCATTCGTCCGGGTTCGGGTGAGAGCGTGAAAAGTCATACAGCTTACGGATCATATCCTGAAGGGCACCGTCACTTCTATCATTGGTAAATGTATCTACCAGTGTATAGAAATCATGATTGCCTTCTTTTCCGTATTCCTCTTCAAACAGCTCATCAAGCACTTCATCACGCAGCAGATCCCCTTCTGTTTCATCGGCAATCCGAAAACCCGGGTCAATGTCGATGAGATAATAATATTTACGAATCACTTCAAGGCAAAAAGAGTGAAGAGTCGAAATGGAAGCCCGGTTCAGTAAGCTCAGCTGTTTTCTTAAATGATGGGAATGGGGATCCTCATCAATCGCCTTTTCCAATGCCTGCCCGATCCGATGTCTCATCTCAGCGGCAGATGCATTGGTAAAGGTTACTACCAATAGTTCATCCACATCTATTCTGTCTTCTTCAGAAAGGATTTTCTGAATGATCCTCTCTACAAGAACTGCAGTCTTCCCTGATCCTGCAGCAGCTGCTACGAGAATGTCCTGACCTTTCGCCCAAATCGCCTTCCACTGATCATCTGTCCATGTAACATAATCAGGCTTTGCCGGAATCGTACCTTTACTCATTGGACTCAACCTCCTCTCTCAATGTCCTTAATAGATCTTCTGGTTTTGCCGTCGGGAGCACTCTGTACTCGTTTTCTTCAAGTGATTGGTCGAATTGACAAACGGAACGGAACGAACAGAACTGACATGGTGTACGGTCCTTTAGCTTGTAAGGAGTAATATTGGTCTCACCTGAAACAATCCGGTTCCCTGAAGCTTCATATAGTTTTCTCACATGCTGACGCATATAGTGAAAGTCTTCTGTTGAAGCAGCTTTTGACCGGGAGGATAATGATCCATCCTTCTTGACCCCTGCCGAGATGATATCTGAGTTCCCCGTATCTAACGTTTGATCCATTAACCGAACGATGTCAGAGTCTCCCAGAACGAGTCCCTTCATCTTAAAACTCTTAAAGATTTCCTTTTCAATCTGATCCATTGTCAAGATTTTCTTACTATTGATCATAGGATTATGAACGTGGAAATAGAGTACGCCCGCAGGCTTTGCTTCTTTCCCGACAAATTGCTTAGAGTTCGTTAACACAATATCTAAATACGTCAGCATCTGAAGTGCCAATCCGTAGTACACTTCCGTCATATCCAAATCTCTTGCACTCGATTTGTAATCGACAATCCTTAGGTATACTCCGCTTGCATCTTCTGCTTTGTCTACCCGGTCGATCCTTCCCTGTAATTCCATTTTCGTTCCATTTCTCAGTTGGAACTGGAACGGAGGCAGGGTCGCATGCGGTCCAAATCCAAGCTCCACCCCTACAGGCACAAATCCACTCGCCTTCGCATGCTCACTGAGAATCAGGCTCGCACGGCTTATGATTTGCTCAAGCTTCTGAGCGATATAATAATGGCGGTTTGAGCTTAATAGAATCTGGTGCTGAAGTTTCGGTGCGAGCATCAAGACGGCTTCTTTAGCAAGCTTGAGACACTGAGCTTTTGATAAGGATGCCCAGGTCAGACCATGACGATCTACTTCTTCTGATATCCATTTAAGAGCGGAATGGAACATTTCCCCAATATCCGGTGCCTCCAGTTTAAAGAAATCCCGCTCTCTAAGCTTCAACCCATGACTGGCAAAATGAGAAAACGGACAACTATGGAACAGCTCCATTCGGGATACGCTCGCTAAAATATGGTCACCATACAGATCCCTGCTCGTATCCTCAGAAAGCTGATTCGCCCGATTCTGGTAGAATAGACTGGATAGAATATGCTGTGCATGCCATTTCCAATCGTTTGACGTTGCATAGAAGTTATACACATCCCACCAGAAGTCATAGATCGGATATTCGTGCTTCTTTAACTGTAATTGGGACGTTAAATGAGAAATTGTCACATTGGGATGACAAACATAGTGCAGCTGTTCTTCTTCAGAAAGCTCGGATGGTTCATTAATAAGAAGCTTCGTAAATGCATCCGGGAACATTTCATTCAGCCTTTTTATGAAAGAGGATGGCAATAACGCTTTTCCTTCTTCATTGGCAATCGGATAGCTGATGAATAAGCGTTCACTCGGGGTCGTAAAGGCTTTATACGCCACAAACTCCTCGTCCAACAGCTTCGTCCTGTTACTGGGAGCTATCTTGAAGCCCCTGTTGATCAACGATTCACGGTCTTCATCTGACAGGACTCCGTCTTCATTCATTTTTGCCGGAAGAACCCCATCATTCACTCCAATGATAAATGCTGCTTTAATGGCACCAAGCCTTGATTTCTCCAGATCAGCTATTATGACTTGATCAATGGCAGGGGGAACTAACGAGAATTGCATCGTTTCCATACCCGCATCGAGGATCGATGAGAATTTCTTCATCGTCGTTTCCTCATCACCGAGCATTTCTACATATTGATCAAGTAAGTCCATTACAGCTGACCACGCTTGATCGTGCTCTCTTGCCGCAATCAAATCGCCTTTTTCTTCAGCTTCAATACGCATACGTTCAAGCTTAGCCGGAATATCCAACTCTTCCAGATACAGATAAAGAGTTTCACAGAATTCCCGTCCCGTGGATTGCTTTTTCAATCGTTTTCCAAGACGTATGATCGGCGCAGAAATAAATAAACGAAGCTCATTGATTTCATGCTCGAGTTCCTTTTCACGGTCGGTTTGTGGTGCGTCCACATGCTCAAGACCACGGAAGCGACGGTATTTCCAGCGATCTTTCTTCGTCCAGCGATCGCCTTTGATCCCGTAAGCCAGCACATAGTTCTCCAATCGGTCCATTTTTTCCCGTAAATCGGTTGGATTTTTTTGATAAGGAAACAACAGGTCTGTTTTTACCGCCCGGAATACAGGCTCATATCTCCAGTTCGTGTTCATGATTTCCAGAGTCGAACGGATCAACTCAATCAGAGGGTGATTTAACATTGTCCGCTTCTGATCAAGGAAAAATGGAATACTATAATCTTGAAAAATCGTTTCGACCTTATCACGGTAGTCCTGGCTGTTTCGAACCAGCACCGCTATATCCTTGTACCGATATCCCTTTTCCCGGGCAAGCTTCCGTATTTCCCTTGCTATCCCTTCGACCTCTGCCCGGCGATTAGAGGCTTCCAGAAACTCAATGGAACCTTTTGCTTCTTCGCATGGAACAGTTGGCCGGTCCTCAAAATGGCGTTCGAGATGCAGCATCGAGTCATTATGATAGCGAATCCGCTTCACTAACACCACTTCTTCTATGGACTTCCCCGCACCATTGCTTATATCCTGAAGAGTATGGTACGTTTCGTTCGTCATCCGATATAAGCTCAACTCGTTCATCGCGCCCATTTGCTGCTCCGGATCGGTTGTCAGTGCAACCGTCACTGTCTTACTATACTGAATGAGCTGATCGATTATCTGATATTCCTGGGGCGTGAAGCTATGAAAGCCGTCTATGTAAATCTCTGCATCTCTAAGAAGCTCAGAGTTTTTCACATTATCAGCCAACAGCTGAAAGTAGTCTTCTGAATCAATGTATTTGCCGAGGAGCTTTTCCTCGAATTTCTCATAAATCAATTCAAGATCATGAAGCTTATCCTTCAACACCTTCGAACCCAGCTCATCTTCCCCATCAAGTTGCCCGAGATCCTGAGGCGATATACAATAGCGCTTGAATTCCGTCAACATGGATTCTACATGATGAATGAAACCCGGCTTATCCGCGGCCTTCGAGAAAATATGGAGACGATCTTTATTTTCGTCGATAATCTTCCTAATCATCATATTTAAGCCGACATCTGATAGATGGTAGCGGCTCATTCCGCCCGTTTCCTGCAGAATCTTCCACGCGAGCCGGGTGAAACTGAACACTTGTCCACGAATCATCCCATTTAATCCGGGTGTGTTGACAAGATCGTATTCCGATATAAATGACATCTGATCCGGTACGATATAGATGATGGGATCCCCATTCGGCTCTTCCAACAAGCTCTGCTTCATCTCATCTAATATGCGATGGGTTTTCCCCGTACCAGAGCGCCCGAGAATAAAACGTACAGCCATCCTCTCACTCCCTTTCTTATACTAATCTATTGTAACCATGAGGCAGGTTGAATTTTTGTATAGGTTCATTATAGTACACAGGAACAAATCTTTCCCGTCTCAATCTTTATTGAAAATATTTGGAACACCTGCATACAGTAAAAAGATGCAGGTGATGGCTGATGAATCAATATTTTAACAGAATCGCTTCTGTTCTTGTTGTGATGGCGATTATGGTAGCCTGTAATATTTACACGTTCATTTCCATTTACGGGAATATCGCTTCCTCCCTCTCTATAGCACAAAGTGAAGTCGTTATTGCAGGAAGCTCATTTATCTTTTTCTACGCATGTGGACTTCTAACCTTTGCCAATAGCGCAGATCGTTTTGGAAAAAAAGAGATTCTTGTTTGGGGAATGCTCGCCTCTGCTGTTTCAACAGGCTTGGTGGGGCTTGCAGGTGATTTCTGGAGTTTATTTTTCTTACGGGGAATTCAAGGGTTTTGTTTGGAGATAACCGAAGCCAGGCACTCAGCCTGTACTCCTTTATTTTATTAGGTGGATCCAGCATAGCCCCCTTAGTCATCATGCAGCTTACTTACGTACAATCGTTGTTTCTGTTACTGGGATGCTTTTTGTTTCATGGCTGGATGGGAGGATTGTTGTATGTTGAGAGGAGGAGATGGAAGATGGGGGCATAGATGCATTCTACGCCAAAAAAAGAAGGATAGACTCATCCTTCTTTCACACTTTCTCTCCATTCATCCGCTAATATCCCGTATAAGTTCATGTCATACCGATCTCCGTCCCTCTGTAAAAATTGACGATAGCTTCCTTCTTTCGTAAATCCGAGTGATTCATATAAACGAATGGCCCTCTCATTATATGAAAATACCGTCAATTGAAGGCGGTATAAATTCAACTCATGAAAGGCATATGCCAACAAACACTTCATGGCTTCCTTCCCATAACCATTGCCCCAGGCCTGTTCGTCTCCAATTGAAATGGAAACCCATCCGACACGATGCGTCCATAGGATCCCGTCCAATTCGACAAAGCCTATGATTCTCCCATCATTTTTTAGGCGTATGGCAAATCGAAAAGCATTGTCTTCAGAAACCACCATCCATTTTTTTGTCTCTTCCTCTGATTTTGGTTTATGGGGGAGAGCATCGAATAATCTCTGAAGCTCTTCATTTGAATTCCATTCTCGTATGGCCGCAAGATCTTCATCCTGAAATCCTGAAAGATAAATTCTTGTACCTGTTAATAACCGTTTCATTCTCACTTCACCTCGACGTATGTATTTCGAGGCGTTTCTCTCCGATTCCTTTATTGCACTTGAAAAAGTTTTATGATCAGGAGAGATCATTGATCGATTCTGAAACCAATCTTTGACTCTTTCCATGTACATCTCCCTTTGGATGGTTGCTTTCATGATAGATGGCGGGGTTACAAATGAGTTACAGTAAAGGAACCTAGCTTCCACATTAAAAAAAGAGCCTGGAAGATTCCAGGCCCCGTGTTGCTTACCAGATCATTTCCGCCCACTCGGGGTGGTCAATGAATGGATTGCGGTTTCCTTGATATTGTTCGAAAATGATATCGTTGCGTCGGATTTCCCTTCCATCTACAGGGTCCTGTTCATTCCATTGCAGAAGAACGGACATTTTCCCGTGATAAGGGGCACTTCCATTGTTCACGTTGTTATTGATCTCTAAATCCAGTTCCCCGCTGTCCCCTTCATAGCGGACTGCCATGTAGAAAATCATCCGGGCGACGTCCCCTTTTACTTCATCCCGTGGCTCCCAGGAATCCCCATCATAATAGTTGCCTGGTGCTTCACTATGTTGAGTCCCGCCATTATCAAAATCAAGATTACTTCTTGTAGAATTGACGGTTACATCTGTCGGTCTCAAATGATGAAGGTCCGTCCCTGGTCCTTGAGCTGTTCCAAAGTCTCCGTGGGATTTCGCCCAGACGTGCTCCCGGTTCCAATCGTTGACTCCACCGCCGTTTGTCGTTTTGGATTGGGAACGGCCTGAGTATAGGAGGATCACATTATTCGGGTTGTTCGGATCTTCATCTGTATTTCGAAGCGCTCCCCATACATCGCTGTACGAAAGGGTTTGATGATCATCAATGATGTTATGTAGTGCTGTTTTTAAAGATGATCCTGTTTTCCCTTCAGCCGAGTTGTAATATTCCTCATAGGATGGTGGATCGGTTGGGTCGGTTGGAGGATCAGTCGGATCAGTCCCTCCATCTTCCACTGATTCAAATGCTGACGTAGACTTCACTCCCGGATGAGAGAAATAGGCCGTTAAACTGCCCGTCACTTTGATTTTTTCACCCATTAGACCCGGGTTACTTTGCAATCCAAAGTTTGAACGGTAAGAAGATGGAATTTGAACATAAACCATCTCATCCGTATTGGATTCAGACGGGGAATCCGCCAAGGCAAGTGCGTAATCGTTTGGAAAGTTACCCGTGACAACGGATGACGTAGAGGTCGGCTGCCCGACCACATACCCTTCCACTGACTGAGTGGAACCATCTTGATTGGATAATGCCTGATCAACAGTGAATGGCGAACTCCACGTCCCATTTCCCGCTGCACTCATTTGACTTGGAGATACTTGACCACACGCAATCATAAAAATAATTAAAATTGAAAAAATACTGATGAACTTTTTATTTACATCCTTCAAATCGCTTCTCCTCCTCTAAATATGACTATACATTTAGCGTACATTACGCATTGTCAAAATAGGGTAAATTTTGTGTAAATGCTTGAAAATGAGTCTATTATCATAGGGTTGTGATTGGCGTTGGGGGGCTAATTCTTTCCGTAATGGGTGCGGGTCTTCCTCCCCCACTACAAATCCCACAAAAAAAGCACTAGCCCATCCAGAGCCAGCACTTCCTCTTCTTACATCCCTTCAACCAATACCGTAGCGCCCATGCCACCACCTACACATAATGACGCAATTCCTTTTTTCAATTCACGACGCTTCAATTCATGCAGTAAAGACACAACAAGTCGTGCACCTGTGCAGCCTACTGGGTGACCGATACTGATTCCGCTGCCATTGACATTCACTTTCTCACGATCCAGGCCCAGCTCTTTTTCAACAGCTAAATACTGGGCTGCGAATGCTTCGTTGATTTCAAATAGATCAATATCATCCAAAGACCAATTTTCTATTGTATGTAAACCTTTGTGAATAGCGGGCACTGGTCCTATCCCCATCACTTTTGGATCGACGCCTGCTACGGAATATCCAACGATCCTTCCCAAAGGCTGAAGTCCTCTTCGTTCAGCTTCTTCTTCACTCATGAGAATCAGTGCCGCCCCTCCATCATTCAGGCTTGAAGAATTCCCGGCAGTGACCGTGCCGCCTTCCCGGAATGCCGGCTTTAATTTCTGCAGTTTTTCTACCATCAATCCAGCTCGTGGGCTTTCATCTTTATCAATGACCTTCTCTCCTTTTCGTTCCTTCACTGTAAGAGGAACGATTTGAGAATCGAAGTGCCCATTTTCCATTGCCGTCATTGCGCGCTCATGGCTTAATACTGCATACTCATCCTGCTCTTCACGGGAAATCGAGTGAATTTCCGCCAGGTTCTCAGCTGTTTCCCCCATCATCATGCCGTGAATGGGATCTTCAAGGACTTCCCAAACCGAATCACGAATTTCTCCATGTTGCAGTCTTTGACCGAATCGGTGCTGCTTCAAAATATATGGACTGGAGCTCATCGCTTCCACCCCGCCTGCCAGCACAATATCAGATAATCCTGTTTGAATTTGCATGGCTGCTGAAATGATGGCCTGCATTCCACTGGCACATTGGCGCTGGATCGTATAGCCCGTGGTCGTGTCATCAAACCCGGCCAGTAATGCGGCTGTTCTTGCTGTATTTGGCTGATCGGTCCTTTGAATACAATGCCCGAGGATCACTTCATCAATATCACTTGCCGACAGCCTACTTTCTCTAGCTGCTTCTTTCATAACGGGGACAATCAAATCCGTCGGGAGCAGATCCTTGAATGTTCCTCCAAATGCCCCAACCGGAGTACGCATAGCCGCTGTGATCACTACATTCCTCATCTTGTCACTTCCCTTTCCTGTTTAAATTACATCATGATGCCGCCATCTACATGGAGGACGGTTCCATTCACATAGTCACTGTCTTCCGATGCCAGATACAAATATGCTTTCGCGATATCATCCGGTTTTCCTAATCTTCCAAGGGGGATCATCGCTTTCATTTGCTCGATGACCTTTTCAGGAACAGCTGCCACCATACTCGTTTCGGTGAATCCGGGCGCGACTGCGTTCACGTTGATCCCTTTGCGTCCCAACTCTTTCGCCCAGGTTTTCGTCATCCCTACAACCGCTGCTTTTGTTGCAGCATAGTTGGTTTGACCGACATTTCCGTATACCCCGCTTACTGAAGATGTGTTTATGATTTTCCCTTTTCCATTTTCAATCAAATAAGGGAGAACCGCTTGGGTACAATTAAACACACCTGTTAAATTCACATCCAGCACCTTTTGAAAATCTTCCGGCGATAACTTATGAATCATGCCATCTCTTGTGATTCCAGCATTGTTAATTAAAATATCGAGCTTGCTGAACTGTTCAATTACTCCCTTGACAAAGGCATCTACGGAAGAAAGGTCTGCTACATCTCCCTGAAAGAAGGCCGCTTTACCTGTACCAAGTTCATTGAGCCCACTGGCTTTTACTTCACCGACTTCCTGATTGAAGTCCACCAGGGCAACATTACATCCTTCTTTTATAAATAATTCTGCTGCCTCATATCCAATCCCGTTCGCAGCACCTGTGATAAGGGCAACTTTCCCTTCCAGTCTCATGCGAATTCCTCCTTTGCTTGCAAAAACGATTGTATTGCCTTTAACAATTGATCTAAATCATCGATGAGGGGTGAATGCCCACTGTTCTTTAATTCAACAAAAGTAGCGGTTTCTCCTATATCTTCGACAATTTCCTTGTCGTTTCTTTTGTGATTACTTAATCCCTGTCTCATGAAGTCGGTCAGACGTACTTCCTCCTCTTCTTTTGTAAGGAAAAGATCACTTTCTGTTATCTCAAGCAATAGTCGGGATATTTTCAGCTGTTTCTTTGGACGCTTAATATATGTATCCTTGACAACAGGCGGCACAAACTTGGTTTCAATGATTGGTATTTCTATTGTCACACTACCACCCTCAAAAAGATCGAATTTTCTTACTATTATACCATATTTATATGGACCACAGGAGGATAACTAGTACATGCTGAAGAATCTTTCGCAAAAAAAGAATGCTGTTCATATACGAACAGCATTCCCATAACTCTAGTTCCTGAATTGTATATCCCATTCGTTGATAGGCCAGTAACGAAGATCCACTTTTCCTACAATCTGTTCCCGGTCTATAAACCCGAAGTAGCGACTATCCATGCTTCCCCGACGATTGTCTCCAAGAACGAATACTTTGCCTTCCGGAACCGTTTGCTCATCCGTGATTTCTTCAAGGGTAAAGTCTCCAGTCAGTTTGTTGCCGATGAACTCCTGCTTGAACTTTTCTAAATAAGGTTCAGGATAGTACTCTCCGTTAACATATAACTTATCATCTTTATAAACGACCTTATCACCGGGCAGTCCAATGATTCGTTTCACATAATCCTCGTTCTCATTCGCATGAAAGACAACAACATCAAAGCGATCCAAGTCTCCAATATGATAACCGATTTTATTCACAACAAGTTTATTTCCATCCTGTAGTGTCGGCATCATCGATTCACCTTCGACTACATAGTTGGAGAAGAGAAAGGTTCGAATGATAATAAAGATGATCAGTCCAATCCCCAAGGCTTTAATCCATTCGAGTCCTTCTCTTTTTACCTCTTCTCTCAATTTGATTCCTCCTGCTTTTTCCGTTCAATTCGTTGGTCTATTTCCATTTTCTTATTCAGATGTATCTCAATTCGTTTCCCTACAAACCATAGGACAAAAATAATGGCTGCAACGATTACAGTACGTATTGGTTGTCTTACTAATGATATAATATCATATCCGATAAAGCTTATGGTGAAAATCATCACCATTTTCCCCGTAACTACAGCGAGCATATATTGAGCGATACTGATCGACGACAATCCCGCCACCACATTCACCACGGCAGACGGCGTAAATGGGAAGCATAATAGAATGAACAACGGGCCAAACCCATGCTTGTCTACCCATTTCGTCAATCGCTTCACTTGGCGGTTCTTTCTCAGGATGCGAAAGAATCGTGTTTCCCCATATCTTCGTACCAACAAGAATACAATAAGAGCTCCAAGCGTAGCGCCAATCCAAGAAAACAGAAATCCCCACCATAACCCGAAGGCATTCGCATTGGCCGTCACAAACACAACCAGGGGCAGGAAAGGAAGAAATGCTTCCAACAGCGGCAGCAGGATCCCTGGAATCGGTCCAAATGAACGATACTGCTGAATCAGGTCCATCATATTTTCAAGTGTAAACCAGGCTTTAATCGTATTTATATCCATATTATATGTTTCCCCTTAAACTATATGTTTCCCCTTAAACGACCATGAACAAATAAACTCATTTCGTGATATCGTTACTTATATTTTCATCATATCACACTAAATCGGGATTTCCATATTGTTGTCTCTTGGGTCGTTTTATTATTATAACTTTGCCTAATGAGGGATAATGTAAACGTGCTGGGGTGGGTATTTTTTGCGGTGGGTTGTGGAATAGGCTTTGGATTGGAATTGACTCATGCGCTCTAACAAAAAGCTGCCATCCCCATCCAGGAATGACAGCTCTCACCTCTATAAATGCTCCCCAAACCAATCAACAATCTCTTGTAATCTTGCTTCCCTCAAAGAAGGCTTTCCGGTCCTGGACAGATTATGATTGGATTCTGGAAAACGCACGAATCTCACCTCTTTCTTCTCTCGCTTTAATGCGATAAATAGTTGTTCAGCCTGCTCAATCGGACAACGGTAGTCCTTTTCGCTGTGAAGTATTAATAGGGGAGTGTCCATATTCTTCACATACGCAAGGGGTGAATGCTTCCAAAGGGTTTCGATGTCACCAAGATCGCTTTGGATTTGCCATTCTGAAAAATAGTAGCCGATATCACTCACTCCGTAAAAACTGATCCAATTGCTGATGGAGCGCTGGGTTGCCGCCGCTTTAAACTTGTCGCTGTGACCGATGATCCAGTTGGTCATGAATCCTCCGTAGCTTCCACCGGTCACACCTAAGCGGGTTTCATCAATAAACGGAAATTCCTCCAGGGCATACTCGACTGCTGCCATGATATCCTCATAATCCCCGCCGCCGTAATCGCCTCTTACGGCATCCACGAATTCTTGTCCGTAGCCATGGCTTCCTCTTGGATTCACATATAAAACAGCATATCCTTTACTTGCCAGCACCTGAAATTCGTGAAAGAAAGTGTTCCCATACATGGTGTGTGGGCCCCCATGTATTTCGACGATAAGTGGATACTTCTTTCCTTCCTCATAACCGACTGGTTTCATGATCCAGCCTTGTATAGGCCAGTCTTTCGCACCCATGTACATAAACGATTGGGGAGAAGACAATTCACGTTTCCCCAGTAGGTCTCCGTTCAGACTGGTTATTTCCGTCAGCTCACCACTAGGAACATGAAGAATATATAATTCACCAGGTTCGGTCGGTTTGCTCATGGCAACGAGCATCACTTGTCGAGTTGAATCGAAGTCGAATCCGTATACATGCTGTTCTTCCTGCAGCAGTGCAGGGTAGATGGCCCCTTCAATATGAGCGTAATAAAGAACTGTGTTCCCTGCATCAGACGCCAGGAAATAGAAGCTTTCATTATCCTTTGACCATAAAATCCCCGTTTGTGATGAACCTTGGATGCTGTCGCTATTAATATAGTCTCCTACGGGCAAATCCATGCCTTCTGTCAGGCAGATGGCATGTCCAGTTTCAAAATGATACAGCCACACCTTATTATGTGTCGCATTCTCATATTCACGTCCATGCCCCATGTAGGCAAGATGCTTTCCGTCGGGAGACCAGGCTGCTCCTCCAAAGTAACCCGATTCTTTATTAATCTTTTTATATTCATTCATTTCAAGGTGAAAAATAAATAAATCAGACTGGAAGGAGAAATCTTTGTCTTTTGTTCTGTCCACTGAAAACGCGATGTGCTTTCCGTCGGGAGACCAGGAGTGAAGAGTGTAATCATGGACATCATCCGTGACTCTTCTCATTTTTTTCGACGCCACGTCCACCACTACTATTTGCGAGTAGCAGTTATCATCGAATCCTCGGTCGTCACTTTTATATTTCATGCTTGTGGTAACGTATGGCTTTAATATCTCTTCTTCGCCTTCATTTTTTTCAAACGTCTCCCCCTTTTCAAGCCGGAGCGAGACTGCAATTTTCTCACCGCACGGAGACCAGACTGGATTTGAAACGCCTTTTTGGTAATCTGTCAGCTGTTCTGCTTCCCCTCCATCCCGGTGGATGAGGTATAGTTGATTCACACCAGAGCGATTCGAGACAAAGGCGATCTTTCTACTATCAGGTGACCATCTGGGAGTTGAAATTTTTTGTTCTCCGAAAGTCCATTGGCGAATGGTCTTATCTTGCAGACGAATGCTATGTAAGGTTGAGAAATACTCATTTCTTTCTTCACACATGATGGTTTTGACATAAACGGCTTCATCTCCACTTGGTGACAATCTTGGATCTGATACGGCCCTTAACTCATAGAGATCGTGGATTTCGATTCCTTTATTCATGTTCCGGCACCTTCCTTTCTTCTATTCTCTTTATTATTTCGACGTCAGAAATACTTTTCCCTTTATGGATAAAAATCCGATCTGCCCTTCATAATAGAAACAAATTCAAATTCTACAACTTTCGCTATTGAAAGTAAATCGAATTCCACGTAAAATAAAAACACGAACATCCGTTCTATACTAAAGTGAAAAGGAGTCTTTTCATATGACAAGGATCCCGGAGAACGACAGGAACATATTAGAACAGGCCATATATTTACCGATGGTGCTGACGATTTTGAATCGTGATCTGCAAATCGTAGACAGCAGCCCGTTTAAATTAAAACGACCGTATTTAGAAATGATTGAGGAGACGATGAAGGTCATCCAAGGAGAACTCGCTCATGTCAAAAAGTACATGAGGACCAATAAGATGAAGGTAGAGCGAATTCAATCAGACGAAGCCTTTACAATGTATATGTTTCTGTATAAGGGTTATGAGGAGCACCATAATTACTTTAATCCGCGCCTTCGAAACCGCGTGGAGGATTTAATGAGACATTATTTGTATCGCCGATTCCTGGAATCGAAAACAGATACAACAAAAGAAGCGTGATTCATCTCACGCATCGTTTTTTTTGATATTTCGGTTAAGGTAAAACGTTTTGATATTACTCATTTCAGTTTGAACCTTCGTATTATATTTACTTTCCATTTCCGCGACACGCTGTGTGTAAGCGATTCGCAAGTCAGATGTACGAAGCATTTGATTTTCAAAGGAACTGTAAGAAATGGGAACCATGCAGGACTCATTGTTTTGAAGAAAGACCCGTGTTGATCCATCTGTCGAGCGTTCATACCCGCGAACATGTGAATGGGAAATCCAGGCGCATTCTTGCTTGACAGGAGAAGATGTTGGAAATAGATAAATGGACATCTGAGGATTCACCATGATGGGAGCTTTGTAGATGATACCCGTAAGTCTTTTGGTGCCTTCTTTTCTTCCTTCATAGGAGGAACCAAAGAATTCACAGCTCTTCTTTAAAATATCGAACGGTTTAAATGGGGAGATTAGTACGTCATCTACCTCTATGATTTTGGTAAATGTCCTGGCACCGTACTCAATTGGTTGTAGGATCATCGTATGGGGATTCACTTCATATTCTTCTATAATTCGAGATTTTTCTCTCATTTCATCGCCTCCATTTACATTTTTCACCAAAATAATACCATAAATTTCGAGGGTTGTCTCGCATATTTTTAAAAATTCTGAAATTAATAATATGCTACTCTGTTAAGGGTAAAAAATTATCAGAATATTTAATTTTTTGGTTGAATTTTTACTACTTACCCCATATACTAATAAAAAGAATTCAGGGGTGACCGTATATGGAAAACAAAAAGTCCTATACCGAAATGATGAAAGCTTCTGCCATGACCCGTAAGAAAGCCGCTGAGAGAAGTGTGATGGAGATCTATATCGACATGGTGCTGCATGAAAGCCTTCTGATGACGCGCAAGACAAAACTCCTGACAGACATTGACGCCGCCCTGGATAAGAAAAATAAACCTCTGTTCATGAAATTATCAAAAGAATTAAACGAACTAAACCTAAGCTACGGATGATAAATATAGCTGACTCTATACATGAGTCAGCTATTCCTTTTTTAATGGACGGGCCTTTGGTCCCTCCATTTATGCATGACTTCAATTCAAATAGTAAACCCTATAGCTAACCTATACACTTTGGAGCGAATATGATGATCCTGCTAATAAAAGTACTTGTCCTCTACTTAATTACCATTGCCGCTATGCGACTGATGGGAAAATCCACAATTGTACAAATGACTCCCTATGATCTTGTGGCGATTATTATCGTTGGGACCATTGCCTCTGAACCACTGATCTCCACGGAGTTCTGGCCAACCATCTCGGGTCTCGTCATTTTAGTCGGGCTTCATGTACTGTTCTCATTCCTGACCCTAAGTCAATGGGGGAATCACTTCTTCTTGGGAGAACCCACCTTACTAATTAAAAATGGGGAGATATTAGAGGATAATCTGGAGAAATCCAAGATCTCGCTGATTCAATTAACCTCCATTCTACGCTCTCAAGGTTACCCGAAAATTTCAGATGTGGACTACGCCATGCTCGAGCCGATCGGTGAAGTAAGCGTCATTCCTAAGGTGGAAAACACCCCTGTTACCGTCCAGCATCTCAACCTTAAAATCGATGACGAAGGATTGCCGATTTCAGTGATTGTGGATGGTAAAATCCAAACGCGGAACCTGAAGCTTCTTGGAAAATCAACAGAATGGCTGGAAACTCAGCTAACCAACTCCAACCTTCATCATAAAGACGTGATTTTCGCTTATATGACAGAGAAAGCCAAGAACCTGATTATCAGTAAAAGAGAAAAAGCCTAGTCTCTCTACTCGGGACCAGGCTTTTCCTTTTTATTCTTCTTTTTTCTTCACTTCGTACTGTTCCAACATGGAAAGTCGCTCAAGCATGGTCGGATGACCGTAACGGAAAATCTTCACAAGTAAAGGCGGATTGACCTGAGATAATCCCACCTTCGATAACTTTTGGAAAGATGAGATGGCGGCTTCTTTATCGCCCGTCATTTCTATTGCGTATCGGTCAGCTCTCGTTTCCTGGTAGCGGGAGATCCAGTTACTAAGGGGACTGACAGTAAACAGGAGCATGGACGTAATCATCAAGAACAGAGGTAATGAGCTCAAGTTCGAAACGTTCGATACTTTCATGTCCTCCTTATGATTGGCGACGATGCCTCTCATCAGCTTAGCTGTCAAGAATAACCCAAAGAAGGATAAAATCAGGTAGATGGCAATGCCGATATAGATGTGCTTCTCCACATAGTGGGCCATTTCATGGGCCATCACAAACAGGATTTCCTTGTCCGTTAATTTTTCAAGGGTGGTATCCCAAAGTACAATCCGGGAATTGGATCCGACTCCGGTTACATAAGCATTAAGTGAGTTCGTTTTCTCCGACATGTCGACTTCAAATACGTGGTCCGTTGGAATGTTTGCCTTGTCGGCAAGTGTCAGGATTTGTTCCTCTAAAGCTTTATCCTTCAGTGGATAGAAGTCGTTATATAGCGGGTCGATCAATACCGGCTGCACGAACATCATGAAAATCGTAAAGGGTACCGACAATGCCCATGCCGCTAACCACCAGCGCTGCTTGAATCGTTTCATCAATCCATATAACACCGATACAATGATGAACATGAGGAGGTAATTCACCCAGAAATCCGTGATTTCATCCTTCATCCATATGGAGAACGTCTGGGTGGAAATATTATAGCTCTTCGAAATGCTATACGAAATGTACTGCAGTGGAAAAATCGCCAGGAATGAAGCAATCGATAACCAGAACAAATAAATGGCAGTTTGCAGGAAACCATTTTTCACCGTTCCCCTCGCCCACTTCTCAAACACACGCGAGACCCCGAGAATCAGGATCAGGAAATAAAACAACCATTCGTAAGGAGTGGATAAGAAAAACAGGAGATTCTTGATTTTCGAGAAATCCTCACTCAGCATGATTTCTTTATCATTCATAAAGGTGTCCGGATCTGCACTGCTTCCATTGTACATGTCGGGCAAAGTAGAATCCGTCAAGAAGAATAAATACACATATAGAAACAAGCCTAATAGCAAATAAGCCAGTATCGAACGAAGTGCCCATTTTTTAGCCAACATATTTCCTCCCTTCTCGTCTTCTTACTATATGTAATACCCTGTCCAAAGATTTAGAACCTAAACACATGTCAGTTAAAAGTGCCGGGCTTGATGTGGAAAATGTTTATCTGCCATTCTGGGGATTTACGTGCCATATTATAAATTTATCTGCCGTATTTTCATTATAACTGCCATTTTAAAGATTTATCTGACATTCTTCAACATTTGTCATACCTCAGGACCACTCAGCACCTTTCCATCTAATAAAAAAAAGCCACGACCCGAATCGCGGCTTACATCAAGAATACCGAATATAAAGACAGAACAGAAATCGCCCCAATCACCACAAGGATGACGTTGGCACCCAGAAAGGCGATGACAAATGCAGCTGCCGTACCGATGGCTCCAAACATAAGATTCCCCTCTTGAATCAACAAGATGCTTGGAAAAATTAAAGCACCCAATACGGCGAAGGGAACATTCTTTAATACTCCTTGAAGAAATGGAGGCAGTTCTTTTCCTTTAAATACGAGGAAAGGAAGCATTCTGGGAATATACGTGACAATTGCCATACCGATGATCATCAAAACAATCGCGCTATTCATTCGATCTCGCTCCCCCCTTCATCATGACCACCAATTCCACAATCACGGCTGAAACGAGGGTAGCAAGTACAATCGACCATCCGTTTGAAAGGTTCGTCGTGAAAAGCAGGATGCTATTCAATGCACCCGCTACTACGGCTAAAAACGTGACCTTCACACTTTTTTTCATAGAAGGAACGAGGAGTCCCACAAACATGGCATATAGAGCGATCGTCATGCTCGCTTGTAGAAATTCGGGAAGTATTTCCCCGATGAAGTAGCCGACACCAGAATTCACGACCCAGCTCCCGTATGAAATGAGCATCACTCCTACCGCAAAACCCGTTCTTACTTTGCCATCTTTGACGCTGATGACCGTGAAGGTTTCATCCGTAATCCCAAACGCATAAAAAAGCTTTTTAAACAAACGGTCTTCCTCGAGCTTTTCACTTAAAGAAGCCGACATCAGGAAGTGACGGATGTTTACGATAAACGTTGTAAGAATGATCTCAATGATACCTGTACCAACCGCAATCAGACTCAGCGATATGTATTGGGCAGCCCCCGCAAACACGAGCATGCTCATCAGTACCGTTTCCGTGACCGTGAGGCCGGTTGTACGTGCCAACAACCCAAAGGTTAACGCAACAGGCATGTATCCAATGGCAATGCTGAGTCCTCCCTGCAGACCAAGACGAAAATCACTCACTTTTTTCGTTGAAATCAGTGCCTCCATCCTCTCACATCCTTTATAATAGAAGTAATTTACTATTTTAATTTTTTGTAAATTTATTATATTATACATATAGACGTTATAGTATACAAGAGGAGTTTTTAACATGGAAAATTTCCCGATTCAAATTGGAGATAATATACGAAAGATCCGCAGGGAGCGTGGCTTCAGCCTTGAACAGATGGCAGAACGCACCGGTGTAAGCAAGGCGATGATCGGTCAGATTGAACGTGGTGATTCGAATCCGACGGTCGCTATTCTATGGAAGATCGCCAATGGCTTGAAGGTATCCTTCTCTTCACTGATTGAAAAGCCAGGCAATCAAGTATCGATCATTCATTATCAAGACGTTCAGCCTGTTCTTGAAGATAACGGAAACTACATCGTTTATCCCATATTCCCCTTCGATCCCCTGAAAAAATGGGAAAGCTACCGGGTAGAAATGAAGGCTGGCTGCTCGTATCGTAATGAAGGGCATACGAAGGGGGTAGAGGAATACATCACGGTGCTGTCAGGTAAGATTGCCCTTAAAATCGGCAATGAAACCTATGAGCTGCCAGAAGGAAGTTCGATTCGTTTTGCCGCTGACTCCGGGCATGAATATGTAAATGATTCAGGAGAAACAACTGTGTGCCAGATGGTTATTTATTATGGTGGTGAATAACCCCCCAAAAAAATCCTGCATGCGACACGACATGCAGGATTTTTCAAACTATCCAGCTAGCAAAATGTATCCTTCGGTTTCGGCACTGACAATCCGAACATCGGACGAAGATAAAGTGCCAGGAACGTACCTCCAAGGGCAAGGATCCCCCAAATATAACCGTGAAGACTGAAGGACGCAATCCCTCCGAAGTAAGCCCCTATGTTACATCCGAATGCTAAACGGGCACCATATCCCATCAGCAGCCCACCAATGACGGACGCCATGGCATTTTTCCCAGTGATTTTATTAAAACGGAACAGGCCTCCTGCAGCAGATGCAAGAAATGCTCCAAGGATGACACCGAAGTTTAAGACCGTCGTGGAATCAGCAAAGATCGATGATTGAAGAACTTCAGCATTTGCTCCTGTCCAGTAGCCCCAGCTTGCCACGTCGACCCCGAACATTCCGGCAATCTTTGATCCCCATAGAGCAAAGGCAGAAGTGATTCCCCAAGGATTCCCTCGTGTCATGAGAGTAAGAGCATTTAACACAGCCAATACAATCGCTGCTGCCATAAGGGGCCAAGATCCACGTAAAATCCGTTTCCATCCTTTTCCCGTTGGAAGTGTCGCCATGCGGGGAGGGTTTTTCTTCTTCTCCACTCGCAGTGTAATCCACGCAATGAAGCCAAAGAATAAAATCGAAACGACCCATGCCCCAAAATAACCTAATCCTGTAGAGGTCGCTAATGAAATAGGTTTAAAGGACGGCAATTCCTCTGTCCAAAATGGAAGATGATAGGCTCCGACTGTGGCACCGACAATAAAGAATAGCAATGTGATAAACATAACAGAGCGACCGCCGCCGATTGCGTAAAGGGTACCTGAAGCACAGCCTCCTCCAAGCTGCATGCCAATTCCGAACAGGAAAGCACCAACGAGTAGGCTGACACCTACGGGTGATATATAACCTGCCGCTTCACCCCCAAAGAATGTGTACCCTGTCGCAAGGATCGGAGCAAACAGCGTTACTGCAACGGCAAGCATCACCATATGTGCCCGCAGTGCCTGCCCGTTACCTACAGACATCACTCTGCGAAAAGCAGAAGTGAATCCGAATCGTGCATGAAATAATGTATATCCTAACAGCAGCCCTAGCACAAGTAACACGGTTTGGGCAACGTCTTGTGTAAAGAGTAAATAAAGCCCAAGAATCACTGTAACGATTAAACCGCCAGCCACTAAAGATGTCTGTGGCGGGTTCAATTCGATACTCGCTTTCTCTGGGCCCTTTTGTTCATTAATCGGTTGAACATAGCCAGCCATAAATAATCCTCCTTAATCTGATTGAATTGGTTGGAATTTATTTTACAATAGTAATAGATTCGAAGGCAGTTGTCAAAAAGATAGACTTCCACTTTCTTTCTTCTATTTAAAAAAGCTACTTGAGTAATCTCAAGCAGCTTCGTTTCTATAAGGATACAAGAGCCAACATAATCGGGATCGTCACAATGCTCATAAGTGTAGTGACAAGTGTACTTGTCGACACTAAATCAGGTTCTGTATTGAACTGCAATGAAAACATAGTAGTATTAGCAGCAGTCGGCATGCTTGCCAAAATAATGAGAATCGATCCCAACATGGTAGAAATAGGCAGGAAAGACACGACGACCATAGCTATGATGGGTGAAGCTACCATTCTCATGATCACAATAAAGGAAAGGGCACCTCTTTCCACCTTCTTCCCTCCCAATGTCGCTAATTGCATCCCTAACACCACCATAATCGTAGGAATCGTTGCCTGGGAAATCAGATCAATGGTCTGACTCATAAACACCGGCACATCAAGATGAAACACTTGAAAGCCCAATCCAAGAAAAGCACCATGCAGAATGGGCATCTTGACGATCTTCATCCAGATTTCGCTCGTTTCCCTCTTTTTATCACTGCCACTGACAGCATAATAGAGACCGATTGTATTCATAAGAAATGACTGTATAACCATCATAATGACCGCATAGCGAAAACCGAGCTCACCGAAAGCGAATAGGATGATCGGTACTCCATAGTTGCCGCTGTTCATGAATACCCCGGATAGAATCATGGCCGACACTTTTGGTTTTGAATAGTTTCTAAACTTAGCCACTATTTTAATAGAAACAATCAAAATCGCACAAAGCGCGATACAAAAGAGAAAAATATAAAGATAATCCAAATTCAGTTCATTCTCGTGAAAGGTCTTGAATGCAAGAAACGGATACATTAAGTAAATAGCCATCTTCGAAATCGAATTGATCTCGAAACCAAGTTTCTTTTGGCCGATATATCCAACAGCAAAGACCAGTAATGCAGGCAGTACAATCAATATTACGTCCATTTACGTCACCACAATCTATTAAAATGAAAGATAGGCTTGACTGGTAGAGTCAAGCCTAAGTGTACCATATTTACAACAGAGGGATAATTAATCCGGCTAACAGCAGGATCAATGCGCCGCCTAATCGGGAAGAGATTTGAGCGAAAGGCATAAGCTCCATTCGTTTCGATGCTGACAACACGGCAACATCCCCTGTTCCTCCCATATTCGCCATGCATAGTCCTGCGGTGATCGCTGCTTCAATCGGGTAAAATCCAACCACTTTCCCGAGGATCGCCGCTCCGATGATCGCTCCTAAAACGACTCCGAATACGGTCAAGATATATTGAAGTGTCAACGCTGCAAGAACAGTATCTAAGTCGGTGTACGCGACACCGATCCCAAATAATAAAGCGAACGTCCAGTTGCTTGCTACAAATTGATACCACTGACTGGCTCCCTCTACGACGTTTTGAGGAATCATGTTTGAAATCTTCGCTGCAGCCACAAGAATGATCATGATGGCGTATGGATGAAGGGGAAGAACGGATCCCAGCAATGTTCCAACAGTGAAGAATGTCAGGGCAGCGAGTAAGCCTACCCCCATCTTTTCAATATTATACTTCTGCTTTGTTTTTTCGTAGGTAAAACCTTTCATAAGCTGACCGTTTCCACTTAGTGACGGTACTTTTTTCCCAATAATATCAAGAACCGATGCTAAAATGATGGCAAATACATTCCCTAATGCCAGTGCCGGCACGAGCATTGAAATATAATAGCTCGGATCATTCCCCATCATCTCTGAATAGATTTGGCTCATGGGAACGGCTCCCGCTCCCATTCCACCACCCATGATCGGCATCGTAATAACAAGCACAGCCTCTTGCAGCGTAAAGCCAACAAGAGATCCAAAAATCCCTGCAACAATCACGGCTCCCGCTACCGCTCCGAAAATCGGAAGGAAATAGCGAAGTCCCACCTTAACCAATACCTTTGAATTCATTCCTAAGATACTTCCCGTAATTAATGCAGCAATATAGAAATTCAAAAATCCGCCTGATTTCATGAAGTCGGTCATGGACGTGACGGTGGCTTCCGGAAGTAAACCTGCGTAAACCATAAAAGCAGATCCAAAGATTGCAATGATGGCACCCCCGCCAAGGAATGTTTTCACGATCGGCGTACGGTCTCCTATCCATCCAAATAATTCACCGAGGACCATCATGACGAGAAGACTTCCGATCATGCCCCCTGGAAGGTTCCCTGTATACAAGCTAGCTAACGTGATTCCCGTAAAGACCAGGAACCAAAGGATCGGCATATTAAAGATCTGAAGCGATCGATTTTCCGTAAGAGTCACATTTTCTTTTGTCTTCTCATTTTCATATGAAAGTGTTGTTGCTGCTTGTCCCATCTTGTTCATCCCCTTTGTCGTTTTAATAATTACGAAACTGAACTGTTTGCCTTGCTTTTCTTACATGCAATCTTTCGCACGGATTCCCCTACTTTTTCTGCCACACGGGAATCAAGCGCCTTCGGAATAATATATTGAGGGTTCAATTCAGAAGAGCTGATCACATCGGCTATGGCATAGGAAGCAGCCAGTTTCATTTCCATTGTAATGTCCTTTGCTTTCGCATCCAGCGCACCCCTGAATATACCAGGGAAAGCGAGAAGATTATTGACCTGGTTCGGATAATCCGATCTCCCCGTCCCCACTACTGCTGCGCCAGCTTCCAATGCTTCCTCCGGATAAATTTCAGGTATCGGATTGGCCATGGCAAACACAATCGGCTGCTCATTCATCATTTTAATATACTCTTTCTTGAGGGCTCCAGGTCCCGATACACCGATAAATACATCTCCCCCTTTTATCGCATCCGATAATTCACCGCGTACCCCTAACAGGTTCGTGCGTGAAGAAATATCCTCTTGGGTAGCATTCATCCATTTCTCCCCTTTGCACAGGACACCTTCTAAACTTACGAGAGTAATATCTTCATAACCTGCAAATAAAAGGAGTTCCGCAATCGCGATTCCGGCTGCCCCCGCCCCATTGATGACAATTTTCACTTTCTTATATGATTTGTTTACGACCTTCAGCGCATTTACTAATGCGCCTAGGACGACAATGGCTGTCCCATGCTGGTCATCATGGAATACCGGAATATCCAACTCTTTCTTTAACCGTTTTTCAATTTCAAAGCAGCGCGGCGCTGAAATGTCCTCCAGATTTATCCCTCCAAAAGAAGGGGACAAGGCTTTAATGATCGTGACGATTTCATCTACATCCTTCGTATCCAGACTAAGAGGGAAGGCATCTATACCGGCGAACTTCTTAAACAACATGCTTTTCCCTTCCATGACCGGAATCGCGGCTTCCGGACCGATATCACCAAGACCCAATACAGCTGTACCGTCTGTGACGATGGCCACCATGTTTCCTTTTGATGTCAGCGTATTGGCCTGTCGGGGATCCTCGGCTATCGTCTTACATACATCGGCGACACCCGGTGTATAGACAAGACTAAGATCTTCTTCAGATGAAATATCAATCTTACTCACCACTTCAATTTTCCCTGCATGGGATTCATGTATGGATAAAGCTTCTTCCTTTAAATTCTTTCGAGTCATCCAATCGCTCCTAACGTAATCGCTTACAATGTATACCCATCATATGAAAACGCTTTATCCTTTCATAGATTATGAAACTATTGTTTGACTTTTGAAATTAAAAAAAGCAGCCGGATGGGCTGCTTACAAATAGCTTTGAATTCGTGAGCTATTCAGTTTGTTCCATCTATATTGATAGACAGGCCTTCCGATACCGTAGATCAGGGTTTCATCCACCACGCCGATATCTTTCAGAAACCTGAGGTACTTTCTGATCGACACCCGTGAAATGGACGTCACGTCTGCGATATCATCTGTTGAAAACGATTGTCCTTCTAAACTCACAATCTTGTCGTAAATAGATGATAATGTACTGCTCGTCAATCCTTTCGGTAGAGGTGCCTTATTCCCGGCTTCTTGAACATCCCTAAGTAAAAGTAAATCCAATTCGCTCTGATCGATGGTAGATTGCTTTTGAAGCATTCGATTACTCTCCCGGTAAGACGTCAATGCTTTTTTAAACCGTTCAAATTCAAAAGGCTTGATCAAATAGTCCACTACCCCCATGCGAAGGGCGCTCTGAATATTATCGACTTCTGATGCCGCTGTTATAAGTATGACATCTGTTTCCCGCTGTTCCTTCCGTATTTGCTCTAATAAATCCATCCCCGTGTGTTTCCCAGGCATATAAACATCCAGTAAAATCAGGTCAATCTTATACTCATTTACTTTCACCATGGCATCTTCAATTGAATTCGAAATCCCGATTAAATGAAACCCTTTGATTTCTTCCAGATACCTTTGATTAAACCTGGCCACCATCGGATCATCTTCCACGATCAATACATTAATCACTCTTCTTCCCCTCCTTATATGAAGCTTGAACAATCATCGTCGATCCCGAGCCCACCTTTGATTCAAGGTGCAGGGTTCCATTCAGTTTACGGAGACTTTCTTTCACTAAGAAGAGACCGTATCCTCTTCCTTCCCCTTTAGAAGAGTATCCTTTGGTAAAGATATTCTCTAACATTTCATCCGCCATTCCTTCTCCTGTATCCGTCACGACCATTTCAAATTGCTCGTCCTCATAGAATAGCTCCATCAGCACTTCCTTTTCATCACTATTTGTCGTTGCTTCAACACTATTATCCAATAGGTTTCCGATCACGGTAATCAGTTCATGTGTAACAGTAGGATCTTTGGGTTCCGGGATAAAGTCGTGACATTCAATGGTCAATGCAACGTTCTTTTCCCTCGCATAGCTCAGTTTCCCCATGATAAAACCAGCCAAAGCAGGATCCTTCACTTTCGACGTCACCGTGCTCACTTCATCGACCCTTAAGGAAACAAGCTCTTTCACGTAGCGATTTAAATGATTATAATCCTTCATCTTCACCAATCCCAGAATCACATGCATCTTATTCATAAATTCATGCGACTGGGCACGGAGCGCTTCCGCATACGATTTTACACCCGTTAACTGCTCTGCTAATTGATTCACTTCCGTTTTATCACGGAAGGTAGAGATTGCTCCGACTACTTCATCATTGACGATTAACGGAACACGGTTTACCAGGATCGATACCCCATTGATCGTTTGCTCCTCATCAAGCTCAGGTTTTCCCGTTGCGATGACTCTTTCCAACCTGGTGTGTGGCATGTATTCTTTGATGGGCATTCCAATCGGATTCGAGCTTAGTCCCGCTTTATTAAATATTTTGAGAGCAGATTTATTCACTAATGAGATGGACGTATCTTTATTGACAGCCACTACCCCCTCATGTACCGACTGGAGCATCGTATTTCGCTCTTCCAATATTTTCGCAATTGTAATCGGCTCCAATCCAAATAAAATTTTCTTTATGTATCTGGCTATAATAATCGCCCCAATGATTCCAACAATAATCCCGATCATGGATCCCACTAAAATATTCCGGTGACTCATGCTCAATGCTTCCTCCACGCTACCGAGGGAAATCCCTACTGCGACAGCCCCTATCTGTTTATTTTCATCGTTAAAGACAGGAGAAAATGCCCTGACGGATTTGCCCAAAGTCCCCTCTGAAATAGACAATGTTTCCTTCCCCAGGAGCACACCTTTCTCATCCCCGCCGACAAAATGTTTGCCGATACGGTCGGGATCAGGGTGAGATTGACGTATCCCTTCCATATCCATGACCACTACAAACAGAACCTCTGCGGATTTCTGGATATCTTGGGTGTATTCCTGAATTCGATCTGCACTTTCCCCTTCTAAACCGCTCTTCACAATCGTAGAATGCGCGACCGTCCGGGAAACGATTTTCGCCTTTTCTTCAATATTAGACTCAATATTGTCATTAATCGTCCTTGAAATAAGCAAGTCGGTAATCAAAAGTGATACCAGGACAACGATACACACGAAGAGAATGATGATGGTACTTAGTTTAAGTTGTTTCTTCTTCACAGGAGTCACTCCAGTGTTTTATTAGTATGATTCTTTATTTTACATGATTTTCGGTGTTTAAAAAGGGGCATATAAAAAAGAGGCTCCAAGTCGGATCCTGTTAGAAATGAACTTAGGACAATGATTTATATGCCTGTCCAAACAAAAAGAACCCCTAAAGAAGAGTTCTTTTCATCCAACCTATATCACTTCCCCTTAAACTCCGGCTTTCGCTTTTGACTAAACGCCAACAATGCTTCCACACGATCTTCAGTAGGAATTGTAATCTCATATGCTTTTCTCTCAATCTGTAATCCGGTCTGCAGGTCTACATTCATACCATTCTTCACGGCAAACTTAGCTTGCTGCAGGGCAATCGGGCCATTAGCCAGCATAGGTTCCACGAATGATTGGATTTCACCCAAGAAATTCTCTTTTTCTACTACTCTTGTAACCAGTCCGATGTCAAACGCTTCTGCTGAAGTTAATCGCTTAGCCGTCAGAATAAGCTCCAGTGCTTTGGATTCCCCTACTAATCGTGGAAGGCGCTGGGTTCCTCCTGCTCCCGGGATGATGGCCAGGCTCGTTTCGGTCAGTCCCATTGTGGTGCCTGCTACAGCGATTCTGAAGTCGCATGCCAGTGCCAGCTCCATTCCTCCGCCGAATGCGTAGCCGTTCATGGCGGCGATGGTTGGTTGTGGGAGGGTGGCGACGGATTGGAAGACTTCGCCGATTTTGTAGACGTTGCGGATGACTTGTTGTTCGGTCAGGGTTTTGCGTTCTTTGAGATCAGCTCCAACCGAAAAGGCTTTTTCTCCGCTTCCTGTGAAGATAACGACTCTGACGTCCGGGTTGATGCGGAGTGCTTCGACTACCTGCTGAAGTTCGTTCAATGTATCGTAATTAAAGGCGTTCATTGCCTCCGGTCGGTTGATGCTGACGGTGGCGACGTTGCCTTTTTGTTGTAGTAAGATCGATTCCATATTTGTTCTCCCCTTTTTTTAAGTGTTTCCTCCTTATGTATGATTCGACACAAACCGAGAAAACCCTTTCATTTTTTAATTGTGCCAGACACCTCTCTGGTAGGTGCATAAACGATATGTCACCGCTACCCATAATGGAGATGTGCTTGTTAGATGGTAAAAAGCTGAATTGAGCGCAAAAAGATGCTCAGTGATCCACTGAACATCTTCTTTTTTTATGATTGAAGAACTTGTTCCTTCAGCGCCCTTCTTAAAATCTTTCCTGTTGTATTCTTCGGCAGCTCATCAATGAACTCAATCGATGCTGGCATCTTGTACTTGGCAAGATGCTCTTTACAATACTCCAGTACGTCCTGGTCCGTTAAGGATGAATCACTTTTCACAACATAGCTGGTGACGGCTTCACCCAGTTCCGGATGAGGGACACCGATGACCGCTGCTTCTACAATTCCAGGATGGTTGTATAGCACTTCTTCGACTTCGCGTGGGTAGACATTGTACCCCCCGACGATGATCAGTTCTTTCTTACGGTCCACAATATAGAAGTAGCCTTCTTCATCCATCCGGGCAAGGTCACCTGTGTATAACCAGCCGTCTCGGATCGTTGCGGCTGTTTCTTCTTCCATTTTGTAATAGCCCTTCATCACATTCGGGCCTTTGACAATCAGTTCGCCGACTTGTCCGACTGGAACTTCTTCTCCAAGTTCATCGACGACTTTGTTCTCCAGGTTCATGATCGATGTTCCGATTGAACCCGGCTTTCTTGGTCGATCCAACGGGTTGAAGCATGTTACAGGCGAAGCTTCCGATAAGCCGTAGCCTTCAGAAATCATGACGTTGAATTTCTTTTCAAAGTTTTTCAAGAGGGCCACCGGAAGGGAAGCGCCACCTGAAATACAGAGACGGAGAGATGATAAGTCTTCTGGATTTCCTTCGGGATACTGGAACAGGAAGTTGTACATAGTTGGTACGCCAGCAAATACGGTTGGCTGATAGGCCTTCGACAGTTCAAAAATGGCTTTTGGACTGAAGCGCGGAACGATTAAAAGGGTCGCCCCTGTCATCAATGGAGCATTCAATACCACTGTCAAACAGAATACGTGGAACATTGGCAGAGCTGTTACGACGCGATCATCTTCATTCATTCGTAAATAGCCGCCAACATCGGTTGCATTGGAATAAATATTTTTGTGCGTCAGCATGGCGCCTTTCGGTTTCCCCGTCGTTCCGGAGGTGTAAAGGATGATGGCTACCTCATTTTCATCCACTTCCTCCCCCTTAAACGCAGGATCACCTTTCCCGAGAACACCTGTAAACGATTTCATTTTAGGATATGCAAGCGAGATTTTCTCTAAATCGATATCCTCCGCTCGTTCATCCCCTGATTCACAAATGATGAAATGCTCCACATCAGATAAAAGATGCTGCATCTTTTCGATTAATGGTACAAGCAAATCCAGTGTGACGATTGCTTTCACGTCACCATTTTTCAGAATGTAGCCAATTTCATCCGGTGTGTAGATCGGATTGATCGGTATCACCTTTAACCCCATTCGTAATGCCCCATATAATCCAATGACGAAATGTGGTGAATTCCCTAATACAAGCGCGATGTGATCCCCTTTTTTCAGACCCAATTGCTCTAAGCCGCTTGCAAATGTCGATACAGCTGCATTTAATTCCCCGTATGTACTGGAGGTATTTAAGAAATGATAAGCTGTTTTATCTGCTTTCTCTTGAGCGATTTGGTCTAACCGTGTTGCGATATTCAATTGTATCCCTCCCCTTTTCAGATAAACTGAATGAATGGTCATTCATCAAACTATTAAAAGTATTCAAAATATATTCTATATAAAGAATAGTATTAATACAAGTATCTTGTAGAAAAAAAGCCGCCCAATTTGGACGGCTCTTCCATTTTCTTATTGTGCAAAAATCGCATTGGAAACGAGTCTGAACAGATAATCTGTATGATCACGGAAAGTTGGCTCGAGTCACACGAGTAAACAGATCTCATAACATTTTGTAATCTATAGTCCAAGCTTATTCGGAATCCACATTACAGCCCCTTCCCAATAGGTAATGATAAATAAGATGAATATCCCCATCATGAGAAATGGCATGGTTGCCTTTACCAGTCTTTCAAATTTCACATCTGCTATCGAGGAAACAATGAATAAACCTGTCCCTACAGGAGGTGTGAGAAGACCTATGGTGAGATTAATACAAATGATGACTCCAAAATGAATCGGATCGATTTCAAATGCCGTGATTAGAGGCATAAAAACAGGTACTAATATGATTAAGGCCGCTATTCCATCCAGTACCGCACCTAGTAATAGCAGTAGTATATTCACCAATAACAGGAAAACAAAAGGGTTATCTGATAAGGATGTCATTTGCGTTACGATCGCTTGTGGGATTTGTTCAAATGCTATCATCCAGCCAAAGATATTGGCCATTGCAATTAAAAAAGTAACCGTCGCTGTTGCCGTCACTGTATTCACTAAAATACCAGGGATTTTTCTCCACTTTAGTTCCCTATAGAATAACATTCCTACAATAAAGGCTATTAGTGAGGCGATAGCAGCAGACTCCGTGGCTGTAAATGCTCCACTCAATATTCCAAATATAATAATGAATGGAACAAGTAATGCCGGAAGAACACTTAATGAACTCGTCATTATTTCTTTAGCAGAAGCTCTTGTCGACTTCTTAAAATTATATTTATACCCAAGGAAGGCAATTAAGCTGATAAAACCGATTCCATACATGATACCTGGAATGATTCCCGCCATGAACAAACCACCAATGGAAGTACCAGATAGAGTTCCATAGATGATAAAGATCATGCTGGGCGGAATGATTGGAGCTACTATGGAAGAGGCTAATGTTAATGCTGACGAAAACTCTCTGTCGTATCCTTCTTTTTCCATTTCGGGAACCATTACTTTACTCATCATGGCAGCCTGAGCATTAGCTGATCCCAGTATGGAAGCTAAAAACATGTTAGCAATAATCGTGACATACGCGAGTCCGCCTCTAACATGACCGATTAAGACTCTTGCAAACTTTACTAACCTTGTAGTGATACCACCACCATTCATTAACTCTCCAGCCAGCATAAATAAAGGAATGGCCAGCAAACCAAAATTATCCAACCCTGAGTATAGTCTCATGGGAGTAGAGGACAGAAGTGTTACGTTTCCTACTACTAGAAAATAGAGTACGGTTGTGATTCCCAGTACAAGGGAGATAGGTACAGACATAAAGAGGAGTATAAAGAAACAAAAGACCACTAATATTGTCAATTACTTCCCCTCCTTCACCAACTCAAAGAGGTTAGATAATACATGGATACCGGCAAATGAAAGACCCAATGGTACTGCTGAATAGGGAATCCACATTGGTATTAACATGGATGTGGATTTTTGATAAGCAACACTAGGTGATAAAATCCAACTAACGCTGTAATAGATTAAGAGAACGAGAAAAACGAGCATAATCATATGCCCTAAAATAAGAATGATCCTTTTAACTTTTGAAGAGACATATTCTAATAAGATTGTGACGGAGGCTTGGGACTTATACTTCAGCCCCAAGCTCCCCCCTATAAAACTAATCCAAATCAGCAGAAATATAGACACTTCTCCTGCCCATGATAATGGGGAATTAAGGATATAACGAAAACCGACTGCTAACGTTACGATAACGGCCATCGAAAACATCAGGATCATTGACAGTATCTTTTCTATATAAGAAATGCCGTTACTTATCGCTTTCATGATTTTGACCCCCTATTGCTAATCTATTATTTACGGAAGGTATCAATAAACTCTTGAATAAGTGGATCTGTCGGACCATATTTCTCATCAAACTGCTTCATCTGTTCTTTAAAAACTTCAGAATCAAGTTCGTAGATTTTCATACCTTCATCTTTTAGGGTTTGTTTGAATTCTTCTTCTTGTCCAGCTCTTGTAGTTGCTGCGAAATCTGCGGCTGCCGCCATGGATTCACGGACAATTTGTTGGTCTTCTTCAGACAGTCCTTCGAATGTTCCTTTATTCATCATGGCCACTGCAGGCCAAACCATGTGATTAGTCACCGCTCCATATTTAACTACCTCATGATATTTATTGGTGATGGCTGCATCCAAGTCCATGTCCATTCCATCAATTACACCTGTTTGAACGGCAGAATATACTTCCGGTAATGGGAGCCTCTCAGTAGAAGCACCGGAGAATTGATAGAAATCCTGCATTGGTGGACTAGGTGTAACACGCAGTTTTAACCCCTCCATATCTGATGGGTTCTTCACTTCTTTATCTTTAAACAACATCACTCGTTGGCCGGCGAATAAATAGTCCAGGCCAACTAGACCTTGCTTATCTATCGTATTGAGAATATTCTTTGCTATCCCTGAATCTCTTGCTTCATTCGCCGCATTTAAATCTTCAAAGGCATAAGGAGTAAACCACGCAGCAAATGAAGGTTCCCTTGAGCTCATATATGCAGCTGTTATCAAACCAAAATCAACTGAGCCGGCAGCGATTTGCTCTACCATATCTGCTTCCGTTCCTAACTGACTTGATGGATAAATTTCCACTTTCATACGACCTTCTGATCTCTTTTCCAGCTCTTCTTTAAATTTTTCTGCCCCTTTATGCCACATATGACTCGGTGGTGTAATATGAGCTAATTTAAAGCTATACGTTTTTCCCTTATTATCATCAGTTCCACTGCTTTTTTCTGAATCTCCAGAACCGCAAGCACCCAATACACCTAATATAAGAAGAAGACTCAACAAGTTTAATCCCCATTTTTTCAAACTTTTCACTTTCATTTCCCCCTCATTCATTATTAAAGCGTTTTCAATTATTGAAAATCCAATGAATGCATTCTCTAAAGTTGCAGATGTAACCCTAACAGATTACTAGCTTCGAAATGTTCTCCTTGCTCGATAAGCTTTCTGATTCTAGTTGAGGAAATTATTGATCCTTGCTCGCAACAAACAGGATTCATTGTGCTTACATTAAAAGATTTCCTGAGCATTTCCACATTGCCTTTTCTACCATTACCAAATCTAAAATCGTTCCCAACAAATATTTCTTCCGGGTGAAAACTCATTAGAATGTTTATAAATTGGGAAGATGATTGTTTTAGGTACTCTTTATTGAAACTGGCTATAACGGCATAATCAACACCCAGAGACTCTATACGTTCCAACTTCTCATCCAAGGTGGTAAGAATTTTAGCACCTTGGAAATAAGCGCGAGGTGGTGGATCAAAAGTATACACTACACTTGGAATACCTCTTTTTTTGCTTTCATGTACGACATGAGTAATCACAGATTGATGTCCTTTGTGTACACCGTCAAAGGCCCCAATTGTTATGATCGACTGAGGCAATGTTAATGACTGACCATGAAGTGTTTGCACCATTAGCACCTCCAATAAATAATAACCTTAAATACTTACTATTCTTTCAACGTTCCACCAACTGCCCAATTCCCCTTTGGAACTTCATTTATTAAAATTCTTACTTGTTCCGGGTTTGTTTTTAAACATTCACAAATAGACTGAGTCAGAGATTTTACAAGCTCTTCTTTTACTTCGGGACTCCTGCCTTCGAGAATATGAAGATAAGCAATCGGCACCCTTATTCATCCTCCCCTTTACACACATTAAAACCAATGAATCCAAGGGGACCAAAATCAACCTTCAAAGAGTCACCATCATAGATATTGATCGCTTCGGTTATTCCTCCCGTTAAAATAACCATCCCTGCTTCAATGCCCAGACCATCTCGATCCAACATTTTGGCTAATTCAATAATGGATTTGACCGGGTGCCCTAAGACAGCAGACCCTTGACCAGATTGAACTTCTTCTCCATTTCTAAACATGGAAACTTCCAGATTTTCAAGTGAATGGCTCAAAGGGGAATATGCTTGATCACTCAGTATAAAACGAGAAGAAGAAGCATTATCTGCCACTACATCCACTAATGTAAAAGAGAAATTTTTATATCGGCTATCAATAACTTCCACTGAAGGCATGATAAATTCTGTAGCACTCCAAACATCCCGAGGTGTCAGGTTGCTTCCCTTTAAAGCTTTCTTCATTACAAATGCAATTTCCGGTTCAACTCTGGGATGGATCAATCCTTGAAGAGAGAGAGAGTCTTGATTGATCTCCATTGATCGAGTTAGTCTCCCATAAATTGGTTCATTCACACCAACCGATTGTTGTTTTGCGACACTCGTTAAACCCATTTTCCACCCAATTTTATGATCTCCCCTTTGAAGGGCACATTGTTCCCATAATTTCTGAATTTCATAGGATTCATCAACCGTTAAGTTGGGATAAGCCAGTGTAATCTTATCCATCTCAATTCCTTTTACCTGATGAAAATCTATGTTTTCCGCTAATTTTTTTAAGTTTTGTGTTTTAGTTTCCATTTTTATCTCCTTTCTACAATACAGTAGCTTTCTTTGATAATTCGCTGGCAACGTCTACAATCATATCTTCTTGTCCTCCAACAACCCCCCGTCTACCTAATTCCACTAAAATATCTCTTGGATCAACATTGAATTTCCTGGCCGCTTTTTGTGCATGGAGTAAGAAACTCGAATAGACACCTGCATAGCCCAGAATTAAACTACCTTTTGTAATTTCTTGTGGTTTTTCTAGAATGGGGGCTACAATATCCTCTGCCAAATCCATCATTTTATAATGATCGATTCCAGTCTCAATGTTCATGCGATCCAGTATCGAGATCAATACTTCTGTTTGGGTATTTCCAGCACCTGCGCCTAAACACCGGACACTCCCGTCGACCCAGGTTGCTCCTTCTTCTATTGCTGTAAGAGTATTGGCCATCGCCAGTGAAAGATTATTATGTGCATGAAATCCAATATTTGAATGGAGGCTTTGCTTTAATGCTTTCACTCTTTCCCTTACTTCATGAGGAAGCATGGCCCCTGCAGAATCAACAATATAAATGGTATCCGCCCCATAGCTTTCCATTAATTTCGCTTGTTGTATTAATTTGTCAATGGGTGCCATGTGAGCCATCATCAAGAAACCGACCGTTTCCATACCCAATTCTTTTGCCGTTTGAATATGTTGTTTCGATACATCAGCTTCTGTCACATGGGTAGCAATACGAGCGAGCCTTGCTCCTGCTTGCTCTGCCTTTTTCAATTCTTTAACCGTTCCTATTCCCGGTAGGAGCAAAACCCCTATCTTTGCTTGTCTGCATACCGAAACAGCAGCTGATATCAAATCAAATTCATTTGTCTTTGAAAGCCCGTACTGCAGGGAGGAACCCCCTAAACCATCTCCATGCGAGACTTCAATATAAGGAACGTTTGCTTCATCTAAGCCTTTTGCTACATTTATTACTTGATCTACTGTATAGCTGTGACCGATAGCATGACTGCCGTCTCTTAAAGCTACCTCTGTCACAGTAATATCCCTATTTGTCACACTCATTCTCCTTTCTCATTTACTCGAGGTGAATTTTTATGTCTGCTGAGTCATTACATATTTAGCTAGTTCTTCCCCTACTTTCACTGCAGACGAAGTCATGATATCCAGGTTTCCGGCATAACTCGGTAAGTAGTCACCAGAGCCCTCTACTTCAAGGAAAACCGTCACTTTATTGTCTTCAAAAATAGGATCTGTTCGAAGGCGGTATCCAGGAACATATTCACTCACTCTCTGTACCATGTTTTTGATAGATTGAGTAATCTCTTTTTGATTTACATTTCCTTTTACTAAACAATAAACCGTGTCCCTCATTAAGATTGGAGGTTCAGCTGGATTAAGAATGATAATCGCTTTTCCATTTTCAGCTCCTCCAATCACTTCAAGACCTTTAGCTGTTGTAACTGTAAATTCATCAATATTAGCTCTTGTGCCAGGACCCGCACTTCTACTGGATATTGTGGCAACAATTTCTGCATACTCCACTTCAGTCACTGAATTTATACTGTGCACGATGGGAATGGTCGCTTGCCCTCCACATGTGATCATATTTACATTTTGTTCATGTAAATGCTCGTGTAAGTTTACAGGTGGAACAACAAAGGGACCGATAGCAGCAGGGGTAAGATCAATCACCTTTTTACCGAGATTTTTTAATACTTCAGCATGGTGATGATGTGCTTTTGCAGATGTTGCATCAAATAATACATCTGCCAATTCATGTCTTTCTAAGAATCCATCCAACCCATTCGAAAAAGTTGAAAGACCATGTTCCTGTGCCATTCTTAATCCTTCTGAATTTGAGTCAATACCAATCATAGCCGTTATTTCCAATACATCTGAACGAAGCAATTTCTTCATTAAATCTGTACCTATATTCCCAGACCCGATTATAGCAACTTTCGTTTTCATTTCTTTTCCTCCTTACCTTTCAAACGTACATGAAACCTTTCCCAGACCATCAAACACAGCAGAGAATTCATCACCTGGATGTGCGTATACTGCTGCTGATAAAGCACCTGATAAGATCAACTCCCCAGGTTCCAGTGTCAAATTAAACTCATGAAGTTTATTGGCAAGCCACGCTACACAATATGCTGGATCTCCCAGTGCTGCTGAACCCTTCCCCGTATTCATCAGTTCACCATTACGATAGAAATTCATCCCTACTTCTTTTAAATTGACATCCTCTATTGAAACTGGTCGATCCCCTAATACAAATAATCCTGATGAAGCATTATCGGCAATCGTATCTTCTAATTTAATCTTCCAATCTGTAATTCTGCTATCCACAATTTCTAATGCAGGTAATACATAATCTGTAGCCTTCAATACATCATCTGCAGTTACGTTAGGACCTCGTAACTCTTCTTTAAGGACAAAGGCGATTTCCCCCTCCACCCTTGGTTGAAGAACTTGTGGCTTCAACACTGTTCCGTTGTTCTCAATGGCCATTTCATCAAGAAGGTGTCCATAATCTGGTTCATCGACACCAAGTAGTTCCTGCATGGCGATGGAAGTGAGGCCAATTTTTTTACCCACTACGGTCGCACCCGTTTCGACTTTCCTGGCGATCGTTTTTAGTTGGATGTGATAGGCTTCTTGAATCGTGATCGATGGCTTTAATTCTGTTAAAGGTTTACTTCCCTCTCTATTTCTCTCAGCTTCTATAAGATGATTTGAAAAGGTCTTGATTTCTTCGCTTATTGTTTTCTCAAACATGGACAGCTCACCTTTCCTATAATTTAATCGTGATATTGGAAAGCTCACTATAAAATTCGAAACTATGCATGCCACCCTCTCTGCCTATACCGCTTTGTTTCATACCCCCAAATGGAGTGCGCAGATCTCGCAAATACCAGGTGTTCACCCAAATAATTCCTGCTTCTATTTGGTGAGCTACTCGATGGGCTCTTCGTAAATCATTTGTCCAAATCGTCGTCCCTAATCCATAATGAGTATCGTTTGCTTGTTCAATGACTTCCTCTTCCGTTTCAAAAGGAAGTACAGTTACCACAGGCCCAAATATTTCTTCACGAACACATGTTGCATCTTTATCAAGACCAACAATGATCGTCGGCATGATAAAATACCCTTTGTTTTCTTCCTGAGAACGACCTCCTCCGGCGAGGATGGTTCCCCCTTCATCTCTGGCTGATTGTATGTAGCCCAACACTCGATTATAGTGTTCTTTACTTATTACTGCGCCAACTTTGGTTTCATCACAGAAAGGATCACCTACAATAAGCTCTTTTGTTCTAGCAACGAACTTTTCTAAAAAGGATTCATACACCGAACTTTCAACATAAATTCTGGAACCACACAGACATACTTCCCCTTGATTCATAAAACTTGATTTAAGTGTCGTCTCGATCACTTCATCCAAGTCGGAATCTGCAAAAATGATGTTAGGGTTTTTCCCACCTAGTTCATATGATAGTTTCTTTAAAGATGGGGCAGCGGCTTTCATAATTGCGGTTCCTGTCTTGGTTTCCCCTGTGAACGTAACAGCATCAACGTCAGGATGTTCGGTAATGGCAGCCCCTGCTGAGCCAGGTCCAAAACCATGAACTAGATTTACTACCCCGTCTGGTACTCCAGCTTCTTTACATATTTCTGCCAGTACTGTAGCTGTCATGGGAGTCCACTCAGCAGGCTTCATAACTGCTGTATTTCCAGCTGCAAGGCAAGGTGCCATCTTCCATGTAAGAAGTAATAATGGCAGATTCCAAGGATTGATCATTCCCACTACCCCAACTGGCCGGCGAATGGAGTAATGAAGGGCTTGTTGATCTTGCTGATATGCCTCTGTTCCCATAGAGGTCAAGTAGTCTGCAAAGAAATGAAAGTTATAGGCAGCTCTTGGAATATCAATTTCAAGTGCCATTTGATAAGGTTTTCCGGTATCCATGGATTCAAGTGCAGCTAATTCTTCTTTACGTTCAAGAATCAGGTCGCCAATACGTCTTAAAACGGCAGAACGTTGGCTTGAAGTGAAGGTTTTCCAAGGTCCCTTTAAAGCGGTTTTCGCTGCTTTTACAGCTTCATCTACTTCCTTCTTACCTCCTTCTGAAACGTTTCCGATTTTTTCCTCTGTAGCTGGATTAATATTTTCGAATGTTTTCATATCAAATGAATCTCTATAATCACCATTAATGAAATGTCTGCAATCTATTGGTCTAACTTTCTGATTGGATTTTTCTTTTAAATGCACTGAAAGTCCCCCCTGCTACTATTCACACGTTATTATTTTTGAAAAAAGGTGACAAACAACATGTCACCTTTTTCCATTTCATTTAAGTTAATGGGTCTTCAATTTCTACAATCATTTCAATTTCAATGGCAGTTCCTCCAGGTAATTGTGCCATCCCCACAGCTGACCTGGCGTGCTTACCTTTTTCACCAAAAACCTCTACTAATAAATCAGACGCACCATTCATTACTTTTGGCTGATCCGTAAAATTATCTGTACAATTGACAAATCCTAGTATTTTCACGATTCTCTTGACTCTTGAAAGTTCTCCAAGTTCATCCTTCAACACGTTTAATAGATTCATCATGGATTGACGGGCAGCCAGATAACCCTCCTGTACATCAAATTCCCTGCCAATCTTTCCATGATACTCATCGACCCCTTGACCAGAAGTGAAAATCAGGTTGCCAACACGAACTCTACTAACATAATTCCCCACAACAGGGCGTACAGGAGAAGTCTTAAGTCCCAGACTTTGAAGTTTCTCCTCTGGTGTCATTAGTTTTTGTTCCATAGTCAGATTTTAACTCCTTTATATTTAAGAATTTCAACGCATTCTCACCTAAGATCATTCGTCTTTGAACGTCTGTTAATTCGTTCATTCCATCTATTACTCTTCCTGGTGGAATCTCTCTTAATAAAAATGGATAATCTGACCCCATCATTACTTTCTCATGACCAAATCGATCAATTAGATAGTTCACATTTAAAGAATCATAGTTTAAGGAGTCAAAATAGAAATTTTTCACATAATGACTTGGTGGATGCGTTGTTAATCGTAATTGCGGCCATACTTTCCACCCTTGATCCAGTCTTGGTAAAATGTACGGGAACGATCCTCCACCATGGGCAAAACAAATTTTTAAATTAGGAAATTTCTCTATCACACCACTCCAAACAAGACTGGCAGCGGCAAGAGCTGTCTCACTCGGCATTCCGATGGTATACATAAAGTTATGTCGAGGTGTTCGGTCCTTAGCCATCGTCTCCCACGGATGAATAAATAAAGGTACATTCCATTTCTCGGCCATTTCAAAAAATTCAAGGAATTCAGGTGCATCTAAATTTTCGCCATTTATATTTGTACCTATCTCAATTCCGTATAAATTTAATTCATTAATGCAACGATCCATTTCAGCTACTGCTGTTGCTGCATCCTGCATGGGAACAGTCCCTAATCCTACAAAACGGGAGGGATTCTCTTGAACGGTTTTTGAAATAAAGTCATTTTGAATTCGTGCCATTTCAAGTGCTGCGTCCTTATTTGCCCAGTAAGAGAAAGTGACGGGAATGGGAGAAAGCACCTGAATGTCTACACCTTCTCTATCCATATCCTGTATTCTCTTTTTTGGACTCCACACTTGATCAGTCACTTCTCTAAATATCTTTCCTTCTACTAAAATATTAGCTCCACACGCACATGTTTGATGAAGAACCGGCCATTTCCCTCCATATTTATCAGCAAAATCCGGGAGGTCCTTCGGAATGATATGGGTATGAAAATCTACTCTCATTTCCATTCCTCAGCTTCAGGGGGCATTTTATAACCACAATTTTCACATATACGCAGATCTTCACTTGAATTAAAATGTTCTATCGCTTCTTTCACCTGTGTTTCAATATTCGTCAGTTGAACAGTCGCCCGATGCATTTCATGGTCACATTTATCACAGAACCATACAAAGCTTTCAAGTTCTCCCTGGTCCCTTTTTCTTTCTAAAACAATTCCATAGGAATCTGCTACTCTATGAGGAGAGTGTGGTATATTTGCCGGCAGCATAAATATCTCACCTTCTCCCACAGTTACAACTTCTCGTTTTCCTTCATCATTAATGCACTCTACGTATGCGTTGCCTTTAATTTGATAGAAGAATTCATCAGAAGGATCCACATGGAAATCACGACGTTTATTGGGACCTCCAAGTAACATGGCAATAAATTCAGAGTCTTCCCAAAGCACTTTATTATTCACTGGCGGCTTCAATAAATCTTTATTTTCTTCAATTGTTTTCAATAAATCCAATACCCGTGTTTTTAAGAAAGATTTTGATTGAGTAGTCATTTCATTACCTCCTGAATGATTGTAGTTGTTACAATACACTGCTTATATAGCCGATATCTTTTGAAATTTTTTCAGCTGTATTTACCACACTTCTAATCATTTCATTGCGATTACTGCCATTCATATATGTGATCGGTCCAACCATATTAAGCGCAGCAATCGTTTGACCCGTATATGACCGAATAGGTGCCGCTATACCATATAGCCCTAGTTCATTTTCATTATTGCTAATCGCAAATCCTTGGGATTTTATTTGCTTTAACTCTTCTTTCAATTTTGAAATACAGGTAATTGTATTTGGTGCACGTTGTAAAAGGCCCTTAGCAATCGTAGGTTTAATCAGCGAAGGGTTATAAGCCAATAAAATCTTCCCCGTACTCGTACAATAAGCAGGTTTCGTTGCCCCGACATATGTGGGTACGGGAAGCGATGTTTTTGATTTCACCTTTAAAACGAATCGTACTTCTCCTGAATCGAACATTCCAATATGGACAGTACCGTGAAATTTTCGTATTAGATTCTCACAGAATGGCGTTGCCTCACTATATATATCCTGCTGATACATAACGTGATTGCTCCATTCTAATAGCTTCCAGCCTAATCGGTATTTTTTTCGGCTATCTTGAATCAGCATTCCTTCTTCACATAGGGTACGCACTAAATGATGGACAGTACTTTGATTCATTCCTAGTCTTTCGGCAATTTCATTATTGCCTAATGCCGGTTCATCATTGGTGAAACAATTCAGAATTTTGGAAATCTTTTTCACAGAAGAAATCACTTGTTATCCCCCTCATCCTACTATTGGCTAATAGCACCAATTTAAGAACTTTGACAAATCTTGTTGAATTACCTGCTTCCAACCAAATAATATTAAAGCGCTTACATTTATGGAGTCGGTTGTCCTTGAAGGTCTTTTGAACCTTTTAATGCTTCATCAACCATTTCAAAAGAGTGGTTCCGTTTAAACCCTGCATAAAAACGCCCCAATCTTCTTAGAGGATCTCCTGAATAATAACGCTCATATTGCAGTAGCCTCTGTCCAAAAGCTTCACCACATAAATCCCATGCAAGTTTAAATATTTGAACCCGTTCTTCCGATTGAACTCCTTCACGTCCTACATAATATTTCTGAGCATCTTCCCTAAGTTCAGGTTGTTCAAAGTCAGCGAATGTAGGTGACATCAATAACCCACCAGCACCGACCGTTTGCATCACCTCAATGGCGCGAGGATAAAGCTTAGGCAACATCCCACGAATGGTCTCAAGAGGTGTACCGGCCGGTCTCACTTCACCGCTTGACGTCGTTTCAAATTCGTATTCTGCCACTCTTAATAACGCGCGTACTGCTTCAACAGACTGCATAAGCTCCCCTAATTGTGTTTGAACGTTTAAATATCCGTCCACACCAATGGCATCTGCCACTCTAGCTGCTACTTCAGAAGCAAATTGCAATTTTACTAATCCTCTTACCCCTGATTGATGAGCAGGCTGCTGGCCAATTCCAGTCTTTGGATATAATAGATTGGCAGCTTCAATATTCTGATTGATAAAAATACGGTCACTTGGAACAAATACATCATTAAAGACAAGTAATGCATCCATTTCTTCATATCTCGAAGCGAGTGGATGGTCTAATACAGATCGTTTTCCATCCTGCATCGGCTCTCGGCAAATAATTCGCAGCCCCGGTGTGTCTATAGGTAAAGCAAATGCAATGGCATGCTTCTCATCGCCTGGCTGAAACCCTGGGAATGAATAAATGATCACTTCATCTGTTATTGGCGCCAGTGTGGCTAACATCTTGGCTCCTCTTACGATAAAACCATCAGGTCTTTCTTCAACTACCCCTAGATGTGTAAACTCTTTTTCCTGTTCATGAGAGGCTTTACTGCGGTCATTTTGAGGATTAATGATGGCATGAGTCAAGAATAAGTCGTTGGCGCGAATATATTCGTAGTAGTTCACCATATTCTGTGCCCATTCCGGATTGTATTGTTCCAGAAACCACTTATTGCTGGCCATTGCAGTGATCGTTACATTAAGAAAGTCAGGTGTTCTTCCCATAAGCCCAAAGGTTGCTTTAGCCCAAACTTCAAAAAGATTGCTTCTTGCCTTTAAATCTTCATACGATTTAGGGACTTTAAATGCATGGGAATACCGCTCACCTGTTTCTTCACATATGTAAGTGATATCCTCTTTGTATTTTGGGTCATTTTGAATGTCGTAGAGATTTGCAATTTCATGAATTGGCTGGCGGAATACTTCTTCCTCATATACGTCCTCTACTTTCTTTCCTCCTAACCAAACTTCTGGTTGTCGAGATTTCAAACCTTCTATATACTGGGCACCAGTACGAATTGTCATTTAAACATCCCCCTTTACTACTATTATTTTACATAGTTGTCGATTGAATTAATTTCTAAGAATTTACCTTGGAAAAATACTAAACTATTACCTTCTTCGTAATGATAATTTTGAACTTCTCCCAAAAATAGAACATGGTCTCCTCCTTCATATTCCTTCCAAGGATTGCATTCGATTGTAGCTAATGATCCATTAATACGTGGGCCACATTCTGTATCTTCCCATTCGATTTGCAGTCCTTGTTGTTCTTTTCCGGCAAATTGCCAAGCCACAGCTTCCTGACCAGCTGCCAATATATTAATAACAAAAGGCTTTTCTTTCATTCTTTCATAGGCTTTGGCTTTTTTATCAATAGATACCAATACTAATGGAGGGTCCAAAGAGACAGACGTAAACGAATTTACTGTAATGCCATGATTCTGATTGTTATCACCTTTCCAAGTAACAACCGTTACTCCTGTGGCAAACTTACCAAAACAATTTCTTAAATCGCGAATATCCATTTTACATGCCACCTCCTCATTTCTTAATCTGTCTCCATACTATAGCCTTTTAAAAAATAAAACTTATGATAATTTCATAATGTGAAATACTCAGATTATTTTTTGAAAAATCTGATACTTTTTGTAGTATTTTTTCAAACAAAAAAAACCCTCCTTATTAAAGGAGAGTTATTAATTGTTAATACACCAAATCCACGAATTCATCCTTCGTCACATTCCCGAAATAGTGTTGAATATCAACACCCTCTAATGCTCCGGCAATGTCTTTTCGTTCATAGCGTGTACCTGTCAGCTTATCTTCGATGTCTTCTACATTCCCGACCCCAAAGAAATCACCGAAAATTTTACAGTTATCAATTTTCCCTTTGTTCACTTCGAGACGGACGTCAATGGATCCGACCGGGAAGCGGTGAGAATGTTGAAGATTGAATTTCGGTGATTTACCGTAGTTCCAATCCCAGTTCTGATAACGTTCTTTTGAGAGCTCATGGATGTTCTTCCAGTCTTCTTCCGTCAGGACATATTCTTCTACGTCGCTTCCGTCGAAAATATAATCCAGAAGGGTTGAACGGAATTGTTCGATGGTCATTTTTTCTGACAGGAATTCAGATATGTTGGCCACACGGCTACGGATCGACTTGATCCCTTTTGATTCAATCTTGTCCTTTTTAACCCGTAGAGCTGATACGACGTTTTCCATTTCGGAATCGAACAGCAGCGTTCCGTGGCTGAACATCCGACCCTTAGTGGAGAACTGGGCGTTTCCGGAAATCTTTCTGCCTTCTGCGATAATATCGTTACGTCCGCTAAGCTCCGCCTTCACCCCCAGTTTATGAAGGGCTGTTACAACAGGCTCAGTGAATTTTTTGAAGTTGTGGAAGCTCTCTCCATCATCCTTCGTGATAAAGCTGAAGTTCAGGTTTCCTAAGTCGTGATAGACCGCTCCCCCACCGGAAAGGCGGCGAACGACATGAAGACCTTGTTTCTCCACGTAGTCTGTATTAATCTCTTCGATCGTATTTTGGTTCTTCCCGATAATGATGGAAGGTTCATTAATATAAAACAATAAATAACTCTCATTAATATCTAAGTTCTTCAGTGCATATTCTTCAATAGCAAGATTGATCCTTGGATCCGTGATTCCTTTATTATTGATAAATAACATCATTCGTCCTCCTAAATATCTACTTCCATATCTTTTTTCGCTAACAATATCTCGCCGTTATAAATGGTTTTCGCTTCCGTGATCAGTTGCTCCAGTTCGCCGAAATGAGGTAAATGTGTGAGAATGAGCTTTCCGGCATTGGTTTTCTGAGCAAGATTTCCGGCGTCGAGACTCGACATATGACCCGCGTTCGAGGCATCCATCCCTCCATAGAAATTGCATTCACATAGCAGTACATCCGCGTCTTTCCCAAATGGAACAAATGACTCTTTGAATGCAGAATCTGCTGTATAGAACATCGATTTGCCTTCTGCTTCGATTCTCATCCCGTAGCATGGCACGGGGTGCTTGGTTTTTACAAATGTTACTGTGAAAGGACCAATCGATAATGATGTATCTTCCTTGTATTCATGGGCTTTCATTAAATCTTTATATGTAATCGTATCGTAACCCCGTTGATCTTCTCTATGGGCATACACAGGTAATGTACCCTTATTTTTCCCCAGAAAGTATTGAATCAATAAAGCGTGTTGTAGTACACCTATATCTGCCACATGATCTGGATGATAGTGGGACAGAAGGACCGCATCTAAATCTGTTGCTTCTACGTGAACTTGCAGGTGGGATAGAACACCACTTCCACAGTCAATAAGCAGTTTAAAGCCTTTATGTTCAAGTAAATACCCGGTGCTCGCTTCTCCTGCCTTCGGATACCCGCCCCATTGACCAATAACGGTTAGCTTCATTTTTGAACATCGCCTTTCGCTTTAGGATGTACCCTTACTATACTTCATTGTGCCTATTTTTTCATTTTTTTCGCCTATTTTTGAATTAATCGTTGACGAAGTTCATACTGTTATAATACAATAAAATAAATTAACACATCAGTTATATAACACAAACAATTGATGGGTGAAAACAAATTTACGGAGGGTGATTAACATGGTAAAAAATATTGTGGAGTTCTTTCGAAATTTGCCGCCTAAGTCTTGTGCACAATGTGGAGATACAATTGAAGAGCAGCATGAATGCTACGGCATTTATTGCGAAAAATGTACGACTGATTACGAGTATTAAGAATTAAGAATCAAAGGGGTAATAAAAAGGATGCTCTTCAAACTGAAGAGCATCCTTTTTATGTTTATTGTACTTCTACTGTTTGCATTGTGTGTTCGTGAATTTCCTCACCTTTGGTCACGTGAACCTGTACATTATAAGTCCCCTTATCCGGGAATGTATAGGAACCGTTATACTTACCGGCTTCACCAGCAGTTAAGTCTACCCACTCATGTTTCTCTTGACCCTCTTTATAAATTTCCAGCCGCACTTCTGCTTGTTCCAGTGCTTTTTCTTCATTTTCCACATGAACGTTCATTTCTGCTTCCTCATTCATCTTAATCACATCAGGCTCCATAAGATGGATGGAAACAGAACTTTCGTGGTGACCGTGGTGATCGTCGCCGCTTTCTTCACCATGTTCCTCAACTTCTACTTCGCCAATCGCAATTTCAGCTTTTGGCATGGTGTGCATATCACGGGCTGTTACATGGACTTGCACAGTATACATGCCGTCTTCTTCAAACGTCTTTTCAGCTTTGTATACTCCTTCTTTATCATGCTCAGCTTCAATCATTTCACTTTCTTCTTTATGACCATTTTTCCAAATCTCATATTTGACTTCCCCCGCATCCTCTACATTTTCCTCACCTTGAGTGACTTTAGTGGAAAGCGAAACGGTTTCTCCCTTTTCTCCTTTTTCAGGCACGTCCAACTTTGCCTCAATAGCCTCCAATTTTTCATCTTCTTTTGCTCCGTTATCTTCATTTGAATTCCCGCAGGCAGCGATAATCAATGCGAGAAAACCTACCAGTACAAACAAGCTTATCTTCTTCATCCTAAACTCTCCTTTAACGTTCTTCTTTTTTATATGTCTCACCATTATGTACTTCTTACCAATTAGTATACACTCTCATACTTACGGATGGTTTGTCCATTTTATGAAGAAAAAAAGGGAAATGTGTGTGACATCTCCCTTTTTTTCCCTTAAGCTTCTACTGTTTTTCTATATTGTTTCTTGAACAGTCCTACAAAGAATACAGACGTCAAAATGACAAACACAACGAAGTATCCCAGGAGGATGAGGAGGTTTTGCCACATGAAGGCAAAGTCCCCGCTTGAAATGACTGCTTTAAATGCTGCCACTGAGTATGTCATTGGTAACAATGCACTGATTGGCTGTAATGCAGTAGGGATTAATTCTAATGGGAATGTCCCTGCACTTGTAGTTAATTGAAGGATTAATATGATAATTGCTACAAAGCGTCCCGGATCACCTAATATCGTTACTAGCATTTGGATGAGGGCCAGGAATGTAAGACTGGTAATGATCGTTGAAAGTAAGAATAATGGTACACTTTCCACTTCAAGACCTAATCCCAGCAGCAATATGCCTGCTGCAATCAATGATTGAACGATCCCGACTACTGTAAGAACAGTGAATTTACCCAGGAACCAACTCATTCCGCTTGATGGATGATTTGCTGGTTCTTTCAATGGATATACAATCGAAATCAATAGTGCTCCGACAAATAATCCGAGAGATAAGAAATAAGGAGCAAAGCCAGTTCCGTAGTTTGGAACATGATTGATTTTTTCATTTTTCACATCTACCGGGGCAGCCATCATGTCGTACGTATCTCCATTGGCTTTTACGCTGTTGGCTTCTTTGGCCGCGTCTTTTAATTTCGTTTCGTATTCTGTCGTTCCATCTGACAGTTTCGTTGAGCCTTCTGCTAATTCTGTTGAACCATCGGCAAGTTTCTTAGACCCATCTGTTAATTGAGTGGAACCATTGTAAACTTTGTTAAGGCCTGAACTTAGTTCGCTTGCTCCTGAAGCAACACTTACCGTACCTTGATACACTTCTCCAAGCTTATCATTTAATATGCCAAAATTTTTCACAACTTCACCCTGACCTGCTTGAAGCTGGTTTGATCCTTGATCAAGTTGGGCTGAGCCGTCTACTAATTGTCCGACTCCCCCTTGAAGTTCCTTTTGGCCATCATTTAATGCCCCGATTCCTCCAGCAAGAGAATTCGCTCCTTTTTGAAGCTCGGATGCCCCAGTACTTAGAGTCCCGGTACCTGTTTGAAGACCAGTTGCCCCTTGTTTAATCTGATCGATTGCTGCCTGTAATTCGTTCTGTTTTTCTTCTGGAAGGCTTCCCATAAATGGTGCCAGTTGATCTTCGAGCTTTGTAGCCCCTGCTTCGATGGCTTGAGCACCTGCTTTCGCACTATCTGCTCCACCTTGAAGAACACCGATTTTTTCGGCCAGGTTTTGAGATCCGGCGTGCAACTTGGCTGTATTGTCCACTGCGCTATTTAAACCTGCATCCACCTGCTCTAAACCAACCTTGCTGCTATCGATTCCGGCTGCAAGGGCATCGATCCCTGATTGGACATTCTTTGTTCCTTCATATAATTGGAGGGATTTATCCTTCATGACGCCGACACCGTCCGATAATTCTTTAGAACCCTTGGCAAGTTCACCGGCACCTGCTCGCGTTTTCGCCACACCGTCATTCATCTCGACATTCTTTTCAGCTAAGACGGCTAAATTATCCTTTAACTTATCGGCACCTTCAGATAAATCGAGCGCCCCAATATTGATTTCGCCAGCTTTATCACTGGCTGTTTGATAGCCATCTCCCATTTCTTTAATTTTATCAAACATAGTCTCAGCGTATGTTTCAGAAACAGACTTCGAAAGGCTTGCTTTGATTTCTTTCATCGCCGTATCACCGATTTGGGCGGACAGGAAGTTAAAGCTTTCGTTAGGCACATATTTCAGAGAAAGCTTTTTAGGATCATCTTCTAATAATGTTGTTCCGTTTGCAGAGAAATCCTCCGGGATCTCAACAAGCATGTAATAATCCTGCTTCTCTAAATTTTTGTAGCCTTCTTCTTTATCGATAAAATGAAAGTCGAATTGGTCACTATCCTTCAGTTTATCTACAAGTTCATCTCCAATATGCAATTCCTTCCCGTCAAACTCTGCTCCCTGGTCGCTGTTTACAACCGCTACAGGTAAGTCTGACAACTGTTCATATGGATCCCAAAATGCCCATAAGAACATACCACTGTACAAAACTGGGATGAAAAGAACGGCTAGAATCGGGATGAGAAGTTTCTTATTTTTTAAAATCGCTTTGAATTCTGAACCAATAAATGAATTCTTCATGTTTTCCTCCTACTATTTTTCTGAATTTGAATAACTGACCAATTAGTCCAAACGGTCATTTTAGCCCAAAAAATAAATGACCATTTCACCCATTTAGTCATTCGCTGCCAAAAGTAAAGGACTATCGTTTCGATAACCCTTTAATTAAATAGAGTTCAAAGAGATTGGCAATTTCATCTTTATCAAGGGGACCATGCGCTCGTTCCCAATCGAAAATAAGTGAAACGTACATCTTCAACATAACAAAGGCGGTCATTTCGGGATTACATGGCTTAATCGATTCTGAGGCAATCGCTTTTTCAATTCGTTGACTCAAGAATTCAATGACCACTTTCTCCATGCGATCAATGACTTCTGATACAGCAGGAGTTCCCATTTCCCGGGCTTCTTGATAAAGCTTGATGGTCAGCTTATGCTCTTTCCTGAATTCAAGCATGCGGAACAATGCACGATGAACATTTTCCGAGAAGGTTTCCTGCGGATCAATCACTTCTTCCGCTTCCCGTTTCATTTCATTGATTAGCGATGATACAATTTCATCAAACAATTCTTCTTTATTTTTAAAAAACGTATAAATTGTTCCTTTTCCTACGTTCGCTAATTTTGCCACTTGATCCATCGTCGTTGCTTTATAGCCAAACAGTGAAAACGAATTCGTCGCAGCATCCAGAACCTGTTTCTTTCGATCAATCGCCATGACCTCACCCCTTAATATGACCAGTTGACCAAATTTGTAATTTAGTCACTTAATGAACATTAATAAATTTATCACATCTCTTGCCAATATACAAGTGATTTTTTTCTTTTAGTATATTATTCATCTTTCATATAAAATAAGCCCTTCTGAATAGGCTATAAAGATAAGGTTTGTTTGGAGGTGTCTTATGAATATTTATGTTGTAAAAAGCGGGGATTCTCTTTGGTCGATCGCACAAAGATATGGTGTCGAAATCAATCAAATTTCATACGGAAATCAATTGAAAAATCCCAATATTCTAGTGATTGGACAAAGTCTTCTCATTCCGGAACCTTTAAAAGAATACATCGTGCAACCAGGAGACATTTTGTATAGCATTAGCCAAAAATACAATATAAGTTTACAAGAACTGATCGATTTCAACCAGATTTCTGATCCTGCCATGCTATTCGTTGGTCAATTGATCGTAATGCCTTCCTTTATCCATAGAGTAAAGTCAGGTGAATCTCTCTATACCATTTCCTATAACTATAAAGTCCCGCTACAGGAAATATTAAATGCCAATTCTATTGCGAACCCTTCTCTCATTTATCCAAACCAGCAAATCAGGATTCCAAACACGAAACTCACGACGGAAGTAAATGCCTACATTACCCGGACAGACAGTGAAGGGGTAGCAGAAGTGAACGGTTTGGGCAGCTATTTCACCTACCTGACTCCCTTCACTTATTCCATTACAGAAGACGGTTCGGTCACTGAGTTAAATGATAGTGCTTTAATTTCAGCCTCATACAACCAAAACGTCGACCCTTTACTGGTTCTCACGAATTTTACAGGCGGAAAATTCGACTCTGATCTTGTTGCCACCATCCTAAGAAGTGAATCTCTGCAAAACACCTTAATCTCATCTATCGTAAAAAAAATGGAGACGAAGGGCTATAAAGGTTTAAATTTTGATTTCGAATATGTATATCCCGAAGACCGGGAAAATTATAATACTTTCTTAAGAAGAACCGTTGCAGCACTAAATCCTAAAGGATACTCTGTGTCGACGGCCCTTGCACCTAAAATTAAAGCTGATCAAAAAGGACTTTTATATGAAGCCCATGACTATAAAGCACACGGAGAAATTGTCGATTTTGTTGTCATCATGACATACGAATGGGGTTGGGCAGGCGGCAAACCATGGGCGATTGCCCCGATTAATGAAGTGAAGAAAGTACTTGATTACGCCGTTACCGTCATCCCGAGAAACAAAATCATGATGGGCGCCCCCCTCTACGGGCGCGATTGGAAAGTTCCATGGGTCTACGGGACCTTCGCCAAAACGGTCTCTCCTCAAGGAGCACTTGATCTCGCAAGCAAATATGGTGTAAGAATTCAATACAACGATGTATATCAATCCCCTTTTTTCACCTATTGGGATGAAACCGGTCAAAAGCATGAAGTCTGGTTTGAAGACGCACGAAGCATGCTGGCCAAACAGAAAACGGTGGATGAGTATAGACTGCGAGGATTAAGTTACTGGGTTTTGGGATCTGCATTTCCTCAGAATTGGATGCTGCAGCATTCCAGGTATAGGGTTGTGAAGTGAGGGGCACACCTCCTGTTGTCTGCAGGAGGTGTCTTTCTGTTGGTTCAGTTTGAAGAAAATTCGCCTAGCTTCCTATTAGTTCCCCAACCCTATTAGATACAAAAAAGACCGCCAACCCTGGCGGTCTCCCGTATCCTATTTCAGATACTCCATTATTTTCGATACAGCCTTTTCCCCCTGTTCGATACAGTCAGGAATACTTACTCCTTCATAAGAGCTCCCGGCGATAAATAATCCAGGCAGAATTGCTTCAGCCTGATTAAACATGTCCTGAATCCGTTCCCTGTGGCCTACGGTATATTGAGGCATGGAGTTCTTATAACGGGACACGATTGTAAACTCCGGGGCACCCTCTATATCCATGACTTTGCTCAGATCTTCAAGGACAATCTGCTCAATTTCATCATCAGATAAATCGACGATCGTTTCGTCACCGGATTTCCCCAAGTAACATCGCAATAGTGCCTTTCCTTCCGGGGCAGTGTGTGGCCATTTTTTATGGGTCCAGGTTCCCGCCGTCAAGGAATAATCGCTGTTTCTTGATACAAGAAATTCCGTACCGGCAATGTCTTTTTTGATAGCATCTTGTGTGAATCCCATTGCTACAGTTGCTACGGATGTAGCCGGCATTTCTTTTAAAAAGGTTAAGAAAGGATACGAGGGAAACATGGATTGTACTACATGATGAGGTGTGGTGACGATTACGCTGTCGGCTTCCAACTGCTCACCGTTTGTGAAAGTAATCGTGTAATCATTGCTGGCTTCTTTTTCTATGCTGGTTACTTTCATGCTCTTGTATACTGTATTCGGGATCAGTGCTGCTTCCATGGTATCGATAAGAGATTGAAGCCCTCCTGTAAATGTCAGGAAGTTTCCATTTTCATTCGAGTTTGCAGATTGACCGCTCTTTTTGATACCTGCTATTAAACTACGATGTTTTTGTTCTAGTTCATAGAGTTGCGGAAAGGTTGACATTAAGCTTAATTGGTCGATATCCCCGGCAAAGATGCCTGTTAAGAGAGGTTCAATTAAATGGTCAACAACCTCATCCCCCATTCTTCGTCGGAAGAATTTACCCAATGACTGGTCTTCCATTTCCTGTGATCGGGGAAGAACGAAATCAGCGGCAGCCCTCATTTTACCGGTCAACGAAAACAGACTGGTCGTAATGAAAGGAGCGATTTGGGTTGGAATACCTACGATGGATCCCCCGGGTATAGGGTACAGCTCACCGCCCGCTATCACATAGGATGTGCCTTTACGGTTCCGAATGAGCGTGTCCTCGATTCCCAGCCGTTCCGCTAAGCGGGAAACTTCAGGTTTGCTGGCTAAACATGAATCCGGTCCCTTTTCGATCACATAACCGTCCCTTTTCAAGGTATGCACTTTTCCACCGAGTCGATGGGTTGCTTCCACAAGCTTCATTTCGATGGGAAGGTTTTTATCTTTTATTGCCTGTTGCAGGTAGTACGCAGTCGTTAATCCGGTGATCCCTCCACCTATGATCACGACTCTTTTATTTTGTTGTTCCAACACGTTCATCGCCTTCTTTAACAATATATCTTATTGAACAATAGAGAAGGACTAAAGCGGTGAGAGTGAACTCATATGCTTCAGTCCTTCCTTTGTTTCAGCCAAAAACGAGAAATTATTTAAGGTGTTTTAACACGACATCTGCCATTGCATCGATGAATTCAGGTTTGGCATTCGGCATTTCCGGACGATAGTACGAAGCTCCTATATCATCAGTTACAACTCTACATTCATAATCGTTATCATATAGAACTTCAAGATGATCGGATACGAAGCCTACAGGCGTATAGACGAACGTCTTGTATCCATTTTCTTTATAAAGATCACGGGTTAAATCCTGAACGTCAGGACCTAACCATGGATCAGGAGTATTACCTTCACTTTGCCAGCCTACTGCATATTCCTTCACTCCTGCGCCCTCTGCAATCATCTTCGCTGTTTCTTCTAATTGCATTGGATAAGGATCCCCCGATTGCAGGATGCGTTCAGGAAGGCTGTGAGCAGATACAATCAGGACAGCATTGCTACGCTCATCATCCGACATGCTTGCATAGGTTTCCTTCACTCTGTCCACCCAATACTGAATGAATTTAGGTTCATCATACCAGCTTTCAACGGATGTAATGTGTGGCCCGCCCAGCTTTTCTGCTGTTTCCTTCGCGCGTCCATTATAGGATTTAACACTGAACGTTGAAAAATGAGGGGCAAGTACAATCGATACAGCTTCTTGAATGCCGTCTTTATGCATTTGTTCAACAGCGTCTTCCACGAAAGGCTCAATATGCTTCAGCCCAAGATACATTTTAAACTCAATGTCGTCCTGTATGCTGTTTAAATGTTCTTCAAGCCTCTTCGCTTGATCCAGGGTGATTTTAGCCAGTGGAGAAATCCCACCAATCGCTTCATAACGTCCTCGGAGGTCTTCCAGCAGTTCAGCTGAAGGAGCTCTTCCATGTCGGATATGTGTATAGTAACGTTCCATATCTTCTTCTTTATATGGAGTTCCATAGGCCATCACCAATAGACCCATTTTCTTCTTTGTCATACCATTTCACCTCATTATCAGTATCCATACATTCCATTATTGTGCCATGTTTTTTCATATGAATCCATGGTTCCACACGTATGAATGTGCTCTACCTGGCACTGTATTCATGTACGAAAGCTGCCAGACGCTTTAATGTGTCCGGATTAACTTGCGGGAATACACCGTGTCCTAAGTTAAAGATGTGGGAAGGAAGCTCCATTCCTTGATCAAGGATCTCTTTGGCTCTTTCTTCGATGACTTCCCAAGGAGCTAACAGAATCGCAGGATCCAGATTTCCCATTACCGTTTTGGAAATGCCTCTTTCTCTTGCTTCATTAATCGGCAGGCGCCAGTCTAATCCGACTACATCAAGAGGAAGGTCATGCCATTCATTGGCTAAGTGACTTGCGCCAACACCAAACATAATCAATGGTACGTTCTCTTCCTTCAATTCTGTAAAGATCTTCTCCATGACCGGCTTAATGAATGTACGATAATCTTGTATATTCAATGCCCCGACCCATGAGTCGAAAATTTGAAAAGCAGACGCCCCTGCTTTGATTTGAGCTTTCGCATACGTCACTGTCATAGCTGCCAGTTTATCCATTAAAGCAAACCAGGCTTGTGGCTCTGCATACATGAACGCTTTTGTTTTATTATAGTTTTTCGATGGGCCGCCTTCAATCATGTAGCTTGCCATTGTAAAAGGTGCACCGGCAAAACCGATCAACGGCACGGACAATTGCTCCTGAGTCAATAATTTAATGGTATCTAATACGTAAGGAACGTCATTTTCGGGATCGATTTCTCCAAGCTTTTCAACATCCGCTGTCGTACGAATCGGGTTATCGATCACGGGGCCGATTCCTGATTTGATTTCTACATCCACTCCAATAGAAGGAAGTGGTGACATAATGTCTTTATATAGGATCGCTGCATCCACATCATATTGTTCAACCGGCAGCCTTGTCACATATGCGCAAAGCTCAGGTTGGTGTGTTATTTCAAACAAAGAATAATTCTCTTTGATTTTGCGGTATTCAGGTTGTGAACGCCCAGCTTGTCTCATATACCAAACCGGAGTATAGTCCGTCTTCTCTCCCCTTGCTGCTCGTAAAAATGTATCATTCATTTGTTTCATACCTTTGTTCGTCCACCTTTCTATGTAACTCCATTATTCCCATTGTATACTAATTTAATTAGATTCTAAAATTGTACTATTTCAATAAGACCGTACGAATTGTAACCCTTTTAAACTATAGACGTTTTAATGAGAATTGTATAGTTATCAAGGGAAAATGTCATAAATTTGCCGATTTTCAAGCCGGATGAAAAAATATTCAGAAATCATGTTACATGAGCAAAGGTTTAGGGAAGAGTATAATAGAGATAACTAATTAATTGAGGTGATTTGGATGAAGGTGTATATAACAACAGGAACCCACGAATTCCTGCAAAAATTAATGGATCGGCATACAGATGAAAAAATGGTCTTATTGCAAGGGAAAGATGCCATGCTGCTTCATGAGACAAATGGAGAAAGTGTCTTTGAATCCCCACGCAAATATGAAATCGTCGATCAATCTGGTGAGCTTGTAAATGAAGGATATGTAGTGTTCAATAATATTCCAGTTACAGATGAAGGGCGTCCGCTATTTGAGTACCGCTTTAAAAATCGGGCAGGATTGATTGAAGAAGTTCCGGGCTTTACGGCCATTCGGGTACTTCGTCCATTAGAATCGGATACATATGTGATAATGACACTATGGGAAGACGAGAGAAACTTCATTGCCTGGCAGGAGTCAGAGCAATACAAAAAAGCACATGAAAAGCGCGGGACGGAAGAAGGAATTGATAATAAGAAGGATATCTTTCCCCGCGCTTCCTATGTAAGTGAATATCATGTAACAGGTCAAGAGTAATACATAAGCTGCCCGATCCGAGGCAGCTTTTTATTTTTCCTGAATGGCAGCTACTCTCCGGTCCCTCAAACTTAACAATTACACTTAAAGTGTACATACATAATTACAAATTATTAACAGTATACTTTATCGTATTGGTCATAGATATTTACTTTGCATTTAATTACAATCACCCTATTTGAAAGGAGTTGAGTACCATTGAGTCAAACGTGTTTGCTTCTGATTGACTTTCAAAAGGCATTTAGTCATCCTTCATGGGGAAAGCGAAATAATCCTGGTATGGAAGAAAACGCCTTTCAGCTTCTTCGCGCCTGGAGAGAAAAGTCATTTCCTGTCGTTCATGTACAGCATTCTTCCAATGATATGGAATCACAACTGCATTCCAGCTCTGCAGGTTTCGATTTTATAGACGAATTCCGCCCTTCACGAAACGAAAAGCAAATCATTAAGCACGTCAACAGCGCCTTTATCGATACGGACCTGGATTTATATTTAAAGAGGGAAAAGTTCACATCCCTTGTAGTGATGGGCTTCACGACGAATCACTGTGTATCCACTACGGTTCGCATGGCAGGGAACTTAGGTTATGATGTGACTGTTCCTTTTGATGCCACAGCATGCTTCGAAACGTATTCGTATGATGGTTCTTTATTTTCAGCTGAAATTGTTCACGGTCTGTCACTGGCTAATCTTCATCATGAATTCGCCAACATCTCTTCAACAGAATCTATACTCTCTTCACTATTTAAATTTAGTAAACCTGTTACTTTCTGATTAACTTTTCTGTTCCCGTAAAAGGGGCTTAGTCAAGGGGAGTGATTACATTCCCTTTGACTAAGCCCCTTTGCGTTATCTGGGTAAAAGTCTACTTATTCCATCGGATTATTACTGTATAATATCCCATTCCGATTCGCATAAATCGCTGCCTGCGTACGATCGGCCACTGCAAGTTTACTCAGTATATTACTTACATGAGTCTTAACGGTCTTAATCCCAATGAAAAGCTCTTCTGAAATTTCCTGGTTTGTCATTCCTTCTCCCAGGCATTTCAATACATCCATTTCTCTCGACGTCAGCTCTTCATGAGGTAATACTTCCTGAGGCCGGAATCGGTTCATCATTTTATCCGCTACTTTGGAGGCAATGACGGACTCCCCCTTCATCGCTTTATAAACAGCCGATGTCACTTCTTCGGCACTTGCTGTCTTCAACAAATAACTATGAGCTCCCGCTTCTATGGCTGGAAAAACTTTTTCATCATCATAATAGCTTGTAAGAATAATGATTTTACAGTGGGGATGAAAGGTTAGGATTTTCTTAGTCGCCTCGATTCCATTCCCGTTCTCCATTAATAAATCCATCAGAATCACATCAGGCATATACAGCTTTGCAAGCTGAGACGCTTCATTACCGCTTTTCGCTTCCCCTAGGAATTCAATCCGATCCTCTGTCAGCAAATAGGTTTTTATACCTAATCGAACCATTTCGTGATCATCTACAATCATCACCTTTACCTTATCCACTTGTTTTCCCCCTTTGGTTTAGACTGGAATCCTCAGGTCAATATACGTTCCTTCTTTCTCTTTAGAACGAATTTGAAACAATCCCCCGATTTCCTCGGCACGCTCTCTCATCGTCTGAAGTCCGTACGATGTCATCTTGTTTTCTTTTAGGTTAAAGCCTCTTCCATTGTCACTTATGTACAGAGTGACATAACCATCTTTTTTCTCCGTAACAATCTTCACTTTCGTTGCCTCTGAGTGACGCAGGATATTGGATAGGCTCTCCTGAATAATCCTGAACATATGGGTTTCAGTCCCCTTTGAAAGATTCTCAATCCCTTCGAGGCTTGCTTCGATTTCAATCTGTGTTTTTTCCTTTAATTCTCTAATTAAAATGGTTAACGCTTCACAGAGACTTTCACCTTTTAAATCGACCGGTCGTAAATGAAGAAGAAGAGCCCTCATCTCCCCTTGCGCTTTCCCTGCAATTTCAGCCACTTGTGTTACAATCGTTCCAACCTTTTCAGGATCTGTCCCGATACTTTTTTGCGCGGCGGAAGAAAGCATGTTCAACGCGAATAATTGCTGACTGACTGAATCATGAAGATCCCTCGCCAGTCTTTGCCTCTCTTCCATGACAGCTGCCTGGTGAGCTTGATCGGCAAGCTCGGATTTTTCATCAGCTAATCTCTGAAGTGATTTGACCTGTTCTTGAATGAACACAGCAAGCTGATTCAACTCATCCGATAAAATCCCAAGCTCGTCGTGTTCGTATCGGTCCACCCTTGCAGAAAACTTTCCACTTCTTAGCAGCGTTACAAAGGTGGAAATATCATCAATTCTTCCTTTAAATGTATACCCCGTGCGAAATCCGAAATATATGCTTAATAATAGAAGAATGCTTGCCAGCCAAATGGTTAAATAGAGTGATATTTCAAGAGAAAAGCTTGGGTTATCAGCTAAGTACAGATAGACTTGCAAGGAAATAAAGAAAAGCAATACAGCCATGGTGGACATCATGAAAAAGCTTTTAAAGATCCAGTTGCGAATGTTTGAAGACTTTTCCACGTTCTAACCTCCTTTTATCGGATAAATCGTCTCCAATCACACTCGGCTGATTCGAATCGATCCTATTTTCACATTAACATTCAGTTTGATTTTTTTGCTAGCAAGCTCGTATTCCGGTGAACGGTAATATAACTCAGAACGAAGATCAGCTGACTTCTGGTCGAATAATTTAATATCTCCTACTTGTACATTCAAGGTGATCTCCACTGGGACGTTTTCTGGAATAATCATCTTTACATCACCTATCCAGCCCTTAATATCAATGGGCGTTTCCCCTTCTGGTATAAAGGCTTTACTAAAGTCAAAATAGTAATCTCCAATGGCATTGTAAAGATTCATTGATTCCAGCGGCCAGTTAGGCTCGGAAAAACGTATATCCCCGACAATAAACCCTTTGTTCATTTTATTCTTCTTTTGAAGGATTTTCTTCCCCAACGGCTGATTTTCAAAACCTATTTGCGCTGTCTCCTCTTTATCTGGTGATTCATTGCTAATGCTAATCTTGATGGGTTTATTTCTTCCCACTCTATTAATGGCAATGGCAATGATAAAGAGTGGCCATAGTTTCCACCAGCTTCCATAGTCAAAATCCACTACATCATACCCATCGAGTATAATGAGTCCCCCTAACACCATACTGAATAGTCCAAACAGTAACTTCCCAAAGCTTCCCTTCAAAAAACTGTCTACCATCCACTTCAAGCCAAGGAGCAACAACAAAATTGGAATAATATTGACAAATATCTGCGTTATTTCCAAGGAAATGACACCAATATTCAATAGTAATAACAACAATCCTATCCCCATTAACAGGAACGAGAAAAACCATTGTTTTCTTCCCTTATACCTCATACCAGCACCACCTTCACATCTTCTATTTATTTCGCTATTTATGAATAAATTCCTGTTACTACTTTCATTATAGATTGCTTTCTCTCGTGTATTGAGGAGCATCGGCATGATTCTGCCTCGGTCTCGAGACGGAAAAAATGTTTCTAACCTGTATCACATCTTTTCACGATTTTCATAATCTATAGTACAGATCAGGGCATATGCCTAAAGTTTAAGGAACGATTTAGAGGAGGTTTTTTCTAATGGGGATTGATTTAACCGCTCTTCATTGGATTTATTTAGCTTTCATAGGATTCATCATCCTATTTATGATTTTCCGGAAAGACACCACGATCGTATGTATCCTGGGAATCTTCAGTATTGCACTGATGGCAACAGGATCGTTAAGCGGATCGGTTAGTAGCATATTTAATAGCTTTATCTTTGCGATTACGGAATTGCTATCTACCATTCTCGTGATTTCCATTATCGTAGCAATGAGTAAAGGACTGACTACTACCGGTATTAACGATGTCATGATTCGCCCGTTTACGAAGTTCATCCGGACACCATCCCTTGCTTACTGGACAATCGGTCTTGTGATGATGTTTATATCTTGGTTCTTCTGGCCGTCGCCTGCAGTAGCCCTCCTGGGTGCCGTGTTAGTACCAGTCGCCCTTAGAGTCGGATTACCTGCCCTTGGAATCGCCATGGCCATGAACTTATTCGGTCACGGTATCGCCCTTTCAGGTGACTTTGTCATTCAGGCAGCTCCGAAGTTAACAGCAGACGCAGCAGGAATACCTGTATCAGATGTTATTTCTGCAAGTATCCCCCTTATTATTGTGATGGGCGTCGTCACAACTGTTACCGCTTTTCTTTTTCTTAAACGAGATATGAAAAAAGGAATCCTGAAAGTGGATTCAAGCTCTATCGTATCTATTGGCAAGGATCAGGAGGAGGCACCTAACCTGTTATCTACACGATGGAAACGAACAATCGCCATCCTTATTCCTATTTTATTTGCCCTGGATATTACTGCAATGGTTCTATTTGATCTTCAAGGGGGAGATGCAACCGCACTGATCGGTGGAACATCCATCATCATTCTTCTCTTGATTTCATTGGCTGCCTATAAAGGAAAGGGATTGCAGAAAACGACGAGCTTCATGATTGACGGGTTTCAGTTTGGATTTAAAGTGTTTGGTCCCGTGATTCCAATTGCTGCTTTCTTCTACTTGGGAGATTCAGGGTTTCAAACGATTATCGGCGACTTCCTTCCTTCAACGTCTCAAGGAATCGTCAATGACCTCGGTGCATCCCTGGCTGCCGTCGTTCCCCTGTCTACAGCAGTAGGGGCGATCACCCTAACGACCGTTGGATCGATCACAGGCCTCGATGGATCCGGCTTTTCCGGTATTTCCCTTGCCGGTTCCGTAGCCAATCTATTCGCAGATAGCATTGGGTCCGGTGTTGCAACCCTAACCGCCCTCGGGCAAGTGGCAGCCATCTGGGTCGGCGGCGGAACACTCGTCCCATGGGCCCTCATCCCGGCTGCCGCCATCTGTGGAGTCGATCCATTCGAACTAGCACGGCGTAACATGCTTCCTGTCGTCATCGGATTAATAGCAACCACGATTGTAGCGATGTTTTTAATTTGAATAAAGTGAGGGACGGACCTTGTTTCAAGGTCCGTCCCTCTATCTTTCCTGTTTCGGCCGATTCTCATAAAGAAAGATACACAGTACGAAAAAGGAGTATCCGAGCAGATATCCGGCTGCTACATCCGATGGATAGTGAGCCTGTTCCACTATTCTGCTGAGTCCTGTCAGCAGGGCAAGGGTGATCGCCAGGATATAGAGAATCACTTTCATCCCAGCAGAAGAAATCTCTCTACTAATGAAGTATGCAGTGACGAGTAAGAAGACCAGCCCTACCATAGCATGGCCGCTTGGAAAGCTGAACCCTTCCTCACCATTTGAAAAAGGAGGTCTTTCTCTTTCCATCAAACCTTTGATTGCTTTATTAAGGACGTTACTTCCGGCTACCAGGACGACAACGGTAATGATTCCAAGAAAGTCCTTCTTGGCCCACCAAAGATATAAAATAAGGACGATGGATGCGATCCCAATCACTATTTCAGTACCGATTACGGAAAACAGTTCAATAAAGTGAAGGTTGCTCATGTTCGACAAGAAATAATCCTCACCTAAAATTCCCATCTCATAAAAAACAAAATGCGCGATGGTCATAAACAGTAAAAATGAAATGATGGCCGTTATGTATTGAAACTTCTTCATCTTGATCCTCCTTGAATTTCACTCTAATTACCCACATCCCTCATCATATTTAGTGTTATAATATTCGTAATATTCATCAAATATTAGGAGGTTGTGCACTTGCTGAATGAATTATATCAGAAATTAGAAGAACGTTGGATAGAAATGGTTGAGATCAGAAGGTTTCTCCATCAACATCCTGAACTATCCTTCCAAGAGAAAAACACAGCTACATACATTTCAGATTACTATAAGAAAATCGGCGTTCCCGTCCAGCAACAAGTCGGTGGCAATGGGGTAGTAGCAAGAATCGAGGGAGCTCTCCCTGGAAAAACAGTGGCTCTTCGTGCAGACTTTGACGCCCTCCCCATCCAGGATGAAAAGGATGTTGAATATCGCTCCACCGTTCCAGGGGTCATGCATGCATGTGGCCATGATGGTCATACAGCAACACTGTTAGTATTGGGTAAAACCCTGCATGAAATGCGTAGTAATCTTTCAGGTACAGTGATTCTTATTCATCAGCATGCGGAAGAATATGCACCAGGCGGAGCGAAACCCATGATTGAAGCGGGCTGCCTGGATGGAGTGGATGTTATTTTCGGAACTCATTTATGGTCAAGTGAACCTCTCGGAAAAATTCTATATCGAACAGGTCCGATCATGGCTGCTGCTGACAGATTTGAAATCGTCATCAAGGGCTCCGGAGGTCACGGGGCACAACCTCATAAAACAAAGGATTCCATCGTGATTGGAGCTCAAGTCGTTTCCGAGATTCAACAAATTGTCAGCAGAAGAGTGAATCCGATTGACCCTGCCGTTGTAACGATCGGTTCTTTTATGGCAGATAATGCATTTAATGTGATTGCCGATTCCGCTAAACTCATTGGAACAGTCCGTACATTCAATCCTGAGGTCAGAGATTTTATTGAAGAAGAAATCGAACAGATTCTGAAGGGTGCATGTCTTTCAGCCCGCTGTGAGTATGAATATGTTTATGATCGCGGATACCCAGCAGTCGTGAATCACGCAGGGGAAACGGATCTGTTGATTCAAAGTGTTGATACAGTCGATGAAGTTCATAGTGTGGAAGAAATTGAAATGCAAATGGGTGGGGAAGATTTCTCACATTACTTAGAACATGTAAAGGGTACTTTCTTTTTTACGGGAGCCAAGCCGGAAAATGTTGAAGTTGCCTTCCCCCACCATCACCCCAAGTTTGATATTAACGAAAAGGCTCTTCTGATTGCCGCTAAATCACTGGCGTCTGCTACCATTCAATATCAAGAAAGGCATTCTGTCACAGAGACGCTATCAAAATAACTCATAAAAAAGGATCAGGTCCCATAAGGCCTGATCCTTTGCTCTTAATTAAAGCGATGATTTTTTTCAATCTTACTTACCACCAAGACCCACCAGATCAATAGCGGTTGAAACAATAACCTCACCCAAAGCAGTACTACATTCGCTTCATCGTTCCCTGGAGCAGGAATTTCTTTAATGGCCGCATAAATATTCGCGGGGAAAATTAGAACTAAATAAATCGCTGTGATAACCCCCGCTTTTTCACGAGTCTTTGGAATGAGCAGGAGTACAGCCAATATAAACTCGATCATTCCCGTAATATACACGATTTCTTCCCTTAGAGGAATGAATTCAGGGATCATTTCGGCGAATCCTTGAGCTTCAATAAAATGAAACATACCTGCTAAAAAGAAGAAGAATGAGAATAGAATAAGTCCTAACACTTTCAATCCTTTCTTGCGTTTGTTCATCTATTTCACACCTCACAACAATAATGATAACGTACTTTCTAACTATACCTGAATATTCAGAGGAAATAAAAAGATGCGTTTGTATTCGGTTGCTCTGCCAATATCCCTCAAAAAAAAGATCGACCATCACGTCGACCTTCCCTCACTACTATTCTAAATCATGAAAGTACCGAATCCGATAAGCATATTTTGCCACTTCCCCCAATTGTTCAAGAAGTTGATAGTTTGCATAGGCTCCCACCACAGCCCCTACTCCGGGAATGAGTTGAAACAATTTCACAAAATCAATGTAATCCCGATACTCCTGTTGGAAAGTTCGCCAGTCCAATTCCTTTAATTTTTCTTTTTCCACATCCCAATTTTCGATGATGTCGAGAACATGTTTTTTATGAGAATCACTGGAGAATGCAAGCTGAAAGACATAAAGCAGAAACAGGCGTTCCTCATATTGTTTTGTATTATAGCCATGAATGGCAGAGCATTCGCTCAGAAATTTCATTTTGATTGATAAGAGCAACGGAAAATCTGCCAGGCCTAGAAAGATCCCACCTGCACCTGTTCCTGCTCCTTCAATCGTAGCCGCCTTCCGGTAAATTTCCATTCGTTCCTTCATCAGAGCTTCTCTTTCCTTCAGTGAAGACTTCACAGAGACATGCTGAAGGGGTACCCACTCGCTTCCCTTTAACGTTACTTCTACCATCTTCTTGATACTTTCCGTTACTACGTTATGTGCTTTCTCTGGAATCCATTGATTCACTTTTGTTTGAGCTTGCTTAGAAACCCGTTGGAAGATGGAAGATTTTCTACTGAACTTACGTTTCCAGGAATCGAGCTCTTCTCTTTCATGGTTCACACTGAACCACCATCCTTTTTTTATCTGTTTACTCTTTCTATACGTTTCTTTCTGCCGGATTGTTTCACTAAAATAATGTTTCTTCCATCTTCTTCAATCGCTGTACTAAGTAAAACTGACTAAATAGAATTGAAAATGCCAACCCAACCAGTAGCGTAATCACCCCTTCTATCCATGCACCCTTTAAAAAAAGAGGCAGGGAAAACACACTCGCTTGGATCATCATCGCTTGATTTATGATTTTTTGAAAAGAGGACTTCTTTAATTCCCTTGATACAGGATAAATGAGAACCCAGATTTTATAATCAAACCGTTTAAACAAAGGGATCAGCTGAAAAACTGTTAAATAAAGAAACACTAATGCCGTCAGAATACTGAAGATAAAAGAAGAATTCGAATAAATTAACAGCACACCGATCAAGGTTAACCGAATGTAAAGTCCCGAATATTCACTTGTTCTCACCAACGACCGAAGGTACAAATACCGATACGTTGAAGCTTGAGAGAAAGGTGTCCGCACAAGTCCATCAAGCCATTTTCTCCGGTGCACCTTCCCTTTTAGCTTAGGCACATCCGTGAACATATTTGCGATCCGATAAAAGATCAGCATCCGCTGCTGCTCCAGATTGATTAACAAATCCCATTTAAGATTCTTACCTTTTGTCGATTGAAAAAAGTACAAAGCATACCCGAGCATGACCAAGGCAACGACGATAATCATCCAGATAGTTGCATTCGATAAAACTAAGAATACGAGAGAACCGCTTAATAAAAAGCGCAAAAAGCTGTCGGTCCAATGAGCTTCCCTTTCCTGAAAGCGCAACATCAACCAGCGTACATATAGATTCCATATCTTTAATGCTAATACTAAGCCAAGTAACGGAAAGAAGCTTCCAAAACTGCTTCCGGATACCGCTACATACATTGGCATGAGTGCAGCCAGTACGAGCAGTTGGATGTATGATTGAAACATGAAGCTAATCCAGATGCATTTGGTGAAATAACTCGATAAACTCCCCTCTATCGGTAAAAGAAACACAGCATCCGCTTCTCTCAAAAACGTATAGACGGGACTCCATGCCAATAATAAACCCAGGATCACCGCCATGATGAGTGGTGCAGGGAAAGCCGGATCCAGTGTTTTCACCCACTGATTATATGTATACGCTGCTCCTCCCAGTGCAAAGATCAGGACAAATAGTAAATGATCGTTAAACATATATTTCAAATACTTTTGAAGCTCCTGATTATACTCTACAATTCGTTTCTTCCAAATACTTTCCACCTTATTCATCATGGGCTTCTTCCTTTGTCAGCTGAATATAAATATCATCTAACGTTGCACCAGGCATGGAGAATTCCTTACGAAGTTCCTGAAGCGTTCCTTTTGCACGAATTTTCCCTTCATGAAGGATGATGAATGAGTCACAATACCTTTCTGCAGTTGCTAAAATATGCGTCGACATCAGTATTCCTGCACCGTTTTGCTTCATCTCCTGCATCCAGTCCAGCAGTGATTGAATCCCGAGCGGATCTAATCCAACAAACGGCTCGTCAATGATATAGAGACTGGGCTGAATAAGAAAGGCGCACATGATCATCACCTTTTGTTTCATTCCTTTAGAAAAGTGTGCAGGAAACCAGCTCATCTTCTTCTCCATACGAAAGGCCTTCAACAGTTTATCAATTCTTCCTTTATACTCAGATTCTGATAATCCATAAGCCATGGCCGTAAGTTTTAAATGCTCCTCAAGGGTAAGTTCATCATAAAGAATCGGTGTTTCCGGTATGTATGAAAACTGCTTTCGATATTGATCGGCATCACTCTTTAATGTATGACCATTAATGGACACTTCTCCTTGCTTTGCTTCCATGAGACCAATAATATGCTTGATAGTAGTACTTTTCCCTGCTCCGTTCAGGCCAATTAATCCGACAATTTCATTTGAATGTATGGAAAATGTTATATCCTTTAAGACCGGTTTTCGGGTATACCCGCCAACTAGGTGTTTGATTTCTAATAATGACACGAGCAGCAACGTCCTTTCTCTTCTACATGGTTTTCTCTATTTTATCAAATTTTCATGGTAAAGGCATGGTTTAACCAACTTCTCATTCCATATTTTAGCATTCATAACATTACGCGATTTGCACATCATAATATTTGAAGGGGCCAGCAATAAGGAAAAGGGGATGGTTGTTAAAGACCAGCTAACCGATTTCACTATTGTTTGCGGCTGTAAGGATTGTCGTCTTCTATAGTGAATGACACACTCACCATATTCATTTGTTCAAAAAATTGATAAATGAGGTGTTTGTTAAAGCACACTTTGACTGAATCAACTTACTTTATTAGCTTATCAAGCTTAAGAGATAAGGGGATGGTCACATTGGTTATAGTCATTCATGTTTCTAATGGTTTACACATATCATCCTTATAGCAAATGAGGTGTTTGTCCAAGACGGCTAACTGTTTCTATTGTCTAAAATTGCTTAAATAGCGAAAAGATAAGGGGATGGTCGCATTGAACAATTTTCATTCTACCTTAAGAATGTATCACTACAGAAGCTACTAGAGAATGAGGTGTTTATCAAAGAGAATGAAGATTTGACATATTAATCTTTATAGTATTACCCCTTCAAGAAGAGAGGCAGGAAAATCGTTCCTGTCTCTTCTTCATTTATTTCCTCTTTCATGATAAAATACATAAAAATGCCATTACTGAAAGGTGGAGTAAACAGTGAGTGACTGTATATTTTGCAAGATTATCGACGGGGAAATCCCTTCTATGAAAGTGTACGAAGATGAGCATGTCCTTGCATTTCTTGATATTAGCCAAGTGACGAAAGGTCATACATTACTTATTCCTAAAGTACATAAAGATAATATCTATGAACTGACTCCTGACATTGCAAGCCACCTCTTCTCTGTTGCACCTAAGATTGCTGAAAGTATCAAGGCCGAGTTTAACCCTATTGGAATGAACTTGTTAAGCAACGCAGGGGAAGCAGCAGGACAATCTGTCTTCCATTTCCACATGCACTTTATTCCTCGCTATGGCCAGGGAGATGGTTTTGGAGCCGTTTGGAAGACACATAATGATGACTTCACTCAAGAAGACCTGAAAGGAATAGCTGAATCCATTGCACAGCATCTTTCATAAAAATCGAGCCTGATCCCTGAAGCTAAAGGGGATCAGGCTTTTTTTCGGAATAATTAATCTTTGACAACAATACTTGGTATGTTATAATGTACCTATCTTTTCGCTAATGGCAACAGTGCACATTAGGAGAAGCAAATAGTATAGTTTAGTTGAGGAGAGATGAGAAATGAATACAAAAACACTTGTATCCCTGTCATTATTAGTGGGGATCGGAGCCGTCCTGCACACAGTGATTCCGGGAATTTTCTTAGGAATGAAGCCGGACATGATGCTGACGATGATGTTTCTAGGCATTATATTATTTCCAGCCAAGAAAAACGTATTACTTTTAGGTTTATTAACTGGAGTCATTTCAGGTCTGACAACACAGTTTCCTGGAGGATTCTTACCTAACCTGATCGATAAACCGATCACGGCCTTCGTTTTTTACGGCCTTTTCCTGGCTACTAAAAAGATCACTCGTTCACTTGTAGGAGCTTCTGTTCTAACAGCTATTGGTACACTCGTATCAGGAAGTATATTCTTACTTTCTGCTTATGTGATTGTCGGTCTGCCTGGAGCTTTCTTTGCTCTATTTGCAGCAGTAGTACTTCCAGCTACACTTGTTAACGCCGGAGCGATGTTTGTGGTGTATCCAATTATTAACGGGATTTTAAAACGTTCAACCATTCGAGAAGCTGTCACAACAGAACAGCTATCCTAATTTAATCATAGTAAAGCCCTCCATTCATTGTGTTTTCGCCACCTGAATGGAGGGCTTTTTCCATATCTTACTTGACTGCAACCCATAAGAGCACTCCAATCAAAAAGGTGATCACCCCGCCGGACCCCATTATGGCAGCACGCTTTTTTAATATATTCTTAGGAGGATACATACCCGGCCTTTGAATGGAAATGAAATTATACACCATACTTAGAAATAATACTGCACAGAGAGCAAAGAAACCAAAGATTACCCCGTCCATTGTTTAGAACCCCTCCTATACTCCACTTCTTAACTTTATATTTATGCTGGAAAAAAGAAAGTTATGAATTGACTTGTTTTAATCTGTTTTAAAAGGGAAAAAGGAGAATACATGTTGATTGTAGAAATAGAGTATTATAGAACTAGAAGAACGAGGTGATCATAGTGAACAAAAAATCCCTGGCTTACGGGCTTTTAATCGGTGGAGTGGTCGGAGGAGTAGCATCCCTTCTCACGTCTCCTTCATCAGGGAAAGAAATCCGGGCACAAATCAAGGACAAAAAGGATGACTGGACTGGAGTAATCGACGAGATGAAGGTGAATATTGGTGAATTGAAAGAATCCATCGGCACGCTGTCTCAGGAAGGTAAAGAAACGGTCATGCAGCTTTCGAAAGATCTTCAAGCTTCTTTCAAACAATGGCAGGCTTCGACAGAGCCAAATAACCGTCGACTTCAGGAAGAAATCCAATCCATCCAAAGAACCATTGAAGACTTGGAAAAATCCATTAACTCAGCAAATACCTCTAATCAATAACCAGATTCCCGCAGCCCTTTTTCACTAATGGTGATGGAAGGCTGTGGGCTTTTTTGTTTGAATAGGGATTATATCGATTCTGTAGAAACATGTTTTGAAAAAAAATTATTATCCCCCTTCTTTTCTATCAATATAATGATTTCATGCACAAATCCCGTCATTACAGTATCCATCCCCCCATCAACCTCTAATTTTCACAGTATGTCCCCATCAAAAATTATATACTTCGAAAAATTTTGTCAATTTAACCTTTATTAATTATTACTTTATTGGCATAATAAAATATAAGCGCTTTCTTTTTTTGTGATAGTTGTTTTAGTAAGTCATTTTGGTATTACTTAGATTTAAAAAGATTTTCTAGCAAAGTGGGTGAATGAGATGAAGGAAAGAGAATTTACTTTAAAAGAGGCTATGCTCTTCAGTCAAAGGATGGCTCAGCTAAGTAAAGCTCTGTGGAAGGCCATAGAAAAGGACTGGCAGCAATGGATCAAGCCATACGACTTAAATATCAACGAACATCATATTCTCTGGATTGCTTATCATTTAAAGGGTGCTTCCATTTCAGACGTAGCCAAGTTTGGTGTTATGCACGTTTCAACTGCATTTAACTTCTCCAAGAAATTAGAAGAACGGGAATTACTACAGTTTTCTAAACGGGAGAACGATAAACGGAACACCTATATTCAATTAACGGCTAAAGGGGAAAATATACTTCTTGAGCTAATGAAGAACTATAAGCCTGAGAGTCACTCAATCTTCCAGGGAGTTTCTCCATTACGAGAATTATATGGAAAGTTCCCGGAAATGATTGAAATGATGACCGTAGTGCGAAATATATATGGAAGTGATTTTATGGAGATATTCGAAAAATCGTTTCATAACATTGAAAGTGATTTTTCTGATGATAACGGAAAACTGGGAGAATTATTTCAAGATGAAGAAGAACTGGCTTAATCTACAAGCTCTTCTTTAACTGTTTCATCAAAGCTGGATAAATGTCTTGAGCTAAACAGCTATCAACCACTTCATGGACCTTCAGCTTTGAATGAAGCTGTTCTTCAAACTCTTTGAAAAGCGGGGTATTGTACACGAATCCTTCCGCTTTTTGCTTTTGGAGTTTCATGCTCAACCTATCACAAGTGATAAAGAACTCCTTCACTTCCCTCTCCGACAAACCATTACGAATGATCATTCGATGAAATGGAAAACCATTTTCGGGGATCATCTCCGCCATTAACCGTTGATAATACTCGAGTTGCTCTATACGTTTCACTAAATCATTCATCTTAATCACCTTTCAATCATTGCAAAAAATTCTCATACTCTCATTGTACAAAACTATAACATACCTTTCCCATAAAGTTCTTCTAAAAAATATGAAAAAATCAGCCTGAAATGTATTGATTTTTTCCGGCAATCGTAATAAAGTATGTTAGGCACTTAACTAAGATTTATTCGTCTAATGGAGGCGATTTTTTTATGCATTGCTGGAAAACAATCAATCTGGAAAAACAATTCGGATTTTACCGAGTCTTTTTACTTTCATCCATCATCATGATGATGGTATTCTCATTAATATACGTACCAATTAACTTACTATTTCCAAGTGCGTTCTATGATAATCATTTCCTTGTGTTCTTCATAGGAATGCTGAGTATCTATCCGTTGCATAAGTTTTTTCACATTGTACCGATACTGCTTTTTGTGAAAAAAATGAAGTGTAGATGCAATCGGAAACTATTTTTTTTACCGATCGTTTCTTTGCGAGTGGATCAACCTATCTCAAAATACCGTTACATGCTTGCCCTGGTGGCACCATTCTTTGTACTGAACGGAATTTTGCTATACGGATGCATCCACTTCCCGCACTACTCTCATTACTTTACAATGCTGCTTGCATTTCATTCAGGAATCTGCGCCATTGACTTTATATATGCAAAGCAACTAATGGACTCACCAAAGAATGCATTAATTGAAGAGAATGATGATGGATACGAAATATTGATTTATCAGTAAGGATGATGGATGGCCATTGAAACATACACTCGATGGAAGAAATCATCCTTCTGCTATTTTCAGGTGTTTTCACGAAGATTCTTCATTTACTGTTCGAAAATTCCTGCTTGCACTTGGATGAAATGTAAAATAGAATGCAAAAAGCCTTATTTGCATGATTAATGCAATACTCTCGCTACCAATTTGAGAAATTATTTGGTAATGTATAGCTTAAAGGAGATAACGGGGAGGGGTTTGGATGATCTCCATGTTTTTAGTGTTTGCTGTTTTCATCTTATTCTATATAAATAAAATGACAAACGCATTATGTTTACAAAAAGAAATACCTGAAGAACGCCAACCAAAGGTGTTTAGAACCATCAATATTCTAATCACCATACTACTGGTCTCTTCTTATATAGAAATATTGTTTACATAGAAAAGCGGAGTCGGCTCGTTCAGAGGCGACAAGCATAAGTAAAACCTACCGGAAAGGCGCTCTTTGCCTTTTTGGCAGATTTGACTTATGACCTCGAGCCTCTAAGCCCTGGAGCTGGACAATTCGAAAAGCGGAAGGGCTTTGCTCAGAGGCGACAAACAAAAAGCAGACCCGGAAAAATCCGGATCTGCTTTTTATATATTCAAATTAGCAAACGTATGCTGCACCAATGATGATTAACAAAATGAATAGAACAACGATTAACGCAAATCCTCCGCCGTAAGCACCTGACATCTGCGCTTCCTCCTTTCATGTATGAAAAAGCCGCCTAAATATGAATAAAGCAAAAGGGGCCCTCTTTTTTAAGGTATTGCCCCCTCTACAATCTTTATCCGATAACTTTAAACCCTGAGGCTAAAATTATAGCCATGCTGCACCCACAATGATTAACAGGATGAACAGTACTACGATTAACGCGAAACCTCCGCCGTATGCATTACCCATAACTTTCCACCTCCTTTGAAGCGCTAATTTATCTTATTCAAGTTAGCTGCCATTTGTTTTAGGCCAATGTCATAAATTTAGTTTTTTTTAGCAAATATATGCGGCACCAACGATGATTAATAAGATGAACAGCACTACGATTAACGCGAATCCGGAATTGTATCCACAGCTCATATTTATTACCTCCTTTTCTCTCTTCGCTCTTATCATATGAAAGTACCTAGGAAATGGGTGTGTAAAATGCCCATTTTTCTGAAGATTAATATGGAAAATATTTTTTTTCATGGAAAAAGTGTGTTATAGTATGTTTTGTAGAAATTTGACAAGCCATCAAACGAATATATTGTAGGAGTTGGTCACCATGAAAAAATGGATCATTTCAGTATCATTGGCTGCAGGAGTCGTTGGACTTGCAGGATGCAGCGGAGACGGTGCTGAGGGAAACAGTGACGTTGTTGCAACAACAAAAGCTGGAGACGTAACAAAAGATGAACTTTACAAATCAATGAAGCAAAAATTCACTCCACAAATGGAACAAGCCCTTCAAGAATTGGTTTACACGAAAGTACTTGAAGAAAAGTATGACGTGTCGAAAGAGGAAGTTGACGAAAAGCTGAATGAAGCCAAAGATCAATTGGGACCTCAATTCGAAATGTTCTTACAACAATATAATCTTGATGAAAAATCGTTTAAAGAATACTTGAAGCTTCAATTACTTCAAGAAAAAGCTGCAATCTCTGACGTGAAAGTCACTGAAGATGAAGTAAAGGAATACTACGAGACATGGAAGCCTGACATTCAAGTTCGTCACATTCTTGTTGATGATGAAAAAACAGCTAAAGAAGTGAAACAAAAATTAGCTGATGGTGGAAAATTTGAAGAACTTGCAAAAGAATATTCTAAAGATCCTGGTTCTGGTGAAAATGGCGGAAGCTTAGGCTGGGTAGACAATGCAGGTCGTCAAAACTTCGTACCGGAATTCTCTAAAGCTCTGGACACTTTAGAGAAAGGCAAAGTGAGTGAGCCCATCAAAACAGAATATGGTTACCACATCATTGAAGTGACAGATAAAAAAGAAAAGAAATCCTATGACGAGATGAAAAAGGAAATCGAAAAAGAATTGAAGCTTTCAAAAGTGGATCCTCAAAAAATCCAGGAAGCGATGAAAGCTGAAATTGAAAAAGCTGACTTAAACATTAAAGATGAAGATCTTAAAAAAGCATTTGATCAAGTGCTGAACCCTGCGGCGGCACCTGAAGGCGGAGAAACTCCTGCTGTACCTGAAGGAGAAGAAACTCCAGCACCTACCGAAGAGTAGACCAAAAAGGACTGACGGATCCATTCCGTCAGTCCTTTTTATACTCTATAATCAAGATGTTAGTTGGCGTTTCCGCTCCTTCTCCTCTTCCATTCGATGAATGTAGACTTCTCCCTCTTTCTCTATCCACTCATCTTCCATATTCTTTTCTTCCTTAGCCGATTTAATCGTCATAAAGGCACTCCCGAAAATCCCTGCTACAACCAAGTACATCCAAATAGGTAGTGTCATTTGCTTCATCTCCTTATAGGTTTGTCCTCTTTATTAACACTATATGTAGTAAAGAGATAAAACATTACTAGATTTAACCTTTTATTCTACTAAAAAGACCCCGGTCCATAATCCGGGGTCTAATAGGTTACCTATTTATGAAATGTCGGTTTATAGAATGAACGATTATCAAGGGCAAATACTCTTTCTGTATACTCCCCTGGTTTCACCCGTTCCAATGCACGATCCAGCATATTCATCTTTGCATCCACGTTATCGATATAATGCAGAATTTCAGCTTCACGAATGAGCGGCGGTTTAGGACTTCCCCATTCCGCTTTTCCGTGATGACTCAATACGAGATGTTGAAGGATCATTACTTCTTCCCCTTCAATTCCAAGCTCATCTGCAGCTTTTCCAATCTCGTTCACCATGATCGAAATATGACCGATCAGATTTCCTTCAATCGTATACGTAGTAGAGGTTGGACCTGAAAGCTCAATGACTTTGCCTAAATCATGAAGAATGACCCCAGCGTACAATAGATCTGAATCCAGGGATGGGTACAGTCCTGCAATTGCTTTCGAGAGGTCCAGCATCGATACAACATGATACGCAAGGCCTGACACAAATTCATGATGGTTCTTAGTAGCCGCCGGATATTCCAGGAAAGGCTTCTGATATTTTTTAATCAAGTGTCTTGTGATACGTTGAATATTTGGATTTCTCATTTCGAAAATATACTGAGTGATCTTACTAGTCATTTCATCAATGCTCACTGGCGCAGTTTCCAGGAAGTCCGAAATGGCATAACCATCTGCCGGGGAGGCCGGGCGAATCTGCTTGATCTTGAGCTGACTCTTTCCACGATAACTATGTATGTCTCCAACAACCTGCACGATTGTTTCAGGTTGATATGCCTTCTCATCCTGCTCAGAAGCATCCCAAAGCTTAGCTTCCATATTTCCACTCTTATCTTGCAGTATCAGCGTTAAAAACGGCTTCCCTGTGTTTGTCGTACCTTTGGTCATTTGTTTAATTAAAAGGGGTAATTCGATTGTTTCTCCGACATTAAATTGTGTAATCCCAGACATCTATTCTCCTCCGTCCAACTATATTAGTAGTTTCAGTATATCATATTTCGATAGAGTACAGGGGTGGAAAGGGTTGGAGCGAGATGTGGGCCAGAATTGTTTCAAACTATAATCAAATTCCAGAGGTCCGTCCCTCTTTCTTCTCACAACAAAAAACCGCCCCTCACCCAGAGACGGTTCTTTAGCCTAATTCACCAAAGCTCTTTTTTGTTTATTGCTAATCCAAACTTTCGTCGCTACCAGGCCTACGAGCATAATGAATGCTCCGAAGAAGTAGGGAATATGTATATTCCACTCAAACAGTGTCCCGGCAAGCAATGGTCCAGCAACGTTACCAAGACTGAGAAACGAGTTGTTCAGCCCCATGACGGTCCCTTGTCGTTCTCCTGCCAGTTTTGAAATAAGGGAATTCAACGATGGACGGAGCATCGAGTTTCCGACAAAGAAAACGGCGGTTGTGATCAAGACCCCTACAAAGCTGGTTGCAAATGTCATGATGACAAATCCCAATGCACTAAGGAGCAATGAGCCGGTTACCACTTTTTCCTCACCGAAGATCTTCGTCGCCCTTCCCACACCCACTCCTTGAACAACGGTACCGATGATACCAATAATTAAAATGATGATTCCGACTTCCTGTGGACCATATCCATATCGTTCGAGCGCATAGTAGCTGAAGATTGATTGGAAATTCGCCAATCCAAAGCTCATGATGAATACGAGCACCAACAGAAACCCGACCGGACTCATCACCGCATTCTTCATGACCACAAAGCGGTTTTCACGCTTCTCGTCCGGGTTAAAGGTTCTTTTTTCCTTTGGATAGGATTCCGGTAATATTATGACCGAGACGATAGCTGCAATGGAGGCGGCGATCCCGGCAAAGATAAATGGGTAGGAGAGATCGATTTCTGCCAGCCATCCTCCGATTCCGGGCCCGATGACGATTCCAAGACCCATGGCGGCACCAAGTATCCCCATCCCTTGACCCCGATTGTCCTCATCCGTCACATCTGATACATAGGCCATTGCAGTCGGCATTAATGCTGAGCCGAAAACGCCTGCTAAGATCCTGGACAGAAATAGCATCCATAACCCTACAGCGAAGGCAAAAATGAATTCTGCTATGGCAAAGCCAACCAAGCCGATGGTAATTAATGGCTTTCTCCCGATTCGATCGGATAACCGTCCCCAAATAGGAGCAAATAAAAACTGCATAAATGCAAATACTGCCACCAACGCTCCAAGCGTTTGGGCATTGGCGTTGAATTTTTCAACATAGAAAGGAAGTATGGGGATGACCAGCCCGATTCCAACCATGACGATAAATAAGTTAAAGCTTAGTAATGCCAGTGGTCCCCGATTTCGTTTGGACCCTTTTGTTTTTGTCATACTATGTGTTCCTTCTTTCTGACTCTCATTTCATTCCATGCTACTATTTTTTCGTGCAAACAAACTCCTTGTAGTATTGTAACGAATCTGAGAAATTATTGCCAATTCAAATTTTCAAAAGAATCATGCATTCCGGATCTTTTCCTTTTCCATTCGCTTTAACACGATCGTTTCATCATCGGTAAACTCATTTCTTATATGAGGATGACAGGTAAAGAACAGAGTCTGATGGTTCGTTGCTATTTTCCTCAACAGCTTTAGAAATGCCTTCGTTCTTTCTCTATCAAAGTTGACTACTCCATCGTCGATCAGTAACGGCAATGGGTACTTGTCCCGCAAAGATTGAATGAGGGCAAAGCGAATTGAGATGTATAACTGTTCTTTCGTTCCTTGACTGAGTTCCACTGCATGGAAAACTGCACCGTCCTTCCTCTCTACCCTGATCATCTCATCATCCCGTAAGAAAATCCGTAGATAGTGACCTTCCGTCAGCTCTCTAAAGTTCTCTTCTGCAAGCTCCATCACTTTAGGCATCTTCGATTTCTGGTAAAGATCCATTGTTTTCCTTAAGGCCACTTGTGCTAACGTATATTTGGACCAGTCATAGGCAAGTTCTTGAAGCTCAGCTTTTTTGCTTTGAAACTCCTGAAGGATTGAGGAATAGCTCTTTCCTTCCTCAAGCACTTTTATTTCATACGAAATGGAAGCGAGCTCTTTTTGATGAGCAGAGAGCTCAGTTGAAAGCTCTTCGATTTTTTTCGATGCCCATTCTAATTCTTTTCTGCAATCTTCCTGAGAATCAAACCGAAGAAACGTGTTGAGTGTTCGTTCGGTCAGCCTCGTTTTCATTCCATTATATTGAGACGATAGGTCAATTCTCTCTTCGGAGTGAAGTGCCTTTTCACGAAATTCTGTTTCTTCCATGCACCCTGCAGATTGAAGAAGCGTTCCAATCTCTTCACGGATCTTTCCACCTTCAATTCTTAGCTTCTCTATCTCAAAAGAAAGAGGCTCCAGCTCTGTTTGGATGCTGTTGATTATGGTGCTTTTCTTTTCAATATCCTGCATGATCCCCTTCAGTTTAATCACAGCCTCATCCACTGTGGTAAACGTTAGAGAGTGGCTATCGAACCATTTCTGACAATGGTCCCTATACTCATTCAATTTTCGGACCACATAGTCTTGTTCTTCTTTAAGATGGATATAAGCCTCATAATTCGAGACGGTCTCTTTCATTTTAACAAACGCATCACGCAGCCACTTCCAGTGAAAATCAGAATGTAAACAGAGCTCTGATTTTAGACTGGATAATCTTTGTTCTCCTGAAACAACTTCTTTCTCTACTTCTTTCTGTTTTTCATGGAGCTTCTGAAGTTTTGCCTGTTGCTCTTCTAATGAAAGAATTCGCTGTTTCCACTCGTTCCTCAACTCCATCTGCTGCTTTAGGCTTTGCTCAGCCCTATCCAAAGAGTGAAGTTCCATTTGACCTTCCGGATGAAACTCTTTTGCTCTTGCTTTAGTTTGCTGAAGGGTGCTGGATTCTTCTCGCAGATTACCAATCGCCTGCACTCCGGATGCACCCACTACAATGAGAAGAACCAAGCTGATCCCGACAAAGAGCCCATTACCGGTCAGGATTGCCCATGACCCCATTCCCAATAAAAGAAGGAGTGCTGGACCTATTAAGAGGAGCTGCCGGGAGAAGGAGGACTTTTTTCTGCTGAAACGTTCTTCTGCCTCTTTCACTTGCAGGTTCATCCAATGTGCCTGGTCCCGTGAAGCTTGCCGGGAAGATTCAATTTTCACCGTTCTTTGCAATTCTTGATACTCATCTTCTTCCATCAGCCGCTCCTCTAAGCTATCACACTTCCTTTCGATGTTGTGAAGTTCTTCTTCCTCCTCTTCGTAATGCTTCTGGAAGCTTTCCCGTTCATGAAGAAGCTTTGATTGCTGGTCCAGTGCATTTTGAATACGGTCAGACATCATTAAGCTAGTATCCAGTGCTGGGATGTCCTCCATCTCTATTGCTAATCCCAATTCACGGATCGTATCATTGATCTTACTACGCACCGTTTTTAGTTCCCTGCTCCGCTCACTGCTTTCTTCTTTCCATTTCAGATAAAAGGATTGTTGAGACAATATCTTTTCTATAAAAGGAATGTCTTCAATTAAAGAAGGATCAATCTCTTCTGATTCTAATTTGTTGTGCAGATTTTCTTGTTTCGTCACCAAGGTTTCAAGATATGCCGTTACTTGTCTTTCTTCCGTTTTAAGTTCGTTTAAACGCTCTAATCCTTTTGCAGGAAACTCAATTGTTTCCAATTGGGAAAGCCGCTCCTCCACTCTTTTGAAGCTAGTGAGTGTATCCCAGTTTTCATTAACTGAAATCAGATTCTCTTTCTTTTCAGCAAGAAATGCCTTTTCTGTCTCCAAGGATGAAATCCGGATTTCTAACGATTTTTGCTTTGATATGAGAGGACGGTATTGATCATTTTTTTCTTTTCCTTCCTTTATTTGTTTTTCAAGGAGTTTTAATTCTGTCAACACTGCGTTGACCATTGGCTTTCTTCCCGATTTCTTAAACAGCCGCTCCCTTTCTTTCTGCCAATTATCTTCCATCTGCAACAGAAGGTCCGTCCCTGTAGAGCCTGCAGAGAATAGGTAGCGGTTCAGTTCTTCCTTTTTGAGGCGCTGAATGTTTTGCAGCCCTTCGAGGTTGAAGGAGAATATGTTTTGGTAAGTTGTTCTGTCCATATTTCCTAGCAGATGTTGAAGGGTTTCTTCTCCTCCTGTTCTTCCGTCCTCAAATTGAACGGTCACGTCCCCTGTAGCCTTCCCTTTAACCCGCTCGATACTGAGGAGTCCTTGTCCTTCCATATTGCAAAGGATTCTCCCGCCATACTTTGTAGAAGATTTCGGTTCATACCTGAGCAGGGATTGCTGCTTCGTTGGAAACCCGAACAAAATGCTATGTATGAACGACATAATCGTTGATTTACCAGCTTCATTTTCTCCATAAAACATTTGAAGGTCTCTAATCATATAGTGCTTGTTTTCTATTTTTCCGTATCCATAAATATGAAGTTCGAGGAGTTTCACCCCATTCACCTCCACGTTCATCCTTTATTTTGTAACAAGTGCTCTGTTTCTTCTATTAAAGATTTCTTCTCTTCTTCCTTTAAGGGATTCAGAAAGCGGTAAATAGATGGGTGCTCATAAAGTTCTGCCAAGGCATCCTTCCACTCTTCTTGACCCATGCCTTCCAGTGTCTCCATTACTTCCTGTTTGAACGGATCCTGTTCCATTCCCCGACTCGATTCGGTATGATTCCACCGTATTGAATGAATCCACTTCAAACCCTGGTGACTCTCGTATTCTGATTGCAATGCTTCCAGTAGATCACCATTTTCTATTTTGCCCGCCATGTCTTGAGGGAGTGATTCATCATCCGTCAAGATAACCTCAATTAACATATCCCCTTCTTCAAGAGATTCCAGAGCTTGCTGGATACGCTGAAAAATTTCCCCAAAGCGCTGAACACCTTGAAGGGATACGCTGCATGTCTTCCACATCAAGTCGTGAGTCTGGATAAATGTTAATTCAGTATGGTGATGATCAAGCACCACTTCATAGCATCCTTTTGCACCGGTTTCTTTCCGGTGTCTTCCCTGGATATTGCCTGGATACACGATGTAAGGCTCTTCGTGCAGAATCTGCCGCTCATGGATATGTCCCAAAGCCCAGTAGTGATAATTCTTCTCCAATAATTCCCTTATCGAAAAAGGAGCATACGTTTCATGTGAAGAATGCACACTTCCTTCGCTTCCATGGAGGATGCCTATCGTATAGCGGTCACCGGAACGTTTGGGATAATCAGCAACCCTTCTTTCCTGGATATGTCTTGTACCATAGCTGAACCCGACTATATCTACAATTGTCCCACTCTTTACAGTAAGCTGTTTCACTTCTGTTTTTGCGTTGAAGATATGTATGTTATCCGGCATATCGAGCTCTAATCGATAGCTGCCAAGATGATCATGATTCCCGTGAACAACGTAAACAGGAATGTTGTTTGAATGTAACAGATTGAATTGCTTCAATAATTTCGCCTGCGCTCGAATACTGCGATCTTCTTCATCAAACAGATCACCGCTGATGATCATAAAGTCAATATCTCTATGAATCGCTTCCCTTACCACTTTTTCAAAAGAGGCAAAGGTACTATCATGTATTCGTTCGAACACTTCTTTCGGTAAATGTTTTAGTCCGATAAAAGGACTATCCAGATGTAGATCTGCTACATGAAAAAACCGAATCTTCTCCATGAAGTTCCCTCCCCGCACTACGAATATACGTTCTTATATTCATTCATTATATCCTAAAACCGTTGATAATTTCAGTATATATTCAACATTTTACGCGATTCATAGAGAAAGGCTGCCCCGGACGACGGAGACAGCCTGCTCTTACGAATCATTTTTTCGAAGTTATATCGATTGCTTTTTTAATATCTTTATAAGAATTAGATTTTCCATACAGGAGCACTCCTCCGCGATACACTCTTGCTCCAAATACTCCAAGAATAATAATCGTCGCAAGGAGGACCACGATTCCTATGACTGGTTCATACACGGGAAGATTCAACATCCCTACACGAAGGAACATAACCATCGGTGTGAAAAACGGGATGTAAGAAGTAATAGTGACAAAACTAGATTCCGGATTCCCAAGACCGAACATGGAGATGAAGAATCCAATCATGATCAAGAAGGTCATCGGCATGATCATCTGCTGTACATCTTCGATTCTACTGACAAGAGATCCGAGTAATGCAGCCATGGTTGCATACAGGAAATACCCTAATAAAAAGAAGGTGACCGCATAGATGATGACACCTACAGATAGAGATTCAAATCCGAACCCTTCAAAGAAATCCCCGACCAGTTCATCTTTCTTTTGAATCATTGTAAAATAGCCCACTGCAAGGATTACGGCTAACTGTGTTAACCCTGCGAGACCGATTCCAATAATTTTGGCAAACATTTGTTTCACCGGGGATACACTCGATATAAGGATTTCCATGACCCGGGAGCTTTTTTCTGTCGCGACTTCCATGGCCGTCATGTTGGCGTAAGCAATGACAGAGAAATAAATAAAGAATAATAGAACATATACAATGCCCCTCGCCTGACTCAGTTCTTCTTCAGACTTGGCTCCTTCAATAAGAGCTTCCTTTTCAAAAGCAACAGGACCGCTTAACAGTGCCAGTTCATCACCTGACAGCTCTAAAATACTTGCAGCCAGTGAAGACTTCACATTTTGCAGGGCGACTTGTAATTCCCCGGTCACATTGGACTCTGATAATGAATTGGATTTATACAAGGCTTGTGGAAGACCTTCAGGGCTTTCACTCAAAATGAGTAATCCATTTAATTCTTCAGATTCTATTTTCTTTTCGATTTCTTTCATCGATTGAGTGGTCGATTCCAGCTCAATCTCGCTATTCATGGTCTTCAGCTGCTGCACAAGCGGATCATACAGCTTGCCGGTTTCGTCCTGAACCGCTATCTTACTCGTGTCATCATCACTGAAGTTCGAAATGATACTGTCAAAATTGGCCAGTAATACAAGGGCAGCGGCAATGATGACGGTAGATATGATAAAAGATTTTGCCTTAAGCTTTGATAAATAGGAGTGACTAAGGATCAAGAAAAAATTATTCATAAGAAGTTCCCACCTTTTCTATGAAGATATCGTTCAGGGAAGGTTCTTCTAATTCGAACTTACGAAGGAATCCCTTTTGAACAACATCATGAAATACCCCCTGGGCAGCAGCCTCAGACTCGACCTGAAGAAGAACTCCTTCCGTTGTTTCTTTCAGCTTAGTCACGCCTTTCATATCCTTTAGATATAGAAGATCAAAATCGGAGTGAATCACCACATTCTTCTTCCCAAAGGAACGCTTGATCTGCTTCAAGCCACCATGCACCACGGGACGCCCTTTATGCATGATGCACAGGCTTTCACAGAGTTCCTCCACATGCTCCATGCGGTGACTGGAGAACACGATTGTGGTTCCATTTTTCTTAATTTCCCGGACCGCATCCTTTAACAGTTCAACATTAACCGGATCGAGACCGCTGAACGGTTCGTCGAGAATCAGTAAACTGGGCTTATGGATAACCGATGCGATAAACTGAATTTTTTGCTGATTTCCTTTTGAAAGTTCTTCTACTTTCTTGTTCACGTTTTGAGGAACATTGAATCGTTCCAGCCAGTAATCCAGTTCTTTCAGGATGGTCTTTTTCTCCATCCCACGAAGACGTGCCAGATAGACAATCTGATCGCTCACCTTCATTTTCGGATAAAGTCCTCTTTCTTCAGGCAGATATCCAATCTCCGGACTTGTAGAATAATCGATCCGTTTCCCTTTCCACGTAATCTGCCCTTCAGTTGCATCTAACAACCCTAACACCATTCGAAATGTCGTCGTCTTCCCAGCCCCATTCGCTCCCAGGAACCCAAACATTTCACCCGGTGGGATGTCCAGTGACAGCTGATCAACTGCTGTAAATTGTCCAAACCGTTTGGTTACTTGTTGTATACTCAAACCCATTTCAGCATTTCCCTCCTATATCCCATAAACGAGCATCCTTTTTCTCTATAGTACTCTACGATTTTATCCAAAAAAGGTTTCATTTTCTATCTATTTTCTTTTATCAAACTATTTAGACTTTCCAAAAAAAAGATAATATGAAAAAATATAAGAGAACATGAATTCTATACAAAGGGGTATATCACAATGAAAGTATACAAATTAACTGTTTTTGAAGAAGACGGAAAAAAGATTCTGGATGAATCATTCGAAGCTTCATCCGACAGCGACGCAAAGAAAATGGGTGAATCCATGTTAGAAGAAAAGGGGTATTCCGATCATACTCATCGCTGTACTTCTCCTCTGGGGAAACTATTGTTGTTTCATGTATAGGCTTTCAACCTGCATTACAGGTCACGTCCAGTGGCCTGTAATGCATTTTTTAATTAACAGGATGAATGCCAAACGAAAAAGAGGCTGGGACAAAACTAAAAAACCACGATAAAAAGACGAACAATAGAAGTGTAGGTTCTTCATACCGCTAATGATTTCTTTGCAAGACTACGCTTTCCGCGGGTAGCCCGTGAGCCTCCTCGGCAAGCCTGCGGGGTCTCACATAAGCTACTTTCCCGCAGGAGTCTTCGTCTTGCACTCCAATCAACCGCTGGAAACAGCTAAAATCAAATGATTCGAAAATAAATAATAAACCCGAACAAATCTGCACACTAAGAAGCAGGTTTGTTCGGGTTTGACTTAGGATAAAAAACTTTTGTCCCAGCCTCTTCAACTATTATTCTCCCTTAAATTCAGGTCGTCTTTTCTCGACAAATGCACGAATGCCTTCCTGGTGATCCGAGGTTTGACGCATGAGCCATTGCCCTTCTTTTTCAAGATCAAGTGCACGTTGAAGCCTGTCTTTGTTTAATGTGACATATACTTCTTTCGTTTTCAGCATCGCTTTCGTCGGTGCACCTAGTACTTGTTTTGTATAGCGTTCGATGCCTTCTTCCAATTTTCCGGAAGGAATCGCTTCGTCAACCAGCCCCTTCATAAGGGCCTCTTGCCCTTCCAAGACTTTACCGTTCCAAATCAATCTTTTGGCTTTATGTGTTCCCAGGCGCTCCTGAAGAAGAAAATGACTTCCCCCATCCGGAATCAGTGCGATCCCGATAAAGTTCATGGCGAGCTTGCTGTCTTCTTCACACAAAATATAGTCAGAGCAAAGCGCCAGACTGAACCCAAGACCTGCAGCAGCTCCATGTATACCCGTCAGAACAATTTTCGGCATGGTGTACAACGTCATAACCAGTTCACTGATGGTATCCATAATACTTGAGAACTGTTCTTCTCCGCTTAAGGTAAGCATGGATTTTATATCTCCCCCAGAAGAAAATCCCTTTCCTTCCCCTGTCAGGACCAATAAAGAAATCGATGGGTCATTTTTCACTTCTTTTAACGCAGCCAGGAGCTCACCCATAAGTCCTGCATCCAACGCATTTAGTGATTGAGGCCGGTTCAGCTGAAGTCTTGCCACCTTACCTTCTTTATGTAATTTTACTGTTTCGTATTGATTTGATACTGTCAAAAAAATCCCTCCCCTTTCTTCTAGCATACCGTAATATCCCATTTTCAGGAATCATTATTTTGAATAGTATAATAATTAAAGAGAGAGGTCGACTTCGGACCAACCTCTCATACGTTTTATATTTGTTTCATTTTATCCTGCACTTGATCCCGCAAGGATCTCTTCAAAAACTTCCCGACTGACGTTTTTGGAATCTCATTAAGGAACAGGATTTCATCCGGCAACCACCATTTGGCAAACTGTGGCTTCAGAAAGTCCATGATTTCTTCTTTGGAAACATTTCCTTTTCCCGAGTCTTTTAACACTACACAAGCAATCGGGCGTTCCTGCCATTCTTCATGGGGGACTGCAACTACCGCTGCTTCGAAGATATGTTCATGTGCCATGAGAGCATTTTCGATGTCTACGGAAGAAATCCATTCTCCACCTGATTTGATCAAGTCCTTTGTGCGGTCAACGATTTTAATGTATCCTTCTTCGTCGATGGTGACCACATCACCTGTATACAGCCAGCCATCACGGAATGCTTCTTCTGTTCTTTCATCTTCATAGTATTCAGAAGCAATCCATGGACCTTTCAGGGCAAGTTCTCCCATTTCCTTTCCATCCCAAGCCACTTCTCCGTCTTTCCCGACGATTTTCATGTCTAATCCAGGGACGAGGATCCCTTGCTTTGCTTTTAATTCAAGCTTTTCTTCAGCTGAAAGATCATCATGATAGCTTTTCGATGCAGCAATCACTGCAAGCGGACTTGTTTCTGTCATTCCATATGCATGCATGAACGGAATACCGAATTTCTCTTCAAAGGTTCTAATCATTCCTTTAGGAGCAGCCGAACCCCCACATAGAACTGAACGAAGGCTGGAGAGATCATACTCCTTTTTCTCTAATTCATTGAGCAAACCAAGCCAAATAGTCGGGACCCCTGCAGAAATGGTTACCTTTTCATCCTGCATTAACTGTGCCAGTAATCCTGGAGTGAAATATGGTCCAGGCAGAACCTGCTTCGTCCCGAACCACACCGAGGCGAAAGGAAGTCCCCACGCGTTTACATGGAACATCGGTACGACCGGCAGTGCCACGTCTTTTTCACAGACACCAGTCGTATCAGCAAGCCCGAGCGCCATGGCATGCAGGACGATTCCACGATGAGAATAAATGACCCCTTTAGGATTTCCGGTTGTGGCTGAGGTGTAACACATCCCGGCAGGAGCATTTTCATCTATGTCTGTCCGGAATTGGAAAGAAGGATCGCCTTCCTCCAGCAATCTCTCATAATGATAAACCGGTTCCAAAGTGGTTTCCGGCAAGTCACCATCGGTCATTACAATGAAAGCTTTGACCGTTGGTATCTGGTCTTTGATTTTTTCGATGAGTGGTACGATGTCTGAATCGATGAGCAATACCTGGTCCTTGGCATGATTGATGATATATACGATGTGCTGAGGGGATAGGCGAATATTGATCGTATGTAGGACGGCCCCACTGCAAGGAATCGCAAAATAGGATTCAAGATGCCGATGATGGTTCCAGGCAAGTGTCCCGACCTTATCCCCTTCTTCAACCCCAAGTTTTGATAGGCTGCTTGCAAGCCTTCGTGTTCTTTCTCCCCATTGTTTATACGTGAAGCGGCTTATTCCGGACTCAGTGCGTGAAACAATTTCTTTGTTAGGGAAATACTTTTCGGCTCGGTCAATCATTTGTGTCAGAAGCAGTGGTGTTTGCATCATATTCGATCTCTCCCCTCAAATTTGGTAAGCGTTTACAAAAACAATGTCTGGATTTCTATGTCTACCTTATTTATTCGACTTTTTTCAGAAGTAATCCTTTAACTATTGTTGAAAAATTCCGTTAATTACACATATACTAACCCGTCCTTAGATACTAATAAAAAGCCGTCCAGAAGTTCTCTGAACAGCTTGTTTTTATTAAAATAAGTCATTAAGGATCTTAATCTTCTTATCGGTATATTCTTTGAATCCCAGGTTGTAGGCGTTTGGCTCTTTCGGATTGGCAAAATGCGTGATCTTTCCGGTCTCCGGATCGATGAATTTGCTCGCAGCGCCGCAGCCGATGCCAATGATGGTTTGGACCTCTTCCATGATCATGATGTTATAGAGGCTATCCTGTCCGGGAAGAGCATAGCCGACATTTTCGAGGTTACCCAGTATGTTCTTCTGACGATATAAGTAATAGGGCTCATAGCCATGAGCCTTAGTCCATTCCTCAGCAAGGTCCATCATCTTCTCGATTTCCACCCGGTCTGCCACTTTATACTTATCTTTATTCTTGGTCATTTCAGACGCCCGCTTGAAGGAAAGCGTATGGACGGTCAATGATTCCGGCATGAGTTTTTCGGTTTCATCCAAAGAATGCTGAAGTTCTGGAAGCTCTTCACCTGGAAGTCCGATAATGAGATCCATGTTGATGTTGTTCATTCCCATATTGCGGGATAAATGAAATTTATCGATGGTTTCTCCCACGGTGTGATGACGGCCGATCGCTTTTAATGTTTCTTGTGTATACGACTGAGGGTTGATGGAAATGCGGTCGATATTCCATTTCTTTAGTACCTCTAGTTTTTCTTTGGAAATCGTATCCGGTCTTCCTGCTTCTACCGTCACTTCCCTTACAGCGTCCACATCTGGGAATGATCGATACATTTCTTCATACAGGGCATCCATTTCTTCTGCGGTGATAGAGGTAGGTGTCCCTCCACCATAGTAAATCGTCGTAATCTTGACGTTATTCTCTTTGAGCCAGCGTCCCATTTCCTGGATTTCATAGTGAAGCCCGGCCAGGAAGGAATCGACCCGCCCTTGTTTACCGAGAATCGCGTATGCAGGAAAAGTACAATATGCACATTTGGTAGGACAAAACGGTATTCCGATATAGATGCTCACTTCATGCTGGAGATCATAGAGATCCGGTACAACCGATAGCTGCCGGTCCACGATGTTTTGCATCAACTGAATCTTTTCATCGGTAATAAGATATTCCTCTTTCAATTTCGCATGAATCTCCTTCTGGGGGAGCCCAAGCTGATTCTGCTTATGTAAAAGCTTGGTAGGGCGGATCCCCGTTAAGATCCCCCATTTTTGCCGGATTCCCGTCAGGTCTTGAAGAACATTCAGATACACATGAGATACAGCTGTTTTCAGTTGTTTGAAGCGTTCTTTTTCATTTTCATATGATGTCCAGCCACGTTCATAGGCTGCAGTGTATGATTTATCAGAAGACGGCTTTGTCAACACGGCTTTCGCTTCTATCTTTTCTTCTATTGATAGTTCTATTTTGACTTGAAGATCCATGTCATCACCTGAGCCAAAGTGAATCACGGATTCTTCAAAAAATAAATTCGCAATCAATCGCAGGGGGCGCTCAAAACGCTCATCCTCGATTCCTTTTATCAAAACATTCACGTTCTAATCACCTTTCACCAAATCTAATAAGCTTTTATAAGTGTACAGAATGGGGTGGGAATGGTCAATGGCAGTGAGGCCCACTGAAATAAATAGAACACCCCGCTTCTCTAATAGAAATGCGGGGTGTATCGATTTATGATTTAATGATGTTCATTTTTTTCAGGAACGGTATGGGGTGCTGCTTGCGGAATAGCTCTGTTACAAAGTATGGGATGCCTTTTTCGCTTTGGCTCCGTGTAATCCAGTTCGCTGCATCTCTCACCTGTCTAGGTGCATCCCCCATAGCAACCCCAAGGCCACAGCATTCCAAGGAGTCGATGTCATCCAGCCCCGATCCGACCATCACGATTTGATCCTTTTTCACTCCGAGGCGTTCAGATAGATACATCAACCCTCGAAGCTTCGATACACCCCTTGGCACGATATCCAGTTTATAGTCGGATGTCGGAATGGCGTCCACTTCTTCATACATGCCTTTTAGAGAAGCAACAATGTCCCACACATCTTCACGATGCTCCATAACAACCGATATCTTCGGAACCGACATTGGATTCTCCAAGAGATGATCACTCACACGATCCACAAACTGCTTACTATAAAGTAATTTTGACTCTCTCTGCCAGGAGACTTTTGCCAAATCCTTTGCATGGGAATTTGCTTTGCCAATGATTGACCTCTTCTCATGGGATAGAGCTACTTGGCTTGAGAAACCTTCAAGGAATTGAGCAATTTCATACGTAATGTCCTCGGCAATTTTTTTTACATACATCGGTTTTTCAAGTTCTCCAGCGATGTAGGACCCACTATGTGAGACGAGCGGGGTTTTGAGCTTAAGGGCCTTGGCTACTTTCTTAGCTGAAGCAAAGCTCCTGCTTGTTACCAATGTGACCGGTACACCTTTATCTTGAACGTACTCAATTGCATCCTTTGTTTCCCTCGCAATTTTTCCGTTTTCATTTACAATCGTTCCATCAATATTTAGCGCTAGCATTCTATAGATCATCATCGGTGTCCCCCCTATATGTTGTCTACTCCCTTTCTTTACTTTTATGAAGAAGGGGAAACAAATATGACAAGGGGTGGGAGCAATTCGAAAATTATATGGAGTAGCTGGTAGAAACTATCAACTAGACGAGAAGTTCTTGCTGCAGTGGATCTTTCTGTTCCACTGCTATATCCACAAAAAAGGACTAACCCCCGATCCGGTAGTCAGTCCTTTTCGTACCAATATTATTTCTCCATTGAACCGTAAAGTTCTTCAAGTGGCTTCATGATGACTTTGTTCAAGTCATTGATGACCATGCTCATGCGTTGCTCAGCTTCCATAAGCTTTGAGATTTTTTCGTGTTGTTGAACAAGTTGAGCTGTTTTTTGAGCTTGCTCTACTTCTTCTTGAGAGATTTCTTCACCGCTCATTTGTTTTTGTTGAAGTGTCATTTGAATGTTTCTGAAGTTTTCAAACATCTTGTTAGCAGATTCGTCATTGTTTACTTCGTCGTACATCTTCTTCAGTTGTAGAAATTCATCGCTTTGACGTAAAGCACTTTCCAATTCGTTCGCTTGATCGTATAAGTTAATAGCCAAAATACGTACCTCCTATAATTTCACTCTATGTTTCCTACACCACTATAACAAACTATAGAGTGAAATTCTAGGAAGGACCCTTAGGCCCTGTTGAATTAAGAGATAAAGAGGGCTATGACCCCTTGAACGATTCCGATCACTCCTCCAAGTAATGCCCCTAAGTAAGTAATCATCTTGAATTCACGACGGGAAATGCCGAGAACCAATTCTTCCAATCTTCCAACTGAAAAAGATTCAACCTGCTCCTGCACGATATGCTGCAGGTGCATCTTCTCCATTAGGTTCGGAATCTTCTTCGATAAGAGGTCCGTCCCTCTATCCACCCATTTTGGAAGCTGGTTATTGAAGAAGGGTTCTTTGTGAGGCTCAAGAAAGTTTCTTAGTGGCTTGGATAGGTGCCCTTCGATGTTGACGAGTTTGACCAGGGATGCCTGGACGGTTTGAATCAAGTCTTCTTCCGGTAATCGATCGATGAATTCATCAAGCTTCATTTGTTTCAGTTTGGACCATTCTTTTGTCAGCAGATTGTAAATAATTTCCTGGGTTCCTTCATGCTTGATGAACTTTACGATTTCAGGCTGTACTTTGTCCGCAACCGATGTGTTGCCGAGGAACATTCCAAGCATGTTTCCGAGCATGCCCCGTTCTTTCAGAAAATCGTCGATCATGATCTTCACTTTCGCTTTTCCTTCAGGGCTTGTGAAATAGGTTTCCGCACGGTCTGCGATGAAGTCTACAAGCTTCGGAATACTTTCTTCGACTCTTTCCTTCCACTTTTCTGGAAGAGCTTCTTCCAGCTTTTTAGAGGTGTATGCTGCTTTGGTATCTTTCATCTTTACAGCTACCCAATCTTCAAGCCACTCATTAAGACAATCGGAGGTTACAGGGATTTGCAGGATATCCAGCCACTCATTCACGGTTTTATCCGATGTGAAGACAGGTTGTAATTCCTCCGCTAGCCAGTGGGTTACATCCCTTTGAAAATCATTATTCATCACTTTTTTCTGAAGACTTTCAGGCGTGATTAAATGATCGACCACCATTTTCCCGAGTTGTTCCGCCAATTCTCCCCGGCGTTTTGGGATCAACCCTGGTGTGAATGGTACTTTAAATTTCCCGATATAGTAAGCCCTATAAGGTCTGAATAACATTTTTATGGCTAATGAATTGGTGACTCCTCCAATGAGGGCTCCAATCAAAACCATGAACAATATTAGGATGAAAGCATCCAGCATGATTGCACCTTCCTTTTCTACCTCTCTTGTTTGAACATTTTGCCTGGGTTTACATAGAATGCTATATCAACATTAGCCCAATAAATCATTATAAAATCAAAATTGCGGGTTATGCAAACGGGGAATGCATGATGAAGATAAAATGTTCATTTAGTTCGCATAAGCATCATGATCATCATCACTTGTATATACCGAAGAAGATGATGAATCGATATCCTTTTGAACGTAACATGACGCTGAAATGTGGAAACTCTTCCCTCTACGTCACATGTAAGGAAGATTCAACTGATTCTTTACAGATTATGTTAGAAACAAGCGATTCATTATTCTCCTCCATACCGAATCTGGAGAATATATGGATATCCATCGATTCAAGGCATAGCATCATTCACATGGGACCGGTTGTGGCCCTATTAATTAACCAATTTTCTATGAATACATTACATTCACACTCTTTAAAAGAATATTTTACAGAGTGTCAAAGCTGGTTTCAACGAAAAGGTGGATTCTTTTATCTTTTACCGCTCTCTTCTTTTGTCGGAGACTTCCCTAAAGGGGTTGTATTTCTTGATCCAGACTGGGAGCTTAAGACACTTCCTGATCCTCACATCATTTACAATCGATGTCATTCAAGAAAGGTAGAAAAAACCTCTTCCTTTATAAAAGCGCTCACTCAATCTGAAGAACGGGACATTCATATTTTCAATTCTGGGTTTCTATCGAAAGACGAGATTTATAATGCGCTGAAAGACAGCCCGTCCTTAGTACATCATTTGCCCAAAACCGTGCAGGGATTCGATTCATTGGAGGAAATGCTTTCCTTATATAAGGATGTTTTCGTTAAGGGGGTAAACGGGAGTAGGGGACGTTATATCATGCGTATCCAAAAAAGAGGAGAGGAGTTTATTATGTACCAAAATTCTTTCACAACACAGAGTCCACTTTCTTTCTCAACCTTCTCTGCGCTCTATAAGCAAATTCGATCCTGGTGTACCCCTTCTTCTTATTTGGTTCAGGAAACCATTTCTTTTCTTACAGTGGAGGAGCAGCCATTAGATTTTCGATTTCTATGTCACTTGAATGGAAAGGGTAACTGGGAAATCGTTTCTTCTGTTGCCCGGATTGCTTCTCAAGGTCAATTCGTGGCAAATGTCGATCAGGGAGGACGAATCGCAAAACCTCATCCAATCCTTCAAGCTCTTTTTTCTCCTAAGAAAAGCGTCGAAATTCTAAATGACATGAAGGAGTTATGTACGTCTTCTGCCCGACTCCTTTCTGAGATGGTAGAAGGGCATTTCGCCGAGCTAGGCATTGATGTTGGCATCGATGAAAGCGGGAAGCCATGGCTGATTGAAGTCAACTCCAAACCTTCTAAACGAACATACCTGGAAAACGACCGAATTCGTCCTTCGGTTAAAGCACTCTATGAATATAGTTTCACAAAATGGATGAACAAGGAGGATTAAAACGATGAACCAATCATTGGGCATTATGACCCTTACTCCGCAAGTAACGAATAGCTACTTTCTTAGAATAGCGAAACAATCCCTCTCTTATCCTATTGATCTTTATCTGTTCTCCCCCAAAGGAATCTCTCCTTTAAACGAAACGGTGGATGGATTTTATTTCAATAGAGAGTCACAATCATGGGAAAATGAAGCCTTTGAAATTCCAGAATATATCTACGACCGTACGTATTACCAAAAGGATATACAGTCCCAGCAGGCAAAAGCCGTCGTTCAGTGGTTAAAGAACCAGAGACACATTCGATTTCTCGGCTATGGATTACCAAACAAATGGCATCTTTACGAAAAACTTAAAAAGACGCCAATCTCCCCTTATATTCCCGAAACATATCTTGTGACCGATGGAAATCATTTATTTAATCTACTTACTGAACATAAAGATATAATCATCAAACCAGTCGATGGAGCCCATGGATTTGCCATTTATCATCTTGTGGAAAGCCAGGGGGGGATAGTCGTTCGAACAACTAAAAAGGAAGGGATCAAGGAACAATCCTTCCAAAAGAAAGAGATCTTTATCAAGTGGGTTAATCGAATCCTTCTGCAGCATACTTTCATTTGTCAAAAGCGGATTCTCAATCTGACGAAAGAGGATGCTCCTTTTGATCTGCGCATTCTTTTGAATAAAAACGCTTATGGAGAATGGAGAGAATTTCAGCGGGCGATCCGCGTAGGGGAACAGCAGGCAATTCTGACCAATATCAGTCGAGGGGCTTCATACAAATCATACAGTGATTGGAAGACCCTTCATAATGCTTCATGGGACTATATTGAAGAAGAACTCACTGACCTTATGGAAGAAATGCCTTTAATACTTGAAGAACATTTTTCATCCCTGTTTGAAATTGGAGTTGACATTATTATTGCAGAGGATCAATCACTGTGGATTCTGGATATGAACTCCAAGCCAGGACATAAGGTAGTAGATGCATTAGGACAAGAAAAACTGCCATCCTTATACAAAGCTCCATTAGATTATTGTGAGTTCTTGGCATCACAATCACTAACTTCCTTAAGACGAGGTGATTACTAATGCTTAAAACGTACAAAATAGAACAATTCCAAGATGAAGAAAGCCTTCTCTACCTCCCCTCTGGCTTCAAGCTGGAGGAAGAAACGTTCCCTCATACAGTGATCCTTGGAACTGCACGGCAATACGCGGAATGTAAGCGTCATCCGAATGGACGTAACGTGATTGGCATTAGCTCTGGTTTAGCCGGGAAGCTACATCTTCCTTCTAAAGTAAAGTCCCTTTCTCTCTTTTGTAAAGAGGATTGTTTATATGCAGGGGTGCTCATTGGCATATTCACCTCAGGTTTCACAAGCTTTAGCTTAAGCCCGATTGGTGAGCGCTCCTATTTCTTCAAAAAGCTCTTATCTGTTCAATCATCCCTCGGAGTCATTCCCTTTGTGTTTGGAGAGCGTCATATTAATTGGGAGAACGGACTGGTAAAGGGATATTTTCACTTTGGAGAAGGTTGGGAAATCGAGGAAGTTCCTTTTCCCAATGTTATCTATGACAGGCTACCGAACCGCCGCAGTGAAAAGCGGAAAACGTACCAGAACATCAAAGAAAGACTACAGAGGGAATACGGTATTCCCTGGTACAATCCAGGTTTTTTTAATAAGCTTGATTTGTTTGAACGACTGGAAAACGATTCTTCAGTCCAGCATCTGCTGCCGGAAACACATTCATTTCAATCATTTGATGAGATGGAAAGAATGCTTTCCTCCTATCATCATATTTATCTTAAACCGAAAAATGGCAGTCTCGGCAACGGCATCCACAAGATTACGTATAATCGCTCTTCTGAAGAATATTATTGCAGGTTCAGGGATGCAGATCTTAAAAATCGCTTACTGAAATTTAAGTCCTTGGAGCAACTTGTCAATACGGTCTTTAAGAATCGAAATCTTGACACTTTTATTGTCCAGCGGGGAATTTCCCTGTTGCAGGAAAATAACCGGCCGATCGACTTCCGGGTTCATACGAATAAAGGTGAGGATGGAGCCTGGCAAGTAAGTGCAATAGCTGGAAAAGTGGCAGGGTCAGGAAGTGTGACCACCCATGCGAATAACGGTGGGGAAGTAAAAATTTTATCGGAGTTGTTTCCAGACGAAGCAGCCCGAGAAGTTATTGCAGGTGCACTAAAGGACGCAGCGTTAACACTATCACATGCCATCGAACGAAATCTGGAAGGATATATTGGAGAAATCGGCTTTGACTTCGGAGTGGACAAAAATCATCGAATTTGGATGTTTGAAGCAAACTCTAAGCCGGGAAGGTCTATTTTTTCCCACCCACATTTGAAGAGCTTTGATTTATTAACAAGAAAACTTGCCTTATCATTTGGAATCTTTCTCACTCAGCAAAGCTTGAATCATCCTGAGGAAATGCTCCCATGAACATCCTTTATGATCGGGGTAAGAAAACCTTTTTTCATGTGGAAGAATCTATAACAACATATGGGTTTGCGAAGAATTCATTTCTGCTTTCTTCTAAGGATTCAAAAGATTGCTATCAATTCACCATTTCACCCCATCAGAAAAATATTCCGGCGATCCCCCTGATCGGAATCGTAGCAAGTAAGGAGGAAAGGAATAAATACAAAGGGAATTTTGAATTGTTTCGATCGATTCAACTGGACGTTGAACAGGCAGGGGGAATCTGTTTTGTCTTCTCTCCTCAAGATATTTTCGGTGATTCCATTTCCGGGATCATGTACAATCAGCTATTAAACAAATGGGTGAAATGCCTATTTCCTGTTCCAAACGTCATATACAATCGCGTTCCCTCGAGGCATGCTGAGCAAAATCAGGCCTATGAGAAGCTTCTCCATTTTATCAAGGAACATAAAATTCCTTTTTTCAACCCCCATTTCTTTAACAAATGGAAAATATACGAGCTTCTTTCCAAAAGTCGTGAACTCGATCCCTACCTGCCTCAAACTGAACTTGTCACAAATGAAGAGTCCTTTACCAACTTTCTTACGACACATAAAAAAGTATACGTGAAACACTCTCTCGCTTCGCAAGGAAAGGGAATTAGACTCATCGAGATTGATGACAATGGACGTATTCTCTGCAAAAGCATTAAAAAAATGGAGAGGTTCTTAAACGTATCCCGCTTGTTTCAATCATACAGCGAATGGTTTAATAGTCACCAGTGGATTATGCAGGAAGCCGTTGCCTGTAAAACATTGCATGATCATCGTTATGACTTCCGAATATTAGTCCTCCACACGGGAGAAGATTTTCGTTTAATAGGTATTGGTGTCCGCATGTCACAGCGACAGGAAGTCACCACTCATGTACCTACCGGTGGGAAGATTATTTCACTTAAAGAAGTCGCAGACGCTCATACCAAAAAGGAAATCTCACGGATCGTTCAAAAATGTGGGGAAGTGCTTGCTAAATCCTTTGGGTATGTTGGAGAGTTCTCCATAGACCTAGCTCCCCGGGAACATGGGGGATTTGTATTATTTGAAATCAATTCAAAGCCCATGAGCTTTGATGAAGAGGAAATTGAAAACAAACGCCGAAAACAGCTTGTCCGCACATTCTTCACACTCAGTGCTAAAAATAGCGAAGGTTGAATCCAGGTGGTTCAACCTTTTTCAATCTTACCGTAATGAATTATAGATAGTAGAAAATCTCGTAGCATGTTCCATTTCATCAGTCATGGCAATAAAAAGGGGCTTATAGGCTTGTTGATTCGGGATCTCCAGCAACATGTCCCTGTAGAATTCTGCAGCTTCAAGCTCATCCTTCAGTGCTCTCAGGACTCCTTCTTTAAAAGTAGTAAACCCTACCTTCTCTTTCTTATGCACGTAATACTCTCCCGTTAATAAATAGTGGAGGTATTGGAACATTTCATAATGTACTTTTTCATCCTTCCGGGCATGTTCGATATACTCTACATATAGTGGATTATTCGTCCGCCCTTTTAATTCTTTATAGAAATAATAGGCTGTCCATTCATCACTGATCGCCTTTTGCAAATCACGAATAAACGAATTCATTCTTCGTCCCCCCTATCTCTTCAGTAAATTCTATTAGAGGAGAATTCCATTTATGATACATTTAATACATACCTACACAGCATGTATTAAAACGTTTACAATAATATTGGAGGTGATGTAAAATGATTCAACATTTTCAATATAAAAGCATGTTCGAAAATAAACAGCTTCCCGGCTGGACGTTTTCCTTTTACTTCAGCGGGACAAAATATCAAGGGAATTACCATAAAGACGGTAATATTGAATGGACCGGAGCTACTCCACCGGCTGATAAGGAAGACACCCTTAAGAAGCAGCTTCATGAACTGATGCTATTCCACGTTTATGATTGATAGAACGTACATAATTCACCTAAAAAAGAGAAATTAATGAGCCTTCATGCATAACTTCAGCTTCCTTTCCAAAACTAATGTTAGGAGGCTGATGAGCATGAAAAAAGATGATCAATTCCTTCCGGATACCAATTACGAAGGAAAAGAAAAAGCATTTCTCGATGTGGACCGTTTTATTAACGAAGGCATGTCCGGAGGTTCAGTCCACATGAGGGAAAACACAACCAACATCGAAGAAGCAATCGAAATCACAGAACATGAAGCCCCGCCGAAATAGAAAAGCGGAGGGGGCTTGTTCAGAGGCGACAAGCATAAGACGAGAATGCCGGAAAGGCGCTCCTTGCCTTTTTGGCATTCTTGGCTTATGACCTCGAGCCTCTAGCCACCGGAGCTGGACAAATAGAAAAGCGGAAGCGCCTTGTTCAGCCCCGACAAGCATAAGGCGGGCTTGCTGGAAAGGCGCTTTTGGCCTTTTTAGCAAGACTGACTTATGACCTCGAGGGGCTAGGCGCTGGAGCTGGACAATAGAAAAGCGGAGGGGGCTTGCCCAGAGGCGACAAGCATAAGACGAGAATGCCGGAAAGGCGCACCTTGCCTTTTTGGCATTCTTGGCTTATGACCTCGAGCCTCTAGCCACCGGAGCTGGACAAATAGAAAAGCGGAAGCGCCTTGTTCAGCCCCGACAAGCATATGGTGGGCTTGCTGGAAAGGCGCTTTTTGCCTTTTTAGCAAGACTGACTTATGACCTCGAGGGGCTAGGCGCTGGAGCTGGACAATAGAAAAGCGGAGGGGGCTTGCCCAGAGGCGACAAGCATAAGACGAGAATGCCGGAAAGGCGCTCCTTGCCTTTTTGGCATTCTTGGCTTATGACCTCGAGCCTCTAGCCACCGGAGCTGGACAAATAGAAAAGCGGAAGCGCCTTGTTCAGCCCCGACAAGCATATGGTGGGCTTGCTGGAAAGGCGCTTTTTGCCTTTTTAGCAAGACTGACTTATGACCTCGAGGGGCTAGGCGCTGGAGCTGGACACCAAACAAAAAAGCTGCCAATCAAGGAGTCTTTCCCTAAGGCAGCTTTTAGTATTTATCGACTTCTGACAAGCAAATTGACGGCTTCTTGAATAGCATCTTCTGCATTGATTCCCTCTTCTTCCGATTCACGTATGCAGGCTTCCAGGTTTTTCGCAACGATGAGACCCAATGTACGATCAACTGCAGTACGAACGGCAGATAATTGAGTCACAACATCCTTACAGTGTTTTTCCTCTTCCATCATCTTCAACACGCCGCGCACTTGACCTTCAAGACGTTTCATTCGATTCGTAACTTCTTTAGTATATTCCATTTAGGACACCTCATAATGATTTATTCATTCTTCAATAGTATTAAAATTAGCGATTCTTTGCAATAATGCACACTTTGATTAATCCAACTATTTCAGTACAATAGACATTATAACCTTTTTTACTATAATAATGAACAAAGAGGGATGACATGTTTACATCTTTACGTAAAAAATTTCCTGCTTCCTTAATCCAAAACCATTATCCAACCAATCTTGAAGCTACAAAGATTTGGTTTACAAATGAAGCAGAAGATGAATACATAGGCATTGATAGAAGTGAAATCACTCATGAGGAAATGGAGTTATTGAACTGCTTGTTCAAAGAGATAATAAATCCATCCGGATCGATCAATGATTCTCCCAACTCAATGGAATGGTTCAACTATTTATATAAGAATGGACCAATGCCTTCAAATATAGCCGGCGAATTCCGAATCATTCAATTCTCGATGAAGGAGAGTTTAGACCAGCTCCTATTAAAAGAGGCGTTTCAACATCTTTTACCCCTCAACACGCTTCTTGTATTTCAAGATGATAATATGGGGTTGCTCATTGAAGAGAAAAATGAATGGAATTTGGATGAAGAGCAATTACTGACGATTTCCCATGTGATTGAGTCGGACTTTTTCGTCAGTCTTTCTTATTTCATAGGACAATTTCATGAGGTTCCACAATTCCCTCACACCTTTAAATATGAGCGGGAATTGTTTTCATTCTCCAGAACGGTGCAGAAGCAGGCATTTATTCAATCCGTGGTGACGGTTCTGCCTGAATTTGCCCTGCATCATTTACCTCAGGAATGGAAAAAACAAATTTTCACAAAGGTGGCTGACACCTTTCAGGAAGATCCTGAATTGATTCACACTGTTAAGGCTTTTCTCGAGCATCAATCAAATATCAGTCAGACTGCCAAGAAACTGTTTATGCACCGGAATAGCGTACAGTATCGAATTGATAAGTTCATTGAAAAAACCAATATTGATATTAAAACATTTCAAGGTGGAATTTTAGCCTATTTCGCATGCTTGAACTTTCAATCTGACAACCTGCATAAAAAGGAATAAGGAACTTTGTGCAAGTTGACCATATCGTTTTGAATCCGCTTTCTCTACAATAGGTCTATAGATGAAAACGATTGCAATTCAAGGAGGAGAAGGTAAAATGGCTGAATTAAAATTAGAAAATATCCACAAAATTTATGATGGTAAGGTTACAGCAGTAAATGACTTTAATCTTCATATTCAAGATAAAGAGTTTATCGTATTTGTAGGACCTTCAGGTTGCGGGAAGTCAACGACTCTTCGTATGATTGCCGGACTTGAAGAAATTTCTAAAGGAGATTTCTCTATAGATGGAAAGCGCGTAAACGATGTGGCACCAAAAGACCGTGATATCGCCATGGTTTTCCAGAACTATGCCCTATACCCACACATGAGCGTTTACGATAATATGGCCTTTGGTCTTAAATTACGTAAGTTCGATAAACAAGAAATTGACCGTCGTGTTCAAGAAGCGGCTAAGATCCTTGGTCTTGAAGCACTGCTTGATCGTAAACCGAAAGCATTATCAGGTGGGCAGCGTCAGCGTGTAGCACTTGGCCGTGCCATCGTTCGTGATGCGAAAGTGTTCTTAATGGATGAGCCTTTATCCAACCTTGATGCTAAGCTTCGTGTGCAAATGCGTGCAGAGATCGCCAAGCTTCACCAACGTTTACAAACTACAACGATTTACGTAACTCATGACCAAACAGAAGCAATGACAATGGCAACACGTATTGTTGTCATGAAGGATGGAGTCATCCAACAAGTTGGTTCTCCTAAAGAAGTTTACGATAAGCCTGAAAATGTTTTCGTAGGCGGATTCATTGGATCACCTGCTATGAACTTCTTCCATGGCTCCCTTGAAGATGGTACATTCGTAATTGGAAATACCAAAGTTTCCGTACCGGAAGGGAAAATGAAAGTGCTTCGCGAACAAGGTCATGTAGGCAAGAGCATCGTTCTGGGAGTGCGTCCTGAGGATATTCATGATGAGCCACTATTCTTAGATACTGCACAAGGAGCGAAAATCACTGCGAAAATTGAAGTATCTGAATTAACAGGTGCTGAAACAATGCTTTACTCCCAATTAGAAGGACAAGAGTTTGTAGCCCGCGTTGACTCTCGTACCGATATCGCTGCCGGTCAAACAATTGAACTTGCTTTTGATATGAACAAAGCTCATTTCTTTGATTCAGAATCTGAGTCCAGAATTCGATAAAATAAACGCTTTTACTTCTTAATCTTAAAAAGCCGCACTCAATTACGAGTGCGGCTTTTTTGACATCTTTTAAAACTCTGTCAAATCTATGCTTTTCCCCTCTTCTTCCCCACATCGAATGCACGTGAAAAGATGTAGGCAAGTATCAGAGCAGCTGCTATTCGGAATGCCATCGGCTAATTGCACATGCTGTATATCCATATACGCACTGTACTCATCATAAAAATCATAATATCTTCCCTGATCTGTTGTAGAGTCCCCGCACTTTGGGCATAATCCCCTGTATTCAACGATCCCATTACATAATGCGCAAGCTTTCATTGTTGTGTCACCATACTTTCAATCTAATTCATTGTATAGTGGTATCTTTTTTACAATCACGGTGATTTATGTAGAAAACTTATAGGTATTTAACAGGAATAAATTCCCTGTCAACACGTTGAATATATTGCCCCAAAAAAACCATAATACCTAGTAACAAGGCAGCAACAAGCATTCTCTCACCCACTCGATGGGTTACACCATATTAAGATGGTCGCTCATGGAATAGCGGGCTGGTGCAACTCCAGCTGACCCAACCAATAAAAATCTTATACATTTTAAGGAGATGACAGATTATGCAACAGCAACAATCTCGCAGCAATTCATCTAACCAACTAGTAGCTCCAGGAGCTCAACAAGCAATCGACCAAATGAAGTACGAAATCGCTTCTGAATTTGGCGTACAATTAGGACCAGATGCTACAGCTCGTGCTAACGGTTCTGTAGGTGGAGAAATTACTAAACGCCTGGTTCAAATGGCTGAACAACAAATCGGTGGCGGGTACCAAAAATAATCAGCAATTTCATATGAATGGATAAAGCCCCCGGTCCTATTGCCGGGGGTTTTCATTTTGGCTGTCTCTCTAATATAAAAAGAACTGACACTAGCAGGAGCCATCTCTTCGTATTATTTATTATGAACCATGCTTGCCGGATCGATCCACTGATCATACTCCTCTTCTGACAGGTATCCTGATTCGATGGCTGCTTCTTTTAATGTAGAGCCATTTTTGTGAGCTTTCTTGGCTATTTCAGCAGCTTTTTCATACCCGATATGGGGATTTAATGCCGTTACGAGCATAAGGGACCTTTGAACAAAGTCTTCTATTACCTCTATGTTCGCTTCTAGTCCTTTTACACACTTATCGTTAAAGGACTTTATTCCATCTGTAAGCAGTCGTACGGATTGCAGCATGTTATAGATGATGACTGGTTTAAATACATTAAGTTCGAAGTTTCCTTGGCTGGCGGCAAATCCGATGGCCGCGTCGTTCCCAAATACTTGTGTCACTACCATCGTCACTGCTTCACTCTGGGTCGGATTCACTTTACCCGGCATGATCGAACTTCCTGGTTCATTGGCTGGTATCGTTATCTCGCCAATCCCACTACGGGGACCGCTCGCTAACCACCTTACATCGTTGGCTATTTTCATCAGATCTGCGGCCAGTGCTTTTACAGCTCCGTGTACGTACACGATTTCATCGTGGGACGTTAGGGCATGAAACTTATTATCAGATGAGGCAAACTTGATGCCTGTCTGAACTTCTAATTGACTTGCCACTTTGTCACCGAAATCTGGGTCGGCGTTAATCCCCGTTCCAACAGCCGTCCCTCCGATAGCCAGATTGACTAATTGATTAACGCTTTCTCTCAGCATACTATAGGATCTCTCCATCATGGCACGCCATCCGCTGATTTCCTGACCGAGCGTCAAGGGTGTTGCATCTTGAAGATGGGTACGGCCAATTTTGATTATGTCACTGAATTGTTCTTCTTTTTCTCTTAGTGTCGCAATGAATTCCTGAATAACAGGAAACAGCTTTGATTCGATTTCTTGATACGCTGCGATGTGCATGGCTGTAGGGAATGTATCATTGGAGCTTTGGGACATGTTCACATCATCATTCGGATGGACTTTTTCATGAGATCCTTTATCTTTGAGAATTTCATTGGCACGAAAGGAAACGACTTCATTTATGTTCATATTGGATTGTGTACCGCTTCCTGTTTGCCATACTACAAGGGGAAAATGGGCATCCCACTTTCCTTCCAGGATTTCATCACATGCCTGTCCAATCGCCCTCTTCTTGTCATCTGAAAGCTTACCAAGTGAGTGGTTGACAACTGCGGCGGCTTTCTTTAACTGTGCGAAGGCATATGTAACCTCAATGGGCATTTTCTCTGTACCGATTTGGAAGTTTTCTTTACTTCGCTGCGTCTGTGCTCCCCAATATTTTTCCTTGGGTACCTTCATTTCTCCGATTGTGTCACGTTCTATACGATATTCCATTCTAGTTCCTCCCTTAAATGACTCTTCTATTACCATATTTCCACTAATCCAGTTAATCTAACCTTTTTCTGAAAAGTTTATTAGACTCACATAATAATATGACCATAAACCTAAAAAAAGATGAATGAGCATGAGTCTCATTCATCTTTTACAGTTTATTGTATTAAATTCAGGAATTGTTTCGTACGTTCGTTCTTAGGGTGTTCAAACACTTCTTGAGGTGAGCCTTCTTCAACGATATATCCACCATCCATGAAGATTACCTTATCAGCTGCTTCTTTTGCAAATCTCATTTCATGAGTCACGACAACCATGGTCATTCCTTCTTCAGCAAGGTCCTTCATTACCTTTAGAACCTCCCCTACCAATTCAGGATCGAGTGCTGAGGTTGGTTCATCGAAGAGCATCACTTCCGGTTCGATCGCTAATGCTCTTGCGATTCCGACCCGTTGCTGTTGTCCTCCTGAGAGCTGGAATGGATAATAGTCCACTTTTTCACCGAGTCCCACTTTTTCAAGCAGTCTGATCGCTTTCTCTTTTGTTTCGGACTTGTTGCGTTTTTGGACAACAGTTGGTCCTTCCATTACGTTTTCCAGTGCGGTCATGTGGGGAAACAGATTATAGTTTTGGAATACCATGCCTGTTTTCCGTCTAAGTTTAATAAGCTCTTGCTTGGAAACCTTCTTATTGAAATCAACAGAAGTCCCTCCAATTGAAACGGTTCCGTCATTCGGTAATTCCAGTGCATTTAAACAACGCAGGAAGGTTGTCTTTCCTGAACCCGATGGGCCGATCAGGACGATCACCTCTCCTTTATTGACATCTACATTCATTCCTTTTAATACTTCTAATTGATCAAATCGTTTGGTTAATCCTTTGATGGAAATCATATTCAATCTCCTTTAATATTACTTGGCAATATATCGGTCCAGTCTAGTCTCGATTCGTCCTTGAATAATGGATAGAATAAAGCAAATGATCCAGTACAGCAAGGCAGCTTCCATGTACATGAGCAGGAACTCATAGTTTGTGGCAGCGATCTCCTGTGCTTTTCTGAACATTTCCGTTACGAGAATTAATGAAGCAAGCGAGGTATCCTTCACCAAACTAATGAAAGAGTTCGATAGCGGTGGGATGGATACCCTCGTTGCCTGCGGCAGGATGATTCTCTTTAAGGCCTGTGAATACGTCATACCAATTGAATAGCCCGCTTCCCATTGGCCTTTTGGAATCGATTGAATCGCTGCACGGACGATTTCAGAGGAGTAGGCACCTTTATTTAATGAGAAAGCAATGATAGCAGACGGGAACGGATCAAACTTTATTCCAAGTGTCGGTAAGCCGTAGAAAATAATGAACAATTGAACAAGTAAGGGTGTTCCCCTAATGGCAGATACATAAAATCGTGCAATTCCTCTTAGAATCGATACATTGGACAATCGGGCAAGAGCAGTAAGGACGGCCAGGATCATTCCTAAAGCAAAAGAAATCAGCGTCAGAGGGATAGAATAGTACAAAGCTCCCTCTAGCATTGGAAGCAGGGAGCTTTGTAAGATATCAATCATTGCTTCAGGATCCTGGTAGATACTACTTAGGAGATACATCTTCTCCGAACCATTTCTCAGAAATCTCTTTGTACGTACCGTCTTCCATCATTTCCTCTAACGCTTTGTTTACTTCTTCCACTAACTTGTCGTTACCTTTACGGAACATGAAACCACTTTGACCGGCATCTTCAGCTTCAGCCGCAATTTTCACATTGGCATTTGGCTGTTTCTTTAAATAATCCAGGATAGAGATTTTATCGTTCACTGTCACGTCCACTCTGCCTTGTTCAAGGAGTTGGATGGATTGTGACAGTCCCTCTACACCTTGGATTTCTGCACCACTTTTTTCAGCGATGTCGCGGTAGTTACTTGTTAGAGATTGAGCAGAAGTCAATCCCTTAATATCTTCAAATGATGTAACATCCTTATTGTCTTTCGATACAACCACAACTGCACTTGATTCAATATATGGTGTTGAGAAATCATATTTCTCCTGGCGATCTTCACGAATTCCCACTTGGTTTGCAATTACGTCAAAACGCTTAGAATTCAAACCTTCAAACATGGCATCCCATTGAGTCTCTTGGAATTTAGCTTCAACGCCGATGCGCTTTGCTACTTCACGGGCAATCTCTACGTCAAACCCAGTCAGTTCTCCTGATTCGTCGTGGAATGTGAAAGGAGGATATGTACCTTCCGTTCCAACCAGTAATTCTCCTTCTTCCATCACTTGATCGTAAAGTGATGTTTCAGAACCTTCTTTAGAATCACCACTGGATTCTTCTTTATCATTAGATTGACCACACGCAGCTAGTACCATGGACAAAGCAATTAGCATAATGATGGATAATTTCCATTTTTTCATTGTAAAACCCCCACTATTCTTATCGGATTTAAAACTATTACGAATGTCATCATAAAACGATACAAGGAATAAGTCAATAAAAAAGATTTCAATTCGAGACTTTTTCATTCTTCACACTTATTAGTATGTATTCTGATATGCTCAATCATGTAAAGAATAACGATTTTGCGATAAACTATTTCTGATGGGAAACGGGAGGTTAAAATGATGAAAATCGCTTTATTTGGAAGTACGGGGCGAGTCGGTTCTGTTGTCTTTCAACAAGCAAACCCAACACATGAAGTGAATTGCTTGGTTAGAAAATATTTGGCCAGACAAACATCCGGCATTGATATTGCTGGTGATGTATTGAATGAAGTAGATGTAATGAAAACCATCGAGGGTTGCGATGCGGTGATCAGCTGCTTAAATACGGATAAGAATGACGTACTCTCAAGGAGCATGCCCCTCCTCTTAAAAGCAATGAGGCATCATGGTGTAAAACGAATCATTACCTGTGGTACAGCAGGGATCCTTCAAGCTCGAAAGGAATCCAGTCTGTATCGATTCCAGTCAATTGAATCTAAACGTAGAAGCACAGCTGCTGCCGAGGACCATTTAAGAGCCTATTTAATCTTAAAAGCCTCAGAAATGGATTGGACGATTGTTTGTCCTACTTATTTACCTGATGGAGAGCGCCTTGGGGAATACCGGATAGAGGGTGATGTCCTTCCTGAAGAAGGAAAAAGCATTTCCATGTTTGACACGGGGGATTTTATCTACCAACAGCTGGAGGATGATCGCTATATCAGAACTCGCGTGGGGATTTGTTACTGAAATTAGTGTGGATCCTACTTGGCGCCTCATAGGCAAAAGCTTTCCTTTAAGAATATTTCATCCATAAATCCGTTTATTATTAGAGGATAGCATGCCCGCTATCCTCTTACTATTTTCTACTGAAAAACGTTACCTTTAGCACCATTTCCCCTGGGTTGACCTACTCATGTCATTTCATCTATCTATCCATTCTATCTAGTAGCTTACTCTAATTAAGCCATACTTTATAACTACATCACTTTTTCAGTAGATTTATCCGCCCATAATTCCAGTTGGCTAATTTCACTAGCGTGACTGCTAAATATGATCTCTATTTTCGCTCAGTGTTCTATTAAATTTTTTCACCTACACATTTTCACTATAGTAATACAAAAGGGCTGCCCATATTTACTTATTATTGGGGAATAGCTGAAGCTTGTCCTACCACTTCACATAAGATGTTCTTGTAAGGTTCGAATTTTACCTGACTTCCATGTAGAAAGGGGGTGAGGGAATGATTATTACAGCACTAGTTGTGCTATTACTCGCACTTGCTCTTGTTGTGGCTATTTTATTAGGGCAGGAAGCTCTTGCTGATGTCCTTTATAGCTGCATCGGTGAAGTTATTAGTGCAGGAAGGGCTTAATGGCCTCCTGTACTTCAACACCCAATGCCTTATACTCTCACTCCCCTGTCAGACCGGTCTGACGGGGAGTACAAATATAAATAGAAAGGTTTTGAGGATAATATGTCAGTGAATGATGATTTAAAAAAACAATTGGAAAACTTAGATATCAGCAACATCATGAACCTTGCTGAGACGATGCTAAATGAAAAAGAGATGAATCAAACGAAAGGAAATTCAAATGAAATTGAAGGCAGTAAGCTGATGAAGGATGAAAATCTTTCTTCTCTGATCAAATTGTCAAAAAATCTGGTCAACCCTACATCCCTATCTTTCCTTTCAAACATAAGCAAGCTTTCCGATGTACATCAAGCCAACATAGGAACATCCAGCCTATTAAAGTCAATCGGATCCCTAGAAAGTGAGCTTGTAAATACTCAACAGAAATTAGATGAGCTAAAAAAACAGAACACAAAAATCCTCCGTCTTTTAAAGGCTAATACAGAATAATCAACAGAGGAAAAACTGATTCTATGAATATGTATAAAACAAAAAGCCTCCTAATTTGGTAACAAGCTCTTTACAGCTTTAATTATCCAAATAAGAAGGTTTTTTGTTTTCTATACAATCAAAAGTCTTTCAGTTTCAGGTTATTGAAAAATCGTTGAAATGAGTTCGTCTGTTGTCATTCCGCTCTCGACTTCGAAAGTACCCGGGCGCAAATCATTTTCAAGACCTCGCTTTTCAACTTCTTTGTAAAAGTCGAGGCCGCTTTTGATGATGTTTGCGTTTTCCAGGGCATTTCCGACATCAATACTTGTCATACCTGTAGAAACAGTCAATATGGTCCGGTAAACGACCTTATCGTCCGTCTTTTCCTCTTTCTTATCTTCCGCTTTCTCTTCCTGTTTCTCGGTCATGGCTGAAAGCTGCTTGTTCCACTCTGCTTCTGTATGTATAACAAAGCCGTTGGAGGTCAGCTGTTTCACCATTTCTTCCTCTGTAAGCTTCTCCGTTTTAACGGTTTCCACTTTCTCTGTACTCTTGGCTTCCGAAGGACCAAACATATAAACAGCACCGATTGACGTCGTTGAAATTAAGAGACCTGCAGCAAAACTGCGCAATGAATTAGGCGTCACTCTCATTGTGCTACTAAGCTCCTTTCAGTCTTCCTTGTCATGTAAGGAGCAAGCATGTGCTCTACTTCATTCGGTGTTAGCTGGTTTTTGGATGCAATGCTTTCAATGGAGTATCCTCTTTTATGTAAGTCAAGCATCTCACGCAGAATAAAACGTTCTTTCGATTCCGCTGGTGCTGCCCCGGACTGGTGTGCTGTAATTTCAGCATCTAATTGAATATTCCGTAACTGCTTCTCCAGTTCATGCACTTCATTCAATACTGAAATCGAAACATGCTCTATTTGTTGCTCAAGCTGTGAGTTGGATTGTGTCGTTTTAATAAACGATAAAATGAGCAGCACGACTGCTGTCCCAAATAAAATGGCAATTACCCATCCCATCATAGGATCCTCCCTTTATGAAACTTTTTTATCAATTAAATTATACATTGATATAGAGAGAAATTCGATTTAAAACGACAAAATCCCACAAAAGTCCTGTTTTCTTAGCAGAATATTGCATTTATGTTTAAATGACGGGTCTATCCTTGCTCCTACTAACCCTTATATGTCTCCTCTGACTCCATCACAAACATTTCTTTCTCCACACCCTCCACCGATAACTTCTGTTTTTCATCCGCTTTCCTGCTTCTCTTCACCCTCCCCTTGTCTCCCAACAGGACCCGTTGAAAAGAAGTTGCCATGAGATTATAGGCAAGCACGGTGAACGATAGTGCAAGGAGGGGGACAAACAGGATCCATGGAGCCACCATTAGTTCAAAGTAGGCTTTCCCGATATTCCCAGCCCATTCATTGGAAAGAGAAAATAATCGTGTTACTCCCATCATGATTTCCCTCTCTACCGCTCCTCCAAGAAAAATCTCAAGGAAGCCAAGATGGGCGAATAAAATCAGAACCGCCACATTCCTCTGAAAAAACAGCAGGATCAAGCGTGGAAATAAAATTCTCAAGACATGTTTGCGATACAAAGATATCCCTCTTGCCCCCAACGTTCTCGCACTCAGCACAAACTCTTCCTGTAGCACTTTCTTGATTTCTTTAGACAACACTACAATCAATGGCGGGATACCGATCAGCGTAAGGATGAAGATTTGAATACTTAACACTTTCACAAATGCTTTCTCCGGCTCATCGATGACGAAACTGATCGGGGACAGGAGCATGAAGGCGATGACAGCCATTGGGATATAGACCATGGACTCTACCAACTCTTCAAATGCCCGTTGCACTTTTTGAAAGAAGTTTATAAAGAGCACTGACAAAGAAAAAGCCAGTACGACCTGGAGAAGGCTGATGATCAATCCAATGACGATGGTGAACTTCGCCCCCTGAATGACATATGACCATAATGGAAGACCCAATCGATCAGATCCGAACGGCGGCAGCTCAGCAGGTGTGAACGGAGGGCCTACTGTTTCGCCGTTATGTTTAAAGAAACTATACATCTCCACCTTTTCTTCAATAAATGGTTCATACAAAAAGCTAAGCACCAGAAGTCCCGTAATGAATACAAATCCAAAGAGGAACTGCGGCTGTTTCCAGACCCCCTTAAGCATAGGTCCCGTCCTCCTTTAATCCGATGCTCTTCTTCATTCGCATCTCAATCAAAGTAAAGACCAGAAAGAAGGGGAGGAATATGACCGTGGAAATGATCACAAATGTGAATCCACTCGACCATATCAACAAGTCCATGATCCCCCTCATATTGAACAATCTTTCTAAAATAAACAGATTGGATAACATAAAAGAAAAGATGATCTTGGATCGGTAGAATAAGCTGTATACTACGTTCCTGATAGCATGGGTCACTAATACTTGAAACGCATTGAGACCTTTCCCCCTGGCAAGCTCTATGTACGGTTTCTGGTCTTCCTCTTTCAGAAGGAGAACGATAGTCTTAATTAAAAATACGGTAGGCATGATCGTTAAGCATGTGACTGGCAACAAGTATAATTCCTCATCCGTCATGGCGATATCCCCTATTAATACCCCGGTATGACGGAAATACATCACTACAGTCAGTTGAATGCCGATGATGATGAATACATCAGGAAGCGATTCGAGGATATTCACGAGACTTAAGAACGCATTTTGCATCCATTTGGAAGAAAGAGAGATGAATAGACTTACTAAGAATGAGATTCCAACGGCCAAACCCAATGAAAATAAGAATACCTTCATTGAGTAGAAATATCGTTCAGCCAGTACACCCTGAAGTTGGTATTCCTTCCCCAATACAAACAAGATCCACTGATCATGTTGAAAGATCCGTGTGAATACGTGATAAATTCCTAGGAAATACTCTTTCGGATAAAAGCCAAATGAGTTCCCTTGATCGTTCATCATCAAATAATATAATTCAGCGTTTCCTCCACCATAAAATAAAACGGGCAGCACGCTGATCAGGATGAACCCTATGATAATCAGCAGTAATTGACGAATTGCCTTCATGTTTTCTCCCTTCTCTTATCTGTGTATCTACTTACTCTTCTTGTCAGGGGTGGAATAATCCTTTTTCTGTATAAAAATGGTTCAAAAAGAAAAAGCACCCGACTCGATCGTCAGATGCTCTTCCACCATTAGCCTGTCATGTCTCCATGTGATCCCTGCTGGAGCTGATACATTTGATAATAGCGACCCTTCCGCTTCATTAAATCATCATGATTGCCCTTCTCCACGATTTCTCCCCGTTCTAATACAAGTATTTGATCGGCATTCTTAATCGTAGAAAGTCGATGAGCGATGATAAAGGTCGTTCTTCCCTTTTTCAAGACTTCCATCGCTTCCTGAATGACGGCTTCCGTCTCTGTGTCAATGCTCGATGTAGCCTCATCCAATATGAGGATTGCTGGATTGAAGGCCAAAGCCCGAGCAAATGAAATCAGTTGACGCTGCCCCGATGAAAGGGTGCTTCCCTTCTCGATCACCGGTTCATCATAGCCATTCTCAAGGTTCTTGAACACCTTTTCAGCACCTACGGCTTTAAGTGCAGTCTCCACTTTTTCTCTTGAAATTCTTGGATCATCAAGACTGACATTGGATGCGATGGTTCCCGTAAACAAGTAAGGATCCTGCAAGACGATTCCCATATGCTCCCGAATCGTTTGATAGGGAATATCTACTATGTCTTTTCCGTCAATCAGGATCTTCCCTTCTTTGCTATCGTAAAAACGGAACAAAAGATTCATTATCGAGCTTTTCCCTGAACCCGTGTGTCCCACCAGCGCAACGGTTTCGCCTTTACTTGCGGTAAATGTGATGTCCTTCAGAACATATTCATTTTCCTTGTATCCAAAGAATACATGTTCAAAGCTGACATTTCCGTCATACCTGCTCATTTTCTCATCTTCAACCGGGGTTCCTGTCTCTTCCAACAGGCGAAAAACCCGTTCCCCTGCCACAAGTGCCTGCTCAAGGTTTGCGAGCTGATTGACGATTCCTGTCACTGGCTGGAACAACCGGTTGATGTAATCAACGAAGGCATAGAGTACTCCCAATGTGACAACAGATCCCACTCCCATTGATGCACCTCCGAAATACCATATGAATGCGACAAAGGTGATGTTTCTCAATACCCCGACCAGGTTGTGGGATGTCATCGAATTCAAGCTCAAGAGTTTATTTTGATACTTGAAATGCGTTTCGTTCAACTCTTCGAATTCTTCGTTCGTTTTCTTTTCTCTGCTGAAAGCCTGAATGATGTTCATGCCCTGGATCGACTCATTGATCATGGCATTAATATCACTCACTTTCGACCTGATGATGTGATTGTATTTAGACGCATAGATACGATACAGGTACGTCCATACAACCAGGATTGGAATCAGGATCAAGCAAATGGCTGCTAATTTTGCATCAAGTATAAAGAGTGCGATGTATATTCCAATAATGTAAATCGTACTGGAGAAAAAAGTTGATAAAACTGTTACATACAGATCCCGGATCGCTTCGGTGTCGTTTGTGATCCTCGCTACGACCTTTCCTGCCGGCAAATTATCAAAATAGCGGACCTGCAGTTTCTGGATATGCTGGAACACATCATTACGCATTTTCTGAATGACCCGGTTTGCAGCTTTCTGTAAATAGTAGCGCTGACCGTATTGAAAAAAGGCAGCGACTACAAGCAGCCCAAAATAGAAGGCAATCAATTGAATGATCTTCGGGATTTCAGGATTATAAAAACGCAGCAGCTCATCTCCGGTCAACTTCTCGGCGGGATAAGTTGCTGACTCATCCCCTTTCGTAATCGTCATTTCACCTGACTTGACCGACCTTTCTCCGTCGAAGGAGACGGTGGAAGGAACGAAATAAAACTCTCTCCCGACCTGTAAGATACGGATACCACTTTTTCTCGTCTCCCCTTCTGAAAAATATTGATCACGTTTATACCATTTCCCCTTATAGGAAACAGCTTCTTTCCCCTCCTCCGTTTCAAACCAGGTGGATTCGATTCCAAGTATATGATCATCGATCAGTTTCTTCGCAATAAAAGGGCCAGCAAGTTCAGCCGCTACTGACACACTTAGCATCAAGAGGGCAGCAATGATGATTTTTTTATAAATAAGGGCATATTCGGTTAGTCTTCTTCCAACGTTCATGCTCCCACCTCCTCGCGTGAGGAATCTTCAACTTGTTGGCGATCGAATTGTTCTTTATACCAACCACCGTTTTCAAGGAGTCGTTCATGTACCCCTTCTTCTACCACTTTCCCATCTTCAAACACGATAATCCAGTCTGCATGCTGAACGGCGGAGAGACGATGAGTCGTAATAATCGTTGTTTTTCCTTCACGTTCTTTTCGTATATTGTCAATGATCTTCGCTTCTGTTTTCGCATCAACAGCCGATAGCGAGTCATCCAGAATCAAGATTTCCGGATTTTTGATCAGTGCCCGGGCAATCGAAATCCGCTGCTTCTGACCACCTGAAAGGGCCACACCCTTTTCTCCCACAAGAGTGGTCAGACCGTCCGGAAGCATTTCAAGATCTTTTTTGAAATCAGCCAGTTCAATGGCTTGTTCCAGGTCTTTCTCCGTCGCATCATGTCTGCCGAACAGAATGTTTTCTCTAACGGTCCTTGAGAAAAGGACATGATCCTGGGGCACGTAACCGATCCAATCCCTAACCTGCTGGATGGTCAAGTCACTGATCGGGACCCCTCCTATGGATAAAGACCCTTTTCCGGCAGGGTATTCACGGAGGAGCTGCTTGATAAAGGTCGTTTTTCCACTTCCGGTCTTCCCGACGATTCCAAGAGTGCCTCCTTGATGGATATTAAGATTGATATTGGAGAGATTCAACACCTGTGAAGACGGATATTGAAAGTCTACATCCTTAAACCCTATTTGATCAGGAGAATCTAGCCATTGAGGGTTCTCAGAATCCTGGACGTCCTGCACATAATCAAGGGTCTCTTGAACCCGGTCAAGTGATGCATTCCCACGCTGCATGATATTGATCAACTCCCCAATGGCAAACATCGGCCAAATCAGCATCCCGAGGTACACGTTAAAGGAAACAAGCTCTCCCAATGTGATCGATTGATGAAACACAAGATATGCTCCATAACCAAGTCCAATCAAATAGCTCAACCCAACAAGGACTTTGATTGTTGGTTCAAAGAGGGAATCAATCTTTGCCACACCAATATTCTTGTTATAGACGTCTTCTGTCATATCAGCGAAACGCTTCTCATCCGCTCTTTCCTGTACATACGCACGAATGACACGGACACCTGCAATCGACTCCAGCACTTTATCATTCAAGTCACCGAATGAATCCTGAGCTTCCGTGAATCGCTTATGAATTCTCGCACCGTACACCTTCATCAACATAGCCATGATTGGAAGCGGCAATATCGCCGCGATAGTCAGTTTCCAGCTGATAAGAAATCCCATTGTAAAAAGGATCGTTAACATAAAGACACTGGAATCGATTAGTGTCAATACTCCGAAACCGGCTGTAACCGAGATGGCCTTCAAATCATTCGTTGCCCTTGCCATTAAATCTCCCGTACGATTCTTTTCAAAAAAAGTCGGAGTCATCTTTAATAAATGTCCCATAAATTTACCACGAAGCTTACGTTCAACGAGAAAAGCTCCGCCAAATAATTGATACATCCACACATACGTCAATGCGTACGAAATGAGTGCGATTCCGGCAATCAGCCAAAGATATTTCTCTACGACTTCCCACGTCATCGCCCCCAGATGAATGTCATCAATGGCATTCCCTACAAGCTTTGGAGGAATCACATCAAGGATACCGACAATCGTCAATAGAACGATCGCTACTGTATATCTCTTCCAATTTCCAATAAAAAACCACGATAATTTCTTAAAAATACTAAACATTCCACATTACCTCCTCTTGTTGACTTTTTTCACTATCCGCCTTCTGTCTCCACAGCAGACATCATCTTCTTCATTTGAATGATTAACATAATCAATTTCCTCCTTCTGAAATTAGGTTTTTATATGTGATCAAGGTTGATCCTTGGGTACACCTAAACGAAAAAAGACAGACGCCTAAGGCTCACAAGATCCAATAGGGATTCCTTCCGAATCCGTACCAATCTGTTGCGCCTTAAAACGTCCGTCATTGTTTTTGGACATAGAAAAGCACAGATTATATGCATAACCTGTGCCATTAATATTCGTATGACAGAATGATTAAGGAGTTACTGGTTATGTGATGATATGAAATTGGTATTGAACACTGCTGGTACTCCTTGAATTATATACACTTTCATCATCACAAACCCTCCATTCATTTTTATTAATTATTCCATTAATAACCATACTACACACCATGAATTGTGTCAATATTATTTTTATTGATAATTTTCTATTTACTTTTTTTATTTTTCCACAATATAAGTGAACCACAAAGCAGAATTATTCCACGACGACAGCCGTACCGTAAGCAATAATTTCTGAAGCGTTTTGCATGACAGCTGAGGTTTCTAAACGAACGGCAATAACGGCATTTGCACCTTTTTGAGAAGCTTCTTCCATCATACGATCAATCGCTTGTTTTCTTGCTTCCTCCATCAACTCACTGTATTCGCTTATTTCTCCGCCAATAATGGTTTTAAAACCGGCAATGATGTCTTTGCCAATATGCTTCGCTTGGACGGTACTTCCCCTTACGAATCCTCTTAATTCTTTTACTTCCTTACCCGGTACAAAATCGGTTGTCACAATAATCATAGTTTCCTCTCCCCTGCCTTGAATTTCCTCCAAATCTCATCCCGGCCTGCCGAGCTCATACGCACCTGAAGAAAAATCGTTCATAAAATCATTATAGTTTGTTTAAAGCTTTTCATTCTCTTTTTCAAATAAAAATTCCCTCTATGAACAGTCATGCCCTATTTGATAGAGGGACTCTCTATTATCCATTTATTACAACAGGCTGAGCTTCATCTTCTTTCACATATTTAGGTAGAATGATGGTGTAGAAGATACCTACTATGATTAGGCATCCTCCAACGAGCCAGTAGAGCATTTCAACGGTTACGACGGAAGGGAATGTCAAAGCAATCACTCCCAGGGTAATCGATTGTGACAGCATCATAAGAGGATTGATCCACCCTTGCACCCTGCCCATCATTTTCGGATCAATGATGCTCGGCATCCATCCCCCGATTGCAATATTCACTAGGGGTAAGCCCAGTGCAGCGAAAAAAATGATCGTGAGGAATATCCAAGTCGCAGGGGCAAAAGATGCTGCGATGATAAACGTTCCGGAAATAACCAGCCCTGCAACTATCAAAACATGAAACTTAAACTTCTGAGCAAGCATCGAAGAGAAGATACTGCCAATCAATACACCGGCACCGAAGGCGACACCTAATAGAATCGAATATTCTTCATAAGACTCTGGGGCCAATTTATATTTCAAAATAAAGATAGGAATGACCGAGAATCCGCCGTTCACAATTCCAAATACGACAAACCCTCCAATTAAGGATAATAGCAGCTTGTGATTCAGGATATAGCTCATCCCGGCTGTAAAATCTTTCGTCACAGACTGAATGTTCAAGTCTTTCCACGTATGCCTCCCGTTTGGAAGACGAACCTCTTCCGGAATGATACATTTCCTGATTAAAATGGCAGAAATAACGAATGTAATAAAATCGACTGCAATCGCACCATAAATCCCGGCCGTCCAATATACAAAGATGGCAATAGCATTTCCAAGTAACATAAACAAGCTCATCACCATTTGATTCAAGCCGGCGGCCGTTGAATAATCATCTTTAGAAAGCACTCCTTGCAGTATCCCTTGTTCAGCAGGAAAGAAAAACTTCTGGACGCCGCTCCTTAGAAACAAGATGGCAAATATGAGGGGCAGCCAACCAATGTAGATTGCCCCGAATAATAAAAGTGTAAAGAGCGCACTGATCGTATCACAGTGGTAGGCAATTTTCTGCCGGTCCATTCTGTCAGCGAATACTCCAACAAGAAAGAAGACGAGAAGAGTGGGTAATGAGTACATCATTTCAGTAAGGGAAGCATACACAGGTTGCTCGGAAAACCGATCCAGAAGATAAAACATAAAGGCAGTCAAACCAATCACACTTCCCATATGCGAAGTGAAATTAGCAAAGAATAACTTTAGAAAAATTGGATTCTTAAAGATTTCAATCATTTTTTTCATGAATAACCGTCTCCCATCAATGATTAACTATCTTTATAGTATAGGGAATACCCGAAGAACATGAGGGTCTATTGGTGGTTTTTTCCTCCGTCTGTGGTCGGATAGGTAATGGGAGTAGTCACTCCCATATAGCAAAAAATTAAGGAGAACCCGTTTCGCCGATATATTTAGAATTTCGCCGTTAAAATGGTGATTTCGCCGTTATCTGCTCAGTCGATCAGAAATTTCGTCTTAAAGAAAAAAATAGCCCACAGCTCAGGGCTCAAATGAAAATCATCTACCACTTTCAATTGTCAGAGCAGTGACCTTGTATCATCGAGTTCAGAAAAAAACTGGGAGATATCAATCGAGGGGTGTAAACAATTAATAATTTTCAGATAAAGTCATGATCACTGTTGCAGATTAAAATCGGTTAACGGTTTCATCAATTACCGAAAAATGATTATAATTTCATCGAAAAGGAACATACTAAGGATATCTTTTCCCTTCATGCTATCTCAATGTCTAAAACCGGGGAGTATGTAAATATCCTTACCGCTTTAGTTGAATTTTTCGAAGATGGAAAACGAGCCAACAGACAAAAAATTTATTCTTCCCTACAACGAAGCTCCACTCCTCTATCCGTTCAACAAATCAGGACAAGATTAAACGAACTCCAGAATCTTGGATATGTATTGATCCAGAGAGGGAAAATTGGAACAGAAATTAACGCCTGAAGTAGTAACCTGGTTAAATAATAATGTGGAGAAGGTTTTAACTATTCGTTGACAGGGTAACTTTACACTAACCGGTTAGAAATACAGAACATATTTCATTGATACGATAAGTCGAGGTGATTTTAATGGTACGTACAATCTTAATGGTCATTGGAGCAATTGTTGTCATTGGCTGGATTATCAGCATGCTTTAATAAAGACCATTCAAATTAAACATTATTCCTGCAATTATATGAGTTTTAATCAAAGAGAAAGAGCATAACGGATCTCCCCCCGTTATGCTCTTTCTCTTTGTTATAAAGCGATTGTTGAATCAGTTTTTTTAAAAAATGGTCTTTATATTCAATTCTCGTTCCCTGAAAAAGATTAAAGAATTTAATATTGGGTAAATAATAGATATCCTATTGATGAGGTGATTTTGATGTATAAACATATCTTGTTAGCTTACGATGAAACCGATGGAAGCAAGAAAGCATTGGATGAAGTGCAAAAATTAATAAAAGGTTCTATAGATACACAATTAACCGTACTCCATATATCAGATGAAAAGGTAGCAAATGAAAGTCATGACAACTATACCCCTACCCATGCATTGGCAGATACGTCACCAGGTTTTGATAACAATTATATGGGGAATTTGTCCGTTTCTCCAGACAACAAAGTTCATACTTCGGAGGAAGAACGTCATGAAATTAAGACACCGTCCTCTACACATCACTTTTTGAAAAATGCTAAAGAAAAACTTTCTCCTTACGGGATTGAGGCAAACTATATTCACCTATCCGGATCAGAAGCAAAACGCATATGTGAATATGCCAAAGAAATCCAGGCAGACCTGGTAGTAGTCGGGAGCAGCCGTAAGTCCGGCATGAAAAAATGGGTGCTCGGCAGCGTCAGTGAAAAAGTCACTCAAAACTGCGAAACCAGCGTCCTGGTCGTAAAATAAATGGAACAAATGGAGGGACGGACCTTTAATAGGTCCGTCCCTCCATTATGTATTACTTACCAGTTAATTCATCAAAACGTTTATGAGCATTATTCTCGTCAAAGCTGCTGTATATTCGATAATCCTCGAAGTCCAATATTCGGAAGTGCTGACTGAAAAGGTTTTGCTGAAGAATGTATTCATCATTCTTCTTTACATCTTTCCACCAGACCTTCCCGCCCAACGTTTTCTCCTTCCGATAATCAATGCCTTCCCGAGCAATGGTCTCTATGATTTCAAGGGGCTCCCCCCCAAGACTTGTGGTTAAGGTTTCACTATCTTTAAACAATGCACAGATGGCAATGACCGCTGTCCAGCCGGCCATGACTCTGCCTTTTTCAATTTGAACAAGGGTTTTTTTGGATAATCCGATAATGTTCGCCATCTTATCCTGTGTATAACCTGCCTCTGTTCGTATAAGCCGTAATTTATCTGAAATAATTAGAACGATCTCTTCTTTTGTCATCGAATCACACCTTACTTATTTATAGTGTAATATTACACTAAGTTCATTTCCATTTTCAAGAATATTTAAACATATTGATCAAAACCATCGATTTTTGTATCGCCCTGTTTATTTTACTATACTTTTAGGTGAAGAATTGACGAATTCGGCAAAAACGAGGAAAAGTCTGGAAGATTCGGGGGTTATCCTGGGAGAACATTATCCCTATCCGATCGTGGACCATTAAGCCGCTAGGGATCGGGCATTGGAGCGCTACCACTAAATAAATTAGATAAAAAAAACGAGTCTATCGTCTTTACACGCCATAGACTCGATTTAATATATGAGGAGATTACGCCTCCCCTCTTTGTTCCTTGATCGTACGTTTCTTTTCAGATTCTGATACAAACAACGCACACGCTGCATCTCCTGAAATATTGATGGAAGTCCTTGCCATATCAAGCAAGCGGTCAATCCCCAGAATTAATCCAATTCCTTCTACTGGCAGGTTTACACTGCTTAATACCATCGCAAGAAGGATCAATCCGACTCCAGGAACCCCTGCTGTACCGATACTGGCTAAAACAGCCGTTAGTACAACCGTAATCAGTTGTTCCAATGATAAATCAACACCATATACCTGAGCGATAAAGACGGTTGCAACCCCCTGCATGATCGCAGTACCATCCATGTTGATGGTAGCTCCTAATGGTTGAACGAAAGAGCTTACTGATTTCGATACGCCTAGACGCTGTTGGGCAACATCCATAGAGATGGGAAGCGTCGCGTTACTGCTTGATGTACTGAATCCTACGCTCATCGCAGGACTGAAATTCTTGAAGAACCAAAGCGGATTTTTTTTGGCCAGAAGGAGGATCGTTCCACCATAGGTAACGATGGCGTGAATGATCAATGCTGCAAGAACGACTACAAAATAAAGCCACATCGCCTTCAATGCACTGAAACCCTGGCTTCCTATTGCTGAAGCGATCAATCCGAATGTTCCGTATGGAGCGAATTTCATCACGAGTGTCACAAGGTACATCATCAGGTCATTACCTTGTTCAACCAGCTTTAATATTCCTTTTGTTTTATCCCCTAAAGCTGTTAATCCAAATCCAATAAAGATGGCAAATGCAATAATTTGCAGCATATTTCCCTCTGTCATCGCCGTAAGTGGATTTTTTGGAATAATGTTCATGAGGGTCTCTCCCACAGGAGGAGCATCTTTCGTTTCAAAACCTTCTGATTGTGTTTTGTCAATTCCCTCTACCAAACCGGGATCAATGACATAAGCCAGAGATAAACCGATGACGATGGCAATGCAAGTAGTCATTAAGAAGAATACAATGGTCTTCAACCCTATTCTCCCCAATTTCTTAGGGTCACCCAGACCTGCAGATCCAAGAACGATGGATAAAAACACAATTGGTACAACAAGCATGCTGATGAGGTTAAGGAATATCTTCCCTAACGGAGTAAACAGATAAGGATCTAATATATTAAATGTATCTTTAGCAAAAATATTAAGCAGTAATCCCACAATCGCCCCTAGTATTAAGGCAATAATAATCTTAGTTGTTAAATTAAATTTCATAGATGTACCTCCCCTATTGAATACAAAATAATTAAAAGATGTTTACCCTTAATTACTTTTAGCAAAACTATTATTTTTGAATTTTTCTATTATCTTTTCCTGAACTGCCTTCCCATCCATTTTTTTCGCTGCTTCTTCTTTCTCCTTTTCCTATTATACTGATTTTTTTAATAATTGAAGAAGATTAAGGGTGAATTAAAACATTATTACTATATTTCACCTCACTCCCCGCACAAAATGTGGGAGTTGAATGATTCGATATGACTACAGATCAACTTCCAAACTTTTCTTTTTTACATTTAATGATTAAATGCTACGTTATTGGGTAAATAGTAATAACAGCATGAAAATAGAAAGGAACATACCTAAAATGAATAAAACAGTCTATTTTCTTTCAAGTAGTCAACAGCGCAGCTTGATAGCTGAAGGGTGGGCCGAGAAGCTTGATGTGTCGGATTGGTCATTCAAAAGTGCCGGTTGGGTTGCTGAGAGTCGTGCTGAATTCAGCGTTTTAGCAATGAAAGAGTTATGTATTGACATCAGTACATTCCCACTTACACGCATTGAGATGAATGAACTTGGTAATGCTTCGGTTATTGTTGCGATTCAGGATACAGAATATGATGATAAGATAGAGATTCCAACTGAATTAGAAGATAAAGTCATCTATTGGAATTTGCCTAATCCAAGGAAGCGTTCTGCGACACTCATAGAAGAATGGGTACACTATCAAGAAATTTGTGATGAAATTGCCATGCGAGTGAAAGATTTGGAAAATATTCTACCACAACTACATTAAGAGGACTGATTACAACTGGTATTGTATTGTAATCAGTCCCTTTTTTTTTAGGTGAAATACTCCAGCTTCGCTTTCGGAAAATGTTTTTCCATGTAGGCATACAAATGATCTTTCATTTCCTGCTCTTCATCCTTTTGATAGATATACTTGCCAATCCCGTATTTACCCCATTTATATCGCCGTTCTTCCTCATTAAGTTCAAGCTTTGTCATCGGATAATTTTTCTCAATGACTCTTTTAGCCGGTTTTGTGAAACGATGTTGAATGAATTCAAAGGTTAAATCCTTTTTCGCTTCTTCCGGCAGGTGAACTTCCAAATGTTCAAACATTTGCTTATACCCTTCCTTCCATCCTTCATGAATATAGATAGGTGCCACAATGAATCCTAATGGATACCCCGCTCTTGCAACCTTCCCCGCGGCCTCAAGTCGCTTATCCAAAGGAGATGTACCAGGCTCAAAATTCTTAATCACATAATCGGCATTGATACTGAACCGGAATCTGGTTTTTCCATTATGCTTCGCATCAAGCAGATGGTCGACATGATGGAATTTCGTCACAAAACGAAGCTTGCCATGCTCGGATTCACCAAAATGCTCGATGGCTCGTTTTAGGGTATGAGTGAGATGATCGATCCCTACGATATCGGACGTACAAGCAGCTTCAAAGCGTGTGAATTCAGGAGCTCTTTCTGCAATATACTTGTCTGCCGACTCAAATATTTCATCCACATTCACATACGTTCGTATATATGGTTTACTCCCCATCGTTGTTTGCAAATAGCAATAATGACAGTGCCCCATGCACCCTGTTGCAAATGGGATAGCATATTCAGCAGACGGTTTGGATGTATCAAACTTCAACGTTTTTCTCACTCCGACTACTAAAGTGGATTTTGCAATCCGGTATTTCTGAAAATGGTTGTCCCCTGGCAAATTACGAACCTGGTTATGGGATGTTGTGTACCTGATCTCCACATCCATATTTTCAAACTTTTCTTTGAGCTCTTTACCCAGGGGATATTCCAAAGCATTTGGTTCAAAGTAGACCAATTGTGGCACGAACGGTTTAACCATGATTCATCCCTCCTACAGGTCTCCAAATGATTGAGTATAGGCTTGCTCCGCTTCAGCTTCTGAAGTATAAACCGCAATTTCATGTGTTAACGGATAATAGGTTTCATATAAAAATAATGCCAATTCGTTCGGATTTTCCGGATTATGTACAACGGCTGCTTCCTGCACGTTGGCTACACTTTGTGTATGCGGATTTCTATAAATCACATATACTACATCACCTGCTTGATAAGGCATATATTGATCATTCAGTTCCATTCTTTTCACCTTTTTCCTAAACGTCATTACTATCATTTTTTGTTATCTCCCCGATAAATATGATGGAAAAAGATGTTTATAAAAAAACTTCTCCTGCACCATGATGCAAGAGAAGCCTGATTTAGGAAATCCCATAAAATTCGGTTGTATTCTTAAACAGTTGTTTATATACTTCTGTTTCTTTGATGTGTTTTATTTCGGCGATTTTTTCAATGGACCGATGCATGATTCCTGGGTGGGTCATCCTTCCCTGGAAGATCCCTTCAAAACGCCAAGGACCATCTGTTTCTACCATAAGTCCTTCGATTGGGTACTTCTTAACAAGCTCTTGTATCTCATTCTCATAAAGGACATCAGGGGTAATGGAGATGGAATAGCCATTTCCCTTCATTCTTTCAATGGTCTTTTTATCTCCTTTAAACCAATGAAAATGAGCTTTTTCTATGGAGTGCTTTTCTAACAGTCCACAAACGATGGGGGCATGCTCATATACGCCATGAAGGATAATCGGTTTATTGATCTTTTTGGATTGGATCATAAACCTTTCCAACAGATCGATATAAGGCTCCACTTTAACATCAGGATGTTCTTTCATTTTATAATAAGGCAATCCTACTTCACCAATCGCCACTATTTCCTGTTGATGCCGCTCAATGAATGAAAGAAGCTCCTCAACTGCTCTTTCAGAAGGCAGTTTCTGCTCCGGGTGGAAACCTGCAGCAGGTTTGATCCTTGCATCTCTTCTCGAGAGATCTATATTTGTCCTGGACGATTGAAGGTGGAACGATACAGATATGAGCGCTTCTACAGAATACAGTTCAAGTTCCTGCATAATCTTATCACGCTCATATCCTTCGTATAAATCCAAGTGAATATGTGCATCAATCAAGGAGGGTTTACACATATTGAGAAAGCTCCTCAAAAATGCTCGTTTTCCATTTCAGAAACTCCTCCGTTAAGAGAATCTCTTTATCGCGGGGACGGGGAAACGGTACTTTGAACTCCTTCTGCACCCTGGCCGGCCTTGTCGATAATACAATGATCCGGTCTGACAGAAACAGGGCTTCGTCGATATTATGAGTCACAAAGAGAACGGAACTCAAGTCTTCCTCCCAAATGGAAAGGAGCCATTTCTGCATGTCCAATCGTGTGAATTCATCCAGGGCTGAAAAGGGCTCATCCAAACATAAAAAGGATTGAGGACTGACAAGGGCACGAATAAACGCCACCCTCTGCTTCATCCCTCCGGATAAATCATCAGGATACGCATTCTCATACCCCTTTAAGCCCGCCCGTTCGATCATGCAGAGCGCTTTATCCCTATCTCTCTTTCCATGTAACTCCTGGCCAAGCATCACATTCTCAATTACGGTTCTCCATGGCAGGAGGGACGGACTTTGCGGCATATAACTGATAGTTCCTCTTTGACCATTAATCGATTTTCCATCTAATTGAATGTCTCCGGAATCGGGAATGAATAATCCTCCGATCACGTGAAATAGCGTACTCTTTCCACTCCCGGAAGGACCAAGGATCGAGACGAACTCACCTTCTTCAACATGAATGGAAAGCTCATCTAGGATCAGCTCCCCATCAAAGTATTTAGACATATTTTGTATGGATAAAGTCGTCATGTTACCTGTCCTCCTTTCGATTCCACTTAATCATGATTTTCTCTAATAACAAAATGATTCCAAAGAAAACGAGGCTGAGCAGCATAATCATAAAGATGGCTACAAATACCCTGTCTGTCCTAAAGGAAGAAGAGGCAAGAGTCATATAGACTCCGATCCCTTTCTGTGCACCTAACCACTCTGAAATCACTGCCCCCATCACACTATAGGTAGCTGAAATTTTCAGTCCTGAGAAGATGGATGGAAGTGCATGCGGCCATTCAACTTTTCGAAAGATTTGAGCTTTTGTGGCTCCCGACATTTTCATGTAAAGAATGTACTCTGAGTTCGTCTGCCTGAAACCATCCAATGCCGAGACCGCTACCGGAAAAAAGCAGATCAATGTAATGACAATGATTTTCGGCAATAGTCCAAATCCGAACCAGATAACCAACAGGGGTGCGAGCACGATGATCGGAATGTTTTGAGACAGGATCATGAGTGGATAAATCGCTTCTCTTACTTTAGGAAGCAGATGTAGTCCGACTGCAGTCACGATCCCAATCGTACACCCAATCGCAAATCCCCCGATCGTCAGGAGGGTTGTCGAGCCAAGATGTCCCGTGAATGCTGACCAGGAAGCAACCCCTTCAGCCCAAATATCTGAAGGTGATGGCATCAGCCAGGCAGGAACCTCAAATATTCTAATGGTGAATTCCCAAATGATGAATAAAAGGATGAGGACCAAGAAGGGTCTCCATCCTTTCGATATCCATGATTTCATCCTTTATACTTCTCCGTTAATTGATCCATCTCAATCCCTGCAGGCTGATATAATACCTTGACTTGAGAAATGACATTTGAGCTTCCCAATTCGATCATTCGTTCATTCATTTGTTCAATCACCTTAAATAAATCAGATAATTCCCCTTCCATTGTCGTTTCTAATGGATGGACTTCATAACGGACACCTGATTCATCAATGATCGCGATGGCTTCATCCACGTATGGAATAACATCTTCCCCATTTTTCGTCTTCGGAATAATTTGTATGCTTACGAGTGCGTTCCCCATTATGTTCACCTCTTATTTTGGTAAGAATTCGTTTGTGAATGCTTTTTTACTGTCCAGTTCCTTATCTAATAAATCGTTATCATACATCCATGAAGCATAGTTTTCCCAAACCTCCAGCTTCTGCTCTCCCCATCTGTCAGCGTCATCTTTGTATTTAGGCGCCAGCCATTCCTGACTCTTCATGACTAATTCCTTATCCAGATCTGGAGCTGCCTCTAATAAGATTTCACCTGCCTCTTCCGGATTGTCGATCGCAAACTGATACCCTTTGGAAGAAGCTGACAAAAATGCTTTAACCGTTTCAGGGTCTGATTCAATCATCTTTTCATTTGTCGTCAGAACAGGCGTGTAATAATCGAGTTTTTCCGAGTAATCCTTTACGTACATCATGTTCAATTCCTCACCGCGAAGCTCTGCTTCAATCCCTGTCCATCCATAGTAGATCCACGCAAAGTCCACATCCCGTTTCACGGCAGTAAAGAAATCTGTATCTCCCATGTTTACAAAATCCACTTTCTCTACGTCAGCATTTTCTTGTTTCATAATCGACGTCATAACAGCTTTTTCTACAGGTGATCCCCATCCGCCATACCTTTTGCCTTCAAAATCCTTTGGAGTCGTTATACCTTTATCCTTAGGGGAGGCAAACCCGGATGTATTATGCTGTATGACAGCAGCGATAGATACAAGTGGTACGTCCTGTACCCTTGCTTGCGTGACACTTTCCTGGTATCCAACTCCGAACTCAGCTTTACCCGAGGCAACGAGTTGGTCTGCCCCTGCCTCACCAGGTAAGATGATATCCACATCCAGCCCTTGCTCTTCAAAGTATCCTTTTTCTTTCGCAACGTATAATCCAGTGTGATTGGTATTCGGTGTCCAGTCCAGTACAACCGTAACCTTTTTATGACCTTCTTTCTGTTCTGATGTATTTCCTCCACCACTGCAAGCAGTTAAAAGAAAGACAGAACAGATGATATACATCCATTTTTTCATCATTTTTTCCTCCTAAAAATCCATGTATGTAGTTGTAACGTTTATTCTCTATTGTTCACTTAGTAGAGAGAAAGAATGTAAAACACCTTAGAACGTATGGACACAACAGCAAAAAAGCGCCCCAAGCTTCAGCGAGGGACGCATTGTTAAACATGATTATGTAATGTTTAAGAGAATGTTTCCTACGCTGGTATCAGCCAGTTCAGGTTCAAAGGGTCAGTATCTGTCAGGATACAATCTCAACCGGCCACACCGGTCCCCCTACACTTGTACTATGAAATTAAACGTTATCTTCTTCCCTACTTTGCCACAGAAATGGTGTATATTCAAGCATTTCCTCTTAAATAAAATTACATTTGAAAGGCCTGCTCATAAACACCAGAATTTACTAGTCTGTTAATGAACGAAATGTATGTAGATACAGCGTGTGAATACCCTTTTTGATTGTAAAAGAAGGTGTATTGAAGAAGAAAGATAATGACTAAGAATGGCATCAGTTCCTTTTCTTCCTGGGTTAAAGGACCCTCGGACTGATAGCCCTCCATAAAGGCATGGATACATTCAGCATGCTCATCCTCATCCTCACCCTCCATGACCTGATCTTTGAGCATCCCTGCAATAAAGTAGCCGATATCTGCTATGCGGGGTGCTTTTCGTATCCTCTCGAAATCTATGACCCCTGTCACCCTTTCTTCTTTCATGAGGATATTACGCGGATGACAGTCGCTATGGACGAGTTGATGGGGCAATTTGCTATAGGAGAAAGACCATTCATTTAGCTTGCCAAGAAACCCTTCACCCCACCTTTCTATCCTTGTAGAATCCTGACCGCCTATCCACTCTCTCAAATGTGTTTCAATTTTCCATTCTTCTACCTCGTATTTACAGACGTATTGTTTTAGCCTGCCCTGGAGTTTGGATAGGTATGTTCCCACCATTCTCAAAGAAGTCAAGGAATAGACTTGTACTGGTATTCCTTCCAGAGCTTGATACAGGGAGTAGAAAACCTGATGGTGTCGTACATATGGCTGATGTGAGACCGTTAACAGTGGCCTTTCAACAATAAGTCCGTTTCCTACTAAAAAAGAAGTTAAGAGCAGCTCTTCTATTTGCTTCTCCACTGAAGAGTTCAATCTCTTTTTCAAATAAAATGTCTTCTCCGGACTCTTCACCTTATAAACATTCCGTTGATTGCCCACGGTCTCTATGCAGGAAGGGGGAACCTTCCAGTTCAATAATAGATCATGAAGAGGTTCAATCATTTTTAATTCCTTTCCAAACATAGTAATATACGTTTAGTATGACTATGAAAGAATGTCTACATACCATATGAAAAGAGGTTGTATCGATGCAAAGAATACAAATGACGGAAGACCTATCATTCTCAAGAATCATTCATGGGTTGTGGAGACTTGCAGACTGGAATCAATCAAAGGAAGACACTCTTTCTTTAATTCAGTACAATATTGAAAACGGAATCACGACTTTTGATCACGCAGATATTTATGGCTCCTATACATGTGAAGCGTTATTTGGTGAGGCACTCAACCTTCAGCCATCCACACGAGAAAAAATGGAAATTGTAACGAAATGCGGTATTGTCCTGCCTTCTGACAACCGTCCGGAACATAAAACACATCATTACAACACGAGTAAAAAGCATATTTTGACTTCTGTTGAAAACTCCCTGCAGAACCTGAAAACGGACTACATCGATTTATTATTGGTTCACAGGCCTGATCCATTTATGAATGGAGAAGAAGTGGCTGAAGCCTTCACTCAATTGAAAGATGAAGGAAAGGTACGTCATTTCGGAGTATCAAACTTTAAAAATCATCAATGGAATATGCTTCAATCTTATTTGCCATTTCCATTGATCACAAACCAAATTGAATTGTCAGCCTATAACCTAGAAAACTTTGAAGACGGTACGTTGAATCTTTGTCAGGAGAAGCGTGTCGCGCCGATGGCCTGGTCTCCACTCGCAGGCGGGGCGATTTTCAAAGGAGAGGATGAAAAAGCCATTCGTCTTCAACATACATTGAAAAAGGTACAAGCAGAAACAGGTGCTAAGGGAATTGATGTAGTACTATATGCATGGCTTCTTAATCACCCGGCAAACATTATGCCTATCGTCGGTTCAGGTAAAAAAGAACGCATTCAACATGCAATCGACTCTCTTACCATTTCTTTAAACCACGATCAATGGTTTGAAATCCTGCAAACTTCTATGGGACATGATGTGCCGTAATAATAAGACTTACTGCAGCAAAAAAGACGATCCTTTTTCTAAAAGGTTCGTCTTTTTTAATTTGCTATATCGCCACCAACGTAATATTCCAGGTAGACATCTTGTAGTTCATTCATTGAGAGCTCATAAAGCTGCTTACCAAAATATTTATATACGCCTATCCTTAATAATTGTTGAATATAGAAATCCTTTTTAAATTCAGGTGTCTTTTGCTTCTCTGATTTATCTACTTGATGTAACATGCTCATCCCTCCAGTTGAGGATATACCCCAAATCTGGAGAGAACTAAACATCCTCTTACAAATTGGAAAGAAAAGTAAAATCTGTTACGTACAAATGTGATGATGGCCCTCTGTGACACTTTTTCCCTCAACTTGAATCGTAGAATGATGAATGCCAAATTCCTGTTCAAGACAGGCTGAGAGTCGTAATAAAATCGTATCTCGATTCACTTCGTTTTCAACCACCACATGGCAGCTTAGAGCTGTGAATCCCGACGTGATGCACCATACATGAAAATCATGTACTTCAATGACTCCCGGAATAGCAGACATGCTATTCTTAACTTCTTCGGTATCAATACCTTTTGGAGATCCCTCCATTAAGATATGAATGGAATCCTTCGTTACTCTCCATCCGGAAATGACGATTAGGATGGCAACCATGACAGATGCAATAGGATCCGCCAAGTTCCAATTAAAGAAATATATCAAGAGTCCGGCTGCGATGGCTCCTACTGACCCTAACATATCACCAAGTACATGAAGAAAGGCACTTCGAACATTCAAGTTATGTTCCGTATCCCCTCTCATTAAAATCCATGCCACGATAATGTTTACAACCAGACCTATGATGGCGATCACCATCATACCTGGTGAAACCATAGGGGTATCTATGAAACGATGATACGCTTCCCAGAAAATATAGAGGGAAACGAGAATCAACGTGATGCCATTAATAAACGCCGCCAGTATTTCAAATCGCTTGTATCCATACGTCTTCCCTTTATCCGACGCCTTCTCACCTATATAAAAAGCTGCCAAACTAAGACCTAAAGCGGCTGCATCACTAAGCATATGTCCCGCGTCTGAAAGAAGAGCAAGACTATTTGTGACGATTCCACCTATGACTTCTACGATCATAAAAGTAAAAATAAATAGGAAACTGATTAATAATGCTTTTTTATTCTGATTATGTCCATGATTGTGGTCGTGACCCACATGACATCCCTCACTTCCGGTCTTTGACTCCTAATAACCTTAGACCATTCAATGTTACGAGTAATGTTGCTCCCATATCGGCAAAAATCGCGATCCATAACGTAAGCCAGCCGGGGATGACAAGTAATAAAGCAAGAAGCTTGATCCCAATGGCAAACGAGATATTTTGTTTGATGATGATAAGTGTTTTCCGACTTAAGTGAATGATATATGGCAGTTTTGTAAGGTCATCGTTCATTAACGCGATATCTGCCGTTTCCAGTGCTGTATCGGTTCCTGCCCCACCCATGGCGATTCCTACATTTGAGGTTGCAAGTGCAGGGGCGTCATTAATACCATCCCCTACCATTGCGACTTTTCCAAACTTGTTCATATAGCGTTTGACAAAGTCTAATTTATCTTGTGGCAGCAGGCCTGCTTTGATTTCTTTGACACCTATTGTTCTTCCAATCGACCTGGCCGTATTTTCATGATCTCCTGTCAGCATCACCGTTTGCTTGATACCCATATAATGAAGTTTGTCGATGATTTCGCGACTTGTTTCCCGCACTTCATCGGCCACGGCTATAAGAGCTAATGGAGTATCATCGATTCCGAACACCATGACCGTTTTCCCCTCACTTTGAAGGCTTTCAATTTCTGTAGAAGGGGTATTAGTAAAAAGGCTTTCCGCTCCAAGAAAGTATCTACCCTCACCGATTCGGCCACTGATTCCTTTACCTGTATGGGATTGGAACTCAACCACTTCACAATCCCCATACTCAATGTTCAGCTCTTCCGCCTTTTTCAGAAAAGCGTGAGCAAGTGGATGCTGGGAGTGGAGTTCAAGTGCAGCCATCTTCATCCACAACTGTTCTTCCTCTGCATCACCTATTAGGATGACATCAGTTACTTCGGGTGTTCCTTTTGTGAGTGTACCAGTTTTGTCAAAGGCGATGGCCTTTAATCTTCCTAATTCCTCTAAATACACCCCGCCTTTTATGAGAATGCCATTTTTCGCAGCGTTTCCTATAGCGGTTACAATCGCCACCGGAGTGGAAATGACCAGGGCACATGGACAACCCACCACTAAGACAGATAGTCCCTGATAGACCCATGTCGACCATTCCCCTGCAAAGAGCAATGGTGGAATGATAGCAACAAGTAAAGCGATGACCATAATAATCGGTGTATAATATTTAGCGAATACATCCACAAATGCTTGGGAGGGTGCCCTCTCTCCCTGAGCTTCTTCAACTAAATGAATAATTTTGGCGAGAGTCGTGTCTTCAATTCGCTTCGTTACCTTAACCTTTAAGTACCCTTCTTCGTTTAACGTTCCTGCAAATACAGCATCACCATGAAGCTTTTCCACAGGGACCGATTCTCCTGTGATCGCCGCCTGATTGACAAAAGACGAGCCCTCAACAATATCACCATCCATGGCAATTTTCTGACCAGGCTTCACGATCATCATGTCACCGACCTCAATTTCCTCTGCATCAACAAGCAGCTCTGTACCATTCCGGATGATGAGGGCTTGTGGTGGTGCAATATCCATGAGTGAACGAATCGACTCACGGGCCTTATCCATGGAGTACGACTCCAGCACTTCACTGATGGCGAACAGGAGAACAACAATGGCTCCCTCACCCCATTCGCCGATAAACGCTGCCCCAATAATGGCAATCGTCATTAAGGTTCTCATATCGAACTCTAATTTGAGTAAGTTTTTGAATCCTGTTTGAAATAACCGAAATCCCCCTACAACAATGGCTGTTGCAAATGAAAGAGTAGAAAGGATTTGATTATTATCGATTTCTGTAAATGGAAAGGAATAAGCAAGAAGGATAAAGAAAACTGAGAAAAGTAAATGCATATATTTCTTGTAAAAAGGTTCTCTTTCTTCCTCTTGTTTTCTTATTCCGTCTTCTGTTAAGCGAAGTCCTTCAAATGCTCCTGCTTTTTCTACCGATTCCTTCGTGGTTTCTCCGTAAACGGTAATCTTCGCTGCTCCAAAGTTCACTTTTGCATCTACCACTCCGTCGAGATGCTGAACGTTCTTCTCGAACTTCGCCGCGCAACCCGCACACGTAAATCCTTCGACCCGGTAGGTTTGTTTAAGGGCTGGTTTACCGGTCACGTTCCTCCACCTCCACTTGATGAGTCAACGCAATTTCAATTAACTGCTTCACATGATGGTCGTCTAAAGAATAATAAACGAGCTTGCCTTTTTTTCTGAATTTGGCTAACCCCTGCTTTTTTAATAAACGTAAATGATGGGATGCGGTCGCTGTTGAAGCATCCACAATATTTGCCACATCGCATACACATAGTTCTTCTTCGATGGTAAGTGCATACGCAATTTTCGCTCTTGTCTGATCAGAAAGTGCTTTAAAGATTTCAGCTACCTTAGAGGTATTTTGTGATAAAATCATTGATTTTAAGCGATTGACCTTTTCATCTTCCACACACTTTATTTCACATATATCCGTCTCTTTCATCTCGTCACTCCTCCAACATTCAAATACTCTTTTGAATATAGTATAGAAGAAATGCTAATAATGTTCAAACATTCTTTTGAATGTATGGGATTTTTTAAAATTTTTAAGTAATGAAGTTTGTTGTTTTTAATATATATCTGCCAGGTGCTCTGTCATGAAAATACTGTTAAAGATGGTGGGGGGAACTGCGCAGACTCCGGCGGATTTTGGGCGTGCCGAGACCCCGGATACTAAAAAGCTTTTAGAAAACAGCTAGTAAAAAAGTATAAAAAAGCCCCGGAAAGATTCCAGGGCTTATAAGAAACATATTAATTTTGTTGTAGTTTTTTCCGATCACGTTTCATAAAGAGATCCAATGTTACCCAGAAAACAACAGATGAAATCGCAAAGATTGCAATTGCAAAGTATATCTCTTCTGTTTTCCAGTCTAAACGTGGAATAAGCAAGCCAAGTACGCCTGATAATATATAGTAGCCACCTATTAATTGCAGATATAAGCGTCCTGTTTGGGATTGAATATTTTCCAGATAGCCTTTCCCTGCTTTGCCAAAGAAAATAGCTATTCCTCTTAAGATGACATAAACCGAAAAGGCAATGATAAGGGCTACAACAAATCCTTGGTTAAACACGTCTGCCATAATCGTTCTCCTTTCCAACTATCCATTGATTCGTATCCTTGTTTTGTCCATTTCTATTTTTAATGATGAAAATTGTTATTTCTAACAATAACCAAGCGATTTACACATTGCAACGAACTTTGGGTACGGATAAGAATGTGATACTTTTAAAAGGATATACTCATTGCAACCGGATTTCAAGTGTTATCTTGCTTCATTTTTTTACGGAACCATGACTTTTCTATTCAGGAGGTGTTTGAAGCTTTAGAAGGGTCCTTCGATTCACTCCCTTTCTACAGCTTCTGCTCATTGGACATTCTACTTAATTTATTTCTCGTTGCTGTTTTAATTGCGCTGACCGCTTTCTTCGTTGCATCAGAGTTTGCCATTGTCAAAGTAAGAAGCTCTCGTATCGATCAGCTGGTATCCGAAGGAAATCAAACGGCCATTGCTGCTAAAAGGGTCACATCCCATTTAGACGAATACCTTTCTGCCTGTCAATTAGGCATTACTATCACAGCCCTCGGACTCGGTTGGTTAGGTGAACCGACCGTTGAAACGTTGCTTCATCCCGTGTTTGAGAGGCTTGATTTAAACGCCTCCATTACTAGTATCATTTCATTTGGACTCGCATTTTCCGTCATTACCTTTTTGCATGTGGTGATTGGAGAGTTGGCACCGAAAACCCTTGCCATTCAAAAAGCAGAGAAAGTCACTCTATTATTTGCACGACCGTTGATATGGTTTTATCGACTCGCTTATCCATTCATATGGACATTAAACGGCTCTGCCCGGGTGTTCACAGGGTTATTCGGCTTAAAACCCGCTTCTGAACATGAAATTGCCCATTCCGAGGAAGAGCTTAGGATCATTCTTTCCGATAGTTACAAAAGTGGGGAAATCAATTCATCCGAATTCAAGTACGTAAACAAAATATTTGAATTCGACGAACGAATCGCAAAAGAAATCATGGTCCCTAGAACGAATATAGTGACTCTATCCTCAGATTCCACCATTGATGAAGTACTCACCATCATTAAAGAGGAACGCTATACGAGATATCCTGTCGTAGAAGGTGATAAAGATAATATCCTCGGTATAGTGAACGTGAAGGAACTGCTGACAACACTCGTGAACCACAAAGAGGAACATGAAGACTTAACTTCCTTTATCAAGCCTGTGATCCGCGTCATCGAAACCATCCCTATTCAAGCCTTACTCGTCAAACTTCAGAAAGAACGGTCGCCGATGGCCGTACTCCTGGATGAATACGGTGGGACTGCCGGTCTTGTTACAGTAGAAGATATCATTGAAGAGATTGTCGGGGAGATTCGTGATGAATTTGATATCGATGAAATTCCTGAAGTGCAGAAGGTAAAAGAAAATCATTTTATTTTTGATGCCGTGATGCTCATTGAAGATGTGAATGATCTCCTTGGGATTTCCATTGAAGAAGATGAGGTCGACACGATCGGAGGCTGGTTCCTGACTCAGAAGTACGAAGTTAAGCTGAATGACAGGATCGAGGAACAAGGTTATTGCTTTAGAGTGAAAGAAATCGATGGTCATCATATTCAATATTTAGAAGTTACCAAAATGGATGGCAGTCATAATGAAAAGAACGAGTCCGATTAACGGCTCGTTCTTTTCTTTCTTAATGAATGAAGTATCCGGAACGTCTGCATGCAAATCCCACTCTTGCTAAAGCAGATTTCCCTATAGAATAAATCCTTTCTTTAATGGAAAAATAACTACAAACTTTTATGAGAGGTGAGTTATGGCTAGCATCATTGTTGGATTAATCCTTCTTATGGTCTTGGCGTATTTAGGCTGGTCAATCATTTGGATCGCTCCCCTGGTAGCAGGTTTAGTGGCATTAATGAGTGGACTTGACCTGCTCCCTGCCTATACAGAAACGTATATGACCGGGTTTGTGGATTTTGCTAAAGAATGGTTTCCTGTATTCCTGTTCGGAGCCATTTTCGGAAAATTGATGGAAGATGTCGGTGCAGCACAATCCGTCGCATACAAAATTACGAACATTATCGGTAAAGACAGGGCGATACTGGGCGTGCTGATCGCAGCTGCCGTTTTAACATATGGCGGTGTGAGCTTATTCGTCGTTGTATTTGCGATTTATCCCCTGGCTATTGCCATGTTCAGAGAAGCGGATATCACACGGAAACTATTGCCGCCGACTTTCGTATTGGGGGCTTTCACCTTTACAATGACAGCCATCCCAGGTACACCACAGATTCAAAACTTGATTCCAATCGATTATTTTAAAACATCCCCCACTGCCGCTCCAATCATCGGTATCATCGGTGGATTAATAATGGCAGTTGGAGGGTATTTTTATTTAAGATGGCGTCAAAAGCAATTTACAAGTAAAGGAGATTCGTTTACCGAGCCAAAAGGTGGAAACAATGTGAAGGAAATTAATGAATCAGAGCTTCCTAACTTCTACTTATCATTTCTTCCCCTTGTCATTGTCGTCGTTACACTGAATGTCTTTAAGTGGAACATCCTGACCGCTCTGCTTGTAGGAATACTTTCGATATTAATAATTAACTTCAAGCATTATAAAAAATTCATCCCTGCTGTCAATGGCGGAGCAAAGGGCTCAGTTATGGCAGTCATTAACACAAGCGCTGCTGTTGGTTTCGGAGCAGTTGTCACAGCAGCACCCGGTTTCAAGACGTTAACGAAGCTAATTCTTGGCATTAAAGGCAATCCCGTCATATCTGAAGCCATAGCTGTTCAAACCCTTGCAGCTATTACTGGATCTGCTTCAGGAGGAATGGGGATTGCCCTGGAGGCTTTGGGAGATAAATATTATGAGTTGTCTCAAACAAGTGGTATCAGTGCAGAAGCATTCCATAGAATTGCTTCCATTTCATCAGGAGCATCGATACTTCCTCATAACGGTGCACTCCTGACCTTATTTGCCGTAACAGGACTAACCCATAAAGATTCATATTTGGATGTAGCCGTTGTCGGGTTGCTTATTCCTACGATTGCAGAAATCGTTTCAATCATCCTAGCCAATATAGGAATTTATTAATTAGAGGAGGAAAAGAAGTTGGTAAATGATAAAGTTGTATTCATTACTGGTGCTGCAAGGGGAATTGGTTTTGAAATCGGGGAACACTTTGCTCAAAATGGTGCGAAAGTTGTTCTCTCAGACATCAATCAAGAAGGATTGGATGAAGCGGTTGAAGAACTGAAAGACAGAGGATTCGATTGCCTGGGCATTAAATGCGACGTTACCTGTGAAAAAGAAGTGAAAGCGGGAATTGATAAAACAGTTGAGCACTATGGTCGCATAGACGTATTAATCAATAACGCAGGTATTCAACACGTAGCTCCAATTGAAGAATTCCCCATTGAAAAATTTGAGCTCCTGATCAAAATTATGCTGACCGCTCCCTTTATCGCAACAAAATTTGCTTTCCCTTATATGAAGAAGCAAAAATTCGGTCGTATCATTAATATGGCATCCATTAATGGACTAATCGGTTTTGCCGGTAAAGCGGCATACAACAGCGCCAAGCATGGTGTTATCGGCCTGACAAAGGTATCGGCTTTAGAAGGTGCGGAGCATGGGATTACCGTCAATGCCCTATGCCCCGGATACGTGGATACCCCTCTTGTCCGCAACCAATTAAAGGATATTTCAACGACTCGTGGTGTGGAGCTTGAAAAAGTATTGGAGGATGTCATTTATCCTCTTGTTCCACAAAAGAGATTATTATCAGTAGAAGAAATTGCAGACTACACCATTTTCCTATCCAGTGACAAAGCAAAAGGTGTAACTGGTCAGGCCGTTGTTTTAGATGGCGGATATACTGCGCAATAATAAGCACAGAAAAATCGGATCAGGAAACTGATCCGATTTTTCTTTAGTTCATATTTACAGGTAATACCCCTAAATCGATTCCCCATACGAGTGGCATGAAGAAATAAATCAAAAGTGTAATAAATACGATACTTATCAGATTTAACCATATTCCCGCCTTGACCATGTCTCCCATTTTGATATAACCTGATCCGAATACGACAGCATTCGGAGGTGTAGCCACCGGCAGCATGAAAGCACATGAAGCAGCTAAGCCCGCAGCCACCATCAAACTATAAGGGTGAATATTAAGGGCAGCTGCAAGAGCAGCCATTATCGGAAACATCATCGTGGCTGTCGCCGTATTGGACGTAATTTCAGTTAAGAAAATAACAAAGGCCGTTACTGCAAGAAGAATAATAATGAAGGATATCCCTTCAAGAATCGTTAGTTGCTGTCCAATCCACTCTGCCAACCCCGTCTCTTTGAAACCCTTGGCAATGGCAAGACCTCCACCGAATAAGAGCAGGATCCCCCATGGGAGCTTCTTCGCATCGTCCCAATTGATCAATCGCGATTCTTTTCTTCCTGGAAGAAGGAATAAAACGAGTGCTCCTGTGATTGCTATGATTGTGTCATCTAATGACGGAACCCATTGGTTCAATAGAAACGATCGAGTGATCCAACATAGGGCTGTAGCGACAAAGACCATAAGAACAAGCTTTTCTTCAAATGAAATACGACCAAGAGACCGGTTCTCTTTCTCCACAATCTCCCTTCCCCCCGGCAATTCTTTAATCTTTAATGGAAAAGCCACCTTGATTAAATACCACCATGTAACAACTAGAAGAATAGTGGCAAGTGGAACACCAAAAAGCATCCACTTCGCAAACGAGAAATCAATACCATACAACTGTTTCACAACTGCAGCAAATATTGTGTTTGGAGGCGTTCCGATCAACGTTCCCAATCCTCCGATCGATGCACTATAGGCAATTCCCAGCATGATCACTTTACTGAAGTGCCCCGTTCTATTAGTCCCCTCCCTTTTTAGACTTTCATTAACCTGATAAATCACGGCTGTTCCAATCGGAAGCATCATCATAGCCGTTGCAGTATTCGAGATCCACATAGATAAAAAACCTGTAGCCAACATAAATCCAAGGACGATTCTCTCAGTGCCTGTACCAATCAACAATATGATGTTCATGGCAATCCGCTTATGTAGATTCCACTTTTCCATGGCAATCGCAATGATAAAACCACCCATAAAAAGAAAAATCGTACTATCACCATAGGCAGACGTGACATCTCCGGCTTGAAGAGCTCCCGTAAGCGGAAACAAAATGATCGGCAACAAAGCAGTTGCCGGAATAGGTATTGCTTCTGTTATCCACCATACCGCTATCCATGTTGTCCCTGCAAGGACAGCAACAGCCTCTTTTGCCAAACCTTTAGGAGAGAAAAATAACATGATAAGAATAAATAAGAGTGGTCCTATGAAAAAACCGATTTTCTGTCTTGGATTTGCATTAGGCTCCGGAACAAGATTTGTATCCCCTGCGCGAGAAGAAGCAGCAGGCGTACTTCCGGAAGTGAAAAATTGCAAAGTATCCATCACATCTTCGTGCCATTTCCAAAGTGTCCCCCATGCATTTTTCACAGTAAGCATCTACTCATTCCCCCATTACTCGTCTTACTAAAACTCTATCGACCATCGAAAGTGCTGTCAATTACAACCCCTTTAAACAATGTAGATATCTGAATATTCACTCCTTTATTCCTACTCTCCTTTTGTTTTCTCCTTCAAAGGATGTACATCTCTTGAAGGACCTTCGTCCTCTCTCTACTAAACGAAAAACAAACCATATCTTCATAAACCTTTTCGTTGTAAAATATTGTTATAGAGTGATGACTGTTATTTCAAAGGAGACACTATGAAAATCTATTGGCAAATAAGTTATTTTGTAATAGGGTTACTTATTTTCAGCTATGGGATCAGTATGTCCATCAAAGTGCAATACTTAGGAATCCATCCATGGGATGTATTAAACATTGCCTTATATGAGAAGTTCGGCTTAACAATTGGCACGTGGAATATAATTGTCGGTGCAACCCTGATTGCAGGTACCCTGGTTTTGAAAGGGAAGTATGTTCGTATCGGGACGATCCTTAACGGTGTGATGGTTGGCATGTTGGTCGACTTCTTTCTATTTTATGACCTACTTCCCCCTGAAACGAACATATTCTTAGATATCCTGATTCTATTGTCAGCGGTTATTTTAATGGGGGTTGGCGGGGGATTGTATTCAGCGGCACACCTTGGCACGGGTCCGCGGGACGGGTTTATGCTTACCATTTCGGATTTAACAAATCTTTCAATCAGCAGAGTCCGGATCATTTGTGAGTGTGCGGTGTTACTAATCGGACTGCTTCTTTCCGGTCCAGTCTTCGTTTTTACTTTTATTTATACGTTTATTCAAAGTCCCATCTTTCAAAAATCCTTTTTATTTTTCACGGATAGACTCAATACCCGTTTCACCAGTCGAAACAATGTAAGTATGTAAAAAGGACAAATGCCTGAGGCAGTTTGTCCTTTTCTACGTTATGACATCTCGCATGCCACTAATCCATATTGTTGATGTGGATTTAATTGCTTTATAAACTGGAATAATTGTTGCACCTGTTTATTGTCCTTATCACTCTTATAGTAATCTTCCAAGACCGACAACATTTCATCCGGGTACATCAAACAAGTATGACTTCCCCAGTCAGTTTGCCTGCCTTCTATTTTTTTATAATAAATGCCATCCAATAGGGAGAAAAAGAGTTCATACCCTTTCGGAAAAAACGGACTGATCCTTTTCGGGTAATTATGATTCCAGTCCCCCCCTTCATAATGAAATGTCTGGTCCGTTAAATCACCGATAAAGACTTCAACATCTGCCATTCCCGTCTCCTCCTAAAGTTTGAAATAATCTCTCTTATTATCGTATAAGCCAGTCCATCTATTTAGAACACCTTTTGCTTAAGAAGAAAATAGCAGTTCCAGGGTTTCACCTGGAACTGCTCTGCCCATTTACAAATATTTCCGTTGCACGCTTCGCCCATCATACGTAAATAACATATCACGGTTCTCCACATGGGTTTCAATATGGACCGGTCTTCCCCAAAGCTGATGCAGATACGGTAAAACCTTTTCTAAATACTTAATATCGAGTTCCACGTCTTCGAACCAGTGCTTCAGATAAAGTTCCCCGCTCTTCATATAATCCCCATCATTCACGGTAATGTAAGGGAACCCGCCATTGACCCTCATGCCTACCAGTTGATCCCGTACATGAGTCCATTCTTTATCGACAATTTTGTAGTCCTTTCCTTGCTTCTGGAATAAATACATATCTTCTCTCGTAACAAGATCTTTCGTTAAATAGTTCCTTAAGAAAGAAATGTCAGATTCAATTTCACGAACCTCAAACATTTTTTCTCGACCTGAATTTGGTTTCACCCCACGCTTTTTCATTTCATCCGTAGGGTTGTCGAAACGATCTTCAATATCTTCAAAAATCTTCAATCCTAAATAATACGGATTAATCTGCGTACGGGAAGGCTGTACAACACCTGCATTCAACTTGGCAAACTCAATGGACTCTCCACTTGTCAAATCCATTTCACGGATGATGCGCTGATGCCAATACGAAGCCCACCCTTCATTCATGATTTTCGTTTCAAGCTGCGGCCAGAAATACAGCATCTCTTCTCTCATCATCGTCAATATATCCCTCTGCCAGTCAGACAACTCCCTGCTGTACTGCTCAATAAAGAGAAGAATATCCTTTTCAGGCTGTGGAGGGAACTTCTTCTTCACCTTTTTCTTCTCTCTGCTCTTCGGTTTATCATCCAACGACCACAGATCATCATAAGGAGTCGCATGACTCACTTCTTCCTCTACCCACTCCACATCATCCATTGTCCACGACAGCTTCGGACGCATCAATGACGGATCAATATGCTCATCCACGGCAAGCACGGCATCGAGAAAGTTTTCAACCTCCTGCTTCCCATGCTCGATCTCATATCTTCGCACCCGCTCTGCAGTAGCCGCCATGCTTTCTACCATATCTCGCTTCGTATTCTGGAATCGCACATTATTCTTAAAGAAATCACAATGGGCCAACACATGGGCAACAATCAACTTATTCTGAATAAGCGAATTCGAATCCAATAAAAAAGCATAACAAGGATCCGAGTTAATCACGAGCTCATAAATTTTACTTAAACCCAAATCATATTGAAGCTTCATCTTATGAAATTGTTTCCCAAAACTCCAGTGAGAAAAGCGGGTCGGCATTCCATAAGCACCGAATGTATAAATAATTTCAGCAGGACAAATCTCATAACGCATCGGATAAAAATCAAGTCCAAACCCGGCTGCAATCTCAGTAATTTCCCCTATCGCATTTTGTAACTGCCTCTGTTCCTCTAAATTCATCGTCATCCCCCTCTTTATACTCTTATCTAAATGTATGAAGAGAAAAGGGATTTGATGAAAAGAAAAGCGGAGGCGGGTTGAGCAGGCCCGACAAGCATAAGATGAATCGACCGGAAAGGCGCACTTTGCCTTTTTGGTCGATTTAGCTTATGACCTCGAGGGACTACCCGCAGGAACTGGACATGAAGAAAAGCGGAAGGGCTTTGGTAGAGGCGACAAGCATAAGGCGATGTGTCATGAAGGTGCGCCTTTTCACCTACATGACAGCTTGTCTTATGACCTCGAGCCTCTAGCCACCGAAGCTGGACATATAGAAAAGCGGAACCGGGTAGGTCAGACCCGACAAGCAAAAGCTGAAGTCGACAAAAAAAGCTGCTCCCAATCACGAGATGGGAACAGCTTTTTATCAATGTTATGTCCGGAAATTCTTTTGAAGGAGCATAACTGGAAAAAGAGTGCCTAGCAGTAGGAGTGCTGATAGGGTGAAAATCATTGAAATACTAAGTACTTCAAGAAGCAGCCCTACTCCAATAGATGATAATCCAAACAGCAATGTTGTTAACGCACCTTGGGCAGCATAGATTTTTCCCAGTTCTTCAGGTGGTGCACTTTCCTGCAAATACGTTTGAAGGACGACATTTTTAATTTGATCAAACAAACCGAACACAAAGGATAAAACGAGTGCAAGGAGCGCAACCTTATTCCAGGCAAAGACGAGTGTCACACTTGACGTAAAGACCATGCAAATCGGGAGCCATTTATGCCTGTGCTTTGAAAACAAACTGTGGAGCGTAAAAATCAAATAGGAAGCAAGAACCAAGCCGATAAAGAAGCTGGAGTTGATGAACCCCCACCATTCTTCGCCACGCTGTAATTGCAGATCAACATACAAATACAAAACAGCCGCAATCCAAACGGTGCCTGAAATCGACTCTAACCCATAGATCCAAAACACGGGAACTAATCCCTTTCTCCTTCTAACTTCTGACCACCCTTCTCCAAGTTGCTGCCACCAAACTTTTCTCACTTCTAAGCTGGTACTTGGGATAACAGGCAGCTTCATCATAAACAACGTACTGGCGAGAAACAAAACAATGATCAAGATAAATAGATTCGTTTCATTAATGAGCGATAATAGGATTCCACCTAATGCCCAACTTGAAAATTGTATCGTCTGATCGACGGTGGATAAAAACCCGTTCGCTCCCATCAACTCTTCCCGTTTCACAAGAAAAGGCACATACGAATTCCTGGCAGGCAATGCACATCCATCTAAAAATGAAATGATACTCGCACACCCTAAAAAGAACCACACATTTTCAATATTGAGTACCATTAACAACAGAAATAAACAAAGAAAGAATGTTTTCCCCATTTGAGAGTAGGCAATTAAACTCTTCATTTGAGTGCGATTCAACAGAAGGGGTGCCACCATGCTGCTTATAAACCTCGAAAACGTAATCACTAAAGGAACTGCCGTCATGTAAACAGCTGATCCTGTTAAATTGTAAATCAAGGAGATTAATCCTACGATATACAAAATATCTCCCATATTCGCCAATGCCTGACCGAACCACAGATTTCTAAATGCATTGGAATGCAATATCTCTTCCTCCCTCTATTCAGTTTTTAATTAGGTGAGAAAAGATAGCATCACATTGGATCAAAGAACCCCTTTCAAAAATTAATAACGATTTATGTATAGGTTTATTTTAGCAAATGGTTTTAATTTTTGCAGAGAATACTTTATTTTATTATCAATACGTTGTTGGGGTGTTAGATTGTGGCGTATTTATCATACCCAACAAAGTATATTCACTCTATAGCTAGGTTCATTGTGCCAAAATCCGGGTTTGTTGTGCCGCTTGGGCCGTTTGTTGTGCCACTTTCGTGTAAACTTGTTCCAAATTATCAACAACGTCTCGTATTAAGTTTAAAATACCCTGCTTAAGACTGTGCACGCACAATCCGAACAAAAAAAGCCTCCCTTTAAGAAGACTTTATCTGTTGCACCTATTCCTGCACCGTAATGTTCAGTATTTTTTCATTATCAAGATTGTGTACGACGACTACAAGTACCTTCTTCTCTGCACTATTCTCTTGAACGGTAAATTCGAATGAATCGGCCACTTTGTTTTCCGTCATTTTCTTTCGACCCTGGTATTGATAATCCTTCACAGGCTGACCAGGATAGTCTTCTTTAATGACAGCTGTGGCAATCCGGCCAAATTTTTGATAATCCGTTGGTTGAGCATATGCATGACTTGAAAATAAAAGAAAAAATACGGTTGATGCGATCACCATTGCTTTCTTCATTATCATCACCTCTGTTTACGTTTCATTAATAGGATGAATTAAATTCACTGATTTATTCACCCAAAAGTAGGAAAACAAGCATTTGCAACATAACCAACTTTTACAGAGAAATAAAAGCTGTTTTCTCCATACAATATGATTACCCCTTCAAAAGGAGGGAAACCAAGTGAACAAAGTCGATTACGATCGGGCCTTGTATTACACTCACCGATCAGAATGGGATAACCTGTTGATCCTCATGGTGAGAACGAAGGATGACCTTCTTTCGAAAAGAATTGAACACTTCTTACATGCGTATCATTTTTCTAATGATTACACAGTTGTAGAGCGTAACCTATATACGCTTTTACGATATATTGAACATGCAAATTTCACCTATAGTGTCGAGCAACCACTTGAGGAAACCTTTGCAGAGATGTAACAAAAAGAGAATTCCACCTACGGCTGATCCAATTAGTATGCGCTATTGGATCAGCTTTTATTATTTTGGTATGTATAGAGTAATAAAAAAACCGGCGCAATGCCGATTTTCCCGATTAAGACGATATTTTACTTTTCACTAGCTCAGCCGCTTTCACATATACCCTCAGTTCCTCCATCAGATTATCAACTAATTTAGCAGGTTCTTCTAAGAGTCCGTCCCCTTCATAATCAAAGCAGTGTGGATCGAGGATGAGCTGCTTCGGAATGACGTTTGCATAAACTCCACGGCCGACGATGCGAAGGTTGTTCAAGCAGTTGATCCCTCCTTTACCTCCACCGGCACATGCAAGAAGTGCCACTGGTTTGTGGGCAAATTGCTCACTGCTCAGGAAATCGAGTGCATTCTTCATTGTCCCGCTCATACCGCTGTGGTATTCAGGGGAAGCTAAAATGACGGCGTCTGCTTCCTTCACTTTTTGTTTAAGTGATTGAACGGATTCAAGCTCTGATTGATCCTCCTCTCCGGTGTACAATGGGAGTGTTCCATCACTTAAGTCAATAAGGTCACAGTCATACGTCCTGGCAATGAATCGTGAAGCAATTCCAGTACGACCATGCTTTCTTGGACTTCCGTTAATAATTATAATACTCATGTTAGAAAAATCCTTTCCGGTTTAGTTTGATGTCAATTGATGTTTAACGGCATACAAAGCCGCTTGGGTTCGATCTGAAACTTCCAGCTTGGAAAATATGTTTGAAATATGAGTCTTGACGGTTTTTTCCGTTATATAGAGGCTGGAAGCAATCTCTTTGTTACTCTTCCCTTTCGTGAGCTCAATCAAAACATCCTTCTCCCGTTTGGTGAGCTCATGGATTTTGTGGGGTGGCTCTTTTCTGGAGATACGGGTAAGTAAATGGTTGGTTGCCTTAGGGTGAAGAGAATTTTCCCCGGATAAAAGCTTTCGGATGCTATTCACTAATTCATCGGGTTCAATATCTTTTAATTGGTACCCAGCTGCTCCTGCTTCAATGGCAGGAATCACGTGATTCTGATCAGAAAAGCTGGTGAGCATCAGAATTTGAATTGCAGGGTGATTCTTTTTAATTTCCTTTGTTGCTTGAATTCCGTCCATGACCGGCATCATTAAATCCATCAAGATGATATCGGGTTCAAGTGTTTCAGCTAACCGGACGGCTTCTGCCCCATTTTTTGCTTCCCCTACGATATCCAGGTCTTTTTGTGTTTTTAAAAAGAAGACAAGACCTCTTCGTACGACGTGATGGTCATCGGCTATTAACACTCTGATCATGCATGACACCTCCTAATATGGTATATGAACTAAAATTGTCGTTCCTTTCCCAAGCCCACTATCTATCGTTAATTCCCCGCCAATGCTTTTCACACGCTCTCTCATACCTTGGATCCCCACTGACGGCAAAGACTGTTTCCTGTCATATTGAAATCCGTAACCTCTATCTTCAATCGTTAATCGAATTGATTGTGCTTCACTTTTTAATGTATAGAATATGTTCTTTTCACCTGAATGTTTTTTACAATTATTCAGGGCTTCCTGACTGACACGCCACAATACCTCTTCAATTTTAGAGCTTAGGGAAATGACTCCCTCTACTTTCATTTCAAGGGTTAAACCGAGCATGTCTGCGTATCCTTTAGCAGCTTCCACCACTCCGTTTTCTAAACCATGTGGTCTTAATTGCCAGATGAGGGCACGCATTTCCGAAAGCGCTTCCTGGGCAAGACTTTGTATGGTCTTGAAGGTGTCCTTTACTTCCTCTTCCCTGGTCATCTCTGCTCCACCTCTTGCCGTTAACGTAAGGGAAAACAACAGTTGGTTCACAGAGTCATGAAGATCTCTTGCCAACCGGTTCCTTTCACCAATAAGAGCGACTTCCTGCTCCTTCTTAGTCAGCATAATACGCTTAATGGCCGAACCGATTTGAAAGGCAACTGATTCCAGAAGAGCCAGTTCATCAGTAGAAAAGTGGGTCTTATTCGGAGCTGCTACATTCAATAACCCAAAGGATTCATTTCCGGACTGAAGAGGGACGGTTGCATGATACGTTATTTCATCCGTATCCCCTCTGTTTTCTTCGATTGCCTGCTCAATCCGCTGACATTCGATGATATTGGATGCTTTCGTCAGCTTTCCATTTCGAAAGCGATTGACACACCAGCAGCCGCCATTTTTCATCAGTTCACATTTCCGGTCAGATAGTGACTTTGGGAGATTCTCATAGGAGACAAGCTCGTGACTTCCTTCCTTTTCTATAAAGAAAATCCATCCCGTCGTGAAGCTTGTTCCTCTGATCAACTTCTTCACTGCACCTGATAGCATGGAAGAAAGCTCTGTTTCATTGTTCAGCAATTCGGCTATCTCTTTCAAAAGCCCGATATTTGAAAGGGATTCTTGATTCATTTTCATCGTCCTCTCCGATCCTTCACTACTATTATATAGTTTTTACACAAAACCGGTATTCTCAAAAAGAATGAAACGTTCTACGACCTTTGACGGAAAACATATGTTCTTTCTTCCATCCAAAAAAACAAGAGATGCACCAGCACATCTCTTGTTTTGTATTAAGCAATGCAATATGGCTGTATGTTTACGCCTCACCTACAGATGAACTTACCATCGTTTCCACTTTCACCATGATGGCTTCTTGCAGAGCATGTAATTTATTATCGCTATCACTTTGTGTCTCACCAATAACGCTGAAGTAGAACTTGATTTTCGGCTCGGTTCCAGATGGGCGTAAGCAAATCCATGATCCGTCTTCAAGATAGTATTTTAAAACATTGGAAGATGGAAGGTGAATGTTTGATTGTTCACCTGATTGTAAATCGATTTTCTTACTTACTTTATAATCTTCCGATGAAACGACCTGCATACCTGCCACTTCTTTCAAAGGCTCGTTTCTGAAGCCCTTCAGAATCCCCTGAATTTGTTCAGCTCCTTCTTTTCCTTTAAGAGTTAAACTTTTTAATCCCTCTTGATAGAAGCCATGCTGTTCAAATAAATCATTCAGTACATTATATAGGGTTTTGCCTTGTTTCTTATAGTAAGCTGCCGCTTCTGCTGCCATCAGTACGGCTTGTATGGCATCTTTATCGCGGGCGAAGTCGCCGATTAAGTACCCATAGCTTTCTTCATAACCAAATAAGAATGTGTATTCGCCTGTTTCTTCATACTTTTTAATTTTTTCACCGATGAATTTGAAGCCTGTCAGTACATCTTCCACTGAAGCTCCGTAATGTTCTGCCACTTTACGGCCTAATTCGGATGTAACGATGGTTTTGAATACTCGTCCATTTTCAGGAATCATATTTTTTTCTTGTTTACGTGCCAGAATATAATCCAGCAGAATAGCACCTGTTTGGTTTCCAGTGAGAAGGATATACTCGCCTGATTCACCTTTTACGGCTACACCTAAGCGGTCTGCATCGGGATCTGTCGCAATCAGGATATCTGCGTCGATTTCCTTCCCGTCACGGATGGCATATTCAAAGGCCGCTTTATCTTCCGGGTTCGGGGATTTCACAGTCGTAAACTCAGGATCTGGAATCGCCTGTTCCTTTACAATGTGAACAGACTCATATCCTAAAGCTTTCAGACCCTTTTCAGCCATCTTTAAGGCTGTTCCATGTAATGGAGAAAATACGATTTTCAGGTCGACCTCCTTGGCAACTTGAGGTTTTTCAGAAATCGAAATCAGATGCTCCAGGTAAGATTGATCGATCTCTTTGCCAATCATTTTAATGAGGCCGGATGATTTCAATTCTACTTCTGATTTAACTTCAATTTCCAGCTCATTTTCCACTTCATTCACTTTATCGATAACGGCATCGGCTACGTGTGGAGGCAACTGAGCCCCATCCTCACCGTATACTTTGTAACCATTATATTCAGGTGGATTATGGCTTGCTGTGACCACGATTCCAGAGAATGCCTTTAATTGTCTAAGGGCAAATGAAAGCTCCGGAGTTGGTTTCAGTTCGTCGAACACATATGTTTGAATACCATGTGTAGCCAGCGTCTTGGCTGATTCCATGGCAAATTCAGGAGATTTATAACGGGAATCGTAAGCGATTACAACTCCGCGCTTTTTAGCCTCTTCACCTTGTTCTTCTATGTATCGTGCTAACCCTTCTGAGGCTTTTCTAACTGTATAAATGTTCATTCGGTTGGTTCCGGGGCCAATTTCTCCCCTCATTCCACCAGTACCGAATTCCAGGTTTTTGTAGAATGCGTCTTCTAAGGTTTTCTCGTCGTCTTTCATTGCTCCTAAAAGCTCGTTGATCTCTTCATCCAGATGCAAGTAGTCGCTCCATTTTTCCCAAGATGTTTTCCAACTCAAAACGATCCCCTCCTAATGCTGTATAAGAATAAATTCTATCACATATTGTAGAAATCCTGCTAAAACAATCCGTCATATGTCGACAAGATTCGTTTAGTCATTATTTTAGCATAATTTTTCTGAATTGAATTTGTCTTTTTTTCTCAAGAAAGCCTCACTGAACAATTCAGCGAGGCTTTTACTTGGATTACTTCTTATAATTCACTCCATATACATCATGTCGGCGATCTTTTAACTGACGGACCGTACCCGATTGACGCTGTCGTCGCAGCACTTCGAGATCGACATCTCCGATCATGACCATTTCAATGTTTGGATTTGTCTCTCCGACAATTCCATCACGGGCAAATTCAAAATCAGACGGAGCAAAGATACCTGACTGAGCGTATTGAATGTCCATGTTTTCTGTCTGTGGAAGATTCCCCACTGTACCGGAAATGACCGTATAAATCTGGTTCTCAACTGCACGGGCTTGTGCACAGTATCTGACACGGAGATACCCTTGGCGATCTTCTGTACAGAATGGAGTAAAGATGATCTTCGCCCCTTTGTCAGTTGCGATACGGGCAAGCTCAGGGAATTCGATATCATAGCAGATTTGAATCGCGATCTTCCCGCAATCCGTGTCGAACACCCTTACGGAATCTCCTGGACTGATTCCCCACCACTTTCGTTCATTTGGTGTGATATGAACCTTGTACTGTTTCTCGATCGTTCCATCACGACGGAACAAGTATGCGATATTGTAGATTTCATCGTCTTCTTCCTTAACGAAGTGAGACCCCCCAATGATATTCACATTGTAACGAACCGCTAAATCCGTGAATAATTCGATATATTCCTCAGTAAAGTCCGTCAGCTTTCTCACTGCTAAGCTCGGTGACTGGATGTTCAAGAATGACATGAGCTGTGTGGTGAAGATTTCAGGGAACACGACGAAATCAGATTTTGCATCTGATGCTACATCTGTAAAGTATTCTACCTGATTCGCGAACTCCTCGAAGGAATTGATTTTACGCATCATGTACTGAACAACACAGATCCTGACAGGATAACTTGTTTTAAAATGCCGTTTGCTGGACGGACGGTAATCGACGTTATTCCATTCCATCAGCGTGGCGTATTTATGTGATCGTTTGTCATCAGGTAAATAGTTCGGGTTGATCCGCATCAGGGTGAAACCGTTTAATAACTGGAATGATAGTACAGGGTCATAAATCTTATGACGCCCAACTGAATCCACGTACTCCCTTGGAGACATCTCCTCTGAGTGTTTATGGTAGTTCGGGATGCGTCCCCCGATGATGATACTCTTTAAATTCCACTGTCTTGCAAGATCCTTCCTTGCTTCATATAAACGATGTCCTACCTTCATGCGTCGGTATTCAGGGTGCACCATGACTTCGATTCCGTACAGGTTATAGCCATCGGGATTGTGATTCGTTATGTAACCATTATCCGTTACATCATCCCATGTGTGGCGGTCGTCATACTCGTCAAAGTTAATGATCAGACTCGAGCATGATGCAATAATTTCCCCTTCTAATTCGGCGACAAGCTGACCTTCCGGAAACACGTCCAAATGACTTTCCAGATGTTCCACCTTCCAGGGATCCATCCCTGGAAAACAAACAGACTGCATGTTGATAATATCTTGAATGTCCTTATGTTCCATTGGACGTATGATCATTTTCTTTTCGAACTGTGATAAGTCTAGTTTTTCTGCCATCTATGATCTACTCCTTCATAAATTACCTGAATTATATACCCTTATAGTGCACTGTTGAAACGAAGTTCATGACAGTCCATCCCTTTTATTTTAGCAAAGGGGTGTGGATGATTTGAAGAAATTTGATTTGGGGTTAAATATTCTTAAAATAGCCAGTAGTGGTAGATTTCCGCTCCAGGTGCTCGCTTTCCGCGGGGCGTGAGTTGAGCCTCCTCGGGCTTTGCCCTGCGGGGTCTCAACTTTCCCGCTATTCCCGCAGGAGTCGAGCACCTTCCGCTCCAATCAACTTGGTTATTATTTATTTCATAGATCTTTAACACCAAACAAACATTAGAAAAAATGCCCTTAAAAATAGAAGCACCCGATCATATGGGTGCTTCCTTTCATTTTACCTCTTAAAATAATAAGCCGTTGCTTCCCAAGGGTTTAAAGTAAATTTATCTTTTTCATGCTTTTCTTCGTTTGTTATAAGGATTTCAGCCTGATTGATATCAAAAGAAGCGATGTTATCAATGACTTGTTTTTCTCCGGATACATTGCAAAGTACCATGATCTTTTCGTTTTCATATGTTCTCGTATAGGCATATACGGTAGGATGATCTGCATAGTGAAGTTCAAAGGATCCGTATGGGATAATTTCATGCTCTTTACGAAGAGCAATCAATTTTTGATAGTAGTAAAAAATGGATTCTGGATCTTTTAGGGCTTGTTCGGCATTGATTTCTTTGTAGTTGGGGTTAAGGGCAATCCAGGGTTCTCCTTCAGTGAACCCTCCCTGGTCCCCGCTGTTCCACTGCATAGGGGTTCTTGCGTTGTCTCTTCCCTTTACATATATGGACTTCATGATTTCTTCAGGATCCATTCCTAGCGCTATTTTCTCGCGATACATGTTCAGGGTCTCGATATCCTTGTACTCATCAATGGACGAGAATCGGACATTCGTCATTCCAAGCTCCTCGCCTTGATAAATGTAAGGCGTCCCTTGCATCAGATGAAGAAGTGTTGCCAGCATTTTCGCAGATTTCACGCGGTAATCTCCATCGTCACCAAGTCGTGACACAATCCTTGGCTGATCGTGGTTGTTCCAGTACAAACTGTTCCAGCCCTTCCCGTGAAGTTCTGTCTGCCACTTCGTTAAAATGGTTTTCAATTTTACAAGGTCGAAAGGAATGACGTCCCATTTCCCTCCTGGACCCGAGTCCACATCCATATGTTCGAACTGAAATACCATATTCACCTCATTGCGGTCTTCACCTGTGTAAAGTACGGCTTGATCCGGTGTCACTCCCGGCATTTCACCAACAGTCATTGCATCATAATGTGATAAGATCTCTTGATTCATTTCCTTAAAGAATTCATGAATGCGGGGACCGTTCATAAAGTACTCATGACCGGAAGCATACGTCTTCCCTTCAGGATTGGGCGCATCAGGCAGTGTTGGCACTTTCGAAATGAAGTTGATGACATCCATACGGAAACCATCGATTCCTTTATCCAGCCAGAATTTCATCATGTCATAGATTTCCTGTCGCAGCTTCGGGTTCTCCCAGTTTAGATCCGGCTGCTTTTTCGAAAAGAGATGTAAGAAATATTCCTCTGTCGTTTCATCATATTCCCAAGCAGAACCGCTAAATACAGACTCCCAGTTATTCGGCTCTTTTCCGTCTTTTCCTTCACGCCAAATATAATAATCACGATATGGGTTGTCCTTTGATTTCCTCGATTCCACAAACCAGCCGTGCTCATCGGAAGAGTGATTCACCACTAAGTCCATAACAAGCTTCATACCACGGTTATGCATTTCCTCAAGCATTTCTTCCCAATCTGCCATCGTGCCGAACTCATCCATAATCTTTTTATAATTGCTTATATCATAACCATTATCATCATTAGGAGATTCATACACAGGTGATAACCAGACCACATCAATGCCCAGTTCTTTCAGATAATCCAATTTAGAAATAATTCCTCTAATATCCCCGACGCCATCTCCATTTGAATCCATGAAACTGCGAGGGTAAATTTGATAGACTACCGATTCTTTCCACCATTGTTTTGACATATGTGATTTCCTCCTGTTAGGTTAATTCAAAGAATAAAACGCTCACTGCAAACGTTTGCATAAATCGTTAAAAAAATATCATATTTCTTCATAAAGATTTCTCATTTTACATTTATAATAATAACATACTATAATTTGATAGAATATACTTAGAAAGGAATTCTATATGAATAAAAAAGCAGATTCTCTGTTGTTCCTTGCATGGGCTTCCTCTCTTGTCGCAACTATGGGGAGCTTATATTTCTCTGAAATCATGAAATATGAACCATGTGTATTATGCTGGTATCAGCGTATTTTAATGTATCCGATGGTCATTCTATTAGGTGTGGCCTATGTCCGCAAAGATTTTCAAGCGGCATTATATTCTACTATTTTATCCGGAATCGGCCTTATCGTTTCCTTGTATCACTACTCTATTCAAAAAGTTTCAATCCTTACAGAGAGTGCACCTGCCTGCGGACGGGTCCCATGTACAGGCGAATACATCAACCTGTTCGGATTTATCACCATCCCATTCTTGGCATTGACCGGTTTCTTTATCATCTTCATCGCAAGTGTAATGGTATTAAAAGCATTAAAGGAGGACAAATAGATTGAAGAAAATCATCATATTTCTAGTAGCGATCGTCGCATTATTTGCTGCCATCGCGCTCATCACAAGCATGCAAAACAGTCAAAAAGCAGAGGGAAATAAGTTTAAAAAAGCGAATCTTAATCCTGCCACAGTCGAACTGCTGGACGACCCTAACTATCAGAATGTGGTCCTGCCAGAGGAATTAGAAGAGAAATTAAAGAATAACGAAGATGTGACTGTGTATTTCTATAGCTCATCGTGTATTCATTGTAAGAGGACTACTCCTATACTTGCACCACTTGCCGAAGACATGGGAGTCGATATGGTTCAGTACAATCTTCTTGAATTTGAACAAGGATGGGATCAGTACCGAATCGAATCCACTCCAACACTGGTACATTTCGAAGGTGGAAAAGAAGTAGCGAGAATCGTAGGGGAACAACCTGAAGAAGAATTTAAGAAGTTTTTTGAAGAGAACGTTACGAAAGAATAATAAAGCAAAAAAAGAGGGGCTGACTTTTCCACGAGTCAGCCCCTTTCAAGTGAGGAGGAATTTCAAGATGAAGATACTGTATATCTTCAAAATCAACTTATTACAAGCTATTTTCCCCTCACTGGAATCTTCTAAACATTTTTATACGAATTTTCTAAAGTATCAAACTTTTTACGACGTGATTTTTCTAAACAAGCAGTTGGTTATCCGCTCTCGAATAAATACTTAAATTATGCTTACAATCAGTTTCTTCACTGAATTGATCATAAGACAGTGGGAAAAACATACCAAACCCTTGAAGAATATCAGCATTGCGGTAAAACATTTCTTCATACACTTCTTCTTTTGATCCGCTCTCGACAATGGAAATCAATGTTTGTAAGCTTGAAATCACCTGGAACGCTTCTTTAAGGGTTCCGAAGTATTCAAAGTTTCTCGTCGTCGTATGTAATACTTGCATATCATCAAATTGCTCAATTTCATCATCTGTGAAATAATCAGGGAAAATAGTACAATACATGTACTGTATGAGCTCTTGAATTTTGTCTTCCTGTTCATGTGTTGATGCTAGTAAAACTTTCACCGTCATAACCCACCTTTGTAATGGTTGTAATCTCTCTGTAATAGATATATTAAGGATAACATAGAAGTAGAACCAACAGCGTGGTAATTATACCCATGAAATGGGTTGAATAGGAGTTAAATTAGGTTTAAATACCCACACAAGTATAAGATTTTTGTCAGTTGAAGGAGTTTTTTGATGAAAACACAGAAAAAAGGAGAACTATTTGAACTAGTTGTTCCAGACAAATGGAAAAATGTAACGATTGAAACAATTCTTAGAAATCACTGGCAAGCACCTAAGAAACTAATTCATTCCATGAGGATGGCGGGTGATATTAAAGTGAACGGGAAATCGATTTCCTGGACCCAGCCCCTTTCTCCGGGAGATACGCTTCAGCTTCATTTATTTAAAGAAGTAGAATATGATGTCCCTCCGACCTATGGAGAAATCGATGTACTATTCGAAGATGACCATCTGATTGTCGTCAACAAACCTGCGGGAATTGATACTCACCCAAACCATCCGAATGAGACGGAAACCCTTGCAAATCTGGTGGCCTTTCACTATCAAGCCCGGGGAGAAAGCAGCCGCGTCCAGCACATTCATCGTTTGGATCATGATACATCGGGAGCAATCATCTTCGCTAAGCACCCGTTAAGTAAAGCGATTCTTGACCGACTTCTCACTGAGAGACAGATCAAGCGTACATACAATGCTCTCGTTCATGGTCGATTGAAGCAAAAAAAAGGCACCATCTCTGAACCAATCGGCAGGGACCGCCATCACAATACAAGAAGAAGGGTCTCACCTTCTGGTCAGGATGCAATCACCCACTACAAGGTGCTGGAGTATAAAAATCCTTTTACACTAGTTGAAGTCCAGCTTGATACTGGACGCACCCACCAGATTCGCGTCCATATGAGTCACATCGGTCATCCTTTAGTCGGAGACATATTATATGGAGGAAGGCCGATTTTCAATAGGCAAGCGCTGCATGCAGCACGGATTTCATTTCCTCATCCCCTGACTGGCGAATGGATTGAGTGTGAGGCTGATTGTGCCGATGATGTCGGGTTGTGAGAACAAAAAAAACGAGCCACTCCCATTCGTGAGTGACTCGTTTTCTTATATGTTATTTATTTCAATCCGTTTTTTACTGCTTCAGCAATTTGGATCGTACGGCGAGTTTGGTGTTTCACTGCAGGCTCAACGGCTTCAACCATATTACCCTCCTGATCGACTGTTACACTCGTTCCGTACGGGTTTCCTCCTGTAGTAAAGCTTGATTGGTCTGTATATCCAGGAGCTGCGATGATTGCACCCCAATGCATCATAGTTGTGTAAAGAGCAAGGACCGTCTGCTCCTGTCCACCGTGTGAGTTGCTTGCAGATGAAGTGGCACTTACTACTTTATTAGCAAGTTTCCCGTTGAACCAAAGACCTCCAGTAGTATCCAGGAAGGCTTTGACTTGAGAAGGAACATTTCCGAATCGGGTTGGAACATTGAAAAGGTATGCGTCTGCCCACTCAAGATCATCAAGTGTCGCAACAGGTACGATATCTTTTGTTTCATTATAGTGCTTTTCCCATGCTGGGTTTGAAGCGATTGCTCCTTCAGGTGCCGTCTCTTCAAAACGCAGTACCTTCACTTCAGCGCCTGCTTCTTTCGCAGCCTCTTCTGCCCATTTCGCCATTTGATAATTTGTTCCCGTTGAACTGTAGTACATGATTGCTAATTTTACATTAGACATAATCTTAATCTCTCCTTTAAATATGGTTTATATATAGTAAATAAGTGAAACACCGAATCCGAGTGCAGGTAAATCAATCAACATTCACCTGCATTATTCATTTGCTACCTAATTGAAAGTAGTGATGTTGGATTGCATACCGAGTTTCTGTGTTGGATTTCCACATCGTATATGTGTACATTTGAATTCCTATTGAAAAATGAACTTATCTAAAATAAAAGTGCGTCGATAGAAAATGATCCTGCCCCTACCAGTGCTACTCCAAGAGCAACAACAATGAGCATCACATTATATTCTGTACCATTTTGTGTAACCCAATAACCATTTGGTCCGTGAACTTTCACGATCGCTACAATCATCGTTCCAATGATAAGTAACGCTGCTAATGGCGTCAAAAAACCTGCCGCGAAAAGCAATCCCCCTGCAACTTCAGAAAGTCCTGCAAGTAATGCCATCGTTTTTCCCGGCTTGATTCCAATGGACTCAAAGAAACCACCTGTTCCTTGTAGTCCGTGTCCACCAAACCAGCCAAACAATTTCTGTGCTCCGTGAGCAGCGAATGTTAACCCTACTACTAAACGAATAACCAATAAACCTAAAGCAGCTAGTGCTGTCATTTTACTTCCTCCTTTATGTTTTCCCATCGAGATGTAGCTTCAAACATTCAAATTCAATTATTCTCAAATCATTTATCTTGAATTTGAGATATATGTGTAAAAAAAAGAGTGCTTTTTATCTCGAATGTAATTATTTTGATTTCGAGATAATTGTATAATACTCCTCACTTCCCTGTCAATAACTATTTTACAACTTTTTTAATACTGGGACATGAGGGAGAAAATAAGAGGTCCGTCCCTCTTCTGGAGGGACGGACCTCTAACATATGTCTATCGATTAGAAATCGAAGTCGTCCGGATCTGGCCCGAAGCGTTCGTCGAGATTTAATCCGTTGATTTGGTTCATTTCTTCCAGTGATAATTCGAAGTTGAATAGATCTGCGTTTTCTTTTATTCGGCTTTCATGAACAGATTTAGGAATGATGATGACACCATTCTGAAGGTGCCAGCGCAGAATCACTTGGGCAGCGGATTTTTCATGCTTTTCAGCAATGTGATTCAGTGTTGGTTCATCCAGTACACGCCCTTGAGCGATTGGTGACCATGCTTCCACTGCAATATTTTGTGATGCACAGAATTCTCTTATTTTTTCCTGATTCAGACGAGGGTGTAATTCGATTTGATTTAATACAGGCTTTTCGTTGCTGTTCTTCATCAAATCTTCAAGGTGATGCTGATGGAAGTTACTTACACCGATTGACTTCACTAACCCTTCGCTATGCAGTCTTTCGAGTGCCTTCCATGTATCAATGTATTTTCCTTCTACCGGCCAGTGAATTAAATAAAGATCCAGGTAGTCCATATCAAGCTTTTTCAGGCTGGTTTCGAATGCTTTCAATGTCGTATCGTAGCCTTGATCACTATTCCATACTTTCGATGTAATGAACAGTTCCTCTCTCGCTACTCCACCGTCTTTCACACCTTGACCTACACTTTCTTCGTTTTCGTAGATCGCCGCTGTATCGATGGAACGGTACCCTGACTTAATCGCTGTTCGAACAGCCTGCACCGTTTCAGACGGATCTTTCATTTGGTAAACTCCTAAACCGACATAAGGAATTTCGATTCCATTATGTAATGTCTTCGTGCTCTGTAAGTTTTTTAACATATTGCATCCCTCCTGATTTACTATTTTACAAATTCACTCAGCTTTTTGCTAATGTTATGATTGAAAAATTTGTTTATATACTAAATTAAGGTCCGTCCCTCTCCATGAGGGACGGACCTATTTGGAGCTTCTACTGGCCGATAAATTGACCTCTACTCTTCCCGATAAACGCGAGCTTATGCAGGGGGCGTGTCATGGACACGTATTGGAGCTTAATGTCGAGTTCGTTTTCCGCTTTGAATGTTTCATCCACCGCTGCGATGATGACGACATCGAATTCAAGTCCTTTTGACAGATAAGATGGGACAACGACGATTTGATCTTTTGGGATCGATTCCTGTTCTTCTAATAACTTCACTTTCCCGGGCTGCCGATCTTGAAGGATTCCGCTGATTTTCACACAATCCTTCATGCTTTTACCGATCACGGCGAAGGTTTGGAATCCTTCTTCTCGTCCAGAATTCACCTTCTCCTCGATTACGGCAGCCAACTCTTCTAATTCCACAAACTCATCGAAGCTGGGAGAATCTCCGTGTCTCACCACTGGATTCACTTTAGGAAATTCATAGGGTAAGAGATTCAGCAGTTTATTTGCTTCCTCCATGATTTCAATTGTGGTTCGGTAGCTTTTTTGCAACTCGGTATAGGTGGCCCTCGGAAAAACATCTCTATACACCGGTTCCCATGACTGAAGTCCACGGTAGGAGTGAATTCCCTGGGCAAGATCCCCCACCAATGTAAACATGTCGGTTTCAAGTGCCCTCTTCAACGAATAAAGCTGCATATAACTATAATCCTGTGCTTCATCAATCACGATATTTTTCGCTTTATAAAATTTATCGATTCCAAACAAGTGAGTTTGCAAGTAAAGAAGAATGGCTAAGTCTTCTACCTCATACTGTTTCTTCTTCGCGTATTTCAACGTATATTGACTAAGCTGTTCTGCTTGTTGCATGCTTAGCTCACCTTTCGAGTAAGAAGCCATCCGTTTCGGATCTGAGAACAATTCTATGAAGTATTGATCCAGGTTTTTCTTTTCAAACTGCTTCATGTAGGCCGTTACGCTTGTTCGGATCGCCTTCTTAATTTCTTCGACCCGCTCATTTTTCTTGTCCAATGCTTTTGACACATAGTCCTTCCGATTTGCTGCTTGTGTCCTTTGAAAAAGCGCTGTTTCGATCCGTTCATCGAAAAACCTCTCTACCTTCTCCACCATCTGCTTCTTGTTCGTCCGAACATAACTCTGTAAGAGAGCTTTGAGCTTATCCATCCGGCGATAGATTGGCATATACGTATATTCATCTTTAAAAAGGTGAGTGAACTTTTTTGCCGTGTAGAGCTTGTATTTATCAACATAGAAGTCCTTTGATGTATAAAAACGCTGTTCAATTTCTTCTATATAATAATCAAGAATTCTCCTAAATGCTTTGGAGCCTTTAAACCCAGATATCCAGGATGCAGTCTCTATGTCTTCACCCTTGGTTTCAATTAACTGAATGAGTTTGTTATCTTCTACTAATTTCAGCTTTTTCTCTAAGCAGGTCATGACATAATCCGTGAACGTCGTTTGTCTTACCCGTTCAACCCCAAGTTCCGGCAGGGCTTCTGAAATGTAGTCGATAAACAAATTACTTGGTGCAAGGATCATCAGTTGTTTCGGGTCAAAATGCTGCTTATAGTTGTAAATAAAATATGAAATCCGATGAAGGGCGATGGTTGTCTTTCCGCTTCCTGCCGCTCCTTGAACAATGATGGGCTTGTTTAAATCGGCTCGGATGATCCGGTTCTGTTCTTCTTGAATGGTGGAAATGATCTCAGTTAAACGATTGCTGGAGCTTTTGGCTAATGAATCCTGAAGCAGTTCATCAGTGGTCGTTAAATCTATATCCCTGATTTCTTCTAACAAACCATCCTCAATCATGTACTGACGTTTTAATGAAAGATCTCCTTCATATGTTTCGTCTTCCGCTTCATACGAAACATCACCGATCCGTCCTTCGTAATACAGGTTTGCGATGGGCGACCTCCAGTCCACGATGATTTGTTCTTGATTCTCCCTCTGATACAGGGAGGTCTTCCCAATATAGTGCTTCTCCACCTTGTCCGATCCCTCATGTTGAAAATCAATCCTGGCAAAATACGGTTTCGTTTTCGCTTTCGTTAGGGACTCCAGTTCTTCTTTGGACATCTCAAAAAAGCTTGAGTTCGTCAAGATATCGATGTAAGCAGCACTTGACTCGCCCCAATCAATATCTCCAAAAGCTTTTTCCATGTTTTCTTTATACTTTTCCTTACTCGTCTGGGATGTGCTGATGACTACATCAATGTAACGCTTCGTAAACTCCAGGCGTTCTGATTCAGTTGAAAATTCGGGATGAATAGTTGATTCCTTCGTCATACATTTCTCCTTCCAAATGTTAGTAGCCGCAATGGAGAAAAAACGTCTCAACAATACCACTAAGGTAACGACTCTCGGTGGGGAAACGTTCATAACGAAAAGCGGAGGCGGCTCGAGCAGGCCCGATAAGCATAAGTTGAGTTTGGCGAGAAGGCGCATTTTGTCTTCTTGCCAGACTTAGCTTATGACCTCGAGGGCCTAGCCGCCGGAGCTAGACAATAGAAAGACATATCGAAATCTGTAAAAATTATGTAGGCGTTTGGGAGCAGGAATATATATTATCAGATAATTTAAGAAAGTTCAATACACAATTAATAATCATTGACCTGGATGCGTTGGGGTATCAGTAAAATAAAAAAACCTCCACCTATAAAGATGAAGGGTCTTTCATATGATCCACAGGAAACACAATCTGAAAACTTGTCCCCTTGCCAACTTTACTTTCAACTGTAATGACGCCTCTCATCGCTTCAATGATGCGATAGGAAACCATAAGCCCAAGACCAGTCCCTTTTTCCTTCGTAGAAAAATAAGGTTCTCCCAGTCTGGCGTGTTGTTCAGAGGTCATCCCGACTCCAGTATCAGTGATGGTGATGCTGACGTTGCCCTTTTGAACCTTCGAAAGCATCGTAAGGGTACCTCCTTTTGGCATGGATTCGATCGCATTTTTGATGATGTTGAGAAATGCTTGCTGAAAGCTCCGCGTATTGCCGACAATGGTGGCGTCCATGATGCTTTTATGCACGTCCACCGATTGCTGGTTGCTCAGGGGCTCTACCATATCAACAAGCTTATTGAGTTGTTCAGAAATTGAGATGTCCTCTATATGATCAGGGTCCGGCTTGGCAAATGTGAGATAGTCATTGATGATATCTTCTGCCCGGTTCAGTTCTGATGATGCGATGGCTAAGTATTGCTCTTTTTTTCCGACTGGAAGATTTTCTTGATGGAGCAATCTTAGAAATCCTTTAATAACCGTTAACGGATTCTTCACTTCGTGTGAAATGCTGGCTGCCAGTTGAGCGAGCACTTCCATTTTTTCTATTTTCACGAGTGCTTGTTTGATTTGAATCTGTTTAAGCAGTGTTTCACATATGTATGTCAAGATGAGCATTCCCACTGAGGGGAGTAAGATGAAATTAATGAGATAGCTTTCATCGATTACAAACACTGTCATGGCATTAGCAATAAGGGCCGCTACTATTGAATGAATGGTAAAGAGAATCACCGAGAATATAATCTTCTTACGGCTTGTTAAACGGTCAAAAACGAACCACTTCATCCCGATAACCGTCAAAAGGTAGATTACCACATAAATAACAAATGCTACTAAACTCCAACTATATATCATAGTTCTGGATACCAATAAAACAACTAAGAGTGCGAGCCCTGTGTATGGTCCTCCATACATAATTCCGAGTACGAAAGGAATCATCCTTAAATCATGTACACAGTATGGATTATGATAGATCGGGGAAAGCATGCACAGGATAATGGCAATACTCAAAGAAACAAGGGTTGCTAACGTTGTGTACCAACCATGTATCATCTTTCTTTCGATAAGGAAAAAAATTAAAAAAATACTCAAAATGATATAAAAGAAATTATTAATAACATCCTGATTAAAGATAATCATACTTACCCTTTGACCTTTCACAGATATTGTCTACTTTATAGAAATTCTACCATACTAATACAAAAATCGTTACAATTATATATGTAATCGTGCATTTACATAAGAAAACCCCCCTGTACATGCACAGGAGAGTCATCACTTTACACCGTTTTCAATTGTTCTCCAAGATATTTTGCCAGCTCTAGCATCCCGAATTGTCCGTACTTCGCCTCGGCATCCTTGTTGTAATTTGTATTGGTGTTCACATCATACGTGTAGATGGTGCCTTCTTTGTCTTGAATAAATTCAATCCCGGCTACATCAATCCGGTTTTCTTTTAAAAATGCTTCGTAAGACGAAAGGATGCCATGGGAAAAGTTTTCCCTGATTTGGAATTTAGGCTTTTCTTCCTGCTCCCCCACTGGACAGAATAAATCATCGACCTGGCAGACATCGGCGGGACATAATTCAAATCCTTTTGACGTATCCACCTTCACAGCATACATGAATGTGCCGCCGATGAATTCACAGCGTGTGATCGAAGCGTCCGGTGCTTCAATGTATTCCTGGATTAGCGTCGTGCCATCCAGCGGTTCTTCAAATGCATCACTGTAGACATAGTTTTTCAATGCGTCCACTGAATGAAACAACTGAACACCCAATCCTTTTCCTGCACGATTATGCTTGGTGATGAATGATGGCTTGTTGAGCTTTTGTGCGGCTTCTATGATCTGCTCTTTTCCAACAGCTGCAATGGTTTTCGGTGTCTTGATACAGGCAGCGTTCAAGGCCATATACTGGTTCACTTTACTTACTTCTAACCGGAGGGCACGGCTCCCGTTCAGTACCTTTCTTTCATATCTCTCCAACCATGAAAGAACGCTTTCCGTTAACTCGGGTGCAAAACGATGGTTTCTGGTATGAGAAGATGCACTGATTCGATTATAGAAAACGCCTTCTGGAGGTTCTGATGATAAATCGATGAGCCCTTGATCAAGAAACCATTCCTCATAAGGCAATTGAAGCTCGTCAAGACGAGTCGTTAAATGATTGGTCCAATCACTATTTTCATGAATAATATGAATTTTTTTCACGATCATTCCCCCCTTTGTTCATATGATTTTTTGAAAATGGTCGACAACACAAAGTAATCCTACTATAAAAGTAGGATTTAGGTCAATGATCATGAATTTATCTTGGCTTTCTGTCGGTTCTCATCTGAATTTTCATACCACTTTTGGTGAGCTGATCAATTGTTTTCGGGACTTCATCGCTATGGGAAGGGCTATGATCGTCCTTCAAGATATCCCTGATTTCCTGTAAGACTTCAAGGTTCGTCGTTTGCTTCACTTTGTATTGCTGCTCTCCGCCTTTCAAGCGGTTGACCACTTTTATCATCAGAAAAATACTCATGGCCACGAGAAGAAAGTCTACAAAGGCTTGTAGGAACTTTCCCAATTCAATCACCTCTGCTCCAATTCGAAGGTGCAGACCTTCTAAGTTAATGCCGCCAAATAGAATTCCGATTGCCGGCATCATCATGTCTTGCACGAGTGACTCCACAATCTTGCCAAACGCTGAACCAATGATGACTGCAATTGCTAAATCAATTACATTCCCCCTCGAAATGAATTGTTTAAATTCAGACCACTTGATGAATTCACCTACCGCTTCATTACTCTTAACATATGGCAGAAACGAGTGAGTTATGAAGACAAGGTCAAAAAAGCTACATAAGATATTTCCCTACAATGGCAAGCAACACAATAAAAGCGACTACCCCCATTAGAATGATCAACATTTTTTCTTCTTTATTTCCTAACATCCTTTTCGCCTCCTCTATTTCTTAAGGAACTTACACGGTCCCTCTTTCAAATAATTTTGTTTCCAGTATCACGGGGCGAGGGTCCGTATTTTCAAGAAATAGTTTAAACGATTCTTCTCCCACTTTTCGTATCGGTACTTCAAAGGATGTAATGTCAAGGGCATCGGCGATAGGATGATTATCAAAGCTTAAGATAGCCAAATCATCGGGTATCCTGACCCCTCTTTTCCCTGCCTCTGTCACCATACCGGCTGAAACCTGATCACTCGTCACGATAAGGGCTGATGGCTTTTCTTTCAACTGTTCCCAGGTCTTCACGACGTCTCTTCCATCTTCCAGGTGATAGCAGTCATTGAAGATCCACTCATCACGTACAGGATTGCCAGCAGCTTCTGAGCTATCGTAATAACCCCGGATTCTCTCTTCACTATTCGTCCCAAACATTCGGTGCAGGCATAGACCTATGCGGGAATGGCCTTTTGTATAAAGATATTCGAGACCTTTCCTAACTCCTTGATAGTGATCGATATATATTTTCTTACACGAGTGACCGTACACATTTTCGCAGAAAACCACATTGGCATTTTCTGTGAAAGGAGTGAGAACATCCAGTGAATTTGATCGTGAAGTTAATATCAATCCGTCCACTTCCTTCATTTGCAGACGATGAAAGGCATCAAGTTCGGCTCCCTTGTCATAATTCGTTTGAAAAAGTTGAAGATGATATCCATGCTTTAACGCTTCTCCTGCAATACCTTGAAGAATTTCTCCGAAGTAAGGAAGGTTCAAATACGGCAAAACAACTCCTATGCTATAGGTCTTTCCTTTTGATAAATGGACAGCGTTTGCGTTTTTAGTATAATTTAATTGCTCGACGGCCTCGAGAACCTTCTGACGTTTTTCTTCTTTCACATAAGGGTGTTCATTTAATACCCTTGAAACCGTTGAAACAGATACTCCCGCGAGCTTGGCTATACTGCGAATATTTGTCATACCCATACCCCTCATTAGATATTCTGAATGGCGCACCTATCCATTTTGCGTAAAACTTTTAATAAACGCTTGCTCTGAAACGCGTTTCACACTTTAGAGTTAATCATGCAAGGGGTCGACCCTAAAACATGATAAGGAGGCTATACTATGCTCGGTATTTTATTCTTACCCGTTCTGTGTATCATGATCATCGGAGGAAGCTACGCCGCATTAAAGCCCATCCATTTCTATACCCCCTACGATCAACAGGATCCATTTGAGCACATATACAACCATAAACTCAACTAGTGCAAGTGCCTGCTTTCAATGAAGCAGGCTTTTATTTTACCCATTTTACTGCCCACCACTGGACGGCCTCCATCACTGGCTCCAGTTCCCTTCCCTTTTTCGTCAGGCTATAAAGGACTTTGACCGGCTTTTCGTCGAGAACTTCCCGGGACACGATACCGTTTTCCTCCAGTTCCTTTAATCTGTCGGTTAACACCTTTTGACTGATATTCGGTATTTCTGCATTTATATCTTTAAAACGGCACGTTCCTTCAAATAATACCTTTATGATCATCCCTATCCAGCGCTTGCCTAATAGTTCAAAGGCAGCGGCATATTTCGGGCAAAGTTTTGTTTCCATGCAAGTTTTCACATCCTAAAACGTTATTCCTTGACGCATACTAAAACGTCGGTTATATTGTTCATATTGCTTGTGCACTTACAAAAAGTAAGTAACATACAAATATTATAACACTTTTCAAACATCAAGGAGGCTTTATCATGGAAAATTTCTTTCAAGTCGTCGATGAACGACGCTCAACGAAAGTATACGATCCTCTAGTGGAGATCCCCCGTGAGGAATTAGTCAGCCTGCTCGAAACAGCAGGAAAAGCACCATCTGCCTGGAATCTTCAGCAGTGGAAATTCCTGGTATTCGATCATAAAGAAGTTCAACAACGCTTACTTCCAATTGCCTATAATCAACAACAGGTACATGATGCTTCTGCAGTTGTGGCTATACTTGGTGACCTGGAAGCCAATAAGAATGTCGACCCTGTCTTTGATCCTGCCATTGAAAAAGGTGAAATGACGGTGGAAATCAAAGAGGTACTGAAGAAACAAATTGACGGTGCTTACAGCCGCGATGAATATCCAAGAGACGCAGCTTTCAGTAACGCTTCCTTAGCTGCTATGCAATTCATGCTTGCTGCAAAAGCGAAAGGCTGGGATACTTGCCCAATCGGCGGTTTCAATCCGTCAGCTCTCGTTTCCGAATTCAATGTGTCGGACCGTTATATCCCGATTATGCTGATTACAATCGGAAAACCACTTCAAGAAGCACGAAAATCAGATCGTTTAGATATCCGCAACTTAATTGATTGGGCGGAATAAGCCTATGAAAAAGCCGCATCCTTAGGGGATGCGGCTTTTTCAGTCTGTTAAAAGAGTACGCTCTTTTCAATCTGTTTCATTTCATAGAAGTAGCCTTTTTTCCTCATGAGCTCATCAAAATTTCCTGCCTCTACAACCTCTCCCTGATCCATGACAACGATTTGATCCATATTTTCAAGACCAGTTAAACGATGACAGATCAGAATCAACGTGTCTCCACCGGTCACTGTATAAAGATGGTCAAAGATCTCTTTCTCCGTCAACGCATCAACCGAAGACGTCGGTTCATCCAGCATCCATAAGGGTGACCCCTTCAACAATGTCCTTGCAATCGCCAATCGCTGCTTTTCTCCTCCTGAAAGATTCTCTCCTTTTTCCAGTACAGTGTCCTCTAACGAAAAGTTGCGCAGCTTCACTTTTTCTAATGCCGATTCCATTTCCCCGTCTGTCAGTCCATCACGCACCAGCATAAGATTATCTTTTATAGTGCCGTAAAAGAAATGATTTTCTTGAAGAACCACATTGGCATGCTCCCACAACGACTCTTTATCCAAATCTTTCATGGAAGTATCGTTTACGAAAATAGATCCGTGATCTACTGAGTAAAAATTCAATAACAGTTGAAGCATTGTTGATTTCCCTGATCCCGAAGGTCCTACAATCGCTGTTTTCGAACCTGCAGGCAACTTAAGATCCACACCATCCAAAGCCTTTCTTTCCTCTCCCTCAAAGGAAAAGCTTACATTCTTCAAATGAAAGGAGGGAGCTTCCCCGCCAAGTTTACCGCCAAATGAAGGTCCGTCCCTCTCAATGCTCTCTTCGGGAATGACAGAAGAGAGCCTGGACGCCGCTCTGCGGGAATCTTCATAGTGTGTAGGGAGGATTGCCATGGGGGTGGCGTTTTCGAATACGGTTAATGAGATCATGACAAGCATAGCAAGGTATATTCCATCCAGTTGACCTGATCCTACCGAATATGCTCCTACAGCTAAAACGAACCATGAAATAAGAAGCGAAACCAGGATATTGGTTGAATGACTAAAGAGGGAATGTATACCCTCACGTTCCTGTTCACTCACATAGCCTGTTGATGCATGAACAAGACTTCTCTCTTTATCCTCCAGTCTCTGATAGATTTTCAGGTCTCTGAATCCATGAAGAAATTCCGTTACCTCAGTAGACAAGTCCCCTCTTCTTTCTCTTAATGTCATTTCAATCTTTCTCTGTTTAAGAGCAAAATAGGCAGGGACGACGAATCCCGTCAGCAGAAGGCCCACGAGAAGAATCAATGCAACAGATACAGAATAAAACATCGTAAATAAAATCGTACTTAAGAACACCATCACCAGAATGATCGGCGGATAAAAGACCCTAAGAAAGAAATTCTGGAGGCTCTCTACGTCCCCGACAATTCTTGAGAGAAGATCTCCACTTCTGTATCGACCGAAAATCCCCGGCGCTAACGGTTCGATTGCTTCATAAATCGAGACTCGTAAATAAGCCAGAATCGTGAATGTAGCACGATGGGAAAAATAACGTTCAGCGTACCGGCTTAGCGCCTTTGTAAAACCGAATAGCTTCAAGAGCGCAATCATCACCGTCAGTGCGTAAAGTGGTACTTCCAAAGCTGCTTTAGAAATTAAATAACCACTGGAAGCAAATAATCCGACAGAGGTCATTCCAGCTAGGAAGCCAAAAAGTATAGAATGCACTATATCCTTCTTTTCCTTCATCATCAGCTTTACGACAAATCCTAACTCTTTCATCATGAATTCACCCCTTGCTGTGCTGTCACCATCTCCTGATAGCGAGAAGAGGACATTATTAACTTCTCATGATTTCCTATGCCCGCTAATTCCCCATTTTCCAAGAACAGAATTTGATCCGCTTCACGAATTGTATGCAGGCGGTGAGCCACTGTAATTACCGTTGAATCCTTGGATAATTCCTGAATGGAGGTTTGAAGGATTCCCTCGGTTTTAAGATCCAATCCTGTTGTCGGTTCGTCAAAGAGAATAAGAGAAGGTTTTTTGAGAAAAGCCCTGGCTAAGGCAATACGCTGCTTTTCTCCTCCTGACAGCCCTCTCCCCGCTTCACCGATTAGTGTGTCATACCCTCTATCGAGACCTGCAATCATGTGTGAGATTCCTGCTTTTTCTGCAGCGTATTCAATCTCTTCCCGGGTGACTCCTTCTCTTCCTCCAACCGCAATATTCTCTGAGATTGTGCCTGAGAATAAATACGGATTCTGTGAAATATAACTCAGTTGATCAAACCAATCGCTTTCTCTAATTTCACTTCTCGAATGTCCATCAATCACGATGTCTCCTTCAGAGGGATCAAGAAGTCCTGCTAAAAGATGAAGAAGGGTTGTTTTCCCTGCTCCGCTGTGACCGACGATCGCCACTTGACTGCCGGGAGGGAAGACTGCCGAAATGGATTGAAGAACAAATCCCTTTTCCCCGTAGGAAAACCCGACATTACGCAATTCAATTGTGGCAGGAGTCCCAATTGATCCGAGTTCCTTCTCTCCCCAATGCACAGGTCGATCTTTTTCTTTAAGCTCCTCCATGACTTTCTTTCCGGCCCCCATACTTCCTCGACCAGTATGAAAGGCTTGCCCAAGTTCTTTTAGTGATAAATAGAATTCCGGGGCAAGCACAAGAACGAAGAAAGCGGTGAAGAATGAAATGCTTTCAAAGACGACTAATCTGAGTCCTACTTCAAGAGCAATCAGTCCAATACTTAACATGGAAATAAACTCTAGCATCAAGGAAGATAAGAATGCGGTTTTTAACACTTCCATGGTGGCTTCACGAAAGTCAAGACTGGCAGAACGGATACCTTCTTTCTGTTGACCGCCTCTTCCAAGGAGCTTCAAGGTAGTCAATCCTTGCAATGTATCGAGAAATCGTCCAGAAAAAGCCGTCAGCTTATCCATTTGCTTCTCGGATTTGTTTTTTGTCATCACACCGATAATCGCCATAAACAGAGGAATGAACGGTGCCGTTATGACCATGATCAGACCCGTATAAATATGCTCAGTAAAAATGGTGATTAATAATATTAACGGAACGATGGTCGTTTGAATTCTTTGGGGTACGTACTGACTGTAATACCCATCCAGCCCATCGACAGCATCCATCATCGTACTGACTTTTTGTCCAGACTGCCCTTGGATGGACGCTTGCAGTGGATTTTTTGCCCACTTATTCAAGAGCCGCTTTCTCAAGTCGCTCTTTACCTTCGAAGCCATCCTGATTCCGGTTCGTCCATTCACATACGTGAGGGCTGCTCTCCCCACTAAAATAAGCAGCAATGCACCCAGCATTGGGAGAATGTCTTGAAATTCCTCTCCCTCTATAAACATTTTATCCACAATGCTAACCAGCAAGTAAGCTTGTCCAATTACGACTCCCCCCATTAATAGGGATGTTCCGTAAAGTGTCATCATGGATGATTTCTGCTGCTTAGCCATTCGATTCAGTTCTTTCATAATTTCTCTCAACTCCAAAAGTTAAAAGTTAGTGAAATATTTCACAAATCAATAACTCTATTATAGTAAACTTGTTCTCTTTATGCATCTTTTAGGATTGACCTTTTTGTGACAATTCCAGTTTCGTATCCAGTTCCAATCAATAAAAATAGAGAGGCACACCGCTAAGCGAATGACCTCTCTGTCTGAAAAGTTTATTTTTTCATGAGCACATCATATCTTCAATAAATCCTTCGTCACACGCTGGATAATCTCCGGAAGCACTGAGAAGGTGTAAGGTTTATACACTCTCTCTGTCCACTGATGGCCATCTTTTCCGTAAACTCCGATATTAATAGAAGGGATGTTCAGCTTTCTGATCATGTCGATTGGAATAGGGTACAACTGATCGATCAATGGAAGATTCTTTTTGAATACGTCAATATCCTCGTCTTCTTCATGAAGAGAGAGAAAACTGCCGTCTGCGAGATATGGGAAAAACCGTTTAATGACAAATTCTTCGCCGGTTTCTTTGGCTATATCATTTAGGCATTTCCCTAACGCTTCTCTCACCCTCTTTCCATACTCATTTTCTTCATTCACAAAGTTATGAGGTAAAAAGGGCGGTGCGAAGAAAATGATCACTCTGGGCGTTCGATCGGGGTCCAGATGCTGCAGTGCTTCCACCATGGCATACGCAATCGTTCTTCTGTCTTCTCCCTCCATATCATAAAAGACCTTTTTCATGACAGGATCCGGATCAATGCCTCTTTCCTTCAGCCAGAAGATATACTCCCGTAACGTCAGCACTTCCACTTCCCATGAAAACTCCCTTTCCGGGAAACCATGATAGCTTCGATATTGCTCAAACTGTTTTTTACTGCGATCTTCCAATTCACTCACTGCCTTTAAGGCTGCCTTCTTCATATCATAGAGCACTTCCCGGGCAGTTCTCTCATATACAAAATAGTTAAAGTATAGAGAAGCGCTTAGAGGGGTCTGAACATTATACGTATGCTTGTCATCTTTGAAATACAGGCAAGATGGCGGCAGGGTGAATTCACCTGGTATATCCTCCAGATAATCCAGGTTCTGATTGATTTCAAGATTGATTTTGGAAGCAATCACAGTAGGATCGATGGATGTCAGCACATCCCCTACATGTGCTTCTCTTCCATATATATAAAAGCTTGGCAGGAGCTTTCCTGCAGCACCCGTGTAAATATATCGTTTACAGTCCCCATCATAGATCGGAGAAATGAAATCGGTATTGATCGCTGCCAAATAGTCAAAACCCTCTTTTTTCAAACGATAGAGATCACTTAATGCTGCAATCATTCCGGCATGTTCACTTTCTTCATCACCATTAAATAGGAAAAGTAAATGTCCATCTGGCGTTTCCTGTCCCGTATAGTACAAGAGATTCGCTATGTGTACGGCAATTCCGCTCTGCATATCCAATGCCCCTCTTCCAAACAGCCAGTTTCCAGAGAGGGCATCTTCTCTTACCTTTTCCTCTCCTTCATAGTCCATAAAGAACTTTTGAAGAAAGTCGGGATCATGAGCCATATCTTGAAGTGCCCCATAATCATCCGTCCCCACCGTATCATAGTGGGCATGGAATAATACAGTTTTCGATGACGTTCCTTTCACGAGAGCAATCACATTTTTCCTTCCTGTAGGATCGTTCGGGACTTCTTGGAGCCAGACTCGATCAGGATGCTCCTGAAAATAAGGAAATGAAGAAATCATTTCATATATATACTGGGCTTTTTCACTTTCGCCAATTGTTCCATTGTAGCTTTTCAGAGCGACTAAAGATCGTGTGATGAGTTCAATCTGCTTGGAGATTGATTTGTTTATTAATTGTGTATACACGTTAGTACCGCTCCTTTCCTTAAGAAATGTCAGCTTATGCGTGGTTAATCGTTTACTTACTGGGCATTATAGAGACTGATTCTTCTATAATTTATAACATCTTATCGAAAATGATATGGGTTTGGAAGGGGTTTCAGGATTCTTTCTTAAAAAAATTTTCATACCTTTCTATTGAAATCGGATCTAATACCGAATATTATAGAAGTTGCGCGTTTTTAATGTTCGTTTTATTGGAGGTATTACGATGTTTAAATTAAAGGAACACGGCACTAATCCTAAAACTGAAATACTGGCAGGGATTACAACATTTCTAACAATGGTTTACATTGTCGTTGTCAATCCCATTATATTAGCCGACGCAGGTGTGCCATTTGATCAAGTCTTCTTAGCAACCATTATTTCAGCCGTAGCCGGAACGTTATGGATGGCCTTATTCGCAAATTATCCAATTGCCATCGCACCAGGTATGGGATTGAATGCTTATTTTACGTACTCTGTAGTAGGTGCAAATGATGACATTTCTTATATCGTTGCATTCTCTGCCGTTTTTGTAGCAGGTATCATCTTTATCATTCTTTCATTAACACCATTCAGAAAAAAATTGATCGAAGCCATTCCACAAAATCTAAAGCACGGCATCACCGCAGGAATCGGGTTGTTCATTGCTTTTATCGGATTACGACTGACAGGACTTATCCAAGCTCATCCAACGAATTTAGTACAGCTGGGGGATCTTCATTCATCTTCAGCGATATTAGCTTTAATCGGTTTGGCTGTTACCCTTATCCTCATGGTCTTACGTGTCCATGGTGCATTGTTTATCGGAATGATTGTCACTGGTCTCGTTGCCTTCTTCACAGGAGAATTATCATTTAAAGAAGGGTTTGTGGCTCTTCCACATCTTCCAGAAGGACTGATCGTATCAAATCCTCTTACAGCATTTGCCGATGTCTTTCAATACGGGCTATATGCCGTTGTGTTCTCATTCTTACTTGTAACTATCTTTGACACAACAGGAACGATGATCGGAGTGGCTCAACAAGCAGGTCTTATGAAAGGCAACACGATGCCAAGAGCACGTGAAGCACTACTGGCGGATTCCATTGCAACAACTGTAGGGGCGATGTTTGGGACAAGTCCTACGTCCGCTTATATTGAATCTTCAGCCGGTGTTTCCGCTGGAGGAAGAACAGGATTAACAACATTAACGGTTTCTATTCTGTTCATCGCTGCTGCATTCTTCGGTCCTCTTGTAAGTGCCGTATCAGGAATTTCAGCCATTACAGCTCCTGCCCTTATCATCGTAGGAAGCTTAATGATGGGGAGCATTTCTCATATTAAATGGGATCAGTTAGATGAAGCCTTCCCTGCATTTCTAATCATTCTTAGCATGCCGTTAACATCAAGCATCGCAACCGGGATAGCTCTCGGATTCATATCTTATCCATTATTAAAAGTAGTAAAAGGGCAATGGAAGCAGGTACACCCACTCGTGTATATCTTTGCCGTCCTGTTCTTCTATCAGCTGGCATTCCTTCCTCATTAACTCGATATAGATACTCGAAAGACCGTTCATAATGAACGGTCTTTTTGTGGTGCAAATTCAGCTGGTTGTGTCCATATTCTCTTGACGCTTTTTAGATTTTTGTCATCAAAAGTTAAACAATATATATCCGGCATTTCAAGCTTTCTCCAAAACCTGATATCATATTGAGGATCAAAGTAACTCATGATCAGAACCATGATATTACCGTGTGTTCCAATCGCAACGTTTTTCCCATTATATTCTTCAATAATCTTAAATATCCCTTGTACGCCCCTTTTTTGAGCGATGAGATTCGACTCTCCACCTTCTAAGGAAAAAGCAGGATCCTCCCAAACCAATGAGATTGCCTCCTCAAAGTTTTGAACTGGTTTTCCAGAAAGTGTTCGTTCTCTCATTTCTTCATACAAATTGATTCGCTGACCAATATGGCGGGCTGTCCCTTCAACGGTTTCCACCGCCCTTTTATACGGACTGGAACATACTGCATCAATCTCTTCATTCTTTAATAATTCCGTTACATGCTCAGCATCCACTTTACCTTTGCCTGATAAGGGTCTGGTTAACTCCTCGGGGGTGTATTCCGAGTGAGCATGCCTCACTAGATACAGTTGTGTAATTGCCAACTTCATTCACTCCTTATTACTTTCCAGCCATAAAAATGAGCCGTCATGCAGAACAGCTACCCTTATTTCCACACCATGTCCAATTGACCAGCATAAAATGTTATCGCCTTTTTATAAGGTTCGATGGTGGAGTCTTGTGATGATTCTCCAATGCATGTCAGGAGTAGCTCCATTGCTTGACTGTGTTCGTTCAAATTATAGAGTGTCATAGAATAAAAGACCGACAACACTTTATTTTCAGGAAATCGTCCGATTCCTTTCTCGAACACCGATTTGCTTTTTTCAAACTCTCCCAATGTCCGATATGTACTCCCTAATCCAAGATAAGCTCCTTGTAAATCTTTATCATCCAGTCCCAATTGAATCGAATTCTCGTAATAAGGAACGGCTTCGCTTTCGAGTCCCATTGCGTCATGGCTCCATGCACATTGGTAATGGAGAAAACCATTATCTGGTTCTTCCCCAATCAATCGCTTCCACCTTTCAATGGAAGCTGCGTATTCTCCTGACTCTCGCAATGCAATGGCTTCTTCTATTTTTCTATTCATTTGAAATCACCCATTTATTCGGGAATGAACTCCATCAACCAAGAATCATGGTGTTTGCCTTCATGAAGCTCATGCTCCCGTAGTATTCTCGCTTTACTATATCCACATTTCTCATAGCAACGGATCGCTCTGGTGTTCCAAGTCATGGGATCCACCACGAGGCGGTGGACCCCCTCTTTCTTGAGCAAGTACTCTACTACAGCTCGAATGAGTTTCGTCCCTACTCCCCTGTTCCAATATGTCGCTTCTCCGATGAATTGATCCGTACCGTAAATCACTTCATCTAAATTCGTGTAACCATATCGTATCATTGTTTCTTCATCAAGCTGATAATACTGGAGATAACCAATTTCATTCCCCTCATACTCAACCAGACAACCTAAGACGTCCCTCTCTGCCAGGAATTTCTCCTCCACCATCTGAAGAGTGAAGGGGCGGTCCCTACCTTCATAAAACTCCAGTACCACTGGATCCTGCAACCACCTTGCCAACGTGTATTTATCCTCCTCCTCTAACCGACGGATATATAAATCCCCACTCCTGACATTCATACACACACCTCCCATAACTCTCCTCTTCCTCTATACATTCATCACATAATAAAAAAAACCCTTTTTTTATTTGAAGGAAGGACCTGGGTCCATTCCTCTGTAAGACAAGTTTGTGAATTTATTCACATTTATGTATGTTAGGCTATATTTCAGACTAGAATAACAATGTGTTTCGTGTTATCATTTGATTGTGAACCATTTCACAATATCTCCACTCATATTCTTAAAGCTTTCTTTCTTTTAATCTGGCCATTGTTAGATTCATGGACCAATTTATTTACAAATAATTAGTGAATAGGTGATGACGTATGACAATCAAATGCACTAACAAAGTAGCTTTAATCGGTACAGGATTTGTAGGTTCAAGTTATGCCTTTGCTCTCTTGAATCAAGGAATCGCAAATGAAATTGTGATGATTGATTTGAATAAGGAGAAAGCTGACGGAGACGCACGTGATTTAAATCATGGTCTTGCTTTCGCTTCCCCTATGAAAATATCTGCAGGAGGTTACAGTGATTGTAAAGATGCTGACTTGGTCGTGATTACGGCAGGAGCGAACCAGCAGCCGGGTGAAACCCGTCTGGACCTGGTGGAAAAGAATGTGAAAATCTTTAAAAACATTGTAGACTCTGTCATGAATAGTGGATTCAACGGCATTTTCCTTGTGGCGACGAACCCTGTCGACATCTTAACGTATTCAACGTGGAAGTTTTCCGGTCTGCCGAAAGAAAGAGTCATCGGATCAGGAACGATCCTCGATACAGCAAGACTTCGTTACTTAGTTGGAGAGCATTTTGATATTGATACACGGAATATTCACGCCTATATTATGGGAGAACACGGAGATACTGAGTTTCCTGTTTGGAGCCACACGACTGTAGGCGCAAGTCATTTAAGTGAGTTGATTGATCTCCACCAGGATGACGTGCAGAAACAGCTCGATGATATATTCGTCAATGTAAGAGATGCAGCCTATCACATCATTGAACGGAAAGGCGCAACCTATTACGGCATAGCCATGGGTCTTGCCAGGATTACCAAAGCTATCTTTAACAACGAAAATAGCATTTTAACCGTTTCTGCTCTCCTTGATGGAGAATATGATCAGGAAGACATATACATCGGTGTCCCTGCCATTATTAATGGCGAGGGTATCAGAAAAGTCGTCGAGCTTCCGTTAAATGATAAAGAAAGAACCCAATTCGCTCACTCTGCAGAGATGCTGAAAAATGTGATGAAAAAAGCGATGGATTCTTGATTTACTCCCTTCGTTAAAATGAATAGACACGCACGCCCATTGGTCCTCCTCATATGATAAAGAGAATTCTTTATGAGGAGGTTCTTCTATGTACGATCACAGACAACTATTCCCTGGTTTTCCTGGGGGAGGTAGCGGGTTCCCCGGCTTTCCTGGGGAAGGTCAAGGATCTGGCGGTGGCTTTCCAGGCATTCCAGGCTTTCCAGGTGGAGGACAAGGCGCACCCAGCTCACCACCACCTACAGGCGGGCAAGGCGGACAAAATCAACCACCACCCGGACCACCACCGAACTTCCAACCACAAAAAACGGTAATGCAAGGAACACAAGGTGGACCAAGTGTCTTTGCAGTAGACCCGGGTGCCATCAGAAGATGTTTATTCCGCTACACGTATATTTGGTTAAGAAGAGATGCTTTTTGGTTTTATCCTGTCTTTGTTGGGCGCCGTTCCATTGCCGGGTGGAGATGGATCGGATTCACATGGGTATACTTCGGCATCGATTTAGATAAAATTGAATCCTTTACTTGCGTGTAGGTTTGCTCATGTATTCATATCCTTACTATAGAACCGGCAACACCAATGGGACGATTACTGTAACTGGTGAGCATACACTTTATGTGGATCCCGATCAAGCCATCGTCTCTTTCGGTGTTGTCACTAAAGATGAAGAACTTGAAGCGGCACAAAACCAAAACCAACAACAGTCCACTGAAGTCGTTCAATCACTATTAAATAACGGTGTGTCACAAAAAGATATCCAAACCTCCACCTATCAAGTATTCCCACAGTACAACTATGAGGACGGGAAACAAATTTTCACAGGATATGAGGTTCGCCAAGTATTTCGCGTTACTATAAAAGATATGGAAAAAGTGGGTACGATTATGGATGAAGCCATAAAGAGCGGAGCGAATCGGGTAGAAAACATTCAATTTGTCAATTCAAATCCTATTGAATCCTATCAGTTAGCCCTTACTTCCGCATATCAAAAGGCATACCAAAAAGCACTCACATTATCGAGCCAATCGGGGCAGCAGCTAAATCCTCAGCCAAAGTCCATCACAGAGCAATCAAGCCCAATGGTCTCCCCCTTTGTAACAACTGGACTTGTGAAAGCCGCTGAAGAAAGTACAACCGTACAACCAGGACAAATCGGCGTCACAGCCATCTTGACAGTAGAATACCAAACCCAATAAATAACAAACTGCCAAAGTATATTAACACTTTGGCAGTTTGAATAATGCTGAGAGGGACGGACCTCCAGGTTTGGTTGAAATTATGTTAGCCCCTCCGCCTTGAGGTCATTGCTTTCCACTATATTCACCCAAGGACTTCGATTTACGGCTGCATGCTTCCATAGCCGTTAAAATGGCTCCTTTAAAATTATTTTTTTCCAGAACCGATACCGCTTCAATCGTTGCTCCTCCTGGTGAGCAAACGGCATCCTTCAGTTCTCCTGGGTGAGTGCCCGTTTCGAGAACCATTTTGGCTGCTCCAAGTACAGCCTGCGATGCAAGCTGATAGGCCTGCTTACGGGGAATGCCTTGCAGAACCGCTCCATCAGCCAGAGCTTCTATGAACATAAACACATACGCGGGAGAAGATCCGCTTACTGCAGGAATGGCATCCATCAAGCTTTCCTCTACCATTTCAGCCTTTCCGAAGCTTTCTAAAATGGCTTGTACATCTGCAAGATCTTCTTCGGTTACTTCATTATTTACACAATAGGCTGTCGTACCTTCACCTACAAGAGACGGGGTATTAGGCATGGTCCGGACAATTTTCATTGATTCAGAAAGCTGACTCTCCATCCAATCAATCGTGATACCCGCTGCAATGGTAATGACGATGACATCCTCTTTCAGGGAATTCTTTGTCGATTCGATAATGCTCCGATATTGGTCAGGTTTCACGGATAAAAACAAAATATCCGAAAAGGCTGCTACACTTCTATTATCACTGGTAACCCCCACTCCAAATTCCCCTGCTACTTTTTCCAGCGTATCCTGAGTTCTGGCACTGGCTTTAACCGCATGTTTATCCACCAATCCAGACCTCAGTATGCCCCCCATAATCGCTTGTGCCATATTTCCGCATCCTATAAATCCAATGGTTTTATCCATTTCTTCACCTCATCAGTTTGTATGTAAACAGTCTTTAGCATCATACCAAAATTATCTTCACATATAAAATAAACGCCATTAAAAAAGGCTCAAAGGACAAGCCTTCAAACCTTTCCCTTATTCCACCAGCTTCCCGCAATGGAGACAAAGAGATTTTTGATAATCTTTTGGAATCTTCCTCTGGCAATGATTGCATGTCTTCACATACACAGGTTGATCAAATAAATCCTCAGACATACCATACCCACTCTTAAAGGTCGTCCTCATAAGGCGGACTAACAATCCGATGATCACACCAGTAATAAGCAGTGCCCAAATCATTTTGCTCTCGCTTTTTCAATAATTTCGCCGTAGTCCAGATCGACGATTGGTTCATCATGGAGCAATCTGTCCCTGATCTGAGAAAGAAGCGACTCCTCGACCTCCGATAAATTCTCAAGATCCCACTTTTTATGGAATACAGAATACAGTGTTAAATCTCTGAGCAACAGGAAATGAGAGATCCGTTTCACCCATTCTTCCTCTAAATCACACTCCGTTAAATAACCTTTTAAAAATGAAACGAGAAACCTTTCGCCAAATTGACTGCGGGTATCTAAGTCCTCATTCCGAAGCTTCCACCACACGGAATAGTAAAGAGGGATGGCCACGTCACTGATAAAAAAGAACTGTGTACTATCGTCAAAATCAAACACATGAAGATCACCCTCATGGTAAAAGAAGTTCCCTGGATGGATGTCTGAGTGAATCAGCCCAAAAGTATCTTTGGTTTCCACAAAGCTTCTAATCGTCTCCATGTTTGTTTGAGCAGCTTTAAGGATGTACCTGTCTTCCACAGATAAATATTTCTTATAGTCCAGCACATCGTCCTGATCCCAGCGATGGCGGTTGACATCCTCTCCATATTTCTTTGTTACCCGGTGCATATGCCCAGTCATTTCCCCCCATTTATAAAACAGTTCATCATCGAACAACGGATCAGTTACTTTTACTGGACTGCCTGGAGCTTTATCAAACAAACACACATAGAAATACGTGTCTCCTGCTTTGATGACTTCTACGAGCTTTCCTTTATCAGAATGATTGACTAAAGATACATTCACTCCGTGTTTATGTAAGTAGTTAATCCATTTCAGTTCAGCTTCCACTTCTCTTTCTGAACGATGAGAACTGTGAGTGAGGCGGAGGATATAAGGGATGTCTCCCTTATGCACCTCATACACATAATTTTCAAAGTCACCGAGTTTCTTCGCTTGAGCCGTATTACAGCCAAATCGTAAGGCAGCTTCAGCCAATAGTTTCTCTGTAAAAAGTTCTTCTATCCACTTTTCCATCGTACCTTCTCCTACTCTATTTCAGTATTGAGTTCCTATCTCGAAAGAGCTACTCGGTAAGGAAACAGCTCTGCTGTCATGATTCCTTCTTTTACCGCAGGATCTTCCTTCATGAACGCTTTGGCCTTTTCCGCATCTACCGCTTCAAAAATAACAATTCCAAAAGCATTTTCTTCTTCATTCAATGTTCTGCCGGCAAGGATAACCACTCCAGAGTCCGTAAGCTCCTTTAGCCTCTCAAAATGACGTTGAACAATCCCCTCATCCCCGGTTGTCCAATTTTCTTCCTTATGTAAGCGCTGAATCAGCTTTAATACATAGATAAATTCCATCGTGAATCAACCTCCTTCTCCCTATATATACGACTTCTCTTCCCAAGATTCCTTTATAAGCAAAAAAGCTGTTCAATATACTCAACAGCCTTCTTTAGATTATATAAAAATGAACGATATCTCCTTCAACCTGAGCTCCACCTAGCCTTGCTGCTTTCAAAGGGTACCCTCAATTAAAGAATGGGGGATACGAGTGAATATCAGATGTTTTCACGATATGAATTTCCTTTCTTACATTGATGGAAGCATAGAATACCTCATCGATTGCCGTGAATCCCACTTTTCGCATTTCATCCCGAACCCATTTTTCCTCCACGTTTAATTTATCTAATACGCCCGTATGCAATACGCCGTCTACAATAAGAGGAAATGCAAGGCTCGTCCGCTTCATCACTCCCGCATCCTCCACTGTAACCGTTTGTTTCGGGGGAATCTTATGAATCGATAAACTTCCATTCGATTCAATGATTCCAATCTCCACATCTTGCAACGAGAAGACTTCTTTCTCCCGAAGAAGCATCAGGATATTATCAATCGTATAACCGGTTTTCTTTAAGTCTTCTTTTAGAACCTGACCGTTTTCAATCACGACAGTAGGCTCAAAGGAAAGCAGTTTGCCTACTTTTCTTGAGGAGACTTTCATTTTGGTCAAGATCTTTTGTAATATGCCGATTAGAATCATTGCGACGATCGTATGGATATGTTTGATGTCAGGATCCGCAATATCCGCACCTACAACAGAACCAAACACGAGGACCACTAAAAAATCAAATACAGGCAACTCCCCAATTGAACGTTTCCCCATATATAATGTGACAAAAATCATAAATGGAAGTATCGTAAAGATTCTTAAAACCACGATACCTAAGTCTTTAAAATCAACCATGAGCTATTCAAATCCTTTTTGAGTCTGATAGGGATAGTTTCCCCTATCACAGAACAAACATGAAGGTTGTTTGCATATAAATTAAAAGAACCAACCGAATAGGCTGGTTCTTTTAATCAGTTATCTTCTGAAATGTAATTTCCTTTTCCCTCATCAAATACTGCAAAGCTGTCCGGAATGTGAGGAAGCTTTTAATCCCCTTAAGCTCTCTCACCCCTGAATTGATCATCACTTGTGTAAGTGCAGGCGTAAATCCGACAAAAAGGGGTTCGATTCCCATTAATCCAATTGCCTTGGCCATGTTATGGATATAAGTGCCGAAGATGTCCATTTCCCCGATTTCTTTTTCTGATATGGCTGAGAAATCTACAATGATTGTGTTGATGTCCCCACCGTACGAGACGTCTAATATCCTGGAAATGATTCTTTCAAAACGTTCAGGACTAAGTCTGCCGGTTATGGGGATCAAGATGGTTTCCGGGACGATCGATGGGATAATAGGTGCTGAGATATCCATGATTAGCTGTTCTGATTGAATCAGCTGTTCTTTTAATTCTTTAATTTCATTCTTTAGTTGTTGAATTTCTTGCATTTCATCTGTCATGATAAACCTCACCGCTTATAGAATGTTTTAATAGTACCTCTCTCTATTCTAGCACTATGCATATAGAATAACCTAATATTTTCATATGTAAGTAGATAAGCAGAAGACAGTGAAAAACCAGCCTCATCGGCTGGTTTTTCTCAAGCGAATGCTTTTTCCTGCTCATTGTGGAAGAAACTTTTCATGGCATGGAATACATCTGCTTTTTGTTTGAGAATGTAATAACGGAAATCGTCGTTTTTAATATTTTTATAGGCTGACATTAAGGTGGAGTGGCGGTTATACTGGTTCACTTCCCCGTAACCGAACATGCTGGATACTTTCATTAATTCTTCTACAAGCTTCACGCATCGTACGTTATCAGACGTCAAATTATCCCCATCAGAGAAATGGAACGGATAAATATTATATCGGCTTGGAGCGTACTTTCCATCGATTAGTTCCAACGCTTTGCGATAAGCAGATGAACAGATGGTTCCTCCACTTTCCCCTTTCGAGAAGAAGTGCTCTTCTGATACCACTTTGGCCTCGGTATGATGTGCGATGAATTCAATTTCTACGGTTTCATATTTTGTTCTCAAAAAACGTGTCATCCAGAAGAAAAAGCTTCTTGCCATATATTTCTCCCATACTCCCATGGATCCACTCGTATCCATCATAGCCAATACGACCGCTTTTGATTCAGGCTTTAATACTTCATTCCACGTTCTGAACTTCAAGTCTTCGGTATATATCGGATGAAAGCTTGGTGCTCCTTTCATGGCATTCCTCTTAAAGGCAGACATCATCGTCTTCTTTTTATCTATATTCCCCATTAGGCCTGTTTTACGGATATCGTTGAATTCAATGTGCTCGACGGTTTGAACATCTTGCTCCTTCTTCTTTAGGTTCGGAAGTTCCAATTGGCTAAATAAGGCTTCTTCAATCTCGAGCATCGACACTTCTGCTTCATAGTAATCTTCACCGGCTTTATCTCCGGCCCCTTGACCTTTTCCAGGACCCTGCTGCTGCGGTGAGCCGTCTCTTGCAATAACGTCTCCTACCTGACTTTCACCGTCACCTTGCCCCACGTGCTTATTCTTATCATAGTTATAACGAATTTTATATTCATCTAAAGAACGAATCGGGATCTTGACGACGTCTCGACCATTTGACATGACAATGTTTTCTTCCGTAATCAAATCAGGTAAGTTGTTTCGAATCGCATCCTGTACTTTCTCTTGATGTCTTTGTTGATCATCGTGACCTTTGCGGTGGAGGGCCCAATCTTCCTTGGAAATGACAAACTGATGATTATCCATTTGACTCAAATTATTCCCCTCCTTAAAGTTTTTTCACATTTTTTCATTCTCCTGCATACACTATGTTGACTGTCTAAACTGCATGTATCCCATGAAGTGAAACGGGGATTACTCTATCCTATGCAGAAGTATTGATAAATTTACAAATAATTTCGACAATTAATCGTTCTTTTATGGTTGGACGAGCCTATTTTTCTGACAGGTTATGTGATGTCCGTGAATGACCGATTTCCTCAAAAAAAAATAACCAGGCAGAATCACCTGATTAAGCTTCTTCTTCATATTGAGCCGGGTCTGATACTCGATTGTGTATCTTTAATTCGCCACTGGAACGTAATTTTTCCATCTGCTTCCCTAGCTTGATGACTTCCTCCATATTGGAGGCCATACTTCCGTTAAGAGGTTCTGCTTCTTCTCGACGATGAGGTTTAGAAGACATCCTCTTCACCCACTTTCATTTAAGATAATGGGCCCAGCTCTCTATCTATAGACTATTATATTCAGAGTTTTCCGTCAACTATTCCTTGTCTTTCTCTTTAAATTGAACAGGATCCGGCTGCTTTTTGTCCTCTTTCAGCTCTTCATTCGTTCTTAGCTTGTCCATTTGCTTTCCCAGCTGCTCTATCTCTTCCATATCAGATGCCATGGAGCCATTTTCAGGTTCATAGTTTTTATCCAGTTCATGTTTGTATTTGCTCATAACTTTCACCTCTTGGCTACTACTTTTCCCTTTACGAGAAAAAATAAACCAAATAGAAAAATCGGAAGGTGTGTTTGGCACCTTCCGATTTCTTTGTTTTTATCGATTCAACAGGCTGCCCACATAGCGTAGTAATTCGTTGGCGGATGTTGAGTTGTAGCCATGTTCATCGATGAGGCGGGCAACCACTTCGTTGACTTTCTTCAGCTGCTGTTCGTCTGGCGTTTTCGAAGATGTCGTGATTTTCACAACGTCCTTCAAGTCAGCGAATAGCTTCTTCTGAATGGCTTCTCTCAAGCGATCATGTGAATTGTAGTCGAAACGCTTCCCTTTACGGGCATAGGCAGAAATACGGATAAGAATTTCTTCACGGAATGCTTTCTTTGCATTTTCTGAAATGCCAATTTGTTCTTCAATGGAACGCATCAGCTTTTCATCCGGATTGATTTCTTCACCGGTTAATGGATCATGAAGCTTCGCCTTATTGCAGTAAGCTTCAACGTTATCAAGATAGTTATCCATAAGCGTTTTCGCAGACTCTTCATATGAATACACGAAAGCTTTTTGAACTTCTTTCTTGGCAATATCATCATATTCCTTACGGGCGAGGGAGATAAAGTTCAAATACTTATCACGAAGTTCATTCGTAATTGATGGATGTTGATCCAGTCCTTCTTTCAATGCACGAAGAACGTCTAAAGCGTTAATGGTCGGGATCTCTTTCCGAATGATCGTAGACGAGATTCGGTTAATGACATACCGCGGATCGATTCCACTCATTCCTTCATCCTGGTATTCCTTCTTCATTTCATCCACATCTGCAGAGTTGAAACCTTCGACATTTTCGCCGTCGTACAAGCGCATTTTCTTGATTAAATCAATATCACCGCGCTTTGGTTCCTTCATTCGGGTCAAAATGGTGAACATCGCCGCTACCCGTAACGTATGAGGAGCCACGTGGACATTCGACACATCACTTTCGTTAATCATTTTCTCATATATTTTCTCTTCCTGGGTAACCTTCAGGTTATAAGGAACCGGCATGACGATAATACGGGAGTGTAAGGCTTCATTCTTTTTATTTGCAATGAAGGATCGATACTCAGTTTCATTCGTATGGGCCACAATTAGCTCATCAGCCGAAATCAGTGCAAACCGCCCTGCCTTGAAGTTTCCTTCCTGAGTAAGAGATAATAAGTGCCATAAGAACTTTTCATCACACTTCAGCATTTCCTGGAATTCCATCAATCCACGGTTCGCTTTATTTAACTCACCATCAAATCGGTAAGCTCTCGGATCTGACTCAGAACCAAACTCGGCAATCGTGGAAAAATCGATACTTCCCGTTAAATCGGCGATATCCTGTGATTTTGGATCAGATGGACTGAACGTACCGATTCCTACACGTTTATCTTCAGAGAAAAAGACTCTTTCGACCTGAACGTCTTCTATGCGGCCATGGTATTCTTTCTCCAAACGCATAGTATTTAACGGAGAGAGATTTCCTTCAATGCGAATGCCATATTCGTTGTAAAAATCTTCACGTAAATGTTGTGGAATCAGATGCAATGGATCTTCGTGCATCGGGCAGCCTTTGATTGAAAAGACGCCTCCTCTTTCTGTCCGGGAATATTGTTCCAGCCCGCGTTTCAGCATGGAAACAAGGGTTGATTTCCCTCCACTGACTGGCCCCATCAGTAATAAGATTCTCTTCCTTACATCCAATCGTTTCGCAGCAGGGTGAAAGTATTCTTCAACGAGTCTTTCCAGCGCCTCTTCTAAGCCAAATAATTGATTGCTGAAGAATTTATACTTTCTTTTCCCTTCGACCTCTTCAACTCCGGCATCCTTAATCATATTAAAGACTCTTGAATGAGCGGATTGCCCAACCCAAGGCTTCTCTTTCAGCAGGTCTAAATACTGAGCAAACGTCCCTTCCCATTTCAGTTTCTCTTCTTCTTCTCGGTAATGTTCGATTTTTTTTAAAATATCCATAAGGACCTCCCCCTGTCGCTTAATGAGAGACGATTAATATACTGTATGCGCTTGTTCACCTGAACATGTTAACAAGATATATTTATTGCAGACAAAGGTTCGGTATTCACTATGAATAAAATCGTTTCATTATCAATTCGTCAACCTGTCACAGATCATCAAAAAATTAACCGATTTCATTCACATCAAATAAAAAATAGGCTATACTAAAGACAGACTGTGGAATAAGTGAAACTGGGAGGTTACCAAACATGGGTACTATAATGATTATAGGTGTATCTTTAGCGTTCTTAGTAGCGATTTTCACTGCTGGATATAATGATAAACCCGGCTCCAACTAATTCATAAACTAAAAAAACTGGCCAAGGCCAGTTTTTTTAGTTATTACGCCATATTAAATTAAGACCAATTACCACAACTGTCCCTACGATCAAACCATTACTCATTACAATTTGAAGCGAACTCGGAAGATCTTCGAAAAGATCCGGAGATTGAAAGAAGAGACTTGTGCCGCCCAAAAGTGAAATACCAATGATTGATAACTCCCTTTGGTTCAACTCAATAGAAGTAATCTTTTTTAAAGAAATGATAAACATATTCACAATTGTCGAAAGCAACGCTGCACTTGCGACAGCTACAGGCAAAGTGGACACTACATGCACCACTTGTGGCATAAAGGATATGAGTAATAAACTGCCTGCTGCTATAAGAAATGGAAGACCATTTCTTTGTTTCGTCGTTTGTACGAAACCTGATGTAACCGGCAAGGGCACAATGGCAAGGGCAGAAAAAACGGACGATAACCAATGATTGATTCCTCCGACGACAAACCCTCTTCTTATACTGTCTTGCTTATTGATTTTCTTTCCATCAAATACCTCATACATCGAATCAATGGCTGCAATATTGTTTAGAATCAGAGTTAAAGAAAACAGAATAGTAGCAGTGATGATATTACCATTGATTGCAGGTGGTCCCCATGAAAATAGTTCTGGTAAAGCTACACCATTAAGATCCCTCTGTCCAATAGGGTTGGAAGCCCCACCGGACATGGCGAACACACCCCAGCCAACAATGATGCCGATCAAAAGTGAAAACTGCTTTCCCCATCCTCTTGCTTTAATTGACAGAATTACAATAAAGATAAAAACGAAAATGGCCAGCATCGTCAGTTTCCAATCAACGTTCCCTTCTTCTTGAACGATCATCCCCTTAAAAAAGATGCCACTAAGCTGAATCGCTAGAAGAAACAAAAAAACACCTGAAACTAAAGGTGGAAATACTCTTTGGTAAAATGATTTGTTTTTCACTAATCCCATTAGGAGCAGAATACATCCTGCTAAAGCAAGTGATCCCATGCCAAGGGATAGTGATTCTTCAACAGAAAGACCAATTTGCTTAGAAAAGCCCGCCAAAATAACAAAGACACTTACCCAGGATCCAGCTGGTCCTTCAATAATCGGAAGGGAATGTCCAATTACTATCTGAAGAATGGAGCCGAGAGCCACCAGGAAAAGCGTTCTTTGCATTAACCCTGATATCTCGATCTCACTTAATCCAAACACACTACCAATTACAATCGGAAGAGCAATCGACGTGCCAATCAAAAACATGAGCCATTGGAAGCTTTGCATAGTTATTCTTACGGACTGCCCTTTGCATTTCATGATACTTTGACCGCTCCGGCTGTAAGCAGCATCTCCTCAATTTCATCAAATCCTCTTTCCTTGGCATGCTCAATTGGTGATTTTCCTTCCTGATCAGGTATCGTTACATCGGCACCATACTCGATTAATGTAGCAATAATCTCTTGATGCACCTTTCCTCCATCACTCAATACAATGGCTTCCATCAAGGCTGTCCAGCCAAGGTCATTTACATGATTGATATCGACATTTGTTTTTTCCAGTAGAAGTTTGACCGTCTCACCGTGGCCTTTTTCCGCAGCTGGAATTAGCGCAGTTCCGCCATATCGATTTACTAAAGCAGGATCTGCTCCTGCTTCGATCGTGAGAAGCAGAATGTCATTCATTCCTTCTGCACCAGCATACAGGAAGGGATTGTTTTTTAATTCATCCTTAACATGAATATTAGCTCCCCTATCAATAAGCAAACGAACCATATCCGGATTATTTTGATACGTCGCAAGCATTACTGGAGTTCTACCGAGGGCATCCTGTTGATTAATATCGGCACCTTCATCAATTAACGTTTCAACCTCTTCAATATATCCTTCTTTTATATAGGTGAAAATCACTTCTTTTTCCTCCTCTTGAGCATTAGGCGAACATCCCGCTAGAGTACTGATAAAGATTGCAATGAGCATCTTCTTCATTTTCACTCCCCCTAACAACTTTTAGGGTATCACGGCCAAATATATATGTATAATATATATTAAATTATATTATTATATATTTATTGTATAAGAGAGGTCGTTACCATGCTGGACATTAAACAACTGCGCTACTTCATGGCGATTGTGGAAGAAAAAACAATACTGGCTGCAGCAAAGCGACTACATATGTCTCAGCCTCCCCTAAGTCAGCAACTGCGCACGATGGAAGAGGACCTTGGTGTGAGCTTGTTTGACCGGAGGGGGAGGAAATTGTTGATTACAGAGGCTGGTAGAGCCCTTTATCAGCATGCTTATCAGACAATCAAGCTGCTGGAGGCTGCAGAAGCTGAAGTCAAAGAAATTGGTTCCGGGGAAAAAGGCAAACTGAGGATCGGTGTAAATACACTATCTGACATTGATTTACCACATATTTTAACAGAGTATGAAAAGAACTTCCCGAACATCACCTATAATATCCATCAAAACGAATCTTCTCAGCTCATTCATCTTTTAGAATTACGGGAGATTGATGCTGCTCTGATTCGACTGCCATTTTCTGCAGACAATATGGTGAAGGTGGTCCTCCAAAATGAGCCCTTTTATTACATTACGAGTGTTCCGACTTCGAGCCATGACACGATTAGATTAGAGGATATTGTTCACCACCCATTAATCCTTCCAAGTACGCAAAGTTTAGGATTGTACGAAATGATTGTTCAGTCATTTATTTCAATCGGGTTAACGCCAAATGTAAAGGCGGAATGCTCGGATACTGTCCTCCTGGCCAATCTTGTGGAACAAGGATTCGCTTCCTCTATCGTCCCCCATAGTGCTCTGCAGGTATTTAAGTATAAAGATGTTCAACTGTTGGAAATCGAGAACATGAACAAAGCAAGCTACGGTATCGTGTGGAAAAAAGACTTCTATTTGCCCAAAACTACGAGGGAGTTTATCCGGTTAGTCACAATACATTTTCAAGTCGAGCTCTCTGAGATGGAATAAGAAAAAGCCCGAAGAGGAATTGTAGAGAGACCTAATAATATGAGACTGAATAAAACACCTTCAAGTAGTAAATAATTCATTTACATTTGGAGGTGTTTTTTCTATGGGTAATAAAATGTCCTATCCAGAAGAAGTTAAGAAAGAAGTTGTCCGTTTAAAATTAGAAGGTAAACATTCAAATCAAGAGCTAATGGAGATGTTCGGGATTAAGAATCGATCTCAGATTAAGACCTGGGTGAAATGGTTCAAGAATGGTGAGGCTCATCGTTTTGCTCAACCTCTTGGTAAACAATATTCTTNTCACTATAAGGATTTTGTCGAAACATGAAGGATTGATGATCGGAAAGATTTAGTTGGGTTTTGGGATACCATCACGGGTTTTTAAATACCTAACATCAAGTACGAATGCATAATAAAAAACCAGAAGCCAATGTAGAGAGACCTAATAATATGAGACTGAATAAAACACCTTCAAGTAGTAAATAATTCATTTACATTTGGAGGTGTTTTTTCTATGGGTAATAAAATGTCCTATCCAGAAGAAGTTAAGAAAGAAGTTGTCCGTTTAAAATTAGAAGGTAAACATTCAAATCAAGAGCTAATGGAGATGTTCGGGATTAAGAATCGATCTCAGATTAAGACCTGGGTGAAATGGTTCAAGAATGGTGAGGCTCATCGTTTTGCTCAACCTCTTGGTAAACAATATTCTTATGGGAAAGGTCCTAATGATGAAAGTGAACTAGCCCAGTTACGAAAGAAAGTTGCTTATTATGAAATGCGTGAGGAATTGTTGGGAAAGTACAGGGAAATCGAAAGGAAGTGGTCCCAGAAGTATTCGTACAGACCGTAGAGATGTTTAAACATAAATATACCGTTATTGCCCTTTGTGAATGCTTTGGAGTGGCAAAGGCTACTTATTATCGTTGGCGGGGAAAGTCATGGGGCCCATCAGAATTGGAGAAGAAAATCATTGATATTTGCGGGGATTTGAAATTTCGCATCGGGCACCGGATGGTTCGTGATCTCTTGCGTAAAGAGCACAAACTCAAAGTCAATCGGAACACTGTACAACGAATTATGCAGAAATTTAATATTCAGTGCCGTGTTAAACCGAAAAGACAAAACTATATAGCTGGGGAAAGTAAAATCGTGGTGCCGAATTACTTAAACAGAGAATTCCATGCATCTAAGCCAAGTGAAAAATGGGTTACAGATATTACCTATCTTCCTTATGGTGAGAAAATGTTATATTTATCAACGATTATGGACTTGTTTAANCATCGGGCACCGGATGGTTCGTGATCTCTTGCGTAAAGAGCACAAACTCAAAGTCAATCGGAACACTGTACAACGAATTATGCAGAAATTTAATATTCAGTGCCGTGTTAAACCGAAAAGACAAAACTATATAGCTGGGGAAAGTAAAATCGTGGTGCCGAATTACTTAAACAGAGAATTCCATGCATCTAAGCCAAGTGAAAAATGGGTTACAGATATTACCTATCTTCCTTATGGTGAGAAAATGTTATATTTATCAACGATTATGGACTTGTTTAATAACGAAATTCTTGCTTACACCATTAGTGATAAACAAGATAAAGCTCTAGTGCTAGATACGTTAAAGAGAGCGTGTGAAGGTCGTGATGTATCTGGATGCATCCTTCACAGTGATCAAGGGTCTCAATATACATCGTATGATTTTCAGGAAGACGCAAAAAAAAGAGGCATTATCACAAGCATGTCCCGACGAGGAAACTGCTTTGATAATGCCGTCATCGAATCCTTCCACTCCTCTTTAAAGTCAGAAGAATTCAGCCCTCTGGATCGAGGGAAACTAACCAACCATACAGTACGAAAGAAAATAGAATCGTACATGTATTATTATAATTATTGTCGTCCTTTTACAAAATTAAACTGCCAGACTCCGGTAGAATTTAGAGTCAAGGCAGCTTAGG
>NZ_VTUY01000028.1 GCF_008364765.1 Bacillus sp. CH30_1T | reverse complement strand
GCTGTCCTTAGTACGAGAGGACCGGGATGGACGCACCGCTGGTGTACCAGTTGTCTTGCCAAAGGCATCGCTGGGTAGCTATGTGCGGAAGGGATAAGTGCTGAAAGCATCTAAGCATGAAGCCCCCCTCGAGATGAGATTTCCCATCACGTATGTGAGTAAGATCCCTAGAAGATGACTAGGTAGATAGGTCAGAGATGGAAGCATGGCGACATGTGGAGTTGACTGATACTAATCGATCGAGGACTTAACCACAAAGAGTCATTTTTAAATGAACAATAATTGGTCGGTATTCGGCTTTCTTGACATCAATTCTTTATCTAGTTTTGAAGGAACAATCCTTCAATTAAATATTCGTCTGGTGACAATGGCGAAGAGGTCACACCCGTTCCCATGCCGAACACGGAAGTTAAGCTCTTCAGCGCCGATGGTAGTTGGGGGATCTCCCCCTGTGAGAGTAGGACGTCGCCAGGCGATATATATATTACGGAGGATTAGCTCAGCTGGGAGAGCATCTGCCTTACAAGCAGAGGGTCGGCGGTTCGATCCCGTCATCCTCCACCAATGATATTTGCGCCAGCAAAATATCTTTCCTTGAACTGCTTCTGTGAAGTAACTTTCCATTAAGACTTCATATGAAAGTGAATATGCCGGTGTAGCTCAACTGGTAGAGCAACTGACTTGTAATCAGTAGGTTGGGGGTTCAAGTCCTCTTGCCGGCACCATTGGTTTTTTTATTTTGTCTCATTTTATTGAGAGCCATTAGCTCAGTTGGTAGAGCATCTGACTTTTAATCAGAGGGTCGAAGGTTCGAGTCCTTCATGGCTCACCATTGATTTTTGCATAATCAATATATTTTATCGTTTTTGTGACAGCAAAACACCATGCGGGTGTGGCGGAATTGGCAGACGCACCAGACTTAGGATCTGGCGCCGCAAGGCGTGGGGGTTCAAGTCCCTTCACCCGCACCATTATATTTGGCGGAAGTAGTTCAGTGGTAGAACACCACCTTGCCAAGGTGGGGGTCGCGGGTTCGAATCCCGTCTTCCGCTCCAGAAAATTTTGCCGGGGTGGCGGAACTGGCAGACGCACAGGACTTAAAATCCTGCGGTAGGTGACTACCGTACCGGTTCGATTCCGGTCCTCGGCACCAAGATTTTTTGCGGCAGCAAAATAATCTTCATTGATTCGCGTGAGCAAAATAATCTTCCATAACATGCGACAGCAAATAACTGTCATTATAGAATCATTTAGCGCCCGTAGCTCAATTGGATAGAGCGTTTGACTACGGATCAAAAGGTTAGGGGTTCGACTCCTCTCGGGCGCGCCATATAGATCGGGAAGTAGCTCAGCTTGGTAGAGCACTTGGTTTGGGACCAAGGGGTCGCAGGTTCGAATCCTGTCTTCCCGACCACTTTTTATGGGGCCTTAGCTCAGCTGGGAGAGCGCCTGCTTTGCACGCAGGAGGTCAGCGGTTCGATCCCGCTAGGCTCCACCAATAATATTTTCAAAAAAATCATTGACACTGTTTGGGTGAAAATGATATGATTATCTAGTCGCTTCAAACAGAAGCACTTACACATTGAACCTTGAAAACTGAACAAAACAAGACAATACGTCAACGTTAATTCTAGATTTATTTTTAAAGAGCTATTCAAACTTTTATCGGAGAGTTTGATCCTGGCTCAGGACGAACGCTGGCGGCGTGCCTAATACATGCAAGTCGAGCGGATTGATGGGAGCTTGCTCCCATCAATCAGCGGCGGACGGGTGAGTAACACGTGGGTAACCTGCCTGTAAGACTGGGATAACTCCGGGAAACCGGGGCTAATACCGGATAACTCAT
>NZ_VTUY01000027.1 GCF_008364765.1 Bacillus sp. CH30_1T | reverse complement strand
ATGAGTTATCCGGTATTAGCCCCGGTTTCCCGGAGTTATCCCAGTCTTACAGGCAGGTTACCCACGTGTTACTCACCCGTCCGCCGCTGATTGATGGGAGCAAGCTCCCATCAATCCGCTCGACTTGCATGTATTAGGCACGCCGCCAGCGTTCGTCCTGAGCCAGGATCAAACTCTCCGATAAAAGTTTGAATAGCTCTTTAAAAATAAATCTAGAATTAACGTTGACGTATTGTCTTGTTTTGTTCAGTTTTCAAGGTTCAATGTGTAAGTGCTTCTCTCGAAGCGACCCTTACTATGTTACACGATCATTCATTTGATGTCAATAACTTTTTTTGAAATAGTTTCGATCAAGTTTATCGTGTTTTTTGTTTGTTGTCCGTTTGCGGCAACAAATAATACTTTACCAGTTAATTTCGCAGAAGTCAACTTCTTTTTAAATGTTTTTTTGCTTTTATATCTACTAAGTTATTAAACACTTAAACTAGTCTAAAAGACATATTAATTAACTTCCCTAACTTCCCTTATAAAAGGCGGAAGAGCAATAATATCACAAACATCTACTTAATTACAATACCTTTTTAATAATTTATAGATGTCTGAGTGTTCAGTTTAGAATACCTACACTATATATACACATAGAAAAGAAGCTTAAACATATCTGCTTGACTATGATTTCAGGTTACCTGAGTATCTCCGCGTTTAGATGAGGTATTCTGAATGGAAATATGACGCTGAGTTCCTGCAGGATGACTAAATATATTGAGAGGTAGGGAGAGTTCCAGACCTGAAGGTGGCCGAAATCAATTGCGACACTCTTAGGCAAAAGCTAATTTTAGATTTATTTTGATATTTATTTTAACTTTCTAATAGATTGATCGTTTATAGTAGAATCGGTGCGTGTTTTTATCATTCAAAATAGAACGATTTAGCCCTATTCAATGTGCGATTCGTAATAATCAGGACTACAATATAGATTGTGGCTCCAATTGTCAGAGCATTATAGGTTCCATAAAAATAATTGCGTCAAAATAGATCGGAATTGCGTCATTTTGTTTAAGAATTGCGTATTTTTCCAAATGCATCCAAAAACATTGTCCGTATTTTAATCGTAATCTGTCTTCATTTCTGATTTTAATTGTACGATCAACCTTCAATAACATTTCTCCAACAAATAACAACGCAAAAAAGCCGCCCTCTCTATCTTATAACCAATTTGTTCTTCGAACCAAGAATCCATTTCCAAGTAAACACAAAAAAGAGTAACTCCAATGAGCTACTCTTTTTCTATTTGCCTGGCGACGTCCTACTCTCACAGGGGGAGATCCCCCAACTACCATCGGCGCTGAAGAGCTTAACTTCCGTGTTCGGCATGGGAACGGGTGTGACCTCTTCGCCATTGTCACCAGACGAATATTCAATTGAAGGGTTGTTCCTTCAAAACTAGATAAAGAATTGATGTCAAGAAAGCCGAATACCGACCAATTATTGTTCATTTAAAAATGACTCTTTGTGGTTAAGTCCTCGATCGATTAGTATCAGTCAACTCCACATGTCGCCATGCTTCCATCTCTGACCTATCTACCTAGTCATCTTCTAGGGATCTTACTCACTTACGTGATGGGAAATCTCATCTCGAGGGGGGCTTCATGCTTAGATGCTTTCAGCACTTATCCCTTCCGCACATAGCTACCCAGCGATGCCTTTGGCAAGACAACTGGTACACCAGCGGTGCGTCCATCCCGGTCCTCTCGTACTAAGGACAGCTCCTCTCAAATTTCCTGCGCCCACGACGGATAGGGACCGAACTGTCTCACGACGTTCTGAACCCAGCTCGCGTACCGCTTTAATGGGCGAACAGCCCAAC
>NZ_VTUY01000026.1 GCF_008364765.1 Bacillus sp. CH30_1T | reverse complement strand
AGAACGACGGGATCAATACTCGGTCGACCATTATCTAAACAATACTTATCTTTTACCAGGTCATAAATAAATTCAAAGTCAATCGCTTGTTCAACCTTCCTAACCAGATGATCCTCTGGAACAAGTTGGTCCAACGCAACCATTTCAATTTGATTTCTTCCATCCTCAACGTGTTTTGATAACATTTTATATCCCCCACAAAAATATCGATTCCATTCCATTATACAAAAAAAGCTTGTAGACTTGGTCTAATTTTTAGACTTTGTCTACAAGCTGAAAAGACCTTCAGTAGAAGGTCTTTTCTCATTCGGGTTATCTTTTCTTTTTATTATAGTCCTCATCAAACTCTTCGCCTTCCAAGTTCGGATCAAGAGTTAATGGTTCATTACAATACATACACATATCTACTCGTCCAAGGACTTTTGTGACCTTCCCGCAATTAGGACATGTGACTTGAACAGCCTTAGTGGATAGCATCCCGATCCAGAAATAGACAACCGTGCTTCCGATGATTGCCAGAAAACCCAGTAGCATGAATGTTGTCATAACCCATGGATGTTCTCTAAAATATATACCTACGTACATAATGATAAATCCGATGAAAACCAAACTTAAGGCAAACGTACGGATTTTATTAATTTTACTCGAATACTTAGCCATTTGTTTGTCCCTCCTAAAAAAATACTATACCATAATTGTTGTAAGAAGAGGGATACGAAACTGTTTTGTCGAAAAATGACTATATCCAGAGAAGGAAATCGCCTTTGAATGTCGAAATAGTAACCAACCAATGAGTGATGGAGGAGTATGAAATGGAAGACATTTTACGACCGTTATACCAAGAGCGTACAAGTCACCCCAATACTTTAGGAGCACTTTTAATAGAACAAAACAAGAAATCCAGTCCGTTGACGGATACTTTTGATATTGTCCTTTTTCTAGTGGTGAAAGAAGCTGAAGAGCCAATATTCATTAAACACTATTCTTATAAAGAACAGAAGGCAGCCTTACATATCGTAACGGAAGCAAAGTTGAATGAGTGGATATTACTCGGCTCCAACCGCAAAGTGATCGATTGGCTGTTTAATGGTAAGATACTGTTCGATCGCAACGAATATATTCATAACCTTAAAACAGAGTTAAGAGATTTCCCTTTTTATGGCAGAAAGATAAAGATGGGGATGGAATTTGCCAAGTTGATTCGTCGTTACATGGACGGTAAAGAATTCTTTGAAAGTAAGCATTATTTAGATGCCTATAACCACATCGTCCATTCCTTACACCATCTGGCCAGACTTGCGGTCATCGAAAACGGATTTCATCCGGAGGTAACCGTATGGAACCAGGTAAAACAAATAGAGCCTGAAATCTACAAGTTGTATGAAGAACTCGTAACAAGTGACGAAGAGATTGATAAACGACTTGAACTGCTGTTTCTGGCAAGTGAGTTTCTCATCCACTCAAGAACGAAGGTATCAACGGAACATCTATTAAGCATCCTGAATCAGAAAGAACATTGGACGTTCCAGGATCTTCTCAATCATTCAGAGGCAAAACATTATTCAGTGGATTTAAGCATGCTCATTGAATATCTGACAGATAAAGGATTCGTTGAAATTGTAAATGTAGACACAAAGGGACAGGGGATTTATCACCGCTATTATCGAGCAGTAAAATAATTATAGTGAAATATTAATTATTCGTTGACTTCAATATGAAACCTTGTTATATTAGTAAATGTCGCTGCTGAACGACGACAACGAGCGGTCAGTGGCGACTTAAAAAACTTAAAAAGTTGTTGACATCAACTCTATAACTTGGTAAGATAAAAAAGTCGCTTAAATGAAGCGATTGCACATTGAACCTTGAAAACTGAACAAAACAAGACAATACGTCAACGTTAATTCTAGATTTATTTTTAAAGAGCTATTCAAACTTTTATCGGAGAGTTTGATCCTGGCTCAGGACGAACGCTGGCGGCGTGCCTAATACATGCAAGTCGAGCGGACTGATGGGAGCTTGCTCCCATCAGTCAGCGGCGGACGGGTGAGTAACACGTGGGTAACCTGCCTGTAAGACTGGGATAACTCCGGGAAACCGGGGCTAATACCGGATAACTCATTTCCTCGCATG
>NZ_VTUY01000025.1 GCF_008364765.1 Bacillus sp. CH30_1T | reverse complement strand
GACTGGATTCATTCTCAATCTCCTCCTTATATTCAACTTGCCAGTAACCCCTAATCCTCTTAGTAGTATCATAGCTTCGCTTGTTATACGAGATCTTTGTCCCAACCAGCCTCAAACATGTTTCTACCAGTAGGGGGTGAACGGTTTAACTGACGGGATCTAAGTCCCACGGGGGCGGACGTTCTACCCTGGCTACTGTTATAATAAGACCATATAAAAAATGGTCAACCAGAAAAATCTAACATTCTGGTTAACCTAATAATACGAAAGGGGGCGTTTGCTGAACAAGCAGCAGCCTCCCATAAAGGGGATCTTTACTAGAAAACCGAAAAGGCGAATTTCAATTGAGGTGAAATATGAATATTAAAAGAGCAGATATAAATGACGCAAGAGGCATAGCAAAAGTTCAAGTAGATAGTTGGAAAACCACTTATAAAGACATTGTGCCAGATGACTACTTAATAAGGATGAGCTACGAAAGTCGAGAACTAAAATGGAAAGATATTATTTCAAATGGAGGGGTTGTTTTTGCAGCTGAAAATAGTGCAGGTGAAATTGTAGGTTTTTCAAGTTGTGGTCCCCAACGAGATAATAAATACTCATCATTTCGTGGTGAGTTATATGCCATATATATATTAAAAGAATACCAAAGAAGTGGTCTAGGGAAATTGCTATTAACCCCTATAATAGATGAATTTTTAGAGCAAGAAATTTTTGCGATGACAGTTATTGTGCTAAAAGATAATAATTCTAGATTATTTTATGAGGCTCTTGGGGCTAAAAAAATTGACACTATTGAGACAGAGATATCAGGAAGAAGATTAAGGGAATTTGTATACGGATGGGAAGACATTAGGAAGATAATATAAATCCTCTTCCACCTACGGGGGCGTTTGCTGAATAAGCAGCCGCCCCAATTTTGTTCAAGAAAGGGCAGGGCAGTAGGTTTAAGGTGAATTGAAGAAAAAGGTGTGATTTGAATATGACTGTTATTACATTTGGAAAAAAAGAAGTAGGCATAGAGTACATATTAAGACCAGCTGTTTATAGTGTAATGTTCAACAGCCAGGACAATAAAGTAGCTGTTATTCAAACATGTGATGGAAAGTATTTTCTTCCAGGTGGTGGAATAGAAGGTAATGAGACACACGAGGAATGTCTCAAGAGAGAAGCGTTAGAAGAAATGGGAATGGAGATTAAAATTCTTGATTTTATAGGTTGTGCTAATAGATATTTCTATTCTACAAATGAATTTAAGTATTATCTAAGTGAGGGCCATTTTTATATTTGCGAAATTGGTAAGAAAGTAAGTAAGCCTATAGAGGAAGACCACTACTTAAAATGGATTGAACCATCCCAAGCTATAAATAACTTATTTCATGAACATCAAAGTTGGTCAGTATGTGAAGCTCTGAAGCAATTGTAGATTGTTCAACTATGGGGGCTTTTCTATAATAAGTGAAGACGCATGTTCTTCTATAAAGGATGAAGCAATAAGAATATGGTACAATTATAGATGTTAAGTCGAGTAAGATTAAAGGACTGTTCTTAATGAAAAATCATATAAAGGTAAATGGAAAACTACTTCAAACAAACAAACGATTTTCACAATTGAAAAATAGTCAAAAGGATTGGATTGCAACGGAACTTTATAAGCTTTACCACGAAAAAATGATAGAAAGACATACAACTAGGAAACTCCCTCCTAATCACCGTGATGCTATTATATCATCTCTATATGATCAAATTCAAAGTAGAAATATATGGATTCCTTATGATGAAATAAGGAAATATACATTTAGCAAAACCACTAAGATAGTAAAATCTTTTAAGAAACATTTTCCTGAGTTATGTGAGGAAATCGAAACAGCCAAGTACTCAAATAAATAATCAATGCATGGTCTATTACGTTAGCTGGGGCGCTAATATAAGATTGATGGTCATTTAGGTGTGCTTGTAAAAGCAGAACACTTTTTTAATAGCTTAGAATAAATCATCTTCCGAATGGGCATACTAGAACCAAAGTTTACTTGGTTGGCAGCCTTATAGGAGATGATAACGTGATGAGACTGTCCGAAGCCTGGGAAAAGTATCAGTTAGATAAGAAGATTGAAGGGTATTCTCCACTAACGTTGAAAGCTTATTGTTTTCAATATACTCTTCTGTTAAAACACTTTGGTGATATCAGCATAAAGGACTTCACAACCGATGAATTGAAGAGTTATCTGATCCATTCAGGAGACCATTTAAAACCGGCGAGCCTGGGGCACCGAGTCCGATGCATTCGATCCCTTTTTAAGTGGATACATGATGAAGGACATCTTCCGTACAATCCCGCTGCTAAGTTAAAGGAACCGAAAATAGGAAAAAGAATCCCAAAGTTCCTCACGGATCTTGAAATCGAACACTTAAGAGAAGCTTGCGAGAGCTCTTTGGAAAATGCCTTGTTTGAATTCTTTTATTCAACAGGTTGTCGGATAGGGGAAATAGTAAAGCTTAACCGGGAAGACATCAACTTCTCAGCCAACTCTGTTATTGTTCATGGAAAAGGTGACAAAGAGAGGGAAGTATATTTTAATACTCGCTGCTCCCTTTGGTTGAAACGGTACTTGGATGAACGGGACGACCAAGAGGATTGCCTATTTATAACAGAGAGAAAACCCAAACACCGAATGAGTATCGATATGATTCGATACATTATAAAACGGGTTTCTAAACGAGCCGGTATAAAGAAGAGCATTCATCCTCATCAATTAAGACATAGCTATGCCACTCATCTAATTAATAATGGTGCGCCCCTTGAAGTGATCCAAAGCCTTTTGGGACATGAGAAAAGTGAGACGACTAAAATCTATGCTCAACTTAGTGGGAAGCTACGTCAGGACTTCTATTGTAAATATTTTTAACATTTTAGAGCTTTATCCCTTAGTGGGTATGAGGCTCTTTCTTCTTGTATCGGGCCAGTTAGTTGAAGAAGAGTTTCAATTTTTTTGAAATTATTATGATAAAATTAGGTTAAAATTAGTTACAATTAGGGAGAGATTAAAATATGGACAAATATAAGATAATTTTATTTGATCTGGATGGAACACTCTCAGACCCAAAAGAAGGTATTACTAAATCGGTTCAATTTGCATTACAGAAAATGGGTATTGTTGAGACTGATCTTGATAAACTTAAATGTTTCATTGGTCCACCATTACAAGTTTCATTTGCGGAATATTACAATTTTGATGAGGAACATACACATAGAGCAATTGATTTTTATCGAGACAGGTTTAAGAAAACGGGGATGTTTGAGAATGAGTTATATTCAAATATTCCTTTACTACTAAAATCATTAAAAGAACAACAATATACTTTAGTTGTTGCAACTTCTAAGCCTACAGTATTTTCTGAACAAATACTGAAATATTTTAATATTGATCAATATTTTGATCTTATTGTTGGAAGTAATCTTGATGGAACAAGAACATCAAAAACTGACATTATTCAATACATATTAGATAAGTACAAAGATAATCAGCAACATGACTTTATTATGATTGGTGACCGTAAGCATGATATTATTGGAGCAAAAAATACTGGTATTGACTCTATTGGAGTAACTTATGGATATGGTTCATTTGAAGAAATAAGTCAATCGAAACCTACGTATATTGTAAAAACCGTTAAACAGTTAAAGAATTTTTTAATGACGAGCAGAGTCAAATAACTGACTTATAATTTTCAGCTATCGGGCGCGATTATTTAACATCGCGCTTTTTTTGCGGAATAAAATCATTGTAAGGATTAAATGTTTTTGAAATAATTGGTATTAAGTTAAAGGGGTTAGTGGAACAACCTAAATTGAATATAGATATATATAGGGTGGGAGAATGACTACAATAGGACTAATTAGACACGGAATTACTGAATGGAATTCTTTAGGAAAAGCACAAGGAGTATCTGATATTCCTTTAAATGAGATTGGCAGAAAGCAAGCATCTGATATTGGAGATAGACTATCTCAAGAAGAAAAATGGGATATGATTATTACAAGTGACTTATCGAGGGCGATTGAAACAGCAAAAATTATTGGAAGTAAAATAGATTTACCCATTAGTCATATTGATGAAAGGGTTCGAGAAATAAATTGTGGGGAAATTGAAGGAACAACAGAGGAAGAAAGGGTCAAACTATGGGGAGGTAAGTGGCGAAATTTAGAACTTGGAATGGAAAAGTTTGAAGACGTATCTATCAGAGGAAGAGATTTTTTAGAGGATATAGTTTGTACATATAAAGGGAAACGAATATTGGTAGTCAGCCACGGTGCTTTAATCGGATTAACATTACAGCAATTACTTCCACAGAAATTCCAAAAGACATATATCAATAATACATCTATTACTATTTTAAACAATACAGAAGATAAATGGGATTGTATTTTGTATAACTGTACGAAACATTTAAAGTAACTTTTCTTTTCTAAAGCTAACGGGTGCATTAGTTGAAAATTAGGCAGCTAAATTCCATCTATACTTTATTTCATAATGGGAAGTATGAAATATTTTAATAATTATGGTGTTGTTGGAGGTAATATTTTTGTTTTTATTGTTTTTAATCATTGCAGCAAGTTTACTAGGATATCTTTTAATTCCATTGGATGAAATTGGTTTGGTTCTTGCTTTTGGAATTATTCTGGGATGTCTTGTGAGAGTACTATATCTTTTAAACGAGATTCACCAGGAACTACTAAGAAAATAGGTGATTATGTACTTAATCTGTTATTTGGGCAGGATAATTGAATATCCCAGATTATCCCCTCTTTTATAAAACCTCTCATTTAATGGCATATGAATGGAGGAATAATGTGATATGACAAGAATATTTAAGGCACTAGCAATAATTGTTTTATTACCCATTATTGGATGTTCTAATTCAATAGCTAGCAGTGAAGAAAATGAAATCAAAACGGAAAGTTCAAGTTTTACAGGAACAATCAAAGAAATTAATGATAACCGTGCACTTGTTTCTGCTAAAGTGTATGAGGGTAATCCTGAAAGTGATGTGTTTATTGACCTTTCTGTGAATAATGCTGAGACTTTCCAAGTTGGAGACAAGGTAAAAGTAGGATTTGAAGGTATCATTAAAGAATCGAACCCAGCTCAAATTAATACTCTTTCTGTTGTATTGGTTGATTGATAAAATAATACCTATGTTCAATTAACGGAGAGCGTTTAACGGAAAAACGAAAAAAGTATGAACTTGACTTTTTATAGTGAGAGGATGAAAAAAATGGTTAAAAAGAAAAATGAGACGCTAGAATGGATGAAAGCTATGGTTATAGCTGCAGTTATTGTGTTTACGGTTCGTGCATTCTTATTTACTCCTATTGTAGTTGATGGGGCTTCGATGAATACTACCCTACAAGATCACGAAAGAATGATTGTATCAAAATTAGGAGAACCTGAAAGATTTGATATTGTTGTCTTTCACGCAAATGAGAAACAAGACTATATTAAGCGTGTTATTGGTTTACCTGGGGATAAAATTGAATATAAAAAAGATACTTTATATGTAAATGGAAAAGCGTATAAAGAACCATACTTAGATAAGGAAAAGAAAAATATTAATGGTGACCTAACGAGACCCTTTAAATTAGAGGGTACTGCTGTCGGACAAGCTACTGTTCCAGAAGGTCATTTATTCGTTATGGGGGATAACAGAAGAAATAGTACAGATAGCAGACAAATAGGAGCAATCCCCATAGATGAGGTTGTAGGGACTACAAATGTTGTTTTTTATCCAATTAGTGACATTAGGATAATTGAAAATTAGTGCTATCCCGTTATAGGGGGCAATAACTGAAGATCAGCATATCGATCTAGCTATTGCCCTACTTCAATTAAAGGGCAGGATTGTTGAATAGTGACTTCTTAATTAAGGGGGATTAAAGTGGAGAATAACAAGGAAAATCCCGAACATAAAAGAGAGAAATTAAGGCAGGAAGAATTCAAAAAGAACCCAATGGGTGATATGAATAATCACAGTAATCTGGCTGATTTAGTGGGCAGCTTAGGCTGGAAAGGCACAGGAATTTTAATACTACTTATAATTATTGGAAGTATTATATTTTTACTTGTCGCTCAATAAGGCGGTATTCCATTAAACCAGCTAATAGTTTGTCAACATTTTTCAATAAAAACTTAAAATAACTCATGTTATACTGAAAACACGCATGCCAAATAACCTTCCACTGACATATATTTGGAAGGTTTTGTCTTATTTAGCTGGAAATCTTAATTAGGCTATATCTTGGAAAGTGGTTCTGTTTTTTAATATGGCATAGATCCAATGTAAGAGCTTATTTACGCAAGCAATGACGGCGACTTTATAAAGTTTGCCTTCCTCACGCTTCTTATCATAAAACGCTCTTAATCTCTTG
>NZ_VTUY01000024.1 GCF_008364765.1 Bacillus sp. CH30_1T | reverse complement strand
ACAGAACTTAATAAAACTCTATATGCGAAACGCAAAGAAACGATCGAACGAGTCTTTGCGGACGCAAAAGAAAAGCATGGCATGCGTTGGACGACCTTAAGGGGTCTTAAAAAAGTTTCAATGCAGGCGATGCTTACGTTTGCTGCCATGAATCTTAAGAAATTGGCAAACTGGACATGGCGAGGACCATGTCCAGCCTAAAAAAAAGAAAAATCTTTTAAAATAACAGAAAACCCCATCTTCGCTTAAATGCAAAGGTGGGGTTTGTCTACGGTCTGAGGCTTAAATAATTTATTTAAGCCTTTTTTTATTGAGGTTTTCGTTAACAAGTTGTTTTTCTCTCTATCACGCTTTTGAAAAAAGGGTTAATAATATAAATTTTTGCCCGGTAATTGGTAAAAGTTACATGTAATATGACAAACAAATTTCTTTTTTAACATATTCAATACTTCACGAATACTTTACAATAGAAGTATACCTTTTTTAAAGGAGCGATTTCCTTGTCGATCAATCACAAACATTCGTTTTTATGGAGTGGCATCATTATCTCTTTCTTCACTTTATATATAATATTTCGCACTACAAATGTACAATCCAGTGAAAAACCCTTAACCGTTGAAGAAAAATATCCCACTGTCTTTGTGCACGGGTACAAAGGTACATATAATTCTTTCAGAACGATGCTGGAACGATTTGAAAACCAGCATGGCTGGGGTCAAAAAACGTTGGAGATTTATGTGTCTGAGAATGGCAGCGTTGTTTATAAAGGATCTCTTTCCACCAATCCCACTTCACCTCCACTTGTTCAAGTCATTTTTGAAGATAATCGGGCATCATTGGAGAAACAGGCGATTTGGTTAGAAAATGCCATGAAGCTCTTACATCATCAGTTTGATGTTTCAAATGTAAATATTGTGGGACACTCCATGGGTGGCCTTGCGTCAACAAAATATATTCTAAATACCAGGGATAGCTCGTTTGTCCCGCATACCCATAAATTTATTACGATTGCTACCCCTTTCCTTGGGGTTACGAAGGAATCCTATGATCAAATCAATACAGGTGCAGCTGTTATAGACTTAAAACCTGAATCTCGTGCATTGAAGAAATTGTTTTTGAATCGCCATTTAATCCCTTCCGATATTAACGTATTATCCATAGCAGGATCGGGTGATGATGTGGTGAATGTTCAAAGTGCTATAGGTAGTCAATCATTATTTAAAAAAAACCAATATCAATCCAGGATCGTGTATGATCCATCCATTTCTCATAGCGGCTTACATGAAACGATAAAAGTAGACCGGCTTGTAGGAGATCACTTATGGGGTAAATGACCTGCTTCCCTTTTCAGATAGTTTTATATCTGAATAGGGAAGTTTTTTAATGTGCAGTTGCGTAAACTTTCTTTACGTTCTATACTACACAAGACTAAACCTCAAGGTTAGGATGAGTAGAATGACAAAAGAAAGAATCATTAAAGCAAACCCAAAATACATACAACATTTCCAAAAAGGATTTCCCCTTCTCAATAAAGAAAATGTAATATCATCGATTGAGAATATTCAAGAAGGAGATATTCTCAAACTTGTAGACAATAACAATGGCTTTATCGCCAAAGGCTACTCGGGAATACAGAACAAAGGAATCGGATGGCTTCTGAGTTGGAAGGAACAAGAAGCAATTGATAAAGACTTTATCTTAAAAAAGCTTCAAGCTGCCATAAATCAACGTCTTCACTTCTTTTATAGTGAAGATACGACAGCATTTCGAGTGTTTAATGGTGAAGGAGACGGATTTGGAGGCATCACCATTGACTACTTTGATGGATACTACCTCGTTCAATGGTATTCAAAAGGAGCCTATGCCTTTAAGGAAGAAGTGATGCAAGGGTTAAGAGAATTAACGGATTACAAAGGCATTTATCAGAAAAAGCGATTTGCACAGGAAGGAAAATATGTGGAAGAAGATGATTTCGTTGAAGGAACCCGCCCTTCTTTCCCCCTTCTCGTCAAGGAAAATGGCGTTCAATTTGCCATCTATTTAAATGACGGCGCAATGGTAGGGGTTTTTCTTGACCAACGTGAAGTGCGTAAACGAATTCGTGACTCGTACTCTGAAGGAAAACGTGTATTGAATACGTTCTCTTACACAGGAGCATTTTCGGTTTTCGCTGCACTCGGTGGTGCCCTGGAAACAACCAGCGTTGACCTCGCTAATCGCAGCTTAAGTAAAACGATTGAACAATTCAGTATTAATGGGATCGATTACGAAGCACAAAACATCATTGTGGAAGATGTCTTTAAATACTTTAAATATGCCGTAAAAAAAGAACTCTCCTTTGATCTTGTGATCCTCGATCCGCCAAGCTTTGCCCGCTCAAAGAAACATACATTCAGTGCAGCTAAGGATTATAAAGATTTGTTAAAAGAAGCGATTGCCATTACTGAAAAACAGGGTACCATTGTGGCATCCACTAATTGCAGCACCTTCAATATGAAGAAATTCAAAAGCTTTATTGAAACAGCCTTTAAAGAAACCAACGGAAAATATAAAATACTCGAAGAATACACCCTGCCGGAAGACTTTAAAACCCTCAGTCAATACAAACAAAGTGATTACCTTAAAGTCGCCTTTATTCAAAAACTATAAGGGATAGGGACGTACCTTTAAAAGGTCCGTCCCTCCTCAAGTCTTTATATAAAGAAAAGGTGATAAGATTCAATTAATGCGTTTAGGTTTATTCTTTCCATAGATGACAGAATAATCTGTCATTATTTCCTCGGAAACCGCATAAAGCGACATGTCGCAAGGATTTGTTGGAGAAAAAGATCGAATAAGGAGGTCTACTGATGAAAAAAGCTGTTTTTCTTGATCGAGATGGAGTAATCAACGAGGTGAAAACAGAGAGAGTAACATTTGTTAATCGTCCCGATCAATTTTATTTCCTGGAGGGAGTCCTTGAAGCTATTAAATTATTGACTGATTCTGAGTTCATAATTTTCGTCGTTACCAACCAGGGAGGCGTTGGGTTAGGATATCTATCTCATGAACAACTTCAATCCATTCATGATCATATGTTAAAAGAAATCAAAAGGGCCGGTGGATTCATTCAAGAGGTTTCCTGTTGTACTCACAAGCCGCACGAGGGTTGTGAGTGTAGGAAGCCTGAAGCAGGGATGCTTTTGGACCTTGCCAAAAAGCATGATATAGATATTGCCCAATCGTATATGGTAGGTGATCGCGAGGTAGATATTAAAGCTGGTCGCAAAGCGGGATGCACCACTATCTTACTTTCAGACAGCCCCTCTCATTTATATGACGCCGATCACAAGTTTCCTAACTTAATGGATGCTGCTGAATTTATCCTCACTATTAAGTAATTCCCGAAGGTGCCCCAAAAACGGGACACCTTTTTCTCATTCCTTTTGATCATTAATCGATATCGTGAAGATTTAATAAATTCGACCCTTCAATACTTCCATTCAAACCTCCATCAGGACTTCCGGAAGATCCCGTTTTATCGTTTTCAAAATAGGGAATTCTATGGTAAAGTACTATGGGACTATTGAGAACGGGAGGTATTCGATGAACCAGCAGGAATTATTACAAATTATACGAGATCACTATCCCTTTGATGTTCTGACTACTGAACAGTTAGATTACATTATATCCGGTTCTAAATACACCACTTTCAAGAAGGGCGAATTCCTTTTTCATGAAGATGAAACGGTAGAAGAACTTGATATATACTTCCTTGTCTCGGGACTTGCGAAGAATGTTCTCCATCGTTCAAGCGGCAAACAGTATTCCCTTCGATTCTATTATCCTGGAGACTTGATTGGGATAATGATTATGCTTACAAGCGGTCAAATGACTTTTTCCGTACAGGCAATAGAGGATTGTACCGTGTTCCGCATTCAGAAGGATCGACTATTGGAGATTATGACCAAGAACAATGATTTTTCAAAAATCATCTTCGAAAGCATCGGAAATCGTATGAAAACATTGTACGATGAAATAAAGGTGAAATCAGCCACTGAATCCGACGACGAAAATATCAACCTGTTTCGAACTAAAGTGCATACGTTAATGGATCGCCCCACCTTTATTGACGAAAATACCTCTGTTCTTGACGCAGCCAGAAAGATGAAAGAAGAAGATACATATGGCCTAGTGGTAGTTGATGAAGAGAAAAAAATGCAAGGCATTCTTACTCAACGTGAAATCCTGTCTTATATTACAAACCCGATTTTCAGTGAATCAGTAAAAGACTGGATGAAGAAAAAACCGTTTTGGATTCGTGATGAATCCTTTGCATATGAAGCCCTTTCTTATTTCAAGCATGAAGAAGTGGATTTTGTACCCATTATTCGCAACGATGAAGTTGTGGGAGTACTGACCAGTACTTCATTTCTCAATATACAGGATTCAAATTACTTGGATCTCTCTTATAAAATCCAAAAAGCCGTTTCGAACCACGAATTGGTAGAACTGGCAACTGTGAAAAGTAAGACTTTTCAACAGTTCATTCAAGATCTACTCCTCCAAGATAGTTTTGGCTACGATATTTGCGAAGTCATCTCAAACTATAATGATCGTCTGCACCGAAAAATCATTCAATTAACTGAAAAAGAAATGCGTCAGGAAGGATTCGGATCTGCGCCTATCAATTATTGTTTTATCGTAATGGGCAGTCAAGGAAGAAGTGAACAAGGCTTTCATACAGATCAAGATAATGGAATCATTCTTGATGATTATAACCACTTGTCCGATCTTAAAAAGGTTGATTTGTACTTCCAGGCATTCACCGAAAAACTCAATTTAAAGCTTGCTGCATGCGGTTTTCCTGAATGTACTGGCGGAATCATGGCGAAGGAACAGAAATGGAAACGATCTTATACTGATTGGAAAAAGGCAATTGATGAATGGCTATATGAAATAGATGCACAGGAAGTTCAAAACATTACGATGTTTTATGATTTCCGCCCCATTTATGGTGATTACTCCATCGCAGAGGAAATTCGAAATTATTTAGCGGAAAAATCGAAACGGTCTCTTAATATGCAACAACTATTAAGAAAAGATGCCCTTCGTTTTAAACTTCCTGTAGGCCCTTTGGGACGAGTGAACCTGAAGCCCAGGAATCATTTGTTTAACATTAAAAAGTCGGGGCTTTTGCAAATCGTCAATATGATTCGCATTCATTCTGTAAAATACGGAATAAAAGAAGTAAATACCATAAAGAGGGTTCAAGCATTGAAGAAGATGCAGGCATTCCATCCAAGGGATGCTGAAAATGTAAAAACAGCTATGCATATTCTTCTCACTCTCCGTACAAAACAAAACCTTCTTGAACTTATTGAAGGAAAACCATTAAGTAATGATATTGATGTACGTACTCTTTCAAAAGAGGATCGTCAGAAATTAAAAGAATCCATCCAGATTGCTAATCGACTTCAACAAGTGATGGAAATTAGTTTTAATAGGAACCGGGTGGTTTAATGAATGATATTGGAATTAATGTGGGCTACCGCATTCTGAAATATTATTTATGGCAGCAATTTTTCTTTCGCTTTCAAGTGAAACGGGAAAAAGAAAAGCTTTCTTACCATAAATTATCTCGTGCACTAAAAGAGTTTGAAGAAGAAAAACCCACACTTCAGCAAAAACATTTGTTCGACTGTGACTTTACCATATTTGACCTGGAGACAACAGGCTTTTTTCCGGAGGTAGGGGATGAAATCATCTCGATCGGAGCGGTAAAGGTTAAGGAAGGTAAAGTTCAACGTGGAGACACATTCTATCAGGTCATCAATCCCCTTCAAACGGTGTCGAGGGATACGAAGCGATTTACAGGTCTGAGACGAAAAGACTTTCTGAATGGTGTTACGTTACCTATCGGATTGGAGCGATTTATTGAGTTCAGTAAAGGAACGATCCTTGTCGCTCACCCAGCCAGTTTCGACATAAATTTTCTCCAAAAACGGATTTATAAATGGCAGCTCCCTTCATTTGATCCTGAATATGTTGACTCCTTTTCGCTTGCCAATGGATTATTGGAACGGGACGATTGCTACCTGGACGCCCTTGTAAAACGGTTTGACATCGATTACAGGACTAGACATCATGCTCTGAATGACGCTATCATGACAGCCGAAATCTTTGAAGAACTTTTAAAAATCTGTTATCAGCAAGAAGTTCATACGATACGGGGATTGAATGAATTTATACTGGAGGAGACAAGCTCGGGGTTCTGATTTGAACTCTTCCCTCCTGATAAATGAGAAAAAAACGCTTGAGGGAATTTAGAGAGACCTAATAATATGAGACTGAATAAAACACCTTCAAGTAGTAAATAATTCATTTACATTTGGAGGTGTTTTTTCTATGGGTAATAAAATGTCCTATCCAGAAGAAGTTAAGAAAGAAGTTGTCCGTTTAAAATTAGAAGGTAAACATTCAAATCAAGAGCTAATGGAGATGTTCGGGATTAAGAATCGATCTCAGATTAAGACCTGGGTGAAATGGTTCAAGAATGGTGAGGCTCATCGTTTTGCTCAACCTCTTGGTAAACAATATTCTTAT
>NZ_VTUY01000023.1 GCF_008364765.1 Bacillus sp. CH30_1T | reverse complement strand
CAAGAGATTAAGAGCGTTTTATGATAAGAAGCGTGAGGAAGGCAAACTTTATAAAGTCGCCGTCATTGCTTGCGTAAATAAGCTCTTACATTGGATCTATGCCATATTAAAAAACAGAACCACTTTCCAAGATATAGCCTAATTAAGATTTCCAGCTAAATAAGACAAAACCTTCCAAATATATGTCAGTGGAAGGTTATTTGGCATGCGTGTTTTCAGTATAACATGAGTTATTTTAAGTTTTTATTGAAAAATGTTGACAAACTATTAGCTGGTTTAGTTGAAGAACATATGCTAACTTTTGCGATAAACTTTTATCTTATATTCGCACCATTCTTCATTTAATTGATTCCAGTGTGTTATCTTCCAGGGATTGAAAAAAGTTTGTCCATTTTTATTAAAGAAGAGATTATTATCAATGTGGTAAGTAGCGTGCTGAATAATGCCATCATTATTCACCCAAGTTACAACATCTCCTTTTTTAACATCATCGTTTGTTAGGGAAAAATTTGCTCGTTCTAATCCATTTAGAAATGTATTAGGGTGAACCCACTCCCTAACAATCCAATCTTGTTCTGTAATTGCAAACAAAGTAGCCGATAAACAATTACTTCCTGATTCTGGTGAGAAATTGTTAGCATATTTCTGAATGTGTATTGGTGTCTGTTCTGGAACATCACAACAAATCCAATTATCCCAAAGTTGAGCATATGCTTTTATTGCATTCTCTTTTAATTGATATGGAAGTTCATTCCATATATTGTGTTGAATTACTAAGGACTTTTCTCCATTTTCCTCCACAATGTATTCTTCAGGAAGTGAACTTGCAAAAGAAAACAATGACAAGGGAAAAATTAAACCTCTGCCCACTTTAAACTGATTAAAAAGAACCTTTCTCTTTATTTGCTCTGGTAGTTTAGTTATCCAATCAGATTGTGCCACAATAACAAACTTAACCTTTTCAGAAATGTTCCAATACATATAACTATTGACCAGTTGGATTTGTTTATATGATGAATGTCCAAAAAATTCTTCTCTTGGAACAACTAAGACATCACTTAAATATTCAGCTAAAAAGTTTATCGTCTTTTCTTCTACGAAAAACAGGTCTTTTTTGGGAACAAAATTTTCTATCCAATTTCTAATCTGTTCTTTTGTTGGTTCCATTTTAACAGTCATTATTACCACATCTTTCTTTTAGCTCTTTTTTAGCTTCTTCTTTAATTAACCTACTTACTTAGGAAGTAAAATCACTTCTCTTTCTTAGTAAATATGGTGCTGACGCGTTACGTTTTATCAGTCCTTTTGTATCGCTTGTTATATGAATGTATTCTTCTGCATTTTGAAAATCCATCCAAGTAATCTCTTCTATTTCTTCAGGCACAGATATAGTAATCTCTCCACCGATTATCTTCCCTCTAAAAGTAAAGAAAACTGCGTGGTGTCCTCTATCCTCAAAAAACGCCTCACTTACAGAAAAAACATCACTTATTTCAACATCTAACCCCGTCTCTTCCTTCACTTCTCTAATTGCAGCTTCTTCAAGCGTTTCTCCAGGCTCTACTGCACCTCCAGGAAGTGTATAATAAGAGCCGTTTTTCCCTTTATTTTTTACCATTAATACATTCTCGCCCAGTTCATCAAATAGAAGCATATATGTGACATCTACTCGCTTCATAAGGTAATTTACCTCCATTTATTTAGTTTCTTCTTCAATATTACTTCTCTTTAACATAATACCAATTATTTCAAATATCTTGATTCCGAGCAATCCCCTTATTCAATTAAATGGCCCTTTACTTGAATAAAGTGAGTATTCTTATACTGACATCCTTTGCTCCCAGCAGCTAAAGTGTCAATGTTTTGTCGTTAATGGGAATTTTCTGGGTAACGTATGTAAGAACGAAAAACGCCAAGGTTCCCTCCCTATCAAGGATCCTTGGCGTTTTTCATTTATCTAGATAGTTTCGTTAATTTGTATTTCACGCATAGATTGGTAGATATCTAGTATTGTAGAGTAACCTCCCCTTGTTCTGAGACAACTTAAGTGTTACATGAACAACAACTTTAATGTGACTCAAACAACTTACCTGTGACTTATGAATAAGTATATGAAAAGGCTAGCTTGTTATGACACAAATCTAGAGATAAAATGACACAAAAGCACAGATTATACTTGTGGTATCTCTTCAATGACTGTTGAGCGACACAAAACTATATACTAATGTGACACGAAAGTTGAGATTATAAATTTTTGAACAAAAGTATCCAACTTAGCTATTGTGCAGGGACCCAAATCTAGTAATAAATTGACCCAGATTATCCTACAAGGTTTTGGTCAAATTGACACAAGTTTTTATACAAAATGATACCAAAGAAAGGATCTGAATTTTTCACTGCAGCATGGCAATATTTAAGACACAAAACTGCAGACAAAATTATCATCAATCAGCCTTTAACTGAGGTTTCATTGTAGAAAAAAACAGGAGCGGTTTCTATGTTCATTGCAACCGCTCCTTACTTTTATATTTTTACTTTTTTCAACCTTTCTAATCCGGGGTTGAATTCATCTCGTAACATCACTGATCTGTCAGCGTCGATAAAGCAACAATTATCTTTCCGGTCTACAAATTTTATATCTGTTCCATAATATTGCACTCTCTTCTTCTCCATTTACCAAAAATGGACCATTATTGGTACAACACCCAACTATGCTTAGATTTCAAACCAAAAATAATAACTTATTAAAATAATACTTATCACAAATATAATAATTCGTTGGTTCTTATTTTTACTCTTTTTTGTACCTCCATAAAAGAAGTATAAATAACCAATTAAAAAGACTATATAAGCTAATAACTTCAGAATTAAATCCATTTTTTTCCTCCTCCACAAACTGGAAATGCATCTTCTGACCGAGTGGAATAAAATGTATTTTCTTCTATTTGAAAGCTCGTCAAATCCTTTACTTCTGCTTTGATTGTTACTCCTATTTCTTTAGCGGCAGTTAATGAGCGCTTGATTGCTGTTTCTGAAATGTCAATACCTACAACCTCAAACCCTTTATTGGCAAAGTAGAGAGCATTCCTTCCTTCACCTATTCCCAGGTCTAAGACCTTTCCTTCTTTTACTAAAGCGGTGTAATCAACCAATGTTTGTATTGGCCTCAATCCCCATAAGTTATCTTCTATCTGATCATATTGTCTTTCCCATATACCTTTATTTCCTTTCATGATCGTCTCACCTTTCAAATCTCATTCCTTAATTGCTCCGGTCAACGTCTCTAATTTAAACGTTTCTTTTAAATCCTGATTGTTAATCCAGTCTAAGAAATGATTGATACCCTCTATACCATCAACCAAGACAGCTCGGTATATAAATACAGATGGATAGTTCAATCCCAATCTTACAAGGTTTTCCTTGATATCTAAGATTGATTTACGACTTTTATCTGTTATCACTTTATTCATAAACCCTACCAAGTCTCTAGATAGTGGACCGGTATGGTTAGAAGGAAAGAGCCACATGTCTACATTCCAGAGGATGCCTTCAGTATTATCTGGATAACGATACGCTAATTTAGAATATAAACCTTTAAATGGAGAGTTCATATAGTTATGAAACTTAATTTCTACCACTCCCCTATAGGTAGCCAAGTCTCCGAGTACTTTAAATACGTTTTGGGGACATGGGGTGTTACAGAAAGTCTCTATATCAATATCACGATTTACCATGAGATTATAAGCTGTAGCTCCAACCAGATGGACCTCACCAACTTCTCCCCATTTTTCAATGATGTCTAATTCGCTTAATATCTCTAGTGCAATCTTTTTTCTTTGAATGGAGCGATGAATGATTTCTTCCATTATTATTAAACCCTCTTTATAAAATTGTTATAATTTTGCAAATTATAACATCATAACGCTATTATCCATTAAATGCAAGACAATCTACTCTTTATTTTCAATTCCATATCTTTTCTACTTTATTCTCAATTCTACAAATTGGTGCCAATAGGTTAACTTTACTTAATGACTCTATTATACTTCTTCAGTTAAACTGCCCTTTAATCCAATAACTTCAACAAAAGAAGCGTTAATCCTTCTTGGATCAACGCCCCTCTTGAGGAATAACTAATCTTTATCATCTAGTATAGAACGTATACACTGTAGAAAGGTTGCCTTTGATGCCTTTCACACCTTTCCATTCTCTATACTTGGTTGGTACTTCTAAATTTGAAACAAAGATTTCCAATGGGACTTTATTTTTAAGTGCTTCTTGGGACTTATCAATTAAAAACGATAGATAATCCACTAACTCAAGTAACATTACTTGACTCCCTACATTTCCGTGACCAGGTATAAAAGTTTCAATATCCATCTTTTTTACTTTTCCCAAAATGAATCGAAATTCTTCAGGATTATAAATAGGCAAATGTAAGTTTTCCGTAACTAGATCACCCATAAATCCAATTTTCTCAAAAGGCAAATACATAAAAGTATCGCTTGAGGTATGCCCTCCACCTAAACAGTGTAGCTCTACCTTTCTTTTTGTACCTTCTATAATCAGCTTCTCTTCAAATAAAACTTGTGGTAATACAATTTTCATATTAGGTAAGTCGTTCAGCACTTTTGTCATTTCATTAAACTGATTTTCTAGACTAGCTCTCACAATTCTATCTTGATTAGCCTCAATTTGATTTTTTAAGCTCTTTAAATACACTTCCATCTCTACTCTTTCTTTCGCTAAATCACCAATTTTATTTTTTTCTTTAATCCATTGCTTGGTTAGAGGAGTTGAGATAATCGTTGAATCGATAAATGCCTGATTCCCAAAAACGTGGTCTCCGTGGTAATGACTGTTTATTAGATACTTTACTTTTTTTCCTGTAATATCTTCAGCTTGTCTTCTTAACTCATCTCCAGCAGAAGGGGTAGTAAAGGAATCGAAAATTAACAATGCTTCACCAAGATCTACAATACCCGCGTTACTCCAAGCACCTTGACCCGGCTTTGAGATTGCAGCATATACCCCATCACATAAAGAGTACAGAATAAAAAATTCAGTTTCTTTAATAAATTCTTTCAAAGTTCTCCCCCTTTTGGTATCGATACAGAAAATAGTCCTCCTTCAGTTAAACTGCCCTTTAACTTAATACCAATTATTTCAAGAACATTTGATCCTTACAATGATTTTATTCCGCAAAAAAAGCGCGATGTTAAATAATAGTCACATCTTATGGCGATGCCTTTACCTCCTCGTGAAGTCACAAATGATTCAGCAGCCCTTAACGGCAAAACTCATTGCAGAGGCACCAGATACAAACAAACTACTTTTTATTGAAGGACAGTACCGTGTACTTATTGGTGTAACATCTCTAGGCGTACTAGTAGGAATTCTGCTATTTCAAAAGAAAAATAGAAATTAAAATCACTTTACCTGTAATTAACTCCATTTAGATTTATCCTCCACGTAGAATAATACCAATTATTTCAAACCGTATAATTTAACACAAGCATAAAAATAAAAAAAGCTTATCTTTTTACAGATAAGCTCCCGATAATAATAAGCCTATAAAGTTAAAATATCAGATTACGAAGGTACAAAATACCGTATAACAAAGCCCCACCAATTAAAACTAGCAGTGCAACCATAGCAAAACCATAGATAAAGCCTTTCCCCATTGCAAATAAATCTAAAAATATGTTCTTTACCCCATCAAGCAGCGTCTTCATAGAACCCCCTCAAACATAACAATTATTTCTCTGGCTATCTTAATTTACTTATACGAAAACCCTCTTGGAAAGTTTCACTTTCTTTAGCATGACTGCTCTTTGCTCGAACATTTAGGGGCGGATGCTATTTTCAGCAATCGCCCCCTTTAGTTGAAGAATTTCTTTTTACGGATTTTAACGACTAAAACAAATACTAAGAAACTAATTATATAAAGACCAGTCAATAACCAGATATAAGTAATTGGGTTTGTCTTTAAAGCAATTAAAAACACATCAATCGGATAAATATCGCTACAATATTGAACATCCTGGGGTGTAAAGATAAATTTTGGTTTACATTCTGATTGTGGTAAGTATGCTATTTTACCTGTTATAAATATTGAATAAACATATGACACCAAGAAAATAGGTATGCAAATAATCCACATTTTCCACCATTTCTTCACACAAATCCCCCTGTCTCTTCGCTAGAAAGAATATCTACTGAACCTTCATAATTATCACCCCAATATTTAAATACATTGGGCTAACCTTCAAATATATAAACTGCTGTTCTTGTCAAAACTTTATTTTCTACGGGAGCACTCATTAAAAAATCCCAGATTTTTTAAATTTTGAATTAATTCTTACTCAATTAAACTGCTCCGACAGTTAGATAAATATTATCTGATACGGATTGTTATATGAACCTTGAACTGACACTTGCTCATTGTCTGTAAATCCGTCTTTGATATTTTCCAAGATGGATTCCCCTTTAAAGATAAAGAAGCAAAATATCAAAATTGCCAACAGAATAATAACCCCAAAAATTTTTGAAGGTATTAAGCCTTTTTTCATATTCATATTTTCATTCCCCCTAGAAAGTTCCCTTACCTTGAGTAACAGTTTAAGAATTAGACGGAGACCAAAGAATTTTTGTTTCGTATTATCCAATTAACCTGCTCATTAATTGAATAAGGGTAATAGCCCGAGATCAATTGGCTGATCTACGGTTACCCCCTCTAACTTAATAAATATTGTTACATTTTTCCTTCTTTTATCCATGACCAAATTCTATAACTACCGAAAATGCCTATTAAGAAAAGTATAATCATTGCAACTACCCATATACCTAATCGATTTATTTCTCGTAAACCTTCTTCATTTAATGTTATAAAAGTTGAAGATCCTACAAACATGAGGTAACCGAAACATTAGGAATAATCCATATAACTCTTAATTTAGTGTTCTTCAAAATAATAACCCCTTTATTTTAGAAACCAGCCCTTTACTTAATACCAATTATTTCAAAATCAACCAACTTACTCAAGGAAAACTTTTAATAAAAAGGGAGCTTACCCTTTTCTTGATAAGCCCCCGATTGTAAAAAAGTCACTTCATTTTTTTCTGTTGATTAATAGCAACAAGATACACGATAATCGAAAATAATATGTTTGATGAAAAAGAAATTACAGACAAAAAATTTTGAACATTGAAAATAAGCAAAAATGTTATTGCTGCTAATACACTAACAAATAAAGGATAAGTTAAGTTTAATCGCTTATAAAATTTGTAGAAAATCAACGCGAAAACAATTACCAATAACAACATTATAAAAATTTGATAAATCAAAAGTGAAAAAACCTCCATAATCCCCCTCCTCCCATAGTGTAATTTTACACTAAATGGGAAGTTTTCTCAATTTAATTTGTAGGTTTTTCCAAACTTCTTATTCCATAATGCTCCCCTTTAACGGCATAACATTCTATTTCAAGGTGAACCAGCTAATTCCATTTTTCAATCCAGAAAATGGCACGATAATCAAAAAGACGCGTTCCTCAATAAACGCGCCCGTTTATTGAAATTAGTAATAGTGAAAAATTGACATTATTTGAATATAGCCTCAATATATTCAGAATATGCACGATGATTTATTACGGCAGTAGTAATACGATATACTTAAAACATCTCAAGTTTAGTTAGGTCATCTTATAAAATAGGAGGTTAAAGATGCCATCAACAAAACTAATCCTGTTTGATTTAGACGATACTTTGATTCACTTTGAAGATTATTGGAAACCAAGCCTAATAGAAACCTTCCGTAAATACGAATTTTCGAAGGATATAAACCCAGAGCAGTTATTTGAGATTTTATGGAGACATAATGGCAGATATGCCGTTATGTATAAGAATAAAGAAATAACACTTCAACAGTTTAGGAATAATCGCTTAATTGATACTATAGCTGATGTTGGTCGAAGTATCGATGAAAAAACGGCAGAAGACTTTAACAGTTTGCATAAAGCAATAAGTACATCATTTATTCAGTCAGACGAAATATTAAAAGATCTACTAACTGAACTGAAAGCCTCATATTCCTTAGGGATCGTGACGAATGGAACATCATGGCAACATCAAAAGATAGATGCGATGGGTATAAGATCATTGTTCATTCCAGAAGCAGTCATAATATCAGAAGAAGTTGGTTTTGAGAAACCTGCTTCTGAGATTTATCATAAAGCACTTTCAGTTTTTCAGATTCCCGCAGAAGAAACTGTGTTTATTGGTGATTCATGGGTTAACGATGTGGAAGGACCAGGTAATGTTGGTATTTCGTCAATATGGTTTAACAAGAAGAATGAAGAAGTGCGTAAACACCCAAGACTCAAAGGCATCATAACAAAGATAGAAGAACTAATACATTTTTTGTAGACATTAGAAATATGACCCATTCCCAAGTTGGGTGAAAATGTTTTGCACAACAATCTGGCCCCTAAATTATTAAGAAGAACACATTTCTTGCTCGTTCCAGAAATGAGCCCAATAATTGAAGATTGGCAATAGCCGGAGATCAATAAACTGCCCTTCTGTTATTGCCCTCTTTAGTTTATTTAAGTGTATTTCTTTATTAACCCTAACTACATTCAAAGAGACCCGATGATTTAGTCACATATATAAATCCACCATTTTTATGTTTTTGTTCTTCTAAATAATCCATAAAACTTTGTAATTTCTCTAGAACTAATAAATCTTTCAAATTTGAATTAGAAGAAATTAAATAGTCGATAATTGCTTTTACTTCAGTAATTTTCAATCCATCTTGAAATTCTTTTAACTGCACTTTTGAAAAATACTCCCTTAACTGCTTTTCTCCATTCTCGCAAAAGCTCCCCAAACTCAATCAAATGGGAATTCCCGATAGTTGAACAATAAAATACCCCACCCTTTTTTAATACTCTACGAACTTCTTTTAAGGCTTGTTTTCTGTCTGGTACGTGGTAAAGCATATGATTTGCAATGACAACATCAAAGCTATTCTCTTCAAATGTTATTTCTTCAGCATTAATTTGTTCATACCTAAAATCGAAAAAATCATCTAATTTTTCTTTAGTATGCCATAACATCCCGGCAAAGTTATCCGAAAGGGTAACTTTCAATCCTTTAGGGATATCGTCTTTATTTTTAAACCAAAAAGAACCATCACCACATCCAAGTTCTAAAATCCGAGTATTTGGATTTAATTTCATTTGTTCAAGTAGCCATGAATGCCAATCTTGTGCGTTTATGCTGTAATTTTCGTGAATCCGTATTCTGGAAGATAAGTTAGTAGAATTACTGTATTGCTCAATTAAGTCCATTCATTTCAAATCCTTTCAACCACTTATTTATTAACTTGAATAAACCTGCACACTCAATACCAATTATTTCAAATATTCATATTTTAGGCAATGAGTTGTTCCGTTAAATGGCCCTTTCATGAAGAAAGACGCTTTTCTTATTTCAGAAAAGCGCCCTTTAATTGAATCAGGACTCTCAAATTACCTCATATAAATAGGCAATAAATAGAAGACATAATATAACCGTCACAAATTTTTTGCGTTCTTTTAAACTAATATATGTAAAACCAGCTATTGAAACCATAGTTAATGAATAGAATATGTAATCAAACCATTTTTCTTCTATGAAAAAGGTATCAATTGTATCAAATATCCAGAATAGAATTAGGGCATAAAGGTAAACCATATTTGATTGATCTTTTTTCTTTTGATCCATTTTAAAATTTCAACTCCAATTTCCAAAAAATCTTGAGCAATGAGGACGACTTTCTACTGTCCCTTTCAATCTTGGATATTATATTATACCAAAAAACACCAGACTTACTACGTAAATTATCCATTTCACCACTTAAGAGTTAGTTCAATATCTGACCCATACAGGAAAAGGACGCGTTCTTCAATAAACGCCCCCTTTCGTATTATTAGGTTAACCAGAATGTTAGATTTTTCTGGTTGACCATTTTTTATATGGTCTTATTATAACAGTAGCCAGGGTAGAACGTCCGCCCCCGTGGGACTTAGATCCCGTCAGTTAAACCGTTCACCCCCTACTGGTAGAAACATGTTTGAGGCTGGTTGGGACAAAGATCTCGTATAACAAGCGAAGCTATGATACTACTAAGAGGATTAGGGGTTACTGGCAAGTTGAATATAAGGAGGAGATTGAGAATGAATCCAGTCGTTGGTCTGGATGTTTCGAAAGGAGAAAGTGAGGTTCAGGCCTTTTTAGATAAAGGAAAACCTTACGGTAAAAGTTTTAGCATCAAGCATGATCTTGATGGGCTAGGCTCATTACTTGGGTTTTTGGAAAGCGTAAAAGATAAAACCGGCATTCAACCTTCGGTTGTACTAGAAGCAACTGGCCACTACCACGCACCTGT
>NZ_VTUY01000022.1 GCF_008364765.1 Bacillus sp. CH30_1T | reverse complement strand
GCAAAAAAAAGAGGCATTATCACAAGCATGTCCCGACGAGGAAACTGCTTTGATAATGCCGTCATCGAATCCTTCCACTCCTCTTTAAAGTCAGAAGAATTCAGCCCTCTGGATCGAGGGAAACTAACCAACCATACAGTACGAAAGAAAATAGAATCGTACATGTATTATTATAATTATTGTCGTCCTTTTACAAAATTAAACTGCCAGACTCCGGTAGAATTTAGAGTCAAGGCAGCTTAGGTGTTTTATTTAGTCTTATTTGACTGTGTCACTCCATTGTTCCTTTCGGGCTTTTTCTATTTATCCGGACGCAGGGATCTACCTTTTATTGAATCCTTTCTTCTCTATAAATTCCTTCATATACATGCGCTTTTTACCTGAGAGCATGTTGGCCATTTGCTCCGTCCATCGATCCGATCGTTTGCCGGCCGTTCGTGCATGATAATAGGAAGAAATGGTTTCGTCATAACGATCTAGTTCCCTTTTCATTGATCCTTCATCACTTTGATAAGAATCCTCATGGTAAATGGCTTCCATAGGTAATCGTGGCTTTACATCAGAATTTCCTTCAGGGAAGCCGACTGCCAGACCGAATAAAGGAATGACCCGATCAGGAAGCTCCAGCAGATCACTCACTGATTCCAGATCATTTCGGATTCCTCCAATATAGCAAATGCCCATTCCCATCGATTCCGCGGCAATGGACGCATTTTGGGCCGCTAGTGAAGCATCAATTAAAGCCACCATGAATTTCTCCGTGCTTTCAAGTGTTGGAATGACATCTGCATTTTCCCATTCACCTATTTTCTCGTGGCGGTACAAATCGGCACAGAATACAAAGAAATGACCGTTTTCTTCTACATATGATTGTGGACCGGCAAGTTCCGCCAACTTCTTCTTTTTAGCAGGATCCTTCACCCCAATGATTGTATACGCTTGAATATAACTGGACGTACTCGCAGCCTGGGCACTCGAGACAATTGTCCGGATCTGCTCCTCCGTTAATGGCTCATTCTTGAAATGACGAATGGATCGATGCTTAAGAATCGTTTCAATGGTTTCGTTCATTATGTAATCTCTCCTTCACATTCTTTCCTCTAGTATAAGCCAAATAAAAAAAGGAATGAAAATCATATGATTCTCATTCCTCGTTTTTTATAACAAACCCGGATAATTTCTTTGTCTTAATGCTTCATAAATCAGAATCGCCGCTGTATTGGAAAGGTTCAATGAACGGACGTTTTCGTTCATTGGTATGCGCAGGGCACGATCTAAGTTATTTTGGATGATGTCATCCGGCAGTCCGGATGTTTCCCTGCCAAAAATAAAGAAGTAATCCTTCTCTTCCACACTGTAATCAAAGTCAGTGTGAGGGATCTTTCCGTATTTTGTTAAATAGAAAAATTCTCCGCCGTCATTTTTCTCGAAGAACTCTTCAATTGAATCATAGTATACAATGTTTACAAACTGCCAATAATCAAGGCCTGCCCGCTTTAACATTTTATCATCTGTTGAGAACCCGAGTGGACGAATCAAGTGCAGAGTTGTATCCGTTGCTGCACACGTTCTCGCAATATTCCCTGTATTAGCAGGGATTTCTGGTTGATATAATACAACATGTACTCCCATGTTACTGTCACCTCATTCATAAAACTCTAAGTGACATTATACCATTTCCTCCCCATAGAACAAGACTTAGCCGTCATCTACTATTGTAAAAAATCTATATTTGATATTGGGTGTATAAGCAGTCGAGTCCTCATATTTCCAATATCGCATTCTGCTGTTGAACGTATGGGCATTCACGAGAGGCTCTCCTGCAGCATCTTTCCCCGTTACGATCGTTGTATGGTCAAAACGCCCATCCCCTTCGAAGTCATAGCAGATGACATCTCCAAGCTTTAACTCTTTAGCGTCATTCACCTGTCTTCCCCTTAACCCGACCGTCGAGTTCTGGATGTACCATCTCATGGAATTCGCCACCGTCCAGCTATAGCTCCAGCTCTGATTTCTCATCCACCAGCCCTTCCCCTTCGCCGGATATCCCCGCATGGGAGCATCCCCGGCATGTAGGCACTGTGAAATATAATTTGTGCAATCATTCTCAAATTTCTTGAACGCTGGGTTATAGCTGTTCCACCACCGTTCAGCATACTGCACCGCACTCAGACGATCATATTGATACACCGCTCTAACTGCTTTCTCATTAAAGGTGGAATTCTCTTCATGACCGACATTCTCTTCATATTGAATCGGAACCTCGCTGTCTTCATAGATTTTATCCTTATATAAGGCTGCATGCCGATTCTCAACTTCTTCTTCTAAATAAAGAAGATCGCCTTGCTTAATAAGATATTTATAGTGAACATCATATAAAATGTTTTGTGTTTCATTTCGCTGAGGTGTCATGCTTTGGACTTTCCCCGCTGCATCCACCTTTACAATTTCCGCATTCCGCTGAAGACAAGATTCCTTCTTTCTTTTCACTTTGTCACTGTGATAGTCTGACTGACTACGAGATGTATATTCATCTATCACATGTTGGACCTTTTCCATTAACAGCTTTCTGATCATTGTCTTCCCTCCTCCCTAATTGTTATGCAGGGAAGGGGCCGTTCAAAACAAAAAAGGATAAACTCAGGTGGATTTGTGAGTTTATCCTTTTGGACTATTTGGTTATAAGGTTAAGGCCCTTTTGAATTTCGTTTAGCACTTCCTCATCCGTTTCAACCGATTGCTGCCCTAATAGAGCAACTTCTGCTTCTACTCCGCCTATTTTGCCAAGGGCCCAGGCAGAGGTCCCGCGAATGACGGGGCGCACATCTTTTTTCATCACATCAATCAGGTCGTCAATGGCTGTTGTATCCTTATAATGGGCCAGGGCGATGATTGCGTTTCGCTGAATCGGTTTCTTACCTCTCCACGAGCCGGATGCATGACCGTACTTTTCTTTAAACTCACGGTTACTGATCGTTAGAAGCGGCTTTAATAGCGGCTTTGCAATTTCTGGATCCGGCTCCATCTCTTCGTGAAAATGAAAGTCCATCCCTTTATTTTCAGGACATACAGTTTGGCAGGTGTCACATCCATAAAGACGGTTCCCAAGCTTTACCCGGTACTCATCCGCAAGAAAGCCCTTTGTCTGCGTCAAAAAGGCAATGCATTTCTGAGCATCCAGCTGCCCACCTTCTATAAGAGCTCCCGTTGGACAGACATCCACGCATTTATTACATGTACCACATTGGTCCTCCATCGGTGAATCAGGGGCAAACGGTAGGTTTGTCACCGTTTCCCCCAGATATACATAGGATCCGAACTCAGGCGTGATAATGGAGCAGTTCTTTCCGCTCCAGCCAATGCCCGCCCGCTCTGCCACTGCACGATCCACAAGTTCACCTGTATCCACCATGGATTTGAAACGTGCCTGGGGGACTCTTGATACGATATATTCTTCCAGCTTTGAAAGTCGATCACGCAGCACATGGTGATAATCCGTCCCCCATGATGCCCGGCAAAAGATCCCCCGTCTCTCTCCCCGTTTGCTTTGTGGAGCATTCTTCATCTTTGAAGGGTAGGCAAGGGCAATGGCAATGATCGATTTGGGGCCATCAAAGATTAAAGAAGGATCGACCCGTTTCTCAATGTCTTTCTCTTCAAAACCGGATTGATACCCAAGCATTTCCTGACGTAAAAGACGGTTCTTCATTTCCGAAAACGCACCAGCAGTCGTAAATCCTATTTTATCAATCCCGATTTCCTTACTATAATCGATGATATCCTGTTTCAATTGATCCATATCCATTGCCCTTTCCTCCTTTCTCTCTATAAAACATATATACAACTTATCAGCTTACGTGAAATGGCAACGAGTATTATGATAAACTATTTTAAAACAAATGTGGAGGGAAAATAAGTGGAAATCACGATCGATTCACCTATAACGTCCAAAATCCCTGGTTTTAAAGTGGGATTCATTCAATACCATCATATCGAAGTCGGCGCTTCTCCTCAAATGCTGAAAGGCAGACTTCAGCTGTTCCAGGAATCCATCTTCTTTGATCTTCACGATAAAAATGTGACGGAAATAGAAGGAATTGCCGTGTGGCGGGACATCTTCAAAAATACAGGAAAGGACCCGAATCGTTATCGTCATTCAGCCGAAGCACTCTTTCGTCGGGTAAAAAAACAGAATTATCTGAGCTCCATTAACTCAAGTATAGATCTTAATAACTTCTTCTCCCTTCAATACGAAGTGCCCATCGGCATTTACGACAGGGCTCAACTTAAGGGGGACACCATTCAATTGAAAATTGGTGAAACCGGACAATCATACATAGGGCTCAACGGCCGGGAAAACTCTCTGGAAAACCTGATCGTCGCCTGTGACGGGGACGGACCTTTCGGAAGCCCATTCGTTGACTCAGACCGTGCACCCGTCGGCGAAGAAACCAAAAATGCCGTTCAAATCATCTTTCTTAAGCCTTCCCTTTCTATAGAAGAAAGCGAGAAACTGACCAAATCGTTAATGGATATGTTTATCGGGATCCATGGTGGAGAAGGATCGTTTGAAGTGGTGGGAGGATAGTTGTTTCTGCAGGATCCCTGGTTGGGATCTTGTTTTTTTATAGAGAATTTTGTACGAGAACCCATAGCTAATCTAAAAAAATCTCATACCATCTTATTGAAATCTAAAGCATAAGATCGGCTTAATCCTTAGATGAATGGGAATATCCACCCCGCTTTCCACTGTGGCCGGAGTCAATCCCGCCGAAATTCACGATAATCCGGCCATTTCTTGTGAAAATCCAGCCGTTTTGCAAATAATTCAGACGATTGACATTAACTGTAAATTGAACACTACTTATTTGAGACTAACACAATCACGCTACTACTCCAAAAAAAAGAGAGCCCCATAGGACCCTCCCTCAAAAATTCTACACCCACCACATATCCGATGGCTGCTCTTCAATCAAGATCGACTTCAAATTCTTCACGGCACGTCCGAAGCCTTCTTCAATCGACATGATCGGATCCTCGTGCTCGATGCTGACCACATAATCATATCCGAATGTGCGCAGTGCACTCATCATATCTGACCACTCCTGCAAGGAATGTCCACACCCTACTGAACGGAAGGACCACGCTCTTGTTTGGATGTTTCCGTATGGCTGCATATCCGTCAGGCCGTACATGTTGACGTTGTCTTGGTCGATATACGTATCTTTCGCATGGAAATGGTGAATCGCATTTTCTTTACCAAGGATTTTAATCGCGGCAACCGGATCGATTCCTTGCCACCACAGGTGACTGGGATCAAGGTTTGCACCGATAGCGTCACATGTTTCTTCACGAAGCTTCAATAACGTATATGGAGTATGAACAAGGAACCCCCCGTGCAGCTCTAAACCGATTTTCACGTTATGATCCTCTGCAAGCTTCCCTATCTCTTTCCAATATGGAATCAACTTTTCTTCCCATTGCCATTTGAGAATATCCCCATATTCATTCGGCCAAGGGGAAACAGGCCAGTTAGGATGCTTTGCTCCTTCATGGTCTCCTGCTGTTCCGGAAAAACAGTTAACAACCGGTACATTCATCAAGCTTGCGAGCTTGATTGTTTTCTGAAGTGCCACATGGGATTCTTCCGCAAATGCTGCATCTGGCGAGATCGGATTTCCGTGACAGCTGAAGGCACTGATTTCCAAGCCTCTTGATGTTACTTTCTCTAAGTATTCGTTTCTCTTTTCTTCGCTTTCTAGAAGAACGTCCAGGTCACAGTGAGCATTTCCAGGATATCCTCCCGTGCCGATTTCGACTGCGTGAAGCCCGGCTTCTTTTACATAATCAAGCATTTCATCAAGATTTTTTTGTGAAAATAATACAGTAAATACGCCTAGTTTCATTTGTGCTTCCTCCTATTTCAATCGGATGCTTTGTCCGGTTTCACTGCTTTTGTAGATGGCATCAATTATTTGGGACACTTGCATAGCTTCCTGGGGCTTTACAACCAGCTCTTCTAAACCGAGACAGCTATTGATAAAGTTCCGGGCTTGTGGAAGACTCGGATCATCTTCACCGTGAACCCAATCCGCTTCACTATTCAGAAGCATGCCATGTTTCATTTGGTTCATCTGGAACGGGAATAGATCGATTCCTCCCGTTTCACCTGAAATGCTCATACTTTCTTCATCGCTCTTGACATTTGCAGACCAAGACGTTTCGAAGAGCATGGATGCACCGTTATCGAACTTGATATAAGCCGTAACATGGTCATCAACTTCAAATTTCTCTTTATCAAAGTCTCCCCACTGATTCACTTGATCTGGCATTCTGCTAAGCTTGTTATAGGTCGTCCCTGTTACCTCAACAGGTGCCGGGTTCCCAAGGAGCCATAGGGATAGATCCAGAAAGTGACATCCGTAGTCGATCAGGCTGCCACCGCCTTGCAGCTCCTTGTTGGTAAACACTCCCCAGCCAGGGACTTTGCGGCGACGGATCGCTCTTGCCCTTGCGACCATTGGTTCGCCAATTTCATCTTCCATAATCACTCGCTTCGCAGCACGTGAGTCCTTCATAAAACGATAATGATAAGCGATAGCCAGAACCTTCCCTGACTGTTCCTCAGCTTCGATCATCAATTCACATTCTTCAGGAGTCATGGCCATTGGTTTCTCACAAAAAACATGGAGACCTGCTTTGAGCGCTGCAATCGTAATTTCCGCATGAAATTTATTTGGAGTACAGATCGTCACTGCATCCACATGCCCGAACATGTCCCGATAATCACTGAACACGTTCGGAATGTTAAAGGTTTCTGCCACGGTTTGAGCAGTGACCGGATTGATATCACTGATCGCTTCAATGGTTACAGAATCTGATAGTTTAATAAAAGTAGGAATGTGACGCGTTTGGGCAATGCCCCCAACGCCGATCACTCCCATCCGAAGTTTTTTCATCGATGCATTCACCTCTATAGCTTTACGATTCGTTTTGTTTCACTTGATTCCAGAGCAGACAAAACAACCTCAAGAGATTTCTTTCCTTCTTCACCCGTAACAGGAGGCTCTACATTATGAAGGATACTGTGAACAAATTGATCGATCACACGGGAATTCGTCTGGCCGCCCTCGGCATTTGTTTGAATGCCGCCAAGCTCATACTTAACTACTTCTCCGCTTGAGTATTGAACGACAAGAGAGTTGACCGGATCATCCTCTAAGCGGAGTATCGCTTTTTCTCCATAAATGATCGTAGAGTTGTCTTCTTTAGAAACATAAGACCAGCTTGCTGCAAGGGTACCGATTGTACCGCTTTCAGTCTTTAATACACAGACAGCCGTATCATCCACATCTGCATTTTCCTTTGCACTTGTTTCAACAAAGGCACCGACTTCGGCAAATTCTTCCCCTAAGATGTAACGAAGAAGATCGGTTTTATGAACACCAAGGTCACCCATGGCACCGATGAACGCTTCGTCCTTTTTGAAGAACCAGCTGTCTTTCCCGTCAGCACTCCAGCCTTCAGGACCACCGTGACCAAATGCAGAACGGAAGCTGTAGATTTTACCTACTTCACCACTTTCAATCAGCTGCTTGGCCTTTTGATGAGAAGGGACAAAACGCTGGTTATGAGCGATCATCAATTTTTTACCGTTTTTAGCAGCGGCATCTATCATGCTTTGAGCTTCTTCACTTGAAGTGGCCATCGGCTTTTCACATAATACATGCTTTCCAGCGTTTAGGGCATCGATGGAAATCGGTGCATGGAGGTAGTTCGGGGTACAAACACTCACAGCTTCCACTTCAGCGTTAGCCAGTAGTTCTTTATAATTGGTATACGCTTTCGCTCCTACTGCATCGGCCATCTTCCATGCCCGTTCTTCCACGATGTCACACACCGCTACCACTTCAACGTTTTCATTGTTTGCATATTCGGGCAGATGACGATGCTGTGCGATGCTACCACACCCGATAACTCCAATTTTTAATTTTCTCATGATTTTTCCTCCTCTTGTTCTTTAGTTAGATCCTTTGATTTCTTCTAACGGCTGTGTATTTCCGTATACCGGTCTCGCATGATCTACAGGGGATGCCCATTTCACTGCATTGACGATGACCTTCTGAACGTCTTCATGGTAATAGGTTGGATACGTTTCATGTCCTGGACGGAAGTAGAATACTTTTCCGTTACCACGCTGATACGTACACCCGCTTCTAAACACTTCCCCACCTTCGAACCAGCTCACCATCACAAGCTGATCAGGAGTCGGAATGTCAAAATGCTCTCCATACATTTCTTCCTTCTCAAGCTCGATGTATTCACTTAAGCCCGCTGTAATCGGATGACTTGGATCGACTATCCAGATGCGTTCTTTCTCATCAGCTTCCCGCCATTTCAGGTCACAGGAAGTACCCATCAATGTTTTGAAGATTTTAGAGAAATGACCTGAATGAAGGACGATTAATCCCATTCCATCAAGGACACGCTGTTTCACTCTTTCAACTACTTCATCTTTCACTTCATCATGGGCGATATGTCCCCACCAAACCAATACGTCTGTACCATCTAAAACTTCCTTTGTTAGTCCGTGGTCACCCTCGTCTAATGTAGCCGTTTTCACATTGAATGATGCTTCTCCCAGGAAGGAGGCAATGGCACCATGAATTCCTTCAGGGTACACCTCTCTCACTTTTGGATTCTTCTGCTCATGACGATTTTCATTCCATACTGTAACGTTCAACATTGTAAAACCTCCAAGTTAAGTGTTTGATTGTAAATGCCGGTATTCATTTGGTGTCATACCGACGTGCTTTTTAAATACTTTACTGAAATATTTCTCATTCCCAAACCCTACACCATAGGCAACTTCATAGATTTTCAAATAAGGATTTTCAAGCAGTTTCTTTGCTTTTTCCATCCGGATATTCGTAACGTAATCCGTGATGGTAGATCCATGATCCTGTTTGAACTTACGTGAAATATATTCCCTGCTTAAGTAAAAACGATCGGCAATGTCCTGTAGATTGATGTCTTCTTGATAGTGCTGTTGAAGATATTCTTCAATCTGCTGCATATTGTTCTTTTCCCGTTGATACTTTGCTTTTGAAAGGGTTCGAATTAATTCACTGAACTCTTTCGCCTTTTCCTCTTTAAATTTCCGGAATGAAAACGAGCCGTCTTCATTCCAATAATCCTGGCCCCTATAGAATGGTGCTTGATACTGAATCTCATACTCTTTCAACCAATTATTCCGTAATAACTCGAATTGATTTTCCCACATCTGGAGCTGCTCAAGTGACAGTGCATGCTCCGTTTCCATCTGTGAAAATATCCTCTCTAACTGGGACTGAACCTGATCGCCGCTTCCTGAACGGATTGCCCATTTTAATTCATTGGAGTGATCCAATAGGTGCAGCAGGGGGCTCGGTTTCATATTTTTATGGGTGACGATTTTCTTTTGATCAAGCAGGGAATGCTTAAGATACACATGCAAAGCAGATTCATACGCTTCGTTTATTTTCTTAGACTGCTGCCCAAGGGCAATGATCGTAAAGAGTTTGCTATATTGATAGATCAATGAGTAGATTTCCTCTAACAGATACGTTACATTCTTATCATTCCAGAAGAGAATCACAAGCTCTTCTTCTTTGTTCCCATTCCGGAAGCAAACTCCATCATTTTGCTTTCGCAGCAATTCATTGCAAATATTGCTAAGGGTGAAAAAGGCCAGGTCCCGGTCTCCTTGAAAGAGTTTCTCCACGATCGGTTTGATGGGGATGAGGGCAACGGTCTTTTCTCGCTTTGTAATGGCAATCCCAAACTCCTGTTCAACCTTTTCTACCATCTCTGTGGTAATGCTCTCCTTCGCACAGAGACTTGAGAATAACCGATCCCAATAGAGAGGCTTTACCTCATTCATCACTCGATTTTCCTCGACTTGGGATTTTCTTGATTGAGCCTGTTCATTCCACTCTTTTACCGCTTTATCCAGTGTTTCATTTAACACATCCGGTTCAATCGGCTTCAGAATATAATCAAAGCTTTTGTAAAAGATCGCGTTTCTCATATACTCGAAATCATCATACCCGCTTACAACAATGGTTTTGCTTTTCAGGTCAGACCCATGAAGCCATTTTAATAGGGTGATGCCATCCCGCTTCGGCATCCTCATATCAGTGAAAATGATTTCCGGCCGGTGCTCTGTGATCAATTCGATGGCTTGATCTCCATCTTCCGCCTCCAGAATAGTGTGAATTCCATGCTTGTCCCATTCTGCTAATAAAAGTAACCCCTCACGCACATGCTTTTCGTCGTCAATGATGATTGCTTTCATTTGCTTCACCTTCCATTCTTATCGGCAGCCTCATGGTGACCATAAAGCCTCCCTCATCATGATTTTCAAGCTGTAAAGTGGCCTGGTGGTCATAGTAGAGTTTTAAGCGAACATACACATTCTTCAGTCCGATATTGGTCTCATCCCCCGTTTTATTCCATGCATCTGCTTTAAAGTGGTCCTCGATTTCCCTAAGCCTGCTTACCGTTACGCCAACACCATTATCACGGACAATCATCACCAATTCTTCCTCATCCTGAAAGCAGGATAACCATATACGCCCTACCCCGTCCCGAATATCGAATCCATGTTTGAAGTAGTTTTCAATGAGGGGCTGAAGGATCATCTTCGGTACTGGGGTCCCCATTACCTTATCTTCTACATCTACACTGTAATCCAGATTCTCACCGAAACGTTCTTTTTGTAAAAGAAGATAGGCGTTCGTGTAATTGATTTCCTTGCTTAATGGAACCACATCCTCCTCCATATTCATCCCGTACCTCATTATTTTGGAAAGGTGGGTGATCAGGGAGTAGATTTGCGGAACCTTGTTCTTCAAAGCAATCGTTCCAATGGATTGCAAGGCATTATAGAGAAAATGCGGATTGATTTGAGACTGGAGAACCTTTAATTGATTCGTCTTGTTCTCAAGCTCAAGCTTGTATTCACGGTTGATCAAATGATTGATCCGCTCGATCATCTGCTGAAACCTGAAGCCGAGGATCCCAATTTCATCGGAACCGAACGATTCAGACTGTACCTTCATATTCCCTTTTTCAACCTGCTGGATATTTTGAAGCAGAATCCTTATCGGGGATGTAATTTTAAAAGATACAAAGAGAGTTGCCAGGACCACGAGGGATAATCCAAGTACTCCGAATAAAATATTAATCTTTGTCACACTAAATGCGCTTTCATAAAGATTTACGTAAGGGACCCTTTTCACTAACAACCAACCTCCAGCCGAAGCAGGTAGCTGGTCGAACATCATCACCCCGTTGAAAGAGTCCTCTTTCCACTCGAGTGTCCCTGATACATCTTTTGATTCCGTTATCCTCTTAATCCACTTCTGGTTGTTGCCATCGTCCGACACATCCCGGTCGGAGCTATAAATCATTTCCCCTTCGGAAGAAAGAAGGTAGAATTCTTCTGACTTACCGTTATACAGGTTTCTACTCAAATCAATGATCTTGTCAGGCGAAACCTCCAATGAAATATACGCAAGCACCTCATCGCCGGGAACGTTTCGGAATGCCCGGTGAATCGTGACAATATCCTTCGACCGGTTGATATTCTTTTCTTCCTGACTATGGGTTGGTTCAATATACATGTTATAAGGGCTGCGCTCTGCATTTCTGAAGGATTCCCATTGTGAATCCCTTACTTTATTGGAAAAAACAACGGTAGAGCGCTTTGTTGCAGAGATGACGCGGTCACCATCTGCGAAGGAAATACGTACCCCGTTAATTGTATCACCCGTGTAGAGAATCGTTTGCACAACATTCTTTACAATGCCGATCGTCAAGTAATTATTCTCTTGACTGGGTGATCTCATGAAGTTGATAAAATCAGGATTATTATAGAGTGATAGAGTTAACCCGTTGAGCTCATTAATATAGCTCTCCAGATTCACCTTTCCCTGATAAAGAAGATTGCTGCTCTCCTCTACCACCTGCTCCTCTATGGAATCCTTCGTATACAAATATGTAATAATAATCGAACTTCCAAACGGCACGATCGTCGTAATCATCAACAACACAATCAACTTATTTCGAATGCTGGTCTTTAACATGAGGGACGGACCTCCCAGGTCTCACTTATACACTAGTATAAAGTGTTTTTCCCCGCTCTTGGAAGTGTTTTTTCGAAATATTCCTATTAAACTTATAAAATAGAAAGCATGCCCTAAGCAGACATGCTTTCTATTATTCGATTTACTTCAAGTTATCCCATGTTTGCTGGAATCGCTCAAGTACAGTATCATAATCAATTTTACCTGCGGCATATTCCTGGATCGTTGCAGCGAATTCCTTATTCGCTCCATCCGGCCATTTGAACCAAGTCCAAGGAATCGTCTTCTCTTCTTTAGAGTAGTCAAGGATAGACTGACCTAAGTCCCCAAGACCATTTGGCTCGATGTTATCGAATGCCGGGATGAATGCAAATTCTTCCGTGATATAACGCTTACCAGTTTCAGATGAAACCATCCACTCCAAGAATGTTTTCGCTTCTTCAAGATGCTCGGAGTTCTTGTTTAATACCCAGTTATTCGGTACACCTACAGGAAGGCGATCAGCACTATCATCATTGGTGATAGAAATCGGAAGGAAGCCCATGTTGATTTCAGGATTGATCTCTGTGATCATGTTCTCAGTCCAGTTCCCTTGTTGCAGCATCGCCGTTTCACCAGAGGCAAATAGCGTTACTTGTGTATTGTAATCCGTCGTTAACGGATTATCATTTGCATACTTAAGCTCAGCATCTAAAACTTCTTTAAATTGCTTGAACTTTTCGTTTCCTACAATTTTCTCAGAACCATCATAAAGTCCGGCGATGAACGCATCCGGATCTTCCTGTTGAGCAAACGGAATGTTAAGTAAATGTTGACCAATTACCCACCACTCGCCGTAACCAGCAGAGAAAGGTGTGATTTTCTTCGCTTCCAGCTTCTTCGCAGCGTCTTTTAACTCATCAATCGTTGCAGGCGGCTCCGTAATCCCCGCTTCTTCAAATAAATCTTTATTATATACAAAGCCGTAGCCTTCAAGGTTAACCGGCATACCATAAAGCTTGCCGTCTTCATCTGTCATCGGAACTTTCCCGATCGGAAGAACATGTTCAACCCATGGCTCACCAGAAAGATCCGCTAACTTCTCTTTCCAAAGCTCTAATTCTTTAAAACCACCGTTGTTAAAAATGTCCGGTTCTTCACCAGAAGCAAATTTCGCTTTCAAAGCTGCACCGTAATCGGCACCTCCACCAACTGTTTCAAGCTTAATCTTAATGTTTGGATGCTCAGCTTCGAACTCATTAATCATTTCTTGAAGCTGATCGGCAATTTCAACCTTGAACTGGAAGAAATTAAGGGTTACTACATCATCACCTGATCCAGACTCTCCACCTGATTTGCTTGTAGTGTCTTTAGAAGAACATCCGGCAATAATTCCAAATACTAAAACCAAAGACATACAAAGTAAAAGTATACGTTTCATAAATGGATTGACCTCCCTGATATAAATTATTTTATATAAATTTCTGTATCAATGATAGACCATCTCTACAGAAACTTTATATCTACTTAATTGACCCTGAAGCAATTCCCTTGATGATATGCTTCTGTAAAAATAAGAAGAAAATGATAATAGGTGTAATGCCTAGCACCAATGCTGCAAGACCCATATCCCATTGCTTCGTATACTGAGCGAAGAACGAGCTTGCTGCGAGTGGAATCGTACGCAGTTCCGCATCCTGTAATACAAGAAGGGGAAGCAGATAGTCATTCCAAATCCATAAGGTGTTCAGAATGATCACGGTCACTGTTATTGGCTTAAGTAATGGGAATACAATTCTCCAGAACACACCAAACTGACTGCAGCCATCAATCATCGCGGATTCTTCAATCTCAATCGGAACGGTTTTTACAAATCCATGATATAAGAAAAGAGAAAGTGGTACCCCAAATCCAAAGTACATGATGATCAAACCTGGAATACTATTCGTAAGCCCAAGAGTTCCTCCAACTTTCATAAGAGGAATCATCACCGTCTGGAACGGAATGACCATGGCTGACACAAAGATGACAAATAAAATTTTGCTGAATTTCCCTGGCGTACGTACCATTTTCCACGCCGCCATGGAGCTGATAATCACTAATCCAATGTTGCTGAAAACGGTGATGACCAAGGAGTTCCAGAATGCACGGGGGAAGTTGATGACCTCCCATACTTTCGCATAGTTTGAGAAAACAAACTCCTTTGGCCACGCCGCCGCATCGATCAAAATCGCTGCAAACGGCTTCACTGAGTTGATCAGTACGAAGTAGAAAGGAATAAGAAAAATGAGCCCTATGACAATACCGATAATCTCTAATACAAACGTTCTTTTCGTATAGCGATTGCCCATTACGCCTGAACCTCCTTCTTCTTCGTCACCATCACCTGAATCGTCGTAAATACTGCCACTACCACAAAGAACAGGATCGATTTCGCTGTTCCCAGGCCGTAACGGTTGTTTTGGAACGCCTCTTGGTAAATATTGATCGCAACAGATTGTGTAGAATTAAAAGGTCCCCCACCTGTTAACGAGATGTTCAAATCGAATATCTTAAAGGCCATTGAAATCGTCAAGAAGAAACAAATCGTGAATGCCGGTAGAATCAACGGAATGATAATCTTCGTCAACAACGTCCAGTTTGATGCTCCATCTATCCTCGCTGCTTCCAAAAGTGAATTATCTACCCCTTGCAATGCCGCAACATAGATGACCATCATATAACCACTGATCTGCCACGCAAACACGATGACAATTCCCCAGAATGCCGTCGTCTCATCACCAAGCCAAGGCATTTTAAAGAATCCTATATCCGTCATATTCCCGAGTGATGCAAACCCTTTAACAAAAATGAACTGCCAGATGAACCCGAGTAGCAATCCACCGATCACGTTCGGAATAAAAAACACTGTCCGTAAAATATTACGGGTTTTCAATGCCGCATTTAACAGTAACGCAAATCCAAAACCTATTAAGTTACTAATAAACACTGCCGCAAACATAAACTTCGTCGTAAACATAAAAGAATTAAAGAACGTCTTATCATCCGTAAAGATCTTAATATAATTCTCAAACCCAACCCACTCAACAACCGAGCTGACACCATTCCATGAAGTAAACGAATAATAGACACCCATCAAGAACGGAAGAATCTGAATCACTAAGAAAAATAAAAGTGCCGGTCCAACAAAGGCAGCATACGTCAGCAAGCTCTTATACTTAAACTTCTTCTTCGTCACTGCTTTCATTTGCACGTCTGGGCTTACTGATCCAGTCTGAATCTTTGGTTCCACCCGTATCACCACCCCTAATTATGTAATCGCTTTCTTACATTATAATGGCAGCGCTTTCTTAAAAAGGGGAACTCAATTGACAAAGAAGGTGCAAAATTTTGACTAGATGGTTTTGGTTGTGGTGGGTGGTGGGTGGTGGGTAAATGAAAAGGTTGGTCTTCTTTGTGGTTCGGTTAGGTGCACGTAGGGTGAAATGCGTTTTTGAAAATAAAAGTAGAGTTTTTGAAAATAAAAGTAGAGTTTTTGAAAATAAAATCGTGGAATTGAAAATAAATGGTCCAGTTTTGAAAATATATTGGTATTATTCGAAAGTAAATAGAGGGCAGTCGATCAGATAAGCGTCAATAACGTTGAAAATGATGCTAAATAGATGACTTTTCATTAATAAACAATAAAAAAAGACTCCCTCTAATGAGAAAGTCTTTCGTATGTAAGTTGGAGCGGGTGAAGGGAATCGAACCCTCATCATCAGCTTGGAAGGCTGAGGTTTTACCACTAAACTACACCCGCGAATGGTACCGGTGGCCGGGATCGAACCGGCACTCCAGAGGAACACGATTTTGAGTCGTGCGCGTCTGCCAATTCCGCCACACCGGCATTACATTTGGAGGCGGCAACCGGATTTGAACCGGTGATCAGGGTTTTGCAGACCCATGCCTTACCACTTGGCTATGCCGCCTTAATATTGGAGCGGAAGACGGGATTCGAACCCGCGACCCCCACCTTGGCAAGGTGGTGTTCTACCACTGAACTACTTCCGCACTACTGGGCTAGCTGGATTCGAACCAACGCATGTCGCAGTCAAAGTGCGATGCCTTACCGCTTGGCTATAGCCCACTGATAGTATATGTCACGGAAATGAAAATGTGACTTTTATGGGGCGACTGATGGGAATCGAACCCACGAATGCCTGAACCACAATCAGGTGCGTTAACCACTTCGCCACAATCGCCATGATTTAATTGGCAGGGGTAGTAGGAATCGAACCCACACCAAAGGTTTTGGAGACCTTCGTTCTACCTTTAAACTATACCCCTATGAATTATAATTGATTTTCAGTGATTCCTCATGCTATTCGCTTTGATTCATAATGCTTCGCTGCAAAGTTTAAGGAAGATTATTTTATTTCGCTGAGGTTCCGCAAAAAATATTGGTGGAGGGGGGCAGATTCGAACTGCCGAACCCGAAGGAGCGGATTTACAGTCCGCCGCGTTTAGCCACTTCGCTACCCCTCCACATATTAAATCACTCGGGTGGTGCCGGCAAGAGGACTTGAACCCCCAACCTACTGATTACAAGTCAGTTGCTCTACCAGTTGAGCTACACCGGCATCAAGAATAGTGATAAATGGTGGCTCAGGACGGAATCGAACCGCCGACACATGGATTTTCAGTCCATTGCTCTACCAACTGAGCTACTGAGCCACTATGTAAAATAAAAATGGCGGTCCGGACGGGACTCGAACCCGCGACCTCCTGCGTGACAGGCAGGCATTCTAACCAACTGAACTACCGGACCAAAGTTTTTTGACGACAGTCAAAATAACCATCCATACGTGACTCATTAAGGATTCTCCTATTGTAAGTCAAAAATGGTATTGCGGGGACAGGATTTGAACCTGCGACCTTCGGGTTATGAGCCCGACGAGCTACCGAACTGCTCCACCCCGCGACGATATAACTTGTTAAGTTAAACTTATAATTTAAGGAAGATTATTTCACTCCGCTTAAGCTTCGTAAAAAATCATGGTGGAGGATGACGGGATCGAACCGCCGACCCTCTGCTTGTAAGGCAGATGCTCTCCCAGCTGAGCTAATCCTCCAATATATTAATTGTATTGTTTTCACTTTCGAATAAAAAGTGTTGGTGACCCATACGGGATTCGAACCCGTGTTACCGCCGTGAAAGGGCGGTGTCTTAACCGCTTGACCAATGGGCCTTAATAAGAAGAAAAGTTATGGCGGAGAGCAAGGGATTTGAACCCTTGAGACAGCATTAACCGCCTACACGATTTCCAATCGTGCTCCTTCGGCCACTCGGACAGCTCTCCATATGATGGCTCCGCAGGCAAGATTCGAACTTGCGACCGATCGGTTAACAGCCGATAGCTCTACCACTGAGCTACTGCGGAACGATATGCCTGGCGACGTCCTACTCTCACAGGGGGAGATCCCCCAACTACCATCGGCGCTGAAGAGCTTAACTTCCGTGTTCGGCATGGGAACGGGTGTGACCTCTTCGCCATTGTCACCAGACTGTTTTCTTGTCTCTTTTTTAAGGACAAGTACTATTATATCGCGTAGATATATTTTTTCAAGGCTTTTTTATAATTTCGTATAAAATTTATTCCCTGAAAACTAGATAAAGAATTGATGTCAAGAAAGCCGAATACCGACCCATTATTGTTCATTTAAAAATGACTCTTTGTGGTTAAGTCCTCGATCGATTAGTATCAGTCAACTCCACATGTCGCCATGCTTCCATCTCTGACCTATCTACCTAGTCATCTTCTAGGGATCTTACTCACATACGTGATGGGAAATCTCATCTCGAGGGGGGCTTCATGCTTAGATGCTTTCAGCACTTATCCCTTCCACACATAGCTACCCAGCGATGCCTTTGGCAAGACAACTGGTACACCAGCGGTGCGTCCATCCCGGTCCTCTCGTACTAAGGACAGCTCCTCTCAAATTTCCTGCGCCCACGACGGATAGGGACCGAACTGTCTCACGACGTTCTGAACCCAGCTCGCGTACCGCTTTAATGGGCGAACAGCCCAACCCTTGGGACCGACTACAGCCCCAGGATGCGATGAGCCGACATCGAGGTGCCAAACCTCCCCGTCGATGTGGACTCTTGGGGGAGATAAGCC
>NZ_VTUY01000021.1 GCF_008364765.1 Bacillus sp. CH30_1T | reverse complement strand
CCAACTAGCTAATGCGCCGCGGGTCCATCTGTAAGTGATAGCTAAAAGCCACCTTTCAACATTTCCTCATGCGAGGAAATGAGTTATCCGGTATTAGCCCCGGTTTCCCGGAGTTATCCCAGTCTTACAGGCAGGTTACCCACGTGTTACTCACCCGTCCGCCGCTGACTGATGGGAGCAAGCTCCCATCAGTCCGCTCGACTTGCATGTATTAGGCACGCCGCCAGCGTTCGTCCTGAGCCAGGATCAAACTCTCCGATAAAAGTTTGAATAGCTCTTAAAAAATAAATCTAGAATTAACGTTGACGTATTGTCTTGTTTTGTTCAGTTTTCAAGGTTCAATATAACGTTAGGCTCTCTTGAGCACCTCTTAAATATAACATTTTTCGTCATAAAGCGTCAAGCTTTTTTTGAAATTTGTTTTTCGCGTCGTTTTGGCGACAAGGAATATAATATCACCTTCTACTATTAAGAGTCAATACTATTTTTCATCTTTTACAATTTAATTTCAGAAGGATTTTCTGCTTCATCCATTTTTCTGTTTTTGAAAGGTGTTTACTATAATACACATAGAATAGAAAGTAACATTACCTTTCGCATACTTATGAACAGGTAATGTCTACACAGATGTTACTCCGACAATTGTAAATTGTATATAGTTGAACGCTCTTTTAGGATAAATGCCGTCAATGAAAGCCAGATTCCATAAGTTTAACTTAATATTTGTGAAAATATAGTACATAAATCAAACCAATAAAGGAATTTCAGAACGTTAATAGAAGTGTACTAGAGAAAGAGTTTGTGATGAAGGGAGAATATTAAATGAACAAAGTCACTCGCGCCATTCAGGATGATTACCCAGATGATTTTGCGTGGTGTTATGGCTGCGGCCGACTCAATAAGGATGGGCATCATTTTCGTACCGGAGTGGAAGGCGGGCACATGGTCACGATTTACACACCTAAACCGGAACACACTGCTTTGCCAGGCTTCGTGTATGGCGGGTTGATTGCTTCCTTAATCGATTGCCACGGCACTGGTTCAGCTGCAATTGCTCTTCATAGAAAGAACGGTGGAGTAATTGGTGGTGGTCAAGAGCCTCCACGTTTTGTCACTGCTTCCTTACAAGTGGACTTTATGAAACCCACACCTCACCACGTTCCGTTAAAAGCGGTGGGCACAGTTCATGAAGTTCATCCTAAGAAATTCAGAGTGGAAACAGAAGTGTTTGCAGAAGGAAAACTGTGTGCACGGGGTGAAGTAATAGCGGTGGTAATGCCAAAAACGTTTATAAGTGAATAGTAGAAAATCAGCAAGTGACCTTCCTCCCTTCATCCCGGAAGGAAGGTCACTATGATGATACAAAATTAAACTGGTTTATTTCCCACCTCGCCAAATAACTCATATGTTCTCATTAACCTCGAAGCCGCCTCTTCCAACAACGCATTTCCGTTTGTCATGGAACTTTTAAAAGAACCGTGTGCAATGACGATTCCATTGTTCTTCCCCTGTTCTCTTTCTATGTAAAAAAGCAGCCAAGATCCAAGTAAGAAAAAAACCCACCTGATGCTTCGACTGCCTTTTTCTTGCTATAGTATGGTTATAGGATCCACATCTGGATGACGGTCAAACCCACCACTCCCGGAATACCTAATATTCCAGAAATAGATGAGGTTGCCAGATTAATAGGAACGTGGATTCCGTACTGACTGCCAAAGGCGTTCAGGAAAAATAAAAAGAGTGCTCCGATCATGACCTTCATGGCAACTTGTCCCACAAACCGAAGTGGCTTTATGGGTGTGCCGGTGGCCAATAGAAGTACAATCAGTCCGCTGATCACAGCAATGACGATAACTGGGCTCATATCCTTCTCTCCTCTCAACATAGAACATAAATAGTCTCTTATTGAAAGGATATGAGGGTTGTCTACCTTTTTATGACGATCTTTCTATGTTTTGCTTCTCTAAAGAGAAAAAAATATTTAGCTTCTGCTATTTTCGAGTGACAGTGGATGTTCAGATTATAATCCACACTCATCTCATCGATGGAACGTTGCTGATTCCAATGATCCTTGGTTTCGTCTAAAACGTGAAGTAAGGATTGGTCATACTCTTTTTTCAGCTTTCCTTTTTTCCGGAAAAACATAGGTATCCTCTCCTTCGTTAAACGTCTCTTCTTCCCTCAAGGGCTTTCGATAACGTTACTTCATCTGCATACTCAAGATCTCCACCGACAGGAAGCCCGTGAGCAATCCTTGTGATTCGGATCCCTGATGGTTTGACTAGCCGTGAGATGTACATCGCTGTCGCTTCCCCTTCTATGTTCGGGTTGGTCGCGAGGATGACTTCCTGGACCTCGTCACCGTGAAGACGCTTTATTAGATCCGGAACATTGATGTCCTCGGGTCCAATCCCGTCCATAGGAGAGATGGCACCGTGGAGCACATGGTATTGTCCGTTATATTCTTTCATCTTCTCCATGGCAATGACATCTTTGGGGTCTTGAACTACACAGATGATGCTGCGGTCCCGTCTTTGATCCTCACAAATATAGCATGGATCCTGATCTGTAATATGGCCGCAGACAGAACAGTAACTTAAATTACGTTTTGCATTGACCAATGCTTTCGCAAAATCCAATACAGTATCTTCTTTCATACTAAGAACAAAAAAAGCCAGTCGGGCCGCAGTTTTCGGCCCTATCCCCGGCAGTTTCATAAAGCTGTCGATCAGCTTCGATATAGGCTCAGGATAATGCATCGTATTGCCTCCTAGAACATTCCCGGTAGGTTCATTCCTTTAGTGAATTGACCCATAGTTGAGTTCGTTAATTCGTCTGCTTTCTTCAGTGCATCGTTTGTCGCTGCAAGGACTAAATCTTGTAGCATTTCTACATCATCCGGATCAACAGCTTCTTCGTTGATCTTTACATCAATAACTTGTTTGTGACCGGAAACGATAACAGTCACCATTCCGCCGCCAGCTGTTCCTTCGATTTGCTTTTCTCCTAATTCTTCTTGAGCTTCCGCCATTTTCTTTTGCATCTTTTGCATTTGCTTCATCATATTTTGCATATTACCATTTCCGCGCATCATATTATTACCTCCAGTTAATTTTTTCTAGATTAATCGTTTAATTCTATTAAATCCATACCGACAAGCTTTTCAGCTTCCTTCAAGAGTGAGTCTTCACCTTGATCCTCGCCTGATGCTTCTCCATCTTCTGTTTTCGAGTTTCGGATAAAGTCTTCTCTTATGGACACCCACTGATCTTCAGGAATTCCAATCGCTGCATAGCTGTTTCCTGTAAGCTCTTCCAGTATGGAAGCAATCGCTGAAGTGAAAGCTTGATTCTCCATTGCCATCTGACAATGAATATCGTATTTAAATTTTAACACAAATGAGCCGTTTGTAGCTGCTACAGGTTCAGCATCATTTAACAATGCTGATTGCGAGCGCATTTGACGCTGGTTCAATGTTTCGACCATATCTCCCCAGCGGCTCTTGATCAGATTAAGATCTTCTTTCGTCGCCGTCCGGAGTACTTCCTGAATTTTCCCGGTAGGAGCCCGGAAGCCTTTCTTTGCCCTGATCGGTTTTTTCGCCGGTTGTGAAGCCGGCTCTGCTTGAACCTTGACTCCATTCGCCTTCAGCTGTTCGATCTCTTTTTCAAGAAATTTGATCTTTTTCATCATCTCGCTCACTTCCGGAGAAGAAGCAGATGCAGGTGCTTCCATTTGACAAAGCTTCACAATGGAAACCTCCAGGTAAATCCGGGCATGATTCGTGAACTTCATTTCCTGACCGGCCTGATTCAAGACGTCGATATATTGGTAAATCTGCTGAGGCTGAGTTTGACCCGCCAGTTCTTTAAAATCATCGTCGAGCATGACGCGTTCCAGTGATTCTTCAAGATTTGGAGCCGTCTGGTATAACAGCATATCCCTGAAATAAAGAATAAAGTCCTCTGCGAACCTCGCCGGGTCCTTCCCTTGGAATAGCAATTCTTCCAGGGCACCTAATCCACTTGTGACATCTCTTTCCAAAATTGCTTTCGCCAGTGTATTTAAATATCCTTGAGAAACAGCCCCTGTTACAGTCAAAGCATCGTCTACGGTTACCCGGTCCTGACTAAAAGAGATGGCTTGATCAAGAAGGCTAAGGGCATCACGCATCCCGCCTTCAGCAGCCCGTGCAATTATCGTAAGGGCATTTTCTTCAAAGTTCACACCTGATTCTGTGGCAATATGACTCATCCGTCCCACAATATCCCTGGCTGTAATCCGTTTGAAGTCAAAGCGCTGACAGCGTGAGATGATCGTAAGGGGAATCTTGTGAGGCTCTGTAGTCGCAAGGATAAAGATGACGTGCTTAGGTGGTTCCTCTAACGTTTTCAGTAAAGCATTAAAGGCTCCGATAGACAGCATATGAACTTCATCTATGATGTAGACTTTATACTCGACTACGTTTGGAGAATATTTGACTTTATCCCGGATGTCCCGGATCTCTTCCACTCCGTTATTGGAAGCAGCATCGATTTCGATGACATCGGGAATCGAACCATCAGTAATCCCTATGCATGCATCACACTCATTACAGGGTTCCGCTATCGGAGACCGCTCACAGTTAACCGCTTTCGCCAAGATCTTCGCTGCGCTCGTTTTCCCTGTTCCCCTTGGTCCCGAGAATAAATAGGCATGTGAAATCTTCTGATGAAGGAGGGCATTTTGCAACGTTTTCGTTACATGCTGCTGTCCAACTACATCAATAAATGACTGAGGACGCCACACACGATATAAAGCTTGATATGCCAAAATACTCCCCCCTCTTGTTTATGTACTATAGTGTCTATTATAACGTAATCTAAATCCCTTTTACAAAGAAAACCGGAGATCAATTTAGGTTAAACCTCAAACCTTTATATAAACAAAAAACTCACCCAATGAAGGATGAGTTGTTGTATTTAAATTAAACTGCCGTGCACCTTTCGTCGACAAGCATCCATAGGCGTTACTCAAGCAGTTAGCTCGGCCCAGGCAACCCTGCGGCACATGGGAGCTTCCACTTAATGCTGCTTCCTTCCGGACCTGACATGGTTCATGGATTCCCATTGCGCAGGACCCAGGCGTCAACACCACTTACTTGAGGCAGCCCTACAGAGTGCCAGCCTCGGAAAGGAATTCGGTCTCGCTAGAGCGGATTGCGAGTACAGGGCACCGCTACCTCCCCACCTAGCACGGCAAAATTGATACCATATTTAGTTGCGTCATAAGTGCGACGCAAGATTAAGTATACTAGGATTTACGGTAAAAAGCAATGATGGAATACTGTAAGTTATTTACAGACCGAAAGTCCTGTTTTTCTTCTCGAACTTCTTCCGCTCTCGCAAGTCTTTAAAAAAACGGGAAAGAATTCCACCACACTCTTCTGAAAGTACTCCAGGCACTACTTCACATTGGTGATTAAATCGATCATCTTCCAGTAGATTCATTAACGTTCCCGCACAACCCGCTTTAGGATCCTTTGCTCCATATATAACTTTCTCTATTCTCGAAAGGATAATCGCTCCACTGCACATCGGACATGGTTCAAGTGTGACATAAAGCTCCGCCCCCTCAAGCCGCCATGTGCCAAGTTTCTCACATGCCTCTTGAATGGCTAATGTCTCGGCATGGGTGATGGCATTTTGACTCATTTCTCTCAGATTATGAGCACGGGCAATGATTTCATCCCCTACTACAATGACCGCTCCGATCGGAACTTCTTGAATCGCTGCCGCTTTTTTTGCTTCCTTTAATGCTTCCATCATAAATCGTTCTTCTCTTATACCCATTATGTACTCCCACAAATTTATTTCTCTTTTCTTTATAAAATATCCCCATTGACTCCAAACTATAAGAGAAAGGGGCATACAATATGATACCTAACGAAACAGCTCTTCTTATTATTGACATTATGAATCCGTTCGACTTTGAGCATGGAAATACATTAGCTCGCCATACCCGCCAAATTGTTGAACCTATAAACACATTACGTCACTATTGTACCAAACATCAGCATCCTGTCATTTATATTAATGACCATTATGAGTTATGGAAAGCAGATTACAAAGAGATTTACCAGAAATGTCATAATGATGTGAGTGATAGTATCATGACTCCGCTCCAACCGACGGATAAAGATTTTTTTCTTATTAAACCAAAGCATTCCGCTTTTTACGGCACCGCGTTAAATACACTCTTACACCATTTGTCTGTTAAAAATCTTATCATCACGGGTATCGCCGGCAACATCTGTGTACTTTTTACAGCAAACGATGCTTATATGAGAGAGTTTAACCTTATTGTGCCCAATAACGCCATTGCATCTGTCAGTGACGAAGATAATCACTATGCGTTGACGATGATGAAAAATGTATTAAAAGCGAAGATAGAATCCACTGGTGAGATAGTATAAAATTTGTTCTGCAAAACATATCGAGGCCTTCCATTTCATAAGTTGATTATAGTGAATGAAATATAGGAGGGTCTGTGTATGCAAATTCATGTGGTCCAACCGAACCAATCGTTATTTGGTATCGCACAAGCGTATGGATCAACAGTTAAGGATATAGTAGATGCCAATGAACTGCCAAACCCTGATAACCTGGTGGTTGGCCAATCATTGGTCATCCCTATTATAGGAAGCTTTTATTTTGTTCAACCTGGAGATAGCCTTTGGGCGATTAGTCAGAAAACAGGAGTCCCCTATCAGGAATTAGCAAGGGTGAACGGAATATCTCCCAATCAGCCTTTACAGGTGGGGGTTCGTTTATACGTTCCACAGAAGCCAAAAGGAAATGCGGAGTTTAACGCATATGTAGAGCCTTACGGAAATGAAGTCGCCCAAAACCTTGAAGATAGTGCCAAGGAAGCAGCACCTTATCTTACCTATCTGGCTCCATTCAGCTTTCAAGCAAAACGTGATGGCACCCTGCAAGAACCACCTCTCGGGAATCTGATTCAAACTGGGAAAGACAATAATAATGTCATGATGATGGCCATCACCAATCAAGAGGAAGGAACATTCAGCGATGAACTAGGACGAATCCTGCTGACCGACCAGGCGATCCAGGATAAATTCCTCAATAACGTTGTCCAAACAGCGAAAAAATACGGGTTCAGAGACATTCACTTCGACTTTGAATATTTACGTCCACAGGACAAAGAAGCCTACAACCAGTTTTTACGAAAAGCAAAACAGCGTTTTAATCAAGAAGGATGGCTACTTTCAACCGCCCTTGCTCCTAAGACAAGTGCCGACCAAAAAGGCAAATGGTATGAGGCCCATGATTATAAGGCTCACGGAGAAATTGTCGACTTTGTCGTGATCATGACCTATGAGTGGGGATATAGTGGAGGTCCCGCCATGGCCGTTTCCCCTATCGGACCTGTTCGTGAAGTCCTTGAATACGCCATTTCAGAAATGCCTCCATCCAAGATTCTCATGGGGCAAAATTTATATGGATATGACTGGACGCTCCCATTTGTCCAAGGGAGTACAGCAAAAGCCATCAGTCCTCAACAGGCAATCAAGATAGCCGCAGATAACAACGTACCGATTCAGTATGATCAAAAAGCACAGGCCCCATTTTTCAAATACCGTGATGCTAGTACAGGTAAGGATCATGAAGTGTGGTTCGAAGACGCCCGAAGCATCCAGGCAAAATTCGACCTAATGAAAGAGCTGAAACTAAGAGGGATGAGCTACTGGAAACTGGGTCTTCCCTTCCCGCAAAATTGGCTGTTACTTTCTGACAATTTCACTGTCGTAAAAAGATAATAAATAGAAGCTGATGGATAGGTAAATCGATAAACACCTATCCATCAGCTTTTTATTTGCTTCCCCTTAAGAGTCGATCGTTTAAAGTCGATATAGTGAACGTAGCGTATTTTCTGAACCTGGGAAATAACCTGAACAACCATCCATATATTGTGTTACAATAATTCCTGTCGTAATTTTTAAGTTTTACATTTTTATAAGAGAAAAAGATTGCCGTAATATGAGGAGGACAATTAATGGGGCGCATTCCTTTCATTACCGTTGAAGGCCCGATTGGAATAGGAAAAACCTCTCTGGCAAAAGCGATTTCAGAGCATTTCCATTTTCACTTACTGAAAGAAATCGTGGATGAAAACCCGTTCTTAGACAAATTTTATGATGACATTGAAGAGTGGAGCTTTCAAACAGAGATGTTTTTCTTATGCAATCGTTATAAACAGCTAGAGGATATTGAAAAGCACTATCTATCTCAAAATAAATCTGTTGTAGCAGATTATCATATTCTTAAAAACATCATCTTCGCTAAACGTACATTGAAAGATGAACAACAGTTCAAAAAGTATCTTAATATCTATGACATCCTCACTTCGGACATGCCGAGGCCTAATGTCGTGATTTACTTGAACGCAAGCCTCGATACGCTATTAAAGCGCATTGAAAAAAGAGGAAGAGACTTCGAAAAGAAAATCAGCCCTCTTTACCTTAAGCAGCTATCACTTGACTATGAAGAATATATGAACACATTTGAAAAAGCTCACCCTGACATCCCTGTTCTTCGCTACAATGGCGACCACGTAGACTTCGTTCAAAATAAAGAAGACCTGAAATACATTCTTACACAGTTAGAGACTACACTTAAAAAAGGAGTTCACCATCATGAATCTTCGCACTAAATACGGGATCCCGAACAATGCCGTGATCACCATTGCCGGAACAGTCGGTGTCGGGAAATCCACTATGACAAACGGCTTAGCCACGGCACTCGGCTTCCGAACGTCATTTGAAAAAGTTGATACCAATCCGTATCTCGATAAATTTTATCAGGACTTTAAGAGCTGGAGCTTCCATCTTCAAGTATACTTCTTGGCGGAACGCTTCAAAGAACAAAAGAAAATCTTTGAATACGGCGGCGGCTTCATTCAAGACCGTTCTATCTATGAAGATACAGGCATCTTCGCCCGCATGCATTATGAGAAAGGGAATATGAGCGAAATCGATTATGAAACGTATACAAGTCTTTTCGATGCTATGGTTATGACACCATACTTTCCACACCCTGATCTTCTGATTTACCTTGAAGGATCCATTGATAATGTCGTTGATCGCATCCGTGAGCGCGGCCGCCCAATGGAACAACAAACACCTGTTGCCTACTGGGAAGAAATGCACGAGCGTTATGAAAACTGGATCAACTCCTTTAACGCTTGTCCCGTACTGAGACTCGATATCAGTGAATACGATTTGGTGAACGATCAAAACTCAATCGAACCAATCGTTGAAAGAATCGGGTATTTCATTGAACAGACGAGAATGTTGAAAAGCTAAACGAAAAGCGGAGGCGCTTTGGTCAGGCCCGACAAGCATAAGACGAGCCATCCAAAAAGGCAGCTTTTTGCCTTTTGGATGGCTTGTCTTATGACCTCGAGGGACTAGGCGCCGGAGCTGGATCAGAATAATAGATGAAAAAGACTACTCTGTGCTTTGCGGCAGGAGTAGTCTTTTTTTATATATAAAGGTTGTCGGAAAACATATATCCGTTTATTTCCAACCTAAAAGAGGTATATGTACAAACAAACAGAAATATAAGGAGTTGGATTAAACATGGAATCGAAACAAACGTATTTTGTAGATATAAGTAGCGGGGACATTCTGCAAGACCCTAATCAAAATGCCAGTCCAAGCTTTCGCATATTTGCTACTCCAACAGAAGTAAACGAACTGAAAATGTTGTTCAATGATAACTACGATGATGACATGTCGACTATGAGACGGGCTCAGGTTCCTTTCCGTCAATATCACAATTCACCGGAAGACGATCAATATGATCAATCCATGAGGAATATCTATTCGAAGATTTATTTACTCGGAGATGAAGAAGCACGCCTTCATATCACTAAGATAGGTGTACTGGAACATACATCAGACGACCATTTAAGAGAAGACATAAAAAACCTTAAGTAAATTGGACTGAGTCGATCGGTATATCCATAAAATAAAAAAATTCGTTACATAAAATGTAACGAATTCTATCTCCAATGTTTATGCGCTATGGTTATAAAAAAATCAATGGAGGAGGAAGGGGGATTCGAACCCCCGCGGGCTGTTACACCCCTGTCGGTTTTCAAGACCGATCCCTTCAGCCGGACTTGGGTATTCCTCCGTATCGACAAGAATTATAATAACATGGTGTATAAATGGAGTCAAGCATATTTCTAAAAAAAATAAAAGGTGCCACTCGATAAATTCGTGAGGCACCTTTTATTGTCGGCCAACGGAATCGTTTGCTGATATTATTTAATGACTTCCGCTCCACCCATATACGGACGAAGAGCTTCCGGAACGATGACAGATCCATCTTCTTGCTGGTAATTTTCCAAGATGGCGGCAACAGTACGTCCGATTGCTAAACCAGATCCATTCAGCGTATGCACATGTTCAGGTTTTCCTTTAGCTTCCCTTCTGAAACGAATGTTCGCACGTCTTGCCTGGAAGCCTTCAAAGTTACTGCAAGAAGAAATCTCACGGTATGTTCCGTAGCTTGGAATCCAGACTTCGATGTCATATTTCTTGGCAGCGGTGAAGCCTAAATCCGCTGTACACATAGATAACACACGGTATGGTAAGCCCAGTAACTGAAGAACTTTCTCAGCATGGCCAGTCAGTTTCTCAAGCTCATCATAAGAATCTTCAGGTTTCACAAAGCGAACAAGCTCTACTTTGTTAAATTGATGCTGACGGATCAGACCACGTGTATCACGGCCGGCAGATCCAGCTTCAGAACGGAAGTTAGCACTGTACGCCACATAACTTACAGGTAATTCTTCACCCTTCATGATCTCATCACGGTGATAGTTTGTTACAGGTACCTCTGCTGTAGGAACCAGGAAATAATCCTCGCTTTCGATTCTGAACGCATCTTCCTCAAACTTAGGAAGTTGACCTGTTCCCGTCATACTCGCTCTATTCACCAGGAATGGAGGGATCATTTCTGTATACCCATGCTCATCCATGTGCAGATCCATCATGAAGTTAATCAGGGCTCTTTCTAGTCTTGCTCCTAACCCTTTATAGAAAACAAAACGGCTTCCGGTTACTTTGCCGGCACGTTCGAAATCCAGGATCCCAAGGCCTGTTGCAATGTCCCAGTGAGGCTGAGCCTCGAAATCAAACTCACGAATCTCCCCCCATTTGCGGGCTTCTATATTATCATCCTCCGTTTCACCAACCGGTACCGTTTCATGTGGAATGTTAGGAATGGAAAGCAGGATGCGCTCTAACTCCTCTTCAATCCCTCGTAATTCATCATCTAGTTTTTTCACCATGGCCCCAACTTCACGCATTTCAACGATCAGGTCCTGTGCATCCTTTTTCTCTTTCTTCAGCTCTGCTATCTGCTGGGATACGTCATTACGCTTGCTCTTTAATTCTTCACTTTCCACAAGCAGCTCTCTTCTTCTCTTATCGAGCTCTTCAAATTTGCCGAAATCCTCCAGATTCTCACCACGGTGCTGTAGACGTGCCTTCACATCTTCCAGATTATTACGTAAATACTTAATGTCTAACATGAGATTCTCTCCTTTTTTATAAAAAAATAAAAAACCCCCATCCCTGGTAAAAGGGACGGAGGTTTCCGCGTTGCCACCCTAATTGAAGACGCAAAGCATCTTCCTCTTAAGAGATGGTAACGGAATCACCGAAAATACCTACTTCATTCAGCACTTCACTCAAGGATGGATTCATAAAGCTCTTGCGTCGATTCTCACCGGCCATCGACTCTCTTAAGCAAGCCTTCTTTACTACTATTTCCTGTCAACGATTTTGTTTTATTAGTTATTTCATAATCTACTACAATGTTTTCCATTTTGCAATAGAATTATGCGATTGTTTTTTCCATGCTTTCTTTCACCATCTCAACGAAGAATGAAGTCAAGCGGTGATCATCCGTTAACTCAGGATGGAAAGAGCAACCGAGGAATTGTCCGTGGCGTGCAAGAACAATCCGTTCATTATGCTTAGCCAGGATTTCAACATCTTCTCCAGCTTCCACGATATGGGGAGCACGGATGAAGACGGCATTGAACCCTTCTCCAATATGAGCAATCGAAAGATCCGCTTCAAAACTTTCTTTCTGACGCCCAAAGGAATTACGTTCCACTGTTACGTCCATCACACCAAGATGAGGTTCGTCGTATCCGACAATGTGCTTCGCTAAGAGAATCAATCCTGCACACGTTCCAAAGATCGGCTTCCCGGCTGCCGCGAATTGTCTTAACGGCTCCATAAAGCCATATCGATCGATCAGCCTTCTCATGGTGGTACTTTCCCCACCTGGCATGATCAGGCCTTGAATCTCTTCCAGCTGCTCCACACGCTTAATGACGATGGCCTTGGCACCAGAGGCTTCGATTGAACGCACATGCTCCCTGACGGCACCTTGAAGTCCTAATACACCGATGTTCAACATAGAATCACACCTTACCATCCACGATCTTGCATACGGTTTTCAGGTAAGATAGAAGAAATTTCTACTCCCTTCATTGCTACACCAAGCTCTTTAGATAGCTCTGCGATCAACTTGTAATCCTGATAGTGAGTTGTCGCTTCTACGATCGCTCTTGCAAATTTCTCAGGGTTTTCTGATTTGAAGATACCAGAACCTACGAATACTCCGTCAGCCCCTAATTCCATCATAAGAGCCGCATCAGCTGGTGTTGCAATTCCGCCTGCAGCAAAGTTTACAACAGGTAAACGTCCGTTTTCTTTAATTTCCAACAACAATTCATATGGAGCTCCCAATAGTTTAGCTTCTGTCATGATTTCATCTTCGTTCATGCTTACAAGCTTGCGAACCTGGGCATTTACCTTACGCATATGACGAACCGCTTCAACGATGTTACCTGTTCCCGGCTCACCTTTTGTACGTAACATGGATGCACCTTCACCAATACGGCGGGCAGCTTCACCTAAATCACGGCAACCACATACGAATGGTACAGTGAAATCTCTTTTATTTAAATGGTACTCTTCATCAGCAGGCGTTAATACTTCACTCTCATCAAGGTAATCAACACCCATTGATTCAAGGACTCTTGCCTCTACTATATGACCGATACGAGCTTTTGCCATGACAGGAATCGACACAGCCCCCATAACTTCTTCAATAATACGGGGATCTGCCATTCTTGCTACCCCACCTGCAGCACGGATGTCTGCTGGAACTCGTTCTAAAGCCATTACTGCCACTGCACCCGCAGCTTCAGCAACTTTTGCCTGCTCTGCATTGACAACGTCCATGATAACGCCGCCTTTTTGCATTTCAGCCATACCTCTTTTAACACGATCTGTACCAGTATTCATATCTATATCCCCCTTATATTTATCCCATGCCCGTCCCATTTCCATCCAAAAAAGGAAGAAAACGCGACTAAAACAATCGGAATGATTATGTAACCCTACTGCTAAATAAACAATAAAAAAAGACTTATGTCAAGAGACGAAAAGCGGAAGGCCTTTGCCCAGAGGCGACAAGCATAAGACGAACATGCCGGAAAGGCGTTCTTTGCCTTTTTGGCATGTTTGGCTTATGGCCTCGAGCCTCTAAGCCCTGGAGCTGGACACCTCGAAAAGCGGAAGCGGCTTGGTTGGGCACGACATGTATTTCTTGGGAATTTCTCAAGGTGCTCCTAGTATGCTACCTCTTTTTCTCCCTGCCTATAAAAAAACACCAAGACTTGTCCCAAAATTAAAGTCTTGGTGCTGATTTAATCATTTAACCTACGGGCTTATTAGAACCAGCCTTTAACCGTTGATGTAACCGAGTTCCAGATGTCCCCGAAGAAACCTCCTACAGCTCTCATAGAAAGCACAAACCAGTTTGCTTTTTCAACACCATCCACAGCTACAACAGATGCTTTAGAGGCATTTGTCCCTTTGTCTGTAAGGTAACCTAAATCTTTCTTATCCTTTGATTCCAATGTGACGTACCCAACTTTTTCTCCTTTTTTAACAGGTGCTGTCAGTTCATCATCGTTCAGCTTTTTCTTATCTAACACAAATTTCGGTTTGTATTGATCTTTTTCACCGTTCTTAATCACCATGCTTAACGCGGCATCGGTTTTGATTTGAACTTCTTTTTCCTTACCTTTTTCAACTGGAAGTGTCTTTTGACCTTTTACTTGATAGTCAGCAGGGAGTACTTCCTCTATTGTAAAATTGTTGAATGCATAATCCATCATTTTTCTTGTTTCACTAAAGCGGGCATCGTAGGAGTTTTCACCAACTGGTACATCAACGTCCATTACCACGGTAATGAATCTCATTCCGTCTCTTTCTGCTGTGCCAGTGAAGTTAGCTCCTGCAAAATCTGTAGTACCGGTTTTTAAACCGTCCATTCCTTCGTACTCACGGATCAATCCAGGTAACATCCAGTTCCAGTTATCCATTTGAGTTGCATCTTCTGTTCCTTCAGCAAATACCTTTTTCGCAATACTGGAAGTCTCGAGTACTTCAGGATAATCATGAAGCAAACGGTACGCCAGTGTGGCAACGTCCTTTGCAGACATGACGTTTTCTTCTTCTGGACCCCCAACAACACTATCTACATATGGTTGCAGGTCTCGATTATTTAAACCTGTAGAATTAACAAATTTATATTTTTCCAAGCCTAGTTCTTTAGCTTTTGCATTCATCATTTTAACGAAATTTGCTTCTGAACCGGCAATCGTTTCTGAAATGGCAATTGTCGCTGCATTAGCAGAATAAATCGCCATTGCTTCATACAATTCTTTGATCGTGTAAGTACCTTCTTCTCGAAGGTCAACATTACTCAGTTCACCATTATGAGACATTTGAGAAAGATTAGTAGGTACCGTATACTTCTGGTCCCATTTCACTTTACCTTCTTCAACTGCTTCCAATAACAGGTACTCTGTCATCATTTTCGTCATACTTGCAATGCCTTGAGCATTTTCTGAGTTCTTTTCATAAAGAATTTTACCCGTGCTTGCTTCTACTAGAATCGCAGCTTTTGCGTTAACGTCCAAGTCTCCCTGAGCATTTGCAGGTCTCCCTACGATACCCATTGCCATCATAAAAACCATCATACAAACAAAAGATTTTTGAATCCAACTTCTTTTCACTGTTAGCCCTCCAAGATTTTATGTACACCTTCGTTATTTTATCATAGTTCGAAAGGTAAGAATAGACAGAGAATATGACTAGTTTTGGCATGGGTCAAGGGACTTGCGACCTCCGATAAAAGGCGGTAAATATGACTTAAATTTAAATAAAAAAATGCTGATCAGTAGTATCTGATCAGCATTTGGAATTATTTTCTTATAATGAATAGTTTGGTGCTTCTTTCGTGATTTGCACATCATGAGGATGACTTTCACGAAGTCCGGCACCCGTCATTTTAATAAACTGAGCCTGCTCTCTTAATGCGTATAGATCCTTCGTTCCGCAGTATCCCATGCCCGAACGTAAGCCTCCGATTAGCTGATACAATGTATCGGCTAAAGGACCTTTGTAAGGAATACGGCCTTCGATTCCTTCTGGAACAAACTTTTTATTTTCTTCCTGGAAATAGCGGTCCTTCGATCCTTTTTCCATGGAGCTGACGGATCCCATTCCTCTATATACTTTGAAGCGGCGTCCCTGGAAGATTTCCGTTTCTCCAGGGCTTTCAGATGTACCGGCAAGTAAACTTCCTAACATAACAGCATGTCCACCAGCTGCTAATGCTTTTACGATATCACCTGAATACTTGATGCCGCCATCAGCAATGATGCTCTTTCCGTGCTTTCTTGCTTCTGTCGCACAATCATACACAGCGGTAATTTGTGGAACGCCGACACCTGCAACGACACGAGTCGTACAGATTGAACCAGGTCCAATCCCCACTTTAACTACATCAGCACCAGCTTCAATCAATTCTCTTGTCGCATCTGCCGTTGCCACATTTCCTGCTACGATATTTAACGTTGGATAAGCTTCACGGATTTCACGAACAATAGAAAGAACTCCAGCTGAATGGCCGTGAGCTGTATCAATTACAATCACATCCACCTGTGATTTCACTAAATGTTCAACACGAGTCAATGTATCTTTCGAGATACCAACAGCTGCTCCAACCAATAAGCGTCCTTGATCGTCTTTGGCAGAGTTAGGAAACTCAATGACTTTTTCGATATCTTTAATCGTAATAAGTCCCTTAAGCGTTCCTTCTTGATCAATTAAAGGAAGCTTCTCAATTTTGTACTGCTGAAGAATTTTTTCCGCTTCTTCTAGGGTAGTGCCAACAGGAGCTGTCACGAGGTTTTCCTTTGTCATGACATCCGAGATCTGAATGGAGTAGTCCTGGATGAAACGAAGGTCACGGTTCGTTAAAATCCCTACCAGCTTTTGCTCTTGTTCGTTGTTCACAATCGGAACACCGGAAATTCTATATTTGCCCATCAAGTGTTCTGCAGAAAAGACTTGATGATCCGGAGTTAAAAAGAATGGATCAGAGATAACTCCACTTTCGGAACGTTTTACTTTATCAACCTGCTCAGCCTGCTGTTCGATACTCATATTCTTGTGGATGATACCCAGCCCACCTTGTCGAGCCATTGAAATTGCCATTTCAGCTTCTGTTACAGTATCCATTCCTGCACTAATCACAGGAACATTCAATTTAATTGAATCTGTTAATTCAACAGAGATATTTACATCCTTTGGTAATACCTCTGATTTGGCTGGTAATAATAGTACATCATCAAACGTTAAACCTTCTTTAGCAAATTTAGAATCCCACATGTTTTCGGCCTCCCTAGTCCCAAAATATTATTAGTAGGTTATCAATTGGTTAAAATACTGTCAAGAAGAATAGGATTAATTTAATTTTTCAGAATAATTAGAAGGTGATCATTTGAGCGAAATACATCAACAATGGGACTTCATCCACTATTTTCAGTCTGCAGAATACTCCCAGAAGTTTCTAAAAAAATGCTATGAAAAATTGGGATCTTCTCAGGCAGAAATGAAAAGCTATGATAACTGTTATCCATTCATGTACTACTTGGAGCAAGGAGAACTTTATTACAGACAAGCCATGCAATCTCCTATATCACTCAAGCCCATTTTGCTTTTCTATGGATTTATTCACTTTACCAAAGCCATTGTGTTAACGGTGGACCCCCTATATCCAGAAACAACCACGGTCCTGGCCCATGGGATTACCTCCAGGAAAAGAAAAAAGCAGCAGTACCGCTTTTTACAAGATGAAGTAAAGGTACAGAAAAATGGTCTGTTTTCACATTTCTCCAACCTCGTGTTTCACGTGAAACATATCGTGGGGGAAAAATACAAGATGGAAGATCTACTCATACAAATACCTGAGCTTGAAGATGCATTTCAAATTTTACTCAATAAGAAAACCATGTTCTGGTTTAACCATCAACATGAGCTGATCATTGATGAGTCAATCCTTTCCCATTTTCATATGTCAGAAAGTTTGTTCAAACAATATCTGAATGAAAAGGTAACAGAGAATTTCATTTGGATTTCGGACAATACGTTACAATCACTACATGTTCGGGAGCAACTTCCCGTTAGATGGCACTTGGACAAAAACAGATTAGCCCTTCCCGGCATTCGGAATGAAGCCACCACAATACCTGAGGTACTCATCCATTATGCAATATTATATAACCTGAGCATGATTGCCCGGTACGAAACTGAATGGTGGGTGGAACTATTAAAAAACCGAACCAATGAAGACTATCCCATCATCCATACGTTCATCAATGTAACAACAGCAAAAGCACCGTATCTTTTACTAAAATTACTTCAGGATAAAATGTAGGAGAAAGAGGAAGGATGACGGACTCCCCCTCATCCCTCCCTATTCTGCTTGAAGTAACCTTTTAATATCGTCCTCAATTTTTAGGGGGGTTGTTTGCGGAGAATAACGATCAAATACCTCTCCATTTTTCCCAACTAAAAATTTAGTGAAGTTCCACTTAATATTCGAAAGAAGGACACCCTTTTTCTCTTTCGTTAAAAACGTGAACAGTGGATGAGCTTCCTTTCCCTTCACATCGACTTTCGCAAACATCGGAAAAGATACCCCATAGTTCACCTGACAAAACTCCATGATTTCATTCTGATCATCAAATTCCTGGTTCATGAACTGATCACATGGAAATCCTAGTACAACAAGCCCTTCATCCTTATACTCTTCATACAGGCCCTGCAGCTCCTCAAATTGAGGTGTAAAGCCACACTTACTGGCTGTGTTCACGATAAGCATCACTTTCCCCTGGTACCCTTCTAGAGACGTTACAGATCCATTCGCTCTTTTTACGGTGAAATCATATATTGTCGTCATGTTCTTCTCTCCTTGTATATACTTTTATTTAAATAATACTTTAGAGAGTCGGTGGATAGCAATTTTGAGCATGTGATGATGGTGGTAGTTTGCAGGCGTGTTTGTGGAAGGAACTGAGATGAGATGAGATGAGTTGAGGAGTGGTGTTTGTGGTTGCTTGAGGTGCAGTGGGTGAATAGGATGAGTTGTTGGACGTCGGATATCATATAGACATATATAATTGATTAGTTGATAGAAAATAGGATTTAGATACAAATAGTTCAGGATGATTTTGAGTAACATTACATTTGCTGGCCATCAGGGAAGATTTCGAGGATTTTGTGTCCCTCAGAATGAAGATTTATATGTAATAAGCACTAATAAATGTTCCTATCTCTCTCAAAAATTTTCTTTATGCTAACGAAGACTATTATAGGGAAGTAGATATCAATATTTTCATAGATATAGAGGCGGTCAAGCTTGAAGATGTATGCTAATTGCGTCGTTTTTATCTTTATTGCTTCATTTTGACCCGTTATTGCGTCGATTTTTCATTTTATGCGTCATTTTTAACTGTTTATGCTTCTATTACCAATTATCACCTAAATTCACATAACGATTTCCAATTGACTCAGATTAACTTTTCACCAAGATAATGATTTTATGATTGAAATGAATTCCTCTTCCACAATTCTTCTCAAAAATAAAACCACAAAAAAAGCAGCCCCTAAGAGCTACTCTTTTCACATTTGCCTGGCGACGTCCTACTCTCACAGGGGGAGATCCCCCAACTACCATCGGCGCTGAAGAGCTTAACTTCCGTGTTCGGCATGGGAACGGGTGTGACCTCTTCGCCATTGTCACCAGACGAATATTAAATTGAAGGTTGTTCCTTCAAAACTAGATAAAGAATTGATGTCAAGAAAGCCGAATACCGACCCATTGTTGTTCATTTAAAAATGACTCTTTGTGGTTAAGTCCTCGATCGATTAGTATCAGTCAACTCCACATGTCGCCATGCTTCCATCTCTGACCTATCTACCTAGTCATCTTCTAGGGATCTTACTCACATACGTGATGGGAAATCTCATCTCGAGGGGGGCTTCATGCTTAGATGCTTTCAGCACTTATCCCTTCCGCACATAGCTACCCAGCGATGCCTTTGGCAAGACAACTGGTACACCAGCGGTGCGTCCATCCCGGTCCTCTCGTACTAAGGACAGCTCCTCTCAAATTTCCTGCGCCCACGACGGATAGGGACCGAACTGTCTCACGACGTTCTGAACCCAGCTCGCGTACCGCTTTAATGGGCGAACAGCCCAACCCTTGGGACCGACTACAGCCCCAGGATGCGATGAGCCGACATC
>NZ_VTUY01000020.1 GCF_008364765.1 Bacillus sp. CH30_1T | reverse complement strand
TAACATAAATAGTATCGTATCTAATTTAAATTGAACAGAGTACGCTTTGTTTATTTCTCTTCGCTTTATACCTTCTATTCCTTGTGTTTTATAAGCTCTTACCCAATCTTGTAGTGGTGTCTTAGAGGGTAGGTTATATTTTTTCGCCAATGATTTATATCCAAGATGGCCATCCAGATACTCGGTGACAAGTTTTAGTTTAAATTCCTCACTATATTTAGCCATAAAAACACCCCCAAAAGTTAGTTGTCTACTCTAACTTTTGGGGGTCGATACCGAATTGGTCTTTTTGACTTTATTTTCCCTTAAAAGAAATCGTAAAAGAATGGATGATTCCCCTGGGACAAGGATTGGAACTTATGGAAGTCCTCCTCCCCAGCCTGAAGTTTTCCCATTTGGAGTAATTCCTCTGGGGTATGCACTCCAAAGATTAATGCTGTGAAATCTTTGATGTCCAGTGAAATCGATGCCTCAATCTTTTCACAAACAACTTCATTTTTATTAAGAACAAAAGTGTTGTTATTCCAAGCCGCTGTCGAATCCGAAATGGAGAATTCAAGTTGATGCGGAAAATCGATCTCTTTTACATATCTCTTCAAGAAGTTTTCAACATCGACGATTCTTGCCATGAAATATTGGTGCTTCTCCACTTTAATTCTTGGGTCCTTCAACATATAGGGTAACACTTCAAAGGGGTTCAATATAAGTTCAGCTTCATTCACCATTGAGTCATGCTGACAAATGAAGTTCCATAAACCAATTCTTGCATCACTTGTAAGTGGAACAAACTCTTCAACCTTCATCTTTTCCTTTTTCACTCCATAAGTAAGGTAGCCGGTTGCTTCCCCTGTATCGTTATAATATATCGCAATCCACAGATCGGTGATGCTCCTTTCCCTCCACCATTTTTTTGAACGTACCAGCATCCCATTATGCTGCTCCGCATAGCGATCATAAATCGATTCCAATTCATTAGGATATGTATCCTTCTTAAATCTCCTGATTAGTCCATTGTAAGGCTTTAATGGTACAAGATCCTTCTTCTCAAGCTGTACCTTGTGGAAAGATGCAAATACTTCCCATCCAAATTTCCGATAAAAATCAATAGAAAATGGATGAAGCATGGATAGGACTGTGCCATCTTCCTTCATCTTCTGTAATGAATGATCCATTAATTGACGCACATACCCTCTTCTTCTGAACTCCGGATAGGTGGCGACTCCGGCAATACCTCCCATCGGATACACGTGTTTACCCAGTTGTACTTGGAGCGGGATCAAATGAAGCTTCGCAGCTAAGTTCTCTTCTTCATATATTCCATACACAGTATGATCTTTAGTCTGTTGAAGGCGTCTCTCTCTGTCTTCACTTGGTACTACATATTGAAAAGCATATTCTGATAATTGTAAGGATTCTTCAAACTGGCCATGGTTTAATTTTGTAATCATTATATCTGCTCCCTTCTACTATCCTACATTCGACGGGGCATTTGCCATTCCCTTTAGTTCTCGCAAAGATTGTTATTTTTAACAACAGGTCTGCTTGAGCTCTGTCTATTAGTATGTGCTTGATGGTGAGGGGAACTGCTTCGCTTTCCGCGGACGTTCGGCCGAGCCTCCTCAGCTTCCGGAAATCAACTACTACTTTCTTCTCTAAGATAGCCACAAGCCTTTAGAAAAGAGCCTAATCAAAAGAAAAAAACCTATTATGTGATTCATCACATAATAGGTTTGTCTTTAATATCCGAGTATTGCCCGAATGACGGAAGTTGTTTCTCCGCCTTTATAGAATACATAAAGGAGCAGATACACAGCGACTCCTGTAATAGCAGTAAAGAACCAGATAAAACTCGTAATCGGTCCCAGCTTACGGTGTCTTGCTAAACGGTCTTTATAGCCGGTCCACAAGCTCATCAGACCAAATACTGCCCCGGTTGTGGCCAATGTTATATGGAAAACAAGGAAAATCGTATAATAAATCTTAATGCTATCGGGACCGCCAAATGACGTGTTTCCAACAAAAATCGTTCTGCTCATATAAATGATGAAAAAGATAAGCGCAAAAATACCTGCAAGTGTCATGGTTTTCTGATGCTGCTCAATCCTTCTCTGTTTAATCTGCCACCAGCCAATCGCAACTGTGACAGCACTTAACACGATAAATGTGGTACTAATGGTAGGTAAAATAGGTAAACCCATCTCTGTTCCTCTCTTTTCTAAAGATAATATGCTATGTATTTAGAGGAATGACGTTCATCATCCCTTCATACGTTACTGTTCTGTCAATTTAGGATCAACAGGATCATAGGATAGCTTTTCTTGTTTCTCCTGATCTTTGCGATACCATTGAAAAAACAGGTTGAACAGCATAACTCCAAATACAATCTCCTGAACAATTTTCATGATCACTCCGCCAAGCTGTTGATCATTTTGTGTAGACATATCGGTAAATAACTCCGGCCCAGTCAACGTCAACCCTTCCAGAGTATTCACAGGTACACATAGTGCCAACGCTTTAAGAAACTCCTGTGGATCATAATAAGGGGCATATAAAGGATTCTGCGCAAAAATGATCAAACCGCATGCCGGAGTCAATAAGACTGCACTCCCAAGAATATACCCAATACGCTTGAGGCCGCTTAAGTCAATATCGTCATCCACTGGATTTAGTAAAGGCCACCACATAAATAAAGATAATAAGAATAGAATAACGGTTGCCAAACCGTGAAGAGTGGCATCAGTTCTGACATTATCAAATACTAATGGGATATGATAAATCGAAAAGATGATATTGAAAGACAGTAAAGAGATCAATGGTTTTGTCATAAACTTAAAAACTTGCTTAACCACCGGTAACTCAACTGTAGCTTTCCAGACCCATTTAGGAATTCCCATTACAAGCAGTGGAGTGACCACTAAATATAGTAACGCCATTTGTGCCATGTGAGCAGAAAATAAAATTGTGCTCATAATTTCTACCGGCGAACCCTTAATTCCATATAGTAGAATCATTGCTAGAATAAAATAAGTGGCTTCTTTGCTGGTCAATTTTTCACTTTCTTTAAAACTGTCTCTCCATTTGACAGTGACCAAGAAATACACGACCGTAATAAATACTAAAGCCAAAATAAAGAATGGGCTCCATAAAGCCATAAAACCAAAAATACCCAAAGGCATTTGCTCACCTCATTTCACATTTAACACCTACACCCATTATACTGACAACCCTCCCCCACTTCAACGGAAGGTAATGACAAGTTCTTGACAATTAGAAAAGCGGAGGGGCTTTGCACAGAGGCGACAAGCATAAGACGAACATACCGGAAAGGCGTTTTTGCCTTTTTGGCAGAATTGGCTTATGACCTCGAGGGCCTAGCCGCTGGAGCTGGACAATGAAAAGCGGAGCCGACTGGGTAGCTACGACAAGCACATTGGGAAAACCCAAACTCTACAAAAAAAAGCCAGCCATCCGGCTGACTTTTTCTTTAGATCCATACAATCGTTACAAATGCTAAAACTGTGATAAATGCAACAAGTGCACCAGAGTACAGGAATAATGCAGGAGCTTCATGACCTTTATGACTCATATGCATGAAGTAATAAAGTTGAAAAATTAGTTGAACAACTGCAAGTAAGAGGATGAAAGGTACAATAAAGTACTTATCAAAATCTCCTGCTACTGCAATGAACGCCACCAATGTTAAGAAAATCATTAACATGAAGGATGTAACCTGCATTCTCATGTCTTCTGCATTTTTCTTACGGCGATATTCGTAATCTACACTTGGGTTACCTGAATTTGATTGTTGATTCGCCATCAGTTTATCCCACCATTCCCATTAAGTATACTACTGTAAAGATAAATACCCATACAACGTCGATAAAGTGCCAGTATAGAGAAGCTAAATAGAACTTTGGAGCATTGTAAAGGTTTAAGCCACGTTTAGCGTTACGAAGCATTAAGCTTACAATCCATAGAAGACCGAAAGCTACGTGTCCTCCGTGGAATCCAACTAGTGTGTAGAAGGCTGAACCAAATGCACTACTAGTAAAAGTATGCCCGTATTCGTGTACGTAATGATTAAACTCATAAATCTCTAATCCAAGGAAAGCTGCACCTAGAAGGACTGTGACTAATAACCATGCCTGCATGCGTTGGAAGTTATAGTTCTTCATATGGTACATTGCATAAACACTTGTAAGAGAACTTGTTAGAAGTAACATAGTTGCAATAAATGCAAGTGGTAAATCAAAGATGTCAGCAGCAAGTGCATGACTGTCACTAGGAACTTTGTCTTTAAGAGCTAAATATGTTGCGAAAAGAGATCCGAAAAGAACCGTTTCTCCACCAAGGAAAAACCAAAAGCCCATAAACTTGTTTTTCCCCTCAAGAGTTGCCTTTTCAGGGGAGGCGGGCCAGGTCTTTGGCGTGAATTTTTCTTCAGCATGCATTATGCCTTACCCCCTTTATCATCATCCATTAAATCTTCTTTATGAACATGATATCCATGATCATCAATTACAGAGCGGAAGAACATTGCACCTAATGTGATAAGCATTCCAATTACCAGAACAGGGATTGCCCATGCTTTATCACCATCCGGATGATACATAGCACCAAATGCTGCTATGAATAAACCGAGTGAAATGATTACCGGTAAAATCGAGTTATTCGGCATATGGATATCTCCGATAGGTTCTGCCGGTGTTAGATCTTTTTTACCTTCCATTTTTTCTAACCAATAAGCATCTAAACCACGGATAAGCGGAGTTTGCTTAAAGTTATAGAATGGTGGTGGTGATGGAATCGCCCATTCAATGGTACGTCCGTCTCCCCATGGGTCATTAGAAACTTTAACCCCTTTAACTTGAGTGATGATGACGTTAACAAGAAGTACAATAACCGCGACTCCCATGAAGCCTGCTCCAATAGAAGAGATCAAGTTTCCAGTTTCTAACCCTTGACCAGGCAAGAACTTCCAAATTCGACGAGGCATACCCATTAAACCAAGGAAATGCTGAATAAAGAATGTTAAGTGGAATCCTATAAAGAATAACCAGAAAGCGATTTTCCCTAAGAAATCGTTTAACATTGTACCGAACATTTTTGGCCAGTAATAGTGAGTACCTGCCAATAAGGCAAATACTACCCCACCAACGATAACGTAGTGGAAATGGGCAACAACGAAATACGTATCATGGAACTGATAGTCAGCTGTTGCAGCTGCATTCATGATTCCGGTTACTCCACCTGCTACGAAAGTAGGGATAAACGCTACTGCGTAGAGCATTGGAGTAGTGAAGCTGAGACTTCCTCCCCACATCGTAAGGAGCCAGTTAAAGATTTTGATACCTGTTGGAACAGCAATGGCCATTGTCGCAACGGCGAAGATGGCATTGGCGATTGGTCCAAGACCTACTGTAAACATATGGTGAGCCCAAACCATGAATCCTAAGAAACCGATAAGTACGGTCGCAAATACCATGGATGAGTAACCGAATAAACGTTTTCTAGAGAAGTGCGGAATGATCTCAGAGAAAATTCCGAAAGCAGGTAATACAAGGATGTATACCTCAGGGTGACCAAAAATCCAGAAGAAATGCTCCCAAATAATGGTGTTACCGCCATTCGCTACATCAAAGAAATTCGATCCGAACATACGATCAAATAACATTAAGAATAATCCTACCGTTAAAGCAGGGAAAGCGAATAAAATAAGTGCCGAGGTAACAAATACTGTCCAGGTAAATAGCGGCATACGCATGTATGTCATACCTGGAGCACGCATATTAATGATGGTTACAAGGAAGTTGATCCCACCTATTAATGTACCTGCACCTGAAATCTGTAACCCCAGTACATAGAAATCAATTCCATGTCCTTTAGATGCCATTGAGAGTGAAGCATATGAAGTCCACCCGGCATCTGGTGCTCCACCTAAGAACCATGAAAGGTTAAGGAAAACTCCACCTGCGAAGAATAACCAAAAACCTAATGAATTCAGGAAAGGAAATGCAACGTCACGAGCACCGATTTGTAAAGGTACAACCGCATTCATGAATGCGAATATTAACGGCATGGCCGCTAAGAAAATCATCGTTGTACCGTGCATTGTTAAAACTTCGTTGTATAAGCCGGCACTAACAAAGTCATTGTTAGGAACAGCAAGCTGTATACGAATGATAAGAGCTTCTAATCCACCGACTAAGAAGAAGAATCCTCCAGCCATAAGGTAAAGGATGGCGATCTTTTTATGGTCTACTGTTGTTAAATAGTCCCAAACAGTCGCGCCGAAGCCTTTTTTCTGTGCATAGCTACTCACGATTAAACCTCCCTTTAACTAATCCCCAATTAATCTTGAACTTTTAATCCCATCAGATATTCTGCAAGGGCATCAAGTTCGTCTTCCTGCAGGTTACCATATGTACCTGTCATTTTGTTACCTGGCTTATACTGCTCAGGGTCTACCAGCCAATTTTTCAGCTCTTCTTCATTGTGATCCAGAATACCTGCGATCCGAGTACGCTCACCAAAGTTTGCTAAATTAGGAGCAAGACGAGCTGATTCCGGACGTCCATCCTGAGGGGATACTGCGTGACAGCTTAAGCATTTTTGGTTGAAGATTTCTTGTCCTTGTTGTGCTATATCAGAAGATGGTTTAGGTTCTCCTGCATTTTTCATATCTTCTACCCATGCCGTAAACTCGTCCTTAGGAAGCGCTTTTACTTTAAAGTCCATTAAAGCATGGGAAGGTCCACATAGCTCAGCACATTTTCCGTAGAATAATCCGCCTGCTTCTTTAGACTTTTCTCCATCAAATTCAAGGAAGAATGTGTTTACGTTATCGACGTTTGTATCAATCTTTCCTCCAGCAGCTGGAATCCAGAAAGAGTGCTTAACGTCAGAAGCTGTAACATTGAAGTAAACCCTTTGATCGGTTGGTACCACTAAATCCTGTGAAGTGATGATTTTTTCATCCTCATACTCAAATTCCCACCAGTAAAGATTAGCGCGAACGTTTATAACTAAAGCTTCGCGATTACCATCTGCGTCTTTTTTATCCATAGCCTTTGTATCAGCTAATTCGAAAGTAGACGTTACGGTCGGAACAGCCAGGATAAGAAGAAGGATTATTGGAATTACTGTCCACACGATTTCAAGAGTGTGACTTCCTTCAACTTGTTTCGGGATAGTAGTATCTCCCTTTTTTCTACGGAAACGAATAATCGCTACCATATAGACGATGACTACTACAATGATTACTAATACCATTATTAATGTAGACAGTATCATTAAATCATATTGTGACTGTGCTACTTCACCAGCTGGCTGTAATGTGGAGAGAAATGGCTCTCCACAACCAGAAAGAACTAGCGCTAACATTGCTACAATTGAGAATAAGCGCCACTTAGATAGCCTTGCTTTCATAGCTTAATCAAACCCCTCTTTCATGTAATATACTTTTGAATAAAACAAGGACTCATAAAAAATATCTATTTGGATTTCTTATCAGAAAGAATTCCCACTAATCTTATAGTACGGTAACGATAACCATCGCTACGAACAAGATAGTTAAATAATTTAGTGAATAGACAAACATAAGTTTTGACCACTTAATATCATCTTTCATTTTGTAACCTGCGAGTCCCAGTGCAAGCCAGCCAATATTAAAGGCAGTTGCAAGGATAAAGAAGAACATTCCTAAATCCATCAAGAAGAATGGCAGCGGCAGTAAAGCTGCAACCCATGCAACGATATGATGCTTCGTTGTAGCAAATCCCTTTACTACGGGAAGCATCGGTATATTCGCTGCCCTGTATTCTTCCACTCTCTTCATCGCTAAAGCGTAGAAATGAGGCGGCTGCCAGATAAACATCATTAGGAACAGAACCCATGCGATGATATCCAGATTTGCATCTACAGCTGACCAACCGATTAGTGGCGGGACTGCACCTGAAATACTCCCTACAATTGTGTTGCTCACGTATTTCCTCTTAGACCACATTGTATATAATACAACGTAACTAAATACCCCAATGATTCCTATCACACCTGCAGTGACGGTAGTCATAAATAACATTATGATTCCCACTACAATCATAATTAATCCCAAAGACAAAGCTTTAGGTGCATTGATCTTACCAGTTACGGTAGGACGTCCCTTCGTACGTTCCATAAGAGGATCGATGTCTCGATCATACACATTATTTATGGAGCAGGAACCCGCGATAATAAGGGAAGAACCTATCAACGTCAGGAACATCGTATCAAGAGAATTTAGAAAGTGTGTATTAGTAAAGTAAAAAGCTAACCACATACCTGTAAAGGTTGTAATTAAGTTTGAATTAACGATACCAATTTTGATTAGTGCTAAAAAATCCTTCCAAGCAGTTGAGGTTGTCAAATCTGCTTCTTGAGCGTTAGTCATCATTCGACTAGACATACTCTTCCTCCTCTCTATAAAAAGCCAGAGGCCAGTTACCACCTCTATACTATATAGGAAATGATTCTCTATTTCTATATCCATCTGTTATTTCATGACACAGATAAGAAATAGTATATATGCTATCAATATTATATTAAACCATATATTTTTTCCTTTTTGGGGGAGAATTAGACAATAATGTGAAGAAATTGTGAAGAAAGAAAAACGCAGACGTTTCTTCATATTTCTACAAACATTTTAAACCCATCATACCATAAAACGAAGCTAAGCGCTTACAGATTTTGTTTTTCTGCAAATTAGTCATTATCTACTAATAGTTATTCTCTTCATATAAATAATTATCATGCTCATAATTCTGTAACATTTTATCGGTTGAGTTTTATTGGCCTTTTAGGTATTATCGTAGGGGCATATATATTTTTCTACTATATTTATAAATTAGAAAGTGTGTAGAGTCTATTAATTAAGAAGGTGAATAGATTGCATAAAGGTGTCCACAAAGGATTAAAGTGGCTTGCCGTTCTCACTACTCTTGGTATGTTATTTGTTCTATTGGGAGGAGCCCTCGTTACGAAGACCGAATCTGGTATGGGCTGCGGACGATCTTGGCCATTATGTAACGGACAATTGATTCCAAGCGATATAACGTTCGAGCTTGTCATAGAATTGGCACACCGGGTTGTCTCCGGTGGTGTAGGATTATTAGTATTGGCATTATCGATATGGTCATGGAGAGCGATTGGATATAAGCGTGAAACAAAATTCCTTGCTGCACTCTCTTTCTTTTTCTTAGTATTACAAGGTCTAATCGGAGCTGCCGCTGTACTCTGGGGGCAATCAGACTTCGTACTTGCACTGCATTTTGGGATTTCTCTTATATCATTTGCTTCAATTCTATTGTTAACACTTCTAATTTTTGAAGTCGATCAGAAATTTGATGCCAACTCATTGGTCATTAATAAACGTATGAGATTCCATACAATAGGAGTCACTTTATATAGTTATATTGTTGTCTATACCGGTGCTTTAGTCAGACACACGGATTCGAGCTTAGTGTGTAAAGATTGGCCGTTATGTGTTAACTCATCTCCGGGTCTTCCAACCAATCTGTATGAGTGGATTCAAATGGGGCATCGGGCAGCAGCAGGACTCATATTCTTATGGATTGCTTATATCACATATATTGCGATTAAAGAGCATAAGCACCAAAAGGTTATTTATTGGGGATGGATCATCGCCTTTACGCTGGTATCCCTTCAAGTCATGTCCGGAGCACTTGTGGTGTTCACAAGATTAAACTTAGGTATAGCTTTATTGCACGCTTTGATCATCTCTTGTCTATTTGGGCTACTCTGTTACTTTATACTGCTCATCTCAAGAAGTAAGCTGAAAGCATAACAAAAAAAAGGATTCCGGCCATAACCGGAATCCTTTTTTGTTTATGCTTTTTGAACTTCTATTAATAGGTCACCAGGGCTAATGGCATCACCATTTTGCACATAGATGTCTTTCACTACCCCTGCAAACGGAGCTTGAACGGTCGTTTCCATTTTCATGGCTTCGGTGATCATTAAGTGATCCCCTTTTTCGACCGACTCTCCTTTTTCTGCAATTACCTTAATCACGGTTCCAGGCATGGAAGCACCAATATGAGTCTCATTTTTTGCGTCAGCCTTCACCTTGGCTGCTACTGTCGATTTAATGCTTTCATCTTTTATCACAATTTCACGAGGCTGACCATTCAGTTCAAAGTAGACGATTCGTGTACCATCTGCCTGCGCCTGCCCAATGGAAACAAGCTTGACAATAAGTGTTTTCCCGGTTTCAATTTCAACCTCAATCTCTTCACCAAGTCTCATTCCGAATAAGAAAGTAGGCGTATCTAGAACGGAAATATCACCGAATTGATCCATTGTATGCGCGTATTCCATAAACACTTTAGGATATAGAGCATATCCAAGAGCATCGAAACTAGTGACAGGGCGTTGCAGTTCTTCGAAAAGCTTTTCTTTGAGTGCTGTGAAGTCCACATCATCAAGGAGCTCCCCAGGTCGAACGGTTAATGGAGTGCGCCCTTTCAGAATCACTCTTTGTAAGTCTTTCGGGAAACCACCATGAGGCTGCCCCAAATACCCTTCGAATAATTCCACCACTGAATCAGGGAAATCAATCTTCTCCCCTTTTTCGATCACATCTTTCTCGGACAGATCATTCTGCACCATGAACAACGCCATATCCCCGACAACTTTTGATGAAGGAGTAACCTTTACGATATCCCCAAAGAGGTGGTTGACCCTTGCATACATTTCTTTAACTTCTTCCCAGCGATGCCCGAGTCCTACAGCTTTAGCCTGCTGCTGAAGATTACTATATTGTCCCCCGGGCATTTCGTGCTTGTATACCTCTGAATGCGGTGACATCATCCCGCTTTCAAAGTCTGTATAGTATTTTCGAACGTCTTCCCAATAGTGGGACAGAGTCTCAAGTGAGTTAATATCTAAATTAGGTTCCCTTTCGGTTCCTTTCAATGCGTAGTAAAGTGTATTGGCACTTGGTTGAGATGTTAATCCAGACATCGTGCTAAGAGCTGTGTCGACAATATCCACACCTGCTTCAACGGCTCTTGCGTATGTGTATATACCGTTTCCACTTGTATCATGGGTGTGTAGGTGGATAGGCAGACTTACCGTATCTTTCAGTTCTGAAATTAGCCGGTAGGCTGCCTGTGGTTTTAAGAGCCCTGCCATGTCTTTAATCGCTAAAATATGCGCTCCGCTTGCTTCTAACTCTTTTGCCAGATTCTTATAGTAATCAATACTATATTTGGTCCGGGTAGGATCTTCAATGTCTCCTGTATAACAAATGGCTGCCTCGGCGATTTTCCCACTTTGTCTTACCGCATCAATGGCTACTTCCATCCCCTTAACCCAGTTTAAACTGTCAAATATCCGGAAGACGTCAATACCTGCGAATGCTGATTTCTCAACAAATTCTTTTATGACATTATCAGGATAGTTCTTATATCCAACGGCATTTGATGCTCTCAAAAGCATTTGGAATAGTACATTGGGAATGTCCTCTCTCATTGTTAATAATCGATTCCAAGGATCTTCCTTTAGAAAACGGTAGGCAACATCAAACGTTGCCCCTCCCCACATTTCATAGGAGAACATATTAGGAAGCAAGTGAGATGTCGGTTTTGCAATTTGCTTCAGGTCGTTTGTTCTGACCCGCGTAGCCAATAAAGATTGGTGCGCATCCCGGAAAGTTGTATCAGTCAGGAGCACTGAGTTTTGTTCCTTGACCCAATCAACCAACCCTTCAGCACCATGTTGATCTAAAATTTGCTTTGTCCCAGGCTTAAAGTCTTGTTTTAAGTCGAGAGCAGGAATCCTAGGCTTAGTGAATACAGGCTTTTTCTTCTTTTCGATTCCAGGGAAACCATTCACGGTTACATTTCCGATATAAGAAAGCATCTTCGTACCACGGTCTTTTCGTTTCGGAAAAATAAACAGTTCAGGTGTCGTGTCAATAAAGGATGTATCATACTTACCTGTAATAAAGTTTTCATGCTTAACGACATTTTCGAGGAAAGGAATATTCGTTTTGATTCCACGGATTCTAAATTCTTGAAGATTTCTGACCATTTTGGATGCAGCTTGTTCAAATGTCAAAGCCCACGTGGACAGTTTAACAAGAAGTGAATCATAGTATGGAGTAATGACGGCTCCCTGGAACCCGTTACCTGCATCCAATCGAACCCCGAATCCGCCGCCTGAACGGTAAGCCATGATCTTCCCTGTGTCAGGCATAAAGTTATTCAATGGATCTTCTGTTGTCACACGGGACTGAATGGCAAACCCATTTGTCCGGATTTCTTCTTGAACAGGTATGCCAAGCTTACTGCTGTGTAGAGCATGACCTTCGGCAATCATTAATTGCGATTGGACAATATCCACTCCGGTAACCATTTCCGTAATCGTATGCTCTACTTGAACACGAGGGTTTACCTCGATGAAATAGAACTGCTCATTTGCAACCAGGAACTCAACCGTCCCTGCGTTCACATACTTTACATTATCCATCAACCGGACGGCTGCCTCACAAATATCCTCTCTCAGCTGATCACTCAAGGATACGGATGGTGCTATTTCAACTACCTTCTGGTGTCGTCTCTGGATGGAACAATCACGTTCATATAAGTGAATAATATTTCCGTCTTCGTCCCCAAGAATTTGGACTTCTATATGTTTAGGATTCTCAACAAATTTCTCAACATATATTTCATCATTACCAAATGCTGCTTTCGCTTCAGATTTTGCGCGTTCGTATGCTTCCTTTAAGCTTTCCAGGTTACGGACGATACGCATTCCCCGTCCTCCGCCACCTAATGAAGCTTTGATGATGATCGGGAATCCATGGTCCTTCCCAAAGCTAATGACTTCTTCAAGCGTTTCTACAGGTCCATCTGTTCCAGGAATAACCGGGATATTGGCTAATTGGGCCTGATGACGTGCCTTTACTTTGTCACCGAACATATTTAAGTGCTCTGAATGTGGCCCTATGAAGGTAATCCCCTCTTCTTCACAACGTCTTGCAAAATGAATATTTTCGGACAAAAAACCGTAACCGGGGTGGATGGCATCGACATCGGCGTTCTTTGCGATTCGAATGATCCCCTCTATATCTAAATAAGCATCAATTGGTTTCTTTCCTTCTCCTGTCAGGTAGGCCTCATCAGCTTTATATCGATGATATGCTCCCGAATCTTCCTTACTGTAAATGGCGACGGTTCTAATATTCAGCTCCGTACATGCACGAAACACACGGATGGCAATTTCACCGCGATTTGCTACTAATACTTTTTTGATTTTCTTCAATACACTCTCTCCTTTAGGCTATTCATGATTGAAATTCTCTGTAAAGCAGTCTATGAAAAAAGGGCTGACCCGAAAGATAAAGAAGTATCTTAGGGGGCAGACCCTAGACTTAGAGTTTTAGATACTCTATCAAAGTGACCTACATTTTTACACCATATATTTTTTTGCTATTATCCATATTCTCCGAAGGAAGGCCATTTTCCTTCTTTATTTTATATTTTTCTTCATATTTTACAAACATCGACACATTCACAAGGACACCCATCGACAAAGATAGCACTAATAGCGATGATCCTCCATAGCTGATGAATGGAAGTGGAACACCTGTAATCGGAATTAATCCGGATACCCCTCCTAAATTAATGAAGGCTTGAATCCCGATCATACTGGATATTCCGATGGCCAGCATCGTTCCAAAAGGGTCCTGACATTTAACTCCCGTATATATCCCCCGAAGCACGATATAAGTGAGTCCGAGAATGACAAAGCTTACACCGAATACACCTAATTCTTCAGCAATGATAGCCATAATGAAATCCGTTTGTGGTTCAGGAAGATAACCCAGTTTTTGAACACTCTGGCCTAAACCAAGCCCTTTTACCCCTCCAGAACCAATGGCAAGGTATGAGTTCACTAAGTGGTATCCTTCCCCTTGGGCATATTTAAACGGTGATAAATACGCTTCAATCCTGCTAAGTCTTTCTCTCGTAAAAATAAAGCCTCTTGCCAGGTATATGACCGGTGACAGTACGATCAAGAGACCTACTCCCAAACCAGCCAGTTTGGAGAATGTTTTAAAACTGATCCCTGAGCAGGAAATAACGATTGCTCCAATGGCAAAAATAATAGCCGCCGTACCAAAGTCAGGCTCTAAAAAGACTAAAAAACATATAAAACCTAAAAATAGTAATGGCGGGGCAAGGCCCTTATTAAAATCATCTATGTATGCCTGTTTCTTGGAGTAAACAGAGCCAAGATAAATAATGACTGCAAGCTTGGCGAACTCCGATGGCTGAATGGGCATGAAACCTAAATTAATCCAGCTTTTTGCGTTGTTAACTTCATAACCGAAAATATGTACCCCAATTAATAATCCGATTACGATAAACATGAGTCCCTTGATTATTTTCCCTACTTGGAATGCTTTGTAAGGAAACCATGCTGCTAACGTAAAGGCAAAGAACCCGATAAGAATATTGATCATCTGCCTTTTATAGAAATGGTCACTTTCCCAACCAAATCGTTCTACAGCCATGACCATACTCGCACTATAAATCATTACCAGACCAAACAGACAAAGAAATACATATACAGCGATTAACGAATAATCATAGGACTTTGCTATTTTTTTAATCATGACATTTCAATCCTTTTTCTCTTATATCATTTAAATTAATCCCAACCAGTCAGAATCTTTAACAAAAAAACTCAAACAACAGATCTATGTATTGTTTGAGTTGTCATGACTATTTTACTTTTTTGTAGATGCTTCATGAAGGGCAGAAAGTTGTCTTTCTAAAGAATCAATCAGCTCTTTTCCATCTTGATCATCTACTAATCCTAAACGGACTGCAAATTCTATTTCACGAGATAATCCGAACATTTGGGTATCCAATACTTCCTCATAAAGAGGACATTGGGGCATCGTTAAATTATCCATTTGTACTTTAATAAGTTGTAAAATCTTTTCTGCGTCGGCCTTTAGCAGTTCATAGGCTTTTTCTCGATGATTAATTGTCATTTCTGACGCCACAGTGATCCCCCCATTCCGAACAAATAGCTTTCCTGTCTTAAAATTTTATCGTTAAATCAGAGAAATTGCAAGAAAAATAAGTGTATTCCCAGGGATTCTATGACAGAAATTCGAATTATTATTTCGGAGGGATCCTCATGAAATTTCTTTTATAAATGCCTATCCGGAACTCGCTGGCGTGACCATTCGTTAAAAAATACTCCAGGAATATTCATCACTTAGCATTTCAAGGAGCTTTAGTCCTGCACTGCTATTCCCGACGGTATCTAGTGCAGGACCAAAGATTCCGATTCCACACTTCCCGGGTACAGCACCCATTATTCCACCTGACACTCCACTTTTCGCCGGAATACCCACTTTAATGGCAAATTCTCCGGAAGTATTATACATCCCGCACGTAACCATGAATGTTTTACAAATTCTCGCAACATCTCTCGTAATAATTTCGCGCCCGCTTTCAGGGTCAACGCCATCATTGGCAAAAACTGCCCCCATCTTAGCAAGGTCGACACAGCTCATTTCCACCGCACATTGTTTTGTATAGAGAACAAGTAAATCTTCGACATTTCCGGTAATCACACCGTGCTGCTTCATATAATAACAAAGCGATCTGTTTAAATTGGCTGTTTGAAGTTCTGAATAAGCCACATCTTCATTATATGATACCGTGTCTCCGGTCATATGATTGATGAACTCTATTAATCGTCCCCACTTTTCGATTCCTGTGTTTCCTTTAATCATATTCGTGACTGCGAGTGCACCTGCGTTGATCATCGGATTTAGGGGTTTGGAGGGCTTATGTGTTTCGAGTTTCGCTATGGAATTAAAAGGATCACCAGTAGGCTCCATGCCAACCTTAGAGAAGACATGCTCCTCCCCGTAATCCATTAAGACAAGAGCAAGAGTGATGACTTTCGATATACTTTGCAATGTGAACTTCTTTAAATGATCTCCTGCATAACAGGAATGATTTTCCAAAGTATATATACTTATCGCCAAATCACTTGGATTTTGATCCTTTAGAGCAGGTATATAATCTGCAACCTTTCCTTCAGCTGCAAAAGGTCTTGCTTTCTCCACTAATTCTTCCAACAGCTCCTGAGTTTTTATCACTATAGTATCAGCTCCTTTAGTCCTACCATTAGTTTCCCTACTTTCACCGATTGAAAACGTTGAAAATGCTTTCAGCTTTATGTGACAAACCTTTAAATAACCGATATACTGAATCTATCAGCGAGAGGAGGAGTCTCAATTGGAAAGCATAGTACCAATAAAAGGTAAAGTGAAATTCACGATAACTCTGGATTCCGGCGTTTGGATATTTGACGATCGAAAAGTGGATTTAACTACATATTTTGATGAAAAAAATGAGACGATTGACGATTTGGAAGAATATACAAAAGCCGTATCCAAGCATTGGTCACGGGAAATTCAGGAAGGTGCAACCTATCCCCCTACACTTAAGACAGAGAAAAAGTATGAAAAGGAAAAGATATTAAACGGATCATTCGCTATTCCGTTTGCCCCTTTTCTTACAAATGCGGAACCTCTTGAGAGTGCGGCATCTCTTGTGATTGAAACCGAAACGGATGAACATCGTATGGATCTTGCACACGCAGATCAAATACTCATCGGGTTCTCAAAAGACGGAAAGCCACTAAAGGAAAATGGCCCCGTTCATATTTATTACAAAGACGGATCAAATAGAGAAACCCCCATTACCAATGTTAGAGCCTTTCGAGTAGAATAAGAACATCAAGGAAAAAACCGGTTCAGGAACCTCTGAACCGGTTTTTTCATACGTTATTATTGTGTTTAAAATGCGATAGTATTAAAGAAGATCAGCAGCAAGTTGAGCAAGACCCGATCTTTCACCTTTCATGAGTTTAACATGTCCGGCAAGTTTTTGATCTTTAAATTTTTCTACCACATACGTTAAGCCATTATTGTATTCATCCAGGTATGGATGATCAATTTGAGCTGGGTCTCCCATCAAAACGATTTTACTTCGCTCTCCCACCCTGGTTAAGATCGTTTTCACTTCATGTTTCGTTAAGTTCTGGGCTTCATCAATGATGATATATTGATCTGGAATGCTTCTACCCCTTATATAAGTTAATGCTTCCACTTCTATTGAACCCATACCCGCAAGGATATCATCCAGCTCACCAGGCTTTTTCGTATTGAATAAGTACTCGAGGTTATCGAAAATGGGCTGCATCCATGGTCTGAGCTTTTCTTGTTTTTCCCCTGGAAGATAACCAATATCCTTACCTACCGGGACAATTGGACGAGCAACGAGCAATTTATTGAATTTATTGAAGTCCTCTGTCTGAAGAAGACCTGCGGCCAGTGCAAGCAGGGTTTTTCCTGTCCCGGCTTTTCCAATCATGGTGACCAACGAAATATCATCTCTTAATAACAGTTCAGTCGCCATTGTTTGCTGAACATTGCGGGCCTTGATTCCCCACATGTGCTCTTGATCATAGACCAACTTCTTTACTTTCAGTCCGGATGCATCCACCATTCCAAGTGCGGAAGCAGAGCTTCCAAGAGCATCCTTCATTATGAGGAATTGATGAGAATAAAATCGTTGTTTCGTTATATCGGTAAGGGTCAGTTCCCCTTTATCATAAAATTTGTCGAGTAACTCTCTCTCTGTGTACAGTTCAATAAAACCTGTGTAAATATCGTTTACCTCGATGACCCGGTCACTCAGGAAATCCTCTGCCTGTAATCCCAACGCATCAGCCTTTACCCGTACGAGTGTGTCTTTACTAACTAGTATGACCGATTTTCCATCCTTTTTCGCTTCTTCTTCGAGAGATAAGTTTTTTGCCACGGCAATAATCCTGTTATCATTTGTTTTCTCTAAAAAAATTTCCTGAAGTTGCTGAAATGAGCGGTGATTTAGTTCAATTCTTAGTGATCCTCCCGTATATAGGGGGATTTTTTCATGAAGTTTTCCTTGTTGCCGTAAATTATCTATCAGCTTCGATACATGTCTTGCGTTTCTTCCGATTTCATCCATATAACGCTTTTTGGAGTCCACTTCTTCTAAAACGACTGCAGGTATAACCACCTCATTATCTTGAAACGAAAAGATGGCTTGTGGATCTTGTAATAAGACATTGGTATCTAATACATAAATTTTATTCAAATCGATGCCTCCTGCTCCTGATTTCTTATTACTATTGTATGTAGCCAATGTTGATCCGGTTATTCCCAGCTACTTAAATAGGACGGCCCGTTTCTTAAAATATATGAATAAACGTATAAAGATAGAAGAAAATTACACAATAAGAAAAGATATTGATTCTAAATCGGGAGGTATTCACATGTTTAAACTCATCTCTCTACTTATGGTAACCATCATTCTTGGTGCATGCGCCAATAATAATGAAGTCGGGTATGATAATGATTCAAACAGTAACAACAATAAACCGATCACTGTTCAGGATAGCGATATCCAACATGTTGAACGAAAATCAGGACAGCAAATTTCAAGGCATTTGGTTGACCTGACAACAAGTGTACCAGATGTTAAAGACGCAACAGCCGTAGTCTTTGGAAAATATGCATTTGTTGGAATAGATATCGATTCCGACATTGAGCGTTCACAAGTCGGTTCAATCAAATATTCTGTAGCAGAAGCGCTTCAAAAAGACCCATATGGTGCAGAAGCCATTGTCATCGCTGATCCGGATCTTTATGCACGTTTGAATGAAATCAGCAAAGACATTCAACAGGGTGAACCGGTCCAGGGAATCATGAATGAATTGGCTGACATATCCGGCAGGCTCATGCCTGAAATCCCTCGATCGTTAAAGCAAACAGACCCTGAAAATGCTCCGAATGAACCAAAAAAGAAAATGAACAACACGGAAGAGAAACAACTAAAGGAAAAACAAGAAAATCAAACGTATGATAAGATTGAATAATACTGCAATCAATTAAAAGATGAGAAAAAGCCATGAAAAAGCTTAGGGTACTAAGCTTTTTTCATGGCTTCAATTACTTGACGGTCCAAACGGTCTGCGGCCGCCTTATCATATGTCTTCACATAGGCAGGTTCTGTCGATATTTTCGATCCATAGAACATGACATCTCTTACTTCATTGATAGCAAGTTTAACAAGCGTCAGCTTTAAAGGAACTCCTGCGAGTTTTTCCTCGGAAACACCTGCTTTTCCGCTTATGGAATAGGTTGATTCATTTGCTATTAGATTCACAACAGCAAGTGGATTGTTCTTTATATTCTCTACAATCCTGGAGCGTTGATCAACAGCAAATAACAATGTGTGTTCATCCTTTGCATAAATCCATGAGATCGCACTTACATTAGGGCCATGCGTTTGGTGATCGATTGTAGCAAGTGTAACAAATTTTTCTGATTGAAATTCTTCAAAAAGTGCAGGAATCAAGCTGGGTTCCACTTGGTTAGCCATAAAATCCCCCTTATGCAGACTCATTTTTTCTCTGTTAATGTGTCATTTCTTTCGTGAATCACCTTGATTATACTATACCAAATTCTATTGATAAAAGCATACAGGAAAGTTAAATAAAGCGTTTGACTATACTACATGATATACTAAAAAGACTAGACTTATGAATAGAACAAATTGAGGTGTAGTGTATGAGAGTAAAATGTGCTCTATGTGAAGTGATAGAAAATATTGATGATTATTCCTTACAAGCGAAGAAATTGCGTAACCGGCCCATTCATACGTATATGTGTGAAAAGTGTCATGATCGTATTAAAGAAAAGACGGAAGAACGTGTGTCAAGTGGGAATTTCAGATTTTACCGTTCTCCTCAAGTAGAAGATGACTTTTAAACAAATCGGTTCAGGAACTATTATTGTTCTTGTATCCGGTACCCTAATAGGATGATTCCTAAAATGGATGCAAGTATTAAAAGGCATCAAGGTATATGTCCTGTTATTGAATGTGGATTTCATCCCTGTGTTCGGTGAAAAAGACTTGCCTGAATGGATGGAGTTTTTGTTCCAATTGGTTATTTCATGTGTGATCGGGGTAGTGTTCGTGTACATGATGGAAAGGCAGAACGTTACTGGTAAGGGCTCTTGGATTCTTTCCCTTGTGCTAACAGTCCCGACTGTGTTCCTGTATTTCCCTCTTTCGCACCTGGCAATTAAGGATGTACCCGGTTTTATGTATGCTGAGGCAATTATCTTATGGACAGCAGGACATCTTCTGTACGTGGTTAAATCCACAAAACGAAAAAAGCTGCAGTCTCATTCATAAGAGACTGCAGCTTTTTCAGCTTAAAACGTACCTTTTTTCTTTTCGTTCGTTAGACGAATCTTATATATCACTAAGATAAGAGCCGCAACGACTAATCCTTCTGCTACTGGTAAAAAGATACCGAGAAAGGTTAATACGGTACATCCCAAAATAAGAAAAGAATAAATCAGTATTGATTTCATAATCGGCAGCTTCTTCGCAAAACCGAGCTTATATACTAAGATCGAGAGCCCTACTATGGTTATATAAAGCAACCACATACCCATTTCCGCGTTCTGGTCAACACGATAAAGGGATGCGAAAAAGGACAAACGCTCAGTTACATCCATTTCCTACTCCCCCTCACTTAGTTTATTGAGACACCTTGCTCTTCTTTTCTGCTCTTTCACGTTCATTCTTATCAAGAATCTTTTTACGAAGACGGATCGATTCAGGAGTTACCTCACAATACTCATCATCGTTTAGATATTCAAGAGATTCTTCTAAAGTCATGATTCTTGCCTTTTTAATGGTTACGGTTTGATCTTTGTTAGCGGAACGAACGTTTGTCGCTTGTTTAAGCTTTGTGATATTAACGGTAATATCATTTTCTCTTGTATGTTCCCCAACGATCATTCCACCATAAATTTCTGTACCGGATTCAACGAAGATAATACCGCGATCTTCCACTTGCATGATTCCGTATTGAGAAGCTTTCCCTGTTTCCATCGAAACAAGTACCCCTTGACGACGTCCGCCAACGCGTCCTTTTTGCAGGGGCTGATAGCTGTCGAATGTGTGGTTGATGATTCCATATCCACGAGTAAGAGTCATAAACTCCGTTGAATAACCGATTAATCCACGTGCAGGAACCATAAACATTAAACGGACTTGTCCATTACCGTTGTTTACCATATCCAGCATTTCGCCTTTACGTTGACCAAGTGATTCAATGACTCCACCCATATATTCTTCAGGAATATCAATTTGAACACGTTCTACAGGCTCACTCTTCACGCCATCGACTTCTTTAATGATAACCTGTGGTTTAGATACCTGTAATTCGTAACCTTCACGACGCATGTTTTCAATCAGGATGGAAAGGTGAAGCTCTCCACGACCTGAAACCGTCCATGCATCAGGTGAATCTGTTGGTTCAACACGTAAACTTACATCCGTTTGAAGCTGAGCCAATAAACGTTCTTCAATTTTTCTTGAAGTAACAAATTTACCTTCTCTACCTGCAAATGGACTGTTGTTCACTAGGAATGTCATTTGAAGTGTAGGCTCGTCAATACGAAGAACGGGAAGTTGATCCTGATGTTCAACAGGACAAACCGTTTCACCGACATTAATATCTTCCATTCCGGAAACGGCGATTAAATCACCCGCTTTTGCTTCTTGGATTTCTTCACGTTTCAATCCGAAGAAACCAAAGATTTTTGTAACACGGAATTGTTTAACAGAGCCGTCAAGCTTCATTAATGCTACCTGTTGGCCAACCTTCATTGTCCCTCTGAACACACGTCCGATTCCGATTCGACCAACGTAATCATTGTAATCGAGCAATGCAACTTGGAATTGTAGTGGATCTTCAGAGTTGTCTACTGGTGCAGGAATGTGCTCAATGATTGAATCATATAAACACTGCATGTTTTCGTCTTGTTTTTCCGGATCTGGATCTATACTTGCTGTACCGTTGATAGCTGAAGCATAGACAACCGGGAATTCAAGCTGTTCATCATTTGCATCCAGTTCAATGAATAATTCCAGAACTTCATCGATTACTTCTTCAGGACGTGCTGAAGGTTTGTCAATTTTATTTACAACTACGATAGGTGTGAGGTTTTGCTCAAGTGCTTTCTTAAGAACAAAACGAGTCTGAGGCATACAACCTTCATACGCATCTACTACTAGTAAAACACCATCTACCATTTTCATTATACGTTCAACTTCTCCACCAAAGTCAGCATGTCCTGGTGTATCAAGAATGTTGATACGAGAATCTTTATATTGAATCGCCGTATTTTTCGCTAAGATCGTAATACCGCGTTCTCTTTCCAAATCATTTGAATCCATCGCGCGTTCAGAAACTGTTTCATTTTCGCGGAAGATTCCAGATTGCTTTAAAAGCTCGTCTACTAATGTCGTTTTCCCGTGGTCAACGTGAGCAATAATAGCAATATTTCTAAGGTCATTTCTTAATTTCATATTTCCACTCCTGAATATTGGATTTCTTTATACTTTAAAGATAATATATTTCAGTTCAACTAGACCATTATATCACAGCATTTAAAAAAGCCCTAATAAATATTTCATAAAGCCTTTTCTTCCCACTAAAAGTTTCCATAATAACTTCAATCACGTCGTTATGCTTCTTTGAATGATCTACCCATTGCACATTATCGAATTGATAGGTAATATTTAAATGGAAGAGCTATAATGGTTTTAATCAATGAGGAAAATGATTTTTGTATTTTTTGGAGGTTTTATCTTGGGGAATATTAAATGGATTTTTGTATTATTTTCTATATTAGCTGCTGTTTCTCTTATGGGAATCGCAGTTTCCATCAGTTTACAAAGCATCCTGCTTGCTATTTTAAGCTTCGTTTTTCTATTTATTGTGATGGGATTCGGTTTCAAGACAAAGAAGAAATATCGTGATGAAGGCCGATTGTAGATTAAAAAGGGGAGACGAAGCAATGAAATTGCCCGTCTCCCTTCTTTATTTCTTTCGTTCAAGATAGTCAGTCAAAATGGTTTGGTGCAGCCCGGGTTTTCCTACAAACAGCGAGCTTTTATTCAACGGGTTCAGGGGATCCCCATTAAGGTCAGTTACAATTCCCCCAACCTCTTCAATCATAATTTTCCCAGCTGCGAAATCCCATGGAGCCAGGCGCATTGTTAAGTAAGCATCCAACCTTCCTGAAGCGACATAAGCCAATTCAATGGCAGCTGAACCATAGGAACGTGTTCCCCTTACATCCTTCACGAGTGGTGCAAGAATTGTTCGGTCAATCCGTTTATTCTCAGTCACCCAAAGTGCATTTAAAGCTACAATGGCATCCTGAACAGGAACTGGCTCAAGCTCCGGCAGCTTCACATCATTTATATAAGCTCCATGTCCTTTATTGGCAAAATATAGCTCATCATGGACGACATCATATATGTATCCTAATTTACCTTCTTCTCCATCATAGATGCCGATAGAGATGGCAAAATTTCGTTGTTGATGAACAAAATTCATCGTTCCATCGATCGGGTCGATTATCCACGTGATACCTGATAACTCCTTAAAGTCATCTCCATATCCTTCTTCACCAAGGATTTGATGATCCGGATACGTATTACGGATATTTTCAGTAAAGAAATGCTCTGTTGCTTCATCCATATCGGTTACCAAATCATTTCGATTCGACTTCGTTTTAATATTCAACTCTGTCTTGAATGATTGACGAATTCTTTCCCCGGCTTCCCGTATCCACGTTCTTACATTTTGATCTAATTCCGTCCAATTTGTCATTGATTATTAGCCTCCAATAAGTGTAACGAAATCTTATTATTATTTCTAATATGGTCGTTTTCATTTGATCCGACTCATATCCCTTCCATAAACAAGAGCCGCAATGAACTTCTTCTATAGCTAAATAGCTTAATGGAAATTAGAGGCAGTTTCAAGTTATTTACCTCGTCGTACATCGTAAAATTAGACTGATCGAAATCGGGGTTATTATTAACCACAAAAAAGCGAACTCTCTATGCCTATGAGCTCGCCGTCCAATAGTCGAATTTTTGACAGTATACTTTATACCCACCTGAAAGGATTAAAGCTTTATAAGGCCTTCAATTTCATTAGTTCTTCTCGAATACTCATGAGTTTCTGTTTGGACTTGGTCTGGGTTTCTTTATTCTTCATTTGAATTGCTTCGAACAATACAGCTAGTTCATAATCCATTTCAAGTCTTAATACATTCATTCTTTGCTGTTGGACATCACGTTTTTTAGAAGTGTTCATTACTTGTTTCATGGCCATACACCCCTTCCGAGTTTTCGATTTATCTGATTGTTCTGATAATATTTACTACATGTTATGAAGTATCATCCAATCTTGTAACTAAAATGTGCAGTCACCCATAGATAAATCAATTCGCTACAAGCTTATACCTCATTATGTTAAGATATTGGTGGATATAAGGAGGATACAACATGAAATTTAATGGTTTTACACAAGAAGATTTCCAAGTTTTCACGATTAATGGGTTAGAAGATCGAATGACTGCCATTCAAGAGCAGATCAGACCTAAACTTGATTATTTAGGCGATCATTTCGCACCCACATTAAGCGCATCAACAGGAATGGAGATGTTTTACCATGTGGCTAAACATGCACGCCGATCGGTTAACCCTCCTGATGATACCTGGGTTGCGTTCGCGAACAACAAACGGGGTTATAAACAACATCCACATTTTCAGATTGGGTTATGGGAAACCCATGTTTTTATCTGGTTCGCTATGATCTATGAAGCTCCAAAGAAAGTTGAATTCGGCAAAAAAGTTGAAGAAAATGCAGATAAGATAAGATCAATGATTCCTGGTCACTTTGTTTGGTCTGGAGATCATACAAAGCCAGATGCTACACCTTTTTCTTCCTTGTCACAAGATGAATTCATCGCTTTAAGTGAAAGAGTACAGAAAGTTAAAAAAGCCGAGCTTCTATGCGGACTTCATCTGGACCGGGATACAGTTGTTAGGCTGAATGGTGATGAATTCATCCAAGAAGTTAACAGTGCCTTTGAAACACTTTTACCCCTTTATAAAATGAACTAAACCATATAACGGTTGATAAAAATGCAGAAAGAACGACTGCCAAAATGGCTGTCGTTCTTTTAGTTTAGTTCATTGAGATTTTATCAGCGTCCTGAAGCTCCTTCATTTTCTTTACCACATGATAGGAGGAATACCCACTGGATTCTTCAAATTCATTGCATATTCTCTTTTCATCTGCTTTACCAGGGACGATTTCTTTAAAACGCTTATAACGATTCATAAGATCATCTCTAGAGACACCTTTTTCATAAGCTTTCTCGATTGCTTCGAAAAAGGCAACAACATCGATGACTTCTTCTGTTGACCAGTCTATATCAAAAGGATATTGATATTCCATTGTTTACAACAACTCCTTGAATGATGATGTATTAATTCCATTTTCTCCGGATGCCCTCTCCTTGAGAGATCATTCTTTGAATGAGATCTTTAACCGATGGGATGTCATTAATCAACCCCATCACTTGTCCTGCCCACGCAAACCCTGCATCTACTTTCCCATCGTAAATGTATCGTTTATTAGCTTCACCGCTTATGTATGCTTTTAATCCTTCATATCCAGCGTTCGACGTTTCAGCATCTAGTATCTGTTTGGTCCAAGAGTTTGAAATGGCCCTTGCCGGTGCCCCTAAAGATCGTTTGATGACTACTGTACCATTCTCGTCTCCTTCAATCAAGGTACGCTTATAAACATCAGAAGCATGTACACATTCCTTTGTAGCAATAAATCTCGTACCCATCTCAACTCCCTCTGCACCGAAGCTGAGAGCAGCCATCAATCCCCTTCCGTCCCCAACTCCTCCGGAAGCAATGACCGGAATGGAAACGGCATCCACCACGCCGGGAATCAAGACGAATGTACCAATATCATCTTTCCCTAGGTGACCTCCTCCCTCTTGACCAACAACCATCACTGCATCCGCACCGAGTTCTTGCGCTTTGATTGCCTGTCTTTTCGAGGCGACCAATACAAGCTTAACAATGTCCATTCCCTGGAGTTTATGAAACAGGGGAGTCGGATTCCCTCCTGTAACGGAAACGACCGGCACCTTCTCTTCAATGGCAACGTCAACAAACTCGCTAAATGGGCGTCCATGTTGACCGATAGCAAAGTTCACCCCGAACGGTTTATCTGTTAATGACCTTACCTTTAGGATTTCTTCCCGTAGTTGATCAGGATTGTCTAAAGACATAGCAGTGATCTGGCCAAGACCACCCGCATTCGACACAGCCGCAGCCAGTTCTGCATATGCCAGATGTGCCAGTCCACCTTGTATAATTGGATATTGAATGTTTAATAACTCTGTTACCCGCGTTTTCCAATTCAATTGAACCCCTCCATTCACTGAACTATTCTCGATAAAGCAGGGAAAATCCTTTTCTTGATGGACCATAATTAAATAAGAGTTACTGAAAGAACAGTAATGTATGATCAATGGCGGTAAAATTAAAAGGAGGATAGTGTAGATTTTTGGCTCTTTCTGGTGAAACGGACGTTTCACCAGCCTTTCAGCTATGCTGAAAGGTCGTCCGGTGGTAGAGAACCCCAGCCCAAGCTCGCTTGGGCTGGGGTTCTCTACCACCGGACGGAAATGAGCCAAAAATCATTGGATACTTGTCCTAAAATGCGCTGTTAAAACAAAATAACAATGGATAGGCATATGCCACTATGCAAAGATTTTCTTAAGTGCTATAATTCATTTGTTTGTTGAAAATATAGTAAGAAAAATTATGAAATCATGAGCAAAATCCTATATAATAATATCTTTAGCATGGCTATAAAATTTGCTATTAAGAATATAAAGAGGTGTTGAATGAATTGTCTCAGAATGAAACGCCGTTATTTTCCGGCTTAATTGAACATAGTAAAAAAAATCCCGTCCAATTTCACATTCCCGGTCATAAAAAAGGTGCAGGTATGGATCCTGAGTTTAAGGATTTTATCGGAGAAAATGCCCTTTCCATTGATTTGATTAACATCGGCCCTTTGGATGATTTACATCAGCCTAAGGGGATGATAAAAAAAGCTCAGGACCTTGCAGCAGAAGCTTTTGGTGCCGATCATACCTTCTTCTCTGTCCAAGGAACGAGTGGAGCCATCATGACAATGGTCATGAGTGTATGTGGGCCCGGAGACAAAATCATTGTTCCGAGGAACGTCCATAAATCCGTTATGTCTGCCATTGTATTCTCAGGAGCCACTCCCATCTTTATCCACCCGGATATTGATGAAGACCTGGGTATCTCTCACGGAATCACAACAGATGCCGTAGCAAAAGCATTGGAACAAAACCCGGATGCCAAAGGTGTTCTGGTCATCAATCCAACTTATTTCGGGATTTCTGCAGATCTCAAAAAAATTGTAGAAATCGCTCACTCGTATAATGTTCCAGTACTTGTGGATGAAGCTCATGGCGTTCATATACATTTCCATGACGAGCTCCCCCTTTCAGCAATGCAGGCAGGTGCTGATCTAGCGGCAACCAGCGTACACAAACTTGGTGGTTCTATGACTCAGAGCTCTGTCCTTAATATGAAAGAAGGACTTGTTTCATCGAAACGGGTACAAACCATTTTAAGTATGTTGACGACCACTTCGACTTCCTACTTATTACTGGCTTCCCTCGATGTTGCCAGAAAACGGCTGGCCACTGAAGGTCGTGAGCTCATCACCAAGACTATTGAGTTGTCACAGGATATTAGAAGGCAGATCAACGAAATTGACGGTTTATACTGCGTAGGTGAAGAAATCCTTGGAACCAAAGCCACCTATGCCTACGATCCAACCAAGTTGATTGTGTCCGTGAAAGATTTAGGTATCAGTGGATTTGATGCTGAGAAGTGGCTACGGGAAGCTCATAACATCGAGGTTGAAATGTCTGACCTTTATAACATCCTTTGCATCATCACTCCTGGTGACACTCATGTGGAGGGGGATCAATTGGTCATGGCTTTAAAAGAACTGGTGATAAGCCTGAAAAAACATGGAGATATGACACCAGTAAAGGTTATGCTGCCTGACATACCTGTTCTTTCCATTACACCCAGAGATGCTTTTTACGCAGATACCGAGGTCATTCCAATTGATGAGTCTGTCGGAAGAACAATCGCTGAATTCATTATGGTCTATCCTCCAGGAATTCCTATTTTTATCCCTGGTGAAATCATCACGCAGGAAAACATCAATTATATTAAAACCAATATAGAAGCAGGTCTCCCAGTACAAGGACCTGAAGATTATGATTTACGTCACTTGAGAGTCATTAAAGAGCATAGAGCGATAAGATAAACAAAAAAGGATGAAGAAGGCCCCACCCTTCTTCATCCTTTTATTTATAAGAACCCCTTTAAGACATTTTCACTCCCTGCACCCCTCTGCAGGCTTCAGTCGTCTAATTCTTTGTCGTCGTTGCAATCACAGCAGTTAGAGAATAAAACAGAAACCTTCTCATCCTCATAGTGATCGATAGTGTTAAGGCAAGATTGACATACAATTGTTCCCATCTTTTTTCCTCTCCTTCACGATGTTTTTTGTAAACGCTTTATCTTATCTATTTCTATAATAATATAACACATTTAAAATATCAAGCCTAATTTGTATAACATATTTAACTTTTTAATCTCTTAATCAACCATACTATTAAACATTAAACTATATGTAAGTGTTTTCATTAACATTCCTGTTTTTGTGTGGGTTTTTAAACTGAGCTTGGTGTGGGGAAGAACAAATAAAAGAGGCTGGGACAAAACTAAAAAACCACGATAAAAAGACGAACAATAGAAGTGTAGGTTCTTTATACCGCTAATGATTTCCGTGCAAGACTACGCTTTCCGCGGGTAGCCCGTGAGCCTCCTCGGCAAGCCTGCGGGGTCTCACATAAGCTACTCTTCCCGCAGGAGTCTTCGTCTTGCACTCCAATCAACCGCTGGAAACAGCTAAAATCAAATTTCGAAAATAAATAATAAACCCGAACAAATCTGCACACTAAGAAGCAGGTTTGTTCAGGTTTGACTTAGGCTAAAAAACTTTTGTCCCAGCCTCTCTTTTATCATTATTCAACGGTCTTAATTCTATTTGGATCCAAGGTTTCATATCCCTTATCCCGCAGGCCCTTTACAATATCGGATAAACCTTCGCTCGTCCATGTGCGATCATGCATGAGCAGGTTTGCCCCATCATTCAGGTAAGGGCTGTTAACCATAATATCGGTAATTGCTTCTTTGTTCTGATATTGCTTTTCCCAATCATATCCATATGTCCAGTTCATTAGTGACATCTTTTCTTCTGCTGCAATTTGTCTGCTATAGTCAGTATTCTGACCAAATGGAGCCCTGAAGAACTTAGGTCGTTCCCCAATGATGGATTCAATAAGATCATTTAGTGACACAATTTCTTCTTTTTGCTTTTCTGGAGAGATTTCTTTCAGACTGCTGTGACTAACTGTGTGATTACCAATCGCAAATCCCATATCATGAATCTTTTTTAAAGTCTCTTTTTCTTCTGGTGTATCAAGAAAATGACCATTAACAAAGAAGATAGCCGGAGCATTCAAAGCTTTGAGATCATTTGCCATTTGTAAGGCATGTTGATCCGGTGCATCATCGATCGTAAGGAGAACCACTTTTGGATTCGCATCACCTATTGGATTAATGCTCCAGTTATTTTCATTAATCATATAGTCCTTTGATTGAACCGCCTCTTCTGATGGCTCAGATGTTTCTTCTCGTTCATTATCGCGATCTTGTGAAGCGGCACCCTCACTTGTCTTCTCGCTCTCTTTAGCCACTTCTGGCTGATCAGGCTGCCTGATTTCTTCATTGGTGGTTGTTGGTTCACTCGAGCATGCTGTTAATAGTAGCAGAGTTAATCCAAATGCTAAAATCTTTTTCATGTCTATCACCTTTCCGTATTCACTTTGAATATTTTAACATATTCTTAAGTGAATCTGGGAAAGAATTAAAATATTTCCATTATATTTTCAAATACTACTTTGAAGGCAAAAAAGCACGTTAAACTGAATGACGTTATAAATAAGGTAAGCTTCCTTGACTGAACGATTTTCTTCGCAGCAATAAACGCCAAGTAAAAAAATATAACAAACATGATCCACTTATACTCTAAATGATCCTTATCAGACATCCATTCAGCTATATAGAAAACACTCCATAAAATCATTTGAACCAAAAAAGCAATATACGATTTCATGTTCATTACATCCTTTAAATGATTTATTTTAAACTTCCTTCTATTTATTTACCCCGATTCATGGATTGAAACCTGATGATTACTTGATAAAGGCCTAGAACGGCCTTCGATCATCGTATTAATATAGTATATTCTTTTAAGATTACTTTCATTATGTATGTCTTTTCAATTATGTAACATTTCAATGACTTGACCCTTTAATAATATTCCTTATGATAAAATGTGACATAAGAACGATTCAAAAGTAATTTATTTACAAATTCAAAATTCATAGCATCGTTTAAGAAAAGAGGATGATGTATGAAACATATACTCGCTTTAGCAATACTTATCATTTCCACGATGTTACTTTTGACTTCCTGTGATTATATTTCTTCCAACAAAGTTGTTTTAGCAGAAGACCAGTTTATAGAAAAACAGGTTATCTTTTTTACCGATGAACGAAACGTTTCTAAAGAAATACCCTACTACGATGCAATCATTGAGCTGAAAAAAAGGTACCCTGATAGCCTTAAACGTCTAAAGGTAGTGAGCCTTAATACCGAAGTACCCAATAAAATAGCAGATTCTCCCCCGACTTCACCAGCAATCGTTGTTGTAGAAAACAATCAGGTCATATGTAAAGTGGAAGGCGATATTACTAAAGAAGACATTATAAAACCCGTTTCAAGTGCAATCGAAAGTTGGAATCAATAATTTTCGTGAAAAATAAAAAGGGATTGAAGCAAAAAACGCTTCAATCCCTTTAATTAATAGTACCAAATAGTAAAAGGAGTATCCCGGCAAACCAGGATACTCCTTTATTACTTACATTATTTTACGATGTGAATCGGGCTTCCCATAGCAACTTCTGCTGCTTCCATGGAAATCTCACCTAATGTTGGGTGAGCATGAATAGTCATTGCAACGTCTTCAGCTGTCATACCGGATTCAATAGCAAGTCCAAGTTCAGCAATCATGTCTGATGCTCCGGCACCCACGATTTGTGCTCCGATAATTAAACCGTCTTCTTTACGAGTAACAAGCTTCATGAAACCATCTGTAGCATTAAGTGCCAATGCACGGCCATTAGCCGCGAATGGGAATTTAGCAGCGATTACTTCGATGCCTTCTTCTTTCGCTTGAGCTTCAGAATAACCTACTGTAGCCAATTCCGGATCTGTGAAGCACACAGCTGGAATACCAAGGTAGTCGATTTCTGCTGGTTCACCAGAGATGACTTCAGCAGCAATTTTACCTTCGTAAGAAGCTTTGTGAGCAAGTGGTGGTCCATCTACGATGTCACCGATCGCGAAAATGTTCGGGATGTTCGTACGGCATTGCTTATCAATTTTGACAACACCGCGGTCTGTCATCTCGATTCCAACTTCTTCAAGACCGATTTCATCCGTATTCGGGCGACGGCCTACCGTTACTAGAACGTAATCAGCTTCAACAGATTTTTCTTCGCCTTTTACTTCATATTTAACGACAACGCCGTTGTCACTTTCTTCAACGCCTTTAGCCATGGCTTTGGTAACTACCTCTACGCCTTTTTTCTTAAGATCTTTTTTCACAATTGCTGTCATTTGCTTTTCGAATCCGCTAAGAATATCGTCAGCACCTTCTAAGATTGTTACTTGAGATCCAAGGTTTGCATACGCAGTACCAAGCTCAGTTCCGATATAACCTCCACCGATAACAACAAGCTTGCTTGGGATTTCTTCTAATGCAAGAGCACCGGTAGAATCAAGTACGCGTTTTGAGAACTTGAAGCTTGGGATTTCAATCGGGCGTGAACCTGTTGCAAGAATCAAGTTGTTGAACTTGTATGTTTGGGCAGAGTTATCGTCCATCACACGAAGTGTATTAGCATCTACAAGGTAAGCTTCACCGCGAACGATTTCTGCTTTGTTTCCTTTAAGGAGACCTTCAACACCGCCAGTTAATTTCTTAACAACGCCAGCTTTCCACTCTTGAACCTTATCAAAGTTCACTTTTACGTTTTCAGCAACAATACCCATGTCATCAGAATGTTGTGCATTGTGAAAACGGTGACCCGCTGTGATCAAAGCTTTAGATGGTATACAACCAACGTTTAAGCATACTCCACCTAAATTTTCTTTTTCAATGATCGTTACTTTTTGTCCCAGTTGTGCTGCACGGATTGCAGCTACATATCCTCCAGGACCTGAACCGACTACTATCGTATCTGTTTCAATTGGGAAATCTCCTACTACCATTGTATTACGCCTCCATTAATAATAATTCTGGATCGTTCAACAAACGCTTGATATGGTTAAGTGCATGTTGAGCAGTAGCTCCGTCGATCATACGGTGATCGAAGCTCAATGATAATGCTAACACAGGTGCTGCTACAATTTCACCATTTTTAACTACAGGTTTTTCTGCAATACGTCCGACTCCAAGGATTGCAACCTCTGGGTGGTTGATTACCGGAGTAAACCATTGTCCACCGGCAGAACCAATATTCGTGATTGTGCATGAAGCACCTTTCATTTCATCACCAGAAAGTTTACCATCACGAGCTTTTCCAGCTAGTTCGTTAATTTCATTTGAAATTGAGAACATAGATTTACGATCTGCATTTTTCACAACAGGTACTAATAGACCTTTGTCAGTATCTGCAGCAATACCAATGTTGTAATAATGTTTTTGAACGATTTCGCTCGTTGAATCATCAATGGAAGTGTTTAGTGCTGGATATTCACGTAGGGCACTTGTTAAGGCTTTAACGATGTAAGGTAAGAATGTTAATTTAATACCTTTTTCAGCTGCAACTTCTTTGAACTTCTTGCGGTGAGCCCAAAGTTTTGTTACATCGATTTCGTCCATTAATGTTACATGAGGTGCTGTATGTTTAGAGTTCACCATTGCTTTCGCAATTGCTTTACGCATACCACTCATTTTCTCACGAGTTTCAGGATATTCACCCTCTGGAACTTTAGGAGCAGCTGTTTTAGAATCAGTTTCTGGTGCTTTTTCTTCTGTTTTCGCTTCTTCAACAGTTTCAGCTGGTTTAGAATCTCCACTTAAGAAAGCATCGATATCTTCTTTAAGGACACGTCCATTTTTACCAGAACCGGATACTTGGCGAATTTCTACGCCGTTTTCTCTCGCATATTTACGAACGGAAGGCATAGCGATGACACGTTTATTAGGATCAGCTTCTGCGTCAGCACTTTGTTCCGTACCTTCAGATTTTTCTTCGACAGCTTCTGGTGATGGATCTTTCTTAACGTCCCCGCCTTGTTCTGCTGTTCCTTGAACTTGACCTTCTGTTTTCTCTTCAGCTTTAGGAGCTTCTTTCTTCTCTCCATCGTCACCTTTGAACTGAAGATCTTCATAACCCGGCGCGTCGAACTTAATCAGTGTATCACCTACAACTGCTACAGTACCTTCGTCAACAAGAAGTTCTTCAACTGTTCCTGCTACCGGAGATGGAATTTCTACTACTGCTTTATCATTTTGGACTTCACATAGTACATCGTCTTCTTCAACTTTATCGCCAGGCTTAACAAACCATTTTACGATTTCACCTTCATGAATACCTTCACCAATGTCTGGTAATTTGAATTCGAATGACATGGACTCTACCTCCTGTATTGAATAATGATTAAAAATAGATGAATGTAATCGTTATATCTGTCTAATTTTCTTATATCTATAATTGGAAAAGAGAAGGGTGGTATGCCCTTCTGTTTTCACTTGAATATTGAGGAGGAGCTAAAATGCTTCTTCCCATTAAAAGTTAAGTACTTTTTTCGCCGTTTCAAGAACATCTTTGTGGTTCGGTAACCAGATTGGCTCTGCTTGAGAGAAGGAGTACACTGTATCTGGTGCCGCTACACGAAGTACCGGTGCTTCAAGGCTAAGAATCGCACGGTCATTGATCTCAGCAACAACGTTCGCTGCAATACCAGCTTGTTTTTGAGCCTCTTGAACAACAATGGCACGGTTCGTTTTTTCAACAGAAGCCATGATTGTGTCGATATCCAGTGGGCTGACTGTACGTAAATCGATTACTTCAACTGAATGGCCTTCTTTTTCAAGCTCTTCAGCCGCTTTTAATGATTCGTGTACCATAGCTCCGTATGTGATGATAGAAAGGTCTGTCCCTTCACGTTTCACATCTGCTTTACCAAGTTCGATTGTGTATTCCTCTTCTGGTACCTCTTGACGGAAAGAACGGTATAATTTCATGTGCTCTAAGAAAATGACAGGGTCATTATCACGAATAGATGAAATTAATAAACCTTTAGCGTCATAAGGTGTTGATGGAATAACAACTTTCAGACCAGGTTGCTGAGCCATCAATCCTTCTAAGCTGTCCGCATGAAGTTCTGGAGTATGTACTCCACCACCGAATGGGGAACGGATTGTGATTGGAGAAGTATACGTTCCACCTGAACGGTATCGCATACGCGCCATTTGTCCACTTACTGAGTCCATTACTTCATAAACGAAACCGAAGAATTGGATTTCAGGTACTGGACGGTAACCTTCTAATGCTAAACCGATTGCTAAACCACCGATTCCTGATTCTGCTAGTGGAGTATCGAATACACGGTCTTCACCGAATTCTTTCTGAAGTCCTTCCGTTGCACGGAATACACCACCGTTTAGACCTACGTCCTCACCAAAAACTAAAACGTCTTCGTTGTTGCGTAGTTCTGTGCGCAGTGCATCAGTGATCGCTTGAATCATTGTCATTTGCGCCATGGCTTATTTCGACTCCTTCTCTTTGTAGATTTCTAATTGTTCTTTCAAGTTGTAGGGAAGCTCTTCATACATATTGTTAATGAAATCAGTAACTTTTTGTTTAGGAGTTCCATCTGCTTCTTTAATAGCTTTCTTGATATCTTCTTTCGCTTCTTCGATTACTTCGTTTTCTTTCTCTTCACTCCATAACCCTTTACCTTCCAGGTATTTACGGAAACGCACCAATGGATCTTTCTTTTCCCAGTCAGTATCCATTTCTGAAGTACGGTAGCGAGTTGGATCATCACCAGCCATCGTATGTGGTCCATAACGGTAGCAAAGTGTTTCGATCAATGAAGGACCTTCACCATTAACAGCACGATTACGAGCCTCTAATGTTGCAGAATACACTGCTAATGGATCCATTCCATCCACTAATATACCAGGGATACCAGCTGCAACTGCTTTTTGAGCAATTGTACGGCCGGCTGTTTGCTTATCACGTGGTGTGGAGATTGCGAACTGGTTGTTTTGAACAACGAAAATCGCTGGAGCTGCGTACGCACCTGCAAAGTTAATTCCTTCGTAGAAATCACCTTGTGAAGATCCACCGTCACCTGTATATGTAACAGCAACAGCTTTCTTACCACGTTTCTTAAGACCTAATGCCACTCCGGCAGTTTGGATGTATTGAGCACCGATGATGATCTGAGGTGATAATACATTTACGCCTTCTGGAGGCTGATTTCCTTTAAAGTGTCCACGTGAGAATAAGAATGCTTGAGCTAACGGAAGTCCGTGCCAAACGATTTGTGGAACATCACGATATCCAGGCAGGATCCAATCTTCCTTCTCTAAAGCAAAGTGAGAAGCAATTTGTGATGCCTCCTGTCCAGCTGTTGGAGCATAGAAACCTAAACGTCCTTGACGGTTCAGGGAGATTGATCTTTGATCAAGAATACGAGTATAAACCATACGACGCATTAATTCCTGCAGATCCTCATCAGAGATCTCCGGCATTGCATCTTCGTTTACTACTTCGCCTTCTTCGTTCAAAATTTGGAACATTTCAAACTTGTCTTCAATTTGTTCGAGCGTCTTAACTGCATCGAATTGTGCCTTCTTTGATTTAGAAGCCATCGAAGTCACCTATCCTTTCTTTATACATTTATTTTGGTTTTTTTACATACAAAGTTTAGATTACCCAAATTCAGTATGACCTACCACAATACTTGCGGATACAAACACTATTACTAGTTTTCCACAAATACCAAGAAAGAAAACCCGAAATTACATTCGAGCTTATCTGTATCAGTCAGAATGTCACATTGACTAATACAATCCATGAATACCTTTACTAGTTTACAATATTGAAAATCAGTAAGTCAACGACAAAGTATTATAAATTCTTGTTTCCAAGTGACCCAGAAAATTATTTCTACCAATTCTCTTCAAAACTGTATCAATACCTATTCAATTCCTGTTATATATAAACACATGAAACAACTTCATCTGTTATAGAGTAAGGATCCACCAATCCCCTATATCCCATGATTATCTTGTGACCCATAAGGATTTGGATAATTTTTTTAACGTACTAAGACAAAAAAAGTGATAGGAGAGGAAGTTTTCCTCGTCTATCACTGTTTATCTTTCTTTATTCTGACTCTTTTACATCAAGACCGGCGTTCGAATAAAATTTTTGTTTCAGGTTATTGAATTCTTCTGTCTTTTTATTATAGTCCTCATTATAATTCACTATTTTTTCATATTGGTCATTAATAGAGGAGATTTGTTTCTCAAGCTCTTCCATCGTAAGTTCTTTCTTTTTAAACATATTATAAAGTTCTTTATCCAGAGATAGCGCATCCAGATAAGAAGATGTTAGCTTTTCATGAAGCTGATAACGTTCTTCCATAGTTTTTTTCAGCTTTTTTGCTTCCTTTTTAAGATCCTGGCTTTCTAACTTATCAAGATATTCGTCTGCTTTCGCAAACTCTTCCTCGGCTTCACTCATGGACGTACGTTCTTTATCGATGTATTCTTTTCTTTTTTTGATGTTGTCCAGAGCTTCATCGGAAAGCTTTACAATTTGGTCAAACTCTTTCATCCCAAGATCCATAATCTTAGTATAAATCTCTTTTTCTTTTTCTTCTAATTCTTGAAGAGGTTTTTGAACTTCAACATATTGACCTTCTTTAGATACTGTTTCTTCAAGAACATTATACATATTCTCTTCGGGTGAAGAACCACCGACACAGCCCATTAGTACAAAGATAGCGGCTCCTAAAATGAAAGCAAAACGAAATTTCGACACAACTAGATCCCCCTTAACTATTTACCACCTTCTACTATATCTATGTCTACAACATTTGACAATAGGGATTTACAACTGTGGAAAAAAATGTCGATTAGACTATTCCTCCTATTAAAATAAATATGTCATTTACCCGGTGAGTATTCCACCTTATAATAAATCTCATTCATTAACTTTTCCGGAGTAAAATGATAGACTATTATCATACATAATAGATAATTTTAATGAATAAAGTAGAGAAATGATTGATCATCCGGCCCTGTCTGTAAGTGTTTGTAAAGACATATTACGCCTTTTCATTCATATCTCTACCGTACCTGAGGAGGAAAATCAATGATTACGATGAAAGACATCATCCGTGAGGGTCATCCTACATTAACAATGGTGGCAAAGGAAGTGGCTATCCCTCCATCAAAAGAAGATCAGGAAACATTAAGAAGCTTGTTAGAGTATGTAGTAAATAGCCAAAATCCTGAAACAGCAAATAAGTATGGGCTTAGACCCGGGATTGGCCTTGCTGCACCTCAAATCAATATCCCTAAGCGGATGTTAGCTGTCAATGTGACAGACAATCAAGGTAAACTATACAGCTATGCTTTATTCAACCCGAAAATTATCAGTCACTCAATCGAGAAAGCTTATTTAACATCTGGTGAAGGATGCTTGTCAGTTGACAGAAATGTCCCGGGATTTGTTCCCCGTTATGCCAGAGTGACGGTAAAAGGATGGGATGTAGATGGAAACGAAATAAAGCTGCGTTTAAAGGGACTGCCATCCATTGTGTTCCAACACGAAATCGATCATTTGAATGGGATCATGTTTTACGACCATATCAATCCGAATAACCCATTCGAGCCGATTCCGGATGCGATTGCCATTGAAAGATAATATAAAAAGACTTCTTCCTGTTATCAGAAGAAGTCTTTTTTGTTATTCGTTATATTAATTCAAGTTCCTTCAAACCATGATATATCCCATCGTCATCGACGTGTTTCGTGATCAAATCAGCATGTCTTTGTACTTCTTGCACAGCATTCCCCATGGCAACACCGGTACCAACGGATTGGATCATTTCAATATCATTTAATCCGTCTCCAAACGCAAATACATCTTCCATTTTAAAACCGAGCTTCGCGATCATCTTTTTGATGCCTTCAGCTTTCGATCCACCTTTTGGCAGGATATCCATGGAAAATTGATGCCAGCGTATGAACGTGAAGTCACTGTATTTCTCCCGGTAAAAGCTCTCATCTTCCTTAGTACAAAATAACAAGGATTGATAAATATCTCTATCCTTATAAAAATCCGGGGCATAATCTGGATGTGGGAATTTTAAACTTCCCATACTCTCTTCAATATATCTATGGTGTTTCTGGTTTGACTTCATTGTTTGATGATTTAAGTGAACCACCGGATGCTCGTTTGTATATGCATCCTCGAGCAATTCTTCTAGCGTCTCGATTTTTAATGGGTTCGTGTAGATTACCTCATTTTCAAAAACCACATACTGCCCATTAAAGGAAACAAAGGACTCGATTCCTAATTCTTCCCTCAGGCTCTCATACATGAATGGAGCCCTGCCAGTTGCAATTGCTACATAAGTACCGTTGGATTGTAATGTTTGGATGGCTTCTTTTGTTGCTTGAGGCAGCTTCTTATCGTGGTCAAGCAGTGTACCATCTATATCGAAGAAAACTATTTTAGACATATCTGATCTCCTTTTTATACGTATTCGATCATCTGTTTCACCCGTTGTTTAAAGTAATCCTTTGCGGCATAAATGTCAATGAATGAGCATAGACGCTTCCTTTTACCAAACTTAACCATGTAAGAGATTCAATAAATTCCGTACAATATAAGTAAGACAACAGAGACTTCGGTATTATCTTTCCTTTACTTCAAAGGAAAATCTCGGTAAACTATTGATAAGGAGTGATCCACCATGTTAAAAAGGCTCAGAAAGAAGCTTTTAAAACAGTGGAAAGAATTGCTTAGAAAAAAAACGATTGCATAGTATTTCATGCTGCCGAACGAACTTAAGCAGTCACACTACTAAAATATATGCAATTCGGCTATACTGTCATACGTTTACACAAATAATAAGGGACTGATGCCACTAGTGAGCTTTTTCGTCTCCATTGGTTCAGTCCCTCTTCTCTATTTTTGTAATGATTTAATGAATGATTCTCGCAAAAACTTTATTTACACGAAAGAATCCTTTATAATTTATAGCATACATAAACAAGGATGATTCATCCCTACTTAAATGATAGGTTCATTTATAAGAGTTAGAGTGAGGACCTCCCTATATGGTGAATGCTCGTGAAAGATGGATTTCACTCGCCTTTCGTTCATATTGAAAGGTCGCCCTGTGTTAAGGAAATGATTCCTTGATCAATCGTTTTTTTACCACAGGGCGTAAATGAGCCATATATGAACATAGTAACTGTTCAGACCACAATGGTATATCTATACCTATTAGCAGGGAAGCTAGCCCTCTAATGTCCAGCTCCAGCGTCAAGCCCTATTCGTCATACCATATCCCTCAACCGGAGACTGGTTTTATGCCAATAGGTGCATAGACGCCGCTTATGTTATGTTAGTTGATAACTTTTTTATCATAGATGAAAGTTAGATTTTTTGAAAACGGATAAGGAGAGAGAAAAGACATGATTTTTAAAGTATTTTATCAAGAAAGTAAAGCAGAAGTGCCTGTTCGCGAATGCACTCAATCTCTTTACATGGAAGCAGATTCAGAACGTGAAGTACGCCTGAAATTAAAAGACAAACCGTATAACATTGAATTCGTACAAAAGCTAGAGGGCGCTTTTTTAGAGTATGAAGAAAACCATAATTCTTTCGAGTTGGAGCAATAATCAATGAAATTTGTCAAGAATGACCAAACCGCAGTTTTTGCCCTTGGCGGTTTAGGTGAAATCGGTAAAAACACATACGGCGTACAATTCCAAGACGAAATCATCCTGATCGATGCAGGAATCAAGTTCCCTGAAGACGAACTGCTCGGTATCGATTACGTAATCCCCGACTATACGTATCTGGTGAAGAATGCGGATAAAATCAAAGGCCTTTTCGTGACACACGGACACGAAGACCATATTGGTGGAATCCCCTATCTACTGCGCGAATTAAACATCCCTATATACGGTGGGAAGCTCGCACTGGGACTTATTAAAAACAAGCTTGAAGAGCACGGTCTATTAAGAAATGCGAAACTCAATGTCATCCAAGAAGATGACATCATTAAATTCCGCAAGACGTCTGTAACCTTCTTCAGAACGACTCACAGTATTCCGGATTCATACGGAATTGTTGTCAAAACACCTCCTGGTAATGTTGTACACACAGGTGACTTTAAATTTGATTTCACGCCGGTTGGTGAGCCCGCGAACTTAACCAAAATGGCTGAAATCGGTAAAGAAGGCGTTCTTTGTCTTCTATCTGATAGTACGAACGCTGAAGTTCCAAACTTCACAATGTCGGAACGTAAAGTCGGAGAAAGCATCAATGACATTTTCCGCAAAGTGGACGGTCGTGTTATATTCGCTACTTTTGCTTCTAATATTCACCGACTTCAACAAGTGGTTGAAGCAGCTGTCTTTCATAATAGAAAAGTCGCTGTTTTCGGAAGAAGCATGGAAGCGGCCATTACAATCGGTCAAGAATTAGGGTATATCAACGCCCCTAAAGATACATTCATTGAACATAACCAAATTAATCGTTTACCTGCGAATGAAGTCGCGATATTATGTACAGGTTCTCAAGGTGAGCCAATGGCTGCTTTATCAAGAATCGCAAACGGTACTCACCGTCAGATTCAGATTCAGCCTGGCGATACTGTTGTATTCTCCTCTTCACCGATCCCTGGAAATACGATCAGTGTAAACCGCACAATCAACCTATTATATCGAGCTGGAGCAGAAGTCATTCATGGACCATTAAGTGATATCCATACTTCTGGTCATGGTGGACAACAAGAAATGAAGTTAATGCTCCGCCTCATGAATCCAACCTTCTTTATGCCGATACATGGTGAATTCCGCATGCAAAAGATGCACGCTCAGCTTGGTGTAGACTGTGGAGTACAGCCTGAAAACTGCTTCATAATGGACAATGGTGAGGTTCTTGCATTAAGCAATGACTCTGCACAAGTAGCTGGTAAAATCCCTTCAGGAAACGTCTATATCGACGGAAGCGGTATAGGTGATATCGGTAATATCGTACTTCGCGATCGCCGTATCCTTTCAGAAGAAGGTTTAGTCATCGTCGTTGTTAGCATCGACATGAAAGATTTCAAGATTGCTTCTGGCCCGGACCTGATTTCAAGAGGATTTGTGTACATGCGTGAATCTGGTGACCTTATCAATGAAGCACAAACGCTTATTTCTAAACATCTGAACAAAGTTCTTGAGAGAAGAACTTCTCAATGGTCAGAAATCAAAAATGAAATCACAGATACACTGGCTCCATTCTTATATGAAAAAACAAAACGACGTCCTATGATTTTACCAATCATCATGGAAGTCTGATCAATCAAAAAAGAGGCTGACCCGATATGAATGTCGGTATCGACCCCCAAAAGTTAGAGTAGACAACTAACTTTTGGGGGTGTTTTTATGGCTAAATATAGTGAGGAATTTAAACTAAAACTTGTCACCGAGTATCTGGATGGCCATCTTGGATATAAATCATTGGCGAAAAAATATAACCTACCCTCTAAGACACCACTACAAGATTGGGTAAGAGCTTATAAAACACAAGGAATAGAAGGTATAAAGCGAAGAGAAATAAACAAAGCGTACTCTGTTCAATTTAAATTAGATACGATACTATTTATGTTA
>NZ_VTUY01000002.1:2500-463912 GCF_008364765.1 Bacillus sp. CH30_1T | reverse complement strand
GAAATGAGTTATCCGGTATTAGCCCCGGTTTCCCGGAGTTATCCCAGTCTTACAGGCAGGTTACCCACGTGTTACTCACCCGTCCGCCGCTGACTGATGGGAGCAAGCTCCCATCAGTCCGCTCGACTTGCATGTATTAGGCACGCCGCCAGCGTTCGTCCTGAGCCAGGATCAAACTCTCCGATAAAAGTTTGAATAGCTCTTTAAAAATAAATCTAGAATTAACGTTGACGTATTGTCTTGTTTTGTTCAGTTTTCAAGGTTCAATGTGTAAGTGCTTCGTTTGAAGCGACCTTTATAATATATCATTTGCTGTCGTTACCGTCAAGGTATTTTCATTATTTTAGAAAAGTTTTTTCTTAAACAGTTATGTAATGCCTTTCGGACAACAAATAATATTATACATACTATTAGACAGGTTGGCAAGAGGTAAATCTAAATAAATAAACCAAAGATTAGTTACCTAACCTGAGGTTTACTTAATACGCTGCTATAACTGATCTTAAGAAGTTTCATTCATAATAAACATACTTGATTTCTAAGCAAAAACTTCTGATATATAAATCTCTTTTTGCTGAGACAGGTCTACGAGTTCTTCCGTTTTGTTTATTTTTACGATGGGCTTTGTATATGCGTTTGGCTTGGTATACATGACTTCTCCGTACTGGCCGGTTGATAGCCTTACTGAAGTTCCTGTCCTTAGATCTCCCAATAATTGAAGAAGACCATTAACGACTTTAATATCGAATTTACCAAATAAATCTTCACTGATCATATCCAGTACCTTAAAAAAAGGTTGCTTGCTTCTATATATTCTTTCTGATGTCATGGCATGAAAGACATCGGCGATTCCAACTATCTGAGAGTAAAGATGAATACGATTATTTTTCTCGGATGACGGGTAGCCGGTACCATCAAATCGTTCATGATGTTGAAAGATTGCCAGTTTTGTTTCCGTTTTTAACAATGGAGTGTCTTTAACCATTTTATATCCGTTGGCTGTATGGAGCTTTACTTCTTTAAATTCACTCTCTGTTAAAGGCTGTTCTTTAGTTAATATGTGTGGACTAACCTTGGCCATTCCACAGTCTGCCAGGACACCCGCTAAAGCCAGCTGGTTCACCTGACCAGGGTTCAAGCCTAACTTCTTTCCTAACATGGCACTTATGATCCCCACTGAAATCGCATGGTGAAAAAGATAATCTTTTTTCGTGCAATATTGATGAAGGGAATACACATATGTATAGTTCTCTTGAACCGTTTGGATCACCGGTAGCATTAACTCCCTCACCCTTGCCACATTTACAGACGTTCCTGATTGCCAGTTCATGAATTCTTTCTTAAATTCCTTGATCGTCATTAAATAGAGATCGATGAATCCCACTGGCTCATTGATTATTTCTTCCTCTACCATTTCCTTATCAATAGAGACGGGAGATCTAAAGGGACGTCCATCCGCTTTTGTTTTCTCTATTATGAGCTCTGTTATATGGAATGCTTGAAGTATAGTTAAATGTTCTTCTTCTATTATTGTATTCTTTGGAATAATGGGGTTAGCTGCCATTCCCATTATATCTTCTGCTACGATGCATCCCAATTGTATCTCTCCACGATGTACCTTCAACTATGAACACCTCACTTATCACCTTTTCTTCTAGTTTATTTTACCAAATTTAACAGGTTATAGTTATTTTTTCACAAAAAAATAAGCTGTTTCCAGTATGAGAGTTTCATTACTGAAAACAGCTTAGCCGTTCATTTATTCTTCTGTATCTTCACTTACATCTTCTACATCTTCAGAAGAAGTTTGATCTTCGCTATCTGGTTGTTCCATTCCTTCAGAAGTTTCAACTGGTGCTTCCGTTTCTTCTTCATCTTCTTTTTCAACCTTGGCAACGGTTGAAACAAATTCGCTTTCTTGAAGACGGATCAGTTTAACTCCTTGAGTGTTACGGCCTGTAGTGGAAATATCATTCACATCCATACGGATTAGGACACCATGTGCCGTGATGATCATTAAGTCTTCCTCACCTGTAACGGCTTTAACAGAGACCAGCTCTCCGTTACGTTCTGTTACATTACATGTTTTTAAGCCTTTACCGCCACGTGTTTGAACTCTATATTCACTGGCAGGAGTACGTTTACCGTAACCATTTACCGTTACAACTAAGACATCGCTCTTCTCTTCCAGAATTTCCATTCCTACAACAATGTCATCATCGCTCAGGTTAATTCCTTTTACCCCGGTAGCTGTTCTTCCCATTGAACGAACATCTGTTTCAGGGAAACGAATGAGCATACCTTTTTTCGTTCCGATGATCATATCTTTCTCTCCATCGGTCAGTTTGACGGAAATGAGCTCATCGTTTTCTCGAAGGTTAATGGCGATCAGACCGTTCGTACGGATGTTGGCGAAATCTGATACTGGCGTACGTTTTGAGATTCCTTGCTTTGTAGTAAAGAATAAGTACCAGTCGTCCACGAATTCTTCCACTCGAATCATGGCGTTGATCCACTCATCTTTTTCTACCCCAAGCAGGTTGATGATTGGAAGTCCTTTAGCAGTCCGGCTGAATTCAGGAATTTCATATCCTTTCGCGCGGTATGCTTTTCCTTTGTTTGTAAAGAATAGAATCGTATCATGAGTTGACGTTGTCAGTAAGTGTTCAACAAAGTCTTCATCATTGGTACCCATTCCCTGGATTCCTCTTCCTCCACGCTTTTGACTGCGGTAGGTTGAGACAGGCAGACGCTTGATGTATCCGTTATGAGTAAGAGATACAACAATGTTTTCTCTTGGAATTAAGTCTTCATCTTCAATATTCTCAATTCCACCCGCTACGATTTCTGATCTTCTTTCATCATTGAAGCGTTCTTTGATTTCGATAAGCTCTTCACGAATGATTTCGAGAACTTTTTCATCATCTGCTAAGATCGCTTTCAATTCTGCAATCTGCTTCAATAGTTCTTGATACTCGTCTTCAATTTTCTCTCGTTCTAAACCGGTTAAACGTTGAAGACGCATATCCAGGATCGCTTGGGCTTGTTTGTCAGAAAGGGAGAAGTTCTCCATCAAGCCTTGTTTCGCAAGTTCCGTAGTTTGAGAGCCACGGATAAGGGTAATGATTTCATCAATATGATCTAAGGCGATACGCAGTCCTTCTAAAATATGAGCTCTTGCTTCAGCTTTGCGTAATTCGAATTCCGTTCTACGACGAATGACGACGCGTTGATGTTGTAAGTAATGATATAGGCACTCTTTTAAATTCAATACCTTTGGCTGGCCATCAACAAGCGCCAAAAGGTTGATACCAAAGCTTGTTTGAAGGGCCGTTTGCTTGTAGAGATTATTAAGCAAGACGTTCGCGTTCGCATCTTTTCTTACTTCAATCACGATTCGCATACCATTACGGTCCGATTCATCACGTAAATCTGTGATGCCATCAATCTTCTTATCACGAACAAGATCGGCAATTTTCTCGATCAGTCTCGCTTTATTTACTTGATAAGGAATTTGATGAACAATAATCGTTTCTTTTCCATTGCTTTTTTGTTCAATTTCCACACGGGCACGCATTGTGATGGAACCTTTACCTGTTTCATAGGCACGACGGATCCCGCTTCTTCCTACAATTAGCCCGGCGGTAGGGAAATCAGGTCCAAAGATGAATTCCATCAGCTCTTGAATCGTAATGTCGGGATCTTTACTTAACGCAAGGATTCCATCGATGACTTCTCCAAGATTATGAGGTGGAATGTTCGTTGCCATCCCTACAGCGATACCTGAAGAACCGTTTACTAACAGGTTAGGGAAACGGGCAGGTAACACTTCCGGCTCTCTCTCAGTACCATCATAGTTATCTTTATAATCAATTGTATCTTTATTAATATCACGAATAAGTTCCATAGAGATTTTGGACATACGTGCTTCTGTGTAACGCATGGCCGCCGCTGCGTCTCCATCAACGGAACCGAAGTTACCATGGCCGTCCACAAGCATATAACGATAGTTGAAATCCTGTGCCATACGTACCATTGTGTCATAAACAGCTGAGTCACCGTGGGGATGATACTTACCGATTACTTCACCGACGATACGGGCTGATTTCTTATATGCTTTGTCAGCTGTCATCCCCAGGTCATTCATCGCATACAAAATACGGCGATGGACAGGTTTCAGGCCATCACGGGCATCCGGTAGGGCACGGGAAACGATAACACTCATCGCATAATCCAGGAAAGACGAGCGCATTTCACTACTAATATTAATCTCTTTAACATTCGATTTTGGTGTTTCTGCCATAGTAAAAGGGACCTCCTTTTAAAGAAAGATTTATACCTTTCTCATTCTTTACCTTGTCCGCTATGTAAAAGACAGGATAGCACATGGTCTATCCTGTACTATTTTATTTTAGATATCCAAATTCTTAACGTAAGCTGCATTTTCTTCGATGAAGTTACGTCTCGGCTCTACTTTGTCACCCATCAGGATATCAAAGGTTTCGTCTGCCTCGATCGCATCTTGGAGACTTACTTGCAGCAGGGTTCTTGATTCCGGATCCATTGTCGTTTCCCATAGTTGTTCAGGGTTCATCTCTCCAAGACCTTTGTAACGCTGGATTCCAGGTTTAGGCGTCGGTGAGATTTCTGCAAGTATGCGATCCAGTTCTTTATCATTGTAGGCATACTCGATTTTCTTCCCTTGTTGTATTTTGTACAAAGGTGGTTGAGCGATGTAGATGTAGCCTGCTTCAATGATGTTTCTCATGTAGCGATAGAAGAACGTCAACAATAGCGTACGAATATGGGCGCCATCGACGTCGGCATCGGTCATGATCACGATTTTATGGTATCTCGCTTTAGCCAGGTTGAAGTCTTCACCAATCCCTGTCCCAAGAGCTGTAATAATCGCACGAACCTCGTTATTTGAAAGGATCTTATCCAGACGTGCCTTCTCTACGTTAATGATTTTACCACGTAGGGGAAGGATGGCTTGGAAGTGACGATCACGGCCTTGTTTAGCAGATCCGCCGGCTGAGTCACCCTCAACCACATAGATCTCACTGATGCTTGGGTCTTTAGAAGAACAGTCTGCTAATTTACCAGGTAAACTGGAGATTTCCAGGGCACTCTTACGACGGGTAAGCTCCCTTGCCTTTTTCGCAGCCAGTCGGGCCCGTGCAGCCATTAGTCCTTTTTCTACCACTTTTCGAGCGACAACCGGGTTTTCAAGTAAGAACGTTTCCAGATGCTCTGAGAAAAGAGAATCGGTGATGGTTCTTGCTTCTGAGTTCCCTAGTTTTGTTTTTGTCTGACCTTCGAACTGAGGATCAGGATGTTTGATCGAGATGATGGCTGTTAAGCCTTCACGAACATCTTCCCCTGAAAGATTCGCATCGCTCTCTTTAAACACATTATTTTTTCGGGCATAGTCGTTAATGACCCTCGTTAAAGCCGTTTTAAATCCGGACTCATGGGTTCCACCTTCATGAGTATGGATGTTATTGGCGAAGGAATAAAGATTGCTTGCGAAGCCATCATTATATTGTAGGGCGATTTCAATCGTAATCTCGTCTTTCTCGCCTTCAATGTAAATCGGTTCTTCATGGATGACTTCTTTTGAACGATTAAGATGTTCAACGTAGGACTTAATTCCACCTTCATAATGGTAGTCTCTTCGTTTCCCTTCTCCACGCTTATCTTCAATGCTGATTTGGATTCCTCTGTTTAAGAAAGCCAGTTCGCGAATACGATTTGCAAGTGTGTCATATTCGTATTCTGTCGTTTCAGTAAAGATTTCAGGATCTGGAGTGAAGTGAATGATCGTTCCCGTTTTTTCCGTTTCTCCGATCACCTTAAGATCGAAGCTTGGAACACCTTTTTCGAATTTTTGATAATAGATGTTTCCATCACGATGAACATGGACTTCAAGTTCTGTGGAAAGAGCATTTACTACTGATGCCCCAACTCCGTGGAGACCTCCGGATACTTTATATCCACCGCCGCCGAACTTACCTCCGGCGTGAAGGACTGTCATGATTACCTCAACGGCAGGACGACCCATTTTCTCATGAATACCTACAGGGATACCACGTCCATTATCTGTAACAGTAATACTGTTATCCTCTTCGATGATGACTTCGATTTCATTACAGTAACCGGCTAACGCTTCATCGATACTGTTATCAACAATTTCCCACACCAAATGATGCAAACCTCTTCCGCTTGTTGATCCAATATACATACCAGGTCTTTTACGAACGGCCTCTAATCCTTCTAAAACCTGAATCTGATTTTCATCATAGGATTGACCTTGCTTTTGTTCCATAGCCATACTGATTCACCTACACTTTCTAACCTTCAGGGCTTTATATTTCTATAATAAATTCTCATAGTTTGAGTATTTCTTTGATCGTTTCTTTAACGTACTTGATGCAAGTGGTGAAAGATACAACTGATTAGACGTGATTACAAGAGATTTATATGAACCCTTTGCAAGATTACAAAGGTTTTTATCTTTCGTTTTTAAAAAGTGTTGAATTTCTTCTGAAAACTGAACGGTGTCTCGATCAATAATAGCGATGATTTCATCTGTACGTACCATGACATCTTCTCCAACATGTATGTACAAGGTAACACCTCATTTCAATCTTTTCATTGATCCGGCTTCCACTTCAAAAGTAGTCGCTTCGTTTAAGGTTTGATGATCAATCCCATCCACGTTTGTCGTCGTGACAAAGGTTTGAACTTTTCCCTGAATGGTATTTAATAAATGTGACTGTCGATAATCATCTAATTCCGACAAGACATCATCAAGAAGTAAGATGGGATATTCTTTAATTTCAGAATGAATCAGCTCAATTTCTGCGAGCTTCACAGAGAGGGCTGTTGTCCGTTGCTGCCCCTGCGATCCGAATGTTTGAACATCTCGTCCATTCACAATAAATTGAAGATCGTCCCGATGCGGCCCGACCAGGGTCACACCACGATCAATTTCCCGTTCGCGGATACCATCAAATTTCTGCTCATATATATCTACCATTTTTGACCATTCTTGATTATCTGATACATCCAAAGACGGTTTATATACGATTTCTAAGGTTTCTAAGTTCCTTGAAATCCCGGAATGAATTGGTTTTGCCCAACTTTCTAACAGCTGAACGAACTCAAACCGCTTCTTCGTGATTTTCACAGCCATCTCTATGAACTGTTCCGTCAAGACATCCAGCATGGTCTGGTCTTTTTGTTTTCTCGTTTGTAATTGTTTCAGATAATGGTTCCGTTGCTGTAATATTTTTTGATAAAGGCTGATATCATGTAAATAAACAGGAGAAACCTGACCGATTTCCATATCAATAAAACGACGCCTTACTTGAGGGCTCCCTTTTACTAAATGGAGATCTTCAGGCGCAAACATGACAACATTCATATTGCCGACATATTGACTTAATTTAGATTGCTCAAGGTGATTACTTTTCGCTTTTTTTCCCTTTTTCGAGAGGATAAGCTCTAATGGTAACGCACCGTTATATTTCTGAATCCTACCTTTTATTTTAGCATATTCCTCGTCCCAACGGATTAAATCTTTATCATTTGAGGTCCGGTGGGATTTAGCCATTGCCAGTACATAGATAGACTCCATAATATTCGTCTTTCCTTGAGCATTCTCTCCAAGAATTACGTTCACCTTATTTTCGAAACTCACGTCGATTGACTCGTAATTTCGATAGTTTCTTAATTCTAATTGTTCAATGTACATGGAAATAACACCCTTTATTATTCTCCAGCAACCACAAATACTCCTATTTCGGGAATTTCAATTGTGTCACCAATTGTGAGTTTTCTGCCTCTTCTTTGGTCTTGTTCGCCGTTTATGTATACTTCATATTCACTTAAGAACCACTTCGCCATCCCGCCGGACTGAATTACTTCAGCTAGCTTCAGGAATTGTCCCAATGTGATGATTTCCGTTTCAATGGTGATCTCTTTCGCCACTAAAATCACTACTTTCCGTATAAAGTCTCTAATATCTTATTTTACTCTAAATGGAGATAAGTCACAACTCATGAAAAATGGACAAGTGCTTCAAGGGCATCCAAAAGTATTAATTACGAAAATTTTTATTTTGGTGACCTAATTTTCAGGCAGGTTACAATAATGGATATCCCTATAATTACCAAAATCACTATAGGGGCTATTTTCTACGAGTGAGCAGCAGTTGATTTCCGCGGAAAGCGAAGCGGTTCGCCTCACCATCCAGCACACACTTATTGACAGAGCCTAAGCAGAGCATATGTTAAAAAACATTAACCTTTGCGGAAATAGCCTTCTAATAAAATCTAAAGTGAAAAAAACCAATTAAAAAAGCCAACACCTGATTTCCAAGGTGTTGGCTTTTTGGTTTATTAGTACGTTCTTACTGGAAGAATCAATTGAAGAATTGAATCATCGTGAAGTGGTTTCAATACGAACGGTCTCATGGCTCCGGTGAAGTTCACATAGATTTCTGTTCCTTCAATGGCTTTTAATGCGTCCATCATATATTTTGCACTAAAGGAAATCTTCAGTTCTTCTCCTTCAATGGATTGACTTTGCACCTGTTCGATTACTTTTCCGATCTCCGGTGTATTAGACGAAACTTCAATCATGCCGCCATCCAGAGTTGAAAGTTTCACTACGTTGTTTCTTCCTTCTCTGGCAAGTAGTGACGCACGGTCTATAGCTTGTAAAAATTCTTTCGTATTCAGCGTTAGTTCTGTCTTTGTATCAGAAGGAATCAATCGACTGGTGTCAGGATAATTCCCTTCTAATAATCTCGAGAAGAATAATAGGTGTTTCGCTTTGAACAGTACTTGATTTTCAGTGATCACGATTTCAACAGGCTCTTCTGTATCATCAAGGATTTTATTCAGCTCGTTTAAGCTTTTCCCTGGAATCACAATATTGTATGAAGCATCATGATTGGTTTCAATCGGTGCCTTTCTCATCGCAAGTCGGTGACTATCTGTTGCAATACAGCTCAGCTCCCCATTTTCAATCTGACAGTTTACACCTGTCAAGATGGGGCGTGTTTCTGAGGTGGACACTGCGAATACGGTTTGTCTGATCATTGTTTTCAGGAGATCCGTCGAAACTTTGATCCCATTCCCTTCTTCAATCTGAGGAAGGTGTGGGTACTCTTCTGGATCTAATCCGTTTAAATTAAATTCTGCCTGTCCTGAACGAATAACGGTTTGAAAATGATTTTGCACTTCAATTTCCACCGTATCTTTAGGTAATTTCTTAACGATTTCACTGAAGAACTTAGCCTGAAGAACAATCCCTCCAATTTCCATGATGTCAACAATTTCTGAACCTTCTTCTTCATTTGGAATAAAGGACTCAATTGAAATGTCTGAATCACTGCCTGTTAATGTTACACCATCTTCCGTAGCGATGATCTTTATCCCTGTAAGAATGGGAATCGTTGTTCTTGACGTTACAGCCTTCATGACATCCTGGACACTTTGGACAAGATAGTCCCTTTGAATAACAAATTTCATGATTTATTCCTCCAATTTGCACATAATTTTATGGACTGAATCATATACTAATAATTTATTTAAAAAATAGTAATAGAAGTAGTAGGGCCTGTTGATATGTGGATAAGTGTGTGAATTCAACGTAAACACAGCCTATCCACATGTGGACAGACTGTGTGCTAGTTTGTCTTAGTTATTCACATTATCCAGTTTTTTTGTGTGTAAGATTAACTCTTTAAAGACTCACGAATTTCTTTCAATTGCTGCTGAAGAAGAGCATCTGCTCCCAGTAATGTACTGATCTTCTCATGAGCATGAATGACGGTGGTGTGATCGCGGCCGCCGAACTCTTCCCCGATCTTTGGGAGTGAAGAATCCGTCATTTCCCTGGATAGATACATAGCGATCTGTCGGGGAAACGCGATGGACTTTGTTCGTTTCTTCGCTTTAAAGTCTTCCAGCTTCACATTGAAGTGCTCACCAACGACCCGTTGAATTTCCTGGATGGTAATAACCCGTGGTTTTGAGCTTGGAATGATATCTTTCAAAGCTTCTGCCGCCAGATCAGCATTAATATCTTTATTTATAAGAGAAGAGTACGCAACAACACGGATTAAAGCGCCCTCTAACTCACGAATGTTTGAATCGATTTGATTAGCTATATAAAGCATGGCTTCATTTGGAATGTCCAATCCTTCAGCCTTGGCTTTTTTTCTTAAAATGGCAATTCTCGTCTCGAGATCTGGCGGTGTTATGTCTGTAATAAGACCCCATTCAAATCGAGAGCGGAGTCTGTCTTCGAGTGTCGGAATTTCTTTCGGAGGCCGATCACTGGAAATGACAATCTGCTTACTTTCTTCATGTAAGGTATTAAAAGTATGGAAAAATTCCTCTTGCGTTTGTTCTTTTCCTGCTAAAAATTGAATGTCATCTATTAATAAAACATCAACATTTCGATACTTATTGCGGAAATCGACTGCTTTATTGTCACGAATGGAGTTAATGAATTCGTTCGTGAATTTCTCAGAGGATAGATAAACTACTTTAGCAGCAGGATTATGCTCCAGTACATAATGTCCGATAGCATGCATTAAGTGAGTTTTTCCAAGTCCTACTCCACCATAAATAAACAAGGGATTATAGGCTTTTGCAGGTGCTTCAGCCACAGCTAAAGATGCGGCATGGGCGAAACGGTTGCCCGAACCGATAACAAAGGTGTCGAATGTATATTTTGCATTCAGCATATTTTGATTGATATCCTGTTGCTCGTCGTTTTTCATCGACTTCTTTGGCGGTAATTGAATATCAAATTCTTCCGGCTCCTGATTTTGTGGAATGATAAATTTCACGACCAATTCTTCGCCCGTAATATCATACAAAACCCCGGAGATTAATTGAGAGTAGCGTCCTTCCAGCCAATCTCGTGCAAATTCATTTGGAGCTGTAATGACAAGTGTGTCACCTTGAATGGAATGCGCCTTAGTCGATTTTAACCAAGTATCAAAGCTCGGTTTACTTATCTTTTTTTCGATGCTTTCTAAGGCTTTGCTCCAAAGATCCCCGATATTCTCCAATCCTGATCCCTCCTTTTCTCAGTTTGTATAACTTCTGTACAACAATTACATGCTATAAAATCCGTTAACTCTCGCTTTTTTATAAAAATACAAAACAATGAATGTGGAAAATATATATAATAAGGAAAGAAAATGGTTTTTCGACAATATCCACCACTTGTGGACAACGTTTTACAAACCCTCTGAATAAGTTACCCACATGATATCCACATTTTGTGGATAAATCATTTTCGTATACAAAGTTATTAAGAGTGAAAACACAATAATCATATCAAAATATACTTAGGGGTGCAATGCTTTTTAAATTTTATCCACAACCCCTGGCCCTTGTGGAATCATTTTGTCCACAAGCCATAAACTTGTGAAAAAGTTGTCAGTATGTGTTGTGGATAATTTAAAATGGTGTCGAATCCTATCCACAGGTGGGTTTGATAAGGAAATGAAATAAGATTTGTAGAAGGTTAAAGATCAAGAAGAAATTTAGTTAATTGATAAAAGGCGATGTTTTATTTTAAATAAAAACTGCTTGCTCAGTAAGTTGATTGGAGCGGAAATCAACCAGTACTTGCTTGTTGGAAAATATCAACTATGATTACTAATGAGTTACTTCAGAAAATCTATTAATGTAAGAACAGAATCAAAAAGAAAAATAATATGAGTGTTGACTTTTCATGGGTACCGTCTTTATAATAGTGAGGAATGTCTTTAACTTTTATAAAGATATCCTTCAGGGAGGTGTCATAGATGAAAAGAACGTTTCAACCAAATAATCGTAAAAGAAAAAAGAACCACGGTTTCCGTGCACGTATGAGCTCTAAAAACGGACGTAATGTTTTAGCTCGTCGTCGTAGCAAAGGAAGAAAAGTATTATCTGCCTAGACCACTGAACTGACTCAGTGGTCTTTTTTTTCCTTTATCCCAAGTTAAAAGACGATTTGGCTCGTTCGTATTTTGTTTTAAGAGAAAAATTACTTATAATTTCAAATGAATGAGCCAATAATGTCGAGGATACATCAAGACAAAAATGAAAATTAGGTGTGGTCAATGCGGAAAGATCAGAGAGTGAAGAAGAATAAAGAGTTCCAGGAGATATTCAAAAAAGGAACATCCTTTGCAAATCGGCAATTCGTCTTATATCTATTGAAGAAAGAAGAGCCTCAACCATTTCGAATTGGAATCTCCGTAAGTAAGAAAATTGGAAACGCTGTTTGTCGAAACCAAATTAAACGGTATGTCAGACAGGCTTTCTTAGAATTACAAGAAGAAGTAAAAAATCAGTACGATTACTTAATCATCGCCAGAAAACCGGCGGCCGAAATGAATTTCCATGAGGTGAAGGGCAGCCTCACCCATGTTCTGAAAAGAGGAAAAGTGTTGAAAAGATCCTCTAATGGAAAACATGTTAGAAAGAAGTCATAACATTTTACGATATTGACAGGTTTCGTCATCACAAGCCTATGAAAAGATGTTACAATACGAGAGATTGTTCTTTTTAAGTACGGAAGACCTGTTTTACATTAATTTGAAAGATATTAGTAGGGAGGAAATTAAGGGTGAAAAAGAGAATTATAGCCCTGATGGGAATCATTGGGCTAATGGCTATACTATCAGGTTGTACGGAATACAATCAGCCTATAACACCTGAGAGTAGCGGAATATGGAATGAATATATTGTCTATCCTTTATCACAATTAATTACAATGGTAGCTGAGTTCATGAATGGTTCTTATGGATTGGCCATTGTCATTGTTACATTGATTATTCGTTTAGCGATTCTGCCATTAATGATTAAACAAACGAAAAATTCAAAAGCCATGCAGGCTTTGCAACCGGAAATGAAAAAGCTGCGTGAAAAATATAGCTCTAAAGATGCACAAACTCAACAAAAGCTTCAACAAGAGACGATGGCTTTATTCCAAAGTCACGGGGTTAATCCGCTGGCGGGTTGTTTCCCATTGATCGTTCAAATGCCGATTTTAATTGGTTTCTACCATGCGATCGTGAGAACAGAAGAAATTAAAGCTCATAATTTCCTGTGGTTCGATCTTGGTAACCCGGATCCGTACTATATTTTACCTTTAGTAGCAGGTATAACGACGTTTATCCAACAGAAATTAATGATGGCGGGTACAGCGAATCAAAATCCGCAAATGGCGATGATGCTTTACATCATGCCGGTTATGATCATCATTTTTGCGATTAACTTCCCTGCAGCCCTATCCCTTTACTGGGTAGTCGGAAATCTATTTATGATTGTTCAAACGTATTTCATTAAAGGACCTGAAATCAAAGAAGCGCAAACCGCTAAAGCTGGTGGGAATTCGGGAGGAAAGAAAAAGTGAGAGAAGTAGAAGCGACTGGTCAAACGGTGGAAGAAGCCATTGAATCAGCCTTGTCTCAACTGAATATCACCAAAGAAGAAGCAGAGATTGACGTCATTGATCAAGGTAAAAAAGGCTTGTTTGGATTGTTTGGTGGAAGACCTGCTGTCGTTCAAGTCAAAAAAGCGATTGATCCGGTAAATGAAGCAAAAGATTTTCTTCTATCAGTGGCACATGAAATGGGAGTTAATGCTACCATTGAAGTGAAAAGAGATGGAAGAGATGTTGAGTTCAACATTTCCGGTGAAAAAATGGCTCTATTAATAGGAAAAAGAGGACAAACGTTGAATGCCCTTCAACATTTAACTCAACTGATTGCAAATCGGGTTTCCGATCAGTTCATCACCATCCTTTTAGATGCAGAGAACTATCGTGAAAGACGAAAGCAAACATTAACAAACCTGGCTGAACGTTTAGCAGAGAAAGCATTGCGCACACATCGTTCCGTTTCATTAGAACCAATGCCTTCCTATGAACGAAAAGTGATTCACACAGCATTAGTCGATTCGACTATTGTTGATACACACTCAGAAGGCAGAGAACCCAATCGTTACATTGTAATTGCTCCAAAATAAATAAGAGGCGATTCCTTTCAGGGGATCGTCTTTTTTTTGTACCTTCACCCTGTGGATTCTTATTTTCTTCCCGGTTTATTGTTATTCACATGTGGATAAGTTAAAATAATAGAGATGAAGTGTTATCTGTGTGGATAACATTATTTGGTGACGAATAGAGGGTTTCCTTTCTTTAGTATTAAATAGGATTGTGATATTCTAATAATTTGGGGAAACTTTGCTCTCTACTATAATTTAATTATAAATAGATCAACTAAGAAATAAGAGAGGTGAATACAATGGAGTTTGATACAATTGCTGCTATTTCCACTCCGATGGGCGAAGGGGCGATTGCAATCGTGCGTCTAAGCGGTGATCAAGCCTTCGATATCGGTGATAAAGTCTTTAAGGGAATGAAAGGAAACTCTATGAAAGACTTTGCTTCTCATACCATTCATTATGGACATATTATTGATCCGGACACAGAGCAAGTGGTGGAAGAAGTCATGGTTTCTGTGATGAGGGGGCCAAAAACATTCACCCGTGAAGATATAATAGAAATTAATTGCCACGGGGGACTTGTGTCGGTCAATAAAGTATTGCAGCTCGTATTGAAAAATGGAGCCCGCCTTGCAGAGCCGGGAGAATTTACGAAACGGGCATTCTTGAACGGACGAATTGACCTTTCCCAGGCAGAAGCGGTGATGGATCTTATTCGTGCAAAAACCGATCGGGCGATGAATGTAGCCCTTAATCAAATGGAAGGCCGACTTTCCAATTTGATTCGAAAGCTTCGTCAGGAAATTCTTGAAACACTGGCTCATGTAGAAGTGAATATCGATTATCCGGAGTATGATGATGTAGAAGAAATGACGCATAACGTACTGTTGGAGAAATCGAAACATGTCCGGGATGAAATTGACAAATTGGTGCGAACATCGGAGCAGGGTAAAATTCTAAGAGAAGGTCTTTCTACCGTGATTATCGGACGGCCAAATGTAGGGAAGTCATCTCTATTAAACAGTCTTGTTCATGAAAACAAGGCGATTGTAACCGATATCCCCGGAACAACCCGGGATGTGATTGAGGAATACGTGAATGTACGCGGTGTTCCGTTACGTCTGGTCGATACGGCAGGGATTCGTGAAACAGAAGACATCGTCGAACGCATCGGTGTGGAACGTTCACGACAAGTATTAAAAGAAGCAGATTTAATTTTACTCGTGCTCAACTATGCGGACGAATTGACTCCTGAGGATGAACAGCTATTCGAAGCGGTAAGAGGAATGGACGTTATTGTCATCGTGAACAAAACGGATTTGCCTCAGAAGATCGATATAGATAAAGTAAGAAAACTAGCAGAAAATCATCAGCTGGTCACAACGGCTTTACTTGAAGAACAGGGAATCGATGAGTTGGAAGAAGCCATTTCTTCTTTATTCTTTGCGGGTTCCATTGAAGCGGGGGATATGACATATGTGTCCAATAGCCGTCATATCGCTCTACTCAATCAAGCTTCCCTTGCGATTAATGAAGCCATCAATAGCGTAGAAATGGGAACTCCCATCGATATCGCTCAAATTGACTTAACCAGAACGTGGGAGCTTTTAGGTGAAATCATTGGGGATAGCGTTCATGAAAGTCTGATTGATCAGTTGTTTTCTCAATTCTGCTTAGGGAAATAAATACTATTATAATGTGGACTGTAAATTCAAGGTCCTACAAGGAGGAAAAAACAAACCATGCAATATGACGCAGGGCAATATGATGTCATTGTCATTGGTGCTGGCCATGCCGGAGTAGAAGCAGGACTTGCTTCCGCCCGTATGGGGGCTAAAACGTTAATGGTTACCATTAACTTGGATATGGTCGCCTTTATGCCATGTAATCCATCTGTTGGTGGACCGGCAAAAGGGATCGTTGTAAGAGAGATTGACGCTCTGGGTGGAGAAATGGGGCGTAATATAGATAAAACACATATCCAAATGAGAATGTTGAATACAGGAAAAGGTCCAGCTGTCCGGGCATTACGGGCTCAGGCGGATAAATTCCTTTATCAGCATGAAATGAAACGCACGATTGAAAATGAACCGAACATGACCTTACTTCAAGGAATGGTTGAAGAATTAATTGTGGAAGATGATGAATGTAAAGGTGTCGTAACGATGACGGGTGCTGCCTACCGCGCGAAAACAGTCGTCATTACAACCGGTACATTCCTGCGTGGTGAAATCATATTAGGAGATCTGAAATATTCAAGCGGTCCTAATAATCAACAACCTTCCATCAGACTTTCTGATCATTTACATGAATTAGGCTTTGATACTGTTCGTTTTAAAACAGGGACGCCACCACGTGTGAATAGTTCTACAATCGATTATTCGAAAACAGAAATTCAACCAGGTGATGATGTTCCCCGTGCATTCAGCTATGAAACGACGAAATATATCACCGATCAACTTCCATGTTGGTTAACGTATACGAACGAACACACTCATCAATTGATTGATGACAACTTGCATCGTTCACCAATGTATTCTGGAATGATTAAAGGAACCGGACCGCGTTACTGTCCTTCCATTGAGGATAAAGTCGTACGTTTTCATGATAAGCCGCGTCATCAGATTTTCTTGGAGCCGGAAGGACGAAATACACAAGAAGTCTATGTGCAGGGATTATCAACGAGTTTACCTGAAGACGTACAACAAAAGATTCTTCAAACCATCCCGGGCCTTGAGAAAGTACAGATGATGCGTGCCGGGTATGCCATTGAGTATGATTCCATCGTACCGACTCAATTGTGGCCTACCCTTGAAACGAAAAAAATAAAAAACCTCTATACAGCGGGACAAATCAATGGAACGTCCGGTTATGAAGAAGCAGCTGGACAAGGTCTGATGGCGGGTATAAATGCTGCCTGCCGTGCCCTGGATAAAGAAGAGGTTATCTTAAGCCGTTCTGATGCATATATCGGAGTTTTAATCGATGACCTTGTAACAAAAGGAACGAACGAACCGTATCGCCTATTGACTTCCCGTGCTGAATATCGCCTGTTGCTTCGTCATGACAATGCCGATCTCCGCCTGACTGATATCGGTCATAAAATAGGATTAATCTCCGATGATCGATACGAACGTTTTACAGCGAAAAAAGAAGCAATTTCTGAAGAAAAAAAGCGCCTGGAAGGAATCCGTATCAAGCCGACTGACGAAACACAAGCCGTTATCCGTGAAGCAGGCGGAAGCGAGCTGAAAGACGGCATATTAGCAGCGGATCTTCTGAAACGCCCTGAAATGAACTATAGTCATATTAAATCACTCGTTCCAAGCGAAATCGAGTTGGATTCCGATGTAGAGGAACAGGTTGAAATCCAAGTGAAATATGAAGGCTATATTGAAAAATCTCTTCAACAGGTCGATAAAATGAAGAAGATGGAAAACAAAAGAATTCCTGAAAACATTGATTACAGTGCGATTAGCGGTTTAGCGTCTGAAGCGAGACAGAAATTAATCGAGGTTCAGCCTCTTTCTCTTGCACAAGCTTCCCGGATTTCCGGAGTGAATCCTGCAGACATCTCTATTTTACTCGTCTATATCGAGCAAGGGAAAATTGCAAAAGTATCAGGTGATCAATAGAGGCAAAGGAAGGATAATTTCATGAATGTAAATGAATTTCAATCAATGCTTGAGGAGAAGGGTATCTCCCTTTCTCCTCAGCAATTAAATCAGTTTGAGCGCTATTATGAATTGTTGGTTGAATGGAATGAAAAAATGAACCTGACGGCCATCACAGAAAAGGAAGATGTTTATTTAAAGCATTTTTACGATTCAATCAGTGCAGCTTTTTATGTTGATTTCACGCAGGTGACAACTCTTTGTGATGTTGGAGCAGGAGCCGGTTTTCCGAGTATCCCTCTTAAAATATGCTACCCGCACTTACATATCTCGATTGTTGACTCCTTGAACAAGCGGATTACGTTCTTAAACCATTTATCAGATGAGTTAGGACTTGAAAACACGAATTTTTATCATGATCGTGCAGAGACTTTTGGTAAAAACAAAGCTCATCGTGAAAAGTATGATATGGTTACAGCAAGAGCAGTAGCCAGAATGTCTGTATTAAGTGAACTATGTTTACCACTTGTTAAAACGGGCGGCTTATTTGTAGCGATGAAGGCTTCAAATGTGAAAGAGGAACTATCCAATGCGAAGAAAGCAATTGGCATGCTGGGTGGACAAACAGATAAAATGTATTCCTTCGTATTACCGGAAGAGGAAAGTGAACGAAATATCGTGAAGATCGACAAAGTGAAAGAAACGCCTAATAAATATCCCAGAAAACCTGGGACACCCAATAAATTACCGTTAGAATAATATGAAAAGCACTCCTGCCGTGACAGTAACATTGCTTTGAAAATCTCAGCACAGGCAGGAACTTGCCATATTTTAGAGAATATTAATAAAGGGAGTTTCTTAAAGGTGGTGTAGGAAGATGAAGCATCCTTTCTCTCGTTTTTTTGGCCTAGGTGAAAAGGAGCAAGATGTTGAATCTGAAGAATCAAATGTAGTGGAAGAAGATCGAGATGAAGTGAAAAAGATACCCGTCTCACAAATCATCCCTAATCGCTTTCAACCAAGAACAGTGTTCAATGATGAAAAGATAGAAGAGTTATCCAGAACGATTCATACTCATGGTATTATCCAACCGATTGTGGTTAGACAATACGATGATGAGCAGTTTGAAATCATTGCAGGTGAACGTCGATACAGAGCCGTTCAGAAGCTTGGCTGGGACACTGTACCGGCCATTGTAAAGAATCTTAATGATACAGAAACAGCATCTGTTGCATTAATTGAAAACTTACAAAGAGAAGAGCTCTCTCCTATAGAAGAAGCCATTGCGTATGGAAAACTGTTGGAGTTACATGATTTAACTCAAGAAGCCCTTGCTCAACGCTTAGGAAAAGGACAATCGACTGTGGCGAACAAGCTTCGTCTCCTTAAGCTTCCAGAAGAAATTCAATCAGCCTTATTAGATAAACTGATCACAGAACGTCATGCCAGGGCATTGATTCCTCTGAAGAATGCTGAAAAACAAATTCAGCTCCTTCAAGAAATCATTGAAAAAAGCTTGAATGTCAAACAAACCGAAGACCGGGTTGTGAAAATGCAAGAAGGAACGACTCAAAAGCCTAAACCGAAACGGAAAGCATTCAGTAAGGATATGAGAATAGCTGTGAATACGATTCGTCAATCGCTCTCCATGGTATCGGACAGCGGAATCAATCTGGACTCTGAAGAAGAAGAGCATGAGGAATTCTATCAATTTACCATCCGTATTCCTAAAAAAAAATAGATTCGTAGTCTAAAAGTGAGAAACATATCGGATTGGTTTCTCACTTTTTTTGTTGTCGAATCAGAGGGTTTTCGATCGATTAATGACGAATGAACAGTTCGTAATTTCCTATTTTTAGAAACACTGCACTTTTTGAAAAATTGACAGACAATTAGCGAAGAATTTTGATAGAATAGAAGAATACTGTAAAAAATTTAGTGAATCTTAGGAAGTCAAAAGGTAGGTGACAACCTTGGGCAGAATAGTAGCCGTTACAAATCAAAAAGGTGGAGTGGGAAAGACCACAACATCCGTCAATTTGGGGGCTTGCTTAGCTTATATAGGGAAAAAGGTTTTACTGGTAGACATTGATCCTCAAGGAAACGCCACTAGTGGTGTAGGTGTGGAAAAAGGGGATGTCCAGCAGTGCATCTATGATGTGCTGGTAGATGATGTCGATGTCAGAGAAACCATTAAACAATCAAAAGTCGAGAATTTATCCATTGTACCTGCAACGATTTCATTGGCGGGAGCAGAAATTGAACTTGTTCCAACCATCTCCCGTGAAGTACGTTTAAAGAAAGCGTTAGAGAAAGTAAAAGACGAATTTGATTATATTATCATTGATTGCCCACCATCATTAGGATTATTGACAATCAATGCCTTAACAGCCTCAGATGCTGTCGTCATACCGGTTCAATGCGAATATTATGCTCTGGAAGGATTGAGTCAGCTTTTGAGTACCGTTCGTTTAGTTCAGAAGCATCTGAATCATGACCTTATGATCGATGGTGTACTGCTTACGATGCTTGATGCGAGAACCAATCTGGGAATCCAGGTCATTGAAGAGGTTAAAAAATATTTTCAAGATAAAGTGTATCGCACAATTATTCCACGTAACGTTCGTTTAAGTGAAGCGCCCAGTCATGGTGAACCAATTATCATCTATGATGCGAAGTCAAGGGGAGCAGAAGTTTATTTAGAACTAGCAAAGGAAGTGGCGGCGAATGGCTAAAGGTTTAGGAAAGGGCATCAATGCTCTCTTCACCAATATCCAAACAACACAAAATGAAGAGTCTGTGCAAGAAGTGAGCCTGAAAGAAATACGGCCGAATCCATATCAACCAAGAAAGATCTTTGAGCCGCAAGCAATTGAAGAATTAAAAGATTCAATCTTAGAACACGGTATCCTGCAACCGATCATTGTGCGTAAAACGATCAAAGGGTATGAAATTGTCGTTGGGGAACGCCGTTATCGTGCAGCTAAAGCGGCTAAATTAGAATCGGCTCCTGTCGTAGTCCGGGAATTGAATGAGCAACAAATGATGGAGCTTGCCGTATTAGAAAACCTTCAACGTGAAGATCTGACACCGATCGAAGAAGGCGCTGCTTATCAAATGCTGATGGACAAGCTAAAGCTCACTCAGGAGGAATTAGCGAAGAGGTTAGGAAAGAGCAGACCTCATATTGCCAATCATATTCGCTTACTATCCCTCCCTGCCCCTATTCAGGAGCTTATTTCAGAAGGTAAGTTAACGATGGGACACGGACGTGCACTTCTTGGGTTGAAAAATAAGAAAAATCTATCAACCGTTGTAAATCGTATCCTTAAAGAATCATTAAACGTTCGCCAATTAGAAAAAATCATTCAAGAACTGAATGAGAATGTTCCACGTGAAACAAAAAATACAGAGAGAAAAGATGTTTTCATTCAGGAACAGGAATCCCTTCTACGCGAGCGCTTCGGGACAACGGTCACGATTAAACAATCAAAGAAAAAAGGAAAAATCGAGCTCGAATTTTTTTCGAAAGAAGATCTCGATCGCATTTTGGAATTATTGCAGTAACCATTTAGGAAAAGGACTGGCTTAAAAGGTATACTTATACCAATTAAGCCAGTCCTCTTCTATATGGTACATAGAAGGTACACTATTCTTTGGGAAATAATTATCAAAGAACAGGAAAAGAATTTTTCAGACAGATAAGGAGAACGTCATGGTACTATTAGGAACGCTGGTAAATGGAGTATGTATTATCATCGGAACTCTCCTGGGTAAGGTCCTTCATCGTATCCCGGAAGATATGAAGGGAACTGTCATGAAAGCGATTGGTTTAGCTGTCATAGTCCTTGGGCTACAGATGGGATTGAAAAGTGAAAACTTTCTCATTGTCATCATCAGCCTGGCTCTGGGTGCTGCATGGGGAGAGTGGATGAATCTGGAGGACAAGCTTAACTCATTGGGTAACTGGTTGGAAAAGAAGCTGGGCAGTAATAAAGAAACATCCATCTCTCAAGGGTTTGTCACAGCTACCCTTATTTTTGTTATTGGAGCAATGGCAGTAATAGGTGCGTTGGATAGCGGTATCAGGGGCGATCATGATGTTCTGTTGACGAAGTCAATCATTGATGGCTTTACATCGCTGATCCTAACGACGACTTTAGGAATCGGTGTAATGTTTTCGGCGATTCCTGTCGTCCTTTATCAAGGATTTATCGCTTTATTTGCGACTCAAATTCATCAGTGGGTTCCAGAAGAGCTCATGGATGCCTATATTGTAGAGATGACCGCAACGGGAGGAATCATGATTTTTGCGATTGGCCTCAATCTCCTCGGTGTAACCAAGATCAGGGTCGCCAATTTACTTCCCGGGATCATCGTAGTGGGATTGGTCGTAGGAATCATACACGCATACCACCTGTATATGTAATAAGTGAAAAGGGAGATAACCCAGAACGTATCTGGATCATCTCCCTTTTATTGCTGTAGTTCTTCCCGCCATTTTTCAATACTGACGGCGTTGCGGCGTTCCACTGAATCGCCTGCCAGCACAATGGCTTGAGCAATCGTCTTTGCCATTTTCATCACAAGATTCAAACGTGTATTTTGTAACACAAAGAATTCCATAAATCCACTTACATTCACGATTCCGGTCAGGTGAATCTCCCCAACCTCTGGTAACTCTTTATTTACGCCTGCACCAGGTTTTAATGGCCCCTCACTTAATTGAATGGCGCCGACACTTTTTAATCGACCGAGACAGGCATCTACACCGATAATAAAAGGATTGATATGTTTAGCGGTAATTTGACTGAGCTTCTCTTCGAGGTTTACTGCATGGATCGGATCATCCAACGTTCCATATACATGAAATGGTTTGATATCTTGTTCCTCTATTAAGGTTCCAACTAATGGGCCTAATGAATCCCCTGTTGAACGGTCTGTGCCAATACATACGAAGACAATGGGTCTTGTACGATAGTAAGTGGGAAGCATCGACGACAATTGAACGGAAAGATCCTGTGCCGCACGCTCTTCCTGATGAAGGACTCTGAAGGGTTCAGGTCTTCGTTCAAATAGTCCTTTTTTTAGATTCATCGCTTCCACTCCTTTGGATATGTTTAAGGGGAATTTTATAGTGAACATACTTTGTCGGACGTGACTACCATAGGCATATTTTCTAAGTATTATCAGTATACGGACGATTTCTTTTTTTCATACATAATATGGTTGGATTTTTCATAAAATAAAAATTTTCTAGAAACTATAGTAATCTGAGGTTATATCTACACAAGGAGAGGGAAAGTTGATAAAATAAGGAATACTTCTTATTGAACGATAAGTGGAGGTTCGGTATATGACAGATCCAAAGGAAGAAGCTAAAAAAGTCGCAGAGAAAATTATAGATAATGATTTATGGATAGCCCTGGGTTCGGGTGCCTTGAAAATTGTCGCAATTATGGTCATTACCTATATTGCATTAAGGTTGGGAAGGTCAGCGATTCGAAACGTGTTTAAGGTTCGGTCACGTTCACCCCTTAAGTTCACCGAACGTCGTGAAGCCACTCTTTTGAAGCTACTGGAGAATGTATTGACCTATGTGATTTATTTCATCAGTTTGATGACTATCTTGTCGACTCTTGAAATTGACGTGAAAGGACTCATTGCTGGTGCCGGAATCGTCGGTCTTGCCGTTGGTTTTGGAGCGCAAAATCTGGTTCGTGATATCATCACCGGTTTCTTTATTATATTCGAGGACCAGTTTTCAGTAGGTGACTATGTTCGAATTGGTTCTGCTGAAGGTACTGTTGAAGAAATCGGCCTTCGTACGACAAAGATCAAAAGCTGGACCGGGGAATTACATATTTTCCCCAATGGTAATATTACGGAAGTAACGAACTTCTCCATTCACAACAGCATTGCGGTTGTAGATGTCAGTATTGCCTATGAAGAAAATATAGAAGAAGCAGAGAAAGTGATGCAGGAGCTTCTCCTTGCTTTACCGCAAAAATATGAAGATCTCGTGAATCCACCTGAACTTTTGGGTGTTCAAACCCTGGGAGCATCAGATGTGGTCATTCGAATCGTGGCTGAAACGGTTCCGATGAGACATTGGTATATGGCAAGAATGATACGTAAAGAGGTTAAACTATGTCTGGATGAGCATGGTATTGAAATTCCATTCCCTCGTATGGTGATGTATTCACGTCAGGATCAGGAAGATATCCAGCCACGTGAAGAAAAGCAAAGAAAACTTGAAAGCGAATAAGGAGGAGAAATCCAGTGGAGCCCAAGACATTCACTTTAAATGATATTGTAGAAATGAAAAAGCCGCATCCATGTGGTACGAACCGCTGGAAAGTGATCCGTATGGGAATGGATATTCGCATCAAATGTGTAGGCTGCGGCCACAGTGTCATGATTCCCAGAAAAGACTTTGCGAAAAAAATGAAAAAAGTCATCAGTAGCGGCGAAGAAGAATAAGTATTCTTTTTTTACCCATATTTCTTTTGGCCTAATCCATCCTATGTTTAATTTGCCAGGTTTAGGAGCATTCAGTCGGTTTCAGTCGATTGGATGCTCTTTTTGTTAAGCCATGCTGAAAGAAAAAAATATTCTCACTTCCCTAAACGATGCCTGAAGCTTCACTTGTCTTTTCCTTCTATTATCTCTATAATTGTGAAAGGTTCGACCGTTTACTTATTTTCGATCTTACATGATTTTTAATAGATAAGAATTTAGATGAGGAGTGACCATAATGGCTTTAACAGCTGGTATCGTTGGATTACCTAACGTAGGGAAGTCCACTTTATTTAATGCAATTACAAAAGCAGGTGCAGAATCTGCCAACTATCCTTTCTGTACAATTGATCCGAACGTAGGAATTGTTGAAGTTCCCGATCACCGTTTAGATAAATTAACAGAGCTTGTAGAACCGAAGAAGACGGTTCCCACTGCCTTTGAATTCACGGATATCGCCGGTATTGTAAAAGGAGCGAGTAAAGGAGAAGGATTAGGGAATAAATTCTTATCTCATATTCGCCAAGTGGATGCAATCTGTCAGGTTGTCCGTTGTTTCGCGGATGATAATATCACACACGTTTCAGGTAAAGTAGATCCGATTGCGGATATTGAAGTCATCAACCTGGAATTGATCTTAGCTGACCTTGAGACAGTGGATAAGCGTCTCGCCAGAGTTCAGAAAATGGCCAAGCAAAAAGATAAAGAAGCGGTATTTGAGCATGATATCCTCGTGAAAATCAAAGAAGCCCTTGAAGCAGAGCAGCCGGCTCGTACGGTTGAGTTCTCCGATGAACAAATGAAGCTTGTGAAACAGCTTCATCTTCTGACTTCAAAGCCTGTATTATATGTAGCAAACGTAAGTGAAGATGAAATTTCCGACCCTTCTGACAACGAATATGTTCAGAAAGTACGTGAATTTGCTAAAGAAGACAATGCAGAAGTGATTGTTGTCTGTGCGAAAATCGAATCTGAAATTGCTGAGCTTGATGATGAAGAAAAAGCGATGTTCCTGGAAGAGCTAGGGATTGAAGAGTCCGGTTTAGATCAGCTGATCCGCGCTACCTACTCTTTATTGGGACTGGCTACGTACTTCACAGCCGGCGTTCAAGAGGTCCGCGCCTGGACATTCCGTGAAGGGATGAAAGCTCCACAATGTGCCGGAGTCATCCATACTGACTTCGAAAGAGGCTTCATCCGTGCCGAAACGGTTTCCTATGAAGACCTGGTGGAAGCAGGAACAATGGGTGCAGCCCGTGAAGCAGGAAAAGTCCGTTTAGAAGGCAAAGAATACCTCGTAAAAGACGGAGACATCATTCACTTCCGTTTTAATGTATAAATAGGTTTGGGCTGATGGTTAGCCTTCTCACCAACAGAGATGATAGTGACAAAAACACTCCAAAGAAGTTTTATTTCTCATGTGCAGGTTAAAATCAAACTCTGCACACTTGAAAAAAGCTATCTGCTAAACGTGTATTAATTTTATCCAAGTCTATAACTCAAGCTTAACAGTTGATTGGAACGGAAGGTGCTCGACTCCTGCGGGAATAGCGGGAAAGTTGAGACCCCACAGGGCGAAGCCCGAGGAGGCTCAACTCACGCCCCGCGGAAAGCGAGCACCTGGAGTGGAAATCAACCAGCACTCGCTTCTTAAAAAGCAACAAAGTTTACGAAAAAAGCATAATTGAAAGACTAGAGTCCCGATTCTAGTCTTTTTTTTACGTCATATTGCAATAATAGATAACCTATGCTATAATTTTATTTCGTGAGTAATGAACGCATTGCTCCTTGTTCTTTCACAAAGAAAGGACCGCATAGACCACGAGGAGGTGACATTCAGATGAGAAAGTACGAAGTTATGTACATTGTCCGCCCAAACATTGACGACGAGTCAAAGAAAGCAGTAGTTGAGCGTTTCGATAACGTTTTAACAACTAACGGCGCGGAAATCATCGAGTCAAAAGATTGGGGTAAACGTCGTTTAGCGTATGAAATCAACGATTTTCGTGATGGTTTCTATCAACTAGTTAAGATGAGCGCTACTTCTGATGCAGTTAACGAATTCGATCGTTTAGCTAAAATCAGCGATGATATTATCCGTCATATCGTTGTTAAAGAAGAAGAATAATCCGTACGTTTTTTAAGATATACACTTCTATCATCTGTTTCACGTGAAACAGTAAATTAGAAGGAAGGGGTTGATTCTGATGATGAACCGAGTTGTATTAGTAGGGCGTTTAACCAAAGACCCTGAATTAAAATATACTCCAAGTGGAGTAGCTGTTGCTTCGTTTACACTGGCTGTCAATCGTAGTTTTACGAATCAATCAGGAGAACGGGAAGCAGATTTTATTAACTGCGTTGTATGGCGTCGCCCTGCAGAGAATGTAGCAAACTTTCTTAAAAAAGGCAGCTTAGCTGGCGTTGACGGTCGTATTCAAACACGTAATTTCGAAGGACAAGATGGACGCCGGGTGTTTATGACGGAAGTTGTAGCAGAAAGCGTTCAGTTCTTAGAGCCGCGTAGTGCGAATCAAGGCGATCGTGGAGGAAGTCCGGGCTATTCGGGTGGAGGTCAACGTGACCAAGGAAATCCGTATAGTCAGAATCAGAATCAACAACGCAACAACAATAATAACAACAACTATACACGTGTAGATGAGGATCCATTTGCAAATGACGGTCAGCCGATCGACATTTCCGATGATGATCTGCCATTCTAAACGAACGATAATGAATCTAAACAAGATAGGAGGCGAAACAAATGGCAGGAGGACGTAGAGGTGGACGTAGACGTCGTAAGGTGTGCTACTTCACAGCAAACGGAATTACACATATCGATTTCAAAGATGTAGATCTTCTTAAGAAATTCGTATCTGAACGTGGAAAAATTCTTCCACGTCGTGTAACTGGAACTAACGCTAAGTACCAACGTAAGTTGACTCGTGCGATCAAACGCGCTCGTACAATGGCATTACTTCCATACGTTACTGGTGAATAATATCATCGACTAAAAAAGCAGCAGAGACTTGTCTCTTCTGCTTTTTTTTTGCCGTTTTTTAAACGGTGTGTATAAGATCTATTCCTCCTCTGCAAAGCATCCCTTCGATTATCCTATCTGCCATCACTTTGTTCTTGTAAATTCCCGTGTACCTATAAAGAAATGCCGAAAAATGTCGATGAATAAGTGTATATATAGATAGCTTTTTGGTAGTAAGAGGGGGAATTTATGTGAAAAAGAAAAACACAAGGAAACAGGTGGAACGAAAGAAGGGTTTTCTTCTATCATCTATTAGAATGAAGCTTATTGTAATCATATCCATTTTATTTATGGTATCGTTAGCCGTTATCATTGCGATTACAAGCTTACAAACGAGAATGAAAACAGAAAAAGAGGTTATTGATCAAACTCAAGGGATCGTAGGAGAACTAAATAATTCAGTGCAACTCTTTCTTGGACAATACGAAAAAAGTATTGATCAATATTCAATCTCCAACTCGTTAAAAGATTATGCAAAAGCACAGTTGCAAACAGAATCTGGCGGCAAAAATACAGAGCTGTTTGCCAATATTCAATCGGATTTTGATAATTACTTAAGCCTTTATCAGGAAGCTACTTCTATTTACTTCGCATCACCAAATAAGAAATTAAAAATTGTTCCATCCGTTTCTCTGCCTAGTGACTTTGATCCGACAAGCAGGGATTGGTATAAAAATGCTGAGGAAGTAAGGGCTGGCGTGGTTTGGAGCGAGCCGTACGTAGATACTGCAACGGAAGAATATATCATTACAGCTTCCAGAGCGATAGTTTCAGATAATAAAGTAGTAGGCGTTCTCGGTGTCGATATTAATTTGACAAAACTTACTGACCGAGTCTCAGAAATGGACATTGGGTTTAATGGCTATCCATTCCTGTTCGGACTAGATGGTACAGCCATCGTCCACCCTACTAAGCGGGGGGGAAATCTTTCATCGCTACCTTTCATCAGTAAAATGCTGACTTCTGAGAAGGAATCCGATACAATCCGTTACGAACTGGAAGGTGACGAAAAGGTATTGGTATATAGTACAGTACCAAAGACGAACTGGAAAGTGGGCTCTGCCTATAGTATGAAGGATCTCATTCAGTCATCCAAAGAAATCGAACGGTTACTGATCGTGACAGCCCTTATTACCCTGGCTGTCATGTTGGTGTTAGTTGTCTTCATTTCTAATAAAATCACTAAACCAATCAAGCAGCTTCAAAAAACGGTAACCGATGTCTCTACTGGAGATTTATCCATTCAGTCTGAAATTGATTCCAAAGATGAGACAGGATTACTAGCGTCCGATTTAAACAAAATGATCGTGAATATGAGAGATACGATACAAGTCGTCCAAGAATCGATCTATAATGTCCGGGAATCGGCTGAAGGATTAAGTGCTGTTTCTGAGGAGACAAATGCCTCAAGTGAAGAGATGGCAAAGGCTGTTTCCGAAATTGCGACAGGGGCTTCTCAATCAGCGTCCGACTCTGATCGGGCTCATCATCAAACAGAGCAATTAGGAACAAGAATTAATGGAGTCTATGAAAAGTCGAAAGCTATGTCTGAGATGGCAGGACAAGCAGATGTCATGAATCAGTCCGGGTTAAACCAGGTAAAAGAATTAGAAAATGCCTACCATTCTTCCAGTGAATACATCTCCTCCATGGAGAAAGTCATCTTTAGTTTGGAAGCAAAGGTGAAGACGATTGAATCGGTCATGGGTACAATAACGGATATTTCTTCTCAAACCAACCTCCTTGCTTTAAATGCGAGCATTGAGGCTGCCAGAGCAGGTGAACACGGCAAGGGATTTGCTGTCGTGGCGGAAGAAGTACGAAAGCTTGCCGATCAGTCAGTGAAGGCAACCGAAGAAGTAAAACGCACCATTATAGAAATTCAACAAGGCTCTCATCAAGCAGTTGATGAAATGGTGAAAACGAAAGAAACCTTTGAGGTCCAAAATGAAGTGATCCAAAAAACCAATCACGTATTTGACCAAACCTCACAGTTAATGAAATCCATGCAGGATGAAATAGAAAGAATGTATGAGGAAGTGGGTCAAATCAATCTTGAAAAAGATGAAGTGGTCAACGTGATTCAGATGATGGCCGCTACAGCGGAACAAACAGCTGCTTCCTGTGAGGAAATGAGTGCCTCTACGGAAGAACAAGTAAGGGCCGTCCAATCGGTTACAGAAGCAGCTGAACGCTTAACAGACTTAAGTCAAGAGCTTCAGTCTTCAATCGAACGTTTTAAAATTTCATAATATTCATTAGAGGGTGGTCCTGATACATTGCTATTCTTTTTCTACTGCGTATACTCCTTTTTAAAATGAGTGCATACTAGAGTAGATGAAGAAAAGAAGCATGTTGAAGGGGTACCTTCTTTTTTATGAAAATGAAGTGATTTTAACAATAATAGTTATTGATATTCACAATTTGGCACAAGTTTAGTGGAAAGTGGCACAACAAACGCAGAAATTGGCACAACAAAGTTAAATGGTGGACATTAAAGTATGCTTCTCACCTTCGGGTAAGTACCCACTAGATGAAATCTATCTTTAAAATTGATATGATAGTGCTATTGCATGTTTTTGAATATATCGTAAGGAGCGTTTCAATTGAAAAATCCCCGTGTGTTAACGGAAGGTGCGCTTATGCTCGCCATCTTTACTGTTTTACTGTTGTTGGCTTTATATGTTCCGCTTATTGGGACCCTTGCATTTTTCGTATTGCCCCTCCCTCTTATTCTGTTTAGTTCTAAGTATTCGTTACTGAATTCTTTTTACGTATTGATCGGATCGTTAGGGTTATCTTTCTTGTTTGGAGGGCTCATTGCGCTGCCTGTTGCCTTCATGGTTGCGACGACCGGGGTAGTGATTGGCTGGTGTGTGAAAGCGAAAGTAGATAAAATGAGGCTGTTTATGGCGTCAAGTCTCACACTTGTCATCAATATTGTGATTGGTTTTGTTTTTTCTATCCTACTCTTCGATGTTAATATTATAGAAGATAGCTTAGCTGAATCGAAGGCAGCTTATTATTCTTTATTTGAGAAGCTTGGTCAGGAACCAGATAAGAGACTGGTGGAAAGTCTGGAGAGCTCCATTGATCTAATTCAGACCTTGATGCCTACCTTGTTTCTTGGAATTGCTGTCGTATTGGCTCTGTTGTTTATGCTGATCAACTTTCCCATCATGAAGCGTTTAGGGAGAGATGTACCCGTATTTAAACCATTTAGAGAATGGAAGCTTCCTAAGAGTATCCTTTGGTATTATTTACTTACCTTAGTTCTATCTATGATTCTGCAGCCGGAGAAAGGAACGTATGCCTATACGGCCCTTCTAAATGTTCTGTATGTATTGCAAACATTGATGGCGGTCCAGGGCTTGTCTTTCCTCTATTTTTTCGCTCATATAAAAGGATGGTCAAAAGGAATTTTGGTATTAATTACAATCATTTCGATTCCTCTTCTTTATCTCGTGCGAATTTTAGGTATAATTGACTTAGGATTTGATCTAAGACAACGCCTACAACGCAAGTCATAGAAATTTAAGGTCCAGGAGCTGAAATCATGCCATCTTATTTTAATAAGCGAATGATCCGCTACCCATTGTACGGTCTTGCTATATTAACAGCTCTATTGTTAGTATCGGTTTCCTTTTACCAATGGATCATTTCGTTAATAGGGTTGATTGTCTTTGGAATCGTGTATTTTCTCGCTTTCTATTTTGAGAGAAGATCGCACGAAGAAACAGAGGAGTATATCTCCACTTTATCCTATCGTGTAAAGCGTGTAGGGGAAGAGGCGTTAATGGAGATGCCCATTGGGATCATGCTGATCAATGATGAATATTACATAGAATGGACGAATCCTTTTCTTGCCTCTTGTTTTAATGAAGATACAGTCGTTGGAAGATCCTTATACGATGTGGCAGAATCTCTTGTTCCATTAATCAAGCAGGAAGTAGATTCAGAAATTGTGACGATTAATGAGAGAAAGTATCAAGTCGTATTGAAGCTCAAAGAAAAACTTCTCTATTTCTTTGATGTCACCGAACAAAAAGAAATAGAAAAGCAATATCATGATGAACGCACGAATATTGGAATCATCTTTCTAGATAACTATGATGAATTAACGCAAGGGATGGACGACCAAACAAGAAGCAGCTTGAATAGCCTCGTGACGTCCATTCTGAATAAGTGGGCAAAAGAATATGGCGTATTCTTGAAGCGGGTTTCTTCCGAGAGGTTCATCGCCGTCATTAATGAGAAGATCCTTCAAGTATTAGAAAAGGAAAAGTTCGGTATATTGGATGATGTCCGGGATACCACAGCCAAGCAAAATGTACCCTTGACTCTAAGTATTGGTGTAGGGACCGGGGTTTCTTCTCTGCCTGAACTGGGTACCCTGGCTCAATCAAGCCTGGATCTCGCGTTAGGTCGTGGAGGGGATCAGGTGGCCATTAAGCAAACGAATGGAAAAGTTAAATTCTACGGTGGAAAAACCAATCCAATGGAGAAACGTACCCGGGTACGTGCCAGAGTCATTTCCCATGCTCTAAAGGAAATCATGATCGAAAGTGATAAGGTCATCATCATGGGACATAAACATCCCGATATGGATGCCATCGGAGCCGCCATCGGCATTCGAAAAGTGGCTCAAATGAATCAGCGGGAAGGGTACGTTGTCTTAAACTTTAATGAAATAGATAATGGCGTGAAACGGTTGATGAAGGAGATTAAAGTCAATTCTGATCTTCATTCCCGATTCATCACCCCCGAGGAAGCACTCGAAATGGCGACAGAAGATACGCTGCTCGTGGTCGTCGATACCCACAAGCCTTCCCTGGTCATTGAAGAAAGGCTTTTAAATAAAATGGATAAAGTCGTGGTGATCGATCACCATCGTCGCGGAGAAGACTTTATTAAAAACCCATTACTTGTTTATATGGAGCCATATGCCTCTTCAACAGCAGAACTTGTGACGGAGCTATTGGAATATCAGCCTAAACATGAAAAAATCACTATGCTGGAAGCCACTTCTCTGCTGGCGGGAATCATTGTGGATACGAAGAGCTTTACGCTTCGAACGGGATCAAGGACCTTTGATGCCGCTTCCTATTTAAGGGCACAAGGGGCAGATACCGTATTAGTCCAAAAGTTCCTGAAAGAGGATGTCGATACTTATATAAAACGGTCAAGGTTAATCGAATCGGTTAAATTTTTCCGTGAAGGCGTTGCGATTGCGAAAGCAGAGGATGACGTCATTTATGATCCCGTCCTGATTGCACAGGCAGCGGATACGCTATTGACCATGGATGAAGTAATTGCTTCCTTCGTCATCTCTAAGCGGGATCCTGAAACGATCGGGATCAGTGCCCGTTCTTTAGGTGACGTGAACGTACAAATCATTATGGAAAACTTAAACGGTGGAGGTCATTTAACCAACGCCGCTACTCAAATAAAACAAGCATCTGTATCAGAAGCTGAAGAACAGCTGAAGGAAGCATTAAATGATTATTTTGAAGGGAGAAAAGAGATATGAAAGTAATTTTCTTAAAAGACGTTAAAGGTAAAGGGAAAAAAGGAGAAGTAAAAAACGTAGCAGATGGCTATGCACATAACTTTTTATTAAAAAAAGGCTTGGCCGTTGAAGCAACAAATGCAAACATGGGTCAGCTTGAGGGTCAAAAGAAGAAAGAAGAGCAACTGGCTCAGGAAGAATTGGAAGAAGCAAAAAGATTAAAAGCAACTTTAGAAGAAATCACGGTTGAAATGAAAGCAAAATCTGGTGAAGGTGGTCGTTTATTCGGTTCCATCACGAGCAAGCAAATTGCGGATGCGTTGAAAAAAGCACATGACATCAAAATCGATAAACGTAAAATTGAAATGAACGATGCCATTCGTGCCCTTGGCTATACGAATGTCCCTGTGAAGCTTCATACGGACGTTTCAGCAACCTTAAAGGTACATGTAACAGAGGAATAAGATTTTTTCAGAGAAAATATACGAAATTTGGTAACTTCATTTTGAGAAAAACATGTTAAAATGAATATAGTTTGATAAAAAATGTGATCTGGATACTATCCTGATCACATTTTTTCGGTAGGACTAAATTCTTATTTTCATATAGATTAAGGTGTTAACTTTGACGCAGGCAGCAGATGCCTATAGACGTCTGTTGCCCCTTCGCAGTTTGAATTGGAGGTTATGCATAGATGAATGAAGTGTTCCAGGAACGGATTCCACCACAGAATATTGAGGCGGAACAAGCGGTATTAGGTGCTATTTTCCTAGAGCCCAGCGCATTAACGACCACATCAGAAATTTTGATTCCAGAGGATTTTTATCGTCATTCTCATCAAAAAATATACAATGTCATGCTGAATTTGGGAGACGGGGGAAAAGCCGTCGACTTAATTACGGTGACAGAGGAGCTTGCAGCAGCGAAAGAGCTTGAAGATGTTGGCGGGGTCGCTTATTTAAGTGAGCTTGCAGCCTCAGTTCCGACGGCTGCGAATATTGAGTATTACGCAAAGATCGTTGAAGAAAAATCTTTACTGAGACGATTGATCCGTACAGCGACAGATATTGCTTCTGACGGCTATGCACGGGAGGATGAAGTCGATAGCCTCCTGAGTGAAGCGGAAAAAAACATCATGGAAGTAGCACAGCGAAAAAATGCCGGTGCGTTCCATAATATTAAAGATGTCCTTGTCAGAACCTATGACAACATCGAAACTTTAACCAATCGTAAGGGTGACGTAACGGGGATTTCAACGGGGTTTGCAGACCTTGACCATATGACGGCCGGTTTCCAGCGAAATGACTTGATCATTGTGGGAGCCCGTCCTTCCATGGGTAAAACAGCCTTCGCCCTGAATATCGCCCAAAACGTCGCTGTAAAAGCGAAAGAAAACGTCGCGATCTTCTCCCTGGAGATGGGAGCTGAGCAGCTTGTTATGCGTATGCTATGTGCAGAAGGCAATATTAATGCCCAAAACCTTCGAACTGGTGATTTAACCGATGAAGACTGGAGAAAGCTCACGATGGCAATGGGAAGTCTCTCGAATGCCGGCATTTATATCGATGATACGCCTGGTATTAAAGTGGGGGAAATTCGTTCGAAATGCCGACGTCTCGCTCAGGAGCACGGACTTGGAATGATCCTCATTGACTACTTGCAGCTCATTCAGGGGAGCGGGCGTTCAGGAGAAAACCGACAGCAGGAGGTTTCTGAAATTTCCCGTTCCCTTAAAGGGCTGGCCCGTGAGCTTGAAGTACCGGTCATTGCCTTATCCCAGCTCTCCCGTGGTGTGGAGCAGCGTCAAGATAAGCGCCCAATGATGTCTGATATTCGTGAATCAGGAAGTATCGAGCAGGATGCGGATATCGTAGCTTTCTTATACCGTGAAGATTACTATGACAAAGAAGCGGAAAACAAAAACATAATCGAAATCATCATTGCCAAGCAACGTAACGGCCCTGTTGGAAATGTATCGCTTGCGTTTGTGAAGGAATACAATAAATTCGTAAATCTCGAGCGGCGATTTGACGACGCTCCGGCTTAGAAGAAAAAATCCAAGCCCTGTCTGGTACAGGTGCTTGGATTTTTTTCTTTATAGAATGGTTGCATGTTGATGGGCATGAAGTCTTGTGAAGATGCCGTCCTCTTTTGAGAGCAGTTCTTCATGAGTACCATCTTCAGCAATCCCATTTTCGGTGACGACCAGAATGCGGTCAGCCTTACGAATCGTCGCCAATCGATGGGCGATGACCAGGGTGGTCCGGTCTTTTGCCAGTTCATTTAATGCCTCTTGGATGATCGCTTCCGTTTCGGTATCAAGGGCGGAAGTAGCTTCATCCAGAATCAAGATTCGTGGATTCTTCAGGAACATGCGGGCGATGGATAAGCGCTGCTTTTGACCGCCTGACAGCTTCAGCCCTCTTTCCCCGATTTGGGTATCATATCCGTCTGGTAGGGATGCAATGAGATCGGTCAGATGAGCACGTCTCGTTGCTTCTTCAATTTCTTCCTGCGTAGCATCAAGTTTTCCATAGGCGATATTCTCCCGAAGAGTCCCGGTGAATAAGAATACATCCTGCTGAACGATGCCAATTTGAGCACGCAAGGATTCCTTTGTCATCTCCCTGATATCGATGCCATCAATGGTGATGGCTCCATCTTCTATATCATAGAAGCGTGGAATCAATGAACAGATCGTTGTTTTCCCTGCACCTGAAGGTCCGACAAACGCCACGGTCTGTCCTGATTGAATGGAAAAGGATAAATCTCTTAGAATAGGACGGTTTGACTCATAACCAAACGTAACGTCGTCAAATGCAATATCTCCACGTAGAGTGGGAACTTCTATGGCATGTGGACGGTTTTCAATATCAGGTTCCATATCCATAAGCTCGGTGAACCGTTTAAAACCGGCCATTCCCTTCGGATATAACTCAAGGAGGGCTGATATCTTGTCGATCGGTTTAAACAGGACATTGATATAAAGAATAAAGGCAACGAGTTCTCCATAAGAGAGCACTCCGGAAAAGCTTAACCAGGCTCCGTATACTAGAATGATCAAGGTCATCAATCGAGTCGTAATGTAGATTCCGGATAAATTCACGCTCATCACGTTATAGGCTTTCAGTTTGGATTTGCGGAAGAATTGGTTATTTTCATTGAATCGTTCCATTTCATAGGACTCGTTTGTGAATGATTGAACCACCCGCGCCCCTGAAACACTGTCCTCGACGCGACTGTTTACATCGGCGATATTTCCGTACATTTTTGTCCAGGCTACGTTCATTTTAATATTCGAATACGAAATAAGCCAAACAAGAAATGGAACAATAATAATAGCGACCAGAGCAAGCTCCATATTTATTGTGAGCATGATCCAAAACGCACCAATGAAGGTCATGACTGCGATGAACAGATCTTCAGGTCCGTGATGGGCGAGCTCTCCTATGTCCATCAGATCGTTTGTCACTCGGCTCATAATATGACCCGTTTTCGTATTATCAAAGAAGCGGAAGGATTGTCTTTGAACATGGTGAAACAATTCCCGTCTCATATCCGTTTCGATATTGATCCCGAGCTTATGCCCCCAATAGTTCACGACGAATTGCATACTCGAACTAAGTAGGTAAAGAACAAGCAGGCCGGCAGAAACCGCCAATATGGTACTCCAGTTTCCCTCAGGCAAAAGGGAATCGATAAACCATGATACCGCCATGGGAAATCCTAATTCTAAAAGTCCAACCAACACGGCACAGGCAAAATCAATGTAAAAAAGCCGCCGGTGAGGCCGGTAATAGCTGAAAAAACGTTTAATCATCTCATCGTCACCTCTGTATTCAATTGTGTGTAAAATTCAAAATGCTTATTTTAGATTAGCAAAAGTTTCTAAATTGCGCTATCATAACCTGATGCTACCCCCTCAATTTTTTATTTATCTTAAGATTCTTAAAGTAGTGGATTATCGAAGCGTAAAGTATGCATTTATACGAACATAAATATAATTACCTATATAAACGTTCGTGTTTTCATTGACTTTCCTTTTTAGTGTTGATAAAATGAGTTTGTTTGATAAAAGAGGGAATACTAATTCCCGTCGGAGGTGCTTAATATGTCTTCAGTAGTAGTAGTAGGTACGCAATGGGGAGACGAAGGAAAAGGAAAGATCACTGACTTCCTTTCTGAACATGCAGAAGTTATCGCGCGTTACCAAGGTGGGAACAACGCGGGTCATACAATTAAGTTTGACGGAGAAACATATAAATTACACTTAATTCCATCAGGTATTTTCTATAACGAAAAAACATCCGTTATCGGAAATGGGATGGTTGTCGATCCTAAAGCTCTAGTGAAAGAGTTGAAGTATCTTCACGATCGCGATGTGAAAACAGACAACCTGCGAATCAGCAACCGTGCACATGTGATTCTTCCATATCACTTAAAGCTTGATGAAATTGATGAAGAACGCAAAGGTGCCAATAAAATCGGTACAACGAAAAAAGGAATCGGTCCTGCTTATATGGATAAAGCAGCACGTGTCGGAATCCGTATCGCAGATCTTCTGGATCGTCAATCTTTTGAAGAAAAGCTTGCTCGTAATCTGGAAGAGAAAAACCGCCTTTTTGAAAAATTCTATGAAACAGAAGGCTTCAATATTGAAGATATCCTGGATGAGTACTATGAGTATGGTCAACAAATTAAGCACTACGTTGTAGACACATCCGTTGTATTGAACGATGCGATTGATAACGGCCGCCGCGTTTTATTTGAAGGAGCTCAAGGGGTAATGCTTGATATCGATCAAGGTACATATCCATTTGTTACTTCTTCTAACCCGGTAGCTGGCGGGGTAACAATCGGTTCTGGAGTTGGCCCGACAAAAATCAACCACGTCGTTGGAGTATCAAAAGCATACACAACCCGTGTTGGGGACGGACCTTTCCCGACTGAACTGACGAACGAAATCGGAGACAGAATCCGAGAAGTAGGACGTGAGTACGGAACAACGACCGGCCGCCCTCGTCGTGTAGGCTGGTTCGACAGCGTGGTTGTACGTCATGCCCGTCGTGTTAGTGGTTTAACAGATCTTTCATTGAATTCGATCGATGTATTAACTGGAATCGAAAACTTAAAAATCTGTGTAGCATACAAATATAAAGGTGAAGTCATGGAAGAATTCCCTGCTAACCTGAACATTCTTGCTGAATGTGAGCCAGTATATGAAGAGCTTCCAGGCTGGACAGAAGATATTACAGGATGTAAAACGTTAACGGATCTGCCAGAAAACGCTCGTCACTACTTAGAGCGCGTATCTCAATTAACTGGTATTCCTCTTTCCATCTTCTCAGTTGGTCCCGACCGCTCTCAAACAAATGTAGTTCGAAGCGTGTGGAGCCCGAATTAATTCATAAAAAACTCTCAGCCATTTAAGCGGCTGAGAGTTTTTATTGATTTAATTGTTCGTACACTCTGTCATGACATACGACATAAAGAATGTCATCAGCATGCAGCTCCCGGTTCATGGCATCGGTGAAATCCATATTATCATTCACAGCGAGCAGAATAGCTCCCTTCTCCAGCAACTCCTCAGAAGCCTGCTTAATGGTCTTCCAATGCTCCTTTACTTTGAATTCGTGAATATTATTGCCGTATCGTTTACTAAGTAACTGTCTGAATAAATTAGTCGTTCCAGGATGAAGGGTCGCTTTTGCCATCAGTAGGGAAACAGAATCATTCGATAAAATAAAATCCTCAACAGCAATATGCTGGAACTTTGGAATGTGACGATCTTCAGACACTTCTACGATTGTATGGACTGGTTTCCCATGCGTTTTCGATAATCCCTCAACGGCAGACGCAATTAATAAAGTTTTCCCATCAACAAGGGACGGATCTTCAATCTTTGAATCGGAGAAAATCGCCACTCGTTTGGCCTCAAAGATATTGGCCTTCAGTAATACATTTTCATCGGAAGGATCCCCTTGGATGAAATGAATCTGTTCATGCTCAATGGGGGTGATAGGAAGCATGTCAATGAGCACAATTTCAGCGTCTGGCACATGAGCAAGAATTTCTTCAATGGCTCTCTCCGTTTTCTTCGACCAATTGATGTAGATATAATGATTTTCATATGTATACACTAACTTTCCCTCCCTTTTGAATTTCTGGAATGTGGTAATGGAATCAACGGTTTTACTGATCAACACCCCGATAATACCGATTCCAAAGATAAACAGGAAGATTCCCAATAACCTTCCTCCCACCGAAACGGGAAAATAATCTCCGTATCCCACAGTGGTCAAGGTCGTCATCGTCCACCAAAACCCATCAAAAAGCGTTTGAAATGTATCAGGTTCCAAAAAATGGCTGCCAAAGGTTCCAAACAGGATAATAATCAGGGATAATAGAAGAATGAAACCGAAGTCCATCTTCGTAATCTGTTTCCAAAGCCTTTGGAATATAATCATACATATCCTCCTTACGGAAAAATCATAGTTCAATAATACCAATGAATCCCTGAGGAATGAAACCTTTTCCTCACTGGTTCGTATATTTAATGAAATCATATCCTTCCAATCAGGAGGCTGGAGTCAAAAATGAAACGACCAATACTTGAATACCGTTTACGAAAAGGCAACGATACGTATGAAGCAATCTATCATTACCCTGATATCGAATTAGAACAAATCCTGGCTAGAAGGGAATGCGAATTTTTTGTTAAAGAAGGTGCGACGTATCGTCAGCTTTCTTCAGCGATTGAAGGGGATCGATTTATACTATATGTAGAAATATATGAAGAAGAACCTGTTACGGATCCCTTGTTTCCACCTGAAGGATTGGTACTGGAAATTCGCGAACTGAATCCACGAAACAACCACCCTATTTTAAAAATAGAACACCATGAATATCATCTCGATATTCTAAGCGTCATCGGTTCTGTTTATTATTATATTGATGGGGTGGAATGGGAACGTGATTCTGCTGAAATCGATGAGGATCGCTATGTGTATATATTATATGTAAAAACAACGGGCTATAAGCTGGAGGAGGAAAGATAATGAACAAAACGAAGAAAATGATGGCTGGGGTAGTCGCATCCGTGATGGCGATATCGGTAACCGGCTGTGGAAATCAGGAGCTTCCACCTGAACCGACAGATGTTGACTGTGATGACTGGGATTGGGATGACGAAAGCGGCACGTATTATTGTGATGACGACCGTTCCCCTCACTTTGGCTACTTTTGGTTTGCTGGTAGAATGTTCAAAAATAAATCCAGTCTAAAAAATTATTCAAGCTATAAATCGTACTCTAAGAGCTACAAATCAGGTATCGGAAGCGGCTCCAAAGGCGGGTTCGGAGGATAATATGATAGCCTCTCACCGCGATAAAAGAAACGCTTTCTATCAGCGCATCCCGGAGTTTTGGCATGATTTATATGACTTGGAGTACTCGTTATTGGATATTAAGATGGAATCACGTGACACGATTTCAGCGATTCATGAAGCATCCCGAAGAGTGTACACTATTTATCAAAAAAGTGCGGATCTACTTCGTGAGCTGGAGGATAATACCCTTCTGGAGCTAGGTTTTCCAAAGGAATCTCTTTCCTATATAAGGTTTAAGTCCATTCCTCAAGAGTGCATTGTTGGTCGCTTTGATTTCGTTGTAAGTGGTAGGGAAATCAAGCTATTAGAGTTCAATAGCGATACCCCCACCTTCATCAAAGAGCTTTATCATGTGAATGAAAAGGTTTGTCAGTATTTCGGGTGTTCAAATCCTAATGAGGGATTCGAGGTAGCGTTAGCGAAAGAGCTAAAGCGGGCACTCTTATCTTCTTGGAAGTCTTTGCAACGGGAAGGCGAACCTAAGATCGTCTTCACCTCTCACCAGGATCACGAAGAGGATCACTTGACAACAAAATATCTACAAAAGCTTTCAGGTGTGCCGTCTGAATATGTGAGCCTGGATCAGCTGCAGATTCGAGAAGATGGTCTTTATACTCCTCAAGGGGAGCGGATTGATGTATTATACCGGCCGACGTATCCTGTCGAACATCTCATTGAAGATAAGGATCCACTGACAGAAGATTATGTAGGCTTGGACCTGATGCAAATGGTATTTGAAAAAAAGATAGCAATCCTAAACCCTCCCTCATCTTTTTTACTGCAATCCAAAGGAGTTCAAGCACTCATATGGGGGCTTCATGAAGCAAATAGTTCTTTCTATACAGATGAAGAGCATCAATGGATCGAACGCTATTTCCTGCCAACTTACTTAGATCCCGAACACTTCGAAGAGAATGGGATCACCTACGTTCAAAAGCCGGCATTCGGCCGTGAAGGAGATACGGTTAAGATCATGGAAGCGACAGGAAAGATTCTTTTGCAGGATAAAAAAGAAACCTATAAGCAGACCCTGCCAGTATTCCAACAATTTATCCCTCTGCCTGTTGCTGCGATTAAGACGGATGAGGGAATAAAGGATGCAAGTTTGATGGTAGGCAGTTTCATTATTAATGGCACGGCCGGTGCGATCGGAATACGAGCCGGAAACGCCATCACCGATAACGAATCATACTTTCTGCCTGTAGGATTACAGGAGAACTAAAAAGGAGAGAAACTCATGCAAATCATAACAAGTGAAGCCTTACTCAGCTTTCTAGCTCACGTCGGAACGGGCCTTGGACTGATGATCCTCGGTATCACCGTTTTCGCATTTACCACCAAATTCTCTGAAGCTACCTTAATCAGGGAGGGAAACATTGCCGTTGCCCTCAAACTATGGGGAAAAGCCATCGGACTCGCCATCGTCATCTACACCGTTTGGGCTAACAGCTTGAATCTGCTCGACGCCTTTATCTGGGGACTCATCGGTATCGCCACTCAAGTCATCGCCTACTGGATCATTGAGTACGTACTAACACCTAAGACGAATTTAGCGAAGAAAGTGGAAGAAGGAAATATCGCCATTGGATTCAGCCTATTCTCTGCTGCAATTGTAGTGGGATTGGTTGTGGCTGCTAGTTTGACTTATTAATATTGGTTATGATGGAGATCTGCTGCTGGAGCGTTGTGTTGGTGCTCTGGTGGTGGGTCTTTTTATGCTGGTGAGTTCTAGTATTATCGGATTTAATGCATTTTTGAAAATAAATTTCCAGTTTTGAAAATAAAAGTGAGGTTTTTGAAAATAAAATACTATTTTTGAAAATAAAAGGTCAAGTTTTGAAAATAAACCTCTCTCGCATCAATTTATTGTTAAGATATCATCAGAAAAAAGCAGGGTTTCTTTAATAAAAGTAGAATATAAATAAAAAATTAGTATTGGAGTGATGAAATGATCATTAAAGAACGTCCTTTTCCGATTAAAATTCAAAAACTGCAGGTCCTACTCTTACGTATCCTTGAGACCCATTCTAAAACAAACTTTATTAAAGAAAACCTCTCAAAAAGTTTAGCCGGTTATAATGGAGAGAAATCAATCGACTATTTTTTAAGCCTTCTCCCCGACAAATCCTTTTATATTCTTCATGACTTACGCCTCTTTATAAACGGTCGATATTTCCAGATTGATACTTTACTATTAACAAAAAGCTTTGCACTCATTTTAGAAGTGAAAAATATAGCCGGGTCGATAGAATTTGATTCAACATTTCATCAAATGATACAGAAGAAGAACGGTGTTGAAATTGCACTGCCTGACCCTATTATTCAAATTGGCAGGTAAGAATCTCAATTTAAATCATGGTTACATGAGCATCATTTCCCTCCAATCCCAATCCACACACTCATCGTTATCAGTAACCCCCAGACAATTATTCGTTCAAATGATAAGAATGTAAGTCAAAAGGTCATCCACGCTGCTTTGCTCCCCAAAAAAATTTCTCAAATGAATAATGAATCTCATAAAAATATTTTACTGGATAGAGATATTAGAAGGATGATTAAGCTAATAAAAAAATTTGATACCCCACTGAACCCCTCAGTACTAAATCAATATAATATATCCAGACAAGAAATAATAAATGGAGTATTTTGTGAGATTTGTAGTTATCTTCCCTTAGATAGAGTGCATGGATACTGGTCCTGTCCTAATTGTAAAACAAAGTCGAAAGTAGCTCATCTTAAGGCACTCGAGCATTACAATCTGCTTTTTGGAGAAGAAATTACCGGACAACAACTGAAAGACTTTTTAAAGATTTCTTCACCTGCCCTTGCAACAAGAATATTAAACTCCGTATGTGTAGGTTATCGTGGGAAAGGAAAAGGGCGAGTCCACACTTTGCCTTCTAAGCACAAATAGCTTTAAGAAATACTTTATATCGGAAATCCCTCTAAATTATTCCCCAAGAAATAATTTTCGACAATAAATCCAAAAAAACTATTGCCCTCGACATTCATACTGTGATAATATTAATTTCGTTGTCACGAAAGCGGCTCTGATCAAGCTTGCTATTAGTGTTTATATATACTTAGAGCCATTAGCTCAGTTGGTAGAGCATCTGACTTTTAATCAGAGGGTCGAAGGTTCGAATCCTTCATGGCTCACCATTTTTTTCTCTCTACATGGCCCATTGGTCAAGCGGTTAAGACACCGCCCTTTCACGGCGGTAACACGGGTTCGAATCCCGTATGGGTCATTTTTATTTTTTGAAGTGAGATTGATAGGTTAGTTGATGTAGCTTCATTAAATATTTTGCTAAAGCAATTCAATGAAAAATATTTTGCTATCGCAAGGTAATGAAAGTTATTTTGCTAAAGCAATTCAAGGAAAAATATTTTGCTATCGCAAAAATTTTTGGTCCGGTAGTTCAGTTGGTTAGAATGCCTGCCTGTCACGCAGGAGGTCGCGGGTTCGAGTCCCGTCCGGACCGCCATTTACATATTTGATTCTTTTAAAACGATATGGCTCAGTAGCTCAGTTGGTAGAGCAATGGACTGAAAATCCATGTGTCGGCGGTTCGATTCCGTCCTGAGCCATCTTACAAAAAGTACTGCGACGACTTGACTCTCGTAGTACTTTTTTATTTGCCTTTGTAACACTATTGTAACAAAACATTATAAAATTCCTCTAATTTCTACCATGATTGTTTCAACGGCTCATCCACCTTTAGACCCACCTGGTTCCCACTGTGACGCTAAAAACACCATTGAAGCGCTTTCTTTGAATTCTAATCAATTATACAGTTTTATTACAATCTTAATTCTGTGTCCCGGATTTCGTCGAATTATGGTAAATTAGTAAAGTACGAATTTTATATAATTTTACTAAATTAGGCTTAATGAACTACCGTAACTGGGATTTTTGCTTTAGTTTATAGGAGGCAACTCAATGAGTTTTGGAGAGAAATTAACACCCATTTTAGAAAAATATAAAAAACTTAATATTCGACATAGATCCAATCAATTTGTAAAAAGAGTAGGGATTACAACTCTCGCTCTTACGACTCTAACTTTTTCATCTGCGGCAGCAAGTACAGGAACGGATGAAGATCTGCAAACCATCTATCATGTATATATGGGTAGTGAGTATGTAGGTGCTGTTACGAATCAGGAAGAAGTAGAAGCTATTTTGGATGAGAAACTGTATGAGGCTAAGAAGGAATACACGGATTTCCAGGTTGATTTTACTCATGATGTAACGTACATACCTGAGAATGTGTTTTCTGCTACGAAAACAAACAATCAAAAGGTTATTGAGAACCTAAATAAATCAGTATCGGTTGAAGCAAATGCTTTTGCTTTAGTTGTGAACAATAAACCCGTTGCTTATGTTAAAGACGAACAGGCTGCTGATGATGCTTTAAAGACTTTTAAGCTCAACTATGTTTCTGAAGATGAGTTAAGCGAATTGGAAGCGCGAAAAAGTGACTCTTCATCCTCTTCTCTACCCGCTTTAAAGGAAAATGAAACACGTTTATTAGAAGTTTCTTTTAAAGAAGAGGTAGAGATGAAGAAGACGCAAGTGGAGCCGGAAGAAATGATGTCTTCTAAGGAAGCTGCAGATCTTCTTAAGAAGGGTACCTTAGAAGAAAAAAAATATAAGGTTCAAGAAGGTGATGCTCTTGGTACGATTGCAGAAGAGCATCAGCTAACCACAGGGAAGTTGCTGGAATTAAACTCAGAGCTGAAAAAAGACGATGCCCTTAAAGTCGGTTCGGAGTTAAATGTGACCGTCTATGAACCTCTTGTCCATGTACTTGTTAAGAAAGAAGCTAACAAGATTAAAAAGATTGCCTATGAGAAAGAAGTAATAGAAGACTCTTCTATGAATAAAGGCGATACAAAAGTGAAGCAGGAAGGTCAAGAAGGTGAGAAATCCGTTACGTTTGAAACAACAGAAGTGAACGGTTCTCAAATCGAGAAAAATGTAAAAGAAGAGAAGAAATTAAAAGATCCAGTGAAATATATTGTCATTAAAGGAACAAAAGCAACTCCATCAAGGGGATCAGGAAACTTTGCATGGCCGACAAATGGCGGTTATATTTCCTCTAAACAAGGACCAAGATGGGGTAAAGTTCATAAAGGGATCGACATTGCGCGACCAGATAATCCTACAATTAAATCCGTTGATAACGGAAGAGTCGTTTCTGCCGGTTGGGACGATGGCGGTTATGGAAATAAAGTTGTGATCGATCATGGAAATGGATATAAAACGATTTATGCTCATTTAGATTCCATTTCTGTTTCTGCCGGTCAAACGGTGGAAAGAGGTCAAAAAATCGGTATCATGGGCTCAACTGGTGAATCTACCGGTGTTCACCTGCATATCGAAGTTTACAAAAATGGATCACTTATCAATCCATTAGATGTATTGTAATTGTATATAGGTAATCAATCATGGGACTGACACAATCATTTTATTTGTCAGTCCCCTTTGTTATATTTAGATTGTAGTCAAAAAGAAATGAAATAAAGGTTATGATAGAGTTAAAGATGAATTAATATGGAGATAGTGATAAATTTAAAGGAAGAATCCTATACTAATCACAACTTTATATGATACATTACTTTTTTCTAAAGGAGATCAATTGACATGGAGAAGAAAATATTAGTCGTTGACGATGAGAAACCAATTGCAGATATACTACAGTTTAATTTGAAAAAAGAAGGTTATGAAGTACATTGTGCGTATGATGGAGACGAAGCCGTCAAGATGGCTGAAGAAATCAAGCCTGATCTTGTTCTTCTTGATATTATGCTTCCGAATCGTGATGGAATGGAAGTTTGCCGTGAAATCAGGAAGAAGTATGAAATGCCTATCATTATGCTGACAGCGAAAGACTCTGAAATTGATAAGGTACTGGGATTAGAACTGGGTGCTGATGATTATGTAACGAAACCTTTTAGTACACGTGAATTGATTGCCCGTGTGAAAGCTAATCTGCGACGCCATCAGCAAGGGGCACAGCAAAATGCTGAAGATGAGAACAATGAAATTACGGTAGGTTCTTTAACCATCCATCCGGATGCGTATGTTGTTTCTAAAAGAGGAGAAACGATTGAGCTGACACATCGTGAGTTTGAGCTTCTTCATTACTTAGCGAAGCATATTGGACAAGTGATGACCCGTGAACATTTGCTTCAGACTGTTTGGGGTTATGATTACTACGGAGATGTACGTACGGTCGATGTTACCGTCAGACGTCTTCGTGAGAAAATTGAAGACAACCCAAGTCACCCTACCTGGATCGTAACACGTAGAGGAGTCGGTTATTACTTACGAAATCCTGAACAGGAGTAATTTGTAATGAAGAAAGTTGGTTTAACCCGTTCCATACATCTGAAATTCGTTTTGATTTATGTTCTGCTCATTCTTCTCGCCATGCAGATTATCGGTGTATATTTTGTAAGGGCCTTAGAAGAGAAGCTCGTCGATAATTTCCAAACTTCTATTAAAAATAGAGTGGAATTATTAGAGTATACAATTCGTGAAGAAATAGTAAAGAAACGGAGTGAAGATGATCCCACACTCGAAGAGGATATCGGGAGAGTATTAGATGATAGTCAAACATCTGATATATCCGAAATTCGAGTGATTAATGATAGAAGCAAAATTATTGGCACCTCAGACCCAAATAATCAGAGTCTAGTTGGTCAGGTTAGTGGGGAGAAAGAGGTTAAAAGAGCCCTCGCTGTAGGTTTAGGTCATGAGGATATCTATCTTGATGATAAAACGAGAGATCGAATCTGGGTGTATACAGCACCAATAACTTCAAATGAAGAAGTCATTGGTGCTATTTATCTTGTCGGTGAAATTGAATCGGTTTATGACCAAATGAATGAAATCAACAAGATTTTTACGAATGGCACCTTAATTGCCCTGGTCATAACAGCGATTTTGGGTGTGTTATTGGCTCAAACCGTGACAAGGCCGATATCTGATATGAGAAAACAAGCACTCGCTATGGCAAAAGGGAACTTTTCCAGAAAAGTAAAGGTCTACGGGTACGATGAAATAGGTCAGCTTGCGATTACATTCAATAATTTGACCAAACGTCTTCAAGAAGCCCAAGCTACGACGGAGGGCGAGAGAAGAAAGCTTTCTTCCGTGCTTTCCTATATGACCGATGGTGTCATTGCAACAGATCGAAAAGGACGGGTCATTCTGATTAATGATCCTGCAGCGGATATGCTGAATGTTTCACGTGAAACAGTCGTTTCTCAACCCATTGTATCCTTACTGGGATTGGATGAGGAATACACGTTTGATGATCTGTCCAATGAACAGGATTCGATCATTTTAGATTACAGTACTAAAGAAAAACCTTATATCTTACGGGCGAATTTCTCCATTATTCAAAAAGAGACCGGGTTTGTGAACGGTCTGATAACGGTGTTACATGATATTACGGAGCAGGAGAAAATTGATTTAGAGAGACGGGAATTTGTTGCAAATGTGTCCCACGAACTTCGTACTCCGCTTACAACGATGAGGAGTTACTTAGAGGCATTAGCAGAAGGGGCATGGCAAGATGAAAACATCGCACCTCAATTCCTTGATGTTACTCAAAATGAGACGGAGAGAATGATTCGGTTAGTAAATGATCTTCTTCAATTATCGAAAATGGATAGTAAAGACTATCGTTTTAATAAAGATTGGGTTGATTTCATTCTCTTTTTCAATAAAATCATTGATCGATTTGAAATGACTAAGAATGTCAATGTGACCTTTAACCGTTTCTTACCAGACAAAGCAATGTTTGTGGAAGTGGATCAGGATAAAATCACACAGGTTTTGGATAACATCATTTCGAACGCTTTGAAATATTCACCAGAGGGCGGAACCATTACATTTAAAACCATAGAAAAGAACGGATATATTGAAATCAGTGTATCAGATCAAGGATTAGGGATCCCGAAAGAAAATCTGGAGAAAATATTTGAGCGTTTCTATCGTGTCGATAAAGCCAGAACAAGACAAATGGGTGGCACAGGACTTGGTCTTGCCATAGCAAAAGAGATGATTTCAGCACATGGTGGTGACGTATGGGCGACAAGTACTGAAGGAAAAGGAACCACCATCACATTCACTCTCCCATATGATTCCACTCAAGAGGATGATTGGTCATGAATTACGAAAAAATTAAATCGATAATTCTAACGCTGCTCGTATTCATAAGTATATTTCTTACCTTCAATCTTTGGACGTATCAACCAGGGTACGATACGATTAATAAAGATGAAGCTTACGAAGTTGCCGTGGGAGACAAGATACCTGAGAATGAACTGAACAGCGTTCTAATCAAACCGTTTAAACTTTTCTATCATTCAGGAAGTAAGACAGTCGGGACTTCGGATGAATTCGAAATCAATAAGGTTATTGAACAATTAAGAACCTGGACATTGTTTGATATGAAAGATCTTTCAAGAGAGTATAATATGTCAGAAATCAAATCTGTTATACACGGTGAGAAAAAGGTAGAAATTGTTTTCCCAGACAATGTTCCACTCTCTATTTATAGTCAAGTGTTAAAATTAGAGGAGAAAAACACCCTGAACGGATCATTTAACCGAATCATTATCGACCTGAATAATAACGGTTCAGATACAGGTTCCGTATATTTTGTTTTATATGAAGAAGGAGAAAAGAAATTTTATGAAAGCCGGGTAGACCGTGCTAGTTTAGAAGCTTTCGAAAAGAGCTTTGTTCAAAAAGCCGTTTATAATTTTGATGAATATATAGAGCAGCCATTAAATAATAAAAAAACGATATTTCTGCCCAAAGATGCTGAGGATTATATCAGCTATAGATATTATTCGGACCTTGATTCCCCCGAAGAATATGTTCAAGCACTGTTTAGTGACCCCAATAGTGTAGATAAGGGATTTACAGAGCAGGGCGAAAAATTTACAAATGTATATAGTTTATTAAAAACGAATAAAGAACATAACACGTTGTCTTATGTGAATCCATCAGAAGAAAAAAATGGAGGATCATCTGCGACAGAGCTGCTTCAAAAAAGCATGGAGTTTGTGAATGATCATGGTGGCTGGACCGATCAATATCAATTCTTCTCGATCAGCCCTCTTGAGAATAAAATTGTCTATCGGCTATTTGTGCAAAATTATCCTGTTTTTAATGAAAATGGGATGGCTGAAATTTCTCAAATCATGGGTCAGGAGTCGATTAACGAGTACAATCGTCCGTACTTTAAATTAGATTATGATCTGCGGTTTGATAGTGTAAATGAGGTGAGATTGCCATCCGGATCTACCGTTTTATATCTTTTGGCAAAGGATGATACGATCAACCTGGAGTATGTAGAAGATGTCATTGTCGGATATAAGATGACTAGAGATACTAATGAATCGAATAGAAAATTCCTTGTATTTGAACCTTCCTGGTATTATAAATACGATGGTAATTGGTTACGCCTACCTTTGGAAGAACAGGAGGGGCTTGGAATTGGACTGGAGTAAAACGAAGAGCATTTTTATTATTGTCTTTCTTATTTTAGATATCTTTTTAATGTCGTTGTTCGTTAACAAAGTTTCTGAAAGTAATCCAGAAACGTTAAGTCAAGTTACCTTTGAAGAGCAATTAAAGACTGATAAAATTGATTATCCAAAAAATCTTTCAAAGGAATCAATGAAAGAAGCCTATATAAGTGCAAAAACGAAAATGTTCACGGAGAAGGAAATTGAAAAGTTGAAAAATCAAGATGTCAGTGTCGTCACGGATAATACAATTCATTCAACGTTAGAAGAGCCATATCCCATAAGTGAAAAGTTTTCACCTGATGAATTAAACGATTTTATGAAAAATCAGGTCGTAGGCGGTGAAAAGTACAGCTTCTGGAATTATAATGAAGATGAACAAACGATTATTTACTATCAGACGTATAAGGACAGACAGATTTTTAACAATTCAAATGGTAAAGTGATCCTTATTCTAAATAAAGAAAGTGATATCGTCTCTTACAAACAAACACTGCTTGAGGATTTAGAAGAATTAAGCGGGGAAAAGAAAAGCCTGCTTACTCCTCTTCAAGCTCTTCAGGTTTTGTGGACCAATCATAAGATAAGCACGGGCAGTACGATCAAAACACCTGAACTGGGATACTATACTTTTTTATCGCGTGAAGAATCCCAAGTCTTGGCACCAACTTGGCACTTTGTTGTTGAATCAGGTGATAATAAGGAAGACCTATTTATTAATGCAGTTGAAGGACAGATTTTCGAAGTGACCAAACCAGAAAAAGAAACAATGGAGTGAGAGATATGACCATGCATTTTAGTGTGCTTGCCAGTGGCAGTACAGGAAATGCGATATTTGTGGAGACGGAAGAGCATTCCTTTCTTGTCGATGCAGGATTGAGCGGGAAGCAGATGGAAGGACTGTTCAGTCAGATTGATCGAAAGATAGAAGATTTATCGGGTATTCTTGTTACCCACGAGCATAGTGATCATATTAAGGGAATCGGTGTGCTTGCGAGAAAGTACAAGCTTCCTATCTATGCCAACGATAAGACATGGAATGCCATGGACGGGTTAGTAGGGAAAATAGATACGGAACAGAAGTTTTCGTTTGATATGGAAACAGCCAAGCACTTTGGAGGATTGAGCATTGAGTCCTTCGGGGTTTCACATGATGCGGCAGAGCCAATGTTCTATATTTTCCACCAGGGAGAGAAAAAGCTTGTTCTGGTAACGGACACGGGATATGTAAGTGATCGGATGAAAGGGATCATTTCCAATGCCGATGCGTATGTATTTGAAAGTAATCATGATGTGGGCATGCTCCGAATGTGCCGGTATCCGTGGAATATAAAGCGTCGAATTCTTGGTGATTATGGACATGTTTCTAATGAGGATGCTGCCATTGCCATGAGTGAAGTGATGGGTGATAATACTAAAGGGATTTACCTGGCCCATTTGAGCCTGGATAACAATATGAAAGATCTAGCCAGAATGAGTGTGACGCAAACACTCGAGTCACAAGGAATAGTAGTAGGAGAACAAATTGATTTATTTGATACGGACCCTAAAGTACCAACACCTTTAGTTGCGATTTAAACCGATTCAAATGTTTGCGATTTTTCTTTTGAAGGTATGAAGAAGGTGAGGGCTGATGTCTTCACCTTTTTTTGTCTTCTTTTTGTATTTACATATCCAGTAAGTATATGAAATTCTTACACTTTTTTCATCATTTTTTAATTTAATCTGACTATAATCATGCTTGTAAAGATAAAATAACAAAAGGAATAGTTGGCAGAAAGGATGAAGTTAGATGGGATACTATGATTCAGATCATAATTCTGGAAGCAGAAGCAGGCAAAAGGGCAATCGGGGAGGAATGTTCCTTGCAGGGCTAATGGGAGTGGTACTGGGAGCCATATTGGTCATTGTGGCGATTCCTCAGTTAACCAACTTAGACATCTTACCATATTCAATTCAACCCGACGAGGACCTGAAAGAAACGGATGATGCGTATCATAATGGTGCTACTCAAAGTGTTTCTGTCGATGTGACAACGGATGTGACGAAAGCCGTTGAGAAATCCGGAGATTCTGTTGTAGGAATCACGAACATTCAATCTCAAAGCTTCTGGGGACAGGGTGAAGGACAAACACAGGATCAACAGGCGGGTACAGGATCCGGGGTAATGTATAAGAAAGAAGGCAATAAAGTCTATATTGTGACCAATAATCACGTGGTAGAAGGAGCAGATCAGCTGGAAGTGACGCTTGCGGATGGGACCAAGGTACCTGCTGAAATGCGTGGTGCGGATATTTGGACAGACCTCGCTGTAATCGAAATCGATGGAAGCAAAATCAAGAAAGATGACATTGCCGAGTTTGGAAATTCTGATAAGCTTAAAGCGGGTGAACCTGTTATTGCGATTGGTAACCCGCTTGGACTGCAATTTTCCGGTTCCGTCACACAGGGGGTTGTTTCAGGTGTAGAGAGAACGATTCCGGTCGATATAAATCAGGATGGAATGGAAGATTGGAATGCAGAAGTTCTCCAAACCGATGCAGCCATCAACCCAGGGAACAGTGGTGGAGCCCTCATTAATATTTCCGGTCAGTTAATTGGAATCAACTCCATGAAAATCGCACAGAGTGCAGTTGAAGGGATCGGACTTGCCATCCCGATCAACTATGCTCAGCCGATTATTGAAGACCTTGAGCAGTACGGTGAGGTCAAGCGTCCTGCAATGGGTGTGACTCTGGAGGATGTGAATAAAATTTCTGCCTATCATCAGCAGGAAACGTTGAAGCTTCCGAAAGAAATCAATTATGGTGTCATGATCAGACAAACCGTTCCCAATTCTCCAGCTGCCCAGGCCGGCTTACAAGAGCTGGATGTGATTACTGAGCTTGACGGAGAGAAAATTGAAAATGTCATTGAATTAAGAAAGCATCTATATAACAAAAAAAACGTAAACGATCAAATGAAAGTCACGCTCTATCGAAACGGGGAAAAGAAAGAAGTATCCATGAAACTGACTGACGAATCCCGATTATAGAATGTGGATAAGCGAAAAGCAGGAAGGCCAGGTGCCCTTTCCTGCTTTTTCTTTACATGATATGATAACTGTGGATAAGTATATACTCTAAAATTTAACCGAAGATTAGGAGGAAACGCCATGATTTACTGCTGCTTAGAGCATGTAGAATTAGCCATGGATATTGTCGTCGATGAGCATGAGGTAGCGCCTCAACTGACTGAGCTTTCTGAAGAAAAGAAGTTATCCACAACTTGTGAATATTGTGGGAATAACGCAATATATATAGTGGCGAACTAATATTCTCATACGATATGTGGATTGGTTTTGTGGATATGTGGATAAAGTCTGTGGATAACGTGTTTGTAAATTGTTTGTAAAGTGAGTGTGGATAGTGAATATCACCATTGTAACGGTTGGTAAATTAAAAGAGAAATATTTAAGGCAAGGAATAGGTGAATATGTAAAGCGATTAGGAGCTTATGCAAAGATAGAAATCGTCGAGCTTGCCGACGAAAAAGCTCCGGAAGTGTTGAGTGAATCTGAAATGGAGCAAGTGAAGAATAGAGAAGGCGAACGGATCCTGGCTAAGATCTCCCCTGATCACCATGTCATTGCCCTTGCAATCCAAGGCAAGATGCGCTCATCGGAAGATCTTGCCGATAATCTGGACAAGCTAGCTACGTACGGGAAAAGCAAAGTGGCGTTTGTTATCGGTGGATCACTTGGATTGAGTGATGATGTGATCAAGAGATCCAATGAGACCCTTTCTTTTTCAAAGATGACCTTTCCCCATCAATTGATGCGGTTGATTCTGGTGGAGCAGATTTATCGGGCGTTTCGGATTAATCGGGGTGAACCGTACCACAAATAGTGGTAAAACAGAGGGTTGAAGTTGTTATCAAAAAGAAATGCTAAACAAGATATAAATCAATCCTCGCCCCCTATTTTTCCAATTCTTTATTACAACTTTTTTTAGAACCATTAACGGCAGCATTATTAGGAGTTTTCATATTAGGCGAATACTTAAGCTTAACTTCTTGGTTAGGAATTTTCCTCTTAATGCTAGGTATCGCAATAGTAATATGGTCATCCAAAAGTTCTGATAGCAAAAAGGAACATAGAGTGGTTTAGGAATCAGTTAAATTGTAAAAAGGCAATAAAAGTTTAAATAAGGGAAAAAGGGGTCAGACCGCCAGTAAGTTAATGCTCACTGGAGGTCTGACCCCTTTTCTCAAAAGAAATGGGCTTTACTTAGACACAGAAAAGCCTTCCTCATCTTTCACTGCATCAGCATACTCATCAAGCAGAGCCCGAACTTCATCGGTGGATTCTGATTCCATTAGACGATTTCTCAGCTCACTCGCTCCCCGGAAACCGCGGACGTAAATCTTAAAGAAGCGGCGGAGTGGTTTGAATAGCCTTGGCTCGAGTTCTTCGGAGTATTTATCATGAAGGTCGAGCTGCAGTCTCAGGAGATCGAGCAGTTCTTGACTGGTGTGCTCTTTCTTCTCTTTTTCGAAAGCAAACGGGTTATGGAAGATCCCCCGTCCGATCATAATGCCATCAACGCCGTATTTCTCCGCAAGTTCAAGTCCCTTCTGGCGGTCAGGAATGTCGCCATTGATGGTCAAAAGTGTATTAGGAGCGATTTCGTCACGGAGTTTTTTGATCTCAGGAATCAGCTCCCAGTGAGCATCGACATCACTCATTTCCTTTTTCGTACGTAGATGGATGGAAAGATTGACAATATCCTGTTCCAATAGGTGCTTCAGCCAGTCGCGCCATTCCTCCACTTTGGTATAGCCGAGACGGGTTTTCACACTGACTGGGAGTCCTCCCGCTTTGGCTGCCTGGATGATTTCCGCTGCGACATCCGGGCGGCGGATCAGGCCGGAGCCTTTCCCGTTTGCTGCGACATTGTGCACAGGGCAGCCCATATTGATATCAATTCCGCGAAAGCCCATTTTAGCCACACCGATACTCGTTTCACGGAAGTATTCGGGCTTATCCCCCCAAATGTGGGCGACGATCGGCTGTTCATCTGCAGTGAACGTCAGACGCCCGCGTACGCTGTCTTTTCCTTTCGGATGGCAGTAGCTTTCCGTATTCGTAAACTCTGTAAAAAACACGTCAGGTCTCGCCGCTTCACTCACGACATGACGGAAAACGACATCGGTCACGGCTTCCATCGGTGCGAGAACAAAAAACGGCCGAGGCAACTCATGCCAAAAATTATCTTTCATAATATATTTAAACCCTTTCCTTAAGGAAAACATGTTCCCATAATTAAAAAGTAAAGTACTTCAGTTTTATCCATTCCCAGTTGGGCTGGATTTCAACCAGTATATACTTTAATAGTAAAAAGCGAAAAGTGCAAGGGGATGATTAGTCGTGTTTCTTCATGACTAAAAGAAAAAAAATAAAAGATAGCAAAAAAAGGGTCAGTCCGCCAGTAAGCTATCGCTACGCATACTGGGGACTGGCCATTTTTACTAAAAAAATTCATACCATATAAGTGAAAATTTCACTCATAATAGTAAACAAAATCTGTAAAAAATTGCTATAATGATTCTTAGGTAGCAGGGTAAATCCTGCATATTGAATGACAGTAAAGGGGTGCGGTAAATGTCTGAGTTGAATGAAAACCCGTTAATGAAAAATGATGAAAAGAAACCAAAGATCAAGGTGGAAAGAAAAGAAGGGGAACCGACTGCCGCGTTTAAAGGGGCAAGTTGGGCAGCTTTGGTGGTAGGTGTCTCCGCTTATCTGATTGGCCTGTTCAATGCAGGAATGGAACTGAATGAGAAGGGGTATTACTTTGCTGTATTGATATTCGGATTGTATGCAGCCGTATCCCTGCAAAAAGCAGTAAGGGACAAGGAAGAGGATATCCCTGTTTCGGGCATCTATTACGGACTCAGTTGGTTTGCAGTGATTGTAGCCATTTCCTTGATGGCGATCGGACTTTATAATGCCGGTAGTATTATCTTAAGTGAAAAAGGATTTTATGGTATGTCATTTGTTCTTAGTCTATTTGCGGCTATTACCATTCAGAAAAATATCCGGGATACGCAGCTGGCTAGAGAAAGAAATTAATAATGGGGGGCGGTACTGCTTGCAATACTGCCCTTTGTTGTTCTGGATAAGTTAGCAAAAAAGAAGGATCAAAGAACAACCCAACGTTCTTTGATCCTTTTTTAACGACAAGTTAACTCAAGTTTTCAATCCTCATTGAAATGCTGCGCTATCCCCAAAAACCGAGTGAACAAAAATGTGCAGGTTTTCCCAGGGGCTTTAGAGGATGGGCGTGGGAATAGATTCCTATGTATATATTTTTGTTTACTAGGTTACCAAGTCTTTGAAAACGGACTTTGCACTTTTTTAAAAGCTCAAAATAGTATATAATTATCAGATAATGGTAGATATTTTAACCCCTAAATTATTATAATAGATTGTGGTATGGTTATAACAGAACAGGTGAGTTCCAGGGTGGCGCCTTGCTTTAAGTGAGACCCGAGCAGGAGCGGTTACTCTTTTCTGAAAATATAAAGAGTAAGGAAGGTTATCATGAGCAGCATACAGAAAAAAACAGACGTTATTTTAATTGGTGCCGGAGTCATGAGCGCGACTTTGGGATCTTTGCTGAAAGAGTTAGCACCTGAATGGGAAATCAAAGTGTTTGAGAAGCTCTCAAGTGCAGGTGAAGAAAGCTCGAACGAATGGAATAATGCGGGTACGGGGCATGCTGCATTGTGCGAGCTTAACTATACGTCCGAGAAATCTGACGGATCGGTAGATATTAGTAAAGCAATTAAAATCAATGAACAATTCCAGCTTTCAAGACAGTTTTGGTCGTATCTTGTAAACCGTGATTTGATAGGTAATCCTGATGGCTTTATCATGCCTATACCTCATATGAGTATGGTGCAAGGGGAAAAAAATGTAGCGTTTTTGAAAAAACGATTGGAAGCGCTGTCAAGTAATCCCTTGTTTCAAGGAATGGAATTTTCCGATGACCCTGAAAAACTAAAGGAGTGGATACCGCTCATCATGGAAGGCCGTACATCGAATGAACCGATAGCGGCAACCAAAATCGACTCCGGGACGGACGTCAACTTCGGGGCTTTAACACGAATGATGTTTGACCATTTAACGAGGCAAAATGTCGAGATAAACTACAAGCATAGTGTGAAGGATATTAAACGTACCAGTGACGGATCTTGGGAAGTCAAGGTGCATAATATCGACAGTGGTAAAATCGAAAATCACACGGCAAAATTTGTCTTTATCGGCGGTGGAGGCGGAAGTCTTCCTTTACTTCAAAAAACTGGTATTCCTGAATCGAAACATATTGGAGGATTCCCGGTAAGCGGACTGTTTATGGTGTGTAACAATCCGGAAGTAGTAGCGAAGCATCATGCCAAAGTATATGGTAAAGCCAAGGTGGGGGCTCCCCCAATGTCTGTTCCGCATCTTGATACACGATATATCGATAATAAAAAATCGTTACTGTTTGGACCGTTTGCCGGTTTTTCACCCAAGTTCTTAAAAACGGGTTCAAATTTAGATTTGATTGGTTCTGTCAAACCGAATAACGTTCTCACGATGCTCGCGGCAGGTGCCAAAGAGATGTCATTGACTAAATACCTGATCCAGCAAGTATTGTTGTCGAATGAAAAGCGAATGGAAGAACTGCGGGAGTTTATCCCTAATGCTAAACTCGAAGATTGGGATATCGTAGTGGCTGGCCAACGTGTGCAGGTGATCAAAGATACTGAGGCAGGCGGGAAAGGAACACTTCAATTCGGTACGGAAGTAGTCAGTGCCGCTGATGGCTCTGTAGCCGCATTACTTGGTGCTTCCCCTGGGGCTTCTACTGCCGTTCACGTTATGCTTGAGTTATTTGAAAAATGCTTCCCACAGCATATGAGTGAGTGGGAGCCGAAACTAAAAGAAATGATTCCTTCATATGGGATGTCACTAGTGGAAAACCCATGGCTGTTTAATGAAATTCATACTTCAACAGCAGAGACGCTTGGTCTACATGGGAAAGAGTTAGCTTACAGTTAATATGCAAACCTAAATATATTCGAAACAAACCCAAGCTCATGGCTTGGGTTTGTTTCGTGTAATCTATCAGAATTCCATCTGTACATATGTACATAGAAAAGCCTGTAAATGAACAAAACACGAAATGTCTAACACCAGATAATGATTCTATAAGGAGTGGTTTGAGCAGGTATACTCATCGTGGCGGGCCCATAGATCACGATCAGATTCCGGTTGCCAGGGTACTTTGAAAAGGATTGTCCGTTGGTTAATACCATTTGAGTATAGGGGGATAGATTTAATCTTAGCATGCCATCGCTGCTCTCCAACTGTGAGTTGAAATAATCTACTTTTACATTTTGAGTTGAACTTTCTTTTACCATGACAAGTGCAGGATATTGTGGTGGATAGATAAGAGGAACAGGTGCGTTTCCATCATAATATCCGGTTATTCTATCCCTACAGCCACCATTACATGGTTCACAAAATATATGGTTGGTGACACGACGAAATTCACTGTGCCTCTTGATCTATCTTCTACAGATATTAATTTATTACAGCCTTCCCCTTCTCCATTTTGTCCTGTTATAAAATCACTGATCATGGTGATGGTACCTTGAAAAGAATTAAACCTTACCCTGGCATATCCTCCATTACATATAAGAATCGATTAGTATTAACGGCAAATTGACTAAGCTGATGGATCAAACAGAACCCTCAACACAATATAGTTTTCCAGAATGAGGATTATCCCAAATAGTGAAAAATTTTATCTGACACATGAATTGTTCCTTGTAATCAACCTTATTGATAAGAGTATAGAAGAACTTTCCGAAGACTTAGAAATCTACATTGATGAATTTGGATATTCACTAAAAAGTCTTTTTGAGGTGTTATCTCTTCCAAAAATAGTATATTACATGTAAGCTATCATATGTATTTCTATTGTTAATGAAAGTTGAACATTACATTTATAAATCTAAGATTTCAAAAAATAAACTTTGAATAGAGAGAAGGTAGAAAAATAGTGAAGAAGTTCATTCTCCTAATGATAATCTTACTGTTGGCAGGATGTGATTCGTTGGAGGAAAAAGTTTCGGTATATACTGAAAAGCAAATTGAAGAGGCTTATGGCGAAAAAGTGAAAATGACTTCAATAAAGGAATCTACCCCAGTTGGATCAACGATCATTGTGGTACTCGTAAAGCTTTTCGGAGATGGATATGATGTAGAATTTGAATCGGAGGATCATCCAAATTTTACATTTAGTGGTGACATTTCTGGAAATCTCGAAAACTTCGATGAAAATTTTATTCAAAGCAAACATGAGTATTTTCTTGAAACCGATAAGGAGTATAAAAAATATAATAAGGTCTTCCTCGAAAATGGAATAGAAGATGTACATATGAAAAGTAAGATACATAAGGGGAAGACCTATATTAAGGTATACGGTATTTACAATGGTGGGGACTCCAACCCAGAAAAGCTAGTCAATACACTTGAAAAAATAGGCTCAAACCTTGTAAACATACCTATTGAAATATCACTTGATCTAAAAATGGGATATGATAATTTAATTACAGATTACTACGGAAAAAATGAATCGAATGATTTTGTACAAGTGTTAGAGCAACAATTTATGCTGTTCCACCATAATGATATTGTAGACACAGAAGAATTGGATCAAGAACTGGAGCCGCTAAATATGTTTGTTGGTTCAATTTTAGAACTGGAAGTTGACAATGATTATTTTTACACACGGCTATATAAGCATCAAACTTTAACATTGCATATCCGTCCTCAGTCAAGCGAAGGGGAGATAATTAAAGCATTTGAAGTCTTCAAAAATCATGGGATGGATGAATCAATAGTTGGAATAGTTAATTTGGAGGGGCAGTGTAAGGTCAAGGAAGTAAAAGTAACGGAAGATTTAAACCGGTGTTATCCAGGTCTGTAAAAATGAAATCCGTCTCACCCAGAGACGGATTTCTTATGAAACCACTCATAAAACGTACCCGCTTCCTCTTTTGACACCCCAATCATCAAACTCTCATGACTCGGATTTGCCCGATTGGAGAACATGATGGTGGCCACTCCAAATTTTCGCTCGACCCATGAGTGCTTCACGGTCACCTGCTGGATTCGGTCCCGATGGGTGACGAAGGTTTCGTTCAACCAGCCTCCCTTTCGAATTTGGACGGTTTGATCGTGGCGGGTGTAGCTTGTAAACAAGTAATCAAGGATTCTGAGGAGGATGGATACTCCAAAGACAATGCCTGCGATCCAAATCCATTCCATCTTAAAGATCCATAGGCCCACTACAGCAGCAATCGTCAAATAATAAGGTTGGAAAAGCTTCAGCCAAAGGACCTTTAGTGGGAAGCGTTCCATCTCCTCTTTGATCGGATAGTGGGGAAGGATGGTCTGCAGCATATCATAAGCTTCACGTTTGGGCATAAAGGGATATAAAGAACTTATTTCCTCTTTTTCACCTTCAAAGGAGCCGGCACTGATCAACTTGATCGAAACAAGCCCGAGTATCCTTTTCACAATGGATTGTTCCACTCTGACAGCTTGTACTTTATTCTTTGGAATCGAGTAGCTGACCTCATTCCCAATCCCTTTTTTAATATAAATCCGTTTCTGGTCATCACTAATGACATAATTTCCATACTTCATATACGTTTTTACAAAGCCGATGAAGATGGACAGGATCATGGCAGCGAGAAAAAGGACGATCAGGATCCACACGTGATCGAGCAAGTAGTGCCAGGCACTTTCTGCTGATTCTTCGAGGGCAAAGAAATCGGCCAGATTGAAATAGATGGCACTTATTAATGGGAAGATCGCCAGGAAACTTAGTGACGTGAAGGATGCTTTAATCAGGTCTTTCCTGGTTGCTTGAAAGTGTACCATGCGTTCCGGCTTTATACCATCTTTTGATTCATCTCTGTTTTGCTTCTGTTCGAGATAAGATAAAATGCGAACTTTCTCTCGTTGTGTGATGACGGGGAATTCAAATTGGGCATTTTCTCCACTCGTCCCTGTCTCCATGGTTAAAGAAGTTAATCCAAACCAGCGATGAATGAAGGTCGTATTGGATCGATGGCTGTGGATCCGATCCCAGGAGACCGTTTTTTGTTTTTTAACGAACATCCCTTCTCTGAAAAGGATCGTTTTATTACTTAATTCATAGCGGTTGAAAAGCCACTTGGCAAAGATCGACAGGACAGACACCGCTGTTGCAGCCAACAGAGCGTAGCGGCCCCATATTACCCATCCGGCAGTTGAATTCGCCTTAAGTAGGAACAGGAGGATATAGAACCCGAATAGGCCCTTCGCGGTTGATACTAATTCGACGATGATATAGGCTGGGTGATATCTTTTGGCAAAATGGGTCATGCTCTTATTTCTCCTTTCTTCGAAACTTTATCCCGAATCTTTGCGAAGGTGGCAATTTCCGCTTTTAATGTCTTCGCTACATTTGCCGGTATGGCAGGTATTTTGTGACTGGAGGTCGTAGTCCCGATTTCAAGGTCATAAAGGTCATAGCGACGCATGATGGGCCCCTGCTCTGTGCGGACGTATTCCACTTTCTCCATGGGTATTAAGATGTGCTGTTGTTGAAATTTCCCGAATTTCAACTGAACGAATTCCTGATCGACCTGATAGCGCCAGGTTCTTTGCAGGTAAATGGGTTCAATGAAGATGGAGAAAATGGAAGAGACAATGAACAGCCCTCCAAGAATGTAAAGAACGATCCCGATCCAGTCGTACCAATCGAATCGGTCACTGCATATCATTAGGGCTCCTATGATGAGCAGTGCTGTTGTATGTCCTATCGTGTTGGATATCCGCCAAACTTTGGTGGCTTTTTTTGATATGGTTTGTGTTGGTTCAGGTATGTTTATGTACATTTTTTCACCTCTGACTTAAAATACGTGTTTAATATAAGAAAAGTTTCAGAACCTGGAAAATAATAGTTGTGAAATAGGTTTCATTTTACAAAAAATGTGATACTTAATTAATAGTTCGTATTATTCATTGATAAATAATATATCGAATAGGTAAAAAGGATTACTTGCATATACTAAAAATAAACAGATTCTATCATTCTGACAAAATTTCATCCATGTTATAGTTAAAAAGATTGGAAAATTTTATGAATTAGAGTAATCAATTGAGGTGAAGGTTCTTGTCTTTATATTTTTACTACGGGTTGTTATGGGAAAAACGTGAGCAACTTCAAAGGCTTCAGGAATGTCAGAGCAAACTTCAAGGCAACAAACAGGAATTTTCAAGTTATCGGGAATCTATTACAAAACCTGAATTATCTGCATTCACCTGGCAAGGGACGCTTGCAAGTAAATTTGATGAAATAAGGCTTGAAGGAATGCTTCATTACTTTACAGAGATTGAAAATAACCAGTTTAGTGAAGTGTTCTCTATGTTGAGCAGTAAGATGCACACCATAAGAAGTGAAATCCAGGCGATTGAACAGACCATTCATAGGTTGGAATCTGAAGCTGAAGCAACAGCTGAATAGAAAGAAATGTATTTAATATAGCGGGAGGTAGCTTGTATGGGTAATGAAATCAGAGTAGTGCAAGGTGAGATAGACCACCACCTTTCAAAAATTAAATCCACTGCAGAATCTCTTCAACCGGATGTACCTAATAACATTGGACATGAAAATCGCCTGGAAGTGGTAACAAAATTGAACGAGTTGAACCAAAGCATGGAACAGTTGGTACAGAGTTATAAAGAATTACTTATGCTAAATGAAGAATTGACACGACAGGCTGTCCAGGATATGGCGGATGCCGATCAGGAACTGTCTTCACATATCAAAGCCAGGTAAGGAGAGAAATTGGGATGAAAACACTGGATGTCATGTCTCTGGAGTCAGGATTAGAACAAGTACTTCGAAAGTTAAACCAGCAAAAAGAACAGATGATCGAAATCGAATCTGCCATAAATGACTTTATTTCTCAAGATGCCTCTTTTAAAGGAAAAGGAGGTCAATCGATACGGTCTTTTTATCAGGATTCCCATCAATCCTTTCTGGAGTTCTATCAGCAAATGGTGACAACATATCAATCTACCCTGAAAGCCATTAAAAATGAATTACAAGGGTTGGAGCCAGCCCAAAATGGATATATACAGGAAAGCTTTTTACAGAATGATATGGAAAACGGATTAAATCGGGGAAGAGATGTGGTCATGGACTTAACAAGTGAGTCCAATGAAACGATTCAAAGTGTTCAAGATATCGTCTCATTACCAAGATTACAGGATGATTCTTTCCTTCAGCAGGTTCACGTTGCGAGGCAGCAAAAAGATCAAACCGTTGAAAAACTTCACCAGTTTGATCAAAGTCAATCCGCCAACCTGGAGCCAATCCAACAGGATGTCCACACGATGAACCAATACATTCACCAAATTCAAGGTCTCTTCTCCAACGGGAAAATCTCAATCGATACGTATCAGCCCAACAGCTGTTACAACCCTCAATATGAGTCCGAGAGCGGGTCGACAAACCCTTATTTCGAGCTGACCAACAATCCCCGATTTGTCGAGAATGGGGTTGAAGCGGCTGATACGGTGAATGGATTGCAACCGGAATGGGATCCTACGCCGACACTAGGGATCAATTTTGATCAGTGGCGAGAGCAGCCGATTAATGCTGCGACGAATTTGGGGATTACGGCTGCCACAGGTTATGGGGCTGCGAAAAACGTGAATAAAGCTCGAAAAGGATTTGGTGCTACTAAAAGTATTTATACAACTGCTCAAGGCAAGAGACGTGTGCGAGTCTCATTAACTAAACCTGAACTGATGGACTTCAAGAAAAATAGATATAGCGGGACCAACGCTACTAATTACCCTAAGCTTTATAAATTAGTTGACCCCATGACAGGGGTAAAAGAGTCCTTTAAATGGGCTGGAAATAAAATTGGATATATTGGAATTGGAACTACTGTGGTCGGTGATATTGTACACGGCGTTCAACATGATCAATCAGCAAGTGAGATTGCGGGGAATGTTACAGGAGATGTTGCCGTGGCTGGTGCATCTATCGCATCATCAGCATATGTCGGTGCACTTGCAGGTGGTGCTATCGGTGGTCCAATAGGGTTAGCTGTCGGGGCTGTTGCAGGCGCAGCTGTTGGTATGATTACAACATCATTACTAAGTGATCTAAAATTCATGGATGTTGATAGTGATGGTAAAGGAGACTCTATCGGGGACTCAATAAAAAAAGGTACTACTGGAATTATTAATAAGGTTGGATCTTGGTTTAGTTAATCTCACAGATTCCAATTACTGAGGTGAAAGAATTTGAAAAGACACAGAGATATTGACGATATTACATTATCTTATCTAAATAATATGCAATTCCCTAAAGAAAACAGAAGAAATGTAATAGGGTTTTTATTAATACTCTTGGACTTTATTGGGCTCCTGCCGTTACTGAGCATCCCATTTTTTGCTCCCTTTTTCTGGGCCGCTCTGATTCCCATCATTGGAGTCCATCTATGGGCTATTCTATATATATTTGCACCCTATAAATTTGAAAGGTCTTACTATTTATACATTGGCGTTTTTGGGGTAGTGAATACGTATGTTTATTTCCTTGTCATTCAGAAGTTTTTGTATAAACATATTGGAGTAGAAGGCAGCAGCTCCTTCTATATAGGGTTACTTCTAATGTTATTATTATTGGTTTTCTTCCAGGTTTTCAATGTGAAAATGCTGTATTCGGGGACCTATGCCAAGCTTCTAAATGGAAACTCTAAGTTTAATATTACTCCTATAGTCGCATCTTCAAGCTTTGGGTACGTGGTTGCACAATTTCTTATGTCCTATCTGGTAACGGACTCAGCTTTTATGATTGCATTAATTATCGCATATTCGATTGTATCTATAGTAACTGCTTATTTAGCAACTTTTATTCATAGATATATATACATACAAAAAAATGATGAAAAGGTGTTAAAAATGTATCCTGATTTTGGGAAACCAAAGTCAATGAGAAAATTTGGTTAAGGGGGATTATGATGGCTAACTGGACATTGACTAACAAAGATTTATATTTACTTGTAAAAATGTTAGGTGGAAAAGTTCTGATAGGTATATCTAACCCTTTTCAAGATTACGGGGATGATGAATTAGAAAAAGAATGGGAGATGATGTTTAAAAAACTGCATAAGTTTGAACTGGTGGATTATATTGAGGGTGAACTTAAATTCGAGGATCGATTCATTGGAGCCATGTGGGTTATTTCAAAAAGCAATTTGGTTGCAGAAATTGTAACAGATCAGTTGGAACAAAGTATTTTCTATTTCAGTGACGATCAGGTCGTCGAGTGCATGAAGGAGACTGAAACAAGTTATAAAGTCTATACACACCCTGCTCCCGAATGGACCTTGAACGAAGTCATTTTTCCTAGAATGCTTATTGGTGTTGAAAATCGATCTAAACGTTTAAATGATCCCTTATACATACTCCCAAGTGACTATCTTCTCTACTGTAAAAAACAAGCCATATCGAATCTTGATGAATTATCTTTAAATAACGGAGTAGACCAAGATAGTTTAATAATTAAACAGTTTAATAGATCAATACAAAGGAAAATTCATAACACACGATTAATGTTGTTTTACAAAGGTGAACATGATTGGAATATTGAAGGTATACATGTCCTTTCATCACCATCGTATAATTGGACTTTAAGAATGGTCAGTGAAGATGGTATTGAATGGTTGATTGCCCGTCAGGCAACAGGAGAATCATTAGTGCAAGAAATAGCAAGAGTTTTTGAAAGAGTTAAAAAGAAACTAGGAGTGAATTAGAAGGGTGGATCACCATGTTTTTTAAAAAGAAGGATATAGAGGATATCTTTTGTATAGCTGTTTTCCCAGAAAAAGAGTTAACGTTTGATGAGCTAGACGAGTATAGTGACAGGTTTGAAGAGGCGGGGAACATTGAGGTGGTTTCTGAGGTGAATCTATCAGAAGAAAATATAGACATTCTATCAAAAAGATTTCCTGAAACGGACATTTCTTCTCCAGGATTTGCAGTGCTTAAGTTGGATATGGATCGGATAAAAGAAGAGACAAAGAAAATGGAGCAAAAATATAAGTGGAAAAAAATTTTTAATTCAATCCCTCATGATGAATATCTTATTGTTGAAACTAAAACCATGTTTGATTTTCAATATGCTCTTTTTTATACTCAGGACGCTCAGGAAGTAGTTACTTTTCTGGAAAATCAAAAAAAAAATAGTTGAATGGCATTGCCAAAGGGGGATGATTAGTTGAAGAAAGAAAGGTTAGATGACATTACTCTGTCTTATTTAAGGTTTCAATCCCCCCGGGAGAACAGGGGAAATATACTCGTGTTCTTTTTGATTTTTCTGGATACCATTGGTGTTCTTTTTCTTTTAGGAGAGCCAATGGTCCCTTTGTTTTATTGGTCTGGTATCATTCCTCTGGTGTTTATTCACCTATGGGCGATTCAGTATGTGATTGCCCCCTATAAGTTTGAAAAATCATATTATCTGTTTTTCGGAGTGTAAGGGGTTATTAATACCTTCGTGTACTTTTTAGTGATACAAAAATTGATATATTCTCATTTTCAAATAATCGGAGTAGTCCCTTTGGTTTTGGGATCAATTCTATTTGCCTCCCTCCTTCTCATCATGAATTTGATGAACATCCGCTTATTGTATTCCGGAACGTACTCACGTCTTCAGAAAGGAGAAAAGGCTGTAAACCTTTCTCTCATTGCTTCGGCCTCAGGCCTTGGCTACGTACTGGCACAGTTAATCCTATCGTCCTTCTTCGTGGAATCAGTTAAAAACCTTATGATCATCGGGGTGTTCTCTATACTCTCTGTGGCGACTGCCCACTTTTCTACAAGCATCCATAAATATTTTTATATTAGAAGAAACATCGAAAAGGTGAAGCAGGTATATCCTCAATTTGGGTTACCGAAGAAATTAAGGACCTGATTGAGGCAATAGAGATAAGGGGGATGGTATGAAACTGTATCGGGATATAGATCCAATCACAATATCTTATTTAAAATTTGCACACACCGGAAGAGAATAGAAAGAATATCATTACGTTTTTTATTATTTTTTTAGACATCATTGGCCTCCTTCCCATTTTAGGAGAGCCTTTCTCCTATGCTTATTTCTAGCCAGCTGTTGTACCGGTGGAATTATTACATATATGGGAAATCCTTTATTTGGCAGCCACGTATACATTTGAAAAATCGTCCTATTTGATTTTCGGCATATACGGCATCGTGAATACATATTTGTATTTTTTGGTGATACAAAAATTACTGAATGTACATGTTGGGGTGATTAGTAAGGTTCCTTTTTTGATAGGATTGATTTTACTACTAGGGTTATTAGTGTTCTTCCAGCTTTTCAATCACAAAATACTGCATTCAGGGGCGTATGCAAGGCCGCAAAAGAATGATCATAAGGTAAGTTGCCACCGATTTTGACCGCTTCAAGTATTGGATATGTCATCGTTTATATTCTTATTTCTGCGTTTATGACGGAATCTCTATTTAATATCATCATCATTACGGGAGTGTCCATCCTATCCATTCTCAGCGCATTTTTTTCAACGTCCCTCCACCGATACTGTTCTATCCTGCAAAATGAAGAGACAGTTCGAAAGATATATCCTCAATTTGGTTTACCTAAAGGTGTGAGGGGAAATGGAGGGGGAAAATTGTTTTAATAAAACGTATACTTCGGGGGACTGCACATGTCTAATAAGAAAATAACGGGATTCATACTAATGATAGTGGTGTTCACCCTGATTGCTTGTTCTTTATATGGAATTAATATACCTTTACCAAGCTCATATCTTCCTTTAATGATTGCGGCAAATTGCGTATTTGCTTTCATTTCAATTTTTGCTCAACGGTTGATTATCGTATTATATGAAGTGAATGTCTTTGAAGAAATAGATAGCTTAATTGGCTATTTCAATAAGTATACGGCTATCTTTACATCGGGTATAACTACTATATACAGAACGTATTGAACCACCTTCCCTTTCTCGTAAATAGGCTTCTAGCCTTATTTTTTTCCTATCACTTATGTGGATCGGTTTTGGGATTGCTGGAATCTTTGATTAACGTATATGGAATGAGGGTTAGGGGGATATAGCAAAAAGGCGAGGTTATTTGAAAAAAGTTCCAATGACAAGAGGAAGAAATCCGAAAATATGAAAAGCATACCTAATTCTAAAGGTCTTAACAGGATCACAGATGATATTGGAAAGTTAGGTCACTATGTCCGCTTTGAGTGCAGTGAAAAAGAGATGAGGATTCATTCTATAGATAGCCAGACAGCTCTTATTGAAAGAATACATCAATCTGAACACACTTTTTATTATCAAACATTACATGTGGATTTTTCCAATACATTGGGTGAATTTTATGGTTTGGATATGCAAGTTGATGAAGATCCCGCTAAGATCAATCTGGGCATGAGCCGGGAAACATATGATATGATCCATGCTATTGATGAAAACGAACTCGATTGAATGATTGATAATGAGCCCTTTCAAATAAGCTTATTCTTAAAAGCTTTCAAAGCTAACGATCAAAAAATCGATCAGATCACTTATGTGAATGGGAAGACTGACAAAATGGAGGATGCATTCCTATTCATTCCTGCAGAAGAATATATATGGTCGATTAATTATAGAAATGTAAATAATACTCAAATCATTGCCACCAGCAGTTCTTTCAAAAAGTTCTTTGAAGTGGTTCAACTAAGTGTTGTGGACTATCTGACATTAAAAGTGGATAAAAAAGTCGAAAAGAAGGATGAGAAATTCTTCTCATTTAAACGTGGCTTCATTTTTTACTGGAAGAGTAATGTTTTCCTTCTCTTTTCTTTTTTCTTATTGAATAAAAACAGTTGGGCTCCGGATGGGGATAGTTATGTTTGGATATTTGGTATCCAGGGGGAAGCACTTCTGATGATCCTATCATTCATTGCCTGTTTACGTCCCAGGGTTTAAGAATAAATTCTGCTTTTAGTAATAGTGAAAGTGCATAGAGACCCCTCTAAAATTCTTTCAAAAAGAATAAATAACAAAGTCATGTCCATAATAATCAAATATCAGGGAGGTGTGGACATGCCAAATCAAAATGATAACAAATTCAAAAAAATCCAATCTGAGAGCTTCAAACAAGGGAAGACTCAGGAAGAATACGCTGCCGAGCTTGAAATGAACAAGATGAAAAGCCAAAAAAGGAAGTAACCTCGGACTACATAAAAGAGCCATCCCGGCTTTTAACGGGATGGCTCTTTCTATTAGAGCGATGCTTTGATCACTTTTTTATAATACAGAACCGATAATACACCAAAGATTGAATACAGAATTGTATATAACCCCATTACAATAATCATCGGCGTCCAAACCTCGGCACCGAACAGGAACCATCCGGATTGAACCGCGAAGTAACTGTGCAGCAGACCGATGAGGAGAGGGATTCCGAAGCTGAAAAGCTGCTTGGCTTGAATGCCTCTCAACAAGTCACCTTGAGTGAAGCCCAGTTTTCTTAAAATCGTATAGTTCGGTTTCTCATCTTCACTTTCGTCCATTTGCTTAAAGTACAGGATGCATCCGGATGTGATCAGGAAGGTGAGACCAAGGAACCCAACGATGAACATAATGAGTCCGATATTTTGTTTCTGTTCTGCTTTCATATCATACTGGGAATCGTTTGCCCATCCTTCGTCGAGGCTTAACTCATGAAAGAGGTCGTTTGCTTTCAAGATATCTTTTTCTTGTTCAATCGTCACCCCGATGTAGAGAGAAGATTCCTTCTGTATAGCAGGATCTAAATCATTCTTCAGGCGTTTGAATACATTGTCATCAACGATCACAACAGGTGATCCCCCTGCTGTAAAATACCATGAAATCGGGTATTCATCCCTCATTCCCAAGTACTTAAGCTTGGTGACCTCCGTCTTTCCTTTCAGTTCCGTCACCCCTGAATCATGTAACGGAATGACCTTTTGAAGTAAGTCGCTATATCCTGTAAAGACCGTTTCGTCTTCTTTTACATCGACGCCTACAACGTCTTTCTCGCTGATGACCGAGTTCGGCATGGCATCCATTGAACCGTTCAGTTCCCCAAATTCAGAGTCTGTAATGTCTTTCAGGTTGACCAATACTTCAATGACTTCGATTTCTTCCTTCTTGAATTCGATGCCATTGTCCAGTAGGGCATCTTTAAAGTGTTGGAAGTCTTGTGTATTTGTAAATGAAAAATCGGTCGGAACATTATTTTGAGCTGTTTTTTCAGCCGAGTAATAGCCGATATAGCTTAAGGACAATAAAGCGATAGCAAGAGCCGACACGGTCGTGATGATTGTCAATAGTAAGGCATTGGATTTCATTCTGAACATGATGGATGAAAGGGATAGCACCTCGTTGATGTTCAAGTATCCATCTTTCTTTTTTCGGATGACGTTGAAAATAAAGCTGACGGACCCTTTATAAAAAAGATAAGTTCCGAGAATGACTGAGCCGAGTATAACTAGCATGGCTCCAAACAGCTGAGGCATGGTTGTGAAGTCCCCGCCAAACAATTTGGAAGATACGTAGTACCCCGAGGCAACCAGGATCATCCCAAAAATTCCGATGATGATCTCAAACTTGGACATTTTTTTTACTTTGGTTTCCGTCGATGAACGTACCCTGAACAGTGATAATATACTTTGCCTTTTAATAAATACAAAGTTCATCAGCATGATCAGCAGGTAGATCGCGCAGAAAACAATGATGGTCTGGATAAGTGCATGGGTTGAGAAGTGGAGTGTGGCGATTGCCTCGACTCCGGTTATTTTGAATAAGATCATGATGATCAATTTTGAGAAAGAGAATCCGATCAAGATGCCGAGTATCAATGACCCGAAATAAAGGATGAAGTTCTCCACGGTCAAAATACGAAAGATTTTATTTTTTGTCATGCCGATTAACTGAAATAACCCGATTTCTTTACTTCTTCTTTTAATAAAGAGAGTATTCGCATATAAAAGAAAAATAGAGACGATTGCGACAAGTAAAACGGAAGCCGCACGAACCGCTGCGCCGCCTTTGATGGATCCCTTTGTTGCATCCATGGATGGATCATATTGCAGGGTCACAAAGGCGAAATAAAGCGCGACACTAAAGACCAGAGCAAATACATAAAGGTAATAATTCTTGAGGTTTTTCTTGAGATTTCTGAAAATAAGGGTATTAATGTTCATTCTGCACCCCGCCGAGCACCCCTTGAGTTTTCATGATGTCCTTGAAGAAGTGCTGTCTTTCCTGTTCGCCTTTATTTAATTGAGTATAAATTTGCCCATCCTTGATGAAAATCACCCGACTACAGTAGCTTGCTGCCACGGGATCATGAGTCACCATTACGATCGTCGCTTTCAGCTTTTGATTTAACTCACTAAGCTTATTTAAGAGATCAGATGCCGACTTTGAGTCGAGAGCACCTGTTGGCTCGTCGGCGAAAATGATGCTTGGTTCATGGATGAATGCCCGGCCTGCTGATGTCCGCTGTTTCTGGCCGCCTGAGATTTCGTTCGGATACTTATCTTTCAGTTCAAGAATCCCAAGCTCTGAAGCAAGGTCGTTGAATTTCTGATCGGCTTCCTTTTTGGGTGTCTTGGTAATGGATAAAGGCAGAAGAATGTTCTCTTTCACCGTCAATGTGTCGAGCAGATTGTAATCCTGAAAGATAAAGCCCAGGTGATTCTTCCGGAACTCAGCGAGCTGCTTTTCTTTCATCATCGTCATTTCATTGTTCTCGATCTTTATCGAACCTTCACTCACTTTGTCGATGGAGGAAAGAACATTTAAGAGAGTGGTTTTTCCAGAACCCGATGCCCCCATGATACTCACGAATTCTCCTTTTTGGATCGACAGGTCGATTCCCTTCAAGACTTCCTGCTTATTGAATTTATTGCCGTAGCTTTTATGAAGTTTTGTTGCTTCTAATATCGTCATCGTGAAAAACTCCTTTGATTTGATACCCTTATTATAAAAAGCAGGAAGTTTCTTTTCCTTTTATTGTTCGAACAAAACAGAAAAGCATGTGACATTTTTGTCACACGCCTGTAAGTTGGACGAAATCATTCTTCTGGGGAAAGGTGAGGGTGACCAGGGTCCCTTCGCCTCGTTTAGACGTAACATCTATAGAAATCAGTAAAGGTTCTGAAACTCTTTTGGTTAAATATAATCCCATTCCGGTAGAAGCGTGATCATTGTGGTCGATGGTTGAGGTGAAACCTTTGTCAAAGACCCTCGGGAGGTCCTTGGGGTCTATTCCCCTGCCAAAATCTTGAATAGTGAGGGTCACCTTATCATCTTGATGATCACTTTTAATGATAATATCCGATGTTGTGCTGTATTTAACGGCATTGGTTAATAACTGCCTGATCATAAAAGCAAGCCACTTCGCATCGCTCAGCACTTCCGTGATATCTAGTTGAATGTCAAATCCAATTCCCTTTTGAATACACCAGGTTTGCAGCGTTTTTATTTCCTGAAATATAACGGTCTCAAGATCGGTTTTTTCGATATATAAATCATTCTCCATAAACGACATCCGTTTCTGATGGAGCTGTTGATCCAGAAGAAGGTGGATCCGCAGCCATTCGTATTTTAATGGTGCCTTTAAAGATTGGTTCTCTAAACGCTCAATCATCAAATGCATGGCAGTCAGTGGGGTTTTCACTTCATGGATCCAGGACAGGAGGTCATCCTTTTCCTGTTCGAGCAGCATCCGATTTTCAGATGCTGCCTTCCTCAGAAGGTTCGCCTGCTCCGATAAACTATCCGAAACGATTTCTTCAAATGGAGTATCGGGGGCATCCACTCCTGTAATATTGAGATTATGATCCCATTCTTTCAGTCGTTTAAAGAAACGGGTTTCCTTCTGATATCGAATGAAAACGAAGACGATGAAAAAGAGCAGTGATATGAACACCATATAAAGAATCGGTTGTAGGGGTATGACCATATCGATATAGGCAACAAAGATCCATAACAGGTGAAGAGCGATAAAGAACAATATCCAGCTTTTTCGTTCCCATAAGTATGTACGGATCATGGTGAATCCTCTTCAATGGCCAGATACCCTTGCCCCACTTTGGTTTCAATGAAGCGGCCCAATTCAATCTCTTCAAGCCGTTTCCGAAGGCGGTTCACATTGACGGTCAACGTGTTATCGCTGATGAATCGTTTATCATCCCAGAGGCTATTAATCAACGCATCCCTGCTGACAATCTTATTTTTCTGCTCAATTAGGAGCTTTAAGATGTACATTTCATTCTTCGTCAATTCGATGGCTCCCCGTTCATTGGTTACGGTGTTACGCTCATAATCAACCGTTGCCCCGCACCAGGTCTTGATGCTCACCTGTTCGGTGTTATAGTTATACACTCTCCGGAGCGTAGCCTGTACCTTTGCGATCAGGACATCAAAATGAAAGGGCTTTTGGATGAAGTCATCTGCCCCAAGCTGCATAGACATGACCATATCAGTGGGATGATCACGGGAGGAAAGGAACAGGATAGGTACATTTGAATGAGTGCGGATCATCCGGCACCAGTGAAAACCGTCAAATTTAGGTAATTGAATATCAATGATCACGAGATCGGGTTTCACCTCTGTGAATTCCTGCATCACGCGATTGAAATCAGCGATTCCGTATACATCATAGGACCACTGGGAAAGCCGATCCTTGATTTCGTTAAATAGGGAAGTGTCATCTTCGATTAGTAATAATGTGAACAAATAAGTCACCCCGCGACGTTGCTATTTACATAAATTGTATAGGAAATCGAAGGTATTTGCCATATCGCGAATAAAAGGAATTTTCAATATAGAAATATATAGATAATTTTAGAAAAAAATGGGTATTTATCGTGTGGAATGAATTTTGACAGATATAAAAGAAGAGGGAGTAATTTTTTTAATTAATTCGCCAAATAAAAAATCACATGCAATTTTTTAAAAAAAACAGTTTATAAAAGTAAAAATAAGGATATATAGTAAGTACTTGTAACTAATGCGTCTAATCCTTCAATGTATAACCACCTATCAATGCTATTAATAGAGAGTCTTAAGTCTTTGTTTTAGCGCTATTTTCCTAATTTAATCAAGCGGTTCTTATACCAAATGACCTGAAAGTATTTATTCTTGTAGTTATAAAGTTTCCTTTTTCCTGTAAAAATTGTGTTTATATGTATGTTTATAATAGTATGATATTGGAAGTGTGGAAACAATTGTAATAAAAAGGATTTTAATGAAATAAAACGGGTTACATAGTTTACAAGGTTCATGTTTCATATTTGGGTATTCTGATTTGATATAGATGATTACCACAACAATTTCAATTAAGGGAGAGGAATTACATGTCAGGAATTATTCGTGTTACCCCAGCAGAATTGATTAGTATGTCGAACCGATACACAAGTGAAAGCAGCCAAGTAGGAGAGCAGATTTCACGCCTGGATAATATGATTTCTGAGCTTGAAGGCATGTGGGAAGGTGAATCAAGCCGCGCGTTTGGAGAGCAATATCAAACTTTGCGCCCTTCATTCCTGCAAATGCAGCAACTGCTTGAAGACATCTCAATGCAATTGACTAGCACTGCTAAGTCTCTTGAAGATGCAGATGCTCAAATTGCCAATCAAATTCGCGGATAAGTTTATCCCCAACCATTTTAAACATGAAGGAGCGCTTATCATTATGTGGCGCTCCTTCCTTATGAGGTGAAACCCGACATGTATATAGAAATTACCATCGATTTAGGACATTATGAGGAGAAGAGCTTCGATCTTAGATTATCAAACTACCATACTGTTAAAAAACTGATCGATCTTGTGTGGCAGTCTCAGAAACTTACAACCGATCCCAGAGAGGGTTGTTGGATTCGTGTTGTAAATAAACAAAAAGTGGTTCCCGGTCATGCAAGGTTGATCGATGCTGGAATTCATTCTGGAGATCGAATTGAAATATTATAAAGGAGACCAATAGAATGTCACAAAAAAGTGGATCGTACTTAGAAGAAAAGCTCGAAGCCATTGTACATAAAAAAGAAAACAAAATGACAATTATCTTTCAAAAAGAAAAGATAAAGTTGGATCAAATTGAGGAAATTCACTACCTGAAGAACATTAACCCATCCATACAAAGAGAAATCACGATTGAAAATGATGAATTATGCATCGTGAATACCATACCTGACTCCTTCTCTTTTTATCCCCAATTAAAAGCGAATGAGAAAGAAAGGTTGATGTCTGCCTATCAACTGGTACAGAACGTACGAAACCATACCTTATCACGTCTCCATCTCATTATTTGTCCGGAAAATATTGTATTTGATCAAGGCCTGACTCCCCACTTTATCCATTACGGCGTTAAGGAGAGTCTTCCCCCTTACGAAAAAGACGCAGATTTGTTGTTAAAGCAGACAAAAGCTACTGTTGCAGCTATTGTAGATCGTCAGCATACATTTGATGATTACTTTAAGTTCAGCGAAACTCTAAAATTGTCGTCAATGACCAAGGATATCTTGGAAGCCGAAAGCATCGAACGTGTTGGAGAAGTGTTAAATCATTTAATAAAAGAGGCAAAAAAGTCTGATTCCCTCCTCATGACTGTGAGTAAGAAAAAGTGGAAACTCAATCGTTATGTACTGATCGGAATATCATTGCTCTTAGTACCGGCAATTATTTACTCTATATTTTCTTTATTCTTTTTGTTCCCCAAGCAGGAGAGGGTAGTAGCAGCTCAAGAGAGTTTTCTCCTGAATAAATATAGCGATGTGGTAACTGAACTACAGTCTTATGAGGTTGAAGAAATTCCGAAGGTCACTCAATATCAACTTGCACTCTCTTATATTATTAACGAATCCTTAACAGAAGACCAAAAAGAGAATGTACGAAATACTGTCTCCCTTCAATCAGATCCACTTTATTATGAGTATTGGATCAATATCGGAAGAGGAAAGGCTGAGGAAGCATTAGAAGCAGCCAGGTTCTTAGAAGACCGGGATTTAATTCTGTTTGGACTTCTTAAGTACCGAGAGCAAGTCAAGGCAGACGGAGATCTTGATAGCGAGGAAAGACAGCAGGAACTAGATGAGGTTGAAAGTGAAATAGCTGAATACGAGGAAGAAATGAAAGCGCTGGAAGACGAACAGACATCACAACCGGCACAAACAACGGAAGAACCGCAAGAGAATGACGAGAAAAAGACACCTGAACAAAAACCGGCAGAGACTGATGGAGAGAGTTCCACCCCTCCAACTCAACCTGATAAGAAGGAATCCTGACAAATAAACTAACTGGGGAGGTGAGCATATGTATGCCCTTTGGGTTTTTCACGATCATTACTATCAGACAATCATGATTGAGGATGAAAATAAAAAAATTACATTAGGTCCACGATTGGAAGATTCAATCACGATTTTATCGTTGCCATCGTCTGCCGAGTCCATTTTAGTAGAGCACTCCGGCGATACTTTCAAGCTATATCAAGACGGGAAAGAAGAAAGGATTCTTGAACCTGGCCGCAAAGAATCTTTTCTTGCAGGTGATAAAGAACTGCACATAATGGTCACCCGTTTACCAATAAAGTCTCAAATCTATTATGTCGGTCATAAAGAAGAAATCAGTATTTCTACTGAACAACCGGACGCAACCATTTATTATGAGAAAAAGGATCTCATTCAAACTTGCCATTGGTATAAAAATGGCGATGATGAATGGGTAATGGGTACTGATGAGGCGTCTTCGCTTTATCTAAACGGACATCTGGTCAAGGGGAAACAAAAGCTTAAGGTTGGAGACATTTTATTTTCTCCTTTTTTAACTATTACCCTATTAGAAGATGATTTAATCGAGATACATAGTATCGATAACTATCAAACTGAATTAATGGCATCTATACGTCCTACATCAGAAATGCAGAAGAAATACCCTAATTATCGCCGAACGCCACGCATGATTTATGATCTTCCTGATGAAAAGGTTCAATTGTCCTTTCCGAGTCAGGAGTCGAGCGATACAAATCGCAGTTTATGGTTGATCATTCTTCCCCCATTGATGATGTTAATCGTCATGGCCATTGTAGCGCTCGTGATTCCACGTGGAATTTTCATTATTATCTCAATGGTGATGTTTACAACCACTTTAGTAACGTCAACCGTACAATTTTTTAAAGATAAGAGCAATAGAAAGAAATCGAAGGAACGAAGGAAACGGATCTATACTCATTATTTAGAGAGTAAGAGAAAAGAACTTCAGGAGCTTGCCGAGAAACAGGCAGATGTTCTGCAATTTCACTTTCCTGCTTTTGAAAGAATGAAGTATCTGACAGAGCAGCTTTCCGATCGCCTTTGGGAAAGGACCCTTGAAAGTTCGGACTTCCTCCAGTTTCGGTTAGGAAGTGGAAAGGTACCTGCAAGCTACAGTATTTCAGTGAATTCTTCCGATATGTCAAACCGTGAAATGGATGAGTTATTGGAAGAGTCCCAGAAGTTAGAAATGGTTTATCGTGAGATTGATCAATTACCCGTAACAGCGGATCTTCATAAAGGGGCAATGGGTTTGATCGGTAAAGAATCCGTCTTTAAAAATGAGATTCACCAGCTGATCGGGCAATTGGCGTTCTTTCATAGTTACCATGATGTCCGGTTTGTCTACATTTTTCATGAGGAAGAGTATCCGGATTGGGAGTGGATGAAGTGGTTACCACACTTTCAATTACCACAGTCCTTTGCTAAAGGGTTCATTTATAACGAGAAAACCAGGGATCAAATTCTTTCTTCCATTTATGAGGTCATTCGAGAAAGAGATATCGAGGAAGACTCAGATAAAGTCGGTTTTTCACCACATTACGTTTTTATCATAACCAACCATCAGCTTATTTCAGACCACGTGATTCTGCAGTATTTAGAAGGGGAATACGCTCATTTAGGAATGTCCGTCATTTTCGCTGCAGAGGCTAAAGAGAGCTTGTCTGACAATATTCACACTCTCGTTCGTTATATCAATGACAAGCAAGGGGACATTCTGATTCAAAATAAAAAAGCAGTTAAGATTCCATTCGAAATGGATGAATACAAGCATGAGGGCAATGAGCAGTATGCAAGGACATTGAGGACTCTTAATCATCAAATCGGAATGACAAACTCCATCCCTTCAAGTGTTTCTTTTCTGGACATGCTTAGGGTGAGGGATGTTGATCAGCTTCCTATTCAAGAGAACTGGCTATCCAGAGAATCAGCTAAATCCTTAGCTGTTCCCGTTGGTCTGAAAGGAAAAGAAGATATTGTCGAGCTGAATTTGCATGAGAAGGCACATGGACCCCATGGATTACTTGCAGGAACAACCGGTTCAGGAAAGAGTGAATTTTTACAAACGTATATTCTTTCTTTAGCGGTTCATTTCCATCCTCACGAAGTAGCATTTCTATTAATCGATTACAAGGGTGGAGGAATGGCCCAGCCCTTCAAGAATATCCCGCATTTATTAGGGACAATAACCAATATTGAAGGAAGTAAGAACTTCAGTACGAGGGCACTCGCTTCGATCAAGAGTGAATTGAAACGCAGGCAGCGCTTATTTGATCGTTACGAAGTGAATCATATCAATGACTATACACGCCTTTTCAAGCAAGGCAAAACGGAAGAACCCCTTCCTCATTTATTCTTAATATCAGATGAGTTTGCTGAACTTAAGAGTGAAGAGCCGGAATTCATTAAAGAACTTGTAAGTGCAGCCCGTATCGGTCGTAGCCTGGGGGTTCATCTTATCCTTGCTACTCAGAAGCCCGGAGGAGTCATCGATAACCAGATATGGAGTAATGCCCGCTTCCGCGTCGCTCTTAAAGTGCAGAATACGGAAGACAGCCGTGAAATCCTAAAAAATGGGGACGCAGCCTCGCTGACAGTAACAGGAAGAGGGTATTTACAGGTCGGAAATAATGAGGTGTATGACCTGTTTCAATCCGCATGGAGTGGAGCCCCTTATCAGGAGGAATCCTTCGAATCAGAGGATGAAGTGGCGATTATCACGGACCTGGGACTGATTCCTTTGTCGGAAGTATCGACTAATCCAAGCAATCAAAAGGAAATGGTCAGTGAAATTGATGCTGTCGTCGATCGAATTGAAGCTTTACAGGAACAAATGAAGTTAGAAAAGCTTTCCAGCCCATGGCTTCCTCCTCTTTCAAATCGTATCTACCGTACATCATTTGCACAGAGAGAAGAGAATAAGATTTTACTTTCCATGATTGATGAACCAGAGAAACAGAGTCAGACCCCGTACCATTATGAAGTGATTCAGGATGGGAATGTCGGAGTCTTTGGTTCTTCAGGATATGGAAAGACTCAAACGCTAATCACCTTATTGATGGGGATGGCCACTCAGTTTACACCTGAGGAAGTTCATTATTATCTTCTTGATTTTGGGAATGGTGGCTTACTGCCTTTAAAGCAGCTGCCGCACACTGCAGACTATTTCCTCATCGATGAAGAAAGAAAAATCGAGAAATTCATCGGCATATTGGATGATGAATTAGCCCGCAGAAAGCAGCTCTTCCAAAAGCAGGAAGTAAGCTCGATTAAAATGTATAACACCATAAGTGAAGAAAAACTGCCTCTTCTATTTGTAACAATTGACAATTTTGATTTGGTTAAAGAAGAGATGCAAGAGCTTGAAACGCAAATTAATCAATTTGCAAGGGATGGTCAGTCACTGGGAGTGTATATGTATTTTACAGCTACCCGGGTAAATTCAGTCCGTCAGTCGCTAATGAATAATTTAAAGACAAAAATCGTTCACTATCTGATGGACAGCTCAGAGGCTTATACGATGCTTGGGCGATTACCATTCACCCCTGAAGCCATTCCAGGTAGAGCGATTGTTAAGAAAGATACAGCTTTCTTTTCTCAAGTATTCCTTCCAACAGAAGGGAAGGACGATTATGAGCAGATGAATCTCCTAAAGGATGAAATTCAGTTATTGAAAGAAAAGTATAAGGGATTAATGTCTCCTGATCCGGTGCCTATGCTCCCGACAGAGTTGACCATGGTCAACTTTACTCAATATACAGATTCAGGCAGGAAAGAAGGGCTGCTTCCGGTCGGCTTAGACGAAGAATTAGTTAAGCCTGTATACGTAAACTTTAAAAAGACGAAGCATTGTCTCGTATTGGGACAGGCTCAAAAAGGAAAGACAAACGTCCTGAAGGTTTTAGCCAATACGGCGTTATTGCAGGATAGTGAGCATATAGCGATATTCGACTCCATTGATAGGGGACTTTCAAATTTAATGAAAGAAGAAAAAGTAGTCTATATGGAGAACAAAGAACATATCACTATGTGGCTTAATAGAGTTGAAGAATTATTTAGTTTAAGAGAAGAGCAATATAATCTGTCTATACAAAAGGGGAGTGCACTTCCATCCTTCTCATCTGTCATCCTCATTGTAGATGGATATGCAAGGTTTCTGCAAAATCTGGATGCACTGCTTCAAGACAGAATTGTTAAATGTATGAAAAATTATAGTCACTTAGGGTTCTGCATGATTGTTTCAGGAAACAACAGTGAATTAACAAAAGGCTACGACACTTTGACAGTCGAAATGAAGCAGGTTCGTCAGGCTCTTGTCTTGATGAAGAAATCTGAACAAACCTTGTTCACGCTCAGCTATGATCGAAGAGAACCAGAAATCCAACCAGGATTTGGTTATTATGTAGAAAACGGTAAAGAAACTAAAATTCAAATACCACTTATGGTAACGGAAAGGAAAGTACACGCATGACAGAGAAAGTAAGCCTATTTAAACTCTTATTAGCGGTCATGATGATTCTTGCCACTCCACTTCTTTTCTTTCGGTCAGTTGGGGAAAATCCTCTGAAAGTGAAAGAAAACGCTACTCAGTCCATCGCCATTGTGAACGAAGATGCCGGAACAGAATTGGATGGAGAGACGTTGGCATTTGGAGGGGATGTTACGTCCATTCTAGAGGATCAATCATCCTTTGAATGGACAGTTGTAGGTAGAAGTGCAGGAGAAAACGGTCTTCAAAGCTCTAAATATGATGCCGTTGTGTATATACCTTCCGACTTCTCTGACAAAGTGATGACATATGATGAGGAAAGACCAGTAAAAACAAATCTGAACTATAAAGTTCAAACGCAACTGAATGCTGTAAACAAAGAAAAAGTCCTTTTAGAGATTGAAAAGGCTACTAGAAGAGTGAATAACAAGATGTCCTCACTCTATTGGAATTATGTATCGGCAGACATGGAGAATATACGTGCCGAATTCGATGAAATCCTACAAAAAGAGCGGGCTTTCCAAGAAACGATGCTGTCATTCTATAAACCAAGCTCGAAAGATTTGGCCGGCCAAATCCAACAACAGACCTCGATGCTGTTTAACCTGCAAAACTCGATTCAGCAGGCAGACAGCCGTTCACCACAGCAGCAAAACACGCTGTCATCGTTTGAACAAAGCCTTTCCAGCTTTGTTGAATATGTCAATCAGTATAGAGAATATCAGGATAATCAAAAGCAATTACTCGCGGATATTCAATCCGAATCGGTTGAAATGATCAACGCGTCAACTGAAAACCAGCAGCCAAGATATTTGAAAGCAAAATCGCTATTCTCTGAACAAAGTGAATCCCTTGCTGCAGGAATGACCCAATTAAATAGTAATATGGAAACCAACCAGACGGTGTTTACAGATTTACAAGAACGCAGGTTTGAAGAAGTAGGGAGGCAGGTAGAAGATTTTTACTCATTCCAGGAACGGGTGTTGAACTTCTATCAGCAATTGCAGGACACCACGACTTTAAATAACCTGCAAGGAAATATTTTTGAACTTAACAATAAGCTGGCTGAAGGTGACGGAGAGATTTTTAATCCACCCGCTCCTCCTGAAATTCCTGAGCAACTAAAAGACGGAGAGGAACCTGACCCTCAACAGGTCATCATTTCCTCCCAAGAAGGTGAGCCCGGGCCAGGGGAACCAAGCGATCCTCCTCCTGCACCACCGAATTTAGATCCGGAAATAAGTGAACTGACAGCCATTTCAACAGAAATCGATGCGTTGAAAGATACACTGACCAATTTAACGGAACCAACACCTGAAGCTATAACCGATGCAGTGAATAATATTCAAACAATCAATGGTCGCATCCTGCAGGTTCGAACGCAGTTGCAAGGAAAAAATAATAGTTCAGAAAACCCTCTGCAGGCAGAAGTGGATAGACTGTTGGGAGAAGTTTCAAGACTTCTTGAAGATAATCAGACATTAATCGATAAAATCGATGAACTGACGAAGCAAGTTGAAACTCTTACAACTGAAAATCAAGAACTTAAAGATCAGGTTACGACATTGACTGAAACGAATGAAGCTCTGAATAACCAATTGGAGATGTTCTCTGACAATATTTCGAATATCGTTGCCGAAATCGAGGATAAAGAAACCTCCATCCTGAACTCAGCAGCTTTATCTGAAAATAGAAGAAACACTCTTTATGGTTATTTTTCTCGCGGGATTAATAACTATAAGCTTATGGATCTTATACAATATTACTCTTACCTGGATCGTTATGAAGCGACTCTTAACGGTATGTTAACGGAAAATGGAGTAAAAGCGACCGTTCTTCAGGATGAAGAACTGAAAAATGAGATTAATGAGATTCTGAAAGTAAGTCAGTCTGAACAAGCGGAGTGGGAGCAGTTAAATACAGACCTGCCGAATACAGAGGATGCTCTTAACACGCTTCAAGACTCATTTACCGTGTTTGCAGCAGAATACAACCAAACTCTTGATGACCAGCAATCTCAGCTTACAGAGAGCCTGAATGCGATCAATCAAGAAGCTACTAACGTATTAAATCGTATACAAAAGCCGGATCAAGCTGCTCCAACTCCCGTATCAGGGGCAACAGGTCCAGATTTAGTAGGGAACCAGAAGCAAATTGGAAGTGAAATTAAGTCTATCCATTCCTTCCTGGATACAGTGAGTGAAAGCCAAAATACAATTGTGTCCTATACAAATGAGCTTCAATCGAATGTTTCCAATGTTCAAAGCGATGCGGATACACTGAATAATAAGTGGGCGACAAATGTAGCCTCCACTCAATTAATTCGCGATGATGTATTTAGTGTTTTAGGGAACGCGTTCGTTGACGGACAATCCAATGGGTATGTGTATGATTTCTTGACGAATCCTCTTAATGTAAATGGAGATGTCCCGGAAGAAAAGAAAGCAAGTGCCCTGCCACCTGTTGTGATTTTGTTTATTATCTTGTTGTCCAGTTTACTTATCGGATACACAAGCTATTACTTCCAAAATGCTCCCCTTTGGATACAAGGGGTGATATTCCTACTATTAAATCTCATTGTAGGATTTGTTATTAGCCTTTATGGATTGGACATTTATCCGTTAGTTGAATCCCGTTCAGTTGAATGGACGATCTTTACCATCCTCCTTCTATTAGTAGGATCAGGATTAATCCGTGTTGCTTTTGTCACGCACCGGTTATTGGGCTGGTTTGTCTCTGTAGGATTGGTAGCACTGTTCGTGACCCCATTATTGGCATTAACAACACCTAATTTTACATTTAAAGACCCGATGTCGAACGTTTACTTGTCGATACAATATGGATCAGACTCTTTATTTAATCAAGCTGTCATTGTACTGGGTTTGATCGTTATCGGGTTAACCATCGTGCAGGTGTTCTTAGACAAACGCTCTAATAGAACATCTGATGAGGGTACGGAAGCGTATGAGGGGTAAAATACTGATTCAATTGATACTAATAGGGGGCATAGTCAGCATGTTTGTTCCCCCTATTTCGGCCAATACAAACATTAATGATTTAATCCCTAATGACTATCAAAACAATGATTTCAAAAAGAATCCTGACCTCATCCATGACCAGACGCTCACAAATGAAAAGATAAAAATCCCGGAAGAACAAAAAAGCTTAACATTTGAAGGGATTTCCAGTAACAAATTGAATGAGCTCACTGATAAGTTATTTAAAAGTGAAGAAAAAGATACAAATACTATAAAAGCAAAAGCAGAAAACCTGAAACTGTTTAGTCAATCCGAATCGGCAAGATTAGGGAGTATTGAGGAAAGAAGTCAGAATGGTTCTTCCCTTCCTATATTGATTGCTGTGTTAGTAGGGATTTGTGTGTTACTTCTCATCACTGTTATTGTCATTTGGAGTCGATCGGCTCAAGGAAGCAAAGGTTGAAAAAATAATAAAGAGGAACCCGTTCTAGTGCGGGTTCCTCTTCCTCTTTTCCCTTCTCACCTTACTCACCAACGCATGGTTCTACCCCTCTGAATCCTGAAAAAACACCATCCATGTTTCCATATCATCCATCTTAGTCACAATATGAGGTCTATCCACAAAATCTATCTCCAGACCCTTTATTGAGGCTCATCGATCTAATGGAATGGGGACCATCATTGACAAGGAGATAGCGTCCTTCTTCAACGCTGAAGTAGCCTCTATTTGTCTTGTGAAATGCTTTTCCATTTGTGAAGATCTTAATGGAGAGCGGTCCTTCCCTGTCCCAAAGGAATTGGTTATTCTTAGCCTGTAGGATATAGTTAAAAAAAGTGGGTTTGTTTCGTACATTTTCTCCAAATCGATTGTATTGACTATTAAATAATGGAATCTGCTTTCTATGCAAGTTCATTGACGGAAGAGAAACATTTATAGATAATATGTTTATATGATTAAACATTTAAACTTTAATGACAAGGATGATCTATATGAAAGCAATGACCATAAAACAATATGGGAAAACTATTCCTTTAGAGCTTACTGAACTCCCGATTCCGGACATGGGAGAACAGGATGTTTTAGTGGAAATTCACGCAGCGAGCATCAACCCGATTGATTTCAAGATAAGGGACGGCAAGGTGAAAATGCTGTTGAACTACAAGATGCCATTGGTGTTGGGGAATGACTTTTCCGGTAAGGTGATTCAAACAGGTTCTAAGGTGAGTAAGTTTCATATCGGGGATGAAGTGTACGGCAGGCCACGCAAGAATCGGATCGGTACGTTCGCTGAGTACCTTTCTGTCCATGAAGAAGATGTTGCATTGAAACCGGAAAATCTTTCGTTTGAGGAAGCTGCGTCCCTTCCTCTGGTGGGTTTAACCACATGGCAGGCATTCCATGAAATACTTGAGCTGAAACCGGACCAGAAAATCCTTATCCACGCCGGAGCGGGTGGAGTCGGGACTTTTGCCATTCAGCTTGCAAAGGAAATGGGTGCATTTGTGGCCACCACCGCAAGTGAAAAGGGGTTTGATTTAGTTTCCTCTCTCGGAGCAGATAGAGTGATAAACTATAAGGAAGAGCAATTTGAGGAAATTCTAAACGAATATGATGCTGTGTTTGATACGTTAGGCGGTGATTCCCTCAATCGTTCGTTCCGTATACTCAAGCCTCATGGGAAAATCGTGTCTGTTTCTGCAGTGCCAAACCGCAGATTTGCCGTAGAAAACAATCTTGGGTTCATAAAACGGCTCTTATTTTCTGTAGTTAGCAGAAATATAAGTGCTCTCGAAAAGAAGTTTAACGTAGACTATCACTTCTTATTCATGAAGCCCAGCGGGGAACAGCTGACGAAAATCAAACATCTTGTCGAAAAAGGGAGTATTCGCCCAGTGATAGACAGGGTGTACTCCATTGAAGAGGCTCAGGAAGCCGTTCAGTACGTCGAAACGGGCAGAGCTAAGGGTAAGGTAGTCATACGAGTGAAGAAGCCAAAATATCGCAATCTAACGAAATGAGACCTATGAGAGACTTCGGCATGTTGAATGTCGAGGTTTTTTTCGATTCTTGTTATCTTTTCCTTTTAACGAGTGGTTAGGCGTGTATTCCTTTTTTACACAAATTAGTTGTTCAATTCATTCGACAATCTTTATCCTCTTTCGTACTGATCATTGTTATTTTCATATTTACAATTAGATATTTCTTTTTAACTACATACATTTATCACCATTTTCAACGAAAAAAGATAGATTCCTAGTTTCATAAGTAGTAGAATGAGCGCGATTTCAAGTAAAAATATGTAAAAATACTGAAGTTTACAATAATGTATACTTGTAAACAAAAACGTATACAAATGTGTACAAAAATGTATACATGTACACAAACAAGTACACATGCTGGTTTATAAGGATGTGTACAAAAAGCGTACACAACGATACAAAAATGTATACAACTCCCCTCTTTCTTGACATCAACATTCGATAGAAAAGTAGGATTGACCGGAGAAGAGAAATTGTATACTCTGAGAGTAAGAGTTGAAATTTTTTGACAAATAATTACTCATGAATGAAAGGATGATTTTAATGACGAATTCACGAATTGCAGCCATTGACGTTGGTAATGATTCTCTTAAAGGTATATTTGGAAAGATGGACGGTGAGGTGAATATTCCGAACGTCATCGCGAGGGATATTGAAGATCGTCCAATTATCGGCATCGAGGAACTGGATACACAAGACCCACTAGACGGCATACATATCCGTGTCCACTCCCCTACTCTGAAAGATAACAATGCGATTTATCGTGTCGGGAATCTGGCGACGAAGAGCAATAACTCTACTGAACTGGATCCGGGAAGCAGCAAATCGGAAGAAGATCAAACACTGATCATGCTGTTTGCTTCGATTGCTCTTGATGCAGCACGCAACGACTCTGATTTCAAAAAGAATAATAAGGTAATAGAAGCAAACTATACATTGGGTACGGGTCTTCCCCTTCGCGAAGTAAAGGAAGGGAAAGATGTCGGGTACCGTTCAAGATTATTAGGTTCCGTACACCAAGTTGAGTTCCTGGTAACCCCCCGCTACCAAGGGATCAAAGTGAATATTAAATTTGATGAAGTAAAGGTATACCCTGAAGGCTTCGCAGCATTCATCAACCTTGTAATGGATAACAATCTGAACATCATTAATAAAGACCTTATTGATAAGCGTATCTTAATTCAAGATATCGGTGGGTTATCGACGGATATCGCGGTCATTAAGGATCGAAAAGTAGACGATGATAAAGCCCAAGGATTTAACCTTGGAGTTTCTGAATCTCTTGAATGGATCCGTGAGGAAATCCGCTCAAGACATGGTATTGAGCTCGACAGCCGCCGTGATGTGGTCGAAATCATCACGAAGAAAAATGATCGCAATCATATTATGGTCAAAGGAAGTCGTACAAGCGTACACGACATCGTTGACCGTATTATGCTTGAACTTGCTAAAAAGCAATACCGTCACCTGCGCAATATGTGGCAAAAGAATTCTCAAACGGAAATCTGCTATTTCATTGGTGGGGGATCAAGCGTCCTGAAAGAGTATATCAAGACGCTAAATAACAATCTTGATGGGTATAATATCGACTTCTTTGAAGATGAGAAGGAAAGCATTTGGATGATGGCCAATGCTTATTACAAGCTGATTGCTGACTTTTCAAGAAAGACCCAAAAACAACAAACCCAGAAAGAAGAACAAAAATTAGCGAAAACCAAATAGGGTGATGGTATGAATGGAAAAGGGATGTCGAGGGGACAACCGATTACGTTTCGAATTCCTTCTGATACACCTGATCATGTATTAAAGCATTTACAAAAGCTAAAGGAAACGGAAAAACGAAATTTCTCCAGCAAAATTGCAGAGCTAGTATTAAGTGGAGTAAATGATACGATTTCCAAGCAGAGAGAAGCCATTACGATTCCCCTTCCGAAGGGATTGGATAAATCCCAGCGTGACTGGTTGAAGCATGAACACTCAGAAGCGCTGTTGGGGAGTATCGTGTACCAACTGCTTTCAAACCCGGTTCGTACAGCCTCTCTTCTAGCTTCCTTAAGCAGCAATTCGTTGGATATCGATGAAGCGCTCTATCTTCAGGAAGAATCTGCAGCAAGTCACGATTCATCAGGAGAGTGGTCTCTTGATCAAGTGATGGATGATACACCGGAAGAAGATGTAATGGATGAGCGTTCTTACTCTACTGACGAAGAATTGGACAACTTTGACTGGGACAGTGCCATGAAGCCCCAGGAAACCATTGAAGAAGAACCAAAAGAAGAAACGATGGAAGATCTCTTAGGCGATTTTCTTTCTCAAATGAATAAATAGGAAAAGAACCAGAAGCAAAGCTGAAAAGCGTGATGCTTCTGGTTCTTTTTTTTAAAAAAAGGTCTTTCATGAGAATTATTTACTCCCTTCCCTCGATAAAAATCACACTCTTCCCTTAAATTCAACCCGATTTCAGCTTTTGAAACTGTAATCAATTTGTCTTATTTGAATTATTTTTTCTTCAGAAAACCTTACAAGCCAGATAACTATAGGAGAGAAATGTTACAAGGTGAAAAAAACGCACTGAAACATGTATAAAAAATGGCAGTTCACTTCAAATAATTTCCACCTCCTGGTTTAGCCTAGGTGGAAATCGAGGTAAACACCGATTAAACCGAATAAAACTTGCACCTAGTCATTGGCTACACCAATTAAGAGGAGAGATTCGATGAGTATTCAAAAAAGTAACGATAGCTCAAGTCTCGCAGAAGTAATTGATAGAATCCTGGATAAAGGAATAGTCATTGATGCTTTTGCCAGAGTTTCCTTAGTGGGAATAGAAATTCTTACAATTGAAGCGCGGGTCGTCATTGCAAGTGTAGATACATGGTTACGATATGCAGAGGCAGTTGGGCTCTTAAGAGACGAAGTTCAAGAAGAAGGTTTAGCGAAACAGGAAAATGAAAGAGGAACAGCGTTTAGTATTTAAACAAGTAATTTAAATATAGTTTTACTATTTTGGTAGAAAAGAGGATGAATATGGCAGAAACAAAAAGCAGTCAACAAGTAGATGAAGCGAAAAGCACTGAAGAAACCGAAGAGCAAAATGCTGAAAACAGGCAATCCATGAATTATGCGATTATCGGTGGAGTAGTCGGAGCTGGTATCGGATTACTTTCAAATCCAGGTACAGGTAAGAAAGTAGTGGACAGTTTAGGGAAATCAGAAGTGATGAAAGTTGCAAGTAAAGAGCTGCGAAGATCAGCACAGGAATTCCTGACAGAGCAAGCCATTATTACCTTGAGACAATCGGCTACCGGTTATATGAGCAAGCTGGAAGGCGGCTTGCTTGCACCAAAGAAGAAAAAAGAAGAGGCATCGGAAAACACTGATGCAAAGGCAGATAGCAGCGAGAATTCTTCCAATCAATCAGAGGAATTAGAAGAAATCAAAGAGGAAAACAAGAATTTGAATGAACGTCTAGAACGAATCGAAGAGATGCTTAACAGCTTGGTGGAATCCAAGAAATAATGATTCAGCCTCTCAAATCCCTAAAGGGGGCATTACATGAGTAAGCTGATGAAAAAAGCAGTTGGCAAGATGGCTAAAAAAGCATACGATCACGCTCCAGAGCCCGTAAAAGAGAAAGTGAAAGATACGATAAAAGAGAAAGCGAAAGAAACATTTGTGAACAGTGTTGAAGGCGGTATTCAATCAAAAGCAGGCGAAGCATCAGAGAAGTTAGAGAAGGCAAAAGAGAAAAATGCGGATAATGTTCATACCAAAGCTGAAGAAGCAAAGGAAAAAGTACAGGATGTCCTGCTTTCCGTTCGAGAAAAGTTAGGAAATGCCAAAGAAGCAGGAGAAGAATTTCAAAAGAAAATCTCTTCATCAAATGGTAAACAAACAAAAATTAGTGGCGCAGGAAATATTAAAGGAGCAAGTGACATCAAGAGCTCCTTTAACATAAAAAGTTCTACTGAAATAAAAAGTTCAGAAAATATTAAATCATCAAAAGACATTAAGACTATCTGTTCATAAGCACCGGAAGGAGAATAACAATTGGCTATTCAAAAAAGTAATAATAGTTCAAGTTTAGCAGAAGTAATTGACCGAATTCTTGACAAAGGTATTGTCATAGATGCATTTGCAAGAGTATCTGTCGTTGGAATTGAAATTTTAACGGTGGAAGCAAGGGTCGTCATTGCCAGCGTAGATACATGGTTGCGTTATGCAGAAGCAGTGGGCCTACTACGAGATGATGTCGAAGAAAACGGTCTTGCTACACAGCAGAATGAAAGAAGCTCCCAGTTCAGCATTTAAATGGAGTGACAGCAAAAGAATATGTGTTTGAAGGGGGCCATTATTGGCACCCTCCCCCTTCATCTACAGTAGGAGGCAACTATGGTAATCAAAGAAATCATGAATAATGTGACGGATTTCTTCAATGAACATGTAGCTCCAGTCCATAAGATTACGTCCGTGGAATTGACAGAAGACGAAGGATGGAAGCTTCAAGTTGAGGTAATTGAAGAAAAAGAATATATGAAGAAATATGCTAAAGACGAAATGCTGGGAACATATGATGTTCTTCTTAATAAAGAAAAGGAAGTCACATCATTTAAACGACGGGATATCCGTTACAGAAGTGCCATCGGACAGGAAATGTAGTGGATGAGCGAGTAGGAGGGAATTGTAAGTGACGGTCTTAACAAAACGGATCAAAAAGGATAGCAGGGCATTAATACAAGACGATGAAACGAAAGAATTGCTTTCGCGCTCATTGCAATACCTTAAAGCTGGATATCCTGTACATTTTACAGGTCCTTCCGGAGCCGGAAAAACGTCTCTTGCACTCGCACTAGCAAAGAAGAGAAAAAGACCGGTGATGCTCATGAACGGAAATCATGAACTGAATAATAAAGACTTAATCGGTGATTTCACAGGTTATACGAGTAAAAAAGTGGTCGATCAATATGTTCGATCTGTTTACAAAAAGGATGAAAGTGTCACCGAGACATGGAGAGATGGACGTTTACTGGAAGCAGTAAAGAATGGCTATACCCTTGTATACGATGAATTTACAAGATCACAGCCGACAACGAATAATATTTTTCTATCCATTTTAGAAGAAGGAATCATTCCTTTATATGGATCAAAGCTAACGGAACCTTTTATTCGTGTACACCCTGAATTTGCAATCATATTTACTAGTAATCCTGCAGAATATGCAGGGGTTTATCAAACACAGGATGCTCTCCTGGATCGGTTAATTACCATTAGCGTAGATTACAAGGGAGCAGAACAAGAGGCAATGATTGTATCGGAAAAAGCAAACTTGGTTATGAGTGAAGCAAGAGCGATTACAACACTTCTCTCTACATTACGTGATCAATGTACCAACCAAATGAACGGACCGAGCTTGCGTGCTTCCTTAATGATCGCGAGGCTCGCTATTGAATCAGACATCCCCATAGACGGTAAGGATTCAGACTTTCAACGTCTATGTATTGATATAGTAGCACACAGTGTAAGTCGATGTATCGACGGAGAAAACCCACAAGAAATAGCAGAACAATTGATTATAGATGCATGCAAACGTATGAAGATATCTGAGGAATAAAGGAGAGTTTCATGATGAGCCAGGAAGAAATGGGAATTTATATATTTTGTGCCATTCAAACAGATGAAGAAGATCAATTTGGTTCCATTGAGGTTGAAGGCGAGGAACGCGAGACGTTCACGATCAGATATAAGGACGCCGCTATGGTAGCAGCAGAAGTACCGATGAAAATCTATCATCCTAAGAAGCAGAATTTACTCATGCACCAAGGTGCCGTATCACGGGTGATGGATCAAAAAGATACGGTCATCCCAATCAGCTTCGGGAATGTCTTTATATCAAGAGCCGATGTGCATGCTCTTCTAGAAAACCTTTATCCTCAGTTCGAAACCCTTTTCCCGGCAATTAAAGGGAAAATCGAGCTGGGCTTAAAGGTTATCGGTAAAAAGGAATGGCTGGAAGCGATGGTTAAAGAAAACCCGCAAGTAGAAAAAATGGCATCAGCCGTTAAAGGGAAATCTGAATCTGCCGCGTATTATGACCGCATTCAGCTTGGAGGAATGGCTCAGAAGCTATTTACTTCCCTTCAAAATGAGGTGAAGCAGGAAGTCTATGTCCCCCTTGAGGAAACAGCCGTATCAGCAAAGGCAAATGACCCTTCAAGTGAGAAAATGCTTCTCAACGCTTCATTCTTAATTGATCGGGACCAGGAAGAAGTCTTCGATCAAAAGGTGAACGAAGCCCATGAAAAGTGGAAGGATAAGGTCGAATTTAACTACACTGGCCCATGGCCGGCTTACAATTTTGTCAATATACGCTTGAAGGTTGAGGAAGGCTAATGATTCATAAATTGGTGAGTGCACCAATTAATTTAGTCATTAAAGTCGGCGAAAAGATTAAAGAAGAAGCAGACAAAGAATTATACGACCTTCCTACCATTCAACAAAAGTTGATTCAGCTTCAAATGATGTATGAATTAGGTGAAATTCCTGAGGAAGCATTCCAGGAAAAAGAAGATGAGTTACTAGCACGATATGAAATTGCGAAACAGATGGAAATGGAGCAATGGGAAGAACTAACGAAAAAGAAATAAGGGTGATCAGATGAGCGATTTACTTTATTTATACGGCTTAATCCCAACAAAAGAAGCAAATGAAAAAGCACTACCCTCCATGAAAGGATTCGATGGAGAAGGTGAACTATATACGATTGAAATCGGCGAAGTGACAGCAATTGTCTGTGATCTGCCACCGAATGAATACTCAGAAGAAACCATTAAGGACAAAGTTGATAACGACATGGACTGGCTTCAGGAAAAGGCGTTTCATCATCACGAAACCGTACTGATGGTTTCAAAGATGTATACCATCATTCCCCTGAAGTTCTGTACATTGTACAAGAACGAGGATAGCCTTAAGTCCACGATTGAAGGCAGTCGAAACAAGCTGGAAACGACCTTTACACAGCTGGATGGCAATGAAGAGTGGAACGTCAAAATCTACTGTGACGATAAGCTGCTGAAGAAGCAGGTAAGCGAGAGTAACCCGTCTATCGAAGCCAAAAGAAAAGAAATCAGTGAATTACCAAAGGGCAGGCAGTTCTTTGAAAAGAAAAAAATCGATCAGCTGATTGATCGGGAACTTGAAAACGAAAAGAATCGACGCTGTGAAGAGGTTCATGAAAAACTGAAGGAACATTCCCTCCATGGAAATATCAAAAAAAATTGGAGTAAGGATGTAACAGGCAGACAAGAACATATGGCTTGGAATAGTGTGTTTCTCCTTCCAGTATCCAATGTTGATGAATTTGTAGAGGAAATTAAGCAATACGAAGAAGAACTGGGACACGCAGGTTGGAAAATTGAAGCATCCGGACCTTGGCCACCTTATCATTTTTCTAGTTTTTCTTAATTACAAAATAAGGAATGAGAAATATGACAGTAAGAGAATCGATAGAGAACAAAGATATTGCACTTATAGATATATTAGATGTCATTCTCGATAAAGGTGTGGCGATAAAGGGAGATTTGATTATATCCATTGCAGGTGTCGATCTCGTGTATCTGGATTTGAGAGTGCTGATTTCCTCAGTTGAGACATTGGTTCAACACAAGCAAGGAACGCGTAAAACGGTAACGTCCGATCAATTCGATAAAGAAAGGGAGGGATTGATTCATGCCACAGGCCAGCGGGACAAATGGGCGAATTAATTTCGACCCGGAAAAAGCAGAACAAGGCTTAGCGCAACTTGTATTGACCGTTGTAGAACTATTAAGGCAAATTGTCGAAAGACATGCAATGCGGCGTGTTGAAGGCGGTACTTTAACGGATGAACAAGTGGAGAATCTGGGCATTGCCCTTATGAATCTCGAAGAAAAAATGGAAGAGTTAAAAGAGGTATTTGGTCTTGATGCAGAAGACTTGAATATAGACCTTGGTCCTTTAGGGAGCTTAATGTAAGGCCGATTAAGGAGGTTACATGATGGGAATGGAGCATCCGGTACAATCCAACACAATAGTGGATGTATTAGAAAAGATATTAGATAAAGGTGTGGTCGTAGCAGGAGATATTACGGTGGGAATTGCCGATGTCGAGCTGCTTACGATTAAAATCCGCTTAATCGTTGCTTCCGTAGATAAAGCAAAAGAAATAGGCATGGACTGGTGGGAAAATGACCCCTATTTAAGTTCCAAAGCCGCAGATAACAACACGAAAGTACTTGAAGAGGAAAATAAGAAATTACAGGAACGATTGGAATCACTTGAGAAGAAACTGGATACGAACCGTCTGAACCAGGCGGAAACAAACTAATTGGAGGTTTTACCGATGGCAGAAAAAAATACGCAAAACACGACAGTTGAGAATCAAGGACAAGAAAAGAATTCAACAAACGAGTACAAAACAAGAAGAAGCGGCCCTATTAAGAGAACCGTAGCTGGAAGTCTGTTGGGAGCAACTGTAGGATATCTGGCAACACCTGAAAATGGAAAAAAACTTTTAGATCGAATCGATCAAGAGAAAATTAAAAGCAAAAGCCTGGACTTCGGGAAAGCAGCAAAAGAAAGATCCAGAAAAGCTGCTGTGTCATTAAAATCATCAACAACCAACCTGTTTAAGCGTGATAAAGATGAGGAAGTATCTGAAGACACGGAGACGGCCGTAAATTCAGCTGAAACGAACAGTTCTGAAGAAGAGTCGAACCAGGACTATGACGCCCTTAAACAAGAAAATGAGGAACTTCAGAACCGCTTGCAGCAATTAGAAGAGAAAATGAATCAAATTGCCGCGACTCGTGAAGATGGAAGTGATGACGAGGAAGACGAGGATGAAGAAGAAACCACTTCTAGAAAGAAAGCTTCTAAAAAGTCTAAAGAAGAAGCGACAGATGAAGAAGATGACGATGAAGAAGACGAAGACACTAATGAAGATGAAAACGAAGAAGACGATGATAGCGACGATGAGGAAGAAGTTTCAAGCAAGAAGAAATCAAACGGTAAGTCAGGTTCAAAGGGTAAGAAGCGTTCTACCCGCAAGACAAGCGCTAAAAGTAAAAAATCTGCTAAAAAAGATGATGATAAAGACGAAGATCAAGAAGAAGATACAACACTCTCTACCGAAGATGATACAGTAGCTTAACGTAAAAAGGAGATGTGAAAATGAGTTTAGAATCAGGTACAGGGAAGGATAGCATCTTAGAATTTTTTGTACAAGCATCAAACAAGCATGACTTTTCATTAGACATCACGTTAAACGTCAAAGGAGCCGTCATAACAGGTACTCTCGTTTCTGCAAAGGAATACTTCCACTCATTAAGTGAAACCTTTGAGGATGGCAGTGAAGTGGCCCAAAAGCTGAGTGAGGAGCTGGCCAAGGCCGGCGAGTCAGTAGATGAAAACCAGAGCGCTGAATCCCATTTCATTCATTTGAAGAACACCAAGGTGTACTGTGGCGACAGTAAGCCAACCCCTTCCAAAGGGAAAATCATGTGGCGTGGGAAAATAAGCGAGGTTGACGGTTTTTTCTTGGGGAAGATTGCAGAATCGAAGAGTAGTAAATAATATAAGTCTAAAAAGCAACTGAGCTCTAGTTCAGTTGCTTTTTTCGATTTGTAATGATAGAAATAATTATTTCCCGGGGAGGAACTGACTTTTTTCGACAAAAATCTCCATTCCAATAAATTGGAATGGAGTAGATGTGATTGACCTAGTTACACAAGGATGACCCATAGCAATAAAGTGAATACAAGAGCCGTTAAACCCTGAACCAGCGTAGCTGCAGTTTGCGCCTTATAAGCATCTGTGACTTTCATTCCGCTGAATTGGGTTACAACCCAGAAATAACTGTCATTGACATGACTGACTGTCATAGCCCCTGCACCAATGGCCATAACGACTAAAGCAAGAGGCACGGCTCCATCAATCCCCATTTGTGGAAGTAATGGAGCTATCAGGGATGAAGTAATGACAAGTGCAGCGGTAGAAGATCCCTGAGCCGATTTTAATAGAGCTGCAACAATAAATGGAATGAGCAAGACCAGTGCACCGGAAAGTAATCCCCCGTCGGCGATTCCTTGAATCAATTCAGCAACGGGAGTCGCCTTGATAACGGAACCGAATGCTCCTCCTGCGCCTGTGATTAATAGAATATTGGTTGCGTCTTTCATACCTTGAGTTACCCAGCCATTCAGGGTTTCTTCATTCCATTTCGGCATGAGGGCAAACGCAGACAGGACACCTATAAGCAAAGCAACAACAGGGGAACCGATGAATAAGAGAACATCCGCTGCTCCGCCTTTCCATTGAAAGAAGCTGACGACTGATCCTGCACCAATCAATAGGATGGGAAGTACAATCGGAGCAAAGGATTTGAACGTTGAAGGAAGTTCCCCAAAGGATTTGACAATCTCATCATAATCCAGATCCAGTTCTTCTTCACCTTCGATTTCAATTTTACTTGCGACCTTAATGGCCCAAAGATAACCTGCTAGAATCGTAGGAATGGCTACAATCAACCCGATTAAAATAATGGTTCCTAAGTAGTCGCTGGCACCGATGTTTCCAGCTGCGGCAATAGGACCTGGAGTGGGCGGTACCAGAGTATGGGTGGCATATAACCCTGTTGCCAGTGCAACAGACATGGAAGCTAAGGCTACTTTTGCACGCTTTGCCAAGGCTTTTTTTAAGCTTGAGAGAATGACGTATCCGGAGTCGCAGAAGACAGGGATACTCACAATGGCACCGATTAGGGACATGGCCAGTTGAGGTCTCTTTTCTCCCACTAAACGCAGAACCACTTCTGCCATTCTGAGAGCGGCACCTGATTTCTCTAGAATCGTCCCGATAATGGTACCGGCAACGATGACGATACCAATATACCCCATTAACCCTCCAAACCCACCATTGACTGCTTCTACGACGGTATTCAGTGGTAAGCCTGCAAATATACCAACCAAGAACGCGGCAAACAATAACGATAGAAAAGGCTGAAGCTTCAATTTTGCCGTTGTGAAAATGATAAATCCTACCCCTAATACAATGACCGTAAATAACCAGATTCCTGACATAAGATTTCCCCCTTTATCTTTCTCCCTTTGTTACGTGTAAAATTCGTGCGATGTTCCTTGTTTCATGGTAAAGCAGTTCTTCAGCCCGATTGATGCTCTCTTGTAGAGCCATTGGGCCAATGGAAATGGAATGACAGCTGGAAAACACTCCATATAGATTTTGATACCCTTCTCCTAAGCTCCCTGCGATTAGTGATACTGGAGTATGGTGCTGTTTTGCAATGGTTGCAATATAGGAGGGGAGTTTACCAAACAATGTTTGATGATCACTTTGTCCTTCACCGGTGAGAATCCAATCAGCCTCCCGAATGGCAGTTGAAAGATTGGACGCTTCAGCAACAAGCTTTGCTCCGGATTCGATTTTTCCATTTAAATGTAGAAAGGCAAAGCCAAGTCCTCCTGCTGCTCCGGCACCCTTTGCGTCCCGGAAATTGATTCCTTTTTCATCTTGAAGTAATTGACTGAAGTGAAATAGCTGGTGATCAAGCGCCTTCACCTGTTTCTTAGTGGCTCCTTTTTGGGGACCAAATACAGAAGAGGCTCCTGTTTCTCCGCATAAAGGGTTCTCAACATCTGAAGCAATGTGAAAGGTACAGTCTTTTACAAGGGGATGAAGGGTACTCCAATCCACTTTAGAAATAATCTCCAGATCCTTTCCGAAGGACCCGACTGAATTACCTTCTTCGTCATAGAAGGTAACCCCGAGAGATTGAAGCATACCGAATCCTCCATCATTCGTTGAGCTCCCGCCAAGAGCAATAATGAAGCTTCGATGGCCTTTCTCTATGGCTGATGCAATGACTTCCCCAATGCCATACGACGTTGTGTGGTAGGGATTGCGTTTTTTAATCGGCACCATTGGTAACCCTGCAATGGAAGCTATTTCAATAACGGCTGTTTTTTGATCCCCTAACACACCGTACTCTGTGGGAACTTTTTCTCCTAAGGGACCGGTTGCAATCGTTTTTACTTTTTTTCCTCCCGTTGCGTAAATTAAGGTCTCAAGCGTTCCTTCGCCACCATCGGCCATGGGGATGACGTTCGTTTTAAAGCTCGAAGATTCATCAAGAAAGGCTTTTTCCATAATAGTTCCAACCTCGAGTGAGCTTAAACTTCCTTTAAATGAATCGGGGGCAATAAGAATATTCATAGCGGCACCTTTTTTCAGAAAATATAATCTATTCTTTCATTTAACCAATTTAAGTAAGCGGTTACAATGTGGATTCATCTAAACAATTCTCCAAAAAATGAAAAAAGATTGTGCATGTGCACAATCATATTTTACAACTCTTTATTCATCTCCTGGATAATTAGGATAAACCGAAGTAATATGGCGTCATCAAATTGCCGTGGGTTTAAACCTGTCAGTTCCTCGACACTTTCAAGCCTGTACAGGAGGGTGTTTCGGTGAATATGTAATGAGTTCGCCGTTTCTTTCATGTTTAATTGGCAATCGAACAATCGTTGTAGTGTATGTCGCAAGGTAGTACTCAATTGAAGGATTCGTTCATAATAACGGTTCATAAATTCCTTACGTACATCAATGGGGATTTGCTTGATGAAATCCATGATCCCCCATTCCTGGATATGAATATAGTCGGTGAACTGCGGAAAGCGTTCCTGTAATTCTAGGGAGTTGTGTGCTTCCAAATAAGATTTTCTGTACCCGCTAACTCCTGAATATACATTGCCTACAGCCGTTTTCACCTTGACATGCTTTTCCTGTAAATGGTGTTGCAAACGCTTTGCCAGAATTATCGCCTCATCCTCAGTGGGGCAAATACTTGAAGGGATTCCTATGACGCAGTGGGAGTCGGTAATGAAGGATTGAAAGTGCACCTTTGGTAATTGAAGCTTCATTCTCCTTAATAGCTCTTCTTTGACCATTGGTAAAGGAAGGTTGGTTGTAGAGTGAGCCAATAAGTCGTCAAACTGAACCAACAAAATTTGGACGTTTTGGCTGGTTTCAAGATGTAAGTAGTGATGAGCAAATGCTTCATTTTTTCTTTCATCAAAATAATGAGGATGCACCAAATCTAATAACCAATTATCCATTAATGTTTTTTGATGCTGCAATTGATTGTGGAAATGAACCTGTTGAAGCATAACTTCAACGGTGATTTTCACGATTTTCACAAACTGATCTAATTCTTGTGGAGAACCTGTAACCCCAACGACGCCGATCATTTCTCCCAGGAACTCAATAGGGAGATTGATGCCTTCCTTGGAACCATGATACTTACCTAAATCGTGCTCAGAAATGATTAATGGTCTTTTTTGTTTGAGGACATACAGAGCTCCTTCATGTACCTGATTCATACGTGAAGAATCAGTGCTGGCAACAATGACGCCGGACTCGTTCATGATATTAATATTAGTACTAACGATGGTTTTTAATTTTGAGATGATTGGATAAGCTAATTCTTCTGTTATATGCATGTGAAACACCTCGTCATTCGTCTTGGCTTTATTCTAGCATATGTTTTCTTTCTACATAATCGGGTATAGATTACTATACAAAGGAGGTTACCTGCATGAAACGTTTAATTGGAAGACTGATCAAATGGGGACCTATTATTTACCCGTTCTATAAGAAGTATCGGAATAAAAGAAGACATAAGAAATCTATGACGTATTAAGAGGGCAGCCAATATTGGCTGTTTTTTTATATCTTTAAGGGCAAATGAAAAGAGGCTGGGACAAAACTAAAAAACCACGATAAAAAGACGAACAATAGAAGTGTAGGTTCTTCATACCGCTAATGATTTCCGTGCAAGACTACGCTTTCCGCGGGTAGCCCGTGAGCCTCCTCGGCAAGCCTGCGGGGTCTCACATAAGCTACTCTTCCCGCAGGAGTCTTCGTCTTGCACTCCAATCAACCGCTGGAAACAGCTAAAATCAAATGATTCGAAAATAAATAATAAACCCAAACAAATCTGCACACTAAGAAGCAGGTTTGTTCGGGTTTGACTTAGGATAAAAAATTTTTGTCCCAGCCTCTTTATTGTTTTTAATGAGTAGTCTTTCTCATTCCTCTTAGCAGTAAGCTTAACAGGAATACAAAGATGATAGCTCCGAGTAAGGCTGGAATGATAGCGATTCCTGCAAGTGATGGTCCGAAGCTTCCTAAGAGTTCGCCGCCGATCCATGCACCGATAATACCTGCGATGATGTTTCCGATGATTCCACCAGGAACGTTTTTGCCTAATATAAGACCAGCTAACCAACCGATTATTCCACCTACGATTAAGTACAAAATAATACCCATTTTTCTAACCTCCATGTAATGTTTTTTGTGATGTGTTGTTACTGATTTAATTCCCTTTTATTGTGAAATTTAAACCTAATAGGTCGTCACTTGGAAAATTTTTTGCAAGATATACATGACATATTTAAAGGCAGGTAGTTTATCCTGATATTTCTCATAATTAACGGTGTAGGTGCCATCTTCGTTGTTCCATATACGGTTAAAATACTGATCAATATTTGACATGGTTTTGCTATCAGTTGGTGCTACAATCTTTATGTTTTCTTCTAAGTTATAATCATCTAAATTTCTCGATGTGTAATTACTGGATCCTCCGATGACCGTACTCTCTTTTGCCCCTTTTATATAAATGAACTTAGTATGGTATTGTTCCTTATTGGTGTTGTACCAGCGAATCGTAATATGGTCATTGTCTAAGTTGTGCAGCTCTGATGCGATTGGCAGGTTGGGTAACCCTATCTTTTCTTGACCGAAGGCATTCTGATTAGGGTCAAGTACTAATCGTACTTCTACTTCCCGATCAGCAGCATCCCCTATGGCATCGATAATGTCCCGATCTGCAAGATAGAACATCCCGATCCATACTTCATCCCCTTTTTTTACTTTATTCATAGCATTTACGACACTTGTTTGAACCTTCTTTTCTGTAAGGATTTGTGCTTTGACGGAAGTTTCTGTAGAAGAAAGCTTTTTAATAGACTGATCTAAGTCTTCCTTGGTAGGAAATGCTTCGATGTTCCCTCCTGAAAATGCAGCCACTGCCTTTTCGGCTTTCACCATGTCCTTAAGAATGTCCCCTTTGACTTTGAATCCTATATTAGAGTGGAAACCGCTGGCGTCATGGGGGTTGGCGGAAAGAATTAGTCCCTCTTTCTCTGTAATGACGACTTTTCTGTGATTTGCCTTTACATTTAATAGTTTCAAATACGATCTCATGGTTACCTTGGGTGCAGATGAAGCCATAGGGTTAGGTAGCCAACCATAGCCATCCTGACCGAACCAGCCTAGAGCGGTCCTCCACACCCCTGAGTATAAGATGTTAGGATCCCTGAGGCGGTTTAAATCGGTATAAACGACTTCAGCCCCAAGGTCTTCTAAAGGCTCCAATTGATTAGCGGTGTGTGATCCATAGGTGGTGTTGACCACGTCACTGATGAAGACCACCTTCAGATCAGGCTTCTTTTTCATCTGTTGTTGAATCGTTTTCGTTAATTTTTCACTGATTTTAGGGTAAGCACGATCCCCTTTTGTGTAACCATTCACTAAAAATAAGTCCAGAATAAGAAAATCTTCTGCTTCTTCTATCGTTTGATAGACTTCATTAAAGATCGAATGGTCATAGTGCTCTTTCCCGTCTTTCTGGTATGTAAGGTCGTATATGAACTCAACATCCTTCTCCGGTATGGTATAGGTGTTGCCAACGTAGGATATCCCCGGAGGTAACGGCTTTACCCGGTGGTAAATCATGACGACTGAAAGGATCAATATGATGACACCCCCGATCCACCAGCTTTTCTTCTTATACCACTTTTTCTTTGCTTTCAATTGAATTCCCCTGTTCTGCTGTTTTTTCTTACTATACCCTTAATGGTAGCGGAGGAATCCATGATGGCTAAGATGAGCACTATTTTTTTACAAGGCTCTTTTCGCAAAGATTGTTGTTTTCTAATATAGAATCTGCGAGGGCCCTGTCAACCAGTTTATGCTGAATGGTGAGGGGAACTGCTCCGCTTGCAGCAGCGTTCGGCCGAGCCTCCTCAGCTTAGCCGAACGGGGTCTCGGCACGCCCAAAATCCGCCGGAGTCGCAGTTCCCCTCACCATCTTTAACAGAACTTTCTTGACAGAGCTTCAAGGTGTGCAAGAAAAAAATTCTTCTTTCTTAAAAGGTAAATCAATCTTTACTTACCTTAAATAGATTGTTTGCTAAAATTCTTGTTTTAATTGTTTTCCATTAAGGATTCATGCTCAGAAAGTTGATTCTCGCTGCAGGATGCTCGACTCCTGCGGGAATAGCTGGACAGGTGAGACCCCGGAGGCGCAGCCGAGGAGGCTCACCGCCAGCCCCGCGGAAAGCGAGCATCCTGTAGCGGAAATCAACTATTACTTTCTCCCTCTACAATAAGCAACAATTTTTACGAAAAGAGCCTTTTACAAAAAATAAGATCCAGGCAGAAATAATGCCTGGACCAGATCTTATTGATGGTTGATTCTCTTGCGGTACAAGAATAATAGAATAAGTGATAGAGTCATTAATCCGATCAGAACAAGGAATGTATTCTGAAAGGAACGGACCGGGAAATCTACTCCTCCCATCTCGACAATGATTCCTCCCAGAACAGAACCAGACGCACTGCCTACGAAGTGGGTAAGCTGTTTCATGCCGATTCCTGAAGCAATAAGCTCCTTACTCATGACACGGGATACTTCGTTGGTCGAGCTTGACGAAAGGCTTGAGAAGCCAAAGCTTGTAAACATATAAGCCAGCATTATCATGTATTCACTTTGGGGTGATAAGATATAAAAGATGCCGGTTGAAATGATCAGGAGAATATGTGCAAGGAACATCACTTTCATATTTCCATAACGATCAATCAATCTTCCGACATAAATAGCCGCCACTGCCGACAGCATCGCACCCGGAAAGATAATGAATCCGACTGCTGTCGGGTTTTTACCAAATACATGCTGAAGCATCAAAGGCATGACGATTAGAATCGCAAAGTGAGTGGCGAAACCCAGGAAACTCATATATAAAATCTGACGGTATCCTTTGTCCCGTATCAAACTGGGTTGAATAAAAGGTAGTTCGATCTTATGGATCCGAATCCACAATCCTCCAAAGAATACAACGGCACCTGCGAAATAATACCAGTGGAAAGTTGAAATAAACAGCAGAAAGAACGTAATTCCGATTCCGGTTAAAAGGCCACCCCATACATCAAAGTACCCTTTCCTGGTCGTCTCATCCGGCAGGAAGCGGTATAGTACAGGTATCATTCCAAGGACACATAACGTGATTAGAAATAAATAGTTCCAACTTAAATAATCGGTAATCACACCACCTACGACGGGCCCTAATCCAAAGCCCAGTGAAGAAGCTGAGGCAATCATAGCTAATGCCCGACCACGTCTTGCCATCGGGACAAAACGTCCGGCGAACACCATGGATAGACCGGGGATGGCTGCAGCACCTGCCGCTTGGAATATACGGGAGAGCAATAGCCAGGTAAAGGTATGGGCAAAGAAGCCTATGAACGATGCCAGCCCGAAAATGGAGATGCCTAAGGTAAGCAGCCTCCTGATCGGTATATAGTCTGCGAGGCGTGTATACGTGATGGTACAAATGGCGAGTACGATGGAATATCCCGATACGATCCAGGCTCCTTCAGAAGGGGCTAAAGAGAAATCCTTTAAGACATTGGGGAGTGCTACATTAAACATGGTGGTATTCATGACTACGAGCCAGACGGTTAAGCTCAAGAACAGAATCGTCTTTGTATAGGAAGGAGATGCCTGTGCATGTGGTTCTGCATTCATTGTGACCACCTCCATTAGATATTTAGATACTCGAAGTAATATATCATAAAAAGCGTGAATGTGAAATGAATTCGCTTTGGTGTGAAAAAGTTTAATTAATCTAAAATGGTCTATTATATAAGAAGAATGAAAGAGGAGGATACGTATGTCAAATCTTAATATAAAGGCTTTTGTGTTCGATGCGTATGGAACACTTTTTGATGTTCATTCCGTCATTGAAAAGTGTAATGAACTCTTTCCAGATAAAGGGGAGGAAATCAGCCAGGTTTGGCGTCAGAAGCAGTTGGAGTATAGTTTTTTACGTCAATTAATGGGGACGTATACGACTTTTTTTACAATAACGAAGGATGCTCTCCATTATGCGGCTAAGCAAGCAGGAGTTGATCTTACCGAAGGAAAAGAGAAGGAATTGCTGGAGGCTTACTTGGAATTAGACCACTACGAAGAAGTAGGGAGTGTATTGAAAGAACTGAAACCTTATCAAAAAGCCATCTTTTCCAATGGTTCACTGGATATGCTTTCTCCTCTCGTTGAGCAATCTTCCTTTGGGCATTTACTGGATGAGGTTTTGACAGTTGATGAAGTGAAGCAGTTTAAACCGACCCCGATGTCTTACCAGCTTGTTCTTGAAAAGCTTGGGGTCAGAAGAGAAGAAGTACTGTTTATGTCTTCTAACCCATGGGACATTGCAGGGGCGACGAACTTTGGATTCTATACGGCTTGGATCAATCGTCAGGATAAAGTGATGGATGAATTAGGGGTAAGACCTCATTTTGAATATAAGGATTTAAATGGGATTCTAGAGCATATGAATTAATGAAAAGGGACTGTTTTTCTTACGAATAGCGTATCGTAGGAGAAATCAGTCCCTTTATATTTGGCTGTATCAGTCCAAATGCAATGACTTCATGATCCTCCATTAGAATATGCTTCACTACTTCTTTTCTTGTTCGGTTTGCAGCTCCAAACACGATCAATTTCAAGAATCTTCCCCTCCCTTTCTCTTACTATTCATTGTATAGTACAGATAGGTCAATAGACTAGAATATATAGGTAATAGATAACTAGTTTAAGATTTATGTAGGGAAATCGACTATATTTATCGAATTTTACTGCATGAAGGGGGATGAACATGACTGAAAAGTTGATTGAGGTATATGGCGTAGAAGTAGACTCTAAAACGAAATGCAAACATTACCGAACCCAAAAAGATATCATAGCAATTAAATTTAAGTGTTGTAACACCTATTATCCTTGTTATAAATGTCATGACGATCTCGCAGATCATGACCCTATTATTTGGTCAAAGAACGAGTGGAATACGAAAGCGGTTCTTTGTGGAGAATGTAAAAACGAGTTAACCATTTTACAATATATGAATTGTCAATCGGTATGTCCTCATTGTCGAGCCTCCTTTAACCCCGGGTGTCAGAATCACTATCATCTATATTTTGAAGGATGAATTTTGGAGAAAGATCTATAAACGAAGCGTGTTTCACGTGAAACGAAAGAGGTGAAGAAATGGAACTAGCAACGTTTGCTGGTGGCTGTTTTTGGTGTATGGTCGAGCCCTTTGATGAACAGGAAGGAATTAAACGAATTGTATCCGGCTATACAGGAGGTACATCCGCAAATCCAACATATAAAGAAGTGACCTCTGGGGAAACAGGACACTTTGAAGCGGTACAGATCACGTTTGATCCTATTCAGTACCCTTATGAGAAACTGCTGGATTTATACTGGAAGCAAATTGATCCGACTGATTCAGGGGGACAGTTTAAAGACCGGGGTGACTCCTATCGTACAGCTATTTTTTATCATAACGATAATCAAAAAAAGCTTGCTGAAGATTCAAAACGAAAATTGCAGCAGAGTGGTATTTTCACAAAACCTGTGGTGACGAAGATTCTCCCTGCAAGCGAGTTTTATCCTGCTGAAGATTATCATCAGGATTTCTATAAGGAACATGCCTTCCGATATGCTTTATATAAGCGTGGATCCGGGCGAGAAGATTTTTTGAAAAAGTATTGGGCAAAAGATCGATCCCATTTAAAGGAACAGCTCACAGAAATGCAATACTTCGTTACCCAGGAAAATGGAACAGAGCCACCTTACGAAAATGAGTATTGGGATAACACTGAAGAAGGTTTATACGTTGATATCGTTTCGGGTGAACCTTTATTCACTTCTAAAGATCAGTATGATAGTGGGTGCGGCTGGCCCAGCTTTACAAAGCCCGTCATGGATGCAAGCGTCAAAGAACAATATGACTTATCGCATCGTTCGACCCGGGTAGAAATAAGAAGCAGGGAAGCCGACTCCCATCTCGGGCATGTATTCACTGATGGACCTGGTCCAAAAGGACTCCGTTATTGTATCAATTCTGCTTCTTTACGATTTATTCCTAAAGGGAAATTAGAAGAAGAAGGGTATGGTGATTTTTTAATTTTGTTTAAAGGCAGTTAAAAGACATGGTAGCACAAGAGCCACCATGTCTTTTTTATCTTACTATCTTACCTTCAACCTTTTCCCAAAATTCTCGATTCCCTGCACTCGCTTAATGGATGTAATGGTTCCCTGGTGCAAGCCCTCATGCCAGTTAGCGAAGGAAAGAACTTCACCTAAAGTGGTAAACGTAGTATGTTCACCAAGAACAAACGGCTTCTCTCCTGTTTCGTCCAAACGACCGGAAAATGCTTCTTTCATCCTTTGTGGTTGTGCCTCCAATTTCTCACGAAGTTCATTCAGTGTAGGAGGTGTGAGCGTATTCCAGGTGTCAGGGCTCGTATTGAAGCCAAATAGCTTCCCGTATTCAGGCGGAAGTGTTTTACGGTTGTTTTCCCCTACAAAGGAGAATAACAGGTTTTCCTGAGACTGTAGAATATGTCCTAAATTCCATCGGATTGAATTTCTGAATCCAGGAGGCACTTCATCCGCCTGTTGTTCCGTTGTCGCATCGAGAGCAGCCAGTGTGCGAAGTCGGATGAATTCCATTTGTTGAAATAGCATTTGTTCTTGCATCATATTTTCCTCCTAATCAATTTCTCTATAACGTATTCGAGGTTGGTAGTGAGATTCCTCTACGGAAAGATGAACGGATCAGGAGAAATAAGAAAAGAATAACCTGACGCAGCGTTACTGCCGGTTATTCTTCATTCAAGCAGCTAGTCGTTACTAGTCTTGTGGTCGGTTTTTCTTTGTATTCGCTTGCCCGGTTGTAAACTCCACTAATTCAGAACTTGTTCGATTTTGTTTAGCATTATTATTACTTTGAGCATTACGGTTACCTTTTTTAGTGCGTCCCATTCAAAATCCCTCCCAAAATAGTAACTCAAGCATTTATAGTTTGAGACATAATCGAGGAAATATTCTTCGGTGTATTGCGACAAAATATGTCAAAATACTTTTAGGATTCGTTTTATTTCCCGGGCTATATTCGACAATAATCGTAAGGCCCGTCCCTCAATCGGTCACTTCAAACCTTGTAAGAGGTTTCTTTGCAGGACCTTCAATCACTTCTCCTTCAATGGAGAAGCGGGATCCGTGACAAGGGCAGTCCCATGTGTGATCTCCGTGGTTCCATTCGGTTTCACAGCCGAGATGGGTACAGGTGGTGTCTACGACGTGCAGCTTTCCTGAATCATCCCGGTACCCTCCACAGCGTCGTCCATTCAGGTTCACGACATCGGCTTCCCCTTTTTGGAGTTCCTGCGGTTTTTTAGTTGGTATTTGCAGTTTTCCTTTAATGAGTTGCCCTGCTACATTTAGGTTCTCTTTGAAGAAATGTTTGATGCTTGGATCTGCGACAAAACGGGAAGGAGTATATACGTCAGCATAAATATGGTGATTTCCTAAAATTTGTTCAGATAGAATTTGCCCTGCCAGAGTACCTGACGTCATTCCCCATTTTTTAAAGCCTGTGCCTACGAAAATGGAAGGATGCTTTTCCGTTAATTTACCGATATAAGGAATTTTGTCTAACGTGATAAGATCTTGTGCTGACCATCTATAACGAATTTCTTCAATTCCAAGCACTTCTTCACCAAAAACTTTGAGTGCTTTATAATGATCCATCGTATCCTTTCCTTGTCCTGTTTTATGATTATCCCCTCCGATTAGGACGAGATTCTCTCCAGTTTCATCCTCTTGAGAACGGAGGGAACGGGTAGGATCTTCTGCACTCAAGTACATGCCGCCAGGATAATCCTTTTTCGCTTTTACTCCAAGGATGTACGAGCGTTCGGCATGCATTTTTGTGAAATAAAGACCCATACCATCATAAAATGGGAAGTGTGAGCAGATGACAACATGCTCACTATCCAGATGATATCCGTCTGCCGTCACAACTTGAGTGGAGTCCCCTTCGTTAATGGTTTTAGCCGCAGTTCCTTCAAATATTTGACCGCCAAGTCCCGTATAAGAATCAATCAAGGCTTTAAGGTATTTTAAAGGGTGAAACTGTGCTTGATCTTTCATCACGACTGCGTTTTTAATGGATAAATCAATGGGAAGCTTTTTGACAAGTTCTCCTTTGATTTCTAACTTCTGATACGCCTCGTTCTCCTTCTCGATTTTTGTAGCGTATTGATCAGTAGTCGCGTAAACATACGAGTCCTCTTCTGAAAAATGACAATCTATATTTTCACTGGAAATCGTGTCTTTTATAAACTGAAGAGCTTTCGTCTGAGACAGATAATATTTCTTTGCAAACTCTTCTCCAAAATGCTGGATGAGCTCATCATAAATCAATCCATGTTGAGCAGAAATCTTAGCCGTTGTATGCCCCGTTGTTCCGTTCAATAAGTGATTAGCCTCAATGAGAGCTACTTTCTTCCCGCCTTTAGCTAACAGATAGGCAGTGGTGATGCCTGCTATCCCGCCGCCAACAACGGTTACGTCCACCTTGATGTTTTTATCAAGCTTTTTAAATAGGGGGAGTTTAGTCGTTTCCCTCCAATAGGGTTCCGGTGTTTTGGAAAAAGCATTTTGGTGTTGTGTGTCCATATGTACGCTCCTTTATCTTTCTATTCCTTACCATTCTTTCCTGAAATGAAGAAATAATAAGTCCGAAATAGGAAAAAAAGAGACTGGCTCCCATAATGGGTCAGTCTCTTAAAGGATATTTATTATGAATGTTCAAGAACAGAACCATATTTCTCAGCAGAATCAACGGTCTGTTTTAACAGCATGGAAATGGTGACGGGGCCAACTCCGCCAGGAACTGGAGTAATCGCGCTCGCTTTTTCATAGCATGCTTCATAGTCTATATCTCCAACGTTCCCTTTGTTATATCCGGCATCAAGAACAACAGCACCTTCTTTTACCCAGTCTCCTTGAATGAAGTTAGCTTTACCGACTGCTGCCACCACGATATCTGCAGTAGAGAGAATGTCAGGCAGGTTCTCTGTATACGAATGACATGTCGTCACCGTTGCGTTTCGATTCAACAGCATCATGGACACAGGCTTTCCTAGAATCGGGCTTCTTCCTACAACGACAGCATGTTTTCCTTCAAGAGACACACCGTAGTAATCGATGATGCTCATGATTGCAGCAGGTGTGCAGGATGGATATTCACCAAACCCTAATGAATTTTGACCGAATCCAAGGCTTGTGACTCCATCAACGTCTTTTTCAATGGAGATTGCTTCAAAGGCAGCACGTTCATCAATATGATGAGGAACAGGATGCTGCAAGAGAATTCCATGAACGGAAGAATCTTGATTAAGCTCCTGGATCACATCCAACAGTTCATTCGTTGTCGTTTCCTTTGGAAGATGAATCCTTCTTGATTCCATCCCGATCTTCGCGCAAGCATTGCCCTTCATTTTCACATACGTAGCAGAAGATGGGTCATCTCCAACAAGTACCGTAGCAAGACATGGGGTAATACCATTCTCCTTTAATACAGCAACTCTCGACTTTAGGCTTTCCTTTACCTCAGATGCAACAAGTTTCCCGTCTAATACTAGTGGTTCCACTGCAATCCCTCCTGATTATAGTAAAAGAAGACAAGGGTATCCCCTTGCCTTCTGCCCAGGCGAACGGCTAATGGCTCATGTTTTGTAAGATTTGCAGCTCCCTTGTGGTTGATTCCACATTTTCGCCAGTCACTGCTATATTTATTTTCAATTTAATTATAACACGAATATAAAGAAAAATTCTAGTGTTAATGTTCGTGTTTTTGTAAAACTACATCAAAAGACTGATAAGATGCTACTTCTAATTTTCTATATCTCCCAACCCCATTTAGATGATTTGTCGAAGGGGGATTTTTCATAAACTGTGAGTAACAAGAGTTAGGAAAGGGGAAATAAAGATGTTGAAAAATAAAGTAGTCATGATCACAGGTGCCTCAAAAGGGTTGGGAAGGGCACTTGCCGTACAATGTGCCAAGGAAGGGGCGAAGCTTGCGATTTGTGCACGATCGGGTGGACCCCTTCTGGAGGTTGAGAAAGAATTGAAGAAGTTAGGGGGAGAAGTGGTAGCTTTGAAAGCCGATGTTTCTCATTCCCGGGATGTAGACCGTTTTGTTTCTGTAACGGAGGAAGTGTTAGGTGGAGTAGATGTTCTTTTTAACAATGCATCCGTTTTTGGTCCGGGTCCTCGCCTTCTGGCTGATTATCCTGAAGAAGAATTCCTTGATGTGCTAAGAATCAATACGTTAAACCCATTTTTAGTAACGAAAAGAGTCCTTCCTGGAATGATCAGCCGGGGAAAGGGTTCAATCATTAACTTAACGTCAGAAGCGGGTAAAACAGGATTTGCTGAGTGGGGAGCATACGGAATTTCAAAATTTGCCGTCGAAGGATTAACTCAAACGTGGGCCGACGAGCTAAGTGATACAGGGATACGGGTGAATATGGTCGATCCAGGGGAAATGGATACGGAAATGCACGAAAAGGCAGTCCCGGAATGTGATTATCCGCTTGCCGACCCTTGTAATCACCTTGACGTCTTTTTATATCTGGCTTCCGACGCTTCAGAAAACGAGAATGGGAATCGATTTGAAGCTCAAGAATTTAAGTGGAATCGAGGCGGGGAGAATGAATGAACTGGCTAAGACCTTTGATATCCCGTCCCATTTAAACGCATCAACACCCATTGAGTTACAAGGATTTGAGAGAGACGAAGTAAAGTTAATGATGTTGAACCGGGAGACCGGAAAATGTGATCATACCCAATTCAAACAGTTACCCGAGTTTTTATATAAAGGGGACGTACTTGTTTTAAACAATAGCAGGACCATTCCTGCATCACTTAAAGGGAAGCAAGGAAACAGGCATCTCGAAGTTCGTTTATCCAGAAAAATAGATGATAACTGCTGGGATGCGCTTATCATAGGAGACTTCTATCAAGCGGGAGAACCTATTTGTTTTTCAGAGGAAGTCCGGGCCAACATGGTGGGTGAAGGAAGTGAAAAACCACTGGTGCAATTGAAATTTAACAAGAGTGGTGTTGAGCTTTTTGATTTTATTTACAGAAACGGAGAGCCTATCCGTTATGAATATATTGATTCTCCCTGGCCACTTGATTGTTACCAGACTGTATATGGATCAGTCCCCGGGTCTGTGGAAATGACTTCTGCCGGAAGGGCCTTTTCTTGGAAGTTGATACAGTCCTTGAAGCAGAAAGGAATTGAAATCGTGTTCATACAGCTTCACGCAGGCTTGAGCTATTACGGGGATGACCGCTGGCCGACACCAAAAAATCATCCTGAAGAATACCATGTAGGTTCAGGGACAGTGGACAAAATCCTCAAGGCAAAGAATAGTGGGAAACGGGTCATTGCAGTGGGCACTACTGTCGTTCGTGCCCTTGAAACCATCATGACACAAAATGGACAGCTAAAGCCTTCTGAAGGCGTAACAAACTTATATATATCAGGGGATACCCCTCTTCAACTCGTAGATGGTCTCATTACGGGGCTGCATGAACCGGAAGCGAGCCATCTGGATCTCTTAAAGGCTTTTATCTCGGAAAAAAAGTTATTGAACGCCTATCAAACGGCTCTATTAAAAAACTATAAATGGCATGAATTTGGCGACATGAATGTAATTTTGTAAGGGGAATGGATATGAGACTTCATCATATTGGGATGAATGTAAAGAGTTTAGTGTTATCGAAGGAATTCTATCAATTTTATTTTGGGTTTGAAGAGGAAACGTATTTCGAATGGGGTAGTGAGAAAATCCTGTTTATGAAAAAGAACGATTGTCGATTGGAGCTCATCGAAGAGCCTGGGGAGGATAACGGCCCGAAGCGGACATTTCTTCATTTAGCCTTGGCAGTCATCGATCTGGAAACGGAGATTGGTCTATTAATGGAGAAAGGGTTAGTACCTGTTGAGGGCCCCATTATTCTTGAAAAAGGCTGGAAAGCGGTCTTTTTCTTTGGACCTGACGGGGAAATCATTGAGTTGGTTGAAGAGTAGACCGTCTATTTTTTCATTAAACCCCACCAACCCCATAGGCTTTGTGAAATTTTTTTGTTTATTATTCTGTGATACAGTTATCCGGGTAATAAATGAAATGACTATGGTGTAGGAAGGGATTTTCATGAATAGAGAATTAGTTTTACGTTGGTCATTCTTCTTTACAGGCCTCCTTGTACTTGCGTTTGGCATAAGCTTGACGATCAAAGGGAAGGACCTGGGAATCGGACCTTGGGATGTGTTTCATTATGGGCTCTTCAAGCAGCTCGGACTGACGATTGGTACATGGTCCATTATTGCGGGCTTTGTCATCTTGTTCGTGACGGGGATTGGAACGAAGTCATTTCCTAAAGTCGGCGCTTTTATAAATATGTTGTTAATTGGTATTTTCATAGATTTATTTAATTACGTACTTCCTGATCCTCAATCGCTATTGGCACAGTCGATTGTATTTGCTATTGGGATTGTGGTAATCGGGTACGGTATCGGACTATATGTGTCTGCTGACCTGGGGGCAGGACCCCGTGACAGCCTGATGCTGCTCGTAGTTGAAAAAACGGGCTGGAAAGTTCAGTGGGTACGGAATGGGATGGAGATTATCGTGTTCTTCTTTGGTTGGTTACTCGGAGGTCCTGTCGGGATCGGTACGGTCATTATCGCACTGGGACTCGGTTCCATCGTCGGATTTTCATTACCTCAAAGCAAAAAGCTTCTTCACTTTTTCCTTATGAGACAAGTGACAAAAAGAGACAATCCTTTGGCGAGCTAAGGGTTGTTTCTTTTTTTGTTTGGCTCAATTCGTAAAGGTAGTGTAAAACATGGACCGTTCCTTTCCGCTCCAGGCACTTTCTTTCCGCGGGGAGGAAGTCAAGCCTCCTCGGGCTTTGCCCTGCGGGGTCTCGACCTTTCCTCTATCTCCCGCAGGAGTCAAGTGCCTTCCGCTGCAATCCACTCTGTGCTACTACATTCTAAGTACCTCAAAGTATAGATAGACAAACAAAAAGGCCCTATTGTAGATTAGTTTGTTCCCAAAACAAACTAATCTACAAAGAAGTAAAAAAATTCATGTTAAATCAAACAATGCTGCCACGGTAATTGACCTCTTGTAAAGAGAGCAGTTCCCCTCACCCTCTAGCAAACACTAATGGACAAAGCCGAAGCAGATCTTATGTTAAAAAACAACAATCTTTGCGAAGAGAGCCTTTGTTTAAAAGAGGTATTTCTCCACATAAGAAAGAAGTAAGAATAGAGTTTGTGCTGACAGGAGAGGATTAAATGGAAAACAAGCTGGATTATCATATATGGGCAACGAACAAGCTACTGTCTTATTTACGATCGTTACCAGAAGAAATTTTTCATAAGGGACTTCAAAGTGTGTTTCCTTCCGTAGAAAGGACATTATATCATCTGTATGAGGTAGATGCTCTATGGTTTTCAAGACTTAAGCAACAGGAAATATTGGTAGAGGTCGATACGTTTTCATCAGTGTCAGAGTGTCTCACGTATTTTCAAACCTTACACACGGAAATGGCTAATTGGAAATATCGTGATAATACTATTTCGTATAAAACTTCTATAGGGGATGCATGTCAAAATACTACGGAAGAGATTCTCTATCATATTGTGAATCACGGAACGTACCATCGTGGAAATATAACAGCGATGCTTTGGCAATTAGGAGAAAAGGGAATGTCCACGGATTATATATACTACTTGCGTGAGAAGGATACAGTAAAAGAATGAAAGAGCTGGTAGACTACTGTTATCTCTGTCAAAAGCCTCTTTATTGTTTAGAGGGGTTCTTTAACGGTGTGCAAAAAGAGGATGGAAAAAGCAGTTGTTTTGAATGCGAAGAACAAAATCAAAAAGGGGAGAAAAAAGATGGGGCATGAGTATTCAGGTCAAATCGTCACTCTATTAAAAAAGCATCAAAATAGTGAAAATCGAGAAGCAATGGAAGCATATATGAGAAACCAATTTCAATTCTTTGGCATTAGGACCCCTGAACGTACTGCTTTACTAAGGGACTTTCTGAAGGAACACGGTAAACCACAGGTTGAAGAATTGCCCAACATTGTTCGTTCCCTTTGGTCTGAACCGCAAAGGGAGTGTCAGTATATCGCTCTTTCCCTTCTGGACAAACAATCCAGGCACTTAACGAAAGACCACCTGCCATTTTTGGAAGAAATAATCACAGATAAATCCTGGTGGGATACGGTTGATCATATTGCTCCCAAGCATGTAGGGAAAATCTATCAAACGGAAGAAGATGACGCATACTTAGAGAAATGGATTCATTCAGATTATATGTGGTTGAATCGGATCTCTATTTTGCATCAATTGAAATATAAAGAAAAAACAGATCAGGGACGCCTGTTCAGATACATATTATTGCATAATGAATCAAAGGAATTCTTTATTCAGAAGGCAATAGGCTGGGCACTCCGGGAGTATTCAAAAACGGACCCGGAAGCGGTACAGCGATTCATCGAATCAGAAAAGCTCGCGCCGCTAAGTAAGCGAGAAGGAATGAAGCATATCCATAGAAAAGAAAAAGAAGGGAAAATCGTTGAAAAGTAGTGAATATATTAAGCATCTGACATGACACTCATCTAAATTAGGTAAGGGGGATTCCTATTTTTAAATTAGGTATTCACCATTAAGTAAATCTAGTATAAAGTAAGGACAGATATATGTGAGAGGGGTAATAGGATATGAATTGGAATGATTGCATCGAGAGAACAAACACTCACTCTGTGAAATGGTCGTTTCCTGCCGAGGATGTAATTCCTATGTGCATAGCAGACATGGACTTTCAAGTGTCTCCTGCCATTGTCGATGCCATGAATCGCAAGGCTCAGCATGGTATATACGGTTATACGACATTTAGTGATCGATACTTCGAGTCTGTCATCTCATGGTGGAAGAGGCGCTTCCAGATGGAAATAGAGAAAGAGTGGATCAGCTTTAGCCCTGGAATTATTCCGGGTATCAATGTATTGTTGTCCGTGTTAACGGAGCCTGGAGACGGTGTAATCATTCAAGATCCCGTTTATTATCCTTTTTACAGTACGATCGAGAACCATGGTTGCTCGGTTATGAAAAATACGTTGCTTTATGAGGATGGAGTATACTCGATTGATTTTGACGACTTAGAAGAAAAGGCACGTCATCCCAGAACGAAACTTCTTATTCTCTGTAGTCCTCATAATCCTGTTGGACGGGTATGGACGCAAGAAGAATTAATGAAAATTGGTTCGATCGCTAAACGACATGACCTCTGGATCATTTCAGATGAAATGCATGGAGACCTGGTATACAAAGGATATGAACACATTCCTTTGTTTAAAGGGGATGACAGCTTAGTAGAGCGCAGTATTCTATGTGCAGCTCCAAGTAAAACCTTTAATATCGCGGGGCTTCAAACCTCCATCCTTCTCATACCGAATAAAGACCTGAGAGATAAGTATAATGAAAAGCTTACGGGCTATGGCCTGATGAGACCGAATGTGTTTGGGATTGAAGGGACGATTGCGGCTTATGAGGAAGGCGAACCATGGCTTAATGAGCTATTAATGGTTCTTGAAGAGAATAAACAGTATGTACTGAATTATCTAGAACAACACCTTCCAGAGCTGAAAGGCATTACCCCACAGGCTACACACCTTATTTGGATGGATTGCACGGAATTAGGCATGACAGGTGAAGAGTTGTGTACGTTTTTCTTAAACAAAGCCAAAGTGAAATTTGATGAAGGCTTTAAATTTGGTCAGAGCGGGCACACCTTTGTCAGAATGAACATTGCCTGTCCGAAAGAGCGGATCGATTTGGCATTAAGAAGAATCCACGAGGCGATATTGGACTATAGGGTCACCCGTAACGTCATGAAATAAAACAAGGATGAACAAATGAGATGCCATTTGTTCATCCTTTTTCTTTAAAAGAAATAAAGAACGAGGGCTCCGATACTCCCTGATAACAGACCATATATCGTGCTGTAAAAAAGTCTGAAGTATTTTTAGTATAAGGGGAACACTAAATGACAGGATGAATTTGAAGAAAATTTTTGTCCATCACAAAAAAACATGTTAAACTAAGAATCAGAATAATCATTAGCAATAATAAAGAATCAACTGATAAATAGTGTGTTTTTGGAGTGGACATTTGTTTTTAAAACGCTTACATAACAGGAGGATACGTATATGACTAGTAAAACATTAGATCATTTTTTACAGGAAAATCTTGAAGACCTAAAATCACGTGGTTTATATAATGAGATCGACCCATTACAAGGTGCAAACGGTCCGGTGATTACGATCAATGATAAGAAACTTGTGAACCTTTCTTCTAACAATTATCTTGGACTCGCAACGGATGAACGCTTAAAAAAAGTAGCGATTGAAGCGGTGAAAGAATATGGTGTAGGGGCTGGGGCCGTCCGTACAATCAATGGTACCCTTGATCTTCATGTGAAGCTTGAAGAGAAGCTGGCGAAGTTTAAAGGAACGGAAGCTGCCATTGCTTATCAGTCAGGATTCAACTGTAATATGGCTGCGATTTCGGCGGTTATGGACAAGAACGACGCCATCCTTTCTGATGAATTGAACCACGCATCGATTATTGATGGCTGTCGTCTTTCGAAAGCTAAGATTATCCGTTTTGGTCACTCAGACATGGAAGATCTTCGTGCGAAAGCAAAAGAAGTAAAGGAGTCAGGTCAATACAACAAAATCATGATCATCACCGACGGAGTATTTTCAATGGATGGAGATGTATGTAAACTTCCTGAAATCGTTGAAATTGCTGAGGAATTTGATATCATGACGTATGTAGATGACGCTCACGGTTCGGGTGTCCTTGGAAAAGGTGCAGGTACAGTTAAACACTTTGGCCTTTCAGACAAAGTGGACTTCCAAATGGGTACGTTATCGAAAGCAATCGGTGTAGTAGGTGGATATGTGGCAGGAACTCAGAACCTGATCGACTGGTTAAAGGTCCGCTCACGTCCATTCCTATTCTCTACATCCTTGACTCCGGCAGATGTAACGGCTTGTACAGAAGCACTTGACCTGATCATGAACTCTACAGAGCTTCAAGATAATATGTGGGAAAACAGTCGTTATCTGAAAGAAGAGTTGACGAAGCTTGGCTTTGACATCGGAAACAGTGAGACGCCTATCACTCCGGTTATCATCGGTGAAGAGCAGGCAACCCAGGACTTCAGTAAACGCCTATATGAAGAGGGTGTATATGCCAAATCCATCGTGTTCCCAACAGTACCAAGAGGAACCGGCCGTGTGAGAAACATGCCTTCAGCAGCACATACCAAGGAAATGCTCGATCAAGCGATTAAAGCATATGAAAAAGTCGGTAAGGAAATGGGAATTATCTAATCCCTCTTTAAAATAACGTGATAGGGTCTGGCTGAAAAAAGTCAGCCCTATCTGTATGAATAATAAAATCATTCTATCACCATAGGGAAATGCAGGAGGAAAGACGATGAAAAAGATTTTAGTAACGGGTGCCTTGGGACAAATCGGTTCTGAGCTCACCAATAAACTTCGTACTGTGTACGGTTCTGATAATGTCATTGCGACAGATATCCGGGAAACAGACAGCCCGGTCGTAACGGATGGCCCTTTTGAGCAATTAGACGTGACCGATGCCGGGAAAATGTTTGATATTGCCAAAACGAATAAGGTGGATACCATTATTCACCTGGCAGCTCTATTATCTGCAACAGCGGAAGCAAAACCGCTTCTTGCCTGGAATTTAAATATGGGCGGACTGGTAAATGCCCTGGAAGCAGCAAGAGAATTGGATTGTCAGTTCTTCACACCAAGTTCAATTGGAGCTTTCGGTCCATCCACGCCAAAGGATTCAACTCCACAAGATACCATCATGCGCCCTACCACCATGTATGGAGTAAACAAAGTGTCAGGAGAACTTCTATCTGATTATTACTTCACTAAATTTGGGGTGGATACAAGAGGACTGCGTTTTCCAGGTCTGATTTCATATGAAACATTACCAGGTGGCGGGACCACTGATTATGCAGTTGAAATTTACTATGAAGCAATCAAGAATAACCAGTATACTTCATACATCGGTGAAAGAACCTATATGGATATGATGTATATGCCTGATGCACTTAATGCGATCATCGACCTTATGGAAGCGGACGGTTCAAAGCTTGAGCACCGTAATTCCTTCAATGTATCTGCCATGAGCGTAGCACCAGAGGATATTGCAAAAGCGATCCGCGTTCACCAACCGGACTTTACGCTGGATTATAGCGTAGATCCAGTCCGCCAAACCATTGCCGAAAGCTGGCCGAACGCCATAGATTCCAGCGCAGCCATGAACGAATGGGGCTTCAAAGCAGAGTACGACCTAGCCAAAATGACCGCTGATATGTTAGAAAAATTAAAAACGAAGTAAGCAGAATGATCCCTGAGAAGCATTAGTTTCTTAGGGGTCATTTTTTGTTTGTCTATCATTAGGCAGTCATAATGTAAAAGCACAGAGTGGATTGTAGCGGAAGACACTTGACTCCTGCGGGAAATAAAATAGAGGAAAGGTCGAGACCCCGCAGGGCAAAAGCCCGAGGAGGCTCGACTTCCTCCCCGCGGAAAGCAAGTGTCTGGAGCCGAAAGGAACGGTCCATATTCTATTCACACTGGTACTCATCCCCATCCCGTAAAAACTTTCTTTTAAATTCTAAAATACGACAAAATATGACAATAATTGATAGTAAATTGAAAGGGAAATGTTATACTGAAACAGAATGAATAAATGAAACCAAGCTCCTTTTTGTGGAAAAAAATGGTGATAACCAATATAAATTATGCTAAAATTCAGAAGTCTAAGGATTTTACATAAGGGGGATTCAGATGAGAGAAAAATTGAAAGTATTTGGGATACCTATAGGAATCATGCTTCTATTCATCGCTGCCTTGTTCTTTCACCAGCTGTTGTTAGTGAAGGAATTACCTCAGCCAAACTGGAGCCGTTCTCTCCCATTAGACTACACAGCAAAAGAGAGACCACAGGTGTTTCAAAACAATGGGGAGCTTTACATTTCAAGTAAAGGGAAGATTCATGCTTTTACAATCAATGATGAAATGAAAGTAGCAGATGAAAGAGTCATTGATACCACTATTACTAGGGGCTATCCATTTTGGACCGATGGCAACGAATTCATCTACTATAAAGATGGAGGTTTAGTTTCGACCCGGGACAATGAGGATCAAATCCTTTCGAAAGAGATTACGGGTCTCGGAGCAAGCGCAAACCATATCTATTATTGGAGAAACGAACAACTATATGAATATAATGTGCAAGAAGATTCTTCCAGGGAAGTCTATACTTTTCCGTCTCAAATTTCCGAGATTCACGCAGGAGACAATGGAAGTGCCATCATTCAAGTTAAACAAGATGATACTCATGATTACGTCTATTATATGAATGATAACCGTGAAGTAAGTGAGAAGCCTTTTTTATTAGTAAATACAGCACCGAATAAAAAGGTGGAAGGTTTAACGTTTAAAGTAACAGACGAGCGGCTCACCTTACTATACAATGAGAAATCACGCACACAAGGCACGCTTTCGTACAGTACATACAAGGTGCAGGTTCCATTACAGGAAATGGGCTCATCGATTTTATCCGGGAGTAAGATTGAATTCGTCAATAAAGATACCAGCGAAAAGTTGGCGAGTGCCGGTGGAGTACAGTTTGTAAACGTTGATGGGAAAGAATCCGTGGTGTTCACTTCAGAAGGACAGCGTATTGGTGATAACAGTGCGATGAGCCTGTATGCGGCTCCTTTTCAAAATCAGGGGATTCTGGAGGGTTCTCCTCTTAGTACGACCAAGCATGTCACATATTCACCCGTTCAATTAACAGACGAAGCACTGGTTTGGTTTAATTATGATGGTGGTACATATGAACTATACGGGGCATCTCAGAACGATCAAGTCGTTTCAGAAAGTACAAACTGGTCGAAAAGATCAGTGAAAGAGGCACTTAACAACGGCGTTCTCATGATGTTCAGCAGCTTGGTGACGGTATTGACATCCTTTTACTGGGTGCTTCCATCACTCTTTCTATTAATCTTATTGTATATATTCAGACCAAACGCGTTTGAAAAAGACGGGATCAGCTGGGCTGAATATGTATCGATCATCATTTTTATGCTGATGCCGATCAGCTATACAAGAAATGCAATGAACGCATATTTTTACCAAGTGGCACCGGAGTATTTGGTGTTTCCGGGAAGCGGCTACGCACTATTATTGTTGATTAGTGTGATCACTTGGGTGATTTGGAAAATAGGACGGGACCCTGATTGGGGATCATTTGCAGGTGCCTTTTACTTCATGGGAATATATATATTGTTTTATATTACTTCAATCGGTCCATATATATTTAACTTATTTTAACGAATAAAAGTATGAGTGGGACGGGTGACTTGGATGATAGAGAAAATGAATCATATGAAAAAACATACATTTTACAACAAAATAATGATCCTCATGGCTCTATTTGTCTTACAGTTCATCTTTTTACTCTTGATTGACAAGCCATGGAACGTAATCGTTGCCCTTCTGGTTACTATTATAGGGGTAACGGTCCTGGCACACTTATTGATAACAGGGAAAGCCTTTCTGACAGAGCATCGAAAATTGCTGGAAGAAGAAAATCAGCTGTCCACCCTTCTCCACTCCCTGCCTGATTTTGTGTGCTTTAAGGATGGACAGGGCCGCTGGTTAAAGGTCAATCAATTTGGCAGAAAACTGTATAACCTTGAACGAATTGATTATGTAGGGAAGACTGATAGTGAATTAGGAGATCTGGTTCCCTTTTTTAAAGACGCCTTCGACTATTGTGTTGACTCGGATGAACAATCGTGGAAAGCTGAAAAGGTAACGAGATGTGAAGAAGGATTCTACCTTCCGAACGGTGAATACAAGACCTTTGATGTCATAAAAGTTCCGTTATTTCATTCGAATCAGACAAGAAAGGGATTAGTCATCATCGGCAGGGATATTTCTCAGCAGAAAATAGCTGAAGAAATGTTATTAAGAAAAGAGAAATTATCTGTGGTCGGGGAGCTTGCGGCGGGAATCGCCCATGAGATCCGGAATCCCCTTACGAGCATCAAGGGCTTCATTCAACTGCTTGAAGAGAATGAGCATGTATCCGAAAACTATCTTCAGGTCATGTCCTCCGAGATGGATCGAATTAACCAAATTGTAGGAGAGTTACTCATTTTATCAAAACCTCAAATGAGGGAATACCAGGTCTTTGATATGAATGAAGTGTTAAACTATGTGATCAAGGTAATGGAGCATGAAGCAATCCTCAAAGGGATCACATTAAGTGTTCAAGTACCATCCTCCTTCATTCACGTATTTGGAGATAAGAATCAATGTGTACAGGTCTTTATAAATATTATAAAAAATGCAATCGAATCAATGGATGAAGGAGAAATCCGCGTCAACTGGAATGTTCTGAACGAAACGATCATCATCACGATTCAAGATCAAGGGGTGGGAATTCCACCTGAACGTTTAAAGAGACTCGGCGAGCCATTCTTTACCTTGAAAGAAAAAGGGATGGGACTCGGGCTGACCATCAGTCAAAAGATCATTGAAGACCATAAAGGGTCTATACACATTGAATCAGAAGTGAACAAGGGAACAAAAGTAGAAGTAACCTTACCGGTGAAACATAAATGAAATCCAAGGCTGCCTCATTGCGATGCAGCCTTGAATTATGTAAGCAGTGGTATGCTCAAATGACGAGGAAGTTGCATAGTCATGCTTCTTGAAGAATCTCATCAACCATTACTTCCTTCAGAAAAAAGTTTACGAAAAGATAAAAACCCAGGTTCGAATTCGAACCTGGGTTTTACTTCATCAAAAAATCATATGAGCAATTGCAACAATCACAAGTAAAGTCAAGAATGTACGTTGTAAGAAGATGATCACTAAGTCCTTGAAATCAACTGGGATCTTAGAACCTAGTAACAGTCCCCCGACTTCAGACATGTAGATCAATTGTGTTACAGATAAACAAGCAATCACAAAGCGTGTCAGCTCACTTTCAATTCCAGATCCAAAGATGGCTGGAAGGAACATATCGGCAAAACCGACAAGGATCGATTGAGACGCTTCTGCTGCTTCTGGAATTTGAAGAAGCTCCAGTAAGGGAATTAGCGGCATACCGATGTATTCGAAGAACTTTGTATTCTCGGCTACGATCAGTGCCGTTGTTCCGATCGCCATAACGATGGGCGCAACCCCCATCCACATATCCAACACATTTTTCATTCCATCAGTGAAAAACTTAGAAGTACTATTGTTATTCTTAGCCTGAACAAGGGCTTGCTCATATCCATAACCTACGCGGCTATAGCCTTCTGGAATGACTTCCATCGTGTTCTTGCCTTCTTGATCATTATAGTAAGTGTCAGGCTTACGAGATAATGGCGGGATTCGCGGCAGCACGATTGCGGCAATAATTCCTGAAATTGCTACAGTTATATAGAAAGGAATGAAGTATTTTCCAAGACCAACCTCAGAAATGACGACTAGACTGAAGGTAATGGATACAACAGAGAATGTCGTACCAATGATTGCTGCTTCCTTCTTCGTATAGTATCCTTCTTCATATTGCTTACTTGTCAGTAGCACCCCGATCGTTCCGTCTCCTAACCAGGAAGCTAAACAATCGATGGAAGAACGCCCGGGTAAACCGAATACGGGACGCATCACTTTCGTTAAGAGAGCACCGAATAATTCAAGTAGACCGAAATTTAATAATAAAGGTAGAAAAAGTCCGGCAAATAAAAATACAGAGAATAGAATAGTGAGAAGTCCATCCGGGTTTAATAGAAGTCCACCAGTTGCGTCTGACCAGATCCATTCAGGCCCTAATTTAAATAGAGTCATGATTGCAAACACAGCACCTAGTACTCTGACAAAAACCCAAACAGGTCTTACATCGAACAGGCTTGTGAAAAACGGAGATTTTTCAATGAAAGCCGGGCGTACGAACTTAGTGATAAAAGTCCCTAATACGGTAAGGATGATTAATCCTGTCATGATCGCAGGTACATAGCTTCCAATCCAGTCCTGTAATAGTCCTGAAAGAATGGCAATTGGTATCGTGATCCCGTCTTCCTGTGGAATCGGAACCATAAAAAGAAAAATTCCCAATAGGGAAGGAATGATAAATCGTAAATGGCTTGTTAATGTAAAGCGATGTTGTCGATTCATAAATTCACCTCAGATGTAGTTATAACGGAAAATGAAACATTATTCATTTTAATGCATACATATAAATTTGTCCATAAGAAGTTCCCACAAGGGGGATTATGCATTACCTAGCTGTTTTTCCCAAACGGTGTGAAAGTGAAACATAAAATATTGAATTATCGATCTAGTAAATGAATGTATACAAAAAAGAAAGCGCTATCTTTCGGTACCTCTCTATTTTACTAAAATTTTTAAAAATTTCAATTATAAGATGAAAAACATTTTTATTTCTCACATTTTAAGTAAAAAAAGTCTGAAGTTACGGGGGATTATTACCTAAAAAAGATTATTAGCTATTTCTATAATGAGGTTTAAGTAGTATGAAAGAGGGTATTAAGAAATTCATACCTTGGTAAGTCAGGAGTTGTAATCGATGACATCGTTAACGATACTTACGGAAGAGCAATTGGCTAATGTCTATCAATTAGCACAGGAAGAAGGATTGGAAGAAGAATTTATTGAGATGTTAGAAGGAGAGCTGGAAAGAAGAGAAGTTGCTCGATAGGACCTAGAATAAAAACAATGAAACGCCATACATAACGGCTGATCTCCAAATGGGAGGTCAGCCTATTTTTATTTTCATAAGACAATAGTGCCCTGGTGATTCTCAGGCAAAGTCGAGACGCTCTGAGGCACTTTTAGTTTTTTATAAGAATAGTAATCCAAGGGAAATGACGACTCCACTAATGACAAGGATAATTACGCAGTAACCCATAATATCCTTCGCCTTTAACCCTGCAATCGCTAAAGCAGGCAATGCCCAGAACGGCTGGATCAGATTTGTCCAGGCGTCTCCCCAAGCAACAGCCATAGCGGTCTTAGACACAGAAGCATCCAGTGTTTGAGCGGCATCAAGCATAATAGGAGCTTGGACGGCCCACTGTCCTCCCCCGGAAGGGACAAAGAAGTTCACAATCCCGGCGCTGAGGAAGGCGAAGAAGTAAAAGGTCACATCATTTGAAATCGATACAAAAGCCTCAGACATGACGACAGCAAGACCAGATGCAGTCATCATTCCCATGATTCCTGCATAGAAAGGGAATTGAATGACAATCCCGCTAGCGCCTTTGATCGCTTCCTGTACAGCCGCAAGAAAGCGCTTTGGCGTCCCGTGAAAGAGAATGCCCAGGAATAAGAATAAAAAGTTGACGATATCTAAATTTAGGGAGAAACCGTTTTGAATAAAATATGAAAATAGGAAAGCAATCCCGAGAACGGCAACAATAATTGATAGAATCATACTGTTTTCTAGGCGCTCAGCAGGTGTTAATGCCTCTTTTTCAAGAGTGGCGGCTGTTTCATTAAAGATTTCAGGATCTACGGTTACAGTTTCTTCTTTTGACGGCATCAGCATCCTGTTAATGACCGGAAGAACAATAAATAGAGCTAACACAATCAGGACATTGAACGTAGCGAAGATCGTCTCACTTGTCGAGATGACACCGATCATATCTTGGAATGGATGATCGGCTGTTGCAATCGATAACGGAATGGAACCAGAGAACCCTGCATGCCAGACAACAAATCCAGAATAAGCACTGGCAATCAGCAACCGGTAATCGACCCCTTTCACCCGCTTTGCCAACTCTTTCGCAAATAATGCCCCGATTACAAGCCCGAAGCCCCAGTTGATCCAGCTGGCAATCATCGAAACGACTGTAACAATGACAATCGCGGAACTAGGTGATTTCGCAAATGAGGCCAGAAAACCAAGAAACCGTTTAAACAATGGACTGCTTGCCAGTACATACCCCGTAACAAGCACAAGGACCATCTGCATGGAAAAGGCAAGCAGGCTCCAGAATCCGTTACCCCAATACTGAACCATCTCGAGGCTTGAACTTTCAGTGAAGATAAGACCAAATCCAAATACTGCCAGTGTTAAAATGACAACAAATAAAAATGGATCAGGCAGATAGCGTTGCATGATCTTATTAGAGAATGAAATAAGTGCTTTCATCTTTTAATCCCCCTTATTAAATACCTACACTTTTTATTCTTCTATAACGATTATTGAAAACCCTTTCAATTGTATGAATTAACTGAAAATAAGAGTGTGTGTATGAATTTTGTTAAGAGTAAGGGACTTCAGTACAAGAGGATAAATATTTCATGATACAATGGCTAAATTAATAACATTCAACGTTAGGAAGGTGTCTACTTATGATTACATGTATCGCAACAGATATGGACGGAACTTTATTGAATGAAAAACAGGAAATCAGCGAAGCCAACAAACAAGCTATCCTGGATGCGCAACAGCAAGGAATAGAAGTCGTAGTTGCCACAGGAAGATCATATGAAGAAGCCCGCTATGTCATACAGGAGGCCGGTATCTCATGTGATATCGTTTGTGCCAATGGAGCGGAGGTTCGAAATAAAAAGGGTGAAATCGTCTATCAGGCAGGCATTGAATCAGCACAAGCGAAAAAAATTGCCGCTGTCTTAAACGAAACCGGTATTTACTTTGAAATCTACACAGATCAGGGAACATACACTGAAAATTATGAGATGGGCGTCGAGTTGATCGTCGATATTTTCACGACAGCCAACCCTGAGGTATCAGAAGAGCAGGTGAGACAAGCAGCCAAAGAACGATTTGATAAAGGTCATATCAAATTAGTTGAAGATTACGGGGTATTATTCGAGGACGCTTCCCAACTTGTTTACAAGTTTCTTGTTTTCTCTTTTGATGAAAAGCAATTAACAGAAGCTAATGAAAAATTAAATGAAATAACAGGTATTGCCATTAGCTCGTCGGGTAAAGAAAACATTGAAGTGAATAGCCTTGAGGCACAAAAAGGAGTCGCTCTGCAGAAGCTACTGAACGACAAAGGGCTTTCAGCGCAACATGCCATGGCAATGGGTGATAACCTTAACGATCTATCCATGATGAAAGTTGTGGGAAGACCAGTGGCCATGGGGAATGCCCTGGATCAGGTAAAAGAGTTCTGTCCATTCGTCACGGCAACAAACCGTGAAGACGGTGTCGCAAAAGCGATTCAGGAAGTTCTTCAACAGACGGCAAACTCATGAGAACGTCTTCTGTTGTCCATACTGGTAAAAAAAGTGAATAAGGGAGCTTGAAAAAATGGGAAACCGAATCAGAAGTCGTTCGTTCTTATTCGTCATTGGTCTTAGCTTGCTACTTAGTGCCTGCTCAATGGGACAGCCAGATGAACAACAGGAAGAAAGCGAATCCGTCAGTAAACCGAGAGTCGAAAGCAGCGTGATCGCACAGAATCTCTCCATTCCCTGGTCGATTCAAAAGCTTGATGATGTATTCTACATCACCCAAAGGACAGGGGATATCATTGAAATAAAGGATGGCAAGAAAACCGTTGTGAAAACCAATCTTTCAAAGCCATTATCTAAACGGCCAGAAGCGGGGTTGCTGGGATTTGTGCTTCATCCGGATTTTAAAACAAATCAGCAGGCATATGTCTACTATACGTATGATGACTCAGGGGACCCGTACAACCGTGTCGTAGTATTGAAGCGAACGGAAAATCAATGGAGCGAGGAAAAAGTATTGCTGGACCGAATCCCAAGCGGTCAATACCATCATGGTGGACGGTTGGAAATCGGTCCGGATAACAAGCTTTACATTACGGCAGGGGATGCGACTCAACAGAATAAGGCTCAGGACCTCTCCTTTCTTGGTGGGAAAATTCTTCGGATGAATTTGGATGGTGGAATACCAGACGACAATCCATTTCAGGATTCTTACGTATACAGCTACGGCCATCGCAATCCTCAGGGGCTGGCATGGAACAAAGCGGGAGAGCTTTATGAAACTGAGCACGGACCTAACGGATATGATGAAGTGAATCGTATCGAAGCGGGCAACAATTATGGCTGGCCAAAGATTACCGGGGATGAAAAAGAGGATTCCTTGATTTCGCCTCTCGCTCACTCTGGAGAACCATCATGGGCCCCGTCAGGAGCGGACTTTTGGAAAGAAGATTTAGTATTTGCCTCTCTCGCCGGTCAAAGTGTAAAGCGATTTGACCCTGAAACCGGGAAAGTATCAGACTTGCTGACAGGCTTTGGTCGTATTCGAGACGTGCTTGTTGAAGGTGACACCCTTTACTTTGTATCGAATAACACAGATGGACGCGGGATCCCCCGGGAGAATGATGATAAATTGTATGAGGTGGATTTGAATTCATTGACAATTGAAGAATAAGAAAGAGATACCTTCCTTAACGTTGAGCTGAGGGAGGTGTTTTTCGCAAAAAAATAACACGCTAAAGAGCGTGTTTATGAATTCTTATTCTCATCATTGTCTTTATATTTCAGAATAGCGATCACAAACATCCCAAAGCTGAGCATCAGAGATAATACCTCAAACGTATTCATGAATACATCGCCTCCTTATTTAAAGGCTTCCCGGACATAAGATTGTCCTATACGCCGCGATAAATAAAAACATAAAAACCTCAAATATTTAGCAATGTCATTTCAATAAAGGAAATCAATGGTGTTTTATTTAATATGAAATACCAAGGATGAAAACTCTTTGAAAGGGATGTGGTGACATGAATGGAAAATGGATACTCTCATTTTTTCTCGTTCCCATTTTACTTAGTGGATGTGGAGGAACAGATGATCAACCGGTTCAGGAAGATCTGGATTCGTCTGAAGTGAATTCCGATTTGCCTTCACCTGATTCCAATCAGACGGCAGATAAGTTAGATGTTCTTGCCAACGATGAAAAGATCATAGAGATGTTAAAAAAGACCGGCGTGATATCTGAAGATGCTTCCCCCGAAGAGATAGAAAAAGCTCTTCAAAAATATCTTAAAGATAAAAATAGCAACCAACTGATTAATGAAAAAGAGAAGAAGAAATACATTGAGGAGATTAAAAAGAAAATCCAAGAGGGAAATTCTTCCGAAGGTGATACAAATAATTGAAAGAAACAAGCAAGGATGAAAAAATCCTTGCTTGTTCATGTGTGGCCACTCATTAGCGCATGACGCTGCCGCCTGATATTTTCACTGATTCACCAACAATGTTCCGAGCGGCATCACTTAGTAGATATACAATCGTATTTGCCACCTCAGTCGGTGAGGTAAGCCGTCCAGAAGGAATACTGTCTTTCGCGATCTCCAATTGCTCCTCGTAACTTCTGCCTTCACGTTCGCCTTTTGATTTTATGGCGCTTCTTCCCATATCGGTATCTACATAACCCGGGCAAATGGCATTCACTCGTATGTTGTTTTCAATCGCTTCATGTGCAAAGGCTTGTGTAAATCCGGTTACGGCAAACTTAGAAGCACTGTACGCGCTATTCCCATGTGTCCCTCTTAAACCTGACAGGGAAGAGATATTGACGATGGAACCACTTTTCTTATCCTTCATTTGGTTATAGACGGCCTGTGAGAGTTGAACCAGTGAGAAGTAGTTTAACTCCATTATATTTCTCAGGTTTTCCTCGGATAGACTCTCGACCATATCACCGCCGCCTATCCCGGCTGAGTTCACGAGACCTGTGCTGGGGCCGTGCTGGTTTCTTGCTGCCGATAGAAGCTTTTCGCGATCTTCAGTGTTGGTAAGATCCGCTATATATAGGAAGACCTTGTCTGAGTCCCGGCATTCGTTTTTCAGTTGCTTCAGCTTTTCTTCATTTCTTCCTGTAACCGTCACCTTTGCGCCTGCCTGAACGGCCACTTTCGCCGTTTCAAATCCGATGCCGCCTGTGGCACCAGTAATGAGGATATGCTGGTCTTTCAATGTGTTTTCATGGAAAAGGAAACTCATTTTTTTACCTCCTTGTGTTGTATAGTAGGATTTACCCGTTTCGGGGAGGAGGAAAACAGGTGACTGCGGAGTGGAATGTCGGTTTTGAAAATAAATTCGTGGTTTTGAAAATAAATGGTGGAGAATTGAAAATAAAAATGGAAATTTGAAAATAAGTAGGATGAAATTGAAAATAAATCCCTCATTGCATGAGCAAGACGAATCAATATCTGCGTCCAGGATCCATTTTCAGTCCCAATGGTCCTTTACAGCCTAAAAAAAGAACCCCAAATCTCTCATTTGGAGTCCTTTCTACACGTTTATCCCTTACCAATCCCATTCACAATCATCTGCACCGTCATGTCGATCTCCTTCTCGTCATCCCAATCGGCTTCAGGAAGGAAGAGGTACCGGACAAGCAGCAAACCGAAGATACTGGTGGCTGAAAATCGCACGACTGTGTATGAAGGGAGGTCGATGATCTGTCCCTTTTCTTTATAATGATCGACGAGCCTCACGAATTTCTCGACCACTTTTTCAGCGATATGCTCTTTGAATTGTTCCTTCAGCTCAGGATGGAAAGGGATTTCTTGTATTAATATTTTGAAAGCAGTCATGTTTTCCTTTAAGAATTCCTGCCGATTCAAAATCATCGCTTTCAGGAAATCTTCATACCGATCATATTTCGCATCGAGCACTTTATTGAGATCCCGGATCACAAATGGGGCGATCAGCTTGGCCATCGTAGGGGATACAATCGAAAGAAGCAGGTCCTTCTTCGTTTTGTAATGCCGGAAGATAGTTCCTTCTGCGACGCCGGCTTTTTTTGCGATTTGACTGGTAGAGGTGGAAGCGTAGCCTTTTTCTGCAAACATTTCAATGGCTGCCTCCACGATTTTCTGTTGCTTATCAGTCAATGTTTCTTCCTGATCAAATAGCTGTTTAAATATATTCTTTTCTTCAGTCATGCTTTAAACCCCTAACTTGTCGTTCATTACTTACCTATATTTTACGGTATTTTCTGAGGGCTGCAACATTGAGAACGATAAAGAGTAGAGAAAACCCAATCAATACCGATAAGTTAAAGAGCAAATCCTCAAAAGCAAACCCCCGTATCATCACATCTCTTAAAGCATCCGCAGCATAATATAGAGGGGTGATGGGACCGATCCAGCTCAGCCATTCAGAGATCGCATCTAAATTAAATAATCCTGAAAAGAATATCTGAGGCACGACCACAATCGGAATGAACTGCATCATCTGTAATTCATTCTTGGCAAAAGCCGATAGCAATATTCCAAGTGTCAGGGCCGTGAATGATAATGAAACAATGATGATCAATACATTGAAAAAGCTTCCTTCCATCATCATATCCAATACATAGATGGCATACCAGGAAATCAAGGATGCTTGCAGGAGGGTGACGATACCGAAACCAAGGACATAGCTAACAACCATTTCCCAAATCTTGATCGGGGAAGCAAGCAACCTCTCAAGTGTGCCCGTCGTTCTCTCTCTCAGGAAAGATACCCCGCTGATCAAAAAGACAAAGAAGAAGACGAAAAAGCCCAGAAGTACCGGTCCAAAGGAATCAAACATCTCCATGTCCCCGCTTCCGTATACAAACTCAATCTGATCTGATAGTTTTTGAGAGTTGGAGGGAAACAAAGTTTGAATTTTTTTCATCACAGTACCGTTGACTGTGGGGTCACTTCCTTCAATGACAATCGAAGGGGAAGTAGGGTCCTCGAATGAAATATAGCCATCCAGTTCACCATTTTTAATGTCTTTCATGGCCTTATCGGGACTCGCATAAGATTGAAAATCCTTCGTATCGAATTTCGCTTCTAGTTGCTGTGGCAGATCGACAATCGCCACCTTTGCATCGTAATCATCCGAGTTAAATACGAGAGACAGCATGCTGAGTATCAATAACGGAGCTAAAAACATCAAAGCCAATGTTCGTTTGTCCCTTAGCAGCTGTTGAAGAATCCGAATGACAAAACCTCTAATCCGCAATGGAAACACCCCCATTTTTCAAAAATACATCTTCAATCGAAGTCACTCCATACGTTTCTTTAATGGCATCCGGTGTATCGCTTGAAATGATTTCTCCATGCGACAGGAGGCCCAGCCGGTCACATCTTTCTGCTTCATCCATCACATGGGTTGTAATGACAAGGGTTCTGCCTTCTTCCTTAAGACGGTGAAAGCTATCCCATATTTCCTTTCTTAAAACGGGATCAATCCCGACAGTCGGTTCATCTAAAAATAAGACTTCAGGTTCATGCAGAAGAGCAATGGCAAGGGAAAGCCTTCTTTTCATTCCTCCTGAGAACTGATGGACAGGCTTATAGAGGTGATCAAGCAGATCTACGGTCGTCATCACTTTTTCAATTTGTTCTTTCCTTTCAGCTGTCTTTAATCCGTAGAGGGAAGCCATAAAGGATAGGTTTTCTTTTGCGGTCAGCTCATCATAAAGGGCATCGGATTGTGCCATATATCCGATGGATGGATACAGCTCATTTGCTTTCAGCTTGTTCCCTTTGAAAGTTACACTCCCTGTCGAGGGGGTTTCGAGACCGATCATAAGCTTGATCAAAGTCGTCTTACCCGAGCCAGAGGGTCCTAATAATCCATAGATATCACCTTTTTGAATGTTGAGAGAAACACTTTTCAATACTTCTTGAGAGCCGAATGACTTGGACAGCCCGTTCAATTGGATGATGGAATTCAATTGAATCACACCTTTCGGAGGTTAGTAAGTGATTACTCACTATTAATATAAAGTATGCCGAGTGATTTGTAAAGTGAGTAATCACTCACTAACCATTTTTACTTATTCTATTCACAAAATGAGCCCTTAGAAGCGCATAATTAAAAAAGAGCTTGAGCAAAGCCCAAACTCTTTTAAAACCATTATTCTACTGTGTCATTTCCCCATTGGTAACTCCAGAATCGCTCAACAGTCACCCATTTTAATGCTTCAGGGTCATTTTGCTGAATGCCTTTTTCTAAATCCTTGAGCATCCATGCTGTTTGGGAGATATGTGCCTTCATGGCATCAATTTTTTGATCTTTAACTGGTGTGATATCAACAAGGATATCCGGCTGTCCTAACGCTTCCTCACAATTCTTGGAGAAGGCAAGGCAGTGGAGCTTCGGTCTTGATGCTTTCGGCAAACGTCGAACGGCACGGACCACAGCTCTTGCTGTTGCTTCGTGATCGGGGTGAACGGAGTAGTCCGGATAGAAGGTGATGATGAGTGAAGGATTTAATTCTTCAATTAACTCAGTCACCATGTTTGAAAGCTTTTCATCATTTTCAAATTCAAGGGTTTTATCCCGGTATCCCATCATGCGTAAATCCTGTATTCCCATCACATCGGCCGCTTTTTGTAATTCTTTTTTACGAATCAGTGGAAGCGACTCTCTTGTTGCAAAGGGTGGGTTCCCTAAATTTCTTCCCATTTCCCCTAATGTGAGGCATGCGTAGGTGACGGGTGTTCTATTATTCACGTGAGTGGAAATGGTTCCTGATACACCAAATGCTTCATCATCGGGGTGGGGAAAGATGACGAGTACTTGTCTTTCTTTTTCCATTTTGACCTCTCCTTTTATATTGATTCTAGTGGTTTAGTTGAAAGGTGTCGGGCTGATTTCAAGGGCAACGGCCAGTTTCCCGTCGGCGCCATGTCCTGCAAGTAACAGGCGGCCCTCTTCATCGAATTCATAATGAGTCAGTCCTTCAGCATAAATCCAGCCGATTTCAATTTTCAAACCGACACGGTAAGGTCCGTCCCCGATGATCTTCCCGTGCTCATAGTTGACCTTCGCGTTGCGGATATAGGCTCCGGCTGAAAAGAAGCCCTCATTAAAGTGAGATGCATAGGCTCCGTTGGTGGTTTCTAAATGTATATAAACGTCCTGACGGGCAAGCTGGGTAATGATCCCTTGCACATCAGCAATCTTAATCGGTTCCATTCTTTTTCCTCCTTAAATACAGAAAAGACTCTTAACCATTATGTACTATCTTACTAAAATTCATGAATGAATGCGAAAAGTATGATTGGGGGAGGATGTGCTTTTTGAAAGGTCCGTCCCTCAAAAAAAGTGCCAGGCACGAGATCATTCTTTCGTGCCTGGCACCAGCAGGTAATTATTTTTCAAAATGATTATAAGCACCATGCATGACAGGTCCGACGTATTCGTTCAGTTTGAAGCCATGTTTGATGGCTGCTGTAACAAAGGTTTTCGCGTTTTGTACAGCTTCTTTCACGTTTTGTCCATTTGCAAGGTTTGATGTGATGGCTGCTGCGAAAGTACAGCCGGCACCGTGGTTATACGTCGTTGCTACTTTCTCTTCTTCAAGTAGAGTGAATTCGTTTCCGTCATAGAATAAATCAAGAGCTTTGTCATGTTGTAATTGCTTTCCGCCCTTGATGACAACATGTTTCGCTCCAAGGTCGTGGATTTTCTTTGCGGCTTCCTTCATTGCATCAATCGTCTTGATGGGACCTGACCCGGCAAGCTGACCTGCTTCGAACAGGTTAGGAGTCACTACGGTAGCGCGCTTGAGCAAATGCTCTCTCATGGCATCCGTTGTTTCAGGGTTTAACACTTCATCTTCGCCCTTACATACCATTACAGGGTCGATGACGACTTTATCCAAACCGAATGCATCGATTTTCTTCGCTGCAAGCTCAATGATCTCGACTGTACCGAGCATGCCTGTTTTCATGGCATCGATTCCAACAGAAAGAACCGTTTCCAGTTGTGCTTCCAATGTATCAATGGATAATGGATGAACCTGGTGGTGCCAATGGTTGTTCGGATCCATCGTAACAACCGTTGTAAGAGCCGTCATGCCATACACGCCATGCTCCTGGAATGTTTTAAGGTCAGCTTGGATACCGGCTCCACCGCTTGTATCGGATCCAGCGATCGTAAGGGTTTTTTTCAATGTCATAGTTGCATTCCTCCTAAGAAAGTAACTCGTTATAATTGTAAAAGTCTGACTAAAGAATATAATAATGGACAGGTAAATACAAATTCTTTTGACTATGGCTAGTTACAAAAAAAGACGCCGGGAATGATATCCTCGACGTCTTTTTTGGATGGGATGGATCGTAAAAATTAGAATGGTTTCGCATCATTAGTTGTTGCTTCTTTGGAAGCGACGATGACAAGCTTTCCTTTATCGAGTTCTTCTTCATAGACATCTGCTTCTGCCTGGTTCATCCCCACGGACTTCATTTTCGAACGTAATTCATCTCCGCGGCTGTTGAATAGGTTACTCATGGACTCAATGATTCCTTGTTCTTTTATACCGGTGGATTCCGTATGGGTTGCTTCAGTAATATGTTCAAATCGATGTTTGTCATGGGCGAACACATAGATTTCATCTTTTGAGTAGCCTTCACTTGTAAACATTTCAATTTCTCTTTTCGCTTCTACCACATTTTCAGCTGTTTGAATTTTATACATAATCATTACCTCCAGTTTTAATTTAATGTCTTGTCCCTTCTTTTCCCGGTTGTACAAAAATCAAACTTTCCATAATATAGAAATATTTTCGAGAGGATAATTGTTTCCAAGATTCTACATTATTTCCTATAATAGAAGAGAGGAAGGTGAAGCATTTGACAAATCAATACAAGAAAATACAAGAAATTGAGGCGATTTTAGCAGATTTGAAAGCGAGTGAAAGAGAAACCGGTGCCTCTTTGGCGTTTGAAAATAGAAGCAGTAGACGTTTCCCGGCTTGGAAATTAACAACATCCGTTCTGTCCTTTTGGAAAAATAGAGTGTTGTTGATTATCCTTCTTTTCATCCTAATAATAGGAGGAGTATCCATAGGGGTCTATTCGTGGTTAGCCGGATCTACCTTTACAGAAGAGAAGGGGGCGTTTGTCGAACGAATTCAAGAAATGAATTCCCTGGCGACGGCTTCAGGGTTTGTAAAGGCCGTGATCGAGCAGGAGGATAATCAATTATTCGGGAAAGACATCAATACGGATATACCCGGGACAAAACGGAAGCTTCTGATGGTAGTACCCGGAACCGTCCTGGCAGGGGTTGATTTACAGGGGATCGATGAAGGCGATATAGTAGTTGATGAAGAGAAGAAAGAAATTCAATTAGCCCTGCCGCGTGCAGAGATTCTGCAAGACCCTTCCATTGATACTGAGAACATTAAGACCTTCTCGGTGGAAGGGATATTCAGAAATGATGTGGACTGGAATGAAGGGTTTGCCCTTGCGGAAGTGGCAAAGGACCAAATCAGTCAGGAAGCGGTTGAGCAGGGATTGCTTCAAGCCGCGGAGAAAAATGCTGAGAAATCGTTGAAGGGTTTCTTTGAACAATTGGGCTATGACGTTACGATTCAATTTAAGGACTAGAAAGGATGTCTAACAGTGACAAAGATTTTTCAAAACGATTGGGCAGACATTCTGGAAGATGAACTTCAGTCAGAGTACTATCAAAACTTGAGAGAATGGCTTAAAGGGGAATATGAAACGAACACAACTTATCCTTCTATGCATGATATCTTCAATGCTTTTCATTACACAGCATACGAAGATGTGAAGGTTGTATTGCTTGGACAAGATCCATATCATGGACCGAATCAGGCAGAAGGTTTAAGCTTTTCGGTCCAAAAAGGAGTCAAGATTCCGCCGTCATTACGAAATATGTACAAGGAGCTTCAGGGTGATATCGGATGTCCGATTCCTGACCATGGCTCACTTGTAAAATGGGCAGAGCAAGGTGTCCTGCTGTTAAATACTGTCTTAACCGTACAAGATGGGAAGGCGCACTCCCACCAGGGAAAAGGGTGGGAACAATTCACAGATCATGTCATCTCGATCCTGAATGAACGAGAGAAGCCGATGGTATTTATTTTATGGGGGAAACCCGCTCAGGCGAAACAGGCGCTCATCGATTCTTCCAATCACTATATCGTGACGGCTCCTCATCCAAGTCCATTATCTGCATACCGGGGTTTCTTTGGAAGTAAACCATTTTCAAAAACAAACGGATTTTTACGGGACCATGGGATAAAAGAGATTGACTGGTGTATCGAATAACCGGATGTTTCACGTGAAACAATGGATGGCCCCTCGTATATGGAGGGGTTATTTTGTATAAGGGGGATGCCAAATGAAAAATGAGAAGCGTATCAACTGCTTTCAATGTCAATATTTCTATACAACCTGGGAGCAGGCTCACCCCCGGGGTTGTAAAGGCTACGGGTTCAAAACGAAGGCAATGCCTTCACTGGTGGTTTTCCAATCCTCCGGAAGTCCCTGTATGAAATTCAAGCCTAAAGTGAAATGATGACAAGAAGATATTTGCGAAATCCTTCATTTAGAATTAGGATAGGGATGTAGGTTCATCAGAGGAAGTACATACTGTATGTAAAAAGATAAATCATGAACGGGAAGACTTGTGGAAGGAGTCATCAATTGTGAATATCCCACATCAATCATTAATAAAGAAAATAGAACATGAACTCGGAAAAGCAAAATCAGCGGAAAAGTCACAGCAAATCCGTGAGCATGTGTATTCGATAAAGGCTCTATGTGAAGTTTTGTTGGAGGAAAACCACGGGGCAGCTACTGCAGCATCTTCGTTTCAACCCCAACAAACGATGCCATATTTACAAGCGTCACAACCGAGTCAGAAGCCTGTCACCATCCAGAAAGAAGAGCCTCTGGAGACGGATGACGGAGCGAATGGAAATTCGTTATTCGACTTTTAGTCACTAAGTGAAAGAAGGAACAGGAGGGCCATCATGAAAACATTTATTATTATTGGAGCAATCAACGCCTTTTTATCGGTCGCTTTAGGAGCATTCGGTGCCCACGCGTTGGAAGGAAAAATCTCACAGAAGTATATTGATATTTGGAATACCGGAGTTCTCTATCAGATGTTTCACGCGATTGGAATCATCATTGTCGGGGTACTGATGGGGAATGTTACACCAACCTCATTACTGTCCTGGTCCGGCTGGCTGATGCTGATCGGAACGGTATTATTCTCAGGAAGCCTTTATGTATTGAGCCTATCCGGAATCAAGGTGCTTGGAGCAATCACACCTCTAGGAGGCGTCAGTTTCTTGGCAGCATGGGTGCTTCTGATTGTCTTTGCAGCAAAAACGTTATAAAAAATAAGAAACCCTGGCAGGAAAATATTCTCCTGTCAGGGTATTTTTTTATCGCTGGGAATAACTTTGCATAGAGCCTCCAGCTCCATACGGATATTCATATTCAATTTCTTCATCAAATGTAATGTAGTCTAAATAAATCATTGGGATGAGGTACCTGGTCCCCGTTTGTGGATCACTCAGGATAAGATGATCCCGGCCCGCGGCTTCTATGATTCCTTTGAAGATTTTTGCATTCCATTCTGTATTGTTTTCAAACGTAGTGTAAACAGTCGCTACTTTTCCTTTGTTCAAACGAAGAATATTCTCGATATACGATTCTTCAATAGGTAGCATCCCCTGAATATTTTGTGTAGGGGCTGGAGCACTCGTCGGTGGAGGTACTTGGAAACCTCCACCACCTTGCTGTTGGGGATAATATTGTTGACCTTGAACTTGCCCTCCTCCATAATACTGACCATATGGATTATACCCTTGCATATACGGGTTTGATTGTTGATTCGCCAAACCGAATACCTCCTTTTAATAAAGTTAGAATACTTTCGGACAATCTCTTTGAGCAGGCTGATAGAAACTGTGGGACTTCCAGAAGTTTCACTTCCTTCTCGTTATAAGGAATAACAGCCACCTCACTTTTGAAGATGCTATCTGTCTCACTATTTCATGTCTATGTAGGGGGAGAATAATATATTCGTTTGTTTTTTTAATGAGGAAGACGAACTTTTTTCATGAAAAAACGACAAGCCGCGAGGACTTGTCGTTTATCATTGTATTTAGTTCACGTGAAGGAATTTCGCAATTGCTTCTTCTTTTAATAGATTACCTACATAGAAGGTACCGAATTCGCCGTAGCGTGCACTTACTTCATCAAAACGCATTTCGTATACAAGCTTTTTGAATTGAAGGACGTCGTCAGCAAATAGGGTCACACCCCACTCGTAATCATCAAAACCAACAGAACCTGTGATGATCTGTTTAACTTTTCCTGCGTATTGGCGGCCGATCATTCCATGACTTCTCATCATGTCGCGACGCTCTTCCATCGGCAGCATGTACCAGTTATCATTTCCCTGGCGACGCTTGTCCATTGGATAGAAGCAGATATGATTCGCTTTCGGAAGGATCGGGTAGATGCGCTCCTGTACATATGGATTATCATAAGGATCGCCCTCAGATGGCATGTAATTGCCAAGTTCCACTACAGAAACATAAGAGTATGTCGGAATCGTAAATTCAGCAATTTTCAGCTTGTTGAATTCATTTTCCAGCTCATTTAATTCTTCCATAGTAGGACGAAGGATCATCAGCATAAAGTCTGCTTTTTGACCAACGATCGTGTAAAGAGCGTGACTTCCTTCTTTCGCATCCTGCGTGCTGTTTAACTTATCTAAGAAACGGTGGAATTCAGAAATCGCCGAGGATCTTTCTTCACTCGGAAGCATCTTCCAGGAAGTCCAATCCATCGCGCGAAAATCATGCAAGGAATACCAACCATCTAACGTTTGTGCGGGTTCTGCCATCGTAATCACTCCTTAAAGTACTTTTTCCAACTTTACTATATCATAGTTTGACCTTAGAGTAAGAATACAAAACCCAATGTCGTTAAAATGGCACAAATAGTGGATAGGCAACGGATATCTGGAACACACTATCTTCGTAGATTATTACATAGGCTTAGGGCTGTAGAAGAAAGGGTAATAGGAAATAGAAATTATTAGAAAACAAAGACTTTTTATGTGAAACCGATATCATTTCTCCTTTTCCTTGAATTCCTATATGAGAAGAGTATTCTAAGATTGGATATGTATAAATCAAGGAGGTCCCTCTATTGAGCAACTTATTTACAACACTAACAGATAAAGTAAAAGGCAAAGAGTTAAAAATCGTTTTCCCTGAAGGTACAGACGAGCGTATTCTAACAGCAGCCTCCCGTTTAGCTGGCGACGGCATATTGACGCCAATCGTAGTCGGAAACGTGGATGAAGTCAATGCAAAAGCCGACCAGCTGGGTGTGAAGCTTGACGGTTGTGACGTTGTAGACCCGGTATCATTTTCCGGAATGGACGAGCTTGTGAAGGCATTTGTAGAGCGTCGTAAAGGAAAAGCTTCAGAAGAAGATGCGAAAAGAATCCTATTAGACGGAAACTATTTCGGAACAATGCTCGTATACACGGGCAAAGCTCACGGTCTTGTAAGTGGAGCAGCTCACTCGACAGCTGATACGGTTCGTCCGGCTCTTCAAATCATCAAAACAAAAGAAGGCGTCCGCAAAACTTCCGGTGTCTTCATCATGGTACGTGAAGAAGAGAAGTATGTATTCGCTGACTGTGCCATCAACATCTCACCTGACAGCCAGGATCTTGCTGAAATCGCTATCGAAAGTGCGAAAACAGCTGAAATGTTTGACATCGACCCACGCGTAGCAATGCTAAGCTTCTCTACAAAAGGTTCGGCTAAATCACCGGAAACGGAAAAAGTGGTTGAAGCCGTTTCGGTCGCAAAAGAAAAAGCACCGGAACTGACTGTCGACGGTGAATTCCAATTCGACGCAGCATTCGTTCCATCTGTTGCAGAGAAAAAAGCACCGGGTGCCGACATCCAAGGTAATGCGAACGTATTCGTATTCCCGAGCCTTGAAGCAGGAAACATCGGATACAAAATCGCCCAACGCCTAGGAAACTTCGAAGCAGTTGGCCCGATCCTTCAAGGACTGAACGCACCTGTAAACGATCTTTCACGTGGTTGTAACGAAGAAGATGTGTATAAGCTGGCGTTGATTACGGGTGCTCAGGCGCTGTAATTTTATAGATGCTGTGAAGAAAGCTGGATCCTTTTGGGGGTTCGGCTTTTTTTCGTTTGTGTGTGCTCAATTGGTGCCTGGCACCAGGAGAGAATTACGTTTGCCTTTTAAATATCACTTGTTTTTTTGACAGGGAAATAAATCGAGATATTCACCTGTCAAAATAGCCGCAGTTTTTAACAGGCAAATAAATCGGGATATCAAAATAACCACATTCTTTAACAGACAATCAACTTCAAACGAAAAGCGGCCCTCTTGGCTTGTCCAACCCCTTTTTTAGCAACCCCGCCAATATATGATATAATGAGCTCGCATGTTGTGAGTGAAGGAGAAGCGTTATGGATAAGGAAAAAGCATATGCACTGCTTCGTCAAGACAGATGGAGAGTGATTGATCAATCGAGCTTGGGACCGATGTTCGGGGCCCTGCAGTCGTTTGCCATGGATGATACGTTGTGCACGGCAGTTGGAGCGGCTCAGTCTGACCCGACGGCACGCTCATGGGTTCACCATCAGACAGTCGTACTGGGCATTCAGGATACAAAGCTGCCGTTTCTTTCTGATGCCTTGAAGGTGTTGGAAGAAGAAGGCTATCAATATATTGTAAGAAACTCCGGAGGCCTTGCCGTTGTATTGGATGAAGGAGTATTGAATCTATCATTGGTTTTCCCCGATTCTGAAAAAGGGATCGATATTAACCGTGGCTACGATGCCATGTGGTTGCTTGTTGAGGATATGTTCAAGGACTTTGATGTGAAGATCGAGGCGAAGGAAATCACGCAGTCCTACTGTCCTGGAAGTTATGATTTGAGCATACATGATCAGAAATTTGCGGGTATTTCCCAGCGCAGAATTCGAAATGGAGTAGCCGTACAGGTGTACCTCTGCGTCAATGGAAGTGGTGCTGGACGAGCGAAGCTGATTCAGCGTTTTTATGAGATCGGATTGAAGGATGGAACGACGAAGTTCACATTTCCTGTAATTGATCCTGAAGTGATGGCTTCTTTATCGGAGCTGCTTGGAGTCGAGTTGTCGATTCAAGACGTGATGCTCAGGTTCCTGCAGTCGTTGAAAGGATTCAGCGGTGAGTTCTATAGCAGTGCTCTTCAAGGGGAAGAGTATGGAATGTATGAAATGTATTATCAGAGAGTCGTTGATCGGAATGAGAAGTTTTTGGGATAGAAGGATAGGCTGGACTTCGATTGGTTTGGGGTCTGGCTTTTTTGGTTGTGTAAGAATGGGCAACCCAACCGAAAAAACCAGCACACCCACAGGCGCACTGGTTGGGAACGAACATTATTCAGCTACTTTTTCTAAGTTTCCGTTACGATCCATTTTGAAACGTGGCGCTTTGGCATCGTCTTCATCGAATAGGACAAGCTTTCTGGCACGGTTCATGATTTGCATAAGTGTTTCGTAGTCTTCCTGCATGGTGACGGAATTGTTTTCAAGAGCTTTGACTTTCTTTTCAAGCTCACTGTTTTCTTTTCTGATTTCAGCGATTTCCTGCTTCAATCTCTGATTCTCAATTTTTACATAGTCGGAATTCATGTTAGTTTGAGCAAGGTTTTGCAGGAAGGCAATGACTTTTTCCAGTGTCACTTCACCTTTTAATCCTGAAGACTTTACCACATGGTTAGCGGCAGGCGCCTGCTGTGTGACGTAGACTTGTTCCTCGCTTGCTTCCATTTCGAATTTCGGGGCTTCTTCGGATTCTTTCCCCAGCTGTTCCGTTTCTGGCACATAGTTCTCGTACTCAGCAAATTCCATTTCTTCTTCGGCTTCAGACATTGATAGAGACATAGCATCTAAATCTTCGAATGAAGGCGTTGGTGGCTGATACAATAGCTTTTTCTTGCCGCCCTGGTCTTTTCCGAGGATGCGGTGGCGCTGTTTTCGTTGTTTTTTTGCTAGTTGAAGAGCTTTCTCGTATTGGTGACGCACGACTGCGTTCCAGCGGAATCCACATGCGGCAGATGTGCGGTTCAGTTTGTCCCCGACTTCTTCAAAGGCATTTAATTGTGTGCTGCCTTCCCGTACATGACGTAGGACCGTTTCGGCTAATAATAGATCATTTTCTTCCGTCCAGGCATCCTGTCTTGTTTTCATCATCATTTCATCTCAACTCCCATAGTTTTCTTAAATGATTCGTTGGTTTAAGGATGGACAGTTTTATAGGTTTTTATACGAATATGTTAAAATTATTTTTTGTCTGCTAGTTTCGTTGTATAAGTGGGGGTTCCTACAATCTGGAAACGATGTTCTCTTGCAAAACATTGCAGAAAACTGTATTCTATAAATCGATGTTTACGACGAATAAAAATCATTTAAATAGATAGAAAGGGTTGTTGACAAATGGCAAACGAATTTCGTGTTTGCGATGATTGTCAGGCCGTTAATCTGAAGACCTTGATTCCCAAATTAAAAGAAATTGACCCGGATGCACCGATAGATATTGCGTGTCAATCCTATTGTGGTCCAGGGCGCAAGAAGACATTCGCTTTTGTGAATAATCGTCCTGTAGCGGCGTTGACGGAAGAAGAACTCATGGAAAAAGTAATCAAGAAAATAAAGAAATAAAGGAAAACTTCCAGTGAGGGAGTTTTTTCTTTTCTGCTGAACAAAAAATTATAGGTTTGGTTCTTCTTGGAAAAGGAAACTAGTTAGAGGGTAGAGAATAAGTAGGGAATGCGTAGATTATTGTCAAGAGTGCCCAAAAGCTGAAATTTTCTTGAAGGAAACGGAACGCTTGCCGCGGATCATTCAGAAGCCAATTACCTATTTTGTTCGACAAAATTCGAGATGAATGCCAGGATAAAAGTCGCTATAATAGAAATATGCTAGTTTAGGAAGAGGGTAGAAGATGGAGTATGCCAAGCAGAAATTACATGAAGAAAAAGTATTTAAAGACCCTGTTCATCGGTATGTTCATGTAAGGGATCGCGTGATTTGGGATTTGATTGGAACGAAAGAGTTTCAACGCCTTCGCAGGATCAGGCAGCTGGGAACCACTTACCTGACCTTTCATGGTGCCGAGCATAGCCGGTTCAATCATTCTCTTGGCGTGTATGAGATCATCCGCCGAATCGTGGACGATGTCTTCGCAGGTAGACCGGAGTGGAATCAGGATGAGCGATTATTGTCGCTTTGCGCTGCGTTATTACACGATCTGGGGCATGGACCGTTTTCCCATTCTTTTGAAAAAGTGTTTCACCTGGATCACGAGCACTTCACTCAAGCCATCATCTTAGGGGATACAGAGGTGAATGAAGTTCTAGCGAAAGTAGGACCTGATTTTCCGAAGCATGTAGCGGAAGTGATAGCGAAGACGTATAAGAACAAGCTGGTTGTCAGTCTGATTTCAAGCCAGATTGATGCGGACCGAATGGATTATTTGCAGCGTGATGCTTATTTTACAGGAGTCAGCTACGGTCACTTCGATATGGAGCGCATTCTTCGTGTGATGAGACCCCGTGAGGACCAAGTAGTAATTAAACAGAGCGGAATGCATGCAGTGGAAGATTATATTATGAGCCGTTATCAGATGTACTGGCAGGTTTATTTTCATCCGGTCACCCGGAGTGCAGAAGTGATTTTAACGAAGATTCTACATAGGGCGAAGGAGCTTCATGAAGAGTATTATTCCTTTAAGCAAAGCCCGATCCATTTTTACTCCCTGTTTGAAGGAGAGGTTTCACTAGAGGATTATTTAAAGCTGGATGAAGCGGTCATTATGTATTATTTTCAAATCTGGCAGGAAGAAGAGGATCCGATTTTACGGGATTTATGTGAGCGGTTCATGAACCGTAATTTATTTAAGTACGTAGAATTTGATCCAGCGAAGGAATATAAGAAGCACAGTGAGCTTGAAGTTCTGTTTAAAAAAGCGGGGATCGACCCTGACTATTATTTAGTGGTGGACTCATCTTCAGACCTTCCATACGATTTCTACAGACCAGGCGAGGAAGAGGAACGACTTCCGATTCATCTGTTAATGAGGAATGATGAGCTGCGCGAGTTATCGAGGCAGTCGGACATCGTCGATTCTATTTCCGGAAAACGCCGAACCGATCATAAACTATATTATCCTGTGGATTTACTATATGACGAATCAACGAAGAAAAATATAAAAAGACAAATACGTACGATTCTAGAACTAACATAGACGACACGACACAATGGGGATCTACAAACGCAATACTAGGAGTAGGAGATGACGTACATTGTTGAAAGATCATGCAAAACTAATGAGTGCCTTCTTAGCCTCGGGTGAAGTGGTGGGAAGAAAAAAGCTTCAGAAGATGATCTTCATCGCGAAGAAGCTTGAATTCCCGTTTCAGGAAAAATTTCAGTTCCATTTTTATGGACCATACTCGGAAGAGCTTACACTAAGGGTTGAAGAACTCTGCAATATGGGATTCATCTCCGAGGTGAAGGAGAAAAAGGGTGGATATTACCAATATCGGTACACTGTCACCAAAGAAGGGGAAGACTTCCTGCAGATTTATGAGAAAGAGATGCCCTGTTTAGAAGATTGCCTGACGGATATGAACGTTCAATCAGCACGCTTTCTTGAACTTGTTTCGACAGTCTTATATTTTGATAGCCTTCCAAAAGATGAAGTCGTGGAGAAAGTATTCACACTAAAGAGCAAGCAGAAATATACAGAAGAAGAAATCGACGAAGCCTTTGCATACATCGAAGGATTAAAGATGAAAAAAATCGTCCAGTAATGGACGTTTTAATATGAAAGGGGGGATCACTCGAAATGGGTGATCCCCTTTTAAATGCAAAAAAAATCGTCACTCATGAGCGTAACGATTTTCCTCACTTTATTTAGGTGTTTGATCCATTTTTTCTATAATCTGATCAAGCTTTTCTTCGATTTGTTTATCATATTTCCGCTGCTGGACCTTTCGATTTCGAACCCCTTTTGCCACCATGAAAGCGAACACCACAATGGCTACCAGGAAAGCCATCATGAACAATTGGTAGAGTAAATCACCGGTATTTATGTCCATTTCACTTCATCCTTTCCATATGGGTTTGGTATATCGTATTCATCAAGGTGAGAATTTACCCCTTTTTTACATTTCAGTAATAGCCGAATGTGATGATCAGTCCGGTAAAGAAGATGAGAGCTGAGGAAAAGAGGTACCTCTGCCTAATACAATGAAGATATATAATTAACGCGGAGTAAACCCATATATGTATAGAATCCCAGTACGGCACTTTTGTTCCAGTTGGTCTTTTCATTAGGGGACATGGGTTTGAAGAATTTCATATGAGTGCTCCTTCGTATAGGATACGATTGGAGCCTGCGATCGGTCTGATGGCAGGCTTATTGTCCTTAATTCTTATTGATCACTGAGTCTCTTACCGCCGACTGCATAGTGACCTTTCGTCATTTCTTCAATGAAGACAACTATTTTTTCTTCAGGTGCCCCGGTTGTTTCACTTACGGCTTCGGTTACTTTTTCGACGAGGGCGCGTTTCTGTTCTTCTGATCGGCCTTCGAGCATTTTTACGGTGATATAAGGCATTATGGTTCGCTCCTTGCATTTGGATTTGGTACAATCTGTGGTAGGCATGATCGTTTTAGCCCACCTTTTAAATGTAAAGGGTAGGGGATGTGAGAGCAAGTCTCTTATGGTGGGAAATTGGAATTGTTCTTTAGAGTGGTCATGAAGGCAGGAATTTTTCTGTATACTATGGAATAAGAAAGTAAATCATTTTTTTAAAGGAGTACATACTTTGGATACATTTAGCTCTCTTTTTGAGTCCATTTCCGTCTTTCGGTTGGAAGAGCTTCCGTTTGTGGTGATTGCCCTGGTCATGGCTTTTACGGTTCATGAGTTTGCCCATGCATTTGTTGCGTACAAATTTGGTGACACGACAGCGAAGGATCAGGGAAGGCTCACGTTAAATCCGATTCAACATCTGGATCCCCTGGGAACCATTTTGATTTTAATTGCGGGGTTTGGCTGGGCGCGTCCTGTACCGGTCATGAGATCCCGATTTAAAAATCCCCGTTTGGCAGGGGTATTAGTTTCAGTGGCAGGACCGCTGAGTAATTTCTTACTTGCATTCATTGCATTTGGATTTTTTTATTTTTTTGTAGGAGTGACTGGTGGAGTCGGGGTTCCTCCCTTTGTCATCGATCTCTTGCAGATGATTGTGTATCTGAATGTGTTGTTATTTGTATTTAATCTGCTGCCGTTCCCTCCGCTGGATGGGTACCGGATCATAGAGGACCTGTCTCCGAATCATATCAGGGCAAAACTGACTCAGTATGAGCAGTATGGAGTCGTATTATTTCTGATCATCGTGATTACACCGCTTGATGAGTATACGATCTGGCCGTTGTTACAAGGTGGGATGACAGCAACAAACCAGGCTTTCAGTGCGATATTTACAACTGTTTTTTCAGTCTTTAGCTAAGAATGTCAACGACAAGGAGTGAAGATACATGGAAAAGAAAAAGAACATCGGGTTCAACATCATCAAAAGTGATCCTACTGACGGCCACGGAGGCTATGGTGTAGGCTCATTAAGTCTTGATAATGTTTCCCCAGTGATGATTGATGTCGAAGAAGGGGAAGCGACGATTGAAATCGGAGCTATGCATGCGAGGAGCCCGATCGAAAAAGGGATTAAATTCACGAATAATCGTGAGGATTCAGCAGGCGGTAAACCTTACTGGTTGATCTGGGTGACCATCGACCGTATGGAAAATGGACCGTACTATGCAGGTGTGACGGCATGTGAAATGGTCGTGAACCGTGAGAAGCGCAGAGGATATAAGTCCATGCCGGAGCATGTAAATAATATGGATAAATCGATTAAACGTAAAATCGTCCTCGATCAACTGGACGACAAGTCGAAAGGGATTCTCACGGACTTCCTGAAGAATCATGATGAGGGTATGTGGGAACGCTCAAAAGATGAATTAAAGGAAGCGTTAAAAGTTTAAAATCCTAGAAAAAACTTCTTTTGTGAACAAACTATGACATTTTTTTGAATATGTCGTTCACATCTTGCCCTTATGCTTGAAAAAAAGTACACTTAAATCACAGTTTGCACATAAACTAGGACATGAAAAACCACGGGTTCGCACAAACCCGTGGTTTTTCGTTTTTATAGATATTTAGCCTGATTTGGGGGCGCGATGTGGGTTTGTTGCGGCATTTTTGGACAAACTTGCGGTGCTTTTTAGGTTTGTTGCGGTACAATCGGCTAAACTTGCGGCATTTTCGAAATAACTTGTGCCACTATTGAACTTTGTTGCGCCAAATTGTGACCACCGACTTTTCTGACTGCCCAACCTGCCTCCGCTTTTCGATATGTCCAGCTCCAGGGGCTTGGGGCTCGAGGTCATAAGTCAAACTTGCCAAAAAGGCAAAAACCCGCCTTTTCGGCAGGTTCGCCTTATGCTTGTCGCCTCTGGGCAAAGCCCTTCCGCTTTTCGGTTAAAAAATCCAATCCTTCACTTTTTCATACCAAGGCTTTTCTTCTTTTTTCGTTGGTGCCTTTTCTTTCGGAGCTTCATTTTCACCCAGGTGGTCATGACAGTATTCTGTAGGTTCGGTTCCTTTTACAAAGTACGTGAAGCGCTGCACGGGACAGTCCTCTGTGGCTAGTTTCCCGTTATGGGGGTTCACGGCTACGCCGACGACACCCTTCGTTGGCTTGAAATTTTTAACGGGTTCATCCTTCAGCGCTTCCTCCATGAAATTCACCCAGAGTTTCTTGGCTAAATATTTATCGTCGACCAGGGAGATTTCTTTTTCTTTGTCATATCCGGTCCACACCCCTGCAGTGAGCTGAGGTGAGTAGCCGATCATCCAGTTATCTGTGTTAGTGGTACCTGATTTTCCGGCATAGGGACGGGTGGCGTCTTTCCGGATCTGGATCCCCGTTACCGTGGAGTAATCATTGAGCTTTGGATCAAATATACCACTCAGCATATGTGTCATGACGTACGCCTGATCAGGGTCCAAAATCTGTTTTTTTTCAGATTTATTTTCGTAAATGACGTTACCGGACCAGTCTTCCACACGTGTAATGAATACCGGTTTTACCTTATAGCCTCCGTTTGCGAAGATATTATAGGCGTTGACCATATCGATGACTCTTGCCCCTGAAGTACCGAGTGCAGAGGAAGGATACTTTTTTACCTTTGTTGTTAATCCAAATGTATCTTGTGCTGTTTTCGTTAAGGTATCCTGACCAATGAAAAGGTGGGTTTTCACTGCGTACACATTATCGGAAAGAGCAATGGCCTGAGCAAGGGTGATGTCATCCCCTGCATATTTATTGTTGTAGTTGTGAGGTGTGTATTTCGCTTTGCCATCATCAAATGTGAATGAAGTTAACTCACTTTTCATCGTCGTTGATGGGGTGAAACCTTGCTCCAGGGCAGAATAGTACAGGAGCGGTTTAATCGTCGATCCCGGCTGACGAATGGCCTGAACCGCACGATTAAATGGGCTTTCCTCATAGCTTCTTCCACCGACAAGCGCTGTTACATAACCATTTTTAGGGTTCATTGATACAAATCCCAGTTGAATATCAGATTCATCAGGGATTTGATCCTTCACGACTTTTTCTGCTACTTTTTGATGGTCGGGATGAAGGGTGGTGTATACCTTCAGTCCGCCCATTTCAATAGTCCGCTCTTCTATGCCTAAGTCAGAGCGCAGAATGCTTTTCACAACGTCTTGAAAATACGGAGCCGTTTTTGCCTTTTGGTGTGCATGTTCGCCTGTTATGGTAATCGGAGCTGCCTTTGAAACTGCCTGTTGTTCTTTTGTAATGAAGCCGTCCTCGGTCATGGACTTAAGGATCAGTTCCTGGCGCTTCTTGGCATTCTCCATATTGGCGACGGGTGAATAGTACGTCGGTGCTTTCGGGATGCCGGCAAGCATTGAAGCTTCGGCTACGCTCAATTGGTTGGCATCCTTGCCAAAATAGTATTGACTCGCTGCCTGGACTCCGTAAGCTCCGTGTCCATAATAGATGGTATTTAAATAGCCTTCCAGAATTTCTTTCTTCGAATAGTTCATCTCGATCCGAATCGTATAGAGGGCTTCTGAAATCTTTCTTTTCCATGTCTTGTCATGGGATAAAAATAGATTGCGAGCATACTGCTGGGAAATGGTACTGGCTCCTTGCACCTTTGCCATGGCTTTCAAGTCGGCAAGTGCTGCTCCCGCCATACGTTTGATATCGAAGCCATAGTGCTGATAGAAGCTTTTGTCTTCAATGGAGATGGTCGCTTCAATGAGCGCAGGGGAGATTTCTTTCAGGCTCACCCAATATCGTTTCTCTCCTGTATTCGTTTCCCCTATAACCGAACCGTCCTCACCGTAGAGCAAAGTGGATTGAGGCACGGCAAGCGGAGGGGGTCCCTGGATTTTAGCGTATGTTAAAACTCCGATCAGCCCACCAAGAATCAAGACCGTAACCAATAAACCTGCAACGACTGCCACTCTGGCATACTTTTTTGTTTTCTCCATTCGTGCCATCAGTTCCATACCTCTCCCCACCTTCTCCTCCCAAGGTCCGTAAGTTTAGGGACGGACCTTGGTTTGTATTTAGACAATAGTAAACATCCTATATTATGTTTAGCGTATAGTATCAGTATGAAAAGTTTTACGAGTTTTTAAACGTCAAAGATTTAGAAAAAATTTCACTTGAAATTTTGCTAGATTCCACTATACTTTTTCTCATGTTTGTATTTATCATGATAGGGAAGGATAAAAATGACGTCTGTTGCGGACGTTTTTATAAATAGGAGTAAAGCCCGTCATTACAGGCTTTCGCTTAACTGAGTGATCTATTTTGTCCTGAGATGAACGTGTGAAAACTCAAACTAGTGGTATATGTTTTTTACAGCGAAGAACGGAAATTGTGGAAAAATCAACAAAAAACAGGAAGGGAAGTTGAAACAATGAGTGGACTTTGGTACACAGAAAAACAAACAGAAAACTTCGGAATCACGATGAAAATCAAGAAAACTTTACATACAGAGCAAACGGATTTTCAATATCTTGAAATGGCAGAGACAGAAGAGTGGGGTAACATGCTATTCCTTGATGGAATGGTGATGACAAGCCAAAAAGACGAGTTCGTATATCATGAAATGGTAGCTCACGTGCCTTTATTCACTCACCCTAATCCTGAGAAAGTATTAGTTGTCGGTGGCGGAGACGGTGGCGTAATCCGTGAAGTGTTAAAGCACCCAAGCGTAAAGAAAGCGGTACTTGTTGAAATCGACGGAAAAGTAATCGAGTATTCTAAGAAGTATCTTCCGGAGATTGCTGGGGAACTGGAAAACGAGCGCGTTGACGTACAAGTGGACGATGGCTTCATGCACATCGCGAAAAGTGAGAATGAATATGACGTGATCATGGTTGACTCGACTGAGCCTGTCGGTCCAGCAGTAAACCTATTCACAAAAGGTTTCTATGCAGGAATTTCGAAAGCACTGAAAGAAGACGGGATCTTTGTCGCTCAATGTGATAATCCTTGGTTCAAAGCAGATCTTATTCGCCAAGTACAAAGCGATGTAAAGGAAATCTTCCCGATTACACGTCTGTACACTGCGAATATCCCGACATACCCAAGTGGATTATGGGCTTTCACCATCGGTTCGAAAAAGCACGACCCAATCGAAGTGCCGGAAGACCGTTTCCATGAAATCGAAACAAAATACTACACACCAGAACTGCACAAAGCAGCATTCGCCCTTCCTAAATTCGTTAAAGACCTGACGAAATAAAGAAAATTTGAGGGACGGACCTCAAATTTCAATGAAAATAGTTCAAATTGGATAGGGACGGACCTTCAGAAGGTGTTAAGCACCTCCTAGAGGTCCGTCCCTCTAAAAAGAGAGGTTGAAAAGTATGCGTTTTGATGAGGCTTATTCAGGTAATGTGTTTATTAAGAGTCATCCTTCTTATGAAGACAGCCAGGTAGTTCTTTACGGTATGCCGATGGATTGGACGGTGAGTTACCGCCCGGGCTCCCGTTTTGGCCCGGCCCGTATTCGGGAGGTATCGATCGGTTTAGAAGAGTACAGTGCCTATTTAGACCGTGAGCTTGAAGAAGTGAAATTCTTTGATGCCGGGGATATTCCATTGCCATTCGGTAACCCGCAGCGAAGTATTGATATGATTGAAGACTATATCGACGGTCTTCTTGGAGACGGGAAAATCCCATTTGGAATGGGTGGAGAGCACTTGGTCTCATGGCCAGTCATGAAAGCAGTCGCTAAGAAATACCCGGACCTTGCGATCATTCATATGGACGCTCACACGGATCTTCGTGAAGAGTATGAAGGAGAGCCATTATCTCATTCAACTCCAATCCGCAAAATCGCTGAGCATATCGGACCAAAGAATGTCTACTCATTCGGAATCCGTTCCGGGATGAAAGAAGAATTCCAATGGGCGAAAGAAAACGGCATGCACATCTCGAAATTTGAAGTACTTGAGCCGTTGAAGGAAATTCTTCCTCAACTTGCAGGACGTCCTGTGTACGTGACGATCGATATTGATGTATTAGACCCTGCCCACGCTCCTGGTACAGGAACCGTGGATTGCGGGGGGATTACGTCTAAAGAATTACTGGCATCTATCCATGCCATCGCTCACTCTGACGTGGATGTAGTAGGTGCAGATCTTGTAGAAGTTGCCCCGATCTATGATCCGTCCGAGCAAACAGCCAATACAGCAAGTAAGCTGATTCGCGAAATGCTCCTGGGCTGGGTAAAATAAATTCCAAAAGCCTCTTCTTTTGACAGAAGAGGCTTTTCTTTTACCATAAATCCGCTTACATCCACTCCGGAAAAGGAAAACTCCCCGTGTTCCATTGCAATTTCCCACAATACTTCTTATACTTAATTAGTTAGAAGGAAGGGACGTCTAAAAGAGGGACGGACCTATCACTTGATCGGACCCTAAAATAGAAAAGGATGTGAGTGGTTTGACGGCAAAAACAGATTACACCCCTGTCAAAGTTCACTTGAAAACCAAAATCACAATAGGAGAGGAAAGTGACTCTTTTGAATTGGTATCATTTGGTCGATACTATGAAAAAGGAGATGCCGTTTTCCTGAAGTACGATGAGGTGCAAGAGGAAGGAACCACCCATACGATTGTTAAAGTCTCGGATCAACAAGCTCTTATTCTCAGAAGCGGTGCAGTGAAAATGAGAATGGCCTTTAACGAACGGGAGGAACAAAATGGTTCATATGAAAGCCAGATGGGTACTCTCTTACTTACAACCAAAACAAAGAAACTTTCACATACACAAAGTAACTCCAAACTGGAAGGGGATTTCAACCTTTCTTACGAGTTAAAGATGCAAGATAGTCCAGTAGGGGATTATGTTATGTCCATTCACTATAAGGAGGAAGCATAGCGATATGAATATTGTCGAAAAAGTACAAGAAAACCTGAAATCCGAAATAAAAGCAGCGGTTCTGAAAGCGGGACTCGCAACAGAGGATCAGATTCCTGATGTTATTTTAGAAGTCCCGAAAGAAAAATCCCACGGGGACTACTCTACCAATATGGCGATGCAGCTTGCACGCGTAGCGAAAAAAGCGCCGCGCATGATTGCAGATGACATAATGGCAAACTTCGACCAGTCCAAGGCATCAATTGAAAAAATGGAGATCGCAGGACCTGGATTCATTAACTTCTACATGAACAATGAATACCTGACCGACTTGATTCCATTGATTCTTGATCAAAACCAGGAATACGGTCAATCTAACGCGGGGAATGGCGAGAGAGTGAACGTCGAGTTTGTATCTGCCAACCCGACAGGTGACCTTCATCTTGGGCATGCCCGTGGAGCGGCTGTAGGTGATTCCCTATGTAACGTTCTTGAAAAAGCCGGCTATAAAGTCACGCGTGAATACTACATCAACGATGCAGGAAACCAAATTCATAACTTGGCGATTTCCGTCGAGGCCCGTTATTTCCAAGCTCTTGGAGAAGACAAAGCGATGCCTGAAGATGGATATCATGGGGCGGACATCATCGGAATCGGGAAGAAACTAGCGGAAGAATTCGGTTCGAAATATGCGGAAGTAAGTGACGAAGAGCGCTACAAGTTCTTCCGTGAGTACGGGCTGAAGATCGAAATGGCCAAGCTTCAAAAGGACCTGGAAATGTTCCGTGTGCCGTTCAACGTGTGGTACTCTGAAACATCTCTTTACGAAAACGGTAAAATTGACGCTGCGCTAAAAACACTAAAAGACAATGGTCACGTTTATGAAGAAGAAGGCGCAACCTGGTTCCGTTCGACTGAACTTGGCGATGACAAGGACCGTGTTCTCATCAAGAATGATGGAACGTACACGTATTTGACTCCGGATATTTCCTATCACCAGGATAAATTCGAACGCGGACACGATGTGCTGATCAATATTTGGGGTGCTGACCACCACGGATACATCCCTCGTATGAAAGCGGCGATTGAAGCACTTGGTTTTGACCGTGAGAAATTAGAAGTAGAAGTGATTCAACTGGTTCACCTTTATAAAAATGGTGAGAAGATGAAGATGAGTAAGCGTACAGGTAAAGCAGTCACTTTACGTGAGCTTGTAGAAGAGGTCGGCCTGGATGCAGTCCGTTATTTCTTTGCCATGAGAAGTGCGGATACGCATATGGACTTTGATTTGGACTTAGCGGTATCCCAATCAAATGAAAATCCAGTTTACTATGCTCAATATGCCCACGCGCGTATTTGCAGCATTCTTCGTCAAGCAGAGGAGCAGGGACTCGCTTCCGAAGATAAGATCGACTTAAAGCTGATCGGCACGGAAAAAGAGGTGGATTTACTGAAAAAATTAGGTGAATTCCCACAAATGGTTGCCGATGCAGCGGAGAAACGTACACCACACCGTGTAGCAAATTACATTAACGACCTGGCATCAGCTTTCCATAGCTTCTACAATGCCAATAAGGTTCTTGACGAAGAAAACCGTGAACTTACAACGGCACGTCTGGCTCTTGTAAAAGTGGTTCGAGTCACATTACAAAACGCTCTTGCATTAATCGGAGTTGCCGCTCCGGAAAAAATGTAATGACGATAGATGAAGAAGGTCCGTCCCTCGGGGTGGACCTTTTTTCTTATATTTCTCCAGCTTTTACGTATAATAAAAGTAGACATATTGTTCAGGAGGATGTTATGAAAACAGTTATCTTAGCAATTGTGACCGGTTTCCTGGTTGGATTTATTTTTGCTTTATTCAAGCTTCCGATTCCTGCACCGCCTGCCTTGGCAGGAATTGCAGGAATCGTAGGCATTTATCTTGGATTTAAAGCCTTCACGTCCATTCAGCCTTGGATTGAATCGGTCTTTAAATAAAATTCACATGGGAATCGATTCCATTTCCGGTGGCTTCCAACGATCTTGAAAGTTACCGGTTCCTGGAATAGACAAAAAAAGACGAACAACAGCGTGTTCATCTTTCCCTCTACCATTCCAATGCCCCGCCACTAATCCGCTTCACTCCCCGAATCGTCGAGAGGTCCTCTATCAGTTTCAGCATGGCCAAATCCTTATGCTTTGCTTCAATCATAAAGTCAACGTCCTGATCAAACGTCTTGAGTGATTTGAAAAACCCCTCTACGAAGCCCGCATCGACCAAATCAGCGTGAGAGCGGAAGGCTTTTTCCGATTTTGGGGAGGAGATATGTATTTTTGGAACCAGATCTCTCTTTTTCCATGTAGCAAAAATCGCTTCAAGATAATCCTCCAGAGGCTTCTCACTAAGGTTGGCCTCGTGATGGTGGATATCAAGGACCATGGGGATGTTTTCTTTTTGGCAAACACCTAATGTTTCTTCTACCGTATAGGTTTTGTCGTCGTTCTCCAAGGTCATGATCTCTTTCACCTCAGTCGGGAGGTCTTTCAGGTTCTCATGAAAACGTATCAGCGTTTCTTCCTTATCACCATAGCTTCCACCAATATGAATGTTAATGACAGAGCTATCCTCAATCCCCATATACTCAAGCATGCGGTAATGATATACCATATCCTTTACGGCGTTGTCAGTGACATGCTGCTTGGGGCTAGTGAATAAAGTGAATTGATTGGGGTGAAAGCTTGCCCTGATTCCAAACTTCTTAATCAGTTCCCCAAGTTCTTTCCATTCTTTTTTAAAAGGAGTATGGAAATCCCATTCCACTTCCGGGTGAGTAGCTAATGGAACAAGCGAGCTTGAGAGTCGGTACACTTCAATTTCATGAGCTGCACACAGATACAGTATGCGTTTCGTATGTTCCAGGTTTAATCTTGTTACTTCCTTCAAACGATCCATTCGTTCCTCTTTGGGAAGAACAGAATATCGTTTGAAGGTCATGGATTTGGCAGGGCTCGCGTCCCATAAGGAAAGGGAATTAGCAACGAACCCCAGTCTGACTTTCATGTGATCTCCTCCTAAAGTAAGATTGAAATGGATGAAGCGACACGCTCTTTTATACGGGTGAGCAAGGAAACATTTCCAAGATCGCTTTCGCTCAGCATGTCGGATGCTTCCATATCCTTTGCCATTTCTTTTTTCAATGTGTGAATAAATTCTTTGTCGAAAATAAGATTGTTAATTTCAAGATTAATAAAGAAACTTCTTTTGTCAAAATTGGCGGTACCTAAATCACAGAAATGATCGTCTACGATCATTACCTTCGCATGGTAAAAACCGTTCATAAATTGGTACACCTTTGCCCCTTTAGCCAGTAAGGTTCTAAAGTAAGGGAATGCGGCCTCCTTCACTAACATATGATCGGCATAATTTGGAGTGATGATCCTTACAATAACACCGCGTTCCAATGCATCACATAGTGCCTCCATTAAAATAGGGGTGGGAATGAAATAAGGAGTCCCAATGATGACTTCCTTCTCGGCTTCATCGATAAAATTCTTGAAGAAATCCTCGATATTCACTCCTTCTGTCGGGAAAACCTGATGGGGAATGCTTCCTTTCTCAGCTGAAGGGAAGTATTTTGGTTCGTCTTTCAGATCCTTTTTCGTCGCTCTGAACCAATCAATGCAGTATTCTGTTTGTAAATCGTGCACACCTTCCCCTTCTAAACGAAGATGGTAATCCCTCCAAGGAGAAAGCTCGGGTTTGTCATTTTCATCAATATATTCTTTCCCGACGTTATAACCTCCCAGATATCCAATCTTGCCATCGATCACCGTGATCTTTCGGTGGTTACGCTGTTGAGAGGAGAAGAATAGGAAGGGGAGGCGCACCTTTTCGCAGAATGCTGCCTCCACACCTGCGTCACGTAGCATTTTTATTTTTGATTTAGGTACTTTATGACTTCCGATCTGATCCATTAACAGGCGGACCTCTACGCCTTCTTTTGCTTTATCCTTCAGTAATTCCATAAACCGTAAAGAAAAGTGGTCATCTTGTACGATATAGAATAAAACATGAATGGAAGACTTGGCTTCTTTCATTTCTTTAAACATTTGATCAAAAAGCTCGGGACCTCTGGAAAATAACTTAATATTGCTGTTTCGTTTTTCATAATCTCTTCTTGTCCGTGTCCGGATGAAACGACTTCTCCCCAGCTTAAAGTCGATCATTAACCAGCCTATGACAACAACTATTATGAACAGTAGGATGAACCACCACATATAATCACTCTCTCATCTGCATTGGCATTAGTATGCCCTTAAACCTTACCTACTTTGCACTCTTTCTTCTTTTACCTTAAATATTCATATTGAAACCTATAGGGGGTACAAAAAGTCCTGGTTGCTTCCAAGGAATGAATGACTATTCATGTAAAGGTTTTCATTTTTCTTAGTAAAAACCATTGACTGAATGCTCATTCATAATATAATGGATATATGGACTATTCAGAATATTAATTTGGTTTGTAAAAGTTTGAACAAAGGGGAAGTTCAATCGAACCAAAGAAGGGGGAGTGTTTTTCAATGAATGGGTTACTCATTCTCAATTGGGTTGCATTTATTCTTGTGACCGTTTACGCACTTAGTCTGTTTGTGTATGTAGTAAAGACGAGAATTGAATATATTAAGCTCGGAAAGAAAGTAGAGTTCGACCAGCGATTCAAAGAACGATTCCAGAAGATCGTGGTCAATGTTTTCGGACAGAAGAAGCTCTTGAAGGATAAGAAGAGTGGAGCGATCCATGTCATGTTCTTCTACGGCTTCATATTAGTTCAATTCGGAGCCATCGATTTCATCTGGAAAGGACTGGCACCGGGTAGTCACTTACCACTGGGACCGTTATATCCCGGATTCACGTTCTTCCAGGAGCTTGTCACACTGATGATCCTGGTAGCGGTTGTTTGGGCTTTCCATCGCCGCTATGTGGAGAAGTTGGTTCGTTTAAAAAGAGGATTTAAATCAGGATTGGTTCTCCTATTCATCGGTGGATTAATGCTATCGGTCCTTGTAGGGAACGGAATGGGCCTTATCTGGCACGGTGAAGAGCTTGCCTGGACAGAGCCTGTAGCGTCACTCATTGCAGGAGCACTTGGAGCCATTGGAGAAACAGCTTCCATCCTCATCTTCTATGTGGCCTGGTGGATCCATTTACTATTCTTACTGGCTTTCCTTGTATATGTTCCACAATCCAAGCACGCCCATTTAATTGCAGGTCCTGCGAATGTCTACTTCAATCGATTAGACAACCCTGGAAAGCTTAAGCCCATCGACTTTGAAGATGAGTCAGCGGAAAGCTTCGGGGTAGGGAAGATTGAAGAGTTCACGCAACATCAAATGATCGATTTCTACGCTTGCGTGGAATGTGGTCGTTGTACGAATATGTGTCCTGCAACAGGAACAGGGAAAATGCTTTCCCCAATGGATTTAATCGTCAAGCTGCGTGATAATCTGACCAATCATGGCGCTGTCGTTACGCAGAAAAAACCTTGGGTGCCGACATTTGCATTCAATGGCACTAAAGGGAATCAACTGGCGATGGCGAGTGCCACTCAAGCAGCGGAAGAAGCGGCTGCTGGAGCTACGTACAGTCCAAGCCTGATCGGAGACGTCATCACAGAAGAAGAGATCTGGGCATGTACGACGTGCCGTAACTGTGAAGATCAATGTCCAGTCATGAACGAGCATGTGGATAAAATCATCGATCTTCGCCGTTACCTGGTCCTGACAGAAGGAAAGATGGATGCAGATGCACAACGCGCGATGCAAAATATCGAACGCCAAGGGAATCCTTGGGGTCTGAACCGGAAAGAACGCGAAAACTGGCGTGAAGCGAGAGAAGACGTTCATATTCCTACGGTGAAAGAAATGAAAAAAGCGGGAGAAGACTTCGAATATTTATTCTGGGTTGGATCCATGGGTTCATTCGATAACCGCAGCCAAAAAATTGCGTTATCCTTTGCCAAGCTGCTGAATGAAGCAGGCGTGAAATTCGCAATCTTAGGTAACAAAGAAAAGAACTCCGGTGATACACCACGCCGACTCGGTAATGAGTTCCTATTCCAGGAGCTTGCAGGTCAAAACATCGCCGAGTTTGAAAAGAATGAAATTAAGAAAATTATTACGATCGATCCACATGCGTATAACATTTTTAAGAATGAGTATCCGGACTTCGGTCTGGAAGCAGAAGTGTATCACCATACGGAGCTTCTGTATGACCTGGTAAAAGAAGGGCGTCTGAAGCCGAAATACGAAGTGAATGAAACGATCACCTTCCACGATTCCTGTTACCTGGGACGTTACAATGAAGTATACGATCCACCACGGGAAATCCTGAAATCGATCTCCGGCGTGAAATTGGTTGAAATGGAACGTAACCGTGAAAAAGGCATGTGCTGTGGAGCGGGTGGAGGACTCATGTGGATGGAAGAAGACGCAGGTCACCGCGTGAACGTTTCCCGTACAGAGCAGGCACTTGAGGTCAGCCCATCGGTCATCAGCTCGGGTTGTCCATACTGCCTAACGATGCTATCTGATGGAACGAAAGCGAAGGAAGTAGAAGAAACCGTCTCTACTCAGGATGTGGCAGAAATCCTTGAAAAAGCGGTATGTGGCGATCAAAAAGATCAGCCAGCTGCATCGTAAAAAGAATATTATCTGTTTAATAATGAAAAGTCTGCTTCTCAGTAGTTGAAGAATCAGGAGTGAAACAAAAGCCTCTACCTGCGTTTCACTCCTGTTGTTTTTCTACAATAATATAATTAAAAGAAAAATAAAAACTTTCTAAAAAATCATTACGTTCTATCCTAATATGAAGTACAATAAAGGTATATAAGGGACGAAATCTGTCCCTTCTCTTTTGGGGACTGGTTGAGCGAGCGTTCAGTCGAATATTAGTAAGTCCTATTTTTTTAAGAACAGTTGAAAGCGTATACAATTTGTTTTTGTCGAATCAAATCATTCAGATATAAAGGAGAGCGATTGAGATGGGAAAAACGGTTATTTTAGATGGAGCAAGAACGCCATTCGGTAAATTTGGTGGAACCTTAAGCAGTTTTACAGCTTCAGAGCTGGGCGGTTTTGCCGTGAAGGAAGCCCTGAAACGATCAGGAATAAAAGGCGAAGAGGTAGAAGAAGTGATCCTCGGATCTGTACTACAAGGGGGGCAGGGGCAGATCCCGTCCCGACAAGCATCCCGTCATGCAGGATTACCGTGGAACGTCAAAACGGAAACCATCAACAAGGTATGTGCTTCAGGAATGCGCAGTGTGACAATGGGTGACCAAATCATCCGTTCAGGTGACGGCGAAGTGATCGTAGCGGGGGGAATGGAATCCATGTCAAATGCACCGTACATCCTTCCGAAAGCTCGCTGGGGCTTCAAGATGGGGGATTCCCAAGTGAAGGACTTAATGGTTCATGACGGATTAACATGCAGCTTCAACAATGTTCACATGGGAACGTACGGAAATGAAACAGCGAAGGAATTTGAACTATCAAGAGAAGAGCAGGACGGGTGGGCACTTAGAAGCCATGAACGCGCTCTTAAAGCGACAGATACAGGTATTCTGGGGGAAGAAATCGTCGCGGTGGAAGTACCACAGCGTAGAGGGGAACCAGTAGTAGTCAGTAAAGATGAAGCCCCACGCAAAGAAACGTCCATCGAAGCTCTGGCCAAATTAGGTCCGGTCTTCGGATCAGAAGGAACGATCACAGCAGGGAACGCACCAGGGGTCAACGACGGGGCGGCAGCAATGGTACTCATGAGCGAAGAAAGAGCCATAAAAGAAGGAAAGCGGCCATTAGCTACTATCCTTGGACATACAGCAATTGCCGTTGAAGCAAAGGACTTCCCGCAAACACCGGGACTCGTCATCAATGAGCTGTTGAAGAAAACAGGCAAATCACTTGAAGAAATCGACTTGTTTGAAATTAACGAAGCATTCGCAGCTGTTGCATTAACAAGTGGGAAAATCGCCGGGTTAGATCCGGAAAAAGTCAATGTGAACGGTGGAGCAGTCGCCCTTGGTCATCCGATCGGAGCAAGCGGAGCACGTATCATCCTGACACTGGCATACGAACTGAAGCGTCGCGGAGGCGGTGTAGGAATTGCATCGATCTGCAGCGGCGGTGGTCAAGGGGATGCGATTATGATAGAGGTCGCGAAGCAGTAGGGCGATAGGATTGTACCAGTACAAAACGGCTAATTTATGCCTGGCACGCATAAATGTGATCGGCCACAACTTCAATTACAAACGAATCCAACTAGATTACTAGTGTTAGCTATAACAAAGGGGAGAAAATAATGAACATCAAAAAAGTAATGGTCATCGGGGCAGGACAAATGGGATCAGGGATCGCTCAAGTGTGTGCGCAAGCAGGATTCGACGTCTACCTGAACGATTTGAAAGCAGAATTTGTACAAAAGGGCATCGGCGTGATCACAAAGAATCTGACGCGCTCCGTTGAAAAAGGAAGAATGTCAGAAGAAGATAGAACAGCTACAGTGAACCGGTTAACGGCTTCAACCGATATTCACGACGCGAAGCAAGTAGACCTTGTCATCGAGGCAGCAGTTGAAAACATGGATATCAAAACAAAAATCTTTGCTCAACTGGATGAGATTGCACCAAAGCACACGATCCTTGCTTCTAACACTTCATCACTACCGATTACAGAAATCGCTGCAGCAACAAAGCGTCCCCAGCAAGTAATCGGAATGCACTTTATGAACCCGGTACCGGTCATGAAACTAGTTGAAATCATTCGTGGCCTTGCAACAACGGATGAAGTGTATCAAGTGATCGAAGACATGACGAAATCCCTCCACAAAGTACCGGTTGAAGTTGAAGATTTTCCTGGATTCGTCTCAAATCGTATCCTTATGCCGATGATCAATGAAGCGATCTACACGCTGTATGAAGGAGTCGCGAGTAAAGAGGCGATAGATGAAGTGATGAAGCTCGGTATGAATCATCCAATGGGTCCTCTTACTCTTGCAGACTTCATCGGACTTGATACATGCCTATACATCATGGAAACACTGCATGAAGGCTTCGGTGATGACAAATATCGCCCATGCCCGCTACTTAGAAAATATGTGAAAGCAGGCTGGTTGGGACGTAAAACAGGCCGCGGTTTCTATTCATACGAGTAATAACGACGAACATCAGGGAGGAACCATTCATGGAGTTACGATTCACGGAAGAGCAACAGATAATGAGAAAAATGGTACGGGATTTTGCCGAAACGGAAATCCAGCCGTTTATCGAGAAGATGGAAGAGGGACAATTCCCGAGGGAGATTTTGAGCAAAATGGCTGAGCTTGGCCTGATGGGAATCACGATTCCTGAGAAATATGGTGGTTCTGAAATGGATTTCACATCCTATATCATTGCCATTCATGAGCTGTCTAAAGTAAGCGCAACCATCGGGGTGATCCTGTCTGTGCATACTTCAGTAGGAACAAATCCGATTCTATATTTCGGAAACGAAGATCAGAAACAAAAGTATCTTCCTAAGCTTGCGACCGGGGAATATTTAGGCGCTTTCTGCTTAACGGAACCAAGTGCAGGATCGGATGCGAAAAGCTTGAAAACGAAAGCCGAAAAACGTGACGATCACTATGTATTAAATGGCTCAAAAGTCTTTATTACAAATGGTGGCGAAGCGGATACGTATATTGTCTTTGCTGCAACGGACCCGTCAAAAGGGAGCAGGGGAGTATCAGCTTTCATCGTAGAGAAAGATGCACCGGGCCTTGTGATTGGAAAAGACGAACATAAAATGGGTCTCAACGGTTCGAGAACGGTTCAGTTGACCTTTGAAGATATGAAAGTCCCGGTTGAAAACCTTCTGGGTCAAGAAGGGGAAGGCTTCAAAATCGCCATGGCGAATCTGGATGTCGGCAGGATCGGGATCGCAGCACAAGCATTAGGGATTGCTGAAGCGGCTTTCGACTATTCCACCGCTTATGCCAAAGAGCGCGTACAATTCGGTAAGCCGATCGCAGCCCAGCAAGGCATTGGATTTAAGCTTGCCGATATGGCGACGGCTGTTGAAGGATCGAAGCTTCTTGTGTACCGTGCGGCAAATCTTCGTTCAAACAACATTTCCTGTGCAAAAGAAGCAAGCATGGCAAAGTTATTTGCCTCTAAAACAGCGGTCGAAGTGTCGACCGAAGCGATTCAAGTCTACGGCGGATATGGTTATACAAAAGAATATCCGGTTGAGCGTTTGTTCCGTGATGCGAAGGTGACGGAGATTTATGAGGGTACGAGTGAGATTCAGAGAATGGTGATTGGGAAGAATTTGTTGGTTTGATGGATCGGGTGGGTTTAACCTTTTGGAAGAGTGTAGTCGGGCATACATTCTGAAGCGTGTCAGGCACCCGATTTAGATTGCGATGTTTAGTGGCGTAAAGGGGTTTGGGGCATCGCCTGACTTGTAAGGGTGCCAGACCCGGACAAATTTAGTTATGGGGGAATTGAGATGAATTTTAAGTTATCGGAAGAGCATGAAATGATACGTAAGATGGTGCGTGATTTTGCGCGGAATGAGGTGGCGCCGACTGCTGCCGAGCGTGATGAGGAAGAGCGCTTTGATATGGATTTGTTTAAGAAGATGGCTGAGCTTGGGCTGACGGGGATTCCTTGGCCGGAAGAGTACGGTGGAATCGGGAGTGACTACCTGGCATACTGTATCGCTGTTGAAGAGCTATCAAGAGTATGTGCATCTACAGGAGTGACTCTTTCCGCTCATACGTCTTTAGCAGGCTGGCCAGTATATAAATTCGGTACAGAAGAGCAAAAGCAGAAGTACCTTCGTCCAATGGCGCAAGGTGAAAAAATCGGGGCTTACGGATTGACTGAGCCTGGTTCAGGATCTGATGCCGGCGGTATGAAAACGACGGCTCGTTTAGAAGGTGATCACTACGTATTGAACGGCTCTAAAATTTTCATCACGAACGGTGGAATTGCCGATACGTACATCGTATTTGCTTTGACAGATCAATCTCAGCGTCAGCGTGGAACGAGTGCGTTCATCGTAGAGAAAGAATTTGAAGGATTCTCTGTAGGGAAGAAAGAGAAGAAGCTGGGGATTCGTTCATCTCCAACGACTGAGATCGTGTTTGAAGATTGTAAGGTACCGAAAGAAAACATGCTAGGGAACGAAGGCGATGGATTCAAGATTGCCATGATGACTCTTGATGGCGGACGTAACGGAATTGCTGCTCAGGCGGTCGGGATTGCGCAAGGGGCCCTTGATGCGTCTGTCGATTATGCAAAAGAGCGTGAGCAATTCGGGAAGCCGATTGCAGCGAACCAAGGAATTTCATTCAAGATTGCCGATATGGCGACGTCCATCGAAGCTTCACGTCTACTAACCTATCAAGCTGCCTGGTTGGAGTCAGAAGGTCTTCCGTACGGAAAAGAATCGGCAATGTCGAAGCTGATGGCCGGGGATACAGCGATGAAAGTGACAACGGAAGCTGTTCAGATCTTTGGTGGATATGGATATACAAAAGACTATCCGGTAGAGCGTTATATGCGTGATGCGAAGATTACGCAGATTTATGAGGGGACGCAGGAGATTCAGAGGTTGGTTATTTCTCGGATGGTGACGAAGTAGGGTACTTGATTGGGGTTGTATGTGAGGATTTTTTAAGAGGATCTCTTGGTCGTCCTGAAGCGTGTCAGGCACCTGATAGGTTCTTTAGATGCTTCATGGCGTAAAGGGGTTCGTATTATTGCATGCGACTTTAGGGTGCCAGACTCGGTATGTATAGATATGTGGTTAGAGAGATAGATTGGTATCTGCTTTGTTGGGGATAGAGCAGGTGGTTTTGGACTTCAGGTCAATGGGAGAAATGGATAGTAAAGGCGGTCGGTTGTTTTGAATAAGAAGAGGGAAGTTCATGCTTCGGTTAAGGATGAGCGTTTAGTAGAAAAGCGGCGTGATCAGATGATTCGTGGGGCCGTCTCTCTATTTAAACAAAAGGGGTTTCATCGCACCACGACTAGAGAGATCGCAAAGGCCGCCGGATTCAGTATCGGGACGCTATACGAATATATTCGAACAAAGGAAGATGTCCTGTATTTAGTGTGTGACAGCATCTATGAGCAGGTTCGGTTGGAGCTTGAGGAGCTGGATGTCGGAAAAGGGACACTTGAGAGCTTAAGGCTTGGCATCGCTCATTATTTTAAAGTGATGGATCGTATGCAGGATGAAGTCCTCGTCATGTATCAGGAGGCGAAATCCTTATCGAAGGACGCCCTTCCATATGTACTGCGTAAAGAACTTGAAATGGTGGGGATGGTGGAAAATCTCATCGTAGGCTGTGTCGAGAGTGGAAAGCTTGAGCTTGATGAAGATCAGATCCATATGTTGGCTCAAAATGTATTCGTCCAGGGACAGATGTGGGGATTCCGTCGTTGGGCAATGCAGAAGCGTTTTACACTCGATGAATACATCAATCTTCAAATCGAACTCACTTTTGCAGGCGTCAAAGGGTTTGAAAAACAAGGGAGAACAGGGGGAGTAATATGAGCACGGTTGAAATTTATAAACCAAAGCACCATGTTCGTTTTGTCACGGCTTCGAGTCTGTTTGACGGACATGATGCGTCGATCAACATAATGCGTCGGATTATCCAGGCAAGTGGAGCTGAGGTTATCCATTTAGGTCATAACCGCTCCGTGGAGGAAGTCGTCAATGCTGCGATTCAAGAGGATGTGCAGGGAATCGCGATTTCGTCCTATCAGGGAGGTCACGTTGAATATTTCAAATACATGTATGATCTTTTGAAAGAAAGAGGAGCGTCTCATATCCGCATTTATGGCGGGGGTGGGGGCGTCATCATCCCACGTGAAATCAAGGAGCTGCACGAATACGGGATTGCCCGTATCTTCTCACCGGAAGACGGTCGAAAGCATGGTCTTCAAGGGATGATCAACAACATGATCGAGGAGTGTGATTTCCCGACGATCAAGGGAAGTGTGAATCAAGAGGTTGAAAAGCTTTCGACTGGGAGTGTGAACACGGTTTCGAAGTTGATTTCACTTGCCGAGTATCAAGTCGGGGCGAATGAAGAAGTGGCAGCGACGGCCCAAACCGTTTTTTCTGAGATAAAGAACTTAGCGAAAAAAGTTCCTGTACTAGGGATCACAGGAACGGGTGGAGCAGGGAAGAGTTCCTTGACGGATGAGCTGATCCGTCGATTCATCAACGAGCTTCCTGAAAAGAAGATCGCGATCCTATCCATCGATCCTACGAAACAGAAAACGGGAGGAGCCCTTCTTGGGGACCGCATTCGTATGAACGCCATCTTCAACCCTCGTGTCTATATGCGAAGTCTTGCTACCCGTGGGTCGAAAACAGAGCTTTCACTGGCCATCAAGGATGCCATCAATGTGGTCAAAGCGGCAGGTTATGACCTGATCGTCGTTGAAACGAGCGGGATCGGTCAGGGAGATGCGGAAATCGCTGAAATCTGTGATATGTCCATGTATGTGATGACAAGTGAGTTCGGTGCTCCGTCCCAGCTTGAGAAAATCGATATGATTGATTTTGCCGACCTTATTGTAATCAATAAATTTGAGCGCAAAGGCTCAGAGGATGCAAGACGTCAAGTGCAAAAGCAGTATCAGCGCAGTCATTTGCTTTTTGATAAAGACTTAGATGAGATGCCGGTATACGGAACGATTGCCAGTCAGTTCAATGATCCAGGTACGAATGCCTTGTTTGCAGCGATCGTTGAAACCGTGAATAATAAAATGGAACTGGATTGGAAAACGGGTTTCTCCAAAGACGTGGATGTGGAAAAGCAAAACGTCATCATTCCAAACAATCGCCGTTACTATCTGCGGGAGATTGCGGAAACGGTCCGGAACTATCATAAAAAAGCCGAAGAGCAGGTGAATCTCGCCCGAAGATTGTTCCAATTAGAAGGGGCAATCGAAGCCGTTAACGAAAAGGAAACGAATGATGGGGTCGTTACATCTCTTCAGACGTTGAAAGATGAAGTCGAAAATAAATTAACAGCAGAATCGAAACAGATTTTAGAGAAATGGGACTCTTTAAAAGAGACCTACAGCAAAGATCAATTCATCACAAAAATCCGTGATAAAGAAATCGTCACCGAGTTAAAGACAAAGAGCTTATCGGGGCTTAATATCCCGAAAGTGGCCCTTCCGAAATATAAAGACTACGGTCAGATTCTGGATTGGGTATATAAAGAAAATGTTCCAGGGTCGTTCCCATACACAGCAGGAGTTTTTCCTTTTAAACGAAAAGGGGAGGATCCGAAGCGTCAGTTTGCAGGGGAAGGCACACCTGAACGGACGAATCGCCGTTTCCATTATCTATCTAAGGATGATGATGCGAAACGCCTGAGTACAGCCTTTGACTCTGTGACTTTATATGGTGAAGATCCGGATCACCGCCCGGACATTTATGGTAAGGTCGGAGAGAGCGGAGTGAGCATCTGTACACTTGAAGACATGAAGAAGCTGTATGCCGGCTTTGATCTATGTGCGCCTTCTACGTCGGTATCCATGACGATCAATGGTCCGGCACCGATCATCCTTGCCATGTATATGAACACGGCGATCGATCAGCAGATCCGCATGAAGGAAGAGGAGCTTGGCCGAGTCCTGACAGTGGAAGAATACGTGGAAGTGAAGGATCAAACCCTTCAAGTCGTCCGTGGTACCGTGCAGGCAGATATTTTAAAAGAAGATCAAGGACAGAATACTTGTATCTTCTCAACGGAATTCGCCCTTCGCATGATGGGTGACATTCAGCAGTACTTCATCGATCATAAAGTACGAAACTATTACTCTGTTTCGATTTCCGGCTACCATATTGCAGAAGCGGGAGCAAATCCGATTTCACAGCTTGCCTTCACACTGGCGAACGGGTTTACTTACGTAGAATACTATTTAAGTCGCGGAATGGACATCAATGCGTTTGCACCAAACTTATCGTTCTTCTTCTCGAATGGTCTGGATCCCGAGTATACAGTGATCGGCCGTGTGGCCCGCCGCATTTGGTCAACGGTGATGCGTGATAAATACGGCGCCAATGAGAGAAGTCAAAAGCTGAAGTATCATATTCAAACATCCGGTCGCTCTCTTCATGCCCAGGAGATTGACTTTAACGATATCCGTACTACGCTTCAAGCCTTGATGGCCCTGCAGGATAACTGTAACTCCCTGCATACCAATGCCTATGATGAAGCTATCACGACACCTACAGAGGAATCCGTCCGCCGTGCCATGGCGATCCAGATGATCATCACGAAAGAACACGGATTATCCAAAAATGAAAATCCGCTTCAAGGATCGTTCATCGCAGAAGAGCTGACCGATCTGGTGGAGGAAATGGTTCTGACCGAATTTGATCGCCTGAATGATCGAGGAGGCGTACTTGGATCGATGGAAACTCAGTATCAACGAGGGAAAATCCAAGAGGAATCCATGTACTACGAAATGAAAAAGCATTCCGGAGAACTTCCAATTGTGGGAGTGAACACGTACCTGAATCCAACTCCACCTTCAGAAGAACAAATGGACAGCATGGAACTTGCACGTGCAACGAAGGAAGAAAAAGAAACACAAATCCATAACCTGCGAGACTTCCAATCACAACATAAAGATCAATCCGAAGAAGCACTGACCCGCTTAAAACAAGCTGCAGTGAACGGAGGAAACATCTTTGAAGAACTCATGGAAACAGTAAAAGTAGCCAGTCTCGGCCAAATAACACGCGCCCTCTACGAAGTAGGCGGACAGTATCGCCGTAATATGTAAAGAAATCATGAAGAAGAGGAGACTACTGTAGGGGTGCAGTGGTCTCTTTCTCTAGGCGGGCAATCAATATGATGATCAATGGACATATTCATAGCGATGGGGGAGTTGTGTTTTATTAAGACTGTTTTCTATAATAAATAGGTCTGCCTTGTGAATTAGAAAGTAATATTAGCTAAGTTGATTCTCGCTGCAGGTGCTCGACTCCTGCGGGGATAGCGGGAAAGTTGAGACCCCACAGGGCAAAGCCCGAGGAGGTTCAACTCATGCACCGCGGAAAGCGAGTACCTGGAGTGGAAATCAACCACTACTCGCTTTTTTCAATATCGATAAAGTTTATGAGAGCAGTCGAGAATAAAAATAACCCAACAAGTTTAAAAAATCCAAATATCGTCTATCCTTTAAACAAAATAAACCAATTTTAACACGATCTTAATAGTAGTCAGGTATCATTTCCTATATAATGAGAATTGTCAGATTAGTGAGAGGATAAGAACGATACATACGTTTGGATGTGAGACTGTGAAGACCATTTTTCGTTATATACTATTAACCATCATCATATTTGCTGCAGTACTTCTATATCAATTGCAATTAGGAGCGATTCCTTTTTTTCTACTCTCTTTCTATCTTTTCTATGAAGCCTTCCGTGTGATTCGAAACGGTGAAAAAGAAGAGAAATGGGAAAGCAGCAGACCCTCCTGACCCCAGTTGTGAAAAAAATGCAAGAAAAACCAGATAGGTATAGCATAAAGTCTTTTCTATTGTTTATAATGATGAATATGGTTAAAATTGATAATGGAGAAATTTTGCCCTTTTTTACTCTACTTAGTAGAGTCTGAAATAGAGAAAGGAAGTGCGTTAATTGAGTCTTAAGCAGTTATCCAAAGAAGAATTACGTCAAACATCATTCATTGAGTTGGCACATGAGATTTTAACAGAGAAAAAGAAAGCGATGCCTTTCGAAGACGTAGTCAAAGAAATTAAAGGTTTGCTTGAAATCTCTGAAAAAGAGGTTCGCAGCCGCTTACTTCAATTCTACACGGATCTTAATGTCGAGGGACGTTTTATTGCCATGGGCGATAACAGTTGGGGATTAAGAGAATGGTATCCGGTGGATCAAATCGAGGAAGAAACCGTTCCAACGATGAAATCCAGCAAAAAGAAAAAAGCGAAGAAAAAAGACGATGAAGATTTAGATCTTGAAGATTTCGATGACCTGGACGATGAAGATCTTGATTATGATGATCTTGATGACACGGACGATGACGATGATCTGACAGATGATGACGATGTAGATGCCGTTGACGACGATGCAGATGAAGATCTGGACATCGATGAAGACGAGGAAGAACTTGAAATCGATGAATTCGATGAAGACGAAGAAGAAGATCTTGATGAGGAAAAGGACGATAAGTAATCGTCACCTCAGTTAAACATCAGACGAACCTATCAAAAAGCGCTTTTTGCCTTTTTGATAGGTTTTTTTATGGTCTTGAACCTTGTGGACCGAGTGATGCTATTGATTGAAAATTCCCTCATTATTCTATGCTTGACTTCTTTCTTTGAGGAAGGTAGTATTTTATTTGGGCTCCTTAAAAAAGGACGAATTATGTATACAATGCTCCCCTTACATGTTTTGTAAGTGGGGCTTTTTTTATTTTATAAGAAGAAAGCTTTTGCCGTAACAGGGTATGGTCTATACCTTTATGTGTGGCGGATCGATTCTTTAAGACCCCTTACATTTTTATGTATATTGATAATAAGAGGCTGTCTTTTAGCTTGAGTATGCAGATGAATTTATATTAAGAGAATGGACTTGTCCTTCTTTGAACAAGATAAATTCATGACATACCTACAATAGACACCCTCTACTTTTTTTGAACCAAACTTACTTTGAAGGGGGACATATACATGACTAAGTATATTTTCGTAACAGGCGGCGTAGTGTCGTCACTAGGGAAAGGGATCACAGCAGCGTCCCTTGGAAGACTATTGAAAAACCGTGGAGTGAGTGTCACGATCCAGAAGTTCGATCCATACATCAACGTGGATCCGGGAACGATGAGTCCCTATCAGCATGGTGAAGTATTCGTAACAGATGATGGTGCGGAAACGGATCTTGACTTAGGTCACTATGAGCGTTTCGTTGACATTAACCTGACGAAATACAGCTCTGTGACAACGGGTAAAATCTATTCAACTGTACTGAAAAAAGAGCGTCGCGGTGATTATCTTGGTGGTACTGTACAAGTTATCCCACACATCACCAACGAAATCAAAGAACGCGTATACCGCGCTGGACGCGAGACGAATTCAGATGTCGTGATCACGGAAATCGGTGGAACGGTCGGGGATATCGAATCTCTACCATTCCTTGAAGCGATTCGCCAGATCAAGAGCGATGTAGGTCGTGACAATGTGATGTACATCCACTGTACTCTTGTACCTTACATCAAAGCAGCGGGTGAAATGAAAACAAAACCGACTCAGCATAGCGTAAAAGAGCTTCGCAGTCTAGGTATCCAGCCAAATGTCATCGTCGTGCGTACAGAAATGCCAATGACTCAAGACATGAAAGACAAAATCGCGTTATTCTGTGATATTGATAAAAATGCTGTCATCGAAGCAATGGATGCAGACACACTATACTCTGTACCACTTGCGCTTCAGGATCAAAAGCTTGATGAAATAACATGTCAGCATTTAAAGCTGAACTGCCATGAAGCAGACATGACCGAGTGGAATGAACTCGTTGATCGCGTGAAAAACCTGTCTCGTAAAACAAGAATCGCCCTGGTAGGGAAATATGTTGAGTTGCAGGATGCGTATATCTCAGTAGTGGAAGCCCTTCGTCATGCCGGTTATCATTTCGATAGCGATATTGAAGTAAGATGGTTGAACTCTGAGCTGATCGACAGCGCAAACGTAGCAGAAAAACTGGCGGATGTAGATGGAATCCTTGTACCAGGCGGTTTCGGTGACCGTGGAGTAGAGGGGAAAATCGCTGCGACTCAATATGCCCGTGAAAACAAGATTCCTTTCCTTGGAATCTGCCTTGGAATGCAGCTGGCGTCTGTAGAATATGCACGTAATGTTCTTGGTCTGGAAGGAGCTCACTCTGCTGAGTTGGATCCTGAAACGCCATATCCGGTCATCGACTTGTTACCGGAACAAAAGGACATCGAAGATCTTGGTGGAACACTGCGCCTTGGACTATACCCATGTAAGCTGACGAAAGGTTCAAAAGCCTATACGGCCTATGATGGAGAAGTGGTTTACGAGCGTCATCGCCACCGCTTCGAATTCAACAATCACTACCGTGAGCAAATGGAAAAAGCCGGCTTCATCTTCTCAGGCACAAGCCCTGATGGCCGTCTTGTGGAAATCATCGAGCTAAGCGACCACCCATGGTTCGTCGCATCTCAGTTCCACCCTGAATTCACATCACGCCCGACACGACCGCAGCCTCTATTCAGAGACTTCGTGGAAGCATCACTTGCGTATGGTGAGAAATAAAGATTTCTTTCGGAACTGCTCTCCCTTGTTTGGGAGGGCGGTTTTTTTGTTTTATAGGGTAATTTAAGACAAATTTCGTCAACTCCTCTTTAATCCTCTATAGAAAATTCCTAAAAAAGAATATTGACAATATTCCCACATATCGTTAATATATCGATTATAGCGAAGCGAACTATACCAAATTTCATAATCTCTTATAAAGAGTTGGCAGAGGGACTGGCCCGATGACGCCCGGCAACCTACCGTACACACGGAAAGGTGCTAAAACCTGCAGGAAGATTTTCCTGAGTGATAAGAGTGCGTTTATTTATATATAAACCTCTTTTCTCTTGGGAAAAGGGGTTTTTTTATTTGAAGAATGTTTTCGTAAACTTTGTTGCTTTTAAAGGGAAAGTGCTGGTTGATTTCCCCTCCAGGTGCTCGCTTTCCGCAAGGCGTGAGTTGAGACTCCTCGGGCATTGCCCTGTGGGTCTCACCTGTCTAGCTCCGGCGGCTAGCCCCTCGAGGTCATAAGATGAATGGCCCTGGAAGGCAAAAAACGCCTTCCCGGTCCATTCATCTTATGCTTGTCGGGGCTGTGCGAGCCGCCTACGCTTTTCGTACTTTCCCGCTATTCCCGCAGGAGACGAGCACCTTCGCTCCAATCAACTCTAAGCATGAGTCCTGAAAAATAGACAAATATAAATACCTACAAGACAGCACAAACAGTATTTTCCAGATGTTCGGAGGTCGATAATAGCTTTAAAAGTAGAGATACTTTTCTTTACAGTGCTCTGTCACTACTGAGCTCTGTCACGCCAATCTTGTTTAAATGGTGAGGGGAACTGCGTAGACTCCTGCGGAAAAACGGGCGTGCCGAGACCCCGGAAGCGAAGCTGAGGAGGCTCGGCCGTACGTCCGCGGAAAGCGGAGCGGTTCCCCTCACCATCCAGCACATACTGGTTGACAGAGCCTTTGCAGATCCCGGTTTTAAAACAACAACTATCTTTATGAAAAGAGTATTTTAAAAAATTGAGGTATATCACCTCGGGAGGAGAAAAGAAAGATGAAAAAAACGACATCATTACTCGTATTACTCGCACTTATTTTCAGTTTAGTGGCTTGTCAGCCAAAGGTATCCCAGGAGGCGGACGCAGACAGTGGAGATAAGAAGGAAGCAACGTCTGGTCATCCGTTAGCCAATAAAAAGATTGCCCTAATTATGCAAATCAATTTAGGGACATTTTCCGCTCAATACATAGAAGGTGTCAAAGAGCAGGTAGAGAAGTTTGGCGGAAAGGTTCAAGTATTTACGTCTGAAGGAGATTTGGCAAAAATGTCTTCTAACCTGGATGCGGCCATCAATCAAAAGTTTGATGGGATCCTTATCGATCATGGGACGAAAGAAGCACTGCAATCAGGGGTGGAAAAGGCGAAGGAACAAAGCATACCGGTTGTTGTGTTTGATGCGGATGTTGCATCAGAAGAGGTGACGGTCCTCGAACAGGGGGATCAGCAAATGGCTGAACAAACCTTGACGAAGCTTTCAGATGAGCTTGGCGGTAAGGGTGAGATCGTGAAGATTTGGGTTGCGGGCTTTGCACCGATGGAAAGACGCCAAGTGGCCTATCAGGAATTTTTAGAAAAAAATCCCGACATTAAAGAGGTGGCAGCATTTGGAGCGGCTACTCAAAATACAGCACTGGATACACAGGCACAAATGGAGGCGATTCTGAAACAGTACCCGAATAAAGGAGATATCGATGCTGTCTGGGCTGCCTGGGATGAATTTGCGAAAGGCGCCGTCCGGGCAATCGAAGCGGCAGGGAGAGAAGAAATCAAAGTATATGGAATCGACATGAGTGATGAAGACCTGCAAATCATTCAAAAAGAGGGAAGTCCGTGGGTGGCATCGGCAGCCGTTGACCCGAAAGATATCGGCCGCGTGCAGGTGCGTTTCTTATATCAAAAGCTGGGTGGCCAAGATACACCTGAGAAAGTAAAGCTTGAACCGGTCTTTATTGAGAAAGAAGAATTGCCTGAAGAAACGATCACGACAGATCAATTACACGAGCATGTAGATGGCTGGGGAGCAAGTGAGCAAGGCTATACAGATGAATTGAAAAACCTTGAAGGATCGTTCACAGAATAGAAAGGGGTTAGAAGAGATGACGTCTCCACTGTTAGAAATGATTAATATCAATAAAACCTTCTCAGGAGTGAAAGCTCTAAAGACTGCAAGCTTCGACGTGAAAGAGGGAGAAGTTCATGCACTTTTGGGGGCGAATGGTGCAGGTAAAAGCACGCTGATGAAGATTTTATCAGGAGCCTATGTTCAGGACAGCGGAGACATCATCCTTCACTCCGGGAAAAGAGACTATCAATCTCCGAAAGAAGCGAAGGAGCATGGCATTCATTGCGTATACCAGGAAGTGGACACGGCCGTTGTCCCTGAACTATCTGTAGCGGAAAATATCGTCCTTGATCGGTTCTCACAAAAAGGCTCCTTCTTTATTACAAAGAAGTCATTAAAGAAAGAAGCGTTGGAGGCACTCAGACGCATCGGGGCAGAAGCAATCCCCCTCGGGCAGCCTGCGTCACGTTTAAGTCTCGCTGAAAAGCAGCTGGTGCTCATTGCCAGGAGCCTGCTTCAAAAAGCAAAAATATTGATTTTAGATGAACCAACGGCACCATTGAGTTCATCTGAGACGGAAAAATTATTCCGTGTCATAGAAGATTTAAAGAAAGAGAGAGTAGGGATCATTTTCATCTCTCACAGACTCCCTGAAGTATTTGAGCTTTCCGATCGCATCACTGTCATGAGAGACGGAGAGACCATTGGAACGTACGAAACCCACCATACCACCTCCCAGAAAATCATTGAAGCCATGCTTGGAGGAACATATAGAGAAGAGTTTCAGAAAAGAAGGCTGCCAATTGGTGAAACACTTTACGAAGTGAAAGGGCTTTCGGATGGACAAAAGGTAAAGGATATCCATTTATCCGTAAAAGCAAGTGAAGTAGTCGGAGTGGTAGGACTTGTGGGAGCGGGAAAAACCGAGCTCGCCAAAGCCTTATTTGGAGCCTCTCAGGTAGAATCGGGTGACCATTTTCTGAAAGGGAAGAAGCTCAGAATTCACTCTCCCCGGGATGCCGTTCAAAATGGTCTGGCACTTGTACCTGAAGAAAGACGAAAAGAGGGGTTGTTCATTCATGAATCCGTGCAGCACAACCTTAGCTTCCCTTCTTTAAGAAAAGTTTCCAACTGGTTATGGATCAACGGACGCGAAGAACGTGAGCTGGCCCGTGAAAAAATCCGATCCCTGGGAATTAGAACCGCTCATGAAGGAATCCAGGCCAACTTTTTAAGTGGGGGAAATCAACAGAAGGTTTCAATTGGAAAGTGGCTTTCAGATGAAGCTTCGGTGTTTTTATTTGATGAACCGACGAAGGGTGTGGACGTGGGAGCGAAGAAGGAGATCTTCTCTCTGATTCAATCCCTTGCAGAAAAAGAGAAGGGCATTCTCTACTTTTCCTGTGAAATACAAGAAATCCTGGCAATTTCGGACCGGATTCTCGTCATGTATGATGGCCGGATCGCCAAAGAACTGACAAAAGAAGAAGCAACTCAAGAACTCATATTGTTTTATGCTTCAGGAGGGATCTAAGCTCATGAAAGGCAAGATACTCGACTTACTATTTAAATACGGTGCCATCGTGTTGATGGCCGCAATTCTTATATTTTTCAGCTTATATAACCCGTTTTTCTTCACATATGGAAATCTATCAGACATTCTCCGCTCGATTTCCATCGTCACATTGGTCGCCATTGGGGTCACCTTTACCCTTGTCGTGGATGGCTTTGACTTATCAGTGGGTTCAACGGTTTCCCTGTCTACCGTTGTGACGGCTTCTTTGATGGTCTGGTATGAAGCTCCGTTGTGGATCGTGCTCCTTGTTCCATTGTTGGTGGGAGCAGGAGTAGGGTTATTCAATTCGCTATTGATCGTGAAGTTTGGAATTCCGGATTTGCTTGCTACACTAGGGGCCATGTATATCATTTCAGGTGTCCATCGGACGTATACAGAAGGATACTCGATCTACAATAATATGCCGATGACAACTGGTGGGACAGCACCTGGGGAATTTTCCGAAGCCTTCCTCTGGATCGGCCAGGGAAAGTGGCTTGGATTGCCGGTACCGGTATGGATCATGCTCGTGTTGGTCGGTATCGTCTATGTAATCATGCATTTCACGAGATGGGGACGCATTTTGTACATGACAGGAGGTAACGCGGAAGCGTCTCGCTTATCAGGTGTCAGAGTGACGCGGGTGAAATTGATTGCCTACGTTCTCTCAGGTATATTCGCATCGATTGGAGGAATCCTGTTCACGGCCCGGGTCGGATCAGGGCAGATGGATGCCGGTGCCCCACTCCTGATGGAAGCAGTCGCCGCTGTGTTTGTCGGCTTTTCCGTCTTGGGTGCAGGAAAACCGAATATCCTCGGAACCTTCTTTGGGGCAGCCTTGATAGGAGTCCTCCTGAATGGATTGACGATGATGAATCTACCATACTATGCATTTGAAATAATTAAAGGAAGCGTACTGGTATTGGCATTGGCAGTGACGTATGTGCATGCCAGGAAGGTGCGTGGGGCTTGAATTAGTTGAGGTGAGGGGGCCATTTAATGGTGCCTCTCTTTTTTTGTGTGAAAATCAACCTTTGTTGCCACATGGAATCCAGTAGAAATATGTATGAGAAAGGTTATCGACCGTTATCGGAATTTATCAACCTTCATATCGTTTTATCAACCGTTCTTTCATTATATCAACCTTATTTTCAAGATATCGACCGTTCTACAATGAACGACAAATTTCGCGGATTGCGTCTATCAGAACATATCATTAAAAAACCCGTCCCCAACCAGGAACGGGCCTATCTTCTACTCCTCAAACTCCTCCAACATCTCACGGATCACAAACCCAAGGGCAAAATAAAGATAAAGGGCCGCCATGCTGGAAGGAAAGCTCACCCGCTCACCGATCTCATCGCCTGGAAGCATGCCCTTGATCACTTTCGTATCTAAATAAACATCGGCTAAGTCCACCAGATTCTCTTCACCCTCTACCAATCCAGAAACTGCCACGAATGGTATACCTTCATCAGCCAGTTTTTTCCCTAACTCCACGGCATCCTCATCAGTTGAAAAACGGCTGACGACTAATACTCTATCAGCTTCCGTCAGCGGGATGGAACCATCGTATCTTTTAGCGGAAGGAAGAGGTTCAGCACCAAACAAGGCATCGGCTGTGACAGCTTCCATTTCCCCGTAGCCCTTAATATAGATATTTCCTTGTCCGATGGCGGCTTGGGCCAGCAGGCGGGCACCGTCTTCAATTTCGAATTCCTGCTTATCATAAATGCGTTTGAACAATCCAGTTAACTGTGTTGTGAACATTTTTATCATGGAATAAACTCTCCTTATATATTTGCTTCGACATTTGTCATCGTAACGCTTATTATAAAGGGGAAAAAGGTCTTAAGTAAAATCTTGATAAGAAGCAGGATTTTTTACAGTAAAAAGAGAATTAGTAATAAATATACAATTAATAGTCGGTTATTTAGCTCAGTAATACATAATTTACTTTAATACGAAGGGGATTGGGATGGATGAACGAGAAAATTCTTATTGTAGACGATCAATTTGGTATTAGGATTCTATTAAATGAAGTGTTACAAAAGGAAGGCTACCAAACATTTCAGGCAGCGAACGGAATCCAGGCGCTTGAAATTGTAGATCAGCATTCCCCTGATTTGGTTTTGCTGGATATGAAGATTCCAGGTATGGATGGGATCGAAATTTTGAAGAGAATGAAGCAGAAGGATGCAGATATCCGCGTCATTATTATGACTGCGTACGGGGAACTGGACATGATTCAGGAAGCAAAGGATCTGGGAGCGCTTACTCACTTTGCCAAACCGTTTGATATCGACGACATCAGGCAGGCTGTAAAACAATATATTCCAGCTTGATAGTATTATTTGAATAGTGAAAATAGTAGTATTTTTATCAATTCGCCTCTGCAGTTGGTAAAATCAATTCTGTTTTGGTATGATACAAGTGAAATTGTAAACAATGTCACATGGTGCTATAAATAACACCGCCATTTCTACTAGAATGGTTCACTGACTGAATAAAAGGAGGAAATTACTATGCCTTTAGTTTCAATGAAAGACATGCTAATTCAAGCAAAAGAAAACAGCTATGCGGTAGGTCAATTCAACCTGAATAACCTTGAGTTCACTCAAGCGATCCTACAAGCTGCTGAAGAAGAAAAATCACCTGTCATCCTTGGTGTTTCTGAAGGGGCAGCACGTTACATGAGCGGCTTCAAAACAGTTGTGAAAATGGTTGAAGGTCTTATGGAAGACTTAAACATCACAGTACCTGTGGCGATTCACTTAGACCACGGTTCAAGCTATGACAAATGTAAAGAAGCAATCGATGCAGGTTTCACTTCTGTCATGATCGACGCTTCTCACGGTCCTTTCGAGGAAAACATTGAAATCACTTCTAAAGTGGTTGAATATGCTCATTCTAAAGGTGTTTCTGTTGAAGCTGAGCTTGGAACTGTTGGTGGACAAGAGGATGACGTAGTAGCAGATGGCGTTATTTATGCAGATCCTAAAGAGTGTCAAGAATTGGTAGATCGTACTGGTATCGATACACTAGCTCCTGCACTTGGTTCTGTTCACGGTCCTTACAAAGGTGAACCGAATCTTGGATTCAAAGAAATGGAAGAAATCGGTGCAGCGACTGGAGTACCTCTAGTACTTCACGGTGGTACTGGAATTCCGACAAAAGACATCCAAAAAGCGATCTCTTACGGAACAGCTAAAATCAACGTAAACACTGAAAACCAAATTGCTTCTGCTAAAGCGGTACGTGAAGTACTTGCAGCTGACACAGAAGTATATGATCCACGTAAATACATGGGTCCTGCCCGTGAAGCGATCAAAGCGACAGTTGCTGGCAAAATGCGCGAATTTGGTTCTTCTAACCAAGCTAAATAGATAGGTAATGTTTGGAAAGTTCTTTGTGTTAGATTACAGGCTTTCCGAATGTGGTAGAAATAGAATGAAGCTGTAGGATGGGACTGGCACCAGGAAAGGGTTGATACCTTTTTGGGTCAGTCCCTTCCGTTCATTAGAAGATGATTGAAAATTTTGTCGAAAATGGGGTAGAGAAAATGAAGTTTTTCATAGATACAGCAAACATGAGTGAAATTCAAGAAGCATTTGAATGGGGTATTCTTTCAGGAGTGACAACGAATCCGTCGCTTGTAGCGAAAGAAAAAAACGTAACATTTGAAGATCGTTTAAAAGAAATCACAGATTTAGTTCCAGGTTCTGTAAGCGCTGAAGTTATCGCGACAGACGCTGAAGGAATGATCAAAGAGGGCAGGGAGCTTGCAAAGATCGCGCCTAACATTACGGTTAAGCTTCCGATGACGCCGGATGGCTTGAGAGCGACATCTACTTTTGCTAAAGAAGGAATTAAGACAAATGTGACGCTGATTTTCAGTGCGAACCAGGCGCTTTTAGCGGCTCGTGCTGGTGCGACGTATGTTTCGCCTTTTTTAGGAAGATTAGATGATATCGGCCATGATGGTCTTGAGCTTGTTTCCAAAATCGCCGAAATCTTTGCGATTCACGGCCTGGAAACAGAAATCATTGCGGCATCGACCCGTCATCCACAACATATTACAGAAGCTGCCTTAAGAGGGGCACATATTGCGACAGTGCCTTTGAAAGTATTGAAGCAATTGTTCCAGCATCCCCTTACGGATAAAGGAATCGATGCATTCCTGAATGATTGGAACAACCGCTAAACTTAAGTCAATTGGTCCAACGAGAAAAAATTCGTAATTCCTATACATGTTTTGACGAAATATGTATAAACTAGTAGACAATACTTCTTAGAACGTCTTCTTTTGGAAAAATAATCCTTTTTGTTTTTGGTGTGCGGAGTCTGACAGCCATTGGGGCTTCCTCATCAATGAACAGTGGAAGGGAGTTTAATATGGAAAAGCTAAAAATTGCAGGAGGTTATCCCCTTGAAGGAACCATTAAAGTCAGTGGGGCCAAAAATAGTGCGGTAGCCTTGATCCCGGCAACCATTCTTGCTGATTCACCAGTCACAATCGAAGGGTTACCAGACATCTCTGATGTGCGGACACTGAAAGATCTATTAGAAGAGATCGGTGGTTCCGTCAACTTGGAAGATGGGGATATGAGTGTAGATCCAAGTCAAATGGTGTCCATGCCTTTACCGAGCGGGAAGGTGAAAAAGCTTCGTGCCTCTTATTATTTAATGGGAGCGATGCTTGGACGATTCAAAAAAGCTGTCATCGGATTACCGGGTGGATGTCACCTTGGTCCACGTCCGATTGACCAGCATATTAAAGGCTTCGAAGCTCTCGGAGCAGAAGTGACGAATGAACAGGGTGCGATTTATTTGCGTGCCGATGAATTAAGGGGTGCCCGTATTTACCTGGACGTCGTCAGTGTAGGAGCAACGATCAACATCATGCTTGCCGCTGTACGTGCAAAAGGCAGAACGATCATTGAAAATGCGGCAAAAGAACCTGAGATCATTGACGTAGCTACATTACTAAGTAATATGGGTGCGAAGATCAAAGGGGCAGGAACCGATGTGATCCGCATTGATGGTGTGGACGAGCTTCACGGCTGCCGTCACACAATCATTCCTGATCGTATTGAAGCGGGAACGTTCATGATCCTTGCAGCAGCAGTCGGTAAAGGCGTACTCGTTGACAACGTTATCCCATTACATATGGAATCGGTCATCGCCAAGCTACGTGAAATGGGCGTACCCGTTGAAACAAACGACGACCAGATCTACATCGGAAGAGCGGACAAGCTCAAATCCGTTGATGTGAAAACATTGGTGTATCCAGGATTTCCAACAGATCTGCAGCAGCCGTTCACCACGTTATTGAACCGGGCAGAAGGTTCTGCTGTCGTAACGGATACCATCTATTCAGCCCGCTTCAAGCATATCGATGAACTGAGAAGAATGAATGCGACGATCAAGGTGGAAGGTCGCTCGGCCATCGTCAATGGACCTGTACAATTACAAGGTGCCAAAGTGAAAGCAAGTGACCTGCGCGCAGGAGCGGCTCTTGTCATCGCCGGCTTAATGGCAGAAGGTGTGACAGAAGTAACCGGCCTAGAGCATATCGATCGAGGATACAGCGACCTGGTTGCCAAACTCGAAGGCCTGGGAGCGACAATCTGGCGTGAAAAGATGTCAGCGGAAGAATTGGAGCAAATGAAGTCGTAGTTTCAGTAAAACTTCATAGCTTTCGAGAAATTGTTGCTTTTACTCTTATGTTTTGAGGTAAAGCATTAAATATCTAAGTTGATTGGAGCGGAAGATGCTCGACTCCTGCGGGAATAGCGGGAAAGTTGAGACCCCGCAGGGCAAAGCCTGAGGAGGCTCAACTCACGCCCCGCGGAAAGCGAGCATCTGGAGCGGAAATCAACCACTACTCGCTATTGGTGAACAGCCACTTACTTTTCTGGAAATATTAACTGTATTACCAGAAATTTTCGGCTGAAATGAACCATTGTGTCCTACTTTTTTATAAAAAAAGTCTCTCTAAACGCTTCAATGTGTTACAATAAATCTGTAAATATGTTATACAATTAAAGAATATTGTAAAACAAAAGGGAATACGGGAGGCTATATACATGGAAAGAAGTTTATCAATGGAGCTTGTTCGAGTAACAGAAGGGGCTGCCCTTGCATCAGCACGCTGGATGGGTCGCGGTAAGAAGGATGAAGCAGATGATGCTGCAACCTCTGCCATGCGCGATGTATTCGATACAGTACCGATGAAGGGAACAGTTGTTATCGGTGAAGGTGAAATGGATGAAGCTCCAATGCTTTATATCGGTGAGAAACTAGGGACAGGCTATGGCCCACGTGTAGATGTGGCCGTCGATCCGTTGGAAGGAACGAATATCGTTGCTTCCGGAGGCTGGAATGCACTGGCGGTGTTAGCGGTGGCAGACCACGGAAACCTACTGAACGCACCGGATATGTATATGGATAAAATCGCAGTAGGACCAGAAGCGGTTGGGGAAATTGATATCAATGCTTCTGTTATCGATAATCTGAAAGCCGTTGCAAAAGCAAAGAACAAGGACATTGAAGACGTAGTTGCAACCGTCTTAAATCGTCCTCGTCATGAGCATATCATCCAGCAGCTGAGAGAAGCTGGAGCCCGTATCAAACTGATCAATGATGGTGACGTAGCGGGAGCTATGAACACAGCATTCGATCATACAGGTGTCGATATATTATTCGGATCCGGTGGGGCTCCAGAAGGAGTACTTGCTGCCGTTGCGCTGAAATGCTTAGGTGGAGAAATTCAAGGAAAGCTTTTACCACAGAACGATGCCGAACTGCAACGCTGTATCAGCATGGGGCTGGATGTGGACAAGATCCTTCGAATGGAAGACCTCGTATGCGGTGACGATGCGATCTTTGCGGCAACAGGTGTAACGGATGGTGAACTGTTAAGAGGTGTTCAGCTTAAAGGGACATACGGATTGACTCATTCTGTCGTTATGCGTGCGAAGTCTGGGACCGTTCGCTTCATAGACGGCCGCCACAGTCTTCAGAAAAAGCCAAATCTGGTCATGAGATAATAAATAGATATAAGTAACATAGAGAGAGAAACCAACTCTTCTTAATAAGAGATGAGGGATGGGCAGAGTGTCTTACCATTTCTGCCCATGACCACTCTTATCACTCACTTTTTTTCTTCATAGGTGAAAAAATGCTGCCTATCTACAAAATTACCTTCCTTTTTTTACCCAGTCATTGATTCTTGATTAAAAGTATGGTTACAATAGATAAGGTTTTATCTTCAGCATTTTTTCTATTAGTTTATGCTTCAACATATTTCTTCATTTTTAGAAAAATCTACCCATATTTGGCTCTTTTCTAAAAGATAGATATTTATTTGTGAAAGAGATTAAAAGTAAGTTGATTGTAGCGGAAGGTGCTCGACTCCCGCCCCGCGGAAAGCGAGCATCCTGTAGCGGAAATCAACCTCTACTCTCTCGTGAAAAATAATAACAAGTTTTATTTTAAGGTAGGACAAATTAATAAAGCGTGGTGTCATGATGGAAGAGTTAACAATCTCTAGCTTAGAAAATATGAAGCTTAAAGAGCTTTACGAGCTAGCCAAACAATACAAAGTTTCTTATTATAGTAAATTAACAAAAAAAGAATTGATTTTCGCTATCCTTAAAGTTCGTGCAGAACAAGAAGGCTTCTTCTTTATGGAAGGTGTTCTTGAAATCATCCAATCAGAGGGCTTCGGTTTCTTACGACCGATCAACTATTCTCCAAGCTCTGAGGATATTTATATTTCTGCTTCACAGATCCGTCGTTTCGATCTTCGTAACGGGGATAAGGTATCGGGAAAAGTGCGCCCTCCGAAGGAAAACGAGCGTTATTTCGGACTGCTTCATGTTGAAATGGTCAATGGAGAAGAGCCGGAATCTGCGAAAGAACGTGTCCATTTCCCAGGGCTTACGCCTTTATATCCTGACCGTCAAATGAAACTTGAGACAACAACTAACAAAATCTCAACGCGTATCATGGATCTTATTGCGCCTGTCGGTTTTGGACAACGTGGATTAGTCGTAGCGCCACCTAAAGCAGGTAAGACGATGCTGATCAAAGAAATCGCGAACTCGATCACAACGAATCATCCTGAAGCGGAATTAATCATTCTTCTGATCGATGAGCGTCCAGAGGAAGTAACGGATATCGAACGTTCGGTAGAAGCAGAAGTCGTAAGCTCTACCTTCGATGAAGTGCCGGAAAACCACATCAAAGTGGCAGAACTCGTTCTTGAGCGCGCTATGCGTTTAGTGGAGCACAAGCGTGATGTCATTATCCTGATGGATAGTATCACTCGTTTGGCACGTGCTTATAACCTGGTCATACCACCAAGTGGACGAACTCTTTCCGGAGGTATTGACCCTGCTGCATTCCACCGTCCAAAGCGATTCTTTGGTGCTGCACGTAACATTGAAGAAGGCGGAAGCTTAACTGTTCTCGCAACAGCGTTAGTAGATACAGGATCCCGTATGGACGATGTGATATATGAAGAGTTCAAAGGAACAGGGAACTTAGAACTTCATCTTGATCGTTCTCTTGCTGAAAGACGTATCTTCCCGGCCATCGACATCCGTCGTTCCGGAACACGTCGAGAAGAACTTCTCATCAAACCGGATCATCTTGAAAAGCTATGGGCGATCCGTAAAGCGATGTCCGATCAGCCTGATTTCGCTGAAAAGCTTATGCGCAAGCTGAAGCAATCGAAGACGAATGAAGAGTTTTTCAACGTATTGACAGAAGAGTCGAAGAAGCGTTAATCTAATAATCGAATGATTTTTTGAGGAGAGTTATGTCTGTAACTTCCAATTTTGCAGGTTGCAAATATCACATGTCCTTGTTATAATAGTGTCAATGTGTTTTAAAAAATGGATGTGGTAAGGGGCTGGCTATAACTCTCATGCTTATGCTCATATCACATATATCTTCGTAATAAATTACTCTGTTTCAGATGATTCAGGGCGGAAGGAGATGAAAGAAATGAAATCAGGAATTCATCCTAAGTACAACACGATCAAAGTTAGCTGTGCTTGCGGTAACGAATTTGAAACTGGTTCTGTAGCGGAAGAAATGCGCGTTGAGGTATGTTCTGAATGCCATCCATTCTACACAGGACGTCAGAAATTCGCTGACGCTGGTGGACGTGTTGACCGTTTCAACAAAAAATACGGTCTTAAAAATCAACAACAATAATGAAGAGCTGGAAGGCTATTTCGAATTTCTTTGTGCGTAAGGCATAAACGAAATAGAATTGGCACTTCTCTTCTATTAGAAAAACAGGCAAGGATCTTCATGCTTGCCTGTTTTTTATTCTCTTTAAAGCAAATGGTTGAAGAAATAGAGGCAGTTCCAATTGAGCTGTGCCTCTTTTTTTCTGCCAAATTACTGAATTCTGAGCATTTTTCCCGTACATAAAGGAATGCTTTATACTAAAGAGTAGTCCGTTTTTACTAACAGTCACCAGACTGTTTTATTATAGAATATTGCATAAGGAAGGAGAGGCGCTTTCGTGTATGTCATGAAACAAACGGGTTGGGTAGAAGTCATTTGCGGCAGCATGTTCTCAGGAAAATCCGAGGAACTGATCCGCCGGGTAAGACGCACTCAATTTGCTAAACAGGAAATTGCTGTGTATAAGCCAAAACTAGATAATCGCTATAGTGATGAGTCGGTTGTATCTCATAATGGTACCTCTGTCATCGCCAAAGCAGTCGAGGGTTCACATGTGATCCTTGATGACCTGAATCCAGAGGTGGATGTCGTTGCTATTGATGAGGTTCAATTTTTTGACGAAGGCATTGTAGAGGTCGTCCAAAAATTAGCAAACAGTGGATATCGTGTCATCATAGCAGGACTTGATCAGGATTTCCGCGGAGAACCATTCGGTCCAATGCCGGACTTAATGTCCATTGCCGAACAAGTGACAAAACTTCAAGCCGTTTGTGCAGTATGCGGCTCTCCCGCAAGTCGAACACAACGATTAATCAATGGCGAACCAGCTTGCTACGATGATCCCGTCATCCTGGTGGGTGCATCTGAAGCCTATGAGCCAAGATGCCGTCATCACCATGAAGTTCCCACTGGAATGAGCGTTACACCTGATATGGTGAAGGAAGTATAAATATATAAATGAAAAGTCCCAGTTTGGGGCTTTTTTTATTTCTGGTTATGGCCATTTGCCGAGCCTTATAAGTAATGAACAACCTCCCTGACTTTTGTATGAATAAGCGCTTTCCTGTGGGAAATCCTAAAAGCAGGAGGTGTGAAAGTATGAAAAAATTAGTATTAGTTTTATCCTTTACAGTATTCTTCATTTTAATCACCGCGTGTGGAGTGAATCAGGAATCCGAATTCGGTATGCACGAGGATCAAAATGGGACCCGATTCATTGATAATCGAAATGATGATAGGAATGATCGTCAAGATAGAAGCGTCAGAAACACGACAAATGAAAACCCGAACTTCCCTAACCTGACGAACTCACCAGGCACAACATCGACGACAATTGGTGTGTATGAAGATAAAGCGCGTGAGGTTGTGAGGGAGTATTCCAACTTCGAACCAGATGAAGTGTGGATCAATGGCGAACAAATGTGGGTGACGGCCCATACTCAAAATGAAATGAGTATGGCTGAGACGGATAAAGAAGAAGCGATGTTAAAAGAGAGATTAGAAAAAGCCATTCCAAGGTACAATGTAAATGTGAAAATCACCGAAAGATAAAAAAGTGCAAGCAGGTCTGGATGCTGATCTGCTTGCCTTCTACATAAAATCCACTCGTTTCTGCCTTCTGCTTATTCCCGATCCTCCTTGTGTTTACATACACCATATAATATAATTAGACTGTTATGGACTAAAATTGAGGTGAATAGCTGTGTTCGATCGTTTACAAGCAGTGGAAGATCGCTATGATAAGTTAAATGAGCTATTGAGTGATCCAGAAATTGTGAATGACCCAAAGAAGCTAAGAGATTATTCGAAAGAGCAATCAGACATCCAAGCAACGGTAGAAGCATATCGAGAATATAAAGAACTTACTGGGCAGTATAAAGACGCTAAGGCGATGCTGGATGATAAGCTTGATGCTGATATGCGTGAAATGGTGAAAGAAGAAGTTTCAGAGCTTGAAGAGCAGATTGAAGCTCTCGAAGCTCGTCTGAAAATATTACTGATCCCGAAAGACCCGAACGATGATAAGAACGTCATCATGGAGGTCCGTGGTGCTGCAGGTGGAGATGAAGCAGCACTGTTTGCAGGTGATTTATACCGTATGTACAGCCGCTATGCAGAATCACAAGGCTGGAAGACCGAAGTGATGGAAGCGAACTCGACTGGCGTTGGTGGATATAAAGAAATCATCTTTATGATCAACGGAAATGGCGCATTCTCCAAAATGAAATACGAAAACGGGGCACACCGTGTGCAACGTGTACCTGAAACAGAATCCGGCGGACGTATTCATACGTCGACCGCAACGGTTGCCTGTCTGCCGGAAGCAGAAGAAGTCGAAGTGGATATTCACGACAAAGATATCCGTGTCGATACCTTCGCATCCAGTGGCCCGGGAGGACAAAGTGTTAATACAACCATGTCTGCTGTGCGTCTGACTCACATGCCGACAGGTGTAGTCGTTTCATGTCAGGATGAAAAGTCGCAGATCAAGAACAAAGAGAAAGCAATGAAAGTATTGCGTGCCCGCGTTTACGATAAATTCCAACGTGAAGTTCAAGCTGAATACGATGCAAACCGTAAATCAGCCGTTGGTACAGGTGACCGTTCCGAACGTATCCGTACGTACAATTTCCCACAAAACCGCGTCACGGATCATCGTATCGGATTGACGATTCAAAAGCTTGACCAAATTCTTGAAGGGAAGATGGATGAAGTCATCGATGCGTTAATCATCGAGGATCAATCCAAACTTCTTGAGAGACTGGAAGAATAGTGACGACTGTTACCATATTTGAAGCCCTAAAATGGGCTTCTTCTTTTTTAGTCGAAAATGGCCGTGATGAAAATGTGGGAGAAATCTATTTGCGGCATTTAGTAGGGATGTCCCGTTCCCAACTGTTGGCTGAACAGCGGAGGTCCGTCCCTCAAGAAAAGTGGGAAGAATTCCAGGATGGGATTAGCCGGCATGTTGGTGGAGTGCCGATTCAGCATATTATTGGAATGGAGGAGTTTTATGGTCGGGAGTTTGTGGTGAATGAGCATGTTCTGATTCCGAGACCTGAAACGGAAGAACTGATCTATTATGGATTACAGAAAATGAAGGATCTGTTTAGGGTTGTGGACACTCCTTTGCAAGCTGCTGATGTTGGAACGGGTAGTGGAGCGATTGCGATTACGTTGAAGCTCGAGGCGGATCGTTTGCCTCTAGATATGATGGCTGTGGATATTTCTCGTGAAGCGCTGGCTGTTGCCCGTGAAAATAGTGAGAGACTCGGTGCGGAGGTTCGCTTTTTTGAAGGGGACTTACTGCAGTCTTTAATTGAAGAAGGCGTGAAGCTCGATATCCTTTTATCGAATCCACCATATATTCCCCTGGCAGATCGTGAAACGCTATCAGATGTAGTCGTTGATCATGAGCCTGAACTCGCTTTGTTTGGCGGGGAAGATGGCTATGATTTGTACAAGAGATTTATGGATGAACTGCCGTTGGTGATGAAGGAAAAATGTCTGATCGGATTCGAAGTGGGAATCGGACAGGGCGAGACGGTGGTTGACTTACTTCGGGATACATTTCCTGATGCAGAAGTGGAAGTTGTCCATGATATCAACGGGAAAGATCGAATGGTGTTTTGCGAGAGAAAATAAAGATGTTGGCCCTCGATTCGTGTGATCGGGGGTGTTTTTTTGTGGAAAATGAAATGTTTGGAATGAATTCGTGAGTTATTAGGTTGGCTGGAGTGCGAATGGAGTAAATTTGGAGGATCATTATTGCTCGATTTTCCTCGCCGTCACATTAATTTTCAACTTTCGCCCTTTTATTTTCAATTCCAAGCGATTTGTTTTCAAAAATGGGATTTTATTTTCAAAACAGGGTTCAGCAGAAATTCCTAACAAAAATGTTATTTTACTAGTTTAAGATTTCCCCTTTTTGACTAGACTGTTTTACTGAGGGGGAGAGGAAATGAAAACAAAACATACGGTTTTATTGTATATATTGATTCTATCATTAGGAACGATTCTAAGTTTATATATACCGAAGCAGGAACTGGCGGCTCAGGAGACGATGGTGATTCCGGAAGAAGCGATTCGACTGCGGATTCTGGCAAATAGTGATTTGGAGCAGGACCAAAATGTGAAAAGACTCGTTCGTGATGAAGTGAATAAAGAGATTACGAATTGGGTGGCGACTCTTACATCGCAGGATGAAGCGAAAAAAGTGATTCAAGAGGGCTTGCCACAGCTACAGGAGATTGCAGAACAGGTTGTCGCTCAGCAAGGCTTGGAACAATCAGTAAAAATTGATTTCGGAAAAGTTGAGTTCCCTACTAAATTATATGGTCAGTATTTGTACCCTGCAGGAGAGTATGAAGCGGTATTGATCACACTGGGTGCAGGAGAAGGAGCAAACTGGTGGTGTGTTCTTTATCCTCCTCTATGCTTCCTTGATTTCTCGACTGGAAATGCAGTAAGAAGCCCTGGATTTGAAACGAAAGTGGAAGCGAGTGGGAATGAGGTTACTGAAGTGGATCCAGAAGATGAAGTTGATGAAACTTCAGAAATGGAATTAAGTACTGAAGCAGTAGAAACGCAATCTCCTGAAGTCGTCAAGGAAGATGTTATTGCCTATAAAGACGTCGAGATGGAAACAGTGGAAGCGGCAGCGACGGAAGAAACAGTAGTTGTTGAAGAGCCTAAGAAAGAAGCACTTCCTGAGGTTGAAACGGCGGCAGTACAAGAACAGCCAGTCTTTGTTGAAGAAGGAGAGGAGGAAGAAGTAGAAGTTCGATTCTTCGTAGTCGATTTTTTCAAAGGACTATTCAATAAGTAAAACGTAGAGCTTCATCCCCCTGAGATGGAGTTTTTTTTATGTTCGAAGGAAATCTATCGCTCTAGTATTTTTCACAACAACTTGTTCTATTCTCTTTTTCCCCTCATACATTAACATTAAGGGATGATAGAAAAGGGAGGATGAATTGTGATGTTAAAAGTGATTCGCCAAGCAACACAGGAAGATATCCATGAAGTTGTAGCCTTCTTAATGAAAGCAGGATTAAGCACAGAAGGCATTAAAAATAGTATTGATTGTTTTTTAGTAGTGGAAGACTCAGACAACCAGTTAATTGGGACTCTCGGTATTGAGATCCAAGAGAAGATCGGGCTTCTTCGCTCCCTCGTTGTGACTTCATCTTTTGAAAGTGAAGAATTGTTTGCTCTTTTCCAAGAAATATTAAAATTGGCGAAAGAAAAAGAACTTACGCGTCTTTACTTGATCTCCAATCGAAAAGCGTCGCTGAACTTCTTTGACCTGCTAGGTTTTCAACAGGAAAATGAGCCTTTTGTGGATGAGTTGCAGAAGTTTGTTCACGCTCAAAAGTTATCCACTGTGGATAACTGTATTACGATGAGGCTTGACCTTTAGGTTGATATGAGGGGTTTCGACAAATTCCAACTAGAAGAAATTATTTTCCGATAGTAGTCTGTTAGTAGGCTGAATCATTTTTATTGAGAAATGATTCAGTTTTTTTTATGTGTAAAATTCGGACAAATACGTTAGGTGCCAGTCACTAACGTAAATATCTCTTTTTTCAGAATTATTCACACAATCCACAGGTTTATCCACAGTTTGTAGATTACTATTCACGTTTTGTGGACAATACTTGAGAATTTGTGGGGTTTCTTTTATACTTTCAAAAGAGTAAAGTAGTTGAACGCTTGTTAATTCTGTATCTATACACAGAAATGAGTGTTGATAATAGAAGGTGGATGACGGAAATGATGAAACATTGGATTGTGGAAAGTGATGTGGATAATTATGAAAGTTATCCACAAATTGTGGATGTCGCGAAGATTCTTCAACAGAATGAAGTGGTGGCATTCCCGACAGAGACGGTTTATGGTCTGGGTGCCAATGCGAAATCGGATACGGCTGTGGAGAAAATCTTCGAAGCGAAGGGTAGACCATCGGATAATCCACTGATTGTCCACATATCAAATTTAGATCAGCTGGAAGAATTGGTGGAGGATATTCCTGAGGATGCAGCGAAACTTGTAGATGCTTTTTGGCCGGGTCCTTTAACGATTATATTTAAAAATAAGGAAAACGTATTATCTGAAAGGGTAACAGCGGGATTACCGAGTGTGGGAATCCGGATGCCAGATCACCCAGTTGCCCTGGCAATCATTGAAGCGTCTGGACTCCCGATTGCGGCCCCTAGTGCGAACCGTTCAGGAAAACCAAGTCCAACAACGGCTCAGCATGTCATCGACGATTTGGAAGGCCTGATTGCAGGGGTGGTCGATGGAGGCGAAACGGGTATAGGTGTGGAGTCGACGGTAGTGGATTGCACCGGACCAAGCCCGTTTGTTTTACGTCCCGGAGGAGTCACGATAGAACAGCTGGAAGAAGTAGTCGGTAGAGTGGATGTGGATCCTTCTTTAAAAGAAGGAAAGGGGGCTCCGAAATCCCCTGGCATGAAATATACGCACTACGCACCTGATGCTCCTGTGTATTTAGTTGATGGTACAAGGGCAGATCTTCAGAAATTAGTAGATAATAAAAAAGCAGAGGGTCTCAAAGTGGGTGTGTTAACAACGGAAGAATTCATGGATGACTTCCAGGCAGACGTCATTCTCTCGGTTGGTAGGAGAGAGGACCTTTCAACAGTCGCTCGAAATCTTTACGATACGCTGCGTGCTTTTAATAAAAGTGATGTTGATATTATTTTTGCCGAAAGGTTTCCTGAGGAAGGGGTCGGACTGGCGATTATGAACCGGCTTCAGAAAGCTGCCGGGTACCGGGTGATAAAAGGATAATGGTTACCCCTATGGTTTGAAAGAACTGTAGGGGTTTTTTGTTTGAGTCAATAATGCCCAATCTTCAAACCCAATTATCATTCTATTTCCCTTTGGACGTGCATAAATTTGTTCTGTAGGCATGTCCGGAGGGGGAAAAAACAAAAATGACAACGATTATTGGAGAACTGATTACCTTGATGTTAATGGCATTTGCTCTTGGGATGGATGCCTTTTCAATCGGGATCGGGATGGGTATGTTTCAGCTGAGATTAAAGCAAATTTTTTATATAGGCTTGGTCGTCGGGATCTTTCATGTCTGGATGCCCATGCTCGGGATGATGACGGGGAAATTTTTATCCGAAACGTTCGGTGCCTTTGCAGGGTATGCCGGTGGGCTCCTTTTGATTGTATTAGGAATACAAATGTTCATGTCCAGCTTTAAAGAAGAGGAGACGACGCTCATTTCCCCGGTAGGATTTGGTTTAGTGCTCTTTGCTTTGAGTGTAAGCCTGGATAGCTTTTCCGTTGGATTGACCTTAGGGATATTCGGTGCCAGGACAGCGGTTGCCCTTTTCTGTTTTGGAATAGCGGCGACGGTGTTGACATGGGCGGGTTTATTCATTGGCCGAAAATTTCAGGGGGTGCTCGGGACATATAGTGAGGCACTTGGGGGAAGTATTTTGTTTGCATTTGGGATTAAGCTGCTGCTGCCGTTGTGAAAAAGAGGGTGGCCTGGAGGTTGCGATTTAGTTGAGGAAGGTCCGTCCCTCTTGGGTGGGCTTTTTTAATTGTCCAGCTCCGGCGGCTAGCCCCTCGAGGTCATAAGCTAAATAAGCCAAAAAGGCAAAGTGCGCCTTTCCGGCTTATTTAGCTTATGCTTGTCGGGCCTGAGCGAGCCGCCTCCGCTTTTCTTATTGCCCAGCTCCGGCGGCTTAGAGGCTCGAGGTTATAAGTCAAGCCGACCAATAAGGCAAAGAGCGCCTTTCCGGTTGGTTCGTCTTATAATTGTCGCCTCTGGGAAAAGCCCTTTTTGTTTCTTTTTGAATGGACTATTGCGGGATTGGAAAATATTTTATAATAGGTTATAAGGAGGTTGACGTGATGAATATTTTATTTGTTTGTACGGGAAATACGTGCCGAAGTCCTATGGCAGAGGCGGTTTTGAAGCATAAGGGTGCAGAGAGGTTTGAAGTGAAATCTGCAGGCGTTTTTGCCATGGACGGAAGTGATGCTTCATTTCAGACTAAAGAAGTGCTGAAAGAGAACGATATAATACATAGACACCAATCAAGTTCGCTCTCAAAGGAGAACTTGGATTGGGCTTCCTATATTTTCACGATGACTTCGAATCATAAGCGGGCAATTGTGGATCAGTATCCACATGTGGCGGACAAAATTTTCACATTGAAAGAGTTTGTCCATGAAGATCCTGCAGATTTGGATGTTTCTGATCCTTACGGAGGCAGTGTGGACATCTATAGACATACATACAGAGAGTTGGATTCATTGATTGAGGAGTTAATTAAAAAGCTGGGTTGAGACAGGGAGAGAGAAAGAATGGGGAAAGAGAGAAGCTACAAATCGGGTCTTAGAAAGAAATTGGTCTTCTTTATCACGCTTCTTGCCGTGGTGACGTATTCCACAAGTGCACTTTTTATTTATTTTATCAAACCTACTTTTGCACCTGAAATGAACGAACTTTTGTTTACGAGCATGACTCTGGGGATGGGAGTGTTCTGGTCGGGTGTGCTTGCCTTTTTTGCAGCGGGATTCATCGTCAAACCTCTTCAGCGTTTGGAACAGGCTGCGTTAAAAGCGGCTGAAGGGGACATTGCTGTGGAAGTGGATGTGCCGAAGTCAGATGATGAAATCCGGTCACTCGCATTGGCCTTCAATCGCATGCTGCATAACTTGCGAGACATGGTGTCCTGTATCGACGAAAATTTCACCAAAACAAATTCGAATGTGATCGAGCTTTCGAAAGCATCGGAATCAGCTTCCATACAAGCTGATTCCATTTCCAAAACGATCAGCGAAATTTCAGCAGGTGCCGAAAGTTCGGCGATGGCGATTCAAACGACGGCTGAATCTGTTGAGGACGTGATCCGGATAGCACAGGAAGTACAGAATCACTCCAAATCATCAGAACAAATGTCCAAGCATATGGTGACGGAGCTTCAAGGAAGCAAGGAAGTCATTCATTCCCTGGTAGAAGGCATAAGCCGACTTGCAAGAGGAAATAAAGATTCTTTAGAAGCCGTTCGCCGATTGGAAGACAATGCGAAAAAAGTGGAACAGATCATTCAATTGGTCGGGGATATCGCGAATCAGACCAATCTTCTCGCCTTAAATGCCTCCATTGAAGCGGCACGGGCAGGTGAGCACGGTAAGGGATTTGCAGTTGTTGCCGAGGAAGTCCGCAAACTGGCAGATGAAAGCGGCAAAGCAGTTCAAGGAATTTCGGACCTCATCAAGAACATTCAGACTGAGGTTGGAAATGTGGTTGGACAGATCACAACTCAAGTTGACTCTGCAAATTCTGAAGTGAAAAAAGGAACACAGACAAATGAGATGATCGAAACGATGACGAAAACGATTCATGAAGTAGCGGATGCGGTTCAAAATATATCCGTTCTTGTAGATCAGCAAATGGACAGCATTCAATTGACTTCCCAGCAATCACAAGAAGTCGCCGCCATTGCAGAAGAGACATCGGCAGGTGCAGTGGAAGTGTCAGCCTCCACTAAAGAACAAGCGGCTGTGATGGGTGATGTAGAAATGTTGGCATTGAATCTGAAAGAGCAGGCAGAATCATTGAAAGGTACGATTACGCGTTTTCATCTATAAAATAGACGGACATGAGGGACGGACCTCATGTCCGTTTTATTTGTTGACCTGCTTTCGGCACCTCCCCACAAAAAAGAATCCGAAAAACTTTATATAATCAAGAGTGTGTGGCAAAATAATACGTATCAAAGGCAATAGGGAGTGGGATTAATTATGAAAATTGCAATTGCATCCGATCACGGCGGGGTAAATATCCGGGAAGAAATCAAATCACTACTGGAAGATCTAGGCCTAGAATATGAGGATTTCGGTTGTGAGTGTGGAACGTCCGTTGACTATCCGGACTATGCAGTGCCTGTTGCGGAAAAGGTAGCCAGCGGTGAATTCGATCGTGGCATCCTGATTTGTGGTACGGGAATCGGTATGAGCATTTCAGCTAATAAGGTCAAGGGAATCCGCTGCGCCCTTGTACATGATGTGTTCAGTGCGAAAGCAACACGTGAGCATAATGACAGCAATATGTTAGCCATGGGTGAACGTGTGATTGGACCCGGGCTTGCCCGTGAAATCGCCCAAACGTGGCTGGTGACAGAATTTGAAGGTGGCCGCCATGCCAACCGTATAGGGAAAATCACGGCATACGAAGACAAACAATAGGAAGTGGATTTCATGGAAATCACTCAAATGAAGGAAGAACTGCAAACGATCCTGCAAGATTTCAGCAAACAGGTTCCTATGAAAAAAGGACAAGTGTTTGTTGTAGGCTGTTCAACATCGGAAGTGATGGGGGAGAGGATCGGAACATCAGGAACCATTGAAGTAGCGGAAATGATTTTTGATGAGTTAAAAGGTTGGGCAGATTCCATTGGTGTTTCACTTGCTTTTCAATGTTGCGAGCACTTAAATCGTGCCATCGTTTTGGAAAGAGATGTTGCTGAAAGAAATGGCCTGGATGAAGTCACAGTCATTCCTGTGCGAAAAGCAGGAGGAGCGATGGCGACCCAAGCGTACCATTCCTTTGAAGAACCCGTCATGGTCGAACATATAAAAGGCGACGCCGGCATCGACATCGGGGATACCTTCATCGGCATGCACCTGAAACACGTAGCCGTCCCGATCAGGGTTTCACAGAAAAGCCTCGGCCAGGCACACGTCACACTGGCCAAAACCAGACCAAAACTCATCGGCGGAATCAGAGCCGTATACGAATAGAATCGTCAATATGAAAAAGGTCCGTTTCTCTTGTTTGAGGGACGGACCTTTATTTCGGTATGGTCTTAAATCGAGGTGTAAATCCCGAACTTTAAAGGGAGAGATGGAGAATATGATTATGTTAAAGGTGAGTGAGGGACAAGGAGAGAGGACAATAAATTATCAGCACATGTTTACCTTCATTCGACAAGGATAGACATAATGCTACTTTGGGGAGCGTGGAAGAGAGCGGTGAAGATGTTTGTGAAAAATATCACACGAGGTCCGTCCCTCTAAATACACTCTAAACACGAACATTACGTTTTGACTAGAGGTTTTTATTTCGCGTTTTGCTGAATCGTGTTAGAATGAGAGTGAATGAATCAATGAGGCACCTAGAGCAGTTGGGCCTATGAATTAAAGGGGGATATGTATGAGTAAGATTGCCAAGCAAGATCCGGAAATTTATGCAGCGATTCAAGATGAATTAGAGCGTCAACGAACAAAAATCGAGTTAATTGCATCTGAGAACTTTGTCAGTGAAGCGGTTATGGAAGCACAAGGCTCCGTTCTGACAAACAAGTATGCAGAAGGGTACCCAGGTCGTCGCTATTATGGTGGCTGTGAGCATGTGGATGTAGCTGAGAATTTGGCTCGTGATCGTGCGAAGGAACTATTTGGAGCAGAACATGTAAACGTTCAGCCTCACTCAGGAGCACAAGCCAATATGGCAGTCTACTTCACGATCCTCGAACAAGGTGATACGGTTCTTGGAATGAACTTATCTCATGGTGGACATCTGACTCATGGAAGTGCCGTCAACTTCAGTGGAATTCAATATAACTTCGTAGAGTATGGTGTGGACGAAGAGAAGCACCTGATCAATTACGAAGATGTTAGACAAAAAGCGTTAGAGCACAAGCCGAAGCTGATCGTAGCTGGAGCAAGTGCCTACCCAAGAGCGATCGACTTCGCTAAATTCCGCGAAATCGCAGACGAAGTGGGAGCCTACCTAATGGTGGATATGGCTCACATCGCTGGTCTTGTAGCAGCCGGTCTTCACCAGAACCCGGTTCCTTATGCAGACTTTGTGACCACAACGACTCACAAAACATTGCGCGGACCTCGTGGCGGTATGATCCTATGCAGAGAAGAATTTGCAAAGAAAATAGACAAGTCTATTTTCCCTGGAATTCAAGGTGGCCCGCTTATGCACGTGATCTCAGCTAAAGCTGTTGCTTTCGGTGAAGCGCTGCAGGATTCTTTCAAAGACTATGCACAGAACATCATCGACAATGCGAACCGTTTAGGTGAAGGTCTTGTAAAAGAAGGAATCAATCTTGTATCAGGCGGATCTGATAACCATCTATTGCTAATTGACCTGCGTTCACTAGGACTGACTGGTAAAATCGCAGAGAAAGTGCTTGATGAAATCGGGATTACCGTTAATAAAAACACGATTCCATTCGATCCTGAAAGTCCATTCGTAACGAGTGGTGTCCGTATCGGAACGGCAGCCGTTACATCCAGAGGATTCGGGCTCGAAGATATGGATGAAATTGCTTCCATCATGGCGTTGACTCTTAAGAATCATGAAGACGAAGCTAAATTGGAAGAAGCACGCAAGCGTGTCATTGACCTGACAAGCAAATTTGAATTATATCCTGAAAGATAATAGATGACCTCTTCACCAGGGACGGACCTCACTGGTGGAGAGGTTTTTTTGATGTGGAATTAGTAGAGAAGTAGATTTTTAAACATTTAGTTGTCGATTATAAAGCGATTTTGAGTAGATTCCAGCCGTTATTGCCGGTAATCCAGCCGTTTTTTCAGAGTCTCAAGCGGATTTCAAACAAATTCCAGCCGATTCAGGCATTCATCCGGCCGATTAAAATAATTAACCAAAACCCAACGGATTCACGGCAGCTTACACGTCCTTTTCCCACACTACTCATCTCAATTCTAACGATTCCATTACACTTCCCATCTCATGTTGCTCTTAAATTGTCTTTTATGTACAATAGTCTGAGGTGTAAAGGAAGTAGACAAACTATTTTTACATAAAATCGAATTTAAAGGAGAGAGTCGAATGGGCAAAGTATATGTATTTGATCATCCGTTAATCCAACACAAATTAACGTTTATTCGTGATAAAGAAACAGGTACGAAGGAATTTCGTGAGCTTGTTGATGAAGTAGCGACATTGATGGCGTTTGAAATCACCCGTGATTTACCGTTAGAGGATATTGATGTGGAAACACCAGTAAGCAACGCCAAGGCTAAGACTCTTGCAGGAAAAAAATTAGGGATCGTTCCTATTCTGCGAGCGGGATTGGGAATGGTCGACGGAATTCTTAAACTGATTCCGGCTGCAAAAGTAGGACATGTTGGTTTATATCGTGACCCGGAGACTCTTAAACCGATTGAATATTACGTAAAGCTTCCAAGTGATGTGGAAGAGCGTGACTTCATCCTGGTTGATCCAATGCTTGCAACAGGAGGATCTGCTGTGGAAGCCATAAACTCATTAAAGAAGCGTGGTGCTGTAAGCATCAAGTTCATGTGCCTCGTTGCTTGTCCTGAAGGGGTAGACGCAATCAAGGAAGCGCACCCTGACGTTGATATCTTCATCGCGGCTCTTGATGAGAAGTTGAATGAAAAAGGATACATCGTTCCTGGTTTAGGGGATGCTGGAGATCGTTTATACGGTACGAAATAAGAAAGGCAGGGGCATAAAATGACGAAACCAATCAAAGTAATGACTATTTTTGGAACAAGACCGGAAGCCATTAAGATGGCACCTCTCGTTCTGGAATTAAAGAAATACCCGGAAAGTTTTGACACGATTGTAACCGTTACAGCTCAGCACCGTGAAATGTTGGATCAGGTTTTAAATATATTTGATATTACTCCTGATTACGACTTGAACATTATGAAAGATCGCCAGACATTAATTGATGTAACAACTCGTGGGTTAGAAGGACTGGACAAAGTGATGAAGGAAGCGAAGCCTGATATCGTCCTTGTTCATGGTGATACAACGACAACATTTGTTGCCAGCCTGGCAGCGTTCTATAACCAGATTTCAGTAGGGCATGTGGAAGCTGGGTTAAGAACATGGAATAAATATTCACCGTTCCCTGAGGAAATGAATCGTCAGTTAACTGGTGTAATGGCAGATCTTCATTTTGCACCTACGGAAAAATCATCCCAAAATCTTCTCAATGAAAGTAAAAAAGAAGAAGGGATTTTCATTACAGGTAATACAGCAATTGATGCGTTGAAAACAACTGTAAAAGATGAGTACCATCATGATGTATTGGAGAAGGTTGGGGACGACCGATTAGTCTTATTGACTGCTCACCGTCGTGAAAATCTTGGACAACCAATGAGAAACATGTTCCGTGCAATTAAGCGATTAGTAGAAGAGCATGATGATATTCAAGTTGTATACCCGGTACACTTAAATCCGGCTGTTCGTGAAGTAGCGGATGAAGTATTGGGAGATGACAAGCGAATTCACCTGATTGAGCCGCTGGATGTGATCGATTTCCATAACTTCGCATCCAGAGCACACTTGATCTTAACGGATTCAGGTGGTGTTCAAGAAGAGGCTCCTTCATTAGGGGTCCCTGTCCTTGTCCTTCGTGATACCACTGAGCGTCCTGAAGGAATTGAAGCAGGAACGTTGAAACTTGCAGGAAACGAAGAAGAAAACATTTACAAGCTTGCTAAAGAGCTACTGACTGATTCAGAAGCACACAACAAGATGTCAAAAGCAACAAATCCATATGGAGATGGACAAGCGTCTTACCGAATCACCCAAGCTATTCGATACCATTTCGGTCACCTGGATGAACGCCCTAAATCCTTCGATCCGAACGAATAAACAAATAACCTAAAGGTCCGTCCCTCACCAGATTCAAACTGATGAGGGACGGACCTTTGTCTTTTATGTAAAAAATATGGATGTTTCTCAGTTGACTGGAAGTATTTACATTAAATTCAAGGGTTACTCATAAAAAGAATTTTCTATATAATGGAGGGGTATGTGAAGATAGAATCTATGTATGAGCGAGACCACATTCTCCCTCCGCTTTTCGACATGTCCAGCTCTGTCGGGTAGAGGCTCGAGGTCATAAGATAAATTGACCAAAAAGGCAAAAGGCGCCTTTCCGGTCAATTCATCTTATGCTTGTCGCCTCTGACCAACCCGCCTCCGCTTTTCTGTAAATGTGTTAAAAATGTGAACAATTTGGAAACGCGTGGATAGGTTGTGAACTTTTTAACTTGAACTCATTGACATAGATAATACCCTATTGTATGCTTACAAAGGGTATAAAATGATAAGGTTTTCACAAGGGTTGAACCCGTATGGAAACGGTTTTTCATCATTTGTACAGTGTCAACGATTTCCCACTAAATCACATGTGTGGAGATGAAAAAAATGCGTCAAAATGATCGGCGCCCGTATCAATCAATGGTCTTGTATTCTGCTATTCTTTCCCAGCTTGTTGGTTCTATCTTAATAGGGATCTTCGGCGGGAGATGGTTAGATGGAATATGGAGCACCACACCACTTTTCTTAATTATTGGACTACTCCTTGGGCTCGCAACAGGAATCTACACCATGCTCCGTACAGTCCAACATTTCAATTCGGGAGATTAATGTATGCCAGAACTTCAGCAATTGTTTAACAGGCATCGTAAGTACATATTTTTCCTCCTTTCCCTTTACGTCCTCGGTTGGGGTTTTACTTCCTATCAGTCTATTTTCCTTGGGCTTATTTTGGGGACAGGCATCAGTCTGTTTAGTCACTGGCTGATCATGAGGAGAACCGTGCGATTCGGTGATGCAGTAGAATCTGGTCAAAAGGTTCGATCATTAGGAACCTTCTCAAGGATGGCAGGTGCGGCCTTTGCAGTCATTATTGCAACGGAATACCCTGAGCACTTTCATCTCCTGAGCGTCATTATGGGATTAATGACAATTTACCTTGTCATTATGATAGATTATTTTATTCAGCAGCTTTTAGCTCATAAATAGCGGGGAAGAGAGGTGAATTTCATTGCATCATGAAAATCCTACACACGAGTTTTTGGGGTTAACATTCAACCTGGCAAACGTACTGATGATTACAGTAGCAAGTGTTATTGTTTTCTTGATTGCGGTTTTGTCTACTCGTAGACTGGCCATGAAACCAACTGGAGTACAGAACTTCATGGAATGGGTCATGGACTTTGTCAAAAACATTGTGAAGAGTAATATGGACTGGAAAACGGGAGGTCGTTTCCATATCCTTGGACTTACTTTGATCATGTATATCTTTGTTTCAAACATGTTAGGGCTTCCGTTTTCCATAACATATGATCACACATTATGGTGGAAATCTCCAACAGCAGATCCGGTCATCACGATGACTTTATCCGTTATGGTTGTAGTGTTAACGCACTACTATGCCATCAAGATGAAAGGTTTCGGCGAATACGGTAAAGACTTTTTCAAGCCGATGTGGTTCTTATTCCCGCTGAAGATTATCGAAGAATTTGCCAACACATTGACACTCGGTCTTCGTCTTTACGGAAACATTTATGCTGGGGAAATCCTGCTTACACTTTTAGCAGGCAGCTTGGCAGTTGGGGTTGGTGGACATTTGGCAGCAGCACTGCCGATGATCGTTTGGCAAGGTTTCTCAATCTTTGTCGGCGCAATCCAATCATTTATTTTCGTTATGTTAACGATGGTTTATATGGCTCACAAAGTTAGCCACGACCATTAATATATACCCTGTTCAAAATTGAACAAAACTACTCAAAACATTTTTTTATACATTTAAAGGAGGAAATTCAGAATGGGTCTTTTAGCAGCAGCAATTGCAATCGGTTTAGCAGCACTAGGTGCAGGTATTGGTAACGGTCTTATTGTTTCACGTACGGTAGAAGGTATGGCTCGTCAACCGGAAGCTCGTGGAATGCTTCAAACTACAATGTTCATCGGGGTTGCGTTAGTAGAGGCGATTCCTATCATCGCAGTAGTTATCGCATTCATCGTAATGGGTCAATAATAGCAGTTTAAAGTTCAAGATGGCGAAGATCATTCGATAAGAACCTTCGCCATTCCTTTATGTTTAGTACTTATGAACATTTGACTATGAATGATACGGCATTTGCCGTTATTGTAAAGCTTTCTTTATGGAAGGCATTGACTCTTGAAGGGAGTGAAACCTCGTGCTTACAAACGCATTAGTCCTTGGAGCTGGTGGCGGCTTCAACGGTGGAGATATCGTATTCCAGCTTGTTATGTTCCTTATCCTTCTTGCGTTATTAAAGAAGTTTGCCTGGGGTCCTTTGATGGGCATCATGCAAGAGCGTGAGAATCACATTGCAAGCGAAATAGAAGCGGCTGAACAAAGCCGTCTAGAAGCAAATAAGAACTTAGAAGAACAGCGTCAACTTTTAAAAGAGGCTCGTCAAGAAGCGCAAGCGATGATCGAGAACTCTAAGAAGCAGGGCGATGAGCAACGTGAACAAATCATCATTGCCGCTCGTCAGGAATCTGAGCGCTTGAAAGAATCTGCGAAACGTGAAATCGAGACGCAGAAAGAACAAGCGATGGCAGCATTACGCGAGCAGGTTGCTTCACTATCTGTTCTGATTGCATCGAAAGTGATTGAAAAAGAACTTTCTGTTCAAGATCAACAGAAGCTGATCAACGATTATATTAAAGAGGCAGGAGAAGAGAGATGAGCTACTCTACAGTCGCAAAACGCTATGCGTTAGCTCTTTTCGAAATTGCCAAAGAACACAATCAATTAGAAGCGATTGAACAAGAGCTTCGTGCAGTGAAATCCGTTTTTATCCAAAATAAAGAATTAAGCATTCTTTTGGAAAATCCGAAGTTTTCGACGGATAGGAAGAAAGATATGTTGAAAGAAGCATTCTCTACTGTATCAGTATCAGTATTGAATACATTGCTTCTCATGACTGATCGTCATCGTGAAGATCAGGTAGTGGGCGTTGTCGATGCATTCATCGAGCTTTCTAATGAAGCTAGAGGAATTGCAGAAGCAAAGGTGTATTCCGTACGTGCTTTAACAGAAGATGAGAAGACAGCAATGTCAGCTTCTTTTGCTAAGAAAATTGGTAAACAATCATTAAGAATTGAGAATGTGATAGACGAGAACATACTTGGCGGCCTTAAGGTCCGTATCGGCAACCGTATTTATGACGGAACACTTGCTGGCAAGTTGGATCGTCTTGAGCGTGAACTTGTTCGTTAACTTTCGTATAAATGAGGGGTGAAATTCATGAGCATCAAGGCGGAAGAAATCAGCGCGCTGATAAAAAAGCAAATTGAAAACTATCAGTCTGAGATGAAAGTAAGCGATGTAGGTACAGTTATCCAAATCGGTGACGGTATCGCTCGTGCTCATGGCCTCGACAATGTCATGGCTGGAGAGCTTGTTGAATTTTCTAACGGTGTCATGGGTATGGCGCAGAACTTAGAGGAGAACAACGTAGGTATCATCATTCTCGGACCATTTAAAGACATTCGTGAAGGCGATGAGGTTCGTCGTACTGGACGTATCATGGAAGTTCCAGTAGGACAAGAATTAGTAGGTCGTGTTGTAAACTCACTTGGACAACCAGTTGATGGATTAGGTCCAATTGCGACAACGAAAACACGTCCAATTGAAGGTGGAGCACCTGGTGTTATGGATCGTAAATCCGTACACGAGCCACTTCAAACAGGTATCAAAGCGATTGACGCGCTTGTTCCAATCGGTCGTGGTCAACGTGAGTTAATCATCGGAGACCGTCAAACAGGTAAAACATCTGTTGCAATCGACTCGATCCTAAATCAAAAAGATCAAGACATGATCTGTATCTATGTTGCGATCGGACAAAAAGAATCAACTGTACGTAATGCAGTTGAAACGCTTCGTAAGCATGGTGCCCTTGATTACACAATCGTTGTAACGGCCTCAGCTGCTTCACCAGCTCCAATGCTATTCTTAGCACCATACGCTGGTATCACAATGGGTGAAGAATTCATGCATAGCGGCAAGCACGTTCTTGTTGTATATGATGATCTTTCTAAGCAAGCATCTGCTTACCGTGAGCTTTCATTATTATTACGTCGTCCTCCAGGCCGTGAAGCATTCCCTGGTGACGTATTCTACTTACACTCTCGTTTGTTAGAGCGTGCAGCGAAATTAAGTGATGCAAAAGGTGGAGGTTCCATCACGGCATTACCATTCGTTGAAACACAAGCAGGAGATATCTCCGCTTACATTCCAACAAACGTTATCTCCATCACTGACGGACAGATTTTCTTACAATCTGACCTATTCTTCTCCGGTGTTCGTCCGGCGATCAATGCAGGTCTTTCCGTATCACGTGTTGGTGGATCCGCACAAATCAAAGCGATGAAGAAGGTATCCGGTACACTGCGTCTTGATTTAGCGGCATACCGTGAACTTGAAGCATTTGCTCAGTTCGGATCAGATCTTGATAAAGCGACACAAGCGAAACTAAACCGTGGAGCCCGTACTGTTGAAGTACTGAAGCAGGATCTTAACAAACCACTTAATGTTGAAAAACAAGTTATGATCTTCTATTCATTAACAAAAGGTCATTTAGATGATATTCCAGTAACAGATATTCGTCGTTTCGAAGGTGAATTCCTAAGCTGGTTAGATCACAACCATACAGAACTGTTAGACCATATCCGCACCACAAAAGGTCTTCCTGAAGACGATGCAATGGTTGCAGCGATCAACGAATTCAAGAAGACATTTGTAAAGTCTGAGTAATTTCATATGATGTCGGTGTTCATTTTGATGGCACCGGCTGATTATTCTATTATTTAGTTGGTTCTAGTGAATATGACTAACATTTTAAAAGGGTGGTGAGAACCAGTGGCATCGTTACGCGACATAAAAACTCGTATTACATCTACGAAGAAAACCAGTCAAATTACGAAAGCAATGGAAATGGTCTCTGCCTCTAAATTGAACCGTGCTGAAACGAATGCGAAAGCCTTCGTTCCATACATGGAGAAAATTCAGGAAGTCGTTGCTTCCATTTCCCTTGGTAGCACAGATGTAACGCATCCGATGCTAGTCTCCCGCCCCGTAAAAAAAACCGGCTACTTGGTCATTACATCTGACCGCGGTTTGGCGGGGGCTTATAACTCGAGCGTCATTCGTGCTGTAAGTAATGCGATTAAAGAGCGTCACAGCTCACAAGATGAATACGCCATTATTGCGTTAGGTCGTATTGGAAGAGATTTCTTCCAAAAACGAGGCGATAATGTAGTGGAAGGTATTGTAGGGCTACCAGATCAACCAAACTTTGCAGACATTAAAGACATTGCCAACAAGGCAGTCAACATGTTCTCTGATGGTGCTTATGATGAGCTTTACATGTACTACAACCACTATGTCAGTGCCATTCAACAAGATGTTACCGAGAAGAAGGTTCTTCCTTTAACGGAGCTTGACTCTTCTTCATCGAACTTAACTTCTTATGAGTTTGAGCCTAATGCTGAAGAAATTTTGGAAGTGTTGCTTCCTCAATATGCTGAAAGCTTGATTTACGGTGCGTTACTTGATGGTAAAGCCAGTGAGCACGCGGCTCGTATGACAGCAATGAGAAGCGCAACAGACAATGCGAAAGAAATCATTAACAGCCTTACACTTTCTTATAACCGTGCGCGTCAAGCAGCGATTACCCAAGAAATCACGGAAATCGTCGGCGGGGCAGCAGCACTCGAATAGAAATGACATTCCGGTTCAGTGCCGGATTACAACATAGTTTTGTCGTCAAAAGCTAGTTAGGAGGGAAAGAGATGAACAAAGGACACGTTCTTCAAGTAATGGGTCCAGTTGTCGATGTCAAGTTCGCTAATGGCCAACTTCCTGATATCTACAACTCATTAAAGGTCCAAATTGCAGATAGAGCTGAACTTACATTAGAGGTTGCCCTTCACCTAGGTGATGATTCTGTACGTACAATCGCGATGGCTTCCACAGATGGTTTACAACGTGGAGCTGACGTGCTTGATACAGGAGCACCAATCTCTGTACCAGTAGGGGATATCACATTAGGTCGTGTATTCAACGTTCTGGGTGAATCAATCGATTTAGACGAGCCTCTTGCAGCAGGTATCCGTCGTGATCCAATTCATAGACAAGCACCTACATTTGATCAGCTTTCTACAGAAGTTGAGATTCTGGAAACAGGTATTAAAGTAGTAGACTTACTTGCTCCTTACATCAAGGGTGGTAAGATCGGTCTATTCGGTGGTGCCGGTGTTGGTAAAACCGTATTAATCCAGGAGCTTATCAACAACATCGCTCAAGAGCACGGCGGTATCTCTGTATTCGCCGGTGTTGGAGAGCGTACTCGTGAAGGAAATGACCTTTACCACGAGATGAGCGACTCTGGAGTTATCAAGAAAACAGCGATGGTATTCGGACAAATGAACGAGCCGCCAGGTGCGCGTATGCGTGTTGCCTTGACGGGTCTTACAATGGCTGAATACTTCCGTGATGAGCAAGGTCAAGACGTACTTCTGTTCATCGATAACATCTTCCGTTTCACGCAAGCAGGTTCAGAGGTTTCTGCCCTACTAGGCCGTATGCCATCTGCCGTTGGTTACCAGCCGACACTTGCTACTGAAATGGGTCAATTGCAAGAGCGTATCACGTCAACTAACGTTGGTTCTGTAACATCGATCCAAGCGATCTATGTACCTGCCGATGACTACACGGATCCGGCTCCTGCTACAACTTTCGCTCACTTGGATGCAACAACGAACCTTGAGCGTAAGCTTTCTGAGATGGGTATCTATCCTGCGGTAGATCCATTAGCATCGACTTCACGTGCTCTTTCTCCGGAAATCGTAGGAGAAGAACACTACAGCATCGCTCGTAATGTTCAACAAACACTACAGCGTTATAAAGAACTTCAAGATATCATTGCGATCCTTGGTATGGATGAGCTTTCTGATGATGATAAGCTGACGGTACACCGCGCTCGTCGTGTACAATTCTTCTTATCTCAAAACTTCCACGTTGCAGAACAGTTCACTGGACAAAAAGGTTCTTACGTTGAAGTGAAAGACACTGTTAAAGGATTCAAAGATATCCTTGACGGTAAATACGATCACATTCCTGAAGATGCGTTCCGTCTAGTAGGTCCGATTGAGGATGTATTAGCAGCAGCTAAAGAAATGGGCGTAGAGGTATAATTAGGGACCAGGAGGGAAGAAAATGAAGACATTAAAAGTCAATATTGTCACTCCCGATGGCCCAGTGTACGATTCAGAAGTGGAAATGGTGAGCACGAAAGCTCAAAGTGGTGAGCTTGGAATCTTACCTGGACACATTCCGATGGTTGCTCCACTACAAATCGGTGCGGTTCGCCTGAAAAAAGGTGGCAACACTGAGCTTGTAGCTGTCAGTGGCGGATTCTTAGAAGTACGTCCTGAACAAGTGACAATTCTAGCACAGTCTGCTGAAACAGCAGAAGCTATCGATGTACAACGCGCTAAAGAAGCAAAAGGCCGCGCAGAAGACCGCATGCAGGCACAACGCGACGACGTAGACTTCCGTCGTGCCGAACTTGCTCTGAAGCGTGCCATGAACAGAATTAACGTTTCCGAACGTAACTTCTAATATAAACACCAAAACCACCCTTTCCTTGTGGAAGGGTGGTTTTTTTGAATAGAGGGACGGACCTCTGTTGGAAGATATAAATCCCGGGTCTGTACCATGAACGAAAAAGGAGCATATTACACACGAAAATTAAGCTGCTTTTCCCTTTTGTAGCCCCATAAAGACCTGGTTGAATTTCCACGGCCCAACTCAACTAAAAATTATGTAAATTCCATATATAGTTACTGAATTATGTGGTAAAATGGACTTTGTGCGTCGAAATGATTATTAGGAGTGAGAAGAGTGGTAGAAAGCTTTGGCCAGCAGGCCCTTATCAGCATGATCGTGCATCTATTCGTATTCGGGATCACATTTTGGTCTTTGCAATCCATCCAATTAGACAAGCTCCTCAAGAAAAATCGTGTCGCTCAAGGGAGACTATTGTATATCCTACTAACGATCGCGATCGGATCAGCCGTCAGCCGGTTTTTACTGGATTACTACCTGTGGTCTCAGGCATTGCCTGTTTTCTTTGAATAAGTAGATCTTCTGACAAAAAATAGGTCTTCCTGCATGTTTTCAACAAGGTCTGTTTTAAGTAAGATTAATTTTGTGCTTGTTCCTTTGTGAAAAAGTTTCAATGTGAAACGCTTTCATGTAACAGCCTGCCGACAACTCAATAATTGTAAAAAGATGACGACAATTTTCAAGTATGTTCTTCTCCTATTCGGACAGACTTTTAGGTAAGGGGAGGAATGGAAAATGAGTCGGTATCTTTACATTATTTTAATCTTTTTTGTTGGATTAGGTTTTCTTCCTGTTATTAATGGGAACAACACTATCGAAGCCAATCATTTATTAGACATTGAAAAGCTTGACCAAGCCATTGTTCATTCTCAAGGTCAGATAACTGAATGGTCTCTATATGCAAGAGAAAACAAAAAAAGCTTCACGAATAAAGGGTTTGCCAAATATAGTACTACTATGCAAGAAACTTTTTCTGATTTTGAGTGGGTGACGAAGAAGTCAGCTGAAGAGGTAATGGTTGTGGGACAACGTCAGACGTCTCACGGGGAAGAAACCATTAAGTTCCAGCACACCCTCACAAACAAGCAGTCCGTTTCGTATATTATGTATGAAATGCGAGGGAGTCAGAAAGCGTTGGGAGAAAAGACGAAGCACTATATCAAAACTGAAATCATCCCAAATATGGAAATCATTTTTACTAATAAACCTATGATTTTCTCTTGTATAAAAGGCGAATTCAATGATAAGCTTGAGAAAGTTTTGTCGAATCAGGCTGTCGAACTAATGTCGGAATTAGACGCTAAAGAACTGGAATCACTTAAAGAAGAAGACTTTTATTCCATTTCAGCTTACTCGGAACAAATGTCACGGACTATACCAACAAAAAATGATGATATGAATATACAACTAGGTCTACGGAAAAGCGGAATGGGCGCTAAGACAACCTTTGTGATTGGCACACCCATCCTAATTATTGAATATTAATATAGAGAAATTGGACGCGGAGGGGAATACTCTTGGAAAAAATTATCGTCCGCGGCGGTCAGCGTTTAAGCGGTACAGTGCAAGTTGAAGGAGCAAAGAATGCCGTTTTACCAGTCATCGCTGCTACATTATTAGCAAGTGAAGGAAAAAGTGTCATTAAAAATGTACCACCACTCTCCGATGTATATACGATTAATGAAGTATTACGTCATTTAAATACAGATGTAGAGTTTAACCATGGTGAAGTCATCGTGAATGCATCAAGAGAGTTGTTTGTAGAAGCACCGTTCGAATATGTTCGAAAAATGCGTGCATCCGTCCTTGTTATGGGATCATTACTTGGACGTACAGGTAAAGCACGTGTTGCACTTCCTGGTGGATGTGCCATTGGTTCAAGACCGATTGACCAACACTTAAAAGGCTTCGAAGCAATGGGAGCAAAAGTGAAGGTAGGAAATGGTTTCATCGAAGCTGAAGTAGACGGAAGACTGAAAGGTGCCAAGGTTTATCTGGACTTCCCAAGCGTTGGGGCGACAGAAAACATTATGATGGCTGCAGTTCTTGCAGAAGGAACAACAATCCTTGAAAACGTCGCAAAAGAGCCTGAAATCGTCGACTTAGCCAACTTCCTGAACAAAATGGGAGGAAGCGTAGTAGGTGCAGGTACTGGAACGATCCGTATCGAAGGTGTGGATCGTCTATACGGTGTCGAGCACAGCATCATTCCAGACCGTATCGAAGCCGGAACTTTCATGGTGGCTGCTGCCATCACTCAAGGTGATGTCCTTGTAAAAGGTGCGATTCCAGAACATTTATCTTCATTAGTTGCCAAGATGGAAGAAATGGGCGTTACGATCATCGATGAAGAAGAAGGTCTTCGTGTCATCGGACCGGAGAAATTAAAATCTGTCGATATCAAAACAATGCCTCATCCTGGTTTCCCAACAGATATGCAATCTCAAATGATGGCATTACTTTTAGCAGCTGACGGTACTAGCGTCATCACTGAAACGGTATTCGAAAATCGTTTCATGCATGCTGAAGAATTCCGTCGTATGGGAGCGGACATTAAGATTGAAGGCCGCTCTGTAATCATGAACGGACCAACGCCTCTTCAAGGAGCAGAAGTGGCTGCAACGGACTTACGTGCAGCAGCAGCTCTTTCGATCGCAGGTCTGGTAGCAGATGGTTACACTCGAGTGACAGAACTAAAGCATTTAGATCGTGGATATGTGAACTTCCATCAGAAGCTTGCAGGCCTGGGTGCCGATATCGAGCGTGTGAAAGAAGTGGAAGAAACACCTGTTTCCGAGCAAGACATGATTAAAGATGCGTAAGCATTAGAGAAAGGTGAGCTTTTCTTTTATAGAAAAGCTTGCCTTTTTTGTATATTTTTCGGATTTATAAACAAATAAAATTCGACATACACGTCTGCGAACCTGCACAATACCAATACAAAACCACAAACTCATCAATAGCTATAGCAAATGAAATTCATAATTGCTTGTCCTATACCATACATATGAAAGTGAGTGGAGAAGTGTGCTAGAACATTCTCCTATTTAATCTTTCATTGGAGGCCGCGAACATGAAGCATTTGAAACCAGTACTGATCATCTTCTCAATCTTTATCAGCATCATATTTATTGTACCTACTCTTCTCGTGCTCCCATTTTCATCAGAAAAGGAAACGGCAAACTTAGACGAAAAACTGAAGAATCCGCCATCCGTGGAAGAACTGGCGAACTCGGTTGAGGTAGCTGTCTACCGATCCAATCAAGAACTAATCGAGAAACTGCCTTTGGAGCAGTATGTAGTAGGGGTAGTAGCTGGTGAAATGCCTGCAGATTTTGAAAAGGAAGCGTTAAAAGCTCAAGCCCTTGCAGCGAGGACGTATATAGTGAATCAGCTTTTACTTGAAGACTCCACTGTTCCTAAGGGTGCCGATGTGACAGATACGGTCTCTCACCAGGTATATAAGAACCAGAAGGAGCTTGCTGGTCTCTGGGGTGCCGACTATGACTGGAAGATCAAGAAAATATCCGATGCTGTGCTTGAAACGATGGGGCAGGTGCTGACCTATGATGGTAAGCCCATTACGGCAGCTTTTTTCTCAACGAGCAATGGTTACACAGAAAACTCGGAGGCTTATTGGCCGAATGAATATCCATATTTAAGAAGTGTCGAAAGCCCTTGGGACTCGGCGTCACCTAGTTTCGAAGATCAAAAGGTTATTCCGATCAAAGAGTTTGAGCAGAAACTGGGCGTAACTCTGCCAAAGGATGGCTCGGTAGGAACGATCACATCAAGAACAGAAGGTAAAAGGGTAGCTAGTGTTGAAATAAACGGCAAAGGATTTTCCGGCCGTGATATAAGAGAAAAGTTAGAACTGAGATCCTCAGACTTTACCTGGTATCTGAAGGATGATCATATCGTCATCGCCACCAAAGGATTCGGCCACGGAGTCGGTATGAGCCAATACGGAGCAAACGGAATGGCGAAGGAAGGCAAGGATTATCAAGACATCGTCACGCATTACTATAAAGATGTCAAAATAACAGAATCAGATAAACTCCTGCAGAAAGTAACAGCGCAAAGATAGTAAAAAAGGATTGAGTCCTCGGGTCAAGTAGACCAGTAGAGGCTCAATCCTTTTTTAAATAAGCTTCGAACTTTTTCATCTTTTTCGTCAATGGATGATCAGCGTTCTTAAAATAAGTCCGGTTCACAATCCAAAAAAGGACAGTGACTCCTATTAAATCCTTCGCGGCGTCAATCAGTGTTGCAGAACGATACGGAACAAAGGATTGATGAATTTCATCCACGAATCCATAAAAGATCGCAATTAACGCAACAGTAAAATTCAAAGTGAATCGAAGCTTTCCATGTGCCAACAGAGCGAGAACAAATAATCCATATAAAATACCGAATTCGATTAAATGAAGAGATTCTTTAATAAAACGATCCAACTGATTATCAGGAAAACGAATGACGGCATCATCCGGATTACTCGACATCATCCAGATAAGTATCATATAGAGAAAAGGCGCAGCTGTCAGCACATACCTAAGCAACTTCTTCATATGCAGCTCGTCCTTTCTGTTTTTTATATTGTATCATGCAGGACAGTGATTTCGTTAACATAAATCAAGAATTGCAGGGCCTGCGCGATGCTCAAATCTTTATAAAAAGTTTCTTTTCTAGTAGATGGTTCTTTTTAAAAAGTAGGCTTTGTCAAAAACATTAATCTCAGAAAGTTGATTCTCGCTGCAGGCGCTCGACTCCTGCGGGAATAGCGGGACAGGTGAGACCTCGCAGGCAAATCCGAGGAGTCTCACCGCCCGCCCCGCGGAAAGCGAGCGCCTGTAGCGGAAATCAACTACTACTTTCTCTGTGAAAATACGAAAAGCGCTTTATAAAAAGAAAAATTTCATCTTATTTTTAAAATCATACATATTTTCCATCCCTTTGTCGAAAGATAAGAATTAAAAATTTTTTTGCAAATGTGTATATATTTTCTGAATTCTGTTCAGAATGATTGCTGAGGTGATGAAAATGAGAGAGGAAGAAAAGAAACAACCTTCTCAAAACTTTTTGAAAAGACGTTGGGCATACCCAGCAATCTATTTAGCAAGTGCAGCAATCATTATCACGGGGATTCTGTGGTACCAGGCAGGAAATGATGTAAACGAGAAAGCCAAGGATTACAGCTATGATGGAGTTCCTACTGATAATGAGTTCAACCAGCCTGCAGAAGAAGTCAATCGTTCATTGGAAAACTTTGTAATGCCTGTTGCGAGCCCTGAGGACACAGTTATTGAAAAACAGTTCTACGATACTGAAGCTTCAGCAGAAGAACAGGAAGCTGCCCTAGTCGTTTATGGTAACATGTATTATCCGAACCAAGGAGTCGACATTTCTAAAGATGGACAAGAATTCGATGTACTGGCTGCCATGAGCGGTACAGTCACAAAGGTTCAAGAAGATTCCCTACTCGGAAACACGATTGAAATCGAGCACAGCAAAGGAATCGTTACTCGTTATCAATCAGTGAAAGACTTTGAAGTCGCGGTTGGAGATGTAGTAGATCAAGGACAAGCTATCGCTAAAGCAGGTAAGAGCTTATTCAATGAAGAAGCTGGCGTTCACGTACATTTTGAAATTCGTAAAGCAAATGTAGCAGTGAATCCACTGGAGTACTTCAATAAGTCCCTTGCAACACTTCAAGAAGCGCAATTAGAAGACAAGAAGGTTTCAGGTGAACAGCCGGATGCTGAAGCTGCTCAGGAAAACGCAGCTGAAGATCAAGCTAGCGAAGATAAAGCCACTGAAGACAAAGCAACAGAAGATAAAGCAACTGAAGAAAACGGTGCTGACGATGCAGCTGAAGAAAAACCGGAAGCTGAGCAAAAGCCGAAACAAGAAAGTACTGATCAAAAAGACGACGCAGCCGATAGTGGCTCTGACGTAAAAGACGAAGAATAATCATATAGATGAAGAAAGACTGACTGGTGATTTCCGGTCAGTTTTTTTGTTTTCAGATCTATTCCATCTTTACAAAAAATTTCCTCGGAAATTCGACAAAGGAATTATTTTACTGGAAAAGCATTTCCATACCGTTTCATTCTATTAGTACAATCACATATTTCAATTTCCTTATTTTAATAAAATGATTTATTTATAAAGAGAAAGATCAAATGCAGATTTGTCGTTTTTTCTTTATTGACCAGGCTTTTTTCAAAAAAGATAATGAGGGCATGGATAAAATTTCAGAAAATTTAATCTTTATTAACAGGAGGTCGTGTGATTAAGGAGACGCTTACAAAATCAGGAGGTGAAACGTTGCTTTACTTCATCGCGATTTTACTCATAACAGGGGGAAGCATTTTTCTTGCACTGAGAAAGAAACGGGCTTTCTTCTTAACCATTCCATTCTTGTCTTTATTCATTTACTTTATTTTTCAAATCGCCATGGTCCCGATTCCGTTTTTTGAGACCGTGAAATTTATTTTCAGTTTAAAATAATGAGCTTGAAAAGGGGTTACATAAATGAAGAAGATTGATAGAGCAAAAGCGGATCAGTATTTTAAAGAGAAAAACCGTTACATGGCAATGTATTTAGTGATTTGGCTCGTCTCTTCCTTTGGGGTCGTACTGTTTGCTGAAAGCCTGTCAACGATTACCCTCAATGGCTTTCCGTTTCACTACTTTATGGGTGCCCAGGGGTCGATTGTCATTTTCATCATCTTACTTTACGTAAATGCGAAGGTGAGCGATGGAATCGATAAAAAGTATGGAATCGATGAAAGTAAAAATGAACAGATCAGTTACGGGAAAACACTCGATCATTAAACGGCTTCAACCGAATATAGGAGAGAGCAGGGGGGAACGATAAATGGATACTCAGTTTTTAGTATCAACGTCGATTATTCTGTTGACGTTTGCGTTATATATCGGAATTGCTGTTTATAACAAAGCGAAAGCGACATCGGACTTCTATGTAGCAGGACGGGGCGTGCCGCCGATCTTTAATGGGATGGCTATCGGGGCCGACTGGATGAGCGCGGCTTCATTTATTGGACTGGCTGGTACCGTCATGATCCTCGGGTATGATGGACTTGCCTACATAATGGGGTGGACGGGAGGATATTTGCTGTTAACCTTCTTACTTGCTCCCCAGCTCAGGAAATATGGACGCTATACGGTACCGGAATTCATCGGGGACCGGTATAACAGCCACACGGCCCGCGTTATTGCCGCCATCTGTACGATCATTATCAGTTTCACGTATTCTATCGGTCAGCTATCGGGTTCAGGAGTCGTAATCGGGCGTTTATTCGAAATCGATGCCAAAGTCGGTACGATGATCGGGGTTGTCCTCATCGCATTCTACGCAGCCTTTGGGGGGATGAAGGGGATCACGTGGACGCAGGTTGCTCAGTATGTTGTTCTTATTATTGCTTATTTAATTCCTGTTATTTTTATGTCCCTGCAAATCACAGGAAACCCCGCACCTTGGCTTTCCTATGGAGAACTGGTAGGGAAAATCGGGGAGCTCGATCGTGAGCTTGGCGTCTCGGAGTACTTTGCTCCTTTTACAAACGGTACGAAGTGGCAGTTCATGGCTCTTATGTTTACGTTGATGGCAGGGACCGCGGGACTTCCACACGTAATCGTTCGATTCTATACGGTTTCTACGATGAAAGCGGCTCGCTGGTCAGGAGCTTGGGCACTTCTTTTCATCGGACTTCTTTATTTATCTGCACCTGCATATGCAGCATTTTCCCGTTTTATATTAATGACAAAAGTAGCAGGAAGCCCAATCAGTGACTTGCCTTCCTGGACGAAATCCTGGGTGGATACAGGGAAATTGCAAGTTGCAGACACAAATGGAGATGGAATCCTCCAGTGGAAGGAAATTATCATCTCCAATGATATCGTGGTTATGGCAACACCGGAAATTGCGAATTTAGGCGTGTTCGTTATCGGTCTCGTTGCGGCCGGTGCCATGGCAGCTGCGTTATCGACAGCAGGCGGACTTATGATCGCAATATCGTCTTCCTTTGCTCATGATATTTACTACCGTGTATTCAAACCGAACGCAACAGAGAAAAATCGTCTGGCAGTTGCCCGTTGGTCGATAGTCATCGCGACGGTGCTCGCCGGGATCGTGGCACTAAATCCTCCAGGCGTTATCACTCAAATCGTTGCCTGGGCCTTCGCACTGGCGTCCGGAACGTTCTTCCCGGCACTCTTACTCGGAGTATGGTGGAAACGCTCCAATGCCCAAGGGGTTATTGCAGGGATGCTTGTAGGGTTGGGAGTGACCCTTACGTATATCTTCTTGGCAAGATCGGGTATTACCCTTTTTGGTATCATTGATACGGGAGCTGGTGTATTTGGGGCAGCGGCAGCCACTATTGCCAATATCGTCGTGTCACTTTTGACGAAAGCACCTTCTCAAAAGATTCAAGAAGAGGTAATGGATCTCCGTTACCCGGAACAAATGACCTTCAAAGACGGAGAAGTTTGGGTGAACGACGATGTCGACTTCAAAGCCTGACGGATCATTTCAAGAAGCTGTACTCCTTCATCCCTTCTTTAAAGGGATGGAGCGGAGTACGGCTCTTTCCCTTTTTAGTGAGTGTATGCGGCTTGAGGTGGGGAAGCATTCTACTATTCTGAAAAGCTTTGAACACCGATCAGGACTCTATCTTGTGATTAATGGAGAGGTAGAAGTGGTTGTCTCAAAAGAAAAAGATGAGATTCTTGAAATGATTTCTAAGGACGGGATCATCGGCTTGTCGAGTCTATACTCTGTTCTGCATACATCAGTTATGGATAGTGTGTATTCCTCCGTTGAGGTCAAGGCGAAGGAGGACTGCCTGCTATGCCTTGTTCCATATACTAGTTTGCAAAACTATTGGAATGAACCTTATTTGAAGAATTTTTTATTGGAGGAAACATCGAAACGACTTCAGGATGTTTATTATTCCTTGTCGCAGCAAGTGGGAGTGACACACGGGCTTGAAGAGCGCACGACGATTCTGAAGCGTGTGAGTGATGTAATGACGAATTCAGTTGTAACTGTCAGGAGTGATGATTCCCTGGAGGATGCAGCTAGAGCCATGGGAGAAAACCGGGTCAGCTCTGTCATCATTTTGGAAAACAATCGCATCGCAGGAATCCTGACAGAAAGAGACCTCGTCTCCAGATGCCTTGCAAGGTCCGTCCCTCTCTCCAAACCGGTAAACATGGCCATGACCCCCAACCCAACCGTCATCAACCGTGACGCCTATCTGTACGAAGCCCTCGCCACCATGATCGACCACTCCATCAAACACCTGCCCGTTGTCGGAGGCAAGGAGAGGGACGGACCTATCGTCGGCATTATCTCCCTCCACGATGTAATGAAAGCAAACCATATAGGAACGCTGACGAGTGCAAGAAAGCTGGAGAACAAGGATTTTCCCCTGGAAAAGGTTAAACCTATGGCAGAGTCGGTGCTTACGAGCCTTTGGAAGGCACAAGCTCCTGTGTTTCAAATACTCGATTTCATGTCGGGACTATTCGATCGTATTTATCAGCGAATCTTAAGGCAGGTTCAGGAAGAATTGTATCAGGAAGGACGGGAATGCCCTTGTTCGTATGCCTTTTATGTCATGGGTTCAGCAGGAAGGAAAGAACAGTTTATGCTGACCGATCAAGATCATTTCCTGGTTTATGAAACACATAGTAGTGATTCGGTGGAATATTTCCATCTTTTAGCTGAAAGAGTTGTAGTTGCATTGGAAAAGGCAGGACTAAGTCTTTGTGACGGAGGAATGATGGCGAATCAGAGAGCATGGACAGGGAGTATGGTTTCCTGGCAGGAAAGACTGAGAGAATGGTCTGTCCATTCGTCAGAGGAAACCTTATTGAAGGTACAAAACTTCTTATCTTACCGTTTTTTATTTGGGGATGTAGCACTTCATTCAACATTTGAAGACGCGATTAAAGAGCAGCTCCGCAGTGCGAGAATATTATTGGTACGGCTTGCTCAAGTCGAAAAATCCAAGCAGGTTCCTGTTCTTCACTCCTCCATCCGTTCGATATTAGGTATGGATCGAAAAACAGTGTCCATTAAGAAAGACATTCTGTTTCCTTTTCATCATGCTTTGCAGATCTTGAACGCTGCTCATGGGAATACCTCAGGATCGACAAGAGAGAAGCTGGACTTTTTGAAAGAAAAACGTTCAATTTCGTCGGATTATGCAGAAGAATTATCCGAAGCATTCGAGGAATTCATGAAGCTCTATATAGAGTTAAAGCGGAAAGGTAAGGGAGATACGGTACACTTCTCCTCACTCTCCACCCGCAAAAAAGAAAATCTATACAAGAGTGTGAAAACGATTCGTGAATTTCAACAAATGATGCTGTCTCATTACTCTTTAACATAGAAGGGATGTGAAGATCTTCATTTTTTCAAAGAAAAAGATCGAATGTCCGATGCACTATGATTCAGTCCCCTTAAACTGTAAAATCGAAGACCTGAAGTTTGTTGTCTTTGATACGGAAACGACAGGATTCCGCGTCGGAGCGGAGGACCGGCTTCTGGAAATCGGAGCAGTTAAAGTAGAAGGGTATGAAGTAAAGGAAAATATCACATTTCAGACATTTTCCAATCCTCATCGACTCATTTCTCAGGAAATAATCCAGCTGACGGGAATTCAGTCAAAAGATGTCGAACAAGCGCCGGAAGCAAGGGATGCCATCCATGATTTCTTCGCTTTTTTAGAGGGAAATACCGTAAATAGTCTGGTTGGACATTATGTTAGCTTTGATGAACTCGTGCTGAAGAGTGAACTGAAGAGAGCCGGACTTCATCTACAGATGGCACCGAGTCTGGACACGCTTAATCTAATTGGATATCTTTCGCCCTCTTACGATATGAGAGATCTTGAGCGGTATGCCCAGTTGTTCGGGACTCGAGTGTACCCGAGACATCGGGCGGTAAATGATGCCCTTATGACGGCTTATTTGTATGTGGAATTATTGGAGCTGTTAAGAGATCGAAAAGTGGAAACCTGGGGGGAACTGGTTCGGGTTAGCCGGGGTAATGGGTGAAGATTGTCACATATCGGGTACATTCACGTGGACGATTTCCCTTCGAAAACCATGTGAAGGTCCGTCCCCAAGAGTGATTTTTCAGAAAATTCACCTCAAACCTTGTCCTTATTGTGTTTTTTGTGCATATATGTGGGCACAAGCTAATAAAATGATACAAACCTATCAAAATAGAGAGTGTTTGAGGTGAGGGATCGTCGTTATATCATTGATCATTAGCTGAATATTTGTTTATATGTTGTAACATCAGAAAGCTGCCGTGGTTTAAATAAGGCTTTCTGCCGCTTGCACATGGGTTAATATGCGCAAGGGGTCTATACTATTTCATTGATGCGAAAGCGAGTCTCATTTCACACTTCTCACATCCAATTTAGGGAGGTCGAGTGGTGTGCACGATTACATCAAAGAGAGAACAATCAAGATTGGTAAGTATATCGTGGAGACGAAAAAAACTGTTCGTGTAATTGCGAAGGAGTTTGGCGTGTCCAAAAGTACTGTCCATAAAGATCTAACAGAACGACTGCCAGAAATTAATCCAGAACTCGCAAATGAAGTCAAAACAATACTTGATTATCATAAATCTATCCGGCATCTACGAGGTGGAGAAGCGACGAAGCAAAAATACAAAAAAGAAGAGCTCCACAGCTAACCAAAATACGCCAAGCCCCATAAAGATGGGTCATGCTTGGTGTGTTTTTGTTTTTTGGGAGAATGAAGCGAAGCGATTTTGCCTGTTGAGAATTTTCGTCTTTTTTTAACAGTTAAATATTCATTGGAGTTTACCTGTTAAAAATCTTCCAAAGTTCAACAGTCTAATAAGTTCGGTATTTTAACAGGTGAACAAAAACACTCGCTTTTACCAGGTGCAAAAACCACCCCATCTCACCCAACTTCACCAAACCTTAACACTCCTGTAACAACCCCCTCCAATATTCCTATACTTTTCCAAATAAATAACAAACTCAATACATTTTTTTGACAAAAAATATCTACCTTCGACATATTTATGGTAAAATAATTAATTAGGTGAAAGTTTTGACTTAACGTTTTTACGTAATGACATTAAGATGAAACCATAGATGAAATATGATGATGAATTTGTAAAAGAAGAAGGGAGAAACACAAGATGTTCGCGAAAGATATTGGGATTGACCTTGGTACGGCTAATGTTTTAATTCATGTTAAAGGAAAAGGGATTGTCTTGAATGAGCCATCGGTTGTGGCTTTGGACAAGAATACAGGTAAGGTATTAGCGGTTGGAGAGGAAGCGCGTCGCATGGTTGGGCGTACTCCTGGAAACATTGTGGCGACCCGTCCGTTAAAAGATGGGGTCATCGCTGACTTTGATGTAACAGAAGCAATGCTGAAGCATTTTATTAATAAATTGAATGTAAAAGGATTTCTTTCTAAACCAAGAATCTTGATTTGCTGCCCAACGAACATCACGAGTGTCGAGCAAAAGGCAATCAGAGAAGCGGCTGAAAAGAGCGGTGGGAAGAAGATTTATTTAGAAGAAGAGCCTAAAGTCGCTGCAATTGGTGCGGGAATGGATATTTTCAATCCAACCGGAAACATGGTCGTGGACATCGGTGGAGGAACGACGGATGTTGCGGTTCTTTCCATGGGTGACATCGTGACGAGTCAGTCCATCAAGATGGCCGGGGATAAGTTCGACCATGAAATCCTGAATTATATTAAAAAAGAGTACAAGCTTCTGATCGGGGAGCGGACAGCGGAAGATATCAAGGTGAACATCGGGTCGGTATTTTCAGAAACCCTCGATGAAGATCGAAAAGAAATGAGCATCCGCGGCCGCGACATGGTGTCCGGTCTGCCACGCACGATTACCGTGACATCAACGGAAATCGAAGGGGCTCTTCGTGAATCAGTGGCAGTGATCGTACAGGCTGCTAAGAATGTCCTTGAAAAGACTCCACCGGAATTATCAGCGGATATCATTGACCGCGGAGTTATCTTAACTGGAGGGGGAGCACTTCTTCACGGAATGGATACCCTCCTTGCAGAAGAACTGAAAGTACCGGTTCTCATTGCTGAAAACCCGATGGATTGCGTAGCAATTGGGACAGGGTTAATGCTTGAGAATATCGATAAAATTTCCAGAAGAAGCATTATATAATTTTCTTTTATAAAAATATTGCAACAGTCATCCGATATAAAAACAGCTAACACAGTTATGAGGTGAAAATATGTTTCGCGGATTTTATACAGTAGCATCAGGAATGCTTTCGCAGCAACGCAAGACAGAAATGTTAACGAATAATATGTCAAATGCGAATACACCGGGTTATAAAGCTGATCGGGCATCGATGCGTGCATTTCCTGAGATGCTCATGGAGCGGATGGATTCCACGTCGATTCCGACAGAGAAACCACTCTCCCTTCCTTTTAATCAGAAAGTGGGGGCACTCAATACTGGCGTTTATATGCAGGAAACGATCCCTTCATTTCTACAGGGTGATCTTCAGGAGACAGGAAGAAGCTTGGACATTGCGTTACTAGACGTATCGATGCCTACCAATGAAGAAACGGGATCAATGGGATCGGTGTTTCTGGCGGTTGAAGGTGCGGATGGAATTCCACGCTATACAAGAAACGGAAATCTGACTGTGAATGGAAACGGATTTCTCACTACGAACAGTGGTTTTTATATTTTGGATGAAAATGGCGAGCGTATTTATTTAGACAGTGATCAGTTCTCTGTTGGGGAGAAGGGTCAGATTCTTGTCGATGAAAATGTTGTGGCTACTCTGGGTGTAGGCTATTCAGAAAATCCCAACCGACTTGTAAAGCAGGGAGATGGACTATTCGCAACAGAAGGAAATGTACCTCTTCCCGATGCTTATGAAGAAGCCAATGTTTCTTTCACCACCAAGCAGGGATTCCTCGAAAGGTCCAATGTCGATGCATCTCGTACAATGACGGATATGTTATCTGCGTACAGAGCCTTTGAAGCGAATCAGAAAGTCCTGCAAGCATATGATCGAAGTATGGAAAAAGCAGCCAACGAAATCGGTCGTGTCAACTGATAGTTAAAGATTGTAAATGAATTTCGTTACTGAATACCTTATAATAGGAGGGGAACACGTCATGAATCGAACGATGATTACAGCAACCAACACATTAGGTCAATTGCATAAACATATGGACATGATTGGTCATAATCTGTCAAACGCAGATACAAATGGATACAAGCGCCGGGAAGCGACATTCTCTGAGTTACTTGTACAACAGGTGAACAATCAGCGTGTGGAAGAGTTTGAAACAGGCAGACTTACCCCTCTTGGAGTAAGGGAAGGCAGTGGCGCAAAACTTTCACAATCTCAACTGATCCTGAACCAGGGTTCTTTGAAATTAACGGGCCGCTCGCTGGATTTTGCTTTAACCAGTGGGAGGCAGTTCTTTAAAGTCCTTGCTCAAGATGACAATTCAGGTGCCGTACGCTATACGAGAGACGGAGCATTCTTTGTCAGTCCAATCGGGAATGGGGAAGCGATGCTCGTGAACGGAAGTGGATTACCGGTTTTGGATGAGAACGATAACTATATTACATTTTCAGAAGATGCGTCTTCTTTCCAAATGGGGGATAATGGAATCCTGACGGTTACGGGTGCAGGCGGCATAGAAGAGCAATTCAACCTGGGGATTGTCACGGTTGAAAAGTCTCAATTTCTACAGCAGTTTGGCGGTAATCTGTTAGGTTTTCCAGAGAACCTGGACGAACTCGGAGTTACGGAAGATGAAGTCGTAACGAATATCGTTGGAGGAGCACGCTCAGATATTTCAATGGTTCAGAATTCATTGGAGGCCTCGAACGTTGATATCAGCAAAGAAATGACGGACATGCTGAATGTCCAACGATCATATCAATTTCAGGCCCGCTCGATCTCCCTTGCAGATCAAATGATGGGCCTTGTAAATGGGATACGCTAAAAGGAGTTAAATGCTATGAGTGAAAAAGAGCTACTACGAGAAGAAAAAACAACAAGAGAATTTGTAAAAGCAGAAAAGAAAGCCAAGCAAAAGGACGAATCCAAGCCTGCGCGCTGGGTACGCGTCCGCATGCTGCCAATCTGGCTGAGAATCCTTCTGTTCATCCTTCTTCTTGCAGGAAGTCTCGTACTAGGTGCCATCATTGGCTTCGCAGGCATCGGAGGCGGCAAAGCAGTCGACGTCTTCAAAGCAGAAACCTGGCAGCACATTATTGATATCGTTATGAAGAAATAACTTATTGAGAACTTTTTGAGGGACGGACCTCGGATATTTAGCTTTTGGGGCAATGAATCCTGATATATTGGGGTTTCGTTGCGGATGGAGCTTTGTATTCGAGGTCCGTCCCTCTTTTCGATCGCAGACAAAGTAGAGGGACGGACCTCGATTTTACGCTCATATTGAACAAAGAACCTTGATATATCAGGATTGAGATTTTAAAGAAAGTCTGTTTTCGAGGTCCGTCCCTCTCTAGCGTCCCTCTCCTGTTGCTATTCTAAGCACAATTTCTGTACAATAGGGTGTACATACATATTGGTAGGAGGAATTTTATATGCTTGATATTAATCAAATTAAGGAAATCATTCCCCATCGTTATCCGTTTTTGCTGGTGGATCGGATTTTAGAAGTGGAAGAAGGTAAGAAAGCGATCGGGATTAAGAATGTGACGGCGAATGAGGAATTTTTCAATGGGCATTTCCCTGATTATCCTGTTATGCCTGGCGTGTTGATCGTGGAGGCTCTCGCTCAGGTCGGTGCTGTTGCCATGCTGAAAGTGGAAGATAACCGTGGGCGTTTAGCTTTCTTCACTGGCATTGATAAATGTCGTTTCAAGCGTCAAGTAAAGCCGGGAGACCAGCTGAGACTTGAAGTCGAAATGATCCGTTTTAAAGGTCCGATCGGTAAAGGAAAAGGCGTGGCGACGGTTGATGGCGAAGTCGCTTGTGAATTAGAAATGATGTTCGCTTTAGGAGATAAACAATAAAAAATGTGCAAACTGGGCTTGTTGTGATTCGTTCACTCAGGCCCAGTTTTTTTGGCTTAATTCTTTATATGCTCAAAATTAATTTTCCTCAAAAAATTTCACTCGAAATGCAAGTAAATTCATTTTCAGGGAATGCTAACGAAAGACCAACGTAACGGTCTTATATTAACTAACGTACACGTTAGAAAGGAGAAATACATCATGAGCAAAAAATTATTATCAATTCTTGGTGGATCAGCACTTGCTGCCATGCTTCTTGTAGGATGTAACGTAGATCAGGAGCCTCCTCCGGAAGATGAGACACCAACAGAGGAAGAAGTACCGGAAGATGATGGCATGAACGAGAATGACGATATGGGCAATAACGAAATGGATGAGTCCCAGGATAAGAACGTACCAGGGGACAAAGATGCAGCGAAGGATGAAAACACGCCTGAAGAAGACGCTGTAGAGGATGATTTGGATATGCAGGATCAGGATAAGAAGGACGAGTAATAAATGGCGCAGAGGCAATTTAGCTTCTGCGCTTTAATTTATTTTTTTAGCATTAATGATATAACGTTCCTTTGTGCTTGAAAGATATTCAAAGGGATAACAAGTGGAAAGGGTAAGGATTTCTTCCGGTGAAGTTGGCTCAAGTACTGAAAGATCAGTCTCATCCACAACCAAAGTTTCATAAATCTCATATTCGTGGACCCCGGTTTCCATTTGTACAGTTAACCGATCTCCTTTTTGAAGTTCCCCCATTTTTTTAAATACGGTATCACGGTGGCCAGCTAGAAAGATTCGATTTTTCTGACCTGGTAGAGCGGTTGTAGAATAGTGACCAACTCCTTTTTCTAATTCATCTTCATTGGTCCCAGATAAAATGGGAACTTCACGCTTTAATTCAGGAATAGCTAAAATACCTATAACATCTCCTACTTCAAAATCATTTTTCATTTCAAGATTATCTGAGTTTTCTCCAGGATCATTCAGAATCATACTTTTTGCCTCTTTTATGGATTCTGACTGAGCCTCTTCGTGCTTTATTATTTCCGAAACAGCAAAAATGGAACAGCCTAATCCTGAGAGAAGAAGTATAGATCCAAGCATCAATAGTAATTTATTCATTGATATACATTTTCTTTTTATAATGTACAAAAGAAAGGAATTCGTGAAATTCCTCCTTGGTTAAACCCTGCTTAATAGCTTCTTCAAGAAGTTCAATCCACTCTTCGCCAAGCATACCCCCTTTTTGAGGCGAAGAAATAATATTTTCTAAAGGGGTATCCAAAGTAAGTGAAATTTTCATTAAAACTTTAATAGAGGGATTTTTCTGAAGTCCCCTTTCTATGGAGCTGATATAAGACTTAGAAACATTAGATAGAAATGATAGTTCGTTTATTGTTAACCCCTTCTGCTCACGCAGATACTTTATTCGCTGACCTACCATGAGTATTACTCCCTTTATAATCATTTTATTCATTATATAGAACATTTTGTTATTTATAAAATACAAAAAAGTTAATAAATTAAAGTAATTAGAAGGAAATGAACGATAAATGTTTCTTAGACAAGCAAATTGGATGTTTTTAATGATTTTCAATTAAAGGGAATATTCTTATAATGAATTATATAGTTCTTTAAAGAGAACGCTGTTTTTTTATCATACTTCAATCATTTGTAATACTGAACCCTTCTAAACCACTATGGTCTCAATTTTAACAATAGCTATAGGATTACTACCTATTTATCTAAATATTTTCATTAGAAAAGAGAGAGAAACATTTTGATGAAATGAGGTGATGTAATGTATAAAAAAACATGCACACGCTGTACTCGACCATCCTTTAGTAGTACGGAAACTGGTTCCTGGATTTGCCCGAGCTGCGGGTTTGATATATCCAATCATGCATTCTATTATCCTAGTGATTACCAAAATATTAATGAAAAAGTCCTGCCACTTAGAAGAAAGATAGAAAGCTATAAACGTAGCATGTATTCTTAGTCATTCGACATATTCCATTCAAATCACATGTGATGTCTAATAAAATTACCATTATTAGTTTTAGTATGTCATAATTTAGGTTATTATGTAGGAAAAAAGTGTAAATTAAATAGACGTAATTGACAAAAAACAACATACGAACAGGATGTTTATTAGTATAATCTAATTAGTTCTAAGGGAATAGTCAGACAAAGGCAAACTTATTGAAAAATAAGGACGCAAAGTCACAGATCTAAGGTTAGAAAATAGGCATATCTTCGTGACTATAGGTAATATAATAGATTGAAATTTAATCAATAAGAAGGTGTGATTATTTGAGGACTACGATGGCTGGATTGCCTGAAATACATACATGTATTTTGGGAGGGTATTATATTGACAAATCGTGAACTTGATCTTGAATGGATGGAACTAATTAAACAAGCTTTAGACGCCGGAATTTCTAAATCAGAAATCAGAGAATTTCTTCAAAACCAGCCCCAGGAAGTGAAAACCGAGTAAAAAGTGATTTAATATAAATAAAGTCTTGTGAATCCTTCGCAAGACTTTATTTATTGCCTAATTTCCACTTATTAAATTCAATGAATTCCCTGAACTGCTCCTTGGTAATTCCAGAATCCATGGCTTCTTCTGCAATCTTAATCCACTCATGATCGATATTTTGATCTTCTGGTTGGTCATGTAAAAGTGCGTCCATCGGAATTCCTAGGGCACCTGAAACTTTCTCAAGGAATTGGATAGAAGGGTTTTGTTGAAGGTTACGCTCTATTGAACTCAAGTATGACTTTGCAACGCCGGCTTTATCAGCAAGCTCTGTCATGGACATGCGTTTTTCTTGTCTGTATTTCTTGACTCTTTCTCCAATCATAGGGAACACCTACCTAAGAACTTCATATAAGAAGTCACAATATTAATACAATTATATCATAAACAGATAGTATGAATAACTTAATTTCATACAACTAAGTACTCGGCTTTGCAGTTGCCGGAATCCTTGGCTTTGATACCATCTTCTCACGGAACTCACGGATTAATTCTTCCCCCGAATATCCTTTTCGTACTAGGTCATCAAGGAGTAATTCTGCATATTCATTCCTCTGTTTTTTCAATTTCCCCTCAAACATAATACTGATATGTTCATCCAGCTCTTTAATACAACGGATTGTAGTCATGAAAGCAGCCGGGTCATTGGCCTTATGGGAAATCACGACCTGGATTTCCAAATCTTCCTTACGTTGTTGAGCCTCTTGAAAGAACTCAATATATTCATTCGACAAGTACGTTTCGACAAGCCATGTACTCTGTCCATCCTCTTTATTAATAATCAGACCGTCCACTATCTCAAAGTCATGCAGTTCATCGTTCTCCACTACTTGCAGTGAAATAACTTTAAAGGTTTTCATGAACGAACATCTCCCATTTAAAGGTTTTATAAAATTATATCATAGTAGGAATTGTTTCCCTAACAAATTCCCCGAGGAAAAAAAGGACGAAAGATGCAATTTTGTGATTTTGACCCTGATTTTGATCGGAATCGGGGAAATCTCCCTAGGCGAATTTCGGAAATTCAAGCCTTTTTCGCCTCGAATTTCTGAAATTCACGATTTTACAAGATGAGACAGAAGATTGTAAGATGAAAACAGCTTAAGAGAAAGGAGGAAAAATTTCAATTGATCAACCAAGTGACCCTCGTTGGAAGACTGACCAAAGATCCTGAAACTAGAAAAACATTGGAAGGAAAATCGATACTTAATGCTACGATAGCTGTGAATCGTAACTACAAGAATCAAAAAGGTCAAATTGATACAGACTTCGTGCTCTGCACCATATGGAACCGGGCTGCAGACAACACGGAGAAATACTGCCGGAAAGGATCTGTCATTGGTGTCACCGGTCGAATCCAAACCCGCTATTTTGATAACGATCAAGGAAAACGTACGTATGTAACCGAAGTCGTCGCTGAAAATGTCCGATTTATGGACAACAGACGGGAAACCGCGGATGCCCCCGAGCCAAGCAAGAAAGAGCCAATCGAATTACCGTTTTAATATTTTTTAAAGGGAGATGGAGTTGTGGCCACACTGCAAGATCTTGAACAAAGGATTGACCGAATGGAAAAGTTAACAGAAGACCTCATTAAAAAGGTAGCAAGAGCGAACGTCGAGAATTTCTATTTATCTCAACGGGTGACAGCCCTTGAACAAGGGTACGAATACCCCAATCCTGTCTTGAAAACCTCGTCATAAGTAAAACAACCTCACCCAGAATTCTTTCCATACGAACAATCCAACCAACCTTATAAGCAGTTGTCTCAAATTCCAATGGTCATCGCAACATGCCTCAAACATACCTCATTAGAAATAAATAAGTGTAGCAGTGAGTCAAGTAAGCAGTAAATCCCCTTAATGTCTTCTTATAGAGTCGGTTTCCTTTTGGGGAGGCCGACGTTTTTTTGATTGGTAAGAGATCGATTGAATTAGTCTTTCGCACGTGGTGAACTATAATGCCTGTTGTTCACATTTTGGCACGAGTTTTGTGGAAAGTGGCTCAACAAACGTTGAAAGTGGAACAACAAAGTCGGGAAGTGGCACAAGTTTGCTCGAAAGTGGCGCAACAAAAGGAATCGGTAGATAGAACGTAATTATTATTACAATTATATTTTTAATAGATTCGATCCTAACCCTAATTTGTCAAACCCCATTTGAAATAACCCGCCAGCTCAGCCCATTTCACCCCACACCTACAAAAAACCTCTTTCCCGCAAAAGGAAAGAGGTCACATACAGCTACTCCAGCACCAACAACGACTCCAAATCATGATCAGACAATTCCGTAACCCATTGATCACTTCTGATAATCTCATCGTTCAATGCCTGCTTTTTCGTCAGCATGGCATCAATTTTTTCCTCCAGTGTACCTGAAGAGACCAGTTTATGAACGTGAACGAATCGCTGTTGTCCGATCCGATAAGCACGGTCGGTTGCCTGGTTTTCTACTGCCGGGTTCCACCAGCGATCGTAGTGGACGACGTGGTTGGCTGCGGTCAGGTTCAATCCGGTTCCGCCTGCTTTCAGTGACAATAGAAATACGGGGAAATCGCCGTTCTGGAATTTCTCCACGAGCTCATCACGTTTTCCTTTTGCCATGCTGCCGTTCAGGAATGGGACATCGACGTTGAATTCTTCTTTCATCACTTCCTGGATCATTTCGCCCATTGAAATATATTGAGTGAAGATCAGGCAAGCTTCTCCAGACTCCAGAGCGGTTTCCACGATGTCTTTCAGCTTCTGCATTTTTTCAGAGCGGGAGAGGATCGACTTTGGATCCGGTTCTTTTAAATAGAGAGCAGGGTGGTTACATAGCTGCTTCAGCTGGTTGAGCATTTGCAGAATTAATCCTTTGCGCTCAAATCCGCTAAGTGTTTCAATTTTAGCGAGAGTGTCTTTCACCAGCTGCTCATAGAGTGCCGCCTGCTCAGCGGTCAGGTGACAATATTCTTTCTGCTCCAGTTTTTCAGGCAAATTCAATTCCACTTCGGGATCTTTCTTTGTACGACGCAATAGGAACGGCTTGATTTTTGCCTGAAGCTCTTTGACTTTTTCTTCGGATTCATCCTTTTCAATCGGAGCGATATAGTTTTTCTGATACTGAGTGAAACCACCGAGGTACCCGTGGTTAAGGAAATCAAAGATCGACCACAGTTCGGACAACCGATTCTCCATCGGGGTCCCGGTTAACGCAATATGATGCTTTCCACTGAGTTTACGGATTGCCCGGGATTGTTTCGTATTGGCATTCTTGATGTTTTGTGCTTCATCAAGGGAAATCGATGTCCAGACGACTTCCGATAACTCTTCAAAATCGATGTGGGATAAGCCATAAGAGGTAAGAACCACATCTACGCCTTTGATCTCCGCGGCAAATTGATCACCTTTCGACCGGGTCGGTCCATAATGAAGGTGGACCTTCAAATCAGGAGCAAACTTCTCCAACTCACGCTGCCAGTTTCCAAGAACGGAGGTAGGGGCAACGATTAAGGAAGGTGTTTCCGGTTTCTCGGTTTCTTTTACATGCTGCAGGTACGTAATCAGCTGTACCGTTTTTCCGAGTCCCATATCATCAGCTAGACAAGCGCCAAAGCCGAATTTACGCAAAAAGAGCATCCAGCTCATACCCAGCTTCTGATATGGACGAAGCTCGCCTATAAACGCGTCAGGTGTTTCCGTTAAAGGAATTGATGACACATTTGTCAGCTGGTGAATCATCTTTTTCATAGATCGATTGAGTTCCAGCTGGATCTTGGCATATTTATAGGGATCATGCTCGTCTTCATCGGGCTCCAGATCCGATTCATCCGAATCGCGGGGAACTAGCTCCTGCTCCAGCATATCCTGGATCGAAATCCCTTCCTGCTTCGCTTTCGTCATCATTTGCTGTATCCTGCGAATCATGGCAGGATCAAGCTTCATCCACTGACCGCGAATCTTCACTAAGCGTCGCTGATTATCGACGAGTTGATTAAAGTCATCCTCTGACAGATTGACTCCGTTCATGGATAATCGCCAGTCGAAATCAAGCATAGCATTCAATCCTACGAATGAAGGACGGTAGCTTGTGTCCGTGTTTTTCAGTTTGGCTTTGACCAACACCTGAGCATCCTTCATCGCTTCCCACCAGGATGGCAGGAGGATTTCAATGTCCAAGTCGATAAGCTTTTCACTTAATACGGATAGGAAATCCCAGGCATCGTGCTCACCAAGAGCCGTGCGAAGGGAACCATCCACATCACGGAGGATCGGCATCATCTTCATCCAGCGTTCCTGTTCTTCGGATACATCAGGCAGATGCTTTTTCCAGGAAGGAGGGACTGTGTCTTCAGCCAGTGAAATGACGCGATTCGTTTTCTTGCGGTCTCTGAGGATTGTCTCAAGCTCCCAGGACTCATCCTCATCAAGAGGCTCAGAGATCCTCAGGCCAATCGAAAACGGAAGTTCCTCATCCTCGCCGGCAATCCATTCACTCCAACGCTTCTCATCAAAATACGCATCTAGCTCTTCAGATGTCAGAGTACTTTCCTTCAGTTTCTGAATCCTCTTCATCGCACTAGATCCACCCAAAGCCATCGCCTCATTCAACGCACCCTGAAACCAATTCTCCGTTAATGATTTGAGGGACGGACCTCCATCAGGAAGCTTTTCCTCCCAGAACTCCTCATTAAAATTCGACCAGACTTCATCGGGGATATGAAACTGCAACCCTTTTTCCTGCCATTCCTCGAAGCGGGGCAGCCAGCGACCGGCTTCCACAGATTCGTAGATCACAGGGGCAATTGCTATACACGCCTGCCCGGTTTCGTCCCAGTCCCATTGGATCATGCTGCTGAAATGCTCACCGGCAAGCAAGGTGAGAAGCTGCCACTGAGTCACCGCAATTCCAATTGCGGAATCCTCAAGGAGAGTTCCGTAGTAACTTTCTTCATGCCAAAGAAACAGCTGCCCCTTCCATTCTTTTGGAGGCAAAAGCTTTCCTTCGTCGTTTTCCGCAGTGATGAAGAAACGGTCTTCATATTCAGTTGTGTTGACGTTGATTTTTACGGAAGACAGTTTAAGCATCGATTAATTTACCCTTTCTGCACTCTTCTTGGAACGCGCGTAATCGCTTGTATTTATCTAAAATGTAGGGGAGATACACATCCCATTTATCGGTTTTCTTCGTCTTTTTATATATCGTCCGAATCTTTTTCATATAGCGAACCGCCAGTTTGTAGCTGTCCCGGTTTTTCTGATCGATCGCATCCATTACCCCGGCGTAATAGATCGGAAGGGCAAGCTCAGGGGCTTCCTTCGTCACATCCCGGAGGCCCATGCCTTCCATCTCCTGAATGCTATAGCTCATATATTTCTGCAGCTCCACCCACTCCCGATAAGCCTTCGCGCTAATGAGATACTCATTGTACGAGAAGAAACTGTATGGAAGCATGGACAGGAGGAGTTCATTGACAAGGGAACTGTCTTTTTCCATCAGCCAATCCATCGGCAGGATCCGTACAAACCAGCGAACGAATCGGGTCGCTTCATAATAATCGAGTGTTTCCAGGTGATCCGGCATTCTGGATAAAATATTGCGGACAAGAAAGAATCCCACTTCGTAACGTTTCCCTACGAAAAATTTACGCAGCCAGAATTCACTGAACGCGACCAGCTCGGTTCCCAGTTCATCCACCACTTCACTCGCCTTATTTAAATCTTCAAGGAGTAAATATTGATGGAGGATGGCAACGTTGTAAAAAGTAGAATCCTGCGCTTTGCTTTCTTCTAACCGCGCAACCTCTTCACGGCGCCACGACTTCTGTTTAAACAAGTAATACCATAGGAAGCGGTACACTTCGGCTTTCACCATCGTACTATTTTCTGTGGAATCACTCATTTCAATCGTCTGCTTCTTCAAAAAAGCAATGTATGGATCGAAGCTGAATGGCATGGCATGAATCGACAGTTTCTCTACGGCGTCTTCCATTTCCCCTAACAGAAAATCATACATGCTGTACTGCTCGCGACTCAGCTCTACATTCCTCTTTTGTAAATAAAGATCAATGTAAATCGACAAATAATAGGTAGCATAGAGCTGATAAAGAGGCTTCCATTCCCGTTCGAATGGAGCTTCCTTCATAAAGCGTTTTGTTATATTTTGAACGAGGACATCCATCAAATAGGGTTGTCTTTCAAGTAACTCCAAGTCTTCCTGCTTCAGAAGTGAGTTAAAGAATTGCCACCATTCCTCAGGCGTGTTCCCCCGCGTTTTCCGTTCATTTAATAGATCGCTTGCTTTCTTTAGGGCACCGGTACTGCTGTGCTTCTTCAATAAATCATCCAGTGTCTGGGATTCCTGACTAGGGGGAACCGACTGACTCCGCCAATTCTGGATCCACTCACTGACCCGTCCAACCTTGTTATATAGCATAAAAAAGGTCGCCATTTGATGCCGGCACCATTTATCCTGAGGACACGAGCACTTACTTAAAAGGGGAAACGAAAAATTCAGCTCAAGGGTCACAGGCGTCACATCCTGCACCTCGGCCGTCACTTCTTCATCACGGACCTTAACGTTCGAAACCAGATTCTGACGGAACAAAAGAAGGCCCTTCGAAACGACATTCTTGCTCTCATCCTGATTCGGGTCCAGCTGACCCTGTATCGACTGACTCATGGGAAGTAACTTATCCTTCAACTCCTGAATACGAATCGACATCAACCAACCTCTCCAATCTATAAAATCGCATTCTTTTATTATAACGCAAAAGGAGGGGGAAAAGGAACATGGGGCGGGGGAAGTGGTGGAAGCGGGTGAGGTGTGGGTGGAGGAGTTTGTCGAATTGTGTAGTGAGACGGGGGAGTGGTATGGATTGTTTGAAGGCAGTGTGGGATTGGAAGGCGAGTCGATAATATATTTAGAAAGTCGATAATAAATGAGCCAATGTCGATAATATAATTCAAAAGTCGATAATATATGGTCCCAACTCGATAATAAAACCCTCAAAGTCGATAATAAATTTTGAAGATGAGAAAAAAACTACAAAAAGTTGTCTGGCGCCGGTCAATGGAGGTGGATTTGAAAATAAATCCCGAAAGTTGAAAATAAAATCCGAAAGTTGAAAATAGAACCCCTGGATTTGAAAATAAAACCTCATAACTTGAAAATAAACAGACCAGATCCCGTTCAAAACCTATCCAATCCCGGCATTATTCCTCCACATGCAAATAAAAAGTCTCCCCATCATACACATTCACACTCTTCAGCCTCACTTTTTCACCATTTTTCCAATAAAAATTCTTATTTTCAGGAAAACGCAGCTCTTCGTCCCCACGCTCCACCACCATCACAGGATTTTTCGAGGTCCGTCCCTCGATCTTCACCTTATAACCTTTTTCACGATAAAATTCCGCTCCATCCACATACCAGGAGGCAAATTCGCCGGAAGTTAATGATAATCCGAGATACTTAGAAATCACTCTGGGTATATCGGTATTTTCAATAAGACCCACAGGTTTTCCAGGTCCATACGCATATAAAAAGACGTCCTCACCGGTGTGTCCATGTGTCGTAAAACCAAGATTGGCCCGCTTTGCCATTAGCTTTACCATTTCATCCTCTAAATCCTCTACTTTTTTAGAAGCATCCTCCATCGCACAGAATTCTTTTTTACTCAAATTCCCTAACCCATAGTTTGAAAGAACCTCTTTTAAATTTGAACGATCCTCCTCAAGTTGAGAAACGGCACCTTTTACAGTTAGTTTAGCTTTTTTTAAAGGCTCAACAAATTTCTCAACAGGCTGATTTTTATAATCCCCGTTTGTACCCTGATTCCCAACTGTCAGCCCACTGTTTCCGTGATCGGTCACGGCTACCACCATCGTATTTCCGTCCTCGCGAGCGAATTTCAACGCTTCCCCGACAGCATCGTCAAAGCTAAGCACTTCACTGATCATCCCAACAGGATCGTTTTTATGAGCAGCCCAATCCACTTTACTGCCCTCGACCATCAAGAAGAATCCCTTCTCGCTTTGTGAAAGTCTGTCGATTGCCGCTCCAGTCATCTCCGCAAGTGAAGGTTCATCAGGCTTTAACGTCTTTCTGTCCATTTCATAGGCAATGTCCTCTTCAGCAAACGCACCCCATAATTTAGAAGAGCCTTTTCTTTTTAGAAGTCCGTCCCTCTTCAAAACCAAATCATAGCTCTCAGAACCGATGACCTTCACGAGATTTTCTCCATCCTCACGACTGACTTCCTTTGTTTTAAGCATGCCATCATCGTTTTTCACGTGGTCTTTGGATTTCGGTTTCAACCAGGCGGCCCCTCCACCTAAGATGACGTCGAGACCCTGATACACCTGTTGTTCGCCGATATCTCCAAATTCATCACGGTTCAAGACATGGGAAGTGAATGCAGCCGGAGTGGCATGCTGGACAGGTGATGTTGCTACGATACCGGTCTTGTAGCCGGCCAACTTGGCACCTTCAAGGACGGTCAAAACGGGACGTCCATCCGGGTTCATTCCTATGTAATCAGCTTTCGTCTTCATACCGGTGGCCATGGCCGATCCGGCAGCAGCGGAATCGGTAATCGCTGACTGAGCTGAATATGTCCGTGCACCTCCGACCAGAATTTTATCCAGTTGTAGGTCCGTCCCTCGATACCAACGTGACAAAGTGACGATGTCGGAGTTGGTACCGTCCATGATCATGAGGATGACGTTTTTCTTGGGTGGGTTTGGTGCTGCGAATAGGCAGGTGGATGGGAAGGAGAAGGCCAGGAGGGAGAGGAGGATGGTTAGGATGATGAGGCGTTTTAGTGTATTCATGGTGAGCGCTCCTTTACGTGAATGATTAACTATAGTATTTGTTGGTTGAGAAGGAGTATGTATGTTTCATTAGAAAAAGCACTGAAGGAGGTAGGGTTTTTGGTTGAAAGAATTGTTCAAATCTGTTTAAACATAAAAAAAGGCCAGCTCCTAAAAAGAGCCGGTCCTCAGTTACTTACGCTCCAAAATCCCAAGCAACAAATTCTCCAAAATCGTCGGACGATCGAATTTCTTCAGGTCTCTCAGTTTCACTTTATCCCAATCAAGGGCAGTGATGAAAGTAGCTCCTTTTTGTAGAGCAGGGATTTCACCAGGGTATACGATATAGTATTCGCCGGCCTTTACACCAGATTTGATCTGCTGCTGACCGTTTACCTGCAGGCCAGTTTCGACTTTACGCTTCTCGACTGTGCCTTTCTCAGTTAAAATCCAGATGTATTTTGAATCGCCATCTTTTTCAATGGCTGTTACTGGCACAACCCATGCACCTTTAACCTCTTCTGTAATAATTGATAAGAAAACATGGTGTCCTGGTAGAAGCTCATTTTTCGTGTCCTGGAGTTTCACCTCTACAGGGTAGAGGCTGTCGGTCTGGATGTGTGGGTCATTTTTAGGCAGGGTGGCCACCTTGGTTACGATCGCTTTTTGATTCTTTTTTTCAACATCGGATTGGACCGTTGCGTTCATATTTTCTTCTACAGTCACGATTTCTTTTTCCGTAAGATCAGTCGTTACAATGGTAGACTGTGAGGCGATCGTGATTAATGGATTATCGATCGCGTGGGAAAGGTCTTTGATTGTACCTTCCACACTGCTTTGAACAGTTAATGTTGTTTCATACGATTCGATATCCGTAATTTGACGTTCGAGATTATCGATTTGACTTTCTAAGCGGTCGATTTCCAGCTCTTTAGCGGCGATTTCTTTTTTCAGATCATATTCCGATTGAAGGGCGCTAGCATTGATCGGAATTTCTTTTTCGTCGGTTGAGCTGGAAGGAAGAGACGATTCTATACTCTTCAAATCTGAAATGTTTTCTTCAATATTCTCAATCTCGTCTTCTAATTTACCAACCTCTGATTCTAATACGCTTTTTTGCTGAGTTTGATCAGTTACTTCGTATTCGTAGAGTGGTGTCCCGGATTTAACCTGGTCCCCTTCTTTTACGAGGAACTTTTTAAACGAACCGAATTCGTCGTTGAAATAGAGGTAGTTTTCCTCTTCGGAAGCGACAACCCCGTCTTTAGAGAGTTTTTTTGTAAGATCCCCTTTATTAACAGGTTCCCATTCTGCTACACGGACTTCCCGGTCGACTTTACTGTTCGCTTTTTCAATGAGATATGTGTTGGCACCTATAAAAAGGAGCGACACAGTGAGGGTGCTATAGAAAATTGTACGTTTCTTCATGAATGTTCACAGCCTTTTGATAGTTAGAGTAGAGTTGAAATACTTATATAGGCCAATAAGGCATTTAGAGACCAGATGAAAAGGTTTGTAAGGAGGATCACCAACCAGATGATCCAATTTTTCTGACCGGTTAATCGCTTGATTCCCTTATATTGAATGAAAAACACCCACGCTTTGAAAAGAGAGAAGCTTCCCATTAAATAAATAACATATGCTTTGGATGTAACATATTGGGTTATAACCCCCAACGATAGTGGGGAAGAGTACCATTCAAGTGAGAAAAAGAGCGATAATGGTATATAGGTAAGCTGTTCAAGTAGTAGAATTATCAAGACTACGCCTTGTGTCATAACAAGTTTTCGATATTCACCTTCATCAGAAATGGTCCAAAATATGAGTGAACAGAAAAAGAGGACGATTGCTGCATAAAGCAGTCCACTTAGAAGCCTACCTAAGAAAAATAAGAACTTTTCTAATTCATAAGTGATTGGTGAGAGCGTAGTAATTTCTTTTGAAAGAGGATCCATACCGATCCCGAAAGATGAAATGAGACCAAAGACAATAATAGACAGCCATAGGAGTTGAAAAACCTTTTTTCTATATCCGTTTACAGCCTCCATGTCTTTGAGTTGATAAAAGAAGAATGATGGTTTGATTAAACCTCTGAAAAGTCTGACTTCTTTATGCATAAAGTATAGTCCCCCAACTAGAATAGATTCCATCTCCTATTCTATCGGAATTTATCGAACTTTTCCATAAATTGTAGAATGACATTTGAACTAAAAAAAAAGCGTCTAATGGACGCTTTTAAATTTGGTACGTGAGAAGTGTCGTACCTGCTATTAGGATGACCGTAAATAAAAATATCCCTGCATACATCCACTTTTTCTTTGTTTTCTTTCTAATATACATTTCTTCTGGGGTCAAAAACGACAAATACAATCCCTCCCGGTTTGGTAGCTGGCTGGCATGGTTAGCCCCTATAGCTTTGCGTCATCACCTTTCGATGATTTTGCCATTGTTCAGAACCATACTTTCATTGTATCGACATATTACGCCAAAGTGTAATAGGTAAATAATCCTTGTTTTTTGGAAAGTGTTTTACAAAAATCTATTGGAAAGTGTATTTTTTTGGTATTATATGTAGTAATTGATGTTTGAAATTTTGTATAATTGTGTAATAAAGTGAAAGAAACTGTTTTATAATGTAGGAGGTTGTCTTTTTTGAAAGGAAACGTTAGTAAGGAACAATACGTTCTTTCTGTTATCCAGAAGGCTTATGACAAGGGTCAACAGGGCGATATGGATACAGATAAAATGATCGATTGGCTAAAACAAGAATTACAAACTGGATATGCTTTAAATCAAAATCGAAAAGCGCTGTAGAATCCTAAATGGGAAGCTCAGCGCTTTTTGGTTTTTTATTGAGGGACGGACCTCTATTGATAGAATAATAAAGATATAATGCCTAGTTCTTCACATTTATTATTCTATTGAGTGTTCTCGAGGTCCGTCCCTCTTGAAACCCTTTTACCAATCCTTCATCGTCTGGTAAAGGTGATTGACCTGGGAGATGAATTTTTCTTTGCGTTTTTCTATGAAGAAGGTTAGGAATGATAAGATCCGCTTGAATTCTAGGTAATTTCGAAGGATCTTTAGGATTTCCCTATTTACCTCGTTTTCGAAGTTTTCTCTTAGGATAATGGGTGGGATTGTGACTTTTACCATAACCGCCACTTTCCTCGCCGTACATAATCCGGTTCATCTCATGGATGGGGATTTTATACATTTTTTTAAAGTGAGAGGCATTTTGTTAGGGATGACTTTAGTGCCGTTTTCATAGTTTGATAAGGTCTCTGATTGAAATTTAATCGGGGCGGCTTCACTCTGAGTAAGCCCCAGTACGTCATTGCGCTAATCTTTTAACTCAATATGATCCATCCTCTTCACCGACTATCCTTTTTCTTCAATATAATGGTATTAAAAGTTAGCAATGAAATATTACACAATTTGAAATACCTTATTTGTTAAAAATAAAAATAATTTGGAAAAAGTATACAAAATTACATTAAAACGTATTAAAATGTAATTATAAATTGTAATTTGTCGAATTGGGGGTAAAGGTGGAAGATAGAATGGGAGATCAGAACAAAGGGAGAAAAATTAACGTTATATATAAAGGAGAAACGAATCCCAGTTTAATGGGAAAGGTCAAATGGATACCTTTAAGGTCAGAGTCAAATCTGGTATTCAGTACTAAACATAACGGTAAACAGCGTGTGATCTACTATTCTCAAAACAGCTTTACCAGCGAGGGAACGAACAGAAAAGATTACCTACTAATAGATAGAATAGAAGAATAAGGGTGAGGGGACTAAAGATGAGGGGGACAAGATGAGGGGGACGGACCTCTAACGGTGAAATTAAAGACAAGCAGCCTGATTTAACGTCTTTTGTAAATTTCCAGAGGTCCGTCCCTCAAAAAAAGAGGATTTTGAGGAGTTATGTCGAAAAGGTAATTGTATGAAATTTAGTTCAAATCAAGAGGAGGAGTGATGTTATGGTACGAACGCCCCGGGATTGGTGTCCGGGAGCCACTTATCATGTGATGGCGAGAGGCAACAGAAAGCAAGACTTGTTTCATGACATTGAAGACCGAAAAAAGTATTTATCCTACCTGCAGGATACGAAAGACAAGTATATTTTTACTATTCACGCTTACTGTTTAATGTCCAACCACATACATCTTCTGATCGAAACCCACGACGTGCCACTTGAGAAGATCTTCAGAATTCTTCATACCCGTTATGCTGTTTATTTCAATAAGAAATATGATTATGTCGGACATGTTTTTCAAGGAAGATATGGATCTACTAAGATTGATACCCCTGACTATTTTATTAAGGTCAGTAGATATATTCATCAAAATCCTGTCAAAGCCAAACTCACTGTCGTCCCCGAGTATTATCCTTGGAGCAGTTACCCCTCATATGTTCATACCATCGACAATCCGCTTCTTTCAAAGGAGAGGACCCTGACCTATTTCCCAGATTCAGAAGTGAAGCTTTATAAAGAATATGTAGACAAAGAAGAAGAGAAGGGACCAAACAAGGAATTCGATATAAATACAATTAAAATTGTAAAAAAATAATATATTTTTGTGGAAATTTAAAGGAAATTAGATGTTTATGTCGAAATTCATGTTTGTAGGACCAAATTCCTATACCGAGGAGGAGAAAGAATGAATAAAGACTTTATATTGGTGTTTGAGGATTTTCACGTTTCAAAAAGGAGTATCAAGAAATCGAAAAAACATTTAGTCGTATTTCAAGGTCAGCATTATTACAATAAGTTAGTCGTTGTGAATCAGCCACCGGGATTTTCCCATGCACTAGAAAGCATCATGTACTCCGATAAAATACTTGAAACAGTTGGGTTTACCTCTTTGTTTGCCGTTCCAATCGATCGTAATCATTCCATCCCATTTAAGTTTGTCCGTATAGGTGATAAGGAACCAAAGGATTGTAAGGTTGTACTGGAAAAGCGGGATGGAGTGGAGCAATTGAATATAAGATCTTTATACCCTATTGTTGACCGTCTTTCTAATGAAGACAAACAGGATATTCTATCCTACCTAAGCCTAAAGTCTGGTGGCGGAACAGTCACCTATCTCATGAACAACCCTCAAGTGTTCAAAGGAAAAGGCAAAAAACAAGAAGAGTAAAGGAGGAATGAGGCGAACCTAAATTGAATAGGTACGTCTTTTTTAAGCTCTTTTTCGTGTAGTTTTGTTTGATTTGAGGGACGGACCTCCAACCGTTTAACTAGGGAACCCCTCCTTTGCCCTTGCGTAAGATGTACCCCAAAACCCTTTACCACGCTACCAAACTACCTCTCTAAGTTTCTAAAATCACCACTTTTTTCGTTGACCTCTTATGAATCAGACCATACAATATAAGTAGTTATTAGTATTTTTAGAATTTTCATGTAAGGTGCGAATGCCACTTGGATAAGACAGATCATACTCGTATCGGAAAGAATGCCATGCTTCTTCTCCTCGTAGACAAAGAGGAAGAAGAATGGAATCGTCATTTTAATGAATTGAATTGGAGTTACTGCACCGGGAAAATCGGATCCATGGACAGTCAAAAAATCGTGGCTGCGATTGAAACAGCAGCAAAACGAAGTGATCTTGTTCGTGAAGATTTGTACCGGGAAATGCACGCCTTGTATCACGCCATCATGGAGGCTTTAACGGGTGTGACCAGGGGCCATACGCAATTAGGTGAGATCTTGCGTACTGTGGGATTGCGCTTTTCGGTTGTAAGAGGCACGCCATATGCAAGTGAAGAAGAAGGCGAATGGATCGCAGTTGCTCTATACGGAACGATTGGTGCGCCCATTAAGGGGCTGGAGCACGAGACAATTGGACTTGGGATTAATCATATTTAAATTTTAGAGCCTAGAGATATTAGTTGAAAGGAGGCTCGACCAATGGCAGAAGTCTGTCTTTGGTCGGGTCTCTTTTTGTGTGGAATTTTTGGGTCAAGATTTTAGGGAGTAGACATTGCAGATTAGGAGGTCCGTCCCAGAGTGGTTTAAAGCATTAAAGAACGAACAACGATAATAGCGATTTAGAGGGGTTTGGCCAGACCGAGGTTGTGGAGATGCAACTTTTGGAGGTCCGTCCCTAAAAATATGAAGAGGTGATTGTAATGGTGGAGTTGACGGGTTGTAGTTTGAGTTTGGAGCAAGCAAAGAGGGTTATTTATGGGAAGGAGCAAGTGGAACTTTCACCGGTTAGTATGGAGCGGGTACGGAAGAGTCGTGAGGCGGTTGAGCGGATTGTGAAGGAGAAGCGTGTGGTGTATGGGATCAACACGGGCTTTGGGAAGTTTAGTGATGTGTTGATTGATGCGGAAGATGTGGAGGAGCTTCAGCTCAATCTGATCCATTCTCATGCATGTGGGGTGGGAGATCCATTCCCTGAGACGGTTTCTCGAGCAATGCTTCTATTGAGAGCCAATGCTCTATTAAAAGGGTATTCAGGTGTTAGACCGGTCATTGTGGAACGTCTCACTGAATTCCTCAATAAAGGGATCCATCCGGTCATTCCTCAACAAGGATCACTGGGAGCAAGCGGAGACTTAGCGCCACTTTCCCATCTGGCCCTGGCATTGATGGGTGAAGGAGAAGTCCACTATCAAGGAGAGGTCCATCAAACCCTTCCTGTCCTTTCAAAAGAAAATATCTTCCCTATCCAGCTTCAGGCGAAAGAAGGTTTGGCACTCATCAACGGAACACAGGCAATGACGGCAATGGGAGTCATCGGATACCTGGAAGCGGAGGAACTTGCCTTCCAAAGCGAGATGATTGCCAGTCTGACCATGGAAGGGCTTAGAGGAATCATGGATGCTTTCGACGAAGATATTCATTTAGTAAGAGGCTATCCTCAACAGGTCGCAACGGCAGAACGCATAAGGAACTACTTACAGGACAGTAAGCTCACAACAAAGCAAGGGGAGTTAAGAGTACAGGACGCGTACTCCTTAAGATGCATCCCGCAGGTTCACGGAGCATCCTGGCAGGCACTAGACTATGTAAAAGAAAAGCTGGAAATCGAAATGAACGCCGCAACTGATAATCCACTCATTTTTGATGACGGAGAAAAGGTCATTTCAGGAGGAAACTTCCACGGACAGCCAATCGCCTTTGCCATGGATTTCATGAAGATTGCCATAGCAGAGTTAGCCAATATTTCAGAAAGACGAATCGAGCGACTGGTGAACCCGCAGCTCAATGACCTGCCGCCGTTCCTAAGTCCGCAACCAGGACTCCAATCCGGTGCCATGATCATGCAATACTGTGCGGCATCACTCGTATCTGAAAACAAAACCCTCGCCCATCCAGCGAGCGTTGATTCCATCCCGTCATCCGCCAACCAGGAAGATCATGTCAGCATGGGAACCATAGGGTCACGACATGCCTACCAAATCCTGCAGAACTCAAGAAGAGTACTCGCCGTCGAACTTATCTGCAATCTGCAGGCAGCGGAACATCGAGGGACGGACCTCATGGCAAGCCGGACACGACAATTTTACGAAGCAGCGAGAAAGGTCATCCCTTCCATCACAAAGGACCGAATCTTCTCGAAAGATATAGAAAAAGCCAACCAGTGGCTGCAACAGATCTCGTTAAGCACACTCATTAAACCAACCAAAACAAAGGAGGAAACAACAAATGGTTAAAGCAAACAAACGCATCGTACAAATCAAAACAGGGACGGACCTTGAATGTAAAGGATGGGAGCAGGAAGCGGTCCTTCGCATGCTCTACAATAACCTAGATCCTGAGGTAGCTGAAATTCCGGAAGAACTTGTTGTATATGGTGGTATCGGGAAAGCAGCCCGTAACTGGGAGTCCTTCGACGCAATTGTTCACACTCTCAGAAACCTGGAAAACGACGAAACCATGCTAGTTCAGTCAGGTAAGCCGGTTGGTGTATTCAAAACCCATAAAGCGGCTCCAAGAGTCCTTCTTTCAAATTCGGTCCTTGTACCAAAATGGGCTAACTGGGAGCATTTCCACGAGCTTGATCAAAAGGGCCTCATGATGTACGGCCAAATGACAGCGGGAAGCTGGATTTACATCGGGACACAAGGAATCCTGCAAGGGACGTATGAAACGTTTGCGGCACTGGCGAAGAAACATTTCAATAACTCACTCAAAGGTACAATAACTCTAACTGCGGGACTAGGCGGAATGGGTGGAGCACAGCCTCTCGCCGTCACCATGAACGGTGGAGTCGTAATTGCAGTCGACGTTGACGCAGAACGCATCCAAAAGCGTCTCGACACAAAATACTGTGACGTGAAGACAGATTCCATCGAAGAAGCATTAATGATGGCCTATGAAGCACGAGACCAAGGCAAGCCTCTTTCCATCGCCTTACTTGGAAACGCGGCAGAGGTTCATCATGAACTTTTAAAGAGGAACGTCCAAATCGATATCGTGACCGACCAAACATCAGCCCACGACCCGTTAAACGGCTATGTACCAGAGGGGTACTCACTCACAGAAGCGGCAGAACTTCGTCAACAGGATCCGAAAGCTTACACAACCCTTTCACAAAAAAGCATGGCCAAACACGTGGAAGCAATGCTTGAGTTCCAGAATAGAGGTTCCATCGTATTCGACTACGGTAACAACATCCGTCAGGTAGCGAAGGATGAAGGGGTCGACAATGCCTTTGACTTTCCTGGCTTTGTTCCAGCGTATATCCGTCCATTATTCTGTGAAGGGAAAGGACCATTCCGATGGGCTGCACTGTCAGGAGACCCAGAGGACATCTACAGAACAGATCGCCTGATCAAAGAGCTTTTCCCAGAAAATGAAGCCCTCAATCGCTGGATCGATATGGCACAAGAGCAAGTGGCCTTCCAGGGATTGCCTTCACGCATCTGTTGGCTGGGATACGGTGAGCGAGTGAAGATGGGTCTTGCCATCAATGAGCTTGTCCGAAACGGAGAACTGAAAGCACCAATCGTCATCGGACGTGACCACCTGGATTGCGGATCCGTTGCTTCTCCGAACCGTGAAACCGAAAGTATGAAAGACGGAAGTGACGCAGTAGGAGACTGGGCGATCCTGAATGCCCTCATCAACACAGCAGCAGGCGGCTCCTGGATTTCCTTCCACCACGGCGGCGGAGTAGGCATGGGGTACTCACTACATGCTGGTATGGTTGTCGTGGCAGACGGGACGGATCTTGCAGAAGAAAGATTAGAACGCGTTCTCACAACAGACCCTGGAATGGGGGTCATCCGCCACGTCGACGCAGGCTACGACATCGCAGAAAAAACAGCCGAAAAACACAACATCCACATCCCGATGAACAAAGGAGGAGAATAATATGACTGCAGAAAAACATTTCGACACCATCATCGACAACATCGGACAGCTCCTGACAATGGATCATGGGGACGGACCTCTTAAAGGGGAGGAAATGAGTAAACTCGAGGTTACAGAGCACGCTGCGCTAGCCATCAGGGACGGACTTGTCGCTTGGATCGGCACACATGATGAAGCACAATCTCTCAAAGCAACGGAACGAATCGACGCAGAAGGGAAACTGGTGACGCCAGGTCTTGTAGACCCGCACACTCACCTGGTCTTCGGAGGCTCACGTGAACATGAAATGGCCCTCAAACAGCAGGGAGTACCATACTTAGAGATCCTGAAACGCGGGGGAGGCATCCTATCTACAGTAGGCGCTACTCGCGCGGCATCAGAAGAAGAGCTACTCACTAAAGCGCGCTTCCACTTAAACAGAATGATTTCATACGGAGTCACAACTGTCGAAGCGAAAAGCGGATACGGCCTTGACCGCCCGACCGAACTAAAACAGCTGAGAGTAGCCAAACAACTGAACGAATCGCACCCGGCAGACATCGTTTCCACATTCCTTGGAGCACACGCGATCCCACCGGAATTCAAAGGCCGCTCCGACGAATTTTTAGAAGAAATGATAGACCTATTGACCGATATTGAAAAAGGAAAGCTGGCTGAATTCGTCGATATCTTCTGTGAAACAGGGGTATTTACAGTAGAACAGTCCCATGAGTTCCTAAAAAAAGCAAAAGAAAAAGGCTTCTCCGTAAAAATTCATGCTGACGAAATCGATCCACTTGGCGGAACGGAAATGGCGACAGAAATCGGCGCAACAAGCGGAGACCATTTAGTAGGAGCATCAGATAAAGGCATCCAGGCACTGGGAGAAACAAACACAATCGCTGTCCTCCTGCCAGGCACATCCTTCTATCTGAACAAAGGCAAGTTCGCCAACGCAAGAGGCATGATGGAAGCGGGAGCCGCAGTCGCGTTGTCAACAGACTTCAACCCGGGTAGCTCACCAACAGAGAACCTGCAATTCATCATGAATCTGGCATCCCTGCAACTGAAAATGACACCGGAAGAAATTTGGAATGCAGTAACAATCAACGCAGCCTTTGCCATCAATAGAGGGGACTCAGCAGGAAAGCTGGCACCAGGACGTAAAGCCGACATCGTCCTATGGGATGTACCGAACTATCATTATGTACCGTATCACTACGGGGTGAACCATACCCACACCGTCATGAAAAACGGCCGGATCATCTACCGCAAGGAGAAGCTTCATGAGCACATTTCAACACATTAAGCAGGCGGGAAAAGCGCAGTTCAAAGACCGCTACACAACTAAAGCAGCGGAACTCCTGACGCCTTGGGAAGAGGGGAAGAAAGGGGACATCGCCATCATCGGCGCTCCCCTCTCCAAACCTTCCATCTCCCATTCAGGGGCAAGCTTCGCACCAGATGCGATCAGACGATGCCTTAACTCATTTTCAACATACAACATCGAAAGAGGGACGGACCTCGTCGAAGACAAGAAAACCATCATAGACTTCGGCGACATTACCATGCACCCGACATCAATCGAAGAATCGCATCAACGAATCTATGAATCTGTCAAAGCAGCAACCAACACCAATGCAGCACCCTTCACCATAATCCTTGGAGGCGACCATTCCATTACCACGTCCACGGTCAAGGCTATCAAGGAAGCGAAGGGAACGGTCGGCATCATCCAGTTTGATGCCCATCATGACCTGCGGAACACGGAGGATGGAGGCCCTACCAACGGCACTCCGTTTAGAAGGTTACTAGAAGAGGGCCACATCAAAGGAGAGCATCTGATTCAGATAGGTATCCGAAACTATGCCAATGCGAAAGCCTATCATGAATACGCTATCGAGCAAGGTGTCACGGTTTACACGATGAAGGACGTCAGACAACAACCAATCGTGGAACTCATCCAAGATTCCCTAACCCAACTAGAATCCCAAGTCGACACCATCTACCTCTCTGTAGACATGGACGTCCTCGACCAGGCATACGCACCTGGCTGCCCGGCAATCGGTCCTGGAGGTATGCATCCTGATGCACTGACACAAGCCATTGAAACCGCCCTGAAGCATCCGAAGGTCAGTACCATGGACATTGTAGAAATTGACCCGACTCTGGATTTCAGAGACATGACAAGTCGAATAGCAGCTTATCTAATTATGGAAACTCTCGTGAAATAATAAAGAAGCTTTAGCAAGGAATCTACTTCGCTAAGGCTGCTCCTTCTAGTTAGTCTGAATAAATAACCTGAAAATATAAATAGGAAGACCATCCCAACACATTCGGGATGGTCTTCCTATTTATATTTAATTACCAACACTCTCTCTATTCATCTCATACCCACAATGAACTTCCTTCATCCCGATCACTTTAAGAAAATGTCTCAGCTTTTTCATACTTCCCTCACCAAGCTCAGTCACCACATCAAACCGATCGATGACCGCACACTTTTCAATCGAGGTGGAAATACCACCCTGGGACTTACGATACAATACCTGGTTATTCATGGCATAAGTTGATACCATGGCTTCCCCGACCTTACAATCACCTTTTGAGAATTCGAAATGAAACTGGATCGACATATCCATATCTGAGTATAGAGGATTTACTTTCATGCTTATGTTATTCATCATGAAGCCCCCTTTCTTATTGTACTTTTATCCTATCACGTTTTAAAATACAGTGTATTTTGGCTTATGGTTGCTTTAAAGCTAAAAGATGTAAATTTATTGGGAAATACGTTTTCTTTTCTTATGTTTCATAATTTTAAGCATATTTCTATAAGAAAAATCCACTTTATGAAAAAAAGCTTCCCGACTGCAGGAAGCTTTTAACTTGATGATTAATATACGGTTGTTGGAAGTTCAGTGTTTTGGATTTGTACACTTGCAGTTTCCGTATGGTTATTAGCAAGTCCTGCAACACCAAAAAGAAGAACTGAAGCGGTTAAAATTGTAAGAAAACGTCTTTTCATAGGACTTTCCTCCCTTTCTTGTTCAAGTGAATGTTCGATAAAATATAAATATACTTGTTATAATAATTAAAACACAAAATGAAAATTTGTACATTCGGCTTATGGTGCCAAATTACCTAATTTACAATACTATTAATAGTGATTTCATTCAATTTCCTCAAAAAATATAACTCTAGGCATATTTAGGAGTGGGTTTTATGGATTTTAACGCAGTTGGAAAAAAAATAAAAGAGTTGAGAAAAACCAGTGGTCTTTCTCAGGAAGAACTTGCACAAGGAATATGTACACAAGCGCAAATCAGTAAAATTGAAAAAGGAGATGTCTTTCCCTATGCTTCTACATTGTACCAAATTTCTCAGAAGCTTGGTGTAGATGTTAACTACTTTTTTGATATCGGGACAACACCACGGCTGGATTATGTTCAGGAAGTATTCCAACAGCTCCAGATACTCCGAAGAAGTGTAAAATATGAAGAAATGATGGATATCGTAAGAGCTGAATTGGATAATCCATTATTTTTGCAGAATAATAAGAACTTACAGTTGCTACTATGGCATAAAGGAATCTATTTATATGAGGTTAAGAAAGACCTTAGTAAATCAGTTGATACTCTCAAAGAAGCGATCAACCTGACCCATAACAAGGGGAAAATTTTGTTGGAGAGAGAATTAGAAATCTTCTTGGCGCTGGGGGCTATTTATTTTAAGGAAGACCTTGACAAGGCGCTTGAGGTCTTTGAGGAAGTCAAGGATCATCTTGAGTTACTTCCCCACTTGAATGACTATACAATAAAAACCCGACTATATTATCATATAGCGCGGGTGTTAACACGTCTTAACAGACTGGAAGAATCAAATAAATACTGTGAAGATGCTATAAAATGGTGCCTTTATAAAGATAGTGTATTCATTTTAGGCGAATTACATTATCAAATTGGTTATAACATGGAGTTGATGAATAAACCTAAGGACGCCGTCAGTTATATGAAGAAAGCTATCGTCGTTTTTGATCTCCAACAGGATACCAAGCACATACAATTTATTGAAAGCAGAATTGAGGAATTAAGTGCGCTGATTTAAAAAGGGGCTGTCCAAAAAGTCAGTAGTTACTGACTTTTTGACGCCACTTTTTTTCATCTCATTTATATTACTGCATAATTAAGAAAGGACGACTTTTATAAATTAATCCGAAGGCTACTAATGAACATTATAGTCCGCTAATACCTCCAGAACGAATGTTACCTCTATCTTCAAACCCAACATAATCGATTCATGTTGGCCGTGTCGTCGATGAATCGGTGGAAGCCATTCCTTTGAGAAATTAATTTCTTACTATTCAGGCGGCGGTCGTAGCTCTTATCACCCCAAAGATGTTGCTTAGGTCCACCTCTATAGCTATTCTCAAAAGTGCAATTCTGCCGGGAAAATGAGAAGATGGTCTGTAAAAGTATAATTAACCCTAAGTCATATAGAAGAAATAACCGGGGGACGGACCACTAACAAAAGTTTAAGTGAAGAGACGATTTGACATAAAAAAACCGGGTGCACAGAGGCGCCACGGTTTACACTGCCAAGTAGTACATTTCCATTTCACTGTTGGGAACATAGTACCAGGTAGTGGCCAATTCAATTTTACAATTCATAAAAACGCTTAAATCCATCCAATTTTGATTTCCAATATGAATTATCTAAACTAGTAATTTCGACTCCGTTATCACCAGCATGAATAAACTTGTTGTCGCCTACATAAATCCCTAAATGAGAAATCCCTTTTTTGTAAGTATTTTCAAAAAAGACGAGATCTCCAACGGCTGGTTTATTTACATAATAAGAGCGATTGTAGTACCCTTCACTTGAAGTTCGAGAAACATTCACGCCACTCTTGTTAAAGGCATAATAGATAAAACCGCTGCAGTCGAATCCAGAGGTGGTTGAACCTCCCCAAACGTAAGGAACACCAAGCTGTGCTTTTGCTTGAGAAATGAGTTTATTTGTATTAAAAGATGAATTGCTTTCTTCGTTGGGTGGCGTTGTTTCTGTTGGTGGTGCAGGGTGTGATCCTTGAGATTTTCCGATTTTCAAAACCTGGCCAACATGAATCAGGTCATTGGAGAGATTATTTAGTCGCTTAATATCTTGAACAGAAACATTGTGTTTAACGCTAATATGGGAGAGAGTATCTCCGGATCTGACCGTATATGTACTTGAGCTTCCCTGTTTAGGTGGTGTAGAAGGAGAAGGATTGCTCACATTCCCGCTTCCTTGTTCACCAGAAGAGGTCCCTTTAGTAACGACGAGGGTCTGCCCAGGATAAATCAAATGACTTTTAATGTTATTCCACTTTTGTAATTCTGCCAGAGTAATAGAATGCCTGTAAGCAATAGCGCTAAGCGTATCACCAGACTTGACTATGTACTTTTTTGTAGATCCCGTTTGAACAGGTGGTGCAGGATTGGAAGGTGGAATGGCAGGCTGATCATTTTGGTCAGTATCTACCTTGAGTAATTGATTTGGGAAAATCATGTCGGATTTCAACTTATTCATATCTTTAAGGATTGCAACGGATGTATCATATTTACGTGCAATGGACCAAAGGGAGTCACCGGACTCGACTTTATGGGAATTGGCAGCGGCGGATGCGACAAATGTTGTTGAGAGGACAGCGGTAGTTGCGACAGTAAATAGTGTTTTTTTCACTTGTTTTTCTCCTTTTTTGTCATATGATAGTTAGAACGGTATAAGATATTGACATTTTATCACATAATAAGCAAGAAAAAGCGAAAAAAAGAGAATTTTGGTAAAATATATTAATATAATGAAGTTCATTAGATTGAACAAGAAGGTAAAAATAAACCTGCCCCTAAAAGGGACAGGTTTATTTTATAAGGATTAGGATGTAGACATCGGTTCCAGACCACTTTGTTTACGCATGGCGTTTTCTCTGAATTGTTTCTTTTCAGCCTTGGACATGACCTTATATTCTTTAAAGAATTGCTCGTACTTTGGAATGACTTCCTTAACGGATCCAAACTCTTTTACTTCACCGTATTCAAGCCAGAGAATTTTCTCGCAGAATTTCTTCATTTGCCCAATTGAGTGACTGACAAAGAACATGGTCTTTCCCCGGGCTTTAAATTCATTCATTTTTTCCAGACTTTTTTCAGCGAAAGCTTTATCCCCGACGGAGAGAGCCTCATCGATGATTAATATGTCTGGATCTATATGGACGGAAATAGAGAACCCTAGTCGCGATTTCATCCCGCTTGAATAAGATTTAACAGGCTGGTCAATAAATTTCCCCAGCTCTGAAAATTCAATGATGTCGGGTTCAACTTCTTTGATCGCTTTCTTGCTGAAGCCAAGCATCAGGCATTTAAGCTCTATGTTTTCCCGGCCTGTCAATTGATTGTTCAACCCGGCTGAAACGGCAATCAACGCCGTTTTCCCACGCACTTCTACCTCACCTGATGTCTCAGGGATGATACCAGCCAAAATATTGGCCAGTGTCGATTTACCGGAACCATTTACACCTACAAACCCTATGATATCCCCTGCATCAGCCTCAAAGCTGACATTTCGTAAGCCATAGAAATCTTCCCCATAGCTTTTAGGTGAAATCATATCAAGAATTCTTTCGGAAGGTTTATTATATAACTTATATTTCTTTGACACATTTTTAACAATAACTGATTTGGACATTTTATCCTCTACTTTCCATTATAGAAAATCAACAAAGTGTCTTCTGAACTTGACATGAATGAAGGAACCAAACGCAAACATGGCGAGAACAAGAGCCCAGAAATAAAGAGTGTATTGGAAATGTTCAATAAAGTACCAGCCTTGTCCTAAAAGGGCACTTCTGTAACCTTCTACGATGTAGTAGAAGGGGTTTGTTTTCAATATAGTAATGAGACGATCGTTCAATAAGTCTTCCATGTTCCAGAGTATGGGAGTCATATATAATAACATCCTCATAATGGACTGAACGACCATCTGAACGTCACGAACGATCGTAGATAAAGTAGACGTAATCAATGAAATAGCGATGACCACCGCTATGACTGAGAACATGAAGTATGGCAATTGTAAGTAGTAAATATTAATAGTCTGCCCCATGAAATTAAGTATTACGATAGATATCGCGGTTAAATAAAGATGGGGATAGAACTTGGACATAATCACGTATGATGGAATGGCACTCATAGGAAAACTCATTTTTGAGAGCATTTTGATCCTGGTGTAAACAGACTTAGAAGCCTGTGTGATAGCCGGGTTAATGAAGAACCATACGACCATCCCAGCCAGCAGCCATGCAAAGAAAGGTACATTCTCCACATCCGACCTTCCCTGACCGGCAGTTCTTAAGCCATACCCGAAAACGAACCAGTAAATGGCAAGTTGGATACCGGGATTCAATACTTCCCAAAGCATACCTAGATAGTTGTTTTTATTGCTGCTTTTGAGTTCATATAGAGAAAGCCTTCTAATTAGATAGAAGCTGTTAATTTGTTCTTTAAATACAGTTAATGCTGATTTCATATAGTTTCCTTTCTATATTGAAAATAGTAGTATAACTTAACATGTTTAGATTATACACTATTTGTTCGTAAGTAAAACCTATTTATTTGAGGCGATATTGGTATGTTCTAGATCTTGAAATTCGGCAATGGAATAATAAGTTTGTTGAAGAAAAAAAGTAGTAACTTTCTAATTGTTATCCTATTCAAAAACTTTATCCACTACTCTCTTACTAGATTGACCACTCTCTAAGTAACAAAACTTCTGCTGGAAATCTTCGAAATTAGCAGTGTCCAATTGTTCTTGCTGCTGAATATGTGTAATGACCTCTTCTGTCGTTTTAACAAGTGGACCGGGTGCTAGATTCTCAAAATCAAAATAGAATCCTCTTAACGTATCCCTATAGCTCTCAATATCATAGACAAAGAAAATCATCGGTCTTTTTAAATTCGCGTAATCAAAGAAAACAGAAGAATAATCTGTAATTAATAAATCAGAGATAATATACAACTCAGTAATGTCCGTATGATGTGAAACATCAAAGGCAAAATCAGAGAAAGAAGAAATATCAAGATTTTCCGCGATTAAATAATGCATGCGAAGAAGAACAATATAGTCGCTACCTAATTTTTGCTGCATCTGTTCTAAGTCTAATTTTAAATTGAATTTATATTTTCCCTTATCATAATACTCATTATCTCTCCATGTGGGAGCATATAAAACGACCTTCTTATCTAATGGAAGCTTTAATCGCTTCTTAATTTCTGTAATAGTAGTGGTATTGTTATGGTTATATAAGTAATCATTTCGTGGGTATCCAGACTCAATCATATCCTTTTCAAAACCAAATGCTCGTTTGAAAATATCTGATGAATACCGATTGGGAGAAATCAAATAATCCCATCTGCTTGCTTCGGTGAGAAAGTTCTTCTTATATTTCTCTGTGTCAGTCCCAGGCATATGAACTTCATCCATATCTGCAGCTAACCGTTTTAAAGGTGTTCCATGCCATGTTTGTAAATATATAGTGTGATTAGGCTTAGGTATCCACATGGGAAGGCGGCTATTAGACACCCAGTATTTCGCCCGTGCCATTTTAAATAACCATTCAATGGAAAACCTTCTTACGGTTTTAAGTCCTTTTCCTTCAAATGTTGAAGCATATCTAGGGTCAATACTCCAATACATATCATAGTTTGGATAGTTTTCCTTCATGTATTCGTAGATGGCACGAGGATTACAGCTATACTGTTTACCTAAAAAGCTTTCAAAGACCACCATGTTCTTTTTGGCAGGCAACTTGCCAATCACTGTAAAGGCTATTTTATATAGTTTTTTAATTTTCTCCCCTCGTTTCACTTTTATGAGAAAGTTCCTGACTTTAGCTAAAGTAGAAGTATTACTATTCCTGGTCATTTTTAATAAGCTCCTTTATGAACTGCATCATTACAATACACGACTTTACTATTCTAGTAGAGATGGTGTTTGGCGTTCTGGTATTCTTTGATGGTTTTAAAGTGATTAGAAAAAAACTGAGAAGTCTAAAGCGTATTATAATGTGAAGGCTATATAATTTCAAATGTCAATGAAATTGACATTTTTACACTAGTTAGATTACCCGACCGTAGGAAGAAATAATACATTTAAGTTAAGTATAACTTCTTCAATTAAATAATTCACTCAATGAACTGACCAATGTTATCAGAGATTTTAGTGCCAAAATTAAACGGGGAATAATAAAATAGAAGTCATCTCAAAACAGTATAAATAAGAGAAGAAGATATGCAAAATATTAACATTGTAAAGTTTATGTTAATTATTTTAAGATGTTGGGTATAAGGATAAAGATTCACAAATTGTTCCCATAAGAACCCATTGCTAACTAGTGAATGGTAAAGTAGAATTAGTAGTATATGTTAATGTCAGAAAATAGTTTCATTTATTATTGATTTGTAATTTTACTATTACAGTATTGTAAAGACAATATGTTAAAGTTATGCACAGTTGGTATTTTGATAATAACAAACTTGCTGATTTGCATTTATATATTCATAGCTTACATTTTAGGACTAACTTTCAATATTCTTATAATCTTTCTACTAGGAGGAGAAACATAAATGAAGAAAGTAATCACGTACGGAACATTTGACTTACTTCACTGGGGCCACATTAATTTACTGAAGAGAGCTAAACAATTAGGGGATCACCTAACTGTTGCTATATCATCCGATGAATTTAATGCATTAAAAAATAAAAAATCTTACCATAGCTTTGAAAATAGAAAAATGATTTTGGAATCTATACGTTATGTTGATGAAGTTATTTCTGAAAATGACTGGGAACAAAAGATCTCAGATGTAGTAGATAATGATATTGATATATTTGTAATGGGTGATGATTGGAAAGGTGAATTTGACTTTTTAAAGGATTATTGTGAAGTTGTTTACCTGCCAAGAACAATCGGAATCTCGACTACAAAAATTAAGAAAGATCTTCTAAAAGTTAATAATGGTTAGAGAAGTCGCCATTACCATTTATTTATTTATTTTTAGTTTGATCTTTGCTTTCTTTAAACGATTTTCTCTACAGAATAAAGTGGTCTTTGTCGTGTCTTTTAGTGAAAATAATCAAAGTATATACAAAGAAATGATACGACAAGATTCAACATGTCGTATCATTTTTTTAGCTACAGAACAAATGTATCCGACTTTTTCAAAATTGGATGGGGCATCAACCTTATTTTTTGAATGGAAGAACCCGGTACAGTTTCTGAAGGGGATTTACCACTTAGCTACTTCTAAAGTAGTAATGGTTGATAATTACTACGGCTTCCTTGCTCAAATTCGGTTTAGGGATTCTGTTCAATGTATCCAGTTATGGCATGCAAATGGTGCGATAAAAAAGTTCGGGTTAAAAGATCCTTCAAATGAGACAAGATCGAATAGAGCCATTCAACGATTTAAAAGAGTCTACAATAGCTTCGACAAAGTAGTTGTAGGTTCTGAAGCTATGGCTGATATTTTTAAACAAGCATTTGGTGTGGAAGATCAAAGGGTTGTAAGAACAGGAATTCCAAGAACAGATATTTTCTTCAATCATTCGAAGCAAACGAAAATCGTGCAGAATATGTATAAGCAATACCCTTCTTTAAAAAACAAAAAGGTCATATTATATGCGCCGACCTATCGAGAGAAGGATCTGCAGGATTTTCAATTGCAATTGAATCTTGAGGAATTACTGAGCCAGTTAAAGCAGGAGTATGTACTTATTATAAAATTACACCCGGCTATTAAAAGTGAAATAGATATTCCAAGCGAGTTTGATCATTTGGTGTATGACTTTTCTGATTATCATAGTATGAATGAATTGTTATTTGTATCAGATCTTCTCATTACAGATTATTCTTCAATCCCATTTGAATACTCATTATTAAATAGACCGATCATTTTCTATTTGTATGATTTAGAGGAATACTTGAAGGAAAGGGGAATGTGGGAAGATTATCTTGAATTTCTTCCAGGTCCTATTGCGTATACGACTAAAGACATAGGAGATATCATTCGAGCAGAAAACGTTGATTACGAAAGAATTTTAAGATTTTCTGAGAAATGGAATGAGTACTCTAAAGGATTAGCCAGTAAAAATATTGTAGACATGCTAAGCGATCATTTAAGGAACCAATAAAAGACCCGCCATTTTTGGCGGGTCTTTTATAATAAAGAAGTTATAGGAAACCTCTAAATGATTTGGTCCTTTTTTAAGAACTGCACAATTCTTAATGTGTTTTGTCTATCATCATAATGATTAATCTTTTTATAATTATTAACATATTGATCCTCTAGTACATAGTTGTCTTCAATCGCTTGCTTAACTGTTTCCATAAGATCCTCAATTGAATAAGCGATAGGTCCAGGTGCATTTTCATCATTTACAGGAGGGATCGCTTTATATTGTCGAATCAGATAATTTTTTTCTTCCCAGTAGAAGATAGGATATGCCCCTCTGAATTGTGCATCGTAAATCGCTGATGAATAATCTGTTATAAATACATTTGAAACTTTCAAAGCTTCAGATGGATTGTCAGATATAATATGCTTATATTCAGGCATATTATTATAAATAAACTGAGAAAATTTATTATGTGGGACAATCAATAAACGGTTTAGCAATCCTTCTTTTTCAAAAGACTTAATAACTTTCATTATGGTCTTATAATAAGAAGTTTCCTCGATTTTGTTGTTGTAAATCAGTCCCTCTTCCCAGTATCTATAAGTTGGCATGAATGCAATCTTATCAGCATCCGGTTCTAACTTGGCATAATCAAAGGTAGCTAATCCTGTTAAGATTAAATCTTCTCGATCATACTTCATTTTATAGAATTCTCCGGCTTCGAGTTCTGAGCTGATAACTGATTTGTACATATTATATAAATTCTTGTCCTTATGGAACCCAAATGCCATAGGATTATCCACTGGTTTTGCAAACATGATTCCGTGCTGTAAGAACACAAGGGGAACTTCCATGATCTTGTTTCTCAAGCTATCAATATAAAGGCGATCATTTAATAAGTGATTAGAAAGTTCACTTGAAATAAAATAATCAGCATTAAATATAGACAGATAATGTCTAAAGCTATATTTTTCAATAACATTTTTTCCGTATTTCTTTTTCATGTAAGGGTAGTGACTTGAATCTTTGTTTAATATAAAGAAATTCTTTGATTTTGGAGTAGCTGCCTCCATTACCTTTTCAAAGACTCTGAACCCGGACTCATCGGCTTTGTCACTCTTTTTTTCAAAGTAAAGATTAGTATTCTTATCTTGTTCACTATTGAATGCTGAGACTATTTTAGCGATGCTGATTTTTATTCGACTTCCTAGAGTGTATTCCTTAGAATAAGGAATAATCGTGGAAGTGAGATTTCCATTTAAATTGGTTCTGATAACATTTAACTGATCCTTATATTTACGGAAGGTTAATGTTTTTACTTTTCGATCATGGTATTTCAATTTTAAGTTGTGAAGTAAGCGATCCTTACTTCCTACAAAAAAATTATTATGAATTTTTTCATTAATATAAAGAGAAGAAATTGGAACTTTAAAAAAGCCATAACGTTTAAGAATTTTAACGTTTTTGAACGGTCTTATGAATTTTCCGATTGGTTGTTCTGAATTTCTTAAATATAAGTAATCGTATTTTTGATCGGAATTGTGAGCATAATGAGTGAAGCGACCAAAGATGTAGAAGTTATTCATTCCTGAAAACACTTTCAATCTTGGCTTATGACCCGTTACATTATAAATGTTGCTTTTACCAATATAGATACCTTTACGTTTTAGATAAATATAATAGCGGGCTTTATTGATTACTAATATAGAGAGTATATGTTCGCCTTTAAAATTACTGGCAATAGAAAGATCAAATAGTTTTTTGGGCTTTTTCTTTTTAATTCTTCTAAAGTTTATCGTCTTTGGGGTCTCGGAATAATGATTGTGCACAATAAGTTTATTCCGGTCAAATAATGCAACATCTAACTTAGGATGTTCTTGTAAAGTATTCATAAGCACTTTAGAAATGTGTATGCATCTATTGAGAGTATCGTATGTCACAACTAAATGATACATTTCATAGTTGGCTTTCGACATCAATATAAATCTAGAAGTACCTAATTCAAAATCCAAGTCCAAAGGATATTCAAATGAATCATCTAACTCTTCAGTGGTGAAGAAGTCTTCAATAACATAGATGGGCTCCATTCTTTCATTTAAAAGCTGAAGTCGGGCCAGACCCAGTTGTTGTAAAGTTGCCTGTTTTGTATAATTATCAACATGGAATGAATAACGATTTTCTGAAGAGACTGTTGATGGTTTAGTCGTTTCTTTAAGTAAATAGATCTTGTTGTCTAATACATATAGGTATAATAGAAATTCGTTCTCATCATTAGTGATTGTATGCTTTACAAGTAGTTGATTTTTTATTTCATAATCCATTAAAAACATTGATCGATTAGTTTCAAGAGCTGAAGTATCCACTTTAATAAAATCATTAATATCTTTAATATACAAATGAATAAGAGAGTTGTTTAACTGGATTACTTCAATCATATTATTGTATACGTTGCTCATAACACACCTCTATTTCATTAATAATTCAGTTTATTGTAAAAAACCTCATAAAACCCATTATAGAATTTTTTATCGCTTTATACAACTTCATGTTAGTTTTTGTTAAAAGTTGTCGATTTATTATAATTAGTAGTGGACTTCATCACGTTATTTTTGTTTCTCACAAAAAAGCTGCTGAATGTAATTCAGCAGCTTTGTGTAGATGAATTAATTGAATACAGGCACATCATAAATCAATGTGTAATTGTATAATTGACTGTACACTTGATGGATCATAAATGTTTGTTTTATAGCCCAACCGATGTCTGTAGCATATTGGTGACTACCCGGATTCTCTGGGTTCCACCGCATCTTATATAAAGTATCTTGTCCTACAGATATATAATCCTCAGCTATAAAGAAGGCACCGCCCACGATCGCTTTCTCAGGTGTAAACCATCCTCTTTCATATGCATATAGAGCCCCGCATTCTAATGGACAACTATCTTTGGCATTAATTCCATACATATTATAAACATATTTATCTGGTTTTTCACCGCTGTTAGCTAAGCGGGGAGTACCGTTTTCCACTACTATTCCCACTCCAGTAGCCAGTCGTGATGTTCCATTCCCTGTTTCCAGTAAAGCATGAGCAATTAGGTAAGCTTCATTAACATTGTACTCTATACCAGCCTGGATAAATGTTGCTGCCTGGTTTGTTAGGATTCCTTTATTAGCAAGCACCGTACTGTTCACTTCGCTGATATCCAATCCGGTTGATCCTGATAGTTTAAGGAACTGAAGGTATTCTCTTGAATCTTTATTACTATAGTTAAGAGGGTTAACCAGTTGCTCAATTGCACTTGGCTTAGCGTTCTGCCACCCATAATAATTGACTTCATACCATGTATAACCGTCACTACCCTTAACTTCATCCAAGATCCTTAAAGAATAAGGATTAGATTTTGATGAAGAAATACGTGTGACTTCCCAGAAGTTTGTTCCTGGTCCATCGCGTAGAGCCCAATTATAATTATAATCTATAGTCCCCACACCATCTGAAATACTGATGAATCCATCACTGCGGATGTAAGTATCATATGTGAAAGGGTCGATTTGAGCTTTAGCATTCACCTGAGTATTTACCATGCTTTGAAGATTGGTAGAATACGAGGTCGATTGATACTCTTTAACAATTCCTTTTTGTTTAACAAAATCCAATGATAGATTTGCGGCACCTGTATATTCTGAATATTCGACGCGAATCTTGTGAGTGCCTTCTGAAATGTTTACGTAGTCACTGATTTTATGGCTACCGATATCAGTCATTTCATAAACGAGCTTATCATCGACGTAAACCTTTAGTGAATCATCAACATTTCCGATAAGACGATATAAACCACCTTCAAATGTTAATTCATTTTCGAAAGTTGCTGAGAAGTGATTTGCAGGTATCGTGTGATGAGGTGAACCTGACTCCCAACTAAAATTCAATTGTTCATGTACCTTTAGGATCGGTGTTCCCTGCATACTGGTATTATCATAGTATTTCGCGACCCACCCATCAGATTTTACGAAATCCAGGGATAATTTTGCCCCGCCTGTCAGCTCAACATATTCGACACGAACATCATGTTTTCCTTTAGGAATTTCAATGAATTCTTCCAGCTTATGACTTCCTGGTTGAGTGATATCATATACTAATTGATTATCAATATAGACTTTAACTAAATCATCACTTCTGCCGGCTAACTGATAAATTCCACCTTCAAAGGTAAGAGTTCTTTCATAAGTGGCAGAGAAGTAGTCTGACGGGATAGTCGAAGCGGGTGAACCATAGCTCCAATCAAAACTTAGTGCATCATGTTCTTTCAGAACGGGAGTACCTTGTAAATCTTTATTATCATAATACTTAGCTACCCAACCCTGAGGAGAATCAAAATCTAGTGATAATTTAGCATTTCCGGATAATTCCACATACTGAAACCTAATCTGGTGATTTCCATTAGGAATCTCGATTAATGTGTCTATCATGTGATGACCAGGTTGATTGATTTCATATACTAGTTTGTTATCCACATAAACCTTTAGCTTATCGTCAACCTGTCCGACTAATTTATACATTCCTCCTTCAAAGTTTATGTTTTTTTCAAGGATTGCAGAGAAATTATCCGCTGGAATGGAAGGAGCCGGAGAACCTGACTTCCAATTTAAATTTACATCCGTATGTTCTTTAATGACAGGGGATCCCTGTAATTTCGTATTATTATAATATTTGGCTACCCAGCCGTCAGGTCTTGTAAAGTCAAGGGATACCTTGGCTCCTCCAGTATACTCTACATATTGCACCCGAACCTCGTGGGTTCCTTTTGAAATTTCGACTAATTTGTTGAATGTATGATTACCTGCAGAATTTATATCGTACACCAATTTGTCATCGACATAGACTTTAATCAGGTCATCTGCTTTACCGGTAAGGTTGTATACCCCGCCTTCGAAATTCATATTCTTTACGAATTCAGCAGAGAAGTAATCTGATGGAATACTCGAATGAGGTGATCCGCCACTCCAATTTTGATTTAATTTGCTTATTGAATCATAGATCGGAGTACCTTTGAACTTTTCATTCGGATAGTATTTTGCCAGCCAACCATTGGACTGAATGAAGTCTAATGATAAACCGGCAGCACCAGTGAATTCTTTGTATTCAACATATATCTTGTGTGTTCCGGGGGAAATGTCAATGAGTTTATTCAACTTATGATTACCCGCATTGTTGATACCGTACACTAATTGCCCGTCTATGTAGACATTTACTGCGTCATCAACATTTCCTGCAATATAGTATTCCCCACCTTTAAAGCTTATTTCCTTTTCGAATGTAGCAGAAAAGTAGTTTGTAGGAATAGTTGATGCAGGAGAGTTGTATCCCCAATTAAAGTCAAGCTCATCATGCTCTTTAATAATAGGCATACCTTGTAAATCTTTATTATCATAATACTTGGCAACCCATCCTTCTGGTTCAGTAAAGTCCAGGGCTATTTTGGCTCCCCCGGTATATTCTGTGTATTGAACACGAATTTGGTGATTGCCTTGAGGCACTTCGATTAGCTTACTAACTGTGTGACTACCTGCTTTATTAATTTCGTAAACTAATTTATTATCAATATACACTTTTGCCAAGTCATCTACTTTGCCTGTTAAATGATAGACACCGCCTTTGAACGTGATGTCCTTCTCAAACTCAGCAGAAAAGTAGTTAGTAGGAATGCCTGGTCCAGGAGATTCTGATCCCCAATTGTGACTCAGCTCTTCGGACTGGTGGTTTTTTATGAGGGGCGAACCTTTAAAGTTCACGTTATCATAATATTTTGCTGTCCAGCCTTCTGGTTTCTCGAATTCCAATGACAATTTGGCATTACCCGAAAGTTCAACGTATTCGACATGAACCTCATGATTACCAACTGGGACTTCCACCCATTCATCAATCATATGATGTCCTGCTTTATCAATTTCATAGATTAATTGATTGTCAATGTACACTCTTACTTTATCATCGACTTCACCAATTAATCGATAGACTCCGTTTTCGAATTCCATTACATTCGTAAATCGAGCAGAAAAGAAGTCTTTCGGAATACTGTTGTCTGGAGAATTACTTCCCCAATTAAAATCTAAAGCTGCGTGTGATTTAACTATTGGTTCGCCTCCGAACTTATCATCCCCATAATACTGAGCCTTCCACTCACCATTTGTGGTGGCTGCTTCTACATTTGACATAGGATAAAAAACACTAAAAAGGCCGATTACCCATAACAATGACAACAAATAATACTTAGAAAACCGTATTATCACTAACACTCCCTTTAATAATAATTTTTCATAACCAATTTTATTACAAATATGTTAAACATGAAACATCTTTTTAATAAAGTTGTTGAAATTTGTAGAAAAAACAAAAAAATATCATGTATGTAAAAATATACTTTTTACATTTCAAAAAAATACGCTGCCGGATTGGCAGCGTGCATTGTTGGTGAAAATGAAATAGGTTATTCCTTTATTCGGTAATAATCCCCTTTAATGATCAAATTGGAGACATGAATCAAATGTTCTTGGGAGGGTGATAATCCTTTATTTATTTTATCCTTTGTAATATAAAGAGGGGTGTCGACATATCCGCCACTTGGAATGATGACATCTCCTGAAGACTGGGTAAATAAATTCAAGCCTAATCCATTTGAAGGTGATACGCCCATAATGGATGAAATGGTAGGGTATACATCTATTTGACCTCCTATGGTTTGAATAATCTCTCCTTTTATTGAAGGATTATAAATAAGTAATGGAACAGTTGCATATTTTCTGTACCATTCTTCCGACGAAATTTTTTTCTTGATTAAGAAATCTTCCAGCATTCCCTTATCACTCTCGAAAATCCCATTATGGTCTCCATAAAGAACGATGATGGAATCCTTAAGAAGTTCTTCCTCTGTTAATTTGTCTAGAAACACAGAAAGGGATTCGTCCGTATAACGTACTGTTTGAAAGTAATTCCCCAGCAGAGTATCCTTCAATTCATCAGGTAAAGAAAGGGTATGTTTATCTTCTGGAAGCTCATAGGGAATATGATTCGTTAAGGTAATAATAAATGAATAAAAGGGGGTGGGCTGTTGTTTTAACAGATTTGCAGTCTCAGAAAACATTTCTTTATCTCCGACACCCATACCAATTAATTCTTTTTGTGGAAACTGTTCAATTGATACATATTCATCAAACCCTAAAGAGGGATACATATTGTTTCGATTCCAGAATGTACTCTCGTCTGCATGAACAGCAAGAGTCGAATATCCTTTTTCCTGTAGGGTAGTAGCTATGGAGTGGTATTTATTAGTAGGGTAGCGAAAGAAGACGGAACCCGATTTTAAAGGGAATAAGGAAGTTTGGGTTAGGAACTCTGCATCAGAACTGTTTCCACCGATCGTTTGAGCATAGAAGTTTGGGAAATAGATACTGTTCTTGATCAGTTTATTTAGTGTCGGGGTGATTTCTTGCCCACTGACTTTTTGATTTAAAACGAAATTCTGAAGTGATTCTATTTGAATCATTATCAGGTTTTTTTGTTTTCCTAAGTGTTTAAACTCATTTTCCCTTGATGGTACTTGTTTCTGGTTGAGCTGATCTTTAATAGTAGATTTAGCAGAAGCAGATAAAGAGAAATTTATATCCTGGATATGATAAAAAGCATCAATCACATGATGTCCCAGTAATCCGTACTGAACCACAACATCTATAGTATCGTATGCTTGCAGAGGGTTATCTACTTTATCAATGTACAACAGTTTTACAGGTTTAAGGAGAAGGCCCATCAAACCTAATATAAAAAATGGAATGAATCCCGCAATTAACCGTCTTGGTTTACGGTAAATAAAACGTTTTCTAAAGATAAGGACAGGGAAGAGTATAAGATCAATAAAGAATAAAACATATTTTAACTGCACCAAAAACAGGATACTATCACCCAGACCCGAAAGATTATTGGTTTGATAAAAGGTGGAAATTGTGATGGGTGAGCTAAAGTAATCTAAGTAGAGATTATTTGAAAGTAGAATCACCGTAATTATAAGATTGATGACAATTGAGTAAAGTAGCCTCAGCTTGTTGCGGAAAAAATATGAAAAAGCATAAAAGATTAATAAGAAACCTAAAGAAGTAGAGAAGACTCCACTTGAAAGTGTTGTGGTTGAAAAAGTATGAAAAAGGACGATTTTAAACAGGATCAATAGATAAATGATTTCATTAATTCCTTGGAAAAGGGTAAAAGAGTTGTTATCAGAAGTTTGCATTCCTTCATTGCCACCTACTTACTTGAATATAGTATTTAAATTTTAGTGTATGATATTACATATGAATTATTCCTAATGAGTCGTATTCACTATTAGCAAAGTCTATATAATAGAAGAAAATTATTATGGTATACTATGTGGAAATTTTAAAATGAAAGCGTCCACATACAAATGGATAGGCGGTGTACAATCATGAACCAACAACCAATCGCAGTCATAGGTACAGGAAGCTGGGGGACAGCCCTTGCAATGGTACTGGCTGACAACGGCTTAGACGTGAAGATATGGGGAAGAAGCAAAGAAACTATTGATGAAATCAATCAATATCACAGAAACGAAAGATACATAAAGAATGTAGAGCTCCCAGAGAATATTGTGGGACATCTTGATCTGAAAGAAGCATTGGAAGGAGCTGAAACCATTATACTCGCGGTTCCTACCAAGGCTATGCGGGAAGTGCTCGCACAGATCCAGGCGGTACAAGAAGGGGCCCTGACTATTGTACATGTAAGTAAGGGGATTGAGCCTGAATCATTGTTAAGGATATCCGAGATCATCGAGGATTCAATGAAACCTGATAATCTGAAGGATATTGTCGTATTGTCAGGACCGAGTCATGCAGAAGAAGTGAGTTTGTGCCAACCGACAACGGTAGTAGCGGCTTCAAAGAATCCGGATTCGTCCATTATGGTGCAAAACATGTTCACGAACCATTATTTCAGGGTGTATACGAATACGGATATCGTCGGAGTCGAAATAGGCGGAGCCCTTAAGAATATCATCGCTTTAGCGGCGGGAGTGGCAGATGGATTGGGGTATGGAGATAACGCGAAAGCGGCTTTAGTGACGAGGGGGCTCAGTGAGATTTCGAGACTTGGTTCGAAGATGGGGGCGAATCCCCTTACGTTTTCAGGGTTATCGGGAATCGGTGATCTGATTGTGACATGTACAAGTGTCCATTCCCGTAATTGGAGAGCCGGGAATATGCTTGGAAAGGGTATGGCATTGGAAGAGGTCCTCGATAATATGGGGATGGTTGTAGAAGGTGTAAGAACGACGAAAGCGGCTAAGCAGCTGGCAGAGAAATTAGAGGTGAGCATGCCGATCGCCGATGCTTTATATGATATTCTCTTTAATGGAGTCCAGGCGAAGGAAGCTGTGGATCGGTTGATGCAACGTAACAAAACCCATGAAATGGAAGACCTCGTCGTATTGCTTGAAAATAAATTGATCCAAGAGTGAAAGAAAACCGTGAATCCTTATATGGGCTCACGGTTTTCCTACTCTTTATCTCCCTGCCGTCTTTCCATTGATCGCTTTCTCGTAAATTTGCTCATATCTCTCTGCGGCAAAAAGATGAGAGTATTCCTGTACGATTTTTCTTCTGGCATTTTGGGCCAGTTTTTCACCAAATTCGGGGTCATCCAGTATTTCAATGATGGCATCGGATAATGCTTCTGTGTCTCTTTCCTCCACCAAAAGTCCGTCCTGATGATCGTGTATGATTTCTTTCAGTCCACCGACGGCACCGGCAATGACAGGAGAGGAGGAGCCCATTGCTTCTAATGCAGAGATGGATGTTGCTTCCTCTACGCCGTACGAGTGTATGCTGGGCACGAGTACAATATCAGACACTCCGTATAAATATTTCATTTTTTCATGGGGAACGGTGCCGAGGAGAAGGACGTTCTCATCAAGGCCCTGCTTCTCCACTTCAATTTTTATGGCGGGCATTTGTTCACCGGTTCCTGCGTAAACCAATACCGTATCGGGATGTTTCGCCAATACTTTATTCAAGGCAAGTGTAGGATAGATCACTCCGTTTTTCTCCGTCATCCTTCTTGGAACAAACAGCATTTTCTTGTCTTTGGGTATATTGAATTCATCCTTAATGGTGGACAAATCAAGCTTCTTCGGATCGAAATCTTCTACATCAATGAAGTTTTTAATCGAAGTCGCCTCTATCCCCGCCATTTTATAGACGTAATCTTTGATGCGCTGATCCACGGTCACGACTTCAGCTGCCAGGGAATAGGCTTTCTTCTCCCTCTCTCTGATCAGTTCATCCTCTTTGCTTCCTTCCTTGATGGCACCCCTGCTGATCGCTTCGAAGGAATAGTACCCGTGAACGGTTTCCACAACAGGGATACCGGAAGTCTCCGCAGCGAGGGTTGCATAGACATCTTGAGTGTTTACAACATCATACTCCTGCTTTAGTCGGTTGAGATGTTTTTGGATCAGGGTCATCCGGTTTTGATCGTTCATGACCTGGCCGGCACCGGGCTTGAATTTACTGGCGATGAAACCTGGAGCCTGGGCATAGGCTTTACGGATAATTGGATTCAGCTCGGTAAAGGAAAGGACATCTACATGATGACCTCTTGCTTCTAATCCACTTTTCAAAGTAGAAACATGTGTGGAAAGTCCGCCCTCATGCGGATAATCAAAGATGGTTGAAAGTAAGATTTTCATCGTTATTAGCTCCTTTTCACAATAATCTTTCTTGCTAATGGTTGAATGGCATTGACCTTGAACACAATGGAAAGGGCAAGGTAGCCTGCGAAAATCAGGAATGAAACAGCGATCGTTTCAAGAATGACGTTCATATCACCCGGGATCAGGTTCATCAGTGGGATCACAAGGATCAGGACGCCAATCGTAACAAGGGTCAGCTTGCCTGCTTCTTTACTGAATTCCTTCGTATAGTTGTTTTTATCTTCATAATTCTTTAAAAGATACAGGAAGAGGACGAGGCACTGCATCAGCATTGAGATACTGGATGCAAGGGCAATACCGCCAACCGCCATAAACTTGGATAATGTAATACTAAGCACAATATTGACCAGAACGGCTCCCAGACAGGAATACATGGCAACCTTGGTTCTTTTCAGGGCGTAATACCCGTTCATGAGAAAGTCACGTAAGGCAAAGAACACTAAGCCAAGAGCATAGTAGAACAGTGCCTGATTGGTGATGCTGGTGGCTTCTTTGTCAAAACTTCCCCGCTGAAAGGCAATTTCGATTAAATTGTCGCCTATCAAAACCATAAGAAGCGTAAAGGGAATACTCGCGAATAGTATAAGAGACGTTCCCTTTTGGATGATGCCGAAGAATTTCTTATAGCTTTCCAATACTCCTTCCACCAAGGAAGGATACAGCACTGTAATCAATGGCGTCAGGATCACACTGAGTGGTAGCCATAAAAGTCGATTTCCATAGTTCAGGGCAGAAACACTCCCGGTCTCGAGACCGGTTGACACCATTCGATCGACCAGGCTGTTTAATTGAACACTGATGGCAGCGATGATGATCGGGTAGAAAAGGATCATGATGTTGAAGATTTTCTGTTTGTGTTCCCGGAAGTGGAAGTTAAACCCGATCTCTGACTTTTTGAAAGAAGGATATTGAATAAAGAACTGACCGGCAGCCCCGATCAATACCCCGATGGACAATCCATATACCCCATATGTATTCGCCAGTAAAATCGTAGCCAGGATGATGACCACGTTTTGAATGGTGGCTGAAAACGCCGGTAACACAAATTTTTTATTCGCATTGAGAACCCCTGTGGAAATCGACGTTAACGTAAGGAAGACCATGCTTGGAATCATGATTCTTGTAATCTTTACGGCCAGGTCCACCTGATCGGGAGTAAACCCAGGGGCCATGACTTTTATCAGTGGTTGAGTGAAAAGCATGGTCACAGCGATAAAAAGAAGGGAAAGAACCAGGAAGAATGTTCCCAATAAGCTCATGAGCTTACGGGCATCCCGTTCGTCCTTGCTACGCTCCTCCATGAAAAGGGGAATCGTCCCGGCCTGGATCGCTGTCCCTATGGCAGTAAATAACAGGGTAGGCACGAGGCTCGAGACAAAGAAGACATCCGCTACCTCAGAAGTACCGAAATAAGCAGCGATGATACTCTCCCGTGCGAAGCCCAGAATCTTTCCTAAACCTGAAATGATGGTGACTAATCCTATTGATTTAACTAAAGTGGGTATTTTCATTGAATTCCTCATTTGCTATCATCTTGATGACTCATCCTCCAAGAGGTCTCTCTCCTTATACAGAAAATAACCTAATAAAGTGTAAAAGTAGAGAGTAAGGATCTTCTCTTCCAATACGTTATAGAATAGGGCCATGAGTAAGGCGGCAATCGTAAGGGAAAAGAGGACGGGGGTGATGGTTTCACTCCTTCTCTTCCAAAGCTGAATCATGATCCCGACTATAAAGAATAGAACAAATAACGTACCGATCGTTCCAGTTTGAACAAGGAATTGTATGTATTGATTGTCGGAATACATGCGATCGGGTAATCCGTATTGATCTGATATGGGAGAACCATAGCTTAATGTGGCGGAATCACCAAAGGTCCCGAATCCGGTACCGATGACAGGATGCTCCATATAGATGTCTATTCCCTTGAATACGACATATAATCTGCCCCATTCTGTACTTTTTTGAATAATGTCATCCGAAAAGATTTCCTTGAACCGATTTGAAAAAGTGGATGATGGGCTTTGTTTAGTATCATTATGATCCTTCTCATCTTCTATGTCATGTTCATCGACTTGAGAGGAGGGATTCGTTCGGTCAGGACTTTCTTGCGCTACATATGTCTTGGCGGCATTGGCGGGATAATAAATGACACATAAACCAATAACCACTATTACCACAAAGGATTTAAGCATTTTCCAGTCTTTCCTTAATAGAATGTAAAGGATGAACGCAATCCCGAAAGCCAATATGGAACCTCTTGAGTAAGTAAGACAGAGAACTCCGAGCATGAGTATAGCAGCACTGATGAGTGGCCATTTGTATTTATGATACGTTTGGTAAGCATACAAGGTGGCAAATAGACAGATGGATAAATAGGTGCCTAACACATTCGGATTCGCTGTAAGGCCGTACACTCTCATCTCATTGACAGAAGACAAATTCCAATTTTCCCAAGCCACCGGGACGAAAAGGGTTCTTGATGAGATGAATTCGATCAATCCATGGATCGAGAGAATCGTACCCATGATGACTGTTATACCGACAAAACGCTTAATATCCTTACGGGTAAACGTGAGTTCTCCCAGGACGAAAACCAGTAAAAACGTAATCAGAAAGGCTCTATTTTGAAAAACAATCGCCTTAAGTTCAACCCCTGTAGTAAATGCAGCGATTGTCCCAGTTAAACAGAATAATATGATTCCGCTCGTCACAAGATATTTTGTGAGTCCCGTGAAGGTCTTCTTATGCTTTATGTATTCAATGATTGTCAGCACAAATAGAAATACAATGACGACGTCTCCTAAAAGTTTAAAACCATTATTTATTTCTATTAGAAATGGCCTAATAGGGAAGTATACAAATAATAGCAGTAATCCACTCTTCTTTTCCTTCCACACGAGAAATAGTGTCAAAACGATCGACACGAGTGACACGGCGATATGTGTGAATATCAATGGCAACAGAATACTGATGCCGAAGAGAAGCCCGAGATGTTTATTCTCTGTAAACAATTAAATTCCACCCTTCAATCTACGTAACACTTATCTAAAGGTTACTTCTAGTATTAGCTTAATAAACGAATTTATAGTTTTATTTAATTTTTTGTAAAGATTCATAAAGAAACGATAATAATTTGATTACAATTCTAAAAAGGGACCGTTTCTATTTTATTATAGATGCGGAACGGAAATTCCTTTATTTATGATGTTGGATTACGAATTGTCATTTTACTGTAATCATTCTTAACAGAATAACTATTTCAGAATGAACGCACCTAAGATAAAATGAACATGAGAGAAATAGGAAAGGTAGTCGGCCATGAAGAATGAATCAGTGCAAATATTAGATATTCCTTTCGTGAATAAAACGAAGGATGATATAGTAAATGACCTTTATAATCAATATCTGAAAGAGGAGAAAAAAGCCTTTATCGTAACGGCAAATCCGGAAATCGTCATGCATGCACGTACAGATACAGATTACCTCTACACATTAAGTAAGGCGGATTACATCATTCCCGATGGCATAGGTGTGGTCATTGCCTCCAGACTGAAGAAACAGCCTCTGGTCGAGAGAGTGCCGGGGTTTGAACTAATGGAAGAGCTCCTGACTTTATCCAATGAACATCCATTTAGAGTATACATCGTCGGGGCGAAACCAGAAGTACTGGAAAAGGCAGTGGTCAATGTGAAGAAAAAATATCCTAACCTTCATTTGGTTGGATACCATCATGGTTACTTTGAGGATGAGAATGAAGAGATCATTCATGGGATCCAGGAATCTGAACCCGATTTAGTATTGGTTGCACTTGGCTTTCCCCGACAAGAGAAATGGATTAAAGAAAATATGAGCCGCGTCCAAAAAGGGGTCTTCATCGGAGTCGGGGGCAGTATCGATGTACTCGCCGGACATGTGAAGAGAGCTCCTGTAATCTGGCAAAAGGTTCATCTGGAATGGTTCTACCGCCTGCTGCAGCAACCATCAAGATGGAGAAGAATGGTGGTCCTGCCACAATTCATCTTTCATGTATTAAAGTCAAGAGGATAACTTATAGTGGAGAGGAGGATTTGATTCATGAAGATATTACATCTCAATGCCGGAAACGAAAGTGGTGGAGGCATGTATCACATCCTTTCTTTACTAAATGAGTTAAACCGGGAAGAGTTCTATTTAGGTGTTTTTGAAAAAGGTGAAATGTACGATCGTGCCCGGAGTCTGGATATTCAGACTGTATTATTCAATCAGAGCTCCAGGTTTGATTTTTCAATATTAAAAGAGATCATACATTTCATTCGGTTAAACAGTATCGACATCATTCATACCCATGGAGCAAGGGCAAATTGCTACGGGGCAATGATACGATCTTTTGTCGATGTAAAGTGGATGGTGACCGTACATAGTGATCCGAGAGATGACTTTATGGGAAGAGGTTTATCAGGGAAGCTTTATACTTTTCTAAATCTGAAAGCTCTAAAGCAGGCAGACCATCTCCTGGCCATTTCAGACCGATTTAAGCAAATATTACTGGATAGGAGCATTCCCGATGAGAAAATCACCACTATTTTAAATGGTATCGATTTCGATAAAGAATTGGAAGCTCCACTTACAAGAGAGGAATTAGGGGTGAAAGATGGTGATTTTACAATCATTATGGTGGCAAGGCTTGAAGCGGTCAAAGGTCATAAGGTAGCTTTGAAAGCCGTGCGGAATCTGATTGAAAATCATCACACTAACATAAAAATCCTCCTGATTGGTGATGGCTCTGAAAGGGAAGCTTTGATAAAGTATTCAGAAGAACATGGGATTTCCGGTCATGTCGAATTCTTGGGACACCGGAATGATGTAGAGAGAATCTACCCCATTGCGGATGTAGCCATTCTGACCTCATACAGTGAAAGTTTCCCCTTGGTTCTACTTGAAGCGGCCAGGGCAGGTGTTCCGGTAATGACAACGGACGTTGGCGGAGTGGATCAGCTCATTCCGGATGATAGCTACGGCTGGATCATTCCCGTTGAAGATTCAGATCAACTTACGGAAAGTCTTGAATCTGCCATGAGGAAAAAGAAAGAGGGAACTCTCATCCTTATGGGAGAAAAAATAAAAAAATACAGCAAAAGACATTTTTCGGTAGAGCAATTCGCCAATAACGTTTATAATGTATACTTGAAGCTAGGAAAGTAAATTGAGTATGTATTAATTACCTGTTTCGCAAGTAAAGGTACCGGGTAGATTAACTACAAGAGGTGTGACAATGATGTTAATTCTAACCTTAATCATATGTTTTTTGTTAACTTTGGGGATAACCCCGTTTGTGAAGAAATTTGCCTATAAAGTGGGCGCCACGGACCAACCCAATGTCCGTAAAGTCCACCAGAAAATAATGCCTCGTCTTGGAGGTCTCGCTATCTATATAGGGTTTATCGCAGGATTTCTGATTTTACGTCCTGATGACCCTTATGCAGGGGCGATCATCCTGGGAAGTGCTGTCATCCTCTTAACCGGGATGGCGGATGACATCTTTGATTTATCTCCCCGCCTTAAATTATTGGGGCAGTTGACAGCGGCGTTTACAGTGGTACTTGGTGGAGTTCAAATCGAATTCATTAACCTGCCTTTTGGTGGTGTGCTGGAGTTCGGTATGTTCAGCATTCCGATTACCATCCTCTGGATTGTGGGGATCACTAATGCAATCAATCTCATTGATGGATTAGACGGACTGGCTGCAGGAGTATCGACAATTGGGCTTGCGACAATCGGTTTCATGGCGATGCTTAAAGGTGACGTCTTTGTTATGTCCCTCGCATTGATCCTGATTGTCAGTACACTCGGATTTCTGTATTTCAACTTCCACCCAGCGAAAATCTTTATGGGTGATACAGGAGCACTGTTCCTTGGATACATGATTGCTGTGCTCTCCATGCTTGGGTTTAAAAATGTTACTATGATTTCCCTTATCGTTCCGCTCATTATCTTAGGTGTACCTATTTCAGATACGTTCTTTGCGATCATTAGAAGAATTGTCAACAAAAGTCCATTATCTGCTCCTGATAAATCGCATTTGCATCATTGTTTATTGCGGATTGGATTTACACACAAACAAACCGTCATCATCATTTATGCGATTGCAGCGATGTTCAGCTTAGCGGCCATCATATTCTCAATGTCGACGCTGTGGGGCGCAATGATTGTGATAGCGGTACTACTCATAGCAATTGAGTGGTTCATCGAGAGTATCGGACTTGTCAATTCAAATTATCAACCGTTGATAAAGTTCGTTAAAGCGAGAGCGACAAGAAAATAATCATGAAAAAGAGTAGAGACTCATTTGTTCTCTACTCTTTTTTTTGGCTCTTTTCGTAAAGTTTGTTGCTTATTGTTGAGGAGAAAGTAATAGTTGATTTCCGCTACAGGATGCTCGCTTTCCGCGGGGCTGGTGGTGAGCCTTCTCGGCTTTGCCTCCGGGGTCTCACCATTGTTAAAAACAACAACCCTTGTGAAAAGAGCCTTATTTTTAGATGAAAAATAAAACCTGCAGATGGGTTTCTGCAGGTTTTAATCATTATCCATTAATCATAAGTAGCAGAAGAAGTCTCTTCTTCACTCTGTTCAGAGTAATCAATATCTCCAGCTGTTGCTCGATTGACCTCAAGGTGATCTTGTAATTCAATACTCGTATTGGCCAGGCTGGTATCGTCCAATAACCAATAATACACATTTTCAATATAAGTATCTTCCCCTTCAAGGGAAAGAGTGTTCAAGTCCAACTGTTTCTTTAACCCGTAACTGGAAAGAGCTTTCATCTCGTTAAAGGTCATATTGGTTTCCATATTGTCCCCGATGGCTTGGATGATATCATCATATTTGGTCAAGGCATTGGCAGATACTGCTTTCTTCATTACGCCTTTAAGGATTTCCTGTTGACGTTTACCACGTTCGATATCATTATCCTTTTTCCGGGTTCTGGCCAGTGCTAAAGCTTCTTCCCCGTCCAGCGTTTGCATTCCGGGAAGTAAATGAATGGCGTTTGCTGTATCCTTTGAGTTTTGTTCATATAACTCATAAGGTACCTCTACATTTATACCATTCAGTGCGTCCACGACATCAATAAATGCATGGAAGTTCATTTTCACATAATAATCGACAGGTATATCAAACATGGTTTCAACCGCTTCAATGGAAGCTTTAGGTCCACCATACGCGTGTGCGTGGTTAATCTTCGTTTTGTATCCTACTTCTGGTAAATAAACATAGGAGTCACGGGGGATACTTACGAGTTTAACGGACTTTTCCTTTTCATTAAGGGTGGCGAGCATCAAGGCGTCAGAACGGGTTGATGAGCCGAAGTTACGAGTATCACTTTCATCGACCCCGATAAATAAGATGGATACATTATCGATGTTGGGATCTACCTTTTCTTCCCGAAGTTCGGATTTCTCGCGGCCGTCTATATTATTGTACGAATCATTAAAGACGGTTTCAGCTTTTTTATACAACAGTGCCCCGTATCCAGCAACAGAAAACGTGACGATGAGCAGGGGGATGATGAGAAAGAACACAATCCTTCTCCTGCGTTTCTTCTTTTTCATACTATTACGATAATTCCGTTCAATCGACATATATAGAAAAACTCCTTTTTCGAGTAGTCACACCAATAAACAATATTCGACGTATTATATCAATTTCTATTGTACTACTTTACCTATAAAATCGTAAAATGAAATTTATATTACAAGAGAGACGGACCTCGAAATTCGAGGTCCGTCCCTTCAGAAGTACTATATCGATGACTCCAAGTATTCTACATTACCCTCGGAAATTTCACCCTGCCCATTCGTAAGCTCCGTCATCCAATCCACAAACTGCTCCTTAGAAGCTTCTTCCACATACACTTCAATCTCGACAGCATCTAGGTAATGGATTTCTTTCAATTGAAAGGTAGACGATCTTACTTCATTTTCAACTTTACCTAGCCAAGTATAGTCGATCTTCGTTTTCATCACCCTCATAAGACGTCTTTCAACAATCCCGGTAGCGTTGAGGCCTTCAGACGTTGCTCGCCCATACGCCCGGATAAGTCCGCCGGCACCAAGTTTGATTCCCCCGAAATAACGCGTCACAACGACGACTGTGTCTTTGAGGTCGCGCTTTTTTAATACTTCAAGCATCGGGACCCCGGCTGTGCCACTCGGCTCCCCGTCGTCATTCGCTTTTTGAATCAGGTTATTTTCACCAATCATATAGGCAGAGCAGTTATGATTGGCATCATGATGCTTCTTCTTGATAGAGGTGATGAATTCCTGTGCCTCTTCTTCGGATTCGGCACGATTGACATAGGTGATGAATCTGGAACGTTCAATATTGATTTCATGCTCTCCATAACCCTTGACAGTATTATAGTGATGTAGCAAACTCATTTCTCCTTTCCCTCTTGTCGCAGCTCCCGACAAAATACGCTCTTTTCTCCTAATACTACTATATATAAAAATGATGCATAATGCACAAAATGAGAGGCACATAGGGTATTGTGTCAGGTAAAAACTGGTTCTACATGAAATAATGGTAATACAATGTAATAAAACTTTAATCTCCGACAATATGTGACATGGTATAATGGACGCTGATAGTAATACTTCAGTTGTTCCCAAAGCTCTGAAAGGGAAGCCGAATGGTCTAGATAATTCCCATTCATTCTCTTATGTTCCCGGAGCGAATGATCCCTTGGTAGAGGTATTACATAGGAATATGCCTAGATGAATAAAGGAGTTTTGTAATTTTACATGGAATTGATAATAGGTAAGGTTTTATAGGTGGGAGCCTAGGTCTTAGGTTACATTGGAAAGACTGAGGCATCAGCTGAAAAATGCCGATTATTGCTATGTAAGTATAGTTTTATATGAAGCTTTATTCTAGGTTGACTACTATTGTGGAACAAAAGAGGGGTGTACCGTGTCACTTAAAAAAATAGACACCAAGATGTTAGATAGCATCCTGAAAAAGATGGTCGATACGGTTGACGAGAGTAAGGATGAAATCTTTCAGATTGGCGAGCAATGTCGAACTGATTATGAAGATTTGATGAAAGAACTGCTGGAAGTGAAAGAAATGGTTTTGAAAGTGATTGATGAAGGAGATCACCTCCAACAGAAATCGAAGTTTGCCCGACTCAGACTTTCTGAAGTAAGCAAGCATTTTCAAACCTATTCAGAAGATCAGGTAAGAGAAGCGTATGAGAAGGCTCATGACCTGCAAATGAAGCTATCCATGAATAGACAGCAAGAAAAGCAATTGAGAGACCGTCGGGATGAACTGGAAAGACGGTTACACGCACTCGGGGACACGATTGAACGGGCAGAAAATCTTTGCTCGCAAATATCCGTCGTTCTCAATTATTTAAATAGTGACTTAAGGCAAGTGAATGAGGCACTGGAGGACGCGAAACAGCGTCAGGATTTCGGTCTTCAAATCATCGAGGCACAAGAGGACGAGCGAAAACGCTTATCCCGTGAGATTCATGATGGTCCTGCGCAAATGATGGCCAACGTCTTAATTCGTTCCGATTTAATCGAGCGGGTTTTTCGTGAAAAAAGCACAGACGATGCCATCCATGAAATACGCGACCTCAAACGGATGGTCCGCTCAGCCCTATATGAGGTCAGGCGCATCATTTACGACCTCAGACCCATGGCACTTGATGACCTGGGGTTAATTCCGACCCTCAAAAAATACTTGAGTACAATCGAAGAGTATAACCAGGAGACCTCCATTCAGTTTGTGAATATGGGACTCGATATCAGACTTCCTTCAAAATTCGAAGTCGCTCTGTTCCGATTAGTACAAGAAAGTGTTCAGAACGCACTTAAGCACGCTGAAGCGACACATATTCAAGTTAAAGTAGAAGTAAAGAAAGACCAAATAACAGTTGTTGTAAAAGACAACGGCAATGGATTCGACAAAGACAAACAAAAAACAGGATCCTTTGGCATCATGGGGATGAAAGAACGTGTCGACCTTCTTGAAGGAGACATCACGATTGACTCAAAAGTAGGAACAGGAACGGTGATACTGATCCAGGTTCCACTTAATAAGTAAATTTTTCCAAGGTTTAGGGAGGCGAAAGACATGGCAACAAATATTGTTATCATTGATGATCATCAGCTTTTCAGAGAGGGAGTAAAACGAATCCTTGAGTTCGAACCTTCTTTCAACGTATTAGCAGAAGGCGATGACGGTTCAGAAGCCATGAACCTAGTTGAAACACACGAACCAGATGTTGTCCTGATGGATATCAATATGCCTGAAACAAACGGCGTAGAAGCAACGCGTGAGCTGATGGACAGATACCCGGATACAAAAGTCATCATCCTATCCATCCACGATGATGAAAACTATGTAAACCATGCGTTGAAAACAGGAGCACTGGGTTACCTATTAAAAGAGATGGATTCAGACGCCCTTGTTGACGCCGTGAAAATCGTCGCAGACGGCGGCTCTTACGTTCATCCGAAGGTAACTCATAACCTGGTAGCAGAATACAAGCGCCTGGCAAACGCCCAAAACTCAGGTGGATTCCAACAATCCGAAGTTCGCCGCCCGCTTCACCTATTAACGCGCCGCGAGTGTGAAGTACTGCAGATGCTTGCAGACGGTAAGAGCAACCGCGGAATCGGTGAAGGCCTATACATCAGCGAAAAAACCGTTAAAAACCATGTAAGTAATATTTTACAGAAAATGAATGTGAACGACCGTACTCAAGCAGTGGTAACTGCGATCAAGAACGGTTGGGTGGAAGTACGATAAGTACCGGTTAGCTAAAAAGAGTATTGTTAATTTGTTGTTAAGAGAGCGGTCCTTCTTTTAGAAGGACCGTTCTTTTTTGGTTTTAGATAGTTGTGAGGGGTTTATTGAGTCTATGGGCCGGTTCAGGGGATGGAAATTTGTAACTCTAACAGGCTTCTAGGCACAATCAAGCAGGTTTGACTAAAATCGTGCGGGAAATCAGATAATCGTGCGAGAATTGAGTTTTTCAAGCAGGAATAGGAAAAATCATGCCGCGCTTGAAATCTAGTAAATATCGAGAAGAGGAGGGAGGTTATCCAACGGGTAGTATAGGTGACACTTCTGTAAAAAATCCCTTGACCAAGGGATCGAAATCCAAACCTTGGTCAAGGGATATACGAGTAATCTACTATTCTATCTTGATAAAGTGATCGAACCGACAGATTTGTCCTTAGCTTGATCATTCACCAGTACCTTTAACCCGTAATGACTGATATTACGTCCTGCATCTGGTAGATAGGAGTTATTGTAATCCTTCCTATCATTAAATAAAGGAATTCCACGTTGACTTGCAAGTGTCAGGGTTTGATCAGGATAGACCAGGTTCAATCCAGAAGTTGGCATGAAGTTGAACGCTGCATCTGCTACATGGTAACGAGTCGAGGCTTCTACACCTGTGCTCCATAATAGATTGGTATCATCATGTGCATCTACTACCCCTAAGAAACCGTCCCCAGGATGGAGACCCGTCCAGTTATCTGTAAAGGTGTCATCTACATACCAAACGACCAGACCACCATCATAGCTCATCAAAGAATTACCACGTGCGATATTGGCGAGACCTTCATCTACACCTTGATGGTTGCGCCATTCCAATAAGTAATAATGATCAACATATTTATTACCGTCAAAACGTTCAAATCCATTTAACGTGAAAGGAGTCGTTGTACTTTCAGCTCCATCTTCTACTACTGTTTCTCCATCTGCCACGACCTTAATATTATCAGTAAAGAAACCTGTGAGTGTTGTACCCCAGTCTGTTGCATAACGGAATCTCAGCTGAATTTCTTGTCCTGCATATTCAGATAAATCGAATGATTGGGGCTCCCAGCCATCTGATGTTCCTGTGAAACCAGGCATAGAATCCAATATAGTAGGATACCCCTCAGCTACCACATCATCACGTGTGTTTTCATTACCTAATGATTTCCAGCTTTCCCCATCATCAGTGGATACTTGCACAAATCCGAAATCCCATTGTGCTTCAATATCATACCAGGCGTCAAACGTCAGCTCAGCAGAAGACTTGCCTGTTAAGTCAACATCCGTCACCATATTCGTGTCCATTTCATCTGCTTGTCCGCCCCAATACTCATGGCTTCCGGAAGCAGGAGTATTCACGGCTGTCTTCTTCTCAGGCAGGTTTACTTGAATCGCCTGATGGTTTTGGCCGTTAGGAGAATTTGCCTGATCGAGCAAGTAATTCGTGCCTTTTTTCTTAATATCTTCAAAGTCAATGACTAAAGGTTGTGTCCAATTTCCACCCAAAGTGGATTGTAAGTAGGACTTTGCCCAAGGAGAAAAGCCTGTTGGTTCTGTCCCGGGAATCTTACCTGCCCACGAACCTGCAGACATGATAGACCAATACCCAACGGCATCCCCCGCTCCAGAATAAATCGTATCGTATTCATCCGGTAATCCTAAGTCATGACCATATTCATGAGCGAATACGCCAGTAGCCCCATCTTCCGGCATCATCGTATAATCATAGAATCCAGGAAGACCGTTTCCAAGTCCATCATTGTCAACGAAGACAGCGGAACGGTGAGACCAGATGGCATCATCAAATAAAGAACCGCCTCCAGCTTCCTGACCCATACCTGCATGAATGATCTGTAAGTGGTCAACTAATCCATCCGGCTCCCAATAGTTCCCGTCACCATCTAAATCGTGCGGATCTTCTAAGTCATAATCCTCAAGGGGAATTCCTGCCGCAATCGCTGCAGCATAAGTATCTTTAACTAATTGCTTAGAGCCACCAGGAGTCACATTGTCATGTCCTCCTGAAGCTTGGTCTGCTCCATAATATTTCGCTGTCCCAGGAACCTTAAGCCATCCGTAAGCATTCCCTTCGATGGTATAAGTTCCGCCTGATTGTTCTTCATAGTACTGCTTTTGAGAAACGAAATTCTCACCATTAGGGCCGGTAACGCCGTCGTCTCCAAAGATCATCTCTTCGAAGTGCTCCTTGTTGTAATCCTCATAGTAGTTATCCGTTTCATTCGGTTTGATATTGTTATGTTCGAAATCCGAGTATTCGACCATAAGAGTGAGAAGCTTTCCTTTTTTGGCCACACCTGGTGAAGGAGATTCACTCACGGGATCCGGGTGCTTCTTGCTTCCTTGTAATTTACCGCTGTTTTTCTTTGTAGCGTCTTTGAACTTCTGGTGCTTTTCAGATTCTGCTGCCTTTGCCTTAGGAGCGATAGGATCTTTTACGTTAGCATCTTCCACTTTCTTCCCTTTTAATTCAATATACTTTTCCAACTCTTTTTGCTTGGTAGCATCAGAAGCTTTCGATGATATCTTCCCTTGCTTGATCAATGAGGCTAATAATCTCTCATCATTGATCAAAGCAGCATCCAACGTTCCGATAAAATGTGAATGTGAATCCGATTCTTTTACATGGCTTTCTGTCACTACACTTGCCGCAACAGATGAACTTACCGGAATACCGGCAAATAAAGTTCCTGCCATCACAACTGAAGTGATACCTGTTTTGAATAACTTGTTCATGCGAAACCCCCTAATTGTTTTTTGGTACATTACCATATTATTCTATTAAAATTCACAATGGTAGAAGAGTTGCTCATCAAATTACGACATATTGAGGGGATGCTTTTCCATGGTGCAGATCCATTCTCGAACACATTTGGGAGCTCCAAACCTTATCATGGCTTGCTTTTTACCTAAGGACATTTTGGGAGAAACCTTAGAAAATTTTGTCGTTTTTTAACGAACGTTTTTGTTCGTTATAAAGTTGACACTTTTATCCAAGTCTAGTAAATTTGTGAATACAGGCGATAACTACAATAGGAGGATGTGATGAATTGAAAAGAAAAATGTTGAAAATATTCACTTATCTCCTGTCGATATCTGCTCTATGCTGCATTGTATTTCTCTTATTCGTCTCCTATCAAGCGCAGAAGGAGCCTACTAAGATACCATCGTTTTTTGGGTACAAGCCATTAACGGTCCTGACAAATAGTATGGAACCCAAAATCAGTGCGGGTGACATGATTTTTGTAAAAGAGACAAATGCCGTCGAAGTCAATAAGAACGAAATCATCACCTTTCATACGGCGGATCAAAAGGTTGTGACCCACCGTGTGGTTCAGGTAACCCCGGAAGGTTTTCTGACAAAGGGTGACAATAACAATGTAGAAGACAGCTGGAAGGTGCAGCCGGATAAGTTAATCGGGGAAGTCGCCGTCATTCTGCCGAATGCAGGATTCGTGGCAAAATTCATTTCCAGTAAGCTTGGGTTTTCTCTGTTTGTTCTCTTGCCATTTCTTCTATTTATTCTGATTGAAGTATTTGAACGGACGAACAGATATTTTAATAGAAAAGAAGATACTGTCTCTACAAAGGTATAATCGTACCCGGTTTTAATGAAAGAAAAAAATATAACAAACTTTGAGGAGGAATTTTTCACTATGAAATCAGTTAAAAAAGCATTATTGGCAACATCTTTGGCAGGAGCGCTAGTTGTAAGTGCAGGATATGGTACATATTCTTGGTTCACGTCCAGTACATCAGCAGTGGGGACCATCGATACAGGAAATCTATCTGTAAATAACGGGGAAGCCATTTCAACACCATTATTCACAGGGGCAAAGTTTGCACCATCTCAAGTGGTTTATGGAGATTTTGTTACTTTGGAAAATACTGGTGATTTGAAACAAAATTTAAAATTAACCTATACGGGTTCAGTGGATAAAGCTTCGGCAGATCCATACAAAATCTACTATATGGCCTTCAAATATAAAGCGAAGCCTGATATGGACGAAATGAACGATTGGAGAATGCAATGGGAAAAAGGCTTCTTTAATGGGAACCACAATCCACAAATGAGCATGGCTAAATCTGCGGTTGCTTCATTGCCTAAAGGAGTAGAGGTCATTACCGGGGAAGCGACAGTGGAGGAAGCGCAAGCCATGTCGGCTCTTGCAAAATCTTCTTCAGGTGGAGAGAAAACCTTTAAATTTGGGAAAGACGAGTTCTTTACACTGGAAGAGGATGAATACATCACAATGGCGTTCGATGTGAAACTTGACCAAAGCGCAGGGAATGAGTATCAAGGAGCAAAATATAGTGGTAATCTAATGGTACAGGCTAAGCAGACAGACCAGGGGGCAAAGTTCGAAAACAAGAAATAAGGTACAGAAAGATGGGGCAGTCGCTCACAGGCTGCCTATCTCTATTGAAAGGAGAATCTAATGAAACCGCTACATAATGGACTAAAAGGGAATGGGTCCCTTATAACGATGTGCACCTTCCTTATCCTTTCCTCCATCTATTTAATTTCAACTGCCTTTACTACTTTACCAGGAACATATGCGTGGTTTACCTCGGAAACGAGTGCATCGGGCACCATTCAAAATGCCACAACAGAGGACTTGCTGCAGATTCAAGCTTCAGAAATACAGTATGGAAGCAATTGCTCTATAGAGAATACTTTAACGGTAAAAAACATTTCTGATATGAGTACGAAGGTAACCATATCTCTCCAATTCGGCAGCGGAGAAGAACTGCTCACAAGTCAAAAACTGAAACCGGGAGAATCCTTAAACACTGCCCCCGATGCCATCACGGACATGACAGGGGGGTGTGAGGCAACCTCCTTAACCTATCACATCCAGGGATTTATCAACTATGTCGATGAAACCTATAGCGTAGCGGTGGATTCAAACGAATTGAAAGAAACGATTGTGCCGGAATCGGTTGAAAGTAAAGTGGAAGAAAAGCCAAAGGTGGAAGATGAAGCAAATGTAGATGATCAGGAAAAGGCTGAACCTGAGGAGGAAGAGGCTGAAAGCCGGGAAGAAACTCCTGTAAAGGTTGAAGATGAAGAAGTGGAGCCGCCTGTTGTTGAGGATCCGGAACCGGAGGAGAAGACGGAAGACAAACCTCAAGTAGAAGAAGAGGATGTAAGTAGTAGTGAGCCGCCCGATGAAAATGTAATAGATGAAGTCCCGCAAGAGAAGCAAGTTGAAGAAGAGGAAGAAGAAAAGTCGGAGCAAGCCAACAGCATAGCTGGTGAATAACATGTATAGATTAGTCCGGGCATTTTACTGACGGACTGATCTTATTTTATGTCCATTTATTTTCCGGTCATTGTATTTTTTTCGCAGTGCGCTGAAGGAGTCCGGACCGGTTTTCAACTGCTAGTTTTCGTTAAATGGCTTATAAAATTGATGGAGGGTTTGATTATTGAAGGCTCCCTTCTCGGTAATCAGGCAGATTGTCCGTTACTCATTTAGTTTTTCCATCCCTTTTCGAATGAAATTCTGTTTTAGATTGTCGGTTTTAGCTGGAGTGTAGTCTTGGATGTGGATTGAGGGCCGTATTTGAAGAGGGACTCCCTTACTTGGAGCTCCTTCGCGGGAGAATCAAGCGGGATTTGAGATGATCGTGCGGGTTATGAATTTTTCATGCGGGATTTTGATTAATCATGCGAGGTTTCAAATAATCGTGCCAAGGTGTCGAAATTTCTTTACCCATTCATGTCACCCTAAAAATGTTGTACCCCCGGCATGCACTTTTAATAAAAAATCCACTCCCCAACCAGGAAGTGGACCCATTCTAATGCTTTCTCCGTGCAAAATCAACAAACCGAAACATATCCAACCTATGTCTCGATTCCGTATACTCAAACAATGTCGCATCCTTCAAATGGACAAAGTTCTTCACGACCACCACATGATCATATTTATCTAAATCAAGATACTTCCGGTCCTCATCCGTACACTCTTCCACAACAATCTCTTTTTTGGCAAAATCGATTGGTAGTTCCAGTTCACCCTCCAGATATTCATAAATCGAGTTCTCGCATATTTCTTTCGTCAATAAAGGGACTTGTTCCTTTAAAAAATAGGATTTGTCCAAAATAATTCTCTCCCCGCTGATCTGACGGGAGCGAACGACTTTCCAGACTTCAGAGCTTGCAGAAGTCTCGAGCTGTGAAGCAATCTGGTCATCGGCACGCATCAATCCAAACTCGTGCACGGACGTCTCAATCTGATCCCGGCCCATTGAAGTCTGCAGCTCTTTAAAGCTCACAAGCCCCGAAATCGGAAAGCTCATCCGCGACACATCGAGTACGAGGGACCCTTTCCCACGCAGTTTTTGAATAAATCCTTTTTGTGCCAATAATGTAAGCGCTTTACGAATAGTCTCACGTGAAGTGGCGTAGATCGCCGTGAGCTCGTTTTCCGATGGCAGAATTGAATTGGCTGTATAGGTACCATCCTGTATTTTTTCAGAGAGATCCTCGAAGATTTGTTTGTATTTATTGCTTTTCGTCATAATATCACCTGCTATTATTTTACCATAATAATAGGAAGAAATGAGATTGAACTTGAGTGTTGTGAATATTTTCAATAGAATGGAGATAGCGCAAATTTTAGAAAAGGGTGAAGAGCATTGTTGAAACAGCATTGGAAGAAAGTCATGTTGGGAATTGGCATGAGTACGTTACTATTGGGTGCTTGTGGTGCAGACGAAGAGAAGAAAGAAGAGAATACAAACAGTACGGAAGAGGTAAAGCCTAGTGAAGACCCGGCAACAGACGAAGCGGCATCTCTGAATCAAATGACTCAGATCGTTGAGGATGCGAGCGAGCTGAAAGAAGCAGAGGGTATCCCGGAAGAAGAGAAAACGGCAATCAACGAAGCCTTTGATCAATATATCAATGCCTTTAACGAAGAAGACTTCGAATCATACATGAGTGTCATCTCCAAGACACCGGTGAATTTCGAATACGCGGACGAAGAGCGCTATGTCAAACAGATCTTTGATTCAGTGGATTCAAAGCGTACGGTGGAAAACGTAAAGATCATCAATTACGCTGCCGGTAAAAAAGCAGACGTTTATGCAGAAATTGAAGCGACAACAAAGGACCCGAACAGCGATAAGGAAGTGACGCGTTCAGGGAAGCAGGTAACCGTCTTCCATAAGAAAGAAGATGGATGGAAGGTTGCGGCGATTTTCTTCCTGGCTAGTGAAGGGGAAGAGGAAGCAACGGAATAAGATGAAAGGCTGCCTTAGAGCGCAGCCTTTTTTCATTTCAATCGTTGATAACGGTTGAATAGTTCATCAAGCTCTGACTAGCTTTTTTATCCTACAGTTGGAATAAATGTTAACTAATTTATGTATAAGGATTACTATTGTATACGCTGATCTGAATCTTTCTTGAAAAATTTTGACCGCACCAAGAGTAAAACGATAGCAAAACTATAATTGACAACGGCAATGATCGCAAATGCTGGAAACTGATCAGGCATAGGATTGCCTGAAAGGAGGGCAGGACTGATGATCGCCAGTGGTAGTGTCCCGCTGATGAAGCCCATAATGGCAAATACAAGCAGTCCGATTCGGACGATTTTCCTAAGGGATGGATTGTCTGTGAACATCGATAAACCTCCTAGTAAGTGTTATCCTCGCGATCGGCTTCTTCACGAATTTTTTTATCTTCATCCGTTACATAGCCGTTATGTAGAACGTCTTCGATTAAATTACGGTTGAAAAATACGTTATAGTCGGGCGAAATATTTCCTTCCGGATAAGGGACGCCGATATAGTCGAACTGCTTATTTGTGCTGTTTTGAATTTGATTATACCCATAGATCATGACGCTTTTTTCAACCTGTTTCAGCTTTACTACGGTTCCGATAGGAAGGAGCTTTGCAGGATCAAGTTCATCTTCCTGAACCTTCTCTTCTTTAGTTTCCTCAGGTTGATTACTTTGAGTCTGGCTGCAGCCAATTAAAGAAAATACCAGTACAAATAAAATAAAAAGATATTTAGTCCTCACGATGATTGTTCTCATTTCTTTGGTTTTTTTGTATTTCTGCTTCTACTTTTTCTCTCATTAATTCTTCGGCAGGTGAAACTAACCCTGGATGCATGATATCTTCAATCAACTCACGATTGAAGAAGACATTGAATTCGTCTGTCAGGTTTCCTTCCGGATAAGGAACGGCTATATAATCGTAAATATTGTTTGTTTTCTTTTGTATCTGATGTCTTCCATAGATCATGACCGGCTTCTCTACTTTTTTTAATTTGACGACGGTTCCGATCGGTAGAAGGGTGGGAGTTGAATTATTCATTAGCAATGACCTCTTTCTTGAAGAATTTTGATCGAATCACTAGAGCCGCCACACAAGTCCCATATATGAATAAAGCCATCATGGACAGAGGTAGGCTTACATTTGAGAGTTGATCTTTCGGAATCACCCATAGGAGCAAAACGGAAAACATAATGGTTCCGCTTAACCCTATAAAAATAGCATAAAATAATAATGCGAAGCGTACTGCTTTCTTAACGTTTTTTTTGTTTGTATTCATGAACTAAATATCACCCGTTTTTCTTGATTTTCCTTACTCGTCTTCCTTATCTTCCTCGAATCCGCCCTTTACTCCGACACCGATACCCAAGGCAGCGTATATGCTGGTCTCTAAACCTACGGAAGCACTGGCTCCTGCACTGCCGAGGGAAAGGTCGACACCTACGTAAGGATCATACTCAAACCCAAACCACTTCTCCAAGGGTTCATACCCGAAGAAATTTAGAGGCTCGAGCTTTAGTTCGACTTTTGCTGCACTCACTTCGGCCCCGGCACTGGCAGTATAATTCTCATAATTGACCTTGGCCTCACCCTGGCCAAAGCTTATATCCCCTCCAAGTGGTGAATTGTCATGTGAAAAACTGGACTTTGAGATACCTGCCTCTGTTTTGAAGCCTATTTGTTGTCCCATAAGGACAGATTTACCAAAAGCTAATGGAGTATATGGCATTGCAGCACCCATATCAGTATAAAGGACCTTTTGATTGACAAATTCGGGAACATCATCCATATATTTCGTGTCCACCATGGAAGCAAATAGTTTGGCTTCACTGGTTCCTTCTTTCAAATCAGCAGAAAATAACGCCCCTGCATTTCCAACCCCATCGGATCCCATCATATCTTCATGTGGCTTCCCATAGCTGACAGTGGTGCTCGGCGGTCGAGGGCAGAAACCGTATTGGGTCTGGGCAGTTCCGTTACCAGCTACGGCTAAGTCGTTATTATAAGAGGTTTGATTGGTTTGGAGCATCAAAAGCTGTTCCAGTGATCCATACTCACCAGGAATCGTAAACATTGATAATAATAGATTACGAGAATTCAATCTTTCCTCCAGTGTATTCATAAATGGATGACGGTGAAATGATTGATCGAGCTCAGTGCCCGAGTATTCCGACACGCTGAGTTTTCCGCCTTTAAACATTCCCTGTATATCATAAATATAACGTTTCATCAGCTGAATGTCATGGTCCACTGTATCCAGGGCTTTTGTTTGGTCAGCGTCAAAAGAGGTTAAGTGTTCAATGGTTTGAGTGATTTCCTGATGAGCCCTCTTCGTATCACCCAGGAATCGCTGGTCCTGAATGTGGGGGACATGGACAATATCACTAATGGAGTTCAAAGTTTCATTTGTTTCATCCACGAGGTCACAAGTGACGGTTTCGGATTTATTCAACCCATCGGTTAACTCTCCATCCAAAAAACTTTGACGAATCAACCCATTGGAATCAGACTCCAGTTCAATGGAAGCTCCTTTAAGGCTTGAAAGGGTCCTCTCATAGTTTTGAAGGGAAAGGGAGTAAAAGGTCAGGAAGGGGATGTGCATATCCTGATAAAACGAACGGATGGCTTCCCCGCCTTTTCCGCTGAATGACTCATGCAATCCAGTAAAGGTACCGACAGCCCGCCGGAGTTGATCGAGTTGTTTCTTCTGTGCTTCCAGTTTATTTAACAAATCTTCAATACCGCTATGTAGCGATTGGTTATCAAGCATTTTCATGGTCCGGTTTCTCCCCCTAGCGTGACATGATGGAAGCCGAGATCGTGTGATCCACTTCTATAAAGTCTTCAATGGCCTTGCTTGCAGATTGATTGTTTTCGATTAATACGCTTTTATATACATTTGCCACTTCCTCGAACAGATGACTTAATTCATTCAATCTCCTGACAACGTCCAGTTGGTTGGAGGAGGCGATATCTTTGGCGAGTGACGTTTCAAATGATTCAGAGGCAGCTTGTATGTCAGCCAGTGCTTCATTGATATCGGAGAACCGCAGCTTAATATCCTGACTCACATTCCTTCCTCCCTTATAAGTTCCCTCTCGATGCGCTCTTGTTCGTTTGCGATACTTATTTCCAGTGATTGAATCTGTGACCGAATCGAGGAAATTTTATCTTCTATGCTCATGATGGCGGTGTCCATCTGGGTTTGAGACATATCTTTATAAGATAATATGACATCTTCGCGGACTTCGATAAACTTTCTGGCTAATGTCCCCTGCCAAGTGGAAGAAGTGAGTTCGGGATGAGTAATGCTCGTTTGATGCCGGAGAAATTCTCCCTGGAGCTGATTGACGGAAGAATAAGCATTCTTTAGTCGGATAAGTTGTTCTTTTTTTTCGTGAAGTTGTGAAGTTAAATAGGATAAATAGGACACGTCTTTCATCCCCTTATATATTCATTTTTTGTATATTCGGTAAGGCATACGTAGTATATGGTATCAAATGGAAGAGGTCGGGATAAATGGGTAATTTATCCTGAAAGAATTCATGTGAAAAGAGTGAGCCTTTTTGCATACTATATACCCATAATATGGTTGTTTACACCTATTTTTTTAAAAATTATTTTGTAGCATTAGAAAAAGGCATTGTCGGAACAATGCCTTTTATCTTTACTTTTTAAAATGAAACACAACAGACTCATAAGGACGTAACGTTATGTTCTTATAAACACTCGCCGTGTCCTCGTAGATAGACAACAACACTTCGCTTGACCAGCCTTCAACATCGACCTCATCAGGAAGAGTGAATTCCGTTTCATGTCCATAGAAGTTGTTCACCACAAGCAACTTTTCACCTTCACCGTTACGGACATATGCGAAAATTTCTCGGTGATCTTCTAAAATCAATTGATAGTCACCATCCACGATAATGTCGTATTCTTTGCGAAGGCGATTCAGTTTCTGATAGTGATAGAAGACTGAATTTTCGTCTTGTAAGGCTTGTTCTGCATTGATTTCTGTATAATTCTTCGCCACAGGAATCCAAGGAGTGCCACTTGTAAATCCGGCATTTTCTTCACCATTCCACTGCACAGGCGTTCTTGAGTTATCACGTGACTTGTGACGCAGGATCTCTAAAATCTCTTCTTCAGATTTACCTTGCTCTTTTAATATATTGAAGATGTTGATGGACTCAACATCACGGTATTCATCGATGCTTGTAAACTTAGGATTTGTCATCCCGAACTCTTCACCTTGATAAATATAAGGGGTACCCTGCATCATATGAATCGTCGTTGCGAGCATCTTCGCCGATTCGTTATGGTACTCACCGTCATTGCCGTAGCGGGATACGATTCGAGGCTGGTCATGGTTACACCAGAATAGGGCGTTCCAGCCGCCGCCTTCATGCATTTCACGCTGCCAGGTAGACAGGATTTCCTTCAGCTTCAGAAAATCAAAGTCAGCGACTGACCATTTCTCCCCGTTAGGATAATCCACCTTCAAATGATGGAAGTTGAACGTCATGCTGAGCTCGTTACGATCAGGGCGTGAGTATTTGATACAATGATCGATCGTTGTGGAAGACATTTCTCCAACGGTCATGATGTCGTATTGAGAGAAGACTTCCTTGTTCATTTCCTGCATATAGTCATGGACCTTGGGACCGTCAGTGTAAAACTTGCGTCCATCTCCAGGTGCGACCGAACCATCATCATCAGGGAAGTCTTGATCCTTGGAGATAAGATTGATCACATCCAGGCGGAAGCCGTCGACGCCTTTTTTCAGCCAGAAGTGCATCATGTCATAAAGCTTCCGGCGGACTTCATCGCTCTCCCAGTTCAAGTCAGCCTGGGTCACGTCAAAGAGGTGAAGGTAGTACTGACCCGTTTCCTCATCATACTGCCAAGCGTTTCCGCCGAACTTGGACTGCCAGTTTGTCGGCTCGGAACCATCCGGCTTACCGTCTTTCCAAATATAGAAATCCCGGTACTCGTTATCCTTCGACTTACGAGACTCAATGAACCACTGATTTTCCGTGGATGTATGGTTGATCACGATATCCATGATGATCTTGATTCCACGCTGGTGTGCCTGTTCCAGTAGTTCATCGAAATCTTCCATCGTCCCGTACTCATCGTGGATATTGAAATAATCGCTAATGTCGTAACCATTGTCGCGTTGAGGACTTTTGTAAATAGGCGTCAGCCACACCACATCAATCCCAAGCTCCTTCAAATAATCCATCTTCGCCGTAATTCCCTTAATATCTCCCACGCCATTCCCCGACGTATCATAAAAACTCTTCGGATAAATCTGATACACAACCGACTTCTTCCACCAAGGCTGCTTCATATCTTATACACCATCCTAGATTTAATTTTGAGGGACGGACCTCAACCCTTTTCGCTTATACACAATCATGGCCGTCAAACATGATTCTTCTGCGATTTTTCTTATCTTAAGGTCCATATTGAGGGACGGACCTCCAACACATATTCCTCTAATTTTTACCCAATGGGACTGAACACTCTGCACTACTACAAGCTTTTCGAAGGTCCGTCCCTAAATAAAAGGGAGACAACCATCCATTACACAGAACCTGAACAGGCTTGTGGCTAGAATTGATTTGTCCCCCTTATTTTAACTTGTATATACAAGTTGTTACAACTGTTTTCTCTATCTATTTATTAGGCAGCTTCGTTTTTGCTGAATTTTGACCATACCATGGTTAGTACGAATGGTACGACGATGGCGATGACCATTCCGATGGCGAATGGTACCCAGTATTCTGATTTGATGGACAGGATACCAGGCAGTCCTCCGACACCGATGGAGAATGCTTTCGTGCTTGTCATTGCCAACAAGACCCCTCCGATAGCAGAACCAATCAATGCCGAGATGAACGGATATTTATAGCGTAAGTTAACTCCGAACATAGCCGGTTCTGTGATACCGAGATAAGCGGATAGGGCAGACGTACCAGCCAACCCGCGAAGCTTTTCGTTTTCTTTCTTCGCCACAAACATCATGGCAAGGGCTGCAGAACCTTGAGCGATATTCGATAGTGCCAGGATCGGCCATAAGAATGTTCCGCCTGCGTTCGATACTAGCTGTAAATCTACTGCCAGGAACGTATGGTGCATACCCGTGATCACCATCACTGCGTACAATCCACCATATAGCAGTCCACCTAACCAGGATACATGATCGAACACCCAGACAACACCATCTGTCAGCATGTTTCCAAGGAAGAATGTCACAGGTCCGATCAGGATGAATGATGCGAACCCAGTGATCAGTAAGGCCACTGGAGCAACGACTAACAATTTAATCGAGTCATGAACCCGTTTATCCAGGAACTTTTCAATTTTCGCTAATAATAAGGAAGCAAATAAGATCGGTAACACTTGTCCTTGATAGCCAATTTTGTCGACTTCCAGACCAAACAGATTCCATGTTGGAATTTCTTCAGCTTTACCATAAGACCAAGCATTAAGTAAATCCGGATGTACAAGCATAAGACCTAATACAATACCGAGCAGCGGGCTACCGCCAAACCGTTTGACCGCCGACCAACCAATCAGTCCCGGTAAGAACACGAAGGCGGTATTCGCGATTAAATTTATGATGTTCGTCAGATCCGCCCATTGCGGGTACACATCAATGACCGATGTATCTTTATCAAAGAAAATCCCCGGTCCGGTCAAAATATTATTCAGACCCATTAACAAACCGGCTGTTACGATCGCAGGAAGAATCGGAATGAAAATATCCGCTAACACCTTGATCGCACGCTGCAATGGATTCAGGTTTTGAGTAGCGGCATCCTTGACATCCTGCTTGGAAGCCTGCTCAATTCCCGTTTCCTCTGCTAACATTTGATACGCTTTATTGACAAGACCTTGTCCGATGACAACTTGGAACTGACCGTTGGAAGAGAACGAACCCTTCACGAGATCAATGGCCTCTAATCTTTCCTTATCAACTTTTTTCTCATCATTCAATACTAATCGAAGACGAGTCACACAATGAGTGGCCGTGCGGATATTATCCTTGCCGCCAATCGCTTCAATAATTTCCAGAACGTCTTCACGTTTCACGCTCATGATAATCCCTCCCTTAGTTATGGTTCATGGCAATTCCCGAATAATGTCGAAAGTTGTCTTGAACCCGCTTTCATTTCTATTAATGGAATTCCCCTTAATAGTGTGTGGAAAACGCTTCTCTCTATGCTTTCGTAAAAAACATCCGATAAAACGAAACGCTTTCATTTAAAAGGAATCTTGTTGTATATACAAGATATAGTTTTATTGTAATCCTGTATATACAAGTTGTCAATGAAAAAGTATAGCGTTTACATAAGTAGACTATCTGTAAAAATCTCTGTCGAAAAAAATAGCTTAACAAATATACATTGAATTACTCCTATTAAAAGTGATGCTGGAAATTAAACCATAATGTACCAAACGTTATTATACTGGGGTTTCTTCCTTAATTTTCTTCAGATAAGAAAATAAGCCTATTAAAATATGAATCTCCTTCGTACATAATGGGAAAGCATGAAAATTTTACACAATGAAGGAGAAATTTGTTTGAAAAAGACAATTATTGCTGTAACAACTGCTGCACTAGTCTCGTCATTTGCTGCCAATTCAACGGAAGCGGCTTCATACCGCGTACAATCGGGAGATTCCCTTTCGGTGATTGCTTATAAATATGATACATCTGTTTCTAACTTGAAAAATTGGAATAACCTAAGTTCAGATATGATTTATGTCAATCAGGTCCTTGAGGTATCCGCTCCAACAAGCACTTCCACCTCTGCCAAAACATATACAGTACAATCAGGCGACTACTTATCAAAAATCGGCTCGAAATTTGATGTATATGTAGCTGAATTAAAAAAATGGAACAACCTAAAGAGTGATGTGATCTATCCGGGTCAGAAATTAATCGTTTCCTCTACAGGGACAAGCCCAACGCCAACTCCACCGTCAGGGTCTAGCTCATACACAGTCCAATCAGGGGATACATTATCTCATATCGCTTCACGCTATAATGTAACAGTTTCCCAGATTAAATCGTGGAATGGATTAAGCTCAGACATGATTTATGTAGGACAGAAGCTTTCTATTTCTGGTACCACTGGTGGAAGTGAAGCACCGTCTTCAAATGTAGTGGACATCGCGAAGAAATACGTTGGAGCGCCATACGCATGGGGAGGAACATCACCTTCAGGATTCGATTGCAGCGGCTTCATTTATTACGTATTCAACCAGGCCGGACAATCGATTGCACGTACGAACACAGAAGGCTACTACAGCAAATCATCCTTTGTTTCGAACCCGAAAGCAGGGGATCTGGTATTCTTCGAGAATACGTATAAAGCCGGCATCAGCCACATGGGAATCTATGTTGGAAACGGCGAATTCATCCACGCATCTGATAGCGGGGTTGTGGTTTCAAAATTGAGTAATACGTATTGGAATCCTAAGTTTGTAGGATATAAGAGATTCTAAGTTTGATAGGAACGTCCTGCCTGTAAGGGGTGGGGCGTTTTGTTTTTTGGTTCGTCAAGTAAAGAAAATTCGACACCGTGGCACGATTATTTGGAAAGCCGCATGATTAATCAAAGTGTGGCATGATAATCTCGAATGCCGCATGATAGTCGTGATTTCCGCACGATTATTGCTAAAACCCGCATGATTTTCTCGCGAAGAATCGTAACAGAAAGGAATTCACTCCCTCATCCGGCATGAAGCCCAGAAAATGAACTCTATCCCAGCTAAAACAGACAATCCAAAACAAAATTTCATCAAAAAGCAGGATTTTTAGCCAAAAAGCAGAACTATTCTATAAACCAATCCCCAAAGGAGTGACCCCCAATTTGAATGTGAAAAAACGAACCCCTCCCATCAAACTCCTCCAAACAGAAGCCTTACTTCATAGGCTGAACCCGCTTGAACACCCGAAGAGACCCCTCATTGAACAGGATCTTAAAAAACGAAAAGCCGGATACAATGGTGAGAAGACGGTGGATTATCATTTAAGTTTCCTGACGGATAAGAAATATATGATTTTAAACGATCTCAGACTGCCACTCGCTCCGGATTATTTTCAGATTGATAGTCTTCTGGTCACGCCCTATTACGCCCTCCCGATTGAAATTAAAAATATAGCCGGGATCCTGACCATTGATCCTGAATTCAATCAGCTATCCAAGCTGTTGGGTGGAATTGAAACTGGCTATCCTGATCCCATCACCCAGGCTAACCGCCAGAAACTATTTCTCCAAAGATGGTTCTACAATAATAAGTTGCCGTGTCCACCGATAGAATTCCTCGTGGCCATTAGTAATCCGGCCACCATACTCAAAATGGCACCCGGTCACAAACGGATCCCGCCATACGACAAAATGATCCATGCCCAAACTATCGTGAGTGAAATCAGTAAGATGAACACGCAATACACACGTGAAGTCATCGATCTCAAAAAAGTGAAGAGACTCCTCCTGAACCAGCATCAATCAGCATACTCATCGATCCTTCCCACCTACCAGCTGACGGAGTCCGATCTCATCAAAGGTGTCCAATGCCAAAAGTGCACCCAGATCATGATAAGAAAAATAGGAACCTGGCTCTGTCCAGGGTGCTGCCACTTATCTAAAACGGCTCACCTCCAAGCCATCGAAGACTACTTTCTCCTCATCAAACCCTCTATCACCAATCAGGAACTGAGAAATTTTCTTCATTTGCCTTCAGCCAAAACGGCAGCGGAAATTCTGAAATCACTAAACGTAAAAAAAACCGGTTCCACAAGGGGAGCGGTTTACACAAAGGTCTTCCAATAAAAAAACCGCCCGGAATCCACATCCCGAACGGTCCACAAACACTCTATTTATAATCAAGCACACCATCCGCCCCACGATCATACTTCCAATACATCCACCCGCCAAGAACCACGCAAGGAAGAACCACAACAGCCATTCCCAGAAACGAAGCACCCGGGGACAAATCATACAAGAATCCACCGATAAACGTCAGAATCGCGGTACTCAATCCCATACCCAACGAAGTATACACTCCCTGGGCAGCAGGGATGTCTTTACTCTCCAATTCTTCATAAATTAATCGCATAAATGCGTAATGGGTTAATCCGAAGGTTAGTGAGTGAAAGATTTGGGTAAAGATGAACACAGGGGTGCTGGGGAATAGGAACAACAAAGTCCAACGCGTCACAGCAGCCCCTGCTGCTATTATAAACATGACAGAAATACTTTTCCCTTTTAAGAGTCGATCTGAAATCGCGAAGAACAGAATTTCAGATAGCACGGCAATATTTAAAATCACACCGATATAAACGGCGCTGACATCTAATTCTTTCAAATAAAGGACACCATAATTATAGTAAGAAGCATGTGCTCCCTGAATTAACACGACAATCACCATTGCCCAGACAAACTTACGGGACTTCAACAAACCCCGATAAGAAAGCTTTTCCTGCCTCCGGGTCCCACTCATAGACTGGGGTAACTTCGCAAGAGATGAGAGCAATATCACCAAAATCCCACCGAACAACAGATAAATCACAGCTCCCTCGGTAAAAATGGAAGTCAAAAATCCAACGGCAAGCAAAGCAACCGTATACCCAATCGATCCCCACGAACGGCTCCGTCCATAATCGATACCATCTTTCTTCATCATGACAACCGCCATGCTCTCAACCATGGGAAGCAGCATCGGATACACCAGGCTGAATAACACCATACACACCAAAATCATCCCGAAAGAATTCATAGGCAGGAACATTAGCAATGAAGCACCGGAAATCAATACAAGCCATCTTGATAAACGACCCAACGAAACCGTCTGACTCAACTTCGGAAATAAGAAAAAGCTCGAAAACGACCGCGCAATCATTCCAACCGCAATCACCGTACTTGCAGCCGATATGGAAAAGTCCTTGCTTTCCACCAGCCACGCTGTCCAATAAGGGATGAAAATTCCCCATGTGAAAAAAATCGCAAAGAATTGAACGGACAACCACGTCTGATTCTTCAAATCTATCAAAACTCCCTTTATGTAGATTGGAAATCATTTTACAAACATTAAATCATTATACGGAAGTAAGTCGGATATGACAACCAACGTAGCGACTATCTTTCATTATATGGTAAGATAAGGATTCTATTTTAAAATACTAGAAGGACTAATAGCCCAACACATAGAAGATTACTACATACAGAAAATAGTGGAAGTATAGCTTCAGCGCATACGAGGGGGAGACAAGGCCATGAGTAAAAAGGTAGTCGGTATCATCATAGGGAGTGTACTCCTGTTAACGGCTTTAGGTGTTTATATAGCTGTCGGGAGTTTGGATATGAACAGGGCAGGAAATGACGGGACCCGGACAGCTGATGGGAACGCGGAACAAGCGGCTGGGGTAGAGATGAATGACGATGGAGAGGCCAAGAAAGTGAGCAAGGGTGGTAATCCATTTGGTGAGGAAGTGAAGACCCCGTTAAGTGAAAATCTTATGCAACAGTACATACATGCCATGAGTCATCAAAAGGTAGCGGCAAAGGAGAAGTGGTCATTCTTCGAAATCACCGATGAACGGATTGATTATTTGCTGAATCAATTAGAAATCAACAAATATAAACATGAGGGAACATACAAGGATATCTTGACGAGCTGGAAAGAAGGGGATTTCTCTGATGCAGTCAGTGATCACAATAAGGTTTGGAGAATCCAGGAGGGAACGATAGGGAAAGCGACTGGATTACTATCGTCTAAAGAAGAAGAGGCCTACGTCAATAAACAAAAAAGAGAAAAGAGATAAAGAAAAAAGCTAAGGAGCCATCGCATCCTTAGCTTTTTCCTATTTATATTTCCAGGTGTTCCTGAAGAGTACCCTGAATCTCGCTCAATTCTTCATCAGGGATCACATAATAATAAATCCCGTCAATCTTCGTACCGGAACCTGTTTTGATCTGGATCTGTTCAATATCCTTAGAGGCAGATTTGTAATGCTTCTGGATATCGACCATTTCTTGAAACTTCAAGTTCGTTTTCACGTTGTTTCCTAAGGCATCGAAGATATTATCGAAATTCCATAGGCTTGATACGCTGGCACCTTCACGAATGACGCCCTGGATGACTTCGCGCTGTCTCAGCTGACGACCGAAATCGCCGCGGGGATCTTCGTATCTCATACGGGAGAAGGCAAGTGCTTCCTTCCCGCTCAACGTTAACTTTCCTTCTTCAAAGGAATAGCCGCCGTAACTGAAGTTCAGATCATTGTTCACCGTCACGCCGCCTACAGCATTGACGATATCTTCAAAGCCTTCCATGTTGATCTGGGCATAGTAGTCGATGGGAATATCGAGTAATTCCTCTACTGTGTCCATGGCCATCTCGACACCGCCGAATGCATAGGCGTGGTTGATTTTATCCCGTGTCCCATGTCCGACAATGTCTGTCAATGTATCACGTGGGATCGAGATCATCTTCACGGATTTCGTATCAGGGTTCACCGTCAGTACGATCATGGAATCCGATCGGCCTTTGTCGTTTTCCCGCTCGTCCACCCCTAGTAAGAGGACGGAGAAAGGTTCTTTATCTTTAAATGTCACTTCTTTCGAACGTTTAGAAGACACCTCCCGTTCGATCGGGCTGTGCATCGTTTCGACCGCGCTGTTTAAAGAATGATAGATGCTATAAGCGTAAGCACCGCCACCAAGCAGCATCAGCAGAAAGAGAATGCCTACGACCTTTAACCATTTGCGTTTTTTACTTCGTTTATGTTTATCTACTCTCATTAATTTGTACCCTCACCTTTTTCGCAACCTAATGATTACCATATCAGATTAAGAGGAAAATTGATAGAATTTTTTACTGTCAAAATGTCATTTTTCCTGATCAAGGTCATGGTCGAGAAAGGATGATTTTCTCTCATCCTTTATATGTAATTGTTTCTTCATATCTGTTAATTCCCTTATGATCAGCTGGGTGTTGAACCAGGCCGCAAAAGAAAAGAGGACAGCAATAATAAGAGCGATGGAGATAAATAGGGTATAAGACATTGGGTTCACCTCGATTAAGTAGTCCTTATCTATTCCTCATCCTGGGCTTTAATACCTGTCTGGAAATTTAAAAATAAAAGACGCTGGGACAAAACTAAAAAACCACGGTAAAAAGACGAACAATAGAAGTTTGGGTTCTTAATACCGCTTATGATTTCCGTGCAAGACTACGCTTTCCGCGGGTAGCCCGTGAGCCTCCTCGGCAAGCCTGCGGGGTCTCACATAAGCTACTCTTCCCGCAGGAGTCTTCGTCTTGCACTCCAATCAACCGCTGGAAACAGCTAAAATCAAATGTTCAGAATATAAATAATAAACCCGAAGAAATCTGCCTACTAGGAAGCAGATTTCTTCGAGTTTCACTTAGACTAAAACACTTTTGTCCCAGCCTCTTTCTTAAACTAATCAATCCGTTTTAATTCCTCTGTATGAAAATCCACAGTGTATTTCTCTCTGACGTTGATTTCACCATTTACTTCTTCGTACACCCTGATGTAATACTTGGTTCCCTCTTCCTTATAGAAGTCGATGGTATATATCTGTTTGTCTTCTTCGCTAAGTTCGTTATACACCAGAACTTCCGCATCATCCCGGGATAGAATATCTCCGGCATTATCACTCCGTGTTCCATCACTATCCGAACAACCTGTAATAAGGAAGGTTAAAATCAACGGCCCTATGAACTTCTTCAACGGCATGTCACCCTCTTTACAAATAAGTGATCATTCTTCGTCAGCAATAAAGTATTCTAGAAGATACTTCGCCCACACTTCATGACCTTCCTCATTCGGTGTTTCCTGTGACTCCACTAAATAAGCAGACAAGGCATCCTCCTCAGGCCAAGCTGTCCAATGGTCCAGGTAGGGGATGTTCTGGTCTTCGGCAAAGGCCTTTAATTCTTCGATTTGCTTCGGATAGTAGGTGGCTCCGACGATCGGGTGTGTTGGTTGAAGCACCAGGACAGCTTCTTCATTCTGCTCATTCAATTTTCTCTTGAAGATTTGGATGCTTTCGTGATTGTTCTTGGAACCAACCAGGTTTGAGTTGTCGCTGAGGGCGAATGGTTCGAGTAGGACAAGGTCCGGGTCGGTGCTCAGTACTTCATCTGCATCCTCTCCGTTCACAAACTCGATCGAAGTGGTATCGTATGCATAGATTTCCACTTCCAGTTTTCCATCAAAGGCATTTTCGAGTTCGTCTTTCACTTGCTCCCCCCAACCGTTTTCACCTTCGCCAAGCGCAGTCGAACCGACAAGGGCCAGTCGATAAGGAGTCCCTTCCTTAAGAGCTTTTTGGAACGAAGCCTTGGCTTGTTCCGGCCAATTCTCTATGAGCGTTTCATAGTCGGCAGTTTCCGATACTTCTTCGGTATCGGTTCCTTCCACATTCGCTGAATGGTTTTCAGGTGCAGAGGGGGAAGTTCTTTCCTCCCAGTACTGATTCCCGTAAAAGAGTACTGCGGCACACCCGATGGCTAAGATTATCAATGAAAAGGTTTTCATACTTATTGCCCCCTTTTATTATGAAAAAGAGTAAAGAAATCATTTCCAATTCCCTATTTTCCCTTTTCAATTAGCAAAATTTGTAGTTTAATAGATAAGTATGGAAATCTTGCATTTTTATTAAAATTATGACAACAAACGACTGAAAATACAACAGGATCTGAAATTATTTTACATATTTTTTCTATTATTAGGAGGAAGTTATGGAAGAAACAATCAGTTTGCGCGAGTTGATGGAGACGTTACGAAAGCGCATGAGTTTAATTATTTTAATTACCCTGACAGCGATCTTGGTGAGTGGAGCGGTCAGTTTTTTTCTTTTGACGCCGATTTATCAATCATCGACTCAGTTGCTGGTCAACCAAGCGAAATCGGAACAGCCTGCATACAATCCAGGTGAAATCCAAACGAATCTGCAGTTGATTAATACATATAATGTCATCATTAAAAGTCCAGCGATTCTTGAAAAAGTTGCTTCCGATTTAAACCTGGATTTGAACGCATCTCAATTGAATCAAAAAATCACAGTAGGCAGTGAAGCGGAATCTCAGGTAATCAACCTTTCCGTTACAGATACGGACCCGCAAACTGCGGCGGATATTGCCAACAAGACAGCGGAAGTCTTTCAAACTGAAATCACAAAGATTATGAATGTAGATAACGTAAGCATCCTGGCAAAAGCCGAAGTTGGGGAAAAACAATCCCCAATCAAACCAAAACCACTGCTGAACATCGCGATTGCTGCAGTGGTCGGATTGATGATCGGAGTGGGCATTGCCTTCTTACTTGAATTCCTCGACAATACGATCAAAACGGAACAAGAAGTGGAAAAGTTATTAGGGCTTCCTGTATTAGGTTCGATTGCAAGAATAGAAGATCAGAAGGAAGAGAGGAAAGGAAACAGCCGTTCCGATCGACCATCACGTGAAAGAGGTGAGAGAGTTGGGTAAAGCGAAGAAATTACAGAAGCTCATGATGAAGACGAAGCGTAAGTTGATTACGATTACGGCCCCTAAGTCTCCCATTTCCGAGCAGTATAAAACGATTCGTACGAATATCAACTTCTCATCGGTAGACCGGGAAATGCGTTCGATCATGGTCACTTCATCCGGACCGGGGGAAGGGAAATCCACGACAGCGGCAAACATGGCCGTCGTGTTTGCGCAGCAAGGAAAGAATGTCCTACTTGTGGATGCGGATATGCGTAAACCGACCGCTCATTATACGTTTAATGTACAGAATACGTTCGGATTGACGACAGTGTTAACAAGACAGAAAACGTTAAGAGATGTCATCCACCCAACGGAAGTGGATCATCTGGATCTATTGACATGCGGACCGGTACCACCAAATCCGGCTGAATTATTAAGTTCACGTTCCATGGAAGAATTCCTTGTTGACGTCTATGCAGATTACGATATGGTGATTTTTGATACGCCGCCAATCCTGGCCGTAACCGACGCCCAAGTATTGGCAAACCAATGTCACGGGACGATCCTGGTCGTTAGTTCAGGTACAACGGAAATTGAAAGTGGACAAAAAGCGAAAGAGCTCCTTCAAACGGCAAAAGGAAAGCTGCTGGGTGTCATCCTGAACAATCGTGAGATCAAAGATACAAACTATTATTACTATTATGGTAAAAGATAACAATGAAATAGTGACCATTCGACAAATTTCACCCATTTACAAAAATACCTAGTGTAGTAAAATAATAGATGTTGAGATAAGTCGAAAGAACTAATAAGTGTGAAGAGAGGGGGATGACGATGATTGATATCCATAGTCATATCTTACCTGGTGTGGACGACGGAGCACGAACCATGCAGGATAGTGTCGATATGGCCAAGCAGGCGGTGTCGGAAGGTATCCATACGATCATCGCGACTCCTCATCATATGAACGGCAAGTACGAGAATGAGAAAGTGGATATTCTCCATAAAGTAGATGAACTGAATGATCACTTGCAACAAGAGAATATTAATTTAACCGTACTGCCAGGTCAGGAATGCAGAATTTACGGAGAGATGATTGAAGACTACCATAGTGGAAAGCTTTTACCATTAAACCGAGTTTCCCCATACATATTTGTTGAATTCCCTTCGAGTTCAGTACCGAGATATACAGACAGACTATTCTACGAGTTGCAAAATGAAGGGATGATCCCCATCATCGTTCATCCCGAACGAAACGCAGAACTAATCGAACGGCCGGATAAGCTATACAACCTGGTCAAAAACGGCGCTGCAACTCAACTGACAGCATCCAGTCTGACAGGCTATTTCGGCAAGAATATCCAGAAATTTTCACAGCAACTAATAGAAGCCAATCTGACACACTTCATCGCGTCAGACGCACACAATATACATAATCGCTCTTTCAAAATGGAAGAAGCCATGGATACCCTAGAGAAAAAGTATGGAATAGACATGATCTATTACTTTACAGAAAATGCAGAACTGCTGATTGAAGGAAAGAATATCTATAAAGAGATACCAGAGAAGATAAAAAAGAGAAAATTCCTGGGCATCTTTTAATGATAGAAGAATAGAATCAATAAGGTCCTAAGGTGCTATTGTCGTTGGTAAATTAGAGATAGAACGTTGCACAATACCAACAGTAGAATTTTGGGAATGTCTCCTTACCGTTATCAATGGAGGCACTCGGTCACACCGTGGGTAAAGACTAGAAGTTTTTAACCTTAGACGCTCGTCGTCATTGGTGGGATGTGAGGAAGGGTTAGATGCCCACATTTACAATTTTAATCGAAATAAGTAAAGAAAAACAATGAAAACGCTTTAGTAAATAGTTTCATATTTTGTTATTAAGAGGCAATGAGTAAGAAGGAGATTTCTAGTTGAAAAGCTTCAACCTAATGCCAAAGAGCATCAAAAAATCCATACGTTATATCTATCAAGACGCACCTTATGAGCATCTTGTCGAAATTCAACAACTAATTAACCAAGCCATTGAAAAATGACTAAAAGAATCTAAGAGAATATAGATCCCTAAGGAAAGAATATACGATTATATTTTTCCCTTAGGTATTTATTTTGTCGAAAAACAGATAAAAGGAGAGGTCCATTTGAGTTATACGAAACGAGTTTCCATGCTGATGCTATTGGATTCCATTATTGTGTTAACAGCTATTTATATCGGTTATTATATTCTTCACCCTACTTTCAGCTGGTACACCCTTCCGACACTCGTTTTCAGCTCAGTAGTTTTACTGGCGAGTCATCATCTGTTTGCTTTCGTTTACCGTCTTTACCAGAAAGCATGGGAGTACGCAAGTGTAGGAGAGATGCTGGCCATCATTCGAGCGATCACCTTCTCGATCCTAACAACGGGAGCCATCCAGTATATTGTGAATGGTGATATTTATGTGAGGGTACTTGGCGTAACGTGGATGCTGCATATCATTCTCATAGGTGGATCACGGTTCTCCTGGAGAATGTACAGAGACTACTACATAAAGACGAAACAAGAAAAGAAGCGTGCCCTCATCATCGGCGCCGGGGCAGCGGGTTCCATGCTTGTCCGCCAGTTCATGAAGAATCATGATGCTGAGATCCTGCCTGTAGGGTTTGTCGATGACGACCCAAAGAAACTGAAGCTTCAAATCTATGATGTTACGGTCGTTGGCAGAACAAAAGACATTCCGAAACTGGTAGAGAAGCTAAACGTAGAAACAATCATCATAGCAATTCCATCCATGAGTAAATCAGAAATTCAAAAAGTGTACCAGGAGTGCAGTAAGACCAATGCTAAAACGCAAATCATGCCTATGTTGGAAGATATCGTATCAGGTAAGGTGTCCGTGAACCAGTTCCGCGATGTACAAGTGGAAGACTTATTAGGAAGAGATCCGGTAGAACTGGATACTCAAAGCATCTCTGAAAAACTGACAGGTAAAACGATCCTTGTTACAGGAGCAGGCGGATCAATCGGTTCCGAAATCTGTCGCCAGGTGAGTAAGTTCAAACCCAAGAAGCTTCTATTATTAGGGCATGGGGAAAACTCGATTTACGGGATTGATATGGAACTTAGGAATAAATATAAAGAAGAGTTTGAAATCATTCCGATCATTGCAGATATACAAGACCGCTCCCGTATCTTTGAAGTGATGGAGAGTCACTCACCAGATGTGGTGTACCATGCTGCAGCTCATAAGCATGTGCCGTTAATGGAATACAACCCGAAAGAAGCAGTTAAGAACAATGTCATCGGTACGAAAAATGTAGCGGAAGCAGCAGATACATTTGGAGTGAAAACGTTCGTGCTTGTTTCTTCGGATAAAGCAGTGAACCCGACAAACGTAATGGGGTCTACGAAGAGAATCGCTGAAATGGTCATTCAGAATTTAGATAAACAAAGTGGGACCAATTTCGTTGCTGTCCGTTTTGGAAACGTTTTGGGCAGCCGTGGAAGTGTCATTCCATTATTCAAGAAGCAAATTCAAGCTGGCGGTCCGGTAACGGTTACCCATCCGGATATGACGAGATACTTTATGACGATTCCGGAAGCTTCCCGTTTGGTGATGCAGGCTGGTGCTTTGGCTCGTGGTGGAGAGATCTTTGTCCTTGATATGGGTGAACCAGTTAAGATTGTGGATCTGGCGAAAAATCTGATTAAACTATCCGGTTATTCAATAGAAGAAATCGGGATTAAATATGCTGGGATTCGTCCTGGTGAGAAGATGTATGAGGAATTATTGGGGGAGAATGAGGTTCATGGGGAGGCTGTGTTTCCGAAGATTTTTATTGGGAAGACGGTGGCGTTTGAGTATGGGAGAGTTTTGAATTTAGTAGAGAACCATGCTGACTTTGATCCTAAGTATTTATCTAACTACGTATTAGAATTAGCTAATAAAAAGGAAAAGCTATTAGTTCAAAATGTAAACTAAGGGGTGGAAGGTATGCAAAAAGTACGAAAAGCGATTATTCCTGCAGCTGGACTAGGAACGCGTTTCTTGCCAGCTACGAAAGCTCAACCGAAAGAAATGTTACCGATTGTAGACAAGCCTACGATTCAATATATTATCGAGGAAGCAGTCGCTTCTGGTATTGAGGATATTATCATTGTGACTGGTCGAGGTAAAAGAGCGATAGAGGATCATTTTGATAAGTCTTATGAGTTAGAGGAGACGCTTGCGAAGAAGGGTAAGTATGAGCAGCTGGAAGAAGTGCAGGGGATTTCGAAGCTGGCTAATATTCATTATATCCGCCAGAAGGAGCCTCTTGGATTGGGGCATGCGATATCTTGTGCGAGTCGGTTTATCGGGGATGAGCCGTTTGCGGTGTTATTGGGTGATGATATTGTTCATTCTCCAGAGAAGCCTTGTTTGAAGCAATTGATCGATGTGTATGAGAGGTATAACTCATCAGTCATTGGAGTACAGGAAGTCCCTCAAAAGGATGTTTCGAAGTATGGAGTTATTTCGATCAATCAGAATGAAATAGACAATGGTGTCTTCCATATCAATGACTTAGTCGAAAAGCCAAAGGTGGAAGACGCACCATCTAACTATGCCATCATGGGACGTTATGTGTTGCGTCCTGAGATCTTTGATATCCTGGAAAACCAAACTCCGGGAGCAGGGAATGAAATCCAACTGACGGATGCGATAAAGAAATTGAATGAGCAGCAAATGGTGGTTGGTTACGAATTTGAAGGCGATCGGCATGATGTGGGTGATAAGTTTGGGTTTATTAGGGCTACTGTGGAGTTTGCTTTGGAACGTGAAGATTTACAGGATCAGGTAATGAACTATCTTAAGAACATAGTCAACACAGAAAAAATCACTAAGTAATATATGAATATAAACATAGGTACTTAAAGAAACTTAAGTACCTATGTTTATGAAAAAGTATTTAGTAGTTTATTAGTTATGTGGATAGAGCTTCTATATATCCAACTAAGTAATAAGCAACTATATAATAGTGGGAGGAAGATTTAGAGTATGGGAGATCGAATTTTTCTTTCATCACCTCATATGAGTGATGAAGGTTATGAAATGGAATATGTAAAAGAAGCTTTTGATACCAATTGGATCGCTCCTCTTGGAGAGAACGTAAATGAATTTGAAAAAGAATTGGCTGCTAAGGTTGGTTCTAAGGCTGCAGCAGCTCTTTCTTCTGGTACTGGAGCTATACATTTAGCTTTAAGAGCGGCTGGTGTGGAAGAAGGAAATATCGTCTTCTGTCCGACACTAACATTCTCTGCTACAGCGAATCCGATTATCTATCAAAATGCAATTCCTGTTTTTATAGATAGTAATTATGAGACGTGGAATATGTGTCCTAAAGCGTTAGAAGAAGCTTTTGAAAGGTATCCTGGTGTGAAAGCAGTGATTGTTGTCCACCTTTATGGACTATCTGCTGATATGGATAAAATAGTAGAACTTTGTAAGAAGTATAATGTTGCGTTAATAGAAGATGCTGCTGAGAGTTTAGGTACTTATTACAAAGGAAAGCATACTGGAACGTTCGGAGATTATGGTATTTTCTCCTTTAATGGAAACAAGATCATCACTACATCTGGTGGTGGGATGCTAGTTTCAAATGACGAAGAACGTATTGCGAAAACAAGATTTTGGGCTACACAGAGTAGAGACAAAGCAAGGCATTATCAACATAGCGAATTGGGGTTTAATTACCGTATGAGCAATGTGGTTGCGGGTATTGGTAGAGGGCAGCTTAAGGTGTTGGATCAGAGGGTTGAGAAGAAGAGATATATCTTTGACTTTTATAAAAGAGAGCTTGGGGAACTTGCTGGTGTTGAGTTTATGCCTAGTAATGAATGGGATGAGCCGAATTATTGGTTGAGTTCGATGACATTGAATGGTCATGTTAGGCCGATAGATGTTATGGATGCTCTTGAAAAAGAAAATATTGAGTCCAGGCCAATTTGGAAGCCAATGCATATGCAGCCGTATTTTGAGGAGTATGATTTTGTTGGGACGGGTATTTCGGAGAAGTTGTTTGAGAATGGGGTGTGTTTGCCGTCTGATACGAAGATGATGGATGGGGATTTGGAGAGAGTTGTGGAGATTATTAAAGGGTTGTGGTTGAAGTAATGAAGGATTTTCAAGGTGGTATTTATAAAAGGTTTATAAAAAGACCGATGGATTTCATGCTTTCATTGTTTGCAATTATCATTCTTACTATTATTCCGGTTCTTCCAGTAATGACGATCATTGTAAGAATTAAGTTAGGTAGCCCGGTGCTTTTTAAACAAAAAAGGCCGGGGCTTAATGAGAAGATTTTTATGATGTATAAGTTTAGAACTATGACGGATGAGAGAGATGGGAATGGAGAATTACTTCCTGACAGTGTTAGGTTGACAAAGTTTGGAAGATTTCTGCGTTCTACGTCGCTTGATGAACTTCCGGAGCTTTTTAATATCTTAAAAGGTGATATGTCTATAGTAGGGCCCAGACCATTATTGGTACAGTATCTTCCACTTTATAATGAGCTTCAAAAACGGCGTCATGAGGTTAGGCCAGGGCTATCTGGTTTGGCTCAGGTTAGTGGTAGGAATGCTATAAGTTGGGAAGAGAAGTTTGATTTAGATGTGTATTATGTTGAAAAAGTTAGTTTTAAGAATGATTGGAAGATTATTTTTTCAACTATTAAAAAGGTTTTTGTGAGAGAAGGAATTAATTCGGAGACAGCAGCTACGATGGAAGCTTTCAAAGGGAATGATGGGAAACATGAAAAATAAACTTATGATTATAGGTGCTAGTGGCCATGGAAAAGTTGTCGCTGACATCGCATTGAAAATGAATAAATGGAGTAATATTGTTTTTCTAGATGATGATCAAAATGTTGATTCATCAATGGGGATTGAAGTGATCGGGACAACTGATGATGTAATTACTTATAAAAATGAATATGAAATAGTTGTAGGTATTGGTAATAATTATATAAGAGAGAAAATTCAGAATAAACTCGAAGCAACCGGAGCAAAAATACCTACGTTAATTCATCCTTCTGCAATTATTGGAGAACAGGTATACATAGGCAGTGGAACAGTAGTTATGGCTGGGGTAGTAATCAACTGTTGTACTAGAGTAGGTAAAGGATGCATCATTAATACTGCTACTTCTATAGACCACGACAATATCATAGGAGATTATGTTCATATATCACCCGGCTGCCATTTGGCGGGAACAGTGACAGTTGAAAATCTGAATTGGATAGGTATTGGAAGTAAAGTAAGTAATAATGTGATGATTACAAACGGATGTGTAATTGGTGCTGGTGCTACCGTTATTAATAATATAACTGAAGTCGGAACTTATGTAGGGGTTCCGATAAGGAAAATAAAGTGAAATATTAAGGGGGGATATTATGAAGTTGTTTTTTGAAATACAATTTTATATTAGTGTATTTATAATAGTGTGGGCAATGATTGGTTATCCTTTTTCATTAAAACTAATAGGCAAATTATATTCAGAACGTAAACTGAAAAAAGACTATACTAATCAACCTACTTGTACAGTTATGGTTGTTGCGCATAATGAAGAAAAAGTAATTTTAGATAAGCTTAATAATATTATTGAGTTAGATTATCCTCACGAAAAAATTGAGTTTTTAATAGCTTCTGATAACAGTACAGACAGTACAAATGATATTGTTAAACAATTTATTAAAGGTCATGAAGATAAAAAAATAAGACTCTATGAGGTGAAGGCCCGTAAAGGAAAAACAAATGCTCAAAACGAAGCACACAAAACAGTTACAACAGAGTATCTGGTAATGACTGATGCAAACTCTATTATGGAGCGGGATTCTGTAAAAGAATTGATGTCAGCTTTTACCTCGGATGAAATCGCCTATGTATCAGGTAGATTATCAATAGTTAATCAGGAATCTAGTGATGTAAGTGGTGCCGAAGCTAGTTATTGGGATAGTGATATGGCTATTCGAGAAATTGAAGGAAGGATTCAAACTATTACTGCTGGTAACGGGGCAATATATGCTTGTAGAACAATAGATTATTACGATTTCAATCCAATTCAATGTCATGACAGCGCGATGCCACCTTTATATGCACTCCAAGGTAAAAGAGCAATAGCAAATCATGACGCTGTAGCTTATGAAAAGGCTGGAGAGGTCATTGAAGATGAGTTTGGTCGTAAAGTAAGAATGAACAGAATTATTCTAAAATATATATTGCCAGATCTAAAAATACTAAATATTTTTAAATATAAATGGTTTTCTTATTTCTATTTTGGTCACAGGACATGTAGGTATTTGTTATGGATCGCACACTTTATTGCATTATTGTCAAATTTATTCTTAATATCTTCTTCATGGTTTTATGCTTTAACATTTGCTGGACAAGTGCTTTTTTATCTTTTAGCTTTGCTTAAGATGGTTACTAAAACGAATAATAAATATATGACTTTAATATATTATTACTGTGTGACAGTAATAGCACAATGGGTGGGAGTTTATAATATTTTAATGGGTAAAGCAAAGCCATTTTGGGAAAAGGCGGAGAGCACTAGATAGTATTTTATATTTGTAAAAATATTATGTTAGGAAGAGTTGTTATCGTGGATATATTTGCAATATTAGTAATTTTTATACAGGTATCTTTATTATTACTAGCCATTAACGTTTTTACAAAAAAACCATTTGATGTTGGAACTTTGTTCGTTTTTTTGTTTATTTTCTTCTATGCTATACCAGCATGGGATTTTTACTTCAACGGGGAACTGTTTTTAAAAGAGATACTTGATTATCATGTTGGATATAAAAATGAAAGTATAGGATTATACTTAATATTTATTACGACGTTAATAATGCTTTCTTTCTATATAGGTTATTTATTTATGATGAAATTATTGGGAAAGAAGGACCGTATAAATAATAAATATAACATTGTTTATAAGAATTATAATATTGTAGCTACAAGTTTGATGTTTTTTTGGTTAGGAATATTCTTATACAGTCTTAGTAAATATGATCAAAGTTTATGGCTATTCTTTTCTCCATCTAGAAAGGAAGGGGTATTTGAATCGGAATATATTTCCACCTTATATTTGCTAATACCTTTAACTTTATTCATATTAAAGGTATTAAAAGATTTTATAGAGGTTGAAAAAGTAAGATTAACGACTTTGTATTTAATTTTACCAATTTTATTAATATATATGACTTCAGGGCAAAGAAGAGAAATAATTAATCTAATCATTTTTATATTTGTATTTTTAACGCACATAGGTATAGAAAAAATTAAAAAAAGAAAAAAATTAAATGAAACTAGTTATAAAAGAAGCAGAATACTTCAATTAGGTGTTTTAAGTATTCTTTTAATACCTATATTATGGTGGGCTAGAGTTCTTTCAACTCAGCTACAAAGAAATGATTTAAATATAATAATGCCTTGGCAAAGAAGAGGTTTTATGGAATTGCTTTTTGGTAGCTCTTCTGGAGGATTTAAAACGTTACTATTGGGATTAGAGCATAAGGAAATCTTTGGGCTTCCGTGGGGATATAGTATTTATTTCTTTTTTACAAGTATTGTTCCAAGAAGCATCATGGAAGATAAGCCTATAATTATTAATAAACTTTGGGAAAGAGACTTTTATTTAAAAGGAAATCCCTCTACTTTTTATATAAATGAAATGTATATTAACTTTGGTGTGAGTAGTATATTTTTTAGTGGCATTTTCGGGTTGGTGTTTTCATATTTTTACAATAAATTGTATAATTCCCGAAGTATTATACGAAATGTATTCGCTTTTTTAATTTTTTCAAATGTAATACTACTATTTAAAAATGGCTTCACTCAGTTTTTTATCATCATGTTAATGACATTAACAGTAGTAGGGTTTTCATGTAAATCTATTATAAGAAAAGTTTAGGAGTAAATTTTATGAAAAAAAAAATTTATATGTTTGGGAATTTTGGTTATAGACATAATAACTTGAATGGTCAGACTATGCGGACTCGGACAATATTTGAATCCTTAATAAAATATACTCCAGAAGGAAATTATATAATCCAGTATACAGATACTTCTATAGGAGCTAATAAGAAAGAAAAAGGGTTGAATTATTTAAAGGGATTATTTAAATGGTTAAATTCAAATATAGTTATTTTTCTTCCTGCTCAAAAAGCGATTAAATTTATCTCGCCTCTATTTTATTATTTGAATTTTATACTTAAGAAAGACCTTCATTTTATTGCAATTGGTGGCTGGTTAGCTGAATTTCTAGAGGGAAATCGAGGTTATATTAAATACTTTAAAAAGGTAAATTATATTTACGTACAAACAGAGTCATTAAAAAATAAATTGGAATATATAGGGTTTGATAATGTAATATATTTCCCTAATTTCAGATTGTATAATAACAAAGAAATTAGTTTATCAAAAGTTAGTAAAGTTAAAAAGGTTGTATTTTTTTCTAGAGTTATAAAAGAAAAAGGTATTGAATTAGCTATATCCGCATTAAACAGAATTAACCAAGGCTCAGATGATAAAATTGAGCTATATATATATGGTCCAATAGGAGAGCAATATAAAGAGCAATTTGAAACTATAAAAAATAACTCTTCGTATATTTATTATAATGGTGTCTTAGAACCTAATGAAATTTTAAATGAATTAAGCAAGTACGATTTAATGTTATTTCCCACCTATTATATTGGTGAAGGATTTCCAGGAACTATACTCGATGGAATGACTGCAGGTCTTCCAGTTATTGCTTCTGATTGGAAGTATAATTCTGAAGTAATAAAGGCTGGACAGACAGGTCTATTATTTAATAATAATGATTTAGAGGATTTAATTAAAAAAATGATGATATTAATAAATGATACAGATCTTGTAAACCAAATGAAAAAGAATGCTATTTTAGAATCACAAAAATTTGAAGAGTCAAAAGTAGTTCCGAAATTAATTTCTAATTTGTAAAAGCAAAAATAATCTTTGAAAAGTATTTAGGAGGATATTTAATGAAAAAGGTTGCACTTCACGGTTCTTATTATGGAGATAATTTTGGGGATACACTCTTTGTAATCCATTTTATTAACTGGTTAAATGAAAATGAAAAAAACACGATATCTTCAATTCACTTACCCTTTGCGAGTGATAGAGTACGCAAACTGGTTAGAGTTTCAGAGAAAAGAGGAATAAGAAGTATTATTGAAGCTGATTCACTTGTTTTCTTCGGTGGAGGCTATTTAGGTGAACCTCCAGGAAAAAATAAAGTTTGGTCTTATAGATTAATAATTAGGCATTTGTCAGTAGCATTACTAGCATTTTTATTTAAAAAACCTTTTATTTTTATTGGTGTTGGGGCAGGACCATTGACAAATAAACTAGCAAGGAAGTTAACAGTATTTTTATGTAATAAAAGCAAAAAAACTGTTGTAAGAGATATTGAATCTAAAGAATATTTAATAAGATATGGCGTTAAGGAAAATAAGCTTAAAGTTACTGCTGATTCGATTTTAACATTACAGTCGCAAAATGTAGATAGTACACAATCAGCCTTAATAAAAAATAAAATTAATGTAGAGAAAAAAGATGCTTGTTTACTGATAGGTGTTCATCTCCCGATAAATAAAAATGATAATGATAAATTAATTCTTTTGATCAAAGACCTTAAAAAATATTGCGATGAAATTGGTAAGTATAAGCTTGTGGTATTTAATGATTTTTACAAAGAAAATTATGATTATCAGGCCTTTACCAATATTAAAGATGAATTTGGTGAAGAGAATGTTATAGGCATTGATTATAATAATCCTCAGCAACTTATTGCATTAATAAACGAGCTAAACATAGTAATTACAACTAAATTGCATTGTGGAATTGTAGCAAATTGCCTTGGCAAGTACACATTATCTGTTTCAGTTCATAATAAAACTAAAAGACTATACAAGCAACTAAACCTTGAAGAGAGAAATGTTGCTTTAAAAGAGTACAAATCGGGATATTTATTCGATATGCTAAATAATTTTAAAATGAATAAAAAAGAATATAATAATATTCCAGATTCTATTAGAATACTAGCTGATGAAAATCGAAAAGAACTGAATAGTTTTATAAGGAATTATTAGTATAAATATATATGAAGGCATGCACCTAAATAAATAATAGAAGTCAAGCATAATAAATTTTATTAGAGAAGATGAAAATTAAATGAATAATAAAAAAAATTCGCTAAGTGAAAGAACGTTTAATGGATTCCTATGGATGCTTAGTGGTAATGGAATTCAGGGAGTCTCTCAATTTTTAGTTCTAATAATCTTAGCAAGATTATTAGAACCCAGTGAATTTGGGGTTGTCACTGCAGCAATGGTAGTAATAGGGTTCTCAATAATTTTTTCATCACTTGGTGTGGGACCAGCCATAGTTCAAAGACCGGTAATAAATGATAACCATATCAGCACAGCATTTAATTTATCTGTTTTTTTGGGAATTATCTTTACTCTCAGTATATTTTCATTATCAGGTTATATATCTTCATTTTTCCGTATGAAAGAACTCGAAAACGTATTAAAAATTTTATCATTTACATTTTTAATTCAAGGATTTTATACTACTGCACTGAGTTTATTAGAACGTGAACTTCAGTACAAGACTATATCACTAATTAACGGGTTAGCGTATATATTAGGTTATGGTCTGACTGGAATATTATTAGGGCTAAACGGTTATGGAGTTTATGCACTTGTAATTGCACAAATAGCACAAGAGACTATTAAATTATTATTAATAACCAAGTACCAAAAACACAATAAAGAAATAAAGATACGTATGCAAGCCATAAAAGAGTTAATGTACTTTGGTGGGGGGTTTACAGTTGCGCGCATCTTTAATTATCTTGCCTTACAAGGTGATAATTTAGTTGTTGGTAGGTCATTAGGCTCTGAAGCGTTAGGTATTTATGGAAGAATTTATCAGTTAATGGCGTTACCTGCAACTTTATTTGGTCAAGTTGTGGACAAAGTATTATTTTCAGCAATGGCTAAAATTCAAACTGAACAAGACAGGTTAAAATTAGTTTATAAACGTGGTGTTGTTTTAGTATCAATGGTGGCTATTCCTGTGAGTATATTCGCATTTATGTTTTCTGGAGAAATAATCTCAGTTTTATTAGGGAATCAGTGGTACGAAGCAAAATTACCCTTTCAAGTATTAACTATTGGAATTTTCTTCAGAACAAGTTATAAAATTAGCGAATCAGTTGCTAGATCAACCGGTGCAGTATATAGAAGAGCATGGCGACAAGCAATATATGCTTTAGCAATTATTGGAGGATGCGTAATTGGTCAATTTTGGGGATTAATAGGGATTGTTATTTCTGTAAATATTGCCTTAATTATTAATTTTATATTGATGGCACATTTAAGTTTAAGCATTTTATCAATAAGATCCATTGATTTTATAAAAATTCATATGCCTGCGGTTTTAAACGGGATTACGTTGTTTCTTGCAATATCAATGTTAGATTTAAGGTTTACTAATCCAATTCTTTCTCTTATTACAAACTTCATTTTGTGTGTGATACTTTTATCATTTAATTATTTCGTTTTTCCTCAATATTTTTTGGGGAAAGAAGGGAAATGGATAATTAATTTTGTGAAAATGTATTTTAATAAAAAAAAATAATCTTGGTTTCAATATAAATCTTTTATTTCTATGAAAACGGGAGGCAATGATATGTACAAAATTGCAGTGGCTGGAACAGGGTATGTGGGCTTAGTTGCAGGGGTTTGCTTCGCAGAAGTAGGACACAAAGTAGCCTGCGTAGATATCGATCAAAACAAAGTGGAGACAATGAAGTCTGGAATTTCTCCTATTTTTGAAGAAGGTCTAGAAGAATTAATGAAAGAAAATTATGCTGCGGGAAGAATTGACTACACCACTGATTACCAATCAGCATACAAAGATGCAGATGCAATTTTCATTGGTGTTGGTACCCCAGAGCAACCCGATGGCTCTGCTAATCTATCCTATATCGCAACTGTCGCAAGACAAATTGCAGAATCGGTTGAAAAAGACTGTTTAGTTGTGGTTAAATCTACTGTTCCAGTAGGAACTAATGATAAAGTCGAACAATTTATCCAAGATTTTTTAGTAAACGATGTTAGAGTTGAAGTAGCATCAAACCCGGAGTTCTTAGCACAGGGATCTGCTGTACATGATACGTTGAAGGCAGAGAGAATTATTATTGGTACTGAAAGCAAATGGGCAGAGAATATATTAATGAATATCTACGAACCATTTAATCTGCCAATTGTTTCTGTAAACAGACGATCAGCTGAAATGATTAAATACGCTTCAAATGACTTCCTCGCTCTTAAGATTTCTTATATGAATGATATTGCGAATCTATGTGAATTGGTTGGAGCGGATATTCAAGATGTTGCAAGAGGAATGAGCTTCGATGAACGGATTGGAAGCAAGTTTTTAAATGCTGGAATTGGCTATGGTGGATCTTGTTTCCCTAAAGATACTAAGGCCCTTGATTATATTGCGAAACAAAATGGTTATGAGTTAAAGACTGTTAAAGCTGCAATTGATGTGAATACAGAACAAAAAACAATGTTATATAAAAAGGCAAGCAAAAGATTGATTACGTTTAACGGTTTAAAAGTCGCAGTACTTGGATTGACCTTTAAACCTGGTACCGATGATCTTAGAGAAGCAGCTTCTCTTGAGAATGTACCTTTACTGCTTGATCAGGGAGCAGACATCTATGCTTTTGATCCTGTTGGGAAAGAAAACTTCTCAAAAGTGTATCCGGAAGGAAGAAATGGTAAAGGGCACATCACATATGTAGATAATGTGGAAGCAGCCTTGAAAGATGCCAATGTTTGCTTTATCTTCACAGAATGGGGCGAAGTCAGAGCCATTACTCCAGAAGCGTATACAATGCTAATGAGAACACCTTTAGTCTATGACGGTAGAAACATTTATAAGGTAGAAGATATGGAAACGGCTAGAGTCGAGTATCATTCTATTGGTAGGAAAGCTGCGGAACGAAAAGGATTAGAGGAGTCGAAGTCCAATGAACTACAAACCATTAGATCCTAATAAAGTTTACCTTGTGACAGGAGCCGCCGGGTTTATTGGGTACTATCTTTCTAAGAAACTATTAGAACAAGGTTGCACTGTCGTGGGTTTAGATAATGTAAATGACTATTATGATGTGAACCTTAAGGAAGATCGGTTGGAGAAACTTCAGCCTTATGAGAACTTTACTTTTATTAAACAGGACATTTCGGATAAAGCAGCCCTTAATGAAGTATTTGAAGAATATAAACCCAATGTCGTAGTTAACTTGGCTGCACAAGCGGGGGTGCGTTATTCGATTGAAAACCCTGATGTCTATATGCAAAGTAATGTCATTGGGTTCTATAATATCCTTGAAGCCTGCAGACATTACCCTGTAGATCATCTCGTATACGCTTCCTCTAGTTCTGTATATGGCGCTAACAAGAAAGTTCCTTTTGAAGAAAGTGATTTTGTAGATAACCCAGTTTCACTTTATGCTTCTACTAAGAAATCAAATGAACTAATGGCACACACATACAGCCATTTGTATAAGATTCCTGCTACAGGTTTACGCTTCTTCACCGTATATGGTCCTATGGGCAGACCTGATATGGCTTACTTCGGATTCACGGATAAGTACTTTGCAGATGAACCTATTAAGATCTTTAACAACGGTGATTTTGAAAATGACTTATATAGAGACTTCACATATATTGATGACATAATTACTGGAATCGAAAGACTCATCACTTCCCCGCCATCTGATGAAGGTGTACGTCACAAAGTTTATAACATAGGGAATAACACTCCTGAAAAATTGATGAAATTTATTGAAACTCTGGAGAAAGCGTTAGGTAACGCACTTGGTAGAGAAGTGGAGTTTGAAAAGGTATATGAACCTATTAAGCCTGGAGATGTTCCTGCTACTTATGCATCTACTGAGCGTCTGCAGAGAGCTGTTGGATTTAAACCTGAAACTTCTATTGAAGAAGGATTGGGTAGGTTTGCTGAGTGGTATGTGGAGTATTATAGGAAGAAATAATATAAAGATACATGAAAGAATCCTATAGAAAGGTCACGTCTTCAGTGTCCAATCTATAGGATGTTTTTATAAAAATAAACTCAAACCATCAAACTACCTCCCAAGCCACCCCCCATCAACAGCCACCAAATGCCCATGAACATAATTCGAAGCCCCCGAAGCTAAATAAACAATAGTACCCTTAAAATCATCCGGCTCTCCCCATCGATCAGCTGGAATCCGATCAAGAATCTGTTTACTTCTGACCGGGTCTTCAATTAAAGCTATATTCATGTCCGTAGCAATATACCCTGGAACAATCGCGTTGACATTCACACCCTCTTTTGCCCATTCATTGGAGAGGGCTTTCGTAAGTTGTGCCACACCGCCTTTTGCTGCTGCATAGGCTGGAACGGTCAATCCTCCTTGGAAAGAGAGAAGGGAAGCGGTGTTAATGATTTTGCCTTCTCCTTTCGCAACCATGTGACGTCCTGCCTCTTGACATAATAGCCAGACCACTTTTAGATTGATATTCAGCACATCATCCCAATCGGATTCAGGAAAATCAACGGAAGGCGACCGGCGCTGAATACCTGCATTGTTTACTAAAATATCAATTTTTCCAAATGTCGAAATCACACTGGGAATAGCAGATTTTACTTCTTCTTCCTTTTCAAGATCGCATGGAATAATGGAGCACTTTCTACCAAGCTGTTCAATTTCTTCCTTCACATCAGTCTGTTCCGGATTCCTTTGAAGTAAAGCAATATCTGCTCCGGCTTCTGCCAGAGCCACTGCCATTGATCGACCAATCCCACGCGTAGCCCCCGTAATGGCAGCTACTTTATCGGTTAAATTAAATAGATTCTTAGTCATATGTATCTCTCCTTATGCAATTATAGTAATCATTCAATTAAACTAGGAATAAACGTAACAATCGACGGAAACAGCACGATTAAAACGAGTGCAAAACAAAGCACAAGAACAAATGGAATGGCACTCTTCATCGCATGATCGAGCTTAACACCGGCGGAGGAGCATGCAACAAACAGGCAGACACCTACTGGAGGAGTCAGTGTTCCAATCGCAATGTTAATGACGATCATAACTCCAAATACAATTGGATCCATTCCGGCACCCATGGCGATGGGTAATAGGATGGGAACAAACATAATTAACAGCGCAAGACCTTCAATGAACATGCCGCCAACGATAAAAATTAGGTTAATGACGAGTATAATAAAGAATGGGCTGTCTGATACACTTGTGATGAGACTGCTCAGGATCTGTGGGAAATTGTGACTCACGAGAATCCAGCTGAACAGAGAGGAGGCGGCAATGATTAACAACACATTCCCTGAACTAATGACGGCTTCCATGAAAATCGAGGACAAGTCTCGAAATTGAATACTTCTATAAACGAACAATCCCAGGATTAACGTATAGACAACCGCAATGACACTGGATTCTGTCGGAGTAAAGGCGCCTGTAAAAATCCCGCCAACGATAATGACCGGAGCAAATAAAGGGAGTATCGCTTTTTTAAAGCTGTCGATGAAATAGCTGAATGAAAAAGAGTTGGATTTAGATACACCATAGTTTTTCTTAGTGCAAATGATCCTCGACGCCATCATAAATAGAATCCCAATGAGAATACCAGGAATAATTCCTCCTAAGAATAACTTCCCGACGGAAATACTGGCGATTCCGCCTAACACAACCATCGGAATACTCGGGGGAATAATAATACCTATGGATCCTGATGCTGCTTGCAAGGCGGCGGCAAATCGTGCTGGGTATCCCAGTTTTACCATACTTGGAGTCATGACACTGCTTAGTGCAGCCGTATCAGCAGGGGCGGATCCGGAAATCCCTCCCATCATCATCCCGGAAGTGACACTCACATAACTCATGCCGCCTTTCGTCCACCCAATGATGGAGTCGGCAAAGTTCACAAGTCTTTGCGTTAATCCACTTTTATCCATGATTACACCCGTCAGCATAAAGAAAGGTATGGCCAGTAATGTAAAGCTATTCATGGAAACGAACATTTTTTGAGGAATCAACAATAGCGGAACCACCCCTTCCCATAAAATGGTGATGATCGAGGCGACTCCTAAAGAGATCCCAACCGGAACCCCCAGGATCAATAGGACAAAAAATGCTATAAACAGTAATAAAATCATCGTTTCTCCTCCTTGGATGTCGCGATTAATACGACAACAAAGATCATCGCAATGAAACCTGACAGGGGTATAATAGAATAAATGATTCCCAGATTAATAGGCAGTACAGCAGCCGTGCCAGACATATTTACCTCTACAAACTTAATTCCCTGCCAACATAACACGGCAAAAAAGGATCCTGTAATGATATGTACGAGAAGCTGAATGCCTTTCGAGAACCCTTTCAGTCGATCGGCCACTGCCGTAATCGCAATATGTTTTTGTTTATAAACGCCCATTGCGATCCCTAAAAACATTAACCAAACAAAAATGTATCGATCAAGCTCTTCTACCCAGACCATCCCATTCGAGAAGACATATCGAAGGACCACCTGAATGAAGACAAGAGAAACCAATACGGCCATAAGGAATAGAACTGCGTACATCACGAGTTTTTCCAGTCCCTGGCCAATGAGCTTTAATGTTCTCATACGTCCCACCTCCTGATTCATTCATGAAAGGGGGGCAGGGAAAGCCCCCCTATACATCTACTTTGTATCCATGATTTGCTGAATAAGATCTTTACCAAATTCATCGCTGTACTTGTCATAGACAGGCTGAACGGCTTTTCTCCATGCCTCTTTATCGGGGTTTTCTTCTATATCTAAATCGCCTTCTTCTTTCAGGTACTTAATATCTTCTTTTTCATTATCACGGATTAACTGTCTCTCAAAATTCCCGGCTTCCTTGGATGCCTCGATTAACACCTCTTGGACATCTTTTGATAGACTATTAAACTTATCTGGATTCATAATCAGGAGCATCGCTGTATACGTATGACCATCTAAGACCATGTAATCCTGCACTTCATACATCTTCGAACTTTTGATCGCGAATATTGGTCCTTCCTGACCATCGACAACCCCATGCTGTGCTGCCATATAAAGCTCGGAAAATGGCATCGGTACGGCACTGGCTCCAAGCGTCTCTGTGGCGGAAGTCAGAACTGGCCATTCAGGCGTCCTGATTTTCAGTCCTTCCAGGTCCTCGGGTGATTTCAAAGGACGCTTACTATTTACATAGTGTCTGAATCCGGATTCCCAGTAGCTCATCACTTTAAAGCCACCTTGCTCTTCCGCTTCACTGGCAAGCTGTTCTCCCACTTCGCCCTGTAATACTTTATCGACATGATCGTAATCCCTGAAGAGAAAAGGCAAATCAAACATGGAATAGCGAGGATAATATTGGGTCACACTTCCAGTCGCCACAAGCGAGATATCCACTGTTCCCATTTTCGTACCTGTAGCAAGTTCCCCTTCATCCCCTAATTGACTGTCATGATACACATCAACCTTCACATTCCCATCTGATTTCTCTGCTACTAATTCTGCAAACTTTTCGGCCCCTGCGTGGAATGGCGAAGAGGTAGGCTGATTGTGCCCCAGCTTTAACGTAACGGTTTTGGAAGCTGATCCACCCGCACTTTTTCCACAACCTGCTAACCCAATCAGTAAGACAGCTGCCATAAGCAGGCTAAAAACGTTGAACTTTCTTTTCATCTTGATTCCCCCTTTGTAATTGGACCTGTATGAAGCAGCATGAGAATCCTGATTCATACAGAGAATGTAACCGCTAACAATACACTTCAAAAAAATTTCTTTACTCCCTTAAAACATTTGTGAAAATTCAGATTTAATATTATATATAATATCTGTGATTATATATAATCTACAGGGGCACGTCAAGACCCCTACCATAAATAGATAGGGGTCTTCGTTTGGAGTCTATTTTTCAACCATTTTCATAATATGTTCTTTGAAAACGATTTTTGCTTTCTCTATATCTCTTTCTTCCAGCGTTTCCACAAGGACTTGATGATATTGATGGACTTCCTCTGGAAGGATCCGAACCTTCGGATTCAATAACGTGATATATCGTCGGATATGATTCGTTAACATTCCCCAAATGCGTAAAAACACATCTACATTGGACCACTCAATGATCGTACGATGAAACTCCATATCCAGCTGTGACTGTACCGCATAATCCTTCTCCGCGTATTTCATTTTGTCCACGATATCGTATAATTCACCGAAATGCCTTTTGGTCAGCTGGGGGAGAATTACTTCAATGGCATCTGTCTCAATCTTCGCCCTTAATGAAAACATATGATACATTTCAACGGGATTGATATCAGTTACAAAGGCACCTCTATACTTAATTGTATTAATGAGCCCTTCTTCCTCCAGGCCCCTAAGTGCTTCCCTCACCGGCACCTGACTAATCCCCAGCCTTTTAGCCACTTCTGTTTCGACAATGCGGTCGCCAGGCTTGAGTTTGAACATAATAATATCCTCTCTAAGTTTCTCTTTCACTTCATCCTTGAGGGAAATAAGCGTATTCACTTTTTTGGTTTTCGACATTTTATACAGTCCTTTATGGCTTTTAGATTTATTAGGTTATATATAATAAATTGTATTGTATATAATGATGGGTTGCAATGGGGAAGGGGAGGGGACGGTTCTCACTTAACTTTTTTCGTGATTATGGAATAAAAGAGTATCAACATCATTTCTTTATGAAACAAGAGATCTAAATGAAGACTGCATCAAATTCCTCAATACTCTCCAGAAGATTAAAATCAAATTGCACAAGTGAGGTTCAAGGAGTTTAATGAGCGAACGAATCAAGTCAAGTGTTAGAGGACCACAGTGATTCCAGCGGGAGACTATCCGATGATGAAGCCAGAGTGGAGATCAGGAAGTGCCTGGGCCAATTGGGATTTCCCTAATTGAAGAGTCTGCCGAAGGAGGAAAAGGATAGAGTGTTGAAGAGAGTGAAGAGGATTGAAGGGGTATCCTTGCAGCAGGCAGCAAGGGTTCTTGGGGTTGCGGTTCATTTTTTGTATTAGGTTGTTAAGGGGTAGAGTGGGGATCGTCCCCATTCTACCCGAACTCCTTCTACCCCTCTGTCTGTAAGCTAATGAAGAGGAAGATTTGGACCAGGAGGATCTTGTCAGACAAGCAGTTTCAATTATCGAAGTCCAGTTAGAAGAATGAGTTTTAAGTAAATCACATAGCTATATAGCTATCGAAATACTGATTTAGATAGCTGTTTTAATACATAATGGAGATAGTGGCTCATTGAGGTGCATTAAGTGGCTCTATTATCCGCACTTGGCGGCTCAAAAGTTGCACAAGTGGCTCTTTACTAATGCAATACTTACGAAATGTATATTTATAGAAAGGGGTATCAAACATGAGGGATGGCATTACCTGTAAAGCTTGTAATCAAACGAAGCATTCTCTTAATGAATATCAACGAATAAGGGGGGATCGCTGTTTTTCTTGCGGTAGTAAAGGCGAAATGAAATCTGGAAAAGACGGATATCTATACTTAATCACCCCTGGTGAGCAGTTGCCAGAAATCAAGCCGGTAGATAATTCGGATAAGAAAAGGAATAAACGACTGCCCAATTTTCTATAGCACAAGAAGAACTTGATGTTCTGGGAGTTATAGAAAAGTACAAAGGAGGAAGGATTACGGAACATGAAGCCTCTAAGCACGATGAATCCTGGCGTGCCATGGTACCTGCAACCCTTAAGCGGCAAATGAAGGATTGGAAAACCGCTGACATTGAATCTGTATATGATTTTGCAAAAGGTCAATTGGCCGTGAACAGAAAAGAAATGCTGCCCTTCGTGGTGGAGCTGTCTCAAGTAATGTTTGCTAATAATCAACAGTATGAAGATGGACACGATGAAGAATTAGATACAACCGATTCGATAACTGACATCATCATGAGCACGGTAGAAATGATCATCCTCCCTCACCTTGAGGTATTGGACATCATTCAACAATAAGGTGGTCACATAAGTTTCAGCAACCTGTGGAACAAGTCTTTTACTGAGCAATTAAAGCAAGAAGTAAAAGAACGTGACGATTGGCGTTGTGTAGTATGTGTAAGTGAAACGGATTTACATGTTCATCATAAGATCCCAAGGGACAAGGGCTGTATTCATCATCTTTATAATCTGGTCACTCTATGCTCCTCATGTCACAGTGCAATTGAAACGGCAGATGTAAATAAAGCCTTTAATAAGTGTTTAATCAACTATAAGAAAAATAAATATAGTCATAACAAAACTCTGAATATATCTATTGATAAGAAATTATTTCGAGAAGAAGTGGAGGGGGCTTTGGACAGTCTATTACTTCAGCTGAAAAAAATAGAAGAGCATGAGTTAATGGAGGAAGTGGTTGGTGTGATGAAAAGGTTGGAAGTGATTTTTTATGGGTAACTCATTTTTAATAGGAAATGGGGTTCAATTCAAGTAGGGGACGAAGAAGTTGCCGGATTGGTTCACTGGAGAAGCCGAAATTATTCAGGGGAATATTGACGAATAGTCAGAAGAGGAGAAAGCAAAGCTGTTCCTCTTTTTTATTCTATTGAAACAAAAGAGGCTAATCAAGCTGGGGAAAAGCGAATAACTTATGAACCAACTTGATAAGAAATAAGTATAAATAAGAATAAACCCATTAGCGAGCTAAAGCTTACTCTTATTTTTTATGGTTTAATATCAAAATACAATGTAATAAATCTTTGAATATTGATGAAAGGACCTTCTATTCGAAGATCCTTTTTTGTGTTAATTCGTAGACTTGTATTAATCAATATTTAAAAACAGTTCGCAACGACATTTGTTAAATTAAAGAAGTCTAGAAGCGCAGACTTAGTATTAGCGGCTAGTCCATCTGAAGCGCTATCTAAAGCTTTTCTAATGGAATCATTTCTCGAGAATCCATTAAATCGGTATTTATCATAATATTTTTTAACCTTAGATACTGTTTTTGAAACTCCACCAAGAGCTTTTATGGCTGATTTAACTTTTAATATTTTTGAAAATGGAAGGCCGTTACTGACAATCGCTATTCCAACAGCTGCAACACAACCAGCTACGCTCATTGTTTGGAAAGTACCTTCTTGAGCAGGTGGAGTTTCACTGAAAAGTAGGTTTTGATCAGAATCAACACTCACATATAATCCAGTTTTATTTTGTAACCATTGTGCCGTTTTTTCAGGACCTTGCTTTACAATACCGTTAGGAATTTTTTCTATTGCTCCTAAGATAACTTCTGTTTGTTCAAACATTTCCTCGTCTATTGCTTGGTCTTCTTCGGTAAGTCCAGTTTCAGTTGCAGCAGCAGGAAATACCGGAGCAAGTGTACTAAACAAAAATACAGCAGCGATGAATGATATGAGTTTCTTAAATTTCACGACTTTCGTCTCCTTTACAATATAATACAGTTACTCTATCATAAAATTTGAAATAAATTCTATTAAATTTACAAAAAATGTATTATTTACGCAAAAATAGTAGAAATGTTGTGGTTGAAAGGGGGTATTTTGTCATGTTAAAAGAGAAATTACCACTAATAGGTGCTTTCTGTTTATTAATTCTCACAATCGTGAACTTTACGTTTAACAATGAATCACTAACTAGTGTTGTAGGTATTTCATTGTTTATTTTAGTATTAATCTTATACGTTGTTTCTAGAAAGGGAAAAAAATCTTAATGCAGTGAAACAAGGTTCTTAGATTGAAGGAATCTTGTTTTTTTGTATATATCGCATTAAAAGTTAAAGAATTGGATCCCGATCAGTTAACCAAAGAAAGAATCGAGGTAAATGAAATAAAAACATTGAAAAAAGTATGTTCTATTATGGTTTTGTTTAATCGACCAACCCAAGAACTCTTGGTTATATGGAGCCGGGTAAGGTAATCATTTAAAGTGAATGGGTAATAGATCTAAGCATATGCTTGCTGTCGTTGCTGCTCATCAAATAGTAAATGGAGATGAATCCAAATTGAAATCATACATTGTAAGAATAGAATTAGAACAGTCCAATCCCTTAATATGGAGAAGAGTCATCATGCCAGCAGGAGCGACATATAAAAGGCTTCATGATGTCATCCAGAACATAACCAATTTTCAGAGTGGTTACCCTTATGAGGACTACCACCTGTTTGAATTTGATTTGACTGAGGATCATAAGATTGTCACGGATAATGAAGAAGCTTACCTTGAGCATCAGCATTATAAGAAAAACAAAGCCATGTATGAAGAACGGCTAAAATCCATGCCACTTGAAAGGTTGGAATTTGAGAAGAACTATCAGGAAAGATTGAAGATTGAAGTGCGCAAACCCACTGGTTTAAAGATCGATGATTACCTGGAGAAGTATAAGGAAATCAGATATGCCTATGATTTTGGTGATGATTGGCATGTCACCGTGGAGCTTGAGCAGATTGTCGATGATTACTACTTTGGTTTTCCAACCCTTCTTGACGGAGCAGAGACAGCACCCCCTGAAGATGTAGGCGGGATGCATGGGTTCTATGAATTTCTTAAAGCATATCGTGATGAGAAGCATCCAGAGCATGAGGTCATGAAAGCGTGGGCTGAATCATCATATTTCAGGGAATATGATCCTGATTGGATCAACGAGAGACTCAAAGCGCTTAACTATAAGAAGACTGAGTGGAATATGATTAACCACGAGGGGTATAAGATAATTGAGGATAAGTATCGGAAGAAATAAGGCTGTTAGGATAACATGGGGACGGTTCCCACGCTACTTTTTTCATAAATATGGTGGAATAAAAGAGTTTCAAGATTGTTACTTTATGAAACAAAAGACATGAATGCTGCCTGATTACAGACAAGAAACCTTACCTTTCTTGCCGTCTAATTGACCACCGTTTGCCTAGGGTGTTAGGACCATCTTCTTGGGCGGAGAACCTAGTGAGCTGTTATTATCTCAGGTCTTTTTTGGTTAAGTATGGTAAAACCTTAAGGATCGAAGTGAACTCCTTTTTGGTGGGTGTTTATTTGGAGCTGCGTACGGTTGCGGTGCCAGTTTAGGTTGTTTCATTTTTACTGTAATCCTCCATTTTTTTACAAGCAGAACAATTTATATGTTCTTTCTTATTATGTGGAGAAATATATTGTTACTATTTTAGAGTAAAGCTTAAAATAACTATAAACATTATTGAAAACCCTATCCAAAATATCATTTTTGAATTTTTTTTGGTTCTTGGAAACACAAGTCCAATAGTAAAGAAAATCCCAATCCCAACTACCAAAAAGAAAAATTCCGATATTGCTTTAGGGTATGTATATATCCCTAAAATTAATGTACTGATTATTATTGAGAGATTGTACACGAGTTTATTTCTCTGTTTTCTATCCATAAGTACCCCTCCAATTAAGAACTTAAGTTTATAATCTTTATTAAATTCACCTATAAATTTACCATACTCTTCCTGATTTTTTACAGAAGATTCCTTTTTCGGATAAAAATAAGTCCATATACATATTTTCTAAATTAGTGGAAAAGGATGATTTCACCGAAAGATAACATAGGGACGGTTCTAATTCTACTCTAGTTAAACGGGAAAGGTTCCCATTCTACTTTTTATTAAATATGGAATTAAAGAGTAGACTAATCACCCGTCTCTATTTAGTTCCGGGACAAGGGGGGAGGGGACGTCCCATAATCTCACCTTTTCTTTTAGAACGAATGAAATATAAGAAAAAAATGTGTTATCAATTCCCTTCCAAAAATCCCTCAACAATCCCATTAAACTTCTCACTATACTCCCAAAACATAAGATGTCCTCCCAATACCTCCACCGACGCTTTAGGCGCAAGCTTCCTCAGATTGGAGGTCGCAACTTCAGCCCAGTGCTCGGCGACAACATATAGAGTCGGTACGGATTCACTGCTTTCTGCCGCCTCCACACGATAATCCGAGAAGAGCCCGGAAGAAAACAAATTAGCGGCAATATAGTAAGGTGTTTTCAGTGATTGCTCGACAATCCATACCAATTCTTCTTCCTTCAGCTCCCGTTGGACCATGACTCCGGTGGCATAAGCAGCAATGAAATCCCGTTGTCCTTTTGGATTACGAAGGTAGTTCGTGTAGGCCGCAGCCATGTCATCAAGCTTGCCTTCCACCCAGTCCTCGTCTTGTTGAACAGATAGAGATTTTGGCGGCATATCAATGAGGACAATGGATTTGATCCCATCCGTACCGAATTGGCGGATATATTCCCAAACTGTTAGGCATCCGAATGACCAGCCGACAAGCGTTACATTCTCGACCTTTAATTGCTTCAATACCTTTTCGAGATCAGTTCCATGCGTGACATAGTCATTCCCGTGAACCGTCATGGTGGACCGGCCATGGCTTCTCGGATCCATCACAATCGTACGGTGAGTTTTTGAAAAATGCTTGACCTGCTCGGAAAAGACTTCTGTAGTAAATGTAAAGCCTGGAATAAATACAATGGGCTCCCCACTGCCGATATCCTGCACAAATAATTCGATTCCTGGTTCCACTTCAATATAGGTGTTCATAGCTGTCCCCCTGAAAGTTTGTCATTTTGTTTCTAAATTATATTCGGCATGACGTTATTTCATATCGGAAATTATTGATAAGACCAGTACTATCGTAATAATGGAATCTTTCTAAAAAATATTCTTCAAGAGGTGTCCTTTTTCTCTCTTCCAACCTATTTAAAACATGAATAGATAAGAAGGGTGGAAGAGAAGATGAAATCAGGATGTCAGGTAGTGGATCAAATCGGTGAATTGGAGATTGTGGGGAATATCGTTCCTCATTTATGGTATAAGAACATTACTTTTTCAAGCGGGAAGGCCCATTTTGTGGCGATTGCGTTACTCGCGGATATCGTATATTGGTACAGACCGACGATGATGAGGGATGACAGCGGAATGATCAAAGGGGCCAGGACGAAATTTAAGGGGGATATGCTTCAGAAGAGCTATCAGGCATTTGCCGATACATACGGATTTACAAAGCGGCAGGTGAAGGATGCCATCGACTTTCTTGTGGATCATCATTTGCTTGTCCGGGAGTTCAGAACGATTTCTTCATCGAGCATTATATTAAGCAATGTGATGTATGTGCAGCCGATTGCTGAGAATGTCAAACGGGTGATGAATGAACGGTGTAACGTGTCTGAACTTGTTTCCATTTGCCCACCTGATACGTCCGAACGTACCACGTCATCCCCTTCAAAGGAAGGTCTGTCCCATCAGGGGGAGGGGGCTCCTGCGGTGGAAGAGGGGACATATACAGAGAGTACTTCAAAGAATCCTTCAGAAAATAATGAACAACAACAACAAAGCGCGGGGGAGTGTCCGCTTACCTTTTTCAAAGACAATGAATTCGGCAGGCTGGGGTCTTATATTCAAGAGAAAATCAAAACCTGGTGTGAAAGTCTATCCGAGAGCCTCGTCGTGGAAGCGATGAAGCGAGCGGTTGAACAGGGGAAACATTACTGGAGCTATGTGGACGCGATCCTGGTGAAGTGGGAGCAGTTGAACGTGCGGGATGTGAAGGATGCGAGGGCGAAAGAGTTACAGATCATGTTCGAGAAAGTGTATAAGCGAAACGTACAAAGTGGGGGAAGGAAACCGGTTCGAACGGAAAAGCTGCCGGAATGGTTTACTGAAGATGAGGCAGCGGAGGAAGACTGTGACGCGGAGTTTGAAGTGGAGAAAGCTAAGTTGATGGCGGAGCTTGAAGAGTACCGGGAGCGTGGGATTGGTGTCGTTAACTAAAGTGATTTTGAATGAGAAAAGTTTGTCCCATGGTATCCTTCTGAACCGGATTCTTGTATATAGAGGGGGAAGGAGGAGATGAAATTGGGACAAACAGTGAACCGCCCCCTTGCTTCCCTCGGTCAATAATAGATGGGAAGAGAAGGGACGGATCTCCCGTTTTAAAATCCTTAATCTGAATGAGATCTCTGTCCCTTATTACTCTCGAGGCATGAAAACTTCATCATTTTTGTTTGGACTCAAAGGCTAGAATGAAACCGGTGAAATTGGAGCTTGATGAAAAAGGGACAAATCCCTGTATACTAGTCTCATCAGAACCATTTCTTCTTAGCAAAGGGCTGCAAAGAGATTCCTGTTGTAACGCCTAGACAAAACCCGATGACAAGCCCTATGGCAGTATCTTCTACGATCGGGATAAAAATGACAATGCCGATCGTAAGACCGATGATCATGCCGAGAATGTATAGAATCACTTTTTTTAAAACTGAATCTTTCATGTGTCCGACACTCCTTAGTTGTAAATTTCTTTCTTTTGGAAGAAGTAAAATGTAATGAGCAGCAAAGGAATACAGTAGAGCACATTGATCAGCAGGGATGATGTAAGAGTCATCCCTTCGATAAGCGGCCCTTGTGTGTGCTTGAAGGGCAGTAGAAATTGTTTAAAGTCCCAGTTTGCAAACCAAAGGTACCTTGTTAGATCGGTATATTGACTTAGGAACATAGTCATTGGTCCCGCCATGAAGTAAATGGCCAATGAAAGGGGTAAAGTAACTGATTTGCTTATGAAAATCACAGTCAGTGAAAAGGCGATAAGTGAAACCATCATTATAGAAAAAAGCTGAGTTACTATATTTTGGGCAAATAGCACATAAAAGTTTTCGTGCATGAAGTTGTGTATCCCCTTAGAGAATACATAGGACGATGAAGAATTGATATCACTCATCAGCAAACTGATGACCAGTGTAAAAAGGATTGCTGAAGCTGTATAGAATAAGATATACAGAATCATGGTAATCAGCTTGGATAGTAAGATCTTAAATCTCGAGACAGACCTGATTAACAACAGCTTGATGGTTCCTGATGAAAATTCATCTGCTATGAGAGATACAGCGACTACTGTAATCAGAACAGTGATCAATCCCGTCATCTGTGTAACTGAAAGTAAATTATCGTACAGATTATTGTTGCTGACAGGCATGATGTTTTGTTCAAGATAATAGTTTAATCGATTGATTTCTTCGGTGATTTCATTTTTTTCTGATTCTAGAATCATGACTTCCATCGATTCAGGATCGGATTGAAGCTTGGATTCATGCTTTTTATCTGCTTCTGAATACTTTTTATCCAAGGCAGTCAACTCACCCCGGACTTCTTCCTTCCAATTGTCCTTGTCATAAGAGCCAGTCGTATACTGGGAGGAAAAGAAAGTCGGCAGCAGAACCGTAATGATGGAGAAGAACAGGATAAAGAGTAAGCTAACATAATTTCTGATGCGGAAAAAATTTTTGTACCATTCATTTTTGACCAGTTTAAACATATTACATGCCCTCCGATGCTGACAAGGTACTGAAGTAATGTTCCTCTAATGTTTCTGTGATGGGAGCTGCCCAATAGATTCTTATGTTATGAGAGTTCAATTCTTGTATAATTTCAGGCATATTCTCTTCTGGGATTCTCAGTTCAATTGTATTCGGATCCACTTTTCTAAAGAGCAATTCCTTCGTACCAAGGATGTCAGCAGCAAGTTCGGTGTCACTGACTTTTATGAGAAACTTATGATTCTGAAGGGTGGAAGGAGCCTTAAGGTCTTTCAGTTCAATTAGTTTACCGTGTTCGATGATTCCGATCCGGTCACACATTAGTTCAATTTCACTTAGTAGATGGCTGGAGATCAAGATGGTCATGCCATGTTCGTCTGCTAAGTGTCTGACGTATTTCCTGAACTCCTTTATTCCATTTGGATCTAGTCCATTGGTAGGTTCATCGAGTATGAGGATTTCTGGTTTGTGCAACAAAGCTTGAGCAAGTCCCAGTCGTTGCCTCATACCCAGTGAATAGGTTTTGACTTTCTCTTTTAAATTTTTTTCTATATTTACGACTGAGGCGATTTCCATTATTCTTTCATGGGTGATGGGAGTGTTATTCATGTTTGCGTAATGCTTAAGGTTCGCGTACCCGCTCATGTAATTGTAGAGTTCTGGTTGTTCAATGATCGCTCCGATCTGGGCCATTGCCTGTTTCCGGTCTGTGTTTATGTCATGTCCGCAGATACGGATTGTTCCGCTTGTCGGTCTGATTAAATTAACGAGCATACGAATGACAGTGGTCTTTCCTGCACCATTGGGACCTAGGAATCCAAAGATTTCCCCTTTTCCTACATTGAAAGAAATATTCTTAATGATCTCTTTCGAGCGGATCATCTTGCTGACATTTTCAATTTCGATTGTGTATTTCATAGGTTTTCCTCCTACTGGGGTGTGGTCTCGAAAATAACGAGAGCTTCCATACCTTCCCGGACTTTTTGGTGATTGATTGACTCTTTCAGCTCTATCTTGACGGAATAAACATCCTCTCGATCTTCACTCGGAATATATTGAATACTCGTGATTTCTCCTTTGGTTTCAATGTGTATCTCTGAAAACCTGACACCTACCTCGGTCCCTTCATTTACATGTATCATGTCTTTTTTCTGGATGTTCGTTTGGATAAACATCTTCTTATTACTTGAGACCACACCGATTGGATCACCTGCAGAAAGAAACTTCCCTTTCATAATGGAGGGATCTTGAACAAAGAAGCCACCCTCAGGAGAGAGGATGTCTAAGCTTCCCGAATCAGTTTGGATAGCAGCAAGCTTCTGATTCTTCTCTACACGGTTCTCTAATGGTGAGAGGGAGGGGGTAATGAAGCCGGCTTCAGCAGCGACAATTTCTGTTTTATTCAGTGAATGCAACTCACCTGATGAGGTGAATACAGAAGAACTACTTGCATATATTGATAAAGATCCCAATAGTATGAGTGAAAAGATCACGGATCCCAGAAGGGTGAGGATGAGCATAAAGGGTTTATGATTGTACATGATTTGACTATCAGTGATCTCATTAATGTGATAAGATTTCATTTAATTTCATCCTTACTCAAGTTTGTTTCTCAAAGTGATAGGGAGGACAGGCGAAATGGGTGTTTTTTTATATATTATTTGATATAATAAGTTAAACTAAGTATGGTGAAAGACGTAATTAAATCATGGAATAGAATTTGTTTTCAAATCCAAGCATGAAGATACCACCTGCTACGCCGCCAACTCCCACAGCCGCGGCACGGATTTGCCATTTCCATTTCTGATACGTACTATTTCGCAGTCCTGCGTAATAGGCTCTTTCACCTGCTACTCTACCAGCTCCATATGTTGCACCGGATGCTGCAATGACAGCAGTGACGATACCGAGGATAGTGGCGATTGCGACACCACCATCAACATACTCCATTTCCTGATCAGTAACATCTACATAATGATTCGGTAATAATAACTCATTTTCTAAAATAGCTTCCATTTTTTTCGCTCCCTTTATACCCATTTCACCTACCCCTCCCTATCACTTTGAGAAGTATTCAACTCACTTACTTCATGGGCATAAATATATCAATCACGACCTTATCGCTTTCAGGCTCATTGGAGAGGAAAATACTATAACTCTCTTTCTTTAATGAAATATCATTTTCATATGCATAAAGATTCATTTTCTGATAGGCATAATCGATATCGTATTCTTTTCCTTGGAATCTGGTATATAAACAATTCTCAATTTTGAGAGAGTCACTGAATCCATAGGGGAATTTGACTTCTACCGGTTTACTCGCCTGCATCATGAAACTGACTTGATTTTCCCCATTCCTTAAGTAAGTATGATTGATCAAGGGACCTTTGGGAGCGGCTCCTTTAGATAGTAACTGTGCGTTCAATAATTTCACGATCTTCTCAGCTGACACCTTCTTTAGTTCTTCGACGTTCACTTTATGTAAGACAACATTGCTCAGCTTTAAAGTTTTATTTTCCTTTACATCCATAACCAAGATACCTCACTCCTTATCAGTATTGAAAAACATCGTCGTCTTCGTCGTAGTCGTTACATGTATCGGCCTCTGAAAGTTCCTTCACCTGGCTGCCAGAGTGAATCTCGCTATGTTGTGCGTTCCAAAGATGATAGTACTCCCCCTTGGTTTCCATTAACGATTGGTGGGTCCCTGTTTCAAGGACTTGCCCATCCTCGACTACAATGATCTTGTCACAATTTTTTATCAGACTTAATTTATGAGCGATGATCAGCATCGTTTTATTCGGGAAGTTGGTATATAGTTGTTCGAAAACTTCTTTTTCTCTCATGGAATCCATATTGCTTGTGGCTTCATCGAGTACAATGAGTTCAGGGTTCTTTAATAAACAGCGGGTAAGATTGATGATTTGCTTCTCCCCTCCGGAAAGCCCAACGCCTGATTCTTCAATATGGGTCTCATACCCGTCATCCAGCGTATGGATAAATCCTGAGCAGCCAATCTTGCCGAGAACTTCTTGAATATCTTTAATTTCGTGGTGTTCCTGCCCAAGGGTCAGGTTTTCAAAGACTGTCCCGGGAAGCAGCTGGACATCCTGTTGGCAATAGCCTATTCGTTTACGTAAAGAAGTTAATGTGTAGTCTTGGGTATTTACATCATCAATTAATATTCTTCCTTCATTTATGGAGTGAAGGCCAACTAGAAGCTTGGCTAGAGTGGACTTTCCAGATCCCGAAGTTCCTACTATAGCTGTGCGCTCCCCTTTATTGATGGAGATATTGATATCTTTCAACGTATTTTTCCCTGTACGGTAGCCGAAACTCAAGTCTTCGAATGTAACTGAATGCTGAATGGATTTAAATTCGATCTTTTTGTCATCTTCCAAGGGCTCTTCTTTAATATCAAGAATCTCTGACAGACGTTTCATGGAGATGTCCGCTTCCTGAATCTCCAACTGCATATTCACCAATCGGTTTATCGGATCCATGAAGAATGAGGATAGGACACTGAATGTAAGCAGAACACCAATGGACATGGTTTCATTCATCACCATCAATGCACCGTAAGAGATAAGAGCGAGGCTTCCGATCGTCATCAAAGTGGAAGAAATGCTGTCGTGAAGATTCGCTAAATGCTGCATTCTGAAATCAATCTTAAGAGACTTTATGAAATGTTTTTCGACTCGATCCATGATGGATTTCTCATGATTCGAAGATTTTACAAAGTTAATGGCATTCAAGCTTTCGACTATTGTAGAATTCAACCTTGAGTCCTGCTCCATTTTCTTTAAGTTATACTTCTTGAAAGGCTCCTTAAAGGAATAAACGATGATGATGTGAATGATGGTTATAACGGCGATGATCATAAACAGTTCTCGGGATATGTTAAACAGGATGATACCGGTCCCCAGAGCCAGGATCAAGTCCAGAAAGACGGTCAGTACTAAATTGGTCAGTACATTTTTAATGACAAAGCTGTCACCGAAACGGGTCAGGATATCACCTGTTTTCTTGGTGGAGAAGAAGCTTATAGGTAAATTGAAAATATGCTTGAAATAATTTAATACTAGAGAGATATCCATTTTCTGAGATACATGAATGGCCAACTGAGCCCTGATGAAACCAATCACTACCTGGACCAAGGAAACTCCCAGGAATAACAGGGTGAAGACCAGGAGCTGCGTCTCTAAGTTATTGGGAATGACCTGGTCAAAGATCACTTGATTGAAAAATGAACCGACAATCCCCGTCACTGTCAACGTAATGGATGCTAAAATGATCATCCCTAACAGCCATTTGTGAGGGGTTAACAGAGTGAGAAACCGCTGGAATACTTTCTTGTTTGCCACCTCATCATTTTTCTTCACAAAAACATTGTTGTTTGGGGTAAGGAGCACCATCAGTCCCGTAAAGTATTTAAAAAACGAATCAATGCTTTCTACACGCTTCCCTTGGCCGGGGTCTAATAATACTACTTTGTTTTTGTAGATTTCCCTGATGACAACAAAGTGGCTTTGACCATTTTCCAGAATGACTTGGGCTATGGAAGGAAGGGTGAATCTACTTTGAAATCCTTCTTTATCCACCCTTATAGGTTTACTGATAAAGCCTATTTCATTGGCGGTCTTTACGAGATCGCTCAGGATGGTTCCTTTACGCTGCGTTTGCATTTTATTTCTGAATTTGTAAAGCTCCATTTTTTTACCGTAATGGGAAGAAACCATGGCTAAACATGCAGGAGCACAATCATTGCTATCATGTTGGCGTACAAGTATATTTCTTTTCATAATTTCCCCTCATTTTATTTCGGTTCACTGAATAAATCGGTGATATAAGCGGTCCCCATACTTGTTAGTGAGTCCCATATCACAAGGCCGGCAACAATGAATAAGACTTTAAAGGTCTTTAGTTTGGTCAGTTGACGGAGACCGATGGTGAGAATGACCAAACTCCATATATTGAATATTTCCATTGGTGCAATGGCCCCTTGCAATATAGGGGATCCTCCCATATATGAGGACAGTGCTGTGATATTTTCCTTGGCAGTGAATAAAGGACTGGATTCCTTCAATAATTCTGCGAGAGAAACCGGTATGGAAACGAAGAATGCTAAAGACAGTAATTCTCGATACGAGCTGAAATGCCTGAACATCTTGACGGTTAGGTACAAGTATAAAGCAAGTATAGATTGGGAGATGAAGAAGAGGGCGATTACGGCGACTGCTCCTATTATAAATGCCTGCACTCTTTCTGCACTATTCAGATTTTCCTCGGTAAAGGATAACTTGCTGGTATCCGTCAGCAATACACCTATTGCAAGAGCAGCCAGAAGAATGATCAATGATAGTGTAGCAGGTCTCCATAATGTCGGTTTATCAGCGATTTTCCCTGATTCGGATTTGGGCTTGAAGATCAAGGACGGTCCGGGTATCTTGTGGCGAAGTTCCATTTTATTTATCCACTTTTACACTGAATTCGTGTGGCAAATCATTCTCAATATCAACGGGAATGATATCCTTTAATCGGTCGGCAATGTTGGCATTATCCGCTCCCCCGCCGATGCTTAATCCAATAGTCAATAACAAAGCTGAAGCTGTCATGGTTATTCCTCCTAGAATTTGTTTTATGTAGTATTCTGTACTGCAACCCAACTATACAATTAAATTTTTTGAAAATAAACAAAATATAAGTAGATTCATATTTACAGATGACAATTTAAGGTATATAAGTCATACTTTACCTAGATGATATTTTGACTAGAAAGATGGGGGTAATATGGGTATAGTGGATTTGGGTAAGGAAATCATCCGTCTAAGAAAGCAAAATTCCATGACTCAGAAGGACTTGGCGCAAGATGTGTGTACACAGTCAGCTTTAAGTTTGATCGAGAGAGGGCAGACCAAACCTACTCTTGAAACAATCTTTTTTATCTCTTTGAAGTTAAATAAACCAATCAGTTATTTCTTGCAGTATTTATTGGATGATAATGTAGAATACATAAACAGAACCGTTTCTTTTATTGAAAACTTATCTATTAAGCAGCGATTCAATGATGTTCACCAATTGACACAAAAAGAACTACGGACAATGGAAACAAACAACCGTACTTGGTTCGAGCAATATTTAAGATGGATGAATGTCGTCAGTTCTTACCGTCTAAAGAGAGAGAATTACCAGATGACTGTGTCGCTCTTAAAGGATTTACTTAAAGAAGAATATTTTTTGATCAATCAAAAGGGTTTTCTTCATTTCAAAATCCTAAACTCTTTAGCCCTTATCCATGGAGAGAACGATAACCTTACAGCGTCACTCATGTACTATAACAAAGCCTTGAAGAGTCAATTTAAAGAGGTTACCCCTTCCTTGCTCCGTCAGCCGGAAATCTACAGGCTGCGAATCTTATATAACAAGGCAAAGACCCTGTATGACTTGAAGAAATATCAGGAGGCATTGGAAACGGTCGTTCAGGGAATAAAAGAGTCCAAAGAAAATGAGAATATCTCGATGCTTGGGAATTTTTATTATTACCAGGGGCAATGTTATGAAAAGATGAATGGAGACTGTTCGAGCATAAAAGAAGCTTATAGAAACGCGGAGTTCATCTATGGATTTCTTGGCAATGACAATTATTTAAATATAGTTCGCGAATTGAAGAAGGGGTATTTGGACAAGGAGTAACATGGGACGGTTCTCTTGCTTCTTTTTCCAAAAGGTGAATATGGATGCAACAGAACTTCTCCTCTGCTTCCGCCACCACTTAAAAGGAGACCAGTGAAAAGATTCTTTCACAGGTGTCCTTTTTTCTTTCCCTGCCTATTTAAAATATGAATGAACGGGAAGGGCGGATGAAAGGATGAAATCAGGATGTCAGATAGTGGATCAAATCGGGAAATTAGAGATTGTGGGGAATATTGTTCCTCTTTTATGGTATAAGAACATTACCCTTACAAGCGTGAAGGATGCGAGGACGTAAGAAATTCAAGCGAATCAGAAGAAGTTCAGGAGAGTGTGGACGAGGAGTTGGTATGGGTCACGGGGACAGGTACACTGTCACACATTATAAAGAGACGGTGGAATTAACGTTCCACCGTATTTACTTGATGAGACAAAGGACCTGTCCCATGTCCCGATAGTTGCGAAATCTCCTCAATCTTCGGTGCAAGAAATGCCACATAAGGCTCATCATTTCGGAGCTCAAACATTTGCAAAGCACGTTTGAAGTAAGGAAGGGCTTCTTCGTATTGATTCTTTAGCTCATAATTGTAGCCAATTTGATAGTGAAGCTCACCAAGTCCCCAAAGCAGTTCCTCATCAAAGCACCATCTGATAGCTTTATGACAGTATTCCGATGATTCTTCCAGTTCTCCTAGGCGTGTCAGGACTCTGGCGATATTATAAAATAATTTGGTTTTAATACTTTTATCTTGTAGTTGTCCGGTTGTATTCATGGCCGTTTCGACTCTCTTAAAATAATGCAGGGATTCGTCATATTGATGTTTATTGTAATGAATGGCGCCGTTGCTGGCCAGGATCTCCATTTCCCTCTCAGACATCGCCTTTTTCTGATGAGCGGTGAGGTGAAATGCTTTATGTAAGAGGGAAAAGGCCGTTTCGGCATCCTGTTTCACTTCGAATTGATAAATCCCTTTGTGCCAGCAAAGAAGTTGAAGGAGTTCATTGTCCTTATAGAATAGTGGATTCTTTTCCTCGTTCTTGACCAGTTCCATCATTTCCTCGTATTTCCGATAAACCCTTAAGTACCTCAATTGCTTTTCCACTTCTATTATGTAATCGAGCCGTGGAGTTGTCCCGATTTCAAAGAAATAGTTTACGTCGACGCCAAGCTTTACCGAGATTTGGTATAAAGCCGTGGCGCTGGGATAGATATCCCCATTTTCAATTCGGCTGATCAGCGCCTGAGTACAGATCTCTTCTGCCAACTCCCCTTGGGTAATCCCGACAGCCTTTCTCAATTCTCTTATCTTCTTTCCGATGACTGAGTAATCCATATGTCCACCTCCAGGAAGTTCCGTATATCTATATTTTAACAGAAAGATGTATAGGAGGTTCAAAAGCGAGAATGTCAAAACCGTGAACTACCACCATACCGTGACCAGGAACCTCTACCAAATCCCCATAACTGTCAGGCATCGTGTCTAAACCCCGATCACTGGAAAGGGATACTTTGTTGAGGAGAAGGATGAGAATTGATACTTGATATTTCCCTTTTATTGAATTTTTTCATCATTTCTTCTAGATAGGTTTCATCAATATATGGAATAAAGGATTTATGCAGTACTCCTCCTGTGTCCTAAGGGGTGAAGAAGGAGATGAAAATGGAACATACCGCATATGTGAAGAACGATGTGGTGGTTCATAAGGTGTTTCGAAAGCCACAAGCAGATTTCTGCATCTCCTTGAACGATAGAATGCACAAGAAACGTTTAAAGAGATGGCAGGTTAAAGAAAGTAGATAGAAGTGTCAGGCTGAATCACAAGCTTCAGTATCTTTGTAAACGGGTAAGAAGTCAGCTAATAATACTCACAATAAAGAGGCTGTCTGCCCCGGCCTCTCATGCCTTACTTCAACTTAATCTGAACCGAATTACTGTCCTGCGTATGAATCGTTTTGGGAGTCCTCTTTTGCAAAGCGGTCCTTTATTGCTAAAAGGGGTGTTAAAACACGTACTAATTCGCATGTTAAAATACTCAATGTAGCTTACAAGCGAATACAATTCAAAAAGGAGGTGCAAATTAGTATGCTAATTACACCTCCAAAAGCTATGTTACTTTATGTTTTCTCCCATCCGAAGGGGGGTATCATAATCTTCTTATCCATAAATGAATTTCTTTTTATAGAAATACGTTTATATTTTTAAGTTGTTCAACAAGATGTTCTTTCGTTACTTTACCATCTGAAAGAAACTCTTGTGGATAACATTCAGGGTCAAATATCTCAGCTCCGTTTTTTATCCATTTCTCTCTATAAATAGTGTGAGCTTCTTCTCTTTGCATAAAAACTCCTTCATTAACTTCTACGTCATCGTCGTCCCCAAATTGGAATCGACAACAAGGGCAAATTTCAAATGAAGGATCATTATATTCATCATATGCAGGTTCGTCTAACTTATCAAAACCGCATACAGGACAAGTATAGTTCATTAAATCACCTCATTGTTATTGTCTTTTAAAATAATCATAACCTTTTGATTTACTAGGGTGTTTAGGCTTGAAGAGAGTTTTAATTACATCATTCTTGTCAAGAACAAGTAACTCGTTAGTATCTTTATTGTATTTTAATATATCTCCATTTGCACGTTTTTTGGTAAGAATATGTTTCCCTGTAGTTCCTGCTAAAGCTTGAGCTCTAGTTAAGTACTTTGATTGAGTGTATCCAGGGAACTCGTTTTTGTGATCTCTCCAATGACTATCAAACTTAGATTTAGAAGCAAATTGTACCTTCTTTAAAGATTGTGCTGTAGCTTTTTTTCCATATTTACTAGTAGCTTTTGTCACTGCACTTTTTCCATATTTTTTGATTGCATATGTAATGCCATAACGAGCTACAGAAATAGCAATAACTACTAGAGGATACCATGAAGCGGATACTTCTGCCGTGTTGACTTCATAGATTTCCCCAGTTTCTGTATCCGTTAAAACTGCAGTGAAATCCTCTCCGTCGACTTCAGTAACAGTTATATCAAATGATTTAGAAATTACTTCACCATCTTCATTTTCAAGCTCAGTGTCAACTGTCATTTCACTTGTTTCAAGATCAAGCTCTAAAGAACTATCAATACTAACATCTTCAGATTCAATTTTAGTTTCAATAACAGCTGAATCATCAACTACCTCACTTTGAATCTCAATATTATCTTCAATGTCTTCTCCAATCATATTATTTGTTTGCTCTTCCACACTTTCAATATCAACTGTTGTTAGATCTTCTTCTGGGATATAAGTCAATGTAGGAATAGATTTTTCACGTTCACTATATAGTTCTTCTACACTAGTTGCATCTGCATATGTAGGAACTAAGTAAGCAAACATATATACCGAAACTATAATACTAAAAAGTAATTTTTTCACTTTCATTTCCCCTCGTTCTTTTTCAGTTGTTATTGGGTAACTGGATTAACCCATTACCATATGTCGTATCTTTGCCTTTTTCACCTAAGTCGATAGATGTTTTATTTAATTTTTCTTTTATGTCAGTCAAACTTAGGGGTTTTTCAGATTGTTCTAGAATATTGGCTATAATTCCTGTGGCAATTGCTGTAGAAAACGAAGTACCATTAACATAGCGAACTTTATCTTCACCATTTGTCAGGATAGGAATTTTTACACCAGGTGCTACATAATCCACTTTACCTTTACCGGCAAATGGATCAACCTTCAAATTTTCACTGATTGACGAAATTGAAATGACTTCCTCGTACTTAGCAGGATAATCTGTATATAATCCCAGGTTATTTCCAGCCGCAGCGACAATGATGATCCCATGAGTAGTTGCCTTAAGGATAGCTTCTCTTAGAGCCTGATTGTCTTTTTGAAATCCAAAGCTGAGATTGATAATGTCCACATTATTATTGATGCTCCATTCAATCCCATCGACAACATCCTCGATTTCACCACCCCCTTTATCGTTCAGAACTTTCACATCATATAGATAGACTGATTGACTAATTCCTTGAATAATATATTCATTTGGTTTTGCTGAAATCATCCCTGCGATAGCTGTTCCATGACCATAAGAATCTAGTATTTTTTGACCGGGATTAATTGCGTTATATGATTTCCTTATTAAACCTGTTAATTCAGGGTGGTCTCCGTTAATACCACTGTCTACAATAGCTATTTTTATCTTTTTCTCAAAGCTATACTGGTAAGACTTATCTGAAAAAACTGAGCATAGTGCCCAATTTGTCTTACATTCAATATCCGTTAAATCTAAATGTGTATTTTTATCAGTACATCCCATCAATAAAACTAGTACTATCATTAAAAGCTTTCTCATTAACTATCCTTTCTAACCGAATAGGTGTATATTCATAGTATTAATATATTACAAAAATATAAAATATTACCATAAAGAATTATAATTGAATAAATATAATTTGCAACTAAATTATTAAAAGGTGTATGTGAATTTACAGTGGAAAGGGATCAAGGAAAGTATCAAATATTAGATAACAACAAAATTCAGTCATCATAAATTAATTATATTTAAGTAGTATATGGAGGGAAAAATGAATAAAAAATATTTCTGGGCTTGGATAGTTATAATTGCTGTACTGTCATTTTTTACAGGTGAAATGGTCACATTTATGATGCTTTTTTTAATTTTACTTACTCTGAATGAAATAAACTCAGTTTTACAGAACTTTTATGAAGATTGGAAGAAAAGGAATATGTTTTAAAGAGCTACTTAAACCTCAAGCATCATCTATAACTTCTTTATTGTTCTTATAAAAACTACTATTTTTACATAAATATAGTAAAAATATCACAATTATACCATTATTGGTGGTATAATTTTGAAGTGCTATAAGTCTTTATAACTACTATAAAGAATTTTAGAAAGTATGGGGGAATCGATATGTCACTTATTCAAAAGCAAGGTCTCACATCAGAAGAATTACAATTACTCAATTCTGAAATGAGTAAAAAGCAGAAGTCTGCGGGTACCACTTGGTTACTTTGGTTTTTTACAACTAGCTTTGGAGGTCATCGCTTTTATTTAGGTAAAACGGGCACAGCCGTTGCGATGCTTTTAACGTTTGGTGGTTTAGGTATCTGGAGTTTCATTGATCTATTTTTACTGAATGGAATGATCAAGGATACAAACGAAAGAATTGAAAATGATATTCTTTCTGAAATGCGTCTCTTAAACAATGCTAAAAACAATTCAAGGATAGCAAACTAATATAAATGTGGTGAATTTGAATGGATTCTGTCTCAAAATTTGATCTCACAATAGAAGAATTAGCCATCCTTGAATCAGAAATGTTAAAAAAGAGGAAAAATAAAGAAGCTGCTTGGGGATTATGGGCCGGATTAAGTTTCTTTGGTGCCCACCGTTTTTATACTGAGAATTATCGGTATGCTTCCATCATGCTCCTTACGAGTATGGTTCCTATTATTGCTATTATAATTATCCTATCGACCGTAGAATTCTATTACGGCTTCATTCAATTTCTATTAGGGTTATTCATCTTTCTTTTATGTGGTTCTGTCGTATGGTCATGGATCGATGCGTTCTTCTTAAATAGAAGAATATCCGATTATAATGAATCTTGTGAGAATCAAGCTCTTCAAAACATCATAAGTCGCAGGAAATAAAAAGCTTATGGACACGTTAAAATGTCCATAAGCTTTTATTCGTTCAGAGAAATTTATTAGTGATTACTAAAAGTATAATCAGGGTTGGTTCATTTATATCATCTATATATCCAGTATAAAAGTTCCTTTTAAATAATAAGATGAATAGAGAGGAATATTATATCCAGGGGTGATAGAGGTGAAAAGAATCTTTACTAAAGTAGTTGGTATGACACTCATATTAACCTTTATAGTTGGTGGTGCAGCAGGTGCTCTTGTATATCATGTGAATGATGCAGCAGATGCAGTCAAACAAGAGTACGGAAGTGAAATTGAATCATACTTTTCAGAACGTGATGAAAAAATTAAGAATGATGTTCAACACCTCACACAAAATGAAATACAGCGATTAAGGGATGAAACGAACCAATATTTAAAAGATAAATTAAATCAAGATTATCAGAAAGAATTAAACAAAAAGTCGCATGAAATTACACAAGTGACTAACCAAAAGATTGAAGAGATTAAGCAGTACATCGATCTTCAAATCCAAGGGGAAAAGGATTAGTTTATTCATTGTCGCAATGATTGTTTTTTACAATGAGAAGCGCTGGAACTGTTCTTGCGCTCCTCCTTTCATAATAAGGGAAAAATAGAGTGATTACAGGCGATTGATTTTACCACATATCGATTCTAATTGATTACTAATCTATAACAAAGTACCCTTAAACTATGCCAAAAGTTATATAGAGGGGGAATCATGAAGAAGTTATTAGTATTATTTGGATGTATCGCTCTAGCTTTCACATTGACAGCATGTTCAGACGACAAACCTGATACGCAGGAAGAGGTATTGGAAGCGTCGATTCAAACTGCGGAAAACATCAATAGCTATCGCTCCAATATAAAAATAAATCAAGAAGCTGTTTATTCATCACCTTTTAAGCAAACGGCTGAAATCACGATGGATTATGTGAAGGAACCACAAGGAATGGTCCTCAATGCTAAGACAGGGATAGATAATGTAAAAGTAGAGGGAGAGCTTTATTTTGTAGATGGCGATGTGTACCAAAGGGATACTGTTATTGACTATTGGGTCGAAGGGAAGGAAACAGGGTTTCACCCCTCATTGGATGATGCTATAAAGCAACTGAGCCTAACAAAGAGACTGGAGTGGCTTCAAACCCATGCAGATGATTTGGAAATGGAAGTAAAGGAAGGAAAGTACATACTGACACTAACAGGATCAGGCGATACCTACCAAGAGTTGTCGAAACAGATCTGGGATATGTCCATGCCGGCATTTTATAAATCTAATTTCGGGAAAAATCTGAAGAACAAAAAGTTCTCCTATACCGTTCACATCGCACAAGAGGACTTTCTCCTATTGGAGTCCTTCACTGAAGCCGATCTTGAATTGACGGTGGATGACGATGAAAAGCAATTGAAAACACTGGTAACCATCGAAGAGGAAATTTCGAAGGTTGATGAGATAGATCCGATTGTGGTTCCTGATAAGGTTTCAGGTAGTGCTGTGGACAATCAGACAGGTGAAAAAGCGAATTGATCTTTGGAAGCGAGAGATAGGATCTCTTGCTTTTTTTATTTTTACACATAGGTCTTATTAAATTGACCTTTCCTCTCAACAAAGTATCTCCCATAGGTGTTTGCTAAGTCTTGATTCCCCAGGTTTGATTGGCATTTTAGTGCTCATTGAAACTAGCAACCTCTTTTTCTAAACAAACGTTTGATTAAATGCTCTAAGTGTGGTGATCATTATTCTTAGACCAATTAAACACATGTTTAAATAAGTAGTGAGTACATTTTAAAAAGAAAAATGGACAATTTAAGTCCAACAAGAATTTTCCAACGTCTAACAAATAGACATAAGGTAGAGGTGTGGACAAAATGGGGCGGCAGTCGATGGTAGAATCAAACCTGAAATCAGTAGGCTCCCCCGAAACCGTTCTAATTGCTTCCCGTTTAAACCCTACCAATATCCGATTGACGACTTCCCACTCTCCCATTATAGTACTTATATAACGTCTATTTAGCGACAATTTAAAATTGTCTAAAAACAAAGGGGATTACAAGGGGGAATTTGGATGAAGAAAAAGGAAATGTCTTTTGGGTTGGCAATTATTCCGCTGCTCGTCATGATTACGGTCATGGCCATCACGATCGTGGTGTTGGAGCAGGGGCCGCACATTCCGCTCATCATTGGGACGACCACGGCAGCGCTTGTTGCCTGGTTTGCCGGGTTCAAGTGGAAAGAGATTGAGGAGGCGATGTATAAGGGGATTCGCCTAGCTCTTCCGGCTGTTGTCATCATCATGCTGGTCGGATTGACGATTGGTGCCTGGATTGGAGGGGGCGTTGTGGCGACAATGATATATTACGGGTTGAAAATGATCACGCCGTCCCTTTTTCTGCTGTCCATTGCGGTGATCTGTGCGATTGTCTCCCTTGCCATCGGGAGCTCGTGGTCGACGATGGGGACGATCGGGGTGGCCGGCATGGGAATCGGGATGAGTATGGGGATTCCCGCTCCGATGATAGCCGGTGCCATTATCTCAGGGGCTTACTTTGGTGATAAAATGTCGCCGTTGTCGGATACGACGAATCTTGCTTCGGGACTGACCAACACCAATTTGTTTGTACATATCCGCCATATGCTATATACGACCATTCCTGGATTTGTCATCGCGCTTCTAGTATATGCCTATCTCGGTAGGAATTTTGGAAAGAACGGGGTCGATACGGCAGAAATCGAGAATACGATCGGCGTTCTGCAGGACAGTTTTGTCGTGTCACCTTTCCTTTTGATTGTGCCACTTCTTGTCATTGTGCTCGTAGCGCGAAAGGTTCCGGCCATCCCGGCCCTGATAGTGGGGATCGTCCTGGGGGTCGGAGCACAGGTGTTTATTCAGGGTGATTCGTTTGCAGATGCTGTATCAGCCCTGCAAAGTGGATATGTGATTGAAACGGGGAATACGATGGTCGATGATTTATTTTCCCGGGGCGGTCTTGATTCGATGATGTACACAGTATCCATGACGATCGTTGCCATGACCTTCGGGGGGATCCTCGAGCATACGGGTATGCTGTCGGCGATAGTCAATCAGATCCTGAAGGTGACCAAAACAGCGAAGGGTCTTGTGGCGTCCACTGTCGTTTCGTGCTTTGCCACCAATGCTTCCTGTTCAGAACAGTATATTTCGGTTGTCGTTCCTTCCCGGATGTATGCCAATGCTTATAAAGAAAAAGGACTGCATTCAAAGAATCTGTCCCGAGCCCTGGAAGATGGTGGGACTCTGACGTCGGTTTTCATCCCATGGAATACGTGCGGGGTGTTCATATTAGGGACTCTCGGTGTTCATGCATTTGAGTACGCCCCTTATGCGGTACTGAATTTCGTTGTGCCGGTCATTTCCATCATCTATGCATTCACCGGTTTCACCATTGAAAAGCTGAGTGAGACGGAAATGAAGGCAGCGGAACAGGAGGATGCGACGATTTCCTCCTGATGTGCTCAATAGATGGGGAAGGTCAGTTCATAGATGGCTCGGGGCCTTCCTTGGGAATAGGTCATTTCTTCTCCAGTGATCTTGGCTGACCCGTTGTCGACCAGTTTCTTCAAGATCCGTTCCGATGAGCGCCGGGTGATTTGAAGGTAATCCGACAGCTCTGCAGCCGTGAACTCCCGGGAGGAACGGGATTGTTGGAATTGAATGAGCTTGGACAAATTGGCAGGGCTCATTTTCAATTGTTTCGCCAGTGTCAGCGAGTTGGGATGATTATTCCTTAATTGTTGCTTGCTCGTTTGTGCAGGGTAAGGACCGGACAGTTCTTTTTCTTCATTTAAGATAAAAGCGCAGTTTTCGGTCTTGTTCTGTTCTGCAAATGAGAGGGCTGCCTCTGCGTTTGCCCTTGCCTGTTGTGCGGTGTCTCCATAGCCGAATCCGATGTGAATGCTGTATTCACGCTCGAACAAAGTGGTGAACTCATCGGTTCCCAGGAAAGCCTCGATGCTTCCTCTATTGCTGTAGATTATATAGGAATCTTCCTCGCTCTGGAGATTCCCTTTCATCAGGTGGGCCAGGACTTCAAGAGGAAGGTTGTTTCTTTCATCATGTAAGGAAATAGTGGCAGCTGCGATCGTGGCTGCTTTTCGTTTAGACAGCTCGGCTTGGGAAACTGCTTCATGAATCGTACGTATAAGCGACTTTGTTGGATCAATCATTCTCATGCAGGGAATGTCCAATTGAATCAGCTGATCATACACCGCATGGATGCTCGTCAAGGCAAGCTCCGTCTCTCCTGATTCATATAGATGCCTGTGAAATTCCGTGAATTCTCTCATGTCGAAGTGGTGGGGCAGGCGTTCCCTGCAGTCCTTCACATGGCGGGGCGGATTCTTGAGATGCAGGTCCGATGCAACATGATCGATGATGGAGGTATCCATCAGATCAATCGATACCCTCTGGGGCTGTATCCCGTGATGGAGCAGGATATATAGTAAAGAGGTGACCAGTGCTGTTTCATCCTGCTCAAGGTAAAGAACAGGAATGGTGATGGAGCTCCATGCCTCTTTTGAAAAAAAGTATGGCAGCGCCCCGGAAAATAATAGCGCATCGCATGGAGTGATCGCTGTCAGCAGCTTGCTTGCTTCAGTGGGATCTGTGTAGATGTAGGGAATAATGTCAATGGTGGGAAGATCAGGCGCAATGGCTGTTACTACATGATGGGTGAAATCCTTTGAACCGATCAGGGCGATTTTCGTTTTCATAGGTTCTCCTTTCCTTAATAACGACTATATAACGACATTATACCAAGCCCAGCGAAAAGATGTTAGAAGAATAGGAGTGAGTTTGATATGATCGTAAAGAAAATCAATTTGTATGCCATAAGACTGCCGCTTAAAGAGCCTTTTATTATCAGTTATCATACGTACGATGACATGCCTTCCATTATCGTCGAGATGGAGACGGATGAGGGGATCATCGGGTATGGCGAATCCGTTGCTGATGAGCATGTGACCGGGGAGACATGGGAAAGTACCTTCCAGGTGCTCAAATATTCGCTAGCCCCGGCATTGATCGGCCGAGACCCTTTTCAGATCGAGAAGATCCATGAACTGATGGATCAAGCGATCTACAACGCCCCTGCTGCTAAGGCGGCCATCGATATCGCCTGCTACGACATTATGGGAAAAGCATTGGACCAGCCGGTTTATCAGCTGTTGGGCGGACGCTATCATGAAGCGTTTCCCTTGACCCACGTGTTAAGCATAACAGAGCCTGCGCAAATGGCAGAGGAAGCGGCCAGGATGATAGAAGCAGGTTTCGCATCTCTTAAGATGAAGGTCGGGACAGCTATCGACCAGGATATTGAGCGGATCAGGGCGGTCCGGGAACGAGTGGGCCGCGATGTGCCGATCCGGGTAGACGTCAACCAGGGATGGATGAACAGCAGCAGGACTTTAAAGGTCATTCGCTTCCTCGAAGAACTGGGCATCGATTGGCTCGAGCAGCCTGTAGCAGCCGATGACATCGACGGCATGGTCAGGATTAAATCGATGACCACTCTCCCGCTAATGATCGACGAAGGCTTAAAGGGAACACGTGAGATGCGTGATATCATCCAAAAGCAGGCAGCGGATAAAGTGAATATTAAATTGATGAAATGCGGAGGAATCTATCCTGCAGTCAAGCTCACTCATATGGCTGAGATGGCGGGTATGGAATGCCAAGTCGGATCGATGGTGGAATCATCTATCGCGTCAGCGGCTGGATTCCACGTCGCGTTTTCCAAAAAAGCGATCACGAGTGTAGAATTGACTGGCCCGATTAAGTTTTCCAAGGATATCGGGGATCTCCAATATGATATTCCATTTATCCGCCTGAACGAAAAAGCGGGCCTTGGGGTGAAGGTGGATAAAGGGATATTGAATGAATTGACCAAGTATACAAGTGACATAGAGTAAGGAGATGTAAAGCATGGAGCAACTATTAGAAGGCGTTTTGGAAAAGACGAACGAACCGTATTCAGTACGTTTGTTGGAGATGGAGCATTTACGGCAAATACTCGATCTGCAGGAGACAGTGGTGGATGAGCTCAATGAAAAATCGACTCTGCAGCCCCTCAGTCAGGAGGAATTCATTTATATCTTGGGGGGGAATGGGCTGATGATCGGAGCCTTCACGGGGAATAGACTCATCGCCTTCCGCGCTTTGTTGATCCCTCCCATAGATGGGGAGCATCTTGGCCTTGATATCGGGTTGTCCACAGATGAGCTTCCACAGGTCATCTACCAGGAAATATCGAATGTCCATCCAGTGTACAGAGGAAACCGCCTCCAACAGACACTGGCATACCTGATCATGGATGAATTGAAGAACCTGGACCGGACCTTCACCTATGTAGCCTGCACCGTCGCTCCCTTCAATATCCCGAGTATGAAAGACAAATTCAAACAGGGCATGCACATCGCTGCCCTGAAACATAAATATGACCATCAACTGCGCTACATCTTCGTCAAACGACTCGACGGCAAAGATGAAAGAGAGATGTACAACATGGAGAAAGTACCGATGGCTGATGTCTCGAAACAACAGGAATTATTAAAAGCCGGCTGGCGTGGAATATCACTCGAATCAGAAAATACCGTTGTATATGTATATGGGTAGGGATAAGGAAGCACCGGGGGTTCTCGTGCTTCCTTTTTTGAACAATGAAATTGTTGAATCTAGGATATGAGTTTGAAAAGGTATTTTCCCATTTTGATAGTTTTAAATTTAATTTTTCTTAATACTTGATTTTCGGACCGAATCTTATTTACTTCATCTATTAATCTTGCAATGATTGTTTAATCATCAATTCCCGATTCATAAGGAGTTCCCTCCCATTGATACTTATGAAGGAAGCTTCAAACTGCCACATACAAAGTACCTATCATATGAACCTTCTCCTCCAGTTTCTCATAAATTCGTTCTCAGATTGATATATAAATAGACTGTAATATTTAAAGATTAACTGTTCATACTTTACAACATCCTCCAAATCAATTGATTCCTATTACCTTCTCGACTAAATTAAATCTAATTCATCTGCTTTTTTCTATAATTGTAAACGTTTACAAGATGGAGATTAGTAGTTTCTAATTCATGAAGGGGGTGGATTGGAACGAGGCAATAAAAGGATTGATCCATTCATAATAGGAGGTTGAGCAATGGAAATGAAGAACGGTTATAAAAGGCTGGTTGGAAGTTTCATGTTTTTCGTTTTGTTTCTATTTCCCATGGCAGTATTGGCGGAAGGTCCCACTTCTTCTCATTGGTATCCGGAAGGTCTTCTAGAATGGTCGCCTGACCAGGATCCGGATGCAGCCTACAACAGGTCCATGGTTCCTCTGGCGGAACGGGTAGAGTCAAGTGAAGGGACTAATTCTGCACGTGTTGTAGCTTTATCTGCTTTGAACCCTCATACAAGTGGAGTACCTTCTCAAGGAGGAGAGGAGTTTTATGCGAATACATTTGCCTTTTGGCAATATGTAGACGTGATGGTGTACTGGGCAGGTTCTTCTGGAGAAGGTATCATCGTGCCCCCGAGTGCTGATGTGATCGATGCTTCTCACCGTAACGGGGTACCGGTTTTAGGAAACGTCTTTTTCCCGCCAAAAGTGTATGGCGGAAAAGAAGAGTGGGTCGATCAAATGTTGACACAGCGGGAGGATGGATCGTTCCCTGCTGCTGACAAGTTGCTTGAAGTGGCAGAATATTATGGGTTTGACGGCTGGTTTATTAATCAGGAGACCGAGGGTGGAGACGGGGAACGAGCTGAGAAGATGCAAGAGTTCCTTATCTATCTTCAGGATCATAAGCCAAAGGGCTTTGAGATTATGTGGTATGATTCGATGGTGAAATCAGGCGAGATAGATTGGCAGAACTATTTGACGGATGAAAATACGTACTTTCTGCAAGATGAGGCCCAACGTGTATCCGACAGTATGTTCCTGAATTTCTGGTGGAAGGGTGAAAGTCAAGAACGCTCATACGAAAAGGCGTTGGAAATTGGACGATCTCCTTACGATTTGTATTCAGGAATAGATGTGGAAGCAAACGGGACAGAGACCTCTGTCAATTGGGACAACCTATTCAGAGAGGACGGTTCTCCTTGGACATCTCTTGGTATTTATCGCCCTGATTGGGCATTTAAATCGTCAAGTGCGATGAACGAGTTCTATCAAAAAGAAGAAGCGTTTTGGACTGGGGATCCTGAAGTGAATTGGCCTGGAATTTCAAGTCATTTTTCTGAAAAGACAACGATTCAGTCGCTACCATTCACGACGAACTTTAATACGGGGAGTGGGGAATTCTTTGCCATTGACGGAGAAAAGTTATCTGAACGGGAGTGGAATAACCGAAGTCTCCAAGACATTTTACCGACTTGGCGTTGGAAAGTGGAAGGTGAAGGCGAATTATTGGATCCAGCCTTTGATTGGAGTACGTCTTACTACGGTGGAAGTTCATTGAAAGTTCAAGGCACACGTGACGAGAATAGCAAGACAACTCTGTCTCTTTATGAAACAGATGTGGAAATTACCAAAGACACAAAGTTTTCGATTACGTATAAAACGGATGAAAAGAAACCAGAGATGGACGTACAACTAGGCTTTGATCATGATAAGACTTCCTTATTAAAAGTGAAAAAGAAGAGTCGCGGAGATTGGGTCACACAAACGTTTAATCTCACAAAATTTAAGGGAAAACGTCTTTCCTCCGTATCCCTTCACTTCGATAATGTTAAAAAACCTGAGGATTATGAAATCCATATTGGAGAAATGAAGATTTACAATGATAAAGATGGAAAAGATAAGCCTCGAAAACCATCAGGGCTTGAGATCTCACAAGTACATTTTGTAGATGGTTTATATGCGGATGTCCGGTTATCATGGAATAAAATGGACAAAGTTAAACATTATGAGGTGTACAGAATTCATTCAGATGGTTCCAAAGAATGGGTAGGAGAAACTCCAAACCATGTCCTTGCCTTAAATGATTTGAAAAGGAATGGAAAAGAAGAAACTACTTCTTATGAGGTGGTACCTGTCAGTAAAGAGCTTGTAAGAGGAGAAGGCAGTGTCGTCACGATGGACTGGCCAGCCTATCCAAAACCGGAAGCAGACTTTCGGGTCGATCAAACGGTTATACGCCCAGGCGATAAAGTACAATTCTACAGTGAAGCTTCAGAAGTCACCGAAGAGTGGGAATGGCAGTTCGAGGGCGGTCAGCCGGTGGTTAGTTCAGAGGAGAACCCTGTTGTTCAATATCTCGAGGAGGGGTTATTTTCAGTTACGTTGACGGCTAGGAATACATCGGGCGAAGATGTCATGACGAAACAAGCTTATATTTTCGTCTCTGAAGACGCGGATGCGATTGAAAATGTTGCCTTGAATAAAGCGACTGAATCAAGTGGTGCCTGTGCTCCAAGTGAAGGAGCAGATAAGGCTGTTGATGGGGTAGTGGAGAATAACAGTAAATGGTGTGCGCTTGGTACGGATCAGTGGATGGTGGTGGATTTAGAAGATACGTATCATTTATCTAAATTCATCGTGAAACATGCTGAAGCAGGAGGAGAATCTCCGGCGTTTAACACGAAATCCTTTGTTATAGAGACAAGTATGGATGGAGATACGTGGGAAGGGAACGTAAGCGTGGATGATAATCAGGCCTCTGTTACCGAGCATACGATACCCGTGACAGAAGCTCGCTTCGTTCGTTTATCGATAAACGAACCTACTCAAACAGGGGATCAAGCTGCACGTATTTTTGAACTGGAGGTTCATGGATATTAAATTACTTATGTAGAATAGAATTCTGCCAAAATCGGATGTCGATTTTGGCCTTTTTTTAAAGATGGCAACTGGAAGTTAGGATAGTCGATAAGATAGAAAGTGATGGGGGAACATAATGACAAGAAGGTGGGAGTGAAGCGGTCATCCGGAATAAGCCACTACGGGTGATCGATTGTCAGTCAATGAAAGAGGATCGAACACTATTTCGTACTTGATAGAACCTACATAATATAAGACAATCAATTGGGAAGAGTTAAAGAGCCTAAAGATTGATGAAATGGTTATCAATGAGATAAGACATCAACTAAGTGGAGCTCAAAAGAATCAACTGAATGAGATCGTTGATAAGATTAGTGAAATCGTAAAAGTACATACAAAAAGTAAACATTAGGAGGCAACCATGAACCAACCACTATTTCTACAACCCGTATTCCAGGAAAGAATCTGGGGAGGTACGACGTTAAAGGACCAATTCAACTACGATATTCCATCCGATATAACGGGTGAATGCTGGGCCATATCAGGCCACCCGAATGGCCAGAGCACAGTGGTCAGCGGTGAGTTTGCCGGAAAGACGATTGGCGAGCTTTGGAAGGAGCATCGTGAGTTATTTGGGAACCATTCTTCACCGGTGTTTCCATTACTGACGAAAATATTGGACGCCAACGCAGATCTTTCTGTGCAGGTGCACCCGGATGATACCTATGCTAAAGAACATGAAAACGGTGAACTGGGTAAAACCGAGTGCTGGTACATCATCGATTGTGATGAAGATGCCGAGATGATTTTTGGACATACAGCTCAAACGAAGGAAGAGTTTGTATCGATGATTGAAAAAGGCGAGTGGAATGACCTGCTGCGACGCATCCCGGTTAAGCCTGGTGACTTCTTCTATGTTCCAAGTGGCACCATCCATGCGCTTTGCAAAGGAACTTTGGTGTTAGAAACACAGCAAAGTTCGGATACGACGTATCGTGTGTATGATTATGATCGTAAGGATGCGGAAGGGAATACCCGTGAGCTGCATATCGACAAATCGATTGAAGTGACAACCATTCCACACAAGGCTGCGGCTGTTGAACCGGTTGTGGAGAAACGAGAAGGGGTCGAGTCCACGAAATTTGTAGAAGCAGAATACTTCACAGTGTACAAATGGCAAGTCGATGGACATGCCGCATTTGTGCAAGACCAGCCATTTCAATTGGCAAGTGTACTGGATGGAACCGGTGTACTGAAGGTCCAAGGAGAAGAGTATTCTCTTACAAAAGGAGATCATTTCATAATACCCGCGGATGTTGAGACATTTGAGATTGAGGGACAGGTTGAGTTGATTGTTTCTCATGTTTGATTGGTTATAAGAATGGCGCAGAGCTTATGAGCTTTGCGTTTTTTTTATCATTCTTTTACTTTTCCTCTAAGTAAAAAGAGTAGGGAACCATCCACAAAAAGTGTCATTTTTAAAGTTTTCATGCGTTTATTAAAGGAGTTGGAGTGAACATATTCCAACTCCTTTTCTTTCTATATATGATGGCTTTAAGAAGAAATGTAAGCGATTTCTAGAGAGGGTGTTAATGATGGAATTTCCTGATGGTTTTTTATGGGGAGCGGCTTCTTCGGGACCCCAGATGGAGGGAGCGGGAAGTGGTGGAGGAAAGGCTAAAAATGTTTGGGATTATTGGTTTCAGAAGGAACCTGAACGTTTCTTTCAGCAGATAGGACCGGAAGATACTTCAGGCTTTTATGCTCACTATAAAGAAGACATTGTCACGATGAAGCAAACAGGCTTTAATTCCTTTCGAACCTCGATATCGTGGGCGAGGTTATTACCTGATGGCACTCAAGTAAATGAAGAGGCGGTTGCCTTTTATAGGGATGTATTTCAGAGGCTTAATGAAAGTGGTATTAAGCCCATTGTTAATTTGTTTCATTTCGATATGCCCTTTCGATTGTACGAGAAAGGCGGTTGGGACAATCGGGAAGTTGTCGATGAGTTTGAGTTTTACGCTAAGGTGGCATTTGAACGATTTGGGGATCTTGTTGAGGAATGGGTCACGTTTAATGAACCCATTGTACCCATTGAGATGGGTTATTTAAATGATAAGCATCTACCGGGAGTGTTCGATCTCAATCGAGCATTTCAGGCTGGATATCATACGTTGATGGCCCACGTGAAAGCAGTAAGGGCATTTAAGGACAGGAACCATCGGGGGAAAATAGGTATCATTTTAAACTTAACGCCAAGTTATCCCCGCTCAGACAACCCTAAAGACTTGGAAGCAGCTATGTGGGCCGATGTGCTGTATAATCGGAGCTTTTTAGATCCGGTTGTTAAGGGTAAGTTCCCGGAAGAGTTGTTGTCCTTCATAGAACATGAACACATTAACGTCCGTTATTTTCCTGGAGACTTCCAACTATTGAAAGATTCCCCCGTGGACTTTCTTGGTGTTAATTATTATCAACCACGAAGGGTACAGGCAGGGTCACCTGCTTCGACAAACACACTTGATCACTATTTCGAACCGTATCAATGGGACGGAGCGAAAATGAATCCATATCGCGGCTGGGAAATATACGAAAAAGGCATTTATGATATTGCCCTCAAGATAAGAGACCAATATGGAAACATCCCCTGGTATATAGCGGAGAATGGGATGGGAGTGGAGGGTGAATCAAGGTTTAGAGATTCAACAGGGATGATTCAGGATTCCTACCGGATTGAATTTATGAGCAATCATCTAAAGTGGCTTCACAAAGGAATCGAAGAAGGGTCAAATTGTTATGGGTATCATGTATGGACCTTCATTGATAACTGGTCATGGCTAAATGAGTACAAGAATAGGTATGGACTCGTTGAACTGGATTTGAAGACCGGGAGAAGGTATAAGAAAAAAAGTGCAGACTGGTTTAAGGCTCTTGCCGAATCAAATCGGCTTCCGGATTTAGGGTGATAAGATATGGAGTTTATATTAACCATTGATATAGGCGGCACCTACATTAAGCTTGCGCTGGTTTCTATTACAGGTCAGTTAGTTGAGAAAGAAGAAGCATCAACCCCTCAATCAATCGATGAATTTAGTGACATGATCGATCAGTATTATAAGCGCATGAACAAGAATTATTCCTTGATTGGCATAACCATTAGTAGTCCGGGAAGTGTGACGGATGCAGGGAATGTCTTAGGATATAGTGCTGTGCCATTTGTTCATGAGCATAATGTCAAGCAGTTGCTCGGAAAGAGATATCGTTTGCCGGTTGCAATGGAGAATGATGCCAATTGCGCTGCCCTTTCAGAGCTTTGGAAGGGGGCGGCAAGAGAAAGTGAAACTTTCGCCTGTATCGTATGTGGTACGGGAATAGGTGGGGCTCTTGTCATTAACAAGAAACTCTTCAAGGGAGCCAATCTTCATGGCGGCGAATTCGGATACTCGATTTTAGCAAGTGACATTCATGAAAATGTTTATGAGACATGGAGTGAGTTGGGTTCGTCCTCTGCCATTTCAAGAAGGCTGAAGCATCAAGCCCCTTATGACGATGGATGGACAGGGCCGCTGGTATTTGAACAAGCCGGGAAGAACCATGAAGGAGCTCAGAAATCATTAGATTCCTTTTTTTATACTCTGGCGATCGGAATCTTCAACATCCAGTACATATTGGATCCTGAGAAGATTTTGGTAGGGGGAGGAATTACCAGACAGCCTGATTTTTTAGCGGAGCTGGAATCCAGAATGGACAAGATAGTGGATTCAAAGCCTATTGCTAAGGTACGTCCTTCCATTTCTTTGTGTCACTATCTGGATGAAGCTCAATTGGTTGGAGCTGCTTATGTGTGGTTGGCAGAATACAGAAAGGGTGATCTTCATGTTTAGTCGATTAGGCGGATTATTTACAGAAGCGAGCCTTTGGATTTGGAAGACGATTCAGCTTAATCTTTTTTGGATTTTACATATTGTAATTGGGGGTGTTGTCCTTGGGATTTTCCCTGCAACCGTTTCTTTATTTGCCATTACTAGAAAGTGGTTGAAAGGTGGACGGGATGAACCTTTCTTCAAAGAATACCATCAATATTACAAAAAGAATTTTTGGAAGGTTAACGGTCTGGGCTGGATCTATTCAAGTGTTGGTCTATTCTTATGGGTTGATCTTTATCTTGTGACTCAACTAAAAGGTATCATCGCTTTATTCAGCACGATGCTCATTTTATTCATACTAATTCTGTATGTATTTTCATTTCTATATTTATTCCCCTATTACGTTCATTTTGACCAGTCTTTTAGGCGTTACCTGTACCAGCCATTTATTATTACGATCATCAGCTTCAAACAGAATCTTATCCTCTCCATCGGCTTAACGATGGTAGGTTACCTGATTTATCAAATGCCTGGGCTAATTCCCTTTGCCTTAGGTGTCATGCCAGCCTATTGGGTGATGAAAGTATCGATGAATCGCTATACAGAATTACAAGTGAAAATGATTGGAGGAGAGTCATGATGGAGAACAAAACTGCTCATATTATTTCCCATTCTCATTGGGATCGGGAATGGTATATGTCACTTGAAGAACACCGTTATTACTTAGTAAAGCTGTTTGATGATTTATTAGAGCAATTGGCACAAGATCCGGGTTTCCACAGTTTTCACCTGGATGGACAGACGATTATGGTGGATGACTATTTGCAGGTCCGTCCTGATAAAGGAGAAGAAGTCAAACGATATATTCGTGAAGGACGTTTGATCATCGGTCCATGGTATATCTTGCAGGATGCATTTCTTACAAGTTCTGAAGCGAATGTAAGGAATTTGCTTTATGGGATGAAAGATACGAAGAAACTTGGGCAAGAAGGTACGCTGGGGTATTTTCCTGATACGTTCGGCATTTATGGACAGGCACCGCAATTATTACAACAAGCCCATATAGATGTTGCAGCCTTCGGAAGAGGGGTGACACCGACAGGGTTTAATAATCAGGTTCATCACGGTGATGAATTCTCTTCCCCTTATTCAGAAATGAAGTGGGAAGCTCCTGATGGCTCGAATGTATTAGGGATTTTATTCGCCAATTGGTATTCCAATGGAAATGAAATTCCCGCCGGTAAAGCGGAGGCTGAAGCCTTTTGGAAAAAGAAACTTGCAGATGCTGAGAAGTTTGCTTCTACTTCCCGATTATTATTTATGAATGGTTGTGATCATCAACCTCTGCAAAAAGATATTGTACAAGCTATCGCGACGGCAAATGATCTCATTCCGAATGTCACATTCAAGCACTCAAGTTTCAAAGAATATATAGATGAGGTGAAAAAAGAACTGCCGGATGAGCTTCAAACCATTCGTGGAGAACTCAGGAACCAAAAAACGGATGGATGGTCGACACTTGTGAACACAGCTTCTGCGAGAATCTATTTAAAGCAGGCGAACGACCGCTGTCAGGCTCTATTGGAAAGAGTATTTGAGCCGATGGGGCTCCTGGTAGAAGACAAAAGACTTCACCGTGATTTTGCGGAATTTTATTGGAAGATGCTTATGGAGAATCATCCTCATGACAGTATTTGTGGGTGCAGTGTAGATGGCGTTCACCGGGAAATGGAGACACGTTTCGATAAGGTTGAGAAAGGGGCTTTGAGATATGTTACGGAGCAAGCGCGTGAGATTGCATCCGGTATCTCTACGACACATCATAACCCTGAAGCGATTCCACTTATCCTGTTTTACACGGATGGAAAACCTTCTACTCAGGTCATTCGAGAAAAAGTGATGGTTCAGAAAATCTATTTTGATGAATTGGATTTTCGTCAGATTCCCGGTAAGTTAAAGAGCACCCCACTCCCTTCTTTTGTGTTAGAGAGAGGGGATGGAACGACGATACCTGTTCATGTGAAAGAAAAGGGCATCTCATTCGGTTACGACCTCCCGGGAGATGGATTCAGAAAACCTTATTATGCGAAGGAAATAGAAATAACATTTGCAATAGAATCCCCTATTCATATTGGCTATGAAACGTGTTATTTAGTGCCTGGTGAAGGTACGCCTCATGAGGAAAACCTTATGTGGCACCAATCAGAACAAAAGCTTGAAAACGAGCATATCTGTGTGACCGTTCATGAGAATGGATCCTATTCAATCTTGGACAAACAAACGGGCTATCAATATGAAAGCCTTGGAATGTATGAAGACATGGGGGATATCGGAAACGAGTATATGTTCAAAGCAAGTAATGACGGTATTGTCTACACAACGGAGCAGCAAGCCTCTTCCGTGAACCTTGTAGAAAATAACCCATATCGTGCATCCATTGAGATTGAGTCCAAGATTTCTGTCCCGAAGCAAGCCGATGAACAATTGGAATTAGAGCGGCAGGACCTGGTCTGGCACCCTGAGCGTAAAGCGGGACGACATGAGGAAGAAGTGTTGCTAACCTTTAAAACCTTGCTCATCCTCGAAAAGGGTTCTAAAGGGCTGAAGGTCGAAGTGACAATAGACAATCAAGCAAAAGACCATCGCTTGCGTGCGTTGTTTCCTGTTGGAAAAGGGAATCTGTATCACTTTGCCGATAGTGTTTTTGAAGTGGTAAAGCGTCCAAATAAACCGGAAAGCCAGTGGATCAATCCGACGTTCGATCACCATATGCAAAGGTTTGTCAGCCTCGATGACCATGAGAAGGGGTTGACGATTGCTGGGAAGGGTCTTCATGAATATGAAATCGTGGACGGAAAATCGATTGCGGTCACACTGCTCCGATCCGTCGGGGAGCTCGGGGATTGGGGGGTGTTTGAAACACCGGAAGCACAGTGCCTTGGTCTAAATAAAGCAGAATTTATAGTGATCCCCCATCAAGGAAATGTCATTGATTCACGTGCTTTCAATGAAGCCTATCACTATCCTTTGAATCCGACTGTTGTTCAAGTAGAACAAGGTGAAGGAAGAAATGAAAAGACTGTCAGTCTATTCAAATGGTCGGGTGATGCTTTAGCCTTGACAGCATGCAAGCCTGCGGAAGAAGGAATAGGAATCATTGTCAGGTGGTTTAACCCGACGGATGAACCACAGGAACTGAGTGTAGAGGGAGATGAAGTCTATCTTTCTACGATTCTAGAAGAAAAGAAAGAATGTCTAGGACACGGAAACGTGGAGCGGACCATCCGACCCAAAGAAATTATTACTGTTTTAATTCAAACTGACGAGGAGTGAATATCATGAGTGAAAAAGTAGTACCAGCGTCTTTTCAAACGATTATGAATAAAGTGAAGTCGGCCTATATCCATGATCCGGAAGTCTATGAATTATTCGAAAATTGCTTCTTGAATACGTACCAAACGACTTTGAAAAAGGATAAGGATGGAACCTTTGTGATAACAGGGGACATCCCGGCCATGTGGCTCAGGGATTCGTCCGCTCAGGTTCGCCCGTATTTGACTCTCGCGAAAGAAGATGCGGAAATTGCCGCAATGCTGAAAGGGGTCATCGAACGCCAATGGAAATACATTCTTCTGGATCCTTATGCGAATGCCTTCAACCAAACGGCTGACAATCAAGGACATCAGGCTGACCGTACGGAGATGACCCCTTGGATCTGGGAACGTAAATATGAAGTGGACTCCCTGTGCTATCCGATTCAATTGACGTACCTTTATTGGAAGGCGACAGGTGACGAGAGCGTATTGAATGACCAGCTAAAGGAAGTGCTGACGGTCATCCATGATGTATGGAAAGTGGAGCAGGATCACGAGGCTGACTCTCCGTATCTCTTTGAACGGGAGAACTGCCGCGTATCGGATACTCTTCTAAGGGAGGGGAAAGGTGGATACTCCGTGAAGACAGGTATGACTTGGTCGGGATTCCGTCCTAGTGATGACGCGTGTTTGTATGGATATCTTGTGCCTGCCAATATGTTCGCTGTTGTGGTACTGGGATATGCGAAGGAAATGCTTGAGGAAATGAAGGAGGACGAGCTCGCCGGTCAAATGGAGCAGCTTTCTGTTGAAATCAAGAAGGGTATCGAGACATTCGCTAAAGTGAACCATCCGGTCTTCGGGGAAATCTATGCTTACGAAACCGATGGGGACGGGCGGTACAATCTGATGGATGATGCCAACGTACCAAGCCTTTTGGCCATCCCGTACCTAGGATATACAGATCCTAATGATGAAACGTATTTAAATACCCGGAAGTTCATTCTAAGTCGCCACAATCCTTACTTCTATGAAGGGAAAAAGGCGGAAGGAATCGGAAGTCCCCACACACCTGATCATTACATCTGGCACATCGGCCTGGCCATCCAGGGAATGACGGCGACTTCTCAAGAAGAAAAGGCAAAGATCCTCGAGATGTTCAAGAATACACACGCATCCACCCTTTACATGCACGAAGGATTCGATGCCGATCGTCCGGAAGAGTTCACTCGTTCTTGGTTTGCGTGGGCCAATTCCATGTTTAGTGAATTTATTCTAAGTGAAGTCGGGATCTTCGTACCCGAAAGTCCATTGGCACTTATCAGTAAAAACTCTTGAATGGAGGATCCATATGTTTTATCCTATCCAAAAGCTAGAAAACCGAGTGAACGAGTTGGATCGCCTGCGTTACCGGGATATAAGGGTCATCGACTCTTTCAATCTTTATGAGCCTATAAAAGGAAAAGAGAACATTTTCCCTGAAGGATATTCAGATCAAAAGATGAAAGTAAACGATACCTGGTCAGGAAGGGACAAATATCTATGGCTGAATGCGTTTATTTCTATCCCGGAAGAATGGGAAGGAAAGAAGGCTGTCCTCTACCTCGATCTCGGAAGGACCGGAGGAGGGAATAACTCAGGATTCGAGTCCCTCCTCTATGTGAATGGGAAGCCGTTCCAGGGGGTCGACTCCAATCATAAAGAAGTCATACTGCCTGCAGAGGACTCCCTCGATATTTCCATTCAGCTTTGGTCCGGCCTAGAGGGGGGCGGTCAGCCTGCTAACCAGTATTACCGGTTGAAGGAAGCCTGGTGGGGATACTTGGATGAGAAAGTGGATGAGTTGTATTTCAAATCCAAAGCGATACTGGATTCTATTAAACAGCAAGATGAGCACGACCCTAACCGTTCCATCGTATTGACCATCCTCAACCGGGCATTCCGTGAGATCGACTGGTCGGACAGAGGTAATGATGCCTTTTATCAAAGTCTTTATGCTGCTCGTTCTGTACTATTACATGAAATGAATAACCTTCCTAAGCACTCGGATATAACCATTCATGCCACCGGTCATTCCCATATCGATCTTGCCTGGCTGTGGCGTACAAAACATACGAAGGAAAAGGCAAGGAGGACGTTCTACACAGTACTTAGATTGATGGAACTTTATCCTGACTACACTTTCCTGCAAAGTCAGCCTCAACTTTACGAATGGGTGAAGGAGGAAGATCCGGAATTGTACGCAGCGATCAAAGCGAAGGTTGCGGACGGTCAGTGGGAGGTGGAGGGCTCCATGTGGGTGGAAGCCGATTGTAACATTCCATCCGGGGAATCCTTTGTACGTCAGCTTTTATATGGTAAAAGGTTTTTTGAGAAAGAGTTCAATAAGAAGACCCGGACATTATGGCTTCCTGATGTATTCGGCTACAGCTGGTCCCTCCCCCAAATATTAAGGAAATCTGGCATTGATACGTTCATGACGACGAAAATCAGTTGGAATCAATACAACCGGATGCCCCACGATACGTTCCAGTGGAGAGGAATTGACGGTTCCGAAATTCTGACCCATTTTATTACGACGCCTGAGCCGGGAAGACCTGCCGACTCATGGTTCTATACGTATAACGGGCTGGTCACGGCTGAAACCGTTAAAGGCATTTGGGAAAAGTACCGTGATAAAGACTTGAATAAAGAACTGCTCCTGGCATATGGATACGGAGACGGAGGTGGCGGCGTCAATCGTGAAATGATCGAAATGAAGCGCCATCTCGACACCGTTCCAAGCATGCCGTCCGTTAAGTCCGTCAATGCCCAGACCTATTTCGAGAAGCTTCATGATACCGTGGGGAAAACTGATCAGTACACCCATACGTGGGACGGGGAATTATATTTGGAGTATCACAGAGGTACCTACACAAGCCATGCCAAGATGAAAGAGACGAATCGGAAGCTTGAATACGGGTACCGTGAAGCGGAACTTCTCTCTTCCTGGAACAGTGCTGTGAATGGATGGGATCAATATCCCCAGGCACTCCTTGAAACGGGTTGGAAGATGATTCTACTAAATCAATTCCACGACATCATCCCGGGTTCTTCGATCACGGAAGTATATGAGGATGCCCACCAAGATTATGAAAAAGCGTCTGGAATCAAGGATACGATTATAACCACTCAAGAGAATCATATCTTGTATGGAGATCATCATTGGTCCTTTCTTCATCCACATCAATATACATCACCGGTTCTGGTCACCGTGCCTGAATCCAATGGAGTTTATGAGCTGGATGGGTTAGAGGTCGAGACCCAGTCTCTGTCCAATGGTGATACCCTCGTCCTTGTGCCTGAAGCGAGACCATTCTCTTACCAAACGATCTGTTTGACAGGGAGGAAGGGCAAGGAAAAGGAGACGTTGAGTAACATTGACCTGGATGAAAGAAAATGGGAAACACCGGTTTATCGCATCCGATGGAATGCAAATGGTCACATCACAAGTCTTTACGATAAAGAAGAGGGACGGGAGATGATTCAGGCTGGAGCAACAGGCAATGTGCTGAAACTCTATGAAGACAAGCCACTAGCCCACGATGCCTGGGACATTGACCTTTATTATGTGGAGAAATCGACTCCTATTGATTTACTCGAGGAGTGTACTATACTTGAAAATGGACCTTTAAAAACAACCGTAGCATTTACATGGAAAACTCCACAAATGGAAATTTTCCAGAGAATCCATTGTTATTCTCATACAAAACGCATCGACTTCGAGACGGATATTAATTGGTCGGCCAGACAGCAGCTTCTCAAAGTGGAGTTTCCAGTTGCCATCCGATCCACCGAAGCCATTTACGATATCCAGTTCGGGAACGTCAAACGTCCAACCCACTGGAACACTTCTTGGGATATGGCAAGATTCGAGTCGGTGGGACATAAATGGGCTGCACTCACCGAACCTTATTATGGGATCAGTTTGATGAACGATAGTAAGTATGGCTACTCTATTAAAGATAATGTCCTGGGCCTTTCCTTACTAAAAGGCCCCGTATATCCAGATCCCAAGGCTGATATAGGGCATCATCACTTCGTCTATTCACTCTATCCTTTTGCTGGACAGACGTCTAAGCATGATATAGAACGGGAAGCCACTTACCTGAACGCACCGCTTCGGATCGTCCGGGGAGAAACCCAATCCGGGTTCCAAGAACCCCTTCTGTCTATTTCCGGTCATGGCGTCATCATCGACACGGTGAAAAAAGCGGAAGACCGTGAATCCCTGATTGTCCGTCTTCATGAAATGGAAGGTGCACGCTCGTCCGTCACCATCACCAGCTCATTGCCGGTAGATGCATGGCGGGAAGTGAACCTCATGGAAGATGAAAACATCACGGATTTTAACAAAAACCCATTATGTTTAACATTCGATCCTTATGAAATCAAGACGATTGAAATCGTCATAAAGGGATAGAACTCTGAGCGTCCCTAGACTGAACCAAGTTTATACTCAAAAAGAATATTACAGGTTGGATCATCCGGACAGCACCTCAGATTTGCCAATTTGATAGAATCGCAGGTGAAGGACAGGGAACAGGTGCTTCTGAGCTTCTGTTCCCCCTTTTACCTTACGTTAGGGGATTCAAAAATGAAAGCGTTCCTATTTTTCAAACGAATAAGCAAGAGAATGTTTTATAGGGTGTTTTTAACTTATTCCCTCATCATTTTCCTTACAATGTCCACCTTATTTGTTTTTCTATCAGAATATTATTCTGACTTTATCGTTCAACGTGAAATTGATAGACAAGAAGCGGTTATCGATGAAATCAAATCTGAAATACATGCCAAGCATCAATTCGTTAGTCAAGGTATTCGTCAGCTTTACCAAGAAGAACGGTTAATTGAAGATTTGGCTTTTGCTTTACAGCATGACTACCAAGAATATATTGGGTATCGTTTAGATAAATTCTCGAGCAGTGATTCCTTTGTTCCTTATAATTTCGATATTTATGTAAAGAACTATTTCTCTAGAGATTCTGAGTCCATCGCATTGCTGGTTCGAAATGAAAGTTTAGGAACAGAATATGTGTATCTGTTCGATCATGGTAGGTGGAATCAAAATAATCAATCTAAAGAAGACACTGGCTTTATGGTAGAAAACCACCCCCTTCCTAAGGATATGTATGACGTGCCTAAGGATATGTATGTCGTGGAAGAACAAATAAACGATCCCGTTTCTATGGATCGATTGGGAAAAGTAATGGTCTATTTCAGTTATGAAAATTTAGATAGGTTATTATCATTGAAAGATACCCCCTCCAAGGGATCCTTTTTTATCACAGATAGGAACAAACAACTCTATTATTCTAATGGGAATGCTCCTGAAAGACTTCTTAAGGACTTATCTTATAGTGCCGTTCAAAAAAAAGTGAATTTCGATGAGCGCTATTATATTCAATCCTCCATCGAGCCCACGAGTCAGCTCATGATCACTGCCGTAATTTCAGAGAAGGAAATGGCTCAGCTCCTTACGTATAAATTAACGATTTTGTCTATTATTGTATTGTTAACGGTTTTGTCTATTGCCCTTCCTTACATAGCATTACGAGGATACTCTAAACGAGTTGATGAAATTCTTAATAAGATGAAGGAAGTACAAGAAGGAAACTTATCGGCACGAATTATAACAGCCAATGTAGATGATGATCTTACAGATATCTCCCATACTATTAATAAAACATTGGATGATTTAAATGATTACATAGATAGAGTCTACCTATCCAAGCTGAAACAAAGAGAAGCTGAATTGGCGAATCTTCAAGCACAGATTAATCCTCATTTCTTATACAACACACTGGAAGCCATACGAATGAAATCATTAGCCGAGGGTGGACGAACATCTGCCAAAATGATTGTCCAATTAGCTCAGTTATTTCGATACTCGTTGAAAACAGTAGACTTAGTCACGGTTGAGAACGAAATCAACCATGCACAACAATATATTGAATTATTTAAAATACGATTTCAAAACCAGTTAATCGACAACTTTGATGTAGAAGAAAAAATCAGGGACTACTATATGCCTTCGTTTATATTACAGCCTTTGATTGAAAACTTCTTATTGCATGGCTTCAGGAGAGATAGCGAAACCAACCAATTAACGGTCACCATTTATGAGCAGAACGATAGACTTATCCTAGAAATTGAAGACAATGGAAGTGGCATTGAATATAAAAAGTTGGAAGACATCAAGTCAAGATTGAAACAGGAAGAAGGAACTTCCGATTCAATCGGCCTGGGAAATGTTCACAGGCGTATTCAATTAAAGTATGGTTCCGATTATGGTGTGGAGATACGGAGTGTACCTAATGTCAAAACTTCCGTCACGGTTAAATTACCAATAATAAATGAGGTGTAGTAAGTGATAAGAGTTATGCTGGTAGACGATGAACCGCTTATTCTAGAAGGGTTGAAGTATATACTTGATTGGGAAGACATTGGATTTACCATTGTGGCTACAGCGAAGAATGGCTTGGAAGCATTAGAACTGTCCAGGGAAATTGAATTTGATGTATTAATTACTGATATTAAAATGCCTGAGCTAACCGGCCTTGAGTTGATAGAGAGGATAAGCAAGGAAAAAGAATCGATTAAGTCCATTATTCTTTCAGGTTTTCAAGAGTTCGACTTGGTGAAAAAAGGCCTGAAACTTGGTATTGAAAATTATTTATTAAAGCCCATTAATGAAGATGAGCTCTTGTCTACCATCCTTCACTTGAAGGAAAAAATAGATCGGATAACACTAGAAGAAGAGTCTATCCTTATTCTCCGCGATCACTCCATTTGGAGATGGCTGATGAGAAAAATGACGGAGAATGATTTTAAAGAAAGAATCTCGTTTTACCCAATGGTCAATATTCAAACACCTCTTCGTCTAGGTTTGTTAAAAACAGAATTGGAAGAAGCGATACACCTGCAGAAAACGATCGAGGAAGAAACTAGTACATTGGCGATCACTACACCTTCGGGGGATATTCTCCTCATTTGGTCTGAGGAGTCTTTTGAAGAGGAGAAAGCGGAAGTCTCCTCGATTGTTGAGCATGAATGCAACGGGAGAGAACACGTTGTTGTCATGAGTAGAAGGGTAGATTTCATCGAAGATGCCGAGAAGGTATACCGGGAGTTAGAAATGGCGTGTGAATTGAAGATGCTGCTACCGGGTCAAGATCATCGTATAGCAGAGGAAATGCACTTGAAATCGTCAACATCCGAAAAGCAGACGATTAACTACCTGAAACCAGATATTCTGGAGCACTTAGCCAATCAGGAATATGATACTGTACGCAATTATTTAAGTGGAATCTTCACTCAGCTAGAACAGGATAAAGACGTATTCGTTATAAAAAGCATCATGCTTGAATACTTCTTTCAGATGAAAAACAAGTTTCTGATTTCCTTGGAGTATTCTCAATACGTTCAATTAATCCATCAAATTCTGTACCTTCAAGGTAATGAAGACGCCCTTGCCATCATGGATCAATGCATAAGGTACATAGAACATGATGAGAGTGGAGAAGAGAAGAAGAGTCCGATCATTCAAACGGTTCTTACCTATATCCATCAGAACTACTCAGAAGACATGTCCTTGAAAACACTCGGCCATCGTTTTCACATCAATCCTATCTATTTAGGACAATTATTTCAAAAGGAAGTCAAAGACTCCTTCACCAAATATCTGAACCACCTGAGAATTGACCGGGCTAAGAAACTTTTAATGAATTCACATGAAAAAGCGGGGCATATCGGCAAAAAAGTAGGTTATACGGATGCTACTTATTTCTATAAGCAATTTAAAAAATACGAACATGCAACCCCATCTGAGTGGAGAAAACAACACTCACAAGCATGAGAAAAAGTCTCTTCGTTTAAGAGGCTTTTTTTGATAGTTTCCTAAAAATAGAGTCAATTCCAATGATTGTATTTATTTTGACCAGTAAATCTAAGGTATCTCAACTTTTTATCATGTAAGGGTTTTCATATAATTGAATTATAGAGATTAGAAGGGAGGAGAAACATGAGCAGAGTCAATCGATTTGTTAAAAATGTGTACGATAACCGAATATGGCTATTAATGATTTTACCAGGGTTTATATGGCTCATCGTCATGAAATATATTCCCATGTTTGGGCAGATCATTGCATTTAAGAACTTTCGGTTTCATCCGGATGGCTTTTTTGCCAGCGTATTTCACAGTGAATGGGTGGGATTTGAAAATTTCAGATTCTTGTTCAGTACAAATGATGCGTTTGTCATAACGAGAAATACCCTACTCTATAACATCCTCTTTATCATAGTCGGATTGATATTATCCGTAGCCGTAGCCATTATATTAAGTGAAATAACGAAGCAGAAATTAGCCAAAATCTATCAGACTGGAATGTTGTTTCCTCATTTCTTATCGTGGGTGGTAGTTAGTTACTTTGTATTCGCCTTTCTTAGTGTAGACAAGGGATTATTTAATAGTGTGTTGGGCTTCTTTAATATAGAGCCCGTTTCGTGGTATAACGAACCAAAATATTGGCCTTATTTCATCACAGTTATTAGCCAGTGGAAAGGTGTAGGGTTTAGCAGTATTGTGTATCTTGCTGCCATTGTCGGTATTGATAGGACGCATTATGAAGCGGCAATGATTGATGGAGCAAATAAGTGGCAGCAGATTCGTCACGTTACCATTCCTATGATCATGCCACTCATTGTGATATTAACGATACTGAATATTGGCAGCATCTTCAGCGCCGATTTCGGATTGTTCTATCAAATCCCTCGTGACTCGGGACCTCTTTACTCTGTAACAAATGTTATCGATACCTATGTTTACCGGGGATTGATGACAATGGGGGATATAGGAATGAGTACAGCAGCTGGTTTATACCAAGCAACCGTTGGATTTATATTAATTCTAATAACTAACTATGTTGTGAGAAAGATTGATGAAGATAATGCCTTGTTCTAAGAAAATACCTTAGAGAGAAAGGAGAGTACTAGATGGAAACATCCACTAATGTCACGACGAGTTACCAGAAGGAAGCGGATAAGAAACAATCGAAGAAAAAAACGTATAACCCTTATGGATTCTCAGGTAAGACGAGCATCTTTATGCATCTATTGCTTGGTACCTTTGCCTTTCTATGTATATTTCCATTTTTATATGTGATTATCATTTCGCTTAGTAATGAACAATCATTAGCGGAAAATGGTTATCAACTTATTCCGGAACAGTGGAGTTTGGAAGCATATAAGTATTTATGGGAAATGAAAGCACAGGTGGTGAGAGCTTATGGAGTAACCATTTTGGTTACAGTATTAGGTACTTTCATCAGTGTGACGGTCATTGCATTGTATGCCTATGCTATATCAAGAAAGCAGTTTATATTCAGAAAGCAATTTACATTTATCGCTTTTTTCACGATGCTATTTAGCGGAGGAATGGTTCCATTCTACATCGTGATGACACAATTTCTGGATTTGAAGAATTCGATGTGGGCTTTAATTCTTCCAATGGCTGTTAATGCTTTCTATATCATAATCATGAGAACGTTTTTCCTACGATCCGTACCTGAGGCAATACTTGAGTCCGCCCGCATCGACGGAGCTGGAGAGTGGAGAATATTTCTAACCATTGTTCTGCCGTTATCTGTTCCAGGTATAGCAACCATTGCACTATTCAATACCCTTGCATATTGGAACGATTGGTTTAACGCTCTCCTTTTCATTGACGATCCGAACTTGATACCATTGCAATCGCTATTAATGCGGATTGAGAACAATATGGACTTTATTAAACAGAATGCCATGCTATCGAATCAAAACAGTTCAATCTTAGAATCAATTCCGCAAGATTCAGCTAGAATGGCGATGGTGGTTATTGCCACTCTTCCAATTGCTTTATCGTATCCTTTCTTTCAAAAGTACTTTATAAAAGGGCTGACTATTGGAGGAGTAAAAGATTGATCGTATTCATTGAAGGAACGCAATTCCTTTTTTGATAGAACCAAATCAATTAAACGAACTGGGGGATGGAAATGAAAAAAGTAGGGGTACTTTCACTTGTATTGGTGCTGCTTATGGGGATATTGGCAGCATGTAGCGGGAAAAGTTCAAGCGGGGAAACATCAGGTGACTCCACGGAGGATCATGTTACTCTGACCTGGTATTTAATCGGAACACCTCAAAAAGATGTTGAAGATGTCATGAAAGAGGTAAACAAGTACACGAAGGAAAAGATCAACACCTCTATCGACCTTAAACTTCTGGATTGGGGAGAGTATAATGATCGGATGCAGGTTATCACAACTTCTGGAGAAGAGTATGATATTGCCTTCACAAGCTCATGGGCCAACAATTACGCATTAAATGCAAGAAGGGGAGCATTTGTTGGATTGAGTGACTTAATGGATGAATACGGGAAAGACATGAAGAAGCTAATTGACCCGGCATTCCTTGAAGGCGCTAAGATTGATGGGGAACTTTATGCAGTACCAACTAATAAAGAAGTAGGTCAGCAAGCCGTCCTTTCCTTTAATAATGAACTGGTAAAAAAACATGGACTGGATATTTCAAAAGTGAACTCAATTGAAGATCTAGAGCCGTTGCTGGCTGTTATTAAAGAAAAAGAAAAGAATGTAACACCTATTGCAACATTTGATGCGTATCTTCCGTTCGACTCCATCCTTCAAGAGGAGTTACCATTTGCATTCCGTTTAGATGGAAACACTGATGAGGTTGTGAACAAATACGAAGAAGATGTTACGATGGAAACGTTAAAAACGATGCATGAATACTATAAAAAAGGCTACATCCAAAAAGATGCAGCAACAAGCACAGACTCATGGCCCCTGGAAACGGCTAACTGGTTCGTCCGTAAAGAGATTTATCAGCCATATGCAGAAGACATCTGGTCCAGATCAGCAGGATATGAAATCGTAACTAGAGAACTTCATGAACCATATATCTTCAATAACTCAGTGACAGGTTCCATGCAAGCCATTTCAGCTACCTCAAAACATCCTGAAAGAGCCATGATGTTTTTGAATCTATTAAACTCCGACGAATATTTAAGGAACTTGCTTGATAAAGGAATCGAAGGGGTTCACTATGAAGAGAACGAAGATGGAACGATTAAAGACTTACCTGCTCGTGTTGAAAACTATAACATGCCGAGCTTTGCAATCGGGAATCAGCTGATCCTAAAGCTTTACGAAGATGATCCGGCAGACAAATGGGAGGCATTTGAAAGATTCAATGAAAGCGCAAAATCGTCTCCGGCACTTGGTTTCTATTTTGACTCTAATCCGGTTAGAACAGAAATTGCAGCAATCTCGAATGTTACAAGTGAATTCTCTCCTGCATTATTAAAAGGTGCTGTAGATCCTGAAGAATACTTACCGGCTTTCAATAAAAAGCTAAACGAAGCCGGCATGCAGAAAGTATTGGATGAAATTCAAAAGCAATATGACGAGTGGAAGAAGGAACAATAGGAGCGCGGGGGGACACCTCTCCTTTATATCATTACACGATTAGCAACAATGGATAATAATTTGAAGGGAAGGGTTCAGACAAGTTGGAACCCTTCTTTCAATTGGAGGGAGATTCATGTTATATGGTGCAATAGAAGCCGGTGGAACGAAATTTGTTTGTGCCATGGGAAATGAGAAGGGGGAAATCATAAGTAAGACGGTCTTTCCTACTCAAGATCCTGAGACAACATTAGGGAACGTCTACTCATACTTTTCCAAATACGCTTTAACTTCGATTGGAGTAGGCTGTTTTGGGCCGATAGAATTAAATAAGAATAGAAACAATTTTGGACAACTATTAAATACACCTAAACAACTTTGGAAGAATTTCAATATCTATCAAGCCCTCTCAGGTCACTTTTCTGTTCCTGTTTATGTTGATACAGATGTGAATGCAGCGGCATTGGGGGAATTTCATTCAGGAGCTGCACAGGAGTCCGACAGTTGTTTATATATAACCGTCGGAACGGGGATTGGGGCGGGATTTGTTCAAAATGGTAAAGTGTCAAAGGGGCTCTTCAATACCGAAATGGGCCATATTTATGTACCCAGGCACTCAGAAGATTCTTTTGAAGGCAGCTGTCACTATCATCGGGATTGTTTAGAAGGCCTGGCTTCTGGTACGGCTATACATACCCGATACGGAAAGAAAGGGGACGAGCTGGAAGAGATGCAAGTAGTTTGGGAACTTGAGGCCTACTACCTTGCCCAAGCCATCGTAAACTACATCTTAATCCTCGCTCCAGAAAAAATCATTTTGGGTGGCGGAGTCATGAAGCAAAACATTTTATACCCACTCATTCGAGGGGAAGTAGCAAAACTACTAAATCAATATGTCAATATTGACGACTTTGAACAGTATATTGTGCCTCCTGAATTGAATGACAATCAGGGAGTGATGGGATCGATGTTTTTAGCCAGGGAAGGTGTACTAAGAACATGTAAATAAATAGGGGGAAGTTGCTGAAAAGACCTTAACGAATGAGAGAAGTTGTTGAGGTCTTTTACGTTTTATAAGCTTTTCCACGACATTAGGAATAATTGAGGTTATTGAAGCTTTCATGTTTATTATGTATTCGAGTACTTTTTTGAATACGTATCCTTCCTTGTATGGATTTAAACAAACGTTTGATTAATCATTGGAAACCCCTAAGCAATAGGAAGAATCCAACTAAACACTTGTTTAATGATCACTTCATCACTTTCTTCAAGTAAAATTCAAAAATCAAATCAATCAAGATCACCATCGTAGATCGTGGCGTCAAATCATACCCCGCAAACTGTACTTTTTGTACATCGGCGCTGATGGCGTTCCGGGTGAGCTTGGCCAGTGTGCTGTCTGCTGAATTGGTGATCGCCAGGGAGTCGGCATTCTTATAACGGATCTTCTCAGCTGCCCCGACGATGGTCTTTGTCTCTCCACTGGATGAGATGAAGACGATGAGATCGTCCTGCTGAACCATATTGGGGAGCAAGTCGATGATATGTGATTCATACACGTATGACGTTGGCTTGTTAACCTGCATAAACAGTTTGCTAAAGTATTCTCCCGCCATCTTCGTTAACCCCACGGCTACAATCATCACCCGATTTGCTTGTAAAAGCTGTTCGCTGATTCTTTCCAATTCTTCCACCCGTAAAGACTCAAGTGTTCGATTCGTATCCTGGCGATAACGCTCGAGCATGTTTTCACCTGGCCCCACGTTTTCCTCGATACTCTTTAGGTTAAACTTGAATTCAGAGAAGCCCCCGAGCCCAAGCTTATGACACATACGAATGATCGTAGTGGTACTGACGCTATTGCTTTCGGCCATGGCGGTCAGCGATTGATTCTTCGCTGTCTCCAAATTCTCCTCTACATAATAAAGGACATGTTTTTCTGCGTATGTAAGCTCCCCGATATGGGAAGAAAATCGATCCAATACTTTCCCCATAGAATACTCCTTTGTAAACCGTTTCATTGTTTATCATTCATTATATCACTGATTGCTATACTCTTTTATCTACCTCACTCATGATAAGGCTTTCATTCTGTACAATTGTACGCTGGATGTACAAAAGACCTTGTGGTTTCTGTGTTATAACTACATTGTAAGGGATTTCAGACACATACTCAGAACGTTGTTTAAATAAGGATTCTGTACAACCGTATCTAAGAAAGTTGATTGGAACGGAAGGACGGTCGACTCCTGCGGGAATAGCGGGACAGGTGAGACCCCACAGGCGCTTGCGCCGAGGAGGCTCACCGCGCGCCCCGCGGAAAGCGAGCGTCCTGGAGTGGAAATCAACTACTTCGTTCCCTGTGAAAATAGCAACAGTGTTTACGAAGAATAACCATCATTTATAGAGAGGTGAACCTCATGGAATTAAGAAACATGACAGATGAACAGTTGGTCATATTTGATATTGAATCAAACTCAAAACAAGAGATTCTTGAAACGCTTGTGGATGCGTTATATAAACAGGATGTTTTAACGTCTAAGGAAGATTTTTTACAAGCCGTACTGGAGAGGGAACAGATCTCTCCTACAGGATTAGAGGCAGGGCTTGCGATCCCCCATGGGAAAAGCTCAGCTGTAAAGACAGCGAAATTTGCCGTCGCCAGACTTCGTAACGGCATCGATACATGGGAAAGCATTGATCCGACGAACAAAGTCCAGCTCGTGTTCTTGCTTGCCATTCCGGATGCAGAAGCCGGTTCAACCCATTTAAGTGTCCTTTCTGAACTGAGTACAAGACTTATGGACAGAGGTTATATCGATAACTTGATGAGAGCTTCTTCACCTTCAGAGTTTCTAACATTACTGGACCAAAAGGAAGAAGCAGTCGAGGCTCCTCAAGAATATACCAAAACGGTACTGGCCATCACGGCCTGTGCAGCGGGTATCGCCCACACATATATGTCTGCAGAGGCATTGGAAAAAGCAGGGCGTGAAATGGGTGTCCGCGTTCTAACGGAGAAACAGGGTGCGAATGGGATTGAAGATGAGCACCGGGGGGCGATTTTGAAAGAAGCGGATGCCGTTGTCTTCGCTACCGATATTGCTCCTAAGAATAAGGAACGTTTCGCTGGGAAGCCTTACGTTCAAACACGTGTAGCGGAACCATTGAAGCATGCCAAGGAAATCATTAATCGCGCGTTGACGAATCCCGATGGAACCGTTTCGGGGGACAGTAGTGAAGTAGAGGTTTCTACTGGAGGTAATAAGCAAGGCCTTCTGTCTGAGATCACTCAGGCGGTCATGACCGGGATTTCTTATATGATTCCTGTCCTTGTCGCAGCCGGTTTGATGATGGGGATTGCGAAACTCTCTGCCATGCCACTGGGACTCGTAGATCAAATTCATGATATTAAGTATGCGACTCACTCAAATGAACTGTTGGTGATCCTTCATCATCTCGATAAATTTGGCGGTATGATCTTTAAGTTTATGTATCCAATTTTCGGGGCTTTCGTGGCTTATTCAATAGCCGACAGGGTTGGACTTGTATCAGGGTTTATTGGAGGGGTGTTTGCAGCAGGACTTCACTATACGTTCTGGGGAATCGAAGGTGGAATTCCATCAGGTTTCCTAGGGGCACTAATCCTTGGATTAACGGCCGGATATGTCTCTAAATTCTTAAATGAAAAAATTAAGTTAAATAAAAATTTAATTGCAATGAAACCGATGTTAATCATCCCTGCGATTTCTGTGTTAACGATTTTCTTCCTGAATTTCTACATTGTTGATCCCGTTTTCGGCGGATTAAATGCGCTTCTAAGTGAGTGGATCACAGCAGCTCAAGGGGCAGGCAATGTAGTGCTCGCAAGTATCATCGCAGCTGCCACTGCCTTTGACTTAGGTGGACCGATCAACAAAGCAGCCGGAGCGATTGCCATCGGGCTTGCTGCTGATCAAATTTATCCGTTAACAGCCCGGGTATTAGCCATCGTTATCCCGCCGATCGGTTTGGGACTGGCGACGGTTATCGATAAATATGTAGTCGGTCGCCGTGTGTTCGATGCGAACCTGCGAGTGGCAGGGAATACGTCATTATTACTTGGATTTATCGCCATCAGTGAGGGAGCGATTCCATTTATGCTTCGTAACCCGCTGATCACGATACCGATCAACATCATCGGAGCTATTTTAGGATCTGTAACAGCTGTAGTCCTTGGGGCAGTTCAGTGGTATCCACTCCCTGCTATCTGGGGCTGGCCGCTCGTTGAAAATGTTTGGGCTTACCTGATCGGACTAGCTGTCGGGGCGTTATTCATCGCCTTCGCAAACATATTCATCCGCTTTGCACTTTTGAAAAAGAACGAAAAATAATCTAAAAAAGGGGGCTGGGTCTTTATGGACCCGGAACCCTTTACCTATTATTTGGAGGGAACATCCATGAAAAAGCGCGTTTATGTCGTACCTCATTCCCACTGGGATCGTGAGTGGTATTTTACAATAGAAGATTCAAATGTATTACTTGCAGAAAACCTGGATCATCTCTTAGATGTCCTTGAAACAGATCAAGACTATACGGGTTATGTATTCGATGCTCAGGCAAGCATCGTGGAGGAGTATTTGAAGGTCCGTCCTGAAAACAGGGACCGATTGAAGCTGCTTGTGGAAGAGAAGCAGCTATTTATCGGACCTTGGTATACGCAGACGGATTCCCTTTTGGTGAATAAAGAATCCATCATACGCAATCTTTTGTATGGAACGAAGATCTCAAAGAGCTTCGGTCACAGTATGAATTGTGGTTACCTGCCTGATATTTTCGGGCAGAATCAGTATCTGCCTTCGATTTTCAAAGGATTCGGTATCGATAACAGTGTCCTTCAGCGCGGAATCTACACCGACCAATTGAAAGGTGATTTGAATTTCAAGTGGAAATCCCCAGACGGTGAAACAGTGCACGCCAACAATATTTATTTCGGATATGGACCGGGGAAATTCCTTGAAGCTTCAGAGGAATATAAAGAGGATAGACTGTTTCCGATTCTGGAGAAACTGGCTGATATGAATCAGAATAGTGACCATCTCCTTCTCCCGGCAGGCGGGGATCAGGTGCTTGTGCGTGAGCATTTCCCTGAAACCATTAAGCGGCTGAATGAAAGCTCAGAGGACTATGAGTTTGTCCTTTCCGACTATGAGACCTTCATGAAGGATGCCTGGGAGAACGAGGCGGATTTTTCGAATGTGATTGAAGGTGAACTGACGGCGACGCAGAAATCCCGCATTCATAACACGATTCGTTCCCAGCGCTATGATATTAAAAAAGCAAACTATGAAATTGAACATAAGATTTTGAATGTACTGGAGCCACTGGCCGTCATTGGTCAATCTTTGGGCCTTCGTTATCCCCAGGCATGGTTAGACGGAATGTGGAAGGAACTCTTTGATGTCCATGCCCACGACAGTATCGGCGGGTGTAACTCCGATGATACCAATCGTGATATCGTTCAACGACTGGAAAAGGTGAACCGGATTGCAGAAGGACTCCTGAATATCTTGAAGAAACAAATGACTGAAGCGATCAGCAACAAACTTGGCAAGGACTCCATTTATGTATTCTTTAACACGAATGCGTCTGTATTTTCCGGGACTGTGGAGGCTGTCCTGTTTACAAAGTCTAATCAATTCAACGTGAAGGATCAAAGCGGCGAGCCTGTTGATATGGAAGCCATCGACCAGGAATATATAAGCGGCGGTAAAAGAATCGTTGTGACAGCGGAAGGCGAGAAGCAGGTAGAAGTGCCGGGTTATTATCGTACCGTCGTGTTGGCAGAATTGAAAGATGTTGCGGGAATCGGGTACAAGACATATATCGTTGAAGAACTCAGCGAAGGAATGAAAAAGCTTGAAGAGAGCGGAAGTCAGGCGATTGAAAATGAACACGTAAAAGTGGAATTCGTGGATGGTAATCTGACCCTGACTGAGAAAGGTATGGGCAAAGTAATTTCCAATCTGCTTCGATTTGAAAACGTTGGTGATGCAGGAGATTCCTATGACTTCTCTCCTTTAGAAGGTGATCAGCCTCTATGGTTGGAAAATGGAGAGCTGCTTTCTGTAGAAGCAGGTGGACTATCACAGAAAATCATAGTGAAGCATGAGGCCCTTGTACCAGGAAACCTGGAGGACCGCCAGTCGGAAATCAACAGTGAAGCGTTGGTGATCATCTCGACTCTTGAGCTTCGAAAAAATGAAAAGTTCGTTCGGGTTCAACATACGATCGAGAATTCTGTTGAGGATCACCGTGTACGCGTTCGATTGAACACAGGGACGAACAAACCTCAGACTTCCTTTGCCGATCAGGGGTTCGGGCTGATTGAGCGGAATGTGAACAATCCGTATATGAAGGATTGGAAAGAAAAAGGGTTTGCAGAAGCACCTGTCCCGATTTACTCACTTGAAAACTTTGCAGGGGTATCGACCGAATCCCATACCTTTGCAGCCGTTACAAGAGGGATCAAGGAATATGAAGTGCTTGAAGATTCAGGTGAACTCGCACTTACTTTATTTAGAAGCGTTGGTCTGTTAGGGAAAGATGATCTGTTGTGGCGTCCGGGAAGAGCATCGGGCATTAACAATAAAGTCGTTTATACCCCTGACGCGCAGATGAAGCAGAAGATGGTGTTTGAATACGGCATTTATGTCGGGGATGCAGAGCCGGTGGCGATGTTTGACCTAACGAATCAATATGTGGACAGGCATGCTTCTTATCAGAAACAAAGCTTAAATACTTTTGAAGAACGCCTGGAGCGTTTTGAAATTCCTTATCCGATTAAGGAGATGGCGGAAGCTGTTTCACTATTTGAAATGGACAACTCTTCCATTGTCATGAGCAGCTGCAAACGCGCTTATGATGACAAGTCGATAGTCATTCGCTTGTTCAATCCGACTGAAACCGTTCAAACCGTGAAATTAAATCATGAATTCAGTAAGGTTTCCATCACAAATCTTGCGGAGGAATACCAGGAAGATGCGGGCACGGAGATGAGAGTCAATCCGAAGAGCCACCTCACATTAAAACTATCATAAGAAGGTGAAGTCATGACAAAGCAAGAATTAGTAAGAAATGTGGAAGAAAGATTAAGAACGATCTATGGGGAAGATTTCAAAGAGGAGTTCCTGACTTCTTTTACAGAGCTCGTGGATAAATGGAGTCGTCATCCCTGGGAAAGCGCAGCGCCTGTGTCTGAAGAAAACGTTTATCTGATCACGTATGGTGACAGCATTTACGAAGAGGGCAAACCCACACTTGCCTCTCTTCGCACCTTCTTAAATGAAAAGGTGAAGGGTTCGATTACGGACGTTCACTTGCTGCCGATGTTTCCTTATACATCCGATGATGGTTTCTCCGTCGTGGACTATCGTCAAGTGGACCCGAAGCTCGGGAATTGGTCGAACATTGAAGAGCTGGCTCAGGATTATCGCTTAATGTTTGATTTTGTTGCCAATCATATTTCGAAATCCAGTGCGTGGTTTCAAGGTTATATCAATGGTGAAGAGAGATACAAGGAATACTTTGTTCCAAAGGATCCCTCTTTTGATGCAAGTGAAGTGGTTCGTCCCCGCACATCGCCTTTGTATCATGAATACGAAGGACAGGACGGCGTGAAAACGGCCTGGACGACGTTTAGTGAAGATCAGGTCGATTTGAATTTCCGCCACTTCCCGGTATTGGAGGAAACGACGGATATTTTACTTGAGTATGCAAGTAAGGGCGGGACAAGTATCCGATTGGATGCCATCGGTTTCATTTGGAAGGAATCAGGTACAACCTCCATCCATTTGTCCCAGGCACATGAAATCATCAAGCTGTGGAGAGAAGTCATGGACTTCTTTAAGCCGAATACACAAATCATTACGGAAACGAATGTCCCACATCAAGAAAATATCAGCTATTTCGGTGATGGAACCGATGAAGCCAATATGGTTTATCAATTCTCCCTGCCTCCGTTGGTGCTGTTCTCATTGACAACTCACAATGGTGAAAAGCTGACGGAATGGGCGAAAACGATTGATACCGTATCAGATACTGCGACTTATTTCAACTTTCTTGCCAGTCATGACGGAATCGGGATGCGTCCGACTGAGGGAATTCTGACTAATGAGGAGAAGCAACTGCTCGTGGACAAAGTGACCGTGAACGGCGGGCGTGTTTCATACAAAGCCAATAGTGACGGAAGCCAGTCTGTATATGAGTTGAACATCAACTATTCAGCAGCATTGGTCAACCGAGGCGAGGATACGACAGAAGAGCTGGAAGTAAAGAAGATGCTTGCCGCACATTCGATCCTGTTATCGTTTGTGGGAGTTCCGGCCATTTATTATCATTCCTTACTGGGTTCTCACAATGATGAATCCGGGGTTGAAACGTCAGGCATCAATCGCAGGATCAATCGCGAGAAGCTGGAGCTTTCAAGCATCCTTGAGGAGTTAGAGACAAACTCCCGTCGTAAAGGGATCTTTGAAGGCTTACAGGAAATGATTTCGATCCGTCAGAAGGAATCGGCTTTTTCTCCGTATGCAGGGCAGGAAGTGCTGGAACTGGGGGCCAATCTATTCGGACTGAAGCGTTTTAATCAGGAAACAGGAGAGAGCATCATATTTATAGTCAATCTGGATGCTGCTCCCGTAGTTGTAACACTTCCTCACCCAGGCTTCGATTTACAGAGCGGGAAAGAAGTAAGTGGAGAAGTTGAATTAAATCCGTATGAATTCATGTGGGTAAAACAATAGATCAATATAGGTGCCAGTCGCTTTTACAGGCTTCTGGCACCTTTTCATAGGAGCGTGTGTGATATGAATTTTTTAATAGCTTCTGATTCCTATAAGGATTCATTATCAGCTTTTGAAGTGGGAGAAGCGGCTCGTAAGGGGATCCTTTCTGTTATGCCATCAGCTCATGTTGAGAACTCTCCCATGGCAGATGGTGGAGAGGGAACCCTGGATGCCCTGCTCTCATGTCTGGATGGAGAAGAGAAGGAAGTCCCGGTCAATGATCCGTTAATGAACCCTGTCCTTGCACGTTATGTTGTTCTTTATGGTGACACTGCGTTTATTGAGAGTGCCCGCAGCAGCGGACTTCCCCTTGTACCATTTGAGAAACGGAATCCGATGAAGGCGAATACCTATGGTTTGGGTGAACAGATAAAGGATGCCGTCATGAACGGATATCGCAACATTGTCATTTCCCTTGGAGGGAGTGCTACGAACGACGGGGGAGTCGGGATGTTGCAGGCTTTGGGATGGACATTTTATGATGAGGACGGAGTAGAGCTTGGGATAGAAGGGAATCCATTGCTTAGGGCAGCTTCCTTTTCTGATCATGAGCGGTTACCCGAACTGGAGAAATGCTCGTTCACGATTGCGAGCGATGTCACGAATCCTTTTTACGGAAGGATGGGTGCTGCCCATATTTTTGGCAGACAGAAGGGCGCAACTACTGAGGGGATAGTAGAACTTGACGCCGGTTTGGTGAGGCTCTCTTCCCTATTTAGTGAAGTGTATGGGATCGACGTCCAAGATGTCCCTGGATCGGGAGCTGCCGGAGGGCTTGGTGGAAGTATTGTGGCGGCTTTGAACGGGGTTCTTCAATCGGGGGTGGATACGATTATTGAACTTACCAAGTTAGAAGAGAAAGTGAAGAAAGCAGACATCATCTTCACCGGAGAAGGAAGCTTGGATCAGCAATCACTGATGGGGAAAGTGCCGGTTGGGGTTGCGAAACTGGCGAAGAAGCACAGTAAGAAAGTAATCGGGATCGCGGGTCGGATTGATACGGATTTGGCAGTGGTGAATCAGTATCTTGATGCTGTATTTTCGATTCAGACGGAGTGCCGGTCGCTGAAGGAAGCGTTAAAGAGTGAGGTGACGAGTGAGCAGATCCGGGTGACGGTTGAGCAGGTTGTGCGATTGTTGAAGAATTGAGTGAGACGGGGTGTTTGCCTCGTCTTTTTTCATATTTTAGGTCGCATTTTTCTTTATTTAGGTTATAAGCCCATCATAACGGTAACCTTGGACTCTATAAATCTCTTATTTTATAAGAATTATGCGAGAATTAGCTAAGATCGAGCGGGAAATAAAAAAATCGTGCCTCTTTTCGGAAGATTACGTCCTGAATCCAGTTAATCATGCGAGATTTAAGAAAATCATGCCAAGCTGTCGAAAAATCTTTATCTCACTATTCTCACCATCCGGCTCGTCGTTTCTGAACCGAGCTTCGGCAGGATGACACCAATCACCTTCGTTTTTTTCGTCCGAAGCGATTTCGCATTCTCACTTGGAACATATCCTGTTTCTTCTATTACTTTCAGAATTCGATCTCGTGCCTCTTCACTTACATACCCGGAATTGTTCAACATTCTGGATACTGTTGCACTCGATACTTGAGCTCTCCTGGCCACTTCCTTGATTGTGATCAATCAAAATCCTCCTTGTTCGTTCTTGATCATGTCATTATTTTACCTTATGGAAGGTGATTTTAGAAGGTGCTTGGTGAGGTCCGTCCCTGGTTTACATTTCAATATGCAAAAAGTATCATAAAATAGACAAATGGCCAGTTGTTTCTAACATAAAGAAGGTGAAATCATGAATGAGAGACAAAACGAAATCTTGCGTATGCTTATAGGTGAATCCAATCATTATATATTAGTAAGGAATATTACCGACCAAGTACAGTGCTCTGAAAAGACGGTACGAAACGATTTGAAAGCGATCCAACATTTTTTAGAAGGTATTTCTTCTGCTGAACTAATTCGAAAACCTGGACTGGGTGTCTGTTTGGAAGTAAACGAAGAGGATGAAAAAAAGCTGTTCGGTCTCCTCCATTCCACTGATTCGACATCGAGTGACCAGGATGACGAAAGAAGGGTTATTCAAATAGCCTATCATCTACTAATGGATACTACTCCGGTCACATCTCAGGACTTTATGAGCCGGTTTTACGTGAGTAAGGCCATTATAAAAAGAGATATAGAAAAAATTGAAACATGGTTAAAGCGTTTTGATATTAAGTTAGGTACCAGGCAAAAGGTAGGCTTAACATTAGAAGGCACAGAAAAGAATAAGCGCTCAGCCTTGTCCCGTTTATCGGAAATGGTCAATCATCCAGCGCTTATTCATGATTTCATGAAGGATCAATTTTCTTCTACAGAATTCAAGGTTGTAAATACGGAGCTGAAAGAAGTGCAGCGGAAATATGCTCTGCGTTTTACCGACGAAAGCTTTGAACGGATTGTCCTTCATACTCTTCTTATGATCAAGAGGACCAAACTGGGACAAATCATTTCTATATCAGAGGAAGAACGTCTTTTTTTACAAAAGAAAACCGAGTATCGTTGGGCTGTTGATTTCTTAGAGAAGCTTGAACCTTTCTTCTCCATTCATTTTCCAGATAAAGAAAAGGCTTACCTGACCCTTCATTTCCTTGGCGGGAAATATCGATCTCAGAAGGACACCTTAAACCAAAGCTTTCAAGATGACAATCCTATTCTCTTAAAGGTGATGAGTATGCTAGTGGATCGGGTATCCCAATCTACGAACATCGATTTTACTAATGACCGGGAATTATGGGAAGGATTAAACGTCCATTTGCATTCAACACTTAATCGTTTGGAACATGGACTGCCTGTCTCGAATGTCATGTTACATGAAATCAAGAAAATGTATCCTTATATGTTTGATCAAATGATGCTTTCGTTAGTGGATATTAATCAATCATTAGCTCTTGATATTCCTGAAGAAGAAGCAGCTTATTTAACCTTACACTTTCAATCTTCACTTGAGAGAATCAAAAATCAACATCTAACCACAACAAAAGTTGTACTGGTTTGTCATATGGGTATCGGTATGTCTCAATTATTGCGTACGAAAATTGAACGGAAATTCTATTCTGTAAACGTTTTAGGAAGTATTGCTAAGTCTGAATTACAGGATTTCCTCTGTAAGCAAGAAGTGGACTTGGTGATCAGCACCATTTCTTTGCCGGAAATCAACGTCCCTCATATCGTCGTGTCACCTCTGTTGGAAAATAGTGATGAAGAACGTCTGGAGCAGTGGCTAAAGCAGGATAAACGCTCCCTAAAACGATCACCTGAGGAATCTATCTTATTAAAATATACCAATCCATTTTTGGTGTTTCTTCAACAGGAAGAAACAAACAAATATGAGGTCATAAAGAAGCTCGCTGCCTCTCTCTATTCAAAAGGCTACGTCGAAAAAGAATATATCGAAAGCACCATGATAAGGGAGAGAATGTCAGCTACCGCCATCGGGGCAGGGATAGCCATACCACATGGACACCCGGACTTGATCAAGCAATCGTCAATTGGTATTGCGACCTTAAAGGAACCTATAGAATGGGGAGTAGAAAAAGTATCATTAGTCTTTCTGTTGGCAGTGAAAAATGAAGAGCAGAAAGAAGTGAAACAACTATTTAGCGAAATCTCCTCTTTGAGTGAAGATCCCAAGAAGATTCAATCGTTGATTGTGCAGCAGGATATCATGAACTTTCTATCTGTGTTCAAGAATGAATGAAGTAAAGCGAAATGGCTTTGCTTCTTATTTTTGGCTTTTTACCGGAGCTCCGGTAAAAGAATGGTCTTTTTGTTTCGGCTTTTCATTGTATAGTGATTGTAAGCGATTACGAAAAAGGAGAATGAGAGATGAAACTACTAGCCATTACATCTTGTCCTAATGGTATTGCCCATACTTATATGGCTGCTGAAAATCTGGAAAAAGCAGCGAAACAGTTGGGGGTCCAATTGAAAGTAGAGACCCAGGGTTCCATCGGGGTAGAAAATGAGTTCACTGAAAAGGATATACAAGAAGCAGACGGTATTATCATTGCTGCTGATAAAACCGTAAACAAAGAGCGGTTCAATGGAAAGAAAGTATTAGTAGCCGGAGTGCAGGATGGCATTCGTAAACCGGAGCAGTTGCTTAAGAAAGTAATGAGTGGCGATGTACCTGTCTATCACTCTACTTCCGGAGAAAAGAAACAGGCGGAGAAGAAAGAAAACCCAATCTACCGCCACCTAATGAATGGCGTATCGTATATGATCCCGTTCATTGTGATTGGTGGATTATTGATTGCCGTTGCCTTGACGATGGGTGGAGTGAAAACGCCGGGTGGTCTCGTCATACCAGAGGATTCATTCTGGAAGAGCATTGAAGCGATCGGCGGAGCATCATTCACATTCATGGTCCCGATCCTGGCAGGGTTCATCGCGTATAGTATTGCAGACAGACCTGGACTTGCACCGGGTATCGTCGGTGGGTATATTGCAGCGAATGGAAGTTTCTATGGAAGTGAAGCCGGTGCAGGGTTCATCGGTGGTATCATAGCTGGTTTCCTGGCTGGATACGTTGCCCTTTATATTAAAAAGATTAAAGTACCTAAAGCCATTCAACCAATCATGCCGATTATCATTATACCGGTGTTGGCATCCTTAATTGTCGGACTGGCATTTGTATTTATAATTGGTGCACCAGTCGCTCAAACATTTGAAGTACTAACAGGCTGGCTGGCAGGAATGCAAGGGACAAGCTCTATCTTACTTGCCCTCATACTTGGCGCCATGATCTCCTTCGATATGGGAGGACCGGTGAACAAGGTTGCCTTCCTCTTCGGTTCTGCCATGATTGCAGAAGGAAACTATGAAATTATGGGACCGATAGCCGTAGCCATTTGTATCCCGCCAATTGGGATGGGACTGGCCACTTTCATCGGCAAAAAGAAATTCCAGGCTTCTGAAAGAGAAACAGGGAAAGCAGCATTTACAATGGGCTTATTCGGTATTACAGAAGGAGCAATTCCATTTGCGGCACAAGACCCACTCCGTGTCATTCCAAGTATCATGGTTGGTTCTATGACAGGATCCGTCATTGCGATGCTTGGTCATGTAGGAGACCGAGTGGCCCATGGTGGTCCGATTGTTGCTGTCCTTGGTGCGGTGGATAACGTATTGATGTTCTTTGTTGCTGTTATTGCTGGTGCCGTTGTCACCGCGTTAGTGGTCAACCTTTTAAAGAAGGATGTTGTTACGGATGAAGAGGCGGTAGCAGAGGGTGAAATTACAAACTCAGCAGAAATTGCTGAAGAGCAACCTCAAATGGAGTCAATTGAAATCAACAAGCTAACGGATATAACCAATTTAGAGCTGATTGATGTTGACTTGAAAGGTTCTACACGTGACGATGTTATTGATGAAATGATTCAAAAATTAGATAGAGCGGGAACGATCACTTCACCCATCGATTTTAGACAGGCCATCATAGACCGGGAAGAAGAAAGTACCACGGGGATCGGTATGAATATTGCCATTCCTCATGGGAAGTCCACTGCCGTTACAAAACCAAGTGTTGTGTTTGGAATCAAGAAAGACGGTGTGGATTGGAAGAGTCTGGATGGATCGGATGCCAAGTTGATTTTCATGATTGCCGTGCCGAAAGAAAGTGAAGGAAATGAGCATCTGAAAATCTTGCAGTTGCTTTCCCGACAGCTGATGGACGAAGACTATCGGAATCAGTTGTTGAATGCTGAAACCAAAGAGAAAGCTTATAAATTATTAGAAATGATCGAATAGGTGATAGAATGAAAGAAACTCAACTTTATTGTAAAAGTTGAGTTTCTTTTTTTTACTGTTGGCTCTTTTCGCAAAGATTGTTGTTTTTAAACATAAGCTCTGACGAGGCTTTGTCAATCAGTGTGTGCTGGATGGCGAGGGGAACTGCTCCTTGCAGCTAGCGTTCGGCCAAGCCTCTTCAGCTTAGTCGAACGGGGTCTCGGCACGACCAAAATCCGCCGGAGTCTACGCAGTTTTTTCTCACCATCTTTAAGAGATCTTTCGTGACAGATCTAAAAGGTGTCAAAAAACACTCTTTAAAAAATGTTGTTTGCTAATATTTATCTTTTTAAAAAGAAACATGCTCAGAAAGTTGATTGGAGAGGAAGGTGCTCGACTCCTGCGGGAATAGCGGGAAAGTACGAAAAGCGGAGGCGGCTCGCCCAGCCCCGACAAGCATAAGCTAAATGGGCCGGGAAGGCGTTTTTTGCCTTCTTGGACCATTTAACTTATGACCTCGAGGGGCTAGCCGCCGGAGCTAGAAGTTGAGACCCCACAGGGCAAAGCCCGAGGAGGCTCAACTCACGCCCCGCGGAAAGCGAGCACCTGGAGCGGAAATCAACTACTACTTTCTTCCTTAAGATAGCAACAATATTTGCTAAAAGAGGTGTTTTAGAGTCGGCGGGGGAAGAGGACTGTAGGAATTATTAGATGCTTAAAGAAAGTTAGCTTTTAGGGTTGCAAGCTACAGGATTATATGAAGAGTATCCATCAAAGAATTACTGTTATGAAACCTGACGGGCTAGAAAGACAAGCTTTCTATACGTTGAGAATTCGATTATAGTAATTGTAAGGGTTTTCGGAAAGAAGTCAGTATAACTAGAACTTTGGAAAGTGATGGAAAGGAGCAACAAAGGATGATTGGAGCAATTGAAGCAGGAGGAACCAAGTTTGTTTGTGGGGTAGGTGACAAGGATGGAAATATATTCGAACGTGTAACAATTCCAACGACTACTCCTGATGAAACGTTGGAGCATGTCCATTCCTTTTTTCAGAATAAGAAGATTAGCGCATTAGGTGTAGGTTCTTTCGGACCGGTTGATCTTGATCGTTCGAGCTCTACCTACGGCTACATAACCAGCACACCGAAAAGGCACTGGAATCATGTGAATCTGATTGGCGAACTCAAGAAACACTTTTCTATCCCGATTGGATTTGACACGGATGTAAATGCTGCTGCTCTGGGGGAAAGTCTTTGGGGAGCTGCGAAAGGACTCGATAGTTGTATTTATATCACTGTTGGAACGGGGATTGGTGTAGGGGCATTGGTGGAAGGTAAACTTGTCCACGGTTTGACTCATCCTGAAATGGGGCATATCCTTGTCCGGCGACACGTAGAAGACCACTATCAAGGAAACTGTTCGTACCATGGTGATTGCCTTGAAGGACTTGCAGCTGGTCCTGCCATTGAGAAACGATGGGGGAAGAAAGCATATGAATTAAGTAATGAGAAGAAGGTATGGGAGATGGAAGCTTACTACCTTGCACAAGCGATCACTCAATATATTCTCATATTATCTCCAAAACGGATCATTCTTGGAGGAGGGGTAATGAAGCAGAAACAGCTGTTTCCACTCATACATACTCATGTACAATCGATCATGGGAGATTATATTCAACATGAACAAATAATGGAGAGAATAGAAGAGTATATTGTTCCCCCGAATCTGGGTGATAATGCTGGATTGGCAGGAGCAATCGGATTGGTTTCAGCCTAAAACATAGAAGTTAGGACAAAGGAAGAAGCTTTTGAGTTATTAAAAAAAATAAAATAAACTGCTTTAGGGACAAGAAGGTCAATTTCTCGTCCCCATTTTTCATTTTGAGGAGGTGCAACCTTCCATTCCTGGTGATGGCTTATTATGCTGAAGCTTTATCTACTATTCTTTAATAATGAGATCCTTGAGAAGGATGAAGGGTCCACAAAGGACAGCAGTAGGTAATATAGAAAGGTTTTGGTAAAGGACTTCTCTCAAAACCTTTTTAACTAACAGCCAAGCCAAACCCTATTCCCATTCTTAGGTACCTGTAACTTCTATGGGACTATCATCTTCAAAGATACGTTTTTACTATAAAAAAGGTTTGAATGGAAGTTGGTTGGTCATAACATGATGTATTACTCTACGGAAAATATATTCTGAATATTGATTTTTTTATGAATATTCAATATAATGTAAGCGTATTCATGTATTAAACCGGTTTAATGATGTTTTATTTACATGTAGCTTACAATGTTTTACTTTGTAGGCGTTTCTATTTACTGAATCAACCGGTAAGATATCCTTGAATCATTGAATAAGTAAAGAGTAGCTTGGTAGAAATACAACAGAAATGAACAAGTGAGGCGTACAATTTAATTGAGAGTTTAAAGGGATCTTTATACCATTTGTTTGCGGAAAAAAGATAATTTTTTTAATTATTATTAAACCGGTTTACTTACAAGGAAGCAAGGGTGAGAAAAAATGGTAACGATTGATGATGTTGCAAAAAAAGCAGGAGTTTCAAAAGGGACTGTTTCTAGTGTGTTTAGTAAAAAAAGACCGATAAGCGCTGAAGTAACAGAACGTGTTCTCAATATAGCGAAGGAACTTCATTATGTTCCGAATTATGTAGCTAGGAGTCTTGCAATTAAGAAAACAATGATCATTGGATTGAAAATGCCCACTGTCGATTTTAAGTTAAGTAGTTTTGATATGAATGTGATTAATGGAGTAGTCAGGAAATGTACAGAATGCGGGTATAAAGTTCTTTTGGATCGAGTGAATGGATTGGATGAAGGCTTGTATTCGCGTGATCCAGTAGATGGAGTTATATTAATGAATCCAAAGAATGAAGACCAAAGAATTATCCGATACAAAGAGCTAAATCTGCCGTGTGTATTAATTGGAAGGCCAAATAAAAATGATGTAGATACAAAGTATGTTGATAATAATAATGTAGAAATTGTCAAGGATGTAGGTGAATTTTTATTACAAAAGGGTCATATGGAAATTCTTTTCTTAAATGCAACGTTAGGAATGACTGTTGCTGAGGATCGTGAAGAAGGTTTGAAACAAGCATATGAAAATTATGATGTACCGTTTAATGAAGCGAATGTAATGTATAACGATCAGAACAAATATAAAAATGAATCAGATTATGGATATTATAGTTTGCTAGAAACATATAACAAAAAAAATTATACAGCGATCATCGCTGATACTGATCGGGTAGCATTAGGTGTACTCCGGGGAGCAAGGGAACGGGGAATTGAAATACCCAAGAAACTATCATTGGTTGCACTAAGCAATAATGAAACAATTGCTCTGGAGACGACACCTAAGTTAACAAGTGTTGAATTGTTCCCAGAAAAATTAGGGGAGGAAGCAGCTGAAATGTTAATTAATGTGTTACAGGAACAGCTGTCCCCAAGGCAAAAAAAGATACCTGCAAAACTTTATGTAAGGGATTCATGTGCACACATCACAAAACATGAATAAACGTTTGATTATGTTATTTGAAAGGGGGGATGTATGTTAAATAGTTACAACCTTTACAGTTGCAAATTTGTGACTGGGAATAGTATTGAAAAAAGGGAGGAAATGCAATGAAGCAGAAAAAAAGCTTGAAGCTACTGGTTTTATTTATGGTTATTATTAGTTTATTCATCAGTGCTTGTTCCTCAAATGAAACATCAACGGATAAAAAAGATGATAAAGAAGAAAAGACACTTCGTATCTTATCAAGTGTGGTCGGTGGAAAAACACCGGAAGAAAATGATCTGTTTATAAAAGAAATTGAAAGATTAACAGGCATTAAGGTGGATTTAGTTAAGCCTCCAGCTGACTATAGTCAAAAATTAATGGCTTCTATTTCTTCAGGTGAAAAATTCGATCTTCTACTACTTACAAAAAACCAGATGGATATTCTAGTTGACCAAGGTGTGTTAACAGAGTTAAATGACAAAATTGATACTTCTAAGGTATTAGCTGATTCAACAGTCATTCCGACAGATGAATGGGAACTGATTACGTATGATGAAGGTAAAATCTACGGTGTGTTTAATAAATTTGAAGGTGGAACATTACCAATTGTCCGACAGGATTGGATGGAAAAATTAAATCTTGAAGCTCCCAAAACACTTGATGATTATTACAACGTGTTTAAAGCATTCAAAGAGCAAGATCCAGATGGAAACGGAAAAGATGATACGTATGGTCTTTCAACAGCTGGTTTATATGATATCCAAGGATTCTTAAGTGCTGCAGGGGTTAAATATCGATATGTCATTGATGAAGACGGTAACCGTACAATACCAATCTCAACAGATGCTGCCGTTCCAGTTTTTGAATGGTTTGCAAACCTTTATGAAGAGGGATTACTGGATCCAAACTTTGCAACAAATGATTCAGGGAAAATGCGTGAACTATTTTTAACCGACCGTGTAGGGGTGGTTACATATTGGGACGCATGGGTTGGATTATTTAACAACATTCGCCAAACTGAAGATCCAAATACGACTTTCGAGGCAAAAGGTATTACTGGCGCTGAAGGTAAAGATGGTAAAATCATGCTTCGCCGTGGTGATCCAAGTGTATGGGCAATACCTGTAAATGCTGAACATCCTGATGTTGCAATGGAATTCCTTGAATTCTGGCACTCTGAAGAAGGGAACATTTTATCGACTCTGGGAATTTTAGACCACGATTACACTTTAACTGATGGGAAATATGAGTTAACGGATGTTGGAAAGGAACATAGCATGGACCATGGTTCTCCGATTCCGAACAACACAAACTTTGAAAATCCATTCGGTTTACTGCCAGGTGTTGAAGATGCACAAGAACTCATTCTTGCAAACTCTTCTCTGGAAGTTTCCACAGCAGATTGGCCACAAGCAGAGAAAATCATTCAAAACTATGCATTTAAAGCAATGACGGGTGAAATGCCAGCAAAAGAAGCAGTAGAGAAGATGCATAAGGAACTAATGGATGCAGGTTTAATCGATAAATAATTCGAAGTTGCTCCGTACAGGGTGGTGCGAAAGCCCACCTTCTTTTTAAAATATGGATGGTAGGAACCTAAATATACCAACTCCGTAAACCTTTTGTTTTTTTAAAAACTCCTAGTATCCGAGATTATAAAAGGTGATGATATGAATGAATGCTCTTAAACGACACACTTGGCTGTACCTAATGATGATCCCTATTTTCGCCTATTTTATTCTATTTGCTTATTACCCATTGATAAGGGGGTTAGTGATTAGCTTCCAGGAATTTAGAATAATAGGGGATAAACCATTTGTCGGTTTTGAAAATTATATGACGGTTATACATGATCCGATATTTTGGCGTGTCTTAGTTAACACGTTATTAATTGGCGGGGGAATATTAATTGTCGGATTTTTCTTTCCTATCATTGTAGCTATATCACTTAATGAGGTTGTTCGGACAGCCTTTAAAAAGTTTACACAAATGGTTATCTATATCCCACATTTATTTTCATGGGTTGTCGTTGGTGGGATATGGATTTACATCTTATCTCCCGATGGAGGACTGGTAAATGAAATCATTAAAGCATTTGGTGGGAAACCGATCCATTTCTTTACACAAGATGAATATGCACGCCCTTTAATGGTCCTTACTGCCATTTGGAAGGATATGGGGTATATTTGCATCCTTTACTTAGCGGCCATTGTTGGGATAAGCCCTACATTATATGAAGCAGCGAAAATAGATGGTGCAACCCGTTGGCAAGAAATAAGACATATCATGATCCCGCAATTATATCCAACAATGAAGGTTGTATTTTTATTAAATATATTAGGTGTTTTAAAAATATTTGATCAAATTTTTGTTATGCGAAACCCAGCAATTATCAGGCAAGTTGACGTCTTAATGACTTATACGTATGAAAAGGGAATACTCCAATTTCAAATGGGAGTTGCGACGGCAGCCTCATTTATCGTTATTTTATTTACGCTCATTCTTACCCTTGTTGCGAGAAAAATGTTGCGTTTTGATGAGGAGGTATAGAACATGAAGGGATGGAGTCAGTGGAGTTTGAAGAGAAGACTTTTTTACAGCCTGAATACTCTTTTTCTATTACTATTAATACTTACGATGATTGTACCTTTACTGAATGCCCTTACCGTTTCATTGTCTTCAAATATCGAATCGATGAAACCAGGGATTAAACTATTCCCTACGGAAATCAGCTTCGAGGGATACGTTACCATTTGGAATAAAATGGAACTTTGGAGGCCGTTTTATAATAATGTTATTGTAACGGTGGTAGGTACTATCCTTCACGTCTTTTTATCTGCGATGGCTGGCTATGTACTAGTCCAAAGAGGGTTACCTGGTAAGAAACTTATGATAACTCTTATCATGTTAACGATGATGATTCCTGGAGAGGCCATCATGATTCCTTTATACGTGGTGAACAAGGAGCTTGGGTTATTAAATACACTTTCTTCTCTTGTCATACACGGTTTAGTTTCAGGATTTAGCGTTCTCTTAATGAGAAACTATTTCTCTACCGTATCGCATGATTTGGCTGAATCTGCAAGAATGGATGGGGCTGGAGATTTGCGAATATTCTTTCGGGTATTTTTACCGTTAGCAAAACCAGGTCTTGCGACGGTCACATTATTCGAATTTGTAAGCAGGTGGAATCACTTTACTTCGGCACTCTTGTATATAAACGATGATCAAAAATATACACTCCAGCTTGCACTTCGTTCTATCATTTTTACGTCTGATTCAACATCGAGCAGTGACTTTATAACAGCAAATGTCAGGATGGCAGGGATCATCATTGCTCTCATTCCGTTGCTGGTGATTTATCCATATGTACAAAAGTATTTTGTGAAAGGTATTATGCTTGGTTCATCAAAAGAATAGCAAGTGGAGGGATGAAAAATGGGAATTGTTCGAGAGAAATCCAATACTGAAACAGTGCAAAGATTTATTTCACATGATGAAGAGGGATTATATATTGAAGTTCCTTTCTCCGTTCCAGAAGGAGTGGAACAAATTAAGGTAGTAATGGAAGTGTCAAATGATGGTGTAGCATCAAGCATTATTGATTTAGGTGTCCGTGATCAAAATCGTGTTCGCGGCTGGAGCGGGGGGGCCAGAAAAGAATTCTACATACATCAGGCAAAGGCGACACCCGGATATTTGCATGGCGCCATCGAAGCCGGGGAATGGGCTGTTCTGCTTGGAAGCTATAAAGTTGCTAAACCAGGTTGTACAGTAAATGTAACCATTGAATATACATTGGAACAAGAACGCTGGTTAATAGGAGATCTCCACGTTCATAGTGTTCACAGTGATGGCATTTTTACGCTGGAGGAAAACGCAGGATTTGCTGAAAAAATGGGGCTTGATTTCATAGGCTTAACCGATCATAACGCAGCAAGTCAAAATGAAGCGTTTCCACGTGACACAAACACCTTGTTTATCCCTGGGATGGAGCTTACAACAAATAAAGGACATCTAAATTTATTCGGTGCAGAGGATCCTGTTAAGGATTTTCGTGTATCAACAATGGATGAATTGCATAGTCGGTTAAAAGAAGCTCGTGATCAGGGTGCCTATATTTCGTTTAATCATCCATATTGTCGCAATACCGGCTGGAGGTGGGATTGGGATTTTGATTACGATTGGGTAGAAGTTTGGAACGGACCGTGGAGAGAGGAAAATCAGAATGCAGTTGATTGGTGGCATGAACAACTTGTGTCAGGGAGAAGGCTAGTTGCGGTTGGCGGCAGTGATACACATCGACCGGATCCTTACGTGAAGCATGGGATGCCTGCTAACTGGGTGTATAGTAAGTCCCTAACAAGTACTGAAATACTTAAATCAATTAATAAAGGGCATGTGGTCCTAAGCTATTCGCCACAAGGGCCGTTTATTAACCTGACTTGCGGAGACCGTATGGTAGGTGAACTATGTGAAGAAAAGGATGATCAAGTAGTGCTGAAAGTGAATGATGTCCAATTTAGTGACATTGTCAAAGTAATATCAAACGAAGGTAACGAACAACAAGTCATGGTGGAAGAGGGATTGGATACATTGGAACTTTCGTGGGCTATAGATAATCGTACTTTTTATCGTGTGGAAGTATGGCGTTATTTTCCACAAGTGAAAAGAAGGTTAATGGCAGCGTTAAGCAATCCGATTTATTTCTCAAACGAAGGAAACCTCTATAAAAATAAAGACTAAGGGATCAGTGTGAAGGTTATGGATTTCATTGATACTCAATTGAATTCGTACGATTTTCTTTTTGAAAAGCGTCTTGGAATATCTGCTCTTCTTGGATACATCATCGGATGGGAAAGAGAATATTCCAATAAGACCGCAGGATTAAAAACACATCTATTGGTATCGTTAGGAAGCTGCTTGCTGCTTCTGTCGATCTATGGATTTTTAGAATGGGTTGACCATCCGAATGTCCGATATGATCCATCACGTGTAGCAGCAAGTGGTATATGGGATTGGTTAGCAGCGGGCGCCATTCTAGTTAGACCCAATTTAATTGTGTATGGCTTAACAACCTCGGCAAGAAGGTGGTTTTAATGGAAGGAATCTTTCAGAATTGAGGGAGGGATATGTGGTACATGGTGACAGGTCCCTTGTTTCTTGCCAAACAAATAGGTGAGTTGGGACAATGTACCAGTCCCTCCATCCCACCATAAATGCGAGGTGATTAGATTGAGCAAGCCATTGATAACAGCCCATTCTGGATGCATGGATACTCGGCCGAACTCTGTGACTTCTGTCATGGAAGGTTTGAATGCAGGGGCAGATGTGATAGAGGTGGATATTCGGGTCACGAGAGATGGAAAAGTAGTCCTGCATCATGATGAGGAAGTCCGGACAAATGCAGAATTTAAGAGATTGAGAGATTTAACGTATGTGGAATTAAAACACATCATGAAAGAAGGCAACATTTACTTGCTTGATGAAGTGTTACCTCTTATCAAGGAGCGCCATCGAATGATCAATCTGGATGTGAAGGATCTTGATGTCATTGATCCTTTGATCCAGACGGTTGAGAAACATAAGATGAGGGATAGCGCCATCTTCTCCGGATGTGAAAAAGAAACAGCAATTTATGTCAAAACGTTTTACTCCCCGTACCAAGTGTTGTTAAATGCAAATGCAAGTCACTTTCTAAAGGGAGAAGAAGACTATAAAGCCTTTGTGAAAAAAACGATCGAAGATGCGATTATTTGCTCATGCTGTGGAATTAATGTCAATTATCAGCTATGTAGGGAAGATTTCATCGAACCTGCAAGATTAAGAGGACTTCCTACATCAGTATGGACAGTAGATGAGTTGGATATGATGAATAGGTTTATAGAAATGGATGTTCATTCCATCACAACGAATGAGGTGACAACTCTTGTAGGCTTAAGAAATAAAAGAAAAGGGTGAGGAGATTGTCTGATGATTGAAACGTTTTTACATGAGTGGAATAAGCGAAATCAAGAAATCATGGCAAATATGAAAAAAGAGAAGATATCAACGAATCATTTTTATGAACTCGCGATTACTCAACTGGAACTTTTAAAAAAAGTCTATCCTCAGCAAGTAAAGTATACCTCACAGCAGGCTGAGTTTTATCACTTAGATGGTTATTTACGCAAAGCAGGAGAGCTGTATCAAAGAGTGCTAGAGTTAGACCCCTTGGTGCCACTCTCTAAAAAAGAAATACGGCTGATCCAAACATTTTGTCCGATCCTCATGATTACTCCAAAAGAGTGTTTTCCTCTAAAAGATATTGTCGCTATTCATCATCCGTCTAAGCCTCTGATGGGTTATCACTTATTCTGGGAGGACGATTATGATTTCCCTGATGATTATGAACCGTGTGATCATGAAGAAATTTGGATTGAGTATCATCCAGTAACTGAAGTGGTGACTAATGTCATGTGCTGGTTCCATTCTAGAGTTCTCAGTTCAGAAGCTGCCGTTAAAGAAGCACAAAATCATCAACAGAGAGCGATTATCAGAATCGAATGGGGGAAACATGGGTCTCTACTTTGCGGGTGGGAAAAGATGAAGGAACCTTTAACGGGTATTCTACTTTCAGATTGGCTGAAAGAATCGTATCAACTAGTTAAATCAGGTGGCCGTTTACCTGATCACCCTTTAAAACGGTATTGGCCAAAAGGGTTTGAAGGTGACCTTGATGACTATACTGATTATTCAGTAAAGGTAGACCTTTTAGATTATTTGATTGAAAAGCCATTAATGTTTAAAACCAAATGGGTAAATGCCGTCATCTTCACACATTCCTTACATTATAATTTTCATCCGAAAATGGAATGGCCTGAGCGGTTTGTTCATTCTTTGGAATAACCATGAAGCGTCAAAACATTAATGAAGGAGATTTGTACATCCTTTTTGTTTTCTTGGAACGGATATACAGAATGTCTTCTTTTTCTCATAGTGATTGCTTCGAAGGGACTTGCTGCGGGTCATACTATTGAAAAAAGGTGAGGAATGAAAATGACCACTCAAACTCACAAAAAAGTATTATTCAGAATATTGACTTATTTTAAAATATTAAATATAATGGACTCATCAATAATGAAACCGGTTCGATAAAACACGATGATCATTCACTATTTTTATCTATAAAAAGCCATAATTACCTTATATAATGGATATTTTTTTTACTATCAATGAAACCGGTTTAACGAAGAGAGAAGAGGAGATAGCGTGACAACCATTGGTGATGTAGCAAGAGAAGCAGGTGTATCTAAAAGTACCGTATCCAATGTATTTAGTAAAAAACGGCCCATCAGTATCGAAGTGACGAATAGAGTATTAGAAGTGGCCAATCAATTGAACTATGTTCCAAACCATATGGCGCGCAGTTTAGCGACGAAAAAGACAATGATCATTGGTCTTAAAATGCCTACATATGCAGAGTTTGAATTAAGCAGTTTCGAAATGAAAGTGATTAATAGTGTTGTGAAAAAATGTTCTGAAAACGGGTACAGAGTTCTATTGGACCGGATATTCGAAGAAGAGGAAACGAGCTTCGCCTCGAATGATCCAGTTGATGGAGTCATTCTGTTAAATCCACGGGATGAAGACCAGAGAATCAAGAAATACAAAGCCTCGAATACACCTTTTGTCATTATCGGAAGACCGAATGATACAAATGGTGATACGAAATATGTTGACAACAACAATACGGAGATGGTGAAGGAAGTAGGAGAATATTTGATTGGACTTGGTCATAAAGAGATTCTGTTCTTGAATGCCTCCTCACATATGACGGTTTCAGAGGACCGGAAATCGGGTTTGAGACAAGCCTATGAAAACTACTCGATCCCATTTCCAGAAGAAGATGTCGTATATTATGATATTTCAGAATATAAAAATGGTTCAGAATACGGATATATGAGTTTACTGGAAAACTATAAAAAGAAAAAATACACAGCAATCATTGCTGATACTGATCGAGTGGCCTTAGGTGCCATAAGGGGAGCAAGGGAGCTTGGGATCGATATTCCAAATGATGTTTCGCTAGTCGCTCTAAGCAACAATGAGACCCTTGCGCATGAGATCAATCCTACATTGACCAGTATAGAATTGCTTCCTGAAAAATTGGGGGAAGAAGCTGCAAACATGTTAATCAGCACACTTCATCATGAGTTGTCACCAAAGTGTAAAATCATCCCTGCCAAGTTGGTTCTGAGAGATTCATGTAAGGGAATAAATGAGAGACTCACAGTTGAAGGGGGGAGATAAGGGGAAGGTGGGTTTAGCAAGGGGTATGCTTCATAGGGTGTAAAATGTAAGCGTTTTAACTTGATGGTAGAACAAGGGGGAGAACAATGAAAAAAGTATTGTTATTTGTAGTCGCCGTTTTACTAGTACTAGCTGGATGTCAATCATCAACCGGGAGTTCTACAGAAGAGAAAATCACTGTCAACCCGCCTGACCGCGATCTGGTTGCTGAAGGGCTTCCTGCTTTTAATCAAAAGGTGGCAGATTTACCAAAGACAGATTTAGAAATTTGGTTGGCTGCTGATTATGCGAACACAGCACCGATCACTGAGGCTATTGAAGAATTTAAAGAAGTGTACCCTAATATCTCGGTTAAGACAGTAGGGATTGAATGGGGAGATATGAGTAATAAAGTGAAACTGGCTGTTTCAAGTGGTGCTGTTCCAGATATGGCACATGCTCATGCGTTTGCAATGGGAGCACAGGGATTGGCTGAACCGCTTGATGATTTATGGGATGAATGGGGAGAAGAAGATCAGTTTGTTCCTGGCGGGATTGAGGATACCGTATGGAAGGGTGTTAAATACGGTGTGCCAATTGATATAAATACGACAATCTATCTCTATAATAAGAGAGTTTTTGAAGAAAACGGTATAACAGAAGTCCCTAAAACGATGGATGAATTAGTTGAAGTCTCTAAAAAATTAACGAAGAAAGATGGTTCTCAATACGGGATCGTAACAAGTGCAAGCGGATGGAGTTTCTTTGGAAATGTTGTGGCAGCAGGGACAAACAACCTGAAATTTACCGGTGAAGACATAACGGCCAATTTAAATGATCCTGTCATCGTTGAAACGATGGAGAAGTACACGGGATTAGCAACAGTTGATAAATCTTCACCTGTACCACCGCCGCAACAGCGTCAAACAGATCATCCTGTCGCCATGTTTGGAACAGGAAGAGCGGTTTCATTCGTTTCTGGACCATGGGATATTGCTAGAATCAAGAATGAGTTCCCGGATGCATACGAAGATTTAGCTACCGCTCCACTTCCAGGTGCTGAACAAGGTTCTGTATTAGGTGGAGGAAGTTTGTTCGTGCCTAAAGGGTCGGAGAATAAAGTGGCCTCATTTGAATTGATGAAATGGTTCATTTCTGATAAATATGCAATCCGTTTAGCGAAGGAAGAAGGTCGTCATCCGGTAAAAGCTCATTTATATGAAGATGAGTTTTATAATGATCCATTACTTAAGCCATATGTTGAAACACTCCAACATGCCCAACCGTATAAGCTTGAAGCATTCCCGGAAGCAAATGATGCGTGGGGTAAAGCATTACGTGCTGTGTTTGATGGTGCCGATCCGCAGGAAGTGCTGGATGATGCACAGAAAATCGCAGAGCGGGAGATTGAGAATCCGAATTAAGTTCGTTAACAAAGGGTGAGCAGAAAAAGGTATGTAGGTACATACCTTTTTCTTATAAGGGAGTGAAAAGGATGAAAACAGAGACTGTTAATGAATACAATTCAGTCATAAAACCGAAAAAAGAAATGCATAAGCTTAAAGACCATATTGGATCCTATCTATTTGTACTACCTGCCTTGACGTTTTTAACCTTGTTTTCGATTGTGCCCATCATCTATTTGATTTGGCTGAGCTTTCACGAATATAGTCTTCCGAATCCTGCTGTATTCAATGGACTGGAAAACTATGCCCGAATGCTTCAGGATGCCTTGTTTATCAAAAGTATCGGCAACACGCTCGTGTATACAGTAGGTTCGATGGCCATCGGATTAAGCGGAGCCATTGCGGTGGCAGTTCTATTGAATCGAAAGCTTAAAGGAATCCGTTTTTTTAAAGTATTTTATTTTTTACCTACGATCACTTCAGAAGTTATTACCGCCATGATCTTCTTATGGGTTTTCGATAATAACCTAGGAATCTTAAATTACATATTGAAAGTAGCTGGTGTAGAGACCCCTCCTGCCTGGCTGTTACAGCCTACAACGGCCATGCTCATTCTAATCCTCATTGGTGCATGGAGAGGGACTGCTTACAATATCCCGATATTCCTTGCAGCGCTTCAAGCGGTTCCTCAGTCTCTCTATGAAGCTGCCCGCATTGATGGTGCAAACTCTTGGAAGCAATTTGTTCATATTACATTGCCATCCATAATGCCCATCTTAGTCTACTGCATGGTTATGTCTGTCATTGGATCCTTCCAGGTCGTAGCGGTTGTAGACATCTTGACCAATGGTGGACCGATGGATAGTACGATGGTTGCCATCAAACATATTTGGCAGCAATCCTTTGAGTTTAACTATGTCGGTTATGGTGCGGCCCTATCATTTGTATTATTCCCATTCTTATTAGGAGTTACATGGCTCCAACTAAGACTATCATCAGGAAAGGATAAAAAATGATGAAAAAGTCAAACATGATTCGAAATGTCCTTTTGTACGTTATGCTTTCGATTGTCTTGCTGATTTTCTTAGGTCCTTATATTTGGATGTTTATGACATCTGTCAAAACACAAGGTGATGTCATGGCATGGCCACCGAAGATCATACCTACTGAATACTATTGGGAGAATTTCTTAAGGATTTGGCAGGAAACCAATTTGCCAAGAGCATTTTTCAACAGTTTTGTCGTGTCTGTGCTTGCTACGTTGATCAATGTTTTCCTATCGTCCCTTGCAGCGTTTGCTTTTGCACGCCTTCGATTTCCTGGCCGGGATAAGCTGTTTATGATGGTGCTTGCAACTATGATGATTCCAACTGGACTGATGGTCGTTCCACTATTCTTCATGATGAAAAATGTTCCGTTCGCAGGACCTGATGGATTGCTTGATTCATATGCCGGACTCATTTTGCCCTTCGCCGTGACAGGATTTGCTATTTTCCTTATGAGACAGAATTTCCTATCGGTTCCTCGTGAATTGGATGAGCAAGCTACCATTGATGGGTGTTCTAAATTTCAAATTTATTGGAGAATTATCCTTCCGTTGAATAAACCTGCGATTGCATTAGTCACAATTTTCAGCTTTCTCAGTCATTGGAATGAATACTTATGGCCGTTAACGATTGCCAGGTCGCAGGAAATGTATACCGTCCAAATTGCCTTGAAAGCATTCCAAGGTCAATACAATATCGATTGGCCTCTGATTATGGCTGGGGCGACAACGGCCGCACTTCCGATGATCATTTTATACTTTATTCTTCAACCTTTATTTGAACAAGGATTAGGTGGACTCGGTACAGGAGGGAAAGAGACGTGAGTACGATAAACAGTTGACCTTTCCCTTTTCAATCGAAAACGATATGGAGGAATTAAGACTTATGTTGGATTTAGACAGATAAAGCGCTTTGGGACGTAAACTCGGAAGAACCGATTGTGATCAGTAATCCGATTTACTTTGACTAGTTTCGAAAGTAACTAGATTAGAAGGGGGAACTACCTCGTGAACTATCACACATTAAAGGCTGTTATTGATCAAAAGTATGCGGAGAAAAGCTGTTCGCGATTAATAATGGGGACAGCTCACTTATATGAATATGAGAGCAAGGAGCAAGCTTTTTCCATATTGGATGAGTATGTAGCCTTAGGCGGCAATATGTTCGACACTGCTCATCAATATATTGAAAGTGAGTCTATATTAGGAGAATGGCTGGAGAAGAGCGGGAAGAGAAATAAGCTCTTTATCATGACAAAAGGTGCCCATCCGGATGATGGGGAACCTGGTCCGCGTTTATATCCTAAAGCAATAAAAAATGATCTTATGGAAAGTCTCGAACGTCTTCGGACAGATTACATCGATTTTTATGCGCTGCATCGAGATGATGAAACGGTTGAGGTGGGCGAGATTATTGAAGCTTTAAATGAACATCTTAACGCTGGACGAATTCATGCGATGGGTGCCTCGAATTGGACACATCTGCGCATACAGGAAGCGAATGAGTATGCCGCTGAACATGGATTGATAGGGTTTACCTTCAACAGCCCGAATCTGAGCCTGGCAAAGTGCAATGAGCCAAGATGGCCTGGTTGTGTGTCAGTGAATGATGACATGCTTGATTGGCATATCGGCACGCAGATGCCACTTTTTTCATGGTCTTCTCAAGCAGGCGGATTCTTTAGCGGTCGATTCTCCCCGGACGTTCAAGACAACGAAGAAATGGTGCGAGTCTACTATCAAGAAGGGAACTGGGAACGCTACAAGCGTGCACAGAACCTGGCAGAGTTAAAGGGGTGTACTCCTATTCAAATCGCTCTGGCCTATGTTCTCAATCAACCGTTCTTAGCGGGTGCGATCATTGGTCCTCAAACAAAGGAAGAACTGACATCTTCCATAGAAGGTTCTAAGATAACCCTTACTTCTAAGGAAATGAACTGGTTAAATCTCAGGGGAAAAGAAGATGTACTGGAAAACATCTGATGTAAGAAGCATGGACGGAAGGAGAGGGAACCCATGAAGCATAAATTTGCAGCTCAATTGTATACCTTAAGAAACGAAATAAGCTTAGACTTTCCAGGGGTGTTATGGAAATTAAAAGATATGGGGTGGGAAGCTGTACAACTCGATGGTTTATTTGGCTATTCAGCACAAGAAATTGCCCGTGTCATGAAGCAGGCAGGACTTGAGACAGCGGGCATGCATGTGCCGCTAGATCGATTAAAGAATGAATTTGACCAGGTGCTCGAGGAAGCCAGGATCTTTGAAACAAGTGATATCATCTGCCCATATTTAGATGAAAAGATGAGAAATGCTGAAGGGTATATTCAGGCGAAGAAAGAACTGATTCAAATTTCCCGGAAGGCTTCCCCTCTAGGCTTTCATATTGGCTATCATAATCACGATTTCGAATTCATGACGTCGGTCGATGGTGTAACTGCGCTGGATTATATTCTTGCCCCTGAAGATGGGGTCCGTATTTTCCCGGAAATTGATACCTATTGGGTGAAGAAAGCAGGCTTAGACCCCCTTACCTATATCCAGCGATGTACATCACGCATGCCAATTGTGCACCTTAAGGATATGAGTGCCGATAAATATGAAGATTTTGTTGAAATCGGTGAAGGGTGTATCGATTTTCTTCCTATCCTTAACTGGGGTGAACAAAACGGTGTTCAGTGGTATGCGGTAGAACAGGATGAGTGTTCAGGAAATCCACTGGACAGTCTTGAATTAAGCCTGAAGAATTTAATGAATATGACATCCAACCACTTGAGCAATTAAGAAATGACTAGAGGTGAATCGACATGAAGGATATCGAAGTGGTGCATGTAATTTTCAAGACCCATTTAGATCTTGGATTTACGGACCTTGAAGAGAATGTAACCAATCAATACATGAGTTCCTATATACCAAAGGCCATACAACTAAGCGAAGAGCTTGCAAAAGAGGGGGAAGAAGCCCAGTTTGTCTGGACGACGGGCTCCTGGCTCATTCATGAATATTTAAAAAGAGCCGATGAACAACAGGCAAAGAAAATGGAAGAAGCCATTCATAAAGGATATGTCTCTTGGCATGGTTTACCCTTTACAACCCATACAGAATTGATGGATCGACGCCTCCTTGAGCATGCATTGTCCATTTCAAAGAATCTAGATGAGAGATTCGGGAAACATACCATTTCTTCGAAAATGACCGACGTTCCAGGACATACGAATGCGATGGTTTCTTCTTTAGCTGAAAACGGAATAGAATATTTGCATTTAGGGGTGAACCCGGCATCAAAAGTGCCGAACGTCCCAAATCTATTTCGTTGGAGAGGAAGCGATGGAACAGAAGTGATAGTTAATTATGCTGATAACTATGGTGATGTCCTCAAGATTGACGGGATAAATGAAGTCATGGTATTCGCTCATACCGGTGATAATTGCGGGCCACCTTCCATTGAAGAGATCAAACATGAGTTTCACCAACTGGCCAAGAAATTTCCGAATGCCAAGATTAAAGCATCGACTATGGATGAATTTGCAGTGAAACTTAGAGCAATTAAACATAGATTACCGATTGTCCTTGAGGAGATCGGGGACACGTGGATCCATGGCACCGGCACAGATCCAAAGAAAATATCACACTACCGTGAACTGCTGAGACTACGAAACAAATGGCTCGATCAAGGAAGAATGCAAGAAAACAGTAAGGAATATAAGGGATTTTCAGATTTATTATTGTTAATTCCTGAACATACATGGGGGCTAGATGAAAAGAAGTACCTAAATGATTACAAGAATTATTCGAAACAGGATTTCCAAAGGGCTCGAAAACAAAACCGCATCTCAAAGGATGCAGTACCTGACAAATATAGCTACATAGGATCATTTGCGATGCATGAATTTGATGGTATGTCAGAGCAATTATTTTCAACCACCTGGGAGGAGAGAAGCTATCGCTTCTTTGAGCGTTCATGGAACGAACAAAGAGCCTATTTACAAAAAGCGGTTGCCTGTCTTTCAGAGGATAAACAGAAAGAAGTCGAAGAGGCATTTCATTCCCTTTCTCCCAATCGATTAGAAGGAATGGAAGGAGATCCACTTGATTTAGACTCTCTCTATAAGCTTGGTGCATTTGAGGCGGCATTTTCCGGGGATGGTTCGATTTCTAAATTAGTGGACGCTTCCGGCAAGGAATGGGCGGACCAGCATCACCCATTAGGGGTCATTACGTATGAAACGTTTGGTGTTGAAAACTATCACACATGGTTTCAGCAATATGTAGTCAATATTGGGCAAACGTATCGTTGGTCTGAAGCGGATCAAGGAAAACCTGGAATCGAGCTAGTCAACCCCATCCCAAAACAAGAAAAGTATAAACCCAAAGTGGAATCGATTCGGAAAGTGACGCATAGAGAAGCAGATCACGTGCATGTAAGGTTGAAATTGCCTAATCAAGCGGTTGAATATTTTGGAGCTCCAAGAGTGATAGAACTCATGTATCTTTTTAGTAAAACCGACTCGACTATCGAGATTGAATTGAATTGGTTTGATAAGGATGCGAACCGATTACCAGAGGCCATTTGGTTTTCGTTTATCCCAATGGTTGATAATCATAACTTATGGAAAATGGACAAAATCGGAGAGTGGGTTTCACCTTTGGAAGTCGTGAAAAATGGAAATCGTAATCTTCATGCCGTACAAACAGGGGTGGCCTATCATGGGGCGGACGGTGAGGCTGTGATTGAAAGCAAGGATGCCCCCTTGGTGTCACCGGGCAAACCAAGATTGCTTGAGCTTGATAATACGTTTTCTTCTCTTGAAGGAGGATTTCACTTCAATTTATACAATAACGTGTGGGGAACAAATTTTCCAATGTGGTACGAAGAAGATGCCAAGTTTAGATTCTCAATCAAACTGTAGTTTTACCAGTCTATTAATCTAACCACTTTCTAAAGGGGGAAAGTCCATATGAGTAAAACAAAACTAACGATTGGAATCATCGGTGCGGGAAGAATCGGAAAGTTACATGCTGAAAACCTGGTTCATCATCCTAACGTAAACCTTAAAATCGTTTCTGATATTCAGTCGGAAACACTCTTTGATTGGGCGGCCTCTATTGGAGTCCCGAACATAACGAGTGATTTTAAGGAAGTGTTGGAGGATGCTGAGATCGATGCGGTGTTTATTTGTTCACCTACGAATACACATACGAGCGTCATTAGGGAGGCAGCCAAAGCGAAAAAACATATTTTCTGTGAGAAACCGATCAGCTTTGATATAGAAGATTCAGAGAAAGCGCTAAAGGTTGTCCATGAGGAAGGTGTTTCCCTTCAAGTCGGGTTCAATCGCAGGTTTGACCATAACTTTAAAAAGGCTTTCGAGCTTGTTCAAGAGGGCTCTATTGGTACACCTCATATTGTGAAAATCACCTCACGTGATCCCAGTCCGCCCTCTGAACAATACATCAAATCTTCTGGCGGGATGTTCATGGATATGAGCATTCATGATTTTGATATGGCCAGATATGTGTGCGGCAGTGAGGTAACGGAAGTGTTCGTACATGGAGTAAGCCTGATCGACCCGGTCTTTTCTGAGAATGGCGACATCGATACAGCGATCATCTCCTTGAAGTTTGCCAATGGAGCAATCGGAGTCCTCGATAACAGCCGGAAGGCCGTGTATGGGTATGATCAACGATTAGAAGTATTTGGTTCAAAAGGGTCTGTCACTGTAAACAATGATCACCCGACGACAGTGGAGGTAAGCACTGAAACAGGTGTTTATCGGGATAAACCGAAATATTTCTTCCTCGAACGCTATAAAGAATCCTATATAGATGAAATCAATTCCTTCATACAATCGATCTGTCATGAAAGGCCTATTATCTGCGATGGAAATGATGGGCTGCAAGCGGAACGGATTGCTCGGGCAGCCAGGGAATCATTTGTAACTGGGCATGCTGTGAAGCTGGAGTCATTAAATAAGTCAGCCAGACCATTTTCTTTAGGTTAGGAACTTATGTAGAGACTGTAAGAATATTTGCTTATGAAACCTTCAGGAGGTGTATTGTCATGAAAACGATTCGATTAACCATGGCGCAGGCGTTAATTAAATTCCTGGATCAACAGTATATCGAGATGGATCATTCCGAAAATAAATTCTTTAAAGGTGTGTTTGGTATCTTTGGCCATGGCAATGTGACGGGGATAGGTGAAGCGTTAGAACAAGAGAGTCACGAGTTGACCTTTATTCAGGGGAAGAATGAGCAAGGGATGGTTCATGCTGCTACAGCTTTTGCCAAGCAGAAAAATAGGTTGGAAACCTTTGCTTGCACAACCTCTATCGGTCCTGGTGCATTGAATATGGTCACAGCAGCCGGGACTGCGACTGCCAACCGCATCCCCGTTTTATTACTACCGGGCGATACCTTCTCCTGCCGGCAGCCGGATCCCGTCCTACAGCAGATTGAAAACCCGATGGACTACACGGTATCAGCGAATGATGCCTTTAAGGCTGTAAGTAAATATTGGGATCGCATTACGCGGCCAGAACAACTGATGACCGCAGCTATACATGCCATGCGTGTCCTGACCGATCCGGCAGAAACGGGAGCTGTAACCCTTTGCCTTCCACAGGATGTTCAAAGTGAAGCCTATGATTATCCAATTGAGTTCTTTAATAAGAGAGTCCACTTTATAGAACGTAAGCCCTCGCCATCTTCAGCAATCCAGCGGGCAGCCAATTTGATAAGGTCGAAAAAGAATCCGATCATCATCTCCGGAGGCGGTGTTCATTACTCATTTGCAACCCAAGAGTTGATCAGGTTCGCAGAGCATTTCCACATCCCTGTTGCTGAAACACAAGCCGGGAAAAGCTCCCTTCCTTGGAATCACCCTTTAAATGTCGGGGCGATTGGTGTAACAGGTTCATCTTCAGCTAACCGATTAGCCAAAGAGGCTGATTTGGTCATTGCCATCGGTACTAGATTAGGGGACTTTGCAACCGCCTCGAAGCAAGCCTTTCAGCAACCTGGTGTCGAACTACTCAGCATTAATGTCAACCCTATGGATGCAATGAAGATGAATGGTATGTCCATTGTGGCAGATGCAAAGGAAGCCTTGACATCGTTAAAGAATGAATTATCAAAGTTGTCCTATCAATCCCATCATGATATGGAACGAATTTCTTCCCTGAACTTGGAGTGGAAACATGAGGTAGATCGATTATTTGCAGAAGAGCATCCTGACGGTTTGTCCCAGTCAAGAGTGATCGGTGAGTTAAATGAACTGGTTGGTCAAGAATCGGTGATTGTTGGTGCTGCAGGCAGCCTCCCAGGAGATCTGCATCGTGTATGGAGGAGCCATTCTCCAAAGGATTATCACCTGGAGTATGGTTTTTCCTGTATGGGTTACGAAGTTTCCGGGGCATTCGGGGTAAAGCTTGCCGAACCAACGAAAGAAGTTTATGCCATGTGCGGGGATGGGAGTTTCTTGATGCTGCATTCAGAACTCCTGACTAGCATTCAGGAAGGGAGAAAAATAAACGTATTATTATTTAATAACAATGGATATCAATGTATCCATAATTTGCAGCGTGGACACGGAAGCGACGGTTATGGAAATGAATTCAGGTATCGTTCTCTTGATTCGGGTCAATTAACGGGACAGTATATGCCGATTGACTTCTCAGCTTATGCGGGAGCACTTGGAGTGAAAACCTATTCTGTCTCGACAATTGAAGAACTCCAAGTTGCGGTAAGCAAGGCGAAAAATGAAACCACTTCGACGCTTATTCATATGAACGTCGTCCCAGGTACCAATACAGATGGGTATGAATCATGGTGGAGAGTGGATGTAGCAGAGATTTCAAAAAGTGAAAAAGTAACAAAGGCTCATAAAGAAATGAAAGCGAATACTGAGCTTGCCAAAAAATACTGATGGGGTGCCCATTAACGAAATAAGGGGGATGGATATATGATGGAACCTATTAAACTGGGCGTTTCTGCGATCAATTGGGCCAATGAAGATGTGCTTTCACTGGGTGATCATTATTCAGGTGATACCATCCTCTCTGAGATGGCGTCATTGGGGTATGCAGGTACAGAAATGAGCAGGAAATTCCCTCAGGAAGTACCCCAATTAAAGTCATTCCTTTCAGATAAAAGGATGGAACTGGCATCTCAATGGAAGGGTGTATTGTTTTCGGATCATACAAGGCATTCAGAGGAGCTCAAGTCATTTACGGACCATGTTCTCTTCTTAAAGGAAATGGGGTGCCAAACGGTTGTCACTTGTGACATAGGTGGTTCCACCATTGGGGATCCCAGACGAGAGCCTGGTGAGAATACGGTTCTGACATGGTCTGATCAAGAGTGGGAGTCCATGATGACAGGCCTTGAGAAAGCAGGACAGATATGTCGGAAACACGGTCTTTATCTTGTGTATCACCATCATATGGGAACAAATGTAGAGACACGGGATCAAATCGATCGTCTAATGGCTGGAACGGATCCTGAACTCGTTCATTTGTTATTTGATAGTGGGCATGCCTACTATGCTGGAGCAGATCCATTGTCTTTACTTAAAGCCTATAAAGGCCGCGTCAAACATGTTCATTTAAAGGATATCCGCAAAGAAGTGTTGGATAAGGTAAGAAAAGATGGTATGGACTTTAAAACCTCAGTTCTGGAAAATGTGTTTACAGTACCAGGGGATGGAATCATTTCGTTTAAGCCGATTATTGAGGAGCTTCATGGAATGGATTATCACGGCTGGATGATTGTTGAAGCCGAGCAAAATCCTGATGAGAAAAACCCTTATACGCATGCCAAAACTGCCAAGCAGTATCTTGATTGTATATGGAATGAAATTAAGAACAACTGATCGAACTTTTTTATAGGGAGTGGAAATTATGTCTAAGTTAATCGTTCCAAGCAACAAACCGAATGAAAGGGGGCAGGTTCTAACGATTACCCCTGAAAGTGCCGGTTGGGAATATGTCGGATTTGAAGTGTATTCCCTAAAAGAAGGGGAAGAAAAGAACTTTTCCACTGAAGAGAACGAAATCTGCGTCGTTTTATTATCAGGGAGAGCGGATGTGAAAACAGCAGAATTCTTCTGGGAAAACATTGGAGAAAGAATGAGTATCTTTGAGAAAACCCCTCCTTATTCTGTGTATGCCCCTCCTGGAGACCGATTAACGATTTCAGCCAATACCCCGCTTGAATTTGCCCTTTGCAAAGCACCTGGGAAAGGGACCTACAATGCGAAGCTAATTGAACCAACCGATGTAGGGGTAGAAATACGCGGCTCAGGAAATACGGAGCGATTTATCCATAATATATTGCCTGAACAAAAGGAAGCGGATCGCTTGCTCGTTGTGGAAGTCTTTACACCAGGAGGAAATTGGTCAAGTTATCCCCCGCACAAACATGATGAAAACAATTTACCGGATGAATCCTATCTGGAAGAAACATATTATCACAGAGTGAAACCGGAAAATGGCTTTATGGTTCAGAGAGTCTATACAGATGATCGTGAACTGGACGAAACCATGACCGTGAAGAATGGCGATGCTGTGCTTGTGCCAAAAGGATATCATCCTGTGAGTGCTCCTCCAGGATATGAGGGATATTACTTAAATGTCATGGCGGGTCCGGTCCGAACATGGAAATTTCAAAATGATCCCGATCACGAATGGATCATGAAGACGAATCGTTAATTCATTTGTAGACAAAGCTTTCGAGCAGATCAGAGAGGAAGGTAAACCTAAAATGACCCAATTAACCTTTGATTCTACTAAACCATTCGATTTTATCGGAGTTGGTAGATTATGTATCGATTTAAATGCGAATGAAATCCACCGCCCAATGGAAGAAACCCTTACCTTTACGAAATACGTAGGAGGATCACCGGCCAATATATCAATCGGTATGGCGAGATTAGGGATGAAGACAGGCTTTATCGGCAGAGTTGCCGATGACCAAATGGGAAGATTCATTGAGCAATACCTTGATGAAAATGACATAGACACTTCAAGTGTCATAACAGATACGAATCATAGTGTGACAGGTCTTGCCTTCACTGAAATTAAAAGCCCTTCTGATTGCAGTATATTGATGTATCGGGACAATGTGGCAGATCTGTATTTAGAACCACAGGACATTAAGGAAGAGTATATAAAGGATTCCAAAGCCTTATTGATTTCGGGTACCGCTTTATCCAAGAGTCCTTCAAGAGAAGCGGTTTTTACAGCCCTGCATTATGCAAGAAAGCACGGAACTGTGGTCTTTTTCGATATTGATTACCGTCCATATTCATGGACATCTGAAGATGAGACGGCGATCTATTATAAGCTTGCTGCAGAAAAGAGCGATGTCATTATTGGCACGCGGGAAGAATTCAATCTGGTGGAACGCATTGATAACAGAGAAGAACCAAATGACTGGTCGACAGCGAAAGACTGGTTCAAGCATGAGGCGAAAATAGTTGTTATTAAGCACGGAGAAAAAGGATCGATTGCTTATACAAAAGAGGGCCAGTCCTTTGAGAGTCCTATTTTCCCTGCGAATGTAATCAAAACATTTGGAGCTGGGGACTCGTATGCCGCCGGCTTTATATATGGGTTGATGAAAGGCTGGAAGCTTCCAAAAGCCATGGAGTTTGGAAGCGCTGCTGCAGCCATTGTCATTTCCAGTCACAGTTGTTCGGATGCGATGCCGACAGCAGACCAAATTAAAAAGTTTATCAATGATTGTAATACAGGGAAGCAGCCCATTCATTCAAATGCGAGCCAATCAAATCAGAAAGAAGGTGTACAATAATGAGTATAGAAACGAAAGTGGAAACGATTAAAAACTTCATTGGCGGCAAATGGATCGAGTCGTCCTCGCCTTCTTCCCTCCCTTTGCCCAACCCTGCAACAGAAGAAGTGATGGCATTTGTCCCCCTTTCAACGAAAGATGAGGTTGATCAAGCGGTTCAAACCGCATCCATCGCATTCGAAACATGGAGTGAAACACCTGTCCCCAAAAGAGCCCGGGTCTTATTCAAGTATCAGCAGCTGTTAATCGACCATTGGAGTGAGCTAGCCACTCTTATAACAAAGGAAAATGGCAAGAATTATAAAGAAGCTTACGGTGAAGTACAAAGAGGAATTGAATGTGTAGAATTTGCTGCTGGTGCACCTACTCTGATGATGGGCAAGCAGCTTCCAGACATTGCGACCAATATGGAATCCGGGATGTATCGATATCCTGTCGGGGTTGTGGGCGGGATCACCCCGTTCAATTTCCCAATGATGGTGCCATGCTGGATGTTTCCTTTGGCGATTGCATGCGGGAACACGTTTGTCTTAAAGCCATCCGAACGAACTCCTTTATTAGCTAATCGATTAGCGGAGTTATTTCACCAAGCGGGATTACCGGAAGGGGTTCTGAATATCGTTCACGGTGCACATGATGTTGTCAATGGGTTGTTGGACCATCCCGGGGTACCTGCCATTTCATTTGTTGGATCGCAGCCTGTTGCCGAGTATGTATACAAAAGCGCATCGGCGAATGGAAAACGAGTCCAAGCGTTAGCCGGAGCTAAAAATCACAGTATTGTCATGCCGGATGCGAAAGTAGAAGAAGCATCGAGACAAATTATCAATGCAGCTTTCGGTTCAGCAGGGGAAAGGTGTATGGCATGCTCGGTCGTTGTAGCGGTTGATAGTATAGCGGATACATTGATTGAGAAATTGGTAGAGAAAGCAAATGAGATCCAAATGGGAGACGGTTTAGATGAATCAGTCTTTTTAGGACCTGTGATCCGTAAGGAACATTTAGAACGGACGGTACAATACATTGAATCAGGAGAAAGTGAAGGTGCCTTATTACTAAGAGATGGTCGTAATGAAGCATGCGAGAAAGGATATTTTGTCGGACCAACCATTTTCGATAAAGTGACTCCGGATATGAAAATATGGAAGGAAGAAATTTTCGCACCTGTCCTTTCCATTGTGAGAGTAAAAGATTTAAAAGAGGCAATAGAGGTGGCGAATCAATCGGAATTCGGAAATGGAGCATGCTTGTTCACTCAGGATGGCAGCAATGTTCGATATTTTAGAGAAAAAATACAAGCTGGGATGCTCGGAATTAACATAGGAGTACCTGCACCCATGGCATTTTTTCCTTTCTCTGGATGGAAAAATTCATTTTATGGAGATCTTCACGCAAATGGCTCAGATGGTGTGGAGTTTTATACGAAGCGGAAAATGGTTACTGCTAGTTGGACGTAATAGCCTTTTAATACAATTAAAAAGAGGATGCTATCTAGGTGCATCCTCTTTTTGGTGTGTGCCAGGTATGTTAAAGAAGCATTGATCTCGAAACAGTAGGATAAATCGATGAGTTTCGCGTGCGTAGATCATCACAACGAAATGTCATTCTTCATATTGAGATTGATGCTCTTTCATTATTCACTCTCTTCGCCCAAACCCTCATTAAAGTCGCTTCGCCTTGATTTTAACTTTTCCATACTGTTTGATAAGTGTACGTACATTTGTCTTTCTGCACTTTTCGCATCTTTTAATGAAATGGCTTTCAAAATAGATTGGTGTTCTTCATAAACCTGTTGTTTTTTTCCTTTGATCCTTGTGTTGATGGCAAGGGAGGCTTTTAAGGCCCGATTGTAAATATCAGATAGGTTTTCAAGTGTATGAATAAGCACGTTGTTTTTGGTTGAATGAAGGATGGATTGGTGGAATAGAAAGTCGGCTTTGTCGTTGATCTTATCGGGATCATGAAGTTCCTTGAAAAGCATTTCCTGTGCTAGATACATCTTACTCAGGTCTTCCTCATCATGCCGTTCAGCTGCCAGTGCAGCCGCCTTTGTTTCAAGAATGATTCTTGTTTCCAGCAGCTCTATGACTTGATGATATGAAATGACTTCCATTAAGGGTTGATCTAGAAGCTGTTCAAGGGGCTTAGGGCGAACATAGCTGCCGCCGCCATGGACGGATTCAATGATACCATGTGAAGCTAAAGCGCTTAATGCCTCACGTATCGGGACTCGGCTGACGTTGAACATTTTTGCCAATTCATTCTCGGATGGAAGTTTTGAATCAACCGGGAACTCCCCTGATCTAATCTTGTCTTTAATTTCATCGATAATTTGATGAGAAACACGTTTTCTGACGATCATCATTGATTCTCCTTTAAATGTAAGAGCCTTTCGTTTCCTACTATTATAACATGAAACGAATAGTGGATAGGAAAGGCTCTTCTGAAAACTTAACTGATATTTCTCTTGTCATGATTTTCGCTCAGGCTGTTTCCCCATAAGCCAAAGCGCTTATGGACGGCAATGATGGCAGCCCCTGCAATTAGAAGGACAATCGGCATCACCCACGGTAATCCTGTTGAAAATAGTATTGGTGAAAAGGTGATAATGACGATTTCAACTGGGACCATCCCTATGTATGCCAGGGCATAATCGTCCATTGTTTTACTTTTTAATTCTGGATCTACAATTCGGAGAAGTGCTAACCCCATTGCTACCGTACCTGTGCTCCAGCCCCAGCCGAATAGGGATTTCTCAAACCAGAAATCTTTGAAAATGTTTGGTCCGATAAAGCGAAAGATAAGGTAAGCCCAAATCGTTCCGAACACAAATAATAGGGTTAAAGGCACAGCATAATCCATGACCACTGTAAGATTAATCGAAGCGATTCCTATGGCGACCAAATAGTCGGTCGCGCTCCCGCCAATCCGTTCCATTACTCGCTGATCGATATACTCGTCCGCCTTTACTTTACGTACAAGAACCTGAAAGACTAGTGCGACAACAAAGGCGATACTTAATAGAGGAACAGAGATTCCTGGAAGTAATGCTTCTAGTGCCCCTGTTACCCAATAAGAGACCCCGACGACAAATGAAATAATGGACAAATGAAGAACCAATGGATCAATAGAGCTCGGCGAAACGGTTTCTTTTCCCATAGCGACCCGCTTATCTGTATGCATCAGTCCTGACCTTAGTTCATTAGGCAGGTCTTTAAAACTCGAAATAAATTGGGTATGCCCTTTTTCCGTGTTTTTTTTCACCAGAAACAGGCCACCAAGTACGGCCACTAATATCCCGACCGTAGCAGATGTCATACCAAGCGTCATTGCTTCCTCCCAGCCGTACTGACTGAAACCTTCTCCGATGGCGGCGGCTGTACCGTGTCCGCCTAGAAATCCGGCCCCTAAGATGAGACCAAACCCGCTGGGAAGATCTGTGAAAACTTGACTAATGACCACTAGTCCGAAGAAAGCACCGCCACCCCACATCAATAAGGTGAGCAGCATGGAATACGACCACATTTCTCTCACACGGTGAATGATTTCCTTTAGGTTCACTTTTGTCGCACCGATTGGTATAGAAGCAAAGATCACCGCAATCAATAAACCTGGGTAAGAAGAAAGTTGATCAGAGAAAGGAAGGATATCCACCCCGCTTGGCCCTAAAGCAAGTCCTATAAAACCGGCAATCATACTTGCCGGTAAAAACAGGGATTGAATCCATTTAATCTTTGCCCGCAAAATCGTTCCTAATAGAAGTAACCCAGAAATAACACTTACATCCCCCATTAATGACCAGATAGAAAAATCGTTCAAGCTTATCTCCCCTTTTTTCAAAATAGTAAGCGTTAACATTTGTAATACAAGTATACAATATATTTAGAAAATTACAATTAGATATTGAAATTCATCCAATTAGTAGTATACTTGTATTACAAGTTTATGTTAAAGCGTTTTCATTTTTGGGAATACTATAATCAATAAGAGGTGAGCAGAATGGTAGAGAAAAAGGTCGAGTTTTTCAGTGATGGGTTGAAATTAAAAGGAAGTTATTATTATCCTGAACAGTTTAATGAAAATAAACGATATCCTGCGGTCATTATTAATTCAGGTTATCAGGGCTTTAATGAATTTTATCCGAAACTCTTTGCTGAGAAATTAACTCAAAAGGGATATATGTGCTTTGGATTTGATTATCGAGGTTTTGCCGACAGTGAAGGAGAAAAAGGCAGAGTCGTCTTAGATGAACAAGTTCGTGATATCCAACATGCGATTAGCTACATATCCACTCATGACAATATAGATGAGACGAAAATTGGACTCATCGGCTGGGGCATGGGAGCCTGCAACGTCATCCATGTGGCAGCCAAAGATAAAAGAGTCAAAGCAGTAGCCGGCCTAAACGGCTTCTATCATGGAGAGAGATGGTTAAAATCGATTCACTCGTATGTTGAGTTTGTGGAGATTGAAAAGACGCTTAATGAAGATCGGAAATTAAGGGCAACGACTGGGCAATCTCAATTCGCCGATACATTCATCCATTACCCGCTTGATCCATCGACGAAAGATTATGTGGAGAATGAATTGTCATCGGTATATGGATTTGGTCATGAAACACAGCTGTTGTTCACTGATTCTATTTTAGAGACAAATGCAGAGGATGTGGTAGAAAAAATATCTCCTGTTCCTCTATTTATCGGTCATGGGAAAGAAAATCTACTTCATCCGAAATCTGAATCCGTCTCCCTTTATCAAAAAGCAGGTTCTCCTAAGGAGTTCTATTGGATAGAAGGGAAGCATAATGACTTTATGTTCGGTGATCATGCCGAGTTTATTAGATTAAATCATAAATTGGATGAATTTTTACAAGAAGCATTTAAAGGTGGTACGTATGAAAAGTCAATTTCATCCCTTGCTTGAAGGGGCATATGAATGTCATGTTCATAGTTCACCAAGTATTTTCAAACGAAAGCAGACGGATTGGGAGCTGCTTGAAGATGCCAAAAAGGCGAAGATGGGTGGTATCGTCTTAAAGAGTCATGAATCTTCAACCGTCGAACGGGCATTTCTATTAAATGAAAAGGAATCCTCTATACAGGCTTTTGGCGGTATTGTTCTAAACCAGCATGTTGGTGGCCTTAACCCATACGCAGTGGAAACTGCGTTGAAAATGGGGGGGAAGATCGTTTGGTTTCCTACCCTCTCTGCCGGGCAGCACCAGCAGTACTTTAGTCGGAATAATACAAAGCTCTTTAATGGGAACCCCCTATTATCCAAAGGAACGGTTTCGATTGAAGAGGATGGTCAGTTGCTCGATGAGGTAACTGTTATCTTACAATTGATTAAAGATTATGACGCAGTGTTGGCGACAGGACATTTGTCATTAGCTGAACAACATACAATTGTCCATGCAGCCAAAGAAACAGGTATAGAAAAAATAATCATACAGCACGCAGACATGGGCATATCGAGAATACCAATTGAAGACCAACAATACTTTGCCTCTTTAGGGTGTATGATCGAAAAGTGTTATCTGGCATGCAGCTCGGACTTTCATGACTTGACCGCAGAGGAAATGGCCAAGACGATCGAAGTGATTGGGCACGAGTCCTGTGTGTTAGTAACTGATTACGGGCAGCCTCACCATGAACCGCCGGTATACGCCTTGAGCCGTTTTATTGAAGACCTTATCTTCCATGGCGTTAAAGAAGAGCAGATAAGAAAGATGGTGCAAGAGAATCCAAGATCACTATTAGGTGTTGATGAACATGAATAAGATCAATGAACAGATTCTGAATGAGTTACGAGAAATCGTACAGGAAAATCGGATACTGACGAAAAAGAATGAATTGTATTCTTTTAGCTTTGATGCTTCATTTGGCGAATATTTACCGGAGGTGGTCCTTCAGCCTCAATCAAAAGAAGAAGTCAGTAAAATCGTGATGATCGCCAACCTTCATCATATCCCTGTTTATCCTAGAGGTTCTGCCACTTCTTTAAGTGGCGGACCACTTCCGACAATGGGCGGAATCGTTCTTGATATGTCCCAATATCCCAAAGAAATATCGATCGATAAAGAAAATATGCTGGCCATTGTGACGCCTAGTATCATTACTTCCACCATCCATGAGAAAGCAGAGAAGGAAGGATTATTTTATCCCCCTGATCCAAGTAGTTCGCATGTATCGACCATCGGGGGGAATATCCTTGAAAACTCAAGCGGACCCAAAGGTTTGAAATATGGAACAACGAAGGAATATGTCATTGGTTTAGAAATGGTTACCCCAACAGGAGAGATTGTACGAACAGGCGGTAAAACAGTCAAGAATGTGACGGGATTCGACCTGACAAGGTTGATTGTCGGTTCAGAAGGCTTACTGGGAGTGGTCACTGAAATCACTCTAAGACTCATCCCTAATCCAGCTCACAAAATGACTTTACTAGCGTCGTTCCAGAGTGTAGTAGATTCGGGGATAGCGATTACGAACATATTATCAGCGGGAGTTCTACCAGCTGCGATGGAACTGATGGATAAATATTGCATTGAGGCCGTGGAGCATTATCATCCTTCGGGTCTTCCACTCAATGCGGAAGCAATCGTAATTATTGAAGTCGATGGGCATGAAGCATCTGTGAATGAAGAAATTGATAAGTGTTCAGAGATATGTCAATCGTTCCCTGGAGCGATCGTGAAGGTAGCAAAGTCAGAAGAAGAGCGAATGAAGATTTGGAAAGCGCGTAAGATGGTTTCTCCAGCGATTACTCAATTAGGGCCAACGAAGATCTCAGAAGATGCCACTGTTCCAAGAAGCAAGATTCCGGAAATGATTGAAAAACTTCACCAAATACGTGTGAAATACGATTTGAATCTAGTCGTATTCGGGCATGCGGGTGATGGAAACCTGCACCCCAATATTATTACGGATAAAAGAAATATAGAAGAAATGAAAAAAGCAGAGTTGGCTGTCGGAGAAATCTTTCAGGCGGCGATTGATTTGGGAGGAACACTTTCTGGAGAACATGGTATAGGCATTTTAAAGGCACCTTATATGAGAAACGAGCTCGGTCCTGCATTGGATTTAATGAAAATGATTAAACAAGCCTGGGATCCTCATAATATATTAAATCCGGGCAAGATGTTTCCTCAGAAAGGGCAGACAAAGGTGGTGTTAACGCAAAATGACTAATGCAAACGCAATGGAAGTTCTTCATAAGAAAACGTATGAGGAGGTCAATCAATGTATCCAGTGCGGTTATTGCCTTCCTGCTTGTCCCACTTATGCATCTATGGAGACTGAGAGTGCTTCCCCAAGGGGGAGGATTAACCTGGTCAAAATGGCTGCAGAGGGCAAGATTGATATTCTAGAAGATTTAAAGGAACCGATCGACCTTTGTCTTGGCTGCCGTGCTTGTGAGGTGGCTTGTCCGGTGGATGTCCCCTATGGATCGATATTGGAACATGCGAAAGAAACGATTCATGATATGGAAGTGCAGAGAAAAGGTAATAATCGATTTAAAGATTTTGCGTTAAACCAGCTGTTTATGAAACCGAAAACGATGAAAATTTCAAGTGACCTATATTACTTATATCAGAAAAGCGGACTGCAGAAAGTTGTCCGATCGGCGAATTTACCAGAAAAAGTAGTGAAGAATATAGGAAGCTTTGAAAAAGCGATGCCTAGTGTTCCTTCTAAGAAATATCATATCGAAAGAGGAAAACGATATCCGGCCAAAACGGATAAAACTGTTAAAACGGTTGCTTTGTTCCTTGGATGCATCAATGATGCGGTGTTTTATCATGTAAACTACTATACGTTGGAGTTACTCCGTTTATCCGGGTGTGACGTATACGTTCCTAAAGAGCAAAATTGCTGCGGGGCCCTTCATGCTCATCAAGGCCAGACTAAACAAACAAAGACACTGGCAAAAGAAAATCTTCTTGCGTTTGAAGAGTACGAAGTAGACACCATCATCACCAATGCGGGTGGATGCGGAGCAATCCTTCAGGAATATGATCACCTATTAAAAGATGAAAATGATACAGAATGGAAAGCTAAAGCAAAGACTTTCACTGAAAAGATCAAGGACATCTCGGAAGTACTCAGTTCTCTCAATTCCCTTCCATTCAAAGGGAAATTAGATAAAGTTGTGACCTACCAGCCATCCTGCCATCTTAACAATGTTCAAAAGGCGGGAGCTTACCCTGAAAGGCTCATACGAAAAATCCCGGGCATAACCTATGTAGAATTACCAAGTAAGCATTCGTGTTGTGCCTCTGGAGGCGTCTACAACATTCAACACTATGATGAATCGATGAAAATTCTCGGTAGTAAAATGACAGAGGTCAATGTGATCCAGCCGGATATTGTTGTAACGTCAAATCCAGGATGCCTGATTCAAATGACCCATGGTATCAACACCTACGGCCAGGGACAACCAGAATCCATTCACCTCGTTGAACTAATAGCCAGAGCATGCGGAATTAACATTCAATGAGGAGAGAATGATTTCCAAAGGTAGATAAGAAAATTAAGTTGCGCTTATGGAACGAGAACGGTTGGAACAAACTCAATCCCTATAATTTTCGCTGTTATTTGTTTGTGGTTGTAGTAACGGAAGACTGAAGATAAATACCAATTTATTGTAGGTCTATACAAGGAAGTACTGAAATCTGGAGAATGACCGTATTGAAAGAGGCTGGGACAAAAGTTTTTTAGCCTAAGTCAAACCCGAACCAATCCGCTTCTTAGTAGGCAGATTGGTTCGGGTTTATTTTTTATTTTTGATCCATTTGATTTTAGCAGTCTCCAGCGGTTGATTGGAGTGCAAGACGAAGACTCCTGCGGGAAGAGTAGCTTATGTGAGACCCCGCAGGCTTGCCGAGGAGGCTCACGGGCTACCCGTGGAAAGCGTAGTCTTGTACGGAAATCATTAGCGGTATTAAGAACCTACACTTCTATTGTTTGTCTTTATTTCGTGATTTTTTAGTTTTTTCCCATCCTCTTTTTGCGTTAATGATGAGGAAATAAGGTCTTCTAAAGGAAACAACACAATAGAATCGCCATCCTCTTCCTTGTTCAAATAGAAAGAAAATACATTTTTAAATTTTCTGAAAAATTATTGTATTCAATAAATAAATATGATAATATTTCACCTATATTATTACCTAACTAATATTAGTTAGGAGAGTGGGAGGCATTATGTCGACGAAGGAAAGAATCAAGGAATCCGCAACAAAGTTATTTGCAGAACATGGATTTTCAGGTATGACAATCAAGGAAATAGCAAATGAGGTGGGGATCAAGCCTCCTTCTGTTTACGCCTTTTTTAAGGGGAAGGATGATGTTTTCTTAGCCATCTATAGAGATGCACTCGATGGACATTTATTAACGGTTAAATCTCAATTTAACAAGGAATTCTCCGCCAAAGGCCAACTCTTTTCTATTTTAAAATCGGCTATTGATTTTCAATTTCGTGAGGATTTAAAGTCAAAGCTTCTTATCCGCTTGATGATATCGCCTCCGGATTTTTTGAAGGAAGATATTACAAGTCGTTTTGACGAAATGGAGCAAAATGAATACGAAATCCTATACGAAATATTTAAACATGGGATTGAGGAAGGAGAAATCAAAGCACTTGATTGTCATGAGTTAGCGTTATCTTACCAGTGCTTAATGGATGGGGTGTTTTGGCAAATGCAGCGTCATGATCGTGATGAGATTTATAAAAGGCTGGATGTGATCTTCAATCAGTTCTGGAATGGAATTTCGGTATGAATTTTCTTATGCCCGCCACCTGAATACACAAGGGAGGAAAAATAATGTCCAAAGTTTCTGATAGTGAGAAGTTGATAAACGATTATGAACGTGAGCCGGTTCCTCAAGAGAGGAGAAAAGGATGGTTCAGGTTATCTATTGTTTGGATGGGAGCAGTCATTGCACTCTCTGCCATTATATTGGGTGGAACCATTGCGGGTGGGCTGACTATGCCACAAGCTATTATTGCAACGTTTATCGGTACATTTCTATTAGCGTGTCTAAGTGCATTATGCAGCTTGGTAGGTGCTAAAACCAATTTATCAACGGCATTGGTTTCTACATTTGCACTCGGCAGATATGGTTCATATGCTGTATCCATTGTGATTGCAATCGCTCTATTTGGATGGTTCGGAGTTCAATTGGATTTATTCGGCGGGAGTATGGTGCAAATCATTAGTGACGCATTTGGGGTTGAATTGAATAAGCAGCTGCTCGTTGTAATTGGTGGGATATTGATGACAACAACAGCCGTGATCGGTTTTAAAGCAATTGAAAAATTAAGTTTACTAGCCGTTCCATTATTATCCATTTTGATGATTGCTTCCCTTGTGAAAGTTGTAAGTGATCCTGGTCAAAGTCAACTGACAAACAATTTGTTTGGGGAGCCTTTAACAGTCGGAGTTTCGGTTTCACTCATAATCGGATCTCTTGCTGTTGGTGCTATCATTGGCCCGGATATTTCAAGATACGCTAAAACGCCAAAAGATGCTGTGATTTCTTCATTTGTAGGTTTTTTTATTGGATTCAGTGTCATACTCATAGCTGCTGCTGTGATTGCCAAAGCTACATCTCAAGTTGATATCATTGCCATAATGTTAGGTCTTGGATGGGGGACCGGTGCTTTATTAATCCTCATATTGGCTCAGTGGACGACAAATGATAATAATTTGTATTCTTCAGCATTAGGATTCTCGGTTATTTTTAGAAACACTCCGAAATTTGTTCTAACGATCATTGCAGGAACGATTGGGACACTCTTAGCAGTAGGCGGCATATATGATAGCTTCATTCCTTTTCTAATCTTCTTAAGCGCCCTTATCCCGCCAATTGGAGGAATATACGTCGCAGATTATTTTATGAATGGATCCAAGTATAGTTTTGAAAATTTAGAGAAGATGAAGGCCGTTCATATACCTAGTGTGTGCGTGTGGATTGCAGCATCACTTATTGCATTCATGACTACACCGGCACCTAATGGATTTGGATTGTTTGTTATAACGGGTGCCTCGGGATTTGACGCATTTCTAGTAGCTCTCTTGTTACAAGGAGTTGTATCAAAAGTGATACAAGTAAGAGCTTCTGAGTCTTTAAGTATGGAAAAGAAATTGGAGGAGAACTCATGAGATTATTAGGAAAGCAAGAGATAGAAGATATCGCGGTTGGTGCGGCATTATTGGGAACCGGGGGTGGAGGAGACCCTTACATTGGGAAATTAATGGCTCTGCAGGCAATAGAAGAATATGGACCTATTACATTACTTGATCCTGAAGAAGTGCCTGACGAAGCAATAATTGTACCATCGGCAATGATGGGAGCTCCTACAGTAATGATAGAAAAAGTTCCCAGTGGGGAAGAAGCTGTTACAGCATTTGAAACCTTGCAGGAATATATGGGAAAAGACATATATGCCACCATGCCGATAGAAGCTGGAGGAGTGAATTCTCTACTGCCATTTGCTTTAGCGGCTCGTCAGGGTCTCCCTGTTGTAGATGGGGATGGTATGGGGCGAGCATTTCCAGAATTGCAAATGGTGACCTTTTACTTAGATGGATTAGATGCAACGCCAATGGTGTTATCAGATGAAAAAGGGAATGGAATGGTCTTAAACACAATCAATAGCGTTTGGGCTGAACGGTTGGCTCGTGGTGCCACCATAGAAATGGGTGGATCAGTCATGTTGGCTATATACCCAATGAAGGGGAAAGAAATGAAACGTTCAGCCATTCGAAATACCTTAAGCCTCGAAGAAGAAATTGGACGCAGCATTCGTGAAGCGAAAGAAAGAAACTATGACCCCATCGATGCGGTGTTGAAAATAACAAATGGCTATCGGCTTTTTAGTGGGAAAGTAAAAGATATCAATCGTAAAACGGAAACAGGCTTTGCTAGAGGAACAGCCATTATGGAGGGGATACATGATAATAAAAACGAAGAACTTGAGTTGAATTTTCAAAATGAGCATTTAATCGCAAGGACAAAGGATCGATTATTATGTGTCACCCCTGACTTAATAGCCGTGCTTGATGCAGAGACAGGGATGCCGATCACAACTGAAGGATTAAGGTATGGCGCACGTTGTATTGTCATTGGTATGCCATGTGATCCAAAATGGCGAACAGAAAAAGGTATTTCTAATGTAGGTCCCGGCTACTTCGGGTACAACGTGAACTATACACCTGTGGAAGAATTAGTTGCAGAGGGGGAGAAAATAATTGGTTAACTATCGCATTGGAATAGATGTCGGGGGAACACATACAGATGCTGTAATATTAGACGAGCGTTATCAGGTTGTATCAGAAACCAAAGAACCGACAACTGAAGATGTCAGTACCGGTATTTATAATGCTATTAAAAAGATTATTGCTATGGCCAATGTGCCTAAAGAACAAATTAAGTATGCGATGTTAGGCACTACTCATTGTACAAACGCAATTGTAGAACGTAAAAGGTTGAATAAAGTGGCGGTGATCCGGATTGGTGCCCCGGCTACTTTAGGAATAAAACCACTTGTCGGTGTACCAGAGGATTTAAGGGTGATCCTTGGAAAATATGTTTACATTGTCCGAGGTGGTAATGAGTATGATGGTCGGGAAATTACCGAATTAGATAGGGGACATTTATTGGAGATTGCTAATGAACTTAAGGGTAATGTTGATTCAATTGCGATCACTTCTGTTTTTTCTCCAGTTTCAACAAATCATGAGCATGAAGCTCAACAGATTTTTAGAGAAGTGCTTGGAGATGAGGTCGCCATTTCTTTATCAAGTGAAATCGGCAATGTCGGATTACTTGAACGTGAAAATGCTACGATCCTAAATGCAGCCGTGGTGAATGTTGCGCGTAGCACAGCCAATGGATTTGTTAATGCTTTGAAAGAAGAAGGAGTCCATGCAAAGGTTTTCTTTGGCCAAAATGATGGAACACTTATGTCAGTTGAATATACGGTGAAATATCCTATTTTAACGATTGCTTGCGGACCAACTAATAGTATTCGAGGCGCTTCTTATTTAACCAATCAATCTGAGGCACTTGTTATAGATGTTGGGGGGACCACTACGGATATCGGGGTACTTGTTAATTCTTTTCCCAGACAATCATCGTTAGCTGTAGATATCGGAGGGGTACGGACAAACTTTAGAATGCCGGATATTACTTCTGTAGGCATTGGTGGAGGAACAATCGTGAGGGTGCAAGAAGATGGAAACGTATCACTTGGGCCTGATAGTGTTGGATATCGTCTCCAACAAGAAGCATATGTTTTTGGCGGGGATACGTTAACCACGACAGATATTGTAGTAGCCAAAGGAATGGCCGATATTGGGGATTCCAGTAAATTAAAAGACCTGGATGAAAATATAATAGAAGAAGCTTTTAATCAAATAGTAGAAAAAGTGGAAGAAGCCATCGACCGAATGAAAACAAGTGCAGATCCTATTCCTGTAATATTAGTTGGAGGAGGAAGTGTATTACTTCCAGAACAATTAAAGGGTGCTTCGACTGTCCATCGACCAAATCATTACGGTGTGGCAAATGCAATCGGTTCTGCTATTTCTCAAGTAAGTGGACAAATTGAACGCGTTTTTGCATTAGATGAATTAGGAAGAGAACAAACCTTGGAATTGGCAAAGAATATGGCTATCAAAGAAGCGGTGAGTGCAGGAGCAGATTCTAACGATGTTGAGGTTGTCGATCTAGAAGATGTCCCCCTTGCTTACTTACCAGGGAATGCGACAAGAATTAGAGTGAAAGCAGCAGGGGTACTGGCAGAGTAGATGAGATAAACGTGCTTTTTAAACGAACGTTTGATAAAACGAATTGAACGTAGGAACCATGGTTTTTAAAAAGCTAAACAAATGTTTAATATAATAGATGGTCAGGGGAATAATAGTTCAATTCAACATAAGGCCTTGAAGAGAATGTGTCTCAGGGAAGGGAAGCACCAGCTAGGATAGACTGCTTCCCTTTCAATCCCCGCCTTTTATCTTGCTCACAATCTCTCGTTTCCTCCGCTCAAGAAACTCGAGATGAGTGTCATCATTCCTCAAAATAAACAATTGAATGGCTTTGTCCACATAAGGAAGTGCCTTTTCAAAATCCCCGATTTTTTCGTAATTATAGCCTATATGATAGTGAAGCTCACCCAGCCCCCATAAATGCTCTTCCTCCAAACACCAATTGATGCCTTTATGACAATAAGCAATAGACTCTTCATAGTTTTCTATTTGGGTCAGGACGCGGGCAATATTATATAATAATCGTGTATTGATGGATTGATCATTCAAGTGTTCCATTTGCTTGAGGATATCTTCGACTTTATGATAATAATCGAGCGCCTTATCATTGTTGTGTAGTAATTTCTCCCATGTTCCAAAAGTCATCAGGATTTCCAATTCTCTTTCAGAGGGTGCTTTTTTTGGATGGGCTGTCAGCTCATACGCTTGGTGCAATACGGAAAAGGCGGATGCGTGGTCTTCTTCGACCTCGAATAGATAGATGGCTTTATGCCAGTTGAGTAGTTGCAGTTTTTCGTTATCCTTGTAGAAAAATGGATTTTTTTCTTCCGTCCTTACCATTTCGATCATTTCTGTAAATTTACGTTTAAACCTCAGAGTTTTTAATTGTCTTTCAACCTCTCGGACATAATCAATACGGGGGGTCGTCCCGATTTCAAAGAAGTAGTTCACATCCACTCCCAGCTTCAAGGAGATTTGGTATAATGCCGTGGCACTTGGGTAAATATCCCCTTTCTCGATCCGGCTGATCAGCGCTTGGGTGCAGATTCCTTCAGCTAAATCCCCCTGGGTCAATCCGACCGCTTTTCTTAATTCTTTTATCTTCTTTCCTATCACTGAGTAATCCAATTCCTCATCCCTCCGAACAAGTCATCTTTTACTATTTTAACAGATGGAAGGGAAGGGTGGGCAGGCATCCTGTGTATATAGAAATGCCTCATACTATATTGAGGGGACACACGGTTCTACGTGTATCCCTTATATTCACCCTATATTCGTCCATTTCTGTGATTGAAGTTCCATAAGGGTTTCATTCCTTTCGGGGATTGCTTCTTCAAGGTCCTCAAGTGTTACTTCATCAGGCATTGTACGCCTGTTTAGCTTGCCGAAACGCTTCTTATTATAGAAGCTCCAACCGTATGATAGGGTCGCAATGACGATGATAAACACGACGGTCAATGGGAGGACAAATTGTAAAAAGGCAATATGATTAAATGATGTGATAAAGTTAAAGGCTGGAGTGAAAAGGACTCCGTTTAATAGTATGATGACTAACCACATCAATCCACTGATGACATGGGTAATCAGACGCTTTTTCTTCTGTGTTCTTTCGATCTTCATGTCTGTTTCCCTCTATCCGGACTTTCCCAAATGGCATACTCCGTTTTATTTGATGTTAGTATTCTAAAGGCTTTCGGGATGGCTGGAACCAGTGCGAATATACTTACCATCCAGTAAACCATTGGATACCATCCTGCCCACCATACGTATTGGAGAAGCTTCTCTTCGTATTGTCTATCAATGAATAAAGCAACCATTAATTGAATTAAAGAGATGAAGGCAATATAGGCACCGTATAGCAACATAGAAGGAGAAAATCCAAAGAATAATAGATAAATAAGATAGAACATCCAAGATATAGACCACAGAATGCTGAGAATCTGTTCGATATAAACGGGATATAATCTTCTTTGTCTGAAATCCTTAAAGATGGATCTATGCCTTATGAGCACTTCCATTCCACCTTGGGCCCATCTGATCCTCTGATTTAATAACCCTTTTAGTGTTTCCGGGACCAGCATCCAGCACAATGCTCTTGGTTCGTACCGTACATCCCAGAATCGTTGCTGAAGTTTCCAGGTGATGCCAATATCATCCGTTATTAAATCCTTGTCCCAGAAATCGACGTCAAGAAGGGCTTTTTTCCGAAAGGCAACGAAAACCCCAGAAACGGTCATCATCTTGCCTAAAATCCTTTGGGATCGTTTAATTAATCCGATAATGGAAGAGTACTCTACCACCTGTATCTTTCCCAATAAGGAATTCCTGTTACGAACACGAGGATTCCCGGTTACTGCTCCCACACGTTCACTATTTCTGGGAGTTGTGAAATGAGGGACCATATAGAGTAACGCATTTTTATCCAACATGGCATCACTGTCCATCGTCACTACAATTTCACCTTTCGAGGCGATGGTTCCAAAGTATAAGGCATTTGCTTTTCCTTTGTTCTCTAGAATGTTGATTACTTTTAGCCGATCAATTGAGCGGGTCAACACGGATAAAATGTCTTGTGTTTGATCAGAGCTGCCATCATTGATCACGATTATTTCATAATGTTTATAGTTGATATCATTTAATTCCTTAATTGTCTTCTCAATATGAGCGTCTTCATTGTAACAAGGCAAAAGAATGGAGACGAAAGGAAGCTCCTCCAGGTTGTCTTGTATGTCCATCGGTTTTCTTTCACGTCTTATATAGAAGAGTAGGCCCGAAATAATCCAAACGAGGCTCATGAACAAAGGATAAATGAAAAGAAAGTTTCCAACGGAATGTATGATAGTAATGAACAATTCCTGACCTCCTTCATGGTGTGCAATGAATCAATAGATAAGTAAGCGAGGCTATGAATAGTAGAATGATAGGATATTATTCAACGTACATAGGGGTTATGTTTTCAATAGGTTAAGTGAAAACAGCTTCTAGATGATTGAATCATAGAAAGGTGGTGAATGAAAGTCTTTGAGCGGTCTTTCGTAGTCACTTGATGAAAATATTATTGGTGTAATTGGGATATTAAAGAAAAAGAATTTTGTAGAATCATGTCGACATAATTTTTAGAAAATTTAAAATAAATAGTTCATCTTCAGGAATGAAGGTGATATACTTTATTTAACTGGTAATGACATCATTACTAAGACGGAGCATCCTCGGTTTCTTACCAGGTCAAACAACGCCTTATACTTTAACTGGTAATAACATCATGACAATAAGTAAGGCAGATAGCTGTATATGAATATCACTTGAAGAAAGAGGGGGAAGCATGGTGAGAAAGGGTCTTATAGTTTTACTATCGTTAATACTTGGGGTGTTTGGATTGTTGGCAGGGTGCAGTGACAGCTCTTCAGGGGAATCGAAGGACGGAAAGGTCGAGATCAGTTACGGGTTCTGGGACAAGAAGCAAGTACCTGCGATTGAAGAGATCATTAAACAGTTTAATGAGGAACATCCGGACATTAAGGTGAAGACGGAACTGATCCCATACGGGCAGTATTTTCAGAAGCTTGAAACTGCCGCAACAGGAGGGGCATTGCCTGATGTGTTATGGATGAATGGTCCTCATATTGTTCAATATGCGGAAGGGAAGGTCCTTCTGCCACTGAGTGACCTCGCCGCGGAAGATAATTACAGCCTGGATAATTATCCTGAGTCGCTCATTGATCTGTATACGGTAAATGATGAGGTGTATGGAATACCTAAGGATTATGATACGACGGGGTTATGGTATAACAAGAAAATTTTCGATGAGGCCGGTGTCTCTTATCCTGATGATACATGGGATTGGGATATGTTAAAGGAAGCGGCAAAGAAACTGACGAACAAGGATAGAGGAGTATGGGGATTTGCTGCAGTGATGGGGAATCAAGGTGGTTACTACGATTTGATTTGGCAGAACGGAGGACACGTGATTTCAGAGGATGGAAAATCGGTAGGATTTGATCAGCCTGAAGCGATCGAGGCATTGAAATACAATATTAGTTTCATAGAAGAGGGAATGTCTCCGACTCAAGCCCAGATGAATGAAACGGCAGCATCGGATCTGTTCTCATCCGGAAAGATCGCCATGATGTTCGATGGTCCCTGGATGGTCCCGGAATATAAGAAGAATCCTGATTTGGACGTAGCGGTTCTGCCAAAAGGAAAGCAGAGGGCTGTTTCGATTCATGGATTGTCCAATGTCATCGCAGCCAACACCAAGCATGAAGAAGCCGCGTGGGAGTTCGTGAAATACCTTGGTTCGAAAGAGGCAGCTGAAGTGTTTGCTGAAACAGGTACGGTCATACCTGCCTTTAACGGTACTCAGGATGCCTGGTTGAATTCTGTTCCGGAGTTGAACCTTCAAGCGTATATCGACGGAGCTGAGTATTCGAATCCACTTCCAAGTGTGGAGAACACAGGGGCGATCTGGCAGTATGAAACGGATATCCTCAAGAAGGCCTGGGCCGGTGAAGAAAGTGTGGAGAAAGTAGTAAAAGAGCTGGCGGATAAAGCAAATAAAGAACTGGAAGAGTAGGAAAGGGAAGAAGGGAAGAGTGTTTCTTCTCTTCATTTCCTGACAAAGGAGGAGAAATGAAATGGAACCGCTTCCTCTCCAGGTTGAAACGAAACGAAAGCTTCACGTGATTTCATATGCGAGTACGAAGAAACGTTCTGACTATTTATGGGCATATATCATGATCGCACCGACGATGATAGGTCTCTTTGTTTTTTATTTATGGCCGATGCTTCAGACCTTTTACTTCAGTTTTACCGAGTGGGGGGCATTTGGGACATACGAGTGGATTGGACTGAAGAATTATACAAGGATGCTTTCGGATGTGAATCTTCTGCAATCATTCAAGAATACAGGGATCTATATCCTATTTACCGTTCCGTTGGGTATTTTCCTTTCGATTCTAGTCGCTGTTTTGCTCAATCAAAAGATAAAGGGGACGACGATTTATCGGACGTTGTACTTCCTGCCCGTCATTACCATGCCGGCAGCGATCGCCATGGTGTGGAAATGGTTATACAATTCGGATTTCGGCTTATTGAATTATCTGTTGTCCTTTATTGGGATAGAAGGTCCACAATGGTTGACGAATCCAAACATCGCGTTATATTCGATTATTGCTGTGGCGATTTGGAGCGGGATCGGGTACAACATGGTCATTTTCTTATCGGGGCTCCAGGGGATCCCGAAAACGTATTACGAAGCAGCCGAAATGGATGGGGCAGGTCCTGTGACGATGTTCTTTAAAATTACCTTGCCGCTTCTTTCACCGGTCATTTTCTTCGTGTCGATCATGTCGTTGATCGGAGCTTTTCAATTCTTCGACCTGATCTTTATGATGATCAGTAAGAGCAGTACGGCGCTGGAGAATACTCAATCCATTGTGTATTTGTTCTATCAGCATGCGTTTGTTTTAAATGATAAAGGATATGCCGCAGCGATTGCGGTGTTATTACTAGTGGTGATTCTCATCATCACTGTGATCCAGATGGCCCTGCAAAAGAAGTGGGTCCACTATGATTGAGGAGGGAATGACCTATGCAGAAATCGATTCAGTTTGTAAGGAGTAAGACATTTCTCATCCATTTCATCCTGATCATGGGCTCGATTGTCATGTTGTTTCCCTTTATCTGGATGATACTGACCTCGTTGAAAACCTATGCAGAGTCCATTCAGGTTCCGCCTGTGATGATACCGGAAGACTTCCAGTGGAAGAATTATCAAGAGGTGTTCACTCTGCTGCCATTCTTTAAATTTATGATGAACACATTAATCATAACGGTACTCCGGACGGTGGGGCAGTTGTTTCTCTGCTCACTGGCTGCCTATGCCTTTGCGCGGATCGTGTTTCCCGGAAGGAATCTCCTGTTTGTACTGGCTTTGTCCGTATTGATGGTCCCAGGCCAGGTATTCTTGCTTCCTCAATACATGATCATGGTGAAGCTCGGCTGGCTCAATACGCTACAAGCCGTTGTGGTGCCAGGGTTATTTAGTGCCTTTGGAACGTTTCTCTTAAGACAATTCTTCATGGGGTTACCGAAGGAGCTGGAGGAGGCGGCCCGACTTGACGGGTGCAATCATTTTCAAATCTATTGGCGCATCATGCTTCCGCTCGCTAAGCCGGGTTTGATCGCCCTTGGGATCTTCACGATTCTATGGTCCTGGAATGAACTGATGTGGCCGATGATCGTGAATAGTTCACCGGACGCTATGACCCTGGCAGTGGGATTATCTTCTTTACAGGGGCAATATGGCACCAACTATCCGATCTTAATGGCAGGTTCATTCTTAGCCGTGTTACCGATGTTGATCCTATTTATCATATTACAGAAGCAATTTATAGAAGGAATTGCGATTACCGGTGGAAAATAAGTTGGTAGGCAACTAAGGGAGGAATGACAATGAAAGCAGCATTAATAGGGGCTGGAAGCAGGGGATTCTATGCATATGGGTCCTATGCCCTCCAGTATCCTCATGAAATCGAGTTTATCGCGGTAGCAGAACCGGATAAAGAAAAGCGGGAGAAGTTTGCAGAAGCACATGGAATCCCTGAGAATATGAGATTTGAAGACTGGCCGGACCTGTTGGATCAAGAAAGGGTATGTGAAGCCCTTCTTATATGCAGCCCGGACCGGGATCATTATAAACCTGTCATGCGTGCCATTGAAAAGGGATATAGCATTCTACTGGAGAAGCCGATGTCACCGAGCCCCATTGAAACGTTGGCCATCGCAGAAGCGGCTGAAAAGCATGATACGCTCCTAAGTGTATGCCATGTGATGAGGTATGCTCCGTTCTATCAGTCTCTTAAAGAAGTGATTGATCGGAAGGTGATCGGGGAAATTGTCTCGGTTCAATGGAATGAGAATGTCGGCTATTTCCATCAGGCTCATAGTTTTGTCCGTGGAAATTGGCGCAATTCGAAGGAATCAAGTCCGATGATTCTTCAGAAGAGCTGTCATGATATGGATATGCTCGCCTGGTTGATCGGAACGGAATGTAAGAGCGTTTCGTCTTATGGAAGTCTCACCTATTTTAAAGAGGAGAACGCTCCTGAGGGATCGACCCACCGCTGTCTGGATGGCTGCAAGGTGGAGAAGGAGTGCCCGTATTCCGCAGCAAATTGGTACCTTCATGACCGGGATGTGTGGCCAGCGAATGTTGTGTCGGCGAATCCCAGTATCGAAAGCCGCTTGAAAGCGATCCAGGAAGGTCCTTATGGCCGCTGCGTGTACCGGTGTGACAATGATGTGGTGGACCATCAAGTCGTCAATTTATTATTTGACGGTGATGTGACGGTTTCGTTCACGATGACGGCCTTTACGAAGGAAACGTATCGTAACTTCAAGATTATGGGGACAAAAGGGGAAATTACAGGTCATGACGCCGATAACGAATTAATCATCAAGCATTTTGCCGGGAAGAAGGAAGTGATCTATCCTCCAACCGTGGATGGCGGTCACATGGGTGCGGATACGAGTATCATGCAGGATTTTATCAACCGAGTCCACACGAAGGATAAAGGGACATTAACATCTGCCAGAGTGTCTTCTCAAAGTCATTTGATCGCCTTCGCAGCGGAGGAATCGAGACTGTCAGGTGCGACTATCGAATTGAAAAATTATATTGATGAATTGGAGAAGGCAAAAGAAAATGCTTAATCAAAATTTCTATCATGGCCTCAAGTGATAATTGTCGCAATTTTATGTATAATGAGTATACAAAGATACCACTAAAGGAGTTTAACATGATAGAAAAAGATAATCGCTTACCGTTATATTACCAACTGATGGATATCCTTCTCGAAAAGATCGAAAAGGGTGAACTTGCGGAGCAGGAGCAGTTACCCTCTGAAAGGGAGCTGTGTGAAACATACAAAGTGAGCCGGACGACGGTAAGGCAAACGATGCAGGAGCTTGAAAAGGGCGGCTACATCTATAAGGTTCACGGCAAGGGATCCTATGTTTCGCCAAAGACCTATAAGCAGAGCCTTGTTGAATTCTACAGCTTCACAGAAGAAATGAAAAAGATCGGGAAACAGCCATCCACACAGGTCATTTCGTTTGAAAAAGTACATTGTGACAGCACTATTTCGAAATCCATGAAACTGCGGGTGGAAGAAGAAGTATTCAAGATCACGAGGCTGAGACTTGCTGACGAAGAACCGATGATTTATGAAACCTCTTATGTTCCGGTAGGGCGTTTTACCAATCTCACGAAGGAACAATTGGAATATACGCCAATGTATGAAATCTTTCGGTCCCAATACGATGTGACGATTACAAGAGCACTGGAAAGCTTCAATGCTGTCAGCGCCGAAAGACAGGCAGCCGGCATGCTGACCATTGAAGAGAACTCACCGTGTCTCCGACTGGAGCGTATTACGTATGAAGATCAAGACGTCATTGAATATACCATCTCCATCGCAAGGGGAGATAAATTTACGTACACAGTTGAATTGAAGTAGGTGCTTTCGAGTATCTATTTCACTTAACTGGTAATGATGACATTAACAGTTTGGGAGGAAAGGGTATGGAACTTATACAATCAAACAAATGGGAACCAAATGATCCCGGTGCCATCCATACAACAAGAGAAATAGCTCAACAACCAAGACTTTGGAAAGAAACCGTGGAAATCCTGCTTGAACATAGAGATACACTGCTGACTTTTTTCAAGAAATTGGAAGAAAGGCATCCTCATCTTCGAGTGATTTTGACAGGTGCGGGAACGTCTGCTTTTGTCGGGGAAACCGTTCTTACTTCCATAAAGGAAATGGTTAAGAATAAGAAATGGACGGTAGAAAGCATCGCCACTACCGATATTGTCTCCAATCCAAATAAGTATTTAGACAAGGATTTTCCTACATTGATGATTTCTTTTGCCCGTTCCGGTAACAGTCCTGAAAGCGTAGGCGCGGTTGAGTTGGGAGAGCAAATCATTGATGATTTTTACGGCATCGCCCTTACGTGTAATCGCGATGGTTTACTTGCTGAGAAGAAGAAAGGGGATCCGGATCACCTTGTCATCTACATGCCGAGGGAGGCGAATGATCAAGGGTTTGCGATGACGAGCAGCTTTACGACCATGCTTCTTTCGGTCCTGCTCCTTTTCCAGCCGGAGCACATTCATACTCTGGAGAAGACTGTGAAGGAAATAGGTTCGGCCGGTGAAAAGATCATCGAGACCGGAAAGACAGAGTTAGAAGCGCTTGCTTCCTCCACTTTTTCGAAGGTTGTATATTTAGGCTCAGGCGTTTTCCAGGGGCTTGCAAGAGAGTCCTCTTTAAAACTGTTGGAATTAACGGGAGGTATGATTCCAGCATTCTTTGATTCTCCGCTGGGATTCCGTCACGGCCCGAAATCGATCTTAGATGAAGAGACGATCGTCTTCGTTTTCTTATCCTGTCATCCGTACACGAGAAAATATGATTTGGATTTATTGAAGGAGCTATACCATGAACAAAAGCGAGGGAAGGTGGTGGCAATCTCCTCTTACCAGGATGATGTCGCTGAACGTTACAGTGACCTGTTCTTGAGTACCGGCTTGGAGACGGTTCAAGAGGATATATTCCTTGCCTTTCCATTTGTCATGTATGCCCAGCAGTTTGCCCTATGCAAATCCATGCATCTGGGACTTTCCCCGGATAATCCATCTCCCTCTGGGCTCGTCAACCGGGTCGTAAAAGGTGTCACGATTTATCCTTATCGGAATGGGGGAGAAAGGGTATGATTGTTTCAAGAAGTAGGATTCTGGTGGATGCTCAGTCGAAAGGCTACGCGGTGCCTGCCTTCAATATACACAATCTCGAAACGCTCAAAGCGGTTCTGGAAACGGCCCAAGACCTCCGTTCACCCGTCATGATCGCGGCTACGCCCGGTACCGTCCGATATATGGGGAAAGAGTTCCTGATCAAGATGATGGAAGCGGCAAGAACAAGCTATGATATCCCGGTTTGCTTTCACCTTGATCATCATGAAAACCTGGATGATATCAAGAACCTCATTCATAAGGGTGTTCCATCTGTCATGATCGATGCCTCCCATTATTCATTCGACGAAAACATCCGGATTGTCAGGGGAATTGTAGAGTATGCTGCCCCGTTCGGTGTGACGGTTGAAGCTGAGCTTGGTCGCCTAAGTGGAATGGAAGATGATTTGGAAGTGGACGAAAAGGATCAAATCTATACCAACCCCAAGCAGGCAAAGGAGTTTGTATCGAGAACCGGCATAGATTCTCTGGCTGTGGCGATCGGGACCGCTCATGGACTTTATAAAGGTGAACCTAAGCTCGATATCGACCGGTTATCGGCGATCCAACAGGAAGTCGATATCCCCCTTGTTCTCCATGGTGCATCAGGTTTGCCCGATGAGCTCGTCCGCAAGACCATTGAGAGGGGAATTTGCAAAGTGAATGTGGCGACGGAGCTGAAGATGGCGTTTGTGAAAGGGCTACGCAGCTATCTGCAAACAAACCCGGAAGCCAATGACCCCCGCTATTATTTCACGGATGCGGTTGCTCAGATGAAAAAGGTTGTAGCAGACAAAATCAAGCTGTGCGGCAGCTTTAATCGTGGGTAAGCCCATGATTGCGACGGTCACATTAAATCCGGCGATAGACGTTAGATATACACTTTCCCAGTTTAAAATGGGTGAGGTCAATCGTGTTTCTACCATTGATAAATCGGCAGGTGGTAAAGGTCTTAATGTCACCCGGGTTCTATCCCAATTGGGGCAGAAGGTTACTTGTACCGGTTTCCTGGGTGGAAAGAGCGGTGAGTGGATTGAAAACCAATTATCTCATTTGGAGGTACACAATTCATTTGTACCCATTAAAGGAGAGACTAGAACGTGTCTGGCCATTCTATCAAAGGAAGGTCAGACCGAAATTCTGGAAACAGGTCCCTTTATTTCAAGCAATGAGTTAGAAATTTTTGATCGAACATTCTCTTCGATTCTGGATACCGTAGATTTTGTCGTCGTTTCCGGAAGTTTGCCAGAAGGGGTTCCGACTGATTTTTACAGAGAGCTTACAAAGAAGGCCAATCAAAAAGGAGTTCGCTTGCTATTGGATACAAGTGGACCGGGACTTGCCGCAGGTATCGCAGGAAAACCTTTTTTAATTAAGCCGAACAAAGAAGAATTTGCTAGGTTGATAGGGAGAACATTTGGCTCTACCGATGACATGTTACGGCATGCCCAAGCTATTTGTCAGAAAGGCATACACTATGTGCTTCTTTCTCTTGGGGAAGAAGGGGCCATTTTAGTTAATGGAAAAAGAATTCTGAGGGCAAAGGTTCCTAGAGTTAAAGCAGTGAATCCCGTTGGTTCCGGAGATAGCATGCTCGCCGGGTTTACCTATGCGTATTCTCATGGATTCCCGATTGAAGAAGTCTTGAAATGGGCTTGTGCTTGTGGAATGTCAAACGCCATAATGGAAAATACGGGTGAGGTTAACCTGTTGGACATTCGACGATTCGTGAAGGAAATAGATGTAATTGAATGAATAGGGGGGATGGAAAATGAGTCATATCGTCTGTTTTGATATAGGAGGAACGTTTATTAAATATGGCGTTTTTAACCCAAAGAGTCACCTTCTTGTTAAAAGTAAAATGGCAACCCCCACTAGCCATGAGATTCCTGACGTATTAAATAAAAAAGTGAAATCGCTTCAGCATGATTTTCACATCTCTGCCATTGGCATTTCTTCTTGCGGTCTGGTGGATCGTGAGAAAGGAATGATATTATTCTCAAATAATATTCAAGGATATAGCGGAATGAAGCTGGGAGAGATACTATTTTCCCTGACCCAAATACCGGTATCAGTTGAAAACGATGTAAAAAGTGCGTGCCTTGGCGAGATGTGGAAAGGTGCTGTCAAGGATAAGAGAAATGCCGTTTTTTTAACACTGGGAACTGGAATCGGCAGCAGCATTGTGATGGATGGGAGGATCGTCAATGGCTCTTCGGGACTTGCGGGTGAGCTGGGTCATACCGTCATTGTTGCAGGTGGGAAACCGTGCAGCTGCGGCAGAAAAGGCTGTCTTGAACGGTATGCATCCACCTCAGCTTTTGTTCAAGACTATATGGAGGAAGCCCTGCAAAAAGGAGTGGCTGTTGAGAACGTTTCCGGCGAAACGATTATGGAGCTTGTCAAGCAGAGAGATCCAGTTGCTTTGGCCGTATATGAACGGTTTATTCATTATATTAGTATGGGATTAACGAATGTAATCCATCTTCTCAACCCGGAAAAAATCATCATTGGGGGCGGTATCACGGAAGGTGAGGGTCCTTTTATACAAGATATCAATATCCAATTAAGGAATGAAGTAATGGATGTATATGGGAATGAGGATTCGGTCATTGCCTCCTCTCTAGGAAATGACGCAGGATTATACGGAGCATGTTACTTGGCTTTAAACCGGATGAACATGAAAGAATCAGTGTAAGAAGCAGCACCTATGATGGTGTTGCTTGTTCTGTTTATTTTAAATAAAAGGGGATGAGGATAATGAAAGCCGTGAAGACCGGCCGTATATATACACCGGAAGGAATCGTTGAAAATGGGTATCTGCTCTTGGAAGATGGGCGCATTTCAGACGTTACAAAGAAAACTCCTCCATGTGACATCATCGAATTCCCCGGTTGTTCCGCCATACCTGGCATGATTGATCTGCATATCCATGGCATAGCGGGACATGACACCATGGATGGAAGTGTCCATTCTTTACAGAAGATGTCTAACTCTCTTGTGAAATATGGAGTAACTGGATTCCTGCCCACCACACTCACCCACGATCTGGAGAGCATCCGAAAGGCAGTTGAAGCAGTAAGCACAGCGATCGGTCAAACAACTGGAGCCGAAATCCTTGGTTCTTATGTGGAAGGTCCTTACATTACACCCGAGCATAAAGGCGCCCATCCAGTTGAGTATATGCGAGAGCTATCAATCGAGGAGATAGAAGGGTTGATCAATGCTTCGGATAACACTATAAAGGTCCTGACAATTGCCCCAGAAAAAGAACATGCCATGGAAGTCATCGAATATCTCTCAGACAGAGGAATCCACGTTTCGATGGGGCATACCAACGCAGATTATGAAACAACGAATCTTGCTGTCTCCCAAGGCGCAAGAATCGCAGTCCATACGTTCAACGGAATGAGAGGATTCAAGCACCGCGATCCGGGATGCGTCGGGGCCGTCCTGACAAATGATGACTGCCTTTGTGAATGCATCGCAGACCTTCATCATCTCCACCCAGGCGCCATCAAACTATTACATAAAACAAAAGGAAGCGATAAAATCCTTTTAATCAGCGATTCCATGGCTGCAGCCGACTTGCCGGACGGCCATTACACCCTCGGTACAATGAAGGTGAAAGTCAAAGATCGAATCGCGAGGACTGTGGACACCAACTCCTTGGCAGGAAGTACAACCAACTTACTAGAATGCCTTAAAAATATGAAAGAAGTGTTGAAGCTTCCCCTTGAGGAGATTTTACCCATGGTTAGTCTAAACCAGGCAAAGCTGCTCAATATTGATCACGAGGTTGGTAGCTTAGAGATTGGGAAAAAGGCGAATATTGCGTTGATTGATGAAAAGTGGGACGTTCGAGCAACCTTTGTCGGTGGGGAAATGGTATGGGACGGGGGGACAGATGCAATGTCCTAACCTGAGAATTAAGGGCCAAGGAAGGGGTTCTTCGGTCCATCTTAGAATTTAGGGTGTCAAGTCAAGCTGGAAAAAGAGAAGCAATGGTGATGTGGTAATTAAGTAAGGGCGGGCAAGTAACAGGGAAGTTCCCAGCCGGATTTGTTAGGACATATATCTTTCTATAAGAAGCACGGGTCATCTTGTGCTTCTTTGTGCTGAGTAAGGAATTCATCATGGTAATCATTTCGGTTATGTTACATAGACAATATATTTTTTTATTTTATAAATCTATCATCCTGAATATTTGGAATTTTATACAAAAAATAGTTACCAAGGTTGTTTAAACCCTGACCCCCGGGAAAGACAAGTCCAAAGTGAAGAACTGGTATAATGGGGACGGACAGCGGATCCGCCGGGACACAGACGGAACCATCACTAATTATTTGTACGATGAACACGCCCTTCTGTATACTGCCGATGAAAACAATCGAAAGATCACAGAAAATGTCCTGAACCCGGATGGAGAAATCGTCGCGTCCAATCGATTTGATGGAAACTATGAAAATCAATACTTCTTCTATCACTACGACTTACGGGGAAGCGTCACCAACGTCGTTGACTCCGACGCCAAACGGGTTAAAGGGTACGACTATGATGACAGGATAGTTCCACCGGCCTTCACTATATGAACGCCCGATACTACAGTTCCGACACCGGGCGATTCATTTCACAAGATACGTATTTAGGGAACGCATTTGACCCGTGGACCCAGCATCTCTATACGTATACGAGCAATAATCCGATCAATTATGTTGATCCGACGGGGCATTATCATGTTGATCCGGATGGGAATAAGATCTTGCCAAACGGAGCCTATATTCCAAACAGGAGTCAACCGACTGCGAGCAAACCGTCGACCAGTCATATCTCGACACCTAGTGGAAGTAGCAAGAGCAAGCCGTCCGCCAAGAAGCCTAAGGTCCAGGCAAATAAAGTATCAGGCAAAGCGGTTAAAAAAATAGTTCAACGAGGACTTGGCCTGGTTGGTTTTGTACCTGGCCTTGGAGCCGTAGCCGATGGCGTCAATGCCCTCATCTATGCGGTGGATGGTGATTACACAAATGCCGGACTGAGTTTACTGGCTGCAGTGCCGATTTATGGAGATGGTGCGAAGCTTGGGTTGAAGGCAGGGGGTATGATTGGTCGGGCTGTAAAACCTTTACAAAAACATCATTATGCTACTAACAAAAGTAAAAAATACACTCCTCAAATGGAAAATATCACAAAAAAATATGGAATAGATCTAGATGATGATTGGAATAAAGAGTTACTTCCTCATCAAGGAAGACATCCAAATGCTTATCATGATTATGTTTTAGATAATATGAAAGCATTTGACGATTTTGCTAAGGGAGACAAAAATAAATTCCTGAATGCTTTTGAAGGGTTAAAGCAAGAAGTAAGGAACAATCCTGATATGCTTTATAAAGAATATTGGAGGAAAAAATGAAATATTATAAATTAATGATGGATGAGAGTAATGTAAGAGACGCAGTGGTAAACTGTGAGAATTCATTTGGTTTTGATTATTCCTTTAATAATGGGGAATTAATTAAGGATTGGAATGAAAGTATTACCTTTTATTTGAATCCAACAGAAGGCGATAGGCTGACAGATTACTTAGCTAACAATCTTGGATGGCTCTTATTCTCAAAAAAATTGAAAACTCTTTTCAATGAAATTGGGATAGAAGGAATGCAATTCTTACCTGTAAATGTAATTAATGAGCAGAATCTTGAAGAGAAATGGGATTACTTCGCAGTAAATGTTCATCAGGTAGTCGATGCGTTGCACTTAGAAGGTTGCGATTATAGTGTGTTGAATGTTGGAGATGAGAAAATATACACGATAAGAAAATACGTACTAAGAGGGGAATCCATTAAAAACCAACATATTTTCAGGCTACTTGGATATGAAATTCCTATATTTACTTCAGAAAAGATAAAATCAATGATTGAGATGCATAATTTAACTGGTTGTGACTTTTTAGAGATAGGAGTTATATAGGGTATTTTTAAAAAATAATTAGTAAACCTATGAAGATGTATGAACTTGAAAGCACTTGATTGTCAAATAAAGGCAACAAGTGCTTTTTATTTTTGGACATCTTCAAACTCAAAGGTTATCGTATTAATAATATTTATCATAATAAATGATTCAATACTTGACCTGCACCTCTTTTCACCCTAATGAACAAGGTATTTTCCCTTTCTTACTAGAATACATACATATCTACTATTATTTCACATGTGTCCAAGAAAGGAAGGGAGAAACCCATGAATATCAGTAAACCGAAACGTCTTATCTATGCAAGTGGTCTTCTATCATTCATAGGCTTATTATTGTTCTCCATCGTTCTTTATTTTCTGGTCCAAAGCGTCAGGGAAACCTTCTATCAAAATAAATTTGAGCGGGAGTATGATTACTTATCTTTGAAGGAAGATGGAGTGGTGGATCCGGTTCAAGTGTTTCATGGAGTGAAGTTGAATACGTTTCTCGAGGAAGATGAGGCATCAGGTAAGAAGAGCGGGGATATCATCTTTGAGGTGAAGGATGAACCAGAAGCAAAACTTAAAGGGTTTCAGGTCGACTCCGAACGCGAGGGAATGCGTGCGTTTGACGATGCGATTCAATACAAGATGATAGTGGAAAAGGAAACAGGTAAGGAGTCATTCATCATTGCCTTCAAAAAGACACCTGATTCCAGTCCTGCCAAGTATAAAACTTACAACATCAACGAGAATGGAGTCATCAGCACAAGTGAATTTACGCTTCGTACAAAGAACAAGCTGGAGACACAATGGATAAGGGGACTTTCTGGTGAAACCCATGGGTATTACACCGATCTTCCGTATCAAAAGGGGGGGACAGTCTCTTTGGTCAGCCTTGCTTTCCTCGGCATTCTTTCTTTAATCGGGGCTGTATGGCTTCGACGCAGGTCCGCTGCTGCCGAAGCGGGGGAGGCTGCTTAAGTCTACCTATTGAAAGAGTGAGAAAAATGAAACGCTTTGTAAGAAAAGTTCTTAAATATGCTGTCACAATCGTATTGATTGTCATTTACCTAAATATATTATCGTATGTCGTTCCATACTTCGATTTAGAATATACCGTATTTGAATATATTCTCATAGTGGTCATGATTGTATTGGCTATCATTACGAGTGAGTATATTTTTAGGGAAGGGCAGCAGGGGAAGTTTAAAACAAAAAAATAGGGAATAAGAAAAGAAGCAAGTGGCCATTACTTGCTTCTTTTCTATGAAACCCAAACCAACTTATTGAACTTTCAATACTTCACCCACATAAATCCGATCACTGATTAATTTGTTCGTTTTCTTCAATTTCGACCCCGACGTTTTATATTTTTTCGCGATGGCATAAAGAGTGTCACCCTTTCACTTTGTACGTACCCGTTGTTTCCGTATTCACAGGAGGCGTTCTCCAAGCAGATAATACATGTCATTGCTGAAAGTGATGTGAAACTTTGATTCTCTGATTATATTGATCTGTTAAATAAATGAAAATAGGTTTTAGATGTACCAGAAAACAATATTTTTCGACAAATGTTTTAGAAATTTACAGTATTCTAACGATAATGTAGTAAACCATTTACATTCCTCCATTACAATACGTTATAACTGGATAAGCAATTCGAGCCTGCAATGCTTAAAAAGAGTACATAGCAGGAACACTAGAATCATAAATGGTTTTGTATTGGAGATGGTTAGGATGGACTTAAGAGCACCGGAAAAAAAGTTCCGCCCTGAATTAGAAGGTGTAAGAACGGTAGCGGCCTTTTTGGTGGCCATTTATCATATATGGATTGGGTCGGTATCAGGCGGGGTGGATGTTTTCTTTATTGTATCAGGTTACCTGATCACCACTTCCTTATTGACAAAGGTGGAGAGGGAAGGCCGGATACACTTAGTTGAATATTGGCTGGGGCTTGCCCGGAGATTATTCCCAGTGGCCTTTACGGTGCTGTTGTTTACGGTCGGACTCTCTATATTGATTATGCCCCAGGCACAATGGAAGCAAATAATCACGGAAGTCTTTTCTTCTGCTTTATACGTTCAGAATTGGCAACTGGCTGTGAGTGCAGTGGATTACCTGGCTCAGAACAATCAAGCCAGTCCCTTGCAGCATTATTGGGCCCTTTCTCTGCAGGGACAATTTTATCTGACCTGGCCATTCGTCATTTTGTTCTCTTTTCTAGTAGCGGAAAAAGTTCTGAAAACGCCGATAAGAAAGACATTACTAGCTGTTTTAATCACCCTTTTCACCCTATCGATCGGATATTCCGTTTATAAGACAGCAGTGAATCAGCCATGGGCGTATTTTGATACGCTGGCACGTGTATGGGAGTTTAGCTTGGGTGGTACTTTAGCCCTTCTCATTCCATATTTAACGTTTAGAAAGTCCGTGAATATGGTGATAGGCTGGCTTGGTTTGGCTGTCATCTGTTTAACGGGTATCCTTTTGCCTGTCTCCACTGTTTTCCCGGGATATGCGGCCCTGCTGCCTACAACCGGGGTGATGTTGATCATCATTGCAGCTGAGAATCCTGCTCGGTTTGGTGTAGACAGACTGCTTGGTTCAAAACCCTTCATGTTTTTCGGAGGTATTTCTTACGGGTTTTACTTGTGGCATTGGCCGCTTTTGGTTTTCTATTACAGCTATTTTGATGTTAATACTGTATCTCTTCTGGGCGGGTTGGCGATTATTTTGAGTGCTTTTTTACTCTCGTTTCTATCAGTCAAAATCCTTGAAACACCCGTTCGGAAAATCAGTATTAAACAGTCTAAAAAAAGGCTGGCAACGGTATTATTGGGTCTTATCCTTCCATTATTGTGTTTGAATACAGTGTGGGCTTTATATGTTAAAGACCAGAATCAGCAACAATATGACTTGAATGAATATCCGGGTGCAAGGGCGATTTCAGATAACATGGAACCTTCTCCGGACAAAAAGCCCGTTCCATCAGCCCTGATTGTTAAAGAGGACCTGCCGGCATTTTATGATAATCCTGAATGCTTCTCGAATATGGAGGATGATAAAGTGACCGTCTGTTCCCGCGGTGAGACGGACGATCCTGAGTATACGGTTGCCCTTATCGGTGGTTCCCATTCGGGTCACTGGTACCCGGCACTGGAGGAATTATCAAAAAGGATGAAACTGCAAATCGATATCTATAACAAAGACGCATGCCGCTTCTCTGCTGATGATTTTGAGGGGCTGTTGAATGAATCCTGCATGGATTGGAATGAGGAAGTCCTGAAGATGCTAAAGTCCGATCCACCGGACCTGGTATTTACGACAGCGAACGTTGGGGAAGGGGACACCGTGCCGGAAGGGTATATTCATCAATGGGAAAAACTCGACGGCATCACCAACATCTTTGCCGTCCGTGACAACCCTTTCATGGAAGGGGACCCGCCACAATGTGTGGAAGAAAAAGGAATAGAGGAATGTTCTGTTCCAGAAGCTCAAGTCTTATCCGACACTGTCCCTTGGGAAAATACAGAGGGGATCCCTGGAAATGTCACGTTTGCTGATCTTTCGGAGTACTTCTGTCAAAATGGAACCTGTCCGCCCGTTGTTGGGAATGTATTGGTATATCGAGATTATCATCATATTTCTACTTTGTATTCAAGGACCCTGGCCGGAGCAGTGGGGGAGAAGCTGAAGAATGCTCTTTCCGGTGAGTAAGCAAAGCTTCAATGAGATTTTTGTGATAAGGAATTAATCATCTATTCATTGAGTCATTTTTATTCCTCTTTTCATTGTTATCGTCGTTGAAAACAGTGTTGACAAGAATAAAATGACTCTTTCTTTTTCTACAAGATTTTTTTTCGCATCATCCACCTCTATTCTTAATTAGTAAACAGCATTTTTCGACAAACGGATCATAAAGACACGAAACAGGATCTTAAGATGGGAAAGAGGATCATTTTTACAAGGATAAACCTTCAAATCACCCCACTCCCCCCGAGAATCGTACTATCTCTAACTGAAAATCCTAGAAATGATCCAATTTCACTTCCAAATCAGCGCCAAAACCGGTCCAAGAGTGATGAAATCGAAAGTTACAGGACAATTTTCACACTCCTCACAAAAAACAGCAACGTAGCCCTTTTTCCTCCAGACCAGAACTGATCCCTAGTCCCGCAACCGCTCCAAAATCCCATCCCCCTTATCACTCACCTTTACCACGGCAGCCTTCACCTTCCCTTCCACATCCAGTCCGGTTCCTTCCGGGATGAAGAAATGTTCAATTCCGTATGTGACATGGGCACTGTTATCCCAGGAGCTTCTAACCTTTCCGTTTAAGAGCACATCCCCTGGTTTCTTTTCGTAAGGAGCATTCCATTTCCCGTTAAAGCTATAAACACCTGTATATTCGTGGAGTCCTTGTGCATTTTCACGTAAAACAATGGTGATGGGACCGCTGTCATCAATGGAGGTGTCTTCAAGCTGAGAAATCGTGTAGTTCAATTCCACATAGTCCCCCTGGAGGAGAGATCTCGGATCGACAGGTTGAAGCTCTAATATGATTGTTTCCCCGTTTTGTAATAGGGTTTCGTTTGAATAGACCTGATATCCGATCCATCCGGCTTGAAGGCATATGATGAGAAGGATCCTCAGCCTTTTTCCTGCAAGCATTGAGTACGATTGCTGATCCGAGCCAACTTTCCTATCAAAGTAAACCGCCACCATCAAGAAGAGGAGACCTAACCCGGCAAAGAGCAGGGATTTATGAACGAGCTTCCAGGCCAAATCGTAATACAGTTGAACGATAAGCATGAACCAGAACACAAGGGAGGAGACCCAATAGAAGGTGCGATCCTGCTTTTTGAAAAAATAGACGCATCCTGTAGTTGTCAGAAAGAACAGAGCGGTATAGATAATATGAAGCGTCGATGAAAGATCGATGGCGGTTAACGAGAAAAAGGCAAAGAATCCAATGAGAAACGCTCCATACTGGATGACATGTTTTTTATTCAGAGCAAGGTACACTGCAATATTCAAGATCACCATTACGACAAGGAGAGCATGAGTACCTAAGTCCATCGTTTGCCCTAAGAAGATCGCTGAGTTCAATTGAAACAGAACGTAGAATACAAACCTCGCGGCGAACCGTTTCTCAACATAAAACACATAGGCCAGAACGAAGAACATAATAAAGGAAAATTCATCAAACACACTTGCCATCATCCCGATGGTGATGCCAGTCATCATGAGTGAATACTTTACAGGAGACGGCCAGCTGGTTAACGTACTTGGAACGACGAGAAATACCGTCGCGAATACAAATAGAGTGACCATTGAGACATCCACCATTAGTAATGAAAGCAGTCCGAAAACAGAAGCTATGATGAAAACTGAGGCAATGGTCGTGACACTTGCAACGAAGATCGTCTTCGTCCAATGAAGGGAAGAGGAATGCTTCCGTAAATAGTTAACAAGGAATACACTTCCCACTAATAACAGAAAGGCCGCTAATAAGAGACCGACAAAGAAAAGACTGGACACATACTGTGCCATCAACTCGAACATTTTGATAATGATAAAGCCCGTTCCGAATATCGAAAGAATGATAAAGATGGATGTTTCTCTATGAAAGGCCCGGTACCCCCCAACCCCCAGGATGAAAACATAAAACAGGGTGAAGAAAACGGAATACTCATTATCGAATGCAGTGACCATGAGGAGGAGATTGGCTGAGATCAGACTCAGATAAAGCAACGGTTTTGAATGGATGTAGCCTTTTTTTATGATCAAAAATAACAGCGTGTTCACGATTCCGACTCCGAACGCGATCCATGTATGGCCGAGTGTCCAGTGGGCAAATGGAGACGAAGGAAAGAGGTGAAAATATATCGCCAAATGGATGAGGATATGGGTTAATACGTAAAATCCACCATACCTTGTGTACAAGCTAAATAGGAAGGCCGGGATTGCCCAAATTAGAAACAATAAGTAGCTGTCCGCGTGAGAATTGTACAGCTGCCCGAGTAAAGCAACAGATAGACCAAAGGATATTACACCGCTAACCAACATCCAGTTTGAAAGGAAATGGGCCCCCTTTAAAAAACGGTCCAACAGAAAAGCAGCTCCATAGAACAATACAATCAAAGAACCCCCTAAAGCCACTTTCTCCAATCGGGAAAACATCTGCCAGTTAGATGCAAAAAAATAAAGAGCACTGACTAATAGGAAAACAACTCCGAATAAATACGTTAGTGAAATTAATTTATTCATACACTTCACACCTTTTTCATGTATTCTGGTGAATCTCCTCACTTAACTATATGTGGGGTTAGGAAAGTATAGGCATGTAGAAAGTCAGGAGTGGAGGAGCAGGAGAAAAGAAGCGGATTAATTTGTCATTTAATTTATAAATGGTTGAAAATACAATATTTAGGTAATTATACAATAGTACAATATAGCGTTATAGAGATGTTTATTTACAAAAATTCTAATAGTATCTTAGGAGATCTTGCTTATGAAAACTATTGACCTACACTATGGAAATAAACACGACAAAATTGCAGAAATAATTGTGATAGAGTAGATCATCTTATCGATAAGATGGCTTTTATGCGGATAATGTAAGAGGTTGTTGTGTATAGAAGAAGACACTGTCCTTTGATGGTGTCAAAGACAACTCTCTTGAACGGGCGTTTCCAAATGAGATTGTCAGAGGTTGAAGGGAAGGTGGGCTTGGTTGAATAGTATAAGAATGATGCTTATAGGAACGGCAGGAATAATAATTCTCCTTAGGCTACCAGCTACGAGAGGTTTCTGAGGGTGATCAGGATGACCGGTAGGTTCGTGTGCAGGAGTATGAAGGGCAAGGGTATGAAGTGAAAAGTGGTAGCGAAACAGATGAAACCGCAGAAGCTCACCGTGAGGAAGTCGAAAAAGCGGTGACAGTGTTTTTCTTAAATGAATATAAGACAGAGGTGAAGGTCATCTTTGGGAATGAATACGGGGCTACCGTGTATGTTGAGTCCACCGGTCTGCTTCATTTCTACCACTATCGGTGGTTATGATAGATAAGACACAACAAATGGTGATAGCGGACAGTGTGTCATCAGTTAAAGGACAGGTTGAAATGCCATAAGGGGAAGTCTTTATACTATTCTTTATGAAGAAGAATTCAACGAGCTTGATCGTTATTTCAAAGAGAGGGTAGCGGAGGGACAAGTAATTGGAAAAACGAATGAGGCCATACAGAATGTGGAAGGATCGGGTTATATGACACCCCATTATTTTGTATCAACCTTTACCCGTGATGAGGTGATCTAATCCGTTGCTTGGCGAATGTGTGGGGCAAAAGAAGACGAAACTAAAGATCGATTCGTCAGCGTCCAGGACTACGAAGGTGAAGGGTGTACTCTGAACAATGGAGAAGAAACGGATAAGGTCGCCGAGTCTCATCGTGAAGAAGTGGAAAAAGAGGTGGGGATTTTTACTAGATGAAAATAACACAACGGTGAGGGTCCATAATCTCGTGGGAAATGTGGCGGGGTTTCGATGATCGTAGAGTCAGTGGGAGACCCCTGTGTACATACTTATGCTGTCGTTCCCATCAACACGCTTTTGTATGGTGCGTGGTTATCATTTGAATAATTGGTGTAATTATACAAATGTATGAGTCTGAAGGCATAAGTTCATTTATGCAAAATGTATAGTATAAAAGAAACGCGAAAAAGAAGTCTGCTCCCCTACTTTTTTCCTGTTTTATCTGATTGCTCTAAGTATTACCCGATTGAACTGTTAATACTTTACAGACTTTTATACAATATAAAGGTAATTCTTTAAATGAACCCATCCAATTAGGGAGGATCAGACATTCATGAATACGAAAAATAAATGGATTATATGCGGAATCGGACTTTCATTACTACTTGGAGGATGTATGAATATGGATAATGAAAAAAATAATGTGGATTCAAAAGAGGTAACAGGTCCATATAAAGATTCTTTTGTGAGAGTGCAAGATTACAAAGGGGATGGATATGTACTCAGAAATGGAGAAGATGCAGATAAAATTGCAGAAGAAATAAGTGATGAAGTTCAAAAAGCTGTTAAAGATTTTTTTATGGAAAAATATAAAATAGACGTCAAAGTGCACAATATTGTAGGGAATGTTGATGGTGCGACTGTGTTTGTCGAATCAACAGGACCTGTTCACTTCTATACGACCGCAATAGTGCCAATTGATTTGAGTCAAAAAAAGGTTTTAGAAGACAGTATTACTTCTTTAGATGGAGAAATTGAGAGTGCCATTCAAGGAGGTCTATACCACCTTTTATTCGAAGCTGAATTTCATAACCTGGATCAATATTTAAGTAAGATAGTCTCTGAGAATGCAGTTGTTGGAAAAACGAAAGAATCACTTGAAAATGTTGGAGGGGCAGGCTACATGACCCCATACTATTATCTATCAACTCCACCTGACGACGAAGCTATCCGACCAGTTTTTGAGGCATATCTAAATGATCCGGACACACCTGTCAGTGAACTTAAATCGCTATTCTCAAAAGCTGATTATGTAGCAGAAGATTATAATATTACGATTCAGTTATATATGGAGAATGAAAATGTAGAACCTGATAAAGAAATATTCAATAAAATTCAACAGGATATTAAGTCAATGAGTTCTATACCTAAAGGAAATTACAGTGTAATCATTAATGATAATTTAATTAATGAAAAAGTAGACGATGGGATTAAAGATAATTCTTTGCAATTAACGTTTCCGGATTCCATTGTTAAAAAGTAAGGGTGAATTAAATGGAGAAGCCAGTAAATAAGTTAATAAGCAAGGAAATCGCTTTTAAGAGTAATGATCAGGATCTTGTAGAATTAGCTGGATTACATGCGTATAAAGAGAAAAAGGTAGACTCATATATTAAAGTGAATGATACGAAATATAGAGTGTTAAACACACAATACAATCATCCGACTGGACTTGACGCTCTTACTGTTAGAAATGAATTAACAAAGGAAATAACAATAGTTTATGTAGGTACAGATGCAGCAGCTGAAAATGGAAAACAAGATCTCCTAACCGACGCTCAGCTATTAAGTGACCTTACCCTGCCCCAATTGGAAACAGCACAAGATTACTATAATAATATGAACAAAAAATATGAGTCGATTGGAGGGGTTAAATCCGTTACGGGTAATTCTTTGGGTGGACCATTGGCCAATTCTGTTGCTATTAATCATCCCGAAGTTACATCTGTTACCCTTAATCCTGCGCTTCTCCCAAAAGGGATGGCCGATTCCGACAAACCCTACGACAACATCACCAATTACTTCACCAACTATGATGTCTTAACGGGGACTCTCATTGCCCTGAATCTCGATTCCCGTATCCCCGGAAAGAGGTACGATATTTCGACAGGTATACCGGTGATCGGCGAGAAGTTCAGTATCCTGACAAACAATCATACGGGGTATACCGACGGTGGGAAATACGTAATTGGTCTAGATGGGGAACCTGGTTATGGTAAAATCCATGTTGAAGCCGATGCCCATATCATGACAAGCATATGGACGGGAGAACCCCTCTATGGCGGCCATTCGGATAGAATTGAAATCAACCGCGACAATTTGAACCTATTGGCTGAAGCCTTGGCTGGGGATGTCACCACAAGATTGGGGTATGCCCGGGACTACTTGACCAATTCGCAGGAAATCGCCCGGCATGAAGGAGACCGTTACTCGGAACGGTTGAGCCGCCTGCAGATGATCTTTGAGGATTCGTTCGAAAACTTGATCGGAAATCCTTTATTCATAGGCATCACGTCGACGGGACATCGTCTGACCTCGGAAATCGACCATCTAATTTCTCTCGTTAATATGGCTGAAAACGCCAGTAAATCTCTCAATGGTGTGTTGAATTCCCCACCTGTCGAACTCGTTGAGCACTTATTCAACCGAAGCATCAGTGTCGAAAGCATTTTCGGTCAGGCCCGGAATCAGCTGCTTGAATTCAAACAGGAGATTATCAGTCTGACAGGATTCCTGCAGAACATCCTTCATAAAGAAATCCCGGAACTGTTTAGCGGAGGGAAGGAGACACTGGAGGATCTCCTTGTGAACGAGATGCTGGCACACTATGAGATTATCAAAGCCAATAGTGTGCAAATGAATAGTCACATAGCAGAATTTCAGAGTCAGGTTGGGGACCTTGCAAAAAACTTTGGAGAACGTGATTCTTCTTTAAGTGCAAGCATCTCTGGAGGAGCTTCGGTTCAACATGAAGTAATGATGCCGAAGAAAAACGATTACGTGTTGGAAACGTCTGATCACATGCTCATCGGTATGAAGGTGAAAGAAATCTACTTGGATGGATCCTTTGAAGCCTTCAAGGGAGTTTCACACCGTTTTCTGTTTCCGCTTCTAGGCGGTTTGACGGGTCTTGCTTTTGCCATCGAAAACACATTGGAGGTCATCTCGGCTCAAATCAAGGGTGCCATGAATGTTGCCCTGAGTGGAACGGTTCCCGGAAAGCTTATCAGTATGTTCTCGGACTTCGACGACAAAATCCGCTCGTACGTTTCTTCCGCACTGGAGCCGATAGACGAACTTGCTGCAACCATTGAAGGACTCCGGGACGGATTAACCAGGTTAACGATCGGATTTCCAGCGTTACTTGACAGCTTCAGACCTTATATCGACTCTGCGATTTTTGATAAAACGAGTTACTCCAATATCCATGTATACAATGTATCGGCCATGGCCATTCATGAAGAAATGGAAATGCTCTTTGACGACATCGTCCACCAGCTCAGTCAACATAAAGGAAATTCAATTCAAGCATTATGTGAAATTTCACAACGAGTGAAAGACAACTTGATCCAACTGCGTCAACAAGTGGATCGTGTGACATTGTAGGGACAGGGTATCCGCTTGTTCCTATTTTTTTGTGCTCTTTTCGCAAAGCGTAAATGAACCTTAGACTTGAATGATCACTGCTTCTGAGCAGCCTCTACTCGAAGAAAATTCGACACGGAGGATCAGATCAATTATTCAAAATCAGGATTCATAATTTCAAAACAGGATTGAATTTTTCATATCCGGATTGAAAATAGTCCAATCTGGATCGATTTCTCTGGGAGAGGGTTGCGTATCAGGATTTAAAGCCAAACTGGCCCCCTATAATCCGTTCAGCTTTCCACTTCAGCTAAAAAAAGACAATCTAAAGTCGTTCTGTATCCAAAAGCAGACAATAAATAGCCGTTGGACCTCCAAGTCGAGCACAGTGTCGCCCAAAAAGGAGCAGGCTACATTATTCTAGCCATTATGATTACGATAAGAGCCATTATACAAACTAGGAATAAAATCCCCCTTTTGTCATATAGCTACTTCAATGAATATATTGTAAAATAAAAAAGACAGATAATTGCAAGCGTTTGCACCAGTTCGAAATAACTACCCTATGAATCACCTCACATTTTTTTAGTTGTTTGTGCAAACGTTTCCGCAATCATCAAGAGCACTTCTATTATTCTATTAATCCAATTTAAGAGGAGGAAACATGAATGGTAAATAGGTCAAAGCGTCGATTCTCGATTTTTATGACTTTGACGCTGCTGCTAAGTCTATGGACACCATTTGCACCGGCAGCATCTGCAGTGGCGGATGGGAATGCCACGGTTGAATCAGCAGAGTCTAGTGATCGCACAGTACGCTTCACGTATGATCGTGAAGACCAAACGTATGACGGCTGGAATATATGGGCTTGGAACACAGGGGTAAAGGATGATCAAATCAACTTTGACGCCTATGAAAACGGAGTGGCGGTAGCTAACATTGCCGTGGCACCTGAAACAGAGCAATTCGGCTTTGTTCTTCGCAGTACCGAGGATTGGAATACGGCGGAGAAGGAGTTTGGCGATCGTTTTATTAAATTGAACAAAAACGACACCATCACCAAGGCGTACATAACAAGCGGTGTCGAGGAGATTCGTATTGTACCGGATGGATCGGCACCGGTCATCGATCAGAGAAATGCGACGTTCTATTATCGTGATAAAGAATTATTCGCAAACGACGCGATGGATACGATTGATAAAGTAGAGTTGAAGTACAACGGGGAAACCAGAGAAATGACATATGAACCGGAGAATGAACGGTTCGTACTAGCATATGACAACATTCCAAATGGGAAAAACCCGTACTCCTTTTTAGTCACGAAAGATGGTAAAACGACAGAAGTAAGTGACCCTTACAATACAGTCGATGGGGAATCGTTTCTTGATTTCCAAAAAGCGGATCTGACGGTTACGGGTTCAGTGTCACCAACTGCTGTGGACTATAACAAGAACGCTGTCTTAACGGTGGGTGTTGATGGACTGACAGAGGATGTGAAAATCCAAAAAATCACGGCGGATGTTTCTTCATTAGGCGGATCAGAGAAACTCGAAATCGATCCTTCATTAAAGGAAGTGACATTAGCAGTCGATGATGATGTAACGGCAGGAACAAAATCGATTCCTCTGACCGTAGTGGATTCTTACGGGAACTATTATGAGGGAACGACTGAAATCGAAGTAAAAGCAAGACAGTCTGTCGGTGATTCGGATCTTGATTGGGATGAATCCATCATTTATTTTATGCTGACAGATCGATTCTTTAATGGGGATACATCGAATGATGATCCTTACAATCTAAATTATGATAAAAGCAAACGAGGAACGTACCAGGGTGGAGATTTCAAAGGGATCACGGAGAAACTTGATTACCTTGATAATCTCGGTGTGAATACGATTTGGATCAGTCCGGTCGTGGAGAATATCAAGTATGATGTCCGTTCCGTTGAAACAAACGGGGAATCTGATCAGCCTTATTTCGGCTATCATGGCTACTGGGCTAGTAACTTCGGTGAGCTGAATCCTCACTTTGGGTCAATGGAAGAATTCCATACGCTAATCGATGAAGCACATGACCGTGGGATTAAAATCATGGTCGATGTGGTGTTGAATCATACGGGATATGGATTAAAAGAAATCAATGGAGAGCTTGCTGAGGATAAGCGTCCTGCAGGTTATCCGACGGATGCAGAAAGAGAACAATATAGTGATATCGTTCGTCAAGGTGCTGATGTCGGTACGGATGAAGTGGTCGGTGAATTAGCAGGACTACCAGACGTCATCACGGAAAATCCAGAAGTTCGCCAGCAAATCATTGATTGGCAAACGGATTGGATTGAAAAAGCAACAACGGCAAAAGGGAATACAATCGATTATTTCCGTGTCGACACTGTAAAGCATGTGGAAGATACGACATGGATGGCCTTTAAAAACGCCATCACGGAAAAAATGCCTCAGCACAAAATGATTGGTGAAGCTTGGGGAGCAAGTGCAGACAACAAGCTAGGATATCTTGATACTGGAATGATGGACTCACTTCTGGACTTCGGTTTCAAAGATATCGCACGTGACTTTGTGGGTGGCAACCTGAAAGCAGCCAATGATAAACTGACGGCTCGAAACGGGAAAATCGATAACACGGCAACACTCGGACAATTTTTAGGAAGTCATGACGAAGACGGATTCTTGTATTCGATAGGCGGAGATGAAGGCAAGCTGAAAGTGGCCGCTTCGCTTCAGGCAACATCGAAGGGACAACCGGTCATATATTACGGAGAAGAGCTTGGACAAAGCGGAGCGAACAATTATCCGCAGTACGATAACCGCTATGATTTTGCCTGGGATGATGTAGAAAATAATGACGTGTTGGACCACTATACGAAGATATTAAACTTTAGAGGGGCACATTCCGATGTTTTTGCTAAAGGGGATAGAAAGACTGTCGGTGGTTCGAATAGCGATCAGTTCCTGGTATTCTCCCGTGACTATAAAGAGGACTCTGTCTACGTTGGGTTGAACGTGGCGGACGAAGCGAAAGAGATCACGTTAACTGTTGATTCTCCTGGTGCTGTCGTAACAGATACTTATTCTGGAGAAGAATACAATGCTGACGGTGGGAATGAAATTACGTTGACACTTCCTTCTAAAGCAGACGGCGGTACTGCGTTGTTGACCGTTGAAGACGGTAAGATTACAGGTGTTGAAGCAGGTTCTGGTGAAGATCCTGAAGTAGAGCCGGTTCCGGAAAACAACATCCGCATCCACTACAACCGTACCGATGGAAACTATGAAAACTACGGTGCTTGGCTTTGGAATGATGTGGCTTCACCATCGGCTAACTGGCCGACTGGTGCTACCATGTTTGAAAAGACCGACAGCTATGGCGCCTACATTGATGTTCCCCTGGCTGAAGGCGCAAAAAATATTGGCTTCCTTGTAATGGATATTACAAAAGGGGATGCAGGTAAAGATGGTGGGGATAAAGGGTTTACGATCCCTTCACCTGAGGTAAACGAGATTTGGATCCAACAAGGATCGGATAAGGTGTATACGTATGAGCCGGTTGATCTCCCGGAGAACACGGTGCGTATCCATTATGAGCGTGAAGACGGGAATTATGAGAACTTCGGTGTCTGGAATTGGGGGGATGTCGCAGCTCCTTCAGATAACTGGCCGACAGGTGCCGCTGATTTAGCGGGTAAAGACCGTTATGGTGCTTATGTAGACATCCCGTTAAACGAAGATGCGAAAGAAATCGGCTTCATTATGCTGGATGAGTCGAAAGGCGATGCCGGTAAGGATGGCGGCAACAAGACGTTCAATCTGTTAGATAGATATAATCACTTATGGGTGAAGCAGGGGGACGATACCGTCTACATATCTCCACACGGGGATGTGGCAACGGGATTGATTTCTTCTGAGGTCATTTCAGACGATACGATTCGTCTGAATTTCACGATGACAGATGGTTTGACAGAAGAAGCGTTATTGTCCGGTTTAGCCATCAAAGACAGTGCTGGATCCGATGTGACAGTGGAAAGTGCTGAAATCACCGGAGACAAAACAGTGGAAGTAAAAGCTGATTTTGACCTGGAAAAACTGCCACTATCCGTCACCTACTCAGGCAGGACCGTTTCAGCAGCGGCAGGATGGAGATTGCTTGATAATAAGTACGCCTATGATGGTGATGATCTTGGTGCTACTTATAAAAAAGGGAACGCGACCTTAAAATTATGGGCACCGAAAGCAAGCAAGGTAGTCGCAAACTTCTTTGATAAAAAAGATACTTCGAAACCAATCGGCAGTGTGGAACTGACTCTTGGTGAAAAAGGCGTGTGGGCAACGGAAGTAAAAGCAAAAGACTTAAAGGTGAAAGATTTAAAAGGATACTACTATCAATATGAAGTAACCAATGACGGCGTAACGAAAAAAGTCTTGGATCCTTACGCCAAATCAATGGCAGCTTTTACAGTGAATACAGAAGGTGAATCGGGACCTGACGGCGATAACGTCGGGAAGGCGGCGATCGTCGACTTAAAAGGGACGGACCCTAAGAAGTTCAGCCATGCGTCCATCGATGGCTATGAAAAACGTGAAGACGCGGTCATTTACGAGGTTCACGTCCGTGACTTTACGTCCGATCCTTCGATTGAAAAAGATTTGAAGAAGGAAAGATGGGGCACCTATGACGCCTTCATCAAAAAGCTTGATTATATTAAGTCAATGGGTGTGACCCACGTTCAACTGCTTCCGATCATGGCCTGGTACTACGGCGATGAAACGAATATGGGGGAACGTGAGCTAGAGTATTCAGCGGGAGGCAATGAATACAACTGGGGATATGACCCACACAGCTACTTTTCCCCGGATGGTGCGTATTCACAGGATGCCACTGATCCACAATTACGAATCGAAGAAACGAAACGATTGATTGATGCGATTCATGATAAGGGTATGGGTGTCGTCCTCGACGTGGTCTACACGCATATGGCCAAAACAAGCACACTGAACGACATCGTTCCTAATTACTATGCATTCCAGGATGACAAAGGAAACTTCCTTGGAGGCTTCGGGAACAACCTGGCCACCAACCATACAATGGCTGAAAAGCTGATGGTCGACTCAGTGAAATACTGGTTCGACGAATACAAGATCGATGGTATGCGATTCGATATGATGGGCGACGCAACCTACCCATCCATCCAAAAAGCCTATGATGCCGCGGCTGAAATCAACCCGGATGCCCTGTTCATCGGTGAAGGCTGGAGAACATTTGCCGGTCACTTATCTGATCCTTCCCTTGAAGGAATGGGTGCCGACCAGGATTGGATGGACAAAACCGACGAGGTAGGAGTCTTCTCCGACGAAATCCGAAATGAACTGAAATCCGGATTCGGTTCAGAAGGTGAGCCGCGATTCCTGACAGGTGGCGCACGCGACATCAACACGATTTTTAACAACATCAAAGGTCAGCCTGGCAACACGGCAGACGACGATCCCGGCGACATGGTCCAATACATCGCAGCACATGACAACCTCCCGTTATACGATGTCATTGCCCAATCAATCAAAAAGGATCCGGCCATTCCGGAAAACAACCTGGAGATTCACAAGCGTATTCGCCTTGGTAACTCCATGATCCTGACATCACAAGGGACAGCTTTCATCCACGCGGGGCAGGAATACGGAAGAACGAAGCAATGGCTAGGAGAAGGCGTACCGGAACAGAAATATCATGAGTTGGAAGATGAAGACGGCAATCCATTCGGTTATTTCATCCATGACTCCTACGATTCATCCGACGCCATCAATAAGTTTGATTGGGAAAAAGCAACGAACAAGAAGAAATATAAAATCAATACTACAACAAGAGAGTACACAGAAGGTCTAATTGAGCTGAGAAGATCCACCAATGCTTTCCGTTTAGGTGAGCAAGAGCTCGTTGATCAGAATGTATCGCTGCTTGATTTACCTGAGATCGCCGATACAGACTTGATGCTTGCTTACAAGAATGTCTCCACGGATGGTACGGGTGAGTACTACGTATTTGTCAATGCGGATAGCGAAGCGCGTACCATTTCAATAGAAGGCTATGACTTCTCTAAAGGGAAGGTTCTAGTAGACAACGACGAAGCGGGAACTAAGCCTGTTTCCAAGAAATCTGGTTTTACATTGAAGAAAGATACTTTGACTTTGGATCCATTGACTACTGTTATAATCAAGGTAGATGAGCAGGGTAAGAAAGGTAAGAAGAAAAAGAAACATTAATGGGGTCAGACCTCACAGAGCTTGCCTCAACCTTATTAATAAGGTTGAGGTTTTTTAATTGTCTCTTACAAACAATCCACTTATAATACTTTCAAGGTGATAGGTGATGGAACTTTTTTATTCTTTTAGGAATATTTAAAACGCACTTTATAAAATTATGGTACGATTCAAAAGTAGTAAATATGACATGCGTAAATATGCGGTTATTTTTGATCGGTTAACTGTATTATTTATAAATGAAATCTTTCATAATTCGTACGATAAGGGCAAAATCATTGAAAGGTGATGACGCAAAACTTTAGGGGCTAAGGTCATAGTGACGATGCTTGCCAGTTTTCGAAACGGACTCCTGCGATTTATGAAGTGGAGGAGAGTTGATGAAGGTGAGTCAGTTATTCGTGCAAATGAAATGTAAATGGCATTTTTTGAGGATTCACTACAATCGAGTTTTGCTGGAAGGATGTTTAGACTGTCAGATTAAAAAGAAGTTGCAGGAAAAAATAAAGTATCATGAAATGAAGTTGAATAATATTCATTAGAATTCGTATGAAGACGGCTAAGGAATGCTTGTAAACTGCGTTATGATTGGAAGAAGCATAGACAACAAAACTAAAAGGATGTGGGACAAAGTACAATATCTCTTTATCCCACTATTTGAATAATGAAAGATCAACGGTATCAGCCATTCTCTTATAACCCGCATCATTGGGGTGGAGGTGATCTCCCGAGTCATATTTTTGGAGGTAGCGTTCAGGTTCATTTGGATCCCGCAGAGCTTTGTCAAAGTCGATGACCCCATCAAACTCCCCGCTTGTTCTTATCCAGTCATTCACTTCCTGACGTGTACTTTCCCCTTTAGATGTGAACATTCCTGATCCTTTAAAAGGGGTCAATGTACCACCATAAATGGTCAAGCCCTGTTCTTGGGTAGAATCAATGATCTGCTTCATCCTCTCGATGATTTTGTCAGCATCATATTCAGGATGATGTCTTATATCATTCAACCCCTGGTGAAGGACCACTGCTTTTACACCTGATTGATTGAAAACATCCCTCTCCAGCCTTGCAAAGGCATTTTCTCCCTTATCAGGCAGACTGTTGATCAGTTGATTGGCAGAGATCCCCGCATTCATGATAGTCAAATCTGAATTTTCCTGATTTAATCGTCTTGCCAGGTAATCGGGCCAACGTCGATTTGTATTTACTGTTGAACTATTTCCATTTGCGAGAGAACTCCCTATTATAACAATGCCTTTCTTAGATGAATCAGTTAATACGTCTACTCCATCCAACCAAAACCATGATTCTTCCAGTTCGTTAAAAGCCGAAGAATCGGACATCGAAACATCATTTCCCTTTGAAATATAGGTCGTTTGCATAGATACGGGATGCCAAGTGACAGGTCCGGATTTTTCTTTGACATATAGACTTACTGCAAGAGCTTTATCACCAGACACTTCTAATGTAATGGAATCACTGAATTTTCTCTCACCTGGAGGGATGGTCACAGTTGATTTGCCTTCAAATGTCACCTGTTGATCTGTATCCGGGACAATTTCAGAGCCTTTTTGAGAAATGGCCACATGTACCTCTTCAATGGCTAGGGGTTTTTCAGAAAAGACATTTGATAGGCGGAGTCGTATCTTATTACCATCAACATGAGGATGGAGGATCATTCGAATCGTTTGATCTTCAAATCCTTTATGGGAAATTCCATCTTCTAAAGGTGTTTGCATACTTGCGGCCCATGCACCTACCCAGTTTTCTTGATTTATTTTGTATATATTAAAATTATTCCAACTTCCATTCCAGGAAATTCTCAACATTAGAATGAAAATCACAATTAAGGTGATTAAAAGACCGAGTCTCCATTTCATCAAATTCCTTACCTTCCATTTACTGGGTATTTCCTATAGTTTATATGAACTTACAGTAGGATAGTGCAAAATCTTGTTCATACCCAGAAAGAATTTTTACAAACCTTAACATGGTTTTAAATATATGTTTACACTTATTTGCTATTCTAAACATGCAGGAAACAAAAGATTGATAATGTGGAGGGGTTTCTATGTTACGCAATTTTAAAAGAGAATGGCATAAGTTTTGGTTTTTCAGTTTTAATTATAAATTGGAAATGACAAGTGATATGAGCCAATTCAACAAAATTCGTGAAAAATCTAAATATCATGGAGATAAACTTATGCAGCTCTTGTAGCTGCTTTTTTTGATTCAACGGTTAAACTGAAGCTTTTAGTGTGTCAATAATGATCGCAGCGCCCTTGGTTCATTCCGTATTATGACGAAGATATCATAGAAGTCACATCTAGAGCTGCCATTACAACGGTGTATGAGATTCAAATTCAAGCAGTGCCATAGAAATTCCCGAGTGCGGCCAGGATTTCTACTTAAATGAAGAGTATTGTTACGCTTCCAATTGTTATAAATTTGGCAATGTAAATACCTTTAACCCTTATTTCATATTCAAGACTGAAGAGGGGGCAGTAGTTTGAACGTAGCATTCTTTTAATGATTTATAATTTTCCTATTGATATAAGGTTTGAAGATGTGGTATATTCTTCTTCGGCTTACAAAAATGGTTTTGATAAGCAACCAAAAGAATATTTTTTTGAATCAGAAGTTGACTTCTGCGAAATTGAATGATATAGTAATACATGTTCTTAAGCGGGACATTTTCAAAAAAAACGGCCCATTGGTCAAGCGGTTAAGACACCGCCCTTTCACGGCGGTAACACGGGTTCGAATCCCGTATGGGTCACCAAAATGGAGGATTAGCTCAGCTGGGAGAGCATCTGCCTTACAAGCAGAGGGTCGGCGGTTCGATCCCGTCATCCTCCACCAATGATTTTTGCGACAGCAAAATATCTTTCCTAGAACTGCTTCTGTGAAGTAACTTTCCATTAATACTTCATATGAAAATAAACATGCCGGTGTAGCTCAACTGGTAGAGCAACTGACTTGTAATCAGTAGGTTGGGGGTTCAAGTCCTCTTGCCGGCACCATTTGGTTTCTTAATTACAAAGATGAGCCATTAGCTCAGTTGGTAGAGCATCTGACTTTTAATCAGAGGGTCGAAGGTTCGAGTCCTTCATGGCTCACCATAGAATTTCGCGGATGCGAAATCTAACATTTCATCATGCGGGTGTGGCGGAATTGGCAGACGCACCAGACTTAGGATCTGGCGCCGCAAGGCGTGGGGGTTCAAGTCCCTTCACCCGCACCATTTATTTCGCGGAAGTAGTTCAGTGGTAGAACACCACCTTGCCAAGGTGGGGGTCGCGGGTTCGAATCCCGTCTTCCGCTCCAATAGATTGCCGGGGTGGCGGAACTGGCAGACGCACAGGACTTAAAATCCTGCGGTAGGTGACTACCGTACCGGTTCGATTCCGGTCCTCGGCACCAAAGATTTTTGCACTAGCAAAATATTATTTCTTAAGAGGAAATTTAGCGCCCGTAGCTCAATTGGATAGAGCGTTTGACTACGGATCAAAAGGTTAGGGGTTCGACTCCTCTCGGGCGCGCCATATATTTCGGGAAGTAGCTCAGCTTGGTAGAGCACTTGGTTTGGGACCAAGGGGTCGCAGGTTCGAATCCTGTCTTCCCGACCACTTCTTTTGGGGCCTTAGCTCAGCTGGGAGAGCGCCTGCTTTGCACGCAGGAGGTCAGCGGTTCGATCCCGCTAGGCTCCACCAAGTTTTTTACGAAAGTAAATAAACTTTATTGAATCTTGCTTAATCAAGATTCAGATTGATCGAAAAGGTTTCGTGGCGGTGTAGCTCAGCTGGCTAGAGCGTACGGTTCATACCCGTGAGGTCGGGGGTTCGATCCCCTCCGCCGCTATTACTAAATACATGACGCACGATTATAAGGACCCTTAGCTCAGTTGGTTAGAGCAGACGGCTCATAACCGTCCGGTCGTAGGTTCGAGTCCTACAGGGTCCATTATACACGGAGGAATACCCAAGTCCGGCTGAAGGGATCGGTCTTGAAAACCGACAGGGGTGTAACAGCCCGCGGGGGTTCGAATCCCCCTTCCTCCTCCATTTTTACCTTTACTATATTTATATCGTCGCGGGGTGGAGCAGTTCGGTAGCTCGTCGGGCTCATAACCCGAAGGTCGCAGGTTCAAATCCTGTCCCCGCAATACCATTTTTGACTTAGGGTAGCATTACCCTTCATAAGTCACGCATGGATAGTTATTTTGACTGTCGTCAAAAAACTTTGGTCCGGTAGTTCAGTTGGTTAGAATGCCTGCCTGTCACGCAGGAGGTCGCGGGTTCGAGTCCCGTCCGGACCGCCATTTATTTCTTTAGTGTTCATTTTGATAATTTAATCTTCTATATAATATGGCTCAGTAGCTCAGTTGGTAGAGCAATGGACTGAAAATCCATGTGTCGGCGGTTCGATTCCGTCCTGAGCCACCATTTATACTTAAGAACCTTTAAGTATTTGTTTTATTTGGAGGGGTAGCGAAGTGGCTAAACGCGGCGGACTGTAAATCCGCTCCTTCGGGTTCGGCAGTTCGAATCTGCCCCCCTCCACCATTTTTAATAAAACTCTCTATTATATAGGGGCATAGTTTAACGGTAGAACGAAGGTCTCCAAAACCTTTGGTGTGGGTTCGATTCCTACTGCCCCTGCCAAAGAAATTTATATCATGGCGATTGTGGCGAAGTGGTTAACGCACCTGATTGTGGTTCAGGCATTCGTGGGTTCGATTCCCATCAGTCGCCCTTTATATTGGGCTATAGCCAAGCGGTAAGGCATCGCACTTTGACTGCGACATGCGTTGGTTCGAATCCAGCTAGCCCAGCCAACGGCGGCATAGCCAAGTGGTAAGGCAGAGGTCTGCAAAACCTTTATCACCGGTTCAAATCCGGTTGCCGCCTCCAATTATTAATGCGGGTGTAGTTTAGTGGTAAAACCTCAGCCTTCCAAGCTGATGATGAGGGTTCGATTCCCTTCACCCGCTCCAATTTTTAATGGGCCTATAGCTCAGCTGGTTAGAGCGCACGCCTGATAAGCGTGAGGTCGGTGGTTCGAGTCCACTTAGGCCCACCATTTCATTATTCCGCAGTAGCTCAGTGGTAGAGCTATCGGCTGTTAACCGATCGGTCGCAAGTTCGAATCTTGCCTGCGGAGCCATTTTCTTCATTATAGAAATTGGAATATCATCTCGATATATTTTTTTGAGAAAGTTT
>NZ_VTUY01000019.1 GCF_008364765.1 Bacillus sp. CH30_1T | reverse complement strand
GAAATGAGTTATCCGGTATTAGCCCCGGTTTCCCGGAGTTATCCCAGTCTTACAGGCAGGTTACCCACGTGTTACTCACCCGTCCGCCGCTGACTGATGGGAGCAAGCTCCCATCAGTCCGCTCGACTTGCATGTATTAGGCACGCCGCCAGCGTTCGTCCTGAGCCAGGATCAAACTCTCCGATAAAAGTTTGAATAGCTCTTTAAAAATAAATCTAGAATTAACGTTGACGTATTGTCTTGTTTTGTTCAGTTTTCAAGGTTCAATGTGTAAGTGCTCCGTTTGAAGCGACCCTTTAAATATTACATTACCGACTCATTAAAGTCAATAACTTTTTTTAAAAAGTTTTCATTAAGTTTGTCGCGTTTTTGCGGCAACAGATAATACTATACCACCTTCTAAATATGGGCGCAATAGATTTTTTAAATCTTTTTTCACCAGCTATTAATTATAAGACAAAAGACATTCATTTCATTCTTTTTACCGTAATTTTATAGTTTGAATAAGATGCCTTTAGCCCTAATTGGCGAATTCACATCATTATTTCTCCAAATTATTATCTACTATTACTTAATTTAATTTCAAAAAAGAACAGCAGGAGCATAAGCCCCTGCTGTTCTTTAGCACACGATTAATCACGATGACGCATCAATGGGAATAGTAATACGTCTCGAATGGATGGTGAGTTGGTTAAAAGCATAACAAGTCTGTCGATACCGATACCAAGACCACCTGTTGGCGGCATACCATATTCAAGAGCCTCGATGAAATCATTATCCATCATATGGGCTTCGTCGTTTCCTTCTTCTCTTTCTTTCAATTGCGCTTCAAATCGTTCTCTTTGATCGATAGGATCATTAAGCTCCGTGAAGGCATTCGCGTGTTCACGACCTACGATGAATAATTCAAAGCGATCTGTGAATCGTGGGTCTTCATCGTTTTTCTTGGCAAGTGGAGAAATTTCCACCGGGTGCCCATAGATGAATGTAGGCTGGATAAGCTTGTCTTCCACTTTTTGTTCGAAGAATTCATTTACCACATGGCCGTATTGCATATTGTCTTTGATTTCAATGCCGTGCTCTTTTGCAAGGGCACGTGCTTCTTCATCAGACATTTCTCTCCAGAAATCCACACCAGTTTGTTCTTTAACCGCGTCCACCATGTGAAGGCGGGTCCACTGTGGCTCCAGGTTAATTTCGTAGTCTGCATACTGAACGGTAGTAGAGCCGAATACTTCCTTCGCAATATGAGCAACAAGATTTTCAGTAAGAGCCATGATATCTCGGTAATCTGCGTATGCTTCGTAAAGCTCGATCATCGTGAACTCAGGGTTATGTCTTGTAGACACACCTTCATTACGGAATACACGGCCAATTTCGTATACTTTTTCAAGTCCACCAACAATCAGGCGCTTTAAGTGTAACTCGATTGCGATACGCATGAATAATGGCATATCAAGAGCGTTGTGATGTGTATTGAATGGACGGGCAGATGCTCCCCCTGCGATGGCATGCATCATTGGTGTTTCTACTTCTAAGTAACCGTTGTTATCCAGGTATCTTCTCATGGATTGGATGATACGGCTGCGGGCGATGAACGTCTCCTTGCTTTCCTGGCTCGTGATTAGATCCAGATAACGTTGACGGTAGCGTTGCTCAACATCTTTTAAACCATGGAACTTCTCAGGCAATGGGCGCAATGCTTTCGTTAGAAGGTGGAATTCTTTCGCTTTTACTGAAAGCTCTCCTACCTTTGTTTTGAATACTGTACCTGTAACCCCTACGATATCTCCGAGGTCTGCTGTATTGAATAGTTCGTATGCTTCTTCACCGATCGCATCTTTACGAACATAGATTTGGACTTGTCCAGCCAGGTCCTGCAGGTGTGCGAATCCCGCTTTCCCTTTTCCACGCTTTGTCATGATACGACCTGCGATGGTTACAGCGATGTCTTTCTCTTCTAGTTCTTCTTTAGAAAATTCATCGAATTGAGATTTGATCTCGGATGAACTGTGTGTACGATCATAGCGTTTGCCGAATGGATCCAGTCCTTTATCACGGATAGCCTCCATTTTTTCGCGTCTGACTCGAAGCTGGTCATTGATTTCTTCGTGACTCATGTGTTTCACTCCTATTCTATCTTCTTGCTTTACTAGACTAATACGATTATATACCATACTATTTTACACAATATCTATGTTTGTAACACCCCTAAAGTATGAGTTATTTCAGAAACGTACTTTGGTGCGTGAAAAGATATTGAAAAAAAATCTAAAAAAGGCCGATCCAACATGGTGACAATGTCACGTATTGGTTCCAGCCTTTTCTAGGATAACATAAAAGGATATACAGGTGAATTAACCGGCATTCACTCACTACGTTCAGATTCTTCATGAGGGATCAGATCATGCAGCGGTATGTTCAGCACTTCTGCAACGTTCACTAAGAAATCTTCTTTCGGTATCCGACTTCCTCTTTCCACTTCTCCAAGGACCGAAACAGAGATGGAAAGTTCCTTGGCCAAACCTTCCTGAGTATATCCTTTTAGCTTTCTGAATGCACGAATGCGTCTTCCCCATTTATCTGTTTCCATAACCGAACTCCTTCTTTGTCAGGTATTTCGTCCAGAAATTCAACGAACGGGGCATTAAACGACGGATGCTCTATATGTGGAGCAACCTCTAATAACGGGATTAACACAAATGCTCTCTCTTGCATCCTTGGGTGAGGAATGAGAAGATTCTCTGATTCAATATTTTTGTGATTATAGAGTAAAATGTCAAGGTCTATAATTCTCGGACCCCATTTGAACTCCCTTTCTCTTCCAAGGTCGATTTCCACCTGCAAGCACTGATGTAATAGAGTTTCTGGACTTAGACTGGTACGAATTTCGATGACCATATTCAAAAATTCACCTTGTTCTGTAAATCCTACTGGATCTGTTTCATACATAGAGGATCGTTTCGTTACCTCTATCTTACCATGACTGCCTAAGATGTTTATGGCTTTTTCTAAATAACCCGCCCTGTCTCCCATATTGGAACCAAGGGAAATGTATGCAGTATTCATCCTATCGACTCCTATTAATCTCCACCGCCACCGATTGGTAATGTCCAGGAATAGGTGGATCAGGCTTGATTAGTGTAATTTTACAGCTCTCTACGACTTGGAATGTTTCTAAGATCCGGGAAGAGATGTCTTCAGCGACCGCTTCCACTAAATTCTTCGATTCTCCACAGACAACAGATTTGGTGATGGAATAGATCTCAGCATAGTTTACGGAGTCCTCAAGCTGATCACTCTGGCCGGACTTCTTTAAATCTAAATGCAACTCTACACTAACACGAAAACGTTGTCCAAGTTTGTTTTCTTCCTGAAATACACCATGATAACCGTAAAACTCCATTTCGTTCAATAGAATCTTATCCATACAATTTCTCCTTTCCAACTAAGACATCCATCATTTTTGCCATACGTGCCATTTCCTTTACATCATGAACACGTACGATGTGACACCCTTTTTGAATCCCGTAGCAAACCGTGGCACCCGTTCCTTCCATTCGTTCCTCTACGGGAAGATCGAGTACATGTCCAATGATAGACTTCCGGGACGTTCCCAGGAGTACCGGATATCCGAGAGAAACAATGACATCCAGGTGTCTCATCATGTCTATGTTTAATTGTACTGTTTTGGCAAACCCGATTCCAGGATCGAGGATGATTTGTTCATCTTGTACGCCAGCTTCTTTTACTAGGAAGATACTTTCCTGCAGGTCTTGTATCGAATCCCGTACGAATTGGCTGTATTCCTGGTTGTCCCGGTTATGCATGAGAATAATTGGGGCACCCGTTTCCGCTGCTACTTGTGCCATCTCAGGATCTTTTTTCGCACCCCATACATCATTAATGATGCTAGCTCCTGCCTCCAGGGCTTTTCGCGCCGTCTCTGCCTTATACGTGTCGATGGAGATCGGAACGTTCACTTCCTGTGATATCGCTTTTATGATGGGCACGACTCGTGAAATTTCTTCATCAGCAGGCACAACCTCGTGTCCAGGTCTGGTAGACTCTCCGCCGATATCAATGATGTCCGCCCCCATCTCAACCATTTCTTTCGCACGCTCTACAGCCCGGTCCAAATCATTGAACGAACCACCGTCCGAGAATGAATCAGGTGTGATATTTAAAATCCCCATAATAAGGGTTTTAGTTGAAAAATCTAGTTCGTATTTACCGCACTTCATTGCACGACTCCCCCTGCTATAATTCCTCTATTGAATTCAACTGTCTTGTATATTTGATGTATCGTTCATGTAACAGCCCGGTATACTCTCCGTTGCTACCCGGAAAACTCATAGAGTCAATTCTGTTTACCGGTATGATTTCTTGCACAGAGTTTGTAAAAAACACTTCATCCGCTCCTAGTAATCGCTCCTGCTCGAACAACCCTACCCAAACCTGCATTTGCATTCGTTCTGCCAGGGCAAGGATGAACTGACGGGTTATCCCGTTTAAGAGCCCCGTCTCTATAGCTGGTGTATACAATTCTGCGTCTTTTATCCAGAATAGATTGGACGTTATTCCTTCACAGAGATGGCCTTCCTTTGTAAGGAATATTCCTTCCCGGCGGGGGGATGGGCCAATTTCCCGTTTAGCCGCCATATTGTTCAGGTAATGATGGGATTTCAATCGTTCCCCGGTCTCCGGTGTGTTTCTTCTTAACTGAAGCAGCACACCTTCTTTTTCTTTTAATGGCAGAGAAGGAGGCAATTCTTTTTGAAAAAGTATCACCGTCGCATCCTCATAGGGGGTCGTTTGTAAACCTATCTCCCCTGCCCCACCCGAGACATTGAACCGGCAATATGCATCCTTTAAGCCATTTTTATCTAAAAGTGTTGTTATAGAGTTCCTAATCTTTTCTTCATCCAGGTCTGCTGCAATATTCAATTCCTTTAATCCATGAGAAAGCCTCTTCAAGTGATCCTTTAGCAAAAACGGATGACCATCATACGTTCTAAAGGTTTCAAACACGCCCAATCCATATAAATATCCGTGATCGAATGGGGAAATGACCGCCTCTGATGAATGAACGATTTCTCCGTTAAGATATAGGTACATTTATAAAACCATCTCGATTTTTTTATAAGTCGTTAAAAAGTTAAGGAGCAGTTGTTTCCCTTGTTCCGTCATGATTGATTCAGGATGGAACTGCACCCCTTCGATCGGCAGCTGTTTATGTCGGATCGCCATGATCTCCCCTTCTTTCGTTTCGGCTGTAATGTCAAAGCATTCAGGAAGGGTTTCTCTTTTGACGATCAGGGAGTGGTACCTTGTTGCCTTGAAAGGATTGGGCATGTCTTTGAAAACCGTTTTACCATCATGGATCATGGGTGAGACTTTCCCGTGCATTAACCGTTCAGCACGAACAACTTCCCCTCCGAAAACCTGGGCAATCGATTGGTGACCCAGGCAAACGCCGAAAATCGGAATCTTTCCGGCAAAGGTTCGGATCGCCTCGAGGCTTACACCCGCTTCGTTGGGGCTGCAAGGTCCCGGGGAGATCATCAGGTAATCGGGAGACAATGTCTCAATTTCATCTATAGTAATCTCGTCATTTCGTTTCACGACGAGCTCTTCTCCAAGCTCTCCTAAAAATTGCACAAGATTATAGGTGAATGAATCGTAGTTATCAATCATGAGAATCATAGGGTTTCTCCTTCCGCCCTGGCTTTTGCTACCCAAAGGGCTTTCGCTTTCTTCAAGGATTCTTTGTATTCGTACTTAGGATTGGAATCAATCACCACTCCCGCTCCCGCTTGAATATGGGCTTTTCCTTCTTTCACAAGCATCGTCCGAATGACGATATTCAATTCCATATCTCCATTGACGCCAATCCAGCCAATGGACCCTGTGTAAATCCCTCTTCTAACCGGCTCGAGTTCTTCAATGATTTCCATCGTTCTCACCTTAGGGGCTCCCGTAATGGTTCCACCTGGAAAGACAGATCGAATTAGATCCGCTCCCGTTTTAGTTTCATCTAGTGTTCCTCTTACATTCGAAACAATGTGCATGACGTGGGAGTATTTTTCAATGACCATAAACTCATTCACGTCAACTGTCCCGTATTGACAAACCCTGCCCAGGTCATTTCGTTCCAAATCCACAAGCATCACGTGCTCTGCTCTTTCTTTTTCATTATTGATCAGCTCAAGAGCAAGTTTCTCATCCTCTTCAGCATCTTTCCCCCGAGAGCGTGTACCTGCGATCGGTCTTGTACTTACTTCGGTTCCTTTTTTCTTCACCAGTAATTCCGGTGACCCGGAAACAATTTGAAAATCCGGGCTATGAATATAGCTCATGTAAGGTGAGGGATTTAATTCTCGAAGCTTTTTATAAACCGCGTATGGCTCAGCCTTCAATTCTTGAGATTGTCGGACAGATAAATTCACCTGAAACACATCACCCTGAGAGATATAGGATTGGATTTGTTTTACGGCCACTGAGAATTCTTCTTCATCCATCGATACTTCGATGTCTTCTGTCTCGTGTTTCACAGGATCCTCTTCACATTTTTTTATTGAAGACAAGGCATTTGTCCAAGAGGAAGTCCATATTGATAGCTTATTCTCGGCTAACTCCGTTTCTCCATCAGAAAGAATCATCGTCCATACGGTGTTTTCCTGATGATCGAAGACCACCCATTCCTCCAGGTAATAGAAATAAAGGTCCGGAATCTCCAGATCATCTCGCCCCAAAGCGGGAAGTTTCTCAATCTTTCTTGCATAATCATAACTAAGAAACCCGATTACCCCCCCTTGGAAATCAGGGAGATCCTCTCTTCTTTCCTTACGAAGCGGCATCATCCATTTCTCCATTTGAATCAACGGGTCTCCATTTATCGTTTCAACCCCGGAAGAGTTTTGTATGCGCAACCCTTCCGAAGCACTTTGTAAAATGACGTCAGGTTGTAGTCCAGCAACGCTATATCGTCCACCCCGTCCACTTTCTAACAATATATGATGTGATTGATGTTGACTTAGTTGTTCGTAAGCTGCAAAAAATTGTTCTTTGGTTGAATGGTTTTTATGAAAATATAGGTGCTGCACTGACCCTTCACACTCCTATTCTTTATCTACTTTCATGATACATGAACTTCGGGAAGGTTTCATCGTTAAAAACTTGAAATTATGTGAGGGGGATGGTGGAGAATGGATCGGTATTGAAGGGGACTTTTACAATAAAAGTTTCAACAGATCAACACTAAAAAAGGATCCTGAAGAGTTCATTCTACAGGATCCGCCACTTATTATTATTCTTCATCAAATTGGTAAAGAGGAGTACTTAAATAGCGTTCTCCGTTACTAGGGATGATGGCAAGAACTTTCTTACCCTTCCCTAACTTCTTCGCTACTTCTATAGCTGCATAGATGGCCGCTCCTGAAGAAATCCCGCCCAGGATCCCCTCTTCTTTAGCTGCTCTTCTTGCATAGTCGAAGGCCGAATCTTTTTCAACTTGAATGACATGGTTATATACCTCTGTATCTAAAATATCAGGGATAAATCCGGCACCGATTCCTTGGATTTTATGAGGACCAGGCTTTCCTCCTGATAATACTGGTGAATCTGACGGTTCCACGGCATACAGCTCGATTGATGGGTAATGTTTCTTCAGCACTTCTCCCGCACCAGTAATCGTACCGCCTGTTCCAATCCCTGCAATGAAGGCATCCAGCTGATCGCCCATTTGCTCGACGATCTCAGGTCCGGTTGTTTCTCGATGAACTTTAGGGTTGGCTTCATTTTTGAATTGCTGAGGCATGAAGTAGCCTTTTTCTTTCGCTAACTCTTCAGCTTTGCGAATGGCCCCTCCCATACCTTCTGCTCCTGGTGTTAATACTAATTCTGCGCCGTATGCACGTAACAGGTTGCGTCTCTCCATACTCATTGTGTCAGGCATGACCAGTAACGCACGGTATCCTTTTGCGGCAGCTACCATCGCTAAACCGATACCCGTATTTCCACTCGTTGGCTCAACAATCGTATCTCCGGGATTAATCGTACCTTCTTCTTCCCCAGCTTCAATCATAGCTAATGCGATACGATCTTTTACAGAGCTTCCCGGGTTCATATATTCTAATTTCAAGTAAACATCTGCACTATTTTCATCTACTAATCGATTCAGTTTTACCACTGGAGTCTGTCCTATTAATTCCGAAATTGAATTGGCTACTCTCACCATTCATTCATCACTCCTAATTCCAAGTAAATTTGTTGGTTTTATAAAAATGTAACAATATTCAATAAATTTGTCAATTAAAAAGCATAAACAATGCTCACCCCGACCATCTTGGGTTGGAGGTGTATCATCCTTCTCTCATGCTCACTTTATGCTTGTTTATGAGACCAAATTGTCTCTCCTCTAGGTTATATGTATGCATATTTCATTTATCCTATGTTTCGTTAAAAAGTGTCTCTCTATGTAAAAGAAGCTGACCTTTAATAGGTCAGCCCCCTCTAGTTCTGTTTTTCGTAAAACCATTCCACTTCAACCTCTTTCCAAAAGGACTCGGGCTGAAGTGGCGTCTCTACTTGCTCTAAAGCAATTTGTCTGCGAATTTGAGATTTTACATCTTTGAATGAAAAATGTCTTTCTTTCAAAACATCGTCTACATAATAAATAACGTACTCTGAATCCTCTCGGATCGGTTTTGTCCATTCACCAGGGGAGAGAGACTCTATTTCTTCTGACGCTTCTGAAGATAGGAAATCTCCATCCAGAGGAACATATCCAATGTCTCCCCCTAAGTTAGCACTTTGCTCATCACTTGAACGCTCCATGGCCAATGCTTCAAAGTCAGATCCAGCTTCAAGTTCTTCCAATGCTTGAGCTGCTTCTGATTGATCAGCTACCTTCAACTGCTTCAACTTATACATTTTAGAAATAGAGTACAGATGCTCGTTTTGATTATAGAAGCTCTTCAACTCTTTTTCAGGTACTTGGACATCCTTCGTGAGGAGCTCCTCTAATAACAATTCAGATCTGATTCGAGCCTTTAGTGAATCTTCATCTTCAAGATTTTCTTCATCGTGCTCATTAAAAACAGATTGGATGAAATAATATTCCTGCTCTACTTCTTTATCTGAAACGGAGATATCATATTTCTTCGCTAAATGGTCGATCACTTGTTGATTGATCAATACCTTCAACTCTTCTTTGCCATGTTTTTGCTCAAGGGAATACAACCAGTCCTCCCGGGTAATTGACTCTCCGCCCACCGTTGCCACTACTTCGGGAGTTCCACTTACCCCCGAAGAGCGATTCCACAAGAGTGTAATGATGTTAGTGACAAGAAGTATCCCAACCATAACCATGAGTACAGACCGTTTAATTCTCATTTCTCCCATTCTCCCTGAATCTGATTTATTGCTTCGCGTTTGCTTTCAGTTCTTCCAAGTCTTCTTTAGAAAACACATACGTTTCATTACAGAAGTGACAGCTTGCTTCTGCACTTCCATCTTCATCAATCATTTCTTGAATTTCCTGCTCCCCTAAGCTGATGATGGCATTTGAAAAACGTTCTTTATTACACTGACACTTAAATGCCACCGGAAGCGTTTCAAGTACTTTGACTTCCCCTTTTCCAAGTACTTCTTCTAATACCTCTTCAGGAGTGAGTCCCTTTTCGATTAGTTTTGAGATCGGAGGGATTTTAGCCAGGCGTTCCTCAATCTTCGTAATCGTTTCATCATCCGTTCCCGGCATTAGCTGCAGGATAAATCCGCCTGCTGCAAGAATTGAATTGTCAGGGTTCACCAGCACACCTACACCTACAGAAGAGGGCACTTGTTCTGAAGTGACGAAATAATACGTAAAGTCTTCTCCAAGTTCTCCTGAAACAATCGGAACCTGACCGGAGAAATGATCCCTCATGCCGATATCTTTTACAATGGATAACGTTCCGGTTGTACCAACAGCACGACGGACATCAAGCTTCCCTTGCTCGTTTAAATCGAAGTGTACATGTGGGTTGGTCACATATCCTCTGACCTCCCCTTTTGCATTACTATCTACAAGAATGGCACCTATCGGGCCACCACCCTCTACTTTGACCGTTAATTTATTTTCCCCTTTTAGCATTGCCCCCATCATCACTCCGGCACTAATGCTTCTACCTAATGCTGCTGATGCAGTCGGCCATGTTCCATGCCTTCTTTGTGCTTCTCCTACTGTATCCGTGCTTTTCACTGCATAAGCACGTACCTGGCCATTATAGGCCAACGCTTTTACTAAATAGTCACTCATGGTTGAAGCTCCTTTCACTTTAGTTCATGTTTCTCTTGTAGATTAATTTTAATCCTTTTAATGTCAGGAAAGGATCTACGACGTCGATGCTGTTGGATTCTTTCGAAATCAATGTCGCTAATCCTCCCGTTGCAATGACAGTTGGTTCCTTCTTACTTTGTGCTTTCATTCTTTGAACGATACCTTCTACTTGTCCAACATATCCATAGAGAATACCCGCTTGCATAGCCGTTACGGTATTCTTGCCAATGATGTGCTCAGGACGGGCAATTTCAATCCTTGGCAATTTAGCAGCCTTCGAGTACAGGGCTTCTGTTGAAATGCCGATTCCAGGTGCGATCGCTCCACCCATATATTGTCTTTCCTCATTGATATAGCAATACGTCGTCGCTGTACCGAAGTCGACAATAATGAGAGGACCACCGTATTCGTGAATACCAGCGACAGCATTAACGATTCGATCCGCTCCGACTTCCCTTGGGTTTTCATACTTGATATTTAAACCGGTTTTTATTCCAGGACCAACGACGAGCGGAGTAATATTAAAATACTTCTCACACATACGTTCCAAACTAAACATAATTGGAGGGACAACGGAGGAAATGATGATTCCGTCAATCTCGTCAAACGTCAGCTTCACATGCTCGAACAGATTCTTCACAAGCATTCCGAACTCATCTTCCGTTTTATGTCGATTCGTTTCAGCTCTCCAATGATATTTTAAATGGTCATTTTCATATACACCAAACACAATATTGGTATTCCCTACATCCATTACAAAAATCAATATCCTCACCTACTAAGCCAATTGTTTTCACACTGCCAACATCATACCATAATTTATTTAGAATAGGTACAAAAGCGGAACCGGCTTGGTTAGGTCCATTTGTTTTGCGTAACTTCCAAAAAATTCATTTACCATAAGTGATAACGCGAAATCTTTGACCGTTCCTTTCCGCTCCAGGCACTTGCTTTCCGCGGGGAGGAAGTCGAGCCTCCTCGAGCTTCGCCCTGCGGGGTCTCGACCTTTCCTCTATTTCCCGCAGGAGTCAAGTGCCTTCCGCTACAATCCACTCTGTGCTTGTCATTATGACTTCCTAATTATAGATAAACAAAAGAAGCCCCTATTTTAAATATGGTGGGCGTTTATTCTCAAAAATCAATTTGTTGCCAATGTTTAACGTTAATAAGGACCGATTCAGCTTATCTCATTCACTTACCTTTTGGGACTATTTTGCATATGACTTTAATTTTTATCATGCCTGAGCTGGACGAGTATAAAAGCGCAAGGGCTTTGCCCAGAGGTGACAAGCATAAGATTCTGTAATCAAAAAAAGGATGCACCCATAAATGGATGCATCCCTCAATATTAGGTGCGATCTGAGTTAGAGTCGTCTTCTTTTGAAGCCGTATCTTCTTCGATCACGTTTTCTTCATTTTTCTTTTGGATATTTACTTTCACGTCACTATTTTCCTGATCGGATTCATAGATTCGCTCCGGTAGTTTACCGTGATCCATTAAATGCTTGATTTGCGCCGCATCTAATGTTTCGATGTCTAATAATGTTTTCGCAATGAGTTCAAGCTTGTCTCGATTCTCAGTAAGAATTCGCTTCGCTCTCTCATAACTTTCTTTGATTAGACGCTGCATTTCTAGGTCAATTTCATATGCGATGGCATCTGAATAGTTTTGCTCACTATTGATGTCGCGTCCCAAGAACACTTGACCACCTTGTGATTGACCGAACTGAAGTGGTCCAAGCTTATCACTCATACCATATTCAGTGACCATTTTACGTGCGATTCCAGTTGCACGTTGGAAGTCATTGTGAGCACCGGTTGATACATCACCGAAGATGATTTCCTCTGCTACACGACCACCAAGTAAACCGGTAATCTTATCAAGAAGCTCAGGCTTCGTCATAAAGTAACGATCTTCTTTCGGAAGCATAACGGCATATCCGCCTGCTTGCCCACGAGGGACGATGGTCACCTTATGTACCATATCTGCTTCATCAAGGACTAATCCGATAACGGTGTGACCCGCTTCATGGAAAGCCACGATTTTACGTTCTTTTTCAGATATGACGCGGCTCTTCTTAGCAGGACCTGCAATGACACGGTCTGTTGCTTCATCAATATCGCGCATATCGATTTTCTTCTTATCCTCACGGGCTGCTACAAGAGCTGCTTCGTTCAGAAGGTTTTCTAAGTCGGCTCCAGAGAATCCTGGTGTTCTCATCGCAATCGCTTTTAAATCCACTGAATCATCAAGCGGTTTATTATGCGAATGAACTTTAAGAACCGCTTCACGTCCTCTAAGGTCAGGACGATCCACTGTAATTTGACGGTCGAAACGTCCTGGACGTAACAATGCGGGATCCAGAATATCTGGTCGGTTTGTTGCAGCGACGATGATAATACCTTCGTTAGCACCAAAACCGTCCATTTCGACTAGTAACTGATTAAGGGTTTGTTCACGCTCATCGTGACCTCCACCCAGACCTGCTCCACGTTGACGACCGACTGCATCAATTTCATCAATGAAAATGATACAAGGTGCATTCTTCTTCGCATTTTCGAATAAATCACGTACACGAGATGCACCGACACCGACAAACATTTCAACGAAGTCGGAACCACTGATTGAGAAGAAAGGAACTCCTGCTTCTCCAGCCACTGCTCGTGCAAGTAAGGTTTTACCTGTACCTGGAGGTCCTACTAGAAGGACACCCTTTGGAATACGGGCACCCACTTCAGAGAATTTGCGTGGATCCTTTAAGAATTCCACTACCTCTACAAGTTCTTGCTTCTCTTCATCTGCTCCCGCTACATCTTTAAAGCGAACTTTCTTCTTCTCTTCACTATATAGCTTTGCTTTACTTTTCCCAAAGTTCATGACACGGCTTCCGCCGCCTTGAGCTTGGTTAAGTAAGAAGAAGAACAGAATAAAGATAATGACAAATGGAATGATCGTTGTAAAGAAAGATACCCAGCCGCTTGTTTCTTTGGCTTGTAATACTTCCACATCAATTCCTTGCTCTGATGCTGCCGTATTGATCTTCTCCATTAACTTTCCATCTGTAGTAAGGACATAGGTTAAGAAGTACTCTCCTTCTTTAGCCCCTTCCATCTGTCCTTTTACTTCATAAACGCCCCTGCCAGGCTGAATTGAAAAAGAAGAAACGTCTCCGTCTTCAAGGTTATTAATAAACGTACTGTACTCGATATTTTTGGTTGGCTCGTTGTTGTTACTGAAATAACTCACCACACCTATAATCACTAAAAAGACCAGTAAATAGAATATGGTGTTTCGAAAGATCCGGTTCATCCCTTACCTCCTCCCACGGTAAACAAACTAAGTAAAATAGTATCATAGAAAATCATGGCATTACAACAAATTGCACTTACAAGATTCCTCTTTAGATTATACTTATTCTCCTGTTGTATACACTCTTGGTTTTAAAACTCCGATATACGGCAAATTACGGTATCTTTCAGCGTAATCAAGACCATATCCGACGACGAACTCGTCAGGGACAATAAAGCCCACGTAGTCCGCTTTGATATCAGCTTTACGTCCAGTCGGCTTGTCAAGCAGCGTGACAATGCTGATGGATTTCGCTTTACGATAACGGAATAACTCCACCAGGTAGCTTAATGTTAAGCCACTGTCGATGATATCTTCAATGATAAGGATATCGCGACCTTCCACTTTCGTATCTAAATCTTTCACAATCTTTACTTCTCCTGAAGAGACAGTAGAGTTCCCGTAGCTGGATACATCCATGAAATCCATTTCCATATGCGTATCCATACGTTTACAAAGGTCGGCCATGAATGGCATCGCGCCCTTTAAAACTCCAATTGCCAAAGGAAAACGGTCTTGATATTCCTCTGTTAATTGTGCACCTAATGCTTTAATCTTTTCTTGAAGTTCTTCTTCTGAAATTAACACTTTTTCAATATCTTGGTTTAACAATGTTCAACTGCCTCCTAGAAGATGATTGCTCTTAAATTGTAGTACCAAACTATTTTCTTGCTCTTCTCCCAAATCGTAATTAGACTTTTTCATTCCCGGAACCCAAAGTATGTGGTTATCTGCGTCCACTACAATCGGCCACTCGTCACGGAGGTGAACAGGAACTTTTTCGTCAATAAAGAGTGTCTTAAGCTTCTTTGAGCCTTCCAACCCCTTCACTTTCATTCGATCTCCGCTCTTTCTCGTACGCACATATAAAGGCAGGGTAACCTTGTCCGGATCAATGTAGATCCTATCACCGGTACAATCCTCTGCTAACGAGGAAGAAAAATAAAGAAGGAACTGATATCCACCTTGAAGTTCAAGCGTTTCATTAACCTGTATCTCGTGACAATAAGGAGCTTCGGTTGACGCTAATTCCCCAAAATGAAAATAACATGTATGATACGCCCTTGTTACCTTAAGCCCATTTGGTAAATCCAAGCTGGCATTAGGCGTTTTTCCTTTTAATATACCCAATACATCGTAAATATGTATAGACGATAAGGAAGATGGTCTAAGTTTGTAAAGATAGTTTAATATTAGATTAATACCTCTTCTTTGTAAAGGCTGAGGCATTTCAAGAAAACCATCGATATGTAAAGAGGAGAAATCCTCAGTGTTATTCCATACCTTATTCAACTTTTCCCTTGTTAATTCCTCTAAATACGCCTCATCTTCTACCAATTCTTCACTAAATCGTTGAAATTGGAGATGAACATGAGGATTCTCTTTTTTCAAAAAAGGAAGAACCTTTTTTCTGAACCGGTTCCTAGTATAATCTTCCTTCAGATTACTGGGGTCTCTCCTCGGGTTTAGATCGTGCCTTTCACAATACTTCTCTATATGCTCTTTTGTAACAGAAAGAAACGGCCGTATGATCAAACCTGCAGCAATGGATCGTTTCAAGGGAATCCCGGCTCTGCTAGCCCCGGATGCTCCTCTTGTCATCTTCATCAGGATGGTTTCTACTTGATCATCCCCATGATGGCCAAGAGCTAATTTCGTAGCAGATGCTTCTTCCATGACCTCCATCAAAAATGCATAGCGAATTTGACGGGCAATTTCCTGCAAACTTCCATTCGTCCGCTCGATCTCCATTGATACATCCACTCTTTCACCGTAAAAGGGGATGTTTCGCTTATTACAGTATTCTTTGACAAACAAGAGTTCCTGATAGGATTCTTCTCCTCTGAACATATGATCAAGATGAGCCGCCATGACTTCTACTTCCCACTCAGCTTTGTTCGAATCAAGAAAATGGAGCAGCGCTAAGGAATCAGGGCCTCCCGACACTGCCACCATAATACGATCTCCTTTTTCAATCAAACTATGGTCTTGAATAAACCTTTTAATCGTTTGCTCTAACATAACGTCCTCTTCCTAAAACCATTTTCCCCATTGTACCAATACCCGCTGAATTCTCACACTCTTACACTACATCAATTCTCCATAGATATACAAAGCATATAATAACGACACAATCATCACCACGAGCACAGTCTCAAGAAAGTGACTTGATTTTTTATTTCGGTGATTTTGATATCTACTTGTATGTGATGCGGATGAATTTACATGAGAGCTCGTTGAAACAGGTCTACTGACTTTAGGTTTCGATTTTGGCTGCTTTACTGGCTGAGAGTGAGAAAGTCCATTCAGGAGGCTGACCCTCATATCACTGGCAGATTGAAATTTCCCTTCCAAGGCATCAAGGATCGATCCTTCAAACTTCTTCAGTTGGTCCTTGGAACCGATCGCCTGCTTTAATTGTTGCATATTCCCGTTTCCTGCCTTAGTGAAACGCCCTGGATAGGCTAAATTAATGAGGATCATCCCCACAGAGAAAAGATCATAAGAAGGTTCGGCTCTTCGCGATCCCCCCACCCAGTATCCTCTATCAAAAAACTCCGTAAACTCTTTGATTGCACGGCCATTGATGGTGGTTCCCCCAACATCAATACAACGAATTCGGTAAGGAGGTCCGGTGACGATCAAGTTTTCAGGTTTTAAATCCCCAAAGACCCATCCTTCCTTATGAATTCGCTCCAGGTCTGTCAGGAGCTGAGCAATGAGTACTCCTGTCCACGAAAATCCTTTTGATTGAACAAATGACAGCAAGTCAGTACCTTGAATATATTCCATCACGTAAAAATGTATTTTCTGTCCCCGATACTCCCAATCATCCACATCAAGAAGCTTTGGCCCAAGGGGAGCACCTTGGACCTTAGAGAAAGATTTTAATACATTCACTTCCGAGGTAATGGATACATTGCTTTCACTCATCTTTAACGCCTGATATCCAGACGAACCTTGTACCAGGTAAACGATTCCGTTCGCACCATATCCTAATTCTTTTACAATGGTGTAGATTTGCTTATACCATTTTCCTCTAATAACTGTTCCAGGTGGGAAATTAAATGGTTTCTTCGAAGTATTGTTCATCATCGCCACGAGAGAGCAATCCCCTTAATGAACGTTTTTTCTTAAAGTGAGTGATAGCTTCTGAGATCGCAGGACCTGTTGGTGTAATTCCACCTGGAGACAATTTAGAGAATATACTCGTTAATGTTTCGAGTTTCGGTGTCCAATCCAGCAATTTTTCGACATCTTGTCGTTTCCCGGGAAATACAAACACGGAAAATTTATTGTCTCCCATTCTGGCATTCAGACTCAATGACAGGTCCAATAAGGCTTCCTTAACTGTGGGAAGCTTATGCTTCATGCTCGCAGACGTATCGACAAGAATCAACACTTCCATATCAACGGATTCTCCCAGTTCATCGACAACCTCCATGACCTCCCCGCGTTCTTCGGGAGGAAGCTCCTCCATGGATGCGGATTTACCAAGGATTTGCTTCAGCTCTTTATTTACAACCCCCTGTAAGGTTTGTGTCATCGCTTTACGCGTGACCATTTGTACAGTTTGAGAAAGCTGTTGAGCATATACAATCTGACTTACTCCACCCCCCGATAGAGCAATTCCTTCAATTTCCTGCATTCCATTATCATCTATCACATCATTATCCATGACCCCAATAACGTTCACTGAGATTCCCTGCTCCTTCGCAAGAGCCGCCATCGCAATTGGGTCTTCACCTTGATTTGAGCAACCATCCGTAATTAATAGAATTTGACGAAGTGTACCTGGCTTCATCAGACTCCCCTCCTCATTCTAAAGTTGTTACCATCTTCGCCGAATAAGGAGGGATTTATACTCTAGTTAACTATTTTTATAGGGTGAATATTCGTCCTAGGAAATTTTCTTTTTATCCTTCGCTTTCGATTTTTGCACAGGGATAGACGACCATTTCGGTATATTATGTTTGATTTTTGAAACCACAATGGTCATATCATCTTCTATTAAGCCGGAGCTCGACCTGATCACTTCCTCCATTAGAATATCGGCCACTTCTTGTGGTTCTTCCGTTTCCAGCTCCTTTATTTTCCTCTTCATCCAGAGGTCATAATTTTCTACATGTTTCGGGCCTTCAAAGGCGCCATCACTCATCATAATGAGAAGGTCGCCTGCTTTTAACTGCTCAGATACGACGTCCACATCGAAATCCTGCTGAAGCATGCCCATGGGTAAATTGCTTGCCTCTACCTTTATGATTTTATCTCCCCGCTTAATGAAGCTCGGGGTTGAACCAATTTTCAAGAATCTCGATGACGCATTCTGCAGATCGATCATGGCTAAATCCAATGTGGAGAAAATTTCATCATTCGTTCTGAGAGATAAAATCGAGTTGATGGATTTGATCGCTACCTGTTCTTCAATCCCGGATTCCAGTATCTTTTTCAAAAGCCTCAATGTTTCATTGCTTTCGTAGTGAGCACGTTCTCCGTTCCCCATTCCGTCACTAATCGCAACGGCATATTTTCCCCTTCCTAATTCAATCATCGAGTAGCTGTCTCCTGATACCAGCCCTCCCCCTTTCGCTGCATGAGAAGCTCCGGTATCCACTACAAATTTCTTGGCAGATTGGAAGGTCACATGACATTGACCGTTCGGAAATTGAGCACACTCCTCCTTTTGAACAATGATATTTTCACCTAATATATCCGATAGCATCGGGGCAATCAGCTTTTCACCCTGTCCATGTCCCCCGCAATAAGGCATGGTCATATCTATATCAACATTCCCCTGTTCCAGGTTATAGATTTCAATGTTTTCAATCTCGATTCCAAACTCTCCGATACTCGATAAGATTTGTTCTTCCTGAATATGATGATTCTCCCTTTCTCTTTGAATTTCTTTCGCGAAGTTCCCCATCACCTCTGATACTCCAAGTAATTGGTCGGCGACCAGCTTCCTGCTTTCCTGGACCTGCTTCTTTAATTTCAGATTCGCTTGATAGAAGGTCAACTCCTGATATATTGTTTCTTTCAGTTTTTTCTCTCTCGTACAATGCTTCTCTACTTCTCTAGCAATTTTTGGAGACAGGGGGACACGGCCCTGATCATACTCGGTCATGACATCTTTCATTAGATTATAGGTTTTATCAAAATTTCGGGCCCAGCACTGATCTTTCTTAAAACAGGTTTGACACGTTTTCTCTGTCACATTGCTTAAGAAATAATCGAACTCTTTATCTTCCTCCTCTTCAAATCGGTCTTCTATTTGTTGAAAACTATTGGACAAAGCTTGAAACACCGAGGAAAACTGCGTGACCCTATTAGCGGTCACATCTCTCACTCTCCGCATATATCCCTGTTGTTCCTGCTGATATTCTGTTGTTCCCGGAATATGTTTGGCAATTTTAGATGTTAAACTTTGAGGGGTTAAAAATAAGAGTAAAATCGCAACTCCCGATTCATATAAGGTTTTCGTTATGACCGTATCTGTTTCTCCGTACATCCCCATTAATAAAGTAGCGATTAACAAACCGATTGCTGCTCCGAATTTCTTTCCTTCTTTCATAAGGCCGCCCAGAAGCCCCGAGAAAGCAAGCAAGCTCATTTGATAAAAGCTGGAAACATTGGCTAAACTGAAAACAAGCCCGGTAACAACCCCTACTGTGGAGCCCACGGTAGCCCCTGCTATGAAGGAAAACAGCAGCACTAAGTATCTTGATAACACATGTTCTACAGACAGGTTGTATACAGACCATCCGATTGTACCTGTCAGGATGGATGCTAAAAGAATGATCAGACTGACCACTTCTTCTGTTTTCAACGATTTCCTTCTACGCTGTACGGTTACAAGGGGTACACTTTGAATGAAGATATACGTTAAAAGAAAGGCAAGGCATGCTTCTATTAACGCCATTACTCCGTTGTACACCGTCAGTGCTTGTCCTTGCTGGATATAATCGAATGAAAGCTTTGCTACTATTACTGTGAAGAAGACATAAAAAGCGACGACTTTCAAATTATTCTTGTGATATTTCTGAGTCAATCGAAATGCTAATAGGAATATTACCGCACTGACAAACGTATAACTGATACTAGGAAGAGATAAAGTGAGAGCTCCTGCAAGCAAACCGATTAGTGCAATGGGAGATTTCTCTCTTCGAATAATGTAAACAGAGGCAAAGAACGGCAGTGCAAACGGCGTTAAATGTGAAAGGATTAACGCTCTACCCAATAAAAATCCGATGACGAATAAAGCGATCCCCTTTTCTACGAACAGCCACTCCAGTTTCGAATAAATAGACTTGACTCTTTTGGATAGTTCCACCCTAGTGTGTTCAATGTCCACGTTCTGAACAGGTTCTATGATTGACTGATCGGCTTTCCCCATGTATGAAACACTCCCCATTTCTTTTTTGTTAAGTATAAATGGTACAAGCTTAAAACTTTGTCAAAATGAGGGAATACATACCAAGAAAGTTTCGACGACTTTCTATAGATTCCGGTAAAATATTCAGAATATTCTTGTTATACCTATTCTTCTTTTCTTCTTTTTCCCTCTTAAACGCTTATGCGACTATGCTTAAGGGAATTTTGACAAATTCTTTACTAGATTATATTGACAAGATAATTCTTTCTATGTATCATAGTTTTTGTGCCTAAAAGGTGTATAAATATGGCGGTGTAGCTCAGCTGGCTAGAGCGTACGGTTCATACCCGTGAGGTCGGGGGTTCGATCCCCTCCGCCGCTACCATATTTCATGGCCCGTTGGTCAAGCGGTTAAGACACCGCCCTTTCACGGCGGTAACACGGGTTCGAATCCCGTACGGGTCATAGTAAAAAAAGACTATCATTTATGATAGTCTTTTTTTATATTCAGCTCTTTTCGAATGAAGAGAGGAACATCACGTTATTTCTGCAGACACAACTTCTTCAATTTGCTCCTGGTGATGTTTATCATGACCGATAAAGTCTTCAAAAAACTCTTCAAGAGTAAAGCTTTGATCTCCTACTAAGAACGAATGTTGTAAATCATCATCAGATAAGCTACTTACATAAGCTATAATCGATTCGCGTGTTTTGATACCCTCTTCAATCAAAGCTTCCTTATTAACCACGTCATGCGCATATTCTGCAGCTTCTCCATTAAAACGTTGAAAATCTGGAAAAGGAGACAACTGCGCTCCTTCTGAAACATTTGGAAGAATCTCTACTAATGAATATTGGTCCCATTTGATCATGTGAGAAACATTTGCAGCAATCGACCACTTGCTTTCCTCCATTGGCTGAAACCACTCTTTATCATTAATCCTTTTCAATTCATTAAGCCACAGCTTAAACGATTCATAATGATCGATTATCTGTTCTTTTTTCATAATGGCTGCCTCCATAAAATTAGTTAAGACTATTTTATTCGATGGGGGCAGGTCGTTTTCCTTTCTACACTATAAAAAAAACAGGCACACTCATCCTTATGAGTATGCCTGTTTTCCGTTCACAACCTGCTATATGAGTTAATAGACAGCAAGTTAACCTTTTTTCGCCCCTCTTCCACCACGACGAGACTCAGTATTTTTCTTTAAAGATGATAAACGATCCTCACTGTCTTTCAAGAAACGTGCCATCTTTTGTTCGAAACTCTCTTTAGTACGTGTGTCGTTCTGTTTGTTATTATTATTACGCGGGCGTTGAGGACGCTGAGGGCGCTGCGGGCGTTGTGGTTGCTCTTTCGCTTTTCGGATGGACAAACCGATCTTTCCATCTTTCTCAACATTAATAACCTTAACTGTTACTTCGTCGCCAACTTTAAGGTGTTCGTTAATATCCTTAACATAGTTGTCTGCAACTTCACTAATGTGAACTAAACCTGTTGAACCTTCCGATAATTCCACGAACGCTCCAAAATTTGTAATACCTGTTACCTTACCCTGTAACTTGCTGCCTACTTCGATTGACATAAAAGAAATGCTCCTCCTTAAAATGATAAAAGATAAACCTTACTATATATTATAGCCAATTAAAAAAAAGAGTGTCAATAAGACACCTCTTCTTCTTTCTCTTTATCTGGTTCAGGTATGTTGAAAATAATCTCACCTTCATCTGATAAAAAGTAATCCCGGCGCGCCAGTTTGGCTATATATTCGTCGTCGTTAAGCTTCACAATCTCTTCTTCCAACGCGGTTTGCTTATCTTTTAGATGTTCTAACTTTTTTTCTAATTGTGCTTTTTCAGTACGTTTATCTTCTAAAACCTGGGCTCTGGAAATGAGAGTCGAAATTAAAAATCCACTAATTGCCAATACTAAAATTAAAAATACTGCTAATCGACGGACCAAACGCTTTTTTCTCTTAGAAGAAGAATGATGCATATGCTCCTGATGACGAACATATTCATTTTCCATTGGTGTCACGTTTTTTCTCATTCCCAAACCTCCTTTACAATATGGAGTGGCAAAGCCTTAAGCCCTATTTCTTGTCTTTAGGTTTCTTTTTGAACTTTTCTACCACTCTATATACTTTTTTGATATATTCTTTAAAAATTCCTGCCACTTTATTATATAACTTCTCGACTCTTTTTGTAAGATTTTTCGGCAATAAATTCCAAATACCCTTTAATATCCACCATATTGGAGCCGTTACGAGCTTAATCGCCCACTGTAACACCTTCAAAATCACCTTTAAAAGGAAGATTATGACGGATATGAGCCCTTTTCCTACAGATAAAACCATGGTAATGAGAAGCACAATTATCCATTTTATCGGTGAATAAATTAATTTTTCCACCATTTTTACACCAAATTTATAAAGGGAGATAAAAAATAAGATCACCCGTTCCAAAAAGGCAAGATAAAGCTGCTTGATGAGGGCCTGATAACCAGCAAAGCCACACAGCAAAGCAACGAAAATATAAATACGGATCTCACCAAAATTGACGACAAATAAAATATAAAAAATCGATAGGGCTTGTAATACCCAAAACATAATATCGTTTAAGAATACAAGCCACCGTTTTCTTTCAGACCGGTTTAAGAACCGATTGTACGTGTCTAGTGTCGCACCAAATAAAGCTCCCATTCCGATCATGGAGAGCATGGTGTAGAACTGGGTTGAGAGTGTCATCGAAATAGCTTGCTAAAGAAGCCTTTAGCCTTCTCCCCATTTTGTTCATCCAGGTAAACGAGATCAAACACCTTTCCTTTAATGGAGACGATGCCTTTGTCCACGTCCAGATTTTTCATTTGTAGATTTTGACCTCTGACAGACAAGAAGCCCATAACGGTTTCGAGTAGAAACTCTTCATTATCGAAGCTTTCAACCTGTTTGACACCCGTGATATCAAGAAGCTTGCGGCCCCTCATCATGACGTCATGTTCTTGAAAAGTCGTTTTATCTTTGTTTCCATCATAATATTGATTCATACCCATCCCTCACATTCCAATAGTACAAGCTTTGTAACTATGTTTATGTTTTCGGGAGAAAAATAGAACCAAAATAGAGCCTCTTACTATGTAATCCTTATTCCGTTTCTTCTTGAACTCTTTCTTCTGAAAGTACGGAATAAAGCCCACTCGCTTCTTCTTTTTTGGTTGTTTCAAGAAGCCTTTCTATCTTTACCCTCATAATCTTTTGACCAAACCTCACGCTTAATTCGTCTCCAACCTTCACGTTAGAGCTCGCTTTTGCTTGCAGTCCATTCACTGTAATACGGCCCTGGTCGGCAATTTCTTTAGCCATCGTTCTTCTTTTAATCAGTCTTGATACTTTTAAAAATTTATCTAATCTCATGGATACCATTATTCATTTCCCCTTATTCGATATTCATCTTCTTTGCTTCGTTCCAAAATTGGTCTAATTCTTCTAAAGTGAAATCCTCAAAGCTCTTCCCCGTTTTCAAAACCTGTTCCTCCACATAAGAAAAGCGTCGGTAAAATTTTGTATTGGTCATAGACAGGGCTTCTTCTGGATATATCTTATAGAATCTGCCCACATTGATAAGCGCGAATAAAATATCTCCAAATTCTTTTTTGATATGGTTTTCACTATTATTCTCGACCTCGTTTTCAAACTCCTTTAATTCTTCCCATACTTTTTCCCAGGCACCTATTGGGTCTGGCCAATCAAATCCTACTTTTGCGGCTTTCTTCTGGTATTCGTATGCCTTCATGAGAGCCGGCATTCCTTTGGCAACGTTCTTAAGCATCGGTTCATGATCCTCCGGCTTTTCTTGCTTCTTGATTTCATCCCAGTTCGCTTTCACTTGTTCCGTATTTTCTACTTGAACCGAACCGAATACATGAGGGTGTCTTCGGACCATTTTGGAAGCAAGACTTTCAATCACTTCCTCCATGGTGAACATTCCTTCATCCTCCCCTATTTGGGCATGAAGCATGACCTGGAGCAGGACATCCCCCAATTCTTCAATCACATGATCAATATCATCTTCCTCAATGGCTTCCAATAATTCGTACGTTTCTTCGAGTAAGTATTTCTTTAGGGAATGATGCGTTTGCTCTTTATCCCATGGACATCCATTTGGTCCCCTCAAGGTCGAGATGATCTCTCTCAATGTTGCATATTGTTTATACGTGGATGCCCTTTCTTTCACAGCCGGGACGTACAAGCTAGTTAAATTGCTGAGGTGGGCCACACGATCAAGTTCTACCAGGGGGATTCTATCTACCTTCTCTTCCTTGCTGCCAGCCGCTGTGACAAGCATGACTTCATAATCATATGGATAGAGTTCCATCAGGGTAATCTTCACCTCAGAAGCGATAAAGGCATCATACACCTGACCGATGATGAGCTGCTGATTCATATGAATGTCGTGAAGCTTTAAGCTCGTACCGTCCAACAGCTGAAAGCCATCGATCGGGTCCGCTCCGACAGAAGCAAACAGAGCATCAATGAAGCTTTGACCCCCGCCTATCGACACTTGTATCTTTCCTTCTTCATGAAGTTCCAAAAGCATTTGAACAGCCTTCTCAGCCACTAGTGGATGACCTGGAACGGCGTAGACGATTGAATGCTTTTCAGATTCCCTAACCAGTTCATATACAATTTCTTCATATACACGGTCAAACTGATCATACTTTTCATATACAGCATCAAAGGATTGAAACTCTATTCCTTCTGCCATTAAATCCTTTACGACTGGATGCTCCTTCGTACGTAAGTATAGATGTGAGCTATTCTTAATTAATCGGTACACTCCTAATGGGAGCTGTTCGATGTCTCCTGCACCTAAACCCACAATTGTTATTGTATGCATATTGATCTCCTCGCTACTTTTTATTCATTGGTTGCATGATATTCATCAGCCTTACCCATTTACTACCAAACGGCAAGAAACCCATTTCTTCTCTGGAGAGGACATTTCCTCTTAAAAATACAATCAGAAAAATGATAGCACCAATACACGCTCCTCCTAAAGAAAAAAGGACAGAAAGCTCTCGTTCAGGCATTCCTTTGTCTAAAAGTGTATCATAAATCTGCAGGAAAACCTGTAACACGATGGTCATGGCTGCACCGCTCAGCAATAAGGTTTTATAGAATGAAAGTGGGAAAAACCGGATAGGGAATAATCTCCTTAGTTTCAAGATCATCATACAGGTAATAACGGCTAAAGAAACGACCGTCGCGATGGACGCTCCCATAATGCCCATGACGGGGATAAGATAGGCGTTGCCGATATATTTTAAGAGAATGCCTATCAAAATACAGAATGCCGGGTAATAAATCTTACCGATCCCTTGGAAAATACCTGCAAACGTAAGAATAAGACAGCTAAAGAATATGGAAAGACAGAAAACGGCGATCACCTTAGAGCCCAATGCATTTTCGAATAACATCGTATTGGTAGGAACCATGATATTGATGATTCCCAATGTAGCTGCAAATCCGATGGTAATACTGATTTTAAGGGATAACTGACTGTACTCCCTTATCAAATTCTCTTTCTTTTTCAAGTAGGCACTTGTCACCAACGGTACGATAGTGAGGGAAATGGAGGTGGCCACTACTGTCCCGAGCTGGACAAAGGGCTGACCCCGGTCATAAATCCCCTTCCACGTTTTCCCTAACTCCTTGTCCATACCTGATGTGGCCAGGAGAGAATATACATTCAAGGAATCAACAAACTGAAGAAGGACCAGCAGCATGGCACTTACACAAATGGCTGTTCCGTTCATTAATAACCGTGACCAAATGTGTAAATAATCTGGGGACAACCTCAGGGACTTGCGTGAAAACAGCCTTTCCCTGCGTGCAGTCACTATGAAAAGTAAAACCAACAAACCTCCCAGTCCACCGGTTATCGAACCGAATAGCGCTCCGTTCCCCGCAATATACAGGGAATATCCCTGAGACACCAAAATAGTTGAAAATACAAGAATCGTCGCCACTCTTATCGTTTGCTCTGTCACCTGTGAAACAGCGGTGGGCACCATATCTTCCTTTCCTTGATAGTAACCTCTCAGAACAGAAAGGGGAGCTAACAACAGGAAGGATAATGAAATGACTTGAATCAACGGTTTTAGGAGTGGATCCCCCATCCAACCGGCAATCACCCCTGCTCCAAAGTACACGATAAGAAACCAGCTTAATCCAACGATACATAGGAACATGAAAGAGGTGACGACTACATTCTTCGCTCCTTCTACATCTTTATTTTCTATTTTCTCGGCTACTAACTTCGAGATGATCACAGGGAATCCATAGGTGGATAATGCAATAGCAATTCCATAAAAAGGATACACCTGCTGATAGATATAAAAACCAATATCCCCAACAATATTTTGAAACGGCACCCGATAAACTGCACTTAATATCTTCGTCACTAGTGCAGCAACCGTTAATACCATTGCCCCTTTCAAAAATTGATTGGAAGAGTACTTCTTACTCAACCAGTTTCCCTGCCTTTCTGTACCACTTTTTTCAATGCTCTTTCAGTCTGCTCAGGCAGAGAAAAAATCGTTTATGTACTGGTCATTTTACCATAAAGAGCTTTCTGTTTTCTCTGAACGGCATCGTTTATCAGGCCAAAGATAAAAAAAGAAGAGCGGCTAAATGCCGCTCTTTTAGATTATTGCTCCATTTGTCTTGCTAAAAAGCCAGCTGCCGTTTCTACTGCCTTTTGTTCCACTTCGCCTACTGTACGCTCCTTCGAGAAGATCGCAACGGCACCAATCGGGTCACCATTTGCGACTATCGGGGCGATCGTATAGGAAGCCAGATCTTCACCGTGTCCATCGACAAGCTCAGCTTGTCCTTGTTGAGTGTGTAACAGAGACGTACGGTCATCCATGACTTTCTCAACCAGTTCACTGATGTTCTTATTTAAATATTCTTTCTTTGAAGCGCCTGAGATGGCGATTACAGCATCTCGATCACAAATTAACACTGCGCTTCCAAGGCTGTCGTATAATGCTTCGCCGTATTCCTTAGCAAAGTCACCAAGTTCACTGATTGGGGAGTATTTCTTTAAGATGACTTCTCCGTCACGATCGACGAAGATTTCAAGGGGATCTCCCTCGCGAATCCTTAATGTTCTACGAATTTCTTTCGGAATGACGACACGCCCTAAATCATCAATACGACGAACAATACCAGTTGCTTTCATCTATAGTTGCCTCACTTTCATCAGATGATTTTATTTGGCAATGTACCAACTTGTTATTGAATACTTTACCATTGTTGAGTTTAGTATCTTACAACTTAGAAGTTCTATACACATTCAGTTATTTTTTCTGTAATTTCACTAAAATTCTAATGCAGGTATCTTTTTCCATTGTTGGCAGCTGCATAAATACTAATACCCTTATCATAGTAAAGTAAAACAATCAGCGCGTTTACATTTTGGTTACAGTATTATAACGAAGGTAAGAATTTCCGTATTTCATCTGATGAATTTGTTGGAGTTCTTATCAATATTACGCGTTTTCTTCTACTTTTAACGCTTCATCTAAATGCTTAATGATGTCATATGCCATATTAAACCACTTCGATGATTCCAAACGTGAGGTATTGATGGATATTTTAAGCTTAGATCCTTCCATTCCGAGGCCAACAGCCCGGCCGTGTTTATTGCATAAGGTAAAGACCTTGGATCCATCAATCTGCGCAGTTCCGTCTGGCGACATAAAGATGTTCACTGATTTCTTATCCTGTTTAATGGACTCTAGCTTTGTATTTTTGGCGTATATTTTCATTTCAGAGATTAAGAATAGATAACCGACTTCCTCTGGATACTCCCCGAAACGGTCAAGGATTTCTTCTTCCAGTTCTTCGATTTCAGGAAGCGAAGAGAGGGAGCGGAATCGTTTATACATTTCGATCTTTTGATGCCCATCTTTAATATAATCATCCGGAATATAGGCATCGATTTCGATGTCCACTTCAAAGCTCGACTCCGGCTGTTTCGGAAGATCTCCTTTTCGCTCTTCGATGGCTTCTTTCAGCATTTGAGAGTACAAGTCAAATCCTACAGAATCAATAAAGCCGTGCTGCTGTGCCCCCAGAAGATTTCCTGCTCCACGGATCGTCAGGTCACGCATGGCAATCTTGAATCCTGAACCGAGCTCAGTAAATTCTTTTATCGCTTGCAATCGTTTTTCGGCGACTTCCGTCAGCACCTTATCTTTACGGTAGGTAAAATAGGCATAGGCCACCCTGTTCGAACGTCCTACCCTTCCTCTTAATTGATAGAGTTGAGATAAGCCCATCCGATCGGCATCAAAGACAATCAATGTGTTCACATTCGGGATATCCACACCTGTTTCAATGATCGTCGTAGTGACCAGTACATCATACTCACCAGCAAGGAAGCTTAAAATCACGGCTTCGAGCTCATTTTCACTCATTTGTCCGTGTGCGTAGGCTATTCTCGCATCTGGCACAAGCATGGAAATTTCGTCTGCTTTTCTTTCAATATCCTCTACTCGGTTGTATAGGAAATACACCTGACCGTTTCTGGCCATTTCTCTTTCAATAGCTTCCTTGATCAAAGCACCATTGTATTCCATTACATATGTCTGAACCGGGAACCGATTCTCCGGCGGTGTTTCAATGACAGATAGATCCCTTACTCCAAGCATCGACATATGGAGAGTTCGTGGAATCGGTGTAGCCGTTAGGGTCAACACATCAATATTCGTTTTTAATTGTTTGATTTTTTCTTTATGAGTAACTCCAAATCGTTGTTCTTCATCGATGATCAATAATCCTATATCCCTGTATTGAATGTCTTTAGAAAGAAGACGGTGAGTACCCACTACGATATCCACTGTTCCGTTCTTAAGACCCTTCGTCGTTTCCTGCTGCTGCTTTCGTGTTCTGAAACGACTTAATAATCCAATTTCAACCGGGAAGTCCTGAAAACGTTCCTTGATCGTTTCATAGTGCTGCTGAGCAAGGATGGTGGTTGGTACGAGAATAGCGACCTGCTTTCCATCGGCAATGGCTTTAAAGGCTGCTCGAATGGCCACTTCTGTTTTTCCATAACCTACGTCTCCACACAATAAGCGGTCCATCGGCCGTTCTCTTTCCATATCGTGCTTAATTTCACTTACAGATCTCAGCTGGTCATCGGTTTCCTCGTATGGAAACACCATTTCAAACTCTCTTTGCATGTCACCATCGGGGGAAAATGCATAGCCTTTTGCCGCTTCCCGTTCAGCATAGAGCTTAATAAGATCATCTGCTATATCCTGAACAGAAGACTGAACCTTCGACTTGACTTTCTTCCATTCACTTCCGCCCAGCTTGTAAAGCTTTGGATCCTTGTTTTCTGAAGCGACGTATTTTTGGACAAGTTCAATTTGATCTACTGGAACATAGAGCTTGTCATTTCCCTGATATTTCACATGGAGATAATCTTTGTGAACACCATTGATCTCCAAGGTCTCAATCCCAAGGAATTTACCGATCCCGTGATTCACATGAACCACATGGTCCCCCACTTTCAGCTCAGAATAGCTTTTGATCCTCTCAGCGTTTGAAAGCTTTTGCCTTCTGGGCTTCTTTTGGGTTTTCTTATTGAATAGTTCCTCTTCTGTAATAACGGCCAGTTTCTGAAGGGGAAGCTCAAATCCGTTCGTAAGGCTGCCGTTGATCATTTGGATCGTGCCCGGCAGCAGCTTATCTCCATCTTCTACAAAGGCGATTTCAATTTTATAATCGTCCAGTACCCTTTGAAGTTTCTTGACCCGTTCTTCATCCGGTCCCAGTAAGACAACCGTATATTTCCCTTTTTTCCAGCGATCCAATTCTGCCTTTAAAACATTCATCTGCCCATGAAAATTCTGCATGGGCTTTGTGGAAACATTAAAGATATTCTGCGGGCTTGTATTGGGAATATGACGCAGGAAAAGTGAAAAATAAACCTTTGGCAGCTTCGTTTCACTAATCAACTTGGAAAACGCATGGGATACAGGTACGTCATGGATGATCTGTCCTTCTTGCAACAACGAGGTATACCACTCTGCTTCCTCTTTCTCAAGGGACTCACTCATCTCCTGTACACGACTGAATTCGTCAAAGAAAATGACCCCGTCGTCAGGTAAATAATCTAGCAAACTACTAGGATGATCATACGCCAGGGACAAGTACTTGAATATTTGCTCGGGAACTTGTCCGTTTTCAAGCTGATCCACTTCATGCCCTATGTACTCTGTCATCTTTTCCTTTACTGCTGCCGCTTTCACCTTCTTTAAGCTGACGGAAAGTCCAGCTTCCATTTCGCGGATGAGCCTTTCGATGTTCTCATAATTCAATAAGACTTCTGTGGCAGGACCTATTTCCATAGAGTTAAGTTTATCAATCGAACGCTGGTCCTCAACAGAAAAGATGCGAATCGAATCAATTTCGGTATCAAATAATTCGATTCGGACAGGATTCTGGGACGTTAATGGGAATACATCAACGATTCCCCCGCGAAGGCTGAATTCACCAGGTGTGCTGACCATTCCCGTCCTCTGATAGCCCATTTGAACCAATTGATTCAATACTTCGTCCAAATCGATATCTTCACCCGTTTTAAAACGGATTTGATTCATTTCCCACATCGATTTCGGAGGAAGGATCTTTCTTAATCCTGCGACGGGAACAATATATACACCCGATTGATTCTGAGAAAGCTTATTCAACACTTCGATCCGTTGAGCTCTCAGTTCCGGACTCGCCACACTTAATTCCGCTGCGATTAACTCATTAGCAGAATATAAATATACCTCATCCTCGGATAGAAACTGAATGAGATCGTCATAGACTTTCTGGGCTTGAAACAAATTATGGGTAACTACTATGGTGGATTTACCCGTTTGTAAGTATACATCCGCTATATATGCTGTTCGGGATGAGCCAGACAATCCTGCGACAAGTTGTTCTGATAATTGATCCTCCACTCCAGCGATGATGGACTGAATTTCTTCACTTTGGTGAACCTGTTTTAAAATACCTTTCAAGTGTACGCTCCTCCCCTTTGGATCTTTCTATATAATCTCAACTGTAAACAGAAAAATGCTTTGGTTCTCAACCAAAGCGTTCTTACTGAATGATATGATCTAATTGATGATAGTCAGGGTTTCTCTCCAGACTCTCCTGACAATCTTCACATATGGTCTTCACTTGGATATCTCCGTTGTCCTGATACTGTACCATGTGTAACCGCTCTTCATCTGACAGCGTATGAATCCCGAGCTGCTCTGAATGAACAGATACGTTTGAAAGTGTTCCAACATTCGTACCACAATGTCGACACTGATAATGGATCGCCATACCATTTCCCTCCATACACATTTATACAATTAGTATGAACCTGTTAGGGGGGAGTTATTCAACTCTCTACAGGAATTATGATGGAAGGTTACCAAGACTTTTTAGTCCTGGAAATGTAATATATGAATTCGTTAGTTGAATTTATTCATCACTTCGAGGAAAGGTTTATCAAACCATGTTTCACACGCTTCCACACTAGCAGAGATGACTTTATCCAACTCTCCTTGATCTTCCTTACTGAACCTTCCAAGAACATAATCCGGGACACTCATACCGTTTACAGGGCGATCAATTCCTATTCTAAGGCGATTGAAGTTTTGAGAGCCCAAATGAGCGATGGTTGATTTTATGCCATTATGTCCGCCGGCACTCCCCTTCTGTCTCAACCTTATCTTTCCTACAGGTAAATCCAAATCATCATAAATGACCAGCAAATCTTCGTCTTCAATATTAAAATAATCCATTAGCGGAACAATGCTTTCTCCAGACAAATTCATATAGGTAAGCGGCTTTAATAAAACTATTTTTTCCCCTTTATAATGGTAGGTCCCATATATCCCTTTGAACTTTGACTGATTCAATGAAACCCCCAGTCGATCTGCTAAAGCATCTATAATAACAAACCCGATATTATGACGTGTTTTCTCATATTGTGATCCCGGGTTTCCTAATCCAACGATTAATTTCATGACTAACACCTCTTCTGACCTTATACTTCTAGAATAACGTAAAAAGCGCAACCTGCAAAAGGTTACGCCAAAAAATATTGATTTTTATTCTTTCTTGGATTCACTTTCTTCACTGGCCTCTGATTCTCTTCCTTCTTCATTCTCAGGAGTACCAGCTTCCTGCTCTTCACCGCTGTTAATTTCTTCTTCTTGTCGTGGAGCAAGAATGGAAGCAATTGTACGGTCGTCTTCTTCATTAAGAGCGACACTGTATTTGTCTCGAATATCTCCGATCGTTACCGTTTCTCCTACTTGAAGATCTGCAATATCGACTTCAATTGATTCCGGTATATCGTTAGGTTTAGCTGTTACTGAAACCTCATGAAGCGGCTGCTGTAGTACGCCGCCGTCCTTCACTCCTGCCGCTTCTCCTACAAGCTCGATACGAACATCCGCATCGATTTCCTGTGACATATTAACGGCAAGGAAATCAACGTGGGTAACGGCATCCTTCAAGTGGTCCTGCTGATAGTCACTTAAAATGACATTTTGTTTATTACCATCTACATTTAAGGAAATAATACCGTTTCTTCCTACATCACGAATCGTTTTGATAAACGTAATGGCATCTACCATTATCGGTGTATTATCTGCTTTGTAGCCGTACACGACTCCAGGGATATTCCCCTCGTGTCTCAGCTTTGTTAATGAAGAACGTTTGAAATCTTTTCTCGTATTTGCTTTTAATTCAGTTGCCATGTCTAATCCAACACCTTTCCCTAATCTTTTATGTTAGTTAAAGTTCTATATATAGTAATTACCCTAATGTGATTTGAAATAAACATAGAAAAATCAATTTATAACGGGAAAGGTATTTAAGGAATGTTGTCAGATGGGCGTTTTAAAGAAAAGCAAGGCTCATTTCGCAAAGATTGTTGTTTTTAAAAATAAGCTCTGTCAATTAGTTTGTGCTCCGATGGTGAGACCCCGGAGGCGGAAGCCGAGGAGGCTCACCGCCAGCCCCGCGGAAAACGAGCATCCTGTAGAGGAAATCAACTACTACTTTCTTCCTTAAGATAGCAACAACTATTGTAAAAATGAGCCAAAAGCTAACAGAAGAGCCTGCCCTAAACAAGGACAGGCTCTTCTTCATATGCACAAACTACAAATATTAATTCTTAATCAAAAAGCGTGCTGACAGATTGTTGTTCGTAGACACGGATGATGGCTTCACTAATTAGTGGAGCCACTGACAGCGACTTCACTTTACCGATCATTTTCTCTTCGCCTAATGGAATAGAGTTCGTCACAACAAGCTCTTTAATATTTGAATTCTCGATTCGCTCAATGGCCGGACCTGAAAGAACAGGATGCGTACAGCAAGCGAATACTTCTTTCGCACCGTTTTCCACCAACGCATTGGCAGCCAGCGTGATCGTACCAGCAGTATCAATGATATCATCGATTAAGATGGCGATTTTACCATCAATATTACCAACGATATTCATGACCTCTGCAACGTTCGGTTTCGGACGACGTTTATCAATGATGGCAATCGGCGCTTTCAGGCGTTCCGCAAGCTTACGGGCTCTTGTCACTCCTCCGTGGTCTGGAGATACAATTACAAGGTCTTCGTTATTGAATCCTCTATCTTCAAAGTAATCCGCTAAGATAGGAACACCCATCAGGTGGTCGATCAGGATATCAAAGAAGCCTTGAATTTGAGGAGCATGCAGGTCCAGTGTGATTACGCGGGTAGCACCGGCTGTTTCCAAAAGGTTTGCCACTAATTTAGCCGTGATAGGCTCACGTGCTCTCGCTTTACGGTCCTGACGGGCATAACCATAATAAGGCATTACAATGTTAATCGTTTTAGCAGATGCACGTTTCAACGCATCTACCATAATAAGAAGCTCCATCAGGTTTTCGTTTACAGGCTGACAAGTAGACTGAATGACGAATACATCACAACCACGGATACTTTCTTCAATGTTAATCTGGATTTCACCGTCACTAAAACGCTTAACAGAAGATTTCCCTAATTCAACTCCGACTTCATCTGCAATTTCCTTTGCAAGATGGTAGTTTGAATTAAGGGAGAAAATTTTTAATTTGGAATTAATATAAGAGTTTGGCATTGTGGACCTCCAATTATTTCTTATGATTTAGATTTTGAACGTAGTTTTCTTTATTTACCTGGCGAGCTCTTGCAATCGAAAGAGACTCTCCTGGAACATCCTCAGTAATCGTAGAACCAGCAGCAATGTATGCACCCTTTCCAACTTTAACAGGTGCGACCAGATTTGAATTACAGCCTACAAATACACCATCTTCAATCTTTGTCAGGTGCTTATTCTTTCCATCATAGTTCACCGTGATCGATCCACATCCAATGTTGACGTCACTTCCAACCTCTGCATCTCCAATGTAGCTTAAGTGGGATGCTTTACTTGCTTTACCGAACGAAGCCTTCTTAATTTCAACGAAGTTACCAATCTTCACTTCATCTTCAATAGTAGAAGCCGGACGAATGTGAGCAAATGGCCCGATATGAACATCCGAACCGATCGAGCTGTCATGAGCAACAGATTGCTTCACCACTGTTCGGTCACCGATTTCACAATCCTTCACCTCAGAATTTGGTCCGATCATAGCATCTTCACCAATCGAAGTGTCGCCTTTAAGAACCGTACCTGGAAGGATAACCGTATCTCTGCCAATCGTTACATCAGCATCAATATACGTATTGTTTGGATCCTTTATCGTTACACCATTGCGCATATGGTATTCATTGATGCGCTTTTTCATCGTGATCTCCGCTTGAGAAAGTGCAACACGGTCGTTCACACCCAATGTCTCAGCAAAGTCACTTGTTTGGTACGCACTTACGATTTCACCTTCAGACTGAAGAATCTCAATCACATCCGGTAAATAATACTCGCCTTGTACGTTATCATTCGAAACCTTTTTCAGGGCATCGAATAACGCTTTATTATCGAAACAATATGTTCCGGTATTGATTTCTTTCACGCTTAGCTCTTCATCAGTTGCATCCTTATGTTCAACAATGCGTTCCACCAAGCCTTCTTGGTTACGGATGATGCGTCCGTATCCATCAGGAGATTCAGTGTGACCAGTCAAGATAGTCGCTTTCGCACCCTGTCCTTCATGATGCCTCACTAAGGCTTCCATCGTTTCTCCTTTAATGAGCGGTGTATCACCACATACAACTAAAGTAGTACCTTCTAAATCACCTAATACATCTTCAGACTGCATAACAGCATGTGCGGTACCTAATTGCTCAGCCTGAAGGGCAAAATCACTCTTGCCTTCTAAATGCGACTTCACAAGCTCAGCACCGTGACCGATGATTGTGACAGTCTTTTCTATATGAAGAGTTGAAATTTGGTCGACCACATGTTCCACCATCGGCTTGCCACACACAGGATGAAGAACTTTGTAAAGCTTCGACTTCATTCTCGTACCTTGCCCGGCAGCTAATATAACGGCATATCGATTTGTCATTTTTGGTCCTCCAATAACCTTTTTATCCATAACGAATATATCCTAAAAACGTTATCATTTCAAGGATTCATATAAAAGTACATATATTTGTCATTAGAAAAGCGGAGGCGGCTTGTTTAGAGGCGACAAGCATAAGGCGAATCCGCACAAAAGGCGCACTTTGCCTTTTTTGTGGATTTGACTTATGACCTCGAGCCTCTAGCCGCCAGAGCTGGACATGTAGAAAAGCGGAGGCGGCTTGTTTAGAGGCGACAAGCATAAGGCAAATCCGCACAAAAGGCGCACTTAGCCTAAGTCAAACATCTCTGCCAAATTTTCTTTACCTTAGAATGCAAAAATATATAAATTATAGGTTTCATCCCTCTAAACATCGGGGTATACAAACAATGTAAGAACTACCACTTTTTGATGAAGGGCTCTGAAGACAAAAAAAAAGAGCCTTACAAAAGTAGGCTCTTGATGCTATAGATCTAATTAGGAAGCCCCGGCTTCTTCTAACTCAACTTCTTCCAGCTCACCTAGACGGTGATACTCAGCTAAGACGGCATCTTGGATCTTGCCGCGAGTACCTGAATTAATTGGGTGAGCAATATCACGAAATTCCCCATCTGGAGTTCGCTTGCTTGGCATCGCTACAAATAAGCCATTGTTCCCATCAATAACGCGAATGTCATGAACAACAAATTCATTATCCAGCGTAATAGATGCGATAGCTCTCATGCGACCATCGGTGTTTACTCGGCGTAATCTTACGTCTGTTACTTCCATTCTGTTCACCACCTTTTTCCCTAGATGAAATCTACTCTATGTATTCAACGAATTATTTAGATATTCCTTCTTAAATTGTAAAATTTTTTGAAAAGTTTTATTTTTTATATCTGTCATCTATTTCATTTGAACTACACTTCTTTTTTGACACAAAAAAACACCCGTGAATTTTACTTCACGAGTGCGATTACTTCGATCTCAACTAAGACATCTTTAGGTAAGCGGGCTACCTCTACACAAGAACGAGCCGGCTTGTGGTTATTAAAATATTCCCCATACACTTCATTAATCGTACCAAAGTCATTCATTTCCTTAATGAATACAGTAGCTTTTACCACTGTTTCTAAAGATGCTCCAGCTTCCGATAGTACGGCTTGAAGATTACGGAACACCTGATGCGTCTGTTCCGCTACATCCCCTTCCACCATAGTACCTTCTGCCGTTAGAGGGATTTGACCTGAACTGTAAAATAAATTATTTACGACAATCCCCTGAGAGTATGGACCAATTGCTGCTGGTGCTTGCTTAGTAGAAACTACACGCATATTAAATGCCTCCCCTTATGGTAGAAATGTTAAATTTGATTGAAAATAATTTCCTTCCGTCAATGAAATCTGTTTATCTTTTTCATTTACATCAGACAATTTTAACAATGAAACATAATCATCCACTAGTCGACCATCGAGACTATTGGATTCAACTAAAACACCTATTCCGGATAAAGTAGCCGAGAACTCTTCCAGTAAGTTCTTCATGCCGTTGATGGTTCCTCCTGCCTTCATGAAGTCATCGACAACCAATACCTTAGACCCTTCCTTCAAACTTCTCTTGGAAAGAACCATGGATTGGATTCTCTTCGATGAGCCGGAGACATAATTAATGCTCACAGTCGATCCCTCTGTTACACGGCTATCCCGTCTAACGATGACCACTGGAACATTTAAGTATGAGGCAATAGCATTTGCAATCGGTATCCCTTTTGTCGCTACTGTCATGATGACATCGATATCTTTCTCAGCAAAAGCAGACGCCAGTAATTTCCCGACACTCTTCATAAGCTGAGGGTTACCCAGCAGGTCAGTCATGTAAAGGTATCCGCCTGGCAGTAAACGATCTGAGCTTTCCAGATGAACACAAAGCTCATCTATCATTTCTTTCGCTTCCTGACTGTTTACCTTTGGTACATATTTCACTCCACCGGCTGCCCCGGGAACTGTTTGAACAGTCCCCACGCCCCGTCCTTCAAATGTTTCCTTTACTATTGTCAAGTCCTCACTGATGGAAGACTTTGCAGAACCATACCGTTCAGAGAAAAAAGTTAAAGGGACAAGTTGGTGGGGGCGTTCCAATAAATAATGCGTCATATCAATTAATCGTTCACTACGCTTAAACTTCACCAAAGAAACCTCCTAAATCCGAATATTATAATGTAAATATATCATTAATATACGGATTTCGGCAAGAGTTCTTAATCTCCCAGCATGCGCACAGCGAACACTTGATCACAAAAACCTCTTAAACCATTATAGATTCGATGAAGTCTTGATTCATATTGCACTAATCCATATACCGTTGGTCCGCTTCCGCTCATTAGAACAGCATCGGCACCAAAACGCTCCATTTGGTCCTTGATTTGAGCCACTTCAGGGTGCATATTCAATGTGACCGATTCAAGTACATTCCCAAGATTGGAGCATATATCATGATAATTACCATGTTCTAAAGCCGAAACCATGGCGTTTGTATTCGGATGTGTAATGTTTTTCAAATCCAAATTTTTATAAACATCTGCTGTCGAAACCCCTATTGTTGGTTTTGCTAATATGACCCAACAATTAGGCGGGGCTGGAAGGTGTTTGATTTTCTCGCCTCTCCCTGATGCTAAAGCTGTACCCCCGTAAACACAGAAAGATACATCTGAACCAATTTCGGAACCAAGCTCTGCCAGTTCATCCATACTGAGGCCTAAATCCCATAACCGATTTAACCCTTTTAAGGTTGCTGCTGCGTCACTGCTCCCCCCTGCTAATCCTGCTGCTACAGGTATCACTTTATCAATGGAGATTGCTACCCCTTTTTTGATATTCAACCTCGTCTTTAAAAGCTGTGCAGCCTGATAGGCAAGATTTCTTCCATCATCCGGCACAAATCGATTATGCGAGAGAATCTTAATCGTATCATCAGAAAGATTCGTAAGCTCAATTCTATCCGCTAAATCAATTGTAGTCATAACCATCTCAACTTCATGGTAACCATCTGAACGTTTATGTAAAACATCAAGTGATAGGTTAATTTTTGCCGGCGCCTTTACTAATAACCTCATATCATCACCTTCTTACCAATACTCTTTGTTATATTGTATCATACACTTATTATTGAGAGTGTTAACTTCTAAACATACTCATACAAGTATGTTATTTTATCACGTAAAGTACTGATAGGAAAGATTGTCTTGACTTTATTAAAACAAGGGCCACCTGAAAAGCACTACACTTTTAAGGCGACCCTCTTTATATGATACTAAAAGATGTAATCCTGTATGCGTGAAGAGAGTTAGTGAGGACGATTTTCAGATAATTGCTGACTTGCGCGCTCAACTGCGCGCTTCACCATGTTACCTGCATCCCGTGACGTGATTCCACCCCAACCATCTTTCTGAACAACATCATAGAACCCCAATTCCTGAGCGATTTCTTCTTTTAATTGATCAGACATGATTCCTCTTCTTCTACTCATCGTCTACCTCCTTTAGATGTACCACACGTTTAGTATGTGTACAAAAGGACAAAACATAACAAAGGAGAATCTTAATCTATGGACTTCCTGAAAACTGGACAAATAAAAAAGCAGCAAACTATTGTCTACTGCTGGCTAAAGATGATATTTCCTGTTGCTTCATCATAAAATGTTAATTGAACTGTCTCAGTGAGAACATCTGCATAGCTGTAAGAAACCCGTTCGAACGCATTCTCTTCTTGATCCAGTTGAACCACGAATACAGAAGGATACGTTTCGGCTAGAACACCTGAACGCTCAATTGTTTTTCGACGTCCACCGTTTGCTTTAAGCATTAAACGTTTCCCAAGATTAGAATCAAGGGATCTTTTAATGTCGGCTAATGTTTTTGGCATTTCGCTTCCACCTCACTATAATCAAATATAACACATTATGTAATTTCAGTCAAATAAATTTATTATTTTAACAAGAATAAGGAACACCTGTCAATATATTTTATTCAACAAAAAGTACGTTTTTTCTACACACCTAACATTCCCCAACCCTTGAAAAATTATGTAAACAATAAAAGCGGAGGGGTTTTGCCCAGAGGCGACAAGCATATGACGAGCATGACGGAAAGGCGCTTTTTGCCTTTTTGGCATGCTTGGCTTATGACCTCGAGCCTCTAAGCCCCGGAGCTGGACAACACTAAAAGCGTAGGCGGCTTGGTCAGGCCCGACAAGCATATGACGAGTTCATCGGAAAGGCGTTTTTTGCCTTTTTGATGAACTTGACTTATGACCTCGAGGGACTAGCCGCCGGAGCTGGATAAGTAGAAAAGCGGAAGGGGCTCGCCCTGGGGCGACAAGCATAAGACGAGTAACCCGGAAAGGCGTTCTTTGCTTTTTGGATTACTTGGCTTATGACCTCGAGCCTCAAGCCCCTGGAGCTGGACACATAGAAAAGCGGAGGGGCTTTGCCCAGAGGCGACAAGCATAAAACTCGCTAAAAAACCCACCTTACTAATCTATACATCTAAACACCAAATAGACCTTACAATTCACGCAGTAAATTGTAAGGTCTATTTGATTTTTGTCGAACATTCCCTAATCTTCGTCTATAATTTTATATGGCATCCCTGTACGAAGTACACCCTTCGTCTCGATTCCGCCAAGCCCTTTGTCCCCTGTTAACGTATTGCGGATGACGTCCCACACATTTACCGAATCCTTAAACCCCGTAAAACAAATCTTTGCAACGATATACACGGGGTCCAATGCATGAATATTGACTCTGGACGGGGAGCTGGCAAAATTGGCTCCAGCGTGGATCAATGATTCAAAGTGGGATTGACAAGCACCAGCAAAAATCACTAACTGATCCAGATGTGGAGATTTGCTGCGTGCTTCCCGCACGGCCTGAACAAAATATTTAGAATGTCGATAAGCGTTAATATCAGCTTTGGTCCCTTTCGCCTTGGAATAGGCATCGTGACCGGTCAAAACAATAATATTCGGTCTATATTTATCGATAAGCGCCCCAATCTGTTCAGGCATCTCTGTCTCACTACAGTGAACTCCTTTTACCGGGACACCAATTTTTTCATAAAGATCTAGACACTTTCTTAAATAGCTGGGATCTCCATCAAGATGAAGCACTTTCCCTGGAACCTGGAAATAGTTATAATCGTCTCGATAAGCATTTGTTACCTTATATTCCTGCTTATACTTCAGAAGCTCTATATCCTGACGAAATAGGTCAAGAGATTGTTCCTCCTTTGAACGAAACTCCTGCGTAATACGTTCCTGCTCTCTAGGGTCCATCTTCTTCAAATCATGAAAAGGAGCATCCGCTATTAATCGAAAATCTTCACCATACAGTACTGCCGTTTTTTGGCCCTCTATCATGCGTATATCTATCACCCTGAATAAAATATCACATTTATAGGAAAGGCGACCTACGACATCATTGATCTCGATATTCACATCAGTCACTCCCGTGGGCTAAACATTCGTTAAATCAAAAAAGGAAATAAATAAGCCGAGGAGGATCAACTTTTGTCATATCCTTCTCAACACGTTCCTTATCCTTAATTAAGTAAATATTCCCTGTGATAACCTATGCAACCCTCTAATATTCGGTGTCAATAAAGTGGGGGTCCCCTGCTCAATACACGGTAACAAAAAAATGGCTAAACGCACTTTCACGTTTAGCCATTTATCCTAGAATTAATTAAAGTCCGGGTATAACTTATCACTCAACCGGCCGAATTCCTGTATCGACAGTGTCTCTCCACGGCGTGTGGGTTCAATTCCGGCTGCAGATAAAGCCCCAAGGATCATGTCTTTCTTTTCCTTTCCTTGAGGCAGCTGACTGCTTAAATTGTTCAGGATGGTCTTTCTTCTTTGAGCAAAAGACGAGCGTGTAACGGTAAAGAAGAAATCTTCACTGATCACCTCGACAGGAGGCTTCTCACGCTTCGTTAAACGGATGACGGCTGAGTCCACATTCGGCTGCGGCATAAAGACCGTTTTCGGGACAGTCATGACCATCTCGGCCTCTGTATAGTACTGTATGGCAATCGAAAGAGATCCGTACGCTTTTGTTCCGGGTTGAGCTGAAATACGGTCCCCTACTTCTTTTTGAAGCATGACACAGATACCTCGGATTGGAAGACGCTCCATCAACAGCTTAAGAATGATAGGTGTAGTGACGTAATAAGGGAGATTGGCCACTACCATAATGTCTTCGAACTCTTCAAATTCTTTATTAATAATGGCTTCTACATCCGCCTCTAATATATCTTCATTGATTATTTTAACGTTTTTGTAAGGGGATAATGTATCGTCAAGAATAGGAATCAGTCTCTGATCGATTTCAAATGCGACGACCTTTCCTGATGTACGCGCCAGATGTTCTGTTAATGCACCAATTCCGGGACCGATCTCAATGGCTGCGGTTTTCTCAGATAAACCTGCGTATTCTGTTATGTTCCTGAGGATATTGGGGTCGATCAAAAAGTTTTGACCCAGGCTCTTTTTAAACGAGAAGCCATACTTGCTTAATATCTCTTTTGTGCGTAACGGGGTGGCAATATCTTTATGCATTTTCTTCCTCCTGAATAATTTCCATTAAAGCTTTTTTAAACTCTTCTTTTTGAATATTGAACATCCTTAATCGTTTGTGCAGCTGTTTTCCATTAGTGTATCCGATTCTAAGCTTCTCACCAAGAGCAATCCTTCGATCTTTCGCTTGGGAACTGCCAATTAATCCAGCATCAATTAGATCTTCTTTCGAAATGACTTCTTCCTGCTCAACATCCAGCACATGAGCCTCTCTTAAAGACTCTCTTATGATATCTGGCGAAGCATGCTCTACACCTATCCCTCTACCTGACTTTGGCAGCGCATCCTTCTTATGTACAAAGGCGTGCTTACAACCCGGTACCGCTTCACTCACAATCTTCCGGATACGTTCACCCGGGTAGTCCGGGTCGGTAAAGATGATTACGCCTCTTTTTTCTTGTGCGTGTTTTATTTTTTCTAAAGTAGACGAAGACACAGCAGAACCATTCGTTTCAATCGTATCTGCATTGACAGCACGTTGAATGGCTACCGTATCATCCTTGCCTTCCACTACGATGATTTCTTTAATTTTCATAATTCCTCCAAAAGAATTGAAACTTTTCTGCTTTCATTTTCGTCTAATCATTGAAGACCTAAAGCTATTATAACGGTTTTCACCGATAAATAAAAAAAAGCAGGAGAACACCCCTGCTCTTAGTTTAATATTTTTACTTTTATTGTTTTTCTACCCCAACGATAGGCATCTGATTTAGACGGGAAGAATACATCAATTTTGTTCCCTTTGATTGCTCCACCCGTATCTGCAGCTACTGCATAGCCATAGCCTTCTACATATACCTTTGTTCCTAAAGGAATGACAGAAGGGTCTACTGCAATCACTTTAACATTCGGATTTGATTTCAGGTTGATTCCTGTAGCTGTATAGCCTGAGCACCCATTACATGATGCAGTGTAAGCTGTAGAGCTCACATAAAACTCTCTTCCTCCACTTGGAGCAGCTGAGGCTGTTGCAGATGAATTAGATGATGAACTACCACGTGAAACTTGAGCCACTAAAACCTTTGTTCCGACATTAATGATTTTATCCTGGCTTTCTTTCACTACTTTTTCACTAACTAATTTTCTGGAAACCTCTTTGCCGTTTTCTTTCACAACTTCAAATTTCTTTTCAACCAAGCCGTTTTTACCTTCTTGAACGACCTTCTCATTCCCTTTTGAGAGATCGGAATCCTTCTTGGAAATAACGGTGAAATCCTTTGTCTCTTCCACTACATCGGTGACTTTTTCAACTCGAACGACATTTACGACATCATTTGCTTTAACAACTTTGTCTAAACTTGGTTCAACACGGTCTGATTTCTTTAGTGTAATTCCTTGCTGCTTTAAAAAGTCAGCGACCGTAGTCGAAGTAGACCATACCTTTTGCTCTTTTCCGCCGTTCACAAGCTTAAGTGAAAATGCGGTATCAATCTTCACGTTCATGTCCCCTGTTACTTTTTCTGACAAGCCGGGTTTCACCTTATCATGTTCTCCTACTTTAATTTCATTTTCAGAGAGTAACTCTTTTACAGTATCAGCAGTCGTCCAGACCTTTTTCGTCTGATCCCCTACTACTACTTCTACCTGTTTTGCCGGTTCCCAAACAATGTTCATGTTATTTGAGACCTTCGTATTCCCCGAAGGGTACAAATAGTCTTGTGAGCGGGTTGAAATCTCTAATTCTTTTAATATATCTTGAATTGTATTCGCATGCGTCCTAATCTCTTTTTGCTCGCCGTCCAAGGTCAATGCCACAGTGTTTTTAGATCCTTCATAAAAAAGAATTCCAAATACAACTGCAGATGTTACTAATGTTCCGATTGTAACAATCCATTTCCTTCGACTCAAAGACTTGGAAAACAGGCTTTTCATGGTTTTAAACTTCATGAAAAACGCCTCCTTTTCTCGGAGTGATTATATAGAGTAATCCAGTGACTGTCAACCCTTACTTCTTTTAACTTAATCTAGCAAAATATTGAAACCCAGGGAACATAAAACATATTATGCATAAAAGAAGAGAAAAAGAAAAGAGAGAGTTATCGACATGATTATCGTATGAAACAAGAATCCTATGTAGAACTTTTTGTTTTTATTAACTATTTGGACAAGCTCTCTCAATTTCCGACAATATCTGATGTCAGTTTATGTTGAATAACTTTTTTGCATTTTCGGTTGTTATGTTCTCCACTTCCTCTAAAGATACTTCCTTAAGCTCCGCAATCTGTTCTGCTACCAGCTTCACGTATGCAGGTTCATTTCGCTTCCCTCTGTTCGGGTGAGGTGCTAAATAAGGACAGTCTGTTTCGATCAGAAGCTTTTCCAATGGAATTTCTTTTGCTACTTCCTTTGGCTTTTTCGCATTTTTAAAAGTTACGGGTCCTCCCAGAGAAATGTAGAAATTCATATCCACACATTCTTGAGCAATTTCAGGACTTCCGCTAAAGCAATGCATGATCCCTCCAACTTCCTCTGCTCCTTCTTCCCTGAGGATATCCACTATATCTTGTGTAGCATCACGGTTGTGTATAATAATTGGGAGTTTTACCTTTTTAGCTAAATGAATTTGTTTTCGAAACACTTCTTTTTGAACATCTTTCGGTGATTTATCCCAGTGATAATCGAGTCCCATTTCCCCTATGGCAACTACTTTAGGGTGGTTTGAGAGCTCTTCTATCCAAGCTAAATCTTCATCCTTCATATCAATTGCATCCACTGGGTGCCAACCGATGCTGGCATATAAAAATTCATATTGCTCAATGAGCTCCATAGCCCGGTTAATCGTTGGACGATCAAAGCCGACGACCACCATCTTCTCAACTCCAGCTTCTCTTGCTCTTGAAATTACCTCCTCCAGATCTTCGTCAAATTGTTCAGCATTCAAATGAACATGTGTATCAAATAGCATCTAAGACACTCCTTGTAATAAAGATAAGTTTAATATAAAAAAGCATGACAAGCATCACATTCATGTAACATTAATATTACATATTATGGTTCCTGTGGGTATTTTTTATTACTTCTGTTTCATTCGCAGTTACTCTTCATTCTATCTACTTTAGTCACAGAACCAAAACAATCTGTTTCTTTCTATATTACTGTTTTCTAAATATAATAATGAGTTTAAGAAACCCCTAACATCATAAAGTTTATAATATATATTCATTATTTTAATATAATAAAGGGATGTTCCACGTGGAACATCCCTTTATCGACAAAAGCAAAAACCTTACTTATTTCACTTTTGTTCCATTTGGTAAAGACTGGTCGATAGAAGCAAGAGATAGCGTTCCATTATCTTCACCAGCCAGAATCATTCCTTGTGAAAGTTCTCCACGAAGTTTTACCGGTTTCAAGTTTGTCACACAGATCACTTTTTTCCCAACCAGTTCGTCCGGCTGATAGAATTTAGCAATTCCTGATACCACTTGTCGTTTTTCAAAGCCTAGATCCAATTGCAGCTTTAGAAGTTTATCTGCTTTTTTAACCGGCTCAGCTCCAATGACCTCCGCTACGCGAAGCTCAACTTTCATGAAATCATCGATTCCGATTTCCTCTGATTCTTCTTTAGCAGGCTCTTGCTTTTCTTCAACAGCAGGAGCAGACTCTTGCATTTTCTCTTTGATGAAGTTTACCTCTTCCTGAAGTTCAAGTCGCGGGAAAATCGGTTCTCCTTTTTTCACCACTTCCGTTCCTGCCGGAATTGCTCCGAAACTCTCCAAGCTTTCCCATGTGTGCATTTTTTCATCATGAAGGTTCAATTGTTCAAAAATCTTCTTAGGAGTCCTTGTTAAGAACGGTTGTAAAAGAACAGCGACTCTTCGTAATGATTCAGCCAAATGACTCATCACACTGCCCAGCTCTTCTTTTTTGCTTTCGTCTTTTGCAAGGGCCCAAGGCTGAGTTTCATCAATATATTTATTCGTGCGGCTGATTAACTGCCAAAGACTGGACAAGGCTACAGAAAACTCCATGTTTTCCATTGCTTCTTCATATTTATTCACTGTTTCTTTGTTCATATCCAGGAGGGCTTGATCAAATTCTCCGTTAGAATCAACATAGGTTGGAATGACTCCATCAAAATACTTATTGATCATGGCCACTGTACGATTTAACAGGTTTCCTAGGTCATTCGCTAAGTCGAAGTTGATGCGCTCAACAAAGCCTTCCGGCGTAAAGACTCCATCAGAACCGAATGGCACTTCTCTTAATAGATAGTATCGAAGAGAATCAAGGCCGTAACGATCAATAAGGGTAACAGGATCGACTACATTCCCTTTTGATTTTGACATTTTCCCGTCTTTCATCAGAAGCCATCCATGAGCAAAAACCTTCTTAGGAAGCGGAAGATCTAAAGCCATTAACATGATTGGCCAATAAATCGTATGGAAACGAACAATTTCTTTCCCGACCAAGTGAACATCCGCGGGCCAGTACTTTAAGTAATTTGTATCTTTTTCACTGCCGTAGCCCAGAGCTGTAATATAGTTGGAAAGAGCATCGATCCACACGTAAATGACATGCTTGGGATCTCCCGGTACTTTCACTCCCCAGTCAAAGGTTGTTCTTGAAACAGCCAAGTCTTCTAAACCAGGCTTGATGAAGTTATTCACCATTTCATTCTTTCGGGACTCAGGCTGAATGAATTCAGGGTTTTCTTCATAGTAAGCAAGAAGGCGGTCAGCGTATTTGCTCATTTTGAAGAAGTACGATTCTTCCTTCACTTTTTCAACGGGTCTGCCGCAATCAGGACAGTTTCCGTTTTCTAATTGACGCTCAGTAAAGAAGGATTCACATGGTGTACAATACCAGCCTTCATACTGGTCCAAGTAAATATCACCTTGTTCGACAAGCTGATGGAAAATCTTTTCCACGATATCCTTATGACGCTTCTCTGTCGTACGGATAAAGTCATCATATGAAATGTCCAGTTTTCCCCATAAATCTTTAATTCCACTAACAATTTCGTCTACATATGCTTGAGGAGTAATTCCTTCTTCCTGAGCTTTCCGTTGAATTTTCTGTCCATGTTCGTCCGTTCCAGTCAGGTACATGACATCAAATCCACGCATTCTCTTATAACGGGCCATTGCATCACCAGCAACCGTGGTGTAAGCATGTCCAATATGTAAATTTCCACTTGGATAATAAATCGGTGTTGTAATATAGAAGGTGTTCAACTTTTCTTCCACTTTCTGTTCCTCCTCTTTTTTATCTACCCCCATAAAGCCATATGGGCCTCCGTATGGTTTATAGTGGCATAAATGTTACGTGCATCCATTATCTGCGCCTTACCTATCATCTTAACCTCTTATCTCATCAAAATATACCTAAAATAAAGGGTTTCTGCAACTAAACAATGTTGGATCTTAAAATTGTCGAAACAAGTGAAGAATTTTGTCTAATTTTGTCGAATAAATGCATTTCATAAAGATAATTCGACATTACTTTCACTTATTACTTTCATTACAATAATATTTAATTGGTAATACATTTTTTTACAATAAAGCGTAAAGCTTATTAAAACAACACTTTCTCATCCATTTTTTCTTAAAAATTTACAGATATAATTATTGACGATATTCCTAATCGTTGGTATGATAGAAACAACAAAAGAAATTTGTCGAATATTGACGAACTAGAGAGATATAAATAATATTTATTTGGAGGAGATTTTCAAATGAAGTCTACAGGTATTGTAAGAAAAGTTGATGAATTAGGTCGTGTCGTTATCCCAATCGAATTACGTCGTACATTAGGTATCGCTGAGAAGGATGCTTTAGAAATCTATGTAGATGACGAAAGAATCATCTTGAAGAAATATAAGCCAAGCATGACTTGCCAAATCACTGGAGAAGTTTCTGATGATAACATCAAGCTTGCTAACGGAAAATTGGTTCTTAGCCGTGAAGGTGCAGATCAATTACTAAAAGAAATCCAGGATTCACTACAAACAAAATAATTTGTTGTTAATATATCAAAGGCCTGAGTGACTAGACTCAGGCCTTTTTTTATTTATTGATTTTGCATCTCTGCACTTTCTATTCAACATGATAAGCTTGATAAACTTCCCGCTTTGGAAGGGAGCGTTCTTTTGAGACTTGTTTGATGGCTTCTTTGGAGGTCATGTTTTTTTCGTTCATGTAATGCTGCACATGGTCCAAAAGGGAGTAGTTGCTCCACCAGACGTCTTCCTCTTCTTTTTCCAGCGGACCCGCTCCTTCAATTAATAAGCAGAATTCGCCTCGTACTTCCCCATCGTTTGCCCACTCCATTATTTCTTCCAGGGACCCACGGATGAATTCCTCGAACTTCTTTGTGAGCTCACGACAAACAACGATTTGTCTATTTCCCAGAGCTCCATATAGCTCTTTTAATGTTTCTTTTAGTCTGTGTGGAGATTCATACAGGATAAATGTATCTTCCAGCGTTTTTAGTGTATCCAGTTCCGCTCTTTTGTCTTTCTTCCCTCTATGTAAAAATCCATAGAAATAAAATGGCTGCGGAGCCAATCCTGAAGCGATCAAAGCAGTAAGAGCTGCATTAGCTCCCGGTAGTGGAATGACAGCAATTTCGTGATTGATTGCTTCTTTCACCAGTTCGTAACCCGGATCCGAAATGGAAGGCATTCCTGCATCACTAACAAGGGCCACGAGCTCGCCTCTTTCCATACGTTCAATCAGCTTCTGTCCACTCGTTTCTTTATTGTGCTCATGATAACTGATGATCGGCGTATCAATTTCAAAGTAATTACATAATTTTTTTGTATTTCTTGTATCTTCGGCAGCAATCACTGCCGCTTCCTTCATCATGCGGATTGCGCGAAACGTCATATCCTCTAAATTCCCGATCGGTGTAGGGACAAGATACAAGCTTCCTATTTCACTATCGTGAAAGCTTTTCTGCTGGTTCATTGAATAGCTCACCTCCTCATTTCTTTAGTCCTTATCTTCATTCTTTCCAAACAGCATATCATATACTTCCTTTGAATATTTGTTCTGTTCATCGTACACATAAAGGGGTGGAAGAATTTTTAGGTCAGGTTTCCCATCTTTTATTCCTTCTATTAAGATGGTGTTGGCTTCTCTTCCTGGCTTCGGATATACAAAGCGCAATCGTTTCGGCTCGAGACGATGCTTCCTCATCAATGAGAGGATATCCAGCAATCGACCTGGACGATGGACGAAGGAAGCCTTTCCTCCTTGCTTCAGGAGATAGCCTGAAGCTTTGATGGTATCCTCAAGGGAACAAAGGACTTCATGACGGGCGATTGCATAGTGCTCGTTTACGTTTCTTTTATCCCCGGGTGGAGTATTAAAGTATGGAGGATTACAGGTTACGACATCATAGTGTGAATGATGAAGGAGCTGATCGATTTCTTTTACATCCCCAAGCTTCATTGATATTTGATTTTGAAGACCATTATACTGGACACTTCTCTGTGCCATATCAAATAATCTTTCTTGAATCTCCACCCCCGTAATTTCAACGTTGGTTCTCGCACTTAGTAATAAGGGAATGATGCCGTTACCTGAACATAGATCAACCACTTTCCCTTTGTGAATCGGTAAATAGCTGAAATGGGCCAATAGTACAGCATCTGTTGAAAAGGAGAAAACAGATGGACTTTGAATGATCCTCATATTCTCAGCCAATAAATAATCTAAACGTTCATCTTCTTTTAACTCGACCATGCCTTTCCTCCACTTTTCCTTCTATTATATATTGTTTCGATATTAATCACTAAAAAGGACCAATCCCATTATGTATGGATCAGCCCTTTTTAATCTGTATTCTATTCTATAGAGTGTAGGATAACAGGGATATTTATTCTTTCCTTATTTCTTGTTTAAGAAAGAGAGGCAGAATAAACAATCTTCATCCTTCCGTGGACTTCCAAAATGTATATTACAAATATGAAATCCTTCCTGGTATAATCGAGCAAGGTTGTCATACCCTTCTCCTATATCCAGTGTTTTATCTTCTAAGTCTGACTCACCCGTTGTACCCGCATCGCTGTTTGTTTTTACCTTTTTTGGTGAGTTCTCTGTTTGTTCCAGTCTGCGGCGCAAATGCTCATTTTCAAGCTTTAGAGAATTATTCTCTTCTAACATTTCAGCTAGACATTGTTTGAGCTCACCTAATTGATGATATAAATGACCAATTTGTTGTTCCATATTACTGACTGAATCAAAGAACTCTTTTTTATCCACGACACTACACCCCGTTACTCTGTGGCTTGGAATGATACGGCACCCACGTTCATGATTTCATCTAATGTAAATTCCAGAACCCGCTCTTCTTCTTTAATTTCCACTTGAAGAATACGTTCCAGAATATTAAGACCTACCACTTTACCTTTTCCATGAGGTGTCTTAATCACTTCTCCAATATCAGGTAATTCCGCTTTCGCTGTTTCATACTCGTCGTTCTCGTATTTCAGACAGCACATTAAACGTCCGCATAAACCTGAAATTTTCGTTGGATTAAGGGATAGATTTTGATCCTTCGCCATCTTGATGGATACAGGCTCAAAATCACCTAAAAAGGTAGAACAACATAGCATGCGGCCACAAGGACCAATACCACCCAGCATTTTTGCTTCGTCTCGAACGCCAATCTGACGAAGTTCTATGCGCGTACGGAAAATGGAAGCTAGATCTTTTACTAGCTCTCGGAAATCAACTCGTCCATCAGCCGTAAAATAGAATATGACTTTGTTACGATCAAATGTATACTCTACATCTACCAGTTTCATATCTAATTGATGCTGATTAATTTTATCACAACATACATTGTAGGCTTCCGTCGCAGATGATTTGTTCTCATCTACGATTAACCGATCTTTTTGATCAGCGATACGAATCACTTTTTTCAATGGAAGCACTACATCATTTTCTCCGACTTGCTTTCTCTCTACGACTACTTTTCCAAATTCGACTCCGCGAACGGTTTCAACGATTACATAACAATCTTTCTGAATATCCAATTCACCCGGATCGAAATAATAGATTTTACCCGCTTTTTTAAAGCGTACACCTACAACATCGTACAAAGGACCATCACCCCTGCAGTTTTAGCATAAGCTGTTCTACTAGCAGCTGCGAATTCATATTGGCGTTTAACTTGCGTTTTGCTTCAAGTATCGCCGTCATATTAGTAGAAAGACGATTGGTAGATACTTGAAGTGCGTTTGATTTCCAGTTTTCCTTTTGGTCCGGGTACACGAGCTGTTCTTCTTTTCCTAACTGGATATGAAGTAAGTCTTTATATATTAGAAGTAAAAGATCTAATGCTCGATCGACTTGATCTTTTTCTTTGAAGTGCTGTACAAAATCCTCTTGTATTTTGACCATTGCTTGGAAGGGACTTTTCTGGAGGACTTCATATAATTTTAACACTATTATTCTTGCTTGTGCAAACCACTCATTTTGACATATTTCTACAGCTTCCTCATAATGGTTCGTCAAATTGGCTGCCAGCGTTGCAAAATGGGGTGGGATCCCCTCATCCAATAACTGTTTTGTCAGCTGTTCTTTCGGTAACGGCTTAAAGGAAATCGTCTGGCACCGTGAAAGAATAGTAGGCAATATGCGATGAATATTTTCTGTGATCAGAATCGCTGTTGTATCAGCTGACGGTTCTTCAAGAAACTTAAGCAGGCTATTAGCCGCATTCGCTGTCATCTTATCTCCATGAACGATAATGTAAATCTTCTTCTTGGATTCTACACCTGTTTTCGAAAATTCTTCTTGCAAACTTTTAATCTGATCCTTCTTGATCGAAAGACCATCCGGCTCTACCAAATGCAGGTCCGGGTGATTTCCATGATTGATCCTTTTGCAGTTGGAGCAGCTTTCACATGCCTTTCCATCTACACGGTTTACACATAGCAATGCTTTTGCAAACAGGATGCTCATTTCTTTCTTTCGTGTCCCTTTTTCACCCTCGAATAAATAAGCATGAGCGACACGATCCTTCACAATACTATTCTGAAGCATCTCAAGGACGACGGGCTGAAATGGTTGTATCTCTTCAAACAACATGTCTTAACATCACTCTCTTACATATAAAGATTAATAAGCAATCCTTTTATTTCTCCAATTTTTCCTAATATATCAATGGACTTCTTTTCTTTATCCAATACATCTTCCGCCAGTTCAACAAGCTGTCGATCGATGGTTTCTACTATATTGAGCTTTCTGCCTTCACCATACTGATTCCACGTATGGGATTGCTTCAAATCCATCCCGAAATCTACGGCCTCACGCACAAATTTTTTGACCAATGTTTTATATTTTGCAAGATCTTTAAATGATCTTGATTTGGCTAAACGACTACCGGCATCCTCTATTGTAACGAGCAGTTTACTGAGCTGTTCCATCTGCATTTTCTGATCGTGCTTATGAACAAGCTGCCCGAATTTAACTTGACCTGTTCCAATAGATTTCTGGTCTTTCGTTACTTTATCTAAGGAAACCCGATGCTCCTGGTTAATTTTCATAGGTTAAACCTCACTTTAAAACTGATGGAATTGCTCTACAGGAAGAACGAATACGGTCGCTCCGCCAACGGCTACTTCAACAGGGTAAGGCACATATGAATCGGCATTCCCACCCATGGGCGAAACAGGAGCCACCATCTGATCCCGTGACTGACAGTTTTCTTTAATAACCTGTAAGGCTTTATCTACACGAATATCTTCTGTACCAATAATGAACGTGGTATTCCCGGACTTCAAAAACCCGCCTGTACTCGCTAATTTTGTTGAACGAAAATTATGTTCCATCAGGGCATTAGACAAACGATTACTATCTTTATCCTGTACAACTGCCATAATTACCTTCATTAATCAATTCCTCCGTTTTAAAGCCATTTACTTCCTTCTATTATATCATTGAACAGGATCTACATACATGTTTCATCTAAAAAAGAGACGGACTTCTTAGCACCAATTTTTGCTTAGAAGTCCGCCTTTTTATTTTCACTAAACTTACTTGTTTAAGTAATCCTTCACGACACCATATGCGTCAGCAAATACAGCTTCTTTGCTCCGGCTGGCATCGATGACTTGAATACGATCAGGATATTGTTTCATTAACTTCTGATACCCTTCCCTGACGCGGGTATGGAAATCAACCGATTCCAGATCTAACCTGTTCACTTCTCTTCCATTATGTTTCGCAATTCTCTTTAACCCTTCTTCGGGGTCGATATCAAAATATAGCGTTAGATCCGGCATCTTATCCTCAATCGCAAATTGATTGATATTCATGACCTCTTCCATACCGATTCCACGGGCATTCCCTTGATAAGCAAGGGAACTGTCAATAAAACGATCACAAATTACAATCTTCCCTTCTGCAAGTGCGGGAATTACTTTTTCCACCAAATGCTGTCGTCTCGCTGCAGCATATAAGAGGGCTTCCGTCCGTTTATCCATTTCCGTGTTCTTTGTATTTAATATCACTTCTCTAATCTGTTCAGCAATCGAAATGCCTCCAGGCTCCCTCGTCTGAATGACATCGAAGCCTTCCTGTAATAATCGGTTAAAAATTTTCGTTAGTATCGTCGATTTTCCGGCTCCCTCAGGACCTTCAACTGTAATAAACAATCCTTTTGACATGTCTTTCCCTCCACTTGCTTATCGGTACACAAACACACGATTTTCATCTAAACGGTGATGACCTTGAATATTTGCCTTATTCTTTACATACTCTGTTAAACGCTCAATGGCGTGAGAGGTAATTCGTTCTCCTGGAATCAAAAGAGGAATTCCCGGAGGATAAGGTGTGACCATTCCCGCTGAAATTTCTCCTTCTGCTTCATCAATGGAAATGAGTGCTTCCGCTTTCTCTTCCATCTCCTCAAAACTTAATGCCAAAGTAGTAAAAAACTCTTGGTTATTTGATCGATTTGTTTCATGATTCTTTATATTTTCTATTATCGGTTCATTCCCTAAAGCCTTACATATTCGGCTGATCGCTTCATTATAAGGAAAAGAATGATCTTTTTTCAATAATGGGAGAATCAGTAGTACATAATCAGGGTCAGCAAGCTCCGGATAAATTCCCTCTGACTCCAATAACTGTTGAAGAGTATACCCTGACCTTCCCGCAAGCTTAATGACAAGCTTTAGTGGATCATCCGTCCGCTTTACAATGAGTTGAGGATGAACCCCCTCTAATGCTTGTACAAACTTATTGATCTCTTTCAGGTTTTGATCCTTTTCTTCTTGTGTAAAAGTCCCGATATAGGATCTGGCATAGTCAAGGGATGCCATAATCGGATACGATGGACTACTTGATTGTAGCATAGTTAAATACTCTTTCACCTTACGCTCACTCACTCTGGAGCTTGTGATGTGTAAATACGACCCCATCGTCATGGCCGGGAGCATCTTGTGAGCCGAATGGACGACAATATCCGCTCCCCATTCAATTGCAGACTCCGGAAAAGGGCTGCCCAATGTAAAATGAGCACCATGTGCCTCATCGACGATACACGTTACATCATGTGTATGTAATTCTTCTATAATTTGTTCGATATTGTACGTGAACCCATAATAAGTCGGATAAGTCAGGACACACGCCTTCACCTGGGGAAATACCTTCAATGCTTCCTTTATAGCATCGAGACGCATACCAAGGGCCGTCCCCTCGTTGTTCCACTCTGTTTCTATTAATATAGGAACAGCCATAGCAAGCTTGATTCCATTTAATACAGACTTATGACAATTCCTTTGAACGAAAATGGGATCTCCCGGTGAGCATGCAGCAAGAATGGCAGCAATGTTCCCTACTGTACTTCCGTTCACTAAAAAATAACTCTTCATCGACTCATATACATCCGTCAGCAAGTCCTCCGCTTCACGAATCGCCTCATGGGGATCATGTAAGTCATCCAATCCGCTTAATTCTGTAACATCGGATTGATAAAAAGATTGATCATCCATCAATAACCCGTTTTTATGACCCGGCACATGAAAAGAGATAGGCTTGGCCGATCGATGATTCTCTATCGCCTCAATAAGAGGGGTTCTCCTCTGATCTCGTTTCATACTCTAAATCTCCTCAAAATAAATATCCACTTATATCGTATCATAACCAAGCTGTCCGATGCTCCAGGGAACAAGGAAAACTTTTTACCTACTAATATCAAAAAAAATCATAACCAATTGTACTTCCTGGTTATGAATAGATTTGAGGAGTATTCACTTTTTTTAATCGTTGAACGAATGTTTTATACAAAGGATCATTTGTTTCTGTCTGAACCATTTCTTTCTCACATTCTGTGCAGATAAACGATGTGTATAGATGGATTCCAACCTTCTTTTCAACGTGACAAACGATACACTCTTCTAAAGCCGCCTTACGCTCCGGATTTAACATAGGGCTCTCCACCTCCATACAACCTATTCTGCCTCAAAACCAACAATTGTATACATTATTTCAAACTTTTAAACTGACAGAATAATCAAGTGTAATTTATCTTATGTTACAATCGCCCTGTCTGTGTATGTCTCTATAAAAAAGATTATGGAAAAAAGATAATGGTTAAGATTTAGGGGGAAGTGGGTCTAAGTTCATTTAAAGGAAGAGTAGATATTGTTGGGCTATAGATGAGTAATAATCATTTTGGGGATATGGAAAGTTAATCATTATATGTGGTTGGGTAATGGATGTGGTATGTGCAGATAGATAGCTATGAAGCTTCAAAAATCGTACAATAGGTTGATTTTGTGTAAAAATGTGACCAAACTTGGACGTTTGCCTGTTTTATCGGGGCTAGGTACCGTTTGTTTAGGTATTGATTTGTCTTGATAGGTGATTATTGCATCATTCTTTATTTTATGCGTCTTTTGCGATATTATCACATTAGACTCTGTCAGGATTGCATACAAAAACGGATCTTCATTTTTTCTGATAAAAAAACAAAAAAGAGTAACTCAATGAGCTGCTCTTTTTCTATTTGCCTGGCGACGTCCTACTCTCACAGGGGGAGATCCCCCAACTACCATCGGCGCTGAAGAGCTTAACTTCCGTGTTCGGCATGGGAACGGGTGTGACCTCTTCGCCATTGTCACCAGACGAATATTAAATTGAAGGTTGTTCCTTCAAAACTAGATAAAGAATTGATGTCAAGAAAGCCGAATACCGACCAATTATCGTTCATTTAAAAAATGACTCTTTGTGGTTAAGTCCTCGATCGATTAGTATCAGTCAACTCCACATGTCGCCATGCTTCCATCTCTGACCTATCTACCTAGTCATCTTCTAGGGATCTTACTCACATACGTGATGGGAAATCTCATCTCGAGGGGGGCTTCATGCTTAGATGCTTTCAGCACTTATCCCTTCCGCACATAGCTACCCAGCGATGCCTTTGGCAAGACAACTGGTACACCAGCGGTGCGTCCATCCCGGTCCTCTCGTACTAAGGACAGCTCCTCTCAAATTTCCTGCGCCCACGACG
>NZ_VTUY01000018.1 GCF_008364765.1 Bacillus sp. CH30_1T | reverse complement strand
CTGGGTAGCTATGTGCGGAAGGGATAAGTGCTGAAAGCATCTAAGCATGAAGCCCCCCTCGAGATGAGATTTCCCATCACGTATGTGAGTAAGATCCCTAGAAGATGACTAGGTAGATAGGTCAGAGATGGAAGCATGGCGACATGTGGAGTTGACTGATACTAATCGATCGAGGACTTAACCACAAAGAGTCATTTTTTAAATGAACAACAATTGGTCGGTATTCGGCTTTCTTGATATCAATTCTTTATCTAGTTTTGAAGGAACAACCCTTCAATTGAATATTCGTCTGGTGATAATGGCGAAGAGGTCACACCCGTTCCCATGCCGAACACGGAAGTTAAGCTCTTCAGCGCCGATGGTAGTTGGGGGATCTCCCCCTGTGAGAGTAGGACGTCGCCAGGCAAATGTGAAAAGAGTAGCTCATTGAGTTACTCTTTTTTGTGGTTTGAATTTATAAGATTGTAGATTGAACATCAATCCATCAATCCCCTATACAGCTAAGCTTTGGAAAAAATAATTTAATTAGTTGATAATCATACGAGAGGTTAGGTGATGATTGGTAAAAGACGCATAACACGAAAAAATGACGCAATAATATCCGAAAACGACGCAATTACCACGAATCCACGACTATAAACACTCAGTTCACCTCTGAAAAAACCCAGCTTTGATACAAAAAAAGCATTTTCTATATTCCCCACCGACGACTAGCCACAACTTTTAGGAAACGATCCATCCAAATTAATATATTTTTACTCTTCATCCATCACAACACCACCACAATATCCTCTACACTCATCCATCACATTACAAATCGGCTCTCCCTCCAAACATCCCATCCCTAAAAACAACTCCCAGCCCTTACCACCACACTTCCCAATAAAATCTCAATGCCCCATTTTCTTATTTCTATCCAACAATCTCACATTTCCACGTTTAAAACCTTCCTAAAACAGGAAAACTTCTAAGGTTATACTTCATAATTGCAAAGTTTAAAACACGGTTGTATAATTATAGTCAAATATAGTCAAAGTCAAAATGAGGAGGAGGTTTGATGAGGAACATATCCGACATCATTGAACGTTATTTGAAGAATGTTTTAGAACTGAATGAAAGTGAGATAGTCGAGATTAAAAGAAGTGAGATCGCTGATAAGTTTCAATGTGTTCCTTCTCAAATTAATTATGTGATCAATACCCGGTTTACGATAGAACGAGGGTATGTAGTAGAAAGTAAACGAGGTGGCGGGGGCTACATCCGAATCATGAAGGTGAAGGCACACGATCAAGTTCATCTTATTGACCAGCTAGTAGCCTTAATAACACAGACCATCAGTCAGAATACGGCGGCAGATATTGTGTTTCGATTGGTGGAAGAGGATATTATTTCTGAGCGGGAAGCGAAGATTATGCTGAGCGTAATGGACCGTTCGGTGATCATGGTGGATTTACCTGAACGGGATGTATTGAGGGGAAGAATGCTCAGAGCCATGCTGGATACATTGAAGTATGAGTAAGTTTTGAGAGGTGAGTAGGATGGTTTGTCAAGAGTGTAATGAAAGACCTGCAACCCTTCATTTTACCAAGGTGATAAATGGGGAAAAGACAGAGGTTCATTTGTGTGAACAATGCGCTCAGGATAAGGGTGAAATGTTTATGTTTGATTCTTCTTCCGGGTTCTCTGTGAACAACCTATTGGCAGGTCTTCTTAATATAGCCCCTGCATTTAAGCAGGCAAAAGAAACAGAAATTCCAAAGACAGAGGTATTACAGTGTGAAAAGTGTAAAATGACTTTTCAGCAATTCATTAATGTAGGACGCTTCGGCTGTGCTCATTGCTATGAAACGTTTAAAGATGAACTAACTCCTCTTTTAAAGCGTGTTCATAGTGGCAATGTAGAGCACCACGGAAAGGTTCCGGAACGCATGGGTGGAGCCATTCACATCAAGAAAAAGATTCAGCAGTTGAAATCGGATCTGCAAACGATGATTGCGGATGAAGAGTTTGAAAAAGCAGCAGAGATACGAGACGAAATTCGCTCCCTGGAGAAAGATGTCCATAAAGAGGGGGGAGATAAAGGATGAGTCTGGAGAAATTTTTACAAAATGCTGTTAGCTCCTGGATGAATGAAGAAGGACCGAATTCAGATATTGTCCTTAGTTCACGGGTCCGGCTCGCAAGAAACATGACGGACTTTCGTTTTTCCACTTTATATTCTTCTGAAGAAGCTGAAGAGATCGTGGATCGCGTGAAGGATAAGCTCTCTTTATACCCAGAGAATTTAGGAGAATTAGAATTTTTAGCTACAAGTGAGATTCAGCCTCTCCAAAAGAGGGTATTGATGGAGAAACACCTTATTAGTCCTAACTTAGCTGAAGACACGAATTATGGGGCCGTCCTTCTATCCAGTGAAGAAGATATTAGCATAATGGTAAACGAAGAGGACCATATTCGAATACAGTGTTTATATCCAGGGTTGCAATTGAAGGAAGCTTTACAGAGAGCGAATCAGATTGATGATTGGTTTGAAAGTGAATTTGATTTTGCTTTTGATGAGAAACATGGGTATTTAACGACCTGTCCCACTAATGTGGGGACAGGACTTAGAGCTTCCGTAATGATGCACTTGCCTGGTCTGGTTCTGACTCAGCAATTAAATCGTATCATTCCTGCCATTAACCAATTAGGTCTGGTGGTAAGAGGGATATATGGAGAAGGCAGCGAGGCGTTAGGGAATATCTTTCAGATTTCGAATCAAACGACACTTGGTAAATCAGAGGAAGATATTGTGGAAGATTTATTGAGTGTTGTGAAGCAGATCATTGACAAAGAACACTCGGCACGGGACGCATTAGTTAAAACGTCTAACATACAATTAGAAGATAGGATCTTTCGTTCACTTGGCGTGCTGGAGTACAGTAGAATTATCGAGTCCAAGGAAGCAGCGAAGTGTTTATCGGATGTCAGACTTGGTATAGATTTAGGATACATCAAAGTCATATCTAAGAATATATTGAATGAACTAATGATTTTAACCCAACCTGGATTTTTACAACAATATTCTGGAGGTCCATTGAGACCAAATGAAAGAGATATAAGAAGGTCTTCTTTGATTCGGGAGCGAATTAAGTTAGATAAGGATACATGTGAGGAGGAAAAATAATATGATGTTTGGTCGATTTACAGAAAGAGCACAAAAGGTATTAGCATTAGCTCAAGAAGAAGCTATTCGTCTGTCGCACAGTAATATTGGTACTGAACATATTTTATTGGGACTTGTCCGCGAAGGTGAAGGGATTGCCGCTAAAGCACTTACGGCGTTGGGACTGAGCCCTGAAAAGATTCAGAAAGAAGTGGAAGGATTGATCGGAAAAGGTACCGAGAAATCTCAAACGATCCATTATACACCCCGAGCGAAGAAAGTGATTGAGCTTTCTATGGATGAGGCTCGTAAACTGGGTCACTCATATGTAGGAACGGAACATATTTTATTAGGGTTGATTCGTGAAGGTGAAGGAGTAGCCGCTCGTGTACTTGGTAATCTTGGAGTCAGCTTAAATAAAGCAAGACAGCAGGTATTGCAGTTACTTGGCAGCAATGATTCAAGTAACCACCAGGGTGGAGGAAATGCAAATGCCAATACGCCTACCCTTGATAGCTTAGCCCGTGACTTGACGTCGATTGCCCGTGAAGGCAGTTTAGATCCGGTAATAGGACGAAGCAAAGAAATTCAGCGTGTCATTGAAGTGCTAAGTCGACGTACGAAGAATAACCCGGTGCTGATCGGTGAGCCTGGTGTAGGTAAGACCGCAATTGCAGAGGGTCTTGCACAGCAGATCATTGCCAATGAGGTTCCTGAGATTCTTCGGGACAAACGCGTCATGACCCTGGATATGGGTACAGTGGTAGCCGGTACGAAATATCGTGGGGAATTCGAGGATCGATTAAAGAAAGTAATGGATGAAATCCGTCAAGCAGGAAACATCATCCTGTTTATCGATGAGCTTCACACATTAATCGGAGCAGGTGGGGCTGAAGGTGCGATTGATGCGTCAAACATCTTAAAACCATCTCTTGCTCGGGGTGAATTACAGTGTATCGGTGCAACGACATTAGATGAATACCGTAAATATATTGAAAAGGATGCTGCGTTAGAGCGCCGGTTCCAACCAATCCAAGTCAATGAGCCAACGGCAGAAGAGTCCGTTCAGATTCTTAAAGGATTACGCGATCGTTATGAAGCTCATCACCGCGTGTCGATTACAGATGAAGCGATTGATGCGGCAGTGAAACTTTCTGATCGTTACATTTCAGACCGCTTCTTACCGGATAAGGCGATTGATTTAATTGATGAAGCTGGTTCTAAGGTGCGTTTACGTTCTTATACAACGCCGCCAAACTTGAAAGAACTTGAAGCCAAGCTGGAAGAAATCCGCAAAGAGAAGGATGCAGCGGTTCAAAGCCAGGAGTTTGAAAAAGCAGCTTCTCTAAGAGATTCAGAACAAAAGCTTCGTGAAGAGCTGGATGAAACGAAGAACACATGGAAAGAAAAACAAGGACAGGAAAATACAGAAGTGACCGTTGAAGATATTGCGAAAGTTGTATCGAACTGGACAGGAGTACCGGTATCTAAGCTTGCTCAAACGGAAACGGATCGCTTACTTAAATTAGAGGAAATCCTCCATTCCAGAGTCATCGGTCAATCTGAAGCAGTCGTAGCGGTGTCGAAAGCAGTTCGTCGTGCAAGAGCGGGGCTGAAAGATCCGAAGCGTCCGATTGGTTCCTTTATCTTCTTAGGACCGACAGGAGTGGGGAAAACAGAGCTTGCCCGTGCATTGGCGGAATCTATGTTCGGTGACGAGGATGCCATGATTCGTATTGATATGTCCGAGTACATGGAGAAACATTCGACTTCCCGTTTAGTAGGGTCTCCTCCAGGGTATGTAGGGTATGAAGAAGGCGGCCAGTTAACGGAGAAAGTTCGCCGTAAACCGTATTCCGTCGTTCTATTGGATGAAATTGAAAAAGCACACCCAGATGTATTTAACATTCTTCTGCAAGTCTTGGAAGATGGTCGATTGACGGATTCTAAAGGAAGAACGGTAGACTTTAGAAACACGGTGTTAATTATGACATCTAACGTTGGTGCCCAGTCCCTTAAGAGCAATAAATATGTTGGGTTCAATATTCAAGATGGAAAACAGGATTATAAGGATATGAAAGGCAAGGTAATGGAGGAGCTGAAACGAGCGTTCCGACCAGAGTTCCTTAACCGTATCGATGAAATCATTGTGTTCCATTCCCTTGAAAAAGACCACTTAAAAGAGATTGTGACCTTGATGTCCAACCAATTGACAAACCGCTTGAAAGAGCAGGATATTCATTTAGAGCTTTCAGTTGCTGCTAAAGAAAAAATTGCAGATGAAGGATTCGATCCTGAATACGGTGCGCGTCCACTGCGTCGTGCCATTCAAAAACATGTAGAGGATAGACTGTCTGAAGAGCTATTAAGAGGCAAGGTACTGACAGGACAGAATATATTAATCGATGTAGAAGATAGTGAGTTTGTTGTGAAGGTAAAAGAAGCAGAAGCAGAAGCAGAAGCAGAAGCAGCTAATACTACTACTTAATACAAGAGGTATAAAAGAGGTACACGTATTTTTTTTTCGTGTACCTCTTTTATAATAATAGAGCTTTTCCTGGGCAACTTGTCGGGCCTGAGCAAGCCGGCTGCGCTTTTCTGATTGTCTAGCTCCGCTGGCTAGAGGCTCGAGGTCATAAGCCAAGTTAACCAAAAAGGCAAAAAGCGCCTTTCCGGTTTACTCGTCTTATGCTTGTCGCCTCTGAACAAGCCACCTGCGATTTTCTGATTGTCTAGCTCCGGTGGCTAGTCCCTCGAGGTCATAAGTCAAGCTCGCCAAAAAGGCAAAGACCGCCTTTTCAGCGAGCTGCCTTATGCTTGTCTGGCCTGATCAAGCCACCTGCGCTTTTCTTGTAACCATTACATAAAACCGTTACAATCATTCCAAAAGGGTATTTATATGGAATGGTTAGAGTACAAATAGAGTAAAAGAGGAGAAGAATAGATTGGCAAAGAAAAAGACAAAGTTTGTATGTTCATCATGTGGATATGAGTCTGCTAAATGGATGGGGAAATGTCCAGGATGTAACGAGTGGAACACGATGGTGGAAGAGGTTGAGATGACTGGAAAGAAGCCTCGTGGGTCGTTTATGCATTCTGAAAATAGCGGGCCAACTAAAGCAGAGAAGCTTATCTCAATCGAAACAAAGCAAGAACCAAGAGTATTGACCGAGTCAAAAGAGCTGAATCGGGTGTTGGGTGGAGGAGTCGTTCCGGGATCACTTGTGTTGATCGGTGGAGATCCGGGAATCGGTAAATCTACTTTATTGCTCCAGGTTTCTGCCCAGCTGGCTGATCAAAAGCAGAAGGTTTTATATATATCCGGAGAAGAATCCATCAAGCAAACAAAACTTCGGGCAGATCGATTACATGTGAAATCCGATGATCTATATATATATGCAGAAACAAATCTTGAGTTGATTCATCAGACGATTGAACAGATTTCACCTGATTTTGTCATCATCGACTCGATTCAAACGATTTTTCACCCTGAAGTGACGTCTGCTCCAGGCAGTGTTTCTCAGGTAAGGGAATGTACAGCGGAATTAATGAGAATAGGGAAAACAAAAGGCATCGCCATCTTTATTGTAGGGCATGTTACAAAAGAAGGATCAATTGCAGGGCCTCGTTTATTGGAGCATATGGTTGATACCGTGCTTTATTTTGAAGGGGAGCGTCATCATTCGTATCGTATTTTAAGGGCCGTAAAGAATCGCTTTGGGTCGACGAACGAGATGGGGATTTTTGAAATGAAGGAGCTTGGCTTGGAGGAAGTCGCAAATCCTTCTGAGATATTCCTGGAGGAGCGCTCCCAAGGCGCGGCAGGCTCAACGGTCGTTGCTTCCATGGAAGGTACAAGACCTGTTCTAGTGGAGATACAAGCCCTTGTCACTCCGACCAGCTTCAATAACCCGCGACGGATGGCAACAGGGATTGATCATAGTCGTGTTTCACTCATTATGGCCGTATTGGAGAAACGGGCAGGAATGCTATTGCAGCAGCAGGATGCCTATCTGAAAGTGGCAGGTGGAGTTAAACTGGATGAACCGGCGATTGATTTGGCCGTAGCAGCGAGTATTGCGTCGAGTTTTCGTGATAAAGCGTCAAGTGCCCACGATTGTATCATTGGAGAAGTCGGTTTGACAGGTGAAATAAGAAGGGTTTCGAGGATTGAGCAACGTGTTCAGGAAGCAGCTAAACTAGGCTTTAAACGTGTGATTATTCCCCAAAATAACATAAGTGGGTGGCAGCCGCCTTCTGATATAGAGGTCACAGGAGTATCAAATATAAACGAAGCGCTGGCTATTATTTTAGGAGGATAGGAAATGGAAGATAAGAAGGCAAGAGAGAAGTCCATGTCGGATATTTTACAATTCGTTGCTCCTGGTGCCCCGATCAGGGATGGCATTGATAATGTGCTGAGAGCCAATACAGGGGGACTCATTGTTGTTGGCTACAATGATAAGGTGAAGTCTGTACTGGACGGCGGATTTCATATCAATTGCGCTTTTTCTCCTAGCTATCTATATGAGCTGGCCAAGATGGATGGGGCCATCATCCTGAATGAAGCGGGTACGAAGATTATTTTGGCCAATGCACAGCTGGCTCCCGATGTGTACGTTCCTTCCACTGAAACTGGAATGAGACACCGTACGGCTGAGCGGGTTGCAAGACAGACCAATGCCCTTGTTATCGCCATCTCTCAACGGAGGAACGTCATCACCCTGTATCAAGGTAACTTTCGATATGCATTAAAGGACATCTCTGTCATCTTGACGAAGGCCAACCAGGCGATTCAAACATTGGAGAAGTATAAGGTGGTTTTGGATCAGAGCATTTCTAATTTATCAGTGCTGGAGTTTGAGGAGCTTGTGACACAAAGCGACTTGCTGCAAGTACTTCATCGATTCGAGATGGTTTTAAGGATAAAAAACGAGTTATTGACCTATTTAAGCGAGTTGGGTGTTGAAGGCAGGTTGATCCGCCTTCAGATGAATGAGCTATTGGCGGATATTGAAGATGAGGCGATGCTCATTATAAGGGATTATTCCCAGGAAAGAAATATAAAGCCGTTCGAACTCCTCTATAAATTTCAGGAGCTTGTTCATTCAGAGGTATTAGAGGATAACGTCCTATTAAAACTATTAGGCTATCATGGGTATGTTCATCACGATGATGCCATCTACCCAAGAGGATATCGCGTGTTGAATAAAATTCCCCGGTTACCGATTGTGATCATAGAAAATCTAATAACAAGGTTCGAAACCCTCCCTCATGTAGTGAGTGCTTCAGTGGATGATTTGGATGACGTGGAAGGAATCGGAGAGGTCAGGGCACGGAAAATCAAAGAGGGATTAAAACTGATCAAAGAACAAACGTTTGCTGATCGACAGTTATAGGTATGTGGTCCTGTATGTGCCATATATGGTATAATTGAAGCATTTTCAAAAAATTGACAGTCTCTATAAGACATGTTAGCCTTCACTTAAGGAAGCTAGTTAAGATGGGATAAGTATATCAAAATGGTTTCCATTTTATTAAATTTGAAATTTTCAAGGGCTAAGACGTTTCAAAAATAGTAAATTGTTTATAATGAATAGGAGGAGGTGAGGGAATGTTAAAAAGAATCGTTCAAGCGTGCTTCCTTATCGTCGGGGGAACACTAGGGATTTTTCTTCTTCCCGAATTATTTACCGTCATAAATTTATCAGACATTCCTTTAATAAATAACCCTTATATGACTGCTATATTTGGTGCCATAATCTTTTATATTCTTACGTTTTGGGCAGTCGAGTATGTCGTCAATTTCGTCAAGTGGTTTGAAGATAGTTTAGTAAAAGCTCCAGTAACGGATCTGTTATTTGGCAGTTTAGGACTTATTATCGGTCTTTTTGTTGCGTATCTGTTTGGGATCCCTTTCAATCAAATGGAGATTCCGATTGTCAACACAGTGGTTCCGATTCTATTAACGTTGCTTCTTGGATATTTAGGATTTCAAGTTGGCTTTAAGAAAAGGGATGAGCTGGTCGGTTTGTTTGGTACCTCAAATAGGGGTAAGAAAAAAGGGACTGACGAAGATTCTGATGAGGTTGGTGTGAAAACCCTGAAGATACTGGATACGAGTGTGATTATCGATGGACGTATCGCAGATATCTGCCAAACTGGATTCTTAGAAGGAATTGTTGTGATTCCACAGTTCGTGCTGGAAGAGCTTCAGCATATTGCGGATTCTTCAGACGTGTTAAAACGAAACCGAGGACGACGCGGGCTTGATATCCTGAATCGAATTCAAAAGGAGCTACCTGTAGAGGTTCAGATTTATGAAGGTGACTTTGATGAAATTCAGGAAGTTGATTCGAAGCTGGTGAAATTAGCGAAGCTTACGAATGGGATCGTTGTCACGAATGATTTCAACTTGAACAAAGTATGCGATCTTCAAGGTGTACAAGTATTGAATATCAATGATTTAGCTAACGCCGTTAAGCCTGTTGTATTACCTGGAGAAGAATTGAAGGTTCAGGTAATCAAAGACGGGAAAGAACATAACCAAGGGATCGCCTATCTCGATGATGGAACGATGATCGTTGTAGAAGAAGGACGCAATTATATCGGCAAGTACATCGATGTACTTGTAACATCTGTTCTTCAAACCTCTGCAGGCCGGATGATCTTTGCCAAGCCCAAACAATTAGAAAAAGCTTTATAAGTAATCATTGCCCTGACTCTATTTGGGTAAGGTATAATAAATAGTATTACTCGAGTGTTAAAGGAGTTATCGTATGGAATATGAAGTTGTCATTCCGGCTGCAGGGCAAGGGAAACGAATGAAAGCGGGCAAGAACAAACTGCTCCTCGAGCTGAATAGCTGTCCAGTCATTATTCATACACTGCGCGTTTTTGAACATGACTTCCATTGTCAGGGAATCTATTTAGCGATTCATCCATCTGAGCGGAATGCGTTCAAGAGTTTATTAGACCTTTTTGGTATTACAAAGGTCGTTAAGCTTGTAGATGGTGGGGAAGAAAGACAGCATAGTGTATACAATGCATTGCTTGAGGTTGATCATGAAATTGTTCTTGTGCATGACGGAGCAAGACCATTTATTAAAGAATCCACGATTCACCAATTAGTAGAAAAAACCCAATCAACAGGAGCTGCCATTGCTGCTGTTCCTGTTAAAGATACGATTAAAAAAGTACTGGATGGGGAAGTCGAGGAAACGATTGAACGCTCAAGCTTGTGGATGGTTCAAACTCCACAAGCTTTTCGTGTTTCATTGTTGAAAAGAGCGCACGGGGAAGCGGAGCAAGATGGTTTTCTTGGAACAGACGATGCTTCTCTAGTGGAACGAATGGATGTTGAGGTTGCTGTTGTTGAGAGTGATTATGACAATATTAAACTGACGACACCTGAGGACTTATATTTCGCTGAGGCCATTTTGAAGAAGCAAGAGGAAATGAGTGGAGGAGACAACCATGTTTAGGATCGGACAAGGTTTTGATGTTCATAAATTAGTAGAAGAGAGACCTCTTATTATGGGAGGTATAACGATACCATATGAAAAGGGATTATTAGGTCATTCAGACGCAGATGTATTATTACATGCTGTAGCAGATGCATGTTTGGGGGCTGTTGCTGCAGGGGATATCGGCAAGCATTTCCCAGACACAGATCCTGAGTTCAAGGATGCAGATTCAGCAAAGCTTCTTGAGCATGTGTGGGCTCTTGTGAAAGAGGAAGGGTATGAATTAGGGAATATTGATTGCACGATCATTGCGCAGAAACCGAAGATGGCTCCTTATATTGATGCAATGAGACAAAGCATCGCAACGTTATTAGAAGCAGATATAACTCAAGTGAACGTAAAAGCCACCACCTCTGAGCAGCTTGGTTTTACCGGGAGAGGCGAAGGGATCGCAGCGCAAACAACAGTGTTGATCAAAAAGAAGTAAGGGGACAAATTTGCTTTATTCCCTTTCATAACGGTGTTAAAATAGGTCAGAGACTTTAATGCAGGAATACAAAGAGGAGGAAACCAAATGACAAAAGAAGTACGCGTCCGTTATGCTCCAAGTCCAACGGGTCATTTACATATTGGTAATGCAAGAACCGCTTTATTTAACTATCTATACGCTCGAAGTGTAGGTGGAAAGTTCATCATCCGTATTGAAGACACGGATAAGAAACGTAATATTGAAGGCGGAGAAGAAAGTCAGCTTAAATATCTTCAATGGCTTGGAATCGATTGGGACGAAAGCGTAGATAAGCCTGGTGACTATGGCCCTTATCGCCAATCAGAGCGTAACCATATTTATGAGCAGTATCTAAACGAGCTGCTGGAAACAGGACAAGCGTATAAGTGCTACTGTACGGAAGAAGAGCTTGAAGCTGAACGAGAAGCGCAATCAGCATCAGGTCAAATGCCCCGCTACTCCGGGAAATGTCGCAACCTGACGAAAGAAGAGCAAGAACGATTAGCAGCAGAGGGCCGTCAACCGAGCATTCGTTTCCGTGTTCCTGCAGGAAAGGTCTATTCTTTCAATGATATCGTGAAAGAAGATGTAGCCTTCGAGTCAGACGGGATCGGTGATTTTGTCATTGCAAAAAAAGACGGAACGCCAACGTATAACTTTGCCGTTGCAGTAGATGATTATCTAATGAAAATTTCACACGTTCTACGTGGGGAAGATCATATTTCCAATACGCCAAAACAATTAATGGTTTTTGAAGCTCTTGGATGGGAAGCCCCCGTCTATGGACATATGACATTAATCGTTAATGAAAGCCGTAAAAAGCTAAGTAAGCGTGATGAAAGTATCATTCAGTTCATCGAGCAATACGAAGCATTAGGTTATTTACCGGAAGCTTTATTCAACTTTATTGCGTTACTAGGCTGGTCTCCAAAAGGAGAAGAAGAGCTATTTTCTAAAGATGAGTTTATAGAAATCTTTGACCCTGAGCGTCTATCAACTTCTTCTGCTCTGTTTGATAATCAGAAGCTTACATGGATGAACAATCAGTACATGAAGAATCTTGACTTAAGTCAAGTTGTGGAGCTATCCCTTCCCCACTTAATCAGTGCGGGTAAACTGGATGAGAATATGTCAGACGAGCAGCGTGAATGGGCGAGTCGTGTCATCTCTTTATACCAGGAACAAATGAGCTTCGGTGCTGAAATCGTAGAGCTGTCTGAAATGTTCTTCAAGGTAGATCTTGAATATGATGAGGATGCCAAAGCGGTCTTGGAAGAAGAGCAGGTTCCTGAAGTTCTTCAAGCCTTCTTGAATGAAATCGAAGCTCTTGAAAATTATGAAGCGGCAGAAATTAAATCGTCTATCAAGGCGGTGCAAAAGTCGACTGGTCATAAAGGGAAAAAGCTGTTTATGCCGATTCGTGTAGCCGTAACAGGTCAGACTCACGGTCCTGAATTGCCGAATGCGATTGAGCTTTTAGGGAAAGATACCGTTAAACATCGTCTGCAAATTCTTTTAGGTTAACATTTTGGATGTTATGTAATATAGTAAGAGTATCACAATAAATGATATCGCGTTGATGAGGAGAAGTAAGAAAAGGATGCTTAATAGAGAGAACCATCACCGGCTGAAAGTGGTTTAAGCCCCTCCGATTCTGAAATGCACCTCTGAGCCCGTTACTGAAATATAGTAGGTAAAGGCGGTTTCCTACCGTTAACAGGATTTGAGTTGGAGAAGGTTGTTTTTCTTTTCAATCAGAGTGGAACCGCGCTACCTAAGCGTCTCTGTCATTTTATTGACAGGGGCGTTTTTTTATTTTCTGACCAACCCGCCAGCGCTTTTATTTTTTCGAAGAGAGGGGATCCGAATGTTTAAGTCATTTAAGGAAGATATAGAAGTAGTGTTTGATCAGGATCCGGCAGCGAGGAATTATCTCGAGGTCATCCTTACGTATTCGGGTCTTCATGCCATTTGGGCCCACCGCATTGCCCATGCTTTTTTCAAAAGGAAGTTCTTTTTTATCGCTCGCGTTATTTCACAGGTAAGCCGCTTTTTCACCGGTGTTGAGATTCACCCGGGGGCAAAGATCGGCCGCCGATTCTTTATTGATCATGGGATGGGAGTCGTGATTGGTGAAACGTGTGAAATCGGAGATAATGTTACGCTCTTTCAAGGGGTGACCCTTGGTGGAACAGGCAAAGAAAAAGGGAAGCGGCACCCTACGATTCAGGATAATGCCCTTATCGCCACGGGAGCGAAAGTATTAGGATCGATTGTAGTTGGGGAAAATTCTAAGGTAGGGGCTGGATCGGTCGTGCTAAAAGATGTTCCTCCCAACTCAACCGTCGTCGGTATTCCCGGGAAGGTCGTCATTCAGGATGGCATCAAGATACAGAAGGATCTGAATCACTGTGATCTCCCGGATCCGATGAATGATCGTATGAAACAACTGGAAATGGAATTGAACGAGGTAAAATCATTATTAAGGGAATATGAAGGAAGGAGTCGATCATATTGACGATTCGTTTATATAACACATTGACAAGAAAAAAAGAGGAATTCAAACCCCTGGAAGAGGGTAAAGTTAAAATGTATGTGTGTGGGCCGACGGTTTATAACTATATTCATATAGGAAATGCACGCCCTGCCATTGTCTTTGATACGGTGAGACGCTATTTGGAATACAGAGGGTATGATGTTCAATTTGTCTCTAACTTCACAGATGTGGATGATAAATTGATTCGGGCGGCAAAGGAGCTGGGAGTGGATGTTCCGACGGTTGCCCAGCGCTTTATCCAGGCGTACTTTGAAGATACCGGAGCACTTGGATGCAAGAAAGCGGATGTTCATCCGACTGTAACAGACAATATTGATACCATCATTGATTTTATCTCTGCTCTTGTTGAAAAAGGGTTTGCTTACGAATCACAAGGCGACGTTTATTATCGTACAAGAAAGTTTGATGGCTACGGTAAGCTTTCTCATCAGCCGATCGATGAGCTTAAAGCAGGTGCCCGCATAGACGTAGGGGATAAAAAAGACGATGCTCTTGATTTCGTATTATGGAAAGCAGCGAAAGAAGGGGAAATTTCTTGGGAAAGCCCTTGGGGTGAAGGCCGTCCCGGCTGGCATATTGAGTGCTCTGCCATGGCAAAGCGCTACTTGGGGGATACCATCGATATTCACGCCGGGGGCCAGGATTTAACCTTCCCTCATCACGAGAATGAAATCGCACAATCAGAAGCACTTACAGGTAAGCCATTCGCAAAGTACTGGATGCACAATGGATATATAAATATTGATAATGAGAAAATGTCTAAATCACTTGGGAATTTTGTATTGGTTCATGACATCATTAAAGAACAGGATCCACAAGTCCTTCGTTTCTTTATGCTATCTGTTCATTACCGTCACCCTATCAACTACAATTTAGAGCTTCTTCAAAATGCAGAGTCCGCTTTAGATAGAATTAAGACTGCTTATGAGAACTTGGAGCACCGTAAGGAATCAAGTACAGACTTAACGGATAACAACCGGGAATGGCTGGACAAAATCGCTGGGTTGAAAGTGCAGTTCATCTCTGAGATGGATGATGATTTTAACACAGCTAACGGAATTTCCGTATTATTCGAATTATCCAGGCAAGCCAATTATTATTTGATGGAGAAGAATACAGCTACAGAAGTCATTGATGCGTTCTTGAGCCAATTCGAAGATTTCTTCTCTGTCCTGGGACTAAGCCTTCAGGAAGCAGAACTGTTGGATGAAGAAGTGGAAGAACTGATCGAAAAACGCATTCAGGCACGTAAAGATCGTAACTTCCAATTAGCAGATGAAATTCGTGACACGTTAAAAGAGATGAATATCATCCTGGAAGATACTCCTCAAGGCATTCGCTGGAAAAGAGGATCTTAATGCTTCACGAGATAAATGAACAAATCGATGCGAAACAAATCAATGCACTTGCGCTGGCTTATATGGGGGATGCTGTATATGAAACGCATGTAAGACAGCTCCTATTAACAAAAGGAAAGATCAAACCGAATCAGCTGCACAGAGCGGCGACGAAGTATGTGTCTGCTAAAGCTCAAGCGGCAATTCTCAAAACGTTATTCGATCAGGACGTCTTAACGGAAGAAGAGATTTCGATTGTCAAGCGTGGCCGGAATGCAAAATCCGGGACAACGCCAAAAAACACAGATGTACAAACGTATAAACACAGCACTGCTTTTGAGGCGCTTATTGGATATTTGTTTTTACTTAATCGGACAGAACGATTAGAGGAACTGTTGAAGATGATATTTGAACAAGCCCAGGCAGGAAAGGAGGAGTAGAAATGAGTAAAGATTTTATCGGAGGAAGAAATCCGGTTATAGAAGCATTGAAGTCAGGAAGGGATATCAATAAGATTTGGATTGCAGAAGGTTCTCAGAAAGGCTCCATCCAGCAAATTGTTGGACTTGCTAAAGAATCGAATGTGATGGTTCAATACGTACCTAAGAAGAAGATTGAACAAATGGTACTGGAAAACCATCAAGGGGTCGTGGCCTCTGTAGCTGCTTATCAGTATGCGGAAATCGATGATTTGTTTCATAGAGCCGAAAAAAATGGGGAAGATCCATTCATACTGATCCTGGATGAATTAGAGGATCCTCATAATCTGGGTTCGATCATGAGAACAGCGGATGCTGCAGGTGCCCATGGAATCATCATCCCGAAGAGGAGAGCGGTAGGGCTTACGTCAACGGTAGCGAAAGCATCCACGGGCGCCATTGAGCACATTCCGGTTGCACGTGTAACCAACCTTTCGAGAGCGGTTGATGAACTGAAAGAACGTGGTGTATGGGTGGCAGGAACCGATGCGAAAGGAAAGCAGGATTTCCGCCAGTTGGATGGTACGCTGCCTATCGGCTTAATTATCGGAAGCGAAGGTAAGGGGATGAGCCGAATACTCAGGGATAAATGTGATTTCCTTGTTCAGTTGCCAATGATCGGTCATGTAACATCATTAAACGCTTCGGTGGCAGCTAGTATTTTAATGTATGAGGTCTATCGTAAACGCCACCCGTTGGGAGAATAGAGAGAGATGGATATTCTCCTAGTGGATGGCTATAACATAATCGGTGCCTGGTCAGAGCTGAATGAGTTGAAACATAAAGATTTGGCCGCAGCAAGAGATCGCCTTGTAGAACTAATGGCAGAATATCAAGGATATACGGGCTACCGGGTCATTGTCGTGTTTGATGCTTATTACGTTCAGGGGATTGCCCGTAAATATAGAAATTATAAGGTGGAAGTCATTTTCACGAAAGAAAATGAAACAGCGGATGAACGCATTGAAAAATTAGCCATAGAGTTAAGTAATATCAAAACTCAAATTCATGTAGCGACTTCTGATTTCACGGAGCAATGGGCGATTTTTGGTCAGGGAGCCCTCCGTAAATCAGCAAGGGAGCTTCTTACGGAAGTAAAAGTCATCGAAAAAAAGATCGAAAGAAAAGTACGGAATTCAAGTGATAAAAGGCCCGCTTCCAAGATCCAATTATCAGATGAAATTGCTGAAATTTTCGAAAAATGGCGCCGCGGGGAACAATGAGAGGTTGACGATTGAATTTTCTGTAATGTATAATATTTCTATCTATTGTTTTGCGCGGGGGGATGTGTGTGAGCAATATCACCAGGACAGAAGCATTTGATAATCGATTAGAAGGCATGGATGATGAAGAGATAATAGAAGCCGTCCATCAGGGTCACAGCGAAGCGTTAGATTTTTTAATCAGGAAATATCGTAATTTTGTAAGGGCGAAAGCCCGCTCGTATTTTTTAATTGGGGCAGATAAGGAAGATATCGTCCAAGAGGGTATGATTGGATTATACAAAGCGATCCGTGATTATAAAGAGGACAAGCTGACTTCTTTTAAAGCGTTTGCGGAACTTTGTATCACAAGACAAATCATTACAGCCATTAAGACCGCCACGAGACAGAAGCATATACCGTTGAATTCTTATGTTTCATTGGATAAGCCCATTTATGATGATGAGTCAGACCGAACGCTCTTAGATGTTATTTCAGGTGCGAAAGTAATGGATCCGGAAGCGCTAATTATCAACCGTGAAGAATTCGATAATATGGAAGACAAGATGGCTCAGTTATTAAGTGATCTTGAGAGGAAAGTCCTAGCTCTTTATTTAGACGGGCAATCCTATCAGGAGATTTCTGAAGAACTGAACCGCCATGTGAAATCCATCGACAATGCCTTGCAGCGAGTGAAGAGAAAGCTTGAACGATACTTGGAAGTTCGCGAAATAACGATGTAAAGTCATATTGACACAAATTGGTGGTCGTGTTATTTTTGATAGGACTTACTATGGATAGTATAGGTGGAATATATGACTACTAAATTAATACTTGCTTGTACGGTGTGTGGTTCCAGGAATTATAGTGTACCGGGTAATCGTAATCAAGCAGTTCGATTAGAATTAAAGAAATTCTGTAATACATGTAATGCTCACACCCTACACAAAGAAACAAAATAGTGGAGCACCAAGTCTTGCGTATTGATATTAGTTGGAGGTTACAAACGGATGTTTAAATTCTTTCGCAATGTTGCATCAGAAATGAGAAAGGTCAGCTGGCCTAAACGTAAAGAGTTAACACGCTATACGATTACCGTTATTACAACAGTTGTATTTGTTGCCCTTTTCTTTGCTGTCATTGACCTGGGCATCTCAGAACTTATGCGATTGATCATTGGTTCTAAGTAAGAGAAACATAGAATTAGTTGTATATATACCGTGAAAGCATGGTATAATGAATGTTAATAGAGTACATGACCTTAGAGCCCGTTATCTTTTTACGGGTTTTTTCATTTGGAGAAAAAGGCAAAAGAGTATTCTTAAATAGCGAGGAGGGACGGACGTTTAGTCCTATTAAATGGAGAAGAATTGGTATGTAGTTCATACTTATTCAGGATACGAGAATAAGGTTAAAGCAAACCTTGAGAAACGTGTAGAAACGATGGGGATGCAAGACAAAATCTTCCGCGTGATCGTACCTGAAGAAGAAGAAACAGATTTTAAGAACGGTAAGAAGAAAGTCGTTAAGAAGAAAGTATTCCCTGGTTACGTGATTGTTGAAATCGTCATGACGGATGATTCCTGGTATGTTGTACGTAATACACCTGGAGTTACCGGATTTGTCGGTTCATCGGGATCCGGATCAAAGCCTACTCCGTTACTGCCGGAAGAAGTAACAAACCTTCTGAAGCAAATGGGCATGACAGAGAAAAAGGTAGAGATCGACTTCGAATTAGGAGAAACAGTAAAAGTAAACGAAGGTCCGTTTGCTAACTTCACTGGCTCAATCGAAGAGATAGATAATGCGAAAGCAAAAGTGAAAGTCCATGTTAATATGTTTGGCAGAGATACCCCGGTAGAACTGGATTTCTCCCAAATTGATAAATTATAATGGAAAAGAACTTGAAATCATTCTGAAAAAATGGTACTATTTCATAAGTCAGTGCGTCTCCACAAAGAGATACTGAAACTAATAGACGTTCTTTATGTTGATAAAGACATTTTTTACATGAGTGGGAGGGTGAAAAACCCAATAACCACATCACGGACTTAAGGAGGTGTGTCTCGTGGCTAAAAAAGTTATCAAAATGGTTAAATTGCAGATTCCTGCCGGTAAAGCTAATCCAGCTCCACCAGTTGGTCCTGCACTAGGTCAAGCAGGTGTTAACATCATGGGATTCTGTAAGGAATTCAATGCTCGTACAGCAGATCAAGCTGGCTTAATCATTCCTGTTGAAATTACGGTATTTGAAGACCGTTCATTTACATTCATCACAAAAACTCCACCCGCTGCAGTTTTACTTAAAAAAGCAGCTGGTATCGAGTCTGGTTCAGGCGAACCGAACAGCAAGAAAGTGGCAACACTTAAACGCGACAAAGTACGTGAAATTGCTGAAACAAAAATGCCTGACTTAAATGCAGCTAGTGTTGAATCAGCTATGCGCATGGTAGAAGGAACTGCGCGCAGCATGGGTATCGTCATCGAAGACTAATCCCTGCTTCGTTAAAGGTCCTGTTGAACGAGGTTGCGATGATGAAATGTACGTTTCACTCGCAACCTTATTTCGTGGGAGGTTATTCCGCTAAAACCACATATAGGAGGAAATATAAAATGGCAAAAAAAGGTAAAAAGTTTCTTGAAGCTCAAAAGCTTGTAGATCGTACTACAGCTTACTCAGTTGAAGAAGCAATCGAACTAGTTAAGAAAACAAATTTCGCTAAGTTTGACGCGACGATCGAAGTAGCGTTCCGCTTAGGTGTAGATACTCGTAAAAACGACCAGCAAATCCGTGGAGCAGTTGTGCTTCCGCACGGAACTGGTAAAACTCAAAAAGTTCTTGTATTCGCTAAAGGCGATAAAGCAAAAGAAGCAGAAGCTGCTGGCGCTGATTTCGTAGGTGATGCAGAGCTTATCAACAAAATCAACCAAGGTTGGTTCGAGTTCGACGTAATCGTAGCAACTCCGGACATGATGGGTGAAGTTGGTAAACTTGGTCGTGTATTAGGACCTAAAGGATTAATGCCAAACCCTAAAACTGGAACAGTTACTTTCGACGTAACAAAAGCTGTTAATGAAATCAAAGCAGGTAAAGTTGAATACCGTGCTGACAAATCAGGTAACGTTCACGTTCCTGTTGGAAAGATTTCATTCGACAACGACAAGCTTGTTGAAAACTTTGCTACAATGTATGAAACAATGCTTAAAGTTAAACCTGCTGCTGCAAAAGGAACTTACATGAAAAACGTTTCTGTAACTTCCACTATGGGACCTGGCGTTAAAGTCGATCCTTCATCTTTCGCAGTTAAGGCATAATTTGGTATTGACTTACTAGGGACTAGTGATTATAATTAGTTCTGTTGTTAAAAAACGAATACATTTGTACCGTAGACAGTAGGTGCTCGTTAAGAGCTTAATGCCCTGCCGAGGTAATTGCGATAAAATAACCGCTTATAGCGTGTTTGCAATGCCCTTATGTCTACCTTGATATAAGGGCATTTTTTATTGGATGACGGTATAAATGTTCATCAGTCAATCTACAGGAGGTGTAATGATGAGCAGCATTCTAGAACAAAAGAAACATATCGTTGGAGAAATCTCTGACAAGCTAAAAAACAGCGTATCTACAATCGTTGTAGATTACCGTGGTCTTGATGTTTCCGAAGTAACTGAGCTTCGTAAACAACTTCGTGAAGCTGGCATCGACTTCAAAGTGTACAAAAACACTATGGTACGTCGTGCGGCAGAAGAAGCTGGTCTTGAAGGGTTAAACGAATTCTTAACTGGTCCTAACGCAATCGCGTTCAGCAGTGAAGAAGTAGTTGCACCTGCAAAGATTCTTAACAGCTTTGCTAAAGAACACGAAGCGCTTGAAATCAAAGCGGGTGTCATCGAAGGAACAATCACTTCAGTTGAGGATGTTAGAGCAATCGCTGAACTTCCAAGCCGCGAAGGACTTCTTTCTATGCTACTCAGCGTGCTTCAAGCACCAATGCGCAACTTTGCATTGGCAACAAAAGCCGTTGCAGATCAAAAAGAAGAGCAAGGCGCGTAAGTTAAAGCAAGTCGTTTAAATAAAAATTAAGCACACATTACAAGGAGGAAATTTAAAATGAGTAAAGAGCAAATCATTGACGCGATTAAAGAAATGTCAGTTCTTGAATTAAATGATCTAGTTAAAGCAATCGAAGAAGAATTCGGAGTAACTGCTGCTGCACCTGTAGCTGTAGCTGCTGGTGGCGGAGAAGCTGCTGCAGAAAAAACTGAATTCGACGTAATCCTTGAGAGCGCTGGATCTCAAAAAATCAAAGTTATCAAAGTTGTTCGTGAAATCACAGGTCTTGGCCTTAAAGAAGCGAAAGAAGTTGTTGATAACACTCCAAAAGCTCTTAAAGAAGGTATTTCTAAAGAGGAAGCTGAAGAACTTAAAGCTAAACTTGAAGAAGTTGGAGCTGGCGTAGAAGTTAAGTAATGATTGTATAGATGAAAAGCTCGCTATATTTGGCGGGCTTTTTTCTTGTCTGGCTTCTAACAGAATTTAAACATGGATGTTTATCGTCTGTTATCTTCAGTCCATTTGGGCATGATGGTTAATAGACGTGATGTAAGAATGGATGGAGATGATATAATGACCAATCACTATTATTCTCATAACCCTGATGTAGAGAGTAACCCCCAAACGATCACCTTTGAGTTGAGAGGACATGCGTTCCGTTTCAAAACGGATCAAGGTGTTTTCTCGAAGAAGGAGGTTGACTTTGGTTCTAGAGCTTTGATTGAAACGTTTGAATTACCTGGCGTAACGGGTCCGTTACTGGATGTCGGTTGTGGGTATGGTCCGATCGGTTTGTCTTTAGCGAAAGAAAATGATGATCGTATGGTTCATATGATTGATGTAAATGAGAGAGCGTTGTCTTTAGCGAAAGAAAATGCTAGAGGGAATAAAGTTCAAAACGTGTGCATCTATCAAAGTGACCGATATACGAATGTCGTTGAAACGGAATTTGCGGCCATTTTAACGAACCCGCCGATAAGAGCAGGGAAAGAAACGGTTCATTCGATACTTGAAACTAGTTATGACTACCTGAAGGAGAATGGTGAATTGTGGGTCGTTATTCAGAAGAAACAAGGTGCTCCGTCTGCCATAGATAAAATGGAAGAGCTGTTTTCAAATGTAGAAATAGTCGCTAGAAAAAAGGGATACTACATCTTGAAATCGGTAAAAGAAATCCGTTGACGTAGCATTACTGCTATGATAACATTATAAAATGCAAAAATATTATTTTCCGGTATTATGTCCATATGTATACATATTGGATAAATTGGAAAAGATTATAAAATAATAGTTCGTCATATGAAAATGAGGTTTTATCATTAAAACCCTTTTTCTTTTTGTCTTGTGTAGAGTAGCATTCCTACTTGAAGGCATATAGACACAACCAAAACGCTTGATTTGAGGGGTGAATCAGTTGACAGGTCAACTAGTTCAGTATGGACGACACCGCCAACGCAGAAGTTTTGCGCGTATCAGTGAAGTTTTAGAATTACCGAATTTAATCGAAATTCAAACTTCCTCGTATCAATGGTTTCTTGATGAGGGGTTAAGAGAAATGTTCCGTGACATTTCTCCGATTGAGGACTTCACTGGTAATCTCTCTTTGGAATTCATTGACTATAGTCTGGGAGAGCCAAAGTACTCGGTGGAAGAATCAAAGGAAAGAGATGTTACTTACTCTGCACCGCTTAGAGTGAAAGTCCGTCTTGTGAACAAGGAAACAGGAGAAGTGAAAGATCAAGACGTATTTATGGGTGACTTCCCATTAATGACAGACACAGGTACTTTTGTCATTAATGGTGCTGAGCGCGTTATCGTATCTCAGCTAGTACGTTCACCTAGTGTTTACTTTAGCGGAAAAGTAGATAAGAACGGAAAGAAAGGGTTTACTGCTACCGTTATACCAAACCGCGGAGCTTGGCTTGAGTATGAAACAGATGCGAAAGATGTTGTATATGTGCGAATTGATCGAACTCGCAAACTACCGGTAACGGTTCTTTTACGTGCCCTTGGGTTTGGCTCTGATCAAGAAATCATCGATTTGATCGGTGATAATGAGTACATTCGTAACACGCTCGAGAAAGACAACACGGAAGGTATCGACAAGGCATTGCTCGAGATTTACGAGCGTCTGCGTCCAGGAGAGCCTCCTACAGTAGAAAATGCTAAAAGTTTACTCGTTTCTCGTTTCTTTGATCCTAAGCGTTATGACTTAGCAAACGTTGGACGTTACAAAATGAACAAAAAGCTTCACATTAAGAACCGTTTATTCGGTCAAACTCTAGCAGAAACTCTAGCAGATCCGGAAACGGGTGAGATTCTGGCGGAGAAAGGCACGGTTCTTGATCGTCGCGCTCTGGATAAGGTTATTCCTTATTTAGAAAATGGCATCGGGTTTAAAAACTACCAACAGTCTGGTGGCGTGTTAGAAGAAGACGTCGTTCTTCAATCTATCAAAATCTATTCTCCTAACGAAGAGGGAGAATTTGAGATTAATGTCATCAGCAATGCGTATGTTGAAGAAGAGGTTAAGTACATTACACCTGCAGATATCATCTCTTCTATTTCTTACTTCTTTAACTTATTACATGGAGTAGGACTAACGGATGATATTGACCATTTAGGTAACCGTCGTTTACGTTCTGTAGGTGAATTGCTTCAAAACCAATTCCGTATCGGTTTATCACGTATGGAGCGTGTAGTTCGTGAAAGAATGTCCATTCAGGACACGAACACGATCACACCTCAGCAACTGATTAACATCCGTCCGGTAATCGCATCAATTAAAGAGTTCTTTGGAAGCTCTCAATTGTCTCAATTTATGGATCAAACGAATCCTCTTGCAGAATTAACGCACAAACGTCGTCTTTCTGCTTTAGGACCTGGTGGATTAACGCGTGAACGTGCAGGATTCGAAGTACGTGACGTACATTACTCCCACTATGGTCGTATGTGTCCGATTGAAACGCCTGAGGGACCAAACATCGGACTGATCAACTCACTTTCTTCATTTGCGAAAGTGAATAAATTCGGCTTTATCGAAACGCCGTATCGTCGTGTTGACCCTGATTCAGGGAAAGTAACCGATCGTATCGATTACTTGACGGCAGACGAAGAAGATAACTATGTAGTGGCACAAGCAAACGCGCGTCTTGGTGATGACGGAGCATTCCTTGATGAAGAAGTCATCGCTCGCTTCCGTGGTGAAAACACGGTTATCAAACGTGAACGTCTGGACTACATGGATGTATCTCCTAAACAAGTAGTATCAGCTGCGACAGCATGTATTCCTTTCTTGGAGAACGATGACTCTAACCGTGCTCTTATGGGAGCGAACATGCAGCGTCAAGCAGTACCTTTAATGAATCCGGAATCACCGATTGTCGGAACGGGTATGGAACACGTATCTGCGAAAGACTCCGGTGCAGCTGTGATTTGTAAATATGAAGGTATTGTAGAAAAGGTTGAAGCGAAACAAGTTTGGGTACGTCGTGTGAAAGAAATCGACGGTCAAGAAGTAAAAGGTGACCTCGATAAATATCGTATGCAGAAATTCATCCGTTCTAACCAGGGTACATGTTACAACCAGCGTCCGATCGTAAGTGAAGGTGACCGGGTAGTTAAAGGAGAAATCCTTGCTGATGGTCCTTCAATGGAAAAAGGTGAACTCGCCTTAGGACGTAACGTAATGGTTGGATTCATGACTTGGGACGGTTACAACTATGAAGATGCGATCATCATGAGTGAGCGTCTTGTAAAAGACGATGTATATACTTCAATTCATATTGAAGAATATGAGTCTGAGTCCCGTGATACGAAATTAGGACCTGAAGAAATCACCCGTGATATTCCAAACGTTGGTGAAGATGCACTTCGCAATCTTGATGAGCGTGGAATCATCCGCATCGGTGCTGAAGTGAAAGATGGCGACTTACTTGTCGGTAAAGTAACGCCTAAGGGTGTAACGGAGTTGACTGCTGAAGAACGCCTGTTACATGCAATCTTCGGTGAGAAAGCTCGTGAAGTCCGGGATACATCACTTCGTGTACCACATGGTGGGGGAGGAATCATCCTCGATGTCAAAGTCTTCAATCGTGAAGACGGCGATGAATTACCACCAGGTGTAAACCAGCTTGTACGTGTATACATCGTTCAGAAGCGTAAGATTTCTGAAGGGGACAAAATGGCTGGTCGTCACGGTAACAAAGGTGTTATCTCAAGGATCCTTCCTGAAGAAGACATGCCGTTCTTACCAGACGGTACACCGATCGATATCATGTTGAACCCATTAGGGGTACCATCACGTATGAATATCGGACAGGTGCTTGAACTTCACTTAGGTATGGCAGCAAGATATCTTGGTGTACATGTCGCTTCACCGGTATTTGATGGAGCGCGTGAAGAAGACGTATGGGCAACCATCGAAGAAGCCGGTATGGCACGTGATGCGAAAACCGTTCTTTATGATGGTAGAACAGGTGAACCGTTTGATAACCGTGTATCAGTGGGAATCATGTATATGATCAAACTTGCACACATGGTCGATGACAAACTTCACGCACGTTCAACAGGTCCTTATTCACTTGTTACGCAGCAACCGTTGGGTGGTAAAGCTCAATTCGGTGGACAGCGTTTCGGTGAGATGGAGGTATGGGCACTTGAAGCTTATGGTGCTGCTTATACTCTGCAAGAAATTCTGACGGTTAAGTCTGATGATGTTGTGGGTCGTGTGAAAACATACGAAGCCATTGTCAAAGGTGAAAACGTTCCTGAACCGGGAGTTCCGGAATCATTCAAAGTTCTGATCAAAGAGCTTCAAAGTTTAGGTATGGATGTTAAGATCCTCTCTAGTAACGAAGAAGAAATTGAAATGCGTGACTTAGAGGATGAAGAAGAAGTACAACAAGCAGACACGCTAAATATCTCTGAATCTAATGCACAAGAATCCGAGACAGTAGGGTCGAAAGAATAAATTTAGAGCAATTAGGGTTAGAGCCTGTAGATTAAAAGGGAGGTAGGCCCCTTGCTAGATGTAAATAATTTTGAGTATATGAAAATTGGTTTAGCTTCCCCCGATAAGATCCGTTCGTGGTCTTTCGGGGAGGTTAAAAAACCTGAAACGATTAACTATCGTACATTAAAACCTGAAAAAGACGGTTTGTTCTGTGAACGTATCTTCGGTCCTACGAAGGACTGGGAATGTCACTGTGGAAAATATAAACGCGTCCGTTATAAAGGCGTCGTTTGTGACCGCTGTGGTGTTGAAGTAACAAAGGCTAAAGTTCGTCGTGAACGTATGGGTCACATTGAGCTGGCTGCCCCTGTATCCCACATCTGGTACTTCAAAGGAATCCCAAGCCGTATGGGACTTGTTTTAGACATGTCTCCCCGCGCTTTGGAAGAAGTTATTTACTTCGCTTCCTATGTTGTAACAGAACCGGGTGACACGGCTCTGGAAAGAAAGCAACTTCTTTCTGAGAAAGAGTACCGTGCGTATCGTGAGAAATACGGAGTGAAATTCCAAGCTGCAATGGGAGCTGAAGCGATTAAAAAGCTTCTTCAAGACATTGACCTGGATAAAGAAGCTGATTTCCTTAAAGAAGAACTGAAAACAGCTCAAGGTCAACGCCGTACCCGTGCAATCAAACGTTTAGAAGTAGTGGAATCTTTCAGAAACTCAGGAAATGATCCGGATTGGATGATTCTTGATGTACTACCTGTCATTCCTCCAGAGCTTCGCCCGATGGTTCAGCTTGACGGTGGACGCTTTGCAACTTCTGACTTAAATGATTTATATCGTCGTGTTATTAACCGTAATAACCGCTTGAAACGTTTATTGGACCTTGGTGCTCCAAGTATCATCGTTCAAAACGAGAAGCGTATGCTTCAAGAAGCGGTCGACGCTTTAATTGATAATGGCCGTCGCGGACGTCCAGTTACTGGACCAGGTAACCGTCCATTAAAATCCCTTTCACACATGCTTAAAGGGAAGCAAGGTCGTTTCCGTCAGAACCTTCTTGGTAAACGTGTTGACTATTCAGGTCGTTCTGTAATCGTCGTTGGACCTAACCTTAAAATGTATCAATGTGGTCTTCCTAAAGAAATGGCTCTTGAGTTATTCAAACCATTTGTTATGAAAGAACTTGTTGAAAAAGGATTGGCTCACAACATTAAGAGTGCAAAACGCAAGATCGAACGCGTACAACCGGAAGTATGGGATGTATTAGAAGGGGTTATTAAAGAACATCCAGTTCTCTTAAACCGTGCACCTACTCTTCACAGACTTGGTATTCAAGCATTTGAACCAACTCTTGTCGAAGGTAGAGCGATCCGTCTTCACCCACTTGTATGTACTGCATACAACGCGGATTTTGATGGTGACCAAATGGCGGTTCACGTGCCTCTATCTTCTGAAGCACAAGCTGAAGCACGCATGCTGATGCTTGCTGCCCAAAACATTCTTAATCCGAAAGACGGTAAGCCAGTTGTTACTCCGTCCCAGGATATGGTATTAGGTAACTATTACCTTACACTTGAGCGTGAAAATGCTGTTGGTGAAGGTATGATCTTCAATGATGCAAATGAAGTCATCCTTGCTTATCAAAATGGTTATGTACACTTGCATACCCGTATTGCGATCCATGCCAGCACAATCAACAACAAAACGTTCACTGAGAAGCAAAATAAACAATTATTATTAACAACGGTAGGTAAAGTAATCTTTAACGAGATCTTGCCTGATACATTCCCGTTCATTAACGAACCAACAAGAACGAACTTGGAAGTAGCTACTCCTGAGAACTACTTTGTTGATCCGTCAACGGACGTTAAAGAAGTATTCCAAAACCGTGATTTAATCAACCCGTTCAAAAAAGGATTCTTAGGGAATATCATTGCGGAAGTATTCAAGAAGTTTGCTATAACTGAAACGTCTCGTATGCTTGATAAGATGAAAGACTTAGGATTCAAATACTCTACTAAAGCCGGTATTACGGTTGGTATCGCAGATATCGTCGTACTAGCGGAAAAAGAAGAAATCTTAATCGAAGCACAAAGTAAAGTAGACAACGTATTAAAACAATTTAAACGTGGTCTTATTACAGAAGATGAAAGATACGATCGTGTTATCTCAATCTGGAGTGCTGCGAAAGATACTATTCAAGGTAAATTAATGGCGACACTGGATAAACGCAACCCGATCTTCATGATGAGTGATTCAGGTGCCCGTGGTAACGCATCTAACTTTACTCAGCTTGCTGGTATGCGTGGACTGATGGCCAACCCGGCTGGTCGTATCATTGAGTTACCGATCAAATCAAGTTTCCGTGAAGGTTTAACGGTTCTTGAGTACTTTATCTCTACACATGGTGCCCGTAAAGGTCTTGCCGATACAGCACTGAAAACAGCTGACTCAGGTTACCTGACACGTCGTCTTGTTGATGTGGCCCAGGATGTAATCGTTCGTGAAGAAGACTGCGGGACGGACAGAGGCCTACTTGTAGGATCCATTAAAGAGGGTACAGAAATCATCGAGCCTCTTGAAGAACGTTTGCTTGGTCGTTACTCACGTAAAACATTACGTCACCCTGAGACAGATGAAATCATCATCACAGAAAATCAGCTGATCACAGAAGACTTAGCTAAGACGATCATTGATGCTGGTGTCGAACATGTTTCGATCCGTTCTGCTTTCACATGTAACACTAGACATGGTGTTTGTGAGAAATGTTACGGAACGAACTTGGCAACAGGACAAAAAGTCGAAGTAGGGGAAGCTGTTGGGATCATCGCTGCTCAATCCATCGGGGAACCGGGTACACAGTTAACGATGCGTACGTTCCATACTGGTGGGGTTGCAGGAGACGATATCACTCAAGGTTTACCGCGTATCCAAGAGATCTTCGAAGCGCGTAATCCTAAAGGTCAAGCCGTTATTTCTGAAATTGATGGTGTAATTACTTCCATCAGTGAAGGAAAAGATCGTCAGTACGAAATTACCGTTCAAGGTGATGTGGAAACGAGAAGTTACACAGCACCTTACACAGCCCGATTGAAATTCGCTGTGAATGATAAAGTAGTACGCGGTCAGGAAATCACTGAAGGTTCAATCGATCCAAAAGAACTTCTTAAAGTGCGTGATGTGTCAGCTGTACAAGAATACTTGCTGCGTGAGGTACAAAAAGTATACCGTATGCAAGGGGTTGAAATCGGCGACAAACACGTTGAGGTTATGGTTCGTCAAATGTTACGCAAGGTTCGTGTTATTGATGCGGGTGAATCTGAGGTACTACCAGGTACTCTTATGGACATCCATCAATTCAGAGATGCGAACGAAAAAGCCCTATTTGGCGGAAAGCTTCCAGCAACAGGACGTCCTGTACTGCTCGGAATCACCAAAGCTTCACTTGAAACGGACTCCTTCTTATCAGCAGCATCGTTCCAGGAAACAACTCGTGTGTTAACGGACGCTGCCATTAAAGGAAAACGTGATGAGTTACTTGGATTGAAAGAAAATGTTATCATCGGTAAATTGGTTCCTGCCGGTACAGGTATGCAACGTTACCGCAAGGCAGAGCCGGTATTAGCAGAAGATACTAGTGAAGAAACAGTAACAGTCGAGTAATCTATTTAGGCTAACTCTTAGGCGCGTTTGATTGCTCAAACATAAGCTCTAAGAGTTAGCTTTTATAAATCTTTTAAATCTATGTTGACACAGAGATTTTAAGATGATAATATATTCAAGGTTGCTCCTATTAATAACCTGTTACTTTGGAGGATATGGAATGTCTTATGAAAAAGTAGCGCAGGCTAAAGAAATTATTGTAGGAACAAAGCAAGCAGTGAAAGCTCTAAAAACAGGTCATGTACTAGAAGTTGTTATTGCGGAGGATGCTGATCCCAAAGTTACAGCGAAAGTAGTTCAGGCCGCTATTGATCTTAAAGTACCGGTTAACAAAGTCGATTCTATGAAGAAACTTGGTAAATCGTGCGGAATAGATGTTGGAGCAGCAGCTGTTGCGATTATACAGTAAAATAGTTTTTGTAGAAGCTATCTGCAAAAACTTTACTTTTACCCAAAAAAGAACCACCTGGATGTGTGGGCTTACCAAATAAGAAGGGAGGAAAACAAAATGCCAACTATTAACCAATTAGTTCGCAAGCCTCGTCAGTCTAAATCAACTAAATCAAAGTCACCTGCACTTAACAAAGGTTATAACAGCTTTAAGAAAGTGCACACGAACTTGTCTTCTCCACAAAAACGTGGTGTATGTACTCGTGTTGGTACAATGACTCCAAAGAAACCGAACTCGGCGCTACGTAAATATGCTCGTGTTCGTTTAACAAATGGAATCGAGGTTACTGCTTACATTCCTGGTATCGGACATAACCTTCAAGAGCACAGTGTTGTTCTTATCCGTGGAGGACGTGTAAAGGATTTACCGGGAGTACGTTATCACATCGTACGTGGTGCGCTTGATACAGCTGGAGTTGAAGGCCGTATGCAAGGACGTTCTAAATACGGAACTAAGCGCCCTAAAGCAGCAAAAAAATAATAAAAAAATCATAAATTCATTTCTCGTTGAAAGGAGGAAATCACATGCCACGTAAAGGTCCTGTAGCAAAAAGAGACGTTTTACCTGATCCAATGTACAATTCAAAATTAGTTACTCGTTTAATCAACAAAATCATGATTGACGGTAAAAGAGGTAAAGCTCAAAAGAAACTATACGCTGCGTTTGATATCATTAGCGAGCGTTCAGGTAAAGATGCAATGGAAGTATTCGATGCAGCTCTTAAAAATATCATGCCGGTATTAGAAGTTAAAGCTCGTCGTGTTGGTGGTTCAAACTATCAAGTACCTGTAGAGGTGCGTCCAGAGCGTCGTACTACACTAGGTCTTCGTTGGTTAGTAAACTACTCTCGTCTTCGCGGTGAGAAGACAATGGAAGAGCGTTTAGCTAACGAAATCCTTGATGCAGCTAATAACACTGGAGCTTCTGTTAAGAAGCGTGAAGATACACACAAGATGGCTGAAGCGAACAAAGCGTTTGCTCACTATCGTTGGTAATCTGATTTTAAACAAACAAATCATTCTCATATAAGGAAGGAGAAAGACCGCATGCCTAGAGAGTTCTCCTTAGAAAACACTCGTAATATCGGTATCATGGCTCACATCGATGCTGGTAAAACAACTGCAACTGAGCGTATCCTATTTTATACAGGTCGTATCCATAAAATTGGAGAAACTCACGAAGGTGCTTCTCAAATGGACTGGATGGAGCAAGAGCAGGAGCGTGGTATCACTATCACTTCTGCTGCGACAACAGCTCAATGGAAAGGTCATCGTATTAACATCATCGATACACCGGGACACGTAGACTTCACTGTTGAAGTTGAGCGTTCATTGCGTGTACTTGATGGTGCAGTTGCAGTACTTGATGCTCAATCTGGTGTTGAGCCTCAAACTGAAACTGTTTGGCGCCAAGCGACAACATACGGGGTTCCCCGTGTTGTGTTCGTTAACAAAATGGACAAAATCGGTGCTGACTTCCTTTACTCTGTTGGGACACTTCATGAACGTTTACAAGCGAATGCGCATCCTATTCAGCTTCCAATCGGTGCTGAGGATGATTTCGAAGGTATCATCGACTTAGTAGAAATGAAAGCTTACTTCTATGAAGATGACCTTGGAACACGTGCAGACGCTCGTGACATTCCTGAAGAGTACAAAGATCAAGCTGATGAATACCGCGGAAAGTTAATTGAAGCAGTTTCTGAACTTGATGAAGAGCTTATGATGAAGTACTTAGAAGGTGAAGAGCTTTCTAACGAAGAAATCAAAGCTGCTATCCGTGCGGCAACACTGACTGTTGAGTTCTACCCGGTAGTTTGTGGATCTGCATTTAAAAACAAAGGGGTTCAATTATTAATTGACTCAGTTATTGACTATCTTCCAGCGCCAACAGATGTTGAAGATATCAAAGGTTTTGTTCCTGATACAGAAGAAGAAGTAACTCGTCCATCAGCTGACGATGCGCCATTCTCTGCTTTAGCGTTCAAAGTTGCAACTGACCCTTATGTTGGTAAATTAACATTCTTCCGTGTGTACTCAGGAACATTAGATTCTGGTTCATACGTAAGAAACTCTTCTAAAGGTAAACGTGAGCGCGTAGGACGTATCCTGCAAATGCACGCTAACTCCCGTGAAGAAATCTCTACTGTTTACGCTGGAGACATTGCAGCAGCAGTTGGACTGAAAGATACAAGTACTGGAGATACACTATGTGATGAAAAGAGTCTTGTGATTCTAGAATCAATGGTATTCCCAGAGCCGGTTATCTCTCTATCTGTTGAGCCTAAATCAAAGGCTGACCAAGATAAAATGACTACTGCTCTACAAAAACTTCAAGAGGAAGATCCAACATTCCGTGCGCATACTGACCAGGAAACTGGACAGGTTATCATCGCGGGTATGGGTGAGCTTCACTTAGATATCATCGTTGACCGTATGAAACGTGAATTCAAAGTAGAAGCAAACGTAGGTGCTCCTCAAGTATCTTATCGTGAGACTTTCCGTGATACGGCTAAAGTTGAAGGTAAGTTCGCCCGTCAATCTGGTGGACGTGGACAATTCGGACACGTTTGGATCGAATTCTCACCTAACGAAGAAGGTAAAGGATTCGAATTCGAGAACGGTATCGTCGGTGGTGTTGTTCCTCGTGAATACATCCCTGCAGTACAAGCCGGTCTATCTGACGCTTTAGAAAATGGTGTCTTAGCTGGTTTCCCACTTGTTGATGTTAAAGCAAGATTATTCGATGGTTCATACCATGATGTTGACTCCTCTGAAATGGCGTTTAAAATCGCTGCTTCAATGGCACTTAAGAATGCTGCTTCTAAATGTAAGCCAGTAATCTTAGAGCCAATGATGAAGGTTGAGGTTGTTATCCCTGAGGAATACCTTGGAGATATCATGGGTGATGTAACTTCCCGTCGTGGACGTGTAGAAGGTATGGAAGCACGCGGTAACGCTCAAGTCGTTAAAGCGTTCGTACCTCTATCAGAAATGTTTGGATATGCAACATCCCTTCGTTCTAACACACAAGGACGTGGAACATACTCCATGCACTTCGATCACTATGAAGAAGTACCTAAATCGATTTCTGAAGAAATCATCAAAAAAAATAAAGGTGAATAATTGATTTATTCCCTTTTATAAAGTATAAATACTAATGTAAGCAATTGTTGTGTCAGAGATGGTTATTTAGCTATCTCTGAGGCATCCAAAATATACTTATTTTCTTTAAAATCAAAGGAGGATTTTCAAATGGGTAAGGAAAAATTTGATCGTTCCAAGCAACATGCGAATATCGGTACAATCGGTCACGTTGACCATGGTAAAACAACTCTAACAGCTGCAATCACAACTACACTTCACAAGAAGTATGGTCGTGGAACTGCAATGGCATATGACCAAATTGACGGTGCTCCAGAAGAAAGAGAGCGTGGAATCACAATCTCTACTGCGCACGTTGAGTATGAAACTGATACTCGTCACTATGCACACGTTGACTGCCCAGGACATGCTGACTATGTTAAAAACATGATCACTGGTGCAGCACAAATGGATGGTGGGATCCTAGTAGTTTCTGCTGCTGATGGCCCAATGCCACAAACTCGTGAGCACATCCTTCTTTCTCGTCAAGTAGGTGTTCCATACCTAGTTGTATTCATGAACAAATGTGACATGGTAGACGACGAAGAGCTACTTGAATTAGTAGAAATGGAAGTACGTGACCTTCTTTCTGAGTACGATTTCCCTGGCGATGACGTACCAGTAATCAAAGGTTCTGCTCTTAAAGCTCTTGAAGGAGAAGCTGAGTGGGAAGAAAAAATCTACGAACTTATGGAAGCTGTAGATAGCTACATCCCAACTCCAGAGCGTGACACTGAAAAGCCATTCATGATGCCTGTTGAGGATGTATTCTCAATCACAGGTCGTGGTACAGTTGCTACTGGTCGTGTTGAGCGTGGACAAGTTAAAGTTGGAGACACTATCGACATCATCGGTCTTTCTGAAGAGCCAAAATCTACAACTGTAACAGGTGTAGAAATGTTCCGTAAGCTTCTTGACTATGCTGAAGCTGGAGACAACATCGGTGCACTACTTCGTGGTGTAGCTCGTGAAGATATCCAACGTGGACAAGTACTTGCTAAGCCAGGTACAATCACTCCACACACAAAGTTCAAAGCAGAAGTTTATGTTCTTTCTAAAGAAGAAGGTGGACGTCATACTCCATTCTTCACTAACTACCGCCCACAGTTCTACTTCCGTACAACTGACGTAACTGGTATCTGTAACCTTCCTGAAGGTGTAGAAATGGTTATGCCTGGCGATAACATCGAAATGACTGTTGAGCTTATCGCTCCAATCGCTATCGAAGAAGGTACTAAGTTCTCTATCCGTGAGGGTGGACGTACTGTAGGTGCTGGAGTAGTAGCTACAATCACTGAGTAATCATTGCTATCAAAAACAGATGGACATCATGTCCATCTGTTTTTTTGTGTTTAAATAGCTATATACTGGTAGAGTGTTTTAACTAACAAGATAGAAGTTTGACGAGTTTCTTCTATAGAGTACTTATATTCTGCGATAATGAAATATCACTTATATTAATGGTGCTAACTTGTGTAATATGTTCAGGATCGAAGCGCAATTGTAAAAACTAAGTTGATTGGAGCGGAAATCAACAAGCACTCACTCTTGAGGAAATAGTATAGCAAAGAGCTATTTAAGAATGGTTAATATTTTTCTATGGATTAAAGTACTTTGATCCATTAATACTGTTATATTAAATATTGTGAAAATACCACATAACCTTGAAAATAACACGGTTCGTTTGTATAATAGAGAAAGTATGCAAAACATAAAGAATTTGCAAGAAACAGTTGCATCTTCTAGGTGTTTTAGTTATAATAGACAATGTTGGTCTTTGACTGCGATGAAACAGAAGGTTGCTGACACACACGGCCGCTTTGCCATGGCGAGTGTGTGGGAAATTTCTGTGGAGAATGTCTATTCAAAAATAGGCGATAAAGGAGGGAAAATAATGGCAAAACAAAAGATTCGTATCCGTTTAAAGGCTTATGATCACAGAATTCTTGATCAATCAGCTGAGAAAATTGTTGAAACAGCAAAACGTTCTGGTGCGGCGGTTTCTGGACCGATCCCACTACCGACTGAAAAGTCTGTTTACACAATCTTACGTGCTGTGCACAAATACAAAGATTCTCGTGAGCAATTCGAAATGCGTACTCATAAACGCTTAATCGACATTGTAAACCCAACACCTCAAACTGTTGATGCGCTTATGCGTTTAGACTTACCATCAGGTGTAGATATCGAAATCAAACTTTAATTCATAAAAACCATAATTATTAGGAGGTGTGACTTATGACCAAAGGAATCTTAGGAAGAAAGATTGGTATGACTCAAGTTTTTGCTGAAAACGGTGATCTTATCCCTGTAACTGTTATCGAAGCTGCTCAAAACGTGGTACTTCAAAAGAAATCTATCGATGTTGATGGCTACGAAGCTATCCAAGTAGGTTTTGAAGACAAACGTGAAAAGCTTTCTAACAAACCAGAGAGAGGCCACGTTGCTAAAGCTGAAACTGCTCCTAAGCGCTTCATCCGTGAAATCCGCGGTGTAAACGTAGAAGAGTACGAAGTTGGTCAAGAAGTCAAAGTTGATATTTTCGCGGCAGGCGAAATCGTAGATGTAACAGGAGTTTCAAAAGGTAAAGGATTCCAAGGTGCTATCAAGCGTCATAACCAATCTCGCGGACCTATGTCCCATGGTTCTCGTTATCACCGTCGTCCTGGTTCAATGGGTCCTGTTGATCCAAACCGTGTATTCAAAGGTAAATTACTACCTGGACGTATGGGCGGAGAGCAAATTACAATTCAAAACCTTGAAATTGTAAAAGTTGATGCTGATCGTAACCTTATCTTAGTTAAAGGTAATGTACCTGGACCTAAGAAACAACTGATCAAAGTAAAGTCAGCTATTAAAGCAAACTAATAGAACTTTTCAAGAAAGGAGGAAACAAGAATGCCGAAAGTAGCATTATTTAACCAAAGCGGTTCTAAAGTTGGTGATATCGAACTTAATGACACTGTTTTTGGTATCGAACCAAACAAACATGTAATGTTTGAAGCAGTATTGATGCAAAGAGCTTCTTTACGTCAAGGGAATCACAAAGTAAAAAATCGTTCTGAAGTACGTGGCGGTGGGCGTAAGCCTTGGCGTCAAAAAGGAACTGGCCGTGCTCGTCAAGGGTCAATCCGTTCTCCACAATGGCGCGGTGGTGGTACTGTATTTGGACCAGTTCCACGCAGCTACAGCTACAAACTTCCTAAGAAAGTTCGTCGCTTAGCGATCAAATCTGCACTTTCTTCTAAAGTAGTAGAAGAAAACATCTTAGTATTAGAAGCATTATCATTCGATGCTCCTAAAACAAAAGAATTTGCTAGCGTTCTTAAAGGTCTTTCTGTTGATTCTAAAACATTAGTAATCACTGATGGCATCGACGAAAACGTAGCACTTTCAGCTCGTAACATCCCTGGTGTAACTGTTGTTCCTGCTGATGGAATTAGCGTTCTGGATGTATTAGGACACGACAAACTAGTGATCACTAAATCAGCTGTTGAAAAAGTAGAGGAGGTGCTTGCATAATGGATGTACGTGAAATCATTAAGCGCCCCGTAATTACAGAGGCTTCAACTGATCTTATGTCTGAGAAAAAGTATACTTTCGAAGTTGATACTAGAGCTAACAAAACTCAAGTAAAAGACGCTGTTGAAGAAATCTTTGACGTGAAAGTAGATAAAGTTAACATCATGAACTACAAAGGTAAGTTCAAACGTATGGGTAAACACGCTGGTTACACTAACAAGCGTCGTAAAGCAATCGTTAAGCTTACTGCTGATAGTAAAGAAATCGAATTCTTTGAAGTATAAAATTCTTTAATTAAGAAGAGGAGGGAAAAACATGGCGATTAAAAAGTATAAACCTACCTCTAATGGTCGTCGCGGCATGACTAGTTCTGATTTCGCTGAAATCACTACAGATTCTCCGGAAAAGTCACTTTTAGCACCCCTACACAAAAAGGGTGGCCGTAACAACCAAGGTAAGTTAACAGTTCGTCATCAAGGTGGCGGTCATAAGCGCCAATACCGTATCATCGATTTCAAACGTGAAAAAGATGGTATACCTGGACGCGTTGCTACGATCGAATACGATCCAAACCGCTCAGCAAACATTGCACTAATTAACTACGCTGATGGGGAAAAACGTTACATTCTTGCACCGAAAACAATCGAAGTAGGTATGGAAGTAATGTCTGGACCTGAAGCAGATATTAAAGTGGGTAACGCATTACCACTAATCAACATCCCAGTTGGTACAATTGTACACAATATCGAACTTAAACCAGGTAAGGGTGGCCAGTTAGTACGTTCTGCTGGAACATCTGCTCAAGTACTTGGTAAAGAAGGTAAATATGTACTTGTACGTCTTAACTCTGGTGAAACTCGTATGATTCTTTCTGCTTGTCGTGCTACTGTAGGTCAAGTTGGAAATGAACAACACGAACTTATCAACATTGGTAAAGCCGGACGTTCTCGTTGGTTAGGTAAACGCCCAACAGTTCGTGGTTCTGTAATGAACCCTAACGATCACCCACACGGTGGTGGTGAAGGACGCGCTCCAATCGGACGTAAATCACCAATGTCTCCATGGGGTAAACCTACTCTTGGATACAAGACACGTAAGAAAAACAACAAATCTGATAAATTTATTGTGCGTCGTCGCAAAAAATAACGGGATTGTACTACGGTTCCTGAAAAGAGCCGTAGATCAATCACGAAGGGAGGTTCAAACATGGGTCGTAGCTTAAAAAAAGGACCTTTTGTTGATGATCATTTAATGAGTAAGGTTGAGAAATTGAACGAAACTGAAGGCAAACAAGTTGTTAAAACTTGGTCTCGTCGCTCAACGATCTTCCCAGCATTCATCGGTCACACTATCGCAGTTTACGATGGTCGTAAACATGTACCTGTATACGTCACTGAAGACATGGTAGGACACAAGCTTGGTGAATTCGCACCATCTCGTACTTACAAAGGTCATGCAAGTGATGATAAGAAAACAAGACGCTAATTGAGAGGAGGGTATCCTAATGCAAGCAAAAGCTGTTGCAAGAACAGTACGTATTGCTCCTCGTAAAGTACGTTTAGTCGTTGATCTAATCCGAGGTAAGCAAGTTGGAGAAGCGGTTGCTATCTTAAAGCATACACCTAAAGCTGCTTCACCAGTAATCGAAAAAGTACTTAAGTCTGCTATTGCGAACGCAGAGCACAACTTTGACATGGATATTAATAGCCTAGTGGTAACTGAGGCTTATGTAAATGAAGGACCAACACTTAAACGTTTCCGTCCTCGTGCGATGGGACGTGCAAGTCAAATTAACAAACGTACAAGTCACATTACACTTGTCGTATCAGAAAAGAAGGAGGGATAAGCTGTGGGTCAAAAAGTACATCCGGTCGGACTTCGTGTCGGTATAATCCGTGATTGGGAATCTAAATGGTACGCAGATAAAGATTACGCTAATCTATTACACGAAGACATTAAAGTACGTGAATATATTGCAAAACGTTTAGTAGACGCTTCTGTTTCTAAAGTAGAAATCGAGCGCGCTGCAAATCGTATTAACATTACTGTTCATACAGCTAAGCCTGGTATGGTTATCGGTAAAGGTGGTACAGAAGTTGAAGCTCTTCGTAAAGCACTTAACGAACTTACTTCAAAACGTGTACACATCAACATCGTTGAAATCAAAAGAGCTGACGTTGATGCTAAATTAGTGGCAGAAAACATTGCTCGTCAATTAGAAAACCGTGTTTCTTTCCGTCGTGCTCAAAAGCAATCAATCCAACGTGCTATGCGTGCTGGAGCAAAAGGAATCAAAACACAAGTATCTGGTCGTTTAGGCGGAGCAGATATCGCTCGTGCAGAACATTACAGTGAAGGTACTGTTCCACTTCATACACTACGCGCTGACATTGACTATGCTCATGCAGAAGCTGACACAACTTATGGTAAGCTTGGCGTTAAAGTATGGATCTATCGTGGAGAAGTTCTTCCTACAAGAAAGAAATCTGAGGAAGGAGGCAAATAATTATGTTATTACCTAAACGCGTTAAACATCGTCGCGAACACCGCGGAAAAATGCGTGGACGTGCTAAAGGCGGTCAAGAGGTAGCGTTCGGTGAATACGGTTTACAAGCAGTTGAAGCTTCTTGGATCACAAACCGTCAAATCGAGGCAGCTCGTATCGCTATGACTCGTTACATGAAACGTGGCGGTAAAGTATGGATTAAAATCTTCCCTCATAAACCTTACACTGCAAAACCTTTAGAAGTACGTATGGGTTCAGGTAAAGGTGCTCCAGAAGGTTGGGTAGCAGTAGTTAAGCCTGGAAAAATCATGTTTGAAATCGCTGGTGTGTCTGAAGAGGTAGCTCGTGAAGCACTTCGTCTAGCATCACACAAACTTCCAATCAAAACGAAGTTTGTAAAACGTGAGGAAATTGGTGGTGAATCAAATGAAAACTAATGAAATTCGTGACCTAACCACTGCTGAAATTGAACAAAAAGTAAAAACTCTAAAAGAAGAGTTATTTAACCTTCGCTTCCAACTTGCGACTGGGCAATTAGAAAATACAGCTCGCATCCGTGAAGTCCGCAAAGGGATCGCTCGTATGAAAACTGTAATCCGTGAAAGAGAGATCGGGGTTAACAATCGATAAATGAGAGGAGGTTTGCTTAAATGAGTGACCGCAACCAACGTAAGGTATACACTGGCCGTGTTGTTTCCGACAAAATGGATAAAACAGTAACGGTTATGGTAGAAACTTATAAAAAGCATTCTCTATACGGCAAGCGCGTTAAGTACTCTAAGAAGTTTAAAACTCATGATGAGAACAACGAAGCAAAAGTAGGCGATATCGTACGTATCATGGAGACTCGTCCACTATCTGCTACAAAACGTTTCCGTTTAGTAGAAGTTGTTGAAAAAGCAGTTATTATCTAATATATTTGTTCGGATATTTTATATTCCGAAGGGAGGTTACCTACATGATTCAACAAGAATCACGTTTAAAAGTTGCTGACAACTCTGGTGCTCGTGAAGTATTAACTATCAAAGTGCTTGGTGGTTCTGGACGCAAAACAGCTAACATCGGTGATGTTATCGTGTGTACAGTAAAACAAGCAACACCAGGTGGCGTTGTTAAAAAAGGTGACGTAGTAAAAGCGGTTGTTGTACGTACTAAATCTGGTGTACGTCGTCAAGACGGTACTTACATTAAGTTCGACGAGAACGCTTGTGTAATTATCCGTGACGATAAGGGACCACGTGGAACTCGTATCTTCGGACCTGTTGCTCGCGAACTACGTGACAGCAACTTTATGAAAATTGTATCTTTAGCTCCAGAAGTTCTTTAATAGATATTTAGCATTGGGCCATTCAAGGAGGTGCGATGAAATGCATGTAAAAAAAGGCGATAAAGTAATGGTCATTACTGGGAAAGATAAAGGCAAAACAGGTGTTGTTCTTGCTTCATTCCCTAAGAAAGACCGAGTGCTAGTTGAAGGAATCAACGTTGTGAAAAAACACGCTAAGCCTTCACAGATGAACCCGCAAGGCGGAATCATCAGCCAAGAAGCATCTATCCATGTATCAAATGTTATGCTTCTAGATCCGAAATCTAACGAGCCAACTCGTGTAGGTTATAAGACAGAAGACGGCAAAAAAGTACGTGTAGCAAAAAAATCAGGTGAAGTTCTAGATAAATAGTACGATTAAGAAGGGAGGTATTCTGAATGAACCGCCTAAAAGAAAAATTTCAACAAGAAATCAGTCCAGCTCTAGTGAGCAAATTCAATTACAAATCAGTAATGGAAGTACCTAAAGTTGAAAAGATCGTTGTCAACATGGGTATCGGTGAAGCTGTTCAAAACTCAAAAGCTCTTGATGTAGCTGTTGATGAGTTGACTCAAATCACTGGTCAAAAGCCAGTTGTAACGAAAGCTAAAAAATCTATCGCAGGCTTCCGTCTTCGTGAAGGTATGCCTATCGGTGCAAAAGTTACTCTTCGCGGAGAGCGTATGTACCAATTCTTAGATAAATTAATTTCTGTTTCACTTCCACGTGTACGTGACTTCCGTGGTGTTTCTAAAAAAGCATTCGACGGTCGCGGTAACTACACATTAGGAGTTAAAGAGCAATTGATTTTCCCTGAGATTGACTATGATAAAGTGTCTAAAGTACGTGGTATGGATATCGTAATCGTAACAACTGCGAACACAGACGAAGAAGCTCGTGAATTATTGACACAAATCGGAATGCCATTCCAAAAGTAATCGCTATATAAGGGAGGCGAAAATGTGGCTAAAAAATCTATGATTGCGAAACAAAAACGCACGCCAAAGCATAATGTTCAAGCGTACACACGTTGCGAACGTTGCGGACGTCCTCATTCAGTTATCCGTAAATTCAAGCTTTGCCGTATTTGTTTCCGTGAACTTGCATACAAGGGTCAGATTCCTGGCGTTAAGAAAGCTAGTTGGTAATACCCTATATTGGGAAGGAGGTAAATTATTATGACAATGACAGATCCAATTGCAGATTTGCTTACTCGCATCCGTAATGCGAACATGGTTCGTCACGAAAGATTAGAAGTTCCTGCTTCTAACATCAAGAAAGAAATTGCAGAAATCCTTAAACGTGAAGGTTTCGTACGTGACGTAGAATATGTAGAAGATAACAAGCAAGGTGTTATCCGCATTTTCTTAAAATATGGAGCAAACAACGAACGTGTAATTACTGGATTAAAGCGTATCTCTAAACCTGGTTTACGTGTATATGCGAAATCTACAGAAGTACCTAGAGTATTAAACGGTTTAGGTATCGCACTTGTTTCTACTTCTACAGGTGTTTTAACTGATAAAGAAGCTCGTGCTCAACAAGTAGGCGGAGAAGTACTAGCTTACGTTTGGTAATATTTTTTATATGAATGGAGGTGCAACAGGATGTCACGTGTAGGAAAACTACCAATCGAAATTCCATCTGACGTTACTCTAACAGTAGGTGAAGATAACACTGTAACTGTAAAAGGACCTAAAGGGGAACTTTCTCGTACATTCAATTCTGATATTAAAGTAGAATTAGAAGGAAACGTAGCAACAGTTACTCGCCCTTCTGATGCAAAAGAACACCGCGCGTTACACGGTACAACTCGTGCCCTAATCGCGAACATGGTTGAAGGTGTATCTAAAGGATTCCAAAGAAATCTTGAGCTTGTCGGTGTAGGTTACCGTGCTCAAAAACAAGGTACTAAGCTTGTACTTAACGTTGGTTACTCTCACCCAGTTGAGATCGAACCAGAACAAGGTATCGAGATCGAAGTACCGGCAAACACAAAGATATCTATCAAAGGTATCGATAAAGAACGTGTTGGAGCATTAGCTGCAAACATTCGTGCTGTACGCTCTCCTGAGCCTTACAAAGGAAAAGGTATTCGCTACGAAGGTGAATATGTTCGTCGTAAAGAAGGTAAAACAGGTAAATAATGCCGCGTAGGCAAAAGAAAGGAGTGACCGTAGGTGATTACTAAGCCAGATAAGAACAAAACACGTAAGAAGAGACATGCTCGTGTCCGTTCAAAAATTACTGGAACTGAAACTCGTCCTCGTTTGAACGTTTTCCGTTCTAACAAAAATATCTACGCTCAACTTATCGATGACGTGAACGGTGTTACTCTAGCAAGTGCATCTTCTCAAGATAAAGATTTCGATCTAGACTCAGCTGCTACTATCGATGCAGCAGCAAAAGTTGGAGAACTAGTAGCGAAACGTGCAGTAGATAAAGGAATGAAATCCGTGGTATTTGACCGTGGAGGATATTTATATCATGGCCGTATCAAAGCTTTAGCTGAAGCAGCTCGTGAAAACGGCTTAGAATTTTAATAAAAAAAGGAGGGACAATCCAGATGCGTCGTATTGATCCAAGTAAACTAGAATTTGAAGAACGCGTAGTTACAATCAATCGTGTTGCGAAAGTTGTTAAAGGTGGACGTCGTTTCCGTTTCGCTGCTCTTGTAGTAGTAGGCGACAAAAACGGTCACGTTGGTTTCGGAACTGGTAAAGCTCAGGAAGTACCTGATGCAATCCGTAAAGCGATTGAAGATGCGAAGAAAAATCTAATTGAAGTTCCTATGGTTGATGGTACAACACCTCACCTAGTAACTGGACGATTTGGTGCTGGTCAAATTCTGATCAAACCTGCTTCTGCGGGTACAGGAATTATTGCTGGTGGACCTGTTCGTGCCGTACTTGAATTAGCTGGTGTTCAAGATATCCTATCTAAATCTTTAGGATCTAACACTCCAATTAACATGGTTCGCGCTACTATCGAAGGTTTAAAACAATTAAAGCGTGCTGAAGACGTTGCAAAATTACGTGGTAAATCAGTAGAAGAGATATTAGGATAAGGGAGGGATAACGATGGCTAACAAACTAGAAATTACCCTCACTCGCAGTACAATTGGACGTCCACAAGATCAACGTAAAACTGTTGAAGCTTTAGGACTTCGCAAAATGCATCAAACAGTTGAACAACAAGATAATGCTGCTATCCGCGGTATGATCAACAAAGTTGCTCACCTTGTAACGGTTACAGAAAAATAATCGATTTCTTTCGAAAAAAAGGAGGTGCCGACATGAAATTACATGAGTTAAAGCCTACAGAAGGTTCACGTAAGGTCCGCAATCGTGTAGGACGTGGTATTGGTTCAGGTAATGGAAAGACTTCTGGTAAAGGTCATAAAGGACAAAACGCTCGTTCAGGTGGCGGAACTCGTCCTGGCTTTGAGGGTGGTCAAACACCATTATTCCAACGTCTACCTAAACGTGGATTCACGAACATCAATCGTAAAGAATATGCAATCGTCAACCTTGACGCATTGAATCGCTTCGAAGATGGTACAGAAGTTACTCCAGCTCTACTTGTAGAAACTGGCGTAGTGAGTAACGAAAAAGCGGGAATTAAGATTCTTGGTAAAGGTTCAATCGAGAAAAAGCTTACAGTAAAAGCACAAAAATTCTCAACCACTGCTAAAGAAGCTATCGAAGCTGCTGGCGGTACATCCGAGGTGATCTAATGTTTCAAACTATCTCCAATTTTATGCGCGTGGGTGATATAAGAAATAAAATTATTTTCACCCTTCTAATGTTAATAGTCTTCCGTCTTGGTACCTTCATTCCGGTGCCAAACGTAGACGCTAATGTATTGAAAATGCAAGACCAGGCAGGGATTCTCGGATTCCTGAATACATTTGGTGGCGGTGCACTGCAAAACTTCTCCATCTTTGCGATGGGAATTATGCCTTACATTACCGCTTCTATCATCGTACAACTCCTGCAAATGGATGTTGTTCCGAAGTTTACAGAGTGGTCTAAGCAAGGTGAAGTCGGACGCCGAAAATTAGCTCAGTTCACACGTTATTTCACCATCGTTCTCGGATTTATCCAAGCTTTAGGTATGTCCTATGGTTTCAATAGAATATATGGTGGAATGCTTATCCAAAGCCCAGGAGTTAGTACGTACCTACTAATAGCGTTAGTTCTAACAGCTGGTACGGCTTTTCTTATGTGGTTAGGTGAACAAATCACAGCTAAAGGTGTAGGGAATGGTATTTCGATCCTGATCTTTGCAGGTATCGTTGCTGCTATCCCTAACACAGTAAACCAAATCTATGCTCAACAAATTGAAGGGGCAGGCGAACAGCTCTTCCTTCGAATTGTGGTTCTTGCACTTCTTGTTTTAGCAGTTATTGCAATCGTTGTTGGTGTCGTGTTTATTCAACAAGCACTTCGTAAAATTCCGATTCAATATGCAAAACGTTTAGTGGGGCGTAGTCCGGTTGGTGGACAATCAACACATCTACCGTTAAAGGTAAATGCTGCGGGTGTTATTCCAGTTATCTTTGCGATATCTTTCATAATCACACCACAGACCATTTCATCTTTCTTCGGAGAAAATGATGTGACAAGTACTATTCAGTACATCTTTGATTACACTAAACCAGTTGGTATGATCATCTATGTAGCTCTGATCGTTGCCTTTACGTATTTCTATGCTTTCATTCAAGTGAATCCAGAACAAATGGCTGAAAACTTGAAGAAGCAAGGTGGATATATCCCTGGTATTCGTCCAGGTAAAACCACACAAGAGTATCTCACTCGCGTTCTGTATCGTCTAACATTTGTTGGGGCAATCTTCTTAGCTGTCATCTCTATTCTTCCTGTTTTCTTCATTAACTTTGCGGGATTACCTCCTGCAGCTCAAATCGGTGGAACAAGCTTACTCATCGTAGTAGGGGTTGCACTTGAGACAATGAAGCAACTGGAAGCGCAGTTAGTGAAACGTCACTACAAAGGATTTATTAAATAAGAGGGTTTTCGGGAACGTATTGTTCCTGAAGCCATTTTATAGACAATTAGGGGGAGTTCGAGAGTGAATATAGTTCTTATGGGCTTACCAGGCGCAGGAAAAGGCACTCAAGCTGAAAAGATCGTAGATAAATATGGTATCCCCCATATATCTACTGGCGATATGTTCCGTGCAGCTATTAAAGAGGGTACCGAACTAGGCTTGAAGGCTAAATCATTCATGGATAATGGCGACCTTGTTCCTGATGAAGTAACAATCGGTATCGTTCGTGAACGTTTAAGCAAAGAGGACTGTGAAAAAGGCTTCTTACTGGATGGGTTTCCAAGAACGGTTGCTCAGGCAGAAGCACTTGAAAACATCCTGGCTGATCTTGGTAAAAAAATGAATTACGTCATTAATATAAATGTAGATAAGGACATCCTGATGGAGCGCTTGACAGGTCGCAGGATCTGTAAAGAGTGCGGCGCTACTTATCATCTTGTCTTTAATCCGCCAACAGAAGAGGGCGTTTGTGATCGCTGCGGCGGCGAGTTATATCAACGCGCAGATGATAACGAAGAAACGGTTCAAAACCGTTTAGACGTAAACATCAAACAAACCCAACCACTATTGGCTTACTACGAAGATAAAGGCTATCTGAAAAACATTGACGGTCAACAAGACATCCATAGAGTGTTTGATGACATTGATGAACTACTTGGAGGCCTTTCATAATGATCATTTCTAAAACTCCGAGAGAGATTGAGATTATGCGGCAAGCTGGAAAGATTGTGGCATTAACTCATGCGGAATTGCAAAAGCATATTTCTCCGGGAATATCGACGAAGGAATTGGATGCAATTGCTGAAAAATTCATTCGTAAACATGATGCAATTCCATCTTTTAAAGGGTATAATGGGTTTCGTGGCAGCATCTGTGCTTCCGTCAACAATGAGTTGGTTCATGGAATTCCGGGCGATCGGGTTTTAAAGGATGGCGATATAATCAGCATCGATATCGGTGCTAAGTATAACGGTTATCACGGTGACTCAGCTTGGACATATCCAGTTGGAACAATAGATGATGAAACCCAGAAGCTTCTGGATGTTACGGAAGAATCGTTATTTCTGGGACTTAAGGAAGCTAAACCAGGCGAGCGTCTGTCGAATATCTCTCATAGTATACAAACATTTGTTGAGGCTAATGGCTTTTCTATCGTTAGAGAGTATGTGGGGCACGGAGTTGGTCAAGACTTACATGAGGATCCGCAAATTCCTCATTATGGACCACCCAACAAAGGTCCTCGTTTAAAGCCTGGCATGGTACTGGCTATTGAACCAATGGTTAATGCAGGAAGTCGATATGTTAGAACGTTATCAGATAACTGGACAGTCGTCACAGTAGATGATAAAATGTGTGCTCACTTTGAACACACCATTGCAATTACTGAAGACGGCTATGAGATATTGACGAAAGCCTAAGTGAAGGTGATTGGATTGATCGAGTCAGATTCGACGATTCCGAGGATAGGCCAGATTGTTCAAACCCTTAAAGGGAGAGAAACAGGAAGCTACTCGGTCGTTGTTCAGCAATTGGATGAACGTTTTGTACTCATAGCAGATGGAGATCGAAGAAAGTTTGATCGCGCCAAGCGAAAGAACATCGCTCATCTTCACTTGTGTGACTATGTTTCTCCAGAAGTTCAAAACAGTATTATAGAAACAGGAAGAGTTACGAACGGTAAACTGCGTTATGCTGTTTCAAAGTTTGTTAACGAAGTTTTAAATGATGAGAAGAAGGGAGACATGTTCGATGGCTAAGGATGATGTAATTGAAGTTGAAGGTAAGGTCGCGGAGACTTTGCCCAATGCGATGTTTAAGGTAGAATTAGAAAATGGTCATACAGTACTGGCACATGTTTCAGGAAAGATCCGTATGCATTTCATTCGTATCCTACCTGGTGACAAGGTAACAGTAGAATTATCACCGTATGACTTAACTCGTGGTAGAATCACTTATCGTTATAAATAATCTATTGCACTCCGTACTATTAAGGAGGTTAGAATAAGATGAAAGTTAGACCATCTGTTAAACCAATCTGCGAAAAATGTAAAGTTATTCGTAGAAAAGGTAAAGTCATGGTTATCTGTGAAAACCCTAAACACAAACAAAAACAAGGCTAATCTTAAAGGAGGTGCGCTATCACTATGGCACGTATTGCTGGTGTAGACATTCCACGTGACAAACGTGTTGTCATTTCATTAACATACATCTACGGTATTGGTAAAAATACTGCAGCGAAAATCTTATCTGAAGCTGGTGTATCTGAGGATACTCGCGTTCGCGATCTAACTGACGACGAACTAGGAAAGATTCGTGATATCGTTGATAAATTAAAAGTAGAAGGTGATCTTCGTCGTGAAGTATCACTAAACATCAAACGTCTTATGGAAATCGGTTCATACCGCGGTCTTCGTCACCGTCGTGGACTACCTGTTCGTGGACAACATACGAAGAACAATGCTCGTACACGTAAAGGTCCTCGTAAGACTGTAGCTAACAAGAAAAAATAATAGGTAAAGGAGGTTACTTCTTAGTATGGCACGTAAAACAAACACTCGTAAACGTCGTGTGAAAAAGAATATCGAAGCTGGTATTGCACACATTCGTTCTACATTCAATAACACAATCGTAACTATTACTGATGTTCACGGAAATGCTGTTGCTTGGTCAAGTGCAGGTTCACTAGGATTCAGAGGTTCTCGTAAATCCACTCCATTCGCAGCGCAAATGGCAGCTGAAACTGCAGCGAAAGCTTCTCAAGAACATGGTTTAAAAACTCTTGAAGTAACAGTTAAAGGTCCTGGTGCTGGTCGTGAAGCAGCTATCCGTGCTCTTCAAGCAGCAGGTCTAGAAGTTACTGCAATCAGAGACGTTACTCCAGTTCCTCATAATGGATGCCGTCCACCAAAACGTCGCCGCGTTTAATTTTTCTGTATAAATTTTGTATCGTTGTCTATAATGGGATATGATACAAGATACGTTCATTCAGAAAAGTAACCAGTTGTTGGTGCACAATAGGGAACGTAAACATGGGGAATTTCGGACTTTAACTTATTTAGCCCGGAGTTTCGACGTTTTGAAGGAGGGTAAATATTAATGATCGAAATTGAAAAGCCAAAAATTGAAACGGTTGAGATCAGCGATGATGCCACATATGGAAAGTTCGTCGTAGAACCACTTGAGCGTGGATATGGTACAACTTTGGGTAACTCCTTACGTCGTATCCTACTATCGTCACTCCCAGGTGCTGCTGTCACATCTATTCAAATAGATGGAGTACTGCATGAGTTTTCAACAATTGAAGGCGTCGTAGAGGATGTCACATCCATCATTTTGAATATCAAGAAGTTAGCGTTAAAGATCTACTCTGATGAAGAAAAAACGCTAGAAATTGATGTACAGGGCGAAGGAGTTGTAACGGCTGCTGATATTACTCATGATAGTGATGTAGAAGTGTTAAATCCTGATTTACACATCGCAACATTATCTAAGAGTGGACACTTCCGTGTGCGTTTAAGCGCATCACGTGGACGTGGATACAGACCAGCAGACCAGAACAAACGTGAGGATCTTCCTATTGGCGTGATCCCAATCGATTCTATTTACACTCCAGTTTCACGCGTTAACTATCAAATAGAAAATACTCGTGTTGGTCAAATGACTAACTACGATAAACTTTCTCTTGATGTATGGACTGATGGAAGTATTGGACCAAAAGAAGCGATTTCTTTAGGTGCTAAGATTCTAACAGAACACTTAAATATTTTCGTTGGCCTTACAGATGAAGCGCAGAATGCTGAAATCATGGTAGAAAAAGAAGAAGACCAAAAAGAGAAAGTTCTTGAGATGACGATCGAAGAATTAGATCTTTCTGTTCGTTCTTATAACTGCCTGAAGCGTGCTGGAATCAATACTGTTCAAGAGCTTGCTAACAAGACAGAAGAAGATATGATGAAAGTGCGTAACTTAGGACGTAAATCACTTGAAGAGGTTAAAGTTAAACTTGAAGACCTTGGACTTGGCTTACGTAAAGACGACTGATAACATCTTCTTTCATATATAGATTCAACAAAGGAGGGAACCCTTAATGGCTTACAGAAAGTTAGGACGTACCAGTGCTCAACGTAAAGCGATGCTACGTGATTTAGCTACAGACCTAATCATTAACGAGCGCATCGAAACAACTGAAACTCGTGCGAAAGAGCTTCGTTCAGTTGTGGAAAAAATGATCACTTTAGGTAAACGTGGTGACATTCACGCGCGTCGTCAAGCTGGTGCATTCATTCGTAAAGAAGTTGCAAACGCTGAAAACAACCAAGATGCTCTACAAAAGTTATTCTCTGACATCGCTCCTCGTTACACAGAGCGTCAAGGCGGATATACTCGCATTATGAAGGTTGGTCCTCGCCGTGGTGACGGTGCTCCAATGGCAATCATCGAATTAGTTTAATAATTCGTGACTTCTAACATTAAGGGCAGGACAGTTAATCCTTAACTGCTTCTTTGCCCTTTTTGTATAAGTGCATGTTGATGAAAAGCAGAGCGTTACGATGAGCAGCTCCGGCTGACTCGTCTAGCTCGTGCACCCCTTCCAACTTCTATTTTCATAGAAGCTGTTCAATGGTTGAACAAGAAAAGTTCTCTTTTCTTTGGTCGGGGTGCAGGCTTTTTTTTATATGCAGAGATTTTTTAGCAGAGCTGAGTATGAAGAGCGTAGAGGAGGTTGCAAAAATTGAAAGAAATCATTCAAGTAGACGATGTACATTTCAGATACCCTGATCAGAATACCTACGCCCTTAAAGGCATTAGCCTGACTGTCAATCAAGGTGAATGGTTAGCGATTGTCGGTCATAACGGATCCGGTAAGTCGACTCTTGCCAAAATGTTGAATGGGCTTCATTTTCCTGAAAAGGGGAAGGTAACGGTGGACGGTATCGTTCTTGAGGAGAGCTCTATTTGGGAAATCCGTTCAAAGCTGGGTATGGTCTTTCAGAATCCCGATAATCAATTTGTTGGTGCTACAGTAGAAGATGATGTGGCTTTTGGGTTAGAAAACCATGGGGTACCTTATGAATCAATGGTACAGCGAGTCAATGATGCTTTAAAAAGTGTCCATATGGAGAATTTTCTTAATCAAGAGCCGCACCATTTATCAGGTGGTCAAAAGCAGCGTGTAGCAATTGCCGGGGTCGTAGCTCTTCAGCCATCGATCATCATCTTAGATGAAGCGACATCGATGCTTGATCCCAAAGGAAGAAAAGAAGTTCTTGAAACAGTACGCAAGTTGAAAGACGAAGAAAACCTGACAGTGATCTCCATTACCCATGATTTGGAAGAAGCAACAAGAGCCGATCGAATGATTGTATTAAATCAAGGAATGGTCTTTAAGGAAGGAACCCCGGAAGAAATCTTCTTATTAGAGGACGAGTTAATCAAGCTGGGCCTGGATTCTCCTTTTACAATAAAGCTAACTGGGGCCCTTAAAGAAGCAGGTATACCCTTGTCAAAAACATATTTTACAGAAGAAGAGTTGGTGGATGAATTATGCAAATCACATTTCAACAGGTAGAATACCGATATTCATTCAACACTCCATTCGAAAAACTCGCCATTCAAGATATCAATCTTTCCATCCCAACAGGTCAATTTCTCGCGGTGATCGGTCACACCGGTTCAGGGAAATCAACACTCCTGCAGCATTTAAACGGACTGTTAAAGCCTACAGAGGGCCTTGTCCAAGTAGGAGAGCATCAAATAAAAGCCAAACAAAAGGCAAAAAGCTTAAAGCCTGTCAGACAGAAGGTAGGCATCGTCTTTCAATTTCCTGAGCATCAGTTGTTTGAAGAAACCGTACTTAAAGACATCTGTTACGGACCAATGAACTTTGGCGTATCAGAAGAAGAAGCGATAAGAAGAGCGAAGAATCTGATCGTAAAGGTTGGACTATCAGAGGAAGTACTTAATAAATCCCCTTTTGATTTATCAGGAGGGCAAATGAGACGTGTAGCCATTGCAGGTGTACTTGCTATGAACCCTGATGTCATTGTACTCGATGAACCTACTGCTGGACTCGATCCAAGGGGTCAGCGTGAAATCATGGACATGTTCTATGAGCTTCATAAAGAAAAAGGACTGACGACCATTCTCGTCACCCATAGCATGGAAGACGCTGCTCATTATGCAGAAGAGATTGTGATCATGCAGAATGGCCGTCTTAAGAGAAAAGGAAGTCCTGAAGAGATATTCTCTTCGGCGGATGAACTGTTTGAGATGGGTTTGGACGTGCCCGACGTCGTTCGGTTTCAATATCAATTTGAACACAAATCAGGGAAGAAGCTACCGAAGACCTGTTTAACGATAGAGGAATTAGCTTCATCCATCCGTAGAGTCAGGGACGGAGGTGAAGCCCTATGATGGAGAAGATGATCTTTGGTCGCTACGTACCCGCTAAATCCATCCTTCATCAGATGGATCCGAGGGCAAAACTATTATTTATCTTCGGATTTATATGTGTCGTCTTTCTGGCAAATAATTTTGTTACGTATGCATTGCTCGGTCTTTTTACGTTTAGCGCACTCATTCTTTCTAATCTTTCCTTGCGTTTTATTATCGGTGGATTGAAGCCTATCCTATGGTTGATTCTGTTTACGTTCTTTTTACACGTGTTTTTCACCAAGGAAGGCCCCGTCATCCTGGACTTAGGCTTATTATCTGTTCATGAAGAGGGGTTAAGGCAGGGAATATTTATTTCTTTACGATTCTTTTATCTGATTCTCGTCACGTCTTTATTAACGCTGACGACCTCCCCCATCACAATTACGGATGGCCTCGAGACGCTTTTGAACCCATTGAAAAAAGTGAAATTTCCCGTTCATGAGCTGGCCCTTATGATGTCGATCTCCTTAAGGTTCATTCCGACTCTGATGGAGGAAACGGATAAAATCATGAAGGCCCAAATTGCTAGGGGGGCTGAGTTTTCTTCCGGTCCCATTAAAGATCGGATCAAAGCCATCATCCCTTTACTGATCCCTCTTTTCGTCAGTGCTTTTAAACGTGCAGAGGACTTGGCAACAGCCATGGAAGCAAGAGGGTATCAAGGTGGAGAGGGCAGGACGAAATACCGGCTGTTATCCTGGCATAAGAAGGATACGGGAGCGTTAATCGTACTTGCCCTCCTGACAGCGGTATTAATTATTTTCAGAGGATAACGGAGTGTCGTGTATGCAGAGAGTGAAATGTACCATCGCATATGATGGAACGTATTTTCATGGTTATCAAGTACAACCCAATCAACGTACCGTCCAGGGCGTCATAGAGGACATCTTGTCCACTATCCATAAAGGCGAGCGGATTCGGATCAGCGGGTCTGGCCGGACCGACGCTGGTGTTCATGCAAACGGTCAGGTTTTTCATTTTGATACATCCTTATCTATCCCTGAAGAGAAATGGCCGGTCGTGCTGAACACACGCTTACCGGATGAAATAACCGTTAAAGAAGCTGAGTTTGTTCCAACTGAATTCCACTCAAGGTTCTCTGTCGTACAGAAGGAATATCGTTACCGTGTTTATAAGGGAGAGTCGAGAAGTCCGTTTAACCGTCACTTCGCCCTTCATTATCCGTATGATCTTTCAGTGACGGATATGGAGCTTGCTGCAAGGCATCTCATCGGGGAGCATGACTTCACGAGTTTTTGTTCAGCTAAGACGGAAGTTGAAGACAAAGTAAGAACCATTCACCATATTGACATTCAAGAACATGAAGGAGAAATCATTTTTTCTTTTGTGGGAAATGGATTTTTATACAATATGGTCAGGATATTGGTTGGTACCTTATTAGAAGTAGGCTCCGGGGATTTACCGGTAGAGGAGATCCCTGAAATACTGGAAGCACGGGATCGCAATAGAGCTGGAAAGACAGCGCCTCCTCATGGGTTATATCTGTGGAAGGTTGATTATGGTTGTAATTAGAATTAGTGGATGATTAACATTCTGAAAGATAGTTTATATCAGAACCCTTGAAGTTGATTGGAGCGGAAGTTGCTCGACTCCTGCGGGAATAGCGGGACAGGTGAGACCCCGCAGGTGAAGCCAAGGAGGCTCATCGCCCGCCCCGCGGAAAGCGAGCACCTGGAGCGGAAATCAACCACTACTATCTGGGTATAGACATACCTTATCGCAACTATAAAATGAATTGGTTAATTAAAGATGATAATCAAGTTTTAAAAAAAATTCTAAAACAACTAATCCTGGTGTAACATTCTCTTGACAATAGACTGGGAACAAGATAATATAGCATATGGTATGTTATTAACCCCACGATAAGCCCCGGAAACTTATTGTGATTAGAAAATAAATACTACGGATTCATTAAATAGGAGGTTAAATCATGCGTACAACGTATATGGCAAAAGCCAACGAAATCGATCGTAAATGGTTCGTTGTAGATGCTGAAGGCAAAACTCTAGGACGTTTAGCTAGTGAAGTTGCTTCTATTCTACGCGGAAAACACAAACCAACATTCACACCACATGTAGACACTGGTGATCATGTTATCATTCTTAATGCTTCAAAAATCGAACTAACTGGTAAAAAGTTAACGGACAAGATTTACTACCGTCACACTAATCACCCAGGTGGTTTAAAGCAACGTACAGCATTAGAAATGCGTACAAACTACTCAGAGAAAATGTTAGAGCTTACTATTAAAGGTATGCTTCCAAAAGGTTCTCTAGGTCGTCAAATGTTCAAGAAATTACATGTATATGCTGGAGCAGAGCATCCGCATCAAGCACAACAACCTGAAGTTTACGAACTTCGTGGATAATTAATAAGAGGAGGTTATTATCTTGGCTCAAGTTCAATATTACGGAACTGGTCGTCGTAAGAGCTCAGTAGCTCGTGTACGTTTAGTACCAGGTAACGGAAACATCGTTATCAATGATCGTGAAGTAGAAGTATATATCCCATTCGCAGCACTAAGAGAAGTAATTAAGCAACCATTAGTTGCAACTGAAACTCTTGGTAACTATGACGTTTTAGTAAACGTTCATGGTGGAGGCTATGCTGGTCAAGCTGGTGCGATCCGTCACGGAATCGCTCGTGCTTTACTACAAGCAGACCCTGAGTACCGTGGAACTCTAAAACGCGCTGGATTATTAACTCGTGACTCTCGTATGAAAGAACGTAAAAAATACGGTCTTAAAGGTGCACGTCGCGCGCCACAATTCTCTAAGCGTTAATTATTATTTCAAACAAAAGCTCAACCGATTCTTATCGGTTGGGCTTTTTTTGTTGTAAAATTGGTAACAGTTACTCGAATGAAGTGTTGTGTTAAGTAGGAAAATACGTTCAAAGGGGTGGATGATCTTTGAACGTTATTACAACTTTCAATACAAAGAGAAGAGAAAAACAAATTAAGACGGAAAGAACATTGTTGAAAGAGATTTCGATTAAAATGCTTCAGGAGAGTGTCCGAAAGCATTTTGGATATATAAAGGTTCAAGGCGGTGTATTTATGCAGCAAGGTTTTGATGAGGCATGCTTTGATGTGGCCATTGAAGCCTATCTGCTCGGTGGAAAGGTCAGCAAGTTTGGTTATACCGGCGAACCTACAGACCTCGTGAAAAAGCGGTGCGAGGAAGAATTAAAACACTTTATTGATACACTTTATAATTTCTGGTTGTATTGGTCAGAGATGGGCGTCTCGAATCAAGTGGATGAATCCTTTTATTTCTGCTGCGAGCACTTTGTGGAAACATGGTGGTCAGAAGGGTATGAAAAGGGGATCAAGCGTCATAAACTGCGTTTGAATTAATCATTTCAGTTCTAAAAATCATTCTCGTCCCATATTTTTTAGTAAGGAGAGCGGAGCTATAAAGAGGTTATACTCCGGGTTGAAACTGGAAATGGGAGGACTGGAATGATTCAGAAACTAAAGGTTATCGGGATGATTTCTGCACTGGCGATATTATTATTCATTATTCAATATAAGATTCTGGACAAGGATACGTGGGATTCCTGGAATCTCCCTTTATCAGGTAAAATCATCTATATAGATCCCGGACATGGCGGGCCGGACGGTGGAGCTGGTGATCAGGATGCCCTGGAAAAGGACATCGCTTTAAATGTGTCTCTGATGATAAGGGATTATCTCCAGGAACAAGGGGCTCTTGTAATCCTGACCCGTGAAAAAGACGAAGACCTTGCCGATGAAGGAACTAAAGGATACAGCCGCCGAAAAGTGGAGGATTTAAAGAAGAGGCTAAGCTTAATCAATGAATCTGAAGCAGACTTATTTTTAAGTATTCATCTGAACTCCATTCCATCTGCTAAGTGGAGCGGAGCCCAAACATTCTATAATCCAAAGTATAAAGAAAATAAAGCCCTTGCAAAAGCCATTCAGGGAGAGCTTATACGCAATTTAGAAAACACCAAACGTGAAGCGAAGGGCATTCAAAATGTGTATATCTTAAAACACGCCAAAAAGTCAGGAGCCTTAGTGGAAATCGGATTCCTATCCAATCCAGGAGAGCGGGCTAACTTACTTAAAGAAGACTACCAGCAAAAAATTGCTGCCTCTGTATACCAGGGGGTTCTCAATTATTTAACAATGGAAGATGAAGATAAAGAAAAAGCTGATGAGGAATAACCTCTCAGCTTTTATTATTTATCAATAAATCATTTCATTATTCAACAAAAGCATTCAAAACCTTTTGATCATTCATTCAACTAAGAATATGTTATACTGAAAGCAGATTGATTGAAAACGAATACATAGAAAAGGGTGGTTATTCATGTTAACTGAACAACAGACACGCGAACTTTTATTTGGATTAAAAGATCCTTTTTTAAATAAAACGTTAGAAGAAACAAACGGTATCGCAGAAATTTCAATTAAGGAAGAAAAGAAGCATGTAAGCGTGAAGATCGCCATTGCCAAGACAGGTACTGGTGAACAAATGCAATTCCAGCAAAAGATCGTGCAAGTCTTAAAGGATAATGGAGCTGAATCTGTCGGGATCCGCTTCACCGAGCTTCCACAGGAAGAGCTTGAAAAGCATAGAGGATCCGGTGGACAAGGAACTGATTTATTATCACCTGCAAGTAATACAACGTTTATTGCGATTGCCAGTGGAAAAGGCGGAGTAGGGAAGTCGACAGTTTCTGTTAACTTAGCTGTGTCCTTGGCCCGTCAAGGCAAAAAAGTAGGGCTCGTGGATGCTGATATTTACGGGTTCAGTGTGCCGGATATGATGGGAATCGTGAAACGACCAGTGGTTCGGGGAGAAAGAATTATTCCAGTTGAACGTTTTGGTGTAAAAGTCATTTCAATGGGCTTCTTTGTTGAAGACAATGCTCCCGTTATTTGGAGAGGTCCTATGCTCGGGAAAATGCTGAATAATTTCTTCTCGGAAGTAGAGTGGGGAGAACTGGACTATTTACTGCTGGACCTGCCGCCGGGAACAGGAGACGTTGCCCTTGATTTGCATACAATGCTTCCACATTGTAAGGAAATCATTGTCACGACACCGCATCCAACAGCAGCGTTTGTAGCGGCTCGAGCAGGCGCAATGGCCCTGCAAACCGATCATGACATTCTGGGTGTGGTTGAGAACATGTCCTATTTCGAAAGTAAACAAACAGGCGAAAAAGAATTCGTATTCGGTCAAGGCGGAGGAGAGAAGCTTACGGAAGAACTCCGTACCGACTTATTAGGTAAGCTTCCACTTCAACAACCTGACTGGAACGAAGAGGATTTTGCTCCTTCCATCTACGCAGAGGACCACCGTTTAGGGCAGATCTATGGTGACATCGCTCATAAAGTGATTGAAAAACTATCTTAATGAAACTAAAAAAGGACAAATGCTGAGGCTTGCCCCGCATTTGTCCTTTTTAAAAATTTATTGGCCTCCGCCACCGCTACCGGAACCTCCAGAATCTCCAGATTCTCCGCCACCGCCGGATTCTCCGCCGCCTTGTTCACCACCACCAGATTCGCCGCCTTCTTTCATTTCACCGGCAGCCTTCAATAATACATCCTGAATCTTAGCCTTAAATAGAGGGCTTTCAAATGTTTCCGTAATGACTTTTTGCAGATGTTCCCTATATTCTTGGCTTTTTAATGTCTCGGTTAGTTCTTTTTGGAATTCTGGATCCTTAAAGAGGTCCATCATCATTTTTTGATACTCAGGATCCTTCATGAGGTCTTTGAGTAATTTTTCATTTCCATCCTTCATGCTTTTAGCCATAGCCTCGGCAAATTTAGGGTCTTCGAATGACTTTTTCCAGAATTCAGTTCCTTTTTCTGACGTTAACGTCTTCGTGATTGTCTCAGTGACAACCCCCTGGTCCATAATAAGTTCTGATTTCATTTTTTCATCAGACATGATTTCTTGAATCGCTTTTTTACCATCATCGGTCTTTAATATATCGACAACCATTTTCTTGGTTTCTTCATAATCCGTTTTCCCACCGCCTGTTTCTCCACCACCGCCGCAAGCGGACAGGAGAAGAATCGACAGTAGAAAAAGAAAGGAATATCTTTTCATGGGTAGGCTCCTTCCATACAAATTCCTTTACACTTAATATGAGAAATAACGAAAAAAATATGCACAATAAAAACTGGAACCTGGATTTTTTATAGTAGCGTTGGTACAATCAAATGAGTGTATATTTTTATATTTGGAGGAAAATAGAAGTGACCATCCGCAATTGGATTCGTTTTTTTATTCATACGTTAGTGATCGGTGGAGCTGTAACTGCCATCGCCGCACTTCTCATTAGATGGGATCAGTTCGGACCATACATTCAAGACGGTAACGTGATTGGCATATTATCCAGTCTACTTTGGTTTATATTTGTAGGTTTCACCTTTAGTGTAATCAGTCAGATGGGCTATTTCGCATATCTAACCATCCATCAATTCGGGATGGGAATGTTTAAGAGCTTATGGAATCCTGTTCAAGTGGTGCTGATTGCCCTCGTCCTGTTTGATTTAATCTACTTCCGATTCAGAGCTTTCGCTGAGGAAGGCGAGTCGTATACGCCTTATATTTTTCTTGGGATCGGAATATTGGTCGTTGGCTTAGTCGTAGCTTATATGAAGAATCAGCAATCAGAAGCCAAGACGAACACATTTGTGTCTGCCCTATTCTTTATGATTGTTGTAACGACATTGGAGTGGCTGCCGGTTTTACTGGTGAATTCCGTTAAATGGCTGTACCTTATGCTGCTGGCTTTATTGGCATGTAATGCATTTCAGCTTCTGCGCCTTCCTAAATATATCGAGAAATCCCAATTGGACAGACAACATAAGCAGCCAACTAAGAGATAAACAAATAAAAGCCCGCTGGTGAATTCCCTTCATCAGCGGGCTTTTATTACTGTATGAGGGAGGACTCGGCATCCCCGTTTGAAATCATGTCGGAAACCGTAATGAAGTTACCTTTTCCTTTCAACTCTTTCACGATGGTCGGCAAAGCGGATTTCGTTTGTTTAGCTGAATCCGATGCGTGAAGGAGAATGATGTCCCCTTTTTTGGCTTTCTTCACATTATTGATAATTTCATCTACACCAGGATTCGTCCAATCTTTAGAGTCTACACTCCAGTGAACCACAGTAAGTCCAAGAGAGTCAGCTACCTTTAATGTTTCTTTATTAAAGTGTCCCGTTGGCACGCGTAATAACTTCACATCTTTTACATTCAGCTTCTTAAAAACGGTATCGGCTTTTAAAATGTCCTGCTTGATCTTATTTGGTTCCATATCCGTATAATCAGAATAGGCATAGCCAAGATTTCCGATTTCATATCCCTGCTTCACAATTTGCTCCACTAAATCAGGGTGTCTCTCAGCCCAGGCTCCGGAAAGAAAGAAGGTAGCTGACTGGACATTCATCTTCTTTAATTCTTCAAGAATCGGCCTAGCTTTTTCATCTCCCCAACCAATATTGAATGTAATCGCGACTCCCTTTTCTCCTCTGTAGATCGCTTTCGGTCCATCCTTCGTACTAAAAACAGAAAGAGTCGAAAGGTTACTGCTATATACAAACAAGGCAGTAAAAAATGAAATCACGATAATCAGACTGATTTGCTTTAACTTCTTAGCATTAACTGTGTGAAACGTATTCAATATTTCATCCCTCCGTTCAACCGTCTATCTCTACTAAAGATATGCATGTCCCCGGAAAAAATATCTAACTTATAAAAAAATGATTATAAATTTCTTTTAATGGAAAAAACTACAAATACAAACATTAAGGGGTGACATACTTGCTGGGGTTAATGATTAATGACAGAGAGAAACAAGAAATAGAGTATTTGTTAAAAAGAGAGATGGATGAAATACTGTTCGACCTAAAAGATTCTCGAATTGATCATATCGTTAAGAGAGCAATGGATGAACGGTACAAAATCTTATTTTCACTCTTTAAAAGGTTTGCCAGTCATAAGGAATGTCTAAAGTATATGAAGACGGCAGCGAAGAAAGAAACATATTGATGAAAATCAGCTTCCGTATGTATCCGAACGGGAGCTTTATTATTTGTGAATGATGGGAGCGGCTAGCTGAATTAAGAGGCGGGAGTGTAAAAGCGGTAATGTGTTTTAAAATTTTTTTGAGAAAGTTCATGAAATGTATTGACCCCTCCCGATAAACTTGGTATATTAATAAACGTCGCTGAAACGCAATGAATTATTTAGAAGAAACACCAATAAATAATCTTTAAAAAACAGTTGACATCACATGAGGATATGTGATAAATTAATAAAGTCGCTTCAAACAGAAACGGCGGACATTGAACCTTGAAAACTGAACAAAACAAGACAATACGTCAACGTTAATTCTAGATTTATTTTTAAAGAGCTATTCAAACTTTTATCGGAGAGTTTGATCCTGGCTCAGGACGAACGCTGGCGGCGTGCCTAATACATGCAAGTCGAGCGGATTGATGGGAGCTTGCTCCCRTCARTCAGCGGCGGACGGGTGAGTAACACGTGGGTAACCTGCCTGTAAGACTGGGATAACTCCGGGAAACCGGGGCTAATACCGGATAACTCATTTCCTCGCATGAGGAAATGTTGAAAGGTGGCTTTTAGCTATCACTTACAGATGGACCCGCGGCGCATTAGCTAGTTGGTGAGGTAACGGCTCACCAAGGCRACGATGCGTAGCCGACCTGAGAGGGTGATCGGCCACACTGGGACTGAGACACGGCCCAGACTCCTACGGGAGGCAGCAGTAGGG
>NZ_VTUY01000017.1 GCF_008364765.1 Bacillus sp. CH30_1T | reverse complement strand
TTGTTTACCAAGAGGTTGAGCAAAACGATGAGCCTCACCATTCTTGAACCATTTCACCCAGGTCTTAATCTGAGATCGATTCTTAATCCCGAACATCTCCATTAGCTCTTGATTTGAATGTTTACCTTCTAATTTTAAACGGACAACTTCTTTCTTAACTTCTTCTGGATAGGACATTTTATTACCCATAGAAAAAACACCTCCAAATGTAAATGAATTATTTACTACTTGAAGGTGTTTTATTCAGTCTCATATTATTAGGTCTCTCTATATCATTCCCCGTGGCTTTCGCTATTTTCAGGAAATCATACGTACGTTCACATTATTGAAATTTAGCTAAAAAAGGACATACTTGTCCCGAGGACAGCTGAAATTCCAAAAATAGACATCATGAAGACAAGATATTTTTTCTCAGCTTTGATGTCTACAGTAAACGAATGCATGATTTTTCCCTCCTTTATGTTTAAGATCCTTTTTTATTATATAGTTATCTCCGGTTCTGGACAAGCAATCCTGATCCGAGGTTGACCCCGAATTCTTAACTGAATAAAATAAGTACATACTACCTTGGAGGTTTTTGTTTGTATAACATATGTTTATTACTGGGGTGAAAACTTTCTTAATGACTCTATTCATTAAGAAAGTACCATTTATATTTGAATCCAACAACTTTTATTAAAGAATAGGAGACTATAAATGGATATCTTCATTAGACAAGAAGGTCATAAAGATTATTATCCGAAGTTTGGCTTTAAGCAAGCGGTATTATGGAATATCAAGCCTCCATTTGAAGTGCCTAATCAAGTATTTATGGCTCTGGAATTATCTGAGCATTCTCTTAGAAATGTACGAGGTGTCGTGCATTATTCAAAAGCTTTTTTAGAATAAAGTTAATAAGAGGTTGTCCTTTGTGAAGTATTGGGACAACCTCTTTTTTTGAAGTAACCGGAACCCTTATTACTCCCCTTTCACAAGAATATTAGTTTCCAGGATCTACATAATCCGGATAATCCGTAATGATCGCGTCAACCTTCATGTCTAACAGAAAGTCTGCTGTTTCCTGACTGCGTACCGTCCATGATCCGATTTGCATCCCTTTGGCGTGAACTTGATCAACTACTTCTTCTGTCACGATTCCATAGCTAGGGTTGAACCATTCCGCATAGGTGGAGATTTCTTGCAAAGCTTCCTTTGTAGTAAGCGCCCGGTTAGAAGTTAATACACCGACCGGCACTCGGGGAAGCAGCCTGTCCATTTCTTTCATCGTGTCAAAGTTAAACGATTGAAGAATGATTTTTTCATTTTGGGGTTTGTCGAGATTCCGTTCTTTTAATGCTTCAGCCACTTGTTCCTCAATACCAGGGTAAAGCTCTGGAGCCTTTAACTCAATTAAAATTCCAACTTTTCCATGGTAACGATCCAGAACCTCTTCAAAGGTCGGAATCAGTTCTCCTGCAAATTCTTCTCCCTTCCAACTACCTGCATCAAGACTTTGAAGCTGTTCAAGTGTTAAATCCCCGACTTTCCCCGTTCCATCTGTAGTGCGATCCACAGATGTATCATGGATGACGACCAATTCACCATCTTGACTTCTTTGAACATCGATTTCAATGTAATCTGCCTTCATATCAACCGCCAGATCAAAACCGGCTATCGTATTTTCAGGGGCATAACCTGCAGCTCCGCGGTGTGCTACATTATCCACTTGTTTTCTTTCTCCTGCTGTTGGTTCTTCTGCAAACGCTTGACTGAACGGGCTGAATAACAGCGAAAACGCAACACCTGTACCGATTAATAAATTCTTGTTCATTTTCTTCATCTCCCATCTAAAATATGGATACCACTGTATTTTAGAAAAGGGATGTTGTATTGGTGTGTAGATATCAATACAGCTTAATATAGATTATGTTAACAAAATTCGACCTTTTTCCTTACGTTTTTTTACAAATCTATTGGTCGGAAATTAGCTACTGATTCATTTCACTTACAAAAGGGGTCTGACATCCCGTAGCTGGCGATTTCACGTACGGGGAATCAGACCTCTGTACCTTTAATAAAACTTTTCATTCTTTTCCCATGATTCAACCGTATGATAGGCCGTATGGGGGTCATATCCTTTTCCAAGCAAATATGCGATGGCGGCTACTTCGGTGAGGGCATGAGAATACGATGTGTAACTTGCTTCATGTAATCCATAATCAACAAACGGTTTGACGGCATTCAAGGTCTCATTTTTCAGGTTCATATGAGGGTTATAAACTCTTGTATGAAAGGGGTGACCATAATACATGAATCTTCCTCATCCTTCCTTCAAGTAAATACTTCATGCTCACTTTCTATCTTATGATGAATTTGTATTTTGGTCGTTTGTCCTAGTGAAAACCTAGAACACCATTTCTTACTAATAGTAAATAATCCTTTTACATGAATGGACTTACTGCGTCATATCTATGGTATGAACATTACATTTATCAAATATAGGAGATGATTGGTATGTATCCACACTACTTTAGAGTGAACGGCTGGGAACCGATAATGACTGTCTTGCAGGAAAGCCTGAATGCAGAAGAGATGGTTTGTGCCATAAGCAGCGAGCTATTCCATATACCACAAACAAAGAACTTAGAGGGAAATAATGAAATGCACAGTCATTTAGTCCCTGCCTCCTACCACCGTGTAACCGCCGTAGGATCTGCTGTGAGACTAGTCAATGGAGAGCAACAACAAACAATCATTACAACAATGGTTACCTGTATCATCAATGCTGAAAAACAAGATAAGCAGGTGCGTGAGGGGTTAACGGTGATGGAAGAAAACGCAAGCCCTGAATTTAAACCAGTCATTCAAATCATTATTCAATGGCAAGATCAAGCAGAGGCCTATTTACTTCAAGCAAAAGAAGCTCTGCAATCTATGGGGGTTTCCTTCCCTTCTTAACATAGTATTAAAATGCTGAAAACCTCAAAGAAGCGAACGCTGTCGCTGTTCGCTTTTTTTAAACTATCTAGCTTTTTTTACCTCATCTATTAAGTTTCTGACGAAATCATCATCTTTTATAAGCCATGCTGAATCGGTTCTTTTTAAGAACTTTTCCGCTTCTTCAAAACTTGTGTGAGTCTGTTTGATTTTTGTTTTATTTTTTTCAATCATCCATTTCCCGTTTTCTAAAGGATGGATAAAATAGGTCTCATTCCTTCTGTTTCTATACATGGTACCAAAAGTGGATCCTTTTACATTATATCGATTTCTTTTCGCATCCTCTGGTATCGATTCAAGATGATAGGTATCGGTTACAAATTGCCTGTAGGCATCTTCTGTTAACGTGCATCCGGCTGCTTTTGCATGTCCCCCGCCACCGAATTGTGCAGCAACTTCAGATACATCAATATGATCGTGGATGGTTCGAAAGCCCATTCGTTTGCCGCCAATATTTAGAATCGCTATATAGTCCAGGTGCGGGTGTTCTTTACCGAGTTCATTCCCGAGTTCCGAGTGAAACGATTCCGCATAAACCACACCTGCAAACAATCCCCCTGTCTCTGTTTGAACGAGCTCCCTTCTTTTCCTGCGAATATATCTGTCAATTTTCTTATCTTCCATATCAAGAATTTTTGTTTCAAATTCATCAAAGTGGAAATGGTCACTCGCTTTCAGTCGTGAAATCATTTTCTCTTCAAATTCGTCTATTGAAATGAGAAAAAATAAGGCATTCAGGCGCTGAGCAGCGTAGTTTTCATTTTTCTCCCACTCCCACGTATCGTATTGCCTTACAAGTTCAACAAATTCAGCTATTGCATCTGTCGGCTCCAGTAATTGATGAGAAATGAGGTATTCATATAATAAAGAAGTAGCTGACGTTAACTTCCTTTCCTCGTCCTCCACCACAACGTGCCCCCATTTATAATCATTATACCGGAGAGCCGTTTTATGGTGATCGATCAACTGAACCTTTCCACCTGATTGAAAGAATTCTTCTAGCTTTTTTTCATTTTCTTCACTGACAGACAAGTCTGTTATCAATAAGGAAGTATCTTTCCCCTCATTTTCTAAAAACCATTCCACTTCACGATTAAGACCTGCAATCGAATTGTAGCGTACACTGACCTGCTCGCCAAAAGAAAGTTTGGCTAAAATACCGCAGCCGACTCCATCGAGATCATTATGAGACAACAGTTTATACATATTTTTCACCTCAACAGATAGTATCGGTTTAACGATTCTTTAACATGCAAAAAAAGTGATCCGCCACAAAGTGTCCCTCGAGATAGAACTTTCTTCTATAGAACATGATGGACCCCTTTTATCTACTTCCTTGCCTTGATCATCATCGTAGTAGGAAATTTCCTCGCTTTATATAATGAATAATAGCGATCAGAAACTTCCTCTTCCACTGAGTCAAAAGCTGCTGATACGTCGCTTTCAATAACCGATTCAATTGTAAATCCTGCTTTAATGACTTCATTTAAATATGTACTCAGTTTTCGTTTCGGGATGACGACAGGAGCGTCTTCGCCTTTGAAGTTCGGGTACGTGGTGATTCCCTCTTCCTGGTAAGAACCATCCAGATAGATTTGGCCATCTTCACTTTTCATATGAGGGTATAGGGGATGATCCCAACTAAAGATCATTGAACCGCCTGTTTTTAAATATGAGTGAATCAACCTTAAAGTAGATGGGAGGTCTGTTGTCCAGCCAATGGCATAGATAGAGTATACGATGTCAAAATAATCCTTCGGTAGTCCGATCTCTTCTTCCATAGGAGAACAGGATAAGTTGGCATTCAAGCCCTTTAACGTTTCTTTTGCCGTCTCGATTTGAGTCTCTGACAGGTCAACGCCCCATAATTCACCCGCACCCATTTCCTTCATATAAAGTAATGAGTGACCGCTTCCACACCCAATATCAAGCACCTTTTTGTTGGTGATTTCATCAAACAGCCCCAATTCATCTTCCGTCTGTGTATACGGCCCGTAACTCGGTAATGCATCCTTTCCGTTAAAATGGCTGGCGACTTTATCCCAGCTTTTTTTATTTTGTTTCAGAATATCCAGCATCATAGCATCCCCTTTGTCTTTTTTATTTTGGTCCATTCTGCGAATGAAACAAGACATCACCCTTCACTTACTGAAATCTCTTGTTTCTTCATTTGACTTTGATCCCACAACATTTCCTCATCAAAAGTTGAATGTAAATGAGCCACTAATTTCTCGGTCGTCGTGTTAACAAACTGAGTAACTTCATCGGGTGTTAAATAGTCAAACCTATATTCTGGATCCAATGCAAAAGCATAAGAATCACCTAAATAAAATTCTGTAATTCTCTTGATTTGTTTTGAAATCTGTTCTTGAGGAAAAATATCCAGGTAATCCGGGAAACTCTTAATATGTTGAAATACATGATGAAAAATCGTATCCCTATTTTCATGTAAATACACAAAATCTGAACCATACCAGTCACCTTTTATCTTTCTAGTGTATTCAGGCGTTCCCAGTATGTCTTGATATATAGGCTCTTTCTTTTTTTCCCTATGCATCCGACTCCATTCCACATCCGTGACCAGGTGAAGATAATACCCTAAGTAGAATGAGAACCCCGGGCTGGTAACATAGACTCTATCTTTCTTTATGTACCGATCCAGAAACAATTCTGGATTGATTTTCCCATCCACCTTAAAATGAGTTACTCTTTTGTCAGGAAAAAATTCTCCCGTCACTTGATCAGGCAAACCACAATCCGGTCCGATATTCCCTACTACAAACTCTTTTTCAGATACAAGTAATCCCTTATTCAGGAGGTTCTCTGCAATTCTGAAATGTACCATCCAAGTCGCCATATTCGTTCAGTCCCTTTATTGTATTATTATTTGATTATCTACTTCTGTACACATAATCCGCACTCCCTATCGGATCCACCTCATCGACGTAGTAATCTTCAGCCAACCAGTATCTTCTTCTATACTTATCAAGCCTTGCTTGATCGTCACCGAGATAGACGTCACGGTCCAATACTCTTTCAGCTCTTAATTCATGTGAACAATCAATATAGACCATAAAATCAACATATCGCCGCCATTCTTTCCTTTGTAAGAAGACACCCTCAATAAGGATGAAGGCAGACGGAGCCAGATGGATTGGTTTCGTTATGACCGTATCCGTTGGAGAATGATAGAAAGGCAGGGTAATAGAGCCGCTAGCATGCAACTTTCTGAACAGCTCTGTTTCGATTAATCTGATATCCCATTGGAGAAAATAATATTCAAACCATTCATCATTCCCGGTCCCATATCGTTCATGTGTTTCAACAATATGATCATCAAGATGAACGATGAAAACCTCATGATCTGCCAGCTCCAATGCATGTCGAAGCTCTTTTGCAACCGTGGTCTTACCTGCTCCCCCTAACCCATCGATACCCACAATGTAACGGCGTTTTTCCGAGAACTCTTTTTGGTATCGGGATAACAACATTTCTGTTACTTGTTCGATGGACATCTTACTTCACCTCATTTCTCCCCATTTGGTTCAAACACATATTTGTCGCTATTTCTAAAAATATAAGCAGGAGACGAACCGATTACTTTCAGTCCCCCCTCATTCATAACAATGCCCGTTTCCTCTGGTAACGCAATGACAGAATATCCATATTTGTTTACGTATTTTTTGATTAAGTCATCGTTACTAGTTTCGTAGTGACACCATAATGAATAGTTGTCTATGTAGTTAAATCCTTCAAAGGTCTTCAAATTTGTATGGTTTGGGTCCATATGTGAAACTGTTAAAATATCTCTGCCAAAAATAATAGCTCCAGCACTCCCTCCATATACAATACCCTTTTTGTCTGTATACTCTTTTAAAATTTCATCAAAGCCTGTCTCACGTAAGGTGTTCAACAAATAGAAAGTATTCCCTCCGCCGATATAAATGGAGGAGAATTTCCTTAGATCCTCTAGAGACTTAGCTTCTAAATCAGTCCACATTTCTATTTCAGTAATGCCTAGAGGATTAAACACACTATGTATCCATTTGTAACAGTCTTCATAAGGAATTTCGCCTTGCATCGCAATTGGAATATAAAGCAACGGCTTATTATGATCAATTGCTTTAACAAACTCCTTATCTATCATCTCTGTTTGTTCCTCATTACCGCCGCCAGACAGGAATATGTTAATCATGAATATCCCCCCTAATCTGAATGCCTTTTCATACTACCAATTATTTCAAATTACCACTTTTAACTCAATGATTATTTTTTCTTGTTACTGAGTTAACATAAATTGCTATCACCCTTTTAGTTTATTCTTTATCCCATTTGGATATTGAATAATAAGTCATTAAATCATAGAAATGAGGTAGTGAAAATGCGAGAAAATCATGATCAAGTAAAAGGGAAGCGAAAGCAAACAGAGGGAGATTTGAAGAAAGCTTGGGGCAAACTTACCAACGACGACAAAAAGATAGCGGAAGGTGAACGCGACAAGGATAAAGGGAAGATTCAAGAAAAGGTTGGAGATGTGAAGGGATCTTTACAAAAGAGATGGTGACAGCTAATAAACCATGAGAGGACGATTCACCTGCATACTAGGATAAAGCAGGTGAATCGTCCTTCTTTACCAGATTGGACTAATTATTTTATGTCCGTATTCTCCTTTTATTCTCAGGCTGCTTTAACCAATAACGGACTCCTTTTCCAGCCAAGGGTTCATCATTGTATCTCGGTATGACGTGTAAATGACAATGGAAGATAAACTGATTAGACACCTCTCCGACATTCCACCCAAGTGTGTAGCCATCTGGGGAAAATTCTTCGTTTAAGTATTTCTTTGCTTTTTGTAATAGTTCGTATGTATCGTTCCACTCTTTTTCCGTTAATTCAAATACCTCCGCATGATGGTTTTTCGGAACAATGACCCCGGACCCTTCTAATACATCCTGGTGCTTGTTATGCTGCAGGTAATAGCAGGATTCATTTTCAAATACGATGTTTTGGTCTTTGTCCTTGTCTGGATTGCAGAATGGACAATTCTCTTCATAACCCACATGACTTCCCCTTTCGTATTGTTCTTCTAATTTGGACGGATAGGTATCCGTTATTCTCTCAATCTCAATTCCTCTATTATACGATAAACTCAGTCTTTCACCCATCTGTTCAAATTTGCAAAATCACCCCCTACAAACTCTGCACACTGAAACCCCTTTCAAAACCTACAAATAGCCCCTATACTAGATTCATAAGATGATCATCTAATTAACTAACAATATAATTATGCAAAAATGATAACAGAGGGGGATCCTCATGGTATTGGATAAAAGGCGTGCACACTTATTATCCATCATTCAACATTCGACTGATCCGATTCCGACGAAAGATCTGGTGGCCAGGACGAATTTGTCTCAACGAACCATTTATTACGACCTTGATCAGATTAATAGTTGGTTACGGACTCAAGGATTAGAACCCATTGAAAGTATGCATGGCAAGGGACTGTTTCTGCCTCCTGTATCGAAATCGAAGTTGATGGTTTCTAAGGATCAAAGTTTCGAAGGTTGGCAGTATCAATTATCGAAGCAGGAACGCGAAGTTCTGATTAAAGCGAAAATATTATTAGAAGAACAAGATGCATCGATGCAACGGTTTATGGACCTGACAAGCATGAGCCGGGGGACGATCGCTAAGGAGATTAAAGAGATCAAGCAAGAGTTCAGCGAAGCCGGTTTGCGGTTGTATTACAAGAAAGGTTCAGGCTACCGATTGAGTGGTCCAGAGGATGCTAAAAGAACTATGCTTTCGAATATACTGGCAACCATCTTCTCACACCCGGATTGGCAGAACGTGCGGAATGAAGTCCATAAGATGATCCAGCCGGAAGCGGCCACGTGGTCACATGAAACGGATCAAAGGCGCTTGGTGAGAGAGATTCTTTATGAAGCTGAGAAAGAATTGGGATTGACGCTGACAGATGAGATGGTGGAGATCCTGTCCCTGCATATCTTGATGATCATGAAGAGAATCGAGCTGCAAGAGTATATTCTTGTTCCTGAAGCAGAAAAGCAGGTCCTGCAGCAAACAGAAGCATACAAGGCAGCCCTCCATATTACGAATAAACTTGAAAACGTAAAGGAAGTCTCTTTTCCAGATGATGAGGTTTGCTTTATTACGATGAATCTGTTGGGATCCAAAGTCCAGCAAGATAACTTCAACCGTTACACAGAACAGGAATTATCAGGGCTGAAGGAAGTCGTGCAACAGATGATTGATGATTTCCAGCTTTACTCCTGTGTGGTGTTCGATGATAAAAGTGGACTGGAAGAAAATCTGATTTCCCACATCAAGCCGACATATTACCGGCTCAAGTACGGGCTCTCTATCGCGAATGATCTGGCTGACAGCATTCAAAAGACTTACCAGGACATCTATGATTTGACAAAACGGGTGATGAGGCACTTGGAGCGGTATGTCGGGAAGACCGTCCCATACGCAGAAATAGCCTACATTACCCTCCACTTTGGAGGCTGGTTGACGAAAGAGAAAAAGAAAGTCGAGACGAAGTTCAAGGCCCTCATTGTGTGTGAAAATGGGATCGGAACCTCGAATATGCTCCGCACCCAATTAGAAAATTTGATTGCCGGGCTGAATGTCATCACCACGATTTCGATGAGGGAATATCGAACGAAAGAGTACGAGGCAGACATCATCTTTTCCACCAATTATATCAAAGAGAAGGACATTCCCGTTGTCCACGTTCCAGCCATCTTGACTAATCTCGAAAAGGAACGGGTCATCCAACGTATGAATGAGCTTTTCGATTCGAAGCCACCGGAAAAGAATGTCACCGATCACCTGATGGATGTCATCAAACGTCATGCGACCATCCATCAAGAGGAAGACCTGAAAAAAGAATTGGTCCACCTTTTAGAACAAAATACTCCACGAATAAAGGAGATCAGAAAGCCTATGCTCAATGAATTATTGACAGAACGAACCATACAACTCAAAGACCGAGTAAGCAGTTGGGAGGAAGCCATCAAGGTGGCTAGTCAACCACTGATCGACATGCAATCGATTCGCCCGGATTATGTAGAGGCCATGATAACGAACGTGAAGGAGTTGGGTCCTTACATTGTCATCGCACCAAATATCGCCATCCCCCATGCACGTCCGGAGACCGGTGTCGAACAACTGGGGATGAGTTTCTTGCGACTCAAAGAACCCGTCTTTTTCTCAGAAAAAGAAAAACATCGCGCTCAGCTGGTCATCGTACTGGCGGCAATCGATAATCAAACCCACTTAAAAGCACTTGCTCAGCTCACAGAACTGCTATCCAATGAAGACAACGTGGAACAGCTGATCTCAACAAGTGATCGTCAAACCGTGATTGAATTAATCAACCAAACAATTGAAGTATAAATTAGAGGAGGAAGAAAAGATGAAAAAAGTATTAGTCGTATGTGGAAATGGTTTAGGCAGCAGCATGATTGTAGAAATGAATGTAAAAGCAGCTCTTAAGGAAATGGGAAAAGAAGCTGAGGTATCCCACACGGACCTGACAACAGCCAAGACGGAGCAAGCGGATCTCTTCATCGGTTCAGAGGATATTGTAGAAAGCTTGGAAGATGGCCGTAAACATATCGTGAAATTGAAGAACCTTATGGATAAGAACGAACTCCGAGCTGCATTGGAACAAAATATCTAGTCCACTATTAAAAGGAAGGAGCGATACAAATGGTTGATATCATAATGAAGGATATATTAGGAACACCTGCAATCCTTGTCGGTCTATTCGCCTTAATCGGGCTCCTTATTCAACGTAAGAATTCAGGAGATGTCGTTTCCGGGACCCTCAAAACGGTCATGGGCTTCGTCATCCTTGGGGCGGGTGCGAATGTACTAGTCCAGTCACTGGGGCAATTCAGCAGCATGTTCAATAAAGCCTTCGAAGTCGACGGGGTGATCCCGAACAACGAAGCCATCGTAGCCCTGGCACAGGAAAGCTTTGGTACGGAGACAGCGATGATCATGCTGTTCGGTATGGTTGTCAATATTCTTATTGCACGATTCAGTCCTTTTAAATACATCTTCTTAACCGGACATCATACTATGTTCATGGCCTGTCTAATCGCTGTCATCTTAACCACTGGAGGATTTACCGGAGTACCATTGATCATTCTCGGTTCCATTATCCTCGGGGCACTCATGGTCCTATCGCCTGCGATGCTTCAGCCTTTCACACGCAAAGTCACCGGGTCGGACGACTTTGCCGTTGGCCACTTCGGATCGATTGGTTATTTGGCTTCCGCCATGGTCGGTAAAGCGGTCGGTAAAGGATCAAAATCGACAGAGGAAATCAAAGTTCCAAAGTCACTAGGCTTTCTCAGAGACACATCTGTCTCAGTATCGCTGACGATGGTCATCCTGTTCTTTATCGTTGCAGGTGCAGCAGGTCCAGCCTTCGTTGAAGGAGAACTAAGCGGCGGACAGAACTTCCTCGTCTTTGCCTTTATGCAGGGAATCACATTTGCAGTTGGTGTGTATATCATTTTAGCAGGGGTACGTATGCTCCTTGGTGAAATCGTTCCAGCCTTCAAAGGGATCGCGGACAAAATCGTCCCGAATGCGAAACCCGCTCTTGATTGCCCGGCCATCTTCCCTTTCGCAGGTAATGCCGTCATCATCGGTTTCTTATTCAGCTTCATTGCCGGTCTCGTCAGCATGTTATTTTTACCTCTATTAGGATTAAAAGTAATCGTTCCCGGACTCGTCCCTCACTTCTTCACAGGTGCTGCTGCCGGAGTCTTCGGCAATGCAACGGGTGGTCGAAGAGGCGCAGTCATCGGCTCCATGGCGAACGGTGTGATGATCAGCTTTCTTCCAGCCCTCTTATTGCCCGTTTTAGGCTCATTAGGATTCCAGGGAACAACATTTGGAGATGCGGACTTCGGGTTGGTCGGAATCGTGCTTGGGAATCTCGTCAGCATGATCGAATCCAATATGATTCTTTTCGCGTCGATCATCGTCCTTCTTGCCATCCTGTTCTTCATCAGCTTTAAGTCAAAGGGGACTGGGGAGAAGGAAAAAACAGAAGTTGCATAAGATGAATTCAGCCCCCCTCTTTGTTTGTTGAGGGGGCTTTTTATTTTGTTTAATCTTTCATTGTTTCCTCTATTACATCTGCAAGGACGTCTATTGTCCGAAATTCTTCTTCAAGAGTATTTTCCACTCCACCTATATTCAATAATACTGTTTGATCCAGTAAATCTTGATTGTAGGTATTCTGTTCTTCAGGATTTTCTTTCGATTTCACTATGACTCCTCGGGATAGCCCAGGTATTTTTTCTTCCATTTTTTCACTCACAAACTTCGCAAATTTCAGATTTTCTTCAAAGTTGCTGCTGGACCTTGATACAATGAACACCATTCTTGCATACTCTTCATTTTTTACTTTAAGAGTCGTTTCAGCCTTTTCCCTTGAGTCCCGATGGATATCCAATGCCATCTCTATAGTTTGATGATCTCTAAGTACCTCTTTGAATTGTTCTCTCGACACTTTATACGAATCCTCAAATGACCAATTGCGTTTGTCTAATATTTCCCCGATATCTTTTTGTTCATGAATGACGTTTATACCTTTTTTGTTTAATTGTTGTTGAAGCCGTTCTCCCACTAATGTAATATTCGTTGAATCATCGAACGCTTCAGAAGCTTGATTTGTGGATAATTCGGGGATAAATGACTCTTTGTTATGTGAGTGATATACGTAAACAGCAGGTTGTTGCTGCTCTCCGATAAGAAAGGAGTCATCGTTTAAGAGTGATGCCACATTTCGATTGATGGTGGTGGTTCCGTCGAAAAATAAAAGCCAGGAAGCGACGATGACACAAAGGGTTAATCCTATTGACGTAAGGGTTCTGTTTTTATACCGTCGTCTTTTGCTTTTCCTTCTCGCAGACTCCTCTAATACATGCTGAGTGGTGGAAACAAAATCCTTCCTCGGTTCTAAAGGATACGTCTCTTTTATTAGTTGGATGATTTCCTTTTCACCTTGCATGTCTTAATACCTCCTCTGCATCTACGTTTATCTTCTTTTTCAGCTCTTTTAAAGCCCTGTGGTAGCTTACCTTTACTTTGGATTGACTGCACTGAAGAATTTCAGAGGTTTCTTTTACTGAGAATTCATTGATCCCCCTGAGGATAACGATGGATCTGTAATCGGGTTTCAAGCTGGAAATGGCATCATGCACCGTTTTCTGTAATTCTTTTTCTTCCATCTGTTCGATTGGTTGTTTAGTAGTGGAAACTATTTTTTTGAAGAAGCCTTCTTTGAAGATGGAAACAAATTTCTTCTTTCGATAATGATCAATGGCGACATGTTTGGCGATGGATAGAATCCAGGTTTTAATGGATGATTGCTGATTATAATGGGATAGATGATTGAGTACGCGGATAAATACTTCCTGTGTTAAATCCTCAGCGTCGTTTCGGTTACCTGAGAAACAGATCAGAAATTTATACACGTCTAAATAATGCGCCTGATATAGTTTGGAAATGTTGACCTCAAGATCCTCTGAATCAAACAAGCTTCTCCCCCCTTTTTCTCCATTCATATATTAATCGAATGAACCCACTAAAAGGTTACAACTTTTTCCACCTTTTATAATACAAATGACCTAACGCTTCTGTAGACATGTCAGTTGACAAGGTATTGTCGTCAACTGAAGTTTTTTCGACAAACGGAACATAAATTAGGCTTATAGAGGTCAATGGATGGTGCAGGACTTCCATTGACCTCTATAAGCCCTTAGATTGAAGGATTTACACACTATTTTCATGAAAATCATGTCTACAACGGGGTTTTCTATGTAAATAGGGGTGATGAAGTGCCTTTCATCTTCTCAGTATCGATTCCAGCATCATTTAGTTCAATGGATTTCAACTACCTATCTACCCTGTGATAATCCCTTCTTCAACCCCAAACCGGATGAGACCTTCATAAGGATCTCCCGTAATGTCTAATAGCTTACAAAACGCAGGCTCTGTCTTATATCCTTGGTTTTTAAGATGTATCACTTTCTGTTGAAGTGCAGGATATCTTTGCAACAGTTCATGTTCAATCATCATATGGAGGTGCGCATGTTGCTTATGTACCGGTTGGGCTTGGCCAAACAGCTCAAACTCAAAATCTTTAAAGGTGAAATTCGCCTTCACGACTTCTTTCCCATTAATCGTTTTCCTTTTGATTCTAAAGCCATCAATTTTGTTGTATAACGTTTGAAGTAATTCTTCAAATGACTCTAATTCTTGTACTTCCATAATAATGTCCAGGTCTGAGCCAGAAATGTCTATACCAATGGGCAGTGTTCCGCATAGAACAGGATTGTAGCTACTCAACTTATTCAAGATATCCAGTTCCATGATGGCTGTATATGCTTCTTGTTGCTTTTCCGTCCCCATTTTCATTCTTTCAAATAAATCTATCATCGGTACACCACCCTTGCCTGAAAAATGCAATATATAAAACCTAAATGCTTGGTATAAAAGATTGATCCCTTACCACCACTGTTTCAGGCACAAACTTTATTAAAATATTGCTATCGCCTAACCCCTGAAATCTGGGATCCCACTTCTCTTCTTCTGATCCAAGATAACGCTCGAGTAACCGTGTTGCAATCGTCTTATTAAAAGGCTCAACCGTGGCTTTACCTCTGAACCCTGCATGTAATACTTTTCCTGATGTATGATCGAGATCTACGATACCATTGGCGCACTCAGGGTTTTCTTCGATTCTCCCAGGGAAACTGTCTGAAGATGGTGTGCCGATGATATAGATTTGTTCATTTCCCAGTAAAACCAAACCGGTGACTCTCTCAGCCCTTCCTTGGATAATGTAGAAAGGTGCGCAAATAGAGGTTTTTTAAGAAATTCATCCAGATCAAAGCTTTTATTACCATTAATAATTTCCAAGTCTATTTCATCCTCTCATTATATAACACTTACAATGTTTTATACCTTCGTCCCATTGTAGAAGGAGAAAATGTTATTCTATATTTATCACCAAGCTCCTGCTTGGCATGTTCAGTTAAAATTTCACCTTCCCTATTATGTTCCTCTTCCATTTCGATTCCATTTGAAATGATTTCATCTAAATCCCAATCAATCCATTTCCCGTACTTACTTGCCCAATCTATCAATTTCTTCTTTAACTCAATTGATAACGGAGTGTCCTCTAACTCCAAATTACAACCGCAATCAACACACCAGATAGGATCTGCTCCAACATCCGCTTCCATTTTCAAGTTAAAGGTTTCTTTTCGCTCACAGAAGCAACGCATATATGAAATACCACCTCTAGTAATTTGATTGCACTGTTAGTCTAAAAAAGCCCAAAAAGAAAGTTGGAGATTCGCTGCCTCAATTTACTCGAAGCTTAGTTGTTTATACTGTCCACTCATATTGAATATCCGGTAAGTTTTCTTCATTCTCATTTCCCCTGCCAATGATGATAAATCCATGCTTTTCATAAAATCGCTGAGCCTTTTGATTTATATCAAATGTATAGAGTGTTAGTCTTCCACTTGAATGCTCTTTTGCTTTATTAAGCAGTGCTTCTCCTATACCGATCCCCTGATATCTAACATGAATATACAGTTGGCTGATTTCTGTTTTATTATAGGCAATCATGCCAACTACCTTCTCATCGACTACCGCTAAATCGATTTGGAACTGCCCGGGTAATCTATGATTGATGAAATGAACATGATTTTCAAAGCTGTGGATTTCTTTTTGTCCGATAGCCTGCTCCTTGCTTTCCCTCCACATTTTCACGGCCTCTGATGCATATTTGGGATGATACGGGATGATCCTGTATGGGTGTTGTTTCACATTCAATTCCTCCATTGGGTTTAGTGAAGATCAAACTGGATTGGGAGTCCCTTATTTACTGAACCCTGGTTTACTAAAGTAAGCCCCAATTAGCATGAATAACATCGCCGAGAGTATTCCAATTGCTCCTTGGTTAAATAACATAGAAACAGGTATGGATAAAGCTGCAAGCATAAAAAGAATCTTCATCAACATTTTGACTCCTCCTAACAAAACGTCACGATCGCTATTTCAGTTCCATGTGATACGATCAATGCACACATTCCAATTATTTCAAACCATTTATGTTTTAACAATCCCTATTCCTTTAATAGGAAATTATCCTCACTTTACTGTTATCCTTTGTGTTAACGGGTTGTTTATGATACTATATAAACCATCTTGAAATTGACCTCAAGTTTCAATAAGAAAACCCATCTCTGGTTTAGAGGTGGGTTTTCTTTGTATGTTTTTATCCTGCAATCTGACGCGATATTATATAATCGCGCCAGATTGCTGACCTGCCTCTTAAACCCATTCTTCCCCATGTTCACGAATAAACTTTATATCTTTTTGATAATGCTCATGGTGCCCTTCATCTATCATTTTTTGAAAAGCAAGGTCACCTTCACCGGCTTTTCTTTTCATGTAGGTACACAATCCTTCCAAGCGTAGCAATACCATCTCCAAATAACCTTCTTCCATTCCCTCCATACCGTAGGATTCAAAGAACAATACAACTCTTTGTTTTACACGCTCAGCATCATTAGTTGGATGATAGTGAACAGCTTCACCCGCTTCAGTATGATAATGCCCGCTTAAAGGAACGCAAGTATACAGAGTATAAGCGATATCCCAAAGTCTTGGACCTGGGCCCGCAACATCAAAATCAATGATACCTACTGGTTTTTCTTGGGTAAAAATAATATTGTATATGGCAAAATCATTGTGACATACAACCTCCATGCTAGCTGGTGTATTGTCCATGGGCTGCCATTCATCCGATAATGGAAAGTCACTCACAGCATCATGGTAATGCCGGAGCATCTTCGCTATTTCTTTTAAAGCATCGTTAGACCACATGTATTCTTTTAAAGGATAATTGCCGGCTTCTCCTGCTATAAATGATAATATCTCTCTATCTTTTTCATCAATTCCTAAAAACTTCGGTGCAAAGTCAAAACCTTTACTTTCCAAATGTTGCAATAACGTATGGATTTTACCACTATCAGGCTTCAATTCCCGCCTGACAGTATCTCCCAAACGATATACGTCCGAGACATTCCCTCCTGTTAGCATTTCTTCGTTTTCATTCTGACTTTTCATTTAAATTCCCCCAATTTAGGGACGCTGTGATTGTGTCAATCGAGATGTATTTTTACCCATAAATAAAAGCAGATATACAAAGGTATCTGCTTGGCAATGGGAATGTAATTGTCCACACCATTTATCCCTTGAATGATTTCAGATAGACAAATAAACGTATCCTTAAGAATCAAGGACCGCCGCTGTCTCTATCCAATTAACTAATCATTTCGAGGTATTCCACATGTGTACTATAGATTCCCCTTTCTTTACATCTCTACATTATATAATAACAAATATCGCTAACTAAACACAGGAAATGTCGGAGTTTTCCGATAATTCCTTCGTGGAAACGTCGGGATTTTTCCGTAACTTCTAAACTAACATCAACAATATCGAGCTAAGAGAAACCAGGAAACAAATGGACAAATCGACGAAAGGCTTTGCATGTCCGTTTTTGTATGAAGCATAGGACATGACAGTAGTCGAGAATAAAAATATCATCTGCATCATTAAGGATTGTTCAAATGGGCCAATATAAAACAGCAACGAGATCAACAGTACAGATACTCCTAATATAATTGCAATCTGCTTTTTCATTAAACACCTCATTGACAATTGAGAGATTACTATACGAGTGGTAAAAGGAGGGATTCCTTTCCCAATCTTCAGCTATAGCAATAACACAATTTTCTTTTTTAACGATATGATTCTATTTGTAATCTCAGATTTTAACATTCTCCGTAATCACCCCTTATGAAGTTATGCGGCACTCAGTATATAGCTTGTATAGCCTCTCACGATATCTTATAATGGAAAATATTACATTTGTTGGAGGTAATCATGAAGTCAAATGCTATAAGCCCTACAGTTACACTAGTTGAGTTTAATGAACAATACACACCTCAATTGTCCAACTTTTACTTGCCTGAAGATCAACTAGAATTTACTAGTCTCCCTTTAGAAAAAATCAATCATCCGAAAGTCTCCAAGACTTCTATTCATGTATTAGTCATGAGTAATAATGAACCAGTCGGATATTTTGCACTAGAAGATGGGGAAAAGGTTCTTAAGTATAGTGACAATCCAAAGGCCAGAATCTTAACATCTTTTTCAATTGATTCGAAGTTTCAAGGAAAAGGACTGGCAAAACAAGGATTAAAACTCCTTCCTTCTTTTGTGAAAAACGTTCTGCCTGATATCAATGAAGTGGTTCTTGGTGTTAACAAAAGGAACACTGCTGCCATAAATCTCTACCTGAAATGTGGTTTCGTAGATGAAAAACAAATGTACGCGGGACCTAAAGGACCTCAACATGTTTTACACTTGATTATTTAATTTACCTGGGGCGGCATACGCTCCTTATTGTGCTAGATGGATGGATCTCGTTTCTTCCATTATTCAAACGCCTTTAACAGAATAAAGAAAAGCTAAAGATAACTGCCTGCCCTTCAGCTTTTCTTACCCATTCCTTGAACAAGAAATAATCGTTCCTGATCACTGTGAAATGAAATATTTCTCCCGGAAAATTGGACTAAGTTCACTCCACACATCAAACTTATTTCCATCTAAATCATAAAAAACAAAATTTCTTCCAGAGTGTCCTCTGTTTTCAATAGTGCCAACCCGAATCCCATTTTCTATAAAATCCTTATGCAGTGTTTCCAACGCTTCTAAACCATTCACTTCAAAAGTTAATGAAAATCGTTCTTCACCATAAAAATCTATGAAATTAGCACTTTGATTTTCTTTTGATTTAACAAGAAAAATACTTTGGTTTGCAAGATTAAAGATGGCTTTATCTTCATCTTTATAGCTTAATTCTGCATTCAATTTATTTATGTACCATTCAGATGAAAGATCCACATTCGTTACTGGAATATAGGTTGTACCAACCCTTAATAATTTTTCGCTCATTTAAAATTCCCTCCCGCATTCAGATATAGTAAACATTCTCTTTTCATATGTGTTTACCCTGCAGGAATTCCCATATTTTTCATAACTCTTTTCTCCCAACCTTCACTGATAACGTTGATTCTTCTTTATATTCTCCAGATTCACAAATATCGAGCATGGCCTCTTTCACATCACGTTCAAATAATGAGACGTCACTTCCAAGAAAACGCTTAGACCCATAGGATGTGGAGTAAAGGTTCCCTAATAATGACTCAATAGTCCAAGTGATTTCGTATGTCGGTAAAGTGTGAACTTCAAGGTTAAATTTAGATTGGGATATGACTTCTTCATGACTGGTAACGGGATGAGTATAGGTTGAAATTCCAGCTTTTCGATCTTTTCCATACCATTTTTCGATCACTTCATTAAACCTTATTTGCCAAGGTTTCAACGTTTTATTGGGCTCATAATTATCAATGATCGCTACCACGCCACCAGGAGAAATCATATCAAATAATTCCTCTAATACGTTTGGTCTGTCCATCCAATGAAAAGCCTTGGCTATCGTCACGAGAGAAAAATGCTCATGATTCTCAGTCTTGTACTGTTCCAAGGTTCCATTGAACCATTTAATCTGACCCATTCTTACTTCCTGGTGGATACGGGTAGCTTCTTCAATCATTTCCGGTTCAACATCTATACCGACTATTTTTTGACACCAATCTGAAAACCTTATGGTAAGCTGCCCTGTACCACAGCCTAAATCAAGGAGGTTCTGCTCCCCATTTAAAGAGAACGTTTCAACCAGAAATCTTATTAAAGAAGATGGATACATAGGTCTGTATTTCGAATAATATCCTGCAGAACCCTTAAATAAATCTTGCCCGTACTTGTTCAAGTTTGTAATCCTCCCTTCCATCTCTATTCGCAAAATTTTAATATGGAATATACCTTCAAGTCTTTATGCTCCCCTTTAACATACATTACTTTTCTACTTATTCCTTCAAAAGACATACCTAACTTTTCCATAACACGCTCTGAACCCTTGTTTTCTAAAAAGCATCTCGCCTGAATACGGACTAAATCCATATGTTCGAATCCAAATGATATGACTGCATTTGCTGCTTCGGTAATTAAACCTTTGCCCCAGTATTCTTTAGATAGAACATATCCAATTTCAGCACTATTGTGTTCCGGCTGCCACCAAACAAAGTGAACGGTTCCAATCAATTGACCATTCTCCTTAAGCTCAATCCCCCATGGAGCATCGTACTGAGATAAAAACGTATTTATAAATTTCTTTGTATCTGTCAATGAAGAGTGAGTATCCCAAGTTACATATCCCGTTACTTCTTCATCCGAAGCATATACATACATATCTTCTGCATCATCTAATGTGATTTTTCTAAGGATGAGACGTTCCGTTTCAGTTTGAGGTACATCACCAAATTTTTCTGTAATGTTCATGAATTCACCACCACCTAATAAAATTAAAAAACTGATCATTATTTCCTTGAATATACCCAAAGTAGCAGCACTGATCTACAATGTCTATCTACAAATAATGTTCTCTTTACATGAATTTGACCACAAATATAATAAGTATATATAATGCACTTGTGCTTTGATTAAGGAGGATTATTTATGAATTTTGAGAGATTACGCTTCTACTCATTTGAAATATACTCTAAAAACTAATAATTAATGGAGGGTTCAAATGAGAGAAGAAATACCAGATTATAATTTATTTATGATATGTAATAAATTAGAGACCTCTGCTACAACTGAAATACCTGAAGGCTTTCACGTTCGGTTTTGTAGAAAAGATGAAGTAGATATATGGAAGAGAATGCCCTTTGATACAATAGATTTAGCTACTCAATACCATAATTTCATGACGGATTTTTTCAATCAAGTTTATTTACCATATGGTGACTTATTCTTTAAAAGGTGTTTATTTGTATGTGATGAGAGTGATACGCCTATAGGAACCTGCTTTTTATGGAAAGCGTATAATAAGGTATGGACCGTTCACTGGTTCAAGGTAAACATACATTATGAGGGAAAAGGTATTGGGCGCAGTTTATTATCATATGTCATGCATACCTTATCTCAAGAAGAATACCCAGTGTTTTTACACACACATCCTACCAGTTATAGAGCAATAAAATTATATTCAGATTTAGGGTTCAAATTGTTGACTGATTCAGTAATTGGCCAAAGGGCAAATGACCTTAATGAAAGTTTACCGATATTAAAAAAGTTTATGCCAGATGAAGATTTCAATAGTTTAGAGTTTCAATCAGCTACAAATTTTTTCTTGGACGTTGTAAATTCTTCATTAAAAGATGAATTTTAAATAAGAGAAGTCCTTTTGGGCTTCTCTTATTCTTTTCAAATTCTATGGCCAATATCTCATTAAACTGCCGCCCTTTAACTTCATGATCATTAATCATATACAGTTTCTTTACTAGGATCTTTTAAGAATTCAAACAGCATGTTAATCTGAGTTTCTGTATTCCTTCCGATTGATAGCTCCGGCAAATTCTCTTCATCAAAAAAATGAACTCCTTTTGTTTCGATTCCACTCCTTTCCTTTCCACCAGTCACCTCACATTGAATAAATATTTTATAGTAATGGTACGGTTGCGAGGGATGGGGATGCTTGTTCATATCGAGCAGTGCGAGTAATTTTACAGGGGTTACATCATATCCAGATTCTTCTCTTATTTCTTTCACGATGTTTTCACTTGGAGACAAACCTACATCACAAAATCCACCTGGCAAAGACCATTTATCATCAATTTTCTCTCTTACCATTAGAATTTTGTTATCCTTAAATACGACTCCGCGTACATCTACTTTCGGTGTCTGATAACCCGTTTCGTTCGTAAATAATTCTCTTATTTTTATCATTTCTATATCCGTGTATTCCTCCATGATCTCTGCACTGATCGTTCGTAATTCTTCATATCTCTCAATATCGTAAACATCCTTTGAAAAGGTCAGCCCTGATTGAGATAATGCTTGGATCCTTTTTGCCCATTCAAGCCATTTGTCACTCATAGTTCTTGCACCACCTTATACTTTCATACACATAAGTATGTTAACGGACAATCGTCTCCCCTTACTTCATGGTTTTCTTCCACTCTGACTTACTCAATATATCCTTATATTCTTAAATTCGACAATTTAAGAACCTTTTCCTTGTTACAATAATCTATCAAATTGGCTCAATAAGAAAAGGCTGCTTTTTAGCAGCCAGATCTTTAAGCAATCACCCTTTAATTGAATAACCCAAATATATAATTTGCCCTTAAATCACTTAATGCTTCTTTAGTTAACGGACGCGTTCGATTATTCATACCTTCTTATTCCAAATAGAAGGATTATTTTGTGGTTTTCCCAATCAGTAGGGAAAGAGCGTACGTGGCAAGTCATTGACTTCCCATGCAGCTTGTATTGCGGACTCGATTGCACCTTGTATCCAACCGTGTGTAGACGATGCGTGTTCCCCTGCAAAATGAACACGTTCTTCTGGAGTGGATATATATGGGGTAAGTTCCATCGCCTGATATGGTTTAAGCATTGAGAACGCTCCACTAAATAAAGGATCTCGAATCCAACTATGACTAGCTCCAGCAAGAAATTCACTATATACCTGGTTCCCGTGAATTTTAGACAAGTTTTTTAATGCATTTTCCAATCGGTCCTTCTTATTCAAGCTATCCCAAGGCATAGCATCATCTTCCCATGTATAACTCCCCAAGACAACACCAGGTCCTGATGTTCCAATGCCATAACTTGGATATGCAGTATAGGTATTCGGGAGATCAGAAGAGGTTCTTCCACCATACATACCTTCTTTTTCCCAAAACCTCTGTTTAAACTGGATTCCGATTTTTGTAGAAGCGACATAGTGAAGTTGTCGAATCGCCTTCCATTTATTTTTTGAAAATGAGGTAACGGGTTCTATTTCGATATGTTGTAAAACTGTAAATGGAAGGGTAATAATAGCTAAATCCCCTGTGATTTGAAAAGGCCCAAATATATTATGGTTAGAATGGAGGGTTACTTGGTTATTGTGCTGAATTATTTTTTTTACCTTTTGGCCAAATATGATATCACTAGATAGTTGAGGAAGAAATGCTTTAGGTAGCTGATCGTTTCCACCAGTTATTTCAAAAAATTTATTATCAGCTTTTAAAAATACTGCAAGTTCTCTTATTAGCTCCAGAAAACCAAGCTCAGGAAATCCTTCCGATGTAATAAAAAACTTTAGAATATCAACAGCACCTGGAGATAAATTTAATCCGAAAGGATTATTTTTTAAATAACTTTCCATGGAGTAATGGTCAAATTTTTCAACTACTATTGGCCAATGTTTCTCTTTATTTAAGGTAAGATAGTCCATCACAGGTTTCAATGAATAATGAAGCAATTCAAGAGCTGTTTTGCCTCTTTCATTAGGGGCTACTTTAATACCCAAAATATCTGGATTCTGTTCATATTCCTTTAGACGAATTTTTTTTCCTTGAAGATAGATAAGATCGTTAGGGGTAGTATTAATAAAGGTGTTTATTGGAAGTTTGAATTTTTTTATATATTCTAAAGTTAACAAATGAGATTCAGGGATGCGCATCGCACCAGCTTCAAGGTACTGTCTTTGCTTAAAATCTGCTCTCATTGTGTAGACTCTTCCACCCACCCTTTCAGAAGCTTCAAGAATTGTCACTTTGTGTCCAGCTTGCTTAAGCAAAGATGCCGAAACTAACCCTGCCATTCCTGCACCTACAATAATTATTCTCTTGGGATTATTGGTTTTTTTAAGACCATTTCTGATGATTGAAATCATTTGGTCAGATGATAACAAAGGATTGATATAACTAGACATTCTATTCCCCCTCAAGATCAAGATCTTGTGCTGAAAAAGATGACTTCAATTATCTTATTCAACTAGAAAGAACATTTATGTCCCTCTATCTACTCTTTCACACGTTTTTATAATATTAAGACAGAAAACAAAATTTTATTGATTCCGTAAAAAAGGGCAGCACTGCTAATCTTTTCTTATACAAGCTTCTTGCACACCCATGCGAAAGGGTGCTCCCTTACACTTAATGTTTTTATCACGGATAAACGGTACATCGATCTTCATTTTTTTAGTTTTAAGTTCAAACTGATATCTAACTCGGACCATCCTCTGGCTTCATAATAGTATTTGATCCATTATTGAAATTCGGTAACATCCATATTCCCATTCTTACACTAGCTATAGTTTAACAAACGATTCTAAATTTTGTATAATATTCGTGGTGATTTAAGGAGGGATAAGATGAAAAAATTAGCTGTATTCTGCGGATCTAGCCCTGGTGCTTCAGAATCTTACATATTGGGGGCAAAAAATCTCGGAAAAGAATTTGTTAAAAGGGATATTACCCTCGTCTATGGTGGGGCAAGTGTAGGACTGATGGGAGCCATTGCGGATACTGTAATAAAAGAAGGCGGAAATGTAATCGGTGTTATGCCCAGCTTTCTAGAAAAGAAAGAAATAGCACATAAATGTCTAACTGAACTCATCGTTGTAGATTCTATGCATGAAAGAAAAACCAAAATGTCAGATTTGGCTGATGGATTTATTGCTTTACCGGGTGGTCCAGGAACAATGGAAGAGTACTTCGAGATTTTTACTTGGTCACAATTAGGGCTTCATCAAAAGCCTTGTGGTCTTTTGAATATTAATCATTTTTTTGATCCTCTATTAGCTTTGTTTAAACATATGACAAAAGAGCAATTCCTAAATGAAAAATATCTGTCCATAGCAATGTCAGATCCTAACCCATCCCGTTTATTAGATCAATTTTATGCCTTTGAGCCGCCAAAGGTAAAGACTTATATCACTTCTAAAGACGAGACTTAATAAGAAGACACAGACCAAAGAAAATTTCTTTGGTCTGTGTTTTTAGTTTAAAGATGGATAACAGATATTTCTGAATCTATGTAATCCCCATTTTATACAGCCCTCTGATATTCTAAGAAAAAAAGCCAATTTCACTGGAAGGAAATTGACTTCTTCTTATTCAAATGGGAACAAAAGCATTAAATATCAAGTTTACGAGTACCGATCCACTTCACCATCTCAGGATCCCTGTGAGAAAAGAACAAGCTTTCCTTTGTGTCTAATTCAGCAATTCTCTCCATTTCTTCTTCGCTTAATTTGAAATCAAAGATATTGAAGTTTTCGATGATTCTTTCCTTACGTACCGACTTCGGAATTGCTATGACTCCTCTTTGTGTCAACCATCGCAAGATAACCTGAGCAACGGATTTATCGTGCTCTTTAGCTATTGATGCTAAAACTTCATTTTGAAACATGTTATTTTTCCCTTCAGCAAATGGTCCCCAAGACTCTATCTGAACATTGTTCTCTAACATGAAATGAACACTTTCTTTTTGTTGGTTGAAAACATGTGTTTCAACCTGGTTAACCGCAGGAACAATTTCATTATGAATGATCAAATCGATCAGGCGGTCTGGATGGAAGTTACTCACACCAATAGCCTTGATTTTTCCTTCACGATACAATTCCTCCAAGGCACGCCATGAACCGTATATATCTCCAAATGGCTGATGAATCAAATATAAATCCAAATAATCTAATTGCAGCCTTTTAAGGGAATTTTCGAATGCCTTCTTAGTGCTCTCATAACCAGTATCCTGAACCCAAAGTTTTGTGGTAATAAACAATTCTTCTCTAGGTACACCACTCCGCTCGATTGCTCTGCCTACTGCTTCTTCGTTTAAGTACGAGGCCGCAGTATCGATAAGACGATATCCTGCCATTATAGCGTCATAAACAGCTTGTTCACATTCATTTTCATCTTGTATCTGAAAAACCCCAAAACCTAGAATAGGCATTTCTACACCATTATTTAAAGTTACTTTTTGCATTTAATATCCTCCTATTTATATGGAATATCTGTTATTCATCTACCCTTTTTGCGTATTCTGCCGGATAGCGATCTCCCCATACCTCAATTTTCGATAAGGCATCATTCAAGTCATTGAGTTCCTCAGTGCTCAGTTCAATATCAGCTGCCCCAATATTTTCTTCGAGGCGATTCAATTTCCGCGTACCTGGAATCGGAACAATCCAAGGCTTCTGAGCAAGCACCCATGCAAGTGCAATTTGAGCGGGTGTCGCGTCTTTACCTACTGCCACCTTTTTTACCAATTCGACCAATACCTGATTTGATTCGATATTCTCAGGTTTGAAACGAGGAACAATACTTCGGAAATCGGAGCCGCCGAACGATGCATCTTTATTAATTGTTCCAGTAAGGAATCCCTTGCCTAACGGACTGAAAGGAACAAAGCCGATGCCAAGCTGTTCAAGGGCAGGAAGTAGTTCTTCCTCAGGACTTCTCCACATCATTGAGTATTCACTTTGAATCGCAGTGAGTGGATGAACGGAGTGTGCACGGCGGATTGTTTCCACCCCTGCTTCTGAAAGTCCCCAATGCTTAATCTTGCCTTCCTTGATTAGGTCTTGAATGACTCCGGCTACCTCCTCAATCGGAACGCTTGGGTCCACTCGATGCTGATAGTAAAGATCAATAGTGTCAACCTTCAGTCGTTTAAGCGAGCCTTCAATAGATTGCCTAATACACCTCGGCTTACTTTCCAGAACCTGTTTACCCTCTTCTATTTGGATACTAAATTTAGTAGCGATAGCCACTTTTCCCCTGAATGGAGCAAGGGCTTCTCCTACCAATTCTTCATTCACATATGGGCCATATACCTCAGCAGTATCGAAGAAAGTAACCCCCCGGTCAATCGCCTCATGAATAAGCGAAATCATTTCTTTCTTGTCTGCAGCAGGACCGTAACCATAGCTCATTCCCATACATCCAAGTCCGATGGAGGAAACTTCCAAGTCACTGTTTCCTAGTTTTCGTTTTTTCATGTACGATTCAACTCCTCAACCTATTGTGATGTGAAGATAAAAAACTGTGACACCTTTATTATGCAATAAAAGAATATAAAACCCTTATATTAATCCTGCCAAAACATTGCCTAATCCTCTCACATTACTTACATTTTGTGAGAATTTGTATTAATATTGAACTAGAAATAAGGAGTCAAGGAGGTTTTTATGTCCGAACAAATCGATAAACAGCGGTCTGAACTTACCCGACATATTGAGAGTTACACAGGTAAGGACGGGCCTTATGCGACTGCTATTCCCGCTTTATCTTTCATTCGTTTCTCTGACGTTATAGGTCCAAATTACGGAGTTTACAAGCCTTCATTATGCATTATCGTTCAGGGCAGGAAGGAGGTAACACTGGCACAGGAGAGCTATTTATACGGTCCTGCCAATTACCTTGTTGCATCCGTTAACTTGCCAATCGCCGGAAAAGTTACAGAAGCCTCTCCCGAAGTTCCTTATCTTGCTCTTAAACTGGAATTCACATCTAGTGAAATATTGGAGGTGTTACGTGATTTCCAAATGGGAGTTGACAAGAAGGAAAATGCTAAAAGAGGTTTGTATGTCAGCAAAATGGAGCCGTCCTTGTTAGACGCTGTAACAAGATTAGCTCGTTTGCTGGATGCTCCGGAAGACATCAAGGTACTTGCTCCTCTGATCAGAAAAGAAATTATCTATAGGGTTTTGCAAGGAGAAAATGGGGGCTTGCTGAAACAAATTGCAATTGAAGGAAGTTCTACCAATCAAATCAGTGACGTGATTGAACATATCATGAATAACTATGAAAAGCCTTTCAAGATAGAGGAACTTTCGGAAATAGCAAATATGAGCGTTTCTTCACTTCATCGACACTTTAAAGAGGTAACCGCGATGAGTCCAATTCAATTCCAAAAACAGCTGAGACTTCAAGAAGCCAGAAGCCTGTTATTATCTGAATCCGCCGATGCAGCAGATGTTTCATTCCGGGTAGGCTATGAAAGCCCATCCCAATTCAGCCGTGAATATTCGAGGATGTTTGGTTTACCACCAATAGAAGATATAAAGCGCATGAGGGAACAATATGATCAAAAAGTAAAAGCTTGATTCCCCTTCACTGACTTTATTCAATGTACTAAATAATATAAAATAGTGCATTATCCAATTACGGATTAATGCACCTTTTCATTCTGTAATTTATCTATCTTTGGAAGCCATAGCTTTATCCTGCTTATGGATAAATTTCAAAGCATAATGAGTCCCACTTATATATATTCCCACGATAGCCAGATGATCTATTAAAAATCCCAAGGAAGACTCATCAGAGCTCCACCCGAATGGATTATAAATGGTTAATCTAGAAAGCATATCTCTCTCAAAAGAATTCTGCACACCGTAGACAACAATTAACACCGCTATGATACATAAAGATATTGTGCGAATTCGGCTCGTGCCGGTAATCCTCGTCATCTTTCGTACTGTATTGATAATTGTTCCCCAGGACATTCCTATATGAACACCCATGAAGATAAATCCCCAATACGACGCCTGAATATGGATCTGTCGTAAAATCATGTCATTTTCTACTGGGACATAGGGAAATACTTCACTGGAAATTGGAACGCCACTTATTATTATCACAGCCATAGATACAAGAAAAAGCAGATTGACCACTATGCTAAGAATGCGACGTACATTGAACCTTCCCTTAAAAATAGTGCTATACCATCGTTTATTTAGTATATTGTGGACTATAAACAAAATTATCAGTCCAACTCCAACAAGTTCATGAATTGTGTTGCCTGTAATTTGGTAAGCCATTGCCACTAACAACAGAATGGTCATGGTAAGGTCGATCATCAGCCTGATTAACATATTTCGCTTCAAGAAGTTCTCCTCTTTCTATTTTAATATTACATGGATTCCAAATCCTCTATGTCTCTTGATTAAAATGAATCGTTAAAAGGACCTTCTGGATGATCCCTGCTTTTTCTTCGTTTTCTAGTAAACTATTTCCTGGCAAAATTCCATACTGGTTCTTCAGATTATCGTCTACTGTTCTTACATTCCAGTGTTCTGTAGGAATACTTGCAATCTGGGGATCTGTACTGCTGCCCTTTGATCCTGTAAAATTTTCAAGTTCAAAACTTTTCATTTCATCCAACGTGTTCACAAAGTCATCCCGTTCCTCATTTGCGTGACAGCTAAAGCAACGACCGATATCTTCATCGTAATCCAACGACCTGTCAGCATTGAATTCCTGGTATTGCCAATCTCCGTTACGTGGTGTCCCTTTCGGGGTTTGGTTGCCCCAACCAGTGCGCTTTTCCATCACGAAGATTTCATCAAGTTCTTCATCCCTATAAATCTCAAGAGTGATTACGGTTCCATCAGGAATCGGCTGCCCGTTTTGCACCGCTTCAATTGCTTCCCGGCTCGTGTATAGCTCCTCCCTGACATTTCCTCGATTAACCGTCGTGTAGTTCACACCCTTATTATAATTCTCAGGGAATTCAACAAGTTCACGGTCATACCCAGCAGGCTCCTGTTGAGAAGTGTCATCCGATGGTACCTTTTCGGAAATTTCAATTGAGTCATTATTGTTACCACAGGCTGTTAGAGTGAGGGACATCACTAATGCAAGGGACGGAGATAATAGTTTTTTCATAATGTTTATTCCTCCTAGTTTCTTCATCTATTTACCCGACTTTTCCTATCATGGTTAGTGCCGCTTTAGATAAGTGCTAGTTTCTAATTTTTCCCTTGACGCAATTTGTTTTTGATATTTTTATTGTTACGAGGAAGCCAGTTTAGAGAACCGATATTTCTTTTGACTTAGTATTCTTAAATTCTTAATGTGGCATTAAATACCACATTGAACATTATTCATAATGAAAGTGCCTGGAACGAGTTTTTTTCAATATCGAATAAATGAAAAGGTACTTTTATTATGCAACAGCTGAAAAAACGACAGATATCCTATTTCTCTTAAATGTTTGCCTAATCCGCTCAAATCATTAATGAAAGTTGCTAGCATAGATAAATTTGAAGCTTTATTTGTACCTCAGTTCCATCCTTCAATTTCGTTTCAACAAGGATAACTCTACGGTGCAAAGTTAATTCCCTGCAGCAACGGCTTAATATCTTTTCTTTCTATTTCCGGGACTCGGAGTTCACACGAATCTTCAACATTTTATTTCCATATGGGACTTCTTTTTTTATCGTCACTAGCTCCGGCTGATCTTTATCTTGTAAAACATTTATAATTCACTTGCTTTTTCCTTTTCAATCTTTCCTTCCTGCAAACAGGACAATTAGTGAGTAAAGGATGCGCCATACTAATTAATTTACAGATTAAATAAGTTAATTCATTGATTAAACCTAAAGTAAAAAACAGACTCATTGGAGAGTCTGTCTGATGGTTGAGAAAGGGTTAAGAGCCTATTAGACACTTAAAGAAATAGTACTACGATAAACTGGTTCTTCAATTAAATGTCGCATATAATGGAATAACAGAGGAGCTTCTATCAGCTGGTTTAGTTCAAGATGTCAAATGTTTCTTGTTTTCACCCATTCATTTTCTAAAATACTCATTTCCCACTGATTCCAATATTCTTCACCATTTTTTCCTGTATCCCTTAACAATCCCTCTTTTATAAAGCCGGCTTTTTCATAACAAGCGATTGCAGATACATTGAAATCAAATACACCAAGACCAACTCTATGTAATTTAAGTTCTTCAAAAGCAATTTTTAGTATTTCCTTTATCATTAGTTGACCTATTCCTTTTCCCCTTACGTTTTTATCACCTACTAATACTTTTCCTACTCTGGCAGATTTGTTTTTTCTATCAATTTTCCCCAAGGAAATATGACCAATAACATCTCCAGATTCGCTATCCATTACTTTATAAACCAAAGTATCGGAGTGATCATTATTAGCATTCTCAATGTATTTTTCTAACTGATCAGTAGTTAAAGGAAATCCGAATGCAGGACCTCCCCATTGAAGTAAGGATTTAGGTGAATCAATCCAATTAATCAATTGCAAAAAATCTGCACGTTCGAAATACTCCAGTTCAATCATTGTAAAATTTCTCCTCTGCCTTATTTTTTTCTTCATTTTATTATGTAATTTATTTCTTCTTCAACAAAATTGCCCATACAAAAAATAGAGCGCAATTCTGACTCCAGAAATGCGCTCTTCTTATGTAATTTAATTCTTGCGCCTCGATTGTTGAAGACCAAAGAGTAACAAACACCTGATCAGATAAATTCTTAAAACGGATTCTCTGGTTTATAAACGGTGAATCTTATTTTAAATCACATTATATTCACCAAGATAATTGATATGCTCCTATCCTAACAAATTTTATTTGGGACTAATATGTATGCCTTCACTCTCTCGCCAATCTGCGTAGAATATACTCTTTACATTGTCATATCCGTTGGTAGTTAATTGGTTACCTAACCATTGTTGATCAAATCCGAGGTCATGTAAATTATCCCATAAAATTTCCCCATCTAGAATTAACGATGTTGGGAGGTATACTGGACTTTCTGGAAGATTGAGATCTTGCTTGTCTGGTTTTTGATACATCGATTTTAATAATATACTTATTTGCCCATTAGTTTCCAATATGCCGTATTTAACTTCGCGAACTGAAAATACATTATTTTGTCGAAGTATACTCAAAACTTGATTTACATCCAATTTGTTCTTTTTAAGTAACTTTCGATCCATGACACCATCCCGAATGATGATATTGGGATCGCCTAATAAGAGAGAACGTGTCGATTTATTTTTTAGAGTCATAAACTCTATCCCCAACATAAGAAGCGTCCACAATCCGATGGCATATAAAAAGTGAAAAGTCCTTACATTATCTTCATAAATGGTATTTCCTAAAAAATCTCCAAGTACTAACACAAAAACTAAGTGAAACGGGGTTAACTGAGAGATGGATGTTCTGCCTGTTATGATAATAATAAAAAATAAGGTGACAAAACCTACTATGACTTTGATCGTCAGTAAACCAATATTAACTTCTTCCAAAGTTGTTTCCTCCAATTTAAAGTTTACTTAGTTGTAAGATCTTGAAGTTTAGATATATGAGGCTAGTTTTAGTAAGCACGAGTTCCAATTCACCAATATTTTAAAACATGGAAATTTTTTATAATCGCACAAATCACTATGGCACTCACATACGCCTTTATTGGTGAACCATTTGAATAAGCTTAGGATCTGATATGCTACTAAGATATATCCAGAAACCAATGACAGGTAAAATAAGGACGATTATTATCCAATTCAAAGCCTTGGCAGGCCAACGAACTTCCCAAATTGCTATGAATAACATAAAGAGTGCATTAAATTGATATAGATCAAAAATCCGCTCCCCTGAAACCCCTTCTGTGTTTTACTCTTAACATGTACAAACTGTGTAGGGAGTATACGTTTGGAATATGAAGGAAATGTATAGGTATACATTCGCTAATAGAGAATTATAGTTACTTATTTTTTTACCTATTTCTTCTCCAAAGTTTAACATTAGCATTCGTATTCTTCCTTAATACTTCTTACACTTACGTCCGTTAATAAGATGGAAACCAAGTCATTTAAGTTTCGAATTATTCTTAGCTGCCTAATAGTTGAAAAAGGCAAAAGCTGAAGATCAATTGTCTGATCTCCAGCTTTTGTCCCTTTAATTGAATAATGAGCCTTTTATATAATGATCTATAATGGATTAATGCCTTCATTTCCACCCCACAGCCTTTGAACATTCACTAACTCCTTTTCTCTAAATTCCATCCTATAAATATCAGGTTTGGACGTGCTATGTAAAAAATCCAAGTCATACTTACTATCGAAATATCCCATCATCAAGGTCATAACAGCCCCGTGAGATCCTATTACGATATGTTTATCTCTAAACGTTTCTAATAGTTCCTTTAAAACGTTAATTGCCCTTTTTTGACAATCAGCATTTGATTCTCCTCCCTCTGGAGCGAAAATTGAATCCCCGAATGACTTCTCCAACAGTGGAACCAATTCCTTATCAGAAACTCGATTATCTTCAGAAGAAAAGATCCTTTCTTTTAAATCTTCATATACTAAAACTTCTTGACCTATTTGATCAGCTAACTTTTCGACAGTTAAGATGGAACGTATATAGGGGCTTGAAACAACTGCGTCAATCTTCTCATCTTTCAATATGTCAGTTACTCCTTGAGCATCCATATGACCTTTTTGAGTTAACCCTCTTGTTCTTTCATTTCCATCCTTTGGTGAGTCTCCGTGTCTCACCATATAAACAAACGTACTCATCATTTATTTGCCTCCATTAAAGTTCGATTTATAACATTGTCCCAATATCATGGCCAAAACCCCGGCAGGTTAAAGCTTCACCGTGCTTGGGGTTAGGCCATAATAAAGAAAAAACTATCCTACTCTACTGCTCTGCCACGATAAACTTTCAGAGTGATGACATTTAGTAGAATCGTAACGGTGAGAAGAATCGCTGAGACATAAGCCACGGCATACATTTTGTCCATAAGAGCACTCCAATCTTCAACCGTTACTTTATAGTAGGTATAAAAAATCTGGAAACATAGTGAAATACCACAAGCATAGATACTGGTCATGGAAAGAACAATCCAATTTTTATTCTGTTTTTTATCCCGGGTAAGATTCAAAATAGGGAATACCCAAGCAAGAGGCTCCCAAGATTAAGTAAACCAAACATATTTAATCCCCTTTTTTCCTATTGTTTAGTAGACGAATGACTCTATGTAATATAGCTTATTAATCTATCAAAAGAATCGATCTCGGTATATGGTTTGATATCGGTATCATTCTTGATCCTGTTAGGATTGAACCATATGCCCTTAATATGTGAATGTTGACAGCCGGCAATATCCTTTTCTAAGTCATCTCCTACGAATAATGCATCTTCCGGTTGCACATTCAGCTTATGCAACGCTAATTCAAATATGCGTTTGTCGGGTTTACTAAATCCCACTTCTTCAGAAATAATGATTGTATCAAAACAACCTTCTAAATGAGTGTTCAGTATTTTAGCTTTTTGTCTCTGAGTGGAGCCGTTGGTTATAATGGCAACTTTAACTTGCTGCTTTATGGTATTTACGATATTCATAGTATGTTGATTTATAGAAAAACAATGAGGGAAATGATGATTCCAAAAATCTTGAATGTCATGGCGCGGTAATCTATTATGCGGTGGGAAAACATCAAATAATGATTCCAAAACGTTTATTTTATTGTTATCTCCATAGCTTCCTTTATCGTATTCTTTGAACCTATGCAACATTTCGTTTTTTGCTGGATGTGGAACAACCTCATAACACTTTTCTAAAATAACCGAAAACATTTTATCTACTGCCTGATCCCTATTCAAGTAAGGTATCATCTAAATCAAAAAGCATGGCTTTATAACTTCTCAAATAACTTCACGGCCTTTCTCGCATTGTATAGTCCTCACATTTACTTACCAATTCTAGAATGTCTTTGATCAGCCGCACTTAGTATCAATAAAATGGCAAAAAAATAAACAACACTTCCTATAATCATCTTTGTCCCATTACCTAGAGGGAATAAAAATGACATGAAAAATATACATAATGGACTAAATAATATTAAAGCTAAGCCTATTGTAAATGCCATTTTCTCAGGAATTACTTTAATTTTATTTAACATTATTTTCACCTTCTCTAATAAGATCTGTTTACTTATTAATCTAGGTTAGAATTAAGAATTTTCCAGAAACCATAGTACAATGAAGGTGATTAATAGAACACCCCACACAATAAATGAAAAAGTTCTTCTTTTATTAGCATATTTAATGAATTTCGTTCCGATAAATTCAATTATTACACCTAGTAGAAGCAAGATACACATCAGGGCAAAATTATTCAATTTATTAACTCCTTCACAAACTTATTCCGTTTAACCGCCCGTTTATCTAAGTAAAAAGGGTGGCTGATAAACTGTAGCATTCGAGCAGATCACTGTTATGTAGTAATCGCCCTTCTATCATGGATACCCTTTTAATCAAAAAACTTCATATGTGCCTTCTCTTCTCTATAGAAATCCAACCTGTCTTGTAATGTACCTGCATGAAATTCAAATTTATGCCCATCCGGGTCCGTAAAATAGATGGACTTTTTATCTCTTTCATCTCTCGGACGACCTGACAAGATATTTACATTTAATTTCTTTAGTTTGTCGTACATATTATCAAAATCTTCTTCTTCAATTGAAAAAGCAATATGGGTGTAGGATTGGTGTATTTCATTGCGGGGGATGTCTTTCTCTACATTAAGGGCAAACCACATACCCTGTACATCCAAGTAAGCCGTTTTTCTACCCATTACTAATAATTTTGCATCAAATACTTTTTGATAAAATTTAATGGACGTTTCTAAATCTGCAATTGAAAATAGAAAATGATTAAGCCCTTTGATTGTCATTTATTCACCTCAAGGAAGCGTCGGGACAGTTCTGATCCCTCCTAATAATAAAAAAACAGAGAACCGTCCCTGCGCATTATTATCCTCTCTCTCTTTTTACTGTTCCATTATTTCTACTAAACCATCATCATTCATATTTCGAATGGTTACAATCTTGCCATCGTCATTGAGGTTAATTCTTGCAGTAATCGCAGCAGTGTCGGTTTGACCATCTTTCCTGTATTTCACTTCGACTTCATAATCATAAGTATGGTCTTGATCCTTTTGTATATCAATATTCGTTGGTTTCAATTGATACCCATTTTCATATGCAAATCTTTGAAAAAACAAAATGTGATTAGTATTAATCATATCTTCCCAATTCATAACCAGCGGCTTATAGTTTTCTACTACATACTCTTCTAATTCAGGCGGAAATGCACCATCTTGTTCTAGAGCATACGTTAATTCATCATTAGGTCCTGTGAATTCTTTCTCTAAAAAGGTTTGGATGGTTTTCACATTCTCATCACTTTCCTTTGGAGAACTACAACCTACAGCCAAAACAAAAACCGACGCTAAAACGAATAAGTTCATGGTTATGCCCATGATTTTTTTCATAACCCCAACCTCCTCCGTAATCACCTATACGTACAAAGATGGTAAAAGTTTCAATTTCCTTAAAAATTCATGGGATAAATATTTTCATTCCTGAAACTGTCCGATTATTGAACAAAGAAAAAGCTGGAGTTCAGCTGTTGATTTCCAGCAATCGGCTCCATTAAGGGAATAGCTCCAATCACTCTAACCACCCTTACTACATTAAAAAGGAGCTTACCCTTTTCTGATAGGCCCCTGATTCTTGAACAACAAACTGAATAACTAAAACATTGGTTCGTCCATATTTGTAACTTTAACAAAGCATGGAATGAGGTTGGCATTTTTCCCCTCCCTCTTTATCATTAGACGAAATCAAGTTCACTCTTTAACTACAACTACCCTTTGAATTAATCTTTGGAAAACATTCTGACCAAGTTAGACAATCACATTTCAATCCATTTTTTAATACATTTAACATTTCATCAATTTGCTTCTTTTTTTCCTCTAATTCCAGACACTTCGTATTGGCCATGTGTCTCCAACGCTCTGATGGAGGAGCCTGATCATCGAAACCCTCCAACAGTACAATAATTTCTTGATTACTAAAACCAGCTAACTGAGCTGTTTTAATAAACTTGAGTTGATCCAACACTTCAATTGTGTAGCGTCTTTGTCCACTTACCCTTGTAGGAATGGGCAACATGCCAATCGATTCGTAATATCGAATAGTAGAAGCACTAACGTCAGCCGCTTTTGCCAGCTCTCCAATAGGAAGGAAAGAATCCATTATCATCACCTCTTGACTTAAAGTTCACTTTAAGTATTATACTTTAAATAATAGTAAGGGGGAGTTACTTTGAAAAAATTATTTGCTGGAATTGGGGTAGTTGGCTTATGTGCACTTTGTTGTGCATTACCCGTTATTGGCATTACTGGATTTGCAGGTATAGTTGGAATAGGTTTTGGTTTTTGGAAGTGGGGATTATTATTGTTGGCTATAGCGTTATTTATTTCTCTATTTATAAAAAAGAAAAATACATGTAATTCTAATACGGGCTGTAATTGTTCTTCGGTTTCATGTAAATATATATAATAATAATAATAGGAGGTATAAAATTTATGGCTGAATGTAATTGTTGTAAAAGCACTTCAAATATTGCTTGTAATATTGGCTCTTTCAATTCAGAAGAAAGAATCCGTTATGATGAACTTCGAAAAGAATTGAATGTAAATCGGTCTATTGAGGAACTTCCAAATGGTTATAGGTTTATTTATCCCAATCAACCCACGTTGCTATTAACAATTGTTGAATGGATTTCTTACGAAAATCGATGCTGTCCATTCATAGAATTCTCACTACAAGTAAGTGGTGAGGCAGATTTTATTAGGTTAGATCTAACAGGAGATCAAGCAGTTAAAGATCTACTGAAAGAAGAATTTCACTTAGGGTAAAAATCCTCCCTAAATCATTTGATGATTTAGGGGTTTTTAAACTCCACTAAAAAATAATTATGCTATATTAAGTAAGAGTTCCCGTTTCAGTTAATAATTCCTTAAATATGACTTATTACATATGCCTCTTATTTAACAACTTTACAAGTCTTTTTAGAGGCAATAAAAAGGGGCAACAAAATAATGATTACTAGAGAAAAATTAGAAAATAATCAAGTTTGGCTATATGTCATTATACTAGTGATAGCAGCCGGATGGGGATTATTTGTTCCAGATCTAGCAGGTCAATTAGATGTAACGATTTCTGCTGTCATTGCTATTTTAATGTATAGCATGTTTTCGCAGATTCCTTTTACTTCGTTAAAAGAATCGTTTGCTAATCGTCGCTTTATTTTGGCTTTATTAACGGTTAACTATATTGCCGTTCCAATTGTGGTGTGGCTCCTATCAAAGTTATTACCCTATTATCCACCGTTACTGCTTGGGGTCTTTTTAGTTTTACTTACACCTTGTATTGATTATGTGATTGTTTTTACAGCTATGGGGCGTGGAAACGAAAAGATTATCCTTTTGTCTACACCAATACTTTTCATTACACAAATGCTCCTTTTGCCTCCGTATTTATGGATGTTTATGGGAAAAGAAGCAAAAGGAATAGTGGAACCAGCTCCATTCTTGGAAGCATTTTTAGGTCTCATCGTTGTTCCGCTGGGAATTGCTATTGCCATACAGCTATTTGCAAGAAAAGCACCTGTCGGAAATAAAATATTAGATCTATCTGCATGGCTTCCCGTTCCATTCATGGCTCTTACTCTTTTTGTTGTTGTATCGTCTCAAATAGGCAAATTATCAACATATATTGACCTAATCATCAAAGTCATTCCTATATATATTGCTTTTATGATTATTATGCCTATCATATCTAGGTATATTGCAAAGTGGTTCAAGCTTGATATTGGTTCAGGTCGCGCCCTTATCTTCAGTGGATCAACAAGAAATTCGCTTGTAGTTCTTCCTCTTGCTTTAGCCTTACCAGATAATTTGAGCACATCAGTAGCAGCCATAATTGTGACACAAACTATCGTTGAACTTGCAGGTGAACTCATTTATATTCGATTAGTACCCAATATACTTTTGACGAAGCGTCGGGACGGTTCTGATGCTTCCTAATATTAAAAAAAGAAACAGCAGAACCGTCCCGGCGCATCACTTTTTTGGTCTTTTTCAAGTTAATCCCTCCTTTGTTCCGTAACCCTGCCTTTTACCCTAATACCAATTTTTTCAAACCATGCAGCTTACTCAAGAAAAATTCAATAAAAAAAGCTTACCCTTTGCTGGATAAGCACACGATAGTTGAAGAAGTTGAACTGATTTTTTTATGGACCTGTACCACAAGAGACTTCATACTTTTCACTTTCGATCTCTTTTGAATAACAATAGTTGCTGTACCTCCAGTAGGACTATCGTAGTTAAACCAATATACATTGTATCGCTGTCCGTAGCGTTTATCTTTATAATCACCCTTAGTTATTAAAGCCATAAAACTTTGATATGGATGCCCGTCTTTGAAAATTGCTTCTCTTAATGCGGACCTTGGCGAATCGTTTTCGTGTACCAAGGGTGCTAATATTGGTGGAAATATGATTATTACTATTAATGCCAGAAAGCCAACCATTAAAAGTCTTTTTTTCATCTTTAAATTAATACCTCATTTCTCCACTCTTATCCCATTAACCTTTCGTGATGAGGCGGCTGCCTAATTTCAGCAATTGACCTCTTTAATTCAACAAGAAACTGGAGGTCGATACAAACAATATAATCGCTAAACCTAAATTTATTATAAATTTCTTTTGTTCTTTATTCAGAAAATTTTCAATGGCATCAATAAAAAAACTTCCACCTAAGAAAATAAATAAAGTTCCTACGTAAATTGAATTAAAATCATTTAGAATCGTAATGAAAAGTAATAATAATAAAATTGCTATCATTATATAATTAATAACTTTAAACGGTTTAGAACTTTCTTGTTTTCTTTTTTCAAAAAGCAGCCCCATCACAATCTCCCACTTTCAATTTTCATAAAAGCTAAACCCTTTATTGCATAAAAAACGCTCAGCCACATCGGCAACTTTCCTCACCTAATGCATAACAGTCTCTAATAGTACTATGAATGAAAATATAGAAACAATTAAACTAAGATAGCCATAAGCTTTTCGTCCTCGTTGAAATTCCTCTAATCCCATAACAAGCATCATTAATCCTAATAAGAATAACATGTATGGTTGTAGCCAATGGTTTTCTGTTAGCAGGCTATAACCGGCCATAGTAATAACTATTAATGCTAATATTATTCTTGAAACTTTTAACATTGATTTGTCTCCTTGTAATGACTCAGATTATCACCTAATACATTCATCGTTCTGATTGGCTGTTAGAAACGTATGCATTAATCCGTTCTTTCTTTTATTCACTATAAAAGCCTCTATAAATCTAACAATTGCAACAAAAGAGTAACCGATTGTACTGCCCAAGGCATTCCTTTCCAATGCCATAGATCATTTAAGATATCTTTAGCTTTGCCCTCCACTAGAATTCTCAATATTCCTCATTTGATTCAAATAATGTTCTATACGAGGCAAATAATAGAATAACACCAAAAATATACGGATAAAGTGATATTCCCCATTCATCTACTAAACCGGCTATGACAAGACCTGTTAGAAAGATAATAGAACAAACGAAGAAAAAACTCTTACTTATTTTTCTGCGATTAAATACCATTAACAAATCAGCAGCTACAAATAGCAATAATATTACTCTAGTAATAACTAGATGTTGGGTTAAGAAAAAACTAATGATTATTATAATAGCAGCAAGTGAATTAATTAATAGAGACCATTTGATATCAGACAAAACATACACACACCTTTCTAAAAATCGATAGTAGCCCCTCCACCATGACATATGTATACGGTTAAATGCCCTCTAATTTAATATCTTCTCCCAGAGCATCCCATCTTTCATAGAAATGATCTTACCAAAAACACCAAAAGTCCTAAAGGTAATTTGTTCACCATTTTCATATTGATAATCTACTTCAAATGAGGCAAATACAGCTACATTTTTATAATGGGAAGAACTGAACCGTATCTTTTGATTACCTTTCATACACTTTACATTCCAACCATCCTTGTGACAGACAATTTCATTCTCATTTAATATCCATTGTTCAAATTCTTTTTTAGTTGGAGTAGTGATTACCATAATAATTATTAGAAGTATGATCAAAATAAATCCTAGAAATAAAACCTTCTTTTTAGTTGTCAAAGTCCACCATCTCCTGCTGGTATGAATTACTTGAGTGACCCTTTATTATCAGTCATGCTCAATAATACGAAAATCTGGAGTTCAGTTGTTCGATCGCACCCCTTGGCTTAAGTGAAAAACCTCACAATACCCCCTTATACTTAACAAGAAATGGTGTTAACAACGAACCAACCAAGAGAATGAATATCCCTATTACAAAAGTTAGAATATAATAATTTTCAAAAGGGGATAGGAAATTAAAAAAAATCAGTGAAGGTACAATTGTGCAGAAAGCAAATGATAACCTCCCCAAAATGGTTATTCTGTGTTCCATTCCACAGTTATTACACTCTATTGGTTTGTATATCCATACAAAAGAATTATAGATTTCACTCCAGCTAAATTGAGTATTACATTTATCGCATTTCTGCAAAATAAAACACCTCGATATTAGAGTTTCTCGAATAAACTACTTCCTGTTTTATCCCCCGTTAGCTTAATAAAAAGCCTTTAATTGATACAAATAATGATAAAAAAAATACACCAACAAGTAACAATCCATTTGCTTTTCGTTCTTTTTGAATTTCTTCTATACCCATAACCAACATTGTTAGACCTAAGAGAAAAATCATAATATGGTTAAGCTGAAAATTGTTTGTAATCAGTCCAAAGATAGCAAATGATAAAGTAACTATTGATAGAACATATCGTAAAATCTTCAACAAAATCCCCCCGTCAACTTCTTTGATAAAACAGACCTTTAAGTCAATACCAATTATTTCAAAATATCACCTGTAACTCAATAATTAATTTCACAATAAAGAAGCTTATTTTGTTCCAGATAAAGCACTCTTGAAGTTGAATTTCGTTACAGATTTTATTTCACGCTGGCTCTATTGCGAAACAAAAATAGAAGCTCTCTCTTTAGCTATCCATGTTCAACAAATCTTTAGAAAGATTTCACTACCTTGCTCATTAGGGTTTTGATGCACCATTTCGAACAGTTCATTTAAGAACACACCTATGATCAATACAGAAAAGAACGAAAGGTCATCGAGGAGATCTTAGATACCCTTGGAGGCAGAAGGATGCTGTTTGTGCCAGTGAATGAGCTTCAAGGAGGAGAATGAGGGAGCATTCACAACCATCCCCTAGTAATTGTATACCTAACATGGATGAACTGATCTCTATGTTGAAAATCGCGAAATTTGACGAAATATGAAAGCGACAGGTCTTTTTCTATTTATTCAAACTATGATTTAATGGATATTTGTACTGGGTACTAAAGATTATCTATTAAAGTAGTAAAGGAATGATGCAAATGGACAGGTCCGTTTTTAGGATCTCGGTAGGAATTGCAGTGGTTTTCGTCCTGATAGGGGTGTTGATACCTGAACAATTGGGATCTGCAATGGACGTAGCAAAAGGATTCGTACTTGAGAAATTCGGCTGGTTTTATCAGCTGGTCGCCACCTTTTTTCTCATATTTGCCGTGTTTATGATTTTCAGTAAATATGGAAAAATCAAATTAGGAAAACAAGATTCACAACCCGAATTCAGCAGACCGACCTGGTTTGCTATGCTATTTTCGGCCGGAATGGGGATCGGTTTGTTATTTTACGGTGTCTCTGAACCAATTTCTCACTTTTCCTCGCCACCTGCAGGAGAAGGCGGGACGGCCCAATCGGGAATTATGGGAATGCGATATACCTGGCTTCATTGGGGACTGCATGCCTGGGCGATTTATGCCATCGTTGCATTGGCACTGGCCTATCAGAAGTTTAACAGGGGGGCTCCTGGATTAATGAGCGCGACTCTTCATCCTGTAATTGGTGAAAAGGTGAAAGGCCCAATCGGTAAGACAATTGATGTTGTCGCCGTGTTTGCGACATTATTTGGCGTTGCGGCATCATTAGGATTGGGATCTCAACAGATCAATGCTGGACTGGAGTATCTGATTGGAATTCCGAACAACTTTTTTGTCCAGTTCATCATCATGATGATCATCACTGTACTTTTCATTGTTTCAGCGACTACAGGCATTTCGAAAGGAATCAAATTATTAAGTAATATCAATATGTCGTTAGCTGTTTTATTGTTTATTGTCATGCTCATACTTGGTCCAACATTATTCTTGATGAACATGTTTACCACCACCATGGGTAGCTATTTGCAAAATGTCGTTCAAATGGGCTTGCGCTTGTCTCCTTTCAATGCTGATGAAGCTGCGTGGACCCAAGGCTGGAGTGTGTTCTATTGGGCTTGGTGGATTTCCTGGACTCCGTTTGTGGGAATGTTCATTGCACGTGTGTCCAAAGGACGTACCATCCGTGAGTTCACGATCGCGGTCCTATTAGTCCCATCCCTTGTATGTGCCTTATGGTTCACTGTATTCGGCGGAACAGGAATTAACCTCGAGATGGTGGAGGGCTTGGATGTTTCAGGACAAAGCCTAGAAACGGCTCTATTCTTTATTTATCAACATCTGCCGTTCGGTGCGCTTCTATCGGTGTTGACTGTGGCACTTATCACGACTTTCTTCGTCACATCAGCCGACTCCGCAACCTTTGTTCTTGGAATGCTCACAACAGGTGGGAAATTAAACCCTCCTAACGGTGTGAAGATGGTATGGGGAATTATCCTGGTCGCATCCACACTTGTTCTGATGGCGTCCGGCGGCCTGTCAGGACTGCAGACAGCAATCATCGTAAGTTCACTTCCGCTTACATTCGTCGTGCTTGTCATGTGCTATGGATTGGTCAAGCAGCTTGGAAAAGAATATGACATCCAAATGAATCATTGGAAAACGAATGAAAAGGATAAATCAAATCAAAAGGCAGGCTAAAGAAACTACCTGTCCCATATAAGCGGTTCCGTTTTTGGAGAGAAAACCTTAAATTACACCTTAATTAGTTATGGAAATAACAGAGAAATTGGCACAGCATTTAGTACTGTATTTAACCAGTAAAAACCCAGAACCAAGTGTGGTTCTGGGTTTTTGAATTTTCATTAAAGCGCTCTATAATGGAAAATAACTCGATCTACATCAACTGAGATTATAGAAAAAACTGTTCTTCAGAAATTACTTGTAATCCGTTTCTTTTGAGTAATGCAGTCGTGACTCCATTTCCAACAATTTTCTTACTTTTAAATTCACCATTATAAATCATTGAACTTCCACACGATGGGCTATACTCTTTAAGAACAACTACATTTGCATGGACCTCTTTGGCCTTTTTTAAAGTAGCATAAGCCCCTCTTATGTACAGTTCCGTAACGTCTCTACCTGACTTCTCGACTACTTTAGCTTTCCCATCCAATACATCTTCCCCGTTGCCACCTACTATTTCAGCAGGTTCTCTGGGGGTTGAAAATCCACCAAGCAATTCCGGGCATACAGGTATTGCCTTATTCTCTTCTATTAGTTTACTGATCTTATGATCTAGACAATGCGTACCGTTATATCTTACTTCCAATCCTGCTAAACAAGAACTCACTAATATCATTGATGACACCTCATTTTAATAGCATCTTATAAACTTGTACAACTAACTCCACGTTAAATGAATAACTTAAAGCTTCGTTTTACTCTCGAATAATTCCTTTTCTTATTCCAGAATAGCGCTCCTATTTCGGAAGATCGTTAAACAAAAGAACCTAACCACACAGAAGTATCGTCCTTCTTTCATTTGTTAATGGAGAGTTACAACTTAATTTCATACTCCATTCGTTTTGCTGTCTCAACAGCTACATCTTTTCCGTGCAGTCGAGATATCAGGTGAAACGACATATTAATTCCTGCTGATATTCCTCCAGATGTTATAATTGATCCTTCATCGACAAATTTAACATCACGTTGGACTGATACTTTAGGAAATTCATGTTTTAATCGATCAATATCCATCCAATGCGTTGTCGCTTTTCTTCCATCAAGAATTCCTGCTTTTGCAAGAAGCAGCGCACCAGTACAGACTGAAGTCAGAAACTCTGTTTTTGATTGCTGGGATTTAATCCATTCAATGATACTAGGATTGTTTATTTCAATCTGTTCAGCACCATACCCCCCAGGAATAATCACAATATCTAATGAAGGATGGTTAGCGAAACTAAAATCAGGAAAAACTTTCAAACCATTCCTTGCAGTAACTAAGTCTCCATTTTCAGATAATGTTTTAACAATAAACGGCTTTTCATTTGAATTAGGTAAAGTCGCTACAGAAAAAACTTCAAATGGTCCTGCAAAATCTAATACTTCTACATCGTTAAATAGTAAAATACCAACTGTACGCTGTTGCATGTTTTAAACCTCCTGAAAAAAATATTTGTAACAGTTATATATACTTGTTTTTAGGTAAATAATCGATATTTCCTTTTATCGGTCAGATGATCAAATTTGCAAGACTCAATTACCTTATTAATAGTGATAATCAAATATTAATTGATTTTGCTTTTATTTTAGGTGGTGAAATCGCTCGATTATGTACAGCCATACCACTTCACCGAATTCTAATATTTCCTTCTATTATACAAGAATTGGGGCCGATAAACGCGCCCTGTTGAAGATCAAAGGCTGTTGAAGCTAGATCTTACTTATTTAACTCTCGCACTCGTTGTTGAATAAGAAAAGGTTATTATTAATCAACACTATTCTAGTTATTTATAAATCAACTATTCACAAAGTTTTCTTTTCTCCTTTTATCCAATCCAAACGAAATAGATGCAGTTAATAACGCTAGTAATACTGTTAATCCCGCAATCCACCCTAAATTCAAGACAGATGTATATTCAATTACCACTCCTCCTAAGCCAGCGCCTAATGTCATACCAATATTCATTAGAGCAGTATTGAAACTTAAAACAATTTCTGATGACTGCGGTTTCAAAGAAATTAAGTAAAATTGATTTGCAGGAGTGGTTAACCATGCAGATGTTCCCCAGATCATAATGGCAAGAAGAATACCTATCGTTGATGTAGATATAGAAGTGAATATCATTAAGATTATTGAGTGAACGATTAAACTGGCAGAGATAGTGCGAACTGGTCCCCAGCTATCAACGGCATATCCGCCGACACGTGAGCCTATGAAAGCAAACAAACCAAGCACTAAAAGAGATGTACTAATTTCTTCTATAGAGAAACCAGCTAATCTACTTAAAAGTGGTGTAATGTAAGTAAATACCATTGTATAGCCAAGAATCCAAAATACCGTTGTAAATAAACCGGTTATGATTTCTTTGTCTAGAATTAATAACAATTGCTGCTTTAAAGAAATCGGTTTATTACCAGCTAATTTGGGAATGAACTTATTTAGAAGCACTAAATTGATCAGTGTAACGACAGCAATAAACAGAAAGATATAACGCCAATCCATATAAGCAGCAATTAATGTTCCAATTTACACCTAAGATTAAAGAAACGGTAAAACCGGTAATAACCGTTGCAATTGCACTACCCCGCTTTGTGGGCTGAGCAAGTTGTGCAGCATAATTGGTTGCCACAACAAAATACAAACCTCCACGCATTGCTAAGACAATGCGTGAAAACATAAGTATACCGAAATTAAAACTGAAAAACGCAATGATATTTCCAAAAACAAAAATAAGCATTGAATACATTAACACTTTTTTTCTTTCGTATTTTGCAGTCAGCATAACAAGCACTAGCGCACCTATTGCATGGGATAAAGCATATATGGTACTAAATGCCCAGTCATTGAGATTGATACGCCTAAATCCCCTGAAATCATCTCTAAAATTCCAGAAACAACAAATTCTGCTGTTCCAACTCCAAAGGCTCCTAAAGCTAGCAAATATATTGCAAAACGATTCATTTCTTTCACCTTTTTCTCAATGTTATTCTAAAGAACTACTTTTCATCATATCGATAATGTTCATTAGCAAGAAGTCCAAGGAAATAAATTTTCAATATACAATCTTAGAAAGAACAAAATAGTGAGCTAACAAAGGAAATACATAGACTAAAACAATCTTTAAAAGGTTTTGATATCATTCAAACTCTTCTTCTGTTAAATCCATATTAACGGTCATAGCAATACGGCTCCCATCTGCTGCTGCAAAAACCACTTGAGATGGTTTTACATAGGAAGCATCTCCAGCAGAATACAAACCAGGTATTGAGGTTCTTCCTGATTCATCTGTTTTGATCCCACCCGACTTTGTCATTTCATACCCCAACTGCTCTCTGAACGGTGCGCTTTGAACAATTTGTGGCATGACAAAGCCTCCAGTTCTCGCAGTGTGAGTTCCATCTGTAAAGCGAATATGTTCCAATCTACCGTTTTGCCCGGTAAAGGCTAGAATGGGTTTCTCTATCACAGTAATCCCTTTTGATTGCAGTTGCTTTTTTTGCCCTTCCGATAAAAGTGTAAGACCATTTGTACAAACAACCAAATCTTTACTCCAATTGAAGAGCAGTTTCGCCGTATGGAAGATAGATGGATTTTCGGAAAAAACGAAAATCGGCTGATCCTGCAGTTCCCATCCATCACAATAAGGACAATTAAACAAACTTTTTCCATAGAACGAATAAAAGCCCTCGATGTGAGGAAAAATTTCTTTTACCCCAGTTGCCACAATTAATTTTTTTGTCCGAATACGAATTCCTGATATATCTACCACTTCATATCCCATAGCTGTTTTGTTGACTGAAACTATCTCAGTTTGTAGATGATTGACAGAAGGATAATTCAACAATTCTCTATAAGCAATACGACGGAATTCGGACGGTGTTATACCATCTCTTGTAATGAAACCGTGAGTGGCATGTGTCACAGCATTTCTAGGCTGATTATTATCAATCAATGCTACACTTCGTCTTGCTCTCCCCAGTACAAGGGCTGCATTCAACCCTGCAGGGCCTCCTCCAATAATCGCACATTCATAAATCATAAATTACACCACCTAAATAGATAATATAGATATATTATATCTATAATTAAACAAAAGATTCCGTTATTAATGAATTAAAGGTATATAGATTGTGTTGCTCTTAAGAGTGTAGAAAAATTCATCACCCCCCCGAAATATATTAGAGATACATTATATCTATTATTAAACGAGTATTCATCTTTAAAGTAAAAAACGAAAAAAATGACTTATGTTAAACTCCCATTTGCTTTTGAGCTATGTCCACTAAGTTAATTTCTTTTAAATGTTGCTTCATCTTCTCTTCTGCTTCTTTCATTTCAGCTTGAATTAAGCATTCATCTCCATGAACAAAATCACATTCAAATAAGGAAGCTGTACCTTCTATGGCGTGAATGATATCTAAAAATGTAATATCATCTTTTAAACGAGATAATCGATAACCTCCATGAGCTCCGGAAATTGATTCAATCATTCCTGCTTTTACGAGCTTGGTTAAAATTTTGGACAGATAAGTTGTTGAAACACCTTGGGATTCTGCCAGTTTCTGGACACCTATAGGTTCAATCGAAGAAGTAGTAACCAGAGAAAGCATGGTGTGTAAAGCATAATTAGTTGCTTTTGAAAATTTCATGTTAACACCTCTATTATAGATTTATTATATCTACAATATCCTTAAATATATTTATCTGTCAAGACTACTGCTTCCTAAATAAGAATGTAGACGAACAAATCTTCACCATTTTGACCCTATATTTTAGTATAAATCTTAAATTGTATTGAAAACGTTCCTCAACAACTTGGCCCTTTCATAAAGAGAAAGCGCAATTCTTATTCTGGAAATTTCCAACTCTTTATTGCATCTAAAGACTCCCAGTAAGAAACAGTAATTCCCAACTCATGATCACTTACACTTTCTATGCCTAAGAATCCCTTCTGTTGAGAGGCTTAATCCACCATTTTTTCTGCCATTCCCCCATAGCCTCTATCCCCTTCCGTTCGCTGTGAAGGAAATATTAGGGCATAATACGCCGGCTGGACGGTTCTTTTGCTTCCGAAGCAGTAGAACCGTCCCGATGATTCCCCCTATTCTAGAGACCTGGATTTAACAATCCGGTCACTAACAATTGCCACCACTATCCCGATAGCGATTGGTAGTAAAGCAATTTCAGTGTTTGAGAGTGAAACTTTGAACACAAGGAAATCTATATTTCCTATAAAACCAATTACGTATAGCAATACCATCGTTCCAATTGCGGCAATTAAAGGTATCCAAAAGGATTTAGACATAACTCCACCTCAATTCAATGAATTCTTAACAACTGTCTTTCAACTTAATACCAATTACTTCAAAATATTTAAAATCACACAATCCTTTATTCATCAGTTTAATGACATCAAATTCACCCAACTATGTGGACTAGAATTATTAAAATATTTATATCTCATCAAGAATCATAAAGCTATCGTCCTATTCAGTGGTCATTACTCCCGATTAATAGAGAATTAGACCTAAACTAGATAATGATATTTGTAATATGATTGACTACACAATTATATTTATTAACAAAAGGGGATGGCGATAGTGTTAGGTTTCCTTCAATGTTCAGTAAAGTATGTGGTTGCGTGTTCACTGGTTCTATCTGCTAGTGCTGCCGTAGGGGTGACGCAGACATTCGCAGCCGAGAATGACGGTACAAAGGTCATAGAAGATGGCGGTGGCCAAGGGGGAGTCACCTGGATGGAGTATTATCGGAGAACTTCAGGCAGCTATTCCATCATCATGTATCGAAGTGCAAACGGCGGGGATCAGTGGAAAGAAGTGACCTATAACAAGTACGGAAACATCGTTAAGGTTGTGTATGGAACATATTAAGGGGAAAAGGATGATGGATTTGGGATCTGTCATCCTTTTCTTTGATTAACGAAACGACTCAGCCATCTTAATCATATCCTTTTTAGACAAAGTGACGTCAGATCCCCCTGGAAAATATTCCATTTCATATTTGATGGTATCCCCTTCAATCCATGTCAGGTGGCTGACCTTTGCCGGACCTTCAGACTCATAATAGCTACCTTTGGATTGACCGACTTTCACTTCGTCCTGAGACAAGGTTAGATTAGTTTCTGCTTCAATGGATTGAAACGTCAGTTTGATCGTTTGCCTTTCCTTTCCCTTCAAGGTCACCAATTCTATTTTTCCTGAAGGATCCTCACCTGTTTCCGTCGTGACCTTCTCTACTTCAAATGGAGCCTTTGTGAGAAACTTGAATTCATCTCCAAGGGATTCGGGACGATCTTTGGCCTCGTATTGATAAAAAGGGGCACTGGCGTTATTTCCGTCAATCAGTCCCAATTGTGTCCCACCGAAATAAACGAATAAAGAAAGGCATGCCGCAACGAATAAAACGGACATCAACGGAGCCAGGACTGGTTTTTTATTGAAGGTGAACGATTTTGGCCGCTTAGAATGAATCTCGTTCAAAATATTTTCCCTCATTTTATTGGTAAAACCATGCCCTTTGAAGGTTTCTTCTTTCATCAGGCCACGCAAACGTTTAAGCTCATCCATTGTTATACACCTCGTTCCGTTTAATCGTTGAACCTAGTAGCGCTTTCCCTCTTGTCAACCGTGTCTTCACGGTATTGGTGTTCAAATCCATACAGGCCCCGATTTCAGATAGCTTCATTTCTTCAAAATAATATAGAAAGATGACCTCCCGATACTTGATGGGAAGGGACAACACGCTTTGGATCAGCTCTGAATTCTTTTCCTTCTCGATCACGGTTTGTTCCGGCGCGCCCATTTTTCCTTTGACCATGTCATTGATTTTATTCGTTATACTGACCATACGTGTATCCCACCGTCTTAAATAATCTTTGCAATGATTGACAGCTACGCTGATGATCCATGTTTTGAGAGAAGAATCCTCGCGAAAGGTATCCATCTTTTGATAAAACTTGATGAAGATCTCTTGTGTCAGATCTTCAGCCAGGCTGTGCTCCTTCACATAGGAATAAACAATATAATAAACATCATTTCCGTATTCCGTCATGGCTTTCTCTAGTAGTCGATCTTTCTCGGATTTAGAAATAATTCCGGTTTTCAAACACTCACCTGCTTTGTATGTATCTTCACTTAATAAGACGTTTCTTATATAGAGAAAGTTTGGATTTTTTTACAATTTGTCAAAAAAACACGCCTGGCGAGACCCCTCGACAGGCGCAAACACTGTTTACATATTCATACTTTTTCCCTCTTTATGCCCGACTGACTTCCTTAAGCTTGCGAGGCTTGTGGCAATCAAGAACTGCGCTGAGTAGTAGGTTGTCATGATCAGGACATCCGAATAAGGGATGGCTGAAACGAACATATTCCATGACAGGATTGAGTCCGAGATGACAAACAGGATGCTACCGGCAGTTGCCCATAGGTTTTCGGTCAGGATGGCGGTTAGGGCCATCAGGGAAATAACCAGCATATAAGCAATAACCGGGATCATGAGCCCATCATTTCCTTCGGTTTGGAGCGCGGTAATCAGTTGTCGGCCGATGATGAAGGAATACAACCCAATCGGCAGTAAGGCGGCGAGGCGCGTCATGTTTAGACGGGACATTTTGATAAAGCCCATCAAATAGAAGACGTGTCCCGCCAGGAAGGCTCCAAGCCCGGCAACAAATGACACGGCAATAAACCCGTCACCCAACATGCAGAAAAACAGGCCGATGACGATGAGGCGCATGGACGGTGCTGGTTTGGAGGGCAGCTGACGGAATGCGTAGAGAATGATGAGTAGCATCGGGATCAGCTTAAAGACGATTTTCAATGCTAATGGCTCTTGGGGGATGATGAATATGTAGATTGCGGCCATGATTCCAATCAGAGTGGGGAGGATCCATTTATTCAACATCGTTCACATCCTGTTTATGCAATTTTTTTAGTCCATTGACATATATATACTTGCTTTTAGGAGGAGATTCCTTCTATGGGCAGGATAAATAGCTAGTTGAATCTTATTTTAGTATGTGAACCAGCTTCTCTTTTACAGGGAGATCTATAATCATGCTGGTTTGGGCTATAATCGTGCTGGATTTGAAATAATCATTCCGGTTTCAGATTAATCATGCTGGAATCTGATTTATTAAGCTTCTTATTCACATATTGGTCCTCCGTGTCGAATTTTCTTGATGCCGTCCCCTCGCTTATAAAAAATGAACGCAAAAACCACTCAAAAGGTGCGTGGTCCTTGCGTCTTTCATTTGAATGAAGTTGACTTTTTAATGATTTCTCCCCCTGGACCTACACTGTAATGAGCAATCGAGTTGGTTACTGAGCCTTTCCTAATGAGCCCATCCTTATAATTAAACGTTATTTCCCAAGCCTTTGAATCACTACTGAAATGGGTTTCTTTTGAAAGGAGTTCCACGTCATCCATACTGATTTTTTTTAAGCTTGATTCATTATGTTTCTCTACATCTTTTTCAAATTGTTCCATGGCAATGGCTTCAGCTTTCTCACTTTCAATGATTCCCGTTCCATCATCCGCACATCCTAACAATGAAAGCACTGTGATCAAGCTTACAAGAAGAATCATGATACTTTTTAAATGCATCTTCCCATTCCCCTTAAACATTGGGACCGCCACCTGAATGGTGATTCGAATTCATGGCTTGTTGGGTATGTCGGGCGGACTTTTCGTATGCTTCATCCCTGGAATTTCGGGACGTATTCTTGATGCTATCTCCATAAAACTCCATCTTCCTGGAACCAATCCAAATTCTAATGCCAAAGTAAAGGACTAGAATTCCGACGAAAAGAAAAAAAATACATCATTTGGTTTCCCCCTCACTACTCTTTATGGATGGTTAATGTCAATTATTTCAAATGTTATAGTGTTGGGCAATACCTATTCATAAAAAGGGCAAAGGGGCTTGGCTGCATTTAAGGAGCACAGATGCAGTTCCTTTGCATATCCCCTCAATCTTTTCGATATTTTAAACTTTCCGATGGAAGAACCCTAAGATTGTCTGTTTTAGCTGGAAAATCGATATTACATGGGTGCTCAGGCAGGTCTTGGGTTTGAATCATGGAGTGAAGATAACCTTCGCTTACTAATCATGCCGGTTTCGAGGACATTCATGCCGGATTTGAAGTAATCATGCCGGTTATAGAAAAATCGTGCCGGAATTCCATTAATCATGCCACTTTCGTTCATAATCATGCTAGGTTGTCGAATGTTCTTTATCTTGTCATTAAAAAAGACTCGTCTCATCGACGGGTCTATTAGGCAGTATCATTTCAAAGGAATAAAATATTTCTCCATTTCCCTTTCAGAGATAATCATTCTCGTGGATAAGTCTTTCGTTCGTAAAACAAACTCCTTGATGCCAATATACTCAGATTCAGCAATTAAATAAAAGTCTGCTCCCTTTTTGAACCCTCTGAAATCACTTTTTAATTGATAACTCTTCAGCATTGTCTCTAGTAACTCCTTGGTTCATTACTCACTGGCTCTTTTCCACCTGATATGACTCCGGATATATCGTCTCGATTTTTTTTATAAAATAATAATGTTTATATAAAGCGAGCCCAATTAAGATGATCCGAACGAACAGGATATCGACGAACACTACTGAGAGCAGAATAAAGAAATCAGCCGTCACGTTGATCCTGATCTTCTCTTTCCGGGTCATCCCCTTCTTTTGAAGGAGGGCGAGAACATATTTATCATAAATGACTGTGCTCTTAAACCAACGATCGATCCGCTTGGAGCTTTTTGCAAAGCAAAACGCGGCAAATAAGTAAAACGGGCCACCCGGCAGAACCGGAAGCACAGTGCCGGCAATCCCGAACACCAGGGATATCGAGCCAAGCAGCATAAACAGGATGCTCTTTATCTTTTTCAGTGTCATGATTGATTTCCCCTACCATCGCTAGATTAATAGACATGTTTCTACTTCCATCCATTGTACTATAACTATAACAGGAAGGTCCGGTTAGTGGATTAGGTGATTTATGTTAATTGTGTGGCGATTGGCGGGTGGATGTGGAAAAGGTCTGACGCTAATACTATAAGAAATTGACAAAAGAATCTGTAGCTCTGTTTCAATCTTTCTCCTCCTCTTTCAAAAAAGGAAAATCTTAGACTATAAAAAAGCATCTATCTACATTTATGTTATAATTATCCAACAACCGAGAGGAGACCCATCCATGTCCAATCCTGTCCTGTTTAGCATTTTCCCGCTATTGACCCTTTTGTTTTACCTGGCCACCATTGTATTCATCATCTGGTTCTTAATGAAAATCCTGAAGATCCAGCAAGAGAAGAACCGGATCCTGCAAAGCATTTCTGACAAGCTGGATAAAAAGCTGCAGGATTAGAAGAATGATGGGCGTGAAACACGCCCATTTCATTTAAGTTTCACACTATAAAACCTCATCGCTTTCGGAACCCCTTCGATCACAAATACGCCATTCATGATTAAATGCCTTACTCGATACTCAAAATATCCGTCATCGATATATTGATCCACATGTCCCAGCACTTCACCTATAAGTCGCGCTGATTTCATGAATCCATGATTCTCCAGCTCTTTATGTAATTTTTTTGCTTTATGGATGATGTACTGATCATAATAATCTTCACGGACCCTTTTTATTTCGCCATTCTCCCATATTCTCAGAATTTCCTGTGTGGCAGACAGCTCTTGCCACTCTTCTTCGTATTCTAATCTTTGTTCTTTATTCAATGGAGCAGAGTTTTTTTCATATTCATACAGCATCCCTACTTTTTCTGGTGAAAGTTCTCCGGTGTGCAAGGTATGAGAATGAGTAGTATTCATGATAAATAGATCGTTTTGCTTTTCTTTTAATAGATACAGAACATATCGCATGGCCGTTTGTTCGTGAGCATTTTCCCCTGCCCAAATCGTAATGGGGATATGGTCAGGAATCGCCTCAATCTTCGAAATCGTTTCATTGAACCTTTCATGGTGTTCCGTTAGATCATCACCTTCAAACAGAATGTGATTATTGAGCCATTCATACCGGTGTCGAAGCCCGCGTTCTTCATGCAGTTTCCAAACCGGACCGATGGAGAACACATCTGAAAAAGAGAGCACCTTTACCTCTCCCTCGTCCCTTTCTTTTAACGCTATTTTTAAACTACCGGAAGCAGAATCTCCGAATAGGATATGGACGGCTCGATAGGTCTTTTCCGTCTCAGCCTGACTTCTTTTATACTCCACAAAACCACGATAGGTGTCCTTCAAATCTTTAACCAGTTGGGCTTGCTCTGTCTCTTCCGCCATATTGATTCGTAATAGCATATAGAACAGCAGGGATTTTACTTCGTCCTCCGTCGAATGCTCCACGAGTTTTATTAGTTGATCAATCAATTTATTTCACCGCCTTAACATAGAAAAAACTATCCATATTTTGTAATGATATCATAAAAAATCCAAAAGGAGCGCCACGTTAACCCAGATGTAACAATAAACCAAACCGTTAATGATCCTTTTTAAAAAAGCCCCTCCCATTAAAGCCATCATCCAAATCCAAACTTTAGAATCACTGATAAATTTTATTGACAATGATAATCGTTCTCTGTATATTTAGTACTATAATGAGAATGATTATCACTATTAATTAGAAAGAAGGAAAACAATTTGAAAAAAATACTCATCCCGTTTCTGCTCTTGGCAATCTTCATTCTTCAGGCTTGTGGCAGCACCGAGACGGCAAAGACTGAACAAAAGGAAGAGAATGCGAATCAGAAAACAGCATCAGAAACCATTACATATCAATCAGAAACTGGTCCTGTAGAGGTACCTGCGAATCCTACCCGTATTGTGGCGCTTTCGAACGCTCCAAACGTGCTTGCATTGGAGAGTAAAATTGTCGGCGTCGATGAATGGACGAATATGAATCCCCTGTTTCAAGAGAAGCTGGAGGGTATTGAAGTAGTATCGGAGGAAAACATCGAGAAAATCGTTGAGCTTGAGCCAGACCTTATCATCGTGGGATCCCACTCGAAAAATATTGATAAGATGAGTGAAATCGCTCCTACGGTTGCCTACACGTGGGGGAAATTGGATTACTTGGAACAGCAAATTGAAATTGGTAAGCTCCTTAATAAAGAGCAGGAGGCCAAAGATTGGGTTGAAGATTTCACTACTCGTGCGGAAGAAGCAGGGAAAGAGATTAAAGGAAAAATCGGCGAGGATGCCACTGTATCGGTCTTTGAATACGATACGAAGTCAGCTTATGTATTTGGGAATAACTGGGCTCGCGGCACCGAATTATTATATCAAACAATGAAACTGGAAATGCCTGAAAAAGTGAAAGAAAATGCATTAGAGCCAGGCTACTTTGCACTAAGTACAGAAGTCCTTCCAGAGTTTGCGGGAGATTATATCGTCCTTAGTAAAAACCAGGACGGTGACGGTTCATTTTTGGAAACTCAGACATGGAAGAACATCCCTGCCGTTCAAAACAATAGAGTCATAGAATTAGATACGAAAGCGATCACGTATAGTGATCCAATCACACTGGAATATCTTCTGGATGTGTTTAAAAAAGCATTTCTTGAAGAGCTGAATTAATCTTACAACATATGAAAACCGCATGGATTGATTGTTGGAGTCCATGCGGTTTTTTTATTTCCCTTGTTTAGTCGATCATGACGAAAATGGCCAAGGAGACAGGTACTATGGCTCCAATCCTGGACCGAGCCAAGGTACCTGTCCCCTTGGCCCCCCTTTCAGAGAGGCAGCCGAATCACAAACTTCGTCCCCTTCCCTTTCTCACTAAAAACATCAATCGTCCCCTCATGCATGAGCACCAATTGCTTCACGATGGAGAGTCCGATACCGAATTCACCGTAGGGATTATTCGTCCTGGACAGGTCCGCTTTATAAAACCTGCGCCAAATCGATTGGATTTCTTCGGGATCCATACCTATTCCGGTGTCTTCGATTTCGATGACGGTTTCTGTCCCGGAAGAGGAGCCCCTTAACGTGATCGTTCCTCCAGAGGTGAATTGAATGCTGTTTTTCGTGATGTTGATCAGAATTTGGATAAGCCTATCATAGTCCGCATGTACCGTGGCCCCAGAATCTGCAACCACCCTAATTTCGTTCCCCTTTTCTTCAGCCTGCAAGTCGAGCTGTTCCTTGATGACTTCGAAGATATCCAGTAAAGGTAAGGTTACTTTCGTGATCGCTACCTGGTTGGAACGGATTTTTTCGTAGTCCAGGTTTTCATTCACCAATCTGATCAACCGTCTCGTTTCCTCGCTTACGAGACCGAAGCTCTTCTCTTTCTGTTCTTCGGGGATCATGTCGTTCCTGATTCCTTCGATGACACCGCGAATCGTGGTCAGCGGTGTTCTCAGTTCGTGTGATACATCCGCCATGAATTGCCTTCTCCGGTTCTCCAGGCTGTCGATTTCCTCTTTGGATGCCCGGAGTTTCGTGACCATTTCATTAAAGTCTTCGGCAAGATCGCCGATTTCATCGAAGTTGGAGCTTGGGACGTGAACATCGTAATGACCGGATGACACACGGGAAGTGGCATCCCTGATCCGCTGAATCCTTTTCACATGGAGCTTTGATAAGAACAAGCTGATCAAGAGTGAAATCGCCAGTGACAGGAGCACGATATATAGAAGATATTTATTGATCTCACTCAGCATTTCCCTTGAGCCGCTGATCGGGGCAATCAGGATCAATCCGCCAGCCAGCTGATCATTGATGATCCGGGGCATGATGACGAGTGATACAGCCTGGTCAAACCGGCCGAAATCTTTTTTCAGGGGGACGGTTTCACCCCGTTCGATTTTTTGCCACTCTTCTTTGGAGAGTTCGATCCGCGGGTACACCCCTCCCCTTGAGAATGATACCTCTCCCTGGCGATTGAACGTGATCACATCGATGTTCCGGGCATGAAGCAAGCTGCTGTACTCCTCCAGATAGAGAGGTCTTCTCGGGCTTGGTCTTTCAAGGTCTGATAAAATTTTCTCCCCATATGACCTGAGTTCCGTGACCTTATTTTCGTAGACAAGATTCTCGACATACTGGGAAAACAGGAGGCCGAGGATCATGAAGGCGATGATGAGTACGCTTGTATGGCTGAGGAGCAGCTGATAAAGATATCTAAATTTCATCCCCGGCCGCCGTCTCATCGAATTTATACCCTACTCCCCAGACCGTATGCAGGTATGGCTTTTCCTTGCTGCCGATTTTGTTGCGGAGCCGCTTGATATGGACATCGACCGTCCGTTCATCCCCGTAAAAATCATACCCCCACACGCGTTCGAGAAGCTGCTCCCTCGAGAACACTTGACGCGGATGACGTGAAAGATAATAAAGCAATTCAAATTCTTTCGGTGTCAGGTTCGTAAGGGGAACGCCTTTCAGAAGGACTTCACGGGTTTCCTTACTGATTTGGAAGTCTGCCGTCGAGACATCCTGAGTTCCTGCCCCACTGTTTTTCTCCCCTTGATATCGCCGCGTAACAGCCCGTATCCTTGCCATCAGAGCAAGGGGCGAGAAGGGCTTGGTCACATAATCGTCGGCTCCGAGTTCGAGCCCGAGCACTTGATCCGATTCACTGTCTTTCGCCGTCAGTATGATGACCGGGACCTGGGACCCTTCCTCCCTGATCTTTCTGCATATGGTGACGCCATCCATCCCCGGCAGCATCCAGTCCAGGATGACCAGATCCCACTCACCTTCCTTATAACGCCGGTACCCATCAGCCCCGTCGTGGACAAATTCTCCTTGAATCCCTTCTTTTATAAAAAACATCTCAAGCATCGACGTGACACTCTTATTGTCTTCTACTACCAGCACGTTCATCAACATCGCTCCTTTCCCGACTTCTTTCTATTTAGAACCATGGGGACAGGTACCGTGGCTCCTATTTCCGACTGTGCCAAGGTACCTGTCCCCATGGCTCCCTATCTAAAGTATAGCCGTTTTGACTGATTCATTCTATTGTTTCCTCCTAACGAAAAACCCCGCTCACTTGGCGGGGATTCCAATCCTTATAATGTGTCACTTGGAGATTCGGCTGCCGGTTCCTCACTCTGTTCTGTCTCAGGCGCAGATCCATGAGGACCCTTTCCATGGCCTGGACCACCATGATGGCCCTTACCGCTCTTGTGGAAAAAGAAACCCTTTTCTTTATTGAAAGGGAAGAAATCCAGTTTCTTTGCTTCATCGGCATGGTCGGTCATGATTTCTTCCATCAGTTCTTTCGTCGTTTTGCCTTCTGATTCAATGCCCAGTTCTTTGGCGGCTTTTAGAATGGAAGCTTCGAATATCTCTTCTTTCAATTCATGATGCTCTTTTCCTTCTGTTTCAATTCCAAGATCTTTTGCCTGCTTCAGAAGTGCTGCTTCCCTGACTTCATCTGCAAGTTCATCCAGATCCTTGCCTTCAGTTTCCACTCCAAGTTCTTTAGCTTTTTGTTTAACTAGTGCTTCCCTTACCGCTTGAGAGAGCTCTTCCAGGTCTTTTCCATCAGTGGAAATGCCCAGCTCTTTCGCTTTTTCGTTCAGTTCCGCTTGCCGGATTTCTTCCATGACGGCACGGTGATCTTTTCCTTCAGTTTCAATGCCCCATTCTTTTGCTCTTTTTTCGAGTTCAGCACCCATGATCTCTTTGGCAAGTTCTCGTGTATCCTTATCGGTGCTGTCGATTCCAAGTTCTTCTGCTTTTTCCTTCAACTGTTCCTCATTCTGATGGAACTTCCCATGCCCACCGCCACGATGTCCGCCAAACTCCGACTTTCCGCTTACAACCGCCGATTCGTTCGTCTTCGCCGTATCCTCCTCGGCAGCTAAGGCTGGAATAGCCCCGAGGATCCCGACAGATAAGGCACCTGTCAGTACATACGTTAGTGTTTTCTTATTCATTATTATTTCCTCCTTTATTGGTGTTGCAGGGATCGAACCCATCTATGTAGCTGACGATGAAGTCGGGATTCGATCCCCTGCCCTGTCATTTTCTCCAGAAGCTATGACCAAATTATGAACAAACATTTGCCGGATCATTAACTTTTCAATAAATTTTCGATTTGGTACTCCTCTTTCTGTTCCTCAAGCCAAGTCCCATACTCCGTTTGAAGTGCCTGATCAAACAGAATATCCTTTATTTCCTCTTTATGATCGTCAAGAACCGCTTCTTTCGCATCTTTTTTGTCCGTCACCTTGATGATATGGTAGCCAAATTCCGTCTTCACAGGCTCACTGATTTCACCCTTCTTCATAGCAAACGCCTCATCATCAAATTCCGTCACCATTTCACCTTTTGCAAAGTAACCAAGCTCCCCGCCTAACTCGGCATTGGACGTATCAGTGGAGTATTCTTTGGCAAGCTCCGCGAACTCTCCTCCGTCATCAAGATTGTTCTTCACTTCCTTTGCCGTTTCCTCATCTTCTACAAGAATATGGCTTGCCTCTACCTGCTCTTGTTGTGCAAACGATTCTTTATTCGCTTCAAAATATTCCTTTATCTGATCATCCGAAATCGAGACTCTGTCCTTCAGTAACTTTTCCGTTAACAAAAACGATTGGACATTCTTTTTTACACTATCAAGGCTCGCTCCGCTTGTGGCCAATGCCTCATTGAATGCCTCTTCGCCCCCATAGGATTCTTTGAGCGACTCCAGTTCCTCCTCGATTTCACTGTCCTTGACTGTGAGATTCTTCTTGTCACTCTCAAGCTCCACAATCTTCTCGGCAATCAGTGTATCCAGGGCAGCATCCCCATACTGGTCCACAAGCGTCGTATACAAATCCTCTTTACTGATTGACTTGTCCCCCACCTTTGCCACCACTTCATCCTTCGAAAAGCCGAACATAACAAGCATCGTGCCGACGACGACAATGCCTCCTATTACACTCCATAATGTGATCAAACGCTTCTTTTTATCCACTCACCCGTACTCCTTTATCTTTAATTATTTGTATTCTTTCGATTGTTGTTTCTGGTGCCAGGTACAGTTTGGTCGATTTGTACCTGGTACATTTCACTTGATCTGTACCTGGTACATTTCACTCACTTTGTACCAGGCAAACAGACCACAACTTTATCCATTCATCATTGCATTACTAGTAAGAGTCAGACTGATCGTCATTTCTTTACCATCCCGGAAGATGGTCAGGTCGATCTTATCCCCTACTTTCAGGTCAGCGTACAACTGCCTTCTCAAGTCGGCCACATCCGCTACTGCTTTTCCGTTCAGCTCCGTAATGACATCGCCCTCTTTAACACCGGCTTCTGCTGCCGCTGATGTTTGATCGATACTCGCGACGACTACACCTCCTTCTACTTCATTAGGCAGATCCGGCAGGTATTGGCGCGGAACATCGGCAAGATTCGTCATTCCGATTCCAATATACGGCCGCTCCACTTTCCCCGTTTCGATGATTTCATCGACGACCGGCAGGAAATCCTTACTTGGAATGGCAAAACCAAGCCCTTCTACACCGGAGTTCGAGATCTTCGCGCTGTTGATGCCAATCAACTCTCCCTTTGAATTCAAGAGGGCCCCTCCACTGTTACCCGGATTGATGGCCGCGTCTGTTTGGATGACATTCAATTCAGATTCACCAGCAGATGTCTGTACTGGAATGGTACGATCGACGGCGCTGACAATCCCTTGTGTAACCGTCCTTGATAAATCGAGACCGAGTGGGTTCCCGATCGCTATCACCTGTTCACCAGCACGCAATGCACTGGAATCCCCCACTTCCAACAGATTGTCCGCATATTTCCCATCGATCTTCAATACGGCAAGATCCGTCAGTGGATCTGCTCCGATCAGCTCCGCATCGGCCTTTTCACCATCATAGAGAGACACTTCAATCTTAGAAGCCCCTTCGATGACATGATTGTTGGTGATGATATATGCACTATCCCCTTCTTTCTTGAAGAGAACCCCTGAACCTGTCCCTGCTTGAGCTTCTTGTGAAGCACCCATGCCATTCTGCTGCTGATAATTGACGATTCCGACAATCGATTCAGAGGCATCTTCCACAATATTCGCCACATCGCCGCTACCCGTTGAAACCGTTGTAGGATTGATTCCTGAATCTCCCGAAGTCTCTACCTGCCCGTTGTCACCTGCTGATTGTTCGATGCCCGGCTGAGCCAGGTTCTGATAGTAATCGGTTTGAGGCAATACCGTCAGCGTCAGGACCGAACCGATGATCCCGGCACCCACCGTGGATAGAAACCCTCTTCCTTTAAACGGCTTTTTCGACTTTGGAGTCCGTTGCATCTCTTCTTTTTGAATGACTTCTGTATCGTTTGTTTCCCTATAGTTCATTTCTTCATTTTGATTATTATGTTCTAGCATGTAATTTCCTCCTCTATTGATTTTGCACTGTTGAACCTTGCTGTTGATTTCATGTTAGAGGGAAAATATTACGAAACTATTAACAATGTGTGTACAGGGTGGGAAGTTTTTTGGAATGGGGAGGGTGATTTTTGTAAAAAAAGCTATTTTCGTAAATTTTGTGGTTTTAGTTATGAAAGCATTAATGATAATTGACAATCTTCCTCTTTAGTGTAAAATTACACCAAGGAGGAAGATAAGTTATTTAATGGAGGGTAAACCAAATGGAAAAACTTATTTACATCATTCACCTTGTTATAAGTTCCTTAGGTTTTTTATTATTTTCACTCTTTAGTGGGATTGTGGGAAGCTACGCAATTGAATACAAGAGAGCCCCCTCGATATTTGACAAAACAATTTATGCCTATAATTCGTCTTTCTATCCTTATTATGCTTGTGTGTTTTTACTCTGGTTTTTAATTGTAATAGCTGTTCTGGTTATTCAGCGTAAAAAAACAACTACTACAAAATAATCATTAGTTGACGGCTTTTCTCCCTTTTTTCAATACTTCTCAAACATTTTCTGTTTTATAATTGAAAGCACCAATTTATGCGAAAACAGCCTAAAAAAAAGAACCACCCATTGAATGGTGGTTGAGTGAAACAAGCTGTTGATTTCCTACAAAAAGTGGTGACTGAGCTGCACCTTGTCGGGGAACACACCTGAAAAAGGCGGAGGTCCGTCCCTTTCAATTGAGACATTCGGTGAATTTTCATAACACCTTAACGGGAAAACAACAGGGACGGACCTATACTCCAAGATCGTCCCTGATCCACTCCTTCTTAAACTCCGCCAGCGACTGCTGACGCTTCTCACGATCATCGCTCACAGCTTTCAAGGCCACTCTATATAACTTCTCACTCAGTCGCCATTTATCGATGGACCGGTCTTTCTCCCCACCAAACAGCGCAAAGGCGGTGGCTCCGATCAGATACACATTCGTGATTTCATCGATCACAGCCCCTTGTTCGAATTCCTCCGGCGACATAAATCGGGATGAACCCCACATCCTGCCCACTTTATTGATATAGGGGCGTTTGGAATAGAGGTCGATATCGCAAATCAGGGTCTCATCTTTTGAAAAATCATACAGAATACTGCCATCATAAAAATCAATGGCCACATACCCCTGTTCCATCACATGAATGTGGAAGTCGAGGATGTCATGGAATACGTCCATCTTTGTGCGGTCCGGCATCTGCATGAATTTCTCCCTGGACAGGGGGTACATTTTCCCCATGCATTCCCCGTCTGTCCATTCAAATATGGCGGCAAATCCACCTCCGATTTCTTCCGAACGAAGCAATTTGACCAAATGGGGATGTGCCAAATCTTCATAAACCTTTACGGCATCCTTCAACTCTGCGACCGCATCTTCCGGTTTGCCTTCAAATCGCGCTGTCGGGGCTCCGGCAAATTTTATAAACATTTTCTGGTCGCCATTCTTTACCCCGAAGCAGATATTTCCGGAGTCCTGATCGTCATACACCTTGAAGACCTCCCCATATTCTTCTATAAAAGAGAAATCGAAAGGAGACTTTAATTTGTATGGGGTCTGATGGATGTACTGAATATAAAAGTTTTCCAAATACCATGTCGGCACTGGATTATCCATGCCGTCAAACCAGCCCTGCACTTCCTTCGCCTGCTCCTTCATGACGGCCACTTCCTCTTCCCCGAACGCCATGGCCCATGGAACCGACGACAGCATATTGCTGCTTATGTAAAAGAGCATGAGCTTGAAGAACTCCTCCGGCGGCCGTCCGTTGAAATAGCCATTGAGCTGCCCTGTCGCAAAATGAGGACTGACAGAAGCACTCCTCACGATGCGGTTGAACTCTTCCCACGGATCACCGAAGTCATGCCGGTTGAAATCGATGATGGAAAGTTCTGCTTCTTGCGATATGACCATATTCCCCACGTGATAGTCCCCGTGATGAAACGATTGCGTCCGTCCTCGCAGGAGATGCCTGTTTGACTCTATGTACTTAATGATTCGATCGCCGTCTTCGATTTTTACCGGACAGTCCTGGTACTGCTTGATCTTGCTGTCCGCTTTGCGATTGAACTTCGTTTCCCACTTCTCATGATCAGCTGGCGCAGAAATCGAGTGGATTTTCCGGAGATAACGACCCGAATTCAGCCCGAGCACGTATTGCTCCGTATCGGTCAACTTAGGCAGCATATCCGCCGCGTCTTCCCCGTCACACCACGTAAAAAGAGTATACACCCCATCGCCATCGTCACACGTACCAAACTCCAGCGGCTTCGACATGGGTACTCCCGTTTCAGCCAAACGCTTCATCGCTTCAAACTCGCTCTTCTTCCTCTCATATTCTGAACTGTGCGCTGTCCGAAGCAGCAGTCTTTCACCAGTCTCCGTTTCAATATAGTATTTCTTATCACTCGACCAACCCTTGTTGATTGGATTGATCGTTATAAAAATGTAATCGGTTTTTAAATCAATAATACGGCACCTCCAATAAGCCGGGAATCCCTTGACTCAGTTATAAATAATGTAAAACAGTGATTAGTTTAGGCTATGCCCTAATAGCCTAATTTTACCAATGGTTGATTCGTAAAGATATAGGAATCATGGTGTTTTTTGTTCACTTTTTTTCCAGAAATACTTCCGAATGCTATGAGATGAATGGACATTTCCGCAGACACGAAAACCGTCTCTACATTCCACATACAAAAAATGTAAAAAATCACATACATACTTGTATGTGATTACAGACCGTAGACAAACCCCACCTTTGCATTTAAGCGAAGATGGGGTTTTCTGTTATTTTAAAAGATTTTTCTTTTTTTTAGGCTGGACATGGTCCTCGCCATGTCCAGTTTGCCAATTTCTTAAGATTCATGGCAGCAAACGTAAGCATCGCCTGCATTGAAACTTTTTTAAGACCCCTTAAGGTCGTCCAACGCATGCCATGCTTTTCTTTTGCGTCCGCAAAGACTCGTTCGATCGTTTCTTTGCGTTTCGCATATAGAGTTTTATTAAGTTCTGTAAGTTCTGTA
>NZ_VTUY01000016.1 GCF_008364765.1 Bacillus sp. CH30_1T | reverse complement strand
AGAACTTAATAAAACTCTATATGCGAAACGCAAAGAAACGATCGAACGAGTCTTTGCGGACGCAAAAGAAAAGCATGGCATGCGTTGGACGACCTTAAGGGGTCTTAAAAAAGTTTCAATGCAGGCGATGCTTACGTTTGCTGCCATGAATCTTAAGAAATTGGCAAACTGGACATGGCGAGGACCATGTCCAGCCTAAAAAAAAGAAAAATCTTTTAAAATAACAGAAAACCCCATCTTCGCTTAAATGCAAAGGTGGGGTTTGTCTACGGTCTGAAGCGATCCGAGTCTGGATCGCTTTTTTTATGATTTATTCCGTTTTTCTTTTTCCTCACGATAAAATTCATGAAACATTTTCATGAGTGCCCTTTTCTCGATTCGTGAAACATAGCTTCTTGAGATTCCTAATTCCTTAGCAATTTCCCGTTGTGTTTTCTCCTCTTTCAAGTCTAATCCGAATCGCCCGACGATCACTTCTTTTTCCCTCTCGTCCAGCACACAAATGTATTTTCTTACCTTTTCAAGTTCCATACTTAATTGAATCGTATCGATGACATCATCACTCTCAGACTTTAAGATATCAATTAAGCTGATTTCATTTCCTTCTTTATCTTGACCGATAGGATCGTGAAGAGATACATCTTTTTTCGTCTTCTTTAGTGCACGAAGATGCATAAGAATCTCATTCTCAATACATCTTGCCGCATAGGTGGCAAGCTTTGTGCCTTTTCCTTCTGAATAGCTTTCAATCGCTTTAATCAATCCAATGGTCCCGATGGAAATAAGATCTTCTGGATCTTCGCCTGTGTTTTCAAATTTCTTGACGATGTGAGCAACCAATCGCAGGTTATGTTCAATGAGCATGTTTCGGGCATGCTCATCTCCTTCTGCCATCAGCCTTAAATATTTTCGTTCATCTGCTGAAGATAGAGGTTGAGGGAATGCATTGTTCTTTACGTAAGAAACGAGGAAAATTAACTCTTTAAAGAAATACCCCAGTGCCGTTAGAACTCCAGACATATTCACACCTCCATTAGGACTTAAGCCTATACTCATTCATATGTTACGAAAGAGATGTCCTTGCATGTCCCTGGAAAGTAATCAAAGAAAACGCAAACTTTCTTTCCGGGGGATTCCGGGTAATAAAGTTGGAAACTGCCTATACGCTATATCCCTATAAACATATACTAGTAGTAAAAGTAGGTGAGGAGGTATTGCAATGCCGTATGGATACCCTTGTTATGGACCAGTCTATCCAGGTTATTATGGTGGTGGCGGATTCTACTTCGCTCTAGTCGTTGTATTACTAATCTTACTTTTCCTATTCGGTGGATGGTGGTACTACAATAACTGTTAGTCTGACAAGCATAACAGTTATAACTTGACAGAGCCCTGTTCACAAAGTGAACAGGGCTCTGTCATACCTCTTACATCTTCTTCAATGTAAAAGGGCTTATCATTAATACAGCTAGAGTGATTGTTATACATAAAATCAGCACACCTGAAACAAACGGGATAGCCAGGTAGCACAGGGTCAGTAAACATCCGGCTACTGTGATCGGCAATCCCATAAAGTAGCCGTCGTTTTCTGAAATATTGAAGCGGGCTAATCGAAATGCGCCACACCCTATATAGAATATGGTGAAAAACATCCCCGGAAAGTCATACTGATTAAGAACGGCTATATACAGGAGCAGGGCAGGAGCTATGCCGAATGAAATGATATCACTCATGGAATCCAGCTGTTTCCCTAGCTCTGACTCAATGTGCATTTTCCTCGCAACCATCCCATCGAAGCGGTCTGTTAAGGCAGCGATGAAAATCAATAACAAGCTTAGGTTTAATTGATTATGAAGTATTGAAATAATAGCAAATCCACCTAATGATAAGTTGGACAAAGTAATGAGGTTGGCCGTTTGACTTTTTAGCTTTTTAAATGTTTGATCGACGACTTCGGAGAGAAACAATCATCACTCACTCCCTTTGAAAAAGTTTGTTCACTACTGAACATGTTTTCTGGCTGACATATTCACTTTACGTACGCTTGCAGATACAATTGGAACGGTCATAACAATATATGTTAAATCCCACAGTGAAAAAAGATTCTTATAAATATAGTATATAATAACATTTTATTATATACTTATTAAACTGTTAAAGTTAATCGTTTTTTAGAAATTTGTGAGGGATATTAATGAAGCAATCCATTTATCGTCTGTTTATCGAACTAACAAATAAAAAATGGTCCTCTTATATAATCAGGAAATTTGTACAGTCTCCTTTGAGTCGCCCATTTATTTCATCATTTATCAAAACGTACAAAATAAATGTGGATGAAATAGAAGGCCAAGTTGCTGACTATAAAACGCTACATGATTTCTTTATAAGAAACTTGAAAGAAGATGCAAGGACCGTGAAATATAGTGAGAAACAAGCAGTCAGTCCAGTCGATGGATTATTGGCCGATACCGGCAGCATTTCCGATGACCTTGTAATTGAAGTGAAAGGAAAGCCCTACTCCATTCTTGATATGCTTGGTAGTGAAGGAAAAGCTTCTGATTATAGTGGGGGAGAATTCGCGGTATTTTATTTGAGTCCTGCAAATTATCACCGCATTCACAGCCCGGTGTCAGGCGCGATTCTAAAGCGGTGGTCACTGGGACAGCACTCCTACCCGGTTAATGAACTGGGATTGATGTACGGAAAAGAAGCCCTTTCAAAAAACTTCCGTTCGATTACGGAGCTTCAACATGTAAAGGGCAAAGTGGCTGTCGTAAAAGTAGGGGCCATGTTTGTCAATAGCGTTGATTATGTTCATGAGGGGAAAGAATGGACACAAGGCGAGGAAGTCGCATACTTCAGCTTCGGCTCCACCGTCATTCTCCTTTTTGAAAAAAGTACGTTCCGTTTCTCGCTGAATAAAGAAGTACCTAGAAATGTGACGGTAGGAGAAACGATTGGAGATTTCATTAAATAACGCTGCTTTCTAAAGATTGAAGCGGAAATCAACCACTACTTGCTCAGTCACATAGTTACGAAAACATCCTTATAAAATGGACGGATTTTAAACAAATCCGTCCCATTTCATGTTAGTATTCTACGATGAAGCTTTTATTTTATTAGTAAGAGATCGACGGTGAATTTCCATTTCGATGAGGCGAATGAATTCTGTATTGAGTTTCAACTCCAACGCTTTAAAATAAGAATCAATCAACAGTTCGTCCGATAATTTCCTCATTAATGCCACCTCCAATAATCATCATCTTATTTGTATTTCGAAACATAATGTTAGTACGTTTTTAAGTAGTAATTAAACTTTACCAAATTTGTTTTTTTAGAACAAGCGTTCCGTTATCCACAGTTCACGGTGGATAAGTTGTGACTAACTTGTATATAACTGGTAAATAAGCGATGTTTATGTCTTGTATAATGTGAATAAGGTTATCCACAACCATGAAAGCCTTTGGGAATTTGTCGAAAAATATTTATTCTCTTTGGGAATAAATATGGAATTCCAGGAATATATGTGATTTATTTTGAATCTGCATGGAAAATTGGTTATCATTAATCTGTTATAGGTTAAAGGATACTTATAGAGAGAATCGGTATCCGCAGAAACTATGGACGTGGAGCTATACGACTAAGAAGAAAAGTAAATATTAAAGCATATAAATGATAATGAAATTTGAGGTGCTGCAAGTGATAAAGCAATTTTTACCCGATGAACAGGTTCAAGATATTTTCAGTATCAGACCGGAGTATTTAAAAGAAAAAGGAATTAAAGCGATCATTACAGATTTAGATAATACGTTAGTGGAATGGGACCGTCCCAATGCCACCCCTAAGTTAATCCAGTGGTTTAAAGAAATGCAGGAGCATGGAATCCTTGTGACCATTGTGTCCAATAATAACAAAAACCGGGTGGGAGCATTTGCAGAGCCTTTGGGCGTTCCGTTTATATTCCAGGCTCGTAAGCCAATGGGACGTGCTTTTAAAAGGGCGATTCAGGAAATGGGTGTGAAGAAGGAAGAGTCGGTAGTCATTGGAGACCAGCTTTTAACGGATGTATTAGGCGGAAACCGAAACGGCTTCCATACGATACTGGTTGTTCCTGTTGCACAATCAGATGGGTTCATCACAAAGTTCAATCGTCGTGTAGAACGAAGAATAATGAAGTTTTTCAAGCGTAAAGGCATGCTTGAGTGGGAGGATAAAAAGTGAGTCAAGTTGTATGTATAGGATGTGGCGTTGAAATCCAGACGGAGAATAAGGAAGGAATGGGTTATGCACCTTCTTCAGCTCTTCAAAAAGAAGAGATTATTTGTCAACGTTGCTTTAGATTGAAGCATTATAATGAAGTCCAGGATGTCCCCTTAACGGATGATGACTTCTTGAAAATATTAAATGAACTTGGTGATTCAGAAGGGTTGATTGTCAAGATTGTCGATATATTTGATTTCAATGGGAGCTGGCTGCCTGGATTGCATCGTTTCGTAGGATCTAACCCGATTCTGCTTATTGGTAACAAAGTGGATCTGCTTCCCAAGTCTGTGAAACCTTCCAAGCTGATTCATTGGATGAAACATGAAGCAAGTCAATTAGGATTGAAGCCTATTGATGTTCAGTTAGTGAGTGCCGCAAAAGGTCAGGGAATTACTGATGCGATCGAAGCGATTGAACATTATCGAAATGGAAAAGACGTGTATGTAGTAGGGTGTACAAACGTAGGGAAATCAACGTTTATAAACCGTATTATCAAGCATGTATCAGGTGAACAAGATGTCATTACGACTTCTCATTTCCCTGGCACCACTCTCGATATGATTCAAATTCCACTTGATGACGAAGAGTCACTCATAGATACGCCTGGAATTATTAATCATCATCAGATGGCTCATTTTGTAGATAAACAGGATTTGAAAATCATTACTCCTAAGAAAGAGATCAAGCCGAGAACCTTCCAGTTGAATCCAGAACAAACCCTGTTCTTCGGTGGGTTGGCACGCTTTGATTTCATGGCTGGTGAGCGTCAGGCATTTACCTGTTATTTCTCAAATGAGCTATCCATTCATCGCACAAAGATTGAGAAAGCCGATGAGCTCTATAAGAATCATGCAGGAGAACTGTTGCAGCCACCAAGAAAAGATGATATGGAAACATTTCCTCCACTTGTGAGGCATGAATTTAGAATTAAAGAAGCAAAAACGGATATCGTCTTCTCAGGTTTAGGATGGATTACAGTGAATGACAGAGGGGCAACCATTGCTGCCCATGTTCCTAAAGGCGTTAGTGTTTTCTTGAGAAAATCATTAATCTAGGAGGGATTCTGTGGCTCTATATGGTGTTATAGGAGATCCGATTGCTCACTCTATGTCTCCCGAGATGCATAATGCCGCGTTTCAAGAATGTGGTATGGATTCTGCTTACGTGAAATTTCACGTGAAAAAAGAGCAGCTTTCCCAAGCCATAAATGGAATAAAAGCGTTAGGGATTAAAGGAGTGAATGTGACAGTTCCCCATAAAGAACAAGTCATGCAACTTTTAGATGAAATTGATCCATTGGCCGAGGCAATCGGGGCAGTGAATACGATTGTCAATGAAAATGGCAAGCTGATCGGTTATAATACAGACGGTCTTGGGTTTGTAGAAGGCTTGAAAAATATAGCAGAGGAACAACTTAAAGATAAATCGATGCTGATTATCGGAGCCGGTGGTGCTGCGAAAGCCATTTATTATTCCCTTGCTTCTCTTGGAGTGAAGAGAATCGATGTGAGCAACCGTACGGCACTAAGAGCTGAAAAGATGTTTGAAGCTTGTCCTTTCGATTTGAACTCGGGATTTCTATCTCTAGAGGCTGCTGAAAACACATTGAACCAATATGATGTGATCATTCATACAACATCTATAGGAATGTTTCCTTATATAGAAGTCAGTCCATTAACGATCAAAGAGTTAAAAGAGGGATGCATCGTTAGTGACATTATCTATAATCCTTTGGAAACAGCATTATTGAAGCAAGCGAAACAGAAAGGTGCCCGTACTCAAAATGGTCTTGATATGTTTGTGTACCAGGGAGCCCTTTCATTTGAAAAGTGGACGGGAATCTTTCCACCATATTCGATTATGAAAAACACCGTTTTACAACAACTAGGAGGTCAACATGTTAACAGGTAAACAAAAAAGATATTTACGTTCTGAAGCACATCATTTAAATCCGGTTTTCCAAGTAGGAAAAGGCGGAGTCAATGAAAACATGATCAAAACAATCGGAGAAGCGATTGAAGTAAGAGAATTGATGAAAATCAGTATTCTTCAAAACTGTGATATGGATAAGTCTGAGATTGCTGACGAGTTATCCAAAGGAGTAGGGGCGGAAATTGTCCAAATCATTGGAAATACAATTGTCCTTTACAAGGAATCGAAAGAAAACAAGCAATTAATCCTACCACGATAAGGATTGATAAAATGATGAAAAAGGTTGGACTCTTGGGGGGGACATTCAATCCTCCTCATATGGGCCATTTGGTTATTGCGGAACAAGTTTTAGAGAAGGCGAATTTGGATGAAATACGATTTCTACCCAATCACGTTCCTCCTCATAAACAGGCGGATGAAAGTGTTTCAGCTGAACAGCGTCTCTTCATGCTGCAAAAAGCGATTAAGAGTAACCCTCACTTTTCCATTGAACGGATTGAACTTGAAAGAGAGGGTGCCTCATACACTTACGACACCATCAAGCTATTAACCGAGAGGGAAGAGAACACAGTTTTTTCTTTTATAATAGGCGGGGATATGATCGAATATCTCCCGAGGTGGTACCGGATAGAGGAACTTCAGAAAATGGTCAGGTTCATTGGTGTCAATCGTCCTTCCTATTCACATGACACTTCGTTTAATGTTCAATTGATTGAAGTAACATCCATTGATATTTCTTCTTCCTACATTCGCAACACAGTGAAACTGGGGCAATCGGTACGCTATTTAGTCCCTGACGATGTGTATCGATTCATAAAGGAGGAGAAATTGTATGAATAGGGAAAATGCCTTGGAAATCGTGAAAGAACATTTAACGGAACATCGCTATATACACACTTGTGGAGTCATGGAAACAAGCATAGAGCTTGCAAAGCAATATGGAGCCGATGAGAAAAAGGCAGAAATAGCGGCGATTTTCCATGATTATGCGAAGTTCCGGGATAAGCAGGAAATGCAAACAATCATTGTAGAAGAGAAGCTGGCTCAGGATCTTTTGTTGTACAATAGCGAGCTTTGGCATGCACCGGTAGGAGCGTTACTTGTAGAGCGTGAAGTTGGTATACAGGATGAAGATATTTTAAATGCCATCCGATACCACACTTCGGGTAAAGAAGAGATGACCATCCTGGACAAAGTGATCTATTTAGCTGATTACATCGAACCGAATCGACAATTTCCCGGGGTGGAAGAAGTGAGGGAACTCGCAAAAGAGTCATTAGACCAAGGGTTGTTGAAGGCACTTCAAAATACGATGACCTTTCTTATGAAAAAAAATCAAGCGATCTACCCAGATACATTTCGCTTTTATAACGGATTAATTTTAAACAAGAGGAGATGAAGGAATGGAACAAAATTTAGTAGAATTAGCGTTTAATGCCGCTGATGATAAACGTGCTGAAGATATTGTTGTATTAGATATGAAAGGTGTTTCTTTAATTGCGGATTATTTTCTGATCTGTCACGGGAACTCAGACAAGCAGGTGCAGGCCATTGCCCGGGAATTAAAGGACAGAGCAGAAGAAAACGGCTATACAGTCAAACGGTTGGAAGGATTTGATCAAGCACGCTGGATCTTAGTTGACTTAGGTGATGTCGTCGCTCACGTGTTTCATAAAGAGGAAAGAGGCTACTATAATCTAGAGCGTTTATGGGGAGATGCATCCTTCGTCGAAGTTGGACAAGGTGAGAGTCACTAAATGAGTTATGAACGTTTTGCTTATGTGTACGATTATTTAATGCAGGACGTCCCATACGACGGCTGGTTGGAGTTTGTCAATAAACAAGCTAAAGCCTATTCTCTCCAAGGGGAAAGCGTCCTTGACATCGCTTGTGGCACCGGGGAATTATCGCTGCGCCTTGTCCGGGACGGCTACAATGTGACAGGAGTCGATCTCTCTCAGGATATGCTGATGGTAGCTCAGGAAAAGGCTTTAGAAATGAACGTAAAGCTTAATCTGTTTCAACAGGATATGTCAAAGCTTGATTCCCTTGGGGAGTATGACCTTATCACGATTTTTTGTGATTCCCTGAATTACCTGGAAAACGAAAGAGACGTGGAAAATACATTCAAAAGTGTATATGCTCATCTTAAGCATGATGGCTTATTCCTATTTGATGTACATTCCATTTATAAAATGACGCAAATATTTATAAACCAGACGTTTACCCTTACGGATGAACATGTCTCGTACATTTGGGATTGCTTCCCTGGAGAAGTTCCGAATAGTGTAGAGCATGAACTAACTTTTTTCGTGAAAGATGAGGAAACGAATCAGTACAATCGAGTAGAAGAACTTCACAAACAGCGCACATACCCCATTCTGACTATAAAAGAATGGTTGAAGGGTGCAGGGTTCGAAGTGTTGAACATCTCTGCAGACTTCACACAAGAAGCCCCTACAGACCATAGCGAAAGAATTTTCTTTACGTGTAAGAAGAAATGATAAAAAAGCCGAATCGTCTCTGAAAAGAGAATGATACGGCTTTTTATAAAAAGATTTTATAAAAAAGAAGGAATAAATCAATCCGTGTCGAAATATAAAAAAGGAGCCTGACTAGACTCCAAATTGTGATTTCGTTCCTTCAATATCATCCACGAACTTTTCCTGTGTGGCTTCAAATAATTTCTCGAAAACTTCTCCCATCTCTCTTTCCATTACGGAAATTCCTATTCCAGTCACTCCTCCCTTTACACAAACTTTTTCTTGAAGTGTCGGTAATGTATAGATATTTTTCTTCAATAAGTCCCCAAGACCAACAAGCATTTCGGATGCTAAGACAGTGGCTGTTTCCCTATCAATTTCTGTCACTTCTGCAGCAGCGTTAATAAACCTTTGTGTAACATAACTGAAAAAAGCAGGTCCGCAGCTGACAATGTCTGAAGCAACTCGCGTAACATTTTCATCAATGACTACCGGTGTGGAGATATGCTCAGCCAATCTCATTAATTCCTGTCTCCATTTATCTGAACAATGACTTCCATACGTTAAAAGTGACACTCCGCTTAATGCACGATTTGTAATACTTGGAATGAATCGGGCACAGGAACTGGTAAGGATCGATTCTAATTGTTCCACGCTTACTGGACTGGTTATTGAAACTACGCATTTATCACGGGTAAAACTTTTTTTATTCTCCTTAATCACATCATAAACATCATGAGGTTTCACACATATGAAGATTAAGTCAGATGAATTGATCACTTCTTCTTTTGAATGGCTTACATTCACTTTACTCCATTTTTCTTTTATATCCTCGGCTTTTTTTAATGACCGATTCGTAATATGAAGATGTAAAGGAGAAATCGCCTTTGATTCAATGAGAGCTTCAATAATGATTTTCCCCATGTTTCCTGTTCCAATAATACCCACTTTCATGTGCAGCCCTCCTTCTATCACACTCTCTCCTAAAACTTATGAATTCCTTTCAATGAATATTCCACCAGAGGTGATTTCCTGTGCAATCCCTAATTGAAAAATACAGAACGGTTCTTGTGATTCTTGTGATTTGTGCCATTGTCCTGATTGCATATATATTAAAAAATGCTTCCGCCGCTCCAGTTAAAGAGGCTACTTTTACAGCCGCTCCAGCTAAAATAGAAAAGGAGCCTGAAGAATTGAAAATAGTCGAAAAAGTATTTGTAGACGTAAAGGGGGAGGTTGTTAAACCTGGATTATATGAAGTCAGGCAGGGAGACAGGTTGAAGTTTGTGATCGATAGAGCCGGTGGTTTCACCGCAGAAGCAGATAAGAAAGTGATCAATTTAGCGGTAAAGGTATCAGACGAAATGATGATTTATGTCCCTAAAATCGGAGAAATAGAAACGCCCCAACAGATTATGGCACCTTCAATGCCGGGGAACGATTCAGAAAAGGGTAGAATCAACATTAATACAGCCACTAAACAGGAATTCGAAACGCTGCCCGGAATTGGTCCTGCGAAAGCTTCAACCTTTATCCAATATCGCGAAGAACATGGGCAGTTTGAGACTATAGAAGAAATTCAAAACATCTCTGGAGTCGGTGAAAAAACTTTTGAGAAATTAAAAGAATATATTTATGTCCAATGAATTGACGAAACATAGGAAGTCTTTATACACTTAAACAAGCAAATGAAAATGCACCTAAAAACATAGAAGGGGGAATGGTGATGGAAAGAATCGCTTGGCATCAATATTTTATGGCCCAAAGTCAGCTTCTTGCCCTGCGCAGCACGTGTACAAGACTGGCGGTGGGGGCAACCATCGTTCGTGAAAAACGAATCATTGCAGGAGGCTATAACGGCTCCATTGCAGGAGGGGATCATTGTATAGACGAAGGGTGCTATGTAATTGACAATCACTGTGTGAGGACCATTCATGCCGAAATGAATGCCCTGCTGCAATGTTCCAAGTTTGGGGTCGGAACGGAGAATGCGGAGATATATGTTACTCACTTCCCCTGTCTTCAATGCTGTAAGGCTCTTATCCAGGCAGGAATCAAAACGGTTTATTATGCAAAAGATTATAAAAATCATCCTTATGCCATTGAACTTTTCCAAAAGGCAAACGTCCATGTAGAGAAAGTGCCCTTTCAAGAGAGCAGCATCGACGTAAAACACAAAGAAAAAGCCTCCTTAATGCTTAAATTAATCGAAGACTTGAGAATTCAAGGTGCTGAAGACGAGAAGCTTGCTTACTATGAACAAGAATACATAAAGCTATTTAATGAATAAAGGAATATACCTTTACCCCGCGATTTCAGTACTTTCAGGAACTTTACTGGCACTTCAATTCCATTGGGGTGCTGTCGTTCTTGCTCTGCTCCTTCTATCCCTTTTCCTCAGAAAAATGACCTACACCATCCTTTTTCTCTGCCTTCTATTTCTCTTTATTTCCTTTCTCAACACCACTTTACAAGAAAAGGGACAGAAAACCGTTCTGTCATCAGAATCTGAACCGATCGACTCACAAATCGTGATCAATGACATTCCAACCATCGATGGGAATTCCTTTGTTGCCCTCGCTCAAATAAAGAAAGAGAAGGTTCTCATGCGTTACTATTTCTCTTCAGAGGAAGAAAAACGAAAATTCCAACAAGTGAAACCCGGTTTTGTTTGTGAAGGGAAGGGGCAGCTTACAGAACCCAAACCGAATAAAAATCCCAACTTGTTTCATTATAAAAATTATTTAGCTCATCGAGGTGTTTATTGGATACTCGACGTACAAGCAATAGGGGGATGCGTGAATCAGAGCAAATGGAAACATGCCCTCATACATCTAAGGTTTGATGGATTGAAAAAAATCGAAAGAGAATTTCCTTCCTCATCAGTAGGAGTGACACAAGCGCTTCTGTTTGGAGAAACAGGGATGATCGCAGACGACACGATGAAGGCATTCAGAGAGCTGGGTGTCGTTCATTTATTGGCGATTTCTGGCCTGCACGTTGGTTTGATTTTTGCGATTCTTCACTATTGTCTATTGAGGATCGGCGTCGCAAAAGAATCGGTGACATGGATAGGGATTGTTTTTCTCCTATGTTATATCGTACTGACGGGCGCATCTCCTTCCGTGATGAGGGCATCTTCCATGCTGATCGTAATTCTGCTCAGTAGAAAAGTGGCAAGCAAGTTAAGAATAATCGACAGTTTGTGCATTGTATTTGTGATGTTGGTTTTGTATGATCCATATTCTGTATTCAATGTTGGATTTCAGCTGTCATTTATGGTGAGTTTTTCTCTTGTAGTATCTTCAGCAGTTATTCTAAATACTTCTTCATCCATTGCACAGTTGGTGAAAGTAACACTTATTGCCCAGCTATCTTCTTTACCTATCATCATCTATCATTTCTATGAATTTTCTTTGATGGGCTTTCTCACGAATCTTCTTTATGTACCCCTTTTCTCAGTCATTGTTCTTCCTTTAACTATCATCGTCTATTTTCTAACAGTTGACTGGTTGATTCTGTTCCATAAATATCTATTGGATGGAATTCAATGGGTATCTGCCTTTATCGCTTCTTTTCCATTAAACACAATCGTGATGGGAAAGCCTCCATTTCTGTTGTTGATTGGTTACCTAATCGTTATTTATCTTATGTTTGTTTTGTTTGAAAAGAGGAAATATATGCTTCCCGGGCTTATTTTGCTTTTCTATGGAGCCTTTCACATGCTGCTAAACACTTATGATTCTCATGGAGAGATTGTATTTATGGATGTTGGGCAAGGTGATGCTACATTGATCAAACTACCGTACAATCGGGGAACCTATCTTATCGATACAGGTGGGGAAGTGCAGTTTCCGAAAGAAGAATGGGAAGAGAGAAAGAATCACTTTTCTGTAGGGGAAGACATCGTCGTTCCTTTTTTGAAAAGCAAAGGTATCACGTCCATTGACACCTTGATCTTAACACACGGAGATCTCGATCATATTGGGGGAACAGAAGCGGTCCTTGGGGAACTAAAAGTGAAGGAAGTCTTGATTAGCCCTAACAGCGAAGAGAAAGGCGAAATGAAGAAAATAATGGAAATTGCCCGACAAAAGAGAATTCCGGTTAAAGAAGCCCGGTATCCATACAGTTGGGCTGGCGATAAGGATGGACTGCATATTGTTTCGCCACAAGATGAAGAGTATGAAGGAAATAATGATTCCCTTGTGTTATATGGAGAAATCGGGTCATTGAAATGGTTATTTACAGGAGATTTAGAAGAGCAAGGGGAGGAAGAGTTCATCCAAACCTTTGATCTGCCAATTGATGTGTTAAAAGTAGGTCATCATGGGAGTAATACGAGTACAACCGAGGAGTTCCTCGTTGAAACGAATCCGTCTGTGGCGGTGATCTCAGCGGGTGAATCCAATCGCTTTGGCCATCCTCATCCTGAGGTATTGGAACGATTGAAGAGAAGAGGAATAACTATATATAGCACGGGAGAGAATGGGGCGATCACCTATCGTTTTTGGGATAAAAAAGGAACGTTTTCAGCCCAACTGCCATAGGATATATTACAAAACAAATGAAGCGCTAATGAAAAAAGGGGCAGACCTATCAGAAAGAGTCAGGTGCCTTCAAGCCATCTGTATGATACACCAGTACCATATATGGAAATTGAAGAAACCGGAATCTTTAAGGTCTGCCTCCAATATTCATTATGAGCCGATGAACTTAATAACAGTTGCAATAACGAACATTGTAGCAAAGAATCCAAAAGATACAATAAACCCAACGCCTGAATCTACTGCATCATTTCTTTTTGATTGTACATTCTTTTCAAATTGGTTCACAACTACCCCTCCTATTTCTATTCTAGTATAGAACATCGCTACTGAAAAATCTATACTTCACTTTACTTTTTCCTTTACTGACAAGAGTTGTCACCTATAAGTTCCCCGAGCTCAGGTGACACTAATCATTACAAAGGAAATACCGCTTAACGGAAAAGGTTCCTAGGTCTTCTCCGTTAACGTTAATATAGATATAGGGGGTGTCCCATATGACGGATGTCCCCTTTACCCCTTGCCAAAACCAAAAAGCTTTTTTACCATAGAGTAGAGAAAAGACTTAATGGAGAGTGCTGACTTGGTTATTGATATTTGGAAAAAAATAGAGAAATCTCAATTCGGATCTATTTATTTAGTTTACGGAAATGAGTCATTTATTATTAATGAAACGAAACAAAGAATTGTCTCAAATGCCCTTTCAGAAGAAGAAATGGATTTTAATTTTTCCAGTTATGATCTGGAGGAAACTCCTGTGGAAGTGGCAATAGAAGATGCAGAAACCTTTCCATTTATGGGGGAGAAAAGGGTGGTCATTCTACAAAACCCTGTTTTTTTGACAGCTGAAAAAACAAAAGAGAAGGTAGAGCACAACATTAAACGACTGGAACAATACATACAATCCCCTGCTCCTTATACGATTTTGGTCATTACAGCGAATTACGAAAAACTGGACGAGCGTAAGAAAATTACAAAGTCCCTGAAGAAACTGGCTGAAGTGGTAGAGGCCAAAAAGCTGAACGAGCATGATTTAAAATCCTGGGTAAGAGAACGTTCTGCCTCTAATAGTGTTCAGATAGATGAAGATGCGATTGAACTATTACTGACCCTCGCTGGAACAAACCTAATGATGCTCACACAAGAGTTGGACAAACTTTCTTTATACGCAAGCGATACAAACAGAATCGACGTGGAAGTGGTGGAACGATTAACAGCCCGGTCACTGGAACAAAATATTTTCACTTTAGTGGACAAGGTCGTTCACAGAAGAATCGATGAGGCATTGAGAATATATTACGATCTTCTCAAACAAAACGAAGAACCGTTGAAGATTCTATCGATCCTGGCAGGACAATTCAGACTGATATATGGAACGAAGGAATTATCGCGAAGAGGATACGGGCAGCAAAAAATTGCTTCCTACCTAAAAGTACACCCTTTCAGAGTGAAAATTGCAGCAGGACAGGCAAAGCACTTCAACGATAAACAACTCGCCCATATCATCGAATTGCTATCTCAAGGAGATTACGAAATCAAAACTGGAAAAATCAAAAAAGAACTGATGATTGAAATGTTTCTGTTTAAACTACATGATCAGAGTTTTACGTGATTTTTGAGTCATGACGATGAATAATAATGTAGAAAAGAAAAACCACCTGGCCATAGGGCGAGGTGGTTTTTTTCAATTAGTTCGCTTTTTTCATAAGGCGAGACTTTTGACGATCCGCAGCGTTTTTGTGGATAAGACCTTTTTGAGCTGCTTTGTCTAATTGACGAACCGCTTCTGTTGCTAATTCTTTAGCGTTATCTGCGCTGTTAGCAGCTGCAGCTTCTGCTTTCTTGATAGCAGTACGCATTGTAGATTTCACAGCAGCGTTTTGAGCGTTGCGCTCGTTGCTAGTTTTTACACGTTTGATAGCTGATTTGATATTTGGCATTCCTGTCACCTCCTATAAAAGGATCGAGATTCTATGTGACTCGATTTAAATTCCTAAACAATAAGAACAAATGATATTTTATCAAACGAACAGTGATATTGCAATACTATGTATTGAAATTAAACGAGTGAATGAACCCATACGAAAAAGGTAAACATAAAAAAATAGTAGATAACATCCCAAGCCTGGAGGTAGAGTCGAAATGAAAAAAGAAGAAATCGATTATAGTAAATATTCCATTCGTACCGATCTTGCTGTTGAAGCAAGAGAAATGGTCGTCAGTGATAAAGCGGAGGATACGTCATCCATCCAAGGAGTCATGATTAAAGAGAAAGAAGAGGATGGGGTAAAAGTTTCCCTTGTCACCGTTACACCTGAAGGAGAAGAGAAAATCGGTAAAAAACCTGGTAATTACTTAACCATCGAGGCCCATGGAATTCGCCAGGAAGATGCAGAACTGCAACAAAGAGTTGAAAAAGTATTTGCCAATGAATTTAATCAATTTTTAATTAATAATAAAATCAGTAAAAATGCAAGCTGCTTAATTGTTGGACTCGGTAACTGGAATGTAACCCCGGATTCATTAGGGCCCCGCGTATGTGAAGATATCATTGTGACGAGACATCTTTTTGAACTGCAGCCGGAATCAGTGGAGGAGGGCTATCGACCGGTCAGTGCCCTTGTACCTGGTGTGATGGGGCTGACGGGCATTGAAACGAGCGATATCATTTTCGGTGTAGTGGAGAAATCCAAACCCGACTTCATCATCGCCATCGATGCCCTCGCCTCCCGATCCATTGAGCGTGTCAATTCAACCATCCAGATTTCGGATACAGGCATACATCCAGGGTCAGGTGTAGGAAACAAGCGAAAAGGGTTGGACCAGGAAACGTTAGGGGTTCCGGTTATTGCCATCGGCGTTCCGACCGTACTCGATGCTGTCACAATCGTAAGTGATACAGTCGACTTTCTACTAAAGCATTTTGGGAAAGAAATGAGAGAAGGGGACCGTCCATCCAGATCCCTTGCCCCTGCAGGATTAAGCTTTGGTGAGAGAAGGAAATTAACAGAAGAAGATCTTCCGGAAGAACAACATCGTCAAACCTTCATGGGAATTGTCGGAACACTCGAGGATCAGGAAAAACGAAAATTGATTCATGAAGTATTGGCTCCCATCGGACATAATCTGATGGTCACACCAAAAGAAGTGGACGTGTTCATGGAAGATATGGCCAACCTCATCGCAAGCGGATTGAATGCTGCACTGCATGATGCGGTTGATCAGGAGAATGCGGGTTATCAGACGAGATAGATTGCATATGAAAGTAGCGCCTTAGGGGTAGGTAATGACCCTTGAGGCGTTCTTTGATGAATTAGGAATAGAGTGATCGGATCTTGAGGGAAATTGTAAGCTCTCGAATCTCCTGGTTCCGGAATCAGTGTGCTCTAAAGTTTAGAATGATTAGAAATGATCGTTTCGCTGATATATTTGAAATTTCGCTGATAAAATCAGTATTTCGCTAATAAAATGAAAAATTCGCTGATATCCAAAAAGATGACAGGATTTTTCTATAAAAATTGGAATTTATTTTCCGCTTAAACCGAAAATATTAGAATAAAGGCTGATTTTCACCTAAAAGGGGGTATTCCCCCGCCTCAAAAATTGTGATTCTCCCTCAAAAAAGAAATTCCCTACCCATCTTACTTCACTCCAGCTATCGATTCCCAACCCCATCTACTCCAGACCACACTAAAAATAATAGATTCCCCCGTTTAAGTTTCCACCAATAACCTCATAATGACTACTAAATATAGTTCTACTATCTCTAGTAATGACATACGTTGTACTAGAGTAGATTAAAGGAAAGGGTGGGAGAATGAGGTCGTATAAAGCGCCTAATTATGTAGTAGCGATTAATATGTCAACGATACTGAAAGGGATGTTGATCTTCGTGGCAGGCTTGCTCTCGATTTTTTCGATATCGGGCATCCTCACTTCCTTGAACCCAGAGTATAGATTTACATCGAATTCATTGAATCAAGCGGCTTCCAATGTGAAGGGTGATGCATTATATAAGATCTTGGCATTAGAAAACCGGTCTTTTAATCAAATTTTGACTGAAGAAGAGCAGGCTTTACCGAATTTGTCATCCCTACTTTTTCAGGTGGCTACCAATGTGAGCTTTGAAGATCCCCGAAGTTTCCTGGGGAGAGAGCTTCCGGGATTCTCGATTTTCGATGGGGATATCCTCGTGGCCGGGGATGGGACGGATTTTACGAATATGCCGATTGAATCGGTCCCGCCTCCTGATGCACTTGAGGCAGGAAATGAAGCGCCACTCAAGAATGTAGAGAATCTTAAAGACACGGATCAAAAGAGTGGGGACGCGGCCCCACCATTATCAACCGGAAATAATAAGACGGTTCATCTTTACTTCACCCATACCCGTGAATCCTATCTGCCTTACTTGGAGGGGGTGACCAATCCGGATTCAGCCATGCACTCAGAAGTCAATGTCACCAAGGTGGGAGACATGGTGAAGAAGAACTTAGAGGACCTAGGTATTGGAACGAGCATTGATAAAACCGATGTGATTCAGACCTTAAACAAAAAAGGATTGGATTATTGGGCTGCTTACCAGGAGTCGAGACCTTTAGTGCAGGCTGCCATGACAAGTAATAAAGACTTGCTGTATCTCGTTGACATCCATCGTGATTCTCAAAGAAGGGCTGTCACGACGGGGACGATCAATGGAAAATCTTATGCCAAGCTCGCATTTGTCGTTGGGGAAGAGCATCCGAATTACGAGCAGAATTTAAAGGTGGCAACAGAGCTTCATAAATTATTGGAGGCGAAATATAAAGGTATTTCACGTGGAGTGATTGCTAAAAAGGGAAGCGGGACCAACGGGAAGTTCAACCAGGATCTCTCAAGCAATGCCATGTTACTGGAGTTTGGCGGAGTCGATAATACGTTCGAAGAATTGGAACGTTCTGCACAGGCTTTCGCTGAAGTATTCGCTGAATATTATTGGCAGGCTGAAAAGGTGAATCATATACCTGTCACTCCTGCTTCAAGTCAGTAATAAAAAGGATGAATGAACCAATGATAAAATTCTTCTTTAAATGTGCATTACTTATATCTGCATTATTTATCGGGGTACTGATCGGGATGCAGTATGCGAATCAGGGCATCGTGGAAATGAAGGGACATGAACAACAAAACTTCACTTCACCGGTGGGAGTGAGTCAGGACCGGGAAGGAAACGTGGAAGCGTCTTTCCTTGGGAATGAAGTAGAATCGGAAACGTTAAGCGAAAAGAAAGAGAAATTAGAGGACATGAAGGCCTTTAATGCGTTTTCCTCGATCGGAAAGGCGCTGGCGAATATAATTGAAAGTATCACCAATGAAATAGTGAACTTTATTGCTTCGTTAATATAAGGGAGGGCTATCGGAAATGTTCCAGCCTTCTCTTTTTTTTGAGGCTTTGTCTCTAAGAACTTAATTGATTTCCTTTGAAAATGGACAATTCCCGTATAGCCCTTTAGTTTACATTGAATAATATATAGTCTACTGCTATAATTCAAAATAGTGTACATGTGTGGAAATAACAGGAGTTGAACGTATAATGAACCGTGAAGAGAAATTAGAAAGACAATCGAGAATTAGAAACTTTTCAATCATTGCTCATATAGATCATGGGAAATCTACCCTTGCCGATCGTATTTTGGAGAAAACGAAAGCACTGACGGCGCGTGAAATGAAAGAGCAATTACTGGATTCAATGGATCTTGAGAGAGAACGTGGAATCACAATCAAATTAAATTCTGTGCAATTAAAGTATCAAGCAAAGGATGGAGAAGAATATATCTTTCATCTGATTGATACACCAGGGCACGTAGACTTTACATACGAAGTATCTCGTAGTTTAGCTGCTTGTGAAGGAGCCGTCCTTGTTGTGGATGCAGCTCAAGGGATTGAAGCGCAAACATTGGCAAACGTGTATCTTGCCTTGGATAATGACCTGGAAATCCTGCCGGTCATCAACAAAATCGACCTTCCTGCAGCAGATCCTGAAAGGGTTCGACAGGAAGTGGAAGATGTCATCGGTCTGGATGCATCGGAAGCAGTCTTGGCATCAGCCAAAGCAGGGATCGGGATTGAAGAGATCCTCGAGCAGGTGGTTGAAAAAGTACCCGCCCCACAGGGAGATCCAGATGCCCCACTAAAAGCCCTAATCTTTGACTCTTTATATGACGCATATAGAGGAGTCGTTGCCTACATCCGTGTGATGGAAGGAAGTGTCAAAGTCGGAGATAAAGTCCGTATGATGGCGACCGGGAAAGAGTTTGAAGTAACAGAGATCGGTGTCTTCACTCCGAAACCGACGGGACAAAAAGAATTAACGGTCGGGGATGTTGGGTACTTAACAGCAGCGATCAAGAATGTTGGCGACACCCGGGTGGGGGATACCATCACTCTTGCGAAAAAACCTGCTGAAAAAGCATTACCAGGATACCGCCGCTTAAACCCGATGGTATATTGCGGTTTATATCCAATCGATTCAAATCGATACAATGATCTTAGGGAAGCACTTGAGAAACTTGAATTGAATGACTCGGCACTTCAATATGAGCCTGAAACATCTCAAGCGTTAGGATTCGGGTTCCGTTGTGGATTCCTGGGACTACTTCATATGGAGATCATTCAGGAACGCATTGAGCGCGAATTCAAAATCGACCTTATTACGACTGCACCAAGTGTTATCTATCATGTCAAATTGACAGATGGTCAAGAAGTGAAAGTGGATAACCCGTCCATGATGCCTGATCCGCAAAAAGTGGATCATGTAGAAGAGCCTTATGTTAAAGCAACGATCATGGTTCCGAATGACTACGTTGGTGCCGTAATGGAGCTTTGCCAAGGAAAACGCGGGAACTTTATCGACATGCAGTATATGGATGATACACGAGTGAACATCGTCTATGAAATCCCGCTTGCTGAAATCGTGTATGACTTCTTCGATCAATTGAAATCAAATACGAAAGGGTACGCTTCATTTGATTATGAACTGATCGGATACAAGGAATCCAAACTTGTGAAGATGGATATCCTGTTGAACGCTGAAAATGTCGATGCCCTTAGCTTTATCGTTCATCGTGACTTCGCTTATGAACGCGGGAAGTTGATTGTTGAAAAATTGAAGGAATTAATTCCGAGACAACAATTCGAAGTACCCGTCCAGGCAGCGATCGGACAGAAGATTGTCGCAAGATCGACCATTAAAGCCATTCGGAAGAACGTTCTGGCAAAATGTTACGGTGGAGATATTTCACGTAAACGTAAACTTCTTGATAAACAAAAAGAAGGTAAAAAACGTATGAAGTCCGTTGGTAATGTAGAAGTTCCGCAAGAAGCATTCATGGCAGTCCTGAAAATGGACGATACGGATAAAAAATAATTGGTCTTGATGATAAAGGGGGAAAGTGGCTTGTACCAAACAAGCACTGCTTACCCCCTTTTCTCTATGACTGCCCCAAAAGGAGGGATATACTTGGTAAAATCAGCTTATATTCATATACCTTTCTGTGAACATATCTGTCACTATTGTGATTTCAATAAAGTCTTTTTAGAAGGACAGCCTGTAAATGAATATTTAATCAGCCTGGGCAATGAAATGAAGCAAAGAGTCATGTCACCTGACAAGCTTGATACGATTTTTGTCGGTGGCGGCACTCCGACGTCATTGAATGCGAGCCAGCTCGATATATTATGCGAATCGATCAACACTCACCTGCCCTTTGATCAGGGGGAATTCACATTTGAAGCAAACCCCGGCGATTTGACGGAAGACAAACTTCGAGTGTTAAAGGACCACGGTGTGAATCGATTGAGTTTTGGTGTTCAGTCATTCAATGATGAGCGCCTAAAAGGAATCGGACGGACACATAGAAGCGAAGATGTGTATACGTCTGTGGAAACGGCTCAAAAAGTAGGATTCTCGAATATCAGCATTGATCTGATTTACAGCCTGCCTAAGCAAACAGAGGAAGATTTTCAAGATACATTGAAGAAAGCACTTGACCTTGATCTTCCTCATTACTCAGCTTATTCACTCATCGTAGAGCCGAAAACGGTCTTCTACAACCTGATGAGGAAAGGGAAGCTGTCATTGCCTTCTCAAGATCAGGAAGCGGCTATGTACGAGATTCTGATCGAAACGATGGAGAAATACGGGATCAATCAATATGAAATCAGTAATTTTGCTAAACGGGGATTCGAAAGCAAACATAATCTCGTTTATTGGGACAATAATGAATATTATGGTTTAGGAGCCGGTGCTCACGGATATATAAACGGAGTACGTTATTCCAATTACGGTCCCTTGAAGAAATATATGGACCCGATTGCAGAAGGTTCCCTGCCTACCATTCAGAAACACGAGGTAACGAAAGCAGAAAGCATGGAAGAAGAAATGTTCCTCGGATTACGTAAAGTAGAGGGAGTGAGTAAATCCATATTCCAACAAAAATTTAATTGCAGCGTGGAGTCCGTCTTTGGTACCTCCATCGCGGAAATGGAGAAGCGAGGACTGCTTTTAGTAGATGAGGAGCGTGTGGCACTTACGAAACAGGGGCGCTTTCTAGGAAACGAGGTATTTCAATCTTTCCTAGGTGTAATCTAATGGCTGAATTCTAAAGGTGTATGGTGTTTATATTAATCCATATCAAGTAGATGATGCTTTGAAAGTTGATTCTCGCTGCTGGTGCTCAACTCACACCCCGCGGAAAGCGAGCACCTGGAGTGGAAATCAACCACTACTCGCTTTTTCAAAAGCAACAGACTTTAGGAAAAGAGCCAATCTAATATATTGACATCCCTTTTCTGATTTGATAATTTATTAATTAGATTTAGCACTCATCTTGAGAGAGTGCTAACAGGGGTGATGAATGTTGTTAACAGATCGACAACTTCTAATTCTTCAAGTGATCATTGATGATTTTATCCTGTCAGCTCAGCCTGTCGGTTCGAGGAGCTTGTCCAAGAAGGATGAAATTTCCTTCAGCTCGGCTACGATTCGAAATGAAATGGCTGATTTGGAGGATTTGGGTTTTATCGAAAAAACGCATACTTCTTCAGGACGTGTTCCATCTGAAAAGGGTTATCGTTATTATGTGGATCACTTGCTTTCTCCACAGAAATTAAAGAAGCATGACGTGTATGCGATACGCTCCATCTTTACTGAGCGAATATATGAATTGGAGAAAGTGGTCCAGAAGTCGGCAAAGATTCTTTCCGAGCTGACGAATTACACGACCATCGTATTAGGTCCCGATTTGAAGGAAAATAAGCTGAAAAAGATTCAACTTATTCCTCTGAACAAAGATACAGCGATAGCCATCATCGTGACGGATAATGGACATGTTGAAAATAAACTGTTCCATATCCCCCCGACAATGGATGCAGCAGAGCTAGAGAAGCTTGTGCACATCCTGAATGACCGGTTATCGGGTGTTCCTATCAGTGAGTTAAACGATAAAATTTTCAAGGAAGTCGCTCTTTTACTAAGAGAGCATATTCAGAACTATGATTTTATCCTTCACTCGATTACGGATTCCTTTAATCCAACGGTCACAGATAAGCTGTTCTTTGGTGGGAAAACCAATATACTCAACCAACCTGAGTTTAATGACGTCCATAAAGTTCGCATGCTCCTTGAGATGATCGAACAAGAAGAGAGCGTCTACAACTTGATTCGTCCATCCGCTACTGGATTGAACATTAAAATCGGGAAAGAAAATGATCATCTTGCTATGGAGAATTGCAGTCTCATAACCGCTACTTATTCTATTGGTAAAGAACAATTAGGATCCATTGCGATTATCGGGCCTACCCGAATGGAGTATTCCCGTGTCGTGAGTTTACTTAATTTCTTTTCAAATGATATGTCCAAGGTTCTTACGAAACTGTATCAAAGTGAAGATTAGTGGACATATTGTATAAAGGAAAATAAGGCCCTGATGCCGTCTTTATCGTCATCTGGAGCCTTCTGGTGTTCGTAGATTTTTAAGGAGGTGAATGTTATGTCTGAAGAAACAAAACAAGAGCAGCATGATGCGAAAGAAGAAAACAGCGAAGCAGTAGAAGAAGTGTTCGCTGAAGAACCTCAAGCAGAGGAAGCAGCAGGAGAACAACAAGAATCAGATGAGCTTTCACAATTGGAAGATAAGCTGAATGAGTCTGAGAATCGTTATCTCCGTTTAAGAGCCGATTTCGATAACTTCCGCCGCCGAGTCAATTTAGAGAGCGAAGCGAAGGAGAAGTATCGTGCTCAAGGACTGATTACTGAACTATTACCTGCACTTGATAATTTCGAGCGTGCTTTAAATATAGATGCTGATAATGATCAAACAAAAACACTGCTTCAAGGAATGGAAATGGTTCATAGAAGTATTGTTGAAGCCCTTAAGAAAGAGGGAGTAGAGCCAATTGAAGCGGTAGGTCATGAGTTTGATCCACATTTGCATCAAGCAGTTATGCAAACAGAAGATGAAAACTTCGATAGCAATGTAGTGGTTGAAGAATTCCAAAAGGGATACAAACTGAAAGACAGAGTAATTCGTCCTTCCATGGTGAAGGTCAATCAATAATAAAGACATTACATATACAAAATAGGGAGGTTTCTTACTATGAGTAAAATTATCGGTATTGACTTAGGTACAACAAACTCATGTGTATCAGTACTTGAAGGCGGAGAGCCAAAGGTTATTGCAAATGCAGAAGGAAACCGCACAACTCCATCAGTTGTTGCGTTCAAAAATGGAGAAAAGCAAGTTGGAGAAGTAGCGAAGCGTCAAGCCATTACAAACCCAAACACGATCATCTCAGTGAAACGTCATATGGGAACAGATCATAAAGTAGAAGCGGAAGGAAAAGAATACACTCCACAAGAGATTTCAGCTATGATTCTTCAACATTTAAAATCATATGCAGAAGACTATCTTGGAGAAAAAGTTGAAAAAGCAGTCATCACAGTACCTGCTTACTTCAATGATGCAGAACGTCAAGCAACAAAAGACGCTGGTAAAATCGCGGGTCTTGAAGTTGAGCGTATCATCAACGAACCAACTGCTGCTGCACTTGCATATGGTCTGGATAAAATGGATCAAGATCAAACCATCCTGGTATATGACCTTGGTGGCGGTACATTTGACGTATCCATCCTTGAACTTGGTGACGGTGTATTCGAAGTGCGTTCTACTGCCGGTGACAACCGTCTTGGTGGAGACGACTTTGACCAAGTGATCATCGATTACCTTGTAGCTGAATTCAAAAAAGAGAACGGCATCGACCTTTCTAAAGATAAAATGGCTCTCCAACGTCTTAAAGACGCTGCTGAGAAAGCGAAAAAAGATCTTTCAGGAGTGACTTCAACTCAGATTTCACTTCCATTCATCACGGCTGGAGAAGCTGGTCCTCTTCACTTGGAAGTGACACTTTCAAGAGCGAAATTCGATGAAATCTCTTCTGATCTTGTAGAACGTACAATGGGACCAACTCGTCAAGCGATGAAAGATGCCGGTCTTTCTGCAAGTGAAATCGATAAAATCATTCTAGTTGGTGGATCAACTCGTATCCCGGCTGTACAAGAAGCGATCAGAAAAGAAACTGGTAAAGAGCCATCTAAAGGTGTTAACCCTGACGAAGTTGTAGCGATGGGTGCAGCGATTCAAGGTGGAGTTCTTACTGGAGACGTTAAAGATGTTGTCTTACTTGACGTTACACCACTTTCACTTGGTATCGAAACAATGGGTGGCGTATCAACTAAGCTTATCGAGCGTAACACGACGATCCCGACGTCTAAATCTCAAACATTCTCAACTGCCGCTGATAACCAGACAGCTGTTGATATCCACGTACTACAAGGAGAGCGCCCGATGGCTGCTGATAACAAAACGCTTGGTCGTTTCCAATTAGCTGACATTCCGCCGGCACCACGTGGAGTACCACAAATCGAAGTGAAATTCGATATTGATAAGAACGGTATCGTGAATGTAAGTGCGAAGGATCTTGGAACAGGTAAAGAGCAAAACATCACAATTAAGTCTTCTACCGGTCTTTCAGATGATGAAGTAGAACGCATGGTGAAGGAAGCAGAAGAAAATGCCGAAGCGGATAAACAACGTAAAGAGGAAGTCGAACTTCGCAACGAAGCCGACCAACTTGTTTTCCAAACGGAAAAAACGTTAAAAGACCTTGAAGGCAAAGTAGAAGAAGATGAAGTGAAAAAAGCGGAAGATGCAAAAGCTGAATTAAAAGAAGCAATCGAGAAAGATGAATTAGATCTTATCCGTGAAAAGAAAGATGCATTACAGGAAATCGTTCAAAGCTTAACAATGAAGCTTTATGAGCAGGCTCAAGCGGAAGCTCAAGCAGCTCAAGGAGCGGAAGGTGAAGCTTCGAAAGACGACGATGTAGTCGATGCTGAATACGAAGAAGTAAACGACGATAAGAAATAATTTAGTATGAACGAAAAAGTCAAAGTCAGGGCGGTTCTTGGCTTTGACTTTTTCTATGATTGAAAGAAATAGAAGGTGATTCATTCATCTAACAGACACAATCAATTAGAAGGAATGTTGAGTTTTTATTGATAATAGTCAAAGCTCAATGTTAAAATAACCTTTATGCAAAGGATTCGGGAGTGGTGTTTTAATGAGTAAACGGGACTATTATGAGATTCTTGGTGTCGGAAAAGATGCCTCAAAAGACGAAATGAAGAAAGCATACCGCAAGCTCTCCAAAAAATATCATCCGGATATTAATAAAGAAGCGGATGCGGATGAAAAATTCAAAGAAATATCAGAAGCCTATGAAGTATTGAGTGATGATCAAAAGCGTGCTCAATATGATCGTTTCGGACATACTGACCCTAACCAGGGATTTGGCGGCGGCGCTGACTTTGGCGGTGGAGGTTTCGGTGGTTTCGAAGACATCTTTAATACATTCTTCGGTGGCGGCGGAGGACGCAGAAGAGATCCGAATGCACCTAGACAAGGTGCCGATCTCCAGTACACGATGTCACTGACATTTGAAGAAGCGGTCTTTGGGAAAGACACAGAAATCGAGATTCCGAGAGAAGAAGAATGTGACACCTGCCATGGCTCAGGCGCGAAGCCGGGAACAAAGGTCAATACATGTTCTCACTGTAATGGATCGGGTCAATTGAATGTGGAACAGAATACACCTTTTGGCCGCATAGTGAACAGACGGGTTTGTCATTACTGTAACGGTACAGGAAAACAAATCAAGGAGAAATGTTCAACTTGTGGTGGAGCCGGAAAAGTACAGAAGCGCCGTAAAATCTCTGTTAAAATCCCGGCTGGTATCGATGATGGACAGCAGCTGCGTGTGACTGGTCAAGGTGAACCAGGTATAAATGGAGGACCTGCCGGTGACTTGTACGTTGTCTTCCACGTTCGCTCACATGATTTCTTTGAGCGTAACGGAGATGATATCTATTGTGAAATGCCAGTGACGTTTGCACAAGCGGCATTAGGTGATGAAATTGAAGTGCCGACCCTGCACGGGAAAGTAAAGCTGAAAGTGCCTGCAGGAACTCAAACAAGCACGAGATTCCGTTTGAAAGGTAAAGGAGTACCGAATGTACGTGGATACGGTACAGGTGATCAGCATGTTCAGGTGAAGGTGGTTACCCCTTCTAAATTAACGGATAAGCAAAAGCAACTATTAAGAGAATTTGCGGATATTAGCGGACAGATACCAGACGAACAGCATGAAAGCTTTTTTGATAAAGTAAAAAAAGCCTTTAAAGGCGAATAACTAAAGAACGGAGTTGGTAGATCAATGAAATGGTCAGAAATCAGTATTCTTACTACGAATGAAGCGATTGAACCTATTTCAAACATTCTTCATGAATCTGGAGCAAGCGGTGTGGTCATTGAAGACCCTGCCGAATTAATTAAGGAAAGAGAAGATATGTTTGGAGAGATCTACCAACTCAATCCTGATGATTATCCGAGTGAAGGTGTCTTAGTCAAAGCGTATTTACCCGTAAATAGCTTTCTTGGTGAAACAGTTGACGAGATCAAGCAGGGCATTACGAACCTGGTTACCTATGATATCGACATTGGTGAAAACAAAGTGGAGATTTCAGAAGTAAATGAGGAAGAATGGGCGACAGCGTGGAAGAAATACTACCATCCTGTGAAAATCTCAGATAAATTTACGATTGTCCCTACTTGGGAAGACTATACACCGGTTCATAGTGACGAACTCATCATTGAACTGGATCCAGGCATGGCGTTCGGGACAGGAACTCATCCTACAACGGTCATGTGTATCCAGGCCCTTGAGCGAATCGTTAAAGAACACGATACGGTCATCGATGTAGGAACAGGTTCAGGTGTATTATCCATTGCTGCTGCACAGTTAGCAGCAGATCATGTAAGAGCGTATGACCTAGATGAAGTGGCTGTTCGTTCAGCGAGACTGAATGTGAAGCTGAACAAAGTTCAACAAACTGTAACGGTTGACGCGAATAATTTATTAAATGGCGTGACAGGGCAAGCGGATGTGATTGTAGCGAACATTCTGGCTGAAATCATTTTACGCTTTACAGAGGATGCCTTCGAACTTGTGAAACCGGGCGGATTTTTTATCACCTCTGGGATTATCCAGCCTAAGAAGCAGGAAGTACGTGATGCATTGGAGTCTGCCGGGTTTATAATAGAAGAAATTATGGTCATGGAGGACTGGGTCGCTATTATTGCCAAGAAGCCTATGTGAATTTAAGTAAAAACGGTGGAGTTGAAACTGTATGCAACGATATTTTATAAATCACACATATCGAGAAAATGATCCGATTACGATAACAGGGGATGACTATCATCATATCGTTCGTGTCATGAGAATGAAGGAAGATGATGAAGTCTATGCTGTTTTTAAAGATCAAGCATCAGCAATTGCCCGTATTGAAACGATTTCCAGTGACTCAGTAGAACTATCAATAGTAAAATGGGAAACAACGACGAAAGAATTACCAATTAAAGTAACCATTGCGAGCGGACTGCCGAAAGGGGATAAATTGGAGTTGATTTTCCAAAAGGGAACAGAGCTTGGAGCCACTCAATTTATCCCTTTTAATGCGGATCGCTCCATTGTGAAGTGGGACGATAAAAAAGCAAAGAAAAAGGTGGAACGATGGGAGAAAATCGTCAAAGAAGCAGCGGAACAGTCTCATAGACTCCTTGTTCCCGACGTATCTGCCCCCATTTCATTGAAACAATTAATACAGGCACAGTTTGATTACAAACTGATCGCATATGAAGAAGAAGCAAGAGCCGGAGAAAAAGGAAATCTTTCAAAGGTGTTATCGACGATCGAAAATGGACAAAGTGTCCTTGTCGTATTCGGTCCTGAAGGTGGATTGACAGAAAAAGAAGTAGAGATGTGCAAGAGCGAGGGATTTATTCCATGTGGTCTTGGCCCAAGAATCTTACGGACGGAGACTGCTCCATTGTATGTCCTCTCAGCCATCAGCTATCAATTAGAACTTATGAGGTGATTGTAATGCCATCAGTAGCGTTTCACACTCTAGGGTGTAAAGTGAACCACTACGAAACAGAAGCCATTTGGCAACTATTTAAAGAAGAAGGATATGAACGTGTAGAATATGATTCGATTGCAGACGTATATGTCATTAACACGTGCACGGTAACGAATACAGGAGATAAGAAAAGCAGACAGGTCATTCGTCGTGCCATCCGTAAGAATCCTGATGGAGTGATTTGTGTAACAGGATGCTACGCTCAAACATCCCCTGCTGAAATTATGGCGATACCGGGCGTTGACGTCGTGGTTGGGACGCAGGACCGAAGAAAAATGCTAACATACATTGATGAATATAAACAAGAACGCCAACCAATCAATGGCGTTACAAACATTATGAAGAATCGTGTCTACGAAGAGCTGGATGTTCCGGCATTTACGGATCGTACCCGTGCTTCTCTTAAAATCCAGGAAGGGTGCAATAACTTCTGTACATTCTGCATTATTCCATGGGCCCGTGGACTGATGAGGTCCCGTGATCCTGAAGAAGTCATTCATCAAGCTCAACAGCTTGTAGATGCCGGCTATAAAGAGATTGTCCTGACAGGAATTCACACAGGTGGATATGGAGAGGACATGAAAGACTACAACCTTGCCATGCTTCTTAAAGATTTGGAGCAAAAAGTGAAGGGTCTAAAGAGAATTCGTATCTCTTCCATCGAAGCCAGTCAACTGACGGATGAAGTCATTGAAGTTATCGATCAATCAAATATTGTTGTCAGACACTTACACATTCCACTTCAATCAGGATCCAATACGGTTCTTAAGAGAATGCGCAGAAAATATACGATGGAATTCTTTGCAGAGCGCTTGGATAAGCTTAAGAAGGCTTTACCGGGACTTGCCGTTACGTCTGATGTCATTGTCGGTTTCCCTGGTGAAACGGAAGAAGAATTTATGGAAACATATAATTTCATCAATGAACATAAATTCTCGGAGCTTCACGTGTTCCCTTATTCAAAGCGAACAGGTACACCTGCAGCACGTATGGACGACCAAATCGATGAAGATATCAAGAACGAACGAGTTCATCGTTTAATTGAACTTTCTAACCAATTAGCGAAAGAATACGCTTCTCAGTTTGAAAATGAAGTATTAGAAGTGATCCCTGAAGAAATTTACCAAGATGATCTTTATGTTGGATATACGGATAATTACTTGAAAGTGGTATTCCCTGCAACGGAAGATATGGTGGGGAAACTGGTGAAAGTGAAGATCACAAAAGCAGGTTATCCTCTAAACGAAGGCCAATTCGTACGTGTCCTTGAAGAAACAGAAGAAAAAGCCGCAATTTAATAGATCAAGGCACCTGACAATTGTTGGGTGCTTTTTTTGTTTTTGCACAATAATACTTTGTAACCACTTTCTTTTTTTTTGATTAGAATCAATTTATCTATTGATAAGTGAAGAAGAAGGTTGTAAACTATTAATGTCAATATAATGAATGAAACAGGTCTTTTTTTAAAACTAATAGTGCAAACGATTGCATTAAATGTAAGCGTTTGTATCTTACTATACTTTGATGAGGTGTTACGATGAAAAAGGCATGGCGTAAAGAAGCGGTAGGCTATCAAATCTATCCCAGGAGTTTTCAGGATTCAAACGGCGACGGAATTGGTGACTTGCAGGGCGTGATTCAACGGTTGGATTATATTAATGAACTGGGTATCGATGTGATTTGGATTTGTCCAATGTATAAATCACCTAATGATGATAATGGATATGATATTTCTGATTATCAGGATATTATGGAAGACTTCGGTACGATGGAGGACTTCGATCAGTTACTTAATGAGGTTCACAAGCGAGATATGAAACTGATCATTGACCTTGTACTTAATCATACAAGTGACGAGCACCCTTGGTTCATTGAGTCTAAGAGCTCTAAAGAAAACCCAAAGCGTGACTGGTATATTTGGAGAGATGGCGTAAAAGGCAAGGAGCCAAATAACTGGGAAAGCATCTTTGGAGGATCGGCCTGGGAGTATGACGAAGAAACAGATCAATATTTCCTTCACGTATTCTCTACAAAGCAGCCGGATTTGAACTGGGAAAATGAAGAAGTTCGCGACGCTCTTTATGACACAGTAAACTGGTGGCTTGATAAAGGAATTGATGGCTTCAGAATCGATGCCATCAGCCATATTAAAAAACGTCCGGGTCTTCCTGATATGCCAAATTCGAAAAAGGAAAAGTATGTTTCTTCTTTCGATATGCATATGAATCAAAAAGGGATTCATACGTTTCTGCAAGAATTCAAGGATCGGACGTATGCAAACTATGATGTTATGTCCGTTGGGGAAGCGAATGGTGTAAAAGCCGATGAAGCGGAATTGTGGGTTGGAAAAGAAAAGGGTAAGATGGATATGATTTTCCAATTCGAACATCTAGGTCTCTGGGACGCCGAAACCAACCCTGACCTTGATATCGTCGAATTGAAGAAGGTGCTCACTCGCTGGCAGAAAGGCCTTGAAGGCAACGGCTGGAATGCCCTATTCATCGAAAACCATGATAAACCACGAGTTGTATCCACTTGGGGGAATGATAAAGAATATTGGAGAGAAAGTGCCACTGCCATGGCGACCATGTACTTCTTAATGCAGGGGACTCCTTTTATTTATCAAGGACAGGAAATCGGTATGACAAATGTTCAATTTCCTTCCATTGAAGATTATGATGATGTAGCGGTCAAGAATCTATACCGTCTAAAGCGTGAAGAGGGAGTACCTCACCAAGACATCATGGACATCATCTGGGCTTCTTCCCGAGACAACAGCAGAACACCGATGCAATGGACTGATGAAGTAAACAGTGGATTTACAAACGGCAAACCTTGGATGAAAGTGAATCCAAACTATAAAACGATCAACGTAAAAGCTCAGGAGAAGGATGAAAACTCAATTCTGAACTTCTATAAAAAAATGATTCAATTAAAGAAAAAGGAAGATGTCTTCACGTACGGGATCTATGACCTGCTTCTTGAAAAAGACAAGCAAATCTATGCGTATACCCGAACAGGAGAAGATCAATCCATGATAGTGATCACAAATCTTTCCACGCAGGATGCCATTTGTCACCTTGGTGAATTGGAAGTCTGCTCATCTAATCTCCTGTTGAATAACTATGATGTAAACGGCCATGAAAATGTAAGCAAGTTAACTCTTAAGCCATACGAGGCGAGAGTGTACCGATTAATATAATGAAGATTGCAACCCTGGTATTGAATACCGGGGTTGTTTTTATTTTCTTGTGAAAAATGAAAAGGTTTTCTTTTTTTGGAGATGCTAATAAGAAATGCTCGTCTTTTTCTCTCTGTTTTGTTATGATAAGAGAGGTACGGACAACTGTTAAAAGGAGAGATAATGAATGACTACGAATATTGCAAGTATGATTGATCATACTTTACTTAAACCTGAATCAACGAAAGACCAAGTAGAAGTACTTTGCCAGGAAGCGAAAGAATTTAACTTTGCTTCTGTGTGCGTTAACCCGGCATGGGTTCAATATTCAAGCGAATTATTATCAGGCACTGAAGTAAAAGTGTGTACGGTTATCGGGTTCCCACTAGGAGCTTCTACTCCAGAAACGAAAGCATTCGAAACAAAAGATGCAATCGAAAAAGGTGCTACAGAAGTTGATATGGTCATCAATATCGGCGCTTTGAAAAGTGGCGATCATGAGTTGGTTAAACGCGATATTGAAGCTGTTGTGGCAGCATCTAAAGGTAAAGCACTTTCAAAAGTAATCATTGAAACGTGCTTGCTGACGGATGAAGAAAAAGTGATAGCTTGCCAATTAGCTGTAGAAGCTGGAGCAGATTATGTGAAAACATCAACAGGATTCTCTACTGGGGGAGCGACTGTTGAAGATATCGCTCTTATGAGAAAAACAGTTGGACCTGATATCGGTGTAAAAGCTTCAGGTGGCGTACGTTCTTCTGAAGATGCACAAGCAATGATTGATGCTGGAGCTACTCGCTTGGGAGCAAGCTCAGGTGTGAAAATCGTACAAGGCTTGACAAGTGACTCTGATTATTAAAAAGAAAAAAGCTGAACGAGGATCTCGGTCCTTGTTCAGCTTTTTTTTGGCTGGTGAATTCTTTCAATAAATCGGGCGAATTGATTCGCAAATGGCAACACAAGGATCGAGCATAAAATGTTAAATAGGACACTGGCGTGGGCTAATTGTAAATCTGGTGAGCCTGCTAAAGATCGAACCACCAATCCGAGTAATGGGATGAAAGGGATAAAAAGAGCGACACCAATAACGTTAAGCCATATGTGTGCGTACGCCGTCAGTTTCGCTTGAGTGCCTCCACCGATGCTTGCAATAAAGGCTGTAATACATGTCCCGACGTTTGCACCGAGCATAATGGTGATTCCAGCATGAAGATCAATGGAACCTGCAGCCAGAAATCCCATCGTCACTCCTGTCACAACGGTGCTGGATTGAATGATCGCCGTTAATACACAACCAATAAGTAGAGCGAGTACAACATGCTCGTTCACTTCTATGATATACATACGCAAGGATTCGTGATTCGTTAATGGAGTAGCTAACCACTGAATCGCGCGGATCGACGTAAAGATTAATCCAAACCCAATAAATATCATTCCCGCACTTCGGATGGAAGGTGATCGGAAGAAATACATAATGCATCCGATGATCATGGAAGGGACAATAAGATAATTCATATCCAGTGTGAACATTTCAAGGGTGAACGTTGTCCCGATATTCGATCCAAGCATGATTCCGATAGTCTGTCTGAACGGTATCAAGCCGGAGGAAGCCAGTCCCACAGTGAGTACCATAACGGCAGAACTGCTATGGATAAAGGCTGTCACTATCGTTCCTGTAAGAACACCCTTTGTGGGAGTGCTCGTTAAGTAATGAAGCCATTTCTTTATTTTCTGATTGGCAATATTAAAGAGCCCAGACCGCAGCCAGGTCATCCCCAGTAAAAAACATAAAATAAAAAAAATAAAGGCGATTCCATGTAAAATCATTACATTCCTCCCACACACCAGCCTGCTTTATACAAATGTATGGAAGAAATGAGTGAGACATGCCTATTTATATAAGGTGTTTTATGATAAATTGTTGACCTATTACATATCATATATTATAATGGCAAAGTACATGGATTTCTTTTAAATAATAAAGAATTCATCCAAGAAAGACATACACTTTCTGTCCCCTTGTGACTATGATCCAAGGGCAAAGCCATAACCTATTGGTGAAGTAAAGGACGCCAGAAAACTCTGCGTCTTAAGAAATTGGTACAAACCATTTCTTGACTTGAACATGTAAGTGTAGTGTGTTCGGAGGGAGGGAAAGAGAGATGTCAAAAACAGTTGTTCGTAAAAACGAATCGCTTGAAGATGCTCTTCGTCGCTTCAAACGCTCAGTTTCTAAAACAGGAACTTTACAAGAGTTTAGAAAGCGCGAATTTTATGAAAAGCCAAGCGTAAAACGCAAAAAGAAATCAGAAGCTGCAAGAAAACGTAAGTTCTAAGAGAGGGTGTAAGCATGAGTCTTCTCAATCGTTTAAATGATGATATGAAACAAGCGATGAAAAATAAAGAAAAAGAGAAGCTTTCTGTTATTCGCATGCTTAAAGCTTCACTTCAAAATGAAGCGATTAAACATGGGAAGCAGGAACTCTCTGAAGACGAAGAGTTGACTGTCCTTTCTCGAGAAGTGAAGCAACGGAAAGACTCCCTCCAGGAATTTCAAAACGCTGGTCGCGAAGACCTCGTTGGAAAAATTCAAACAGAACTGACTTACGTCGAAATATATATGCCGAAGCAGCTTTCAGAAGAAGAAGTCTCTGCTATTGTCCAACAGACAGTAGCGGAGGTAGGTGCTACTTCTAAAGCCGACATGGGCAAAGTGATGGGAGCAATCATGCCTAAATTAAAAGGGAAAGCCGATGGAGCTCTCGTCAACAAACTTGTTCTTCAACATTTATCATAAGATTAAAGAGACCGGAAAGCCATAATGCTTTCCGGTTTTTTTATTCGCGTTAATAAGGGGTGGTGCCATGTAGGGGGAGGTTAAAAATAAGTTGGGGAAAGGTAAAATTATAGTTTGAAGGTTGAAAATAAGCTTGAGCAAGTTGATAATAAAAAGTAAAGAAACGTTATACCCAGGATCAGCCCATCAAAAACATCCTTCTTTTTCAAGTTTTTTACTATATTAATAAATTCCACGCCAACAACATAATATTTTAAAAAAAGTTGAAACTATTTTAATAGGTCAATCGTACATAGAGTATCAAGGAATATTTCCTGAAACGAGGGGGTTGCGTTGAAAAAAGGTCTACTTATATTTTTCATGATGATTCTTGGGTTTAGTTTTCTACAGCCCTTGTTAAGCTCTGCTGAGAATACAAAAAAAGTATACGTTATTCCTATTCACAAAGAAGTTGAAAAAGGCCTTCATGCATTTCTGGAGAGAGCGATAAGTGATGCAGAGGAAGATAATGCTGAACTGATTGTTTTTGATATTGATACGCCTGGAGGTCTGGTCACTGCAGCTGGTGATATTGGTCAGCTCCTTGACAGCGTAGAAACAAAGACGGTTGCCTTTGTGAATAATCATGCTTTATCGGCAGGTGCCTTCATCTCCCTTCATGCAGATGAGATCTATATGGTTCCAAATGGTCAAATCGGTTCTGCGGCTGTGATCGATCAAGCTGGCAATGCCGCTGATAAGAAAGCTCAGAGTTACTGGCTTTCTGCCATGAAGAGTGCCGCAGAATCAAATGGGAGAGATCCTCAAGTTGCTTTAGCTATGGCGGATGAATCGGTAGTAATCGAAGAATTGGGGATTGAAAAAGGGGAATTATTAACACTGGGTTCAAAAGAAGCCAAGCAAGTGGGCTACTCTGAAGGAACCGTTGCGAATCTGGATAAGTTATACGAAACCCTCGGTGTCGATAAATCTTCTGTTGTAAATGTTGAAGAGACCTTTGCAGAGAAGCTGGCACGATTTATAACCAATCCGGTCGTGGTACCGATCCTTCTTTCGTTGGCAAGCCTAGGGTTGATTGTCGAATTGTATTCACCAGGCTTTGGCATTGCCGGTTCTATCGGGTTGATTTCACTTGTATTATTCTTTTATGGACACTTAGTGGCGGGACTTGCCGGTTACGAAACCATCATCCTCTTTATCATTGGAATCGCTCTTGTCGTTGCGGAATTTTTCCTCCCGGGGGGCATTGCAGGCGGACTTGGCATCGGGGCAATACTCGCAAGTATTATGTTGGCAGGGGGCGATGTAGTGCAAATGGGAATTTCTCTTCTTATCGCTTTACTTATTGCCGTTGCGACAATGATTATATTTGTAAAGGTGTTTGGTAAAAAAATGAAATTTTTCAACAAAATCATTTTAAAAGATTCAACAAGCACAGAAAGTGGATATGTATCAAACATCAATCGAATAGAGTTGATCGGTAAAGAAGGGGTAACCAAAACACCTTTAAGACCTTCCGGTACCGTGATCGTGGATGATGAAAGAATTGATGCAGTGACAGAGGGTGGCTTTATTAAAGCAGGCGAAAGAGTTAAGATTGTGAAAGTAGAAGGTTCACGGATTGTTGTAAGAGACATTTCATAATTACTTAGGAGGAAAAGAATATGGTTATAGGACCAAGTACGATTTTATTACTCGTTGCCATTGTGGTGGGAGTAATTGTATTAGCAGTTTTATTTACATTTGTACCAGTCATGCTGTGGATTTCAGCGATTGCAGCTGGAGTAAGAATCAGTATTTTCACACTAGTGGGGATGAGGTTGAGACGTGTTATCCCGAGTCGTGTGATCAATCCATTGATTAAAGCCCATAAAGCAGGAATCACGGTAACGATCAATCAGCTGGAGAGTCACTATTTAGCTGGTGGTAACGTAGACAGAGTGGTCAATGCACTGATTGCAGCTCATCGTGCAAATATTGAACTGACCTTTGAGCGTTGTGCAGCGATTGACCTTGCTGGCCGTGACGTACTTGAAGCGGTTCAAATGAGTGTTAACCCTAAAGTGATCGAAACACCATTTATTGCCGGTGTTGCAATGGATGGAATTGAAGTGAAAGCCAAAGCGCGTATTACGGTTCGTGCGAATATTGACCGCCTTGTCGGGGGTGCCGGGGAAGAAACGATCGTTGCCCGTGTAGGGGAAGGGATTGTATCCACAATCGGTTCATCCGACAATCACAAGAAGGTATTGGAAAATCCGGATCTGATTTCTCAAACGGTCCTTTCGAAAGGCCTGGATGCAGGTACGGCATTTGAAATTCTCTCGATTGATATCGCAGACGTTGATATCGGTAAGAATATCGGAGCGGAACTGCAAACAGAACAAGCGGAAGCTGATAAAAATATTGCACAAGCGAAAGCGGAAGAAAGAAGAGCAATGGCCGTTGCCAATGAGCAGGAAATGAAAGCAAGAGTAGAAGAAATGAGAGCGAAGGTTGTGGAAGCAGAAGCAGAAGTACCTCTTGCTATGGCTGAAGCGCTGCGATCAGGCAATATCGGTGTGATGGACTATATGAACTTAAAGAATATCGACGCCGATACGGAAATGAGAGATTCGATCGGGAAACTAACCGGGGATAAAAATGATCCGAAAAATTCTAAAGATAAGTAATTTCCCCTTGTGAGAAAGGAGTTTTCTCCATGGAACCTTTAATCATTGCCATACTGATCGGGCTCATCACGTCGATTTTCAATAAAGTGAAAGAGTCGCCTTCAAATAAACCGGTAAGGCAAAAACCGATTCAAACGGCATCTCCCCCTCCTTCAGAACCTCGTGAGAGAGGAAGAGAAAGGGAGAGACCGGCACGGAGCAGAGTGCCAAGAGAATATAAAGAACCATTGAAAGACGCAGCATCTTCCATTCAAAGTCGATTTGAAGAAAAGAAGAAGGAAGCAGAATCAACTTATATAGACTTGCAAAAAAAAGAAGAGCGTTATTCCCGCAGACTGGAAGCTCATCAAACCAGGGCAAAGAAGATACGGGATAAAAGTTCAACTCTCAACATTGATTTCAAAAATGAAGATGATATCGTAAAAGGATTTATTTTTTCAGAGGTATTCGGACCTCCGAGATCAAAAAAACGCCATCATCAAAAATAAGAGTGATGAAACCCCTTTTCATTTCATAAATATGAGATGAAAGGGGGTTCTTTTTTTATGGCAAAAAGCTTTTTACAACACATGCGTAAATGGATGACACAAAAAATGGATTTACCTGAAGATGTCATGATGGACCTTCCTCGCGTCACAATGATTGGACAAATTCATATCTATATAGAAAACCATCGGGGTCTGTTAACGTTCACAGATCGAGAGGTACGACTTCTGCTAAAACAAGGTCAACTTTTAATAAAAGGTGAACAATTTGTTATCAAGATGATTCTTCCGGAAGAAATTCTTCTTCAGGGGAAGATCGTAGAAGTGATCTATTTAGAACAATAGGAGGGACGGATTTGAAGAATCAATGGTTCACCTTTCTCAGGGGAAAGGTATTTGTGAAAATGGAAGGCAGACTAGTTGAGAGGGTCATCAATCAATTGCTTCGGGCGGGAATCACGATTTGGAATGTGAAGAGAGCTGGAACGGAAACCATCACCTTTTACTTATCCTTAGACGATGTACATAACTTCCGAAGAGCTGTTCGAACATCCGAGTGTAAAGTGACATTTCTAAGAGGTCAGGGAGTTCCATTTCTGTTTAAGCGATCCCTGAAGAACTCAGGGTTCATGATAGGAGGACTTGCTTTCTTCGTCATCGTGTTTCTGCTTTCCAATATGGTTTGGGACATCAAAATTAAAGGAGCATCACCCCAAACGGAGCACAGTATCAGAAAAGAGCTGGAAGAGATGGGAGTGTCGAAAGGGAAGCTCCAATTTTCCCTGCCGGATGTGGAAAATATCCAACGGGAGCTATCCTACAGAATGAACAATATTACGTGGGTAGGGGTGGAATTGCAAGGGACAACCTATCACTTTCAAGTGGTTGAGAAGAACGCCCCTGAGCCTTCTGAATCCTCTGGTCTGCAGCATATTGTAGCGAAGAAGAAAGCGATCATCACTCAAATGTTCGTAGAAGAAGGAGATCCCCAGGTGAACGTCAATGACTATGTGAACAAAGGTCAGCTCCTTGTATCCGGTTTGATCGGGAATGAAAAAGATCCTAAAGGGGTCCCGGCCAAAGCGAAAATCCTGGGGGAAACATGGTATAAATCTAACGTTGATCTACCGTTGAAGTCCCAGTTTGTGGTTTTTAGCGGCAATGAAAAAAGAAAACATTATGTAGGAGTCGGTTCTTTCAATATTCCGATTTGGGGATTCGGTAAAGTTGAGTATAAGGAGTCCATCGTAGAAGAGAACAAAAAGAATGTCCGTTTCTTGAAATGGGAACTGCCAATATATTATATTGATAAAAGCTTTAAAGAAAAAGAGGATGTAGAGAGAACTTATACGAAATCAGAAGCCATCGATGCGGCGAAGAAACTGGCCAAGAGTAATTTGGAATCTACCCTCCCTGAGGATGCAGAAGTTATAGGGGAAAAAATTTTGCAAGAAAAGGTTGAGAATGGTAAAGTTAGGGTAACAATTCACTTCAAAGTATTAGAAAACATTGCAGTAGGACAACCAATTATTCAAGGAGACTAACGAATGTCAGATGAAATCTTAATGAAATTACAACTTGAAAACCCTAATGAAGCCATCGCTTTGTTTGGTGTTTCAGATTCTCACCTTAAATTAATAGAACAGGAATTACACGTTTCGATTGTAACAAGAGGCGAAGAATTGCTGGTTTCAGGTAAGGAAGAAGATGTAAGTCTCGCTCTAGATGTTTCAGATCGACTCGTAGCTGTGATACGTAAAGGGATCAATATTGGCCAAAGAGATGTCCATTATGCACTGGAAATGGGCAAGCAAGGGACACTTGAATACTTTACAGACTTGTACAATGAAGAAATTACGAAAAATGCAAAAGGTAAATCCATCAGGGTGAAAACCCTTGGGCAGCGCCAATACATTCAGGCTATCAAAAAACACGATATGGTGTTTGGGATTGGTCCGGCAGGTACGGGGAAAACCTATCTTGCTGTGGTGATGGCGGTACATGCGTTGAAAAACGGACAGGTAAAGAAAATTATTCTCACAAGGCCTGCTGTTGAAGCAGGAGAGAGTCTCGGTTTCCTTCCGGGTGACCTGAAGGAAAAGGTAGACCCTTATCTACGTCCTTTATATGACGCTCTGCATGATGTGTTGGGGGCTGAACATACAGCTCGGTTAATTGAAAGGGGAACCATCGAAATCGCTCCTCTTGCTTATATGAGAGGTCGTACACTGGATGATGCGTTCGTTATCCTCGATGAGGCCCAAAACACAACGAAAGCACAGATGAAAATGTTTTTAACCAGACTTGGCTTTGATTCGAAGATGATTATTACAGGAGATCGCTCTCAAGTGGACCTGCCTAGAGGAAGTGAATCAGGATTGATTTCTTCTGAAAGAATATTAAAAGATGTAAGAGGAGTATCGTTTATTTATCTTGATCAAGCGGATGTGGTTCGTCACCCGTTAGTCGCTAAAATAATTGATGCCTATGAAACAATCGAAAAGTAGTACAATAAAGAGGTTGATCCAATGTGTTCATGCTATCTGTTAGTACAGGCGGAACATGCAGGGGTCAATCTTTTTTTATAAGGTTTAACATGGATAATTAAGTGGAAAACTGTTATCATTTTACATAATTGCTAGATTATTTTTTTCTCGTGCTTTTCTGTAAGCTCTTTACCTTGAACTGGTTGGAATTGTACTTACATAACAGGGGGTTCTTTATGCAAACGCACCCAATATTACTCAAAATAAGGAGCTTTCTTAGCTACCGACTATTTACTAATCTCTTATTTGTGTTACTTGGCATTATTGTTTTCGGAGTTTTATATGGGAATGTAAAACCGAAAACCCTGGATATTAATTTGTATGAAGAAGCTCCTACAACGATTAGGGCTCCTAAGAAATTCGTAGATGATGAGGCTACCGAGAAGAAAAAGGAAGAAGCAAAGGCTGAAGTAGCGAATGTCTATACCACGAAAGAAGGAGCGGTCGACAACTCCATATCCCTTCTTCGCTCACTGATGGAAAGTGTAAATGAAGTGAAGAAAGAATCTTCAGCACAGGCAGGTGAAGAAGAGGATCTAAAGCCTTCCCAAAATACCGAAATTAGTGAGCAACTGAAACTTCTGAAAGCAAAATTGCCTAAGGATAAAAATAATAATATAACCAACAGTTTAAGTGATGACGTGTTAAAGATACTCCTGGTGGCTTCAGAAGATGACTTGTCGCGGGTAGAAACCATCGTTTCCACACAGATGAAAATCATCATGGAAAACGGGGTGAAAGAGGAAGAACTAAACGAAGCGAAATTGAACTTAGAACAGCGGATCACCAACTATTCGTTCGAAGGTGATTTATCCAGTGCTGCCGTCAAATTGGGGAAAGTTGCTCTGGAGCCGACACTTTACTATGATGCTGAAAAAACGGATGAATTAAAAAAACTTGCCGAGGCAAATGTACAGAAGGTCGAAATTATCGAAGGCGGCGTCATCGTGGAAGATGGGGAACTGATCACCACAAAAAAATACAGTATCCTGAAGTCGTTGGGAATGGTGGAAAATACGTTCTCCTTCCGGCCATACATCGGATTGGCGCTCTTTGTGCTTGTGGTGATCAGTTCACTGTATTATTTCTTCTACACATTGGAAGTAACCGAGGAACGAAAACAAAATTATTTAATCCTCACGAGCATCGTGTTTGTGATATCACTCTTAATCATGAAGATTGTGGGACTCATAGAGCAGCTGGAAATCAATGATATAGCCTTCATATTCCCTGCAGCGTTCACCGGGATGATACTTAGGATCCTACTGAATGAACGGATCGCAATGATGATGGTGTTTATCCTTTCTGCGTGCTCGAGTATCGTATTTCATCAGCAGTTCTCAGGATCAATCGATATTGAAATCGCGATTTATACGCTATTCAGTGGTGTATCCGGGATTCTTTTCCTTGTGAACCGTAATCAGCGCTCCAATATATTAAGGGCGGGGATTTACGTAGCTCTTGTGAATATTTTGATCCTCGGTTTTTTGATTCTATTAAGCGGAACCTCTTATTCAAACAGTGAATATGTGTATTATCTCGTGTTTGCCCTGGTATCAGGAATCAGTTCCTCTATATTAACAATCGGTTTTCTGCCGTTTTTCGAGGCAGGGTTTGGCATACTTTCTTCCATGAGGCTTGTGGAGCTTTCAAGCCCTACACAACCATTATTAAAGAAGCTGCTAACCGATGCACCTGGTACATATCATCACAGTGTCATGGTAGCGAATCTTGCAGAATCTGCATGTGAATCCATTGGTGCAAACGGATTATTAGCGAGAGTTGGCTGCTATTATCATGATGTCGGAAAGTCAAAGAGGCCACACTTTTTCATTGAAAATCAGCTTAATATGGAAAATCCTCACGACCGGGTCTCGCCTGAGACGAGCAGGGATGTTATTATAAGTCATGCTTCAGATGGTGCTGACATGCTTCGGAAGCATAAGCTTCCAAAGGAAATCGTCGATATTGCCGAGCAACATCATGGGACAACCTTGTTGAAATTTTTTTATTATAAGGCAAAGGAACAAGGGAAAGATGTTAAGGAAGAAGATTATCGATATCCCGGTCCTAAACCACAAACAAGGGAAGCGGCCATTATTAGCATTGCGGATAGTGTAGAAGCGGCTGTCAGATCCAAGAAATCTCCAACGCAGGGAGAGATTCAACAGCTCGTTCATTCCATAGTACAAGACCGTCTGCAGGATGGTCAGTTTAACGAATGCGATATTTCATTAAAGCAGTTAGAAACAGTAAAGAAGTCACTTTGTGAAACGTTAAATGGAATCTTTCATCCGAGAATAGAATATCCGGAACTTAAAGCAAAAGGAGAAGAAGCATGACATTATTGATCGACTTTATTGATGAAACTGAAAAATTATCCGCAGAAGAAACAAATTTGGTGAAAAACATCTTGAACTTTGCGGCACAAAAGGAAGAGGTCGAGGATGACAGCGAAGTGTCGGTTACGTTTGTGACGAACGGGAGAATTCAAGAAATCAACCGGGAATATCGCCATAAGGACCAGCCGACAGATGTTATTTCTTTCGCTCTTGAAGAACTTGGAGAGGACGAAGTCGAAATTGTCGGTGGTCAAATTCCACGAGTTCTTGGTGATATCATCATCTCCATCGATCGTGCGAAAGAGCAGGCGGAAGAGTATAATCATTCATTTTCCCGTGAACTGGGTTTTCTTGCTCTTCACGGATTCCTGCATTTATTGGGCTATGATCATATGGAAGAAACGGAAGAAAAGAAAATGTTTCAGAGACAAAAGGATATTTTAAATGAGTATGGACTCAAAAGGGACTAAGTTCGGCCTATTCAGGTTCTTGAAGTCTTTTGGATATGCGGCAGAAGGGATTAAATCTGTTTGGGCAACGGAGCAGAATTTCAGGATTCATTCATGTGTAGGGGTAATCGTTTTTATCTTAGCGTATTTGCTTTCCGTATCTGCCATGGAATGGATCATCCTGATTATATTGGTGTTTTCCGTACTGGCACTTGAAACCATGAATACGGCGATCGAAAAGGCAGTGGACCTTTCAATTTCAGACTACCATCCCTTGGCGAAAGCGGCAAAGGACCTTGCTTCAGCTGCCGTCCTGCTCTTTGCTGTGTGTACAGCGATTGTTGGTGCCATTATATTCATTCCAAAGCTGCTTGAACTCATCACTGCTCTTTGATGGCATGCAAAGAAGATACGAATACCTGAAAAACAAAGGCTGCAGGAGAGAAATTAAACGATTTCTTTCCCGTAGCCTTTAATACATTTGAAAACGTTCTTATACTTGTATAGAATAAGTGGAGCAAAGGACAAAATTGATAAATAGTTTGAATTATCTAACTATTTTATTACAAAATGATAACAGCCCATTTTCTTTTATGAAAATTGTAGTAAAATGAATTTGTAAAGGTTAAAAGGAGAGTTAAACTAATGAATGCAGAACAATTGATACAAGAAGCTAAACTAGCGAGAGAAAAAGCATACGTACCCTATAGTAAATTTAAGGTTGGAGCGGCCCTTCTGTCCAAGGATGGTAAGGTATATCACGGTTGTAATATCGAGAATGCAGCCTACAGTATGTGTAATTGTGCTGAAAGAACAGCTCTATTCAAAGCATACTCAGAAGGCGATACAGACTATTCAATGATTGCGGTTGTAGCAGACACGGCAAGACCGGTGCCGCCATGTGGAGCCTGTCGTCAGGTCATTTCAGAGTTATGTCCGAAAGAGATGAAAGTCGTACTGACAAACCTTAAAGGCGATGTGGAAGAACTAACCGTTGCAGAACTATTACCAGGAGCTTTTTCACCGGAGGATTTAAATGAGTAATAAAGGCAGTAATACAGAATACAAATCAGGCTTTATCTCCATCATCGGACGGCCAAATGTAGGGAAGTCCACTTTCTTGAACCGTGTAATCGGTCAAAAGATTGCGATTATGAGTGATAAGCCTCAAACAACACGAAACAAAGTTCAAGGAGTTTTCACGACAGATGATGCACAAATGATATTCATCGATACTCCAGGGATACACAAACCGAAACATAAACTGGGAGACTTCATGATGAAGATTGCTCAGAACACTTTAAAAGAAGTGGACGTCATTTTGTTTATGGTCAACGTAGAAGAAGGGTTGGGAAAAGGAGATCACTTCATCATCGAGAAGTTAAAAGGGGTCAAAACACCTGTTTTCCTTATTCTTAATAAGATTGATCAAATCCACCCTGATGCGTTATTGCCGATGATTCAACAATACAATGACCTGTTTCCTTTCGCGGCGACTGTTCCGATTTCAGCACTTGAAGGAAATAATGTAGATAACCTTCTACAATTATTAAAGGACCAACTGCCAGAAGGACCTCAATTTTATCCTGCTGATCAGATTACAGACCATCCTGAACGTTTTATCGTTTCAGAACTCATACGTGAGAAGGTCCTGCACCTGACAAGGGAAGAGATTCCCCACAGCATTGCAGTCGTGATCGATAAAATGGAGCGAAAGCAAGAGAAGGACCTTATTGACGTGATCGCAACCATTATTGTGGAGAGAGACTCGCAAAAAGGGATTGTCATCGGAAAACAGGGGTCGATGCTAAAGGAAGTAGGTAAGCGTTCTCGTGTAGACATTGAGAACCTGTTGGGATCAAAGGTTTATCTTGAACTATGGGTGAAGGTACAGAAGGATTGGAGAAACCGATCTTCTACCCTGCGTGACTTTGGATTCAGTGACGACGAATATTGATAGCAGAATTAACAATATTTAGGCCGCATCTTTTAGAGAGAAAATGCTCATTCTAATCACAAGAAAGCTTATGAAGTCTTGCTAGTTTAAATCCAGAAAGGTGGGTTTTTTATGTTAGACTTAACATGGAAATTTTTTTCGCAGACAGGAAGTATAGACACCTATTTACTTTTTAAGGAGCTTGAAAAGGAGACGATCGAAGATCCTTACAGCTTTGAAGAAGAAACAGCGGAAGTTGATTTTCCTTTAACGTGATAAGCTTGTCATCACCCGGATGCATTGATGTCGGGAGGTGGCTATATGCTGCAGAAGTGTGAAGGAATCGTTATCAGAACGAATCATTACGGTGAGTCAAACAAGATTGTTACCATATACACACGAGAATTCGGAAAGATAGGATTGATGGCTAGAGGGGCAAAGAAACCTAATAGCCGTCTATCCGCCATTTCACAATTGTTTACATATGGTTATTTCCTTTTTATTAAAGGAAGTGGGTTAGGTACACTCCAACAGGGAGAGATGGTTGAATCGTTAAGGCATGTGAGGGAAGATTTGTTTAAGACGGCTTATGCCACTTACATCGTCGATCTTCTCGACAAAGCGACGGAGGACCGGAAACCGAACCCATTTCTATTTGAATTGCTTTACAAGACCATTCACTATTTAAATGAAGACTATGATCCCGAAATTCTTATGCACATTTTTGAAATGAAGATGCTCCCTGTATTAGGGTTGTATCCTCATTTGAATGGATGTAGTGTATGCGGGGAAGCGGATGGTGAATTCGCTTTCTCATTTAAAGAAAATGGATTCATCTGTCATCGTTGTTTAAGTGAAGATCCTCATCATTTTCCGATCTCGCAGAGCACTGTGAAGCTTCTGAGGGTATTTTACTATTTCGATATCAATCGATTGGGAAATATATCGGTGAAAGATGAAACAAAACGTCAATTGAAGCGGGTAATCAGGACTTATTACGATGAAAATTCAGGTTTAACATTAAAATCCAGGAGGTTCCTAGACCAAATGGATAACATGAAGGATTTATTCTAGCTTATAATGCTGCTTGTGATTATATAGAAAGGGCCCATTCACCATGGTGAATGGGCCTGTTTTTTATTATGGTTTTAAAATTTAATTTTCTCCTGCAAGAACGCCTTTACTTCGCTGATTGGCATTCTGACTTGGTCCATTGTGTCACGGTCACGGACTGTCACTTGGCTATCTTCCACCGAGTCGAAGTCAAATGTGATACAGAATGGTGTACCGATTTCATCTTGACGACGGTAGCGTTTACCGATTGATGCTGTTTCGTCGAAGTCTATCATAAGATCATGTGATAATTCTTCATACACCTTAAAGGCATCATCTGATAACTTCTTAGAAAGCGGCAGGACCGCTGCTTTGAATGGAGCCAGTGCCGGATGGAAACGGAGCACTGTGCGTGAATCATTTTCTAGCTCCTCTTCTTCGAAAGCGTCACATAGGAATGCAAGAGTGACACGGTCTGCACCAAGAGATGGTTCAATACAGTATGGTACATACTTTTCATTTGTTTGAGGATCCATGTAGTGGAAGTCCTCATTCGAATGTTCCATATGACGCTTCAGGTCAAAGTCAGTTCGATCTGCTACACCCCAAAGCTCTCCCCAACCGAATGGGAATTTGTACTCAATATCCGTAGTTGCATTACTGTAATGAGATAATTCGTCTTGATCATGATCCCGTAAACGCATATTATCTTCGTTCATTCCAAGGTTTAGTAACCAGTTTTTACAGAATTCACGCCAGTAAGAGAACCATTCCAGGTCTTCTCCAGGTTTACAGAAGAATTCCAGTTCCATTTGTTCAAATTCTCGTGTTCTGAATGTGAAGTTACCAGGTGTAATTTCATTTCGGAAGCTTTTTCCGACTTGAGCAATACCGAATGGCATTTTCTTACGCATGGAGCGCTGAACATTCTTGAAGTTAACAAATATACCTTGAGCTGTTTCTGGGCGTAAATAGATTTCATTTGTAGAAGATTCTGTCACACCTTGATGAGTCTTAAACATTAAGTCGAATTGACGGATATCGGTGAAATCCTGGCTTCCGCAATCAGGGCACACAATACTGTGCTCATTAATGATTTCTTCCATTTTTTCAAACGAAAGTCCATCCACTATCATCTCGATACCTTTTTCTTCAAGGGCATTTTCAATGATTTTGTCTGCACGATGGCGTGTCTTACATTGCTTACAGTCGATCATTGGATCGTTGAAGTTTCCAACATGACCAGAAGCTACCCAAGTTTGCGGATTCATTAAGATACTTGCATCAAGACCCACATTGTAAGGGGATTCCTGAACGAATTTTTTCCACCATGCTTTTTTAATATTGTTTTTTAACTCTACACCTAGTGGACCGTAATCCCACGTGTTAGCAAGTCCTCCATAGATTTCAGAACCTGGGAAAACAAATCCGCGATGCTTCGCTAAATTTACTACTTGTTCCATTGACATAAAAGTCACTCCTTTTCATCATGTATGTAATAAAATAAAAAAGCTCGTCCCTAGGCATATAGCCTAGGGACGAGCTTGATACTCGCGGTTCCACCCTAGTTGATATACATCATGCATGTATACCCACTTTTAAATGTAAAATAGCTCGGGATTGCCGTTTCCCTGCTTTCCAGGCTTTCACCGTCCCTGGTCGCTTGAGTGCAGCAAGTACTTATTGATCCGTCATAGCATTATTGATTATAAGATGAAGACATTTTATCATGATAAAGAAATAAAAACAACTACTGATCAGTAGAAGGGAAAAGATTTGAAGTTTGTATCAAAAAAAGATAATCTGTGTTAGGTGAAATTTAAAATATAGTCTTGACACAATTGAATGATAATATGCTCTTTTCATTTTCTTTAAATAGTATATAATATTTAATATAAAGTATAACATAAATCGTTTGTCCGTTAGGTGGTGAGTAACAATCGAACTTAATAAGCGTCAAGAACATATCTTACAAATAGTTAAAGACAACGGACCTATCACTGGTGAACAAATCGCCGATCAATTAAACTTGACCAGGGCGACTCTCAGGCCTGATCTAGCCATTTTAACCATGGCGGGTTACCTGGATGCCCGCCCCAGAGTGGGATATTTCTATACAGGGAAAACAGGAACGCAGCTGTTGACAGAAAACCTTAACAAAATATATGTTAAAGATTATCAATCGATTCCAGTAGTGGTAAACGAAAATGTTTCCGTGTATGATGCCATTGTTACAATGTTTCTGGAGGACGTAGGAACATTGTTTGTAGTGGATGGGAATACGTACTTAGTTGGCGTCCTGTCCCGTAAGGATCTATTAAGGGCGAGCATCGGGAAACAAGAACTTAGTACCTTGCCGGTGAATATCATTATGACGAGAATGCCTAATATTACGGTCTGTGAAAAGGATGACCAGCTAATAGGTGTGGCCAAAGACTTGATTCATAAGCAAATCGACTCTGTTCCGGTGATTAAGAAAACAGAAAAAGGCGATTTAGAGGTCATAGGCAGAATTACGAAAACCAATATCACGAAAGCATTTGTAGCGTTAGCAGATGAATATTAGAAGGTGGTGAACGATCGTGAAAGAACCGATCATCTATGTTGTATCCGACTCGGTGGGTGAAACTGCTGAACTAGTCACAAAAGCGGCGATTAGCCAATTCAATGGTTCCAATACGGTCATTAAACGCTTTCCGTATGTAGAGGACTTAGAGCATATCGATGAAGTGATTTCCCTGGCGAAATTAAACCAGGGACTGATCGTGTATACTCTTGTAAAGCCGGATATGCGTGCATATATTAAAAAAGAAGCTGAAAGAGAAGAATTGTACGCATTTGATATTATCGGTCCATTAATGGATAAATATCAATCAGCTTATCAAAAGGAGCCGTTGTTCGAACCGGGAACGGTAAGAAAGCTGGATGATGATTACTTCAAGAAAGTGGAAGCGATAGAGTTTGCCGTCAAGTACGATGATGGGAGGGATCCCCGCGGCATCCTTAGAGCGGATATTGTGCTTGTAGGTGTTTCCAGAACTTCAAAGACGCCATTATCGCAATATCTTGCACTGAAGAGGATTAAGGTGGCCAATGTACCACTAGTACCGGAAGTCGATCCACCAGAGGAATTATTTATGGTTTCTCCGAAGAAGTGCTTCGGATTAAAGATTAGTCCTGAGAAGTTGAATACGATTCGCAGAGAAAGATTAAAGTCTCTGGGGTTGAATGATCAGGCAAGCTATGCAAATATTCAACGCATTGAAGATGAGCTGAAATATTTCGAGAAAATAACGAATCGTATTGGTTGCCATGTGATTGACGTAACGAACAAAGCCGTTGAAGAAACAGCCAATGTCATTACGAATATCTATCAGCACTCAAGCAATTAACTTTTAAAAAAGAATGATCTTTTCCCTGAATAATAGGGAAAAGATCATTCTTTTTTGGTGAATCTAAACGGAAACAATCAAAGGTTTCAAAAATTAAGTTTTTATAGTGGTCAAACTTGTCCGATTATACTATAATAAAAAATTGTGATAAAAATATTTAAAATAGGTTTAGACTAAACTCTTAAGGAATAAACTAATTATTGTGATATGTCAAGTCTCGTCTTAATTAAAATTCGACAATTTTAATCAATTCTCTAGGAAAATTCATAAAGAGAGAAGGATAATACGGAGTGATGTAGAATAGTTAGTATTAGCGAACATAAGTCTACCGTATATGTAGATGCAGATGCTTGCCCGGTAAAGCAGGAAATCATTAAAATTACCAAAGGATATGGCTTTGAAGTTGTTTTTGTTGCTTCTCATGCCCATAGAAAGAACACACCTGACCAAGGCAGGTGGGTATATGTCGATAGTTCGAAAGAAGCGGCTGACTTATATATCATGAACCATGTTCAACCACATGATGTACTGGTTACCCAGGATATTGGGTTGGCGTCATTGGTTTTGCCGAAAAAAGTTTATGCCATCTCTCCCAGGGGAAAAGCCTACAGGGAAGAGAGTATAGTCACGGCACTCGATTATCGATACGTCGCAGCAAAAGAACGCCGTAGAGGAAACTATGGTAAAGGTCCTAAACCTTTTACAAATGAAGACAGAGAAACATTTTGTATTTCCTTCGATAAAATCTTGTCGGAAATTGCAGGAGAATCGGAATAAGTACAGAATGGATTAAGAGGGTAAATAAAAACAGGTGATAAATCGTGTCTGAAAGAATCCCTGAAGATAAGTTAAATAAAATATTATCGTCAACCGATATCGTAGATGTCGTCAGTGATTATGTACAACTGAAAAAGCAGGGACGCAATTATTTTGGTTTGTGTCCGTTTCATGGAGAGAATACTCCATCTTTTTCTGTTTCCCCTGACAAACAAATATTTCACTGTTTCGGATGTGGGGCCGGGGGAAATGCGTTTACGTTTCTTATGGACGTTGATGGTTTAAGTTTCCTCGAAGCAGCGCAAAAGCTTGGTTCTAAAGTAGGAGAAGAAATCTCCATACAGACATCTTCGTCTGAAAGGGAGCTTCCCCCTCAAGAAGATGAAAAGCAAATGATGGAAGCTCATGGGTTATTAAGTAAATTTTACCATCATCTCCTTCTAAATACAAAAGAAGGTCAGGAAGCCCTCGAATATTTATTGGCTCGGGGGTTTACGACTGAAAGCATTACTAAATTTCAGATTGGGTGGTCACTTCCAAGCTGGGATTTCACCGTTAAGTTCCTTCAGAAGCGCGGCTATTCCCTGGAGCTGATGGAAGCGGCGGGTTTACTCGTTAGAAGAGAAAGAGACAATTCCTTCTTGGATCGCTTCAGGGGAAGAATCATGTTTCCTATAGTTGATACGAAAGGGAACACGGTCGCTTTTTCAGGAAGAAGCATCGATGCGAATGATGAACCGAAGTACTTAAACAGCCCGGAAACGAAAATTTTTAACAAAAGCAGCATTCTTTATAACTATCACAGCGCGCGTTCAATGATTAGAAGAAAACAGCAGGCCATTCTGTTTGAAGGATTTGCCGACGTCATATCAGCCAGTGAAGCAGAGGTTGAAAATGGCGTAGCCACTATGGGTACATCATTAACAGAGCAACAAATCGGACTGCTTAAACGCATGACTGATTCCGTGATCATATGTTATGACGGTGATTCTGCTGGAGTTGAAGCTGCATTCCGGGCAGGAAATCTTCTTCACAATCATCAGCTGAACATTCGTGTCGCAACAATACCGGAACAATTAGACCCTGATGACTACATTTCAAAATATGGTCCAACAAAGTTTCAACAAGATGTAATAGGGGCAAGCTTAACGTTCATGGCATTTAAGCTTCGGTACTATAAGCTGAATAAAAACTTAAATGATGAAGGAGATCGCCTTAAGTATATAGAAGACATACTTAAGGAAATTACCCAACTGAGTAAAGCGGTTGAAAAGGATTATTATTTAAGGTATCTAGCAGATGAGTTCGAATTATCCCTTGATGCTCTTCAACAGCAGCTCTTTGAACTGGAAGGCCCCGGCAAACGGAATTCCAAACCGCCTAAACAGGTAGGTATGCAAGGCAATTTCTCCAGGCAGACTCAGTCTAAACTATTACCCGCTTACCAAACGGCTGAGAGAAGATTGATTGCCTATATGCTCAAGGACCCGAACATCGCTTACAAGATTCAGGAGTGGCTTGCAGGTACTAACCTTAATATTGATGAACATCAGGCTATTATTACTTATTTATTGGGTTATTATGAAGAAGGTCTACCACCAAGTGCCAGTGCCTTTATCGGGTATCTTCCCGATGAGAGGTTAAGAAGGATCGTTACGGACATTGAAATGATGTCAATAAGCGAAGAAAGTACGGACCAGGAATTAGTGGATTATGTAAATCAGGTGTTAAAACATCAAAAGATGTTGAGAATAAAAGAAAAAGAAGTGGAAAGAAAAGAAGCAGAACGACTAAAGGATTACCGGAAAGAAGCACAAATAGCAATGGAAATCTTACAGCTGCGTAAGTCTCTATAAAGTTTTGTAAGGAAGTTGGAAGGAGGGGAACAAATGGCTGAAAAGTCAGCGCGTTCCAAACAAATAGCATCAGAATTAACAGTTGATCAGGTGAAAGAATTTTTAGTTAACCAAGGGAAGAAAAGAGGAGTCCTCACATACGAAGATATTGCCGATAAATTATCAGGGTTTGAGTTAGATTCCGATCAAATGGATGAATTCTACGAACACTTAGGTGAACAAGGTGTAGAAATCATCAATGAAAATGACGAAGATGATGATCCGGGTGCTACGGAATTAGAGAAAGAAGAGGAAGAAGAATTCAATCTGAATGATTTAAGCGTTCCTCCAGGAGTTAAAATAAATGATCCTGTTCGTATGTATCTGAAAGAAATTGGAAGAGTTGATCTTTTATCTGCAGAGGAAGAGATAAATCTTGCCAAGAGAATTGAAGAAGGCGATGAGGAAGCTAAGCGACGTCTTGCTGAAGCGAACCTACGACTTGTTGTCAGTATTGCCAAACGTTACGTTGGTCGCGGTATGTTATTCTTAGACCTTATCCAGGAAGGAAATATGGGTCTGATTAAAGCAGTAGAAAAGTTTGATTACCGTAAAGGATACAAATTCAGTACGTATGCAACATGGTGGATTCGTCAAGCCATCACCCGTGCGATTGCTGACCAGGCCAGAACGATTCGTATTCCGGTTCATATGGTGGAAACCATTAACAAACTTATTCGTGTACAAAGACAGTTATTGCAAGACTTAGGGCGTGAACCGGCACCGGAAGAAATTGCAGAAGAAATGGATCTGACACCTGAAAAGGTTCGGGAAATCCTTAAGATTGCTCAAGAGCCGGTATCCCTTGAAACGCCAATTGGTGAAGAAGACGATTCTCATCTTGGTGACTTCATTGAAGATGCAGAAGCTCAATCTCCTTCAGAACATGCTGCTTACGAACTTTTAAAAGAACAGCTTGAAGATGTACTGGATACTTTAACAGATCGTGAAGAGAATGTTCTTCGATTACGCTTTGGTCTGGACGATGGCAGAACCCGCACACTTGAAGAAGTAGGGAAAGTCTTCGGTGTAACAAGGGAACGTATTCGTCAAATTGAAGCAAAAGCTCTTAGAAAACTGCGTCATCCAAGCAGAAGCAAACGATTAAAGGACTTTTTAGAATAGAAACCCCGTTTACTGCCTCTATTGTGAATAGAGGTGGTTTTTTTTGGTCGAAATAAAGGGTTTTTCATCACCTTTGACGAATGTAGCTAAAAGATTTAAGAGATAAAGGTGTGACAACTGTGAAAACAGTAAAAAATTCAAGAAAAGAATTGATTGTGAATGAGATACATCTTTGGAAACATGCTAATATGCTGCCAGAGCACTATTGTGACTATCTCCTTGCATTATATACCGAAGGAGATGGTATGGAACACAGTGATCAAAAGAGTGCCAAAAAGAAGGCAATGCTTAAAGACTACTTATATTCAATTTGTGCGATATTAATTTCATTATTTGTCATTTATTTTACTGAATTGTCAATCGTTTTGCAAACAACGATTTTGGCAAGTTTTGTCGGATTATTAGTAGCGATAGGAATTTATTATATTAAAAAACAATTATCACCTTTATTCTTGTATATGGCTGCCGCTTGTATATTTCTTCTTGCCTCCATAGATATAACAGAGGAGTTATTCGGTAGGAGTTCTTTCGGAATGTACATAACCTTATTTCTGAACTGTTTCATTTGGATAAGTGCAGGATTGAAATGGAAGCTGGGTTATTTTTCCCTTTCAGGTTTGGCTGGGGGGATCCTACTAATTATTTTTATATTACTATAACTTCTGAAAATTTAAAAGTTTTTTAAAGTTGAGAAAATTCACTATTCCCTTTTATAATAAGAATGAGAGCGCATTCATAGAGTGCAGTGATTATGCTTGAAAGCGCTATTATGGAAATGGAGTTAGGGCTTTCAGTCATCAAAGTTAGACAAGGGGGATAAGTATGAATTTCGACTTAACACAAGAACAAACAATGATTAAAAAGACAATCAGGGAATTTGCTGAAGAAGAAGTGGCTCCTGGTGCATTGGATCGGGACCGTACAAAGGAATTTCCTAAAGAAATTTTCAAGAAGCTTTCTGACTTGGGGATGATGGGACTTCCTTTTTCCGAGGAATATGGGGGGGCAGGTGCCGATACGGTCAGTTTCGCAATCGTAACCGAAGAGCTTAGCCGGGCTTGTGCGTCGACAGGTATTACGTACTCTGCGCATATTTCACTGGGAGGGGCACCCATTAACTTATTTGGTTCTCATGAACAAAAGCAGGAATACTTAACGCCAATCTGTACAGGGGAATCATTTGGAGCTTTCGGCCTGACTGAACCCAATGCAGGTTCTGATGCAGGCGGTACCCAAACCACTGCAGAAGACAAAGGGGATAAATGGGTTATTAACGGCAATAAGTGCTATATTACTAATGCAAGCTATGCGAATCATCTCGCTTTAACAGCAATTACAGGTAGAAACAATGGGAACAAAGAAATTAGTGCGATTATCGTTCCGACTAAAGCAAAGGGATTTACGGTAATCGATAATTATGAAAAAATGGGGCTTCATTCATCAAACACGACAGAGTTGGTTCTTGAAGATGTAGAAGTGCCGAAGGAAAACCTGTTAGGAAAGCAGGGGGAAGGTTTCAAGCAGTTCCTTGTCACCCTGGACGGTGGAAGGATCGGAATTGGTGCCATGGCTGTCGGTGTGGCACAGGCTGCTTTTGATAAAGCACTGCAGTATTCCAAGGAAAGAAAGCAATTTGGCAAAACCTTATCTCAGTTTCAAGTTACTCAATTTAAGCTTGCTGATATGGCAATGAAGATTGAACTGGCAAGGAATATGGTTCATAAGGCAGCATGGTTGAAAGATCAGGGAAGACCATTTTCGAAAGAAGCTTCGATGTGTAAGCTTTACGCTTCAGAAATCAGTATGGAAGTAGCAGACGAAGCCATTCAGATTCACGGTGGATACGGATACATGAAAGAATACCATGTAGAAAGATATCTACGGGATGCCAAACTCCTTGAAATCGGAGAAGGGACCTCAGAAGTCCAGAGAATGGTCATTTCAAGGCTTATAGGATGTCAATAAGGTGAAAACACCATAACAGCAATGAGGAGCTCTATTGGTCCGCTCTGGGGCAATAGAGCTCCCTTCTTTTAATGGAAACTTTCCTTATTTCACAAGAAATGTGTCTAATTTGTGAGAAAGATGGAAAAGTTAATTGATAGTACTTTTACTTTGTCGTTTTTTACAGTAAAATATAAAGTGTTGAAAAAAGCACTATTTTTGGATGTTGTACATAAAGGAGGTTAAATCATGAATCGTAATCCAATAATTCCATTCGTACTTATCATGGCTCTTGGAATTGGTCTTGTTTTCTTCTTATCTTTAGAAGGCCTTAACAACGCTGATGAAAAAGCAAAAGAAGAAGGACACGGGGAAATGGAAGGTAAAGAAGGCGAACAGGCTTCAAGCGGAGAATTCGATCCGGAAGCTAAGTACAAAGAGTCTTGTGTATCTTGTCATGGTGGAAACTATGAAGGTGGCGCCGGTCCTGCTCTTAAAGGAACAAAGCTGTCTAAAGACGAGATCAAAGAAACGATCAAAAACGGTAAAGGTATGATGCCGGCTGGTCTAGTAGAAGAGGGAAATCTGGATGCTATGGCAGACTGGATCAAGTCACTTAAATAATCAATGATTGAAAAAGGTTCTTTGTCTTTTTGGGCAAAGGACTTTTTTTATCGGGAAAAGTTGGTTAGAATGATTATCGTACATAATTTACCCAATAAAAATGATTAAAGGTGAACGAATGAATATTCAACAATTATCAAAACGACTAGAAACAGTTGTGTCATACATACCCGAGCAATCTAAAATCGCTGATATCGGTTCAGATCACGCATACTTACCGTGCTATGCGGTCAATAAAGGTATTGCTTCCTCTGCAATCGCAGGAGAAGTAGTGAAAGGGCCATATCTTTCTGCCATGAAACAAGTGGAAGATGCCCAATTAACTCAGGAGGTAGAGGTGAGATTTGGAAATGGTTTGGAAGTGATCGCTCCAGGTGAAGTAGATTGTATTACGATCGCCGGAATGGGAGGCACATTGATTGCCTCAATCTTGGAGGCAGGTAAAGCAAAGCTGACCAATCAACCCAGGTTAATTCTTCAGCCGAATGTGAGTGCAAGGTCCATCCGTACGTGGCTCATGGATAATGAATGGGACTTAGTAGGGGAAGAAATTCTTGAAGAAGATGATAAGGTATATGAAATTTTAGTGGCGGAGAAAGGCAATCCGAGACAACACTACTCTGGTGAGCTTGAAAAAGAATTGCTCCTCGGTCCATTTCTGATGAAGGAGCGCAACGATGCTTTTATGAAAAAATGGAATCAGGAGCTTCATCAATGGAAGAATATATTGAATAACATGGAAAAAGCGGAAAAAACCGATGTGTTGGAAGAACGAAAACGTGAACTCATTCAAAAAATACAAATGGTGGAGGAGGTTCTTATCCCATGAAGACAGTAAACGGTCATGAGATCATTCAGCTGTTTGAACAATTTTCACCTAAATGTCTAGCTGAAGAAGGGGATCCGGTTGGTCTTCAAATTGGTAAGTTGAACGAGAAGGTTGAGAATGTGATGATCACCCTGGATGTATTGGAGAATGTGGTGGATGAAGCAATAAAAAACAATGTGAAATTAATCATAGCCCACCACCCACCGCTTTTTCGTCCATTAAAGTCCCTGCAAACGGACACCTATCAAGGACGAATGATTGAGAAGTTAATCAAGCATGATATTGCCGTGTATGCGGCTCATACGAATCTTGATGTGGCGACGGGGGGAGTGAATGACCTTTTATCCGACATGCTGCATTTGCAGGATACGTCTGTACTAGCCCCTACTTACAATGAGGAGCTCCGTAAATTAGTCGTTTATGTGCCAAAAGAAAACGCAAATGAACTTCGAACAGCCCTTGGGAATGCAGGAGCCGGGCACATCGGAAACTATTCACATTGCAGCTTCTCGACTGAAGGAAAGGGAAGATTCCTCCCTGAGGAGGGCACGAACCCGCATATCGGAATGCAAGGTTCCCTTGAGGAAGTAGCAGAAGAGAAGGTGGAAACAGTTTATCCTGTTTCTTTAGAGAAAAAAGTGTTGAAAGCGATGATTACCCATCATCCCTATGAAGAAGTTGCCTATGATATCTATTCCCTTAAAAACGGATCACCTGCTTTAGGATTAGGTAGAATCGGACATTTGCAGAGTGAGATGAGCCTTAAGGAATTTGCTTTAGTTGTGAAAAAAACATTTGGTATGGACGGAATCAGAGTCATTGGTGATGGGGAAGCGAAAGTAAAGAAAGTAGCAGTGCTTGGCGGAGATGGAAATAAGTTTATCGGGAAAGCCAAAAGACAGGGGGCGGATGTATTCGTCTCAGGCGATATTTATTACCACACCGCCCACGACGCCATGATGATGGGGCTGAATGTCGTTGATGCAGGTCATCACATCGAAAAAGTCATGAAGGATGGAGTGGCCAGTTATTTAGCGAAAAAATCCTCGGAAAAAGGGTATATCGTCAATATATTCGCCTCAAAAGCTGAAACCAACCCATTTACGTATATGTAATAATGAAAGGCCCCTTAGAATTTCTAAGGGGCCTTTCATCTTTATTTTGTTCCCAATTTAGCTTTTCGTACTTTAGGGAGAATTTTATTTAATGGAACATTCCGCTCTCTTGTCCAAGTGGATTCATCATTTGGATTAAAAGCTTCAAGGAATTTAATGACTTCTTTTACGATTGGGGTAGGAGTGGATGCACCGGCTGTTACAGCAACGATGCCCGCATCTTTAATCCATTCTATATCCAATTCACTAATGTCGGAAATGCGATGTGCAGGAGTACCTGCGATATCCTTTGATACTTGAGCGAGCCGGTTGGAGTTATTACTCTTAGGATCTCCAACTACGATGAGAACATCTGCATCACCAGCTTGTTCAGCTACTGCTTCTTGACGAACCTGGGTAGCCAGGCATATTTCTTTGTGCAGCTCAACGTGAGGGTACATTTCTTTCACTTTATCCATCGTATCCAATACATCCCATTGACTCATCGTCGTTTGGTTAGTCACAATGATTTTTTCGTTATCAATTGAAAGTTCTTCTACATCTTCTGCTGTTTCCACGAGATGCACAATCTCAGGTGCAACCCCGACAGCCCCTTCAGGCTCAGGATGTCCTTTTTTACCAATATAGATCACGTCATAGCCTTCCGCTTCTTTAGCGCGAATCAGATCATGGGTTTTCGTTACATCGGGACAAGTTGCATCCAGTGTGACAAGTCCTTTTTGTTTGGCTATTTCTTTCACTTCAGGAGAAACTCCATGAGCCGTGAAGATAACCGTTCCTTCATTTACTTGTTCGATGATTTCTTTTCTGTTGCTGCCATCCAGGGTAATGATACCGTCTTCTTCGAATGCGTCAGTCACATGCTTATTGTGAACGATCATGCCTAAAATATAAATTGGACGAGGAAGCGATTTGTCTAAAGCGGCATTTCTTGCAATGACCATTGCATCTACAACACCGTAACAATAGCCTCTCGGAGTAATCTTAATAATTTCCATCTATAAATATCCTCCTACATGAGAAAAGGTTTTGTCTTCATTATAAAGGAGAACTGCCCTCCTGACAAAGAGAACGATAATAATGTGAACCTTTCCCCGCTTGAAATGCCTTTGATTGGCCGTTAAATAAAAAAATCCCTAAACAGGTGATTCAGTACCTTTAGGGATCCTGGCTTTAAATATACAGTTTGGGTTTTGATCCTGATCTAGACTTTGATGGCGCATGGTTATCATCAAGATCACTATCCTCTGAAATTTCTTCTGGTGGTTTCTTCTTCTTTTTTTTCTTAACGGTGGATTCAACTTCAGGGATGTCATTATCCACTATTTTTTCTTCACTATGCCCCTTGTCGGACGCATCATCGGCAGGCATATCTTTGAATCCACGATATAACTTCCATAGTGCCGGGATATTTTTCACCATAGGGCCATATTGTTGGAACATCGGACCCAACTGTTGAGCTGTCTGGAGCATTTGCTGGGTATTGGATAAAAATGAATTCACATTACCGGGGTTCAATAAGCTCTGGAGGATTCCGCCAGCTGCCTGTGGCGATCGTTCAAAGCCAGACGTGTTGGAAGATGAGTCCCCTCTGGAAAATTGTTGTAATAATCCTCCACCGGCATTCTGATTATCCCCCTTTTTAAGAAGCTTAGACAATAAACCACCTTTACCTGGCCCCCGGCTTTTTCCTCTCTGATTCATCCCCATATTGAATCCTTGATTTTGACGTTGTCCTCCAAATTGAAACGGAGGTGGCTGCGTCTGCCCCATTCCAAAGCGATTCCTTCCAGGCTGCTGCATTCCGAACCCGCTGAATCCCCGCTGCTGTCTCATCCCGAAAGGATTTCGCATATCCTGACCCTGATTCCTCATTCTTCTAGGTGGCATAATGACAGCCTCCTTTCATTCGAATAAATTCCTCGTCAGTATAGAGTATGCAATAGGTGAAAAAAGGGTATTCATACAATATCATCTTAAATTAAAATAAGTATGAACTAGATGTTTTGCCAAAAAAACATTATAATGGTTAGATGTTCTTTAAATATGACGCTTACTAAACTGTTACGTTAAGGTAAAATCACTCGTGGTGATAAAGTGATCCGTAAATTTTATATATATCTATGGTGATGATGTGTTCGACTTGGCATCCATCCCGATGACAGCGTAAATAAAAGGATATTTTGATAAAAGGAGATGTAAAGAATGAAAAAGAATTTATTTCTACAATTCGGATTCCAGTCTTTCATTAATGAAGCTGTAGAAGAACTGGGTTTCTACGAACCAACAGAAATTCAAAAGAAAATGATCCCACTGATTTTAAAAGGGCAAAGTGCGATTGGTCAATCCCAGACAGGAACGGGAAAAACACATTCATATCTTTTACCGATCATTGAGAAGGTGAATGCAGATTCTGAACAGGTACAAGCAGTGATTACTGCTCCAACTCGTGAACTTGCACAACAGATTTATCAAGAGGTACTAAAGATCACGAAAGATAGCAACATTGTTTCCCGCTGCTTTATTGGTGGAACGGACAAGCAGAGAACAATTGAGAAATTGAAACACCAGCCTCATATTGTGGTTGGTACTCCTGGCCGGATCAATGATTTAGTGAAAGATCAAGCCTTATTTGTTCATACTGCCAGTCTACTGGTAATTGATGAAGCGGATTTGATGCTTGATATGGGATTCATTGAAGATGTGGATCAGATTGCGGCAAAGATGCCTGAAAAATTACAAATGCTTGTATTCTCTGCGACGATTCCAGAGAAACTGAAGCCATTCTTGAAGAAATATATGGAAAATCCACAATATGCACATGTTGAGCCCGAGCAGCTATCGGCAAAGAATATTCAACATGTAATCGTCCCACTTAAGAGTCGCGATAAAATTAACCTGTTGTACAATATTTTAGTGGATATTAATCCATATTTAGGTATCGTTTTTACCAATACAAAACAAAAAGCAGATGAAGTGGCAGATGCTTTGATCGCAAAAGGATTAAAGGTTGGACGAATTCACGGAGACCTTTCTCCCCGTGAGCGTAAGAAAATGATGAAGCAAACGAGAAACCTGGATTATCAGTACATCGTAGCGACTGATTTAGCAGCAAGAGGGATCGACATTGAAGGTGTAAGTCACATCATTAACTTTGAATTGCCACAAGATCTCGATTTCTATGTTCACCGTTCTGGCCGTACAGCACGTGCCGGTAATACCGGGATTGCCTATACCATTTATACACCTTCGGATGAAGATGCATTGAATCGTCTGGAGAAGCTGGGAATTAGCTTTGCTCATCAAGACATTAAGAAAGGGGAATGGTCTGAGTTGCCACCCCTGAACAAACGTAAGAACCGTCAAAAAACGAATGTTAATGAGATTGATGAAAAAGCGAAATCAATGGTTCGAAAACCGAAAGCAGTTAAGCCGGGTTATAAAAAGAAAATGAAATACAAAATGGATCAGATCAAGAAACGTGAGAGAAGAAAGAAAAACAGAAGCAAATAAGAGTTTTAACGTGATTCATTTGTACACATTCGATACAATATAGAGAGATTTTCTTAGGAGTTGAGAAGAATGGTTAAGATTGGATCCCATGTTTCGATGAGTGGTAAAAAAATGCTATTAGCTTCCAGTGAGGAAGCCGTTTCATATGGAGCGAATACATTTATGATTTATACAGGTGCCCCTCAAAATACGAGAAGAAAAAAGATCGAAGATTTAAATATTGAAGCGGGTATCGCTCACATGAAAGAAAATGGGATAGAGGACATCGTTGTTCATGCTCCCTATATCATTAACATCGGAAATACGACGAACCCTGCTACATTTGAATTAGGTGTCAATTTCCTCCGTTCTGAAATCGAACGCACAGAAGCTCTGGGAGCGGGACAGATTGTGCTTCACCCGGGCGCTCACGTAGGTGCAGGAGCAGATAAGGGAATCGAAAAGATCATTGAAGGTCTGAATGAAGTACTAACCAAAGACCATAAAGTGCAAATTGCATTGGAAACAATGGCAGGGAAGGGTTCAGAATGTGGAAGATCTTTTGAGGAATTAGCTCAAATCATCAATGGGGTAGAACTGAATGACCGCCTTTCTGTTTGTTTCGATACTTGTCACACCCATGATGCAGGATATAATATTGTGGATGATTTCGATGGAGTCTTGGAAGAATTCGATAAGATTGTCGGGATTGATCGCTTAAAGGTTCTACACATTAACGATAGTAAGAATGAACGTGGGGCTAGTAAAGACCGCCATGAAAATTTAGGATTCGGACATATCGGATTCAAAGCACTGAACTATATTGTGCATCATCCACAGCTGCAAGAGGTACCTAAGATTCTGGAAACACCATATGTAGGGGAAGATAAGAAAAATAAAAAGCCTCCTTACAAGTTCGAAATTGACATGCTTCAGAGTCAAACGTTCGATGAAGATGTATTAACGAAAATTCTGAATCAATAAAAAAGGCAATGGAGGAGGTCATCTCTCATCAATAGGGACGCCTCCTCTTCTTTTACTATCTGATGAGCTGCAAAAAGAGTTGGTTGATTTCCTTCGCCTTGGCAGGACCTATTAGCCTTGCTAATTCCTTCACCAATTTACTGCGTTTGCTGTCATTGAAGATATTAATGTTCTTTCCTTTAACACTAGCGACGATGCTTGTTGCCTGCTGTGAAGTCAATGAAATGTTATATTGATTGGCGTACTTTAATAATTCTTCATTTGTGATATTGTTAATTTTGTGATTAATCACGTTTTGTAATAGCTTCATGTTTATCACTCCTCAACAGATACATATGTAACTCCTGATCAGAAAGTGACATTTTTATAAGAAAATAAAGTGAAAGGAAAGGAATTGACGATGACCCAAAGAGTACATAAAAAAGAAAGTCCCCTTCATTTTATTTACCGATTAATCTTTATTATAATTGGAGCAGCATTAGCTGCTATATCCATTGAGTTATTCCTTGTTCCAAATAATATTATTGATGGTGGTATTATTGGTGTTTCGCTGATTTTGGATTATTTAGTTTCAGACACCATTCCATTTGTAAACTTTGCAACCCTGCTGGTTCTTCTAAATCTCCCTTTCATGTATTACGGGTATAAACATATCGGGAAAACCTTTGTAGTTTCTTCACTGTTTGCCATTATTGCGCTAGCAGGCATCGAAAGCCTATTACACCATATTGATCCCTTTGTAACAGAGAAAGTGTTAGCCACTGTTTTTGGAGGCTTGACACTTGGAGTTGGGGTCGGCCTTGTGATACGTCATGGTGGATCTCTGGATGGAACTGAAATCCTAGGAATTCTTTTAACGAAAAAACTTCCGTTTTCAGTGGGAGAGTTTGTTATGTTCATCAATATTTTCATTTTCGCCTGGGCAGCATTTGTCTTCGGACTTGAAGAAGCGATGTATTCCGTTATGACCTACTATATAGCCTTTAAGACGATTGATACGGTGATTCAGGGAATGGATGAAACGAAGGCTGTAATCATTGTTTCTGACCATTACCTTGATGTATCCGACGCAATACTAAAAAGACTTGGCAGGGGAACAACCATGTTAAAGGGGCGTGGAGGTTACACAGATAATGATAAAGAGGTCATTTATGTCGTGGTCACCAGACTTGAAGTAACAAAGTTGAAATCCATTGTTTCTGATGTAGATCCAAATGCTTTCATTACGATTATGAGTACACAGGAAACAAAGGGTGCACGATTTAAGTCTGCCATTCACTAATGCAGCATACAAATACCGGACTGCTCACTCAAATTGAGCAGTCCGGTATTGGGGCATGAATGATTTACAATTGTGCACCCATCATGTATACTACCCTATGTACTTTTAAATCGTAATGATTCTTATAAAGAGAGATGATTAAAATGGATACTGCAAATCCTATTATTAAAATAGAAGATGTGAATTTCAGATATGAGCGGGAAAGAGTGCTCGAAGATATTAACTTAAGCATTCCCAGAGGGGCATTCCTTGGAATCGTCGGACCTAATGGTTCAGGTAAATCGACATTACTAAAGCTTGTTCTGGGCCTTTTACGAGTAAAACAAGGGAATATTGAGCTATTTGGGATCCCTCAGCATAAATTCAAACAATGGGATCGCATAGGGTTTGTTTCCCAAAAGGCCAATAGCTTCAATACAGGCTTTCCAGCTACAGTATATGAGGTGGTGGCAAGCGGATTAGCGAAAAAAGCAGGTTTGTTCAAGAGGATTTCATCTAAATATAAACTAGATGTATACGGAGCCATAGAATCGGTTGGGATGAGTCAATTCGCCAAACGTAATATTGGAGAATTATCAGGTGGACAACAGCAAAGGGTGTTTATTGCCCGTGCGCTCGTCAGCCAGCCTGATGTATTGATTCTTGATGAACCGACAGTGGGAGTGGATAGTCAAAACGTCCAAAACTTCTATGATATGTTAGAAACCTTAAATAAAGATTTAGGGATTACTCTCGTACTTGTCACTCATGACATTGGATCGATTTCGAACAAAGTGACTCATGTCGCTTGTTTAAATAAACATTTACATTTCCATGGCAAAACAGAAGAGTTTGAGAAGCTAAAGGAAAATCAGCTTTCCTCTTTTTATGGTCATGATGTACATTTTTTAAATCATGAGCATGAACATCATTCATGATCGATTGGAGGGAAGACAATGCTTCAAGCTATTTTTCAATATGAATTTTTACAAAATGCATTTCTAACGGGGATTCTCATTGGAATCATCGCACCTTTATTAGGAGCATTCATCGTCGTAAGGAGGCTTTCTTTAATTGCGGATGCATTGAGTCACGTCACTCTGTCTGGTATTGCAGCGAGCCTGTATTTAAGTAAAACGATACCTGCTTTTTCGGGATTGAATCCACTATATTTTGGAATGTTATTCTCTGTCGTGGGCTCCTTATTCATTGAACGTTTGCGTATGTTATACAAGCATTATCAGGAGCTTGCAATTCCGATCATACTATCTGGAGGAATCGGGATAGGGGTCATCTTCATTTCTCTAGCAGACGGTTTTAATACAGATTTATTTAGCTATTTGTTTGGAAGTGTCAGTGCAGTCAGCAGGGGAGATTTGTATTTGATTGGAGGAATCAGCGTTCTTGTGATAGGGGTGATTTTCCTGCTTTATAAAGAATTGTTTCTTCTATCTTTTGATGAGGATCATGCAAAGGCGTCAGGAATCCCCGCTAAGGCGATCCACTTTATCTTTATGGTCATGGTAGCACTTGTGATTGCCGCTTCCATGCGCATCGTCGGGATCCTGCTGGTTTCGTCTCTTATGACATTACCTGTTGCTGCAAGTATCAGGATTGCCAATGGATTTAAACAAACAATTGGGTTTTCACTATTATTTGGTGAAATTTCTGTTATTGTTGGATTAATCAGTGCCTTCTATTTGAATCTTGCACCAGGTGGTACGATTGTCATGACGGCTATTTTAATCCTTCTCAGTACAATTGTGATTAAAAAAATAAGAACGTCGAGTCATTCTTCTAGAGTTGAGGTGTAGAAAATGAATGTAACGGAAGCAATGGACCTGTTAAAATCAAAAGGATATAAGCATACAGGAAAACGGGAGCAATTACTTGAACTGTTTTCCAGCTCTAATAAATATTTGACGGCCAGGGATGTATTGGAAAATATGAAAGCTGACTACCCGGGGCTCAGTTTTGATACAATCTACCGTAATTTGAGCTTGTTTGTTGAACTTGAGATTTTGGAAGAGACTGAACTCTCAGGTGAAAGACATTTTCGATTTACATGTGAAAGTCATCACCATCATCATCACTTCATTTGTATGGATTGTGGTAAAACGAAAGAAATTCACACATGTCCCATGGAAGCGTTAAAAGATAATTTAACGGACACAGGGTATGATATATCCGGCCATAAATTCGAAATTTATGGCAAATGCCCTCAATGTCAGTAGAGAGATCCTTTTAGGGTCTCTTTTTTCTTGGCTCTTTTCGAAAAGTTTGTTGTTATATTACATAAGATCTGCTGGTTGCTCTGTCAACAAGTGTGTGCTTAGATGGTGAGGGGAACCGCTTCGCTTGCAGCTAGCGTTCGGCCGAGCCTCCTCAGCTTAGCCGAACGGGGTCTCGGCTAAGCCCGTACTTCCGCAGGAGTCTACTCAGTTCCCCTCACCATCTTTAAGAGGTTTTCTTGACAGAGCTAAAAGGTGTCAAAAACTAACTAAATTGAAAACAGCCTCTTTAAAGAAATTTTACGCCTTTTTAAAACCCTGAGGTTTGATTGATAATCGAAATGATTATTTTTTGTATTAGCACAGAGTGGAGCGGAAAGGAAGGGTCCATGTCTTCATACTACCACTTATGATAAATTTGTTTTTCTTGGAAGTCTTTTTCTTTTACTGAAATTTCCAAAGTTTAAGTGAAGGTAAAAGAGGAAAAAAATGCAATTATACAGAAGGAATTGAAAGGAGATGCAGCCATGGAATCAATCCCTTTCACTCACAGCCCGACGAATAAAAAAAACTGTGTGAGCACGATAGACCTCACATCATATCATCGTATAGCACCACTTCCCATCAGTGGAAGCACAGAGGATGCGAAGGCGAGAATCCGCAGCACCCTCAGTAAGTTCGATCATGTAGAGATCAAGGAAGATAAGTCACATTATGTGCATGCGGTTTTCACATCAAAGTGGTTGAAATTCATGGATGACCTGGAACTCTATATCGATGAAAGTAAACATCTTCTACATATCAAGTCAGGTTCACGTCTTGGATTTTATGATTTTAAAGTGAATCGGAAACGGGTGGAACATTTTAAAGATTTATTTAATAAGTAAAGGAAAAGCCTCTTACGATTAGAGGCTTTTTTCTATGATTCATTTTGAAGCCAGGTTTGAACCCAGGAGTTCGCTTCCTGCCAGTCATTTACGCGAATGACTCCATCAGGGATCGGTTGTTGATTGTATGGTGTGTTAAATAACAGAACCGGAATCGATAGTTCTTCAGAAATCGCTACTGCATTATCATGTTTATCTTCAAAGAAAATATCAACTCCGTGTTTTTTAGCTGTTGAAATTTTGTCATGTGAACCAATTAATTCGATGTGATGATATATCAAATCCTGGGTATTGAACCATTCTTTGGTTAATTGGGTGAGATCGGATCTTCTTGCACTTATGAAATAAAGCTCATGTATTTCTTTCCATTGATCCAATATTTGCTTTGCGCCATGAGCAAGTGGAGATTCTTTGTAAATGGTTGGTTCTGCTTCCTTAAACCATTTTCCGAAAGTTTGGGGTGAAATATTCAGAACCTCTGTCAGTTCGTATTGGGTGATGTCTTGTAAGGTTAAGTTCAACTTAAAATAATCATTTATGTGAGGCAGTAAAGATTCAGGTGACGTAACTGTCCCATCAATATCGATTCCAAAACGTTTCATTCTTTATCATGCTCCTCTTTATAAAAACTCCTTCAAGTTTATCACATTTCTGACCAGTAGATAACCGCTGTTTTCAAAAGGCTCTTTTCGTAAAGATTGTTATCTTTAACATAATATCTGCTTTGGCTCTGTCCATTAGTGTGTGCTGGATGGTGAGGTGAACTGCTTCGCTTTCCGCGGACGTTCGGCCAAGCCTCCTCAGCTTCGCTTCCGGGGTCTCGGCGCGCCCGTACTTCCGCAGGAGTCTACGCAGTTCCCCTCACCATCATTAAAAGTTTTTTCGTGACAGAGCTAAAGGTGTTAAAAAACGAACTAATTAGAAGAATGAATTCTTCTCCAATAGGACATTAATTCTATTCACCTCAATAGAGATTGTTTGCTAAAAGGTTTTGATTTTTTTTATTACTATTAAAAGAAACATGCTTAGAAAGTTGATTGGAGCGGAAGGATGCTCGACTCCTGCGGGAATAGCTGGACAGGTGAGACCCCGGAGGCGTGCCGAGGAGGCTCACCGCCAGCCCCGCGGAAAGCGAGCATCCTGGAGCGGAGATCAACTACTATTTTCTTCCTTAAGATCGCAACAAACTTTGCGAAAAGAAGCCTTTCAAAAGCAATGAATGGTTTAAAAAGTGAAGATTAGCTAACAAAATTGACAAACATTAGCATAGTAAAAAAAGCGGAGTGACACACAATAAGAAGGCTCCCAAACACAGAAAGTGAGGGATTGCTGTATGAATGATGAACGACGCGAATTAAACAGCGTTGATCGAAATCTACAAGATATCGACGTGTATTACGACAATCCGGAAACAGATGTGAGTAAAGAATACCGTGAAGAAACAGCAGCAGAAATTGCTGCTCCAATGAGTGTAAGCCGTGACTTTGAAGAGGATAACGCCGAAGATACGACAACATCAGGTCGTGTATTAGGTTACTCTGCACTTGCTCTATCCATTCTTTCCTTATTTATTCTCCCGGTAATCATGGGGGCTGCGGGGATTGTTCTTGGATTCGTGGCAAGAAGACGAGGAGCAGAAATGCTCGGTGCCTGGGCAATCGGAATTGGGGCTGTATCGATAATTATCGGATTATTTGTACTGCCGTTCTTTTAAGAATAATGCTTTTTCTTGAAATTGGGAGCATTTCAAGAAATTTAAAAAGAGGACTGATCTTAGATCAGTCCTCTTTACATGATTTATACTTCCTGTTCTTTCTTTTCTGCTTCTTGCTGTGCAAAATATTCTTCTGCGATCTTGTCGATTTCTTTCTTTAATTCTTCAACCATCGTTTCTTCAGGAACTTTCCGGACAGTTTTTCCTTTTCGGAATAACAGTCCTTCACCACGAGCCCCGGCAATGCCGATATCGGCTTCTCTGGCTTCACCGGGTCCATTTACTGCACATCCAAGGACAGCGACTTTGATTGGTGCTTTAATGGTGGAGATGTATTCTTCCACTTCATTGGCTATTGAAATTAAGTCGATTTCGATACGTCCGCATGTGGGACATGAGATTAAGGTAGCTGCATTTGAAGCTAATCCAAACGACTTTAATAGTTCTCTCGCTACTTTCACTTCTTCAACAGGGTCAGCACTTAATGAAATACGCAGTGTATTTCCAATGCCAAGGCTTAGAATCGCCCCTAGCCCCGCTGCACTCTTTACTGTTCCTGCAAATAATGTACCTGATTCAGTGATTCCAAGGTGAAGCGGGTAATCAAATGCTTTAGCCGCTTTCGTGTATGCTTCGATGGCCAAGTTTACATCAGATGCTTTCATGGAAACGATTATGTCATGAAAATCTAAATCTTCCAGGATCTTGATGTGATGAAGGGCACTTTCTACCATACCGTCAGCCGTTGGGTATCCGTACTTTTCAAGAATTTTTCTTTCCAAGCTTCCAGCATTTACCCCGATTCGAATTGGAATCCCTTTTTCTTTCGCTGCTTTGACAACTGCCTCCACTTTTTCTCGGCGACCGATATTTCCTGGATTGATCCGGATTTTATCGGCTCCGCCTTCAATGGCTTTTAAGGCTAGTTTATAGTCAAAATGTATATCGACAACAAGTGGAATATTGATTTGTTTCTTAATATCAGCTATCGCTTCTGCTGCACGTTCATCTGGACAAGCTACCCGGACAACCTGACAACCTGCTTCTTCGAGACGGTGAATCTCTTTAACCGTTGCTTCAACATCATGTGTCTTTGTAGTGGTCATACTTTGGATAACAAGTTCGTTGTTACCACCAATAGTTAAATCTCCGACTTTGACCGGACGTGTTTTTGAACGATGTATAATTTCACTCAAGTGTAATTCGCTCCTTTAGAAAGGTTCTAAAAACTTTCATTAAAAGTAATACGAAGCTATTGTAACAGTGTTTTGTGTGAAATGACAAGAAATAGGTGTATTTTGAATGCTTGGATTATTGATAATTCGGGATTTTGTAGATTTTCCCGATTTGGATCTTGGCAGGCGGCACATCATTTAATTCTTCGAAATCGGTAATCACACGTTCAATGGGAACAGGTATAGAACCATCAAGAAGATCTTCTACAAGACTTAATACTGTATCACCGGGCTTGACCTCCATTTCCACGTAAGGTAGGGATGAGGGATCTTCCTCAGCAGTTTCCTGTGACGCGGCTGGAGACGCCTGATTAACCTGTGGCTGGGCTGTTGCGACTGTGGATTCATTATAAAGGAGCCTCAGGGTTCCCTTATTTAAATCATAATAGACACTATAAAGAAGAATGATAATACCAAAGAAAATAGCCATTCTTTTCATATATATTTTCCTCCCGGGTTTTTTAGAATGAATCTGACTATGAAGGGGGTTACAAATCATGACGAATAAGCTTCTCCAACTGGTAATCGGATTACTGCCCATATTAATGGTACTGGGAAATTCTATGCTTATTCCCATTCTCCCGAGTATTGAAGCGGATTTACATTTGAATAGCAGCTGGTCTGGTTTTATCTTAAGCTCATTCACCATACCTGCAGCAGTGGTGATTCCGTTTGTGGGGATGTTGTCGGATCGCTTTGGACGTAAACGATTAATCATTGTTTCACTATGGATAATGGTTCTGGGAAGCGTACTTTGTGTTGTGAGCGGAGAAGTAAATGAAAACGTTAGTCTTTTCATGATTGGCCGAGGATTACAAGGTGTGGGGGCCGCTGGAACGACACCTCTGGCCATGGCATTGATCGGTGATATCTTTCAGGGAAAGGAACGCTCAAGGATGTTAGGTTCGTTAGAGGTGTTTAATGGGATAGGCAAGGTAGTCGCACCCCTTACTGGTGCCACACTGGCTATCCTGGTCCATTGGAATCATGCATTTTGGGTGTTTCCTGTATTGTGCATGGTGATATTGATAGGACTAAGAAAAACGGTTGAAACGAAAGAGGTTTATCACAAGGCTGATAAAAAGAGCCTGTACTCCATCTTTATTTCAAAGGGACGCTTATTATTTCCACTATATGCGATTGGAGGGGTAGGCTTATTTTTATTATTCGGCATTCTCTTCTTCCTTTCCTACCATATTGAAAATACTTTTCATATTGATGGCTTTTTCAAGGGATTTACATTTATCTTTCCACTTGGCGCGATGACCATTAGCTCTTACTGGTGTGGGGGGAGGTTAAAGGCGGATGAGGAACTCGGATGGACGTATATGAAATGTGGGATGTTAATGATGTCGGTCCCATTAGGCTTTCTGATCTTTTTTTCATCGTTGGGGTTTTTAATGTTCTTTATAACGGTAAGCTTTGGTGGGTTGGGCTTGATGCTGCCGGTCATTAATACCTTTATTACGGGGAGTGTATCGGAGAGCGAAAGGGGATTGGTTGTCAGTATTTATGGAGCGGTGCGGTTCGGGGGAGTTGCCCTGGGTCCGATTGCTTATAGTGTATGGAGAGAGGACACGATAGAGATGTTTGAGATTACCTTTGGATTGTCTTTAGTGAACCTTTTCTGCTTTTGGTATTTAAATCATAGAAAAGAAAGAAGGGTCAATCTGATTTAAAGAGGAGTGATTTATTGGTCTCCCCTGTATAGCGGTCTTTATGATTATACAGGGGAGTTAATTATGATCGTATCTTTCTCTGAGGAATCTCTTTCACGACTAAGTAGAGAATGACGGTGATCACGAACCAATCCAATATCGGGGCTGCAGGAATATAGGTTTGCAGCATTTCCATTAGGGTAAAAAATATGGTGGAAACCGTCGCGGAATAGGCGGTCATTCGAAAACTTTGCCGGTAGTTTACATTTCGTTTAAGGACATTGGCAAAGGTAACACCGATTATGGCGAATAACGTGATCTTCAAGAACGTCATTCCGGAAGTGAATAAGTAAAGAAAGAATAACGCTACGGGAAGGAGGATCCATTTCATATCTATTAACGAATCCAATAGATCAATTAAGCCATCCTTAGTAAGCGATGTATCCCCAAATAAACTATAGGAAGAAGATTGAACATTCCCTTGATTGATGACTACAAAACTCTTTTCCAAAAAGGCTATCGTATCATCGTTTGCATCAAGTTTTTCTTTCTTAAGTTCGCCTGTACTGTCAAAGATGATGGTGATACCGTCCTTTTCGAGTGTGATCGGTTCTGATTGATCGGAAGATAACGAGCCATTATCGATTGTAAAGGGTGGAAATTCAGCTTCAACTGATTCTCTTACATTGTCGATGGCACTGGTTGCAAACGATATAAACTGTACAGCCACTGGTAAAATAGATATTAGTGCCAGTAAGAATATGTAACGGATCGTCTTGCCAATTCCCTGAAAGCGGAATGTTGCAATGTCTTTTGGGGAATAGATACTTTTATACAATTGTTGAAAAACATTCATTTATACTTTTTCTCCTTTCGTGCATACCCTTACTATTTTATGCTTGTCTTTCTTCTTCATCAAGTGTAGAGAATATGAACAATTTGGAATGATTTTATTTTGTAACATAATTGTAATAAAAGTAGAGTTTTATTAACCTATTGTAAATTTAGAGCAAAAAGTATTTACCTTTTCTATAGAATATATTAAAAATGATATGGGGTTTTTGTTGTTTAATGTCGAAAATTTAAGTAGGGGTTGAAAAAATGGAATTAAATTGGCAAGAGATGTTGTTTCAGTTCTTTGGAGGATTAGGGATTTTCCTCTTCGGGATAAAGTACATGGGGGACGGACTTCAAAAAACAGCTGGAGAACGTTTGAAAGAAATTCTTGACAAGTTCACGACGAACCCGTTTATGGGTGTACTCGCTGGTATTTTTGTAACAGTCCTTCTACAAACAAGTAGTGGTACGACGGTTATTGTTGTAGGTCTGGTAAGCGCAGGTTTCATGACCCTTAAGCAAGCTATCGGGGTTATAATGGGTGCTAACATCGGTACTACAGTAACCGCGTTTATTATTGGGATCGATATTGGTGAATATGCTTTACCAATTATAGCAGTTGGTACAATTATGCTATTCTTCTTCAAAAATAAAAAAGTTCACAACTTTGGTCAGATGATTTTTGGTTTTGGAGCTTTGTTCTATGGTCTGGAATTAATGAGTGGAGGAATGAAACCTCTGCGTTCTCTAGAAGCTTTCCACGATTTAACGGTTAGCATGAGCTCGAACCCTATTCTAGGAGTAGTGATTGGAACTCTATTTACTGTTATCGTACAAAGTTCATCTGCCACAATTGGTATCCTACAGGAACTTTATTCGTCAGATTTGATTGATATCAATGCTGCTTTACCCGTATTGTTCGGAGATAACATTGGAACAACGATTACTGCAGTGTTAGCTGCCTTGGGTGCATCAGTAGCTGCAAGAAGAACTGCAGCGGTCCATGTGTTATTTAATTTAATTGGTACAACCCTTTTCTTAATAATATTACCGGTGTTTGAGAAGTTCGTATTATATCTTCAAGCGCAGTTAAATTTAAATGAACCAATGACCATCGCATTTGCACATGGTACTTTCAACGTTACTAATACAATTATTCAATTTCCATTCATTGCTATATTGGCAATTATCGTAACAAAACTAATTCCTGGACAGGATTCAATAGTGGATTATAATTCAAAACATTTAGATCCAATGTTTATTGAACAGTCTCCTTCTATTGCATTGGGGCAAGCTAAAGAAGAAGTTCTTCGTATGGGTCAGTTTGCTGTTAAAGGATTAGAACAAACAAACGAATTTTTAAGATCAAAGAATTCAAAAAATGCAGAAACAGCCTATCAAATAGAAGGTGCAATCAACAATCTTGATAAAAAAATTACGAACTATTTGGTCGATCTTTCTTCGTCTTCGTTATCAGAGAATGAATCAGAGAGACATTCAATCTTAATGGATACCGTGCGTGACATCGAACGTGTGGGAGATCACTTTGAAAATATTATTGAACTGATTGAATACCAACAGACCAACAAGGTTAAGATTACGGATGATGCAATGAATGACCTTGAAGTAATGTTCAATCTAACAATTGAAACAGTGGAAAAAGCGTTAAAATCTTTAGACTTGAACGACACTGATATTGCAAGGGAAGTAGCTGAAAAAGAAGATCAGATCGATAAGATGGAAAGAAAACTTCGTAAACAACACATACTGCGTATGAACGAAGGGAAATGTTCGGGACAAGCAGGTATCGTGTTTGTTGATATCGTCAGTAACTTAGAACGTATCGGTGATCATGCTGTTAATATCGCAGAGGCCGTATTGGGTGTAGAATAATACAAGTGCTGACTCATTTGAAATTTGTCAAATGGGTCAGTTTTTTTTATACTTTATGGGAGGTGTTAAAAGATGGAATTTATTTATTGGACCATTATTATCGTATTAATGATTTTAGCCTTTGTTGGATTGATATATCCTATCTTGCCTAGTGTTGTCTTTCTGATTGGAAGCTTTATTTTGTACGGAGTGTTTTTCAGCTTCGAACCCTTTAGCTGGTTATTCTGGACTGTGCAGGTTCTGTTTGTGATTCTTCTTTTCGGTGCTGATTACATGGCGAACCTTATTGGGGTAAAGAAATTTGGTGGTACGAAAGCAGGGATATGGGGAAGTACAATCGGTTTGCTCATCGGACCTTTCGTCATTCCTGTCATCGGAATCCTGATTGGTCCTTTTTTAGGGGCCATCATCGGTGAATGGGTAGTTCATAGATCCAATCTAAAGACCGCCGTAAAAGTAGGCGTAGGATCTGTCGTTGGATTCATCTCCAGTGTCGTGACAAAAGGAATCATCCAGATTGTCATGGCTATCTATTTCTTCATTGTCATTTGACCGGAATGATTTTTTCTTATGACTAGAGAAAAAAATATAGGGGATTTTAAACTTGTACGAAAAAGTGAAGAAATGAAGGCAAAATATTTGAACAGATATAGTAGTTTTGGTAATCTTATACTGAAACGGCCTGAATTCATTGTTCAGGAAACTATACATAGGGAGGAATTTATAATGGCTTACGAATTACCGCAATTACCTTACGGATATGATGCATTAGAACCTCATATCGACAAGGAAACAATGAACATTCACCACACGAAACACCATAACGCATATGTTACGAAAGTAAATGATGCACTTCAAGGTCACGATGATTTACTAAGCAAATCCATTGAAGATCTTGTTTCTAACTTAGACGCTGTTCCTGAAGGTGCTCGTACTGCAGTACGCAACAATGGTGGCGGCCACGCTAATCACTCTCTATTCTGGACAGTATTATCTCCGAATGGTGGAGGCGCTCCATCTGGAGAGCTGGCAGATGCCATTTCTTCCAAATTCGGAAGCTTCGATTCATTTAAAGAAGAATTCGCTAACGCTGCTGCTACCCGCTTTGGCTCAGGTTGGGCTTGGCTTGTAGTAAACAACGGTGAATTAGAAGTAACAAGCACACCAAACCAGGATAGCCCTCTAATGGAAGGTAAAACTCCTGTGTTAGGTCTTGACGTTTGGGAGCATGCTTACTACCTGAATTATCAAAACCGTCGCCCTGATTACATCGGTGCGTTCTGGAACGTTGTAAACTGGGATGAAGTAGCGAAGCGTTATTCAGCTGCTAAATAATTTAATCGTACGAGGAGAGAGGTTCTTTCAAGAACCTCTCTTCAGACCGTAGACAAACCCCACCTTTGCATTTAAGCGAAGATGGGGTTTTCTGTTATTTTAAAAGATTTTTCTTTTTTTTAGGCTGGACATGGTCCTCGCCATGTCCAGTTTGCCAATTTCTTAAGATTCATGGCAGCAAACGTAAGCATCGCCTGCATTGAAACTTTTTTAAGACCCCTTAAGGTCGTCCAACGCATGCCATGCTTTTCTTTTGCGTCCGCAAAGACTCGTTCGATCGTTTCTTTGCGTTTCGCATATAGAGTTTTATTAAGTTCT
>NZ_VTUY01000015.1 GCF_008364765.1 Bacillus sp. CH30_1T | reverse complement strand
CCTCATGCGAGGAAATGAGTTATCCGGTATTAGCCCCGGTTTCCCGGAGTTATCCCAGTCTTACAGGCAGGTTACCCACGTGTTACTCACCCGTCCGCCGCTGATTGATGGGAGCAAGCTCCCATCAATCCGCTCGACTTGCATGTATTAGGCACGCCGCCAGCGTTCGTCCTGAGCCAGGATCAAACTCTCCGATAAAAGTTTGAATAGCTCTTTAAAAATAAATCTAGAATTAACGTTGACGTATTGTCTTGTTTTGTTCAGTTTTCAAGGTTCAATAATAAGGTTTAAATTGGAGCGGGTGAAGGGAATCGAACCCTCATCATCAGCTTGGAAGGCTGAGGTTTTACCACTAAACTACACCCGCATATAATATTGTGATGGTCGGGAAGACAGGATTCGAACCTGCGACCCCTTGGTCCCAAACCAAGTGCTCTACCAAGCTGAGCTACTTCCCGCTAGAAAAGCATATGTATTACATTGAGTATGAAACACTCGCTTGTAGAAACAAGATGGCGCGCCCGAGAGGAGTCGAACCCCTAACCTTTTGATCCGTAGTCAAACGCTCTATCCAATTGAGCTACGGGCGCAATATGTTTTAAAATCTTTGGTGCGGCCGAGAGGACTTGAACCTCCACGGGGTCGCCCCCACTAGGCCCTCAACCTAGCGCGTCTGCCATTCCGCCACGACCGCGTTTCAAGCGACAAACAATATTATAACGAGGATAATCTGTTATGTCAATAACTTTTTAATAGTTATTTCAAAGTGCGGGTGAAGGGACTTGAACCCCCACGCCTTGCGGCGCCAGATCCTAAGTCTGGTGCGTCTGCCAATTCCGCCACACCCGCATAAATGATTTTGCTATTGCAAAAATCTTTGGTGAGCCATGAAGGACTCGAACCTTCGACCCTCTGATTAAAAGTCAGATGCTCTACCAACTGAGCTAATGGCTCTTAAATGGCTGGGCTAGCTGGATTCGAACCAACGCATGTCGCAGTCAAAGTGCGATGCCTTACCGCTTGGCTATAGCCCAATGTTCCGTCAAAAAGTGACGAGGTTTATATAATAACATGTCCAAAACATTAAAGTCAATAACTTTTTAAATGAAATAATCTGGCGGTCCGGACGGGACTCGAACCCGCGACCTCCTGCGTGACAGGCAGGCATTCTAACCAACTGAACTACCGGACCAAAGTTTTTTCGCGACAGCGAAAATAACTATCATTACCTTGACGATAGTCAAAATAACTTTCATTATTTGTGCTAGCAAAATAGGTTTCATTGCCTTGCGTAAGCAAAACAAGTTACAAATAATAAAAAAATGACCCATACGGGATTCGAACCCGTGTTACCGCCGTGAAAGGGCGGTGTCTTAACCGCTTGACCAATGGGCCATGTTTAAAAGTAATGGCGGAGAAGGAGGGATTTGAACCCTCGCGCCAGTTGCCCGACCTACACCCTTAGCAGGGGCGCCTCTTCAGCCACTTGAGTACTTCCCCATAAAAATGGCTCCGCAGGCAAGATTCGAACTTGCGACCGATCGGTTAACAGCCGATAGCTCTACCACTGAGCTACTGCGGAACGTAAAGAATTTTTCGCTTAACTCGTCTTATCGACTCTTTAGATTATAATGACTCATCTATTTATTGTCAACTACTTTCAAACACTTTTCATCAGAAATAGTTGATCATAATCAGAGGATTAACCACTCAGGAATTGTCTTCCTTCATAATAACTTCCTTCACTAATTTAAGCTTGCCTTTACAAAGTCCACATACGTATTTTCTTATATTGATCTTCCTTCTTCTTTTAAACTCCAACCCGCACTTCGAGCACACATAAATCAAATACCTTTTTCTATTATTCACACTCGTTAATATTGAACAATGTCTTGGACCCCCAACTTCATTTAGAAGTCTCTTAAAATCTTCATCTCCATGCTTATATCCTTTACCTTCAATATGCAAATGATAATGACACAACTCATGTTTAATGATTCCTATTAATTCATCCATACCATGCTCGTCAAAATATTTACGATTAATATCGATATTATGACTACCTAACATATACCTTCCCCCAGTGGTTCTTAGCCTTGGGTTGAAATATGCCTTATGAAGAAAAGGCTTATGAAAAGATTGAATAGAAATTTTTTCAACAAGAAATTGCAGCTCAGCGTCCGTCATATGGAATCCTTCTTTCTTAATTAGAACATGACAACCTATTATAGCATAAACTAGATATCACCCTTACTGTTTCAGCATGACATAATACTCCGAGGAATGTCATCACATGGATTCAGCTGGCACTTTCTTAGAGATAAGGAGGTTACCCCATGCCTAACTGGCTTGTGAATCAATTGAGGAGAGCCTATTTTGAGAAGGATCGATATCAAATCAAACTCCTTAATCAATGCTGGTATTTTTACCGTAAGAAGAACAGCTCTTAAGTATGGACATCTATCCTACCCCATCCTAAATGGCAAAAAGAGCTGACCTGAGATAGCATTCACTACCCTGCAGTCAGCTCTTACATGATTATTGAATCATCGTCAATGCGACTCTGCCTTTTTGAACATCCACGCTATCAACCCAAACGGTCACAACATCCCCAACAGACACCACATCTAATGGATGCTTAACGAAACCATTTTTCAGCTTTGAAATATGGACAAGTCCATCCTGTTTCACCCCTACATCAATAAACGCACCGAAATCCACTACATTTCTTACTGTCCCTTGCAACTCCATACCTTGTGTTAAATCTTCAAGTTTCAAGACATCCTTCTTAAGAAGAGGTTTAGGAAATTCATCCCGTGGATCACGCCCAGGTCTAATTAACGAATCTACAATATCTTTCAGAGTTAATCTCCCTATTTCCAACTCCTCAGAAACCTTTTCTAAATTCAATTGGTTCAAAGACTGTTTCAATTCTTCTGACCCGATGTCATTTACACTCAACCCAACCTTCACAAGAAGTTTCTTCACATCGTTATAATTGTCCGGATGAATAGATGTTCGATCGAGAATCTCTTTCCCATCCATTATTCTTAGGAAGCCAATACATTGTTCGTATGTTTTTGCGCCAAGTCTTGGAATTTTCTTTAATTGGGCCCTGGAAACAAATTTGCCCTCTTCCTCTCTCTTTTTCACAATATTAGTAGCCACTGTTTTTGATAGCCCCGCTACATATTGCAATAGTGATGAGGAGGCAGTATTCACATTTACACCCACTTGGTTTACAGCCGTTTCTACCACAAAGGTTAGTGATTCATTTAGCTTCTTTTGTGAAACATCATGCTGGTATTGCCCAACTCCAACAGATTTAGGATCGATTTTCACTAATTCAGCTAACGGATCCTGCAATCTTCTTGCGATGGAGACGGCACTTCTTTCTTCAACCTGGAGGTCCGGGAACTCTTCTCTCGCCACATCTGATGCTGAATATACACTTGCTCCAGCTTCGTTGACAATTAAATAGAAGATCGGTTGATCCATATCTTTTAACACATTCACAACAAATTGCTCTGTTTCCCTGGATGCCGTGCCATTTCCAATAGCGACAACCTCAATCGAATATTTTGTCATTATCGCTTTGATCGCATCTTCCGCCTTTGAGAGTTGAGATTGGGATGAATGTGGATAAATCACATTAATATCAAGAGTTTTACCTGTTTCATCAATGACTGCTAATTTGCAGCCTGTTCGGAAAGCAGGGTCGACACCCAAGACCATTTTTCCTTTCATCGGCGGCTGAAGCAATAACTTTCTCAAGTTTTCAGAGAATATATGAATGGCTTGATCCTCTGCTTTCTCTGTTAATTCATTACGAATTTCTCTTTCTACCGATGGTTGGATCAGTCTTTTATAGCTATCCTCCACTGCTTCTTTTACAAGAGGAACGGAAATGGAGTGAATATTTTTAATGACCTGTCTTTGTAAATAGTGCAGAATACCTTCTGAATCAGGCTGTATATTCACCTTTAATACATCTTCCTTTTCCCCTCGGTTCATTGCTAAAATCCGGTGAGGAACTACTTTGTGGATCGGTTCTTGATATGAGTAGTACATTTCGAAAATTTTTTTCTCGTCTTCCTCTTCCTTTTTCACCTTTGATTCAATTAACCCTTTTCGGAATGTATAACTTCTTATGTATTCTCGGTATGAAGCTTCATCGGAAATGTACTCTGCAATAATGTCTTTTGCTCCATTTAAAGCTTCATCGGTTGTCATTACTTCCTTATCTTCAGACACGTAGTGAGAAGCCTTTTCTGCAAGATCTCCTGATGCGGGGAAGCTTAGAATCCATTCTGCCAGGGGTTCCAGTCCTTTTTCTTTCGCTACGGTCGCTTTTGTTCTTCGTTTTTGCTTATATGGTCGGTACAAATCTTCTACCGTTTGCAGCTTATCCGCCTTTTTAATGGCCTGGGTTAACTCTTCAGTCAGCTTCCCTTGTTCTTCGATTAATCGAATAACTTCTTCTTTTCTCTGCTCTAAATTTTGCAAGTAATTCCATTTATCCATAATATTACGGATCTGAACTTCGTCTAGTGCTCCAGTCTGTTCTTTCCGATAACGCGCGATGAAAGGAACTGTATTTCCTTCCTCCAGTAGTGAGATGACGTTTTTCACATTTTTTATTGATAGGTTCAATTCTTTGGATACTTTGTTAAGTAATGGTTCTTGATTTGTTAATGTTGCTGCCAATTGTATTACCTCCATTGATAGGATTCTTGTTTATTTTACCATAACTGTCTTTGAGGATTGAAAAGTTGGCTTAACTTAAAGGAAGCATATATCTGTTGTATTGAAACGAAAGCTTTGCCACAGCAATTCTCACTGTGAACGTTCCTTTCCGCTCCATGCACTTCCTTTCCGCGGGTGAGGAAGTCGATCCTCCTCGGGCTTGGTTAAGTGCCTTCCGCTACAATCCACTCTTCGCCTACTACATCACCATAAATATCCACACTAATTTCAAAGAAGAAAATTTACATTATTACGATTTTCAAAAATCGTTATTAGTTATACACATGATTTACAGAATTAGTTATAATCCAACTGTTTTTGTAAAAGAGCCAAAAAAAACTTACCCTAAGACTGTTAGAGTAAGTTTCCAATAATATATGTTGTATCATCTGATGTACCGTCGACTAGAGATTGAATATCACCTAAAGCGCCATGAAGCGTTGGATACCTTTGAAGGATATTCTTTACTCCAGATATACTCAGTCCATCTGAGTGAATAAGGAATCTTGAGTTGGAATCGTAATGAAAACGTTGTGTCTTATATGTTTGCGGCCTTCCGGATAAATACCCGGTAACCGGTAATGGATAAGTCATCTTTCCTTCAGGTGCATACATATAAAAACGTATATTTCCTACACAGCTATACACAAACTCTTTGGAATGGTAATACGCTTTAATGATCGCTACTGCAGCGCCACGTTTTTTCTGAAGAGCTTCGTTACAAAGGCTCATGAGGGTTTCAACATCCTCGTGGTGATGCTCTTCAACTATATCGACGACAACATGAGACGATTCATAAGCAAACTTACCGCTACCTAAACCATCGGCCAAAACACAGATAAAGTAATCGCTTGTAGAGGTATAGAAATAACTGTCCCCACAATAAGGATTTCCGTTTTTCGATACTTGCCCTGCATAAAGCTCTATTTCATTTTGTTGAAGATAAGCCATTAATAATGACTCTCCGAATCGTGCATCTCTTCCTGAATGGCTTCCCTAAGCTTTTTAATCGCTCTTCTTTGTAAACGCGAAACATGCATTTGGGAAATACCGAGCTTCTCGCCAGCTTCCTTTTGGCTTAAATTTTCTAAATAGGTGTGTTGTATAATAGCCTTTTCTCTGTCGGAAAGAACATGAAGCACTTTCTCAAGAACGAGTCGCTGATTGACTTTTTCATAGCCCTCATCCTGATCTCCCACAATATCCAATATTGTAACTGTGCTTCCCTCTGAATCCGCTTCAATCGAGTGATCCACCGATAACGCTTGATAACTTCTACCCATTTCCATTGCTTCCAGAACTTCCTCTTCACTAACTTCCAGATATTCAGCAATTTCTTGGACTTGAGGAGAACGTTCTAATCTGTTTGTTAACTCTTCAACCGTAGATTTTATTTTCGGACCAAGCTCTTTTATTCTTCGTGGAACATGTACGCTCCACGTTTTATCTCGCAGGAACCTTTTTATCTCTCCAATGATTGTCGGAATCGCAAAGGCCTCGAATGATCTACCAAAAGATTCATCGTACCTTCTGATTGCACCAAGCAATCCAATCATCCCTACTTGGATAATGTCTTCATGGAAAGATCTTCCCTTTGAATATTTTCTCGCAATGGACTCAACAAGATTTTGGTAATGTAGGATCAATTGACTTTGTGCATCGTCATCTTGTCTTTCCTGATAGTCTTTGATCCATTGTAGTACTTTTTCTTTTTGGGCCTGCTGGTTAGGTTGAGATAGTTTTTTCATCCTTCTCCACCTGCTCCCCTGATAGGAATTTAGTCATAAAGACTGTCACTCCCTCCTTGTGATGCACTTTTACATCATCCATCAAGCTCTCAATAAGGTAAAGGCCTAACCCACCTTCTCTTAAGAACTCCACTGAATGATCGGCATGATAAGGACCAACAGCACTGCGAATTTCTTTGAAATCAAAACTTTCACCGTGATCCGCTACCATAACCTCAAGACGATCCTCATATAACGCGAATCCAACAACCACTTCTCCATCGTTGTCTTTATACGCATGCTGAACCGCATTTGTGATAGCTTCACTAGTTGCAATCTTCAAGTCCTCAATTGCATCGTAGTCAAATCCCATACGACTTGCAATTCCTGAAAGCGTCAAACGAATGACCCCGACATATTCCGGCTTTGCGGGGATCTTCATCTCGATGTAATCAAAAGCTTTCATCATTCCACGCCACCTTCTACCTTGGAATTAATATTCATAATATCCCCTAAACCTGTAATATCAAACAGTCTCTGCAGACGATCGGATAAACCGATTAGATATAATTGCCCACCTCGAGCTTTAACCGTTTTGAAAAGACCAACAAATACACCTAATCCAGTACTATCCATATACGATACGTCTGAAAGATCCACCGTTATATCTTTATTATCAGCTTCAGCAGAGGGTTGAAGCGTTTCTTTAAGCTTCGGAGCTGTATATGCATCGATTTCACCGGCTACTTTAACGAGTAGCTCGTTCTCTTTTTCTTTCATATCTATTGATAAGTTCATAAAAAGACCACCTTTTTGGCAACATTTATAATAAGTCTCTATACATTTACCCTATAGATGACAAGAATAAACTTTATTTATGAATTTCTTTTTATGATGATTAGTGTGAAATCGTCTCTAAGCTCAAAGTGCTGCATCTTCTCGAGTTGTTTGTACACATGATTGACAATCTCTTGAGGAGGAAGGTGATTGTACTCGCTTATTAATTGCACCAAATCTTCCCTTTCAATGAAGCCCTCTTCTGAACGACACTCTGTTACTCCATCAGAGAGAAGGATGATCATGTCCCCTGTCTCAACCCGTCTTTCGTATTGACGGTACTTCGCCTTTTTATCTACACCTAATAGAAGACCTTTTGCATCAAGATCTTCAAATTCATTGGTTGAAGCTCTATAAAAAAAGCCAGGTTCATGCCCAGCTGATGAGTATGAAAATAGATGTTCCTCCGAATTGTATACACCGTAAAACATGGTTATGAACATACTTGCATCCACATTTTGTTCCACTACTCTGTTTAAGCTTTCCAAAACAGCATTAGGTTCATTCCGGTACTCAGGTAAACTATCCATCGCATACTTGATCATGGACATACAAAGAGCTGCAGGTATACCCTTACCTATTACATCAGCAATGGCAACACTGACGCTATCATTCTCATCCTGAACAAAGTGATAGTAATCTCCATTCATCTTTTTGGCAGGTACACTTACAGCTCCAATTTCCAAGCCTTCTACTGAAGGAATGACGGTCCCTAGCAGGGTTTGTTGCATATTGGATGCTACATCTATTTCGTTATTTAATTCTTGTTGTTTTGTACGTAGACTTTGATGCTCCCGATAAGCAAAACCGTAGCCTATCATGACTTCAAGTAAAATATCGAAAGAGTGCATTACTTGATGTGGTATATTGGGCTCCATTTCCAATATTACACTCTTATGGAGACTTATGATCTCCTCTGGTGAAACATGATGCTCAATTGATTTACGACTAAATTTCTGTCCTAAATAAAGAGCTTTTTCATCTTGTTCATTTAGGTAATGCTCAATAATTTCTCTATATTTAGAGTCCATTAAATCTCTGAAATTCATATAACTCCCCCTAGCGGAGCCACTTAGTCGCCCTAATGTCTGTTCCTTCACCTGGCACAGACTCAACGTTGAACTCGTCCATTAAACGCTTTACTCCAGGCAAACCTGCTCCTAATCCGCCTGATGTAGAATATCCATCTTCCATTACTTTTCTTATATCTGTAATTCCGGGTCCTTCATCCAATGCGATAATTCGCACACCCTTTTTCCCGGCATCGAATAATTTTTCAATGCAAATCTGACCATAGCCAGCATATAAATAGATGTTCCTTGCTAATTCGCTGATAGCCGTAGTGATACGAGCTTGGTCAACGGTACCGAATCCGAGCTCTTTCGCTACATTCCTCCCTAACTGGCGGGCAGCAACGATGTCCCATTCATTCGTGATCTTCACGCAGGATTGACTATCCATACCTAGTCCCCCAGTTCCAATTGTAATTTCTCCAGACCTTTTTCCAGATCCAGAGCGGTCAGAACGTCCTCTAACCTGATTCCAAGCTCAATCAACGTTATCGCTACAGCAGGCTGGATGCCGGTGATGACTACCTTCGCCCCCATTAACCTTGACATGTTAATGACATCCCCAAGCACCTTAGCAATGAATGAATCTATAAAATCAATGGAAGTTATGTCGATTACTACTCCTCTGGCACTCGTTTCATGGATCTTATGCAGAAGATCTTCTTGAAATTGAAGGGCTGTTTGATCATCAAGCTCCCACTGAATGGAAATCAGCAAACAATCATGCAGCTTTAAAATTGGTATTCTCACTCTAATCCCTCCGCCGAAACTATTTTTCGATTTGTCATTTCAAGAGCCTTTTCAATTCCTTTTCGTAACGTGCTATTTGTACTGAACTGATTTAAATCAATTCCTAAGTTTACAATCGTTTGCGCGATTTCAGGTCGGATCCCTACCAACATGCACTTCGCCCCTACTAATCGAACAGCTTCAGCTGCCTGGATGATATGATGAGCTACCATCGTATCGACTACAGGTACCCCGGTGATATCGATTAACACCACTTCCGCTCTATGCTTCACTACACCGTTTAATAGATTTTCCATAATTAATCGCGCTCGTTCTGTATCAATCGTTCCCACAAGCGGCATCACAGAAATTTTTTCAAAAACAGGTATCAGTGGTGCAGACAATTCCTGCAACGCTATTTTTTGAAGCGAAACGGTTCTTTCCCATGATTCTGTATAAGCACTGATTACTTTATTGTTCATCGGAGTTAACCATTTATCGAACTTCTCAACTTGTGCCGCATAGTTTTGGTCTGTAATAATACCTTCTTTCATCATACCTTCGTAAACCACTTTACCAAAAGTACTTAGAGCCGAAGTCACAAAAGTCAATGGCCATCCTAACCTGACAACCTTTTCGGCGAAATCTCCCAACCGGCTATTAAACTCGTTGGAATCCCTTAAGTTAGAAGCAATCATTTCTACAAACTCATGGCTTGTCTTAGTAAAAACTTGATCTGAAACAACTTGAAGAAACTTCTCATCCGCTTCGTTCCTCATTCGTTCCATCCAAATACTAGTGATATCTGGTTTATTATTCTGGATATAATCCGTGACTTCACTAAACATTTAGTTCTCTCCATTCTATCATATGTAATTTGCACTTCGTATTTATGCCGAATGATGTAACTTAATTTTAAAGTAGTTTACAACAGTGTACTAAAAAATGACGTAATTACTTTAATAGTAACAAATAAACAAAAAAAAGAAAAAAACTATGCCTTTTCGGGTATTTTTAGTTCCTGCTTTCCCATTATAAATTGTTTACGGTGTTTTGTCATAAAATTGACTATATTTCCATTATCCATATTCTTCTTTAGGGTTTAATTGGGACTAGACTTCCCTTCTAAAAATAAAAAATGACAAAACAAAAAGGCTTAATGATCAAACATATTGTTTATCAGCAAGCCTTCTGGTTTGAAGTTATATTGTTCCTATTGTATAACATGATAAAGTTATCAACACGATGAAAAGCTCATGGTTAGAATTGGATTAAACCCACGCTGATTTGCAGGGCGTCATCCACTTTTTCCATCATCTCATCATCCAAGTGCGTAATCTTATCGGTAAGACGTTGTTTATCAATCGTTCGAATCTGTTCAAGCAAGATAACGGAATCACGTTCAAAGCCATAACGTTTTGCATCAATTTCAACATGAGTAGGCAGTTTCGCTTTTTGAATTTGAGCGGTAATGGCAGCTACAATAATTGTGGGACTAAACCTGTTCCCTATATCATTTTGAATAACAAGTACCGGCCGAACTCCGCCTTGTTCTGATCCTACAACAGGAGAAAGGTCTGCAAAATATACGTCACCACGCTTTACAATCAAAGGATTAACCCCCGCTTACTAAGCGTTCGACTGTATGTTCTGCCTCATATTCTGCTTGAATCGCCTCTGAAGCAATTGCGAGATTAATCTTAGCCATTTCCATATAGCCGCGTCTCATAGATTCACGTAATTGTCTTTTCTTACGCTCTCTTAAATACATTTTGGTTGCACGATAAATAAACTCATTGCGATTCACATTTTCTTGATCTGCAAAGCCGTCTAATTCTGTAACGAGCTGTTGCGGTAGACGAATTAAGATTTCTGTTGTTGCGCTGGATTCAGACACAAACTACACCTCCACCAATCACTACATACCGTTTCTGTTCATTAACATATTTATCATACCATCAATTAAGGGGAATGAAAAGTTAATTTATCAATCTCTTCTATTATCCACCATATAAAATACTAATTATTCATCAAGTTGGCGGTTATTTTCCTGTTGGCTGTGAATACCTGTCGATAAGAGTTTATTCGATACTTCCGTCGTCTGCCCGTTTCGCATATAGATACGCGGCACTCTCGTGGAGATCGTACAAGGGATCTCATAGTTAATGGTATCAAGCTTATCAGCGATTTCATCCATTGTAATCGCATCTTCATCCTGTTTGCCTATTAACGTTACACGGGTACCTATATCAAGAAATCCAGGCAACCGAATCATACATTGATCCATACAGATCCTTCCAACAATTGGAACTCTTTTGCCGTTTACAATGACGTCCTGACCCTGTAATTTACGCAGCCACCCATCAGCGTATCCGATAGGAATGGTCCCAATCCATTCTGACTCACCCGTTTCATAAGTAGCCCCATAGCTCACTTTCTCTCCAGCTGAAAGTTCTTTTGTATGAATAAGTCTTGAATGAAGAGAAAACACTTCTTTTAAAGGAAAAGGCAGCTCGGGCTTCATCTCTTGAGATGGAGTCAGTCCGTACATGGCAATTCCCACCCGCACTGCGTTAAAGAGGGTGTTGGTTTTCCTTAATGTAGCGGCACTATTTGAAGAATGGATATACGCTGGTAATGACTCCAATTGATTTAGCATGTATTCAAATCGAGCTAACTGCCGGTCAAGATAGTCATCGTTCAACTCATCAGCCGTGGCAAAATGGGTAAAGATCCCTTCAAGCTTAAATTGGGAATGAGCTTGAACATACTTTTCGATACCCTTTAATTCCTCAGTGGAACGAACGCCTATCCGCCCCATCCCGGTATCACACTTGATATGAAGGTTTAATCGATCTCCTTCTGACAGCTGATTTTCGGCTTCCACAAGCCACTCTTGGTGAAATGTCGTTAACGAAATATCCAAATCGGCAGCAATCTTCACATCTTTCGGTCTCGTAGCTCCTAATACAAGAATAGGAGCGGTTACGCCTGCTCTTCTTAAGGAAATCGCTTCGTCTAAGAATGCAACAGCTAAGCCGTGGGCCCCGGCGGAAAGAGCCGTAAAAGCGGTTTGCACATCCCCATGCCCATAAGCATTCGCTTTCACAACCGCAAACACTTTCACATCTCCAGGAATATGGTCTCTAATATTCTTTACGTTTTCATATAAATGATCTAGGTTGATTTCTGCCCATGTATCACGAAAAAATTGCTGGGTTTCCACTCTGTTCACTTCCTCATATCTTTACACAAAACATTGTCATTCTATTCAAGAATACCATTGATTATTCATATTATCATTCATTGTGTCAAATGGATTTTTTAGAGAGGGGGCGGGAAGGTTGTTTTTAGGTAGTAAGTGGTGGACGGAGTGTTTTTGAGGACGCTCCAGGAAGACCTTTGGATTCAGAACGATATTGAATTTTTTTGCTTGCGTTGGGTAGATAATACCTTTATTCCTCTTCCAGCACCTCTCCCTCAGCACACCAAGAAAAGAGGCAAACCTGATAGGTCCGCCTCGTTCAGTTATTTTATTTAACCATTGAACCTTGTACGGATTGAGCTACCATCACCATCTCAGAAGGAGTCAGGTCATTGGAGGCAAGCATATAATCCACTCCGTTATTGGTCCATCTGATTGATTGCTCTGTCATGGCCGCTACTGTGAATCCAAGGTCCACTAATTCACCTTTAAGAGAAGTAGAAACCGTCATCGTTGGAACCACAGTTGTTTTTTCTTGTACGATTGTGAAGGACTTTTCACCATCATACGTTAAGATTACGCGTTTACCCGTATCGGTGGTGACTTCTTTTTCTTCAATTAATTCGGTACCGGTGATTTCTGACATTGGGTAAAGAACAGTGAATTCTGCGTCCTCTACATTTGCCGTAACCGGTACTTCCAGCTGGGCACCCGTCATGTTTTTCTTCATGTCGAAGTCTTTTTTATCAAATGCAGCTTTCATATCCATCTTGGAGAACTCTACTTTTACAAGTGGATTTTTATCTGAATCCAATACATTTACGGATGCCGGAGTCAGGTCTTTCTTGTTAAAGGCAATCTCTTGAGTCGGAAGCATCTGACTGTTTTGATAACGTGTCTTCGTGTTAAAGATATAGTGATCTTTTGTTTCTTTGAAAGTAGCCTCTTTATCCTCTAGCACATCTTGAACAAGCGATTCATACAAGTACGCCTGACTGCTATTTTCAGGCCAGTTGCTTTGGAATCGGAAGCTTTTGTTCAGTGCCGGCGTAAGGACGAATACTCCCTCATCATTACGTAAGATCATTTGACTCTGATCTTTCGCAGCGTTCTTTAATGCCACTCGATAATAATTAGGGTCATTATGCCACACTTCCACATCATAGGTTTGAGGCTCGTCGCCCACCTGCAGGGTCATTTTTGCATCTGCTTTGTACCCCTTCATATCCTCTACTTTAGCCTTAAGATCCTTGGTTACATCTTCTTTCGATTGCTCTCCACAAGCAGCCAGCATAAGCACCGCTAACATGGCCATCACTAGTATCACTAGCTTTTTCTTCATTTTTTCAACCCCTTTTGTCCCAGGATAAACGTAATTGAGAGAGGGGAAAGCCAGCCATCTAAGAATGGACGATTCTTATAGAATTCCCCGATCCTTAGTCCAATTGCAATTCGCCAAAGAACCGCGATTGTTAAACACCTGGCCTTGTCTCTCTTATTGCACTACTGAATATATGAGACAACCTGAAGGATTATGCTAGTGATGATGACAAGCTTCTAAATAATTTTACTTCTCGATGATCACCTGAGCAGCCGCAAATTCCCGGCTATGGGTGATGGATAGATGGGCCTTCTCCCCCTCCGGCTTTGAAAAATAAGGCTTTCCATTCGGGTCCTTACTGATTTCAATATCCTGAAAGGAGAGCGCTGTTCCGATGCCCGTTCCATTCGCCTTGGCAAAAGCTTCTTTGGCTGCAAATCGTCCTGCTGCGAACTCAACCTTGCGCTGCTCGTTTAATGTATAGAAAGCATCCTCCTCCTTAGCTGTTAAAATTCTCTTAACGAACTTCGGCTGTCGTTCAATCATCCTCTGAATGCGCCCTGTTTCAACGATGTCCAATCCTATTCCTTTTATCATATGCTATTCCCCTTCTACTCTTGTCCTATCATGCATATTTGTATAATGAACTACACTCGTTATTTTCGACGTTTTCTTATACTATAGTATTGACTGCGTTTTTTATAAATGAATAGTGATGATATAAAAAGAAACAACCTACTTAGGAGGATACAATATGTTTGTCCGGACTGAAAGTTTTTCACAATTTTTACGGTTCTATCCTATTATTTCCCTGATTGTATTCATTCATATCGCCTTATACCTTGTCAGTGCACTTCCTATTTTTCCACAACTGTGGGTGTACGAGCAGCTGGCCGGTGTGAATTTATTTATCAAAGAGGGAGAATGGTGGAGACTCGTCACCCCTATCTTTGTTCATTTGGGATTCGCTCATATGCTATTTAATTCGTTTTCCCTTGTCCTGTTTGGCCCACCCCTGGAAAAGCATCTGGGAAAAGCTAGGTTTATCTTTCTTTATTTAGCAAGCGGCGTGTTTGCCAATATCATTACTTATGTTATCAAGCCCCTTACGTATAGTCATGTGGGAGCATCGGGAGCGATTTTTGGTTTATTCGGCTTTTACATCGCTATGATTGTCTTAAAAAATCATTTCATCACGAGAGAAAGCCGGCAAATCATCATACCGATTGTCGTCATTGGTGTAGTCATGACCTTCATGCAATCAGGAATCAACATAAGCGCCCATATCTTCGGATTAATCGGCGGCTTTGTGATTGGGTGGATTTCAGGTAAAAAATAAGAATCAAAAGTGACCCGCTAACGAATCGCGGGTCACTTTTTATCGTTTACACACTATGAGAAAACCAAGAAGCAATGGTTTGAAGGTCCTTCTTTTCAAGATCCCGGATCGGACTGGCATAACCAGTCTCTCCGGATTTTATCGTTGTTCTGAGACTGCCCAAGTCTTTACTCGTTTGAAACCAACTTTCATGGGTGTCCAAAGATTGAATGCGACTTTTCTTTATATGCATCGTATTTTTCAATACGCCCCTATACTGTAAAGATAATTGTCCATCAACAATCTTCCAGCCACCTGCACGATATTGGTAGTATCCGAGAATCCCGAAAGGAATTATCAACAAGCCGACCCAAAGACCATATGGCCAGTACATAAAACAAACAGCCGCGGTCGGTACCACCACCCAGATTGCCTGTCTGAACACATACCTTCTTAAGGAACGTTCCGGAAGCCTTTTAAAATCATCGTGAATGACATAATCCGGAAATAAGTCGTTTAATAATCCCGGAATGCGCTTCTTTTTCACAATCGGGAATAATTTTATACTCGTGCTGTCTTTCTCTAAGACAGATCCGCCTGCATTTTCAATGTGGACCGTGCAATACCCCAATAGCTGCCTGATTGGATTTTCCACTACCCGGATGCCTTGAACACGATTCAAAGGAACCGTCACCTGCTTCTTTTCCAGAAGCCCTCTTGTCATGACAATGTGATCATCCACAATTTTAATCCTGAAATCACCATAAATAATAAATGTCCAGGCAATCGATAATAACCAGGCAACAAGCAACCCCAAGAATGCCATCACCGAAACCACAAACACGCCGCTTTTCACAAAAACAGCCAGCTCATCATACACAGCTTCGTACGGAATGAACTCATTAAATTGGGATAAGAAAACAAACACCCCGGAAATAATGACCCCTACCCCGCCTGAAGTCGTAGCAAGAACCCAGATGTCTTTCGAGCTGAGGTTGAAAAAGGGAGCTTCATCTTTCAAAGTCTCCGTAGTTTCGCCAGAAAGATCCTCGGATACGTTATGACCTTTTTTCTCCCGATATATCATTTCCTCCAACTCTATCGCTTCTTCTTTTAAAATAGCTGTCAATTCCGCTTCTGATTCCCGCGGATTCGAAGACCCAGCCGTTTCGACCTTGACCTTAACCAGTCCAAATGGCCGATGCAAAATGCCCTCAGAGAAATTCAAACTCTGTATCCGGTCAATGGGAATATACCTTTTCTTTTTAACGAATAATCCGTACTCGATCCGCAGCTCCCCTTCTTCCAATCGATATGTAAACCGAAGCCACTTTACAATCCCTGTGACCAGAACGAACACAAGAACTGCCGCCATAGAAATAACAGGCATATAATCCCAAAATCCTGTCTTCTCTCCCCGGTTATTCAATACAAATAAAAAGACAAAGGGAACGATCAAGTCTTTTAACTGCTTTACAAAATTCGCTACAGCTGAAATAGGATGCAGCCTCTTGTGCTCAGACATCATCTTCCGCCACCCTCGCTAGTTGTGAAATGGAGTTTCTCAATTCATCTGCCTCCTCCACATCTAATGCCGGAATCTCATGAACTGTGGCCGCAGTCGAAATCGTAATGGTTGCCAACCGATACTTTTTTAAAATAGGGCCCTGAACCGTATCAACATGTTGAACCCTCACCATCGGTACCAACGTGCGCTTCACAATAAAAATTCCTCTTTGAAGCTCAATCTCCTGCTCCCTCACTTCATAGCGCCATCTCTTCCATTTGATTGTTGGAATAAAGAAAATAAACAAATATGTACATAGAATCAACACGGCAACTGTTGCTGCAATGATCCATTGTGGCCACTCAAACATCACAGTTAGAGTAATCGTTCCTGCGGCTACAGCTGCCACGATTAACGTTTCAAACACACCATATATCTTCCACACCTTTAAAGCCTTTGGTGAAATTCTTTTTTGCGGCTCTCCAATCATACCCATCCCCCTCACTTCTCTCTTTTACTAAATCTTACAGTATATTTACGATTTGGAACAGAGATGGTTTCAGATTAAGGAGAAAGCTTTGGGAGATTTGCCTATTTTAGATTAAACGAACTTTTATCCACCCACTCAATCCCATCAATCCCTTGCAGTTCCTCCACTAAGCGGAACAATGCGTCATCCTTCTTTTTCGCTTCTATCATACAATCAATTTCATCCACCGATCCCTTTATCCCTTGAAGAAAATCAAGAAACATCTTAGGGTCGATGAAATCGGCATGGGCTTTGTAATCCTCTTGAGAACGAGGACTTGAAATATGCATCTTCACAGGTAAAGATGACTGGCTCCAAGTTCCAACGATCCTCTCCCAATCCAACAACCAATCCCTTTCGTTATAAGCAAGATGATGATGGTAATCAAATACATGGGGAATCCCGAGCTTTTCACTTAGATAAAGGGCATCCGCTGCACTGAACACCGTATCATCGTTTTCAAGAATGATCATTTGTTGAAGAGAAGCTGGAGTCAGACCCCAATTATGTATGAACTGCTCAAGTGCCTTTTCTTTGTCTTCATATGCTCCACCAACATGGAGAACACAGCGGTGAGTTGGATCGATTCCCATCCCTTTTAATAATGCCTCATGCATCTTAAGTGCTTTAAACGTGTTCTTCAACACATTCACGTCACTTGAATTCAACAGTACAAAATGATCGGGATGAAAATCCACACGCATAGGGTGAAGCGTTAAATACTCTTTAATCGCATCGAGTTCAGGTTTCAAGGGGGAAATGAAATCCCATCCTTTCAATTCAGGATGATTCGCAAGAGGAATCAACTTTGAACTGAACCGGAAGAAATGAATCTCATTAAGCACATTATGCTTTAAAAGCCGCAGGCAGTTTTCAAGATTTGATTTTGCGATTCGTTCGAGCTTAAGAATAGCAGCCTCACCATCCTTAATCCCAGAAAACTGCTTATAGGTCATGGTTTGGGAAGGGGATGCATTCTGGAGGTTCATGCTCATGGCAACATAGCCTAACTTTACGAGTGTCATGTGGGGTGGACTCCTTTTTGGGGTTAGTATGTGCGGAATGGAGGGATTTATATCGTTGGTTTTGAATAGGTGACAGACTTTGTTCTTCCTTTTGTTTCTAATTGAAGGGTTTTCAATATTTTATAGGTGGTGTTACGTGAGTTCAGATGCAAAAATCTCCTCAGTTCGCGATTGGTTATGTGATCACTTAATAGTAAGAAATAATCTCGAATCGCTTCTAGATGAGCATATTTAGATGAACTACCACATTTAACGCAAGACCACGCTCCACTTACTCTAATCATTGGTATGTGATAGCAGTTTTCACAACGGACTCCAGTCACAATATCGATTTGGGTAAGAGAATATTTCTCCATAAAGTCTAACTCAGATTCTTCATGATTTTTTAAAATGGTTTTCTTCATTTTGGTCATTTCTTTATCAGTCATGTCCTCTTTTACGTATATCTTATTTAAACCCTTGATATTATCAATTATATTTTGGGCATGAATAATATTTCTGTAAGGTGAGTCCACTGATGGGGGTTCGGTATATTTTAAGATGGTTGATGGGTTGCTGAATACAACGAGGTGTTTGATTGGAGGGTGCTTCAGCTTTTGGACACTGAACCATTTTTGCAGTAATAATTTTTGTCTTTGAACCTGAGAGATCGGGTCAGAGAATCCTTCTGTAATTCCTTTATAAGTCCGGGTAAGCTGTCTTATGAATGGATCAATGGTAACTATTCCTGAAATGTTCTTTACTTCGATAACTAAAATATAGACTGGGGTGAGGATGAGGAAATCGATTTGGAAATAGTTTGAGAATAGAGGAAGCCTTACATCATAAAAAATTTTATATTTCTTGTCGTTCAAGAAACTGAGGTGGTAGTAGACAGTTGCTTCACCGTTGAAACCTGCTTTTCTTTTCTTTAAATCCTTATCTACAATGGGAAACTTTTGATGATTGAGAGGCAGGCGCCATAATAACGCTTGGCTTTTACCAATATTGATTGGGATTTTGAGTTCTTTACAGATCAATTGATCACTCTCCTTTAAGGTTCTGCCTACTTTAGTTCGCCACAGGCTTAAAAAACCCTTCTTTTTAATTTCAAAAATACACAGAATATCACTAATTGCGTCGATGTCTGAATAATTGCGTCGTTTTCACCTTAATTGCGTCATTATTTTGTTTATTGCGTCGCTTCACATGACAATTGTATTTTTGTAAAAATTGGAACCGGTTAATCGTCCTTGCTCCATTCCTATACGTAATCAAACCCAAAACAAAAAAAACACGACAACCCAAAGGTCATCGTGTCCTCAAATCTATTGATCAAGAATTGTTATAAGATTTACGTTTGGTTGAAGATTGTGGTCTGCCGCCGCCAGTACGGTTGCGATCTCCGCCACGGCTTCCGCCTCCGCGATTTCCACCGCCGCTGCGTGATGATCCACCACGGCTTCCGCCTTTACCGCTGCGTGCTCCACCTTTGTATCCACCGCCGCGATTTCCGCCGCCACGATTTCCACCACCTCTTGATGGTAATGGACGCTCTTCAGTGATTTCAACTGGTGTTGTATCCGGCTCTTTCGTCAGGACACGGATCGCTGCTGCAACTGCTTGAACAGAATCATGGCCTCCAAGGAATTCTTCTGCTAATGGATAGTAATCTTTTAGATCACTTTCTTTTGCCGCTTCAGCTAATTTTTCAAGAGCTAAGCGTTGTTGACCTTCAAGGGCTTCGTTTAAGCTAGGTGGCTTAAGAGCCGTCATTTTCTTCTTCGTTGTTTGTTCAACGATCTTCAGGTAACCCATTTCTCTTGGTGTTACAAAAGTGATGGACATACCCTTCTTACCTGCACGACCTGTACGTCCGATACGGTGAACGTAGCTTTCAGGATCTTGAGGAATATCAAAGTTGTAAACATGCGTTACGCCGGAGATATCTAATCCACGAGCGGCAACGTCTGTAGCGATCAGGATATCGATGCGCCCCTCTTTGAACTTCTTAAGAACCGTCATACGACGAGCTTGAGAAAGATCTCCGTGAATACCTTCTGCCAGGTAGCCGCGAATGCTAAGAGCACGGGCTAATTCGTCTACTCTGCGTTTCGTACGACCGAATACAATCGCAAGTTCCGGTGATTGAACGTCGATTAAACGGGAAAGAGTATCGAATTTTTCTTTTTCGCTTACTTTAGTGAAGTATTGTTCAATGTTCGAAACCGTTACTTCTTTTGATTTCACTTTGATTACTTCCGGCTCTGTCATAAAGCGATTAGCAATGCGTCGGATCGGATCCGGCATTGTTGCAGAGAATAGAAGTGTTTGTCTTGTGCTTGGAACAGTCTCAAGAATGCTTTCGATGTCTTCGATGAAGCCCATGTTCAGCATTTCGTCTGCTTCGTCAAGTACTAATGTTTCAACATTTTCAAGGTTGAGTGTTTTACGTTTGATATGGTCAAGAAGACGACCTGGTGTACCAACGATGATATGAGGGTTCTTTTTCATCGCTCGAATTTGACGTTGGATGTCCTGTCCTCCGTAGACAGATAACACGCGTGCACGCTTGTCAGCTCCGATACGATATAACTCTTCAGAAACTTGGATGGCAAGTTCACGAGTTGGTGCAATGATAAGAGCTTGAACGTTTGGATTTTTCATATCGATCTTCTCGATCATCGGGATTCCAAATGCTGTTGTTTTACCTGTTCCAGTTTGTGCCTGACCGATAATATCCTTACCTTCTAAACCGACTGGAATCGTACTCGCCTGAATTGGTGTCGCTTCTTCAAAGCCCATACGTTTAATTGATTTCAACGTAGATGCGCTTAAGTTTAAATCTGCAAACTTAGTCAATGTTACATTCTCCTTTAATTTACATCTTTTATAACTAATCATTATCTGATTATATTTTTAGGTCGGAACGAAATCTTACCCACCGAAAGACTTCGGTATCTAATCTAAAACTGTCTATATGAGATGTTTAGTTTTATGTTTGGTACAAAAAAATACACTCTTCAAAATAGAAGAGCTAGCACGTCCAACAAATTAAGAACTATGTTGTAGCTATGTTACCACTTCTAGAATTGAATTTCAATCTAATGTCAAATAGTCAATCTATTCATTTAGAAGGAATTGGTAGATCTCTTCAAAAAGTTCGTGCTTATCTTCACTATGACAGATCAAGTGTTTTGCTTTAGGGGAATAAAAAAGGTTTTTTTCTTGGGAAGAAATAGTCTCATATATATATTTTGCAGCTTTAGGGGGGACTATTCCATCAATCTCTCCTTGGGCAATAAAGGTAGGAACGTTAACCTTTTTCAAGAGTGGGCGAGCAATACGAACGACTTTTCTAAATTCGTACGTGGACAGAACTGGGGTTTTTGTCACCTTCCATTTGTACCGTTTGTACAGCTCGTTTTCAATCAGATTTCCTTGCATTCCTTCTTTGATCATATTTCCAATATCTCTCAATAATTGTTTCACATTTATATAATAAGCTGCCGCGCTTAAAAGCACGAGCTTATTGACTTCATATTTCACTGAAAGATACGAAGCGATCAAACCGCCCATGGAGAAGCCTATTACGTAAACCTCATCGCATTTCTCTATAAGATCTTGAAGTTCTACCTCAGCATGCTCGATCCATTCAATATGTTTGACCCCTTTCAGTTCAAGGGTTTCACCATGACCAGGCAGAGTCGGCACAACGATATCCCAGTTGGTTCTCTCTTGAAGGAAATCTGCCAGAGGCTCTACTTCAAAAGGGCTCCCAGTGAATCCATGGATTAGTAAACAACCGATCATGTTATCCCCTCTTACTTTTCAAAAGGTAGGGAGCGAGCCAAACTCCCATCATCTACAAGCTCATTTTGTTCATTTCTATTAAGGTTTAAACTTGGACGTCAGTAGAAATTTATGCCTTTAATCCATCGATGACTTCTTCAAGCTTCATTCCCCTCGATGCCTTGAATAAAACCAGCTCTTCCCCTGTAATGAAGGAGGACAGTTTTTTTGCCAGGCTGCCTTTATCTGTATAAGAGTGAACACGATCAGGAGAGAAATTCTCAAGTGCACCCTTACCTATAAAGTCACCTAAAGGACCAAATGTAAACACATGCTGAATTTTTTCCGGATTGATCAATTGTCCAATTTCCTGATGAAATTCTTCTTCCTGGTCTCCAAGCTCCAGCATATCACCAAGCACCAGGATTTTTGTATGGAACCCCTCAAGCTCTGATACAAGCTGAATCGCAGCTTTCATGGAAGTAGGGCTGGCATTATAAGCATCGTTAATGAGGCTCTCGCCTTTCTTTCCTTCCACCATTTCCATTCTCATCTGGGTCAGCTTTAACGACTGTAAGCCTTCTTTCATGTCATCGACACTGAGACCAAATTTACGAGCGATGAGAATCCCGGCTAGAGCGTTGTGGATATTATGAATCCCTAATACGGGAAGAAAGAATGTTTCTCCTTCAGCGAAAGAAGTCTCAAAATAACTCCCTTTATTATCCATACTGATTTTTGTTGGATAGATAGTGTTGGATTCGCTTCTTCCGAAAGTCTCCACATGCTTCAGGTTGAGTTCCTGAACGCCATCCTGTAGCAACGGTTCATCTCCGTAGTATGCAAATAACCCATCAGACTTCAGGCCCTTCACAATCTCCAATTTGGCTTTGGCGATCCCTTCCCGCGATCCCAGATCCTGAAGATGTGATTCTCCAATGTTGGTGATGATGGCAGCGTCGGGCTGAGAAATCTCTGATAGAAGTTCAATCTCTCCGAATCCACTCATTCCCATTTCAAGTACAGCCACTTCTGAGTCCTGGGGCAGAGAAAGGATCGTTAAAGGAAGACCAATGTGGTTGTTATAGTTCCCTTGTGTTTTATGAACTCGATATTTCAATGACAAAAGGTTTGCCACAATATCTTTCGTTGTTGTTTTTCCATTACTGCCTGTAATTCCGACTACCTTTAAATCAAGCTCATGGCGATATTGATTCGCCAATGACTGAAGGGCCAGCAGGGGATCTTCCACCACTATTACGGGAATATCTTCAGGTGGATTAGGGACATTGACATCCCAAAGAGCGGCAGACGCACCATTTTCAATTGCATTGCGAACAAATTGATGACCGTCCACGTTTTCTCCTTTAAAAGGAACAAACAGATTAGCATCCTCAATCTTTCTCGTATCGATGGAAACACCCTTCACCACAACCGACTCAAACTTGGAAAGATCGTTTTTTACATTAAGCATGTTGCATATATCTTTTATTTTTTTCTCAAACATTCGCTTTCTCCTTTTACTCTTTTTAATAAAAACAGAGCAGGGACTGCCTTTAGACGGTGAATCTTCTGGTCAGTCCCAAGTATCGCGTGTTACATCGTATGTTTAATTGTTTGTTTTTCTTGATAACGTTCTAAGCCAAGCTCTACTAATTTTCCGATCAGGGTAGGATAGTCTACCCCAGTGTGCTTCCATAGAAGCGGGAACATACTGAATGGTGTGAAGCCGGGCATTGTGTTGACTTCATTCATATAAATCTGACCATCTTCTGTTAAGAAGAAGTCCGCACGCACAAGTCCTGAACAATCCAGGGCTTTATAAGATTGAATCGCGATATTCTTCATTTCATTGTAAATGCTTCCTTCTACTTCTGCAGGAATGATGAGGGCAGTATCTCCGTCTTCATATTTCGCTTTGTAATCATAGAAGTCTTTTTTCGGTACGATTTCGCCCGCAACTGAGCACTCCGGTTGGTCATTCCCTAATACACCAAGCTCAATTTCACGTGCTTTCACACCTTCTTCGATGATAATTTTACGGTCAAACTGGAACGCTTCCTCGAAGGCAGTCTGCAGTTCTTCACGGGACGTACATTTGCTGATTCCTACTGATGAACCTAAGTTAGCTGGTTTTACAAAACATGGATAGCCAATCTCATCTTCCACTTGTTTGTAAGTAGACTCAGGGTTCCCTTTCCATGTGCTGCGGATGAACCATGTGTAATTGACTTGCGGAATGCCTGCTTGAGCAAATAAATTCTTCATGATGACTTTATCCATTCCAGCAGATGAGGCAAGAACGCCATTCCCTACATACGGAAGATTTAACAGTTCAAGCATCCCCTGAACCGTACCGTCTTCCCCATTCGGTCCGTGAAGCAATGGGAAGATCATGTCGTACCCAACAGACCCAGAAGGAGTGATGGATGTACTTAAGGCATTAGGGGCAATTTCTTCCCCATCCTTAAACTGTAATGCTTTCACATCTTCAACGGGAGCATTCAGTTGTGGACCTTTGATCCACCCGCCTTCCGTAGAGATGAAAATAGGGTGAATTTCATATTTATTTAAGTCCAGGGCTCCGATCACGGCCTTGGCTGTTTGCAAGGATACATTATGTTCAGCAGATTTACCGCCGTACAGTAAGCATAACTTCGTTTTCATGTATGAGTTACCTCCAATATTCACAATAGATGTTTCTATTTTATCACTTTCATCGGAAAGGGAAAGAATGATTCCTATGGAAAATAAAAATTACCACATTTGTCTTGATTCGAAAGACATTAAGTAAGGCCCATTATATATGTATGCAAAGGAAAACTAGTCCTGCGACAGGGAGTTGATAACATTATTCTGAATACATTTAAGATTTCGCCTATTTGAAAAGCTATTAAAATATCCCCCTATAAAGTGTACAATCTTTCTATTAAAAACATTTGTATTTTCAAGGAGGACACCAGGATGAGAAAGCTAGGTTTACTGCCTAAGATCCTATTAGGTATTGCTTTAGGTATTGTCATTGGAGCGTTTGCACCAGAGTGGTTCGTTAAAATCTTCGTTACGTTTAATGGATTATTCGGTAATTTCCTAGGATTCGCTATTCCATTAATCATTATTGGATTTATTGCTCCAGGAATTGGATCCATGGGTAAAGGAGCTGGTAAGCTTCTCGGTTTAACCACAGCTCTCGCATATGGTTCCACGGTGTTAGCCGGTTTACTCGCCTTTGCGGTTGCGAAGTCTATTTACCCAACTTTGTTAGCAAATCAAACGTCTCAATCATTTGAAAATCCCGAAGAAGCTCTTCTAAAAGGGTTCTTCACAGTGGAGATGCCACCAGTAATGGGCGTAATGACGGCTCTACTCATCGCCTTCACCATTGGTCTTGGAATGGCAGCCATTAAGGGAGACGCTCTTCAAAAGGGCATGAATGAATTCAGAAACATCATTGAACTTGTGATTGAAAAAATCATTATTCCGCTCTTACCGGTTCATATTCTTGGAATTTTCGCGAACATGACTCAAGGTGGACAAGTTAGTGCCATCATGTCTGTATTCGCTAAAGTATTTGTTATGATCATTCTTTTACATGTAGTCTTTTTAATTTTACAATATACAACTGCTGGAACTTTAAGAAAACAAAACCCGCTTTCTATGATGAAAAGCATGCTCCCAGCTTACTTTACCGCACTCGGGACTCAATCATCGGCTTCTACGATTCCCGTGACGCTTGAGCGCTCAAAGAAAATCGGTTCAAGAGAAAGCATTGCGGACTTCTCTGTGCCACTGCTTGCAACGATCCATTTATCAGGTAGCACGATTACCCTTGTCAGCTGTGCCATGGCGGTTATGTTCATTCAAGGAGAAGCGTTACAGTTCATTCAGCTGTTTCCATTTATTCTGATGCTTGGAATCACGATGATTGCGGCACCTGGTGTTCCGGGTGGAGCTGTCATGGCTGCCCTGGGTTTACTTGAGACGATGTTAGGCTTTGGTCCAACAATGACATCCCTCATGATCGCCCTTTACCTTGCACAAGACAGCTTCGGTACAGCGTGTAACGTAACAGGTGATGGTGCGATTACGTCGATTGTGGACAAGCTTACACAGAAAAAAAAAGTACCTCTTTCTAAAATAAAAGCAAGCTGATATATAGAAGAGGCTGGGACAAAAGTGTTTTAGCCTAACTAAAACCCGAACTAATTTGCATTCTAAGTGGCAAATTAGTTCGGGTTTTTAATTTGTTCAAATGGACATTTAGATGTAGCTCTTTCTAGCGGTTGATTGGAGTGCAAGACGAAGACTCCTGCGGGAAGAGTAGCTTATGTGAGACCCCGCAGGCTTGCCGAGGAGGCTCACGGGCTACCCGCGGAAAGCGAAGTCTTGCACGGAAATCATTAGCGGCATTAAGTGCCTACACTGAAATGTTCGTCTTTATTTGGTGGTTTTTTAGTTTTGTCCCAGCCTCATCTGTTTTCTTGTTGAAGGGATTCTTCTACTTCTTGTCTCTTTCCCTCAAGGATGAACATTTTATCGGGATGTGCTTCAAGTGCCTTTTCCGCTTCCATAATTCATAACTGGCATCCATTCTTTTTATTCGATTAAACGAACTCCTCATGAGAACTCTATTTTCTGTATAATGGAAATATTACATATTAAAGGAGTGCTCATGAATTGAAAATAACCGGTCATCGTGTAACACTTAGAAAAATAGAAGAAAGAGATCTTCCTACTCTATGGGACTATATTTATGGAGATCCCTCTCCAGAATGGAAAAAATGGGACGCCCCTTATTTTGAACATAAACGCTTAACACGTGAAGAGTACATAAAATCATCCAAAAAAAATAAAAGCCGCAGCGATGAATTCCAGCGCATCATTGAAGTAGACGGAACCATCATTGGAACCATTGGATATTATTGGGAGTACGAACCTACCAGATGGCTTGAAGCAGGCATCGTCATTTATGACCCTTCCTATTGGAACGGAGGCTATGGAACAGAAGCGTTATCCCTCTGGGTGGATCACCTGTTTCAATCAAAGGAAATTGGCCGTGTTGGCATCACCACATGGTCAGGAAATGAACGGATGATGAAGGCGGCAGAGAAAATCGGGATGAAACTCGAAGGAAGAATGCGTAAATGCCGTTATTACAATGGTGTCTACTACGATTCCATCCGTATGGGCATGATTCGAGAGGAATGGGAAGAACAACGGCCTCTATAAAGGAGATTCATTATGAAAACAATCATCTTAGTCGGTGGAGGACACAGTCACCTGCATTGTTTAAAAAAACGGATAGAAAATCAGGATGATAACGTGAAGTGGGTCCTCATTTCCCCTTCACGTTATCAATATTATTCAGGAATGTTCTCTGGTTACACGGAAGGAATCTACTCGTTAGAGGAAACGCGAATCGATCTAGAGAGATTGTGTGAGGACGCTGAATGTGAATTCGTCGAAAGAACCGTTCTATCGATCGATCCTGATCAACAGTACCTTCTAACGGACAAAGGGGACATTTTCACTTACGACTTTGTTTCCTTCGACATTGGATCCCGTAACGACTCATTGGAAATCGAGGGCTTACATGAACACAATCTTCCAATCAAACCAAACTATCGATTCCCTGAGCAAATAGAGAAGTTGCATAGCAGCAGGAGAACCGTCTTTATCGGTGGCGGGGCAGCGAGTATTGAAATGGCGTTGTCATTGAAGGCATGGAAAATAGACAACGGCTTTAAGGATCATTTGGTAACGGTTGTTCATTCCTCCCCCCTCTTAGAAAAAGCCGGATCTTATTCTTCAAAAAAAATAACCGGTGTTACCCTTTCAAAAGGGGTAGAGCTATATCAGGGACGCGTAGATATAGTAGATGAAACTCACGTGTATACAGGTGACGGAACAAGTATCGACTACGATGAAGTCATCTTCTTAGGTGGGCCAAAAGCTCCGCCACTATTTGGGAGCAGTATTTTACCGACAAATGAAAAAGGCTTTCTAATGGTGAACAGCTATCTTCAATCCGTCGAATACCCGAACGTATTTGCTACGGGCGACTGCGCCACTTTAAAGGACTTTCCCGATATTCCGAAAAATGGGGTGACAGCGGTACGCCAAGGACCTGTCCTGTGGAAGAACCTGAACGGGGCAGCGGTGAACGGTAAAATCATTCCCTTTGAGCCTCAAAAACGCTACCTTGCAATCATGTCGATAGGAGATAAACGAGGCTTTTTAACGTACGGATCATTTTCATTGGTCAGCGGCTGGGCCTGGCGGTTGAAGAATTGGATTGATGTGCGGTTTGTGGGGCGGTATGGAGGGTGAAATGATAGGTTTTATTGTTTGTCCCCCCTGTTGAGTGGAGGTTCAAGGAATGAAGTATATTAAGTGCGGTCTTTCTCGATTCCAGGTGGAGAAAATTTCTTACTTGTTTGTTTGTTATTTGTTGAGATAGTAACAAGGAATAGTCCCGTAGTGCCGAAATGTGTGCGTCTTTGGATTTTCCACTGCACATTAGGCAATGCCAATGCCCATATTTTCTTAACATGGGCAAATGTTGACACTCCGGACATTGTACCCCTGTTATTAATTCCCCTGTGGATATGCCATATATTTCATCAGGAAAGGCTATTAGAGGTGCATGCTTTTTCACTAATAAGTTGGATAATTTTCTTACTTGTTTAATGGGAAAATGTTCTTTATGGTAGTAGGTGAGAAGCGAGAGGATTCGCTCTTCTACATTTTCCACTCTGACAACATTATGATATTTTTCATTTTGTGAAGTGGTATTCAAGATTTGTCATAACTACAAGCGTGGCGATCGGGATTGAGGGGACCTTCATTTTTGTGAACCATCGAATCAACTGCTTTTTCTGACGCTCAACCTGGGTGACAGGATGGCTGAAAGCCTCCTCTTTATCTGCAAGCTTGCGAATAGCCTGGTCGAACCTTGAATCTAACGTGTAGGTTCCAGATATGTGTTTCACTTCTAATACAATGACGAGATATGAAGTCAGGAGGAGGGTATCGATTTGGAAGTAACGGCCTCTATTTCTAAACGGAGATCATGCAAGATCATTATATTCTTATCTTTAGAAATAAACTGCAAATGGTAATCTAACTGCAACTCTCCTCGGTAACCTGCCTTTCGTTTGGCCAGATCTGTTTTAATGACCTGCAAGAGATAATGGATTGGCGTCAGCCTCTCTATTAATGCTTCATTCATCAAGATTCTACGTGGGATTTCCCTGTTTTTAGCGATCAATTTATCAACTCCTTCTTTTTCTTACCTTAACCTATTCGACACCGGCATGAAAAAACCTTTAAAAATCCAAATATAATATGTATTTTAGACTATGCTGTTTTGTGTTGTGCCACTTTCCCACAAACTTGTGCCACTTTTGAAGTTTGTTGTGCCTCTTGCGGGATTTATTGTGCCAAATTGTTGAACACACTCCATATCAACAAAAAAACGCAACCGCCTCCCAGCAGTCGCGCCTTCGATATCTCTCATCTAAAAATTTCAACAAACTTCTTACTAATCACAGGCAGCACACCCTCGAACAGCTTCTCTCTCCAATACAGATCCGCAACCTGCTGTACGGCTGCAGCGTGATTCGGGTAGGGATAGACCATATTGGACAGTGCGCCGATTTTGCTTCCTTTTTGCATGGCGAACACGACGGGTTGCATCCAGTCTCCTGCGCCGGAACCGACTGCGTGGGCACCGAGAATCTTCCCGCTTCCGTCTGTGATGATTTTGACGAGGCCATCTGTGTTATGGTCTGCTACGAACCGATCAACTTCGTCTAATGTTTTTTTATAAACTTTGTACTCTAAACCTTGTTCCACAGCCTCTTCCTCTGTTAGCCCGATATGAAAGATCTCAGGTGTGGTATAGGTTGTCCATGGAAGTTTGTTGTAAGAAACTTTACGTTTCAAACCGAATACGGCATTTTGGACGACAAGCTTCCCTTCCATTCCTGCCCCATGGGTGAAAGGGTATTGACCATTGACGTCCCCGATGGCGAAGATATGAGAATGGTTCGTTCTTAGTTCGTCATTTACTTTGATGAAGCCCCGGGCATCTACCTCAACTCCCGCAGCGGGAAGATTCAAAGATTCTGTCCCAGGTTTGCGGCCCGTTGCCAGGAATAATAAGTTTCCATCCACAGATTGCTCTACGCCGTCTTTCACATATTGAACCACTTTCTGTCCATCCCGCTCCGAAACACATTTAATGTCCGCTCCATAGATAAACCGAATATCCTTTTCCAATATACATGTTGCTGCTTCACGGATTTCCTTATCTTCCTTCCCCAGAATCTCATCGTGCTTCTCAAGGACAACGGTTTCTGATCCCAAATGAGAGAATGCTTGTGCCAGCTCTAAACCAATCGGACCTCCTCCGATAAACACGACTCGGCGGGGCAGTTCATCTACTTCAAAAACAGTTTCATTCGTATGATACTCAACGTCTTCCAAGCCTTCAATCCCAGGAATGAGCGGACTTGACCCTGTTGCAACGACTATTCTCTTCCCGGATATCCGGTCCTCTTTTTCCACTAAAATCGTGTGAGGATCAATAAACTCTGCTCCGCCAAAGTAAATATCGACCCCTAATTGCAGGAATCGATCGGGATCGTCATGTTGTTGAATATGGGCAATGGCTTCTGTGACTCTCTCCTTTACCTTTTTCATATCGACTGAACCCTTTGTTTCGAAACCATAGTCATTGCTTGCCCGGATCACAGCCACTTCTCTCGCAGATTGGATGAATGCCTTGGATGGAACGCACCCAAAGTGCAGGCAGTCTCCGCCGAGAAGACCGCTCTTTTCGATGAGGGCGACTTTTGCTCCAAGAGACGCGGCTCCTGATGCGACGGTTAGTCCACCTGCCCCTCCTCCTATTACTATCAAATCGTATTGATCCATCTTGATCTCTCCTTATGAAAGTAATCGTTTCGCTTCTAAAAATCGCTGTAAGCCCGTGTACAATTCCACTGCAAAAAAAAGTAAGGTGGTCCACAGGACGATGGACGGAAATAGCATCATGACGCTGAACAGAATGAATCCTTCCGTCCTTTCAGCAAGTCCTGCCTGATAATAAAAAGATTTCATTCCCTGTTTCTCCGATACGGCTCCGACTGTCAAGAAAATGGTCATGGAAATAATGATGGATACACTTAGTAAAAGAAGCGCCCACATAATCTCTGGGTGTATGAAAGCAACGCCCAGAATGACACTGATCTCGACGATTCGATCAAAGGTGACATCCATGACTGTTCCAAAGGGGGATGGCTTGGTTAATCGGGCCATGGTACCATCGACTGCGTCCAAAAAGCCGGATACCCATAATATGATAACGGCTAAGATCGGGAATCCAAAATAATAAACCAGACCTGTAGCTGAGCCTACTATAAAAGCAATCAACGTTACTTGATTGGCTGATAATCCCCTTTTTAAAAGCAAACGTGCTGTTCCCTCTATACTTGGCTGCACCAACTTACGGGCATGCGTATCTAACATGTGTTTCCCATCCTTTACTTGTCATCTTTACTCGATAATCCCAGCCAGTCTTTCATTTTTTTCTTAAAGATTAAAGGCACGATGATCATCATCAAGAAAAAGCCGATAGCAATATATACATTCGTTCGATCTTCTCCTACCAAGCTTGACCCCAGAAATACATACCCAAACGTACCAGGTAAGATCCCGATGGCTGTAGCGAAGATGAATGGGATGTATCTCACCTTTCCCATGCCGGCAAGGTAACTGATGAGATCGAAGTTTAAAAAAGGGACGAGCCGTAATAGTAATACATAAACAAAACCGTTCTCCTCCATCTTCTCGCGGATCTTAATCATACGTGGAGATGGTCTTTTTAATAGTTTTGCCCCAAGGAATCTTGCAGTATAATAGGCTACCGTTGCACCACCTAAAGCTCCGATCAAAATGTAGGTGAAGCCTTCAAATGCACCGAAAGCAAGACCTGCAGCCAATGAGAGGATGGAAGCTGGAAAAAGAATCAGCGGGCGAATCGTATAGGCGACAACAAAAACAATAGGAGCCCAAATACCGAAGGACACTATCCAATCTCTGATGTCATGTGGCTTTACGTTAAAGAAATTCCGGCTCAGCCACATGAGGAGCAGTAATATGGTAATGAACAACAAGATATTACCGACTTCCTTCTTTTTCATTCTCTTCCCTCCTATTCCTCTTTCTGAAACGTTTGGATGCTCACTTCCTCTGCATAAAGCCAGATATCTTCAGTAGAAGCCTCTAATTCAATTGGTAGATTTAGCTTTTGCTCCAGTTCATCCACCCATACTTCATAGAGGTTGGTCCCTGCTACAAATAACTTTTGTAGCACAGTTGCTTTCCATCTTGGCAAGGAAGCCTCAGCAAAGGTGGAGCTTACCTTTATGTGGGAAGCATGAATGAATTGCTGCTGATTCAGGATGAGTCCGTCACTCATGAAAGATGCCACAAATGGGGTGTGTGGCCGATAATAGATATCCTCCGGTGTTCCTATCTGCAAGAACCTGCCACTCTGTAAAACTGCCACTCGATCTCCGAGTTCATACGCTTCATCACGATCATGCGTTACGAAGATGACGGTTGTTTCTTCTTCTTTAAAAATCTGCCGTACCCATTGCCTCAGTTCCTTCCTGAGCTGCAAATCCAGACTGCTGAAAGGTTCGTCTAAAAGCAAAAGCTTCGGCTTCAAAATCAAAGAACGTATCAGGGATACACGTTGCTGCTGACCGCCGGATAACTCAGAAGGATAATGATGCATCACTTCTCCGAGGCCGACTCGTTCAATATAGTTCATGGCTTTTTTCTTGTTTTCCCCTTTGTTTCGTTCCTTCATTTCCAACCCGTACATGACATTTTCAAGGACATTCATATGAGGGAATAATAATGGCTGTTGAAAGACCATCCCAATGGGGCGTTTTTGAGGCTTTAAAGAGGTGATATCTTTTCCATCAATATACGTGTTTCCTTCTGTCGCAGACTCTAACCCGGAGAGAATGCGAAGGAATGTTGATTTACCAGACCCGGACGCTCCAACCAATGTGAGGATCTCTCCTTTATTTAATGTGAACGTAACGTTGGTTAAAATCTCTTTATCTTTAAACGATTTGGTTATTTGATTAATTTCTATGAATGAACTCAAAGGTTCTTCCTCCCTCTTGGATGTTGGTAAGGGAGTAAGAATTTCAAACACCCTTCTAGAATGATGTACAGTATGATGGGAATGAGTGCGAACACGATGGAGAAGGCTGCCATTACCGCTTCATCTGCCGTATCGGTAAAAGGATAATAGACCATCGAGAGCGTCACGACATTCCCTCCCCCTATAACCGCTGTAAGAACATACTGGCTCAGGCTGATTACAATCGTCAGGAATAAGACACTTCGAATGCTTGGAAGAAGCAAGGGCAATTCAATATGGTAAAAACGTTGAAAAGCTTTGCCTCCAAGCATAGCTGATTGCTCGATTAATTTTGTACCAATCCTCTCATAGCCTGCTTTGAACATTTTGATACTATACGGAATGGTGGGCACTAAGTGAACGAGAGCCACTCCGGTCCAGTGATCAGCAAGTCCATATCGAATGAACGTAATATGGAGTCCGATCGCCACCACCAATACGGGTAAGAATAGAGGCAACATTAGAAGTGCTTCAACGATGGATTTTCCTCTGAACGACGATAATGAAAACACTCTTCCTGATGTAACACCAATCAGAAGATTTATCACCAGTACAACAATTGCGATCCTGATAGAGGCACCAATCGAATCCACGAATTCCCCCTCATTTATTAACACTTGCCACGCCCTTAAACCAGGTACAACAGGAACTGGACTCCCCCATCTCCAAACACCGAAAAAACTTTTATAAACTAAAAATAAGAGGGGAAACACAAAAAGAAGAAAGGATATGATGTAAAATAACGATTTTCTCAAGTGAACACCTCTAATTTCGAATCCCTTTTGTAATGTGCAATCGTTTCTTGTTTGTGAAGTAAATAAGGAGCCACATCACGCCCCCAATGCTAAGCCCGACTAATACGAGTGAGGCGAAAGCCAAGGGGCGGTCACTCCAGCTGCCACTGTAAAACCAGTCGTAAGCAAGGATAGCCAGCAATTGCGGTGACGTCACTCCCAGAAGCTGGGGCACTTCATATGCTGTAAAAATGAATGCGAACAGAATCGCTCCGGTTTCCACGAGAACGGGAAGTATAAATGGCCATTCCGCCACCCAAAACGCTTTATAAGGACCCGCACCCAGTAAAGAAGCGATCTCTTTATAGCTTTTAGAAAGCGTCGCGTAAACGGGTAACAGCATCAGAGTAACAAAGGGAACCTCCTTCCAGACATACGTCAGAATGATTCCGATCCCATTCCGATCCTGGACCAGGGTCGGGAACTGACTTCGGTCGTCGATCCAACCGCCCATTTCGAACACATTGGAGAAAAAACCACTTTGATTAAAGAGCAAATAGACGAGATAAGCCCATACAAAATGGGGAACCAGCATCGGAATCCATACAAGTAGTTTATATTTATTTTCCTTTAGTAAAGATGAGAATGCCTTCACAATTCCAAGTCCAATGCAAAGAGATAGAATGGTCGAAATGGAAGTCACAGTCAAACTGAAGAGAAAGGATGTCATAAACCGCTTCTCTTCGAATAAATCTACGTAGTGCCCGAATGTGATATTCCCTTCACTCCCTACGCTTTCCAGTAGAGCAAGAACGATCCCAAGTCCAGGAATAAAGATAAAAAAGAGTAGGGCGGGAATGAGGAGTAACGTGTTATTGACTCTCTGCCACTTCACGGATCCAGTTCTCCTTTAACCATTCCACGTACTCAGCATCCAGTTCACCCCTATAGGTCTCTTCGAGTACAGACGCCTCCAGTACACTTCCCCCCCGATCTATGCTCATAAATTTAATTCTCCATTTTTCATCCAGCTTTTCATAAGAAATAGGTGAACTCTCACCCCAGTAGTCAGGCTTTACTTTCTCATGCTGAGCTTCAGGAGAGAGTAGTTCATTGATGGCCACCAGCGCTCCTTCTTTGTTGGGGCTGTTGAATGGAATTGCCAGAAAATGAGTATTCCCAATCGATCCTACATCGTTTAAAACAAATGACTTTGTGTTTTCAGGGAACACTCCATCCTTGATCAGATGCTCTGCCCTTGCTTCGTTGTATCCCATCGTCATCCAAACCTCTTCCTGGCTATATAACTTATCAAGGTCTGTTAATGTCGCGGGGTACGTTTCTCCTTCTCGCCACAAGAATGGCTTCATTTCATTCAGCTCTTTCCATAGCTCTTCCCCCATCTTCTCTGCTGATCCTTCGTTGAATGAAGACTGAGCTAAATCCGAGTCAGATTTAGCATAAAGAAGATGTCGAAGAAATGCATTACCGGTGAAATCAGCCGGATTGGGATAGGTGAATTTCCTCGGATGCTCTTTCATGAATGCTTTTAATTCATCGAAGCTGGACGGGGGATTCTTCACTTTATCACTGTTATAGAAGAAGACAAATTGAACCTTTCCCCACGGTGCTTCATATCCTTCTGTTTCCGTCCCGAAGTCATATTGAAACGCTTGACTTTCTGTATCGTAATATTTCGTGAAGTTTGGCAGCTTATCTGTAAACGGCCCTGCAAGTAAGTCATTTTCCTTTGCATTTTTAAAGTTTTCTCCATTAATCCAGACAATATCAATCGTTCCTTTTTCCTTTCCTGCCCGTTTCTCCGTTTGAAGTTTTTGCAGAATTTCCTGTGTGTCCAAAGGTACTCGATTTAACTCGATATTATTTTTATCTTTCAGCATCGGAGCAACTAAGTCATCAATATAACGGTTAATCCCATCGTCACCGCCCCACATGAAGAGATTCACTTTCGTTCCTTCTGCTTCCGCCGTGATGGTTTCCCAATCTTCATCGGGAAGTTCCACACTGTCGGTTGCATTTGAAGGACCACAAGCAGATACTATGAGTAAGGAAATAACACAAATAATAGCTAACCATTTTTTCATACACTTTGCTCCTCTGTTCTTTTTCTATAATTCTATTGTACTGAACCTCGTGATATAAAAAAGTAATCTGCCTTACATATGTAAATCTATGCCCTTGTAGAGGAAGAAAGAAACAAGTTCAGCACATCCCTATGTGTCATCGTGCCCATATTCGGGAACACTTGTAACCTTTTGGGATATACCCTGTCTAATACGGTAAGGAGGTGGATCTGGCATGAAGCGAATGCTCATGTTATTTATAATACTTATGGCAGGAATAGCAGGTTGTGGAACGGCTGGTGAAGAAAACGGCAGTCAAACCAAAGAGGACAAAAACTCAGGAGCTGGTGAAGATATTTCTGTACAGAAAGGGATTGTTGCAGGCGAAATGGAACCTTCATTAACGAAACAAGATGGAAACGGTCAGGCTGTCTATGTCTATTCGATTAAGAACCAAACAGAGCAAGAGAAAACCTTCGTTTTTTCATCAGGACAAACCATTGACTTTGAACTTAGAAACGATAAAGGTGAAGTAGTGTATAAGGACTCAAAAAATAAGATGTATACCCAGGCGATCCAGGAGATCACCGTGAGACAGGGTGAAGAATTTTCCCAGAAAGTCGTTCTCCCCAATGTCGGGAGCGGTACCTATACATTGACTGTTTGGTTAACGGCTAAAGGAGACCTTGACTATAAAGCTAAAGCAGAAGTACAGGTTGATTAAATGCAACAAAAAAAGATTGATCTTCACATGCTATGATGGATGTGAAGATCAATCTTTTTTTGTATATACAGGTAAAGGTCCATTTAAGGAAATACGCTCTGGTGTCACGATACAGCTTCTTCCGAAAAATCGGACACCCTGATCTTCGGCCTCTTCCATGACCCGGGAAAAATGGGGATCGATTTCAGGAGCGGAAGTGATCCCGCGCAAATCCGTTCGCTGAGCAATAAACAGGACAGCTGATTGATAGCTTCCTTCCGCCTGCAGATGTGTAAGCTCCTCTACATGCCTTGCGCCTCTTGACGTGACGGCATCAGGAAACTTCCCTATTCCTTCTTCTACCATGGTGACACTTTTTACTTCAAGCAGTAATTTTTGTTCATTTTGTTTGTGGGTGAGCAAGAAGTCAAAGCGTGAGCTTCCTACTTTAAATTCGGCTTTTTCTAACCGCCAGTCCTTTAGCTCTTCCAGCACTTCCATTTGTAAGGCTTCGAGCACTAACCGATTCGGATATTGGGTATTCAAAGAAACATACATATCGTTAGGAGCATCATACGTCATGACGGCTGACCATTTTGTTTTCCTTTTAGGATCGGTTGATGCCTGAAGCCAGATCGGGTTCCCACGCACCAATAGTTCTTTTAATCTGCCTGGATCCGGTAAGTGGACTTTATCTATTGAACCTGAAGGAAGTTGACACTCGAGCACAAAACGATTGAGACGCTCGAGAAACACGCCTCGAACCAATTTGTCATGAAACTGAATTTCTATCAAGCCCTCACGCTCCTTCATTCCTCGTTACCGAAGTAAAGCACTCCAGCTTTTCGTTTTACGATCATAGGATAATAATCCATTTGCTGGTGATTTCCGGATTTGCTTATAATCTTCCGCCATCTCGTCCATATCGTAATAATCACCGATCACCCATATAGGGATCTCTATCTTGCCTCTCGTTAGTATGGCTTTTTCCAACGAAATGACCATGCCTTCTTTTAATTTGTCTCTAAAGGAATGAATCACTTCTTGACCGATGATAGGATAGTCTTTCTCTTTCTTCATACCAAATAAGCCTTTTCCGCCTTTGACTGTACTCAATTTCGAAGAAACCGTCGCTCCTAACATATGATAGAAGTCCTCAAATTCCCGATAATAAATCTTATTAAACCACCCATCATCATGGGAAAGGTACGCGTAACGATTGTTCAACTTTGAATAAAAAGGAGGGTTCAGGGGTTGCTTGACGTGTCCCATATAAAGAAGCTCCGCGATTTCCTGACCGTTCAATTCGTCGACTCCCACTTCTTCTTCAAAGTCAATCCAACAGAAATCACCATAGCTGTGTACTCCATCATTCATGATCTTCTTCATTTCATCCTGTTCTACATACTCCATATGCGTATGTATATTAAAGGCGCCATGCTCGTACTGATGTTTAATTAGAAGTAGATTCTTCAATGGTTTTCGGGCATTTGAAGCAAACTCGTTGAAATTGATCCCGTAGGAAACGACATACTGACGATCCGTATTCTTGTGAACATAGATGATATCTTTAACCTGATTATTAGCCTTCAAGAACATTCCCTCCATCTGATTGACACGATGCACAACTCGTAGTTTCTATTTTAGCAAATATGTAGGGTACTTGTTCTTTTCTATTTCATTTCAAAATGATGACAAAAGTCGCAGGTAATTGTCGAAAATAGACATATTGCAGGACCGTTGGCTTTAATTATTTCTATTTAGGTTTATAGGAATGGAAGGAATCGCAGTTGCGTTTAAGGGCACGGCACTTTCTTCTCATATTCTAAAGACAATAATGATCACAATTATGTAAAAAATGGTATTACTTTTCACTCTTCCCCTTTCGAATCCCACTCCTATGGGCTTTACCATTGAATTCATTTCGACAAATGTCGTTTAATGCCTGTCACATCCCAACAGAACTTCCGTATTTTATCAGGTCATGAGTAGAAATTTCCCTTCATTTCTATTAGACTAGGAATGTGAAATCTTTAGAAATTCAGGTGAATTGATTATGGAAACTCGCCAGCGATTTGCTGACAAGATCGATTGGGGTCTTCTCTTTTTATTAATGTTGTTTTTTATCGTTAGTGCTATGGGAATAAGCAGTGCCCAGACCTCAGGTCAATATGGGACAAACTTTGTGATAAGACAGGCTTTTTGGTATGTCGTAGGTGGAATTATTATTGGTGGAGCCTTATTCCTTGATTCCGATCAGTATAAGCGACTTGCCTGGTACATATACGGTGCAGGGATTTTCCTGCTGCTTGTATTACTCATCTCACCGGAAAGCATCGCCCCTTACAGAAACGGAGCCAAAAGCTGGTTCATGCTGGGACCGCTTGGTTCGATACAGCCTTCAGAATTTATGAAGACGTTCTTAATTCTTGTTCTTGCACGAATCATTACAAATCATCATGAGCTAAATCCAAGTAAAACCTTACAGACAGATTTTCAATTGTTAGTGAAAATCGGGGCGACGACTTTCCTTCCCCTTGCTTTTATTATGAAGCAGCCGGATTTAGGGACTTCCCTTGTCATTTTAGCCATCATGACCGGAATCATCTTAGTTTCAGGTATTACGTGGAAGCTGATCGTTCCGATATATGCTTCTATCGGAGTGCTTGGGGGAATCATCCTTTCACTTGTGATTTGGGCTCCTGAGCTGCTTGAAAAATATTTAAATGTAAAGCCTTATCAATTTGGACGTATTTATGCTTGGTTAGATCCTTATAACTACGCAAAATTAGAAGGTTTTCACTTAATTAACTCCCTTAACGCCATTGGCTCCGGCCAGATCTTCGGGAAAGGCTACAGTGATGGAGAAGTATATATCCCTGAAAATCATACCGACTTTATTTTCAGTGTGATCGGGGAGGAATACGGATTTATTGGCGCAAGTGTCGTGATCAGCTTATACTTCTTGTTGATTTACCATCTGACGAAAACGGCTCTAGACACGAAAGAACCGTTCAACGCCTATGTATGCGCAGGGATTATCAGTATGATTACATTCCATGTGTTCCAGAACATCGGAATGACGATTCAATTACTTCCGATTACCGGGATCCCCCTTCCTTTTATCAGCTATGGGGGAAGCTCTCTTATGGGGAATATGCTGGCCCTGGGACTTGTATTCAGTATGAGGTTCCATCATAAAACGTATATGTTCTCATCAGAAGATTCTTAATTACAGGTTGCATTCATCTCCAGAATGTGTAAAATGATAGTAATTATATACGATATTCGAAGATGAAGAGAGTAATTCTGACGTGGATCGAAAGCGAACCGGGGATGGTGGAAGCCTGGTGTGAAGCCTGGGGTGAACCGCACTTCTGAGAAGTTTTTCTTGAAGTTAGTAGGGAAAAACCGGGATCTCCCGTTATACAATGAGCGCCCTTTTTGGGGAATAAGAGTGGTACCGCGAGCTAAACTCGTCTCTATGTTGGATAGAGACGGGTTTTTTTGTGTTTGATTTTATCAGGAGGTGTTGATGATGGATTTAAAATTAATAGTAGCCGATGCGCTCACAAATGTGTTGTCCGATTGGAACAAGAATGATCTTTACGAGTTGATTGAAACGCCAAAACATTCTCATTTGGGAGACCTGGCGTTTCCGTGCTTCCAGCTGTCGAAATCATGGAAGAAAGCACCACACGTCATTGCAGGTGAGATTGCCGATGCCCTCTCCTCTCCCTTTTTCAGTAAAGTGGAAGCAGTTGGTCCCTATGTTAATATCCGATTTGATGGAGTGAAAGCAGGTAAGGAAATTGTTTCAGCCATATTAGAGAATGGCGCGGATTACGGAAGTCATGAATTTGGAAATCAAAAGACCATCGTATTGGATATGTCCTCCCCTAATATCGCGAAACCATTTTCGATGGGACATTTACGCTCCACAGTCATTGGAAATTCCATCGCCACCATTGCCGAAAAATGCGGCTATACAACAGAAAAAATCAATTATATCGGTGATTGGGGTACACAATTCGGGAAATTGATCGTCGCATTCAATAAATGGGGAAACCAACAAAAAGTGAAGGATAACCCGATTGCTGAATTGTTTATTTTATATAAAAAATTTCATGAGGAAGCAGAAAAGGACCCTTCACTTGAGAAAGAGGGAAGAAAAGCCTTTAAGCTATTAGAAGACGGAGATCCGGAAGTAACGGAGCTTTGGAGATGGTTTAAAGAGGAATCACTTCATGCCTTTAAAACGATTTACTCGTTGCTCGGAGTGGAATTTGATTCCTATAATGGCGAAGCGTTCTTCAATGACAAAATGGATGAAGTCGTGACATTGCTTCGGGATCATGACCTTCTAGAAACCTCTGAAGGTGCGAAAGTCGTTCGTTTAGAAGGAAATCTCCCCCCCTGCCTCATCAAGAAGTCAGACGGAGCTACCCTTTATGCTACGAGAGACCTGGCTGCAGCACTGTATCGCCATCGTCAGCATCACTTTGATGAAGCTTTGTATGTTGTTGGTCAGGAACAGACCATTCATTTCAAACAAGTGATGGAAGTACTAAAGAAACTCGGGTTTAACTGGGCGGATGATATGAAACATATCCCCTTTGGACTTTATTTGAAAGATGGAAAGAAGATGTCCACCAGAAAGGGCAGAGTCATTTTACTCCAAGAGGTTCTCAAAGAAGCGATTCATATGGCTGAAGAAAATATTAAGCAGAAGAATCCTCACTTAATAAATGCTTCAGAGGTGGCGAAAGATGTTGGGGTTGGAGCCATTATCTTTCATGATTTGAAAAATGATCGTGTGAACGATATTGAATTCTCCCTGGAACATATGCTGACCTTCGAAGGTGAAACAGGTCCATACATTCAATACACGTACGCCAGAGCTCAATCCATTCTGAGAAAAGCGGGTGAATCCCTTCCATTGACGTTTGAGGGGCTTGACGATGCTGAAAGCTGGGAAGTGATTAAACAGTTACGATTATTGCCGGAGATGGTCGAGAAAGCGTGGAAACACTATGCGCCTTCAACCATTGCCAAATATTTAGTCGATACCGCACAAAGCTTTAATCGTTATTACGGAAAAACTAAAATCATTTCAGAAGACTCCCAGCAGGCCTCCCGTTTAGCATTGGTTCATGCTGTTTCGACTGTCCTCGCGGAAGGATTACGATTATTAGGAATGAAGTCTCCTTCAGAAATGTAGAATCAATAAGATTTCTGTCACTATTTCCCGAGAAATAGATTATTTCGCTTAAAGCTTTTTTCATTCAAACTTTGCTAAATGTTATAAATAGAAAACTTCCGTGAATTCGTTTCATCCATACAGGATAATTCATGACTCCTTTTGTGAAAAGTGATATACTTTCTTATGTTCCATTAAAATCGAAAATAACGCTTGATCAATAAAGGAGATTACTCAATTTATGTCTGAACTACTTCACGCTTTCGAAGCATGGTTACTGGATTATGGTGTATGGGGACTGATTCTAGTTTCATTCGCCGATTCATCATTTTTCCCTATACCACCTGATGTAATACTGATTCCATTAGCCATTGCCAATCCGGATAGCGCATTGCTGTATGCACTTTATACGACTATTGCTTCCGTTACCGGAGCCCTTCTTGGCTGGTGGATTGGTAAGAAACTTGGACGACCGATCCTTGTGTATTTCTTCTCTGAAAAAAGGATTCAAAAGGTAGAGGAATACTTTAATAAATATGGAGCAATGGCTCTTTTAATCGCAGGACTTACACCTGTACCTTATAAGATCTTCACGATTTTCGCAGGGGTTTCCGGTGTTAAGATCAGAGTACTTGTGATCTGGTCGATTATCGGAAGAGGAATTCGTTTCTTCCTTGAAGGTGCAATTATTTTAGCGCTCGGAGCTAAAGCAAAACCTTTCATTGAAGAGAACTTTACACTTCTTACGCTTGGTGCTGGTGGCGTCTTAATCGCCGTTTATCTTGTATACTTGGTTATAAAAAAGAGAAAGAAAACTGTATAATCATAGAAAAAGCGAGCAAGGTGACAAATAATCACCCTTGCTCGCTTTTTATTCTGATATTCCAACCAGAAATCGCAGATGCTTATTTAACACTTGAAGAGATTGCCTGGTTCCTTCATATAATTCCCCATCCATATCAAGCTTTTCATTCTGTCCAAGTTCGATATGGGCTTCCCTTGCTTGAATATGAATAATATCGTCATATTGTTCGCTGATATTGCCTGTACTTTTGATAACAAGAAATTCCTTTAATAACGGAAACCCGCTTTTCTTGACGACGTAAATATCCATCAACCCATCTTCCATATCAATGCAGTTCGGCAGTGGGTTAGAGCCTATCGAACGTCCATTAGCGGCCAATAGCATCACCACTTCCTCTTCAATCACCTCATTTTCCGTTGTTATCTTTACATTTAAGATTGGGGCCTCCTGAATGGATTGAAACGCACTAATATAATAACTCAGTTTTCCAAGGACACTCTTTGACCCCCCATCGATATTATCGCTCGTCTCTGCGACCAGCCCCGTTCCCCAGAAATTGCTGAAATACCGCTCGTCCGCTTTGACGATATCGATATCCTTTTCAAAAGGACGATCGGTGATGAGTCGGACAGCTTGTCCAATATTCATGGGAATATGTAACGAGCGTGCAAAATCATTACACGTTCCTCCAGGGAGGATGCCTACCAATGGTCGTTTTTCTAAGGCTGCCAATCCGTTGATGGCCTCATGAATCGTTCCGTCACCACCCATAATGACCACCAGCTCATATTGATTACCCCTTTCCTTACAAATTCTTTCGGCATCGCCTTTCTCTTTCGTTTTATGAATAATTAAGTTCGTACAGATATCTAATAAAGGGGGCACAGCATCCTTTAACAGAACTTCTAACGTTCCTTGACCTGCCTTCCCATTACAGACCAACAATATATCCGAAAACATTGTCATGAATCTCGTCACCTAACTTTTAGAGTAGTAAATAAAAAGAGGCTGACCCAAAACGATGAGTGATGTCATCCTTAAAGGACCAGTCCTAATTCTTTCAGAGTTTCTGATTTATTTCTATAATGTGTTCGTGACTTAGATGCCCTTGAATTCTTGGGTCAACCTCTTTTACTATGCTGTATTGGAATCTTCTTGCGGGACTTGGAGAACAGATCGATAGGCAATTCCAACACGACCTTTAATATAACTTTCGGGGTCATAAGGAATATGGTGATTCTCCATTCGATGAATTTCCGTTTCTGCAAACATAGCAAGTGCACGACACACCTGATCTAACGCCATGCTTACACGATGAGGATCTGGCTGATCTCGGCTCATACAGTAGTATGAAATTTCATCTGCCTTCTTTCTGATTTCCTTTAATGTTTGTAAATCAAACATCATTCTCTCCATACCTACCCCTCCTCTTCACTACTACTTAGTATATCGTGAAAAAAGGGGGAATATGTCTGTCCAATGTTTCTCGAGCAGTCAGTTTAATAGTCTTGGGTTAACGTCTTAGGTAATGGCTGATACTGCTTCAGTGAATGAAGAATTTCACGTCTTGATTTCGTTTTTGAAATATTAACACCAACGTTCGACAATTTCGTTATCACTTTTTTTAAGCGATCGTTCTCCTTTACCACGTTATTCACCTCTTTTACAAAATGTCGTTACCTATTTGTACGTTTATTCTAAAGAAAAGTTTCACTTTATGGTCAATGGTTTTCCTTTTCCCTAAAAATGAAACTATAATCCTATTTCCGCACTTTTTCTTAGATTATTTTGCCCTACTTACACATTTTAAAAGGCTATTTTCGAATCCTACTCATATCGGAGTGGGATATGCCAAAGGAGGATCTTACAGGACGTATTGGACTCAAGTATTTATTACTAAATGATATCCAAGAAGCACTCTATAAAGGTCAGTCCCGCTCATTTGAAAATAATGGCTGAACGCATTAAGAATAGTTGAGTGGATTTGTTGAATAATAATGGTGTACTGCCAATTTGATTAAGGGGGAATTTACATGCAAGTACGTGATATTATGTCGACAAATGTGGAAGCCGCTTCAAATCAGGACTCACTTCAGAGCGTCGCATCTAAAATGAGTTCCAAAAATGTTGGTTCCGTTCCCGTTGTTGAAAACGGACAAGTTGTCGGTATGGTAACAGACCGTGATATTGCTACTCGTGGACTGACTCAGGGTGCACAGGGAAATGTCTCTCAAGTTATGTCACAGCAGGTCGTGACAATCTCTCCGGATGCCTCGGTTGAAGAAGCATCAGCTTTGATGTCCCAACACCAAGTCCGTCGTTTGCCTGTCGTGGAAAACGGACAGCTTGTCGGGATGCTGGCTCTGGGAGATTTGGCAGTACAACAGCAGTCGGATCAAAGTGCCGGAAGCGCCCTTAGCGGAATTTCACAAAATCACCTCCGCTAACTAAGGCTACAGGTACTCACTTCTAAGCTTTCTTTATCCGAATAAGAGGCTATCTTTGCATAGCCTCTTATTTTGTATTGTAGATATAAAGAAGGTCCGTCCCTCCATTCGACTTGGTTATAGGTAAGTCGGCATATTTTTCACTTTAAGGAAGGATTTTCTTGTATTGTGACGAATATGTGTTAAACAAATGATGTTTATGGAGGAGGATGTTTTTATGAGTCGTGCTGCACGATCGTATCGCAAGGAAGTACGTCATTTTAAAAGTGAAAACCGTAGAAGAGTCTTCGCCGACAGCATTCTTGATTTTTTATTTATGTTATTTGGTATTACAATGATTACGGGTATTTTATTATTCGCTTTAGGATTCTGGAATTATTATTAATCCTTATCCGATCTATTTATATTAAACATCCTCATCACAAGCATTCTTTACTTAATATGAAGAATCAACATGTTGCCATGGACTCCTATGGCTTTTTTTATGGAGAAAACGGCTCTGTAACTCCTCCCTGTTACTTGTATGACCCTTCTATTATTCAGTATTGGTCAAAGATTAGCACTTATTAAAATTCTAAATAGTAACCGTTTTCAATGTTATAGTAAACCTTGTTATTGATTTTTTAAGGAGGTTTTACTATGTGGTGGCGTTTTGACACTATCTTTATTCAAGAACCTATGGCAATCTTTTCTTACTTAGCTGCCTTAGTAGGTCTTGTGTTCATTCTTGGAGAGTCGAAGAATCCTTTCTTACAGAAGTTCTTTCACTATGCTCCCCCATTAATCTGGACTTATTTCCTTCCAATGTTATCTACAACGTTTGGAATCATCCCGGATCAGTCGGCTTTATATGACTTTACATCAGCTTACATATTACCAGTGGGATTATTATTGCTACTTCTTTCTGCGAATGTTCCCGCAACATTAAAGCTTGGTCCGAAAGCGATTACGATGTTCCTTGCCGGGACTCTTGGTGTCGTGATTGGAGGACCCATCGCTTTAGCCATATTCCAACCGTTTCTTCCTGAAGACGCATGGACTGGCGTTGCGGCACTTGCCGGAAGCTGGATTGGCGGAAGTGCCAATATGGCAGCCATGATTGAAGCAACTGGTACACCGAAAGAAATCCTTTCGCCTATTATTGTCGTCGATACCGTTGTCGGATATAGCTGGATGGGAATCATGATTGCCCTGGCAGGATTCCAACATAAATTCGATAAATGGAACAAAGCGGATAACTCGATCATTCGTAAGGTAAATGAGGATATGGGAGAAATTCAACGTAAAAATGCCAAGCCTATCGAGGTTCCTTACCTGGCTGCCATCATTGGCTTAGGATTCGGTGTAGCTTACGTTGTACGAAAGTTCTCAGAAACGTTACCGGTCTCAAATGTTCTTTCTGCTGGAACGTGGACAATTATGATCATTTCTGCAGTCGGGATCATCTTCTCCTTTACTAAGATTCGTACCCTTGAGAACTACGGTGCAAGTAAAATCGGATACGCAGGAATTTATCTCCTGCTTGCAACGATCGGAGCAAAAGCCGATCTTGCTTATGTATGGGATTCCCCCCAATACGTAGCAATGGGGATTGTATGGTTAGCCATTCATGTGATCATCATTTTCTTAGTGGCACGCTTACTACGAGCTCCTCTGTTCTTCGTAGCTGTAGGATCTCAAGGAAACATCGGCGGAACAAGCTCGGCTCCTGTTGTAGCCTCTGTATTCCAGCCTTCTCTTGCCCCTGTAGGTTTATTGATGGGGATATTAGGTAACGTGGTTGGGACTTATGCCGCCGTTGCCTGTGCCTGGATTGCCGAATGGGTAAGCAGGACATTATAATTTATGTAAAACGGATCACTGACCATCAGTCAGTGATCCGTTTTTTTGTGAACCCTAAATTCCGGTCCGTGTATCATTAATAAAAAATAATTGTTCGGATAGCTTTCAGCCTGCTCTGTTTTTCTTTGTCATTTTTTTCTATTCCAATCTCAGGTATACTACTTATAGAAAGCTAGTTAAAGGAGCCTTACATACTATGAGTATCCTATCTACTCTTTTAGGGGTTTTATTTGTTCTTAACTTAGTCCTCGCTGGTGTCATCATTTTCCTTGAACGAAAAGATGCCAGTGCGACCTGGGCATGGCTTATGGTTCTGTTTTTCATTCCCCTTCTCGGATTTATTCTTTATTTAATCTTCGGTCAGAACTTAAGCAGAAAGCGGTTATTCGACTGGGAAGATATGAAGAAAATCGGCATTGAAGATTTGATTCAAAGGCAGATCCACTCCCTGAAAGAACACCGATTCCCATTTAAAAATGAAACGTCCTCCCGCTATCAGGACCTTATTTATATGCACCTTATGAATAATGAAGCTCTTTTGACCCAGGATAACGAAGTACAATTGTTCACCCATGGGGAGGACAAATTCGAGTCCTTATTGACAGACATGGACGCAGCACAGGATCATATTCATATTCAATATTATATCTTTAAGAGAGATCACTTAGGCAAGCGGATCCTGGAGAAGCTTACTGAGAAAGCAAAGCAAGGCGTAAAGGTCAGGGTTCTGTATGATGAAATGGGATCTCGGCGGACAAGAAGAAGCTTCTTTAAAGAACTTCTTGCAGCCGGAGGGGAAGTGGACGTGTTTTTCCCTTCCAAAATTCCCTTTATCAACCTCCGCCTAAACTATCGTAACCACCGAAAGCTCGTGATTATTGACGGGAAAGTCGGTTATGTAGGCGGATTTAATATTGGAGATGAATACCTGGGCTTGAATCCTAAGTTCGGTTATTGGCGTGATACTCACTTGAGGATCGTAGGGAGCTCAACACTTGCCATGCAAACCCGGTTTATTCTGGATTGGAATCAAGCCAGCCGTTCAAAAAAGATTGCTTACGATTCACGATATTTCCCACAGCCTTCCTTTACTGGTCATGCCGGAGTACAGATTGTGACATGTGGCCCCGACTCTGAATGGGAGCAAATTAAAAACGGTTATATTAAAATGATTTCAACTGCCAAACGATCCATCTATATTCAAACTCCTTATTTCATACCTGACGTCAGTCTGCTGGATTCGTTGAGAATTGCTGCTCTTACAGGAGTCGATGTCCGTATTATGATTCCGAACAAACCGGACCATTTATTTGTGTATTGGGCGACCTATTCATACATTGGTGAGTTACTGAAGGCAGGCGTGAAAATTTATATTTATGATAACGGCTTTATTCATGCCAAAACCATTGTAGTGGATGAAACCATTTCTTCTGTCGGAACGGCAAATATTGATGTACGAAGCTTTCGCCTTAACTTTGAGGTAAATGCCTTTTTATATGATCAAACCATCTCTGAAAGTCTGAGCGCTGTATTCAGGAAAGATATGGAGCAGAGTAGAGAATTATCCATGGAAGAGTATAATGAAAGACCCATGAAGATCAAAGTGAAAGAATCAATTTCAAGGCTACTGTCCCCTATCTTGTAGAAATGATATTCTAAGACATTGCCATGAGTGCCTGGAAGAAGGCATAATAGATGATATAATGCGTAATTGATAGAGAGGGATGAAATCATGAGTGTACATAAAGATATTACAAAGCATTCAAGTAAGCAAAATCAACTGGTACAACAATTTATGATATTGGATGAGCGTAGAGAAAGAGCAATCGATGAAGCCGTTCAGCTTTGTTTGAATGATCAGCTGTTTACAACGGATGCCATTAATCATGTAACAAATGAAATCAATATCCTTGCCCGTCAAGGTGTCGTTCCACAGAGAAAGCTTGTCACAATTGAAATGGTGAAGGAATATGCAGCTAAATTAAATTAATCTGATTGTAGCTGAGAGTGTCAGACTCCACATAAAAAGACCTTGATACGTCTAATCCATATTAATGGTAGGCGTTTCAGGGTCTTTTATTTTTTATGTTGGAACTTAAGCTTTTAATGCGCTATTCCACCCATCATATACAAATACAGGTTGTGTGCCATTTTCTGTGCGTTCTATGACGACATAGTTTTTATGTGACACAACGGTTTGATCGTCAGGTAAATCCAGCTTCTTCGCAACATCCCTGTCCATTTTGACAATGACCGTATTTTCTCTAAGGGTAGTAACCACGCCATTGATTACATGTTTCTTTCTTTGGAACTGAACGGTATCTCCAAGGTTTGCATTATCTTTTGAGTACACAAATGTATTTTCCATTTTAATATCCCCTTTTTAAATAATGTAATTTTCTAGTTTATTTAATTGAAAGAATTTTCTAATAATATCATTCTAACTGGTATTTATATAATAATCAATGAATACTTATCCTTCTTCTACCACAATTCATGTTTGCCAAAACCTTTTAAAAAAACTTTTTTGTTTGCTTCTTCTTTCTCCCTCATTATATCTATTGGCTACCATTAAAGGCAAATCCTTCCTTTCTGCATTTGTTTACAAAAAACGCCTGTAGAGAATTTGTTCTCTACAGGCGCCTTGATGTATTAATAAGCGAGTGCATTCTTCTTTTCTTCCTTCATGAGAACGAAGCAAAGGAAAATACCTAATAGGGATAGGACTGCGAAAAATAAGTACACTGTGTAAATGGAGTACGTTTCATAGATAAAGCCGCCAACAAAGGTACTGAACCAATTCCCCAGACCGTTACCGATTGCTGAATATACCGTAACGGCGGTTGCTGTAATGTGGGAAGGCGTGATTTCTTTAATGTATCGCAATCCGGCTGGAATGAACAAGCCAATGGCAAGTCCTTGCATGACAGCCGATGAATAGACAAGCCATAAACTTGGTTCTGTAAAGTAAAAGAGCCAGCGGAGCATGGATGCAGCACCTGCCAAGGCAGCGACTGTCAAGAGTCCGAACTTATCAATCCATCCACCGGCGATTCTCATAAAGGGAACCTCCGATAACACTGCAATCAGGAACGCAAGACCAATCCCCGCATACGTGCCGCCTGAATCTTCAACAAATAATCCGAAATACACATTGTTTGCTAAATTCGGCCCGAACACTAAGAATGTGACCGCTAAAAAGATAAGGAACTTTTTCATAGTGAATAATTCCTTCATCCCTGCCTTTAAATCAAGCTTTGCAGCCGCTCTCTCTTTCGGAAACCGGAAAGAAAGGAATCCGGATAGGACTAAACAGATAAAGAAAGAGTAAAAAATGATGGTTGGCCCGATAAATCCTTCTGAAAGTCTTCCCATCATAAAGACTGCTATACCAAAGCCCAATGATCCGAATAGACGGATATTTCCATAGTTATACCGGACCTTACTTGTATACTTCAAGCTGATACTATCGGAAACGGGAATGATTGCACTTTGGAAAATGGCAACTAGAATGGCCACGATAAGCAGGCCATAGTAAAATTCCATAAACAAGTAACCGAGTGCAAAGATTCCCGCTACTAAAGAGGTTAAACCAAGAACCACGGTGGGACGATTGGTCGTGTCACTGACCATTCCCCAAATAGGCTGGAAGAAAATCATCATGATGGGACCTACAGACATAATCGTTCCAATCTGATAACCATTTAACCCCACGCTTTCGCTCAAATACACACTGAGTAAGGGATATAAACTCCCAACACCGAAGAACGTTAATAAATAAAATCCTTGTAATGTGAAAATTTGATTTCGTACAGTTCTTTCCACTACCGTATCCTCCAAGATGTTTTTTGTCTTCCTTATAGTAGACCTTGAACGTTCAATTGTCTATGAGTTTATGCCTTATTATGGATAAAGTCATGCTTTTGTTGCTGATAAGGGAGGAAATTGACCGGTGTCCATATCAAGCAAACAGAAAAATTTCCCGTTTGACTTTTTCGAGTAAACCCTTTAAAGTATGGAAGTACATTTTAAATCAACTAAATACGATATTCTTCTTATCCAGAGAGACGGAGGGACTGGCCCTGCGATGTCTCGGCAGCGGACTCATATTGAGTGCTGTGCCACATCCAGCAAGCGAATGCTTGAAAGATAAGAGGAGTGTTTCTTTCTTTTGAAACCTCTTCTTATTCCGGAAGAGGTTTTTTGTAATTTAGTAAATTGGACGACAAAGGAGAGTTAGGAATGAATCAAGAAAGAGGAAATCTATTGGCGTTACTGCCTTTGATCATATTTGTTTCTCTGTTCCTTGGAGCAGGCATCATTTCAGGAGACTTTTATGCCTTTCCTGTATTAGTATCAATTATCATTGCATCCGTTGTAGGTTTGTTGATGAACCGGAAAGAGACTTTAACGGCTAAGATTGAGCGTTTCGCTAAAGGAGCCGGTCACCCTGATATCATGATCATGGTCTTTATCTTCCTGTTAGCAGGAGCATTTTCCGGAGTGGCTGAAAAGATGGGGGCCGTTGATTCAACCGTAAACTTTGCCCTTTCCGTGCTGCCCGGTAACTTGATTATCGTTGGATTATTTATTATCGCGGCTTTCATTTCGTTATCAATGGGTACATCCATGGGAACGATCGCAGCACTTGCGCCAATTGGTGTAGGGATTAGTTCAGGTACAGATATATCTATGCCCCTTGCCATGGCGACAGTTATTGGAGGAGCGATGTTCGGAGATAACTTATCATTCATCTCAGATACGACCATTGCAGCTGTTCGTACACAGAAAACGGAAATGAAAGATAAATTTAAAGTCAACTTCTTCATTGTATTACCTGCCGCGATCGTGACAATGGTAATTCTCCTTGTTCTTACTATGGGGAATCAAGCAACTGTCGGAGCAGAAAGCTTTAATTGGATTAAAATTCTGCCTTACCTAGGAGTTATCGTCGGTGCTCTTGCAGGATTAAATGTGTTTGTCGTTTTGTTCGGCGGAATTGTTTTAGCTGGAAGCATTGGATTCATAGATGGAAGCTTTACTCCATCCAGTTATTTCGGCAGTGTGGCCGATGGAATGACAGGAATGGCAGAGATTGTGATACTTTCCGTACTGATCGGCGGGGTTGTCGAACTCATCCGTCATAACGGCGGGATTCAGGCTTTACTTTATCACGCAACACGTAAAATCAAGTCTCCTCAGGGAGCACAGCTTGCTACTGCAGGATTAGTGAGTTCTACTAACCTTTGCACAGCAAACAACACGATTTCGATTATTATTGCCGGTCCACTTGCTAAGTCGATTAGTGAAAATTATGGAGTGGACGCCCGTAAATCAGCCAGCATCCTTGATATTTTTTCTTGTTCGATTCAAGGGTTGATCCCTTATGGAGCACAGGCCCTGTTAGTGGCTGAAGTCGCAGGCATTTCACCGATCAGCATCATCCCATATGCCTTCTACCCGATCTTGATTGCTGTTTGCGGTCTGATTGCCATTCGATTTGCACTACCGAAATTCACACGTAAATCAGCACCTGAAGCGAACCCGGTTCGATCTTAGTAGGTGATAGTAGAGAGACAAATCCTTAGGGGTTTGTCTTTTTTTGAGATAAGAGGGTTTTCATGAAATGTTGATTAACGAAAGCAACATATAGCATACGAATTCAAAATTTCGGCAAATTTTCTTTGATTTTTATTAAACTTGGACTTTTTTGTGGTATTTGTTAAAAATAATCCACTTAATCAATACACTCCCTTAAAAAAAACCTCAATTTTGCCCGTCATACCTCAATTGTAGGGCAATGTATTTTTTTGTTGTGCCACTTTCGAGGAAACTTGTGTCACTTTTTGGCTTTGTTGTGCCACTTTCGCAGTTTATTGTGCCAAATTGTGAATACCACTATTCATTATTGTTTATAACCACGGGTTTTCAAAATTCAAAAAGCAAATCCCCTCCCAGGAATCTGCTTTCTTTTTATAACAGATCATTTACATGATACAACTTACCACTTTCAATTTCGCTTTCTGTTACAAGTTTAACCAGTGCATTTGCGACCGTATCCGTTTCGCGAAGCATTCCTTCCTCTTTGTAGCGCTGAAAGGATTCGACATCGGCAAAGGATTCTTTAGAAGAGGAACGGATCTCTCCTTGCATGTCCGTATCCATGACCCCCGGGCTGAAGGCAATCACTTGATGTCGGCTATGCTTTTTAGAAAGCTCTAAGCTTACGGTTTCCGTCAACATGTTCACGCCTGCTTTGGTTGCGCAGTACGTACTCCATCCGTGAACAGGACGACTTCCTGCTCCTGAGCTGATGTTAATCATGATCATCTTTGTGTCAGAATCCCGGGCTGCTCTTAACATCTCATTGGTAGCAATCATCGGTGATAGTAAATTCACATGCACACTCGTTTCAAGGGCTTCGTTTTCTACCTCACCAGACGGGTTGATTGGTGTCACCACACCGGCATTTTGAACAACATAGACTCTCTCGGGTTGATATCCAAATACTTTTGTTCCCACTTCACGGAAGGCCTCTTCTGTTTCTCCTGATTGTGCAAGATCGCATGGAATGAAGTCATACGATACCCCTTTTTCCCCGGCAAGCTTATGCAGTCTTTCATTATCTGATCTGGAAACATTGATCAAACCTATGCCCTTTTCGATAAATAGCTTGGCGATCGATTCACCTAAGCCTCTTGTTGCTCCCGTCACAATTGCATAATCCATATGGAATCATCTCCTTCTTACCTTCTGATTATAAGGGAGGGTCTTCTTTTCACAAAAAAATATGTCTCATTTTAACAGAAGATTTACAAATAAAAAGCACACCATCAAGGCATGCTCTCATCAATCAAATGATATTCAGGTATTAAATCTGACAATGGGACAATGGAAGCTTTTTTCTCATAAAGAGGAAGAAACTCTTGAAGCATGGTGGCGACCTTGATTCCTGTGACCCCGACATGACCTATGGCAATGGTGGAAGTGTCACTGTCTAATTCTTTAGACAGAAGCTTGGCTTGCTTTCCGATATGCTGGATGGTATAGACATCATCAAAGAATAATTCGTTTTCAAGATAGGGGACGTCCAATTCTTTTGCAAGCTTTGGAATGACACTCTTTCCCGTTGTTTTACTATCCAAATAAAATAATCCCTTTTCCTTGCATACTGCTAATACGATCCTCATGACCCTCTCATTGGCTGTGGCCCTTGATCCCATATGGTGATTGACTCCTACGGCATAGGGAACCTCTTCAATCGCCTTTTCTACTCTTTTCCGGATTTCGTCATTTGAAAGCGAAGTGGTGATTGCCCCTGGTCCAAGCCAGCTTGCTTTCCCGGACATCGGTTCCATTGGTAGATGGACGATGACCTCATGGCCCAGCCCATGTGCCTTTTCAGCATCTTTCCTTGTTGTTGGCAGAAAGGGCATAACTGCAATCGTCAAGGTGACGGGTAATTTCAGGATTTCTTCTGTTCCCTTCATGTCGTTTCCTAAATCATCAATAACGATTGCGAGTTCATTATGATGAGCTGGAAGGGGCAGGATATTTCTTGCAGAAGATGAAGCATGAAAAAAGATCGGCAATAGTAAACAGATGAACAGGCTTCTCACTTTCATCACTCCTTTTCCCTTATCATGTCCATTTTGAGGAGTATATACGAAAGAGGTCCGTCCCTGAAGAGAGCGTAAATAAAAAGGCAGGAAGCTGATTCTGGCTTCCTGCCTTTTGGTTTATGAGGTCCGTCCCTCATCCCAGCCTTTGGTGGGTCGGTTGCTGGGGTAGCCCTGGGTTTGGCGGTAGTTTTTTCTTTGGGTGGTGAAGTCCCACCAGTTTTTGGTGGAAGTTGGGTTGTTTGCGTGGTGGACGACGCACCTGAGGGAGTCTTCCACGCATGGGTCCATCCAAACGCCGTACTTCTTTTCTAAGTCTATAATGAGGTCTTCCCCTTTTTCATTCTTTATGTCTTCGTAAGAATGAAAACCAAGATCTTCAACCACATTATGCGCCATATTTGGTCCGATCGACGGAATTCGTTGGAAAATGGACATGCCGACTAAGTACCGGGCTCTAGCCATAGAAATGTTTAGTTTTTCACTTAAAACATTGGGAGACAGTTCGAAGATGTCTCCCAGTCTGATCTTTTCTTTACGAAGTGCCGATCTTTCCTCATCGGTTAGTGGTAATTTAGGACTCTTTCTACTCACCTTCTATCTCCCCTTTATCCCTTAAAGGATTGTTGTCGAACCAAATGGAAGTCTTCCGTCACTGGACGGTAGGTTTTCTTCTTGACCAGCCTATGGTTGGTCTTAATCGGGGTGTTGTTCACCAGGACCCCTACCTTTGTTTGCTGGATTTCCTTCACTCCTTGCACAATCAACTGCATGGCAATGATGGCAATCATAAAGGCTGCTAATGGAGCGATGACAATCCAGTACTTTCCTGTCATTAAGGAATCTTTAGTGGAACTGATCAGACCTGACCATTCAAATGTTCCTGATTTCGGAGGGTCGGGTACCAGACCTCCTGTGATGATCGTTCCTCCTAAGAACAGATGAAACAATCCCAGATGGACAAGAATGAGAAGCGTTTGGATAAACTGCTGCCCCCATATAATGAATAATCTTGGTGCCAGATGAGGGAATAGATGCGTCCACAGCAAATGCTTATTGCTTCCCCCTAAGAGCTTAGCCGAAAGAACAAAATCCTGTTTTCCTAATAACCTCAGTTCATTCCCTATTAAAACCGTCGTTAACGGGAGGACAAGAATCGTTAACACGACAGCTTCAAAAACGAGTCTTTCAAAGATGGAGTGATCCCACCCTAAAACGGGCAATCCCCAAAGCACTGGCCTTAATAGAAGATACGCAATGAGACTTAAAGGAAGAAAATGAATGGAATCCACCATACGATCAAGCCAATTTTTTCTGTTTTCTTTTAAGTGAAAATGATAGGCTATTCCAAGATAGAATCCACCTATCACCCTTAAAGAAGCGACAACCAATGCAAATAAGAGGGTATACTTTGCCCCGACGATCAGTTGATCGAGGATGCTATACCCGAAGAAATCCGATCCTAAGATCATCTCTCCAAATGGCTTATGTGGAGGTGCACTGATGATTCGTCCCTCATCGTTCTTCATAAACTGAATTTGTTTAATCGGATCTTCTTTCATCATTGGATAAAGGAAGCTGACAGCAATCAAGAGAAAGATGACACTAAACCCGATGGCAAACTTCCCATTATGCATATGCTGCCACCAAAGCCGTCTTATAGTAGAAAGCCAGCTCCATATCTTCCATTCTTTCCACTTCATTTTTTCCTTTTTATATTTGGTGTGGTCGACGCTTCCCTCCCGATTAATCCATAGATATACACCTTGATACACTACAAAAAAAGGCGTGTATATCATAATCAGTGAGATGGCTATGACCATTGGTCTGAAGTCTTGGACGATATAATACGTGATTCCTCTCATATTGAAAATCGTTTCAATGATGAATAAGCTCGACAGCATCCCCCATATGATCAGCTTTCCATGATAAAACAGGCTGGGAGAAATATTTTTCAATATGTGAGCAAAAAGGATCCTCCCTTTCGACATGCCTTTACTTTGGGCAAACTCTATATGTGGCTTTAGCATTTCTTCTTCCGTAATAAAAAGGAGAATACGAAAGAAAGAGATCATGGGAATAATCGATAATGTAATGATTGGTGCAAGGAAGATCTTTTCATCCCCATACTCCGTGAAATTCATCAATTCAAAGCCAAAATATTTAATAACATAGACAATGAGAAGCTGGAGCATAAACGCAAACATTAAGTCAGGCACCGTCTCAAAGAGGTTTAATACTTTCTTTAGAGAAGACGTAACCCACCGGGGCAAAAACACTGTGAAGATGGTAAGGATGAATGCTATTCCCAGACCCAAGCCTAAAGCTCCACCGATAATCTGTAAAGAATACAGATAAGGACCCCAAAGCATGTCCAGAAAATCGACGGTTATCCCTTTATATGAATAGCTCCAATTTTCACCGTCTAAAAAAACAAAAACAAACTTATAAAACTCTTCCAAGAAACCGACAAAGTTGTACAGACCCCTCTCCTTAAATACTTCAGGAGCAATACTCACGGCCAAAATACCAATTAACCCGAGAATATAATAGAACATAAATTTCAGCGGAAATGTGAGAAGCCTCATACCATGATCCCCTTTTTTCTCTTTTTCCTCAGTTTAATGGAATCGTTAAATATTTTCAATTTTATTTTAATTCGGATAATAATACGTCAGATATCCTCGAAAAAAGGTGACTCCTGTATTTCAGAGTCACCATTCTCATTTAAGCCAATAACCGACTCGGCCTTCCCAGATAAAAGCCTTGCCCTATTGTAATCCCAATGTCCTTTGCCACTTGCATATCCTGTTTGGTTTCAATGCCTTCTAACACAATTAACGTATCCTTACCGTAGAATTGATTGAAAAAGGAAAGGAATCGTTGTTTCTTATAGTCTCGAGCCAGGTTCAAAGCAAAATAGCGATCCATCTTAATGATTTCAGGTTCATATTCAATAGATTTCTTGATGGAGGAAGTGCCTTGCCCGAAGTCATCAATCGCATACCAAACACCATATTGCTTAAGTTCTTTGAGAGACTCTTTTAATATTGGATTCTGCCACAGCTCCTCAGCACTCGACTCATTAATCTCCAGAACGAGACGCCCTAATATGTCAGGATGTTTCTTCATGAGATCATAAAAATAGGTATGAAAGCTTGGGTGAAGAATCGTTGTGATATAAATATTAAGAAATAACTTACAGTTCTTCAGTCCATTCTCTGAAAAACTTTCAAGAGCTTTTGAAATGGATAAGGTATCAAGCTTATACAAGATATTCGCTTTTATCGCAGACTGAAAAACATTTTCGGGATTTTCGTTATACTTGTTTCGTAACAGGCCCTCATATGCATAGAGGGTTTGATGCTTGCCCATTTCATATAAGGGCTGAAAATCATGATAAATATAGTCGTTTTGAAAAATAGTAAAGATGTTCATAGGACCCCTATACTCTCTATAGATTATAAAAAAACCACACAAAAACGTATTCCTACGTTCGTATGTGGTCGGTTGCGCTACTAGCTCCCCTAAATGTAAGCGCCCATCTATCATTTAGGTTCAAAGCTCCCATTCGAATTGTCAGTATATGATTTTTCTCATAAGAAAAATATACCACAAACATAGTACTTATGGGTTATTTTTTAATTGATTATTAGAAAATTCTCAAAAATGATCATCTTGATACATAAGGATTGTCCTTTACCCAGAACCTCCACGGATAATCTCTGGCTTTCCCTGTGTTATCAATCCCAATTCGTTTTCCTTCCATAATCTCTTCAGGCTGGTATCCCTTTGAAATGATGAGAGGGGGTTCCAGAAAGCTGCCTCCGTAATCCTCCATGGTAATGCCCAACGCTTTTGTCAGTTTTCCCGGGCCATTTGTCCAATTTTTTTTCACATGACCTGATCGTCTTCTTTCCATTAGCTCCAAGCCATCAAGGGGTTCGACCGCTCTAATGAGAATCGCTTCGGGTTTTTCTTTTTCCCCACTCACTACATTGACCAGGCAGTGAGTATGCATAACATATGTATAGATTCTGCCGGCTTCATGAAACATGACTTCCGTCCGCTTCGTCCGTCTATTCCCATAGCTGTGAGCCGCCCGATCCTCTGGCCCTAAATACGCTTCCGTTTCCACAATATAACCTGAAGCTTCTCCCTCCTCCGTCTCTTTCACTAACACACATCCCAACAAAGACTTTGCAAGTTCCAAAGTGGGCTGTTGGAAAAACGAAAGAGGCATAGGGGTATAATTCATGACTGTCACTTCCTTCAACCAAATAATTCACGCATATGTATGGTATACCCCATTTAATGGATGGTTAAATAAATTTCCATTAAAGAAAAAATACTAAAGAGGTAACGAATAAAGGTTCAGGTCTTATTTCGTCAGTCCATAAACCAAATCTAAAGGTATCGCTTCCACCTTCCGTCCATTCCTGCCCGTTGTGGTTTCCGCTTTACAGAGAGAGTTCCATATGGCTTCTTCTACACTATCCACTGCCATTTCAAATAGAGTAGAGATGATCGGTCCGTCTTCTTTAATGAAAACGTAAGGAATCGTGTTATCACTGGAAGGCTGATGTGGAATGCGGTGAGCTGTAGAAAACGCAAGTACAACATCACCACTCCCATGGGCTGCATACGAACCCGTTCTTGAAAGGCCGAATGAAGCACGTTTCGCCAGTCGTTTAAGCTGTCTTTCATTTAGAGGTGCGTCCGTCGCCAGGATCATCATGATTGATCCATCCGGTGTATTATGATCCTCCAAAGCGTTTAGGATAGGTAACCTTAGATCTTTCCTCTGACCAAAATTCGTTAACACCAGGGCTCCCACCGTATACTTCTCATCTCCAAAGGCACACTCCCTGGAGCTCGTCCCTATACCACCTTTATACCCTAAACAAAGCATTCCCGTTCCCGCTCCTACACAGCCTTCTTCTACAGGTCCGGATTGTGCATGAAGAATTGCTTCCCTGGCATCTTCAGGCTTTACATGAAGACCGCGGATATCATTAAGAAACCCATCATTGCATTCTCCCACAATGACATTTACTGTCCCCGTTGTGTCTCCGATTTCAGGTGTTTCGTCCAGCATATATTGAACCGTCCCTTTTAACACATCCCCAACTGAAAGAGTATTCGTCAAGAGAATGGGACTTTCAAGGACACCCAGCTCCTCGATTTGAATCGTCCCGACTGTTTTTCCAAAGCCATTTATCACATGACAACCCGCGCATAGCTTATCACGAAACAGATTGCCATCATGAGGTAAAATCGCCGTTACACCCGTTCGTACCACGTTACCTTCATGCTCATAGTGAAGGGTTTTATGCCCGACCTTCACTCCCTCAATATCGGTAATGCTGTTATACTTCCCACTTGAAAAAGAACCGATACCGACTCCCATTTCCCGTAATCGCTTTCGTTCCATTGATGGAAAACCTCCTTTAATTCTTATCCATACTATTCGGGTTCAAATCACAAAACCCTCTTTAACAAAGAAGCAAACCCTATTATTAACAGTGTAAAGAACACGTAGAAAGTACATATTAAAGACTGTTAAATGCCTACTTATAAAAGGCAATTAAAAATATTGGAGGATCTGACATGAAAAAACGATTTTTTTCCATAACAGCCTGTGCCGTCATCCCGTTTATGCTGATGACTGCCTGTAACAATAACGATGCAAACGATAACCTGATGGATACACAAAACGTGAATTACGATCCTGTTACCTATGATAACGACGGCAGAGATCGGATGGATGGAATGCAAGGAAGCCAAACTCCCCTTCACCGTTTCATGGCTCCGATAGACCCAAATGGTGACTTACGCGAATTTACCCACTTAGACCCCGGTGAGGAAAATGCGCCAGGTAATGAAGAAGCCCGTCAGCCGAATCAGCCTGCACAAGAACCGAATACGGCACAACCGGAACCACCTACAGAGGGTCAACCCAAACAGGATGCACAGGCATCCGATGCTAGTGGATTTATGAAGCAGGTCGTTGATTTAACCAACCAGGAACGTAAGAAAAATGGACTTGGTGCCTTGAAGATGGATGGAGAGTTAGCGAATGTGGCGGAGATGAAATCAGAGGACATGAAGGAAAATGACTATTTCTCTCATACGTCTCCAACGTATGGATCCCCTTTTGAAATGATGGAGAACTTCGGGGTGGATTACTCCACGGCAGCTGAAAACATTGCTGTTGGACAAAAAACACCTGAATCTGTCGTTAATGCATGGATGAACAGTCCCGGTCATCGTAAAAATATTTTAAACAAGCAAGTCACTCATATTGGTGTTGGAACGGCGAAGGATCCCAGCCAGGGAATTTATTGGACGCAAATGTTTATCGCGAAATAAAGCTTCGGACCGGTCATCAAAGGCCGGTCTTTTCAATTACATAACCCGCACGAACTCGGCCTCTGGTCTGATTCAAAAATAATCCTATGGCTCATTGTGATGAACCGGCAGCTGCATTAAAATAATACTATAAAATGGAAAAACAAATCAAAGCGAGGGATAGTTATGAAAAATGCTTTTGCCGTGATCATTGCACTGCTTGCACTTGGTACGCTATACGTCATCCTGAATGACAATACATCGTTATTTGCTAAAGAAAGTCAGTCAGGGGAACGTATCGGGGTAACGGACAAAATCGATCACATCGATCTTAAAATGGAAGGCAGCGATACAGAAGTCATTCCTACAGACAAAAATGAAGTCAAGGTTGATATTGAAGGAAAAGGGGCGCTGACTTTAGCTAAAAAGGGTGACACCATTGAAGTGGCTGTAAAGCATAAATGGTATGAATGGATAGGGTTCAACCGCAAATCAAACGTAACTGTATACATTCCAAAAGAATATAATCGAAGCATGGAAATAGAGATTGGTTCGGGTAACTTACAATTTGCCGGAGAATCCGCTGCGAATCGAATGGAGCTCGATGAGTTATCGGTTGAGATGGGTTCTGGAAACATGATTCTTGAAAACCTTGAGACGAATGTATTCGAACATGATGGTTCTTCTGGAGACTTGGTCGTGAATGCCCTCTCAACAAAAGAAGGTAATGTCGATATCAGCTCCGGAGATGTGGAATTGTCGAATTATAAAGGCCCACTGGAAGGTGACTTATCTTCCGGGGAGCTAACGGTCGGGATGAAAACTCTTAGCGGTGATGTGAATTTTGATGTAAGCTCTGGAGGTGTCAACCTGGATCTGCCGGAAGACGCAAGCTTCAAACTGAACGGAAAAGCAAGCAGCGGAGACATTTCCTGCAATCTGCCATTACAGAATCAGAAAAGAGAAGATGGGGATCTTTCAGGTGTGGCAGGGTCTGGTAAATACAACATTAATGTTTCCGTCTCTAGTGGGAATGTCGATATATATTAAAGAAAAGAGTGTCAGGCTGGTCCTGACACTCTTTCACTTATTTATGATGAAAGGGGCATTTGCCCTCGATCGGTTCTACGTCGTCTCCAATGAAGTATTGCTTCCATTCACGGTGTTCAGGGTCTCCATAATGACTGATATTCGGATGCTTCGGTAAGCCGTCCCACTTCTCAACCCGCTCCCTAACTTTCTCACGGGACATAATGCCACCCTTTGACGTTCCTTCCAATCCTTCAAAGATCCTTCTCGGCTGAAAGCCTAATACCAAGCTGTTCCCAAGGTCCCTCGTCTTTCGCTGCTTATAAGCAGGAGCATTCCCAAACACGAAAAACGGCTCCCCGGCAAATGAAAACGCCCACAAATGATGATCCGGATCCTCCGGGTAATCCTCAGGCCAAGCCTCCTCATCCTCATCATGAAGAAACTGCAGAATATTCCAGAAATACTCACGATAATGAGGGACGGACCTCTCCTCATCCTCCGGTTCAACAAACAAAAAGAATCCGTGTCGAATCAGCCGCTCACCTTCTGGTACATCGAACAAGTCGATAAACTCTTGAATCGTCTGTGGCAGGTGCTCCCAATTGTCGTGACTGATATACGAATACCGAAGCTCTCCTTTTTTCTCTCCGGTCATACCGAAGTAACAAGGAAACGTTCGATCAGTTACAACCTCGTGAAAATTCTCATATTCTTCGATCACCCATTGAGGAACAAGTTCAGGGTTTTTCATATCTTCTTTTGTTAGCAATAAGCTTTCGGCTGCCATTTCCTCCACCTCACGATATTTAGATGGTATGCTTTTCCCGAAGAATGATGGGTTAAAACAATTTCTGACAAGAAGTTATCTAAAATGAATATCTGCAACATAATTTTATTCATATACCAGGTGGAATTAGCGCAATAAATAAAAGGGTAAAGCGAATTGCACTTTACCCTTTTGTTTGAGTTTCCTTCACCTCAGCACCCAATTCCTCTCCAAGTGCTATAATTGATTGATTGATTCTCCACACATAGTAGAGGTGATGAATCAGATCCACCTGTGATTTCTTCCAGCTCGGTGCCAGGGTTTCGATTTTCTCCCTCTCCTGACCTAAGCTCCACAACACACGGCTGCCCTCATTTTCTTTTAATAATTGTCGAAGTGTTTCTATGTTATGAGTAATTTTTTCCTCTGTCTGGTGAAAAACACTGGATAGTTCTTCCGAAACCTTTGTAGGTACTTTTCTATTAGACGAAGCCAGCAGATGCTTCGCATAATAGTTTATGGCTGTCACCACTGTGATCCAACGACCGATTCCCGACCTTGTCACGGCACCAGGTCTTTGTAAAAGCGATTGCGCCTCATCCTTAATTCCCTGAAGCAACTGATCCAAATCGAAAGCTTGATCTGTTAATGGTTTGTCTTCAATATTCGTAAAGGTTTTTATATAGGAAGAAACATATCCTCCAAGCTCTTCAAGAAAATCATCAAAGGCATCTGCCACCTTGTCTTTCGTTTTCTTTGGAAATACAAATGCCGAGACAGTGAGGGCAATCACCGCTCCAGCAATTGTATCAATGACCCGTGCCCCCATCAGCTGCATACTGATTCCGCCCAGGAGCAGGTCATACATAAACGCGATGAGCATCGTAATGAACAAGCTCATGAGAGTATACGAAACCGTGAAAAGATAGAAGGCCAGAAACAGAACGACAAACAAGAGGAAAACTTCAAGCTCAGAATTTCCTGAAACGAGCTTTGCAGCCCCGAATCCAAGAATGGCCCCGATCACCGTTCCGACCGAACGTTGAAAGGCCTTCATATACGTTCTACCTACTGACTCTGTACCAATTTGAATAATGAAAGTAGTTAACAGTACCCAGTAGGGTTGTGCTGGAGCAATCAACTCCCCTACAATAATCGCTAACGTACCGGCTACAAGCGCTTGAATCGCCTTACGAGTAGAAGGTTTTAAACTCTTTATCTCCTCTTCAGGCTTATCCTCTTTTTCCTCATCAAGAGACTCGTCCTTATTCTCTATGTTCGTTTCCTTGCTATTTGAAACCTTCAGTGATTCTTGAATGGTGATGGCTGCTTCCAGTACATGATTGGCAATGGACTCGATACGCCTTAGAAGGTACACCCAGCCCTTAGGCTTTTCTTCTTGATTCAACACCTCTGACAAAAGAAGACGAAGGGCCTGAATGGCCATTTCCGCTTCTTCAAGGGAACGGGGATCATAATCCTGGGCCAGTACTTCTGCATCACGGAGCGAGCGGAGAACCCAGACCAACAAGCGTCTAAGCTCAGTAACCTCTAAGGCATCCAACTCCTTGAGCCGCTTCAAAGAATCGGTTAACGTCTGAATCAACATCTCTGTATCAAAAACATAGAGACGCAATTGCGAAGGTTCGATACCAGGCCAAAGCTTCTTCAAATCATTCTCATTGATATCACTGGCTACGATTCTTGCATACTCATTCAGCCTTCGAACATTTCGATTGAGAAGCTTCCTCCGTTTACTACTCGTGTCCGGATCCTCGATCATCTTCATTAAAATCGTAAATGTCAAGTTGGATTGAATATGAAATGAACGCATGCTCCTTCTTAACACATGAACCGAACCTTTAAAGATAATGAAGTTATAAAGAAAAGCGTACACGACACCAATCACTATCCCGATGTAGAACCATGAAAGGTGAGTCACATCAAGCTGCAGAATCGACGAAATATAAATCGACAAGAATCCTGCCATTCCCATGGAAAAGTACCGGATGGCAAATCGGGAGAAGTAAAAAGCGCTGAATATCGCTCCTACCAGTAGAATATTTACAACTAAACTATAATGGGCAAAGGCAGAGCCCAATGTGATTCCAACCGCTACCGCCACACCGATCAACGGGGTCGTGACCTTCTTTTTAGCCGTTGTGTCATCCATGACAACGAAGATCCCAAGCATCCCCACCATACCTGACACAATGGCCGGCGTAATCGTTGTGTGATCGAATAGTTTTAATAAAAACAGCATCGTAAACACAGCCGATATTAAACTGATCGTTGCCTTACCAGCCTGCTGAAATCTCTTGCGGCCCGGGTCTGACGCGAGGAACCTTCCTAGCCATATATGCTGTCTATGTAACTGTTTCATTTATCATCATACCCTTACTTTCACACCGTTTTTCATTCTCTATTATCGTACCCGTTCCAATAAAAAAGTAACCTGGACTGCGGAAGCAGCAGGTTACTCTATATTCGCTGGTGCACGAAGAGAACATGAATCTATTTGTATGATTATAAGGGTTTTACGTGGTTGGGTAAAGGAAAGTGCTTAATTATTTTCTTTTTCTCACCACTTACCTATAGAACTACCTCTTCTGCGCATAATTCCCACCCCAAATGGCAAACTACCAAATGGTGATAAATTCTATGAATAAACGTCTGAATTACACGGCGAACTGGAGTCTGACGCATAAAAAACCGGTCGGCCCAGAGAGACCAACCGGTTTTCATCTATTTAACCCTTACTCAACCGTAACCGACTTTGCCAGGTTACGCGGCTTATCTACATCACAATCGCGGTGCAGAGCAGCATAGTAAGAAATTAATTGTAATGGGATGACAGAGATAAGAGGTGTTAACAATGGGTTAACCTCCGGGATGACGAAGCGATCTTCTTCGTCTTCTAAGCCTTTCATGGAAATGATACAAGGGTTTGCTCCACGAGCGACTACCTCTTTCACATTTCCTCTGATGCCTAGGTTTACTTCTTCTTGAGTTGCAAGTGCAACGATCGGAGTACCTTCTTCGATCAGAGCGATCGTACCGTGTTTAAGTTCTCCTCCGGCAAATCCTTCTGCCTGGATGTAAGAGATTTCTTTCAGCTTCAAAGCGCCTTCCAGACCTACATAGAAGTCCAGTGAGCGGCCGATGAAGAAACAGTTGCGAGTCGTTGATAGATATTCGCGTGCGATATCTTCAAATTCTTCTTTCGTATCGCAAAGTGCTTCCATCGCAGTAGCAACAATACCAAGCTCTTGAACAAGATCAAAGTCCTGGTTGTTTCCACATGCCTGCCCAGCAACGTGTGCAAGGATAGCAAGTACAGCCAACTGAGCTGTGTACGCTTTTGTTGAAGCAACGGCAATTTCAGGTCCTGCATGAAGAAGCAATGTGTAATCCGCTTCACGAGACAGGGTAGAACCCGCTACGTTTGTGATCGTTAATGATTTATGTCCAAGCTCTTTGACTTGAACCAGTACGGCACGACTATCTGCCGTTTCACCACTTTGCGAAATAAAGATAAATAGTGGTTTCTTAGAAAGTAAAGGCATATTGTAACTGAATTCGCTTGCTACATGAACTTCTACAGGAATTCCTGCACTCTTCTCGATGAATTGCTTTCCAACAAGACCAGCGTGGTAGCTCGTTCCACATGCAATGATGTAGACACGGTCCGCTTCTTGCATCGCGCCGACGATTGGCTCATCGATGTGAAGTTCGTTGTTCTCATTTTGGTAAGCTTGAATGATTTTACGCATCACTAGTGGCTGTTCATCGATTTCTTTAAGCATATAGTGAGGGTATGTTCCTTTTTCGATATCACTCGCATCGATTTCAGCGGTGTAAGGAGCACGTTCCATTACTTCACCGATCAGATTTTGAATTTCAACCTTTTCTTTCGTTACGATGACCATTTCTTTATCCATAAGCTCAACGTATTGGTCTGTTACTTGAATCATCGCCATAGCATCACTTGCTACAACGTTGAAGTCTTTTCCCAGACCTACAAGCAGCGGACTTTTATTTTTCGCTACATAGATTGTTTCATCATTTTCAGAATCTAAAAGGGCGATAGCATAAGAGCCTTTAAGAAGCATTAACGTTTGACGGAAAGCTTCCTCTACCGTGTTTCCTTCTTCTACAATCTTTTCAATCAACTGAACGATTACTTCTGTATCCGTGTCACTCTTGAACGATACATCCGTTAAATATTCACGCTTAAGTTGAGAGTAATTTTCGATTACTCCGTTATGAACGATTGTAAAACGGCCTGAATTACTTTGATGAGGGTGAGCATTCACCTTGCTTGGTACACCGTGGGTAGCCCAGCGCGTGTGACCGATTCCTGTGTTGCTTGAGACACTCTCATCAACGATACCACGAAGGTCGGCAATACGACCCTTCTCTTTAAACACATGGATGCCTTCATCGTTTTGAACGGCAATACCTGCAGAGTCATAACCGCGGTACTCAAGCTTTTCAAGACCTTTTAAAAGAATTTCCTTTGTATCTGAATTTCCAATATATCCAACAATTCCACACATAATTAATATATCCTCCCTGAACATGCAAGGGGGCAAGAACTCTTTTGGGGACAACTTGCCCCCTTATCTCTGTTTGTCATTAGTAATTTTATTGGTCACTTTCTTCTTCCCTTTGTCCATTAAGTTGCCTCAACGATTTAAGGAAGAAACTTTCGGCTCGGTGACACATGCGAACCGGGAGGCATCCGCCGAATGCTCGATAAACCTCCACCTCGTCAACTAAACGATCCTTTTCGTATCCATCGTTTAGCCCTGGCGCTTTATAAGGATGATTACTCACTATCCACCTTTCCTTCTTGAATCATTTCCATTTAATTTGAAAAACGAAAACAAAATCATCATACACTAGCAGGTTTCCCCTAGTCAATAAAAATCTTACAAGAACAAGAAGTTGTTATCCCATTGTCATGTTCCCGACACAGAACAGTGATAAACCCTTAGGAGTCAACTTCCGTTTTCAGAACGGTAGTTCGATGATATTCAAAAGTACTCTCCTTATTAAATATGCATAAGGAGCACGTATTGACCCCTTATGCATATAAATTCCACTATTCGTTCAGACCCATTTCTTCATCAACAACTTGTACGATTTCATTAACATAACGATCACAAAGTTCTTCGGTTGGAGCTTCTGCCATGACACGCACTAACGGCTCCGTTCCAGAAGGACGAACAAGGATACGGCCATTTCCGTTCATTTCTTCTTCAACCTTTTGAATCACTTTTTTAACTGTTTCATTATCCGTTACATGGTGCTTGTCTGTCACTCGTACATTCACAAGTTTTTGTGGGAACTTTTGCATTTCTCCCGCTAGTTCAGATAATGATTTACCAGTCACTTTCATAATGTTCACAAGTTGGATACCCGTTAACAGACCGTCTCCTGTTGTATTGTAATCCAGGAAGATGATGTGGCCAGATTGCTCACCGCCAAGAGTATAGCCATGTTTCTTCATTTCTTCCACTACATAACGATCTCCAACCGCGGTTTGAATGCTTTGGATCCCATTCTCTTCAAGACCTTTATGGAAGCCAATATTACTCATGACTGTAGATACAACTGTAGATTGTTTTAACTGACCTTGTGACTTCAAGTATTTACTGCAGATGTACATGATCTGGTCACCATCCACGATTTGTCCATGCTCATCGATTGCGATAATACGGTCCCCATCCCCATCAAAGGCAAGCCCCAGGTCTGCACCTTTTTCTTTCACCATCTCAGCAAGTGCTTCAGGGTGGGTAGATCCTACACCCTCATTGATGTTCAACCCGTTTGGTGATGCTCCCATCGTCGAGATGTCAGCATCCAAATCAGCAAACAGATGAGTAGCAAGAGCGGATGTTGCACCATGTGCACAGTCTAACGCAATATGTAAACCATCGAAATCTTCATCTACAGACTGTTTTAAATACTGCAGATATTTTTGTCCGCCTTCGAAATAGTCACTAACTTGTCCTAAGTCAGCTCCGGTCGGACGAGGAAGCTGATCAACGGTTTGATCTAATAGATCTTCAATTTCGTTTTCCTGGTCATCGGATAGCTTGAAGCCATCCGGTCCGAAGAATTTAATTCCGTTATCTGCAACCGGATTATGAGAAGCAGAAATCATGACACCAGCCTGAGCTCCTAACGCTTTCGTTAAGTAAGATACCCCTGGAGTTGAAATGACACCTAAGCGCATCACTTCAGCACCAATTGATAGAAGTCCGGCTACAAGAGCTCCTTCCAGCATATGTCCGGAAATTCGAGTATCTCTTCCAATCAATATTTTGGGACGCGTAGCATCCTTTGTTAGAACATAACCACCAAAACGTCCAAGCTTAAATGCTAATTCCGGTGTTAATTCTGTGTTCGCTACACCTCTTACTCCATCAGTTCCAAAATACTTACCCATTGTCATTCTCTCCTTTTTACAGCTCTTATGCTGATGTGTTCTTTTCTTTAATTTCTACTTTTACTGTTCGCTGAGACAAGGTCCATTCAATATCCTCCGGTCCGTCTGCCTCTATTTCCACCTCATGTTCACCGGGCTCGAGCCCTGAAAGATCCAGAGCAAGCGAGAAGTCTTCTTTCGTCACTTTGCTCACCTGGGCATTCTGACCTTTCAGCGCTACATCAACGACACCTTCTTCAGGTGACATGATTGTATATTCATATTCTTCAGCTAATCCTTGTGGGGTGATTTCAAGTCCTGATAGGCTCTTTTCCTCGGTTGTGTTGACATCAACCTTCACCTTAACTTCTTCAGGAGCCACTTTATTTAAGCCATCTTGCAGAGCGAGCGGTACCGTAATGGTTGAATCCTTCGTAATCTTAGATAGGTCTATTTCTGCAAGCAGCTCTTCTACTGTATCCAGTACATCCTGTCTGCCGAAGATGGTTGCCTCCTTAGGCTCAACTGAAATCGACTCCAGCGTCGTCCCTTCTGGAAGACTGCCTTTTTGTTTAATAGTGACCGGTACACTCTTACTTTTGTTTACAACCGATACGGTCACATCGACCACTTCCGGATCAATTTGAACATCTAATTTATTATACTCACGGTCAAGCACTTGCACCCTGGCTTCCCTTGTGACATTTTCATTGATTTCCTCATCAAGATCAAGTGTCGCAATGACATATGCAATTCTCTCCACTTCATCCTTCGAGCCTGTCACTTTCACCGTTTTCGGATCAACAGCCAGTCCTTCTGCTTCATATCCATTGGATAAAATACTCTCATTGAATTGAGGTTCAATCGTAAATTCTTCGGTTACCTTTTCTTGAACCGATATATTGACGGAATCTGGATCGAGTTTCACTTCGAGTTTTTCAGAAATATTATCTATCTTAATCTTAACCTGATGCTCTCCGATACCGATATCATTTAAGTCTACATAAACCCGGAAATCCTTGACTTGTTTGGCTTGTTGAACAATTGCCTTAGATCCTTCTACAGTCACATTCACCGTATCTGGCAAGCCGCTTACTTCTAAATTCTCACGATCATAGAAAACTTCAAGCGGGACGTTCTGGATCGTTTCAATCGCATTTTGAGAGTTACCGTTGTTGTTGTTAGCCGTCTTCTGAATATCATCAAAGTTGACGGACAGATAGAGAATGAATGCTAACATCAATCCCACAATACGCATGAACCAACGACTTTCCATGAATTTATCCATTTTCTTTCTTCCCCCTAAAACTCCATTTCGTCGAGGAAGCATTTGTCTTATCGCCTATGAGCTCTACCATAAGAATTTCTGTGAAGCGCTCCAAAGAGAGGTCGCGATGTAACTCTCCATTTTTCGTAATGGAGATAGCTCCCGTTTCTTCTGATACAACAATCGTAATACTATCTGTTACCTCACTGACGCCAAGTGCTGCCCGGTGTCTTGTTCCAAGTTCTTTCGAAATGAATGGGCTTTCCGATAATGGAAGATAACAAGCCGCTGCAGCAATTTGATTTTTTTGAATGATAACAGCTCCATCATGAAGAGGTGTATTGGGAATAAAGATATTAATCAGCAATTGGGAAGTAATCTTGGCATTGAGTGGTATACCTGTTTCAATATAATCACTCATCCCTGTTTCCCGTTCAAGAGTAAGGAGGGCACCAATTCGACGTTTTGCCATATAGCTTACGGCTTTCGTCATTGATTCAATCATCTGCTCCTGCTCTTCTTCTTCCTGAAGTCCAGTCCTTGAGAATAAACGGCCCCTTCCCAATTGTTCAAGGGCTCTGCGGAGTTCAGGCTGGAAGATGATAATAATCGCCAGGAACCCCCATGTGAGGGCTTGCTCCATCATCCATCCCAGTGTATCCAATCCAAAGATACTACTAAGACCTCTCACAATGATAATGACAAAAATACCTTTTAATAATTGTACTGCTTTCGTTCCTTTTATCAGCATGATCAGTTTATAGATTACAAACCATACTACGAGTATATCTACTATATCCGAGACATAATCCAGCGCGGAGTAATCCGAAAAAATATCGATAAACGGCATATTACATCCTCCAATAGCTTAATCGAAAGCGTAAGCCGCCATGTGTGGCTTCTCCATTTTCGTAACGTTCCTATTATAGCATATTTTATCACTGTCAAATGAAAGACACCCACGGCTTCATGATTCTTTCTCTTCTATTCATGAACTCACGTTTTTGCATAAAAAAACTGACATAGATTCATATATGTCAGTCCTTTTTAGGGACGGACCTTACTTCCATCCCCTCTATTTTATCCTACTTTTCTTCAAGTTGCGAATTTCCCCAATCCATCGTGTCTTTAGCCCCTTTTTTGATCTGGTACCAAAGCCACTCAAATGCCGCATCGATTTCATGGATTTCTCCTGTCACGCTCCCTGCAGAAGCCAAGTACTGCTTTCCATTAATGACCGTGACATTCCCCGTTACTTTTCCTTCAATTTTCACATCACCATTCCGGACCGTCAGATCTCCTTTCACGACTTCACCCTCAGGCACCACAACCGTATGATCCTGAACCACTAACTTCGCATTCTTCGTAAATGAAAAATCCTGATCGTCATTCCATGAAGTTAAGAAGCTGCCGGTCATAAAGAAAAAGAATAGGGCCGCAGCCGTGAGTAGCGGATGGTGGCGGAACCACCTCTCGACCCCCACTTTCTTCTTCTCTTTCGGCAATCTTGACATAACTCTATCTGTAAAGTCTGCAGAAGCACTAATATGAGAGGTACTCTGTACAAACGCAATCGCTTTTTTCAGCTCATGAAAGTGATGCTGACACTCACTGCATTCCTGTAAATGATGCTTCAGCATTTCTTCTTTGTTTCTATTTAAATCTCCATCTAAATAATCGTGCATATACTCGATGATTTCTTCAGGACAAGGTTTCATATTCACTCACCCTCTCTACAGTGATCTTAATTGTTTACGGAGAGCTTCACGCCCCCTATGTACTCTCGTTTTAACCGTTCCCAGGGGTAAATCCAATATCTCGCTGATTTCTTGAAGAGGAAGCTCCTCGATATATTTTAAAACAATTACCGATCGATACTTCTCAGGCAACTTGGAAATTTCCTTCTGAATGGTTTCCTGAAGCTCCATATTCTCTACTTCTTCTTCCGGCAGCTGAACATCCGCAGCCACTTGTGAGTACATCGTCAAGCCCTCAGTCCCTGCTACCTCTGCATCTAAGAAATAATCCGGTTTCTTCTTACGGATCCTGTCGATACAAAGATTTGTCGCTATCCTAAATAGCCAGGTCGAAAACTTTCTCTTCTGATTAAAGGTTTCAATATTGACATATGCCCTGATAAAAGCTTCTTGGGCAATATCCTCTGCTTCATGACGATTTCCAAGCATCCGGTAGCAGATTTGGAACACTTTATCCTTATAAAGCTCGACTAATTCGGCAAAGGCGTTCTGATCACCTTTCAATACTTGCTTAATCCGCTTTTTCACTAACGCTTCCATTTCACAACCTCCGCTCTATGCGGCTATATTTATATACGTAACTTCCTACCATAAGGTTTCAATTTTTTTATATTACTATCCTAACAAATTTTCCGGGAAAAATGTTTACAATTATTAGAAAAAGGGTATAAAGGAACTAATTATTTCTTTGTGGGAGGATCTCGAAATGAGGGGAAGAATGAATGATTTATTATTTCAAATTGAAGACTGCCGTCGCCAAATGGTTGAACTAGCATTAAAGTCATCCTTTGCCGACGAGCAAGTAGTTGATTTGAGTACTCGTCTTGATGATCTGTTAAATCAATATCAAGTGGTCAAGCACCATTGAAGCGAATAGATGAAGGCTGAGAACCTCCAAGGGTTCTCAGCCTTATTTTTTCCTTTTGATTATAGTAATTTCTCTCCAAATAGTGACCCCATCAACGCAACAGCAACAGTAGCGGTTTTATTCTTCTCATCCAGGATAGGATTTACCTCTACAAATTCTGCAGAAGTAATCATTCCTGACTCTTCTAGCATCTCCATCGCTAAGTGACTTTCACGGTAGCTGATTCCTCCAAGAACAGGAGTACCTACACCAGGTGCGTCGCTCGGGTCTAATCCGTCTAAATCAAGTGATAAATGGACACCATCCGTTCTGCCCTTCAAGTAGTCAATGGACTCTTCCATTACCTTTGTCATGCCAAGGCGATCGATTTCGTGCATCGTGTAAACTTTAATGCCTTTTTCTTTAATTAACTCTCTTTCACCTTCATCTAATGAACGAGCTCCAATAATGACGATATTCTCAGGCTTGATCTTTGGTGAGCTCTGCCCGATACCCGTCAAATCTTCATGGCCGATGCCCAGGCTTACCGCAAGAGGCATTCCATGGATGTTACCTGACGGAGACGTATCCCCCGTATTCAAATCACCGTGTGCGTCATACCAAATCACACCTAAGTTTTCATAGTGAGACGAAACACCAGCCAATGTTCCTATGGCAATACTGTGGTCTCCACCAAAGATTAATGGGAAATCTCCACTCCCGATTACATCATTCACCTTACCTGCCAACGTCTCGCTAGCTTCAGCAACCGCTTTCAAATTACGCAGGTTCGTATCAGGATTATTATGTACACGCTCAGCCTGGCCAATCTCAATATCACCCAAGTCTTTAATGTCATATCCAAGGTTCTCAAGACGCTCAACAATACCAGCGTAACGAATCGCACTCGGTCCCATATCCACGCCTCTGCGCATTTGACCTAAATCCATTGGTACACCAATAATAGAAATATTTTTCTTCATGAAAAATTCCCCCAATTCAAAATTTATTTACACCTCTATTCTATCCATATTATGAGCCATGGTTCAACTGGACAGGATTGTGTATATATATGCGTGTGTAGAGGGATTTGAGGTAGATTGATGTAAGATTATGTAGACGGGTTTTGGGCGAAGATGCAAGTGTGGGATCGATTTTGGTTTGAGGAGAGTGGTAAAGATCATTTTGGCATAATATCCGGAATTTGAAAATAACTGGTCCAGAATAACAAATAAAATTTTAAATTTGAAAACAAATGTTGGAAAGTTAAAAATATCCTTTTAAATGGAATGTTTTTTAAGGGGGATAGAATGATTTTCGTACTTACTTGTCCAATACAAACAAAAAAACCTTAAATCTCCTAAAAGATTCAAGGTTCAATCATGTCGTATGTATGGTTATTTTACTCCGCTAATATTTCGTAAGCGGATAGATATTTTGCTTTCAGCAAAAAAATCAATGAAGATTATTTTGCTCTCGCAAAAAATCTTGGTGGAGCCTAGCGGGATCGAACCGCTGACCTCCTGCGTGCAAAGCAGGCGCTCTCCCAGCTGAGCTAAGGCCCCATATGTTATGGATTATAGAGAAATTCTCACACCTTACTTAGCATGTGAGAAAATGTGTGATGAGCCATGAAGGACTCGAACCTTCGACCCTCTGATTAAAAGTCAGATGCTCTACCAACTGAGCTAATGGCTCTTAAGTGGCTGGGCTAGCTGGATTCGAACCAACGCATGTCGCAGTCAAAGTGCGATGCCTTACCGCTTGGCTATAGCCCAATAATTACTTTAATGGCATAAAAAAGGGACATTTATAGGATGTCCATTTTACACTTAAATATACAAAATGGTGGAGGGGGGCAGATTCGAACTGCCGAACCCGAAGGAGCGGATTTACAGTCCGCCGCGTTTAGCCACTTCGCTACCCCTCCAGCTAAATAAATGGTGCCGGCAAGAGGACTTGAACCCCCAACCTACTGATTACAAGTCAGTTGCTCTACCAGTTGAGCTACACCGGCATATTCACTTTAATATGAAGTCTTAATGGAAAGTTACTTCACAGAAGCTTTTTAAGGAAAGATATTTTGCTGGCGCAAAAATCTTTGGTGGAGGATGACGGGATCGAACCGCCGACCCTCTGCTTGTAAGGCAGATGCTCTCCCAGCTGAGCTAATCCTCCACTATGTAATTGGTAGGTTATTTTGCTTCCGCAAAAAACTTTGGTGACCCATACGGGATTCGAACCCGTGTTACCGCCGTGAAAGGGCGGTGTCTTAACCGCTTGACCAATGGGCCATTCTGAATAAAAATATAAAAGCTTCCAACCGGGCTCGAACCGGTGACCTCTTCCTTACCATGGAAGCACTCTACCTGCTGAGCTATGGAAGCAATGGCTCCGCAGGCAAGATTCGAACTTGCGACCGATCGGTTAACAGCCGATAGCTCTACCACTGAGCTACTGCGGAATGATATAGCCTGGCGATGTCCTACTCTCACAGGGGGAGATCCCCCAACTACCATCGGCGCTGAAGAGCTTAACTTCCGTGTTCGGCATGGGAACGGGTGTGACCTCTTCGCCATTATCACCAGACATATTGCTTACAATGACAAATATTATTATATAATATTTCCGAGAATTTTCAAGGGGTAAATTAAAATTTATTCCCTGAAAACTAGATAAAGAATTGATGTCAAGAAAGCCGAATACCGACCAATTATCGTTCATTTAAAAAATGACTCTTTGTGGTTAAGTCCTCGATCGATTAGTATCAGTCAACTCCACATGTCGCCATGCTTCCATCTCTGACCTATCTACCTAGTCATCTTCTAGGGATCTTACTCACATACGTGATGGGAAATCTCATCTCGAGGGGGGCTTCATGCTTAGATGCTTTCAGCACTTATCCCTTCCGCACATAGCTACCCAGCGAT
>NZ_VTUY01000014.1 GCF_008364765.1 Bacillus sp. CH30_1T | reverse complement strand
TACAGAACTTAATAAAACTCTATATGCGAAACGCAAAGAAACGATCGAACGAGTCTTTGCGGACGCAAAAGAAAAGCATGGCATGCGTTGGACGACCTTAAGGGGTCTTAAAAAAGTTTCAATGCAGGCGATGCTTACGTTTGCTGCCATGAATCTTAAGAAATTGGCAAACTGGACATGGCGAGGACCATGTCCAGCCTAAAAAAAAGAAAAATCTTTTAAAATAACAGAAAACCCCATCTTCGCTTAAATGCAAAGGTGGGGTTTGTCTACGGTCTGCGACTGCCCATAAGGCAGCCTTTTTTTATTTATTTTTCTTAAACATGATCAGGAAAGCATATGGGATGATCCCGAACCAGCGAAATAGAAATGGTTCTCGCTCATTTTTCCGTTGCTTCTTTATACTTTTACGTTCATGAGGTGATTTTTCATAATGTTGGACAAATGTTTGTGTTATGAATTTAACATAATCATTCACTGACATAAAAGCACCACCTCCTGCTTTTATCAGTATGCCCGGCTATAAGTAATTTATTCAGCTTGCCCATCTAGATGAGGCAGTATTTCTTCAATAACCTCTTCTATGGTTTTATTGTCTGTATGAATCGTTATGGAGCTTCCACTCTCATACAGTGGGAAGCGAAGGTTGAATAAACCCGATAACCGTTCCTTGGAGTTATTTTGTACGAGTGGACGATTTTCATCGCCGTCTAAACGGGACCATAATGAAGCAAAAGGACAAGTCAGGTGGAATACTAAGTCCTGTTGTCGTAAGATTTCCCGGTTCTCTTCCCTTTCAATCACTCCTCCACCCGTAGTGATAATCGCTTGCTTGTTGGCTAACTCAAGGAGGACTTTGTTTTCCAGATCCCTGAAATGTTGTTCTCCCTGCTGATTAAAGATCTCTTTAATAGACTTTTTCTCTTTGTTCTCAATGTAACTGTCCATATCAATGACCGGGAGATTCAGTAGTTCCCCTAGATGTTTCCCAATCGTCGTTTTTCCTACCCCCATAAATCCAATAAAGAAAATCGGTTTCATATTCTACTCCCAACTTATAATGTGTTTTGTTTCCCTATTATACACAACCGTCGTTGGAAGAAAAAGCTTCTCATCCCGTTTGAATGTCACTTCCAAACGTATTTCATCCGGGTTGTCCATATCGCTTCGGGTAACGATTTCACCATAATTCCCTTTCCATTGTTTGGAGGCGAGCACCCCACTCTCCATCTCCAACAGGATCGCATGAGATACACTCACGTTTCTTTCATAAATGTATTTCATATTTGTTAAGTATAGATATTTACTAATAAAAAGATCCTTTGCAGCAAACCCTATAGATAAAACAATCATCAGAAGCACTAAAGTATATGGCAATATAAACCCCTTATTGTTAAGGTATTCCTTCTCCTTGTTCGGTTGAAAAGTAAAAGAATTCCCCCTCCACTTTTTCTCCACCCACAAACTCCAAATCCATATGCACTCCCTGGCTAATGGATGCAAAGCTAAATGAATCCACTGACTGTAAAACGACTTCATGCCCTTGATTATTTACCCTCCTTCGAATGGATTGATTATACTTTTCATACGAAATGGATTCACCACTCACCAGAAAAGAGATCTTATCAGGCGTGATCACTACACTTTCCCCTCTCCATAGTTCATTTCTCAAACTTTCATTGAATAGATTCCATTCATAATAATGTGGTGGAACCATATCATTTTTAATCGTAGAGAAACCGTTCATAATGAGAGGGATGCATAGTGAAATCATGCAAAATACTGTAAAGCTTAACAGAGCCTCGATTAATGTATATCCTTTGTTATTCAGCCTTTGAAATACAGACTTCATGGGGATCCGCACCTCTTTTATGATATTGGACACACGCTTCTTCATTGACTCCCCCTTTCCAATCGAGTTCATATCTGACTCCTTTATACATTTTTGAATGATTCACATACTCGTGACTAACGATTGCCTTCTCCACCCCTTCTTTAAGAAATTTCACAGCCTCCACTTCATGCTGAAGTCGTTGAAGTTGAGAAGCATATTGGATCAGAAAAGGTATAAATACGCCTGCTATCATCAGGATGCAACTAAAGGCAATAAGTGCTTCCGGAAGTGAGAAACCTTTAGTATTCTTGTACATAAAACCTCCCTTGCCCAATTTGAAACATGAGCTGAATCATGGTATCTCCCATTTTAAAGTTCAGCTTGCCAAATCGATTTGTATTTCCATCCGGATAGAATGTGATGTCTGATAAGCTGTTTATTGATGTAATCTGGATGGAAGATGAAATCTCTCTTGAGACAATCGTTTGTCTAGTAGCTGTTTTCGCAACGTATTTATTAGTTATAGGGTAAAAGGTCACGGTGATGGGAACTTGATGTCTAATGCTGTAGCTTTGGATCTGATAGAGGTCTGATTGGAGCTGGGAAAGAAATAAATCCTTTTCATTAACTTCTTTCATAGGAAGTATGGAAAAGCTGACCCAAGATAGAAGGGTCGTGAAAATCAAAAAGACGACAAGCATCTCAATAAGGGTATACCCTGCTTCCCAATTTCTTACTTCATTAATTAGGGATTACCTTCCCTTCGGCATCAATGGTGATGGCACTTCCGTCGGGGCATGCTTTATAATTCTCATTTAAATACCCATCTGTGACGAGGGTATCTATGGTGACCGGGAGCGCATTCCCATCCATTTTGTAGGCCTCAACCTGGCCTTCCACCATGTGAACAAATGCTTCGCAGCCTTTGGAGTTAATTGAATTACTTTGGTTGGTGACGTTAGGTATCGTAATAAAAAGCAATACAGATATGACTAATAGAACAATCATCATTTCGATTAGGGTGAAGCCTTTTTCGTTTTTGAGCATGGTGTTCCTCCTTGGGTATTGTGTATTTCTTACTAATGTGACTGTGATACACGACGAAATTCATTTAATTTGCTGTTGTGTCGAGGCATTGCTGGTATTGGCCAATTTTTAGAATTTTTTTCTAAATCCCCTGCATCATCTGAAATAGTGGCATCATAATGGAGAAGTAGATCGCCATGATGAATAGACCTACAAAAGTAAAAATCATCGGCTGAATATATTTAAGCAATGCATTGGTATTCTCCTCTAATTCTTGAAAGCATATCTCACTATAAAGTCGCAGTTCTTCAGCTAATCGTCCATTGGATTGCCCGTGATGGACAACAAAGGATAACTCTTTTTGAAAAAACGGAAGCGATAAGAAACATTCATGAAATGGTTTCCCTTCTCTTAATCCTTCGATCAATTTTTTTGAAACGTATTGTAACGTTGGTCGGAAGGATTGACTTTCAATGATGAGGAGAGACTCTGTGATGGATACTCCGCTTGTGAGAAGGAAGCTTAGTTCTCTCGCAAAAAAGTGTGAGTGACCAAGCTTTAAATAATTTGACAGATAAGGAATTTTGCATAGAGTGAATGAGATTTTAATAGGAGAAATTCTTTTTTTGAACAGGGAGAATACTATTGTGCAGAAAATGAGTGATAGTAAAAATATACTGAAAATCACTGGGAATCTTTCGATGAAGTGGAGAAGGTGCAAAAGATTCGCTGAGGGTTCATATCCGATAGAAGTATACAGAGACTGAAATCTTGGAAATAGCACTTTTCGCAGTAAGACCATCATTAAAATCGAGATGATAATGAGCATGAATGGGTACTGAATGACTTGTCGTATTTTCTGCTGGTTTTCCCTCCTCTTTATCAGATAGTTTCCCGCTTCTGATAGAGTATGTCCCATTTGACCATGATGCTCGGCGAAATAAATTTGTGCACTGACGTGACTAGGGATATTTAGCTGTTTGTTGATGACTGAAGAGACGGACTCTCCTTTTTGCAACGATCCAATCATTCTCTTTTTTAATTTGAGCGTATTCTTCTCTTTAGGGAGCAAGAGAAAATCGATGGCTTCTGAAAAACTATAGCCCTTTTGGAGGAGGTCTCCAAGCCTTTTGAGAAACTTACCTTGATCATCACTTTTCTTCATGAATCCATTTCCTATATTCAAGTTCTGAAACAAATCCTAGTGCCACCCCCTTATTGATCAAGGTTTGGAGTGTATGATACTGATACCGGACCGACTCCCCCTTCGCCTCCTTTATTACTTCTTTCAAAGCTCTTCCTGTTACAATTTCATAGACAGAAGCTCGATTAACCTTTTTACCTCGAAGACAATTCCCTCCACACTCCGTTTTGCAAATCGGGCAAACTAACTTTAGTAATCTCTGTGCCGATACGGCTAACAGTGTTTGTTGAATATCATGCCATTCAATTCCTAATTCCATTAAACGGTAAATCGCACCTTTTGCATCCCTCGTATGCATGGTCGTGATCACTAAATGACCAGTAATATTGATAGAACTATGCATTATTTTTATAGTAACTTCATTACATATATATTTGTAATATTAAAGGATTATGGATACCCTAACTCGAATTACTAATTAACGTAATGGAAAGGAGGAATTAAATTGAAAAGTAGAATCAGATGTCACCACTGTAAGGAGTTTTACCAACCTCATGATCAAGTAGCACTAAATTACGCGAACACTATTTTACACTTTGATTGCCCTGATACTGAAAATCTTCTTATTATTGATGAAGGAACCTTTGAAGAGATCGTAAAGAAATATTCTTTTTTTCAATAATAATTTTCTTAAATAAAATGAAACATATGAAACAATCCACTTAGTGCTTTCTTTGGATTGCTTTTTTATTTTTCAAGTGAATAAGGCAGAGTTAGTAAAGCACTTACAGCAAAGAATGATATAGAAAAAATTATAAGAGCTTGATCGAGCAGCTATTAATGGTGGAGTTATGTCCAATAATTTATTTGTAAAGAATGTGCTTTAAATAGAAAAATAGCCTATGAATCAAGAAGATTCATAGGCTATTTTCAATTTCCACTTACTATCTTGCTATAGCATAATAGGCAACTACCAAAACTAGAAAAGTAATTGAAAACCCTACTTTATACGCTATATTTTTGTGTTCGTTTTTGTTCTTTTTTATTAAGTATATAACGAAAAATGTAATACTTATTATGATTAGTAACGCAGGAATAATAGTCATCAATAAGCTAGTATTCAGCTTGGATTACCTCCTTTCTTGCTTATAGAGGATCCACGTTAAAGAAAAGTGCCCATGTTACCCCTACATAAACTCCATTACCTTTATTATTAGCATTAATTCTATTTTTTAGCAATAACCATTGACCCGTAGAAATACCTGCTACTGCCCCAACTGGAGGGAAGTAAGCGCCAACACCAGTTACTACAGTTCCACCAGCCGCAATCATATCTAAGTACTCATTTGCATACCAATTCGCATAGCTATTACTCATTTTTCTATCATATCCCCACCAATGATAAGTCCACTTTCCATAAACAGCGGAAATAGTAAAAAGATTATCTTCAATACTTAAATCATCATTAATAGTCACTGAACCTTCTTTAGCCAGCTTATTCATTTCAACAAAATGTGCCTCTAATTTTGCTAAATCATATTTCTTAAATAATTTTTTTGGAGCATTAACCAGTTCAAATTTACCATCTTCTGTTACGTTAACAAATGGCTCAACATCTTCAATCATTTTTTCTTGCTCTTTTTGTAGTTTTTCTTGTTCTTTCTCTATTTTTTTCAATTGTTTTTCTGACTCATTAGCTGCAGCATAGCTAGGAGTAACAACTCCTAAGATTAGCATTAATGTAAAAAGACTAGCTATAATTTTTTTCATTCTCTTTTCTCCCTTTTTTTAAAATTATTCATTGATTTTGTTAGCTTATCTCTCTTCAGATAATATTTATGATGATTTTGGAATACTCACACTACCCTCACCAAACAGATTATCTTTTCCTGTTACACCCAAATCCTTAGACCAGCTTTTCAAAACATTATTGACTTGTTCAACAGTACTCTTTTCATTCGTCTGAGCTATTTGATTCCGCTGTAAAACATGAGCAACTAATCCAGTTAAGTGAGCAGTCGCATAAGAGGTCCCTTCGCTCTCCGAAACTTTTTCATGATCTAGAGTAAGTATTGGAATTTCCGTTCCTGGAGCTGAATAATCAATTTTCCCTTTTGAAACAAAACTTGGTAGGATATTCTTTTCATCAACAGTTGTTACAGAAATAACATTTTTATATGCAGCTGGATAATCGCTATCCTCATTAAAATTGTTACCTGAAGATGCTACAATAACAATTCCATTTTCTATTGCTTTTTCTACTACTGCCTCTAGTGATTTATTACCGTGAGATCTCCCTAGACTTATGTTGATAATGTCAACATTTTGATCTATACACCATTCAATACCTTCAATAAGATCTTCTAACTTACCTCGTCCATTCTCATCTACAACTTTTACAGAATATAAATTCACCTGAGGATTTATTCCTTTAGTCCCAATGTTGTTATCAATAGCTGCAATAATCCCAGCTACCGCTGTTCCATGTCCTGATTCGTCAATTGAAGGATTACCAGGCGAGATAGTGTTATATTCTTTAACTACCTTACCTTTTAAGTCAGGATGTGATATATCAATTCCTGTATCAAGTATGGCTACCTTAATGTTATTTCCATTAAATTCATCCAGTGAATCTACATTTAGGTATTCAATTGTCCAAGGCACAACTTGATTAGACTTTGAGAGATTACTAGTTAAAAAGTATGCTCCTATAACTGCAATGATTAACAGTAATATGAAGTAATTTTTGCGTTTTACAATAATCACCACTTAAAAATTTTTCTGTAAAATATGGCCATAAATTACACTAGGTATAGGTAATGTTTCCACTCATTACCTATTACCTAGGAATATTTAAACATACATTTACTTCTTTTTCCATAAAAAAAGACAAATTATTCCCAGAAGAATATTTTAAAAACTTACAATTTTTTCATCATTACTAGTAATAGGGTTCTCTTTTAGTAAAATTGGAACAATAAACCCCACACAAACATTTCTGAATATCACTGCGTATTCTCTCGGTCTTTGTATCCCGTTTATCGTAATGGGGTTGTTCATTGGTGGATATGTAATGATTATTATTGGTTTGATGCTTAATTTCGAAAAGATGGTTTATTTTGCTATATGGGGAACAAGTATTCAATATTATATTTAAGATCTATTTATGTAATGGAAAAAAACACACTAATTGGTTAGAGAAATTTAAATCGAGTTCATAATTAACTCTTCGTATTCTATTTGCTGTTTAAATATTTAATATCCCCACACTCCCTTCGAAGTGCGACAAAAACTAAAAATATGTCGAACTTTCTGTTTTATTTTTTATTCATTACGTTAAACAGTAATGGTACTATTATTTTACATAGTTGTATAGTTTTAGAAAAAAGGCAAACCTTTCGAAAGATTGGGACGCAAAGCTACAGGTCTAAGTTAATAAACAGCGATGACGGCTGAGCTACCTAGAATAGTACATATTTTAGGAGGGTAATATATTGACTACTGCAAATACTTGTGAAAATGAACTAGATCAAGAATGGATTGAACTCATTTTTGAGGCTCGCGATCTAGGAATTTCAGTTGATGAAATTAGAGAATTTCTAAATAAATCATCTCGTCCTCTATGAGGTCAAGATGATTTACTTGCTTCGCTCTATGTATCAAAAGTAGAAAAGAAAGACCTTCTCCAAGTATTCTGGAGAAGGCAACACAAAAGCTATGAAGGTTTTTACTATGTGCTCTACTTTATTATCTGTAATTATTAATAAACTTATTCAACACGAATATATTTTTCATTGGCTGTTACAAAGAAAGTTTTACCCTTTGAATTTTCCACTTCAAATTGATAAGCATCGTCCACTTTCAATTTTCTTACGATGGTCGGAAAACCATATCCTTCTGTTAAATAATCCACTACAAATTTATCATCCCACGAAGGCTTGGAATAGAATCGTAATTTTGATACCCTACACTCTGCTCTCTTCCCCACATAAGATGAATTTTTCAAAGTTAAATTATCTCCAGGATAGATGACATCTGATTTTAATCCATTCAGGGCTTTCAATTCACTCACTGAAAGATTATTATCTTTAGCAATCTCCCACAGTGTGTCACCTGACTTCACCGTGTGCACACTTGAAGAAGATGGAGAAGATAGGTCCTTCAAAAGATAATCTAACGGATTCACAGCTTTACTCTTTTTGATATCCCATCTGCCTTTGTGCAACTCAAAGTGAAGATGTTGACCAAAGGAGTAACCAGTGTTCCCCATGATACCGATTGGTTGTCCTTGTTTAACATAATCTCCTTCGCTTACCTTTCTGGACCCGGTTCTCATGTGTGCATAAAGGGATTCCCATGTTTGACCATTAATTTCATGAGCAATACGGACGCACTCTCCGTAAGAGGACGATAAATAAGACTTGGATACCTTACCTCTTTCAGATGCGACTACTTCATTTAATCCACTCTTAGCGATATCGATTCCATTATGCATTCTAGCCACACCATTCAAAAAGTCTTTACCGAAACGAGAAGTGATTTTTCCTTGCGTTGGATAAATAAACATATTTTTCTCTCCTTTTTATTTGAATCTTTATATTTAAGAACAGCCCTCCGGTTGGAGAGTTTTATTTCTTTTCTTCACTTTGGTGTTCAATAACTTGTAGTCGATCCGTGATCGCTTTAGGAATCTTCACGCCAATTTGAGCTAGATTTTCAGCAATTGAAAGGCCTTCATTTGCAATATAAAAAAGAACGGTCCCAAAAGTAAGGACACCGTTCAATCCAAGAATTTGATCTATGACATTAGAGATAATAACTACAAAGAAACTTAACATTTTCCTAACGTATCCAAACCAAGCATTTCTACTGCGTAACCTTTTATCCTTCCAAGCTTTAATAACTCCTGAAATAATATCGATTACACTCAGTAATACAAGTAAATCTAAAAACTTCACATCTCCAAATAAATAGGCTTTTGCAATATCTAATGTTTCAAAGCTTGATAACAACCAATTCTCCTCCACTTCTTTTCACCTCGTTTAAAATAAAAAAGAGCCTTTGAATAAGGCTCTTAAAATAGAATCATTCATTTTCCCCATCTGTAAAAAAGAAAAGAACCTATTTACTCAGGAAGGTTCAAAAATTTACAACATTCATTTCAATAAATCCAGTCAACCGCTTCATTCGGATCAAAATATTCTTCTCCTAATGCCAATAAATCTTCATCAATAAAATCTTCATGATCATCTACTTCTCTTACATTAAAAGAATTAGGGTCAAAATACATAAAAGCCCTCCCTTTCAATACTTTTTCTTATTTTACCCAATCGTAATAAAAAAATGTAAAAGTAAGTAAATTTAATCAACTTTTTATATCTTATAGGTCTAACTGAAATCTGTATATCCCTCAGCTTTAAGAATTTTATTAACATCAGCCTTTATTAGTTCAGGAACATCCTCATACTTCCATTTCCCACGAATGATATAAGTCGCAAATAGCATGGCCAACATTTACTCACCTCCTCCTAATACAAGCTGCGTTAGTTCCATTATCGCAACAGCATTTAACTCTTCGTCAGTTGGCGTTTTTTCTTGTTTCTCAATAAACTGCAATTTGTTTTGGAGCTTAACAGGATCCAGACCCTCTATCCATGTATTAGATTCAAAATCATATTTAGGTTTAAAGATTCTCTGACTATGCCAACCCTCCCTTATGATACGCCTCCCTTCTTCAGTAGCTAAAGTGATTTCTGATTCAGACATAATAAAAAAACCGATTACATCTCCAGATGCATCGACCTCAAAAACAGTTTTATTTGTAGTTTTGTTTTCCACTAAGTTCCCACCTTAATTTTCTGCTTTAAATGAAATACCTGAGATAGATACCCAAGAGTTGCTTCCATTTTGAGGAGTAATGTAACCATCAACACCGATATCAATTCGAGTGGCAACATTTCCTGATGACACCCCTATAAAGATTTCTTTCTTATATGGCCTGCATCCCACGGGGAGACGCCCTAACGCAGAACCGATAGTTCCTGACTTAAGCATCCCTCGCAGGTGAACATATCCGTCCGCGGTTTTTGTGTATGCGGCAGGTGTGTACTCTGCACCATAATCTACCCAGCCATTCAGTTTTGAGAGATATTCGTGAACCTCGGGTTTTAGTCCGTCAATTCTAATACCGTTTCCCCACCTGTATATAGCGCCGTCCGGATGTTGGTCGTACCAATTGCCGAACCCGATGGAGCCGTCACTTCCGATGTAGACCCCGTTACCCGGGTTACTGTCCTTGACAACTACCCCGAACATCGTAAAATCCATCGTCGTGCCGGTGCTCAGTTTCGTATTCCCATCGCGAAGTCCGACTTTGAAGTACATCCGACCATCGTTAATGTCGAACTCTCCGTAACTGTCTCCGAATCCGTATGTGGTATCCGTGTACTGACCTTCCGCGTGGACGTGGTTATCCGTGACTTCGGTGAAATTGTACGCATTAAACTTCGAGGTAAACGTGGAACCGTTAATCTGTACACCTGTAAGGGTTCCGGCGGTGACCGTCCCTAAGTTGGCGACAATCGCAGACAGGTTCGATACATCGATGTGATTCGATTTGATGACGTTAGCTTCGATTTCAGTTGTACTGTCCACGATGTTTGGCCCTTGAGGGCCTTGAGGGCCTTGAGCTCCCTGATTACCGGTTTCTCCTTTTTCTCCTTTTATAAGTATCCAGGTGTATTGAGAGGGATTACTTGAATCTGCCGGAGTGAAATCGGTATATGTTCCGATGTACGATTTACCAGAAGCAGATGTCGTTGAAAAACCATTTGTACCCGTTGAATTGTTTGCCCATGCAGTGTGAAAATATGGGGTCAATCCATCCAAACCAGGGGATCCCGGAATACCTTTATCGCCTTGAGCTCCTTTAATCAGGGTCCATTTGTATTGGGAAGGGTTCGTTGAATCAATCGGGTTGCTGTCCACGTAGATTCCAATGTATTCTTTATCCATCGAATCAGCGATAGAGAAACTAACCGTCCCATCTTCACTATTAGCATAAGCGATATGAGTGTATGATGATTTCCCGTCTTCTCCTGCAGGTCCCAAGATTCCTTGATCTCCTTTTTCTCCTTGTAATCCTTGTAGTCCTCTGGGTCCCTGTGGGCCACTTGGACCCGCAAGCCAGGTCCCTGATTCTTTACCCCAGGTTCTCCAGATAACTACAGGCGGATTTATTCCTTCAGAGTTAGATGTATCCAGCCATTTTTTTGACTTATCCTCCGGAGGAGTTGGACCTTCATGAAATCTTTGCTCTGCATATTCCATTAAACGAGCATTATTGATTTTCTTATTAACTTGATCGCGTAACGAACGTAAATTTGATTTGACCTCAGTCTCAGTGAATTCAACATAATCTCCAAGTGTAACTTCTACATTTTTCCCTTTGTCTTTTTCAGACATAGTGTGTACTCGAGCTTCTAAATAGAGTGGAGGATTAAATTTTTCATCTTTAATGCGTATCGTATCACCAAAAAATAATTCCTGTCCTACTTTTTCTGATAAAACCGCAATAGAAGTGGAATATTCGATACGAGCATTGATTCGCTTTTCTAATTCATTCTCTGTGTATGATGTAAGTTCTTCTAAGGTCATCTCCGGATCAGTTGATTCAGGATAGTAAACATCGTATAAGTGTTGTAATTGGCCGGTCGCGTTAAAACGCCCCCAACGGTTAAGTGCATCATCACTTTCTACAAAAACCGTCTTTCGATTTCCTTCGCTATCAGCAGGACTCACTCCTATTAAAGCCGTGACGATATCAACTGTTTTTTCTTTTCTTTCGATACCGAGTAGGTCATGACCAAATTCAACTTCATACCCTCTGAAAGCGCCAATTCTTTGGATTAAATCAACATAACGAGCAATTACTTTGTTTCCTCTAACAACCACTCTAAAATTCAACTCTAAACGAAACTCACTCGCTATACGCTTTAATAAATCGTAGGGACTAGTATGTTCTTCCACATCTAAGGTTCGATACCCTGTGCCTTGAATTACACCTGGACTCCAAGCCGTGTGATTTAATGCACGCCCAACGAGGACAAATGGAGCTTGTTCTACAAATGTTTGTGGTTCAATAGGCTTTGACTTTTTCAATTCCAAATAACTTGCAGTGGAATAAACCTTCCGCCCATGACTACCGTTTCTATTCAAAATTTGAATGGTTTCATCTATGATGAATTCTGAATAATCACCTGTTTTTTGTGCTATATAAATATGATTCCTGTCTGTTAAGAAGTTTGAATAAGCTTTGCCAGCAAAAGTTTCAAAAGCAAATGTATCTCGGTTGCTTTTCAACTCCCGCAGCCGTTCATCGTTCCAGTATTCTTCCTCCACAATAAATTCATTAAATAATTCGTCAGTGCGGCCATTAGCAATGTGTATCATATAATCCCTCCACTAATATGCCGGTCTATATTTCATAATACCGCGCAACCCATTCTCTGGTAATAAAACAAGAGTGTTTTCACCTGGCGATAAGTTGAATGGTCTTGAACCAAAGTCACCCTTAGCAACTCGTTCACCATTCAATAATAGTTCTCTTGTTCGGTGATTCATGACGATTTTATCCCCGACGTTTGCTATATAAGGTGTTTGATCGACATTAGTTTCGTGAAGCTGGAATACTCGAATGGAATCTATTCGAGGCGTATAAGCTTGTTCGGTGCCTGAATATTTTCCTATGTGGATTTGGATATATTTTAAAAGGCCCTGATAAGACCCATCGCTATCATAATAACTCGCAACCTGTGAATTCACATGGTTACCTGCATTACTTACACGTGTTATATAGAATTCAAATCTTTTGCCTACCCTTCTCATCCTCACCATTCCGTTAAAAGTGTCCCAATTGTATTCATAGTTCTCAGAGGATATTAGATAATTTGTAGTCCCACCAAGCTCTGATCCAATACGACCAACACCCTTTTTTCTATGCAGTTGCAGCCCATTGTCTTTAATTCCCACCTTACCTAAGACATTAAAATTTTCATCAAACAAATAACACTCGATTCTAAACGTTTCTTCAGAATTAATGGTTCTGACATCCATTAGCATTTCTATTTCAAAGTCTTGAATGACTGGTATTTCTTTTATTAATGCAGGACCGTGCCATCTACTGTCAGATGGGAGACCATAATCGGGAACCGTTATTCCAATTCCATCCGTTTCAAACCTCCCAGATACTTCACCCACATCAACCATTGTTGAAGCTTCTGACCAAGAGCCAAGCGATGTCCCTTCTTCTTCGAGGATCATTGTTTTTGTATCCACCAATTCTTCCTCTATGTCGGCCGGTCTGCCTATAACCATATATTCATCACCGGTTGACACCATCGCAAAAGTGATAGGGGCATTTACTTCTAATTCAAATATAGGCTTTGTGCTAGCTGTCCCATCAACATTTGCTATTGTTCCTGATGAGGTGTTCAACGTGATAGTTTTTTCAGGCCCATATTTCCTTGGGTTTGAACATAAGAAAGTTAAACTCGCAATTAGAGTATTGCTATTTTCTTCTGGCACCTCATTTCCTGAAAGAGTCGCATAAAAACTCGCGTCCTCATCGGAAAATACCAATTCATTTTTTGTACCTTTTAATAAATCATTCAATTTGTTGAAACGTAATCGAAAACCTTCATTTGTTCTATCAGTTATTTTATACTTCACTACAATTTCTCTCTCGCTGCTAGTATATTCGTTTGATTCAAGGAGACCATCTTTTCCAGGAATTTCAGTAGTGAATAAACGATTAGTAACATTACCTCTCCCTGATACCGTAAGGGTGGTAAAACCTCCACTTTCATCTGTTAGTACTTCATCTAAATTAATCCCATTAAAAATGGTTTGAATGGATAAAGAGGTGCTTGCTGCACCTCTTTCATGTAAATCTACAAATTCGTACATAGAGCACCTCTTTTATCTGAATCTATTTTGTATATTTAATTCCCTTTCCTGTTCCTCTGTAATATCACTTACAAACGTTCTATATTCATGTCCACCTAAACTCAGATTAATAAAGGCTGGTTGTTTGTTATTCACTTTGACTTCAGCATTAACTGCACTGCTTACTTGAGCTGCACTACTCTTTTTCAGCCCCCTTAAACCTGTACTGATTCGTGAAGTATTTACTGACAAATCAGGGTTAAATGCTGTTTTTACACCATTTGCAAGTTTTGCAGTCGCACGGACAAGAGGTGACTTTGCTTTTTCGATCGATGTTCTGATTGGCCCTTTAAAATCCATTCTATGAATATCGCTTAATGGACCTCTTTTGGCTGGAGAGAATGGCCAGAAATCGCGGACAGCTCCAACTATGTTATCAACCACCCCTAGAATCTTGCCTTTCATTGCCGACAAGCCATCGATAGCACTCTGAATGATTGCTTTACCGGATGCATATAAGTCAATACTTTTAAAATAGCTTAAAATGTTACTCCAAATTGCTTTAATAATCGTCCAAGTTGCAGACATTTTTTCATTCACTGTATTTTTCAAAGCTCCAAACTTATCTGACACCCAATTTTTAATTTTACTTGCTATGTCTTTAATCCAATTCCAAACAGCAGACCAAATTTTCACTGTCCATTTTTTGACTTTATCCCAGTTTGCAATGATTAACACTACTAACCCGATTACCGCAGCAATCACCCATCCAATCGGTCCCAAGGCAATAAACCAGGCTGCAGCCATCCTAGCAGCATGAAATAATGCTTGAATTCCCATCCAAGCCCACTTCGCAACAAAGACAGCTGAAGTTGCTACCATCTTAGACAAAGCAATCACCATGTTTTTACCTGTTGCAAGTAGCCAAGCTGCTGCTATTCTAGCACCTTGTATTAGTGCCTGTGCCCCCATCAGGGTCCATCTGGCAATAAAGATGGCTGATTGAACAATAAACTGAGCGATAGTAGTGACTACTGATAAAATGAATTGACCTAAAGACTTTATCATCATCTGAATGCCTGTAACTAAACCGGCTCGCATCATTCCAGTTTTAAGCCATATAAAGGTAGCCATACCACCGAAAGCTGTTCTAACTAATATGATAAGTGGTGTTAACGATAATAAAACTCCACTAAGTGACAAAATCAGGGTAATGACTTTAGCAATCAATGGATTAGCCTTCATCATTTCTGAAGACCAACTTAAAAATCCGTTGACCATATCAAGGATTTTTGAACCTAAAGGGGCCATACCAATTCCCAGTTGCACTAAAAAGTTAGTGATATTACCTATTAGTGCCATTACCTTTGGACCGTTTTCTCTGACATACTTAATAAAGTTCTGAAATCCTTTTGACTTGTCTAATGTAGCAGACCAGGCAGCGAACTTCTCTGTTAAGCCGACCAGTCCACCTTGCATATCAATAGATAGAGGTGTAAATGCAACCATCAAATTCATAATGCCCTGCATTACATTCCCGAATGATTTACCTAGAGCTACCATCGCTGGACCTGCATTTTTATTTAAAAAGCTAATGAATTCCTTAAACTCTTTTGTTTCTATTGATTTCCCTAGACTTTTAGATAATGTGTCCACTGCACTAATGGCTCCGTCAAAAGCAGTTTTTAAGTCTTGAAGGAGCGACTGTAACTGATTTAAGCTCCGGATAAAAATGTCCATTACAGGCTTTTCAAATTGCTTCGTAAACTTCCCCCAAAACTTACTGAATGACTGGAGTGCTTTTAAGCCTCTTTGTTGCTCTTTTGATAAACTCGACTGTGCATTTTCAATCTCATTTAAGATTTCAGCTCGTTTCTCTAAGTCCGTCGTGTTTGCAAGTTCATTTCGTAGATCTTTAATCGTCTTATTAGCTTCAAACACATCATTTAATGCCGATGTAGCTACAGTACCGAATAAAATAGCACCAGTACCCGCTGCAGCAAATGAAGTAGTTAGGCCTCCAAGAGCACCAGCCAAACTTGTAATTAAAGGTACTAATGCAGGAAGGGCAGCTAGAGATCCACCTCTAAAGAAATTACCTGTAACAGTTCCAACAGAGTTAATCGTCTTTGCTATACGATCTATACTCTGTTGAAATTTATCCACTCGAGCCTCCACTCGGATGATGATTTTATCTCGAGCAATTGCTTTTGCCTTTGCCTGTAAATTGCTGATTTTCTTAAAGAAGCTAACTGTATCCGCGTCCACTTCTTTTTTCACTTTGCCTTTAGTGAATCTATCCATCATTTTCTTTGCATTTTTTATGTTACGTTTCAGTGGTTTAATATTAGCATCTAATGTGGTATCTTCTATACTCTCAGAATCTCTTTTGAATTTTTCAGTTATGTCTCTTGCCTTCTGAATGGCCTTCCTGAATTTCGTAACGTTCGCTTTCAATTCAGCTTCTACAGAGTAGTTAGACATGTATTCACCCCTTTCTAGAATTTCGTTGAAGTGCAATTTGTGCAGGGGATAATTTTTTAATAGGTTTATTGGTACTTTGTACAATAAATCCTTGATCAACAGTTTTTAATGCTTCCTCATAGTCAAAAAAGTCATTGAAATCTTTGAATGCGTATTCTTCTTTTGGTTTCTTCTCGGTCCCTTTATTGACTTTCGCTTCAGCGTTCCGAATGAGAAAAGCAAGTTTATGCAGTTTGTATTCCTCATCTATTTCTTTATACTCTTGGGCATACCTTTTAAAATGGAACTCACTTAATGTCATTTCTTCGACATCAACTAAGCGCCCTATATCAAGTTTTCGAAGTGCATATATAACTACTTCGTTATAGGTTAGCCCTCTGTCGTTTTGCTCGCTTTTTTCACCACTTGATACTTTTCTGGAACCAGCTTTCGGGTCATAGGTTGCTTTCCCAGTTCGTACATGACCCGTTGAGCAAATTCATCTAATCCTTCATTGTCCGCAATATCATTCAAGATCGCTTCAAAGTCCTCGTCAGTAGTAGGCTTTTTCTTGTCATGAGCAGTTGCTGCTTGAATCAGTTTATAAAGACAAATGACATTACCTGATTGAAGACCTGGAACCAACATTGTTTCTAATCCTTGACCCAGGCTCACACTCTCCACCTCTAAACCCAATGATCGGTCAATTGTCGTAAGGGTTCGAAGTCCAAATGAAAGTTCAATATCTCTACCGTTAAAGTTAATATGCAAAGTATTTTCCTCCTAAAAAAATCAAAATTAAAAGAGGGGTTAGCCCCCTCCGAATTCCCATTATGCTTCTGGTGGTGTTCCAAGTCCGTCGTCGGCTGGATCCGTTGCTAAAACGTCATGAAATACATAACCTAATGTTTCGATATCATTTGAAGGCAGTGTCACTCTTCCCTTTTGCCGTTTAAATTGAGTTACAAAGGTCCCACTCACCTCAGGATCGTCTTCTGATGGATTCGTAGTCTCCCATTCAGTTATATAACCCTGTCGATATTCTGCAGCAAAGGTAGTAATCGTATCAGGCTCGGTCCCTGTTTCTTCTCTATCGGCTAAGTCTACTTCCCACATCTCTACAGGGTAGTCATCGACAATGGAATCACTGAGCATTGTAAATGTTGGGTCCGTTTCTGCCTGAAGTGCTGAGATACTTATCTCATCCTCAAGTGCTCCAGAACCTGAAACGCTGCCATCCTTCGTGACTGTTGATTCACGATCACGGGAATATGACTTTGAGTGCTCGGTTTGAAAGACAAGCTTTGCTCCTTCTGCAGCCTCACCGAGTTTTCGAAAATAGAGCACCTTGTGTACTCCTTTTGCAATGTTGCCCATGCTTCTCCCTCCTTATTAGGTAATTCTGTATTCTGCCTGGATAACTCCATGCAGCAGATTGTCAGTCGTTGTATTATCAAATATTTCATTTGAATCAAGTGAAACCAGTCTCACGTAGTAATTATCAAGTTTCGTTAGCCTTCGCAATGCCATTTCGAGATTATAGATCATTTCAGCAAAATGCGCTCGGTTATTTGCCATCTCCCAAACATGAATGGTTTGCGATATATTACCGGTTATTACTTCTTTATTGTTGATTACATCAGAACCTATCGATCCGGCTACATACACAAATGGATATGAGACTTCCTCGTCTTTTCCTGGAAGATAATCATATGTGTCATATTCCAGAGAAAGAGATTTATTGAATACTGCATTGAACAGTTGGATCTTTGGTGACTTCATCTACTCACCTACTTTACAAGTCTATTTAGGTCATCGAGAAACTGCTTTTTCTGACTGTAGAATCCAGGAAATATAAATGGTTGTGCATCCATGAAGCGCGTTCCGAATTCAAGATAACCAGAGTGTTCTGATTTACTGACGGTCTTACCGACAAGTTTTCTTACCATCCTAGTTTCAATATTCCTTTTGGTGTAGCCCGTTTGATACCCCTGTGTGAACTCCGCATTCTTAACAACCTTTTCTGTCATTTCAATGGTGTTATTTTTTACAATTTTCCCTGCATCATCTTCAATCTCCCTATCCATTCGGTCAAGCTTTGCAAGCAGGGCATCCAGTCCATCTAAGTCCACTCGCTCCCCCCCTCCAAAAACAAAACGCTCTCAGACCTGTATGGAACATGTCGGAGAACGTTATATTTTTTTCCGTTGATGACAGCTTTATCTACTTTGAGTCTATATGGTCGCTGTAGTCTAACTGTGGTGATTTGCTTGTCTAAGGAACCGAATAACACCTTCACTCTTTCCAAGCTGATAGGGGACGTGTCGCAGGGAAGTGTGACACCATCATCCACCCTAACAACTGTCTTACCGACAGAAGGATCATATGCCCTGCCTATAACTTTATGGAGTGTGATCCGATTGGAGTACCTCATCAAAAAAACATTACCTTTCCTGAAGTCTCTGTTTTAGGAATATACGTTTCTAAGATGGAATGATAGGGCTTAAAATCGTCTTCTGTAAATGTAACAGACCTGCCTTCGATGGATTCTGACTTCATCCCTTCACTACCGATTTTGTTATACCGGTTCACCACCAGCTCCTCAACAATGAACATTAACTCTTCCGGGATCCCTGTCAGGTCAGCATTTTGTTTTAACCAAACTTTTAATCTAGCTTCCACATTTGTGATAAGTCTATCAATTTGACTGTCCTGCAGATCGTCTTGAATTCCTACAATGATTTTCACATTATCTTTTATAGGCATCCTATCACTTCAATTCTGCTTCTGCAGCAAAAGCTTCTTCTTACCTTGAATCTTTACTCCGTTAGACAATACATACCAAGGACCGCCTGTATGCTTTGGGAATTCTCCGTCTTGACCATCTTGATCCGCTGGCTCGCCATAGGGATTTCCTCCATCTGCTTTGTTAGAAGATCCCACTACCTCAATCAACACTTTCTTTTGCGTATTGTTCTTAGTTGCGAGCTCCTCTAATCGTTCCTTAGACACTTTTTCACCTGGATAAGAATTCCCTTTGTAGTATGCTTTCTGTGTGTACTTATCCGTAAAAGAACGTAATACAGTATATTTCAATTAAAATTCCTCCTAACATTTATATTATTTATCCTACCGGCGGAGCGTCAGGCGTTAACTTAGCGAAAGCTTCATCTTTAATGATCATTAAACCTACATCCATAGTGGCACGAAGAGCAACCATTTCCTGCTCAAACAAGTTTATAGGTGACCCGTCTGCATTTGTAATAGTAGACAGTTGTGCTTCCTCTGAAATTGCATAATCAATATTAAAAGGAATACCATAACGCAATTGATCAAAATCACCAGCGTAAAGGGTTCCTTTTGCAAGATTTGCAGTTTTTAAATCCACTGCTGGCAACCCATCAATAGTATTATTTGAACGATCATACAATGATTGTAATGTTCCATTTTCAGCTTTTTGAGCATTGCGTAAGGCAGTATGATTTTGCACTTTTGAAATCCATGCGTTTGGCTCTACATCATTCTCGAAAAGCTCATCTTCTACAGCCAGGATATTGTCGTAAGTGATCCCGTCATAAACTATATTTTCTGCAGCTGTTACTGATTGTTCAATCGATTGAGTGAATGGGTTAGCTACATTCAGAATTCCTGCTTCATCAAACTTTTTGTAGAATGCCTCTGCAATCTTCGGACGCATCAATTCAAAGAAATTCGAAACCCTATACTGTAGATACTCTCGGGAAACTGGTAGAATGACAGCCAGCTTCTTGGCCGTCATCTTAACTTGCAGCAAAGTTGGTTTTGAAGTTTGAATCTTCTCAGTCTCACCTACCCAGTAAGCCCCAGGTCCTTCGGCAAAGTATTCGAATGTCTTTTCTTTATCCGTCATTTCCTCGTAAATACCAAGCTGCATGATCTTGGAATTTTCCATTACATCATTCAAGATCATTGTGTTGTACTTATCCGGGATCGTACCATCTTTCGCTTCGTGAACCATTACGTTATCTGGGCTAAATGTTTGCGCAAAGTACTGTAGATCAAGTTTTAATAGATTTGTTCCCATATGATTTCTCTCCTCTTATTTAATGATTCTATTCTTCCTTGCCATTTCTGCTTTTGTTGTATGGCTACTGATGTTTAGTTTAGAACCGCCCGTTTCAGGTGGATCCTGCCGAAGCTTTTCCTTTACCACGTTATTAACTGCAGCATCGAATTCCTTTTTGATACTGGTCACTGCTTCCTTAATTTTCTCGTTGTCTTCAAGCTTGATAAGAGAATCAGCAAAAGCTGCCGGCAGTCCCTCATTTTTCAAGTCTGTTTCTACTTCAGAACGAAGCTGCTTAGTATTTAATTCACGCTCTCGCTTATCAAGTGCTTCTAGGCGCTTCTTGTACTCAGCATCTTCTCTTTCTTTCTGAGTCATTTTTGCGTATTGTTCTGCATCTTTTTTAGCATCAGCAATTCTTTGATCAAGCTGAGACTCCCATTCCTTTTGCTTCTTCTCAAGGGCTTTTGCAAGCTTACGATCTGACTCAGCTTCAATCTTTTTTTGAAGTTCTTCTGACGATAGCTCAATTTTTTCCGGTGGATCCTTTGGTGGATCATCGGGATTCGGTGGATCTGCCGGCGGTTCATTCGGCTCAGCAAAATACTGCAGATCTAGTTTTAAAGGTTCAAACTGCTTCTTAAAGGCTGCTGGATTATACACATTTATTGGGTTGATCAAGTTTATTTCCTCCTAACCCATGAACACGCAACAACACGCAGATGCCCATTATTAACGTCCTCACACGTTTATTAACAAAACAAATAAGCCTGTTTATAACGTCTGGTGCTCAAAGACGCGCTCGAACAAATTCTTATAAGGTATATTTCTCTTTCGTACTCACAAAAAAATACTTTCTCCAGTCTCCCAAAACCAGTGCCGTTGAACTCCTACAAAAAGGATGCATGGGAGGAGCGTTGATTCCTGGCTTCATTTCCTTCACTTTGAATTTTTTCTTATTCAAAAGTTCACATCTCTTTGTGGTCTTCCCATCCATTACGGCAACATATTCATATTCCGCTTCTTCATCATTAGAAACAGCCTGATACGATAACTTTTGTGCTTCCACCTGGACTCTGGCAGTTTCAGTGATTAATAACCTTTTTGCTTCAAATGAACTGACTTCAAATCGCTCTCGAATTTTCCTTATATACTTACTAGGATGTACCCCACGAACGATTGCACTATTGATAATACCCTCCAATTCTACTCTGAGGGCTTTCATATCTCCCCATATCCTTGAAGACCACTTGGCTCCGTAAAACGAGGCTCCAACAATTGATTTAAGAGTAGGAGTGGTGATTGCCATGTTGACTCCTAAGATCCCGGCTTGCCTTAACACTTCAGATATTCCTGCCTGTTCCAAATACTCTTGGAAGGTCCTTTCTTGTTCATTGGCCATAGACACTATATGTGCATTTAAATACATCATGAGAAGCTCCTGGCGGTTAACTCTCATTTTAGTGTTATATGTGTAGAGCTCCTTATTCGCTTTCGGAGAGAAGTCCTTCTCCCTCACATATCGTGCTGCTGTTCTTTCAAATGATTGAACATCAAACTCAGATACACGTTTTCTAGCTTCAGCTAACGTTATCGTATTTTTTTCTGCATACCGGGAATAAAAAGCATTGATTTCTTTTTCTACCTCGCGAAGAGCATGATCAATTATCTCTTTTAATTTTCTTGATACTATTTCATCATTCATTTGCTCACGCTTGATATTGTCTCTTTCACGCTTTATCCAGTAGGATTCTTCATCAGCCATCTACCACACCTCAATTCCTCATATACTCGGAGGACATCGATTGTCTCTGTTTGGCCCTTTCACCTGATATCTTTTTTTCTTCCTCTTCTGGGTTTTCTACAATCATTGGAATGATCTTCAGCTTCGTTTCCTGGGACAACTCACCTCCAAGTGCATTAAACATCTCCACAGCATCTTTAGTGCTCTTAGGAAGGTTAGGAGTAAACTTATAGGTTAATCCATCAAATTCTTCTTTCCCAGCTTCACTCGCCAAGTGCATGACATTATTGATGAGCCTATAACGTCTGTTTAAGGATCTCTTGAAGAGACGCTCCTTATTTATTCGAATTTGTTCAAGACCAAACAGTTTATACTTCATCGCTTCCCCGGTTTGTTGACCACTGAAATTCTCATCATTTAAATCTGGTGTGTTTGTGAACTTATGAATATCCGTTTGAAGTCTTCCTTTATACGCTTCACTTCCAGATACATCGTATTGTTTATAGATATAATCAGCTTCAATATGACCCTCTCTGCCATCTGCATTTTGAGTTGGCTTAAGAAAGATAATGTTCGCTTCTTTCATTTTCTTAGCCTCAACTGCATCCAATTCGACATTACCGAGTATCTTCAGCATTGCATCGTTCAGATCAGTCATATAGTTTGCCGTATCAGATTGTGCTGCATCATATAAATCGATCAAGTCTAGTACATTCTCAAAGTCCCCCTGACGGAATCGATTGTTACTGTGTTCATTAATCGGGACTTCCGCAAACGGATGATCAAGGTCACTATCAATCGTCAAATTATAGTCACCCATATTCGAAGTGAAATACGTGTAGATTTTCTTGTCTGTATATAGAATGACTTTAATTTTTCTTTGTCCTCCATACCCAACTGAGAAGTATCTGACCCCAGCAATAACGTTCTTCTCTATAGTAGTGTCATAGATTAAGAAGGTTTCTAATGGTGAAGATAAATATACCTTGGTTTGATCTCGTTGGTTCCGGTGTATCAGTTCATATGCCCGACCGTATATAGATAAATCAAGAACTATATCTGCATTAAGCGCTGCATCTTCGATTGTCTCGTTGATTTCATTAATTCTCTCTTGAGTGGTTTTATCCTTATGACGGACTGAAACAGGCACACCTACAAAAAATCCCTGCATGAAATTAGATACATACTTCGCGTAATTGTGCTTGGCCCGGTGATCCGCCTTATCATCTTCTTTGCGCCGTTTGGAGGCTGAGATTGTCGTGTTCTCTCCAAGATAATAATCGTCCAAGACATTGAGCCTTGGACGTTGGTGTTCGATATGATGTTTTAGAATGGCAGAAAGTTCACTTGTATCTTGGACCAGCGATTTAGCTGATTCAAACGTATATTGAATATTTGCTTCTTTACTAAACCGCCTCTTCTTCGTCCTGCTGTACTTATCTTCTCCAAGCTCAAAATTATTTACGTGATTCATGTTCCACCTCCTATAAACCTAATCCTTTTAAAGCATTGTAAGTGTCGTCTTTCTTAGCAACTCCCAAATGGTATTGTTCCAAGCTGTATCTCAATGCATCGATAATATGGTTATTTGCATCAATCGGTGTATTCAACCACTTACCGTCTTTATCCTGATCAAACGTGTACGTATTAAATTCTTCAATGGTATGTTCACATGTGGGATGAATGTACACCTTGAATCCTTGAATGAACAGTATTCCTTGATTCACGCTGCCTTTCCCTTTGACTGAAGCTCTCATCCTTCTAACACCTTTATTGATTAATTCCTGAATCAATCGTCGTTCTGCAGAGTCAGCTGTGATGACTGATTTAAGAAGTCCTTTTCTAATGATTATTTTATAGATGTCATCAGTGAGCATCGCTTTCTCATAATGCTCATCATATATCCAAAGCTCTTTATTTTTCAGGTCCACTACTGAACTTGGTAAGGTAGTAGGATCATTTGTAAAACCAAAGTCCATACCATGTGCAGTTTCCTGAATCTCTTTGATTTTCTGATGAATGTCGAAGTCCCTTACTTCAAAGTTCTCAAAGACTAGACCCTCTGCGACTCCCCAATCACCATCACAAACAATCCTGGCACGTCGAGGGTTGGTCCTATATAAATCCTCGTATCTTGCACGGTCAACGTCATCTAGCCACTCATTAACCCTGAATGTTGTTGTAATAGCAAAAGTGTCTTTCTCCCTGGTCTCTTCATCAAAAAAGACCTTTTTAAGCCAATGTCGATCCGACCACGGGTTAAACGTCACTGTGACCTGCTTAAAAAATTCAGGATCATCATAACTACCACGTATGGATTCAACTACTGTTCGGAATTTTGCTTCTGATTCGACCTGGTAACATTCCTCGAACCAAGCCCAACATAATATCCCAACATCAACGGTGATTGATGTGATCTTCAATTCATCATCAAGACCTCTGAACAAGATCTTCTGGCCAGTAGGCATGTACGTTATCTCTGGCATTGATTCATTGAACTTAAATAAATGGGCAACCCCTAATTGCGTGGCTGCCCATTTTAAATCAGTATAAGTAGATTGTTTGTTGGTGTTTGAATATCTCCGAACTACTAGTAGATTCGCCCAGGAGTATTTCATGATTCTATGAATGAAATTTATTGCAGTGTTCTTTGATTTCTTACTACCACGTGAACCTTTTACTACCCGGTAGAACTGCTTGTTGTTCCAAAACCGGTTGTAACCTCCACCTATTTTCATTTTGATGGAGATTTTATGTTGCTTAGTCTTCATCAGGTACATCCTCTACAAAAACAGGGGTTATTGTCTCAACTTGCTGCTTATCGGTCCACATGACATATCTCTTACCTAAGAGCTCTGCTGCCTTAACTCTATCTTTCAGAAAAGGATCCTTGTCTTCTAGCTGTTGAGCACCTTCACCAATGCCTATCGGGATTTGTTCTGTATGTTCTCCCCTCATTACTGCAGTGAGAAATTGAAGAATCTCATCTTGTTCAGCAATTGATTTCTTTTTCAATTCTTCTAATCGCTCATCAATATACGATCTCACGTTAGCCTTTGTTAGCAGCCTGCTTCCGGATGCTCTGGCAGCTGCATCCTTTTTTACGCTAGGATAGGCGCTTTTATATGCAGCTGAAATATTCCCTGATTTTATATATTCATCTGCAAAGCGTTTTTGTTTCTCTGTTAGCTTCACTTCATCTCACCCACCTCCGAAAATAAACCTAAAAAATAAAAAAACACCCGATTGGGTGCTAAATTCTAAAACAAGATATCTGCAATTGTCTCTGAAATTTGCTTAATATTTTTACTAGACTCTTGTTGAGCTTCCTTGCCCTTAGCAAACTGTTCCTCATTCAGAGTAGCATTTTCAAAATCCCAAGCTGTATTCATTGCTTCTGTTCCAACGATAAACTGCTGATAATTATTGATTAACTCAGCGTGTTGATCTTTTACTGGACTTGGAGGGATGATGTTCTCCAATTTTCTTTTTTGCCTTTTGAGCTCTTTTATCAGGATATCATAGTCATTCTTAGCCTTTACTATTTCTTCCGGTGTCTTCATTTGTCTTTCACTGACTTCTCCAAATTTATTTCCAGTTTTACTCACGGCTTCTCCGATTTTACCTACTGCCTTGGCGTATTGAATATGAGTTCCATTCATTAATTACCATCTCCTTTTTATATAACTTTCGACAAAAGGAGATATTTTCCTGCACTATCCTTTAATTCTCTTACTAATAAGTGGCTTTCCTACGACAAATTCATTGATTTTATTCTCTCTAGAGCTTCAAGATACCAAAACTCATCCTTCTCAATTCCAATAAACTTCCTATCAGTTTTTAAACAAGCAACTGCAGTCGTACCACTACCCATACAGTTATCCAAAACCACTTCACCTTTGTGGGTATACGTCTTAATCAAATACTCAAAAAGAGCAACTGGTTTTTGTGTTGGATGTTTGGTTTTTGAGTCTCTAGAATAATCAAGAATGCTTTTAGGATAATTCTTATGAGTTGTAACATACTCACGTTTCAAGGAATCAGTATTAGCCATCAGATCAGTTACCTTTTTCCGTTTCCTTCTCTTTGTCTGCATCAAAGGAATGATCCCCTGAGGATTATATGTAGGTAGTCTCTTATAAAACACACAAATATTTTCATGATTCTTCATAGGCATTCTCTTAGCATTCGGAAAACCGGTAACATGCTTACCTTTCTTCCAGATCCATTCATACCTAAATAATTTCATGTTGCTACTTATCAGTTTAGTAGTAAAAGGCTGTGAAGCAGTTAAAATAATCGCTCCGTTATCTTTTATAACTCGTTCATATTGTTCCCAAAGTTTATCGAACGGGATAATTTCGTCCCAGGAGCACCGGGTGGTTCCATAGGGTAAATCACATAAGATCATATCGATGCTCTTGTCTTCAATTAAATTCATCTGCTCCAAACAATCCCCTAAGATAATTGTGTTATGTAAGTCCTTTGTTCTCATAACCTTCAACTCCATTCTCACTTCAATAAATATATCAGAACATACGTTCGTTTAACAATGTAAAAAAATAGGCTCAACTGCTTAAGCAGAAGAGACTATCATATCTTCTTTTGGCAATTTTCTTTTCAGCTCTTTCAATCATTGTTTGAACACTGCTTGAGCTAATGCATAAGTAATTCGCAATTTGACCATATGATAAACAATGGCCACGAGACATTAAATACACCTCTTTTTCCTTTGCTGTAAGAACCGAGAGAGCATCATCAATTCTTTCTCGTTCCTCAGAAGTTACTTTATTGTCCTTACTATAATTATCCCAAGGATAAATAACTGCATTACTTCTGAAATATCGTTGCATTAATAATGGATCAAATGGTCTTTCTCTTTGATACGCAGCTAGTCTCTCCACACCTCGCTTATTACCAGGTTGCCTTCCTGTTTCCATCCATTCTATAGCATATTGCAAGTCTCTTATGAACCCATTAATCAAGGATTTGTCACGATCAGAAGCATTTTTTTTTATAGATTTAGCTTCCTTTAAGCTCTCTTTATAACTCAATATAAGTTTTTCCAAGATATCACCTCAAATAAAAAATGGCACTAATCATACCACTAAAAAAGTGTAAGATTAGTGCCTCCAGTTAACTGGTAGGTACTACTATATACTATTTATTGTTTCAATAATCCTTTCTGCTAGTTCCTCTTTTTCATATTCACTTAAAGTTTTTGCATATTCAATTACAAAATTCTCATTTTCACTTTCTCCTGCTAGAACATACATTAAATAAAATATTGAAAGGCCCATTGCTATGCTTTTAATTACCTCTTCTCTTGGAGAATCACTGAGCCATATAGTTGCGAATTTTTTAATTTTTGTCTTCTTAGACTCGAGTTTATTTTTTAGTTCTTCTACTGAAGATATTTCTAACAACTTCAGGCGTATTAATGTTCTCTCTGAAAAGTTCTTTTCGAATTCAATATGATCCCCATTAAGTTTATCTAGTAAAAATTCATCCAGTTCCCTTACAACCTTAGAATCTGTTATAAATTCTTCAAGGGTTACTTTATCAAGAGGTATGTCTAATTTTTCATTCTGTATGTTTTCTTTAACCTTAATTGAATACTCACTAATTTCTTTTTTAATTCTAATAAATTCAATATCCGCTAATTCAAGTAAACTTGATACTCTAGAGAAATTCCGTCGAATATCTTTTGGTATCTCCACTGAACTTTTATATCCTATATCATGCTCAATTTCTGCCCAAGCATGTTGTAAGATAGATCTAATCTGAATTTCAAAATTTATAAAGTTAAACCTCTGATACTCAGGTAATGACGCTCTTGGCTCTTTAAGTCTCAATATATAATGTAAAGATGCATAACCGAATGCTTCTGGATTAGAACTGTTTCGTTTATCTACGGAGTTTTGTGTATCTAAGTAAAACTCTTCCTCTAATATTTCAGCAATTTTATCTACATCATCTTCAAAATAAGTTATTATTCGTAGACCCACAGTATCGGTAATTTCATCTAGTGTTGAATATTTCCCATCCTTCCTTTCTATTTTTTTCTCTAAACTTTTTTTGTCTTTTACTCGAGACTCAATTGCATGAATAGTTATTCCATGTTCCTTTAGTAAGGATCTAATTAAACTAATTATCTTTTCCTCATATTCAAGATAGATTACCTTCTTCACATCGTATTCCTCTAAAATGTCCTTCAAAACTCTTCCCCCTCATTCCACCTAACCCGTTTCACTTTCCCTTGATGCGTAACAATATTCGTCTCACCATGAGGTGGCAACTTTGTAACCTTCGCCTTCCCATCACACACCACAACAGCAAAACTTCCTTCTTTATCCATTATATCAATTTCTAGTTTCAAAGTACTAGGATTAATTCCTACATCTGATAACCTCACCAGAATCCCTCCTATGTTATAATTAAAGTGGCTGGCCGGGAGAAATCCTGGCTTTTTTATTCATTTCCAAAATTAATAATTTCATCTACACCAGAATTCGAAAACAGCATAGGATAATATGGGAAATGTCTTTAACCTCTTTTCAAGGAATCGAGCTAGTCACTCGGTTCCTTATTTCATTTCTTTTTCCAAATATAAATTATTCCTAGATGAATATCTAATTTTGATCTATAGAGAATTCATACAAAAATGTGTTAAACGGTTATCAATTAAAGGAATATCCTAAATTCCGCCAAACCCCTTTAATGGTATAATATACCTAGTTTTTAGTAGAGGAGTTATTATATGATTTTTAACATTGGAGATAAAGTTTTGTATAAGGAAGAAGAGTATTATGTGTTTTGGATATATAATAGTGAGTATATAGAGCTATCTAAGGATAATCGATATCATTGTGAACTAGCTCACGTCTCTGAACTCACACTAGTTAAAGCTAAAAGATAATAAGCCAATGGTTTAAGAATTAATAAATTGGTACTGTGTCTTTAGTAACTTAAATATGAGTTTTCTCTATGCTAAAATTACCCAAAACAAGACAAATTCTTTCCTTTTAAGAGAAAGGTGATAGAGAAAATGTCAAAGCATCACGAATTAATAAATGTATTAAAGACCTTACAAATATATGCAGAATGTGATATTACTCAGTCTTTTTCTAAAAACGACTCCGATGTATTATTAGTTTACTATTGTAAGGAAACTGAATCATTTATCATCATCCAAAATGAAAAGATCGAAGCTTATGATGACATAAATTCTGCATTATCAATATTAGAAAATTTATTACAAACAAATTAGAAGCATCACTAATTTTAGTGGTGTTTTTAATTTTGACTCTTCCATTTTTAAGTAAATTACGGTAAAATATCCTAGTTCGTTATTTTGGTAGTCGTAAGAAAGGTGATTTTTTTGAACTCATTAATTGTCTTATCAGAAGAAAAGCTCCAGGACATACTGATAGATTCAAAAAGAATCGGTACTTCCATAGATTTCATTAGAATGGTTGAAGATGCACTCCAACTTAAAAATGATTTAAAAAAAATGAATTCTTTCGTCAACTAACTATTACTTAGAAATCTTAGAACTTCTAAATCTATTATCAGGAGAAACGATGCACATAGTCGTTTCTCCTGTTTTTTTATTGCTCTATGGGTACCACCATAATTTCAATCCTAGGCTTCTCGCTATACCACTTACTAGCTAATAACTCCACCACCTGGCTATCATCCTTCCAAAGGATCTGGTTACAAGCGTCTTTGATCCCTTTCACGTAGTTGTCTACATCAGGTTTCGTCACTGGTCTCAAAACACCACTTTCAGCATCTTCTAACTTCTTTTTGCTAAAGTTCTTTAACGTTGGTTTATAGACCCTAATAAATAACTGAAGTGGTCCTTCAAGCAGTTTCTTCGGTCGATGCTCAGCAGCAACCAACTTTACATATTTCTTAAAGTCCTTAGATTTCTTAGGATCATAAGCCCTGGCTATTCCTCCTTGAGAGCTAAACCTTGGTCTCCCCTGGGCTACAGGAGTTCCATAGACCGTAAACTGAATCATCTTCATTAATCAAAACCACCCATTCTCAGAACTCTCAACATTTCTGTTTCTAAATTTAGCGATGGCTAATTCTTGCCTTAGATCATAATAATTCAGCTCATATATGCTTGTCCCACTCTTCGTATCAGTAACACCTAAGGTAAGGAGTTCATTAATCATCCCTTGTGACTTCGTTTCCTGAGTAATCTTAATAGAATTAAATAATACACCCATTTCATTACCCCCTTTTAAATGCTAAAAGCTCGGCTTCAAGCTTTGCCTTTTCTTTCTCAAAGTCATAGTCGCTAGAGTCGCTGCGTTGATTCTGTGTAGAATTCTGTGTAGAATTCTTATTCTCCTCAAACCAATCTGGTAATCTCTCAGTACGAATGGGCCTGACCTTCCCAGAAGACCTCACAGGTGTCCGCTTAGTCCTCTGTTCTTTAAATTGTTGCTGCTCAGCTCGAGACTGCTCAAGAGTTCTAATCCCCTTCTGAAACCAGTTCTTAAGAATGGCTTCAACGTATCCCCACTTTTTCGTTCCTTGCTCTACAGCAATTTTCATGGCCTCCAGTACTAACTCCTCGCAGAGATCATCACACCAAGACACAATCTTTTGCGGTATATAGCCTCCCAAGATCCCAAACCCCTCTTGCTCGTAAAACTGAAACGGATTGAGCGATGCAGGTGCATCATCTACTACATCTTCTTTTAGTTTCGTTTTGTTTTGTTTATGTTTAGGTATGGTCAACTGTTGGTCATCGGATTGGTATCCATATTGGTATACGGATTGGGTATCGGATTGGTATAGCGATTGGTCAACTGAGTTGACCAATGACTTTACCTTATAGATGGGAGCCTTCCCTTTCTTTCCTTTTTCGTACTCAATCAATTCATTTTCGATAAGCCTTATTCGAGCATTAACCAGCCCTTGTTTAGAAAGGCCCGTTAATTTCTCTACTGTGGAGTTGGGCGCATTGAATCGTTCTTTCCAGCCAGCCATATTGTTTATAGCCATCAGTGTGTGCCATAACGCAATTGCGCTGGTATTAAGATCGTTCAGTAGCAGCCAATCCTTAAAAGCTTTGAGTTCCTTTAGATAATTCAAGTCATCACCTCTATGCTTGTCTTACGTATGAAATAGCTGCTGAAATAGATTCCTTGTCTTCCTGATTCGTTGCGTCTGACAAAGCATTCTCAAGCCATGTGAGTGTATTGTTCTTCGTTACATCGGTTTGATAAGGTCTGAAGACAATACCTCCATGATCCAGAAACATTTCTAATGGCGTGCCACTATTCAAACCCTGTGTTCTTCTAATCTCCTTTGGGATAACCACTCTACCCAATTCATCAATCTTTCTCACGATTCCAGTTGCTTTCATAATTCCTCTTCCTTCCTTTCACAAATTGCTTTCCCCTCTTTAATACCTTTAACATGGTAGTGGGGATATCGCTTCATATAGTCCAATACGAGACTTTTCAGCTCTTCCTTACTCTGAGCCTTCTCCCAAATCCATTTTGGAAGAAGGACTCTGTAAGGTACTTCATGGTTAATCAAACTTCATGTCCATCGTGTTTTGTGCTGATTCTTTTTTGCTTTTCTTTGATTTAGATTCTTTTGCCGGTTCTTCCGTTTGTTCTTCCTGGACCTCATATTCGATTGTGTTGTCATCCTCTTCAGGTGTGATATCTTTCAATTCACGATCCTCATTATCTTCAATAACAGCCTTTTGCATTTCGACTGAAAGAATGCCCCATTTAGATAAGAGACTTTTCAGTACCGTTTTCATGGCCATAGCATCCCAGTCATTCTTCCAACCAAAATCGGATTTACTGAACTTCTTCCGATGCTTTTCTACTTGTTCTCGGGTCCAGTAGACAGTTTTTCTAAATCCATTTAGTAGTTCAAAATAAGCTGCATATCCAATGACGGCTTCTGATTCTCTTTGCTCAAAATCGATATCGATTTCCTCTGTGAGGGGATTCCATTTAATCAATTCCCCTTCATGGATCGGTGTGACGTTTATATACCGGTACTGTCCGGTTCTAAGGGCTAGTTGAATATAACCTTTATATCCAAGTTGAAATTGTGCCTTGCCCCCATATGGGACAATCCAGGCATACCCTAAATTCTTATCAACTGGAAGATCTAAAGTGGCTGCAATCATCGCTGAAGAGATAACTGACATTGGCTCAGCTTTTTGTAGCATCTTTTCATTGTTGTAAAGGCTAAGGATAGAGGCGGTAAACTGTGTTGCTCGTTTACCTAATACTTCTTCAAAGCGCTTAATCACACTAGGACTAGCTAGTAACCCTTTCATAGTGGATCCTTGGGTAGAAGGAGCTTGTCCGTTCTTGTTAGCTAATTGCGTTTTAAGAGATTGATTGGTGGCCATTATTTAGCCTCCTTGATATCAAATCGTCTATAAGCACTCTTTTTTGTTACTTCTTTATATATATTCGGAAACTTCTCTTTTAATAGCTTTGAATCTACTCTATTTGATTCTATTGGCTTCCAGGCTACTTCGTAATTCGAGCAGAAGCCTAATTCTGCTTCTTTTAATTCATGCTGCAGGTCATGCTGAATATGTTTTTTCTGTTTTTCTAATACACTAATGGTCTTCTTTAAATCGAAGTACTCAAGGATACGATCTTTATTGGTACTCTGTAGCTCGATAGACTTTCCTTTTTCAGCTTTTGCGTACTTTTCTTTTAAGTACTTTTCAGCAGCACTCGATCCGTCTAGGGCCGGGGGATTCCCTCCCATTACGTGGTATTCCCAAAAATGCTTTTCAGCCTTGAAAATAATGCTGATCAATTCTTCGTCCCGGTCCACTTCTTTACAGATAAATTTGTTACCGCCAATTAATACCGCGATGTATGCTTTCGGGTATCCAAGCACTCCTAAGTAATGCTGCACTTGTACCAAGTAAGACTCGGGTATCTCTTCGCTCTCCCAGTCTTTTGCAAGAAACTGATTAGCTGTTTTACATTCAAGCAACGCTTCTTCCCCTACAACCTTACGATCAATGTTAGCGATAATGTACTCATGATCAGGGTGTTGAATGATGGCATTTCTTTTTCGTACCTTCTTCCCCATACGCACTTCAAATTCTTTTGCGACCATATCCTCAAAGAGGTTTCCAAAGTAAGCAGCTTCACTGGATGATTCTTCAATAAGTACCTGACCGGTTTTCTCAAGCCATAATTCAAAAGGTGTTTTATATTTATTAAGTCCGAGGATGATGGAAGCATCTGATCCACCAATTCCTTTTCTTCTCATTTCTAACCATTCATTACGATCCATATCATTGGTAGTTGCTAATATCGCTGGCATAAATTTCCCTCCGATTGATTTAGTTTTCAAAGTACTATAGAATAAAAGAAACTTTTTCTAGAGGAATTGACCCCTCTTTCCAACTTGACCTGTGTTCCTCGCACAGGTCTTTACTTTGCTATTGAGAAATGAAACTTACATTTTTCAATCAAGTAATCCTCTAAGTTTTCTTCCAGGATGACTTCCCCATTATCAGGATCGGTTATAATTGAATCTCCAACCAAAATCTCGCTCCCAAAATAATCAATTCCATTATGTTCCGGCTGAGAGACCATATTGGTATAGCCATATCTCTCTAACCTTGTGATATCCGGATGTTCTAACATTTGTTTCACCTCCTTAAATTGGTAATGCATGAAATTTGCTTTCACTTCCATTCACGTTATATAATTCTTTTTGCGCATAAAATAGTGAGATGCAGTAAGCTTTGGTGCCAGCCTTAGCTTGCTGCTTTTTTTGTTTTGTTTCTAAGTAAAAGTGATTTTTCAAATGAGGAAAGCTTTAACCATTCACCTGCTTTAATATTCAAGTCCTTCACCCCTTCCTAGCTTCGATTCATCATGACGTTCACAAATGTTTGAGTAATATGATGTAATTCATCTTGCTTTACTTTTTTCTCTGCCAATCTATCAAGCTCTTTAATCGAATTAAGTAAATCAACGGCTGATAGCATGGCATCTTTATATTTTCCTTCTTCCATTCTTTCCTCGATTGCCTGAATTGAATTCCATGAACCTCTTTGATGTTGCACTACCTTACGTAAATCTTCATTTTTAAATGTTTGAGTGATCACTTTTGTAACCTCCGTGCTTTTAGGGTTAATCTCCATTGTTTGAAAATCTGTATCATGGAAAATTGATATTCTTTTGATATTAGAGCGACAAGGTTGATCATACTGGCTGCAGCATCTAATACTTCAAAGGCAACCTTTTTCATTTCCTCTCTCTCTGTATCGCTTTGAGATTTTACTGGCTTGTACCAACATGCTTTTTCAAGATGTTCCAGAGCTTCTAGTGATTCTTTTTTGACCAGAAGCATCATGGCAGTTGGATGATGTTCAATAAATTCTCCGTTTAGATATGGTATTGATACATCCCCTGCTGACTCGTTCCATCTAACGAAGTAGTATTCTTCATCGTCGATCGCTTCAGCTGTTAGGGCTCTTAAATCTTTAGGGAAACGCTGTCTCCCCGTTTCATACTTGGCAATGCTTTCTCTTGAAATCGGAAGCTTTAACGATAGTTGTTGTTGGGTTATACCTTTGCGCCTTCTCGCACTAGCAAGCTCCTCCCCTTCCATGACTTTCATTAGGGTTGCTCCTTCCTTTACCTATATGTGGATTTCAATGTTCGGGCTTAGTTCATAAAATGAAGTTAACTTGCTTTTTCAGATTTTTGTTTGCGTTCTTCAATGATTCTTGGGACTGAGGTTTTTAAGAAGTAGCGTAGGATTTTTTTGATTGTTTCATCCGATGGTTGATTCATTCAGATCACCTCCTTGAATTTAATTACCGAATTGGTAATTTTATTCTCAAAAAAAAGCTCTTCTATCGGTACATTTAGAACCTTCGCAATAATAGCTATTTCTTCAGCACTTATTTTTCTTTTTCCGTTTTCTTTATAGTAATAAGCATTGTATCCTTCGTAGCCTAGAGCCCTTGACATATCATCAATAGTAAAGTTTTGCTTAATTCTTAGAGTTTTTATCTTTTCAAGATTTAAAAGTTTCCTTTGTACTTTCATTTACTCACCTCCTTATATAATTACCGAATCGGTAACTTTAACTATATAATAAATTACCTTTTTGGTAATGTCAATAAAATAATTACCATTTTGTCAATTTTATTTCTTACCGCTTTGGTAAATGATAATCTAAATATATAAATATAACGGTAAAGGGATGAAGCTAATGTCTTCATTAGGAAGTAATATAAAAAAATTAAGAGAACGAGAAAATATTTCACAAAAAGACTTTGCCCAAAAAATAGGAATTTCCAATGTTGTTCTGTCTCGCTATGAAAAGGATGAAAGAAAACCAGATTACGACATGTTAAAGAAGATTGCTGATTACTTTGAGGTTTCCATCGATTTCTTACTTGGCAGAGAGGAAAAGGGGAATCAAAAAGAAGATACCCTTGAGGAAGTAAACAAACTCGTTAAAGAGTACGGCATAGAACAATTTGGTTTCTTTGATATTGAAAAGTGGAAGGATCTTTCTTCTGAGGATATTGAAGAGATTAAGAAGCATTTTGAATATGTGGTGTTTCAGGCTAAACAGAGAAACAAAGAGGAATAAAATAATCGCACAAAAAAGCTCAGAGAATATTCTCCGAGCTTTTTTGACTTCCATTAAACCACTTTAGCAGAAGATAGTGCTTATAAGTTAACAAGAATAAACAAAAGAATAAAAAGGGATAGTCCCAAACAAATAATTGCTGCTATTTTTGATTGTACAGCAACACGTTTGTCACCTTCATGTAGGTTTTCTATAAAATTTAGAGTATAGAAAAAACATATAATTATTAGCGAAATTGAAATAAAACCTAGCCAACCTAAAGTCATATTACCTCATCCTCCAACTATTCCATTAACTTACCGTTTACTTAATACCAATTATTTCAATAAATTCTTATTTACTCAAGTGTGACCTCACTAACTTGATTAAGATGTGCCGGCTTACAAAAACCCCGAATCAACTGGGGTTCTAGTTAGTGAATAGTCAATATGACATCCATCTCTCCAATATTTAAAATACTCGCAGACAATTTAAGAGCAACCTTATGACCATTGGTTGTGACTTTTCCCTCCACTACCGTTGGTGGGGTAATATCTATCTCAACATTTTCACTATAAATTATCCTACTGATGTTCCCTGAGATCATGTTTCCAAACTCTCCTTGGAAGGACGTGAGCATATCCCCTTCTACAGTGACTCCATACATTTTTTCAGCTATGCTGCTGCTTGTATGCTTCTTTGTCATCAGGTACATGGTTCCTTTTATATCTCCTGTGATACCAATTACAACACCTAATTCTGTCTTGATATCCTTATCTCTGAAGAGAGTTGGTTTTTCCATTTGTACCTCAAATGGAACTACTGACTTAATTGCTGTTGTTGTTGAATTTAGTAGATGCGTTACTAGTTGACTGGACATACCAACACTCCTTAGTTTTTCTTATTTATATATCGGTTGGCTTATCCATGGATTTTACTATTCTCTAAATATTTGTTTTGTCTCAAAGTTCCGGATTTTACTCCCCTACCATACCGTCGTTATCATTATCGCGCATATAGGGATATAACCAATGATCACTCATTATTGGCATACTAAAACCTGCGTCTTTTGCTTCTTTAATCGTCACCTGGCCATTACCGTTTGTATCAACACTTGAAATATCACCGCTTTTTTCTGAACTGGTTGAAGTTGAATCGGAAGGCTCACTTTCTGTTAAACCGAGGGATTCGTTTACTTCATCCGGGTTCACGTTGTCAAAACTATCAATAATCTCTTCACCCATTAAAGTATAGGTATACTGATAACTTGAAGGAATCTGAGTTTCCGTGTCTGGATAGGTGATAATTGCTTCAAAATTTGTCGCTCCACCTGCTTTACGGATTACGTCCTCCATGTAAGCCTGGTCACCATGTCGGTTGAGCGTACTATCTTGCGGGGTAATATTATAAGCATTCGATACCCCTCCGAGAGAATCAGCAATGATATGTCCTTCATCTAAAACGTCACTTTCTACCCCAGGAACCTTTGCCTCATCAGAGTAATATCTACCAGACGATAATACAGGTTCCTTACTATCATCTTGTATAATGATTTCGTCAGCAATGACACGTACTAGTTGCCCGTATTCATTAGTAAATGCCCAATATTCACGGTTCCCATAACCAATGTCAACGACGACGTTAGGTTCACGATATCCAGACAAATCGCCACCATCAACTTCAATAAGTTTGTATCCTGGGAACAGTTCATTCGTTGGTTGGGTTTGTGTTTCCTCTACTACTGGTTCATCATCATTTTCATTTGTACTTACTGTGGTTACTTCTTGTGAATCTGTTTCTCCCTCTGTAGTGGATACATCTTCTACGCTCGTACAACCAACCATAAAGATGGTCGTTAAAAGTATTATTAAATAGTTCTTTTTCTTTTGCATTTTTAGACTCTCCTTTAACAGTTTCATATTGTTCATTTTTATGGTGGAATATGAATTATTTACTTTCATTGTTACAAGAGTGTTTGATTACTATGAAGAAGAGCTAAATTGTTGAAGACCGTTATGCAACTAAAACACCTTTTATTATTCATAACTAAATATAGCATAAAATGACTATCAATCTAAAATTACCCTGTAAAAATGTGGTGAAATTTGGTTAAATAGAAGTACAACTGGTAAAAGAAAGGAATAGAGAAATGTCCATTACTACAGAAGCTAATTTTAAATTATTCGCAGTACATAAAATAGACAATACCAATAACGTTGCATTAAGTGTAAACATAGCAACAAATGATATTGAAGCTTATACTCGAAATCTTTTTTATCAGAGTTTAAATGCAAAGAATATTCGAGGATATAGATACAGAAGTGAAACTACAGAGATAGCAACGATTGTGAATGACTTGATATCAAATATTGACAAGGATAATTTAGATGTTATTTTTGAAAATTATGCTGAAACTATCGCCGGTAGATTACTATATACTCAAGGAAAATATAATGAACGTTATTCTGGATTACCCGAATTAAAAAAAGGAAGCTTAGTAACTATATTGAGTAAACATGAGGATACGGTCGATATATTAATTTCCAAGATTGATCAAGAAAATTTCATTAGTTTAGAGGACTCCTTATTAAAAGCTGGTTTACCAGAAAATAAAGCTACCCAAAAGTCCTGTGCCTTCACATTTAATATTGTGAATGATGAATATCAATTAAAAGAAATTGTAGTAACTGACACCAATCCAAAAATATCAACATTCTGGGCACAAGATTTCCTTGAATTAACGGAAATAAGCGATGACGATAAGAACACTAAAGATTCGTTTAACCAAATAGAGAAGGTGTTATTAAGAAATGTCAATAGTGTTTCTAAAACAGATTACACTGAACTCAGAAATTCATTAGTAGGTTATTATAGAAACAATTTATCTTTTAACTTTGAGAATATGGTTCAACATGTTATTGGAGATTATGAGCCAGAAAGTGAAAAATTGAAAATATCAAAGGTAAAAGACGCTTTAGAAAAACTCAGACAACAAGGTAAATTTGATACAGCTTTTGAAATTAAAAAAGAGGTAATAAAAGCTAGATTTAAACGTTCTTATAAACTTTCAGAGCAAATTGAATTAAGAACTTCTGATTACATCAAAAATTTAAAGAATGTTATAATTGCAAAGGAAAATGGTTTAGGAGAAAAAGTACTAGAAATTAAAGATATAAATGAGGAAGTTTATCAAAAGTTTTTGAGAAAGGAGGAGTAATTTATGAATAGGGTAATTGATTACTTTAAAGAAGAAATAGCAAATAAAGTTGAAATTATTAAGATGGATGACAACTTTCAATCTTTTACCCTATCTCTAAACCTCCTCCTATTAAAAAGAGAATTTGATTTTGATGACATATATTTCATTGAAGAATATATAAACAAAAGGGATTCTATAAGTTTAAATATTACAATTGATGGTGGCGACCCTTTTAATTTACCATTAAACAATGCTGATAAAGTAAATGAAGTGCTTTTATCTATTAATGAGCTAACATTTGACGATGATGAAGTAATTGTTAATGTCAAATATGAGGTTAAAAAAAATAATTATAATAATACAATATCAATTTATGATCTGAACAGCTTTACAAGTTATATTAACAAGCTAAAATTGGAACACCTACTTAATGTAATGAACGAATTTCTTGATCCAAATCATTGTACTAATTTAGAAATCCAAAATTCATTAGACAAACTAGTACTGTTCAAAAGTGATTTATTGCTTGTGGCTACGCAAAATGCTGGTGATGAAATAGAGATTAATGATTACCCAAACAGCTCCTTTAGAATGCAAACAATCAAGAATCGGCTAGCAAACACGAGTCCACAAACATTAGCAAAGTACAAATTTCTTCCCGATGACTTTCATAATGAAATAAGCACAGCTAGCATTCTTGGAGATGTTTTTGCTAAGTTAAAGATTTTGTTATCTATTTCATTCATAGCTAATTCATCTGAAATAACTAATCACGATCATATCTCATTCAATCTCTTCGGTCATAAATTCATAAAATTTGGTGGGGACTTTTCCGAATTAGCAATATCTGATGTGCATTCATTTTTTGATATATATGAATGGATTTATCTAGAGCGCGATCCACATGATAAACTAGAATTGGCCAGAAATATTATTGGTAGATATTTTAAAACAATGAATGGGAATTGGCATTTGGCTGTTGACTGTATAAATGCTATTCAGTCAGCCCATGCAATTTATCTTAAAGAGAATGTTGAGAAATATATAGAAACTAAAAATAAGGTCGCTGAAGTTGTAACTGAGATTTCAGTCAAAAGTAAGGAAGTAAACCAATTTTTTATTTCCAGTTTCAAAAATAATAATCTGACATTATTAACATATTTTATATCTCTGTTTATTTTTAACTCTTTATCTTCAAACCCGGATAGTAAGATCTTTAACACCGAAAAATTCATTATTACTATTGGCTTTTTGTTTATATCTTCTATATATTTAACTATTACCTTGAAACAATATAAGAACGAAATAGATTCTAATGAAGATTACTTCTTTTCAATGAAAAAAATATATGAGGACATTTTTGAGCCTAGGGAATTGAACAATTTATTTAGTCATACTCACTTATTAGACAGCAAAAATTTTATTAGAACTACTGTAAAAAGGTACACCAGACTTTGGATTATTGAGATTATGGTTTTACTTCTTATATCAACAATATTAACTTTTTTTATTAAAATTTAAACAAGTCCCCTTCAAATAAGGGGGCTAGAAATTTATCGAGGTTATTATATGACCTTCACTGTATCATTAGGTTGATTATACTCCCATATCTCTACATCTTTTGGTATAAGATGTTTATATTTATCTACATAGTATTCGGCTAAAGTTAACCCTCTTTTTCCACAATAATCTCTTAAAACAAAGAACACTTTTCGGTAACCTTCAGGAGCTGCCATGAAATAATACATAGCCTCGTTCCAAACTGTTAATTTAGCACTTGGAACGTTTCCCCCACTAGTCCACCTGTGTGACTTACATTCAATTATTACTTTGCTTCCTTCTTGGGTGTTTCCTAAGTCGAATACATGCTGCTTCTTAAAATCCGACACACCACATGGTACACTTACTGCCTTACTAACTGGAATGCCTAAGCCCTGAAAATACTTATATGCAGAATCCTCGAATTCTCTACCCGCATGAGCATTGCTTATTGAATCTACACGTTGGAAATTATTCAACCAAACCACTCCTTCCCACTATTTTTAATAACTAAAAGAATAAACTGAATATAAAAATGAGATTGATAGGTATATAGTTTCATTTTATACTTGTTAAGACAAAAAATCACAAACTTCAAAAGAAATGGAGCAAAACATGAAATTACCAAAATTAGACGAATTAGAAAAAACAATAATTTCACTAAAAGATTTTCAAGAATTAAACTCTTCAACAGAGATTATTATTCTACTAATAATACTTGGAGGCACAGTACTTTCACTTTTTCCCTTATTTAAAAAATCGCATGCTCTTTTAACTATGGATGGATTTGAAAGATTAGTACTAACCAGAAAAGAAAAAAGCTTTGTAGACTTACTAAATAAAGCAAAAGGACCTTTAGTCATGTTAGTAAGTTATTTTAGTTATTCAATATTAGTTATTTTTCTATTAGGATTCTTAGATATTAATAAACAATTTTTAATTATGGCAGTTTTATTAAACCTTTTGATTTGTACACTATCATTTATTCTTCTTACACCATTAATTCTGATTAAAGGGTTGAAGAATCCAAAAATCCTGCAAACATTATTCTTTAGAATTAAAATATTTAAAAGCACAGTTTTTCAGCTTATAATTTATATTAATATCGTAACAACTTTGTTTTTTTATGTAACTTTAATTTATTTTATATTTGTAACTACTATGCCGCAAAGTATAGTTAATTTTTTAGTAACAATCTTTCTACCAGTAGGTCTTTATTTTCTTTACAATTTCGTATTAAAAAAATTTACTGAAGAGTTAACAGTAACTTATTACTTTTCTGTTTTAGATAACCAGTCGATTGAAAAGGACCAATTAATCTTTAAATATAATTTAGATGGAAATAGAGCCGTTCTTGTAAGGGAAAGTGATACAGATTGTTATGTATTGTATAACTTTGATTCAAACTCTTATTACGAATATAGAAAAGTTGTTAAAAATAATGAAGAAAGCCTCAAATAAATAATAAGCTTGGTTAATTTGAAACACCTTTCTAGACAATAGATAGGTGTTTTTTTCTTCCATAGCATACGCATGTTTTGTCATTTTTCGATTGATTTTACGAACGTACGTTTGTGTATCATTCCCGAGGTGAGCAAATTGTACCGATTTGCTTATAGGACTAAACTTGAGGTACTCAATCGTTTTTAGGTATAATATCTGTCCAGGTAATCTCTAAAGCATAAATAACAGGCTCTAGCTTCATGAGAGTAGCATTTGCTTCACCCTTCTCAATCATTGATAAATAATTTACCGTTAGTCCAGATGCACTACTCAATTCCTCTAATGTTTTCCCCTTATTTTTTCTGTAATGTCTTATTTTTTTTCCGACAAATTCTGTGATATTCAATATCTCACAACCTTAATATGAAATTTGATAAAATGATTATATTTTAGACTAAACCTTCATATCCAGACCCCTACACTAAACATTCCATAATTTACTAATGTTTTCCTCTATAGATACGTAATAGAATACAATTTAATAATTCATACTTTTCGGAGGTTTTAAATTGCTTTTCCCTGTAATCGAAGGACCTGTGTCTGACAAAAAACATGCTATTAAAGATTCTAAAATGACCGAGTGTGGTATTCCTTATCCTGATTTTTATGAAGATGATAAACAGGCAATGAAGTCAATTTATTTTAGAGAGGTTAAAGAGATTTCTTGTCAGAAGTGTAAAGAAAACATCGAACCATTTATGGATAATTGAATTTTTTCAGGACTCTACCAATATAAGAAAAACCTCTTCTTTTAAAGAAGAGGCTAATTTCTATGTTACTTCAGGGTTGCTTGCTATGGTCAGCATTAAAAATGGGATAAAGTAAAGTGATAAAGTAGTTCAATACACTCCCATTTCTTCTTTTAATCAGTTCAATGTCTTGAATCACTTGTTGTATTTGAGAACACTTTAACTTTTTTGAGAGCCTTCTAAAAAGTTGAATAGATGTTTCATTCATCGAAAATCTTCTTTTTAACTCGGAATGAAATTCAACACAATAACAATATATTTTGTATTCTTCAGAGCTCATTTTACTATTACACCTTTTCCTTCTAATGTATATTAAACTTTAAATTTGTTACTTATCTCGGCTAAATTTGTACTTGCTTCATTTAATATGGATGCTGACTCATTAATTGAGTTTAGTGCCGTTAATTGCTGCTCAGTTGATGCGCTGACCTCTTCACTAGCCGCTGCTGATTGTTGCGCAGCTGCAGAAATACTTTGAATAGTTCCCACAACATCATCTTTATGACTCGTCATGAATTCAACCTTTTGTGAAATTCCTTGTATAGATGAGACCATATTATCGATCATTAATGAAATTGAATTGAACGCTTTTTCTGTTTCTATAACCACTACATTTTGTTCATCAGCGATTGATCTAGTGGTTTTCATCTCGTTTTTAGCGTGATCAGATTCATTTTGAATATCTTTAATGGTATGTCGTACCTGATCGGTTGCCCTGGCTGATTGCTCTGCTAATTTTCTAACCTCTTCAGCTACTACTGCAAAACCTTTACCGTGTTCTCCTGCTCTCGCAGCCTCAATACTTGCATTAAGTGCAAGCAAATTAGTTTGATCAGAAATTTCATTGATGGAATGAATAACTGTATCGATTTCATTAATTTTCTTTGTTAGGTTTTCAATAACTGATTCAACTGAGTGCAGAACCTCATTTGATCGAGTTGCCTTCTCTTTTAGATTTGTCATCTGTTTCAATCCATTTTCACTTGTCATGGACGCGTTATTTGAAAGTGAAATTAATTGATTTGATGCTTCGTCCACTTCTTCAATTTGAGTAGATAAATCAATGGTTCTTTGGTTCCCCACTTCCGCATCTGAGGCTGCCTGTGTTGCACCATTCGCTACCTCATCCATAGCTCTTGCTATTTCTTCACTTGAAGCAGTAGTTTCCTCTGATATGGCACTTAGGTTCTCAGTCGACTCTTTTACTTGAGTCACTGAGTTTTGTACAGAATGTATTATTTCTCTCATACTAACAACCATAGAATTAAAATTCTTGGTAAGTTGTCCCACTTCGTCCTCTGAAGTTGATTGTACAGACACTGTTAAATCGCCATGAGCTACTTTACTTACTTGTTTGTTTAATTCGATTAGAGGTTTTGTGATATTTCTTGCAACTAGAGTAGTAATTAAAGAGATTATCAAAATGATAGCTATCGTAATAACAAGTAAAGTGTTTCTAAGGTCTGTTGCTTCCGCTAACATATTTTTCTCTATGTATACAGTTCCAACTTTCCAGTTTGTTTCGTCAATTGTGTCGTAAAATAATACTCTTTCTTGTTTGTCAAAAACGTAATCTAATCTTCCACTTTCTTCATTGGAATCATACATTTTTTTAATGAAATCAAGATTCATTAGGTTTTTCCCTTTTTCTGTTGGATGAACCATCGCAACCGCATTCTGATCAAAGAGAAACGCATAACCACTATAATCAACATTAATTGATTTTACTAATTCATTTAGCTGATCGATTTTTATATCGAAGGCAATTACCCCTAAAACCTTGTTTGAATTTTGTTCCTTAACTACTTTTGATAAGGTCACAATAAATTCACCAGAAGATTTATCTTCATAAGGTTCACTCCAAAAGGCTTCATCTAGATTCGCACTAGCTCCCTTAAACCAAGGGGCTTCTAATGGATTAAAATCAGAAGGAAGAGTTGCATGTGGTTCTATTAATATCTTTTTGTTCATACCGGTTACATAGATATTTGTTACTGCTGGATTATTCCTAATAAAGGATGCAAATTCATTTGAAACTCTTGTTTGAAGTAGTTTAGATTCAAAGGAATTTTCTTCTTTCTTATTTACTGAACCCTTTAAATAATCAGCTATAAGAGCTTGATTACTTAAAATATCGATATTTGAATCATATTTTTCAAGAAACATATTAATACCAAAGTCGATTTGTTTCACAATCGATTCTGATTTTTTCTGTACATCGTCTTTTATTTTTACACTTTGTTGGGAGTATAGAAAAACAGCTAATCCAATTAGAATGATGGTAAATACCGATAAAAAAATCAAAATCATCTTCATCCGTAGGCTATTGAATGAAAAAGCAGTTTTGGACCCTTCCCTTTTTCCAAACTTACTTTGCAAACTTTTCAACATAATTGTTCCCCCTTGATTGTTTTTAGAAATTTCCCCTTTTCATACACAAACTTATTACCTTTTTAATTTACATAAAATTACTTTTCGTGAGACTTTCAAATCATTATTTCAAAAATTGATTATAACACCATAATTTAAACATTATGTAAAAAAATGTAGAAAAATAAGAAGTAATTCTTTTCTAAAAACTCAAATTAATCTGATGAACCAAACTATTCTCTAATAAATGGAGTGGATATAATAAAAATTAATTCAGTTGAAAAACAGAACGTATGTTTGTATAATGTTTCCGAGGTGAACAAAATGTACCAGTTAGCATACAGGACCACCGAATTAGAAGATTGGGTTTCAAGATTCTATATGAATCTTGGAATAACAACTCCAAATTCTATAAGTGAGGAAAGAATATCAAGGTTCCTAGGTATTTATGTAAAGAAAAAACCTATACCCAGCAGTTTTCATGTAATCGGAAGATATCAAGACATTGTAATAGACAGTAGAGAACCGTTCGAAAAGCACAGAGAAATTTTCTTTCATGAGTTATGCCATATCTTAAGGCATTCAGGGATACAGTCCATCATGCCCTCTTCTTTTAGAGAACTACAAGAATGGGATGCACATCATTTTACTCAGTATGCAGCTATCCCTTACCACATGATTAAATTTATCCCCTTCAATGATAGAGATGTCATTAAACAAATGTCAGATATGTTCCTGGTCTCTCCAGAGCTTTGTGAAGAACGATTGAAACAAATTATACGTAGGAATTCAATAAAACAGAGCTTATATTAAATTACCAAGTGCTATATTTTTTTGTTCTTAAATTACGAGTACCTTAGTTTTAAAGGAAGTGATTGAATGAAAGCAGCAGTATACGTCCGTGTTAGTACAACTGAACAAGCAGCAGAAGGTTATTCCATCCGAGCCCAGACAGACCGTTTAAAAGCTTACTGTGTCTCCCAAGGATGGGATATATTCGAAATCTATATAGATGACGGTTACAGCGCAAAAGACACGAACAGGCCTAATCTGGAAAGAATGATGAAGCACATAGAGCAAAACTTAATTAATTGTGTCCTAGTTTATCGTCTGGACCGTTTGACTAGATCCGTACGAGACCTATATAACATTTTAGAAACGTTTGATAAATATGATTGCAAATTCAAGTCAGCCACCGAAGTATATGATACAACCACTGCAATGGGTAGAATGTTCATAACGATTGTGGCTGCATTGGCTCAATGGGAAAGAGAAAATACTGGGGAACGCATTCGTATGGGGATGGAACAAAAAGCACGTGAGGGCAATTGGGTAATCAACCAGGCTCCCTATGGATACGAATTAGACAAAGAAAACAAGACGCTTAAAATTAATGAAGAGGAAGCTCTTGCTGTAAAAAGAATCTTTGAATACTACCTTGCAGGGAAGGGAGTAAATAGCATTGCTGTAGAATTAAATCGGTTGCAAATTCGCACAAAAACAAATGCCACATGGAATGATTTTAAGGTAAGATACATCCTTACTAACCCCACCTATATTGGAAACATGAGGTATAACTTTAGAGTGAACAAGGAAAATTACTTTGAAGTAGAAAATACGCATCCTCCGATTATCTCTAAAGAAACTTATGACAGTGTACAAAGAATAAGGGAGAGTAGGTCTGTTAATCATCCAAGAGCAGCTACAAGTAAATTCATCTTTTCAGGAACCGCTAGATGTGCACGATGTGGCAGTCCTCTCGCTGGCAAATATGGATATTCTAAAAGAGGAGAAAACGTGTATAAGCCTAGAGCCTATTATTGTTCTAGTAGTAGGTTGGGTCAATGCGATCAGAGAAATATGTCAGAGCGTTATTTAGAAACACAATTTATCAAGTACTTGGATACAATTGATATTAATCCAGGCATTGTTGAAGACCTTACTCAAATGGATGAAATCGATGAATCTAAAGATAGACTAGATATACTTCATAAAAAACTAAAGGAGATAGATAAACGTAGGAAAAAATGGCAATATGCTTGGGTAAATGAAATGATCAGTGACGAAGATTTTTCTATTAGAATGGAAGAGGAAAAAAATAAAGAAGAAGATGTAAATAAGCAGCTCTCTTCCCTTCAACCTGCAGGAGACAAAAGGAATACTGAAGATCTTTCAGAAATTCTCCTTGATATAAAATCTAATTGGAACCAGCTTGATGCATTGGAGAAAAAAATGTTGCTTCAGATGTTCACCAAAAGTATTGTTGTTGATCGTGTTAGTGATCAGTTGAAACCTGATTGTTTGGAGATTATAGAGGTTGAGTTTTATTAGGTTCAAACGTTAAAACACCTAGAAGTGTCTAGGTGTTTTGTTATTTCCTCCTTCAATTTAAGCCACCCATAATGGAAATGTGCATTATCTATTTAATTGGCTTTGCTCGTTATCCCGGCATAAATTTATTAGGAAAATGCAATAGTCCACTTTCCTAGAGTATATCCTAATGAAAGGCATAAAAAGCCGAAAATAACAAATAGACTATATTTTAAAAATGGGTGTTTCTTTATAATATCTTTCATCTGTATCCTCCTAAGTTACTAATGAATATAAAATAATTTCTCTATTCAACAATACTGCCTATGGAATAAAGACATCTGGAGATTATGAACCTAATCTTCAGTTATTGCGCCAGGCTGTTTAAAAGGAAGTTCTTAATGTAAAACCTTGCTTTTTTGCAAATTCATTGACCATACTTATTATTACATTCTTATTTAGTGAAACTGAATTATGAATTTCCCTTTTGCCTTCAATTTCATATTCATCGAAGATAATAAAGTTTAAATGGTCCATTTTTTTAATAACAAAGCGATTACATTCATATTCCCCACACCTAATATTGAAGGAATATATAAAACCAATGATTCCATCATAAAATTCCTGATCGGTGATTTCGTCCTCTAAGAATGATTGAATTATTTCTTGCATTTTTACTTTCCTTTAGTACTAAATACCTTCTATTCTAGAATAGCTCCCTTTCTGATATAACGGAAGCTTATTTAACATTAAATTTTCGCATGGTTCTTTTAATATGACTGGGTGACCTGTTAAAGCAGCCCTCACCGCTATTTCCGCTGTTTCCCGGTCCCGTATCTCCCCCACCATAATAATATCCGGATCATGCCTCAATATCGCTTTTAAACCAGCGGAATACGTAATTCCCGCTTTTTCATTCACTTGAATTTGCACCATTTCTTCATGCAGCTTCTCTACGGGATCTTCAAGAGTGATCACATTACGGTTCAGGGCAACGGAACAATGGTGGACAAGGGAATACAAAGTTGTCGTTTTCCCACTGCCAGTTGGTCCTGTAAATACAATGAGACCATGAGAATACATAAGTAGAGCGAGTAATTTTTTTGCAGAAGAAGGATACAGGGACATTTTATCGATTGGTAATTGATACTTTTGGGGGAGTATTCGAATGACGAGACTTTCTTTTAAATGTGTGGTTGGTAAGGTAGAAATTCTGAGTGATAGAGGTGTACTTCGAACGGTAAGACTGAAGGAGCCACTTTGAGGTTTTCGTTTTTCTCCAATGTCCATGGAAGCCATGAACTTCAAATGGGCTATTAATCGTTCTGCCTGATCCGAATCAATGGTCTGGAACGGTACTAATACCCCGAGCTTTCTAAACTGAATCAAGTAATCTTTCGTTCTCGGTATTACATGAACATCTGTCGCATCACTGCTGAAAGCTTCTCCAATCATTACTTCCGATAGGGATTCAACTGAGTGAAATATACTTAGGCACCACCTTTCTGTTTTCCTAACTTAAGATATACGACATTAACTTACAAAATCCTTCTTTTTCTTGAAATTTTTTCACACCAAATACTTTTGGGGTAATTGAAATCATTTCTTCCATACTCAAACCCGACCCCAGTCATTCACACTTTCATGCCTAGCCCATATACATAAAAAGAATTAAAATCATAAAATCGAAAGTGGTGACAATATCCCATGAGTAAATACATGGATTACACCTCTCCGGAAGCACAATTTTCTTTTGATGTTAATAAGAGTCCCTTATTTAAAAAAGACAATCAAAATTTAATAAATGTCTTGGGTGTAAATCAATTGAATACATTGGATAACTCTTCCCTGCTTGATATTTATTTAAGTAAGCATAATTTTGTGGAACCACACTATCATCAGAACGCAGCTGAACTGGTCTATTGCATTTCTGGTGGAGCTACCGTTTCCATGCTCAATCCCTATACGAAACAAATTTTAAATTTCCCCATTTCTCCGGGACAGGTGGCCAATGTCCCACAAGGGTGGTGGCATTATGAGGAAGCAACCCAAGATCAAACTCACCTATTGGCCATTTTTAATGCCCCTACCCCGGAAGTGATATTAGGTTCGGATATCTTAAAGTTCACCCCTTCAAGTGTCATGGCGTACAATTATTGCATGGATGAAAGCGCTTGGATCAAAACAACAGAAAAGGTGAAACCAAGTACTTACATTGGTCCGGCTTGCTTAGCACCTCAAGGGCATTCATCTAAACGACAGTCCCAATTCGCCCATTCCCCATATCACTATCAATATCAGCCAAACCCTTATTTTTATCGTCAGTGCATTCCAAAAACCTTTTAGAAAGTGGGAAGGAACTTTTTATAAAAACTAATGAATAGAATCTCCAAATACAACCATAATATATTTTGTAAAGACGATCCAATGGGCTATAGCCAAGCGGTAAGGCATCGCACTTTGACTGCGACATGCGTTGGTTCGAATCCAGCTAGCCCAGTATTAAAAGCGGAGGCGGCTTGATCATCCCCGACAAGCATAAGGCGAAGCTGCTGAAAAGGCGGCTTTTTGCCTTTTTGGCAGGTTTGACTTATGACCTCGAGGGGCTAGCCGCAGGAGCTGGACAATCTAAAGGCGGTGGCGGCTTGATCAGCCTTACAATCACATTGAAAACGGCAGGCACTTTGTGAAAAGTGCCTGCCGTTTTCAATCCAACCTATTTTTAATTATTACATTCAGCTGCTTTTCTTCAACGATTGGTTCTTGTTCGCAAGGCTTTGTAATCCCTCTGGATTGTATCCGACCACCAGCTTTTTACCGTCTGTTAACAAGGGTCTGCGTAGTAGTTTTGGCTCTTCAATAATTAATTTAATCACTTCTGATAGAGGTAAATCGTTCACATCTTTACCTAATTCTTTGAAGGTTTGGCTTCTTGTAGCCAATATTTCATCGAGTCCATCGGTGGTAAGGGAAAGTAGCGCCATTAGCTCTCTATGGGTAGGTGTCTCTCTGAATAGATGTCTTTCATCAAATTCAACGGAATGAGCAGTCAACCATTTTTTAGCTTTTCGGCAAGAGGTACAACTTGGATAAGTAAAAAATGTCAGGTTATTCACTTTCATGACCTCCTTAAATATAAGCTTGCATGTTTATGATTTATTAAACATATTGTACATTTATTGTATAACTTTTGTATAGTAATATCCCTTGGAAATTTGTGAAATTTTTATAAACACTGAATGAATAATAGGCTTTCCATTCCTATCCATACTTTTTTAGTTGGGGTAACTCAAGCTGAAAAGTCGCCTCTATTATCAGAAATTGCCAAATTGATCGGCTTTACTTTAGTGGAGTCAATTAGTGATACAGATCCTATCAAGTTCCACTATGATCATTGCCCTTTTAATGAATATGCTCAGTTGGACCCTTGTTCATATGCGGTTTACACAACGCATTATTAAAAGGAATGTTTGAAACTCTATACTATGTGGAAGAATTTAAACAAGAAGAAAATATGATAAATGACTGTTCCACGTGTAGATATCACGTAATCGTCACAAACTAAAAGCAAACGGATATTTACTTTTATGGTAGTATTCATTTATAATATTGAATGATGGACTTAGGGTGCAAAGGAGGGTTACATATGGATCGTATGTTTAGGGTTCTTGGATTTTGGACTGGTATTTTTGCTGTAATGTTCTATCTTGGTGATATGACCACGACATCATTAATCTTTTTAGGCCAAACAGGATTCTTCATTATGCTTAGCTATTTAAAACTGTCCGAACGTATGTATATTTACATTTTCGGTGCTTACTTAACAGTGTTCTTTGCTGGATTTACTTATTGGACGACCTTTATGATGACTCCGGGTGCAGGAGGACACTAAAAAAATTCCCTTTAGCTTATGGCTAAAGGGAATTTTTTTGTGAATGTTAAAATCCATTTAAAAATGGATTTGAATCCATCTCACCTTCAATCGATGTTTCCGGACCGTGACCAGGTAGTACCGTCGTAGTCTCAGGCAACGTTAACAACTTTTCATGAATGCTTGCCAGGAGCTCTTTATGATTTCCTCCAGGTAAGTCGGATCGCCCAATACTGCCCATAAATAACGTATCTCCTGCTAATACGATGCCACTTTCTTGTACATAATAAGAAATACTACCAGGTGAATGACCAGGTGTTTCAAATAACTGTAGCTGAAAATCACTAATGGTCAGGTGTTTTTCATTTGTTAATATGTAATCAGCAGGCTTGAGCCGGATAAGGTCACCCATCATGAACAATTGAGATCCGTTTAAAGCAGGATCCAGTAGCCACTTAGCTTCTCGCTCGTGAACATATACCGGAATGCTATAGTTATCACGTACTTGATCAACTGCTCCAATATGATCAAAATGAGCATGAGTAAGGAGAATGGCTAACGGAGTTAACGAATGATTCTCTAACCACTGAATCAGCTTCTCCCCTTCTCCACCCGGATCCACGACCAGGCATTCATTTTTTGTGTTCCATAGAATATAGCAGTTAGTTTGTAAGGGACCTAACGGAATTTGTTTCCACTGCAACGTATCCACCTCCAAATGTGATACTATTATTGTAGCAGAACTTATCGCATCATTAAAACATGGTGGAAAGCGGCCATAGAAGTTTCAAATTTTTGACCTCGACAAACAGAGGAAAAAAATATAAAATGTTAATGAGTGCATTTATGTACATATGGTTATCAGGTAGTAAAACGCATTTTAATGAAAGGGGTCATATAAATGGGTCTTGTAATTATTACAGCATTGGTTACATTATTAGCTTTGTTTGCGGTAGTAAGCACTTTCAAAAACAAGAACGCTATGGGAATTCTATTCTCCCTGGCAACATTAGGTGTTTTTGGTTGGTTTACAATTATGACTGTCCTTCACTCTGGTTACCCAGGTGGGCATTAATTAAACAAATGAATCATCATAAAAAAGCCTTCCGTTTCACAACGGAAGGCTTTTTTATTTTCGATTAGGGTACTTTAAAGTTATGTAGGTACTAAAAAGTACCCTATAGACCTTTACAATGGGTACGTTATAATAGAAATATGTTTAAGCCGATCAGGATAATAGCCAGTGTAGAAGTCTATCCTATATGGAAAGATATCGTCAGGGAACGGAGGTTTACTAATGAAAAAATATAATATACCTGTGGAGGCTTCCTTAGAAGTCATCGGGGGTAAGTGGAAAGTTGTTATTCTCTGTCATTTGATTAAAAGCAAGCGAAGAACTAGCGAATTGAAGAAACTAATGCCTGGAATCACTCAAAAAATGCTGACGCAACAGCTAAGAGAGCTCGAATCAGATGGAGTCATCAATAGAATTATTTACAATCAAGTTCCCCCAAAAGTAGAATACGAATTAACTGAGTATGGATGGTCGTTAAAAGGACCTTTAGATATGCTATGTGAATGGGGAGAGCAGCATATTGAGAAAACCTATCCTGACAAAAGCGAAGTGTTGGTGGATAGTGAGGAAGCATAGTTCAGGAAGCCAATGGGGTGAGTAACTTTATGATGCTCACCCCTTGTTAGTTGCTTATTGTTCGAGTTGACGCTGTACAGAAGATAGTTTTCCTTCCATCGTCGTCTTCTTATCACGGCGATCATCAATTCGAATATTGGTTGCTACCCGTTTGATTCCCTGTTGGAAAGGCGATTCATGAATGTCTTGTATGACCTGAAACAAAACAGGAAGATCCCCCTCGATGATGGTATTCATCGGAGTTAATTGAAAACGGATTTTCCCTTTTTCCTCATACTCTTTAAGTATTCTATGTAAGTCCGCTACATAGGAACTTACACTTGGTGATTCCGTCCCGATTGGAATGACTGTAACATCAACGATTGCCATTATAGATCTGCTCCTTCTTCTTTCAGTAGTTGAATGATGGTTGAGTTTGTCAAATCGATTACTTTCTCAAGTTGATTTCCATATAAACAATAATCCCCATTAGGTGAACACTGAATAGGTTCTAATGGAAGATCCTCAAAAAGAACATTGTCTTTTCCAGAAACCGTATCCCATCTTTCTAATGAGAATGTACCAGAGTAAGTATCAAAGGAACCTGGTTCATTTGCCACGAAAGTAATCAACTGACCCTTCCCTTCTATCATATCATAATGAGGAATTAACCAATCAGAATAACGACTCAACAGATCTACTGTAAATTCTGACTGAATCTCACCATTTGAAGTAATGAATTGATACGTAAACGGACCTTCTTCTTCACGAGAAAAGACAGCTAAGAGGGAATCGTTAAATTGATTGAAGTGGACGCTTGAATCCACAATCATTTCCTTCGCACCACCCTGAATATTCTGGGATATGAGTGGAGCCGCAACACTGATTTCTTCCGTATTCCAATCTTGAAAAAGAATGGAAGATTTCGATTGCCACTGCACAAATGGCTGCTCTACTTCAATAGGATCCATTGTTCCTTCTTCTATATCAATATGAAAGACTTGATAGCTCCAATCTTCGCTGAAGCTGGTCATGAGCAAAGCATTGTCATTAAACTTGTTCCAAGAATGAGTCAGTTCGTAGGATGGGATGTCTTCTTGAAATAGCACCTCTCCTGCTCTGTCTATAATCGTCACCCGGGCTGAATACGATGCTGGTGCAGAATGGATGAGTATTTTTTTCTTATCGGGTGAAATGCTTGCACTTACAAAAGACGAAGGGATACCATAGATTTTCTTATGGCTTCCATCAGAGAGATTATATATGTATAAAGAAGGTATGCCATCATCATTTTGTACGGATAGAATCTCTGAATCTGAAAGCCAGCCTATGTTTTCTACAAAACTGTCTTGAGCAAGAATGCCTGAAATGACTTCCTTGTTTTCAGTCTTCTCTTTCTCGGGGGGAGAAGTTTGAGTTTGTTCAGATTGACAAGCTGATAGCCACAGTATACATAATAGAAAAAACAGCAAAACACTTATCTTTTTCTTATTCAAAATCCTTCTCCCTCCCTCAATTCATTCCATAATAATTAGTACGTTTCAAAGCAGAAAATGTTTCAAAATTATTAAAAAAACATTACAAAAATTCAAAAAAGTGATGACCAAATGTTCACTCACACACACCATTTGGGTCACCACGATCGGTTATTCTTTAAATAGGATGATGATTTATTTTACTCCTGATTTTCACTTTCTACAATAGTTATTTATGGAACCTGTCAAAAGATTTTTCGAGTCATTTTTTGTGATAAGTCGAAATTCATACAGTCTTGTCGGGGCTGAGCAAGCCGCCTCCGCTTTTGTTTCATCCAGCTCCGGCGGCTAGCCCCTCGAGGTCATAAGTCAAACCTGCCAAAAAGGCAAAGGACGCCTCTTCGCCAGGTTCGTCTTATGCTTGTCGGGGCTGATCAAGCCGCCTCCGCTTTTGTTAGTACCAGCGATAGATGGATACGAGGAATATACCGAGCATGTCTTGGTAGATTTCGTTGAATTGAGAGAGAGGCAGGGGATTAATTCCTTTTCCTAACTCTATGGTAAACCCCGCTTTCTTGAAATCTTTAATGAACCAATCCTTGTAACCCGCATAGCTATCTATATATCTGACTGATTCATACCCGCTTACTCTGTTAAAATCTTCTGCCAACTTTGAAGCTTCCGGCGGCTCTAAGCCCTCGTAGCCCCAGTAGAATTCCTTCCCTTGAGTGTGGAGGGCAAGCAGCCGGTCGAACTTTTCCTGTCGGGCCAGTTTTGCCATAGCGACTGTTTCAGGTTCTGAAAGAGGCTTATATCCTGGGAAATCTCTCGGAGCTGGTGCTTTTTCTTCCTTTCTTTCTTTTTCCAGCTCCCATTTGGCAGGGAATTGGTTATTCAGGTCTACTCCTCTTATATTTGCTTTCCAACCTGTAAAGTCGGAACTTCCCCGATTGATTTCGATTAATTCTTTTCGTTTGTCCTTCGGTGGACCATTCAAGACGAGATCTACTCCATCCGGATTAACCATAGGTACAAACGATATCGTCACCACTTCATATAAAGGGAGGGTTTGAATTCCTCTCATGAGACTTCCATTCGTTAACGATAATAAATAGTCATTAATGAACGTCATTAAGATGGAAGTGGTTATCCATTCATTTGCATGAAAAGATGCATCTATATGAACCTTTTTCTTTCCAGTTCCAACTCTCATTTCAATGAGATCTTTTCCAAGGACACTTTCGCCGACCAAGTTTAATTTGATAAACGGATAGACCTCTTTTAATTTTTTCACATCTTCTTCGAATGTTTCTGAGCAATAGGCTTGTTTCCCATTGATTATCGGATAAACCACTCTTGATGGCAGAAAAATGTTTGACCCTATTTGTAAACGGTTAGGATTAACTCCTTCGTTCAGTAGAATTAAGGCGTCTACTCCAATATTCCTCTGCTCCGCAAGCGTCCAAAAGGAATCTCCACTTTTAATTGTATGGCTTTCTTTTCTGAATCCAGGGAGTTCTATCTCTGTACCTATCTTCAATCCATTCGGATCAACAGAAGGGTTCGAATCAATGATTAATTGGATTGGAATATAAAACAACTGGCTATAGTACCAAAGAGAATCGCCACTACGAACTTTCACTTTCATGAAGGAACCTCCCTCTACATACGTCCTTACTTACATGTATGAATGGTTCTATAATTCATGACAAAAAAAAAGCTTGCGAATCTCTTCGCAAGCTCTTTCTTACTTATTCATCATGGTCTTCGTTTTCACCATAAAAGCGAAGGAGGTCTCCATTAATAATCTTATCGGAGTATTCCAGCTCCTCATTTACACGCTCTTTGTATGGCTCACAGTATTTCATATCCGTTGTTTCTTCGGATTCTTTATTCCAGCACTTTTCACCTGCAAAGACATAGTCCTCAGTGATGAATCGACCGTCACGGAGAATGGCCAGATTTTCATGCTGACTGGAGAATATATCAGAACCAAACTGTATATCTTCCTTCGTATCGATTCCTAAAAGATGCATAATCGTTGGTTTTAAGTCAATTTGCCCGGAAACTTTAGAAATGGTCTTCCCTTCCTGTCCAGGAACATGAATGATTAAAGGAACCTCTTGAAGTTGTGTACTTACAACTGGTGTAACTTCTTTGCCAAGATATTGGCTCATGGCCTTATTATGATTTTCGGAAATGCCGTAGTGATCTCCGTACATAACGATAACAGAGTTTTCATATAAACCTGATTCCTTTAAGTCTGTAATGAAGTTCTTTACAGCTTCATCCATGTAACGGACAGTTTGGAAATAACGATTGACCGTACCGTCATTGGATGTGTAAGGATCGATAAGCTTATCTTCTTCGTCTAATGTGAATGGATAATGGTTCGTCAGTGTGATCATCTTCGTACTGAACGGTTGAGACATCTCTTTCATATGCTCAACAGATTGCTTAAAGAAAGGAATATCCTTCATACCCCAGTTAACAGAATTCTCTTCCGTTACCTCATAATCCGGTAAAGAGTAGAAACGTTCGTATCCTAAGGAATCATACATAATGTCACGATTCCAGAAGCTTTTATTGTTTGCATGCATAGCAGTTGTATAGTATCCATTTTCACCAAGTTTTTCCGTCATGGATTCAAACTCATTTCCTGAATGAGTGAAGAAAACCGCCCCACGGTTCAATGGGTAAAGAGAATTGTCGAGTAAGAACTCGGAATCAGACGTTTTCCCTTGTTGGGTTTGATGGTAGAAATTATCGAAATAATAGCTTTCCCCAATGAACTCATTAAGGAAAGGTGTAATTTCCTGACCATTCATTTCGCTGTTAATGACAAAGTTCTGTAGTGACTCAAGTGATACCATGATCAAGTTCTTGTCCTTTGCCACACCAAACATTTCTTTATCAGGTTCGATGTAACTTGCACGAACATAGTTATCAATATCCGCTAATTCACTGCCGTCTGCCATTGCTCGTTGAGCAGAAGACTTTGATTGCAAGAAAATATCATACACATGGTAATTATACGTTCCAATATTCTTCACTAACATTTCTCGATCGAACGTTCTTGTCAACAGCTGTGGTCGTTCCGATTCTGCCAAGCCAAGGTTAAAGAAAACAAGGGCCGTGGCAACCAGGAAATACGCACGTCGATTGGCTCTGCTATAGTTTTGCAGAGAGAACCATGTTGGCTTTAACTTGATGATAAGAATTAACACAATGACATCTGTAAAATAGAATAAATCCTTCCAGCTCATTATTGCACTGGCACTCGTACCTAAATCAGAGAAATTGCTCGTTTGAAACAGGACGGGGAGTGTCAAAAAGTCATCAAAGAATCGATAGAAAACAACGTTTCCGTATAGGATAAACGAAAGGACGAAGCTTGCAGCGATAATATAGCGGGTGCGAGACTTATCCTTTTTAAGAAGTAATCCTACTCCGAAAATAAAAAGTAAGAAACTTAGTGGGTTGATGAAGAGTATAAGTTCTTGGAGTGTATTCTCTATCTTTATATCAAAACTAGTTTTATAGACAATGTACGTTTTAACCCAAAGGAGCAATGCAGCGATGATAATAAGAGAAGCCTTTGGTGTCTTTTTCAAATTCATTTAATCAACCTCCTTGCTACAAACGGTTCATTCGTATGTAACAAATTCATGTAATATTTTTAATGGTAAAATTAGGTAATATCGGACGTGCAACCTTGACCTATCTTAATACTTTTTTTACAAAACGTCAAACTCCAATTCACATCGATGATGTATGATAATTATTTAAGTCTTATTCTCTTACCCATACTATTAGACGATTGAAACAGGTGAAAGTTTCAAAATAACTATATTTTTTCAAAACGGTCCCTTTGTCCCTAGGTCATATTAATCAGCGAAGCTATTTAGTAGAATAACAGAAAAAAGAACCCTCCCTTTCAGGAAAGCTCTTTCTTTAAAAAAATTATGACTTATTTCATCAGATCTTATTCTTTACTAACCAGGCTGCACCGATCACACCTGCGTCATTTCCAAGTGTAGCAATACTCAAGTTTGTTGAAGTACGGACGGTAGGGAATGAAAATTGCTTAAAATATTTCACGACCGGGGTTAATAAGATTTCACCTGCTTTGGATACTCCTCCACCAATGACGATCTTTTCAGGATTCAGGGCATTCCCTAAATTTGCGAGGGACAACCCTAAATAGAAAGATAATTGATCAATGACTTCAAGGGCAAGTTCATCATGTTCTCTGGCCGCATCAAAAATATCCTTTGCACTGACTGTTCCATGGGACTCTCTTATTCCTCGCAGGACAGACGTTTTTGTTGTCGCATCCAGTTTTTCATTTGCGAGACGAACGACTCCAGTCGCAGAAGCAACCGTTTCCAAACAACCTGTCTTCCCACAATTACATTGGAATCCACCTTCAGGAACAACGGTAATATGCCCGATTTCACCACCTGCACCTTTTACCCCGTGCACAATATCTCCATTTGTTATGACTCCCCCGCCAACACCTGTTCCAAGTGTCACACAGACGATATCCTTTGCTCCGTCTCCTGCACCTTTCCACATTTCACCCAGTGCCGCGCAGTTTGCATCATTATCAATAACGGCTGTTAAACCTGTTTCCATTTCAAGTAAATCTTTTAATGGCGTATTCTTGTCCCAGCCTAAATTAACGGCTTCGTATATAATCCCTTTCGCCATATCGACAGGTCCCGGCGCACCCATTCCGATTCCGACTAGTTTATCTTTTGATTGATCTAAGCTTTCAAGCTTCTTATCAATCGCTTTAGCAATATCTACAATAATATTTTTGCCATTCTCTGATTTATCAGTGGGGATTTCCCATTTATGTAAGAGCTCACCATACTTATTCAAGAACGCGATTTTTGTCGTCGTGCCTCCTAAATCTACACCGACCAACCATTTTTCTGTCATCTCTATCACCTGTCCTGTTTTTCTTTTTCAATTTCTATTTCATGTCGCAACAAAAACAAAGCTGTTTGAAAATCCCGCGTTTCGATCAGCTGGGATTGATAAAGTTCTATTAGTTCGCCTTCCATTAGTTGCAGGTCGGAAAGACGATGCCCAACATAGATAATGGTCCCATAACTTTTTAATAACTGTTGGATATCATAAATCGTTTTCATAACATACACCCTGCTTTCTATCATTCACATTAAAGTATAAGTGAAAATCCCTATCTTCTCAATACGCAGCTATTAAATATCCTATCTAAATAACAAACAAAAAAAGACCTCCTTAATGGAATTTTCAATAAGGAAATCTCTTCAACTTATATTAACGATCGGGATCTTTCGGATGGAGAAATCGTGGTCGTCTGTTTTTTAAGGGCATAGGCGAACGCAGGAAGACGTCTCGGAATGCTCTCAGGTTAAACGGAATAAATGGCCACATATATGGAATATCAAAGGAGTTCATTCTTGACAACATGATAATCCATAGCAGTATACCCACAACAAATCCATACACTCCAAATAAGGCAGTGCAGATCAATAAGAAAATCCTGACTAACCGGTTGGCTAAGCTCATCTCATAGCTTGGCGTTGCAAAGGTACCGATTGCTGCAATGGCCAGGTAAAGAATGACTTCGTTAATAAAGAGACCAACTTCCACTGCCACTTGTCCAATCATTAATGCAGCAACGAGACCAAGGGCCGTAGCTAAGGAAGATGGGGTATGAATGGCAGCCATCCTGAGAATATCGATTCCGACTTCAATGATTAAAAATTGAAGGAATAAGGGTACTTCCCCTACATCATTTGGACCTACATAACTCAATGCTTCGGGCAATAGTTCAGGATGAATCGCAAATAAATAATAAAACGGCAGTAAGAAAATCGAACTCCACACAGCAATAAACCTGACAAAGCGCAAGTATGCGCCAACTGAAGGCTTGTTCCTATATTCTTCTGCATGCTGGAGGTGATGCCAAAAAGTTGTAGGTGTAATCAAGACACTTGGTGAGCCGTCCACCATAATAATGACGTGTCCTTCATATAAGTGTGCTGCAGCTGTATCCGGCCTTTCCGTATAGCGAACCATGGGATATGGATTCCAGTGACGCCCGGCAATAAACTCTTCCAATGTCTTCTCTCCCATAGGAAGACCATCTGTATCGATCTTCGATAGGGCATCTTTGATTTTGTGGACCAAATTTGGATCGGCAATGTCTTCAATATAACTGACGACTATATCCGTTTTGGATCTTCTCCCAATTTGCATATATTCCATTCGAAGCGAAGGATCACGAACTCTCCTTCTTGTCAAAGCTGTATTAAACACTATCGTCTCGACATACCCGTCCCTTGAACCTCTCACCACCCGTTCGATATCAGGTTCCTGTGGTCCTCTGACTGGATACGTTCTAGCATCAATCATAATGACCTTGTCAATGCCATCCACCACAAGTGCTGTGGGACCTGCCAATACTAAATCAATCACTTGGTTCAGATCATTTACTTGCTCGATCTCTATGTATGGGATGTACGTCTTCAATAACTTTTCTAAAGTGTCTTCTTCTAATTGTTCAGGACTAAGTCCTGACAAAAGCTTCATTAGATAATGCATAATATCATCTTTAACAAAGCCATCAACTAAAAACATCGCCATTTTTCTCTCAGCATACTCCAAATCCAGTTGAATGACATCAAAGCTTTTGTCTACTGCTAAGGTATCCCTTAGATAATTGGTGTTTTCTTCAATCTGAGTAGAGACAGGCTTTTTCTTTTGATTTGTCATTAGCCTTCACTCCTAATAACTTTACATGAATTTCCATCTTTACCATCCTAGACAAAGCAGCTAGAAAACATACATCCTATCATATTGATATCATGCGCTTCATACTATTTACTAAATGGACATACTACTGGAGTGAACGAAATGAAACAAAGACTAAAAGAAGCCATGCCCTTTCTTGTCATCATGTGCATTGTTGCTCTTGGGATTCAATTTGTTTACAAGCCCCAAACGGAGGAAAGCATTATTTTTTTCCCAATAAATGAACATGTTTCCTATGAATCTGCCACTACAATTCTGATGCTTCAACCCGAGAAGAAAAATGATCATTATGAGGTAAATTGGAAGGTATCTTCAAAGCTTGATACACCTGCCTATTTACGTCAGGATGTCGGCTTTTTATTTATGAACGGGAGACTAAAAGGGCTTATGAACGAATGGGAACAGGACACCGATCAAATTGTTGAGGAATCAATCATAAAAGGAAAAGAAAGTAGTCTCCTTCAAGCTGTGTCTTTCCACTATTCTGAAATTCATGAAACGGAAACAGATTTTACGAGTGCTCAGAAAATGTCTGAAGATACATTGTATGTGATTGATTCAAATTTCAGCCCTTTAAATGCCTTCCGACAACCCGGTACAGATGCAGAAAAAGAATGGAAGAACATACTGGACAAAGTGACCTCTCAACAACTTGACTATCTAAGGGAAAAGGCAATCACATCCATGCAAATCCCTATGGAAGACTATACATCCTTTCCATTAACTCATCTCCCTAAATTAGAAAATCAACCTTTGGAAGGATTCACCGAGCAAGAATGGGAACGTGTAATAGGAAACCTTTGGGAAGGACTATATAAAAACTATTATTTAGGAATTAAAAAAGAGGACGGCTCTGTCATTGAGTCAATAGACAGTGCTATCCCACTTATATTAGTGAAAAAAGATCGAAAGGAAGTTCTCGTGTTACTGATTGATAAAAACGGAGAAGCTTCTTTACTTAAACAACAGATTTCCATTTAAGTGTTCTCCTGTAACTCTTTATAAAGTTTTTCATAATTTTCATCCTGCCTATTTAATTCATAGGCTTTTTTCGCAAGAACAAGAGCCTCCTCTCTGTCACCTGAGTCGATCAGAATCAACGCAAGATTGTAATGAGCTTCATGAAACTCACCATCTTCTTGGATCGCAGCTCTCAAATGATCTTTTGCTTGTGCTAATTTGTTCATCTTGATTTCAGCGTATGATAAGTAGAAATATGTCTGTGCATTTGGCGAGCCTTCTTCAACCACCGGGACAAGAATATTTTCCGCTTCCTCCCACTGTTGATTGGAAATCTTTTCTTGAGCCACGCCATTCACAGTGTTAACATCCCAAGATGTTGGATCTGAACCAATCCCCCTCGACACAAGAACTCCAACAAGTAGGATACTTCCCGTCAGAAAAAGCAATTGACGCAGTGGGCGGTGACCATTCGGCAAGCTGACAATTCCTGCTGCGAGAAAACCACCCACCAATCCACCGATATGACCTGCATTATCAATTCCCGGAATCGTAAACCCCAGGACTAAATTCAACAGGATCACCGCAATAATATTGGTACCGATCGTTCTAAAGAAAATCTTCGGATATAATACGCCGAAATACAGCAGTGCACCGAAACAGCCGAAGATTGCGCCACTGGCTCCTGCAGAGAGATTAGATGTGAAAAGGAAGCTGGCCAGAGATCCCGTGATTCCCGAAATCATATAAATGAAGATGAATCTGAGACGTCCGAACATTTTTTCCACTGCCATTCCCAGATAAAATAGGGCAAGTGTGTTCATAAGTAAATGAAGTATTCCAATATGCAGAAAGATTGGGGTTACAAGGCGCCACCACTCTCCTTCAATCATGAGGGGATTGTACTTAGCACCGAACTCAATCAGTGTTTGTGGGTCCTTGCTTCCTCCATTTAGTTCAAGAATTAAGAACATGACCAATTGGAGCGCAATGAAGAAATAGGTAAAGAACGGCTTTCCTTTTTCAAACAACTGCCTTTCCTTTTGTATCTGTTTGGAAGAAGAATACATGGTCATGCTTTTAATCCACTCTACATTGGCATCTAATACTTCAGAAGGAAGATCCCAATCCCCTTCATTGAAAAAAGGGTCATTCCTAAGAGTTTCGACACTCTGATCCCCATGAAGAAGAAGTGGCTGAACGGATGTCTTTTGATTGTTCAGGGATTCCTGAAATAAATCTGGATCTGCATCTACAGGTGGATAAGTGGAGACATAGATATTCTTCATTTGAAGCTGCCTTTTCCCAAGGGATTTTCTGATTTTCTCCCCATTCACCGAGGTCAATTCCATATCCCGTTTGACCCAGTTTCCCCAATCCAGATCTTTCCGTACCATTCGAATGACGTTCGCTTCTTTCTTCCCGGTATTCTCAAGCCATATTTCATCCTGATTTGGTGAGAGATTAAGAATTCTATATTGTTTATCTTCAACCAAATGGTAAGCTATCTTCCAAAACAAATAATGATAACGTAAATCCACATCATCCACTACTTTCTTTTTGCTCTTTTCTTAAAGATTGTTGTTTTATAACATAGGGTCTGCTTGGCGCCCTGTCAATTAGTTTATGCTGGATGGTGAGGGGAACTGCTTCGCTTGCAGCTAGCGTTCGGCCGAGCCTCCTCAGCTTCGCTTCCGGGGTCTCGGCACGACCGTACTTCCGCAGGAGTCTGCGCAGTTCCCCTCACCATCTTTAAGAGAAAGTTCATGACAGAGCTTTAAGGTGTGCAAAAAAGACAATGTAACTAGAAACCAGAATTCTTCTTCCTTAATAGGAAATCAATTTCTACTTAACCTAAAAGAGGTTGTTTACTAAAAGATTTTATTGTTATTTACTTTTTTAAAATAAACATGCTCAGAAAGTTGATTGGAGCGGAAGGATGCTCGACTCCTGCGGGAATAGCTGGACAGGTGAGACCCCGGAGGCTTGCCGAGGAGGCTCACCGCCAGCCCCGCGGAAAGCGAGCATCCTGTAGCGGAAATCAACTACTACTTTCTTCTTTAAGCTTGCCACAAACTTTTCTCTATTTAAGAAATCCTATTCTCCCCCTACTATACCGAACCTTTTCTTAAACTGTAAAACAAAAAGACTGTAAGAGAGACTTTCCCCCTTACAGTCTTTTTGACTGTTATCCTCTGAATGCACCTTGAATGAATTTAGAGCGGATACCAGGTATCCCCATCGCTGCTTTCACAGCAAATTTTCTAATGAGAAAGTTCCCTAGAAGTACATTTAACAGTCGATACCGATTCGGAATCAGGAAAAGAATTAAACCGCCCAGCACTAACCATTTTGTCCATCCGTTCATGATGATCCCTCCTGCTAGTAGTTTGGATCATTATAGAGAAGCTTATCCCACTAAATTGCAAGGAAACGATACTTTCTTTCGTTACCGTCAATAGAATATGAGCATAAGTACTCCTGCAAAAAGACTAGACAGAGCATTTACTGTCTCATTGTTCATGAGAGGAAGCCCTTTCGTTTTTTCTGTGTAATGTTCACAATGAATTGTTGACTCTGTTCGAAGATTGCAGACCGGACACCGGTACTCCAACTGTATGAACGCGCCCAGCATTGTATCCAGGATGTTTCCTAAAAATCCGGAAAGGAGAAGGAGTAATAAGAGATATACATCTATGACATTCAACAAAATCAATGAGGCTAGTGAGATAAGAGCAGAACCCAAGAAAGCCGCTACCGTTCCGATGATGGAAACAGCACCTGACGTGCCTTTTGGAACTCTCCTGAACGTTCTTATGGAAAACGGCATTTTATGACTGAGAGGACCGATTTCTGATGCCCATGTATCAGCGTTTGCCCCTGCGACTGACGCAATGAAGGCTAGTGTCCAGACTTCGTTTCCCGTCACACTGAATAATAAGGCAAAGAGGGCTGCAGGACCTCCGTTCGCCAACACTTGCTGCCAGTCCCTGATGGACGTTTTCGCTAAGCGCTCATCGATCCCTATCTTGCTTTTCTTAAAAAGGCGTGACCATATGCTTGATGACAAGAAGAACACGCCTAATATAAACAGCCCCTCAAACCCATAGGAGCAGCCAATAGCCAGGCCTATCATTATGGCCATTATTGCGCCTGAGAGACTTAAATTACTGGTTTTCCATCCTACTATGGCGATAGAGAAAATAAAAAGTAGCAGAAAGAAATACTCATTAATCACAATCGATTCGTCCCTTTTCCGTCAAGATCGTTCCAACGGGTATGTCGAAAGATTCGATTGGCAATGTATCGACCATTTGCTCCACAAAGGCAAGGGACATCGTCAGACCCGAAAAGGTTGAGAGTAACCTGTCATAATATCCCCCGCCAAACCCCAGACGATAGCCCTTTTCAGTAAAAGCTAAACCTGGAACGATCATCAATTCAATAGCGTTAATATGTACAACGGTCGACTTGTCGGGGTCTGGTTCATACAAATCAAAATAGGATTGTTCGAGCTGTTGGAAATCCTGAAGTTCAAAGAAGACCAATTCATGGTTTTTCGGTAAACATTTCGGGACTACTACCGTTTTCCCTTCCTCCCAGCCCCGTTTGATGATATTCCACGTATTGACTTCCGGAGACTTTGAAATGGTCACCGCAACGGTATTGCTCTGCATCCACTCAGGAGATTCAAAGAGTAATTGTTCTATTCTAAAACACTTTTGTTGAAAAGCTGTATAATCGATTAATTTTAACGATTGAAGCTGAAGATTCCGTAGTTCTTTTTTAGACATAATATCCCTCCATACTTACTATACAGATATTATTTTAATGGATTCTCTATGTAAATGCGATGTTGTAACCGTATGAGCATAAAAAAAAGCAGCGGATAAAATCCGGCTGCTTATTTCGTTTCGCGGTGAAGAGTCACACGCTTTAATTTCGGGCAATATTTTTTTAGCTCAAGACGGTCTGGGTTGTTACGCTTGTTCTTGGTTGTAATATAGTTACGCTCACCAGTTTCTGTGCAAGCTAAAGTAATGTTTACACGCATTATTGTTTCCCTCCAAACATTTACATCATCTACTATTCATACGACTTTTCTATAATATCACTTTTCTTTCGGAAATGCTAGTCCGTTTTTTATTCTATCGCTTAAATTTGAAATCTCCTCTTCCAAAGCTCCTTCAATGGCATACACTTTGCCTTGTTTCACTTCAAAAGGCTTGAATGAAAAGTCTAACATATAGACCATCATATTAAGACCATTGGTGATCGGATAGTAGTAAAGGCTTCCGTTACTCAGGGATTTCTTCCATAGTTGTAAGCCTTTCAAGTTAAGGGGATAGATGGATTTCTTAACAGAGCCCGCGCAGGAAACAATGTTCGTGATGGCAACAAGTTTACCACTGTAATTCCAGAACGTATCCTTGGACAGTGATAATACCCCAACTCCATCTTCTTTACAAGCGAGCCATTCAATGAGAAAGAAAACCTTAAGATCCCTGCTTTCCTTTGTGGTATTTTCCATTTCAAAGGCAAAGGCTTCTCCCCAGCCTTCAATATGTTCGTTAATTTTCACACTTATGCCGGTAAGAGAGGTTAGTTTCTCTGAGTAAAGGGGTACATATTCATTTTTCTTGTTCCAGGCTATTCCTTGGATATGGAACTTTTCAAACGGATTCTCCTTCATTAGCCTCTACACCTTTTGCCAGATTTTTATTTTCTTTCCATAATATCTGGCAAGCTCCCTTGCCAGATTTCGTCTGTCAGCTTTGGAATAAATGATGAATCCTCTTTTTGGATCACTTATGATTTTCGTTCGGCCACCATCTCTATGATCAAAAACGATCTCTTTCTGACTGGAGGAAGACGGAACGCTTTCCAGTAATTTAGCAAGGACGATGGGTTTCTTACCATTTGGACACGCTACTTGAAGTCTGGTGATAAATGGCTCAATAAAGCCTTTAGAGTGGTGGAAGCCTTTTTTTAAGGAGGGGGGAGAATATTGCCCCTTCATGAGATCATCACGTGCGCATTTATATTCTTCCGGGTTTCCGATATCTCTCCAATAAGCACTTGTTTTAAAAACATAGACTTCCTCATTGTTCGTAAGCAGCTGAGGAATGAAATCCTGACCGAAATCCCTCGCTCCTAAGTGAGCATAGCGATCAAGCAGTCGTGGATCTAACATGTATACCCCGGTGTTCACCTCATTTCCTATCCACTCTTCCGGCTTTTCGATAAAATTAACCAATTTACGATTTTCGTTTGTATGACATATCCCATATTCTTTTGGATTCTCTACTTCTTTTGAGACGAGGGTCATTGCCGCTCTTTTCTCATAATGGAATTCAATGACTTTATCTATTGGAATATTCGTGAATGCATCTCCACTTAACACCAGGAACGGTTCACGAAGTCGGTGCCTGGCGAGGAAGATCCCTCCTGCTGTTCCAAGGGGAGATTTTTCCTCCAGATAGGTAATGTTTACATCGAAACGTTTCCCATCACCAAAGTAGTCTTTAATCGTTTCGCTTTTGTAACAGGTGGTGATGAGAATATCTTTAATTCCATATGACCTGAGGAGGTTGATGCTGTATTCCAGAATTGGCTTATTCAGAATCGGAACCATTGGCTTTGCAATCGACATTGTATAGGGTCTTAACCGCTTGCCTTCTCCACCTGCCAATATCACGGCCTTCATCTTTTTATGCCTTCTACTTTTGATTGAAGAAGCACATCATCGTATACGTGGATGGTTTGTTCAGCGATCCGATCCCAACTAAACATGGATTGAGCCATTTTGAAACCGAAATTCCCTAGTTGCTCCGATTTTGAAGGATTTTCAATTAATGAGACCAATTGTCCATAAAGGCTTTGTTCATGATTGGGCTCAAATAATAAGCCAGTTTGTTCATGTTTCACGATTGATTTAAGTCCTCCTGTATTGGAGGCGACCACCCCTTTACGGAAAGCCATTGCCTCCAAGGCAACAATGCCGAATGGCTCATAAAGACTTGGGAAAATTACCGCTAAACAATTTTTCAAATAGTCATTCCGCTCCCTATCAGAAATGTATCCGATGAAGGACACACAATCACTCAGGTCTTCATGGGCTACCATTTGACGATAGTGTTCTAACATCGGGCCTTTTCCAGCTATGATAAAAGAGATGTTGAATCCTTCTCTCTTTAACTGTGATGCTACCCTTATAATCGTGTCGAACCCTTTCTCGTGAACCATCCGTCCGATTGAAAAGAAATACGGAGTGGAAGGCTGTTCAAAGCTATAAGGGGAAGATTGATCGAGCTTCTCTAATTCTACGCCATTTGGTATCACAGCGACTGGTGCTTGGATAGTAAATAAGCTCTTGATTTCCTCTTTCATATGCTCACTGCACACAATAAGGTGGTCAGATGCACTAATGAGAAGCTGCTCTTCCCGGTGAATCTTGTGTTGCAAATCGGTATATATTCCTTGATTGCGTCCATGTTCAGTTGCGTGAATGGTTGTGATGAGAGGAATTGAATAGTACTCTTTCAGTTTTATCGCTGAAGTGGACACAATCCAATCATGGGCATGAATATGAGTGATTCTTTCATCTCTTATCAGATCATGGGCGTAATGAATGAACGCCTGATTTAAATCAAATACCCACTTAAAGAAGTCTTCTTCGTATGGATGCAGGGGATGTACACGGTGAATCGTAACCCCTTCCATCTTCTCAAGTGAAAGGGCATCATTTGCTTTGGTCGTAAGAACGTGCACCTGTTTCCCTTTTTTCACAAGATTATTAGCCAGGTCATACACATGCCTTGAGAGTCCCCCCACGATATTCGGCGGGTATTCCCATGAGAGGATCAGAACGGAATCCTGTTTCACTGCTTTTTCTTCTAAATTGCCTGCGAAAAGCTTTTCAAGGATTTCATCAGATGGAAATGGAACGACACTTTTACGATGAAGGAATAAATGTTTATCAATCTGACCTTCCGTTACCATATTAAATAAGCTGTCAAAGTGAATAGTACCTAAGTCAGACTCAATATTCGTCCCTTCCAGGCTCGCGATCCATTCCCGCATTAGTTGATGTGCGACCTCTGTCTGCCCTGCAGATGAATACAGATCGTCAAGTTTCTCTTCCATACGATGAATGATTCGAATATTCTTCATGGCCGCGTCAGAAAGAATAGGGGTTTGCTTCTCCATTCCAAGAAAACCAAAACCTACTCTGGAAAGAGCAGTAGAAGATTCCACCTTTTCCTTTAATGAGTGTGTGAACTCCCCATTTATCCATTCATCGTAGCTTAATTGATCCTCGATGAAAACAATGGAAAGTGAATGAACGTCCTCTTCTAATGCTCCGATCCCCCCTTCTGAAACCGGTATTAACCTTAACCCCCTAGGTGTTCTAATGACACCGCTGTCCTTCTCTTTTTCACTATGTTCATACGAGTGGGAGGATATAAATGTGAATTCGATTCCTTGCTTAGTAAGGTATAAGTCAATTCCAGGAACATACGCTGCCCGAGGTAACCAAAAAAACTTAGGAATCATTTGAAAATACTGCTTGTACAACAGCGTACTCATACGCACTTGAGACTCAATCGCCCTTGGAGTCCTGTAATGTGTCAGTGGGAATGAGCTAACAGTCGTAGGAATCACGGTAGCTTTACCTTCTATCACCAAACTCTTATAGGCTTGTACGAAATTCATGTCATGGGTCGACCACTGAGAATAGACCAGCTGCCATTTACTCTTTTCATGCGGTTCTGCTTGTAGAAGGTTGGATTGAATGATTGAGTGAGCTTTCTCCTTAAACTCTTCACTCATAAAAAGCGAGAAGAGGGTAGGGTTCATCACGACAGGTATAGAGGATGCTCCGTTACGCTCTAGAAGATCTAACAATGCACTATTTTCGAGAAGGATAGAAGTAAGTAGATCTTCCCGTTCGTTACATTGTGAAAAAGCCAGTTCGTTAAATTGTGGATATATCATCACTGCCGAAAGTCCTTTCATGCCTTTTCCTCCTGATTCATTACATAATACGAATAGGTGCTCACATGCTCCACCCATTTCGGTTCTTTAATTAATCCTTGCTCATATTCAAATAACTCTTTCATACTATGATACTCCTGATGATGGGACGTTCTTGGGGTGTGGAGTACATTGGAACGGGTGAATGCAACAAAGTCACCTGACGGTAAGCGTAATCCAATTTCCATACAGTAGCTTCTGTTTTCCTTTAGACCATTTACAAACCAATCACTCTCCGTATGGGGAACATATGAATCTGAGTATGTGTGATGATTATGTCCGTTAAAGGAAATCGATGTAATATCATATAAACGAAGGACAAAAGGTTGAGGGTCAACATTCATTTTAAAATGGCTTTTCACATGGCGAATCCATTCTTGAGAAATGTTCCAATAGCAATAGATTCTGGATGACGTAGAGAACATGATTGATAATTCAGTGGCACGCGGGTTTTTCGCACGGGGCTTAGGCATCTTTCTCCCAAAGGAAGCTCTTCCTACCCGTTTTTTCGGTATTTTCGGCTCAATCACTTTAACAGGGGTACCCTCATTTACAGTAGAGTTTCCCTGAGCCTTCTGATACTTCACCCATTGATATTGAACTTTCCCAACCGTAGTATTCAGCTCTTTGGCAATTTTCCTGAATGACACTCCTTGTTCTTTTAACCGAATGATATCTGTGATCAAAACAATTCCTCCTAAAGAGTAACTAAATATTATATAATTTCAATCTAAAAATTATGACAATTATCTATAAATTCATCGTAACACCCTATTCAAAAACCTACAATAAACGCATTTTGTCGTATCTTGTTAAACGTGGTGATAATGGGGTTTATCATGCATTTTTTTTGCAAATTATTATGCTGAAATGATATTTAAGCGTTTACATTATCGGAACGACAAGATTCTTTCATAACTGCCCAGTGACATTCGACAAAATATTGGTTCTTTCCACAAATTTATCCTTCCATCTTATAGAGATAAGCCATTATCTATGCTATAACTAAAGGAGAATAATACTGTATGAGGTGATATAGTGGATTTACTATTCATTGGATTAGTAAGCTTCTCTATCCTATTACTAATCATTTCGTTTTTCCAACGGGATCGGTATCGTGATATTGAAAAAGACATAGAAGAATTGTCAATGAATGTTCTTCAGGAGCATTATCAGTTAAAGAAGAGAATACGGGTACTGGAAGAAGAGTTGATGGTGAATGGCGATGCTCCTTTACAAAAAACAGCTTCTGTCAGAAAACCCATTCATGAGGTTGTGAAAAATCAAGTCATTGCGTTATATCAACAAGGGATACCTGTCGAACAAATCGCAAAGCAATCTGCACTTTCTAAATCAGAAGTCCAGCAACTTATTTCAAAGCTATAAAGAGAGGGTCATGAATTAACATTAAATTTATTGATTAAAATGATACTCAATAGAATGCATAGAAAAAGCTGCCCTTGATGGGGACAGCTTTTTTTCTGGTAGTGTCTATTCATTCAAATCGTAACGACGACCTTTCACTAGATAGAATACACCTTCTGCAATGTTTGTTGAATGATCTGCAGCTCGTTCAAGATATCGGCAGATGAATGAAAGCTGAGTAATCTGAGCCGTGAATTCAGGCTTTTCTTTATTGAGAGTCAGAAGCTCTACAATCGTTTCACCATATAAGTCATCTACCTTATCATCCATATCAGCGATTCTCTTTGCTTTCGCCACATCTTCTTCGACAAATGACTCTAAAGTTAGCTGAATCATTTCAGATGTTATGGCATGCATTTCTTTAATATGATGAATCGGTTTAATTAGTGGTTCATTACCAATACGGATCGTTGATTTCGCTACGTTCACAGCGAAATCTGCGATTCTTTCCAAGTCTGAAGCAATTTTGATAGCAACGATGATTCTTCTTAAGTCAGTTGCCACAGGTTGTTGCTTAGCTATAGTCAGAATGGCTAAATCATTGATTTCCTCTTCCAGATCATCGGCTTTTTGATCGCCTTCGATAATAGCAAGCGCCGTATCAACATCCTTCTCTTCTAACGCTACAATACTTCTCTCAAGTGCAACCTTTGCAATGTTACCCAAATCCATTAGTTTGGTTTGCAACTCTTTCAAATTCGCATCAAATTGTCCCCTAACTGCCATGATTATACCCCTTCCTCTTTCAACACTTAAGCTTCTCAATAGTAGGAATTAAACACCCGGTGATATTTATCCTTTTTTTGAATGTGAATTAACCGAAACGGCCGGAGATATAGTCTTCTGTACGCTTATCAGATGGAGTAGAGAAGATTTTATCTGTTTTGTCAAATTCAATGACTTCCCCGTTCAGGAAGAAGGCTGTGCGGTCAGAAATACGTGCAGCCTGTTGCATATTATGAGTAACAATAATAATACTGTATTCTGTTTTTAACTCTTGAACCAGCTCTTCAATCTTTAATGTAGAAATCGGATCCAGAGCAGACGTAGGTTCATCCATCAGAATGACATCGGGTTCAATAGCAAGACATCTTGCTATACAGATACGCTGCTGTTGTCCACCCGATAAACCATATGCATTTTGATTCAGACGATCTTTCACTTCATCCCAAATCGCTGCTCCCCTTAAGCTTTTTTCAACAATTTCATCCAGCATTTTTTTGTTTTTAATTCCGTGGATTCGAGGACCATATGCAATGTTGTCATAAATCGACTTAGGAAACGGATTAGGTTTTTGGAAGACCATCCCCACCTTCGTTCTTAATTCCTCGACACGATAATTTCGATCAAAAATATTACGTTCACGATAAAAGATATCACCTGATGTTTTTACGCTTGGAATCAGCTCGATCATACGATTTAATGTTTTAATATAAGTGGATTTCCCACATCCGGATGGACCGATGATGGCCGTCACTTCATTTTCCATAATATCTAAATCAATATTTTTCAACGCATGATTTGTACCGTACCATAAGTTAAGCTGCTTTGTCTGATAAACAGGCTCTTTTCTAACTGAACTATTGATCATACCTTTATTATTGTTGTTCACCATTGTTGTTTCCATATTTGAAAGCCTCCTTCATCCATTTAAAACCAATAAAAATGCGATATTAATATCTTTTTTGAAACTTATTACGAATCAGCACCGCAATCGAGTTCATGAGTAACAGTAAGCCTAACAGGATAATAATCCCTGCAGCTGCTACATCATGGAAATCTGCTTGTGGTCGTTTTGTCCAATCGTAAATTTGCATTGGAAGAGCTGTAAATGTATCCAAGATGGAACCTGGTGTAAATAGTAATATCGTTGGTACACCGATAACGACTAGTGGCGCTGTTTCTCCGATTGCACGGGAAAACGCTAAAATGCTTCCTGTCAATATCCCGGGTATTGCAGCTGGTAATACTACTCTAGTAATCGTCTGCCACTTTGTAGCACCCATACCATAAGATGCGTCCCTTAACTCTCTTGGTACAGAACGAATCGCTTCTTGTGCTGCAACAATAATCACAGGCAGAATGAGCAAACTCATCGTCAAACCGGCGGCCAGTACACTTTGACCAAGGGCAAAGGCCCGGGCAAAGATCGTTAAACCTAAAAGACCAAATACAACGGAAGGAACACCTGCAAGATTTGAAATATTCACTTTGATAAATTTATTGATTTTGTTTTGTTTAGCATACTCTTCTAAATAAATGGCCGTCCCCACTGCTAATATGAACGAAACGATAACAACAACGAACATTAGCCAAATCGTCCCCATAAAGGCGGCATAAATCCCTGCTTTTTCAGGGAACCTCGATCCCACATTTTGTAAAAATTGCAGATCCAAGTATCCAATTCCTTGAGTGAATACCCGATATAATAATACACACAACACGACTAAGCCAAATAAAGTCGCCAGGAAGAAAAGCCCTTTAAAAACGCTATTCACCATTAATCTGGAAGACATCTTTTTTAAGACATTTTCATGATTGATATACTTCATGATTAATACTCCTCTCTGAATCGCTTAGAGATGTATTGGGCTAGCAGGTTCATACCAAGTGTGAATAAGAATAAAGTGAAACCTACTGCATAAATACTATAGTAAATCGTCGTTCCATACCCTGCATCACCTGTACTTACCTGAACGATGTACGCTGTCATCGTTTGAATGGAGTCAGTAACATTCCAAGACAGGTTTGGAGAAGCTCCTGCAGCAACCGTTACAATCATGGTCTCTCCAATTGCACGGGAGATGGCAAGTACAATCGATGCAACAATACCTGATACAGCTGCGGGTAAAACAACCTTAAGTGCAACTTCTAATTTAGTTGCCCCTAATGCCTGTGCACCTTCACGTATGGAATTCGGAACAGACGACATCGCGTCTTCAGATAGAGAAGCAATCATGGGAATAATCATGATCCCAACTACAATTCCAGGACTTAATGCATTAAATATACTTAATTCAGGTATGAATGACTCCAATAAAGGAGTAACAAATGTTAGAGCAAAGAACCCAAATACGATCGTTGGAATCCCCGCTAATACCTCTAATATCGGTTTGATGAACCTTCTTGAACGATCTGTGGCATACTCACTCAAATAAATGGCGGAGGCAAGTCCTATTGGTACTGCTACCACTACAGCTATTCCGGTAATCTTCAATGTTCCCGAGATTAAAGGAATGATTCCGTAACTTGGATTCTGATTAGAAAAAGGAAACCATTCTGTTCCTGTTATGAATTCAAATACGGATACTCTCGAGAAGAATGTAAATGTTTCAAAGATAAGAGTAAATACGATACCTATGGTTGTTAATACTGAAACCCCGGCTATTGCAAACAAGATCCATGGTATAGCCTTTTCAACAGAACGATTCAAGCCTTTACCACTTTTTTGTGAAATCATCTCCGCAACAGAGTATGATGATCCTTTTGAATTTGTAGCCATATAATGCAAACCCCTTTCATCCACATGACAAGATGAGAAGCAAGTAATCGCTTCTCACCTGTTCATTTTGACTTTAACAACGATTAATTTTATTTAAGACCTTCTAATTTTTCAGTAGCTTCCTTGACTTTATCTTCAGGAAGACTTACATAGCCAACTGCTTCTGCCATTTCAGCAGAGTTATCAAGAGTGAATTTCATGAAATCATATACAGCTTCATTATCTTTAACAGAAGCGTTTTTAGCATATACGAACAATGGTCGTGATAGTGGAGTGTATTCCCCACTCTCGATTGTTTCGTTATTCGGCTCTACTCCGCCGATTTTCACCGCTTTAAGTTCTTCTTTATTTGCAAGGTAATAAGCAAAACCGAAGAATCCGATGGCGTTTTTATCACCTGTTACACCTTGTACAAGAACGTTATCATCTTCAGAAAGCTGAATGTTTTGTTTAGTCATATCTTTTTCTTCTAAAATGACTTCGTTGAAATAATCATATGTTCCTGAGTCAGTACCAGGAGAATAGAATTTCACTTCTTCATCTGGCCATTCCGAGTTGATATCAGACCATTTCTTTGTTTTTCCATCTTCAACCCAAAGCTTTTGAAGATCTTCAACTGTCATGTCTTCTACCCAGTCATTTTCTTTATTAACAACGATTGTAAGACCGTCTTTAGCAACTTCGAATTCAGTGAAATCTATACCAGCTTCTTCCAGCTTTTGCTTTTCTTCGTCTTTGATAGGACGGGAAGCGTTTGAAAGATCCGTTTCACCTGCGATGAACTTTTCAAATCCACCACCAGAACCTGATACACCGATAGATACCTTTACATCAGGTTGTGCAGCTGCATACTCTTCATTAACTGCTTCCATGATCGGAGCAACAGTTGATGATCCATCCATTTTCACGCTGCCGGACAGCTGTTCTCCTGAGCCACTTTCAGCTCCACCTTGAGCACCACATGCTCCTAATACAAGAGCTGATCCGATCATTGCTGACATTGCTAGATACTTAAAGCTTTTCATTCCTAAATTCCCCCTAAGAAACTTGGTTGTTTTGTCCTACGAGTAATAGATTAATAGATGAGTGTTAATGCGGTTTTAACCATTTGTAAAGGTTTTGTAAATTCGACATTATTCTTCATCTTCATGACCCTTCCCAGAATCTGATAAACCTCTTCAAACCCTTATTAGACATAGATTGGACAATGATTTGTAAATTATGTAGTTCACTGATAAAAATCAAATAATTTATATCGATCTGATCCTGATTCTCGTTTTCATAATATAAATGCTCTTTTGATTTTGAGTAAAAGGTTTAAAAACCATAAGAAAAAAGCTGATTTCCAGTAAGATACTTCGTGGAAACCAGCTGCCGTTTGCTTAGTTATTCTGTTCTCTTTCCTCTTGCATTTGTTCTTCTGCCTCTTCAGCGTTTTCTACTTTCTTGTTAACTGAAGTGGGGTCCTTCACTTCTTCTGCACGTTTCTTCTTCAGTTCAAAGTACTTATCCATCACTCGTTTAGAGATGTATTTATTGACGTAAGGATCGGCTACTCCGCTTGCTTGGATATGAGAAGCAGGAACCATTGTGGCATACGCCACTTCAGGGTTATCAAATGGGGCGTATCCGATAAGAGTCGTGTTATAGTTCAGCTCTCCATCTACATACGTCTCAGCGGTACCCGATTTACCTGCCGCATTATATGGTGCATCCTTGAATTGATCATACGCCGTACCATCCGGATAGTGGTACACACGATAGAATCCTTGTTGAACGTGCTCGATCTGGGCTTGTGTCGCATCGATGCGATTCAGCACATTCGTTTCTTTTTCAAACAGGATCGGTCCCAGGCTTTCCTGATCATTTGTCGGCTCTCTTATTTCTTTCATGATATGTGGTTCCACACGATAACCATCATTGGCAATGGTAGAAATGTATTGAGCTAATTGCATGGTTGTATACGTATCAAACTGCCCGATCGCTAAATCCAGCAAGAAACCAGGAGTGGTGTCAGTACCTGTAAGTCCGGAAGACTCACCAGGTAAGTCGATTCCAGTCGGCACACCCAATCCGAATTGAGCGTAGTGATTCCGAAAGATGTCAAAGGCTTCAGGATTATTCACAATCGGCTCATTCGGTACATACTGACCTCCTGCTACTTTAAGGGCAACCTTCCACATATATGAATTAGAAGACTTCTCCAGAGCAAACAAGTCTGACATGGGAATTCGTTGATATTTATTGAACCATGAAGATTTGGGCTTTGTCCCTTTGATTTTTAATGGTTCATCGATCAACACTTCTCCCGGTTTTAAATTCCCTGTCATATAACCGGTTAATACGGTGGCACCCTTAACCACAGATCCCACTTCATAAGAAGACGTAAAGGTTCCTAACGCAGCATCTCTCATCTCGTACTTGCCTGTTTCAGAGTTCTTCACATACTGTTTTCCGGCCATGGCTAATATCTCCCCTGTATTTGGGTCAATCATGACCACGTAAGCCCGATCCAGGTTAGGAGACTCACCGCGATTTATAATCTGTTTTCGTAATTCTTCTTCTATAATCTTTTCGACTTCACGTTGAAGCTCCATATCGATTGTCAGAACAATATCTTTTCCACGTTGACCTTCTTGTACGAGTACAGATTCCAACACGCTACCACCTTTGGTGACATTTTTGATTTGTTCCTTTTGACCTTGCAGGACATCTTCATATTCTAATTCAACGTAACTCTTCCCTACACGATCATTCCGGTTGTAGTCTTTCGCTAAATAGGAATCTACCAGGTTCTTTGGCAGACCTTCTCTTGAGGAAGAAACATTCCCAAGAATCGTCCTCAACATATCATCAAATACGTAGGATCGCTTCCAGTCTGTAGTGGTATTGATGCCGGGTAGTTCACTGAGATGTTCACTGACGACGGCAAATTCTTCCGGGGTGACCCCTTCGTTCTTCACAACTTGCGGATTTAATGCATACCCGCTGGAGAACTCACGATAAATCGCAATGATTTCTAAATCCTTTTCAGTCAGTGATGCTAACTCGTCTTCTGTGATCCGGTCTAATCTCATTTGGTACACTTTCGCGTTTACATCGTCTTCAGATAAATCTTCATTGCCTTGAAGCTTTTTAATTTCCTCTTCTGACACCTTTTTGTCTGCTTGTTCTTTATTATTTAATAACCAATAATCTTTCTTGTCTCTTTCTGTCACTTCTTTGGTATCTTTTTCAATGTACTCAGAAAGCTTGGCTGCAACCTCCATCATCTCCTCGATCTTGGTGTTGTTTGCACGTGTATACGTAATCGCATTTAACGGTACATTATCGACGATCACATTTCCATAACGGTCATACATTTTCCCTCGTGGCACACCTGTATTGACGACAACATCCTCTGTTCTTTCTACTTCCTTCTTGTAGCTTTCTCCGTTCACTATTTGAACGAGTCCCAGTCTAAGAACCAGAAGAGAGAATAATAAGAACACGGCAAAAAACAGCAAATTCATCCGAACGGGAACATGCGTCTTTCTTTTTCTCTTATTTCTTTTCAATCTTTCCAACCCTTCCTCTATGTAAAAATATCTTTATATCGTTACCATCCCTTCTTATTTTATAGAAAAATACAAGGATAATCTAGACATAAGCAAAGAGAGGAAATCTTTCCCTCTCTTTGCTTGAATATCCTAAATGGGTAAGTCCACTTTTCGCACGAAGAAATATATGAGGGTATGACCTGCTCCAAGCATTAATAGGAGGATGGGGATACTCTCTTCGTGGTTAAAAAATGTGACGGCAATGATGAAAGCCAGGACTGACACAATTCTTCCCGAATTCAAGAAAATCTCCCTCACGACAATATACTCGATTCTCATTTCAGCGGCGTTCCATCCCGTTCCGATTACATCATATGTCATTGAAATATAAGGTACCAGAAGGATGGGGTATGCAATGGCAATCATCCCGGCATAGAGCAATAACTTCGTGTAAGTGACATCAAACACAATCAAGAATATTGCCAGGTAGAGAAGGATTCCACCTAATAAAATAGCCTTTTTTCGAAACTTTTTTTTAATCACCCGCGATGCAATGTAATAGCCTACGAATGCGATCCCTGAGTTTATGAGTCCGAATGTACCGATGGCAAACTCACTACCTGTACTGATGAACACAAACACAGAAATAATGAAGATAAACGTTCCTTCTCTCAACCCCTGGAAGAAGTGGGCGTTCGTAATGAAGCGCCAGTTAGCATTGTTTTTCCTTTCTTCCAGTATTCTGAGGAATAGATATCGCCCCGATGCAGGTCGTCTTTTTAGAAAGAAGCTCAAAAGAACGGCTATGGCAAATAGCAGGAGAGATAAACCGAATACAATAGTATAGCCCTTATACGAAGCAAATCTGGAGATGATAAAACCTGCGAGGATCGGGCCGATCATTCCTCCAGCTGATGTTAACGTACCGAGGAAACCATTGAAGAAATCTCTTGTTTCAGGTTCCGTAATTTCAAAGGTTAGTACATTAAACGCTAACCAATAGAAGCCGTAGCCGATACCGAGCAACGCTCCTAACACAACCAGGTAATTTTCGGCCGACTCCCCGAACGAGAGTACAGATATGTAAAAAAGAGCCAAAAAAATAACCCCGAAGCGTAACACAATCACCCGGTCTACTTTCTTTGCCAATCTTCCAGCTAAAATAAATGTTATTGGTTGAAAGATCACCACGGTTAAATTATAAATGCCTAGGTCAATAAATTCACCTGATTGCTTCCACAAGTAGATGTTTACAAATGTGTTTGAGAGCGCAATACTCAAGGAATATAATCCGCCAATCAACAGCAGCAGAGTAAGGTCTCTCGTTAAATCAATATCGCCTAATAACTTTTTATAGCTACTCATTTGAAAAACTCCCCTTTAACGTACCCCTATCTTGTGAAAAAGGGAGGGAAGTTATACAAAAAAAAGAGAGGTTCTTGAAAGAACCTCTCTCCAGCTTGTAGACAAAGTCTAAAAATTAGACCAAGTCTACAAGCTTTTTTTGTATAATGGAATGGAATCGATATTTTTGTGGGGGATATAAAATGTTATCAAAACACGTTGAGGATGGAAGAAATCAAATTGAAATGGTTGCGTTGGACCAACTTGTTCCAGAGGATCATCTGGTTAGGAAGGTTGAACAAGCGATTGACTTTGAATTTATTTATGACCTGGTAAAAGATAAGTATTGTTTAGATAATGGTCGACCGAGTATTGATCCCGTCGTTCTTAT
>NZ_VTUY01000013.1 GCF_008364765.1 Bacillus sp. CH30_1T | reverse complement strand
CTGGGTAGCTATGTGCGGAAGGGATAAGTGCTGAAAGCATCTAAGCATGAAGCCCCCCTCGAGATGAGATTTCCCATCACGTATGTGAGTAAGATCCCTAGAAGATGACTAGGTAGATAGGTCAGAGATGGAAGCATGGCGACATGTGGAGTTGACTGATACTAATCGATCGAGGACTTAACCACAAAGAGTCATTTTTTAAATGAACAACAATTGGTCGGTATTCGGCTTTCTTGATATCAATTCTTTATCTAGTTTTGAAGGAACAACCCTTCAATTAAATATTCGTCTGGTGATAATGGCGAAGAGGTCACACCCGTTCCCATGCCGAACACGGAAGTTAAGCTCTTCAGCGCCGATGGTAGTTGGGGGATCTCCCCCTGTGAGAGTAGGACGTCGCCAGGCGAAATTTTATTTTTTTGCATAATCACTTTATTAGTGAAGCTGCATATAGTAGAATAGATAGTAGTTATCATCTTAAGTAACATTTATATCGTCGCGGGGTGGAGCAGTTCGGTAGCTCGTCGGGCTCATAACCCGAAGGTCGCAGGTTCAAATCCTGTCCCCGCAATACCATTTTTGACTAGGGATAGCATAATCCTTAATGAGTCACGCATGGATAGTTATTTTGCTAGCTCAAAAAACTTTGGTCCGGTAGTTCAGTTGGTTAGAATGCCTGCCTGTCACGCAGGAGGTCGCGGGTTCGAGTCCCGTCCGGACCGCCATTTTTGTTAATTCAAACGAAACTTTGTTTCGTTTTTTTTATTGTCTGTGACCACAACCTTTACTCTCATACCCGAAAAAGGGTAAACTACATATATACATTCTCCCTTAGGGTAACAAATGATCCTAAGGTTTTTTTATACTCTAAATGACAATTGAGGAGATTAACATGAATCAGTTTGAGATCATAACGACCAGTCCGGAGGAAACAGGCCAGTTTGCAGAGAAATTGGCAGGTCATTTGAATCCTGGAACTGTGTTAACATTAGAAGGTGATCTTGGGGCAGGAAAAACGACATTTACCAAAGGTCTTGCCAAGGGCCTTGGTGTCACGAAAACGGTTAACAGTCCCACCTTTACCATCATTAAAGAATATAGGGGCCGTTTGCCTCTATATCATATGGATGTATACAGGTTGGATGATTCCTTTGAAGATTTGGGATTCGATGAATACTTTGAAGGGGAAGGTGTAACCGTCGTTGAGTGGGCTCACTTAATTCAAGATCAACTTCCGGAAGAATTATTAAGTCTATCGATTTACCGGGAAGGCGATTCCACGAGAAGAATCGTATTGAAGCCCTATGGTGATCGATATAGTGAATTGTGTAAGGAGATTGTGTCATGACGATATTATCGATTGATACCTCCAATTATCCGTTAGGCGTTGCGCTTATCGAGGAGGACAAGGTAGTTGGGGAGTACACTACCTATATTAAGAAGAATCATTCAGTAAGAGCCATGCCGGCTATCGAACAATTGTTGAAGGATTGCGGGATTGAGGCGAAACACTTAACGAAGGTTGTCGTTGCAAATGGTCCTGGTTCCTATACAGGTGTCCGGATAGGAGTCACCTTAGCAAAGACCCTTGCATGGTCTCTGGGCATCCCGCTCATTCCAGTATCAAGTCTTGCAGCACTTGCTTCATCTGGACGATATTTTACAGGATATATTGTTCCTTTGTTCGATGCAAGAAGGGGACAGGTGTACACTGGACTCTATGAGTTTCAGGGAGATCAATTAAAAAGTGTGGAAGATGATTGCAACATACTGCTGGAAGAATGGGTGAAGAAGTTAAAAGATTTTAATAAAGATATACTCTTTGTCGGCAATGATGTTGCCCTTCACGAGAGCATGATTAAGGAAGTCCTGGGAGAGCAAGCAAAAATCGCTCCTTTTGTCAGTCATAATCCACGTCCGTCTGAGCTTGCTTTTATTGGTAGTGGTCTGAAAGAGACATCGGCGCATGAAGTGCTCCCTAATTATATACGGATGGCTGAAGCAGAAGTGAAATGGCTGGAATCTCAAAAAAAATCTGAATAGAAAATAAAGGATCGTTAGAATATGGATATACGATTTATGACGGTTGATGATTTAGATGCTGTAATGGAAATTGAAGATCAATCTTTTAGCATTCCTTGGAGTCGGGAAGCTTTCCTGAATGAGATCGAACATAACCACCTGTCTACATATCTCGTTGCCGAGGATGAAGACAAGCTTGCAGGATATTGTGGGGTGTGGCTTGTAGTGGATGAGGCACATATCACAAATGTGGCTGTGCTCCCGGATTATCGGGGGCGGGGTTTGGGAGAAGGCCTCATGCGCAAGATCATGGGTATTGCGATTGAATTTGGAGCTCGTGTGATGACCCTCGAAGTCAGGGTATCGAATACACCGGCACAACATTTATATCGGAAGCTCGGGTTTCAAGATGGAGGAATCCGTAAGCGGTATTATTCTGATAATCAAGAGGATGCTTTAGTAATGTGGGTGAATTTATGAAAAAAGATACGTTTGTATTGGGAATCGAGACAAGCTGTGATGAAACAGCTGTGGCGATTGTAAAAAATGGAACAGAGATTGTGGCGAATATTGTCTCGTCTCAGATTGAAAGTCATAAGCGGTTCGGCGGGGTCGTCCCTGAAATTGCTTCACGTCATCATGTGGAGCAGGTTACATTTGTGCTGGAGGAAGCGCTTGAACAAGCTGGTATGACGATGGACGAAATAGATTGTGTCGCCGTGACGGAAGGCCCCGGTTTGGTGGGAGCCCTTCTGATTGGTGTCAATTCTGCCAAGGCACTGGCTTTTGCTCATAACAAACCTTTGGTGGGTGTCCATCACATTGCAGGACATATTTATGCCAATCGATTAGTGAAAGAGATGAGGTTTCCTCTGCTTTCATTAGTTGTTTCCGGAGGTCATACAGAGCTTGTGTTCATGAAAGACCACGGTTCGTTTCAAGTGATCGGGGAGACCCGGGACGATGCAGCGGGAGAAGCTTATGATAAAGTGGCCCGGACTTTGAGTCTTCCGTATCCGGGGGGACCCCATATCGATCGGTTAGCTCATGAAGGGGAACCTAATATTGATTTGCCCCGTGCATGGCTTGAAGAGGGTTCCTATGATTTTAGCTTCAGTGGATTGAAGTCGGCGGTTATTAACACGCTACACAATGCGAAGCAAAAAGGAGTAACCATTCATCCACAGGATTTGGCAGCGAGCTTTCAAGCCAGTGTGATTGATGTGTTAGTAACCAAAACTGTTAAAGCTGTAAAGGAATATGGAGTGGAACAAGTTTTACTGGCTGGTGGAGTTGCCGCCAATAAAGGCTTGCGTGCTGCCCTTCAAGAAGCATTTGAAGAGGTGGAAGTGGAGTTAATCATCCCTCCGATATCCCTTTGTACGGACAATGCAGCTATGATTGCAGCTGCTGGAACGATTTTATTTGAACGAGGAAAAAGAGGAAGCATGGACATGAATGCTCATCCTGGACTTGATATAGAGAATTTCTAAAAGGGAAAGCTTAGGCGAAACTTCGTTTAAGCTTTTTTTATTGGGTATAGTTATTGTTCTCGGTTTTGTTGATATCTTGTGAGTGAATGAGAGGAGAAAGTAACGAACATACGTTTTATCAACAGACTGTGGATGAAATGTTAGTAACTACATAAATGATGTGTACACTATGTGAAAAACTCTAGTATGAATGACCTATTCTTTGGAAAAGTTTGTGGATAACTCGTGTTGGAATTGTGGATTATGTGGAAAACCTCTGCTTTTAAAGGATGAACGGGATTTGAATTGTGGATAATGATGTGGAATAAGAAAGGATTGGGGTTCGCTAGTTATCCCCAATCCTGTGGATTATTGTTCTTCTTGAAGAATCTCCTCGATTTCTGTCCATTCTTCCAATAGAGAATCAAGCTCTTCTTTTGCTTTTGTGAGGGAGTCATTGATGTCCTGAACCTTTTCATGATCTTGAAAAATATTAGGGTCACAGAGGAGATCCTCTTTTAACTGGATGTCTTCTTCAAGACCTTCCATGAGACCTTCTATTTCTTCTACTCTGCGTTTTCGTTGACGCTCAAGCTTCTTCGCCTCTTTATCGATCTTGTGGGACTGTTTTTGAGTGGTCACCTGTGATGACACTTGTACTCCTTGTTCCATCCGCTCGAGTGCAGCCAATTCTTCCTGCTGTTGTAATTTCTCTACATAATAATCGTAATCGCCAAGGTATTCGGTCGATCCCCTTTTGGAGAGTTCTACAACCTTTGTAGCAATTCGATTGATGAAATAACGGTCGTGTGATACAAAGAGAATCGTCCCAGGGTAGTCAATCAAGGCATTCTCCAGCACTTCTTTGCTGTCTAGATCCAGATGATTCGTCGGTTCATCCAGGATCAAGACATTCCCTTTTTCCATCATGAGCTTGGAAAGTGCCAGACGTGCCTTCTCTCCACCACTCAGTGTGGAAACAGGCTTTAAGACATCTTCCCCTGAGAATAAGAAGTTTCCAAGTACAGTGCGGATTTCTTTTTCCATTTTCATTGGGTATTCGTCCCACAGTTCATTTAAGACAGTCTTATTGGAAGATAGTTCGGCTTGTTCTTGATCATAATAACTAATCGAAACATTTGATCCGAATTTATATGCTCCTTCAAGAGGTTGCAGTTTATTGACCAATGTTTTCAAAAGGGTCGATTTCCCGATTCCGTTTGGACCTACAAGAGCGATACTGTCTCCCTTTTTAACAGAGAAGTCGATGTGAGATGAAATCTGTTCGTCTTTTCCATATCCGATGGTAAGGTCTTGGACGTGAAGAACATCATTTCCACTTGGACGATCAATTTGAAAAGCAAAGTTGGCAGATTTCTCATCACCCAATGGCCTATCCATCTTGTCCATTCGTTCCAGCTTTTTTCTGCGGCTTTGGGCCATCTTGGTCGTCGAGGCACGGGCGATATTCCGTTGAATGAAGTCTTCGAGTTTCGCGACCTCCTGTTGCTGGCGCTCGAACATCTTAAGATCCTTTTCGTAGTCTTCCGCTTTCTGTTCAAGGTATTTACTGTAATTCCCCAGGTATTTCTTGCTTCGGTTCCGGGAAATCTCATACACTTGATTGACGACGCTATCCAGGAAGTACCGGTCATGGGAAACGATCAGGACGGCTCCTTCATAGCTTTGAAGGTACGTCTCAAGCCATGATAAGGTCTCAATATCAAGATGGTTGGTCGGCTCATCAAGAATGAGAATGTCAGGTTTGGTTAAAAGAAGTTTCCCAAGAGCGAGACGGGTTTTCTGGCCACCGCTCAATGTGGATATCTTTGTATCGTAATCAAAATCTGCGAAATTCAATCCGTGAAGAACAGAGCGGATATCCGCTTCATATTGGTAACCACCGGAATCCTTGAACCTGACTTGAAGTTCATCGTATTCTTTTAATACGCGTTGATAGAGCTCTTCTTGTTCATACACCGAAGGATCAGCCATCTGCTGCTCCAATGTTCTTAATTGTTTTTCCTGTCTCTGCAATTCCTCGAAGACGGTCAACATTTCCGACCAAATGGATAAATCAGATTCCAAGCCGGTATTCTGAGCCAGGTATCCAATGGAAACCCCTTTTGGTTTCGTGATGTCTCCGGAATCATAGGAGAGATGACCTGCAATTATTTTTAAAAGAGTCGACTTTCCTGCCCCGTTGCGTCCGACGAGAGCCACCCGATCTCTTGTCTGTATTTCAAGCTTGATATTTGATAGGATATTATCGGCACCAAAGTTTTTCGTTAGTTGATTCACTTGTAGTAGAATCATGACGTTTCACCTCTATTTCATAGTGCTAGTGTACCGTATTTTGGAGGGGGACGGCAATAAATCGACTATTAATCTTCGTACACTTAGGATAAAATATAGTGTATGATGGGTAGTAGAGTATTAAATTCTGTATGCTTTCAATTTTGGAAGCGGTATCAGAGGTTTTGAATAGATGTGGGGGAATACAATATGAACCAGGATACAACGAAAATTCCACAGGCAACGGCTAAGCGCCTTCCGCTATATTATCGCTTTATCAAGAATCTTTACTCTTCGGGAAAGCAGAGGGTTTCATCGAAAGAATTGAGTGAAGCGGTGAAGGTTGATTCTGCCACGATACGCAGAGATTTTTCTTATTTTGGAGCGTTAGGTAAAAAGGGTTATGGATATAATGTCAATTACCTACTATCCTTTTTTCGTAAGACATTAGATCAAGATGCCATTACGAAGGTTGTGCTGATAGGTGTAGGGAATCTCGGTACAGCGTTTCTTCACTATAATTTCATAAAGAATAATAATACTAAGATTGAAATGGCTTTTGAAGTGGATGAAAAGAAGGTTGGGACACAAATCAGCGATGTACCCGTTTTTCATTTAGATGATTTAGAAGAGAAGCTTGAAGGGCATGATATTGAAGTGGCCATTCTCACAGTTCCGGCATCTTCTGCTCAAAATATCACAGACCGATTGGTATCTTCAAATATTAAAGGAATCCTGAATTTCACTCCTGCAAGATTAACGGTGCCGGACCATATCCGCGTACATCATATTGATCTGGCAGTTGAGCTTCAATCACTGGTATACTTCTTAAAGCATTATTCAGAGGATGACACGGAAATGTCACAAGATGGAATCATATCCGAATAGAAAATGATTCGTAAATACGTTATGATAGAATGGTAAAAGAGGAGGTGTCTCATTATGTTAGGTGCAGGTAGTATCGTATTAATTTCGGTTGTTGCTTTACTGATCTTTGGGCCAAAGAAATTGCCTGAGTTAGGGAAAGCAGCTGGTAATACATTACGTGAATTTAAGAATGCAACAAAGGGCTTAGCAGATGATGAGGACGATAATAGTAAAAAAGCTAAGTAGGGTAGGATGAACGCCATGAGTCAAAGTCAAAGAGACATGACAGTCTATGAACATATAGGAGAATTGCAAAAACGACTCATGTTTGTAGTCGTTTTCTTCTTGTTAGCGGTAATCGTGAGCTTTTTTCTTGCGGAACCGTTGATTCGATATTTGCAGCACGCGGATGAAGCGAAAGAATTGACGATGAACGCCTTTCGGATTACAGACCCTCTCAAAATCTATATGGAAATGATCATGTTTATTGCGATCATCATGACATCACCCATCATTCTATTTCAAGTATGGTCGTTCGTAAGTCCAGGCTTATATGAGAAAGAGAGGAAGGTAACGCTTAGTTACATACCGATTTCTGTCATTCTTTTCTTAGGTGGATTGTCATTTTCATATTTTATTTTGTTTCCATATGTTGTGAAATTCATGATGGGTTTATCAACCAATTTGAATATCCAGCAAGTGATTGGAATTAATGAATACTTTCATTTCTTGTTTCAAATAACCATTCCATTTGGATTTCTATTTCAACTGCCGGTTATTATGCTGTTTCTGACACGCCTGGGGATTATTACCCCGATGCTGCTGGTGCAAATGAGAAAAGTGGCGTACTTCGTATTGTTGGTCATTGCGGCCTTCATTACACCGCCGGACATCGTCTCGCATTTAATGGTAACCGTTCCTTTGCTGCTTCTTTATGAAATCAGTATTTGGATTTCTAAAATCGGATATAAAAAGGTTTTAGAAGCAGAACAAAAGCTTGAAATGGAACAGTTCGAGGATATAAATAAGGATTGATCAAATGATCAATCCTTATTTTTTATTCTCTATTTTCTTTTTGATTTTGAAATGCAACAACACCATCCGCAACCCTGAACCAAAATCAAGGGTTGCCAGAAAAACGAGCATATAAGTGAAAAATCCCCAACCATCATCCTGTACATTTTGTACAGCAAAGTATGTGAAGAGCACACCGAGAAGGAGATAGATCACGCCTGAGAATAATGGTGACCTCCTCATAAAAATAATCCTCCAATAAATCCTTGTATTTGTTCAGCTTCGTTGATCATTTTTTCAATTTCATCCTTATAGATAGATTGCATTAGAACGACCGTTGTATTCATGGCAACATGGGCAAATATTGGAACCAGTATCCGCTTCGTTTTGACATAAAGAAACGCAAAGGTAAAGCCCATGGCAGAGTACAAGGTCACATGCTCAGGCTCAAAATGAGAAAGGGCAAAAATAACAGAGCTGATTAATGCGGCGAAGAAGAAGTTCATCTTCTCATAAAGAACACCGAAGATAATCTTTCTGAATACAATCTCTTCCAGTATAGGTCCGATGATTGCAGCGACCATCATGGATAGAGGTACCTTTTCAATAATGCTGATAATCATCTGAGTGTTTTCAGATCCCATCTCGATTCCAAGCGCATACTCGACTTGTATGGCGACGGATTGAGCAATGAACGCCATAAAGATCCCGACCACTGCCCATACAATGGACCCCCCTGCATTCATGGGAGCGGTTCGTTCAAGTCCTGTGCTTGTTTCACTTTTCCTTAGAATGCCCCATACAACAAGCAGGGTTAACGTAAAGCTGATCACGAGCCAGTATCCCGGAACAACACTCTTAACTGTATCTTCGGGTTGACCAAGCACATCTACACCAATCTTAAATAATAAGGGGATGCCTACAACACTTGAAAGCTGCATGACAATATAGGTAATTAAGATATATCCGAAATGTTTTTTCAACGTATAATCTCCTTTAGCATCTGTTCGATGAGGAATAACCTCATTTCATCTTGAACTCACTCTTGTACAATTCTACTAAGAAAAGAGGAACTGTTCAAATCTAAGGGTTTTGTTAGAATTGTCACACTTCAATCGATTTATGTAATAAAGCCATATGAGGAGGCATAGTATAGGAAGGTGTGAAAAAAAGAGAAATATGACGAAAAAAAATTTAAGCAGGACTCTTGCAAAATGAAAACGAATTAATTAATATAATAGTTGTGTTAGCACTCACAACGATCGAGTGCTAATAAATTTCATTTACATAATTCAAGGAGGTTGTTTCACTTGTTAAAACCACTAGGTGATCGCGTCGTTATCGAGCTAGTTGAGTCAGAAGAAAAAACAGCAAGCGGTATTGTGCTACCGGATTCCGCAAAGGAAAAGCCACAAGAAGGTAAAGTGATGGCTGTAGGTACTGGTCGCATTCTTGACAACGGTGAGCGCGTTGCTCTTGAGGTAGCTGTCGGCGATCGAATCATTTTCTCTAAATACGCTGGTACAGAAGTGAAATACCAAGGCACAGAATACCTGATCCTTCGTGATAGCGATATTCTGGCTGTAGTTGGCGAATAATCAAACTTCGTATATAAAAACCAATACTTTATTTAAATAAGAGGAGGACTTTATCAATGGCTAAAGATATTAAATTCAGCGAAGAAGCACGCCGTTCCATGCTTCGCGGTGTAGATCAATTAGCAAATGCAGTAAAAGTAACTCTTGGACCAAAAGGACGTAACGTGGTACTTGAGAAAAAATTTGGTTCACCACTTATTACAAATGATGGTGTTACGATTGCTAAAGAAATCGAACTGGAAGACGCATTCGAAAACATGGGTGCAAAACTGGTTGCTGAAGTAGCAAGCAAAACAAATGAAATTGCCGGTGACGGTACAACGACTGCAACGGTCCTTGCTCAAGCGATGATCCGTGAAGGTCTTAAAAACGTTACAGCTGGTGCTAACCCTGTCGGAGTTCGTAAAGGTATCGAAAAAGCGGTTCAAGCGGCTATCGAAGAATTAAAAGTGATCTCAAAGCCAATCGAAGGCAAAGATTCCATCGCTCAAGTTGCGGCTATCTCAGCGGCTGACGAAGAAGTAGGTCAACTGATCGCAGAAGCAATGGAGCGCGTTGGTAACGACGGTGTTATCACAATCGAGGAATCTAAAGGTTTCACAACAGAGCTTGACGTGGTAGAAGGAATGCAATTCGACCGTGGATATGCATCTCCATACATGGTGACTGACTCTGACAAAATGGAAGCTGTTCTTGAAAATCCATACATCTTAATCACTGACAAGAAAATCGGTAACATCCAGGAAGTACTTCCTGTTCTTGAGCAAGTTGTACAACAAGGTAAGCCACTATTAATGGTTGCAGAAGATGTTGAAGGTGAAGCACTTGCAACGCTTGTTGTGAACAAACTTCGCGGAACATTCAACGCTGTTGCTGTTAAAGCTCCTGGCTTCGGTGACCGTCGTAAAGCAATGCTTGAAGACTTAGCGGTTCTTACAGGTGGAGAAGTGATCACAGAGGATCTTGGACTGGATCTTAAATCTGCAAACATCACTCAACTTGGCCGCGCTGCGAAAGTAGTCGTAACGAAAGAAAACACTACTGTAGTAGAAGGCTCTGGAGATCCGGAAAAAATCGCAGCTCGCGTAAACCAAATCCGTGCTCAATTAGAAGAATCCACTTCTGAATTCGACAAGGAAAAATTACAAGAGCGCCTTGCTAAGCTTGCAGGTGGAGTAGCAGTCGTGAAAGTCGGAGCTGCAACTGAAACTGAGCTTAAAGAGCGTAAACTTCGTATCGAAGACGCATTGAACTCTACTCGTGCAGCAGTAGAAGAAGGTATCGTTTCCGGTGGTGGTACTGCCCTGGTGAACGTATACAATAAAGTAGCATCAATCGAAGCGGATGCAGATGTGGCAACTGGTATCAACATCGTGCTGCGTGCTCTTGAAGAGCCAATCCGTCAGATCGCTCACAACGCTGGATTAGAAGGTTCTATCATCGTAGAACGCCTGAAGAAAGAAGAAGTAGGTGTCGGTTTCAACGCAGCTACTGGTGAGTGGGTAAACATGATCGAAAAAGGTATCGTTGATCCTACAAAAGTAACTCGTTCTGCACTTCAAAACGCAGCGTCTGTAGCAGCAATGTTCCTAACTACTGAAGCAGTAGTAGCGGACATTCCTGAAGAAGGCGGCGGCGGCATGCCAGACATGAGTGGCATGGGCGGTATGGGTGGTATGGGCGGCATGATGTAATCTGCCCCCTCAACCCTTGATAGATAAGGATTTGTTGGTAAGGTGAGAGTGGTTTGCTAACATTTTGCTAACATTGAGGATATTAATGGAGGCTTCTCATGAGTTCGCTGAACTTTTGGGAAGCTTCTTTTTTCATTTCATGGGTTACGTGGAGATACACATTTTTAGTAATTTGATCATCTGTATGACCGAGCCGATCCATGATTTGTTCAAGCGAAACACCGGCTTCTGCTAAGAGAGACGTATGCGTATGTCTCAAAGAGTGTGGTGTTAATGATGAATTTAAATCGGCCATATTAAGTAGTCTCTTCATTCTGTTTTGTACAGTCTTAATGACAATTGGATAACCGAATTTTCTTTCCATCTTCGCGAATATAAAATCTTGATCGTAGTAACCTTTCCCTATTCTCTTAATTACTTCATTTTGAACTTCCTTATGTTTCATTAAAGCTCCAATTACTTCTTCATCTACAACAATTTTTCTCCTTGACTTTCGGGTTTTCGGTGTCACTAATTGATACTCTAAGGTATTATTATTGGGATTGTAATAAGTCTTGGTGATACTTATGTTGTGGTTTATGAAGTCCACATCCTTCCACTTAAGAGCAACTAGCTCTCCAACCCTTATTCCTGTATAGGCTAAGAGCAAAAACACCAGGTAATCATGTTCAAGCCCACTATTTTTGGCTGTTTCTAAAAACAAGGCGAGCTCTTCTTTTTCAAGGTACTTTGGAATTTCCTCTTCCTCTAACTGTTCAATCGTTTTCTTATCTTTTTTTACATAAGCAAACTCGGTAGGGTCTTTCTTAATTAGCTCCAGTTCGAGTGCCTTTCGGAATATCATTCTTCCTGTTCTGTTAATTCCATCCCTGGTACTATCAGAGTAACCTTGGTCTTTTAGGTCGTTTAAAGCATCTTGATACATCTTTCTTGTAATGTCTTTTAATTTTAGTTGAGCAAAGTAGGTCAACAATTTTCCAATCTCATGGAGGCGTACACGAATAGTTCCGGGCTTTACATCTTTTGAATCACTATAGACGGGAAGCCACTCAGCTGCAAAATCACTGAAGGTTTTATCTGTTTCCTCTAAATATATTCCTTGGTTTACTTCATGAATTAGAGTGGCAGCAGCTTCTTCAGCCTCCTGTTTAGTAATAAAACCGCTCTTTACTTTTTGTTTTCTTTTTCCGGTGATTGGATCTAGTCCAATATCAATGGTAAAAGCCCACTTTGAGCCACAAATGCATTTTTTCTTTTTGCACTTGCAACCTCTTCTGTAGAAATGTCCTCTCATATCATTGATTTACCTCTCTTTCTTATAATGATTTGCTTCAAAATAACATTATGTCCATTCAAGAAGAAATAATTCGAGAAAATAATAAAGAGAAGTAAAAGTCTAAGGCATTAGCAAAACACAAGAAAATTGCAAATAATAACTTGTTATGGGATAATTAGGATAATAAAAACCTGAAATCTATACCCCTTTTTAGGATAGAAAGGATATACCCCGATGTGAATTCTTAGTTACTAGTTAAAATGATAAAACTAAATAAATTTACTATTGGTAGAATAAAAGGGGTATAAAAATGTTTAAAAATAGGTCGTTTAATTACTTATGGATAGGTCAATCAATAGCAGACATAGCAGACGTTTTTTATATAATTGCAACTATTTCTATACTGTATAACTTATCACAATCAGCAACTTTAACTGCAATGGTTCCACTTGTAATTACTAGTGCAATGTTTATCTCTGGAGTTATTTCTCCACTATTAATAGATAAATATATTATTAATAAACTTTTATTTGTGACTCAGTTAATGAAAACAGGTTTATTGTTAGTGTTATGGTGCTTTTCTTATTACATTTCCTTTGACTCAATATTTCTACTGTTAGTTATAGTCTTTCTGATTGGGTTATTAGATGGGTGTGCTAACCCATTAAAGAACTCACTAGTGCCTATTCTTGTTTCTGAAGAACAGTTGGTAAAGGCTAATAGTTTAGTTTCTGCCCTATATCAAACAATCAAATTAGGTAGTTGGCCAATTGGTAGTATTTTATTGGTGTTAATTGGATATAAGTTAGTAATATTAACAGTTTGCGTCTTATATCTTTTTTCATCTATTTTAATTGGATTGATAGAAAATGTAAAAAAAGTAGAACAGCCATTAACAACTAGTAAAGGAACACAGTTAAAAGAAGGTTGGATATTAATTTGGAATAATAAAAGACTGAGAACATTAATCAGTATGGATATCATGGAAACTATCGCAAGTGTTGTCTGGATTGCAGCAATTCTATATATCTATGTTGAAGAAGCGTTAGGTGTGGATAAAGAATGGTGGGGATATATTAACGGATCATTTTTTCTAGGTTTGTTTGTAGGGTCTTTATTTTCCTTAAAGAAAGACAAATTGTTGGAAAGATATTCTTATAATTTCATCTTATTAGGAACAAGCCTAAGTGCGGTATTAACATTGTTTTTTGGTAATATCTCAATACCTATTTTAGCTTTAATCCTATCTGGTATGATAGGTTTATTTTCACAACCTAAAGATGTGTCTCAGCAAACTATACTACAAAAAAGCACAACAACAGATTTATTACCTAAAGTTTTCTCAGCCCAAATGACGCTCGTAACAAGTATTTTTGGTGTTACTTCATTAGTCTTTGGTATCATTGTTGATAAATTTGGCATTCATTGGGTTTTCAATATCTCAGGAGTTTTATTATTATTAGTAACACTTCTAGTAATAAAGTCCAGAGATACCCTAGTATTAAGCAAGATTAAACAATTACACCTATAAAAAAATTTAGAACTCATTAGTTTTCTAATGAGTTCTATTTTCTGGAAAATTTAGTTATTAAGAGAATACGTAATATCCTTAAAATTCGGATTATCTACAAATTTTCTCATTAAATCTAAAGTCAGTAATCCTTGTTCCCCTAAAAACTTCTTTTTTAGGTTTACTTCATCTAGGGTTAACTTTAAGTTTTCTAAGTATTGTTTAGACTTATTTTTGTCATTTAACATAAAATAAAGATGCATTATACCAATTGAGACTCCTGCAGCATGAAATGATCTGTCTAATGGCCGTTTCATTTCTAATATTGTTGAGGTTACAAGTGCTTCTTCAGTGGCACAGTCATTTGCATTAGGAAACATACAATTTACCATATCGTCTAAAAAAATACTTTGATGAATAAACTCATGGTAGACCGCTTCTGCATAGTCAACTATTGTCCAATCTGATTGTGGATTTAACCATATTAGTCCTAAAACATTTGAAACAGATCCCCCGCCAAAGAGGTCTTTCTTTAATATTAAGAAAGTACCAACAAGAGTGTTTATTGTAGCATGAAGGTTAGGGTGGAGAACCCTTATTAATTCAATTGCCTTATTTAAATTCTCTCTAATAAATTGTTGTTCGTCTGCGGAATAAATGTGTTGTTCATTTTCTAGATCACTTTGGTCAATCATACCTAATGATAATAGTTTATTTTGTAAGGCTTGGTCAAAAAAGGTGATATGCATTTCATCGTTAGAGTAGGGAACAGGAACATCCTGAAGAAAGTTGATTGATTCAAAATAACATTCTTTGATAAATAGATTTTTTGTTAGCTTATAGTCTAATTCTTTTTCGCAATACTCTTTAAGTATATTTATATTTCTTTCAATGTTTGATTTGGTTAAGAAAGGTAAAAGAATCTTTTTCTCAGTAAGTATTTGGTTCATAAATAGTTCCTCCTTTAAAGAATTCCCACCATCCATAGATAGTGGGAATCATAATTTGTTATTTTGCTAGGTGAATTTGCATGCGAAGTGGCTGTACTACTACTGACATCTTTTCATCTTTTAGGTAGTGATTGATATAACGTTTGATATTTGCTTCGTTTTTTAAACTCATTTTAATTTCCCCCCTTCCTATGGTTAAATTATATTTTGTTGTCAGAATTTTTTGTACTACAATAGATTGCAAATTTTATGAAAATGTTTTTTCTTTCAACAATCCAGAACGATAGGCTTGAATTCCTAGTTCTACTCGGGTGGAGATGTTCCATTTGTTTTTTATATTCGATATAATTTCACCAACTCTTCTTTTACTAACGAAGATTGTATTAGCGATTTCACCATCTGTTTTACCTTCACTGACTAACTGAGCAACATAAATTTCTTGACTAGATAAGTTAATATTTTGCTGCATATTATCTTTTTCACCTCATTAGAATATTTTAAAGGGAGAATCTTATGGAATTAGGAAAAAGAGTATTTTTTTACAGAAATAAAAAACAACTGACACAGAGCGAACTTTCCAAAGGAATTTGTTCAACAACTTATTTAAGTAAAATTGAAAATGAAAAGATTAATCCTAGTGATGAGATTCTAGAGCTATTGTGTGAAAGATTAGGTATAACTGTAGTGCAAATACAGCAGGACCCTGATAAGCTCCTTAGTGAACATATTTTAAAATGGTATAGCAATATAAAAATTAATGACATTAAGCAAATGCATGAAGATTACAAAGAATTAAGAGAAAAAGTGGAGTCAATTGATTTATCTGTTAAGGCTCTTTTTAAGCTATTCGAATTTAGGTATCTTATACAAACAAAACAAACCAATAAAATTGATAAAGATAAACTAAATCAATACAAAGAATTGATTAGTATTTTAGAGTATCAATATAGATACTATTATTATAAATTTTTAGGTATTTATTATTATATAAATAACCAATTTAAGAGTTCGCTAGAGCAGTTCCAAAAGAGTAAGAAAATACTTGAAGAGCTAGAAATGGAAGATCCTGACTTATTTTACCAACTTTCACTTGTGACAAGTAGATTAAACAATTCACCATTATCTTTAATATATGCCTATAAAGCACTGGAAGGATTTCAAAAAAAATTTAACTTCCAACGGTGTTTAGAATGCAATTTATTACTGGGTATTAACTTAAATGATATGAACAACCCTGGGGAAGCTATATCATTAATGAAAAATGTTATTGAAAATAACAATGATAATAAAGTTCCTCAAGACTTTAAGTCGAAAATTTTACATAATATAGGTTACAGTTACTTTTTACTAAAAGATCTTGACCAAGCAAAATCCTATTTCAGAAGAAGCTTGGAACTCAAAAAGAACGCGTCTCAGCAACTAAATTCTTTTTATATGATCTCTTTATTAATGATCTTGACTAAAGAAAAGGATGTAATAAAAATTTATCAGCATATTGAATCTGGGATCAAGTTAAGCAGATCAGTGAAAAATAAAGTATATGAAATTAAATTTTTTTTGCTTAAGTATAAAACGGAAGAAAAAGTAATTTCTAAAGAATACATAAGTTATTTAGAAAAATGTGTAGTTCCTTATTTTGAAAGTAAGGAAGATAAGAAATTCACGTCTGAGTTATTCACAGAGATAGCTTATTATTACCAATCAATTTATCAATATAAAAAAGCTAGCTTTTATTTTGAAAAGCTGTTAACTTTAAAGACCTTTTAAAAAAGAACGCCAAAATATGGCGTTCTTTTTCTATATAATTTATGTTTGAGTTGTTGAAGTAGGATCTGGATAATCTTGATCACTAGAATAAAGATTAGAACTATTAAAGTTGAAAGCAGAAAGTACTAGTCCAGTAATTAGAATTAACTTCAAAATAGTTTTTCTCATTTTTTACCTCCAATGTAAGTATAATTACACTGGAATTTTACAGTAAAATTAGTACAAATGGAAGGGGTGGTGGGTTGATAAAGTTCAGAGAAATTCTATTGTTAATTAATCAAAAATTCGAATTATTTATCAATACAAAGGTTTATTAGCCTGTGTTAGATTGAATATAAGGTAAGTAGTGGTGGAAAAACATAACATTTTTGGAGGGAATACTTATGAGAGCTACTGATGTTCATATGTCTGCAGCAATTGATGAAGAAAGAAGAATAGTACTTGTTACTGGGAGTATTGATACAGATGAGTATCAAATTATTATGCGTGTGCCATTGCCAAGCGCTGGTGAATGGACACTAATCAAAGCTGAAACGAATTTAACTGATAATCCATGGTTAGCGTGGCAAATGAAATTAGGTGAAGGTATCTCTATTCCAATGAAGGATGGAAAACCTGAACTACTAACTTCTAGAAACTATGGTTACACTCGTTACATTCAAGAATCAAATAGCGTGATTTTCCATGGTGGAGGTCATGAAAACAATGGTGAAGTTAGACCTGGTGAGCCTATTCTTAAGTTTGCAAAGATTGAAACTGAAATGCCAGAGATCATTGCAGCCCACTCAAGAATGGTTCCTGAGGATTTACCGGAGTTTGATAACATGATTCAAAACGGTAACTTCAAGGATTCTTATCCTAAAATGGAGGTTATTACTCCAGTAACAGAACTTTCTTTGCCAGAAGTATTTGTTAAAGAACAGTTAGTTAAGTAACCTTAATACTTATCTTGTTTTAAATAAATATCCATCACTACTTATCTGTATCTTAGTTAATAAAAACAGGAAGTGAAAAAATGCTTAATATCTTTAAGGACAAGAATTTCAGACTATTGTGGCTTGGTCAGTTTTTAACCATATTTGGTACTAGGTTTTCTGAACTGGCTCTGCCTTGGATCGTGCTGAACGCAACAGGTTCTCCTTTAAAAGTAGGATTAGTTATTATTTGCCAACATATTGGACCTATGATTCTTGCAGTACCTGTAGGGAATTGGGTTGAGAATAAAAATAAAAAAATAGTATCACTTTTTGCGGATTTCACCCAATTCCTTGCAGTTGCTATCTTGGTAGTGGCTGCATTTTTTGATAATTTGACCTTACCTATAATAGGAGGGCTGTTGTTTTTACTAGGGATGGCAAGCTTATTTTTCAGGGTAGCTTTTAATTCAATGCTTCCAGCAGTATTTGGTCGAGAGCGACTTGTAGATGTACATAATTCATTTGAAGGGGCAGATGCGGTTAGTACTTTAATTGGGCCAATTTTAGCAGGGTTGAGTATTAGCTTTATTGGAGCGGCCTGGACTCTCTCAATTGACGCGCTTTCATTTCTTTTATCTTTTTTAACTATTTTATTTATAACTTACAGTTTTGATCCTATTGAAAAGGAAAAAAAATCTCAAGAATCCATTGAAGGAACTAAAAAGCTAAAGGGTTCTTTTTTGGAAGCATTTGATGGGATTAAATACTTATTGGGTAATAAAATTCAAAGATTGTTAACACTTACTCAGTTCACACTATATTTTTCAACAATCTCTGTTGGCTTACTTGTTTTAGTATTGACTAAGCAAGAATTAGAGTTAAATGCTACTCTAGTCGGAATTGTCTTTTCAAGTGCAGGATTAGGAAACCTTCTAGGGGTAGTAGTTATGGCTAAGGTAAAGCAGATAGGTTGGGGGAAATTACTAGGTTCGATTTTTATGGTTTCATCCTTGGGAGTATTTCTAATCACTATCTCATCCAGCTTCGGCATTTTTTGTATAGGTATGTTCTTTTTTGATGGAGCGCTCTCAATGGCATTTGTTTTATATGGAACAGCCAGGCAGTCAATAACACCTGATAGACTTTTAGCGAGAGTTGGAAGTGCAGGGGTCATTGTTAGTAGTGGAACTATTCTCTTCGCAACAAGTTTTTCAAGTACCTTGGCAGAGTTTATAGGAAGTAGAATTCCTTTAGGTATCACCTCTGCACTAATTTTTACAACAGGATTATTTTATATTTTCAACCGGTCATTAGATAAACCAATCTCAAAAGTGGAACCAATAGAGCTAGAAAAGAAAAAGGAGGAGGTATTATATGAAGTATATAAATGATTGTGATTCTGTCTTAGGGCCAAGTATTGACATCAGTTTAATGGAAGAAAAAACAAAAGATAGGTCCTTCACAATAAAACATTTACCATATTTAAGATCGATAGACGAGGTACCTGAAACTACAGAGTTAGTTATTGTTGGAGCTGGATTAGCTGGAATTACCCTAGCAGCTCGTGCATGGCATCTCGGATTTTCTGAGGAAAAAATAGCAATACTGGATACTAATGAAATGTTTGCAGAAAATTTCTATAAACGAACTAAGAATGTTAAACAAAAAGTAATGAGAAGTTCATATATTCATCATTTGGCTCCATCTGAAGATTTATCCTTGGCAGATTTCGGAAGGCTTGCTATTGATGAATTAAGTGAAATCGAAAAAAAACAGCTTCATTTGGCTAGAATGAGTGAAAGGTCATTACCGCCATTAGATTTGTTTTTATCTCATGTTAACCATGTGGTTAAAGCTCATAATCTACATAATAGAGGCTTTAAATTCGATTTAGCGAAAGTAGAACAAAATACCGATGGGACTTGGACGTTGATTAGTAAAAGCGGAAGTTCAATAAAAACAAAATATGTAATATTAGCTTTAGGTCAAAAATCTAAAGAAGTTCAATACAGTAACTTAGTTATCAATGCATATGAAGCTGATATAAGCAGCTACTTAAACAATGAAAGTAATACTGTGAGTGTTATTGGTGGTGGAAATACAGCCGCGCATATTATTCTTGAATGTCTGAAGAACGGTAAAAGGGTTAATTGGATTATACGAGATGAAGAAAGGTATGCTTGTACAGATATTCCACACAAATATTGGAGAGATGAAGGCTTTCTACCATATATGAAATTATCATTATCTGAAAGAATAAATAAAATTAAAGAAATCTATAAGGGAAGTGCGATGCTAGAACATTATGAAATCTTTCAAGAGTATAAAGAAACGAAGCAATTAAACATTATTGAAGGGGAAGGTATTATAGATATTTCCGAAGACAATAAAAAACATAAAACAATAAAACTATCAAACGACATAGAGTTAAGTAGTGATCTTGTTATTAGTGCGATAGGATTAGCTATTTCAAGTTTTCCAGAGTTTACAAATAGTGAATATGATCTCTTCAATGACTTTCCAGTTCTTTCAGATGAAACACTAGAGCTTAAACATAATAAAAACATATTTGTTGCTAGTTCACAAAGTGCATTAAGCTTAGGCCCTGCTGCAAAAAATATTGACGGTGCAAGAATTTCTGCTGAAAGAATATTTAGTGAGATAGCTATGCGTGAAGGGATAATAAATAAAAAAAATAAAAAGTTAAAGAAGTTAACCAATTGGAGTCGCATTAACCCAGTAACAAATTAAAACAATAGGAGAGTGAATCAAATTGATACTGGAAAAAAGTGAAATTGAAGAAAAGGCATTTACTTTACTGATCTTTGAAAGTCGGCTACTTTATCAAGCGCTTGGGATGGCTTATAGTTGTGAAACATTAAATCAATTAATGTTACTATCAGAAACATTGAGTCATCGAGAAAAAGAAAATATTACTTTTTCTGAGGATTTAATTGAAATAGGGAAGAGTGTAATGAAGCAATTTAGAAAAGAAGTTGAAATGGAATTTTCAATGGGGGATAGCAGGTTAACTATTAGAAAGAATATGGATAAGGTTTATAAAGCAGCCAGTAAATTAAAGATTAGAAATCAGGAAGTACCATTGCTAGTAATTTCAATGTTAACTAGAAATTTATAATGTAGGTGATCAAATGGGAGAGAAAATTTTTGATTCATCATTCGAAAGCTTACTTGAAATAGCAAGTGAATATAGTCAAAACGATACTAAAGCTAATTATATCGAAACAAAACACTTATTTAGAGCCATTCTAAATAATAATCACAAGATAATAGAATATATACAACAATGTTCTGGAAATGTTTCTAAAATAATTTCAGATATTGAACAAGAGTCAATAATTAAAGAAGAAACTGGAAATGATCAATTCTCATTTACTTTTGAACAGATAATTGAAACTGCAGAAAAAGAAACAAAGTGTATTGGTTTGGAGAAAATAACCACAGAACTCATAATAGTAGCAATTATGAAACACAAGAATAATGAAGTATTTAGGGTCCTCTCGAAACATAAAACAAATTCTGATCGTTTAAATTTTCTCTTATTAAAAGACTACTATAATGGCCAAAGAATTGTTGGTGGAAAAGTACAATTCCCTAAAGGTTATAAGGAGAAAAAAACACTTTCAAACAATATTAAAAACCTTAAAACACTTAATAAGTATGGTAAGGATATTACCTTGAATGCTCAGCTAGGCAAATATACACCGGCTTATGAAAGAGATAGTGAAATACAAAGAGTGCTGCAAGTTTTATCTCGTAAATCTAAAAATAATCCCGTCTTAGTCGGAGAACCAGGAGTAGGTAAGACTGCGATTGTTGAAGGGATTGCTTTAGAGATTTTGAAAAGCAAAAATAGCAAATTTAAGGATCTGAATATTATTTCTCTGGATATAGGCAGTCTTATTGCTGGAACTAAATATAGAGGAGAATTTGAAGAAAGGCTTACTCAGATTATACAAGAAGCTAGTAGTTTAAAAAACGTAGTATTATTTATTGATGAGATTCACATGATTGTTGGAGCTGGTGGAGTTGAGGGTACAGTAGATGCTGCAAACATACTTAAGCCCGCTCTTGCAAGAGGGGACTTTCAATTAATTGGTGCTACAACTACGAAAGAATATAAGACTTATATAGAAAAGGATTTAGCATTAGAGCGAAGATTTCATCCAATTAAAGTAGAGGAACCATCATTAGAAAGTACAACCCAAATTCTTATAAAAGCAAAAAAGAATTATGAAAATCATCATAGAATTAAAATTAGTGAAAGAGAAATAAGAGAAATAATAAATATTAGTAATGAATTTATTAAAAATAGGCAGTTTCCAGACAAAGCTTTCGACATATTAGATGAAGCTGCTGCTGTAGCCTCTTTAGAAGGTGACAAGGTGTTATTGGAGAAACATATTTTTTATACATTTGAGAAAATATTTGGAGTTACTTCAGATTTATATAATAAAAAGACATATAGATTAATACAGAATATAAAACATGAATTAATAGAAGTATTTGATCAAGTGGCATTAAATCAAATAATTAACATTCTAAAAAAGTATAATAGTCCTTTTGGAAAAAGAGTTGAACCAACTACTTTATATCTAAGTGGTAATTCAGAGACCATAGAAGATTTCTCAACTATTATATCTGAAAAATTACATGGAAAAGACCCAATTATTATTAATGCCGCGAGTAAGCTAGAAGAAGCAACTGCTTATAATATATTTAATCAGAATTATTCGATTAACAAGAGTTCCTTAGCTGAAAGAATTAAACAATCACCTTATCGAGTGATTGTCATTCGAAATATTGGGTTTGCTAGTAATCAGTTTTTAGATTACATAGTCACCTTAATTAAAGAAGGTAAAGTAAAGGATGCAAATGATAACTATTTCACTTTAAGTAATTGTTTATTCGTTTTTGCTACTGATTGTGAAAGCCAACATGGCACAAAAGCAATTGGTTTTGTTAATAATGAAAATTATAATAACCCGGCCATTGATGATAACAATAGATTATCTGAACTAATAGGTTCTAAGATTTATTTAAGGTACTCCAATATATATATACAAAAAAGGTGGAATTCTTTTATTGAGCAAATCAATTATGTAATTAACGCGGAAAATTTAAATGTAAAAATACGTAAAAACATAAAATCATTATCTGAAGAAGACTTAACCCAAATTGATATTAAAACCTATGAAGGTAGATTGCAGGAAAAGCTCGATCAAATATTATTATTGAATGATTTAAATGGTAGTTATGAAATTGATTTAAAGGACAAGGAGTTTATAGTCATATGACTCTACAGCAGGAAAAATTGATTAACTTAATAACAGAAGAAAAAATAGAATACTTTACTTATGAAAACCAAGATAAAGTGTTGTTTTACTTAACAAATAAGAACGGCATCTATCATTTATATAGTCAGAAACAAATTAATGGAAGTTTTAGTGATGGTGAATTCCTTCTTTCCCTTGAGAATAAATGTTTATCCATTCTGCCTTTATCCACAGAAGAATTACTTTTGGTAATGGATGAAAAGGGAAAGGAAAATAATCTTTTGTACCATTTTAATATAACAAATAAAGAGCTAAAACAATTCAAAGGTAGAGAGATGTCTAACATATATTTTCCTCAAGTAAGTAAGGATGGCAGCACCTTGATTTTTAGTTCAAATGTAGTTAATCAACAGTACTTTAATACTTATCAATATCACTTTAAAAGTGAAGCCTTACAACTCCTACATGAGGGAAATGGGTATCCAACACATATTTATGATATAAGTCCAGATGAGAAAAAGCTTTTGTATTTTAAGCATATTAACAACTCTCAATGTTTACCCTATTTAAAAGTTGATGACGAGTGGAAAGATATATTCAGTTGCAAAGAAGAAGGTTCGTTTACAGTGTTTGATACAGCTTTCATATCTAATAATGAGCTTTTATTGGTAACTAACTATAGAGAAGAGTATGCCTATTTAGCAATTTATAATATGAAAGAACAGTCGCTTAAGACTTTATTTAAGCTTCAAAATGAGAATATAAGAATGTTGGATATAGATAAGGTAACAAATGAGCTTATTTTCTCCACAACTACCGGCACTCGAGATTATATCTACCGGTATAATATCATAACAAAAAAGTATAGAAAAATGGCTGAAGATATTTCTATAGTTGAAGGTTTTTCTATGAATCATGGGACCTTAATTGTGATAGGAAGTTCCGCAAACCACACAACAAATTTATTTTTATTAAGTGATAATAAGTACTTAAATCTTACTAACTATTTAAATGAAACATATGTAGAGGCATCTATTGAAAGACTCAAATATACCTCATTTGACGGACTAGAAATTGAAGGGTTATTGCATCAACCGAAAGATAAAAGTGGAAAGCTTTTGATTTGGATTCATGGGGGGCCTAATCATTCTGAAAAAGAATTCACCAAAGAACCTCATTTTAAATTGTTTCTTAAAGAGGGCTATAGCATCTTTTGTCCTAATTATCGAGGATCATCAGGGTATGGAAAAGAGTTCCTTGAACTTGGTAAAAAGAACTGGATAGAAGGAGCTCTAGCAGATATAGTGATGGGTTTTAAATATCTACAAGATTTTTATTCTTTTGATAAACCAATTATTATGGGACGGAGTTTTGGTGGGTACTTAGCCCAGATGTTAATTATTAAATATCAAGAAATCGGGATAGGCTGTATTAGTGTTTGTGGACCAACAGATTTAGAAAGGTATATTTTAGATGCACCTAAACATTGGAGAGAAATGTTAATTGATTTTATTGGTGACCCTATTAAGGAGATTGGAAAATTAAAAATGAATTCACCAATCTATCATATTAATAAAATTAAAAAACCTGTTTTGATTTTCCATGGAAAAAATGACCCAAGAGTTAAAATAAATCAATCAGAAATACTAGTGAATAAACTAAGAAAGTACAATAAGCAGTTCGATTACTTTTTCTTTGAAAATGAGGGACATAGTATCGTTTCTTTAGAAAATCAAGCTAAGTATTTAGAAAAAATTAATAGCTTTATAGCTGAATGTGAAGAAATATCCCAAGTTAACTCCCTGCAGGAGTCAGACTTATGATTTCAAAAAACACAATAGAAGATATTTTTAATATTGGTTTATCTAACGGAAACCAATTTGTAGAAGTTTTTTTTGAGGACACAACAAAAAACGCCTTTACTGTTCGGAATAATAAAGTCGTACACCCCATTGCTGGAAGAGATATAGGTGTGGGGGTGCGAATTATTAATAATGAAAAGGCTTCTTATTTTTTTTCAACAAATCTTATTAGAGATAAATTAATTAGTTCTCTAAATAGTTTCTGCAAGGATGCCAACTCTTTATATCCTGTTAATTATGATGAATCTAAACAAGGTGTTACAGCATTTAATTTTATTGATAATAAGGAGATTAAAGAGACAGAAAAACATATAAAAGCACGTTTGGCATACGAGGAAGCCCTTTTTGCTCATAAGGAAATCGATCATGTTGAAGTTTACTATAAGGATTCAATACAAAAAGTAGGTATAGCCAATACGAATGGAATTAACGTCTCTGAGGTAAGGGTACGTACAAGATTTGGAATTGAAACTGTAGCTACTCAGGGGAATAGAATAGAAACAGGAGTGTATTCACCCGGCTTTTCAAATGACCTGAATCATTTTTCTAACAAGTTCATTATTCAATCAGCCAAGAAGTCTGCATTAATGGCTGTTAATAAGTTAAGTAGTAAAAAACCTCCTAGTGGAAAAATGCCAGTAATTATTGGGAATGGAAGCGGAGGAGTATTATTCCATGAGGCTTGTGGTCATGCATTAGAGGCAGGTACAATCTCAAAAAAAAATTCGATTTTTCAAGAAGCTATAGGTGAAAAAATAGCTTCAGAACATATTACATATGTAGATAATGGAGCTCTCAGCAATAGTTGGGGAACAACTCGTATTGATGATGAAGGTTATGTTACAAGAAATAATATCTTAATTGAAGATGGAGTATTACAAAATTACTTGGTAGATTATAAATCCTCGTTAGAGTTAGGAATAAAAAATAATGGTTCCTCTAGGAGACAATCCTTTAGATACCAACCTACAGCTAGGATGTCAAATACATATTTGAAGGCAGGAGAACATACTCCTGAAGCTATATTGAATAGTACAGCACGAGGAATATATGTCAAGACTATTGGTGGGGGTTCTGTAAATCCGAAAACAGGCAATTTTAATTTTTCAATTGTAGAAGGCTATTTTATAGAAAACGGAATTATAAAATACCCCATAAAAGATACAAAAATAATTGGTAACAGTAAGACTGTTCTAAAAGATATTGATATGGTAGGCAATGATTTGAAGATTGAAGCTGGCTTATGTAATTCAATAAGCGGGATTATACCGGTAACAATTGGCCAGCCCACCATTAGAGTTTCTAGCTTAATTGTTGGTTAATTTCTCTCTTAGGGGGGGTATCTTGAATACCGAGATATTAGATTTTCTACACAAAGTGAATTTAAAATCCTTGGAATTAAAACTTAAAGATGTAAAGATCTTTGCAAAACATTCATTGGAAAAAGAATATGAAGTTGATTTAATAAATCAAAATGAACTATCTTATACAGAATCAGATGAAAATGAATTTTTGATAAAAGTTTTAAATACTTCTGAAGAAGTAAGAACCTTTTATACATCTTCAAAAGAATTCGATATTATTCAAACTTTCTTAATAGATTCTGTCAGATTAAGTAGGCAATATGATAGCCATTGTACAAATGATTTTTCTTATGATGATTATGTCTCTTTGAAGAAAAGAGAAAAGTTAGAAGACTTAAATAAACAACAACTATTGAGACGATTTTTAGAAGTCAAAGAAAAGTTAAATGCACTATACCCACAGATTACAATTTTAAATGCAAAATATTATCATCTATTATCGGAACATTACTCTTCAAATCTTCATGAAGGTTGTAAGGTACAACAGCAATCTATTTACGGTTTCTTAATTCATGTAAAATACCACACAATAGAAAAAAGTTTTATTAGTTATTCCAAAGAAAATCCTTTTGGTATTTTACTAGATAGCTTAATCATTAATTTTAATCGATTAAAGAAAAGAGCTGGATTAATAGCTAAGAATGAAATAAATGGCGTATACAATACAATCTTATTGAATACTGCTGCTGCTAAAATTTTGAGTAGTTTTAGTTCCGTATTCTTTGCAGATACTGTTGAGGGTAAGTACTTAACTAAAAGTCTTGGAGAGAAAGTGGCGAGTGATTTAATCAACATATATGACGATCCAACATGTAATGAAGGCTTAGTAAATTCAATATTTGACTTTGAAGGGAACTATTCGCAACAAGTGGTACTAGTAAAGAATGGTTTCTTGAATAACCTTTTGCATAACAATGAAACTGCCAAATTATTTGAAACATATTCAAACGGTCATGGCTATCGTGAGAATTTAGAGAGCAACATAAGAGTATCTTCAACCAATATGTATATAAAAAAAGGGAAAACTTCTATCAAAAAAATGATGAAAAATCTTCACACAGGTATAGTTTTAGATACTATTTATGCTACCAATTCAGGAATTGATTTAATAACTGGGGACTTTAGTGTATTAGCAGATGGATACTTCAAGAGAAGCAATGGGGAAAAATTGAGATTAGATGGAGTATTGGTTTCTGGGAATTTCTTGGAACTTCTGAATGGTGTAGAGGATATAAGTGATGATTTTTGCTATGACAATTCTTCATTAATAAATGGGTGCTTTGGATCCCCTTCACTCTTAGTGAATAAATTAAAAGTAAGTATAAACAATTAATCTATAGTCTTTAGTTTGTTAATGAAATTTAGAGGATTGTATTTTAGTGAATATTTACGAGAGGTGATATATGTGATATGGAAAATCTTTTAGAAAGATTAAATACTAAATACTTCATACCGGCAATGGGGATTTTTATCATAACCATTATTCTGCACTTGTCTGAGCATTTCACTCAAACTAGCCAAGTTTATATTTGTGGTTGGGATAGAGATGAGGCGAAGGGGCTTTTGGGTTTAGCATATCCTCAACTAGTTGATGCTGAGTGGTTTCATTTCTCGTATGCTTTTGAAATGCTTATAGGCTTACAAATTTTCAAACGGAGTTTTATAGGTAAAGCTGAAATTTGGTGGAAGTTATCAATTTATTTGCAAATATGGCACTTGTTCGAACATACACTCTTGGTGTTCCAAGATATTTCTGGAATCAACCTATTTGGAAGCATAGTTCCAGTTAGTATCATACAATTGTTCATCCCAAGAATAGAGTTGCACCTTTTTTATAACATTCTTGTATTAATTCCAATGGTTGTTTCTATGCTGCTTGTATTAATAAAAAAGAGGGATCATATGCCCTTGTACAAACTTACGTTGAAAAGGAGGTGATTTTATGGAAGATAATATCCCACCACTGGAAATAATTGAGTCAGATGATTTAAAAATCATTTCTAATGACAATAAGGATACTGGTTACTAACTTTTAGTGTGTTTTAAGTTTTACTTCCTAATGTGAAAAAACAGTGCGAGCAGGTTGTCAGGTAGTGAAGTGTTGAATTTATGAAAAAATAACTTTAATAATTAACGTCTTTTTTATACCAAATGACAAGTTATAGTCATTTGGTTATTTTATTTCTACAACACCATAGAATAATCCCCAGTGGTAAATATAGAAATCGTCTAAATAAATGTAGAAAAATAGCAGCGAATAGTCGTGGATTTCTAGCAGGTAGATTCAACTAATAACTAACCCAGATTTAATCAATATCTTCATGCTAATACTCTACAAACTCTCCTCCGCTTGGGGATAATTCGTAACAAAGAGGCTCTAACATTGTTGTAAACTTTGGAGTACCGGCAGACTGAGTTGGTGAAATATAAGTAGTTATTATCTCTAGTCAAAGTATTATAAAAAGGCATTGGTATGTTTAATTTACCAATGCTTTTTTGCCTCAATAGTATGTGATCGATTAGGTTAAAGTTAATTTGTCATATGAGGGGTATGAATATCTTTTAGCTTTCCATGAAGTTATCAAATTTATCAGATGCTTCTCTCTTCACAGGGTCTGTAATATGAAGATATATCTTCCTGGTTATTTCATCATCAAAATGACCTAAGCGATCTTTAATGTCTTCGAGTTTTACTCCAGCTGCCGCAAGTAGTGAAGTGTGTGTATGTCGTAAGCTGTGAGGAGATAGCTTCGTATTTAAATTAGCTAATTTAAGTAATCTTTTCATCCTATTTTCCACTAACTTGGTTAAGATAGGAAGGCCATGATGGTTATTAACATTTGTAAAAATAAATCCTTTATTATTGTATAAATCTCCTAATCTAACAATGGTTCTTTCTTGTTCTTCTTTATGCTTTTTTAGCATTTCAATCACAAGGCTTGATACCATAATTTTACGTTTAGATTTCTCTGTCTTAGGTTGTACCAATTCGTACTTAGTAATATTGTTATATTCATTATAGTACGTTTTGTTAATACGGACCGTTCGCTTATTGAAATCAATATCTTTCCACTTAAGTACTACTAATTCACCTACCCGTATACCAGTGTAGGCTAACAGAGTGAAAATGAGTTCATCCATAAACAGCCCATTTTTCTTTGTTGCATCTAAAAAGATTTTGAGTTCTTCTTTTTCAAAGTAATTTGGAAGTTCCTCATCTGAATTCTTCTGATCATCCTCATCTGTTTCTTTAATTACTTTAGGGTCCTTTTTGATATAAGCCTTTTTTGCCGGATCTTCTCTTATCAGTCTCTTATGGACGGCCATATCAAATAGCATTTTACCTGTGGCTAAGATGCCATCTAGTGTGCTTTTAGACAAATTATTAGCTTTTAAATCATCTAAAGCATCTTGGAACATTTCCTCTGAAACGTTTTTAAGCTTTACGTGAGCAAGGTAGGGGAGTAATTTATTTATGCCATATTTTCGAAGGCGAATTGTTCCAGGTTTAGGACATGTTCGTTCAATGTACATAGGCAACCATTGTTCAGCAAAATCCTTATACAAAATATCAGATTCCTTAATAAAAGTACCTTGTTTCACATCAGTGATTATCGCTCTTACAGCATCTTCTGCATCTTTTTTTGTTATAAATCCACCTCTACTTTCCTGTCTTCTTTCCCCAGTTTTGGGATCTGGTCCGATGTCTACCCAAAAAGTCCAGGTTTTACCACCGCAAGAGCATTTCTTTTTAGGGTCGCACTTGCAATTTCTTCTTTTATAATGACCTTTCATACTCCTTTGTTACCTCACTTCCAAATATAATTAATATAATGTAGAAAGGAGGAGAAGGCTTAAATGGCTTAAATTATTAAGAGAGCCTTTCCCTATATACTTGTTTCCATCAGTGGCTATGCTTGTTTCTTATCCTTCAGTCGTTTAATCCACTGTATTAAATCATCTTTTTCCACTCTTTTTGAAGCACCAATTTCATAGTTGGGGATTCCCCCATGATCAACATGCACTTGAAATAGCTCATAAATCCTTCTTCTAGAGATTCCTAGAAATTCAGAAATTTGTTTTGCTGTCAGAATATCGGGTAATGAATCCCAAGTTTTGTGCTGTGAATTTTTTTCCATTAATATTGCCTCCTGTAAAATCAAACAGAAAAACCCCACAGAAACGGAAAGAAAGATAGACTGCACCCAAGGTAGTAAGATCATAAGTTGAAAACATATAATCTTATACTTGGATTGGCAGGTCCTTCCTGATCCAATCTGTGGGGTATACCCAAATGATTTATGATATTTGATTATGTTAAACATCTTAAAGTGAGATATATTGAATTGTCAAGAATAAAATTGCGAAAATTTTTTTGAACACTAATTGGCTCTGGAGAGGATTTATACTCGCTGAACTTATTCCAAAATGGATTAAAACTAAATGTATAGAGCTCTAACGCGAAACTAAAATTCTTTTACACAAAAATGTTACTTATAGTTGCTACCCAAGAGAAATTATTATAAAGTTTAGTCATAAGCACTTCAGTTTATTGTTGGAGTGAAAATAGAATAATCTTTTTTCTTTTTAAATAGATCTAGAGCGGAAGCACCGTCTCTATATCTGTAGAAACACGCAATACGTGTGTTTTCTCACAGATATAGGACGGTGCTTTTTTGTTGCTCAATATAAAGTGGTGAAGAAGATTATTCATTAATTTAAGAAGTCGAAAAGAGAGGAGAAACAAGATATGCAAAACCAAGATACAGTACAGCTGTCTTTATTTGATTTTAACTTTGATGAAGCTGACGAGTCAGGAGGTATAGAGAATTTGTTTACTGAAAAAGACATGAGCCGTTTTGGAAAGTGTAGGAAAGGTTGGTTTGAGAATGATATTTCTCGGAAAGGGTTTTCCGAAAAAAGAATAAAAATGTCACCATTTGGAAAAGATGTGAATAGGAAAAACTCACATCTCATTGAAAGTTGGATGGATGACATGATTGAAAAAATGTATGACCTGAATTTAAACGTAAAACAAAGTTCTTTAGAGTCGGGAAATGTAAACGAGTGGCTTTATGCAAATATAGCTAAGGACCGTTTAGATTCACGATTTGTAAAGAAGTTTATGAGGACTAAATTTGGTTCTTCAACTAGAGTGTATAACCGCAACATGGCTATGTTTGAAAAGGTGTTAACTAAAATGGAGGAATTAACTAAGAAGAAATCAGATGAATTTGAGCGAAGTGATTTTTTAAATACTGAATACCTAACTAAAGTCGTTAAGGTTTTAAGTGCCACAGAATTAATATATTATCAAAGCTTTCTTAATAGCTTAAAGCCATTCACGAAGATACGTCTTAATGATTATGTGGAAAAAATAGAGAAGATCAAGTTTAATCATCCTCTAGTTCGAGTTGTTGAACGTGTCTTGAAGAAAGAAAGAAACATTAAACAGGAGAGTTTTAATAATAATTATTACAGTCCAGTACAACTCTTTGTTAACTGGGCAATAAATTCACTGGTTAAGTTTCAAGGTCAATCCGTTAACACTTTTATTTTCAATATGGTAACCAGTGAAGACCTTGATGATTATAGATCTTACCTCATTCAACAAGTTAAAGAAGAGGTATTAGCGGAAATTACGGCTAAAAGAAATTTACAGTATGTACGTGGTTTTTTTCAGTTATTATTTCGAAAAAAGAAAATAGTTAAGGAGGTTACGACAAGGCTAACAAATATTGAAGCTGATGAATACTTCTACAGGCGACTACCATCAGATAAAGAGATACAAGAGCTTATAAATATTATTGGGCGTTATTCTTCTGACCCTGTAGGGGATAAACTAGCTCTCTCTTTAATGATACTAATGGGATTTCGAGGGTGTGAGGTCGCCAGCCTTAGTTGGAAGGATATAAACTTCAGTACAAAATCAATCTCTATTAGGGATACTAAAGGAATGGATGCTATTTTGCCGATACCATCAAAAGTGTATGCCTTGTTGATTGAGTATAAGAGGTCTAGTGATAAAAAACACATTTTTTGCGATGACCCGAGGATATTCCTTGAAGATTTAAGGCTATTATTTAACACATACCAATTAATAGCGGGCTGGGATTATGGAGGCGGTCTACACCTGTTCAGACACATATTTGTGACAAGATTAATTATGCATTGTCCACCTCAAATTATTAAAAGCTTAACAAGGCATATATCTGATGACACTGTTGCTAAATATGTTCATTTGGAAAGGAAATTCGTTAAAAATGAGCTGACTAAATTAAGTTACACAGGAGGACGAATAGATGACTTTTAACCAAGAAGTTTCTAAACAAGGTTCTGCTCAAGTTGCTATCCAGCAACTATTAGAGTTCCATAACATGGAAGACCTCCAAATGGCTGCATTTAATGTTCTAGATCTAAGTGGAGATAGAGAGGCAGCAGACCAAGGAGATTCCTTTCAACAATTAACTGTCGAAGAAAGCTTGCTCTTTTTTTATGCAAGCTCAAAATTTAAAGGTTTAGCGGATACATCTAAGGTTACCTACCAATCTGAAGGAAAGTTATTTGGTGATTTTATCATCAAAAAATATGGAACCTTAGATGTACAGTTAACGGAAGTTATATATCCAACAACTACTTTGCTTGATTATTTTGGTCAAAGTGATTTTTCGAGCAATACCAGCGCTAAAAAAGCAGCATTTTTTAGAACATTCATAAAAACAGTAGTTCAAGAATTTTATTTATTGAACAAAGATGATTTCGACGGGACTTTAAGGGTGGACTGGAACAAAGATGGATTACCAAGATTTTATAATATTGAACAATTAAAGGAATTACTCCTTTTAAGTAAAGAGACAGCTTTTGGATTCCGAAATTATACGATTATTAGTGTATTCCTTGGATCAGCATTAAGAGTAAGTGAGCTTGTTGGTATCACTTTATCGGACATTGATTTGGAAGAAGAAATGATTATGGTGAGGAGAAAACGTAAAAAAAAGAAGCTTCTTCCTGCGTATATTCAACGTGACGCTTTACATGTCTTAATGAAGTATATTGATTTTATATATGGGCATCTCGCTGAAGATTGGAAAGCACTTAAAGCTAATTATGGAGATTTGTATGTATTTTCATCAACGGGAGGAGAAACTGCGATAACGGACCGAGCAGTTAGAGGGATGGTTAAAAGTTTAGCAAAGAAAGCAAAATCGATTGGAGACGATGAAATAGAGAAACTAAGCGTGCATAATTTTAGACATAGCTATGCTGTTTACGGTATTCGGTCAGGAATCAATTTATATGCAATGATGGACCTGATGGGTCATTCCACTGTTACTTCTTTGAAACCATATGCAAAACAAAGTAGAGAACAGATAAAAGAAGACATGGAGAAGAATCCAATTGCAAAGCTTTTGTAAGAGGAGGTGAAAAAGATGGAAAGCAATATTATTTTGGATTCACATTATTATAAGGAATGGTATAAACATACTCATATAGCTCAGTCAACAAAGGACAGCTATAAGTATCTTCTTAAAAGGTTTGGAAGATATATGATGTCCTTGGGGCCAGTAAGGGAGTTAAATTTCGATAAGTTTAAGTTTGGAAAATTAGACTCGAGATATGATCCAATAAATGAAGAGTTTATTGATGATTACGTGGAATTCCTCATAGAGGATGGAGCCAGTCATAAAACTCTTTATAATAGTATTGAAGCTCTAAAATGCTTTTTTAAGTTCTTGAAAATGGTAGGCTTGATAAAGTCAAACCCAACAGCGTATTACCCGAATCCGTATTATAAGCTTAAAAAGGTAGATCGTGCTTTCAGTAAAGAAGATGCGGATAAGTTACTATCAGCCTCAAAAAAAGTGGATCCGTTTTTTAGACAATCCTATGTACTAATGTCTTTGTTTTTAACATGCGGATTACGTTCGCAAGAGGTTTGTTTGATGAAAAAGTCCCAAATAAATCTAGAGTTTCAAACAATAGAAATCATTCGGGGACAGAAAACATCCGCAGGGGTTGTTTCTGTAGTAGACAAATTGAAGGAAGCTTTTGAACAATACTTTAAACACCCCGAGTGGCTGAAGTGGTCTAACGGACAAGATAAAGAAGTATTCTTCTATAAGGGTAAGCCATTGAATAGAAGCAGATTAGTTTCGATGTTACAACGGATTTATGATGAAGCTGGAATCGATAGGAAGGTACGTGTTCACGATTTACGGCATACGATGGCACAGCTGTTATTATTAAATGGAGCCAATGAATTTTCCATTCAGGAGCAGCTACGTCATGAGAGGATCGAAACAACTATGCATTATCTGAACTATAATATGAATTATCGAAATTACTTGGAAGCAAATTCAGATCAATATTTATAACAGCCGCCGTTGAGAAGGTCATGAGCAAAATGAACATTACTTTAAATGCTCTTCTTCAAGGAAGGCATTAGAATGAAAATTCTTGATTAAATAAAAAATTATCGCTTCTACTTGAAACGTAGCAATACCACCAATATAATGTAGGTAATTCAATATAGTAGCCTTAAGTTAAATGCATTGTGGCTGGAAGGACCAGGGCGATGGATTAGTGATCTCACTATCCGTCTGCCCTTTTTTATTTGCCGATTTAATCTTGGAATAGATTTGAAAGGGAGACTTAAGAAAACAAATTTTAAGAGTACAGCATCAGTTAGGTTATAGAAGTAGTGATACGGTCATTAACTTCTTAGGTCCTCAATCTCTGAATCATGAGAACTAAAAATGACCTTTTTTCTAAGAGTAGGAACAAAAATGATTTTTTGTGAGTAAAAAGGACAGAAGAGATATTAGGAAGTACAATGTGTTTTCTGTTCGTTCCACCAGTTCTAAGCTCTTGTTGAAATGGGAATTATAAATGAAAAACTAATGAAAGGTATGATGAAAATGAATAAAAAGCCAGTACGAAAGTTTGTACCGTGGAGTAATAAAGAGGTAATCGAGTTTCTCAAAGTAGCAGAACTAGAAGGTAGCGGGGAAATGTATAAATTTGTACTCTCTACAGGGGTGAGGCTAGGAGAACTTTTGGCCCTAACATGGGATAATGTCGACTTTGATAAGGAAACTTTAACTGTTAATAAGAATGCTATCTCAACAAGAAGTGGAGAAGAACAAATTGAACCATTAAGAAGTGGATCCCATACCACAGCTTTGCCTTCTAACCTGGTGATTACCCTAAAGAAGTACAAAGAAAAACAGCGGAGGGAAATAGGTAAGCGAAATCAGCATAAATTAAATCTGGTATTCCCCGATAAAACTGGAGGAGTCCGAAAACCTTCTACCGTTAGAATAGAGTTTTATCGTTTAATCGAAAAAGCAAATGTTAGGAAAATAACATTTCATGATTTAAGAAGAATGCATGCTATCTTATTAGTTAATGCGGGGGCATCCCTCGACTTGATAAAGAATCGCTTACGACATAGTAGAATTGAAACAACTAAAAATTTATTATATAAACAAATTTCCAAACGCTATACAAAGTAAAAGGGTTTTTAATTCATTAGTATTAAGAGTTGACTTTACTTCTCCAATAGCAACTACAGTTTCAATATTGAAAAATGGATGGTCCTCTTTTAATATAGTATTTTTTTCATTATAGATAATTACATCACATTGGCTACTTACATTAAGAATAGGAACAAAAATGATTAAGGTGTGAGTAAAAGGACAGAAGAGATAGCAGAATCAATGAAAGAGACTATATTATAGGTGATACGTATATCTCAGATAAACAAACGATTTATACAAAGAATCATGATGTTTTTACATATCTTTTGTCTGTTTGTTTAATTATTCTATGGAACATTTCGAAAGATGAAAAAAGACAGAAATTAACAGAGTGTAGATAAAAAAAATAATAGCAAATCTCAGTCTTATAGGAAACGCTTGTCAAGCGTGCACCTTTGGAAGGAGCAGGAAAACGAATGCCTTTTTTGCTCCTTCTATTGTGAAACATTCTATTATAGGTTTAAGAAGGCGGGGAAGGCCTATATATCAGTTGGTATCTAGTAATGGATTTGGTATATGCTGTGAAATTTAGGGAGTGAACCTTTGAAAACTTATGTTTAATCCCTTGCGAAAAAGGGTAATATTAAATTTTTTGTAAAAATTTTCCCAAAAACAATGTAGATTATGGTAAGATTTAATAGTATTTTCGACATGTAAGTCTATATACCTACTTAAAAGGGTAGAAATGATGTTTTTTAAAAAAAGGAGGTTTAAAGGTGAATCAATTATTGGAAGATCAACATTTGAATATTGAATCAAATGTTAACACAATAGTGTCCGTAAGAGGATTAACTAAATCCTACGGAGATTTTGTAGCAGTGAAGAATGTAAATCTCAATGTATATGAAGGAGAGGTTCTAGGTCTCCTTGGGCCAAATGGCGCAGGTAAGACGACATTAATTTCGATGCTTTCCGGGGTGTTAAAGCCAGACAGTGGAAGCGGAGAGGTTTGTGGGTTTGATATTAGTAATAAAGAATTACATCATGTTAAAAAACTAGTGAGTTTGGTACCGCAGGATTTAGCTCTTTATATGGAATTAACTGCATATGATAATCTTTCGTTCTTTGCAAACTTATATGGATTAAAGGGGAAAATAAAAAAAGAAAGAATCCATGAGGTATTAGAAATTGCACAATTACATAATGTTTCGAATAAAAAAGTTGAAGCTTTTTCAGGAGGAATGAAGCGGAGACTTAATTTAGCGATAGGATTATTAAATCATCCGAAATTAATTCTGTTAGATGAACCAACAGTGGGGGTGGATCCCCAATCTAGGAATCATATCTTTGAATCCATTAAGTATTTAATAAATGATCTTAAGATGAGTGTTATTTATACAACACACTATATGGAAGAGGCTGAGACACTTTGTGATCGAGTGGCCATTTATGATCAAGGAGAAATATTGGATGTAGATGCTACAACATCCCTATTGTCTAAGCATGGACAAAAGCAATTAGAGCTTAAGATTAAAGACGTGGATGATAGACTACTAGATGAAATTCGTGATATGGAAAACATAGATTCGGTTAATTATGTCAATGACATGCTTTATATTCAATCGGAACAGCTGCTAGAAAGAACTGAGGAAATACTAAGCTACATTCGTAAAGAGGGCTTAGTAGTAAGTAAATTTAATGTAAGGGAAACCGATTTAGAGGATGTTTTTCTGCAGCTTACAGGAAAGAAACTGCGAGATTAGAACGGAGGATTAACTTGGGTATATGGAATATTGCAACTAAGGACCTACGAATTTTTATACGTGATATCCCGGGACTTTTGTATTTGATATTAACTCCTGTCATCATTATCGCGATTGCAAGTTTTGCTTTGTCGGGAATGTTTACTGAAGGGGAGGTAGAGCAGTTTTCCATCCCTATTGTAATAGAAGATGATGGAGAGGTAGCTGAAAACTTAGTTAGTGTATTAGATGAAACTAGTGCCATAAAACTTATCGAAACCTACAAAACAAGTGATGGGGAAGAAGCAAATTTAACTAGAGAAGAAGCTGAAAATATGATAGCTGATAAAAAGGCTGCAATCATTATACCTAATGGTTTCTCAGAAAAAGTTAAAAATGGTGAAAATGCTGAAATAATTGTATTAAAGGATCCGGTGGATCGAGTGATACCTGGGGTTGTTAATGATATTCTCTCTCAATATACCGCCAAATTATCAATGGTTAATGTAGTGAATTTAATTGGTTCTACTGCTGTACTAAATATTACTCAGCAAACACAACAGGTACATGGTATTTCTATTGATCCTTCTGCTGAAATAGAAACAATCAAAGAGCAAAGTGAATACTATACTGATCACCCACCGGTTAAAGTAGTCGTGGAGACATCGGAAACAAAAGAGGTAGAGCATGAGGCAACTCCTTTTGAATCTAATGTCCCTGGTTACGCTGTAATGTTTGTTCTTTTAGGTACAGCTGCTGGTGCAACTAGTTTACTAGAAGAACGAGACAGAGGAACCTTAAGGAAATTACAGACACTTCCAATTTCAAGATTTTCTATATTGGGTGGAAAGATGCTTTCAAATTTTCTAACAGCCCTTTTTCAAATGCTTGTTCTTTTTACAGTTGGGCATTTTATATTTGGGATGTGGCTTGGTAACTCAATTACAGGATTAATCCTATTAGTCATTGCCACTGCATTTGCAGCCACAGGGTTAGCGATGTTTATTGCATCTATTTGTAAAACTCGCGCCCAAGCAAGTGGTGTCTCTCTTCTAATCGTATTATCGATGTCTGCATTAGGTGGTTCTTGGTGGCCTCTATATATTGTGCCTGAATGGCTTCAAAAAGTAGCCCATGTCACCCTTACTGCTTGGTCTATGAGTGCATTTAATAATCTCCTGATTTATGGAGAGGGGTTATCCACCATCATTGCTTCAATTGTTGTTTTATTTGGGATGGGGATTCTTTTTTTAATATTATCAGTTCGATTATTTAAATTTAATTAATCTGTGGTTGTACCGACAAAGAAAATTTATTAATGATAGAAGGTGCCGGTTTTTTTGGGGGGTCAAAAGATGAGATGGGTGAAGGTGGAAATACCTGTACGCTATGTTGAGTGTGATCCCATGGGTGTTGTTCATCACTCAAATTATTTTTCATGGTTTGAAGTGGGTAGGGTTCAGTTAGCAACAGAAGCTGGTCTGAATTTAGAAAAAGCCAGTCGAAAACTGTTTATGCCTGTAATTAATATAAATTGTAATTATAAAAGTTCAGCGAAGTTTGGTGAGACCGTTATAGTTGAAACGGCGCTAGTAAAACCGAAGAAAGCCTACCTCCATTTTGAATACAGAGTTTATCGTAAATACGGTCGAAAACTCTTAGTAAAGGGAAGCTCGGAACATGCGTTTACACGGACTGATGGTACTTTAATTTTGAAGCTACCAGATGACATTAAGCAAAAAATTGATATCTTCCTTGGAGGTGTGTCATGAGTAAAGCCTTTATATTTCCTGGACAAGGTTCTCAACATATAGGGATGGCAAAAGATTTTTATAAACAATTTCCTTCTATATTTACAACAATATTCGAAGAAGCAGAGGATGCTTTGGGGGTTCCTTTAAAAAAATTATGTTTTTTTGGCCCGAATGAGACATTAACATCTACTGATATTGCTCAACCAGCCATTTTAACTACAAGTGTAGGAGTGTATAAACTACTTGAAAGTGAAGGGGTTACGCCAGATTATGTTGCTGGACATAGTATTGGACAGTTTTCAGCATTAGTTGCTGCAGGTTCCTACCAATTTTCAGATGCACTAAAGATTGTTCATCAGCGTGGAAAGAGTATGGCTAGAGTTAAAAGGAAAGGGACAATGTTGGCTGTTGTAGGCTCCAAGGAGGAGCAAATTTTGGAGGTTATAGATAAATCATTTGATTTCAATGTTGAATTGGCAGCCCACAACTCTCCATTACAGATTGTCTTTTCTGGAGAGGTCGACCTGATAGTGAAATTTAAAGAGTATATGGATTCCATTCCAGGAATTAAAACGAAACTCTTAAATGTTAGCCAGGGTTTTCATTCAAAGTTAATGGAAGAGATGGAGTCAGGTTTTTATGATTATGTTAGTGGGTTTTCTTTAAACGAACCAGAGATTCCTATCATCTTAAACTGTGATAGTAAATTAACGTGGAAAAAGGCCGCTATCCTTGAAGATATTAGACTCCAATGTACACAGCCAGTTCTATGGAAGCAAACGATTGAGTCTCTTCATTCTTTTGATATCCAGGAGATTTTTGAAGTGGGACCAAGTAAAACATTATCAGGTTTGATGAGATCATTTGGTAAAAAGGCAATTACTACTTATTCAACAGAATCGGTAATGTCATATAAAAAAAGTGTGAAAAAATCCTCAAAAACATTTATGAAAGAATATTAATTTTTCAGGATTTATATATAGGGATGTAATAATTAAATGAGGTGAGTTCTTTGTTTAAAGGAGATGAAGTAGCAGTAGTAACTGGTGCATCTAAAGGGATAGGCAAAGCAGTTGCTCTTGAACTAGCTAGTCAAGGAGTAAATCTTGTCCTGACTTATGTTAGTAGTAGCAACAAAATGGATGAGACACTTTACGAAATTAAAAATTCTGGTGGGAATGTCATATCTTATAAAGTTGATGTATCTAACGAAAAAGAAGTAAAACAGTTATTTAAGGACGTCAAAAAACATTATGGCAGACTGGATATCCTTGTAAATAATAGTGGGATTACAAAGGATGGCTTTTTACCATTAATGAGTAGCCCGAAATGGGACGAGGTCATCAATGTTAACTTACGAGGAACTTTTTTATGTTCAAGAGAAGCAGTTAAGCAAATGATGATTAGTAAGAGTGGGACAATTGTAAATATTGCTTCAACAAGTGGTATTTCCGGTGCAAAAGGACAAACGAATTATTCTGCTTCAAAGGGAGGTATAATTTCCTTTACCAAAAGCTTAGCGTTAGAGGCGTCACAGTATAATATTCGTGCGAATGTGGTTGCACCCGGTTTTATTGAAACTGATATGACAAAAGCTATGGATCAAACAACCCTGTCCCAAATGATGGAATTAGTTCCATTGAGAAGAATGGGAAAGCCGCAAGAGGTGGCCAATCTTGTTTCTTTTTTAAGTTCTGAGAAATCTTCGTATATTACAGGTAAAGTTTTCACCATTGATGGTGGATTAATAAATGGATAATAGAAAGGTAGTGTAGAGATGTATGCCTATCAAGAGACTCAAAAATTAGCTCAAGAGAGAAGAGAATTAACAGAGAGACTAAAGGAAATTATTGTTGAAAGATTAGATTTAGAAATTGAACCAAGTTTAATAACAGATGATCAACCGATTTTTGGACGTGGTTTAGGACTTGATTCAATTGACGCGTTAGAATTATTTGTTGTCATTGAAGATGAATTCAATGTTACGGTTTATGACGACAACATTGAAGTGTTTAGTTCTATTAATAAATTGGCAGATTACATTGTTGTGAATAGTGAGGAGTGATTGGTTTTGAAAAACGTTCTTGATGTGAATGAAATCAGAAAAATCATTCCTCATCGGTGGCCATTTCTGCTTTTAGATCGAGTTGTTGAACTTAAACCAGGAATAACAGGTACTGCAATTAAAAATGTGACAATCAGTGAGCCTTTCTTTGAGGGGCATTTTCCAAATGAATCAATCATGCCAGGTGTTCTCATCGTGGAAGCATTGGCTCAACTTACAGCAGTTGTTTATTGTACCGGTGCTTTAGAAGCAATGGAGGAATCTTTTGAGGAAGTAGCAGGAGCAGCAGAAAGTCTTGCAAAGGATATAGATATTTCTTCAAGAGTAGGTTATCTAGTTGCAATAAAGGATATGAAGTTTATGAAGCCGGTAACACCTGGTGATCAGTTGCGTCTTCGTGCTAATATTGGAAAAAGTTATGGAATTCTTTCAAAAGTAAAGGTTTCTGCATATGTGAATCATGACTGTGTAGCTACTGGTACACTTACAGTTTCTCAAAGACCAGATTAACAAAGAGTAGCGGGGTTATACATTATGGAACTCGGTAAAGTTAAACTTAGAAAGTGTGTGAAAGAAGATGCTGAACAAATTTCAAATTTTTTCAATAAATTTGAGTATGGTCCAGTTACACATGGTTGCTTACTAAAAGAAAGTGATGTACAAAGGTTGTTTATACATTCTAAAATTGTTCTATTCTTATGCTTAGAATATGAGGATAAAATCATTGGGACTATGTTATTTTCTACGCACTGTGGCCAAAAGGCTGCTGATACTGACGCAGTTTGGGGAAGTAACTTTTTAATCCATCCCCAATTTCGTAACGGTCCTTTACCAGGGATGTTTTTTTCGAATTCAATTAAGCAATTAACAGAACTAGGTTATAAATATATAGATGTTGATGTTGATCCAACTAACAGTGCTGCACTCCCGTTATATAAGCGTGTCGGGTTCATTAGAAGAGAGAAATCTATACTTGATTATGATGGATATTTAGAATTAAGATGCTATCTACCTTTGGTGACTCAATTCTTAAAACAAAGTTATAATGTTACAACCCTGAATGATTCTTTAGTTGAAAGTGGTTGGAAAAGCTTAATTAGTGCAAGTAACATTCGTTCTACGAGTAATGATACATATGCATTGCATGGAATGGAAACCTATCAATATGAAATGAAATTTGATAATGAAAGTTTTTCCTGCTGGGTTGATATGTTAAGTGAAAAGGTAGCGATGATGGAGGACCCCCGTTTTAGGTTCATAAGTTATATTGAAGAAGGCCAGGAACTTAATCAAGGCCAAACGGTAACGGCTATATTTGAGTTTGAAAACCGGCTCGATCAAAGAATGCTTGTTTCTTTTAATAGTAAGATTGGTGAAAGAGCCCTTTCTTATAGAAATGGTAAAAAGTCAAGGCTTTTGGCACCAGGTGAAAAGATTAGTTGGAAAGAATATATAATCATCCCACATCATATACTGGAATTTAGTAGTTTGCGATCGACTGTTAAGTTTGGTGATTATAAGTTTTCATTTCATTACGGGTATAATGCCACAAGACCATTGGCTGTTTCTGTGGCAGAAAATACTTCTTTACTAACTAATCAACCAACAAAGATCAAGTTAAACCTCGTAAATCATACTTCCAAACAATTTAAGGGACTGATTGAGATTCGTGCTGTTGATTCTACGAGGATTAAATTAGATAAATCCGGGATAAAAGAATTAGTCATCCCTGCCAGGGATTCAATTCAATATCCAGTTCATCTTAAATGTCTAGGTACTGGAATCGACTTAATAGAAGTAATTCTATATAACAATAACCATGACAGAGTTCACACTAAGGTTCTAGAATTACCGATTATTTCCCGTTTCTCTAGCGTGAGATTCAAAGACGGTATAGGTAACATTATTCTTGAGAATTCTAAAATCTCTGTAAAACTTGAAGAAAGTACGGGCGGATTAAGCATTACTGAACGAATAGCAGGAAATCAAGTTGTTCGCGAAGCTTGGCCTGATTTAGGTCTACCTTTTATAGGTACAGTGAAGCGCATGCCTAAACGTAAAATAATTATTCTCGAGCCCAACGAAGAAAATACCCTAATAGCTATAGAGCTTAAAGATGACAAAGTTCATTTAATACGCAAGATTACACTTGGTGGTAACAGTATGATAGGGATAGAGGATTATGCGATAGGTAAAGGAGAAGTATTGAAGATTACCCCTTGGTGCTCGATAAAAGATTCAATCATTAATATACCTTTTGTATCAGGTATTGTGAGAGATACTTTAATATTTGAGGACTTTCCTTTCCTTACGAATGATTTCGAATATATGAGAGATCAAGATCTACCGAGCGACCCTAAGGCATACTTCAAGCCGTGGACCTTGTTTGAAAATAAAGAGATAAAAGTAAAAATGACATGGGAAGGTGAAGTCAATTCTGTTATGTATGGAATGCGCTGGATGCCGTCTGTTATTTTTAATCGCTGTTCAAGCATTCGCGACTACAGGAAAATCAATAAAAAAAACTGGGATAAACAGTACTTATTTCTAGGTGAAAACAATTATTTAAAAAACTTCAATAAAAATAAGACAATTAAATCAATCGAGGGCATTATAGCTGACAATATTCCCGACGCTTCTCACTATTTTAATATAGATTTAACTAGAGATATTGATGAACAATCTATATGGAACCTAGTTGGAGTCCAACAAGAGAATAGCGGGAGAGCAAATATTAGTTTAATTCTACCTGATGCAGTTTCAAATATAGATACCCTTAAACTGAAAGGAAAAGTAAAAGTGGTCCATCTAAGTGAATTATGTGGAAAACTTGAACTCAATATCCCGGCCTTAAACTTCAATAAAAGTCAATCAGTTGGAGCTATTCATTCTACACATCCTTTAGAATTTTCTTTCTTAATTGATGTGAAAACCGATAAGAAAATTATTAATGGGACCATTACATTCGAAAATATGGAAAAAGGAATTTATGCAAAAAAGAATTTTCAGTTAGATGTGATTGAAAATGGTTCTATAGTTACTATTGAAAAAAAAGAGAAAAGGTCAATAAGTGTTTATTCAGTCAATAATGGTTTTCTAGAATTTGAAGTTTCACCTGACCTTCAAGGTTCATTAATTAGTTTGAAATACGGTCCGAAAAATTTACTAAGCTCCCATTTTCCTCGATTTAAAAATTGGGGACAAAATACAGCAACCCCAGGTGGTATATATCCACATTTAATAGAGCATGAGATAGATATTGAAAAAGGATACCTTTTTGAAGATAGATATATAGAGACGTTTATATCTGAATTGGTTAAGGGTGGCTCTTCTATAAAGGACTCCTGGGAAGGTATTAGCTGTAGAGGACAAGACTATGTAGTTAACTATCTTACACGTCCAGGATCGCCAAAATTAAAATTAGAGATTTTATATACAGACTTAATCAAGGCGAATCAAATATTCAACATTGCACTCCATTCATTTTGGAATAAGCTGGGCAGGAAACGACAAGTCTACTTTTGGAATATATTAGGCGAAAATATTCTGAGAGAATGTGGAATCAGGAGGAGAGTCTATACAAGTGATACAAAAGCAATATTAGACGTAGGAAAAGACTTTTACCTCACCTTATGGGGAGAATCAGAAGACTTACAACTTGTCATTTCGGAGTGGCCGGATCAAGGCTTTCAGTTATCTTTTATACAATCTTTAAAAAATAGAAGTGTTAAGAAAGATGTGGGTAAATTTTCTATTTATATCTGTATTAGTCGAACACTAGAAGAAGCTAAAAGTCACATAAATATAAGTTAGTAAGGGAGGAACGGATGTGAAGGAAAAGGTACTCTTTATTGCGCCCAGCCAATTTAGTATTGGGGAGTTGCATAATGCGATCTATTTATCTAGACAACTAGAATCAAATGGGAGGACATGCCACTTTTTAACCAGTCAAAATCATCTGGATTATGCCCTGAATTCAGGTGTGAAAGCTACTCCACTAAGGAAAAAAACGATGCAAACAGTGGCCGTGAAAGAAGTAGTTCAGAGCTTTGACCCAGATGCGATTATCATTGCAGATTATCATAATCTAGACCTGGAATCACCTTTAATAGACTTAGATTTTGTATTAAGTTTAGGACTTCCAACAGCTACTATTGATTCACTTTGTTTTGGAACCGAATCCAAAGTATTAAAGAATCGTTTATTCGAAGAAAATTTGTTGAAGCGAACAAGATCAACGAGTAAAGCAGAAGCTTTTTTAAGAAAGATACCAGAAACGATGAAAGTGATCCGTACTTGCCCAATCAATGATCCTAGTGTTAAGAATGAAAGAATTCAGCCAGTTACTCTTTATAAACGTCCATTTAATATGGAATTGATTAAGAAGGAAGAGGTAAGACAAAGGTTTGGATGTCATTCCAAAACTGATAAATTAATTATGGTATCTAAGGCAGCATGGGCAAATTTATTTGTGAAAATGCGTTTAATGGAAACTAAGTTATACATGGATAGGAAATATAGTTATGAACACTTTATTCAGCAGTTAATTGAGTGCTATCTAGGAGTAAGAGAAGTTCCGTCTAAGGTTGTTATCGTTGGGATAGCTCCTGAAAATAGCTTAATTCAACATGCAAGCGAATCAAAGATAAAGTTTGTCGGTATGTCATTTCTAAACATAAAAGAATATGAAGATTTATTATTCTCATGTGACCTTTTTATAACAGATAATGTTACTTCATGTTCAATGGCAAAAGCGTTATTTGGGTATGTCCCTGTTCTGAGTTTAGTAAATACCAAGGTAAATACAGGTGATGGTGGAAATCTATTGTTTCCTGAGATTTGGGAATCTCAGGAAGGAAGAGATGCAATCCTGCAAAAGTGGACAAAAGTACTTCCAAAAGGTATTTATCCATTTTTAACGTTTCCGAATGGATGGGTAGATGAACTACAACCTTTACTCGCAAACAATCCATTTATGGAAGCAATAGAGATTTCTGAGATATTCAATATAAGAGAAACTGGCGAGAAAATTTATAATCTTTTGTACTGTGAAAAAACAAAAAAAATAGTTAATGAAAAACAAGAAAAATATATTAATTTAATAATTAATACTCCTGATGCAAATGACATGATGGAGTTTATTCTTGATAAAAAAATGAAAGAGAGGTTATCAAAGTGATAACAAGTACCGATAAAAAAGCAATTTTTACTAATTCTATAAAGGGTAATGCGACAGTACTAAATAATGGTGGGTATGAAGTCGTAGGAGCCTACAGTGGTGTAGAAGAAGAATACAATGCCCTTCGAAAATATGTAGGGCTGATTGATTACTCTTCGAATGGAAAATTTAAAATCACAGGAGAAGATCATGTAGAGTTTGTAAATTACCTAACTTCAATGGATATAGAGTATTTGGATATAGAAAAAACTGCTTTTTCCCTTTTTGTCGATGAAGAGGGCCATGTAGTAGATTTAGTGACGATTTATAAACAAGAGGATTATATATTACTTGAAACTTCAGTTTCTAAACGGGATGAAGTTTATAGCTTTTTAGAACATTACCATAATAATGATCAAGTAGTAATTGAAGATATAAGTAATGAGCTAGCCATCATTGCTTTTGAAGGTCCATATGCCTGGAAGGTTGGACAACAGTTAATCGATTTTGACATTTCATCTTTACCATTTCAGTCGTTTGTAGAGACAACTTGGAATAATGAAAAATTAATTTTTGCTCGTACAGGTGTTACTGGTGAGTATGGTTATAAAGTATTTGTTCAAATGGAGTCCGCTTTAGACCTTTGGAGCTTTTTATTAGATCAAAGTGAGGATGAATGCGTTGTTCAGCCAGTAGGTTCTCAAGCGGTAAATATTACAATGCTAGAAGTAAGACAGCCGAATGTTGATTTTGAAGTAAAAGATCATACGGTATTTGAATCTTGCTTTGAATGGTTAATTAGCTTTGAAAAAGAAGAATTCTTAGCAATGGAGGCTATTGAATCACTAAAAGAACAAGAGGTAGAAAAGAGACTAGTTGGCTTTATTTTTGATGAGGACGCTGCTTTAGCTGAAGGAGATTCCATCATTATTGAAAATGAAAAAGTAGGCTCAGTTATTCAGGTTGAGTATAGCTATACCCTTAGAAAGAATTTGGGTTTAGCTTTAATGGCTAGTGAGTTCGCAGTCTCTGGTTTAGAAATGGGAGGATTAAATTCTGAGGGGAATCAAGTAGTAATTCAAACTGTTTCTTCTCCATATATTACTCCAAAATCATGGGCAATTAAAATTGTTTAATTAAGGAGATTTGTGTGGTATGCAGTTTAAGAAATTTCAGGTAGCTGTAACGGGAATCGGCATTATCTGTGCAAATGGAAAGAACGTTGAGGAATTCTGGGGAAATATTATTGAGGGGAAAAGCGGTATAAAATTAGTGAAAGAACTAGATTTATCTGATTTAAGTACAAACTATGGTGGAGAGGTTGAAAAATTTATTCCCTCCAATTACTTTACGAAAAAAGAACTTCTTCAATTAGATAGAGCAGGTCAATTTGCTGTGCTTGCAGCTCGTGAAGCAGTTAGTTCCGCAAATATTGATTTCTCTAATGACCCATACCGAGCTGGCCTTATACTAGGAACCTCTCTGGGGGGGATAGCAAGTGGCGAGAAATTTCACGAGCAGTGGATTAATAAAGACATTAACCATACTGATCGTTCTCTTATCTTTAAATACCCAATCCATGTTCCAGCTGATAATGTAGCAACTGACTTAGGGATAAAAGGTCCTAAAAGTGTGATTTCAAATGCTTGTGCTGCAGGGACCAATTCGGTTGGGTATGCTCTAGATACAATTCGTTCAGGGAAAGCTGATGTTATGTTAGCGGGCGGTGTTGATCCATTAACTAAATTATCACTTAGTGGGTTTAATAGTTTACAAGCTTTATGTGATGGACCGTGTTCACCATACAGCGAAAGTAATGGAGTTAATATTGGTGAAGGTGCCGCATTCTTAGTCCTTGAAAGATTGGATTATGCAGAAGCCAGGGGGGCAGAAATTCTGGCAGAAGTCCTTGACTATTCTTTGTCAGCTGACTGTTATCATCAAACGGCTCCAGACCCAGCTGGATCAGGAGCACTTCAATCCATGAAGAACGTTTTAATGCAAGCAGGTTATGAGCCAAAAGATATCTCTTATATTAATGGACATGGAACAGGGACCCCAGCAAATGATTCATCAGAACCTAAGGCATTAAGGTCTTTATTAAAGGAATATTCACCACCTATTTCTTCTACTAAATCGATGATAGGACATATGCTTGGTGCAGCTGGAGCTGCGGAAGCTGTTACTAGTATTCTAGCTATAAAGAAAGGAGTTATTCCTCCAACTGTAAATTTTAAGGAAGAAAGCTCCAAATTTGACTTAGATTTTGTTCCTAACAATTCTCGAAAAGGAAATGTAGATTTAGTTTTATCAAACTCTTTTGCATTCGGAGGTAATAATGCAACAATAATGTTTGGTGCAAAAACTGAATCCAATAAGCCAGTTGTGAATTATTCTAAAAGGAGAGTTGTAATCTCAGGGGTAGGAGCAATTGCAGGAAATGCTTCTAATGTAGAGGAGATTTATTCGCTATTGAAGAATGGAGAGAGTGGTATTTCCGAGATTACAGAATTTGATACAAGTATCTATGGGTATCAGGATGCAGGAATCATTCCAGAAATAAAGTATGGTAAATTCGTGAACCCTAAATTACTTAGAAAGATGGATACCATTAGTAAGCAAGCAGCTGTTGCCACCAATATGGCTATTAAGGACGCAAATATAAAAATAAATCGTGATAATAGTGAAGAAGTTGGTTTGATTTTTGCTACTGGAACTGGTCCGATTGAAACGGTTGAAGCATTTAATCGCGTGGTTATCTCTGAAGGTGCTCAAAAGGCAAATGCACGCCGCTTCCCAAATACAGTTATGAATGCAGCGGCTGGACATATAGGTTTAAATTTTAAATTAAAGGGCCCTACGTCTACTATTTGTGCGGGTGGAGTCTCAGCAATTAATGGATTATTTTATGCTAATAGTTTAATTCAACAAGGGATTTGTAAGCAGGTTATTGTTGTTTCATCAGATGAGTTCAATGAGCCTATGTTAGCTGGTATGCATAGAATACCAGGATATTTAACAAAGGATAAAGCAAAACCGTTTGATGTTGAATCTAGCGGAAATATTCTCGGTGCAGGAAGTGTAGCATTTGTCCTTGAAAGTGATGAATCTGCGAAGGAGCGTGGGGCAGAGATTCATGCGGAAATTAAAGGTTTTGGAATGACCTCCGATAATAGTAAAATTGGAAGAATTAATCCAACAGGGGAAGCGTGGGAAAAATCGATAGAATTAGCTTTAGCTGAAGCGGGTTTAGAAGTAAGTAACATTGGGTATATTGCTTCATCTGCAAGTGGTCATAAAACTTTCGATGCTATCGAATCTAGAGTTTTATCAAGAGTATTTGGGAATGATACTCCTGTAAGTGCCCCTAAATCTGTATTTGGCGAAACACATGGTACTGCAGGGGCTATAGGAATATTAAGTTCAATATTAGCATTTAGTGGAGTAGTACCTGCCATTCAACATTTAACAAATCCAAATCCACGAGTAGAACTAGACTTAGTAACTAATACTCGACGGGCGGATGTAAAAAATGCTCTCATCAATTCATTCGCTTATGGGGGCAATTATAATTCCCTAGTTGTTAGTCAGTATATCCAATAAACAAGCGTAAAGAATGGTGGAGGAGTAATAAATGATAGTAGGCATTGGAATGGATTTGACGGAAATAAAACGAATAACGAAAGCATTAAATAGAACTTCAATGTCTTTTGTAAAACGCATGTTAACAGACAATGAGCTTAGCTATTTTCAGGAAATCGAAAACGAAAAGAGAAGAATGGAATGGCTGGCTGGTAGGTTTGCAGCCAAAGAGGCTGGTGTAAAAGCAATAGGTACTGGTTTTGGGAAGCAAATAGGGTTAAAAGATTTAGAGGTTAAACCTAACCATCTTGGTAAACCAGAGTTTTATTTATCAGGCAAAGTCCAGTCTTTATTTTCCGAAAATACAATTTTTCACCTAACTATTACACATACAGAAGAAACTGCCGCTGCATTCGTGATTATTGAATCAGATATATAGGGGTAGGCAGAGAGCACACGGGACGGTTCTTGTAGGTGACAATCGGAATTTTCGCACGAAGAAAGGCACGACTAGTACTTTAAGCTAGCCGTGCCTTTTTGTAATTAATCTCACACATCCAACGTAAATGTTAATTCTGCATGAGAATGAAGCCCTGACCACTGTGTTTCTCTCCTAATAGTTGTTTTGTCCGTAATTATTACATGCCTTTTTTATAATCTGTATATTTTCTAAAAGAGTATTCAACTTATAATTCATAAGGCAATCCATCCGTTACAGTGTTCTACAGTAACTTTTTTGCAAACGGGGAAAATAGATTAATACTTAGAATATTGGCTAGGTACAGGACTTCTTGTTTGCTATATAAAACTAGTTTGGTTCTTTTGTTACGATTTACTAGTAAATCGTTATGTTGAATTCCCCCTGGGAGAATATTCACTATTACCATTTTTATAAAGAATAGGAGTACATAAAATGAAAGGAATTATTTTAGCTGGTGGAAGTGGAACAAGATTGTATCCACTTACCTTGGTTACAAGTAAACAGTTATTACCGATTTATGATAAGCCAATGATTTATTATCCTCTATCAACGTTGATGTTGGCCGGTATTCGTGAGATTTTAATCATTTCGACCTCAGAGGATACTCCAAGGTTTGAGGAATTGTTAGGGGATGGTTCACAGTTTGGAATCTCTCTTCAATATAAGATTCAACCTAGCCCTGATGGATTAGCGCAAGCTTTTATTATTGGTGATGAATTCATTGGAAATGATTCTGTTGCGATGATTCTTGGAGACAATGTCTATTATGGAAGTGGCATGAGGAAAATTCTTCAACGAGCCGCACAGAGAGAAACAGGTGCAACTGTATTTGGTTATCATGTTCAGGATCCTGAACGTTTTGGTGTTGTTGAATTTGATGAGAATGGTAAGGTTATAAGTATTCAAGAAAAGCCAGAGGTACCAAAATCTAATTACGCGGTCACAGGCCTTTACTTTTACGATAATAGTGTGATTGAAATAGCAAAGAATGTGAAGCCTTCTCTACGTGGTGAGTTGGAAATCACATCAGTCAATGAAGCTTACCTTCAGGTTGGACAATTAGAGGTAGAGCTTCTTGGAAGAGGTTTTACATGGCTAGATACAGGTACTCATGACAGTCTGTTTTCTGCAAGTAATTTTGTTCGCACGGTCGAAGAACATCAAGGCGTTAAAATAGCTGCACCAGAGGAAATTGCATTTATTAATGGATGGATTGAAAGAGAACAATTATTAAAGTCTGGTGAACTTTCCTCAAAGACAGGTTATGGAAAGTATTTATTAAAAGTAGCAAACGCTAAAATTAAGTATTAATTGAAAAGGTGATCATGTGCAAGTTGTAAAAACTCATATTGAAGATATATTAATTATTGAGCCCAATGTATTTGGGGATCATCGTGGTTGGTTTATGGAGACTTATAATAAGGAAAAATTTAAAGAAGGCGGAATTGATTTTCAGTTCGTTCAAGATAATCAGTCTCTTTCAGTCAAAAAGGGGACTTTACGCGGTCTGCATTATCAATTAAATCCAAAGGCGCAAACGAAACTGGTCAGATGTACAAGAGGTTCTATTTTTGATGTGGCTGTTGATATCCGAAAAGAAAGTCCTACGTTTGGACAATGGTATGGGATTGAGTTGTCTAGAGAAAACAAAAAGCAATTGCTTGTTCCAAAGGGCTTTGCACATGGGTTTATGACATTAACAGATAATGTTGAAGTTCAATATAAGGTGGACGAGCTGTATGCACTTGAATACGATTGCGGTATCGCTTGGGACGATCCAGAAATTGGAATTGAATGGCCGGAGGATATCACTCCTGTGTTATCTGCAAAGGATAAGAAGGCACCACTTTTAAAAGATGCAGAAATTAATTATCGATATGGGGAATCAAAATGAAGATTCTAGTGACAGGTTATACAGGTCAACTTGGCTATGATGTTGTGAAGGAAGGCCAGTTTCACGGCTATGATATTTATGGTGTAGGCTCAGCGGATTTGGATATTACAAACAAGCAGCGTGTAACGGAATTTGTTGAAAAGTTAAATCCAGATGCGATTGTTCATAGCGCTGCATATACAGCTGTTGATCAAGCGGAAGATGATCAGGACACATGCTGGAATATTAATGTAAATGGTACGAGGTATTTAGCTGAAGCAGCAAAGAGCGTTGGGGCAAAATTCATGTACATTAGTACTGACTATGTGTTTGATGGGGAAGAAAATTGGCCTCTCTCTGAAACTGATTCAACAAGTCCGGTGGGGTATTATGGTTTAACCAAGTTAGAAGGTGAAAAGGTAGTTCAATCTCTTCTTAATCAAATGTTTATTGTAAGAATTTCATGGGTATTCGGAATAAATGGAAATAACTTTGTGAAGGTAATGCTTCGCTTAGCAGAAACTCGTTCAGAATTAAATGTTGTTGGAGACCAATTTGGATCACCAACTTATACATTTGATTTAGCAAGATTATTAATTGAAATGATTGAAAGTGAAAAATATGGTATATATCATGTTTCAAATGAAGGCTTTTGTAGTTGGGCTGAATTTGCAAGGGAAATTTTTAAAGTAGCAGGCAAAGCGGTTAAGGTGCATGCAATAAATACAGAGGAGTATCCAACCCGCGCTGTGCGACCAAAGAATTCTCGTCTGTCTAAGCAAAAGTTGGTTGATTCAGGATTTAAACCGTTGCCATCATGGCAAGAGGCATTAGAGCACTACATCAATGAACTAATTTTAGAGGTGAATCATGACTAGAGAAAAGGTAGTAGTGACCGGTGGAGCAGGTTTCATTGGTGGTAACTTTGTTCAATATATGGTGGATAAATATCCACAATACGAGATCTTTAATCTTGATCTATTAACTTATGCTGGAGATCTTACCAAGCATAGATGCATTGAAAATAAGGATAGGTACCATTTTATTAAGGCTGATATTACAGATAGAGAAGCAATTTATGCGTGCTTTGAAGAATATAAATTTGATTATGTAATCCATTTTGCAGCCGAAAGTCATGTAGACCGGTCCATCACTAAACCTGAAATTTCTGTGTTTACTAATGTTTTAGGGACTCAAGTGTTATTGGATGCAGCGAAGTATATTGGTGTAAAGAAATTTGTTCAAGTCTCAACGGATGAAGTTTATGGGGAGTTAGACTTTAATCCAACGACTTTTTTTACAGAAGAAACACCTCTTCAACCAAACAGCCCATATAGTGCAAGTAAGGCATCTTCAGACATGTTAGTTCGTGCATACCATAGAACATTTGGTTTACCAGTGAACATTACAAGATGTTCAAATAACTATGGTCCATACCATTTTCCCGAAAAGCTAATTCCGTTAACCATTTCTCGCGTATTAAATGATCAAAAGGTACCTATATATGGTGATGGTAAAAATATTCGTGATTGGTTACATGTTTATGATCATTGTACTGCGATTGATTTAGTGATGCATAAAGGCTCAAATGGAGAAGTTTATAATGTGGGTGGTTATAATGAGCGAACAAATCTTGAAGTTGTTAAAACAATCATTAGCACAATTGGGAAGTCAGAGGGATTAATAGAGTTTGTCAAAGACCGCTTAGGACACGATAAGCGTTATGCGATTGACTCAACAAAACTAGAAAGCCTAGGCTGGAAACCATGTTATACATTCGAAACAGGTATTGCTCAAACCATCAAATGGTACATTGATAACAAAGATTGGTGGGATCAAATTATAAGTGAAGAATATAAGAATTATTTCGATAAGCAATATTCCTTAAAGTAAATTGGTTATTACCTTTTAAAAGGAAGATTTTTTGAAAAAAATTCACTAGCGTTATATACGTTGAATTATCTGGATTCATTTATTGCATAAAATATTCCTTAGAACTGGTCGAGCAGATGATTTCCATGGACAAAAATACACTAATATCGGTATTTAGAAAATCTTTAGAAATGTCAAATCGATTATCTTTTCAAGATGACACTGGATAATATTACTGCTAGAGAGAGCGAGATACAATATCGAAAATTAAGCCTCCCAAAGAGCAGAGTATTAAGGGTGTTCTTGGAAAATATAGTAAACACTCAGAAGGTTAAACCCAAATTAAAAAATACTATGAAACTAGCCAAATAGAGACTACTGTAGACATTGATAAGTTTCTCAATGATCATTTTGTTTTTGAAATAGGTCTCCCCTATGAAAAATTAATGAATGAAACAAAGAAATTATTAATGGAAGAGGGATTTTCATTAGAAGACGTTTTTTAAGTATTGAGGTGATGTTATTGTTTAATGTATTTTTAATTACTCATATACTCACAGGGACGATTTGTTTAATAAGCGGGATATTTGCAATGTCTTCTAAAAAGAAGAAGGGGAAACATACAGTATCTGGCGAGATATATCACTGGTATTATGTCCTTGTATTTATAACAGCTTTGGTTATGTCGATAATCCATTGGGAAAAAAGCCAATATTTATTCTATATCGCTCTGTTTTCTTATGGGCTCGCTTTATTGGGATATTTAGCGGTCAAGAAGAAATGGAAAAATTGGATAGGTGCTCATATAGGAGGAATGCTAGGTTCTTATATAGGTATTGTAACTGCAACTTTAGTAGTTAATACTCCTAGTATACCAGTTTTAAATGAACTGCCTATTTTGTTATTTTGGATTCTACCTACAATTATAGGAATTCCGCTCATATTTAAAGTAGGTAAAAAAATACGCAATTAACTTGTGATATGCAACATTTTAGAATTCCTACTAGGCTAGTGGAATGGACTGGTAATATATTTAAGCAATTTATTTTGCGTGTGTAAGTGGTAGTGAAGAATTAAGTTAGAGGGCAGAACGAATAGAGAGTGGGAAATCGAAAGTAGTTTATTTAGAAAAGGATGATGGAAATAAGGAAGCGTTATTATATTCTGAGATTAGGCATATAAATCACGAACAGTTTAATTCTTAGGATTTTATTTTCTGAGAAAAAATATATATTCATAAAAACTAGATTTTCTAATGATATAAAGTGTCACTGTCTAAAGGTAATGCAATATTGGAGCAGTTTTATAGTGAAGAATCAATTCAAGAAATTATTTTTTAAAAGATTAGATATAATCCAATTTATCGATGGTTTTTTTGATACTGTTAATGATAAATACTAAATAAACCAAAGTGTTAAAGTGGGTTTTGAAGAGTATTCTTCTAAATACGATCATTATTTAGCTGACAAACAAGATCTTGAGCAATTATTAAAAGATAATTATGAAGAAATTAGAGATATCTACATGAATTTAAAACCTACTGAGAAAGCTCAAGAGATTATACTTAAAACAAAAGAGATTGCAGCTAAGTTGCACTGGATTTATTTACCCATATATCCAGAGCAAACAATAAGAAACTCAGAACTAATACCAGAAGAAGAAACTAAGGAATATTATAATCACTTCAATACAATTGAAGATTTATATAGGGCAATTTTTGAAAATGGAGGAATAGCATGGGACAGCTTAGAAGGAGATGTTAATTTAAATTCACTGATTAAGATGAGAATATATTCATCAAGACGGGACATTAAATGGAGAGAAGAATGACGGATTATTTAGCAGCCAATGATTCAATTCAATATCCTTATGACGGGGTTAAATATGCTCTAGAAACATTATGGAAAACGGTGGATTCTACAAGTATGTCTATTAAGGAATTGGAAATTAAGTTATAGGATATAGGTGATTGGATTAATGCTGTAGAGAAAGCAATAAAAAGTAATCAGCCCAACTGGGTAGGGTATTATTAAATATTATTATTAAAAACATTCAAGTATCAATGCTAACATTTTGCTAACGCATTTCCATAAAAAACGGTAAATCGACATTAAAGATGTTACAGCCAAAAATATCCAAAACGTTGATTTACCGCGCTATTTCACCTCACGTTAACGATATTACACATCCTCACCTTAGGGGCGGCATGATGTAATGACCGTTCACCCCCTTGAAATATAAGGGTTTTGAAGTGGTTTGCTAACAAAATGCTAACATTTGAAAAATAAAAGAGGCTTCTCATTAGTTAATTTAGCTTTTGAGAAGCCTCTTTTTCAGTTCTTTTGTTAAATACACGACTAATTAACGAATAAAGAATTCTTGTTTCATTTAATATTTATTCTTTATTCTTAAGAGGTGGTAAACACCTTACAAATCAAAAGGTAATAGCCTATTTTAATGTTTTTTTTCACTATATCTAAAAATATTAAATAAAAATTAGACTGAATTCTTTGTTAAAAATACGAAAACATATTGACAATCAAATATCTATATCCTACTATGTGATAATGGTTATCATTTTCAATTAGGGGGGCGGGTTTTATGGCAAAACCAATATATATAAAACATTTTTTGCTTATATCTGTAATTGTCCTTATGTTATCTTTGGCATTACTTGGTTGTTCAAGAAATTCAGCAGGAAATATGGAGTCTACCAGTGAAAGTAGCAATATGTTTACTGTTGCATGGCCAAGGGATATAGGAGAGATGAATCCACATGTTTATAATCCATCTCAATTATTTGCTCAATCCATGGTATATGAACCTTTAGTTAGCTACCAGGATGGAGGAGAGTTAAAGCCACATTTAGCAGAGTCTTGGAAGATTTCTGAAGATGGGAAAGAATATGTATTTAACCTACGCCAGGATATTAAATTTTCTGATGGCACAAATTTTAATGCTGACATTGTGAAAAAGAACTTTGATGCAATACTAAAGAATGCAGACATGCATGGTTGGTTAGGATTTATTCCAAAGATTGATCAAACAGATGTCATAGATGAATATACATTCAAATTAACATTAAAAGAGCCGTATTATCCTACTATTCAGGAATTAGCAGTTGTACGTCCAGTCCGTTTTCTAGGAGAAGTCGGTTTCCCTGAAGATGGTGACACTTCAAAGGGTGTAGAACAACCTGTTGGTACGGGTCCATGGGTGTTAGATGAATATAAGGTAGATGAATTTGCTATTTTTAAACGTAACGAAAATTATTGGGGAGAACTCCCAAGTGTAGAGAAAATTAAAGTCAAAGTCATTCCTGATGCTGAAACACGCGTACTCGCTTTCGAAAAAGGGGACTTAGACCTTGTTTATGGAGAAGGTGTTATCAGTATAGATTCTTTTAAGCAATTAGAGTCCACAGGTTCCTATGAAACTAGCATTTCTGAGCCAGTCGCCACTAGACAGCTAGTTATGAATACGAATAAAGAACAGCTTTCTGATGTACGTGTTCGCCAAGCATTACATTATGGATTTAATAAACAAACAATGGTTGAAGGTGTGACATCTGGATTAGAAGAGAAGGCCGACTATATCTTACCAACAAACTTACCTTACACTTCAAATGTTGATACGACCAAGGTTGAATATAATGTTGAAAAAGCGAAACAATTATTAGATGAAGCAGGCTGGATGTTGCCAGAGGGTAAAAATGTACGTGAAAAAGACGGGAAACCACTTGAAATTGAGTTGATGTATAACTCTTCTGAAATAATCCAAAAAACAATGGCTGAAACATTACAGTCTGAGTGGGCGGGTTTAGGTGTAAAACTAAATATTGTCGGAGTTGAGCTTACCACTCAAGTGGAAAGATTCAAAGCGAATGAGTTTGATATGAATTTTTATAGTAACTTCGGTGCGCCATATGATCCGCATACTTTCGTAAACATGATGAACACAGAAGGATTTGGATTTAGAGAAGCGATTTCATCCTATCCTAATAAAGAAGAGTTAATGATCCAAATAGCTGAAGTTCAAAAAACAACGGATGAAAACGAACGTCAACAGCTTTACACGGCAATCTTAGGCTCATTACAAGAGCAAAGTGCCATTGTACCTATTTCGTATATTAAGAAAATAGCAATTTATCAAAAGGATGTTTCTAATTTTACATTCCCTGGTAACCGAGATGAACATCCATTTACAGGGATTAGTGTAAACGAGTAAGCGACAGGAGAGGTTTTTATGGGTACTTATGTCTTGAAACGAATAATGACCATCGTTCCAATCTTTCTTATTGCTACTCTACTAACATTCGGAATGATTAACCTATCACCAGTGGATCCAGCTGAGGCATACTTTGCTGCAGCACATATTCAAGCTACAGATGAGATGTTGGAACAAAAAAGACATGAGTTTGGCTTAAATCAACCTCTTCTAATCCAATATGTGAACGCCCTTATTAAGATATGCCAACTTGATTTTGGCATATCTTATGTTACGAATAAACCTGTATGGGAAGAGATTTCTTCGCGATTGCCAGCAACTATTCAGTTAACTATAGGCAGTCTTTTGATTGCAATTTTAGTAAGTATCCCTTTGGGTTTTTTAGCAGGTATAAAGAAGAACAGTGCTATTGATCATTTTAGTCGATTCCTCTCTTTTATAGGGGCATCGATTCCATCATTTTGGCTTGGATATTTATTGATCTTTTTCTTTTCTGTAAAACTAGACCTTTTCCCAGTAGAAGGTACGGGAACCTGGAAGCATTTAATTTTGCCTTCAGTCACGTTGGCTTTTCCTTTAATAGCTTTATATACTCGCCTGTTACGCGCAAGTGTTCTTGATAATTTACAAGAGTCTTATGTGCTTTTTGCACGGACGAGGGGAATACATGAAAAGATTATAATGGGGAAGCATGTACTAAGAATTGCTATTTCTCCTATGATTACTGGGCTTGGAATGAATTTAGGGAACTTATTGACGGGGGCTATTATTGTAGAGGCAGTCTTTTCGTGGCCAGGGTTTGGGCGGTATTTTATTGACGCTATTTTTAACCGTGATGTTCCTGTTATTCAAGGCTATGTACTATTAGCAGCGGGAGTATTTCTTGTCAGCAACTTAATTGTTGACCTTATTCAAATGTATATTGACCCACGTATTTCCAGAAAAGGAAGGCAGTATCAATGATAGCAATGTTTCGTGGTGTATTAAAAAGTCAAAAAGTGATTGTCATATGTTCTCTAATACTGTGTATATTATTTTTGATCACAATATTTGCTCCGTGGCTTGCACCTAATGACCCAATCGCTGTTAATTTAGCTCATAAATTACAGCCACCTTCTTTGGATTATCCATTAGGGACAGATCATTTAGGTCGATGTACGTTTTCACGTATCTTATATGGGGCTCGAATATCGTTAGGCTTTGCCTTGCTAATTTTCTTTTCAGCTTTAAGTATTGGTTTAATCATTGGTATCATTGCTGGATATATAGGTGGTTGGGTTGATCAATTGCTAATGAGGATCGGTGATGGTCTAATGGCGATCCCAAGCCTTTTGTTTGTTCTTGGATTTGTTGGTATTTGGGGAACGGGTCTTAAACAAGTCATTTTAGGGTTAATTCTCGTACAATGGGTTTATTACGCAAGGGTAATACGAGGAATGGTCCTAAGCCTGAAAGAACAGAACTATATTATAGCGGCTAAAATTAGTGGTTCTTCTACATCGACTATCATGAAGAAACATATTGTTCCAAATGTTCTACCATCACTAGCAGTAATGGGAACATTAGAAATGGGTTGGGCAATTATGAATTTATCATCTATGTCCTTTTTAGGCTTAGGTGTGCAACCCCCTACTCCTGAATGGGGGGCGATGATTCTTGAAGGGAAGTCCTATATCAGAACAAATCCTACATTAATGATTTATCCGGGTTTAATGATTATGCTAGTCGTTGTTACCTTTAATTTATTAGGTGAATCACTATCAGAACGGTTTGGGGTTAAACGCCGCTAAATGAAAAAGGACTGTTGAATATATGGAAGCAAATGAGCGAGACATTTTAAATGTAAAAGACTTACATGTGCAAGTAAGAAACAATAAATGCTTTTCTACACTTGTTCAGGAAGTTAATTTTGGAATTAAAAAAGGGAAGATTCTGGGTCTTGTTGGGGAAAGTGGTAGTGGTAAAACTGTTACAAGTATGTCTATTCTACAGCTACATGAGAAGAATATGGATATTAGAGGGAGCATTATACTACAAGATAGGGAATTGAATGGTCTAGAAAACAAAGAAATGCGGAAAGTTCGAGGAAAGGAAATTGCTTTTATTATGCAAAATCCGATGAATGCCTTTACTCCCGTTTTTACGATTGGCCACCAATTTTCTGAGACGATTAGATCGCATACTTCATTAAATAAAAAGCAAGCAAAGGAGCTTGCGACTGATGTGATGGAAAGTGTAAATTTGCCAGATCCCAATAAATTGCTAAAAAGCTATCCATTTCAGTTAAGTGGTGGAATGCTTCAACGAGTTATGATTGCGATGGCTACATGCTTAAAACCGGCAGTTATTATTGCAGATGAGCCAACTACAGCACTTGATCTTCATAGCCAATTATTAGTACTTCGTCTATTAGATAAGATTCGTTCTGAGTATGGAACATCTATTCTTCTTATTTCACATGATCTTGGAGTTATTTCAGAGTTAGCTGACGATGTAATCGTGATGCGGCATGGAAGAATAGTAGAAACTGCAAATGTATTAGAACTATTTGATAATCCACAACATGAGTACACGAAGAAGCTGTTAAGAACAAGGCCAACCTTATATTCTCAAAAACAACCCTATTCCTATATGTTGTAACGGGCAAAACGAATTTCCCAAGAGGTGGAACCATTGAGCTTATTAGAGGTAAAACAAGTAAACTTTAGCTATAATTCTAAAAATTTTTTTAAAGGCAAGATCCAAACAAATAATATTCTTAATGGGATTTCCTTTGTTATTGAAGAAGGAAAATGTTTGGGGTTAATTGGTACAAGCGGAGCTGGGAAAAGTACTTTAGGGAAAGTAATTCTCGGAATTCAACGCCCACAGCAAGGTAAGGTTTTGTTTCAAGGATATGATATTTACAATTTAAATAAAGCTATCAAACAAAAAATACGCCGTGACCTTCAAGTTGTATTTCAGGACTCAAATTCCGCTGTTAATCCCCGAATGACAGCTGAACAAATTATATGTGAGCCGTTAGAGAACTTTGAAAAGCTATCTATTGAAGAAAAAAGAAGAATGGTCATTGAGCTATTAGAAAGAGTAGGCTTAAGTGAAAGGGATCTAAAAAAATACCCTCACCAATTTAGTGGTGGACAATTGCAAAGGATAAATATTGCTAGAGCAATTGCTCTTCAACCCAAATTAATTGTCCTTGACGAATCAGTTAGTAGTTTAGATATGGTTACACAAAGCTTAATTTTACAATTATTAAGCGATTTAAAAGATGACTTCGGCTTATCTTATCTTTTTATCACACATGATATTAAAGCAGCTTTCTCGATATCTGATCAAATTGGTGTCCTGGAAAAAGGAGAATTGATTGAGCTTTACGATTCAAAAGACCAATTTTTTTCATCCAAACACCCTATAGTTAAACGATTAAGAGAATCTATCCTTGCTGAACACCCGCGTTTTCGTACAATTTCAACGAAAGTAAACTGGGTTTGACACAAATAGATTATCTAAATAATCGCGAAGTTAGATAGGATAAAATGTAAATTTCTGGTTCCGACGATGACTCTAAAAAATTAGTAAGACATTTGCGTAAGGACAGGGAAACCTGTCTTTTTCTACATAATGAAAGAGATTATACTTTGTAATTATTAGGTAATTGTTGGTTAGGATTTATGAGTGTTCTTAAAGCGGGTATGTATCATGATGGAATAAAAATTTCAGGTCTAAGTAAGCCCCAAATTACCAGGCAATAATGGTTAACTGTAAAAGATAAACAAGTAGCTTCAACCGTTTAAGATATACATCAAGCAGGAGGAATTTATGAAATTGGCAACAGATTCTATGGTCTTAAATAACACTGCGCCTTATAGTCATAGGGAGTATTTGGTGTTGGCCATCCCACTCATTATATCTGGAATTTCAACTCCTATTTTAGGGGCTGTTGATACAGCGGTAGTAGGAAGAATTCCTGACCCGGCTTCAATTGGTGGAGTCTCTGTTGGAGCCGTTATATTTAACACGATGTACTGGCTGCTTGGTTTCCTACGAGTGAGTACAAGTGGATTTACCGCTCAGGCAGGAGGGGCAAATAAACAAAGTGAAATAATCCTTTCTTTTCTAAGGCCAATGATATTGGCTATATTGTTTGGCTTATTGTTTATCGTTTTACAGAATCCTATCCTTGCCATTGCCTTATCATTAATTGGAGGAAGTGAAGCTGTATCATCCTTTGCCTCAACTTATTTTTCTATTCGAATTTGGGGAGCACCATTTATTCTACTAAGCTATGTCATTATTGGTTGGCTTATTGGAATGGGGAAGGTTCGCTTAGCTTTGGCTATTCAAATATGGATGAATGTTTTAAACATTATATTAGATCTTGTTTTTGTTTTAGGATTAGGAATGAGAATTAAGGGCGTTGCTTATGCTACTCTTATAGCTGAGGTTAGTGCTGTTGTATTAGGGGTATGGCTCTTGTATTTGACGAATAAAGAGAGATTAGCTGGTATAAAGTTATCGATGTTGCTAGAAAAAGAACCCATTCTAAAAATGATGAAAATGAACAGGGATTTAGTCTTGAGGACTGTATGTTTGCTCACAATGACAGTAATTTTTACTTCTATGGGGGCAGGCCAGGGTGAAGTGACGTTAGCAGCCAATGCCATCCTACTACAAATTCACTATATTATAGCTTATTTATTTGGTGGTTTTGCCAATGCTTCAAGTATCTTAGTTGGCAGAGCTATAGGTGGGGCAAATCTGTTCCTTTATAAGCGGGCTTTTACTCTTTCAGCTCTTTGGGGATTAGCTTCAGCAATCTTTTTGAGTTTAAGCGTATTTATCTTTGGTAATAGTATTATAGCTTTCTTTACGACAATTCCAGAAGTAAAGGCTGTATCAGAAATTTATTTAGTGTGGATGCTTGTGTTTCCGATCTTTGGATTCTGGGGTTTGCAGTTAGAAGGAATTTTTTCTGGTGCTACTGAAGCAAAATCCATCCGTGATTCCATTACTTTAGCATTGATTGTCTTTTTAATAGCGCTTTGGTTTTTTGTCCCTTTATATCAAAATCACGGATTATGGATCTCGTTTGTAGTATTTAGTTTATCCCGTTCTTTCTTTTTATCGTTATTTGTGCCCAAATTGACTCGTGAAAAGTTTTCTATCAAAAACTAAACTTCAGAAGTCTATTACCTTAGTAAATAAATAACACTAAAAATGCTAACATATTGCTAACGCAATCCAGTAAAAAACGGTTAATTCCCATTAAAGATGTTACAGACAAAATTTAACAAAACATTGATATACAGCAATCTACGCACACCAGGTTAAAAATATTACGCACTCTCACCTTAGGGGCGGCATGATGTAATTCCGTTTCACTAAATTGTGAAGCTGCCTGATGTTTAAATAGTTTGTAAGTAAAGGACTACTTCTTATGAAAAGGAGGTAGTCCTTTTTTGCTTCGAGCATTTATAACGTTATGTTTATGTAGTATTTTTTAAACAAACGTTTGATTAAAGGAAAACTTTGTATTGTTCTGAAGGACCTAAATTTAAAGTGATAAATATCGACTAATTCTGCACGCTATAGTGAAATAGTCTTATAGAACAAAAAGGAGGATATGGTGATGGCGAAAAAAAGAATTCGCAAGCCTGGGCAGAGGCAAAAAAATGATGCCGGTAGAATGAGAGGGATATACAAATGGCTAAGGAGTTGGGGATAGCATCAAAGGGTTTAATTAAAAATATTCCTGCACCTAATCAGAAATGGAAGGCAGATTTGAAAGCACTTTATCAATTCGATGTTTTCCTATCACATCATCTAGTGCAATGTGTATCACCTTTATTCCTTGTTCTGCTTAGCTGGTTATCGGAATGGCTGACTTAATTGAGGATTCTTCTTTCTGCTCCTCCATTTCAGAAACATGCTCTGAGAACGTTTTATAGATAGCTAACTTTCGGTTCCACGTATGATTGTCTTCGCATTTATAAATCGCAAATTGGTATATGTTTTTTCCGTTTGCGTTATGCCTTCGCACATTCGTATCCGTAAAAACAGATAATTTGCCACACATTTTGCAGTGCTTCTTTCAGCTTGTTCTGGAGTTTGAGAAAGTTTCCAATGGAATGTTATATTTGACATTAATCCTTCACCTCTTAATTAAGATAAAGGAACACAAGCATCTATTTGGATGTCTTGCAGCGCGGTATTAAATTATTTTAAATAAATAAAAAAGGAGATCCTACACAAGGATCTCCTTTCGCATCGAGACTACGGGGGTGCTTGGTTCCTTTGTAATGAGAAAAATGATCATTACAAAGGAAAGTTTGGCATACGTATTCTCCTGTATCCTTTCTACCCTTCTAACATCATTCGTTTTGCTTCGAAATATAATACTTGAATAAATTTTTTTATATTTATTCGTGTAGTAGTGAAGGATGGCTTTGATTCATTTGTTAACTCTGTCATCTTTTTGCGAACCATCGTAAAGTCAAAAAACAGGGAAGAGTACTTTTCGAATTTTGCATTTGAAAAGTCTGTAAGTCCCAGAGATGCCATGTGAGTCAGTGCCTGATAAATAGTTCTGCGAACACGTTGCTTAGCAGCTTTAGCCTCTCTTCTAAGATTCCCTTCGTCTCCGACAGCTCCCAGCTTATTATTTGCTAAATGCTCATAAATTTCATTAAGAGATGGTAATCCGTGTTCAAATGTATCCTTTTTCTCATAATTAAATAAAATAGCCAATATCTCTAATAAATCTTTACTACCACTCTCGCCTGAAATACCTAATTCCGCCAAAAGGAACTCACCATAATGTTTAATATTATATTCCTTAAAAGCCGGCTCCTTTTGATTTAGGATAGAACCTATTTGAAGTACAGAATTTAATGATTTTTGAATATCGTGAATGGATTGTTGGAGACGAGTATGCTCCATTACTTTTCGGATGACAGCTATCACTTCTATTTTATTAATTGGCTTGATAATATAGTTTTCAATTCCAAGTGTATATGCTTTACCAATCAGATCCTTGGACTCCATTTGCGAAATCATAATGATTTTCCCCTTAAATACCGGTTTGATAGATTGAATAGTTTCAAAACCATCACGGGTGGGCATCAATAAATCAATCAATAAAATATCAACCTTTTTCAAGTTTAATGTTTCTCCATTTAATAATGCTCCATCATCGGATTCGCCAACAACTTGTCCCAAATCCCCATCTTCGATAATTTGAGCAAGCATGGAACGAACGGTGATATCATCATCTGTTATAAAAAAATTCATCAAGAATTCTCCTTTTCAACTAAATTATCAACTGGCAAGCTAATAATGAAGACGGTTCCTATGTTGTTTGAGCCACTTTTAAAGGTAATCTTTCCATTAAACTTTTTGACCATATCTTCTAAAAAAGTTAGCCCGATACCCGTTGAAGGATTGCCCATACTGTCAAACTTAGAAGTGAAGCCAGGTTTAAATATTAAGTCCCTATTCCTTTCCGGAATACCAGGTCCGTCATCTTCAATCCGAAAATGAACAGAATTTTCCTGAAAACTAACCTCTATTTCGATGGTTCCCATTTCTTTAATGGCTTCTACCGCGTTGGCAACTAAATTATTTATTATCGATAGAATGGTATAAATATGGTAACGGGGGTGATTCCCTTTTATGTGATAATGAAAAAGGATATCTTTTTCTAATAAATGTGCATACTTTTCATTGGATCGCACAATTATTTTTATTAAATCCGTAATATGGACATAGTCTGTAAAGCCTTCATTTGAGATAAGCTTGGATAAGCCCGCATAAATTCTCTGATTGTCTTTTTTAACATCATGTATTTTACCAGCTATTTCCAGTAATTGTTGACGGGTTTTTTTAAGGAGTTTATTGTCTACATCATGATTTCCATTTAATTCTCTATATAATTCGTAAGCTTTCATTGTAATCGTTTCAGAATTTTGAAATGTCTTTTTTAAATGAATAGATTCTTCATATAAGTTCGATACATGCAATAACATATATTCATTTTGCTTCCGTACTTCTATCTCCCGGGACTGTGCCTCATATAATTTCATCATACTAAATACTCCTAATACCATAAAACTATGAGCAAGAGCCATAAGGAACATTTCCAACAATGATCCTGAAGTAATGATACCTCTAAACATTATATATTGTAAGAATATTTCTACAAGATTCGATAATATTTCAATGGTAATTCCATAGAAACCAATGATCAAAGGTTGCCGATGAAAACGATTAACCTTAAATAAATAGAAAAGGGAAGTATAAGTGAAGTAAAAGAAAAAACTCGGATAATGAGATTCAAAAGAAATAAACCAGTTAAAGTTTACTCCCATAATTGAATCTAGCAGCATACGAAAAAACACAACAAGAATAGCTGGTAAAAAGCCTGGGATAATGCCGGTTTTTCTTAAAAAAAGTAGAAAAAGAAAAAGAGTTGGCGGCCCTAAGCTGACACGAAATGTTTCATTAATGGGATAAAAGTGTATTTCTCCAGCTAATGGAACAAAAAACATCATCAAAATAATAATGGTACGTTCTTTTCTAAATAAAGGATTTATACCCAAAACTATCACTTCCGATTTTAATATTCTTACTAGTTAGGTTAGTTTATATAATGATTTTTTAAAAGATTTATTTGTAGTATTCGGTTTCTTTGTGTAACTCTGATTCTAAAATGAATGAGAATGACCAGGAATTATATCTGTTTTACCTTAAGCTCTGTTATAGCATCATGTTGATTTTGAAGAAGTCCCAGCTGGTATTGAAGCTTGGGTGGAGACCCCGCCGGCGCAGCCGCTGAGGCATTATCAGCACCCCGCGGAAAGCGAAGCCTTGCGCGGAAATCAACAGCGGTGTTTACAAGAGCCTTGCTTTAAAAAGAAAACGTTTACAGGGGGTGGGTTAGTGCATCATCAAATAATAAAAGAAATAATTCAAACTAGTATCCCCAAGGAAGAAGAAAATCTTTGTGAATGGGTCATGAATTACCGTTCCCTTGGTTTGAAAGGCCGATGTGCCGACTATATCCCAGCATTGGGGGAGTCTAACCAATCGGATTTGGGAGTTTACATGATTAGTTCTGATGGTGTAGAGATGAAGGCAGGAGATTGGGATGTTCCTTTTACTTTACAAAGTATCTCAAAAGTTATCAGTTTTATTGCAGCATGTTTAGACCGTGGAATTCCTTATGTATTAAATCGCGTGGATGTAGAACCAACAGGGGATGCATTTAACTCTATTGTTCGATTGGAAATTCATAAGCCGGGCAAACCGTTTAACCCAATGATTAATGCGGGAGCGCTTACAGTAGCATCTCTTCTTAATGGGGAAACCCCGGAGCAAAAGCTGGAATCGATATACGCGTTAATAGAAAAAATGATTGGGAAACGACCAACAATTAATGAAAAAGTATATCAGTCCGAGTGGAAAACAGCCAATCGAAATAGAGCCTTAGCCTATTATTTGAAAGAGAGTGGATTTTTGGAATTAGAGGTAGAGGATGCATTAGAGGTTTACTTAAGACAATGTTCAATCGAAGTAGATACAAAAGATATTGCTCAAATTGGATTAATACTATCACAAAATGGATATGACCCAATTCATAAGAGGCAAGTCTTTCCTAAACAAATAGCACAGCTGACGAAAGGCTTAATGCTGACTTGCGGGATGTATAATGCTTCTGGTAAATTCGCCGCATTTGTCGGTGTACCAGCGAAAAGTGGGGTATCAGGAGGCATCATGGCATCAGTACCTGCCAGATATCCACAAGAATCCCCTTTCCAAACCGGCTGTGGTATCGGTATTTATGGACCAGCTATAGATGAATATGGTAATAGCCTTGCAGGTGTCGAGTTGTTAAAACATATTGCTGAGGAGTATAACTTTAGTATTTTTTAATTCGTTAATTAAATCATTTTAATGGAGGAATTATCTCGTGTGGATCATCACTTCTCATTCAAAAAACAACATTATTAAAATATTTGAATTTAGCACGGGAAAGAGGCAAAAGAAACTTTTAAGAGAATGGAAGGTTATAAAATACTAACCGAAGTGATTTATTTTAATGAATTTAATTAGCTGAAACATGATGGAATTTGCGTAAAACGCAGCATTTAAGGAGGTATCCTATTGAAGAAATTGATGTTACTTACTACTGGTGGAACAATTGCTTCATTAGCAGGGAAAAATGGACTGGCACCTGAGCTGAAAGCAGATGAAATCTTAAGTTATCTTCCAGATATAAATTTGCTTTGTCAAATGGATAGTAAGCCTTTGATGAATATAGATAGTACAAATATGCAGCCGGAAAATTGGGTTGAATTAGCAAAATCCATTTATGAGCATTACCATGATTACGATGGCTTTGTAATTACTCATGGCACAGATACAATGGCCTACACTTCTGCTGCACTCTCCTATATGTTGCAAAATGTAGGAAAACCAATTGTCTTTACAGGATCTCAAATCCCGATTGCTTTTCAGAAAACGGATGCTAAAAGGAATGTCTCTGATGCTATCCGCTTTGCTTGTGAAGAAATCGGGGGAGTATATGTAGTATTTGATGGCAGAGTTATTCAGGGAACAAGAGCCATTAAATTGAGAACAAAAAGCTATGACGCGTTTGAAAGTATAAATTACCCTTACATCGCTTTTATAAATAATGAAGGTATTTATTATGATAAACCGGTAAGTACACCAAAGAATAAAGAGATTAAATTGGAAACCTCCCTATGTACAGATGTTTTATTAGTCAAGTTGTACCCTGGAATAAAGCCTGAAATTTTTGACTCTCTGAAAGATCAATGTAAAGGGATTGTAATTGAGAGCTATGGAAGTGGCGGTATTCCATTTGAAAGAAGAAATATTGTGGAAAAATTAATCGATTTGGCGAAATGCGGGATATCTATTGTCGTTACTACGCAATGTCTAGAAGAGGGAGAGGATATAGATATTTATGAAGTAGGGAGAAAAGTAGGTCGTGATAGTATTATTCGTTCAAGGAATATGAATACAGAAGCCATCGTTCCTAAATTGATGTGGGTACTGGGCAAGACTCAGGATCCGCAAGAGGTGAAGGAAATGATGGAAACGCCAATTGCTGAGGACTTATATTATAGAAGTTACAAAGGGAGTGAAGGAAGTAATGAAAGACAAGAACGTATACCGAATTGAGAAAGATTTTCTCGGTGAAAAGGAGATACCAGCAGATGTTTATTATGGAATTCAAACTTTACGGGCTGTAGAAAATTTCCCGATAACTGGATATACCATTCATATAGAAATGATTAAAGCGCTGGCGATAGTTAAAAAAGCGGCAGCACTTGCCAATATGGATACGAAACGTCTATATGAAGGGATCGGTAAGGCAATCATCCAATCCTCAGATGAAATTATAGAAGGAGAATGGCACGAGTATTTTATCGTCGATCCGATTCAGGGAGGAGCCGGTACTTCAATGAATATGAATGCGAATGAAGTCATTGCAAACCGTGCGCTTGAACTCCTTGGCCATCATAAAGGCGACTACTGGAAAATAAGCCCGAACAGACATGTGAATATGTCGCAATCAACGAATGATGTATTTCCGACAGCGATTCATATCTCCACCCTTAATATGCTGAAAAACCTTCTGGATACTATGAGTGACATGTTACATATCTTCAAGGAAAAAGCTCAGCAATTTGATCCGATCATAAAAATGGGTCGTACCCATCTTCAAGATGCAGTACCAATTCGCCTTGGTCAAGAATTTGAAGCATACAGCCGTGTTTTGGAACGTGACATAAAAAGGATTGGACAAGCTCGCCAGCATCTTTATGAAGTGAATATGGGTGCTACAGCTGTAGGGACAGGATTAAATGCTGACCAAATGTATATAAAAAATGTCGTAAAGCATCTTTCAGACATAAGCGGATTACCGCTTGTAGGAGCCGAGCACCTTGTTGATGCTACACAAAATACCGATGCATACACAGAAGTATCAGCAGCATTGAAGGTCTGCATGATAAACATGTCCAAAATAGCGAATGATTTACGATTGATGACATCCGGCCCTCGTGCTGGACTTGGGGAGATTACTCTACCATCACGCCAGCCCGGTTCCTCCATTATGCCTGGAAAAGTCAACCCGGTAATGCCTGAGCTCATTAACCAAGTTGCCTTTCAGGTGATCGGAAACGACCATACGATTTGCTTGGCCTCTGAAGCCGGACAACTGGAATTAAACGTAATGGAACCCGTGTTGGTTTTTAACCTGCTTCAATCCATCAGCATCATGAACAATGCATTCCGAAGCTTTACAGATTTCTGCTTAAAAGGAATTGAGGCAAACGAAGACCGGTTGAAGGAATATGTTGAAAAAAGTGTGGGATTGCTTACAGCCGTAAATCCGCACATAGGGTATGAAGTTGCATCGCGAATTGCTCGGGAGGCCATCTTAAAAGGTAAATCGATTCGAGAGCTTTGTTTACAATATGATGTTTTGACAGAGGAAGAAATCGATTTGATTTTAAATCCTTACGAAATGACCAATCCTGGCATATCAGGCGGTGCTTTAACCGAGCGAGTGTAACATGATAAATCTATGGATCAAGATCAATTGATTTTCTTTAAAAAGCCCTTATCATTGGGGGCCATAGTTTTATAGGGAAAGGTACTGAGCTATTATTATAATTTATCTTTTTTCATATTAAACCTTTTAATTGACGGTTGATATATAGATTAAGGATAAACTTTTATAATAGGATGGTGAAAGCGCATTATTTCAGGGGGGTGGAAAGGTGAAGCAAGTTCGATTACCATCTATATTAGAAATTACTATTACATTTGGATTGTTTTTAGCCATTGTTTTTTCTTTTACCGTTATGTTTGATTTACCTATACAGCTGGCACTACTTATATCGTGGTTTATTGTTATATTACTTGGTTTACGGTTAGGACACCGATATCAGCAACTGCAAGAAGCTATTACAAATGGGATTTCGAATGGGCTTGAGGCCATATTAATACTAGTTGTCGTTGGTGCACTAATCGGGACCTGGATTGCAGGAGGAATTGTACCGACCCTTATATATTACGGTTTGGAGTTTATCCATCCCAGCATTTTTTTGTTGGCAACTCTAGTCATTTGCTCGATAACATCTTTGGCTACAGGTACGTCATGGGGAACTGTTGGGACTGCTGGAATAGCGATGATGGCAATTGGGGAAGGGATGGGTATCCCACTTCCACTGGTGGCTGGTGCCGTTCTATCAGGTGCATACTTTGGAGATAAGCTTTCTCCGTTATCTGACAGTACTGTACTTGCGGCGTCTATGTCGAAAGTGGATGTAATTGCACACGTACGTGCAATGCTATATTTAGATATACCTGCATACCTTATTACGGCTATCCTTTTTACGATAGCAGGATTTATATATGGCGGCAAAAATACTGATTTAGAAAAAGTGGAATTTCTTAAGACTGCATTACTGGAAAACTTTAATATTCAAATTTGGATGCTCATTCCGGCTATTTTTGTCCTTCTAATGCTGGCACTGAAGAAACCTTCTGTTCCGACAATTGCTGCAGGGGCTCTCTTGGGGACTATTTGGGCTTCTGCATTCCAAGGGATAGATTATTCCGTAGCCCTTGGAATGGCTTACAATGGTTTTTCCATAGACACAGGCATTGAATTCATGGATGATCTTTTGAATCGCGGGGGGATCCAGGGAATGCTGGGCTCCATCGTCGTTATTCTTTTCGGATTAGGTTTTGGCGGTCTATTGGAACATTTAGGAGTACTAAAAGTAATAGTGTCCAAATTCCAGAAGAAGCTGACTTCAGCAGGTAATGTGACCCTATCAACCATAATTGTGGCCTTTTTAGCGAATGTATTTGGCTGCGCAATGTACGTTTCATTAATATTAACACCAAAAATCATGGAAAAAAACTATGATAAACTATACATTGATCGAAGAGTTTTATCTCGAAATTCTGAAGTCGGCGGTACGATGACATCAGGGATGATTCCTTGGACCGATAACGGGATATTCATGGCAGGTATTCTAGGTATATCTACCTTTTCCTATGTCCCATTTATGTGGCTAAGTTTTGTTTCCATTGCCCTTGCGATTATTTACGGATATACAGGAAAATACATTTGGTACACTAAAAATGACGTTCAGGAACTTCGCCAGCAGGTATGATTCGCTCAACAGCTCAATTAGAATGATACTTTCAAAAAATTGAGGGGTTAGTTATTCTTTTACTGCTAAAAAAGGTTGCGTATTCAATGAGTATTTAGTATTATTAAAGAAAGCGCATACAGAACGGATTGTTACTGTTAAATCAGGCAAAACCGATTCCTTTAAAAAAAGGGAAGGTTTTGCCTTTTTTGTTATCGGAGGTGGACAAAGTGAAGATTAATAAGATACTGAACAACAATGTGATTGTCACCATGAAAGGCAAGCAGGAAGTAATTGTGATGGGGCGCGGACTCGCCTTTAATAAGCGTGTTGGAGAAGAAATCGATGAAGATAAATTAGAAAAAATCTTCACTTTGGAAGACCGGGATATTACAAAGAAGTTCAAGGCCTTAATTGCCGATATTCCTATGGAGTACATGGAGCTTTCGGAAAAGATCATACATTACGCCAAGCAAAAGCTTGGGAAGAAACTCAATGATAGTATCTACATCTCTTTAACCGACCATATTCATTTTGGGATTGAACGTTATAATAATAATCTTCCAATTAAAAATGGATTGCTCTGGGAAACGAAGAACCTTTATAAAGAGGAATTTGAAATTGGGCTTGAAGCCTTGAATATGATTTGTGAACGGTTCGGTTGTCTTTTACCTGAAGATGAAGCCGGGTTTATTGCACTCCATCTAGTGAATGCCCAGCTGAATGAAGACATGACCAATACCGTTGACATGACAAAGGTGATTCAAGATATTTTAACCATCGTGAAATACAGCTTTAAAATCGACTTTGATGAGAACTCTTTGAACTATCATCGGTTTATCACTCATTTAAAATTCTTTGCAAACCGGCTAGTCAAAGGAGAGCATTATAAAGGTGAGAAAGACGATCTTTTAAATGTCATTATGAACAAGTATCCCGATGCTTATCAATGTTCCTTAAAGATCAAAAATTTTGTGGAAAAGCAATACAGGTATGAGTTAACAGAAGAGGAAATCCTTTACTTGACGATCCATATTGAACGAAGTGTAAAAAGATAAATACTGATTCCATTTTAGGATTGTTACTCTGTGAGGCAAAACCTAAATTACGGGAATGACAGGTGTTCTATGTCTGTTCTTCACGTAGTTTAGGTTTTTTCTTTATAAAAAATTGATTTCAAATTAATTGGGGGTGCATGGCATGAGCCATCATGCATTAGCAAGGAAAATTTTAGATTTAGTTGGCGGGAAGGAAAATGTTAATAGTGTTTTCCATTGCATTACAAGACTTCGCTTTAAACTAAAAGATGAATCAAAAGCGAAAACAGATGAACTGAAAAATTTAGATGGTGTGGTAACAGTTAGGCAAAGCGGTGGACAATATCAAGTTGTTATAGGAAATCATGTACCTGAGGTATACAAAGAAGTTGCAGCCATTGGAGGATTTTCTACAAAACAAAGCCAGGATGTAAATGAAGAAGAGGATAAAGGGAATTTCTTGTCACGTTTTATTGACTTAATCTCTGGAATCTTCACTCCAATCCTTGGTGTATTAGTAGCCGCAGGTATGATCAAAGGTTTTACGGCTTTATTTATTGCACTTGGTTGGTTAACAAACACAGGCGGAACTTATCAAATATTAAATGCAACTGGTGACGCGCTGTTTTACTTCCTGCCGGTAATCCTTGGATATACAGCAATGAAGAAATTCGGCGGAACACCGTTCTTGGGAATTGTCATTGGTTCTGCCCTGGTTTACCCTGCTCTGTCGACAGTAACTGCGGGTGAACCGCTTTATACATTATTTGCAGGTACTTTATTTGAATCACCGGTATTTATTGAATTCTTGGGTATCCCAGTCATTTTGATGACCTATTCATCAAGTGTTGTTCCAATTATTATAGCATCATTCTTCGCTGCAAAAGTAGAACGTGGATTTGCTAAAGTTGTACCTAGTGTTGTGAAAACATTCTTAGTTCCAACATTGACTTTGCTTGTAGTTGTACCGTTCACATTTATTTTAATAGGACCGATCGCTACTTGGGCATCTAATATGGTTGGTGCAGGTACTGTTTGGGTTTATGATTTAAGTCCTATTATTGCAGGTGTTTTACTTGGTGCCTTCTGGCAGGTTTTCGTTATCTTTGGATTGCATTGGGGACTTGTTCCAGTAGCGATTAATAACATGATGACGTTAGGTGCTGATCCAATTTTAGCAGGAATATTCGCTGCTTCATTTGCACAAACAGGTGCTGTTTTGGGTGTATGGATGAAAACTAGAAATCAAAAATTAAAAACACTGAGTGCTCCAGCATTTATCTCTGGTTTGTTTGGTGTGACAGAACCAGCGATTTATGGTATTACACTTCCAAAGAAAAAACCTTTTGTCATGAGTTGTATTGCTGCCGGTATTGGTGGAGGAATCATTGGATTCTTCGGTACAAAAACATATATTATGGGGGGATTAGGGGTATTTGGATTCCCAAGTTACATCCATCCAGAAGAAGGCATGAATACGGCTTTCTGGGGAATCATCGTAGCCGTTATCGTAGCCTCTATCTTAGGATTCGTTTTAACTTATTTCTTTGGTGGAGTGAATAAAGAGGAAACACCATTAGAGAAAACGAATAGTACAGCGAAAAAGGGTGTTACAATTGACAGCCCTTTAAAAGGTCAAATCGTTCCATTAAGTGAGGTTTCTGATAAAGTTTTTGCAACAGGAGCAATGGGTAAAGGAATTGCTGTTTTACCAACTGAAGGCCGTGTAGTTGCTCCAGCAAGCGGGGTCGTTACGACATTATTTAAAACAAAGCATGCAATTGGTCTAACTTCAGATGAAGGAGTAGATATCCTGATGCATGTAGGGATTGATACCGTCCAATTAGATGGTAAACACTTCACTGCTCATATCAAGCAAGGAGACAGAGTGAATGCAGGAGATCTTCTTGTAGAATTCGATATTGAAAAAATCAAAGAAGAAGGCTATGAAGTGGTAACACCAGTGATCATTACAAATCACAGCAATTTTGCCGGTTTGGAAGTAACAAAAGTAAAAGCTGTTAATGCTAATGATCCGTTAATCAATATCAAAGCATCAGAAGACACACCTGTAGAGGTTAGTGAAAATAATCTAGCAGATGTAAGAGTTTAGTAATTGAATAGATATGGTTTTTGCCAAGTGAAACCATATATTTTCTTTTTTTCTGAAATGGAGGTCATAGTATGGAAAAAATTAAAGGTTTTTCAAGCGATTTTCTTTGGGGGGGCGCAATTGCGGCAAACCAGGCTGAAGGGGCGTACCTTGATGGTGGAAAAGGTTTAACCATTGTTGATTTGCTTCCAACAGGAAAGGAGCGTTGGGACATAATGAATGGAAAGATTGATAGTCTGGTACCGGATCAGAATGAATTTTATCCAGGCCATGAGGCAATCGATTTTTATCATCATTATAAAGCGGATATTGCTCTCTTTGCTGAAATGGGCTTTAAAGCACTGCGTCTTTCTATTTCATGGGCAAGGATTTTTCCAAATGGTGATGATGAAACGCCAAATGAGGAAGGCCTGAAATTCTACGATGATGTATTCGATGAACTACTAAAATACAATATTGAACCGGTTGTCACCATTGCTCATTTTGATGTTCCGGTTACTCTGATAGAAAAGTACGGCAGCTGGAGAAATAGAGAACTAGTTGGGTTCTTCGAGCGATATGCAAAAACGATTTTTAATCGCTACAAAAATAAAGTGAAGTACTGGATGACCTTTAATGAAATCAATATGCTGCTCCATTTGCCTTTCATTGGTGCAGGTCTTGTTTTCAAAGAAGGAGATAATAAGAAACAAATTCAATATCAAGCAGCTCACCATCAATTGCTTGCCAGTGCACTGGCTGTGAAAGCAGGACATGAAATCAATCCGGAATTTCACATTGGATGTATGCTTGCTGCCGGCATGACATATCCATACACTTCAAACCCTGATGATGTATGGGATGGTATGGACAAAGATAGAGAATCATTCTTCTTCATTGATATTCAAGCTAGAGGGGCATATCCTGGTTACGCAAAACGCTACATGCAAGAGAATGGTATTGAAATTGAAATTCAGCCAGAAGATGAAGAAATCTTGAAAAACGGAACCGTTGATTATATTGGATTCAGTTATTACGCATCCCGCACGACAAGTACTGATCCTGAAGTTCTTAAGCATCAAACATCAGGAAATGTATTCGGTTCAATTGAAAATCCTTATCTGGAAAAGTCAGAATGGGGGTGGACGATTGACTCGAAAGGATTCCGCATAACTATGAATCAATTACATGACCGTTATCAAAAACCTTTGTTTGTTGTTGAAAATGGGTTAGGTGCCCAGGATGTTCCTGATGACTCCAGCGAAATTTTGGACGATTATCGAATCGAATACTTACGCAAGCATGTAAATCAAATGAAAGAAGCAGTTAAAGATGGTGTTGAACTCATCGGATATACAAGCTGGGGGCCAATCGACATTGTGAGCGCGTCAACGGGTGAGATGAAGAAACGATACGGCTACATATATGTCGATAAAGATAATGAAGGCAATGGGACATTAGGCAGAAAGAAAAAGAAAAGCTTTTACTGGTATCAAAATGTAATCAAAACAAATGGTGAAGATCTATAAAAAATAGGAGGTAATAGTATGGATAAAACATATCATTTTCCTGAGAACTTTTTATGGGGCGGGGCGACAGCTGCCAATCAATTAGAAGGTGGATACAATGAAGGAGGCAAAGGGCCGAACCTTGCAGATGTCTTGCCTGGGGGGAAAGTACGTCTAAAGCTTCTATCTCAGCCTGGGTTTGATTTTGAAGTAGATACAGAGAAATATACTTACCCAAATCATGAAGCGATTGATTTTTATCACCGGTACAAGGAAGATATCGCTTTGTTTGCTGAAATGGGATTCAAAGTGTTCCGGATGAGTATTGCCTGGAGCCGAATTTTCCCTAAGGGTGACGAGCTTGAACCGAATGAAGAGGGCTTGGCTTTTTATGACCGAGTATTTGATGAGCTTCATAAGCACGGAATCGAGCCGTTGGTGACAATTGCACACTACGAAACACCATTACATTTGATAAAAGAATATGGTGGATGGAAAAACCGTAAGCTGATTGAATTTTTCGAGCGCTATGTTACAGTCATATTCAATCGCTATAGTCATAAAGTGAAGTATTGGTTAACGTTTAATGAAATTAATGGTGCTACACACTTCCCGTTGTTTGGGCTAGGGTTTTCAGTAACAAGTGAGGAAACACGTCTTCAAGAGAGCTTCCAAGGACTGCATAATCAATTTGTAGCAAGTGCCATTGCCGTAAAACTCGGACATAAAATCATTCCTAATTCACAAATTGGTTGTATGCTGATTTACGCGCCGACATACTCATATGATTGCAATCCAGAAAACGTGATGTACGCTTTAGAAGAAGGAAGAATCTTTAATTTCTTCTGCGGAGATGTGCAAGTTCGAGGAGAATATCCAACGTTCATGAAACGAATCTTCAAAGAGAACAACATTGAAATTGATATGCATGAAGGTGATCTAGACACAATCAGAGAAGGAACGGTAGATTTTATTTCATTCAGTTATTATATGTCAAGAACAGATAAAAAACATAAAACACCAGAAGAGGTTGGCGAAGGAAATCTCATTGGTGGAGTTAAAAACCCATTCCTTAAAGCAAGTGATTGGGGTTGGGAGATTGACCCGACTGGTCTCCGTATTGCATTGAATGAGTTATATGACCGTTATCAAAAACCTTTAATGGTCGTTGAAAACGGACTAGGAGCATACGATAAAGTGGAAGAAAACGGTAGTATTAATGACGATTATCGTATTGATTATTTACATGACCATATCAAAGCCATGGGAGAAGCAATTGAAGATGGTGTCAATCTAATTGGCTATACATCATGGGGTTGTATCGACTTAGTTAGTGCCTCGACAGGAGAATACTCAAAGAGATATGGCTTCATTTACGTTGACAAGCATGATGACGGAAGTGGAACCTTGGAAAGAAAAAGGAAGAAATCTTTCTTTTGGTATAAAGATGTCATCAGTTCGAATGGAGAGAATCTATAATTCCCTTACTTGGGTTATTTTAAGAGAGAGTAGATCTTCTATTCTCTCTTTTTTGGTGTGCCCAGCATGTGCACACGCTTTAGAGGTAAAGTCCCGAACGGTGAAGGTCGTTGTAGTCGTTAGCTGAAAGCAAGGGTGTTTAGGGCGACGTAGAACCTGAAGGAAGCTGATTTCATAATTGATTGTGAGTCCTTTTATTATTATTTTAGGTAATAATCACTAGTATCTTCTGAAAAATCCACCACAATGTCATTAAATCTCTCACTATGCTCCAGAGCATAAAGTTGCCGCCGATTGCCTTCACTCTTCCTTTGGAGTCAGCTAATTAATTTAATGTTAACAAATAAGTTTTTTCCAATACAAAAAAACTCATTTTCTATTTGACAATGAGAATCATTATCACTTATACTGTAAATGATAATAGTTCTCATTTTATCCTGCGTACTTGACCTTGCTATACCCCTCTTTATCAAGTTCAAGTACTTCTTTTATTGAACTAAAAAGATACATATTTTGAGAAGGTAGATGTTAGGAAGGCAGGAGAAGAATAATCGACTTTATTATTTGCCAATGGTGTTTTTATATTAATACGCATGAATTTGGTGAAGATGAATATGTCATTGATGGGGACCACTGTCCTTGCTGTGGGTTAGATAATACCGCAGTTCCCGTTTTAAATGAACAAGAAGTTTAATGAATGGACCATACGATAAATTTCACGTCGGAAGGGAGGAATATGGATGGTTAACCATTTTATTGCAGTAAATTCATTCCTGCATCAAATTGACTGTTTTTGTCCTGACAAGCAACATTCAGATTTCGTAAAAATCAATCAGACCGATATCATTAGAATTCTGAATGAACGTACATATAACGAGGTTAATGGATGGTATGTCTTAGTTGAGATCAACTATGACTGTTTTTATATAGCAGTCGAAGACTTAGATCATTATAATTCACAAGGCTTACTATATTCAGAATTAGACCTGGAACTTCAGTTGAATTATTTGAATTTCCATATAGATGAGTCACTAGATCAAGCGGATGAAGGTAAATTCAAAGAGGTCTCTAGTAGATGGCTAGAATTAAAAATGTTAAATGAGAAATTGGGAACAGCGGTGAAAAGTATTCAGTTCTCTCTATAATCATAAGCTAGTCTTCCCCCCTTGGACTTTAGATAAAAATAAACGAACTTAAAGTAAAGAATGTACAATAGTCGTTCTCAAAAGTCGGGTAACGGTTTTTCTATTAAAGCCAAACCAGGCTAAAGTGGTCATTCCCAAAGAGTGACCACTTTTTTTGCTTTCCAAGAGGTTGAAGCGTTTGAAAATTCATCTGATAGGTAAAAGGTATGATAAAAAGACATCCGTACTATGTATGCTCCATGTGACTTCTACTTTCTTACTAAACCAAAGCAGGTGATTACATGAATCACTCAACCATGAAGCTAAGAACGCTGGTAGAACGGGTCATTGAAGGAGGCGAAAGGGCAAAGGAAGAATTCGAAAAGCGATGTGAAATTCCTTGGGAACAAGTAGGACGGTACCGATATCCATTGAGAAGAATCAAAGGGACTGAAATGGTTCTATTCATTCCGAATATGATAAAGTATGGATAGAATAGTTCAGAAAGAGGGTTACCGATGACAGTCAAACAATACTATCAAGACGCCTATATGAAAACCATTCAAACATCCATACAGGATCAACAGCAGGATGATACAGGCTGGTACGTCTTATTAGAACAAACACTTTTCTATCCAACAGGCGGTGGTCAGCCCCATGATACGGGAACATTAAAGGACAAGCGGGTTATCAATGTAGAAGAAGTGAACGGAGAAATCCGTCATTACATAGAAGAACCGTTCGAGGATATCTCAGGGGTCTTCGAGGGACAAATCGATTGGGAGCGCCGCTTTGATCATATGCAGCAGCACGCCGGTCAGCATATTCTGTCTGCCGCATTTGCAGAAGCGTCCCAATATGAGACGATCAGCTTTCACCTCGGGAAAGAGATTTTGACCATCGACTTACATGTAAGTGAAATCAAGGAGTCAGACGCTGTGAAAGCAGAGGCGCTGGCCAATCAGATTATTCGGGAAAGCAGGCAGATCGAGACGAAATGGATTAAGGAAGTGGAACTTTCGAACTATCCACTACGAAAACATCCCTCCGTCACCGACGATATCCGATTAGTGATCATACCGGATTTTGACTACAACGGATGTGGAGGTACACATCCTCATTCTACGAGTGAAGTCGGGGCAATCAAGATTTTGGATTGGGAGAAGCATAAAGGTCATATCCGCTTGCAGTTTGTATGCGGGGACCGTGTACTGAATCAATTACACCGTAAGCATGGACTACTGAAAGAGCTCACCGGTGTGCTGCAGGCACCGGAAGAAAACATGGTACCGATCGTCGAAAGACTGCTGGCAAAGCAAAAAGAACAAGAGAGGGCATTGGAAGGGTTGAAAGAGGTTCTATTAGCGTATGAGGCAGAAGGATTAATTGGGGAGGGAACTCCAAAAGAAGGCTATACATTAATCAAAAAAGCTTACTCTGACCGCTCCATACAAGAACTTCAAAAAATCGCACAGCATATCGCCACTAAGAGAGAAGAAACGATTGTGTTATTAGTTGTACAAAATGATCAAAAGCTTCAGCTCGTAGCGGCGAAGGGCTCCTCACCGAAGGTCAACTTAAGAGAGAGCGCCCAAAAGGTCTTTCCGATGATCAATGGGAAAGGCGGGGGAAAGGAATCGTTCGTTCAAGGTGGGGGAGAAGCTGTTATGAGTATGGAAGAGCTTCTGGAAATTTTGGTAAATCAACTATAGCAACGCAGAAAAGAGCCATCCGGCATGAACGGGTGGCTCTTTCAATTATAGGGATACCTGTAATTGAATTCGGAAAATTCAATCAAAAATAACACGAGGAAACTTTCACACTTCACACACAAATGAATCCAATTACCTACCAATTTTAATACTTGTAATAAAACACCTGAAAAATACCACTGAAAGATTTGAATACTAGTTGTAAAATCAAATGTAACTTTGTAATTATTCAAAATACCTATTTTTAACTATGGACAATTTTATAAAATAGACCATTTGTAACAGACAAAATTCGACAAAACCCTTGTCGGATTGACGTTGACTGCTATCAGTGATAATTATACTGTAGTGGTTATTTTGGTTGGGGTTATTTCACAGGCGTTTTCAAATGATACGTCAATTGGAAAAACTGTACTAAACAAAATTAAAACGATGATCGGCCAAATTGGAGAAGGATGAAAATTAAGAAATTATTATGTCTGGGGGTAGAGATCAGCCTATGAGAATCAAAACTATCATTCTCTTTCTCACTGTTTCTCTCTTATTAATAGGGTGTAGTGAAAATGATAATAACAGTGATGCTAAAAAGAATAGTGCACCAAAAGAAAAGGTTGAAGAGAAAGATAATCAAGGAAAATTATCATCATTAAGTGATAGCGGATACTTCGAAGAACTTCCTGATATACCCAAAAATACACTTGAAGTGATAAATCAACCACCTGGCAAGTTTGCCAACAAAACTGTATTTCAAGAAGGAGTAACTGAAAAAGTTAATAATGAAATTGAGGATATTCCTCCGCTTCCAGAAACTCCAAGTGAAGAAGAGTACGACAAGTATTTTAGGTATATCTATTCTTTGTCAGCAAATGATTTTCAGAATCCAGAAGATTTAGTGAAAAAATGGGAGTTTTCAATGTTTGGTAGCTCATATCTTCAAGATCCTAAATATCAGTTTAAAGAGAATTATAATGTTGAAATAATATTGGATTCTAGTGGCAGTATGGGAGCAACAGTTGGTGGGAAGACGCAGATGGAGTTAGCAAAGGAAGTCATCAATGAGTTTGTTTCCACCTTGCCTGAAGAAGTCAACATATCTTTAAGGGTATATGGCCATAAAGGGACAGGTGATGAAAAGGATAAAGAAAAATCTTGCTCCGCTATTGAACAGGTTTACGGTTTTAAAAATTATCAATCTGAAGAATTTAATAAGGCGTTGGACCATTTTCAGCCTAGTGGATGGACACCAATCGCCGACAGTTTAAAAGAATCATTCGAATCATTTAAAAAATATGATCAAAAAACCAATACTAATTTAATATATTTAGTAAGTGATGGGATTGAAACTTGTGAGGGGAATCCGGTAAAAGTAGCAGAGGAATTTGCCGATTCAAATGTTTCACCAATAATTAACGTTATTGGGTTTAACGTTGATGCAGAGGCACACAAACAATTGCTAAATGTAGCACAGGCATCGAATGGTATTTATACCACTGTTGGAAACAAAGAACAGTTATCATCTGAATTTGATAGAGCTCAAGAAATCTTGCTGAGATGGGAAGAGTGGAAAGGCAATGCTATGATTGATGCTGAGGGTAAGCGACTAGATAATGAGCTTGATATTATGAAATACTCGAATGATTGGAATTTCGCTAAAGATGACCAAATGATCAGAATTAGCGAAATACTTTCTCTTCTAAGAGAACAAAAAAAAATTAACTTAGATCAAGAAAAAGAGTTGAAAAAAAGGTCTACTAAAGTCACGAAACTTATTGAGAGTTCTCACTATGAGATATTAAGTGATATGAAAGAAACCAATAAAAAGGAAATTGAGTCTTTAAAAGAAGCTATTAAAAACAAATACAACTCTGCAGCTGAATGATGGGTAATGCGATACTAGAGTGATTTTGTATGAAAAATTCATCCTTGAGTAAAGCATAAAACCTTATGCATAGAAAGGAAATGGAACGATGATTGAACGACTGACCAAAAAGGTTTTTGTACTGTTGGCTCTACTCATCGTTCTTTTCCAATCATTCTCCTTGCCTATATATGCAAGTGCCACCATCAAACCGTGGGAAGGAAATCCATGGACGGGTGATTCGTGGGAAGGAAGCCCTTGGGATTCTCAACAATTCCAATGGGAAGGGAATCCTGGGAAGGAAAATCAAGACAGGGAATGAATGGATGGACGCCTAATGGGTTTCGGGGGAATGGAACGGATGAAATCCTTTTCAAGGAACTGGAAAGAGTGGTAACCCGGGGTTGACTTTAAACTTAATGGGACTTTCTTTTCATCACTTGTTCTAAATGGTGTAAAAGTAGGATTAGGACAGAGCACTTCTGGATATTTTAATAACCTTGTTGATGCACATGCCGGTACGATTAAATTTAAAAGCCGCGCATGATTTTAAAGTACTTAAAAATGCCCGTACTCTTTCAGATACAACTGATGTAGCTAGGGGTGCTATCCAAGGTGCAATAAATCCATCTGGGTTAAAAATGGTTGGTTCTTAAAGTTTAATGTAATATTTTTATGTTCCTGCAAATGAATTTAACAAACAGAGTAATGTTTCGTTAGAAGGGGCACAACTTCTTAAAGAGATTGGAGAATTACAAGAAGAATTTGTTGAAAACGCTAATAGCTATACTCATTATTATGATAATCATATTTTAAAGACTAATACAATTGATGATAACGACCTTCTGAAAATAATGGAAGTATTATCTCATGTTAATAGACTCCAGTACTCAATAGGCAAAAAAATTTATTATTTCATTTAACAACTTAAAGAATTAGAAAAAAACATGAAGAAAATCGGTGTTTTTTCTAATCTCCCTAAAGATAGTCAAAAATTTCTCGCAGAATTATTATCAAGTAAAAAAGTTACAGAAAATACATTAAGATCACTAGATGAATTGAATTTAATCATACGTTTGTTTAAATCAAACTTAAATCTAAGATCATGTATACGAAATAACTGACATGCACCCCATGTCAGTTATTTTCAACCCTAAACATTCGATATCCCACCCAAAATTGGTTAAAATAGAAAAGACATAATATGTTCGACAAATGGCTACAGCTTAAAGGAGAGAAATACATGACGCACTATGCGGATGATAGTTTAGCTTTACATACAGATTTGTATCAGATTAATATGACAAAGGCGTATTGGGATGATGATTTCCATAATCGAAAGGCTGTTTTTGAAGTGTTCTTTCGAAAGCTGCCTTTTGGGAATGGATATGCGGTGTTTGCCGGGCTTGAACGGATCATTGAATATGTGAAAAAGTTTCATTTCTCTGAGAGTGATATTGAGTATTTAAGAGAATTGGGTTATGAAGAGGAGTTCCTTCAGTACTTAGCGGACCTTCGATTTACGGGGACGATACGTTCGATGCAGGAAGGGGAGATTGCGTTCGGGAATGTTCCTCTTATCCGTGTCGAGGCTCCCTTGGCTCAAGCTCAGATACTTGAGACGGCGATCTTAAATATCGTGAACTATCAAACCCTGATTGCGACGAAGGCGAATCGAATTAAGCAAGTGGTCCAGGATGAAGTCGTGATGGAGTTTGGGACGAGAAGGGCCCATGAGCTGGATGCGGCCATTTGGGGGACGCGTGCGGCTTATATTGGCGGATTTGATGCTACAAGTAATGTTCGGGCGGGTAAGTTATTTGGGATGCCGGTATCAGGTACCCATGCCCATTCAATGGTACAGGCATATCAGGATGATTATCAGGCGTTCCATAAATATGCTGAGAGCCATAAGGACTGTGTGTTTTTAGTGGATACCTACGATACATTGAAATCGGGTGTACCCACGGCCATCCAGGTAGCAAAAGAGCTTGGAGACCGGATTAATTTCAAGGGTATTCGTTTGGACAGCGGTGATATGGCTTACTTATCCAAGAAAGCCCGTAATATGCTTGATGAAGCAGGTTTTACAGAAACAAAGATCATTGCTTCAAATGATCTGGATGAATATACGATTCTGAATTTAAAAGCCCAAGGAGCCCGGATCGATGTGTGGGGAGTGGGGACGAAGCTAATAACTGCCTATGATCAACCAGCTTTAGGTGCTGTATATAAACTCGCTTCCATTGAAAACGAATTGGGAGAAATGGAAGATACAATTAAAATATCCAGTAATGCTGAGAAAGTTTCAACTCCTGGACTTAAAAAGGTTTATCGTATCATCAATACGGTTAATCATAAATCAGAAGGGGAATATATTGCCTTAGAGCATGAAAATCCTCAAAATGAAAGCCGACTGAAAATGTTTCATCCAGTGCACACCTATATCAGTAAATTCATTACTAACTTCGAAGCGAGAGAGCTCCACGAGGATATTTTTAAAGATGGGGAGCTCGTTTACCAATCTCCTTCACTTGAATCAATGAGATCCTTTGTGAATGAAAACCTCGACCTGTTGTGGGACGAGTATAAACGTTCCATGAACCCAGAGGGATATCCTGTGGATTTAAGCGAAGAATGCTGGACAAACAAAATGAATCTGATTCAAAAGGTTAAGGCAAAGGTAAAAGAGAAATTCAACGAAACGATGTAATCGCGATAAAAGATGGGTAAATTAATTAGTTCCAATAACAATGACAAAACTTAATCATGGAGTGTGAAAACATGGATTCTCTTCAAAAACAAATTGTAGAAGAAATGATGGTATCCCCGGAAATCGATCCGCAGGAAGAAATTCATCGAAGTGTTGATTTTATGAAATCGTATTTGAAAAAGCATTCATTTTTGAAAAGCTTGGTCCTTGGCATTTCAGGTGGTCAGGATTCCACTTTATTAGGAAAACTTGCTCAGTTGGCTATCAACGAGATGAACCAGGAATCAGGGTTATCGGATTATGCTTTTTACGCGGTGAGACTTCCCTACGGTGAGCAGGGAGATGCCGAGGACGCCATTGATGCAGTGGAATTCATTAACCCGACCGTTTCTTTGACGGTTAATATCCAGCCGGCAGTCGATGCCAGCGTCGAAACTCTGAAGAAAAACGGCATCGAGCTTTCCGACTTTGTCAAAGGAAACGAAAAGGCACGTGAACGGATGAAGGTTCAATTTGCTATTGCGGCCATGAAGAATGGAGTTGTACTGGGTACCGACCATTCTGCTGAAGCAGTTACCGGCTTTTATACGAAATACGGTGATGGAGCGGCAGACCTCGTTCCCCTTTTCCGTCTGAATAAACGACAAGGGAAGAAACTCTTAAGAGAACTTGGTTGTCCGGAACACTTATACAATAAGAAACCAACGGCAGACCTTGAGGAAGACCGTCCGCAACTTCCGGATGAGGAAGCCCTTGGTGTCACATACGATCAGCTGGACGATTATTTGGAAGGAAAAGAAGTGCCTCTTGAAGCAAAGAAAGCTATCGAAGGTCATTACTTAAAAACACAGCATAAACGTCATTTGCCCGTTACGGTGTTTGATAATTTTTGGAAATAAGAATGGATTAAGCCAACTCTCAGCATGTGTGGGGTTGGCTTTTTAATTTGTTTGCGTTCATTGACATTCGACAAAAATACAACTGTGACAGACCGGCGAGGTACTTATATCCTACCAAATCCCTAAAATTTCTATATGAATTTGCCATTTTATAGAGGATTTTCGACTTTTTAAACGAAAGTAATAATAGTTAAGGACGAAATTGATGTATCCAGGAGGGGTAAGATGTCACATGAAATGGTAAACCCGAAGCTGCAAAGTATCATTGATAATATAGAAAAAGTCATGATTGGAAAGAGGAAGGTAGCGGAACTGAGTGTCGTTTCACTTCTGGCCGGTGGGCATGTGTTGCTTGAGGACGTGCCCGGTGTGGGGAAAACGATGATGGTTCGTGCACTGGCGAAGTCGGTGGGGGCGAGCTTTAAACGCATTCAGTTCACACCGGATTTATTGCCTTCAGATGTAATAGGTGTGTCGATTTATAACCCGAAGGAAATGGAATTCACATTCAGGCCGGGTCCGATCATGGGGAACATTATTCTGGCGGATGAAATTAACCGGACGTCACCGAAGACCCAGTCCGCACTACTTGAGGGCATGGAAGAGAGCAGCGTGACGATCGATGGGATGACACGGAAGCTTGATAAACCATTCTTCGTAATGGCGACCCAGAATCCGATTGAGTATGAAGGGACATATCCTCTACCGGAAGCGCAGCTTGATCGCTTCTTATTAAAGATGAAAATGGGATATCCTGAACCGGAAGAAGAGATGGAGGTTCTTCATCGCGCTCAGAAAAACCCGCCGATCGATGAGTTGGAGTCTGTAATGACTTTGGAGGAACTGAGATATATTCAAGGGGAAGTGAAAGATGTAGTAGTCGATGACACGATCAAGAAATACATTGTAGAAATTGCGAATCGTACAAGGATTCATGCCAATGTTTACTTGGGAGCAAGTCCACGTGGGTCCATTGCGTTAATGAAGGCATGTCAGGCATATGCCTTCTTAAGAGGCAGGGATTATGTGGTTCCCGATGACGTTCAATACTTGGCACCCTTTGTTTTATCCCACCGAATCATCATGAAATCTGAAGCGAGATATGAGGGTATCACACCGGAAGAAGTGGTGGAAAGAGTGATGGCGCGTATCCCGGTTCCCGTACAAAGGCTTGTAAGATAAGATGAAGACGAAACTTCAATTTCTTAAACCATTTGGGAAGTTTCTGCTGCTGCTCATTTTAGTGGGGATCTCGTTTTCTTACGCGATGTTCCAAGGGGGATTTGTCAGCTGGTTTTTATTCTATAGCTTTCTGCCATTCGCCTTTTATGCTGCTTCTGTATTCTTATATCCTCTTTCTGAGTTTTATGTAGAAAGGAGTTTCGAATCAAATGAGTACAAAGCGGGGGATGAGTTAAAGGTGACGATAACCCTTTCAAGAAAAATTCCATTTCCTTTATTTTATATGGTGTTAGAGGATGTGGTAACAGATTCCGTTTTTCACCATTCCAGTTTTCAAAAGGCGAAAGCGATGATTCACCCTGGATTCAGAAAACGAATCACGCTCACGTATTACATAGAGGAACTGCCCCGTGGAGAGCATGTTTTCTCTGCTGTACGGCTCCGTTCCGGTGATTTCTTTGGCATATTTGAAAAGGAAGCAGTTGTCGATTGTACCAATAAACTTCTTGTATATCCGGCGTTCGTGGATGTTCCATACAGACCCCTGGAAAATCGCTATGATCAAGGGATGACCACTTCAAATGTGAAGATTCAGAAGGACACGACGATGGCAACGGGTATACGTGATTATCAACCGGGGGATCGCTTCTCGTGGATCCATTGGAAGACCTTTGCCAGAACCAATGAGTTGATGACGAAGGAGTTTGAGGAACGTCAATCCCATGATGTGCTGATTGTATTGGATCGGGAGGACTCTCCTGCCTTTGAATCGATGGTGACATTGTCGGCTTCGATGATTCGTTCCATCTTGAAAAAAGGGGCGCAAGTTGGACTTGTCTCGATTGGGGAAGATCATGTATCCTTTCCGATTCGGGGCGGTGAAGAACATCAAAGTCAGCTATTCTATCATCTGGCGAAGGTCAGACAGGATAGCCCTTACGCTTTAGGAAAAGTACTGCAGGGGGAAGGGTTGAATTACTCCCAATCCGCAGCTGTACTGTTTGTCACTTCGTCTGTTTCAAAAAAGATGATCATGGGTGTGAATCAGTATGCAAAGCGGAACAGTTCGGTTGTGATTTTTTTGGTGAAGCGTACAGGGGAAGCCTATACGGCCGAGGAGAAATCGTTGAAAGCTTACGCCTCGTCCCGTGGTATTCGACTGAAGGTATGCTTTGAAGGTGACTTCTCTTCTGTCTTTATGGAGGTGAAACGAGCATGAGTCATGAAACACCTAAACACCGATTCTTTGCGATTATGATCTACTTGTTTGGGTTTCTGCTCCTATGGGAATGGCTGAAGCCCCTTCAGGTGGTGACAGATACAGGGAGTTTGACGTATTTTGTGGTATTTATTGCTTTATCACTTGTCCTGTCCTATTTCAGGATTCACTATTTCCTGACAGCGGCAGTTAAGCTATTCTTTATTTTGTTTGCGTTACATGGATTGTATTATTCAGGTTCTTTTCTTACCTTTGCATGGTTAGAGAATTTTGGGAGAGACTTATGGCTGAATATCGGTATGACAGTTGGGCGTGAATGGCCAAGTCTTTCGTTCGAGTACAGAAGTTTATTGTTCTTCGTTTTACTATGGCTGATGACATATTTGCTTTATTACTGGTTATCGGTCAGGAAGACGATTCTCCTCTTTTATGTGATGACCGTGACCTATATTTGTCTGATAGATACGTTCACGATTTATGAAGGGGATCGGGCGATTATCCGAGTCGTCATTTTCGGCTTCCTGTTAATGGGATTGTTGGCTCTCGAACGTGTGGTTCAAAGGGAAAATCATCTTGGATCCAAGATGAGCAGGCACCGCTGGATTGTGCCGCTTACGGTTATGCTTGGGGTGAGTTCAGTTGTTGCTTTTGCAGCCCCTAAGGCAGATCCTATCTGGCCGGATCCGGTGCCTTATATTCAATCCTTTGCGGAAGGAGCCGGTGGCAGTGGCGTGAACAAAGTAGGTTATGATGCAGATGATTCTCAGCTTGGGGGACCCTTTGTCGGTGATCCTACTGTCATTTTTAATGCTGAAGTAACGAGAGAACACTACTGGAGAATTGAAACGAAGGATCTATATACAGGCAAGGGCTGGGAGCAATCCATTTCTGATGACCAGCAGGCTGCCACCCCCTTTGAATCAGAGGAAATGGTTCCCTTCACAACCAACGAACCGGATGGAGAACGGGAAGTGGAAACAGAGAGGGTAATGGTGGAACGAACCTATTCCCATGTTGTCTATCCGTATGGGATAGAAAGAATAATCGGAAATGAAGAAGGCTATTTCTCCTTTGATCCCGTAAACGAAAAGGTTACAAGTTATGAAGAGGAAGACGAAATCATTAATTTAGAGGATTATGAACTTTCCTACCGCTCACCTTCCTATTCTCAGAAGAAGATGAAAGCAGCGAACGAAAGTCAGGAAATCATGCAGACTCCTGAATTTGTGGACCGCTATACACAACTTCCTGAAACGACTCCCCAGCGTGTGAAGGACCTAGCTTTAGAGATTACATCGGAAGAAGATAATTGGTATGACAAAGTTAGGGCGATCGAAAACTATTTTTCGAAAGAAGCTTATGTGTACGACCAATTTGACGTGCCGGTGCCTGAAGAAGGGCAGGATTATGTCGATCAGTTCCTATTTGAAACCCAGAGAGGGTACTGTGATAACTTCTCCACTTCTATGGTCGTGTTAGTCCGGGCACTTGGCATCCCGGCAAGATGGGCAAAGGGATATACAGAAGGGGAATACAGTAGACAAGTGGATACGACGTATAAGCTGTATGAAGTTTCCAATAATAATGCTCACTCCTGGGTGGAGGTATTCTTCCCGGAAGTAGGATGGGTGCCGTTCGAGCCTACTGTTGGATTCAGTAATAACGTATCGTATCAATATGACCTGGATGTACCTGAGCCGGATAACAGCGAAGTCCCTGTTCCTGAGAAAGAGGAAACACCGAAACAGCCGATTCAACCTGAAGAAGATGATTCACTAGCAAATGGAAGTGGTTTTTCTCTGTCGAAGCTTTGGGATGATATTCAAACATTCTTTGTGGAAAACTGGGGCAAGCTTGTCATGGGACTCATGCTCTTTATTATCATGGGAATTGCTTTGTACATCGTAAGAAGACGGTGGATACCGTATGTCCTGATTTTCTATTATCGCAGAAAATCATCAGATGGCTTGTTTTCAGAAGCCTATCTTTCCTTAATCAAACAGCTTGAGAGATACGGACTGAAAATGGATGACGGGCAAACGTTAAGGGGCTATTCGCGATATATTGACTCATTCTTTGGTACCCATGAAATGACGAGCCTGACCAATAATTATGAACGTATTTTATATGGTCAGAGGCAAACGGAAGAAGATTGGTCGGAGATGAGGGAATTATGGGAAAATTTAATTAAAAGGACAACTGGTTGACCCTTTTGAAAACAAGGTATAAAATGATGTCAAATTCATAATAACGTTCGTTAGCATCCTTCGTATATCCTCGATAATACGGTTCGAAAGTATCTACCCGGTCACCTTAAATGACTGGACTATGAAGGCAGTGTTCTAATTTGACATCCCTGTATGCAAAAAACTAGAATTCTGCCTTTTTTTTAAGGCGAAGTCTGGTTTTTTTTATTTTTTAAGGAATGCTAACAACAACAAGTACTATAAGGATGGAGTACGTCCTGACCTATAAAAACTGATGAGGTGAACTGAATGCTTGGTAAAGAAGAATTGCACAATCAAGAAATGATCGTCGTTTTGGACTTTGGTAGTCAATACAATCAATTAATCACGCGAAGAATTCGTGAGTTTGGTGTTTATAGTGAGCTCCACCCGCATACAGTTACTCTTGAAGAAATTCAGAAAATTAATCCAACAGGGATCATATTCTCCGGGGGACCGAACAGTGTCTACGGTGAAGACTCATTCCGTTGCGACGAGCGCATCTTTGATCTGGACATTCCGATTTTGGGAATCTGCTACGGTATGCAGCTTATGACTATGCACTTCGGCGGAAAAGTGGAACGCGCGAAGCACCGTGAATACGGAAAAGCGGCTATCAATGTAGAAAAACAATCTAAGTTATTCTCCAATCTGCCTGAAGAGCAAGTCGTATGGATGAGTCATGGAGATCTTGTCGTGGAAGCTCCCGCAGGCTTTGATGTGAACGCAACGAATCCTTCTTGTCCGATTGCTTCCATGAGTAACGAAGAAAAAGGATTATATGCAGTTCAATTCCACCCCGAGGTACGTCACTCTGTGCACGGAAATGAAATGCTGAAAAACTTCGTATTCGAAGTGTGTGGGTGTGCAGGTGACTGGTCCATGGAGAATTTCATTGAAATGGAAATGGAGAAGATCCGTCAAACAGTTGGAGACAAAAAAGTCCTTTGCGCATTAAGCGGAGGAGTGGATTCTTCTGTTGTTGCTGTGTTGATCCATAAAGCAATCGGCGATCAATTAACTTGTATTTTCGTCGATCACGGCCTTCTTCGAAAAGGTGAAGCAGACAGCGTAATGAAAACTTTCGCTGACGGTTTTAACATGAACGTCATTAAAGTGGATGCGCAAGACCGTTTCTTAAATAAATTAAAAGGTGTCTCTGACCCTGAGCAAAAACGTAAAATCATCGGGAATGAATTTATTTACGTGTTTGATGATGAAGCGACTAAGCTTAAAGGTATCGAGTATCTTGCACAAGGTACTTTATATACAGACATCATTGAAAGTGGAACAGCCACTGCTCAGACGATCAAATCTCACCACAATGTTGGTGGACTGCCTGAAGACATGCAGTTCACACTTATTGAGCCATTGAACACATTATTCAAAGATGAAGTGCGTGCATTAGGATCTGAACTGGGTATTCCTGATGAAATCGTATGGCGTCAACCATTCCCGGGACCGGGTCTTGGAATTCGTGTGCTTGGTGAAATTTCTGAGCAGAAGCTTGAGATCGTTCGTGAATCTGATTACATCCTGCGTGATGAAATCAAGAAAGCGGGACTTGATCGTGACATTTGGCAATACTTCACTGTTTTGCCTGACATCCGAAGTGTCGGAGTGATGGGGGATGCCAGAACGTATGACTATACGATTGGAATCCGTGCCGTGACATCCATTGACGGTATGACTTCCGACTGGGCCCGTATTCCTTGGGATGTACTAGAGAAAATCTCAACACGTATCGTAAACGAAGTCGATCATATCAACCGCGTTGTGTATGATGTGACGAGTAAGCCACCTGCAACGATTGAGTGGGAATAGAAATTTATAGATTCTTGTACAGATAGGTGACAGGCATTTCCCGTCGAAGGTCGATTCTTAGAATTCGACAAAAAACGGGAGTGCCTGTCATTTTGTGTATAAAACGAACATTAATATAAATTTCAGTAAATAATGTTCGTATTTTGTGTTGACGGTCATGTTTTGAGTTGGTACAATAGTACTGTAATCATATCAAAACATAATAAAAGTATTACGTCGTATAATTTCGGGAATAAGGCCCGAGCGTTTCTACCAAGCTACCGTAAATGGCTTGACTACGAGGTGATTGAGAATAGGACTGTTGAACAATTCACCATTTACCTATTCATCATGATCTTAACAGTCAAAGCCTTGAACTCTGGTAGTTCGAGGCTTTTTTATTGAAATGCTGGATTCTGCGACGACTCTATAGGAGGAGTACAAGAATGAAAAATTTCTTTCAGTTTGACCAGTTAGGAACGACGTATAGAAGGGAAATCATCGGGGGATTAACGACGTTTCTTTCAATGGCTTATATTCTGATCGTCAACCCATTGACGTTAACCCTTCAATCGGTACCGGATCTTCCGGATAGCATGAGAATGGATTACGGTGCAGTATTCGTCGCTACGGCTTTAGCGGCTGCCATTGGTTCCTTGATTATGGGGCTCATTGCAAAATATCCAATAGCCTTAGCTCCAGGTATGGGATTAAACGCATTCTTCGCATACACAGTAGTATTGACAATGGGTGTACCGTGGCAATCGGCATTAACTGGTGTGTTAATTTCAGGATTGATTTTCATCGTACTCACACTGTCGGGTATTCGGGAAAAAATTATTAACTCGATCCCTGCGGAGTTGAAATATGCCGTGGGAGCGGGTATTGGACTTTTCATTACCTTTATCGGATTTCAAAATGCAGGGATCATTGTGAACAACGATGCAGTATTAGTGGGTCTTGGAGATTTAACAAATGGCTCCACTCTTCTCGCCATTTTCGGAATCATCATCACCGTCATTCTGATGACAAGAGGCGTTAAAGGCGGTATATTCATTGGGATGGTTGTAACGGCAATCGTCGGAATGATCGTTGGGTTAATCGACACGCCTGAAAAAGTAGTAGACGCAGCACCAAGTCTTGCTCCTACGTTTGGAGCAGCATTAGATCCACTGTTCAATGATGCAGGCAGTATATTTACAATACAAATGCTTGTTGTGATTCTAACATTCTTATTCGTTGATTTCTTCGATACGGCAGGTACCCTTGTAGCGGTAGCCAATCAGGCAGGATTAATGAAGGAAAATAAATTACCGCGAGCTGGTAAAGCACTATTCGCTGACTCTTGTGCAACAGTGGTAGGAGCGATCTTAGGGACTTCAACGACCACGTCTTATATCGAATCTTCAGCAGGGGTAGCAGCAGGAGCGAGAACAGGATTTGCGTCAGTGGTAACGGCAGTCTTATTCTTACTCTCGATTTTCTTCTTCCCGCTGCTTGCCGTCATTACATCGGCAGTGACAGCACCGGCATTGATCATTGTAGGGGTGCTCATGGTTTCATCTTTGGGAGAAATTGATTGGAAGAAGTTTGAGGTAGCTGTGCCAGCATTCTTAACGATCGTAGCCATGCCATTAACGTACAGCATCGCTACGGGTATCGCCATCGGATTTATCTTTTACCCTATTACGATGATCATGAAAGGTCGCGTAAAGGAAATCCATCCGATCATGTATTTCTTGTTTGTTATCTTCGTTCTGTATTTTATCTTCTTAGTTTAAAACATAAAATTCTTAAGCTGGTCTCCCGCAGATCAGCTTTTTCTTATTTTATAAGGGAAAAGAGTGAAACATAAATAGAGGAAATGGGGGGAGCTCTAGAGAAGATACATGTATATGGGAAATATGAATTGAAAAAAGAATAGGTTTTCGTTAAAATCATGGAATCGGATAGTGTCGAAATCGGTCGAAATTATAGGGAGAATGACGATGTCTACTTTAAATGTGAAGAAAGCGTTGAATAACAATGTATTAATTGCAGATCACGAGAGCTACGGTGAAGTTGTGCTGATCGGGAAAGGGATAGGGTTCAACCGTAAAAAAGGAGATCCCATTCGGAATGATATTGCAGAAAAAATGTTTGTATTAAAAGGAGAGAAAGAACAGGAGCAGTATAAAAATCTTCTTCCTTTCTTAAATGATGATATGTCAAACGTCATCATTTCTGCCATCGAGTTAATTAGAAAAAGAACCAACTCTTTTCTAAATGAGCATATTCACATCGCCCTGACCGACCATATCCTTTTTGCGATTAACCGATTGATGAGAGGGATGGAAATCCGAAATCCGTTTCTGGTAGAAACGAGGACGCTATATCCATTCGAATACGAAATTGCCAGAGAAGTGGTTGGCATGATCAATGAAATGACCGATGTTCATTTACCTGAGGGGGAAATTGGGTTTATTGCCCTTCATATCCATAGTGCCATGATGAATAAGGATCTGTCTGAAGTGAATCAACACTCCCAGTTGATTGGTCGCCTAACCGGGATGATCGAACAACAGCTGGATGTGAAAATTAATAAGGAAAGCGTCGATTATATGAGGCTTGTGCGCCACATTCGATATACGATAGAGCGGGTACTTAGGGAAGAACGCGTAGAAGAACCAGAAAAAATTGCAAAACTGTTGAAAGAGGAATACCCTCTCTGCTATAATTTATCATGGAAGCTGATCAAGATGATGCAGCAAACATTACAAAAACCTGTCTACGATGCTGAGGCTGTATATTTAACCATGCATTTGCAGCGTATTCAGAATAAGGTTAAATAAAGCACTTATCTTTCTTACGTGTTACTGATACGATCAGGCATGAGTGAAGAAGATGATTGAAACGTATATTTTGGGGTAGTCTATCCTTATACGTTCATTATCCTCTTTTCTCATGCCTTTTTTGTTTGCAATCATCATCTAATTAGTTGAAAAAAAGAACGAAATATAAGGAGGAAACTTCATGTTTAAAAAGGCTTTTGGTGTTTTACAAAAAGTCGGTAAAGCCCTCATGCTGCCTGTAGCTATCTTGCCAGCAGCCGGACTTCTGCTTGCATTCGGTAATGCACTGCAAAATCCGACGTTGTTAGAAATTGCCCCATTCCTTTCAAACGGCGGCGTTGAAATGGTCGCGAGTGTCATGGAGCAAGCAGGTGGAATTATTTTTGGAAACTTAGCCCTGTTATTCGCAGTGGGTGTAGCCATCGGATTAGCTGGTGGTGAAGGGGTAGCTGGTTTAGCGGCTATCGTTGGTTTCTTGATTATGAACGTAACTATGGGAACAGTTGAAGGACTGGGAATCGGGGATGTAACAGGTGATGGTGTAGACCCTGCATACGCACTTGTTCTCGGAATTCCTACACTTCAAACAGGGGTATTCGGGGGTATTATCGTCGGAATACTTGCTGCGGCTATGTATAATCGTTTCTTCCAGATCGAACTTCCTTCATATCTGGGATTTTTTGCAGGTAAACGATTTGTACCAATTGCAACGGCAGCTTCTGCTGTTGTATTAGGACTATTGATGTTATTAATCTGGCCACCGATCCAAAATGGCCTTAATTCATTCTCTAACTTTATGCTTGGTGAAAACAGAGCATTTGCTGCATTCATATTTGGTGTCATCGAACGTGCACTCATACCATTTGGACTTCACCATATTTTCTACTCACCATTCTGGTTTGAGTTTGGTTCGTATACTTCAGAAGCAGGAAATATTATTCGTGGGGACCAGGCAATCTTTATGAAACAGATTCAAGATGGTGTACAAGATCTGACTGCAGGTACCTTCATGACTGGTAAATTCCCATTCATGATGTTCGGTCTTCCGGCAGCGGCATTAGCGATCTACCATGAAGCAAAACCTGAAAGAAAAGCAGTTGTAGCAGGTATCATGGGCTCGGCAGCTTTAACATCATTCTTAACAGGTATCACAGAACCAATCGAATTCTCATTCTTATTCGTAGCACCAGTACTATTTGGTATCCATACAATCTTTGCAGGTTTATCTTTCTTAACCATGCATCTATTAGACGTTAAAATCGGTATGACATTCTCAGGTGGTTTAATTGACTACATCCTATTCGGATTGATCAACCCACAAACAAACGCCTGGATCGTTATTCCGGTAGGGGCAGTATTTGCTGTCATTTACTACTTCGGGTTCCGTTTCGCTATTCGTAAATTCAATCTCATGACTCCTGGTCGTGAAGATGTAGACGAAGATGACGATGGATCACCGGCAAGTTCAGCTGGAGACCTTCCATACAACATCCTTGAAGCAATGGGTGGACAAGAGAACATCGCTCACTTAGACGCATGTATCACTCGTCTTCGTGTTTCTGTTAATGATGTGAAGAGTGTCGACAAAAATCGTTTGAAAAAATTAGGTGCTTCAGGAGTACTTGAAGTTGGAGACAACATACAAGCGATCTTCGGACCTAAGTCAGACACGATCAAATCACAAATGCAAGACATCATCCGTGGAAAAGCTCCACGTAGAGTAGAAACAAGCGCTAATGAAGAAGTTGAGCAGCAAATTGAAGAAGTGAACCCGGATGCACTTCGAACAACTGAAGAAGAAAAGAACGAAAAATTTGTAGCTCCTATCACTGGAGAATTGAAAGATATCACGGAAGTCCCTGACCAAGTATTTTCAGGGAAAATGATGGGTGACGGATTTGCGATCGTACCTACAGAAGGAACAATCGTTTCTCCTATCACAGGTAAAGTCGTAAACGTATTCCCGACGAAGCATGCCATCGGACTTGAATCTAAAGCAGGCCGTGAAGTTCTGATCCATGTCGGAATCGATACGGTTAAATTAGAAGGTAAAGGATTCGAAGCGCTAGTAAAAGAGGGCGACCAGGTAGAAGCGGGTCAACCATTACTGGAAGTGGATCTTGACTACATTAAAGAAAACGCACCATCTATTATGACACCGATTGTCTTCACGAACCTTAAAGAAGGTCAACAAGTAACAATCGAGAAATCAGGTAAAGTAAACCGTAACGACGAAAACATCATCAAGATCGATTAAAGAATAATTAAAACCCATTTTCATTCTCTGTAGAGAAGAATGAAAATGGGTTTTTTTGTTAGTTTGGAAAATTTAATAGAGGGAATGAAATAGGTATAGTTGCTACTATATAGAAGAAAGATACTAGATGGCATCAGTGGAAAGGCTAAGTTTTGGATGTTTGGTCATAAAGAAGAGTAGAATATAATAGAAAGACTAGAAGTTTTTCAAAAAACTCTCTCGAAAGTATTGACGTATATCTAATAGATTGATATACTTTAAAAACCGTCGCAAGAGAGCAGCGAGCACATAACAACTTGAAACAACGATTGAAAACATCATGAAAAAAGTTGTTGACAAACACACTGTAATCTTGATATGATGGTCAAGTCGCTTCAAACGAAGCACTTACACATTGAACCTTGAAAACTGAACAAAACAAGACAATACGTCAACGTTAATTCTAGATTTATTTTTAAAGAGCTATTCAAACTTTTATCGGAGAGTTTGATCCTGGCTCAGGACGAACGCTGGCGGCGTGCCTAATACATGCAAGTCGAGCGGATTGATGGGAGCTTGCTCCCATCAATCAGCGGCGGACGGGTGAGTAACACGTGGGTAACCTGCCTGTAAGACTGGGATAACTCCGGGAAACCGGGGCTAATACCGGATAACTCATT
>NZ_VTUY01000012.1 GCF_008364765.1 Bacillus sp. CH30_1T | reverse complement strand
AACGACGGGATCAATACTCGGTCGACCATTATCTAAACAATACTTATCTTTTACCAGGTCATAAATAAATTCAAAGTCAATCGCTTGTTCAACCTTCCTAACCAGATGATCCTCTGGAACAAGTTGGTCCAACGCAACCATTTCAATTTGATTTCTTCCATCCTCAACGTGTTTTGATAACATTTTATATCCCCCACAAAAATATCGATTCCATTCCATTATACAAAAAAAGCTTGTAGACTTGGTCTAATTTTTAGACTTTGTCTACAAGCTGAGGCTGCCTTATGGGCAGTCGTTTTTTATGTGATGAATATGGAGTAAGGGAAATCCGCTTACTCCGATTATGATTAATTAGAATGCTGTAAATAAAAAATCCCGCCATTGATGATATCAATGGATATCTTAGGTTCATACTGCTCTTTCAATGCTTGTTGTTCCAGGAAATAGGATTCGGGCTTTTCTTCTTGACCTCCATAAAAGTGATTCAATAATTGTAAATCTTCCTCCCACGTCTTTCGTGCCTGCTCAGCCCATTCAATAGGTTCTTCTTTGATTTCTTCATACAGGAAAGTCTGAATGCGGTTCACTCCGCTTTTCGGTTTAATGATCGGTGTCAATGTGAATGAGAAATCAGGAATTTTAGGTGTCAGGTTTCTGGACATCAATGATGTATGAAAGTTTTCCTGAATGACGCCATTAATCAGGTTTAATCCGATGCTTCTAATGCTGTCTTTCTTTCGGTTAGATTGATACGAAATTTTGATATTCAAACCGAGCCATGGATGTAGAGGCGTTTGCTGACCACTCGGTGTGAGCCGGTTTTCATATAAGCGAATATACCCTGCTAAATTTCGTGTTGAATGGAAGATTTGGTGTAACCGCGGAGAACCAAAGTGAATAGGTTCTCCTTTTAATTCTTCAGGTGCTTTATCCGGATTCGTTATAAGGGATAATGTCATCGGATTTGGAATACCTCCCGTTTTCTCAAGGTAGTGCCAGTAGAAAGGGCGGTTCATCAGTTCCTTATCCAAATCAATCGTGAGCTGGACGGTCATATGACCGTCTCCGTTCGCAACCAGGTCACATCCATTAGCCACGAAGTATCTCTCAAGAAATTGATGAATTTCGTGCTGCTGCATTTGATTTCTCCTCCTTTAATTGTTCGGCAAATTGAATCATACTCGTTAAATTCTCCATTTTAATCTTCATTTCCCCTTCCGTTCTGGATGAAGAAAGAATATCGGTTACATGCTCTTCGATGTCACGGAAATCCAGGCGGGTCAGGATTTCATCCAATTGTCCGATTACTCGTTCAAAGAGATTAATTTTTTCATAAAGAAGCTTTAATATATGTTCTTCGACCGTGTTTCTGGTAGCGAAATTGTAGATGTGAACATCCTCTGTCTGTCCAAGACGGTGGACACGACCTATTCGCTGCTCTAACCTCATAGGATTCCATGGCAGGTCAAAGTTGATCACATGATGGCAGAATTGGAGGTTGATTCCTTCCCCTCCGGCCTCAGTAGCAATTAGCACCTGTGCATGCTTTTGAAAGAGTTCCCGCATCCAATCCTTTTTCCCCCGTTTAAATCCACCTCGGAAAGGTACAGAGCTTATTCCATGCTGTTTTAAGAACCATTGCAGATAGAGCTGTGTCGCCCGGTACTCTGTAAATATAATCACTTTATCATTGATCGATTGGACGATTTCCAGTGCTTTCTGAGCCTTGGAGTTCATTGTCACGTTTTCTACTTTTTTCATCAGAGTGCCAATAGTATTCTCAAAACCAGCCGTCGGAGCTTCCTTCTTCTCAAGCATGTTTTTGAGAGTATAAAATACTGCTTCACGAGAGCTGCATGCTTCTCTTTGAAGTGTTAATAGAGAGAAGGAGCTTGAATTAGCCCAGTCATCATAGTTCCCCCTAAGCAAATCGATGCTGTTATATAAATCTCTTTCAGCTTCGTTAAAATCGATTAAGACAGTCTTTACGTGCCGTTTTGTCCATTCTATACCCGTATCGCTGCGTCTATTACGAATCATCACTTTGTTAATGAGACTTTTTAAATGTTCATCCTCTTGAAGAGTACGGTCCCCCTTTTTATATCTGTCAGAAAACCCGGTTTCATTTCCGAGGTGTCCAGGCTTAAGGAGAGAAACTAGATGGAAAATCTCTTCGACACGATTTTGGATAGGTGTCGCTGTCAGCAGTAAGCAGAATTTCTTCTTTAGGTTCTGGACAAATTCATAGTTTTTTGTTTTATGATTTTTTAGTTTGTGAGCTTCATCAATAATTACCAAATCATAGTCCTGTTCATACACTTTTTCCCGATGAGGGCTTCGCTTAGCCGTATCCATGGATGAAACGACAATATCGCACTGATCCCAAACGTAACTTTTTCGTTGTGGAACAGCCGGGATGAAAAACTTACTGTTTAATTCATAGGCCCATTGAGAGACAAGGGAAGCGGGAACCAATATTAATACTTTCTTCACTAATCCTCTAATCATGTATTCTTTCAATATTATTCCTGCTTCAATGGTTTTACCTAATCCGACCTCGTCTGCAAGGATCGCTTTTCCGTTCATCGTTTCAACAACCTGCTTTGCTGCTTCAAGCTGATGGGGGAGCGGAGTGACATTTGCCAAATGTTTTGGTGCTTGCAGGCCTTCAAAGTTCGGAATTGCAAGATGATGTTCAAATTCGATGGCCAGCTTATAAAGCTCCCAATTTCCCCATGGGCCATCGTTATCAATTAAATTCTCGAGACCCTCTCCCCATTCTTCATCAAATATAACCTCAACATTCATCTGAAAAACATCTCCTTATTTCTAATAAAAATGATTGCTCAATCCTCGTATTTAATGGTAGGATGAAATTAGATTTTCTAATGTTTAAAAAACTCGAAAATCCGAACATTCACATTTACAACATTTCTTCTGTATATTTCTAGTATGACCAAATGTTTCAAGGAATATTGGCGAATGATAACAAGGGGAGAGACTGTGCATACAGCGCCGAAGGAGCAAGCACATTTAAGTGTGAATCTCTCAGGCAAAAAGACTCTTGTTGGACGCAACTCTGGAGAGTGTTTCCGTACCGGAAACCACCAAAGGGGAAAGCCGTTCTTCGGTAAACTTTCAGGTGCAAGGACAGAGAAAACTTCTTTATGAAAAGGGGTTTTTCTGTCCTTTTTTCATGGGATAAAACTTGGTTAAGGATTATGCATGTAAGGAAGATAAAGGGGGAAAAGTCATGTCAGAGTTAAAACAAACACCTTTATACGAAGTGTACAAAGAGTATGGAGGAAAGACCATCGACTTCGGTGGCTGGGCTTTACCAGTGCAATTCTCAAGTATTAAAGAAGAACATGAAGCGGTACGATCCCGGGCAGGACTATTTGACGTTTCTCATATGGGAGAAATTGAAGTGAAGGGTGAAGGGGCTCTTGACTACTTACAAAGAATGATGACAAATGATGTCTCCAAAGTAAAAGATGGAGGAGCTCAGTATACGGCTATGTGCTACGAAAACGGTGGGACGGTCGATGACTTATTAGTTTATAAAATAAAAGATAATGATTATTTGCTCGTTGTTAATGCGGCAAATATAGATAAAGATTTTCAGTGGCTGAAAGAACATGAAGTCGATGGCGTTGAAATCAACAACATCTCTGAACATATGGCTCAATTGGCACTTCAAGGTCCACTTGCTGAACAGGTTTTACAAAAGCTTACAGACGAAGATTCACTAAGCGATATCGGATTTTTTAAATTTCAGACCGAAGTGAACATAGATGGTAAGCTTGCACTTGTTTCACGTACCGGATACACAGGTGAAGACGGATTTGAGATTTACTGTGATGCAGGTGATGCGGCTGCAATCTGGAAGGCGATCTTAGCTGCGGGCAAGGAGCATGGTGTACTTCCATGCGGACTTGGTGCACGTGATACATTGCGTTTTGAAGCGAATCTTGCACTTTACGGACAAGAATTATCTCAATCGATCACTCCGATCGAAGCAGGGATTGGATTCGCCGTAAAAGTGAATAAAGAGGTTCCATTTAATGGTCAGGAAGTGCTGAAACAACAAAAAGATGAAGGCGCCTCAAGAAAAATCGTCGGGATTGAAATGATTGATCGCGGAATTCCACGTCATGGCTATAAAGTGTTTTCCGGTGAAGAAGAAATAGGGGAAGTCACAACCGGTACACAATCGCCGACATTAAAGAAAAATGTTGGATTAGCATTACTCGATAAAGAGTTTACTTCTTTAGATACGGAAGTACTGGTTGAAATCAGAGGGAAAAAGTTAAAAGCGAAAGTAGTAGCCACACCATTCTATAAAAGACCAAAGAAATAGGGGAGGAATGACGGTCATGAAACATCGTTATTTACCGATGACAGAGCAGGATCAAAGGGAAATGTTAGACAGCATAGGAGTAGACAACGTTAACGATCTATTTGAAGATATTCCCGAGAAGGTTCGTTTCAAAGGGGATTACAAAATCAAAGAGGCGAAGTCAGAAACGGAATTGGTAAAGGAACTGACCAAAATGGCAGCGAAGAATGCTGACCTAAAAAGTCATTCATCCTTTTTAGGGGCTGGAGTATACGACCACTACATGCCGATCATTGTGGATCATGTATTATCACGCTCAGAATTTTATACAGCTTATACACCTTATCAGCCGGAAATCTCGCAAGGAGAACTTCAAGCGATTTTTGAATTCCAAACGATGATTTGTGAGCTGACCGGCATGGATGTAGCCAATTCTTCCATGTACGATGGAGGAACAGCTCTTGCAGAAGCAGCTATGCTGAGTGCAGGGCAGACCCGTCGGAAAAAGGTACTGGTTTCAAGTACCGTACATCCCGAATCACGTGATGTTTTACGATCTTATGCAAAAGGTCAGTATATAGAAGTGGTAGAAATCCCGCACAATAACGGTGTTACGGATGTGGAAGAACTTAAGCAATTAATGAATAATGATATTGCAGCGGTAGTCGTTCAATATCCTAACTTCTTCGGCCGGGTAGAAGAACTAAAAGCCATCGAAGAAGTGACTCATGCCCAAAAAGCGATGTTCGTGGTTTCTTCAAACCCGCTTGCACTAGGAGCGCTTACTCCTCCTGGACAATTAGGAGCAGATATCGTCATTGGTGATGCACAGCCATTTGGTATTCCAAGTGCATTCGGTGGACCGCACTGTGGATACTTCGCCGTTAACAAAAAGCTTATGCGTAAAGTTCCAGGCCGTCTTGTTGGTCAAACGGTTGATGAAGATGGAATCAGAGGATTTGTTCTGACTCTTCAAGCACGTGAACAGCATATCCGTCGAGATAAAGCCACGTCGAATATTTGTTCAAACCAGGCATTAAATGCACTCGCTGCGTCTGTCGCCATGACGGCTCTAGGAAAACAAGGCGTCAAAGAAATGGCACTTCAGAATATCCAAAAAGCACATTATGCAAAAGAAGCCTTTAAAGCAAAAGGGTTCTCCATTGCATTTGAAGGACCATCATTCAATGAGTTTGTCGTAAAGGTAAATATGCCTGTTAGAGAAATCAATCAAAAGCTTCTGAGTAAAGAAATGATCGGTGGATACGATTTAGGATTAATGGATGACAGCTTATCACAGTACATGCTAGTGGCTGTTACTGAACTTCGCAGCAAAGAAGAAATTGACGCATTCGTAGCAGAATTGGGGGATTGTCATGAATAAGCAAGATCAACCTCTTATCTTTGAATTATCTAAAGAAGGCCGTGTCGGCTATAGCTTACCTGAAATGGATGTACCACATGTGGAATTATCGGATCTCATTCCATCGGATTATATCCGTTCGGAAGAACCAGAGCTTCCAGAGGTATCTGAACTTGATATCATGCGCCATTATACGGCGTTATCAAAACGTAATCATGGCGTGGATTCCGGTTTCTATCCATTAGGGTCTTGTACGATGAAGTACAATCCGAAGGTGAATGAAAACGTGGCACGATTGAATGGTTTCGCTCATATCAATCCTCTCCAGGAAGCGGAAAGCGTTCAAGGTGCCCTTGAACTGATGTATGATCTTCAGGAGCATTTGAAAGAGATCACGGGCATGGATGAAGTGACCCTTCAACCTGCTGCCGGTGCTCATGGAGAGTGGACGGGTCTTATGATGATCCGTGCTTACCATGAAGCAAATGGCGACACTCACCGTACGAAGGTCATCGTACCGGATTCAGCTCATGGAACGAACCCTGCCAGTGCGACTGTAGCAGGTTTCGAAACGGTAACGGTAAAATCAAACGAGAATGGTTTAGTTGATTTGGAGGATCTGAAGCGTGTAGTTGGAGATGATACAGCAGCCTTGATGCTGACCAACCCGAACACTCTTGGATTATTTGAAGAAAACATTCTGGAAATGGCTGCAATCATTCATGAAGCAGGCGGGAAGCTGTATTATGATGGTGCCAATTTAAATGCCGTATTATCAAAAGCCAGACCGGGGGATATGGGATTTGATGTCGTGCATTTAAATCTTCATAAGACGTTTACAGGCCCTCACGGAGGCGGTGGTCCGGGAAGCGGTCCTGTCGGAGTGAAGGAAGACTTGATTAAATATCTTCCAAAGCCGGTCCTGGTGAAAAATGATGATAAATTCGAGTTCGATTACAACCGCCCTGATTCCATTGGCCGTGTAAAACCTTACTATGGGAACTTTGGAATCAACGTGCGTGCTTATACTTACATCAGAACGATGGGTCCGGACGGGCTGAGAGCCGTTACCGAAAACGCAGTCCTGAATGCAAATTACATGATGCGCCGCCTGGCTCCTCACTTTGACCTTCCATACGATCGTCATTGTAAGCATGAATTTGTGATCAGTGGAAGACGCCAGAAGAAGCTTGGCGTCCGTACTTTGGATATTGCTAAGCGTCTATTGGACTTCGGATACCATCCACCAACCATTTACTTCCCATTAAATGTGGAAGAATGCATGATGATCGAGCCAACCGAAACAGAATCGAAAGAAACACTTGATTCCTTCATTGATGCCATGATCCAGATTGCCAAAGAAGCAGAAGAAACACCTGAAATCGTCCAGGAAGCACCTCACACAACCATCGTCAAACGCATGGACGAAACACTCGCGGCAAGAAAACCAGTACTGCTTTATACAAAAGAAAGCTAAAGAATATGAAATAGGAAATCCCCGCAGCCAATCGCTGCGGGGATATTTTTGAGGGACGGACCTTTGTAGTAAGGGAAGTGGGTGGAGGTGTTTGTGGTGTGTCACGTGTATTTCAATTGAAAAAAGAGGGGATTCGATCGATTAAAGGGATCATCATGATAGAAAGACAAGTAATCAAGCAGATAAGGTCGATCACTCAGCAGAATAGGTGCGGAATACGGTCGTGATGGTAAGTAATCCAACGGAAGTGATAGGGAATCCAGTTTAATCCCATTTGTTAATTGAGTTATGCACAATATCATTAGAACTACCAACTCCAATCCCTCCACCACTCTCACCAATTAAAAAAGGATCGCCCCAAAGGCAATCCTTTCACATTATTTTTTATGTTTTACTTTACCTGTCCACTTTTTAAAGCCACCTTGCAATTGGTGAAGATCTCGGTACCCTTTGCGGTGAAGCATTTGAGCTGCTCTTCCGCTGCGTAGTCCGCTTTGGCAATAAAGGTATACGGGTTGGTCGGCACGGATTTCCTTTTGTCTCATTTTAATTTGTGAGAGGGGGATATTTCGTGCGCCAAGTACGTGACCGTTTTCAAATTCATTCGCTTCACGAACATCTATCAACTGAGCTTTACGATATCCTGCTCGAAATTCTTCTTCAGTCAAAGTATTCACAATTCTCTTTTGATAGAAGAACGTAAAGAGTGAATAAACAATGATTCCACCAAGTACGACTAAAAGAATATATAATCCTTCCATCATTCATGCTCCTTTCTACAAATGCGCTAACTTCTATTATATTCATGAAAGCCCTGAGAATCAAAACAAATTTATTATTTTACAGCAAACACTTTCCAATCTGTTTTTCTTTGTTTTTTCTTTTGGATTTGATAGACTAGTAACGGACTTAAATGAAGTTGGTTTTTTACATAACAAAATACAAAGAGAAGACGCAAATGAGGTATGATGCATGAAAAAAGAAACATGGAGATTCATTGACTCAGGGAATTGTTCCCCTTCTTATAATATGGCCCTTGATGAGGCGCTACTGGATTGGCATAGCGAGGGAAAGATTCCTCCCACAATCAGGTTTTATGGCTGGGATCCCGCGACGCTCTCGATCGGTTACTTCCAAAAGGTAGAAAAGGAAATCAATCTTGACGCAGTAAAAGAGCACCAACTTGGCTTTGTCAGAAGACCGACAGGAGGCAGAGGAGTTCTGCATGAACATGAATTAACGTACAGTGTCATTGTTTCAGAAGAGCACCCAGAAATGCCTAAAACCGTTACAGAAGCATACCGAGTGATTTCTGAAGGGATCTTAAAAGGATTTCAAGGACTTGGACTCGAAGCCTATTTTGCTGTTCCGAAAACAGCAGAAGAGCGGGAAGGGTTGAAAAATCCACGTTCGGCTGTTTGTTTTGATGCCCCTAGCTGGTATGAGCTGGTGGTAGAAGGAAGGAAAGTAGCGGGCAGTGCCCAGACGCGTCAAAAAGGTGTCATCCTTCAACACGGTTCCATTCTATTGGATCTTGACGAGGATAAGCTGTTCAGTCTGTTTAACTATCCATCTGACCGGGTGAAAGAGCGTATGCAGCGGGCATTTAAAAGCAAGGCTGTCGCGATGAACGAAATCAGTTCTGAAACGGTCACCATGGATATGGCCAAGGAAGCGTTCAAAAAAGGTTTTGAAGAAGGATTGAATATCCACCTGGAACCATATGAACTTTCTAAAGAGGAAACACAATATGTTGTAGATCTTGCCGGTACCCGTTACGAATCAGATGACTGGAATTTTAAGCGTTAAAAAATTTTTTTGTAGAATAAAAGCGATGTTTGTCGCTTTTTTCCTATTTTACCAACTATTACGCCACTTGGATTTATATCAAGTTCTAAATTAATAGAAATGGTCGGAGTATTATATGATTTTCTATTATTTCCTCCTGTTTTCTATTTTTATTGGCTTATTATCCGTTTGACAAACAAATGACCTATTGACCAGAAACACAATATGTGGTGTGTCGAATAATTTTTTACACACTATATGTTGTGTTTATTTATTGCTTTTCTAATAGAGCTATGATATCGTATAACTTGATATTAGACATCAAAGTAAACAACAAACAAATGAATGATTTGAGATAGAAGGAGTTGTCTTTATGACTGTTGCGTCGAAAAACACAATGAAATTAAACATCGAAAGATTAAATCAGGATATCGGATTATTTCCTCAAGTACATCCCATAACCCCAGATATGAATACTACACACAAAGGTGTATCCCGTCTTGTCATGATTGATCGCTATTCTTTCAAGGACACGGAAAAGATCACTCTTTCTGAAGGGGATTTCGTGGTCCTCACCATAAAAGAAGATCCTAAATTCCCTGCAAGAGGATTAGGTTATATTTCGAGCATCGACTGGGAAACGAAGAAAGCAGATGTTTGGATCGAAGAAGAGTACAGAAGTGCCATCGACAAGCCGGAAGAAATGGAAACGGGTATCGTCTCAAGAACACTTGATGTAATCGAAAAGCCACTGGAAGTCTACTACGAACAAATTGCGAAGCGTAACGCAACAGGCTTGGCAGAAGTGGAAGAAACTCCTGAAAAGAGACAAGTTTGGTTTGAAAAGTTCTATCATGAATTGGTGAACCTGCATTTTGTTCCTGCCGGACGAGTGCTTTACGGAGCGGGTGCAGGCACGGACGTAACGTACTTCAACTGCTACGTGATGCCTTTCGTACAGGATTCTCGTGAAGGAATTTCGGAACATCGCAAGCAGGTGATGGAGATTATGAGCCGAGGCGGGGGTGTCGGAACGAACGGATCGACTCTTCGTCCGAGAAATACCCTGGCTAAAGGTGTGAACGGTAAATCCTCCGGTTCAGTTTCCTGGCTGGATGACATCGCTAAATTGACTCATTTGGTTGAGCAGGGTGGATCAAGACGTGGGGCACAAATGATCATGCTTTCAGATTGGCATCCCGATATTATCGAATTCATTATTTCTAAAATGCAAAATCCGCGTATTTTACGTTATCTTCTTGAAAATACAGAAGATGAAACGATTAAAAAAGCAGCACAGGATAAGTTGAAATTCACACCTCTGACAGAACAAGAGGAAGCGATGTATCAAGGTATCCTAAATTATAGACAAATCCCTGGCTACGGTGGATTTGATGCGAAAATCCTTAAGAATGCAGAAGAAAAGCTCCGTACAGGCGGTACGTACAGCGTCCATAATTCAGAATTCCTGACAGGTGCGAATATCTCGGTTTGCCTGACAAGCGACTTTATGGAAGCCGTTGAAAACGACCGTGAATATGAACTGCGCTTCCCTGATGTGGAAACTTATAACGAAGAGCAAATGAAAATCTATAATGAAGAATGGCACAACGTGGGTGATGTCCGTGAGTGGGAAAAGCTTGGCTACAAAGTGCGTACTTATCGTAAGATCAAAGCGAAAGAGCTTTGGAACCTTATCAACGTTTGTGCAACATACTCTGCGGAGCCTGGAATCTTCTTTATTGATAACGCGAATGATATGACGAATGCGAAGGCATATGGTCAAAAGGTAGTTGCTACGAACCCATGTGGTGAACAACCTCTTGCTCCATATTCCGTGTGTAACCTGGCAGCTGTCAACCTTGCTCAGTTTGCCAATAAAGAGACGAAAACCGTTGATTTTGAAAAATTGAAGCGTACCGTTGAAGTGGGTGTGCGCATGCAGGACAATGTCATCGATGCGACTCCGTACTTCCTCGAAGAAAACAAAAAGCAGGCCCTTGGTGAGCGACGTGTTGGCCTTGGGGTAATGGGTCTTGCAGACTTATTGATTTACTGTGAAAAAGAATACGGTTCTGAAGAAGGCAACAGACTTGTGGATGAAGTATTTGAAGTCATCGCAACAACGGCTTATCGTGCATCCGTTGAATTATCCAAGGAAAAAGGAAGTTTCCCATTCCTTACTGGAAGCACCGACGAAGAAACGAAAGCTTTACGAAAAGCGTTTGTGGAAACAGGTTTTATGAAGAAAATGCCTGAGGATGTACGGGACGACATTCAACAGTTCGGGATTCGAAACTCTCATCTATTGACCGTTGCCCCAACTGGCTCAACAGGTACGATGGTTGGAGTATCTACTGGCCTTGAACCTTATTTCTCATTCACATATTACAGAAGTGGACGTCTTGGTAAGTTCATTGAAGTGAAAGCGGATATTGTTGAGGATTACTTGAAGAGAAATCCGGATGCAGATGCTGACAATCTTCCAGAATGGTTTGTTTCTTCCATGAGTTTGGCGCCACAAGCACATGCCGATGTCCAATGTGTGATTCAGAATTGGATTGACAGCTCAATTTCGAAAACGGTTAATGCCCCTCGTGGTTATACGGTTGAGCAGGTAGAAAAAGTGTATGAGCGACTTTATAAAGGTGGAGCAAAAGGTGGAACCGTCTACGTTGATGGAAGTCGTGATTCACAAGTTCTTACTCTCAAGGCAGAAGAAAACAGCTTTGATGAAGAGGACGAACAGGAACAAAAAGACATTCCTACATCGAAAAAGCCGATCGTATTAGTTGATACGATTCAGGACGTACGTTCAACTGACGTGACCATTGGTTCTGAAGTCGGGAATACGTGTCCGGTCTGCCGTAAAGGGACGGTAAAAGATATGGGTGGCTGTAATACTTGTACAAACTGCGGCGCTCAGCTGAAATGCGGTCTATAAGTGAAGAAAATGAGGAGGGGACTTGTTCCCTTCCTATTTTTTTAGTCTAAAACCCTTCATGGTGAATTAAAGATGTAGTAATAGACATTGAAGGAGTGGGGCCTTTGGACATCGATGGTGTTTTTTCAGGTGGAGGCATAAAGGGGCTCGCGTTGATTGGGGCATATCAAGCATTAGAGGAGAAGGGCTACAAATTTAAAAGGCTCGCAGGAACAAGTGCCGGAGCGGTGATTGCAGCATTTATTGCTGCCGGTTATTCGAGCAGGGAGCTCCTCAAAATCATGGATGATATTGAAATTAGTAAATTGCTGGACTCAAACGCGATCATCTCTCTCCCTATTATAAAATGGTTTCGGGTTTACTATCGTTTAGGCTTATATAAAGGAGTGGCACTTGAATCCTGGGTGGAAGAGAAGCTGAAAGCAAGAGGGATTTATACGTTTGCCGATTTACCACCAAATTCACTCCGGGTCATCGCTTCAGATTTATCGAATGGCAGATTATTGGTTCTTCCAGATGATCTTGAGAAGTATGGCATAGCGAAAGAAACCTTTCCTGTTGCCAGGGCGATACGAATGAGTGCGAGTCTTCCTTACTTCTTCGAACCTGTAAAGCTGCGATCTTTAGAAGGAATAAGTTTCATGGTGGATGGTGGGGTGCTCAGTAACTTTCCTATTTGGCTTTTTGATCGGGAAAATTTGAAAAAGGTAAGACCGGTCATCGGGGTGAAGTTAAGTCACGATCTAGTTGGAAAGCCAAAAAAACAAATCAGAAATGCAATTGATATGTATGAAGCCCTCTTTACTACGATGAAAGATGCACATGATTCAAGATACATTTCCAGAAAACTTGAAAAAAACATCATCTTTATTCCGACTGAAGGTGTGCTCACGACCGAATTCGGATTAACGCCGGAAAAAAGAGCAGAGCTCATCCAATACGGAAAATCAAAAGCAGAAGCATTTTTACAAAAATGGCCGTATTAATAAAACAATCGAGCTCCTAAAATGAGGCTCGATTGTTTTTCTTATTCTTTTTTCCTTCAATTACGGTAAGGTTGGCATTGGATTTCTTTCGTATCGAACGTTTCTTTGAGGCGTTTGATACTTGAGGCTTGCTTGGAGTCTTTTTCTTATGCCGCCTCTTTGATTGTTTGGCTGCTTTAAGAAACGCTCTCTGTTCATTACTATTACCAGCCCGCCTCCCGCTGAACCATCTTCGGTAAATGAAGTAGATAATTCCTACCACAGCTGCTGTAACAAGTAATTGCTTTACTAGCCCTAAAGGATTTCCGAATAGGGAAGTTAAGAGCCCAACAATAGCTAACAATATTAATGTGATAACAAAGATATTACGAGCGTTCAACAAAGCCACCTCCTTACAATACAATCCATTATACATATCTATACTATTATTCTAGACAATTTCCTTGTTATTTAACCATATTAGTTATCGATTTTCTGTAAATATTGCTGGAGTTATTTTTCTGAAACTTGGAAAGATATTATCTATTTTACTAAAAAATGAATCAAAGGACTAGAGATAGGTTTTATCAACCATATTCCCTCATCATTCACAGATGAAAAATAAGTAAATCCATGCAAATGTTTAAATCAATGGGACATACTACGAATGGAGGTGTTACAGATGGCTGAACAAAAGGGACAACATGAAAAGATTCAGGATGGAACAGAAGAAAGCAAGGAGAATCCACGTTTAGAGCAGAATCATAGTGAAAAACCACTATCGTTCATGGCGATGGTTGTAGTGACGGGCTTTATAGGTGGGATGTTATGGAGTTCAATTGCCTACATTTGTTACTTTTTTTCCTTTACGAAAATCGAGCCAAATATAATATTTGAGCCGTGGGCGGTTGGTGACTGGGTGGACAAATGGATTGGTATCGTTCTTTCCATAGTGGCTTACGGAGTGATTTCTATAGGTGTGGCTCTCATTTATTATGGTTTATTACGAAAATTCAAGTCTATGTGGGTTGGGGCTGCCTACGGCGTAGCGTTATACTTAGCATTCTTTTTACTGCTCAATCCGCTCTTCCCGAGCATTGAATCCTTTACATCCATTGATTATCACACTTTGATCACAACCTTCTGCCTGTATATTTTGTATGGCGTATTTATCGGCTATTCGATTTCTTATGAAGAAAATGAATTGAGACATCAGAATGAGAAAGAAAAATCAGGGGAAGTTTCACATTAACAAATCCTCATTATCAGACAATTATGTAGGTATAGGAATAAGGTTTGTGTTAGAATGTTCATGATGAACATTCTATTTTTTTAGGGGTTTATATATGATGAAAATCTTGCTTTTAAATGGTCCTAACTTAAATAGGCTGGGGAAGCGTGAACCTGATATTTATGGACATGTTACCTTGCTGCAACTTGAGGGGAAGCTTTCGAAACAAGCAGAAGGTGAAGGCTTTCAACTCTTTTCAGCTCAATCGAACCATGAAGGGGATATGATTGATTACATACACAAGGCAGAGGATGAAGGATATGGGGGAATCATCCTGAATCCCGGTGCTTTTACACACTACAGCTATGCGATTAGAGATGCAGTGGCTTCGGTATCAGTACCGGTAGTGGAAGTGCATATATCAAATATACATGCCCGGGAAGCGTTTAGACATCAATCTGTCGTTGCAGCTGAAACGGTTGGCCAGATCGTTGGATTTGGACTGTTTGGTTACGAATTGGCTTTACAAGCGATCATAAAGAACATTAAGGGAGTGGAATTGGATGAAAATTGAACGATTAAGAGAGACTTTTTCAGAAAACGAACTTGACGGGATCTTACTTACAAGTACCTACAACCGTCGGTACATGACAAACTTTACTGGTTCATCAGGCGTTGTTCTGATTTCTAAAGATAAAGCGTTATTCATAACAGATTTCCGTTACATCGAGCAAGCAACCGAGCAGGCTGCCGATTTTGAAATCGTCCAGCATACTGGACCCATCCATGAGGAAGTAGCGAAACAAGTGAAAAACCTGGGGATTAATAAATTGGGCTTCGAGAAGAACTACATGACATTTAGTGCGTATGATAGCTATCGTGAAGTGCTTGAAGCAGAACTTGTACCGGTATCCGGGCTGGTAGAAAAGTTACGCTTGATTAAGACACCTGAAGAGCTTAAGATAATTAAGGATGCGGCGGATATTGCCGATGCAGCATTTAAGCATATATTAGATTTTATTAAACCGGGTGTGACAGAGTTAGAAGTTTCCAATGAATTAGAATTCTTCATGAGAAAAGCGGGAGCGACATCTTCATCTTTTGATATCATCGTTGCTTCAGGTAATCGTTCTGCACTTCCTCATGGGGTTGCCAGCGATAAAGTTATTGAAAAAGGTGATTTTGTAACGTTGGATTATGGTGCATACTATAAAGGATATTGCTCCGATATGACACGTACCTTATCTGTAGGAGAACCAAGTGAGAAATTGAAAGAGATCTATGACGTCGTTCTACAATCACAGCTTCTGGCCATGGAAAAAATCAAGCCTGGTATGACAGGTAAAGAAGCAGATGCTATTGCACGTGATTACATAACAGAAAAGGGTTATGGAGAGTATTTCGGACATTCACTGGGACACGGAATCGGCCTTGAAGTCCATGAAGGACCAGGATTGTCCTCCCGTTCCGATGTGGTACTGGAGCCTGGAATGATCGTAACGGTTGAACCGGGTGTCTATGTTCCAGGTGTTGGCGGTGTTCGTATTGAAGATGATACACTCATAACAGAAGATTCCAATGAAACACTGACACATTCTACAAAAGATCTAATCATTCTACCATTGTAGTCCTAAAGACAGGTCTACTAGACAATAGGAGGAAATAAATATGATTTCAGTAAATGATTTTCGTACAGGTTTGACGATTGAAGTCGATAACGGGATTTGGCGAGTAATCGATTTCCAACACGTTAAACCAGGTAAAGGGGCAGCATTCGTTCGCTCTAAACTTCGTAACCTGCGCACAGGTGCCATCCAGGAAAAAACGTTCCGTGCAGGAGAAAAAGTAGGAAAAGCTCAAATCGATAACCGTAAAATGCAATACCTGTATGCTAATGGTGACATGCATGTATTCATGGACAATGAGAGCTACGATCAAATCGAACTTCCTGCTTCTTCCATCGAATATGAATTGAAATATCTGAAAGAAAACATGGAAGTGTCCATCATGATGTACGGAGGAGAAACTCTTGGAGTAGAGCTTCCTAACTCAGTTGAATTAAAAGTAACTGAAACAGAACCGGGCATTAAAGGCGATACAGCTTCCGGTGGTTCAAAACCTGCTACAGTGGAAACAGGATTAGTGGTTAACGTACCGTTCTTCGTCAACGAAGGAGACACATTAATCATTAATACAACGGACGGATCTTACGTATCACGTGGATAAATAATGTGAAAAGCCTGATCGGGATTACTCTCGTTCAGGCTTTTTTTATTTGCGGCGATGGGGTCTTTGTCGCGCTATGTATTGGTTTATCTGCCATTGGTCGGAATTCGACATCCCCCTCACTCCAAACCAAAGCTCCCAATACCCACCACAAATCTTCCAACTCTACTGTCATAATCTCATGCTACTAGAATACATTGTATTATCGGGAAGCATGTACGAAGGTTCATTTATCGTCTTCCTACATTCCGAAGTGGAACAAGATTAGGAGGTACCTATATGCAAGAAGTTCTAGCCTTACTACCCAGCACTATTTCTGACAAAGTCCTGACCCTTCCACAAGACCTTATTGACCGAATTGAAGAAATTAGGGTTCGTACCAACCGTGTGTTGGAGGTCACGGCCAGGGGGAAGCCATATTTTCTTTCTTATACCGTTACCGAGGAAGATAGCGAACAGCTCATTAACAAACTATCCCGGCATTCGTTTTATACATTAGAAGAGGAACTGAAGAGAGGATATATCACAATAGAAGGCGGACATCGTGTTGGCCTTGCAGGAAAGGTGATTCTAGAAGGCGGTGTGGTAAAAGGAATCCGAAATCTGTCCTCCTTTAACATTCGGATTGCAAGACAAAAGCTTGGCATATCTGATTCTATTTTTCCATATGTTTATGATGCCGGATGGAAGCATACGATGATTATCGGCTCACCTCAAACAGGGAAGACGACTTTGCTTAGAGATCTCGCACGTATGATTTCGACGGGCGTTCCTGAAAAAAATATCCCCCCTTTTAAAGTAGGGATTGTCGATGAACGGTCCGAAATTGCCGGCTGTGTAAACGGAATTCCTCAGCTGATGTTTGGACCGAGAGTGGACGTGCTGGATGCATGTCCGAAGGCTGAAGGGATGATGATGCTGATCCGCTCCATGAGTCCAGACGTCCTGATTGTGGATGAGATTGGTCGCGTGGAAGATGGTCAAGCTATCCAGGAAGCCGTTAATGCCGGTATTACCCTTGTGATGACGACTCATGGATATACATTTGGTGAAGTAGCGAAGAGACCAGTTATCAAGGACATTGTGAATCTTCAAACCATTGAGCGGTTTGTTGAATTAAGGAGAGGGGATGAGCCTGGTAAAGTTCATGAGGTGTGGAATGAACACGGTCAATCTCTTCTGAAAAAAGCGGGTGTGACATAAATGATTAAACTAATCGGTGCTGTTTTTATCCTGCTTTCTACTTCCTGGGCAGGTTTCGAAGCGGCAAAATATTTAACGGAAAGACCAAGGCAGCTTCGGTTGTTGAAGGTGGCCCTTCAGTCATTGGAAGCAGAAATTACGTACAGCCATACCCCTTTGCATGAAGCAACCAGAAAGATTTCCAAGCAGCTGCAAAAACCTGTTTCATGGTTCTTTGAAACGTTCTCAAAGAAATTAACGGAGCAGGAGATATCAGTGAAGAAAGCGTGGGAGGAAAGCCTGAATGATATTTGGAAATTAACGGCTTTTAAGACAGGGGAATACGAAATCCTGAAACAATTTGGAGAAAACCTGGGCAAACACGACATGATGACCCAGCAGAAGCATATTCAGTTAGCGTTAACACACCTGGAAAGAGAAGAATCAGAGGCGATAGAAAAGCAGAGAAAATATGAAAAGATGACGAAAAGCTTGGGGTTTTTGTCAGGTTTATTATTGATCATCCTATTACTCTAACGATGCTTCATAGGTCAATACTTTTATACATGCCAATCGCTTGCGAGAACAGCTTTCAGAAACCAGGAGGGAAATGAATATGGGAATTGATGTGGATATTATTTTCAAGATCGCAGGGGTGGGGATTGTAGTGGCCTTTTTGCATACGATTTTAGATCAGGTAGGGAAGAAAGAATATGCACAGTGGGTTACATTGTTTGGGTTCATCTATATTTTGTTTATGGTGGCCTCGATTGTCGATGATCTGTTCCAGAAGATTAAATCGGTCTTCTTATATCAAGGTTAGAGGGGGCGTCCGCGATTGAAATCATTCAAATTGTTGGTATAGCACTGGTTGCGACCTTTCTGGCTTTGATTGTGAAAGAGCAGAAACCAAATTTTGCTTTTTTGCTTATTGTGTTTGTAGGATGTTCAATTTTTTTATTTCTGATCGATCAAATATACTCCATTATTCATATGATTGAGAAGCTTGCTGCGAATGCAAATGTGAATATGGTGTATGTAGAAACCATTCTCAAAATTATCGGCATCGCCTACATAGCGGAATTCGCTTCTCACATTACAAAAGATGCCGGACAGGGAGCGCTTGCGGCGAAAGTGGAGCTTGCAGGGAAAATCTTGATTTTAGCAATGGCGGTACCTATTCTAACAGTAATTATCGAAACAATTATTAACATGATCCCAACTGGATAAGCGAAACGTTAAGAGGTGGAAAAAATTGTTGCAAATATATCGAATACTCGTCATAGCACTTGTCATTTTTTTCGTAGGAGCATCCGGTGGACAAGCTGAAGAAGGGGAGGAACAGATTCCGCCCGATTCGACGATTCAACAGCAAATGATTGATCAGCAGTTAGATCAATTAGGAATCGAAGAATTAAAAGGATTCTGGAACAGTATAGTGGATCAATACGGTGGCTATCTCCCTGAAAGTCAAAAGGGCAGTTTGGTTGATTTTATCAAAGGTGAAAAAGAGTTTTCCTTTAAAGCATGGTTTGGTGGAATCTTCAAATTCGCCTTCCAGGAGCTTGTGATGAATGGGAAGCTATTAGGAACACTGATTATGCTCACGATTTTCAGTATGTTTCTTCAATCCCTGCAGAATGCGTTCGAAGGAGGAAGTGTCAGCAAGGTTGCTTACAGCATTGTGTTCATGGTGTTGATCATCATCGCCCTTAATAGTTTTCACGTGGCGATTGATTATACCCGGGATGCCATTTCCACTATGATTCACTTCATCATTGCCCTCATACCTCTGATGTTAGCTCTTATTGCCGCCTCAGGAGGAGTTGTATCCGCAGCGTTTTTCCATCCTGTGATTATCTTTTTAATGAACACAAGCGGGTTATTGATCCAAAATGTCGTTCTCCCCCTGCTATTTCTGGCTGCGCTATTAAGTATCGTAAGTACCCTTTCCAGTCATTATAAAGTGACGCAACTGGCACAGTTATTGCGAACATGGAGTATCGGGTTATTAGGGGCCTTTATGACCGTTTTCCTTGGTGTTATATCCGTGCAGGGAGCCACGGCAGCGGTGACAGATGGGATTACCATTCGAACAGCGAAATTTGTTACTGGAAATTTTGTACCTGTGATCGGCAGAATGTTCACAGATGCGACGGATACAGTGATCAGCGCTTCCGTTCTTTTAAAGAACACGGTGGGAATCGCTGGTGTGGCCATTGTTCTGATCATTGCAGCTTTTCCTGCAATCAAAATCCTCATGATTGCGTTTATTTATAAATTAGCCGCCGCCCTCCTGCAACCCCTAGGTGGCGGACCGGTGATAGAATGTCTCGATATCATTGCTAAAAGTGTGATTTATGTCTTTGCGGCCCTTGCCATTGTGTCCTTTATGTTCTTTTTGAGTCTTACCGTCATCATCGCGGCAGGAAATATCACGATGATGATGCGATAAAGAGGAAGGAGTACCGTCATGTCATTTCTCACCGATTGGATTACAAATATTATTATCTTTGTTCTCTTAGCCACCGTCATTGACATGCTTCTTCCTAGTTCCAACATGCAAAAATATGCAAAAATCGTGACCGGCTTATTGTTAATCACGATTATCCTTACACCTTTATTTAAATTAATGTCAACCGATTTTGGTACAGTGATGGAGTCAATTGATATAAATGGAAATTCACAGAATAATTCAGTAGAAAATTTAATAGAAATGAAGAAAAAAGAAATACAAGCCTCACAACGTGCATATATTTTAGAACAGATGGCTGTCCAAATGAAACAACAAGTAGAAAAGGAGATGATGGATGAACACGGTAAGGTCATTGAGAAGGTTGTGGTAAAAGCAGATGATCTGGAGAATGTCCCGGATAGTATCACAGAAGTTACAGTGGTTGTAAAAGATAAACAAGAAAACACCACGATTGAAACTGTTCAAAACGTGGAGATCGATACGGGAGCTGAGCAGAGAAAGAAAACCCCTGAAGAAAGTACGTCCCAAATGGCCTCCTTACTAGCCGAGCAATGGAATCTTACACCAGACAAAATAATCATTACAGTTGAAGGGGGGACTGGGGAAGCCAATGAACTTTAGTAAAGGTCCGCTTAACGCATTGAAGGAATGGTTGTCAAAGGAAAATTCCAATTCACCGCCAAAGGATAAAAAAGGGAATAAGTTTCAATATTTTCTCATTGTTCTGTTAGTAGGTGTCGCCTTTATGCTAATCAGTGATCTTTGGAGCAGGGATAGCAGCTTAGAGGTCTCGAAATCAGTAGACGAAGGAGCACCTGAAGAGGTCGCGACATTCGGATCCGGCCATAAGGAATCGGATGGGTCTATGAGAGGGTACGAAGATCAATACGAAAACCAATTGAAAGAAGCACTTGATCAAATTGTTGGGGTCAGCGAAGTACATGTTGTGGTCAATGTAGAGGCAACAGAGTCAAAAGTGTATGAAAAGAATGAATCCACACAGTCACAAACGACCGCTGAAGAAGATAAGTCAGGTGGAAAAAGATCGATTGAGGATAAATCACAAGAGGAAGAAATGGTCATCGTGAGGGATGGTGAGAAAGAAGTTCCCATTGTGAAAGAAACAAAAAAACCTAAAGTCAGCGGTGTCCTTGTTGTAGCAAAAGGAGCCGATAATATACAAATAAAAAAATGGATCAAAGAGGCTGTTACCCGTGGATTAGACGTACCAAGTCACAGGGTATCGGTTCTGCCCAAAAAATAAGGGGGAAATGATAGATGTTATTAAAAAAACAAACAGTTTGGTTATTAACGATGTTGAGTCTTGTGATCGTGCTTTCAGTTTATTACATTACTTCTCCAACACAGCAAGTGACAGATATGGCATATGAAGAAAAGGACGGAAAGGAGCAAGCGAAAGAAGATGGGAAGGAAACCATGTCTGACGTGGAAGTCGTAACAGACGCAGCTGGAAATGAAATGTTCGAAGCTTTAAGAATTGAAGTATTGGATCAACGCGAACAGCTTCGCGAAGAGCTGGAAGCGAAAGTAGCGAACGCTGATGTATCAGCAGAGGAAAAAAGCGCTGCCTATGAGGAAATGGAGAACTTAAGAGAGTTGGCCATGACAGAATCAGTATTGGAAACAATGATCAAAACAATGGGTTATGAAGATGCGTTAGTAAGAGCTAACGGTGAAAATATCCGAATTACAGTGAAATCCGACAAGGAGCACTCAACAGCCGATGCGAATGAAATCATCCGCCTCGTGATGAGTGAAGTTGGTCAGATGAAACCGGTAGCAGTAGAATTTCAGCCAACAAATTAACATGTAAACCAGTGCCGCCGAAGGGGAACCTTCAGGTGGCTATTTTTTGTTTAAAAAGGAAGTGCAATGACTTGCATCACACATAAACGATCCAACAGAAATCAAAAAAATTCTTCTATTATTTTATTTTTTTCCTAAAAAGGTCTAGAATAGAGACTAGGGTTGTGTGCGCTTTACGGAATGGTAGGAATCGCATATTGAATTTATACGAGGTATTATCGTATGATATTAGTAGCTAGTCATAATTTTTTAAACTATAAGAGGGGTGTCAACCGTGTTAAAAATTCAAGAAATTCGTGAAATAATCAAACTCGTAGATCATTCTAGTGTTGATGAGTTTACATACGAGCATGATGGTTCGAAAATAAAACTTAAAAAGAATAATGGTGTAACAGTTTCCGGGCAACCACAAGTCGTTCAGGCAGTAGAGGAAGTAAAACCTGCAGCTCAAGCAGTACAGCAGGCTCCAGCGCCTGTACAGGAAGCAGCTCCTACTGTAAATACAGAAGAAAAAGAAGGTCCACAAGCAAAAGCAGAAGATTCAAACTTACATAAAATCACGTCTCCTATGGTAGGGACGTTCTATCAATCTTCTTCACCGGAAGCAGGTCCATACGTGAAAGTTGGAGATAAAGTCGATGAAAGCTCTGTCGTATGTATCGTAGAAGCGATGAAATTATTTAATGAGATTGAAGCGGAAATAAAAGGTGAAATTACAGAAATCTTAGTAAAAGACGGTCAATTGGTTGAATATGGACAGCCGTTATTCTTGGTCAAACCTGAATAAGGAGCGAAAATAGATATGATAAAAAAGGTATTAATCGCCAATCGAGGAGAAATTGCGGTACGTATTATACGTGCATGCCGAGATTTAGGCATCGAAAGTGTAGCCGTTTATTCTGAAGCTGATAAAGAAGCACTCCATGTTCAATTAGCGGATGAAGCTTATTGCATCGGACCGACTGCATCGAAAGACAGCTACCTGAATTTCACAAACATCATTAGCGTGGCAAAACTGACAGATTGTGATGCCATTCACCCTGGTTACGGATTTTTAGCCGAGAACTCTGATTTTGCAGACCTGTGCCGCGATTGCAACATCATCTTTATAGGTCCTTCACCAGAGGCGATCTCGAAGATGGGTACGAAAGACGTGGCTCGTGAAACCATGAGGGAAGCAGGCGTTCCGATTGTACCGGGTTCAAAAGGCATTGTGAAGGACGCAGAAGATGCAGTTCAGCTTGCAGAATCCATGGGTTATCCTGTCATCATCAAAGCCACTGCAGGTGGTGGAGGAAAAGGGATCCGTGTCGCGAAAAGTCAGGAAGAGCTTGTTAAAGGGGTAACGATCACTCAGCAAGAAGCCATGACTGCATTCGGTAACCCTGGTGTATACATTGAAAAGTTCATCGAGGACTTCAGGCATGTGGAAATCCAGGTGCTGGCTGATAATTTCGGGAACGTGATCCACCTTGGGGAGCGTGACTGTACGATTCAGCGACGCCTTCAAAAATTGATCGAAGAAACACCATCACCCGCTTTAACTGAAGAAATTCGTGTTAAGATGGGGGAAGCAGCAGTAAAAGCAGCCAAAGCGGTTGATTACACTGGTGCCGGCACGGTAGAATTTATATATGACTACGTTAATCAATCATTCTACTTTATGGAAATGAATACCCGTATTCAGGTAGAGCACCCTGTAACAGAACAAGTAACAGGAGTCGATTTGATTAAAGAACAAATTCTCGTAGCATCAGGAGAAAAACTTTCTCTTACACAGGAAGAAGTAACGTTCACTGGTTGGGCAATTGAATGTCGTATTAATGCAGAGAATCCTGAGAAGAATTTCATGCCTTCAGCAGGAAGGATTGAAATGTATCTTCCACCAGGCGGCATTGGCGTAAGAATCGATTCAGCCGCATATCCTGGTTATATGATCCCTCCATACTACGATAGTATGATTGCCAAAGTGATCACCTATGGAGCGACTCGTGAAGAAGCGATCTCAAGAATGAAACGTGCCTTGAGTGAATTTGTGGTTGAGGGTATACACACAACCATTCCGTTCCATTTGAAACTATTAGATCATGAAACCTTTGTTGGTGGAGAATTTAATACGAAGTTCTTGGAGAAATACGAAGTAATGAAATCCTAGTGTGAATTCAGGAGGTGCCTTACATGGCGGAAAATCAAAACCTTTTACAAATGTCTCACGGTAAAGACGGCCTTGGGAAGATTGAAATCGCACCTGAAGTGATTGAAGTAATTGCAGGTATCGCTGCTTCAGAAGTAGAAGGCGTATCACAAATGCGTGGTAACTTCGCGACAGGTGTCGTCGAGCGTCTCGGCAAGAAAAACCACGGTAAAGGTGTCAAAGTGGAGCTTGCAGAGGAAGGAATCATCGTGGATGTCTATTGCATCATGAAATTCGGTGTAGCCATTCCGACAGTGGCTCAAAAAATCCAGGATAACATTCGTCAAGCCCTGCTTAACATGACTGCTCTTGAAGCAGATGAAGTAAATGTTCATATCGTTGGCGTCCAATTTGAGAATCAAAAATTCGAAGCTGAAATTGACGACGAAATGTAGAAGAGGGACGGTCCTTTAGGGGGCCGTTCTTTTTTTGTGTGTCGGTTCGTGTCTGAATGGGTGTTTTTTGTAAAACGACTGGATTTTTGCGTGAATTTGCCCGATTATTTCCTGGAACGGCTGGATTCCTAAAGGTTTCGGCTGGATTTTTCATCAAACGGCTGGAATTATTGAAATTCCGGTCGGATTCTACTAATGTGGGGGCCGCACTCCCCACTGCTTTTCTGCTTGTCCAGCTCCGGCGCTTAGAGGCTCGAGGTCATAAGTCAAACCTGCCAAAAAGGCAAAGAACGCCTTTCCGGCAGGTTCGTCTTATGCTTGTCGCCTCTGGGTAAAGCCCCTCCGCTTTTCGATTTGTCCAGCTCCGCCTCCTTGTCCCTCGAGGTCATAAGCTAAATGGTCCATGAAGGCAAAGAACGCCTTCCCGGATTTCCCAGAAATGCTTGTCGGGCCTGATCAACCCCCCTCGCTTTTCTGTCAGAATATTGATTTTTTTACATACACGTGCGTATTACCCTTAGTTTGTGCTATTATCAAAGGTATGAAAATTGATGGATTAAAAGGAGTAAATATAAGATGAAGAGAAGAGTTGCTCGTGAAAAGGCCTTACAAGCGTTATTTCAAATAGATATGAGTGGGATTGAGCCGGAAGTTGCGTTAACCAATGTGCTGGAGGAAGAGGAGAAGATGGATGCCTATCTTCAACAGCTTGTTCTCGGGTTCATTGAGAATCAGGAACGAATTGATGGACACATTCGTGAAAACCTTGAGAAATGGTCATTTGACCGTCTGGCAAAAGTAGATCGTAACATTTTACGTTTAGGAGTGTATGAACTGCTGTTTGTGGAAGATGTTCCGAATAAAGTAGTCATTAACGAAGCAGTTGAAATTGCAAAGATCTTTGGAGATGATCAATCAAGCAAGTTTATCAATGGTGTTCTTTCAAAGGTAAGTCAATCTTAACAATGTTAGGGGTCGAGTGGAATGTCAGCTTCTATAATTGATGGCAAACTCATTGCGGGTCATTATCGTGAACAATTGAAAAGTCAGGTCGAGGAGCTTAAGGAAAAGGATGCCACTCCAGGATTGGCAGTTATCCTGGTAGGAGACAACCATGCTTCTCATTCATATGTCAAAATGAAGAGAAAAGCGTGCAGTAACCTGGGCATTCATTCAGAGCTTTATCAATATGAATCCAGTTTGACTCAAGATGAACTGCTGAATAAAATTGAAGAGTTAAATGAACAGAGCCATATTCATGGCATTCTTGTTCAACTGCCTCTCCCTGAGCAAATTAATCCAATAACCGTGATTGAAACGATTTCTCCATATAAAGATGTGGACGGGTTTCATCCCGTATCCATTGGGAAAATGGTGACCAACCAAGATACCTTTTATTCCTGTACGCCGCTTGGAATCATGAAGATGCTTGAATATGAAAACATTTCAGTAGAAGGTAAACATGTCGTGATTTTAGGAAGAAGTAATATTGTCGGAAAGCCGGCAGGTCACTTATTCTTGAATCGAAATGCGACGGTTACGTATTGTCATTCGAAAACAAAGAATATGTCATCCTACACAAAGCAGGCTGATATTATCGTATCTGCGGTAGGAAAGGCGAATTTAATCGGCTCAGAAGATATTAAGCCTGGAGCCGTCGTCATTGACGTCGGAATGAACCGTGATGAAAACGGTGCACTTTGTGGGGATGTGAATTTCTCAGAAGTGAAGGAAAAGGCTGGAAAAATCACACCGGTCCCTGGTGGTGTCGGCCCTATGACCATTACGATGTTACTGTACAATACAGTGAAATCTGCAGAATGGGCTCTTGCCAATCGCCAAAACGGTTAAAAAATAGTACACTATAGGTAACATAAAACGGAAAGGGACAGCTAATCGCTGGTCCCTTTCCGTATTCCTACATATAAAAGCCTCTACAAATTGCAAGAAACAAAGGAGTCACTTGAGCATGGAACTCGATCAATCACGTTATTTAACGGTACAAGCTCTGACAAAATACATAAAGCGTAAATTCGATAGAGATCCCCATTTATCCAATCTATTCGTACGGGGGGAAATTTCTAATTTCAAAAGACATTCAAGCGGCCATATGTACTTTACCTTGAAAGATGAAAAAGCCCGTATCTTGTCTGTCATGTTTTCAAGTAACAATCAATCACTGAAATTCAGACCTGAAAATGGAATGAATGTGTTGATCAGGGGAGATATTTCCGTTTACGAATCAGGCGGGCAATATCAGATCTATGTAAAAGAAATGCAGCCTGACGGAATTGGTGAGCTGTATCTGGCCTATGAGCAGTTGAAAGAGAAGCTCGAGAAAGCAGGCTATTTCGATCAAAGCCGGAAACGTGTGATTCCTAAGTTTCCAAAGCGAATTGCCGTTGTGACATCTCCAACAGGTGCTGCCATCAGAGACATTATTACAACCATTAAAAGACGATATCCAATTGGGGAAATCCTCATTTTCCCTGCTTTGGTTCAAGGGGAGCAAGCGGCAGGATCGATTACCGGAGCAATGAGAAAGGTAAACGATTTGGGAGATATAGATGTAATGATTATCGGCCGTGGCGGTGGTTCGATTGAAGAATTATGGGCGTTTAACGAAGAAATCGTGGCCGAAGCCATCGTTGATTCAAAAGTTCCAGTTATTTCTGCTGTCGGACATGAGACAGACTTTACGATAGCTGACTTTGTAGCCGATCTAAGAGCCCCTACACCAACAGCAGCGGGAGAATTAGCGGTTCCCCACATTGATGAATTGCTGGAAAGAATCATGAATCGTAAATTACTACTGATCAAAGCGTTCAAGACTAAGCTTCAAAGTGAGCGCAGCCGCTTAAATAGTTTAATGAAATCCTACGCTTTAAGAAACCCGCGTAATCTGTATCAACAAAAAATTGAAACCGTCGACCGGCTGACCGACCAGTTGCAGAAAAATATAAGCTTGCATGTGAGACAAAACCGTGACCAATTAACCCAACTTCACTCAAGACTTCAACGTGTGCATCCTTCACAACTCATTACCATTCAGCACGAGAGAGTCTTATTTATGAAGTCGAGGGTAGAAAAGCAATTTAAGCAGGTACTGAAGGAAAAGAACAATCGTTTCAGTTCTTCCCTCTTTACCTTGCATGCCCTCAGTCCTTTAAAGATCATGGACAGGGGGTACAGCCTGGTTTATCAGGAAAAAGATACATTGATCAAGTCATCCAAGCAAGTCAAAGCTGGTGACCGTCTCGAGATAAATGTAAGGGATGGAAAAATACATTGCGAAGTTGAATCCGTTGAGGAGCGTGAAAATAATGGCAAAGTCTAAAGAAGAACTATCATTTGAAACAGCTATGGAACAACTGGAAGAGATTGTTGAGAAATTAGAAGAAGGAGAAGTTCCATTGGAGAAAGCGTTAGAGTTCTATCAAAAAGGAATGGATCTTTCGAAATACTGTCATGATACGTTGCAAAAAGCAGAAAACCAATTAACGAAAATGATGACAGATGAAGGGGAAAAAGCCTTCGATCTGGATGAGGAGGAATAAAGGGTGAATCCTCACGTTGATCTGAAAGAATTTCAACAACAGCATGGAGAATTGATCACCAACCATATGGTCGAGACTGTAGGGAGCCTATCTATGCCCTCTAACTTGAAGAATGCTATGATCTATTCTTTGCAAGCAGGTGGAAAGAGAATTCGTCCTATTCTCCTTTTAGCAACGATCAAAGCCTTTAACAAGGACCCTTTACTCGGGTTAAACACTGCGTCTGCCCTTGAAATGATTCATACCTATTCCTTGATTCATGACGATCTTCCTGCCATGGATGATGACGATTTGAGAAGAGGGAAGCCGACCAATCATAAAATGTTTGGTGAAGCGATGGCGATTTTAGCCGGTGACGCTTTACTAACCTACAGTTTTCAAATGATCGCAGAGGACAAGGGCCTTACAAGTGATAATAAGGTAAGGCTTATCGGTCTTTTAACAAAGTGTGCCGGACCGGAAGGCATGGTTGGTGGGCAAGTAGCGGATATTGAAGGGGAAAATAAGAAGCTTATTGTAAAAGAACTCGAAAGCATTCATGAGCATAAAACAGGTAAGTTACTGACGTTTAGTGTATTGGCAGGCGGGATTATCTCTGAGGCGTCGGAAGAGCAGTTGGAATTACTAAAGCAATTTGCTTATCATATTGGCCTTGCCTTTCAAATTCAGGATGACATTCTTGATATTGAGGGCTCCGAAGAAATTATTGGAAAGCCAGTGGGGAGCGACGAATCGAAACATAAGAGTACATATCCAAGTCTCTTGACTATAGGAGGAGCTAAGGAAAAGCTTCACTTTCACTTGAACGAAGCGTTATACTCACTTAATCAAATGACAATTGATTCCAGTCTCCTTACCGAAATTGCCCAATTAATCGTTGCCCGGAATCATTAAAACCATTCTATGTTTGAGCAAATTATTTAACATATGTTATAATATCTCTAGAATAAAAATTTGGGTGGTGCAGTATTCTAGTCAGTCCACCAATCCTGAAGGTGGGCCTAAAAATCCACTAAAGGGCACATCGATGAAGTTCCTGGAATTGGCTTGAGGCGCCCAGCCTTGGGTCATATCTGGGAGTAAGGCTTGAGGGCGATCCACAATGGCATGTGGGCGTTGACCCGCAAGCCGCGGAGGCTTTGTTTCTTATGCTGGCATAAGCATATGCAATAAGAACAAAGTATGAACCTGCGATGTGATGATTCACTAGCAGCGTAGCCTGCCTTGAGTGAAGAGAGAGGGGATTATGGTTACAAGGTACACATCAGTTGGCCATTGATATGTGCTTTTTCGCCCATATGAAATCCTCTTTGCAAAAGAGGCTAAGGATTGCGTTAAGGGCTGTTGAGGAAAACTCCTAGACTGTTCATATTCGGACATATAAAGAGGATTATAGTGCGGACTAAGTGGTAATCCAGTCTAGCTTGTGGTGACGCGGCTAAGTCGGGTTTAAAGGGAAACCGCCGGTATGGCAACATCCGGTATCTGATTGGGAAAACCTACTGGACCTAAGCTGCAATTTTTACTCTTTATATGACCATCCAATTACATAGCATTGATAATATTTACACAATAGAAACGGTGTGTTTAAACGATAATGAATGAAACAATGAAAAACTCAATAAAGTGGAGTGTCAGCATTGCCGTTATCACATTTGTGTTAGCGGCTATTTTTTCAGTTACATCCAATATGGTATTAAATGGAGTCGCCTGGTATACAGGACTGGTTGTGGTGTTAATCATTGTCTTTATCGGGATCTTCTTCGATATGCTGGGGATTGCTGCAACAGCCGCTGATGAAACCCCTTTTCATGCTATGGCGGCCAAAAAAGTATATGGTGCACGTTATTCAATCAAAATCGTCCGGAATGCAGACAGGTTCGCAAGCTTCTGTAACGACGTAATCGGCGATATTTCAGGGATTATAAGTGGTACTGCGTCAGCTATTGTCATTATACAATTAGCCGTATCTTTTCAGCTTGAAGGCGGCTCTTTGAGGGAATATATTGTAAGCGTAACACTGACAAGTATCATAGCTTCCTTGACCGTCGGAGGCAAAGCGCTTGGAAAAACGTTTGCTATCACCTATTCTAAGGATATAATATTTAGAGTTGGTAAAGTTCTACAATTTTTTGAAGATCGATTTCACATCGTAGTGATTAAAGATAAAAAAGATAAAAACAAGAAAAAACGTTACAAGCGTGCGAAACAAAATATTTAGTGATGAAAGTGAGTGGACCCCATGGATTTATTATCAATAAAGGAGCCTTCGTTTCTTAAAAATATGTCGAATGAACAATTAGAAGAGCTCAGTCAAGAGATTCGCCATTTCTTAATAAAGAATTTATCTAAGACTGGCGGTCATATTGGTCCTAACTTAGGGGTGGTCGAATTAACAGTTGCCCTTCATAAGCATTTCTCAAGTCCAAAAGATAAAATCCTTTGGGATGTTGGTCATCAGTCGTATGTACATAAGATCTTGACTGGCCGTGCTTGTCAGTTTGATACGTTGCGACAATACAAAGGGTTATGTGGTTTCCCTAAACGTAATGAAAGCGAGCATGATGTATGGGAAACGGGACATAGCTCTACTTCACTATCCGCAGCCATGGGTATGGCAATCGCAAGGGATGTCAAAAAAGAAGATTCATACATCATCCCTGTGATCGGAGATGGTGCTTTAACGGGCGGTATGGCACTCGAGGCACTTAACCACATCGGTCATGAAAAGAAAGATATGATCGTCGTTTTAAATGATAATGAAATGTCCATTGCCCCAAATGTTGGAGCCCTTCACAGTGTTCTTGGCCGGTTGCGCACTGCTGGGAAGTACAACTGGGTGAAGGATGAAATGGAATACATTCTTAAACGAATCCCTGCTGTCGGCGGAAAATTAGCAAGTACGGCTGAGCGGGTAAAAGACAGTTTAAAGTACCTATTCGTTTCAGGTATGTTCTTTGAAGAATTAGGATTTACTTATCTTGGGCCAATCGATGGCCACGATTATAATGATTTATCTGAAAACATCCAGTATGCGAAGAAAACAAAAGGTCCTGTCCTCTTACACGTCATAACGAAAAAAGGAAAAGGGTTTCATCCTGCGGAATCAGACAAGCAGGGCACATGGCATGGTACAGGCCCATACAAGATTGACACAGGAGACCTAATTAAACCTATAAATGCACCACCATCCTGGAGTGGGCTTGTAAGTGAGACAGTCAGAAGGATTGCCCGTGAGGATGAACGAATTGTCGCGATCACTCCAGCCATGCCGGTAGGGTCCAACCTGCTTGGATTCGCTGAAGAATTCCCCGATCGAATGTTTGATGTAGGGATTGCCGAGCAGCATGCCACTACTGTTGCAGCGGGTCTTGCCACCCAGAATATGAAGCCATTCCTGGCCATTTATTCGACATTCCTGCAAAGAGCGTACGATCAAGTGGTTCACGATATTTGCCGACAAAACTTAAATGTCTTCATCGGGATTGACCGTGCCGGATTAGTCGGTGCCGATGGTGAAACGCATCAAGGTGTATTCGATATTGCCTTTTTAAGGCATTTACCGAATATGGTGATCATGATGCCGAAGGACGAAAATGAAGGTCAACACCTTGTCAATACGGCTCTACAGCATAATGATGGTCCAATTGCGTTACGTTATCCTCGTGGAAACGGATATGGAGTGCCAATGGATTCAGAGCTGAAAAACATTCCAATCGGAAAATGGGATGTGTTAAAGCAGGGTAAAGATGCTGCTATCCTGACGTTTGGTACCACGATCCCAATGGCGATGGAAGCGGCGGAGGAGCTTGAGAAACAAGGGCTTTCCGTTAGGGTCGTGAATGCGAGATTCATTAAACCAATGGACGAAGCGATTTTAAAGAGTATCCTTGGAGAAGAAATGCCTATTTTAACGATAGAAGAGGCGGTTCTCCAGGGAGGATTCGGAAGCGGTGTTCTTGAGTTCGCACAAGAACAGGGGTACCATAACGCTGTGATTGACCGCATAGGAATTCCCGATTACTTCATCGAGCATGGAAGCGTGAAGGAATTGCTGAACGAAATCGGCATGACTAAAGAAAATGTCGTAGACCGTATTTTAACCATAACACCAAAAAAACAAAAAAGGGCTTAATGATGAAAGTAAAAAAACAACGCGTAGATGTACTCCTGGTAGAACGAGGATTAATCGATACAAGAGAAAAAGCAAAACGAGCTGTCATGGCAGGACTTGTTTACTCAAATGAAGTGAGATTGGATAAGCCTGGGGAAAAAGTGAGTGAAGACATCCCACTGACGATGAAAGGAAAAGTGATCCCATATGTCAGCCGGGGAGGCTTAAAGCTGGAAAAAGCTTTACAAGTCTTTGATGTAGACGTCAACGATAAAGTGATGATTGATATCGGAGCGTCTACTGGAGGATTTACCGATTGTGCTCTGCAAAACGGTGCAAAGATGTCCTATGCACTTGATGTAGGGTATAATCAGCTTGCCTGGAAGCTTAGACAGGATGAGAGGGTCGTCGTGATGGAAAGAACCAACTTCCGCTACGTAACGCCGGCCGATTTACAAGGTGAAATGCCGAGTTTCGCATCCATTGATGTGTCCTTTATTTCCCTTTCACTCATTTTACCTGTCCTTAAAACCCTATTGGTGCCGGGTGGGGACTGTATCGCTTTAATTAAGCCACAGTTCGAAGCAGGTAAGAATCAAGTTGGGAAAAAAGGAATTGTAAGGGATCCGTCCGTGCACAAAATGGTGATCGAGAAGATTATGACGCTGGCTACTAAAGAAGGCTATGATATCGCCGGTTTGTCCTATTCCCCTATTACAGGAGGAGATGGAAATATCGAATTCCTGATCCATCTGAAATGGTCCGGGGATGCAGGTAGAGGGGAGTCTTTCTTAAGCAATACGCCGGATGAAGTTATAGAGGAAGCACATAATCAGTTAAAAGCGAATTCGCAATAAGGGATGGGCTGCTCTTTTTTGAAGGGTGGCTTTTTTCATATGGGAAGGGCTTTAAATGAATGTTGACAATGGGCTAGAAGGAAAGTCGATAATATAGTGGGCAAAGTCGATAAAATATCATGCAAAGTCGATAATAAAATCAAAAAGTCGATAATATATCACTTAAAGTCGATAATAAATTCTGAACTTCACTATTCGAAGCTTCTAAGGGTTTCCATATGCTTGTCGGACCTACCCAAGCCGCCTCCGCTTTTCTTATTGTCCAGCTCCGGCGGCTAGGTCCTCGAGGTCATAAGTCAAATCCACAAAAAAGGCAAAGAACGCCTTTTGTGAGGATTCGCCTTATGCTTGTCGGACCTACCCAAGCCGCCTTCGCTTTTCTTTTTGTCCAGCTCCAGCGGCTATGTCCTCGAGGTCATAAGTCAAATCCACAAAAAAGGCAAAGAACGCCTTTTGTGAGGATTCGCCTTATGCTTGTCGGACCTACCCCAAGCCGCCTCCGCTTTTCTTTTTTATTGTACTTCCATACAAAATAGGCTAACATAAGCGTAGAGGTATATTTATACAGGTTTTAATCAAATGTAAGAGGTGTATGTTCTATGATGAACAAAGGGCAAAGACATATAAAAATCAGAGAAATCATTACGAATAGAGATGTGGAAACACAGGATGAGCTCGTGGAAAGTCTTAAGAATGCCGGCTTTAATGTGACCCAGGCTACCGTGTCGAGGGATATTAAAGAATTGCATTTAGTTAAAGTGCCGTTGATGGATGGCAGATACAAATATAGTCTGCCTGCTGATCAGCGCTTTAATCCTCTGCAAAAACTTAAGCGTACCCTGACGGATGCGTTTGTCAAGGTGGACCAGGCCGGGCATATGCTGGTCATGAAGACTCTACCTGGTAATGCTAATGCTATCGGTGCTTTAATTGATAACTTGGACTGGGAAGAGATTCTGGGAACCATTTGTGGAGATGACACATGTTTGATCATCTGCCGCACTGAAGAAGAGACAAAGATTGTATCAGAACGTTTTTTAGATATGCTATAAATTGTAGGATCAATTCAAATTTAATGGGCTGGGTATTAGCAGCCCTTCATACAAAATCCAATAGGAAGCTTTTCTTTTAAATTGTTTGAGGGAAAAGTTCCTTTTTATTTGAGGTGAATGTTTTGCTACAAGAACTATCAATCAAAAATTTCGCCATAATTGAATCCCTCTCTCTTTCTTTTGAAGAAGGTCTGACCGTTCTATCAGGGGAGACTGGAGCTGGGAAGTCGATTATCATTGATGCCATTCACTTATTGGTTGGTGGAAGAGGATCCTCGGAATACGTTCGGCATGGGGAGAAAAAGGCTGAAATTGAAGGGTTATTTATTCTTGATAATGAAACGCATCCTTGCATGGAAAAAGCTGCGAGTTTTGGGATAGAGATCGAAGAAGGCATGATCATCCTTCGAAGGGATATCTCGAGTACAGGGAAAAGTGTTTGCAGGATCAATGGTAAGCTCGTGACGATTGCGATCATGAGGGAAATCGGGGCTTCACTTATTGATATTCATGGACAGCATGAGCATCAAGAGCTGATGAATGAAAGCCTGCATCTTTCCTTATTGGATCAATTCGGCGGAAAAGAGATTACTTCAGGTCTCTCGAGTTACGGAGAAGTATACAAAGAGTACCTTTCCATTTATAAGCAACTAAACAGGCTTAATGAGAACGAGCAGGAGATGGCGCATCGATTAGATCTTATTCAGTTTCAGCTGAAAGAAATTCATGATGCGGATCTGCAATTAAACGAAGATGATGAGCTTATGGAAGAGAAGCGGAAGCTTATGAACTTTGAAAAGCTTTTTGAAGCGCTGCAGACTTCTTATGACAGCATTCAAGGTGAGAGAAGAGGGCTGGACTGGACAGGCCTTGCCATGAGTCATCTTGAGACAGCTGCAGAGGTGGATTCTCAATATGATAAGACCCTGGAATCTGTTTCGAATGCTTTTTATATGCTTGAAGATGCTGCTCAACAAGTAAGAGGGGAGTTAGATCAACTGGAATTTGAACCGAATCGTTTGGATCTTATCGAGACGAGACTGAACGAGATTAACGGTTTAAAGAGAAAGTATGGATCCTCTGTAGAAGAAATTCTCGCTTATAGTTCAAAGATTGAAGAAGAAATTGAAACCATCATGAACAAAGATTCCCATGTAGAACATTTACAAAGTAAATTACAATCACTTGAGAAAGACTTATCATTAGAGGCGAGAAATCTGTCGCAAACGAGAAAGCAGTGGGCGAAAAAATTAACCGCAAGTATTCATGAGCAGTTAAAGCAACTTTACATGGATAAAACGAAGTTTGAAGTTCGTTTTGTAAAAAGTGGGGAAAATGAATCGTTTTCCTTCCATCATTTTAAAAAGGATGGTTGGGATACAGTGGAGTTTTACATATCCACCAATCCAGGGGAGCCTTTAAAGCCGATGTCCAAAGTGGCTTCAGGTGGAGAACTCTCCCGCATTATGTTAGCCATGAAGACGATCTTTTCCAAGCACCAGGGAATTACCTCCATCATTTTTGATGAGGTGGATACGGGAGTGAGTGGTAGAGTGGCACAAGCCATCGCTGAAAAAATTTATCAGGTCGCCATTCATTCCCAGGTGATGTGTATATCTCACTTACCACAAGTAGCTGCGATGGCGGATTGTCACTTGTTTATTTCGAAAAAACTTTCTGGTGGCAGAACGAGCACAATGGTTAAACGTCTTCAAGAGAAGGAAAAGATCAAAGAAATCTCCAGAATGATTTCAGGAGTTGAAATTACAGATTTAACATTGGAACATGCAAAGGAATTGTTGCAGTTAGCAGGTTCCATTAAAGAAACATGAAAAGCTATCCAATTCGGGTAGCTTTTTTTTCATGATTACCAGTTATAAATGTGGCTTTTAAAGGCAAAATTAAAACTGTAGCCAATAGTTAGTGTGTGTGGATTAGAAGCGAGGAGAGTGAATAAATTGAGTTTAGATTGGTTAAGAAAATGTATAGGTGGAATTCTCCTTGTTTCGCTTTGTCTTATTGGTTTCTACAAACCTGTTCAACAGTTTATCAATACTCCGAACTCTGTAAGGGTAATGGAAGGGGATCAAGTTGCTCTCCCTAAGGCTGCATCTATTACGACGATGGGTTCGTCTGATAATCAACATGTTCAATTGAAAGAAGAGGAAGGTCAGCTCTCAATCCAAGGAAGTTCTGTAGGCAAGGATGAAGTGGTATTTGAGTTAGCTGGATTACCCATAAAAAAAGTCAATGTAGAAGTACTGAAAGATTTCAAGGTGATCCCGGGTGGTCAATCCATCGGGGTGAAATTAAATACTGTCGGGGTGTTAGTCGTAGGTCATCATCTGGTTGAAACAGATGCAGGTAAGATGTCTCCCGGCGAAAAAGCCGGAATTCAGGTAGGGGATATGATTACAGAAATAAACGGAACCAAAATTGAAGAACTTGCGGATGTTGCACCTTTTGTTCAAAAGGCAGGAGAAGAATCCCGATCTTTAGACGTTGTGATCAAGCGTGAACAGAAGACCGTTAAAACTCAATTGCTCCCGTTAAAAGAAAAAGGGGAAAATAACTATAAATTAGGGTTGTATATTCGTGATTCTGCAGCTGGAATCGGCACAATGACGTTCTTTGATCCGAAGTCCAAGAAGTATGGCGCGCTTGGCCATGTCATTTCTGATATGGATACAAAAAAACCGATTGTCGTTGAAAACGGTGAAATTGTTCATTCAGAAGTAACGTCCATTCAAAAAGGGGCGGACGGAAAACCAGGTGAGAAATTAGCCCGTTTTTCTTCTGATCGCAATGTAATTGGAAACATTACCAGGAACAGTCCATTCGGGATTTTTGGTGAATTAAATCAATCCATAGATAACGATCTAATGGATAAACCAATGCCTATCGCTCTTTCCCACCAAGTGAAAGAAGGACCAGCCCAGATATTGACTGTGGTGGATGGAAAAGATGTAGAAATGTACGATATTGAAATTGTCAGCACCATTCCACAGAAATATCCTGCAACAAAAGGAATGGTTTTGAAAGTAACAGATCCCAAGCTATTGGATAAAACCGGTGGAATCGTCCAAGGTATGAGTGGAAGTCCCATTATTCAAAACGGCAAAGTCATTGGAGCTGTCACACATGTGTTTGTAAATGATCCTACAAGTGGCTATGGCGTTCATATTGAATGGATGTTGAGTGAAGCGGGAATCGATATTTACAAGAAAAATCATGACCGAGCAAGCTAAAAGTGGAAAACCCTTACTAAAGTCCCGATCGTGGGTGCTTATAAGGGTTCTTTTTTATCCTATGAATGGGTTTTGTGAAATTAACCATTACAAGCATTTGTAAGATATGATACAAGAAGAAGGACATTAGAAAATAAGGAAGGTTTGCCAAGAGCACGTTAAACTTGTTAATATAAAGATTATTCGACAAACCGATGAGTGAATATCGAATGGGGTCGAAATATAAAGAAATCTTTAGGAAATCAAAGAAAATATAATATTTTTCAAGTTTTTTTCAAAAATAAAAGGAATTTAGGTTGCATTGTCGAAAAAGTAATTTAGAATAAAATTACAGAGATGAATTAATTAGGATTGAGGAGGAAACCTGTAGTGAAATCGATTAAAGTATGTGTTGTGGATGATAATCGTGAACTTACGTCATTATTGGAGGACTATATTGCTTCACAAAATGATATGGAAGTGGTAGGAATTGCTCATAATGGCCAAGATTGTTTAGATTTGTTAGAAGAAGTGGATCCTGATGTCCTGGTATTGGATATTATTATGCCTCATTTGGACGGGCTCGCTGTGCTCGAACGACTTCGTGAAAAGAAGAGCATTCCTAATGTCATTATGCTGACAGCTTTCGGTCAAGAAGATGTTACGAAGAAAGCCGTCGACCTTGGAGCTTCTTACTTTATCCTAAAGCCATTTGATATGGAAAATCTAGTGAGTCACATTAGGCAAGTAAGCGGTAAATCAAACCCAATCATCAAAAAACCTTCCTCGTCCAGAATGCATACAGAGCAGAAACCAAGAAATTTAGATGCAAGTATTACAAGCATCATCCACGAAATTGGCGTTCCGGCACATATTAAAGGTTACTTATATTTAAGAGAAGCGATTTCTATGGTTTATAACGATATCGAATTACTTGGTTCAATTACAAAGGTACTTTACCCTGATATTGCAAAAAAATACAACACTACAGCATCACGAGTAGAACGGGCCATTCGTCACGCAATTGAAGTGGCATGGAGCAGAGGGAATATCGATTCCATTTCTTCTTTATTCGGATACACAGTGAGTATGTCCAAGGCGAAGCCAACTAACTCAGAATTCATTGCCATGGTGGCTGACAAGCTTCGTTTGGAGCATATGGCTTCATGAAAGGGTAAGGACTAGTACAATCATTTCATAATTGAATAGTACGATTTAAAACCCTATGAGCCCAGGTGGATTCGTGGGGTTTTTTGGTTTAAAGATCATCAACCGGAAATTTTTCCTTTTTCTCAGTAACAATCGCCTCTTTTTTCAAAAGTAGGGATGCGCCCTAACGGCTTGTCCAGTCATACATAAGATATAATGTAATGCAAAAACAACTAAAGGGAGGTGAGAGAATGGGATGCTTCCGTGATAGAGATGATGTATTTGGTGCATTTGACAGAGACAGAGACGACTTTAGAGTCCCTGTAAGAGCCTTTATTAGAGGAGAAGATTTCTGTAGAGCTGTACGCCGTTGTGATAGAGACGATGTAAGAGGTATTGAAGACCGTCGCCGCAGAAGAAGATGCTGCTGGTTTTAATAGTTGTCAGCCTTACCATTGAAATAAAAAAATCCTGAGCTTCTCAGGATTTTTTTTAAAAGGTTTCATCCTTTGAGCAGGTTTAAAATAAGTATATAATATGAGTAGAGATAATCATTCATAAGGACCGCTAAAAAATGTACATACAGGATTAGATTAACTTAAGAAAAGGAGTGCACTCATGACGCTAATCTTTGCTCACCGTGGCTCAGCCGGGACTCACCCGGAAAATACGATGGACGCATTTTATGAAGCAGAAAGAGTAGGGGCGGACGGTATTGAATTAGATGTTCAGCTAACAAAAGATGGAGAAATCGTCGTGATTCATGATGAAACGGTTGATCGCACAACCAATGGAAAAGGGTTTGTCAAAGACTATATGTTTAAGGAAATACAAAAGCTGCAGGCGAATTTTAAATTTAAAAGTAAGCTGTTTAAAAAAAATCGTGTGCCTTCATTGAGAGAAGTATTTCAGTGGTTAAAGGGCAATGATATGCTTTGTAATATAGAATTGAAAAACAGCATTATGGACTATCAGGGCCTTGAAGAAAAAGTGATTGGGTTGATAAGGGAGTTTGGGTTTGAGGATCGAATCATCATTTCTTCATTTAATCATTATTCGATCGTGGCCTGCTACCGATTGGAGCCTGCAGTTGAGATTGCTCCGTTGTACTCATCGGGTCTATATATGCCCTGGATTTATGCTAGGTCCATCAGGGCGAAAGCGATACATCCCAATTTAAAGGCTGCCCCAGATGAGATCATTGTGGAAGCCATGAAAAACGGGATAGCTGTCAGACCCTATACGGTAAATAAGATAGATCAGATGGAGAGACTTCTGAGAATTGACTGTTCAGCGATTGTGACGGACTTTCCTGATCGGGCATTGAAGTTAAGAAATCATAAAAAAAGCTAGCGTAGAAAATTACGCTAGCTTTTTTTCGTGAATCGGGACTGTACTTTATTCCGCTTTCGATCACGGTGCAGAACAAATCCCGCAATAAAACCGAGACCACAGATAAAGAATGCCAACCCGATAACGAATTGCAGCCATAAATAAGGAATGGGTGACTGCAGAATACCAAATAACATATCTCTCATCAATTTAATCCCCAGTGCTGCAAGTGCGCCAGGAATCAACATTATAATAAGGGCTATTAGTCGGACCATGAGGTGCATAACTCCTTTTTCGTTTCCATACTAAAATTCTAACTCCAACTAGAAAATTGTCAAGTTTAGAAAAGTAGTGTAACATTATGTTTGTGAAAAAAATTGCAGGTATTGATAGTCGGGGTGAAAAATGTTGCAAGAGGTTCTAATTGTCGGTGGGGGTAAAGGTGGAACAGCGATTTTAAAAATCCTCCACGAAGCTTCCGTCATGAAAGTGATTGCAGTTGTAGACCTAAATGAAAACGCTTCAGGTATTTTGTTGGCTAAAGAGCTTGGGATACCAGTTGGTACTGATTGGCGACAATTCCTGAATGATTCTGTTGATATCGTCATTGAAGTGACCGGTGAACAAAAAGTGTTTGAAGATATAAGGGATAAACGGGGGAAGAGTACAGTCATTATTCCAGGCAGTGTTGCCTTTCTTATTTCAAAGCTACTGGAAGAAAAGGAAGATCTCATCTATCAATTAACAAGTGAGTCGTTTAAAAGAGATCTTATTTTTAATTCGACTGATGATGGTATGGTAGGGATCGATGAACATGGAAATGTGATGCTCTATAATAAAAGTGCTGAGCGAATGATTGGAAAGAATGAGGAAGACGTTATCGGGATGCATATTTCTGATGTAATTCCTGAGAGTAAATTAACGACAACGATGGAAACACGGCGTACTGAAATTAATCAAGAAGTGGTATTAGACAATGGACTGAAGATCATTTCCAATCGTATTCCAATGATTACCGACAATGATGAGATCATCGGGGCTTTTTCTGTGTTTAAAGACATCACAGAGGTCGTGAATCTTGCAGAGGAAATAACGAATCTCAAAGAGATCCAGACCATGCTTGAGGCTATCATTCATTCCAGCGATGATGCAATTTCTGTAGTAGACGAAGAGGGGAAAGGGATATTAATAAACCCAGCCTACACACGAATCACAGGACTCACCCAAGAAGAAGTAATCGGAAAACCGGCAACTGCAGATATTTCCGAAGGAGAGAGTATTCACTTGAAAGTCCTGCAAACAAGAAGAGCCATCAGGGGAACAAGAATGCGGGTTGGTCCGAAACGTAAAGAAGTGATCGTTAACGTAGCTCCTATCATAGTGAATAATAAGCTCAAGGGGAGTGTCGGTGTCATCCATGATATGTCTGAGATTCAGTCACTCACCCAGGAGTTAGATCGTGCGAGAAGAATCATTCGGACCCTTGAAGCGAAGTATATGTTTGAAGACATCATAGGGGACTCAGAGGAAATGATGATTGCCGTTGAACAAGCTAAATTAGGGGCGAAAACGCCTGCGACTGTTCTTCTACGAGGTGAATCCGGTACAGGAAAAGAATTGTTTGCACACGCGATACATAATGCGAGTGATCGAAAGTTCAACAAATTCCTGCGGGTCAATTGTGCTGCATTATCGGAGAATCTATTGGAAAGTGAATTATTCGGATATGAAGAAGGTGCATTTTCTGGAGCAAAGCGAGGAGGAAAACGAGGATTATTTGAAGAAGCCAATAATGGCAGTATATTCCTGGATGAAATTGGAGAGTTGAGCGCCAACACTCAAGCCAAATTACTGAGGGTCCTGCAGGAGAACGAAATTGTTCGGGTTGGGGGAACAAAATCAATCCAGATTAATGTCCGGGTCATAGCGGCAACGAATGTGAATTTGGAAAAAGGAATTGCCGACGGTTCTTTCAGAGAAGATCTTTACTACCGGCTCAACCGAATGCCCATTCAAATACCTCCTCTGCGACATCGTAAATCAGATATTCCGCTCATTTCTGAAACCTTGATTACCAAGATCAACCAGGACTACGGTAGAAATGTTGAAGGTGTTACAGAGGAAGCGATGCACAAGTTAATGAATTACCATTGGCCGGGGAATGTTAGAGAGCTCGAGAATGTATTGGGAAGAGCAATTATCTTTATGAACTACAACGAAGTAAAGATAGATAGCAAGCATTTACCTCAACTGGAGAATACATCTAAGAGCCATGTCAAAGAGGTTGCTGCTGATGCCTCAGGAACAATCAAAGATTTGGCCTCTCAAGTAGAACAATATGAAAAAAATATAATCCAGAAGGTTTTAGAGCAGAATAATGGTAACAAAACGGCAGCAGCCAAAGAATTGAGTGTTTCAGTGCGAAATTTGTATTACAAAATTGAAAAATATAACATTGAAATAACTAGCATGAAATAATTTGCGTGGTATGAAAGAAATTTCATGGTTTAATATATGGAAATGAAGCGTTTTCAACACTTTAAAAGTTGGCACGGTTCTTGCATATAGTTTAATGGGAACATAATAACAGAAAAAAGGGGTTGAAACGACATACATGAATCTACAATCTTTGGTGGAAAAAGCAACCCAGATAGAAAATTCCACTGTAGCGGTTGCAGCTGCAGAAGATAAAGAAGTCCTTGGGGCTATCGCAATGGCAGTTGAAAAAAATATGGCCAAATTTTTATTGTTTGGTGATAAAGAAGAAATTCTCTCTCTTTTAGAAGAGGTTGCGCCACAGCTTCGATCACACGGCAACATTAAAATCAAGCATGCTTTTTCTCCACAGAAAGCAGCGGAACTTGCTGTGAAGGCTGTAAAGGAAAATGAAGCAAGTGCTTTAATGAAAGGGAATGTTCCTACTGCTGTCATTTTAAAGGCAGTGCTAAATAAAGAGTGGGGACTTCGTACAGGAAATGTATTATCACATGTTGCAGCTTTTGAGGTGGCTGGGTTTGATAGGTTGACATTTATTACGGATGCAGCTATGAACATTGCACCTGATTTGCAGCAAAAAGCGCAAATTATTGAAAATGCCGTTGAGATTGCCCAATCAATCGGTGTTAACCATCCGAAAGTTGCCCCTATAGCCGCGGTTGAAGTAGTGAATCCGGCCATGCAGGCAACAGTGGATGCCGCTTCTCTTACGATGATGAATCAAAGAGGTCAGATTCGTAATTGTGCCGTCGATGGACCATTAGCCCTTGATAATGCAGTTTCTCATCATGCTGCTGAACATAAAGGGATTGAAAGTGAAGTCGCAGGACAAGCAGATATCCTGCTCGTTCCGAATATCGAAACGGGTAATGCTCTTTACAAGTCCTTGATCTATTTTGCGAAAGCGAAAGTTGGGGCTGTGATTGCGGGAGCAAAAGCACCAATCGTATTAACATCCAGAGCAGACAGTGCAGAAAGTAAATTATTTTCATTGGCACTGGCAATATGCTCTGCTTCAAATAATTAATAAATACATCAAACATAATTAAACTTTAGGGGGAAATAAAAATGAAAATTTTCAGCTATATGGAACAATATGATTATGAGCAATTGGTATTCTGTCAAGATGAAGCATCAGGGTTGAAAGCGATTATCGCGATTCATGATACGACTCTTGGACCTGCACTTGGAGGAACTCGTATGTGGACATACGAATCTGAAGAAGCAGCGATTGAAGATGCTCTGCGTCTTGCAAAGGGTATGACGTACAAGAATGCAGCTGCCGGACTTAACCTAGGTGGGGGGAAAACGGTTATCATCGGTGACCCTCGCAAAGATAAGAATGAAGAAATGTTCCGTGCGTTTGGTCGCTACATCCAAGGATTAAACGGTCGTTATATTACTGCAGAAGATGTTGGTACTACAGTTGCTGATATGGACTTGATTCATGAAGAAACAGATTATGTCACAGGTATTTCTCCAGCATTCGGTTCTTCTGGTAACCCATCTCCTGTTACGGCTTATGGAGTATACCGTGGAATAAAAGCTGCAGCGAAAGAAGCCTTTGGAACAGATTCACTGGAAGGGAAAACAATCGCCGTTCAAGGAATTGGTAATGTTGCGTACAATATGTGCCGCCACCTTCACGAAGAAGGAGCGAATCTGATCGTTACAGATATCAATAAAGAAGCTGTTCAACGTGCTGTAGATGAATTCGGAGCAAAAGCTGTTGATATCAACGAAATTTATGGAGTTGACTGTGACATCTTTGCACCATGTGCTCTAGGAGCGATCATCAACGACGAAACCATTCCTCAGCTAAAAGCAAAAGTCATTGCAGGGGCTGCGAATAACCAATTAAAAGAAACTCGTCATGGTGACGCGATTCATGAAATGGGTATCGTTTATGCACCTGACTATGTCATCAATGCAGGTGGAGTCATCAACGTAGCGGATGAATTATACGGTTACAATAGTGAAAGAGCGATGAAAAAAGTCGAGCAAGTATACAATAACGTTGAGCGTGTTATAGAAATCGCTAAACGTGATAATGTTCCAACTTACGTAGCTGCTGATCGTATGGCGGAAGAAAGAATCGAGAAAATGCGCCGTTCAAGAAGCCAGTTCTTACAAAACGGTCAACATATTTTAAGCAGACGTGGATAATTAGAAGAAAAAACGCTTTACTTCTAACAAGAGTAGAGCGTTTCTTCCCTGTTAATACGAACATCAAACAGATTAAGGGGTTATCTATCATAGGGGGAAAATTCTACGTGCAAACAATACAATATAGCTGCCCAAATGGAGGTAACAACAGTGCAAGAAAACAAACATCGAATATTAGTCATTAACCCTGGATCGACATCAACCAAAATTGGTGTTTTCGATGATGATCGATCTATCTTTGAAAAGACGATTCGTCATGATACAGAAAAGATTAATGAATTTCCAACTATTATCGATCAGTATGAATTCAGAAAGGATACCATTCTTCAAACGTTAGATGAAGAAGGGATCAACATTTCAAAACTAAGTGCTGTTTGTGGCCGTGGGGGCCTTCTTAGACCTATTGAAGGCGGTACTTACTTAGTGAATGATGATATGCTGAAGGACCTTAAAGAAGGTTTCTCAGGTCAGCATGCTTCAAACCTTGGTGGGATTTTAGCGTTTGAAATTGCCTCCGGATTAAACATTCCATCTTATATTGTCGACCCTGTTGTAGTGGACGAGCTACAATCGCTTGCCCGGGTTTCAGGATTTTCACTCATTGAAAGAAAGAGTATTTTCCATGCTTTAAATCAGAAAGCGGTAGCAAGAAGAGTCGCAAAGGAACTCGGAAAGAAATATGAGGACCTAAACCTGATCATCACTCATATGGGTGGTGGTATTACCGTAGGTGCCCACCGCAATGGGAAAGTGGTGGATGTAAATAATGGTTTGCATGGCGATGGCCCATTCAGTCCTGAAAGAGCAGGTACTGTACCAGCGGGTGATTTAGTTGACCTATGCTTCTCAGGTGATTATTACCGTGATGAAATCATGAAGAAACTCGTTGGTCAAGGTGGCTTAGTCGGTTATCTTGGAACAAACGATGCGGTAAAAGTAGAGAAGATGATCGAAAATGGCGATGAAAATGCCAAAGCCGTGTACGATGCGATGGCGTATCAAATTGCGAAAGAGATCGGATCTGCAAGTGCCGTCCTTTATGGTAAAGTAGACGCCATTGTGTTAACTGGTGGTCTTGCTTACGGTAAAGAGTTTGTAAAAGCGATAAGCAATCGAATCAATTGGATAGCAGATGTCGTGATTCAACCAGGAGAAAATGAACTGCAAGCTCTTGCGGAAGGGGCATTAAGGGTCTTACGAAGTGAAGAAGACTATAAGGTGTACCCTGGAAATGTAAAAGAAGAAGCAAGAGTATAAGAGCAAGGAGGACTCAAGATTGGCAGAAGAATATGATTTAGTCATTCTAGGGGGAGGCACAGGTGGCTATGTAGCCGCCATTCGTGCTTCTCAACTTGGATTAAAAACAGCAATCGTTGAAAAGGGAAAACTTGGGGGGACATGCTTACACAAAGGATGTATACCTAGTAAAGCTCTTCTTCGCAGTGCTGAAGTATATGCTACAGCTAAACACAGTGAAGACTTTGGTGTGAAAATCAATGGAGTAGAATTAGATTTCACAAAAGTTCAATCTAGAAAAGACGGGATCGTTGAACAGCTTCACAAAGGAGTTCAACACTTGATGAAACAAGGCAAGATTGATGTCTTTGAAGGACTTGGACGTATCTTAGGACCTTCTATTTTCTCTCCGATGCCTGGGACGATTTCTGTTGAAATGAACAATGGGGAAGATAATGCTATGTTGATCCCTAAAAATGTGATCGTTGCAACAGGTTCCAGACCTCGTTCATTACCGGGACTTGATATTGATGGAGAATACGTATTATCCTCAGATGAAGCGCTTTCACTTGAAGCTCTTCCAAAATCGATCATCATCGTTGGAGGAGGGGTCATCGGTATTGAGTGGGCTTCCATGCTGTCTGACTTTGATGTAGAGGTAACCGTGGTGGAATACTCTGATAAAATCGTACCAACCGAAGACCATGAGATTTCTAAAGAAATGCAGCGCTTAATGAAGAAAAAAGGCGTCAAAGTCGTGACGAGTGCAAAGGTACTTCCTGAGTCTTTAGAAAAAGGGGACGGAGAGGTTACCATTAAAGCTGAGCATAAAGGAGAAGAAAAAGCCTTTACAGCAGATAAGATCCTTGTATCTGTAGGTAGACAAGCCAACGTTGAAGGCATAGGCTTAGAGAACACAGATATTAAAGTGGAAAAAGGCTTTATTGAAGTGAATGACTTCTTCCAAACAAAGGAATCTCATATTTACGCGATCGGGGATGTCATCGGTGGACTTCAATTAGCTCATGTTGCTTCTCACGAAGGAATCACAGCAGTGGAACATATGGCGAATGAGAAACCTCATCCGATTGACTATTCCCTAATTTCAAAATGCATCTACAGTAATCCTGAAATTGCAAGCGTAGGGATCACGGAGCAGGAAGCGAAAGAAAAGGGATATAACCTGAAGACCGGAAAATTCAGTTTCAGAGCAATCGGGAAAGCACTTGTTTATGGTGAATCCGATGGGTTCGTCAAGATCATTGCAGACAAAGATACCGATGATATTCTGGGCGTGCACATGATTGGTCCGCATGTAACGGACATGATTTCAGAAGCGGGACTTGCTAAAGTATTGGACGCAACCCCATGGGAAATCGCACACACAATCCACCCTCATCCATCCCTGTCAGAAGCGATCGGAGAAGCCGCACTTGCAGTAGATGGAAAAGCGATTCATTCATAGAAGAGCGAAGCCGACTGTTCTGGCCCGACAAGCACAATGGGGAAATCCCAAAAGGCGTACTTTGCCTTATGGGATTTATCCATTGTGACCTCGAGGGACAAGGAGGCGCAGCTGGACAAATAGAATAGCGTAGGTGGCTTTTTGGATGTATTCAACAAAAAAATATTATAAGGTAGAGATTATCTCTACCTTTCCAACCATTAGATTGTGTAGGAGGTAAATAAAATGGCAAAGAATCGTCATGAAGAGTTAGGACTTTCCAATGAGAAAGTATTAGAAATGTATGAAACCATGCTGCTTGCCAGAAAAATCGATGAGCGCATGTGGTTACTGAACCGTTCGGGTAAAATTCCATTTGTTATTTCATGTCAAGGTCAAGAAGCAGCTCAAGTTGGTGCTGCATTTGCTTTAGACCGTGAAAAAGATTATGTACTTCCGTACTATCGTGACATGGGTGTTGTATTAACATTCGGGATGACAGCCCAGGAATTAATGCTATCAGGTTTTGCAAAAGCAGAAGATCCAAACTCAGGTGGACGTCAAATGCCTGGTCACTTTGGTCAAAAGAAAAATAATATCGTAACGGGTTCATCTCCTGTAACCACTCAAGTGCCACATGCTGTTGGTATCGCTCTTGCAGGCAAAATGGAGAAGAAGGATGTTGTGACGTTTGTGACGTTCGGTGAAGGGTCTTCCAACCAAGGAGATTTCCACGAAGGCGCAAACTTTGCAGGTGTACATAAACTTCCTGTAATTTTTATGTGTGAAAACAATAAATATGCGATTTCGGTTCCGATTGAAAAACAATTAGCTTGTGAGAAAGTGTCCGATCGTGCCATTGGATATGGAATGCCTGGAATCACGGTTGACGGAAATGACCCAATCGAAGTATATAAAGCGGTCAAAGAAGCAGCGGATCGTGGCCGTCGTGGGGAAGGTCCAACCCTTGTTGAAACAGTTTCTTATCGTTTAACTCCTCACTCTTCTGATGATGACGATCGAAGCTATCGCTCTCCGGACGAAGTGGCAAAAGCGAAAACAAACGATCCAATCATCACGTTTGGTGCTTACCTGAAAGAGACAGGCGTTATGAACGATGACATTGAGAAAGAAATCAATGATCGCATTATGAAGCTCGTGAACGAAGCAACGGATTATGCAGAAAACGCTCCATATGCTGAAGCAGAATCAGCGATGAAGTATGTTTATGCAGAAGAGAAGTAAGGGGGAATTCAATCATGCCAGTAATTTCATATATTGATGCCGTAACAATGGCCATTAGAGAAGAAATGGAACGTGATGAGAAAGTATTCGTTCTTGGAGAAGACGTAGGGAAAAAAGGTGGAGTATTCAAAGCGACTCACGGATTATATGATCAATTTGGAGAAGACCGTGTCATCGATACACCACTTGCAGAATCAGCTATTGCCGGAGTTGGAATCGGAGCTGCCATGTATGGTATGAGACCGATTGCAGAAATGCAGTTCGCTGATTTTATCATGCCTGCTGTGAACCAAATCATTTCTGAAGCATCACGTATTCGTTATCGCTCGAATAATGATTGGAGCTGTCCGATGGTTATTCGTGCTCCATACGGCGGTGGAGTCCACGGAGCACTTTATCACTCTCAATCCGTTGAGGCCGTTTTCGCTAATCAGCCAGGATTGAAGATAGTGATGCCTTCTACTCCTTATGATGTGAAAGGCTTGCTGAAAGCGGCGATCCGTGACGAAGATCCAGTATTATTCTTCGAACACAAACGTGCTTACCGTCTAATTAAAGGTGAAGTACCTGAGGATGATTATACTCTTCCAATCGGAAAAGCAGACGTGAAGCGTGAAGGGGAAGACATCACAGTTATCACCTACGGCTTATGTGTTCACTTTGCTCTTCAAGCAGCAGAAAAGCTTGCCCAAGACGGAATTGAGGCGCACATCCTCGATTTACGTACAATCTATCCATTAGATAAAGAAGCGATCATTGAAGCAGCTTCTAAAACAGGTAAAGTTCTGCTCGTGACAGAAGACAATAAAGAAGGAAGCATCATGGGTGAGGTTTCTGCGATTATCGCTGAAAATTGTTTATTCGAGCTCGATGCTCCAATCAAACGCCTTGCTGGTCCTGATGTTCCTTCAATGCCGTATGCACCAACAATGGAAAAATACTTTATGATTAACCCGGACAAAGTAGAAAAAGCAATGCGTGAACTTGCAGAATTTTAATCAGAATAAATACCAATTAAACTCAACAGTAAGGAGGGTTCCTCATTGGGTATTGAAAATATGAAAATGCCTCAGCTAGGGGAAAGTGTTACAGAAGGCACAATAAGTAAATGGTTGGTTTCACCTGGTGATACCGTCAATAAATATGATCCGATTGCGGAAGTACAAACGGATAAAGTAAATGCAGAGGTACCATCATCCTTTACGGGTACCATTAAAGATTTAATTGCTGACGAAGGAGACACTCTTGAAGTCGGAGAAATCATTTGTTCGATTGAAGTGGAAGGTGAAGGTTCTGCACCTGTTGAACAAACTCCGAAAGAAGAGCCTAAGGAAGAAGTGGATGAAACACCTCAAACAGCAACTAAAACGAAGGCTCCAAGTAAAGATAGTGGGAATAAAGCAAGATATTCTCCTGCAGTATTAAAGCTATCTCAAGAGCATGATATTGATCTGAATCAAGTGGAAGGCACTGGAAACGGCGGACGTATCACTCGTAAAGATCTAAAGAAGGTCATTGAGTCAGGTAATATTCCTAAAGCAGGAGAGGCTCCGGCGCCTAAGGCTGAAGATCAGGCTCCTCAGCAAGCGCCAGTGAAAGAGAAAGCAGTTCAACAACCGGCCAAGCAATCCGCACCTGCTGCGAACGTTCCTGTTATACCTGGTGATATTGAAATCCCTGTTTCGGGAATTCGTAAAGCCATCGCATCCAACATGGTTCGCAGCAAGCATGAAGCTCCTCACGCATGGACGATGATGGAAGTGGATGTTACAAACCTAGTTGATTACAGAAACTCACTAAAAACGGAATTCAAGCAGCGTGAAGGTTTTAATCTGACATTCTTCGCATTCTTTGTGAAGGCTGTAGCGCAAGCCCTTAAAGAGTATCCGCAAATCAACTCTATGTGGGCAGGGGACAAGATTGTTCAAAAGAAAGACATCAATCTTTCGATTGCAGTGGCCACAGATGATGCACTATATGTGCCTGTGATCAAGAATGCAGACGAAAAGACGATCAAAGGAATTGCAAGAGAAATTACTGAACTTGCCGGAAAAGTCCGCAGCGGTAAATTAACTTCTCAAGATATGCAGGGAGGCACATTTACGGTTAACAACACCGGGTCATTTGGTTCAGTACAATCGATGGGGATCATTAATTATCCTCAAGCAGCGATTCTTCAAGTGGAATCGATTGTGAAGCGTCCAGTTGTCATGAACAACGGAATGATCGCAGTACGTGACATGGTGAATCTGTGTATGTCACTTGATCACCGTGTACTTGACGGATTGGTATGCGGAAGATTCCTGCAGCGGGTGAAAGAAATCTTAGAAAATACATCAAAAGAAAATACATCTGTATATTAATTGTGACAAGGACTGACCCTGGGTGGTTAGTCCTTGTTTTTTTTTGCTTATGGATAGAAAGGATTATAAAAAATAAATCGCAAGCCCAAGGATTCAGGAAATAAAGGAAAATTATAACTGGAAGAATATCCTGACAATGAAATTTTTACTATGTATAGGTAGTTTTCCGAGTGCATTCAAGATCAAATTCCCTCCTATGTCTTCTCTCTCATTTATTTCCTACTTAATCTAAAATAGTAGGGGTACTTCATCCTTTTAACCTATGAGATGTGCATTGTAATCCAAAATATTCCTGTAGTTATATTATCTGTGTGACTATATGCATGCATGAAATATGAGAGAGGGTGACTTTTCTATTAATTTCCGAATATTCAGATTTAATCCGACATAAACTTACAACATTTTACATCAACACTTGGTTATCTTTGGGTTAACACCTACTTTTTACCAAGTAGTGATTCAGGGAGGTGTCGGGTTTACTGACGGAATCTAAAATTACTGGGAGGGAATTAGATGACAGGTAGAAAGCGTAAGGCAAGATGGTTATCCATCGTACTCACCTTAGTAATGTTTGTCCCATTACTATTTCCATTCAATGCTGGGGCAGCGAATACCTCACAATCAGCTCTGGCTAAAGAAAAACCATCCACTTCAGCAAGCGAAAGCGCAAAGGTAAGTCCACAATCAAAGATCACATCGAAACTAAATGATCAATTCAAGAAAGATAAGCACGTCACATACTTAGTGAAATTTAAGGAGCAGCTTGATACGAAGGCTGTAGCTAAGAAGGCGACTGAAAAAGCGAAAAAGCAGAAGTTGACTGCTAACAGCAAAAAATTACTGAAACGAAATATGGTCGTTTCCGAGCTTCGTGCCACGGCATTTGAATCTCAAGCTGAAGTGAAAGAATACTTAACGAAACAGAAGAAGTCCGGTGCAGTAAAAGAAATAAAAGACTTCTATGTTGTAAACGGAATGGCCGTTACTTCCACAAAAGAGGTAATGGATAAAATTTCAACATTTGCGGATGTTGAGAAAATCTTGCCGAATGAAACACGTCAGCTCATTCAACCGGCAAAAGCTGAAGGTTCAGCTAGCGTTGCAGAAAAAGAAGTAAAAAACAGTCCGGCATCCATTGAATGGAATATCGACAGAGTTGGTGCACCGGCGGTTTGGGATATGGGAATTGATGGAGCAGGAACCGTTGTAGCGTCGATTGATACAGGCGTTCAATGGAATCATCCTGCTTTACAGGAAAAATACAGAGGTTATGACCCTCAAAATCCTGATGCCCCTGATCATGAGTTTAGCTGGTTTGATGCAACAGCTGGGCAAAGTGCACCTTATGATGATCAAGGACACGGTACGCATGTAACAGGAACAATGGTTGGTTCCGAACCTGATGGCAGCAATCAGATCGGCGTGGCTCCGGGAGCAAAGTGGATTGCTGTAAAAGCATTCACGGCTGATGGAGGAACAGATGTTGATTTATTAGAAGCGGGAGAATGGATTCTTGCTCCTAAGGATGCTGAGGGCAACCCGCATCCGGAAATGGCTCCAGATGTAGTCAATAACTCATGGGGTGGCGGTGCCGGTCTTGACGAGTGGTACCGGGATATGGTGAACGCCTGGAGAGCGGCCGAAATATTCCCTGAGTTCTCTGCTGGTAATACAACATTATTTAATCCTGGTGGCCCAGGTTCAATTGCTACACCTGCAAATTACCCTGAGTCATTTGCAACGGGCGCAACAGATATTAATGACAACCTTGGAAGCTTCTCACTACAAGGTCCTTCTCCATACGAGGAAGTTAAACCTGAAATATCCGCACCGGGAGTGAATATTCGATCTTCAGTACCAGGAAGTAACTATGAAGGTGGATGGAATGGTACATCAATGGCGGGTCCTCACGTCTCTGCAGTCGCAGCATTGTTGAGACAAGTGGATGCAAGTTTGACGGTTGACGAAATGGAAGAAATCTTAATGTCAACGGCTGTTCCTTTGACTGACGGTACCTTCCCTGAAACGCCTAATAATGGATATGGTCATGGATTGGTTAACGCATTCGATGCCGTTTCTTCCGTAATGAGCGGAATTGGAAAAGTTGAAGGGCAAGTTTCAAAAGAAGGGGATGATACTGAAGCTCCAGTAATCAATCATGAAGCCCCTGGTGAAGCATTTGAAGGAATGAATTTGCCACTACAAGCGGAAGCAAGTGATAATGTGAGCGTAACGAATGTTTCGTTACATTATCAAAATCAGGATGGTGCTTGGGAATCTGTTGAAGCAACACGATCTGCAGGTGACTATACATCAGGAACTTATGAGGCAACCATTCCTGGAGAAGCACTGACAGGAGAGAGTGTTACTTATAAATGGTTGGCAGTGGACTTTGGTGGAAATGAGGTAGAAACGGATACGTATTCCGTCACTCTTCTTCCAGGAGTCACCGTTGGATATGAGCAGGACTTTGAGTCTTCTCCAAGTGGCTGGAATTCTTATGGTCCAGGAAACAGCTGGGAGTGGGGTGTACCTGTAAATGGTCCAGGGGCAGCTACTTCTGGAGAAAAGGTATATGCAACAAGTCTGGATGGTACTTATGACAACAGCGCCAACATGTCGCTGCAAATGCCTCCGATCGATTTACCTGAAGGGGATAGTTTCTTGCAATTTAAGCAATGGTATGAGCTTGAAAGTAACTATGATTATGGTCATGTGTTTGTATCCACTGATGGTGAAGAGTGGACGCAGGCCCTTCGTGTTAATGGGAATACGGATGGCTGGATCGACGGGGAAGTGGACCTAAGTCAATATGCGGGTCAGCGAATCTACATCGCTTTCAATGTTACATCAGATGGAAGTGTTGTGAAACAGGGCTGGTATGTCGATGATGTGAAACTAAGTGGAGAATCGATTCTTCCAGCTAAAAAGATGAACCTTGGATTGAAATCGAAGGATGAGAAGTCATCATCTGTTTCAAAGAAACCGAGTGTAAATCCGAATAAAATTAAAATGGCTAAACATGTTAGTAAAGAAACACCGGTAGAAGGAAACGTACCCGGGCCAGTGCTGCTTCCATTGCAAGCAGAAGTAAGCATATTGGAATCAGGACGTTCGGTATACACGAACCCTGCCGATGGATCGTACGAAATCAATCATGCAGCCGGTGAGTTTACGCTACAAGCATCAACCTATGGTTTCAGATCAGAAACACAAAGTGTAACGATTGAAGCAGATCAAACATCTAACGCCAATTTTACACTTGAAGAAATTCCCCAAGGAAATATTAAGGGAACCGTCACAAATGAAATTTCTGGAGAACCGGTTGAGGGAGCCACTGTCTTCTTACTTGAAGATGCCGTTGTGGAGCCGGTAGAAACGAATGAAAATGGTGAGTATGAACTGGAGGCATATGAAGGTGAATACACCATTAAAGTAGTTGCACCTTACTACTATAGTAAGGAAACGACTGTAACGGTTGAAGGTGGAGAAGTCACAAACGCCGATGTTTCATTAGAGCCTTTCATCGGGTATCCTGGTGAAATTGGTTACGATGATGGAACAGCTGAAAACGCCCGTGCATTTTATGATGCAGGTAATGGCTGGGCTGTGAAAATGTCTCTTGAAGAAGGTAATGAAACAGCATTGGTTACAGGTGGGCTATTCCGCTTCTGGGATACAGAATGGCCAGTACCAGGTGGAACAGAATTCCAAGTTGCCGTTTACGATGCATCTGGTCCTGATGGCGCGCCAGGTAAGAAAGTAGCCGGACCGTTTGATGGAACGGCTTTACGTAACGGGGAATGGACACATGTAGATCTAAGCCAGCATGGCATCATGGTAGACGGTGATTTCTACATGGTTTACATTCAATCAGCTCCAAATCCAAATGCACCTGGACTTGGAACAGATGAAGATGGCGAATATGCCGCAAAAAGCTGGCAACTTGTTGGAGGCGCATGGTCTCAAGCACCAGAAGAGGAAGGGAACTACATGATTCGTGCAACAGTGAACTATGAAGTCACTTCACCAGTCATCACATCACCAAAAGATGGATCATTTACAAATAAGGATTCGGTTACCGTTGAAGGTACTTCTGCCCCGACCACAACGGTTCACCTCTTTAATGGTGACGATGAAGTGGCAACAGCAGAAACAATGGAGGATGGTACATTCTCTGCGGATGTTTCATTACACGAAGGGGAGAATTCGATTACAGCAAAGGCAGCAACCGAACAAGGGATGACGGGACCATCTGAGCCTGTATCCATTAACCTTGATCAAGTGAAGCCTGAGCTTGCCATCACTTCTCCGAAAGAAGGCATGAAAACAAATCGTGAAGCCATCACCGTAGAAGGAACGATTGTCGATGAAAACCTCGCATGGGTAAAAGTAAATGGCGAGAAAGCTTCTGTAAGTGATGGACAGTTCAGTCATAGACTGCTTCTGAATGAAGGAGAAAATGTCATCCAGGTAGTAGCGAAAGATAAAGCTGGTAACAAAAAGAAACAAAGAGTAACAGTCTTTGCTAAATTTGGTGACATCGCTGTTGAAAATCTTCTTCCTGCTGAAGATAAAGAGCTGAAGAAGGGTGAATCGGTAAAAATCGAATTTGACAGTGAGCCTGGTTTAGATGCCACATTTGTCATCCAAATGCCACTGACAAATGCACGATCCCAAGTAACAAACGCAAATGAGCTCCCAATGATGGAAACATCAGAAGGTCACTACGTAGGTTATTATACAGCCACTTCAAATGTAAAAGCACCTGGGGCACTTATTGAAGTGAAGATTTCCGATGATTATGGAAATGTCACAACGAAACGTGCAGAAGGAAAATTGTATATCAACACAAAAAAATAAAGCTTAAGGGAAGAAGAGTCGATCCCGTCGACTCTTCTTTCTTTTTTGGCACATTTACCAGAGAGATTGAAGAAATGCGTTTTTTTTTATATACTAAAATAGTATTAGTATAAACATTTCGAATTTTCAATGAGCACTCATGCTAGTTTAGTGGGATTCTTCAGATGTAAATGAAAACGATTACAATCTTGTAGGTCGAAAGAGGGGTATTATGAAGCTTAGTGATATGAAAGAACAATCATTCAGTCGACGAACACTTACAGAATGGCAAGAAGCAGCTGAAATAGCGTTAAAGGGGAAAGGGATTCGTTCCTTACATACAAACACCTATGAAAATATTGAACTTAAACCGTTATACACGAAAGTAGATTTACCTGGAGTAGATAGAGTGAATGCTTATATCCCTAATGTGGAAGGGAAGTTGAAGAAGGCTTCAAAATGGTTCATCGCTCAACCGGTCAAACGGAGATCCTGGGAGGAACTTACCTCTGCAATGAAGGATGCGTTATCCCGGGGACAGAACTGTGTTTCATTTCAAGTAGGTAATTTAGATATAATAGAAGGCTTCGACCAATTTATTAAAGAAGTCATTGAGTTAGAGACCCCTGTCTTTTCCATTGAAAAAAAGGCAGCTTTCTCTATCCAGCGAATGATGAAATTTCCTGAACTGAAGGAAATCAAAGGTGTGATGGGCTTTGATCCAATAAATGAAAATCGGGAGCATTTGTTTGAAGATTGGTTGGAGGTTGTAAAAGAAGTAGATCAGCATCTGCCTAATCTGAAGACCATAATCATTAATTCTGCCCAGTATCATAATAGTGGAGGAAGTGCAACGCAGGAATTGGCATACGGACTGAGTGAAGGGGTCACTTATATTGAAACACTTCAGGAAAAAGGATGGACGATAGAAAAGATTGCCGGGAAAATGCATTTTCACTTTTCAGTAGGCAGCCATTTCTTTATGGAAATAGCCAAAATCAGAGCCTTTAAGAAATTATGGCAAGAAGTATTATCGTCTTATGGACTTTCCGAACAAGCGATCGCTCAGTCGGTCAGCTGCAGTGCGGAAACGTCTCAGTTGAACAAATCCACACTCGATCCGTATGTCAATATGCTTCGCGGGGGAGGAGAAGCGTTTTCTGCCATTCTTGCAGGGGTGGATTATCTTCTTGTTGCTCCGTTCAATGAAGTGAGTGGGGAAGTGAACGCGTTTTCTGAGAGAATTGCCCGGAATACTCAACTGATCCTTGGGGAAGAAGCTCATTTGGATAAAGTGGTCGACCCTGGAGGCGGTTCTTATTATGTGGAATGGTTATCAGAAGAGGTAGGTAAGCTTGCATGGAAGGAATTTCAACAAGTCGATGGAGATGGGGGAATTCTTGTCAGTCTGAAAAATGGTTCCATTCATGAAAAAATAAATAGAGTGAGAGAGTCACGTATTCATGATTTAGCCACAAGAAAAAACTCGATGATCGGGACGAATATCTATTCAAATCTTGAGGAGACATTTCAAACTTCATCATCTAATGTGGGTGAGCGATTGTCACTTCCTTTTGAAAGATTAAGAGAAAGGACACATAAGCTGGCAAGTAAACCGGTGGCAGGTTTAATAGGGTTGGGGAAGCTAAAAACCCATAAGCCCCGGGCTGATTTTGTAAAAGGATTTTTAGCGACGGGGGGCATTCATGCGAATCAAAGTAAAGAGTGTTTCTCTAAGGAAGATGTACTCCAATTTGTGGAAGAAACCCGTTATCCATACTATGTGGTTTGTGGAACAGAGGAAGAATATCAAGACAAACTGCCCATGCTGATTGAGTCCATTCATCATATTGATTCGACCATTGTGATTGATGTAGCAGGGAAAATACCTGATGAGCATGAGTGGGTTCGTTTAGGACTGAATGGATCTATTTACAATAAGCAAAACATACTTAAAAAAGTAGATGAGCTATTAACCATCTGGGAGGAGGGAACTGACAATGACTAAGCCTGATTGGCAAGAAATCGACCCTTATTCGAAAGAGGCAAGAACGAATGATGGTTTTCTAACAGGTAGCACCTATGAGACAAATGAGAAGATTGTCATTAAGTCTCTTTATTCAGAAGAGGACTCAAAGGATATATCTCATGGAGAAGACCTTCCAGGCTTGGCTCCTTTTACAAGGGGACCGTACCCGACGATGTATGTGAATCGCCCTTGGACGGTAAGGCAATATGCAGGTTTTTCAACAGCAGAAGAAAGCAATGCCTTTTATAGAAGAAACTTAAGTATGGGTCAAAAGGGTCTGTCTGTCGCTTTTGATTTAGCTACTCATCGTGGCTATGATTCCGATCATCCCCGGGTGGTAGGAGATGTAGGAAAAGCGGGAGTGGCCATCGATTCGATTCTGGATATGAAGATTCTGTTTGATGGAATACCTCTTGATCAAATGTCTGTTTCCATGACGATGAACGGAGCGGTGCTGCCCATCCTTGCATTTTATATCGTCACGGCAGAAGAACAGGGCGTTTCGCAGGAGAAACTGTCTGGTACGATTCAAAATGATATTTTAAAAGAGTATATGGTGCGGAACACCTATATTTATCCTCCTGAAACATCCATGAAGATTATTGCCGATATCTTTGAGTATACGTCCAAACATATGCCGAAGTTTAATAGCATCAGTATTTCCGGGTATCATATGCAAGAAGCGGGAGCGCCTGCCGATATTGAGCTGGCTTATACGCTGGCAGATGGTCTTGAGTATGTTCGGACAGGTCTCCAGGCAGGGATCGATATCGACTCCTTTGCACCAAGACTTTCATTCTTCTGGGCGATTGGCATGAATTATTTCATGGAAGTGGCAAAAATGAGGGCGGCGCGGAGAATCTGGGCGAAAATGATGAAAACATTCAGTCCTAATAATTCGAAATCGTTGGTGCTCAGAACCCACTCCCAAACATCCGGCTGGAGCTTAACTGAGCAGGACCCGTATAATAATGTCATTCGTACACTACTTGAGGCACACGCGGCTGCTATGGGTCATACGCAATCCCTTCATACCAATGCGTTGGACGAAGCGATTGCCCTGCCGACAGACTTCTCTGCGCGGATCGCACGTAATACACAGCTATACCTTCAAGAGGAAACCGGTATTACGAAAGTGATTGATCCATGGGCCGGTTCACATTATGTTGAATCCTTGACCAATCAGTTGATGGAGAAGGCCTGGGAGCATATCGAAGAAATCGAAGAGCTTGGCGGAATGACCAAGGCGATTGAAACCGGATTGCCGAAAATGCGGATTGAGGAAGCGGCTGCGAGAAGACAGGCAATGATTGATTCGGGGGATGAAGCGATTGTCGGGGTAAATAAGTATCGCCTGGACAAGGAAGATCCGATTGAAACGCTGGACATTGATAATACAGTTGTAAGACAAAAGCAAATTGAGCGAATTCAAATGCTTAAAGAGGAACGAAATGAAAATCGAGTAACCGAAACGCTCGAGTCATTAACGCTTGTAGCAGAAACAGGAGAAGGGAATTTACTTGAAAAAGCGGTGGAGGCAGCGAGAGCCCGGGCAACATTGGGAGAAATATCTGATGCCATTGAAAAAGTATCAGGAAGACATAAAGCAACGATCCGGAGTATAAGTGGGGTGTACAGCTCGAACTTTTCAAATGAACAAGAAATCAACGTCGTGAAAGAGATGACAGAAGAATTTTTGGAAAACGAAGGAAGAAGACCGCGTATTCTTATTGCGAAGATGGGACAGGACGGGCATGACAGAGGTGCTAAGGTGATTAGCACGGCGTTCGCAGACCTTGGCTTTGATGTGGATATCGGACCATTGTTCCAGACGCCGGAAGAAACGGCTCTGCAAGCAGTCGAAAATGACGTACATGTCATCGGTGTAAGTTCATTAGCCGCAGGACATAAAACACTCCTGCCTCAACTGGTAGCGGAACTAAAGAAATTAGGCAGAGAAGACATTCTCGTTGTCATTGGTGGAGTGATTCCGGCTAAGGATTATGACTTCCTATTGAATAACGGAGCCTCAGCCGTTTTTGGACCAGGGACAATCATACCTGTTGCTGCACAAAAAGTTATCAAAGAAATTTATGAAGTGCTGGGCTATGAGGAAGTGGCTGAGTAATGGCAGAGCATGATTCAGTGCGAAAGAAGCGGTTTGTGAAGAAGAAAAAGGATTCTGTATCGATTACCGAATTAAAGGACGGGGTCTTGAATGGCGACCGTAGTTCCTTGGCGAAGGCCATCACGCTGATTGAAAGCAATGCAGAACAGCATTATGCCATGGGACAGGAACTGTTGCAGGAACTCTTGCCCTATACGGGTAAAAGCTTCCGGATCGGCATTACAGGTGTGCCGGGAGCCGGTAAGAGCACATTTATAGAAGCGTTCGGGGAGATGTTATGTGAGCAGGGCCTCCGGGTTGCCGTCCTTGCGATTGATCCCAGCTCTTCCATTTCCGGTGGCAGTATTCTGGGGGATAAAACAAGGATGGAACAATTATCGAAAAATCCCCGTGCTTTTGTAAGACCTTCCCCCACTGCAGGAACACTTGGTGGAGTGCACCGGAAAACCAGTGAAACGCTTCTCTTATGCGAAGCGGCCGGATATGATCTGATGATCATTGAAACCGTTGGAGTGGGACAGAGTGAAGTGATGGTGAGACAAATGGTGGATTTCTTCCTCCTGCTCGTCATTACTGGAGCCGGGGATGAGCTTCAAGGAATGAAAAAGGGAATCATGGAGCTTGCCGATGCATTACTTGTCAATAAAGCAGATGGAGAAAATAAACCTCTCGCTGAGAAAACAAGAAGAGAGCTGGACCAAATCCTCCACTTCTTGACTCCCGCCACTAAAGGGTGGAGCTCAAAGGCTTATACCTGTTCTGCCTTGAAAAATGAGGGATTAAAAGAAATGTGGGATGTGATTCAACAGTTTGAGAAGCAATCAAAAGAAAAGGGAGTCTTTGAAGAAAGACGACTTCTCCAAAAGCAGGAATGGTTTCATACGATGTTGAAAGAAAGAATCTTGTCAGATTTCTTTTTCCATAAGGATATAAAGTCTGCCCTTCCACACATGGAAAGTCGTGTGAAGGAAGGGGACTATACCACTACTCAGGCAGTAGAAGAATTGCTAAAGCGATATAAGGGTGCAATTCTTAACGGGTTTAGTTAATTTTAATTGAAACATAGGGTTTGAAATTGTTATGATAGGGGTACATCAAAATTCCTGTTTTTATGGAGAATGATTAAGTCAGCGATTAAAAGGAGAGATCAAGCATGGATATAGATTTCAATTTATTTATGAATGATGTTGTTCGCCAGGCTCGTCAAGAAATCGAACAAGCCGGTTATACTCAATTAACAACAGAAGAAGAAGTAGATCAAGCTTTCGCTAAAGAAGGTACAACACTCGTGATGATCAACTCCGTTTGTGGTTGCGCCGGAGGAATCGCACGTCCAGCAGCAGCTCATTCCATTCATTATGATAAACGACCAGATCAATTGGTAACGGTTTTCGCCGGCCAAGATAAAGAAGCCACTGCGAAAGCGCGCAGCTACTTTACCGGCTATCCTCCATCTTCACCGTCATTTGCTCTATTAAAAGACGGAAAGCTATTGACCATGGTAGAAAGACATGAAATTGAAGGTCACGACCCAATGTCGGTTGTGAACAAAATTCAATCTTACTTCGATCAGTATTGTGAAGAAGTGTAAGTAAGAGAGTGAGGCCCGTTAGGTTCATTACATGAATATCTGCTTTAGGTGGATGTTTGTGTGAGTAGCTTGACGGGTTTTTTGTTTTGATTAAAAAGGGATACCATATGTTTGATAATCCAGAAATGCCAGAATCATCACTTCCTTCAAAATCTCAATATATAAGCATGCATATATTATGAATAAAAATCCCCTTCGCATTTCATTCTTTCTTCCAATCAATGCTAAAACCTTGTAAAGAGTCACTTATATTTTCAGAATATATAAACATTTATGGGTTACTATAAAAACTATTGCATAAATATTTATCTCTGCTACAATACGAATATAGTAATTAATATACATTATATATTATATTTATTCATTACAATCGAGGAGGAATTACAATGAAAAAAATATTATCTATTATATTAGTATTAATCGTTTCTACTACTTTTGCTGCGTGTGGTGCAGGAGAAGAGAATGCAGGAACCTCTTCAGTTGAATCAAAGAAACTGATTATGGGTACGTCGGCTGACTATAAACCATTTGAATACGTCGATACGGCAAACAGTGATGAATTTATCGGGTACGACATTGACTTGGCTCATATGCTGGCAGATGAGCTTGGGTATGAAATCGAGATCAAAGATATGGAGTTCAGCGGATTAATTTCAGCACTTAAAACCGGCCAGGTGGACTTTGTGCTTTCAGCTATGACCCCTACGCCGGAACGACAAAAGAACGTTGACTTCAGTGATGTCTACTACACAGCAAAAGATATGATCATCTCAACAAAAGAGAGCGGAATTCAAAGCGAAAAGGATCTTGATGGGAAAACGGTTGGTGTTCAGTTAGGATCTATCCAACAGGATGCTGCAGAAGAACTTTCCACATCCATCCCATTAAAAGTAGAGACCCGTGACCGTATTCCTGAGCTGATACAGGATCTGCAAAATGAACGTTTTGATGCCATTATCATAGAGAATACAGTAGCAAACGGTTATTTGGATAAAAATAAAGAGCTTCAAGGAAATACAATGGACGTGAACGAAGAAGAGGCCGGTTCTGCCGTTGCACTTCCAAAGGATAGTGAGCTTACAAGCGAATTCAACGATGCATTGAAAAAGCTCGAGGAAAATGGAGAATTGGATAAACTGGCTGAAAAGTGGTTTGACGGAGAACAGTAGATTGATAGAAGGGCTAACCCATTATCGGTTAGCCCTTCCTATTTAACAGTCAACAGCATGATTGGAGGAGAATACAGTGCCACTTGATTTTCAACAACTGATCCCTTCTATTCCTTTTATTTTGGAAGGATTGAAGGTCACTCTTAAAATTGTCGGATTAGCAGGAATACTTGGATTTGCCTTCGGTATTCTGCTTGCTCTATGTAAAATAAGTTCAATCAAACCTTTAACATTACTTGCAGATATATATACATCGGTTTTTCGGGGGACTCCTTTAGTTCTGCAATTAATGATTATCTTTTATGGTTCGCCTCAGCTTTTTGGAACTCAGATCGAACCGTATACAGCAGCTATCCTCTCTTTTTCACTTAATTCAGCTGCCTATATATCTGAGATCATCCGTGCGGGAATCAATGCAGTGGATAAAGGGCAAAAGGAAGCGGCCATGGCTCTTGGGGTTCCATATCGTTTAATGATGAAAGATGTGATCCTGCCTCAGGCCATTAAAAACATTTTGCCTGCCTTAATGAACGAATTTATCACCCTTACGAAGGAATCTGCCATCGTCACTGTTATCGGAGCGGCCGATGTGATGAGACGTTCGTATATGGTAGGTAGTGATTTGTATTCCTTTTTCGAGCCACTCTTATTTGCAGGACTGATCTATTATGTGCTTGTCATGATTTTAACCTTATTAGGGAAAGTGCTGGAAGGGAGACTACGTGGGAATGATTAAAGCAGAAAAAATCACCAAGTCGTTCGGGAAGCTTCAAGTATTGAAAGGTATAGATTTTTCCGTGGAAAAAGGGGAGGTTGTTGCATTGATCGGTCCTTCGGGTTCCGGGAAATCCACTCTGCTCCGCTGCCTGAATTATTTAGAGGAGCCGACTTCAGGATCGATATACTTTGAAGAAGCTGTTGTGAAAGGCAAGAATATAAGCAAAGTGAGACAAGATATAGGGATGGTATTTCAACATTTCCATCTCTTCCCTCATATGACAGCGTTGGAAAACGTGATCTACGCTCCAGTGAAAGTGAAGGGGCTAAACAGAACAGATGCTAAAAAAGTAGGGACAGACCTTCTAACAAAAGTCGGTTTGAAAGAAAAAAGTGATGAATACCCAAACCGTTTATCAGGTGGCCAAAAACAGCGTGTAGCGATTGCAAGGGCACTTGCAATGGAACCGAAAGTGATGCTTTTTGACGAACCGACATCTGCACTGGATCCGGAAATGGTCAAAGAGGTGCTGGAAGTCATGAAGTCACTCGCTCATTCAGGGATGACAATGATCATTGTAACCCATGAAATGGGCTTTGCCAGAGAGGTGGCAGACAGAGTCTTATTCATGGATGATGGAAAGATTGTCGAAGAAGGAGAGCCTCTTCCTTTTTTCTCGAACCCGCAAAGCGATCGGGGAAAAGAGTTCTTAGAGAAAATACTTTAAACGATGGAAGGATTAGCGAACAGTTTCGTTAATCCTCCTTTTTATGTTCAATGGGAATTATGGTATTCTAAAGTAGCTAAAAAAAGAAAGAGTTAGGAGAAAACTGAATGTTTCGAATCGGGTATCGAACACTTAAGACTGGGATCGGCACAGCGGTTGCGATCAGCATTGCACAGTGGTTTCACCTGGATAACTTTGTATCAGCCGGGATTTTGACGATACTGTGCATTCAGAACACGAAGAAAAAATCGGTTAACGCTTCATGGAGCCGTTTCCTGGCCTGTGTAATTGCCATGGTGATTTCTGCTGCGTTCTTTGAGTTCATTGCCTATCATCCTGCCGTAATCGGCTTGTTATTACTGGTGTTCATTCCGATAACGGTAGCCCTGAATATCAAAGAAGGAATAGTCACCAGTTCCGTTATCATTTTACATATTTATTCGGCAGGTAAGGTAACCCTTGGGCTTTTCGAGAATGAATTAGGTATCATTGTCATCGGGATAGGGATTGCTCTTGTCATGAACCTTTACATGCCGAGCGTTGATAAAAAGATGATCGAATATCAGGAGAAGATAGAATCCAATTTCTATAAAATTTTTTGTGAAATGATCAACTACCTGCGAACAAATGATAGCCAATGGGATGGAAAAGAAATCACTGAAACAGAACAATTACTTAAAGAAGCGAAGACCATAGCATTCAAAGATGTTGAAAATCATTTTTTGCGTGATGAGAACTTATATTATTTGTATTTTAAAATGAGGGAAAAACAGTTCGAAATCCTACAACGTATCTTACCGATTGCGACATCGATATCATTGACGGTAGAACAGGGGCATAGGATTGCAGAATTCCTGGATGAGCTTAGTGATCACATACACCCGGGAAACACGGCCCTGTTTTATTTGAAAAAATTGTACGATATGAAAGTGGAGTTTGAACTGATGGATTTACCGAAGACGAGAGAAGAATTTGAAACCCGCGCCGCTCTCTATCAATTTGTTCAAGAGATGGAGCAGTATCTACTTCTGAAAAGCTCGTTTAAAGGAATAAAGAAGGATGAAAATGATCAAAAGGAAGTAAACTACACCTAAAACACGAAAAAGGTGATAGGATGCGTATACTTCTTGCCATTATCTTGTTCGCTTCTCCCATATGGCCACTTGGAAGGAATCCACTACCCGGGGATCCGTTTATTATCGTGAACAAGGAAAGTAATCAATTAGCTTACATCGACGACGGGAAGGTTCAGCACACATTCCCGGTAGCAACAGGGAAAACGACGACCCTCACCCCGGAAGGACTATTTAATGTAACAGTTAAAGCCAAGAACCCTTATTACCGTAAGAAGAACATTCCCGGTGGAGACCCACGGAATCCATTGGGTTCGAGGTGGATCGGATTTGACGCCAAGGGAACAGACGGAAGGATCTATGGAATCCACGGTACGAATCAACCTTCAAGTATAGGCAAATATATCTCGAATGGATGCATAAGAATGCACAATAAACATGTTGAATTTCTGTTTGATCAGGTGCCTGTCGGAACAAAGGTTCTAGTCGTCAAAACAAACAAAAGCTTCTATCAGCTGGGAAAAGATCACGGTGCGATAAAATAAAAAGGATCTGCTAATCGACTCAGTCGAAAAGCAGATCCTTTGTTTTTTATTATAATAAGAAAGTCAGTCCTGCCATGATAGTCGATGCAATCATTGCAAACAACATGACAAATACAATTATTTTTTGTAATTTTTTATTACCCATTGTATCTCTCCATTCTTCATCTCACCTTAAAGAGGCGATTTTCAACTCTATTTTATCGTGAATAGTGAGAGAAAACAACCATTGGTATAAAAGAAAACGCTTTAATTATTCGCCGTATTAGGAGGGAATTCGACAACATTTATCGAATACTATACGGGTGGAATATGTAATCAACAGGGGGATGATAGGGATGAAAAAGGTAGACCATATCGGAATAGCAGTATCATCAATAGACAATGTTCTTCCATTTTACGAAGATACTCTTGGGCTTTCGCTAGTCAAGGTCGAAGAAGTGGGAAATCAAGGTGTGAAAGTAGCATTTATTGATGGTGGAAATATTAAGCTTGAGTTACTTGAACCACTACATAAAGAAAGTCCGATTGCCAAGTTCATTGAGAAAAAGGGAGAAGGCATTCACCATATTGCCTTTGGTGTCGAAGGAATTGAAAAACGGATCAAGGAACTGCAAGTGAGTGGAGTCCAGATGATCAACGAAACACCAAAAATGGGGGCTGGTGGGGCTGCAGTTGCCTTCATGCATCCAAAGTCAGCTCACGGTGTACTATATGAACTATGTGATAAATCAAACATCAAAGGGGAGTAACATAATGGATATCTATGAAAAGATTAATGAATTGTATGATCGCAGAAGAGAAGTGGAATTAGGCGGCGGAGATAAAAAAATAGATAAGCAGCACGAAAAAGGAAAACTGACTGCGAGAGAACGAATCGATATTTTAGTGGATCCGGGCAGCTTTGTTGAGCTGAATCCATTCATTGAGCATCGCTGTTCAGACTTTGGACTGGACGGGGTTCAGGGCCCTGGAGATGGAGTCGTTACAGGTTATGGAAAAGTAAATGGAAACCCCATCTACTTATTTTCTCAGGATTTCACGGTATTTGGCGGCGCATTGGGGGAAATGCATGCGAAGAAGATTTCACATGTCATGGATCTGGCAGTCAAAAATGGTGCACCTTTCATTGGTTTAAATGATTCAGGTGGTGCAAGAATTCAAGAAGGTGTCGTTTCTTTAGATGGATACGGACATATCTTCTATCGAAACTCTATTTATTCCGGAGTGATTCCACAAATCTCCGTGATCATGGGACCTTGCGCAGGAGGAGCGGTTTATTCCCCTGCCATCACGGATTTTGTGTTTATGGTAGATGATACAAGTCAAATGTTCATCACAGGACCCAAAGTAATTGAGACAGTTACCGGTGAGAAAATCAGCTCAGAAGATTTAGGCGGTGCGAAGGTCCATAACTCCATCAGCGGCAATGCTCATTTCAGAGGGAAAACTGAAGAAGAGGTGCTTCTCGAGGTTCGTAGACTATTAGCTTATTTACCCCAAAATAATGAGGAGAAGCCTCCTCGTTTGGAAGTGGATGAAGAAGATGATTATCGTGGGAATTTAACGGACCTGATTCCATTCGATGCTATCCGTCCTTACGACGTCCGCACGGTCATCAATGAAATTGTGGATGAAGACAGCTTTATGGAGGTTCAGAAAGAGTTTGCGAAAAATATCGTCGTAGGACTGGCCCGTATCAAAGGAGAAGTCGTTGGCCTTGTCTGTAATCAGCCAAAATTCATGGCAGGAGGGCTCGACATTGATTCCTCAGACAAAGCAGCCCGTTTTATCCGTTTCTGTGATTCCTTCAATATTCCATTGATCACCTTTGAAGATGTAACAGGCTTCTTCCCTGGAATCAAGCAGGAACATGGCGGGATCATCCGTCACGGTGCGAAAATCCTCTATGCCTATTCAGAAGCGACAGTTCCAAAAATGACGGTGATTTTACGAAAAGCATATGGAGGTGCTTATGTTGCACTAAACAGTAAGTCCATTGGGGCTGATTTAGTTTTTGCATGGCCTAACGCAGAAATTGCCGTCATGGGTCCACAGGGAGCAGCGAATATTATTTTTGCAAGGGAAATTGCAGGCAGTGAGAATCCGGAACAGCTCCGGGCGCAGAAGATTGAAGAGTACCGTGAGAAATTCGCTAATCCATATGTGGCAGCTTCCCGTGGAATGGTGGATGACGTTATTGATCCCCGTGAAACCCGGATCAAATTGATTCAAGGATTGGAAATGATGAGAAATAAACGGGAAGAGAGACCAAAGAAAAAGCACGGAAATATTCCATTGTAGAAGCGATACCATTTGTTGAACCGGCCTATTCACGCTATACTATAGAAGTGAATACATAATTGTGGAGGTCGACTAAATGATTAATCATGAACGTTTACTAAATGAATTCCTGGAATTGGTCCAAATCGATTCTGAAACGAAGGAAGAAGCGGAAATCGCGAAAGTATTAAAGCAAAAATTCTCTGATCTTGGCGTAGAGGTATTTGAAGATGACACGATGGGTGAAACGGGCCATGGTGCCGGAAACCTCATCTGTACGCTGAAAGGGAATAAAGAAGGCGTAGATACCATCTACTTCACTTCTCATATGGATACAGTTGTTCCTGCAAAAGGGGTTAAGCCAACGCTTAAAGATGATGGCTATATTTACTCTGACGGCACGACCATTCTAGGAGCCGATGATAAAGCGGGACTTGCAACGATGCTTGAATCTGTTCGAGTACTTCAGGAGAACAATATCCCTCACGGAGATATTCAGTTCATCATTACGGTAGGGGAAGAATCAGGATTAGTTGGAGCGAAAGCATTGGATTCTTCTCTCGTAAAAGCGAAATACGGTTTCGCCCTTGATAGTGATGGGAAAGTCGGTAATATCATCGTGGCCGCTCCTACACAAGCGAAAGTGAGAGCAACGATATATGGGAAAACAGCACATGCAGGTGTAGCTCCTGAAAAAGGCGTTTCTGCCATAACGATTGCGGCTAAAGCGATTTCCAAAATGCCACTCGGCCGCATAGATGAAGAAACGACAGCAAACATCGGACGATTTGAAGGTGGAAAAGCAACGAACATCGTATGTGAACAAGCGGATATTCTTGCAGAAGCACGTTCACTCGTCCCTGAAAAAATGGAAGCTCAAGTAGAGAAAATGAAAGCTGCATTCGAATCCGTAGCAGAAGAAATGGGTGGAAAAGCAGAAGTTGAAGTACAGGTGATGTATCCAGGCTTCAAGTTCAAAGACGGTGACGAAGTAGTCGAAGTGGCAAAACGCGCCGCGAAGAAAATCGGTCGTCCAAGCGAGCTTCTTACAAGCGGAGGCGGAAGTGACGCCAACGTCATCGCAGGTTTCGGAGTGCCGACAGTCAACTTGGCAGTAGGATACGAAGAAATCCATACGAAGAGCGAAAGAATGCCTGTTGAAGAACTGAACAAGCTTTCTGAAATGGTTGTAGCAATCATTCAAGAGGTAGCGGGGGAATAGAAAAGCGCAGGCGGCTTGCTTAGAGGCGACAAGCATAAGACGAACCTGCCGGAAAGGCGTACTTTGCCTTTTTGGCAGGTTTGACTTATGACCTCGAGCCTCAAGGCGCCGGAGCTGGACAATGAGAAAAGCGCAGGCGGCTTGCTTAGAGGCGGCAAGCATAAGACGAACCTGCCGGAAAGGCGTACTTTGCCTTTTTGGCAGGTTTGACTTATGACCTCGAGCCTCGAGCCGCGATCACCAATACATTTAAATGTCCAGGAACGAAGGGATCATCCTACGTTCGTGGACATTTTCTTCTTTCAAAACCAGCACCTAACCTTTCTAAAATATGATACATTAGAAGTATACATATCAGAAGTTTAAGAGGGGACGTTATACAATGCCGAAAGTAGTTGTTTTTCATGCTGGAAAAGAAGAATATGCTCTACCGATTGAGTACGTAGTTTCGATTGAAAAAGTGGAAGAAGTGAGAGCCATCCCTCATCTGCCTTCATTTGTCCTGGGACTTGTAAAGGTCAGGGGAGAGCTGATCCCTGTCCTTGATTTAGCAAATATCCTTTATGAGACGAGTGCTGTTGCAGAAACAGGAATGTTTCTTCTCGTTGTTCACACAGAAACAATGCAGATCGGTTTGGTCGTTAAGGAAGCGAAAGAAATTCTCGAAGTACCGAATGACTCCTTTACAAACGTAGGTTTACTTGCGTATTCAAAAACAAACTATTTCTCAGGAATCATCAATCTTAAAGATTCGCTCATCACCCAGATTGACCCCAATGTTTTAGTAGAGAGTTTAGAAGGTATTAGAGAGATAAAGGATTACGTGAACGAGCAAAAGACCCATCAAAATTAGACAAAGAAAGCCGCGATTTAAATGAACTCACATTATCCAAAAAACGGACGGGTGATCCTTCATGTTGATATGAATAGCTTTTATGCCTCTGTTGAAATGGCTTTTGACCCAACATTGAGGGGCAAACCATTAGCTATTGCCGGGAATCCCCAAGAGAGACGAGGCATTATCGTGACATGCAGCTACGAAGCGCGAAGCTTCGGAGTGAAAACGACAATGCCTCTTTGGGAAGCCAAAAAACTGTGCCCTCAGCTCATTATCATGACGCCTAATTTTGACCGTTACCGCGCAGCCTCCAAAGGAATATTTGATATCCTCAGACATTATTCAGAATTAGTGGAGCCCGTCTCGATTGATGAGGGTTATCTGGACATCACGGACTCCTTTGAAAAAGGCACCCCGTTACAAATTGCGTCAGACATTCAATCCCAAATTAAAAGTCAACTCGATCTTCCCTGTAGCATCGGGGTGGCCCCTAACAAATTCCTGGCCAAAACCGCCTCAGATATGAAAAAGCCTATGGGAATCACCGTATTAAGAAAACGTGATATCCCTCAAAAGCTCTGGCCCCTTCCTGTCATCGAAATGCACGGCATTGGACAAAAGACCGCAGAAAAGCTCAATTCGTTTGGTATTCATACCTGCCATGATCTCGCTCATGCCAATGATATACAGCTGAAATCACTGCTTGGAATCAATGGTCTTCGTCTCAAAGAACGCGCCAACGGGATCGATAGGCGAAGCGTGGACCCTGATTCGATCTATGATTATAAAAGCGTTGGAAACTCCACTACTTTACCAAAGGATACAACGAACCAACACGAGCTATTAACGGTTGTAGAGAAACTATGTGCAAAAGTGTCGTCACGCCTTCAGCAGAAAGACGTTCTGGGGATGACGATCCAACTCATGATCAGGGATAAATTCAGAAAAACCATTACGAGAAGCAAGAAGCTGGAAAATCCGATATATAAAAAAGAAGATTTATTTCATTATGCTAAAGACTTATTGTTGAAGCACTGGGATGGAGATCCCGTAAGACTTTTGGGTGTCACCGCCCAGGATATAGTGGAAAAGAGTGAAGCAACCGAACAACTGGACCTATTCTCTTATAAAAAGGTTGCAGAAAAGGAACCACTTTACAATGTTTTATCACAGCTTCAGGAAAAGTTCGGGAAAAATTCCATCTCTCAAGGAATAAAAGGAAAGAATAAGAAGAAAACCTTTGACTCAAAACAGGACACAAGCTTCAACAAGGATTTTCTAAGGGAATGACCCAGGAAGAAAGAGGACACCTTAAGGTAGATAACGAACACTTCAAACGGATTATTTGCATCACCACACTATTCTTGTTAGATTGAAATAGAGTGAGAAAACAGGTTTAGAAAAACTAATCAACTGAAGTTTTCCTACATAATGTTGATAATTTAAAAAGAAAAAACCAGTATTCTATAATTGAAAGGATGTTAATGGCATGTCTCAAGAAATTGGTGTTATCGGTTTAGCCGTAATGGGTAAAAACTTAGCTTGGAACATTGAGAGCAGAGGGTACTCTGTATCTGTATATAATCGTTCCCATGAAAAAACGGATGAAATGATAAGCGAATCTAAAGGAAAGAATGTCGTTCCTACATATACGATTGAAGAATTCGTTAATTCTCTAGAAATGCCTAGAAAGATCCTCTTGATGGTGAAAGCAGGAAATCCAACTGATGCAACCATTGAACAATTAAAGCCGTTCCTGGAAAAAGGGGACATTCTGATTGACGGAGGAAATACGTTCTTCGAAGATACGCGCCGCCGCAATCACGAATTAAGCGATTTAGGCATTCACTTTATCGGAACCGGTGTCTCCGGTGGAGAAGAAGGTGCTCTTACTGGTCCTTCCATCATGCCTGGTGGACAGAAGGAAGCGTACGACCTTGTCGCTCCTATCTTGAAAGACATTGCAGCGAAAGTCGATGGAGACCCTTGTACGACGTATATAGGTCCTGATGGCGCGGGTCACTATGTGAAAATGGTGCACAACGGCATCGAGTACGGGGATATGCAGCTGATTGCAGAATCGTACTTCCTGATGAAAAATGTCCTGGGCTTAAGTGCCGAGGAACTGCATGAAGTGTTTGCCGACTGGAATAAAGGCGAGCTTGATAGCTATCTCATCGAAATCACAGCAGATATCTTCACGAAGAAGGACGAGGAAACAGGAAAACCCATGATAGATGTCATCCTGGACAAAGCAGGGCAAAAGGGTACTGGAAAATGGACAAGCCAGAGTGCGTTAGATCTAGGCGTTTCCTTACCGATCATCACAGAATCTGTCTTTGCCCGTTTCATTTCAGCCATTAAAGATGAACGTGTGAAAGCCAGCAAAATGCTAAAAGGACCTGACACGAAACCATTCCAAGGCGATAAAAAAGCGTTGGTGGAATCAATCCGTAAAGCTCTTTACATGAGCAAGATTTGTTCTTATGCTCAAGGCTTCGCACAAATGCGCTCTGCATCTGATGAGTACAAATGGGATCTTCAATACGGGGATATCGCAATGATCTTCCGTGGAGGTTGCATCATCCGTGCTCAATTCCTGCAAAAGATCAAAGAAGCTTACGACCGTGAATCAAGTCTTTCTAACCTTCTATTAGATCCTTATTTCAAAGAGATCGTAGAAAGTTACCAATACGCACTTCGCGAAGTCATCAGCGTAGCCGTCCAAAATGGTGTACCGGTACCTGGCTTCTCTGCGGCACTGTCTTACTACGATAGCTACCGTACAGAAACCCTGCCAGCAAACCTGATCCAGGCTCAGCGTGATTACTTCGGTGCCCATACGTATGAGCGTGTGGACAAAGAGGGTATTTTCCATACTGAGTGGATGAAATAATCGAATAAGTATAGCCCCTTTCCTTTTAGGAGAGGGGTTTTTATTTTGAAAGGATATTTATAAACAAAAGAAATTAAATTATCGAAATTTTATCGTAGGAGAGAGACAGGGTGTGATACCATAATATTACATAAAAGATAGGGATGAAGAATGCTTCAAAATTTAAAAGAATATAAGTAATGAATTTCAGGTTATCAAGGAGTGATTTTCAGTGCCCGCCATTGAAATAAGAAGACCACGTATAGAAGACCAAGAAGAACTGAATCAATTTTTTTCTAAAGTCATTAAACATACCTTTTCCAAAGAAGGTTTAGAAGAGCTGCTTGATGACATCGAAAATGAAATTGAGAGCAAGAAACAATACTTAAAAAGTGATTTGGACACCAATGGCACGAACCGATACTTTCTAATCGTTTCAGAAAAGAACAATGCTGAAATCATCGGAACCATTGAATACGGTCCAGCCAGTGAACTGATTACCACCTGCACAGATGGAGAAATAAAAGAGATGTATGAGATCGGAACAGTGTTTGTGCATCCTGATTATCAAGGACATGGTGTAGCTACATTACTCCTAAACGTCATATTCCTTACTTTTCTAAACAGGGGGATCCAGGAATTCTGTCTGGACAGCGGGTACGCCAATGCCCAGAAGATATGGAAGCGGAAATTTGGTGAACCTGATTATTGGCTGAAGGATTATTGGGGTGATGGTGCTGATCATATGATCTGGAAGAAATCGATGAATGATGTTTACATCAACTTTAGATGGTGAGTTTACTAGAGCCGGAACATATTTTAATAGGACGATAGGGGTTATGATGAAACCACAAATGATCAACATACAAAAATGCATGAAAGAATTTGGTGTAACGGGATTAAGCATGGCAACCATTGAGAGTGGTAGCATAAACAGCACAGAATGCTTCGGTTTACTCGAGGCAGGAACAGATAAACGGGTGGAAAGTGGTTCGACTTTCAGTGCTTGTTCAATCAGTAAATTTCTAACCTCCATATTGGTCATGACTCTTACGGAACAAGGCATTTTGGATTTAGATGAGGATATTAATAAATTGCTAACATCATGGAAGGTCCCCCTACATGGATATAATGGAAACGTTACCTTAAGACAATTACTTAGTCACCAATCGGGGGTTGCCGATCCTGAAGGTAGCTTCAATGAACTCAATCCGGAGTTCGGAACGCCGACGACGGTGGACCTGTTAGAAGGAAAATCCCCTTATTGCAAGGTCCCGATTGAATTGAAATATCAACCTGAAGACGCCTTTCATTATTCCGATGCAGGCTTTTGTATCATACAACTGTTGATAGAAGATGTTACTGGGAACCCTTTTTCGGAAGTCATGAGCCAACATCTTTTTCAGCCATTACATATGGAAAATAGCACATTTGATCCTCCTTCTCAAAATGTCTCATGTGGTCATTCGAATGAAGGTAAAGTTGTGAATGGCAAACATCCAATTTATCCATATCCTGCTGCTTCGGGACTGTGGACAACCCCTTCAGATTTAGCACTTGTAGTGGTTGAACTCATGCATACGTTAAAAGGGGAAAGCAAACTCAAGCTTTCGTCAAGCAAAGCAGCCGAAATGATCCATCCACAATGTGGTAAGGCCTGGACCGGACTGGGGGTTTTCCTGGATCAAAACGACAAGGGGATAGAAATTTCATCGCTTGGGTGGGGCGTCGGTTTTCAATGTATGATGGTGGCCTATCCTCATTTGGAAAGGGGGTTGGTCATCATGACCAATACAGACTTAGGTGTTCATCAATTAAAAGGGATCATTGGTGACGTGTACAAGGCTTTTTTAAATGATTGATTAACAGAAAAGGGGGAATCAAATTGAAGTTTGTCTTAAGAGAAGCGACTTTAGACGATTACGAAAAAATAAAACCAATCCATAAAGAGGTTCACGATCTTCATGTTTCAGGAAGACCCGATCGATATAATGTGACTGAACATACGCTGGACATGAGTTATTATGAGGGATTGATTATGAACGATGACGCGAGAGTGTTTGTAATCGATCTTAACGATGAAATTATCGCCTTTACATTTTTAAGGAAGAACGAAACCCCTGACCGAGAAACTATAGTGAAAAAAGAATATGTCTTCATAGAGGACTTCGGAGTAACAGAAAAATATAAAGAAAAAGGATTAGGAAAACAATTGTTTACTAAAGCAGTAGAATTTACAAAGGACACAGGAGCCGAAAGCCTGGAGCTCGGTGTCTGGGAATTTAATAATACGGCTATTCAGTTTTACGAAGCAATGGGAATGAAGACACAGGCAAGAAAAATGGAAATCAAAGTAGATGGATAAGGCACGTGTAGCTCTCTTAAAATGGGAGCCTTCTTTATGGAATCTAAGCATTGAGTTTAAACTATGAATTGGAGGTCCATTCATGACAAGACTAGTAATCATGACAGTTGGTAAGACCCATAGCGGAAAATCAACATTCGCCAGAAGTCTGGCAGAACAATTGCTGAATTCCGTTGTGATCGACCAGGATACCCATGCTGAATTCATCAACAACTTTTATAGAAGTCTGCTTCCAATGGAAGGGCCAAATACGCTCAAATATGCCGTCAGTCAAACCATTGTTGACTATGCCATGAATGAGACTTCATTTCACCTCATTCTTTGTAATTCGAATCTGAGCCGCAGTGGACGGTTGAATCTGTTGGATCACTTCAAAGAGAAGGGATTTACCACCATCCTTGTTCATTTGGATATCCCCGACCGGATTCTTCAAGCCAGAGTGGTAAACAGTGATCGGAGTACAGCCATCTTCAGGAATGCTACCACCTTTGAAGAAGTCCTGAACCGGCAAGAGACTGACGCTTACTTCAAGGATGTAGCGGCACCTGTTGAGGGAGAAGCTGATTATTTATATGTCATTAGACATTCGGATGAAGTGCAGAATGTCATTGGGAAGATAATTGATGAGCCCAAAGAATATGAGTCTTGGAATGATAAGACTTAAAAATGCATGGTTCTTCAACTAATAATGGGATCAATTAAACAATGCTTTTTTATTCTAAGCATGAACGCCTCTTTCACTTAATAAAGTTAAGTATAGTGTGAAAGGGGTAGGTTCTATGGGATTTGAGAAGATTACACCCTGGCAGGAGCATGAATTTTGGTTGGGGATATTAAAAGATCATGCCTATTTTATCCGTGATTATTTAAGCCCCACAGAAGATAAATGGGTCAAACAGGCTGAATATTACATTGAGTGGTTTGGAAATGTTGAGGAGGAAATGATGAAAATCCCAAGGGATTTGCCTCCTTCAGCTTCTGAAATGATTCAGCTTTCAGAATGGGCACATGATGTTTCCTACCAATATTATACGTTCGAAGGCCACCTATTACATTTACGCCTATTCAATCAGGTGAATTTAAATTTGTCCCCTAGCTACTTGAATGGGACTTTGGCAGAGAATAGGGAATACTTAAGAATTTTGATGAGCTACATGAAAGGGATAGAGTATCAGGCACTTTCCCTTGTGAATTTATTGGATTTGTGGCTTGACGATCAACGGGGACATGCGGCTTTGCTAATTGATATACTGGATAGCGTCGAAATTGATCTCATTGAAAGGGCTAACGCAGTAGTGGTGCAGTTTTCACAATTCATAGTGAAAAATGATATGTTCAAAGGCTATTTGCACTTTACTCAGCCTGGTTTCCCGGCTCAAATCCGATTTGCAGAAGATGTTTCATTACAGGTTGTAGCCTTCACTAAGCTGGTCGAGGAAGTGCTGCAAATGTATGTGAAGGATGAAGTGCTGAATAATTCTACACTCCGGTTTCTCGAGCATCATTTCCCTGAAGCATGTTATTTCATGAAGAAGCTCTCGTATTATGCTCCTTCCATTCACTATCCGGATTGTAAGCTGACCAAACCCACATTACGGAATAATTCAAAAGCTTGAGGGGTGAATCCTCAAGCTTTTAGGTATCATTCTTAGAATTAAAGTCTGTTTTAGGACTTACGAAAGGAAAGTTTAGAATTTTAGAGAATATGGACCTTTCTATCTTCGAAATGGTTGATCCTTCGGGTGAGATGGTAGACCCCTAAATATGAAAACGACTCCCTAGGAAACTAGAGAGTCGTTTTCGGATTTCACCCTATCAATTCATCAAACAACAACACACGTGCAGGTGATGCATCGGTGTTTTCAATCTTTAGTGGAGCGGCAACCATGAAGTATTGGCCGGCTTCAATGTCTTTCAGTTGAAGTCCCTCCATGATGATGACTCCGCTTCCCATTAAACTGCGGTGAGTAGGGTGTCCTTCCTGGGCTCTTTCAATACCAAGTGCATCGATTCCAACCCCTGAGATTTTCTTGTCTGCAAGGTACGCTGCTGCATCTTCTGCTACATAGACGAATTCAAAGTTGAATTCGGTATCCCATGAATTTTTTGTTTTAAAGAGGATGAAATCATTCTCTTCAATTTCTAATCCGTCGATATCTTTCAGGCTGATTTTCTCATCTACTTTTGTCAGATCGAATACTTTAACGGGACGAACGAGCTGTTCGATATCGATGGTTTCGATTGTTTCACCGTCGTTGATCATGTGAAGTGGAGCATCAACATGTGTTCCTGTATGAACATCCATTGAGATGCGGGACTCTGTAACATGACCATTCGTTTTTGTGTCGATCGCAGGTTGTTTTTCCGGTTTGTTCTTATAAACCGGCATTCCGTTAAAGATTGGAGCTGTTACATCATAAATTTTCATTGTTTCCACACCTTCCTTAGCATTGGTCTACGTCTAGATTCGCAATTGGCCACCAGTAGAAGCCATCTTTAGCCAGAAGATTGTCGGCTGCTTTCGGACCCATTGATCCTGCTTCGTAGTTCGGGAATTCTCCGTCACGTGTATGTTCCCATACTTCAGAAATCTTATCGACGAATGCCCAGGATAGCTTCACTTCATCCCAATGAGTGAAGTTGGTTGCATCCCCGCGCAGGCAATCGAATAGAAGCTTCTCATATGCTTCCGGCGTGTTCATCCCGTCTACACTGGTGTTGGCAAAGTTTAGTTTCACTGGAGTCGTTTCAATGTTTTGTCCGGATTTTTTCACATTTAAGTGGAGAGTAATTCCTTCTTCAGGTTGAATGTGAATCACCAATAAATTAGGTGCCAGCGGCTTGTCCGGATTGTAATACAGGTTCATTGGAATATCTTTGAATTGGATGACGATTTTCGTTGACTTTGTTTCCATTCTCTTTCCTGTGCGGATATAGAACGGAACCCCAGCCCAACGGAAGTTATCGATCATCAGTTTTCCTGCAACATAAGTCTCGGTATTGGATTGATCATCAACGTTGTCTGCTTCGCGATAACCTGGCAGATCCTGATTACCGGATGTTCCAGGACCATATTGACCACGAACGAAATAATCTTTCACTTCTTCATGTTCAAACGGACGCAGGGATCTTAATACACGGACTTTCTCGCTGCGGATTTCGTCTGTCGTCAATTTGATTGGGGGCTCCATGGCAAGTAAAGCAACCATTTGAAGCAGATGGTTTTGAACCATATCGCGGAGAGCTCCACTTTTTTCGTAATAGCGTCCACGATCTTCAACACCGAGCTCTTCAGAGGAAGTGACTTGGATGTTAGAGATGTAACGATTATTCCATAAGGGTTCAAACATCGCATTGGCGAAGCGGATGACTTCGATGTTTTGAACCATTTCTTTCCCGAGATAGTGGTCGATACGGTAAATTTGATCCTCAGAGAACGATTCGCGGATCTGGCTATTCAGTTTTTCGGCTGAAGGCAGGTCGTGACCGAATGGTTTTTCGATGACCAGTCTTTGGAAACCGTTTGTATCGGTTACACCTTGATTCTTCAATTGCTCTGTAATCGTTCCGAAGAATTCAGGAGCCATCGCCAGGTAGAAAATGCGATTTCCTTCTAATTCATATGTTTCATCCAGTTCTTCAGAAAGGTTTTTCAACGCTTTATACGAGTCACTGTTTGAAACATCATTCGGCTGATAGTAGAAATGAGAGACGAACTCATCTATGTTTTCGTTGCTGCCTAATGCTTTATGTACCGATGTTTTGACGTGTTCCTGGAACTCTTCATTTGACCATTCACGGCGTGCTACCCCTACAACGGCAAAACGCTTTGAAATTTTCCCTTTTCGGAACAAGTGATAAAGAGATGGATAAAGTTTTCTTTTTGCTAAATCACCAGTGGCTCCAAAAATCGTAATGAGAGATGATGGTGCAGTTGAATTATTCAATGTCATGACCTCACTTTATCTTGTTGCTAGCTTGTTTAATGTATGTCTTCTTATTTAATATCCTATACAATTACTTAATTTTAAAGACTTATGGTTCAATAAGCAAATTATATGCTGATGACTTTTTTTATTATGCTCTTTTCGCAAAGATTGTTGTTTTTTAACAAAAAGTCTGCTTTCGCTCTGTCAATCAGTATGTGCTGGATGGTGAGGGGAACCGCTTCGCTTTCCGCGGACGTTCGGCCGAGCCTCCTCAGCTTCGCTTCCGGGGTCTCGGCACGCCCAAAATCCGCCGGAGTCTACGCAGTTCCCCTCACCATCTATAAGAGATTTTCGTGACAGAGCTAAAAGGCAATAAAAGAAAATCTAATAGAAAACAAAGTTCTACTTTCTTAAAAAGAAATTGATCTCTACTCACCTTTAATGAGGTTGTTTGCTGAAATTCTTGTATTTATTCATTTCTTTTAAGGATACATGCTCAGAAAGTTGATTCTCGCTGCAGGATGCTCGACTCCTGCGGGAATAGCTGGACAGGTGAGACCCCGGAGGCGCAGCCGAGGAGGCTCACCGCCAGCCCCGCGGAAAGCGAGCATCCTGGAGCGGAAATCAACTTCTACTTTCTTTTCTAAGGTAGCAATAACTTTATGAAAAGAGCCATTTATAATAAACACGAAAACGTTTTATGCAGAATCTCTACGTCATTATATTGTCTTTAATTCACGTTCTTATTACTCAATTGTATTTAGGGAGAGATAACGCAGTATGAACGATGGGAGAGAAAGGTAAATTATCGTTGGATGTGCTAAAATAATGGCAGTATGGCTCATCATAGGAGTGAATAAGTTGGAATTATTATTTTTAGGAACCGGGGCAGGGGTACCCGCAAAACTGAGGAATGTGACCAGTATTGCTTTGAAATTATTAGAAGAACGCGGTGCGGTTTGGCTTTTTGATTGTGGGGAAGCAACGCAGCATCAAATTTTACATACTAGCTTGAAACCGAGACGGATAGAGAAGATTTTCATCACCCACTTACACGGGGATCATATCTATGGGTTGCCAGGATTATTAGGCAGCCGCTCCTTTCAAGGTGGAGAGTCCCAGCTTACGGTATATGGACCTAAGGGAATCAAAGAGTATATCCAGGTGTCTCTATCAATCAGCCGGACTCATCTTCAATATCCCCTTGAAGTGATCGAGATCGAAGAAGGGGCAATCTTTGAAGATGAAGGATTTATTGTAGAGGCGAGGGAGCTGGATCATGCTCTGCCTACCTTCGGATACCGTGTGGTGGAAAAGGATAAACCGGGTGTCCTTCAAGTTGATCAATTACAGGAAAGAGGTATTCAACCTGGACCCGTCTACAAGAAATTGAAATTAGGTGAAACCGTCCAGCTGGAAGACGGTACTGAACTTAATGGAGAGGATTTTCTTGGACCTTCGATTCCTGGACGGGTTGTCACGGTCCTTGGAGACACCAGGGTTTGTTCTAGTGCTGTTGATTTAGGAAGGTCAGCAGATGTACTCATTCATGAAGCGACCTTCAATCGTGAGCAGGAAGAAATGGCCCGTGAATATTTCCATTCTACGACAAAGCAAGCAGGAGAGACAGCTTTAAAAGCAGGAGCTAAATTGCTGTTTTTGACCCATATTTCCTCCCGATATGCAAAAGAGTCATGGGAAGAGTTGGAGAGGGAAGCAAGGGACGTTTTTCCAGAATCATATATCGCAAAAGACTTCATGGAATACGTAATACCAGTAAAGAAGTGAGGGGAAGCAAATGAAAACGATTTATTTGGTGCGCCATGCCAAAGCCGAAGGGCAGCCTTTTCATTCGCCGTTAACGGGGGTAGGGAAACAGCAAGCGGTACAATTGGCTGCATTTCTCGAAAATAGATCGATTGAAGCGATCTATTCCAGTCCTTTTGTAAGAACCATAGATACCATAGCACCCTTTGCCAAACAGTCCGGATTAACGATTCAAGAAGACGATCGCTTGGGAGAAAGAGTGTTAAGTGATCGGGAACTTCCTGATTGGATGGAGAAGTTAAAGAAGAGCTTTGATGACTTTTCACTTGTTTTACCTGGTGGGGAATCGAATGACCAAGCAATGGGGAGAGCGAGGTCTTTTATAGAAGACGTATTAGAAAAAGAAGAAGATCATGTGGTGTGTGTGAGTCATGGAAACTTAACGACGCTGCTTTTGAGATTGTTTGATGAGAAATTCGGATATGATGAGCTGTTCGCACTTTCCAATCCTGATGTATATGTAGTTAAAGTCGAAGAAGACGTAGCATGTGTTCAACGGATCTGGGAGTAAGGGATCATAGAGGGAAAAGGGGAGTACGAATGAAAGAAATCACATTTGACCATATTTATAATCCAGGACTTGAAATAGGAGAGAATGATCTTTATAAACATATTCATTTTCCAGAAATGTTAACAAGGTATGATAGCAACTTTCTTGAATTCAAAAAACATCCAACCCTGGCTGAATTTAATGAGGCTGCTCACTTTTTAAGGGGATTTCATCAATCAAAAGGGCAAAAGCATGTGAAATTTTATTTTCCCCAGGATACAAAACTAACAGAGGAATTTATGGATTATTTTAAACGTGAAGGGTATGAATCAGGATTTAATGAACTATACAGTATAGAACCTGGTCAATTTCCTTCTAAAGAAGACAATTCTGATATTCAAGTGAAAGTGGTGACCGACAGGGAATTGGATGCGTACCTGGCATTTCAATAACGTCAGGATCTTGAGTACGGTGAAGCCTTTGCAAATCAAAAGGTCGACATGCATAAGAGGAATTTTCAAAATCCCCGTTTGATGCAGCTCCTCGCATTCTATATGGGGACTCCGGCCGGATCCGTGGATGTGATCGTTGAAGACGAGACAGCAGAAATCGATGGACTGGTGGTTCATGAATCGTTTCAAAAGAAGGGGATCGCAAGCAGGCTGCAACAGTTCGTCATGAGACAATTCGCCGATAAAACCGTGATTCTGGTAGCGGATGGAGAGGATACACCGAGATTGATGTATCAAAAACAAAACTACCGTTGTTTAGGGTTTAGGTATGAAGTACAAAAAGTGTATGAATAAAAATAAGAGTTGCATGCCTGTTGGCATGCAACTCTTATTAAGTCATTTCCTACCAGGCGCGATTATACTGCTTAGGCGATTCGATCTCTACACCCAGTTCTTTTGCCGCCGTTCTTGGCCAGTATGGGTCACGAAGTAATTCACGAGCGAGTAAGACGAGGTCAGCACGCTCGTTTTGCAGGATTTCTTCTGCTTGTATGCCTGTCGTAATCAGCCCGACTGCACCTGTATCGATTTTCGCTTCTTTTTTAATGGTTTCAGCAAGCTTCACCTGATAACCAGGGAACACAGGGATTCGCGCGGGTACGACGGCACCGGAGCTTACGTCGATTAAATCGACTCCTTGTTCCTTCATCCATTGGGCGAACACCACATAGTCTTCAACGTCCAGTCCTTCTTCGTTATAATCTTTGGCGGAAACACGAACAAGGAGAGGTCCGTCCCATACTTGTTGAATTCCATCAATGACTTCACGAAGGAATCGGTAGCGGTTCTCAGCAGATCCGCCGTATTCGTCCGTACGTTTATTGGAAAGCGGGGACAGGAATTCGTTGATGAGATATCCATGTGCCCCGTGAATTTCAATCACATCAAAGCCCGCTTTCTTCGCTCTTTCGGCTCCTTTGATGAAGGCAGTGACGGTCTCTTTAATATCATTCTTCGTCATTTCAACAGGCGTTTTCATCTCATCGTTGAACGGGAGCGCAGATGGAGCAAGAATATCTCCTTCGAGAACGGCCTTTCTTCCTGCATGAGCAAGCTGAATGCCTGTCTTCGTACCGTGTTCTTTGATTAATCCGACTAATTCTTTTAATCCTTCAATATGCTCGTCATCCCAAATCCCTAAATCTTGCGGGGAGATTCTTCCTTGGGGCGTGACAGCTGTAGCTTCCTGAATGATGAGCCCAACGCCACCCACTGCACGGCTTGTATAGTGAGTACGATGCCAATTCTCGACTTTTCCATCTCCGTTATGAGAAGAATACATGCACATAGGTGCCATTACAATTCTGTTCTTCAATTCTACATCTTTAAGTGCATATGGTTGAAATAGCTTTGCGTTCATTTCCGATCACCTTCCATGACGTTGTATTTGTTTCGGGTTGCTAAATAGTACTGCACATGAATTATAACAACACCTTTTTTGTTAGAAAAGTAATGTGCTTTACTTTCTTTTCTGCTTCAATTCCTTATACGAATAAACCGTTCCACGCCATTCGATTCCGCCTCGTTTAAAGGTTAAAAACGTAGCTCGTCCAATGGAGTAGATAAATAAAAGGGCTGTTACGGGTAATGCAAGAAAAAGAAGAGAAGACTCATTCGTCATCTGCTTTATGACTTTGAAATAAGTGATGCCAATGAATAAAATGATCAACAGACTCACGATTCGAATTGGGGGTGACGCTGAAAAAATCGTGATGAAAGGGAGTACCGAAGAGCAGAAGATTCCAATCATGGCAAACACAACGAGCAGCATGGAGTAGTGCAGGCCTGCAAATGTGTTTTTTTCCAATCCGTTGAAGGCTTCTTTCAAGGATCGATACCATTCCACTTCCAGAGACTGAAGGGCAGTGAGGAAGAATTGTTTTTTATGGTGTTTCTTTAACTGAACCCCCAGCTGCAGGTCATCATCGGGCATATGCTTAATTGCTTCGTGAGTACCGATTTCCTCATATGCCTGTCGGGTGATGAGGTTGAAGGCTCCGATGCCCATACCTGTCTTAGAGGAGGGGTCGTTCGCTTTCCATGGTCTTTTATAAAAAGTGAAACCGAATAAGAAAAAAGCCACAAAGCTTTTTAGCCAAAAGGATTCCGATCGAATATAAGGAGCCAGGGTAACGTGGTCCAGTTTCTGTGATTGAAGAAAGGACACCGCTCTGGATAAGATGGTGGGGTCTTTAAAGATGACGTCGGCATCGGTGAAAAGGATCAGGTCTCCTTTTGCCATTTGATACCCTTTATATAATGCCTGATTTTTCCCCAGCCATCCCTGTTCCAGTGAGTCGTTATGAAGGACGCTGATTCGTTTATCCAGTTCGGCCAAAGCTTCAAGCTTTTCAGAAGTTCCATCTGTTGAACGATCATTGACTACGATCCATTCAATTTGGTGATAGTCCTGTTTCAGCTGCGACAGGATGCTGTCTGTTATCGTTTCTTCTTCGTTTCTCGCCGGTACGATGACAGATAGGAGTGACCCTTGATCTGTAGGGGAGAAGTCTTGTATGGAAGAGAGCTTTGATAAGCCCCTCCACACATCTATGGTAAGAACCAGCCAGACTGTAAGTACAGTGTAAAGTAGAATGAGTAGGGAAATCATTGTGCCGACCTTCTTTTTTGCTTTGATTGTATCAATGGAAAATGAAATTTGCGAATGATGATGGGTTTTTACCTTATTTTTTCAAAGATTGTTTTTTTAATTCCTTCCCAAGAACTTCAGAACGGCTTTTCGCAGATGAGACACATTGGAAAAACGCATCTCTAACCTGGTAATCTTCCAAAATGGTGATTCCCGCCTCTGTCGTTCCACCTGGACTGGTCACGTTTCTCCTTAATTCCCGGGCTTCCAAACCGGATTCTTCAAGCATCGCACTTGCTCCTGCAATCGTTTGGGTAACGAGGCTTTTAGCGAGTTCCTCCTGCAAACCTAACTCTACTGCCGCATTCTTAAGTAATTCAGCTACGTAATAAATATAAGCAGGGCCGCTGCCTGATAAAGCCGTTATAAGGTCTAATTGTTCTTCCGCTACTTCCACTGCTGTGCCGACGGATTGGAATAATGTTGTCGTCCATTCTTTCTGGGAGTCAGAGAGGTACGGGTTGAACGATACCGCGGTAGCTGATTTTCCCATGGCCGCACTAGTATTGGGCATGGCTCTTGCAACAGCTCCGTTAAAGGAGAGTTTATCGCTAATATGTTCCATAGTGATCCCTGCTAAAACAGAAATGACCACTGTATCCCTTGAAAGGTGGGTCCTAATTGAATCTGCTGCCTCATGAAAATCTTTTGGTTTCATGACCAGAATGACGGCGTCGTATGGTGAATCATGTTCTACATGACGCACACCGAATTCGTGCACGATTTCGTTTAAACGCTCTTGGTTGGCCCGATTGGTGACATGCACGTTTTCATTCTTCAGGACCCCGGCCTTCAGTGCTCCACTCATTAAAGCGTAAGCCATTGACCCTGCTCCAATAAACAATGTCTTCATTCGTTCATTCCTCCTCCATTTTTCGAAAAAAAAAGCAGACCCTCTCATCCATAAAGGACGAAAGGGTCTGCTTCCGTGGTACCACCTTGTTTTGTTCATTCCTCAATGGACGAAATGAACACACTTCACTTCCAAGTAACGCTGGAAAAACGTTCTGATTTAAGACGCTCAAAAGGCAGGTTCACAAATAGAGGGGATGACGGTGCCTTTCAGCCGGTGGGCACCGATCTCTATCATCATCTACTCATTACTATTCTTTATCATCGCTTTTTCATTTTTTGTTATGTAAGGTGACTTTTCAATAGTAAACATATATTATAGGTGATTATCATAGAAAGACAGCTTATCTGTCAAGTGTTTATTTCAGTATATTCAATGATTTTAAAAATGACATTTGTTAGGGAAAAATGTACACTATTAAATGAAGAGTCATTCATTTTTTGTTAACATCAAAGAAATGAATGCCTGTAAGGGAAGGGGATGTCGTTTTGGCTGCCTACCCCTTTTATTATGAAGAATGTGGTGAATTTATGACAACCTTAGTGAATGATATTGCAAAAATTACTCTATCAACTCCATTTGCCGTTGGAGATGTGAATGTTTATTTGGTGAAAGGGGACGCCTTGACATTGGTGGATGCAGGGCCGCTTACAGACACAGCCTGGGTACAGTTGACCGAGCAATTATCCCTTTTGGGGTATACACCTCAAGATATTGAACAAATCGTTCTGACCCATCATCATCCCGATCACGCGGGGTTACTTGATCGGTTCTCTTCCTCGGTCAAAATATATGGGCACCCTTATAACAAGTTTTGGTTGGATCGCAACGACCATTTTCATGAAGTGTATGATCGTTTCTTCCATCAATTGGCGATACAATCCGGTTTACCTCAAGAGTATGTTCGGGCAATCCATAAATTCAAGAGTCCTTTGAAATTTATGGGGAATCGAAAACTGGATATTGAAATAAAGGAAGGGGACGTCATTCCCGGAATGGAAGAATGGACGATCATTGAAACGTTAGGGCATGCCCAGAGTCACTTGTCTTTTTACAGGGAGAGTGATGGTACTCTGATAGCCGGAGATCATATACTCGCGAATATTTCCCCTAATCCACTCATTGAACCTCCTTTTGAAGGTGAGCTGGAACGTTCAAAGCCATTGCTACAATACAATGCGTCTTTGAAAAAGTTATTGGATATTCCTATTTCCCTTGCCTACACCGGTCATGGGGACAATATTACGGATGTTCATGGATTAATTCCCAAGAGGTTAGGGAAACAGGATGAAAGAGCACGTGGTGTACTCGAAATGATCAAAGGTAACCGTCTGACCGTATTCGACATCTGTAAGACACTTTTTCCTACCGTCTATCAAAAGGAACTTGGCCTGACACTCTCTGAAACAATTGGACAATTGGATTATCTTGAGTCACTTCACTACATAAAGATAGAATGTCATGAAGGAATCTATTATTATTTTGCCTAGAAAGATGTGACCAGACATGAACAGTAGAATAACAGGAAAAACCATTGTCATTACCGGTGCCTCTGGAGGAATCGGTGAACAGATGGCCATTAAAGTAGCAGAAAACGGCGGCAATCTCGCCTTGATTGCACGTCGCGTCCCGCTGCTTGAAGCATTAAAAGAAAAGCTCATAACCGAATACAATTGTAAGGTGGAAGTGTATCCGTTAAATGTAACGGATTATGACGAAATCCCAGGCACCTTCAACGCCATCCTGAAGGACTTTGGAGCGATTCATGCATTGATCAATAATGCAGGCTATGGAGTATTTCAGGAAGCACACGAAACGTCATTCCAGGATGTAAAGGGAATGATGGATGTGAATGTTCTAGGACTTATGGCATGCACAGGAGAAGTCCTTCCTTATATGCGTCAACAAGGATCTGGTCATATCATCAACATTGCCTCTCAGGCAGGTAAGTTCGCTTCACCAAAGTCGAGTGTGTACTCTGCCTCTAAGCATGCTGTACTGGGGTATACGAACAGTTTAAGGATGGAAGCGAAAAGGTACGGTGTGAGGGTGACTGCGGTGAATCCCGGGCCGATTGCCACAGACTTTTTCTCCATTGCCGATGAATCCGGGACGTATGTGAAGAATGTAGAAAAATTTATGCTTGATCCGGCATATGTCGCTCAAAAAGTCGTGGAAGCCCTTTTTACAAATAGGAGGGAAATCAATCTGCCGCGATGGATGAATATGGGGAGTGTCATCTATCAATTATTCCCATCTTTTGTCGAAAAAGTAGGAAATAACCTTTTCTTCAAAAAATAGTGAAACCAAATCATGCTCTCATTCGTCTAATCTAATAAGGGGGGAGTCTATGAAGAAGTGTTTGACTGTTCTGATCCTTAGTTTCTGTTTTCTGTTTACCGGTTGCGGACCTTCAACATCTGTAAATTCATCACAAGCCACCGCAAATTTCATAGGCTTTGTTACCCAGCTTGAAGGCAATCAAGTGCTTATTAATGATGTTTGGTTTTCTTTCAGTGACCGAACCGTCATAAAGACAGATAAAGATAAAAAATTGCATAGAGATGATATAGAGATGGGCAAAAAAGTGAATGTGACGTTTGATGGTGAGCTCCAGGAATCCTATCCCCGAAGAGCTTCCGCGAATCAATTGGTATTTCTGACGGATCAACAAAGCAAAACCGAGGAAATTGCCGTCAGATTAGTCATAAAAGATCCCCGGTTTTCACAGGTCGTCATCCAGTCCATTGAAAAAAATCCCACCGGCTTATATTCATTACGATTCAAGGATCTTTCCATCGACAGAGATGTACATGTCATTGTGAATGTCGAGAATGAAAGAGTGATTGTGCCGATACATACCTCTACAAAATGACAAATAAGAAAGCGTTGATTATATACCAACGCTTTCTTATTTGTTTTCAATTACCTTTAATTTCTCTATTTGATTAAGGATGCTGTAATGGCACATTGTATCCATGTGCCCATGTACTTCTCTCCTCGCATACTGATTATCCATATTTCAACAAAAACAGAAAAACCCTTCTAATTTATAGAAAGGTTTAACCGACTAGAAACTCATATATAACGTCTTCAATGATTTCATGAAGCTCCGAATCGGGTTCTACTTGGTATCGAAGCTCAATTTCTGCCGTAAAGGCTTCGTAATTCCTTTGATTGAGGGGGGGACGGTTTCTTTCGTATGTTCAAATTGTTGAATCGTCCTGTCAATCATCTTCATGATCCTTTGTCTATCCATATTTCCACCTCACCCCCCCCGAGATTATATCGGACAAAATGAGGGTATGCACCAGAGAGTGGGAAAAACAGTGGTTTTCCTGGCATATATGGCTAGAATGTTCTTTTCAGAGGAAAACTATGATTATTGTTGGAAAAAGGATGTGGCTGTATGATAGGAATTCTTTTAGCCCTGATCCCCGCAGTAGCATGGGGAAGTCTTGTGTTTGTAAGTGTAAAACTAGGAGGGAACGCCTACAGTCAAACGGTGGGGATCACCATTGGGTCATTGTTGTTTGCGGTAGGCGTTTTCTTCATCAAATCCCCGGAGTTGACGTTATTTGTGTGGGGAATCGGCTTTATTTCCGGCGTCTTCTGGGCAGTCGGACAAGTGAATCAGTTAGCGAGTGTGAAATACATCGGTGTTTCGAAAACCGTTCCGATCTCAACTGGAATGCAGCTGATCGGAACGACTCTCTTTGGCGTTTTAGTGTTTAAGGAATGGAAAACGACAGAAACGATTCTCCTCGGTAGCGGAGCCGTTTTAGCTCTGATTATCGGTGTGGTGTTAACATCATTCACACAAAAATCCGAGGGAGACGAAGAGTCCCAACTGAAAAAGGGTCTACTCACTTTATTGCTATCCAGTTGTGGATACATAGCCTATGTCGTCATTTTAAGATGGTTTGATATTGACGGATGGGAAGCGATTTTGCCACAGGCGATTGGTATGTTTATCGGGGCGGTTGTCATTACTTTCAGGCATAAGCCCTTTACCAAATATACGGTAAGAAATATCTTAACCGGCCTGATGTGGGCATCGGGGAATCTGGGCTTGCTGCTTGCTCTTCCACGCATCGGGGTGGCAACGAGCTTTTCCCTATCTCAAACAGGGATCGTTATTTCTACCCTTGGAGGTTTGTTTTTCTTAGGTGAAAAGAAATCCAGGAAGCAGATTCTTCTTGTCATTGCAGGATGTATTTTGATCATTATCGGTGGTGTATTACTGGGCTTTACAAAAGATTAAGGAGGAATGGACATGTATTCGGATTTAACAGGTAAGGTTGTCATCATAACAGGTGGTGCTACGGGTATCGGAAAGGCCATTGCGAAACGATTTGCAGAGGAAGGCTGTAAAGTGGTCATTAACTATTTCAAAGAAGAAGAAAATCCGGAAGAATTAGTAAAGGAGATGGAAGAAGCAGGGGGGACTGCCTCCATTATTCAAGGCGACGTTTCAAAAGAAGAAGACGTTCGAAGCTTTGTCCAATTGGCGCATGATACGTATGGCCGCCTCGACATATACGTGAATAACGCCGGGATTGAAAATGAAGTCCCTTCTGAAAACCTTCCCATTGAAGATTGGCAAAGAGTCATCAACACCAATCTGACCGGTACATTTCTCGGGTGCCGTGAAGCAGCGAAATACATGCTTGATCATAAAATCAAAGGCTCGATTATCAACGTTTCGTCTGTACATGAAATAATTCCCTGGCCTCACTTTGCTCATTATGCGGCCAGTAAGGGTGGGGTAAAATTATTAATGGAAAGTCTTGCATTAGAATTCGCACCCGATGGAATCCGGGTAAACAATATTGCTCCCGGAGCCATTGATACTCCCATCAACGCCGAGAAATTTTCCGATCCCGAAAAGAAAAAAGGTGTGGAAAAGCTCATTCCAATAGGCTATATCGGGGAACCGGAGCAAATTGCTTCCTGTGCAGCTTTTTTGGCTTCAGAGCAAGCGAGTTATGTCACAGGGACTACCCTCATCGCTGATGGGGGCATGACGAAATATCCAGGATTCCAAGCCGGGAGAGGTTGATGTATGTATAGGGGGAGGCCAATATCATAATGTGATGTTGGCTCTTTTTATTGTGTTATGAGTATAAGCATTCTTAATCCACTATAGTGATGATCGGCCTGACGAAGCCCCTTCCGCTTTTCATTGTCCAGCTCCAGGGGCTTGGGGCTCGAGGTCATAAGAAGAGTAACCCAAAAAGGAAAGGACGCCTTTTCGGGTTACTCTTCTTATGCTTGTCGCCCCAGGGCGAGCCCCTTCCGCTTTTCTTGTTATTCTCTCTATTTCCATTAATTTTCGTTGAAAGGGAACGTATATTCGTATAGAATCATAACTATACTATATAAGAACGTTTGTTCTATTTTGGGTAAAATGGAGGACGAATATATGACTGTCGATTACAGTGTGCTGCCACACCATAAGATTCTGTGCATCGATATGAAGAGCTTTTATGCTAGCTGTTCGGCTGTCATGCTGGGTCTCGATCCCCTTGAATGCCATTTGGCCGTAGTTGGGGATAGGGACCGCCAAGGAAGTATTGTATTAGCGGCATCACCCAGGCTGAAGAAGGACTTTGGGATCAAAACGGGCTCGCGGATGTTTGAAATCCCAAAGGACCCGCGCATCCGGCTTGTAGAGCCAAAAATGGCTACGTATGTCAGGATATCGACTGAATTGACCCGGTTGTTCCATCGCTACGTACCGAAAGATGCCATTCATACGTATAGCGTGGACGAAAGTTTTATTAAGATTGATGGAGCGACGAATCTTTGGGGGGATGCCACCACCATTGCCCGCAAAATCAAGGATGATATGGAAAGGGAGTTTCAGCTGCCGTGCGCCATAGGTATCGGTCCCAATATGCTGTTGTCCAAGCTGTGCCTGGATCTCGAAGCAAAAAAAGAGGGGATTGCCGAATGGACCTATGAAGACGTTCCGGAAAAGCTGTGGCCGTTATCGCCTTTACGTGAAATGTGGGGGATTGGCGGACGCTTAGAAAAAACGCTCAATCGCATGGGCATTTTCTCTGTCGGGCAATTGGCGCTGTATGACCTGGAGAAGCTGGAGGCCAAGTTCGGCGTTATGGGAAATCAACTCTATTACCACGCATGGGGAGTTGATTTATCTGAAATAGGAGCTCCGATCATGGATGGTCAAATCAGCTTTGGCAAGGGGCAGATCCTGCTGCGCGATTATAAGGAGAAAGAGGAAATCAAACGTGTCATTTTAGAAATGTGTGAAGAAGTCGCCAGGCGTGCCCGCACCCATCGCAAGGCGGGGAGAACAATAAGCTTTAGCGTCGGTTACAGTCACGAAGAATTTGGTGGAGGGTTTCACCGGTCGCGGACCATCGAGGAGCCGACCAATATCACCATGGATTTATATCGTGTATGCCTGGAGTTATTCGAAGAGAATTACAACGGGAAAACTGTACGGAAAATCAACATCGCTCTTTCAAATATTGTAGATGATGGAGCCTTGCAGATTTCTTTGTTCGAGCCTAATCGATGGGAGAAGCGGGAGCTAGGGTATGTAGTGGACCGCATCCGAAATAAATATGGATCGGCAGCCCTTCTCCGGGCCGTATCCTATACAGAGGCAGGAACAACAAGGCATCGTGCCCGCCTGGTGGGTGGACATAAATCGTAATAAATATAGGAGGTGAGAGGATTGATCCGCGATCGAGGAAGAATCAAATGGACATCTATGATGCTGCCGGAGCACGTGAAATTACTGAGGGATTGGGCAAAGGAAGATACGCACGAGAAGAGGATCGAACTGGACGAGCAGGAACTGGACAGGATGAATGAAGTCGTCGCAGAGGCGATGGAGTTTGGTAAATTGGTTTCGATTACTCACTATGTAAAGCACCGTCATCAATTATCGATTGGAACCGTTCACCATGTCGACTCACTGGAAGGAAAGCTGCACGTCGTAGACAGGTTCGAAGACGTAAACTATATTCCACTTGCAAGCATTGTGGACATTCGCTTTTTCGATTGACAGCCCAATGAAAAGAGAGACTTCACCAGGGTGAAGTCTCTCTTTTCATTCCATTTACTCTTCGTCCAATACTTTTTCTGCCCGCACACATGATTCGAATTTTCCTTTATGAGATGCGTCACAAAACGGCATGTTTGTAGATAAACCACAACGGCAAAGAGTGAACACTTGTTTCGTTGGAAATACATTTCCGTCAGCATCAATCAGTTCCACGTCCCCGCTTACACGAAAAGAACCATTATCATTCACTTTAATCTGAGCTTTTGCCATGAAAAACCACCCTTTCTAGAAAATACAAAAGAATTCCCCACTATCGATAGTAAGGTGAAAAGAGTAAAAATGCAATATTCTAAAGGAAACAAATGAAATGTGATAATATGGTGGAGTAAGGGAGGTCGTAGAATGAAGATTGAATTAACGAATGAAGCAACTCAAAAGATTCAAGGTAAAATAGATAATCAAGCTGGATACCTGAAATTAAAGTATGATACAGAGGGGTGTGGCTGTGTCGTAAGTGGAATTCCTACTTTATGGTTTGTACATGAACCTGATGAAGGGGAAGATATAACGATTGAAACCAACAGCTATCCGATCCTGGTAGAAAAATCCAAAGTGGTGTTTCTTGATGAAGACCTGAAAATTGATTTTTCTTCACAAAGTAACACGTTTCAATTAAAAAGCCCCGGGCAGATCATAAATGGAAGAATGAACTTTCTGATGTTTCCGGGGGAATAAGAATAAAAGCCTTAGATCTGAGTACATCCGAGATCCGAGGCTTTTTAAAAATATAAAGTCATTTATGTATCGTGATGGATGTTGCAACGGTAAATAGTTCTATAGATACTAATCTAGTTCATTCACCAATTCCTCAAACAACCGGGCCACTGAAACCCCTGTCTTCCACCCGTCCATCCCGTCCTCTACAGACCAGCACGCAGATAAAACTGAATGACAGAACCCGTAACGAATCAACCGTTCATAAGAGAGGGAGAGTAGAGAGGCCATTGTTTTGATTCTGTATCGAAGCAGTTCTATTGGAACATCCCATTTACTCCATTCATTTAATGTAAATTGAATGCAGTCATATTCTCTCTCACCGATAAGCCCCTTGGGGTCAATGGCCATCCAGCCGGAGGATTTAGAGAATAGAATATTGCCATGGTGCAAATCACCGTGTAGAAGAAAAAGATTCTGAGCAGAACTAAGTAACTCCGGGTAGAGCATCTCAGCTTTTGAGACGATTTCTTCAGGCAGGGGACCAGTGCCTCCGTTGAACCGCTCACGCAAGCGAACGACCCCGTTTGACCAGGATTGAACGGAAGGGTAGGGATGATGGCTGACAGGTTTATGCCATAAACGGTGAGCAACATGGGTAAACACCTGCAGGACCTCTTCTTCATCCTCAATGGAGTGAAGAGATGAACCAGGTAACAGACGATCTAAAAGAATCCATCCCTCCTCCTTATTGAAATCGAGGACTTCCACCATGCCTTTCCCTTGGAAATCCTGAAGAGCGTGAAACTCATTTGAGAAGTCGTTGTTCGGGTACCCGATCTTTAGAACCGCAGCCCGATCATGATCAATTCGGACAGGAACCACAAAATTGTAGCTTAATGAAAAGGGCTCGCCATAGGTTAAGCGCAACCGTTCTTCCAAAATCACCATGAGCTCTTCCACGTTTGAAATCCATCCTTCACCCGATTCGCCGTACATGGTTTGCATTTTTGACCTGAAATCAGTTGGAATCAAGAGACATCATTCCTTTCATTTAGTACAAATTGCTGGAGAAACCGTTGAATCACTTCTTCATATTCTTCCGGGTTATCATTATATGATTGAGCATGAGTGCCCCGAAAATCGAGAAACAGCTCTTTTGGTCCCTGTTTTTTTTCAAATAAATCCTTCGTCATTTGAGGCAGGATAAAGTCATCATTTGTGCTGTGGATAAATAACACGGGTTTCCTGATGTTTTGAACAACCGATATAGGTGATAAATCCTTTAATGTGTATCCTTGTCGCAACTTTAGTGTGCCGCCTACGAGGGGAAGGAGAAATTTTGCCGGCATTTTCACTTCTACACTCATACGATAGGCGAGCTGTTCGCCAAAGTCGGAAAAAGGGCAGTCGGCAATATAAAAATCGGCCCGGTCTTCCACACTGCCGGCGTATAGAAGGAGAGTCGCAGCCCCCATGGATTCACCATGGATTCCAAAGAACACGTCGTCCCCCTCACGACGGATCAACTCATCCACAACAGCCTTTAAATCATATTTTTCAAAATATCCGTAACTTGTCGTCTTCCCACCGGACTCTCCATGCCGGCGATGATCATAAATCACGGCATTGAATCCCTGTTTGATGAAAAGGTTCATATACTTGATCGAGTTCCATTTGTTTTCTGTCACCCCGTGGGAAAAGATCATGAATTTTTTATGGGGGTGAGGCTTCACAAAAATCGCTTTAATGTCATATCCGTATTGTGAAGGGATCAGCACGTCTTCTTTAGGAAGTGAGTCATAATCCTCTTGTATCAGCCTGGTCGATCCTGTTTCACGTGACAGGATAAAGTCATCCCCCTTTTTCGGTAAGTACATAAAACGATTCGTAATATAAATCCCAAGCAGACCTATGGACGAAAGGGTACCGCCAAGGATGGCAAGTTTTTTTCTCATCTTCATCACCTCAAGCAAAATGATTCTTACTCATATTGTAGCAAAAGGAGGAAAAAAGAGGAATTTTTGAAAAGGGGAATACAAAGAAAAAGTGTCCCTTAAGAAGAGACACTTTCCTGAATGGTTATTTAAGATTTAGCATTTTGCCCTTTGGTAGGATGAATGGCTTTTTCAAGTTCTTCCTTAGCCATCGGATTAGAAACCGTATCTGAGTTAGGTTTGCCCTTTTGGCTGAATCCTTTATCACGTTTTTGACTCATTGAACTCATCTCCTTCAAGTTTTATCTAGTTTAGAATGCTCGAAGGAGAAGGAAGGTATTCATGATTGATTCATTTCATACAGGCGGTAGTAACCGCTTTCAATGGGGCGGCTGACATGGGGCTTCACCAGCTCAATGGCATGAGCCAGTTTCCCTAAATCAATTTCTGTGGAGACTCCCATTTCTTCTAACATATATACAACATCCTCAGTTGCTACATTCCCTGTTGCACCAGGGGCGAAAGGACAGCCTCCAAGTCCGCCTGCAGAGGTGTCAAAGCGGTCAACTCCCGCTTGAAGCGACGCAAGGATATTAGCAAGTGCCATCTTACGTGTGTCATGGAAATGAGCTGTCAGTAATGTGTGGGGCAATTCCTGTTTCAGTAACGCAAAGAGATGATATGCTTCAGATGGATTAGCCCTTCCTATCGTATCAGCGACGCTTAATTCATCCACGCCCAATGAAACAAATTCCTGACAAAGAGAAAGAGTATCCTCTGGTAAGACCTTCCCTTCATATGGACAGTAGAAAGCGGTGGAGATACAAGCTCTCACGAAGTATCCCCGCTCTTTTAACTCTGAAATTAGAGGGGACAATCCTTCAAGAGCTTCATCTGTCGTTTTATTAATGTTTTTCTGATTAAACGTATTGCTTACCCCTACAAATACGGCCACTGATCGACAGCCCGTTTCATATACCCGCTCGATTCCCCTTTTATTGGGTGCGAGAACGATATCTCTCGAATCAATCGTCATGCAGGAGTCGACAATATCACTTGCATCCTTCATCTGGGGAACCCATTTGGGAGATACAAACGAAGTCAGCTCCATTTCCCTGATTCCTGATTGCTTCAGTCGAAGGATAAACTCTTTTTTTACATCAGTCGGAACAAAGTTCTTCTCGTTTTGTAATCCGTCTCTCGGACCTACTTCAATAATCGTTGCTTTATTAGGTAAATTCATAATTTCCCTCCCTCTTTCATTTTAAGAAAATTTCGACATATAAATCAATATAAAAATTTTTTGACAAATTTAGAGGAATTTAACCGCTTACATAGAATGAGTTAAAGTGGAACTGTTTTTTTAAGGTTAGTCATAGGCAAACCAATCAGTCAGAAGAGAAAGGGAGGAAGAAAGATGTCGAATGAAGTCGTCATTGTGAGCGCAGTGCGCACAGCCATCGGAAGCTTTAACGGATCTTTAAAAGGCATTTCAGCTCCGGAACTTGGAGCGATTGTCATTAAAGATGCCTTAGAGAAGGCTGGTCTGAATGCAAGTGATGTAGATGAAGTGATCATGGGGAATGTATTGCAGGCAGGATTAGGTCAAAATCCGGCCCGCCAAGCATCCATCAAAGCGGGACTCCCTGAGCATGTGCCTGCCATGACCATAAATAAAGTGTGTGGATCAGGATTAAAAACGGTCCATCTGGCAACGCAGGCCATCCTTGCCGGGGATGCGGATATCATCGTTGCAGGTGGAATGGAAAATATGAGTCAGGCTCCATATTTACTAAAAGGAGCAAGAGAAGGATACAAAATGGGAGACCAGAAAGTAGTCGACAGCATGATTTCCGACGGCTTATGGTGTGCCTTTAATGATTATCATATGGGCGTAACGGCAGAGAATCTTTGTGACCGCTATTCCCTTACACGTGAAGAACAGGACGAATTTGCGGCCTGGAGCCAGCAAAAGGCAGCTGCTGCGATTGAATCCGGCCGATTTGAAGATGAAATCGTCCCGGTACATATCCCTCAGCGAAAAGGAGACCCTGTTGTATTCAACCAGGATGAATTTCCTCGTAAAGGGTCGACTGCCGAGAAACTTTCCGGCCTTCGCGCAGCCTTCAAAAAAGAGGGCACAGTAACAGCTGGAAATGCATCGGGCATCAATGATGGAGCCGCTGCTGTTGTCGTCATGTCGAAGAAGAAAGCAGACGAACTGGGCATCACACCTCTAGTGACCATTAAAGGGAACGCCAATGCCGGTGTTGATCCAAGCGTTATGGGGATCGGCCCTGTTGCTGCCGTTAAAAAAGTATTGGAAAAAACAAAGCTGACGATTGAAGATATGGAATTAATTGAAGCAAATGAAGCGTTTGCTGCTCAATCATTAGCGGTGGATAAAGAACTTCAATTCAAAAAGGATGCTCTAAACGTAAACGGCGGAGCCATTGCATTAGGTCACCCGATTGGAGCCAGTGGAACGCGAATTCTAGTGACGCTGATTCATGAGATGAAGAAAAGAGGCGTACAAAACGGACTGGCTACCCTTTGTATCGGTGGTGGACAGGGAGTAGCAACAGTCGTTGAACTTCATAAATAAGCAATAGAAAAGATCCAGATTCAAGGAGGGAATACAATGAAAGAAGTATACACTTCATATGACGAAGCGGTGGCAGACATCCACGATGGAGCCACTTTAATGGTTGGAGGATTCGGTCTGTGCGGGATCCCTGAAAAAATCATTCTTGCCCTTGTAGAAAAAGGTGTGAAAAACCTGACCGTCATTTCAAATAATTGTGGTGTAGACGACTGGGGCTTAGGTTTATTATTGAAAAATAAGCAGATTGATAAAATGATAGGCTCCTATGTCGGGGAAAACAAAGAATTTGAAAGACAGGTCTTATCTGGTGAACTGGAAGTGGAATTGGTTCCTCAAGGTACGCTTGCAGAGAAAATCCGCGCAGGTGGCGCAGGGATTCCTGCCTTCTATACGCCGGCAGGAGTCGGGACACCGGTAGCGGAAGGAAAAGAGACCCGCACATTTAGTGGAAAAGAATATTTATTGGAAGAAGCCTATACGGCAGACTTTTCCCTTGTACGGGCGTGGAAGGCCGATAAGATGGGGAATCTGATCTACAACAAAACGGCTCAAAACTTTAACCCCATGATCGCGGCAGCTGGAAAAGTGACGATTGCAGAAGTAGAAGAGCTTGTTGAAATCGGGGAAATCAATCCGAATGAAGTGCATACCCCAAGCATCTACGTGCAGCGACTGATTCAGGCAGATCAGGAAAAACGCATTGAAAGAAGAACAGTGAAGCAAGCATAGAAGGGAGAGTGGAACGGGATGGATCGTGCCAAAATGCGTGAAAGAATAGCAAGAAGAGCGGAAAAGGAAATAGAAGATGGTTTCTATGTCAATTTAGGAATCGGGATGCCTACACTGGTAGCCAACTATATAACAGAAAACAAACAGGTTGTCCTTCAATCTGAAAATGGATTACTTGGAATCGGCCCATATCCGGCAGAAGATGAAGTCGATGCGGACCTCATCAACGCTGGGAAAGAAACCGTTACGGCGATTCCAGGCTCCTCTTACTTTAATAGTTCAGAATCATTCGGGATGATCCGCGGAGGCCACATCAATATTGCCATCCTGGGTGGAATGGAAGTAGCCGAAAATGGTGATCTTGCCAACTGGATGATACCTGGAAAGATGATCAAAGGTATGGGTGGAGCGATGGATCTCGTCCACGGAGCCCAGCGCATCATCGTCATCATGGAGCACGTGAATAAAGCCGGTGAGAGCAAAATCCTGAAAGAATGCACCTTACCTCTGACAGGGAAAGGCGTCGTGCACCGCATCATCACGGATCGCGCCGTGATGGATGTCACAGATGATGGGTTACTGCTTCGTGAAGTAGCGAACGGTTTCTCTGTGGAGGAAATCCAATCATCCACGGATGCGACGTTGATTGTAGGAGAAGATGTGAAATTGGAAGCCTATTGATGGAGAGAGCCGGTTAGAAGGGGCGTATACCCCTTTTGACCGGCTTTTTTGAGCCTGACTTTTGACTAAAACCAAAAAAAGATTTATAACTATGACAGATAGGGGGAATCGGCATATGTCTAAGAAAAAGAAGCAGGAAGCAGAAATGACGTTAAAGAATTCAATCAACCAGGATCTATTCGAACAATTAAAGCAGAAAAAGAAAGAGCTTGAAAAAGTGGAGTCTGTGAAAAAGGAAGAAGAGCGTCTTAAAAAAATAGAAGAGAAAAAGCAGCGGGAGAAGAATAAAAGCTTTGAAGAGCTGCTGAATGAAAGCAGCATGGATTGGAAGAGTTACAAGGATTGATGAGGGATGTAAAAGTAGTACCACATCAATCAGAATGGAAAGGAAAATTCGAAACAGAAAAGCGATCACTCGAAAAGATTCTCAAGGATGCAACCATCCATCATATCGGCTCGACGTCGGTGCCTGGGTTGGCCGCTAAACCGATTATCGATATTCTAATAGAAGTCCCTGACCTTGAGAGCATTGATGACCGGACAAAAGAATTCAGCAAACTGGATTTTGTGGAGAAAGGGGAGAATGGTATCCCGAACCGTCGCTACTTCTATAAGGGAGAAGGAAATGAGAGAGCCGTACATCTTCATGTTTTCCCTTATGGAATCGATCATGTGATCAGGCACTTAGCATTTCGTGATTATTTAAAGGAATATAGCGCGGAAGCCCAGCGATATGGTGAACTGAAATCAAGGCTTGCAAAGAAATTCCCACATGATATGGAAGGCTACATTCAAGGGAAAGACCAATTTGTGAAGGACTTGGAGAAAAAGGCGATAAATTGGTATGAAAAAAATAAGCGGGAAGGGAATTAAGAACCCTGTCCCGCTTATTTTTTTGTTCACTCAATCCCTATGTTGCTCATACCGTGATAATTTAGTTAAGTGTTTAAGCATATCCAGCGCCTCAGTAGATAAAGGGCTCGCATTGACCGCATCAATATTCTCCTGAAGCTGCTGAACAGAACTGGCTCCCGGAACCACGGCTGCAACCGATTGGCGGGAAAGAATATATTGGAGGGCAAGCTCATTCATTTTGCGCTTGTCTCCCATTTTGCTATGAATGGACTCGATCGTTTCTTGAAGCTCTTGATAAGAATATTCCAGATACCCACTCTCTTTCATTTTCGCAGAAGCTTTGGAAAGCATTTTCTCAGAAAGAAGTCCTTTTGCCAAAGGCCCACGGGCCACGATACTCACCTTATTCTCATCCATTAGGTCCATCCATTCTTCCGGGCGACGATCCAGTAAGCTGTACTGCATCATCACGCTTTCAATGGAAGAACTCTTTAGGAATCGCTTAATGACATTCGGACGGATGGAGGAGATTCCATAATGGCGGATCAAACCTTCACTCTTTAATTCTTCAAATGCCTCGATCGTTTCTTCAAAATGATCTTCAATCGTCCCGCCATGAAGCTGATAAAGATCGATATAGTCCACTTTCAGGCGGGATAAGCTATCTTTGACGGCAGACTTGATATAGGATTTGGAAGGATCCCAGCGCCAGCCATCTTCCACGTCATCCCAGCGATTTCCTACCTTTGTGGCAAGAATAATGTCATCTCGGACCTCACGGATGACGTTACCCACAATTTCTTCATTCTGACCAAAGTCATATAAATCAGCGGTATCAAGATAATTGATCCCATTCTCTAAAGCGTGTTGTACAATTTCCTTGGCAGCTTTCTCTTCGGTTCCAAGTGACATACAACCGAGTCCCATCTTTGATACAAATAAATCGGAACTTCCTATTTGTCTTTTTTCCATTGTATCCGTCCTTTCGACATTAGCACTCTTTATTATATTAACGAAAGTCGGGACGAATAAACAAAAGATATGGCTGGTTTCAACGATTGGCTTCGATCCATTCCTTCACCGTGGCGTAGGTTTGATTATATTGCTTCAGCTTCTCCTTGATTTCCCATGCTTTACCTACCAGGATGATCCGGTCATTTTCAGCAATCACCTTCAAGGGGTTTCACCTCGATCCTCGAATCAGATATGGTAAAATGTATGAGGACAAGGTCAATGACAGAACAAGGAGAGTTGAGCGGATGAAAAAATTTGAAGAAAAGACGATAAAAACGGAAACCATCTATCAAGGGAAAATCATTGATCTTCAGGTGGATGAAGTAGAGCTTCCCAATGGAAAGACTTCCAAAAGAGAACTGATTAAGCATCCGGGGGCTGTTGCTGTTATTGCGTTAACACCAGAGGGGAAACTTGTCATGGTAGAGCAATATCGCAAAGCGCTGGAGAAATCCATCATCGAAATTCCTGCAGGGAAGCTAGAGCCCGGGGAAGAGCCCGGTAAAACAGCCCTTCGCGAATTGGAAGAAGAAACGGGCTACGGATGTGGGAACCTGGAGCATTTGATTTCGTTTTACACGTCTCCCGGATTTGCAGATGAGCTTGTTCACTTGTATATCGCTCACGATCTTTATCCCATTCAGGAATCGAAAGAAACGGATGAAGATGAATTTGTAGAGTTGATTGAAGTAACAGTCGAGGAAGCGGTGCAGCTTATAAAGGAACAGCGGATTTACGATGCAAAAACGGCTTATGCCGTTCAATATCTGCAACTGCAGAAGCTTACTAATTAAGAGAGAACAGGACAGCCAAAAAAGGCTGTCCTGTTTTCATGAGTTAATCAAATCTTAATTGAGGTCCCCTGGAATCAGAGAATAAACACACGTATTACGTGCATCTTTCCCATTTTCATCAAGATGATCATGACGAATGATGCCTTCAAGCGTAAATCCCAGTTTTTCAGGTACTCTTTTGGAACCTGCATTTCTCTCATCGCAACGAATTTCCACCCGCTGGCAGCAAAGGTCATTTAAGGCGAAATGTGTTAACGCATTCACGGCTTCAACGATATAACCTTTTTTCGTGTGCTTCGTGTGAAGCCAATATCCTATTTCCACTTTTGGCACGTTCCAATCGATGCGATGCAGACCTGTAGATCCAATAAATTCATCTGTTTCTTTCAGATAAATATGGAGTCGAATGTCGGTCTTTTTAATAAATTCTGCATAGGAATCCCGTACTCCCGCCTCCACTTCTTCCAGGGATTGTTCTTTACGGGCGAAGGGAAGCCAGGGTTTTAATTCATTTCTTGATTCGGAGATGGCAATAAAGACTTCAGATCCGTCTCCGGGCAGGCACGGTCTAATATAAAGGCGGGGTGTTTCAATCTTATCGGGAAAATCGATTAGACTTGGATTGCTCATAATATGTTCCTCCACTTCCACCATAAGGTTTCTATGATTATACGGTTATCCCCATGGAAGTTCAATAGAATAGAAGAGAGAAGAATAAACCTGTCCCGGCCTACATATAGATTAGTAATCGATATCTAGGAGGAGCACTGTGATGCGCAAAAAAATATCAAATTCAAATCCACTCGTTCAACATGTACAAGCACATTCCTCAATCTATTTATTTATCATTACGCTATTTTTAATGGGGATCATTTTTGGAGCAATCGTGGTTAATTCATTGTCCTTTGCCCAAAAGGAAGACCTGTATTTCTATTTAAGTAAATTCTTCAGTGAAATGGAAGATGGGAGTATGACGTCAGCAGAAGAGCTGTTTCGTCAGAGCTTCCTTCATAATGTAAAGTATCTCGGGTTGATGTGGTTACTGGGAATCTCGATTATCGGACTCCCCCTCATCTTCGTTCTATTATTTATGAAGGGCGTCGTTGTGGGATTTTCGGTTGGATTCCTAGTAAATCAAATGGGATGGAGCGGATTTTTATTATCCTTTGTCAGCGTCTTACCGCAAAATATCATCATTATTCCGGCGTTTATTTTCATCGGAGCGATCAGCGCCAGTTTTTCCCTTACGCTGATTCGAAAGATTTTCATGAGGCAGAATTCATCCATGCAGTTTCAAATGATTCCGTTCTTATCCAGGTACGTGATTTTCTTAGTGGTAGCAATCGGGATTGTCACAATCGCCGCCAGCATTGAAGCGTATCTCTCTCCTAACTTAATGGAAGCGGTTATTTCAAAAATAAAATAAAACGATTATTATATAAGAATCGTTTCAGACCGTAGACAAACCCCACCTTTGCATTTAAGCGAAGATGGGGTTTTCTGTTATTTTAAAAGATTTTTCTTTTTTTTAGGCTGGACATGGTCCTCGCCATGTCCAGTTTGCCAATTTCTTAAGATTCATGGCAGCAAACGTAAGCATCGCCTGCATTGAAACTTTTTTAAGACCCCTTAAGGTCGTCCAACGCATGCCATGCTTTTCTTTTGCGTCCGCAAAGACTCGTTCGATCGTTTCTTTGCGTTTCGCATATAGAGTTTTATTAAGTTCT
>NZ_VTUY01000011.1 GCF_008364765.1 Bacillus sp. CH30_1T | reverse complement strand
GCCACCTACGTATTACCGCGGCTGCTGGCACGTAGTTAGCCGTGGCTTTCTGGTTAGGTACCGTCAAGGTACCGCCCTATTCGAACGGTACTTGTTCTTCCCTAACAACAGAGTTTTACGATCCGAAAACCTTCATCACTCACGCGGCGTTGCTCCGTCAGACTTTCGTCCATTGCGGAAGATTCCCTACTGCTGCCTCCCGTAGGAGTCTGGGCCGTGTCTCAGTCCCAGTGTGGCCGATCACCCTCTCAGGTCGGCTACGCATCGTCGCCTTGGTGAGCCGTTACCTCACCAACTAGCTAATGCGCCGCGGGTCCATCTGTAAGTGATAGCTAAAAGCCACCTTTCAACATTTCCTCATGCGARGAAATGAGTTATCCGGTATTAGCCCCGGTTTCCCGGAGTTATCCCAGTCTTACAGGCAGGTTACCCACGTGTTACTCACCCGTCCGCCGCTGAYTGATGGGAGCAAGCTCCCATCARTCCGCTCGACTTGCATGTATTAGGCACGCCGCCAGCGTTCGTCCTGAGCCAGGATCAAACTCTCCGATAAAAGTTTGAATAGCTCTTTAAAAATAAATCTAGAATTAACGTTGACGTATTGTCTTGTTTTGTTCAGTTTTCAAGGTTCAAGACTTGTCCGCTCCGCTCCGAAGCGACTTTACTAATATAACATATCTTCTATTCTCGCGTCAACAACTTTTTTCATTTGTTTTTTTCGAAATGATGTTTGCTGCATCAGCGACGTTTATAAATATAACATGCTGTTAATGTTATTGCAATATATTTTTAAGTAAAACTTTAAAAACTTAATCAATCACTTCTGTTGTTCTGTTTAACAGTAAACCTTCATATACATTATTACTACGCATTCCTGAAAGGAGATTAATTAATCATGCTTTCTAACGTCGCATTATCTCTATCCTTCATCATGGCTGTGTATCTGTTTGCGTATTCATATGTACAAGCTCTTAAGATAAGTGAAAGCACTACACCTGTAAGAGGAATGACCTTCATCTTTTCAGTCGTCATGGCGTTTATATTTTCTGGTTTTACATACGTATTTTCTTAAAGAGGCTCTGGTAAAGTGAAAAAGTAAAAAGGAGTAAAGGAGCCGTCACTCCTTTACTCCTTTTTACTGCAGTTCCAGTAGCAACCCTTCTTCCTGGTACGACTCACCACCAATCGTTAATACCTCTTCCTTAATGAGTGTAGGTTTTAAGGCATAATAGAAATGTTTCGATGGATTCTCCTTCAGCACCCAGATCCACATAGAGTTGTATCCTCGTTTTTTAAGACCTGTAGCGGCAATTCCGAAGAGCTCTTTCCCGATGCCTTTACCTTGGTATTCTTCTAGAAGATAAATGGCATACAATTCCCCTTCGTATTCCCCAGAACGCTCTTTCCCAAATGAAACAAAGCCAATGATTTCCCCATCATCTACTTCACATACATACGTATGATGAGATCCGGACAGGATTTGTACCCACTTTTGTTCTCTTTCTTCAATTGATAAAGACTGAAGATATTCTTCTGAAACGATTCCTTTGTACGTCGTTCTCCAGCTATTGATGTGTACGGATGCTAACCCGGGAGAGTCTTGAAGGTTTGCCTTTCTAATGCGGAAGTTCTTCATTCTTTTTCACCTCGTTGACTTTTTGGACTATCTTTTTTAATTTCCTTTCTTCTATTAAGAAGAAGGTAACGCCGATGATAATAACAAGACCTCCAACCACTTGAGTCATCATCACTTTTTCAGCTAAGAGCCAATAAGCAAGGATTGAAGCGCCTATTGGTTCAAAGAGAATGGCCATCGAGATGGTTGAGGTGCTTAACCACTTCAGGGACCAATTGAATAATGAATGACCTAATAGTGTCGGGATAATGGCAAGTAATAGAAAGTAGATCCAATCCTCTTTCGGATATGGCCCAAGGCTTTCGGAACGCATTATGACATATAAGAATAAAACGACTGAGCTTATCGCATAGACCAAGTACGTGTAGGTAATGAGGGATAGTCGTTTCCTTATTGTCTGCCCGAATAACAGGTATCCTGTTACAAGAGCGCACGCCACCAAGGCTAAAATATCTCCCCATAGCGCGCTTCCGCTTATTTTAAAATCTCCCCAGCTTATGATGAAACTCCCACTAACAGCTAAAACCGCCGAGATGATGGCTCTCCCTGTTATTTTTTCCTGAAAGAACAAGTAAGCCCCGATAAAAGCGAATAATGGCTGCAATGTAACGAGTACTGTTGAGCTGGCAACAGAAGTATAATTTAAGGATTCAAACCAGAGTATGAAATGAAAGGCCAGAAAGACCCCGGCTAAAATTGAAAACATCCAATCTCTTAGAGTAATAACTTTCAGTTCCCTCACATACTTTAAGAAAAATACAGGGGACATTAATAAAACTGTGAAAAACAACCGATAAAAGGCCAAAACACCTGCTGGTGCACTCGATACCTTTACCAGGATGGCAGAGGTTGATACTGAGATGACTCCGATTGCGAGTAAAAGGTACGGATTAAACTTCGTGTCCGACATGACAAACCTCCTGATATGTATTCTTTGCTCCTATTTTATAATCAGCAGGGTTAAATTACTACATGAATTTTCAGGGATATTCGTTGAACTGGAGGGGGCTTGATGGAACTATTAGATACGACATTTATGATAAAGCTGGGTGTATCTGCGATATTAGGGTTAATTATTGGGCTGGAGAGAGAACTAAAGCGAAAGCCTGTAGGTTTAAAGACGTCTCTCGTTATATGTATCGTGAGCTGTTTATTAACAATTGTCTCTATTGAGTCTGCTTATATTTCCGAGGGATCGGATAAAGTAAACATCACGATGGATCCATTGCGACTGGCAGCTCAGATTGTTTCAGGGATTGGCTTCTTAGGGGCAGGTGTCATTTTACGAAGAGGAAATGACAGCATTTCCGGGTTAACGACTGCAGCTATGATCTGGGGAGCGGCAGGAATCGGAATTGCTGTTGGAGCGGGCTTCTACATGGAAGCTACGGCTGGTGTGATCCTCTTGATTGTCTCCGTTGAAGTGGTGCCGATTATCATTACGTATCTAGGACCGAAACGATTGCGGGAAAAAGAGCTGTCCCTGCGTGCTATCATCTTGGAGAAAAAAGAGATCAAATCGATTATTGAACAAATTAAAGCTGAGGAAATTTCTATTGAAAATATCCGGATTAAAGACTTAAAAAATCAGCAGCACCTTTTGGAATTGAAAATCATTGTGGACTTCAGAAAAAAGACGGTAGACATTTACTATACGATTTCAGAAATCGAAGGGATAAAAGATGTAGAAATTGAAAGCTTATAAAAGTTAAGGAATGAGGATGAATGAACACCCTCGTTCCTTAATTTTTATTTTTTGTGAAGCTGGAACTTTTTCACATACTCTAAATCTTGGACAACTTCCAGTACTTCATTAAACTGAAGGGCACTTGGAGTTAATATAAGAAGGGAATATTTAAAGGCATCCATCCCCTCCATTTCATCTCCTTCTTCAATTTGGTATTGAGTGATCTCGATTCCATGATCATGAAGTGCGTCATTTATAGACGTGATATTACCCTCCCCCTTTTGCACGATCAGACTAAGGAGTAGGAGCTTCTTATGCTTCACTTTTTCCTTATAAAAGCTTTCCAGGTTGTTCAAGAAAAATAACGTCACGACGATTATCAGTGTTGTAAAGATGGCTAAATAATACATCCCGATGCCGACTACCAACCCTAAGCCTGCAACAACCCAAATACTGGCGGCAGTGGTTAAGCCTCTAACCGTCACACCTCCATGGACCATAATCGTTCCCGCACCAAGAAAGCCGATTCCGGAAATGACATAGGAAGGAATCCGACTTGGATCAAAACCAACTAATTGAGGGTGTTCGTCTAAAAACGGTTCAAATCCATATAGGGAAACAAGCATTAATAAACAGGAGCCGACACCCACAAGAATATGAGTGCGTAAACCAGCTGGATGATTTTTAAATTCCCTCTCTATACCAATTAAGCCGCTCAGTAGAACGATTAACATAATACGAATAAGAGCAGTGTAAAACTCATCTGGAATCTCCAGAAATTCTATCATCTCCATTGCCTTTCCCCTCCCCATCATCTATCTATACTTTTTACCTGGAATGAACCTTTTAAAACTCAAAAATCAAAAAACCAGGTGGAGATCACCTGGTTCTTTCATGAATCATTTAATCGGTTTCTTTAATAACCCAACCATCACGGCTGTAATGACAGAACCAATCAGTACTGCTAACAGATATAAGAACGGATTCCCTTCTACTACCGGGAATACGAATAATCCACCGTGGGGGGCAGGTAAACCAATCCCAAAGAACATCGCTAGCGCTCCTGCAACCGCTGAACCTGTCACAATAGAAGGGATGACCCGAAATGGATCGGCTGCAGCAAACGGAATAGCTCCTTCAGTAATAAAAGATGCTCCCATAAAATAAGCCGCGAACCCCGCTTTTCGCTCATTATCATTGAACTTCTTCTTGAATATTGTCGTTGCCAGGGCCAGGCCTAATGGCGGTACCATACCTCCGGCCATAATGGCAGCATGGGGAGCAAGGTTTCCTCCTTCAATCATGGCAATGCCGAAAGTAAAGGCCGCTTTGTTGATCGGACCTCCCATGTCGATTGCCATCATTCCCCCAAGAACAAGTCCGAGTAAAATCAGGTTCCCTGTTCCTAATCCATCCAACCAGTTTTGTATACCCGTGTTGACTGCACTTAGAGGCTCCACCAAGAACTGAAGCATGATGAATCCAGTAATGAAAATTCCCAGTAGCGGATAGATCAATACCGGTTTGATCCCTTCTAATGAAGGAGGGAAATTGTTTGTTAAACGCTTGATTCCGAGAACTACATAACCTGCTAAGAAACCGGCAATAATTCCACCCAAGAATCCACTTTGACCAGTTGCAGCAATCAATCCACCCACCATACCAGGGGCAAATCCAGGTCGATCCGATATACTCATGGCAATGAATCCCGCTAAAACAGGAACCATTAAGTAGAAGGCATTATCTCCGCCGATTTTCATTAACATGGCGGCAAATTCATTGTACTCAGGAGAATCAGGATTGGCTGACTGAATGCCGAATAAGAACGAGATCGCAATCAGGATACCTCCACCTACAACGAATGGAAGCATGTTAGAAACACCATTCATCAGATGCTTGTAAAAGCCTGTCTTTTGTTTTTTCTCAAGACCAGCCCCAGTCTCACCAGATTGCTCTCTACCTTTATATAGAGGAGCATCTTGTTTCATAGCCTGATTCAATAATTCTTCAGGACGTCTAATCGCTTCTGCCACAGGAACTTCAATCACATGCTTTCCTTTAAAACGATTCACTTCCACTTTAGTATCGGCAGCTACGATTATAGCTACGGCGTTTTCAATTTCTTCAGAAGTTAAGACGTTCTTTGCTCCACCAGAACCATTCGTCTCTACTTTTAGATTCACACCAATTTCTTTCGCTTTGGCTTTCAAAGCATCTGCCGCCATATACGTATGAGCAATCCCTGTAGGACATGCTGTTACAGCCAGGACCTTTCCTTCGTTTGTGGAAGTTTCAGCAGGAATCTCTTCCTCGTCCTCCCGATCATGAACATTAATAATCTCTAAAACTTCTTCTTTTGATGAAGCATTTACTAACGCTTTGCGGACCTCGGAGTCCATCAGCATTGAAGAAAGACGGCTTAATGCTTCAAGATGTGTTTGATTGGCCCCTTCTGTTGCTGCAATCATGAAGAACAAATGAGCAGGAGCCCCATCGAGAGATTCATAGTCTACTCCTTGTGCTGATTTGCCAAATGCAATCGCAGGTGCTTTAACGGCCGATGTTTTCGCGTGAGGAATAGCGATCCCTTCCCCAATACCCGTTGTACTTTGTGCTTCACGGTTAAGAATCGCTTGCTTGAATTCTTTAGGATCCTCTAGCTTCCCACTTTTATCTAATACGGAAACCAATTCGTCAATAACTCCAGTTTTTGATGTAGAAGATATATTAATCTGAATTGTATCTTTCGTTAGTAATTCAGTAATTCTCATGTTTGTTCCCCCCTATTTTTTCGTAATCTGAATTTCTTCAAATAAGCTTTCCACTTTTTCCAATGAGCAAAGACCGATTGAATAAGCCGTGGCAGATCCAGCCGAGGTTCCTAAGCGGAATGCATCCTCAACGCTCCAGCCCCTTGATAGTCCCGCAAGAAATCCGGCAACGGTAGAATCTCCTGCACCGACCGAGCTTTGCAACTCTCCACTTGGTACGGAAGAATACAAGACCTCTTTACCAGTCAGTAAGAGGGCACCCTTTTCCGCCATTGAAACCATCACGTTTTCAATCCCGTAATCTTTCAACTTCTTTCCGTAGTGAACCGCATCATCAACTGACTCAATCTTCACACCAAACATCTCCCCCAGCTCATGATGATTCGGTTTGATCAAGAAGGGATTCAAGGAAAGAACTGGTTGAATCAAGTTCTTCTCGGCATCGATAATCACTTTCGTTCCTTGTTCCTTACATTGTGCAACAATCTGCTGGTAAAATGATTTTGGCACCGATCCAGGTATACTCCCCGCCAGAACGATCATGTCTTCTTCTGTTAATGAAGATATCTGCCCAAGTAACTGTTGTATATGCTCCACGCGAATCGATGGTCCACTACCGTTGATTTCCGTTTCATCATCAGACTTTACCTTTACGTTAATCCGTGAAGCTTCTTCAACTTCTACAAAGTCATTTTGTATTTTTTCTTTCTTTAAAAATTGTTTAATGTACTCACCAGTAAATCCTCCTGCAAATCCAAGAGCAACGCTTTCTACATTCAGTACATGCAAAACACGGGAGACATTGATTCCTTTACCTCCGGGAAATGCACTTTCTTTCTCACTTCGGTTTAGACCGCCTTTTTGAAAGGAGTCAAGTTCCATAATGTAATCGACAGAAGGGTTAAGTGTTAAGGTATATATCATGGTGTCACAACCTTTATCGTAGTTTGTTTCATCATTGCCATGTCATGTTCGCCGTCCAGTGCGTTCGTTATAATCATGGCTTTATCGAGATCCACTATTTTGCTAAATGCAATTTCTCCAAACTTGGAGTCATCCGTTAAGAACATGGCTTCTCTTGATAATTCAATGGCCACGCGCTTTACTTGAGCCTCCTCGGGATCCGGAGTCGTGAATCCATATTGAGCATGAACCCCGTTCGCCCCCATAAATGCTTTATCAAATCGATATTGGCGTAAGGATTCCACCGCTCCACTTCCGACCATCGCTCTTGTCACCGGCTTTACGTATCCGCCGATCATATACGTTTTAAATCCTTTTTGAATAAGTGCGTCCACATGGGTTAATCCATTCGTCACAACCACAATATCCATTTCCGGAAGATGGTCGATGAGACTCAATGTCGTTGTACCGGCGTCCAAAAAGATGCAATCGCCCTCTTCTACCAGGGAAGCAGCATATTGACCAATGGATTGCTTTTCATGAAAGCTTTTGGATGATTTTTCAGAAACGCTCAATTCCTTCAGTTTCCCTTGAAGCCTCGCAGCCCCACCATGTATACGTTTCAGAAATTTCTCTTGCTCGAGCTGTGTTAAGTCCCGGCGAATCGTTGACTCAGAAGCGTTCGTAACATCCACAATCTCTTGGATTTTTATCGCATCTTTCTCCTTCAATAAGTCTAAGATGATTCGATGTCGTTCCTCCGTTAACATAGCATTCTCCTACTTTCTCCGTTTCTTGTTACTTTCATTATAATGAGAACGGTTACAAAAATCAATCATTTTTAACCGAAAGTAATCATTTTCTATCATAAAACATTCAAAAACGATCAGATGTTTATCTTTTAATAACAATGTACCTTTGGCAAAGATTGTTGTTTTTTAACCAAAAGTCTGCTTCGGCTCTGTCAATTAGTATGTGTTGGATGGTGAGGGGAACTGCTTCGCTTTCCGCGGACGTTCGGCCGAGCCTCCTCAGCTTCGCTTCCGGGGTCTCGGCACGCCCGTATTTCCGCAGGAGTCTACGCAGTTCCCCTCACCATCTATAAGAGAATTTCGTGACAGAGCTTAAAGGTTACAATAGAAAAGGGATCACTACTCTCTTTACAAGTAGTTATATACCCGGTGAGATAATAGGACATTCTATAGATAAGATTGTTTGAACTTATTTTTTGTCATTCAAGGTCCCATATGCCTTGGGGATTGCTGCTCCATACAAAGACAAACAATACGAACTTTTTTGTGTTGATTTTCTATACGTTTATTTGCAGTAAGAATGTAATAGCACAGAGTGGATTGTAGCGGAAGGCACTTGACTCCTGCGGGAGATAGAGGAAAGGTCGAGACCCCGCAGGGCAATGCCCGAGGAGGCTTGACTTCCTCCCCGCGGAAAGCAAGTGCCTGGAGCGGAAAGGAACGGTCCATGTTTTTCTCTGTGTAAATAGCAACAATGTTTACGAAAGAGTAAACAACAAAAAAAACAAGCTCCATCTCACCAAAATAGGTGGATAGAGCTTGCTTAAAGTTACTTATTTTATTCGTGGTTTTCTTCTTGTGAAGCTTCAGGATCTTCTGAGCTCTTTGGATTTGGATTATTATACTGATAATCTGAACGATCTATCGGTTTATATCCTTCAGGTTTATAGAAGCGAAGTAGATCTTCATAAACCACTTTATCGGAAAACTCTAAACGCTTGTTTGCTTCCTTACTTGCTTCTTCACATACATTGTTTCCTTCTTCTACAGGTTGACCTGTTTCGTTATCGTAGCAGACACCTTTAATTTCAGAGTACTTATCTGTAATGACATCACCATTACGGAAAGGTACGATTTGCTTGCGCTCTTCAGAAAGCAGGTCCTGACCAAAGCTTAGATAATCTTTTGTCTCTTCTCCGAGAAGGTGCATAATTGTAGGGCGCAGATCAATCTGTCCACCATACGTATTGTTAACTCCACCTTCTGCACCAGAGTTAAGAATGAACAATGGTACACGTTGTAGCTGAGCACTTTCAAAGTTGTTGACCTCTTTGCCAAGTACTTCAGACATCGCTTTATTATGGTTATCAGAAATTCCATAGTGATCACCATAAAGAACGATCATCGTATTTTCATATAAACCTTTTTCTTTTAAATCATTCACAAAGTCTTCCAATACTTGATCCATGTAATGTGACGTTTGGAAATATCGGTCCACTACACCGTTACCTGTTTCACCCTGAGGGAAATTAGCATCTTCCTCGTGGCGGTCAAACGGGAAGTGATTGGATAACGTAATGAATTTTGTGTAAAACGGTTGTTTTAAGCTTTCCAGCATCGGAATTGAATCTTCGAAGAACGGTTTATCCTTTAACCCATAAGGAAGCTGTTCTTCTGGATTACTCATATCATAATACGTTGCATCGAAAAATTCGTCATACCCCATTGAACGGTACATCTCAGAACGGTTCCAGAATGTTTTGTAGTTACCGTGGAATACCGCTGAAGTATATCCTTTTCCCTTTAGAATCGAAGGAGCTGATTGATACGTGTTGTTAGCATGTGTCATGAATACAGCACCTTGAGGAAGAGGGAATAATGAGTTTTCAATAATAAACTCTGAATCAGATGTTTTCCCTTGACCTGTTTGATGGAAGAAGTTACCAAAGTACATCGCTTCTTTACTATCCACTAAAGAGTTCAAGAATGGTGTAACTTCCTCTCCATTTAACTCTCTGCCAATCATAAATGTTTGCAGTGATTCCATGGAGATGTAGATAACGTTTTTCCCTTTTGCTTTACCGAAGTATTCAGGATTTGGCTCTACTTTATTTGCTTTTACGTAATTTTCAACTTCTGAAACTTCATTACTGTCGGCCATAGCACGTTTTGCAGACGTTTTAGAGTTTTGAACAATATCATAAATCGTAAAGTTGTGAGTTCCAAGATACTTCACCAGATAGTTACGGTCAAAACTGCGAGTCAATAATTCAGGACGATCAATGTTAGCTAACCCTAAGTTCAATAAGAACACAAGGACTGCAGATGTCATGACTGCAAATACTGAACGGAAACGCAATTTCTCCTGCGGCTTAACTTTCTTAAGAACCATTAATCCAATAATAATGAATAAATCTAAGAAATATAAAATATCAACCGGATTAATTAACTCAAGTGCACTGCCACCAAGACCATTATTCGTTTTTGCCTGTAAAATAACAGGTACTGTAATAAAGTCATTAAAGAATCGGTAATACACGACGTTCGCGTATAAAACGAAGGACATTAACAAATTAATAACGATAAACGCAATATATCGCCCTTTGCCTTTCCAGAATAACGCGAAGGCAAAGAATAATAAGGCAGAACTTAATGGGTTAAAAAATAAAAGAAAATGCTGAAGCGCATTTTGTATTCCAAGGTTAAATTCTGCTAAATATACGGCATAAGTCTTAATCCAAAATAGTATAACGACTGTAAAGAAGAACGATAACTTCCCAGTACGCATATCTTCAAACTGTCTTTTTAAGAAGTTCATGCTTCATCACCTTTTTAATTAGAATTTATTTAAAACATGTATGACTGAAAATTTATTAAGAAATTGTTTAGCAAATGTAAATTCATTTGAATCAACAACGAGTATTATAACAAAAAATAATTTCATGTGTATAACAATTTGTTGTGAATCGTAACAAAAATATTTCATGAAAATTCGACATTCCGTAACAAACAAGGCAGGAAAGCTTGAGCTGTCAAGGCTTTGTCCATCTTGAACGATTCGTGAACAACCCATACTTTCCCAATCTTGTGGATATATATACTAGAAATGTTAATAGTGTTCTCAGATTGTATACTCAGTGTAAACTTATTCCCCGAAATACTCTTATACAAACCTAAATGCACTATGAATTTTTCACCATGTTCTTTGTTTTCTTCCTCTATTATTATGCGCAAACCCTTCTACATTTTTATCTTTTCAAAGTCAGCCTGCACCGGTGCATTATTTCTTTCATCAAAGGGGTGAAAGGCAGCTTTGAATTTCCTTTTATAATACGAGTGGCCGCTCGTTGCCTGGACATACCCCTCTATCATCAATGAAACAGAGAGCATTGTGGCAGAAAAGAATAGAATCGGTGTCAGTGGAACCCATGGTGCTCCTTGAAGGTATCTGAAGGAATCCCCGATCAGTCCCGACCATTCGTAGGTGATGGATCTTGGAGGGTCTTTGATCATTTGATAGTCCACAGGAGTTCCCCCGAGGAAAAGGGTCAGTAATCCTAAATGAATAAAGATGATCAGTGTCTGCATGAATTGCTGTCCAAATACGATCACAAGCTTTTCTTTCATTCCGGGTAAAATATGTTTGAATATGATCCGCCATTTTCCCGCTCCAAGTGTTTTCGCACTCATGATGAATTCCTGTTTGTAGAGCATAGAGACTTCATTACCAAAAAGAGCTGACAATATGGGCACAATAAGGAAGGTCAAAATCAGTATTTCAATGATGAAGCGTTCTACGATAGAATTAGGAAACCCATCAAATGGTTCCCAAAGAATCGGTTCCAACAAAAAATAGGCAAGAATCGTTAAGGGGATGTAATGGAAGGAATCGATCCAGCCATTGATGTATTTCTTATACTTCACAAGAAATGTCCCGAGAATGAGTCCGATCGGGATCGCTAATAATACTCGTAGAAAGGCAATTACTAATGCGGTTAAAATCGTGTACTTTGCTCCGATGATGATTTTACCGACCATATCAAGCCCCTGTGGATCGGTTCCAAATGGAAATAGCCATTTGGGTGAAATCGGGGAGGATTCCACGACAACACCCTCAACACTAATGAAATACAATCTTCTTACTTCATTCCCCCACACCAACGAATACATAAAACTGGCCACGAGCATGAGGGCAATAAACGTAAACCCGATAAGAAATAATGGATTTTTCCAAACACTTTTCTTCATATTATATTTCCTCTCCCTTATTCGCTTTTTTAGAGAGAACAATTACTCCCACTGTGTAGAAGACAAACAAAGGAATGAAAATGGAAAGAACTGCAATCGTAAACATTTTCGGTTGCAACGTCGACATTAAGAAGCGGGTTATTCCGGAGATATTGAAAATCAGTTCCAGAACAAATAAATTAGAGAGCATAAACCAGATGGTCTTTTTTGACTGAAAGAACACGGAGATAACCGCATTCCTTAAAATATGAAAGGTCAAAATCACCAGTTTCCCGAGTCCAATGGATCGTGCCAATGTGACATAGTCTTTTCTTTCTTCAGTCTCAAATGAAAGAATAGAAATCCTGAACAACTGAACTGTTGGCAAAATCGCCAATACAAAGACAGGAAGTAGGAATGCGCGTTCATTGCCGACTGAGGCAATTTCAAAAAACAGGATGCCAGTTTGCTTATACAAGGAGAGTACAAACAACTGTGAAAGCAAAATTACCAGAACATCAGGCACCGATTCGAACAAATAAAAGATGAACTTGATCCGGTCTCTGTTTTTTTGAGAAAACAACATGGTGAGGATCGTGAGGAGAATACTTAAGGAGCTGGCCAGAAGAAAGGCAGAAAACAACACGAGTAACGAATAGGTGATCGGCTCCCATAAATAAGGAAACAAGTCTCGTTCCCTTTGGCCCCCGATAATGACATATGTTAAGTCCCCCGGGTGAAACAGGGCAGACACGATTTCCTTAATGGACTGCCAATATGCCTGCAACCTTAATTCACGATGGCCTATGCCGGAAAGGAGAACGGGCAGTCCGCCTATAAAAATAATGCCTACTATAGATAAGAAAAATTTAAGTAAAATACCGCCAATACCCCTCAATGGATTGTCCTCCTGTTGGATTATTATTTTTAATAGTATCATAGATCACCGGAATTCATACATATTTTTCCTATTCATAAAAACAAAAAAATGACCGAAATCCTTTAAAGGACTCCGGTCATTTTAGATTTAGACTTTGGAAAAGCTCTTGGAACACAAACTGTTCGAAGCTTTTGCTATTGAATAATTCTGCGGGCAGTTACGTAATTTTCTTGATACCAGCTTCTATCCAGGTTTCGCTTAACTACCCCCACGCTTTTGCCGGCAGACATGATTACTTCATTGTTGCCTACGTAGATCGCGGTGTTAACTATTTTTCCATTACTTGAAGAATTCGAGAAGAACACTAAATCGCCTTTCTCCAATTGGGATTTGCTGACGCTTTGGCCTTTTGTTGCTTGACCTGCTGCCGTTTTATCCTGAAGATCGATTCCGTTCTGTTTAAATACATAATAAGCAAGTCCCGCACTGTTGAAGCTCATTGTACTTTCATCATAAGAATACCCATATTGAGCCTTACCCATTAGATCTTCAGCCAGGCTTGATACTTCTGTGCCTTTATCTTGAGCAGGGGCAGGCTTGTCTTCCGTGTTCTCCGGTTTTTCCTCAGGTTGAACATCAGTCTCTGTTTCAGGTTTTTCCTGAGGGACAGAAGGTGCTTCAGGTTCTGTCGTTTCAGGTTGATCTTCTGTATCAGCCGCTTTCACATCAATCACCCGGCGAGCTGTAACATAATGTTCGTCGTAGTAGCCGTTAAGAATGACGCTCTTCTTGATGCCTGATTGAGAACCGGCAGCGTGGACGATTTGATCATTCCCGGCATAAACACCTACATGAACAATCTTTCCGTTACTTGAATTATTTGAAAGGAACACAAGGTCACCTTTTTGAAGGTCTTGACGTTTAACCGGTTCACCCAGTTTTGATTGTTCACTGGCTGTTTTTGATTTAAGGTCGATTCCTACTTGCTTAAACGAATAATAAGTCATTCCTGCACCATTGAATGTCAAGGTTTCTTCATTATAAGGCGTGCCATAGGAAGCTTTTCCAATTAAACCTTCCGCAATTTCAACTACCTTTTCCCCAGTTGATGAAGCTGCTTGATCAAACATAAAGGAAGGAAGTACACGGCGTGCTGTTTTATAGTTTTTCTGATAATATTCTTTTCCGTCTAAGTCTGAGATAAGAATATCATTCTCTTCGTCTGCCATATGAATGATCTTGTTATCGCCTATATATATTCCATTATGAGTCACAGGATCATTATCATTCGGATTTGAGTCAAAGAAAACAATGTCTCCCTTTTGAAGCTGATCCTTTGGTACATACTCACCTAATTGAGCCTGTACGTTTGTATCTCTTGTTGCAAGGTCAATACCATTCTGTTTGAAGGCATAGTAAATGAATCCACTGCAGCCAAATTGATGTGGCGGATTATAAACATACCTTTCGTATGTTGCTTTACCTATTAAACTCTTTGCAGTCGATATGATATTATCAGCTTTCTGCTCTACCTCAGCTTGTTGGGGAGCTGTTGCTGCATTTGCTTGCTGCACAAGCGGAATAGACACAGAGCTGAACGTCAAAGCAACTGTGCAAACCGCTGTTGTCATTAATTTCTTCATGTTTCTACCTCCTGTGAATAAAGTGAAATTTTCTAATAATTATCCACAGAAAGTATAACATTGATTTTCACCCAAAAATGGATGTAATAATTGCCAAGGAAACATTGTCATACATACAGGGGTAAGTGAATAGGTCTTTGTTCTCATCCATTTATTCTTTCATTTTAAAAGACCTAGCAAGCCCTATTAATTCTGTATCCATCATAGAACCCTTAACTAAAAGAATGGTTTTTTCATCTAGCAGACTTTCAACATACTCCTTTACAAGAACGACAGAAGCTGTTGTATACACTCTTCCTTTAAACCCATATTTTTTCGCCTGATTTGCTAAATGCATTGTATTTTCCCCGACTGCAATTAAGATATCGATTTTTGTAGAGGCAATTAATTTTCCTAAATCATGATAAATTTCCCTTACATGACTTCCTAAATAGGCAATATCACCTAATAACAAAGCGTTTGTTTTATTTTTTCCCAGAGTTTCCAATACTTGAATGGCTGCTGCGACTGATGTGGGATTTGAACTCCACGTGTCATCGATGATCACAGAGGCATTGATGCCCTCTTCAACCTGGAGATGCCGTTCCAGATTTTCAAAAGCCCTCAATCGTATCACTGCCTTCGTAAGGTTCAACCCGATTTTATGGGCTGCTGCAAGAGCAAACAGCGCATTGTAAATCTGATGCTCACCATATCCCGGTAAATAGGTTCTATAAGTCTTCTCTTTATGGTGCAAAGTAAATGACATTGCGTTCTTTTTGTAAACAATATCACTTGCCCTATAATCAGCACTTTCACTTGTTCCACAATAAATGATATCGCCGGTGAAACCTGTGAGAGATATTTTTTTTGTGTTTTCATCCTCGCTGTTTAGGATAAGAGTGCCACCTTTCCTGACTCCTGATACGATCTCGGATTTTGCTTTAATATACCCGTTTAACGTCCTGCACTTATCCAAATGATCGACACCGATCGTCGTAATGATTCCAATCGTGGGCTGAAACACCTTGCAATGATAGTGTAGATTGCCCGGACCGTTCAGACCCGTTTCAAACACGGCAGCATCTATATTTTCATCGATTCCCATGAGATATTGGAAGGATTTCCTGGTGGAATTCCTGCTTCTGATGGTGGATTGAATGGAGTGTGTGGAGGATAAAAGGTGGGAAAGCATTTCTTTGGTAGTGGTTTTTCCACAAGTACCTGTAACCGCGACGATCGGCAGTTCAAATAAATGCCGGTAATACCGGGTAAAAGCCCAAAAGGCGTCATCTGCATTTTGAACCCTTATCATACCGGCAGCTCCTATATTCTTCATTTCTTCATCGTTTTTATCGGTTACGATGATATAAGGTGAATATCTTTTGACCTTATTAATGTGAAAGGCTTTACGTCTCTTTAAAAAAATTAACGTATGTTTCTCTTTTATTCTGTGTAAGTGTGAAACCATTGCATCCTTCACGATGAAATTTTCATCACCGTATATGAGCTCTCCGTTCATCACACCGATCAATTCTTTCAGTGGCAGAGGTTTCATTGTCTCACTCCTGTCCTAAGGTTATCGTTCATCATGATGCTTCCTTTCCATTTCACCTTTCTTGATAATTTGTTCTTTAAGGCCCATTAGATCAATATCTGTATTTGAACACTTAAACAAACATAAACTATCAGGCGATAATAAAGAGCTGACCTTTTGATAGACGTCATGTATATTTAAATATGGGTATACTTGGATATGCGTGTTTTTTTGCGTTACTCTTTCAGCTACTCTTTTAGCGTTATGTCCATAGGTGATCAGAACATCTATGTCTTGTTCCGAGATCATCTCCCCAACTTCTAAATGAGTTTTTATCGTATGATCTCCCAAGCGGCCGATATCTCCAATCAACACAATCTTCTTCTGGTTGTACGCAATGGATTGCAGAACTTTCAATGCTTCTTTTAATGCCCCGGGAGTTAAACTCCATGAATCATCAATGATGGTAGAATCATTGATCCCCTGCTTCACTTGTAAGTGTTTTTCCAGTACATTTAACGATTGTAATGCGTTGATGGCATTGGTGATATCCACACCAACATCCAGTACAGCCCCTATAGCTGCCAATGCATTATAAGCCTGATGCTCACCGAGACAAGGCAGAACCACGGGATATTGTTTATATTCATAAGTGACCGTGAATTTGGTTTGACTTGAATCCATTTTAATATTAGTAGCTCTCAAATCTGTCCCTGCAGATTTCCCAAAGGAAACCAGCTTCCCCTTGTAGTCTTTTAATGGAAGTGTTGCTATATTTTCATCGTCTCCATTTACCAGTAAAGTCCCTTTATTCTTTAAACCCTCAATAATTTCTCCCTTTGCCATAGCATAATTTTCCAACGTTTTACATTTATCCAAATGAAAAATTCCTATGTTCGTGATAATTCCGATGGTAGGCTGGAAAATATCACAATGATATCGAAGATTCCCGGGAGCCCCCAAGCCGGTTTCGAATACACCTACTTCTGTATTCTCATCGATTCCCATCAGATATTCGAAGGACTTCCTGGGCGCATTTCTGCTTCTTACAGTGGACTGAACGGAATACTGCTTTTTCAAAATATGAACAATCATGTCCTTTGTCGTTGTTTTACCATTCGTTCCAGTAATGGCAATAACGGGAATGCTGAATAAGCTTCTATAAAATTCAGCAAATGCAAATATGGCCCTTCTGATATTTTCCACCTCAATCACCGCAAAGGCTTCCTGATATTTCTCCCTGCTATTCCTTGCATCACTAATGATGACAAAGGGTTCCAGATGTTGTATTTTTTCATAGTTGAATGGCTTCCTTCTATCTAAAAAGATCATTGTGTGGCTCTGAATGATGGGATGGAGATGATAAATGACTGCGTCTTTCACCACTACACCCTTTGAACCATGAACCAAGCGCCCTCCCACCACCTCTATTACTTCCTTTAGTTGTAAACGTTTCACCATTCACCCCTCCCTTTCCATTCTTACTCAGATTCCATCAAGCGTTTTCTTAATCTCATCAAGGGTCTACTGCCGGCCCGGCACTTCACCAATACGTATGTGTCTTCATCAAGATGATTCAAAATCGTTTTATCCATCCCTTTTATACTGGTAAAAGGATACACGATGATATCTTGACTCTCCTTTGCTGCCTGCTCCGCTATATACTGCGCTTTCTTTCCATACGTGATCAGGACATCAATGCCACATTCCACCACGTATTTTCCGATTTGCTTGTGTACATCCTTTGTTTCTGCGCCAAGCCTTTCGATATTTCCAAGAAGAGCAACCCGTTTCTTACCTTTTCCGATAATAGAAAGTGTTTTAATAGCTTCTCTTAAAGAGGTAGGGTTGACGTTCCACGTATCATCGATGATGGTAGAACCTTTCCGTCCTTTACGCAGTTCAAAATGTCTTTCAATATTTTTAAAGCTACTTAACCTTCTGATTCCCATTTCAATGTCTTCCCCGAGCTCCATCGCTGCCCGTAAAGCAGCCAATCCATTGTAGACGTGATGCTCCCCGATTTCAGGGATAAAGGCAGGGTATTCTTTGCCGTTTGCCTGTAAGGTGAAACGGGTTCCTTCTTCACTGATGGATATTGAGGTTCCCCTGAAGTCGGAATGCTTATGGATACTGAAATAATGAACGGTTCCTTTATACTCCTCCAAGCTGATTTTAGAAATGTTCGGATCATCCGCATTTAAGAGTAGGGTGCCTTTATTCTGCAGTCCTTCAAGCATTTCCGCTTTTGCTGCAAGGTATCCTTCGAAGGTCTTGCAACGATCAAGATGGTAACTTCCGATGTTGGTAATGACCCCTATGTCCGGTTGATAAACGTTACAGTGATAGCGTAGATCACCCGGTCCGCCCAAGCCTGTTTCGAATATCCCGAAGTCTGTGCTTTCATTTATCTTCATCAGGTATTCAAAAGACCTATGGGGGGCGTTATCATTCCACTCCGTTGAAGTAACAGAATGATTCTCCTCCATAATATGTGTGAGCATCTCCCGGGTCGTTGTTTTTCCGCATGTCCCTGTAATTGCAACAATCGGGAGTGAGCATATTTTCCGGTAGTAACTTACAAACTCCATAAAGGCCTCTCTTACACTTCCTACTTGAATGATGGTCAATCCCTCATCCCCGTTTACAACATCTTGATCATGATCTGTTATCACGGCACATGGAGCATTTCTGATCATTCTCTTCCATTTTTTCTCACTGATTGCCTTCCTTTTATCCATGAAAACCAGTGTATGACTCTTCTTTAGCTTATGCTGATGGAATATTACGGAATCATGGATATCCATATTTTCAGAACCGCTTACCAGCCTTCCATTCAATTGCCTTCTGATATCTCTTAATTTCAGCGTAATCATTTCGTTCCTCCTGCTCATCTAGTAATCTAATCTACAAACATCAAAACATCTGTATATTTCCTTGACCTGCTTTCTATTTTCTTAAAACCGTAAGATAAGAAGCACTCTAAAGACATTTTCGTACAGGAAGCTTTAATCTTTCTCACATTTAATTTCTTCACGTAGTTCAATCTCGTTTCAAAAAGTTTTCGATAGATGCCTCTCCGTCTGTATTCCCCCCGTACATAATCACTTTTAAATACCGCTTTTCCATGCTTCTCTCTTATATAACAAGAAACAAAGCCAGCCATCTCTCCATCCACTATTGCACAAAACCACACGGAGCCCGGTACGTCATTAACCCTCATTCCATCTTTACCAGCAAGTAGAATGAGAGGCTCCAGCTCCTTAAATGTAGATGTCTCAATCGATATATTCATGGGGATGCACCTCTTTCTAATCTGTTAATCCACTTATATGTATTAGTGTATGTACAAGTTTTCACTGAGGAAACGGCTAAAGGCTATTTATATAAGGCTGTTATCACAAGATGCTGTCCCTGATGGTTGTCAAGAAATCGACTGAGTAGAAAAGCGGGGGAGGTTTGCCAAGTCATCCGGCAGTGAAAATGCATCATTTTGTCCTAAAGGGACACTTGTCCATAGCAGAATACCATTCTCTTGAATTAACTATAGAAAGGAGGCTATGACTACATGGGAAGTACTATACTTTCTTATAGAAAACTAGAAGCATTAATAGAGAAGAAAACGAAACAATGTCCATTCCTTTCCCTCTCCTCAATCGGCAAGTCCATTGAAGGGCGGGACATTTGGTGTGTTACGATTCAAAAGCCTGCCGATTCCGGAACAAAAATAGTTCAAACAAGGAAAAGCACTTTAGGGAGACGCAAGAAGACACCAATCGTGATTACCGCTTCCATTCATGGACATGAAGCCACCGGATCGACAGCATTACTCCGTTTTTTCAATAAGATTCAACAAGATGGAGATAACACGAAATGGCTGGATGATTTGATTATATTTTGTGTCATTTGCTGTAATCCCGACGGATATGTGCATAAGACACGTTATAATGCAGAGGGCTTTGATATAAACAGGGATTTCATTACACAATCACAGCCTGAAACAGAGAGCATCGTCAATCTCATTGTGAAAGAAAAGCCTGCCGTCGTTTTGGACTTGCATGGGTATGTATGGAAAAAAAACACTCACATTGGATTGATCGAACCCTGTACCCCACCTCACAACCCGGCTTATGAATATGATTTATATCTGAAAGGGGCACTGCCTCTAGCTCAGTTCATGGAAGCCTTTCTAATTGAAGAAAAGGAGAATTTTTCTTCAAAGAGGTTTAAGTCGATAAAAGGGACGTACATCCCTTACCGTGATGGAAAAGGGGGATGGGATGACTATAGTCCATATGGCTGTTCAATGTATTCCATGCTGCATGGTGCCCTAGGGATTACCATTGAATCACCTAGCCGTTCAGAGGATGGCATCACCTGGCTTCTTTTAGCAATTTCAGCTGCTCTTACCCATATTTCAAAGCACAAAGAGGAACTAAACAAAAATCAAATTGCCTTTTTCCACCGTGGAATCAAGAATGTTCATCCCACTCACCCACATGACTATTTTCCAAAATACTACGTACTCACAGAAAAGAACGAACGCCATTCAGAGTTCAGTAAACTAACGCGACATCTCCAGAAGAATGGAATAAAGCTATACTCCTCTACGAAAGATTTCACGTATGAAGGACATTCATTTCCAGCTGGCTCCACCATTGTTCCAATGAATCAAGCACGGGCGAATATAGCTTACTGTTTCCTCACAAAAGGGGAAGATCTCTCGTCAGGATCTGAAAGAATATCTGAACTTTGTGCCTGGAGTCTTCCATTAAGCTGGGGGGTCAACTGTCAGCCTGTATTTGAAAAAGTAGATGCAGGTATGAAGTCTTTCAAATCTATGGAGAAAGACTCTAAAACCGAAGAAGCAGGTGCATCTGTTTCTGTAGGCATTCTCATAGATGACGGCCTTTTTCACAAAAAGGCCCATTCAGGGCTGAAGCTTGCCCTGCAGCAAATGAATATCCCGTTCCAGGAATTTAGGGCAAAGGATTTAGCTTCAGAAAAAGCATTATCCTCTGTGAATGTTCTTGTTTACAACGGGTATGAGCACTTATTTTATCCTCCATTAGAAATAAGAAGTGTTTACCGTGATTTCGTACTCGATTCCCCTGCTCAACAGGAAGCATGCCGTAATCATCTAAATGCCTTTGTACAAAAGGGTGGAAAAGTGATCGGAATAGGAGCTGGTGCTTCTAAGGCGTTGTCCTCTATTCTTGAGCTAAGTGAAGCTGAGGTTCATTCCGGCGGCTGGAATAAAAATGCATTATTGCAGATCCACTATGAGAACCACCCCATAACCAAAGGATATCAAGCTGAAGATACCGGTTTTGTATACCGGCCAGCTTGGTTTACGAATACCGGCAATATGAAAGTAGTCGCAAGATTCAAGAATAACCCTGATACGTTACTTGCAGGCTACTGGCCTGACTATCATCAAGCACAAGGAAAGGCTGCCATCATCGCAAGCCTTTCGGGAAATGTCATTCTCTTTGGGATGGAGATTTGCTTCAGGGGACACACAAGGTATCTCTATAAACTTTTATGGAATGCCATCTATTCATGAGTTGAATGGTGTAAAAAAGGCGATATTCCTCATCACAAGTGTCGTTCCCTAAACAGGACGACCATCATTTACTAGTAAGGAAGAAAATACTTTAAGGAGGTTAGTCAATTGATTCGAATTGGATTGCTGCACCACCGAAAGCATCCTGATAGTGTTATTAAATCATACGCTTATGCAGCTGTTGCCAAGGCAGAAGGAACGCAGATGGTCTATTTTTCTCCAGGTGGAGTAAATTTAATAACGAAAACCATTTCCGGATTTGAATATACAGACGGAAAGTGGGTGGAAGGAACCTTTCCGTTTCCTGATGTTATCTATAACACAGGAAGCCCTGAAAAGCTTGCTAAATCCAATCACGTTATTCAGAAGCTGAAGAAGACTATTCCATTTACCACTCATTCGATCGGCAATAAGATGGCGGTATATAAACGACTGAAGGAAGCTGGAGAGTTCACACAATATTTGATTCCCTCTGAGGTCGTAAGGGGGACGAATCACTTTTTTTCTTTTTTGGAAGCCTATCGGAAGATTGTCTTTAAACCTGTAAACGGCCGTAAAGGTATCTCTATCATTTATATTGAACGTGTCGGAAATGATTTCAGAGTGTTACTAAACACGGACGATCATCTTTATTCCTATGATGAATTAAAAGCATTTGTTTCAGATAATATTCAAGAAGAGGAATTTCTCGTCCAGCCTTATATCAATTGTCGGACAAAAGATGGAAGCGTATTTGACTTTCGGCTTCACGTTCAAAAAGACGGTGATGGGAAATGGGTCATTACTTCTATCTATCCGAGAATCGGCGCACCGGGAACGATTGTTTCAAACATTAACAATGGCGGTTCGATGAATTATCTGGTTCCTTTTTTGAAACAGGAATTTGGAGAGCATGATTACTTTAACATCAAGCGCTATTTAGAAAACTTTTCTTTGCTCCTTGCCCGGCATTTGGACGAATTGCAAATGGAAAGGTATTCAGAAAGTATTGATGAGCTTGGAATTGATGTTGCTTTGGATGACCTGGGGAAAATATGGATCTATGAAGTGAACTGGAGACCAGGATGTCCCCCGACCTTTTATCTTGAGATGGATGTTGTCAAAAACACCATACATTACTGCATCTACTTGGCCAAGAAAAAATCCGAGTAAATAATGAAAGGAGGATTACTATGGATAAAGATTTCTCTGTTGAAAGACCGATCATTGCTGTAACCGGAAGCTCAGGTAAAACAACAACCAAATCATTCATCGCGTCTATTCTCAGAACCCGCTGGATTATCTTCGAATCCAGTGATTATTGGAACCGGACTGATCATACTGAAAAGCATCAGGATGAAATCAACTTCATTCATCGGGCTATTGTACTTGAATATGGAATGGCGTTTCCCGGCGTAATCAAAAAGCATTGCAAGATAATCCAGCCTAACATAGGAGCGATCACCAATATCGGTACTGCACATATCGGTAACTTCAATGGCGATATCAGAGGAATAGCTGCAGCTAAATCGGAGCTTATTAAGGGAATGGATCGTGATGGTCACTTATTCTTGAATGGAGATGACAAGAATTCAAAGCTTCTTCATACTAAGGATTTCACAGGGGTACTAAAAAAGGTCAGTATTCATTCCCCTTCTGATTACCAGGCAAAGAATTTGCGCTACAGCGTGGAAGGTATCAGCTTTGATCTAAAGCTTTCCGGTAAATCATATACCTTTTCCATCCCATACCATGGAGAATTTTATGTTTACAATGCCCTTCTTGCCATCGCCATTGCGGACCTTCTCGGCTTTAAGCCTGAAGAAATCAAACAAGGTATGAATGAAGTTAAAAAGCCAAAGCACAGGCTTGATGTTATGGAGCTGAAAAACAATATCACGCTGATTGACGATACAGTCCATGCTTTCCCTGATGCCATGAAAGGCGCACTCGACGTACTTACGCAATTGGAGGGTGAAAAGAAAGTGGCAGTTCTGGGAAGTATGGCAGGCTTTGGAGACAAACATGAAGCCGTTCACAAAGAAATAGGAAGATACGTTGCTGAGAAAAAAATTGATTACCTCTTTACCTATGGCAACCTTTCCAAAAACATAGGAGCTGGCGCCATAGAAGCTGGTATGAACAAGCAGCGAATCTTTCACTTTAACCGACATTATATGAATGAATTAAATGCGAAACTAGAAAAAATCATCCAACCAAACTGGACAATTCTGATTAAAGGAGCCAGCGGCCTGGAGATGGTGGATACGGTTGAATATTGCAAGAAGAATTTTGGTTAACAGCCTCCAGATTGAACACCTTCACAAGAGAAAAAAATTGATATGAAAATGAAACGCCTTGTTTAAAGCCGTAAAAGCTTAAACAAGGCGTTTTAATTACTAGGTAAACATTTTTTGACTTGTACGTGATAAAGGGAGGAAAATGCACACCCTCCCTTTTCTTATTGAATGACCGTTGTAATCTTTTCCTTAGGAGACTCTTTAATCCAAAACTGAATTTCCGCGGCTGCCTTCTTCGCGTTCCCCTCAGCTTCTATTGCTGTATTTCCAACAGCGGTTACATATGCGTACCGGTGCCCCATAGACAATGGCGGTGTAATCGCTGATCCTTTACGGGGCTTTACGTAAACCTCTACGACCCCCTGGGAGGCAAGGGCTCTACTTTTTCCCGTGACTTTCTCGAGCGTCCCTTTTTTCTCCACCGTCACGTATTGCATGTACACATTCTTTTGAAACTTAGGCTTTAAATCCGGATCTTTTCCCAGCGCCATTTTCAGCATTTCTTCTACCAGATTGATTCCATAGGCTGCTTTAATCATATTGTTCATCCCGGCACCTGAAATACGTGCATTTATTTCAATCAACTTCCACTGATTTCCTTTACGGCGAAGCTCCAAATGACAAGGTCCAGTCTCGAGACCATGCTTAGCAACGATCTCTTTTATCGCTTTCATCAGACCATTCGAAAAGTTTACCCCTGGATTCAGTAATAATTTATAACCCATTACGATAAAGCGTCGGCTATATTGAATATCCTGTTTGATGATTGCCATAATATGAACCTTTCCTTTATGAACCACCACTTCCACCAGATATTGAGGTTCCGGGAGGTATTCTTCTATTAATATCGGCTGATTTTCATAAAGAGTACTCAACGTATTATACCGCTTCCGATACTCTAATAGATTTCCAACCTTGTACACATCTTTAGAGCCGGTAGATTTTGGGGATTTCATGACCAGAGGGAACTTATTCTTGACTTTCGGTTCTAACTCCTTACTTTCCGCCTTTGTTGCAACCGTCCAATATTCTGGAGTTACTGATGAGTTCTTCAGCAGTTCCCGTGATTGAATTTTATTTTGAATATTTTTCATTCCTTCAGTTGAAAAATGATTTAAATTAAAGTGATCGGCAAGAGTACATGCTGTGTAGCTATGGGGATCGACATAGCTCACAATAGCGGAAATTTTTATCCCTTTCAAAATCAGGGCTTTTACTTCCTTTTGCAGTACATTCATATTACTGAGATCACATAATTTCATCAAATGAACATCAGGAAATTCCTCCCTCTTCGCCACAAAATTAGGTCTTTCAGTGAACAGGACAGTATAAAACCCAAGTCTGTCTGCCGTCTTAATTGCTTCCCTACTTGAACCTGACTTAGTGGTTTCTATAAAAATGATAGACTTCATTCAAGGTACGCTCCTTCATTTATCATATTCTCTTTCAAAGCTCAGGATGGGTACGAGCATTGTATTACTGTACAGTTTATTCCGTTGATACTTGGGGGGTGTAGGCTGATTCAATGATGATTCCCTTAAATATTTTATGCATGTAAAGAGCTGCTTCCCTCCTATTCACCTTATGCTTGCAGGGGGTATGCAAGCTGCTTCGATTTTTAACAGAAGTCTAGCAAATTCTCGTCCAATTATCTGATTTCACCTTTAGTTGCCCATACTTATCAAATAACAGCTCATATACTGAGTAGTGACTAAACACATAAAGGAGCTGTTTTCCCCATGAATGAATTCATCATCTATATTGGTACAAACCAATCAGGCTCCTCTCGGGACGGTATTGAAGCAGGAAAAAAATTGGGCTATTCTACTATTCTATTTACTAATCGCAGGAAGTTTATAAGAGAAAGAGAGCTCTTTCAGGATGTCGACGAAATGTACGAAGTAGATTTAAGACATGAAGAAGCAATCAAGAGAGAAATTTCTACGCTTCAGCACGAAGGAAAGAAAATAGCGTGCATCATCAGTTTTCTCGATTCTTACGTTTATATAGCAGCCCGGCTTTCTAATGAATTCTGTAGAACCGAAATTTCCTTGGAACCGATTGGTGATTGTATGGATAAAACAGTGCTCCGCAAGAAACTGACCGGAAAAGATTATTCTTCTGATTTCATGAAATTGGATCCTCCCTTTTCTAAAGAGAGTGTTAAGACCTTTTCCTATCCTGTTGTATTAAAATCACCCGTTTCTAACGGGTCAAAAGATGTCCTCCTTATTCGTAATGAGGATGAGCTGAAAGCAGGCATAAAAAAATTAAAGCGGAAAAAACCTCCAAGTCTTCTTGTAGAAGAATTCTTAGAGGGACCTCAATACTTAATCGAAGTGGTCATCAAAGAACGCAAGCCCGTGATCACAGTGGTCGTCAAACAGCAAATAGACTATCATAAACGATTCATTGTCACCGGGTATAGTGTTTCACCCGTATACCATTATCCGGTACTAGTCAGAAAGGTCGGAGAGATTGTCAATGACCTGGGATTTGTTAACGGAAGCTGTCATTTAGAAATGCGGCTGGTAAAGAATAGATGGAAACTCATTGAAGTCAATCCCCGAATCTCCGGGGGAGCAATGAACAAAATGATTGAAGAAGCATATGGACTGAGCATAGTGGAAGAAACATTAAGGGTATACCTTAAAAAGTCTCACCATAGCGAACGCAAATGGGAAAAACATATCTACACCTACTACATGACTGTCAACAAAACTGGCAGACTGTTAAAAGTGATTGGCAATGACAGGGCAGAAGAACAAGAAGGCATCATTGAAGTTTATATAAAACCGAAAAAAGGAAAAACACTTCACACTCCAACTTCCATGGGGCATCGCTACGGGTATGTTATGGCGAGTGGGGAATCCGTGCAGGAATCAGAGAGGCGTGCAAAAAATGCCGCTAAAGACATTCAATTTTATTTAGAATCAATTTAATCCGTTATATATGCACTACACCACTTTTACAGACAAAAATACAATAATGGTAAGAGACAGGTGAAAGGAGGATTTGAGGCGATGATTTGTCATCACAATAGCTGTATATGCGAAACCTTGAATGAATTATTACTGGAACAATTCCAATTGGCCACTCAAAAATTTAAGTTCATTTGTCAATATGACAAGGTAGACACCATTCCATTTATTATATATACAAAGGTAGATAGCGAGCCGTTTCGTGCACACTTACATTCTAACTGCACCATATTCTTTAAGCTCATCGATATCGATGATGGCTGTGCCACACTGCGGTTACTGGCCGGACTGGATATAGACGGATACATTACCGATGATGTCGATGAATTATTTGCCCTATATCAAACCGACAAATGTATCAGCATCGACTGCAACTGTTTTCTCGGAATTCAGCCCCTTCCTCCGAAACTCGTTAACCGGAAGCTTCCGGTTATCGATGGGGGATGCCCTAAAGAAAGCGGTTCAAGTAGGGAGCGGAGAATGGGTTCAGAGTATGGTTCGGAGTTTGATCGGGAGTGCGATCATAAGTAGGGGTTGGGGGTGAATCTGATTTTTGGATTTGGCTCTTTTTTGGGGTGACCCTGAGCCACCCCTGAATCCTTAAATGCGGGATAATCTGTTCAATACAAATTCCTCAACTACTTCTGCTACGCCATCTTCCATATTAGAGGTTGTTACAAAATCAGCTTTCTCTCTAATATCTCCCGGAGCATTTCCCATTGCGACGCCAAGACCGGCGAATTCAATCATGGCAAGGTCGTTATAGCTGTCTCCGATAGCGATGACCTCTTCCGCACTAATGCCCATTGGCTTGATCAGGTAGTCCAGGCTTGCCCCTTTCGTCACGCCAAGCTGCGTAAACTCCAGGAAGAATGGTTTGGAGCGCATCACACTCAGTTCACCATCCAGTTCGGTTTGAAGTTTTTTCTCGACCTCTACCAATCGATCGGCTTCTTTTAACATGAGTGCCTTTACAACAGGCTCCTTAATCGCTTCTTTAAAGTTGGGAACGACCTTTACAGGCAGCCCAGTCAGTTCACTTTCAATAGAAGCAAATTCACTTGATTCTTCTACAACAATCGCATCATCAGCATATGTCAGAATGCCAACGCCTTCCCGTTTACTCAAATCGTATAAGCGATGAACGGTTTCAGCTGATAATGTTCGACTGTATTTCTCTTCGTTTGTCTTGCAATCTATTATTTTCGATCCATTGAAAGAAAGAATATAGCTTCCGTACTGGTCCAGCTTCAGTTCTTTTGCAACCCATCTCATTCCATACGTTGGGCGGCCGGATGCGAGAACAACCTTCACTCCCGCTTCCTGTGCTTGAAGCAAAGCATCTTTTGTACGACCCGAAATCGTTTGGTCATCTCGTAATAAAGTATCATCTAGATCTAATACAATCATTTTATAATTCATCATGAAAAATCCTTTCAGGAATTCTGATTTTTATTATCTTACTATAACATCTATCGACACTTTTGAAAAAAGAAATAGACCTCCTCAAGTTAACATTGTTTAGATCCCGTTTTCTAATGATAAAACCGAGCTCCGAAACGTACATATCTTGTTCTGCCACACTCTTGTTCACAGGCTATTATTTGCAACTTCTCATCTCTTGTCATTCAAAACCATTAATAATCATGGAAATAAATGTTACCATAGTCTTATCTTCCGAGTCAGGAGTGAATATCATGCTATTTAAGGTAAGAATCCTTTTTTCCACAATCACTATCACTTTTGCCCTATACGGGTTGTTAAGTGAGGATTCACCTGAGTTCATTACGACGATTATGTTTCTTTCTTTAGGAGCCATGATGCTTGTGATGGGACTTTCAGGGTTTCAGGCAAAAAGAAAAGCTTCTGCCTATTTATCTTTTATTGCAGCAGCCTTCGTCACGTTTGTCAGTATTTACTCCCTCTTCTAAGACGTTCACAAGAAATATGATATGCTGAAAGAAAAAATGAAAGCGGGAAGAAAATGATTTCTACTTATTTTGAAAAAATCCAGGAAAAGTTACATGTTGTTCATACCGAAGAAGCTGAAAAAATGGCAAAGCTTGCTCAAAAGATATCTTCTTCCATCCAACAAGATGGCATCATTCAGCTCTTTGGATGCGGTCACTCTCACATCCTTGGAGAAGAGGTATTCTACAGAGCAGGTGGACTGGTTCCGATCAATCCGATTTTGATTGAGCCTCTCATGCTTCATGAAGGAGCCGTACGATCTTCTCAGTTAGAAAGAGCGAAAGGGTTTGCGGGTGAGTTTATGAATGCCCAAGATATTCAGCCCCATGATGTGGTGATCGTTCTCTCCACTTCTGGAAAAAATCCCGTTCCCATCGAAGTAGCTCTTCACGCGAAAAAATGTGGCGCTTATGTTGTGTCCATCAGTTCCTTTGATTACGTAGAGAAGGAAACGTCCCGACATCCCAGTGGAAAATTTCTGAGTGAAGTAGTGGATCTTGCCATAGATAATCACTCCGTTGTAGGTGATGCAGTACTGACTGATCCAAGAGTGTCTGTTCCGTTCTCTCCATCTTCAACCGTCATCGGCGCGGCAATATTGAACAGCGTCATGGCAGGTGCCATTGAAAACATGGTGATAGACGGATTTGAACCGCCTATCTTCCTCAGCGGAAACGTGGACGGCGCAGATGATCATAACGAAGGGTTAATCGAAAAATATCGTAAACGGATTCCACTGTTAACAAAAGGATTATAAAAAAAAGAGTAGGAGCCCATAATAAAATGGGGTTCCTACTCTTTTTCACAGTCTGTCCAAGTTGAGTTTGAATTTATATTTATCAGCTCGATAAATCGATCGTACTAACTCAAAAGGGGTACCGTCTTCTAAGAATGAATCACGCTGGATGAGCAACACTGGCTCCCCGCTCTTCACCTTTAGATGCTTCGTATCCTCTTCCGTCACAATTGCCGCTTCCACTGATTGCGTGGCATGACTGATGTGAAGGTTCAACTCGCTTTCAATATAGTGATACAGTGATTTTCCCAATATTTCCTGATTCAATCCTGGCAGCAGCTTCACCGGAATATAACTTGTTTCCAGTGCCATCGGTTCATCATTCGCAAGACGGATTCGTTTCATTGTATACACAAGTTCATCTTCTTCTAACGAAAGAAGCTCCTGAATATCCTCTATGGCCGGGGAAACTTCGAAATGCAGTAACTTATTCCCGGGCTCGAGTCCCCGACTCTTCATATCTTCACTGAAGCTTGTTAACCCTTGGAGGCTTTGCTCGATTTTGCGATGAGAGACGAATGTCCCACGCCCTTTTTCTCTATATAACACATTTTTATTCACAAGATTGGTAATCGCCTGTCTCACGGTCATTCTGCTGATTTTGAACGATTCAGCCAGCTCCCGCTCAGACGGAAGGGCATCACCTGGCTTTAGCTCTTCAGACTGTATTAGATGTTTTAGGTGCTCTTCTAACTGATAATACAAAGGAAGAGGAGAATTTTTATTTACCACGAACGCTTCTCCTTTCGAAATAACGATTTATCTTTTATTTTAGTATATACACCCTGTTTATAACAGACAATTATCCGAGATCTATATAAAAGTGGCAGACGGATTTTGCCAAATACGACAAACCCGTCTGCTCTAACCGTTTATTTTAACTTTTTCAATTCATCGGCAACAAATTCCACATCTGTCCCGACAATGACTTGAAGGTTTTTATTGTTTACCTTCATCACACCTTTAGCCCCGTGTGCTTTTAAAGCTTTTTCATCTACAAGTGTGACGTCATTGATTTGTAATCGTAATCGTGTGGCACAGTTATCGATGACTGCCAGGTTTTCTTTCCCGCCAAGATCCTTCAGGAAATGTTCAGCCATTATTTCATATTTACTATTTCCGCCTGATTTCTCATCTGCTACTACTACATCTTCATCATCTTCACGACCTGGAGTTTTCAAATTAAACCTCTTGATCAAGAAGGTGAATATGAGGAAATAGATGATTCCATAAAGAATGCCTACCCCTAATAACAGCCAAGGTTTTTGGCCGATGTTGAAATTTAAGATGTAATCAAATGCGCCTGCTGAGAAGCCGAAACCGTGATGGATGCCAAGTACATACGTGATGACCATAGAACTTGCTGTTAATACAGCATGAATTCCATAAAGAACAGGAGATAAGAACATGAAACTGAATTCAATCGGCTCAGTGATCCCTGTTAAGAATGAAGTGACGGCTAACCCGATTAACATCCCCGATACATTGGCACGTAGATGTTTTTTCGCGGTCACGATCATCGCAAGACACGCTGCAGGCAGACCAAACATCATGATAGGGAAGAAGCCTGTTTGGAACGTTCCCGCTGTCGGATCTTTTGCGAAGAAACGTGGAATATCTCCCTTCACAATTTCTCCTGCTGCATCTTTAAATGTCCCAAATTCGAACCATACAAGTGTATTCAACACGTGATGCAGACCGACTGGAATCAAGAGACGATTCAGTAGGCCGAACACACCGACTCCTGTTGCTCCGGCACCTATGATCCATTCACCAATGGAGTTGATCCCACTCTGGATCGGTGGCCAGACAATTCCAAATATCCCTGCTAAAGCAACCATGGACGCAGCGGTTACGATTGGAACGAAACGTCTGCCCCCGAAGAAGCCCAGCCAGGCCGGAAGTTTAATATCATTGAAACGGTTATATAATAAACCTGCCACGACTCCGGATATGATCCCACCGAAAATCGCCATATTGGAATCCGGATCAAGGGCTTTTAACCCGCCCGTTAATACCAAATAACCAATGGCACCGGCTAATCCGGCCGTACCATTTCCATCTTTCGAAAATCCGATTGCCACCCCGATGGCAAAGATTAATGCTAAATTTTTAAATATGGCATCTCCTGCTTCGGACATGAACGCGATTCCTAATAAGTCATCCTGACCTAAGCGCAGCAATAATGCAGCTGCAGGAAGCACCGCGATTGGAAGCATGAGGGATTTACCGATTCGTTGTAAGAATCCTAACATATCATTCTCTCCTTTTGTTTCAATTGAAAGCGTTTAACCAGTACATATCATATCATCATAAAGGAATAGATGTCTATACCAATTTTATGAATACACAATGAGATTTGTTGATTTTATAGTGTTGAATACAATTTATATAAAAAATAAACTGTTCAAACACAAACTGGTATAGACATCTATACTATCCGGTGTTATGGTAGAAGTGTAAAGTACTCAAGGAGTGATTTCAGTGACCTCAAGTATAGAGAAACTACTTATCCTAGATGGAAACATCTATGCAGAAGATACAGTTTATGAAAAAGGGTTTATCAAAATAGAGAATGGAAAGATCACCGAAATGGGTGACCGTTCCCAGTTAACCGATTCAGAAGAGTACAAAGTGATTTCACTTCCCCATGGATATAGTGTTGTCCCAGGAATGATAGATATTCATATCCATGGAGTAAATGGAGCCGACACAATGGATGCCACCCGGGAAGCTCTTGATACGATGACCGGGACACTTCCAAAAGAAGGGACCACGAGCTTCCTTGCGACAACCATGACGGAAGCATCCGGTGCAATCGAAAAAGCCTTGAAGGCAACGGCAGACTATATGTCAAACCATCAAAGAGGCGGTCAGGCAGAAATACTCGGTCTTCATTTAGAAGGTCCATTCATTAACCCGGATAAGGCAGGAGCACAGCCTTTGAATCGTATCCAAAAGCCAAATGTCGAAGTATTTAAAAACTGGCATGCTCTTTCAGGAGAGAATATTAAGTTAGTGACCCTTGCCCCTGAACTTGATGATGAATACGAACTGATCCGTTACTTAAAAGAGAACGGGATTGTCGCTTCAGTCGGTCATTCCAGTGCAACCTATGATCAGGTCGGGGAAGCCATCGATGCAGGCCTGTCCCATGTTACCCACCTGTTCAATCAAATGTCTGGACTTCACCATCGGGAGCCTGGGATTGTCGGCGCATCATTCCTTCGAAAAGAATTAATGGTGGAATTGATTTCAGACGGCATCCACGTTCGTCCGGAAGTGGTCCAATTAGCATTCGATCAAATTACAGACGAGCGATTAATCCTCATCACTGATTCCATGAGAGCAAAATGCTTAAAGAATGGCAAGTATGATCTTGGCGGTCAGATGGTGACGGTTAAGGACGGGAAAGCTTTATTGGATGAAGACACTTTAGCAGGAAGTGTATTGAAGATGAGAGACGCCTTTACAAATATACAGGAATTCACTACGGGAGATATAAGAAGTGCAATCAAAATGACCGCTGAAAACCCTGCAAAACAATTAAATGTTTTTGATCGAAAGGGCAGCCTTGCTCCCCGGAAAGATGCAGATATCGTCATATTAGACGAAAACAAAGATGTATACACAACGATATGTAAAGGGAAAATAGCATATATTCGAGAGGATGATACTCATGAAACTAATTGAAGTGAAAGACTACCAGGAAATGAGTCAAGTCGCTGCAGACTATCTATTATCCAAGGTAAAAAAATTCGATAAGCTGACCCTTGGATTAGCTACAGGCGGAACACCACAAGGGCTTTATGAGGCATTGATAAATGATCATAAACAGAACAGGACGTCCTATCAACATGTGTCCTCGTTTAACCTGGACGAATACATCGGATTGTCAGATAAACACCCTAACAGCTACTATCATTACATGAATGACCACCTATTTAAACATATTGATATTAATTCAGAAAACACCCATATTCCTTCAGGAAAAGCAGTCGACCTCGAAAAGGAATGTGAGGCATATGATGAAAAGATCCGTTTACATGGCGGAATCGATCTTCAAATACTGGGAATTGGCAGCAACGGACATATCGGATTTAATGAACCAGGTACTTCTTTTGATTCCAACACCCACATTGTCGAGCTTGCTCAATCTACGCGTGAGGCTAATGCCCGTTATTTTGACTCAATTGATGAAGTACCTGCCCAAGCCATCACGATGGGGATTTCTTCGATTATGAAGAGCAAAGAAATCCTTCTTCTGGTTTCAGGAGAAGCTAAACAAGTGGCCATGAAAAAGTTAGTTGAAGGAGAAATCTCTGAGAACTTCCCTGCTTCTATTTTGAATCGCCACGAACACGTCACGGTGATTGCCGATCAAGAAGCGTTGGCAATGGTGAAAGGGTTAGAGTTGTTGAATAGGTGAAAGGATGAAGATGTGGAGTGATCAGATTTGTCCACATCCGAAAGGCGTCGAACCATTTGTTCGACGCCTTTTCAAATCATTTCATATTCCAGTACAAAAAATAGTAAAAAATGATTGACGAATGCCTGGTACTTTTTTATAATTAATCATGACCGATTCACGGGGCATTAGCTCAGCTGGGAGAGCGTTTGGCTGGCAGCCAAAAGGTCAGCGGTTCGATCCCGCTATGCTCCATACCACAATGTTTTTATTTATAAAGAGGCTGGGACAAAATTTTTTTATCCTAAGTCAAACCCGAACAAACCTGCTTCTTAGTGTGCAGATTTGTTCGGGTTTATTATTTATTTTCGAATCATTTGATTTTAGCTGTTTCCAGCGGTTGATTGGAGTGCAAGACGAAGACTCCTGCGGGAAAGTAGCTTATGTGAGACCCCGCAGGCTTGCCGAGGAGGCTCACAGGCTACCCGCGGAAAGCGTAGTCTTGCACGGAAATCATTAGCGGTATGAAGAACCTACACTTCTATTGTTCGTCTTTTCATCGTGGTTTTCTTTTATTGTTGTTTCAGCTGATAAAAAATGAATTTTTCAAGGTTTAATTTACAAAATTAATAAGAAGTTACGTTTTTTCGAAGTGATGAATTGAGCTTAAAACAGGATTTAAAATCTTCCAAAATCAACGTTCCTCTTATAAAACTAGATTAAATGTTCCTTATTTCCACTCAGCCCCAACAGAATACAATAACTCTTTTAAGCTTTTTGATGCAACCCTAAACAGTTCAGGACCGCTGAACCCCGAAAATGTCCCATCAGCAGCTAGATGTGGTTCAAGTGACATAAATCCAGTGTATCCACTTTCGTATAATGCTTTATACATATCTTCTAGTTGTCCATCTCCTTTTCCAGCGGGAACCACCATACCGTTGGAAAATAGAGCATCTTTCACATGAACATACTTGATATATTTTTCTAGTAAAGGATAGGCTTCAGTAAAAGGTTTTACTCCACATTGAACAAAATTGGCAGGATCGAATGCTGCGCGGAAGTTAGGTGATTGACAAGCAGTCAATAAATCTAAACACCGTTCTGCGTCACTTCCATATATCCCCTTTTCATTCTCATGAAGGAGGATCACCCCCTCTTCCTCTGCCCTTTTTACTAATATTTTCATTCTTCCTATCACTTCGTCCCTATAGATGCTAGGGTGTTCTGATTCCGGGATAAAAAAAGAAAAAATTCGAATAAATCGTGTATTAAAATAATGGGCAGTATGTATGATTCGATCGAACTCTTTAAGATGTTTTTCAAAATCGTCGTGAATCCCGATCTTTCCTATTGGTGACCCGATGGCTGATACTTTGATCCCTTTGCTACGCAGTTCTCCTTTCACTTTCCGTAACTCTTGATCATTTAGATGAACGACATTTTTCCCCCATAGACTCCTCAGCTCCAGAAAATGAATATCTTCAGATTCGAGGACGCTCAATTGTAAGTCCATTTCGGGTGAAATTTCATCAGCAAAACCAGTTAATTTCACAATCATCTTTTTATCTCCTTAAATTAGCAGAAAGGGAACGATCACCAATTTGACGACCGCTCTTTCCATCCTGACTATCATTATAATTGCTTCTCTGCAAAACAGAAACTGTGCTATTTAAATTTAGAGATATACTTCGATTGAATTCAGTTCTGAACTTAATTTACTTTCAACTTCTGCTTTAGAAATGCATACTCCACCTTGACGATATCGATTCTTGGTTGTTTCTGCAGCTTTTAGTTCTTCACCATTGATAACAACACGGCGACCGGTATCCTTGCAAAGATGATACACGATTGAAACAGACTTTCCGTAAATCGTATAATCAAATGTCAGACCGTTAAAATCTTCAGGCAAAACAGGATCTATCACTAATTCATCTGCTGTTGGACGAATACCCAAACAATTTGAAATCAGCTGATTCATATAAATACCAGGCCCGCTGGAATAAATACGCCATCCGCCTTTTACTGGTACTGAACCATCTTTTAACTTATTAAATTGTTCCTGCGCCTCATAGCGTGTGTTAAATTTTCCGTCAGAGCTGCTGAAGTACGCATTACTTTGGCGTCTTTCCGCATTCGGCACAACATCCTGAATACGAATCGGATTAATTTTCGATAATCCGCTCCATACTTCGTCTACTTTCCCAAGCTTAGCCATCGCTTCTACAAATCGAATATGTGCATGGACATACTGCAATCCAATCTCCCGTCCAAAGTTCGAAGAAGTCTCAGCCCGTTGAAAGTGGGTACTGATACCACCCTTATAGTTGGCTGGTCGATTCATTAAACGAACGCCATCCGGGCAATATAAGGTTTCTTTTATCAATTCATAATGTGCCTCAGCCTGTTCCTTAGTAAGCAGCTCACTAATGATACTACGCTGCATTGGCAGCAATCGATAATGAATCCCTGTTTTTTCATCTGTCGGATGAAGCATCAATTCGGTTGTATCAGGATTCTCAATATATACAAAGCCTGGAATCACACCGGATTTCAACATATATTGATTAAAATCAGCTTCAATTCCAGATGCTAATTGTGCAAGTTCAAATGCTTCCTTTCCATCTACTTCTTCTAGGACAACAGATAAATTACGGATAGCCTGATAGGTTAAAGCAACCGTCCAACTACTGACCATATACTGCTTCAATTTTGCATTCGCTGGCTGCAGGGTATCATCCCAATCTCCATCTCCGTAAGATGATAAATGTGTGTCATGCAGGAAATGTTCTTTAATATAGTTGATTTCCTTTTTTGCATGCTCATAAATCGTTTCCGCGTCATCCGTTAGTTTAAAGCCATTTCCACGCTTAGTGTAAGGCACTTTCTCTTGTAAAATTTCGTAGTCATTCGTAACCGCTAAATAATCACCTAATACCTTTAACGGCCAAACGATGATGTCACCATGGCTCTCACCTGCTTGTATATGAGAATACTTATCAAACATAAACCATTGCGGCCAATTCCCATCATCCTCGAATTGATGAGTATAAACGGTTTTTATAATATCCTTAACAGTTTCATATTTTTGCGTAGCCATGAAGTATTCCATAGGACCTTGGCAAACATCCCGTGTCCCCCATGCTGCTCCACTATATTGTTCCAGACCGTGCGGAACAGAAAAATGTACTAGCATATTGTGGGTATACCACCAGGCAAGAGCGTTTACTTTGTCTAATTTTTCTACTTTTTCGCCTCGCTGTGATAAGTGAAAGCCATTCATTACTTGACGGAAATAATCACGATAACGCTCAATTTCTATGGAAGCATCCCGCTTTGTAAATCGGTAATCTTCACCATGTAGAAGACCTTGCATCGTCATTTCCCACACCGCGGTAGAATTTAATTCGAACACAACGACAGATGCAGAATGAGGCTCTGCGTTTGAGATAAGCTTACTTTCATTATCTAAAGTAAATTCAGTCCCTTCAACACGGATCCGATATTTCAGGTCGGGATAAATAGCTGCAGAATTCGATTCAGCATCTGCGGTGAAAGTTACTGTTTGGCCATCCCTTTCATAGTGGAATGGTACTTCGAGTTCATTACCATTCATGGATACTTGATTCGTTACGAGATACCGGTATGCGTTCCCGCTTTCAGTTCTGACCTGCAGATGTATTTCCGGCGTATCGACCATGGAGAAATTTGTAATGATGAATGTTTCATGGCTCGTTTTATAATACCAGCGAGTATAGTTAAACCCCATTTCAAAAAGAGAAGGCATCGTCAATAAATGGTACACCCCTCCGATTTCCACATAAATGCGCTGCCCGGATGTTTTCATTACGTTTAAGGCATTCCGTGCATTCGTTAACAGCTTATTGAATGAAGTGTTTCCCACGACAAGCTGAGAATTAAAGATTCCATACATGAATGATGTCGAAGAAAGTACATTTTCTTTTATTTTGTCATTCTGCCCAGTCATGAGTATATGGCCGTGCGGTCGTTCGACAAGTCGCTCTTTTTCTTTTAATACGACGTGCTCATATGTGTCTGTAAAGAAAGAAAGTAAGGTATCTCCATCCCATTCTTCTTGGTGACGATCAGGGTATAAATTCGAAATGTCTTCCATTGTCATAGAATCAGTAACCAAAGGTGTTCCGAATTTAGGTGTTCTACTAACTTTTTCAAGAGGCTGGACGGAAAACTCTCCATGATTATTTACTTCTTCCCAGGCAACAGCTATATCTTCGCCATACTCTAAAGAGGTTACTGCATCAGGATGATTTTCTTTAAATAAACCATAGAAAACAAATTTTGTTTGTCCTGCTAATGTTATCCGCTCTGATTGTAGTGCTGTATAAGCAAATTCGTATTGGTAAACTTCATTTGGAAGAGAGTCTTTATACAATACCTCAGGTTGATTTGTTTCTTTATAAGTCAAACCGAAGAACTGGAAACCATCTGTAGAATAACCTACTGCTTTTGTTAATGACCCTTGTTGTAAGTATGGGAATCCTCCCGGCTGCTTCTGATTTTGACGGGAACATACAACATATCCCTTTGTTTCATCCTCAAAAACCTTGTGATCGATATATTGAGAAACATATGCTTCATTATTTCTGACAGCACCTTTACTAGCCATCCCTAAATCTTGTCCATAAACCACATCTACTTCAACGTCATGACCGTCAACAGTAATATCCCAAAACCAGATACCTTGTTCAGTCAAGTGGAAAATGACTTGATAGTTAACCTCATCAATATTTCCTTTCCATGTCACATTAGAACCGGAAAACTCCACTTCACTTTTTGACTGTACACCCAGTAATGGAAAAACTTGAATCCCATCTGAACGAAAGATTCGCAAATATAAATTATTTAGGGATCCATCAACAGGATTGGATATCCATTGATTAATCATAATGTGTTGATGAGACGATTGAAGAATATCGCCGCTGTTTAAAAAAGAAAAAAGTATGTCACCTGCTTTTACTTCAAATGATAAGTCCTTAGTCAAAGTCATCTTATTCCCCTCAATCCTTTTCATTTGTCAATTCAAATGCAAGTTCTGTAACATCATTGCTATTTGAACCGACATAAACAATAAATTCTCCCGGATCACTCTTGAACTGTAGGTCCGAATGATGGTAGTTAAGCTGCTCCTCTTTTAAGATGAACATGACTTCTTTCTCTTCATCCGGATCCAATGTGATCTTTTTGAAATCTTTTAACTCTTTCAATGGACGTATAACCTCACCTACGACATCTCTCACATATAACTGAACGATTTCATCCCCAGCAACGTTCCCTATGTTTTTCACCTTAACAGAAACCGTAATGGATCCTCCTGGACTCATTGATGTTGCAGAAAGAGATGCATCACTGTATGCAAAAGTCGTATAACTTAATCCAAACCCAAAGGGAAGCAGAGGTTCATTAGGGATATCTAAGTACTTTGAAACATATTCAGTCACCGGTTCAACTTTCGGACGCCCTGTATTGAAACTGTTATAATAAACCGGAACTTGGCCGACCGAATATGGGAACGACATCGTTAATCGTCCAGATGGATTCACATCTCCATACAGTAAGTCTGCCACAGCAGCTCCGCCTTCTGTTCCTGGAAACCAGGCTTCTAATACTGCATCTGTTTGATCGATTACACCATGTAAATCGAGAGGACGACCGTTAAACAATACGGCAACGATTGGTTTTTGTAATTGTTTCATTTTTGAAACTAAGTCAAGCTGAACTGCTGGTAAACAAATATCTGCACGGCATTTAGCTTCTCCACTCATATTTGAATGCTCACCTAACGCCAGCACAATGACATCAGCATCTTTGGCAATTTGGAGTGCTTCCTCCAGCTGCTCTTCTGTGCCTGACTCAACATCACACCCTTGAGCGACGAAAAGATGAGACGCATCCGTTTTCATTCGAAAACCTTCATCTACTTTGATTGCATCTTCTTTCGATCCTTGCCAAGACCATGGACCTAAAATGTCTCCATTTTGGGCAAATGGTCCAATCAATGCCACCTTTTGATCTTTATGTAATGGCAGGACATGATCATTTTTTAATAGTACACAAGATTTTGTCGCAAGTTCCCTGGAAACTTGACGGTGATCTTCACATAATACAATCTCTTTCTCCAGCTGTTCATCTGCTCCGCGATATGGTTTTTCAAATAATCCCAATTTCTCTTTTAGTTGCAATATACGAAGGACTGACTCATCGATCAAGCTTTCAGAAATGGAGCCGTCTTCAACTAATTGCTTTAAGTTCTTAACATAGCAAGCTGTCATCATTTCGATATCGACACCCGCTTCGAGCGCCTTTTGGGCGGCTTCTTTTTCATTTGCGGCAACTCCGTGAGGGATAATCTCCTTGACTGCTCCCCAGTCAGATATAATAACACCGTCAAAGCCCCATTCATCTCGAAGCAAATGGCGCATTAATCTTTTATTTCCGGTTGCAGGAATACTATCGACAGTGTTAAAAGAAGTCATAACCATTTCACAGCCTTCATCAAGGGCTGCTTTATACGCAGGTAAATATGATTCGCGGAGCATGCGTTCTGACATATCCACTGTATTATAGTCCCTGCCTCCTTCTGCTGCTCCATATGCAGCAAAGTGTTTGACACACGCTGCAACTCGATGTTCATCGTTTTCCAAATCCGATCCTTGAAATCCGCGGACAAATGCCTTTGCAAACTCTGCATTTAAGTATGGATCCTCACCTGTAGACTCCATCACTCTTCCCCAACGCGGATCGCGGACCAAGTCGACCATCGGTGCAAAAGTAACGTGGACTCCGGAAACAGATGCCTCTTTTGCAGCGACTTCAGCACTTTTTTCAGCCAATTCCATATCCCATGAACAACCGATTGCTAAAGGAACCGGGAAAATCGTTTTAAACCCATGTACGATATCAGCCATCATCAGTAAAGGAATTCCCAGTCGATTTCCATCAAGGTGGGCTTTTTGGATATTCATTGTTTCTTTTGCTCCTGCTCCACCAAGTACTGAGCCGCTGTTATGCACAACGTCTTTATTAATCCCCATATTCTCCATTGGACCTGTAATTTTCCCTTGATTTGAGGAACCTTCATAAAACAACGTAGCTAACTGCATTAATTGTCCGATTTTTTCATCCAAAGTCATTTGTTCAAGTATGATATTCGCATGATTTTTAGTCATTATGTCCTCCGGTTGTGTAGAGTTAGTCGTAATGATGTTTGAAAACACCTTAGACATTTCTACATGATTTTTTTCTTATAAAATGTGTGATCTGAACCCTAAGTTACTGATCAGCAAAACTACTTGCTAACTTATTTAGAAATCGCTTCAAAATTTTGACTCACAATGCCAAACCTTTATAAAACAGTAATTGAAACGTTACAATAAAAATATAAAAAAAAGTGGATGACACTGAATTACTATATTTTTATATTAGATTTATATGTAGGGAAACTTTTTTCATTCTGTGAATGGGTCGTGATACTTAAAAATAGTAGCACGTTAAATATCAATATACGTATCAATTGAAACGTTTCAATACAGATATTATAAGACTAAATGTATACGATTTCAATATTAATAGACTATTTTCTAAAATCCTTTTTGGCGATTGTTCTATTGGACATGCAGCAACTGGATTAAGCGACTTGAAATATCCTTAGAAAGCCTGCAGATAAAGCTATCAATCACTTTCTCCTTAACTTTTCCCCCTGATGACTAACAATTTCGTGCAAAAAAACTAAAGCAGCAGTTGTAATCCAGCTGCTGCTTATTATCTTATTTATAACAAATAGCTTTATTTAAACTCATTGGGGTGACGTTGCTTTAGTTCTTCTACTGCATACTCACGGCCTGTCCTCTCCAAATGTTGAATATATCTTGGTAAATTCCCTTTGGCGTGGAATGGGCCACCTTCTCGCATCCCTGTCCATAAAGGGTCTACATCTGATGAACTGGTATGCATCATTTCCTCATGCCATTCGTTCAGTCGGTACACGGCTTCTTTGCATATATGTGGATTTTCCTTTGCCACATTTTGAACTTCATGAGGGTCATCCTTAATATTAAAAAGCATTTCCTTATCAAATAAATGATAACCGTCATGGTAGGTCCGAATATATAGCCAATCATCAAACCTGACGCTGCGCTGGCAAACATGTGCACATTGTGAAACTACTAAATAATCACGACCTGAGCCTGTTTCACCTTTTAAAGCTGGAGCATAACTTTGTCCATCCCACCCCGGTGCTGGTGCCCGATTGAAAATTTCGGCCAGGGTCGGATTTAAATCTAAATGATAATGCAGTTCATCATCCACATGACCTGGTTTCGTTACTCCCGGCCAGCGAATAATCATAGGAATGTTACAAGTCGCGTGGTCTGCTGTACCATGTTCACCGTATATCCCTAACTCCCCCATATTCTCGCCATGATCGCCGGTAATGATAATTATCGTTTCTTCCATGATCCCCAAATCCTCTAAAGACTTAAATACTTTCCCTAGGTTCTCGTCCATCCAGCGTACGCCACAGTCATAACCATCTATCATCTGTCGCAATCCAGCCATGTCCTTTATTTCACCTGGAGATCTTGGAAAGTCAGGGTTTTGTTTATTATCATACATATTGATCTCACTGGCACTATGAGGACCGACTTTCTTTTTATGTTCTTCAAGTACTTCTTCTGTGATCCATTCAGGAAGCGGATCGTTCTCGAACGGATTTCCAAATTCCTCCGGAGCACGATATGGGGTATGGGGATCCCAATAATTCACATAGAGAAACCAATTATCCTCTTGAGCATTATGTTCGAGCCATTTCAGAACTTCCGGTGTCACCTCTTCTGCTGACTCTATCCCAGCTTTACCTGTATTATGCATTTCCCGAAATCCCGCGTAAAAATTCCATGTACCGTGCCTCTGTGCAAATGGGCTAATTAATACAGGCTTCAAACCAGCTTGATCTAAAAACGATGGAAGGCTCTCCAATGCAAGTCGATCAGAAAAATCCCTCTTTGGTCCATCATGACGTACATCGCCTGCTGTTCCTCCATGGCCTACCAGCCCATTGTGTATACCAAGCTGCCCTGACATAAGTGCGGATCTAGAAGGTGCACAGGGTGCGTCAGATGTATAATAGTTTGTGAACCTTACCCCCTCCTCACAAATACGATCGATATTAGGTGAAGTGTCACGATGATAGCCGTAGCATCCCAAGTGATCTGGTCTTGTTGAATCTAAATCTAACAAAAGAACTCTCATCTTTATTTCCTCCTTTGATCATTCAATCTATAAATTTGATTATTTTTTGGTTCAAGGTATTCCTTTAGAAGGATGATGGATGAAAAGAATCCTTCTATTAAACGTCTGATTCTGTTTCGAATTTTCCCGGACGGTATCGGCGTTCCAATCTGTCAGCCGCAGCATTTCGATCTTGGTTACGTAGCTTTTCTAAATAGGAATCAAGATTCAAATCGTCTCTTGTGTGGAAAGGTCCGCCTTCATGAATGACATTCCACATCGGGTCTACTGGGGAATCAGACGTCACCATTTGTTCTGCCACCCATTCATCTAATAGTCGCAGGCCTTTTGCAACAATTTCTGGTTTCTGATCAACTAAATTATTTGTTTCGTGCGGGTCATTTTCGATATCAAATAACATTAATTCTGGAAATTCCTTCAATCCGTCATGATACGTACGTATGAACATCCATTTATCGAAACGTACCCCACGTTGGCAGCTCCAGGCACATTGACTAACGACGAGATACGGACGCCCTGCCGTTTTTCCTTCTGTGAGAGCAGGCAAAAAGCTGACCCCATCCCATCTAGCCCGCTGTACACCGCCAACTAACTCCGTCAAGGTAGGTCCAAGATCGATCTGGTAGTGGAAGTCTTCATCGACATGGCCCTGTTTAATTCCAGGACCTGCAACAATACAAGGGATGCGGCTTGTGATATGGTCTGCCGTCTGGTGGTCCCCGTAAACATTCAATTCTCCTTGGTTCTCCCCATGATCTGAAGAAATAATGATAATTGTCTCATTTAATATGCCTTCTTCTTCAAGGGTCTGAAGGATTTTTCCGACATGATCGTCGACATGTCGAATAGCGGTATCATATCCGTCGATCCACTTCTTAAAATCTTTTCTGCATGTAATTTCTTCTGGTATTCCCGGCCACTGTCTGACAGTCGGCAAATCTCTTGCACTATAAGGACCATAGCTTTCACGATGCTGAGCGATCATCTCTTCCGTCAGCCATTCGGGAGCAGGGTCATTTTCAAAAGGATTTCCAAATTCCTCCGGTGTTCGATATGGTGTATGCGGATCCCAGAAATTCAGATAAAGGAACCAGTCTTCCTTTTCACTTCCTCTTTCTTTAATCCAGCGTAAAGCTTCTTTAGAAACATCTCCTGCTGTTTCTCCTGCGTGCTTTCCTGTGTCATGAGCTTCTAGAAAGCCTTGTAGCATATGCCATGCGGAATGACGCCCCGGAAAAGGACTGATAATGGCTGTGTGATGTTTTTTGAATCTGAGAACATCGACCCAAGATTGATATTCGGTATGGTGATAATTAAACGGGCGATCCTTTCCGATTGGGCGCATATCAGCCTGTAAACCGCCATGATTTACAACTCCTGTATGGATTCCATATCGAGAACTGAATAAGGCAGTACGAGACGGTGCACATGGTGCATCAGAGGCATAATAATTGGTAAAGTGGGCACCTCTTTCTGCAATGCTATCTATATTCGGTGATGTATTTCGTTCATAGCCATAGCACCCTAAGTGGTCGGGACGCAATGCATCTATATCGATATAAAGAATTTTCATATTCTTTTCATCCTCTTTTATTTTTTTAATTATTTCATCCAAAACATATAGTTTTCTCAGCCGTCATCTTTAATGATAACGGCTACAATAATGGTCACTTAATTGATTTCTAAAGTAGAAATGATTGGATAGTGATCGGATGGATAAACATTATCTACCGTGCTTCTGTCCACATCTGTTTGTAACACCTTTATTTCAGGGCTCGCGAAAATGTAGTCAATTGGTTCTCCTTCCGTTCCTCCATTAAAGCCATGAAATGTCCTGCCTATAGGCTCATTCAATACTATAAACGCATCTTGTAGATTCACTGTTTCATCCATGATAGCTGCTTCCCCCCGCAAGAAACGGACTACAGGATTGGAAGGTTCACTGTTAAAATCTCCTGTCAAAATTATGGGGATCTTTTTCTTATCATAATGATTTAAAAGCCTTTTCCAGATTAAGTGAATACCATTTTCTCGGGCTTCTTGACTAATATGGTCGAGATGTGTGTTATAGACAATAAACTCAGTACCATCATTCTTGAACCGGAAATGTCCCCATGTACAGATTCTTGGGAAATCACTTTCCCAGCTGATACTGTTTGGAGTATCTGGTTGTTCAGACAACCAAAATTGACCCTTTTCAACTACATCCAGTTTTTTATCATGATAAAAAATAGCACAAAATTCATCAGCCATACCGCCGCGCCTCCCGTTTCCGATCCATTGGTAATCCGGCAAGTCTTCTTCGATATCTTTAATCATCCGGAGCAATCCTTCTTGTGTACCGATAATAGCAGGCTGGTGATTGTTAATGAGTTGAGTAACTTTTTTTTCTCGATTCTCCCAGGCATTGCTTCCATCCTGAGGGATATCTACCCTTAGATTGAACGTCATCACTTTATGGACCATCTTTCCATCACCTTTTTATAAAAAAATAGATTCACTCACATAAGATGTTTCACAAAAACATGCCTTCATACACTTTTCTCTAACTTAATAAGCCGTTCAGTGAAAAAAGACATTCCACGTTTAAAAGCTGCCATCCCATACAACATAGAACTCCAATCAATCAAGGTTACCTTGGTTGGATAGCATCGTTTCTGTTGTTCAAGATGCCACCATGAATATCTGTGCAATCCATATTGATAGGATGCACGGAATTTTTTTTCGTCTTCTTGATCATTAGGGTTCGTATATACATCATAAGGGATATGGAGGCGATATAACGCGTACAAATCATAAATCCCGGCAGGGTAAACAGGCAAAAAGCCAGCTACAATATAGGCAGATGCTATATCCCCTGGGGAATTATTGATTTTATCCGCATGGTATCCTCCATGAAATCCATCATTCGGGCCAGCTCCATATCCCCATACATACGACGGGACATCATATAGCTCTTTCCATTTTGAACGATCCGCCATACAGGCATTAGCGAAAAAATCTCTGTAAATTGGACTTTCAGCATACTCAGGCACAAGGAAAAATGGAAATTGATGGACAAATGAAGACAAAAAGTTTTCCTCTGCTCGATCAGTAAGAACCGGAATATCACGGTAATTAACTTTTGGCAATTCGTCGATTTTATCTTCAGCAAAATTCTTATACCACAAATCTTGGATATCCTCATTTTCCGGCTGCCCCAGTAAAGCAAGATAAGCAACTAGCACATATTCATTATAGGCAGGTAATGGAAGTGTCCCCTGACCATCTTTGACGACCATGTTTATAACACCTTTTTCTATATCTGCCACAACGACACTCCAGTCAATCCCTTTTAACAAGTCATTCGCCATTTCTGCAATTTGAGGTTCCGTTTCTTTGAAGTGCCGACCTGCGAACAGTGCTCCTGCCACTACAAGTGAAGTATCGATTGTCGAGATTTCCGATTTCAAGTTTTCTCCTGTTTCCATGTCAACAAAATGGGCGAAAAACCCTGTGTCTTTATCGCGAGCAGGGCTGCATCCATCTACTTCTCCCTTAAGAGCTTGAAGTGTTACGATTGCTTTCTTTTTTGCATCGTCGTCCCATCCTTCCATATCGGCTACTGCAAGACCAATCAGACCTACTCCTGTTGCTGCGATAGAGCATCTCCGATCCGGATTATTTCCTAATGTCATATAAGCATCTGCGTAAAGTCCTGTTTGCGGATGACGCGAATCATCGAGTAATCGATACGAATCTTGATACTGACGATCAAAAAATGCTTTCACATTATCAGGCAATTTTTCATAAAAATCTGTAACATTACTCATGAATAAAAACAACCCTTCCTATGATTGATGATAATTGACACTTTATTCAACGACCTTGTCTTCATCAGACATTCTTAGCCAATCCCTTTGGTTTTTTCATTCCTCTTCCATCCATACATTTAGTGGAAGTTACTGATCATTAATTGGAGATGAATCTTTATTTAACTTACAAGTTCTGATTATCGTTCAATTTATCATAAATTTTATTGAATTTTTCATGCCGGCTTTCCAGTCTATCCGCTGCTTCGTTTCTTCCTTGATTTCTCAACTTCTTTATATATTTTCCTAAGTTTCTCCTTGTATGGAATGGACCGCCTTCTTGGATGACATTCCACATTGGATCCGATGGATAATCTGATGTTGACATTTGTTCAGCCACCCATTTGTCAAGGAGTTGTAAACCCTTTGCAACCACTTCCGGACTTTCTTCTACTAAGTTTGTTGTTTCATGAGGGTCATTTTCTATGTCAAATAACATTAAGTCAGGGAAATCTTTCAACCCATCATGGTAGGTTCTAATTAACATCCAATTATCAAAACGAACTCCTCGCTGACAACTCCATGCTGCTTGACTGACAACGAGATAAGGACGACCGGCCAATTCACCCTTGGTCACGGCAGGTAAAAAACTTATGCCATCCCATTTTTCACGAGGAGTCCCTCCTGCCATTTCAGTTAATGTCGGCCCAAGATCAATCTGGTAGTGAAAATCCTCATCGATATGCCCTTGACGAACTTCCGGTCCAGCCATAATGAGCGGTATCCTGCTAGTAATATGATCCGCGGTTTGGTGATCACCGTAAACGTTAAGCTCACCTTGATTTTCACCATGATCGGCTGAGATAATAATCGTAGTCTCTTCTAATATTCCTTCTTCTTCTAATGCTTTAAGAAGCATTCCTACATGATCATCGACATATCGGATTGCCGTATCATAACCGTCAATAAAGCGTTTGAAGTCCTCTCGAGAAGTAATCTCATTTGGAAGATTCGGCCATTGATTACCAGCTGGTACTTCACGCGCACTCATTGGACCATAGCTGTCACGCTGCTTGGCGATGATCTCTTCTGTCAACCATTCTGGTGCAGGATCATTTTTGAAAGGGTTACCATATGAAAGAGGTGTCCGGTAAGGTGTATGCGGATCCCAGAAGTTAAGATATAGGAACCAATCCTCTTTCTCAGTGCCACGGCCTTTAATCCATTTAAGTGCTTCGGATGTTACATCTCCCGCGGTTTCACCAGCATGCTTCCCCGTATCATGCATTTCAAGAAAACCTTCAAGTACATTCCATTTTGCATGACGCCCCGGGAAAGGACTTATCATTGCCGTATAGTGACCACGGAATCTAAGGACATCAACCCATGCTTGATATTCTGTGTGATGATAGTTAAAAGGACGATCAATACCAATTGGACGGGTATCTGCATCCAAACCTCCATGATTTACAGCCCCGGTATGAATACCAAACTTTGAGCTGAACAATGCATTACGGGAAGGGGCACACGGGGCATCTGAAGCGTAATAATTTGTGAATGTTGTACCTCTTTTAGCGAGACGATCAATATTAGGCGATGTATTACGATGATAGCCATGACAGCCTAGGTGGTCGGGGCGCAAGGAGTCGATATCTATGTAGAGGATCTTCATTTTCATCTCCCTTTCTTATTCAAATTAGTAGAATGACAGATTTCTTTATACATTGCTGGAAGGTTTAACAAATAATCATACAATTGAAACGTTTCAATTACATTTTAAAGTGATGTAAGCGTTTTTTCAAGGTTTTTATACTTGCTCGCCTCATTCTCAACGGATATTCTCAGCATCCACCGATCGAAGTTTCCCATAGACAGTTAGCAATAAATCCAATTACTTTATTTTATGTTGGTTTAGAAACCATATATATAGCTCCTCATTTTCATAAGTTTCTGTCCAAGAATCATGACCTACTCCTTTATATACAGTTAATTTTGCGCTTCCACCTTGTTTTTTCAGGGATTGAATGACCTTTTGAGCGGCCTCAATCGGTACAATATCATCCTGGTCACCATGAAATGCCCAAACCGGAAGATCTTTTAATCTCTTTAGTCCAACTGATAATTGATTCACGTTATTTTTTATCTGCAATTCTACTCGTCTGAATTCTGGTATTGAAAGTGCTCCACAGACCGGAGCAATAGCTGCAAAACGTTTTGGATTTGCTATTGCAAGATGCCAGGCACCAATCCCTCCCATACTTAGTCCGGTAAGATAAATCCGAGCAGGATCTATTGGATATTCCCGGACAATTTCATCGAGCAGCGCACTCAATGATTCAAGCTCATTGACCCAATAGGAGTCAGCAGGGCATTGGGGAGAGACTACGATAAAAGGGAATTCTTCCTGATTTTCAACTATTTTTGGGACCCCATGTTTCTTGACTAATTCCATGTTTCCCCCACGTTCCCCAGCACCGTGAAGAAATAAGATTAACGGCCACTTTAGTGAGCCATTCTGTTGAAATGAATCCGGTAAATATAAAAGATAGTTCAACTTATAGTCTTTCACATCAAACCTAAGCTCTTTTTGCATAAAATAATGCTCCTTTCAATAGAAAATGATTATGTTGATAACTAAGTTGATTATGCTTGATAAAATGAAACGATAACTTTAAGGAGAAGGAAATAAAGTACATGACGACTCCTTTTTATCTTAAAGAAGCCGTCATTTAAGTTTATATAAATCGAAGAGTCAAGCGATCATCAATTTTTCCATGTTTCTTGGAAATAACGTAGGTCGTATTTTCTCTTTTCTGTACATGATAGTCATCGCTTGGTGCAATTTCTCGATCAGTCTCTAAAGCGATGACATCCTCAGCTTGGGTTAGACGAAACTCGATCGTATCCTTATTTACATTTGTCACTTCGGCTGTTGAATACACAATTTTCACATCATTTAATGTGACATTGATCGGAATCATCAATCCATCTTTACTTTGGAGCATAATCTTGCGTCCATCTAATAGTTTTGCTTCATTTTCATAAAGGTGTATATCTTTATCGAATCCATCAAGATTCAAAATATGAATGAATCTTTCCCCTTCTTTTGTAGCAGTAGATGTCATAAAAATACCGTGATAGTTACAGTCGTGGCGAAGAGATGCATGTGCACCCAGCTTTTCCAAGGCTTCTTTATATAGATCAATGTCAGTATTATAAGCTGTGGCCATTACGATCGCTTTCCCATTACCTACCTTAGTATCAAACCCACAGACTTCATCGGTCCCATAAATCCGGAAAATCGCCTCAGCGTCTCCAACTTCAAGTGCCTGCGCTTTGTGCGTACGAATCTCAGGGCGTTGTTTTGCCCAACCATCGGCATAAACAGACAGTTTATAATTAAGGTTTGCTGTACGAACTTCTTTTGGTTGAACGCCAAGAGCATCAGCAAGAATCGTACAAGGTTTGGCTTCCATATCATGTGTGGGAACTTCACCATAGAGAAGGATGCCTCCTCCGGCATGTAGGAAATCAACCAATTTTTGCTGAACTTCCCTATGTAAGTAACGGGCTGATGGTACAGCAAGGACAGGTGTTTCTTTAGGATCAACTGGCTTATTTTGAATATCTACTGAACCGAATCGGTATCCTGCAAGTAACATGGCACGTGCCATGTTATCCCATGCACTACCAGCTCGGTTTGCTTCAATGTTTTGGTACATTTTCTTCATATTTTCACTATGAGAATAGCAAGACTCCGTCATGTAGTAATCTGGGATGAACGCAAACGCAACCGAATCACGTTCTTCTTCCATTACTGCAAGCTTATCTGAAACAGCCATAATCGTCTTGATTGAACGTGCCATTCTTGGGAACGTGTAATTTAGTTCACCTTCCGGGCTGATCGGAGCTGCAAATCCGTGTCTTTCTCCTGTATGGGCTATTCGATCATTTCCATCGTTGTATTCATTATCCATCCGATAGTTTCTTCCACCAGTCAATAGATAATAGTTTAGTAGTCGATTTCCTTGAGCAATACACATTCTTGTTTTGAAATCTGCAGCGGAAGGATCTAAACGTCCACTGAAATTATTACCGAAGTTTCCGTCACCGCAATTAAATTCCACTGACGTTAAAGGCTGATCCTGATTGTGAACTGCATCCATAAAACCATTGATCAAGTAGAGATCCTGAAAAGTCGCCATCGATAGATCCCCAAAATATATATCAGACCCAGAAATATAACCAGGTGCTTGTGTATACGACTCATATAGCTGACTGATACCAATAGGAAATCTTAAAGCACGACCTCCTCCTGTCCCATGAATATTTACGACAAATGGAACATCTTTTACACCAGATTCTTCAGAATAAGCTCTTAATGTTGCTACATAACGGGCGAAACGGTTTCTCATATAATAACCAAGATCGAAGTGAAGTTCAGCTGAGTACTCTTCTTTAGGTGAGCGAATGGCTTCTTTTCTTCCTTCAACATCATTGATATCAAATGGGTATCGGGTAGTAAGGGCATCAACGTCATAACGCTCTTTCAACCATTGAGAAAAATCCCTCAGAACATTGTCTGTTAAATCAGGACTATTACTTACCCATGAGAGCATTCCAATCTCATTATCAAGTTGTACAGCTATGATATTTCCACCATTTGTATGCAAACGTGGTACAGAAACAGCCATCACGGCTTCAAACCATTTCTTTGTTTCTTGTAAAAAACCCGGAGCCATATAATCAAGCGTGTGGGCTAAAGTCTTCTTTCCATCCCAAGTCACGGGAACTGTTTCTGGATGCTTTTCAATGACCCAATGAGGAATACCTTCATTTTTCATTTCAGCCATAATAAACGGTCCTGGTCGCAAGAAGAAGTAAAGACCATTTTCTGCACATAAATCAATGAAGCCTATTAAGTCCAGTTCCGGTCGGGTCTTCCCAACCAAATCGATTTCACCCTCAACCGGTTCATGACATAGCCACGGTACGTAAGAGGCAACAGCATTACATCCTGCAGCTTTCAATTTATCAATACGGTCCTGCCATTCATCGCGATCTAGACGAAAATAGTGGATTTCCCCTGCCATGATGATTTTTGGCTCACCATCTATGAGAATTTGCTTGTTTTTGATTTCAATCAATTTTTTTCCCTCCTGCTTACTATATCTTTTGTTCCTTTCATTTGGCTCTTTTCGCAAAAATTGTTGTTTTTCTAGCATAGAATCTGCCAGGGCTCTGTCAACCAGTTTATACTGGATGGTGAGGGGAACTGCTCCGCTTGCAGCTAGCGTTCGGCCGAACCTCCTCTTAGCCGAACGGGGTCTCGGCACGTCCGAAATCCGCAGGAGTCTGCGCAGTTCCCCTCACCTTCTTTAACAGAATTTTCATGACAGAGCTTCAAAGTGTGCAAGAAAACAATGTAACTAGAAAAAAATAATTCTTCTTCCTTAAAAGGAAAATCAATCTCTACTTACCTAAATGAGACTGTTTGCTAAAGTTCTTGTTTTTCTTGTTTTCCATTAAGGATACATGCTCAGAAAGTTGATTGGAGCGGAAGGATGCTCGACTCCTGCGGGAATAGCTGGACAGTACGAAAAGCGGAGGGGCTTTGCCCAGGGGCGACAAGCATAAGACGAGTCTGCTGGAAAGGCGGACTTTGCCTTTTTGGCAGACTTGGCTTATGACCTCGAGCCCCTAAGCCCCGTAGCTGGACAGGTGAGACCCCGGAGGCGCAGCCGAGGAGGTTCAACCGCCAGCCCCGCGGAAAGCGAGCATCCTGGAGCGGAAATCAACTATTACTTTCTCCTCTACAATAGCAACAAACTATACGAAAAGAGCCTTTCATTTAGATGTTCTTAAAACTGTTGAAAGAATTTATTTCCTTTTACCTCATGATTGTTTCTTTTAACTTGTTAATTTTTATCGTTGTAGGCTTGCAAATATTTTTCACTACAATTGTATTCACTTTCGTCGTTTCATTCTCTTCCGATTCCCATTTACCATTTGTATCCATCTTTAGCATACCTGTAGATCCAATAGGTTTCAGTGTTATTTCGATTTGATCTTTTGTTTCATAAAGGCGAGTGACTTCAGCTGTTGTGAAATCGATCGTTAAGCCATCCCTAATTTCATAGTTTCTTACAATCATGACTGAAGATCTCGGAGGTAAATTAATCGCTACTCCATCAAAAAGCGGTTGTCCATGTTCATAAATCACACCTGATTGCCCGACTTCATCATAGTTTCCTACAAATAAGAATGATTCCTTTCCATTCGTGCGTTCAACTAGAGAAAGATCTGCATTTGTTGAGCTTAAGTGTCTTTTTATTCCAAATTGTTCAGCGATTTCTGTGATAACATCTATTTGATAGCTGTAATCATGTCCCATTAATATTCCCAGGATTAAGATTTCTCCCATTCCGATTTGCTTTTTATAGGAAGCTACCTGATTTTCACCTGTACGTGTAAACGTGGCAATCGGTTCACCGTCAAATGTTGTAAAGTGCATTCGTTGTCTTATATTAACCGCATCAATGCCAAGCACATCAATATAATCAGGGGGTCCACCCACGACTTCCCATTCTCCTAATTTCAACTCATCTGCCAGAGTTCGACAAGGTTTTCCTTGCACATCCTCAGTTGGAACCTCCGGATAGATAATGAGCTTACCGCCTTGTTTAACATATTGTGCAAGACGTTTTTGTAGTCCCGCATCCATTTTTTTGGTTGAAAACACCCATAATGAAGGAGCTTCAGCAACAGATAAATCCTTCAATAAATCAATCGCTTCATACTGGATATTCGCAGCCACCAATAATCGAAGAATACCATCAAAAGAAGCTTGCTCCCGTTTCCCAATAACTTCCCCCAGGAGAGCCCGATCACGATCTTCAATCACTTCAGTCATATAGTCATTTGGATTAAATCCAACAAATGTGTGGACTTTTTTAGGTGATTCAATTAATTTCTTGCCGATTGACTGGTATACTTCTCCAAGATGGCGTGCCTTTTCATAGTTTGGACGTAACTCTCCTTTAGAATCAATCGGTGCCTGCCATTCATGTCTTCTGCCAAACAGTCCGATGTTTTCGAAGTTTTCGCCCCCGACAAACATATAATAATTTAATGCATTCATCCCATGGGCCACACAAGTTCTGGTATTCAAGTCCAAATCTTGTGGATAAAGTCTTGGCCGATCTGCCAAACGCCCGGATTGAAATTCTGCTGAGAATATCGGTTGATCTTTTTGGGAAATGGCTCTTGTGTATGTAGTTGCCAATACTAAATCGTGATAATTATCGTATCCAATACGTCCTGGATAAAAATCTCCTGCAATCACAACATCATCAAATTCAGCCGTATCATACAATTGTGACAGACCAATTGGATAATCAACCCCGCGACTATAGATTGAAAAGTCTTTAAAGCCATGTACATTGATGATAAAGGGTACGGTTATCCCGGTTTCTTTTGCAAATCCCCTCAAGTCCCCTGTATAGTCTTTAATATATTTCCTTCTAAATTCACTCCATTCATAATGAAAGGAAGGATATTCTTCAGGTAAACCTTTTTTTAACGTTTTGACAAAATCTGAAAAGGAATCTTCATTTACTTCGTATTTCTTGTTAAAATGTTCGATTGATCCATACTTGGCTGAAAGATACCCTATAAATTTCTCCAAGGTTTCTTGGTTATAATCTGATGTATTGCTTACCCAGTGGAGCATTCCAATTTCATTACATAACTGATACATGATGATTGATCCACCATGACTGACCTGTTCTGGAGCAAGCACCTTATTCACTGCTTCATACCATTTTTTTGTTTTTTTAAGGAAAACCGGATGTCTGTATGATACAACCCGGGTAGGATGATCTTTTCCATCTCGTTTTTTTGCAATTACTTCCGGGTACGTATTAAGCAACCAATCTGGCACACCATGAAATCGAACTTCTGCCATAACATATGGGCCTGGGCGAACGATACAATAGAGTCCAAATTCTTTAGCCAATGCTAAAAATGATACTAAATCACGTTCTCCCCTTGTTTCCCCTGTAAAGTCATAAACTCCTTCTTCAATTTCATGCCAAACCCACGGAACATATGAACTGACTAAATTACATCCGGCTTCTTTTAGTTTCGTAAGACGATCTCTCCATTCATTTTTCGGTACACGATAATAATGTAATTCCCCGCCATATAGAAATTCTTCTTTCCCATCAATGACAAATTTACCTTGTTTCATAGCAACTGACATGATAAGTTTCCTCCCACTTTTTTGTTTTGGTATGTGTCTCTGTTTCACTAAAGGATTCACCTGTGATCATCGAACTGATTTTGAATTCAGCCTGTCTATCATGTCATGTAGATTGTTTAAACTGATTTGTAAACTCTTCAAAGGATCTCCCGGACACTCATCCTGTTCAACTGCGTACCACTCTATTCCATTTTGTTCTCCCCATAATAAAATCGGCTCGAAGGTAATCATGCCTGTGCCTATTTCGGCAAATGATTGCGCATCATCGTCTGCCATATCCTTTAGATGAATAATGGGAAGCCGGCGAGTGTAATTCTTGATGAAGCTTAGTGGATCATATCCGGCTTTTTTAATCCAATAGACATCAATTTCAGCCAGAATATGATTCTCCTCGACAGGATCAAGGATATATTCCAACGCACTCTTTCCATCTATTGTTGTCTCAAATTCAAAATCATGATTATGATAACTGATCCGATATCCATTTTTCCGAAGTTTGCGTGCAATCTCATTTAAGTCGCTTCTAACCGCTCTATAACTTTCTTCATTTCTTAGTCCTTCAGGGATGTACGGGCATACAATGTCTTTCGTTCCAAAGAGATCAGCTTCTTCCACAACTGTCTGCAAGTCCCCTCGCAAACTATCAATACCAGCATGAATCCCTGCCGTTCTTAAGCCTGTTTCTTCTAATACCGATGCAATTTCCTCTTTTGAATATCCAAATAATCCGCTTATTTGTACACCGCTCCATCCCATATCCTTTAAATCTCTTAAGACTCCAGGAAAATCATCCTTCACTTGATCTCGTAATGTAAACAATTGGGCAGCCAGTTTCTGTTTCATGGAAAATACTCCTCCTAATACATGTAGATTCTTATATAAATCCTATTCTAATAAGTCCCTTTAACATCTAGAATCTTAGTAGCGGAAGTTTGTTTGTTAAAGACAGAGTTGTTCATTCTTTCTTTCAAGTTTTCATAAAACAAATCTTCATCAAGAGGCAAGTCTACCCAGGAGTCGGTCCATGAAGACAAGTGCATTGCATTCGAAAGTGTCAATCCCTTTATTCCATCTTCTCCAGGGGCGATTAACGGTTTATCATAAAGAATAGCCTCGATCCAATTGGTGATGATTCCTTTGTGACCGCTTTCAGAACCGTGGACAGGAATCTCACATTTCCAATTTTCCGGCATTCCAAATCCACCTTTCCATTCTTCATTAAATTGTCTTTCGGGAATACGATTTCTCCAAAATGTAATTTTATTGTCTTCAACGACCAGCTTTCCTTTGTCACCATAAATCTCATAGCGATTCGTCTCCGGTGCGATTCCGGTAGAAGAAATAAATAGACCAGTTGCACCGTTTTCATATTCAACATATGCCGTAACATCATCTTCCACTTCAATATTGTAATACTTGCCAAAACTGCAAAATGCCCTTACTCGCTTTGGCATCATATTGGTTGTCCATTGCCACAAATCAAGTTGATGAGGGTCCTGATTTAATAATACCCCTCCACCTTCTCCAGCCCATGTCCCCCTCCAATTTCCGGAATCATGGTAGCTTTGCGAACGATACCAGTCAATTACCCAAATGGTCCGTTTTATCTCACCTAATTCACCAGACATTACTAAATCCCGAACTTTTTGATAGACCGGGTTCGTTCTTTGGTTATACATGATGGAAAACACTTTATCAGTTTTTGCTGCTGCATCATTCATTTCCCTGACTTGTTTCGTATAGACGCCAGCAGGTTTTTCACAAAGGACATGAAGTCCATTTTCAAATGCTTTGATAGCCATTTCAGCATGATCAAAGTGCGGGGTTGCAATAATCACACCATCGACCGAATCAAAAGTCAGTAAATCATCCGGATTGTCAAAAACCTTCACATTCGTCAGATTTTCTTTCGCCCATTTTTTTCTTTCTTCCGATTGATCTGTGACGGCCGTTAGTTCAATACCGTTAATCTGTTCATTTTGTATGATTTTTAGATGACTTGTGCCCATATTTCCAATTCCAATGATCCCTACGCGAACCTTGTTCATTTTTTTCCCCCCATACTTTTTAGCATTTCGTATATCGTTTGTTACTCCTTCCAGCGCGAATCCCAATCTTGCTGGTGACAGCCCCGTTATTCCAGAAAGGCATCTACCAAATTCGATTTCTGTATTGTAACGTTCCAATGAGGAATATAAAAGCAGTCAGCAACCCTTTAATAAATGGATTACTGACTATACTATGCTTCTGTCATAAACATTCTTCAGTATACTGTTGCGATGTTTTCACTATGATTGTAATTTAGGGGTGCGCATGATATACCGAATATTATTCTCCTGTAATACCGGAACGATCAATACCTTCAACAAACCATTTTTGTGTTAGGAAATAAACCACTAGGAGAGGTAAGATTGTCAACATCGTACCCGCCATTCTTATTCCTTCATTAATTGTATCTCCAGTAGCTTCATCTCCGCCAGCAGAATACAATTTTTGATAAGTCGCAACAAACTTATTTAACTCGAGTGGTAAGGTGGTTAACTCATTTCCAAAATATAATGCAGCTAGATAAGTCTCATTCCAGTACCATACAAATGAGAATAAGAATGAAATAATGAACGCCGGAACAGCCATTGGAATGGCAATGACAATAAACACACGTAAAAATCCTGCACCATCCAGCTGAGCTGCTTCCTCCAGTGACTTGGGAATCATTCTGAAAAATTGATAGAATATAAGGATGAATATGGCACTATTCAGTCCTTGTCCTAACATTGCCGGCAATAAAAAGGATTGAATATTCCCCAAGAACCCTAATTCATTAAAGAATACATACCTTGGAATCATCGTTAACTGCGGCGGTATGATAAAAGTTGCTAAAACAAAAACCAATAAAGTCTTCTTAAAAGGAAATTCAAATCTTGCAAATCCATATCCTATTATAGAAGCAACAGCTGTTTGCACGATTGCAGGCAAAGCTGTAACATATAATGTCTCTGCTAATGTCGGCAAAAAACTGAGGACTTGATCGGCTTTTGAAAAATTATCAAAGTATAGTTGTGTTGGAATCCAATTCACCAGTGGGTTTAAAATATCATCTAATGATTTTAAGCTATATGATCCCATATAAAGTAACGGATATAAATATACAAAACCGATTCCAATTAAAAGAATGTATACAAAGCTTTTAAACAATAATCCGTTTTGACCCCGATTACCAATGGTAAAACTCATAAACCCATTACTGATTTTTTTTGCCGTTTCCTTCATCATGTTCACCACCCTTTATCCATACTTTTTATTGACTCTCAATGTAAGTAATCCGACACTGATACCTAAAACAATGGCAATGATCAGAAAATAGATCCATGATAGTGCAGATGCATAACCAAGACCCGTTTTAATTTCAAACATATTGATTTGAATATGTTCAATAACAGGATTCAATGCAAAGATTGAATACATAACGATGGTATAAATTGTATTCACAATAACCATTGGCGTTAAGCTTGGGAGAGTTACTTTCCAAAAAAGTTCCCAAGTCGATGCACCATCGATCTTTGCAGCTTCATATATTTGGTGATCTACCTTTTGTAAACCAGCTAAAAATATTAGTATTTGTACCCCCGAAAACCAAAGGATGAAAATCAAATTATCCATTAAATAAATGATCAAATCATTCAAAAAACCCTCAGTACCGGACATGATCATTTCAAAAATTGCATATTGTTCGATCGATGGAATCGACGTTACTCCCTGCTCCATTAATTCCTTCATGACTGGTCCACTTGCAATGATCACCGGAAGGAAAAAAATGGTTCTGAAAAACCCTTTAAATTTGATTGGCATGTTCAGCAGCAAGGCAATGATAATTGAAAATACGATGATGATGGGGACAGATAGGACCAATTCTTCTAAGAATGTCAGTATCTTTTGGGTAAAAAGAGTGTCCACTGCAAACGCATATGAAAAGTTGTCAAAATTCACGTTTTCTGTCTGAATTCCATCAGTTGTCACTTTTACCTTCTGAAAACTTAGAAATAGAGAATAAAATACTGGGAATGCTGTAAGAACAGCAAATCCCAAAATCCAAGGTGAAATAAATGCATAACCAATCAAACTCTTTTTGGTTTTCATAGAAAGTGGTTTCATAAAGAGTGATCCCCCTTGTTTATTACCTTGAACCATTTGGCCTTAACCTCTATACCATCGATCACATAAGGTTCGTTTGTATAATTGACAATAATTGATTTACCATTTGAATAAGATACTTCCACAACACCTGTTTCATGTATAATCCGACTATTTATCGTAGCACCCTCAACTTGTCCCAAACTTTCTTGAACAATAGCGTATTGTCTTACAATTTCATCTTCCCATTTATCAAATTCAGAAGTATACAAGTCTTTCGAAGGAGTGTTCATCAATAATTGAGAAGAATGAGTCGTTAAATAAAATGATGGATTGGCACCATATTCAACCATTCTAAGCACTTCTTCATCTCTATTAAATTGAAAATTTGAAAATGGAGCATAGTATGGTATATATCCTTTTAGCACGATTTGAATAAATGGTACGGTATCAGTTACAAAGCTGTAGTTCGAAGAATACATGGGAATATCCAAGTAACGCTCCATCTCTGACCACAAATAATCATTCGGTTGATATAAGGATAGAGATCCCACCTCTTTATTAAGCAATTCATGCATGTTTGTGTAAAAATCCACCATTTCTGGACGAGTAGCAGATTTGTCTGAATTAAAATCTGAAAACAGGACATTGGTACTCGTGTCCAATGCTAAATTTGAAATGCTGTTTTCTTTATAATCATCAATTTCTTTCTGCGCCAATTCTAGTGAATCTTTCGGACTTAAATAAAAATAGTTTCGGTCAAAAGTAGAAAACTTCATTGTTTCCCCATTTTTTTTCCTGGCTACATCAGTGCTTCCCGAAAAACCGCCCGCTCCTTCATAAGCCTTTGTATAATCAGTATAGAAGTAAAGGGGGATATCCTTCTTTTTAAATTCAAGAATAGTGTCTTTAAAATCGGCTTTACTTCCTAATTCCTTTTCAATAGGGAATTTTTCAGGAAGTGTACCTGTTAATCCCCCGGCCGTCCAGCCACGATAGACAATATGCATGTTTTCAACATTTTGTTGTTGAAGTTGACGAACATACTTTGGAAGGTCACTTATACCGGTCATCTTTAATACTGAGTCCCATAATAGCCCTTCTTTAACTTCCCCGCCTAAAAACTCTAAACGAACATCCACTTCATCATTTCTTTGAGAGAGTTTACCAGACTCCACCAAGTAATGTTGATAGGACTTAGCCATTCCGACATAGTCGGCATCTTCCTTGACTAAAAAAGTGGTTCTTTCCTTGATATCAAACTGATTCCGATCCTTCTGATATGTGTTGTAGCCACTCATGCTCCGGCTAGTTGGTTGAAAATATTGATATCGATAATGATAATCTGAAGTGATCCAGTTAAAGTTCGTCGATACACCCGATGGGTACGCTATGAGTTCACTATATTCACTTCCATTCTCTAATACAGTAAACAGCCCATTTTTTTTAGCTTCATGTACGATACCATACACCGGCATCGTTATTTTATGAGGAGGACTAATCTGGTCCTGAGTATCCATCTTGTCTTCAACTGACCTTGTAAATCCTTCATCGTTCCCATAAACCGATGCCTTGTAAGGTGAATTAGACCTTGAGTTTTCATCAAATCTAATTAAGGCTCCACTTCCATCCGGGATAAACATATATCCGTTGATTTCATTTCCTTGTACTGCCCCTAGAAAAGGATATAGACGCAATGATACAAGTTTTCCATTTTCACCTTCTACAATTTCACTTTCAGGGATATGAACCACTAAATCATCTCCATCCAGTTCAACCTCTAACCGGAGTGCGATATCCGCTTTCTTAAAGTCAATCACTGCTGAAAATCCATTTTCTTCAACGTTTAATTCAGTAGTCGTTTCTTTTGAGAAAACATTTTCGTCACGCTCTTTATTTTTATCATCTATATAAGTAATGGTTACTGCAGAGTTCGCCATATCTCGCCATTTGTCATTCAGCTTATATTCCCGATTTTCTGCTAATCCAGAATTCCATATATAACCTGTTCTTTTATCAATGATTTTCAGGGCAAGTGAATCGCGGTTGACATAAAGTTCTAATGTGTCATTTTCTGCAACTTGTTCAAAGTTAGCCATTGCGGTATCAACTTCTATTGACTTACTTTCTTTTTCAGGCTGTGTAAATTGATTGGAGGAAAAACGTAAAGTTTGCTTAGAAAGCTCTTCTTGTACCTCTGATACTTCCGTTTCTGGTTCCTCTTTAGAAGAAGATGTTGCAATTACCTGAATAGGAAAAAACAAAACGATAAGAAGAATGGCCCATTTCTTATACACGAAGAATCACCTCCTGAATGATCGTTAATACGAATTCATAAACTTGATCGAGCAAGACATAAATGACAAAAAATACCAGTAACATGATGAGCATCGCAAAAAATGTCACTAAAATATTACGGATCGTTTCAACAAACTTATAATCATGTATTTCTTGAATCATGATGAACAAGATAATAATTGACCACACAATAATAATTTGCATAGAGAAAGTAAAGATAAATGACTCATTTATCGTTAAGATGTTAGATACGATCGTAATGGGTACTATAAATAGTAGAATGGGTGCCAATGAATAAATGGTACCTATATAAATATCTCGAAATCTTCCGGAACCATCCGTAATTGTACTAACTAAGTAGTTTGCGACAATAAATAGAATGATTGGAATGAACAAAGTCGCTGCTTCCAAGAATATGTTAATATCCTCAACACTTTTATATGAGAATAAAAATCCAGTACAATATAAAACGATCAAATATTCGACAAATAGAATGATATACAATATGGTAGCTGACAATACAGATACTTTCTCTTTTTTTGGCAGATAATAAAAACTATCGATCGGATGCTTAAGAAACCTAAGTAAAAACAATAACTGTCCTATAAGTTTGATGTTTTTCACCTTACTGAACCATTCCCTAAGCGGCTCTAGTATCTTCTTCTTTCTATCCATATACCTGACTGCTACCCATAAAATGAATAGACTTAATAGGATAGCCATTACTGTGCTTAAATGATCCTGCATCCATTTTTGGCGTATCTCCCAAAATGCGTCTGAATATCCGATTTTATTATTCGCCAGCTTAAATTCATTTAAAGCATTATTATATTGCTGTTGTTTAAAATAAGCTTGACCCATCGCAGTATGAGCCAGACCAAAAGATGAATTCAGATTGAGAATTTCTTTCCAGTTTTTTTGACTTTCAATATAAAAACCTTCTGCATATAAAGAGAGTCCTTTATGCAGAATTGCGGTAAAGTCAGTAGGTTCAAAGATTTGGACCGTTCCTTTTTCACGGTCGGCGACAAAAATTCTCCCCATAGTATCTACCTCTATACTTGTTGGCTGCATGAAAAGGCCATTACGATTAAGTCCATCGTCTCTGCCCCCAAAAACAAAAAGCAGATTACCAAATCGATCATATTCGTATATTTTCCCATCTAAGCCAACCGTATAAATGTTTCCAATAGGACCAATCGCAATATCTACTAAATTTTTCGTTGAAGATATGTCAGTAGGTAGCATATTGGATCCTGCGATATTTAATTTCCGAATAACTTCCCAGTCCGTGCCAGAAGTAACGGTATGAACCAGCCCTTGTTTGTCAAGTGCTATGTTGGTCGGTGCCGGTGGTACTTTCATAAATAAGCTCGCTTTTTGTCTTTGGGTTGTTATCATATCTTGCAGAAAAGTCATGATTGTCGGCCTGGATGTATTAACACCGTAAAACCCTAAAAATTCTCCAGCCTTGTTCAACTGAATGATACCATTCGTAGAACCTTCCCCGATTATATAAAGATTCCCCCTGGGATCGACAGAAATTTTTTGAGGTTTATAGGGTGATTTTTCTCCAAATAATGGAGAATCCGGTCTTTCATATTCTTGAATCAGTTTCCCTTCTTCAGAAAATCGGAACACCTTTTCAGCAGAATAATCGGCAACATAAACATCATTTGCTTGATCAACAAATACACCTAACGGCTGCTTTAATATCCCTTCTCCAAAGATAAGCTTTACATTTCCATTTTCATCAAATTTTGTTACTGATTTTGTACCCGAATCAGCAATATAAATATCGTTATTATCATCGATAAAAATATGCTCCGGGGTTGCCATTTCTATTTCATTTTCAAATATCCCAATGGGAACATACGCTGTTTGAGTTTCGATAACATTTCCATCAGCCGATAAAGTTTCTGTCTTATATGGAACAGAAACGGAAGCAGAGGAATGTATGGGAAACAATCCTGATACCCAAAGGCAAAACAAGATGATGAACGTTTTCCTCATTTCCCTTCCCCCTTACGTTACTTAATGCCTGAATGCGCCATTGTATTCATAACTTTACTTTGTAAGAAAATGAAAATAATCAAGTTGGGAATGAACATAATTAATGAGGCTGCCGCTGCCATTCCCTGGCCGGCTACAGTGTTGCCTGATTCTCCGGCTAATGTTGACATGTAGAAGGCAAATGTTTTCAGATTTTCATCATTAACATATAATACGGATGTTTCCGCATTGTTCCACACCATTTGGAAAGAGAGAATAGCAATCGTTGCAATTGCAGGTTTTACTAAAGGTATAATAATAGAAGTAAATATTCTATAATCTGATGCGCCGTCCATTTGAGCCGCTTCAATCATTTCGTTTGGAATTTGATCAATAAATTGTTTCACTAAAAACAGACCTACCGGCATTGCAAGTAATGGAAAAATATGAGCAAAAAAGCTATCCAGCAAGCCTATCTCTTCGATCAATAAATAGCGTGGAATCCCAACCGCAGCAGGCACAAACATTAAGGCAAGGGTATTGATTTCAAAAATCGTTTTCTTTAACTTAAACCTTTTCTTTGACAGCACATATCCAGCCATGGTGCTGATCAAAACTGTGAGAAATACGACAACCAGTGTAATGGTTATACTATTAAACAAGTATCTGGTTATCGGTACGCCAGTTGCATTTGTATTAGTAAAGAGATCATAAAAGTTTTGCACTGTCGGTTTATCCACAAAAAACCTAGGCGGATATGCGAATAACTCATCAATTGGTTTAAAAGCATGTGAAATGATATATACGATTGGCATTATCATAAATACTGCTAAAGGGATCAAAACGATATAAAACTTCATTTGACTGCGATGAAATCGATCAGGATTCATTTTCGTCCCATGAAAAGATGACATAATTACCACATCCTAATTTAGAGTAGATTATTATTACAGTACCCTAGTCTTTTTCGCCAAATAATTGCTTTGCTACCTTTGCAAAAAGATAGATAAACAGTAATAATAATACAGATATCGCCGCAGCATATCCCATCTCATAACGAATAAATCCGAAATCTTCTAAATGATTTACCATTAATTGCCCGGCATATTGCGGCGTAGGATTTGCACCAGATAATTCCACACCGATGGCTCCTGCCTGGAATGTACCAACAACAGCCATAACCGCCCCAAATAGCATTTGAGGCTTCATGGATGGAATGGTGATGTAAATGATTTCTTGTAAACGATTGCTTATCCCGTCAATATATCCCGCTTCATATATTTCTCTATTAATATTCAAGACGCCGGATAACATAGCCAAGAAACCAACACCCATGCTTCCCCAGAGTGTTACCACAATCATGATCGTCATTAAGAATTCCGGAGACTGAAGCCATTGGACGGGTTCATATATGATTCCCATTCTGATTAACACACTGTTTAAGTAGCCGACTTCATCACCACTGAAGATGATTTTCCAAACCACCCCCATGGCAACACCAGCAGTCATGGAAGGGGAATAAATAATTAAAGCAAGGATAGTTCTCGGGACTTTTGAAATTTGCGCCAGCATCCAAGCCAAAATGAATGAAAGGACGTATCCTCCAGGACCTACAATAAATGCAAAGGTCAGAGTATTAGGCAGTACATATTGCATGAAAACAGCATCCTGCGTAATCACATTTACATAGTTGGCTAACCCGATAAAGGTTGGCATCTCAATTGCATTAAAGTACGTAAAAGATAATGCAACGGCTGCAACAACTGGTAAAATAATAAACGTGAAAAACATGATCATATAAGGCGCCAGAAAAATTGAAGTACTTAAATGCTGCTTATTTTTCATCATCGGATTCTAGCCACCTTTCAACCTTTTCAATGGTTGGAATTCGATAAGGCTTTACAACTTTTCCATTTTCTATATAACCGAATTCCTCTAATTTTCGCCGCATTTCACGGTCAATTGTCACAACAGAATCATCTACCGCTGATCGGGCATTCTCACCATCAAAAACTACTTCATTCCAAACATTACTAATCTCTCTTTCTACCATATAAGAATAAGGAGTTTTCGGAACTTCTCTTAAATACTCCCATTGTGCCAATATTGTTTCTTTGAAGTTTTCAGGCCATGGTAATTGACTGAAAGCATTTAGATTTGCCGTATTCCACATGTATTCAGGTCCATATTGAGTTTGTAAGTTTCTCGCGAATTCTGTTTGAGTTTCTTCTGACATCCACCATTTCAACACTTGCCAAGCCTCGTTCTTATGATCTCCTTCAAATACCATGGATGCTTGAGCAGAACCGGTCGCCCACCTGTCCACTGACCCATCTTTTTGTTTCACTCCAGGATGAAGCGATATGTCCCACCATCCTGAAATTTCTGGAGCGGCAGCTGTAAGCTGAACAAATTCGTTAAATGAACCAATTCCGATTGGTAATGTTGAATACCTGAAATGATTATAGAAATTCGGTACTTGTAACGGAGTACTATAAATCGTATTTAATCCAGTCATGAATTGAATGCCACTCAGGGATTCTTCACTATCGATCCGGGTACCGATTCCATCCTCTTTGTATAAATCTCCACCGAATTGGTAAATATACGGAGCTGTTGCCTGAAAAGGCTTAAATGCAACCGCACCAGCGATAGGAGTGTAATAGTTCATACCATACCGCTGAAGCTCAGGCAGGATATTTACTACGTCATTCCATGTATCAGGGACTGGTATGTCCAGAGAATTTAATATGTCTTTCCGGTAATATTGAACAAAGAAGTCTTGTGTTTCCGGTAAAGCATATATTTCTTCGTCGACAATAAGCGGAAGAAATGCCCCAGGGGAAAACTGTTGTCCCACTTCAGGAAAATCTTCAAATTGCCTTAAATCGACAGCAGCTCCACGAATGGCCAGCTCGTAGGGGAGCCAGTTACTTATACCAAGGGCTAAATCCGGCTGAGAATTCGCTGCACTAGCTAAAATGAGCTTTCTCTCATCCGGCATCAGAGAGAGCTTTACTTTGATTCCAGTTTCTGGGGTGAACTTTTGATCAAGCATATTTTGTAATAGATCTACATACTGTCTGGGTCTATTAACCCAAACTTCAATTGTCCCCTCTTCTACTTCTGTTGTTGCTAGATTTTCTCCTGAGAATGATTGAATAAAATTCGTTACAGTATTCTTCAATTTAGCAAAGATACCAGCACTTACCTCAGGAAGTTCTTGCTCCCCATGAATATAGAAACGATCTAATAGGAGTGGTTGTTTCTGTAAATCTATCATTAGTTTTCCTAATAATTGTGCAGCTGAGTTGGATCCTTCTGATAATTCAGATAATCTGTACGGGATTTCGTCTGAATTTTCAGATAACGAAATTAATTTGTCTGCACTTATTTGTAAAGAAACACTTTCTGTCGATTCCTGCCCACCACTTACTTCCTCAAGGTAATCGTTTTCTTTTTCCAATAATTCCGCCCATTTATTCAATTTCTCTTCAATCCCTGGAATGTATTCACTAATATTCCAATCCCGGTTTTGATCAAGTTGATTTCCAGTTAGCTTTCGGATTGATAAAGAAAGATCTTCGATACCTTTCATGACTTCGTCTATTGTAAATATAGTTCTCCCGAAAGGTGATGCGTCAGCCTTTAGAGTAAGTGTGTTTTTACCTTTCTTTAAATAAAACAAATACGGGTTTCCGTTCTCATCGCTAAATGTTTCATTATACCATTTTTTACTATTATTAAATCGATAGTGTTCCACTTCTTTAAAGGGTATAGATCCATTAAGCAATAGTGTGCGAAAAACAGGTGCTCTTGTTGATTTATTGTTAAATGCTTTAAACGAAAGATGATGATATCCCTCTTCTTCGGCATTTATTTCCCAAGTTACGGTTTGTCCTGATTCACTCCACGATTCCCCTCCAAAAGAATTCAGAAGGAGTCGTTTTGAATCATATGGAACAATTGATACTTTATCTGTGGCAACAGGGCGGATATATGAGCTATTTTTTTTCAACGGATGTTCTGCTTCATACGTTTGTAAACCTGAAACTGCTGTTTCGTCTGTTGAACCTATGTATTCCTCATAATCAGGTACATCTTCCGGTGAGGTAATGGACACTTTCCCTAGAAGCATTTCCCCTCTCAAGTTTGTTAATGAAAGTGTGTTTTCCCCTTCTTCTAAATAAAATTTGAGCGGTCTTGAATAGTAATGATTGGTGTCTGCTGCCTTTATATGGTTCCACTCTTTGATTGGTTGTTGATTTGGAATAATTTCATTTCCATGTCTGTCAGTTCTAAATTTCTTGGTTTCATTTTCCCAGTTGACCGGAAAAACAATGCGTCTACTTTCGAAATATGGATATTCCCCATTAACTTTGATAGCACCTTCTATTGGCATTAGCAAATCACCAAGCGGAAAATAATCAAACCCTATTTCATACAATCCTGCCTTATCAACTTCCACTTTTAAACTTACCGTTTCATCATTATCCCAATAGACTACACGATCACCGTAGCCATAGCTTTCTGAATCAGATAATAGCTGATCTTCATCTATATTTTCAAATGAAGTGGGAGAGATAGCACGCTCAAATTGAGCAGTGCTATCAATATTATTTCTCTCCCATTCGTTGAGGATAAGACGATAATGAGGCTCTATTAATTGTTCAGGCGACTTTTTTAAAACCTCATTCTCAGCAGCATGGATAGACGTGTGCGGTAACAATAAAAGTAGGAATAGTGCCCCTAACAAAGCCTTACATTTCATATCATTACCTCCCTCAACCTGTTATCACTTAATTAAGTGCATCTGATCCTTCTTGAAGTTTTTTGTTTGCCATTTCATTGACTTGAGAAATGTAATCTTCAATTTTCACTTCTCCTTTTACACTTGCATCGATCAGTTGACCAATTGTTGCATTTGGTATCTCGTCACTGATTGAAACTCCTGTCGGGGCATCCCAACGTGCATCCGTATATCCTGGAACTATTTTTGGCAAGTTAACAACTGCATCATCGATATTTTCATACGCCTTAAGTACTCCAGGTACATCCATTCTTGAGAAAAACTCATCAAGAATTTCTTGATCTGTTGAAATTGGCAGCGAGCTTAATGTGATGTCTTTCTCATCAGCAATCTCTAATCGTTTCATAAATCCTTCTTTGCCGAATGTCATGAATTTAGTAAATAAATAGGCTTCTTCTGGATATTCAGTAGATTTAGAAATTCCCATAAAATCATTTACAACAATTGTTTTCCCACCAGGGATCCCAATGAAATCCCACTCAAAGTCAGATGAATCATTAATCGCATCTACAGCCCAAGTACCATCCCATCTAAGTCCTAAATCACCTTGTCCCCAAACTTCAGCTGGATCCTTACCATTAAAGCTTGATTTTTGATCATCTGTTAATGAAGTAAATACATAATTATTAGAAACAAGACTATTAGCAAAGTTCACACCACTGATGAACTCATTGCTATTCAAATTAACTTGACCATCTTTAAACGTGAAAATTCCCATATCTTCATTGGCTGCTACAGGATACCATTCAACAAGAGAGAATGGTTGATTTAATCCAATAACCCCATTGTTAATATCTGAAATATCTCGAACAGAATTTGAAAATTCATCCATCGTCATACCATATTCTGGTGCATTCAGGTTGGCTTCATCGTAAAGACTTTTATTCACATAGTAACCTAAGAAATGTTGGCCAGAAGGAAGAGCAATGACAGAATCATCATGAGTAAGGCTTTCTCTTACCGATTCAGAAATCTTATCGAAGTCTTCATCTCCTTCTACTAGATCACTTACATCGTATAACCAGTCATTTGCCAATGAAACTGGAATACTTGAAATTTCAAAAACATCCGGTAGCTTACCTGCACTTGCAGCAGTTGCTAAAGAGTCATTCCATGGATCTGCAATCGACTCATCAATTTCAACATTGATATGTGGATATTCTTCTTCAAATGCTTTTATCATCTGTCTCTCAAGATTATTATCTTCCTCAGGTCCCAATCTCCAACTTGCAACAGAAATCGTGACTTCCTCTTTGTCCCCCGAATCTTTCTTATCCTTATCATTTGCAGACTTATCTGAAGTACAGGCACTTAATGTTAAATAAAGAGATAAAACTGTTAGTAATAGAATCAACTTTTTCATCTAATTGCACCCCTTAATAATTTTTTACTGTACATCAATTAGCTAAGGCTAATTATTACTAATTTAAAACAGTTTATATTCTAATGGCACTTAAGTATTTAAAACTATGTCTCTATTAAACAGAAAATTGCCATGAAAGAATTAAAATAACACCTCCATTCGATAGATCTATGGCATTCGTGGCTGTCAATAAAGAAATAGAATACTACGCTAAAAAATTAACAATATTCAGGATGTTATCTAAGGTCATCCATTCTATTGAATCGTTTCAATAGAATGCCGATATAAAACCTCCACAAGGCGATATACTCGAGATTTAATAGATTTGAATATACGCAACTCCAATATTAGTGAAGGCGTTTTCAATTCCACCTAAAAAAATCTCTAAATCTAGAATGTACACTATGCCTTGATAGAGGTTATTGGAAAAATTCACCGCCATTTAGCTTGATGAGCGGTGAATGAATTCTATTGGGATTTCAGGAGGTTCAAAATCATATTGCTTATCCAGCATTTTAAACAAAACTTCGGCAGCTGTCTTACCCCATAATTTTTTTTGTATACGCACCGTAGATAAAGGAGGATTAAAATGTTTAGACAGGGCAATATCATCAAAACCTACTATAGCAACATCATTTGGAACACTAATACCGTTCTGCTGTAAAGCCTTGATTGCACCCATGGCCATTTCATCGTTGGCACAGACAAAAGCAGTAGGGTAAATGTCATTTTTTTTGATATATTCATCCATAACGAGCAAACTACTAATTTCAGTAAATCTGGCTCGAATGACATCTTCTTCATTAAACGGCACGTTATATTTTTTCAATGATTCTTTATAACCCGCCAATCGCATTTCTCCATCGAATGAATCATAAGATCCGCCGATAAAGCCTATTCTTTGATGTCCATTATCAACAAGGTGTTTAACTGCAAGTTCAATACCTACTTTATTTTGCAATAAGACATTTTTAATATGCGGGTTATTCATTTCACGATCTAATGCAACAATAGGCATTTTCTCATTCGCAAGAAAATCAATCGTATGATCATCCACGTGGAAATTCAAGATAATGGCCCCATCTACATAGCTTTCAACCAATAATCTATGTTTACTATTAGATGCACATACTACCATCTCATATCCATTCTTGATGACAACATCCTGTACACCCTCTAATATTTCGTTAAAGAAGGGACCTGTAAAACCACTCAGGAAAAAGCCGATAATCTCACTTTTATTTTTTTTTAAATTTTTTGCACTTGCATTGGGGCGGTATCCAATCTTTTTAGCAGCCATCAGGACTTTTTCCCTGGTTTCTTTAGTTATAAGTGAGCTGCCGTTAATTGCATACGATGCTGTCGATACACTTACGTTCGCTTCTTTTGCTACATCCTTTAAAGTAGGCAATTCGTTCATTCCTTTTAATCAGTCAAGTTACATTTCACAACAAAGATTGTTATATCTCCACATTTGAAACGTTTCAATGATTTTATTCTAATTCAAATTGAAAATGATTACAATATCATATTATAAATTGTTTGAAAATTAATAATAAAGCACTAATAAGTAAGTAATAGGAGATCTAATTAAGATTGTAAATCTGCTGCACATCTAAACCCAATGTTACCAGTTGAGCTATCAGGAGTATTGGACGTCCTTGCTGCAACTCGGTAACGATTACAATAAGATTGATGACAAAGGTAAGATCCGCCTTTCATTATTTTAGCCACCCCTTTATCAGGTCCATTTGGGTTGATCATTTCTTTAGCTTTCGGATGTTTATTGGTAAACCAGTCTCCGCACCACTCCCACACATTTCCAGATACATTATAAAGGCCAAATCCATTCGGTGAATAGGTATGGACGGGAGCTGTAGATATGTATCCATCTTCTGCAGTATTGGTGATTGGAAATTCACCTTGCCAAATATTACATTGATGCCCACCATTCAAGAGGAGATCATCACCCCAAGGAAATCTCTTACTAATCAAACCACCTCGTGCCGCATATTCCCACTCTGCTTCTGTAGGCAACCTTTTTCCAGACCATTGACAATAAGCATGTGCATCATTCCATGAAACATGAATAACAGGATGATCCATCCGATCAACTATGGAAGAATCCGGTCCTTCTGGCTGTTTCCAATAAGCACCTTCTACAACAAACCACCATGGTGTCTCTTTGACAGAGTTGACTACTCGTTTTTTTACCTTTTCTGAAACAAGCAAGTGGAATACAAAAGACCAGCCGAAACGTTCTGCTTCTGTGACATAGCCTGTCTCATCAATAAATTCTTGAAATTGGCTGTTCGTCACAGAATATCGATCAATGGCGAAAGGTTTCACAAATACTGTTCGAAGTGGACCCTCCCCATCATTTGGATAGCCAATTTTTTCATCAGTTCCCATCAGAAATTTCCCACCTGGAAGATTAATCAACTCTTCACCATGTCGAAGCTGACTTGCCCCCTTAGGTGCTAAAATACTTTCATTAACATTAGCAGTATTATCTCCCCTTTTACCTCTCGATGCTGCACAACAATTTTCAATTTTCATGAGACACCCCTCCATTTTTCAAAAAGTCCAATTATCTTCCTATTTAGGATATATTATTTTATAAAAATTAACATCCCTTATGGTCATTTGCAACTTCTTTACAACACTCCTAAATCCTGATTTCCATTAAGGATACATGCTCAGAAAGTTGATTCTCGCTGCAGGATGCTCGACTCCTGCGGGAATAGCTGGACAGGTGAGACCCCGGAGGCGCTGCCGAGGAGGCTCACGCCAGCCCCACGGAAAGCGAGCATCCTGTAGCGGAAATCAACTATTACTTTCTCCCTCTACAATAAGCAACAAACTTTACGAAAAGAGCCTTTCGCAAAAATTGTATCAGTAGAATATGACCAAATTGATCCAGATTATGAAACTTTTCTTCCCCTCGATAAGCCTTTTCCATGATATACTTTCATATACAAAAGGGGTTGAAAATAATGGATAAATATCCAGTTTTAGAAACCGAGAGATTAATACTAAGACAGCTCACAATGAAAGATGTTGATTTTCTTTATGAGCTTTACACTACTGACGACGTTCTCCGCTATTTTGGTATGAGTCCGATCGATTCAAAAGAAGTAGCCTTTAGTATGGTTGAGAACTATGAAAAGCACCTTGAAACAGGCGGCCCCATGCGCTGGGCCATCGTGGAGAAGCATACGAATAAAATGATCGGGACATGTGGGTTCCACAACATTTCGAAAGCGTATAAGCGTTGTGAAATCGGATACGATCTTAGCCCTGATCACTGGGGTAAGGGAATCATGGGTGAGGCACTCTCCCCGTTACTCAGCTACCTATTTGCAGATAAAGGAATGAACCGTGTAGGGGCAGTGATCGTCCCATATAATAAAGCTTCTTCAAGGGTGGTTGAAAAGCTTGGTTTCAGGCAAGAAGGGTTACTCCGAGAGTATATTCTTCAAGATGACCATAAATATGATGCGCATATGTACAGTTTGTTGAAGAAAGAATGGCTTTCTGAGTTTTAGAAGAACCTGAATAGGCAATAATGGTCAGTGCAGATGAAAAGGAGCTGGTAGAATGGTTCAGCTGATGTTTCAGGGGTTTTTGCGCTGGCCTTTAGTTGTTCGGATATTTTTGATTGCGATTACACTGATGCTCTCTTTTGGAACGATTATTCATTTCCTCGAGCCCGATACCTTCCCTTCCTTATTCGATGGGATCTGGTGGGCAATTATTACGACTTCCACTGTGGGGTATGGGGATTTTGTTCCCACTTCGTTTGAAGGCAGACTGATTGGCATAATTCTCATCTTAGTAGGTGCAGGTTTTCTTTCTACTTATTTTGTCATGCTTGCAGCGGAAACGGTCATGACACAAAATGCGTATTTGGAAGGCAAAGCAACGTTCAAGGGGAAGGAACATATAGTAGTCGTAGGGTGGAATGAACGGACCCGGGAAGTGATTAATCAACTTACTTCCCTGCAGTCTCAATGTGATATCATTTTGGTCGATGAAACCCTTCAAAGGAATCCATACAATAATAACCATATCCACTTTGTGAGGGGAACCCCTTTTAGAGATGCCATTTTAAAAAAAGTAAATCTCCATGAAGCATCGATCGCCATCATTACCGCTGATCAAAATAAAGATGAGATAACGGCAGACATGAATTCTGTCCTGACTCTTCTTGCCATTAAAGGGAATCACCCTGATTTATATACGGTCGTTGAAATCCTCCAGAAGGATCAAGTGGCCAATGCCGAGCGGGCAGGAGCCGATGAAGTGATTCAAACGAATATGCAAACAAGCTATGTGATGATGAACAGTATCATTTCTCAAGGGATGTCTAAAACCATCTTGAAATTATTGAATCATTTAAAAGGAAACAATTTAAAGCTGATACCTGTTTCAGAAGAACACATCAATAAGAGCTTTCATTCTTTAAGTACAAATCTTTTAAAGAACAATATTATCCTTTTAGGCATAAAAAAAGGAGAAAACACGACTGTGAATCCTCCTTTGACGACTTTGGTTGAAGAAACGGATGAACTGCTTGTGATCTCTAACTAGAGAATAAAACGTTCTCCAGCTCTTTTACAAGTTCTTTACCAACTTCAATATATTCTTCCGGGAAGCTTGCATCAGGATCTTGTGGTTCGGAAAATTGATTGACTGAGCCTGAGAATGTTCCGGTTGATGCGTAATCGTCCAAGCCACGCTTGTATTTATGTGAGAGAAGGAACGGCTTACCGAATTCAACGGTTGCCCCCCTTGAATCCAATTGCCCGTCAACAGACGTAAACGGTACTCTCAAATACTGATAGCCCACTTCATCATCAATTTTGTAATCGAAATAGCCATGATCATAATCCCAATTGCCACCTATCGAATATCCCAGCGGCTTTAATAGCTGTTCAAGCTTATACAGTTGATAATGCTGTCCTTCAATGTTAGATGAAAGCTCAATCACGTGGATCCATCCCCTTTCTTTTAGGGATAGTTTCTCCTAAAGTGAAAGAAAAATGTAAAAAGAGCACTGAGATTTCCCTCAGTGCTCTTTCCTTATTTAAGGCGTTTTTCAAGCTCCGCTTTCTTCTCTTCAAAGCCTGGTTTTCCAAGAAGGGCGAACATATTTACTTTGTATGCTTCCACTCCGGGTTGATCAAATGGATTCACACCAAGTAGATATCCACTCATCGCACATGCTTTCTCGAAGAAGTACACCAGGTAACCGAATGTGTATGCATCCATCGCAGGGATTTCCACTATCAGGTTTGGTACGCCACCATCTGTATGGGCGAGCAGTGTCCCTTCAAACGCTTTGTTGTTTACAAAATCAACCGTTTCACCAGCTAAATAGTTTAAGCCGTCCAAATCACTGTCAGCCTTCTCGATTTTCAGCTCATGACGTGGCTCTGAAACCTTGATGACTGTTTCAAAAATGTCACGGCGTCCTTCTTGAACATATTGTCCAAGAGAATGAAGATCTGTTGAGAAGTTAGCTGAAGAAGGATAAATTCCTTTTTGGTCTTTCCCTTCACTTTCTCCAAACAGCTGTTTCCACCATTCAGAAAAGTATTGTAAACCAGGCTCATAGTTAATGAGCATTTCGATTGTTTTTCCTTTATTATATAGCGCATTACGTACCGCAGCATATTGATAAGCAGGATTCTCTGTAAGCTCAGATTTGCTGAAATCCTCACGGGCCTGAGCAGCGCCGTTCATCATCGTCTCGATTTCCACTCCGCTTACAGCAATCGGAAGCAGTCCAACTGCTGTCAGAACAGAATAGCGACCGCCGATATCATCAGGAACAACGAATGTTTCATAGCCTTCGTCAGATGCCAATGTTTTAAGGGCACCCTTCGATTTATCCGTTGTGGCATAGATGCGTTTGCGAGCCTCTTCCACCCCGTACTTTTCTTCCAGCATTTTTCGGAAGATACGGAAAGCTATTGCTGGTTCAGTCGTAGTACCGGACTTCGAAATCACATTGATAGAGAAGTCTTTTCCATCAAGAAGGTCCATTAAGTCTCTCATGTATGTGGAGCTGATGTTTTGTCCAACAAACAGGACCTGTGGAGTGGAACGCTTTTCTTTCGGAAGAGCATTGTAAAAGCTGTGGTTCAGCATTTCAATCGCCGCACGGGCACCCAAGTAAGATCCACCAATCCCGATGACAAGAAGCACATCGGAATCACTTTTAATTTTCTCCGCTGATTTCTGAATACGGGAAAATTCTTCTTTATCGTACTCAACAGGAAGGTCGATCCATCCCAGGAACTCGTTTCCTGCACCTGTTTGTTCATGTAACGAGTGATGAGCAACCTTAACGGCATCACTTAAGTATGTAAGTTCGTGTTCTCCAAAAAAAGATAACGCTTTTGAATAATCAAAACGAATGTGTGTCATAACCATCCTCCGATTAAAATATTTTCTTCTATCTCACTTTATCGAAAGCTGACCCGAGAATCAAGAAAGCTCCCTCTATGTAAGCGTGTGCATTGAAAACTTTTTTCAACATCTGTTCTCACCCGCTTATATTCCCCTAATTATTGGCGTACAAACCAATAAAGAGGGACGGACCTTGTTCAAGGTCCGTCCCTCCCAATATCGTTTTAAAGAGATGCTTTTAATATAGCAAGAACGTCGTCTTTGTTTAATTTATTGAAGTTACCGAATTCGCCGTTCACCATCGCTTTGTCGGCCATCAGGTCCAGTTGACTGTCGTCGATATCATAGTCTGCTAAGCGGGACGGGGCTCCGATGCTCGTCCAGAATTCACGAAGCTTTTCGATTCCTTCCAGTGCCACTTCCTCTTCTGACTTACCGGCAGGGTCGACATTGAATACTCGTTCTGCCAGTTGAGCAAATCGCGAAGGATTCACTTTCAGGTTATGCTTCATCCAGTTAGGGAATAGAATCGCGAGTCCACCTGCATGTGGGATGTCGTATACAGCCGACACAGCATGTTCAATGTTATGACTGGCCCAGTCACCGTTGTAACCCATTTGCAGCATTCCATTAAGGGCAATTGTTCCAGAGTACAGAATCGTCTCACGCAGCTCATAGTTTTCAAGATCATTTAGCAACTTCGGAGCTGTTTCAATAACCGTAGTCAGAACGGACTCACACATACGGTCTTGTAGAGGTGTGTTGGTTGCATTATTGAAATACTGTTCAAACACGTGACTCATCATGTCCACCATTCCGTAGATTGTTTGATCTTTCGGTACTGTGAAGGTATTTACCGGATCCAAGATAGAGAATTGCGGGAATGTCACCGGGCTGCCCCAACCATATTTCTCATTCGTTTCCCAATTCGTGATAACAGATCCCGCATTCATTTCAGAGCCGGTCGCTGCAAGAGTCAGGACTGTTCCGAATGGAAGAGCTTCTTTTGCAAAAGCTTTCTTCGTTACGAGATCCCATGCATCACCATCATATTTTGCACCAGCAGCAATTGCTTTTGTACAGTCGATGACACTTCCTCCACCGACAGCTAAAATAAATTCAATATTATTTTCTTTACTTATCTCTACACCTCGTCTGACTGTGGAAAGACGTGGATTCGGTTCTACTCCGGAAAGTTCGAATACTTCGCGATCAATATCTTTCAATACTGACATTACCTGATCGTATAACCCATTACGCTTAATGCTTCCGCCACCATACACGACAAGCACTTTTTTACCATATTGAGGTACCAATTCTTTCAGTTGTTCTACTTGCCCTTTTCCAAAAATCAATTTGGTTGGATTATAAAAAGTAAATTCATTCATTATTTGTTACCTCCTTGTATTTTATAAGGGCCGAACTATTTCGTTACCCAAAATGTCTACAACACATTTCCTATTATCGAATATATCATCCCCAAAATGCAAAGAACTTGCATAAGGAAATTTTGTAGCAGTCAAACTGAATAGGAATAAGCGCAATGGGAAACTTATAGATGAGCCATTCAATAAGGAGGAAAACAACATGAGTACAATTCAACGTATTGCTTTGGTTCTTACCATTATTGGTGCTGTGAACTGGGGACTTATCGGCTTCTTTCAATTCGATCTTGTTGCAGCCATCTTTGGTGGTCAAGATGCCGCTCTATCCCGTATCATATACGGTTTAGTTGGTATTGCCGGTCTAATTAATCTTGGACTGTTATTCAAACCAACTGAAGAGCTTGAAAGAGAACCTCATACTGAACCAACAAGATAAATGATGCTCAAGCAGCATCAAAATTAACGAGGATTACACTTCAATCCCTCGCTTAAAAAGTCAAAGGTGACCCATCCTCTGGGTCACCTTTCTTATTTCAATAACTTCTTAATGATCTGCATACCAAATCTTCCACTTGGATAACGGAAGCTTAAGTCAAACTTCGTCGTCTGTTTTAAGATGCTTTTGTAATGTGAGAAGGTTGAGAAGCTTGATTCTCCATGGTAATTCCCAATCCCACTCTCCCCTACTCCTCCAAAAGGAAGATATGGTGTAACGATGTGCATAAGTGTATCATTTACACAACCGCCACCATAGGAAATCGATTTGTTGATTCTCTCTTCTGTAATTGGATTGCTAGTAAACAAATAAAGGGCCAACGGTTTCGGCCGCTCTGTTACAAAATCAATGACTTCATCAAGCTCCTCATATTCTATGACTGGGAAAACCGGGCCGAATATCTCATCCTGCATCACCGGTACAGTAAAGTCTCTCGGCTTCATTAAAGTCGGTTCTATTTTTAAGCTCCCAGAATCCACATTTCCCCCTAAGAGGATTTCTCCCTCTTCCAAGTAGCTTGTTAAACGATTGAAATGACGCTCATTTACAATCCGACCAAATTTTTCACTCTTTAATGGTTCTGTTCCATAAAATTCAATGACCGTTTTTTTAAATTCAGTGATAAATTCATCTTTCTTGCTTTTATGAATAAATAGGTAGTCAGGTGCAATACACGTTTGTCCGGCATTCGTTACTTTCCCGAATGCGATACGCTTTGCAGCCAGAGGAATTTCAGCCGTTTCATCCACGATACACGGACTTTTCCCGCCCAATTCAAGAGTGACAGGAATCAACTGCTTTGCCGCTGATTCCATCACTACTTTTCCGACTGGAACGCTCCCGGTAAAGAAAATATAATCGAATGGCTGTTTCAGGAGATGCTGTGTCGTCTCCACTCCTCCTTCAATCACGAAAAGCTGTCTTGGGTCAAAATGAATATTGATCATTTCCGCTAATAAAGCAGATGTAGAAGGAGTTAGTTCTGACGGTTTAATGATGGCTGTATTCCCGGCTGCTATCGCTCCAATGACAGGGGCCAGTGCAAGTTGGATCGGGTAATTCCAAGGTGCGATGATCAGTGTAACCCCATAAGGCTCCGGGACAGTATAGGCTTTCGAGCCAATATGTGTTTTCGCCGTTTTTACCTTTTTAGGTTCTGCCCATTCGTCGATATTCTTCAGAACGAATCGAATTTCTTCAAGCAGGATTCCGATTTCTGTCGCATACGTTTCCATTTCGGATTTATTTAAATCTTTTTTCAACGCATCGATGATTTCTGCTTCATGATTTTTTATGACTGCTGAGAACTTCTCTAACAAGTCTTTTCTATATTGTAGTGGCCGCGTAACCCCGGACTTAAAAAAATGCTTATGATGTTGAAGTGTTGATTCAACCGCTTCAAGAGAAGCTTCCTCTATAATCATTTCAGTTGACACATGAATCCCTCCAAAACGTTAATGTTTAATAGTTTAAACATAAGAACCTAAATATCGTATGATGATTCTCATCCGATGTCAATTTCAATGATTTTACCCAGAATCGATGCTCTCTAATCATTTCGATACCAACTAGAAAATTCCTTTACAAACCGAAAAAAGAACGTATCCCCAATATATTGAGAATACGTTCTTATTTTATGCGATCGTTACACCCAACCTCTGAATCTAGAGGCTTCAGCCATTTTGCGTGCGCCGACCATGTATGCGGCGAGTCGCATATTCACTCGACGATTCTGAGATGTTTCATATACATTGTTGAAAGCTTCGACAAGTTTAGCATGAAGCTTCTCGTTTACTTCTTCTTCCGTCCAATAATACCCCTGATTATTCTGAACCCATTCGAAATATGAAACCGTTACTCCACCAGCACTTGCTAGTACGTCTGGTACAAGCAGGATTCCTCTTTCAGAAAGAATTCGAGTTGCTTCAAAGGTAGTCGGACCGTTTGCAGCTTCTACCACAATGGATGCTTTAATATCATAGACATTCTCTTCAGTGATTTGGTTTGAAATCGCTGCCGGAACAAGAATGTCACACTCAAGCTCCAATAATTCCTTATTTGAAATCGTGTTTTCAAATAGAGTCGTTACTGTACCGAAGCTATCTCGACGATCTAACAGATAATCAATATCCAAACCAGCCGGATCATGAAGGGCACCATGGGCATCGGATATGGCGATGACCTTTGCACCGGCATCGTGCATGAACTTTGCTAAGAAACTGCCGGCATTTCCAAAACCTTGGATGACGACGCGTGCACCTTTGATGTCGATGCCACGTTTCTTTGCAGCTTGGTCAATACAGATTGTAACACCTTGAGCTGTTGCCTTTTCACGACCTTGGGAACCACCAAGAACAATCGGTTTTCCTGTAATGAATCCTGGTGAATCATTTTCACGAAGACGGCTGTATTCATCCATCATCCAAGCCATGATCTGTGAGTTTGTGTATACATCTGGTGCCGGTATATCCTTTGTAGGGCCAACAATTTGACTGATGGCACGAACATAGCCGCGGCTTAGCTTTTCCAGTTCAGTGAAAGACATCGTTCTTGGATCACAGATGATCCCGCCTTTTCCTCCACCGTATGGTAAATCAACAATACCGCATTTCAAGCTCATCCACATGGATAAAGCCTTTACTTCCTCTTCATCCACTTCAGGATGGAATCGTACTCCACCCTTGGTAGGTCCGACTGCGTCGTTATGTTGTGCACGGTAGCCCGTAAATACTTTGATACTGCCATCGTCCATTCGAACCGGGATACGAACGGTCAACATACGAATCGGCTCTTTCAGAAGTTCATACATTTCTTCCGTATACCCTAGCTTGGATAAAGCATCATTGATGACATGCTGTGTAGAAGTAAACAGATTAAGGTTTTCTCCCATTGTAAACATTCGCCTCTTTATTATGTGATCTGAAACGTTGTAATTGTAACATATTACCGTATCTTTAACCATTGACTGGGGAAAGAAATAATTTTTATTTTCATGCCTATTCCAGTCGATTTAAGAAAAAAACTTTTAACTCCAGCTGGAATTAAGACAATACTTTTTTGATTCTTTCGATTGCCCAATCCAGGTCTTCTTGTGAGATGACAAGTGGTGGAGCAAAACGAATGACTGTATCATGTGTTTCTTTACAAAGCAGCCCTTCTTCTTTCAGTTGTTCACAGTATTTACGGGCTGGTTCTTTCAGTTCCACTCCGATAAATAATCCGCTACCACGAACTTCCTTAATCATAGGATTATCTATCTCACGAAGTTTACTCATAAAGTATTCTCCCATTTGAAGAGAACGCTCTGCCAGGTTTTCATCGATCAATACATCCAGTGATGCGACAGAAACCGCACATGCCATTGGATTCCCTCCGAAAGTAGAACCGTGGGAGCCAGGGTTGAATACGCCTAATACTTCTTCATTGGCCACAACACATGAAATCGGGAACACTCCGCCTCCAAGTGCTTTTCCTAAAATGTACATGTCAGGATCAACATCTTCCCACTCACATGCAAACATCTTCCCTGAGCGGGCAAGCCCTGCCTGAATTTCGTCTGCAATGAATAGAACGTTGTTTTCTTTACATAATTCGTGTGCTGCTTTCATGAATCCTTTAGGAGGAAATACGATCCCTGCTTCCCCCTGGATTGGTTCGATAAGGAAAGCGGCTGTATTTGGAGTGATGGCTTCTTTTAACGCCTCCAGATCACCGTATGGAATCAAGTTGATTCCTGGAAGCATCGGTCCGAAACCACGCTTGTATTCTTCTTCTGAAGATAGGGAAACAGCTGTCATCGTTCTTCCGTGGAAGTTCCCGTTACACGCGATGATTTCCGCACTATTTTCAGCAACCCCCTTCACATCATACGCCCAGCGGCGAGCTGTCTTGATCGCCGTTTCCACTGCCTCGGCACCTGTATTCATTGGAAGAGCCATGTCTTTACCAGCCATCTTACAAATCTTCTCATACCAAGGGGCTAATTGGTCGTTGTGGAACGCACGTGACGTCAGTGTCACACGGTCTGCTTGATCTTTTAACGCCTGGATGATTTTTGGATGGCGATGTCCCTGGTTGACTGCTGAATAAGCGCTAAGCATATCCATATACTTATTGCCTTCTGGATCTTTAACCCATACACCCTCCGCTTCTGAAATAACGATTGGAAGTGGGTGATAATTTTTTGCACCATATTTTTCTGTTTGTTCAATAATCGAATAAGTACTTACTGTCATATAGATTCCTCCTTACGTAATGAAAAAAATGTTATCTACAAGGATGGAGCCCCTGTCAACAAAGGCTCCTTCCCGTTTTCATACCCTTAAAGTGTTTCTGATGTTGTTTTTGCTTGAAGGTGAAGCAGAAGATAATCCGGTCCGCCCGCTTTGGAGTCGGTACCCGACATGTTGAATCCACCAAATGGTTGGTAGCCAACGATTGCTCCTGTACAGCCTCTATTGAAGTAAAGGTTCCCAACATGGAAATCTTCACGAGCCTGTTCGATCTTCGCACGGTTATTGGTGATGACTGCACCTGTTAAACCGTAGTCTGTGTTATTCGCGATCTCAAGTGCATGATCAAAGTCTTTTGCTTTCGAGAATGCGACAACCGGTCCGAAGATTTCTTCTTGCATCAAGCGAGCATTCGCATCAAGATCAGCAAAGATCGTTGGTTTTACGAAGAAGCCTTTTGAATTATCCCCTTCTCCACCAATCATTAACTTACCTTCTTCTTTACCGATTTCAATATAGCTCATGATTTTATCGAATGACGCCTGGTCGATCACAGGACCCATGAAGTTATCACGGTCTGTAGGATCTCCAACTGTTAATTCTTTCGTTAATTCCACTGCACGCTCAAGTACTTGATCGTAAACATCTTCTACAACCACGGCACGTGAACAAGCAGAACATTTTTGTCCGGAGAATCCGAATGCAGAAGCAACGATTGATTTAGCCGCTAATTCAAGATCTCCTTCACTATCCACAACGATTGTATCCTTACCGCCCATTTCAGCGATAACGCGTTTCAGCCATTTTTGACCCGGGTTCACTTTTGCTGCTCTTTCGTAGATACGGATACCAACGTCACGAGAACCTGTGAATGAAATAAAACGTGTCTTTGGATGATCAACCAGGTAATCACCAACTTCAGCCCCACTTCCAGGAACGTAGTTGATTACCCCTTTCGGAAGACCTGCTTCTTCTAATACTTCAATGAATTTCGCTGCCACAACAGCAGTCGTTGAAGCTGGTTTAAGAAGAACCGTGTTACCCGTAACGATTGCTGCTACTGCTGTACCAGCCATGATCGCAAAGGCAAAATTCCAAGGTGAGATGACAACTCCGACTCCTAATGGAATGTAGTTGAATTGATTATATTCACCTGGACGGCTTTCAACAGGGAACCCATCTTTCAAACGAAGCATTTGACGAGCATAATACTCCATAAAGTCGATTGCTTCTGCTGTATCAGCATCTGCTTCATTCCATGGTTTACCTGCTTCTTTGGTTAATAAAGCAGAGAACTCATGCTTACGACGACGAACAATAGCGGAAGCGCGGAAAAGGATATCTGCGCGAGTTTCAGGCTTCACTTTACGCCAAGTTTGGAATGTATCAAAGGCAACATTCATCGCTTTTTCAGCTAAATCCTGATTTGCTTTTGATACACGTCCGATGATCTCTTCTTTGTTTGCTGGGTTTACAGAAACCAGTTTATCATCAGTTGTTACCCGCTCTCCGCCAATCACTAATGGATAGTCTTGACCTAAGTAACTTTCTACTACCTTTAGACCTTCATTAAATTCTTTCTGATTCTCTTTCTCTGAGAAATCTGTAAACGGTTCGTGTTTGTAAGGAATCATTTGGGCACTTCCCCCTTTAAACAAAGATTTTTTATTCATCCTCTAGTGACGAGGTTAGTTAACAGGTATGCAAAAAATATTTGCATTTAGAAAACCCTTACACTTATAATAATGCAAAAGATAGTTGCGTTTTTCAAGAGTTTTTTTATAATTTTTTATAATTCCACTCTTTTTGCGAATTCCTTTGCTACTAAGTCATAAAACAAACAACAAAATGATGGAAAATTTGCACAAAAAGAAGACTATAGACGATACGTTTTGCAGTAAGATCTAACAAAAATGAAGAGGAGAGAGACAGCATGCTGGAATCCGAAAAACGTTTGTATATGTACGAAAAAGTCGCTGAACATCTTGAATCAGGCGTTCATGTCATCGATTCTACCGGGAGAACCATCATCTACAATCGTAAAATGCGTGAAATCGAAGGCATGGAAATTGAGGACGTCCTGGATAAAAATTTGTTGGATGTTTTCCAATTTCACTCTGAAGAGGAAAGTACCCTTCTTAAAGTTCTAAACACAAAGGAACCAACCCTCAATGTGAAGCAAACTTACTTTAATATAAACGGTATCGAAATCACGACGATGAACGATACTTTCCCTATTTTTCATGATGAGGTGTTGATTGGAGCGATTGAAATTGCCAGGGACATCACCAAGCTCGAAAAAGTGATGAGAGATCATATACATAAACGTCCGAGCAGCTTATATACCTTTGATAGCATCATCGGTCAGCATCACAGTCTTAAGGACGCTATCGAAACCGGAAAGCGGGCGACCAGGACTTCTTCCCCTGTGTTGATCTGTGGTGAAATCGGGACTGGCAAGGAACTTTTCGCACAAAGCATCCATAACGACAGCGCCCGTGCCAACCGTCCCTTCATCACCCAGAATTGTTCATCATTACGTGATGATATGCTTGAAGAAATCCTGTTTCATGAGGAGCGGGAAGGCAGCAACCCGGAAGATCACCGACCATCCCTCTTCCAACAAGCCCAGGGAGGAACGCTCCTGCTCGATGAAATCAACTCCTTAACCCCTTCCCTCCAAGAGAAGCTATTAAAATTCTTTTCCCGAGGGACGGACCTTCCATACGATGTACGGGTGATGGCCACGGTGAACGAGGATCCCATCGACGCCATCGCAGAAGGACGGTTATTAAAGGACCTCTATTACAGGCTGAGCATTGTTTCAATCTTCATCCCCTCTCTCCGTTCGAGAAAAGAAGATTTACCGGAGATTGTGAACTATTTCATTGACCAATTCAACCACCATTTTGCCATGAGTATTAAGGGGATTTCGGATGAAGTATGGGATATTTTTCAGCAGTATGACTGGCCAGGCAATGTGAGGGAACTTGAGCATGTCATCGAGGGAGCGTTTAATCTCGTTGGCTTTGAAATGGAGATCGGTTTCAATCATCTTCCATTTGGTTTCAGGCAACGCATCCACCACACATCTGGCGGAGAAGAAAACCAGGATGAATCGGAGTTCCTCTACCAATCCGGAACAGAGATCAAACCACTGGAGCTTTTCATAGAAGAAGCCGAAACCTATTATATTCAAAAATCTTTGAAATACCATGACTTTAATATCACCAAAACGGCGAAGTCCCTTGGAATGAGCCGGCAGAATTTGCAGTATCGGATTCGGAAGTACGGGATCGAACGGAATTCGTTTTGATGGTGGTGGTCACTTCTCTTTTTTGGGGAGTGGCTTTTTGTTTTTTTGGGTGATTGGGGTTGTTTCGGTATGTGATTTTTGTCGTTTTTTTGGAAAATGGCAGATAAAAATTATAAATGGCACGTAAATTTTGAATACGGCAGATAAAACCTGAATATGGCAGATAAATATTGTTGAAGACTATTCAATGTTTAGAATCCTTCTTCTCCCTCTTCATTAAATCTTCACACCCCACTAAAATTCCCCAAAACATAAAAGAGCACCAGCCCCTTCATCAGTGCATCTTCACCGACAAAAAGACCAGTACTCAATCATCCATACTTATTCCATATGCTGCAAATAAGGGGTCAAATCCACCCCAATACGTTCCGCCAACCTCTTACCGAGCTCTACATCCGCCCGGAAGAAATTACACACTGCGCGCAATGCAATTCTTTTGTTAATTTGTGATAGTTCACTGGAAATATTTTTCACTACTTGCTCTTTCACTTCATCCGGGTAGCTTCTGTAAATGCGTCCAGCCTGACCGAAATCATCTGTCTTCCGGATTTTCTGTCTTCCTCTTTCACCCGTCATCGGCTGATGTATTTCCGTATATCCCCCCACTTCTTTCGGTGTATCATCGAAGCTGTTCGGCTCATAGTTCACTGAGCCCGTCTGCTGCTTGAATGGCATATGTCCGTCCCTCTGGTTATTCGCCACTTGAGCAAATGGACAGTTGATCGGGAGTTGCATGTAGTTGGCGCCGATTCGATAACGTTGTGTGTCTGAATAAGAGAATAATCTTCCTTGTAACAACTTATCTTCGGACGGAAGCATTCCGTTCACCAGCACTCCAGGATTGAAGCCCACTGATTCCGTTTCCGCAAAGATGTTTTCTGGATTTTCATTTAAAATCATCGTACCGACAAAGTGAGATGGAATGTCATCCTCCGCCCAATCCTTCGTTGCATCAAGAGGATCGAAATCAAAGGTATCCATGTCCATGGGATCCAGTACCTGAACATACAGATCCCATTCCGGGAATTCACCTTTCTCAATCGATTCATAGAGATCACGACTTGCATGGTTAAAATCTTTCCCTTGGATTTCTGCTGCTTTTTCTGAAGATAGATTCTCAATGCCTTGCTTTGGTTTCCAGCTCAACTTCACATACACGGTATTCCCCGCATCATTCACCCATTTATAGGCATGCACACTGGATCCGCGCATTTGTCTATAGTTAGCTGGAATCCCTTCATCCGTATAGAGATGCAGGAGCATATTGGTAGATTCCGGAGTCAAGGACATGAAATCCCAATATCTCTCAGGTTCTTGGATATTCGTTTGTGGATTCGGCTTTAAAGAATGAACCATATCCGGGAACTTCATAGCATCACGAATAAAGAAGACAGGAAGGTTATTCCCCACAAAATCCCAGTTTCCTTCTTCTGTATAAAATTTCACGGCAAATCCACGGGGATCCCGTAAGGTTTCAGGAGAATGCTGTCCATGGACGACAGTGGAAAAACGGGCAAATACAGGTGTTTCTTTGCCAGCTTCTTGAAAAAGTGCGGCTTTTGTATATTTTTTCATGCTGTTTTTTGTAATGAATGTACCATGCGCTCCCGCTCCTCTGGCGTGAACGACTCTTTCAGGAACTCGTTCTCGATCGAAGTGAGCCAATTTCTCAATTAGCTGATAATCTTCAAGCAGTGCAGGTCCTCTTTCTCCAGCTGTAATCGAGTTCTGGTTATCGCCGATCGGGGAGCCTTGATTCGTTGTAAGTTTTCTGTTATCCACTAAAAACACTCCTTAAATTATAATTATTATTAAGTGATTATAATTTTATTTTAACTATTTGAGAATGAAAGTCAATCACAAATTATAATTATTTTAAATTAGTAATCATTAAAAATAATAAAATCAGGCATAAGAAAAGAGACAACCTATACAATAAGTTGTCTCTAAAAATATTATCGAGTTTGGAAGAGTAGAACCAAAACCTTCACGTTTATGATTTGATCAATTTAGAATCCGTGATAAAGCGGACGCCTTCAGTAGATTCCAAAGAGAACACTCCTCCCCTTCCTTCTTTTACATCCAATATGATCCGGAAATGCTTCCAATACTCATATTGTTGTTCGTTCATATAAAAAGGACAGTCGGCTACAGTACCTACTAATACATCACTGTCACCGATGATCAAATCATCCTGACTTAAACACATAGGAGAACTGCCATCACAACATCCTCCTGACTGATGAAACAGGAGGGCACCGTGCTTGCCTCTTAACGTTTCAATCAGTTGAAGGGCTTGTTCTGTTGCCTCTAGTCGCTGTTCCATTTTAGAAGAATCCTAACGCTTTAGGACTATAGCTGACTAGTAAATTCTTCGTTTGTTGATAGTGTGATAACATCATTTTATGATTTTCACGACCGATACCGGACATTTTGTATCCACCGAATGCCGCATGTGCCGGGTATTGGTGATAACAGTTAGTCCATACGCGTCCTGCTTGAACCTCTCTACCGAAACGGTAAGCCGTGTTCATGTCACGCGTCCATACACCTGCTCCAAGTCCATAAAGAGTATCATTAGCAATTTCAAGGGCTTCTTCTTTCGTTTTGAATGTTGTAACGGAAACAACAGGGCCAAAGATTTCTTCTTGGAAAATACGCATTTTGTTGTTGCCTTTGAAGACGGTCGGCTTCACATAGAAACCGGCTTCCTGATCCCCATCCAGTGAATTTCGCTCACCACCGATGAGTAATTCCGCTCCTTCTTCTTTTCCAATTTCAATATAGGATAGAATCTTATCCAATTGTTCTTGAGAAGCTTGGGCACCCAGCATTGTATCTGTATCTAACGGGTTCCCCTGTTTGATTTGTTTCACGCGTTCGATCGCACGCTCCATGAACTTATCGTAGATCGATTCTTGGATTAGCGCTCTTGAAGGACATGTACACACTTCTCCTTGATTAAGTGCAAACATCACGAAACCTTCAACTGCTTTATCCAGGAAATCATCCTCCTGATCCATTACATCTTCAAAGAAGATATTAGGTGATTTACCACCAAGCTCCAATGTAACAGGGATAATGTTTTGAGAAGCATATTGCATGATCAGGCGACCTGTTGTCGTTTCACCTGTGAAGGCAACCTTACCAACACGCTTACTTTGCGCAAGTGGTTTCCCTGCTTCTACTCCAAATCCTTGTACTACATTCAGTACACCTTTAGGCAGCAGGTCTTCAATCAGTTCAATCAGGACCATGATGGAAGCAGGTGTTTGCTCAGCCGGCTTCAAGACAACACAGTTTCCTGCAGCAAGGGCAGGGGCAATCTTCCATACACCCATCAGAATCGGGAAGTTCCAAGGAATGATTTGGGCTACAACCCCGATAGGCTCATGGAAATGATATGAGACCGTATCATTATCAATCTCACCAAGAGATCCTTCCTGGCCTCTGATACATCCGGCGAAATAACGGAAGTGGTCAATCGCAAGGGGTAAGTCTGCCGCTAATGTTTCACGAATCGGCTTACCATTATCCCATGTTTCGGCTACAGCAAGCATTTCTAAGTTTTCTTCCATACGATCCGCGATTTTATTTAAAATAATAGATCTTTCCGTAGCAGAGGTTTTACCCCATGCGTCTTTCGCTGCATGTGCTGCATCTAATGCCTTTTCGACATCCTCTTTGTTTGAACGGGCAATTTTCGTGAAAACTTTCCCTGTTACAGGTGATACATTTTCAAAGTATTCTCCACTTGCTGGCGGCACATATTCTCCACCAATAAAGTTCTCATACTTGTCTTTAAATTGTACCAATGAACCTTCAGTATTCGGATTATTATAAAGCATCTAAGATCCTCCTGTATTTATGTATTTTTCTGTTAATTAAGCGCTTTCATTGTTATTATAGGTCATTTATGAGGTACGGACAAGTGTATTGTTAAAAAATTCTTTATTTTTCGTTAATTCACGATAATTTTTTAGGAAAAAAGTAGCAATAAACTTAACGAAAAGAATCAAAAAAAGACCGCCCTTAAAGAAAGGCAGTCTTCTTAATAATTGTATTATTTCTTGATTAGATCTTCACGTTCTGATTGCTCGATCCACTCTTCAAGCTTGTCTTTAAGAGTGTTAAAGCCAGCTGGTGTTGTTTCTTCGTTTGCTTGCTTTACACTGCCTTGACCTTGACGGCGAGGTTTTTTCGCTGCTGCAGGTTTTGCTTGTGGTGCTGGAGGAGCTTCCTCTGTAGCACGGATAGAAAGGCTGATTTTACCAGCTGCTTCATCCACTGATAGTACTTTAACCTTTACTTCGTCGCCTACTGAAAGGTGCTCGCTAACGTCTTTAACAAAGCCGTGAGTGATTTCAGAGATATGAACTAATCCTTGTGTTTCTTCGTCAAGTGCAACGAACGCACCGTATGGTTGAATGCCTGTAACTTTACCTGTTACAACAGTTCCTGTTTCGAATTTTGTAGTCATGGTAACACTCCTAGTATATATATTATTTTTCGTCTTTACACGCAATTGTAGATTATATCATAGAATCCGGGATTCGGCAAAAGTTTATTCTATTAAACCTATGATACAAGCTCCATTTCCCTTCAACTTTTCACCTATAATTGCTTTCTCACTAGTTATGTTTCCCAATTATTAAAATTATTAAAACAGTGTAAACTTAGCACACTTTATTAATCTTTATATAATTCTTCTGTCTCTGAAGACAAAATGACCGGTGTCGTCTGAACCCAACGATCTGGCTTAACGAAATTTACGCGTCTTAACTCCTCATATACTTCTTTCAGATGGAGGGATGTTGTGTAATCTGGGTACTCTTTCAGTATATATCGATAGGTTTCTTCAACATGTGATTTTAATTCATCACTTTCATCAAAGATGGGCTGATACACATTTCCATCTGTAAAGTATTGATAGAGAAGGTCGTATTCATGCTTCACTTCTTCCCTGAACCTTGAGTTATCCGGCAGTTCCTTTAATATCTTTTCGTAGTCCATCAGGCGATCAGCTGCTTCTTTCCATGTTCCTGTAAATTCACCTGCTTTAATGACTGGATCAAAACGGGTAATCATATACAATTCATATCCTTCCGGTAAGGCTTCACGATTCGTGATCATCCTGAAGTACTCCACATCCAATGTAGTTTCAAGCCGGTCCGTCCCACTGTTATACGATAGCTTAACTGCATTATTGAATAATCCATCCCGTAACAACCATAGTTTGGGGGGATAGTCGTTTTTCATATGGTTGAACTCCTTCATATTGAACTCTCCATTCTCAACATGAGGCTTCCAATATTCACTATACTCATTTAACTCGTCCTCATATAGCGGGAAGATATCTTGTTCCTTTTTAATAAAATCATTCACCCATACTTCTGCTTCTTCCTTCGTTAAAGGAGCTTTCAGATTTTTCATCATCACATCAGGAGTAGCCAATATCTGATCCAACTCCTCACTCGCTCTCTGGACCCACTCCACTTTTCTTTCATTTGTGAAGTCCCGCTTTGAAATGGACTCGATATATGTGAGGTGCCTCCCTGCATCCCGGGCGATCACAGTCGAATTAAATATGCCTTCCGTGAACCCGAGCCGCTCCATTGCTTGAGTCTTCCTTAAATCATATTGAGCTTTCGCATCTTCTATTTCCCTTTGAAGTCGTTGGTCTGACTCACCGGCAAAATCGGCTTGATTCCCATTCTGTCTTCCTGGTTCATCCATTGTAAGCTGCAGGATGAGAACCGCACCGATCAGAAGTACACCAATGAAACTTGCAACGTATGGCCAATGAATAAGTGTTCGCTTCTTTTGGGATTTCCCTTCTTGTTTTATGGCTTGTATAATGTCTGAGGGATTGGTCTGATCCGGAATTTTCTTATACGATTGATTCAATAATTCCATGCGTTTTTCAAGCATCTTGTCATCCATTCAATCTTCCCTCCCTTTTTTCAGCCTCTTCCAGTTCTTTTTTCAAGAGGTTTTTCCCCCTTAAAAGTCTTGTTTTGACAGTAGATAAATTGATTGACAGTATTTCAGCCATTTCTTCATACTTCTTTTCATGAAAATAAAAGAGGATGATTGGTATTTGATATTTACCATCCAGTTTTTGAATGCATTCGTGGAGCATACGATCCTCTTCCTGCCTCAGGATACGTTCTTGAGGCGTAATGACGTTTTCTGTAGGTTCATTCCCGATTTTTTTCACTCGATTGGTAAGCTGATTTTCTTTTCGTTTAAAGTCCCTCGACACATTTAAAGTGATTTTATAAAGCCAGGTTGTAAACTTCGCATAAGAGAACCCGTCTAGAAACCTGTATACACGAATGAACACTTCCTGGGTGATATCTGGTATATCAGCGATAGAATTCCCCATCTGATAGGCAAACCGTTCAACGATGGGAGAATAATATGTGATTAAATGGCTATATGCCTGCAGATCTCCTTTTTTCGCACGTTCGATCAAGTGCTCATTTTCCACTCGCGTCTTCCCCCTTTCCCTTCGATGGCTTTCATTTATGTAACGATCATAAAGTGGATTTTGTTTCATTTATTTACCATTGAATCCATTCTTTTAAAATAGAACAAAAAAAGCCTAACCCAATTCTAATTGGATCAGACTAATTCTTTACAGTGATTGATTTCTTCTTTCGTTGCTTTTGAATAAATGGCAAGGCATATAGCATGAAGGCTGCAATATGGGCGAATGCAAGGTTTGCAACAAACAGGCTCCACAAGGTCACATGTCCCCATCCTCCAAGTTCCGGAACGGCTACGTAATAAATAAATGCTGCCCATAAGGCTATAACAAATGGGATATGAAGAACCGCCCACTTACGATGTTCAATCCAAAGAAATAGCGGGGTAGCCGTTGCGATAAAAAGATATACAAGAAATACATCCATATTAAAATTCCTCCAATCCGGTAGTAAACGCTTTCAATTATGGCGAAAAAAAGAATAATTTGTGAACGTTTTGTTACAATTAGTATACTACATAGAAGAGAAATTTCCAGCCCATTCATCATGTTTTTGACTACTTTTCTAGATATTAGGTAAATTGTAATGTTTTCAAACGTTTTCACACATAATAAATGGAAATACATGTGGCCATATTTGTTCCCTAACACTTATTTGATGGCATTCACCCCCATATTTCATATATATTGAAAATTTAAAAATCCGGTGTACAGAGGGTGTAAAACATAGTACGATTGAAAAATCTTATTTTTTCGAAAGGAGGATCTTAATCTTGGCCAAAAAAGAACAATGGACTTCTAAGATTGGATTCATTTTGGCGGCTGCCGGTTCTGCTATAGGGCTCGGTGCCATTTGGAAATTCCCGTATATGGCAGGTGCAAATGGAGGGGGGGTCTTCTTCTTACTCTTTATCCTTTTCACCGTTTTGATCGGTGCACCCATTCTTCTGGCAGAGTTTGTCATCGGAAGACGGGCGGGAGCCGACGCCATTACTTCCTATAAAAAATTGGCACCTCATTCTTATTGGCATTGGATCGGATATTTAGGAACGGTTGTTTCTTTTATCATATTGTCCTTTTACAGTGTTGTAGGCGGATGGATCCTTTCTTATTTGGCCCGGAGTGTGACAGGCTCATTAATCGGGAAATCTCAAGAGGAGTACGGAATCTTATTCGAGAGTATCATTGCAAATCCAAAAGAAGTACTGATTGCACAATTCCTCTTTATTGTCATTACAATACTTGTCGTACAAGGCGGGATTCAAAAAGGGATTGAACGGGCAAGCCGTTATATGATGCCGGCATTATTTATCTTATTTATTATTTTAGTGATCAGGTCCCTTACCTTGGAAGGTTCGATGGAAGGTGTCCGCTTCCTGTTATTGCCTGACTGGAGCTATTTAAATGGGGAAACGGTTTTACTTGCGTTAGGACAAGCGTTCTTTGCACTTACGGTTGGACTTTCTGTCATGGTGACGTATGCATCCTATCTTTCAAAAGAGGACAGCATGCCAAGATCCGCCATCAGTGTATCCGGGTTAAATATCTTTATTTCATTATTGGCAGGATTGGTCATTTTTCCTGCTGTGTATGCCCTTGGTTTTCAACCGGATGAAGGACCGGGAATTGCCTTTGTAGTTCTACCAGCCGTGTTTAATGAAATTGCATTTGGTGGCATTTTCTTAACAGTGTTCCTGATTTTACTGTTGTTTGCAACCCTGACTTCTGCTTTCTCCATTCTTGAAATCGGAGTCGCTGCCCTGTCGAAAGGGAATCAATCGAAACGAAAGCCATTTACATGGTTAATAGGAATCCTTGTATTTTTTGCAGGTATTCCAAGTGCCCTTTCATTTGGTGTATTCGGAGATTTCCTCATTCAAGGAAAGAACTTCTTTGACTTTGCCGATTATATTACGAGTAATTTTGGATTGCCGATCGGGGCATTATTGATTAGTATTTTCGTCTCCTACCGATTAAAGCGAGAAGATGTATGGAGCGAAATCCAATCTGGTTCGTCTATATCACCGGCCCTGTTCAACAGCTGGATCTTTCTTTTGCGCTACATCGTACCAGTAGCCATTATACTTGTTTTCATATCTTAAATGAGAGGTCCGTCACTGAAGACGGACCTTTTATTTTTAACATTTTGTTCACGAGAATGCGGGCTATTTTTTTCCATATGGTGATAAACTGTAGATATAAGGAAGGTATTCTATGGGGAGGGAATTAAGCATGTCACACTTTGGTGAGAATTTAAAACGGGTCCGCGAAGAGCGCAAACTATCTCAACAGGAGCTTGCTTTAAGGGCCAGACTAGGCACAAAGACGATTGAAAAGTATGAATCCGATCTTCAGATTCCCGATACACAAACGATTCTAAAGCTTTCTACTGTACTTGATATACCTGCTTCTGAACTGTTGGAACGGGAAGTGAAAGATCATTCTCCAACAGGGGTTGACGCTGAAATGGAGCAACTGATCAAAGAGTTGGGGCCCAAAAGAACAAAGCTGATCCTCCGTAAGGCAAAGGAATTCTCTGAAAAAGATTTCCTGCGTGTGATGCAAATGATGTATGAACTGAAATATGAAAAGAGCGAAAGCTAAAAACTTTTTATGAAATAATGTATAGATAGTGAAAAAAGGGGTCATACTGAAAATAAGCTTTCTAAGTATTCCCCCTTTTGTTTTCATTTGTTGGACGATATTTTATCGTCCTATTTTTTTTGCCCAAATAAAAGGTGCCAGGCACAAATGTGTTCTTTTGTGCCTGGCACCCTTCATTTTCTAACTATGATTCTCAACAAACCGCTTCATCCGTTTCACGGCTTCCTGCAGTTGCTCCATACTTGAGGCATAAGAACAACGAATATATCCTTCTCCACCTTTACCGAACACATTACCGGGTACAACCGCAACTTTTTCTTCCAAAAGAAGCTTTTCAGCAAATTCCTCTGAAGACATTCCTGTTTTTTTAATGGAAGGAAAAGCATAGAATGCTCCTCCTGGGGTGTGGCAGGTCAATCCGAGCTCATTTAGGGAGTCAACAAAATAGTGTCGTCGATGACGATAGCTTCTCTTCATTTCCATCACATCTTCCATCCCTTTATCGAGTGCCTCCACAGCAGCATGCTGAGCAAGGGTTGACGCACACATCATGGCGTATTGATGAATTTTAAGTAAGGATGAAGCGATTTCTTCAGGAGCACAAATAAACCCCAGTCTCCAGCCCGTCATGGCAAACCCTTTTGAGAATCCATTGATTACGAGGGTTCTTTTTCTCATGTCCTTTAAAGAAGCAATGGACACGTGGCGATGATCATAAGCAAGCTCAGAGTATATTTCATCTGAAAGGACAACTAGATCATGCTTCCGAATCACCTCTGCTAATTCTTCCAGGTTCTCTCTTTCAAGGACCGTCCCCGTTGGATTATTAGGAGAACATAATAAGACGGCTTTTGTACGCGGAGTGATGGCTGCTTCGAGTTCTTCGGCTGTGACTTTAAAGTCATTTTCCGGCTTGGTTCCGACCGTTACAGCTACTCCACCTGCCAATTGAACAAGAGGTACATAGGAAACGAAGCCAGGTTCCACCACAATGACCTCATCTCCTTGATCAATGATTGCCCGCATACTGATATCAAGGGCTTGAGAGGCACCGACCGTCACAATGATCTCATCTTTAGGATCGTAGTCTACGGAGTAGCCCTCTTTCATATACGCGGCAATCTTCTCCCGGAGTTCCAGTAGGCCTGCGTTCGCTGTATATGAGGTATAGCCTTGCTCCAAGGAAAGAATCGCAGCTTCCCTCACCGTCCAGGAGGTAATGAAATCCGGTTCCCCAACCCCTAACGAAATGACCCCTTCCATATTTGCTGCCAAATCAAAGAATTTCCGGATACCGGAAGGCTTTAAGTTTTTCACAGATTGAGATATGTAAGATGTCTTTGTTTTCATGGAGACACCACAATTCGTTTATCTTCACCATGATCACCAAAGATGGTGCCGTCATGTTTGTATTTCTTCAATTGAAAATGAGTTGTTGTAGATAAAACGGAATCCAGAGTAGATAGTTTTTCAGAAACGAATGTAGCAACTTCATGCATTGTTCGGCCCTCCACCGTTACAGAAAGGTCATATGCCCCAGACATTAGATAAACACTTTTCACTTCTTTGTAACGATAAATACGATGGGCCACTTCATCGAATCCCACTCCCCTTTTCGGAGCCACTTTTACATCGATCATCGCCGTTACCCCTTCATGACCTTCTACTTTGGACCAATCCACAACGGTACTGTATCTCACAAGAACATTGTCTTTTTCAAGCCTTTCAATCGCATTCTCTATTTCCTCTGTTGTTACTTGAAGCATTTTCGCTATATTCTCTGTGGAAATCCTGGCATCTTTCTGTAAAATCCTTACTAAATCAAGCTCCATTTCTCTTAGTTGCATTCTGCTTCCTCCTCATCACCACTAAATGTTTTTATTATATCAGAAGTAACTGTTATGAAAAGAGGCATCCTCACTTTAAGTCTATTTTCCCCATTACATCCATAATTACAATTGGATATGAGACAACTTTTGAATCGGGGTGTTAAATGCAGAAATCGGGGTAAAATATCTGTAAACTAGTAGAGAGGAGTGACGAAGTATGCAAGAACAGGATTTTGCAAAGGTGGTTCAGGTGAATGGAGCCAATGTTTATTTTGAACATCATCAGCATCCTGCAGCCACGAAAACCTTCGTCCTTCTTCATGGATTTCTATCATCAACCTTTAGCTTTAGACGGCTTACGCCTCTTTTGAAAGAAAAGTATAATGTCATTTCCATCGATCTACCTCCCTTTGGGAACAGCGAGAAAAATAATCGATTCATCTATTCTTACGATAATCTGGCCAACACGGTTATCGCCTTATTAGACCACTTGAATGTTAGCAATGTCCACTTAACGGGTCATTCAATGGGTGGTCAGATCGCTCTGAACGTGATGAAAAAAGCACCTTCCCTAGTCGAAAAGGGCGTTCTCCTGTGCAGTTCCGGCTATCTCAAGAAAATGAAGTGGCCTGTCATGATGCTAAGTCATATTCCTTTTTTCCATCTGTATGTAAAACTTTGGCTTACACGCTCAGGGGTACGGAATAATCTTGAAAATGTTGTGCACGATTCAAAAATGATCGATGACGAAATGATGTTCGGGTATCTGAAACCATTTCTGGAAGATGATATTTTCAAGGCATTGACGAGGATGATTCGAGATCGTGAAGGAGATTTGACGGGGAACGATTTGCGCAACATTCAAACACCTTGCCTCCTGGTTTGGGGAGAACATGACAGAGTGGTCCCCTTATCCACTGGACATAAGCTGAAACAGGATATCCCGAACTCAAGGCTGGTTGTTTTAGAAGAAACAGGCCATCTCGTCCCTGAAGAGAAGCCTGAAGAAGTCTTGGAACACATTCATCAATTTGTAACCGCCCCTCTTGAAGGAATTAAAGAGGATTCTCAGACACAGTCGCTATACAAAAAAGGACTTTCCCAAACGCTCATATCTGAAACGTAGGGAGAAGTCCCTTTTTTATGTTAGATGTTAAATCTACACGATCCGCTATAAGGATAAACAAATCATTTTCATCTTTTTCGATTACATCATATGATTATATTAGGCATTACATATTTAGAAAGGGGACAAATTGATGAGTAAATTCGAAGATATCATCAACCGAAAAGGGTCTTCCTCCGTAAAATGGGACCTGACGAAGACGGTGTTTGGGAGTGACGATGTTCTGCCCATGTGGGTGGCAGATATGGATTTCCTGCCGCCACAAGATGTTTTGGATGCCCTGCAGGAACGGCTGAAACACGGGATATTTGGTTACACCTTTGTTGGTGATAAAACGGCAGCAAGCATTAAGGAATGGGTCCAAAAACGTCACGACTGGGACATTGAGAAAACGTGGATCCAATACAGTTCAGGAGTCGTGCCGGCGATTTCGACCATTATTCAGGCACTTACTGTTCCAGGAGATAAAGTCCTCGTACAATCCCCTGTCTATACTCCTTTTTTCAGCCTGGTGGAGGATAATGACCGGGAAATTGTAAATGCTCAACTGGATTATGGTGAGGGAAGCTATTCTATCGACTTTGGTGCGTTTGAAGAATCTTTAAAAACAGGTGTAAAGCTCTTCTTATTATGTAATCCACACAATCCGAGCGGTCGGGTATGGAAGAAAGAAGAGCTAATGAAAATAGCTGAATTATGCCATCAGTACAATGTTGTTATCGTGTCGGATGAAATTCATTCAGATCTGGTTTATGAAACTCATACCCATATTCCACTCGCATCTCTTAATGACTCGTACAGAGATATCACGATCACGTGCATCGCACCAAGTAAAACCTTCAACCTTGCAGGATTACAGGCTTCAGCCATGATCACTCCCAATCAGGCTCTCCGGGAAAAAATCGCCGCCATTCATAAAAAACAGGGCTTCTTCACTCTCAATACGTTTGGGATTGTCGGAATGGAAGCAGCCTACAGCTATGGTGAAGCATGGCTGGAAGAAATACTTGCGTACCTGCAGGAAAACGTGAGGGTCACGAAGGAATTCATTGGAGATCACCTGCCTGACCTCCAATTGGTGGACCCTGAAGGAACCTATTTGCTCTGGATAGATTGTACAAAGTTGGAACTCTCTGATGAAGAGCTGAAGGAGCGTCTATTGGACAAAGGAAAACTCGCATTGGAATCCGGAACGAAATACGGACCAGGCGGGGAAGGCTTCGTACGTATGAATATTGCCTGCCCACGAGGGACGTTGATGGATGGTTTGGAAAGATTGCGAAAAGCTTTAAGCTAATGTGAAAAACGGGAAGATGCGACTTTTGTCGGCTAATCTTCCCGTATTTTGTTCTGTAGGGGTGAAGTATCGTTTTTGCCAATGGGCTTTATTTTCACATTTACTTGTACCAGGTACACACTATGTTACAACTTAACACTCATTCTACTTCTCCTTATCACTCACAATCTCCCCGCAGGCAATACGTTTACCGGAATCGCCTGAAGGCTGGGTCATCCCATCGTCTTTGTTTTCATCGATGATCAAAGAAGTCCCCTCTTTAGTGAAAAGAGATGTCTTCCCTTTCGTCAAGGTGACTCCACCTGCCATCAGCTTGACTTTTGCAATGCCATCATCCTCGACAATGATGTTAGGAAGATCTCCTCCATGTGCTCCCTCAGGATGAAGAAGTCCATGTTTTTTATCATCAGGATTGAAGTGATTCCCTGCAGATACAAAATCCGGTCGTTCACATACACCTTTTTCGTGGATGTGAATCCCATGTTCACCGGGCGGCAAACCTTCCAGATCCAAGCCCACTTCCACTCCATCTGATTTCTCTTGAAGGATGGCATTTCCGAGTGAATCCCCGTTCTCATTTTTTAATTCAACTTCGACCTTTTTAGGGTTTTCGATGGCACATGCCCCAAGTAATATACTTATCATGATCATATATAATAGTGATGATTTTTTCATTGCGCACTTCCTCCAAATTTTGCATACTCTTCCACCATTGTTGACGTTTGAGGGAAAAAGTATTCCTCTTTTCACCTGAAAAAGAAGCTATTGGGTCGGAGGCGGTTTTAGATAATAGTCGTGTTGAATCAGCACAACAGAAAAACACGCCTATACATGTAAGCGTGTTCCACTCTTTTTATTCTGTTTCCCTTTTGTGCTGCCCCGCTTCCTCTTCCATCTTCTTCGTTTTCAATTCTTCACGTTTTGAAACCTTTATAATTAAACGGAACGTCAATAAGGCAGCTATTAAGAAGATGGCCATTGTAATGCTTGCAGGGATATATTCCGACTTATCTTCAGGAAAGTATAGAAATAAATTTAATACATAATAAGAAAGCATCGTAAGCTCCTTTCAAAAAAACAAACTCTTCGTCTATTATACCAACACTGTAAAGGACAAACCAACTTGAAATCGCTACGTTTTTAACGATTTATTGAACAGGCTATGAAACAAGCCTCGACAATTTCCGAGGAAATATCCGTTTACCCTTACAGAGCTCCATCCAAAAAAAGAGCCCTAAACCCCAAATAGGGTTTAAAGCTCTCTCACTACTATTTTACAACCTTAATATTTTCAATCACGACATCTTCTTTTGGAAGATCATTCGCACCTACTTCTACATTGGCAATTTCATCGACGATGTCCATTCCTTCAACCACTTGACCAAAGACCGTATGTTTTTGATCAAGCCAAGGGGTTCCACCATTCTCCATATAAGCTTCGATGATATCTGCAGGGAAACCAGCTGATTTCATTTGCTCTTCAAACTGTGGGTCGATGTCATCCTTTTGCACGATGAAAAATTGACTTCCATTCGAATCCGGGCCGGCATTTGCCATGGACAGGGCACCACGAAGATTGAATAATTCAGGTGAGAATTCATCTTCAAAGGATTCACCATAAATACTTTCCCCACCAGTACCGTTTCCATTCGGGTCTCCCCCCTGGACCATGAAGTCTTTGATCACGCGATGAAATTTAAGTCCGTCATAATAGCCGTTTTCACTATGAGTAATAAAGTTTTCGACGGTTTTAGGTGCCTGTTCAGGGAAAAGCTTGATCTTAACCGTTCCCATCGAGGTTTTCATTTCTACCAATTTTTCGTTTTCAGCAACTTCTGTTGTAAGCTGAGGGTATGTCATTGTGTCATCTCCTTTGGAATCTTCTGCCGTATTCTTGTTTTGTTCTGTTTGTTTCGTTTCATCTTTAGTGGTATCTTCCTTCTCTGTTTGTCCACAAGAGGCAAGTACTAAACCTAATAAACACAGGGTCACGATCATCAGACGCTTCATATATGTACCTCCACATGTTACCTTTATAGTAGTTCTTTCAACATTCATTCCGCTTTCATTATAATAAAGATTGAAGTATTAGAGGAGGTTTTTTTATGAAAAACATACAAATTGGTGATTATGTCACAGCTTTTTATAAAACGGGCAAGTATATCGGGGAAGTAACAGGAGAACGACCAGGAGCCTATGTGGTGAAGATTCTCTCCGTCTTGAAGCATCCACGGCAGGGAGATTTACACAATCCTCAGGAAGTGGACGTTCCACTGTTTCACGAACGAAAGGCTCTTGCACACCGCGAGCAGGCGAATATGCCGGAAAAGATGGTGAAGCCGTTTGACGGGAACATTCCAGATTATAATGAATCACTGGTCACTGCATACCTTACACTGAAGAAAGAGCTGGAAGAAGACCCAACCCCTCACGCCCGAAAGAGCCTGGAAGTGCTTCAATCCATCCAAAGAGAATACGAACTGATGTATAGCCTGACATTTTAAACATAAATGAGGGACGGACCTTCCTTAGGTCCGTCCCTCATGTCGTTATGCAAGCTGGTTATAAAATTTGGACAGGTCTATTCTTTCCCCGATGGTTGTTGGCTCCGCTTTATCGAGGTATTTTTTGTCTTTTTCGACCAGGTTGTAGATATGGTGGGTGGTGAGGGCATCATCTAAAGCTTTATGATGCTTTCCGACTCCTTCCCTCCCGTATTCCTGGACTGCTTTCCATAGCCCGGTTTGGTTTTGATCACCAAAGAATCGTTTATATTCCATGGACAAGTCGACGAATTGAGCTTGGAAAGGAAATGGAATGCCGGACTGTGCACAGTTATCACGCAGAACCTTCATATCCATGTTTCCCCACGTCACTACTTTGTCGATCCCTCTTGCATTCAACCCGGAAAAATAGTCAATCAAACATTGAAATGAGATTCCCGAATCGACTTCCTGCTGGTTAATCGATAAGAACCGTTTACAGCGGTTGGTCAGTTTGGGAAACGCAGTCGGTTTCACATAAGATGAAAACGAATTGGACACTTTCCCTTTCTCAACCACCACGACACCGGCTTCAATAATCTCAGGAAAAAAACCTTTGGGGACTCTATGTCGTTCCGGCATAGAAAACTCAAAATCTATAAACACAAGTTGTTCCGGTTTCGCCACTATACTCCCTCCTCAAAATCTAAATAAGACCCCAATTTATCTATAATAAAAAAATTCATCATAAAAATAAAATCGAAACTTACTCCTATTTCCCACACTTCTTATTCTTACATTATATCATGATGAACCTATAAATTATGACTAATTCCCGGTTTTACCCGTGAATAAATGTTATTGGGTGGACTAGAGTCCCAATCTTTAATAAAATGAATATTTAGGTATACGAAATAAAATTCATACAGAAGGTGTTAACCATTTCAATCAAAAAAAAGAATTTAACGATTATGCTTGTGGCCAATTTCCTGGTTGCGGCAAGTGCGACGATGGTTTTGCCGTTTTTGTCTCTTTATATTGAAACCTTTGGTACGTACAGTCATGAATACGTTCAACGCTGGTCAGGGTTTGTATTCGGGGTTACATTCTTAACGGCTTTCTTTATTTCTCCTTTATGGGGACGGATCGGAGACCGCTTCGGCTATAAACCGATCCTCCTTATTACAGGGTATGGAATTGCCACGTCGATTTTTCTAATGGGCTTTATGGATTCCGTTTGGGGGCTTTTCGTCCTTCGTATGATCATGGGTTCGGTGACAGGATTCATTCCCACTTCGATGGCCCTTATTTCTGCCCAGACTCCAAAGGAAGAAGCAGGACGTACGCTTGGCACCCTGCAAATGGGAACTGTTTCAGGAGGTCTATTCGGTCCAGTCATCGGTGGTTTACTTGCTGACAATGTAGGCTTCTCCTACACATTCATTTTCACCTCCATCGCCATTGCCATAGCAGCAACCGTTGTTTTACTTGGCATTGACGAGCAACGGAGCAAAGAGCAACGGAACCAGCGAAACAAGTATTCAAGTATTGAAGTTCTTCAGCATATTTTCAGTCACAAATTATTAGTGACGGTTCTCTTATTGTCATTCCTTATTCAGGTAGCAAACTTTAGCATTCAACCCCTTCTCGCCCTCTATGTAGATGAACTTACCTCTTCTACGAATCTGGCATTTCTGGCGGGAATTGCTTTCTCTGCAACCGGATTTGGTAATTTACTTGCGACGCGACGATGGGGTCAGCTTGGTGATAATATTGGTTATGAAAAGGTGTTATCGATCCTCCTTATCCTGGCCTCCATTTTCATCGTGCCCCAAGCACTCGCTGTAGAACTGTGGCAGCTCGTCCTGTTCCGGTTCTTGTTCGGCATCGCGATCGGCGGGATGATTCCATGTGTGACCGCTTATATCCGCCAGGAAGCCCCCATAAGTATGCAAGGGGAAGTTCTCGGGTATAATCAAAGCTTTCGTTTTCTGGGGAACGTGGTCGGACCTGCTTTTGGAGGGATCGTGTCAGGATATATTGGTATTTCTTCCGTTTTTTATGTAACAGGTGCTTTATTCTTATGCGCTTTTGGATTATTATGGTGGAGTATGCGTCATTCTGATACAACCAGCCATGTGAAAGATTACTAGAAAAGTAGAGTGAGAAATGAGAATTTTCGCAGGTTATATAACGGTAATTAGTGTTATGTTCATCTTTTTTACCACATTATTTTTTACAACGGATGAATGGAACAAAGTACAAAGCTTTCAAAACGAATTAGAACACTCGGTTAGTACCGATAACTTAAATCTAAATCGCACCAGTTTACTGCTGGATCAGAACGGGAAGGTATTTTCGGAAGTGAATCGTCCATACCGATTATATATTCCGGATGAACAGATCCCCCCTTTTATGAAGGACATTCTTGTCGCATCAGAGGATCAGCATTTTTATGAACATGTCGGATTCGATGCCGGAGCGATTCTTCGGGCTGTCGTGAAAAACTTGGTGTTCACCCACATCCAACAGGGTGGGAGCACGATTACACAGCAGCTTGCAAGAAACCTGTATCTGGGGCAGGAAAAAACGTACAATCGTAAATTGACCGAGTTAATTTATGCCCATGAAATTGAAAAATCGTTATCAAAAGATGAAATATTAGAGCTTTACCTGAATGTTATTTACTTCAGTAATGGCGTTTACGGGATTGAAACAGCGTCACAGTATTACTTCCAGAAGAGTGTAACGGAACTCAATCAGGCAGAGATGGCATTCATTGCATCGATTCCCAATAACCCGGGAAAATATGATCCCATCGATCATTTTGAACAAACGAAAGTTCGTCAGGAACGTCTCCTGGATATTCTCGTCAGTACGGGTGAGCTATCCAAAGAAGAAGCGGATAAAATGAAAAAAGTACCGATTAGCTTAAACGTTCGTAAAAAGATCGATTTATATCCTGATTATGCTTTTTATGTGGAAAGTGAATTAAAAGAGCTGATTTCGATTCACGAGGGCTACAAAGTGGAACTGGCAAATGCCGCCTCTCCGGAGGAAAAGGAGAAAGTGGCACAGAAGCTCGATGAACGTTTCCAACAAGTGATCTCCTCAGGAATTCAAATTCAAACCGGACTGAATCCTGAGCTGCAACAAAAAAGTGTGAAGGCTTTAAATGGACATCTTCAGAAAGAGTTACAAGGGGCCACGGTCACCATCAACAACAAGACAAGGACCATCGCGGCTTTGACCGGGGGCAGGAACTACCAGAAATATAACTTCCATCACGCATTTCAAGCTTTCAGGCAACCTGGATCCGTTATTAAGCCACTTCTCGTATATGGTCCGTATATCGAGAAATACCAGGCTTCCGTAACTGAAAAAGTAAATGCGAACCGGTATTGCATCGGTGGCTATTGCCCTATGAACTATGGAGGGGTCCAGCCCGGGGCCGTGACGTTACAACATTCCTTAGCACAATCGTATAACGCCCCGTCATTGCGATTGATGGAAAAAGTAGGCATTGAAGAAGCTTTCAAATCGTTATCCCCTTTTTCATTTGAGAAGGTGATAAGCGAGGATCAAACCTATGCGGCCTCCGTAGGGGGATTCACCTATGGGATGAGCCCCCTTGAAATGACGGATGCTTATACTTCCTTCATTGATGGGAATTACCAGGAAAGTCATGCGATCATTCATGTGAAAGACAATAAAGGAAATATCCTTTATCAATGGAAGAATAATCTGAAAACAGTATGGTCCGCAGATACAACCTCTAAAATGAGAAAAATGCTTGGCGAAGCCGCTACTTCCGGAACCGGGAGAGCAGCTTACGTCTCGAAGCCCTATGTTGGGATTAAGACAGGAACCACCAATAACTATCATGACTACTGGGTTATGGGAATAACAGATACTTTCACTACTGGTGTATGGGTCGGGCATGACATTCCCCGTAACATGAGTCAAATAGAACAACAGCGACCAAGTCATAAGATTTGGAAACAGATCATGGAATGATCAAGAGTCTGCAGTAAGTTCTGCAGACTCTTGATCTATAACTTCACCTTCGACATAACCGGCAAACTCGCCATCACGCCATTGTATAATTTCAAACACACAAAGAATATCGTTAAAAATAAGGATGACCATGAAAACACCTGTAAACCTACGACTCCGAAGATCCCCATTTTCGAGAGGGACGGACTTATTTTATAAACAAAATAAACAAAATACACGACCGAGCTCAACGCAAAGATAATCAACAAACCCAGGAAGGATTTCAGGCTCAGTACAGATACAAGGCCACCGATAAAATAAATCATCGATCCTGTTCGAACGTGATTATACAACTTCCCATCTGAATCCATGGAGAAAAACAACATCGAAATACCATTGATCGTCTCCGCTATCAGCTTCAAGGCAGCAAACACCATAAAAAAAGCAACCATTAATAGTATCAAAATTGCGAGCTTTAATTGCATATCCGATAAAAATTCCCTCATTCCGGGATAGACACCAATTTTCTTAAAGATGTCTACGAATACTTCCACACCATAAACGGAAAATGTAAGGCTAAATAATAATATAGAGAAAAGAGGCAAATAACTTGTTAAGTATGTATTTTTCACTAATAACTCTCCCATAACGATTCTTTGACCACTCTCATCATAATCGTTTATGAGTATCTTGAAAAGGGTATAGAAACAGAAGGAACAATGACTATATGCCTATCACTTGTTTCACGGAAAGCACAACAAGACCGGCCCTTCTATGAATACAGAAAGGACAGTCATTTATTGCTGAGGATTGGAATGTGGCACGACACGGATATATTCTCTCGATCCAAATGGTTGTCTTTGTCGTATGGGATCTTTCGGTATTTCTTCTTCCACTTCTTCCATTTCACCATATTGAACTGGCCTGGTGTTCATACTGGTCGGGTCTTCCATTTCAATCATTCCTCTATTAAACCGATCTTGTGATTCAATTAACCACGCAAAGCCAAAAAAAGTAAAGAATATGGTCGTAACCGCTACAGTTTTCTTTTTCATAACTTCACCACCTTATGGATAGGATTCTCCAATTTGACCGAAACTATTCTGTAATCGGTTCAATTGCCTGAAAAAAACCAACAAAATTCCGATGGTATTTTCCGTCTATCTACATATTTAATACTTCATGAACAATCTGATACGAATGGAATCCTGAGTAATGCAAGCATCTATTTTTTACGTTATAATGCTCTTTGAGGTTCAGCTTCGGTCGAGGTTTTTGAAAGAAGATGCATGTTTAAAAAACAGAAAAGACATTAGACCATGCTTTAGAATAAATGTATTTTACATGAGGGGGGTTTTATATGACTTTGTTACATTGGGCTATTGTATCGCCTTTTTTATTTGCCATACTCATTCCATTTCTTTATAAGGCATTTCGGAATGTACATACTGGTTGGTTCGTATTACTGCTTCCAGTCGCTTTATTCACTTACTTTTTCCAATTCATCTCCATCACTAAGAATGGAGATACCGTCAAGGAAACCTTGGAGTGGATGCCGTCCTTCGGGATCAACTTCATCGCCTACGTTGACGGACTGGGATTACTGTTCGCCCTGCTTATCACAGGAATCGGTTCACTGGTTGTCCTGTACTCGATTTATTACTTAGATAAGAAGAAAGAACAACTACATAATTTTTATGTATATTTAATGATGTTCATGGGGGCGATGTTGGGAGTTGTCCTATCGGATAACTTGATCGTTCTTTATATGTTCTGGGAATTCACATCCATTTCCTCATTCTTATTGATTGGCTACTGGTATCACCGTGAGCGGTCAAGATACGGAGCCCAGAAATCCATGCTCATTACCGTCTTTGGTGGACTGAGCATGCTTGGGGGATTCTTACTTCTCTATCTGATGAGCGGGACCTTCAGCATCAGGGAATTAGTCATGCAATCCGATCAGTTAATGACAGAAGCACTTTTCCTTCCAGCATTACTTCTGGTCCTGTTGGGGGCTTTCACGAAGTCCGCTCAATTCCCGTTCCACATTTGGTTACCGGATGCCATGGAGGCACCGACACCGGTCAGTGCGTACCTGCATTCTGCCACAATGGTTAAAGCCGGTATTTATCTTGTTGCCCGCTTGAGTCCTGTATTCGCTGAATCAAGTGTATGGTTGTGGCTTGTTGGCGGATTCGGTATCTTTACACTATTCTGGGGTTCCTTTAATGCAGTGAAACAAACAGACCTCAAAGGAATACTGGCATTTTCAACCGTAAGTCAACTTGGTCTAATCATGTCTTTATTGGGAGTCGGCGCAGCTGCTCTTCACTACAGTCAATTAGATGAAAATATTTATATGGTTGCTACCCTTGCTGCCGTTTTCCATTTGATTAATCACGCCACCTTCAAAGGAAGCTTGTTCATGGTTGTCGGAATTATTGATCATGAAACAGGCACCAGGGATATCCGTAAGCTTGGCGGGTTGATGAATTTCATGCCGATCACCTTCACCATTGCGATCATCGGAGCCTTCTCCATGGCAGGACTTCCTCCATTTAATGGCTTCCTTAGTAAAGAAATGTTCTTTACAGGAATGGTAAGGGTCCTTGAAATGGATATATTCAACCTGGATACAGTAGGTATGATTTTCCCGATCCTTGCCTGGGTCGGTAGTGTGTTCACGTTTATTTACAGCATGATTCTTGTGTTTAAAACCTTTACTGGTAAGCATCAACCGGAGAAACTCGAAAAGAAACCACATGAAGCTCCACTTGGAATGCTGATTTCTCCAATTATCCTGGCTTCACTTGTGATTATTTTTGGTTTCTTTCCAAATATCCTTTCAGAACGAATCATCGCTCCGGCAGTAGCTTCCATTACTCCTAGCCTCATTCAGGAAGGACATGCAGTCAAAACTCATATTTCATTCTGGCATGGCTTCACTCCTGAACTGTTTATGACATTTGGAGTCATCCTATTTGGAATTCTGTTATATCTCTTACTTCCAAGATGGAGAAAGATATACACTTGGATACCGGAACGTTTCACGTTGAATTCATTTTATGATGGCGGATTAATCGGTAGCGAACGAGGAGCATATAGCTTTACGAAGGGTTATATGACAGGCTTTATCCGTTCGTATCTCGTATATATCTTCTCCTTCTTAATTGCCGTACTGTTGTTTAGTATGTGGTTCAAAGGAGCATTTGCGATCAATACGGAGGAATTGGCTCCGATCGGAGTCTATGAGGTGGCTATAGCGCTTTTACTTGTTATCAGCTCGGTTACCATCTTGTTTGCAAAGTCTCGATTAACATCCATCATTTCGTTGGGAGCTGCCGGATATACGGTTTCTCTATTCTTCGTATTATTCCGTGCTCCAGACTTGGCTCTGACGCAGCTTGTGATTGAGACGGTGTCTGTTGCTCTATTCTTACTCTGCTTCTATCACCTGCCTCCATTAAGCAGGCATGAAGAACGAATGAGATTTAAGCTTGGAAATGCATTGATTGCGATAGGTGTGGGTCTAGTCGTTACCTTATTTGCAATTTCTGCATACAGCACAAAACTTTTCGATTCGATTTCAAGCTATTACATCGAGAATGTGTATGAAGAAGCCGGCGGTAAGAACATGGTAAACGTCATACTCGTTGACTTCCGTGGATTTGATACATTATTTGAAATTTGTGTGTTGGCGATAGCCGCACTTGGTATTTTCTCCATGATTAAATTGCGTTTGACAAGGGGGAAAGAAGGATGAAAACAAAAACGAATGACGTCATCTTACAAACCGTAACGAACGTTGTCGCATTCATCATTATCCTGTTTTCTCTGAGACTTTTCTTCGCAGGGCACTATACCCCGGGAGGAGGCTTTATTGGAGGCTTGATGACTTCGGCTGCGCTTGTACTACTGTTGTTGGCGTATGATATCAAAACGGTAGTTAATATCCTGCCGGTGGATTATAAAATCATTACTGCTATCGGTTTACTCCTGGCAGTAGCGACTTCTGCGGGGGCACTTCTGTTTGATGTGCCTTTCCTGACTCATGCGTACGATTATTTCCATCTTCCGCTGTTAGGGAAGACATCCCTGCATACAGCCGTCTTATTTGATACGGGAGTGTATCTGGTTGTGATCGGTGTCACGATGACCATTATTCAAACGATTGGGGTGAGCGAATAATGGAAATATTAATGGCCATTGTTGTCGGAATCCTTATTACGATCGCCGTTTACTTAATGTTATCCAAAAGCTTGCTCCGAATCATTATTGGAACAGCATTGTTGAGTCACGGCGCGCATCTTTTACTTCTTTCCATTAGTGGTCTAAAAGGAGGAGCTGCACCTCTTCTTGGAGAACACGCAAAATCTTATGTCGATCCGTTACCACAAGCATTGATTTTAACAGCGATTGTTATCAGCTTTGGAGTGACAGCTTTCTTCCTTGTTCTTGCTTATCGGGCATATCAAGAGCTTGGAACGGATAATATGGATCAAATGAGAGGAAACGAAGGAAATGACTAACTTATTAATACTACCTATATTAATCCCGTTATTTACGGCGATTATCTTAATGTTTGTCAGCAAATATGTGAAAGTACAACGTGGAATTTCAGCCATTTCGACTCTGGCTACCATTGCAGCATCCCTTGTACTCATTAACACCATCTACAATGATGGAATACAAACGATTAACTTAGGAAGCTGGGTGGCCCCTTTTGGGATTACACTTGTTTCTGATATGCTCTCTGCTTTACTGGTGACGACGACAAGCATCATCACACTTGTCGTTTTACTGTATTCCTTTAAGTCGATAGGGGCAGACAGAGAACGATTCTACTACTACCCTGTTGTTCAGTTCCTATTGGTGGGAGTGAACGGGGCATTTACAACCGGGGATATCTTTAACCTCTTCGTCTTTTTCGAAGTGATGCTGATGAGTTCATATGTTCTGCTCGTTCTAGGCGGGACGAAGGCTCAATTGCGTGAGGGAATAAAATACATTCTCGTGAATGTCATCTCCTCTGCTCTATTCGTCATTGCCGTGGCGTACTTGTATTCCGTGGTAGGGACATTGAATATGGCAGATATTTCGAGAAAGATTGCTGAGGTGAATCAGCCGGGGATACTTACAGCGATCGCTATCATGTTTCTCTTAGTCTTTGGACTTAAGGGGGCGATCTTCCCTCTTTACTTTTGGTTACCAGGCTCGTATTACGCACCACCAACACCCGTACTTGCTTTATTCGGTGCCTTGCTCACGAAAGTGGGAATCTATTCGATTTTACGAACGTACACGTTATTCTTCTATCATGACATCGGGTACACACATGAAATCCTGAGTATGTTAGCCATCCTGACAATCGTCCTTGGCTGTATCGGGGCCATCGCGTATTGGGATGTTAAGAAGATCATCATCTACAACATCATCATTGCAGTTGGTGTGATCTTGTTCGGGGTGTCAACCATGAACCCTGAAGCATTAGAAGGGGCGATTTACTATCTCGTTCATGACATGATTATTAAAGCGGCCCTATTCCTCCTGGTTGGAGTGATGATTGCCATAACCGGCACAACCAACCTCAAGAAAATGGGCGGTCTCATTAAAGAGTACCCGTGGCTCGGCTGGACGTTCCTCGTGGCAACCTTCTCCTTGGCAGGTATCCCTCCTTTGAGTGGGTTTATAGGGAAACTATTAATTCTAAGAGGAAGCTTTGCTGCTGAAGCCTATGTAGGCGCTGGTGTCATTCTGGCATCAAGTCTAATGGTACTGTATTCTGTTATCAAAATATTCCTGAACGGTATATGGGGAACTCCGAAAGAATACAACGGAGTTTCAAAAGGTCATGCTCGTTATTTATGGATGACTTCCGCAATACTCGTCGTGTTAGCCGTATGTTACGGCTTTGGTGCCGAGGCGGTCCGTCCTTTATTCTCACAAGCAGCAGAAGTACTGGTGAATCCGAATCTCTATATAGACGCAGTGTTAAAGGAGTAATGTAGAATGGCATTTCAAATTTTATTAAACTTTTTCCTGGCCTTTGTCTGGATGTTTCTTTCGGTATCCTTTACTTCTCAGTCATTTATTATTGGCTATTTGCTAGGATTGCTTGTGATTTTTGCATTCAGAAGATTTTTCAACTCACGATTTTATTTATTACGCGTGGCTGCCGTGATCAATTTATTCTTCCTGTTTTTAAAAGAACTGATCCTTGCTAACATCTCGGTCTTAAAAACGATCCTGAGACCGAAGCTCGATTTTCAACCGGGAATCTTTGCTTTACCGACAGACTTAAAAACAGATTGGGAGATTACCTTATTAGCTAATCTCATTACCTTAACACCCGGGACACTCGTGATGGATGTATCGTATGATAATAAGATCCTTTATGTCCATGCCATCGATATCCCTGATGTGGATCAAGCCATTGATGAGATTAAAAATTCCTTTGAAAAAGCCATTATGGAGGTGAGTCGCTAATGTTACACACGATTTTCCAAATCACACTGCTATGCGTCTCCCTATCCATGCTGGGACTTGTATACAGGGTTGTGAAAGGGCCAACCACCCCCGACCGTGTGGTAGCCTTGGATGCAATCGGTATCAATCTGATTGCCATCATCGCCCTCGTATCCATGATGCTCGATACTTACGCCTTCTTAGAAGTTATTCTCCTTCTTGGGATTCTAGCTTTCTTAGGAACCGTTGCCTTTTCAAAGTTCTTAGAGAAAGGGGAGATCATCGAACGTGAGCGAGATCATTAGATTTTTCATCGGGTTTTTCTTAGTAGTAGGAGGGTTTCTCAGCCTGGTCACTGCCTTTGGTTTGCTGAGACTCCCGGATGTATATACGAGAAATCATGCGGCTTCTAAAAGTGCGACACTGGGCGTGATGTCGATTCTTTTGGCAACATTCCTTTACTTTTATTTGGAGCATGGACACTTTAATTCAAGACTGATTCTGACCATCGTCTTCATCTTTGTAACGGCACCAGTTGCTGGACACCTCATCTCAAGAGCTGCCTATAATTCCGGGGTTAAGCTCTGGGATAAAAGTGTTCGGGATGATCTGAAGAATAAAAAAGAATACGATCGTCAAAACAGCCAATAAGAAACATACAAAAAGGCTTGACCATACGAGGATTTCCTCGGGTGATCAAGCCTTTTTCTTATTGTTGATACAAATGATTTTCCACGCTTCCATCCTGTTTGTGTACAACAAGCGTGCCGGAATGATCCGTCACATAGTCCTTCGCCTTTGACAACAGCTTATCCTTTGTCTCTTCTACCAGGATGGCACGTTGTCCATCTGCTTTCTTTAACTGCCAGCCGTCGTCATGTGGACTGACATGATATTCGGTTTTATCCGAAGCATTTCCTTCTTCGGACTTATGAGCCCGATCAGTGGCAATCGCAATCGCCCGTCCCTCTTCATACCCTTCATCGAGAAGAGCATTTGCAATCTCAATGGCTTTGTTCCGAACATCCGCAGGCAGGTTCTTCAGTGAATCAGGATAATCATTTTTTGTCCAACTCATTAAATAAAGCCTCCTAATCTAATGGTTAGTTATTGATTTCCCATTTATTCACTTTTTAAACATTCGGATATGTAAGATTTCCATTTAGCGTTTTGGCACAACTGCCATCGTACACCTTGAAACACAGATCAATTGATCTTCCTCATCTGTGATCTTAATCTCCCAAACCATTGTGGTTCTCCCTTGGTGCATCACCGTTCCTGTGGCAGTAACAAGGCCTTCACGCTTTGCTTTAATATGATTGGCATTGATCTCCAAACCGAAGCAAATCTCCTTATCCAGATCAATTAACTGCACCGCCCCGACACTCGCAACCGTTTCTGCAAGTGCCACTGATGCTCCTCCATGAAGGAATCCGAATGGCTGCCTGGTGTTTTCGTTCACCGGCATCGTCGCAATTACTTTCCCTTTCCCAAGTTCCACAAACTCAATCCCTAATGTACTGATTAATGTATTTTCCATATTCATGTTCATCACCTCATCATAATATTCTTCTATACTATCTTTTCGAGAGAGGTTGCGAAAATCCTTTATTTTCCCTAAAGGGCTTACCCGCTCTCCCCATCTCCCTTTTTATTTCATGAATAATTCCCTCTTCCTTTTCATACATTTTCTTAGAGCATTCCTAAGAAAGGGGTTATGTTATGTATCGGTACCATCCTTTTTACCCGCCTGTTCAACGCCCCTACCCGCCTATTTATTCAAGGTCACAACCTGTTTTTTCATATAATCGCAATTATCCTCCTGTTGATAGCAACACGTTTATGTCTTCAGCAGGTAAAACGTTAAGCTTGATGGATGATGCCCAAAAGGTGCTGCAACGAATTAACAACTCTAAAGATTATTCAAAGAAGTTTATGAGTGCTGCACAGCAATCGAACCTCCCTGAAGTACATAAACTACTTCAAACCATCGACACAAAAGTACAGCCTGTCGTCTCATTTAACCCTGATGGTGTGCGTTTAGTCTTCGATGAGAAGCTTGGTCAGGTGGATTGCTGTCATTTGATTGTGATTGTCCGGTGGATGTAGTGTATGGGCTTTGGAACATTCCATCCTTGTTACCATAACGAAAGAACAGCAGTGTCATAGGAGACACTGCTGTCCTCATTATTTCAAGGGCACTTGTCCCTTGCTTTTTATAGAATAATGGCTGCAACCCAGCCGAAGAGTATCAGCGGAATATTGTAGTGTAAGAATGTTGGTACACACGTGTCCCAAATGTGGTTATGCTGTCCATCCGCATTTAATCCGGCTGTCGGTCCTAGCGTACTGTCCGATGCCGGCGAACCTGCGTCACCAAGTGCCCCAGAGGTCCCGACAATCGCAATCGTTGCGAGGGGACTGAATCCAAGTTCCATGGCAAGCGGTACGAAGATGGCTGCGATGATCGGAATCGTAGCGAATGAAGATCCGATGCCCATTGTCACCAGAAGTCCGACGATCAACATGATCAGAGCAGCTAATGCCTGGTTTCCGCCGATTACGTCAGCAGTCGCTTCAACCAATGTTTCGACATCTCCAGTGGCCTTAACCACTTCAGCAAAGCCTGATGCAGTGATCATCACAAAGCCTATGAATGCCATCATTTTCATTCCTTCATTCAGTAACCCGTCAGCCTCTTTCCATTTAACCGATCCTGTGATGTATAGAACGGCAATACCAGCTAATGCACCGAATATCATTGATTCCAGCTGAAGCTGAACATATAGAGCGACTACGATGGAAACGAGAGCGAAAATCATCGCTCTTTTATTGTACACGACCTTTTCTTCTGCAATCACTTCTTCTCGCTCAATGTATTCCCTTGGTTTACGATAGCTCACAAATACGGCGATAAGTAACCCGATCACCATGCCACCTACTGGGATTAGCATTGCTTTCGGAATATCACCCAATGCAATTCCCATACCGCTTGAGCCCATGTTTTGAGCAATGATTTCATGAAACTGCAAGCCGAATCCTACTGGCAAAAGAATATAGGGAGCGGTTAAACCAAACGTAATCACGGATGCGATTAATCGTCTGTCAATACGCAACTCTGTCATCACCTTCAGTAAAGGTGGAATCAAAATAGGAATAAAGGCAATATGAATCGGAATCACATTTTGTGAAAAACAGGCCATAAATAAAATAGATAAAACAATAAGTGCTTTCGAAAGGGCTGTTTTTCTAGAATCGCCTTTTTTCCCAACTACTTTAAGTACCCAGTCAACAAGCAGATTCGGGATTCCCGTGTAGGAAATCGCCACCGCGAATCCACCCAGTAATGCATAACTCAAGGCGATACTTGCCCCGCCGCTGATTCCTTCAGTAAATATGGATATCGTCTCGTTTAATCCCAGCCCACCAGTCAATCCTCCGACTAACGCACCAGTGATCAGGGCGAATACAACATTCACTCGTACCAAGCTTAGTACAAGCATGACAAGAACCGCTATAACAACTGCGTTCATAACTACCTTCCTCCTCAAAATCCTCCATACAACGATATATCGTTTTTACTTTAGTTCGCTAAATTGGTAGAGTAATAAAATCACAATTTCAACTTTAACAAGATAAAGAGAGTTTGTCAACACTTTAGCAGAGTAAAAGGGGGAGTGAAAGATCGAGACGATTATCCATTAAATGTAAATTGACCGGATTCTGATCAAAACCGACTGATTTTTCTCCTTTTAGGCTGGATTCTGAAGAAAAGTGGCTGGATTTTTTTCGGCGGGATTCTGAAGGTAAACGGCCGGATTACCAGTTCACCCTCAACTTAATCCCGGTATTTACCACATTTTCGTCACCCATTCATTCCAAATCATGAATTCTCACAAAAAAAAGCCTTCTTTCAGTGTCATCATGCTTAAACACTGAAAAAAGACTCACCATTCCATCATATTATTTTTCTAAAGGCACAAAGCGCTCAACTAATAGCGCAAGCGTTCTTGCCATGACACCCGTTCCGCCTTTCGGGCCGAGTTCATAGCTACCTTTACTAGTAGCCGTACCGGCAATATCAAGGTGTACCCAAGGAAGACCTTCAGCAAACTCTCCGACAAATGCCCCACCCATGATGGCATGACCTGCTCGTCCCGGTGAGTTGTTCAAGTCGGCAATATCACTTCCACGAACGCGCTTCTTGTCGTTTTCCGTATAAGGAAGCTGCCAGATATATTCACCCGATTCCCCTGACGCTTCCAACACTTGCTCGAAGAACGCTTCATTATTCGTGAGTGCCCCCGTTTTGTCTTCACCCAAAGCAATAATGACTCCACCAGTTAAAGTTGCAACGTCCACTAAATAATTTGCTCCTTGATGCTTTGCATAGGTCATACCGTCAGCAAGTGCGAGACGGCCCTCAGCGTCTGTATTTAACACTTCAATGGTTTTACCGCTCATTGATGTAATCACATCGTCTGGCTTGAATGCAGAGCCGCTCACCATATTGTCTGTTGAAGGAATGACGGCAACGACGTTTTGTTCCGGTTTGATTTCGCCGATGATTTCCATGGCACCCAGAACCGCTGCAGCTCCACCCATATCTGTTTTCATTCCGACGATTCCATCTTTAGGCTTAATGGAATAACCGCCTGTATCAAAGGTAATTCCTTTTCCAACCAAACCGATGACATCTTTCCACTCATCTTTCCCGTTGTACTTAAGAACGATCATTTTGGGAGGTTCAACCGATCCCTGGTTTACAGCGAGCAGTGCGCCCATGCCCAGATGCTCCATTTCCTCTTTATCCAAAATTTCAACTTCAAAGTTATATCGTTCCGCTAATTCAAGCGCGTATTCAGCTAATTTAGTGGAGGTTAATAGATTACCAGGAGTGTTCACCAGCGTACGAGCTGAATTGACTCCGTTTCCAAAGGCGGATCCGATATGTAAGGCCGTCTCTACTTCTTTAGAGTCTGCGCTTGTAAAGAACTCAATCGACTCTACGTGTACTTCCGGTTGATTTGATTTCTTCTTATAGCCATGGAACTCATATGTAGACATCGTAAAGGCTTCCATAAATGCATGAGCTGCATCTGTTGCTACCATTTCTTCAGAAATAAACGTATCCAGTGCCACTGAAAAAGAAGATACCTTCATCTGCTTTAAAGCTTTTGATGCTACCCCTAACGATTCTTTTAAAGAATCAAACGTAAGCTCTTTTTGTTTTCCTAGACCAACGAACAATAATCTCTTTGTTTTGAGCTTTCCAAACGTATGTACTTTGGTTACTTTCTTTGCTTTTGAAGATATGTCCCCGTCTTTTACCAGCTGTGTAAGATAGCCCTCGAACTTGTGGTCAAGCTCTTTAAGCTTCCCTTCAAATGTTGGCTGAGTGTGAACCCCAACAACCAGGCACTGCTGATTAGCAGCTGTTATGTCATTATGATTAATCGAAAATTTCATTTATCCGACACCTCCACCCTCTATTATAGCGAAAATGTCCCATTATTTCGACTTTCTAACAAACCGATCCACAAAGTTAATTAAAGAGGTAAATAGGGTATGATATAATGAGAACATTATTTTTATTCAAACAATTGAAAGGGTGGCATTTCACAGCATGGAAGTATTTTTTAATTTTCCATTATGGGCATCTTTATTTTCAATCTTTTTTGCTCAGTTTGTTAAGGTTCCCATACAGTTTATCGCGACCAGGGAATTAAATTGGTCATTAATCACCTCAACAGGCGGGATGCCGAGTTCCCATTCAGCTGCCGTCACGGCATTATCTACTGGAGTAGCCTTGGAAGTAGGCGTGGATTCACCAATCTTTGCAGTTTCCGCCATGTTTGCCATCATTACGATGTTTGACGCAACGGGTGTCAGAAGACAGGCAGGAGAACAAGCCATTGTCCTGAATCGATTGATGGTCGATTTCCAAAGGTTCATGTCAGAAGCAAAAGGCTGGCAGAACAAGCCTGAACAGGAAAAGCGCAAGGAGTTAAAGGAATTACTCGGACACAAACCCATTGAAGTGTTCTTTGGTGGACTTTCCGGGATTATTCTGACCCTTCTTCTTCATTATTTCTTTTATGCATAGGAGTGGCAAGATGAGAATTGTTTCAATCTGTCCAAGTAATACAGAAATAATCGATTACCTCGGATTAACTTCACTCCTCGTAGGAGTCGATGATTACTCCGATTATCCTGAAGAGGTCCAATCACTTCCCAGGCTCGGACCAGATCTCTCCATTAATATGGATAAATTGGAGTCCTTGGAGCCTGATTTGGTGTTTTCTTCATTAAGTGTACCAGGAATGGAAAAAAACATAGAAAATCTGGTTAAGCGGAACATCCCCCATATTACGTTAAATCCTCAGAGCTTTTCTGATATAGCAGAAGATCTTTTAACGGTTGGAAAAGCGTGTGGATCTGAAGAACATGCCATGAACCGTCAGAGTGAATTTCTGCAAACCGTAAAACGCTTAAAAACGATTAGTTCCGGGGTTCAACATCCTCCCTCTCTCTACTGGGAATGGTGGCCAAAGCCTGTTTTCACCCCTGGTAAGATCAACTGGTTAACCGAGTTGAGCGAGATGATTGGTGCACGGAATCTCTTTGATGATGTGGATCTGGCGAGTGTTCAAACGGATTGGGAAGATGTACAAAAACGCGACCCCGACTATATATGTCTTGCCTGGGTCGGCGTTCAGCAGAAACGGGTTAAACCTGATATCGTGAAGAAGCGTCCAGGATGGAACGACTTGAGAGCTGTTCAACAGGATCGAATTTTTGTCCTGGAAGAAGCCCTCTATTGCAGGCCGTCCCCTCTACTATTAAAGGGAGCTGTCAAGCTTGCCAGGATGCTTCATCCAGAATTGTATAAAGAGGTCCAATGATGTTAAAAAAGCACGTAGTTCATCATGAACTGCGTGCTTTTCTTGATTATTCTTCTTTAGGCGATAAAATCTGCTGTCTAAACACCTGCATAGATTTATTTTCATTAAGAGCTACTAATTGCTGTTCGGATAACTTACCTGCACCCATCTGGATCACATATACATCCAGTGTCTGTTTACCCCATTCATTATACACATCATCGACTGTCTCATAATAGAGGTCTAGTCTATTCCCCTTAATAGCGCTCCCTTTATCGGCTACAACCCCATATCCATATTGGGGGATGAAAAGAATGGTACCAATAGGATAAACGGAAAGATCGGCTGCAATCGTAGAATATAAATCACGTTTCACTTTCACTCCTGAATATGTAATTCCGTAAAGGGGGTGCCCAGGATTCTTCCCGGTCGATTCAATCCCGGCTGTATAGCCTGTGGCTACTACCTTATGTTTGGTATACTGATCCCAATCAACGGACTCTTCCAACGTCCTCGGTTCAACGGGTGTACTTGCGGATATCTGAGTTTCAAAGCCTGCTAGCCTCTTAAGAAATTTAAATGACAATCCTAAACGATTTGTCTGATGTTCTTTATAATTCAAACTGTTTTGATCACGGTCACCCTTGTCCATCAACCAGGTTTTAAAGGTTTGAGCCTCTACTCCGGAGACTGATTGAAAAGTGGTTCCCAGTGCCAGGATGAACAAACTGACCATAACGAATCTCTTCGTCCATGTTTTAAACAAATTCATGTATTCACTCCTCCCACCTTTAATACTTCCCAACCAGGAGGATATATATGCATAAATTGAGAAAAAAATCGAATATTTTCAATATTTGGAAATAATTCAAGTTATAGCTTTAAGCGTTCCCTATAGATGAACTTCACCGCTCATAGGCGACATTGCAGTGGATATAACCTATTTCCTACTTCAACTAGTATGTACAATTTTCGAAAAAAATCATAATAAAAAACCGTTCAACTTAGGGGAGGTCCCTCGGTTAAACGGATGCTTTTAAAACATTCGATATCCTTTTGCTCTTAAAATTCTCATCACGACTCCTGAAAGAATCGCTCCTGCCAGCCCACTTCCTAAAATCACAAGATCAGCTACAGCCAAGTGGCTGATTTTCGTACCTAACTCAGAAAACGACTCGCCGGCATTTCGGAAATAATCTATAAAACGAACATCATCCACAATAAAAATGACGACAATAGGATAGATGATGGCCATAATCCACGTCATACGCAATAACATATTTAACAGAAAGCCTATTCCGAAAAATAGAACAAAAAATAGAAGCATTGAAATTAACATCACATGTATAGGCATTTTACCGTTTACACCTCCATAAACACTAAAGATTAGTGTACCCCGAGTGTAATGAAAGCGTCAATATTTTCAAGAAGATTTCTAGCTTATTCACAAAATAAACATATGTTTCTTATCAGGTGACCCTAAAAAAACAGACCCAATTCAGGATCCATACCTCTAATAGAAGTATCCACCTTCTTCAGGTCTGCCTCTTGATCTATCTCTTAGGGTTTATTTCTGTTTCCCACTGCCTCCGCAGCACGGACACGTTTCAGAACCACCCAATACTAACTGAAAGTATCCTTTTCCTGAACAATAAAGACAATATTTCGTTTTAGTACTTGCAGTAGCTCTCATAATTCTCTCTCCCTTTTCTTTAATTTCTTAATTTTCTGATAATATATCATCTATCTCCAATAAAGAAAAGGGACATTATAGGGGATGTACCGCTAAGAAAGCGAATACATTTTAGCTTTTCTTTCATTATCTCTCTTTTTCTTAGAATTAACAGAATTTTATAAAAATAATGTGTACTTCGTGTAGGCGAATTGGTCCCCTGGGTCGATCCCTTCTTTCGGGCTTAATATGTTTTGAACAGCCAATTGTTCAATCATCTCATGCACCATGACGGATGTTTTTTCATCTTCCAATAATTCGTGAGGTGACTTCCACGCGACCTCCCACAATTCTTTTTCTTCGATTTGAATAGAATAAGTTTCCTTGCATTCCAACAGAAAAATCAGCATGTTATCGCTGACATCATTTTGGATGACCCCTGACCGGACTCCTACAATGCCTTTGACGCTTGTATGTAATCCTGTTTCCTCTCGTACTTCTCTCATAACCGCATCATCTACTGCTTCTCCGGCATTGACAAAACCAGCAGGCAGGGACCACATTCCTTTCAAACCGCTGTATTTCTTCTTCACCACAAGCCATTTACCATTCTCATCTATGACCAGTCCTGCCACCGCAAGCCAAACCTTCCCTCTTTTCACTCTCGAACACCTCCGTAACAATTCCCCACAATAAAAAGCAGAGCGGAATCCACCCTGCTTTTCATTTAATTCATTAGAGCTTAAAAGAATTTGAACTTTCCTTTTTTGAAGACAAGGGATGGTCCACCAACCATGTAAAGCGCACGGTTATCGACTACCTTCTTCATGAAGGAAGCTTTTGTTCCAGTGATTTTCTTACCGTAAACGACACCGATTGCGTCGTCTTCACCCAGTGAACATACTGTTCCTTTGATGTCTGGAGTGAATTCTTCCAAGTGATCTTTATCGTGCAGTAAAGAAGCAATATTGCGGGCACATACTTCACCTTGCTGCATCGCGATTTGTGCAGTCGGTGGGTATGGACGTTCTGTTTCTTCATTGATCATAAGTGAACAGTCACCGATGATGAAGATGTTGTCATGACCTGGAGCGCGAAGATCTTTGCTGATTTTCACACGGGCACGCATGTTTTCGATTCCAGCTCTTTCGATGATGGAGTTACCGCGTACACCTGCAGCCCATACGATCGTACCAGCCTTGATTTCTTCTACTTCATCTTCACCTTTAGCGATTAGGACGCTGTCAGCTTTCGCTTCTTTAAGTGGAGTTCCGATGTGGAATTCAACACCTTTTTTCTCAAGCTTGGCACGCGCGTATTTCACTAGTTCAGGATCGAATCCTGGAAGAATCATAGGTGCAGCTTCCACGCACACAATGCGAACTTTTTTGCGATCGATATCATATTCGTGACAAAGTTCAGGAACGCGGTTCCCTAATTCACCCAAGAATTCGATTCCAGTGAATCCTGCTCCACCTACAACGATTGTAAGTCGGTCATCTTTCTTTTCTTCTTCATTTTTATACGTAGCAAATTGTAATTCAATATGCTCGCGGATTTGACGGGCAGAGTTGATGTTCGAAATCATGAATGCATGCTCATGAAGACCTTGGATACCGAAAGTCTCAGATTCTGCACCTAATGCAACAACAAGGTAATCGAATTCTACTTCACCGTCACTTGTGATGACTTTCTTTTCTTCTACTTTAATATCTTCAACAGTAGCTTGTAAGAAGTTTACTTTGCTTGTGTTGACAACATCTTTAATGTTGTAACGTACACGATCATGATGAAGTGTACCTGCGGAAGCTTCGTGTAACCAAGTGGTTTCGTAGTGATAATCATTTTTATTAACTAAAATAATTTCTGCTTCATTTGTACCTAATTGCTTTTGAAGACGAGTTACCGTCATTAATCCACCATAACCTGCACCTAATACAACGATTCTTGGCTTTCTCAACTGAATCACATCCACCTTTTTTGATAAATTTGCTTTGGATACTCTTAGAGTCCTCCACATCATGCTTTTTTATCCCGTTCAATCTGATGCCATTACCTTTTCCCTATAGACAAGAAACTGAAACAAATCAAACGAGATGTTTTCCTTCATTTAAGAGGAAAGTATTTTATGAAAAATAAATAAAAACGATAAACAAGAAAGTATGTGACGTATTTCACGAACTACTACATACTTATGCGAGAATTGTCATAAATTCTTAACATTATGCCTACATTACATAATATTCTTTTTACCATGCATTTTCAAGATATATATAGGAAATTGAAAACTTAAGAATATTTAAACAATACAACGAAAAGCGGAGGCGGCTCGTTCAGAGGCGACAAGCATAAGACGAACCAGCCGGAAAGGCGTTCTTTGCCTTTTTGGCTGGTTCGTCTTATGACCTCGAGGGACTAGCCGCTGGAGCTGGACAACTCGAAAAACGGATGAGTCTCCATCCCCCAAAAGTATGAAAACCACTCACCAAAAAGACTGATTATTTCCAATAATGATTTCAATAATTGTGAAGAATCGATGGCTCTGTGATAGAATAAATTAAAGTGAAATACATCTTAATTGTTGGAGGGATCCAGTTGAAGGAAGATCAAAAAGTGTATGATATTACGATCATAGGCGGCGGTCCTACAGGTTTGTTTACGGCGTTCTATGGCGGCATGAGAAAAGCATCAGTTAAGATTATTGAAAGTTTACCACAACTCGGGGGCCAGCTGGCTACTCTATATCCTGAGAAATACATATATGATGTTGCCGGTTTTCCTAAGGTGAAAGCCCAGGATCTTGTAAATAATTTAAAAGAGCAGATGGCAAAGTTTGAGACGACAATTTGTCTTGAGCAAGCTGTGGAAGGTGTAGAAAAACAGGCTGATGGCATGTTTAAACTAACAACCGATAAAGAGATTCATTTTTCCAGAACGATCATCATCACAGCAGGAAACGGTGCCTTCCAGCCTCGCCGTCTGGAACTCGAGCATGCGTCTGAATTTGAAGGTAAGAATCTTCATTACTTTGTTGATAACCTGGAACATTTCAGAGGCAAGAAAGTTGTCATTTGTGGTGGTGGTGATTCTGCCGTTGACTGGGCCCTTATGCTTGAGCCGATCGCAGAAAAGGTCTACCTCGTTCATAGAAGAGATAAGTTCAGAGCCCATGAACATAGTGTGGAGAATTTGCACAATTCAACCGTGGCACTGAAGACTCCGTATGTTCCTTCAGAGCTCGTTGTCGATGAGAACAAAATCAATCAGCTGATTTTGGAAGAAACAAAGGGGGATGAGAAGGAGATTCTTGACCTCGATGAGTTGATCGTTAACTTTGGCTTTGTTTCATCTCTTGGTCCGATTAAAGATTGGGGACTAGAAATCGAAAAGAATTCAATCGTCGTTAACTCGAGAATGGAAACGAATATTCCAGGCATTTATGCAGCAGGTGATATCAGTACCTATGATGGGAAAGTCAAGCTCATTGCCAGCGGATTTGGCGAAGCACCGACAGCGGTTAATAATGCCAAAGCTTATATGGATCCAAAAGCAAGAGTCCAGCCGATGCACAGTACATCCATGTTTACAGACTAAAGATTACCATGAGAGAGGTTCAGGATATTTATACCTGAGCCTCTTTTTTTATTTGAATGTAAACCAACAGTGGGCATATAGAGTACACTCCAAATGAAAACAGCAAAATGATTCCCACGCTTATGAAATAGAATATCCAATCGAAGAAATAATGTGTCAGACATCCCTCAGCTTTAAACATCCATCCTTTTCACACTGACCCATTCTAATTGTTTATTTCAGCAGTGAATGGGTAGACCAATAATAGGATAAAAAAATTAGATTAAGGATGATGGATACATGAATGTACTGGTTATTGGAGCAAACGGTCATACCGGCCGACACATAGTGAAAGAACTTTCAAACAGCAGTCAACATTTCGTGAGAGCCATGATTCGAAAAACAGAACAAGCGAAGGCTATGGAAGACTTAGGGGCAAGACCGATTGTTGCAGACCTGGAGCAGGACTTTTCTTACGCTCTTGAAAATGTAAATGCCGTTATTTTTGCAGCAGGAAGTGGCGGATCTACTGGTGACGATAAAACACTCGCCATCGATCAGGAGGGTGCGAAAAAAGCGGTAGACTATGCGAAGAAGATGGGGATTGAGCGCTTTGTGATGCTTAGCTCAATGGGTGCAGATAACTCGTCAAGCGGCCCGGATTCACTACAGTTTTACTTAAAAGCAAAAGGAGCAGCGGATGCCCACTTGAAGGAAAGCGGTCTGAATTTCACAATCGTCCGGCCCGGCTCCCTTTCATTCGATGAAGGGCAAGGAAAAATTGAAGCTTCTACCTCCATTGAAGACAAAAGCAGGGACATATCACGTGAAGATGTCGCGAAAGTTCTCGTCGACTCCTTGACCATCGAAGAAACGAACTACAAAATATTCGAAATCCTGAGCGGTGACACACCTATCGAAGAAGCGCTAAAAAATATCCATTAATCATGAAAAAGGGACGGACCTCCAAAATGGAGGTCCGTCCCTCTTGTTATCAGCAATTCTCCGGCGTACCTTTATTCGTCGCCGTCACGAACGATGATCCGCATCCGCATGATGCGATGGCGTTCGGATTATCAATCGTAAACCCGCCGCCCATCATGGACTGCTTGTAATCTATTTTGGTACCGTTCAAAATTGCAGCATCATTTTTGGCTACAACAAGCTTGATTCCATGCTGTTCCAATGTTGTATCTCCATCTTGAAGTTCATGTTCAAATCCCATTCCATAAGAAAGACCGCTACAGCCTCCCCCTTTAACCGCTACTCGCAACATGGCATCTGTTTCCTCATGTTCCTTCATCATATCTTTAATCTGAAGGGCCGCGGCTTCTGTCAGAATGACTACTTCACTCATTCATTACACCCCCAACCTTTTCATTTCTTACATCTTAGTATACTCCTTTCTATTTTACTACTCAACCAAAGGGGCTTTGGTGAATGATTGGAAGGAAACTTTTTATTCATATCAATGAACCGTGACTTTTTTACTTATCGTCATTAAAAAACACTGGTCCTTTATCCTTCCATCAAGGTATAATGAGGAAAATAGTCCCGATTACGAGGTGGTATTCATGACGGTAGTGACGCCCTTTTATGATAAAAAAACACAGTGTCTTTCGTGTAAACACTCGTATAGTACGAAAAGGATCAGATCCCGTTTTGTGAAGGTAGTAGGATACGACAATGACTTTTGTCCCCTGTATGATTCAAATGGAGTGAACCCTTTACTCTATAATGTTTCTGTTTGTCCAAAGTGTGGATTTTCATATACAGATGACTTCACAGCATACATACCTCCTGTTCTCAAAGCAGATCTGGAAAAGAAAATCAGCCTGCACTGGCAGCCACAGGATTATGGAAAACTGAGATCATATGACGATGGTATTAATACATATAAATTAGCTGCCTACTGTGGCCTTATTAAAAAGGAGAAAAAGATGACAATAGCAGGGTTATATCTCCGGACAGCCTGGCTTTATCGAAAGACCCAAGAAAAAGAACAGGAAAGACGATTCATTAACCTTGCTACTCATGAATACATTGATGCCTATTTGACAGATGGCGTATCAGGTTCTTTGATGTCCGAAACTAAACTCCTGTATATCATCGCGGAATTATTGAGAAGACAGGATAAAATCGAGGAGTCGGTCGCTTATTTATCTAAAGTCATTAGTAAACAGCATCTCTCCACCGAACCGAAGATTGTTGAAATGGCCAGAGAGAGCTGGTACGAAATACGGAATCGTTATAAAGAAGCAAAGTCTTTGTAAAAGAAACTAGTGGTCAATCCACTGGTTTCTTTACATTTCAGAACACATACACAGTTAAAAACAAAAAAATAAGCCAGTCACAAGACCAGCTTTTCTTTAGAACATCGGATTATCTTCAAGAAATTGATAGATATGATCCACCAGCTCTTCGGGTGTATCCCCTGTTACGACTTCCCCATTGACGAGAGCATAAAAGGATTGGGCGCATTTTCCGCAGTAACCCAGGCATCCATACTCAATGACATCAAGGTTTGGGTCTCTCTCTAATATCTCAAGCGCTTTTTGCGCACCACTAGCAAGATTGCTTATACAAAATTCTATAATTGGTTTCAATTCTATCACCTCACTACTCTTTGTTATGCTATCTTTTTTTCTCATTATCGTCAATCATTTGATTCCATGTAATGGTATAACAGATTGTGAACATTTTCGCTTATTTCTGTTGTGAAAACGCCACTATTTCGATATACTTTTAATGTTAATAGGTTTACTAATGTAATAATTGCGCGAATTATGCTTCATATTGAAAATGCTTACTTTTTCAGGACCCGTTTCGACGTGAAAGTCCTTTCAATCCCGTCCCATACTATTTATGGGATATAAATCACATACAAACACACTATTTCATTCATAATGTAGAGTGCAAAAAAGGGGAAATTTTTCATGAAACAATTAGTGCTGCTTGGCGGAGGATATGGGAACATGCGCGTTCTTCTTCGCTTACTACCCAACCAATTACCTGAAGATGTATCGATTACCCTGATTGATCGAAATCCTTACCACTGCCTTAAGACGGAATACTATGCTTTAGCCGCTGGTACGATTTCAGATCAACATGTACGCGTATCATTCCCGGAACATGCCCGTTTATCCTATGTGTACGGAGATATTTCCGGAGTCGATATGGAGAACAAACTCGTCCATATGAAAGATCAAGACCCAGTGCCTTACGATGATCTAGTCATTGGACTTGGTTGTGAGGATAAATATCATAATGTACCTGGTGCAGATGAACATACGTATTCCATTCAAACGATTGAAAAGTCCCGTAAGACCTACCAAACCCTATGTAACCTTCCGGCTGGTTCCATCGTAGGAATCGTTGGAGCCGGTTTAAGCGGCATAGAGCTTGCGAGTGAGCTTCGTGAAAGCCGTTCTGATCTGAAAATTAAATTATTCGATCGCGGCCCCCGCATTCTCAATGCCTTCCCTGAACGTCTAAGCTCTTATGTTCACAGTTGGTTCGATGAGAATGATGTAGGCATTGTCAATGGCTCGAATATTACAAAAGTGGAGCCAAACACCCTTCATAACCATGAAGAACAGATTTTCTGCGATGCCATCGTCTGGACGGCGGGGATTCAACCAAGTAAAGTCGTTCGTGATATGGATGTTGAAAAAGATGCTAGCGGTCGCGTCATTCTGACAAAGTATCATAACCTGCCACAGGATGAAAATGTGTACGTGGTTGGTGACTGCGCAAGTCTTCCTCAAGCTCCAAGTGCTCAACTAGCTGAGGGACAAGCAGAACAAATCGTGACAGTTTTACTTAAACGTTGGAAAAACGAAGAGCTCCCTGCCGAATTACCTAAGATCAAACTAAAAGGAATTCTTGGTTCACTCGGAAAGAAACATGGTTTCGGCCTGGTAAACGAGCGCTCCATTACAGGTCGTGTCGCTCGATTGTTGAAATCCGGTGTGTTGTGGATGTATAAGTATCATAATGGATGATGTAAAAAAGAACCGCGATTGGGTGCGGTTCTTTTTTTTGGGTGCAGCTCTATAACCATTGAAAAAAAATTAACCCAATCAGAAAAGCCTTTTTCAATCCCCACCAATTAAACCGCTTTATACCCATACTTTTCAAGCTCAGAGTAAATCGTTTTTAGACGGGGATTCCCTTCGCCGACAATATTTCCTTCTAACAGGACAATCGGATAAAACATATCCTCTTCGATCACTTTTGAAGCAAATTGCTTTACGACTTCATCTTCAGGAGGATTGTGAATATCTACATATTTAATCACGAAGGGCTGGTTTGGATACTTTCGACTGACAGCAGCCTCAAGCCATTCGTACGTTTCTTTCGATGATGGTAAATTCACGCAGCTTGGACAAAGTATTTCTGCCCCATATACGTAAAGCTCAACAGGTTTACGATTCATTTCCCTCTCCCCTTTGTTTTCCCTCTCTTGTTTATTTTACAAAAAAAGCAGCCTGGTTGGAACGATAATATGTGAATTTTAGTTTTCATTTCGTTATTAAGGACAAACCCATGTAAAAAAACTGATTCTCCCTGAAGAGAATTGACTGACATAGGTCTATTGGGGTAACACTGGGGAAGCTTGATATGGGTCGTATCGACAATGTGAAGTTTTCCGAGATTCAAAAATACCTGAAAATTAGAAGCACAGAGTGGATTGTAGCGGAAGGCACTTGACTCCTGCGGGAAGTAGAGGAAAGGAAGTGCCTGGAGCGGAAAGGAACGGTCCATGTTTTTACACTACACTCATGGTAATTTCACTTTTCTTGGAGTTACTCAAAGTCAGTGGGATTTCCGTAATAAACCATTCCCAAAAAAGAAATTCCCAATAGTTTGCAGGTTGATAGATTTTTTGTGAATATGTCATTATAATAGAGAGTAAGGAAAGGAGTAGATAATTATGGCTGAAAACGAAATGATTGCACCAGTTCAGGAAGTATTAGATAAATTACGTCCGTTCCTACTTCGCGATGGTGGAGACTGTGAACTAGTGGACGTTGAAGACGGAATCGTTAAATTACGTCTTCTAGGTGCTTGTGGAAGCTGCCCAAGTTCAACAATCACGCTAAAAGCAGGGATCGAACGCGCTTTAGTGGAAGAAGTTCCAGGTATCGTTGAAGTAGAGCAAGTATTCTAATTCAATTCACGTTAAAGCCTAAATCCTTCATCGGATTTAGGCTTTTTTCATTGTACTTCCGTCTTCGGTTGATCTCCTTTTAAAACTGCCTGAATGTTCTCCACGCATAAGGCCATCATTTCATAACGCGTTTCTTTCGATGAACTGCCGATATGGGGGATGGCGACAACTTGATTTAATGCAAGAAGAGGATGATCGGCATCAATCGGCTCTTCTTCGAATACATCCAATCCGGCACCTGCAATGTCACCCCTCTTCAATGCTTTTTCTAATGCCTCTTCATTTACAATCGCGCCACGAGCTGCATTGATGAAAATTCCTGTTTTTTTCATTCTAGTGAATTGTTCTTCCTGGAACATTCCTTTTGTTCCCGCATTCAGTGGAGCAAGTACAACAACGAAATCCGACTGGATTAAAAGGTCTTCAAATGTTGAATATTGTACTCCAAGTGCTCTTTCCGCTTTGTGCTTCCTGGAACGATTATGATAAAGAACATTCATATTGAATCCCTTGGCTCTTCTGGCTACCGCTTCACCGATGCTTCCCATTCCGACGATTCCAATGGTTTTGTGATGAATATCCATGCCGGAAAGAAGAAGGGGTGACCAGCTTTGCCACTTTCCTTCTTTAATATAGCGATCCGCTTCAACGATTCGTCTTGCCGTCGCCATTAACAGAGCAAAGGTTAAGTCAGCCGTAGTTTCCGTTAGGACATCCGGCGTGTTGCAAATGGTTACGCCAAATTCCTTTGCCGCTTTAAGGTCTATATTGTCATAGCCCACCGCAAGATTGGCCACGACCTTCAAAGAAGGAGATTTCTGCAATAGCTCCTTGTCTATCCGGTCCGATAGCATAGTAAGTAAAGCAGTAGCTCTCTCTGCTTTACGGAGTAGAATATCCCTTGGCACCGGAACATCCCCATGTTCCCACATGTCGACTTCAAATTCGCTCTGCAATGGTGTAATCACTGATTCAGGCAATTTTCTCGTAATGTATATGGATGGCTTCATATGTATCCCCTACCTTCACTTCACTTTCCTTCAGTTTAGCATAAAAGTGAAGGTATAGAGGGGGAGTAAAGTCTGCGAAGACATTGATAGTTTAAAGCCATGCAACAAGGGGAATTCCCCATTTTTTCACCGGAACTTCGGACATATGATAAAAGTCGGACAGAAATGACTCATATTGATGAGAATTTTTCAGATAGTTCTCCAGCTTCTCTTCTACTACCTTCTTCTTCTGCTCAGAATCTGAAATATAATATTCCTCGATGCATTCGAAATAATGAAGGGGGAACAGAAGTCGTGAATACAACAGTCTCCATGAGAATGGTGAAAGTGGGGTAATGGATTCATACTCTCTCATAAATTCCTGAAGCTCAGGATGAAACGTTTGGCTTCTCATGAAATATCTTTCTCTCACCCACTCCGCTATGTCCCGGCTGCAGTGATCGAACACCCACTGAAACGGAAAATGAATGCACACCTCAGTCCCCCATGTGGATTGAAGAAAACGTTCATGGCAAATTGTGCCTGCATCCTCTTGCTCCGGGTCCTCATCAAGCTCCGTATCTACCAAGTACTGAATGGCGTTTTCTGACAAAGCACTGTAATATGGATAGCTCTCAACAAAACGACGCTCAAACTCATCAGCAGGCTGATCCTGGATAACCTGATAGTACGCTTTCTCTAACTGGGCCAGCCGCTTTTCCCACAGACTCTTCCACTGGCCCATACGATTTATTTTCTCCACCTTTTCTTCAAAGGTCCGTCCCCTGAAATGGAATTTGCTTAACTTTCTTCCCAGCTTTTTATCCGGGGGGGATTGGATGCTTTCATTTCGCAGCACCACAAAGTCTTTATCTTTTTCTACAACAAGAAATCTTCCTTCGTTGTTAGGGACGAAGGTTGAAACATGGCGATCCCCCTGACTTTTAAGGTGCCCTGCCAATTTGTAGAGTTCCACTAAGGTTTCTTGTTCCATATTCGTTACGCCGACAATACTATATACTAACCCCCCAACCAAATAGCGATTCATCATTCCATCAAAGAATGCCCGCTCTGGATGCAATCCAAAATGATTGATTAATATTTCTTGAGACATGTTGATCTCTCCTATCTAAAGTGACCGTTTTTCTTTTTTTGCAGGGTGACCTGTGTCAAAGAAATTCTTTTCATATTGTCATTTTCCTTCACTTTGAAGGACACACATTATATGAATATAACCTTTAAAGACATTTATGAATATCTGAAACTGGAGATGGGCAAGAATGAGAGTAGGAGCTATTATTATGTCTATTTTTTAAATAGGAATCATATGTGTAAAACAAGGCTTCGTCTAATCGAAATAGGGGTTTTATAATCTTTCAAGGAAAAGGTGAATAGGATGAAGGATAAAGAATCAATGGATTTATTAGAGAAAACGGCACGTAAATGGCTGCATGAAAGAGGAGTGGAGATTGAAGATATCGCTCAATTGGTCATGTACCTTCAACAAAAATATCATCCTGATCTTGAACTAAAGGAATGCGTCTATAATGTTGAACGTGTGTTAACGAAGCGAGAAGTACAGAATGCGATTCTGACAGGTATTCAACTTGATATATTGGCTGAAAAAAAGATGCTTGAAGAACCGCTTCAAGCGATTATTGAAGTAGATGAAGGACTATACGGTGTGGATGAAATCCTGGCCTTTTCGATTGTGAATGTATATGGATCGATCGGATTTACAAACTACGGATATATCGACAAGCAAAAACCTGGAATTCTGGAGAGGCTAAATGATAAATCATCTGGTATGTGTCATACCTTCCTGGATGATATTGTCGGAGCTATTGCAGCGGCTGCTTCCAGTCGTTTGGCACACAGGGCGAAATGCGCAGAATGAGGTTGAATAAGTATCCAAATCAGACGACATGGGTCGTCTGATTTTTTAGTGATAGAAGAAGTGGATAAATACGCTAACAAAATAATCATACTGTATTCCCTAAAAGATTACATACTACATATAAATAGATCCTTTTAACTAACTTTATTATTGCACATCGATGAATAGTTTTATATAATTACAACTATAGTTGTAATTAACATCAATATAGTTGTAACAAGACTTCTGAATGAATGAACAAACACCAGATAAAGGCAATCACTTTTATTAGATTCGACAGAATTTCACATACTACATACGAAGAATAATTGAGGTGAAATCCTATCCGTATTCTAAGTGACCAATCCCTTATTGATGTCTATAAGAAAGCAAAACAGTTAAAACTCAGTAATGAATTTATCATTCTGATCGAACAAGAAATTAAAAAGAGAAAATTAGTTCATTAAAGAATCGTTTGGTTGTAGATGTCTTCGTGTTCCTCGCAAGTCGGCATGATGTCTTCCCACTGTATGTCCAAAGCACACACGATGGCATTCAGCTTGTTCAGGGACGGGTTCGCCTCTCCCTTTTCAATCAACGAAATATAATTAACCGTTAATCCACATTTGTGACTTAATTCTTGTATGGTGATCTCTTTTGCTCTTCTATGGTGCCTTATTTTCTTTCCGACAAGTCCTGTAACTGTGATACTCATTACCTCACTACCCTTTTAAAAATTCTTTAGAAATGACGTGGAATGTTTCGAAAATCAATTAAGAAACAGTGACTTTCATTCTTAAAGTTGCTTGCATTCGTAAAGAATAGTTAGAAATTGAAAAGGTATCAATGCTAATAGTTCCCTACTATCTTAGATGTTTACCCTTGTTGCATACCTTTACACTTCATTTCGTAATATTTTTCAAGAAAAATCTTTATATTCTTATTATTTTTCAAATCCTGTCTTCCTAGTCCTTCTGAGTACTCAAATATGTGTATTGGAAAAGTTAGTTAGAGGAAAAAACACATAATACTTTAGGAGTATAATTTTCGTTCCTGCTATTATTATACACACCCACTATCTATAGAGGCATAGATAGTAGTAAAAAAGACCATTACAAAGGTCCTTAAGTATAAATAGTATTTTGATTACATCTTTTAACACTAGTTCTATTTTACTTATACGAACGAGGGTTGTCTATTATGAATATGTTACTAATTTAAGACATTTTTTTATTTGAGTACTAAGAAGGGTTTAGAGGAAGTGGAGGCTATAAATACGCCCCCACTTTTTATTATATATCCCATTCATCCAACGTTTCAATTGTATAGGTTGGCTGAATATGCTTCGAACTCAAAGCTTCTTTGGTTGTTACACCTGTATGAACAAGCAGTGTATCAAGTCCGGCGTTTATCCCGGCTAATATATCTGTATCATAATTATCCCCAACCATTAACGTATCTTTCTTAGGCACCCCTAATACTGATAGCGCCTGCTCCATAATGATCGATTCAGGCTTCCCGATAAAGACCGGTTCAGTTTGTGTGGAGACTGTGACAACTGACGTAAGGGAACCGTTCCCTGGAAGCAACCCTCTTTCAGTCGGAATCGCGATATCTCCATTGGTTGAAATAAAGGTAGCTCCATTTCTCACACCTAAACAAGCGAGAGATAGCTTCTCATAATTAATATCACGATCAATCCCCACTACCACGAAATCAGGTTTCTCATCCTGAAGAGTGATGCCGTTCTCTTCCAGTGCCGAACGGATTCCTTCTTCACCGATGACATATGCCGTTCCATTTGGCTTTTTCTTCGCCATATATTGAGCTGTCGCCATTGAAGTAGTAAATACCTGTTCCTTCGTGGCAGGGATATCAAATGACTGCAATTTTTCCGCAACCTGTTCCGGTCTTCTCGAAGAATTATTGGTGACAAACAGATAAGGTAATCCCTTTTCTTGTAATCGTTTAACAAAATCTCCTGCTTCTTCGATTTTCTCTTTTCCTTTATACATTGTTCCATCTAAATCAATTAAGTAACCTTTATATTCTTTCATTGTATACCTCCATATGCTTGTGTATAGTATGTCCAAATACCGGTACTGCCTTTGCTATTTCCGGTAAAATGTATTCCATAAATAAAACAAAACGCTTCCTATGAAGAAAGCGCTGTCAAATGCTGATTAATTTTTAAATGCAGACACAGGTCCCAGTTCATTTTCAAGGTAGCTGCGAACCTGTTGGGGAAACTTCTCTAATGAGTGGAATACCTCGTTTAAAATCGTATGTAATTGCTCATGATGAATGGCTGTATACTCTTGAACAAGAACCTTACGCTCTGCAACAAGTCGTTTAAGATCCTCACTCATTTTTTCACAAATTACCTTTTCATCCAGAAGTATATCAATAATATCCTCATAGCTTCCTGGATCTCTCATAATGAAACCGTCTATCATACTGTTTCCTACATCGAGTACAGATTCAATAATCGTATGAGTCATTCGCTCCAAAGCTAATTTTTCTAATGTCCCGCCCCATTGGTCATGTTCACTAACAGTCTTTAACTGCTCATTCATATACAATAATATTTCCTCTATCTTTTCTCTATCTACGAAATACATGGTGCACCCCTCTCTATGAACGATATCCTCCCCTTTATTTTAACATATTTCCCTCACTGTCATACAGATACATCCTGCATTTCTCAGCTCAGTTTGTTATGATGAGATAAGCAAAAAAAGAGGAGGACATCGTCATGAGTGAACGATTTTATTTATACGATGATACAGAACATACAAAAACACGCTTTGTGAGTTTTATGGGAGAAAATCAGCGGTACGACTTAGCAATTACACAAACAGATCGCTATTACGGGAAATCTTTAGTATTAGACCTTCAAGGCAGTCGATTTGCGATCGTCGGCAGGGATGACCTTGATGAACCTGGATATGTGGAGAGTGTATTCAAGCTAACGGAGGAAGAAGCCGATGAATTGAGGGACTTCCTAGGAGAAATCATTATGTAGTCGTTAACAGCGCACTATTAAGAATGAAGTCCACCCCACTCTCACATACTACAAGTATGAAAGGTGGGAGATATATGAGTAAAGAACCAAGAGACAAGGAAGAAGAAGTATATAGTGATTTTTCCAACGTTGAAACATACCGCAACTTTGTCCTGCCAGAAACATTGCCAGAAGGGCCATATGGCTCTCCCCGAGGAAAGCATACTCCCGTTGAGAACAAAAGCACTCCTTGGAAAGAAGGACAGCGATATTACAGTGCTTTCAACTATGAAAATAAATCACTTCATCAGGATATCCCACGTCAGGAGCCTGGATCACACCCTGTTCATGCAGATCCCGATGTGAATGAAGAACCTCCATATACTGAAAATAAGTAATATAACAAAAGGAACAAACTGGACTGTTTGTTCCTTTATCACCATTATTTATTGACTTTTTTCACAAGAAAATAAGCGCAGCCAAAATTACAGTATTCATACAAGTAATCCTTATGTGTACTCACCTTTGTGTCAAAAGAGGCTTTTTGATTATGATCATCAAAGAATCCTTTTAAGCGAAGCTGACCATATCCCCAATCCCCAAGGATAAAGTCGTATTTACTTAAGATGTCGCTATATCTTTCCTTAAATGCTTCCTCGTTGAATCCGTCTCTAAATTCCTCAACGATTTCGTAGCATGTATTCTGCACACAAATCATCTTGTCCACCCACTTTCATTTCCTTATCTTAAATTATAACGGATTGTCCATTAATTACTATGAAAAATTGTCATAAGACATGGTCACCCTATCAAATAGGGGGTGTTTAACTTGAATAAATTCATTCTGGGTACAACTGTACTGAGTATTGCACTAATCGGAACTGCTTGTGATGGAATTGACACGGCCAATGAAGAAATGTATCACGACAATGGAAATACCATTAACGTGAATGACCGGGAGGACCTGTACAACGAAAATAGTTGGACGAAAAAAGGAGCTCACCGCGGTGAGGATTTCGGCTATGTTCGCCAACAGAAAAGTCCCACAGGTGGTCAAACCATTTCCACAAAGGATATGTACAGCATTAATCGAGAACAAGTAGCCGACTCAATCAGCAAAATGAGTGTCTCACTTCCAGGCGTCAAGGATTGTTCCACTCTTGTCACTGATGAAGAAGTGCTGATTTCATACGTAACGGACAAAAAGGATAAAGATGGCCGCTTTGAAGTAGCCGACCAAGTAAAGAAAACAGCCATGTCGGTTATTCCCCGTTGGTACCATGTATATGTGACCGATGACAAGAGCCTGATGCGCAATGTAGAAAACCTGGCAAAAATGGATAGCGATAGCCGTAATGCCAACACAGCCATTGATGATACCATCAACCTTATGCTGCAGGATTCTCCTCAGGGAAGAAATGTAGACGCAGGTGAAAATCCAAATGGTGAAATGACATCTGAGAAATACGAGATGCAGGATGACGATGTCCACAAAATCAATAAAGACCGCCAAAAGCGAATAGATAACACAAATAATGTCGATTAAATAGAAGACAGTAGAGACAGGCATCATACCTTGCAGGATTTGCGTCTCATGTCATACTCTTTGCTACAAAAAGGACTGACTGTTAGAGATCTTCTCCTTCAAGTCAGTCCTTTTATATATGAAAATTATGCCTTTTGAACTTCTTGCTCACCGGCTGCTTGTCTTGCTTTGGCAGCTGCATTAACTTGCTCATCTGCATGGTAGGAAGAACGAACGAGTGGTCCTGCTTCACAGTGACTGAAGCCTTTTTCCATCGCTGCTTCACGTAGTTCAGCAAACTCATCAGGGTGATAATATTTCTGTACCTTCAAGTGCTTCTTAGATGGTTGCAGGTATTGACCTAAAGTCACAATATCAACATGATTTGCACGCAGATCATCCATTGTTTCAAGAATTTCTTCCTTCGTTTCCCCAAGACCAACCATGATACTTGATTTTGTTGGGATTTCCGGATTTAATTCTTTTGCACGACGCAGGAATTCCAATGTGCGATCATAAGTAGCTCGGGCACGAACTCTTGGAGTCAAGCGACGAACGGTTTCGACATTGTAGTTCATGATGTCTGGCTGTGCATCCATCAATGTCTTGATATTATCGAAAACTCCACCCATATCGGATGGTAATACTTCTATGGAAGTAAACGGGCTCTTACGACGAATGGCACGAACCGTTTCAGCAAATACATGCGATCCACCATCTTTCAGGTCATCACGTGCAACAGCTGTAATAACTACGTGCTTCAGGTTCATTAATTGAACAGAATCTGCAACGCGTTCTGGTTCTTTCAGATCTAATTCAGTTGGAAGGCCTGTCTTTACTGCGCAGAAACGGCATGCTCGTGTACAAATATCTCCAAGAATCATGAATGTAGCTGTTCTTCTAGTTCCCCAACATTCATGAATATTAGGGCAACGAGCCTCTTCACATACAGTGTGAAGGTTGTTTTCGCGCATCATTTTCTTCAAGCCCATATAGTTATCATTCGTATTCAGCTTAATTTTAAGCCAATCCGGTTTACGAATGTGTTCATCTTTCTTACTCATACCCCTCATCTCCAATCCTAAATAATTCTGACTTAGGCAAAGAGTGAAACGCTTTCTAAATCGTTCATCTTATGTAAAAAAAGCCATCATCAATATACTCCTTTTGTCACTTTATCATACTAAAAAAGTGAAAACAAGCATGTGATACCCTATTACCATTTATTGATGATTATGAATCCCGATGAACGATACAAACTAGAAGTAGACCCCTAAAAATGGAGGGATTATTTTGAACAAACGATTGGTCTTAGCCTTTGTGGCTTTTTGCATGTTGATAAGCCCTTGTCAAACCTTTGCTGCAGAAAAGCTGACAGACGAACAGATTCACACGAAAAGGATGGAGTTATTTCAGAAAAGCGAGGCTCTGACTCATATTCCCTGGTACTATCTTGCCGCTGTTGATCAGTACGAACGCAGTCTACGGTTTGCCCGCAAAGATAGGGAAAAGCCCTCTTCACTTATATCGATCTATATGGAGCCGGAAAAATGGATCGGCCCACTGAATCCTAACCAGGAAGATGACAATCCTGAAACGATAGCCCTATTCAACGGGATAGGCCGGGATGGAGACTTCGATGGAAAAGCCAGCCTGAAGAGTGATGAAGATATACTTGCTGCTTTGACAGATTTTATATTACGGTACGGAATTGACCGGGATAATTTCAAGCTTGCTCTGTGGGACTATTACAAACGTGATAAAACGGTCAGTATCATCATGGGAAATGCAAAAATCTATAAACAATACGGGACCATCCATTTAAACCAGAAAGCCTTCCCCCTTCCCCTCAGATTCAACTACAGTTACCGAAACACTTGGGGTGATGCCCGTGGTTGGGGAGGAAGACGTATTCACGAAGGGACGGACCTCTTTGCTGATTATGGTGTACCTGTAAGAGCAACATCGTATGGAATCATTGAGATGAAAGGATGGAACCGATATGGAGGCTGGCGTATCGGCATTCGGGACATTAATAATACGTATCATTATTTTGCCCACCTTAGTGGTTTCTCTAAAGATCTTCATATAGGTCAAGTGGTGGAACCGGGAATGGTTATTGGCGGTGTCGGGAGCTCTGGATACGGCCCCCCTGGAACATCAGGGAAGTTCCCTCCTCATCTGCATTACGGAATGTACAAGGATAATGGTTTGACGGAATGGTCCTTTGACCCTTACCCTCACTTACGAATGTGGGAGCGTCAAGATAGAATCAAAAGCAAAAAACGTTAAAAAAGCAGACAATGGTTTAATCCATCGTCTGCTTCATCTTTTTACTCTTTATACCTGTTTTTTGGATTTGGAAACAGCGTTCATGATACTAGCTGCTAATCCACCCCAGATGATGACCATTCCTACAACCATCATTGTAATAGCGCTACCTGTCATGTTAGCTTACCTCCTTATAGCTATCAGCTTCTGTTTTGGCATGCCAGCGTTTGAATGAGAAGGCAACACCTGCAAGGATCGCGAATCCTGCAACAAACCATCCACTGTAAAGGATGAAGGCATCTGAGTAACCTCCATAGTTCCCGGTTTCAGTTTCAAATTCTCTTAATAAATTCATTTTGAATAAGCCGAACATCATCCACCCTAGAACGATTGGTGTGATGACACCTAAGCATACCTTCCACCAGGCACCAAGCTGAATATCCGAGATTCCATTAGCGTGAGATTGGAAAGCACCTAACTTACGCAGGAACCAGGCAATCACTACTACTTCAACTAATCCCACGAATGCTACACCAAACTGGTTGATAAAGTAATCTGCCGCATCCAGGAAGAGTAATCCGCCCTGAGTGGCAAATAAGATTGAGATGATCGCAGAAAGACCTCCACCGAATAGAACCGCTTTCGTACGGGAAATTCCGAACTTCTCAGAAACCCCTGCTACATACGTTTCTGTAATCGAGATGAGTGATGATAGTCCTGCTAACACCAGGGAAGCAAAGAACAGGAAGCCGAATAAACCGTTAAGAGCCGGGAATTCGTTAATGATTTGCGGGAATACCACAAACGCCAATCCAACTCCACCGCTTACTACTTCCTGCACTCCTACACCTTGAGAATGAGCCATGAAACCTAGAGCAGCAAATACCCCAATACCTGCAAGTAATTCGAACCCTGAGTTACTGAAACCTGTGATGAATGCATTATTTGTAATATCCGATTTTTTCGGAAGGTAACTGGAGTACGTAATCATAATCGCAAACGCAATGGATAAACTGAAGAAAATTTGTCCATATGCCGCTACCCAAACACCAGGGTCAGCTATTTTGCTGAAATCCGGTTTGAAGAAAGCGTCTAAACCATCCAATGCTCCAGGCAATGTTAAAGCGCGAACAACAATTATTAAGAATAAAATAACTAGTGCCGGAATAAAGATCTTATTCGCTACTTCTATTCCCTTCTTTACACCTTTGAAAAGAATTCCTAATGTAATCACCCATACTAGTACAAGTGGAATGAATACTCCAGGAACGATACTTCCTGTCTGACCAGGATCAACCGTAAGCTTCAAATAGTCGTTGAATAAGAATGACTCTGTATCCTTCCCCCAACCTAAATTGAAAGAAAATACACTGTACGACATCGCCCATGCGATAATGACGGCATAATAGGTAGAGATGACAAATGCGATTAATACTTGCCACCAGCCAAGCCACTCAAATTTCCTATTGAGACGGAAATAAGATAGTGGTGCCGACCCACGGTACTTATGACCTAACGTAAATTCAAGCACTAATAATGGAATACCTGCTGTAAGAAGAGCGAATAAATAAGGAATAAAGAATGCTCCTCCACCATTTTCATACGCTACTGCTGGAAAACGCCATATGTTTCCCAAACCGATTGCTGACCCGACAGCAGCTAAAATAAATCCTGCTCGTGTTCCAAACTGGGCACGTTTCTCCATGTTGGTCCCCCCTAGTTCTTTCCAACTACCATAATAAGGTATTTGAAATTTTTATATTTTCAGATTATTTATAATCTAAAGTCAGTATAGCTAGTTCCACGCCAATTGTCAAAGCTATTTTGAAGCTTTTAAAGAGATTTTTTAAAATTGGAGCAGGTACTATTTCACTATAAGGATTTTGTCGAAACATGAAGGATTGATGATCGGAAAGATTTAGTTGGGTTTTGGGATACCATCACGGGTTTTTAATAAATACCTAACATCAAGTACGAATGCATAATAAAAAACCAGAAGCCAATGTAGAGAGACCTAATAATATGAGACTGAATAAAACACCTTCAAGTAGTAAATAATTCATTTACATTTGGAGGTGTTTTTTCTATGGGTAATAAAATGTCCTATCCAGAAGAAGTTAAGAAAGAAGTTGTCCGTTTAAAATTAGAAGGTAAACATTCAAATCAAGAGCTAATGGAGATGTTCGGGATTAAGAATCGATCTCAGATTAAGACCTGGGTGAAATGGTTCAAGAATGGTGAGGCTCATCGTTTTGCTCAACCTCTTGGTAAACAATATTCTT
>NZ_VTUY01000010.1 GCF_008364765.1 Bacillus sp. CH30_1T | reverse complement strand
TTATAATAATACATGTACGATTCTATTTTCTTTCGTACTGTATGGTTGGTTAGTTTCCCTCGATCCAGAGGGCTGAATTCTTCTGACTTTAAAGAGGAGTGGAAGGATTCGATGACGGCATTATCAAAGCAGTTTCCTCGTCGGGACATGCTYGTGATAATGCCTCTTTTTTTTGCGTCTTCCTGAAAATCATACGATGTATATTGAGACCCTTGATCACTGTGAAGGATGCATCCAGATACATCACGACCTTCACACGCTCTCTTTAACGTATCTAGCACTAGAGCTTTATCTTGTTTATCACTAATGGTGTAAGCAAGAATTTCGTTATTAAACAAGTCCATAATCGTTGATAAATATAACATTTTCTCACCATAAGGAAGATAGGTAATATCTGTAACCCATTTTTCACTTGGCTTAGATGCATGGAATTCTCTGTTTAAGTAATTCGGCACCACGATTTTACTTTCCCCAGCTATATAGTTTTGTCTTTTCGGTTTAACACGGCACTGAATATTAAATTTCTGCATAATTCGTTGTACAGTGTTCCGATTGACTTTGAGTTTGTGCTCTTTACGCAAGAGATCACGAACCATCCGGTGCCCGATGACGAAATTTCAAATCCCCGCAAATATCAATGATTTTCTTCTCCAATTCTGATGGGCCCCATGACTTTCCCCGCCAACGATAATAAGTAGCCTTTGCCACTCCAAAGCATTCACAAAGGGCAATAACGGTATATTTATGTTTAAACATCTCTACGGTCTGTACGAATACTTCTGGGACCACTTCCTTTCGATTTCCCTGTACTTTCCCAACAATTCCTCACGCATTTCATAATAAGCAACTTTCTTTCGTAACTGGGCTAGTTCACCTTTCCCATAAGAATATTGTTTACCAAGAGGTTGAGCAAAACGATGGGCCTCACCATTCTTGAACCATTTCACCCAGGTCTTAATCTGAGATCGATTCTTAATCCCGAACATCTCCATTAGCTCTTGATTTGAATGTTTACCTTCTAATTTTAAACGGACAACTTCTTTCTTAACTTCTTCTGGATAGGACATTTTATTACCCATAGAAAAAACACCTCCAAATGTAAATGAATTATTTACTACTTGAAGGTGTTTTATTCAGTCTCATATTATTAGGTCTCTCTACATAAATCACGCCGGGTTTCTTTTTAACTGGCTTTCTTCCTTGGTCGGGCTTGCATCATGGGCATGTACTCATTGAAGTAATGATTTGTTTCACGAACGATGACCTTATAAAGTAAAATAAGGGCGATCAAGTTTGGAATCATCATCAAGGCGTTAGACATATCAGCAAATGCCCATACGAGCTCCAGGTTTGCAACGGCACCAAGTCCGGTTGCTAAAATGTAAATGAGTCGGTAGGAGTTAGCAAATCGATAATTCGTCAAATACTCGAAGCATTTCTCTCCGTACATATACCAGCCGACGATCGTAGAGAATCCGAAGAAGATGACGGAGAACGATACGATATATTCTCCGACTACCCCGAGGGCGTGTCCAAATGCCGCACTAGTCAGTGCTCCGCCGTCAAGACTTGGTGCATGCTCTACACCCGATATCGCTCCGCCTGTGGGATCCCAGAAACCTGTGATCAGCAGGACAAGCCCCGTCATCGTACAGACTATGATTGTCACAATGAACGTACCCGTCATAGCGACAAGTGCCTGTTTAACCGGATGATCGGTTTTCGCATTACCTGCAATCAATGCAGCCGTACCAAGTCCGGCCTCATTGGAGAAAATTCCACGTGATACACCGCTTCGAATCGCTTCACTGATAATGATTCCAGTGAAACCTCCAGCGGCAGCTACAGGATTGAATGCATAATAGAAAATCATTTCAAATGCCGGAATGATCATATCATAATTCAGTACGATGATGATCATTGAGCCACCAATGTACAGGAATGCCATGATCGGTACAAAGAAGGAAGCGACGGTACTGATACGTTGAATCCCTCCAAAGATGATCAAACCTGTCAGGACAGCCAAAACGATTCCTGTTACGACATTGTTAATTTGAAAGCTTGATGTCATAACGTCTGCAATCGTATTGGACTGTACACTATTTCCGATTCCAAGGGCAGCAAATGCGCCGAATAAAGCGAAGGCAACAGCAAGCCATTTCCACTTGCTTCCGAGACCTTTTTCTACGTAATACATCGGCCCGCCGGAGTACTCACCATTTTTATTTTTTACACGGTACTTCATGGCAAGAAGCGCTTCTGCGTATTTCGTCGCCATTCCGAGAAGGCCGACAACCCACATCCAGAAGATGGCCCCGGGTCCACCAATCGTCAATGCCGTTGCAACCCCGGCAATGTTTCCGTTACCGATTGTCGCTGACAAAGCAGTCATCAACGTTTTGAAGTTACTGATATCCCCTTCCGATTTGTCAGCAGAAGAAGATGGTTCTTCTTTTGTAAAAGCAAGTTTAAATGCATACAATAGCTTTCGGAACTGCAGCCCTTTAAGCATAAACGTTAAGAAAAGGCCTGTCCCAAATAACAGTACTAAACTTGGTGTCCCCCATAAAAATGAATTAATCTTGTCTAGCACATCTAACATAGAATCCTCCTTGTCATCTCATGTTGTAAACGTTTTCTTTATGAGTTTCCATCTACTATTTATATAGTATTCCAAACAATCTGTCCATAATAAAAGTCGAATTTCCAGAGATTGAGCCTTTTTTAGTAGTAGGAATAGTTGGAGGGACGGACCTCGGATACGGTCACACGGGAAAGGTGTACCAAGTGTTATTGAAGGGTGGAAATCGCGTAACAAAATGGACGGGCCCACTTCAGCTGAACGTTGATGTTTCTTTATCGCTCAGTTTAAAGAGGTCCGTCCCTCACGGTTATATTAGTGTAATGATTACTATCACAAGCAGCGGTCCTACCAGGATGAGGTATCCCATGGGTCTGGCGAAGTTCAGGGTCCAGCCTACTCCGAAGCGTTTTTCGACGAAGATGGAGGGGTCTTCAGGGTTGAAGTAGAAGAGCCCCCCTTTCCAGTATTGATCGTCATCTGCATTGATCACTTCTCCAGTGCCTTCTTCAATGGTTTCTAAGTCCAAGTCTGAATCCTTTTTACCCACCTTGATGGCCATAAGGACCGTCCCTATCAAGACGAGTGCAGAGAAGGCCAGTGGTATGGAGATGATCAGCAGGTCGCTGATGCTATTTTCATAAAGGGTGGTGAATTGCAGAAATGTAAATAGCATGCTAATCAGAATGGAGATGAAGAATAAGAGCCAGCTTGTGTACTTGCGCAGACGGAGCTGTCGGATACGTGATGCCTTTATATTTCCTGCACTCAGTTTAATTCCGGAATTCCTTGTGAGCTCATTGATCCCGAGGAACATTGCATTCATCACCAGTAATACAAGTGGCAGGGTCAAAGCAGACAGGTAGGTTTTGGTCATAAATGAATCCGGATTGCCATCGGGCCCCCAGTGAGTAGGGATCTGATCCGGCAGGCTATTGTAATTCACCAATGTAAACACCAGTAATCCGGCAGTGATCACCATGGGTACTACATATACTATCCAGGGTAGCATTTCATCTCTCGTTCTTAAGTTCAACTCTGATATCTTCACCTGTTTGCGATCCCTGAACCATTGCTTTTCCCGTTTCAGTGTTGTCACTTTCATATGAAAATAGAAATAAAGGGACATCGAAATAAATAGGATGACAAAAGGCAGTATTAAGCCTGCTAAGATGAGGTGATTTTCTATTGGTGTAATGATTGTTGACCAAATAATATAGATAGTTAAAACGAAAATTGAAAGGAAGGACGTGAGGATTGCGTAGAGTTTTTTATATTGTCGCAGCTTTTCGTTCCTTATCTCATCAACCGGTACAGTCACACCAAACACCACCGTCCGTTTGACAATGAAAGGTATGGCGATTTGAAGCGCCACTAGAAACCCAACCGTGACGAAAATGAGCGTCATTTCCATTTGTTACTCCCCCTTAACCTTTAACATAATAGATGCAACTAATTCTTGAACTTCTTTTTCACTCATGCCTATCACCATTGATTCCACTACAATCGGCCGCAATTCTTCTGATATCTGATCAAATCGGGATCGCGGAATTTCTCCCTCGAATGGTGTACAAATAAGAGCCCCCGACTTTGGAACAATGCGGATCACACCCTTGTTTTCCAATTCATGATAGCTTTTATTAACCGTGTGCATGTTCACGCCCAGGTCACCGGCAAGGCTGCGAACGGACGGGAGGATATCACCTGGCACTAATTCCCCGCGTACAATCCCCTCCATGATCCCATTCTTGACCTGAGTATAAATTGGTATATCTGATTGAGGTTCTATTTGGATAAACAAAGAATCACCTCCTAGTTTGTTATATGTTTAGTATAACAGAATTGTTCTAGTTTATGTAGAACAAAGACTGATTTTCCATAAAAAGTTAGATTATTGAAGAGTCACTCGTTATAATTTGATTATATAAAAAGAAAATTTAGTGAACTGAAGCAATCAACTTCCATACCTTGTCATCACTTCTGACAAATAGATTGCAAAACTAAATTGGACACTGTAATAAAGAAGGGAAGATATGCTAAGGAGTGAGATATTCATGGAGAATCAAGGACTGAAAATTGTAGAACTGACAACTATAGATCAGCACATTGAGGAACTGTCAGATTTATTAATGAAAGTAGTCGATGATGGTGCTTCCATTGGTTTTTTATCCCCAATGGCTCGCACTGCAGCGATGGACTTCTGGCAACATACACTGAATTCACATGTGATACTATATGCGGCTTGGGTAGATGATACTATTGCAGGAACCGTGCAGCTTCACCTATGCACCAAACAAAACGGTACCAACAGAGCCGAAATTGCAAAAATGATGGTCCATCCAAAATTCCGCCAAAAAGGCATTGCCCGGTCACTTATGCAAACGGCGGAGAAAAGAGCGAAAGAAGAGGGACGGACCTTGCTCATCCTGGATACGGTAGAAGGGGCACCTTCCAATCATTTGTATACGTCACTTGGATTCATTCAGGGAGGGCGGATTCCCGACTACGCATCTTCACCTTTTGGGGAATTAGAGGCAACCATTATCTACTACAAACAGATTTAGAAGTCTGTGAGAATAAAATAATAAGAGGGACGGACCTCGAATCCTCAAATCACTCCATATTCAGGTGAAATTTAACGTTTAGAGGTCCGTCCCTCAAAATAGAATCAGGAACCAAAATCTGTATAGGTCATATGAGTAGGAAGCACATTTATTTTAGGAGGAAAACATGCAGAAGAAATATCCCTTTTTGATTCTATTCTTGAGTTTGGTAACAAGTTTCTTGTTCTTGACGGCATGCAGTGACTCGAATGCCAACAGCGAGGAAACGAATGCGGATAAAAAAGAAGAAGATCCTTATGAAAAAGAAGTAAAGAAAAAGAACGATGAACTTGGGGAATGGGAGCCTCTCGAGCTCACATCCTACAGCGAGGAAATCGGGGTCAAAATGAATGAACCTTCATACAAGGAATTTGCGGCAAATGGGCAAGTGACCGTTGATGGGGAAATTGAACAGCATTCTGAGCTGAAGTCGGACTACGCCTGGATCAAGGTTAGGGCAAGTGAAGAAGGCCCTGCAGGAAAGCAGCTCGAATACTACACTCCCATCAAAAACGGTAAGTTCAAACAGAATATCCACTTTTTCAATGGAGAAGGTGAGTATAGTGTGTCTGTGCAGCTTCCAAGCAAGGATCGTGAGAATTATTACTATGATACTGCTTCCTTCACGGTTCATAATGTGAATCCTGATGTTATGAGGGATGTGACGCTCACACCATTTGGCCAGGATGCCGCCTTGTCCTTGAGTTCTGAATCAAGCTATATCAAAGGCGATGAAATCTTTTCATTAAAAGGAGAAGCTGGTAACCTCACGGATGAAGACACCATCATGCTCAGGTTAAAGAAAGATTCTCAAAACTGGACACATGTCATTCCCATTAAAAACGGAGAATTCAGTTATGAAGTTCCTTTATTTTTCGGAAAAGGAATACACGAGCTTGAGGTACTGGTACCAGATGAAGGTCGTGAAAACTACTACCAGACGGCCACGACTCTAATCATTGATAATGAATCTGGTCGGGTGATGAGTCCGATTGAGTATGCTGATAAATATCGCGAGCGTGGCGTAACTCTGGAATCTCCTCAATTTGGTGGGGAGAAGTCGGATGGAGTTTACTCTATCAAAGGAAGCATCAATCCTAAAGCTGAATTCGGTCCGGAAACGACGCATATTTATATCACCACGAAAAAAGGGGAAGACGAAGCTCTGGATGTGATTCCTGTAGATGATTTTACCTTTGATGATTCCTTTTATCTCCGGTTTGGACCCGGTACTTATGAGGTGACCCTCAGCGTACCTGAAATCAAGGAGGAGGATAGCGACTACTTCAGATTTTTCGGCTTTGCGAAGTTTGAAGTGGAATCGACAGGTGAAGACAAGCGGGACCTGCTGCCTTCCCGTGGAGTACAGTCAGATGCGCAGGAAATTAAGGGGCAGGCGAAAACCGTCACAGCTGGAAAAACAAGCGACAGGGACAAGGCAAAAGCCATCTACGATTATGTTGCGAAAAATGTTTCCTATGACGTTGAAAAATATGAAAATGATGACTTTAACTGGGATGACAGTGCATTGAAGACATTGGAAACGAAAACGGGTGTATGTCAGGATTACGCGTACCTTGCGATTGCCATGCTTCGTGCGAGTGACATTGAAGCGAGATTCGTCGAAGGCCGGGCAGGCGGAATATTCCCTGGAAGACATGCATGGGTGGAAGCGAATCTTGATGGAGAATGGGTCACCATGGATCCGACATGGGGATCCGGGTATCTAAAGGACGGTAAGTTTGTCCCGACCTTTAATGAGGATTATTTTGATCCCGATATGAATGCATTTAAGAACACGCATACACGGACAGGTGTGTCGTATTAGAAACGAATAAATCGTATGATTTATCAATAGGACCGGCTCCAGTCGATGGAGTTGGTCTTTTTTTATAAAATAATAGAGGTAATAATTAGCTATATTGTGAATGAAAGCCATAAATAGTACACTTGATTAATGAAAGAATACTAATATTCAGGAGAGTAGTGAATGGATTTTACACAATATAAGAAAACAGTGTTCATGCTTTTTATCATAATGATCTTTTTAGAGATTGCAGATTTTTCTTGGAAAACAATTGATCACTCCAATAGGGGAGTGTCGCTTTTTCTCCATATAGGTTTAGTGTTCTGTATGCTTGCTTTATTATTCCTTCTATTTAAAGGGAATTGGAGTGCTTCAAAGGAATTATCCAAGAGTAATAAGAATTTAAACAACATTTTTGAGACGCTGGATGTTGCCATTTGGTCTCATGATTTGAAATCAGATGTTCTCTTGATCACACCAGGAATTGAGAATTTGTATGGATATCCTTTGAAAGAATTTTATCAGGATACGCTCCTTTGGAAAAAAGTGATACACCCCGAGGATATGCCGGTTTTAAAAGAAAGGGCTGAAAAGCTTGGTTCCGGTCAGGTCTGTGTGAGTGTTTACCGTATCATTAAGCCGGATGGTCAGGTTCGCTGGATACAGGATAGAGGCATCCCCACCTTGGATGATAACGGGGAAATGATTTCTTTTACCAGTGTGTTATTTGATATCACTAATCGGAAAGAAAGTGAAGATCAATACCGAAGTTTAGTAGAAATGTCTCCAGATATCATTGCGGTTATCAGTAACCAAGCATTTGATTATATCAATGAGGCAGGCAGCAGATTGATTGGTGCCAAAAGCCCCGAGGACATCATGAACAAAGATGTTTCCCATTTTACCAGTCTTGAGAATATCAAGAAAATAAGGGAGCAGACAAAAGAATCGACTGCAGGGGAACGATTTGAACTGACGGTTTATCGCCTTAACGGTGATGCAATAGAGTTGGAGATTTCCGCGATGCCCATTTTATATGGAGGAAGGATGGCCATACAGTTGGTTGGACGAGATATTACGAATCGTAAAGAGACTGAGAAAATCATTCGTACCATGGCCTATTATGATTCATTAACAGGGCTTCCAAATCGGAATAAATTTAAGCAATACTTAAATGAGTCAATTCGTGAAGCTCCTGATCAATCGATTGCCATCTTATTTCTGGATTTAGATCGATTTAAAGTCATCAACGATACGAAAGGACATTCTACCGGTGATATCATACTGGAGAAGGTTGCCTTCCAATTGAAGAATGTCGTGAAAGACAAAGGGATTGTGTTTAGGCAAGGCGGAGATGAATTTATTATCTTACTCTCCAATTTGACTGGGCAAGAGGTCGAAGAAACGACGGGTGAAGTATTACAAAGTTTCAACCGTCCAATCGTCATTCATGAACAGGAGTTCTTTGTGACACCGAGTATCGGCATCAGTATGTACCCAAAAGATGGAGAGGACCAGGAAAGTTTAATTAAACATGCAGATACAGCCATGTATTTAGCGAAGGAACGCGGTAAGAACAACTATCAATTCTATTTTCCTGAACTTGAAAAAGCTTCTTCAAGGAATATGGAGCTTGAAAACGGATTAAGAAAGGTATTGGAGCTTGATCAATTAACTCTCTATTATCAGCCCAAGGTGGACTTAGAAACGCTGGACATCATAGGTGTAGAAGCATTGATCCGCTGGGAGCATCCGGAACTTGGAATGATCCCTCCAAGTGAATTCATTCCTCTGGCAGAGGAGACGGGATTGATCATTCCGATTGGGGAGTGGGTTCTTCGAGAGGCTTGTAAACAAAGTCAGGAGTGGGAAAAGAACGGGTTAGGCATCATTCCTGTTGCTGTAAATATATCTGTCAGACAGATAAAGGATGATGGATTTGTTGACATGGTAAAAGAAACCTTATCAGACCTCCAGTATGAGCCAGATCGACTTGAGCTTGAAATAACGGAGAGTATTATGCAGGACTTCGAAAAATCAACGAACGTTCTCAATAAGCTAAAAAAGGTGGGGGTCATCATTTCCATGGATGACTTTGGAACAGGTTACTCTTCATTGAATAACTTAAGGCATTTACCGATTGATAGTATTAAAATAGATAAATCATTCGTAGATGATATTATGGAAGATTCAAATCAGGTTTCAATTGTAAAGGCAATTATTGATATGAGTCAAAATATGAACTTTACTACTATTGCTGAGGGCATTGAAACAGAAAATCAAGTATTGTTCTTGAAACGGAAAGCCTGTCAGGTAGGTCAAGGATACCACTTTAGCCGGCCATTGCCTGGACCGTTATTAGAAAAATTTCTGGTGGAATGGGAAAGGGAACATTCTGAACGTGTTTTAAAGTAGTAATCGGATGTGACGAATGCGCTCTGACTAAATGGATGAACGAAAATGATATATAACTCACATTGAGTCAGGTATAATGGAATGCGATGTCTTTTAAATTTTTCATGAATAAACAATCATTGGAGGAAATGAACACGATGTCAGAATGGCCAAATTGCCCAAAGTGCAACTCAGAATACACGTATGAAGATGGAAGTCTGTTCGTCTGCCCCGAGTGCGCTCATGAATGGGCAGTAGAAGCAGCAACAGAAACATCAGAAGAAGAAAAGGTGGTTAGAGACTCAAACGGGAATCTCTTAACCGATGGTGACTCGGTTTCGGTCATTAAAGATCTGAAAGTGAAAGGAAGCTCATCCGTCCTCAAGATGGGAACCAAAGTCAAAAACATCCGGCTCGTCGAAGGAGACCACGACATCGACTGCAAAATCGACGGTTTCGGAGCCATGAAACTAAAATCCGAATTTGTGAAAAAGATATAATGCGTGAGTAATTTGGGGACGGACCTTTGATGAGCGATTAACCTAATGGTTCTTGCTTCTCAGAGGTCCGTCTCTCTTTCAGATTTACCGAAATGATCATCTTATATAGCAAGTAATTAGAGTTTAGGAGGGATGATTGGTGAATGAGAATGCGATGGGCAGTCCCCTTCAGGATGGTGCCCCGATTATAGAGAGAAAGAAAGGTTATGACGGAAAATCGGTGGAACATCACTGCCGGCTTTTAAAGGCGGGAGTTGAGGATGTGGTCCTCTTTCATAAAATAGAAGGTGCCTTTACCATGACAACAAACCAATCAAGCTTAACCATCCCTGAGGGAAGCTACACCCTGGCGTACTATTGGAAGGACCGCGCTTATAATGTGTATATTTGGAGAGATCATAGGGGTGAGTATTTAGGGTCCTATTTTAATATTGTCAGAAATACTAACATAAACAATGAAGTAGTATCTTTCGAAGATCTCATCATAGATGTCCTCGTATTTCCCGATGGAATAGCTTCCGTTCTGGATGAAGAGGAGCTACCCGTTTCCATGGAGGAGTTTGAGAACGGGTATGTGCTGGAGGAATTGCAAATATTAGTGGATAGCATAGAGAGTTTTCTTCCAAAGCTTATCTCTGAGACAAGGGATCATTTTCCACATGATGATCTTCTTAGATGGCTTCGCGATTCGACAAACAGAAGGAAGGCCTCTGAGCATAAGGATGAAGCCTATGAAAACAAAAAATGATCAATCAGGTTTCAGGTGCCATCATTTCGAAAGAATCACCAGGGGGAATGTTTCTTGAGTACGTTTATTTTGTTTATGGCTATCATTTTATGTGCATCGATATTGCAAACTAGTACCGGTTTTGGATTTTCCATAATGGCAACACCATTTTTATTGCTCTTGTTTCCACCTAAAGAAGCGATACAGATTAATTTGATCTTATCCCTTGTAATCTCGCTGGCACTACTAGTGAAAATTAGACGGGACATTGATTTTCCCCTTGTGAAAAGGTTTATTATTGGGAGCATTCCTGGTTTACCTCTGGGTATATTGGTTTTCATTCTTATTGATATGAATTTCTTAAAAATCTCAATCAGCTTGATCATCATACTGCTGACGGTATTACTTATCATGAAATTCCGCATCATGCAGTCAAAAATGCGGGACTTTCTGGCAGGGGGATTGTCTGGGGTACTGACCACAAGTATTGGAATGCCTGGACCGCCCCTGCTTCTATATTTTTCAGGCACTGAGACAAGAAAAGAGAAACTTCGGGGAACTACTCTTGCCTTTTATTTGTTCATCTATCTCATCAGTTTAGGGATACAGGTGAAAGTGGCGGGTACTACTCAAACAGTTTGGAAATCAAGCTTGCAAGCATTACCGGTGGTAGCAATAGGCCTAGTGTTAGGACAAGCTTTATTCAGCAAAATCAACCAAAAAATCTTTCAAATCTTTACCTATGCCCTCCTGCTATTTACGGGTATCTATCTGCTAATAGAAAGCCTTTAATTTTAGAGGGAAGGACCTCCAATAAGTGATTTACCTAATGGTTTTCTGCTGATTAAGAGGTCCGTCCCTCTTACATTTCGTCTAATACTACTTTTAACACAACGGCATGGTTGTACTGCTTATCTTTTGCACCGTAGAGAAGGACTAAGCGTTCGTTAACAGACGTTTCCTTCAGTTCCTGTAGCTTCTTTTGTTTAGCATATTGGTTAAGTTCTTCTTTGTAGGCTTTTTTAAATCCCTCGAACTTTTCTTGCTCATGATTAAACCATTTTCTTAATTGTGGGCTTGGGGTAATTTCCTTTATCCACTCATCCAAGTTGGCATCCTCTTTTGAAATTCCACGTGGCCAAACTCGGTCAATCAAAATGCGATGGCCGCCTAATTGGGGAGGTTCATCATAAATTCTCTTTAGAACGATAGACATAGATCTTCCTCCAATCTTTGCTCACTTACTATAAGGATAAATTGAATCAGAGGATGAAGCAAAGATCTTTTATCTTTAGTTTCTAAGAAAAAAGTACATAAAGGCTTAGAAACTCCGCATATATTAAATGACTTACTTTATAGCCTGACCAAAGTTTTCAAGGGGAAACCGATTTGAAGGTCCGTCCCTCTTTTACGAAAAATAACTTGCATGGTCATATTTCGCCGGGGAGGATGATTATCTTTTGAAATTACGCAGTAGAAATATAAAAGATCTGGATCGTCTCATCAATCATGAAAACAAGAGCCTGCCGGCAAAAGCCAGAAACCAAAAGGCGAGTGTCACGGTTTTTTTCAAAGTGAACTCGGGGCTGCCACTACCACAACACAAGTTTTCTTTAGAATAGCGGCAGGACCATGATTGATTCTATTTTATTTATAAAGAGTCTCATAATAGGAGTCACAATTGCTGCTCCTGTTGGTCCGGTCGGTATCCTTTGTATTCAGCGGACATTGACATTTGGGAGAAGGATAGGTTTTGTATCGGGTTTGGGGGCTGCCACTGCAGATGCACTATACGGATTGGTAGCTGTCATGGGTCTTACGATTGTTTCCGACTTCCTACTTGATCACCAATTTTGGATTCAATTATGGGGAGGGGTGTTTCTCTTCTTATTAGGATGGAAGACGTTCACTTCACAGATGGCACCATTTAAGACTGGTGAATCGCAAACCACTTCTTCATTGAAGGGGTTCTTCTCAATATTTCTTTTGACGCTTACGAATCCAATGACCATCCTTGCATTTATCGCCATCTTTGGTGTCTTTCGCGTAACAGGTTCTGATGGCGGCGTAGTATCCGCATTGCTCGTCGTTTTAGGGGTTTTTTGTGGATCGGCATTATGGTGGGGAACGGTTGCCGTAGTAGGCGGATGGTTAAGCAGTCGGATTGAATCAGACTCGTTAACAATGATTAATAGGGTGGCGGGAATCATCATTACGATATTTAGTTCGTATATTCTCATTGACTTGATATAATTTTAGAGGGACGGACCTCCAACGAACCTTGAATTCTAATTATATAATGAATATGAGGTCCGTCCCAATGCGGAGCGTGACTTTTTTTATGAAATAGAGGTTTTCCTTACCTAATGAAGAATCCTATAAAGATACTTCTATTCAGTAAAGAGAGGAATACAACAATGAAAGTATTGGAGTTACAAAAGAATTCAAGTATTTTTGAGGAAGCAGTGAAAGCTTTCTGGGAACAGTGGGGAAGTGAGGAGAATTACAGGTTCTATCACGATTGTATGTTCCATTCCTGCCGAACCGAATAAGACTTACCGCGATTTTATATCGCATTACAGGCAGAACAAATCATCGGGACGTACGCACTTCTTAGAAACGACCTGAATAGTAGGCAAGACCTGTTTCCATGGTTTGCCTGCCTCTACATTGACCCGGATCACAGAGGGAAAGGGCTTGGTTCGAATCTCCTCGAGCATGCCTTAAGGGAAGCCAATGAAAAAGGCTATAGACATCTATATCTAACAACGGATTTGGAAGGTTATTATGAAAAATACGGATGGACTCACACGACAGAAGCCATTGGACTGAGTGGTGGTTCCATGAATGTCTACCAAAAAGCAACAGATCAAACTTCCTGAAAATCAAAAAAGCAACAAGGCATGCGTGGAAATTTCACTCATGCCTTGTTGCTTTTTTAGAGGTCCGTCCCTCTCTTGAAAGGAAAGGTGATCTTTCTTTGGAAGAGGTCTAGAGCATATCCAATTACGACGGCCACGAGGGTAGGAATGGTCCAGGCCAGGCCATTTTCGCTGAGGGGAAGGAATCCCAAGATAGCGTGAATTCCTTCCATTTGAATTTTTAGCGTCATCAGCATTTCGTGAAAAGCAAATAATGATGCGACCCCAACCCCATACACATACATTCTCTTACTCTCTCCAAAGAAATGCTGGAAGAGAGAGAGGACTACAAGCACAATAGCTACAGGATAAATCAGAACAAGTAACGGAGTAGCCACTTTCAATATCAAATTCAGTCCAAGATTGGTCACGGCCATCCCGATGAGGATGAAAATCATTATATAAGTCTTATATGAATACCTCGGGAAATTTTCATTAAAAAAACGTCCGCATGCATTGATGAGGCCGATACAGGTCGTTAAACAAGCAATCATCACTATGGCTCCAAATAATACATTCCCGCTGTATCCAAATAATTGATGAGAAGCAAGAACCAATATTTCTGCACCATTTTGAAGTGGCTCATCATGGGGAACAACACGCCCAATCCATCCTAGTGAAAGATACACCATGATTAAGCCTACTGCTGCAATCATACCTGAACTGATTGTACCTCGTATCAGATCCCTTTTATCCATCGCTCCTTTATCTTTCAATCCATTGATGATGACAATCCCAAAGGCAAGGGCTGCCACGGCATCCATGGTGAAGTAACCTTCCAGAAACCCTTTGAGAAACGGATCGGACTGGAAGTTTTCAGTTGCTTGAGCGTCCGTATAATCAAAGATAAAAAAGGCCCGTACACATAATATCGCTAATACTATGAGCAAGGCAGGCGTTAAAAACTGCCCGACAAGATCAATCACCTTTTTTGGATTGATACTGAGTAAGTAGGTCAATCCGAAAAAGACAAGAGAGAATAAGAATAAGGGTAACCGTCCATCCACACTAATCACTTGCATAAATCCCAATTCATAGGCAACATTCGAAGCCCTTGGAATACCGTATAGGGCTCCAATTGACATATAAATCACGATCGCGAATACAAGTCCAAAGACAGGATGGACCCGTTGGCCAATTGACAATAATCCGTTAGTAGATAACGATACTGAAATGATCGTTAAAAAAGGCAGGAACACTGCTGTTAAAATAAACCCGGTAATTGCGGCGGCAAAGTAGTCTCCAGATTCCATTCCGAGATAAGGCGGGAATATTAAATTCCCTGCTCCGAAAAATAGAGAGAATAGCATAAAACCTGAAACCAGCACATCTTTTTTTCTCAAAAAAACCCCTCCAAATCCTTACCAAACCATGATAGCTTCTATTGATTATTCTGATTATTTCACATAAAAAAACCCGCCCCTGACCAGGGACGAGTTATATTTTCTCGTCGTGGAATTTAATTAATAAACACAATCTAGCATAGGAAGAAAGCGCAGTCAATAAGTTTTCCTAATATAATATCAATTTCTATTTTTCTAGATTTGTGTGATTATTTCAATCGATAAATATTGTATTAAATGGAACTATTATCAAGTTGAGCCGTATGTAAGGTACTGATTCATTAGAAAAGGGGAGTTATAAAATGGATATTAGTTTTTTCTGGGTGGCAGCAGGGCTGGCGGTATTAGGATATTTTATTGGGGATGGGTTAAAGAACTTTGGTAATCCGAAACCAAGCTTCTCAGATTATCCGACTTTAGTAAAAGAAAAAGATTTGCATTTGCATGTTGGCCTAAGTAAAGAAGAAGTAGGAGAGATGTTACACAAATTTCCGGATGCTCCAAAAATCGAGTTGAAGGGAACGACTTATTATCCCTATCAGAGATTTATGGAATGGATGTCGTCTGGTGAGATTTATAAGAAGTGATATTATAGGACGGGTTTACTGAAAAAAGGCACACAACTACATGTGTGCCTTCAAGGTTTACAATTCTAATGAAATATATTTTACTTCCAGATACTCTTCAATGCCATGATGTCCGCCTTCACGGCCCAGACCACTTTGCTTGAATCCGCCAAATGGGGCCTGAGGAGTGGAAGGTAATCCATCGTTCAATCCTACAATTCCATATTCCAGTTGCTCGCTGATTCGTATGCCCTTTGTGATATTTTCGGTGAATACATAAGCAGCAAGACCGTAGATGGAATCATTTGCCCGGTCGATGGCTTCTTCTTCTGTTTTAAACGTAGTGATTGGAGCAACCGGACCGAATGTTTCGTCTTTCATGCAAAGCATGTCATCATGTACGTTGGTGATGACGGTTGGTTCAAAGTATAATCCGTTTTTACCTTTGCCTCCGTAGACAACGGTTGCTCCTTTGCTTACAGCGTCCTCCACATGCTTCTGGACTTTTTCAACTGCATTCTTATCGATTAATGGACCAATGTCCACACCTTCTTCAAGGCCGTTACCGACTTTGATATCCCTCACTTTTTCGACTAGTTTTTCGGTAAATGAATCAACAATGGATTCATGAACATAGATGCGGTTCGAGCAGACACAGGTTTGACCTGCATTTCTGAATTTGGAGGCAATGACGCCATCGACTGCTTTTTCCAGATCAGAGTCAGCCATCACGATCACAGGTGCATGACCTCCGAGCTCCAACGATATTTTCTTGACGGTGTCAGCAGAACCTTTCATCAGGACTTTCCCGACTTCCGTTGATCCCGTGAATGTCAGTTTCCGTACGCGTGTGTCTTCCATCCATGTTTCCCCGATGGATTTCGAATCACCTGTCACCACGTTGATGACACCTTTAGGGATGCCGGCTTTTTCTGCCAGTAGCGCCATTTTTATAGCGGTCAAAGGGGTTTGGTTTGCCGGTTTAATCACGACCGTACAGCCGGTGGCGAGTGCCGGTGCAACCTTACGGGTGATCATGGCGGCAGGGAAGTTCCATGGTGTGATGACAGCTACAACCCCGACAGGCTGCTTATGGACGAATAATCGCTTGTTGCGCTGAGTTGCCGGAATTTGTTCACCGTATACGCGCTTTCCTTCTTCGGCGTACCAGGAGATGAAGCCGTTGGCATATTGGATTTCACCAAGCGCTTCTTTTAACGGCTTTCCTTGCTCGATCGTCATGGTACGGGCAAGATCCTTTTTGTTCTCGTTAATCAAGTCATACCATTTAAGGATGAGTTCACTTCGTTCGTATGCAGAGTATTGGGACCAGTCCTTGAATGCACCATAAGCCGCGTCAACAGCACTGGCAGCTTCTTTTTTGCCTCCGTTCGGGATAGTGGCAATGACCTCTGAGGTGGCTGGGTTGGTCACATCCCTTTTCGAAAGATCCGATCCTGATTGTTCTCCGTTAATGATCATATTGTAGTGTTGCATAGTGATCCTCCTTTTAATGTTTTATGATATTTTCTTGGCATCTTTATTTTCCAGATCTTTTGTGAAAATTTCGTCGTTCTCACCGATGAAGAATTTTTTCCCATAAATCAATAAGCATAACAAAATTCCAACTGCAAATGCCCAAGTAGCACCTTTGGTGGCGAGTACTGCCCCTATAACTCCGGCAATGCCAAGGTCACGGTGACTTCGGGATTCCAATATCCCTACGCGAACGCTTACATAACCTTGGATCAGCAAAGTTAAGGCGAGGGCGATACCTAGAATTGGTTGTACTAAACTTACAATAGGGAGAAGTAAGAGTCCAGTATTTGTACCCCATCTGAAGGACCCAGAACCACCAAATATAGAATGCATAGCTTTTTTACCTTCTTTAAACCGTTCAATTACGACAACCTGCATGGCTGCCCATAGTGGACCTGCCATTGTGACATCAGGACCAAGTATACTCATAATGGTGTTGCGTCCACCGAAGACCATATGGGCACGATTCGGATTGTAATCGATCTTTTCATCACGGCGCACATCGTCTGCTTCATCGATGAGAGCCTTACTTTGTAAAACGTCTCCGAATAGGACGATATATGCGGCTAATACAGTAGGCAAAGCTGTTACAAATAACATTGCCGGAGGGAAACCGAGCCCAAAGATGGTGTATTCACTCCAAAGTGTACCGAAGTCAGGATTAATGAGCCCCCACTCAATCGTTGGCCACGGTGCTTCTCCAAAGAGAGGTGCGATGATAACAGCGAGAATAATAATCGGAAAGATTCCCAGTTTACCAATAAGCCCCCATAGTGCACTTTTGGCTTTCAGTTGATTGAAATGTTGAGAGAATATTATATAAAAGGCAATCCCTACTGCGATGGAAATGGTCCATGGAAAGCTTTCGAAACGCCCGCCAACCTGGAAGACAGAAATGATTGCTGCAAATCCTGCTCCTAAGATCACCCCGGATTTAATCGCCGGGGGAACGAATGTAACGACTTTTTTCGCTAATCCTGTCACCCCTAACAGGATGGAAAGTAGGCCGAGTGTAAGCTGGAAGGCGACTAGTGCATGTACACGTTCCGGTCCTTCTGGAAATGCTGATACATAAGCCATGATTAATGGAATCGCTGGTGTGATCCATCCGGGAACGACTGGATCGCCGAGTAAGTGATGAGTTAAATAGAGAATTCCATTCAACAGTACAACGGCTAATGCGACTTCAAAAGGCATGCCCAGAAGTTCAATCATTAATGGAATCGCAGCTAAATCTACTGCACACATTAGCAAACCTTGGACATAATCCGGCCATTCAAATTTGTAGTGAATAAACGGGAGTCTTAATTTAAAAGGTCCCATTGGAATATATGGTGATTCCTCACCATCTTTTCGATTTCTCCACATCCTATATACCCCTTTTCTTAATTTGATAACAATGAACTGAAATCCTTTATATTAATAAGCAGATTGATAGATTTGTTCAATTTCACTTTTGTTTAACTGACGTGGGTTATTGTTTAATAGTCTCTCAATCTTGCTAGCATCTTCAGCCATATCAGAAAGTGCCGTTTCCGGAATGTCAAAGGAGCGTAATCCAGTCGGGATATTGACCGCGGTGCATAATCGCTTCATGGAAGTCACGGCTTTATCCGCTGCTTCTGCGTCAGATAAGGAGCGAACGTTTTCGCCCAATGCTGCCGCAATGTCCCTGAAGCGCTCCATACAGGCAATCTTATTCCATTCCATGACATATGGAAGGAGGAGAGCATTGCTGACTCCATGAGGAATATGATAGCGGCCTCCTAAAGGATAGGCGAGTGCGTGAACGGCACCGACTCCAGCATTACCAAAAGCCATCCCCGCCATTAAGCTTGCAGTCGCCATTTTTTCACGGGCTTCCAAATGGTTAGGATTAGCGTATGCCTTTGGCAGGTTCTCTGAAATCATTCGAATCGCAGAAATGGCCAAGGCATCTGTTATGGGTGAAGCATGAACCGAGATATATGCTTCAATGGCATGAACCAATGCGTCCACCCCGCTTGCTGCTGTGACTGAAGGCGGCATGGTCAGCGTCATTTCCGGTGCGACAATCGCCACATCAGGAAGCAGGTAGTCACTCACGATGCCTTTTTTGAGCTGAGCTTCTGTATCAGAAAGGATCGATATATTCGTTACTTCTGAACCTGTGCCTGCAGTTGTCGGGAGGGTGATGATAGGTGCACCTTTTTGTGGAACAAGGTCTGTACCGATCAGTTCTGACAGGCTGCCATCAAAACCTGCGTACACAGATACACTTTTTGCGATATCGATCGCACTTCCACCGCCAATAGCAATCAAGCCATCATGATTGCCTTCGATGAAAACTTTCGTGCAATCTTCCACAATAGAGAGCTCAGGATCAGGTTTAACACCTGTGAATATTTCGTAAGTAAGCCCTTTCATTAACGGGGTGATTTGATTTACCACCCCGACTTTTTGCAGGGTTATATCTGTGACGATAAGAGGATTTTGAATTCGGAGTCGTTTGATTTCGTCTGGTAAAACCGAAGTTGCCCCTTTTCCTGTCACCAATTTGTTTGCAATTTTAAAAGTTGAGATTGTCATAAAGAGTATCTCCTTTCGATTCTTATATAAAAAAGGATGCAAGTTCTGTGCCAACTTTCTGAAAAGTGGGAATAGACGGAAGGACACGTGAGAGGGTGTCAAAAAATAGTCAAATCCGATTAGGAAAATAATCGAAAATGGGAGCTTTGATTCAAGAAGTAATCAAAGCTCCCATTTCTTCATTTTTTGGACAATCGTGGATTGGCTGACTTCGAGAATTTCGGCTGCTTTTCTCGTTGTTTTATATTGTCGTATTGCATTGGTGATCAATTGTTTTTCTACTCGATCCACGGCCTCTTTTAAAGGAAGAATTTCTCCTTCATAAACTGAGCCTGGTTTCTTGGTGTCTTCACTTAATTCAGGTGGTAGATCTTCACGTCCAATTGTTTCTGAAGGAGTGATAACGACTAAGCGCTCTATCAAATTTTTTAATTCTCTAATATTCCCAGGCCAATCATATTCATGTAAACAATCCAATGCCTCAATGCTCATCACTTTGCTTGATCCATATTCATCATTGAAGCTCTGTAAAAAGTGTTGAGAAAGCGGAATGATTTCTTCGCGACGCTGACGGAGGGAAGGGATTTGAACTGGAACGACGTTTAAACGGTAATATAAGTCTTCGCGAAATTCCCCTATGTCCACTAAGTTCTTAATGTTTTTATGGGAAGCAGCGATAATGCGAACATTAATTTGTTTGAGTTTTGATGAACCAATGGGGATGAACGCTTGATCTTCAATGACCTTTAGTAGTTTTACTTGAAGCTCTAAGGGAAGATCCCCGATTTCATCAAGGAATAACGTGCCATTATTCGCCACTTCCAGCAATCCTTTTTTCCCTTTAGATAAAGCACCGGTGAAAGAACCTGATTCATAGCCGAATAATTCTGACTCTATTAAACTTGGAGGGAAGGCTCCGCAGTTAAGCTCTAGAAAACTACCGGTCGAACGTTTCGAATGCTCGTGTATGTATTTTGCAATCATCGTTTTCCCAACACCGGTTTCCCCCTGTAAGAGAACTTTTACATCGGTTTTGGCTACTCGATCAATGGTGGTGAAAACCTTCTTCATGCTTTCACTGGAATAGATGGAGGACTTCTCTGCTTCATTAGAAAACGTGGCATTCGAACTTTGGCGGAGGTTCTTTAGTTCTTGCAACTCATCAATTTGCAGCTTTAATTTTAATAGTTCGGTGATATCACGAACACTGTTTACAACATATAAAATTTCATCTTCCTCATTGAAAATCGGTGTGCCGGACACGATGATTTTTCTTCCGTTATGAATGGACTGCATCAATGTTATTGGTCTTTTTTCTTTCAAGACCTGGATGGAGGCAGACTTGGATATATATCCAGCCTTAATGAGCTCTTCCATATGATAGCCGATTAGTTGCTCGGATTTCAGGTCCGCTATTCTTTCATAGGATTTGTTTACCTTGACTGTAATACCATATCCATCTGTAATGAAGACCCCATCATAAAGGGAATTGATTATATCGTTAAAAACATGACTCTCTAGTAAATCACTATATTGGTTTTTCTTCCGTTTTTGTTCTTGAAGAGGAGATGGATGTGACATGCTTTTTTGGAGGATTTCACCGACCATACCACCTAAATGGCCATCATGAAAAATCGTACCTAAATCTCCTAGTGTAAGAATTCCTACAATCTCATCCTCATGATTCACTACCTCAAGTGCATCCACCTCTGATTGAGAGAATAACTCAATCGCACGTTCCACTTTATCTGTCATATAAAGCCGCATCCTAAACAACCTCCAAGCAAACAAAAATCAATTACTCTAAATTAATTCTATCATACACTAACGCGTTGAGGGACGGACCTATGGCTCTTGATAAGGTATACGAATAATAAAAGATACCAATATTTCACATGATAATGGTTGTTCTAAAAGGGGTTCTTCAACAGGAGTTGGGTATGTAAGTCCTGTAGGTTCAAACTTTTATCCATTCAACCTTATTAATCATTGAATCTTTCATCCATTCTTTAGGTATTGAAACATCCGATATCACACAATCAATCGAAGAGAATGGTCCGATGTGAAACAGAGCATTTTGATTCAACTTGGATGAATCCGAAACAACAAACACTTTCCTCGTTTTCTTGATCATGATGGAAGATGCAGCAGCTTCATCAATATTAAAATCACATATTCCCTCTTTATTAATTCCACCACAAGATATGAAGGCTTTATCGAAATAAAAATTCTCTAATAATATATTCGTTAACGAGCCGCTTACTGAACGTTGCAATGGATTCGTTGCTCCACCCAGTACAATGACATTTCCATCAAATAGATGGTTTTCCAAGCGTGTGTTCAGAATGTCTGCCGCAGCTAAAGAGTTGGTCACAATCGTTATATTTTGAACATCCTTTATCGAGCTGGCGATATGCAAGGTGGTTGAACCAACATCCAGAGCGATCGTTTCTCCATCAGTAATAAATGTAGTAGCAACTTCCCCAATTCGCTTTTTTTGATCATGAGAGATTCCAATTTTTTTATTGAAATGAGGTTCTTTTATTAAACCATAGTAAGGAATCGCTCCTCCGTGAATTCTCCGTAATTTCTTCTTTTGTTCCAGGAGGATTAAATCCTTTCGAATCGTTTCTGGGGTTACCTTTAACTTTCTTGATAAATTTGTCACGCTGACCTTATTTTTCATCTCTAACTCTCGTACGATTGATTTTTGTCTTTCTGTCATCACGGGATATTTCTCCCCTTTCCCCCAATTTCTTCATTGCTTACATTTTAGCCAATTATAAAAAGTGATTATGAAATGTATGCTACGAAATTATTAACTTTTGTAAATTAATCAAAAGTAACAAGGAAAACAAATCAATTTCTTATGCGTTTTTGTCTATTTCATTTACTAGAGTACGAAGGGGAGTCGAGTAAATAGGGGTTTTTGTCGTTTGAACGGGAAATTTGTTTTCATTTGTTTTCTGTGTTTTGTTTACTTTTTCTCCTAACGTCTTTAATAGTCTTTCAATAATGTTGTCTTAGGATGAAGAAGTAGAGCAGGAGGAATGAAAGACTCCCGACTAAACAAACAAAGATCATGGAGGTAGGGTGTTATGAGGCATAAGGATCAGAACAAAGAGTTAGACAGAAGAAGCTTCTTGAAAATCGGTGGAATGAGCACAATTGCTTTATCGCTTGCTACAGCAGGTTTACCGGGGGATTTGCTAACCAACACTGCGGAGGCGAAAAAACATAAGCCAACAAAACTCCAATTTAACTCCGATGGAAAGTTTAAGGTTGTCCAATTTAATGATACTCAGGACGACGAGCGTATCGATCGCAGAACGATTGAGCTCATGGAAAAAGTGCTGGATTCAGAGAAACCAGATTTCGTTGTGATTAATGGTGATTGTATTACTGGAGGCTGTGATACGGAATTAGAAATGAAACAAGCGTTGAATAATGTAGCATTCCCGATGGAAGAAAGAAAAATTAAGTGGGCCGTCACATTCGGAAACCACGATGAAGATTCTTCAGGGAAAAGCGGGATGTATGAAGAGGATATGCTCAAGTTCTATATGAACTATCCATGCAATATGAATGAACCGGGAGAAAAAGGTCTGACGGGAACCGGAAATATGAATCTTCATATTAAACGTTCCAAGGGAAATAAAGCAGCATTTAATCTTTGGTTACTGGATAGCGGCAGATATGCTCCTTCACAAATCGCCGGACAAAATTTTGCTGGATACCCCCATTGGGACTGGCTTCGTTTTAATCAAGTCAATTGGTATTATGAAGAATCAAAAAGTATTGAAAAGAAATACGGGTATAAAGTACCATCCCTTGTTTTCATTCATATCCCTTTATGGGAACACCGTTTCATGTGGCATGGAAGTGTTGATAGCAGAACATCCTCAAGCCACGAACTTGCAGTGAAAAGACATGGCATTGTAGGAGAACGAAATGAAGCGGAGTGTCCGGGACCAATCAATAGCGGCTTGTTTACTGCGATGCTGGATAGAGGAGATGTAAAAGGTGTCTTCTGTGGCCATGATCATATCAACACCTATTGCGGAAACTACTATGGCATAATGCTTGGGTATGCCGGGAATACAGGGTTTGGCACTTATGGATTACCAGGGGCAGATCGAAACAGATTGCGTGGAGCAAGAGTATTTCATTTAGATGAAAACAAAGAAGGAGTTCTTGCTGATACTCATATGGTATTCGCGAAAGATTACGGAATTGATTTGACTGCCAATGATCAGAGCATTGATCCACTTCCACTAAATGAAAAAGAAAAAGTAAAAGCATAATAGTCAAATACGTAAAAATGGAGGAAAGCATATGTTGCAAAATATAGGGGTTCCCGGTCTGATCCTGATTCTGGTTATCGCTTTGATCATTTTTGGGCCATCCAAGTTACCTGAAATCGGCAGGGCATTTGGTCATACATTAAGAGAGTTTAAAAACTCAGCTAAGGACCTTATGACAGATGAAAAGGAAGAGGAACGTACCAAGTAAGTGATTAGGGGCTGACTCAGGTTAGAAAGCTTTACCTTTCTTGAGTTGGCTTTCTTATTTTTATAAGAAAGAAGGTTGTATCTGTATGAGTACTGAAGGGCAAACACTTGTAAACCATCTAGGAGAGCTGAGAAAGCGTATCATCATCACATTACTCTCTTTTCTTACTTTTCTTGTTGGTTCCTTTATCTTCATTCAGGACATGTACAAGTTGCTTATTCGGGATCTAGATAAGGAATTGGCTGTATTAGGGCCAAGTGAGATTCTTTGGGTATATTTCATGATTTCAGGCGTTTGTGCCATGGCGCTGACGATTCCGATTGCGGCCCATCAAACGTGGCTGTTTGTGAAACCGGGACTGACGGAGAAAGAAAGGAAAACCACATTAGCGTATATACCGGGATTGTTTTCATTATTTATCACTGGACTTAGCTTCGGATACTTTGTGGTGTATCCAACCGTCCTCACTTTTTTATTGACCTTATCTAATGGACAATTTGAAACGATGTTCACGGCAGAAAAATATTTTAAATTCATGATCAATCTGACATTGCCATTTGGTTTTTTATTTGAGATCCCGCTCATTGTCATGTTTCTGACATCAATAGGGATCATTAATCCCATGCTGTTGTCCAAAGCGAGGAAGGTGTCTTACTTTGTCTTGACGGTTATCGCCATATTCATCACTCCACCGGATCTTATATCCGATATCTTGGTGATCGTGCCGCTTCTGTTCCTATATGAATGCAGCGTGACTTTATCAAAGATCGTGTATAAAAAGAGGAATAAAAGACAATCAGAAGATGACAATGTGATCCGTATGAAGAAAACGTCCTAATAGGTCGTTCATCAGCCTTGATCATGAGAGGTGTGATTGTTAATAAATTTGGATCCTACAAGAAAAAGAAGTTAATTGAATAGGCTCTTTTCGCAAAGATTGTTGTTTTCTAGCATAGAATCTGCCAGGGCTCTGTCAACCAGTTTATGCTGGATGGTGAGGGGAACTGCTCCGCTTGCAGCTAGCGTTCGGCCGAGCCTCCTCAGCTTAGCCGAACGGGGTATCGGCTAAGCCCAAAATCCGCCGGAGTCTGCACAGTTCCCCTCACCATCTTTAACAGAATTTTCATGACAGAGCTTCAAGGTGTGCAAGAAAACAATGTAACTAGAAAAAATATTTCTTCTTCCTTAAAAGGAAAATCAATCTCTACTTACCTTAAATGAGATTGTTTGCAAAATTCTTGTTATTATTGATATCCATTAAGGATACATGCTCAGAAAGTTGATTCTCGCTGCAGGATGCTCGACTCCTGAGGGAAATAGCTGGACAGGTGAGACCCCGGAGGCTCACCGCAAGCCCCGCGGAAAGCGAGCATCCTGGAGCGGAAATCAACTATTACATTCTCCTCTACAATAGCAACAAACTATACAAAAAGAGCCATTGAATAAAAAGTATTACCTAAAACGTACGGGAGGTTTAACCATTGTATTGCGATTACCATGTGCATTTAGAAGAAGGTCCTTATTCATTCAACTGGATGAAAAGGACCTATCTATCCTATGAAATGCTGAAACAAGTCCATGATCAAACTCATTCCAAAGAATGGCTCGAACATACATTGAGGCTTATACTCAATCGGGTTCAAAAAGGATCGTATGATGAACAATGGCTGGATCTATATTTACAAGTGGCCATTGAGAAAGGTCTTAAAGAAGTGGGAATTGTGGAGCACTTATATCGATTTAAAGAAATGCGAGGATATTTTGAACACCATATCGATCTTGGTTCCTCAGAACTTGGGAAGCTTCAAACAAAGTGGTTAGATCAAGTCATGACAGAGGGAGTAGATGAGTTTCTTTACGCAACTGAAAGAGCGAAGAAGAGATGGGAAGAAAAAGGGGTCAGGCTAAGAGTCGGAATAGAAGCTGACTATTTTGATGGTGGGGAGCAGGAGTTGGCTAGTTTCATTCAGCCAATTGACTGTGATTTTATCAGCGGCTCTGTGCACTTCCTTAATGGCTGGGGTTTTGATAACCCGTCTGCAAATGGGCTATTCCTTCAATATGATCTTAAGACATTGTATTCACAATTCTATCAGACGATTGAGAAAGGGATTAAAACGGGATTGTTTCAATACATGTCACACCTTGATAATTTGAAGGTCTTTGGACATCGTCCGGATGAAGCGCATCTTATACCTCATTACCAAACAGTTGCGAGAGCCTTAAGGGATCATGATGTAGCGACTGAAATGAATTCCGGATTATACTACCGCTTTCCAGTCAAAGAAAAGTGTCCTAGTCAATCATTCACATCTATTTTAGTAGAGCATGGCGTACCTTTTACTCTATCATCAGATGCTCACTTTCCAGAGAACATAGGAGCTTATGTTCATGAGAGCATGTCTGATTTGAAGAGTCTGGGAGTTAGAAAGATTGCCACTTTTGAGAAAAAGAAGCGAATAATGGCAGATCTACCGAAAACAATTTAAAACAACAAAAATTATGAGTACGATCCTAAACTTCCGGGTAGAGTGGTATATGAGAATGGTAAATTCATTCAGGTTCCTCCATTTGCCCGTCCCAGAAAAATTGAGTTACCCGAACCTTAGGAGAAGGAATTCAATATATCATTCCTCATGCTGAGACGAAAACCCTGGCTAAAGCACTAAGATCCAAAGGAGTTCAACTCATTGAAGTCCGTGGAACATGGCCAGAGAAAAACATGAACTTGATTAAGTCCTTATATCAATATGGTATTTTGAGAAACGACAAGGTTGAAATCAACGGAGGGGAGATCGGGGGCAAAGCCACTTATCGAATAGCAGAATTTGACCAATTTGACTTCATCATCAGCGACGTAGATGCTCCCGAAGAATGGGAAGATGCAATACTGAAAAAGAAATGGGTCATCGGGTGAAATAAGAGGAGGGACGGACCTAGAAAAGGTCCGTCCCTCCTTACTTCTCATTTCATTTGTGAATCTTTTACTTTCTTCATGAAATAGTTAAGGTCGATTCCATCATAAATAAGTAAAAATAATATTGCTCCTAAAAGGGCACAAATGGCGACTTCAGGACCGATGAAAGCGAAGATGCCTCCTAAAATAAACCCAAGTAAAATAAATAAAAACCTCAATGTATCCACTCCCAATTAAAATTGCTTTTAAATGGTAACATGAATTTAGACTTATATGGAGGGGGAATAGAGGTTTCACTTCTATTTCCCTTCACCTTGATCATCTTCCAAATATAATCACTGAACTCTACAAAACGGTCGAGGTCAAAAGCGCGTTCATTCGTTACGTACAACGAAGCGACCATCATTATAGAACGGGAATCTGATACCTTCCAGCGCAATCGCTTCTTTAATTGTGAATAAATATCCTTATATTCCTTCACTTTACTCATCACATCTTCCATTCAGTTCACATCCCTTATTTTGTTAGTTAGTAGGATATAAGATTGAATGGTAAAAAAAGTTTCGTTCGGAATATGTAAAGGAACCTTGACGTTAAGTACCCTTTACATTACGATATGGAAATATAAGGAGGTATCCTTCTTTGAAAAATAAACTAGTAGCATACCGCAAGACGTTTGGTTACTCACAGGAAAGATTGGCAGCGAGATTAGGGGTTTCGAGGCAAACCATCATTTCGATTGAAAAGGGGAAATATGACCCTTCTTTAAATCTGGCATTTCAGCTGGCAAATGTATTTGAAGCGTCAATTGAAGAGATTTTTGTATATGAAGAGAAAGGGGAAACGAAATAGTGCAAACAAAGGCATATCTGATTTTAGGTTGGGTTCTGGCCATACAGACTGCTTTCTTGTTCTTCGTCGGCATAACGGCAGAGGAATTTCCATATTTCGCTCTAACTCCAATGTCCTTGACAGTGTTAAGTTTTTGCATGCATTATCTTTATCCACAGTTTAAGCAAAAGGATGAGCGGATGAAGATGATCCGGGAAAAGGGGATCTTTTACTCGTACTTTGCCATCCTGGTGTTTCACGTCATTTTCATGACAATCCTGCAATTTGACGTGATTCAGCTAACAGCCTTGAATCTATTAAATGTCCTCACCAGCCTCACCATCATGACCGTATTTATCTCTATGGTGATTGTCGCGAGAATCTACTAAAGAAGAGAGGGACGGACCTTGTAAAGGTCCGTCCCTCATCATCAATCCTTTTCCACATCCACCATTTTCAATGGGGAATCATCTTCACTATCTTCCACTATATGTTTAAGCTTGGAGAGCTTATTGGCCCAGAACTGCTCATAATACGATAGCCAATCCTTTAATTCTGCCAATGGTTCAGGCTGCAAGTGGTAAATTTTTTCCCTTCCTACCTTTTCACCCTTTACTAATTCAGCTTCAGAAAGAATGGTGAGATGCTTCGCAATGGCTGTCCGGCTCATAGGGAAGTGAGAGGTCAGGGCAGAGATGGGCATCTCTTTTTCAGAAAGTAGTCGAAGCACTTCCCGGCGTGTCGGGTCTGCAATCGCTTGAAACACATCATGTTTAACAGCTGACATTTAACCTTCTACAACCTTTCTCAGCTTCTCATCCACAATGCCAACCCAACCTTTGTCCATTCTGTCGCGAATGACAAAGCTTTTTTCATGAGCTTTGGAAACAACCGCATCATCATGTTTCCAGCCGCCATGGATAAGCGTAAATTCTGTTTGATCTCCTACCTCTTTTAAAATAAATGAAACGACCCAGCCATCTGTATCCCATGAAAAAGCCAACTTGTGAGGGGGATCTATTTCCAATACCTTGCAAGGAGAAGGTCCAAAAGGGGATTGAATATGAAATTCGTGACCTACTTCCGGTTCAAAATCATTGGGCATGAACCAAGAGGAAATCCCATCTGACGTAGAAACCGCATCCCATACCTTTTGGATGGTAGCGTTGAATAGAACGGTTTGTTTAATATCTTCTAATTGATTTGATTTCATGAAAGTCTCCTGCTTTCTTTGGGAATAAGTAACACCAATTGGTTTCGTTTTCATGATATAACACCATATGGTTTCATGTCAATGGGTTGAAATCAAAAAGAAGGATATAGATGGACGTTTGTAGAAGTAGAGTCTCGGAATATAAAATTAGAGTAGTTTGTAGTATATGTTTTGCAGGTGAAATTTAATCGGTAAACACGGTGGTCAAATCATCATATAGCCACCGGTCACACAAAAGCACAGAATGACAGGATGACTCAAATTGAGAATGATACATTTAGATAGCGGGAAGGAGAAACGAGAGTGGAAATGCTGCACAGGATGAATGATTGCATTCAGTATATAGAGGACAATCTGGATGGGGCAGTCGAGATGGAAGAACTTTCCCGGTTGTCACTTAGTTCAAAGTTTCACTTTCAAAGGTTGTTTTCTCTTGTAACCGGGTATACAGTGGCTGATTATGTCCGGAAGAGAAGACTCACATTAGCCGCCCAGGAACTGATCAACCAGAATGCAAAGGTCATTGACGTTGCTTTCAAGTACGGATATGAAACACCTGAATCCTTCTCGAAAGCCTTTCGGAAGGCCCATGGAGTTTCACCATCCCAAGTAAGGGAAGCCGGAACCTCCTTGAAGGCATTTCCGCGAATATCCTTCCAAATACAGCTTAAAGGAGAAGTCGAAATGGATTATAAAATTGTGGATAAAGAAGCATTTCAAGTGATTGGAAAAGGAAAAAGAGTTTCTACCTGTAACGGTGAGAATTTGAAAGATATTCCTGCATTTTGGGATGAAGTGAACACGACTGACTTAGACAGGTTGATTTGTGAAGCAGCAGGTAATAACGAGATGCTCGGAATTTGTATGGAGTTTGACCATCCTAGTGAAGAGTTCACCTATTTTATCGGAGCGGAGAAAAAGAGTGAAGAAGATCGTTCATTGGAGGTAAAAGAGATTCCGGCTGCGACCTGGGCTGTCTTTGAATCTGTCGGTCCGATGCCAAATGCAATCCAAGGCGTATGGAAGCGAATCTACTCTGAATGGTTTCCTTCGACCGGGTATGAACATGGCGGAGGTCCCGAATTTGAATTGTACCCGCCTGGAAACCCGAATGGTGAGAATTATCGTTGTGAGATATGGATTCCGATAATGAAGAAATAAGGTTAGATGGCCCCTGTACGGATGGCGTAAAGGGGCTTTTCGTATGAATAAGCTTTCAACATTCATTATGTAGAGATCATTTTGATGGAGATAGCATGTAATTTAGAGGAGTCGAAATAATAAAAGGGATTTTGTTATCGACAATGTTTATTTTATCAACTTAAGTTTAAGTATATAAATATCTTTATTTTCCTTCAAAACGCTTCATCATCACCTCAAGATAAGGTCAATTTCACATTCTCTCATTGCGTTTCATACATACTTGACTCACCCTCACCTATCATGTTACTATAAAGTCACATATTACATGTGACTAATCATTCACATGTAAAACACAATGAAAGGATCGTTAATATGAAAGACGAACTTTCCACTTTATTTAAGGCGTTGGGGCACCCGATACGAAGGGAGATCCTGGACCTGTTGAAACAGACAGCAAGAACAACCGGTGAACTGAATGAACATTTTCCCGAGGTGACAAGATACGCGATCATGAAGCATTTGACGATTTTGGAGGAAGGGAATTTGGTGGTGGTGAAGCGGGAAGGGAAGTACCGACGAAATTACCTTAACGCGGTTCCACTACAGGAAATGCACAATCGGTGGGTAGGGAAGTATATGGAATCTACCGCCAATTCGCTGTTAAAGTTACGGGCATTAGCAGAAAACAAAGGAGGAGAAGAAGGAATGGAACAAAGTAAAGTATTTCGTATTGAGCAAGAAGTGATGATAGATGCACCAAGGGATCAGGTATTTAAAGCGTTAACCGAACAAGCGGGGGATTGGTGGGAGTTTAAACTGGCTCCTGAGGGAGTAAGTTCACAATTCACATTCGATCCTGTACCCGGCGGGCAATTTATTGAGAAATGGCGTGAAAATGAAGGAGCTCTGTGGGGAACTGTGTATTACGTAAACGCTCCGGAAGAAATCCGTCTTCACGGGCATCTTGGCATGCAAGGCGCAGTCAACAGTGCTTATACCTATAGACTCGTTGAAAAAGGTGAATCCACCTTACTTCAATTATCCCATGCTGCTTCAGGAGTCATCGAAGACGATTGGGAAGAAAAACATTCTGAAGGATGGACCTATTTACTCGGGACGCTGTTAAAAAATTATGTTGAACAGAAATAATCAAACAAGTATTGATCGTTTCGTTCAAGGAGAAATATGATGGTAGATATATATACAGCTATCACAATTAAATGTACAGTTCAAAAAGTTTCAGAGTATACTGCCAATCCAGATCACGCACCACATTGGTATGTAAATATTGATTCGGCAGAGTGGTTAACGGAAAAATCCTTCTCCAACCACTCTCAGATCGAATTCAAAGCGAGATTTTTAGGACGTGACCTCTCTTATGTATATGAGATTGTAGAGTTTGTTCCCAATAAAAGACTTGTGATGAAAACGGCCAATGGTCCGTTCCCGATGGAGACTACGTATTTATGGGAAGCTTTGGACGAGAAGACTACAAGGATGACCCTCCGAAACAAAGGGAATCCCAAAGGCTTCTCTAAATGGTTGACCCCTTTGATGTCAATTATGATGAAAAAAGCGAATAGAAAGGATTTAATAAGAGTCAAGGGAATATTAGAAAACTAGGCCAGGAAACGTTTTCTTAGCTGCCCCTTATCTTTTGGGAACCGATCTCTTCAAGTTAAAAATAGGAGCTACCTGATCAGGTAGCTCTATAAACTAGTAGCATCTTCCATGAAGAGATTGAATTTGCCCCCGGATTTCTCCACCAGGATTCTGTTCAGTGTGGACATTTACATACGTAAGCCCCTTTTCCATTAGATTGACCAATTCTTTTACGTTTTTGACCCCTACATTATTCATTACAATATCTTCTTCTGTTATGACTCCTTGAACAATTCCTTTTCTTGTTGAGATTCCATTCTGCTCTGATAACGTATCCAGATCAGCTCCGAAAAGGAAAACAAGTACAGGTCCATTTTCGTTTCGACGGCCAAAATGGATGTGGGCTTGTACGAAGTTACGGATGTTTTCGACTTTTAAAGTGAATCTTATCTTCGTACATTGCTTATTCACAACAAATTTTGCAATACCGAATGCTTGTGAATTGACGGGTGGGACCTCGTTTCTTCCTTTCAATCTGGCGAGAAAGTATCCTTCCATTTAATCACCTCCTTTTAAATGTTTAATGCATCTTATTCATCAAATGAAGGTCTGTATAGTCAATGGACCAGCTTTTCCCCAAAACCCTGTAACCTTAAGAAAACAACCCATGGGTAGATTGGTGAAGCCCCGACTTAACCACTGAAATGAAGTTCGAGATTGCCTCATGAAAAGGGATAAATAAACGTTTACTAGAGAATGTAAAAATGGGGCTACTTGACCTGACTCAGGCTGAATTCTCTATCTTCTAACAGGAATTTGTTATACTGGTTAGGTTACTCCTTTCATTCACTTTTCAGCTGAGGAGTGTTTAAGCAGTCTATCTTTGATTTTTGCGGAGGAAGTCATGTCAAATCGAAATAAAGGAATACTCCTATTACTTCTATCAGCGTTTGGTTTCTCCCTTATGGCGGCGTTCGTGAAGCTATCAGGGGATGTGCCGACGATTCAAAAAACATTTTTCAGGAACATCGTTTCTGCATTTATCGCATTCGGTTTTGTCCAGTATCATAAGGAACGTTTATTCGGGAAGAAAGAAAATCAGAAGCTGCTGTTGCTGCGCTCCAGTTTAGGTGCTGTCGGGATCGTTTTGTTCTTCTATGCGATTGATCACCTGGTGTTATCCGATGCCGATATGTTGAACAAACTCAGTCCGTTTCTGACCATCATCTTCTCGGCTATTTTCTTAAGAGAGCGGACACGAGTATTCCAGGTGGTAGCGATTATCATTGCGTTTATCGGAACACTGTTTATCATCAAACCTGCGTTTTCCTTTGACACCATTCCTTATCTAGCAGGAGTGTTCTCGGCTTTTTTTGCAGCCGGTGCTTATACGGTCCTTCGTGTGTTAGGGAGCAGGGAGAAGTTTTATACGGTCGTCTTTTACTTTTCATTCTTTACCACCATTGTGCTTCTCCCGTTCGTAATTGGCTTTTATGAACCGATGAGCGTAAAACAGTGGATCTATCTATTATCTGCCGGCGTTTTCGCAACGGTTGGTCAGTTCGGGATTACGATTGCTTACAAGTTCGCACCTGCAAGGGAAATATCAATTTTCTTCTATTCAACAGTCGTATACTCCGCCATGATCAGCATCTTCTTATTCGGGCAGATTCCTGATGTACTAAGTATCATCGGATACGTCATCATCTTTGCTGCTTCGTTTTATATGTTTTTGAAAAATAATCGGTAGTTCCCTGATTTCCTACGCCAATTGAAACCCATCCTTATTCGGCATCATCAAATCGACAATCGCCAAATCGATCGACTGTGCTTCAAGAGTGACAGAAGCTGCGTCCCCGTCTTGTGCTTCAGTAACCAAGTAGGCATTCTGCTCTAAATGAACACGTATAAGCTTACGTAAATGGGGATCGTCATCCACGACAAGTATTGAAATCATAACTCATCCTCTTTTCCGTCACCTGTTTTTATGAATCAACTTTAGTACAACTCAGGCTGCATAAACTAATTTATTACCTATTCCAGTACTATTGGATATAATATAGATAAAAATATCTTTCACCCATATCTTTTTCACTAATTCATCCGTTATAAGTATGAGAGGATTCAAAGGAGTGAGGACGATGCAAACGAGGTCTGGCTTAAAAAAGAATGAAGGACAGCCAAACGATGAAGTCATGGAAGAGCTTGTTCCCAAGCTCTATCGATACTGCTATTTTCTGACGAAAAGCAAATGGGACGGGGAGGACTTGGCTCAAGAGTCCATCTGTAAAGCACTTAGTCATTACCCTGCTGTACAGAATTGGAGTTCATCTTTACTCAATAAAATCGCTTATCATCTATGGGTGGATAAAGTCCGCAAACAGAGTAAGGAATCGATTGGCGGAGTCCCGGAAGTGAAGGCAGAAGACATTTCTAAAGAGGGGATCAGTCTTGAAACCGTTGAGAAGCTTTCAAGAAAGATGACCCCCAAACAATTAGTCACCTTTGTTTTGAAAGAAGCGTTTCAATTCAAGATTTTTGAAGTGGCAGATGTTCTGGGGATGACGGAAACCGCTGTAAAAGCCTTGCTGAATCGATCGAGGGAAAAGCTGAAAAAATTCTCCGAAGATGGAGACGGGAGCGGAGTTCAAACCTACTGGAATGAAACTCTTCAGGAAGAATTGAACGCGATTTTATACCGTAGCCTAATGGCCCAGGACCCCAGTCTTCTTTTGGCATACATTCCCATATTGCTTGCGCACGCTCCTGCCCAAGGCCGAATTGTACGAACGTCTGACTCTCCTTCAAGTATCCTCTCACTAGCTGCATAATGAATGAAGGAGGAAGTAAAGATGAATACCATACCTTATGTCATTGAACAGTCAAGCAAAGGGGAACGATCCTACGATATTTACTCAAGATTGTTAAAAGACAGGATCATCATGGTAAGTGATGAAGTGAATGACCAAATGGCCAACAGTATCGTGGCTCAGCTATTATTCCTGGCTGCAGACGACCCCGAAAAAGACATTTCCTTATATATTAATAGCCCGGGTGGCTCAACTTCAGCAGGGTTCGCCATCTTTGATACGATGAACTATATAAGTCCCGACGTTCGAACGATCTGCACTGGAATGGCGGCTTCTTTTGGCGCAATGCTCCTGCTCGCGGGGACAAAAGGTAAACGTTTTGCCTTGCCAAACAGCGAAATTATGATTCACCAACCATTAGGTGGTGCAAGGGGGCAGGCGACAGACCTGGAAATTTCAGCGAAACGGATTCTGAAACTTAGACAGCACATCAACGAAATTATTGCTGAAAAAACGGGCCGGCCTGTTGAAAAAGTTGCACTTGATACTGATCGTGATTATTTCATGAGCGCCTATGAAGCAAAGGAATATGGGATTATCGATGAGATTATTGAGAAGAAATGATGGAAGAAGGGACGGTCGTTGGGGCCGTTCTTTTTTGTGTTTGTTAGTGGCTAGGTTCCGGGCAAGAACCGCATGGCAAAATGTCGCCAATTACAATGTTATATCTTAACGTGATGATACTCCCTTAATCAATTGTACCTGGTACAATGAGAATCTCTCAGCTAGCACTATACTGGAATCTCAATTCCTTTATTTTTCCCAATGGTTCTATTATCCTTAAAGAAACTTCACACAGAAATTGAGGGCAATCATGAAAAAAATACATAGCGGTGTGATTCAATTCCGTGGATCTCATTATGATTTTGGTTATATTCAAGGGTTAAGGATAAAGGATTCGCTCACAGTGAGAAATCGTGAGAATCAGTGGAAGGTAAGAAAGCCTCGTTTCTCTATTAACATGGAGGAAGCGAAGCAGGCGATCCTGAGATTTGCTCCTGGTGTATGGGATGAGCTTATCGGATTACAGGAAGCGCTCGGGTGGAAGATGGAGAAGGTTCTGCAGGAGTTTGGCGGATACCGTGTTGAATATACCAAGTCCGGCTGCTCGATTATGACGGGGGAAAATTATTTGATAAGGAATTATGATTATCATCCGAAGACGTATGAGGGAAGGTATACGTTTTACCAGCCGACGGACGGCGGGTATAGTATCATCGGACCGAGTCAGCGGGTAACAGGACGAATGGATGGCATGAATGAAAGGGGATTGGCAATAGGATATAACTTCATGCATCGTAAAAATCCAGGGGATGGCTTTATTTGCTGTATGATTGGACGTTTGATTCTGGAATCATGTGGAGATGTATCGGAAGCTGTTGAGATGCTAAAAGAAATTCCTCACCGGCACTCGTTTAGTTATGTGGTGTATGACACAAGCGGTGAAACGTTTATTGTTGAAACGTCTCCTCGTGGCGTGGAGATCCGGCAGTCAAATACGTGTACGAATCATTTTGAAGTGATGAAGCATGAAAATAGAAATCATTTAGTGGATTCGAAGCGAAGATTAGGAATCCTTCAAGAAAATGAGTCTTCAGATGCTATTAGCGCCTTTCGCTTAATGAACGACACGGATAAAGGCGTTTTCTCAGATTTATACGGAAGCTGGGCTGGGACCATCCATACATCGGCTTATTTTCCTAACGAACTGAAAGCATGGTTTGCCCTGGGGGGAGACCGGGAACCGGTTGTCTTTGATTTTGCCAAGTGGCTTGAAGGGGAAGATGTTGTCCATGAAAAGATCAAGGGTGAGGTGGATACGGATATTCCGTTTGTGCACTTAGATGCAGGAGCCGATTGGTTTAAACATTAGAATTTCATAAAAAATGACCCCGGTCCTGTAACCGGGGTCATTTAAGATTAAACGAACTTCACGATATCTTCATACGGTCGACGCGTTTTCGGTGCTGGATCCTTCACCCGGTAACCGAATGCCACCATGACGGAAATGCTGAAACGGCCATCTTCCAACAATCCTTCTTCATCTAAAAGCGTGTTCATCTTGTTGATGTCAAAGCCTTCGATTGGACACGAGTCGACACCGATTTGAGCGGCTGCTGTCATCATATTTCCAAGGGCTAAATAGGTTTGCTTTCCGGCCCAATCGTATAGGGGACGAGTGCCTTCGAGCAAATCGAAATCAACCTTTTGGAACTGCTCGATCTTTTCTAAGTATTTTGCCATATGATCTTCTGGAAGGTGTTTCACGTTTTTAAAATGATCCTGTAAGTATTGTGAATCGTATTTCGTATCTTTTTTCGTTCTGGCCAGGATCACCACGAAATGACTGGCTTCAGGCAGTTTTCCGTATGCTCCCCAAGCTGTGTTTTTGATTTTTTTCCTAAGTTCAGGATTTTGAATCACGACGAATCTCCAAGGCTCGAAACCAAATGAACTTGGTGACAGACGACCTGTTTCCATGATGAACCTGAAATCGTCATCGGATACTTTCTTATTTGAATCGAATTCCTTTGTTGCATGTCTGAAATGGTAAGCATCTAAAATGTCTTGCTTTACTTGTTCTTTACCAGCCATTGAACATTCACTCCTTATCCATTGATTCAATCATGTTTAATTTATCATAAGTGAAGAGGGGAATCATGTGATGTGCCTGAATAACATTGTTTTGGTTGGAATTTTGGGAAAATTGAAACATAAGGCCTATCTGGTGCGTATATGAGGTAAGAGAACGATAGAGAAGCTTATTAAAAGGTAAAGAGGCTGGGACAAAACTAAAAAAACACGATAAAAAGACGAATAATAGAAGTGTAGGTTCTTCATACCGCTAATGATTTCCGTGCAAGACTACGCTTTCCGCGGGTTGCCCGTGAGCCTCCTCGGCAAGCCTGCGGGGTCTCACATAAGCTACTTTCCCGCAGGAGTCTTCGTCTTGCACTCCAATCAACCGCTGGAAACAGCTAAAATCAAATGATTCGAAAATAAATAATAAACCCGAACAAATCTGCACACTAAGAAGCAGGTTTGTTCGGGTTTGACTTAGGATAAAAAACTTTTGTCCCAGGCTCTTTTGATGTTTAAAATAATACATACGATACGACAATATACAAAACGGTTATAATAAAGGATGGAGCCATGTATCTCCACTTATTCAGAACATTGGCTGGCCGCAAAAGCAAGTATACGATGACGAGTGTCATTAATAATCCTAATCCCGCGATAAAGATATGGGAAGTGTCGACTGCTTCAAGTATGGCACCTTTTCGGTAAAGGACATCGGTCAGGACGAGCAATTGTATGTTAAACAGATTGCTTCCGAGAATTGAACCGATCGCCATATTGTAGTTTGCCAGTTTAAAAGCAGCAAGGACCGTCACGAGCTCAGGCAGGGAAGTGGAGGCAGCGATGAGAAAGCTCCCGACAAAGCTTGCATTCATGCCCGTTGCCTTTGCCAATTGATCACCTGCAATCGATAACACACTTCCTGATGCAAATACTATAATTGCCGCAATGATAAAACCTATGACGGCCGTTCTCAGGGAGTAATCCTTCGTTGATGCGGATCCCCCTTCAGAGTCATCTCCGGAGACAAATTTCATCGCAACGAAGTATAGGGTGATGATGATGAACATCTCAATTCCAACGCCAAAAAATTCAATGGAACCTGGCATGAAAAGGGCGAAAATGATGATCGTGAGAAACAGGAATCCAAATAGAGCAGAAGGAACATTTCCCTTCCTGTTCACCTTTTGGAACAATCTTCTTTTACGATAAATCAGATCGACCGCTGCCAGGATAAAAAGATTGAACACATTACTACCGAGCATGTTTCCTACGGCAATATCAGGGTTATCGATATAAACCGCCGTTAAGCTCGTTGTCAATTCAGGAAGTGACGTTGCCCCTGCAATGAGGAATGTCCCTACGACAGCCCCACTTAATGAAGACTTCTTACTGATGACATCTCCGAACTGATTCAGGTAAATAGCAGCCGCAACCACGATGGCGGCAGCGAGTAAAAAAACAATGTAAACCATATAATCTCCTCCAAGCCAGCGCATACAAAAAAGACCCCGGCACAAATTTTGTACCAAGGTCTTGCGTGCTGAAGAATGAGCTAAAGCCTGATGAACCAGGTATTTTCATACCGGGATGACGATTCACCAGCCGTTTACCGGTCGCTACTCCCCTTGTTACTATTAATGTATAAGGATTTTGAAGGTTTGTCAATGAAAGTGCTTATATTACTTTATGAGGAGGCCAACGTATGAAAGTGGAAAGGGAATATCAAGTGAAACAAATAGTTGATTATGATATCAAAGGAAAAATGAAAGCTGAAATACAAGAATTATTATGTGAATGTTTTGGAGATGACTATCCTGATGATAGAATTTACTTTAAACAGATTCCTCATTTCAGGTATCTCGTACATAGCGAAGATCGACATTTAGTGGGGCATGTAGGGGTGGATTACCGAGTCATGAATTTAGAAGGTGAGCCTATAAATGTATTGGGGATAATCGATTTGTGCGTTTCAAAGGGGAGTCGCTCCCTGGGAATCGGATCACAGCTTCTCTTCGAAGTGGAAAGGTTCTGTGATGGCCGTAACATCGATTTCCTGCTTTTATTTGCCGATGATCGATCCCTATATGAAAAAAATGGCTTCCAATCGGTGTCCAACCAATGCACTTGGATGAAAATCAACGACCAAAACCAGACCACCCGAGGCATCGGCGCAGAAACCATAAACGAAATCATGATCAAACGAGTAGGTACCAAAAAATGGTCAAGCGGCCAGCTGGACATGCTTGGTTACCTCTACTAAACTTTGGGTCCGAGAGGGACGGACCTTCATGAAGGAGTATGTATGAAGGAAGAGTATTATGATGTATTGTTAGGTGTTCGGACGAGTGAGTTGCAGATGGGGTTTCACCGGTCTTTTCATTATCATCGGTATGAGCCGACTCCGTATCAGGCATTGGAAGAATTATTCCAACATTTTAAATTAAATGACAGTGATCGTGTGGTCGATTTCGGATGTGGAAAAGGGCGATTGAATTTCTTTATTCACCACCTATTTCAATCCACCGTTGTTGGCATTGAAATGAATGACGAGTTTTATGAAGAAGCTGTGGCGAACAGGGAAAGCTATTTAAAAAAGGCGAAAACCAAACGTGATAATCTCTACTTTTATCACTGCCTGGCAGAAGAGTATACGATCCATCCAAAGGATAACCGATTCTACTTTTTCAATCCGTTCTCTGTTCAAATTTTCATGAGGATCCTCAATAACATCCTCTTTTCAGTGGAACAATCACCACGTGATATCGAGATCGTGTTGTACTATAGCTCGGATGATTATGTGCATTATTTAGAAGATCACCCCCTTTTCGTTTTGCGGCAAGAGGTGAATTTGTCAGGGGTTTATGAAAAGAATGAGTATGAGAGATTTTTGGTGTACGGGTTGATGTATTGAATGGGGTGTCTCCTGACTATCTTTGGGAGGGCACCTTATTTTTCTGAAAAGCAAGATTTTTGATTTATGCGCTTTCATATCGGAGAATAGTGACATGGCATGTGAAAAGTAAAAGGAGGCGGGATGGAATGAGAATACTAGTTGTTGGTGCAGGTGCAGTGGGTGGTTACTTCGGAGGTAGATTGATAGAGAAAGGCGAGGATGTTACGTTTCTCGTCCGTGAGCGAAGAGAGCAGCAGCTGAAAGAGCATGGATTGCATATTGAAAGTGTACATGGTGATTTTCACTGCGAGCCGAAAACGCTGAGATCAGCAGAAAAAGCAGAGACCTTTGATGCCATCATCCTTTCAACCAAGGCATATCATCTTAAGGGAGCAATCGAGAGCCTTCACACCTTCGTAGGTGAAAATACGATGATACTGCCACTTTTAAACGGAATGTCTCACGTAGACGGTCTTATAGACGCATTCGGGGAAGAAAGAGTGATAGGCGGTCTATGTTTTGTGGAGTCGACGCTTGATGCCGCAGGGAAGGTCATTCAATCGAGTCCCATTCATGATCTCGTTTTTGGAGAAAGAAGTGGTGAGCGAACGGATAGAATTGTGAAGCTTGAAGAGGCCTTTTCAGGAACGAAGGCAAACTTTCGATTATCTGACACCATCGAACAGGAAATGTGGCATAAATATTTATTTATCACCACTCTTTCAGGAGTCACATCCTTATATCGGTCACCGATCGGACCGATTCGGGAAATAGGAGAGGGTGCAGATATGATCAAAGGAGTCCTTTATGAAGCGGCTGAGATTATGAGAGACTTGAAAGCGCCACTTGCTGAAAAAATAGAAGAAGCTCAATATGACAAAATCAATCAAATGGGCTATAGTATGAAGTCATCATTACAGCGGGATATGGAAAAAAAACTCTCCGTGGAAGCCGAGCATTTATACGGATATTTATTGAAGGCTGCTGAAACACAGGGGATTGAAGCCCGTGTGTTGCGTTTGATTTATGGAAATCTGAAGATATATGAAAGAGCGAATTCGTAAGGAATGAGAAACATCCGATACTTTAAAATGGTGTCGGGTGTTTTTTTATATGGGTTCGGCTGTTGAATTTGGTGGGGTGGTCAGCTGAATACCACATCACCCAGCTGACCATCCCAAACACATGTCCATTTCTCATATAACTTACTTATAAAAAGAGGTGCTCAAATTCCTTGAAGGAACGACCTTATACAAGCGTTGCAGGACCACAAGTGAAACAGAGGTCACGACTATATCCAGCGGCAGATACGCAACCATCCATCCCCAGGCAACCGTGTAACTGAATCCGCCCGGTGCTTCCGCCCAAAATATTAGTGCCAGGTACATGAAATTCGTTCCGATTATGTAATTTAACAATAAGGCGAGGATTCCTGCAGTGAGATATCCTCCAAATGTGCGCTTCCTTTCCAAGACCATTCCCACGGTGAATGCAACCGCGATAAAGGATAGAATAAATCCAAAGGTAGGACTGAGTAAACTTGACGGTCCTCCTTTAAATTGCGCAAACACCGGTACCCCTACTAATCCCAGAGCTAAATAAACCGTCATCGCCTTCGCTCCCACCCGGCTTCCAAGCATTCCTCCGGCAATGATGGCAAACATCAACTGAAGGGTGACAGGAACTCCTCCAATCATTAAAAACGGAGACATATTCGCCCCTACTGCCATTAAAGCAGCAAAAAGACCACATAAGACCATTTCTCTAGTTTTTCCCATTCCCATTTTCTCCTCCTTAAAACTATGATATGATTGTTATTATCTTAAATGTTAACTAATTTGTAAATAAGGTTAACATAAAAGGAGGGGAATTATGAGAGGGTTTTTCATTACCGGCACAGATACGGATATTGGAAAAACGATAACGACTGGATTGTTAACAAAGTACTTCTTGGAAAAGGGCATTGATGTATTTCCGTATAAGCCCGTGCAAAGTGGAGCTGTCTTGAAAAAATATAGACTAGTAGCACCCGATACTGAATTTTATGATGAGGTCACTAATCGTTCTTTTGGAAAAGATACGAATACATATTTATTAAAAACGGCAAGCTCTCCTCATCTGGCAGCTGCAATTGACGGGGTGACGGTTGAATTGAAGTCAATTTTAGAACAGGTGGAGAAGTTACAAAGTACTCACGAACTTTTATTGGTTGAAGGAGCGGGAGGACTGATTGTCCCATTAAACGAAGAAGCAACCATTCTTGATTTAATCGAACGAGTGTCACTGCCTGTAATTCTTGTCGCGCGAGCAGGTCTTGGCACAATTAATCATACGGTCCTGTCTGTGATGGCATTGAAACAAAGAAGTATTGATATCGCAGGCATCATCCTTAATCAGACATCCATAGATGAAATGCCGGAGATTGAGCGGGACAACAAACGAATGATCGAAACATTAACCGGTGAAAAGGTAATCGGTGTGCTGCCATACATATCGCAGGATTCTTTTGCAACAATCGATGTAAATGAGTTATTCAAGAATTGGAAACTTGAAAGGTCGGAGGAGGACGTTCAGAATGAATCAACAGCAACTTATTGAAAAAAGCAGTCAGTATATGTGGCTTCCGTTTACACAGATGAAGGATTATGATGAGAACCCGTTGGTGATTGAAAGCGGGGAAGGCGTTTATCTTCGGGACATCTACGGGAACGAATATCTTGATGGTTATTCTTCCCTTTGGTTAAATGTCCATGGCCATCGCAATGAGGAAATCAATCAAGCGATCAAGGATCAGCTCGATAAAATCGCTCACTCGACCTTGCTCGGTGCCACCAATGTTCCATCTATTTTGTTAGCCGAGAAATTGGTTGAACTTTCCCCGGAGAGATTAGCGAGAGTATTTTATTCAGACAGCGGTGCAACCTCTGTTGAAATTGCCATTAAAATGGCTTATCAATATTGGCAAAATAAAGAGAAACCGGAAAAACAGAAGTTTATCACTCTTCAAAATGCATACCACGGAGATACGGTCGGTGCGATCAGCGTCGGGAAGGTGGACATTTTTCACAGAGTCTACAAATCTCTAATGTTCGAATCACTCGTTGCTCCGTTCCCCGACGTGGTCCATCATCCTGATTTAGTAGATGAGGAAAAGATTCGAGATTGTGCACTTCAGAAACTGGAAGAGATTTTTAAAGAGCATCATCATGAAATTGCCGGGATGACAGTAGAGTCGTTGATACAAGGTGCTGGCGGCATGAATATTATGCCAGAGGGCTACTTTAAAGGGGTCGAAAAGCTTTGCCGGAAATATGAGGTTCTCCTGATTGTCGATGAAGTGGCTACAGGCTTCGGCCGCACAGGAAAAATGTTCGCTGTCGAGCATGAACAAGTCCAGCCTGACATTATGACTGTGGCAAAAGGGATCACAGGTGGATACCTCCCGATTGCAGCAACCCTCACCACCGAAGAAATCTATGAAGCTTTCTATGATGATTACACATCACTGAAAACCTTCTTCCACGGCCATTCCTACACAGGAAACCAGCTTGGTTGTGCTGCGGCATTGGCGAACCTGGAGATCTATGAAAGAGAAAACCTGATTGAGAGAGTTGAAGAGAAAGCGGGGATCATTGAATCCCTGTTAGCTCCATTAAAGGAACATCCCCATGTGAGCAGCATTAGACAACTCGGTATGATATGCGGCATTGAGTTGGTACATGATAAAGCCAGTAAAAAGCCGTTTCTGTGGGAAGACAGAGTCGGCTACCGGACCACCATCAAGATGCGTGAACTGGGTATGCTGACACGGCCGATCGGAGACACCATCGTCTTCATGCCGCCACTCGCCACAACCGAAGAAGAGCTTGAGAAAATGGTAGGGATAATGGTCGAAGCTATAGAAATCACAACGAAGGGAGCGGTTGGGGTTTAGGGACGGACCTTCAACCACCCCGCGTAGCTACACAATATGTAAGAGAGAGTAGAGAGAGGGACGGACCTTGGGAGGGGTTCGTCTTTTTTGGGATATTACGGTAGTTTAACAGGTGAAAAAACGTTGGAAATTAACAGGAAAATTATAGAGAGATTTTAACAGTCAATATAACGTTTTAATTCAACAGGAGAAAGATGGTGATCTGAAAGCGATGCAAAAAAGAGAGAATGTACCAGGACAAAACCCCTGAATTGTACACACCCAAACAACCACCTCTCAACAAAAAAGGAAACTATCCCCCAGCCGAAACGTATATATCAATATCCATCACTTTGGATCAAAAGGAGGTCCGAAAATGAACAAAACAATCTGGATAAGCACACCAATAGTTCTCATCGCTGCCATATTTACCTGGCTTACATCAAATGCCACTAATGCCCTCACCCTATTAGCAACCTATGGAATCATCCTTTCCTTCCTCGTCTACTTCTCTTTCCTCAAAATTAAAAAGTGAAAAAAGAAGGGACGGACCTCCAATCACCCCGCCCGAAAACCAAAACGTTGATTTAACGGGATTTGAGTAAATGAAGAGGTCCGTCCCTCTCACTGAATTGCTTCCAATAAGAAGTCTACGATGTGGATTGCACGCATTTTATTGGATAGGCCTTCTCGTTCGATGCCGAGTTTCATTTGGAGGAGGCAGCCCGGGTTTGATGTGATGATGGTGGTTGCCTGGGTTTGTTCGACGTTGTCCATTTTGTGATCGAGGATCTTCATGGACATTTCGGATTCGACGATGTTGTAGATCCCGGCTGACCCACAACAGTGGTCGGCTTGTTTCATCTCAACGTAATCAGCACCTTCCACTGATTGAAGGAGGAGCCTTGGTTGCAAAAATGTACGCTGCACGTTTCGCAAGTGACATGAATCCTGATACGTAATTCGTTGAGAGGAAACGTTCAATTTCTTTTTATGAAACTCTAATTCTACAAGAATAGATGAGATGTCTTTGATTTTATTTTTAAACTGAACCGCACGATCTTTCCAATCGGGATCATCCTTCAGTAAGTGATCATAGTCGACGAGAAAGGCTCCGCATCCCCCGGCATTGGTGATGATGTAATCGACTCCATCCGCTTCAAAAGCCTCGATGTTTCGCTTTGCTAAATCCTTTGCCGAGTCCTTTTCACCGCTATGACCATGCAAGGCTCCACAACAGGTTTGCGTTTTCGGAATCACGATGTCACAGCCTGCCAGCTGTAATAGTATCGTAGTGGCATTATTTGTTTCCAGAAACATCGTATCCATTAAACAGCCAGAGAAGAAAGCGACTTTTTTACGAACGTCACCAATCGAGGAAAGCGACGTTGGGCGTTCCTTCATGTCTTTCAACTTTGGAACTTGAGGAAGTACGCGTTCCATTGTCGCCATGCTTTCCGGAAAGAGTTTCATCACGCCCGTCGTGTGGACCGCCTTTTGCAATCCCGAGCGTTGATAGATTCCAAGAAGGTTTGTGACCATTCTCATTCTTTCAGGGTGCGGGAATAATCCTTCAAAAACGGTTTTTCTAAGAACCCGTACAGGAAGCGAGTGTTTTTTATTTTGATTGATGATATCTCGTGCTTCTTCTAAAAGGTGTCCGTAGTTCACACCGGATGGACAAACGGGTTCGCAGGCTCTGCACCCTAAGCATAGATCCAATGTTCGTTCGACTTCTTCGTCGGGTTCTATGACACCATCCACCACTGCCTTCATTAAGGCGATCCGACCACGCGGGGAGTGGGATTCTTTAAATCCTGATTCAATGTAAGTAGGGCAGGAAGGAAGACAGAAACCGCATCTCATACAATTCAATAGTTCATCTTCATCCAAGCGGTCTTTAAATTCCTGTTGTATCTTTTGTTTTTCTAGAAGGGTTGTCATCTTGAAATCACCACACGTTTTCTTGATTCTTTAGCGAATACTTTATTCGGGTTCATAATGTTATTTGGATCGAATGAATGCTTGATCATTTTCATGGCTGCAATGCCTTCAGGTCCCAGTTTCCATTCGAGATAAGGGGCTTTCATCATGCCGACTCCGTGTTCTCCGGTGATGGTGCCGCCCAATTCGATGGCATGAGCGAAAATTTCTTCGAATGCCGCTTCGACACGTTCCATCTCATCATGGTCCCTGGCGTCAGTCGCAACCGTAGGGTGAAGGTTTCCGTCCCCTGCATGACCAAAGGTACAAATCTTCAACTCATAACGATCAGAGATATCATTGATTGCTTTTACCATCTTGGCGATTTCCGAGCGTGGAACCGTCGCGTCCTCTAAAATCGTCGTCGGTTTGAGACGGGCGAGTGCCGATAGGGCAGAACGGCGGGCGGTACGAAGGGCATCTGCTTCTATCTCCGTTTTGGCTAATTGAACGGATACAGCTTTGTTCTGTAAACAAACTTCTTCCATTCGTTTCATATCACGTGCAACCACTTCCGGAGGACCATCCTGTTCGATCAAGAGCACCGCTTTTACATCGGTTGGCAAACCGATTTTGGCAAAATCCTCAACCACCTCAAGTGTAGGCTGATCTAAAAATTCAAGGGTAGTCGGAATGATGCGATTGGCGATAATGCTGGAAACACTTTGGGCTGCTGCTTCAATATCCTGATATAAGGCGAGCATCGTTTGCTTCGTTTCCGGCATAGGAACAAGCTTTAAAGTCGCTTCGGTGATGACACAAAGCGTTCCTTCCGAGCCGACAAATAGCCGGGTCAGGTCATATCCAGCAACATCTTTCGCTAGTTTTCCCCCGGTACGGATGATGTCTCCGTTAGGGAGAACGGCTTCCAATGCCAGCACATAATCTCGGGTAACGCCATATTTCAGTCCTCTCAAACCACCGGAATTTTCGTTAATATTCCCACCGATTGTTGAGATTTTCATGGAGCTAGGGTCAGGAGGATAGAAGAGCCCCTTTGCTTCAACTGTATGAATGAGATCCAGGGTCACAACACCAGGCTGGGCGGTTACGGTTAGATTTTCTTCGTCCACCTCGAGAATCTTGTTCATATGGGTGAATAAGAGAACAATTCCGCCTTCAGTAGGGCAGGTGCCTGCGCAAAGATTCGTTCCGGATCCCCTTGGGACGATGGGAATGCAATGCTCATTGCAGATTTTCACGACTTCTGATACTTCCTCTGTCGAGCGGGGAACGATGACCCCGTCAGGCATGGACTGGTAGTTAGGAGTTGCGTCATAGGAATAGACAAGCTTTTCCGCGGGAGTATCCCGATAATTTTCGTCGCCGACGATTTCGATGAACCGTTTTTTGATGTCAGGAGTGATCATACTAATTTCCACCTTTATTAACATGTTTTTCAAATCTTGTATAAAAAGAGTAAAGAGACGATACCTGACGATGGGTCAAGGTCCGTCCCTCCTAAAAGGTTATTTAATTGCGGCTTTGATGGCTGAACGCAGGTGGCCTTTGTGAAGGGTGAGAAGGTTGTAGACTTCTTTTTCTTCGATGCCTGTCATTAGCGATAGGATTGCAGGTTTGACACTGCCGTATATTTCAAGGGCTTCGGTTGCTTCTTGTTCGGTGACGTCCGCTGCTTCCATAATGATGTTGCGCGCTCTGACTTTCAGTTTTGCGTTTGAAGGCATCACGTCGACCATGAGGTTACTGTATACTTTGCCAAGTTTGATCATGGATGCGGTTGTGAGCATATTCAGAATCAGTTTTTGGGCTGTTCCGGCTTTCATGCGTGTCGAGCCTGTGACAACTTCCGGACCGACTTCAGCGATGATCGAGTGATCGGCCACTTCACACATCGAGGATTTAGGTGAGCATACAACAGAAGCCGTTACAGCACCTCTTGATTTTGCTTCCTTTAAGGCCCCTATTGTAAAAGGCGTCCGTCCGCTTGCGGCAATGCCAACGACGACATCATTTGCACCGACTTTACGGATGGCGATTTCGTTGCGGCCTCCTTCTTCATCATCCTCTGCGCCTTCTAAGGGGAATTGAATGGCCATTTCACCACCCGCGATGATCCCGATCACCTGGCCGGGATCTGTGCTAAAGGTAGGCGGGCACTCTGATGCGTCAAGGATGCCCAGGCGTCCGCTTGTACCTGCACCTACATAAAGAAGACGGCCGCCATTTTCTAAACCTACAACGATGGAATCGACCACACGTGAAACAACAGGGATGGTTTTTTCCACGGCGTATGCAACGGTTTGATCTTCTCCGTTGATTTTTTCTAAAATCTTCTCCGTGCTTATTGTATCTATGTTCAATGTATTAGGATTTCTTGTTTCCGTCAGGATCTTATGAAGGTCCATTTGTATTGTTACCTGCCTTTCATATATATGGGCGTGGTGTGATGGTGCCTAAAATAAGAGACCTACTGGCCCCTGTTGCACCTGGAACGTTGCTTGGATTGCCATGCAGTGTTTCGTTTGCCAATAGGGCAAAGGCAATCGCTTCTTTCGCATCGGAAGAATAACCGATATCTTCCTGAATAAGAATTCCTAACTCTGGAAGAAGCTCCCGCATCATACGGAGAAGCGTCCCATTATAGCTTCCTCCTCCGCCGATGATCACTTCATTTATCGAATGTTCAGGGAGAACAAAATTCTCATAGGCATCCGCAATCGTCATAGCTGTAAAGTAGGTTGCCGTCGCAATCAGGTTTTCTTTCGAAAGATCACCAAACTCGTCAAGAATCCGATTTATGAATACTTCTCCAAACAGCTCGCGACCAGTTGACTTTGGAGGTTCTTTAAGGAAGAAATCCTTCTCCCATTCCATCCATTTCTGTGCGACGTCTTTATGGACCGTTCCTTTCGCAGCAATAGCTCCATTCTCATCAAAAGATAGACCTAATAGTCGCTCGCATAATCCATCTATAACCATATTTCCTGGACCAGTATCAAACGCGAATACTTCGTGAAGAGCGCAATCTTTAGGAAGCACGGTCACATTTCCGATACCGCCAATATTCTGCAGAAGTCTTCCCTGGTCTTTTTTTCGATAGAGAAGGAATTCAGTATAAGGTACAAGTGGTGCTCCTTCACCGCCGGCGGCCATATCCATGGAGCGGAAATTGGAGACGACTCTAGTGTTTGTACGGTACGCAATCACGCTCGGCTCACCGATTTGCAGAGTGGAAGGAACCGAATCTTCCGTATGAAAGGGCTGGTGATAAACCGTTTGCCCGTGAGATCCGATAAAGTCTAACTCCTCTACAGAAATGAAAGCCTCTGCACATACCTTCAAAACTGCATCAGCATAAACGCCTCCAAGCTCAAAATGCAAGCTGGAAAGGAGGGGAGTGGACGATTCTGTGACACTCATCACTTCAAAGATTTTCTTTTTTACTTTTGGAGGGAAGGGAGCCGTTGAATAATGGGCGAGCTCCACTTTTGTATCCGTGCCGCTGCCTTCAATTGAAACAAGAGCAGCATCCACCCCATCCACAGACGTACCGGACATTAACCCGACAGCTAAACGTTTACTCATTTGACAACCTTCCTTCCCTGATGGCTTTGGTCACATCGACTGCCCCGGTGGCAGGGGAGGTTGAGTCGACGATATAGGATGCGTTTGGAAAACGCTCTGAAATCATTTCTTTAAAAACGGATTGCACCACCACATTATGTTCAAGGACACTTCCTTTTATGGCGATAACCGGTTTCGTACCGATCTGTAGTTTCTCCAATAAGGTAATCGTTTGTCGGGCAAGTTGCTCCCCGGCATTTTTGAATAAAAGAAAGGCCGCGTCATTACCATCCTCAGCTTGCTTGTGAACCACTTTCGCAAGCTTTGAAATTTCACCTTTGGAAGAAGAATAGATAAACCCTTTTAACCCTTTCCCATCACTTGCACCGATTTCGTTTAATATGTCACGGGAGAGAGGGGAAAGAGGTTTGCAGGAATCCATCTCCATCGAAACCTGTTTACATGCTTCAATTGCAATATGATAAGCACTTCCTTCGTCACCAAGTAGATGTCCCCAGCCGCCGGTTGTTCCTTCCTCTTTCCCGTTTCGTCCATAACAAATCGAACCCGTTCCCGCAATGGTCATTACACCGTTCTGATTCCCGATCAAACTGAAATAGGCGAGGGTGGCATCATTCAAAAGGATAATAGGCAGGGAAGTCATCCTTTGTAACTCCGTCTTGATTCGATGTGCGAGATTTCCAGACTCTGCACCTGCCATCCCGATCACAATATGGGACACCTCTTCAGAAGGAGTATGATCCAAGCATTGTTGAATCACGGATGAGAGATTGGTTAATGCCTTCTCAAAGGAAACAGTGGGATTACCGTGTCCGGATAAGCTTTGAAACAGGATGTTCTTCTCTAAGTCAAGAACGAGTCCCTGTATTTTTGTCCCGCCTGCATCGATTCCTATTACTCTAGTCATCTAAAGAAACCTCCACTTTACTTGGTTTGAAAGGCAAATTTACCCCAAGGCTCAAGGTAATCCAATAAGAAGATTTCTTCTTCGCGGATCCGTCCAACCACATTGGTTTTGCCTGAGTTCTCCATATCTTGAAGCGCGATCTGAAGTTCTCCTGCATACTGGGCATATAGGTCGTTTTCAATCACAATATCACCACGTTTAATGTCTGCCGTATTATGTGGAGCGAATTCTCTTCCACGATATTTCACGCGGCTTTGAGTCGAGCGGATCAAATAATCAGACACGTCACCACGATAGAAGTGCGGTTCTTCAAATATAATCGTCTTTTCTAAGTCTGTTGTCGTTTCATGGGTGTCGACTGTAAAGGTCAGCTTCGATGTGTTCAGTTTGCTAAGCAGCTGCATTTCACGTTCTGATGCATAAGCGTTACTGATAATGACATCATCAATCAACCCAGTTGCAAAAAGATGCTTAGCCTGGACATCGATCGGAAGGTTCCGGTGCATTTCTAGCGTGGGCAATCCTTCCGTGACCGGCCAAGGACCGAATGTTGCATCGGAAGAAGAGACAAACGCAGCCGTTCTCATCCCGAAGTCTTTAAACTTTTTACTGCATTCAATAAAGAATGGATAGGATAAACCGGAGTAGCGATGCGGATAGAAGTTATGACATCCAAGCAATTGATCCTTATTAGGCTGATATGTCATAATGTTGTCGATGTATTTCGTTGCATTACTCATATTGAGTTCAATTTTTAAATCATAAGGGTTATACGACATCATCGATTCTTCGTGACCTGTATATCCAAGGTCAAGTCGGATACCATGAGCACCCAGATCGGCAAAAAAGGATAAATCATCATACGAAATGTTCAGTTCTTTGAAAATACGGGGACTGATGTCAGCGATGACTTCCATGTTTTTTTCACGGGCAAACTTAATAGTTTCTTTAAAGTTTGAGATGATCCCATCCTTGTCCCCCTCTACTGATAATAAGCAGGTGAACACACGCTTAAAACCGTAAGACGCAGCCAGTGCCAGATATTCTTTGTCCTTTTCAGTCGTGGAATGATTTGGGTAAATTGAAACTCCCAGTCTTTTGCTCATTGGTAGGCCTCCTTAAAATTAGTTGTTTTCAAGTTTATCTATTCTTTTTAACAAGGGTATCATTTGTTCAATTAACGAGATTTCACTGATAGAGGTCATCAAGTGGTCCTGGGCATGAATCATCAGAAGTGATTTTTCAAAGTCTTCTCCATTGATTTCAGCCTGAATGAGACTGGTTTGCGTTTTGTGAGCTTTGTTCAGTTCTTCATGGGCTGTTTTCAGCATCTCTTCAGCTTCATCAAACTTACCTTCATGTGCCTTTGCCAGGGCTTCATATGCGGTGCTTTTTGCATTCCCGCCGTTTGATATAATTTCAAAAATCTCCATTTCTAGGTTGCGTACCTCTGCCATTGTGTATTCCTCCTCATTTCTGTTTAGAACTGGTTTCTACTAGAATAGTAAAATAAAAGTTTAAATATTTTAAAATAATATTGAAATTTAATTTCATTATCGCATATAATCATATTAAACTGAAAGCCTTTTCAAGACAATCATTTTTTTGGAGGTGACTATGACGGAATTTCAAGTATTAAAACACATCAAAAGTCAGATGGAGAACTACACCCCGTCTGAAATTGCGGTTGCTCAATATGTGTTGGAGTTTCCTGAGAAAGTAATGGAAATGACGACAAAGCAACTTTCACAATCATGCGGCAGCAGTGAAGCAGCCATCATCCGGTTCTGTAAACGGATCGGAATCAATAGTTTCAGCGGTTTGAAGATCGAACTGGCCAAAAGCAGCAACATCGAAGAAACAAAAAGTCATGACATCAATACACTCCTGCACTTTGAAGACAATCTTGAAACCGTATTCAACAAAGTACTGGTGAATACCTATCAAGCGATCAAGAACACGGAAAAGCTTTTCTCCATAGATGAACTGGATCGGGCTGTGAACGCGTTCCATAAAGCTGAAAGGGTATACCTGTATGGAGTAGGCGGTTCAGCCGTAGTAGCGGAGGACTTTACGCAAAAGCTATTACGACTGAACTATCTCGCATTTCAAGCGAGTGATATCCATGTGCAAATGATGATGGCCGCAAACTTAACCGAAAGAGACGTTCTCTTCGTCGTCTCCACATCTGGTCAGACAAAAGAGATACTGAAGCTCATGAACGTCGCTCAAGAAAAAGGGGCCACAATCGTTCTATTGACACAGCATGGGAAATCCCCGGCAAGAAAGCTTGCTAATATCGTCTTGACGATTTCCGAGGAAGAACACAATATCAGAATCGGAACCATGACAGCAAGAATTGCTCAACTCGTCGTAATTGATGCTTTATTCGTCGCTTTATGCATGGAAAAAGGACATGGCGTATATGAGCAAATTATTCATACACATGAAGTAGTTCAAAGGATGAAAGAGGAGGAAGAGTAGAAATGAGAGTATTATTCGTATGTTCAGGTGGAATGTCCAGCGCAATTGTTGTGAATGCACTGAAAAAAGAAGGGGACAAAGCAGGAATTGAGATGGAAGTCCATGCAATCGGGACCGGTGAAGTGTCTGAGGAAATATCCAAGGGATGGGATGTTTGTATGGTAGCACCGCAGATTCGACACCGTTTTGACCAAGTGAAGAAAGCAGCTGATGAAGCGAATGTCCCTTGTGGTCCGATTCCTCCACAAGCGTACACGCCACTTGGCGGTCCTACTTTACTGAAAACAGTAAAAGAATTAACCAACTAATTTAATAGGAAACAAGGGGGTACAAACATGCAAAAGTTTGTGAATTTTCTAGAGAACAACTTGTCAGGTCCAATGGCCCGACTCTCTGAACAAAGGCATTTACAAGCAATCCGGGATGGGGTTATTTCAGCACTGCCATTTATCATCGTAGGTTCATTTTTCCTGATTTTAGCTTTTCCACCGCTTCCTGATGGCGGAGTATTCGGAGACATCAAGCAGTGGGCCGCGGACAACATCGTCGAAATCCTGATTCCCTACCGACTGACCATGTTTATCATGTCACTCTATATAGCCTTCGGGATAGGATACAACCTCTCGAAAAGCTATAACCTGGATCCATTATCCGGTGCACAAATTTCAGTAGCCGCACTTCTATTAACGATCACACCTAAAGTAATGGACGGAGAAGGATGGGTCCTGCCAATGACCAACCTCGGGGGTCACGGATTATTCGTCGCCATGGTCGTCTCGATTCTGGCAGTAGAAATTTTACGTTTCTGTAAAACGAAAAACATTACGATCAAAATGCCTGAACAAGTACCGGCATCTGTATCACGAAGCTTTGAAGCACTTATTCCTGTAGCGATTGTTATCATTTTAGTTTCATCCATCACAGTTTTAGCTGGAGTCGACCTCCATCATATAGTTGGTGTCGCTGTTGCTCCATTGGTTACAGCAGGTGACAGTATTTTCGGAGTATTGGTTCCAGTATTCCTTATAGATTTCTTCTGGTCATTCGGAATTCATGGTGTATCCGTTGTAGGAACGGTGGCACGTCCACTTTGGGAAGTATTCCTTGTGAACAATGCCGATGCTGTTGCCAGTGGCAATCCGATTCCACATATCGCTCCAGAAACGTTCTATCAGTGGTTCATTTGGATCGGTGGATCAGGAGCAACTCTTGGATTGGTTCTTGCTATGGTCTTCTTTGCACGTTCGAAATACTTGAAAGCACTGGGGAAAACATGTCTAGTACCGGGTCTATTCAATATTAATGAGCCTATAATCTTTGGAGCTCCAATCGTATTGAATCCGATTCTAATCATACCTTTCATCACGGTTCCTTTAATAACGGCAACAATTTCGTATGTGGCAACGACAGTCGGATTAGTATCACCAACTTACATTATGCCGCCATGGACACTTCCTGCTCCGATAGGAGCTTACCTGGCAACGGGTGGTGACTGGAGAGCGATTGTCATGGTTCTGATTAATATCGGAATTTCCTTCGCAATCTACTTCCCATTCTTAAAGATGTACGACAAAAAAATGTTAAAAATGGAAGAAAACGAGCAACAAGCGGCATAGAAAAGCGGAGGGGCTTTGCCCAGAGGCGACAAGCATAAGCTAAGCCGGCATGAAGGTTGCAGTTTAACCTTCTTGACGGATTAGCTTATGACCTCGAGCCTCTAAGCCCCGTAGCTGGACAAGTAGAAAAGCGGAGGCGGCTCGATCAGCCCCGACAAGCATAAGACAAGTCCACCGGAAAGGCGTTCTTTGCCTTTTTGGTGGGCTGGACTTATGACCTCGAGGGGCTAGCCGCCGCAGCTGGACAAAAGAAAAGCGGAGGCGGCTCGATCAGCCCCGACAAGCATAAGGCAAGTCCACCGGAAAGGCGTTCTTTGCCTTTTTGGTGGGCTGGACTTATGACCTCGAGGGGCTTTGCCTCTAGCAGTATACGATCATATCAAAAAGCAGAAGTGGGGGTCCTAGGATTCCCACTTCTTCATTAGCATTAGGAGTGATTTATATGACAGAAACGGTTGTCCCGAAGCGAATCGGTTTTAGAAGTGTGTTTGTTCTTCTAATCTCCGTATCCATTGGACTTTTACTTCTTTCCAAGCCTTTGATGAGTGCGGGACTCGCAAAGGATTGGAGCGTATTTTTGGCAACGGGGATTTCGGCTTCGATTGGACTCTCATTTGTTCTTTTGAAAATTGAAGGTCCGGTTGAAGATGCTTCCGTTAAAAAGAAGCGCGTTTTATTAGCAGTGGTTGTCAGTTTCTTAATAAGCTTTATTCTGGCCTTTGTTGCCAAGTAATCTCGAGGAGGCATTCACAATGAAGAACGGAATCAAGGTCGTTACGATCGGCGGGGGGTCAAGCTATACTCCCGAGTTTGTTGAAGGGTTGATCAAGCGTTATGATGAGCTTCCAGTGAGTGAGCTGTGGCTGGTGGATATTGAAGCAGGGAAAGAAAAACTTACTATCATCGGGAATTTAGCGAAGAGAATGGTAGAAAAAGCTGGGGTTCCCATGGAAATTCACCTTACACTGGATCGGAAAGAGGCGTTAGTAGATGCTGATTTTGTCACGACTCAAATGAGAGTCGGACAGCTAAAAGCGAGAATTCAAGATGAGAGGCTTCCGATCAAGTACGGGATGATCGGCCAGGAAACGAATGGGGCCGGGGGATTGTTCAAGGGAATGAGGACGATTCCTGTTCTACTTGAAATCGCTGATGAAATGCAGGAGCTTTGCCCAGACGCCTGGTTGATCAACTTTACCAATCCAGCAGGCATGGTGACAGAGGCTTTACTGCGCTACGGCTCCCATCCTAAGGTTGTCGGCGTATGTAATCTTCCTATTAATACAAGAATGACATTGGCCAAGCTTCTAGATGTGGAGGTAGAACGACTTCATATCGATTTCGCAGGATTGAATCATATGGTTTACGGATTGGACGTTTGGGTGGACGGTGAGTCTGTTTTAGGGGACGTTCTGGACATTATGAGCAATCCTGATAAGCAAGTCAGCATGAGGAATATTGCGCCGCTCCCATGGGAACCGGAATTCATCAAGAGTCTTTCAATCATTCCATGTCCTTATCACCGTTATTTTTATAAAACGAGTGATATTTTAGAAAAGCAGCTAGAAGAATTCAAGACGGGGACCACCAGGGCAGAAGTAGTTCAGCAATTAGAAAATGAGCTTTTCGAACTTTACAAGGATGAAAACCTTGATATCAAGCCTCCACAACTCGAACAAAGGGGAGGGGCTTATTACAGCGATGCGGCTTGTAATCTCATCTCATCCATTTATAATGACCGTGGAGACATTCAAACGCTGAATGTCCAGAACGACGGTGCAATTAGCGATTTACCACGGAGATCTGCTGTAGAAGTGAACTGCGTCGTTACCAAGTCTGGTCCTAAGCCGATTGCAGTCGGTGATCTGCCGGTGGCTGTGAGTGGACTTGTTCATCAAATTAAATCTTTTGAACGTGTTGCTGCTGAAGCATCAGTAACAGGGTCCTATGAGAAAGCGTTGCTTGCCATGTCGATCAATCCGTTGGTGACGAGTGATGTGAAGGCGAAGCTACTGCTGGATGAAATGCTTGAGGTACATAGAGAGTATTTACCGCAGTTTTGTAAACGATTAAGCCATAGTTAAGGCAGGAGAGTGTCTCAAATGTTGATTTGGGACACTTTTTTTCGTGGATTTGCGAGGAGAATGGGGGTTGGAATTGCACGAGAAAATTTTCTTCATAACAATACTGGGTGGAGTCATAATTATAATAGGAGTTGTGGTTGTAAATGGCCAGATGATTTCTGTTTTCCATCGGTTTCTATGGAGGAAACGATAACACATGGAGGAATCGCGGTGACCTTAAGGGAACGGATAAAGGATAGACTAGATGAATTGACTAGCCCTTCCACGAAAGAACTTAAAGAAGTCTTGCAGTCTTTGCAAATGAGTCTCGATGATATACAGCCTTACTTACTTTCTCCGGAAGGTAAGCCATATTATCGAAAGCTCCTTTATCAAAATGAAGTAGCAGAGCTCCTCGTGATGAATTGGTCCGACATGGAATGTGCTCCACATGATCATGGGGACTCAAAGGGATGGATCCAAGTTCTGAGCGGGACTTCAGTCAATACAATCTTTGAAGTAAAAGAGAACCAGTTTCCACAGGAGATATTTGATCGCGAATATAGGGAAGGTTCTTTCTATTTTGCACCGAAAAAAGGTGTTCACAAAATGAAGAAGGGGAGAGGGGAAGACCTGGTGACCCTCCATCTCTATTCCCCGCCCATTCAGGGTATGATGGTGTACGACTTGGAAAAATGTGCTGCCTGTGTGGTATCGGAAGAATGCGGGGCATGGTGGCCGGATCATATCAGGCAAAAGGTAAAGGAAATGCAGTTGAAGTAGAAAGAGAGTTTCTCCATAGCGGAGAAACTCTCTTTCTATCATTATCGTACTCTTACTCGTACTGTTTTGGCATTCTTACTTTCCACACCTGTCGGAGAAACGGACGTAACTCCATATGTGTACATTCCACCTTCTTCAGCTGAAGTATCTTCATATGTTGTAAGCCCTTCTTGAGAATACACGACATCCAAAATGTTAGCTGGATTCTCGTAATCTCCTTCTTTCACGCCTTCAAAGCGATAGATGACATATTTTCTGGCATCGGTGTGCTTTTTATCATCTATCTTTATCGTGATACCTTCTTTATGTTTATCCGCTTTCACCTTGTTCGGTTTCTTTGGAAGCATTTCATTGTTCCACTGAGTGGCAGGGGTTAAAGCTGGCTCGGTGTAAACCTCGTTTCGTATAATATCGGCGTAACCAAGTGGGTTTTCAAATATTTGTTTGAGTGAGAAATGCATTTGCCCAAGTGCCGTTCCATTTTCACGGTTGTCTATTATTTGTTCAGGCAGCTCGTAAGGATTGAACCATTCCTGGTCAAAGTTGTCTCCCACTTTATAGTCAGCCATCCCGATATAAAGATTAACCGGATGATCGTAGGCATACTCATTCACTTCCTGACTCCACCAATCTAATAGAACGGAGTAGTTGGCAACAGCCAGATTCCTGGACCAATAGATTTGAGGGGTAATATAGTCAATGCTCCCATCCTTGATCCATTGACGTGTGTCTGCATATAGATCGTCATAATTCGTTTGTCCCGCTTGTGTATCACTTCCAGTCGGATCATCAGCAATATTTCTCCATACACCAAATGGGGAAATCCCAAATTGAACCCATTCTTTAATGTCTTTGATGGCTGAATTGATGTCAGCTACAAGAACATCAACGTTATTTCGTCTCCAATCTTCAATATCGTCAAAAGTGTTGCCATATTTCTCGTATGTATCTTGATCTGGGAAGGTTTCTCCTGCAATTCGGTAAGGGTAGAAATAATCGTCCATGTGAACGGCTTCGATATTATAATGACTCACCAATTCTTCAACTGTATCAATCAAGTATTCTTGGACTTCAGGTATACCCGGATCCAAATAATATTGCTTGCCATATTTCACCACCCATTCAGGATGAAGCTTGGCTACGTTATCATCTGCAAGTGACTCAATCGTTTGATTTGGCATCGTGATTCGGTAAGGGTTCACCCATGCATGAACCTCGATTCCGAGCTTATGAGATTCATCGATCATGACCTGAAGTGGATCATAACCCGGGTCCGTTCCTTGCTGTTCCCCTGTAATATATTGGGACCAGGGAGCCAGTTCAGAAGGATAGAAGGCATCTACAGTAGGTTTCACTTGATAGATGACGGTATTAAACTTCAACTCTTTTAGCTCGTCAAGGGTCTCTGTAACCCAATCGGTATACTCCTGCTTGTCCATTCCGGCTTTCACATCAATGTTTTGAACCGTTGCAATCCATGCTGCACGCATTTCATGTTTTGGCGCCTGAGTTTCCGAAGCTTTTGCTTTTCCTGTAGAAAAAGGAAGAGCAAGCGAGAACAACAAGACGGCCATGATCATGTACTTCACTGCTTTCATCAACAAATCCCCCGCTTTCATTACCTGATTTCTTATAAAAGAAATCGTTTTCATTTTGTTGAAATAATACTTCATGAAATAAAAATAAAACATGAAATAATATTTCTAATTTCATTATAAGGTGTTGGGTTCTTATGGTATATAGTACCAATGAGGTGAAAAAACTGAATATTCTATCACTTATCAGGATGATTTGACTAGATAAATAGTTCTAAAAACAAAAGAAAGGGAAAGAATGATTACAGAATGTTTCGAACAATCGGGTTGCAGTGGTGGTAAAATAGGAGTGAGAAGTGAAGAGGAGAGTTGATGAAATGTTTAAGGATATAACGATAGATCAATGTGATGTCAATAACTATACATTCGTAGATGTCAGATCTCCTTCTGAATACAGGGAGATGACGATTTCCGGCAGTATGAACATACCCGTCTTCAATGATGAAGAGAGAGCGGAAGTCGGGACTCTCTATAAGCAAGTGAGTAAAGAGAAGGCTACGGAACGGGGTCTGGAAATCTTCTCAGGAAAGCTCCCGGATTTTATTAAAGAGTTTCAAAAACTGGATGGTGAGATTGTGGTTTTCTGCTGGCGGGGTGGGATGCGTAGCAAAGCGGCTGCCACCTTCCTGGATTTAATGGGTGTGAAAACTTCCCGTATTCAAGGAGGGGTCAAGGCGTATCGTCACTGGGTATTGAATGAACTGGAGACATTCGATTTAAAGCCTCAAGCCTTTGTGTTAAACGGTGGAACCGGTATTGGCAAAACAGCCATCCTGAAACAGCTTCAAAATGTAGGGTATCCGGTCCTGGATATTGAAACGTTAGCCAACCATCGAGGTTCCATTTTTGGACAAATCGGATTGACACCAAGCAATCAGAAAACCTTTGATTCCCTTCTGCTTAAAGACTTGATGGAGCTTCAGGAATCTCCCTTTATATTATTTGAAGCAGAAAGCAAACGGATCGGAAAGCTGCTTCTCCCTGACTTTTTAGTAGAGAAAAAGCAGAGTGGTTTTCATATCTTTATTGAGATGCCAATGAAAGAGAGAGTCAATCATATTTTAAATGAATACCGTTTACACGAGCATCATGATGAATTTGCAGAAGCGTTTCGATGTATCAAGAGACGTATACATAGCCCGATTGCCAATCAAATAGAGGACGAGCTGAAAGAGAAGAACTATAAGCTGATTTTAGAGCTTTTAATGGAATACTATTATGATCCAAGATACTACCATACGGCGAGTCAGTATCCTGGAGATCAAAAGGTGACGATAAAAGCGTCTTCTATTGAAGAGGCATGCGAAGAAGTGAAGAAATTTATAAAAGGAAGCGTATCTATTCATGAAAACCTCAGTTTACAAAGATAGGGTCGAAAAAATCATTTTATAGAAAGGGATTGACCGTGTGGTGCACCACATGGTTTATGATTTAGGTGTGAGGTGGAAAGAATGTACAAGGTAAGCGAGTTTTCCAAGATGACAGGACTGAGTAAGGAAACACTGCGGTATTACGCAGAGATCAAATTGCTTGAACCTGTGTATATCGATCCTGCAAACAACTATCGCTATTATGACAATGGATCCTATCTGGTGGGACGTTTATTGGTCTATTTAAGGAGATTTAACTTTTCCATTCAAGAAATGTTAACCGTCGTAAATGACGAGTCGTTTGAGAATTTGGAACAATTGATCCGGGCCAAGAAAAGGGATTTAGAATCTGAAATAGATCGCATACAATCAGTGATCGAAGAAATGGATGATTTCTTTGACATAGGAATAGGGGAGGATAAGGATGATTAAATGGCATGAAGAACGGATCATTCCAGTCAATATTGAAACGATTTGGCATTTGTTTGAAATTGAAAACATTCAGCGGATAATGCCGAACGTCGTTGAAAACAAGGTACTGGAGCAAAAGGAAGGCGTGGTAGGGTCCACATACCAGCAGAAATACAAAGAAGGGAAAAGAATCGAGACGTATATTGTAGAAGACCTCGAGTATGAGAACACCCCCGAGAAAAAACACAATAAAATTGGTTTCACACTCGCCAAAGCATTTGAAATCAAAGCTGAATTCACCCTCCATAAGATAGACGACTACCAAACCAGATTCATCTATAAAGGCGAAAACAGAGGTGTGAACTTCCTGGGAAAGGTCTTATTAAAACTGGGAGGAGAAAAAAACAACAACAAAGTCGTCACCGAATTCATGGACCTGGTAGAAAGCGAAGCATTGAAAGAAGCGAATAAGTAGCTCAGAATAGGGACGGACCACAACGAATCGTGGAGGTCCGTCCCTATTCATTTGGTTTGAATCGAAGGAAAAAGAATAAGAGTTTCAGCAGCTGGATTTCAGGGGTAAAAAAATTTTTTTAATTAAAATTCTGCATGAAAATTCATGTTGGGTTTTGGTGAAAAATGTTTTAGTGAGTGATTTTTTGAAAGCGATTTCTTTATGATTATATCAAGCTTTTAAAGATTCTGAATATTAAGTTAAAATAAACATTTATATATCAACGTTCATCCTTGTTATTACATATATATTTGGAAAATAACCGCTTTTCCTGTTAACTTAATTTTTCGTTTTTTCTAAATTTCATGATATACTAACGAAAATTAAGAAAATTTAATTAACCGGTTAATTATTCAAAAAATATACAAGTTTGGTAGAGGAGGACATTGGATGAAAACGAATCTTCCTGTAGCGCAAGGCATGTACGATCCTGCGCAAGAACATGAAGCATGTGGAATCGGAATGATCGCAAATATTGATGGGACGAAAAGTCATAACATCGTCCAGAATGCCATTAACATTCTGTGTAACTTAGAACACCGCGGAGGACAATCAGCCGATACAAGTACTGGTGACGGCGCAGGTATCCTCACTCAAATCCCTCATCATTTCTTCAAAAAGCAATGTGAGAAAGAAGACATCATCCTTCCCCGAAAAGGGGAATATGGTATCGGGATGGTGTTCCTTCCTGAAAATTATGAGAAGCGCATGAAGAGTAAAGAAATCTTCGAACGCATCATAGAAGAAGAAGGTCAGAAGACACTTGGTTGGAGACCTGTTCCTCTTAATGACTCCTTTGTAGGTAAAGTAGCATCGAAATCAAAACCGTTTATCCGTCAAGTCTTTATTGGCGTATCCGAAGACATAAAATCCCGGATGGATTTTGAGCGTAAGCTGTATGTCATCCGGAAACGAATTGAAAAAGAAGTGGCGACTGTTGAGGGACAAGAAGATGTCTATCTTTGTAGCTTGTCGTCCACGACCATCGTTTACAAAGGGATGCTCATACCTGAACAGCTAGATTCCTTTTATATCGACCTCAACCATCCTGAGTTCCGGTCAGCTTTAGCCCTTGTACATTCCCGCTTTAGTACAAACACTTTCCCAAGCTGGCAGCGATCTCATCCAAACCGATATACGATCCATAATGGAGAATTCAATACATTACGAGGTAATGTGAACTGGATGCGGGCACGTGAGAAGCTGTGCCATTCAAGCGCTTTTAAAGAAGAAGATCTGGAAAAGATCCTTCCTGTCATTGATGAGACAGGCAGTGACTCCTCTATGTTTGATAACTGCTTTGAATTCCTTCATTTATCAGGAAGATCCCTTGCTCACACTGCCATGATGATGGTACCGGAGCCTTGGGAAAACGATGACACGATTCATCCGAAGAAAAAGGACTTCTACGAGTATCATAGCTGTTTGATGGAGCCGTGGGATGGACCGGCAGCCCTTGTGTTTACGGATGGAAAACAGATTGGTGCTTGCCTTGACCGAAATGGACTTCGACCTGCACGTTACTATGTGACTAAAAGCGGTATGATCGTTCTGGGTTCTGAAGTAGGGGCCCTGGATATTTTTGCCGATGACATTGTGTACAAAGATCGATTACAGCCAGGAAAAATGCTGCTTGTTGATCTGGAAAAAGGAAGAATCATTCCCGATGAAGAGATTAAGCTGCGCGTTGCCTCTGAGCATCCGTACAGACATTGGTTGGACAACAATAAATTTGAACTTGAGGAATTACCTGAAACGACACATGAGCCAGTTCAACTGGATTCAGAAGAAGTGGTATTGCAGCAGCAGGCTTTTGGCTATACAAATGAGGAATTGAACAAAATCATTAAGCCGATGGTGACGGACGGAAAAGATCCGGTTGGTTCCATGGGATATGATTCACCTCTTGCGGTATTATCGAAAAAGCCACAGCTTCTATATAACTACTTCAAACAGCTATTTGCTCAAGTGACAAACCCGCCGATCGATGCGATTCGAGAACAGATCATTACATCTGTAGGAACAACGATTGGAGCAGAAGGTAACCTGGTTAACCCGGGTCCTGAAAGCTGCAGGCATATCCATTTAAAGACACCGATTTTAACCGGGGAAGAGCTTGAAAAGATTCGTCACCAAAACGAAAAGGGCTTCAAAGCCATTACTTTATCGATTTTATTTGATGTAACAGATGAGGAAAATCAGCTTGAAAGCACGCTGGATGCTCTGTATGAAAAAGCCGACAAGGCCGTTGAAGCCGGTGCGACACTCCTTATTTTATCTGACCGTGGAGTTGTGAAGGACAAAGCAGCCATTCCAGCACTCCTTGCCGTTTCAGGACTGCATCATCACTTAATTCGCCAAGGAACGCGTACAACTGTCAGCATCCTTTTGGAATCAGGGGAACCAAGAGAGGTTCACCATTTCGCAACCCTGCTCGGATATGGTGCAGAAGCAATCAATCCGTACTTAGCCTATGAAACACTGCGTGAACTGATCGATAAGGGCGAGCTGCAGGACACCACTTACGAACAAGCGGTGCAAAGATTTGTGAAATCAGGGACAGACGGTGTTATCAAGGTTTTATCTAAAATGGGAATCTCGACGATTCAGAGTTATCGTGGAGCACAAATATTTGAAGCGGTAGGCATTCATAAAGATGTGATTGATAAATATTTCACCCGTACAGCGTCTAGATTAGGCGGAATCGGGATGGGTATCATCGAAAAAGAAGTGCTTTTGAGGCATCGAAAAGCGTTCAATGATCGAAAAGATAATCAACGCACATTGGATTCGGGAGATGAATTCCAATACCGAAAAAATGGAGAAGATCATGCGTACAATCCAAGTACGATTCACACTCTTCAACATGCATGCCGTACGAATAATTATGAGTTATTCAAAAAATACTCCAGCATGCTGACAGACGAAAAGCAGAATCTTCAATCGCTGCGCGGACTTCTTTCGTTTAAAGAAACGAAGCCTATCCCGATTGAAGAGGTTGAATCAGTGGAAGAAATCTGTCGCCGCTTCAAGACTGGTGCCATGTCATTCGGATCCATCAGTCAGGAAGCCCATGAAGCATTAGCGGTTGCCATGAATAAAATTGGCGGACGGAGCAACTCAGGTGAAGGTGGGGAACACCCCAGCCGTTTCACCCCGGACGAAAATGGGGATTCACGACGCAGCTCGATCAAACAAGTTGCTTCAGGACGCTTTGGTGTAACGAGCCATTATCTGGTGAATGCCGACGAAATACAAATCAAGGTTGCTCAAGGAGCGAAGCCTGGTGAAGGGGGACATCTCCCTGGAAAAAAAGTATATCCTTGGGTTGCTGAAGTGCGGGGATCTACTCCTGGAGTGGAATTGATTTCACCACCCCCTCATCATGATATCTATTCAATTGAAGACCTTGCCGAACTGATTTATAACCTGAAGAATGCAAACCCGCAAGCCCGCATCAGCGTAAAGCTGGTATCAGCTGTAGGTGTTGGAACGATTGCTGCAGGTGTGGCAAAAGGTCGGGCGGACGTTGTGTTAATCAGTGGATATGACGGGGGAACAGGTGCTGCACCGAGAACCAGTCTGAAACATACAGGATTGCCATGGGAGATCGGTCTTGCCGAAGCTCATCAGACCCTGTTACTGAATCGTCTTCGTGACCGTATTGTCGTCGAGACTGATGGGAAAATGATGACGGGCCGGGATGTTGTTGTTGCATCGCTTCTAGGGGCGGAAGAGTATGGATTCTCCACTGCACCGCTTGTTGTTCTTGGATGTGTCATGATGCGTGTTTGTCATATGAATACATGTCCAGTCGGTATTGCGACACAAGACCCTGAGTTACGTAAAAAATACACAGGTGACCCTGAACATGTAGCGAACTTCATGCGATTTGTTGCCCAGGAAACAAGAGAGCTTATGGCTCAACTTGGTTTCAGAACGATCAATGAAATGATTGGTAGAACTGATATCCTTGAAGCAAACAAAGCGATTGATCATTGGAAAGGGAAAGGAATCGACCTTTCTGCTCTTCTGCATCAGCCGGATGTACCTGAAAAGGTGGGCCGCTATGCGACAAGAAAACAGGATCACGAACTTGAGAAAACACTGGATTATCAAGAGCTGATTCCTCGTTGCCGCCAAGCGATTGAAACGGGAGAACCGGTTGAATGGACGACAGCGATTCGAAACATTCACCGTGTAACCGGCACGATGCTTGGAAGCGAAATTACAAAACGTTATGGGGCTGAAGGCTTACCGGAAGATACAATCCGCTTGACGTTTAAAGGATCTGCAGGACAAAGCTTCGGTGCCTTTATTCCAAAAGGTCTGACGCTGAGACTTGTCGGGGATTCAAATGACTTCGTAGGAAAAGGTTTATCAGGGGGGAAAATCATCGTTCATCCCGATCCAACCGCTACGTTTATTCCTGAACGAAACACGATCATCGGCAACGTATCCTTCTACGGGGCGTCTGGTGGAGAAGCATACATTTATGGAGTAGCCGGCGAGCGCTTCTGTGTCCGTAACAGTGGAGCGCAGGTAGTCGTTGAAAGCGTCGGGGATCACGGATGTGAATATATGACAGGTGGAAAAGTGGTTGTCCTCGGCCTTACAGGTCGAAACTTTGCCGCCGGTATGTCAGGTGGAGTCGCCTATGTACTGGATGAGGATGAAAACTTCCGATCAAGATGTAATCAAGAACTGGTTCTTGTTCAACCATTATTTGACCCGGAAGAAATGAAAGATGTATACGACATGATCGAGAAATACGTTCATTATACAAATAGTAACAACGGCAAGAAGATTTTAGCGAACTGGGATTCTTACGTGTCAAAATTTGTACGCGTGATTCCGAAATCGTATCTCAAGATGAGAGAACGGATCAGTCAGCTTGAAAATAGTGGATTAGAGAAATTCGATGCTGAAATGGCAGCATTTGAAGAAGGTACAAAAGAAGAGAAAAAAGTGTTAGAACCAGCGAAATAAAGAGGGAGGGGGATACTATGGGAAAACCAACTGGATTCATGGAATATAAAAGACAAACATTAGATGAAAGAAATCCAGCTGAACGAACGAAGGATTGGAAAGATTACACCTCTCCTCTTTCGGATGAAGAAGTCAAGAAACAGGGGGCGCGCTGTATGGATTGCGGCGTTCCTACCTGTCAGTCTGGAATGGAAATAAACGGAGCGACAACTGGTTGCCCCGTTTATCACTTAATACCGGAATGGAACGACCTTGTGTACCAGGGACAATGGAAAGAAGCACTTAAGCGCGAGCATCAGATGAACAACTTTCCCGAATTCACCGGATTTGCTTGTCCGGCACCATGTGAAGGAGCATGCGTACTCGGGATCAACGAGCCGCCTGTAGCGATCAGAACTGTGGAACGCTCGATAATCGAAAAAGGGTTTGAAGAAGGCTGGGTCATTCCAGAACCACCCGAATACCGCTCCGGTAAACGGGTGGCGGTCGTAGGTTCTGGTCCGGCAGGATTAGCCTCAGCTGCTCAATTGAATAAAGCAGGCCATCTTGTGACCGTTTTTGAAAAAAATGATCGTGTAGGCGGACTGTTAACATATGGCATTCCAGAAATGAAATTACCTTATTCAGTCGTTAAGCGCCGCGTCGATATTTTAGAGAAAGAGGGCATTGAATTCGTTACGAATACCGAGGTTGGGAAAGACTACACAGTCGAAAACCTGCGTGAAAACTTTGATGCAGTCATACTTTGCGGAGGAGCGGCCGTTCATCGTGACATCCAAGTAGATGGACGAGATTTGAAAGGCGTTCACTATGCAATGGAATTCCTTCATTCGAATACAAAAAGCCTATTGGATTCCAACCTGGAAGACGGAAACTATATTTCTGCTGAAGGAAAAAACGTCATCGTCATCGGTGGTGGAGATACAGGTACAGACTGTTTAGCCACTTCGGTAAGACATAACTGTAAAAGCCTCACTCAGTTTGATATCTATGATAAAAAGGGCGCCATACGTGATGAAGTCGGCAACCCTTGGCCGCAATACCCAGTCATTCACCGGGTCGAGTACGGTCAAAAAGAAGCAGCAGAAGTACTTGGAGAAGATCCACGTGCGTACGCTGTCATGACCAAGAAGTTTGTCGGTGACGAGCATGGTCATATCAAAGAAGTTCATACGATTAATGTAAAGCTTCGTTATGACGAAGATGGAAACAAGATCCGTGATGAAATTCCTGGAACGGAAAAAGTATGGCCAGCAGATCTTGTCCTTCTGGCAATCGGATTCAGTGGTCCGGAACAAGACCTGATCAAAGAGCTTGAAGTCGAAACAAATAGCAATTCCACCGTTAAAGCAGAATACGGCAAATACCTGACCAACGTCGAGGGAGTCTTCGCAGCAGGAGACATGCGCCGGGGCCAAAGCCTCATCGTCTGGGCCATCAACGAAGGCCGTGAAGCAGCACGCGAATGTGACCGCTACCTCATGGGTGGAACTGAATTACCTTAATAGAGGGACGGACCTCCATCGGGCTTTAGATGCCTGATGGGGGTTTTTCTTTGTTTTTTGGATTGTATGTAGTGAATTATGGCAGGGGATGGGTGCTTGGGGTTGAATATTCATCCATATTCACTTCTAAACAGGTTGGAACCAGAATATTTTTTATGGGAGAGGTTTTGTCCAATTTACTAGACAAAGCATCTTGAAGTGAAAAATAGACTGATAGGGGGAAAACAAGATGATGAAATATCTTCAGCGCATTGGTCGTTCGTTGATGCTTCCGGTTGCCGTTTTGCCGGCTGCTGCGATTCTGATGGGGATTGGGTATTGGATCGACCCGACTGGATGGGGCGCGGATAGTCCGATTGCAGCCTTCTTAATCAAGGCTGGCGCTTCGATCATTGATAATATGTCGATTCTGTTTGCAGTCGGTGTAGCACTGGGTATGGCCAAAACGAAGGATGGTTCTGCAGCACTGAGCGGCTTGGTCGCTTATCTCGTGATTACGACACTCCTTTCAACGGACTCAGTTGCACTGCTTCAAGGTGTGGATGCCGCAGCGGTCAATCCGGCATTTGAGAAAATCGGTAATCAGTTTGTCGGGATTTTGTCAGGGATCGTTGCGGCAGCTATGTACAATCGATTCAGTCATGTGAAGCTTCCGGATGCACTTGCCTTTTTTAGCGGAAAAAGATTGGTTCCGATCATGTCGGCGGTTGCCATGCTGGTTGTATCAGGAGTGATGCTGTTTGTTTGGCCGGTCATCTACACTGCTCTAGTATCATTCGGTAAGGAAATCAGTGGATTAAGCTTCACGGGTGCGGGTTTATATGGATTCTTTAATCGATTATTAATTCCTACTGGATTGCATCATGCCTTGAATTCAGTGTTCTGGTTCGACGTTGCCGGTATTAATGATATCGGGAACTTCTGGTCAGGTAAGGGTGAAAAAGGTGTGACGGGTATGTATCAGGCTGGGTTCTTTCCGGTTATGATGTTTGGTCTTCCTGCAGCGGGGCTCGCCATCTATCATGCTGCGAAGCCAAGTAAGAAGAAGCAGGTGGCGTCACTGATGCTGGCAGCCGGTTTTGCTTCCTTTTTTACAGGAGTGACTGAGCCTCTCGAGTTTGCCTTCATGTTTGTGGCACCTGCCCTTTATGTAGCACATGCGGTGTTGACAGGATTATCCCTGGCCATTGCCTCCTTCTTTCAATGGACGGCAGGATTTGGTTTCAGCGCAGGGTTCGTCGATTTTGTCCTGAGTTCAAGACTTCCGTTAGCGAATCTTCCGTACATGCTGCTCATACAAGGTGTCGTATTTGCCCTTCTCTACTATTTCTTGTTCCGTTTCATGATCACGAAATTCAATCTTATGACTCCGGGGCGTGAAGAGGAAAATGAAGATACAGTAGTGGGGAGTGAAACAGTCCTTACTCAAAGCGAAAGGTTTGCAGTGATGGCAACGGAGATTTATGCAGGACTCGGCGGAGATGATAATGTAACATCCGTTGATAACTGTATAACAAGATTGAGAGTGGAAGTGAAGGAAATGGATGCGGTGGATCAGGCTCGAATCAAAGCGACAGGGGTTCCGGGACTTCATGTAGTTGGGGAAAATAGCATTCAAGTGATTGTCGGGACTTCGGTGCAGTTTGTGGCTGATGAGATTGAGAGGATTCGAGGGTAGGGATTGTAGTTAGTTCATAAGAATGGATAGCAAAATGTGTCAGATTTTGCAGAATGGCATATATAACGTAAATATGGCAGATAAATCCCCAACACGGCAGATAAACGAAACCGAAAGCCTTCCGCCGCAACTCCCGCACCATGAGTTGGGGTCTCTTTTTCTTCCAAACTGCAAAAATCTCTCGAATAGTCTATACTTTACCCTATAGAATTCTTTCCCAGAAAGGTTTTTACCATGAAGAAACTTAAAGAATCGGATCTTTATCATCCGATCCAAAAACATTTTCATAAACAGGGTTACCAGGTGAACGGTGAAGTGAACGATTGTGATGTGACTGCCTTTAAAGAAGACGAACTTGTGATTGTAGAGTTGAAGCTTTCATTGAATGTCGAGCTTCTTATTCAAGCGACAAAGCGGCAGAGACTCACAGACCTTGTGTACATTGCGATCCCGAAACCAAAGCGTCCCCGATCAAAGCGGTGGAATGATGTCTGTCACTTGGTTCGCAGATTAGAGCTCGGTCTGATCACTGTCTCATTTACAACGAAAACGCCAAAACTTGATTTTGTCATACATCCGGAAACCTTTGACCGGAATAAGAGCATGAAGAACAGCAAGCGGAAAAGAGAAGCTCTTGTAAAAGAAATCGAAGGGCGCAGTGCAGATTACAATGTAGGTGGCAGCAATAAAACGAAAATCATGACAGCTTACAAGGAAAACTGCATTCAGATTGCCTGTTATCTGGAAAAACATGGGCCCATGTCACCGAGGAACTTAGCTAAGTTGGGTACGGGTGCGAAAACTCCCTCCATTCTTCAGAAGAATTATTACCGCTGGTTTGAGCGGGTAAAAAGGGGAGTTTACCAGGTAACGGAGCAAGGAAAAAAAGAGCTTGAGAAGTATCCCGAACTTGTAAGCTACTACTCTAAGAAAATAGAAGAACAATAGAAAGAGCCTGCCCCGCAACCGGAGAGCAGGCTCTTCTTTGCATCTCACTACTAGTACCCGCATTCTTCACATATACATTACATCAGAGCAGATATCGGGAGGAAGGATAAATGTATGAAAAAGAAGATTGAGAACACGATTCATAAAATGGTGAGTGATCTTCAGCATAAACAGAATGCAGACGGAAGCTGGTCCTTCTGCTTTGAAAATAGCGTGATGACCGATGCATATATGATCATTCTTCTACGTTCCCTTGAGATGGATGATCAAGAGCTTGTGGGACGGCTGGTGAACCGCCTTTGGAAAGTGCAAACAAGGGAGGGGACATGGAAACTTTTTGAGGATGAGAAGGAAGGAAATCTGTCTTCAACGATTGAGGCTTACTTTGCCCTCATGTATAGCGGAAAGGTGAAGGATGATGATAAGAGACTTGTGAAAGCGAAACATTTTATAGAGAAAAAAGGAGGGGTTCACAAGGCTCATTCAATTACGAAAAGTATGCTTGCTATTCATGGACAATATGATTGGAAGTATTTGGTTCCGATTCCCATTGAATTTTTATTGATTCCGAAACAATTCCCTCTGAACTTTTGGGATTTCAGCAGCTACGCACGGGCTCATTTAGCACCACTGCTGCTCCTGAAAGATCAGCGATTCTCATTAAAAACAAAAAACAGACCACAAGTACAACATCTGTCCCGCGGACCATATGAAGTGAGATACAGTGAAAGGGAGCTGAAATTATTTTCGAAAATCAACGAAGGCCTACAGTCCTTAATAAGTATTCCATCCCATCTTCATCAACAGGCCCGGCAGTTTGCACAGCAGTACATGCTGCAACGGATAGAATCAGATGGAACGTATCTTAGTTACTTCAGTTCGACTTTTTATATGATTTATGCCCTTTTGGCTGTGGGATATAAGAAGAGTGATCCCATCATTGTAAAGGCGATACAGGGATTAAAAGAGATGGCATGCGAAACGAAGAAAGGCATTCATATTCAAAATTCTCCCTCAACCATTTGGGACACAGCCCTGATCAGCCATGCCCTTCAGGAAGCGGGGGTGGATGCACGAGACCACTCTATAGAGAAAGCGGTGGAGTACCTTGGTAAAAAGCAACACTTTCGTTATGGAGATTGGGCGATGGAGAGCAGAGTGAAGCCCGGGGGATGGGGCTTTTCAGAGAGCAATAACATTCACCCCGATGTGGATGATACGACAGCGGCTCTCAGGTCCATTACCTATTCAGCTGCAGAGAATCCACTTGTCCGGCAATCATGGGATCGTGGGATTGAATGGGTCATCGGTATGCAAAACCGTGATGGAGGCTGGCCGGCATTTGAAATAAACAAGACGAAAGGTATCCTTACTTCTTTTCCAATGGACGGGTCTGAGGCAGCGGCAATCGATCCATCAACTCCTGATCTAACAGGAAGAACACTGGAATTTCTCGGCAGCCGGGCAGGTCTGACCAAAGACCATCCACAGGTGAATAGGGGGATTCAATGGCTGAAACTGATGCAAAAGGACGAAGGATCCTGGTACGGGCGCTGGGGTGTCTGCTATATCTATGGAACATGGGCGGCCATCACGGGTATGAAAGCAACGGGTGTGCCTTCTTCTGATAAACATATCCAAAGAGCAAAAGCTTGGCTGGAAAGCATTCAACACAAAGACGGTGGCTGGGGAGAATCCTGTTACAGTGATCAGGAAAAGACATACTTGCCTCTTTCCTTCAGCACCCCCTCGCAAACAGCATGGGCACTTGAATCTCTCATCTGTATCGAAGACAAACCAACTCCTGCAATTGACCTGGGTATCATGGCGATTCTCGAATTAATGAATGGAGAAGCAGATGACTCAACCAAAACGTACCCCACGGGAGTCGGTCTGCCAGGGAACTTCTATATTCATTACCATAGCTATCAATGGACTTGGCCCCTGATCACACTCAGTCGGTACAGAGAGAAATACGGGTGAGGGACGGACCTCTTGAGGTCCGTCCCTCCATGCGATAAAATAAAAGTAAGAATTTTCGGACAAAGGTGTGGTTGTATGGTAAAAGTGGATTCGTTTCCTTATCCTTTTAAGGGGGAGGTGTATCGGTATTCCAATAATTCGTTTCCTTTGGATGAGCCGAGTGGTGTGGAGATTACATCGTCTTATCAAAAAGAAATCAAGCTTAAACGGAATCTGCTTACGCATCATCCCGAGCGGTGCTTTCAGTCCCAGCGGCATACCTTGAAAGCTCAATGGGAAATAACAGAACTGGTCATACAACATCTCACTACGTATTATCCTCAACAGTTTTCCCTTGAAAAAAATGAAGGGAAATGGACGTTCCACAATCACATTCTAAATGAACAAACAACATTTATACTCGGGGATGAATCCACTTTATCCATGGAACCACTCGATTTTATCGGTCGACATGTGCAAGAAGATTTAATTTTGATGATGCAGCGGGATGGGGATTTATATTTGGATGCGGGTCAGCTTTGTTTTCCTGCTAATTGGTCCCTTGCGTTTAATACAGGAATGAGTTTTAAGGAGATTCATAAGCCGATTCCAGGTTTTAAAGAAGAAAGCTTGGATCAGCGGATTCTGACGTTTTTAATGCGTATGGAAGCAGGAGACCCATGGATCAGGAGGAATTGGTCGTTAATGGCGGGAAATCACTTGGATACTTCACTTGAAACCTTTGATCAGTGGGGGAAGAACAGAAGGCAAGTTACAGTGGAAAATGCGGGTGAATTCGTTCATATGCGGGTAGAGGTACAGAAATTATTCCGATTACCGGGCTCGAATGGATTACTGTTCACGATTCATACCCACCTCCTCTCACTGGAAAAGTTCACTCGAAACCCGGAATGGACCGAAGAGTTTTATCAGATCCTGCAGGAGCTTCCTTCACATATCTCTGATTACAAAGGGATTTCCTTATTTAATAATGTGGTCATCGAGTATTTGAACGAGAAGCGGGTGATGAAATGAAGAACGAGATAAAGCCAGCGTTCGTCCCAAGTAAACGAAAGTACTTATTTTTTGGTGATCAAAAGGGGATGAAACGGCTGACTCCCATCATTAAAAAAGTAATGAAGGAGAATATCTCCTTTGAAGTGGTTTTCCTGGGTGAAAAGGAAGAAACCGATATCTCACTGTGGTTGCAAAATCAGAAGATGGGCACTTTTCTTTACATAGCAATAGAGTGGTGTAATCTGGAAGAGTTCAAGCACCTAGTCGTAGAAAGTGGTTTTTCTGAAGAGGAAGCGCAGTTTATTGGCAACGGTGTCAGAATGATCGATGTGTTCTGTTACAAATGCCATCAGAAAACAAAGATTGATATCGGAAAATTGGGTAGACTCCCGACGACCTGTTCCCATTGTCACTTAAAGCTGTCCGTTTCCGACCATTACTCTCCATTACAAGGTTCATACCTCGGTTACGCTACCTTAGAAACGGGGAGTGACGGAAGGTGAATCTTCATAAAACAATCCCTGTCCAAGTCAGGTCCATTCATCAGGAAACCCCTGTTGTCAAGAGGTTTACTCTTGTTCATGAGCATAACGAATCCCTTCCATATTTTAGCGGGGGTTCCCATATCACTACATATGTTGAGCTGGGTGGACAAACCATAGCCAGATCGTATTCCTTAACGAATCCACCTGGTCAAAAAGCCGTCTATCAAATCGCCATCCGTCTAAATGAAACGTCTCAGGGAGGATCTCTGTATTGGCATGAACAGATGAAGGTGGGGGATACCTTACGAGTGGGATTTCCTCAAAACCATTTCCCACTGAGTTTTAAAGCAAAACATCATGCATTCTATGCGGCGGGAATCGGCATTACCCCCTTCATGTCCATGATGGCAGAACTCAAAGAGGAGGGACGGACCTTCGAACTTCATTATGCAGTGAAATCAATTGAGACTTGTCCTTTCTACTTCTTTCTATCGGAAAACTATCCTGAGCAGACTCACTTTTATTTTTCAAAAGAAAAGAGATTAACAGATGCAAGTCTTTGGGAACACAGAGTGGGAACCCACGTTTATTTCTGTGGTCCCCCTTCATTTATCGAAGAATTCACCAGAAGTGCCCTTGAGATTGGATATCCTTCGTCAAGTGTTCATTACGAACGATTCACTCCTCAACAGCCGCTAATACGTCGAAGATTTGAAGTGGAATTAACGAGTGGCGAAACCGTTTCTGTTTCGGAAGAAGAGACACTGTTAGAAGCACTGCTCAAGTCAGGGATCCTGGCTCCCTATTCCTGCCGGGCTGGCCGTTGCGGGACGTGTGAATTAAAAGTGTTAGAGGGAAAAGTCGATCATGCTGATTCCTTTCTGAATGAGGAAGAACGGAAGGACCATCGCTCGATTCTGTCTTGTGTATCCCGTGCTCAGTCTGGGAAGTTGCGAATTCAGTTGTGACAGTGGCATACAGGATGTTTTTCTTATAGAGTAAATAATATACAGATCCAGCATAATGTAGAATGACGCTTGAGAAATGGAGGGTTCACCATCACCGATCTAAATACATTATTTCGCAAAAGAATACATTATCCAACCACAGGGAAAATATCCTTTCACCAACTAGATACCATTTTAGAAGAGACAGCTAAAAGCATCCCATTCGAAAATCTATGTGTTATTGGAAATACATTCGCCGATCTTACCAAAGAAAATTTAATGAATAAAATGCTCGTGAAGAACGAAGGTGGTCTATGTTATGAATTGAACTCATTGTTATATTTATTTTTGATCGAAAATCAATTTGATGCGGTTCTTGTTCGTGGAGTTGTTTACAATCATGATAAAGAGCTGTACCAGTCGATAGGAAGAACCCATGTGGTCATATTAGTCTCTCATAAAGATACAACATATGTGATTGATACGGGTTTTGGAGGGAATCTCCCGTTAAAACCAGTACCATTATCGGGAGAAGCAGTCGTCTCTTCAAATGGGGAGTTTAGAATTAAAGAGGTCGACAGTCTCCATGGAGATTATATATTTGAAATGAAATTAAAGCATAAGCATTCGGAATGGAGAACAGGATATGCTTTTGATTCGGGTGATCCCATAAAGAATGTGACTCAATTGAATAACATTCAAACAATTATTGCCAACCATTCAGATTCCCCTTTTAACAAACATCCATTATTGACAAAACGGACGAATGACGGGAATGTGACCTTAACGGATACGTCCTTTACCCACTGGAAGGCCGGAGAGTTAACGAAAAAGGAGATAGACCTTGAAAGTTATAAAGAACTGCTGAATTCCTGGTTTGGTTTCCAGCATACTAAAAAAGACCCGGAATAAATCCGGGTCTGATTATTCACTTCCCTAGAATGGACATGATGCCTTTATAGATAAGGAAAAGTGAGAATATGAGAATAGCTAAAACGCCTATGATGTCCGTTACTGGGGATACACTTGCTAAGAACGTACCTGCTAAAGGAACCTTCAACAATGCGAAACCGGATAGAATACCCGCTACTAACAAAAGAATAAAACGATCCATTCTGTTCCCCTCCTTTCGAGTTATTATATGTTCAAGGTGATAGGAAGTTGAACCCATTCTTATGTAAAAATTCATAAAGAAAAAAGGAATGAGCCTATTCGATAGGTTCATTCCTTTTGTTTCATCAATGAATTATAATCCCAGTTCTTCCAAAATAGAATCAAGTGTTTTACCATCTGCTGACTCTACTGGTGAAGGTGCGTCCTCAACTTGTTCATTTTGTAATAAATAGTTCTCCTGCACAAACTTGATATCGTTAGCGTTGACCCTACCATCAAAATTGATATCTGCTGCACGATGGTCTGTATTCCAAGCATCCTGAATGGCAATGGCATCATAGATATCGATGACGTTGTCCTGGTTGACATCTCCCCCGACAGGATTCAGGTTCGTAGGTCTATGATACTTTCCATAAAGCTCCCCATTGTACTCATAACCGATTCTTTCTGTGTTTTTGGTCAAGAAGTGGCCAGGTACCTGAACTTTTACTTCATATGGATCTTTGCTTAATGGAAGTTTCTCAATGGAATACTCCCCATTTTCCGTGATGGAGGATGGAGTAAAGACGTCTCCGGTTGACTTCTTAAATTCTATTGTTGCGCCAACTTTAGTCCAATCTTTCTTAGCGTTGTAGCCACTTCCACTATCGAATCCTTCCGGGCTTACAAAGCCCCTAATTGAGTTAAAGTCCGGATTTACAGTGAATTCTGCACCAGCATGTAATAGATCCATTGTTTCATTGTTAGAATTCGTTACGGTAACAGTCGGATCCAGGGCGTCTAATTTAGTGAACAGTTCATCTTGAACCTTCACTTGCACATCAACAATCGCGCTATGATCGAATGATTGAATAGGTTCATTGAACGTAACCTTGATCTGGTTTCCATCAAGTGTCAGCGAAGCTTTATCGGAAAATTCCCCGGATAACTTGGCATCGATCACTTCTGGTTGAAATCCGTAATAGTCTTCAAATGTCCAAGTGGCTTCCTTTGCATCTTGAACATTATCCAGTGCTAGAGTTGCCTGTACGGTTTCACCAGTTGTAACGGTTTTCGCATCAGTTTTAAGATACGCATTCGGTGTACCTTCTTTAATGAAGAAATAGTTCTTCATCGCACTATTGTTACCGGCCATATCATAGCCCTTCATTCTGAAGTTAAGGGCTTTCACGTTTTCATTCATCGCAATTTCTTCGACAAACTTACCGTTTTCATCCATATAAAGCGGGGATGAAGGAAATGCTGAATTCCAGTAATAAATCATAAAGTTTTTGGATTGATCTGCGTCCATTCCTGCTTCTTGCATGTCTTCAATAAGTGGATCTGTAATTTCAATCTCAAATGGATAGGTTTCCTGACCTGGTTGATATTCAAGGAACGGTGATTCACCATCCAGGGAACTCTTGAATTGAGGTCCTTCAATGTCGATATAGAAATGCTCTGTTTTTGTTTTTACTTTTCCTTTTGGATCTGTCATCGCGTACTTGATTTTATAGTGACCAGGTTTGGCGATGGACACTTCTTCTGAAACCGGATTTTTCTTGTCGCTTGTAAATGCGTAATAACTACCATTGAATGCTCTTAATAAGTAGTTGTTATCCAGCAGGGAATCCTGCAGATCAAGTGTACCGATTAATCCTAGGTCTTCACCTGTTTCCCCATCCTGCAGGATCACATCCATGCTTTTCATCGGTGAACTAAGGTTGAATTCAACAAGTGCCCATGGATAACGGTATGGTTCAAATCCATGAGTATAATGAGGAGGTGCAAAACTTGAAGATAACAATTCAAGTGTATTAAAGCCTTCCTCTGATCTCTTCACACTGAATGGAACGCGGTAACTTTCTGTTTTATCTTTTTTGTTCGTAACGATTACATATCCTTCATATATACCTTTTGTAGCGGTTTTCGGCATCGTAAGGAATAGATTTGAGGTCTTTTTCTTCCCTCCGTTCACCTTGATGGACTTGTCAGCACTTACGACAACTCCATTTTCTTTGAGGCTTAAGGTGCCTTCCTGTACATTTTCTACAACACGAATGTCAAACGTTTTCTTTTCATCACTATTGTTGGTGATTTCAAAGCTTTTTTGTACGCGGAGGTGAGCTCCTTCAGCCACTACCTGATTACCGAAGCTCAATCCGCCTGTCGGATTATCGATCGGGATCAGTTCTTCTCCACTAGGAATCAACGTCTCATCTTTGATTTGAATCTTTGTCTGACTGTGAAGGGCTTGATACGGATCCACTCTTCCTGCACCTACTTCAAATACGCTGTAATCCCCATTTAATGGATCAGCAGAGTTCATGAGAATGGTTTTAATATCAGCAGGCTCAAGATCCGGATTCTCTCCTAACAGTAAAGCTGCAACTCCCGCAGTGAAAGGAGAAGCCATAGAGGTTCCTGATAATCTCGAGTAAGCATACTGATAGTCATCCGTTTTTTCTGGATCGATCATATAGGAAGGGAAGGTCGACAGAACGCTGACTCCGGGAGCTACCACTTCAGGTTTCGTATCATAGCTCTTATTAACAGGACCTCTTGAACTGAAATCGGCTAAATGGTCACCCTCAGTCATGCTTTCTTCTAAGTTTGTAAAGGTGAAGTTGGATGTTCCACTGGTCATCGCAGCTTTCAATTCTTCCCCGGCAGCCAGTGTCATAGAGAAGGCTGGGACATAATTTGTTGATTCCCCAAGATTATATCCTACATGGCCTTCAGCATTGTTATACATAATCACAGCTTTGGCACCATGTTCCTTAGCAAATTTCACTTTGTCATTCAGTGCGAAATTTCCTCGCTGAACAAAGGCAATTTTTCCTTCTACATTTTTATTCTCATAGTCTTCTTCATAACCGAGGCCAACATCTACCAATTCTAAGGATTGATCTTCTAAACTGGCAAATGAATGTACGAACCCTCTTGCCATACTCACAATTTCCGCTGACCATCCATCTGACGTTTGCCCGGTAAAAGTGGTTTGTGAGACAGGAACATCACTTGCTCCTACTGTTAACGCTAAAGCAGCTGTACCAGGGGAGCCGAGGGTAAAGTCATTTGGTCCTGCATTCCCTGCTGAAACAACGGCTGTCACACCGTTTAATACGGCATAATTAAGGGCTGTACTTGTAGGATAATATGGATCATTGACACTGGCGCCTAATGAAAGGTTGATGACATCCATTCCATCCTGAACAGATTTTTCAATTCCGGCAAGGACGTCTTCTGTGTAACCACTTCCGTAAGGGCCGAGGACGCGATACACATATAGATCTGCATCTGGGGCAACACCCTCTACGGATACTTCACTATCATTCTCGTTTTGTCCTACGATGGTTCCGGATACATGAGTACCATGAGAAGTATAATAGGAACTTCCCGTATAACTGAACTCCGGTTCACTCGTACTCTTCCAATCTTCATACGTTGCTTCCATTGGGTCCGCATCATCGTCAACAAAGTCATATCCACCTTTGTAAGCATCTTTCAGGTCAGGATGGTTATAGTCAACGCCTGTGTCGATGACACCGACTTTGATTCCATCTCCCGTAATTCCTTCCTTATGTAGTTCATCTACATTTAAATATGGGATGCTTTCAACAGACGTTGTGATTTCTCTCTCAACATCATTTGGAAGATCTTGTTTAACAGGATCGATCGTAAATGCCTGATTTTTAAACACAGCTTTAACGGCTTCGGATTTAAGCAGTTGTTCTACTTGATTAGCAGGAAGGGTCATCGCTACACCGTTATACGCTTCTTTATAGGTTTGGGTGATTTTTGGCGCTACTTTTTTTCCTTTTAAGTGGCTTGTAGATAGATGCTTTACTACATCTTCTTTAAAAATCTTATGTTCTTTCTCCACTTGGGCTTTGGCGTCTGCTTTCTTTATTGATTTTCCTTGTACTTCCGCTTCTAATACAGCTACATGTCCAGGTTTGGATTTAAATTGGACGATAACGGAGATCTCTTCGTCAGATGCCAATTCACTCGACTGAAATCCTTGGAGGCCCTCTGCGTTATTTACCTCCAGTTGATGCAAGGCTTGTCTTTGTTCTTCAGTCAAGGAAGATAAAACTGTTTCTGCTTTCCAACCCTCAGCTGTAGCTGTTGGCATGGAGTAGTTCGACACTGGGGATAACAGTAATCCAGTGGATAGTGCAATCACAGCCGATTTCTTTGTGATGGAAGATCCTTTCATCATTTCTACCTCTTTTCTGTTGTTGGTTAGATTATTCTAAAGATTAGTACAATTCTTATTGTAAATACAAAGTTATCATGTTTGTATGGGGGTTTATTTAGGGACCATTTAACTATTAATTAGTGTAATTTCATTGATTTTTGTCTGATTTTGAAAGGAGTTTCAGGAGAAAAGATGTAAAAAAATGATGGTGAATGGGGGTTATGACCAATGCCAACGGTCTATGTGAAAAAAAAAGAAAAATGAGGCTGGGACAAAACTAAAAAAACAAGATAAAAAGTCGAACAATAGAAGTGTAGGTTCTTCATACCGCTAATGATTTCCGTGCAAGACTACGCTTTCCGCAGGTAGCCCGTGAGCCTCCGCGGCAAGCCTGCGGGGTATCACATAAGCTACATTCCCGCAGGAGTCAGCTAAAATCAAATGATTCGAAAATAAATAATAAACCCGAACAAATCTGCACACTAAGAAGCAGGTTTGTTCGGGTTTGACTTAGGCTAAAAAACTTTTGTCCCAGCCTCATTCAATACGAGGGCTACTCTAATTCATAATAACTAATTTCATTTGACATCTTATCGGATGCAAGTCTAAAACCTTTCTCTGATTGTCCGGTTTTCACATAATATAAATATAGTTGTCTTTCATAATGCTGATACATCAACTGGCTCCCCGTTTTTCTGAAATGGGGGAGAGCTGTACGTTCAATATACTCATATAATTCTTTTTCATTCTCATTTATGGTAAGTAAGTAAATCTCAAAGAATACATGGCTTGGATCCTGATGCTGAGTGGCCATATTCAGTCCTTTTGTCGCTAAGTGATTGAGTTCCCGGGAAGATAGTAGGCGCCCTTTCATGCAAGCAAGTATATATCCACTGAGCGTCACTAAATAATTTGATGCCGGCGTATCGTCATGGATAAGATTTAATGCGCTTTCATAGGATGCCTTTGATTCAGAATATCGTTTTCTCCTAAAATATTCGAATCCAAGATTGTTATGGATCTTATGCGCCCGATCGTTTGAATTGACTGATTCACAGACTCTGAGGAGTTTATCATACTGTTGTTTTGTTTCTTCCATATCAAAGGGTTCTTTGGCATTCAATTGGATTAAAATTAAGGTTTCCGAATCGATAACCCTAAGGATATTCAATGTTTTCTGGAAAAATTGCAAAGCTTTTTGCCCATAATAATAGGCAAAGGTGTTTGAATGAATGGAATGATACGCTAATGCCAAATGAAAATAATATTCGGAGTTAGGATATTCATCGTCAATCTGTTTCAATACTTTTATGCAAGAGTTAAATTGTCTTGTTGAATGATAGTAGATCCCTTTGACATGAAGCAATAAATTTTGTTCGAAAGGGGATAGAGAATAGTTTTTGTTTTCGAACATGCCCAGGATTTCCTTTGCTTTTTCATGTTTGTTCAAAAATAAATAATATCTTGCCAGGAAAAGGTTGTATTGAATGATGAAGTCAGATAGAAACCTTAAAGGTTCCTTTTCAATTTCCCCTTTAAGTTGATGGATTTCATTGGTTCGAATCATAATAATCGCATCGTTCCATTCTGATAGTTTAGCCTGTAAGGAATGATAGCGGGAACGTTCAACATTCATATCGATTCCAAGCTTCCTAGCAAGTAAATCAGTAATTTCACTTGAATACTCTGTGATGCCTCTTTCGATTTTACTAAGATGTGTAGTGGAACAGATACCCTGTGCAAGCTGTTCCTGAGTCAATCCTGAATCTTCTCGATGAAATTTAATTAATTTACCTTCAATCATAGTACACCCCGAGTGAACAGTTTATTTATCATTATAGGGAAATATCTTTGTTTGTTCTATAGATGGGAGACAAGACGGAGGTCTGAAGGCAAAAACATCCAAATCCAATAGAATCTGCGTAACTTTACGAAAAGAGGTAGTGCTACATAAATCAACAAGTCCAATAAGACAAAATTCCTTTTCAACTTTATCCCTCTTCCTTTTTTTTACTGATACTATTCATTCGGACAAAAAGGGAAGAAGTTTCACAGTATGAGTTACCTATCCAAATGTGTCCCAATTCTCATTTGAAAGTGAGATGATAATTGCCTTTTTAAACACTCAGAGCTTAGAAAACTCTGAGTGTTATTGTTATATTAGTTAGTCAGTGAATCAGGGATTGTTTATAAAATAAGCGCGCGATTCTTTCTATGCTCTTTTCGTAAGGGAGCCGTTTTGAATAGTCGCGTTTCTTCTTCCGTTTTAGGAATGACTTTGGTACCGGCTTCGGTTTCCCATCTTCATCAACGGCGACCATTGTCAGGAATGATTCCGTCGTCAAGGTTTTGACACTCGTTACGAGATTCGTAGAAAAAACCTTTACATACACTTCCATTGATGTCCTCCCTGTGGAAGTGACGTATGCCTCCAGGCTTAAAGCATCGCCGACCGTGGCGGATGATAAGAAGTCGACGGAGTCAATCGATGCCGTGACGACGACTGAACTGGAATGTTTCATGGCGGATAGTGCCGCAATCTCATCAATATAGGATAAAACCTTTCCTCCAAAGATGGTTTGCATATGATTGGTGTCAGGCGGCAATACCAATTTTGTTTGTATGGTTCGTGAACGTTCGACTGAATAGGCTTGCTCCATTTTCTCATCTCCCTGTTTGCATTATGAAACAAAAAAGCATCTCCTTTTAAAAAAGAAGATGCGGCTATTCCGGGCGAACGTTCAGAGTACAGTGATTCCTCTGGTGACGTCTCATTAGCACAACACCCTCCTATCTCCCGTAGGAACTTCTGTGTTCTTCCCATTCTGGCAGGTCTCCTGGCTCAGCGTCAGCGAATTCGTATTCCTTCCCATTTCGATTCGAAACAGTGGATTCATACGAATTCTCAGCCTTACAGTGGCGGGACCGCGTTGGACTTTCACCAACTTCCCTTTTAAGAAAATGAACTGAAAATCATCTTCACCAATGAGCAATGATTAAATTGTGAACGCTTTTATTTTATCATAACCCTTAGTGAGTGAGGAGAATGATTATGGTAAGATTTATAAATACGTGCTTTTCAAAAAGGTAGTGAGGTCTGAAAAATGCCACAAGACAAAATACAAAGAAATCAAATCGATAAAGTAGTAGAGTTTATCGATTTACATCTAAGCGAAGACTTATCCTTAGAACAGCAAAAGTGAAGATTGCTTATTTTCCAGAGTGTTCAACCGTCAATCGATATCATATGGGTTCCTATATAGAAGGCATTCCAGAAACGTGGCAGGATCTTTATCGTTGGGGAAATGCAAGAAGTCTATTTGGGTAATATAAGGATTGCTCTTTGGTACACCAAATATCAAAGGGTCGTAATAGGAGATCATCTTATTATTTTTACCGGGCTTGGGGCAGTACATGGATTGTTTTTATAGCTTGAATACTTGAACCTTTTACAGGTTCGGGCTTTTTTTATATAAAATCAGGGAATTCGCCCATTTTATTGAAACTTTTCGTCATCTTTTTCGTAGATAGTATTGTAGCTAGCACTTTTATTTAAAATTAAATCAGATTCCATTCTGGTTTAAACAAAATGTCGAGAGGGGTTGTCAGAATGCTAGGATCATTAAGTATTATCGGATTTTTCATGTTCCTGATTCCTGTTCTGGTTATTGCAGCTATTGCAGGAATTGCCTATTATTTCTGGATGAGGTTTCGTTATCGTACAGCGAGATCCAACCAGGCACTGATCATTACCGGACCTAAACTGGGGGATCCTGAAAAGGAAACGAATATTTTCACCGACCAGGAAGGGCGTTCCATGAAAATCATCAGAGGTGGGGGGTACAGATTAAGACGTTTCCAAACATCCACACCTGTTAATCTTACATCCTTCCAATTAAAGCTATCGACACCAAGAGTATACACAAATGGCGGAGTACCGATCGTTGCAGACGCAGTGGCGATGGTGAAGGTGGCCGACACATTAAACGGGATCGCGAACTATGCCGAGCAGTTCCTTGGTAAGGATCAAAAAGAAATTGAAGATGAAATCATCGAGGTACTAGGAAGTAATCTTCGTGCGATTCTTTCAAAAATGACTGTTGAAGACATTAACAGCAACCGTGAAAAATTTAACGCTGACGTATCTGAAATTGCCCAGAAACAGCTAGATCTCATGGGCTTCAAAATTACGTCACTCGGTTTAACTGACATAAGAGATGCAGACGAAGAAAATGGATACTTAAAAAATCTTGGTCGTCCACGTATCGCCGAGGTTCGTAAGCAAGCTGAAATTGCAGAAGCAAACACCGAGCGTGAAACCCGTATTCACCGAGCCCAAACCGATCAGGAAGCTAAAGAGGAAGAATACAAGCGTCAAATTACCATTGCCCAATCGAAAAAAGAGAAGGACATCAAAGACGCAGCCTTCAAAGAAGAAACAGAGCGGGCAAGAGCAAAATCCGAACAGTCCTATGAGTTGGAAAAAGCCAAACTTACCAAGGAAGTGAAAGAAGAAGAGTTAACCCTTCAATTCCTTGAGCGTGAACGTGCCGTTAAGCTTGAAGCAGAAGAATCAAAAGTTCGTAAAACGAAAGCCGATGCCGAATACTACGAAACCACCCGTAAAGCGGAAGCCGAAGCGCGCAAGGCTGAAATTGACGGGGAAGCAAAAGCCAAAATCCGAAGAGAAGAAGGTTCTGCCGAAGCCGATGTTATCAGAGAACGTGGTAAAGCGGAAGCAGAATCCCGTAAACTGCTGGCAGAAGCAATGGAGAAACATGGCGATGTCATCATTACCGAGAAATTAATCGAAATGCTGCCCGTTTTCGCAGAGAAAATTGCCCAGCCTCTTAACAATATTGACTCTGTTAAAATCATTGATTCCGGTAATGGCCAGGGAGTTCCTTCCTTTGGGAAAAGCATCACCAGAACCATGCTTGACATGCAGGAACCGTTACGGGAAATGACTGGCATCGATGTAGGTGAATTACTGAAGTCATATGCAAACAGATCCCATGAAAGACCTTATCAGCCAGCAATTTCAGAGTCGGCTGACAAGGAAGTTGCCGTGACGACCGAAAAGGAAGAAGCAGATATAAAAGAAGAGAGTCAAAGTAAATAAAGAGAAGGAGATGTCTCGGGTGTGTGGAGACATCTCTTTTCTATGTTATGGAAAATCGAGTTCTTTGAAGTGCCTAATACTGCAATAAAAAGGTGGCAGGCACGAAATCATTTGTGCCTGCCACCTATTGTGTATGAAATAACTGGTACTCAGATTTATTTAGGTTCAACTGCTGAATATAGAGAGATATTTAACAGATGAAATCAACAGAAAATTTGCCTGTTAAAAATATTCGAAAATTCAACAGGCAAATATCTCAAGAAATTCAACAGTCAAACAACCCCAACAACCCCAACAACCCCATCAACCCCATCAACCCTCTACCTCAACCTCAATATGCCGGGCACCTTTAACATCAAATAATCCTAAATCTGTCAGCTTCAACTCGGGGATCACAGGCAAAGTGAGAAAAGAGAGAGTCAGAAATGGATTAAAGTCCCCGGTGAATCCTAATTCTACAAACGCATTTTTTAACTCCCGGAGCCCTGATACCACTTCTTCAAATCCCTGCTCGGACATTAACCCTGCAATCGGTAATGGAAGAGAGGCTATTATATTTCCGTCTCTCGCCATCACGAGGCCGCCATTTATTTCGTTAAGCGCCTCAATCGTTTGCAGGATATCACGATCATTTGTACCAGTTGAGACAATATTGTGGGAATCATGAGCAATGGTGGTAGCGATGGCTCCTTTTTTCAATCCGAATCCTTTTACAATGCCCAAACCAATGTTTCCTGTCCCTTTATGTCTCTCAACGACAGCCATTTTAAGGTGATCCCTTTGAATGGAAGGGATAAAGAATCCATCCTCTACTTGAACCTTTTCAATCCGTTTATTGGTCCTAAGATGGTTAGGGATGATTTCGATGATATGTGCTTTTTTTGTACCGCCAATTTCAATTTGGAGATGCTTTTCAGTGAGCTCAGGAATATGAACAGTTGAAGTCAGAGATGGCTTTGGCGCCGGTTTTACAATTGAGTTGCCGACAAACTGACCATGTGCAGCTACTTGTTTCCCATCTTTGTACACCTCTGATATAGAGACCGTCTTTATATCATCCAATAATACAAAATCCGCATCGTATCCAGGTGCAATTGCGCCTTTGGTGTTTAATCCATAACATTCAGCAGCATTCAAAGTAGCGATGCCAATCGCCAATAGAGGATCGAGTCCTTCTTTGATGGCTAAGCGGATATTGTGATCGATACTGCCTTCTTCCATTAAGTCATCCAAGTGCTTATCATCTGTACAGAATAGACAACGTCTGGCATTTCTTTCGTTCACTACACCTATAAGTGCCTTCAAATCCTTGGCCACGGATCCTTCGCGAATCAGAACATACATACCTCGTCGTATTCGTTCCAATGCTTCAGGAACGGTGGTGCATTCATGATCGGTTCGAATACCTGCGGTTTTATAAACATTGATCGCATTTGTATCAAGCCCCGCTAGATGTCCGTCCATATTGTGACTATACTCCGAAGTGACAGTGATTTTATCAACAATGGAATCCCCACCTTTTTGAAGGGAAGGGTAGTCCATTACCTCTGCCAGTCCAAGGACACGCTCATGGGTATAGAAAGGTTCCAGCTCTTTTGCTGTCAGCGTTGCTCCTGTATTTTCAAATGGAGTTGCCGGCACGCAGGATGGAAGCATGGTAAACACATCTAATGGTATGTCCCCTGAATCATCGAGCATGAATACAATTCCTTCTTCTCCGGCTACATTCCCGATTTCATGGGGGTCTGTAATAACGGTCGTGACCCCATGAGGAAGGACGACTTTTGCAAATTCGGATGGGGTGACCATGGAGGATTCAATGTGAACATGGGCATCGATAAAGGACGGACTTATATATCTCCCTTTGGCGTCTATTACCTGTTTCCCTTCAAATTCTCCAATTCCAACGAACATTCCATCCGTAATTGCGACATCTCCATCCATGATTTCAAGATTAAACACATCTATTATTTTCCCATTTTTTATAACAATGTCTGCGAGGCTTTCTTTATTCGCAGCTGCAATCCTTTTTTTCAATATAACTTTATTTGTATCCATGGAATCCTCTCCTTATCTAAATAAAAACCCCGGGATTCACCCAGGGGTTGTCATAGAGAGAGAAGAGAAGGGACTCCTGCCCCTGCTCCCTCTCGTAGTCAAACCATTTACGGTAGTTTGGTAGAAACTTTTGGACCATATTTCCAATATTATACGAGTATGTGGATAAAATTATTTGTTGAAATGATTATTTCACATTTTATCTGCATCGGATGGAATGTGTCAATGGAAAAGTCGCTTATCAAAAGATACGCGCCTCTTAGAACCATTTTCGGTCCCAGTGAAAAAACGCATGCTTAATCTGATTACGTGCACATGTTATTTTGACAGGGAAATCCATAATTACATAGAACGATTGGTTGTCTATACAGAACTGGTCGAAAAGAATAAAGGAATTTGAAGAGCTCATCTCCAATTACGAGGAAGATAAGTTCTTTTATTTCCATAAAAATCCTTTACACAAACCTGATTTCCTTTACTATTAATAGAGAGAGTTTTCTGAAAAACATTTTGGAGGTTAAGATGAAATTAAAAATTATTCATACCAATGATCTACACAGCCATTTTGAAGCGTTTTCAAGAGTAGCATCCTTGATAAAAGCTCATAAAGACGAGAACACACTTATTCTTGATGGGGGGGACTTTGCTGATTTCAGAAGCGTCGAGCTTCAAGGAACGAGAGGAATGGCAGCTATCGAACTACTGGAATCTGTCGGCTATGATGCGTTAACAATTGGAAACAATGAAATGTTCAATGGATTCGATACGCTTGAGCATATGGCAAGCAATACTACCGTACCGTTTATTAGTAATAATCTTTATAGAAAAGATAAAACGGTGGCCAATGGGGTAAAATCAAGTGTCATTCTGGAAATAAAAGGTTTGCGTATCTTGATTACAGGCTCGTCCCCGGACTTAGAGAGTTTCAATGACGGTCTGGGTGTTCATATTACCGATTATAAAAATGCAATCGTTGAGGAAATAGAACGTAATCGTGGAAACTATGATGTTTGCATTCTTCTCAATCATGTAGGGACACTAGCAGATGATGAGCTGGCGAATGAACTGGATGGAGTAGATATCATCCTATCTGCTCATGACCACAAGCTTTATCGACAAGCAAAAGAAATGAACGGGACCGTGATGAATAGTGCCGGTTGTTATGGGGAATACATTGGAATTGTGGAAGTGGATGTAACAAAGGATGGTGTCAAATTACTCCGGGGGGAAACAATTGATACCGCGTCATCTCCTATTGATAAAGAGGTCATTGCCATTTTAAAAGAAAATAAAGAGAAGGCGATTGACGTATTAAGCAGATCATTATATAAACTCGACCAGTTCCTCTGGCATGATGTGATTGAAGAGAATCCAATTACGAATTTAATCGCCGACGGTTTGCAGGACATGCTGAAATGCGATCTTGGCTTGATCAATAGTGGAATAGTGAACGCTGGTGCATTTGATTATATCAGCAATAAAAAATTGATCGAAATCTGTCCATCTCCCTTGAATCCTACGTCCTTTGACATTCAAGGAAAGCATATTCGTACGGCCATCCAGCAGTCTCTGGATGCTCAAGTTTGTTTAGCTGATGGAAGAGGTCCAGGATTCCGGGGGAAATTCGTTGGAAGGCTCCATGTTTCAGGAGCAGAGATTACTCATGATGGTAAAAGAGTATCGGAAATCTTCATTGGGAATGCTCTTCTGGAAGATGAGAAGTGGTATTCTGTTGCGTCCTCTGATTATTTGCAAAGAGGATCCGGCTATGAATCCCTCGCCCATAACCGGAATGAAAAATACCTGGCGGAAGAAATCCGCGATGTGATACGGATGTATGGGGATCGGAAGGATTTTATCGAGAAAGCTTATGTGACCAGGTGGAAGGAAAGTAGAGAGGTCATGGTTTAGAATTCATATGAGGCGCAAGAGTGCATGGGTGCTTTTGAATGTGAATGTAGAAAAACATCAGCTAAATAACACATATGAATATGCCTTATTCTATGAAACTCACACCGGCTTCAAGTAAAATAGACTTAACTACTTGTACGACTTGTTCCTACCGAAATGGCCAATCGCCTGTACGAAGCAACGAATAGCATGAAAGAATTATGGATAGTACCAGGGGCCGGTCACACAGAAGGTTTTACGATGGAAGAGAAGGAATACAAAAAACGAGTGAAGGGATTCATTGAAAAAGCGATGAACTCATAAAAGGGGGCAAATCGATGGCAGAAAAGACATTATTGGAAGCGTATAAACAGACTGCTTATCAACTTCAGGGTCATGGGAAACGAAATCTGGATGTTCTTAAAGATGCTTTAGTAGGTGTAGATGGTGACTTGGAGAGTGATATTTACGGATCGGGTAGGATAATAGAGGACTTCCAAAAGAAGATGGCAAACTTCCTGGGAAAAGAAAGTGCCGTTTTCTTCCCGAGCGGAACGATGGCTCAGCAGATCGCCCTGCGTATCTGGTGCGATCAAAAAGATTTGCACAGAGTGGCGTACCATCCTTTATGTCATTTAGAGATTCATGAAGAAGATGGGCTGAAGAAATTACATGGAATTGAACCGATTCTTTTGGCTGACAAGGAGCGTGTGATTGGTCTGGAAGACGTGATTGGACTTGAGGTTGACATTGCAAGCTTACTGTTAGAGCTGCCTCAAAGGGAAATCGGTGGTCAACTACCAGACTACGAGACTCTTGAAGCTATTTCTGAATACTGCAGGGATAAAGGAATCAAGCTTCATTTAGATGGTGCCAGGCTTTATGAAATTCTGCCCCATTATGGGAAAACAGCAGAGGAAGTCTGTGCTCTTTTCGATAGTGTCTATATTTCATTCTATAAAGGGATTGGTGGAATTGCAGGTGCGATCCTGGCAGGAAGCGAGGAGTTTACCAAAGAATCTATGGTATGGAAAAGACGTCATGGCGGTGATCTCATCAGCCTCTATCCATACATCCTGAGTGCAGATTACTATTTTGATCAACGAATCAACAATATGGAACAGTATTATGAAGGAGCAAAAGAACTTGCCGGTCTTTTTAACGGCTGCCAAGGTGTATCGACTCTTCCTGAAAAGCCTGTTTCCAATATGTTTCATGTCTTCTTTCACTACCCACAGAAAGAAATAGAAACGATTTTAATGGATGTGTATGACGAGACAAGTATTGGTTTAACTGGGTATGTGAAAAAAGTGAGTGAAAATGAGTGTGCGTATGAAGCAAGTGTAGGAGATCAATACGAGAACGTTTCGAAACAAGAATTGACTAAGTTATTTGTGGTGTTGGATGAGAAATTGAAGAGGTTGATGGAGAAATAAACGATTGTATTGTGGTACCGGATGATTCCGGTGCCACTTTTTTGAGGGACGGACCTCCACTTTTTCCCTTTATTTAACACAGAAGCCCGACCCTATAACATTCCTCTAACATAAACAGAGGTCCGTCCCTCTCCGGAGAAAGAAATATCAAATTTACTATTGAAATATTCTGATTATTAGGTATAATTCGATACATTATACATTTTTTAGAAGGGGAGAGGGCATATGAGTGTGAAGGATAGTCGTTTGGTGGATGAACTGGGGGAAGTCGTAGATAGTCATCGGGTGACGGTGAATGAAACGATCTTAGAGCAGCATGGGAAGGATGAATCCTATCATAGGCCTAGCTCTCCGGATATCGTGGTGTTTCCTGAGAGTGCCGGGGAAGTGAGCGCAATTGTAAAGTTGGCAGCCGCTCATCGCACACCCATTATCCCATTTGGTCTTGGTACAAGCCTTGAAGGTCATGTGATTCCATACGATAAGGGAATCACCATTGATTTTTCCCGGATGAATAAAGTACTCGAGGTGAGGGAGAAGGATTTCCTGGTAAAGGTCCAACCAGGTGTTACACGTTCACAGTTAAATAAAGAATTGAAGAAATATGGTCTCTTTTTTTCAGTTGATCCCGGTGCCGATGCGACCCTTGGAGGCATGGCTGCCACAAACGCAAGTGGGACAACTTCTGTAAAATATGGAGTCATGCGGGATCAGGTCCGGGATTTAGAAGTGGTGCTTCCGGATGGGGAAGTGATCCACACAGGAAACATGGCTCAGAAATCGTCGTCTGGCTATCACTTAAACAGTTTATTCGTAGGTTCAGAGGGCACGTTGGGATGTATCACTGAGCTGACCCTCCGCGTATATGGCATACCTGAGCATATTGTTGCGGCACGTGCATCGTTCAATCATGTAAGTGATGCAGTGGAAGCGGTCGTATCCATTTTACAAGCCGGCATTCCGATTGCGAGAGTGGAGCTGGTGGATGAACCATCAATGATACAAGTGAATCGATTCAGTGAAACGGATTATAAAGAAAAACCTACTCTTTTTCTTGAGTTTCATGGTAATGAAGCAGGTCTCCAACAAGATGTAGAATTCACCAAAGAAATTGTCGCTGATCATGACTGTGAAGAGATTGTGTTTGAACAAGACACTGCAGGAAGGAATAGATTGTGGGAAGCGAGACATAATCTTGCCTATGCTTATGTACATGGAAACCCAGGAAGGAAGCTCATGGTGACAGACGTGTGCGTGCCCATATCAGAACTGTCCGGTGCCGTGCAGCATGCACGAAAAAGGCTGGAAGAATTAGAGTTGATAGGGGGGATCCTCGGACATGTCGGAGATGGGAATTACCATACATCACTCATGATTGATTTAAACGACCCTGAAGAGGTGAAGAGAGCGGAAATATATAATGAACAAATTGTGGAGTATGCCCTTGAACGAAATGGCACATGTACGGGTGAACATGGTGTAGGAGTCGGAAAGATGAAATATCAACAACGGGAACACGGTGGTGCTTTGCAGGTCATGGAAAAAATCAAGCTGGCCATAGATCCAAAAGGAATCTTTAACCCTCACAAACTAGTACATAAAAAGAAGGAGGAACAGAAATGAAACTACTCGAAACGATCAGCAATCTGGCAGGTAAATATTTCGCTGTTTGGGTCATCCTCGTAGCGGCGGTAGCCTATTTTGTTCCTGCTCCATTCCTCCCTTTAGGCGGCTATATAACGATTCTATTAGGTGTCGTGATGTTCGGTATGGGACTTACATTAAAGCCAGTCGACTTTCAGCTTGTTCTGAAGAAGCCGTTGCCAGTCATCACCGGAGTACTGGCGCAATTCATCATTATGCCACTGGGTGCCCTATTGATAGCATACATGCTGAATCTACCGAGTGAATTAGCGGCTGGATTGGTATTACTGGGATCGGTTCCCGGTGGGACAGCTTCCAATGTCATGGTGTATTTGGCAAAAGGGAATCTGGCATTATCCGTGGCTATGACATCATTGTCAACATTATTGGCACCAATCGCGACTCCACTGATTTTGCTTGCATTAGCGGGCCAGTGGCTTCCTGTCGATCCAATCGCCATGTTTCTTTCCATTGTTCAAGTGATCATCGTACCCATCACTCTTGGATTAGTCATTCGAAAGCTTTTCCCGAGCAAAGTGGAAAAAAGTTTAAATGTCATTCCGTTGATATCAGTATTGGCAATCATTATCATCGTATCGGCAGTTGTTTCAGCAAATGTTGAAAATATCGCAACATCGGGCGCGATCATTTTCACGGCTGTGATTCTGCATAATCTATTTGGACTTGGACTGGGATATGGCACAGGAGTCCTTATGAAATTAGATGAAAGTAAGCGGAGAGCGATTTCGATTGAAGTCGGGATGCAAAACTCTGGACTAGGAGTGGCGTTGGCAACTGCTCATTTTGGACCACTGGCTGCTTTACCAAGTGTCATTGCGGCCGTTTGGCATAATATCTCAGGGCCGATTCTTGCGACGTTCTGGAGTAAGAAACCTGTGAAGAAAGAGAAAGAGGAGGAATTTGTAACAGGTGAAGTTAATCCCACTGTGAGGTAATGAAAAGGAGAAAGGTACCGGATGAGTCCGGTACCTTTCTTCATATCAATCTTATTTTTTTAACAACAAATACATGAAATAAGGAGCTCCGATCAAAGCGATCATGATTCCGGCTGGAATGCCATCGGGTTCCAGGATATTACGACCGACTGTGTCAGCGAGTAATAATAGCCATCCGCCAAGCAGTATGGCAATCGGGATAAACATTTGATTGCGTGGTCCGACCAATGCTTTAGCAATATGGGGAGCCATTAATCCGATAAAGGCGATTCCTCCTGTGACCGATACAGCCGATGCGGCTAAAGCTACAGCTACCATCAGCATGATGAAACGTTCACGATTGATGGAAACTCCTACACCTACAGAGACAGGTTCACTTAGTCCCAGAAGATTCAACATCTGAGATTTATAGATTGTAAATGGAATCAGAATCACCAACCAGGGGAGAAGCGCCCAGATAAACGGCCAGTCTGACCCCCAGATATTCCCCGCCAGCCACATGGCAATGAAATCCACTTTTGCCCGTTCGGCACTGGAGATGAGAATGATCATGAGCCCCGACAGTGCCATGGAGAATCCGACCCCTACTAAGACTAATCTAACAGGCTGAATCCCATTACGCTTACTATACGAAAACATATAGATGAGGCAAGCTGTAAGAAGAGCTCCTGCGAAAGCAACAACCGGCAACAGATACGCAAATGAACCGGCATCTATAGGGAAAAATAAAAAGAAGATGGCAATGGAAACTCCTGCACCGGAATTGATTCCGATAATACCTGGATCCGCTAAGTCATTACGTGTGATACTTTGTAAAATACAACCGGAAAGGGCCAGGGCCATCCCTGCCAAAATCGTAATGATGATTCTGGGTAAACGAATGGAAAATAGAATGAATTCTTCTTTAAATGACCCTTCACCTAAAATAGTAGGCAGTAGACGATCATATGAAACAGAAGAATAGCCCAGTCCAATACTAATAAATGTTGTTGCTGCGATAAGGATTAGTAGTCCAATAAGAAGTAATCGTTGTTTTTTGATCAAATCCGGATGTATCATCAGAAACCTTTCCCTCCTTTATGCACGATAAATAGGAAGAAAGGTAAGCCCATCATCGCGACGATCGCTGCCACAGGTGTTTCGTATGGGGCGTTGATTGTTCGGCCGAGCGTATCTGCGAGCAGCATGAATGTTGCTCCAAACAGGGTGGAGATGGGGATGATCAAGCGGTAATCTGTCCCAACCACAGCCCGGACAATATGGGGGATCATCAAGCCGATGAATACCATATTCCCGACAAGGGCAACGGCTGCGCCTGCAAGTAGAACTATCACGATAAACAGGATGGTTTTCACAAAAGCCGTACGTTGACCCAATCCGACGGCAACTTCCTCGTTTAAACTTAGTATGGTTAGTTGTCTGGATAAAAAGATTGAAACTACGATACCGATTAAAATAAATGGAACAATCACTTGAAGCTGATTCCACGTTGTCCCGATCATTCCACCGGCCGTCCACATTGACACATCTTTGGAAAGCTTAAAATACAGACCGATTCCTTCAGAAATGGCAAATAAAAAGGCGGAAACGGCAGCACCGGCTAATACAATTCTAAAGGGAGAGAAACCGCCCCGTTTCATTGAACTGATACCGAATACCAACAATGCCCCTACAGCAGAGCCGATGAAGCAAGCAATCATAATGCCGTAGTAGCTGATGGAAGAATAAAAGGCGAGTGCAACGGCTAATGCAGCGTTTGCTCCTGCTGTCAATCCAAGTAACCCGGGGTCTGCAAGGGGATTTCGTGTCATGCCCTGCATGATGGCTCCTGAGACGGCTAAAGAAGCTCCAACAACAATGGCGGCAACTTCTCTAGGGAAGCGGATCTCCCGCAGGATGGTCACCTTATCTCCGTCACCGGCAGGCGTCATGGCGAGCCAAACGTCCTTCACCGTTGTCTCCGCAGCCCCATACAACACAGATACAAGAAAAGCAGCAGCAAATAGGAAGGTGGTTCCGATTAATTTATAAATAAATGGAATTCGCTGATTTTGAGTTTTCATAATCAATCATCTTTTCTTTATTGGAGTAGAAAGAAAGGGAATTCTTGTGATAAGAATCCCCTTTACGAATTAGTTGCCTAGAAATTTCTCTTTGAAGAAATCCAGCTGGTAATCAAGTGTTAATGGATCATTAAAGTAGAATTCCATCATGTTCACTTCATATACTTGGTTGTTCTTTACTGCAGGAATGTTTTTGTATGTTTCTGTTTCCATAAATGAGTTATCTGCTTTCGGATCTTTGCTTATAATCAGATAATCCCCGGCATACTCAGGCATAACCTCTGTTGAAAGAGCGAAATATCCAGGTTCCAACGCTTGTTCTTTTACTTTTTCAGGCATCTTCAGGTCCATTTCCTGATAAAGGATCTCGGTACCGCGACCCCAGTTGTTTCCATATACGTATAATTGCTTATTGAAGCTTTCAATAACGGAAACGGTTGTATCTTCTCCAATTTTCGCTTTGATGTCATTTCCGGCAGTTTGGGCACGCTTCTTGAAGTCATCTACCCATTCTGTCGCTTCTTTTTCTTTATTTAGTAGTTTACCAATTTCGATGTGCTGTGTTAAATAGTCTACTTTTCCATAAGTGTATGTAACAGTAGGGGCAATTTCATTTAACTTTTCGACATTTTTAATATTGGATAGACCGACGATTAAATCAGGATCAAGCTCAATGATTTTCTCCAAGCTTTCGTCGGTTACTTCTTCCACATCTTTCAATTCCTTATCCCAACGTGGATTCATTTTAGACCATGAGTCAACACCTACAACATCCACATCCAACGCCATGACGTTACCGGCAAATGAGGATAGGACGACTACACGTTGTGGATCTGCCGGTACTTCAACCGGTCCATTTTCTGATTGGTAGGTGATGGTATCAGAAGACTTCGTGTCCTTTTCTTTTGAATCCGAGCCTTCTTCTTTCGTAGAACTGTTGCCGCAGGCACTAACGAGCAGCACTAACAGCAGAGTAAACGGGATGAGCCATTTTTTCATGTTGATTTTCTCCTTTAAGTAAATTGTATGTGTAACACATTGGCTTGTTTGTTCGAGGGTCTCTACCTATCTCAGCATCGATTTGAAATACCTTTTTCAGGACATCATGGGTGATGACTTCCTCACAATTTCCGGCTTTCACGATTTCTCCTTCTTTTAGAGCAACGATATAGTCGGCAAATCGTGCAGCTTGATTTAGATCATGGAGGACCATCACAATGGTGCGTTCCTGTTCTCTATTCAGCTTTTGTAAAAGCTCTAAAACTTCCAGCTGGTGGGCCATATCTAAATATGTAGTTGGTTCATCGAGGAAGATGATATCTGTTTCCTGGGCGAGAGCCATGGCAATCCAGACGCGTTGTCGTTGACCTCCTGATAAGGCATCGACTTCCCTATACTTAAATTCCAGGGTTCCTGTCACTTCAAGAGCCCAGTTGATCACGTCATAATCTTTCTTCGATAGACGGCCCATACCCTTTTGATGAGGGAAACGACCATATGAAACCAATTCCCCAACCGTCAGTCCACTGGCACTCTCGGGGGTTTGCGGGAGAATCGCCATCTTCTTCGCTAATTCCTTTGTGTTCCCTTTAGAAATGTTTTCACCATCTAACAGGACGTTACCAGAGTGATGTGGGATGATACGGGTAATCGCTTTCAGTAAAGTCGATTTTCCACATCCATTCGAACCTATGATGGTTGTGATTTTTTTATCAGGGATGTCCACGCTTAAGTTTTTCACGATGAGGCGTTCACCGTAGCCAATGTTTAATTCGTTTGTATAGAGGCGAACCATATTAAGACCTCCGTTTATAGATTAATAAAATGATAATGATTCTCAATCTCGAACATCTTAAATACTATAATCCTTTTTTACTAATGTCAATAGAAATTTCTATTGTCAAAGCATAAAAAAAGATGTAGGATGTAATTGAGAATGATAATCAATTATATTTTGGTTACTCAAGGAGTGGACGGAAATGGATAATCACGAACTATTTGATGTGACAGTCATTGGGGGAGGTCCAGCGGGACTTTACTCAGCTTTCTATAGTGGACTTAGAGAAATGAAAACAAAAATCATCGAGTTTCAGCCATCATTAGGTGGAAAGATACATGTGTATCCTGAGAAAATGATTTGGGATGTAGGGGGACTCACTCCGATTCCCGGGGCGAAATTAATTGAGCAGCTTGTTCAACAAGGATTGACTTTCGATCCGTCTGTCGTCTTGAACGAAAAAGTTGAATCCATTACACGCAATGAAGAAGGTATCTTTATATTAGAAGGTTCATCAGGGGAAAAGCACTACTCAAAAACGGTCATCATCGCTGTGGGAAGCGGAATCATCAACCCTCAAAAGCTTGATATCGAAGGGGCAGAACGATTTGAAGTTTCTAATTTAAACTACACAGTCAAGTCATTAAAAAGGTTTAAAGATAAGACGGTCATTATATCAGGTGGAGGGAACTCAGCCATCGATTGGGCAAATGAATTAGAACCCGTAGCGAAGAAAGTGTATGTTGCCTATCGAAAAGAAGCATTGAACGGACACGAAGCTCAGTGTGCCCAGCTCATGAACAGCTCGGCCACCTGCTTACTCAACACATCGATTACCAAGCTGATTGCGGCCGCCGATCACGAAGCTATTGAAAAGGTGCAACTGACCAATCATCAGACAGGAGAGGTTTCCTATTTGCCTATTGATGAAGTAATCATAAATCATGGGTATGAAATAGATACTTCCCTGCTTAAAAATAGTTCATTGAATATCGACATGATCGATCAGTATTACATAGCTGGTACGACTACCAGTGAATCATCAATAGAAGGTCTATACGCAGCGGGTGACATCTTGAAACACGACGGAAAGGTGAACTTGATTGCAGGAGCATTCCAGGACGCTGCCAACGCAGTCAATAAAGCGAAGCAACTCATTCAACCTGAAGCAAATAAAGTCGCCATGGTCTCTTCCCATAACGAAGTATTCAAGAAGAGAAATAAAGAACTGGTTAGGCAGATGATGAAATAATGAATAAAGCTCCCTCCACATGTGGAGGGAGCTTTATTTATACAAATAGATCTTAATGTGCTCTTGTTTATCAATCGTGGCCAGTAATACATCATGCACGGTGACATTGTAAGAGATTTTGAGCTGATCATGCAGCCAGTGTTCATCCTTTTCCAGTTTCAGTAATAGTGACTGATTGATTTTCCGATCTTCAATAATAGGCATGGGAAGATCGAACCCCTTTGGAGACAGGGAAAGGTCCTTTTGAGTCACAGGCTGGTATTGTGGTTTGAGAAATACGGATATTTCTCCTCCAGTTTCCCACAGGGCCAACGCCACATTCTCAACTTCTTCCGTCTGCTGCTTTCTTAATTCAGACAAAAGGCTGTCTAAAGGTATTCGTGCTTTCTTGAGATTTTGATAAAGGATTTCCCCGTTATCGATCAATGGGATAGGGGAGGGGTCGAGTATTTTCCGTATGAAGGTTGAATGCATACTGAGGTATACCCCAATCAGATAAAGTGCCACTAATGTACCCATGGTGAGCATGGAACCTTTCAACCCCAGTCCTTCGTCAGATAATGGGTGAGCCATGATGTTCCCTATTAGGAGAGCCATAACAAAATCAAGGAATCTTAACTGTGAAATCGATCGTTGTCCCATTAATTTAGCTATGACAATTAGAAAGATGAATCCAAAAATAGCGCGTAATATCCATTCAAGGGAAGTCAATGATTCCTGACTCATAAAGAAATCCAAACGAACACGTCCTCACTTCTATCAACTGCCCTATAGTATCCCCAAAAGTTTCTTCCATAAAACAAAAAAGATGCCTACAAATGTAAGCATCTTTTGGAATTAAGCATTATATTGTTCAACGTTTTTATTGTGTGGTGAAACAGATTTCTTATTTACTAAGTATCCAATGAGTAAAACCCCAACCGTAAGACCGATTGTGATTAAATAAGTAACCGGACCATGATGGATATTAAGTATATTTAAGAACTTATCGTCTCTGACAATCATTTCACCTGCTGTAAATGCTAGAATTCCTGCACCTAGATAGGCAATCCATCGATATTTTTCAAGTATTCTAACAATCGCTTTTGATCCGAATATCATAATTGGAATCGAGATGAATACGCCCAGGGCAATCATACCGATATGTCCATGTGCTGCACCCGCAACGGCCACCACATTATCAAGGCTCATGACGGCATCTGCGATAATGATGGTCGTGATCGCTTGTCTAAGGCCTGTGTGAGATTTAATATTGGCTTCTTCTTCACCTTCAACCAGTACTTTATAGGCGATCCATAAAAGAAGGAGCCCGCCGATCAGATGAACATAAGGAATTTTTAATAAGTAAACAATAATGGCAGCAAAGAAAATGCGCAGGATGACAGCTCCTGCTGTTCCCCAGAAAATCGCTCTGTTTTGATGTTCTTTCGGTAACCCTCTCGTTGCCATAGCGATGACAATCGCGTTATCCCCGGATAGTATGATATCGATTGCAATGATTTTTAATAGTGCAATGATAGCTCCGGATGAGATGGCAAGTCCAAGTGGGAATAAGAAATCCATATTCAGTTCCTCCTTGATTCTACTAAACTATGAACGAAACACTAACTAATCTATACTACCACAATTGATAGAATATTGAACTGCTATTATTTCTAAGGTGAATATTTCCAATTAGTACTAAATAATCAATGAAGGATAAGTATACCTAAATGATAGAAAAGCTCCATCTCTCTTTTACTAGGAGATGGGGCTTTCTTTTTTGACATTTTTCTTTTAGATACGACATGAGTCAATTTCATGAACTTTATAAACAATATACCCACAAAGTTCCTTTTGCCGTTTATTTACGATTTATTTCATTAAGTTTCTGAATTTTCTATAATGAAAGCGTTATCAATAATATTCGAAGGGGGAAATAGTTGATGAAAATGAAAACAGGCATCATGGCTATTATTTTATCGAGTTTACTAGTTGTCACAACGGCGTGCGGAGGTGCGAATTCTGCAAGTAATTCTGAAAGTGATGGGGAATGGAGCCCGTCTAAACCAATTGAAGTCGTTGCTCCAGCAGGTGCCGGCGGAGGTTGGGATACGACGGCCAGGACCGTTTCAAAGGTAATGGAAGAACAGAAAATCATTGAAGAGCGCATGGCTGTAGTTAATAAACCAGGTGGCGGGGGCTCTGTCGGCTGGTCATATATTGATAGTAAAAAAGGAGATAACCACACGATGTTCGTTACGTCTCCACCGATGTTCTTTGTTCCACTTAATGGACAGTCGACATTGTCTCATAAAGACTTCACACCTATAGCCGGGGTGATCGCTGACTATGCAGCCTTTGTTGTAGACGCGGATTCACCTTTCGATACGATGAATGATCTTGTCGATGCATTAAAAAAGGATCCGACATCAGTATCCATTGTAGGGGTATCTTCACCGGGAAGCATGGATCATATGCAGTTCGTAAAAGCGGTTAAGGCAGCAGGTGTAGATGTTAAAAAGTTGAAATATGTTTCCGCTCAAGACGGATCTGGAATGAGCATGCTCCTCGGAGGAAAAGTGGATGTGTACTCGACGGGCCTTGCGGAAGCTTCTGAACAAGCCCGTGCAGGTAAAGTGAAGGTTCTGGCGATAACAGCTCCCGAACGTTTGGAAGGAGATACGGTTTCAGAGTTCCCGACGTTAAAAGAACAAGGGATTGATGATGAATTTGTTGTGTGGCGTGGATTCTTAGGTCCAAAGGATATGGATCCCGATGCCGTTTCTTATTATGAGAAAGCGTTTAAAGACATGATCGAAACGGATCAGTGGAAGGAAATGCGGGACAAGTTTGGCTGGACGGACAACTACATGTCTTCAGAAGAGTTCAGTACCTTCCTGGATGAAGAGTACAAAGAAATTGAAGCATTAATGGAGGAAATCGGCTTGAAAAAATAATGGGGTCTGGAGCAGAAACATCTGCTCCTTCCTTTTCATGATTAGGAGTGAATTACATGAGGACAAAGCCAGATCGGATCATCTCAATACTTTTACTAGTTTTTGCCGGGATCTATTTAGCTCTCAGCTTTCAGCTTCCTGCATTTCCATACGCCATTATCGATAGTGATGTCCTTCCAAAAGGGCTTGGATTTCTGCTCATTATTTTAGCGGTTGTCCTGTTTTTCCAGGCGAAGGATGATACAGAAGAAGATAAGAAAAGACGTTATGTGAAAAAAGAAGATGTCATCATTCTATTATCAGTATTAGGAGCATTGCTCGTATATATATTTTTACTGGAACCGATAGGGTTTTTATTATCTACTATTCTATTTTTGTTAGTTATCCCGTTTGTACTGGGATTCAAAAAGAAACTCACTACGGTATTAGTAGCCTTTCTATTTTCAGGTATCATGTATTATTCATTTAACTATTTACTCAACATTACTTTACCACAGGGGATTCTACCCTTTTAGGAGGTGACGGGCATGATTGAAAGTATTTTATATGGATTTCAAGTAGCTTTTACCCCGGAGAACTTATTTTTCGCATTTATCGGGGTATTGGCTGGGACGATTATCGGGATGCTGCCAGGATTGGGTCCGATCAGCGCCATTGCGATCATGATTCCCCTTAGTTATGGGATGTCTCCGGCTTCCGCATTGATCCTGATGGCAGGGGTTTATTATGGTGCCGTGTTTGGCGGCTCGACTTCTTCGATTCTATTAAATGCCCCTGGTATTTCAGGGACAGTGGCAACAGCATTTGACGGATATCCTATGGCAAAGCAGGGGAAGGCAGGCAAAGCACTCGCCATAGCCGCCATATCGTCTTTTGCGGGTGGAACGATAAGTGTGGTGGCACTTATGTTAGTCGCTCCTTATATGGCAAAGCTTGCCATTACGTTTGGCCCTACTGAGTATTTCGCTCTAATGCTTCTGGGACTGACAGCGATATCCAGTTTATCCGAAGGGTCCACCAATAAAGCACTGATCTCGGCGACGATTGGATTGATCATCGCAACTGTCGGGATAGACCAGCAAACAGGTACACAGCGTTTCACATTCGGAAACCCGGGTTTATTAGAGGGGATCGACTTTCTGATCATTGCATTAGGATTATTTGCACTATCCGAGGTTTGTCAATTAATTATCTCACGGAATGAAAATACGTTGAAAGGGAAGAAGGCTGTAGGCAGTTTAAAGCTTGAGAAGAAGGAATTAAAAGAGATGGCAGGCCCGATTGGCCGTCATTCCGTCCTTGGGTTTATTTTGGGGGTACTGCCTGGAGCAGGGGCAACGATCGCTTCATTCCTTTCCTATATTTCAGAGAAACGTTTATCCAAAGATCCATCTTCTTTTGGAAAAGGGAATATCAAGGGACTAGCCGCCCCAGAAACGTCCAATAATGCAGCGACAAGCGGGGCGTTCGTTCCCTTGTTAACATTAGGGATACCGGGTTCTGGAACCACTGCTGTACTACTGGGTGCCTTACTTGTTGTAGGAGTGCAACCGGGACCATTGATGCTTCAGGATCACCCGGACGTTTTCTGGGGAGTCATCGCAAGTATGTATATCGGGAATCTTTTTCTATTGATACTTAACTTACCGCTCATCCCGGTACTGGCAAAAATCTTATATATTCCGAAGCAGCTGTTGATCGCATTGATCATTGTGTTCTGTTTAATAGGGGTATACGCAGTCAGCTTCAACACGTTCCATCTGTACTTGCTTGTAGGATTTGGCGTGTTAGGCTATTTGTTGAAAATATTTAAATTCCCTGCGCCGCCATTTATTCTGGCGTTTATATTGGGGGGGATGATGGAACAATCATTCAGACAGGCGATGACGATCTCAAACGGATCTTACAGTGTGTTTTTTCAAAGTAATATCACCATCGGATTACTGATCGTTTCATTCCTTTCACTTGTTCTCCCTACCATTTTAGGCTTTACGAGAAGAAGGAAGGCCACGGAAAGTCAGGATCTGAAGAAAGAAGCATAATCAAGAGAAAAGCAGTGAAGCCCCCGATGCCTCACTGCTTTTCTCTTATTCTTGAAAGAAATATTTTCTCTGAGGTCTCCCAACACCTCCATAGGTAAGCTCCACTTTGATCTTTTTTTGTGAAACAAGATACTCCAGATAGCGCCTGGCTGTTGTACGGGTCACGCCGACTTCCCCAGCCATTTCCTCAGCAGTATAGCCCAGGCTATGATTGGTTTCTATCCGCTTGAGTATGGAATCCAATGTAATCGTATCAATCCCTTTGGGGGGGGGTTGGACGGTTTGAATGTTACTCGTGCTTTTCTTTCTATTAAATAAGTTGTCCACTTCATGTTGATTTTCGACTTGAGAATCATTCATCCTCTCTTTATACTGTTGATATTTTAGTAGAGTATCCTGAAATCGGTTAAAGATAATGGGCTTCAGGATATAATCGAATGCCCCGCCACGGATGGCATTGGAAATATGTTCGGTTTCCTTTGCTGCTGTGACGAGGATGACATCTGTACTGCGAAAATGCTTTCTGATCTCCCAGAGAAATTCACTGCCGGTTCCATCAGGAAAGTACACGTCAAGTAAGATTAAATCAGGATTAACAACAGGTAAGACTTTCTTGGCTTCTGCGATGGTAGTGGCGATACCGCCTACCTGAAATCTTTCCATTTGAGCGATGTACTGACTGTTGATCTCAGCTGTTTGAATATCATCTTCTATAATGAATACGTTCCACTTACGCAATACTTTCTCCCCCTAATGTTGCTTCGGAATACTTATTGTAAACAAAGCGCCCCCAAGTTCACTATTTTCCACTGTCATATACCCGTTCAGATGCTCCACACATCTTTGCACCAGGTAAAGACCGATGCCCCTGTCTTTGCCGGCTTTTGTAGAATAGCCCCTTTCAAATATTGAGTCTATATCCTGGATTCCTGCACCGCTGTCTTCTATTTCAAAAATAAAATCATCACCTAAATCAGTCATAAACAATTGAACCTGCCTGTTATGCAATGGCTGGGATAAGACTTCCTCAAAGGCATTATCAAGAATGTTCCCAATGATGGTTATCAACTTTTCCTGCTGCACATCTATAAGTGGCGTTGTAATTGAGCTATCAGGATGAATTGAGAAAGAGACCTTCAACTCTTGAGACCGATTATATTTTCCAATAATCAGGCCAGCCAGGACAGGGTCAGGAACCGCTTTCAATAGAAATTGAATTAGGTCTTCATATCCAGAGGATTCCTCCTGTATGAGGGCTAATGCCTCTTCGTAATGGTGAAGTTGAATGAGACCTGCAATCGTATTCAGTTTGTTTCTGTATTCATGTGTCTGTGAGCGTAATATGCCTGCATATTCTTGAACCTGAGAGAGTTCTTTAGTGAGCTGATCGATTTCATCTTTTCTCCTGAAGCTGGCTACCACTCCGACGATTTCTTCCTCTTCAAAAATAGGGAGCCTGTTGACGATGAGGTCATGATGGTTTAATGAAATCTCATCATCCAGCTGGCTTTCTCGCGTTTCCAGAACATCCATCATTTTCGTATCGGGAATGACTTCTAAAATATTTCTCCCCCTATTGGAGGATTGATGATCAATAGCCAGGATATTGTGGGCTTTAGCATTTATTTCCGTAATCGATCCATGTTGATCGATTGCAATGATCCCTTCCCGGACCGATTCGATGATGGCCCGCTTTTCCTTGAACTGCATGGCGATTTCAGCAGGTTCCAAACCGAAAATCGCTTTCTTGATTCCTTTCCCTATAAAAAAGGAGCCGATGATTCCGATCAATAGGATGATGGTGACGAGAATCAGTACCTTAGTACGATAGGGAATAACGATATCACGGATACTCTCTTCAAGAAATCCTACTGACACTACTCCAATGATTTCGTTTTGGGAGTTTCTTATGGGAACCTTACCTCTAACAGATGGTCCTAATGACCCCCTTGCATGGGAAACATAAGATTCCCCCCTTATTAAGGCTCTTTCATTGTCCCCACCGACCATCTTTTTCCCGAGCCGTTCAGGCATGGGATGAGAGTAGCGAACAGAGTCTCTATTGCCGACAACAATAAATGTGGCCCCTGTTTCTTTTCGAATATCTTCTACTAAGGGCTGGATGATGTCTTCGGGCTGATTTGCATTAAAGGCCTCGATGACAGCGGGCATCTTAGATACAGATTGTGCCACCGCCAGTGCTTGTTTCCCTTTCAAGTCCGTTAATGTATCGGACAACATCCTGAAATAGATGATTGATAGGGATAAAATCAATATTGAAAGAAGTGCTAATACAATAACGATAATCTTGGATTGAAGTGAGAACTTTTTCATTGCAGGTTCCTTCTTTTCGGAAAATTCTATTATTACTAGAATAAAAGAGTTGATTGGTTTGTACAAGGGGAGATGAGAATCTACTATAGTTTAGTTTTAAACATACAACACGTGGTATATGAAACATAGTACATGAAAGAGGAGGATTCAAACGTTTTGGCAAGCATCGTTACAATCGGAGCCATCATTTTCATCCTGGTAAACTTAATCTATTTCTTTAAGGATAAGCATTTCAAGTACAGTTATTTTAGTACAACACTTTTTTATAAGCTGTTTTTTGTACTTCTCAGTATCATGATCGCATTTGCTGTACTCTATTATGCCCTTTCATTAGAGAGTCCGATGCTGCGTATCAGTTCACCAAGTGGCAAGCCGGTGGAGCATACGTTTCTCAATTATCTCTATTATAGCGGGGTGACGATCCTGTCTGTCGGGTACGGAGATTACATCCCGACAGGACATATCCGATTCTTTGCACTGCTTGAGGCTGCCATCGGGTTGCTGCTTCCTACGGCCTATTTTATGAAGGTTTTGGAGTCGAAGGGAAAAGAGAATAGGTAGAATGCATAGAAGAGAGGATCTGATAATGGTGTGAGCGAATACTTCACCAATGTCAGGTTCTTTTTCTGTATCTTGCCAGCATTTATCATCATGAATAGAATAGAGAGGGAATGAAGGGTTAAAAAGGAGTGGCCGTAATAAAAAAAATTAAGAAAATGATATATATATTATTAGGTTTGTTATTTTTGGGATTGGGAATTGTCGGCATCGTTCTGCCCCTTATTCCAACGACTCCATTACTATTGTTAGCATCCTTTTTATTTGTGAGGGGATCTGAACGTTTTGAGGTCTGGTTTAAAGGTACCAGTGTATATAAGAAGCATTTAGAAGGCTTTATTCGTCATCGATCCATGACACTGCGCCAGAAGGTAACGCTGCTAATTTTTTCAGACATCATGATTCTCATACCGCTGATTTTATCGGATCGCATGATTGTGAAGGTGATCCTGAGTTTGATTATTGTATGTAAGTATTATTATTTTGTTTTTAAGATAAGGACTGTAGCAGTTCGGGAGTATTGATGATGATGGGGTCATGGCGACTAGTTAATTTATCTTCAAAAATAGCGTGTACCAGGTACAAATGACATCCATTGTACCTGGTACACGCTATGAGTCAACTCCATTACATCCACAAGCTAGGCTTCACGACCATAAACCACAGCATCGCGAGCAAGAGAATGAGATAAGTCCATACTGTTCTATTTAATTTCCTCACCAGCCATTCCCGGTCAGCGCCCTTCTCTCCAAATTTTCGAAGTGTCGGTGAGAATGCTCTGGCGAGAAAGAACAGGGAGCAAAACATAATGACAAGGGTCATGATGATCCAGGGTGTACCCCACGTCCAAGGTCCGACTATAACCAGGAGAATTCCTGTTCCGACGAGAACATGCCCTGCATGCTTGGAAAGTTGGACCGTGAAGCGGAACGTGTCCAAGTACGAGGGAAGCACGTACTCAGAAGCCGACCGTAATTTTTTCATCATCGGTAATAGAATGAAAAATGGGCCGATGGAAGCCACGACGCTGATCACATGAAGATAGATGAGCGTTCTGTATAATAAATAATCCATCCGTTGTACTCTATTCGTTCACTAATGTGAATTCGTGCACCCATACTTTCATGCTCGGGTGCCATGGCATGCCTGGGTGATAAGAGAGGATGGCTTCTTTATATTCCTCTACCGATTGAAACCCTTCTTGTTTGGCGTGGTCATCTGTCAACTCACCAAGTGATTGGGAGTAGACGCTTTCTACTATGTATTTCTTTCCTTGAAGCTCCATGATTTCTCCAATATCAGCGTATCGTCCGTTTCTGCGGGTCGCCGTTTTTTCACCCTTAATCACTTTCTCAACGTCCTCAGTTTTAGTAACTAGACGGTCGATTGTACACGTTTTTGGCGGTAGATGTTGATTTGTCATTTTACAAAACCCCTTTCGACCTTTAACTATAGCATAGTCCGGGTTTAGGAAGATGGTCTATTACTAAAATTGTTTCACGAATCGAAATTATTTTCTAGCAAGAAAAGTAACCTGGTGCTATGATGGGTGAATACTAAATATAGAAAGAAGGCCTCAGGGAAGTGAAAAAGTGGCAAACATATTCGATACTTGTGTTGATCATGTTGGTTTGGGGCTTTAACGTTCCTGCATTAAAGGTATTGGTGAGTGAATTTATGCCTGTAACTATTACTTCACTCCGCATCTTCACAGCAGGGATTACCGTATTTATCATTCTTGGTTTTATGAGGAAATTAAGAAAACCAACGGCTAAAGAGTTCTTGTTCATTATTTCAGGTGGCTTGTTGAATGTGGTCAGTCATCATTATTTTTTATCTGTTGGTTTAACAGGTACGTCGTCGACAAACGGTGGACTTATATTGGGAACCGGTCCGTTGTTGACTGCTTTAATGGCGACGATCCTCCTGCGGAACCGGCCTACAGTGATTAAAATCCTCGGGTTTCTGTCTGGTAGTGTCGGTGTCACAATCATTGTGTTGTCAGGCGGAGAGGGGTTAGCTGGACTTAAGACCGGGGATCTGTTTATCTTTATCTCTATCTTTTCACAGGCCTTAAGCTTCATTATCATCAGCCGGGCAGCCAAAACATTGGACCCTCGATTACTTACGGGGTATATGATGGTGTTTGGTTCCATTGTCTTGTTTGCGATTAGTTTGGTCACAGAGCCGGGAGCATTGAAAGAACTGAGAGGTGCCCCAAACTCCATATGGCTTCTATTCTTTGCTTCAGCCATATTAGCAACCGCAGTCGGGCATATGATCTACAATCACTCGATTGGAAAAATCGGTGCTGCCGAAACGTCGATTTTCCTTAATCTAAATACCTTCTTCTCTCTTGTTGGAGCAGCCCTATTCTTAAATGAAACCGTTACATATTATCATTTGATCGGGCTGATATTCATCGTACTTGGGGTAGTATGTGGATCCGGTACCCTTGAAGAGATCGTCATCAGAAGGAAACAAAAGCGATTCCTTGAAGGAAAACAGAGACATCAGATGTAGATGGCTCTGTTTTTTTTTATGAATTTTTTTCTTAATCGATGCTCACGTTCAGCATATATTTCGCCTGTTAAGCTCATACTGTAATAAACGATTTTCTCTAGGGTGGTCCAATGATATATATCTACAATGACTTTGGTGGAACTCATACAACATCCCTGGCAGCTGCCTATCATCTGCGTCTGTTAAAACCAACAGCCCTGACAAAGGAAGACATCCTTTCTGTTCCTTACTTCAATCAGCTAACGAAAAAAGAAGCGGGGCAAATACTCTATCGCGGAATGGATGAAGAGAATAATCCAGTGTATACGATTGGAAGGAGATCTTCTAAATATGTTGTTCCTGCACTGACGGACTTAAGTACCATCTTGATCAGGAGATATGGAAGCAATGAAAAAATCATCCTTTCCAATACCTCTCCCACGGTCCCGCCACTCATGACAGCAGGAGGTTTTTTGTCAAGAGAATTAGGGATCGATTGGATTGGCGTTCCTCTTCTCGTAAAGGGAGCACAGCAATGTCACCGGCTTATCGAGCAACTTGTCAAGGAAACGAAACAAGTGGCCAAATCCTCTCATGAACATGTGGTAGTTATAGAAAATAAAAAATATCAATATAAAATGGGAAAAAAGGATATATACTGGAAATAAATGTAGTATAATGAGTATATACTACTAGGAAAAAGGTTGGTCATGCCGGGTACGGGTCGAATCGAATAAATTCATACATAAAGGTAAAACTACAGTAAAACGGAGGTGTCGACATTGGAAGGTAAACCATTTCATTATGATGGCAGTCACCATTTCGCAACAGGGGAAGCACAAGAGAACACTTCATTTGAACTAACTGCTGAAATGAGAAAGAATATCGGGGGAAACCCTTTTGAAGCTTCCGTAGAGGAAGAGTAAGAAACGATTAAAACCTATGAACAATCGGATGTTGTCTATCGGACAGCATTCTTTTTTTTGCTAAGATGATAAACCTTGAATAATTCCATTTTTTTCTCACAAAATAATACAGCGGAAAATATGAGTAAAGGATGGATGAAGAATGGAACAAGTACTATATATTACGGCACATCCCCATGATGATACTCAATCGTACAGCATGGCGGTAGCGAAAGCATTTATGGATACCTACAAAGAAGTGAATCCTGACGATCAAGTAGTTCACATTGATTTGTACCGTGAACATATTCCCCATATTGACGCTGATGTGTTTAGTGGATGGGGGAAACTGCAAACTGGAAAAGGATTTGAGGAGCTTTCATCGGAAGAAAAGTCGAAAGTGAATCGTCTGAATGAGTTATCAGAACAATTTATTTCTGCAGATAAATATGTGTTTGTTACACCATTGTGGAATTTTTCCTTCCCGCCTGTGATGAAAGCGTATATTGACTCTGTAGCAGTTGCCGGTAAGTCCTTTAAGTATACAGAGCACGGACCAGTAGGATTACTGACAGACAAGAAAGCTATTCATATCCAGGCAAGAGGCGGGATTTACTCAGAAGGGCCTGCAGCCGGCATGGAAATGGGGCATCGTTATCTGGACATCATCATGCAATTTTTCGGTGTACCTTCCTTCGAGGGTGTATTTGTGGAGGGGCATGCGGCGATGCCTGATAAAGCCCAAGAGATCAAAGAAAATGCCATTGCAAGAGCGAAGGATGCTGCTCATACATTTTAAACAAAGGGAAGAGCCTGAACACATGTGTTCAGGCTCTCTTTTTATACAATTGTAGGCTTCTCAATCTCATTTCCTTTCGGCTCAGGGACGAAGGCAAGTATGACAAGTCCGATGATAAAGAGGACGACGAGACTGAAAACACCGCTATTGGACTCGCCTGTCACTTGGGCGGTGACCGCCACTAACAATGGTCCGAGGATCGAGGCAAATTTACCGAAGATATTATAGAATCCAAAGAATTCATTGGAATTTTTCTTCGGAATTAATTTTGCAAAGTATGCCCGGCTCAATGCCTGGATGCCGCCTTGGGAAGAAGCAACGAGCATAGCAAGGATCCAGAAATCCATTGTGGTCTCCAGGAAATAAGCATAAATGCAAACGATGATATAAACGAAAATTCCTACATACAACATCTTTTTCCCCGTGAATTTCTCTGCCAGCCTCCCGTAAAGGATAGCAAAAGGTCCAGCCACCACCTGAGTCACAAACAGGATGACCAAGAGATTAGTGGATGTGATTCCGAGATCCGTTCCGTATGCAGTGGACATCGTAATGATGGTGCCGACTCCGTCAATATAAAAGAAATAAGCAAGAAGAAACAAAAATAGTGCACGGTATTTCCTGATTTCTTTCATCGTTTTACCGAGACGCTTAAAGCTATTGGCGACGGGGTTCTTTTCACGCTCAATAAAGTAGCGCTGATGGACATTTTTTATTAAGGGGATGGCAAAGAGTCCCCACCATAAAGCGGTAATGATGAACGCGATTTTACTGGCGATGGTTACGGAGAAAGGAAGTACCCCATTTTGAGATAATATGATGATGGCGATGCTTATGATAAACGGAATCGTGCTCCCGATGTACCCGAATCCAAATCCACGGGATGACACCCTGTTCATTCGCTCTTCTGTCGTTACATCGGTTAAAAAGGCATCATAGAAAACATTGGAACCAGCTGAACCTACCGCTGCCACTGTATAAAAAATTAACAAAAGCAGCCACTGATCACTTGGAACGAAAGCAAGCAGTGCAGTAAATGTAACACCGAGGGCAAAGAAGAAGGTAAAGAATTTCTTCTTGTAGCCTTCATAATCGGCAATCGTTCCCAGGATCGGACCGATCATAGCGAGGATAAAGGTGGCAATCGCAATGGTGTAGCCTAAATAAGCAGTGGAATTAGCGGCACTGACCCCTGCATTAGTAGCGGCAGCCTTATAAAATAGCGGAAAGACCGCTGTCGAAATGATAATGGAATACGCTGAGTTTGCCCAATCATAAAAGATCCAGCTATTTTCTTCTTTTGAGAAACGCTTCATTGTTTTTCCCCCTAAGGAAACAAAGTCTCTTCTTTATATATCCAACAAATCTTCGATCACTTTTCCATCTGTTGCACCCAGGCTAAGGCCGAGCAGGCGTGCTAGTGTTGGGCCTTCATCTACTAAATGCATAAAAGGAATTTCAACATTTGACCGGATCCCTTTTCCGGAAGCCATGAAGATGGTGGAGTAGTCTTCTTTATCAGGAGAATACCCGTGAGATCCATACGTATAACGTTTTTCCTCTACATCCTCCGGGGTGATGGTATGAATGAAGGATCCTGCTAAAGAATCTTTAAAGTAAAAACCGTGTCGTGCTTCGAGCATAAACGAACAATGTTCATCGGCTCCTTTTCTCCCTGCTTCTTCACCAGTGAGAATGGCTTCAATTCCGTTAGAAGGGTCACCTTGGAGCTCGAAAACAAGGGATTGCACAACCTCCATCGATTTCTGATCCTTTGTGTACACGTAAGCCGATCCATCACAGCCTTTGCAATATGCTTTCCAATCGGTTACCTTTCCCCTGGCATTCATTGTGATTAACCCATTTTCCTTGAAAAGGACGTTCAATTGAATAGCCTTCGATTCATCCAATGCACTATGATCTCCAAGAGCAACAATGGTTGACTGATCATACATGCCGTTTTTCTTTAATGCCCGAATGATTTTCCCTAAACGGGCATCATGACGACGAATGGCAGCATGTGCTTCTTTTGAATAAACCCCATGATAATGACGCTGTGTATCAAGGTCGGTAAAGTGGACAAGCAATAGGTCTGGTTTCTTTTTGATCGTTGCAACCGTCGATTCAAGAACGAAATCATCAAGCTCCGGTTGATTCAGGCCATTACGGATGTGACCAAAGAGACGGTTCATGTGTAATTGATAGAGAGGGCTGCCATTGAACAGGGATACAAGAATTTGGTTATGCCACGAGCGATTGGCGAAAATCTCCGGCATGTTATAATCAATGTCCCCTTTGGCTGTAACAGGCCAGAGAAGAGAGGCAGTGGTCATTTGAGCTTTCTTTGCTTCGTCATATAAGGTAGTACCCTTAATAGCGCTTCGATGCCAATGCCAATCAGGAGAAATCCGACCTGGCTGAAGGAGAGTATTGTTTACAACACCATGCCGGTTAGGGAACTTACCAGTGACGATTGTTGCATGACAGGGATATGTCACAGAAGGGTAGATGGTCTCGACATTTTTGCAAAAGGATCCATGGGCAAGCAGCTCTTGAAAGTGGGGAAGATCCTTAATAATGGGGTAATCCAAAGCAGATAAACAATCGAAAGACATGACAATAAGGTAATCCGTAAGACGAGTCATAATGGCCTCCAGCTTTCGCATAGGATTGTACTATATACCTATTAATATAGCAGAACATTCAGAATAAAAATATGAAATTTCGATTATGCATGTTAATGAATCGTAAAGACGGAAGTTTACATAAAAAACAGAGATGGTAAAACCCATCCCTGTGCATAGTAATGCTATCATTTAAATCTTCACCTTTTCCCCGATTCGACTATCTTTCTTCACATCCAGGTTACCTGAATATTCAACCGTATCAATGTCACAATTCTCACCGATCACAACATTTTTACCACGAACGAGTTTCGCCTTCGTGTTCTCAAGATACACCTCGTCACCTTCGATCAGTTCTGAAAATAAGCAATCTTCCTTTTGGAGAAAGAAGTTGACCACTTGTTTGATCAGTCCGTTCGAGTTGTGGTGTTTTACTTCAATCGTCTCGCCACCGATTTCTTTAATGGAGGATTCATGATTGATTTCAATTCGAATCTGGTCAGCGTTCAACAGCCCCTCGATATGGACCGAGCCGGAAGATGAAAAGGCTTCGACTTCACAATCCTTTTCAACCCTTAAAGAACCGCTTGCTTTAATCGATCCCCCTTGAATTTTTCCTCCAACCCTACATGATCCGCTTACCTTGAATGTCTTAAAGATAAGGTCTTTCGACACAATGCTTGATCCACTTGTGTTCATTTCTGCCGCCATCACTGAGCCATCATATTTGGAGCTTCCACTTGTTGTAATCGTTTCTGCTTTCGTATCACCTTTAATGGTGGAAGAACCGCTCGTTTTAATGTATCCCGCTTTTACGTCACCTGAAATCGTACCTGAACCTGAAATTTTTAGCTCGTGGCAGTCGATATCGCCAACGATTTTTCCGCTTCCACTAATCTTTACTGAATCAAATTTTCCTCCGCCGGACGTTCCGGATCCACTAATCTTCAAGTCATGCAGTTCATTCTTTTCAATTGTATTCATTCTTTTCTCCTCCATTTCAGGGACGTTAAACCCCTTTTGAATTCGTTAACGTGATTTTCAATTCTTCCATCAACTGTTGTAAATCAAATTTCAATACGGTATGTGCTAAATGGTCAACAAGCAATTCGGAATGAAGAGGAAGGAGTACCCATATATATTCCTCCCCTTTACGAAGACCTACAAGTTCAAGGGAAGAATCTTTCAATGGAGTGAACTTCTCATGAAGAAAAAGGAATAAGGTTTGCAGTTCTTCTCTTGGGATTTGTATCCTTTTCGCCTTCTCAATGATCAACATATTTAATATATCAGGAAACTCAAATACCTTTCTTGCCGGTAGAAATGCTGTGCAGAAGGATAAGGTATGATCCGATAGAATGCTGTGCAAAGGTAATTCATCTGCACGGACTTCAATCTTAGTGGGATTTGGTGAAAAGAAATCGGATAGTTCATCCAGTGAATAATCATCCTTCATATCTTTGATTGTATCGATGCGTGACAGCATTTTTTCCCTGGGAAAGAATGTTTCTTGACCCGTGAAGGTTGATTTCTTAATAAACCAACTCTCTGGAATAATGTTCTTTCGTTTCCAACGGTAAAGCTGGCCATACGAAATCCCGGTCAGTTCTAATACTTCCTTCTTAGAAATAAGATCTGTTTCCAATGAGGGGATCACCTCTTTTCTGTAACAAAACATTGTTACGCAACTTAATGATTAGTCTAACAGAACATTGTTACGTTCGTAAAGTAGAATTCGTAATATTTACAAAAAAGGCCTCCTCGAAACTATCCAATAAATGTTTAATTACGAGGATCAAGGGTACTAGAGAAACAGAAATGTTTTACATAGTAAACATTAATAATCGTTGAGAGGGATGAAAGAATGGGAGACGATCGTCGTACGAAAGTAAATGAGAATGGTAAGGATGAACAGCTTGAACAGTATAGAGTGGAGGATGAAGGGAAGCATCTTACAACCAATCAAGGATTGAAGGTGTCAGAAGATGAGTTCTCGTTGAAAGCTGGAGAACGCGGACCTACCTTAATGGAGGATTTCCACTTCCGCGAGAAGATGACTCACTTTGATCACGAGCGCATACCAGAACGAATTGTCCATGCACGAGGTTTTGCTGCACATGGAGAGTTTGAACTCTATGACTCCTTGAAAGAATACACCAAGGCTAAATTTCTTCAGGATACTTCAACTAGAACCCCTGTTTTTGTGCGTTTTTCAACTGTAGCGGGCTCCAAGGGTTCTGCCGAAACAGTACGTGATGCACGTGGATTTGCTACCAAATTTTATACAGAAGAAGGCAATTATGATCTTGTAGGAAACAACATTCCTGTGTTCTTCATTCAAGATGCGATAAAATTCCCGGATCTTGTTCATGCACTTAAACCGGAACCTCATAATGAAATGCCTCAGGCAGCTTCTGCCCACGATACGTTCTGGGATTTTGTAGCGAATAACCAGGAGTCCGCTCATATGATCATGTGGGCGATGTCCGATCGAGCGATACCACGCAGTCTTCGTATGATGGAAGGATTCGGTGTTCATACATTCCGACTGGTAAACGCGGAGGGGAAGGCGCATTTTGTGAAATTCCACTGGAAGCCAGTATTGGGAACTCACTCTCTCGTTTGGGATGAGGCTCAGAAGATCAACGGGAAAGACCCGGACTTCCACCGCCGTGATTTGTATGAGTCCATCGAAAATGGCGATTATCCAGAGTACGAGCTGGGAGTTCAGCTCATTAAGGAAGAAGATGAGTTTAATTTTGACTTTGATGTTCTTGATCCTACCAAGCTATGGCCTGAAGAAGAAGTTCCTGTGAAAATCGTTGGGAAAATGACCCTTAATCGGAATGTGGACAATGTGTTTGCAGAAACGGAGCAAGCGGCTTTCCATCCTGGTTCCGTTGTTCCCGGGATTGATTTCTCAAATGATCCGTTATTACAAGGACGCTTATTCTCCTATACTGATACACAATTGATCCGCCTAGGTGGACCTAACTTCCATGAGCTTCCTATTAACCGACCGGTGTGCCCATTCCATAATAATCAGCGTGATGGATACGGCCGTCAAACGATTAACAAGGGTCAGGTGAGCTACCATAACAACTCACTTGCTAAAAATACACCTGCGCCTGCGAGTCAGGAAGAAGGAGGCTACACTCACTATCAGGAGAAAATGGAAGGGCGTAAAATCCGCACAAGAAGTGAAAGCTTCAAAGATCACTTCTCACAAGCTACTCTTTTCTGGAATAGCATGAGTGAGCCTGAGAAAGAGCATATCATTCAAGCCTTCAGTTTCGAGCTTGGAAAAGTGAAGAGCAAATCGGTTCAACAGCAGGTAGTCGACATGTTTGCCAATGTAAGCCTGTATTTGGCAAAAGGTTTTGCAGAAGCGATAAGCGCGAAAGTTCCTAATGGAGGAGGTTCAAAAGTAATCAAATCCTCTCCAGCCTTAAGCCAGGAAAATACGATCAAGAAACCTGCTACCCGTAAAGTAGGGGTCATCGTAGGAAACGGCTTTAAAGGGGAAGAGGTGAAAATGGTACTATCCGCTCTTAAAGAAGAAGGCACCCAGCCGGAAATCATCAGTGACAAGCTGGGGACGAGAAAAGGGGATGACGGTACGGAGCTTGAAGTGGAACATACCTTCTTAACAGGGGAATCTGTAATATTTGATAGCCTTTACGTAGTAGGCGGAGAGAAGTTAGATAAAAAGTTCTATCAAGATTCAACCTACTTTGTCAAAGAAGCGTATTCTCACTTCAAACCTATCGGTGCAACCCATGAAGGGATACACTGGTTGAAAGAAGAAGGTGTCAGCGGCTCAGGTGTGGTAACAGGGGAAGACATGAAGTCATTTGCAAAAGAATTCACAGTAGCCATTGCAGAACACCGTCATTGGGATCGCGAATTAGTATAAGATTTAATAGGAAGACAGGGGAGTAATTCTCTCTCTTTTATTTGAGAAATGAGGCTGGGGCAAAATTGTTTTAGTCTAAGTAAAACCCGAACTAACTTGCGATAAAGGAGGCAAGAAAGTTCGGGTTTTTAATTTGTTCTTGTACATTTAGATATTAAGCGCTTTCCAGCGGTTGATCGGAGTGCAAGACGAAGACTCCTGCGGGAAGAGTAGCTTATGTGAGACCCCGCAGGCTTGCCGAGGAGGCTCACGGGCTACCCGCGGAAAGCGAAGTCTTGCACGGAAATCATTAGCGGTATTAAGAACCTACACTGAAATTGTTCGTCTTTATGTCGTGGTTATTTAATTTTGTCTCAGCCTCTTTATATATATTTGGAGTCAAATCCATTTTTCCATCGTCCAAATCAATCACTTGATTCACTTCGTTATACCTACTAAACTCTTCACTCAACAGGCAAATCAGCGGTTGAAAATGAAAAAATTCCCATAAACAAAAATCTTGAAAGTCAAAAAAGGTCAAAGTATACTATGTTTATAAGGTCAAAGAAAGTCAAAGTCAAAGTCAAAGTCAAACTTAGTTTAATTGAATACTTACGACACTGACCTTATCCATCATAATCTGAAAAATATTTATATAAAATTCAACCATAGGAGGTCATGTTTAATGAAATGCCAAGTATGTCAACACAACCAAGCAACAGTTGAAGTCTATAAGCAAGTGAATGGTCACAAGTCCAGTATGAAGATGTGTTCAGCTTGCTTTCAAAAGCAGCAAACACCTTCTGGAATACATGGAGGATTTCCGTTTGATGAGTTGTTTAAAGGGATGAGCATGGGGGGAAACCCAAATCATGGTTTCCACAATCAGCAATCATCTCCTCAAACCAAAGGCGGAAATGGAGGAAATGGAGGAAATGGCGTTCTCGATCAGTTTGGACGCAATGTGACTGGAGCAGCTAAAGCTGGATTGATTGACCCTGTGATCGGGCGGGACAAAGAAGTGGACCGCGTCATTGAAATTTTGAATCGCCGTAATAAGAATAACCCGGTACTCATCGGTGAGCCCGGCGTGGGTAAAACGGCTATCGCTGAAGGGTTGGCCCTTAAAATCGTAGCAGGTGATGTTCCATCCAAGTTATTAAATAAAGAAGTGTATGTAATGGATGTTGCTTCACTAACTGCTGGTACAGGGGTTCGCGGTTCTTTTGAAGAACGTTTAAAAGCCATCATCAATGAACTTCAGAATAGACAAAACGTCATGTTATTTATTGATGAGATTCATCAATTAGTTGGAGCCGGTTCCGCTGAAGGCTCTATGGACGCAGGAAACATTCTAAAACCTGCTTTAGCCCGGGGGGAATTGCAAGTAATTGGGGCTACCACATTGAAGGAGTACCGCCAAATTGAAAAGGACGCAGCACTTGAGCGCCGCTTTCAGCAGGTCTTGGTCAATGAGCCGACACCTGAAGAAGCTATTGAAATCCTTAGAGGATTAAAAGATAAATATGAAGACTATCATGGAGTTGAGTTTACAGACGAGGCCATTGAGGCTTGTGTGAAACTATCCCATCGATATATTCAGGATCGATTCTTACCGGATAAGGCCATTGATTTAATGGATGAAGCAGGTTCTAAAGTAAATCTACAGTCAGAGGGTAAAGACAAGACTGCCCTTCTTAAAAAATTGAACGATGTAAGAGAGAAGAAGGATCTGGCAACAAAAGAAGAGAACTATGAACAAGCCGCTATCCTTCGCGATCAAGAAGCAGAATTAGAAAGACAAGTTGGTGAAGGTGGGTCAGACTCCAAAGCACTTGTAGAAAGAGAATTGATCCAGACGATCGTTGAATCGAAAACGGGTATTCCTGTTGGGAAGCTGCAAAGTGATGATCGGAAACGAATGAAAGCACTGGAAGAAAACCTGGCGGGTAAAGTAATCGGACAGGAAGAAGCAGTGAGAAAAGTAGCGAAAGCGATCCGCCGCAGCCGTGCAGGATTGAAAGCGAAGCATCGTCCAATTGGTACTTTCCTCTTTGTAGGACCAACAGGTGTAGGTAAAACAGAATTAACGAAAACACTGGCAGAAGAGTTATTCGGATCTAAGGATTCGATGCTTCGATTAGACATGAGTGAGTACATGGAAAAACACTCAGTATCTAAACTGATCGGTTCACCTCCAGGCTATGTAGGACATGAGGAATCCGGGCAATTGACTGAAAAGGTAAGAAGGAACCCTTATTCGATCATTCTCCTGGATGAAATCGAGAAAGCCCATCCGGATGTTCAGCACATGTTCTTGCAAATTCTTGAAGATGGACGACTTACAGACAGTCAGGGAAGAACGGTCAGCTTTAAAGAGACTGTGATTATCATGACAAGTAACGCAGGTGTGACGGACAAGAAGGAAGCAGTGGTCGGTTTTAATACAGGGGGTACAGATGCGATTAAAGAAACGAATATTCTTCAATCACTCGGTGCCTACTTTAAGCCGGAGTTCCTGAACCGTTTTGACAGCATCATTGAATTTGGATCTCTTGAAAGAGAAGAGCTTCTTCAAATTCTTGATCTAATGCTGGTCGAGTTGCAAGTTGAACTTAAAGAGCAGGGGATTACTGTAACCATTGACGAAGATGCGAAGAGTAAACTCGTTGAGCTGGGATATCATCCTGATTTCGGTGCACGCCCTTTACGTCGTGTGATCCAGGAAAGAGTGGAAGATAAAATCGCTGATTTACTTCTTGATGAAGATGGCATAACGGACGTAGTCATTTCACTCGAAAACGATGAGATCATCGTCAAATAAGAAAAGAAGCATCCTTTAATGGGTGCTTCTCTTTCTATTCTTTCCTCTTTAAAAAAGCGATAAATACTGCCATAGCGAAATAAACTCCCAAAACCAAGACAATAAAAACAGGTGTAGGAAAAGAAATCATAGAAACACCTTCATTTTAAATCATGGAACGATGGATGGAATATCAATAAAAGGATAGCGATAATTGGAACAGATAATATGATGGCAAGTAAAGGCCTTTTATGGTGTAATCCTAAGATTGAAAACATGATGAAATTAAAAATGGCAGACCATCCTAAATTCCAGCCATTTTCATAAAGAAACAGTCCTTTTTTATGAAATATGTATTCCAATAATGTGAAGTAAGAAATCCAGAAGGTAAGATATAGCCATTTCTTTTTTCTATATGGAAAATAACGAAGAAAGATCATGATGACTACAGGAATGATAAGAAAAGTGAAAACGAGATCAATAAATGTATGATTAAGCCAGTCTACAGTAACAGCTTTATATTCCCAAAGTGTGTGGTTATAAAAGATCACGTTGTATGTAAGATTACAAATAATATAATATTGGACCGTTGGATAAAAATCCTTCCAGCGTTTCCAATCAACAAAGAGCTTTGCGAATATCAAATAAACAACCACTACCAGTAATAGATACATTCGGGTACAATCCTTGTTTTTATTAGTCAGTATGGACGTAGCGTAAAAAGAATAGACATTCTGGACAGATAAAGTGCCTGATTCACATTGAATCAGGCACTTTAATTAGAGTATCTATTCCATTTCTGACAGCACTTTATCAATCGCTTGGGCAACCCCATGATCTGTATTGATGCCGGTGACCCAGTCAGCGGCTTTTTTCACAGTTTCCTGTGCGTTCCCCATAGCCACTCCGAAACCGGCTTCACGAATCATGGCTATATCATTCATACTGTCCCCGACCGCCATGACTTGTTCCATGGACAGGTCCAGCCATTTGCATACTTTCACCAATGCCGCTGCCTTATTGACCCCTGCAGGATTGATTTCAATATTCGTCGGCGAAGAATTTGTGATTTCCAGTGCTTCATTTTTCAACAGTTCGTCCATCATGACTTTCCGTACGTCATCGTCCTGAATATCGAAACCAAACTTCAACCAGTTATAGGTATCGATCTCTTGATCAAAAGGCTTGTTCGTATTGAAAAGTCCTTGGGAAGTAGAAGACCAGAAGTAGACACCATGCTCTTCTTTTAATTTCCAAAGTTGTTTCACAAGAGCAAGATCAAGTGGGATGCTGTCTACTAGATTGTATTCATGATCGTAAATTTCCCCGCCATTCACGGTCACCAGATAAGATGAACGTCCAAGCTCATCTGAAATATCCCGGCATGTGGGAAGGGAGCGGCCAGTACTTAACACCACATGAATACCTTTCTCCTTCGCACGCTGAATGGCTTGTGCGTTTTCAGGAGATACTTCTCCTTCGTGATTGACCAGTGTTCCATCCATATCCAAGGCAATTAATCTTATATCCATTATACCTATCACGTCCTTCTATTAATTCATATCCAGTGTAATATAATTCGAGCAAATCTTCTAGGAAGCCGACTTGATGAAGGTATTATTTCCTAAGTACTGTACTTCATATTACAATAGAAAAGAATTTATATTTGAGAGGAAGAGAACAATAGAGTCTACATATGAAAAGGGTGAGTGAATTAGCATGAAACATTTTACAGAACGAGTGGTGAAAATCATACAGAGCATTCCTTCTGGAAAAGTGATGACGTACGGTCAAATCGCTTTATTGGCAGGTAGTCCAAGAGCTGCCAGGCAGGTCGTACGGATTCTTCATTCCATGAGTGAAAAGTATAAACTTCCCTGGCACCGGGTTTTGAATAGCAAAGGGGAAATTGGCTTCCAGGATGAAGAGCATGCGATGACCCAAAGGCTATGTTTGGAAGCTGAGGGGATTCATTTTATAGGGAAGAATCGGATTAGGTTAGAGGAGTATCAGTATTTGTCTGAACACCTACATTGATTGTAAAAAAGGTAACCTATATTTCAAGGTTACCTTTTTTTGTTAATTCAGCTGTCCATTCCTAAGTCTCTTCAGCCAACGTTTTTGTCGGGAGCTGATAAACAAATAACCAACTAGACTTAATCCAGATACCACGGAACTACCTTGCCAAATGAGGTTCACATCCAACCCCAATCCTGTGAAGGCACCAACGCCACCGAAGAGCAGAAGGATGAAAGCCTGCTTCTTTTGGTTTTCAAATACCACAAACTGGAACTCATTTTGCTGATGATGGTCCTTTTGTTCAAGCGCTTTTTCTGGTACATCCAACAACTGCCGGACTTTCTGAACAGTCTGAAAGAGAGGTTGGGCACTGACCCATTTCATAAGGATCTCCCACTTGTTTGAGTTACTATCCTTTACCCAATCCATGAAGGCGGGTTTGACCACATCGAGGATTTCTTCATCGGGACTCAATGTATGAACAAGTCCTTCTATAGTTGCAAAAGAACGGCCTAAAAAGATGAAACGGGTAGGCACTTGTATAGGTAATGATTTCACCATATCATTTATTTCTTTCTTCACGGTTAGCAGATCCATCTGTTTGAACTGCTCCATATCGAGTGTGACAAATTCCTTCAGCACGGGTTCGATCGTTTTCGGACTTGCATCAGGAAGCAAGAAACCTAATTCAGCCAGCGCTTCTGCTGCTTTTCGGAAATTCTTTAGAAGGATTCCTTCCAGAAGATCTTGAAAGTGAGTGGAATCCCTCTTGGAAATTTCCCCGATCATTCCGTAATCCAGAAGAACGAAGGTACCATCCGGCTGAAGCAGTATATTCCCTGCATGTGGGTCGGCATGGAAAATTCCCGGCTTGAGCCATTGGGGAAGGAAGAGGCGAAACAATTCCTGAGCTAGCTTCTGCCCGTCCAATCCATACGACTCAAATGCTTTTTTGTCATTCAATCGAACGCCATCCACCCACTCCATCACCAATACTTTATCTGTACAAAGTTCAGGATACATAGCAGGAATCTTCACGTTAGAATGGTCCTTGAACCGTTGTTTGAACGAAATAGCGGTGCTCATTTCTTTTGAAAAGTCGAGCTCTTGTTCGATGACTTGCTTTAATTCCTGATAAAGCATCTTGAAATCAATGAACCCCTTGGGAACTGGAGCGAATCGTCGAGCGAACCAAATAATGATGGCAAGGGAACGGAAATCCGTCTTCACCAGGGAAGGAATCTCAGGGCGCTGCACCTTTATAGCCGCTTGGGTACCATCTAACAGCGTCGCTTTGTAAACTTCTCCTATTGAAGCTGAAGCAACAGCTTCCGATTCGATTGCCTGTACCTTAGTAGTCACAGAGCTGTTCCATTCACGTTCCAGAACCTTTTCAATCTCCTTCCATGGTGAAGGAGGAACATGATCGACCAAATCCTGTATTTGATTGATAAATCCTCTCGGAAGCAAATCCTCACGTATACTAAGTAGTTGGCCAACTTTGATCAAAACACCATTTAACTCAAATAAAGTCTCTTTAAACTCTTTTCCAATGCGCTCCCAAAGCTTATCTTTCTCCCATTGGGACTTACCGCGGATACGGTACCAATAGACTCTCACCACGATGGAAAGCGCCAGTGATAATACCTTCCACATTCTCCAAAGCTTCTTCTCTGATTTCATCGTTTCATCCCCCGTAATCGGACTGTCTAGTTCTATTATGTAATACGGATAAAAAAGAAGAAAGTTTCTCTCTACCTAATCATCAAAATATTTCATTTCTAATTGGGATTTAATGGTAAAATATACGCAATTTAATATTTTGAATAATCTCATTAAAAGAATTCTAACAATACCAAAGGATGTGAATCACAAAATGAGCGGGTTTTAATACAAAAAAGACGAGCCTGATCTAGCACCCGGTGGAATTTTTATCGTAGACAGCGTAGACGAATAATATGAACAACATCAAGAAAAACTTCATTTCATAAAAACTCCATGTGATATTCCCTGAAAGGTACCGGAAATTCATTTTCACCTAATAATTTCAAGAAACAAACCATACACTTACCGTTTTTGACACCTTTGTGAACTACTTAAAAGCCTATTGTAATAAGGATGGAGAAGAGGTATATTATAAGTGCAAAGAACATGTGAATCATTTCACAAGCAAAGCAGCTATCTTATTAAAAACCATCAAAAACTTTGATCAACTGTTTTTTTTAATCACCCTTGTGAAATATTTCACAATATACATTAAAAAGGAGATGATTCATCATGAGATGGTGGGAAAATCAAAAGGTGAGCATAGTTTGGGCAGTGATTAGAATTTGGTTGGGCATTCAGTGGCTGGAAGCGGGTTGGCATAAGGTGAACGACGGTTTTGATGCAAGCGGCTTCTTGCAAGGAGCATTGGCTAAGGCGACAGGAGATCATCCAGCCGTTCAAGGGTGGTACGCAGAATTCCTAAAAGGGTTCGCAATACCGAATGTCGATTTATTCAATATCTTGATTCCTTGGGGAGAAATGCTGGTAGGTGTTGGCTTGATTGTCGGATTCATGACAATACCGGCGCTACTCGCAGGTGCCTTCATGAACTTAAATTTCTTATTAGCGGGAACAGTGAGCACGAATCCAGTTCTCTACACAGTTGCCATCATCCTTCTTTTTGCCGGTAGAGGGGCTTTCTGTTGGGGAGCTGACCGCTGGGTGATCCCATACATGAAACATATGGTTCTTCCTAAAGGCAAACAGCATAAAAAGCCTATGCTGGTGTGATAGTACGTCTAATTAAAACCACCCATGCTGTTCGCTCATGGGTGGTTTCTTAATGACCTATCTTTTTTTACCTACCGGGATCGCTCTATTGGTTTTTCTTCACTCGTACTCGCTGGTTAGCAGCATTGGCGCGAGCTTGTGCTTCCATATCAGCCTGGTCGGCAAGTTCACGTGAGAACTCTTCGTCAACACCGTCAGATTTGAGCTGAGCGGGTGTTTGAGGCAAGCTGTTTTTGTTTCCTCGTTTACTATTTCCGCGTGATCTGCCCAATATGAACATCCCCTTTTCAGTTGGTTAAAAAATAAAGGTACAGACTAAGGAGTCTGTACCTTTATTCTTCTTCAAAGTAAGTGTTTTTAGTTAGGTAATAATTGTCTATCTATGGGCTTTGGAGCTGAAGCCGCCTGCGCGATCAGCTGCTTTGAATTCTCGTGAATACTTTACTTCCTGTGCACTGGATAGAACCGATTTGGTTTTGTCTTTCTTTTTCTTATTATCCATTCGTATGTACATCCCTTCTTTTCAAGATTAGTTCTATTTTTGCCTTGAAAGGAAGGGGGCATACCTGTGATTTAATGATAAATGTCAATCAGTGCACTTTTTAATTCAGGGTATTCAAATTGAAAACCGTTTTCTGAAAGGACACTCGGAAGTACTTTTTGGCCTTCTAGCACTAAGGCGCTCATTTCACCCATTGCTACTTTTAAAGCAAGGGAAGGGACAGGAATCCAGTGTGGCCTGCCAAGTACGGCGCCGAGGGTTTTTCCAAACTCTCTCATGGTAACGGGAGAAGGTGCTGTCACATTTACCGGTCCCGAGATGGATTCTGTTTCAGCAATGAAATGCACCGCTCTTGCGATGTCTTTTATATGGACCCACGACATCCATTGGTCCCCGGAACCAACCTTTCCTCCTACAAACATTTTATAAGGAAGAGCGATTCGGGGGAGGGCTCCTTCGTCTTTCCCGAGAATAATTCCAAAACGTGCATATGCAACCCGGATGCCCAGCTGATTCGCCTTGCTCGCTTCTTTTTCCCATATTTGAACGGTTTCTCCTAAAAAGTTGTCTGCCGTTTCCGTTGAGGCTTCCGTATACGTCTTCGTTCTTGAAGAAGGATAGTAGCCGATTGCACTTGCGTTAATAAGACACGCCGGTTTCTCTTTCAGTGCCTTAATAATGTTCATTACCTCTTGAGTTGAATTGATCCGGCTATTGATGATTCGTTTCTTACGCTCATCCGTCCAGCGGCCGCTGTTGATGGACTCCCCTGCAAGATTAATGAAGGCTTGGATTCCTTCGAGGTCCTCTTCGGGTTTCGCCCCGTCGGATAGCCAGTTTACGTAGGTAACACCTGAACGATTGTCGTATTTATCTGGATTTCGAGTAAGTATCATGACTTCGTGATGGTGTTCGAGAAGTTCCTCCGTCAGAGCCTGCCCGACAAAACCCGTACCACCTGTTATAGCGATCTTCATCATCATCCCTCCAATACTTATTATTTTACCTATCTACAGAATAAAAAACATATGCTGAATGTGTTAGGATTACTATGAGGTGGAAAAAATGGGCAAGATTACGAAAATAACGAAGCAAGTAAAGAACGATGAGCGTTACAATTTATTTATAGATGGAAAATATGCCTTCAGTGTCGATGAAGCAGTACTGGCGAAGTTCCAGCTTAGAAAAGGTTTGGAAGTGGATGAGCTTGAGATTTCGGAGCTTCAATACGAAGACGATGTGAAAAAAGCATTCAATAAAGCCATTCAGTATTTAGCCTATCGCATGCGTACGGAAAAAGAAATCAGGGACCATTTACAAGAAGGTGATCCTGAAGATGGCGTCATACAGGAAGTGATTCATAAATTAAATGATATTAAATACATCAATGATTTAGAATTCGCTCAAGCATTTGTCGGGACTCACATGAATACCTCTGATAAGGGGCCGACCTGGATTCGGGGGGAATTAAGGAGAAAAGGGGTGGATGACCCTTATATCGAAGAGGCTCTTTCTCCATTTACCGAAGAGAAGCAGGTGGATAAAGCGGTATGTCTCACCGAAAAACTCCTTCAAAAATACCGGAAAGATTCAAAGATGATCGCCAAGCAAAAAATTGAGCAGAATTTGATGCGAAAAGGATATCCGGGTTCTGTCATGAAAATTGTCTGGGAGACAGTAGAATCTGATCGGGATGACGATGAAAAATGGGATGCCGTCTATCACCAAGGATTAAAGGCTCATAGAAAGCTGAGTTCAAAGTATGAGGGATACGAGTATGTCCAGAAAATGAAACAGACCTTGTATCGAAAAGGTTTCTCTATGGAGGACATCGAAAGACTTTTGGAAGAACTAAAAGAAAACGAAGAATGATTTGATGTTTTCAAGATAGATTGAACTATAGGGGTATGACAAGGGGGAATTCCTGTGGAGATTTTCACGCTTCTGTTTGCTGGTTTAACACTTCTGCTTCTCATCGGTACGACTAAAAAATTCAAGTTTTACACAGGTGGAATTATCGTGGGGGCAGCCGCACTATTTATCAGTGGTGAAATCATCATTAAAGTCCAAACCGGATTCTATACTCTGGGGAAGCAAGAATGGTATAACCAAGGGTACGCCGAAACCATGGGAAAATGGGTGATGCCATTTTTTCTCTTAGGGGTGGCAATCTTCCTCATCCTCGTGAACATCCGGATGATCCAGCAGTTTCTCAAAAGAAAAGACGGTATCCGCTGGGTGTGGATGGCATTTGTCGTGGTGATTGATGTCTTCGCTGTATTTTTTGTGCCTGTTTTATTATTTGTTGTGGCCTTTATGTTCTTCCCGTTTGCTCCATAATTGACAAAAGTGTTTTAGCCTAACTAAAACCCGAACTAATTCATTTTAAGTGGCAAATTAGTTCGGGTTTTTAATTTGTTCAAATGGACATTTAGTTGTAGCTCTTTCTAGCGGTTGATTGGAGTGCAAGACGAAGACTCCTGCGGGAAGAGGAGCTTATGTGAGACCCCGCAGGCTTGCCGAGGAGGATCACGGGCTACCCGCGGAAAGCGAAGTCTTGCACGGAAATCATTAGCGCTATTAAGTGCCTACACTGAAATGTTCGTCTTTATTTGGTGGATTTTAGTTTTGTCCCAGCCTCTATTTAGGTTTATTTTTTAGATTCAATGACGATTTCGTCTTTTTCTTTGTATTCATTCATAATAAATTCCGCAACTTCTTTAGGAGAGCGCAGCCTTGAAGGATCACTGATATGGTCACTGTTCTCCCAGAATGGGGTATCCATCCCACCCATATATGCATTCACGATGCGAAGATTCGAATCTTCGTACTCCTTCTGTAAACTTTCACCAAATCCTCTGAGGGCAAACTTGCTCGCTACATACAATGATTCGTTCTTTTTACCTCTAAGACCAGCTGTTGAAATAATGTTAATGATTGTACTGCTCCCTGGATCAAGTCGATTCAGAAGTGCCTTGGTAAGTCGAATGGGACCCAGTGCATTTGTTTCAAACATGCTTACTAATTCCTCATCGTCTGAATCCTTGAAGGAGCCGAAATAGCCTACCCCTGCGTTATGTATGAGTAATTCAACATTATAATCATTAAGATAATGTTTGCCAAATTGTTGAATGTCATGAGTTGAACGAATATCCAACGTGGCAAATGAAACCTGTCCGCCCATGCTTTCAATTTCTGATGCAGCTTCTTTTAATCGGTCTTCCGTTCGGCCAAGAAGGAAGATATGATATCCATTCTGGCTAAGCAGTTTTCCTAATTCTTTTCCAAGGCCGGATCCTCCGCCTGTGATGATGGCTGTTTTCATGATGGTGTCATCCTTTCTGGTGAATTTGGTTAGATAATTATCTTGGAGTAAGGGCCCTTCATATGCTTGTCAGGGCTGACCAAGCCGCTTCCGCTTTTCTTATTGTATCATTTTCTCTATACTACTATTAGTAGAGGTGATGAAGAATGGAACAAGAGAGAAGATATAGTGAGATGACGGAGCACGAGCTGAAGCAGGAAATTGCTTCGTTGAAAGAGAAGGCGAGAAAAGCTGAACAGCTGGGTATTGTGAATGAGTTTGCCGTATTGGAGCGGAAGGCTCTTATGGCACAGTCTTATTTAATGGATCCTGATAGCTATAAGCCTGGTGGAATCTACGCGATAGAAGGGGATCCCGGTACATATTTCAAAGTGGACTACTTAAACGGAGTATTCGCCTGGGGATATCGCTTGGGTGGCGATGGAAAAGAAGAAGCTCTTCCTATCTCCCTTTTAGCTGGAGAAAAGAAATAATGAAGAGGTCCGTCAATAGGGACGGACCTCGGAATCAGTCTAGGAACGCTTGCGTGTCTGGTTCTCTAGGATGATTAAGTCTTGAGTTTGTGTGGTTTGTCCATTAGCTTGGGAATGGGCATGCTTTGGGTTGTAGAATGCCTTGTTAAATGGACTACTGTACTTATTTCGGTAAAAGTTGTTTTTCATGTTTGCCATCGTAACTACCCCCTAAACAAATTTCACTTCATTAAAGTGAGTCGTGATCTCTTTCTCCAGAAGCTTTCATACGTTCTTGAGGATGGGTATTGATGGTGCCGTTAGCCCTTTTAGATGCAAATTCCGCTTTAGCTCTCGGTTCACCTTCGAATTTATTGTTATTCATGTTAGGGAACCCTGTCGTTTTATTTCGCATAAAGTGCCTCCTAAAAGGTGAATTTTCTGACTCATACCGTGAAGAAGCAAAGGTTCACAACTAAGCTTAACCACGTACTAATAGTATGGGTGAATCGGTGTACATTATCATAAAAGCGGGGGTTAAATATATGGAAAAGGAGGAGACAAAATGGAGTCAACATTCCACGAATTAACACAATTGTTAATTGAAAAAAATAAAAAGCTCTCGTATGAAAAAGCGAGAACCTGGATCGAACTTGTTTGGGAAGATTTTGAAGCAACATACGCAAAAGCAGGTTATGATTATAAAGGGAAAGCAGTAACGGAAAAAGTCGTTCGCCAATGGGTCAATACATACGGAGAACAAATCCACGAATTTGCTGCACAAAACCCTAAATACAAACACCTGATCGACGACAAAGATGATGATTTAGTGCATTAAAGTGATGAGGGACGGACCTTGAAAAGGTCCGTCCCTCACTGCTTTAATCGATTAAAATGTCGATGTCGACTTTTGAGCGGAGTTTTTCTTCGCTGAAGACCCATCCTGTGTAGGAGCTGACGATGTTCAGGTCTTTGTCGAGCTGTACCAGGGCGACAAAGGGATAGTGTCCATTATTTCTGTAGCGAAGATCGATGAAGCGTACTTCAAAGTGATCATCGTATTCGTCCAATTCCCAGCGGAAAACCGGGGAAAATGAAAGAAAGGCTGCGAGATTTTTATCTTTCTTAGCAGCGTGGATTACTGGATTTTCAGGAATCGGTATACGTTCAAATTTATCAAAAATCGTAATCGACCGTCTGAATGCCCGTGCGACATAATAATGTTCCTTAGTCACAATCGCAAGGCGCCATTGGAAAAATCGAATCGTAGGTGAAACGATGATTTTTTCTGCTTTAGGGATTCTTCTCTTCACCGCATTTTTCACAGCTTTTTGAACTTGAAACCTCAATACATAATAAGCAAAAATCACAATGTACATGACCAAAAAGGTCTTTCCGGGTGGTAATCCTATGCCCCAAAGGATCAATCCCCCAATATGAATCCCGAAAATAATCGGGTCAAACGTGTTAATGACCCCTAAAGCGACCCATCTCGACGAAATCGGCCTTATTGCCTGGGTCCCATAGGCGTTGAAAATGTCGACAAATACATGGAGGAATACGGCCACAAATGTCCAAATCCATAAATGAAGCAAATCTGCCCCCGGGAAAAATGGATAAAGACAAGCGACAATTAAAAGCGGCCAAAAAGCAACGGCTGGAATGCTATGGGTGATGCCTCGGTGATGACGTATATAAACGGCATTATTGCGTAATTTCAAAACGGTATCAATGTCTGGTATTTGAGAGCCGATGACTGCTGCAATCAGCACACTTTGAGAAGTGGCTGCACTTTCAGCAACAACGGGATCCAGGGTGGCTAAGCCCCCTAGAGCGAAACCCATGACGATATGAGTGCCTGTATCCAAAAAAAGTCCTCCCTTGGCTCGCATTTCTTTGTTTTCTTTATGACTTGTATTCATTTTTGAACATGATATGGTTAAAAGGAGTTTATTTCAATGAAAAACACTTTACACATTTACTTAGAATATGAAATAAGACCAAACTTCCAACCTCAATATAAGCAGATTATGAACAATATAGTAGAGACATTACCGCAATACGACGCCTGTAATATCAAATGGGAAAAGTCTGAAGCCGACTCTAATCGTTACATCGAACGGTTTATTGTGCCAACGGAATCCCATTTCCATGTTTTGAAACGTTTACGGACTTCCCGTCGTCATTTATTATTTGGATTATTAGACGAATGTATTTGTGGAGGGTTAAAAGAAATAAACCTTGTTGGCTTAAAAACCCAGCCTTAATTATTTATTCCCTATTAAACGTAACATTTAACATCCTGGAGGTACAAAATTGACTGAAGAACCATTAAAACATTTACAAACCATCAACCGTGAGGAGTTCCAGAATAATTTACTATCATGGTTTTCAAGAGAACAGCGCGATCTTCCATGGAGGAGAGATCAAGATCCATATAAAGTGTGGGTATCTGAAATCATGCTTCAGCAAACAAGAGTGGATACGGTCATACCTTATTTTAACCGATTCATCGAGAAATTTCCTACCATAGATGCTCTGGCTACAGCAGACGAAGAAGATGTGCTGAAAGCATGGGAAGGACTCGGATATTATTCGAGAGTCAGAAATCTTCAATCTGCTGTAAAAGAAGTGAGTGAAAAGTATGAAGGAATCGTCCCGGATACACCGAAAGAAATATCGTCATTAAAAGGTGTGGGACCATACACTGCTGGGGCGATTTTGAGTATTGCCTACAGCAAACCGGAGCCTGCTGTCGACGGAAATGTCATGAGGGTATTTTCAAGGATCCTCTCCATCTGGCTCGATATTGCCAAACCTGCTTCACGCAAGGTATTTGAACAAGCCGTCAAAAATTTAATTTCTGAAGAGAACCCCTCCTACTTCAATCAAGCACTGATGGAGCTTGGAGCACTGATTTGCACACCGACATCCCCATCCTGCTTATTATGTCCTGTCCGGGAGCACTGTCAAGCATTTGAAGAAGGAGTGCAAACAGAACTGCCAATTAAATCGAAAAAGAAATCTGCACGTAAAATGAATATGGCGGCAGCCGTTCTGTTTACGGAAGATGATCGAGTAGTTATCCACAAACGCCCGAGTAAAGGGCTGCTCGCTAATTTATGGGAATTCCCTAATTTTGAAGTTGGAAATTCAAGCAGTGGCCGAAAGCAATTGCTTGATTTAATGGAGGAAGAATACAAGGTAGATTGCTCATTAAAAGCAGGGGTTGTCACGAAAATCCAGCATATATTCTCTCACATAGTTTGGGATATTGAAGTATATGTTGGTTCTATCGACAGCATTACTCTCGATGCCACCGACCTGATTGCCGTTACGACCGATGAATTAGAGAAATATGCCTTTCCCGTTTCCCATCAGAAAATTTGGAAGGAAGCCCGAGTAGGAATACTACAGAAATAAAAAAGAGCAGCCGGGTTGGTTGCTCTTTGTATATATTATCATCTTAATCGTAACTAACCTTTGTGCCGTGAGTATAATCGGCTTCGCCACGATTCAATCCGCCGCGGTTTTCAATTTCTTCGACAATTTCTCGATGAATCGATTGTCCTTCTGCGTTCAAATAGGGTACTATTTGTTGTAGTGAATGATGAAAGAAAGCGAGCTCGCTTTTCTCCCATTCATTTTTAGGAATCATTGAAAGCTCTGTCATATCTCTACCTACATACATAACTCATTCCTCCATTTAACTGACATGCTCTTATTAGTGTGCATGTTCAAGGCCTGATTATGCTTTACACCAAATGGAAAAATGAAATTGAAAGGATGATCAAAATGAGTCAAAAAGTAGCATTAGTCACAGGAAGCAGCCGCGGACTTGGGCGGGAAATAGCGATTCAACTAGCAGAAAAAGGTTACGATATCGTCGTCAATTATGCACGGAGTAAAAAAGGTGCACTTGAAACGGCTGAACAGGTTGAAAAGTTGGGACGAAAAGCATTTGTCGTACGGGCAAATGTAGGAGACGTCGATAAAATCAAATCTATGTTCGAACAAATCAAAGATGAGTTCGGCCGTTTGGATGTATTGGTAAGTAACGCAGCATCCGGGGTTCTTCGTCCAGTCATGGAACTTGAAGAATCTCATTGGGATTGGACGATGAACATTAACAGTAAGGCACTACTATTCTGTGCCCAGGAAGCCGCAAAGTTAATGGATAAGGGCGGACGCATCGTAAGCATAAGCTCATTGGGATCCATCCGCTATTTAGACAATTATACAACTGTGGGAGTTTCAAAAGCTGCAGTTGAAGCATTAACGCGTTATCTTGCAGTTGAGCTTGCACCGCGTGACATAATCGTAAATGCAGTTTCCGGTGGAGCGATCGATACAGATGCACTCAAGCATTTCCCTAATCGTGAAGAGCTTCTCGAAGATGCCCGCAGTAAAACACCTGCGGGACGAATGGTGGAAATTGATGATCTTGTGAAGTCAGTGATGTTCCTCGTTTCAGACGATTCTTCCATGATCAGAGGTCAAACCATCATCGTCGATGGCGGCCGCTCACTACTCGTTTAGTGGAATGTTTTTCCTGAAAAATTCGGAATAGTGAAATCCACGCTTGGTTATCTTAATAAGCGTGGAGGTGATTATAATGGCAAAACAACCAAACAAAACTCAAGCTGGAACTAACGTTCAACACGTAAAACAACAAAACGCACAAGCTGGTGAAACTCAGCAACAACAATTCGGTACTGAGTTCGCTTCAGAAACAACTGCAGCACAACACGTGAAGCAACAAAACCAACAAGCAGAAGCTAACAAAGCGAAAGCTTCTGGTAAATATGGTCAACAACAACAATAATTGAATTATCTTGATGGAAAAAGCACCCACTAGGTTGGGTGCTTTTTCGGTTTGGGCATCATTTTGAGGGACGGACCTTTCAATTCTTCAATCAATAAGGGACTGATCTTCCATCAATCTAATCAACATAACTATTTCCTATCGAGATCCGCCCCTCCACCTCGACAAAACTGGTGGGATTGTGACAGAAGTTGTCAAAGGGTTTGGGGGTAGAAGGGAGAATGTTTAGGAGAGCTTGTTTAGAGGAGTGGTGGAAGTGATGCAGCAACGGTTTAATGAGTTGGTAACAGAGCAGTTGGAGACGATGGATAAGTTGTTATATCTTCAGTCTGAGATCGAACGTTGTCAAGAGCTTGAAGAGGAACTTCTCCAGCTTCAAGAGATGACGAAGGTTGAATCTATTAAGAGAGAGATTGCTTCAAAAAAGAAGGATCTTAAAGAGATTCAAAAAATGTTTCAAAAACAAACCGATGAAGTGATTCGCTCTTATCAAAAGGAACAAAACAGCGTTACAACATAAAAAGATATTAATGATAAATCCCATTATTGAACATGAACCGGGCGATTCTTAAAGGATTTTTTCTTTAAGGATAGCCCTTTTGTTTTAAATTTTCTGAGGAAACGTTATAATGATAGAATAGATAAGTATATATAAGGGTAATTTTGAAATGAAAGAAGGGGATACGATGGCGGTTCCCACTGAAGGAAAATCAGTACAAATACATAGCTTTAAGCATGATGGAAAAATTCACCGGATATGGAATGAGACGACGGTTCTGAAAGGAACAAGCAATCAGATAATCGGTGGAAATGATCGAACGATGGTGACGGAATCAGACGGTAGAACGTGGATGACCCGTGAACCGGCAATATGCTATTTTCATTCAGAGCTATGGTTTAATATTATTTGTATGATTCGTGAGGACGGTATTTATTATTATTGTAATTTGAGCTCACCATTTGTATATGATCATGAAGCGATCAAGTATATCGATTACGACTTGGATATTAAAGTGTTTCCTGATATGACATATACATTGCTGGATGAGGATGAGTATGAAGCTCATCGCAAGTTGTACGGTTACCCGGATGTAATCGATCACATCCTGAAGCGAAATGTCGACAAGCTTGTTCGCTGGATCCGACAAAGAAAAGGGCCTTTTGCTCCTGACTTTATTGACATTTGGTACGAGCGTTATCTGACTCACAGGGGGTAACACAGCTGGAAAACTTTATAGGCATTAAAGGGCTGACCCAGTAAGGAGCAACCCTTTTCATTTCCTGAAAGGACTTGAAGAGGAACATTGCTGCGTTCCATACAGGGTCATCCCTTTTTATTGGGGCAAAATAAATACTCACATCTTAGAAAGGAGTAATCACTTGGATAGTATCAAACGCTACCTTCAATTTGTAAAGCCTTATCGGTGGCAAATTATTGGTACATTAATTATAGGTATTATTAAATTTACCATCCCCTTATTAATCCCGATTTTAATCAAATATGTCATTGATGATATAGTAGGGGCTTCGGGCTTATCCTCGAAAGAAAAGACAAATCAATTACTGATGATCATGGGGATCATGCTTGGCCTTTTCTTACTGGTAAGACCGCCTGTAGAGTATTATCGACAATACTTTGCTCAATGGACGGGAAACAAGATCTTGTATGACTTAAGGGATCATTTGTTTTCACATATTCAGCGACTCAGCTTTAAGTATTATTCAAATACAAGAGCAGGGGAAGTCATTTCCAGGGTCATCAATGACGTTGAGCAAACGAAGAATTTCGTGATCACCGGTCTGATGAATCTATGGCTGGATGCTGCTACCATTGTCATTGCTCTGTCCATCATGTTTACGATGGATGTCTCGTTAACACTTGTTTCTCTTATTGCATTTCCTTTCTATGCTTTCTCTGTCCGTTATTTCTTTGGAAGACTTAGAGGATTGACGAGAGACCGTTCTCAGGCATTGGCAGAAGTTCAAAGCCATTTGCACGAAAGAGTTCAAGGAATGGCTGTCATCAAGAGTTTTGCAGTCGAAGATTATGAACAAAAACAGTTTCAGGATCAAAATAGCAATTTCTTAACGAAGGCCTTAAAGCAAACAAGCTGGAATGCGAAAGCGTTCGCGGTTGTGAATACCATTACGGATATTTCTCCGTTAATCATCATTGGATATGCGGGCCTGCAAGTTATTAATGGTGATCTGACCATTGGGACAATGGCTGCCTTTATTGCATATATCGATCGTCTCTATGGTCCGCTTAGACGACTGGTGAATTCTTCTACAACCTTGACTCAATCGATTGCTTCCATGGATCGTGTATTTGAGTTCATGGATGAAAAGTATGATATTGATGATGAACCAGGTGCGATTCCTTGTAAAAATGTACGCGGAGATATTCATTTTAAAAATGTTTCCTTTCGCTATGAATCTGAAGAGGAAGAGGTACTGCGTAATCTCAACCTTGATATTAAAACGGGGGAAACCGTCGCTCTGGTCGGCATGAGCGGTGGAGGAAAATCATCCTTCGTCAGTCTTATTCCCCGTTTTTATGATGTCACAGATGGTGAAATTCTTTTAGATGGAACAGACATCAGAAGATTTCAGGTGAGGTCATTGCGAGACAATATCGGAATGGTGCTTCAGGACAATATTCTCTTTAGTGAATCGGTCAAGATGAATGTTAAATTCGGTAATCCTGATGCGACGGATGAAGAAGTAATAGAAGCTGCCAAGGCGGCAAATGCACATGATTTCATCATGAAATTACCTCAAGGCTATGACACGAAAGTAGGAGAACGAGGTGTGAAACTATCTGGAGGACAGAAGCAACGTGTCGCGATTGCCAGGGTGTTCCTTAAAAATCCACCGATCCTCATCCTGGATGAAGCTACGTCAGCCCTTGATCTGGAAAGCGAACACCTTATCCAGGAATCTCTTGAAATCCTGGCAAAAGATCGAACGACCTTCATAGTCGCTCATCGATTATCAACGATCACCCATGCTGACAGAATCATTCATATGGAGCACGGAGAAGTTGTCGAAATGGGTACACATGAAGAGCTGATGTCAAAACAGGGTCATTACTATAAACTCTTTCAAGTACAGCAGCTCGATCAATAAACCAAGAAAGTCATGACTTATCACGATATATGTGATAAAAGTCATGATTTTTTTTGTTTTTCTAAAAAAAATATCAAACTTATTTCAGGTGTTAGGTGAAAGAAGTAGGACTAAATAACTTTATCTGGAAGGAATGAAAAGGATAATTGGACATATATTGAATTGAATTAGGAATGAAAGAGCATAAACAAATTATGTAGAAAAATTCTGAAAATAGATTGCAACATTTGTAACATCTTGTATAATAAGAAACATATAAAATTTAGAAAATAAGCACTATTAAGAAAAGAGAGATAGTTTCAAGAGGAGGATTTGAATGAGCGAAGCGCGTCCTTTACTAAAAGTGGAAGATTTGAGGACCTCCTTTTTTACTGATGACGGAGAAGTTCCTGCAGTCGATGGAGTTAGCTTTCATGTGAATGAAGGAGAGGTGCTCGGGATCGTTGGGGAAAGTGGATGTGGTAAAAGTGTTACATCCCTATCCATTATGGGCCTGGTACCGAAACCACCGGGGAAAATAGTAGGTGGAAAGATTCTGTATAAAGATGAAGATCTGACAAAAGCATCTGAAAAGCGAATGAGAGATATCCGGGGCAATGATATAGCGATGATCTTCCAAGAGCCAATGACATCTTTAAACCCTGTTTTTACTATAGGTGACCAATTAACCGAAGCAATACGAATACATACTAAGGTTGGAAAGAAACAAGCAAGAGATAAAGCGGTTGAAATTATGAAGATGGTCGGTTTACCGAGATCTGAAGAGCTTATCAAGGAATACCCCCATCAGCTTTCAGGCGGTATGAGACAAAGGGTCATGATCGCCATGGCAATGGTTTGTGATCCACGTGTGTTGATAGCAGACGAGCCGACCACCGCTCTTGACGTGACGATTCAGGCCCAAATTTTAAAATTGATGAAACGATTAAATAAAGAATTGAATACAGCGGTCCTCTTGATTACTCATGATTTAGGAGTTGTAGCTGAAACATGTGAACGAGTGGTCGTTATGTACTCAGGTAAAGTGGTGGAAGAGGGGAAAGTAGAAGAAATCTTTAAAAACCCTCAGCATCCTTACACGAAAGGCCTTATTCAATCCGTACCGGATATGAGAATCAAGCAGCAGCGACTACACTCGATTCAGGGGAATGTTCCGAAACCGGGGTCCATTAAGACAGGATGCCGATTTGCAGCCCGCTGTGAATATGCCTTCGATCGCTGTTTAGTTGAAACACCGGAATTATATGAAACATCACAAGGACATTGCACACGATGCTTCCTGTTCGATGAAGTGGGGGAGGGAGTTTATGATGGAACCGTTGCTAAAGGTTGAGAATCTTAAGAAACACTTTCCGATTACAGGAGGAATTCTCGGAAGACCTGTCAGTTCGGTAAAAGCAGTAGACGGGGTATCTTTTACCGTGAATAAAGGAGAAACACTGGGAATCGTAGGAGAAAGCGGTTGTGGCAAGTCGACGACTGGCAGGATGCTTATGAGACTCATCGATCCATCCGAAGGGAAAGTGACATTCGAAGAACGAGAACTTACAAGTCTATCAAACTCAGAAATGAGGAAGATTCGCAGGGAGATGCAAATGGTCTTTCAGGATCCTTTTGCTTCCTTGAATCCAAGGCATACTGTTGAACAAATTCTAGAAGAACCATTAAAGGTTCATGGAATGGGTTCAGCAAAGGAAAGAAAGAAGAGGGTTCATGAACTACTCAATATTGTCGGGTTAAGCAGCTATCATGCGAAACGTTATCCACATCAATTCAGTGGTGGACAAAGGCAGCGGATCGGTATCGCGAGGGCCTTGATGACGAAACCAAAGCTCATAATAGCTGATGAGCCTGTTTCAGCTCTTGACGTATCCATTCAGTCACAGGTGCTGAACCTGATGCAGGATTTGCAAAAAGAGTTCGGACTCACCTATATCTTCATTGCGCATGATTTAGGTGTAGTTAGACATATAAGTGACCGGGTAGGCGTGATGTACCTCGGAAAAATGGTAGAACTGAGTAATAGTGAAACACTTTATGAAAAACCGCTTCATCCATACACCCAGGCACTTCTATCAGCGGTACCAGTACCGGATCCTGATTTCAAAAGGGAAACGATTCTCTTGCAGGGGGACATTCCGAGTCCGTCCAACCCGCCAAGTGGGTGTACATTTCACACCAGATGTCCACATGCAACGGAGATCTGTAAACAGAAAGTGCCGGAATTCAAGGAACACCAACCAGGGCATTATGTAGCTTGTCATCTTTACTAGAAGACAAGTCTCATAAGTATATAAACATTATTCAGGAGGGGATTTAGTTGAGAAAAAAAAGCTGGTCAATTTTAATGCTGCTCATCCTACTCGTATCATCTGTTCTTTACGGATGTGGAGGAAATGAAAGCTCTTCAGGCGAAGGCAGCGACAGTAAAGATAGCAGCGATCCAAAAGTATTGATCTTTGGTCGCGGGGGGGACTCAGTAGCACTTGATCCTGCTGCGGTTACAGATGGAGAATCATTTAAAGTAACAAAGAATATCTTCGAAACTTTAGTTGAATTTGGTGAGCAGGATACAGAACCAAATCCAGGATTAGCTGAAGAGTGGAAGGTATCTGAAGACGGGTTAACGTATACGTTCACACTTCGTGAAGGTGTTAAATTCCAAGATGGTACAGATTTCAATGCTGACGCAGTAGTGAAGAACTTCGAGCGTTGGATGAATGGTAATGAAGAAGCATTCTACTACTATAAATCTATGTTTGGTGGATTTAAAGGTGATGAAGGTCACGTTATCAATGAAGTAAAAGCGGTTGATGAGAATACAGTTGAGTTTGTTCTTAAGCGCCCTCAGGCTCCGTTCTTAAAGAACATTGCGATGAGTCCGTTTGCGATTGTAAGTCCTACAGCACTTGATGAGCTTGGAGACAAATTGGGTGAAGCACCGACTGATGCTGGTACTGGCCCATTCAAATTCCAGGAGTGGAAGCGTAATGACAAAATCGTCCTAGTGAAAAATGAGAACTATTGGAAAGAAGGACTGCCTAAGCTGGACCAGGTTGTCTTTAAGTCAATTCCGGAAAACTCTGCCCGTCTAAATGCGCTTGTTTCTGGAGAAATTGATCTAGCTGATGGTGTTAATCCAAGTGATGCAGCTCAAGTTGAAGGTAACGACCAATTACAATTGTTCGAACGTCCTTCTATGAACGTTGGATACTTAGGGTTAACATCGACTCGTAAACCTTTTGATAATCCAAAAGTACGTCAAGCAATTAACTATGCAATCAACAAGCAGGAAATCATTGACGCATTCTTCGAAGGAAGAGCAGAAGTAGCGAAAAACCCAATGCCTCCAGTTATTGGTGGTTACAATGAGGCGCTTGAAGGATACGAATACAATCCTGAAAAAGCAAAAGAACTCCTTGCTGAAGCAGGACTCGAAGATGGATTTGAAATGGAATTATGGGCAATGCCTGTTCCACGTCCATACATGCCGGATGGACAAAAAGTAGCTGAAGCGATTCAGGCAGATCTTCAAGAAGTAGGAGTAAAAGCGAAAATCGTATCTTACGAGTGGGCGACATACTTAGAAAAAGCCCGTAACGGTGAAGCGGATGCGTTCTTACTTGGATGGACTGGTGACAACGGTGATGCAGATAACTTCCTATATGTATTACTTGATAAAGACAATATCGGAAGCAATAACTACACTTACTACAGCAATGATGAGCTTCATGAATTATTAATTGCAGCTCAATCTGAAACAGATCAAGCAAAACGTGAAGAGATGTACAAGCAGGCTCAGGAAATCATCCATGAGGATGCTCCTTGGGTACCTCTGGCTCACTCTACACCATTATTAGCTGGTAGTGCGGCTGTAAAGAATTTTAAACCGCATCCAACCGGATCTGACTTCTTAGGTGCAGTAGACATGGAATAGTTTTAATAAGATTCAACCTAGGGGAGATGACTTTGAGTCTCCCCTTTGTACATAGAAAAGCGGAGGCGGCTTGGCCAGCCCCGACAAGCATAAGGCGAGCTTGCACGAAAGGCGCTTTTTGCCTTTGGGGCAAGATTGACTTATGACCTCGAGGGGCTAGCCGCCGTAGCTGGACAAAAGAAAAGCGGAGGCGGCTTGGCCAGCCCCGACAAGCATGTAATATGAAAACGATTTATGCAAGCTTCCAAGAATACTAGAATCTCCTTTCAGAGAGGTGAACAAAATGTTTCAATACACCATACGAAGATTACTTCAATTAGTACCCGTATTATTAGGGATGACCTTTATTGTCTTCTTTATTATTCGGGCGATACCTGGAGACCCTGCCCAAGTGATCCTGGGTCAACAGGCTTCAAAAGAAGCCATTGAACAGCTAAGAACACAGTTAGGTCTTGATAATGCCTGGTATGTTCAATATTTTGAGTATCTAAAAGGCCTTTTAACAGGTGATTTAGGCAGCTCTATTCGTACAAAAACAGAAGTTTCAAGTGAAATATGGCCATACTTGGCTGCGACAGCGGAATTGGCGATTGTAGCGATCATCATTGCCGTGGTCATTGGGGTGAATGCGGGTATCATCAGTGCATGGTTCCAGAACTCATGGTTTGATTATACGGCCATGATACTGGCTTTGGTCGGGGTGTCTATGCCGATCTTCTGGCTTGGTTTGATGGAACAGTGGATCTTTGGTATTCAACTTGACTGGCTTCCAACCACAGGAAGGGAAAACATTCGTAATCCGATCGATGCTATTACGAATCTCTATATTATAGACACCATCATACAAGGACGTTTCGATCAATTAGGTGAAGTGCTGAGGCATCTGATCCTTCCGGGGATTGCGCTTGCCACGATTCCTATGGCGATCATTGCCCGAATGACCCGTTCAAGTATGCTTGAGGTCATGCGTTCGGATTACATTCGAACTGCTCGTGCAAAAGGTCTGAAAATGTTCTGGGTTGTGTACAAGCATTCTCTTAAAAATGCCATTATTCCAGTATTGACGGTAATCGGTCTGCAGATGGGGCTCCTATTAGGTGGAGCGATATTGACAGAGACGATCTTTGGATGGCCTGGTATTGGTCGTTATATTTATGAAGCGATCGGCTTCCGTGATTATCCTGTCGTACAGTCAGGCATTCTCGTAGTGGCAACGATCTTTGTCACAATCAACTTAATCGTTGATTTACTATATGCTGCTGTCGATCCGCGCATTAAATACAACTAACATCAATAGAAGAAAGAGGTGAACTCTCATGGCAGAATTAGCAGAACCGCAAAAGGAGCTTCATCCTTCCCTGCAGGAGGAAACGGTTTCTCCCTGGAAGGAAGCGTGGAAAAGCTTTCGAAAAAACAAAATCGCTTTAGTCGGATTTTTTATCGTGCTTTTCTTTGTCGTCTTAGCCATTGCTGCACCAGTCATTGCACCACAAGGCATCAATGAACAAGATTTATCGAAAAGACTGCAGGCTCCATCTTCTGAACATTGGCTCGGGACAGATGACTTTGGACGGGATATATTGTCCAGAATTATTTATGGGGCACGAATTTCATTATGGGTAGGCTTCTTTGCAGTAATCGGTTCCGCAGTAGTAGGAAGTCTGCTGGGAATCGTGGCAGGTTATTATGGAAGATGGGTGGATACGATTATCTCACGAATCTTTGATATCATGCTTGCATTTCCAAGTATCCTGTTAGCGATAGCTGTTGTAGCTGCTCTTGGGCCATCCCTGAGAAATGCTTTAATTGCCATTGCGATTATCAATATACCTAACTTTGGGCGACTCATTCGGTCACGGGTGTTGAGTGTAAAGCAGGAAGAGTATGTGATGGCTGCGAAAGCCATTGGGATGAAAGATAGCCGTATTCTATTGAGTCATATCCTTCCTAACAGTATGGCGCCGATCATTGTACAAGGAACTCTTGCCATTGCGACTGCTATAATCGAAGCCGCGGCACTTGGCTTCCTTGGTTTAGGAGCACAAGCCCCGCAACCCGAATGGGGAAAAATGCTGGCTGATGCACGTACGTTCATGCTGCAAGCTCCGTGGACAATGATCTTCCCGGGACTTGCCATCATGCTGACGGTACTGGGATTCAACTTGATGGGGGACGGACTTCGGGATGCCCTTGATCCTAAAATGAAAAACTAAATAGAACAAAAAACGGAGCAAAGGTTATCACATCCTTTGCTCCGTTTTTTATCAATTTATTCTTCTTCTTCCCCGATCATCACTTCATTTTCTTCTTTATGATACGATTGAAAGCTTGTAATAAGTTTTTCTAAGTGCTCTAAATGCTCATCGTATTCAAATATAGCCGAGAAAATATGAAGCAGATGGAAATTATGAATATTATCATCTTTACTATGCTGTTTTACTTCCTGGATCATAATATTCATCAGTTCTTTTCGATGCATGCACACATCCTGTTGAGCTTCTGACTCAGTATGCGGATGCATCTTACCCAGGAACTTCAATAGAAGCTGTTCGTGGTAAGTAAGGAGACAATCAAGCTGTCCCTTGATCACTCCACGTAATTCATCCGGCAACTGAAAAATTTCATTTTCATACCGGTTCAACCGCTTCAAGATGTCAAAGCTTCGATTCGTTGATGAAATCATCTGACGGAAAATCACAAGCTTACGACTTTTGACAATCGAATTTTTCTTGAAATAATCCCGTTCTTCTTTATAGAGAAGATACAATTGATCGACCTTTATTAGCTTTTCTTTAATGCGCTCCAAATCTTTTTTCAAGAGATGGAACTCTGTTGCGTGTCTTGAACTTAATCGAATCCACTTTAAGATTTCTTCTGTAGAATCAGATATTTTATGGTAAAGCTTCGTTTCGTATTTTGGCGGCAGGAAGATCAAGTTAATAATGAAAGATGAAAATACACCTATCATAATGGTTGAGAAACGGATAAATGCAAATTGAATAAAATCCTCATCCGTCACTTCCATAATCGCGATCAGCGTTACAAGGGCCAGGCCGATCGTGTTTTGCAGCTTTAATTTAAGAATGATGGCAATGGCTATGACAGCAGCGAGACCTACAATAAGAGGATTACTGCCGAATAAGAGAACAAAAATAACGGCAATCCCAGCACCTATCAGGTTCGCTTGAATCTGTTCGATAATCGATAGATAAGAGCGATAAATGGTGGGCTGAACGGCAAACACTGCCGCGATTCCAGCAAACACTGGAGACGGTATATTCAATAGCTGAGATACAAGTAAAGCTAATACAATCGCAATTCCCGTTTTAAGGATGCGAGCACCAAGTTTCATGGAATTAGGATCCTTTCTTGTGTAACGTATTTATAAACAATACTGTACTATACATGTACTTACAAGCAATATCAATAGGGAAATTTAAATATGTTTCTACAAAATATGTACCTTTTTGAGGAAGGGAATAAACAAAGCAGGGCAACGGAATTCTTCAACCAAATGAATAGATATGCCAGGAAGGGAAGAGTTATTCTACAAAAAAACCTAAAGACTGCCCCACGCAGGTGGGGCAGTCTTTAGGTTCTGTTATTATAATTGTGCAAATGCACGATCGACAGCTTCGATCGTCTCCTGTATATCCTGTTCAGTATGAGCAGTTGTAAGGAACCATGCCTCATATTTAGAAGGAGCAAGATTGATTCCCTGATTCAGCATCAGCTTAAAGAACCTGGCAAACATTTCCCCATCTGTTGCTTCCGCTTGCTCATAGTTCTCCACTTTTTCTGTAGTAAAGTAAAGTGTGAGAGCTCCTTTCAATCTGTTTATGGAGATCGGTGTGTTATGTTTTTCAGCTGCAGTGAGGATCCCTTTTTCAAGCACTTCACCGAGTTTATCAAGTTTCTCATACACGCCTTCTTCTTTTAATACTTCAAGGCAGGCAATTCCTGAAAGGATGGAAGCGGGATTTCCTGCCATTGTACCTGCTTGATAGGCAGGACCTAACGGGGCGACCTGTTCCATGATTTCTTTCTTTCCGCCGTAAGCTCCGATTGGAAGACCGCCGCCGATGATTTTCCCTAGTGCCGTTAAGTCAGGCTTTACCTTTAACATATCCTGAGCTCCTCCGTACATGAATCGGAATGCCGTGATGACTTCATCATAAATGACAAGGGAACTGGCATTATGAGCAATGTCATTCACTTGCTCAAGAAAGCCTTCTTTAGGTTCTACAATTCCGAAGTTCCCTACGATGGGTTCCACGAGGACTGCTGCAATTTGATCTCCCCATTTTTCCATTGCTGCTTTAAATGGTTCGATGTCGTTGAATGGAACCGTGATGACTTCCTGTGCGATACTCTTGGGAACACCGGCTGAATCAGGGGTTCCTAAAGTGGATGGTCCAGATCCAGCTGCAACAAGTACCAGATCTGAGTGACCGTGATAGCAGCCTGCGAATTTAATGACTTTGTCTTTCCCAGTGTATGCTCTTGCAACACGGATCGTTGTCATAACCGCTTCAGTCCCGGAGTTTACAAATCGAACCTTGTCCATATAAGGCATCGCTTCTTTGATCATTTTGGCAAACTTCACTTCATGACGGGTAGGGGTTCCGTAAAGGACTCCGTTTTCCGCCGCTGTTTTGATTGCTTCTGTAATATGTGGGTGAGCATGACCGGTGATGATAGGTCCGTATGCTGCCAGATAATCGATGTATTTATTTCCGTCTACATCCCAGAAATATGCCCCTTGACCCCTTTCCATTGCAACCGGGGAACCTCCACCCACTGCTTTATATGAGCGTGACGGGCTGTTCACTCCTCCTACGATATGTTCCAAAGCTTCTGTATGTAAAGTTTCTGATTCAGTATATTTCATGTTTTCCTCCTATACATGTGTATTTAGCTATCTATTACTCTTCTATTGTAGTACGGTCAATTCCACTTTAGCAAATAGGGAATCATTGGGCACACAAATTTTCAAGCAGACTGTTCTAAGGGAAACAGGTCTCTGTGGTACACTATTCTTTGTTTGTAAAAGAGGGACAGATACTTTTTTTGAAATTAGGAGGATGCAATATGAATGCAATCGAAGTACATCACCTGCGTAAGGAATTCAAGGCTTTTTCCAGTCGTTCCGGGTTAAAAGGAGCATTCAGGGATTTGTTTACGCGTAATTATAAAATCGTTCCTGCGGTGAACGATATCTCATTCAATGTGAAGCAGGGTGAGATGGTCGGATACATCGGTGAAAATGGAGCCGGAAAATCTACTACCATCAAGATGCTGACGGGGATCTTGACACCGACCGGGGGAGAGTTGAACGTCAATGGAATGAGTCCTCATCGTGATCGGGAAAAATTCGTTCAGACGATCGGGGTCGTGTTTGGACAGCGTTCCCAGCTCTGGTGGGATATTGCGGTCCAGGAATCCTTCCAGCTCTTAAAGAAAGTGTACAAAGTCCCTGATCAACAATATAAAGTACATATGGATCATGTGATTGAAACGCTGGATATCGCGCCTCTACTGGACAAGCCGGTCCGTAAATTATCACTGGGGCAGAGAATGAGATGTGAATTGGCCGCGGCTCTTGTCCATAATCCGCCTTTACTTTTCTTGGATGAACCTACAATTGGATTGGATGTTCTGGTGAAACTGAAAATCCGCCAATTTTTAAAAGAAATAAACGAGAAGTACAATACTACGATTCTTCTAACCACCCATGATTTAACCGACATCGAAGCTCTTTGTGAACGGGTCGTGATGTTGGATGAAGGGAAAATTATTTATGACGGGGCTCTGAGTCAACTCAAGGAAAATTGGGGAGATCAAAAGGAAGTCGTGTTTCAATTTCTGGACGATACGTCTCTGTCGGCTTTATCCGATCTTACAAATAATCAAAACATCTCCTGGTCTTTTGACGAGAAAAAGCAGAGCTATTCAGCATTAATTGAAGCGGATGATGAAGTCATCTCACAACTGATAACGAAAATCGTTGCGAGTTTCAAAGTGAAAGACATGAAGATTGAAGAAACGACTACTGAGGAAATCATACGGAACATCTATGAAAAGGGGGCTGTGACGAGATGAGTTTGGGTTTAGAAGCTATCGGTTCAGCTCCAGGGTCTGTGGGAGGGTACTATGGCTAAGTATATAGAAATGATTCGCATCCGCTTTCTCATGATGCTGGCGTACCGAACTAATTATTATAGTGGAATATTAATATACAGTATCAATATTGGAGCTTACTATTTCTTATGGCAGGCCATCTACGGAGGGAAAAGTGATATTGAAGGAATATCGATCATTCAAATGACGACCTATGTGGCCGTTTCATGGATGGCGAGGGCCTTTTACTTTAATAATATCGACCGTGAAATCGCTCAGGAAATCAAGGAGGGGAAAGTGGCGGTTGAATTTATCAGACCCTATAACTATCTGGGGATGAAGACGATGCAGGGACTCGGAGAGGGAGTCTTCAGACTGTTGTTTTTCTCGTTCCCGGGAATGATTATTGTCAGCCTCATCTTCCCGCTGCAATTCGGTACAGGGTTTGATACATTGGGCTTATTTGCGATTTCAATCCTGTTTAGCTTCATTATCAATACACAAATCAATTTACTGACGGGTATCACGACCTTTTTCTTATTTAATAATGATGGTCTCATCCGGGCGAAACGGGTGGTCATTGATTTGTTTTCCGGCTTATTGCTGCCGATTCATTTCTTCCCACTTTGGGCGCAAAAGGTGATGGGATACTTACCGTTCCAGAGTATAAGTTATGTTCCCAGCATGATTTTCACCAATGGCTTTACGACTTCTGAATCATTCAACGCGATTCTTATGCAGGGCGTATGGTCATTGATTCTTCTCATACCAATCAAGATACTCTGGGTTATGGCAAAAAAACAAATGATTATTCAAGGAGGGTGACCGATGTTTTATGTGAAGATGTTTTTTCAATATGTCGCCCAATATATGAAGATCAGGCTGCAATACAGGGCCGACCTGGTTGTCGAGATTCTTTCTGATTTACTGTTTCAGGCAGTTAACCTCGTATTTATCCTGGTCGTGTTTGGTCATACTCAGTTTCTGAGCGGATGGACAAGAGACGAAATTATTTTCATATATGGTTTCTTCCTGGTCCCGTTTGCACTATTCAGTTCGTTCTTCAACATTTGGGACTTTAACGACCGATATGTGGTGAAGGGTGAGTTCGACCGGATCCTGACCCGTCCCATACACAGTTTGTTTCAAATCATCTTAGAGCGAATGGAACTGGAGTCGCTTTTCGGAGTGATAACGGGTCTCTCGGTTATGTTCTACGCTGGGGGAAGACTGGACATTACCTTTGACTGGTACGAACCCGTTTTCTTTATCCTCTTTGTAATTGGGGGAGCTCTTGTGTATGCAGGAATCTTCATCGCCATTGCAAGTATCGGATTCTGGTCGGATGCGAAAACGTCGATCATGCCGATGATGTACAACATCGGTAACTATGGAAGATACCCAGTGGATATCTATAATAATGTGATCCGTTTCGTGTTAACGTGGATTCTTCCATTCGCGTTTGTTGGAGTCTATCCATCTGCCTTTTTCCTGGAAAAGACGGAATGGTATCCATATTCGTTTCTGACTCCATTTGTGGGCATCGGATTTTTCATCTTCTCGATCGTGTTATGGAATGAAGGAGTGAAACGATACAGGGGTGCTGGTAACTAGAATGAATTCGAAGTATTAAGCGTACATATAGGAAGACAAGCAGAAAAAAAGAGGGTATGTACATGCTTTATATCATTGGATTTTTCATTCTGTTCTGCATGGTGATGAGTCTACGGGCCTTATTTTATCCTTCAAGGTGGAAAGAGCATCATGTTTCACTTCATCATTTTCTCTTTCTAGGAATGAGCTATATCACGATCATGATTGGATTCGGTCTTCTGTTTACACTCTTTGAGCTTGAAGGGATTCCGATTCTCGTTGAAGGAGGGGAACCCTTAACTGGGAACTTTCTAGATCATTTTTTCACTACGATGTATTTCAGTGGTATCACCCTTTTCTCGGTAGGATACGGGGATGTAACACCTGTTGGTATCGGGAGAGGGATTGCCCTCATTGAGTCATGGCTCGGTTACACCATACCTGCCGCCTTTGTCGTGAAATCATTTTTAAACTACGAAAACAAGTAGCATATGGTTTGAGTTTTTCCCTCCTATTGGGTACGCTAAAGTTAGAAAATATTCAATGGAGGGGAACATACATGACAGTGGGTCAAAAAGCACCGGAATTTGAATTACTTGCAAGTAATGGAGAAAAGGTGAAGCTTTCAGATTACCAGGGGAAAAACGTGGTCCTTTATTTCTATCCAAAGGACATGACCCCAGGTTGTACGACAGAAGCATGTGATTTCAGGGATCAGCATGAAAACTTTGAGAATCTCGATGCCGTTATCTTAGGGGTGAGTCCAGATCCCGTTGGAAAGCATGAAAAGTTTGTAGACAAGCATGGACTTCCGTTCCTTCTCCTTGTGGATGAAGATCATAAGGTGGCAGAGGAATACGGCGTGTGGAAGCTGAAGAAGAACTTCGGGAAAGAATATATGGGCATTGAACGTTCTACCTTTATTATCGATAAAGAAGGAAATATGTCCAAGGAATGGAGAAAGGTGAAAGTGAAGGGACATGTGGAGGAAGCTCTTCAATACATTCAAGAGAACCTTTCCTAAACCTATTTTTTAGCCTATTTTAAGAAGCTTGAGGCTTTTGTCCATTCACAAGAGAGGTAAAGACATATAGTAAGAGTAGGGCAACCTCCTCAAATAAGTCAGTCTCATCCGTGTAAGGATCGACCAGGTCGATCCTCTTTTTTATGTTTTTAAGGATACTGAAAATAGGGTGATACGGTACAAATATGGTAAAATTATAGGCAATAGGGATGGGAGGCAGATATATGAAAATTATCTTCACATTTCAACCAAAGGAAGAGTTTGTCTCAGATTTAAAAAATAGCTTCCATGAGGGTGAGTTTCTTTTTTATAAAAATATCAATGAAGCGGAGAATGAACTTCCAGAAGCAGAAGTGATTGTCACCATGGGGGAAGATTTGACCGACTTTCACATTGAAAAGAGTGAGAAATGCAAATGGATCATGGTCACCTCGGCTGGCCTTGAGAAGATGCCATTTAAAGCTATTAAAAAAAGAGGCATCTTGGTGACCAATGCAAGGGGAATTCATAGAATTCCTATGGCTGAGTTTACAATCGGATTGATACTTCAGCATGCAAAACAGCTTCAAGCAGTATGGAAGCAGGAAGAGGATAGCGTGTGGAACAGAAGACTTCCAACTTCAGAACTTCATGAAGCCTCACTCCTTATTCTGGGGGCAGGAGCCATTGGAGGAGAAATCGCACGGTTGGCTAGAGCGTTTCGCATGAAAGTGACGGGTGTGAACTCTTCCGGGTCTCCAGTAGAACATTTTGACAGTATGTTCACCTTGAAGACATTTCAGAAGGAGCTGGCAAATGCCGATTACATTCTATCCGTTCTGCCTAGTACTGAGAAAACGAAGCATCTACTGCAGGTTGAGCACTTTGAACAAATGAAGGACACGGCTGTTTTCATCAATATAGGTCGTGGGGATCTCGTGGAGGAATCCGTTCTCCTTGAAGTAAGTGAAAAGAAGTTAATACAACACATGTACCTTGATGTATTTGACAAGGAACCATTGCCCAAGGATCACCCGTTCTGGCAGAATGAGGGCATAACGGTGACGCCTCACCTTTCCAGCATCACAAAAAAATACATGCCACGAGCACTTGAAATATTTAAAAAGAATTTAACTACATATCGTAATAATAGTGAAAACTATATTAACGTGATCGATGCAGAGAGGGGATATTAGGATGAAAATTTATACGAAAACTGGAGATAAGGGAACGACTTCATTGGTATATGGAACCAGAGTGTCAAAAAAAGATCAGCGGGTTGAGGCATACGGGACATGCGATGAAGCGAATTCCATGATCGGTTTAGGTCTAAGCTACCTTAAAGCTGAATACTTTGATGGGAAAGAAAAGTTTGAGGAGTTCTTTCATAAGGTACAAACCATTCTCTTTCATGTTGGGGCGGAACTGGCTACTCCCGCAGGGAAAGAAGTGAAATGGAAGCTTGAACAATCACATATTAAAGAACTGGAAGAGCAAATCGACTTTCTGGATGGTGCCCTGACGCCCCTTAGCAATTTCATCCTTCCAGGAGGTCAGCCTGCTGGAGCTGCACTTCATACAGCCAGAACAATCGTGAGAAGAGCCGAAAGAGAAGCGGTTGGAATTGATGAAGATATTAATCCGTTGGTCCTTTCTTATCTGAACAGACTTTCTGACTATCTATTCGTTGCAGGCCGCTATATAAACCAGCAGCTCGGGGAACAAGAGAAAAACCTACATGAGTAACTAGGGAGAAAGATTGACAAAAGGGACCGATGATTAGTACACTATTTATAAAGATTATAAAATAATAATTCTTATGAAAAGAGGTGCATGACGATGTCTGAAGAAGGACAATTAAAAGAAGCGATTTCGACATTGAAGGAAACGGGAGTCCGTATCACTCCTCAACGTCATGCGATATTAGAGTATCTCATTGATTCAATGGCTCATCCAACTGCTGATGACATATATAAAGCACTCGAAGGAAAGTTTCCGAACATGAGTGTCGCTACTGTTTACAATAACTTACGCGTTTTCCGTGAAGTAGGCTTAGTGAAAGAGTTGACCTACGGTGATGCTTCCAGTCGCTTCGATTATGTGACAACCGATCATTATCACGTCATCTGTGATGGTTGTGGGAAAATCGTTGACTTCCATTATCCTGGACTGGATGAAGTTGAGCAATTGGCTTCCCATGTGACGGGTTTCAAGGTGAACAACCACCGAATGGAAATCTACGGAACATGTTCTGACTGTTCTACAAAGGAAACCCACTAAGTAAGGATGGTCCCTAAGATCAGGGCCATTCTTTTTTTGATGCTAAAAAAAGACCTTCAGTAGAAGGTCTTTTCAGACCGTAGACAAACCCCACCTTTGCATTTAAGCGAAGATGGGGTTTTCTGTTATTTTAAAAGATTTTTCTTTTTTTTAGGCTGGACATGGTCCTCGCCATGTCCAGTTTGCCAATTTCTTAAGATTCATGGCAGCAAACGTAAGCATCGCCTGCATTGAAACTTTTTTAAGACCCCTTAAGGTCGTCCAACGCATGCCATGCTTTTCTTTTGCGTCCGCAAAGACTCGTTCGATCGTTTCTTTGCGTTTCGCATATAGAGTTTTATTAAGTTCT
>NZ_VTUY01000001.1 GCF_008364765.1 Bacillus sp. CH30_1T | reverse complement strand
AGCATGCCGCGGTGAATACGTTCCCGGGCCTTGTACACACCGCCCGTCACACCACGAGAGTTTGTAACACCCGAAGTCGGTGAGGTAACCTTTTGGAGCCAGCCGCCTAAGGTGGGACAGATGATTGGGGTGAAGTCGTAACAAGGTAGCCGTATCGGAAGGTGCGGCTGGATCACCTCCTTTCTAAGGAAGATTTAMYWAAACGTTTGACACGTCGAAGTTTTGTTCAGTTTTGATGGTTTAATAAGGTTTTTTGCGAAAGCAAAATAACCATCCATCAAAACTTTTTGTCTCTTACGAGATSAAAAAGWGTTTGTTCTTTGAAAACTAGATAAAGATAAATTGATAGTCAAGAAATTACCGAGTATCGCCATTTTAGGTTTTAAACCTGATGTAACAACCAATTCGGTTAAGTTATGAAGGGCGCACGGTGGATGCCTTGGCACTAGGAGCCGACGAAGGACGGGACTAACACCGATATGCTTTGGGGAGCTGTAAGTGAGCTTTGATCCAGAGATTTCCGAATGGGGGAACCCATTGTTCGTAATGGAACAATATCCTTACTTGAATACATAGAGTATGGGACTAACACCGATATGCTTTGGGGAGCTGTAAGTGAGCTTTGATCCAGAGATTTCCGAATGGGGGAACCCATTGTTCGTAATGGAACAATATCCTTACTTGAATACATAGAGTATGGAAGGCAGACCCAGGGAACTGAAACATCTAAGTACCTGGAGGAAGAGAAAGCAATTGCGATTCCCTGAGTAGCGGCGAGCGAAACGGGATGTAGCCCAAACCAAGAGGCTTGCCTCTTGGGGTTGTAGGACACTCTATACGGAGTTACAAAGGAATGAAGTAGAYGAAGAAGTCTGGAAAGGCTCGTCAAAGAAGGTAACAACCCTGTAGTTGAAACTTCATTCYCTCTTGAGTGGATCCTGAGTACGGCGGGACACGTGAAATCCCGTCGGAAGCTGGGAGGACCATCTCCCAAGGCTAAATACTCCCTAGTGACCGATAGTGAACCAGTACCGTGAGGGAAAGGTGAAAAGCACCCCGGAAGGGGAGTGAAATAGAACCTGAAACCGTGTGCCTACAAGTAGTCAGAGCCCGTTAACGGGTGATGGCGTGCCTTTTGTAGAATGAACCGGCGAGTTACGATCCCATGCAAGGTTAAGTCGATRAGACGGAGCCGCAGCGAAAGCGAGTCTGAATAGGGCGAATTGAGTATGTGGTCGTAGACCCGAAACCAGGTGATCTACCCATGTCCAGGATGAAGTTCAGGTAACACTGAATGGAGGTCCGAACCCACGCACGTTGAAAAGTGCGGGGATGAGGTGTGGGTAGCGGAGAAATTCCAATCGAACTTGGAGATAGCTGGTTCTCTCCGAAATAGCTTTAGGGCTAGCCTCATGTGTAAGAGTCTTGGAGGTAGAGCACTGTTTGGACTAGGGGCCCTCATCGGGTTACCGAATTCAGACAAACTCCGAATGCCAAAGACTTATCCATGGGAGTCAGACTGCGAGTGATAAGATCCGTAGTCGAAAGGGAAACAGCCCAGACCACCAGCTAAGGTCCCAAAGTATACGTTAAGTGGAAAAGGATGTGGAGTTGCTTAGACAACCAGGATGTTGGCTTAGAAGCAGCCACCATTTAAAGAGTGCGTAATAGCTCACTGGTCGAGTGACTCTGCGCCGAAAATGTACCGGGGCTAAACGTATCACCGAAGCTGTGGATTGACACCTYTAGGTGTCAGTGGTAGGAGAGCGTTCTAAGGACTGCGAAGCTAGACCGTAAGGACTGGTGGAGTGCTTAGAAGTGAGAATGCCGGTATGAGTAGCGAAAGATGGGTGAGAATCCCATCCACCGAATGCCTAAGGTTTCCTGAGGAAGGCTCGTCCGCTCAGGGTTAGTCGGGACCTAAGTCGAGGCCGATAGGCGTAGACGATGGACAACAGGTTGATATTCCTGTACCACCTCTTTTCCGTTTGAGCAATGGGGGGACGCAGGAGGATAGGGTAAGCGCACTGCTGGATATGTGCGTCTAAGCAGTTAGGCTGATGATGAGGCAAATCCCATCATCGYKWAGGCTGAGCTGTGATAGCGAGCGAATTATAGTAGCGAAGTTCCTGATTCCACACTGCCAAGAAAAGCCTCTAGCGAGGAAAAAGGTGCCCGTACCGCAAACCGACACAGGTAGGCGAGGAGAGAATCCTAAGGTGAGCGAGAGAACTCTCGTTAAGGAACTCGGCAAAATGACCCCGTAACTTCGGGAGAAGGGGTGCTCTGGTAGGGTGCAAGCCCGAGAGAGCCGCAGTGAATAGGCCCAGGCGACTGTTTAGCAAAAACACAGGTCTCTGCGAAGCCGTAAGGCGAAGTATAGGGGCTGACGCCTGCCCGGTGCTGGAAGGTTAAGAGGAGTGCTTAGCGCAAGCGAAGGTGCGAATCGAAGCCCCAGTAAACGGCGGCCGTAACTATAACGGTCCTAAGGTAGCGAAATTCCTTGTCGGGTAAGTTCCGACCCGCACGAAAGGCGTAACGATCTGGGCACTGTCTCAACGAGAGACTCGGTGAAATTATAGTACCTGTGAAGATGCAGGTTACCCGCGACAGGACGGAAAGACCCCGTGGAGCTTTACTGTAGCCTGATATTGAATTTTGGTACAGCTTGTACAGGATAGGTAGGAGCCTTGGAAGCCGGAGCGCCAGCTTCGGTGGAGGCATCGGTGGGATACTACCCTGGCTGTATTGAAATTCTAACCCGCGCCCCTTATCGGGGTGGGAGACAGTGTCAGGTGGGCAGTTTGACTGGGGCGGTCGCCTCCTAAAGAGTAACGGAGGCGCCCAAAGGTTCCCTCAGAATGGTTGGAAATCATTCGCAGAGTGTAAAGGCACAAGGGAGCTTGACTGCGAGACCTACAAGTCGAGCAGGGACGAAAGTCGGGCTTAGTGATCCGGTGGTTCCGCATGGAAGGGCCATCGCTCAACGGATAAAAGCTACCCCGGGGATAACAGGCTTATCTCCCCCAAGAGTCCACATCGACGGGGAGGTTTGGCACCTCGATGTCGGCTCATCGCATCCTGGGGCTGTAGTCGGTCCCAAGGGTTGGGCTGTTCGCCCATTAAAGCGGTACGCGAGCTGGGTTCAGAACGTCGTGAGACAGTTCGGTCCCTATCCGTCGTGGGCGCAGGAAATTTGAGAGGAGCTGTCCTTAGTACGAGAGGACCGGGATGGACGCACCGCTGGTGTACCAGTTGTCTTGCCAAAGGCATCGCTGGGTAGCTATGTGCGGAAGGGATAAGTGCTGAAAGCATCTAAGCATGAAGCCCCCCTCGAGATGAGATTTCCCATCACGTATGTGAGTAAGATCCCTAGAAGATGACTAGGTAGATAGGTCAGAGATGGAAGCATGGCGACATGTGGAGTTGACTGATACTAATCGATCGAGGACTTAACCACAAAGAGTCATTTTTNAGGCATCGCTGGGTAGCTATGTGCGGAAGGGATAAGTGCTGAAAGCATCTAAGCATGAAGCCCCCCTCGAGATGAGATTTCCCATCACGTATGTGAGTAAGATCCCTAGAAGATGACTAGGTAGATAGGTCAGAGATGGAAGCATGGCGACATGTGGAGTTGACTGATACTAATCGATCGAGGACTTAACCACAAAGAGTCATTTTTTAAATGAACGATAATTGGTCGGTATTCGGCTTTCTTGACATCAATTCTTTATCTAGTTTTGAAGGAACAACCCTTCAACTGAATAATTCGTCTGGTGACAATGGCGAAGAGGTCACACCCGTTCCCATGCCGAACACGGAAGTTAAGCTCTTCAGCGCCGATGGTAGTTGGGGGATCTCCCCCTGTGAGAGTAGGACGTCGCCAGGCAAATGTGAAGAAAGAGTAGCACTTAGGGGCTGCTCTTTTTTTGTGTGTGGATAGATAAGTGATTTGCATTTTCCTCTACACCCCTGGATGGAATTAGGAGGTGTTTGGATAAAGACGCATAAATGACGCATAAAATGAACAATAGACGCAAAAACCGTCGGAAACGACGCAATCACTATCGATTCAGACGCAATTATTTAAGTCAAAACCAAAGAATCAACGAAATGAAGGGCACTATCAACAAGTTTGAACCTAGAAGTACTAAATTTTCATAGAGTCTAACTATATTTCATTTATTCTCAATTAAAACTTGTAAGAGAAAGCAATTCTACCATTCTTTTAACTGCCAATATCACATCTATCTTTCACAACTTGCCAAGTAACCCCAAATTCCAAAACAAACTAAAAAAACAAATTCATCACAACATCACCCATCCCGATTCACCAAGAAATCCAACCAAGCACATTGTTTTTCATTTGAATAACCTGCACTTATACTATAAATAAGTTCTAAAGGGAGGTTTTTTAAATGACAGAAACCAACATGCGTGAACAGTACAATGAATATATTTCTAAATTTAAGCAGAATGCATCTCAGGAAGTACAAGATAAAATGAGGAAAGCAATCAATGAACTGGAGCTCTCTAATGATGGTAAAGGTCTTCGTATAGGTGAGAAAGCTCCGAACTTTACATTACCTGATGCGACAGGCAAGGAAGTCACATTGGAAGATATGCTGAAGAAGGGTCCAGTCATCCTTACATTTTATCGTGGCGGATGGTGCCCATATTGCAATATGGAGCTGCGTGCATACCAACAGCTAATGGAAGACATTGAATCAGCAGGTGCCGAGCTGGTTGCGGTCAGTCCGCAAACACCGGATGCATCCCTTTCTACAAAAGAGAAGAATGAATTGGATTATTTCGTGTTAAGTGATGAAGGAAATGAAGTGGCAGATGAGTATAAGTTGGTTTACAAACTGCCTCCTTACTTAGTGGATATCTACAAAGACAAAGGTCTGGATCTGGAGAAAGCGAATGACAGTGATTCATGGACGCTCCCTGTTTCAGCAACATATATTATCAAGCAGGACGGAACGATTGCTTACGAATATACGAAAGCCGATTACAAAGATCGTGTGGAACCTTCTGGAGTGGTTGAGAAGTTGAAATCGTTATAATAGCAAAGCACAAGAGGCTTTATGGCTGCGATGACACGCTGCCATAAAGCCGTTTTATGTTTTAATCAGGTCAAAATAGGAAAGACACAAAGTAGGAGTTCAGATTTTCTAGAAATTGTCATCGGAAAATCATTCGCAATTTTTCTTGAAGTGGTTCATATTATGGAATTTTTCTAGTAAAATAGGAACTTAATTTGAGCATACTACAAGTAGTAGTGGAGAGAGGAGCATCACGGTGTTAGACAATAGTTTTGTGATGGTAGCGATTATTTTGATCATCAATGTCGTATACGTATCCTTTTTTACGATTAGAATGATTTTGACGTTAAAGGGTTATCGATATATTGCAGCTTTTGTGAGTACATTTGAAGTAGTGATTTATGTTGTGGGTCTTGGGCTGGTACTGGACAACCTGAATGAGATTCAGAATCTGATCGCTTATGCGGTCGGTTATGGTCTCGGTGTGATTGTCGGGATGAAAATCGAGGAGAAACTGGCTCTTGGGTATATTACAGTGAATGTGATCACGAAGGAGTATGATAAAGCCCTTCCGAATGAACTACGTGCAAGGGGCTACGGGGTGACGAACTGGGAAGCGAATGGACTGGAAGGAAACCGGATGGCCCTGCAGATCCTGACTCCGCGAAAGTATGAGATGAAGCTTTATGATACAATTAAAGAGCTTGACCCAAAGGCATTTATCATTGCGTATGAACCAAAGGCGATTCATGGCGGGTTCTGGGTAAAGGCAGTACGAAATATTCGCAAAGGAAAATTAAAAGAATGAGTAAAAAGAAATTATTATTTGAAGTGCAGGAGAATGAGACGATTACGGATTGTTTAGACCGTATGAAGGAAATGGGTTATATGCCGGTAAGACGGATGGAAAAACCTGTGTTTGAGGAACAAAAAGATGGAACAAAAACAGAGTATGTCCCTATTAAACAGACAATTGTCTTCGAGGGGAAGAAAATCGAAGAGTAAACGCTTCAAATCCGAACATTAATTTTCAGACTTTTATTATCGTTCGATTATTCGTTGACAGAGCCTCTATATCACGTTATGATGGAGACAAATAAACCGAATACCCTCATATAATAATGGGAATATGGCCCATGAGTTTCTACCTGACTACCGTAAATGGTCGGACTATGAGGGAAAGTAGCTGTCTGGATACGAGCTCGTTTGTGGACCCTATCGGATAAAACGGGACCATTCTCTGTAAAATACCCAGATCAATTGCTTTCTCTCAAAAAAGTAGAGAACAATTGATCTGGGTATTTTTTGTTAAAAGGGATTAAGGTAAATTACGGGAGGTGCCTGTTACCATTATGATATCAGTAATCATGGGAAGTACATCGGACTGGGAAACAATGAAGCATGCGTGTGAGGTATTGCAAGAGTTAGAGATTCCATTTGAAAAACGAGTTGTATCGGCTCACAGGACGCCAGATTTTATGTTTGAGTTTGCTGAAGGTGCCAGAAATCGAGGAGTGAAAGTCATTATTGCAGGTGCAGGAGGTGCTGCTCACTTACCTGGAATGGTGGCAGCGAAGACGACATTACCTGTGATAGGGGTTCCGGTACAATCGAAAGCCCTGAATGGGATGGATTCGTTGTTGTCGATCGTGCAGATGCCAGGGGGCGTTCCGGTCGCGACGGTTGCGATTGGGAAGGCTGGAGCTACAAACGCCGGGCTTTTAGCAGCACAAATCCTTTCTATAGAAAATACAGAGTTGGCCGCTACTTTAGAAAATAGAAGAGACGCGTTACGGGAAAAGGTGTTGGAAAGCAGTGATGACCTTGAATAAGAAGACGATTTTACCGGGACAGATGATTGGGATCATTGGTGGAGGACAGCTTGGACGAATGATGGCCCTTGCTGCAAAACAAAATGGCTTTCGAGTGGCAGTTTTAGACCCGGCACCTCAATCACCATGTGCCCAAGTGGCAGATCTTGTGATCACGGCCGGCTTTGACCAGTATGATGCCCTTTATAGATTGGCAGAAGAGTGTGACGTGATCACATATGAATTTGAAAACATCGATTATGAAGCACTTAAATGGTTGTCGGAGCGTGCCTTTTTACCTCAAGGAGCAGAGCTGATCCGCATTACACAGGATCGCATCATGGAAAAGGAAGCCCTAACACTTGCAGGGGTGAAAGTAGCACCGTATGCTGTGATTAAACAACAACAGGATATCTATGATAATATAGAAAAGCTTGGCTATCCAGTGGTTCTGAAAACATCCAGAGGTGGTTATGACGGAAAAGGGCAATATGTGATTCGTGAAGAGAGCGGGGTAGAAGAAGCCGCTGCTTTATTGGAGAACGGGCCTTGTGTGTTAGAGAAATGGATACCTTTTGAAAAAGAGTTATCCGTCATCGTGACACGAAATCCCGATGGACATCAAACCAACTTTCCGGTAGTGGAAAATATTCATGTGGATAATATTTTACATGAAACGATTGCTCCGGCAAGGGTGAGCAAAGAAGTGTCAGATAAAGCGATCGAGATGGCGAAGAGAATAAGTGAGACCCTTGACCTTGTGGGAACGCTCGCGATTGAAATGTTCCTGACGGAGGATGGAGAAATCTTCATTAATGAACTGGCTCCCAGACCTCATAATTCAGGTCATTATTCAATTGAAGCGTGTGACTACTCACAATTCGCCCAACATATCAAAGCTGTTTGTAACTGGCCGCTTGTTCAACCCACCTTATTAAAGAACGCTGTGATGGTTAACCTATTAGGAGAGCATATCGAGCCTATTATGAAGGCTATTCCAAAGCATCCAGACTGGTTTATTCATCTATACGGTAAGGATGTACCGAAGCCGAAACGTAAGATGGGACATGCAACTCTTTTAACAAATGATATTGAAGAGACATTGACAACTATAAACGAAGCTGGTATTTGGAAGGTGCAAGAAAAGATCGGAGGACGACTGGTATGATAGAACGTTATACACGCCCTGAAATGGGAGCAATTTGGACAGAGGAAAATCGTTTTCAAGCATGGCTTGAAGTAGAAATTTTGGCATGTGAAGCTTGGGCTGAAATCGGGGACATTCCGAAAGAGGATGTTGCGAAGATTCGTGAGAATGCCGGATTCAATGTAGATCGTATTAAAGAAATCGAAGAAGAAACGCGACACGATGTTGTAGCTTTTACCAGAGCGGTTTCTGAAACCCTCGGAGAAGAAAGAAAATGGGTTCATTACGGACTGACTTCTACTGACGTGGTGGATACAGCTCTCTCTTATCAATTAAAGCAGGCCAACGACATCATTCTAAAAGACTTAGAGCGATTCGTAGAAATTTTAAAGAACAAAGCAATCGAGCACAAACATACGGTCATGATGGGGCGTACGCATGGAGTTCATGCTGAACCGACTACTTTCGGTTTAAAGCTTGCACTTTGGTATGAAGAGATGAAGCGTAATGTAGAGCGATTCAAAGCAGCGGCAGATGGAGTGGAATTCGGGAAGATTTCCGGTGCCGTTGGAACGTATGCCAATATCGATCCATTTGTAGAGTCATACGTGTGTGAAAAGCTGGGGATCAAGCCGGCGCCCGTTTCTACACAAACCTTACAGCGTGATCGTCATGCTCATTACATGGGGACACTTGCATTGATTGCCACTTCCATCGAGAAGTTTTCTGTTGAGGTTCGCGGTCTTCAGAAGAGTGAAACACGTGAAGTGGAAGAGTTCTTCGCTAAGGGTCAAAAAGGATCATCGGCTATGCCCCATAAGCGTAACCCGATCGGTTCCGAGAATATGACGGGAATGGCGCGTGTAATCAGAGGATACATGCTGACAGCTTATGAGAACGTACCTCTATGGCATGAGCGTGATATCTCTCACTCATCAGCAGAGCGTGTAATCCTTCCGGATGCGACGATTGCTTTAAATTATATGCTGAACCGTTTCGGAAATATCATCAAGAACTTAACGGTATTCCCGGAAAATATGCAGCGCAATATGGATCGTACGCTTGGTTTGATTTACTCACAACGTGTCCTTTTAGCCCTTATCGATAAAGGGATGACGCGTGAAGAAGCTTATGATACGGTTCAGCCGAAAGCAATGGAAGCGTGGGAGAAGCAAGTGGCCTTCCGTTCTCTTATTGAAGAGGATGCAACCATCACGTCCAAGCTTTCGCCGGCTGACATTGATGATTGCTTCGATTATAACTATCACTTGAAGCATGTAGATACGATTTTTGAACGTTGCGGCTTAGTGGAATAAGTCCTTCTGACAAATGAATAAGGCGGGGGTTTTAGCAGAATCCCTTCCTTTTTTTATGAAAATATAGACTGAAGATTGGCAATATTCAGCGATAAGGGGGATTTCATATGGAAAAAGGAACGCTTTTATATGAAGGCAAAGCGAAGCAGATTTTCGCCACACAAGATGAGGAAGTCGTTTGGATTCAGTATAAGAATTCTGCCACTGCTTTTAACGGGGAGAAGAAAGCGGATATCGATGGCAAAGGGGTATTAAATAATAAGATTTCTAGCTTGCTATTTTCAAAGCTTGCTGAAAAAGGTATACAGAGTCACTTTATTAAACAGTTATCGGATGATGAGCAGCTAGTCAAACGTGTACGAATCATCCCACTTGAAGTCGTGGTTCGCAATGTGATTGCGGGAAGTCTGTCAAAACGGCTTGGAAAAGAAGAAGGGACCCCACTTCAAAAGCCTATCATCGAATTCTACTATAAGGATGATGATCTGGGGGATCCGCTTATTACGGATGATCACATTGATTACCTTGAGATTGCTTCTCGGGAAGAACGGGTTGAGATCAGAACAATGGCGCTTGGTGTGAATGAGGTTCTTCAAGGGATTTTCAAAGAAGCAGGAGTCACCCTTGTAGATTTCAAATTAGAGTTTGGGAAAGACCGTAACGGAGCGATTATATTAGGGGATGAAATCTCACCCGACACATGCCGTTTGTGGGACGCAAAAACAAACCAAAAGCTTGATAAAGATGTTTTCAGAAGAGATATAGGCAGTTTAACGGAAGTATACTCAATCATTTTAGAACGCTTAGGAGGAAACAAGCTATGTACAAAGTAAAAGTTTATATCACATTAAGAGAAAGTGTATTAGATCCTCAAGGAAGTGTTGTGAAACAAGCGCTGCATTCAATGGAATTTAAACATGTTGAAGATGTGCGCGTCGGGAAGTATATGGAGTTGACTCTTCCATCAAGTGTTGAAAACATCGAAGCGACAGTTGAAGAAATGTGTCATCGACTACTTGCCAATCCTGTTATCGAGGATTACCGATATGAAATCGAGGAGAGTGTCGCTCAATGAAGTTTGCAGTAATTGTATTCCCAGGCTCTAACTGTGACATTGATATGTACCATGCGATCAAAGACGAAATCGGTGAAGAAGTTGAATATGTTTGGCACGATGCTGACAATCTGGAAAACTATGATGCGATTCTATTACCAGGGGGATTCTCATACGGGGATTACCTTCGTTCAGGAGCGATTGCCCGTTTCTCGAACGTCATGAAAGAGGTCGTGAAAGCGGCAGAGCAAGGTAAGCCAGTTCTGGGTGTATGCAACGGATTTCAGGTTTTACTGGAAACAGGGTTGTTACCTGGGGCCATGCGCCGGAATGATAGCTTGAAGTTCATTTGTAAAACGGTACCGTTAACCGTTGAAAATAATGAAACGATGTTTACGAATGGGTATGAAAAAAATGATGTGATCCAAATTCCGATCGCTCACGGTGAAGGTAATTACTTCTGTGATGAAGAGACCATGATTACACTTAAGGAAAACAATCAAATTGTATTCACATATACGGATGAAAATCCGAACGGAAGCGTTGGAAATATTGCGGGGATCACAAATAAAGCAGGAAATGTGCTTGGGATGATGCCTCACCCTGAGCGTGCCATGGACACTTTATTAGGTAGTGAAGACGGGAAGAAACTATTTCAATCGATTGTGAAACACTGGAGGGAAAAACATGTCGTTAATGCTTGAACCAACTTCAACAAAAGTTAAAGAAGAGCAGCTTTATCGTGAGATGGGTTTAACAGACGAAGAATTTTCAATGGTGGAAAACATCTTAGGAAGAACACCGAACTACACAGAGACCGGTCTTTTCTCTGTTATGTGGTCAGAGCATTGCAGCTATAAAAATTCGAAGCCTGTACTGATGAAGTTTCCAACGACAGGTGAACGGGTTCTTCAAGGACCTGGAGAAGGAGCTGGAATTGTTGATATTGGCGATGATCAAGCAGTGGTGTTCAAAATCGAGAGTCACAATCATCCGTCAGCCATTGAGCCTTTCCAAGGAGCGGCAACGGGTGTCGGGGGTATTATACGAGACGTATTCTCGATGGGGGCAAGACCTATCGCACTCCTCAACTCTTTACGCTTTGGAGAGCTGGATTCTCCTCGTGTTCAGTATCTATTTAAAGAAGTCGTAGCAGGTATTGCCGGGTATGGAAACTGTATCGGGATCCCAACGGTCGGAGGGGAAGTTCAATTCGATGCCTCTTACGAAGGAAACCCTCTTGTAAACGCTATGTGTGTCGGCTTGATCGATCATAAAGATATTAAAAAAGGTCAGGCACATGGTGTCGGCAATACAGTCATGTATGTTGGAGCGAAAACAGGTCGCGATGGAATTCACGGAGCAACTTTCGCATCCGAGGAATTAAATGAAGGATCAGAAGAGAAGCGTCCAGCGGTTCAAGTGGGAGATCCATTCATGGAAAAATTACTTCTTGAAGCGTGTTTGGAACTTGTTCAAAACGATGCTCTTGTGGGAATTCAGGATATGGGAGCAGCTGGTCTTACAAGTTCATCCGCTGAAATGGCAAGTAAAGCAGGATCCGGTATCGAAATGAATCTTGATCTTGTCCCGCAGCGTGAAAGAGGCATGACGGCATATGAAATGATGCTTTCAGAATCCCAGGAGCGTATGCTGATCGTCGTTGAAAAAGGCCGCGAGCAAGAAATCGTTGATCTTTTTTCAAAATATGACTTAGAGGCAGTTTCGATCGGAAAAGTAACAGATGATAAACGTCTTCGTCTTCTTCATAAAGGAGAAGTCGTGGCAGATGTGCCGGTTGATGCACTTGCTGAGGAAGCACCTGTTTATCATAAGCCATCTCAAGAGGCGGCTTACTATAAAGAGTTTCAAGCAATGGAAACTGGGGCTCCAAAAGTAGACGATTATAAAGAAACTCTCAAGGCGCTCTTGCAGCAGCCGACGATTGCGAGTAAAGAATGGGTATACGATCAATATGATCATCAAGTAAGAACGAGTACGGTTGTGAGCCCGGGTTCTGATGCAGCGGTTGTACGGGTACGTGGCACTAGAAAAGCCCTTGCCATGACAACTGATTGTAATTCCCGTTACCTTTACCTGGATCCAGAGGTCGGAGGAAAGATCGCTGTAGCGGAAGCGGCACGTAATATCGTTTGTTCAGGAGCGATTCCACTGGCGATTACGGACTGCTTAAACTTCGGGAGTCCAGAGAAACCGGAAATCTTCTGGCAGATCGAGAAGTCTGTTGACGGGATGAGTGAAGCTTGTCGTGAGCTTTCCACTCCAGTCATCGGTGGGAATGTTTCCCTTTATAACGAATCGATGGGTACTGCCGTTTATCCAACACCGGTCGTAGGAATGGTTGGGTTGATCGAGGACGTTGATCATATTACAACTCAAAGCTTCAAGGAAGCTGGAGATTATATCTTTGTGGTTGGTGAAACCCATGAAGAGTTTGGCGGAAGTGAGCTTCAAAAGCTGACTGAAGGAAAGATCTTCGGTCAGGCACCGAAAATTGACTTAAAAACAGAGCTTCGCCGTCAAATGCAGTTGTTAGAAGCTATCCAAAAAGGGCTTGTGGCATCTGCACATGATATCGCTGAAGGTGGTTTCGCTGTTGCTCTTGCGGAATCGACTTTCGGAACAAAAGGACTAGGGGCAAACGTTCAGGTTTCTGGAGAAAACAAAGTGGCAGATCTTTTCAGTGAAACACAATCACGTTTCATCGTTTCAGTCAAACCTGAAAACAAAGAGGAGTTTGAGAAACTTGTTCCAGATGCGAAGGTAATTGGAAATGTAGCAGATCATGGAACAATCAACGTGTCATCAGAAAATGGAGACGTCATCTTACAAGCATCTGTAGAGGAATTAGAGTCAGCCTGGAAAGGAGCCATCCCATGCCTGCTGAAATCAAAGGTTTAAACGAAGAATGTGGAGTGTTTGGTATTTGGGGACACCCCAATGCTGCACAAATTACGTATTACGGACTTCATAGTTTACAACATAGAGGACAAGAAGGCACTGGAATTGTCGTTTCAGATGGTGAGAAGTTACGTTGCTTAAAAGGGGAAGGTCTTGTAACGGAAGTGTTCCAGGAAGGTACCATCGAGAAACTTGAAGGGGATTCAGCCATCGGTCATGTACGATATGCTACAGCCGGGGGCGGAGGCTATGAAAATGTTCAGCCTCTCCTTTTCAACTCACAAAATGGCAGCCTTGCTCTTGCTCATAATGGAAATCTGGTCAATGCGAACGCCTTGAAGCATCAGCTTGAAGGACAGGGGAGTATTTTTCAAACAAGTTCAGATACAGAAGTGTTAGCTCACTTGATTAAAAGAAGCGGCTATTTCAACTTGAAGGACCGCGTGAAAAATGCGCTGACCATGTTGAAGGGCGCCTATGCATTTGTGGTGATGACGGAAACAGAAATGATGGTGGCTCTGGATCCGCACGGTCTTCGTCCATTATCACTTGGTAAGCTTGGGGATGCTTACTGCGTAGCTTCTGAAACTTGTGCCTTTGATATCGTAGGGGCTGAATTTGTACGGGATATCGAGCCGGGAGAGCTTGTGATCATCAATGATGAGGGATTGACCTCAGAACGGTTTAGTTTTTCAGGTGGGAATGCGATGTGTACGATGGAATACGTATACTTCTCAAGACCAGACAGCAATATTCAAGGGATCAACGTCCATTCCGCCAGAAAAAGAATGGGAATTGAACTCGCGAAAGAAGCACCGATTGAAGCGGATGTTGTAACAGGTGTACCTGACTCCAGTATTTCAAGTGCGATCGGCTATGCAGAAGCGTCAGGAATTCCATACGAATTGGGTCTTATTAAGAACCGTTATGTAGGGCGCACATTTATACAGCCTTCTCAATCTCTGCGTGAGCAAGGGGTGAAGATGAAGCTTTCACCGGTCAGAGGAGTGGTAGAAGGAAAGCGCGTGGTAATGGTAGACGATTCGATCGTTCGTGGAACAACAAGTAGACGAATCGTCAGCATGTTGAAAGAAGCAGGAGCCAAGGAAGTTCATGTGTGCATCAGTTCGCCACCCATCAAAAACCCATGTTTCTATGGCATTGATACATCGACTCATGAAGAGCTGATCGCTTCTTCCAATTCAGTGGAGGAAATGCGTCAGATCATCGGAGCCGACTCCCTGACCTTCTTGAGTACAGACGGTGTGTTAAAAGCAATCGACCGAAATGATTCGTCAGAAAATCGAGGTCAATGCTTGGCTTGCTTTACAGGAAAGTATCCAACGGAAATCTACCCGGATACACTTCATCCACATGAAAAAGAGTTAGTGAAATAGGGGGAATCATGATGGCAAATGCGTATCGTCAAGCAGGAGTAGATATTGAAGCGGGATACGAGTCAGTCGACCGTATTAAAAAGCATGTGAAAAGAACCGCTCGAGAAGGGGTTCTTGGTCAATTAGGCAGTTTTGGCGGAATGTTTGATTTATCTTCTTTGAATTTAAAAGAGCCTGTTCTTGTATCAGGTACAGATGGAGTCGGAACGAAGCTGAAGCTTGCCTTCATGGCAGACAAACACGATACAATCGGGATCGATTGTGTTGCCATGTGTGTGAATGACATTGTTGTTCAGGGAGCGGAACCACTGTATTTCTTAGATTATATAGCGACTGGAAAAGCACTTCCAGAGAAGATAGAAGGTATTGTAAAGGGTATTGCGGACGGATGTGAAATGGCTGGCTGTGCGCTGATCGGTGGGGAAACCGCCGAGATGCCTGGTATGTATTCTGATGAAGAATATGATATCGCTGGCTTTGCAGTAGGCGCTTGTGAAAAAAAAGAGGTCATCACAGGCGAAAAAATTTCTGAAGGAAATGTGTTAGTCGGACTGGGTTCAAGTGGTATACACAGTAATGGGTACTCTTTAGTACGAAAAGTATTCTTCGAAGATCAGTCGTTCTCTTTGGAAGAATCATTACCAGAAGTCGGGACCACACTAAAAGAAGCGTTACTTACACCAACCAAGATCTACGTGAAACCAGTATTAGCGGCACTGAAACAATTCTCCATCAAGGGTATGTCCCATATTACAGGCGGTGGCTTCATTGAAAATATCCCGCGGATGCTGCCGGATCATTTGCAAGCGGACATTACGGAAGGCAGCTGGGATATCCCAAGCATTTTCACGGCCCTTGAACACTATGGGGAAATTCCCCGCAGCGAAATGTACAACATTTTTAACATGGGAATTGGATTTGTATTAGCGGTTGAGGAAAAGGAAGCAGAAGACATTCTTCAATTCTTCAACGGACAAGGAGAAGAAGCCTTTATCATCGGACGTGTGACCTCTGGAAATGGAGTACGTTTCGTTCGTTGAAATGAAGGATGAGTAAGTCAATATCGGGGGCGAGTCATGAGACAAATTGCCATTTTTGCATCAGGAAGCGGAAGTAATTTTCAAGCATTGGTAGATGCTGTTCAAGGTGGAACACTGAAAGCGAATATTAAACTTCTTGTCTGTGACCAGCCGGGAGCGTTCGTGATTCACCGTGCTCAATCAGCAGGGATTCCGACTTTCGTCTTCCGTGCAAAAGATTACGAAAACAAGCAGGCATTTGAACAGGAAATCCTAAATGAACTGGCTCATTTGGGTGTTGATTTTATTGTATTAGCAGGATATATGAGGTTGATCGGGCCCACTTTATTGGAAAGCTTCGGAGGACGGATCGTGAATATTCATCCTTCCCTTCTTCCTTCCTTTCCAGGAAAAGATGCTATCGGTCAAGCCATAGAGGGTGGAGTGAAGATCACCGGTGTCACCATTCACTATGTAGACGCCGGGATGGATACAGGAGAGATCATCGCACAGGAAATCGTCCGGGTCACAACAGGCGAAACCAAACAATCACTCCAGGACAAAATCCAGCACGTCGAACACCACCTGTATCCAACCACCCTCAACCACCTCTTTCTTACCACAGGCCACTAGGCAACGGAAGACTACTTTATTGTGGTAGTTCGGTAAAGTGGTGAGGGACGGACCTTGGGTTTGGATTCAAATTTTAAGTAATGGGTGGAGCAGTGAAGCTTGGGCATACGGTAAAATCTGGGTTCGGTATTCACAATTTGGCACAACAAAAGCGTAAAGTGGCACAAGATTGCTCGAAAGTGGCACAACAAAAGCGTAAAGTGGCACAAGTTTGTCCAAAAAGTGGCACAACACTCACCTAAACGGGTGCAATGAATAAACAAAACAGCCCAGATACACGTTTCATAAACCACACTCTGCCTTTCCACCCATAAATTTTATGAAAAACCGCAAATCCATTTCAAATTCAACCAAATAATGAAATAAAATCAGCATTACAGCAGGCAGAGGAGGATCAGACATTGAAAAAGAGAGCATTAATCAGTGTTTCAGATAAAAGCGGAGTAATCGAATTTGCTAAAGAATTAAAGTCACTTGGGTACGAAATCATTTCGACAGGTGGAACAAAGAAGCTTCTTCTGGAAAGTGACGTTGAAGTGATGGGAGTAGAAGAAGTAACAGGTTTCCCGGAAATATTAGAGGGACGCGTTAAAACACTTCACCCCAATATCCACGGTGGACTCCTCGCGAAACGAGATGAAGAAAGCCATCGCCAGCAGCTTCAGGAACAAGGAATTGAAGGAATCGACCTGGTATGTGTCAACCTTTATCCTTTTCAACATACCATCGCTAAACCGAATGTCGGCGTAGAAGCAGCGATTGAGAATATCGATATCGGCGGTCCGACGATGCTGAGGGCAGCAGCGAAAAATCATCAGTATGTTACTGTGGTAGTCGATGCGCTTGACTACGATGAAGTCATTGAGGAGTTAAAGCTCCAAGGGGAATTATCGTTAGAAAAACGCCGTAAGCTGGCGGCTAAGGTGTTCCGTCATACGGCAGCCTATGATGCATATATCGCTGAGTACATGACAGACATTTCAGGTGAAGAAAACCCAGAGCGTTTTACAAGAACGTACGAGTTAAAACAAACACTGCGCTATGGGGAAAACCCTCATCAACAAGCTTCTTTCTACCGTGCACCACTTGGGTCTGAATTCTCTGTAGCCATGGCAAGACAGCTTCACGGAAAAGAGCTCTCTTATAATAATATCAATGACGCAAATGCGGCTCTTCAAATTGTGAAAGAGTTTACTGAACCAGCTGCTGTAGCAGTCAAGCATATGAATCCATGTGGTGTTGGAGTAGGTACTACGATTAATGAAGCTTTTTCTAAAGCCTATGAAGCCGATTCTACATCTATTTTTGGTGGAATCGTGGCTCTGAACCGTATTGTGGATGAAGAGACAGCCAAACAGCTTCATGAAATCTTCTTGGAGATCGTCATCGCTCCTGCTTTTAGCGATGAAGCATTTGAGATTCTTACAAGCAAGAAGAATATCCGTTTATTGACTGTTCCATTTGAATCCACAAACAAAATTGAACGTAAATTAACAACCGTTGAAGGTGGATTGCTTGTTCAGGCAGATGATACATTTACCCTCGATGATGCAGATCTGAGAGTGGTAACCAAACGTGAGCCGACAGAAGAAGAGTGGGCAAGTATGAAACTGGGTTGGAAAGTTGTGAAGCATGTGAAATCCAATGCAATCGTTGTAACGGATGCTCATATGACGGTTGGAGTAGGGGCAGGACAAATGAACCGAGTAGGTGCTGCAAACATAGCCCTCGAGCAGGCAGGGGAAAAAGCAAAAGGGGCAGCGATGGCTTCCGATGCATTCTTCCCAATGGATGACACCGTAGAGGCAGCAGCCAAAGCAGGCGTAACAGCCATCATCCAGCCAGGAGGCTCCATCCGGGACGAAGACTCCATCAAAAAAGCCGAACAACACGGCATCACCATGGTCTTCACCGGAATCCGCCACTTCAAACATTAATGTGAGGGACGGACCTTCAATCATAGAAAGAAGTTTTTGTGAAACTACCGTATAAACCATGTGGGGGAACGATTTGTTGGGAACTGAGTGATTAGTCAGATTGTGGGTTGAGGGACGGACCTCACCTAACCATAGATCCATTCCACATACACATACAACCTCTCCTCATCTTCAACTCAGGTAGGAGAGGTTTTCTTAAAAAGGGGGCTTTTCAAGATGAAAGTACTTGTTATCGGTCGCGGTGGTCGCGAGCATGCGATATGTAAGAAGTTAGCGGAAAGTGAAAGTGTGACAGAGGTGTTCTGTGCACCCGGAAATGCAGGTATTGCAAGTGTTGCGACGAATCTTCCTTACAGTGAATCCGATGTGAATGATCTCATTGCTTTTGCCAAAAAAGAGCACATCGCTTATACCTTTGTAGGTCCTGAAACCCCATTATTGGATGGGATCGTAAATCGCTTCCAGAAAGAAGACCTGCACATATTTGGACCGACCAAAGAAGCGGCCATCATAGAAGGAAGCAAATCGTTCTCTAAAGAATTAATGAAAAAATATAATATTCCAACGGCCAAATATGAAGTGTTCACTAGGGTTGAGAAAGCAATCGAATATGTAAAAGAGGTAGGCGCTCCGATTGTGGTGAAGGCGGATGGATTGGCAGCCGGCAAGGGCGTGGTGGTTGCTGAAACGGAAACAGAAGCGATCAGCGCATTGGAGGAAATGCTTCTTGATGAAAAGTTTGGTGATGCTTCTTCTAAAGTGGTAGTAGAAGAGTGTCTGTTTGGGGAAGAGTTTTCTTTGATGGCCTTTGTACATGGTGAATCCGTTTATCCAATGGTGATTGCACAGGATCATAAGCGTGCCTTTGATGGTGATCAAGGACCGAATACTGGCGGAATGGGTGCCTATTCCCCGGTTCCACATATTTCGGACGATGTCGTACAAGAAGCGATTTCAACTGTTCTGTATCCGACGGCTCAAGCGATGGTAAAGGAAAATCGCTCGTTTACCGGCATTCTTTACGCAGGTCTGATGCTCACAAATGAAGGTCCAAAGGTCATCGAATTCAATGCGCGATTTGGCGATCCGGAAACCCAGGTCGTACTGCCGCGTTTGACTTCTGACTTTGGTCTTGTTTTGAAGAATATGATCGAAGGCAAGCCTGTGCATTTAGAATGGTCACAAGATGCTGTTCTGGGTGTTGTATTAGCGGCTGATGGCTATCCGGGCGATTATGCAAAAGGAATAGCCCTTCCTAACCTTGATGAGTCAATGGATGAAGAAACCCTTGTATACCATGCTGGAACCGAGCAGAGTGCTGAATCAGCCCTTGTTTCAAATGGTGGGAGAGTGTTACTTGTAGCTTCCTCTGCATCTTCTGTGGAAAAAGCGCAGGCTAAAGTGTATAAAGAATTAGATAAGGTAGATTGGAATGGGTTGTTCTACAGAAGAGATATCGGGAAGAAAGCTATCGAACACGTCTCTTCCTAGTTCTGCGAACATAAACAAAAGCAATGGCAATAATGCCGCCAATCAGGGAAAACAACACATAAGACATATCTGTTAAATATTCCCAAAACATAATTGAGCAACTCCTTATTCATTAATATATTAATCATGAGTGCCAGGTCTCACCCTTTTTTTGAGGGACGGACCTCGGCACTCTTGCTATTAGCGGAATATAAATCAGGTGAAAATGCCTTTAAATGGGGAAGCGGAAGGGAATTTCTGCACCCTTATATTTTTAATATTCCTAAGAAAGAGGGTCCGTCCCTTCCTTGTTGTCACCATTTAACGCTGCCTGGACTTCTTTGTTGGTGAGTTCTTCGGGATTGAAGTTGGATTCTTTTTTGGTATTGTCCAGAGGGTCTTGTTTGGGTGCGTTTGTTGGGTTGTGATCTTTGTGATCTGTTGATTTGTCGGATTTCAGCATGTCTTTAAAGTTCATTATATCCTTCGCTTTGAATCCGCCGAATCCACCGCTTCCACCATTTCCCTCTGCGCCTTTTTCAAATAGGGCTGTAACAGGGCAGTAGCGAAGAATTCCTTCCCCTACTTTCATGGCACCAATCACAGCCATCACAAGATAAGAGTCTCTCCAAGGACGTCTCGCAAGCTTTGATGTGCTCCAGGCAAGAATCGTGAAACCAACGGTGATGCGGATAAGGGCATTGATAATCCCGATGTTTGATGATACTTTCATTTGTAAACTCCTCCTTAATAGAAAATTCACATAATTGTTGTAAACCGTTAATGCGTTAAATAGTAAAATATGTTAACATAAAATGAAACTTAAACTAATACCATTCCACTAGAGGAGTGTTCACATTGGAACAGCGCTACAGATGGAAGAACAAACAACTACGAGAACATGTACAAGTACTGAACGGAGAAATATCTCCGAGCATTCTTTTAAAGAATGCAACGTACCTTCACTCGACTCTAAAGAAATGGGTGCAGGGACACATTTGGGTTTACCGTGATCGAATTGTTTATACAGGCGATCAGCTTCCGGAAAACCTTGAGAAATGCCAAATAGTGGACTGTGATTCACAGTACCTCGTTCCCGGATATATCGAACCGCATGTACATCCGTTTCAGCTTTATAATCCCCAATCTTTTTCCAAGTATGCATCCCAAACTGGTACAACGACATTCGTAAATGATAACCTGATGATGTTTTTGCAATTGGAAAAAAAGAAAGCGTTTTCTTTATTGGGAGAGTTTAATAAAATGCCCGTCACTATGTATTGGTGGACAAGATTCGATTCTCAAACGGAGATGGCGAATGAAGAGGTAACCTTTTCAAATGGAGAAGTGAAATCATGGCTGGAACATGATTCCGTGCTTCAAGGAGGAGAACTGACCGCCTGGCCGAGACTGCTCCAGGGAGATGATCTGATTCTCCACTGGATGCAGGAAGCAAAAAGAATGGGCAAGATCGTTGAAGGACATCTGCCCGGAGCATCTGACAAAACCATTGCAAAGCTTCGTTTATTGGGAATTGATGGTGATCATGAAGCCATGACTGGTGAAGACGTCTATAAGAGGCTTATTCAAGGGCTGACCGTCACATTGCGCCACTCCTCCATCCGACCGGATTTGCCGGTCCTTTTTGACGGGTTAAAAGAAAAAGGCATCGATTCATATGATTCCTTACTGTTTACAACGGATGGATCGACACCAGGCTTTTATGAACAGGGTGTATTGGATTTCATGATAAAAATGGCGATCAATAAGGGCATACCCCCAATCGAAGCATATAATATGGCTAGTTACAACGTCGCCAATTATTATCACATCCCTCACTTGCATGGGATGATCGCTACAGGCAGAGTGGCTAATATTAACTTCCTTTCGGCAATTGATGACCCAACTCCGATTTCCGTTCTCTCAAAAGGGGAGTGGGTACGCAGAGATGGCGAACAAATAGAAGATTCCACAGAAATAAACTGGGAAACAAACGGATTTAAACCATTATCCCTGAATTGGGAAGTGGGATATGATGACCTCCAGTTTTCCATGCCTTTTGGAATTGAAATGGTGAACGATGTCATTACCAAGCCTTATTCCATATCCATTAATCCATCTACGGAGGAGCTGGATCTTGATCATGATCAATCGTTCCTCATGCTTCTGGATCGAAAGGGAGAATGGAGAATCAGCACAATGATCAAAGGATTCTCAAGAGGTGTCATGGGCTTTGCTTCCTCCTATTCAAATACAGGGGACATCATTTTAATTGGTAAAAACAAGTCAGATATGATTGCTGCCTTTAAACGAATGAAGGAAATAGGAGGCGGAATTGTTTTGACAGAGAAGGGTGAAGTCCTTCACGAAATACCACTTCCATTAAGCGGCCTGCTCTCTCATAAAGAGATGCCGGACCTTATCGAGGAAGAAAAAATGCTTAAAGGGTTATTAAAAGAAAGAGGATATCGCTTTTCGGATCCCATTTATACTCTGCTATTCCTTCAGTCTACCCATCTGCCTTATATACGGATGACACAAAAGGGAATCTATGATGTAATGAAGAAAACGGTACTCTTTCCAACGATAATGCGTTAAAATAGTAAAGTATAGGGAAAAGGATTTCTAAAAAATAGGGGTGTCTAAAACATGCTGAAAAGAGCTTTGATTATTGCTTTAAGCTCGTTTACACTTGTCGCATGTAGTTCAGATAAAGAGATAAAGAAAGAATCTGATAAAGAAGAAGCTGCAACTCCAGTTGTGACAGAGGAGACAGGCGTAGAAACGGAAGAGAAAAATCAATCACCGTTAACAGGTGAGGTACAAGAGAAAAAATTCACGGCGCGAGCAGTTGCTGTCATGGTGAATAATCACCCGAAGGCGCGTCCCCAATCAGGCCTTTCAAAAGCAGACATTGTGTATGAAGTCCTGGCAGAAGGGGATGTCACTCGATTCCTGGCCATATATCAAAGCCAAAAGCCTGAAGAAATCGGTCCTGTACGAAGTGCCAGAGATTACTATGTGGAACTTGCCAAAGGATATGATAGTCTATATGTTGCTCATGGATACAGTCCCGATGCACAGGAAATGCTTACCAGCGGTTTCATTGACAATTTAAACGGCATGAAATATGATGGAACGCTGTTCAAGCGTGCAAGCTTCCGTAAGGCTCCTCATAATTCTTATATCTCCTTCGAGCATATCCAAGAGGGAGCGGAGCAGAATGACTTTGATATGGAACGTCCGCCGGAAGCATTAAACTTTAGTGATAAAGGGCCGGTAAGCGGAGAAGCATCCCAATCTGTCATGATTTCATATAACAATAATCCGCTGTTTAACGTAGTGTATGATTTCAACGAAGAAGAGGGCAAATACGAGCGTTACTCAAATGGTGAACAGACCATCGATTACGATTCCAAAGATCCTGTTTTAGTAGAAAATCTCTTTATAGTGGAAGCATCTCATAAAATAGTCGACGATGCTGGCAGACGAAACATTGATTTTGAATCAGGCGGGAATGCGTACCTGATTCAAGAAGGAAAACTCCGGGAAGTTCAATGGAGGAACGTAGATGGTAGAATTCTACCATTTGAAAATAATGAACCTGTCAGTTTACGAAAAGGATCTACGTGGATCAATATCATTCCAAGTTCTGAAGGCTTGGCGGGGGCGGTATCATATCAAGAATAGATGGAAAAAGGAGTCTTTTTATGCAAATAAATAAACTAAGAGGCAAGGAGCTAGATCAGTTATTCAACGCCGTTCTATCTCTACAAGATCTTGAAGAGTGTTATCGTTTCTTCGATGACCTTTGCACAATCAATGAAATTCAATCTCTTGCTCAGCGCCTTGAAGTAGCACGTATGCTGCAGGGTGGGAAAACATATCATAAGATTGAAACAGAAACTGGTGCAAGCACCGCAACCATTTCACGTGTGAAGCGTTGCTTAAACTACGGAAATGATGCCTACGAATTGGTGTTGGATCGTGTGCATCAGGAAGAAAAATAATAGAAGGGACCGCTATCGTCATGATGAGCGGTCTTTGTTTTTTGTGTAGGGATTTCATTGGTCTGCCCCTCGACTCATACAAACTTTAACAATAGACGAGGTGATGCGGCTCCTTCTTACAAATGATATAATACGTTAGATGGATGTATGAATGGAGGAACAAAGCATGTATGATGTCCAAAAGTGGAGCCATGTATTTAAACTAGATCCGAATAAGACAATCGATGATGGAGATTTAGAAGCTGTATGTGAATCAGGGACTGACGCCATTATTGTAGGGGGAACGGACGGTGTAACCCTTGAAAAGGTTCTTGATTTGATGGCACGGGTGAGACGATATACTGTTCCTTGTATTCTGGAGGTATCTAATTTGGAGTCGATTACTCCGGGCTTCGATTTATATTTCATTCCGATGGTGATGAACAGCTCGAACATGAATTGGGTGACAGGATTGCATCACCAGGCTGTAAAGGAATATGGGGAAATCATGAATTGGGATGAAATCCTTGTAGAAGGATATTGTATATTAAACAAAAACTGTAAGGCGGCCCAGGTTACGGAGGCAGATACAGATATTTCAAGTGAAGACGCGGCAGCATATGCCATGATGGCAGAAAGAATGTTCAACCTGCCAATCTTTTACCTGGAGTACAGTGGTACATATGGGAATGTTGAAACGGTGAAAGAGGTAAGAGATTCACTGGAAAATACAACATTATTCTATGGTGGCGGCATTAAAACCGTCCAGCAGGCGAAGGAAATGGCTGCAGTGTCAGATGTTGTCGTAGTAGGAAATGCTGTATATGACAATTTGAAAGAAGCGTTAAAAACAGTAAAAGCAGTAAAAGCAGTAAAAGCAGTGAAGGGATAAGGATTAAACTGGATGTCCGTCCCTAAGTAGGATATAATGGAATACAAATATAGAACGTACGTTCGTTATGGTGGTGTGAGAGTATGCAATTTTTGACTGATCGATTGTTGAATGGAATGAATCCTGAGCAGGCAGAAGCTGTGAAGGCGACTGAAGGGCCGTTACTGATCATGGCAGGGGCAGGCTCCGGTAAGACAAGAGTATTGACGCATCGAATTGCGTATCTGATGGTGGAAAAAGGAGTCAATCCTTATAACATTTTAGCGATTACCTTTACAAATAAAGCAGCGAGAGAGATGAAGGATCGTATTCATAACATACTTGGAGGGGCTTCTGAGAACATCTGGATCTCAACCTTCCACAGCATGTGTGTGCGAATCCTGCGACGTGATATTGATCGCATAGGGATGAACCGGAATTTTACGATCCTTGATTCTACAGATCAGCAGTCGGTGATCAAAGCGATTTTAAAAGAAAAAAATATTGATCCGAAAAAGTTTGATCCCCGCTCGCTTTTGGGATCCATCAGCTCTGCGAAGAATGAACTGACGACTCCCGAAGAATTATCGAAACAGGTAGGGGGATATTACGATCAAGTTGTCTCTGATGTGTACACAGAATATCAGAAGCGTTTACGCAAGAATCAAGCGTTGGATTTTGATGATCTCATCATGACGACGATTCAACTGTTTCAGCGTGTACCAGAAGTCCTGGAATTCTATCAAAGAAAGTTCCAATACATCCATGTAGATGAGTATCAGGATACGAACAGAGCTCAATATATGCTTGTAAAATTGTTGGCTTCCCGCTTTCAGAACTTGTGTGTAGTCGGGGATTCCGATCAATCGATTTATCGCTGGCGCGGGGCAGACATTGCCAATATCCTTTCCTTTGAAAAGGATTATCCAAGAGCAACCGTTATTTTCCTTGAACAAAACTATCGTTCAACGAAGAGGATCCTGCAGGCGGCGAATGAAGTAATCCAGAAGAACTCGAATCGTAAACCGAAAAATCTTTGGACCGAAAATCATGACGGTGAAAAGATTTCGTATTTCAGAGCGGATACTGAGCAGACCGAAGCTCAATTTGTGACTGGTAAAATCAAAGAGATGACGGAAAGCGGTAAGAGGAAATATTCCGATTTCGCCATCCTTTATCGAACAAACGCCCAGTCCCGTGTGATGGAGGAAGTTCTTTTAAAATCGAATATTGAATACTCCATCGTCGGTGGCATCAAGTTCTATGACCGTAAAGAGATCAAGGACATTTTGGCTTACCTGAGACTCATCTCCAACCCGGATGATGACATCAGCCTTATACGTGTCATTAACGTTCCGAAGCGGGGTGTAGGAGCAACCTCTATAGATAAAATTGCCCGTTATGCACAGGATCACGATATCTCCATGTTCAGAGCGTTAGAAGAGGCAGATTTTATCGGCCTAAGTCCGAAAATCACGAAAGCCGTCATTGAATTCAAAGAAATGGTGAAAGGCTATACGGCCATGCAGGAATATCTGTCCGTAACCGAGCTCGTAGAAGAAATACTGGAGAAATCCGGTTACATCGATATGTTAAAAGCAGAAAAATCGATTGAGTCTCAAAGTCGCTTGGAGAACTTGGACGAGTTCCTGTCTGTAACGAAAAGCTTCGAGCAAACAAACGATGACAAGAGTCTTGTTGCATTTTTAACGGATCTGGCACTAGTGGCGGATATCGATAAGCTTGATGAAGATGATCAGCCAAAAGACTCGGTCATTCTGATGACCCTTCATGCTGCAAAAGGTCTTGAGTTCCCTATCGTATTCCTGATGGGGATGGAGGAAGGGGTTTTCCCACACAGTCGTTCCCTCATGGAAGAAGATGAGATGGAAGAAGAACGCCGTCTGGCTTATGTGGGGATCACCCGTGCAGAAGAACAGCTCTATTTAACAAATGCTCAAATGAGAACACTCTTCGGGCAGACGAAAATGAACCCTGTGTCCCGATTCATTAATGAAATTCCAGCTGAACTGTTGGATGATGTGATGGCAGAGAAGAAGAGTGCCTTCACACCTTTCGGGAAATCAGCGGCGAAAGCACCAACACGTCCTGCCTCGCGTAAGCCTGTTTCACGACCGGTTCAAACGACAACCGGTGGTGAGTCTGTTGCATGGCAAGTAGGGGACAAAGCCCAGCATAAGAAATGGGGTACAGGGACGGTTGTTAGTGTGAAAGGATCCGGAGACAGCGTAGAGCTCGACATTGCTTTCCCGAGTCCGATGGGAATCAAGCGTCTTCTTGCCAAATTCGCTCCTATAGAAAAAGCGTAACAATCTAAAGTCGGGAGGGAAGTTCACTCCCGGCTTAAACTCAATCATTCTGAACACTTTAGCAAGAAAGGGTTGTGGAAATGGATCGACAATCAGCCGGAAAACGAATAAACGAACTACATGAATTGTTAAATCAGTATAACTATGAATATCATGTTCTTGATAAACCATCTGTTCCTGATTCTGAGTATGATCAGCTGTTGAGAGAACTCATCGAACTGGAAGATCAATTTCCTGATTTGAAAACAGCCGATTCACCTTCTCAGCGTGTAGGAGGAGCGATATTGGACGCCTTTGAAAAAGTGGAGCATCGGACGCCGATGCTCAGCTTGGGGAATGCCTTCAATGAAGAGGATTTGAGAGACTTTGATCGTCGTGTCCGTCAAGCCGTTGGAGATGACTTTTCCTATGTATGTGAGCTGAAAATTGATGGGTTGGCTGTTTCTCTTCGCTATGAAGACGGTGTCTTTGCTCAGGGGGCCACAAGGGGGGACGGATCGATAGGAGAAGATATTACATCGAACCTTAAGACCATCCGTTCCATTCCTTTGAAGATTTCTGAAAAGATTTCCTTTGAAGTTCGTGGAGAAGCCTTTATGCCTAAAGGTTCCTTCGAAGCGTTAAATAAAATCAAAGAGGAAAAAGGGGAAGAGCCTTTTGCCAACCCCCGCAATGCAGCAGCAGGTTCCCTCCGTCAGCTAGATCCTAAAATCGCAGCATCACGAAATCTTGATCTCTTCTTATATGCATTAGCGGATATTGGAGATACAGGGGTCAACTCTCACAGTGAAGGGTTAGATAAATTAGAAAGTCTCGGATTTAAAACGAATCCTGAACGGAAGCAATGTGCGACAATTGAAGAAGTCATTGATTTTGTCGGCAAATGGACCGATCAACGTCCGAATCTGTCATATGACATTGACGGTATCGTGATTAAAGTCAATTCACTGGAGCAGCAGAAACAACTCGGAACGACAGCAAAAAGTCCACGCTGGGCGATTGCTTTCAAGTTCCCTGCTGAAGAAGTGGTAACCGTATTAAGAGAGATTGAACTGAGTGTTGGCCGTACCGGCGTTGTGACACCGACGGCGATACTTGCGCCTGTACGTGTCGCTGGTACAACCGTTCAACGCGCGTCCCTTCATAATGAAGATCTTATTAGAGAAAAAGATATTAAAATCGGCGATCATGTCGTCATTAAAAAAGCCGGTGATATCATCCCTGAAGTGGTCAACGTATTAGAAGACAAGAGGACGGGTGACGAACAAGAATTTCATATGCCCACTCATTGTCCTGAATGCGAAAGTGACCTGGTCAGACTTGAAGGGGAAGTCGCTCTTCGCTGCATCAACCCTAAATGCCCTGCACAGATTCGGGAAGGTCTGATTCACTTTGTGTCCCGAAATGCCATGAACATCGATGGTCTGGGGGAGAAAGTGATCAGCCAGTTATTCAGGGAGAAGTTGATAGAAGATGTGGCAGACTTATACCGATTAGAGCGTGAGCAGCTACTTCAACTGGAGCGCATGGGTGAAAAATCCGCAGATAACCTATTGAATGCTATTCAAGACTCAAAAGACAATTCCCTGGAAAAATTGCTCTTTGGACTTGGAATCCGTCATGTTGGAGCAAAAGCAGCGAAAACATTGGCTCAAGAGTTTGGATCGATGGATAAGTTAATGAACTTGGGCAAAGAAGAGCTAACCAATGTAAACGAAATCGGCGATAAAATGGCTGATGCCATTGTGGCCTATTTTGAAAATGATGAAGTAAAAGAACTGATCCAGGAACTGAAGGATGCAGGTGTAAATCTTGAATACAAAGGACCGAAGCCGGTAGCTGCAAGTGAAGTCGACTCTTATTTTGCAGGAAAAACCATTGTATTAACCGGGAAAATTGAACGATTAAGCAGAAATGAGGCAAAAGAAAAAATAGAAATGCTCGGTGGAAAAATTACAGGCAGTGTCAGTAAGAAAACCGATCTTGTCATCGCCGGGGAAGAAGCAGGATCAAAGCTTACCAAAGCCAATGAGTTGAACATCGAAGTATGGGATGAGGACAAGCTGATGGAAGAACTTAACCGATAAGAGGTGTAACAAGTAATGAAAAAAGGGATTTCGGTCGCTCTCTCCGTACTATTGTTACTAGGGGGCTGTGCTCCGACATTTGAAAAGCAGGATCAGGTCGTTCAGGAAAATCAAGATAGCGAAGCAAAAAAAGCGATCATTCCAAGCTTCCAGATATCCAAGGAATACTATAAGACGATGCTTCCGTATGAAACGAGTAAAACCCGTGGAGTCGTCGTCAATGATTTAGGATCAAGATACGATATCAATGAAATCGAAACGGGCTTGCTGAGGGTAGCCCAAAATCGTTTCTCAACGGATGAATATTTCTTCAAAGAAGGCCAATTCCTCACAAAGAAAACAGTTGATAGCTGGCTTCAAAGAAAATATACAAGTGAACAGCTGAAAGAAAAAGGACTTCAAGAATCTGAGAATATGGGGCTTAACCCTGTCCAGACACAAGATAAGAACGCACCCATTTACTTAGCCCATGTGATTGAACATAATTACTTAATGAAAAAAGAAGACAATAAGGTTCATCTGGGTGGAGTAGCAATCGCGCTGTCGTTAAATTCTGTTCAGTACGAAACCAATCTCTCATCTGGAACAAGAACAGTAAAAAACATTAGCAATGAAGTCTTAAAGGAACAAGGAGCGAGAATTGCCGACGAAGTCCTCAATCGTCTTCGTCAGAAAAAAGAACTTCAAAACGTTCCGATCACGATCTCACTTTATAAACAGGCTCCAAAAGAACAGGTCGTCCCTGGTCATTTCTTCGCCTACACAACCGTTGAAGCAAACGAAAGCAGCATCCAAAACTGGGAAGGAATTAATGAAGAATTTTACTTATTCCCTTCTCCGGAAGCCCAGGAAAATCATCCAAACGATTACAAAGTATTTAACGAACTGAAAACAGATATCGAAAAATACTTTCCTGTTTACACGGGTCTGACGGGACAAGCACTTTACCAAAACCAGAAACTGTCCAATATGAAATTCGAGGTAGCCCTGTCCTTCCAAGGAAAAGCTGAAACCATCGGATTTGCCCAGCATCTTTCCGGCATGATCAGCAAGCAGACGCCGGACACCTGGGACGTGGAACTCCTCGTGTCATCGTCCTATGGACCAGAAGCTCTGATCGTGAAGAAGCCTGGCAGTAAAGAAACGTATTTGCACATTTATGAATAGAAGAGGAGAAGGACTAATCTTATAGGTTAGTTCTTTTTTTATTGAGGGATAGGACTATAGAGGTTCCCGGAAATTAGTCGATTCCTTTAGAACGGTCGATATCCTGAAAGTTCGGTTTATAAAATGAAAATTAGGTTGATAAAATTTTTTAAAGGTTAATAAATTTGACCCTCCCATCATCATGTATTCAAGATATTTTCAAAAAATGAAACCGAACGTGACGGATATACGTAATCCATATGTAGATAAAAAATAAGGAAAGGGGGGAAAGAATGATGGAAATCATCGCACTTATTATAGCTGGAGGGGCCTTCTCAATCGCTATGATCCTTCTTGAACAAAACAAAAAATTAGAAAAGAGAGTGAAGAAATTAGAGAACAAAATGTAATGGGTAAAAAGCTTGGGGGATCTCAGGCTTTTTGTTTGGTTATTACAGAGAAATGCATAATCTGCATCCGCGACAATTAACTGGTTTCAAGAAGCCATTCGGGAAATTTTCTATTCCCCACCGCTCTCTTCATGTATATGAACGTATTATTAGTTGCAAAATAAAGGTGCTAACGTTAGTGAAAAACTGTAATAGCAACAGATTTGTGAACAAAAAGAAACTTAATTTTATAAATTTTTATGAATAGATATTGCTAAAAAAGCGTTTTTTTTATAATATATGCACTTTTTATGAATATTTATTCATTCAAGTAAAAGAATTCGGAAAATTCAGTCTCTTAAGAGTGTGAATGTATGTTAGTATTAATAACGTTGTGAACTTGTTACGGAACGTCGCTTCGCAGAATAAACTTTTTCAAACATTATTGAGTGAATAAGTTTACAACCCGTATGCATGGGGTAAAGAACTGTTGGACTTGCAAATCGAAAGGTCTTTTGGCACGGTTCTAAAGTTAGATTAAGCACCTAACGAAAAGCAATACAAAATTTATTGGAAGGAGAATGCTAACTACACAATGGATATAGCTACTTTAGTCACCTTTATCGTATATTTAGTTGGAATGCTCGCAATCGGTATTATTTCTTACAAATTAACAAGTAATTTATCGGATTACGTTCTTGGAGGACGTAGTTTAGGACCGGGGGTAGCAGCTTTAAGTGCTGGTGCTTCAGATATGAGTTCATGGTTATTACTGGGACTGCCTGGCCTTGCTTATGCAATTGGTTTAGGTTCGATCTGGTTAAGTATTGGGTTAGTAATTGGTGCTTATTTAAACTGGAGATTCGTCGCTTCAAGACTACGCGCTTACACGGAGGTAGCAAACGATTCTATTACGGTTCCGGACTTTTTTGAAAATCGTTTTAGAGATGGTTCCCGTCTCCTTCGTGTCATTTCAGCAGTGATCATCTTGGTATTCTTTACCTTCTACACATCTTCAGGTCTTGTAGGCGGAGCGCTATTATTCCAGGAAACGTTCGGAATGTCTTACAATCAATCACTTTGGATTGGTGCTGCAGTAATCATTTCTTACACTTTCCTTGGAGGATTCTTAGCAGTAAGTTGGACTGACTTCGTACAAGGTATTCTAATGTTCCTTGCGTTAGTCATTACACCAATCGTTGCGATCGCAGAGTTGGGTGGTTGGAATGCTACAGTTGATGCTGTTCGTTCTGTAGACCCGGCGAATCTGGACACAATGAACACGATGACGGTTATGGGAGTTGTCTCACTCCTTGCCTGGGGACTTGGTTACTTCGGTCAGCCACATATCATCACCCGTTTTATGGCACTTAAATCCACCAAAGATGTACCAAAGGCACGCTGGATTGGTATGAGCTGGATGACAATATCAATGATTGGTGCTGTACTGGTAGGTTTCGCCGGTATCGCCTATTTCGCTGATATGCCGTTGATCACAGGTGATGTTGATAATTCTGAGAAAGTATTTATCTTCTTTACAGATGTCTTATTTAACCCATGGGTATCCGGTATTCTGTTAGCGGCGATTCTATCTGCTATCATGAGTACAATTGATTCCCAATTACTCGTTTCTTCCAGTGCATTAGCGGAGGATTTCTATAAAGCGATCATCCGTAAGAATGCTTCTGACAACGAACTTGTATGGGTAGGTCGTATCGGAGTGCTTCTAATCGCATTCATCGCGATCATGCTTGCCATTCAAGGTAACCCTGCCAATGGCGGCGGTACGAAGATTCTAGATCTGGTAAGTTACGCTTGGGGTGGATTCGGTGCCGCATTCGGACCAATCATCCTATTGTCTCTATACTGGAAAGGTATGACACGAAACGGTGCTTTAGCTGGTATGATCACTGGTGCAGTAACAGTCGTCGTTTGGAAACAGCTGACTGCAGCTGGAGTTATTCCATTCGAACTGTATGAAATTGTTCCAGGATTCTTCCTTGCTATGCTGGCAATCGTAATCTTCAGTAAGGTTGGACCACAACCAAGTGCTGAAATCCAAGCTGAATTCGATGAAGCTGTTGCCAAAGACATCGTAAAATAATTACAATATCGATAAGAGGTCCGTCCCTCGTCACTTAAAAGTGGCTGAGGGACGGACCTCTTTTTTTGTTGTGCTTAATCTTTCTTTTATTATTAGAGGGAAATTTGTGATACATGTCCTCCTTGAGAGTGTTGCGGAATTTGTCGAAAGAAAATTAACAGAAAGTTGTTCCAAATTAAAATACTCTGTTATATAATACAAACATGATAAATAATCTGTATTATAACAATATGGATTTGTTTAATACTGCTAAGGAGTGATGGTGTTCAATGTCTACAAAAATGGTTGGTATCAAGGTAAATGGGAAACTTCAACCAGGCTTTGATGAAATTTTATCCCAGAAAGCATTGCAGTTTTTAGAACAACTGGAGCGCCGATTCGGAGAAAAACGGAAAGAGCTGTTACACAACAGAGAGAAACAGCAGGAACGGATCAATGGAGGAGAGCTTCCTCGCTTCTTACCTGAAACAGAGTCGATTCGACAAAGTGAATGGAAAGTGAGTTCTATTCCTCAAGCCTTACAGGATAGAAGGGTAGAGATCACGGGACCGGTTGATCGGAAAATGGTCATCAACGCATTGAACTCTGGTGCAAAATGTTTTATGGCATGTTTTGAAGATGCCACTTCACCTACATGGACGAACCTCATAGAAGGACAGATTAACCTCAGAGATGCAGTACATCAAACAATAGACTTCACGAATCCAAATGGGAAGCGTTATGAATTAAACAAAGAACATGCCGTTTTAATTGTTCGGCCCAGAGGATTACATCTGGAAGAGAAACATATCGAACTGGATGGGAAATCAATATCAGCAAGCCTTGTCGACTTTGGATTATTCTTTTTTCATAATGCGACTCATTTGACCTCAATGAACAAAGGCCCTTATTTTTACTTACCTAAATTAGAAAGTCACGAGGAAGCACGCTTCTGGAACGATGTGTTTATATTTGCCCAGGAATATATCGGGATTCCTCAAGGAACAATCAAAGCAACGGTCCTGATTGAAACCATCACTGCCGCATTTGAAATGGATGAAATCCTCTATGAACTAAAGGAGCATTCAGCAGGGTTGAACTGTGGAAGATGGGACTATATTTTCAGCTATATTAAAAAACTTCGGGAGCAAAAAGATGTGATCCTGCCAGACCGTTCAACGGTGACGATGACAGCACCATTTATGAGATCTTACTCTTTGCTCACGATTAAGACCTGTCACAGAAGAGGGGCTCCTGCAATCGGAGGGATGGCGGCACAGATCCCTGTTAAAAACGATCCTGTTAAAAACGAAGAAGCATATAACAAGGTGAGAGCAGATAAAGAAAGAGAAGCTCGGGATGGTCATGATGGCACCTGGGTAGCTCATCCCGGTCTTGTACGTGTTGCCATGGACGTTTTCAATCAGGAAATGAAAAATGATAATCAAATTGCAGAGAAAACATTAGATGATCTTGAAGTGTCAGAGCAGGAGCTTCTTGAAGTACCTCAAGGGAGGATAACAGAAGAAGGTCTCCGCCTAAATATTAACGTCGGAATTCAATATATATCTTCCTGGCTGAGCGGCCAAGGAGCAGCACCGATCCACAACTTAATGGAAGACGTGGCAACGGCTGAAATTTCCCGGGCTCAGCTATGGCAATGGATCCGTCATCCTAAAGGAGTTCTTGACGATGGCCGAAACATCACCATCGATCTCTATGAACAACTGAAGCAAGAAGAACTGACTAAACTCAAAAGCCAATTGGGAGAAGAACAGTACAAAAATCGCCGGTTCTCAGAAGCCGTCCAACTATTCGACCAACTCATCCAGAACGAACAATTCACAGATTTCCTCACCATCCCGGGCTACAGAATCCTCTAGAGGGACGGACCTGCAAAAAGCATCAACAAAGCAAAAAAGGTTGAATACACAAGCCTGATTACTTAAATGAATTACCGCTGCATCGAGTAGAGGGACGGACCTCATAAACGATTGCATGCCGGATAAATATAACTTCACCAAAGTACTTTGCTTAATGCTTAGAATCAAAGCCAAATAACAAACAAAAGGGAGAGATTTTCAATGGTAAAAGCAAATAACGAACGCGTAACAGCACTACAAGAGAATTGGGAAATGGATCAAAGATGGAAAGGGGTATCCCGTCCTTATTCAGCTGAAGATGTCATCCGTTTAAGAGGATCAATAGATATCGAGCATACTCTTGCGCGACACGGATCTGAAAAATTGTGGAATCTGCTTCACGAAGAAGACTATATCAATGCACTTGGTGCCTTGACTGGAAACCAGGCGGTCCAACAAGTTAGAGCCGGTCTGAAAGCTATCTACTTAAGCGGATGGCAGGTAGCGGCCGATGCTAACCTTGCAGGGCAAATGTATCCTGATCAAAGCTTGTATCCTGCGAACTCTGTACCATCCGTGGTAAAGAGAATCAATCAAGCCCTGCAGCGTGCAGACCAGGTTCATTATGTTGAAGGTGATGAATCGATCGATTGGTTTGTCCCGATTGTAGCCGATGCAGAAGCTGGCTTTGGAGGACAGCTTAATGTATTCGAACTCATGAAGGGTATGATCGAAGCGGGGGCTTCAGCTGTACACTTTGAAGATCAACTTTCATCTGAGAAAAAATGCGGACATTTAGGAGGTAAAGTATTACTGCCGACTCAAACGTCCGTGAAGAATTTAATTTCAGCACGTCTGGCGGCAGATGTAATGGGGGTACCTACATTAATCGTAGCCCGTACAGATGCGAATGCCGCAGATTTAATCACGAGCGATGTGGATCCATACGATGCACAGTTCATTACAGGGGAACGCACTCCTGAAGGGTTCTTCCGTACAAGAGCCGGTCTGGATCAGGCGATTGCAAGAGGCTTGGCTTATGCCCCTTATGCAGATCTTGTGTGGTGTGAAACATCGGAACCGAGTCTTGAAGAAGCTCGCCAATTTGCTGAGGCAATTCATGCTGAGCATCCAGGGAAATTATTGGCGTATAACTGCTCACCATCCTTTAACTGGAAGAAGAAACTGGACGATGAAACGATCGCTAAGTTCCAAAAGGAGCTTGGGAAAATGGGCTATAAGTTCCAGTTCGTAACACTAGCAGGATTCCACGCACTGAACCATAGCATGTTCGAGCTTGCGAGAGGATATAAAGAGAGCGGAATGGCTGCGTATTCCAAGCTTCAAGAAGCGGAATTTGCCAGCGAGAAATATGGCTATTCAGCTACGAGACATCAGCGCGAAGTAGGAACAGGCTACTTTGACGAAGTATCGATGGTGATCTCAGGTGGAACATCCTCTACAACAGCCCTTAAAGGTTCGACAGAGGCTGCTCAATTCTAAAAAATTCAATTGCATAAAAACATAAAGGAAGGTCCGTCCCTCGGGGGTTGCTATACCCCTAGGGACGGACCTTTCTTTAGGCGATTCGCAATGTAGTACTATCGATGCAAATTTGTGAATAGTTTAACTTTATAGAATGTATTTATAAATATACTATTGATTTTATTAATATACATACATATAATTAGAGCTAATTTAAATTTAATCTGTGTGGTGATTAGTTATGAATGTTGGTATTGTTGGTAGTACTGGTTATGGAGGAGTGGAGTTGCATCGATTGTTGGCAAATCATCCAAGTGTAGTTAATTGTATTTTATATTCATCCTCGTTGGAAGGGACACCTTATGCAAATCAATATCCACACCTCTTTAACCTGTCACATGAAGTAGTGAATGCTATTAATATCGAGGAAATGAAGCAGCTTGATTTCGTTTTTTTGGCTGTTCCTTCCGGTGTATCGAAGGAATTATCCCAGAAGCTCCTCGGTGAAAAGGCGAAAGTGATCGATCTTTCAGGGGACTTGCGTTTGAAGAATCCTCAAGAATACAAAGAGTGGTACAAAGGAGAGTCAGCATCTGCAGATATTTTACAGAAAGCGGTGTATGGTCTCACAGAATGCAATCGACAATCCATTCAAGAAGCGGAACTGATTGCGAACCCAGGCTGCTTTCCCACAGCCACACTTCTAGGATTGGCTCCGCTTTTCCACCATGAGCTTGTCGATCCCCATTCCATCATTATCGATGCCAAAACGGGATTATCGGGAGCCGGGAGAAAAGCGACTCAATCCAGTCACTTTTCAGAGACTCAAGAAAATCTACGAATCTATAAGGTTCATCAACACCAGCACACCCCTGAAATTGAACAGCAATTGAAGAAGTGGAACAGCGAAACGGGACCGATTACCTTTACGACTCATCTTATTCCTATGACCCGTGGGATTATGGCTACAATGTATACGGAATTAAAAAGCACATACACCACTGCGCAGTTGCACAACATCTACCAGGACTATTACGAGAAGCATCCTTTCATCAGGATTCGTCCTGTTGACCAGTTCCCAAGTACAAAAGAAGTGTTCGGCACGAATTTCTGCGATATCGCGATAAAAGTAGATTCGCGGACGAATCGGGTCACGATTGTGTCCGTGATCGATAACTTGCTAAAAGGAGCTGCCGGTCAGGCGGTTCAAAATATGAATGTAATGCTGGGGTTGGAAGAAACGACGGGACTCTATCACTATCCAATCTATCCATAAGAGGGGGAGAATCAATGAAACTAGTAAAAGAAAAGGCTATTCAACACATTCCTGGAGGAACGATTCTTTCACCTCTAGGGTACAAGGCAGGGGGGATGCACACCGGACTTCGATACGCAAAGAAAGACTTCGGGGTCATTTACAGCGAGAAGCCTGCACAAGTCGGAGCGGTTTATACGCAAAGTCACTTTCAAGCTGCTCCCCTAAAGGTCACACAAGAAAGCATCTTGAAATCTCACACTCTGCAAGCGATTGTGGTGAACAGTGCGATCGCAAATGCCTGTACGGGTGAACAAGGATTAAAAGATGCTTATCAAACAAGGGAGTGGACGGCAAAACGATTTCAAATTCCGGAAGAGTATGTAGCCGTTGCTTCGACAGGAGTCATTGGTGAGTGGCTTCCTATGGAGAAGATTGAAAAGGGCTGCAACGAAATCAAGGTTGATTCGACAGAGCAGAGTGCCCAATCATTTCAACAGGCCATCCTAACGACGGATCTTATCGAAAAGACTTCATGCTATGGAGTGATAATAGATGGAGAAACGGTCACCATCGGAGGATGTGCGAAGGGATCAGGCATGATTCATCCGAATATGGCAACCATGCTCGGCTTCATTACAACGGATGCATCGATTCCATCCACTGTCCTGCAAAAAGCACTTAAAACAGCGATCGATCAATCCTTTAATCAAATCACTGTAGATGGAGAAACGTCTACGAATGATATGGTCATTGCGATGGCAAACGGGATGGTTGAACACGACACATTGCATGAAAGTCATCCTGATTGGCATCACTTTCAAGAGGGGTTAGTGCACGTATGTCAAGATCTTGCCAAACAGATTGCCCGGGATGGTGAAGGAGCAACCAAACTCGTGGAAGCGAACGTAATAGGAGCTCATTCCCATCAAGACGCCAATATTTTGGCAAAGAAAATCGTCGGTTCCAATTTAGTCAAAACGGCACTCTTTGGCAGGGATCCAAACTGGGGAAGAATCATCGGTGCTATGGGACACAGTGAGGTGAAAATCGAGCCCCATCAATGTGATATTTATATTGGAGAAACACTTGTGTTTTCGAATGGTACTCCACAGCCATTCAATGAAGAGCGTGTAAGTCAGTATATGCAAGCTGAACATGTGATCATATCTGTCGGGTTGCAAGGTGGAGTAGGAAAAGGAAAAGCCTGGGGGTGCGATCTTACGTATGATTACGTCAAAATCAATGCAAGTTATCGAACATAAGCCAGTGATTGCAATCAAACTGGGAGGAAGTGTCCTTTCTAAGCTCTCATCCCTTTTCTATGAAAGTATAAAAGATCTTCAGAAGTACTACCATGTGGTCCTTGTTCACGGGGGTGGCCCTGAGATTACGGCTATGCTGAACAAACTGGCCATTGAATCCACCTTTATTAACGGCCAGCGAAAAACCACAAAGAAGGTATTTGGAGTCGTTGAACAGGTGTTAAAGGGAAAAGTGAATAGCGAGTTAACCCATCAACTCAATCTGGCAGGGATTAACGCAATCGGATTAAGCGGGTACGATGCCCATTTGTTAAAGGCCAGCATCATGGATGAAGGGTCTTTAGGTTATGTTGGTAAGATTGAAGAGGTAAACCTTACCCTATTAAACAATCTGCTTTCGTTGAACTATGTGCCGGTTATCGCTCCCCTTGCCACTACAAACAAGGGGGAAAAGCTGAATGTGAATGCAGACCTGGCCGCATCAGCCATAGCCGAAGCCCTGGAAGTAGAGAAACTGGTCTTTGTCACAGACGTTCCCGGCATTTTAAAAGAAGGGAAAATTGTTTCACGTGTAACAAAGGAAGAGATCCTTCATTATATAGAAACCGGAATCATCCACGGTGGAATGATTCCAAAGGTGCAGGCAGCCCTATCGGTTTTGCAGCTTAACATTAAAGAAGTAATGATCGTCGGGTGTCAGGACACGATCATTCAAGACGGAGAAATGCAGGGTACACATATAACAGAAGGAGGAGGAGTCGAGGCGGTATGAGTCATTTATTTCCTACTTATAATCGGTTGGATTTTGAATTGGTTTCAGGAAACGGCACAATTGTTCAAGATCAAAACGGGCAATCTTATTTGGATTTCATATCAGGTATAGCAGTTTGTAATTTAGGTCACTCTCCTTATGTTGTGAAAGAGGCTCTTGAAAAACAGTTGGATAAACTTTGGCATGTATCAAACCTGTTTCCGATTACGCTGCAGGAAGAGGCGGCTTCACTCCTTGCTTCCGCGAGCGGCTTAGATGCTGTTTTCTTCTGTAATAGTGGAGCTGAAGCGAATGAAGCAGCGATTAAGTTAGCCAAAAAGCATACGGGCAAAACGAAGATTCTGACCTTCAACCAATCGTTTCATGGCCGGACCTTTGCGACCATGAGTGCAACGGGGCAGGAGAAGATTCATAGCGGATTCGGTCCATTGGTTCCAACCTTTGACTATCTTCCTTATAACGATGAACAGGCTCTTTCGAACGTGGAAGGAAATGACGTTGCGGCCATCATGGTGGAAGTGATTCAAGGGGAAGGCGGGGTGAACCCTGGTACTCTTTCATTTTTACAGGCAGTAGAAAGGTTGTGCAAGGAGATGGATGCTTTACTCATTGTCGATGAAGTCCAAACAGGGAGCGGTCGTACGGGGGTTCCATTTGCTTATCAACATTATTTCCTGCAACCGGATATCGTTACGACGGCTAAAGGACTGGGAAGCGGTTTTCCAGTAGGTGCGATGATGGGTAAAAAAGATCTTGTATCTTCCTTTTCGCCAGGAACTCACGGGTCGACATTCGGAGGTAATCCATTAGCGATGGCAGCAGTGAAAGCAACTCTTAAAACGATTTTTGATGAAGTATTTCTGAAAGAAGTACAAAGTAAATCTGAGTACTTTATGCAGAAGCTGAAGAATCATCTACAGGAATGTCGGAGCGTAAAAGAGGTAAAAGGGATAGGCTTTATGATCGGTATCCAATTCGATATGGAAGTAAAAGAAATCATCAATAAGCTGCGGGAAAATGGATTATTGACGCTGCCGGCAGGTACTCATGTGATCCGTCTATTACCACCATTAACGGTCACCTATGACGAGCTCGATCAGGCACTTCACATACTTGTCGGCACGCTAAAACAGCATCAAGAGGCCAGAGTCTACTAATCTATTTTTTTAAAAATGCATGTATAAAAATGCTTTTATTTATATAAATATTCAAAAGTAGGAGGCGATCTCATGACAGGTTACTTATGTTTAGAAAACGGAAAGACCTTTAGTGGTGAAGTCACAATGGATGAAGAAGATCCCGTTCAGGGTGAGATTGTGTTTTTCACGGGAATGACGGGGTACCAGGAAGTACTGACCGATCCTTCCTACAAAGACCAAATCGTTGTTTTCACGTACCCGCTCATCGGTCAATATGGCGTGAACGAAGATGACTTTGAGAGCTCACGGCCGCAAGTGAAAGGGGTCATCATGCTTCAATCACCGGAGTTGTATTCCCATTATCATGCGACTTCTTCCCTTAAAGACTATCTCAGGAAGTGGAAGATTCCATTCATGACAGGTGTGGATACGAGGCAGGTGGTGAAGGCAATACGTGATGTTGGAACTCAAAATGCGTGTATATCTTATACAGAAGTGCTTCCTTCAAAAGAAAAGCTCACAGGTCAAATCGAAAAGGTAGCCCTTTCTCAGATCCGCAAGATGGGTAGTGGAAACAGGCATATAGCCGTTGTCGATTTCGGTGTAAAGAAATCGATTCTATCCAGTCTGGTAAAGATGGATTGTCATGTTACCGTCATTCCCTATCATCAGCTTGACCTTCTGGATCAGATGAATGTTGACGGACTGGTGTTGTCGAACGGTCCGGGAGATCCGAAAGAAATGATGAGTCTTTTACCTAAGCTGAAGGAAAAAATCATGGAGATTCCGACCCTCGGAATTTGCTTAGGGCATCAATTAATCGCACTGGCACTCGGAGGGAATACCGAACGATTATTATTCGGTCATAGAGGAGCGAATCATCCTGTCATTGATATCCAAACCGGAGAGGTGTATATCACATCACAAAATCATAATTACGTCGTGAACGGGGCCAGTTTAACAGGAACCGGGCTGGAACCGCGTTTTATGAATGTCAATGACGGTTCCCTTGAAGGGCTTCAACATATAAGCAAGCCTATCCTTTCGGTTCAATTTCATCCTGAAGCGCGTCCGGGTCCGGAGGATGCTTCGTGGATATTCCAACAATTCTATCAAACGATTAAACAACCAGGGAGAGAGAAGATGTATGCCTAAAGATTCCAGTATTCAAAAAATCCTCATAATCGGATCAGGACCCATCATAATCGGGCAAGCAGCAGAATTTGATTATTCAGGTACACAAGGCTGCCTTGCCCTGAAGGATGAAGGGTATGAAGTGATTCTCGTGAATCATAATCCGGCTACGATCATGACGGATACGACCTACGCTGACAAAGTGTACTGCGAGCCCTTAACGGTAAAAACATTAACTGCGATTATCGCTAGTGAACGCCCCGACGGAATCGTCGCAAATCTTGGCGGTCAAACTGCTCTGAATCTTGCAGTGGAGTTGGATGAAAGAGGAGTTCTCGCGGAATATGGAGTGACACTGCTCGGGACATCTGTGGACTCGATTCAAAAAGGAGAAGACAGAGAGAAATTTCGAACATTGATGAACACATTGGGACATCCAACGGCAGAAAGTGATATCGTACACGACCTTCAAGAGGCTATCCTTTTTTCTGAAAAGATTTCCTTCCCGATAATTGTGCGCCCGGCCTATACATTGGGGGGAAGAGGCGGCGGGATCGCTTCAAACAAGGAGGAATATAGTAAACTCGTTCAAACCGGATTAAAGGCGAGCCCAATTCATCAAGTACTGGTGGAAAAGAGCATTGCCGGATTCAAAGAGATTGAGTATGAAGTCATGAGAGATTCGAAAGGAAATTGTATATCCGTCTGTAATATGGAAAATTTCGATCCTGTTGGTGTCCATACGGGTGATTCCATCGTCGTCGCTCCGTCCCAAACCCTGACAGATCAAGAGTTTCATATGCTCCGTACAGCGGCGTTTAATATTATCAGTGCGTTAGAAGTGGTGGGAGGATGCAATATACAATTTGCTTTAGACCCTAACAGTAACCAGTACTATGTGATTGAAGTGAACCCACGGGTGAGCAGGTCTTCTGCTTTGGCATCGAAGGCAACTGGCTATCCGATCGCCAAAATTGCGGTGAAGCTTGCTGTTGGCTATACGTTGAACGAAATCGTCAATCCTCTGACAAGAACCACTTTTGCAAGCTTTGAACCAGCTCTTGATTACGTTGTCGTCAAGTTTCCAAGATGGCCATTCGATAAATTTCCTGAGGCGAATCGGGTGCTCGGAACGAAGATGAAAGCAACGGGTGAAGTGATGGCGATCGAGCGTTCGTTAGAGGCTGCTTTTCATAAAGCTCTTCAGTCGTTAGAGCTGTCCTTAGAAAACATATATAGCGAACTGGCCGGCTTATCTCATGAAGAGCTGGAAGAGAGGATTGGAATACCCACGGATATTCGCTTTTTTGAACTGTTGGAATTGTTGAGACGAGACCATTCGATTCACACTCTTCATGAAAAGACAGGAATCGATAAGCTGTTCTTGTCTATCCTGAGTAACTTAGTATTCATCGAAAATAAGCTAAGAACGTCCGACTTCACTTCTGATCTTTTGAAAGAAGCTAAGAAATTCCGTTTTGAAGATAAAACTATAGCGGGATTAATGGAGAAACCGGAAGCGTCCATTGAAAAAATGAGAGTGGAGGCAGGAATTGTGCCCGCCTTTAAAATGGTGGATACATGTGCAGGTGAATTCGAAGCGATCACCAATTATGCCTACTCTACTTATTATGGAGACAATGAGATTCAACCTTTACATGGAGAGAAGAAGGTCCTGATTGTTGGAGCGGGACCGATTCGAATCGGTCAGGGGGTCGAGTTTGACTACAGTGCCGTTAAGGCGATCCATCGATTGAAAGAGCATGGATACACGACCATCATGGTGAACAATAACCCCGAAACCGTGAGCACGGATTATGAGACGGCAGATCGATTGTACTTTGAACCTATTACGAAAGAATCGGTCCTTTCTATTATCCAGCACGAGAAAGTCGATACCGTACTCGTACAATTCGGCGGACAAACGGCATTAAACCTGGCTTCTATTTTAGAGAAGAAGGGCGTCCAATTATTTGGGACATCTTCAGATACCATTGACCGCGTAGAGGATCGTGAACGTTTTTATCAACTGCTGGATGAACTGGAGATTCCTCGAGTGAAAGGAGATATCTGCCACAGTAAGGAGGAAGCATTACAAGTAGCACAACATTTAACTTTTCCTCTTCTTTGCCGTCCATCCTATGTGATTGGAGGGAAAGGGATGGTGAAGGTAACGACACTACACGAGATGCAGAGGTTCATACAGGAAGCGGATGAAGAGTACTTCCCTATTTTAATGGATGAATTCAAAGCGGGTCAGGAAATTGAAGTTGACCTGGTGGGGGATGGAGACGGAGTGTACGTTCCCGGGGTCATGGAGCATATTGAACGGGCAGGTGTCCATTCAGGGGACAGCATGTCTATTTTTCCTTCTGAATCCCTGTCAGTTGAAATCAAGAGAACGATTGAAGGGTATGCTCAGAAGATTGTGTCTTCCCTTCCTTACAAAGGGATCATGAATATTCAATTTTTGCTGCAGGGTGAAGAGGTATTCGTGTTGGAAGTGAACCCGAGAGCAAGCCGGACGGTTCCGGTGGTCAGCAAGGTCCTTGGATACTCATTAATCGATATGGCAACAGACATCATGTGCGATGAGACGTTGAAGATAGACGCCTTTAGCCCTCCTTCAGAAATAGACGTTGTAGGAGTAAAATATCCTGTATTTTCATCGCATGCCCTGCCGGAGATCGATCAAACACTCGGGGCCAATATGAAATCAACGGGAGAAGGGCTATGTCTTGGTAAGACGGTTGAAGAAGCCCTCTATAAAGTATTTGAATGGTTGCATGAGGCTGTAGAAACTGGTGGTACGGTTTATATCGATAGTAACCAGAAAGAATTAAAACAGTACCAAACTTCTACGGAAGCTTCATTTAGTGACTGGATTGAAACAAGCAATGCCTCTGTATATTTCAGTGATGAAGAAACAGACGAAATGAAGAAGAGAAGAATTGCAGCTTTAGAGGCAGGGGTTACCGTTTTAACCGAGGCAGAGACCCTGTTGGCTTTTATTCGAAGTATGAAAGTGAATAAAGTGAACCCTATTCCATTGGCACAATCAAAATCCATACAGGGAGTGAGCAGAGTATGATGAATTCAAGTGTTTCGACGTCGCCGGTAAAGGTTTCCTTGAAAGGGAGAGATCTTGTCACGTGGTTAGATTACACTACAGAAGAAGTACATGAGCTCTTATCACTTGCTCAGTACTTGAAGAAAAATCCTTATTCAAAGGTGTTGGAAGGGAAAACCCTTGGAATGATCTTTGAGAAGTCGTCCACAAGAACCCGTGTTTCATTTGAAACGGGGATGCTCCAGATGGGAGGTCATGCCATCTACTTGAATGCCCGTGATATACAGCTGGGAAGAGGAGAGTCGATCGCAGATACGGCACGGGTCCTTTCTTCTTATGTGGATGGAATCATGATCCGTACGTTTGAAACTGAGAAGGTTACAGAATTGGCCCAGTACGCGAATGTTCCAGTCATCAACGGACTTTGCGATACGTACCATCCTTGTCAGGCATTGGCGGATGTTCTCACGATTTTGGAGTTTGCGGGAACGCTAAGAGGATTGAAGGTTGTGTATATAGGGGACGGGAATAATGTGGCACACTCCTTTATGATTCTTTGTGCGAAGCTTGGAATGGATGTCGTCGTTTCTTGTCCTGAAGGCTATGAACCCGCTAAAGAAATTATCGGTAAGACGGTGGAACTTGCCGGAATGAACGGCGGAAGCTTTACTCTTTCTTACGATCCGGTAGAAGCTGTTAAGAATGCGGATATCGTATACACCGATGTATGGGCAAGCATGGGGCAGGAGGAAGAAGCGATTAAGCGTCTTAAAGACTTCAAGCCTTATCAGGTGAATGAACAGCTGCTTCAGCATGCTGCACCCGAAGTGAAATTTCTCCATTGTCTCCCGGCACATCGTGAAGAAGAGGTGACAGCGGCTGTCATTGACGGACCATGTTCTGCCGTATTTCAGCAAGCGGAGAATCGATTGCATGTACAGAAGGCTATATTGCAATCACTATTTGTATAAAGCTATTAGGTCCGCTTCTGAATGGAAGCGGACCTTTTTGTTGCCTGAAAGCATTTCCATAAGAGAAAATAAGACTGAACCAAACGAACACATGTAAACATATAGTGTAGGAGAAACTGTAATTAGACCGTTTTGGAGGTGCTAGTGGTTTTGAGTAAACCAACGATTGATGATTACCTGGATAATGGAATATATGGCCAGAAGCAAACGAAGCCTGATGAAAGAAGAAAGTTTCTCGGGAGCCTGCGGGAACGAATCGTCATTGCCTTGACTCAGAGTCAGGTAAGGGAAAAGGGAGTGTACAAGGAAGTTCAGGAGAGTCTGAAGAAGCATCCTGATGCGAAGCTTTTATTAAATGGTAATATGAGCTACTCCTACTTATCTAAATACATCAAGCTTGCTGATACGTATCACGTCTCGTTTTCAATGGTGACAAATAAGGAGGTCGAAACCGATATTGGTCTCGTACTCGCTTATGATCATGCCATTGATAAAGAGGAAATCTACGTGAAGAAAAAAAATGAAAAGACCTCTGAAGCCAAAACGAAACAAAAGCCAAAGAAAAGCATCTTTTCATCGATTAAAAACAAGCTTTTTTAAAACTGTGTGCCTTTTTTGAAAAAGGAGAGTTTAAACAACCCTTTCAAAATCGCTGGGATGATAAACAGAATAAACAATATCCGAAATAAGTGATATCCGGTAATGATGGAAAGATCAGCGTTGACGGCTTGACCTACTAAGGCCATTTCTGCCATTCCCCCGGGAGCCAGGCTAATAAAGGCAGTAAGAAATGTAATGTCATGCCAGCGACTTAATACAAAGCTAAGGCACGCGCAACATAATAGCAGGCAGAAAGAAGTAAATAAAGACCAAAGGATGAACTTGGACAACTCTTTAGATGAAGAGAAATTCATCATGAAACTAAAGTAGATTCCCAGGGATAATTGAGCCAGAATAATTAACGGATCGGGCATTTGGGGTACAGAAAACCCAGACACCATGAAGCCACCAATGGCTAATATCGGTCCTAGCATCGCAGGGGTGGGTAAATGGATTCTTTTAGCCACAATCCCTGATAGAATGGCAATGATGAAGAATAGAATGAAGGCCCACTGGAATGAGGGTACTTCGAAGGGTGGTAAAGCATTCCCGGGACTCGTTCCACCACCGCCTTTTAAAAGGGGGCTGAACACCAGAAACGGTACAACAAAGATGACCGATAATAAACGGATCACCTGCAGGACTGTCACAACCGTTAAGTCTATATTCTTCATTTCCTCTCCAAGAGCCACCATCTGCGAAAGTCCTCCCGGTATACTTCCTGTAATGGTTGAGGAAAGACCGATCCCCGTCATTTTTGATGTGATATAGGCGAGGGCCATGCTAAAGATAATGATGGCAATCGTCATCGTCAGCATGGAAGGGAGCTGGGTAACAATCTCAATCATGGTTTCCTGACTAAAGGATTGTCCAATGGCATAGCCTACAATGATTAATCCAAGATCTCTGAAATAAGAGGGCCATGCTAAATCGAGCGTCGTCCATTTACTGATGAAGAAGACTGATGTCATAGAACCGAGCAGCCAGGACAAAGGGAGGTGAAGCAGCGTAAATACCCCGCCGCCAGCAACTCCAACGACAAAGGCTAATAAAATAGGATGCATTTTGAAAATCCTCTCATTTTATGTCCTCCTTTTAAGGTAATCAATTGGGGGAAAGGAAGCAAATGGAATGCGTTAATTATGATTTCACCACATCATACCCCTACCCAAGGTCCGTCCCTCACTAAATGGCACATACTATCCCCAATTCGTGGTAGAATGAATGGAGGTATGGACAAGAATCAGCCATGATCCTAACAATCGTTATCTATTATCATAGTTGCTTTAATGACGCGAATTTTGGTATTATCAATAGTATTGTGAGTGTTCGAACATATACGGAGGTGAAGAAGATGACTAGAATTTCTGAAGAGCAAGTAAAGCATGTTGCCCACCTTGCACGACTAGCCATCACAGAGGATGAAGCGAAAAAGTTTACAACTCAATTAGATGCGATCATCGGGTTTGCCGAGCAGCTGAATGAATTGGATACTTCAAATGTGGAAGCGACGAGTCATGTGTTGGAAATGAAGAACGTTATGCGTGAAGATAAGCCTGTTGAAGGACTGCCACGTGAAGAAGTATTAAAGAACGCACCAGACAAACATGATGGACAAGTACGCGTACCATCGATCTTGGACTAAGGAGGGGACCTCATGTCATTATTTGACCATAAATTATCAGAGCTTCATGAGCTTTTACATAAGAAAGAAGTATCTGTCACAGATCTTGTAGACGAATCATACAAACGTATTGATGCCGTTGAAGATAAAGTGAAAGCATTTTTAACATTAGATGAAGAAAATGCCCGCAATAAAGCGAAAGAAATGGATGCAAAGCTTGGAACGGATGAAAGCAAAGGTCTGCTTTTCGGAATGCCGATCGGGATTAAAGATAATATCGTAACAAAAGGACTTCGTACAACATGTGCCAGTAAAATCCTTGAAAACTTCAATCCGATATATGATGCTACGGTTATCAATAAATTACATAGTGCCGATACGATTACGATCGGAAAACTGAATATGGATGAGTTCGCGATGGGTTCATCTACTGAGAACTCCGGTTTCCAGAAAACGAGTAATCCATGGAATCTTGAAACGGTTCCCGGTGGATCTTCAGGTGGTTCAGCAGCCTCCGTTGCAGCTGGAGAAGTACCTTTCTCACTGGGTTCAGATACAGGCGGATCGATTCGCCAGCCAGCTGCATTCACTGGTACTGTCGGTTTAAAACCAACGTACGGACGTGTATCCCGTTTCGGTCTTGTAGCATTCGCTTCTTCACTGGATCAAATCGGACCAATCACTCGTAACGTAGAAGATAATGCATACTTACTGCAAGCGATCGCCGGTCTTGATCCGAATGATTCTACTTCAGCGAATGTTGAGGTTCCCAACTACGCGGCAGCTCTAACAGGTGATGTGAAAGGCTTAAAGATTGCTGTGCCAAAAGAATATTTAGGTGAAGGTGTCGGTGAGGAAGCCCGTCAAGCAGTGCTTGCTTCACTGAAAGTGTTGGAAGGCTTGGGAGCTACATGGGAAGAAGTATCTCTTCCTCACTCTAAATTTGGTGTTTCAACGTACTACCTATTAGCATCGTCTGAAGCATCTGCCAACCTTGCACGTTTCGATGGTGTTCGTTACGGCTACCGCACTCCTAACGCTGAGAACCTTCTTGATCTTTATAAGAAAACCCGTGCAGAAGGATTTGGGGACGAAGTGAAGCGTCGTATTATGCTTGGTACGTTTGCATTAAGTTCTGGATACTATGATGCTTATTACAAAAAAGCACAGCAGGCCCGTACACTCATCAAGAAAGACTTTGAAGATGTATTTGCGAAGTATGATGTTATTATTGGACCGACAACGCCAACTCCAGCTTTCAAAATCGGAGAGAAAATTGATGATCCATTAACGATGTATGCAAACGATATTTTAACGATTCCAGTAAACCTTGCAGGTGTACCGGGAATCTCTGTACCTTGTGGCTTCTCTTCAGCAGGATTGCCACTTGGATTGCAAATCATCGGTAAGCATTTTGACGAAAGCACGATTTATCGCGTAGCGCATGCGTATGAGCAAGCTACAGACTTCCATACAAAAAAACCACAACTGTAAGGGGTGAAATCAATGAACTTTGAACCAGTAATCGGACTAGAAGTCCACGTAGAATTAAAAACGGACAGTAAGATGTTCTCTCCGGCACCGAACCATTTCGGAGCAGAGCCAAATACTAACACGAACGTAATCGACCTTGGGTATCCTGGTGTACTTCCAGTGGTAAATAAGCGCGCCATTGAGTTCGGAATGAAAGCAGCGATTGCATTGAACTGTGAAATCGCAACGGATACGAAGTTTGACCGTAAAAACTATTTCTATCCGGATAACCCAAAAGCGTACCAGATTTCTCAATTTGACAAGCCGATCGGTGAAAACGGCTGGATCGAAATTGAAGTGAACGGTGAGAAGAAACGTATCGGAATCACTCGCCTTCACCTGGAAGAAGATGCTGGAAAGCTGACGCACTCAGGCGACGGTTATTCCCTTGTCGACTATAACCGCCAAGGTACTCCTCTTATTGAGATTGTATCTGAGCCGGACATCCGCACACCGGAAGAAGCGTATGCGTATCTTGAGAAACTGAAATCCATCATTCAATACACAGGGGTTTCAGATTGTAAGATGGAAGAAGGGTCGCTTCGTTGTGACGCCAACATTTCCCTACGTCCAATCGGCCAGGAAAAGTTCGGAACAAAAGCTGAGCTTAAAAACCTCAACTCTTTTAACTTTGTTAAAAAGGGATTGGAGTATGAAATCGTCCGTCAGGAGAAGGTTCTTTTATCAGGAGGATTGATCCAACAGGAAACGCTTCGTTTCGATGAATCAACAGGTAAAACGATTCTCATGCGTGTAAAAGAAGGCTCGGATGATTATCGTTACTTCCCTGAACCTGATTTATTAAATCTACACATCGATCAAGAGTGGATGGACCGCATCCGTGCAGAGATTCCTGAGCTTCCGGATGAGCGTAAAAAGCGCTATGTAGAAGATTTAGGCTTACCTGCGTACGATGCCATGGTTCTGACATTAACGAAAGAAATGTCTGATTTCTTCCAGGAAACCGTTGAGGCGGGAGCAGATGCGAAACTAGCGTCCAACTGGCTGATGGGAGAAGTTTCAGCTTACTTAAATGCACAGCAAAAAGAACTTGAAGAGGTTAAATTGACTCCTCAAGGACTGGCAGGCATGATTGATTTAATCGAAAAAGGAACGATTTCTTCCAAGATTGCGAAGAAAGTGTTCAAAGAACTAGTGGAAAATGGCGGAAATCCAGAACAAATCGTGAAAGATAAGGGTCTTGTTCAAATTTCTGACGAAGGTGCCTTACTCAAGATCGTGACGGAGACCCTGGATGCCAATCCACAATCCATCGAAGATTACAAGAACGGGAAAGACCGCGCCATCGGCTTCCTCGTTGGTCAAATCATGAAAGCAACAAAAGGGCAGGCCAACCCGCCGCTTGTTAACAAGCTGCTGCTTCAAGAAATTAAAAAACGCTAATAAACGTTCATCATAGCCCCTGGAAACGACTTGTTTCCAGGGGTGTTTTTTATGGAGGAGAGGGACGGACCTTGAAATAAATTCAAGGTCCGTCCCTCTTAAACTTCAATTTTACTTTTATACAGTCTAATGTCTCCGAGTATGGGTTAATTATTAGAAGGCTAATATATGAAAAAAATAAAGGTAGGGAGAGTGAGTATGATAATTCCATATAAGTCGGGGAGCCTCATTACATTTGTTTCCTTTTTGCTTTCTCCAGTATTTGTTTAGCCAAGCGGTAATACGTATCCGCTTCGACTTTTGTTTCAGCTCTCTTTAGCTGCATCATATAGTTTTGGAATCGAAGTTTGTCGACTGACGAGACTTTCATCACAATTTTCCTCATTTTGGCACTCCTTTAGTGGACAAAATTGCGTCCAATTATCTATTCTGAATTTTCTGTAAATAATGTATAATAATAGTAAATGATTCCAGAGGGTGGATAGAATGTCCTTATTCGAAGTGATCTTGTTGCCAATGTTAATGGGTGGTATTGGAGGCTTAGGACATATTCTGGTTTTCAAAAATGGTCATTTCACTTTTCCGAGAAAATTTATCGATGACCAAGGTGAGAAGCACTATCTTTTTGGCTCAACAAAGGATATTATCATAGGCATTCTAGCAGGGTATCTGTCAGTATTACCGGTTGTTGAAACGGTCCCGATCTGGTATGTCATCTATATTAGTTTATTATCAGGTATCGGGGGAAGTTCCGTCATCACTCGAAAAATCGAACAAAATTTAGCAAGCACCAAAGCGTCTTATATCCAAGAGCTATCTCATTATCAGCTCGAACCGACCTCTAAGGGAGGATCTCCAAACCATAATGAGGTGAAACCTGTTGGCGAAGTGGAAGAAAAAAAGAATCAAGGTTGAGCTGCCACCAGAAGACTATGAAAAAGCAAATCACTATCTAAAAAGACTGAAGGAGGCAGATAGCCTAATCGAGCTGAACTACTACTATAATAAAGTGGCAAAAATAATAGAAAAATCACAAGATGTTTAAGATGGTTCAATTCAAGAGTAGTCCTATACCAATCTATTTTAACCAAAAAATATGAGGATGAAACTGACAATTGAGTCAGCTTTTTTTCTGTCAAGAAAAGATGTATGAAAGATACTTCTCTTCGCATACTTACTTATTCCATCCCCCTCTGGAAAAATAGTCTGGGAGTAGCAGTATGCTATTCCTTTTTTTAAATTGAAGGTTAATAAGAAAGAGAGTTCATAAGAACCTGTAAATCTGTCTATTACGGTGCTTTTCTTATATTATATTCCTACAGGCATAATCGTACAATTGAAATTTTGAATAGAATGAAAACTATATTTTCCTTGTGAAATTCGAGAAACATGAATATGCTATAAGGAGAATTTAAGAGAAAAGATGTTGGTGCTTCACTGGTATGTGTGGGGCTGGAGGAGGAAGAACATGAACTTAGAACAATGGTTCACTAAAGGGATGACACCTGAAGATTACTTGGAATATATGAGTGTACATAAAGAAAATACCGAAGCGATCAGGAAGAACTTTACGATTCCACAAGAAGACATAGAAGTTTTGAATAAACTCGGAGAACACTTCTTACGGGTGATTGCCATCACGGAAGATTGGTGTGGAGATGCCATGCTGAATATCCCGATTCTGTTAAAAGTGGCAAAATCCGCTGATATGGACGTTCGCATGATTTTACGGGATGAAAACCTGGAACTGATGGATCAATACTTAACTAATGGCATCTCGAGAGCGATCCCCATTTTCATTTTCATCGATCGTGATGGAAATGAAAAGCTGGTATGGGGACCCAGAGCCCCTATGGTAAAGAAGATCGTGGATGATGAACGGGCAAAGCTGCCACCGAAGGATCATGAGCTTTTCCCGGAAAAGCAGAAGGAAATGATTCAACGCTTAACTTCTCAATATTCGAAAGATGAAGAAGTATGGCAGGAAGTGTATGAAAGCTTGAAAACGAGTCTTGTCCAGAATGTGCTGATGTAAAAAGGATTCGAATATTACATCCGTTCGTTTCTGGAGTCTTCTTTATTTAAAAGGCATGATGTCTTCATACTCACTCAAAATAGAATGGTAAAAAGTACCCGTCGTCATGGGATTTTTTGCCGGTTCACGAATGACGGAATTCGCGTTAATATGGTATAGGATGAGGAGTTGAAGCATCATGATTCACCAAAAGACAAATACAATTGTTATAGAAGCGCTAAATAAATTTCCCCATAAAATTCACATTAAATTGGGAGAAATCCTGCGTGAACGAGGATTGACACAAGGCGATCTCCATCGCTTAACAGGGCTAAGAGTGGCTACGATCAATGAGCTAGTGAATTTCAAGAAGAAATCCTTAACGGTGGCTCATCTTGTTTCCATTATGATCGCCCTTAGAATTACAGACATTCGTGATCTCATCGAAATAGAATTTGATCAAGAAGTTCAAGACTACTTCAATGAAGAAAATCAACGAATGAAAAATGGATTTACTCCAGACCTGACAAAAACCGCTGAAACAAACGTAAAACGAATCGCAGCTGGAGCAAACAACTAAACACCATTACACCTCAAACGGTCATTTCTGATGATCGTTTGTTTTTTTAGGTTAGGGACGGACCTCTATTTCTTATCCATGTTCCCCTCTCAAGTGTTAGAAATATAATATAAATTCAAGGTTTACAACCAGGCATAACAGGATAATTCCTTAAAGTAAGAGTTTACTTAGAAGATTTTTTAATATAATGATATAAAAACAGTCGAGGTCCGTCCCTGACAGGAGTCCCTGGCAGGAGTTTTGACACAGGTTACAGAATGTAGTAGGTATGGTGTTGTTGGCAGGGTTTTGTGATGGAGTTGACATGAAATCGTAATGCTCATTTGAGGGAAAATCAATTATGATAGGGGAAGAGAGTAAATGGAAGATAATTTTGGTCATGTGACCTCTCGTTATGCTGCGTCTTGTGATGATATTCCGCATCAATTTTTTGATACGTTAAAGATTAGGGGAATTGTGTGGGAAGGAAGAAAAGTAGCTGAAATTGGTTCGGGTACCGGTGCTTTGACACGAAAGCTGCACAAGCGTGGAGCAGAAGTGATCGGGATCGAGCCGTCCATTGAGCTTAGGAAAGCTGCCAAGGCATTAGAGAGTAAGCAATACTTGGACATCCCATATCTTACAGGTACAGCTGAAGCTACGAATCTGCCAGATCAGTATTATGATATCACGATGATTCACAGAAGCTGGCATTTATTCGACCGTCCAAAGGCGATCAGCGAAATGAAGCGGATATTGAAGGAAAAAGGGACGTTCATTGTAAGTGATTCAAGCTTAATTCCGGATCATGAAGTGGTAAAGGATACAATGACGTTTTTAAATGAATATATAGATATCACCCCACCTGGATTAAAAGCTGAATCAGTGAATCAATTGAATGGAATTCCTGTGGAATGGCTGTTAGAATGGCAGGAAGCTGACTTTAACTTGAAAGATTTTTACACGTTTTATTACGCAGTCGATTTTACGTTACAGTCCTGGTGTGAGAGAGTAGGCTCTTTATCCTGGCTCACTCATATTGAAGATAGTGTGAAAGAGGGATTACTGCAATCATTACATACGTTCCTGTCCGGGCGTTACGATGCTCTTCATGAGTTTACTCTTCAGCACCAGTTTACAGTCTGCCTGATGAAAAAGTAGAAAGAGTGATCTGATTGGAAGCAGTAAAAAAATATGTAAACTATTTAAATATGGATATAGAGAAGCCTACATTAAACTATTTGCAACGACTTATCGGGCAGCACTTGATCAGGATCCCATATGAGACTTTTAGTAAATTCTATTACTTTTCTCAAGGTGAATCCTTTGTGCCTTCCGTGGACACTTTCGCAGATAATCTCCACTCTAAAGGGTGGGGAGGCACCTGTTTTACATTAAACATCAACTTTGGAAGACTGCTGAAAGAACTAGGCTTTCATTGTCAGTTTGTCAGAGTGCAACCGGGTCACCTTGGATTAATGATTACCATTGATAATCGTAAGCTCTATGTGGATGTTGGATATGGATCCCCGATCATGAAGCCAGTTGAGCTTGAATCGAGGCAGAAGCATCTTCTTCACGGTTTCGGGGAAGAAATCATTTTTACCCAGAAAGACATACGTGAATTTGAAGTGGATCGACGTTCAAATGGCAAATCCTTTGTAAAAAAAACCATAGAGTGGATCCCGTTAGAGGAAGAAGAATTAGAGGCCGATATAGAAGCATCTTACTTGGATTCCGATGACAACATTACAATGAGAAGAATCACGGCAGTCCGCTTCCAGGGCAATCAATGCTACTTCCTTCGTAATCAGACCTTGAAAGTGATGACCTACCGAAACATCCGTGAATATCAAATGAAAGATTTTGATAAGTGGAAAGATATCGTCGGGGAGGTCTACCACTTTGATGCGACATCCCTGCAGGAGTCCATCCAGTTTTTACAACAAAGGAATATCAAGCTGTTCCCATAGGCCGTCTGGAATATCATGTTGATATTCTGGATGGTATTTTTGTATATACATGAAAATCATTCATTCGGAATACTTTATTTATGGCTTCATAATCATAAAAATGAACAGAAGTACACCAAAAGAGGATGCTAGATAAAAGTAACGGTCGATAGTCACCAGATGACGCTGGATTTCTTCTGGTGGTGCCCCTGTTAGGTGTTCATTTTCCGGTAAGGCTATCCATTCGTGGATTTTTTTAGAGACAGGTGTGATGAAGCCTATCACGATGATTTGAATGAAAATATATAGTAGGACAGACCCCAGAATCCACAACTGTCCAAAGCTGCCATAGTCCCCTGTATAATAAAGGATGAATCCAGTCAACATGGCAATGCTTCCGCCAATTTTAGGGAAGTATTCCAATCGCTTATACAATTCCGTCGTAACCTTTAATTGTTCAATTGTTTTGTCTGGCCTGGTTAAAACATGAGCAAAGAAAGTAGGTCCAACCCCTATAATGGCAGACAACACATGTAAAAGAATCAACCATTCCATCTGAGCACCTCCATGATGAGTAATCTATAAAGATTACGAAAGAGAGTTCCGATTTATGTATTTTTAATAACAGCAATAGGAGGGGAGTGCTTTACAATTTTTATGTTTTATTAGATTTTTCCAGCGAAAAGAGTTATGATATTGACCGGTAGACGCTTTATAATAAATAACCTGCGGAATAAAAATTGCATGAATAAAAATAATAAGTATATGATGTTAAAAGATGGAATATAAAAGGACGAGTCTTTGGAATTAATACAGATTAGGATGATGGGGTATGAAACGAGCAAGAATTATTTATAATCCTACTTCTGGTCGAGAGCTATTCAAAAAGCACCTTGCAGAAGTATTAATCAGATTAGAACAAGCGGGATATGAAACCTCCGTTCACGCAACCATTTGCGAAGGAGATGCCACAGAAGCGGCACGGATTGCTGTAGAACGTAAATACGATATCGTTGTCGCTGCTGGTGGAGATGGTACGTTAAATGAGGTAGTCAACGGATTAGCCGAGCAGGATTACCGACCTAAGCTTGGAATCGTTCCAATGGGAACAACAAATGACTTCGCACGGGCTCTTCACATTCCAAAGGATATTGGATCAGCCATTGATGTCATTACAAAGGGTGAATCCATTCCTGTCGATATCGGGCGCATGAATGAACGTTACTTCATTAACATCGCCGGTGGAGGAAGAATAACCGAATTAACCTATGAAGTGCCAAGCAAGCTAAAGACGATGATGGGGCAGCTTGCCTACTATTTAAAAGGAATTGAAATGCTTCCATCCATCAAGCCGACGGACGTTTCCATCGAGTATGATGGAAAGCTGTTTGAAGGGGAAGCAATGCTATTCCTGATCGGATTAACCAACTCAGTTGGAGGATTTGAAAGGCTGGCTCCGGATGCGTCAATCAATGATGGCTTATTCTCGCTTTTAATTTTAAAGAAAACAAATTTGGCCGAGTTTATCCGCATTGCGACATTGGCCGTTCGAGGTGAGCATGTAAATGATCCCAACGTCATTTACACACAGGCCAATCGAATCAAAATCAAAGCAAAAGAAAAGGTACAGCTGAATGTAGATGGGGAGCTGGGAGGAGTCCTTCCTGCAGAATTTGAAAACCTTTACCGCCATTTGCAGGTATTTGTCCCACTTGATAAAATTCGCCCGGAAGATAAAGCTGAATGATAAAAAGGAATGCCATTTGTGGATAATGGCATTCCTTTTTTATATGTTTGCGAAGTTTTCATACCCTATGGGTATTATGAATCTGCAGAAACAACATTGTTACAGGACCAATCTGCTTTTTTAAGCGTCGTTTTTTAAACGTATGTGTCGAAACTATCATTTATGCGTCATTCCTCAAAACCGCCATCCTCAATTTACTAACAAAAACACACTAAATGACAATGGGAAACCAATCAGAAAGCCCCATCCAATCTGTTGCTTATGCCGGAATGGAATTTTTCTCACAATCCATGACAAAATGTGGGCGATGATCACAAATGCAAAGACCCATATCAATTGTCCGACCACAAATACAAATAGATAAGCTAGTATGGATTCTTTATTTAACAAAAGGGAAATCCCGAATCCAAAGGTCAAGGTTAAAAATGTGACTGCAATGAAAATGTAGGGTAGCCACCATCTTCTTGACTTGAGAGCAAATAACACCCCAAGAAAAACATTTCCTACCAGGATAAGGTTTACTAAGAAGTCCGGGTTCATGTTTTATCTACCTTCTTTTTCTAGAATTGTTGCACATACCATTTTACCCTTTCTTCACCGCTAAAAACGAGGTAAGTTTTTACAACCTGACTAGGAAATGTATAAACATTAACCCTCATATCGCTTGAGAGTATGATATAGAGAACAATAGAGGAAAGAATCAACGAATGTTTGTTAAATTTTTGTATTCCCTCTCACTTATTGACTATGTTACAGTGGATTAAAAGTATGTCGGACAAATAGTGCCACTGGAAGGGTGAATCCAATGTATATCGTACATTCAACATTTGTAGTTCCTGATGAGAAGGCTGATGAAGTGATTTCAATCTACCATTCCCGTTCAGGAATAGTCGACAAGGCGGAAGGGTTTCAACGATTCCTTCTCTTACAAAATGAGAAAAAGCAGGGAGAAATCACTGTTCATATGGAATGGGATTCGAAGGAACACTTCATGACATGGGTGCAAAGTGAGGACTATAAACGAATTCACGAACTGGAGAAGAAATATCCGGACCAGGATCTCGCATCCATTATTCCATCAATTGATCGCTTTAAGGTGGTGGCGTACTGATGGAAATTAAGTATAAGAGTGTCATAGATGAAGTAGTTGATAGATTGTACGAACGATACCCCGAATTAGATGTAAAGTACGGTGAGGTCGGACGGAGAAAATGCCAAAAGGACAATGTACATCACTTTAACTATCTGGAATCGGCATCTGATGTCGGGGATTCAAAGGTTTTTTCTGATTATGCCCTTTGGTTGAACAGCGTGCTAGTGAGCAGGGGTATGAAATCAGATCATCTCATTGATAATTTCAAATGTATCATCGAATCTCTTGAAATGAGCGGTGTTGAAAAGGGTGAAGACTTCAAGCTTCACCTCAATGAAGCAATCAAGTCCATTCAAAAGGCAGATCGCGAAAACATGCCGGCAAACTAAACGATAAAAGCATCGAGCCACATGGGGCGATGCTTTTTTATATGGCTCTTTTAGTAAAGTTTGTTGCTTATTGTAGAAGAGAAAGTAATAGTTGATTTCCGCTCCAGGATGCTCGCTTTCCGCGGGGCTGGCGGTGAGCCTCCTCGGCTAAGCCTCCGGGGTCTCACCTGTCCAGCTATTCCCGCAGGAGTCGAGCATCCTTCCGCTCCAATCAACTTTCTGAGGATGAATCCTTAATGGAAAACAATTAAAACAAGATTTTTAGCAAACAATCTCATTTAAGGTAAGTAGAGATTGATTTTCCTTTTCAGAAAAAAGAATTATTTTTTTAGTTACTTTGTTTTCTTGCGCACCTTGAAGCTCTGTCAAGAAAATTCTGTTAAAGATGGTGAGGGGAACTGCGCAGACTCCTGCGGAAATACGGGCGTGCCGAGACCCCGTCCGGCTAAGCTGAGGAGGCTCGGCCGAACGCTAGCTGCAAGCGGAGCAGTTCCCCTCACCATCCAGCATAGGCTGGTTGATAGAGCCCTGGCAGATTCTATGGTAGAAAACAACAATCTTTGCGAAAAGAGCCTTTTATATAGAGAGGGACGGACCTCCAGTCATTTCATTCTCTCCCTCCATTTATGGTACAATCAGTAGAGTCTTAAAAAGGAATTCGTAAAGGAAGATATACGTGAGTAAAAAAGCACCAGTTCAAAAAAATGATTATATAGATGAAGCAGTATTTGAAGACTTAACCCATGATGGGAATGGCGTGATGAAGATTGATGGTTATCCGTTATTCGTCCCAAATGCCCTACCAGGTGAGGAAGGGAAAGTTAAGGTCGTAAAACCGGGGAAAGGCTATGGATTTGGTCGACTGACAGAGCGAACCAAAGAAAGTCCATTTCGCCAGGATCCTCCATGTCCGATCTACAAAGAATGCGGTGGCTGCCAAATTCAGCACATGACCTATGAAGGACAGCTGCAGGCAAAAGAAAAAAATGTCCGCGATTGTTTGCAGCGCATCGGAAAGCTTCATGACGTAAGTGTTCACCCGGTTTTGGGAATGGAAGAACCATGGCGCTACCGCAACAAAGCCCAAGTACCTGTAGGGGAAAAGAACGGACGCTTTGTAGCCGGCTTCTATCAAAAACGAAGCCATGAAATCATCGATATGGACAAATGTATCATTCAGTACGAAAAAAATGATGAAGTGATTCAGCATGTGAAGGATATATGCGAGAAACTGGAGGTCCGTCCCTATGATGAGAAGAATCATAAGGGGACCCTCCGTCATATTATGACCCGGACGGCGTATACGACGGGAGAAGTGATGGTCGTATTGGTCACTCGTACGTCGGAGCTTGCTCATAAGAATGCAATCATAGAAGCGCTTGTCGATAATATTGAAGGATTAAAATCGATTGTTCATAACGTGAATCCTAAAAAAACAAATGTGATCATGGGAGATTCCACACGCGTTCTGTGGGGGGAAGAAGTGATTCATGACTATATCGGGAACGTGAAGTTTGCGATCTCGGCAAGATCCTTCTACCAGGTAAACCCTGAACAAACGAAGGTGCTTTATGAAAAAGCTTTGGAGTATGCCGATTTACAAGGAGAAGAAACGGTCATTGATGCGTATTGCGGGATTGGAACGATATCCTTATTCCTTGCCCAAAAGGCTAAGAAGGTGTATGGAGTTGAAATCGTCCCACAGGCGATTGAAGATGCGAAGAAGAATGCAGAGTTGAATGACATGACCAATGTAGAATTTCAAGCAGGACCTGCAGAAGTCGTCATTCCCACATGGTATAAAGATGGAATCAGAGCCGACGTCCTGGTAGTGGATCCTCCACGAAAGGGCTGCGATGAAGCGCTTCTGAATACCATACTGGCCATGAAGCCAAAGCGCGTGGTCTATGTATCCTGTAATCCTGCGACACTTGCCCGTGATCTTAGGATTTTAGAGGATGGCGGGTATAAGACAACAGAGGTACAGCCTGTTGATATGTTTCCGCAAACGATGCACTGTGAGGCCGTTGCGAAGATTGAGTTAATAGAATAAGCGAGGAAGAAAGCCGATGTATCTCACAATTAAAGAAACAGCCGAATATCTGTCTCTGCCGGAATCGTATATTAAGAACCTCATTCAGCAAAATAAAGTACGGGCGGTCCACGACGGAGATCAATATTTAATATACCGGGACCAATTCAATCAGCATCTGGAGCAAATGGAAAAAATGAAGCGTCAGCTTGCTGAATACTTAAGTGAACCGATTCCGGAAGATATCGATGTGAAGGATGAAGACTAGCCTTTCGGAAATCACCTAATGAAACGGGGAAATACAATGAACGGACAACAACGATCCAACATCAAGCAGGGTCTTGAAGTGGACATCGTCTTGAAAAAAGACCAAAGAACAAACAAGCTTACACGAGGGATTGTAAAAGATATTTTAACCAATTCACCGAATCATCCCCACGGCATTAAAGTCCGGTTAGAAGATGGACAAGTCGGGCGAGTGAAGAATATTATTCAATAATGTAAGGAGAGAGGCCTTTAGTGGTCTCTTTTTTTATTTAGTTTTCTATTGATGTGGAGTGACTAAGTGGTGTATCCACAATAAGGGTTACAAAAAGACCTCGACTCAAAACGGATCGAGGCCCTTCTTTTACACTTAACTAAACAATTGAGGAATGCCTTTGATTAATGAGTATACACCCATGTAAGACATGGCCATGACAATCAACGCACCGAAAATGGTCATCCAAATCGGGTGCTTGTAATCACCGACGATTTTGGTTTTATGAGCAGCGATAAGCATAACTCCTAGTGCTATTGGCAAAATCAATCCATTAAGTGCACCAACGAGGACTAAAATCGCAACAGGCTTACCTACAATGACGAATACTAGTGTTGAAACGGTAATGAATCCCACAATTAGCCACTTATGATATTTCTCTAATAGTGGGCTGAACGTTCGAATAAAGGATACCGATGTATAGGCAGCCCCTACAACGGATGAAACAGCAGCGGACCACATGACGATCCCGAACATCTTGTACCCTATATCACCGGCAGCCAGTTGGAATACAGAGGCTGGTGGGTTGGAAGGATCCAATTGAAGACCTTGTGACACAATTCCTAAAGCAGCAAGGAAAAGGAAGATACGCATGATGGAAGCGATACCGATTGCGGATACTGAGCTTTTAGTAATTTCAGGAAGTGCTTGTCTCCCTGTTATACCGGCTTCTAATAACCGGTGACCACCGGCGAATGTGATATAGCCACCAACGGTTCCGCCTACGAGCGTAATGATGGCTAGAAAATCAATGGTGTCTGGTGCAAATGTTTTCGTAACAGCTTCTCCTACAGGAGGATTTGCTGTAAACATCACGTACACTGTAAGAATAATCATGAGTAACCCGAGGATCTGTGCGAACTTGTCCATTAATCTACCGGCTTCTTTTACCAGGAAGATTCCTACTGCGACTATTCCACTGAATAATGCGCCCATTTCAGGCGAAATACCAAACAGGACATTCGTACCTAATCCAGCTCCGGCAATATTTCCAATGTTAAAGGCCAATCCGCCCAGCACTATTAGGATGGCAAGGAAGTAGCCTAAACCTGGCAAGACATCGTTGGCAATATCCTGAGCCCTTTTTTCAGAAATGGCAATGATGCGCCATATATTAAGCTGGGCACCAATATCAATGAGAATTGAAACAAGGATGACGAAACCAAAGCTTGCCGCCAGGGTTTGAGTAAATACGGTTGTTTGAGTCAGGAAGCCTGGTCCGATGGCGGATGTGGCCATTAAGAACGCAGCTCCCAACAATACACTGAAATTTGATTTTTTCTTCAAGAAGTTCGCTCCTTTTGCTGTCATGTAAATTGCTACTTAGTTGAATTTCAAGGCGATCCCTTGCTTTAAATGCCTTAATTGTCGTTCGCGATCTATGTAGAGTTCCTGGGCTTTTTCATGAGAAACCAACGTAAAGGTCAATTCCTCTCCAGGCTTTGCCTGTGCAATCAGAGGAAGATCCACTGACGCAATCTGACCGATTCTAGGATAGCCTCCGGTTGTTTGCCGATCAGCTAACAGAATAATAGGGTTCCCATTCGAGGGAACCTGAATCGTTCCAAAGGCAACCGCTTCTGAAATCATCTCAAATTCTACTTCTAGATGGAGGGACGGACCTTCCAGCCGGTAGCCCATGCGATCTGATTGAGCAGACACTTTAAAGGATTTATTGAAAAAGTGCTCCCGGCTTTCTGCTGAAAATAGATCGTACTCGTTCCCGGTCATAACTCGAATGGTTTTATTCTGGTGATACGCGGAGATAAATTCAGAAGAAATCGACCAATCAATTTCCGTGAAATCATTGTCCTCTAAATAGGGGAGTAAATAGTCAATCATATTTTCAGATTCCTTCGAAAGCGTTCCAGCTTTCAGGTTGTCACCTTCTTTTATGGAGCGACCATTCAATCCTCCAATTCCTGCTCTTACGTAAGTTGATTTGCTGTTCATGACCGTTGCTACATTAAATCCACCTGCAATCGCCAGGTAACTGCGGCAGCCGCTCTTGCATGCCCCGAATTTAAGAACGCTTCCAGCTTTGATCAATAGTGATCTTCTTAAAGGAACCGGCTTCCCGTCTATGGTTGGAGATAAGTCTCCTCCACAAATCGAAATTAGGGTGGTTTCCTGGAACTCGAGCATTGGACCCATAAGTGTCATTTCAAGAGTTGCCTCGTTTTCATCATTCCCTACCAGCAGGTTAGAGATTTTATGAGCGAGAGGATCCATACTCCCACTCACGATGACACCATATTTTTGATAGCCATACCTTCCCAGGTCTTGAATCGTTGAAAGGAGGCCAGGTTTCATTACATTAATCATTGTTCCTCCTCCAATGCTTTATATTCTTCAAATGAAATGGGAGTGAAACGAATTCGATCTCCTGCTTTTAGTAAGCTTGGTGAGTCGTCGTTATTTGGTTTGAATAATTTTAAGGGGGTACGGCCAATCAGCTGCCACCCTCCAGGTGTTTCAATTGGGTAAACGCCTGTTTGTTCCCCAGCAATTCCAACTGAGCCTGCCGGGATCTTGAGGCGGGGTGATTCTCTTCTCGGTGTCGCAATATCCGGGGACATGCCTCCGATATAAGGGAACCCAGGGGCGAATCCAATCATGTATACGAGGTAGTCACCATTGGAATGTTTCGCGATGACTTCTTCAGTAGACATGTGATTGTGGTCCGCTACTTCTTCAATGTCTGGTCCAAATTCTCCACCGTAGCAGACGGGAATGTCGACGATTCGGGAATCTGATTGTTCTCCGATTGTAAGTTGGGAAAGCATTTGTTCAATTTCTGAACAGACAATCTTGTAGGGTGATGTATTTTGAAAAGGCTTGTTAGATTCAATGATTCTGATTGGATCGTAATAAAGTGTAACGGTTGTAAAAGCCGGGATGAATTCAACAAGCCAGTCGATTGTCCGGGTTTCGAAGAATGTGGTGACGGCTTTAACTATCTCGTGTGTTTCTTGCTGTATTGAGGTTCCTAATTGTATAACGACGGCATGATCGCCCAATGGTCGTAACGTATAATTCAAAGAACTACCCCCATTCGTAATTGTATGATTATAAAAAATAGAAAATAATTATGTATGAGTAGACGTACAAATATGATTATTCAGAAATTTAAGCCATGTTGTTATTATAGTATAATTCTTTGTCTTTTCAATAAGAGGTTGGGAATTTAATGGTTCCACCAAAAATTATGGTTTGCCGTCTTGTCATTTGGTATTTGTTTTTTTGGCTCATTCGAGTGAAACGTTCGTTTCACTCGCCTTTCAGCGGGCGCAGAAAGGCGAGTCAAAAAAACAGTTAGTATTACTTTCCCTCTAGATATTGAATTCAATCATAAAAATTTCTCGAATTTCATTGTGCAATATTTGTAAAAAACTAGCATGTTTTCACGGGTTGTAAATCGTATCGCATTTGTGTTTTATGTGCTATTATTTAGTAATCCGAAATATTATCCTCCTGAATGTATTGTGAGGAATAGTGATAGATGAAGATAGGAGGTTTTCTTATGGATAAGGTAAAGGATCCTTTATGGACGAGGTCTTTTATTATGCTGATGGTAGGAAACTTATTTGTGTTTATGTCGTTTCAAATGCTGATACCGACGCTTCCGCCTTATATAAAGTCGATCGGGGCTTCAGGTTTGGAAATTGGATTAGTGACAACATTATTTTCGATAGGTGCAGTGTTAAGTAGGCCGTTCATTGGGTTTATGTTGGAGTATAGGGATAGGAAACCTCTCGTTCTAATAGGGGGGGTCTCGTTATTATTGATTACGGTGATTTATCCATTGTCCAGTGTGGTCTTCATCTTTCTTTTATTCAGGTTTGTACACGGTTTGGCGTGGGGTTGGTCCACAACGGTAAATGGGACGGCAGCCGTGGATGTGGTACCGAAATCACGTTTAGGTGAAGGGATGGGGTATTACGGATTGTCGATTACGATTGGAATGATTATAGCTCCGAGTCTCGGGATTTATTTATTCCAGGTAACGACGTTCACAAATCTGATCATTACTTCCAGTGCTCTGGGTGTTATCGCGGTTATCTTGTTAGGAATCGTTCATTACCGTACACCTCAAGTCGTCAAAGAAACGAAAAAGGAAGACTTGAAGTTTTCCTATCTGGGTTCATTAGTTGAAAAATCAAGCTGGTTTCCAGCGTTTATTACGATTATGGTGACCTTTGGTTATGGGTCGATCGTTACCTTTATCGTCATCTTTGGAGAAGAACGTGGAATCCAGCATATCTTCTTATTCTATTTATGTAATGCGATTATGGCATCCCTATCAAGACCGATTGCCGGGAAATGGTTTGATGAACGCGGACCTAAGGGTCTTGTTCTCTTTTGTATCGTGGTTACGTTTATAGGTATGTGGGTATTATCCTATGCTCATTCTGATATCCTCATCATCGTATCAGGTATTTTGTTTGGAGTTGGATTTGGATCTCTTATTCCAACACTCCAATCCTGGACTTTGTCATTAACTCCTGACAATAGAAGGGGAGTAGCCAATGGGATGTTTTTCTCTTCCATTGATCTTGGAATCGGCTTAAGCGGCTTAGTATTCGGAGTGCTTGCACAATATGTTGATACGGGTGTTTTATTCCAAATCTCAAGCTTATTCCTGCTCATTGCTTTAGTTGTAGCGATACTGGAAGGGCGCAAACAAAAAAAGTTTGTTCACCAGACATCCGCCTAGTTTGATGGCTGAACAATGGTGGTAAGTAAAAAGGACTATCTGTTTTTAAAGGCACATGCCGCCTTTAGTAACGGATAGTCCTTTCTTCTGTAATGGAAGTGATTCCTATGAATCACGGCAGAAAGTATCAATCGGAAATTGAAAAGGAAATGAAATTTTATCCCAACGAAATTCTGTTAGAATGATAGAAATAGACTAGTCTGTGAGGTTCCTTGAACAGGGGGATCCACATATAACGGAGGACATTATGACAGAAGAAAAATTACTAATGGAAAAGTCATTCTATGGAACTTTTTTAGTAGACTATGACACGAACCGTCATCCAATTGAAGTGCTTGGTCAAGCTTTTGTAGAAGAGCAGCAAAATGAGCCGTATGATTTAACGTTCATTCGCTATGCTCAGGGTGAGGTCTATTTTCATAGCAAGGACTATGAAGCGGCTATTTTCAAATGGGAAAGCATCCAGAACGAATTAGAACCTTGGGCAAAGAAGAATATCGCAGATTCTTACTATGAGCTTGGGTTGTTATCGTCAGCGGAGGATGTCTATACAGCTATCCAAACGGAAAGCACGATTTTAACGCTGGAAGTAGCCCTGCAGCTATTCTCTCTTTATACCGAACGAAATAAGATCCAGTCAGCTTATCGTACCATCGACAAAGCCATGACGATCGATCCTGATTATCCCAACGTAACTGAACTCGCCCGGGCTTTTTATGAAGAACAAGAGGACTGGAATAATGCCGTGGAACTCGCGGTTCAGGAATCGATCCGTACCCAGGATCCTGCTTGGTTCATGATTCTGAGGGAGTATGGGGATCAAGGTTTCACAACATCCTTTGCGCCTACCTATTTCTACGATTTATTGATTGCGGTTTATGAAAAGGACCGTCAACAATTTAAGGACCTCGTGTCTTCTCTATGGACAAGTTACAGAAGCAATCCGGTCGCCCATATTGAATGGATGCTGACGGTCAATACAATCTTTGAATATGTAGAAATACTCCCGAACGAATCATGGGAGGACATCCTATCCCAATTCCAAGAAGCATACGTAGGGTTCCTAGAAGGCAACTACTTAGTGAAAGACCTGGAAGGCTTTATGCCAAGCATGCTGAGCAACTGGCTGAAAGTGAGCAGGGATCATCAACCACTTTTCCCGGCAGCTGCCGTATTAGCCTGGAATGATGTCTTTTCTTACAGCATAGAACAGATGGTGACGGATGAGGCGGAAATGATTCTGCTGGAAGGAGACTCCTATCAAGCCCGCTTTGAAGACATTATACTGTTCTTAAATAAAATTATTGATTGGTCACAACGAAATGATGCTTCTGTAGGTTATAAAACAAAATGGATTGCAGAGCAGTTAATGGATTTGAGTGAACACCACTTATTAATCGCAGGGAGTGGCTCAAGCGGAAAGTCTTCCTTCGTTCAATCTGTTTTAGGTGAGAGCGTCGGCGAGGCTGAAGACTCCACCATCATTTATAGCTACCATGATCAGCAGGTAGAAGTGAAGGAAATTCACGATCATGGAGTTCACAAAGTAGAGAGCATCGCTGATTTTGAAGAGCTGATGCAAAGAGAAGCATTCGTAGAATATAAGCTCCCGTCTGAGTTTCTTAAGAAAAATGGAAGTGCCATTATTGATGTTCAAAACGGCCAAAGGCATCTGGATGATCTAACAGCCTTTTATCCTGTAGCTGATGGATTACTGTATGTCTTGAATGCCGATGCCCCGTTTAATGGAGAGGACAGACAAACCTTAAGAAAATTAACGGAAATCGGACAACCTGTGAACGTACATTTCTTATTAAATAAGATGGACAAAGTATCTCATTCCGACCGTACAGAAGAGATCATTGAATCAGCCCGAAACAAAGCCCGGGAATGGTTCCCGGAAGCAGAGGTGTTACCATATTCATCCCTGGAAGCCGTTCATCTGCAACGACAGGATGTTCAGTCCTTCCTAAAGAAACAGTACTTGGTGAATGGAAACGTGCTCAAAGCGGAACGTGGAGCCAAATTATTTTACCTGGTCAGAAAAACATTAAGAGATCTTTACTTAAAACGTAAGAATCGTGAAAATGAATTGAAAGAGACAATCGAGAAGAATGAAGATATCCTGACACGATTGAACGGCTTTGAAAACTACTTGAGTGACATGCAGAGCGATAAGGTATCAGTCATTAAGGATTCTTTCCATAAAAAGAAAGAAGCGATGAAGAAGGAAATCTCTGAGAAAATTCCTAGTATCCTTAGCGGCTGTTCTGATCTGATCAGTGAAGAAAGTGATTTCAAACAGATCCATACAGAGTTAAATGAAGCGATGAATACGCGAATTCAAGGGTATATCCAAGATGATCTCATGCCCCGTTATGTCAAATCTCTTGAGGAGTGGCTTGGCTTTTCAAAGCAAGAGCTTCAAGACAGCCAGAACTATTTAAATGAGATGAGTGAAACCTTCAACGAGTTATTCGGTAAGGATAAAGTCGTATTGCAATGTGATTTCCAAGTAATGGACGACTGGCGCCGGGATGTAAGCAGAATGGGCACGAGAGCCCAGATTGATAAGGAGAATATTCTATTGCGCTTTAATCCGGCTCAGTTCCTATTAAAGAGTGCCGGGAAGCTGTTAGGTGTATTACCTCAGAATAAGTCGTTACTCTACAATCAATACAAGCGCTATTTAGAGAACGAAGATTATCAGGATATCACGGCATCTGTCGTGAGTAAATTCTTCCTTCAGTTTGATTTGTTCGAAAAATCATTGCAACAGGATGTTCACTCTTTCTTTGCAGAGCCATTTAAACAATTGGACGTCACAATTAAAGATACAGTAACAGATATTGCAAGCGACAAAGAAACGCTAAAGAAAATGAAAGCAAATCCGGAGCGATATTTCGACCCGATCACTTTATTCGAAGTGAAACTGCTTCAGCATGAATATATGGTGAAAGCGAGTTATAAAGCTTCTCATCATTATTCTTAATAAAAAAAGACTGATTCTAGAGTAGGGGTGGTTGCCCCGCGAGAATCAGTCTTTTTATTTTGCGTCCATCTTCCTACACCTGCAAAAATTCGCTATTTTCCTGAATCACATCAGCGATGATCCGCTCAAGGGAATTTTCAGTATGGATATTGGAGAAATCCAATCCTAAATGGATGGCTGTCTGGGCTACTTCCGGACGAATCCCTGTGATGACACTCTTTACTCCAAGTAGTTTTAAGGCATCGATGAGATGGAAGATTTGCTGAGCGACCATGGTATCAACCAATACCACACCGGATAAGTCGATGATCAACATGGATAAATGTGCATCGGCACTTTGTTGAAGGGTTGCTTCTAATATCGTACGGGCACGTGTCGTATCGATTTCTCCAATGATGGGAAGGAGTCCAACCTCAGAAGTTAAAGAAATGACAGGCGTACTTAATTCCTTAATCAGGTTAGACTGTGCTTGGAGTCGATTCATTAATATGTTCAGGAACGTGGAAGTGAACGTTTCTAACACATAATCCAATGCGAAATTGATCTTTCGTTCCCACTCAAATACTTCTTTCAACTGGATGTTTACGTTCGATTCTTCCACAAACTTTTCGACATACGTCCAATACACTCTTCTGAACACACTTGAGTTACGAACAACCTCATCGAGAGTCGTATTGGATTTACTTCGATCTGCAGCTGTTTGTGAAGTCCAGTTATATATCAATTCCTTTGACTCTCCTTGAGAAAGTAACAGACATTTGGCGATGATCTTCACATAATTAGAATTTTGTTCTTTTATTTTGTTGTGTACCTCTGTCGGAGAATCAGGAGAATAGTGAGATCCGGATTTTATATTCTGGAACTTCAACCAGTCTTCAGTGAAATCTAAGGCATGATCAACTAAGTATTCATATAAATCAGACGAATGTGTATCCATAAACTCTCCCTTTAAACTTGGCTTATACTCTTATTCTGAAACCTATAGAAGGGACTGTCAATGTTAAAGGTTGAAATGACAAAAAACAAATAAATTAAATACTTCTTTTGGTATGCAAAAAATACACAAAAAAATCCATACTAGTAGATAAGGATTAGTCTGAATACTAGTAATCTTCTAAAATTTATTGGTTTTCTAGTAAAATATATGTATAATTATAATTATTAGAAAATACAAACAATTTAGGGGGCCAATGATGAAGAAGAAAGTAAGAGGATTATTTCTAGTATTAATGATTGGAATGGCAGCAATCATGACTGCCTGTGGAAGTGAAGAAGCAAGCGGAGATAAAAAAGAAAAGCTTGTAGTGGGAACCGATGCAGCCTTTGCTCCTTTTGAATATATGGATAAAGGGGAAATTGTCGGATTTGATATTGATTTTTTAGGGGCCGTTATGAAAGAAGCCGGTTATGAGTACGAAGTGAAGAACATTGGATGGGATCCGTTATTTGCAGCAGTTCAAGGCGGCAAGGAAGTCGATATGGGGATTTCCGGGATCACCATCAATGATGATCGTAAAGAAACGTTTGATTTTTCCAATCCTTACTTTGAATCCACTCACATGATCATGTTTGGCGAAGGTGTGGATATCAAAAGTGCCCAGGACCTGAAAGGCCTGAAGATCGGGGTTCAAAATGGAACGACAGGTCAGGCGGCAGCTGAGAAAATAGTTGGGCAGAACAGCCCTGATATCTCTAAATACGAAAACAATGTAGTAGCCATTACGGCATTAAAGCAAGGTCAAGTCGATGCTGTTGTAACAGATAATACGGTTGTAAATGAATATGTGAAAAACAATCCGGATGACAATTTCAATACAGTGGAAGATCCGGAAAACTTCGAATCTGAATTTTATGGCTTAATGTTTCCGAAAGACAGTGAGTTGAAGTCTGAATTTGATAAAGCGGTTAAAGAAGTGATTGAAAATGGAACATATGCTGATATTTATAAAGAATGGTTTGGTACAGAACCGAACACTGACGCTTTATTAGAACAAGCAGAATAAGGGAACAAGGGGCGTAGTGAAAGGGATGATTTTCTTTATTGATTTTAAAGAGGATTGTTACTTCTTCACCTGCCCCTTTTATATGAACCTAATTACTACTATTGAAAAGGCAAGCGGGATAACGCCGTTACCGAGACAAAAGGAGTTATGATATGCTGGATTTCAGATGGGACATTATTGGGGAATACTTACCTTTTTTTCTAAAGGGAGCACTATTAACAATCGGTTTATCGGTGGGAGCCATCTTTTTAGGCTTAATCTTCGGACTGCTGATGGGGATATTCAGAATATCCCCTTACCTTCTAGTTCGAACACCTTTCATTTGGTACATAAACTTTTTTAGAGGAACGCCATTATTCGTACAGATTTTACTCATTCACTTTGGTGTGATGCCAATGATCATGTCGGAAATTAATCCGGCAGTGTCTGCATTAGTGGCATTATCGTTGAATGCCACTGCGTATATCGCCGAAATCTTCCGTGGGGGCATTCAATCCATTGACCGGGGTCAGATGGAAGCGGCCAGATCTTTGGGAATGACCAATATCCAGGCGATGAGGCATATCATTATCCCTCAAGCATTCAAGCGGATGATTCCACCACTTGGAAATGAGTTTATCGTGTTACTGAAAGACTCTTCCCTGGCAGCGGTCATTGCTGCTCCAGAGCTTATGTACTGGGGCAGGGCCATGCAGGGGCAATATTATCGTGTATGGGAACCGTACCTGGCAGTCGCTATCATATATTTAATCCTTACTCTATCTCTTACGTATCTACTAAACTATATTGAGCGGAGGATGGCAACCGAATGATTAAAGCAGTGAATCTTAAGAAGTCCTTTGGAAAATTAGAAGTATTGAAAGATATTAACGTCAATATCGAACCGCAAGAAGTGGTTGTAGTTATAGGGCCATCGGGTTCAGGAAAATCAACGTTTCTGCGTTGTTTGAACCTTTTAGAATCGATTACCGATGGTCATGTCTATATTAAGGACCGGGATATAACTGCCAAACAAACAGACATCAATAAGGTCCGAACCGATGTGGGAATGGTTTTTCAACAATTTAATCTGTTCCCTCATAAGACGGTGATCCAGAACATTATGCTCTCACCGATGAAGGTAAGGAAGTGGCAAAAGAATAAAGCGGAGCAGAAGGCATTGGAACTACTTGAAAAGGTGGGGCTATCTGAAAAGGCTTATGTGTACCCAGACTCCTTATCAGGAGGGCAGAAACAGCGGGTCGCCATTGCACGGGCACTTGCCATGGAGCCTGAAATCATGCTGTTCGACGAGCCTACTTCAGCCCTTGATCCTGAAATGGTAGGAGAGGTGCTGGAAGTAATGAAACAACTGGCGAAGGAAGGTATGACCATGGTGGTCGTAACCCATGAAATGGGATTCGCAAGAGAAGTCGGGGATCGTGTCATCTTTATGGACGGAGGGTATATCGTGGAAGAAAACCTGCCGTCTGAGCTTTTTGGTAATCCGAGACATGAACGAACCCAGGCGTTTTTAAGTAAAGTGCTATAATGGAGGCATTGTAAGTTACATATTCTTTCAAACGCAAATGATTACAAGAACGACAAAAGGAGCCCTTAAACAAGGCTCCTTTTCCTATGCAGTCTGTGCATAAACGATCGAATACAGCTGCTTCCTTGCCCGGTGAAAACGGGTTTTGACGGTGGAAGGAGAGAGGTTTAGCTTTAAAGCAATCTCCCCATCACTAAGATCCTGTGTCACTTTCAATGACATGACTTCCTGCTGAGACAGTGGCAGCCTCTTAATATTTTCCTGAATACTGCTCTTAAGAAACCGTGCTTCAATTTCCATTTCCAGAGGGTTATAATCCTGTATTGATTGAACCTCTTCTTCATCTTCCAAATAGACTTCATTGCGTTTCGATTCTTTTCGGATGAAATCGATTGCTGTACATCTTGCGATAGAAGTGAGCCAGGACTTTGTTTTCGTCACATCGAGTAAAGTATCCATCTTGATGTAGGCTTTGAGAAAGGTTTCTTGAACGATATCCTGTGATAGATGAGCATCCTGTGTAATAGTATAAGCGATATGGTAAATCAGTTTATGAAATTGTTCAAACATCTCCTCTAACGTGAGAGGAGATGTTTGCATTTGTAATATGTCCATATGTGGTTCACCTCGACTTTCTATTGTCAATTGTCCGTTTTACTCTTCAGGAATGAAGGTGTATCTTCAGCCTTTAATCCTCGCACTTCGACATTTCCGTGGGTTTTATACTTGATGATCACCATATATTCATTGGTCATCTGGTTGTATACTAATTGATCCATGATGGCTTCTAAGTGTTTGGAATCCGTTATTTCGATCCCTTTGCTTTCTTTCTTTAACTCCAGGGCTGCGGCATCTGGATCCATGTCGTTGAACAGACGGTTACGGTAACGCTCTTGATCGATCACGTACATCCACTCAACGTCAGATGTAGTTACCCTTATATCTTCAAGGTATCCATTCTCCTGTAGCCAAGATTCGAATTTCTTATCGTTATTACGTACCCCTACATGGATCCACTGATTCTCTGAAAGAAGTAATTCAACGTTATAAAGGTTCACTCTGTCGCGATCTTCAAACGTATCATTATAGGTTTCTTCTGTTAAAATCCCGATGGCTTCATTGATTTGTACCGGATCGACAATACTTATACTCTGTCTATTCCCCAAATCAGAATAAATAGATAGTTTGTCTACCTTGCTTGAATCAACGGCGAAGATTTGCTCCGTCGTTTCTTTATAATTTTTCATTTCATAAAGTGAAGCATACTGGGATTTGAAATCGTCTATATTCACTTGGTAGTTCCTCACCAGCTTACTGCCATTTTTCATCTTGTAATAGAAAAAGATTTGCTCGCTACCGTCAGGGGGAAATTCATTCTGATCTTGGTTGTTAAGGATTTCCTCATGAAGGTCCAGAACCGCTTCAATTGTTTTAGCTTCGCTTATGAATGGTTCATCAATGAGTGATTCCGGATTGTCTGTCAAGGAATAGTAGCTTGGGCTTACATGCACTTTTTCTACATCTTCAAATTCAGGAATCTTCTTTTCATATTGGAATAAGTCGAACTGAATGAATAAACCGATAAGAGAGATGACCACGGCAAACCCGGCAAAGCCCTTCCAATGACGGAACACTCTCCAATGTTTTTGTAAAACCATTTCTGCAAGATAATAGCCAATGAATGAACCTATAAAATAGCCGAATAAGGTCCATCCCGACTCTTGATAGATTCCATTAAAGTACATACCGCCAACGAGCATGAAACAGAAAGCGACTCCAAATTTGAACAGGGGTCGGAGGACAGGAAATACAATGGCAAGTGATGCTGCTTCTACTTTTCTCGTTTTATATAATACATACGATAAAACATAGAGTAGGAGAGTGATAGCTATGAATAATGTCACATCTAATCCGGAAAAGATTTTATTCTCAAGATATACGGCCTTGATGACTGGGGAATATTGTTCAATTTGGATATTGAAGAAATACTCCTCTGGAAATCCATATAATAGATTTTTTAAGCTAAAGCATACGAGCATAAACATTCCAGCCGGTAATAAGAGCAGGATGTAAGTCATTATTCCTTGTACAGCTGTTAGTCCCGTTATCATGGCCACAAAGGTAGCGGCTGTGAACAGAAGGGTGTTCATAATGATCGTGATGCCGCACCATATGAAAATGTCTTGAACACTAATAAATTGATGAAGATCCGTTAATGAATAAAGGGAAAGTAAAATCGCTGTATTCAGTACAATTGGTATGATGAGAATGACAAATCCTGTAACGGTAAAATGGTAAAACAATTTGCTTCGTGTCAGCGGAAGGCTATGCATAAAGTCTGCAGCCTGCTTTACATGTAAATAACGGAAAAGGAAAAGGGATAAGATGACTGGAACGAACAGCATCAAACCCATTTGGATCGGGTATTGCATTTTAAATAGGTTCTCGTAAATGGCAATTGGATAGGGCTGATTGTCGTTGGATAATTTACCGATAATGTCAACCGGCAAAGAAAAGAGAAGTCCGATAAAATAAACGATCCCTATCCACCCAACATTCCGAAGGCTTTGAATGATGACTTCCTTATTGATCCATGATGTTTTGGATGGCATATCCGACGTCCTCCATTTCATAAACAAATATTTCCTCAAGGGTCAGCGGTAACATATCAAAAATCACCGGATGATAAGGCTGGATTATGCTTCTCACATGTTGTTCGTCACCCCTTACGATGCAGAGGGATACGCTTCCCCTGGTCTCTTCGTGCAGAAGGTCAAGCTCGGTAAAGAGATTCTGAGGCGTCTCGCCTTTGAAGGCCAACTGAACCTTATGAATCCCGGATTTCAAATCATCAAGCTCTTTCTCCAGTAAAAATCTCCCTTGATGCAAAATTCCGATATGATCACACATATCTTCCACTTCACGCAGGTTATGAGAGGATATAAGTATAGTCATCTCCCGGTTGGCAACTTCTGTGATCAGTACGCTTTTTACCTTTTTACGAACGACAGGGTCTAATCCGTCAAGGGGTTCGTCCAGAATGAGCACTTCCGGTTGAGTGGATAATGCAAGAATGAAAGCTGCTTGACGTTGGACGCCTTTCGAAAACTTATGAAGCTTTTTGTGAGGATCTATCCCAAATAGGCAGGTAAGAGATTTATATTGATGCTCACCCCAACGGCTATAGGTGCTTTGATAAAATTTTGCCATTTGATTTAAGGTATAGTGAGCGAAGAAAAACGGTTGATCAGGAATGAATACCAGGGTTTCTTTCGTTTGGACATTTTCATAGACCGGTTGATCTTTTAAATAAATGTCACCGCTTTCGGGCTTCAGAACTCCAGAAATGATTTGAGTAGTGTCGTCTTTCCTGCACCATTCGATCCGAGCAGTCCATAGATTGATCCTTTTTGAACAGAGAAGGAAACGTCATGAATGATTTTAGTACCTTCAAAGGATTTACTTAATGTTTTAATCTCTATCATCAGATTGATTCCCTCCTACAGATGCCTCGATGTCAGCAATCATCTGCTTTAAATCTTCAGGCGTGATCCCTAAATATAGAGCTTCAGACAAAAGTTTAGACAACTCTTCTTTTACTTTCATGATTTTCTCCGCGTTTTGAATGTGACTTGATGGATTAACAAAGCTACCCCGTCCTTTCACAGAATAAATGAACCTTTGAGTTTCAAGTTCCCTATAAGCTTTTTGGATTGTGTTTGGATTTATGGTCAGCTGCTGAGCCAAGGCACGAACGGAAGGCAATTGTTCGTCAGGCTTCAACACCTCATTAATGATTAACTCTTTTAATTTCTCGACTAATTGTTCATAAATGGGCTTTCGACTTCTTAAATCAAGTTCAAACATATCCACCCTCCCAACTGAATAAAGTGTACTATGTGTCTTAATACAGTTAAAGTATATAACAAGTTCTACCAGTTTGGGAAGTGGGGAAATAAAAATTATTTCGGAAGGGGATGCAGCGCAAAGAATAGGAAGGTAAAGCGGGTAAATTCCATTATCATCTGACCATATAATGGAATTTATGTTAGCATATAGGCATATCTAAAGAAAAAAGGGGATTCATATGGAAGTGCGAGAACCGATATTGTCGATCAAGGATTTGAAGAAGAGATTTGGGAGCAAGGAAGTGTTAAAGGGTGTCCAGCTGGATGTGTATAAAGGACAGATCATCGGTTATATTGGTCCGAATGGTGCAGGGAAAAGTACGACCGTCAAGATCATCCTTGGCCTTGAAGAAGAATATTCGGGGCAGGTGACGCTATTCGGTGAAGATATATCTACCAGTTCCGTAGAATACAAGAAACGGATCGGCTATGTGCCTGAGATGGCGGATCTTTATGATAACCTGACAGCAGAAGAATACCTCACTTTCATGGGGGAGTTATATGGAATGGAAAATGAAACAGCCAAGAAGAAAGCGGAGAAACTCATCGGATTGTTTGGACTTTCCGAAGTATATGAGTCGAGGATCGCGTCTTATTCAAAAGGGATGAAGCAGAAAATCCTGATCATCTCGAGTTTATTACATAATCCCGATGTATTATTTCTGGATGAGCCCATCAACGGGTTGGATGCCAATTCGGTTATGATTTTCAAAGAGCTGCTCGCCCAGCTTGCCGCGCAGGGGAAAACCATATTCTATTCCTCTCACATCATGGATGTTGTGGAAAAAATCAGCAACCGCATCGTTCTTCTGCATAACGGACAAATCGTGGCAGATGGAAGCTTTGAAGAATTAAAGAATCAGAATATGGAAGGATCCCTTGAGGAAATCTTCAATCAATTAACCGGATTTAATGAACATAAGGAAACGGCAGCGGAAATTGTTTCTGTTGTGCAAGAGATGTAAGCATGAAGGAATTTCGTACACTTCTGTTTCTGGACTGGTTTCAAGGGTTGTTTACAAGGCTTGGATTCGATTACCGGTTATTGAGAAAAATACTTCAAGTCAAACTTACGATGGATCAAAGGCGCGTGCCTACGATCTTTCAGCAGCAGGGAAGGAAGAAGGGGAAGGATGAGAATCGCTTTATTAAATCCCTTTGGGTGTATGCTTTGTTTGGATTATTCGTCATTCCCTTCATTCTGATGGGAGATCAATACATCTTTCAAATGAGTATCACCTTTACCGTGCTCATTTTCATCGTGATGACCTCCATGATTTCGGATTTCTCAGTTGTCATCCTGGACATCCGGGACCATACGATTCTCTTTACCAAGCCTGTCGAAAGAAAAACCATCAGCCTGGCTAAAACGCTTCACGTATTTATTTATCTGTTTTTCCTGACAGGTTCTTTGACAGCGATTCCTTTGGTTGTAGGGTTGATCAATCATGGTCTTTCATTCTTTTTACTATTCCTCTCAGGGATCATTCTGATGAACATACTCATTGTGGTGTTTACGGCCATGCTCTATTATTTCATTCTCCAATACTTCGATGGGGAAAAGCTGAAAGACATCATCAACTATGTTCAGATCGGATTATCCATCGGACTTGCAGTGGGATACCAGATTGTGGCACGGTCTTTTGAATTTGTCGATTTAACGATTTCTTTTACACCCAAGTGGTGGAATATCTTTCTGCCTCCCATCTGGTTCGCAGCGCCGTTTGAATGGATGCTGAACGGTAACCACCAGGTGATGAACCTGATTCTTTCATGTATCGCGGTACTATTACCAATCATTGCCCTTATCGTTTACGTGAAATCATTGCCGACCTTTGAGAAGAATCTTCAGAAATTATCTTCACATGGCGGTAAAAAGAAGAAAGCTTATTTCCGATTCGGGGATGGTATCATAAAGGTATTGTCCAAGTCGAACGAAGAACGGGCGTTTTATCGATTGGCCCATTATATGATGAAAAATGAAAGGGAATTTAAGTTAAAGGTGTATCCTGCCCTTGGATTTGCCATTATCATGCCGTTTATATTCATCTTCAATGGGTTAATGGAAGGATCGAGGGTAGAATTACTGACTTCAAGTATGTATCTATCCATCTATTCAAGCTTCATCGTCATTCCCACTGTAGTGATGATGCTCAGCTATTCAGGGAAATACAAGGGATCATGGGTTTACAAAGTAGCACCTGTTTCTAGCAGGGCTTCGATCTACAAAGGGACATTGAAAGCATTCCTTATGAAGCTGTTCCTTCCTTTGTATGCCTTGATAAGCATTGTCTTTATCATTCTATTTGGTTACCGGGTGATCCCTGAGATTGTCATCGTCTTTATTAGTGCCTGTATATTTACTGTTATCTGTCTCAGCTTAATGAGGGGAGCACTGCCTTTTTCCGAAAGCTTCGAAGGCGTCCAGCAAAGCGACAGCTGGAAGGTCCTGCCGTTCTATCTTATCGTGGGTGTGTTTTTGGGTCTGCATTACCTGTCTCTGCAGGTTCCGTTCGGTATCCCTGGCTATCTCGTCATATTATTGGTCGTCAATCTGATCTTATGGAAAACAGCCATTAGGGATCAATAAGAAGTACGTCTCTGTCTTTTTTTTAGGCGGGGACGTTTTTTGTCATGGTATGTTTGTCTTATGCTTGTCGGGGCTGAACGAGCCGCCTCCACTTTAGGTTTCATCCAGCTCCGGCGGCTAGAGCCGCCTCCGCTTTAGGGTATACCTTGTATGGGAGTTTGGAAGTATAAATGATGTACACAAATTTGATATGAATGACATATATAGAAAAATGATGGGCTATGGTAAATAGGTAGTATGACATTTCCTTTGACAAAGAAAGTTTTCTTGATGCAAGATGGTAGTATTCAAAATTGTTGGTCGGAGGAGAGTGGTTCGTATGTTTATAGACTGGTTAAGTGGATTTAATCCAACTGTGCAGGCGCTATTCGGTGGTCTGGTCACTTGGGGACTGACTGCACTTGGAGCAGCCGCGGTTTTTTTCTTTACCAAAATTGAAAAACATACATTGAATATGATGCTCGGGTTTGCCGCTGGTGTCATGATAGCGGCATCGTTTTGGTCACTTCTTGCTCCGTCGATAGAGTTCAGTGAGCAAAATGGTCAGATTCCTTGGCTCGCCCCTGCTATTGGTTTTTTACTTGGCGGCCTTTTTATTAGATTATTGGATTTTGTTGTACCTCATTTGCATCTCGGGAACTCAGCGGAAAAAGCCGAGGGACCTCCTACTAAATTTAAAAAATCAACCTTACTATTTCTTGCGATCACCCTTCATAACATCCCTGAAGGTTTAGCCATAGGTGTGGCTTTTGGGGCTGCGTCAATGGGACTTGGTGACGCAACATTGGTAGGGGCAATCGGGCTTGCAATCGGAATTGGCATACAGAACATGCCTGAAGGTGCAGCCCTGTCCATTCCATTGCGCGGAGAAGGGATGTCACGTCTGAGATCCTTCAACTATGGTCAGCTTTCAGCCATCGTTGAACCCATTGCTGCCGTAATTGGTGCAGCTGCTGTCCTATTAGTACAGCCATTGCTTCCTTACGCACTTGCTTTTGCTGCAGGGGCAATGATTTTCGTGGTAGTAGAAGAGCTGATCCCAGAGTCTCAATCCTCTGGAAGTACAGACTTGGCCACACTGGGACTCATGCTTGGATTTGTAGTGATGATGATTCTAGACGTATCGTTAGGTTAATAAAAGTAAGCATGCGGCTTAGAGCGCATGCTTTTTTTATTTCTAAAGATTGTATAATGGTATAAAGGGGGCGAAAGTGTGAAGATTGGTCTAGTGAGGCATTTTAGAGTAACAAGAGGATATCCTGATAGATTTGTGACATCCGAAGAGCTAATGAAATGGGTAGAAGAGTACGATGAGTCTGATGTAGAAGAGAATGAGGTTGATCTTCATGATATTGAATGGAAGAAGTGCTATGCAAGTGACTTAACCAGGGCAGAAGTAACTGCTCGAAAAGTCTATGCCGGGGATATCGTATCGTTGAAGGAACTGCGGGAAATCAGACTATCTCCCTTATTCAGTTACAAAAGAAAGCTTCCACTGTTTTTACATTTGTTTATGATCCGGGTAGCCTGGTGGTTTAATCATCATTCTCAGCCTGAAAGTAAGAAGGAGATCCTTAAAAGAATCAACGGGATTGTCGATGCGATCATACAAGAGGGTGAGGACGTTCTCATTGTAGGCCATGGCGGGATTATGATGTTTATGAGAAAAGAGCTGATTAAACGAGGTTTTAGTGGCCCTAAGTTTAGAAGGCCGGCAAACGGGAAGCTATATGTTTTTAAAGACAAAAAAGGATGATTCTTGGGAATCATCCTAAGTCATTTTTCTATTAGGTCAGTTTTTAACAATCAATAATATCTTTCCTTCATCGAGCTTTTCTTCGTACTGATCCGCTTCTTCGTGAGAAAATCCAACTTCCATCAGCTTGTTCCGGAGTTCGTCACCTTTTTTCAAAATCATGTTCCCTAATGCAGTCCCTATGCCTGTTTCCTTTACACCAATTTCACTAACGTCAGCGCGATCAGCTACTCTGTCCGTCCGGTCATCATCATGGGATAATACATAAAGAGTATGTTTGTCCACACCTTGAGAAGAAAGCTTCTCAACTTCTGTAATTAATTCCTTATCGTCATAAAATTCCTTCACAGTCGGTTTCATTTCAATCTCCTCCATCATTGAAATTGTTTTGTCGTTTATCTTTTCCCGCGGGTTCCCAGTGGTAAACCTATGGAGATGTGGGTATACCTATTAGTAATGTGAAATCAAAGAAAGGAGATCTCAAGATATGGAAGAGGTTCATTCTTTAGAATCCATCAATGCTACACTTGCTGCAGAAAAGCTGAGTTTACTATACATTTCAAGACCCAATTGCTCTGTCTGTCACGCTCTATTGCCACAAGTGAAAGGGGTATTGGAAGAGTTTCAAGATGTGAGGTCCGTTCATGCGGATGCAGAAGAAATACCAGAAATAGCTGGTGAATTCTCCATCTTCACTGTTCCGGTCGTCATCGTTTTTGTAGATGGAAAAGAAATGTTCAGGAAGGCCCGGTTCGTTCCAATTGACGAATTACATAGCCAAATGACTCGTCTGGTGAAGATGTTAGACAACTAAACAAACGTTTGATTAAGAGTGAATGTTGTTGATTTGACAAGGTAGAAAGGGGTAAACGTTTGTTTAAGACTTGATATTTCCTTCATAGGAAAAGAAATCTAAAATCATATGCTGTTTTGAAACGGCTCCTTTTTTATTGGGGAAATTGAAACCTTTGGAGTTAGTGAAGCAACTAATATTTAAAGTTAAGGGGGGATGGCATCATCGGGCCATCAAGCTTCTAAAAAAACAATTAGGACATTCCGTTGAAGGGGCGGTGCTGAGAGATGAGCGAAAGATTCAATGATAAATTTCTACATTCAATAAAAAAATCGACCAGACCTTGATGAGGATGGCTACTGGAGCGTAGGATTCATGCCTATTCAGTAGTTCAATTCACCTGAAATAGAATAGCAATAAAAAAGAGCTGCTAAAAAAGTAGCTCTTTTGTCATGGTTCAGTGAATAGGTATATAATAGAGAGTATAGGAGTATAGTAGTCGTGAAGAAATAAAAGGGGGCTTGATGAATGATCAGATTGTCTGGAACAAAGAAAGTCATGTTACTTGGTTTAGCAATCATCCTCATAATAGTAGCCAACCGGATTTCCAGTGTGCAACACCTGACCGCAAGAATCGCCACCAATCTGTATGTGAGCCTTAAGTATAAAGATCTTGACCTCGAATACCAGAACGTCGAATTCTCACCCCAGTTTGGAGATTATTCTGTAGCATATAAGGACAAGGATGGAAAAATCTACGGATTCATGGTTACCCCAAAGTCAATGCCTGTCATCATACTTCACGATCCTCTTAATGAGTCACCTTAATCTAGTCTGAAAGAGTTACCTTCTTATCTATTAAAATCCTTTTTCGTTTATAAAACATAAAAAGGTTTGAACATAAAAAAACAGAATTTGTTAGAAGGCATCATAGATCATCCGGAAACGCTCCTATAAAGAGACTGGTATTTTTTTATATGAAGAAAATACACCCCAGGTCTTAGAAGCAATTACTTCTACGGCTACTGTTTGCATGATGGCGATTTTTTTATACTTAAGGTATTCGTTCATATAGGAGTGACCTTGATGGAAGAAATCATGGCAAATTATTCGGCAGAGTGGGGGATATGGGGTGTATTGCTTTCTCTATTTATTGAAGGAAGTGCTTTCCCTTTTGTGGGCACTCTTTTTATCGTAACAATGGGATTTATTCTAGAATTAACGTGGATGGAGATAGGAGTCATTTCTCTGTTAGGAGGCATTCTTTATACAGCGGGGAGCTATATTCCTTATTTTATCAGTTTTAAATTAGGTGAGAGGCTTGAGGCAAAGCTCAACCCTGAAAAACGGAAGAAGCTGAAAGAAGCGCAGGAAAAGTTCAGCCGATACGGAATCTGGAGCGTAGCGATCGCAAGCCCCCTTCATTTAGGAAACGTCATTCCCTTCATGGCTGGCATGGCAAAAATGAATCTGAAAGTGTATTCTCTCCTTACTATGCTGGGGATTGCTCCGTCTACCTTTTTATTCTTAAGTATAGGCAAGTTCTATGAGGGTGATAGAGAAGTGATTCTCGGGATGGTAGAAGAATATCAACTGCTGGTCCTGACAGGGTTTGTGCTGGTCACTGTTTTGTACATTCTCTTTAAAAGGAAGAGAGAAAAGGGAGTAGGAGGATGATCAGTAAAGATTCGGAGACTGGAGCTTATTCGACAGTTGCTCAAAAATCCCCCCCTAAAACCCTCTACACAGATTAAATCTACGTAAAATCAACCCGTTCCTCATTGCTTACACCCCTTCTTTCCTATAAACTAGACCTATTCAAAAAATAGCACGTGTGGAGAGATCGTATGGAAGCAAAAATGATAAGAAGATATGACATTATGGAGGTCAGCTTGCTGGCGGGGAAGATCATGTTGCAAAGTGGTGCAGAGACGTATCGCGTCGAGGATACGATGATGCGCATCGCTGCTTCTTATGGGATTTCAGAATCTCACAGTTATGTGACGCCTACCGGGATCATCTTCTCGATTGAAACGTCTGAACCAACGAAAACGAAGCTGATTCGAATAAACGAGCGATCGACTGATCTAGAAAAAGTAACCCTCGTGAATAGTATTTCAAGGCAAATCAGTAAGGGGCACCTAACACTTGAAGAAGCATACAATGCCCTGGAGAAACTGGATCAATCAGATCTATCATACTCCTTTGTGATTCAGGTATTGGCTGCTTCGATTGCCAGTGGCTGCTTTCTCATCATGTTCCAGGGAATGTGGATGGACTTCATTCCGGCACTGATCACGGGCGGAGTCGGATTTACAAGCCTGATTTATTTTCATCGCCTCGTTCCGATCAAATTCTTTGCCGAGTTTCTTGCTTCCTTTATTATCGGGATGTTGTCGTATGGATTCGTCCAGCTTGGAGTCGGACAGGAACTGGATAAGATTATTATTGGATCGGTGATGCCACTGGTTCCTGGGCTCCTTATCACAAATGCCGTCCGGGATTTGATGGCAGGGCATTTGGTGTCGGGTTTATCGAAGGGAGCAGAGGCCTTTTTAACGGCGTTTGCCATCGGGACGGGTATTGCCGTAGTTTTCACTCTGACGTAGGGTGACTTTGATTGGTATCAGGAAAAAAGATTGAGGTGAAAGGGAATGCTCATCATCGAACAATTAGTGACCAGCTTCATATCCGCTGCTGCATTCGGGATTATCTTCAACGCTCCAAAGCAGTCCCTTTTCAAATGCGGAATTGTTGGAATGTTAGGCTGGATCATCTACATAGGAATGAGTTTAAATGACGCGGATGCGGTGCTTGCGACGTTACTTGCATCCTTTGTCGTTGCTGTGATCAGTCAGGTATTTGCGAAAATGTATAAAACCCCGGTCATCATCTTCTCTGTAGCCGGAATTATCCCTCTCGTACCTGGAGGGCTAGCGTACGACGCCATGAGAAACTTCGTGCAAAACGATTACAATGCTGCCATCAATCTGGCAGCAAAAGCCTTCATGATTTCAGGCTCTATCGCCATCGGACTCATCTTCTCGGAAGTCATCAACCAAGTCATCCGAAACGCACGCCTGAACGTAAGCGCAAGGCGAATGAGATAGAGGGACGGACCTTACTTCTGTGAGGTCTTTTTTTATTGGCATCAGCAGAGCATAGAAACAAAGTTGGACGTAATGAATCCCCCTGCAAACTCCGCACCCCATGTAACATTTCCCCTTCCAGAACGTCTAATCAACAAATAAGAAATAGAGGAGGGTCATACATGAGTAAGAAATCGTATTTGTTCATTATTGCTGGTATTGTGCTGTTGGTGGCACTAGGAACGTTTGCGTATAGTCAAAGACCTGTAGTGAAGGCCGAGGGAAAGATGGATGGGGATCTTCTAGTGATGGAGAATAACTCATGGAATCTGCAATTTTCAACTGCACTGAAAAAGGAAACGGTGACGGCTCAGAACATTTATGTAGAAGACTCCAATGGAGAGAGGATCAATGTCTCCTTCAAGTTGAATGAAAATCGAAAGACCCTGCAAATTCAAGCACCGCCAGAAGGGTATCCTTCTAATCCACACCAGTATACACTTCATATCTCTCCGAAAGTGAAAACCAAATGGGGTTTTTCTTATGACGGAGATACAGAAATACCCTTTTCTGTAACCTCTACACTACCCAGTATTCAATCCAAGGAAGAACTAACGAATTATTTTAAACGAATTTTAAAGAAAAATAAGGAAGATACAGAGTTTTCTCTGTTCGGAAGAGAAGGAAATATGGAGTCCAAGTCATCGGAAGATAGTGCAGCTGGAGAGTCGTCTAAATCGGAATCCAATTTTTCTGAAACAAATAATCAGGTTCAAGGAGTTGACGAAGGGGATATAGTGAAGACTGATGGAAGCTATATTTACCAATTAACAGACCGTAGGCTGTTGATCACAAAGGCAAATCCTGTGAAAGAAATGAAAGTGGTATCCTCTACCAGCTATAAAGAAAATATGCAGCCCCATCATCTATTTTTACAGAAGGATAAGCTGCTCGTCATAGGGAATAGCTGGTCGCCTGCACATTTTCAAGGGGATAAACAAGAATCAATTGCTTCCACTATGCCTGTAGACGGGACGTCCGTTGCGCTTCTGTATGATATCTCGGACAAAGCAAAACCATCTCTTCTCAGGCATGTTGAGCTTGAAGGTCAATATGTAACGTCCAGGAAGATTGATTCCACTGTATATTTGATTTCGAATCTGTATCCAAACTACTGGATGCTTGAACAGGGGGGGAATCCTGATCTGAGACCCCGGGTGAAAGATAGTTTAACAGGTGATGAAACGACACCACTTCCAATAGAAGATATTAAGTATTTTCCACAGTCCCAGTCCCCCAATTATACCTTATTGACGGCAATGAATATGGATGATCCCAAGGCTTCACTAAACGTTCAATCCTATCTTGGAAGCGGCGATAAAGTGTATATGTCCAAAAAAAATCTTTATGTGGCTGTAGAAAAATATAATGAAGATGCTATGAAAAGTTCGACCTCTTCAAACACGGAGATTTATAAATTTTCCGTAAATGATGGAAAGATTGAATATGCTTCATCAGGGCACGTAGAAGGAAGAGCGTTAAATCAATTTTCCATGGATGAACATAAAGGTTACTTTCGGATTGCAACGACAAAAGGAGCGGTATGGAACAGTGATTCACCTTCATCCAATGCTCTCTATATTTTAGATGAAAACATGAAAAATGTTGGTGAAGTAACGAATTTAGCCCGGGGAGAACAAATCTATTCTGTCAGGTTTATGGGAGATAAGGCATATATGGTGACCTTTAAACAGGTCGATCCCCTTTTTGTCATCGATACGGCAGATCCGAAAGCTCCAAAGGTTTTAGGGGAGCTGAAAATTCCAGGTTTCAGCACCTATCTTCACCCTATAGACGAGCATCACCTCATCGGGTTTGGGTTTGATACGAAAGTGGTGGATGATGACAAAGCAGCCAATGAGGAACCCAGAATCGTTCGACAGGGAATGAAGGTTTCATTATTTGATATTACAGACTTTCAGCATCCAAAGGAAACGGACACTGAAATAATAGGGGGTGCGGGTACTCACTCTTATTTGTTGGAAGATCACAAAGCATTGCTTCATGAACCTTCAAGAAATCTATATGGCTTTCCCATTTCTGTTTATCATGAAAAAGAGGAAGGCAGGCATGAACTGGATTTTGACTATCAAGGTGCCCTCCTTTATGAAATCACACCTGAAAAAGGAATCGTTTTAAAGTCTCAGCTCACAGAAGAAGAAAACAAAAGCAAAGAATATTACGAACAGTGGGAAGATCAGATTCAAAGACTCCTATATATTGATAATCAGCTTTATACGGTATCACATAAGAGAGTGACTGCTTACTCTTTAGACGATTTTATAAAAGAAAACGCGATTGATCTCCCATGATGAAAACCCTTAAGGTGCTTTGCCTTAAGGGTTTTCTATGTTCATAATGGCGGAACGGATACACCTCCTTTCAATCATTAAGTGCAAAAAACATACGGTCTTTTAGATCGTGTGGTTTTTTTAGTAGGTGATATTCGATACAACTTACCAAATTGACCTTCAACTTCTGCATGAACACTTCCAACTACCACCCGGCATAAAAAAACGATATGATGATACATATATACATAATGGAAGCTTTTTGTCGGAGGGGTGTTCATTTGAAAGTCATACGTTTTTTAAAGCCTTACCGTATTGCCATGGCGGTTGCCTGGAGTTTAATGCTGGTAGAGCTTGCTGTTGAACTATTAAATCCGCTGTTTATGGCACGGATTATTGATGAAGGAATCATGAATGGAGACTTGGATGTGGTGATGAAATGGGGCTTCATCATGGTAGGGATGTCTCTCCTCGCGTTTATATCAGGCGTGACGAATTCATTTTTCGCCGCTCATACGAGTCAGGGCTTTGGCTATGATGTGCGGGAAAGCTTATATAAAAAGATTCAGTCGTTTTCCTTTGCAAGCTTTCATAAGCTCCCGACATCATCCTTGATCACCAGGATGACCAATGACGTAAGGCAGTTGCAGAATACGATCTTCATGAGTTTACGCATTATGCTAAGAGCCCCGCTGCTTGTTGTCGGATCAACGATCATGGCACTCATCGTCAATGTTCGACTTGCCCTTATATTATTAATCGTGATACCGGTTTTATGGATGTTCCTGTTATGGGTCCTGAAGCAGGGATGGAGCCTTTTTGAAAGAGTTCAATCCCGACTCGACAAAGTAAACGAGGTCATGAAGGAAAACCTCTCCGGGATGAGGTTAATTAAAGCTTTTACACGAAGCAAGTATGAAGAAAGCCGATTTCATGGTGCAAATGAAGATTTGAAGGATCGAACTGTGAGGGCTCTTCGTTTTATGGAAATCATCATGCCACTTTTGATGCTCGTGATGAATCTGGCCCTCCTATCTGTTTTGTGGTTCGGAAGTATAGATGTGGCCTCAGGAGGAGCAAAGGTAGGAGAAGTCGTAGCGATCGTCACATATGTTACGAGAATCTCTTCTGTTTTTTCAATTTTCTCATTTATCATTACGAGCTTTTCAAGGGCAAGAGCTTCCGCCGGCAGGGTAGAAGAGGTTCTGCAAACCGAGATTGATTTGAAAGACGGAGAGGAAGTACGACAGGAAAACACAGTGGTGAATGGAGAGATTACATTTAGAAATGTGTCGTTTCAATACCCTTCAACCCGTGGGAAGGTGCTGGAAGGCGTATCGTTTAAAGTGGAGGCTTGCGAAACGGTTTCGATCCTGGGAGCAACCGGATCCGGTAAAACATCCATGTTCCAACTCATTCCACGACTATACGATGCGACTGAAGGGTCTGTGGAACTAGACGGTCAATCCATCCGCTCCATCTCTTTGGATCATCTAAGGAAAAATATTGGGTACGTGCCCCAGGAAGCAGTATTGTTTTCTGGAACCGTATCAGAAAACCTCCTTTGGGGAAAAGAAGATGCCACCAGGGAAGAGATGATCCAAGCTGCAAAGGATGCCCAAATCCATGAGACCATCCTGAATCTATCCCATGGATATGATACAGTACTCGGTCAAAAGGGGGTCAACCTTTCAGGAGGACAGAAACAGCGTCTGTCGATTGCGAGAGCACTCATTCGAAAACCAAAGATTCTATTGCTGGACGATAGTACGAGTGCTTTGGATCTGAAAACAGAATCCAAGCTGCTTCAAGCCCTCAAGCAATACGAATGTACGACGATGATCATTACCCAAAAAATAAGTACGGCCATGGAATCTGATACGATTCTGCTCTTGGAAGATGGAGTGTTAATCGGAGAGGGGACCCATACCTCCCTATTAGAAGACTCCTCTCTCTATAAGAGGATTTTTCAATCTCAATTCGGAGAGGAGGAAATACATCATGTCTAGGCATGTGCGAAAAAAATTGGGGAAAAGCGATAAAGTGAAAGATGCAAGAGGGACGCTGCGTCGTCTTTGGAACTACCTTTCCGAAATGAAAGTGATCCTGTATCTCGTCATTCTAATGGTGTTCATCAGTTCGGCAGCTGCTTTACTGGGACCTTTCCTAGTGGGAAAAGCGATTGATGAATACATTGTAACGAAAGAAACTTCCGGATTGATTGGGCTTGTTTTAGGTTTAATAGCCGTATACATCTTCCATTCCCTGTCCGTGTGGTTCCAAAATTATTGGATGATCGGTGTGGCCCAGGATACAGTCTATCGCTTGCGGAAGGACCTTTTCCATCAATTGCATCAACTATCAATCCCTTTCTTTGATAAACGGAAGCATGGGGAGTTAATGAGCAGGGTGACAAATGATATTGATAATGTAAGTGCCACGTTGAATAGCTCGTTCATTCAAATCATATCCAGTGTCCTGACGTTAGTAGGGACCGTCACGATCATGCTCTGGCTCAGTCCATTGCTTACCTTGATCACATTAACCATCGTACCTCTGATGGCTCTCGGTATGAAGTGGATTACGAAAAGGACAGGACGTTTGTTTAAACAATATCAACAAAATATCGGAGAGCTAAACGGCTATATCGAAGAGACGATTTCGGGGCATAGCATCATTAAAACCTTCTCCCGTGAGGATGTTGCCATAAAGGATTTTGGAGAAAAAAATCAAAGATTGAGAACGGCTGCTTATTGGGCTGATACCTATTCCGGGTTCATCCCGAAGCTTATGAATGTGTTGAACAATTTGAGTTTTGCCGTCATTGCCGGAGTCGGAGGGATCTTCGCATTAAATGGTATGATAACCATTGGAGTGATTGTTATCTTTGCTGAATATGCCCGTCAATTCACCCGTCCGTTGAATGAGCTCGCAAACCAATACAACACGTTATTATCAGCCATTGCCGGTGCTGAGCGTGTCTTTCAAATTTTAGATGAAGAGGAAGAAGCGAAGGATGAGCAGGACGCCGTGGAAATCGATTCCGTTGAAGGGAAAGTGGAGTTTCGGCATGTATCCTTTTCCTATGAAAAAGGGGACCAAACTCTTCAGGATGTATCCTTCACTATTACACCGGGTGAGACCGTTGCTTTGGTCGGACCGACAGGAGCAGGTAAAACTACGATTACCAATCTGCTGTCTCGTTTCTATGAACTGAATGAAGGCACCATTGAGATTGACGATCAGAATATACAAACCATTAAACGAAAGAGCCTTCGTCAGCAAATGGGATTTGTCCTGCAGGATAGCTTCCTGTTTCAAGGAACGATTGCAGACAATATCCGTTACGGCAGACTCGATGCGGACGATGAAGAAGTAAGGGATGCGGCGAAATTGGCCAATGCCCATTCCTTCATAGAGAAGATGCCTGAGGGTTACGATACTTTATTAAGACATGATGGCAGTGGGATCAGCCAGGGACAGAAACAATTATTATCCATTGCAAGAGCGATCCTTTCAAATCCGTCCATCCTTATTCTTGATGAAGCCACTAGTAGCATCGATACGATTACAGAGCTAAAGATTCAGGAAGCCCTCAAACGATTGATGAAGGGGAGAACAAGTGTAGTGGTGGCCCACCGTCTTAACACCATCCGCCAGGCCGATCAAATACTGGTCCTCGATCAAGGAAGGATCATTGAACGGGGATCTCATGATGAGCTTCTCAAGCAGAAAGGGTTCTATCATGGATTGTATCATAGTCAGTTGAGGGAGAGCGGCTGATGGTTGAGTGAATCTGTGCGGGAAATCGGATTTTGAAAATAAATTCTAAGATTTGAAAATAAAATCGGTGAAATTGAAAATAAAATGCAAAATTTGAAAATAAAAGTAGGAGTTTTGAAAAAAATTGGGAATCGACTGCGAAACAGAGGGAAATACGAACGCCATTCAGAACATAAAAAACACCTCAAAAGTCAGTACTTTTGAGGTGTTTTTATGTTATAAAGGAGCTAATCATCCCGTTAGCAATCCCTTTGGTGCTGCCTTAATCGGATAAAGGCAACTCTGTAACTTGCAACATCACAAGTAATATATTTATATCTTGAACGTTGTTTGCAGATAATAAACAGCCGCGGGCAATTCCTTGAGTCGTTTGATATACCTAAACGACGTAAGCCCTACCTCTCTTACATCCTAACGGCTCCGAAGCCGATCCAGTGTGAATAAGTTGTTAAATCAAAACAGAATAGAATTACGAATTATCTTCTCTATCGTTTTAATGTATGTTACAAGATTACAATAAATAAGAATAACATCAATATTAAAACGTGTCAAGGGATTATTGGTTATAATTCAAGTGACTGCGGCGAATCCTCATCATCGTTCATTAAGCGGATGCTGACAGGTTGAATTTTTAAGACGATGTAATTCGGATCGTCCGGACCTTCAAACCATCTTTTCATATGGTCATTCCACAGTTTTTCCTTATAGTGAGTGGACTCTTCAATAGAGGCGCGACCTTCGATTTCGACGAAGGTATCTCCATATCCCTCTCCTTCGTAACCAAGAAGGATATGTACATTAGGATTGTCCTCAATTTCATTTGTCTTATGGGTTTCCTTGTTTGTTGGCGTATATAGAGTCAACTCATCATGTGAAAACGTCATATAACGGGAATGAGGTTTATTATTTTTAACCGTTGCCAGTGTCCCTACTTTGCTTTCATCGAGCACTTTTAAGATTTGATGTTTCAGTTCAGCTTGTGACACACAATCCATCTCCTTTAAAGATTCATTATATCCATACCATTCCTTTTATTAAGGTGAAATAAACATGGGAAGGTGTATTTGGAGTGCTGTCCGGGAATAACGGAAATAACAAAGAAACAAAGGATGATGAGCGTGATACCGGAAGAGTTAGTCGATATCTGTAAGAAAAGGATGAAACCTTATCCCTGTGAGGGGTTTGTATACGGACGCGGCCCGGAGCAGCCGACGATCATGATTGTCGGCGAAGCTCCAGGTGAAACCGAGATTCATAATGGAATGCCGTTTAGTGGTCGGGCAGGAAAAGTGCTGGATGAGTTCTTTCGGTATCTGGAGGTTCCAAGGGAAGACATTTATTTTACCTCAACGGTCAGAAGCAGACCTTATAAAATTGTCCCTAAGAAAGTAGGGGAGAATGAGATCGTGGAGAAGAAGTATAACAGGGCACCGAATCGTAAAGAACAGTTGGCACATGCTCCGATCCTGGATTATGAGCTACAGCATATTAAGCCAAAACAGCTTGTAACCTTGGGGAATATCGGATTACAAAGACTATTGGGGAATCAGTACACGATATCACAAAATCATGGCGGGCTGATTCACGCTAAAGTCAGGCGGTTAAAAGATCTCGATTCAAATGAATGGATCATGAGCGAGGAAAGCTACTCCATTTTTCCGACCTTTCATCCTGCATCGATTTTCTACAATCGCTCATTAGAAAAAGAAATCTATAAAGACCTGGATAAGTTGAAAGAAATCCTCCGGGGGAAATAACTAAAGAAGGCTGGCATTTATTTAAGTGTCAGCCTTCTTTTAGTTATTTTTTGTTTAAATTTTCCTGAGCCATTCTCACAAGCTCCTTCACCATGTTACCGCCAATTCTTCCGCCAACTTTTCCAGCTTGCTCAGATGTTAATTTTCCATTATAACCTCTTTGTAAAGGAATACCTTGTTCCTTGGCGATCTCATACTTCGCTTCTTTAGGATCTTGTGTACCGGATATTCTTGCTTTCAATTGATCCATCGCAGCCCGGGATTCAGGTACAAGAAGTTTTCTTTTCGACATAATATCACCTCTTTTTTAGATTGCCCTGATTTTTTTTTTGTAGTACGAAGCCCTGTCTTATAAGGGTTTTTGTTCCTTTTAAGAAGTAGAGGAATAAAAAAAGATTGTCTAATTTGTGTCAAATAAAATATAATTCTTAATAGTTAGATAATTTTTTGTGAAGAAAAGGGGGAAATGCCGTGGAAGAATTAGTTGGCAAATTGGTAGGAATACTTTGGTCTCCGGTCATGATTTACTTCTGTTTGGGTGTAGGCTTACTATTTTCTATTTTAACGAAGTTTTTACAAGTCCGGATGATTAAAGATATGGTGGTTCAAATGTTTAAGGGTAATAGCTCCAAAGCAGGTGTATCTTCATTCCAGGCTTTGGCGTTGTCGTTATCAGGACGTGTCGGGACGGGGAACATCGCCGGTACTGCAACGGCTATCGCTTTCGGTGGTCCGGGAGCCGTATTCTGGATGTGGACGATTGCATTCATCGGTGCGAGCAGTGCCTTCATTGAATCCACTCTGGCTCAAATTTACAAAGTAAAGCAGGATGGGGAATACCGTGGAGGGCCAGCCTATTATATTGAAAAAGGGATCGGTTGGAAATGGTATGCCGTTCTTTTCTCGCTGGCTACATTGCTTGCGATGAGTATTTTAATGCCTGGAATTCAATCGAACTCCATTGCATTAGGACTTGAAAATGCATTTGGTCTTAGTACAACAGTAACGGGAATCGGTCTTGTGGTGTTAATTGGGGTCATCATTTTTGGTGGAGTCAAACGTATCGCTGGAGTAGCTTCTTACGTAGTCCCATTTATGGCGATTGCCTATATTCTTCTATCTCTTATCATTGTAGGAATGAATATAACTGAAATCCCGGCAGTTTTTGCTCTTATATTCAAGAGTGCATTCGGATTTGATTCAGCATTTGGTGGAATCATCGGGATGGCTGTATCTTGGGGAGTGAAACGCGGAATTTATTCCAACGAAGCAGGTCAGGGTACAGGACCACATGCTGCAGCGGCTGCAGAGGTTTCCCACCCTGCGAAACAAGGATTGGTTCAAGCATTTTCCGTTTACATCGATACTCTTTTGGTTTGTTCGGCAACAGCGTTCATGATCTTATTTACGGGATCCTTCAATACAGAAGCTCCTGATGGAACAATGCTTGCGAACAATTTAGAAGGAATTGAAGCGGGACCTGGTTATACACAGGCAGCCATTGAATCAGTGATCCCTGGGTTCGGAGCATCATTTGTCGCGATCGCTTTATTTTTCTTTGCATTTACAACTATTATGGCTTACTACTACATGGCCGAAACGAATGTTGCATACTTATTGAGAGGTAAGAATTCAAAAGTGGCGATGACCATCTTAAAGTTCGTCCTGCTTGGTGCCACATTCTATGGAGCAGTGAGAGAAGCCGCTTTAGCTTGGGCTTTGGGTGATATCGGACTAGGAATCATGGTGTGGCTGAACTTGATCGCCATACTTATCCTTGCCAAACCTGCTTTAAAAGCACTCAAGGATTATGAAGAGCAGAAGAAGCAAGGTCTTGATCCAGTCTTTAACTCTACAAAGCTCGGCATCAAAAATGCAGAATTTTGGGAGCAAGAGTATAAAGTAGAAGATAAAGAAAATGCGTCTTAATCTATAAAAGAAACCTGTTGCCTATCTGGGCAGCAGGTTTTTTCGGTTTCTCTAATACTCTTTTCGTACCATGGTTGTTTAATCACTATTATTGAGTGCTGTCGCCCTGTTCAATTAACATATCGGTAGATTGGAGGGGGATTCGTTTCCTTTCCGAGGACGAACGGTCAAGCCTCCTCACTACGTTCCGAGGTCTTGCCTCGCTCGTTTTTCCGCAGGAGTCTCGCAATCCCCCTCCAATCTTTATGGAAATGTGATGAACAGTGCTTTTAGGATAACGGTCAATTAGAGAACACCCATTATATGAAGCTTTATACTTTAAAAATTAGCTCTTGAAGAGTTGTGGTTTCTAATTCAAATTACAATTACATTTTATCCAATTGAGCCGTCACAATCACCTTGACTATAATATTAGTTTTTTTGTGTTTATCTTTCCGAAAAATTAGGCCGTAAGAATGTAGTAGCACAGAGTGGATTGTAGCGGAAGGCACTTGACTTCCTCCCCGCGGAAAGCAAGTGCCTGGAGCGGAAAGAAACGGTCCCTGTTATCACACTATCACATCTAAAAAGCAACAAACCTTAAGAAAAGAGTCATACAAAATACCTCGAATAAAGCCGGTCACCGATATACTTCTGAAACGCATACATAAGTAATGATTTAACAAAAAACAGGAGTGATAGCTGATACTGTTTTAATCGGATTAGCTTCCACACACCGAGTTTTTTGAAAAGGGAGTAGAAAGGGTATGTAAAGAACGTATCGACAAGGAAATTGACCAATACATAAAGATAAAAATTTTTATAGGTGAATTTGAGGATCCAAACAGAACCGCTCAAAAAAACCCCAATCACAAAAGGCATAATGCCATTCAATTTTGGGAAAAGCCTGGTAGTGATGGTCCACCATTTTACTCTTTCTGCGAAAACATTTTCTGAATAAACGAGTAATGACATAAACATAGAGGCAGGTAAATATTTTTTAAAGCTCTCTTTTCCTGCTAGTAAGAGGAATACCCAAGAAATGAGCATCAGAATGAGTATGTAAAGTTTATTTCTTTTATGCACGACGGTGATTCCCTCCTAAAAGGATGACGAGATATCTTACTCTTAGATTGGTTATTGAAAATAGATTTATACGGATAAAAGTAAATATTTATTCCGATCAGTTTAGTAAACAATATCTTTGAGTTAGACATGTAAATTGATTATGATAAATAGAAGAATGGATAGGTAATCAGGAGGTGTTTTAATGGACTTATATGAACCTTATGTTCAGGATGACCGCCAAAGACAGCTGGTTGATCTAGCTGGTGAACTGGCTGATGCGTTCTCTGAACGAGGGGAAGCATATGACAGGGAAGATGAATTTCCTTATGAAAATTTCAACGACCTGAAGAAAAAGGGATATGGAACATTATCTCTTCCTAAAGAGTACGGCGGAGAAGAAATCAGCTTATATGAGCTAGTGATGATTCAAGAAAGGCTTGCTACTGGGGACGCGGCAACGGCTTTGTCCATTGGCTGGCATCTCGGGGGATTGATGGAACTGACGGAAACCCGGACGTGGGATGAAGGGGTGTTCAAGGAACTTTGTGAGGAAATTTTAGCAAACAGCGCTCTCATTAACCGGGCAGCATCCGAACCGGCAACGGGGAGCCCCACTCGTGGAGGACTTCCTGAAACCAAAGCAGTGAAAACGGAAGGGGGTTGGAATTTAAACGGCAGGAAATCCTTTACTTCTATGGCGAGAATTCTGGATTATTCTTTAGTATCAGCAACAATCGGGGAAACCGAAGAGAAAGGATTCTTCTTGGTGAATCATGAGCTGGAAGGAGTAAGTATTGAAGAAACGTGGGATACGATTTCCATGAAAGGAACGGGCAGTGATGATCTCGTTCTCACCGATGTTCATCTCCCATCTTCTGCCCTGGTCGAACGTGATAGTGTAAATCCAAGAGGGAAGAATGATCTACCTAAAGCATGGCTCCTGCATATACCCGCTTGCTATATAGGTGTTGCGATTGCCGCACGCAACTATGCCATCCAATTTGCGAAGGACTATTCACCAAACAGTCTGCCGGGCCCGATCAAGGATGCACCTGAAGTTCAACGGAAAATTGGTGAAATAGAATTGGAACTATTTAAGGCTAGACAAATTCTCTATTCAGTAGCTGATAGGTGGGTAAAGGAGCCAGAAAAACGGAAAGACATGGCTTCAGAGCTTGCTTCTGTAAAACATGTTGTAACAAACAGCGCCTTTCACATTGTGGACATCGCCATGAGAATTGTTGGAGCAAAAAGTCTTTTCCGCTCGAACCCGATGCAGCGTTATTATCGTGATGTCAGGGCCGGTCTTCACAATCCGCCAATGGATGATATGGTGATAGCAATGTTAGCGAATAACGCTTTGAAATAAGATTTCACTAGAAAGGTAAAGGTATAGACACGATCTGTCTATACCTTTATTAGTGTCTATGGGTGTAACGTTTTCTCCAAGACGGTTTGATGCTGGGCTTCTAACACATGTATTTCACTGAGCTCCTCTAAAAGGTCATGAATGGATAGTAATTCGTACAGCATGACCGTTTCACAGGAAAAATGATGCTTCATGGACTGAAAGGGTTTTGTATGTAGTCCTTCATGGTCGTCCCAGAATTCCTCGAGTAAATCTTTCATTAGAGTGAAATGTTGTTCATTTATGTGAAACGATGGATGATGCATGATCCCTTTCAAAGATTGAGTCGCATGTAAGATACGACCTTTCTCTTCTTCACTGAATGAATACTGAACAGGTAAGTAAATTAAGTTCCCAATATGAAAAAGGATCTGCCTTAAAAGGTTAAGTTTTTTGTATTCATAATGGAAATAGCGCAATTCTTCACGACTGGAGCGGTGAAGCTTCCATTCTTCCTTTTGATATTCGCAAAGGGTGTCCGTCGATTCTATGTCTCTTAAAATGTCATTGAAAATCAATTTTGTATCCCGTTGAAGAGAGTGGTTCTGAAGAACTTCAGAGCCTCTCTTTTCTAATAAGTTGCCCGTTTTGAAATAGAGATTATGAATCTTGGTCGTAATCGTTTTCGAGTATTTTGGTGGAAGGATCCACAAGTTCACTAATGTAGACACAATCAGTCCGATGGTGGTCGTGCCCAGGCGAATGAAAAAGGTAGCTACATAGTGATCGTGTATGGTGGGAATCATGGCAATCCCTGTTAATGTAGCGACCAGGATGCCTGCCCCTAAATGGAGCTTGTGGCAGGTGATGATTGTGAGAAGTGCGACCAGCGCATATGTAATGGGGTGATCCCCGAATGTAGAAGCAATGATCACCGCAAATAGTGCTCCTATCGCCGAAGCGGGAAAACGAATGAATGCTTTCTTGATTGAATTGGCGGCTGTGGGCTCGATTGTGACTATGGCTGTAATGACGGCAAAAGTCGCTGGCCAATTTAAAAGCTCACACACAAGAGCCGTTAAAAAAACGGCAATACCGGTTTTGGCTATTCTGCCTCCGACAAATTGAAATTTTTTCAGAAACTCCATAATATAACCCTCTTTTTTAAATTGCTGTCGCCTTTATTATAAAGTAAGAAAAACCCAATTGAAATGAATGGACAAAAAAAGAACTGTTCTGGGAACAGTTCTCTTTTTTATATAATAACTTATCTTAGAGGTAAAGGTCGTAACATAATCTTGATTGATTTAGGCATCTTGTGTTCACTCTGAGCCTCTTTTAAATACTTGAACATTTGTTTGCCTGCAACAGAGTTGGCGGAATGAATCGTGATCCGTTCTGCAAATAGCTGCTTTTCTACCATGTAGTGTACGAGCATTAATCCATTACGGGTCTTGCTTTCTAAGTCATGATCCAATGAAAGATGAGCGATAGAAAAATTCAGAAGCAGGTCAATACATTCATCGATGTCTTTCGCGAGAATATATCCTTGAGGACAGTGGCGGTAATCATCTAAAAATACATTTACTGTCATATTAATTCTACTTTCGTCATTTGACTTAATTTAAGCCTAACAGAGATTGACAAATACTTATATAGGTCAATAGTATGAATATTACAAATATAATTGTAATTTGTTTGTTATGTTATGGGGTTTAATCTTTATGGAATTGCTAACAGAAAGAGGGAAATGACTATAAATTACTTCTAAAGGTAAAATAATTACGTTTTAACGATAAAGCTTGTTGCTTTTAGAAGTAAAATATATTACCTTATAAAGTAAGGAGGGGATATTTACCATGAAAGAGAATATAAGGTTGAATGTTTCATTGCTGCGGCGGCGTGTACCCAATCTAACATCAGCTGCCAAAACAGTAGGCTTAAGACCTGCAACGGTATCCAATCTATGTACCGGCAAAATTTCTGTAGGACGTGCCGAAGTGAAAACGATTGTCACATTAGCGAATTTGGCCAATTGCACGCTGGATGAATTACTTATTCAAGGAGGGAAATTAACTATGATTGAAACGGGAATCAAGCCTCTCGATTTGTTTGCCCCGATTGTCCAAGGTGGAACGAATGGGTTCGTGGCGAGATCACAGGTTGGTCAATTTGTTGTTTTAGCGGAAATGACGAAAGTGCTGAAAGAAAAAGGATATCAATCGATCTTATTGACGCCGGATAAAACTTATCCTGGTTTGAGTGACCTTGAAGGATTTGTTGATGCGAAATGCCACTCGATTGATGAAGCCTATGCAGAAGTCAGCCTAATTGAGGATAAAGACAGAATTCTCCTATATGTTGATCGTTCCTATATAGTTTCAGGGGAATTATATGAATTGAGGGAACGATTTGAAGGAGAGAGCTATCCAGAAATCACTACTGTATTATTTGATCCCACCGGTGAAGCAGTGGATGAAGAGGACCCGTTCGGTCCACTTGATACCTTATGTTACTTCGATATAGATCTCTCTACCCGGGGGATGTACCCAGCCATCCACCCAGTGCAGTCTACGTCGACTTTACTTGAAGATGACGCCCTGGACTCAAGCCACACGACAATTAATAAGAAAGCGAAGAAGCTGCTAAGACGCTACAAAGAAATTCGCGTTCTCATGAATACAATCGGTAAAGATAAAATACCAGAAGCAGATCTCAATCTATTTCAGATAGGTGAGCGATTGGAAGCCTACTTGAGCCAACCGTTCTACGTTGCAGAAGAATTCACCAAAACAAAAGGACAAACCGTGCAAATCCAACAGACCATCCAAGACATTCAACACATACTCCAAGGACAATACAACCACCTTGAACCAAAAGATCTCACCTACAAAGGTAAACTAAATTAGGTTTCACTTAGGAGACGGACTTCGACAGCAACGCTCAAGGTCCGTCCTTTTTCTGTTACTTTTTTCTTGATTTTGTGGGAGATGAAAGAGGAATTACGAGAATTTTGTCGTATGTGTAAAGTAATGACTATATTTAATGGGAGACAAATCGATGATTATCGAGAAATTATTATTACATGTATTGATTATATTGGCTCCTGTTCTCATTCAAACTTCCCTTCTTGAAAACCATAGGCTCGGGAAATCGCCTGTCTTCATCGGTGTATTACATGGGATTGCTGCGTTTATGTGTTTAATATTCGCTTATGAAAGTTTCGGATTGTATTGGGATTTCCGCTACATTCCATTGGTTCTTTCAATGCTATATGGAGGAAGAAAAGCCGGGGTCATTGTTCTTGTATTTATTTTAACCGCACGGATCATTAACGGCGGAGATGCCATCATTTTCGGGTTTGTAAGTGCGTTTCTTGCGGGTACACTTCCTTTCCTGATTTCAAATCGATTCTGGACATTTCCACCAAAGAAACGGGTAACGTTTGCTGTGTTACTTGGATTTTGGCCAGCACTCGTGATGCTTGGGATTCTTCTTTCATTCGCGTTCATTGCGGGTGTTCCTGTTTCGGGTAATAAAGACATGGGTATCTACGTCCTTATATTCGGGGGCATCCAGGTGTTGGGGGTCGGTGTAGCTGCACAACTCAATGAGTGGATGATTGAAAAGCGATTGCTTCGTGAAGAGATCCTTAAATCTGAAAAACTTAATACACTGGGAGAGCTTGCTGCTTCCATTGCTCATGAAGTGCGAAATCCTCTAACCGTCGTAAAGGGATTCCTTCAATTAATGAAGAAGCAAGTAACAGGGACACATGAGGAATATTTGAAAATTGTATTGAGTGAGTTAGGAAGGGCAGAGGAAATCATTAACGATTATTTGAATTTTGCCAAACCTGAGTTCGAAAAGATAGAGAAAATCAATGTGAAAGAGGTGCTCTCGGATGTCACGGTCCTCTTGAATGCGTATGCCCTTAAAGAGGGGGTATACCTTGAAGCGGTCCTAAAAGAAGATGGATTTCTTTTGACAGACAGAAATAAGTTGAAGCAAGCATTTGTCAATATTATAAAAAATGCCATTGAAGCGACGCCGCCTCAAGGAAACGTAAGCGTAAATTTAGAAGTCACCCATACACAAGCTATCGTCACCGTAGAAGACACAGGCAAAGGGATGACCAAAGACCAAATCGCTCGAATAGGGACATTGTTTTTTACAACAAAAGTCCAAGGTACTGGATTGGGAACTTCGGTGTCCCTGCGTATCATCGAAGCCATGGGCGGTCATATCCATTATTCAAGCATTGTTAATAAAGGAACAGTCGTTACAATCGATCTTCCGTTGAAAAGTGATAAGGTTGCAAAACTTGATTCCAATCTCCCCAATACATATATGAACAACCAAAACGCTTAGGAATCACTAAGTGTTTTTTTATGGACAAAAAGACAATATAAAAAGTCAATTAACTCCATTTCCCGTACATACGTTCCATGATAGGATAGAAGATATGAATAATAAATCCAAGCGTACAGGCGACAATCACCGTTCCGATGCCGACCGCTCCATGAAACACCATGGCTAACGTAATGGCAATCGCCTCGTTCAATAAACGGGAATTTCGTAAATTTAAGCCGAACCGTCTATGAATCGCCACCATAAATGTATCCATCGGACTGGAAGGAAGCTTGGCTTGAAGGTAGATGGAGATTCCGATGCCTAGTAGCAATATACCTGTCAGCACAAGAGACAACTGTTGAACAAATCCGGCCGGTTCAAGCGTTTCAAGGCCGATCGTGATCCAATAATCAACCATCATCCCGATGACGAAGATGGAGAGGGCGGCTAACCATTGAATGGCCTCCTTTAATAACAGAGCGTTTATACAGATGAGAATACATCCATTGATGAAGATGCATGTCCCGATTGAAAGGTTGAACAAAGTAGATTCACCAACGGCCAGTGCATCCCAGGGTGCCGCCCCCAAATCACCTTTAATAATAAGTGAAACGCCTAATGATAATGCGAGTAATCCTATACAGTAAAAAATGAATCTTGCCTTCATTCCCCGAATCCTCCGTTCGAAAAAGCTTGTCTAATATATATGTTCACTGAAAAAAATTAGAATGATAATTTGTGTGGGTAAGAAAGAGGTGAGACGTCACATGAAGAAGACTGTCAAGATTTCAATAAGGGAATTAGTGGAGTTCGTGTATAAAGAAGGAAGCATAGATGTCAGGTTTCAAGCCCGTTCTTCCATGACCATCGGAACAAGGCTTCATCAAAAACTACAGAAAGAATACAAAGAAGGAGATGAGAAAGAAGTCTTTTTAAAAGGAGAAAGAGTGGTGGAGGATATTGTCTATCAACTGGAAGGCCGCTGTGATGGGATCCATTATGAAAATGGGGAAGTAATCGTAGAAGAAATTAAATCAACGGCAAGACCTGTAGCTCAGATCGAAGAAGGTGCCCGTGTCCACTGGGCTCAAGGTGAGTGCTACGCTTACTTATTGGCAAAAGAAAGGCAGCTAAAGGATATTGGCGTGCAGCTAACCTACATAGAGGTAGAATCTGAAAAAACGAAGTCTTTCACCCGTACTTATACTATGGAAGAGCTCCAACACATCGTTGACAAGACCCTGGTTGCGTATACTCCATTTGCTTCACTTTTACTCACCAATCAGGAAAACCGAATAAAGAGTGTCCCAGACCTTGGATTTCCTTATCCAACCTATCGAAAAGGGCAGAAAAAGCTTGCTGGTGCTGTTTTTAAGACGGTCGCCGAATCCAGGTCTTTGTATGCGAATGCCCCAACGGGAACAGGGAAGACCATTTCAACCTTATTTCCTATGATCAAAGCGACGGATGGGAAGTGGTTTTATGTGACTGCCAAGACGACTACCCGTACTGTCGCAGAGGAGGCGTTGCTTCTTTTAGAACGGGAAGGATTGTCGCACAGGGCGATTACCATTACGGCGAAAGATAAAATCTGCTTTCAAGAAGAAACGATTTGTCAGAAAGAGTATTGTGAATTTGCAAATGGCTATTATGATCGAATTAACGGTGCGCTCATTGATATTTTAACGTACGAAACCATCATCACCCGTCCGATCATTGAAACATACGCCAGGAAGCACCGTGTGTGCCCGTTTGAATTTTCAATCGACCTCGCCTACTTAGTCGATGGTGTCATCTGTGATTATAACTACATTTTCGACCCAAAAGTATCATTAAAAAGAATAAGTGATGAAGGGAAGAAAAAGACGACTCTACTCATTGATGAAGCACATAATCTTGTTAGCAGGGGTCGGGAAATGTATTCAGCCACCCTGAGGAAATCCGATTTTTTAGAAATCAAAAGAATGTATCCAGAATATGTGGCCTTGAAGCAAAGCATTGTCGGGGTTAATAAGCAATTCCTCCGTTTGAAAAAAGAACAAGGAGGCGATGTGCGAAATGAGATGGATACAGAGTTAGTTGATAAGGTGCAAAGTTTTGTTGAGATAGCAGAAAAATTATTGGGAGAATCGGAAGGCAAATGGTCTGAGGATTTTCTTCAATTGTACTTTGGTGCATTAAATTTTATCAGGATTTCCAACCTCTTTTCTGATGAACATCGCTTTGTGATCGATCAAACGCCTGAAGATGTAGAAGTGAAACTATTTTGCATTGATCCTTCAAAGCTAATTAAACAAATAACGAGGTCGTTTCAATCAAAGGTATTCTTCTCAGCTACGCTTCACCCCTTTTCGTACTATTTTCAGCAACTAGGTGGGTGTGAAGAGGATTATCGGTTTCTGATTCCTTCACCATTTGAAAAAGAACAATGGCAGGTTGGGATCCATCCGATTTCAACCCGGTTTAAGGACAGAGAAAGAACCCTTTCCTCGATTACACGTTCCATTTCAGAAGCTTTCAATGAGAATAAAGGGAATTATCTGGTCTTCTTTTCGTCGTACGCCTATATGCAAGAAGCCTTCGAGGAAATGAATCAGGATACTATGAATGCAGAATTCATCATCCAGGAGCCTAATATGAAAGAAGTAGAAAGAGAGAAATTTTTAAACGAGTACCAAAGCGACAGAGACCGTCCGGTTATTGGATTTGCCGTATTGGGAGGCATCTTCTCAGAGGGTATCGATCTGAGAGGAGATCGATTAAAGGGTGTAATTGTTGTAGGAGTAGGGCTGCCTCAGCTAAGCAGGGATCATGAAATCATTAAAGACTATTTTAATGAACTGGGGTTAAATGGATTCAACCATGCCTATGTCTACCCGGGATTAAATAAAGTATATCAATCCGGGGGGAGACTCATCCGTTCAGAAGAGGATACGGGAGTCCTCAGACTGATCGACGATCGTTATCTGTCACCGAAATATCAGTCATTACTGCTTGAAGAATGGAAGGATTATCGAATCATCACATGAAAAAAGACCGCTGATATAGCGGTCTTTTTCGTATATTAGTTAAAAGAAGGATCCTTTAATAAGCGATCGAATTCTTCTAGGTGATGGGTTTCATCTGCAATCATGTCATCTAGCTTGATGCTAAGTTCGACGAGACCCAATTCTTCTGCTTGCTCTTTACGTATCTTATAGCGTTCAATTGTATCAGCTTCAGCTTTACGGCCTTCCTCTAACATTTCCTTCACATTATCTGTTTGTTTCACGGCAGCCGGAGTGGTCGTCGGATCTCCGCCCAATGTTTTAATTTTTTCGGCTAAGTATAGAGCATGACCCTGTTCATCCGGAATTTCATCTTCGAAGAAAGGCTTTAAGATTTGACGATATAAGCCGCTCACGACAGCAGCGTAGTTTGTGTAAAGTATAACTGCAGCATATTCATTCGCTAAATCTTCATTTAATCCATCAATTAATTCTTTTAATTTTGCGTCATCCATTTGAATACCACCCTTTTATTTATTGTTATATAGAGTATTTACCCGGCATAGTGAAAAATAAACATTCTGGAAGTAATCGAATGCCCTTCAAATATTTTGCCTGGAAATGGGGATTCTAATTCTATAAAAGTCAGAGGAGGGATAAGAATGTCTAAACAGGGAAAGAAGAGTATGGACCAAACATCAGAACAGTTGGCAAAGCAAAAGGCTAAGAATGATGTGGAATTCGGATCTGATATTCAGGTGGGGAATTCAAAAGGCCAAAGTCAGAAAAAAAGTGGCAAACAAGTAAATAAAAAATAAATGACGAATATCTTTTTCACCGAAAGAAAAACCTATATGTAGAACCAGGAGGTGTAAAGGCATGAGAATTGGTGTTGAACAATCCTTACAAAACGTCGTGCAAGCCTTACGTGAAAAGGGGCATGACGTCGTTGAATTAAAACAGGAAACAGACGCAAACGGCTGTGACTGCTGCGTAGTGACAGGGATGGATTCTAATGTAATGGGGATTCAAAACGTAGCTACTCAAGGATCCGTTATTGAAGCAAGTGGCCTAAGTGCTGATGAAGTATGTCAGCAAGTTGAGAGCAGATTACAATAGTAGAAAAAAGAACAGTCATTGATGGCTGTTCTTTTTAAGTAGCATAGTAATAAGAAAAGAGAGAGCACGATTTTTGGCTCATTCGAGTGAAGTGTCCGTTTCACTCGCCTTTCAGCAAAGCTGAAAGGTCGCATGTGAAAAGAACCCCCGGCATATATGCATATATGCCGGGGGTTCTTTTCCAATCAGGCGGAAATGAGCCAAAAATCAACTAGTATAATGTCCGTCACCCAATCTGAGCAAGCGGCTGGTTTCTCAAGTGCTCCCTCAGTAGGTCAGGGGCTGATATAAACAACAGACCATTTCCTTCCAATGTTTTGGGGTATCCGAGTGGAACGGTGCGTTTAATGAGTTGTGCATACACTTCGGTTTCTGAAAGTCTACGGTCAAAAGATACTTGCTCAAATTCTTTGATGAGGGCTAATGCTCCGGACACGTGTGGAGCCGACATGGAGGTACCGCTGAGCTTAGCGTATTTTTCACCAGGAATGGTAGACAAAATTTGTTCACCCGGTGCCACCAAGTCAACTTCATTATTGGAATTCGTAAAGTAAGAAGATTTTCTTTGAAGGTCGATGGCTCCTACAGAAATCACTTCATTGTAACAAGCGGGAAAAGAAAACTCATCGGTGCTGCTGTTCGAGTCACCTTCGTTACCTGCTGCACAAACAACTGATATATTTGCATCCACCGCTTTTTGAATCGCTTCATGCAGAGGCTTGTGGTCAGTGGGGCCACCCAATGACATGGAGATGATGTCCACCTTTTGTTCGATTGCATACAGAATGCCGTTCACAATCCAATCGTATTTTCCACTCCCGCGGCTGCCTGCCAGTACTTTAATAACCAATAAATCGGCCAGTGGCGCAACCCCGATAACCCCATCACCATTTTCACTTGCAGCAATAGTACCCGCCACATGGGTGCCGTGTCCGCTATAATCAGTAACGTTATCTTCAGCACCGTTATCATCGTCGGTGAAATTGCGGAATCCCTTCACTTTCCCTGCCAGATCAGGATGGTTCATATCGCAGCCTGTATCCAGGACAGCGATTGTCGTTCCTTTTCCTTTGTACCCATTCTTCCACATACTAGGAGCTTGGATTAAATCAACACCTTTAGGAATTTCATTTGCATCAACAATCATTTCGTCCATGAAATATGGAATTAACCTAATTTCAACTTGCATATCAATCCCTCCTAAAATGGTAATGTGTAGTAAAAACTCTGAAGTTTCTGAAAATATAACATTTTTTGGACAAAATGAAAAGTGATAATAGTAGTAGGGAAATAAAACCAATCATATTTTCACCTATTTAAGCATAGGGGAGGGGATTTTTGAAAATTCCAAGGGAGTATTCAATGGAAGAATGAGTGAGAACCTCCAACGTAGCGATTAATGTGTCAGCGGAAATTTAAACATACGTTTGACTGAGAGGATGAACTATTGAGTAGACAAGGTTTTCAAAGGTTAAACAAACGTTTGGTTAAAAAGTGAAGTTCTGGTTTTTTCATCATGTCACCCAGACTTTCAACATAAAATGTCTTGAAGGAAGGTGAACCAATGATGAATTATTATCAATATGGCCATCCTGGTTATTCGTATTATCGAAACGCTCCAAGCATGGCCTTCGCTCAAATACAGGGAGGTCCATTAGCACCAGGATTGCAAGGGTATGTTTTTTTTCGGGAAGTGCAAAATGGGGTGGAAGTATATGCAGAGGTAACAGGTTTACCATCATATAAGGAAGGAAAAGGTGATCAAAATCCGATCGGTCCTCATGGATTTCACATACATGAAAAGGGAGTCTGTGAAGTAGGCGATCCAAAGGAACCTTTCTCTTCTGCCGGGGGACATTGGAATCCGACCAATCAGCCTCATGGTAATCACGCGGGTGATTTCCCTGTATTATTCTCAAATGACGGATACGCTAAAATGTCGTTTTTTACGAATAAATTCAAAGTGCAAGATGTCATAGGCAAAGGGGTCATCATCCACCAAAGCCCGGATGACTACAGGTCACAACCCTCAGGAGATGCAGGTAAACGGCTCGCATGCGGAATTGTTATGGGATATGGGGTCTAATGAAAAAAGGGTCGACCTTATAGACAGGTCAACCCTTTTTTATCTTCTTAGAATAGACCCAATACATCAAGCATTACAATAACGATTAGCAACGGAGCCACATATCGGATCAGGAAGAACCAGGTTTCGAATAATCCCCGCTTCAATCCACTTCCTTGCTTCAACTCTTCGTAAAGTGCAGTTTTCTTCATTTTCATAGGTACGAACAATGCAATAAGCAGTGCTCCAATCGGAAGCAGCACATTGCTGACAGCGAAATCAGCCAAGTCGAAAATGGTCTTATCGAATAGAGTGATATCCCCAAGTATCCCAAATGATAATGCCGATGGAATACCGAAAACAAAGATGGCAAGCCCGATGATCCAAGACCATTTCTTGCGATTCTCAGGTTCTCCTTTTGAAATGACCGAAACAATGATTTCGAGCATGGAGAATGCAGATGTTAATGCAGCGAACAAGAACAGGACAAGGAATGCAATAAAGAAGAACATCCCAAAAGGAAGTTGACTGAACACGGTTGGTAAAACATTAAACAGTAGTACCGGGCCCGCCCCAGGTTCTAAATCAAAGGCAAAGACTGCCGGGAAAATGGCCAAGCCTGCTAACAGTACGATGAAGATATTCATAGCTACAATGGATATTGCTGATCTTGGCAGGCTCTGTGTTTTCGGCAGGTAAGAACTATATGTCACCATCACCGATACACCCACACTTAGCGTGAAGAACGACTGTCCCATCGCTTCTAATATCGTTTGTGATGTCACCTTTGAAAAATCAGGTTGCAACAGGAATGTGATTCCTTCCATGGCATTATCAAGGGTTACTGCTCGAAAGACCAAAAGAAAGAATAAAATAAATAATGCCGGCATCATGATTTTACTTGCCAATTCAATACCTTTTTGAACCCCTTTAGCAACCACAAGGATAGTCATCAAGATGAAAAGGAATTGAACGAACACACTGGTTACAGGATTTGATATCGTTGCACCAAATACTTCTGCATATTGATCCGAGGAAAGATTATTCAATTGACCCGTAATGGCTTTAAATAAATAAACAACAATCCATCCCCCGATCACGCTATAGAAGGAAAGTAAGATAAAGGATGTAATCATCCCAAGAATCCCGACCCAGTGCCAGCGCGTACCGGGGGCGATTTTTCGATACGAATCAACGGCATTGCTCCCGGCTGTCCGTCCGATGGAGAATTCAGCCAGTAGTAATGGAAGTCCGAGTAATAAAGTAAATAGAATGAAGATCAGGAAGAATGCTCCACCTCCATTTTGACCAGCGATATAAGGGAATTTCCAAATTGCCCCCAATCCAATCGCAGACCCTGCTGCCGCTAATATAAAGCCAATCTTTGATGACCATTGTTCGCGTTGACTCATTCTCATTCTCCTTTCTATTTTTTGTTTATTATTGACGTGTGGGGGGCCGATGCCAAACAACATAAAAAAATCGCCCCTACATATCGTAGGGACGATTTGGATATCGCGGTACCACCCTAGTTATGAGAAACGTTTCTCATCACTCTTCACACATAACGGCCTTAACCGTCTTTTGATCTCGTCAAAAGAAGCTCCGGAATCGAAATTCACCAATCATCTTTGTACCGGTTCACACCAACCACCGGCTCTCTTTAACAGGGAAATGTTCGCTACTTGTTTCCATCAAAGCTTATTCAATATTAGGTTATACAATTTTTATCATGAATCAAAACAACTTGTCAATCTATTTCGAAAAAAGTAGTGAGAATTGTCTGGAATTGATGGTGGTATTTGGTGTTGTCATGATGTTAGTATTACCAGGTACAATGGCCAAATTGTACCTGATAAAACAAGCTCACACTCCTTGAAAACCGTATCTCCATTGAGTTCCCCTTTCTTCTCAAGTAAAATAAAGAAAAAACGAAATGAAAAGGTGTTTAAATGAAATCATATATTGTTGTCGGAGCAGGAATTCTTGGGGCTTCTACGGCTTACCATCTTGCTAAGGCCGGAGCGCACGTAACAATAGTTGACCGTCAAGACCCTGGACAAGCAACCGATGCCGCAGCGGGGATTGTCTGTCCGTGGCTTTCACAACGTCGGAATAAAGTGTGGTATCGACTTGCCAAAGGTGGGGCGAAGTATTATCCGGGCATCATTCAACAGCTGGAAGCAGACGGGGAAACAGAAACAGGGTATAAGCGTGTAGGGGCGATCAGCCTTCATACCGATGAAAATAAGCTTCGAAAAATGGTGGAGAGAGCGGAAAAACGCCGGGAGGATACACCTGAAATCGGTGAACTCACTATTCTTTCGTCTAAGGAAACACGTCAACATTTCCCCCTTCTATCCGAGGAATATCAAGCTGTTCATGTAAGTGGGGCTGCACGAGTTGATGGAAGAGCGATGCGACAGGCACTTATTAATGGAGCCAAAAAGAACGGGGCGATATTCCGGCAAGGGGATGCCAATCTTCTGAAAGAACATAACAGGATCACAGGCATCACAATAGATGAAGAAAAGCTTGAAGCAGATGAAGTGATTGTCACGGCAGGTGTTTGGGCGAAGGAACTTTTTGAACCGTTGGGAATAACCTTTATGGTATCTTCCCAAAAAGCGCAAATTCTTCATTTAGAGGTAAAGGGAGAAGAAACGAGTGAGTGGCCTGTCGTCATGCCGCCGAATGACCAATACCTTCTTGCTTTTCCTGAGGGAAGAGTCGTAGCAGGAGCCACACATGAAAATGATATGGGGTTCGACTGTCGGGTGACAGCAGGTGGTTTGCATGAAGTCCTTCACAAAGCAATGGAAGTGGCACCTGGCATCCATGACAGTACAGTGGTTGAAACGAGGGTGGGGTTTCGCCCATTCACTCCGGGTTTTCTCCCCGTGTTCGGAGAGATACCCGGACTTCCCGGGGTGCTGGTAGGGAATGGACTTGGAGCCTCCGGACTGACGGTCGGCCCATATCTTGGTTCTGAGCTTGCGAAGCTTGCACTCGGTGAACCTACTGAACTGGATCCTGCTGACTATGATGTAGCAGGTGCCATCGAGTAAAGGAAGAAAAAAACACCAGCTTATTTCCCTCTATCTTCTAAGCGTTATGACCCTTATAATAAAGGGAGCGAATTTTAGTATATAAAGAAAAGGTGTTTACAATATGAGTTTATTATCAGTTCAAAATTTGACTCACGGTTTCGGAGACCGTGCGATTTTTAATGACGTTTCTTTCCGTTTGTTAAAGGGTGAGCATATCGGCTTGATCGGTGCCAATGGAGAAGGAAAATCTACATTTATGAATATCATTACAGGAAAGCTTGAGCCCGATGAAGGAAAAGTGGAATGGGCGAAGCGGATCCGTATCGGTTACTTAGATCAGCATGCGCAGCTGAAGCAGGGAATGACGATTCGGGATGTGTTGAAAACAGCCTTTCAATACCTGTTTGACATGGAAACTGAAATGAATGAGTTATTTGCAAAAATGGGAGAGGCATCTTCAGAAGAGTTGGAAGGATTGCTGGAAGAAACCGGGACTCTTCAAGACGCCCTTACGAATAATGATTTTTATATTATTGACGCAAAGGTAGAAGAAATTGGACGAGGTCTGGGATTAGATGATATTGGCTTGGATAAGGATGTTCACGATTTAAGTGGAGGACAAAGAACGAAAGTCTTACTGGCTAAGTTATTACTGGAAAAACCGGAAATTCTATTACTCGATGAGCCGACCAACTATCTCGATGAACAGCATATCAATTGGTTGAGGCGCTATCTGCAGGAATATGAAAATGCGTTTATCCTGATCTCACATGATATTCCATTCTTAAATAGTGTCATTAATCTTATTTATCATATGGAAAATCAAGAGCTGAATCGCTATGCGGGAGATTACCATGAATTCAAACGCGTCCATGAAATGAAAAAGCAGCAACTTGAGTCAGCTTTCAAGAGACAGCAGCAGGAAATTTCCGAATTGAAGGATTTCGTTGCCCGTAACAAAGCGAGAGTATCGACTCGAAACATGGCGATGTCCCGTCAGAAGAAGCTGGATAAGATGGACATGATTGAACTGGCTGCCGAAAAGCCGAAGCCTGAGTTTCATTTCAAACAGGCAAGAACCGCAGGCAGGGTCATTTTTGAAACGAAGGATCTTGTGATCGGTTATGAGGAACCATTGTCCAAACCACTCAATCTCAAGATGGAACGTGGTCAGAAGATTGCTCTATCTGGAGCAAACGGTATCGGGAAGACGACTCTACTACGAAGTATATTGGGAGAAATCAAACCCATTTCAGGTTCAGTGGAGCTGGGAGACTATCTTCATATCGGTTATTTTGAACAGGAAATCAAGACAAAAAATAATAACACGTGTATTGAAGAGGTGTGGAATGAGTTCCCATCCTTCAATCAAGCAGAAGTGCGTGCTGCCCTGGCGAAATGCGGCCTGACGACAAAGCATATCGAAAGCAAGGCAGAAGTGCTGAGCGGTGGAGAAAAAGCGAAGGTCCGCCTATGTAAATTGATGAACAAAGAATCGAACGTCCTTGTATTCGACGAACCTACCAACCACTTGGACGTTGAGGCAAAAGAAGAATTGAAACGGGCCCTTAAAGAATACAGAGGCACCGTTCTTCTAATCAGCCACGAACCTGAATTCTATCAAGATGTAGCGACAGAAGTATGGAACTGTGAAAACTGGACAACGAAATTATTCTAATTGTAAAAGCCGATTCCCCCGCAAAGACAAGTGGGAACCGGCTTTTTGCACGTATTAATCTACTAAAACAGTTTCAAGAGAGGAATACCCATTATCCTCCAATTGTAAATCATCAAAACTATGCTTCATATGGAGGTCGATCAGTTCCAACAAAGTTTGCTGATCTTTGTTTTCAATCGCTTTTACCATTTCTTCATGTTCGCGAAAACGGACGTTCTCACCTGGTTCAACATGATAAAACACATCAAATAAAAACAGATAGACGTTAGACTGAGTAAGCATTTCATCCATATATCGTATCAGGAATTTATTCCCGCTGACCTCTGCGAGAAATAAATGAAACTGTTTATTGAGCTCGACGTATTTTAACAGATCCTTTTGTTTGTAGGTTTCCTGCTCATCTTCAAGAAACGCATAAAGCTTTGACATATGCGATTTTTTCACCTTTGGGAGGCCGTATTTGACAGTAAGGAATTCTAGTTCTTTCCTTAATTCAAAGAAAGATATAATCTCTTCTTTTGTGGGATGGACGACAAATGCGCCCCGATTCGGAATGATCTGAACCAGTCCTTCGGCTTCCAGTCGTTTCAACGCATGTCGGATGGGAGTTCTGCTTACATTCATCTTCAGAGAGATGATTTGTTCCACAAGCTGGGTTCCCGGAGCGATCTTTCTGGCAAGTAAGGCATCCTTCAGTTGCCCATAGACTCTAAACTCTGCGGTTTGTCTCTTCTTCACGTTCATCATCCATTCAATCTATTATTTCATAATGTCTATCATATACGAAAAAAAGGCTGATCCAAAATCAGGTGTCCCAAAATTCTTAAAATGACACCTGACCGGATCAGCCTTTTAAGCAAATGATTTAAAATTCTGTCCCCAAATTTCGTTCATGCTGTGTACGGTGATAAATGCTTTATCATCGGTCGATTGAATATATGATTTCAATTTCGAGAATTCTTTACGACCAAGAATGGTTGTGATGACTTCTTTTTGGTCATCTGAAAAAGCCCCTTTTGCTGAATGGAGAGTGGCCCCTTTTTTAAGGTCTCCAACGATAAATTGCTTAATTTCCTCACTGTGTTCGCTTATGATCACCATTTCTTTGTTTTCATTGAATCAATGCAATCAAGAAAGCGCCAAGAGTAATGTTTAGTAGGGATTGAACTTGTTTCATCGTGGAGCAAGCTCCTTTCAGTAACAGTAGTTGAAAAACAATCAACCCGATTGTAAAGAGTGAATACTAGGATGTAAATGGGAAATTTAAATGTAAGCATTTACGTATAAAAGTTTTTATTATGAATTTTTTCTGACTTTTTTTGAACGAATATTGGAGAGAAAAAAAAGTTGACTTTTTTACCTAACCTAATTAATATTTAAATAGGTTAAATATTAATGGTGTGAATAGAAGTGGAGGAGCAAAATGGACCCGAAGTATATCCAGCATTCTTATATAGATCGATTGTTCAATGCATTTCAAATCTCGAACAGACATATTCAACAAGATCTGACTTCTTCATTAAATGAAATGAATATAACAGGTCCTCAGTTTTATATTCTTTATCTCTTATCTGAATCAGAAGGTACAAAATCGACGGAGCTTGCAGATAGGCTGGACGTAAAGCCCAGTGCGATTACGGTCATGATCGACCGATTACTCAAAAATGACTTTGTCACCCGGGAAAGGGATGAAAAGGACCGACGCATCGTAAAATTGGATCTAACAGCGGCGGGGCGTGAGGTTTTTGAGAAGGCGAAAGCCAAAAGAAGAGAAATTTTTTCCCGTTATCTGGCTTTTCTTGATGAAAAAGATGTCAATCAACTTGTCATGATATATGAAAAGCTCGCTTCAGCCGTGGAAAATCAATCAACAGAAGAATAAGGAGAGAAACATATTATGTCCATACAACCAGGGATCAATAAACGCTTAGTTCTGACCGGCTTAATCATAGGGATGTTCTTTAGTGCCCTCGAACAAACCGTAGTAGGGACAGCGATGCCAACGATCATTGCTGAATTGAACGGTTTTTCCATTTTTGCGTGGGTGACCACGGCTTATCTGATTACTTCTACTACCGTTACTCCGATTGTCGGGAAGTTATCGGATTTATATGGCAGGAGATTATTGTATTTAATCGGTGTCATCATTTTTATCATTGGATCAGGATTATGTGCAACGGCCACTTCCATGGAACAGCTTGTGTTATATCGCGGTCTTCAAGGGATTGGCGGAGGAATGATCATGCCTCTATCCCAAACGATCATTGGGGATATCTTCACGGCTGAGCAGCGCGCCAAGTGGCAGGGGGTGTTTGGAGCGTTATTCGGACTAAGCTCCGTAATCGGTCCATTTATTGGAGGCTTTATCGTTGATACAATCAGCTGGCACTGGATTTTCTTGATTAACGTCCCATTTGGTTTATTATCAGCGCTTCTATTGTTCGTCGGTTTGAAGTATGAAAACGTTGGACGCCCGACAGATAAGGTGAGCATAGATTATTTAGGGATCATTACCCTGATTCCGGCGTTAGTGCTTTTACTGATAGGGTTGAATTTCGGTGGAGACAAATTCGAGTGGGCGTCAGGAACAAGCTTTCTGATCTTTGGGGGATCCATCGTATTACTGCTTCTGTTTGGTTTCATCGAAAACAAAGCAAAAGAACCGATCCTGGATCTAAGCCTTTTTAAGAATAGAGTGTTTGCGACGACGAATGCGTTAGGTTTCCTGCTTGGATTAGGAATGTTCGGAGCGATTATGTTTGTACCGATGTTCATGCAGGGGATTCTCGGGGTTACACCAACCCAGGCAGGTTCTACCATGACTCCAATGATGATCGCGATGATTTTGGCAAGCATCATCGGGGGCAGATTATTACTGAAACTGAAATACCGCACCGTTCTTACGGCAGGTATGCTCACTACAGTAGTCGGCTTTTTCTTGATGAGTACGATGGGACCGGATTCTAAAGAATATACAGCATACTTTTTTATGGTGGTCATGGGATTTGGAATGGGTCTGGTGATGCCAACACTTATGATTGCTGTTCAAAATGAATTCCCTAAGTCCCGATTGGGGGCTGTCACATCATCGGCCACCTTCTTCCGTTCGATCGGTGGAACGATTGGGATTACAGTATTGAATGCCGTTATGAATCAATCACTTCAAGAGAATATGAAGGAAGTGACGGCACAGCAGGATAATCCAGCTGCAAGTCAGATTCTTGCAGGGTTAAGTGAGAAAACAGATGCCCTGTTCGGACTGCTTGTAACACCAGGTTTACTGGATGTTCCGAAAGTGGTAGGCAGCATCGTGATTGCTTCCATTGAAACAGCATGGTCTGATGCCTTCACAACTGTATTCTTAACAGGTTTAATATTCATCGCTATTGGCGTAGGAGTAGCCCTATCAGTCGGCAATGGAAGAATTAAACGAGATAAAGAGTTGCAGGAAGAAGCGCTCAAAGAGGAGACAACGCTTAAACCGGCTACTGAATAATAAGAAAAGCTTGCTTTGAATTTCAAAGCAAGCTTTTTATTAGTTGGTTTTTCGTACCTCATACAAATGAAACTTCATAAATTTTACACGAATATCATTGGAATGAAGGTTGAAGAACGGGGCTCAAGTGAAACAAAGTTCTTGATAAATGGTCGGAATTTCTACATTGAAGATAGTGATCATAACACCGTGCATTTCGAATTTGCTGTGGATGATTTTGAAAAAAGTAAGCGAATTGGTATGGGATGTCCTTCTTTTGGGGTGAACCTTTGGTGTATTAGGAAGAAGAAATGTTGGTGCACGATTTGGCACTACAAGCTCGCTTCTCTCCTATCCGTCCCCGAATTTGCTTTGATGAAATTTTCTGAAAATATATTGACAATGTTCAGCAGAAACGTTATCTTTTGAGTAGATGAATATAACACATATTTACATAAACGAATTAATAACGTTATATAAATATATTTTATATTGTGACAGGAGGTCGATACGTTGATATTGCATGAGATTGAAACTGCCAGTCGATCGCAAATGGAACGCCTTCAACTAGAGAGATTACAACATATTGCTGCTTATGTGTATGAACGAGTCCCTTTTTACCGTGAACAATTTGACCTGAGAGGTCTGAAACCACAGGATATAAAGTCTTTGTCAAACCTCAAAATGTTACCGCTTACAAAAAAGGGGGATTTACGCGATCATTACCCTTTTGGCCTGTTCGCTGTCAAGCGTGAAGAAATGGTAAGGGTCCATGCATCTTCCGGAACAAGTGGAAAGCCAACGGTTGTAGGGTATACCCAGAACGATATCAACATGTGGGGAGAAATTGTGGCCCGTGCCATTGCCATGTCAGGTGGAAAATCGGGGGACGTCCTGCATAATGCATACGGATACGGACTGTTTACAGGAGGTTTGGGACTTCATTATGGAAGTGAGAAGCTTGGGATGATCACGGTGCCGGTATCAGGCGGAAACATGTCCAGGCAAATAACCTTGCTGGAAGACTTCCAGCCGACGGTCATATGCGGCACGCCATCCTACGTCCTCAATTTAGCAGAAACAATGGAGGCGCAAGGGAAGGATCCGGCTTCACTAACCTTACGATATGGAATATTCGGGGCCGAGCCCTGGTCAAATGCAATGAGAGAAACGTTGGAGAGAAAGCTCGATATTAAAGCGTGTGACATTTATGGCTTAAGTGAAGTCATCGGCCCGGGAGTTGCCATGGAATGCCACGAAGCTCAGGATGGACTTCATATTGCAGAGGATCATTTCCTAGTGGAGGTCATTAACCCTGATACGTTAGAGCCTTTACCAGAGGGGGAAGTCGGTGAGCTTGTGTTTACAAGTTTAACGAAGGAAGCCTTTCCAATCATCCGTTATAGAACCGGTGATATTGCTTCGATTAAGCACGGGAGATGCTCGTGTGGAAGAACGACGGTGAAGATGTCACGTGTCAAGGGAAGAGTGGATGACATGCTCATCATCAGGGGAGTGAACGTGTTTCCATCAGAAATGGAACACTTCCTGCTTCAGATAAGTGAGCTTGCACCACATTATCAGGTTCACTTAAAGAAAAAAGGGGCACTCGATTTGGTGGAGTTGCAGGTTGAGGTAACGGATGAATGCTACCAAGGAATGTCTCAAGACATAAAGAATGAAGGATTCAATCAATTGGAAGCAAGAGTGAAAAGCCTCATGAAAGATCGTTGCTATGTTTCCATGGATGTGAAAATCAGGGAACCGAAAGAAATCCCCCGTTCAGAAGGGAAAGCCATCCGGATTGTGGATCTTAGAGGAGAAGCCATGTTTCAATAAATTTTTTTGAGAAAAATAGTTATCACACAATATAGCACCCGCGTATTAACTGTGTGATAAAGGAGGAGCTACAGTGAGTGACGTATTATCAAACCAACATCTGACGGAAGAAGAGCGTATGACTCATTTTATGAGAAAGATTGAAAATGATGAAAAGATTGAAGCGGATGATTGGATGCCTGATGAGTATCGGAATGCACTGATCAAGCTGATATCCATGCATGGGATCAGTGAAATCATGGGGGCGCTTCCCGAGAAAGAGTGGGTACCGAAAGCACCTACACTAAGAAGGAAGCTTGGAATCATGGCGAAGGTTCAGGACGAGATGGGCCATGGACAGCTTTTGCTTCGTGTAGCGGAAGATTTAATGAAGCCTTACGGGAAAACACGTGAGCACATTATGAAAGATTTGTTTTCAGGAGATTTAAAGTTTCATAACGTCTTTCACATGGAAGCACCTACCTGGGGAGACGCTGGATTGATCGGCTGGCTTGTGGACGGGGCAGCGATCATCACACAGACGAATATGCTCCATGCTTCATACGGTCCATATGCCCGGGCGCTTAAACGAATTTGTGCGGAAGAAGTGTTCCACGCACAGCATGGTGAAGCCATCATCATGGCTCTGGCAGAAGGAACTCCCGATCAAAGAGCATTAGTTCAGGATGCAGTTGACCGCTGGTGGGAATCGCTTCTTATGTTCTTTGGACCGGGTGATGCGAAAACGACAGGTTCCTCTAAACAGGACATCACCATTAAATACAACATCCGGACGAAAACAAATGAACAGCTGAGACAGGACTTTTTCACGAAATATGTTCCAAGGATGCTGTCGTTAGGACTGACTCTTCCAGATGAGACGATGTACTTCGATGAAGAAAAGGACTTATGGATCTATAAGCAGCCCGACTGGAACCGCTTCAAGGAAATCATTCGGAACAAAGGTCCAAAATCAAAGGATCGCCTTCGTTTAAGAGAATTATCCTACGACAATAATGCGTGGGTTCGCGAAGCATTAAGCCCTAGTGACCAAGTAAGCTAGAAAGGAATGAGAAGGATGTCTGACAAGGGGCAGAACTTTTATCAGGAATTTGAAGTGTTTAGTAAGAGGACGGACGGGGCGCAGATGCAGCATCAATTCAGTCTGTTAGCACCCAACCATGAGCTTGCCATGGTGATGGCTCAAGAGAATTTCATGAGAAGAGAGCCGGTCTCGGATATATGGGTTGTGAAGCGGTCGGACGTCCGGATGATGACACCCGAGGAAAGAGAGAGTGTCGGCCGTCTTGATAATAAAGATTACCGGAACGCCAAAGGCTACGGTTATCTGAAGAAGAAGTGGAGACAGTACGAACAGGAAATGCTCGATGAGAAAGAAATCATGTCATGGGGAGAGTTGGTGAAGAAGAAATGAAAGTGAATAGTCCAAATGACATCCCGAACGCAGATTATAAAGAAGCGCTTCTGAGCCTGCTCTATCAACTGGCCGACGATGATTTCATCCTTGCGTATCGTGGTTCTGAATGGCTGGGACTCGCTCCTCATATTGAAGAGGATGTGGCGTTTTCATCCATTAATCAAGACACGATGGGGCATGCCACAATGTTCTATCAGCTCCTTGAAGAGTTAGGGGAAGGGGATCAGGACCAACTGGCACATGGAAGGAAGGCATCAGAACGAAGAAATGCCATCTTACTGGAAGAAGTGAATGGACCCGGGCACTATCTACAAGAACCCCGCTACGACTGGGCCTTTGCTGTTGTAAGACATTATTTCTACAGCGTCGCCAAAAAGGTAAGAATTGACTCATTAAAGAACTCCTCCTATGAACCACTTGCCGAAATGGCAATCAAAATCAACACAGAATTATATTATCACCTGCTGCACTGGAAAACCTGGTTCATTCAATTAATGAATGCCGGCGGTGAAGCAAGGGAGCGAATGAATAAGGCGATTGAACGAGTATTGGATGAATTCCAGGGAGTACTCACCCTTGGGCCAAAGGTAAAAGAGATGTCAATTATGGCGCTGATCGAAGGAGAAGAGAATTTGTCGAAACGATGGGAGCTTGCCCTTCAACCGGTTTTCCAATCCACTCAACTATCCTTTCCTCCGAATGTAAGCATGAAAAAGGGGAATGGACGTTTAGGTGAACACACTCCTGAACTGGATACGGCACTTTCCACATTAAGCGAAGTCTATAACACAAATCCCGCAGCAAGCTGGTAAAGGATGAAGGAATATGACTGCAACCGTTTTAGAAGTTCTTCAAACAGTGAAAGATCCTGAAATTGATTCCATCAGCATTGTAGATCTTGGAATGGTCAATCGCATACATCACCACGAAGGTGCTCTGATGATTGAGCTCCTACCAACCTTTGTAGGCTGCCCGGCATTGGAAATTATTAAAGGGAATGTGGAGAAGGCGTGTCGGGATCAGCTTGGAATTCAATATATACAGGTTCAATTTGTTTATTCTCCTCCATGGACATCAGACAGGTTAACGAAAAATGGACGGGAGAGACTGAAAGAATTCGGTATAGCACCCCCGCCTGAACAATTCAACGGGGAAGAAGATTGGGAGATTCACTGCCCATATTGCGATTCCCCCTATACTTCAATGGAGAACCTGTTCGGTCCAACCGCCTGCAGAAGCATTCTATACTGCAAGCAATGCCGCAACCCGTTCGAAGCCATGAAGCCAATATCGACGATGATGTGAAGTGTTTAGTAAGTTTTTGCTTATAGCACCTTTATCTAAATCTATTAAAAAGCTCTAAAAGATTGTTGTTTTGTAGGGTTTTGTTAAAGTAAACCGAATTATCAGAAAGTTGCTTCTCGCTGCAGGCGCGCGACTCCTGCGGGAATAGCGGGACAGGTGAGACCCCGCAGGCGAAGCCGAGGAGGCTCACCGCCCGCCCCGCGGAAAGCGAGCGTCTGTAGCGGAAATCAACTACTACTGTCTTATTACAAATAGAACCAAAATAAACTATTGAAAATCAAAGGAGAGATTCCACTATGGTAAAACTAATCGCATTGTATAAGCACCCTGAAAACAAAGAGAAATTTGATGAGCATTACTTCAATACCCACGCTCCGATCACGGCAAAAATTCCGGGCCTTAAAAAGATGGATGTAACGAGAATCGTCGGTTCACCTATGGGTGGAGAAGGCAAATACTACTTAATGTGCGAAATGTATTATGACAATCATGAAGCGATGAAAGCAGCCATGAAATCCGATGAAGGCAAAGCCTCCGGGAAGGACCTTATGGGCTTTGCCGCAGAGTTAGTCACTCTTATGATCGGTGAAGAAGTGAATGAATAAAGAGTACGAATATATCGTAGTGAGCGAGAGGGACGGACTTGGTTTTATTGAATTAAATAGACCTAAAGTTCTGAACGCCATCAATCGTCCTATGGTATCGGAGTTAGTCAATGCTTTCGAGGCATTCGACCGGAACGACAGTGTGAAAGCAATTGTTTTATCAGGTAGGGGCAGAGCCTTTGCTGCAGGAGCAGACATTGATGAAATGGCGGAAGACGGGGCCATTGATTTAGAACTCTTGAATCAATTCACAGAATGGGACCGCCTTGCCTGGATCAAGAAGCCGATCATCGGAGCGGTCCAGGGGTTTGCATTAGGCGGCGGGTTTGAGTTAGCTCTTTGCTGCGACATTCTATTCGCTTCTGAGGATGCAAGCTTCGGATTTCCTGAAGTGAATCTTGGTGTCATGCCCGGAGCGGGTGGAACCCAAAGGCTCACCAAGCTAATAGGGAAATCAAGAGCGATGGAATGGTTGTTGTCCGGAGACATGTTTACAGCCACGCAAGCTCTTGAATGGGGAGTCGTCAACCGAACGATTGCGAAAGAATTATTAATAGAAGAAACCGAGAAGTTTGCGAAGAAATTAACTGCAAAGCCGCCGCTTTCCTTGAGATTGATCAAAGAATCTGTTCATAAAGCCGTTGATTCTTCGATTTATGAAGGGATGCAATATGAGCGGAAGAACTTCTATCTTCTCTTTGCCTCTGAAGATCAGAAAGAAGGCATGAAGGCTTTTGTGGAAAAACGGAAACCGAATTTTAAAGGGAAATAAGGAGGCTGCCGCATGTTTGAAACGATTAAGTACGAAGTGAAGAATAACGTAGCCTGGATTACCTTGAATCGTCCTGATAAGCTGAACGCTTTCATCCGTCAACTTAATCTGGAAATCCAAAAGGCTATAAAAGAGTCTTCGAGAAATGAAGAAGTGAGAGCCATCGTCATCACGGGGGAAGGCAGGGCATTTTGCTCGGGACAGGATCTAAGTGAAGTGGATGAATCCATGGATCACGGTGAAGTGCTGCGCCATAACTACGGACCGATGGTAAAAGAAATCGAGCAGTGTGAAAAGCCGGTGATCGCCGCAGTCAATGGAGTGGCGGCAGGAGCGGGATTCAGTCTGGCCCTTGCCTGTGACTTCAGGCTGGTGTCTGAGAAAGCAAGCTTTGTGCAAGCATTTGTACATGTCGGTTTAGTCCCGGATTCAGGGAATCTTTATTATTTATCAAAGATTGTTGGCTACGCAAAAGCGCTGGAACTGGCGGTGTTTGGAGAGAAGATAAAGGCGATCGATGCAGAAAAGCTAGGTCTTGTCACGAAAATCATATCACGTGAAGAGTGGCAGGAAGAGACGACTGCGTTTGCCGAAGGAATCGCCGTCATGCCAACGAAAGCAATCGGCTTGATGAAGCGTTTATTAAAGGTGAGTGCGGATCTATCCTTCAACGAATACTTAGAAAAAGAAGCCTGTGCCCAACGGATCGCAGGCCAGACAGAAGATCACCGCGAAGGTGTGACAGCATTTATGGAGAAAAGAAGACCAGCCTTTCACGGAAAATAATTCAATCAAAAAGGAGATGGAGTTATGTCTACAGTAAAAGAGCAAAGCTTTGAAGTCCTTGAAATGAAAAGAGAACATTATTCATTGGTGATCAACGGCAAACGTATGGAAAGCGGTTCAGGTGAAACCTTTACGACGTACAATCCAGCGACAGGTGAGGCGATTGCCACCGTTTCACTGGCATCTGCCCAAGATGCTGAAAAAGCGGTTGAAGCAGCGAGAAACGCGTTTGACTACGGTAAGTGGAAGAAGTTCCCGATCAATAAGCGTTCCCGCGTGCTCAATAAAATTGCAGGCATTATGAGATCACGTTTTAATGAACTTGTCTCTCTTGAAATCATGGATAGCGGGAAATCACTATCTGCCGCACAAGGTCAAGTGATGCAAGCGATCGAAGACTTTGAATTCTATGCAGGAGCGATTGTGGGCCATCGTGGAACGGTGAATAATGTACCAGGGCAATTCATGAATGTTGCGGAGAAAGAGCCGGTCGGTGTATGTGCTCAAATCATTCCGTGGAATTATCCATTGATGATGGCGGCGTGGAAAATTGCTCCTGCCATTGCGTCAGGCTGCTCGGTTGTGGTGAAACCAGCGACTCTTACACCATTAACAGCGATTGTCTTGGGTGAAATCTGTATCGAAGCCGGTGTGCCTGAAGGGGTTGTCAACATCATCCCGGGTGCAGGTTCTTCTGTCGGTAATTACTTAGTTGAGCATGAAAAGGTTGATAAAGTAGCCTTCACAGGTTCCACTCCTATCGGTAAAAATATTATGGAAAAGGCGTCTCAAACCCTAAAGAGAGTCACTCTTGAATTAGGTGGGAAGTCACCAAACATCGTATTTGAAGATGCAGATATCGATGCAGCGGTGGATGGTTCCCTGTTCGGAATCTTCTATAATACAGGCCAGTCCTGTGAAGCACGATCCAGACTGTATGTACATGAAGATATATACGATGAGTTCATGGAGAAATTCGTTGAGAAGACGAAGAAGCTGAAACTGGCCGACCCTCACGATAAAGGTACTCATATCGGGGCGATCATTAATCAGGACCAGCTTGACACGATCGACGGTTATGTTCAATCAGCCAAAGAAGAAGGGGCAACGATCTTAGTCGGGGGAAGCCCTGCGAAGGTTGAAGGCTTCGAAAAAGGCTATTGGTATGAGCCAACCATCATAACAGATGTGAATCACGACATGAAGGTTGTAAAAGAAGAAATCTTCGGACCCGTTGTGGTGGTAATGAAATTCAAAGATGAAAAAGAAGCGATTAAAATGGCCAACGATAGCGAATATGGTCTTGGTTCAGCGGTATGGACTCAAAACCATGGCCGTGCGACAAGAGTATCGAAAGCGATCCAAGCCGGAATTGTGATGGTGAACTGCCCGTTCTCCGCATTCCCGGGTACTCCATTCGGAGGCTACAAGCAGTCCGGATTCGGCCGTGAGCTTTGCGTTGAAACGCTCGATCTTTACACAGAAACAAAGAGTATCATTTCTTACTTCGGAAACCGTCCGTTAAATCCATTTGGTGTGTAAGAAGACATTAACAAGCAGGGGGTTGTCCTATCCGGGTCAACCCCTTATTGCAAGAAAGGGGAAAGCAAACATGACGCAGCATATCGTGGTAGTTGGTTCCGGAGTAATGGGTAGGGGGATTGCCTATGTAAGTGCAGTTGGAGGATTCCGAACCACACTGGTTGATATTAAACAAGAGCAGTTGGATCATGCCAAAAATGAGATTCAGCTCATTTTTCAAAAAGGAATAGAAAGGAATAAGCTCACTCAGCAGCAGTACGTAGAAGCGAAAGAGCTTATGAGTTATTCAACGAATCTTTCGTTTGCCGTACGGGATGCCGATGTGGTCATCGAAGCCGTTCCGGAAAAGACAGATATCAAGCGTGGCGTATTTGAAGTGCTGGACGCGCATGCACCTGAGTATTGTTATTTGGCAACAAATACTTCCACCATGAGTCCGACGGAAATTGCCTCATTTACGAAACGACCTGACAAGGTCATTGCCATGCACTTTTTCAACCCCGTACATAAAATGCCACTCGTTGAAATCGTGAAGGGATTGGAAACAAGTGATGAAACGACGGAGGTCATCCAGCAAGTAGCCCGCCTGATGGGGAAAGAAACAGTGGTCATCAATGAGTTCCCTGGTTTTGTCACAAGCAGAATCTCTGCCCTCGTCGGGAATGAAGCCTTTTACATGCTCCAGGAAGGACTCGGTTCTCCTGAAGAAATCGATAAAGCAATCAAGCTCGGATTAAATTATCCGATGGGTCCGTTTGAACTTGGAGATTTAGTCGGACTGGATACACGATTGAATAATCTTAAGTACCTTCATGAAAAGCTTGGAGAAAAGTATCGCCCGGCCCCTCTTTTAGAGAAATATGTGAAGGCAGGACGTCTTGGCCGAAAAACTGGTAAAGGTGTTTATGATTACTCGGAAACAAAGGAAAAGGAGCACCAGTCATGAGAGAGGTTGTCATTGTCGATGCCGTCCGTACTCCGATTGGAAAATACAAAGGCTCTTTAAAAGAGGTGCGTCCTGATGATTTGGGCGCGCATGTTATTAAAGCACTCGTCGAACGTAATCCCCTCGTCCCGGTGGATACGATTGAAGAGGTGGTACTTGGAAATGCAAACGGTGCCGGCGAGGACAACAGGAACGTAGCCCGAATGTCGACACTTCTGGCAGGTCTCCCTGTTGATGTCGGTGCCACCACCATCAACCGTTTATGCGGTTCTGGACTGGACGCTGTTAACTATGCGGCGAGAGCCATTTTGGCTAATGAAGGGGATGTTTTCATTGCAGGCGGGACCGAAAGTATGACCCGTGCTCCTTACGTCATGGCAAAGCCTTCAAAGGATTTCCCAAGAGGTAATATGGAAATGTTCGATACGACTATCGGATGGCGCTTCGTCAATGCCCGTCTGAAAGAAAAATTCGGGACCGATTCTATGCCGGAAACTGCGGAAAACGTGGCGAAACAGTTCGGCATTTCGAGGGAAGAACAAGATCACTTTGCTTACTGGAGCCAAATGAAAGCGAAACGTGCCATGGATGAAGAACGGTTTAAAACGGAAATCGTGCCCGTCGAGTTACGTGACAGAAAAGGTAACCTTTCAACGTTTCAGTTCGATGAACACCCAAGACCCGATACCAATAGTGACAAACTGCAGAAGCTTAAGCCGTTATTCCAAGGCGGAACGGTGACGGCAGGGAATGCATCAGGAGTCAATGATGGTGCATCTGCTCTGTTATTAATGAGCAGGGAGAAGGCAGAAGAATTAGGCGTTACTCCGCTGGCCCGCTACATGACATCGGCCACTTCAGGGCTTGAACCATCTGTGATGGGACTAGGACCGATCTATGCCACTCAGAAGGTACTGAAACGGTCGGGCCTTGCCCTTGACCAAATCGGCTTAGTGGAGCTTAATGAAGCATTCGCTGCACAATCCATTGCCTGCATCCGAGAGCTAGGGTTAAATGAAGAAATCGTCAATGTCAATGGAGGAGCGATCGCCTTCGGTCATCCACTTGGAGCAAGTGGAGCACGTATCCTTACCACCCTTCTGTATGAAATGAAAAAGAGAAAGGTACGGTACGGCTTATCTACCATGTGTATTGGTGTCGGCCAGGGGATTGCGACTTTAGTAGAGAATATTGAAACTTAATAGTTTGAGTCCTGTATGTGCAGGGCTCTTTTTGTGATTAGAATCGCCCCTTTTTAGAAAAGATAGAATTGAGGTGAGTGAGATGGAATTTGAAATCATGACAAAAGAAAGCGAGATTCCTTGTCTCGTAGTCGCGGATGAGGATAACGGAAGGTATTTAATAAGGAAAGCCGATACGAGCGGGGAAGTGTTTAACAGCCAGGAAGAGCTTGTAACATGGATCGAGACGAATTGGTCGAAGGAACAGGTTATCAATTCATATGAATTTGTTAAGATGCTGGAGATGTTGAGGGTGTATCATTGAGGGTCAGGCTCTATAAGTGAGCCTGATTTTTTTTGTGCCTGAAATTCATTCAAACTTAAAAATCATTAATATTCATTTATTTTCATGGAAAGTTTATGATAATATATAAATCAAACGTAAATTAAACGTCATAAACAAACGGGATATTATCTAAAGGAGAGGCACTGATGAATACACGATCAATGATCTTTACACTATATGGGGATTACATACGACACTATGGCAATAAGATATGGATCGGCAGTTTGATACGTCTTCTGAATGAATTCGGTCACAACGATCAAGCAGTCCGGGCAGCCATTTCAAGAATGAATAAGCAAGGTTGGGTCCAGGCAGAGAAACAAGGGAACAAAAGCTACTACTCCCTCACAGAACGCGGCGTGATCCGAATGGAAGAAGCGGCAAACAGGATATTCAAGCTGAAGCCTGAACAATGGGACGGTAAATGGAGAATCCTTATGTACTCGATCCCTGAAGAAATAAGGAGCATCCGGGACGAACTGAGGAAAGAACTGGTCTGGAGCGGCTTTGGAACCCTTTCGACGAGTACTTGGATCTCTCCTAACAATCTGGAAAAACAAGTACAATCCCTGATTGGAAAATACGATATTAAAGAGTACGTCGATTTCTTCATCGCCGAATACGAAGGTCCACATGAGAATCAACGGTTGATCGAAAAAAGCTGGGACCTGAATGAGATCAATGATCGGTACCAGGAATTCATTTCCCATTACAGTCAACAATACATGATTGATAAGAGTAAAATCGGGAAAGGGCAAATGACCGATGCCGAATGCTTCGTGGAAAGAACGAAGCTCGTCCACGAATACCGTAAATTCCTCTTTGTGGATCCTGGTCTACCTGAAGAACTCCTGCCTAAAAAATGGCTCGGGGCGCACGCAGCCTCGCTCTTCGGAGAATACTACAAAGAACTTGCAGAACCAGCCTCTCGATTCTTCGAAAGTGTATTCGAAGACGGCAACGAACTGAAAAACAAAGACCTGAGCTACAACGTCATGACGCACCCATTATTATTAGACTGATCAAAACCACTTGCCGGTTTGGCAAGTGGTTTTTTGAGGGACGGACCTCTATTTTTTCAGAAGATAAGAAATACCAAATAATGATGCCCCGGAAATTAAAGAAGCATACCACGGAAAAAGGAAAGATGGACCAAGGTCAGGCAGGAAGTAAGTAGCGCAAATTATGATGCCCATCGATACCATACCCATTGTACCTGCTTTAATGGAATCTTTCACAGGGGTTTGTTTCTCCTTAAATAAAGAATGTTTAATGATCGAGAAAATGATTTTTACCCCAATCAAACTGGAAATGAAGGTGATAAGTGCCAATATGCCGGAAGTGACTGGATATACTTCACTGCTTATTTCTTTAAACATCGGCCCAATCAATAATAAGAGTCCTCGAATTATCATGAAGTACCCCAATAAGTTAATGGCTAAAGATGATACGAATGCCACGATACTTCTCTTCTTTTCATTAGGAAGCTGTTCGATGATATCATCAGCGTAAGCCTTAGGATCATCCCCTAAAATCATTCTGGCTGTTTTCCCTTCACGCTGCCCGTCAATAATATGATCCAGGATTTCCATTAATATTTCCTCGGTCCGCTGTTCCGATAATGAAAGTTGTAGGCGCATGTATATCAGGAAATCCGAATAATACTTTTCGTTCTCTTCCGACAATCCTGTTCGTTTTTGATTGTTCAATTCAATTAACTGCTTTGCTTCAATCATCATGGCTCCCCCTTTTTAATAGTGCTGTGACGGGTGATACGATTTGTTCCCATTCTCTTGATATATCAGAGAGTGCTGAATGTCCTTCTTCTGTTAAATAATAGTATTTTCGGTTAGGTCCGGAATCAGATGGCTGCATTTCCCCACGGATCAGGTTACTTTTCTGAAGTCGTAACAACACTGGATAAATGGTCCCTTCGCTCACATCCTGTAAACCGGAAGACTGCAATTTTTTAGAAAGTTCATATCCGTAGATCGGCTCTTTTTCAATCACAGATAGGACGCAACCATCTAATATACCCTTTAATAGCTGACTGCGGATAGACATATAGTGCCTCCTTTTTTAATACATTGCAATACAAGGTACTGATGTAAAACACAACTACCTTGTTTTACAAAGTAGTAATTTTAGAATATGTGTTTTGGAATGAAATGTCAATAAAAAATTCAAATTGATGGAAATGCTTTTCGGCACTTGTCGTACAATTCCAAAAAGTATAACATTAATTTAACGAAGGGGGATTATAATGAATAACATAACGAACGTATTACATATAAAATATCCAATCATTCAAGGTGGCATGGGGAACATCAGCAACGCCTCCTTGACGGCGGCAATTTCGGAGGCCGGGGCACTCGGTACAATCGGAGTCGGCACCATGGGCGTGGAGGAAGTGGAGAAGATCATCGTGGAGACGAAAAAGAGAACCAGTAAGCCTTTCGCTCTAAACATCCCAATCTCTATCACTCCTCACTTGGAAGAGATGATCCGCTTAGTGATGACACATGGAATACCGGTCGTTTCCTTATCAGCAGGAAATCCTGCCCCGCTCATTCCCTATTTTCATGAACACAACGTAAAAGTGATCTGTGTCGTCGCTTCGAAAAAGCAAGGAAAGAAAGCGGAAGACGCCGGTGCAGATGTGATCGTGGCAGAAGGATATGAGGCTGCAGGGATCAACTCCAATCTTGAAACGACAACGCTTGCCCTTATTCCACAACTCGTCGATACCGTGGGCATTCCAGTGGTTGCAGCAGGAGGAATCGGTGATGGCAGGGGACTCGCTTCCATGCTTGCCCTTGGTGCCAGTGGTGTGCAAATGGGTACACGATTCATCGCTACCCAGGAAGCTCCTTTTCATGAAAACTATAAAACGACACTAGTGGAAGCAAAAGATGATAGCACCGTCATCGTCGGTCGTTCTGTCGGAAGGGTTAGAAGGGTTATGAAAACGGCTTATGCCGCACAATTGATTCAAAAAGAACAAGAGGGGGTCGCTCTTGAAGAGTTCAGTCAAATGACCTCAGAAGATTATCATCGTGTTGGAGCACTTGAAGGGAAGTTGGATCAAGGATTTATCAACGGTGGCCAGGTGTCCGGTCTAGTATCGGATGTCCCGACGGTGAAGGAATTGGTTGAGAGAATGATGAACGATGCCCAGGGGATTTTCAGGAAGCTATCAGGTAGTAGTGTGGGATCTTAATAGATTGTTGTGAAAAGGCGCATTTCCTTTATTGGGGAAGTGTCTTTTTTACTGTGGTGTTTTCAATTTGGCACAAGTTTAGATAAAAGTGGCACAAGTTTACTAGATTCTGGCACAACAAGTAAAAAAGAGAGATTCGAAGGGGAATACTATAGTAGGAAACCATTAATTAAGCTGGATTTTCATAGAAACCGTTATTAAAGAGACCATTTAACGATTTGTTTCAGCATTCCCCACCAATCGCCAAGTCCCAATATCCATCAAATATTTTAAAATCTGTACTCCTCATCACGTTCACCAACCCCATAACAAAAATATTTTCCCGCAAATCCTCTAGAAATCATCAACAATACCGTCTATACTAGTATTAATTTTTAAATTTTCGGAATATTATTGACTATTTTGTGACAGGAGTGATAATATAACGTTGTATTTACGTTGGTGATGATTTTTATCATACTTGGATTTGCTAGTCTACCAGACTACTGATCATATATCAGGAAGAGAAAAAGGGGGATTTCTGTGAAGAAGAAGAGTTTATTACTTGTTGTCATCTCTATGATGATGGGAATGCTGTTTTTAGCGGGCTGTGGTAGTGATACAAGCTCAGGTGGAGAAGATGGTGAAAAGCAATATGTGATCGGGGTAACCCAGATTGTGGAACATCCTTCTTTAGATGCAGCATTTGAAGGTTTTAAGAAGGCTTTGGCTGAAAACGGTCTTGAAGAAGGCAAGAATGTAAAGTTTGATGTTCAAATTGCTCAAGGGGATCCTACAAATTCACAAACGATCGCCAAGAACTTCGTTGGTGATGGTGTCGACCTCATCTTTGCAAACTCAACCCCAAGTGCTCAGCACGCATTAAATGCTACAAAGGAAATTCCAATCGTCTTTACGTCAGTAACCGATCCAGTTGGTGCTGAATTAGTGAAATCTTTCGAAGAGCCAGGTGAAAATATTACTGGAACGACGGATACACACCCTGAAGCGATTTCTAAAACGATTTCATTTATTACGGATGAAATGAAAGCGAAAAATATTGGAGTTATCTATAATTCAGGTGAACAAAACTCCGTTGTACAGGCTGAGGAAGTGAAGAAGCTTGTTGAAGAAAAGGGATCGAAGGTAGTTGAAGCTTCTGTATCTACGTCAGCAGATGTAAAACAAGCGGCAGAATCCCTGGTTGGTCGTGTGGATGCCATTTACATTCCTACTGATAATACCGTTGTATCTGCATTGGAATCTGTCATCAGTGTAGCAAATGATAAAGATATCCCTCTATTTGTGGGTGAACTGGATTCAATGAAAAAAGGTGCGATAGCAGCTAGTGGATTCAGCTATGAAGATCTTGGTTACGAAACAGGCCTAATGGCTGCAAAAATTTTAAAAGGTGAAAAGAAAACTTCTGAAATCAATGTTGAGTATCCAAAGAACTTTAAGTTAATGATCAATAAGCAAGCTGCAGAAGAGCAAGGTGTAGAAGTTCAGGATGCGTGGTCTGATTTAGGAGAGTTTTACGAAGAGAAATAAGAGAGGATGATGATTCGTGCCAACAGCAATATTCGCATCCTTTGAATCTGGAATCATTTACGCTATTATGGCCCTCGGAGTCTACTTGTCCTTTCGGATATTGGATTTTCCTGATTTAACAGTCGACGGCAGCTTCGTTACGGGAGCCGCTGTCGCTGCCACCATGATTGTTAGTGGCGTAAATCCAGTCATCGCAACCATTACAGCGATTGTCATCGGATTTGTTGCAGGATGTATAACCGGACTACTTCACACGTTTGGAAAAATCAATGCCCTATTATCAGGGATTCTCATGATGATTGCCCTGTATTCTATCAATCTCCGGATAATGGGGCGGTCGAATGTACCATTACTAAGTCAGGATACTGCTTTTACAGGGGTGGAAGGATTTTGGTCGCCCCTCGGGATCGATGCCGCACTCAATAAATTGTGGATGGCAGTGGGGCTTGGAGAGCCTGTACCGGGAACGTGGAGCATTTTATTTATTATGATCATCATCACGCTTGTCATCAAGTTTTTAACAGACGGTTTCTTGAAAACGGAAATCGGGTTGGCATTACGGGCGACTGGAGATAATCAGCGGATGATCCGCAGTTTCTCTGCTAATACGAACCTGATGATTATACTCGGTCTTGGAATATCGAATGGTATGGTAGCACTGTCGGGGGCACTGATTGCCCAGTATAGCAGATTTGCTGATGTCGGAATGGGGATCGGGATGATTATCATCGGACTTGCTTCGGTTATCATCGGTGAAGCATTGTTTGGAACTAAGACGATCGCCCGTACGACGCTCGCAGTCATTGGTGGGGCGATTATCTATCGATTAGTCGTATCCATGGCTCTTCGCGTCGATTTCCTGGAAACAGGGGATATGAAGCTTATCACAGCGACAATCGTGATTCTTGCCCTTGTCATGCCTAAAGTGATGGACCGTTACAAGGATAAGAAACGAAAGGCGCAGCGAATGTCAGAACGATTAGACAGATCTTCAATCGCAGATGGAAAGGGTGAGAGCGGTGTTACACTTAAATAGAATCCACAAAGTATTTAATGAAGGGACACCAGATGAAAAAATCGCCCTTGATGACATTCAGCTCTCTTTAAAACCTGGGGATTTCTTCACTGTTATCGGAAGCAATGGAGCCGGGAAATCGACATTGATGAATATCGTTTCCGGTGTACTCCTGCCTGATGTGGGAAATGTTCTGATTGACGATCATGATGTTTCTAAGGTGTCCGAGTATAAAAGATCTAAGCTTATCGGTCGCGTGTTCCAGGACCCCATGGCAGGCACTGCACCTACTATGACCATCGAAGAGAACCTGGCCATGGCGTATTCCAGAAATCGAACACGCACCTTTAAAATGGGTGTGACGAAAAAACGGAAAGTGTTTTTTAAGGAAGTACTGGAAACACTTCACCTCGGGCTTGAGAATCGATTGAATGCGAAGGTCGGGTTACTATCAGGAGGGGAAAGACAGGCTCTTTCTTTATTGATGGCCACATTCACCGAACCGTCCATCTTATTGCTGGATGAACATACGGCAGCATTGGATCCTGCCAGAGCGGATCTGATTACGAACTTGACGAAAGAGATTGTAGAAAAGTATAATCTTACCACGTTGATGGTCACCCATAATATGCAGCAGGCGCTGGACCTTGGCAACCGATTGATCATGATGGATAAAGGCCAGATTATATTAGAGGTTAATGAAGAAGAGAAAAAACACCTCACAGTCGAAGGACTTCTCCACGAATTTCAGCGAATCCGTGGAAGCAAACTCGCCAGCGACCGGGCACTTCTTTCATAAGTTAATAAAAACAATAAACAACCTTCTACAAAAAGCAACGAACCCTGTTTCGTTGCTTTTTTATTTTGAGAATACTTTGATTGCCTATCTGGAAAAGGAAATCGTCTAGCTTCGGCGGCTAGTCCCTCGAGGTCATAAGTCAAGACCACCAAAAAGGCAAAGAGCGCCTTTCCGGTGGTCTCGCCTTATGCTTGTCGGGCCTGCCCAAGCCGCCTCCGCTTTTGAGGGAGGGACGGACCTTCGGCTGCGCCGATAGGTCCGTCCCTCTGCATAACTTATATTAATATAATATTTTAAATTTTAACAATTTATTGACTATTTATAAAACAAAATGTTATTATATCGTTGAATTAACGTTATATAAAAATATATAATTTGTTGGTTTAAAGGGGGAAAGCAATGAAGTCTGGATTAGGAGAAGGACATACGGCCGTCGTCAGAACAGAAGTAACCCCCAGCATGTATGCCCAGTTTGAAGGAGATGTGGTGCACCCTGTGTATTCAACCGTCTCAATGGTTTACCACATGGAATGGGCATCAAGAAAGATCATTCTACCCTATTTGGAAGATCATGAAGAGGGAATGGGAGCCAAGGTGAACGTCGAGCATATGGCTCCGGCAAAAAACGGTTCCTCTCTTGAAATTAAAGCGAGCGTAATTAAATATGAACGAAACATCATCGTGACCGAAGTGACTGTCAGAGATAAAGAGAATGACAGACTCATTGGGAAAGGTGAGGTCAAACAAGTCGTACTTCTTAAAGAGAAAATTAATGAAAGAATAAAAGAGAACTAAGTTTTGATTACTTCATCAATAGCAGTGTAAAAGGAGGAAGCTTTAGTGTCTAACGTATTCACAAAAATGGAAGCGGTTACAAACGGAGAGCTTGTAGGGGGCGGAGAAATGGATATGTTCGAAAAAATACAAAATCATGAACAGGTCGTATTCTGTAATGATGAAGAAACAGGACTGAAAGCCATCATCGCCATACATAATACCACTCTTGGACCTGCACTTGGCGGCTGTCGAATGAGACCCTACACCTCAGTAGATGAAGCACTTGAGGATGTTTTACGTTTATCAAAAGGGATGACCTACAAATGTGCAGCGGCCGACGTGGACTTCGGTGGAGGAAAAGCCGTCATTATCGGAGATCCTGAAAAAGACAAACACCCTGAGTTGTTCCGTGCTTTCGGCCAATTTGTTGAATCCCTGAACGGAAGATTCTATACAGGGACAGACATGGGAACTACTCCTGATGACTTTGTCCATGCCTTAAAAGAAACGAATTGCATTGTAGGCGTCAATGAAGAATACGGGGGAAGTGGAGATTCATCCATCCCGACTGCCATGGGCGTGATCTACGGCTTACAGGCAACCAACCAAAACGTATGGGGCTCAAAAGACCTCCATGGAAAAAGCTATGCCATTCAAGGGTTAGGAAAAGTAGGCTTTAAAGTAGCCGAGCGTCTACTGGAAGAGGGAGCAGACCTCTATGTAACAGATATCAGTCAGAAATCCATCGATCAGTTAGTAGCTAAGGCAAACAGGATGGGAGCAGCCATTAAAGTCGTATCCGGAGATGAGATTTACTCGGTTGATGCAGATGTCTTCATTCCTTGTGCCATCGGTGGGATTATTAATGATCACACGGTAGATCAGCTGAGGGTAAAGGCGGTCGTCGGTTCTGCCAACAACCAATTATTAGATCTTTCACATGGAATGAAGCTGCGCGAAAAAGGGATCTTATACGCACCTGATTACATCGTCAATGCAGGTGGATTGATTCAAGTAGCAGACGAATTATACGAACCAAATAAAGAACGTGTCCTGCAAAAGACAAGCGCCATCTATAACAGCCTTCAGGATATTTATTTGCAATCAGAAAACCAGCACATGACCACAGTCGAAGCAGCCAACCGGTTCTGTGAGGACAGAATCCACGCCCGCACAAGAAGGAACAGCTTCTTCTCCCATGCGAAGCGTCCGAAGTGGTCGGTTAGGACATAAAAAGCAAATCAGGAGTTTACCGGAACAATAAAAAAGCACCAGAAGAGGTGACGAAATGATCAAGGAATTTCAATTGGTCCAGGTCATGGATCAACAAGGAGAACTTGTCCAAGGTGAGTGTGAAAAGGACATTTCAGAAGATTTAGCCCGTACATTTTATCGGCATTTAATCAGGATCCGTACATTTGATAAGAAAGCGGTGAGCCTCCAACGACAGGGGCGAATCGGAACGTATGCACCATTTGAAGGACAGGAGGCATCCCAGGTGGGGAGCGCACTTGCCCTCCATGACAAAGACTGGTTATTCCCGTCCTATCGGGATCATGGGGCTACCATGACATTTGGTCATTCCCTGCTTCATATCCTCCTATTCTGGAAGGGGAGAAATGAAGGATGCGTGCCTCCGGAAGGAAAGAAAATTTTCACTCCTGGAATTCCAATTGCGACACAGCTTCCACATGCGGTAGGGGCTGCTTTCGCCGAGAAAAGAAAAGGGACCGGGAATGCTGCCATTGTATATTTTGGTGATGGCGCCACTTCTGAAGGCGACTTTCATGAAGGATTGAACTTGGCAAGCGTCTGGGAGGCACCGGTCGTCTTTTTCAATCAAAACAATCATTACGCCATCTCCGTTCCCATTCACAAGCAAATGAAATCAAAGACCATTGCCCAGAAAGCTCTTGCCTATGACATTCCAAGCGTACGCATCGACGGCAATGATATTTTTGCTGTTTACTTTGAAACGGTGAAGGCGTTGGAGAGAGCACGAAACGGGGACGGACCTACCTTGATCGAGTCCGTGACCTGGAGATACGGTGCCCATACAACCGCGGATGATCCGACGAAGTATCGTGATCAACAGGAAAGTGAGTCCCGACGAAAGGATAATGACCCCGTTGACCGGTTAACGAAATTCATGAGGCATCGAGGCTGGATTGACGAAGACTGGATGACATCTGTTCAAAAGGAATATGCGAAGGAAGTAGACCTCGCTGTCGAGGAACTGGAAGCATATCCGGCAGCTGATCCCAGTGTAATCTTTGATTATGTGTTTGCGACACCGACCTGGACGATCCAGGAACAAAAAGAAAAGCTCCTTGAGCGATTGAGAGGTGAGTAGAATGAGCACCTTAACGAAAATGAAGACGCTGACGATGGTTCAAGCCATCACGGATGCTATGAGAGTGATGCTTCAGGAAAGCGAAGATGTTCTGTTGATGGGTGAGGATATCGGAACGAATGGCGGAGTATTCAGGGCGACGGACGGTCTTCAACAGGAATTCGGTGAAGACCGGGTTCTTGATACACCCTTAAGTGAAGCCGGCTTTATTGGAGCGGCCATCGGGATGGGGCTGAACGGATATCGTCCGGTAGCGGAGGTCCAATTTTTAGGATTCATCTACCCGGCATACGAGCAGATCATGACGCATGCATCCAGAATACGAGCTCGTACCCTTGGGCATTTTACTTGTCCTTTGGTCATCAGGGCTCCGTATGGGGCTGGTGTAAGAGCCCCAGAGATTCATTCCGATAGCACCGAAGCACTTTTCACTCATATGCCGGGAATCAAGGTTGTTTGTCCCGCAACACCATATGATGCAAAGGGACTTCTGATTGCAGCCATCGAGGACCCTGATCCCGTTCTATTCCTGGAGCCTATGCGATGTTACCGATCTTCCAGGGAAGAAGTTCCTGAAGAGAAGTACACCGTGGAAATCGGTAAAGGTAAGGTGGTCACAGAGGGTGAGGATGTCACGATCATTGCATGGGGAGCGATGGTGAAGGTTGCAGAGGATGCAGCCAAGGAAGCCGCTGATAAAGGTATTTCCTGTGAGGTACTCGATCTTAGAACACTTTATCCCCTGGATAAGGATCTCATTTCAAGCTCAGTTCAGAAAACGGGGAGAACCGTGGTTGTCCATGAAGCACATGCCACTGGTGGAGTTGGAAATGACGTGCTGGCCATCATCAATGACAAATCTTTTTTATATCAGAAAGCGCCGACTGAAAGGGTAACAGGATTCGATACACCTGTCCCATATTTTGGATTTGAAGATTTCTATTTGCCTGACAGTAAACGTGTGTTGGCTGCAGTGGAAAAGGTAGCCCGCTATTAGACAAGGAGGGAGTTCATGGAAGTTAAGCTTCATGATATTGGGGAAGGCATGACCGAAGCCAATATCAATCACTTTCTTGTGAAAGTGGGGGATGTCGTGCGAGCGGATCAACCACTGGTAGAGGTACAAACAGATAAAATGACGGCAGAGATCCCGGCACCATTTTCAGGTGTGATCAAGGAGTTTACCGTTAGTGAAGGGGAGACGATTCCAGTCGGGTCCACGGTTTTATTGATGGAAAAAGAACAAGGTAATCAGTCAGGGAGCCGGCGAGTTGTGCCGGAAACGACCCATGTATTGAAGAAGAGAAGGATCCTCGCATCCCCGTATACGAGGAAAATAGCAAGGGAGAATGGTATCAACATAGAAGAAGTGGTTGGTTCCGGAGCTGGTGGTAGAATCCACGATGAAGATATTTTCCTTTATATGAATGGAGGAAGTCAATCAGCACCCGTGAAGGTGGAAGAACCTGAACCTGTTACTCCTGCGGCACCGGCAGAACCTGGAGCTAAAACTATTCCTTTCCGTGGCAGGAGGAAACAGATCGCTTCCAAAATGTCACAGTCACTGAGAACCATCCCGCACTGTACCCATTTTGAAGAAATCGACGTTACGAATCTACTATCCTGGAAAGATACTATGAAAGCGAGCGGCGGGTCTATTTCTGTGGGAGCCTTTTTTATCAAAGTCATTTCTGTCTGTTTAAAAGAGTTTCCGATCTTCAATGCCCGTCTCAATGAACAGGAGGAGTGTGTAGAGCTTCAGTCCCATCACAATATTGGAATCGCTGTAGATACAGACGAAGGACTGATTGTCCCTGTCATCAAAGAGGTTGAACGGAAAAGCATGAAGGATATTAACGGCGAAATGAAGGAACTGACGGTTAAAGCACAGGAAGGCAAGTTAGCGATGAAGGATATCAAAGGAGGAACCTTCACGGTCAGTAACGTTGGACCGCTGAACGGATCGATCGGAGCTACCCCCATCATTAATGAACCGGAAGTAGCCCTCGTCGCCTTCCATAAAACGAAGAAGCGTCCGATGGTGAATGAAAAGGATGAAATAGTCGTCCGTTCCATGATGAATGTTTCAATGTCCTTTGATCATAGAGTGGCAGATGGCGGGACAGCCGTGAAATTTACGAACCGATTACGGGATCTGATTGAAGAACCTCAATCCATGCTAATGGAGTTGATATAAATGGTAGTGGGAGAGATAACAGAAGATAAAGACATTGTCGTCATCGGAGGAGGTCCTGGGGGCTACCACGCGGCTATCAGAGCCGCGAGCCTCGGTAGACAGGTGACGTTGATCGAACGGGAGGATATAGGCGGGACCTGTTTAAATATAGGTTGCATCCCGTCGAAGGTATTCACCCATTTTGCCCGGGAATTTAAAAAGACGAAGCACCTGAAGGAAATGGGGATGGAGTTTGGGGAAGTGGTAGCGAATCTTTCTTCTCTTCAACACTATAAAAAGAAAAAAATCACCCAGCTCCGATCAGGGGTAGAATCACTGTGCAAAGCAAATAAGGTTGAGATCGTTAGAGGATCGGCTTCCTTTCTATCAGAATCCCGCATTGGGGTTGAAAACGGACATGAATTTTCCCTATTCAATTTCAAAGATGCGATAGTGGCAACAGGTGGAGATTTACACTATCCGGATGGAATCGATTTTAACGCTGACCGTGTGCTGAAGGAAAGACAGATTTTTGAGCTGGAGGAAATCCCTGAAGAACTGATTGTGTATGGTGCCGATTATATTTCACTAGAGATCACGTCTGTTTTCTCCACCTTGGGAAGCCTTGTCACTCTAATCTTGAATGAAGAACTTCTATTTGACTCTTCAATCTCAAAAGAGTTGTTCAGGCAGTTAAAAAAGCAGAAAATCAATGTTATCAAGAGCTCTACCATAAAAACTGTGAGTGACACAGAAGAAAAGGTTATAGTAGGACTCAACAAAGCAAACGGTGAAATGGTCTCCATCGAAGGCTCTCACTTTGTCATGAGTGGAAAAGTTAAGCCGAACCTATCAGACCTCGGCCTCGACCGTCTCCGTGTTGAATTAACCGAGGATGATTATATCCAAACAGATCGGGAGGGACGGACCTCCATTCCGCATATTTGGGCGATCGGCGATGTCACGAAAGGTCCGTCCCTCGCAGTCAAAGCGATCAAACAGGGGAAGGCGGCGGCCGAGGCAATGGCAGGGAGATCAGTGGAAGTAGATCTGCAGTTTTTGCCGGCGGTGGTGCAGATGAGTCCTCCCATTGCATGTGCAGGGATGACGGAGGAAGAAGCAAGGCAGGCAGGTTATTCGGTTGCAGTGAGTGAGAACTTTGTCAGAGGAAACGGGTACGCTCAGCTGGCGGATGAAAAGGATGGATCCGTGAAAGTCGTGTCAGACAGTGAAACGGATATGATCCTTGGTATTCATATGATGGGGATGGGAGCAGCCGAGCTGATCACATCAGGAGTGCTCGGCCTTGAGATGGCAGCGAGAGATGAGGACTTTCGCTTTCCACTTTATCACCACCCAAGTATGAGTGAAAGTTTACTTGAAGCAGTCGAAGGATTAAAGGGAGACGCCGTGCACATGCCTCCCCGAAAAGAGGAGCTAGCCAGGTAAAGTGAGGAACACGCTTTTACACAGAGAAGCGTTTAAGCTTTACTTGCCGCTCTTGAGAAGTTCTAAGAAACTATTTAATATAATATTCAGAATATAATAACATTCAATGGAGGGATTAGGATGCAAGAAAATGTAGCAAAAAAGCAGGTTAAAGTAGAAGATGTCTTCCCGGTAAGAGATGTTGATTTTTTAGAGTACTATACGGGTAATGCGAAGCAGGCTGCCCACTTTTTCTGTACAGCTTTCGGTTTTAAGACCGTAGCCTATTCAGGGCTCGAAACAGGAAATCGTGACACAGTTTCCTATGTACTGCAACAAAATAAAGTCCGATTGGTTATAACGGGAAGCTTGCACGAAGGAAGCCGAGTGTCCCAATTCGTGAAGCATCACGGAGACGGCATTAAAGATATCGCCCTTGTGGTGGATGATGTTGAAAAGGCTTACACTGGAGCGGTATCCCGCGGTGCAATTGAAATCATGCCACCTTCGACGCTCGAAGATGATAATGGAAAATTAAAAAAAGCCATCATTGGTACATACGGGGATACGATCCATACCCTTGTGGAGCGTAAAGATTATAAAGGGATCTTCATGCCAGGTTTTGAAAAATATGATTCCGCTCTTAAACATGGAGATGCCGGTATCATCGCTGTGGATCACGTAGTTGGAAATGTGGAGAGCATGGAAGAGTGGGTAGAGTACTATGAAAAAGTGATGGGCTTCAAGGAAATGCGCCACTTCACAAATGAAGACATTACAACTGAATACTCAGCCCTTATGTCCAAGGTTATGCATAACGGCGGTCGAATTAAATTCCCGATCAATGAGCCTGCTGAAGGGAAACGCAAATCACAAATTCAGGAATATCTTGAGTTCTACGGTGGTCCAGGGGTGCAGCATATTGCCATCTTAACCGAAGATATCGTGAAGACAGTAGGTATCTTGAAAGAGAATGGTGTGGAATTCCTAAATACTCCGGATTCCTATTACGACATGCTTTCAGAGCGTGTAGGGGAAATCGATGAAGAAATCTCCAAGATCAAAGAGTTGAATATTCTAGTAGACCGTGATGACGAAGGCTACCTGCTTCAAATATTCACAAAGCCAATCGTTGATCGTCCTACCCTATTCATTGAAGTGATTCAACGTAAGGGTGCAAGAGGGTTCGGAGAAGGAAACTTCAAAGCATTATTCGAGTCCATCGAGCGCGAGCAAGAACGCAGAGGAAACCTATAAAATAAAAAATAGATAGAGATTAGCATATATAACGGGGGTCAAAGGACCGGTCAGGGGGTTAACTCATGAAGAGATTAGCTGCTTCTACTAATAATATCGTACAGTTTGCAGGTACCATATTTGAACGAGAAGATAAGCTAACACGTGAGTCGACCCCCTTCATCCATGAGGAAGGCGAGGATTCATGTATGACATTAAAGTTCAAGACAAGAGAAGCGGTCACACATATCGCTCCATACGTGCTGGGGAAGACGCTTGGCGACTTACAGAAGGAGCATGGTCTCTCCTCAATCAGAAAGCTGTCAGAAAATGAAAATATATATGGCTGCTCCCCGAAAGTGAAGCAGTGGTTTAAAGAAAATGGGAGCGACCTGTTTTTGTATCCGGACGGAGCTGCCGTCGATCTAAGTCATAAGGTTTCCGCATTTTTAGGGGTACCGAAAGAACAGATCGTATTTGGGAATGGCTCGGATGAAGTGATCCGGCTGTTGACGAGGGCCTATTTGAGCGCTGGCGACCAAGCCATTATGGCCGATGTTACGTTTCCCAGGTACCAAACCAATGTATTTCTAGAGGGAGGCACACCGGTCATTGTCCCACTCGTAAACGGTACCCATGACTTGCAGGGGATGCATGACCACATCACTCCAAAAACGAAGCTGATCTTTGTCTGTAATCCCAATAACCCAACAGGAACCATTGTCGGAAAGAAAGAACTCCTGCACTTTATCGAGAGAGTTCCTTCGCATATCCTGGTAGTGGTGGATGAAGCCTATATGGAATACGTTACAACCGATGATTATTTAGAAACCCTGCCTCTTCTTTCAGCATTCGAAAACCTGATCGTTCTGAGAACATTTTCGAAAATATATGGCCTGGCAGGACTAAGAGTCGGTTTCGGGGTCATGAATGAGGAGATTGCAGAACAGCTCCGTAAAGTGAAAGATGTCTTCAATGTGAATACCGTTGCCCAGAAGTCAGCGATCATTGCCCTGGAAGATCAAGTGTTCATTAGGGAGTGTACCCATAAGAACGAGCAGGGTCGTCTTTATTTGGAAAGTGAATTTGATCGTCTGGGGATATCCTATTTCCCGTCTCAATCGAACTTTATCATGGTGGACACGGGAATGAATGGTGACACGGTCTCATATGAACTTGTGAAAAGGGGGCTCGTCGTCCGTTCAGGAACTCTTCTCGGATATCCGACCACGGTTCGTGTCACGATTGGAACACAGGACGATAACAAGAGATTTGTTGGAGCACTGGAAGACATTTTTCAAAACGAAGGGGGTAACTAAATGGATATCAAACCCCAGACGCTTGAGTGGCAGTCTGCATATAAACTGATGATCGGCTCGATTTTGCCCAGGCCGATTGCCTTTGTATCATCCCTTGATGAAGATGGGATTGCGAACCTTGCGCCTTACAGCTTCTTTACGGCGATTTCTGCAGAGCCTATGCTCGTCTGCTTCTCCCCCATGAGAAAAGGGAAGGATGGCAGCAAAAAGGATACCCTCCGAAATATCGAGAAAACGAAGGAATTCGTCATCAATATCGTAAGTGAAGAGTTTGTGGAGGATATGAATAACTGTGCCATTGAATTTGAACCTGGCGTTGATGAATTTGAGCAGGTCGGGCTGACGAAGAAGGAGTCCATTACGGTAAAGCCTCCAGGAGTATCTGAAAGCAAGGTGCAATTGGAATGCGTTCTTCATGAAGTACTTCACTTCGGCGATCATCCTGGGGCAGGGAGTCTTGTCATCGGGAAGGTAGAATGTGTGAGGATCAATGATGAACTTTATTACGATGGAAAAATAGATTCAGAGAAACTCAAACCGGTGGGAAGACTTGCCGGTCAAATGTACACCAAACCATTATCCGATTCATTTGAATTGATTCGAAAAAGGTGATGACACGTGAAGCTGGTTAGTTTTTTAAAAGAAGGAGAAGTAAAGGCGGGGATCGTTCAGGATGAACTTGTCGTGGACATCCATGCTGTAAGTGGCGGTTCACTCCCTAAAGACATGTTATCCATCATCGATCTGGGAGAAGAAGGCATGAAAAGAATGAAGGAGCTCGGTACCTTCTCGGAAAAAGACAAGGGAGTGCATTCATTAGATGATGTCACCTTGAAGTCGCCGATTCCAAGGCCAGTCAGCATCCGGGATTTCTATGCATTTGAAGAGCACGTGAAAACGGCCCGTAAACGAAGGGGACTCGATGTGGTGCCGGAATGGTATGACATCCCCGTCTTTTATTTCACCAATCACTTAGCTGTAAAAGGACCTCTCGATCACATCGTGAAACCTGCTGGATGCGAGTGGTTCGATTATGAATTGGAAATCGCCTGCGTGATCGGTACAGAAGGAACCAACATTTCAAAAGAAAACGCAGAAGACTATATTTACGGCTATTTCATCATGAATGACTGGAGTGCAAGAGACATCCAGAAGCATGAGATGAAAGTCGGACTTGGTCCCGCAAAAGGAAAAGATTTTGCGACTTCTTTCGGTCCTTATTTAGTGACGAAGGATGAACTGGAAACCTATCGCAAGGGAAACCGTTTTGATCTTCCTATGACGGCAAAAGTGAATGGGAAACTCTTATCCGAGGGGAATTATCAGGATATTCATTATACATTTGCAGACATGATCGAGCGCGCCTCGAAAGATGTCACCCTGTATCCCGGCGAGGTGATTGGATCCGGAACTGTAGGAACGGGATGCATTTTAGAGCTGGGTGCTGAGACGCATCCGTGGTTAAAGCCTGGGGACGTAGTGGAATTAGAGATTACAGGATTAGGGGTTCTGCGTAATACAATTGTAAGCAGAAGAGAGGAGGAAAACCATGTATTATCGTCAACTGGGGAAAATACCTCACAAACGTCACACCATGTTTAAGAAGGACGATGGCACGCTTTATAGAGAGCAGGTCATGGGGACGAAGGGGTTCTCGGGAACACAGTCGATTCTGTATCATCATCATTTGCCGACGGCTGTGGCGAAAACAGAGTATTTAGGGAGTTATATGCCGGAGTTTGAGGAAGAGGGTGCTCTTCGTCATCGACATTTCTTTACAGACAGAGTCGCGAAGAAAGGCTGTGCCTTAAAGAGCCGTGAGTATTTACTTGGTAATTCGGATCTATTGATTGGAACCGCCTATGTCACAGAAGAGATGAAAAGCTTTTACCGGAATGGTGACGGGGATGAAATGCTTTATATCCATTTCGGTAAAGGAAAGGTAGAGACGATGTTCGGAACGATCACCTATGGAAAAGGGGATTATGTGGTGATTCCGATTGGGACCATCTACCGTGTCGTTCCTGAAGAAGAGACGAAGATGCTGATCGTCGAGGCCTTCAGTCAGATTACCACACCTCGCCGTTATCGCAATGAGTACGGACAGTTACTGGAGCACAGTCCGTTTTGTGAACGGGATCTGCGGGGACCTGAGAAGCTTGCAACCATGGATGAAGAGGGCGAATTCGAAGTGATTACCAAATCAAGAGGAGCGCTTCATTCCCATGTTCTAAATCACCATCCATTGGACGTAGTCGGATGGGATGGTTACTTGTATCCTTGGGTCTTTAACATTGAGGATTTTGAGCCGATTACAGGACGCGTGCATCAGCCGCCTCCTGTTCATCAAACGTTTGAAGGGCATAACTTCGTTGTCTGCTCATTTGTTCCAAGATTATACGACTATCACCCGGAATCGATTCCGGCTCCTTATAATCACAGCAACGTGAACAGTGATGAGCTGCTGTACTATGTGGAAGGAAACTTCATGAGCAGAAAGGGAATCAAAGAAGGATCGATTACCCTCCACCCGAGCGGGATTCCACACGGTCCTCATCCAGGAACGACAGAAGCCAGTATCGGGAAAAAAGAAACACTGGAGCTCGCGGTGATGATCGATACTTTCAAACCGTTGAAGATCGTTAAAAAAGCAAAGGATGTCGAAGATCCGAATTATATGTTTACATGGGTGTAAAGGAAGAATCAATCCAAAGGCCGTTTGGTTACTTGGATTGATTCTTTTTTATTTATATAGAGTTTAAAAAAGTGGCGACTACTTTTTGGGAGAATATATTTATTTACGAAAGGTTATTCATCATTGTAGAAAAAGTGAAATTAAATTCTAGTTTGAAAGGCATTGCGGATTATGGGTATGAAAGGTTTTGTGTTGAATTCACTACTTATTGATGAGTGTCTTGCCAGATGAATAAAAATTCAATCCTACTATTTAACGGAAAAATGAATTCTCAATTATAAATAAACAGTGAGAATAAAACGGTCAGATACACACAGGTCTAAACTCCCCTCAACCCTCATTCCCATAGGACTTTGTCGAAAAATTTTTAAAAGGGCTTCTCATCGGATCTGAAGCGTCATTCACCCCATTAAATAAAAAAATCTAAAAATTTTTTTCTCCCGACAAACTGTATAAGGACAAAGATGTAAGCGTTTACTTATAATCAGATTAATCTAAATAGTCAAATAATTTATAAAAAGCCTGTTGACCTTACCGGGAAACGGGAGTAATATTGTCCTCAATAAAAAAATCTGAGCCAGCAGAAAACAGCAGAGATACCGAATCAAGCAGGCTGTTCGAATGTGCTCCAAGTCAACGGACTTTCGTTGCAAAAATAAATTTCTGAATAATCAAATAAATTTCAACCAGGAAAGGAATGATTAACATGAACGAACAATGGATCTACTTAGACGGGCAATACGTGAAGAAGGAAGACGCAGTTGTATCTGTGTACGACCATGGTTTTCTATATGGAGATGGAGTGTTCGAAGGGATTCGAATGTATGATGGAAACGTGTTCCGTCTGGAAGAGCATGTTGATCGCCTTTATGACTCAGCAAAATCCATCATGTTGCATATCGAAGTGTCGAAACAAGAGATGTGTGACATTATCGTTGATACATTGAAAAAAAATCAACTCGAGAATGCCTACATACGAGTGGTCATTTCTAGAGGTGTTGGAAACCTGGGATTGGATCCATTTACGTGTAGGAAGCCACAAATCATTGTCATTGCAGAACAATTAGCCCTATTCCCTAAAAGCTTATACGAAACGGGCATCGATATCGTTACAGTGGCCAGCCGCCGAAATCGTGCAGATGTTCTTTCACCAAAGGTTAAATCCTTAAACTACTTAAATAACATTCTCGTTAAAATCGAAGCGAACCTCGCTGGTGTAAGTGAAGCATTAATGTTGAACGATCAAGGATATGTAGCGGAAGGATCCGCAGACAATATCTTCATTGTCAAAAAAGGAAGGATCCTTACGCCTCCCGGATATGTAGGGGCCCTTGAAGGGATCACACGTAATGCCATCATCGAGATCGCCGGTAAATTAGGATTCGAGATGAAGGAAGAAGTCTTCACCCGTCATGATGTGTATACAGCGGATGAAGTGTTCTTAACAGGGACAGCCGCAGAAGTCATTGCCGTTGTAAAGGTTGATGGCCGTGTAATCGGTGAAGGAAAACCAGGAAGGTATACAACCCAATTATTGCAGGAGTTTAGAAACACTGTCACGCAGGATGGAAGAAAAGTTTACAAACAGAATGCTCAAGTTGGCTAAGTTGGAGGTGATAACGTGCGAAGTGACATGATCAAGAAAGGAATCGACCGGGCTCCCCACCGCAGTTTACTATATGCAACGGGAGTCAAGCTCGAAGACATGGAAAAACCATTTATCGGGGTGTGCAATTCTTACATCGACATCATTCCCGGTCATATGCATTTAAACGGATTTGCCCAAGTGGTGAAAGAAGCGATCCGGGAAGCCGGCGGGATTCCATTCGAATTCAACACAATCGGTGTGGATGATGGAATCGCCATGGGACATATCGGGATGAGGTACTCATTGCCAAGCCGGGAACTGATTGCCGACTCAGCAGAAACCGTCATCAACGCTCACTGGTTCGACGGAGTGTTCTACATTCCGAACTGTGACAAGATCACACCGGGAATGCTCATGTCGGCAGTCCGGACGAATGTCCCTTCCGTCTTTGTATCGGGAGGCCCGATGGAAGCGGGGGTTTCAAGCGAAGGGAAGCCTTTATCACTCGTATCCGTTTTCGAAGGGGTCGGTGCCCATCAGTCAGGAAGGATGACTGCGGAACAGCTTCTCGATATTGAAGCCAATGCATGTCCGACATGCGGATCATGCTCGGGGATGTTCACGGCTAACTCAATGAATTCTCTGATGGAAATGCTTGGGGTGGCTCCTCCTGGAAATGGAACCATTGTAGCTACATCAGAAGAGCGGCATCAATTGATCAAGGACGCAGCGAAATATCTCGTGGAAATGGTGAAGAAGGACATTAAACCAAGAGACATCATAACGGAAGATACCATCGATGATGCATTCGCCTTAGATATGGCGATGGGGGGATCGACCAATACCGTCCTCCATACATTGGCGATTGCCAATGAGGCAGAAATCGATTACGACATCAACCGGATCAATAAAGTGGCAGAACGAGTGCCGTATTTATCCAAGATCAGTCCGGCATCTGATTACTCCATGCAGGATGTTCACAATGCAGGCGGGGTCAGCGCCATCATTAAAGAGCTATGTGAAATGGAAGCTGTACACAAAGATCGCATCACCATTACAGGAAAGTCACTATATGAAAATGTGAAGGATGCTCATATTCAAAATGACGATGTCATCCGTCGCAGGGAAAGCGCCCACAGTCCAGTCGGGGGATTATCCGTCCTCTTCGGGAATATCGCTCCAAACGGTGGGGTCATCAAAGTGGGAGCAGTTGATCCGTCCATTCAAACCTTCATGGGTGAAGCGATTGTATACGAATCTCAGGACGACGCACTTGACGGCATTGAAAGTGGAGAAGTGAAAGAAGGGCATGTAGTAGTGATCCGTTATGAAGGGCCAAAGGGTGGTCCGGGAATGCCGGAGATGCTGGCACCAACGGCAGCCATTGCAGGAAGGGGCCTTGAAAAGAAAGTCGCACTCATGACTGACGGTCGATTTTCAGGTGCATCCCGGGGCATTTCAATCGGTCATGTCTCACCGGAAGCGGCTGAAGGAGGACCGATCGGTGTGGTCGAAAATGGAGATCCCATCTTCATTGATCTCACGAATCGAACGATCTCCCTCATGGTTTCAGAAACAGAACTTCAGTTCAGGCAAAAGGAGTGGGTACAGCCACCTCCAAAGATCAGAAAAGGTTATTTAGCACGATATGCCAAACTTGTCACATCAGCGAGTACAGGTGGAATTTTGAAAACAGAATAGAGAAAAGCGTTGAAGAGGTAAAAGGATTGGAAATCGTATTTTCAGAGAGCTGGTGGTGCTGCAAACCAGTAATACATCCAATACCGACATCCCCTCTGAGTATCGTTCTGAACCTTTAAAAGTAGGAGCGATCGAGTAGATGATACTCGTTACAAAAACAAAGGCTGGTGAAACCGATCAGTCTGCAAAGGGAGATGATATCCGTTGTCTCTGAATTAGGGTGGTACCGTGGAAAGGATGAAGACCTTTTCGCCCCTGCGAAAGATGAACTCTGTCGTAGTGGGTGGAAAGGTCTTTTTTGTTTGGGAAAGTGGATGAATTAAGCTCAGGTGGTTCACCGCCTGCGCATTCAAATTTATCTAGCTCTGGCGGCTAAAGGCTCGAGGTCATAAGTCAATCTCGCCAAAAAGGCAAAGAACGCCTTTTCAGCGACCTTGCCTTATGCTTGTCGGGCCTGACCAAGCCGCCTGCGCTTTTAAAAAAAGGAGGAGATAGGCAATGAGAGCGAAGGTAGAGGCAGAACCGGCTTCACAGACACTAACAGAAAACGTCAACGGTGCTGATATGCTCATGAAAGCTTTGAAGGAGGAAAAGGTTGAAATTCTGTTTGGGTACCCTGGAGGAGCGGTCTTGCCGATTTACGATGCTCTATACAAAGCCCCGATCAAGCACGTTCTGGCTCGCCATGAGCAAGGCGCAATCCATGCGGCAGAAGGGTATGCCCGTGTATCAGGTAGGCCTGGTGTGGTCATTGCCACGTCAGGACCGGGAGCAACGAATTTAGTGACAGGGATTGCCGATGCCATGATGGACTCACTGCCTCTAGTTATTTTTACCGGGCAGGTGGCTTCCGGGGTCATCGGAACCGATGCTTTTCAGGAAGCGGACGTTGTCGGGATTACGATGCCAATCACCAAGCATAATTATCAGGTGCGTGATATTAAAGACTTACCGAGGATTGTGAAGGAAGCCTTTCATATCGCATCAACCGGCAGGCCTGGACCAGTACTTGTCGACATTCCGAAAGACTTGACCTTGCAGCAAGCTTATCCGGTACTCGATGCGGAAATGGACTTACCGGGGTACCAGCCTAACTTCTATCCCAATCCACTTCAAATCAAGAAATTGGTGGAAGCCATCAAGGTATCCAGTCAGCCGGTCATCTTGGCCGGGGCAGGAGTCCTTCACGGAAAGGCAACGGAGGAACTGAAGATTTTCGCAGAACAATATGACATCCCGGTGATTCATACCCTCTTAGGTTTAGGTGGATTTCCGGCAGATCACCCGTTGTTTCTCGGAATGGCAGGGATGCATGGATGTTATGCAAGCAATATGGCTCTCCACGAATGTGACTTGCTCATCAATATCGGTGCCCGATTTGACGACAGGTTGACAGGGAATCTCGCCACCTTTGCACCACGGGCCAAGGTGGTCCATATAGACATCGATCCGGCGGAAATCGGGAAGAACGTCAAAACGCAGATCCCGATCGTAGCCGATGCCAAACAGGCACTGGAAAAAATCCTTCGACATGAGGTAGAGAAACCTGATTTCGATGCCTGGCATCATCATCTCAAGTCATACAAAAGGGAATATCCTTTCTGGTATAACCAGGACCACGATGTTCTGTCACCTCAACGCCTCATCGAACAGGTGTATGAAATGACCAACGGGGAAGCGGTTGTCACAACAGACGTTGGGCAGCATCAAATGTGGGCGGCGCAGTATTATTCCTTTAAAAAGCCGAATAATTGGGTCACTTCCGGAGGGCTTGGCACGATGGGATTCGGATTTCCGGCTGCGATCGGAGCTCAGTTAGCGAATTCAGACAGTAAAGTGGTCGCCTTTGTAGGAGATGGGGGATTCCAGATGACTCTCCAAGAACTTGTTCTCCTTAAAGAGTTGAACCTTCCTGTGAAAGTGGTCCTTCTCAATAACGGTACCCTTGGAATGGTGAGACAGTGGCAGGAAACATTCTTTGAAGAAAGATACTCCCAATCGGTGTTCTCCACCCAGCCTGATTTTGTGAAGCTGGCTGAATCATACGGAATCAAAGGATATCGGGTGAAAACCCAGGAAGAAGTGGATTCTGTTTTAAAAGAAGCATTAATAAGTGATGAACCGGTACTCATTGATTGCTGGGTGAATCCGAAGGAAAATGTCTACCCAATGGTAGCTCCAGGGAAGGGATTACACGAAATGTTAGGAGTGAAACCATGAGGAAACGGATTGTAACGGCTCTCGTTCATAACCGGAGCGGTGTCTTGAATCGGGTGACCGGATTGTTTACAAAGCGTCAGTTCAACATTGAAAGCATTTCAGTAGGCTACACAGAAGTCGAAGGGATTTCGAGAATGACGTTTGTCGTCAATGTAGAAGACGATCGCAAAATTGAACAGCTCTTAAAACAGCTTCATAAACAAATTGATGTCCTCAAGGTCTCCGACATCACGGATCAAGGCGTAGTAGCAAGGGAACTGGCACTCATCAAGGTGTTAAGTACAGGGCAGACCCGATCTGAAATCAATGGAATCGTAGAGCCTTTCAGAGCCGCCATCATTGATGTGGCAAGGGACAGCGTAACCGTCCAAGTAACAGGCGAAACATCCAAAATTGAAGCCATCATCGATCTGTTAAGACCATACGGAATCAAAGAAATCGCACGAACAGGCATCACGGCATTTGCAAGGGGAAATGGTAAATCGGTGACGGATTTAAAACAATATTCAATCGTGAATTAGAAACTGTATCGATAAAATTTAGGCTTCATAAAAACATATTATTCAAAAAATGGAGAGGATGAGGGAAATGGTAAAGGTATATTATAACGGAGATGTGAATGAAGAGGTTTTAAAAGGGAAAAAGGTAGCGGTTATCGGTTATGGATCACAGGGTCACGCACATGCTCAAAACCTGAAGGAAAGCGGATTTGATGTTGTAGTCGGATTACGAAAAGGGAAGTCCTGGGATCAGGCGGAAAAGGACGGATTCGATGTCTACTCCGTCCGCGAAGCAAGTGAACAGGCGGACCTCATCATGGTTCTCCTGCCGGATGAGCATCAGCCGAAAGTGTATGAGACAGAAATCAAGCCGGCCCTTTCCGCAGGTAAAGCACTGGCATTTGCACACGGATTTAATATCCATTTCCATCAAGTCGTTCCACCGGAAGATGTAGATGTATTCCTGGTAGCTCCTAAAGGACCGGGACACCTGGTAAGAAGAACATTTGAAGAAGGTGCCGGAGTGCCAGCCCTCTATGGGGTTTATCAAGACGCTTCAGGTCATGCCGCAGAACTTGCCCTTGCGTATGCAAAAGGTGTTGGGGCAGGACGCGCAGGGATCCTGGAAACATCCTTCCAGGAGGAAACGGAAACCGATCTATTCGGTGAACAGGCAGTCCTGTGTGGAGGGGTGACATCCCTTGTAAAAGCAGGATTCGAAACGCTGGTGGAAGCAGGTTATCAAAAAGAAGTCGCCTATTTCGAGTGTTTACATGAATTGAAGCTGATCGTTGACCTGATGTATGAGCAAGGATTAGAAGGAATGCGCTTCTCAATCTCAGACACGGCTCAATGGGGAGACTTCGTTTCAGGCCCGCGGGTGGTGAACGAAGAAACGAAAGCCCGCATGAAGGAAGTATTAACGGATATCCAAACAGGAAAATTTGCGAAGGGATGGATCCTGGAAAACCAGGCGAACCGTCCGGAATTCAACGCAATCAATCAACGTGAAAGTCATCACCCGATCGAAGTCGTTGGAAGAGAGCTTCGTAAAATGATGCCATTTGTTCAGAAACCTTCTACTAAAGAAAAGGAAGTGGTTGCGAGTGCGAACCATTGAGATTTTTGACACAACCCTACGGGACGGTGAACAGTCAGCAGGAGTAAATCTTAACACGATTGAAAAGATTGAGGTGGCGAGACAACTGGAAAGGCTGGGGGTGGACGTCATTGAAGCCGGGTTTCCTGCAGCTTCAAAAGGAGACTTCGATGCCGTGCAGCGGATCGGTTCCACGGTCAAGAACAGCTCGGTAACAGGTCTGGCGCGAGCTCAGCAGCGGGACATCGATGCGGTTTGGGGATCTCTTAAGGGTACGGCGGAACCAAGAGTGCATGTGTTCCTAGCAACCTCACCAATTCACATGACCCATAAGTTAAAGATGTCACCGGATCAGGTTATTGATACAGCCGTTCAGGCCGTTCAATACGCTAAGAAATTTTTCCCGGTTGTTCAGTGGTCGGCAGAGGATGCGTGTCGAACAGATTTGAATTTCTTGGTGAAGATCATGGAGAAAGTCATTGCAGCAGGGGCTTCGGTCATTAACCTTCCTGACACGGTAGGATATATCACCCCTCATAAATACGGTGAATTGTTTCGGTACGTAAGAGAAAATGTTCCGAATATCGACGGAGTAAAGCTATCGGCTCATTGTCATGATGATTTGGGAATGGCGACAGCCAATTCACTGGCTGCCATTGAAAACGGAGCCGATCAAATTGAAGGAACGATCAATGGGATCGGCGAACGTGCTGGAAATGCAGCTCTGGAAGAGATCGCAGTGGCTCTTAGAATCCGGGAAGATTTTTACGGTGCCACTACCCGCCTGAAACTGGATGAAATCAAGAAAACAAGCTCTCTTGTCAGTAAACTGACGGGGATGAGAGTACCGGCTAACAAGGCGGTTGTAGGTGATAATGCATTCGCTCATGAATCAGGTATTCATCAGGACGGAATGCTGAAGGAAAAAACAACCTACGAAATCATTACCCCTGAACTGATTGGAGTGAATGCAACCCGCCTGGTTCTAGGAAAACACTCAGGACGTCATGCCTTTAAAAATAAAGTGGTTGAATTAGGATTTGAACTTTCAGACGAGAAGCTTAATGAAGCATTTTATGCATTCAAGGATCTCGCGGATAAGAAGAAGGAAATCGTCGATGAAGATCTCTTCAGCATCCTGACGAATAAGCAAACGGAAATGGCCGATGGAGTCGGCTTTACATTAGAAAGAATGCAGGTTCAATATGGCATGGACAATATCCCGACGGCCACGATCGAATTGAAGTTCGAGGACGGAAGTGTAACCCAGCTCGCTTCAACGGGTTCAGGAAGTGTTGAAGCCATCTACAATACGATCGAAAAAATCCTGCCAAGTCCTTCTAGATTATTAGATTACAAGATCAACTCAGTCGGTGGGGGCCGGGATGCCCTTGCAGAAGTCTACGTCCGACTCGAATATAACGGAGAAAAGACAAGCGGACGCGGAACTGCCCAGGATGTATTAGAAGCATCAGCTCGGGCTTACCTTAATGCAGTGAATCGATCAGCACAACGGAAGTCACAATCCATGGAGAAGGAAGCAGTGGAAGCCAGCTTGTAAGACAGAGAGCCTTGTAAATCGAGGCTCTCACATAAAACTAACCAAAACAGGAGGTAATTCTAATGAAGAAAAAAATCGCTGTACTACCAGGAGACGGTATCGGTCAAGAGATCATGGACGGGGCATTAGAAGTACTGAAGGCAGTGGGTGATTGGTTCGGTCATGAATTCGAAGTCGAGGAAGGTCATATCGGCGGGTCTGCCGTCGATCGCTTCGGTACACCATTACCTCCTGAAACGATCAGGCTTTGTAAAGATAGTGACGCCGTGTTATTAGGAGCTGTAGGAGGTCCAAAGTGGGAGCATCTTCCGAAAGAGCTTCGTCCTGAAAAAGGTCTCCTGGCGATCCGCAAAGAGTTCGGGCTATTCGCGAATCTGAGACCGGTGAAAGCATGTGAAAGTTTACTGGGTGCATCCCCGCTGAAACGGGAGATTGTAGAGGAAGTAGATTTGGTGATTGTCAGGGAACTGACAGGAGGATTGTACTTCGGTCAGCCGTCCGGTCGTCAAGGGAAGCGAGACGAAGTTGCAGTTGATACCCTTGTATATGAAAAAAGTGAAATCGAACGAATCGTTCATAAAGCATTCAAGCTGGCTCAGAAACGCAAGAAGAAATTAACGTCCGTCGACAAGGCAAATGTCTTAGAAACAAGTCGAATGTGGCGCGAGGTCGTGAATGAAGTGGCTCAGGAATACCCGGATGTTGAAGTGGAACATATGCTGGTTGATGTTGCTGCCATGAAGCTGATGTATCAGCCGAAGCAATTCGATGTGCTGGTGACTGAGAATATGTTCGGGGATATCCTGAGTGATGAAGCCTCCATGATCACAGGCTCACTGGGAATGCTTCCTTCCGCCAGTTTAAGAGGAGACTCCTTCGGGCTTTACGAACCTGTACACGGATCTGCACCCGATATCGCCGGAAAAGGAAAAGCCAATCCACTGGCTATGATTCTATCGGTTGCCATGATGCTTAGACATTCCTTCGGCTTAAAAGAAGAGGCTGAAATGATCGAAATGGCCGTTCAGGAAGTCCTGAACGCAGGCTACCGTACAGGAGACCTTTGGACCATGGGACGCGGAACCGTAGTTGGGACCGGTGCCATGAGCCAGCTGGTTGTAGAGCGCTTAGAAGCGGATCATGCGCTGTCTTCAATCTTGGCGGCTTATTTATAAGATAGATTTGATTGGAATGTATCAGTGGAAATCAACCACTACTCATTCAGCAACAATTTTACCAATACAGTCTTAACTGAATAAAAATCTTACCAAACCAGGAGGGAGTTCATGGCAGGGAAAAATATCGTCGAAAAGATATGGGAAAAACATATCGTGCATAGAGAAAAGGGAAAGCCGGATTTACTGTATATTGATTTGCACCTTGTACATGAAGTTACGTCTCCCCAAGCATTTGAAGGGCTGCGCTTAAAGAATCGCAAGGTGCGGAGACCGGATTTAACCTATGCCACGATGGATCACAATGTACCTACAAGAGAGCGCCACATCATCAGAGATGAAATCGCACGACTGCAAATGGATACGTTAAAGAAAAATTGCTCAGAATTTGGTGTCACTCTTGCCGATATTCACCACCCTGATCAAGGGATTGTCCACGTCATCGGTCCTGAGCTCGGCTTGACGCAGCCAGGGAAAACCATTGTTTGCGGAGATAGTCATACCTCAACCCACGGGGCCTTCGGAGCACTGGCCTTCGGGATCGGTACGAGTGAAGTGGAGCATGTTTTAGCAACTCAAACCCTCTGGCAATCGAAGCCGAAAACCCTTCAAGTGGAAGTATCGGGAGAGCTGGGATTCGGTGTCACAGCGAAAGATGTGATCTTAAACATCATTTCTACTTACGGGGTAGGATTTGGAACCGGATATGTCATCGAATTCACCGGTGACGTGATCCGCAATTTATCCATGGAAGAAAGAATGACCGTCTGTAATATGAGCATTGAAGCAGGAGCCAAAGCGGGATTAATCAGTCCCGACGAGACGACCTTCGCATATTTAGAAGGTCGGGAGCATCTGCCGAAGCATAAATCATATGAACAATGTAAAGAAGAGTGGAGATCGCTGACGAGTGATGAGGACGCCGCTTATGATCACAAAATTGAGGTGAAAGGTGAAGAAATTGAGCCTCATGTAACATGGGGAACCAATCCAGGGATGGGCGCATCTATTTCAAGGTCCGTCCCTCATCCGGAACAGTACGCAGATCCTTCTGAAAGAGAAGGGGTTGGGAGGGCGATCCATTATATGGGGCTCGAGGCGGGAATGAGAATTGAGGACATAGAGGTGGATTATGTGTTTATTGGCTCGTGTACGAATTCTCGTCTGAGTGACTTGAGGGCAGCTGCTGAGGTGGTGAAAGGTCATACTGTAAAGCAGGGCATAACCGCTTTGGTTGTTCCGGGCTCGTTTAAAGTGAAGAAAGAGGCTGAAGAGCAAGGCTTGGATACCATTTTTAAAGAAGCAGGATTCCAGTGGAGGGAAGCAGGTTGCAGCATGTGCCTAGCCATGAATGATGATATCGTGCCCCCAGGCAAACGCTGTGCATCCACTTCCAACAGAAACTTTGAAGGCCGGCAAGGAAACGGATCAAGAACCCATCTTCTCAGCCCATCCATGGCCGCTGCGGCTGCCGTGACCGGAAAACTGACAGATGTACGAAAACTTGAAAAAATGCCGGTTTCATAGGAGGTGAGAAGGTGGCAATCAATCATGTTAAAGGAAAAGTGTTTCCACTAAGAAGAGACAATGTGGACACGGATCAAATCATACCAAAACAGTTTTTAAAAAGAATTGAGCGAAAAGGCTTTGGTCAGTACTTGTTTTATCATTGGAGGTTTGAAGACGATGGGAAGTCGCTAAGAGAAGATTTCTTATTAGACACACCTCAATATCAAGATGCCGAGGTTCTCCTCGGTGGAAAGAACTTTGGGTGTGGATCTTCGAGGGAGCACGCTCCGTGGGCCCTTCAAGATTATGGGTTTAAAGTAATCATCGCCAAAAGCTTTGCAGATATTTTTTATAACAACTGTTTGAAGAATGGGATCCTGCCCATTCAGCTGGAAGAAAAAACAGTGGATGCTCTTTTAAGAAATGAGAGCCATGTAGATTTATATAAAATGGAAGTGTCCCTTGAGCATCAGACGATTTGCGACTCGGAAGGCCTTCATGTCTCTTTTGAAATTGATCCATACTGGAAAACGATGCTTTTGAAAGGGCTGGATGAGATCGATTTAACTTTGCATTACGGAAAAGATATTGAAGAATATGAAAAAAATTATGAGGTGAGTGGCTTGGGAATTTAATGGATAACACTGAAGTTGTAGAGGCAATGGAAAGAATCAGTCATCAGGTGCATCGAACACCGTTAAAGCAATCATCGACGCTGAATACGTTCACTGGTGGAGAGATCTATTTGAAAATGGAGAACCTGCAACGAACAGGTTCCTTCAAAGTAAGAGGCGCAATGAATAAAATCATGTCATTGTCTGAAGAAGAAGCAGGTAGAGGCATCATTGCCGCATCTGCAGGAAATCATGCCCAAGGTGTGGCACTGGCTTCATCCCTGCGCGGAGTTCCGTCGAAAATCTTCATGCCGAAACGAACACCTTCCACAAAAATAGCGGCAACGAAACATTACGGAGCTGAAATTGTCCTGACTGGAGACACCTATCAGGAAGCCTACGGGGCAGCACTTGAAGAGAAAATCAGAAATGGCTCAACGTATGTTCATGCATTTGATGATCATAAAGTGATGGCTGGGCAAGGGACAGTCGCACTGGAAATGCTTCAGCAACTCAGTGATTTAGACATGATCCTGGTACCTGTTGGCGGAGGCGGTCTGTTGGCCGGAATGGCACTGGCCGTAAAAGCCTTTAACCCCCGAGTGCAAATCGTCGGCGTACAGGCACTGGGAGCCCCGGCTACGTATAACTTTTTTACAGGTAGAAACAAAGGATCCCTGGAGCATGTGCACACCATTGCAGACGGGATTCTCGTCAAGAAGCCTGGAGAGCTCACGTTTCCGATCATCCGGGAGTACGTAGACGATATGGTCACGGTCACGGATGAAGAAATCTCCTATAGCATCATGTTTATGCTTCAACGGGAAAAAACGCTGGTTGAAGGAGCGGGAGCAGCATCCTTAGCGGCAGCCATGTGCCAAAAGGTCAAGGTGCAAGGAAAGAAAGTCGGCTGTGTCATCAGTGGCGGAAATGCCGATCCAAGCAAGATCCCCGTGTACCGCGATCTATCCAAAATGGCTAGACAGCTGCATCATATTGTGTAAAAGAAGGACGGCTCTTAACTGCGTGTTAGTTAGGAGCGGTCCTCTGTTATTAATAGGTGTTTTTATTTTGTTCACAATTTGGAGCAACAAAGTTGGAAAGTGGCACAAGTTTGGTGGAAAGTGGCACAACACCCCCCGAAAGTGGCACAAGTTTTCTCAAAAGTGGCACGACAACCGAGGGATAGTACTCTAAAGTGTGCAAAATCAGCACAAATTTTCCTGAAGTTCCCTACGAAAACACTGTTCATGTCACAAAAGAGTAAAAATAGAAAGATTTTTAAGAAAATCAAGCTATTAATCTATCAGAATTGAAAGCTCTTACATTCTGAAAATACGTAATTACCTATTGTAATAGGTAATTTTTTCTACTATAATGTCCACTATAGAAGAACAAATGTACATAAGAAATATACAAATGGAGGTTTTCGGCTTATGGAATCAATTTCAATCGGACTTTTAGGACTCGGAACGGTGGGAGCAGGAGTGGTGAAGATTGTAGAGAATCATCAGGATAAACTATCCCATCAAATCGGCTGCCCTGTGAAGGTGAAAAAAGCCCTTGTTCAGGATTTAGAGAAAGATAGAGGACTGGAAATGGAAAACAGCATACTGACCTTAAATCCTGAGGAAGTCCTGTTTGATCCTGAAATTGATATTGTGGTCGAGGTAATGGGAGGCATAGAAGCGACGAAGGAACATCTCCTCCATGCTCTGCACCAGAAGAAGCATGTCGTAACGGCAAACAAGGATCTTATGGCCCTTCACGGACCGGAGTTACTAAGGGTAGCATCAGAAAACGGCTGTGACCTATTCTACGAAGCAAGTGTTGCAGGGGGAATCCCAATTTTAAGAAGCTTAGTAGATGGCCTCGCCTCCGATCGCATCACGAAAATGATGGGAATCGTCAACGGAACGACGAATTTCATACTGACAAAGATGACGAAAGAGGGACGGACCTTCGATGATGTTCTCAAGGAAGCCCAGGAGTTAGGTTATGCTGAAGCGGATCCGACGGCAGATGTAGGCGGCTTGGATGCAGCGAGAAAGATGGCGATCCTTTCAACGTTAGGGTTTTCCATGAACGTAGATTTAGCCGATGTGAAGGTGAAAGGTATTACGGAAGTGACGGGTGATGACATCCAATATGCCGATCAATTCGGATATACAATGAAGCTCATCGGTTATGCTCACCGTGAAGGAGAGAAGGTTGAAGTGAGCGTGGAGCCCACACTGCTTCAAAATGAGCATCCACTCGCATCGGTTCATGATGAATATAACGCAGTATACGTATACGGGGAAGCGGTTGGTGAAACGATGTTTTACGGTCCCGGAGCAGGAAGTCTTCCAACTGCTACAGCCGTCGTATCAGATATGGTAGGAATAATGAAGAATATGAGATTGGGAGTCACGGGTAAGAGTGCGGTGAACCCCCAATTCCCTAAAAAGTTAAAAGAACGAAATGAAATTCATTCAAAATATTTCTTGCGTCTGCACGTTCAGGATGAAGTAGGCGTTTTAGCAAAACTCACTTCCATCTTCTCGAATCACGGCGTCAGCTTCGAGAAGATTCTGCAGAATCCGTTAGAAAGTGAAGAGTTTGCTGAAATTGTCCTTGTGACTCATAAAGCATCTCTTGATCATTACGTAGACATTTTGATGGAGCTGAAGGATTATGAAGCGGTTCATTCGATTGAAAGCTCATACCGTGTAGAAGGAGGAGACAAAGGATGAGATGGAAAGGGTTACTGGAGCAGTACGGGGAGCATCTTCCATTAAATGATGACACTCCTCTATTAACGTTAAATGAAGGAAATACTCCCTTGGTTGAATTAAAAACGCTGTCCCGTGAATGGGGTATCGAGTTGTATGCAAAGGTAGAGGGAGCAAACCCTACCGGCTCATTTAAAGATCGCGGAATGGTTCTCGCCGTTGCCAAAGCAGTGGAATCAGGGAGTTCGACGGTCATTTGCGCCTCTACCGGAAATACCTCTGCTTCAGCAGCAGCCTATGCAGCGAGGGCAGGAATCAAATGTATCGTGGTCATCCCCGAGGGGAAAATTGCTCAAGGGAAATTGGCTCAAGCTGTCATGTATGGTGCCGAAATCATTTCCATCGAAGGGAATTTTGATGAAGCCCTCGAAATCGTCCGTGAGTTGAGTAAAACCGAATCTGTCACTCTTGTGAATTCAGTGAATCCGTATCGTTTGGAAGGACAGAAAACAGCAGCTTTTGAAGTCATCGAAGGGTTGGGTGAGGCCCCTGATGTGCTTGCGATCCCTGTCGGTAATGCGGGAAATATTTCGGCATACTGGAAAGGATTCAAAGAATATCATGAGTTCAAAGCTTCAAATTTACCACGAATGTTTGGTTTTGAAGCGTCGGGAGCAGCAGCTCTGGTCCATGACAGGGTGTTTCCTCATCCTGAAACGATTGCCACTGCGATCCGAATCGGGAACCCGGCAAGCTGGACATTAGCAATCGACGCGTTGAAAGAATCAAACGGACATATTGACGAAGTAACCGATGACGAAATTCTTGAAGCCTATCAGCAGCTTGCAAGTAAAGAAGGAATTTTTGCCGAGCCCGCTTCATGTGCATCCATTGCAGGCTTAAAGAAATCATTGGATAAAGGGTTGATCAAAGAAGGGTCAAAAGTAGTGGCGGTGCTGACAGGTAATGGCTTAAAGGATCCGGTTACGGCCATGGAATGCAGTCCGGTTACTCCAGTGAAATTGCCAAACGATCGTGAAATGGTGAAGGACTATATTAAAGGGACCATTGGCGTATGAAAAGACGTGACCCCCGCTCCTGGAAAATCATTGTCCCTGGAAGCACAGCCAATTTAGGAGCTGGATTTGATTCTCTGGGCTTGGCGTTAAATGTATTTTTAACCGTTGAGGTACATGAAGCAGAAGATTGGCAAGTGATCCCCCTTTCTTCTGCCCTGGAGGTCTTTCCGACTGATGAGACACATTTTATAGTAGAGGTCGTGAAAGAGGTGGCAGATGACTATGGTAAGAAGCCGTCTCCTTGTCACCTCTACGTGTCGAGTGACATTCCGTTAACGAGAGGGTTAGGCTCCAGCGCAGCAGCGGTTGTGGCTGGCATTGAGCTTGCCAATGCCCTGTGTGAGCTGAATCTGACACAGGAAAAGAAACTGGCACTTGCAAATCGATTTGAAGGTCATCCAGATAACGTGGGAGCATCACTATATGGCGGGTTTGTGGTCAGCTGTCAACATGATAAGGGTGTGAGTCTTTTATCGGTTCCTAATCTTCCCGTTGATGTGGTGTGCGTGATTCCTAAAGCTGAACTGAAAACATCGGATTCCCGAAATGTACTCCCAGAGAGTCTTTCCTTTGAAGAATCCGTGGAAGCCGGAGCGATTTCAAACGTACTGGTGGCGGCATTTCTAACAGGAGATTGGGAAACTGTTGGGAAAATGATGAAGCGAGACAGGTATCATCAGCCCCACCGAAGAAAGCTGCTTCCTCACTACGATGCAGTAGAAGAGGTAGCGGGACGCTTCGGGGCATTCGGTGTCGCCTTAAGTGGTGCCGGGCCGACGATCGCCTGCTTTGTAGAACGGGAAGCAAGTGAATGGCTCTCACGTCAGCTGGAACAGTCCTTCCCAAGCATGAACGTCCGCAAATTATCCATCTCCCCATCAGGAAGCAGCATCACCATCGAACAACCAAAGGTCCGTCCCTCGTCGCTTTGAAACATGCGAGGGACGGACCTTGTTTGGTGGAGGTGAAAGCTTGGTTCGTATTGTTATTTTTCTTTTGAAATCATAAAATAATTTTCTGTTTCATTTACGATCAGGTAGTAGGATGATTGATGGGTCATGCCCATTTCTTCTCGGAGTTCTTTTGGGATGTGGACGGTTCCTTTTTCTGAGACGTAGCGCTTGTTATTAGTAGATTCTTTGACAGCTCGCTTAATATATATACAGTTGTTTTGGTAGACGAGTTCTGCAAGTTTTCCTGGAACCAGTCCAAACCGTTCTCGCCATTTGTGTGGGAGGGTAATCGTACCGCTTTTACTGAATGTTTTGCTACCATACTCCGTGCCCAACATGTTGCATCACCTGCCTTCACTATCATTGCTTCTCTTATTTCCTCTTCCATGAAAAATAAACGCAATTTTGAAAAAACAGGAAAAAGGTTGTGATGCGTTTAATGAGAGGGGGTTCAGTGAAATAAAAAGGTATGAACCCTATTTTGGAGGTGTGAATCATCAATCCAATCCAAATTCTGTTTTTGCTTGTAATCGGCTACAGTGTTTTTACCATTGATAAAAAGAAAAAGAATGTTCCTGTTCCAGTAGTTTTACTTCTGTTTGGAATAGGGCTGTCGTTCGTACCTGTTTTTTCTGACGTCAACTTAACGAAAGATATTATCTTTGAATGGTTTCTGCCATCCTTATTATTTATTTCTGCATATCAATTTTCAACTAAAGCCTTAAAAAAGCATGTTGGAATCATTTCTATCCTTAGTACAGTGGGGATTATCATTACGACCGTTTTGATGAGCCTGCTTTTTTATTACGGTTTGCATCCGTGGCTTTCCATTTCGTATGTAGAGGCTCTATTAATCGCAACGATCCTGACGCCTACGGATCCTGTTTCTGTTGTGTCTATATTAAAGGAATCTTCCAATCATCAGGACATAGCAGATGTTGTAGAAGGTGAGTCAATGATCAATGATGGCACAAGCATCGTGCTCTTTACAGTTGTGGCAGGAGTCTACTTTGGGGAAGAATCCATTTCAGTGCCTTCTTTTCTTTTGGAATTTCTATTGGTTTCCTTAGGAGGAATCGCAATTGGTGTGTCACTCGGTTGGCTGGCGAGTAAAGCCATCTACTTCACAACTGATTCCAGATACCAGATCATGCTTAGCATCATTCTTGCTTATGGAACCTTTTACATAGGGGAAGAGCTTGGTGTCTCAGGCGTACTGGCTACTGTATTCTCAGGGATCATGCTTTCGTATGAATACGGAAGAACAATTAAAGAACATCATTTTAGAAAGGATCTGGATGGTTTCTGGACCGTCATGGAACCGACCATTCTAACCTTTTTATTCCTATTAATAGGGATCCAGGCGACACAGTATTTGTCTTTCTCATTAATCGGGTGGATCTTCTTCTTATTTATTCTCTCCTTGGTGGTTCGCTATGTTATTATTATTGGTGTTGTCAAAATGAAAAAAACTTGGAGAAAAACGTACGGATGGAAGGAAGTATTCATATTAACTTGGTCCGGTATTAAAGGGACTATGTCTGTCGCCTTATTACTAAGTATAGATGGACAAGGGCCTCAACTGCTCCATTCATTGACATTTGGAGTCATTCTGCTTTCTCTCATCATACAAAGCATAGGAATTTACCCTTTGACGACTTTCTTCCTGAAAGGAAAATAAGTCTTCAAAGAATTTATGATAAATTGGTAAGAACTGAGAAACCATAGGAGAAAGACTATTTTGAATTTAGGTGAACTCTCAACGATGAAACAAGCAAAAGACATTGCCTTGAAAATTTCCGTCACCTATGTGCTATTAGGCATCCTGTGGATTGTATTATCCGACTACTTTTCCATGATCATTGCTCATGAAAAACTCAGCATGTATATTTATTTTCAGCGCTATAAAGGCTGGTTATTTACACTTGTAACAGGTATGATCATTTTTTTATTAGTGTATCGAAGAACCAATGAATTAATAATCTCAAATGAAAAGTTGAAGAAAAAAGAGAAACAGCTTCAAATCAGAAATCAGCATTATCATTCTCTATTTGAACAAAATCCGGATGCTGTCTTAGAACTTAGCCTGGATGGCAATGTGGTATCTGTGAACTCTGAAGCTGAAGGATTACTGGAATCAACTCATGAACAGTTGAAAGAAGTGAAATTCAGTAAATTTTTGGATGAAGTCGAGATGAAAAGAGTAACGGAGTACTTCTTCCAAACCTTCAAAGGCTGGGCGTCAACCTTTGAAACGACCATTCATTTAGCCAATAACAACCGGAAAATACTGCGTTGTTCACTTGTACCGATTATTGTTAATCGAAAAGTGACGGGTATATTCGCCATTGCAAGGGATATCACCCTTCATCGGGAAAATGAAGAAATGGTGATAGCATCCGAAAAGCTTTCTGTCATTGGCCAACTGGCTGCGGCTGTCGCACATGAAATCCGCAATCCCCTTACATCCCTTAAAGGGTTCATCCAGCTTATGCAAATCAGTAATCGAATCAACCATGATCATTTGGATATCATGCTCTCTGAAGTCGATCGGATTGACTTGATCTCAGGGGAGATGCTGATACTGGGTAAACAGCAGGAGTTCGATCTGCGTCGTGAAAAACTGGATGATATTCTGAAACAAGTACTGGTGCTGATGGAAGCACAGGCTCATCTAGATAATGTATCTATTCAATATAAAAACCTGGCGGAAAAGCCCCTGTACGTATTGGGTGAAGGAAATCAACTCAAACAGGTGTTCATTAACATTATTAAAAATGCAGTTGAATCCATACCTGATAACAAGGATGGAAATGTTTCGATTACATTGGTCACCCGAGGCGATGATGCCCATGTTGTAGTGGCGGATAACGGAGTAGGCATGGAACCGGAAAGAATCGGCCATCTTGGAGAACCATTCTATTCAACGAAAGAAAAAGGAACGGGTCTGGGACTGGCCGTCTGTCAAAAGATCATTGAACGACATAAAGGACATATACACTTTCAAAGTGAAAAAGAAAAAGGAACCGCAGTGGAAATCAGCTTGCCAATCGTGGACGAAGAGATTCCTGCTGCCTCTGCCGATTAAGAAAGGACACATAGCATGAACTCAATTTCAACCATTATCAATACCCCATCAATCCAAAAAAACTGGGAAGAATCAGGATTCACTTCTTTAACTCCTGTACAGGAGCGTGTGGTACCTCTCATTATGGAAGGGAAAGATGTTGTTTGTGAATCACCGACCGGAACAGGGAAAACGTTGGCGTATCTACTTCCAATCATCCAAGCCATTGATCCATCAAGAAAACAGGCTCAAGCTGTGATACTTGCTCCATCAAGAGAGCTTGTCATGCAAATCCACCAGGAAATCCAGAAATGGGCGAAGGGAACCGACGTCACGAGTGCTGCCTTCATTGGAGGAGCAAACATTAAAAAGCAAGTAGAGAAGCTGAAGAAAAAGCCACATATTGTAGTGGGAACAACAGGTCGCTTGATCGAATTGATGAAAATGAAAAAGCTGAAGATGCATGAAGTGAAAACCATCGTCGTCGATGAGTTCGACTTAATGATTTCTTCAGAACACATCCGTGAGGTAAAGGATATTATTAAAGCTACTTTAAAAGAGCGTCAGGTTCTATTCTTCTCGGCCACTTTATCAGACGAAACCGAGAACGTAGCGGAATCACTATTGCAAAACCATGAAATCGTCAAAATGGAAGCGAACCTTGATAACCCGAAAGTGGATCATGTGTATGTGTACAGCGAGCTGAGAGATAAAATGGAAGCTCTAAGAAGCATCTCATACTTCAAAGGAATCAAGGCCCTTGTATTTTTCAATCAACTGGAAAAACTCTCTGAAATAGAAGAAAAACTGAAATATAAGGGAGTCGAACTGGAAGTATTGGCAGGGGAATCAAACAAGATGGAGCGTAAGCAATCACTGGACCGCTTCCGATCAGGGAAAGTGTCCATGCTTCTGACAACAGACGTTGCAGCACGTGGACTTGATATCACAGACGTCACACACGTTGTCCATTACGACTTCCCAAGCGATACGAAACAATACATTCACCGCTCAGGAAGAACCGGGCGCATGGGAGCGGAAGGGACCGTCATCTGCCTCGTATCCAAACGCGAACTGAGCTTCCTCGAGAAACTGAGCAAAGAACTCAACCTCCCATTCCAAGAAAAAACCATTCGAGGCGGGGGACTACAAGCACCAGAACAAAAATAAGATGAATAGTGAGAGGTCCGTCCCCAGTTTTTGAGGGACGGACCTCTGTTTTTTGGCTCTGGAATTGGTGATGTCTACCCATCCCAAATTTTAACCTTATCTTTCATACTCGACATTTCCATCCATGATGGTCATCCAAACACCAGTCTCCAGCATTTCCTCTGATTCTACTTCAAATAAATTCCGGTCTAAGACGACTAAATCCGCTTTCTTTCCAACTTCGATGGTTCCTAAGTCGTGTTCTCTAAAGTTACCGTAAGCAGGGGATTTCGTGTAATGCATCAGAGCATGTGCCATTGAGATTTTTTCGTAAGGGTTCCATCCTCCATGTGGTGTGCCGTCTTCATGTTTACGTGTAATCGCCCGGTAAAGACCAAGCATGGGGTTCAAGTCTACAATCGGAAAGTCCGTTCCGAAGGCGATACTGGCCTTATGATTCTGCAAGGATCCAATTGGCCAGGTGAAGCGAGCCCTCCCAGGACCCAGCCTGTCTAAATAGGCATGGGTATCCATGGACCCTGATGTCAGGTGTTCAGGCTGAATGGATGCAATGACGCCTAACTCCTCAAACCGATCGAAGTCACTTGGATCGCAAACTTCAATATGCTCGATTGTATGGCGGGAATCCCGCATGCCATTTACACTTCGGGCCTGCTCATACAAATCCAGGCCCAACCGGACCGCTGCGTCTCCACATGCGTGTAGGCGGATCCTGAAACCTTCCCGGTCAGCAGCATCAATCCATTCTTGGTACACAAGAGGATCATAGATGGTGCCGCCTGCTTCAGAAGGACGGTCATAGTACGGCTGAAGTAAAAAGCCGGTATAGGTGAGGGGGACACCATCCAGGAACTGCTTCAAGCCGGAAAATTGAAGCTTATCGGATTGATACTTTTCCCGGAATTGAATACCACGCTCAAGGTTTCCGTCCAAAACATCCAAAAAATGAATTCTCGTCGTCAGTGTTCCTTTTTCCTCAAAGGTCCTATAAAAAGCTGGATCCCCTAAAGTATATCCGGGAAGAGGAAGCATGTCAGAAACAGAGGTTATGCCGTAGGATGAAGTCTTTTCCAACATCCCGTTCATCAGCCTGGTTTTCACTTTTTCATCAAACGAAAAAGCTTCAATGACATACTGAACAGCCGTCTCATACAAAAAGCCGGTCGGCTCCCCATGATCGTCTTTTTCAATCTTTCCAAAAGGAGGCTCGGGTGTATCACGGTGAATTCCTAATTTCTGAAGAGCAGCTGTATTCAGCCAAGCACTATGAGCTTCTTCATTCAGAAGCACAACGGGACGGTGGGGAATGTACTGATCCAGAGAGTGACGGGAGGGAATAGCCTGACCTGGCCAGCGCACATGATGCCAGCCGAATCCAAGGACCCATTCATCGTTCGGGTGTTCCTTTGCAAACTGCGCAACCATTTTCGCTGTAGCTTCTTCTGAATAGCCGAATGTCAGCTGACAGAACCCCTCGAACATTGCCCCTAAAAACAAATGAAGATGAAAGTCATGAAATCCTGCCGTCACCAGGCGGTTTCCAACATCCCATGTTTCTGTCGACGGTCCTGTAAAGCTTTCCATCTCTGAGCGGGGACCAACTCCAATAATACTGTCATCCCGAACAGCCACGAACCCATCAAAGGGGGACAAAGCATTTCCGGTAAATATAGCTTTACTTACAATGATTTTATGAGCTTTATGATCCAACATCGCTTCTCCAATCCTTTTCAGCTTATTAAAGGGCTCTTTTCGCAAAGTTTGTTGCTATCTTAAGGAAGAAAGTAGTAGTTGATTTCCGCTACAGGATGCTCGCTTTCCGCGGGGCTGGCGGTGAGCCTCCTCGGCACGCCTCCGGGGTCTCACCTGTCTAGCTCCGTCGGCTAGCTCCTCAAGGTCATAGGATAAATGGTCCAAGAAGGCGAAGAGCACCTTCCCGGCCCATTTATCTTATGCTTGTCGGGGCTGATCAAGCCGCCTGCGCTTTTCGTACTGTCCAGCTATTCCCGCAGGAGCATCCTGCAGCGAGAATCAACTTTCTAAGCATGTTTTTCATAAGAATAACTTAGCAAACCACCTCTTTTAAGGTGAGTAGAAGTAATATCCTATTGAAGAGTTCTGTCTTCTTAGTAGGCTGTAATTAAGACCTTATAGCTCTGTCACGAAAAAACTTTTAAAGATGGTGAGGGGAACTGCGTAGACTCCTGCGGAAGTACGGGCGTGCCGAGACCCCGTTCGGCTAAGCTGATGAGGCTCGGCCGAACGCTAGCTGCAAGCGAAGTAGTTCCTCTCACCATCCAGTCCATACTGATTGACAGAGCCCAAGCAGAACTTTTGTTAAAAAACAATCTTTGCGAAAAGAGCCTATTAGATCGATTGTAACCAGAATAAGGAAAGAATACAAACCAACGCTTCTGATCACGAGTATAAGATTTTATGAGAAATTCAATTTTCAAGAAGGCATTAAAAAATACAATGTTGAATAATAAAAGAGAACAAGAAGAAAAGGAGAATGATTATGCTGACAAGAACCTTTCCGGTGCTTGAAACAGAAAGATTCCTCTTAAGAAAGATGGAAGAAGAAGATGCTCCCCAAGTATTTGACTATTTTTCAAAAGATGAAGTCACTCGTTATTATGATTTAGATTCGTTTCAAGAAGAAATACAAGCCATTGAAATCATCAACAGATGGAACGGGAGATTTCAGAAAAATGAAGGGATCAGATGGGGGATTGCTTTAAAAGAAACAGACGAAATCATTGGAAGCTGCGGTTTTCATCAGTGGGAAAAAGAACACTTTAAAGCCGAGGTGGGATTTGAGGTTCATCCAACCTATTGGAGACAAGGGGTCATGTCCGAGGTATTAAGACCGATCCTGCAGTACGGATTTGAAGAAATGTCCCTTAATAGAATTGAAGCTTTTTATGATCCGGAGAACACGGCTTCAAAGAAATGTCTTGAAAAAGCAGGGTTTATGTTCGAAGGAATATTGAGAAAAGCGGCATTTGAAAAAGGAATCTTTTGTGATGCAGCTGTTTGTTCCCTGTTGAAAGAAGAGTTTTAAACAAAATTTAAGACGCTGCTTATGTCTATATCACATAAACAGCGCCTTAACTTAAGTAAACCTTATTCAATTAACTTTACTATCCTTTCTTACTAATACACATACTTAACATTCTTTTGAATTAATGGTATTGCATGTATTATTTAGTTTATTTTCTCTTGCAGCTGATTTTCCCACACACCCACATGTTACGAAGATAGTTTTCACGGGCTATCTTCTTGCGTACCATGATGCTAGCATGCTTCGCTTACACTCTTCATTGGAATCATCTCCTGAAATAAGATTGCGCATTCCCGCATATCCACACATCTTGAAATCAGTTTTCACGGGCCGATCTCAAAAGCGAGATGTGATGCTGACATGCTTTGCTAGCTTACTTCATTGGAATCACGCCTTCCTTTAAAGTTTGTGTTTGTAAATCTTTTATTAATTATATATTAACAAACTCTAAAATTAATGCAAATGTTCAGAATAATCAATATAATGGGATCTGGGCTGTTTTTAACGATGAAATAGTCGGTTATCTTACTTTATCTCAATCTTTCTTGTTTTTTGAAAATCATTTTTATTAGTCCTAAAAAGTAAATTCAACAAAACCTTGAACGTTCCTTTCCGCTGCAGGTGCTCGCTTTCCGCGGGGCGTGAGTTGAGCCTCCTCGGGCTTTGCCCTGTGGGGTCTCAACTTTCCCGCTTTTCCCGCAGGAGTCGAGCACCTTCCGCTCCAATCCACTTTGTGCTTCTTCATTATTTGTCACTTAAAAGAATAAGGAGTAGAAAGACCAAACACTAAAAATCATTTAACAAAGTATTGAACGTCACTTTAAAAGCAGGCATTCTACAGAGGAACAGCACGTAGTTCCTCCCTCATTAAAAATATATTCATGAATTGTGAGAAAAAACTGTCGTTATTCCAATCTTCTATTAAGATAGTACTTTTCCAAGTCCATTTCCCGGTTCACAAGCAGTTCCATTTCTTCTAGATGATGTGTTTCCACGACAGGATCAAGGTGGGACCAGTGAACTTTATTTACGAAGTAATAGTTTCTGATCTTCCTTAGGTTGACTTGAGAGTGGGGGAAAAGGTCAAATTCTGCTTTTATACTGTTGAAGCGGGTAAAGCCCCATTTGGTTAGATTCATCATTTATCACCTAATGTTCTATTACCTTTTCTTTCAATATGTTAATCCCCGGGGAGCATATCTGATTTAAACAAACGTTTGATTAGTCTTTCAAAACATTTATTCTATTAGGGTTCAAGGGATTAAACAATCGTTTAATAGTATGGACATATCCAGTATTCTATCCCTATCATCCTGAGATTGTCATTGCTATTTTTGAAGGGCTCTTGTTATGATGAGAAGGTTATGAATCGTAAAGAAAAGCTAGGAGAATGAGCTTTGAATAAAGTATTAATAAACTATTCCATTTATCCATATGAAGCGGAAAAGAAGGAAATCCCGGTAGCACCACTCCATAAGGGAGACACGACGAAACAGCTGATATCCTCCCATGAAGAGGATGCTTTTTTCTTTCGGACGATGGAGGAAGCAGGCATTCATTTGAATGCTTCTCAGATAGAGGCCGTGCGTCATGTGATGGGCCCGTGCTTAACCCTGGCTGGTGCAGGGACTGGAAAGACAACAGTCCTCGTTTGCCGGGCAGGTTACTTGATGACTGTGAAAAATATTGAGCCGAGAAATATTTTACTCGTGACATTTACAAAGAAAGCGGCGGAAGAAATGAAGCAGAGGATTTCAAGTCTGCCGGGGACGGAAGCTGGAGGACAGGTTCATGCCAGCACGTTTCATGCCCTGTTTCTTTATCTACTTAGATCCCGTCACTACACACAAGAGGTGATCGGGAACGAACGCTATAAACAAATTATCTTGAAGCAAATTCAGAGAGAAATGAAGATATATGATCCTTATGATGCAGAGACGCTCCTCGCAAAACTCTCTCATTTTAAGTTGAATCAAAAAGATATCAGGGATCTTTCACAGAAATCCAAGTCGGAAAAAGAAGTGCGTGACATTCTCTTAAAATATGAAGAGTGGAAGCGGCTGAATCATAAAATGGATTTCGATGATATATTGACAGAGGCATATCAATTATTACTTTCGAATCCTAACCTTTTGACCTCTCTTCAGCACCGTTTCCAGTACGTGATGGTCGATGAATTCCAGGATACGAATCTCGTACAATATGAGCTTATGAAGTTGATTGCGGCTCATCGGAATTTGTTCGTAGTAGGAGATGATGACCAAACGATCTACACCTTTAATGGTGCCAGAAACGAATTTATTTTGGATTTTGATGAAGAGTTCCCGGATGCAAAGGTTGTAACTTTGAAAGAGAACTACCGATCGGATGCCTATATCATCGGGTTGGGCAATAAAGTGATAGGACAGAATGAACACCGTCGTGTTAAGGAGCTTATCGCCACTAAGGTGGAAGGACAAAAGCCTCTTTATTCAAGACCGGCTACTGCAGATGAAGAGGCCGTCTGGATCACAGAAGAAATCCATCGGTTAATAGGAGAAGGATATACATATGGGGATATGACGATTCTTCACCGCACCATGAGCAGCGGGCGGGCAGTCTTTGAGCAACTGCTATTAAAGGAGATTCCTTTCACGCCTTATAATCAAAAGGATTCCCTCTTCTATGAAAACTGGACGGTGAAACCGGTGGTGGATTACTTGCGGTTATCGATTGTTCCCAGGAACTTCTCAGCCATGGAATCCCTGCTGCCGACTCTATTTATAAGAAGGGACCGGGGGATGGCTCACATTCTGGAGGAAGATCGTATAGAGAGAAAGAAATTTCCTCTCATCCATTTAACGACATTATCAGGATTGAAGCCGTTTCAGGTAAAGAATATAAAAGAACGGATGAAATTTCTAAAGTCGATCGGAGACCAGTCACCGGAAGCTGCGATCAAACGGATCAGGAAAGAGTTCTATCATCAATACATTGATGCCCAGGAATCACATGTGGTAACAGAACAGAAGGAACTCATTAAAGAAATGCTGGACGAACTTGAAGGATCGGCGAAGCGCTTTGATACGATTTCGAGTTTTATTACCTTTATTGATGAGATGAAAGCAAAGTATGAGGAAATCTATTCAAATCAGAGTCAAAAAAAGAACACAAACAGCGTATCGTTAATGACGATTCACCGTTCTAAGGGCTTGGAGTTCCCCGTCGTGTTTTTGATCGGTGCAATTGAAGGAAACCTTCCTCATAGCTCAGCGCTGAATGCCAATAAGCTTGAAGATAAGGTATACAAAGATCCGAATCAAAAAGAAAAGGCTTTGAGTGCAATAGAAGAAGAAAGACGGCTTGCGTATGTAGCCATCACGAGGGCAAAAGAGAAATTGTTTATTTCTTCTCCTGCCTATTATCAAGGTGAACAGCGAAAATGCTCCCGTTTTATTGCAGACTTATTTACGAATACTCCCCACACGGATCAGCCGAAGACAAATAAAAAGGCGAGGAGTGGGAAGGTGAGTAAGATCTTGGCCTGGGTTTGCACAAATACCAAGTGCATTGCCTGGCAGCGACCGGAAACCCATGAAGATACGGAATCCAAGGTTTGTCCCCTTTGCTCAAGTCCAATGAAGCTTGGCGAAAAGGAAATCACTGAATAAAAAGAGCCCGGGCGTCCTGGAAGACAGGACGTGCGGGCTTTTTGCTTTGCTGACCGTAAAGATACAACCGTTATAAGGATTTATCGACCTTTATAGAAAGATATCAACCTTTATTAAAATTTATCAACTGTTCTTTCAATTTATCAACCGTATTTTCAAGATATCGACCGTTCTACAAAAAATGACAAATTTCGCTAGCGGTCATTGAAGGACCAAATCATCATTGCGAAAAATGATCATGATCATGAGAGTCAATCTTTTTCGAATCATTTGAATCCAAAGCTTGTCTTAAGAAATAAATAAGAATACCCAAAACCATTCCAAGCATCACGACTAAACCCAAAGTGATGGTAATTCCCATTGTACCGCCTCCTTTTTTTAACATAGCTATGGTCCATTTTTTATCATTTTAAACATCTATATTGTTAGTCTATGAAAAGAAGAAGTGAATATATGCGATTTAAAACAATTTATAGACGGGGTCAAATTCAGTAAAAAGGAACTATTTTCTAAATATGCTCAGAATTATAGAACATACGTTCGTTTTTGTGTTAAAATATGTGTACGGTGTACATAGCTGGGTGGGCAAGAGGCAGCTCCCTTAAGATGGGAGGTGATGAGCAGGAATGATCGAAACGGCAGACGTACTACAACTGATGATTGCCTTTGGTACATTAACAGTAGCAATAATCGCAGTCACGCAACAAAAAAAGAAGTAACCCACCCACTATGACAACTGCAAGGGAAAGGTTACTTCTATCTTATTAAAGGATAAATTGCTCACGGCAATGTATACTGTCAGAGTTCTGGTGGCAGCCAGAACTCTGTATTTAAGCAATGAACTTTTCTATTATATTATACAAAATGAAGGGAAAACCTGTAAAGGAATCTTATCAAGTTCGATCCATTAAAATGGCTCGGACGGGAGATCCATCTCCTTCTTTAAGAGGGAGGGGGAGGGCTACCAATTCATACCGTCCAGGCTCTACGTGGTCAAGGACAATCCCTTCCAATATTCCGATGTCATGTTGCCGTAATGAATGGTGAGCAGTCAGCTCCTTACTATCCAATGGATCCACTGAAGGAAGATCCACTCCAATCAAATCAATCCCTTTTTCCTTCAAAAAAGGTGCGAGCTCTTTCGCAATGGGAGGAATGCGTTCAGGAAACTGCTTGGGATTCTTCCAGGCATTCGTCTTGAAAAGCACCTTCTTAACTCCTGAAAAGTCGACCTTATCCATTAGTTTACTACTTATTTCTGCAGCATTCTCCACCGATACAACGATGGCCGGCCCCATAAACCTCTCTAATGGCAGGTCCAATATTCTCTTTCCAGCTTTGTCAAAGTGGAAGGGAGCATCGACGTGTGTTCCAGTATGAGAACTCATGGTAAGCTGACCGACATTCACGGATCCCGTTTCCTCCATCGTCCAATTCAATGAGAAAGAAAAGGGAGTGTCCCCTGGCCAGACAGGAGTATCATTGTGTAAAGGGCGGGAAATATCAATGATCTTCAAACGGTCTCATCCTTTCTAAAAGAAGTTACGCTACAACATTCCGCGTATTTTCAAACTTCTTATATTCTTCCTTGTCCATGATGGTTTTCAAGATTTGAATGGTCTCCCATACATCTTCATAGGAAGAATAGAGAGCCACGGGAGCCAGTCGAATCACATTTGGTGAACGGAAGTCAGGTGTGACATTGTTCACCTTCAAGGCTTTACAAATTCTTGCCGTCTCTTCATGCTTTAAACTAATGTGTCCGCCTCTCTGATCATCTTCAAGTGGGTTACAGATTGTAAACCCATACTGTGAAAGCTCTTGTTGAAATAGATCCATCATAAATCGTGTAAGCGAAAGGGACTTTCTTCTCAGATTCTCAATGCCGGCTTCTTCAAATAACTCCAACGAGCCAAGTAAAGGAGCACTGCTTAATATATGCGGGGTCCCAATTTGGAAGGCACCTGCAGAATCTGCATGGGTCAACGTATGATCCATATCAAACTGCTTATCCTTACGGGAGCTGAACCATCCGGAAAGACCAGGTTTTTTCCCTTTATGCCTGTTATGAACAAATAATCCGCCTACACCACCCGGGCCACTATTTAAATATTTGTAATTACACCACACAGCAAAGTCTACTCCGTCAGCATGTAATTGATGGGGAAGAGCTCCAATCGAATGGGCCAAATCGAATCCAATCACAATGCCACGTTTATGGGCTGCGCTCGTCAATCGCTTCATATCCAGGAGTTGTCCACTTCGATAGAGAACGGATGGTAATAGAATCAGAGCAATATCATCCGTCATATCCCTGATGATGTCCTCTTCTCTTAATGTGTATCCGTCTCTGCTTTTTACCTGAATAAGATGTTCATCAGGGGTGTAACCTTTTAACTCCAGCTGACTTTGAACAGCGTAAATATCCGAAGGGAAAGTCAATTCATCTGCTAAGATTTTGGTGCGTTTTCCATCAGGTTGATAGAATGTGGCGAGTAACTGATGAAGGTTTGTCGTAATGGAACCCGTCACAATCACTTCTTCCTTTTCTGCCCCAACTAAAGGGGCTGTCATTTCTCCAAGCTTTTCAGAATAATAGAACCATGGCTCCTGCCCATCCATCCAGCCATCGATTCCATGTTCCTTCCAATCTTCCAAAGACGTAAGTAACGCCTTCTCTGCCCGTTTTGATAATAAGCCTAATGAGTTCCCATCCATATAATAGTGATTTTTCTTTATGTAAAATTCATTCCGGAAATGGGCCAATGAATCCTGCCTGTCCAGTTCCTTAGCGTGTTCCAACGTCAACTTCTCTCCATCTGTCATCCCTATCCCACCTTAAACAGTCTTACCAAAATGATAATCGAAATGGTTCGAATAGTAAAATAATTTCTTGACCTAATAGAGTAAAAGGTATTTAATATTGAATAATCTATTCAAAAATGTATAAAAAGTCAAAAAGCTTTGTTATAAATGAATTAATATAAATTTTATCAGGATAATTATTCATTATTGAATAATTTCAAGACTTTCAAAGGGGATGCTGTCTGTGACTATAAAGAATAAAAGTTGGAATGAAAATGAGGAGATTCTTCATTCGCTGCAAGATGATATTTTAGTAACCAATACAGATGGGATTATCTTGAAAGTGAGTGACGCAACCGGGGATATTTACAACGTGAACTCGGCAGACATGGTAGGGAAATCTGTATATGATCTGGAAAAAGAAGGGGTTTTTTCTCCAATATTAACTCCGATCGTTCTAAAAGAAAAGAAAAAAATAACGTTGGTCCAGACGAGTAAAGAAGGCAAGAAACTACTCGTTACAGGGATCCCGGTATTCAATGAAACCGGTGAACTAGTGAGAATCGTAAGCTATTCCCATGATGTAACGGAATTATTGAATATGAAAAAGTATTTAACGGAAATGGAAGATGAGATGGAGAGGGTGAAAAGCGAGCTTGAAATCCTTAGGAGCCGTCATTACTATTCGGAAGGGATCATTGCCTCGAGTGATGAGATGAAAAAGGTGTTACAGGTTGCCCTGCAAGTAGCAGAAGTCGATGTGAACGTCCTCCTGCTGGGGGAATCCGGTGTCGGTAAGTCCCATATTGCGAAATTCATACATAACAAAAGTCAACGAAAAGGCGGCCCGTTCATTGAGGTCAATTGTGGAGCGATACCAGACTCGTTATTTGAAGCAGAATTCTTTGGGTATGAACCCGGGTCTTTCACGGGAGCGGACCGCAAAGGGAAAGTAGGTTTAGCAGAACTCGCTGAAGGCGGCACCCTGTTTTTAGATGAAATAGGGGAACTATCTCTATCAAACCAGGTCAAAATTCTAAAGTTCATTCAGGAGAAACAATTTTATCGCGTAGGCGGTACGAAGCAAAGAAAGGTTGACTTCCGGGTACTGGCAGCTACGAACAAGGATTTAGAGGCGGCTGTAGAGGAGAAAGAATTCAGGAGGGATTTATTCTTCCGTTTGAATGTGGTTCCTATTACGATTCCTCCATTGAGAGAGAGAACATCAGACATTATTACGATGATCGATTACTTTGTAAATCATTTTTGTGAAAAATATCAGCGCCAAAGAGAGCTAGATGAAGGAGTTGTTCATCAGTTGTTGATTCAAGATTGGAAAGGGAATGTCAGAGAGCTAATGAATATAATTGAAAGGCTGATTGTGACATCTTCCAAGCCATTAATTGAAATGGAAAACCTGCCTGGTCCATACATAAAGCATAGTGCTGATATTTCAGGATTTGAGTACAATGGTCAATCATTAAAAGACATTCTTGAATCGGTCGAAGAACAAGTATTAAAGAATGCGAGGGAGAAGTATAAGACTACTACTCAAATGGCTCAAAACTTGGGAATTAGTCAACCTTCAATAGTCAGAAAACTTCAAAAATACAAAATAAAATAGTATATTGGCATGAAACTTGCAAGTAATAAGGTGAAAATAACAGAAAGGTGAAGAAAGGGGATATTAATACGAAGCATAAGTGATTCTCGAATGATTAGGGATTATGGATGAATTTTAAAGGGGTGTTGACAATGGAAGTTGGAAAACAAAGTGTTAGTCAATTAGAAACCCGGTCAGGCAGAACGTCAAGAGAAGCAATGAAGTTTATCATTCCGTCCTTGTTAGGAGTACTGTTGTTCCTTGTTCCTGTTACATATGATGGGAACATGACAATCGGGGTCGGAATATTTGCTTCTTATTTTCAAGGGATGCTCGAAGGTGTACTGCCATTATTCATGACAGTGGTTTTTGGTGTATCAGCTCTTATGGCTATTTATACGAAAATGTTTAAACCTCAGTGGATTGTAAACCACTCGTTCTTTAAAGGATTATTTGACGTAGGATTCTTTTGGATTGCTATTCGCGTCCTGGGTTCGATATTTGCGGTGATGACGGTAAATGGAATGGGTCCCGCGTGGATCATTTCTGACTTTACGGGAGGAACCGTATTGTATTCATTAGTTCCTGTCTTAACGACTTGGTTTTTATTTGCAGGCTTATTGATGCCCCTGCTTTTAGATTTTGGACTGATGGATTTCTTCGGTACCCTGCTGCAGAAAATCATGAAGCCTCTTTTCCAATTGCCGGGACGATCGTCCATCGATGCCCTTGCATCCTGGATGGGGAGTGGTACCGTCGGCGTATTGATTACAACAAAACAATTTGAAGAAGGCTACTACACAAAGCGGGAAGCAGCAGTCATTGCCACAAACTTTTCAGTTGCTTCAATCGCTTTCAGTCTAGTGATTGTCAGCTTCATCGGATTGGAATCAATGTTTGTTCAACTGTATGCGACAGTGGTTATTGCAGGGATAGCAGCTGCGGTCATATGCCCGCGTATTCCGCCCCTTTCCCGAAAGAAAGACACGTATTATGAGCCGGTTGGCATGCAAATCTCCGAAACCGTTCCTGAAAATGTATCCCGTTTTCAATGGGGGTTTGAAAAAGCGGTAGAAAAAGCATCAGAAGTGAAAAGTGTTGGAGAGGTAACGAAAAAAGGATTCCAGAACGTACTGGATATCTGGTTTGGCCTTATTCCTTTGGTGATGGCCCTTGGAACTATTGCTTTAATAGTAGCGGAATATACTCCTGTGTTTGACATATTGGCGTATCCGATTATTCCACTATTAGAGCTATTGCAAATTCCACAGGCGGCAGATGCGGCTCCCGCCATGATCGTTGGTTTCGCAGACATGTTTTTACCTGCTGTAGTAGGGAGCGGAATTGAGAGTGAGTTAACAAGATTCGTCATTGCCGCCATGTCTTTGACTCAATTAATTTACATGTCTGAGATTGGTATTCTATTAATCAAATCCAAGATTCCGATCAGCTTTTTAGATTTATTCATAATCTTTATTCAACGTACGATTATTACTTTACCTATCGTCGCTTTATTGGCTCATTTCTTCTTTATGTAAGGCTCATTTCGTTAAGTTTGTTGTTATTTTAGAGAAGAAAGTAATAGTTGATTTCCGCTACAGGATGCTCGCTTTCCGCGGGGCTGGCGGTGAGCCTCCTCGGCTTCGCCTGTGGGGTCTCACCTGTCCAGCTATTCCCGCAGGAGTCGAGCATCCTTCCGCTCCAATCAACTTTCTGAGCATGTATCCTTAATAGAAATCAATAATAACAAGAATTTTAGCAAACAACCTTATTCAAGGTGAGTAGAGATTGATTTCCCTTTTATAAAAGAAGAATTATTTTTTCTAGTTACATTGTTTTCTTGCACATCTTTAAAGCTCTGTCACAAAAATTCTATTTAAAGATGGTGAGGGGAACTGCGCAGACTCCGGTGGATTTTGGGCATGTCGAGACCCCGTTCGGCTAAGCTGAGTAGGCTCGGCCGAACGCTAGCTGCAAGCGGACCCGTTCTCCTCACCATCTAGCACATGCTAATTGACAGAGCCTTGCAGAGCTTATGTTAAAAAGCAACAATCCTTGAGAAAAGAGCGTTATGCAAAAATTTGTCAGTCACATATATGGAGGTTACTAGAATGAAACAAACATTTGAACAGCTTATTCAAAATATGCCTAATCGTCTGGCACCCAGTATGGCAAAAGATCACCCGAACTTACCGGTAGTGAAAGAAGAGGGGTGCTATTACTACGGGTTGGACGGAAAGAAATATCTTGATTTCACCTCTGGAATTGCCGTAACGAATGTTGGACATCGTCATCCAAAAATTGTACAAGCGATTAAAGATGCAGCAGATGGGCTTATGCACGGTCCATCAGGTGTCATCATGTATGAATCGATCCTTCGATTGGCTGATGAACTGGCGGAGATTCTTCCAGGAGACTTAGATAGCTTTTTCTTTGCCAATAGTGGTACAGAAGCGATTGAGGGTGCAATCAAGCTGGCGAAATATGTAAAGAAGCGTCCATATGTTGTTTCCTTCACCGGCTGTTTTCACGGTCGTTCACTTGGTGCGTTAAGTGTCACGACTTCTAAGAGTAAGTATCGAAAGTTTATGCAGCCATCCGGCCTGACTTATCAGGTTCCATATGCGAATGAACGAGAGTGTCCAAAGGGACTTGATTCCGTTCATTATGTTGTTGAGAAGCTTGAAAAGGATTTCGAAACTCTCTTTAATCATCAGGTCACTCCTGAAGAGGTAGCGTGTGTCATATTAGAACCTGTCCTTGGTGAAGGTGGGTACATCGTTCCTCCGAAAGCTTGGCTCAAAAAAGTAAGGGAGATATGTGATCGTCACGATATTTTACTGATTTTCGATGAAGTCCAAACAGGTTTTGGACGTACGGGGAATTGGTTTGCAGCTCAAACCTTTGATGTAACACCGGATATTATGGCGATTGCAAAAGGGATTGCCTCGGGGCTTCCCCTGAGCGCGACTGTCGCATCGAATAAGCTCATGAAACAATGGCCACTTGGGAGCCATGGGACGACGTTTGGTGGAAATCCGATTGCGTGTTCCGTTGGACTTGCTACATTAGAAGTCATGAAGGAAGAAAATCTTCTCGATAATACGAAAACAATGGGGGCTTATGCCGTTTCCAAACTCGAGCTTTTGAAGGAGAAACATAACGTGATCGGGAGCATTCGATCAGTCGGACTGATGATTGGCATTGAAATCGTTCATCCTCAAACAGGAAAACCAAATCAGGAAGGCTTAATGGATATTCTGGATCGTGCTTTGGAAAAAGGCGTATTATTCTATCTATGCGGAAATCATAGTGAAGTGATCAGGATGATTCCACCGCTTACTGTGACAAAGGAGCAAATAGATACTGGACTTCGCATGCTGGATGAAGCATTGAGTGAGTATGAGGCTACATTGATGAGTCATTTCGATTAAACGTAAAGGCCGGATTCAAGGTACATAACTGTACCTGAATCCGGCCTTTTTACCATGACATTATGCAGTTTGTTGTAATTGAGGATCATTCTTGTTAGATGTCATAAGAGTCACGACGATCAACACAACAATGGCTAACGGAACCGCAATGACGACACTGTTTAGATCAAATGGTTTCTGAAGGACGATCTCCCAAACCAATGTGGAAACTACCCCTGTAATCATGGAAGAAACGCCTCCGGCAGCATTCACCCGTTTCCAGAAGAATACGGCTAAAACGGCCGGAGTGATGCCTGCACCATAAACAGTGTAAGCATACATTTGAACATCCAGTACACTTGGGAAGTAATTAATGATAATGAATGCTAAAGCACCAAGTACAACAATGAACATCTTGGTGATTTTCAACTGTTTATCATCAGAAGCATTTGGATTGATATATTTTCCGTAAATATCATATGTCAGATTCGTTGCAGCAGACAATAAATACGAATTTCCTGTTGTAATGATAAAGGAAGCCGCTGCTGCCAAAAGGATTCCCCCGATTCCAATCGGCATCGCAATCGTCGTGGCCATTAGCGCCATTCCTGGATCGATATCTGGGAATAGAGAACGGGATGCAAAGGCGATTAAGGAGATGGCAGGAGAAATGATGATCATGGCTATAAGCCATCCAATCTGTCCTTTTCTTGATGAAGAATCTCCTTTAGATGAAGCCAGACGCTGGTACATGTTTTGGTCACCCAGTAACAAAAATAGAGAAGGCAATAAATAACCGATCAATTGAATGATAGATAAGTTGCCCGTGGCTGACATATGGGATGCAGGGACATTTTTAACAATTTCATCCCATCCCCCAGCGATGAAGAAAATAGTGGGGACGGTAATGATTAAACCACCGACCATGAGAAAACCACTTAGTGCATCTGTTTGAGATACAGAACGCAAGCCACCGATCATCGCTAGAAAAACAATCAAGGCAGCTCCAATGGTCGTACCAAGACCAACTGACATGCCTGTTGTTAAATTAAGAATAAAACCGAAACCTTTCATCTGATAAGAAACAATTCCTACATACGCTAAGATAATAATGACACTCGAAAGGTTTCGTGCAGTGGAACCATATTTTTCTTCCAGGATTGCCGAAACCGTATATTTACTGAATGCACGAATTTTAGGTGCGACGAGGTAAAGGATACCGATTCCCACAAGGGTCGGAATCATGAGCATTAAGGAAGGAATAATTCCAAAGCTGTATGCTACAGATGTTTCTCCTCCGGAAATACTTCCGCTTCCAGTCCATGTTGCAAGCAGTGTACCCATTAATACAAATGGACCAAGACTTTTTCCAGCGAGAATAAAATCATTGCTGTTGGATACTTTCTTAGACATATACGTTCCAATCCCAATCATGAGTACCGCATATATCCCAATAAACCATAATAAATGAGGATTTTGTTGTAATTCCATAAAACGATCATCTCCTGAACAGTATTTGTTCACGCGAGAGAACGTTGATTCATTTCTTAATCACAATTTTGATCACCGGTGAAAAGTTAAACACATTTTTAGCCTGAAAAGAAGGTAGAAAAGTTCTACCTGCCAATTAAAAATCTAAAGCTACCCGAAAAAAGTTTAGAGGTGTAAGAGGCTTTGAAAATGTCTTTCGTTGTGATGTTTTTATGAATGCTTGTCTCACGTAAAAACATTTCTCATTAACCTTAGCATAAATTCATTTCGATAAAAAATGGTAGAAAAGCTTGATTTGACAAGATTTTCAGCTGTCAATCACAAGATGGGTAAAAATGGGATTGGAGCTAAGCCTATACGGGTCAATTGGTGCAGGAATAGAAGGAATTATTTGAAATTTAAAATAAATCAAGGTGTGAAAAAACAAGAAAATCAATCTTTATACCTATTCATGAGCGTGGATAAATAGGCATAAATACTTATTTCGTCAGGTTGAGTAATAGTAAATGATGGTAGTAAAAAGGTCGATCAGTTTTCACTGATCGACCTTTTTACAGCCTTTTAACCGAAATGGCTTTGCGCATTTTTCTCAGTGCATCCTGACCTTCCATTTCTCTCTGCATCATCAGATTGACATAGAGAGCATCAATTAATGTTAATTGAGCAATACGGGAAGATAGTGCTTCTGAACGATAGTCGGTTTCCTCTGACACGGTGAAGAGGGACGTATCGACCCCCTGGCTTAATGGAGATTTTGCAAAATTGGTGATGCAGATTGTCTTTGCCCCGGTTTCTTTGACAATATCAAGAACTTGGAGAATATCTTTCGTTGAGCCGGAATGGGAAATGAATACAGCACAATCTTCACTCGTCATTTGGGAAGCGGTCATAAGCTGAATATGGCTGTCACTTGCAGCATGAACACGTATGCCGGTCCGAATGAATTTATGATAGGCGTCAAGGGCGATGACGCCTGATCCGCCACTGCCGAAAAATTCGATTGATCGGGCATTCGTCATTATTTCCACAGCTTTTGTAAACTTTTTCTCATCGACTACCATCAATGTGTCTTCAATGGTTTTGATATTTGATCGGAATACTTTTGTGGCAATGGTTTGAGTTGAGTCCCCTTCATCAACCCGCTCGTGTATGTCCTTAAGCCCCGTCACGATTTCTGAGGCAAGGGCAATTTTCATCGCTTGATAACCTTTAAAGCCGATTCGCTTACAAAAACGGAAGACAGTGGAATCCGCGACTCCTAAATCTTCTGCCAAACCATTAATCGTCGAATGGATGATCTCAGTTGGATTTTCAAGTATATAGTCGGCAATTTTTTTCTCGGTCACGCTAAATTGAGGATAGTGTGAACGTATACTCGCTAAACAATGCTGATGTTGACTCATAGACATCACTCCTGTAAGGGTTTTCATAATTTTATTATACAAGAATACTAGAAAAATAAAAATAATTTCTGTAAACGGTTGCAAAAAGAAAAATATTTTTTATAATAGAGATATACAGAAAATAATTTTCCTGGTTATCTTAAACTTCGAAATGAACTTTCTTTAAGCCATTTCTGTTAAGTAAGGTCAGAGAGTAGAAGTTACATAGAGGAAATTGTAAACGTTTTACTTTCCCGGGTAGTCAGGATCAATCGTTATAAAAAAATCTGGCAGCCAAGCTGTCGTCATGAATGAAAGGTAGGGATAGAGATGTCTGATCAAATGCTTATTTTAGTTGCATTAGCCGGAATTTTTCTTCTATTATTTTTAGTTATCAAAACGAAGCTTCATGCTTTCGTTGCCCTATTATTAGTAAGTTTAATTGTAGGTATCGCCGCAGGGATGCCTCTTCAGGAAGTTGTAGCTTCGATACAAAGCGGAATGGGGGGGACCCTCGGATTTGTTGCTGTCGTTGTTGGTTTAGGTGCAATGTTCGGTCGTATGCTTGAAGTTTCAGGGGGAGCGGAACGTTTGGCTCAAACCCTGATTAATAAATTTGGTGAAGATAAAGCCCAGTGGTCGTTAGGTATTACAGGTTTCTTAGTAGCCATACCAGTATTCTTCGATGTCGGATTCATCATTCTTGTACCGATCGTATATGGTTTGGCAAAGAAAACTGGAAAGTCGCTATTATACTATGGGATTCCTTTACTTGCAGGACTTGCTGTAACACACAGCTTCATTCCGCCAACACCAGGACCGATTGCTGTAGCTGATTTAATTGGTGCTGACCTTGGCTGGGTTATCTTATTCGGTACACTTGCCGGTATTCCATCCATGATCATCGCTGGTCCACTTTTTGCAAAATTCATTTCGAAACGGATCCATGCTGTGGTTCCGGATTATATGCAAGTGGAAGAGATCGAGTACGATAAAGAGCTTCCGAGCTTTGCAATGATTGCGTCACTTATCTCGATTCCTTTAGTGTTGATCTTATTGAATACGCTATCGGGTGTTCTATTAGATGAAGGTAATACAATTCGTTCAATCTTAACGTTCCTTGGTCATCCGTTCGTAGCGTTAACGATTGCGACTTTATTGACGTTTACATTATTAGGAACGAGACGTGGGTATTCCCGTCAGGAAGTTCAGGATATTGCGACAAAAGCACTTGAGCCGGCTGGAATCATCATTCTTGTTACAGGTGCCGGTGGAGTGTTCAAGCAAGTTCTGATCGACTCAGGTGTCGGAGAAGTACTTGGTGAAATGATGGCAGGTTCAAGCTTGCCTCCGATTGCCCTTGCTTTCTTAATCGCAATGGTGGTACGGGTTGCACAAGGTTCAGCCACTGTCTCCATGGTCACGGCAGCGGGGTTAATGAGTCCATTAATTTCCACTCTTGGCTTAGAAGGGCCGGTCCTTGGCTTAATGGTCATTTCCATCGCTGCAGGAGCAACCGTATTCTCTCATGTAAATGATAGCGGATTCTGGTTAGTGAACCGTTATTTTGGATTAGATGTGAAAGATACGTTAAAATCATGGACGATGATGGAAACGCTCATCGGATTTGTAGGGTTTGCCGTAGTATTCATTATAGGGATTTTCATTGGTTAAAATAGGATAGAATATAGTGGAAGAGGGAAGAGCCATGTTGCTTCTTCCTTTTCTCTATTATTTAGGAGGAACGAAGATGTCAGAATTCATGATTGGTGTCGATATCGGGACAACCAGTACAAAAGCAGTACTTTTTAATGAAAAGGGAGAAGCGATCGATCGTCATGGGGTCGAATATCCATTACATACACCAGCACCGGGAACCGCTGAACAGGATCCCGAAGAAATCTTCCGTGCCGTCATCAGTTGTATAAAGGAAGTGACCTCGAAAACAAGTGAGAAAATCTCGTTTGTGTCGTTCAGCTCTGCTATGCACAGCTTGATCCTGGTGGATGAGAATGACCAGCCACTGACTCCTTCCATTACTTGGGCTGATAACCGAAGTGCCGAATGGGCGGATAAGATAAAAAAAGAAATGAATGGTTTAGAGATTTATCGGAGAACAGGGACTCCCATACACCCGATGTCCCCTCTTGTAAAGCTTGCCTGGCTGCAACATGAAGAATCGGAATTGTTTTCCAATGCAGCTAAGTTCATATCCATTAAAGAATTTGTGTTCCATCGCTTTTTCGGAAAATATGTCGTAGATTACTCAATCGCTTCTGCAACAGGAATGTTTCACCTGGAAAATCTGGCTTGGGATGAAGAAGCGTTGAAGGTGGCAGGTGTTACAAAAAATCAACTTTCGATTCCAGTCTCAACGACAGAGAGCTTAGTTGGATTGAAACCCGAGTATACGGACATGATGGGCTTATCAGCCGACACACCGTTTGTCGTCGGAGCAAGTGACGGAGTCCTATCGAATCTTGGCGTCAATGCCATCGAACCGGGTGTTGTAGCCGTTACGATCGGAACGAGTGGTGCGATCCGTGCTGTAACGGACCGTCCCGTAACGGATCCGAAAGGACGTATTTTCTGTTATGCCTTGACGGATAATCATTGGGTGATTGGCGGCCCTGTCAATAACGGTGGCATGATCTTCCGTTGGGTGCGGGACGAACTGGCTTCTGCAGAGGTTGAAGTGGCGAGCCGGTTAGGAAAAGATCCTTACGAAGTTCTTACGGATATTGCATCTAAAGTAGAACCGGGCTCGGAAGGGTTGCTCTTCCATCCATATATGGCCGGGGAGCGGGCCCCTCTTTGGAACGCAAAAGCACGTGGTTCATTCTTTGGACTCGGTATGCATCACAAAAAGGAGCATATGATCCGTGCAGTGTTAGAAGGAATTGTCATGAATTTATACAGCGTTCTTCTGGCACTGGAAGAATTAATCGGAACACCGAAAAGGGTCCAGGCAACGGGTGGATTTGCCCGCTCGAAAATTTGGCGTCAAATGCTCGCTGATGTATTTGATCAGGAAGTGGAAGTGCCGGAAAGCTTTGAAAGCTCATGTCTTGGAGCGGTTGTACTTGGAATGTATGGCAGCGGGATGATCGACTCACTGGAAGAAGTGAGTGAAATGGTCGGTTCAGTACATTCCCATCAGCCTGATCCGAAAGCAACGGAGGCTTATACGAAACTCATGCCAATCTTTATTCGCGTTCCACGTTTGTTGGAAGAAGAATATGAAGCGATAAGTGCATACCAGGAAGGGAGCTGACTCATCTGAGTCAGCTTTTTTTCAGGCAGTGGTAGGAAGAATCACTTCAACAAAAATAGTTGTTTTCATGTATAATAGAAACGAAAATACCTTTTAAGATTGAAAGTATCTATAGATAAATGTGAAAGAGAGTGAATCAATATGGGACGTAAATGGAATAACATTAAAGAAAAGAAAGCGTCTAAGGATGCGAATACTAGTCGTATTTATGCGAAGTTCGGTCGTGAGATCTATGTTGCCGCAAAGCAAGGCGAGCCGGATCCAGAACTGAACCAAACGCTGAAATTTGTTCTTGAGCGTGCGAAAACATACAGTGTACCGAAACATATCGTCGACCGTGCCATTGAAAAAGCAAAGGGTGGTTCAGAAGAAAACTATGATGAACTTCGCTATGAAGGCTTCGGACCAAATGGCTCCATGGTCATTGTTGATGCCCTGACGAATAACGTAAACCGTACAGCTTCAGAAGTACGTGCTGCTTTCGGTAAAAACGGCGGTAACATGGGTGTGAGCGGATCGGTTGCCTACATGTTCGACGCCACAGCCGTAATCGGTATTGAAGGGAAATCAGAAGAAGAAGTAATGGAGATCCTGATGGAAGCTGATGTGGACGCACGTGATATTATCGAAGAAGATGAATCTGTGATCGTTTACGCTGAACCAGATCAATTCCATGCGGTTCAAGAAGCGTTTAAAGGTGCCGGTATCACCGAGTTTACAGTAGCGGAACTGACAATGCTTGCGCAGAATGATGTCGAACTTCCAGAAGACGGTCAAGCTCAATTCGAAAAAATGATTGATGCAATTGAAGATTTGGAAGATGTTCAGCAGGTATATCATAATGTTGATTTAGGTGAATAATAGAATGTAGGACCTCTGATGCTGGGCGCATTAGGGGTTTTTTTTGTTGGGAAGAAGAATGGATCTTTATGATAGAGTTGGTTGCTAAGAACCTCTCCTCTGATTATGTCACTTTATCACTTTATTTGTCGAATAGATTGAAAATTCAGCAAAAAACTTCATTCTCCATATCTGCTTTGTTATGCTAAAGAGGAATCTGAATAAATACGTGACAAGGGGAGAGGAAAATATGGGACTAGATCAACTTGAATTACAGCAAGCAGAACAAAACGTGGATCGAAAGGAAAAAACCAAACCCTATCTAACGGCATTGATCGGTTGGAGTCTGCCGGCAATCGAAGCGTGTACGAAGCTTAATAGGCCTTTTGTCGTTGTTGGCCCGCCTGATTTTGAGGCATATGCAGAAAAACATGATATTGCCTTTATCGGCTGGGACTTCGATCGATTGAATGAAGGTTCAGATCATCTTTATAAGCAGCTGAAGGCAATGGGTGCAGAAGTAGCTGTTCCTTTGTATGAAGAGTGTGTGGAGTGGTCCGGGGCATTAAACTCCCGTTTCCGTAACGAACCACGCGTCTTCAATCGTTCTCTTCTATTAAGAGATAAAGGGATGATGAAGCGTAAAGCGCAAATTGCCGGAATCAAAGTAGGTGTATTTGAAGAAGCACGGGATAAGGAAGATGTAAGACGGTTCTTGAAACGTGTGAATGAAGCCCTTCTGAAAGTCGAAGGAGATAAGAACGATCCCATTCACGTAAAACCTCTTGATAAAGCAGGTTCTGTAGGACACCGTGCCATTGAGAATCCGGAAGATATCGATGCTCTCACTGAGTCGGAGTTTCCCCTTCTGATGGAAAGTCATTTAGACGGACAGGAATTCTCGTGTGAAGCGTTTGTTCATAATGGAAAGATCCAATTTTTAAATATTACGGAGTATGTGCGATTAGGCTACTCTAATTTCGTACCGGCATCTCCTACCCTTGAAGAAAAGCGTTCGATCATCCGTGAGGCGATTCAACAGCTCATTGATGCGTTTGAGATTGAATACGGTGTTATTCATCCTGAATATTTCATTACATCCGATGGTACGCTTCATTTCGGTGAAGTCGCAGCCAGAGTCCCAGGTGGGCATATCTTTGATCTGATTGAGCGGGCTTATGGATTTAATGCATATCAAGCCCAAATCCTTTGTAGTGATCCCAATACAACTGAAGAAGAGCTTAGAGAGTTTTTCCCTTCTACAGGTGAAAAGGCAAAAGCCCATGCAGGTTGTTTAATGGTCCATCCTCATGTTAATTATGTGGAGAAGCTGGAGGTACCCGATGAATTGGAGAACCATGCCTATTTTGAAAAACATGATATGTTCAGTCCAGCTCAAGGGAAAGTAGCTCAGCGAATCGGCTTCGGTAATCATTACGGAACGATTTTTTTCTACGGGGAAGACAGTGAAATCATGAGAGATCTATTAAAGGAATACGAACAGTTTAACTTCTATATCTAATTCTCTCATTCACTGGTATTTTGATCGATAAAGGAGTTTTGAAATGGCATTTGAATTAACGTCTAAGCTGGAAGATCGATTTCTGCAAGCGCTTAATGAACTGGAGAGAGCAGCTTCATTTGCAAAATCAATGTATCAAACTGACGTCTATCAGGAAGCTCAAAGATTGTTGGATACGGATGAAGGATTGGAGATTCTATATCGAAGTGCAAGTCGCTTTGAAAAAGCCGGGGTCTTCCAGGACGGTCCCTGGGAAAAGGCGTCCAAGCTTCAACCGCCTCTTGTAGCCGGGTCGCTTCAAGCGAAGGGGCTTCCTTCGATCATTGAAATTCTTAGTGAGTTAAGAATGCTATCCATTGCAGAAGGTCAATATGAACATCCTGATGTTTCGACTGAAATGGCAGAGGATTTCCTCAATGAAGTAATGGTTCTGAATCTGAACCTACTTTTCCCTGAAGCAACAGAAGCAGCACGGATTGAAGGTGGAGAGCAGAGTGAAAGAGCAACGGAGTTATTTCGATTTCTATCTGATAAGCTTTCCTATCAAGCACTTACAACTACACTGATTAAAGAAATCGAACGTTTGACTGCGCAGCGCCCGATCATGGTGAAACGGACCGTGTCAATGATTGAAACGGCAAAAAAAATGCTTCATTCAGAATTAAGCGTAGCGGAACGACTTGTTCTAGAAAAGTATGTGTCTGCTATTGAAGGTCCGTCCCTCTTAAGCAAAAGCATTTCCCAGCCGGGTGAATACCGTAAGAAGCTTATGAACTTGTCTAAGGAAGAACTGGAGAAGGAAGCTGTTGCCTTTGCCAGGTCCATGCGTGAAACGGGGCTTGTTGCTCCTCAGCATGCGATTTTACTAAGGTTCCTAAGCAGAAAGGTTCAAGAACTTGTACCGACTGCCCTACAGTTAAATGACAAAGGAAAAGCAAACTTAGATGAACATAAGGAACTCGTCTTTCAGCTCATTAAAGTGGCAATCTTTCCAGCCACAAAGCAATCGGTTTACGGACTCGCTCTTATGCTTGAACGGGGTGTATTATCATCATCTCCTGTATCACCGGGATTGAAAAGGCTGATTGAGCTTGATATTCGACCGGAAGTACGGAAGACGCTCCTTAATTCGTGTAAAGCAGGAGACGGAATAACAGCAAATTCTGTTCTTCTGGCCGGTGTCATCAATGTCCTCGGACAACCGATCGGGATTGGACAAGGCCTAAATCCGACTTGTCAAACAGCGCGGGGGATCAGCCTTTGGGCACAGCATGCTCCAGGATACTTACTTGAACTGATTCCACGGGCGGCAAGGGATGGAGATATCGATATTATGTTTGAAGGAACACCGGTCCATTCGAAAGAATTAAGTGGCGGGCTGGCACCTGAGCTTCATCAAGAGCTTGACCCTGTGTCACTTGTCCTCGTCCCTCATCTTGACCGTATTTATAGTGAGATGATGAGACGTGTATCTCTTAGAGGGGAAGATGGACACCGTTGGGTGAATCCGGAATTTTATGGAGATTGGGTTCAAAAAGGGTTTAGCACAGTCATTGATTCACTAACAGGCCTCATTTCAGACTATCCTGGGTTCGTTCGTTTGTTCTATGCCACTCATCATCCGGAATACAATGATGACTACGGGTTGATCTATCCGAATCCGGTCGGGATCTTCATCACAAATGTTCATGGAAAGCTTCTTGGATTCCATGCCGTTTCGATTTTGAGAATCACCCAGGATCCTAAGGACGAATACCGGATCTATTTCTATAATCCGAATAACGATGGCTCTCAGAACTGGGGGCAGGGCATCGAACCTTCCGTCATGGAAAATGGGGAACTGGAAGGAGAATGTTCTCTACCGTTTCACGAGTTTGTTTCCCGCCTATACGCCTTCCACTACAATCCTTATGAACAGGGAGATGCTTTTGCTGTGGAAAATGAAATTGTCCATGAAATCAAAGATCTTGCCCGGGATAGCTGGGGAAGGGATTATACGTGGGTTTGAAGAAGAATGGTGGCGTTAAGCAGCTTAAGTTACTTAACGCTTTTTTGAGCTGAATGAAGTTTGGATGATTCTTTTATGAGTAGCCATACTAAATAATGGAGGTGGAATAGATGAGAGATCATAAGAAACCTGAAGAGTTCCGGATGGACACGCCGTTAAATCCAGAATTCACAATGAATAACCAGCTTCGTAACCCCAGTCAAGTGTATGTTCCGGGAGAGTCAGTAGAGGAACATCATGCAATTGAGGAAGGGAACGGGTTCATTGCAGAAAAAGAAATCGGACAAGCAAACGAAAATAGTTAAGAGGTGAAGAAAGATGATGAATAAAGAGTTTCCGGTGGCAAACCTATCAGAAGGTACGTTGAATCAAGTGCAGAATATGGAGAGTGAACTTCGTCAGCAAACGAACGAAGATATTATTCTAATCGCTTATAAGAATGGTGGTGGAATGATTGAAGAGGGAAGACAAAGTGAATAAAGGAAATAAAGACATGCCCGATTTCAAACAGTTAAACGACCGTGTTATAGCAGAGGAACCAAAAGGACCGTTTCTCGCAATCAAAACCAATATGGATACAGCAGGTGTCAAGGATAATCCGTATACGTCTGAAAAAGCAGATCCTGAACAAGATGAGAAATTACAGCAATTTTTTGAAGATGAAGAGTTATAGGTGACAAGAGAATAAAGAACTTTAATCTTTTGTTTCAGTATACAAAAAAGTGTCAGTCACATGATTGGCACCTTTTTTGATTGTTGAATCGTTCAAATACATAATAAAGCCCTATACTAGGTATAAGACATAGTTACTTGGAAGAGAGGAATGAAAAATGTCGAAAGTAGCGTTGGTAGTAGGATCTACTGGATTAGTCGGTTCCCATTTGATTGAAATACTGATCAAGAGTCCCGAGTATAAAAAAGTGATTTCGTTCGTGAGAAGAAGCAGTGGAGTGGAGCACGAAAAGTTGGATGAACGAATCATCCCATTCGATCAGATGAAGCTCCTTCCCCACGAGGAAATCGATGATGTTTTCTGTTGTCTAGGAACGACCATCAAGAAAGCTCAGACAAAGGAAGCGTTTAGAAAGGTAGATTATGAGTACCCCATTCAACTGGGGAGGCTCGGTAAAGACCATGGAGCCAAACAATATATGGTCATATCAGCTATTGGGGCGAGCTCGGGTTCACCGTTCTTTTATAGTAAGGTGAAAGGGGAGCTCGAGGAAGACTTGATAGCGCTGTATTATCCGGCACTGCACATTTTCAGGCCATCCCTTCTTTTAGGGGAGAGAGGTGAACTCCGCCTGGGGGAAAAAGCGGGAGAAATCTTCTCCAGAGCCATCCGCCCGGTAATGGTAGGTAAGTTGAAAAAATACAGAAGCATCTCAGGGCGACAGGTGGCTTATGGAATGTACCGTGCCGCTAATGGCTCTGGCAGTGAAAAAGTAACCATCCATGAATCTGATCAAATTCAACAGCTTTAAAAAAGGGGGATTCCATGAAGAGGATACTAAGAGGTCATCATCTACTTTGTACTCACGGGTTTCAAGGCATGGGATACAGTACTGAATTCGTTAAGGTGATGGCAGACATAGTGGGAGAGATACGAAACGAGGAATTGGACTTTCCCATCCAGGTTGTTCAGTCCTTCGATGACGCCTGCCAGGCCTGCCCTCATAAGGGGGTATCAGCATGTGAAAAAAGTGCAGAATCCAATGACCATGTTCTATCGTTAGACAGCAAGGTACTTCACCATTTAGGCTTGAAACATGGTGACGTCTATATGAAATCAGCATTGATCAGTAAAACGGCACAAAAGGTAAAGCCTGAGGACCTTGATCATTTATGTGAAGGCTGCTCTTGGCTGGAGTATGGGGTTTGTAAGGAAGGGATCGGAAAGTTAAGGGAGAATGTTTTAGCGTAAAGCTACTTTCTTTATAAAATAAAAAGAAAGACCCTCATAATCAGGTGAGGGTCTTTTTCATTAGATTTTATAATAATGTCTCAATGCATTCATCAGATGCTTTAGCGTTGGGTCTTCCTCAAGGTTCATCATCATCCCTTTAATGACGATGATACGCGTATCATCCTTTTGAATTTCTTCTTTGATGACTTCCAATGAAATTTGGCTGTTTTCGTCCTCCGCTATTTCTATGGAGTCTTCAATCATATGAACAAGGGTGGATTCATTGATTCTGTTTGAAGAAGTGAAATCCTTCACCAGGTCGTCCAATTTCTCAAAGGAAAGTACAGGCTGATCCCCGCTTTTTAGTAAACCTTCCACTAAATCATCCGTACGTTTCAATATGAATCGGGATAAATAGGCAAAATCCAATTCGATCTTATCAAGCATCACCAATTCTAAATAAGAATGGAAAAAACCTTGAATCATCATGGTGATGTCCCAGAAGTAGGGCTCGATTTTTTTTCCGTAAATCCCATATAATCTTCTTTTATAATAACGATGCGTGTCCATTTTCATCTCACTGAGGAGGTCATGGATTTCATCGTTAAACGGCATGGCATTCTCTCTGATCTGCATAATGATAAACTCTTTATGTTTACAGATTTCAATAAACTGACATTCTAATTGCTTTTGGAATTTTTCATAAGGCGTCAGATTTTCATTTTCAATTTCATTTACTTTGGCTGTGATCATTTTAAAATAATATTTCATGATAGCTAACAGAAGGGCTTCTTTTGATTTGAAATATAAATAGAATGCACCTTTTGAAATCTCACACTCGTTCACAATTTCTTGCACCGAGGTGGCGTTAAATCCTTTCGTGGCAAACAGCTTAATCGATGTTTCAATAATTAATTTCTCTTTTTCCTTCATGCTTTCCTCTCCTTGATAAACTCCTTGACTCTATTATGACCGATTGGTCACAATAAATAAACCTTTTATTTTATAAGTATATTGACTTATGACTGCTTGGTCAGTTATATTAGATTGTGTTATGACTAGTTGGTCAGATAAAAGAGAGAAGGGACGAATAAAGAGTGAATAGTATTATTAATTTCGTACTCAAGAATAAGTTTGCCGTATGGTTAATGACCATCATCGTCATTATTGCAGGCTTATATTCAGGATTTAATATGAAACTCGAAACCTTACCAAACATTAATACACCGATTGTAAGTGTTACGACGGTGTATCCGGGAGCTACCCCTGAAGATGTAGCCGAAAAGGTTTCAGAACCAATTGAAAAACGTTTGAAGAATTTAAATGGAGTTAATGTTGTCAGCTCCACGTCTTATCAAAATGCTTCAGCCGTTCAGATAGAATACCAGTTCTCGAAAGATATGGACGAAGCTAAGACTGAAGTTGAGGATGCACTTTCAGATCTTTCATTTCCAGAAGGGGTGAATGAGCCGGAAGTATCAAGACTGAGCTTTAACGCTTTCCCGATCATCGCACTCAGTGTAGCAAATGATGACCAATCACTTGCTCAATTAACTTCGACTGTAGAAGAAACGATCGTACCACAACTTGAAGGGGTGGACGGGGTCGCATCTGTTCAAGCTTCAGGTCAACAAGTTCAAGAAGCACAAGTCGTTTTTGATCAAGAAAAGCTTGCTCAATACGGCTTAACCGAAGAAACGGTCCAAAATATGATCAAAGGTTCTGATGTGACAGCACCATTAGGACTTTACACGTTTAAAGATAGTCAGAAATCTGTGATGGTTGATGGAAACATTACAACGATTGATGATTTGAAAGAGATGAAGATTCCTGTGACACCTTCAACTGGTGGGTCTATGGAAGCTCCACAAGGGCAAACGCCTGGGGGGCAAGCTCCTCAAGCTCCGCCTGCCGGGATGAAGATCCCGACCGTACAACTATCAGACATTGCTGATATCGAGCTAAAAGGGAAAGCCGAATCGATTTCAAGAACTAATGGGAAGGAATCCATCGGACTTCAAGTGGTGAAAACAGCAGATGCCAATACGGTAGACGTTGTAAACGCGGTAAAAGAAGAAGTGAAAGCTTTTGAAAAAGAGCTGGATGGAGTTGAAATCATCTCTACTTTTGACCAAGGTGAACCGATTGAGGAATCAGTCAGCACCATGCTGAACAAAGCATTATTTGGTGCCATATTTGCGGTCATCATCATCCTGCTATTCTTGCGGGATATTAAATCGACGCTAATCTCCGTCGTATCGATTCCATTATCGTTGTTAATTGCGATTTTACTTTTAAAACAGATGGATATCACGTTAAATATTATGACTCTTGGAGCTATGACTGTAGCGATTGGACGTGTCATTGATGACTCCATCGTTGTAGTAGAGAACATTTACCGACGGATGTCCCTTAAAGGTGAGATGCTGAAAGGAAAAGAATTGATCCGGGAAGCAACGAAGGAAATGTTCGTTCCGATCGCGTCTTCCACGATTGTAACGATCGCTGTATTCCTTCCATTAGGATTGGTTCAAGGAATGATCGGGGAACTATTCCTTCCATTCGCCTTAACGATCGTGTTTGCCCTTTTGGCTTCACTTCTAGTGGCAGTAACGATTGTGCCGATGCTTGCTCACTCCATGTTTAAAAAAGGTGTCGGGAAGAAGCATGTGGAAAAGAAAAGCCGTTTAGCGATTTGGTACAAGGGCGTATTAAACTGGACGCTGAACCATAAAATCATCACGTCACTCCTGGCTATCGCGATGCTGGTCGGAAGCTTGTTCCTGGTTCCGCTCATCGGTGTGAGTTTCTTGCCATCAGATGAAGAAAAGATGATCATGGCAACGTATAAACCAGAGCCCGGTCAAACAGAAGAAGATGTAAATCAAATCGCTCAAGATGCAGAAGAGTATTTCCAAGGACGTAAAGGGGCTGAAACGATTCAGTACTCGGTTGGAGGAGAGAACCCAATGAGTCCGGGAAGCTCAAACAATGCAATATTCTATGTTCAATATAGCGACGATACAGAGAATTTCTCTGAAGAAAAAGAACAAGTCATTAAAAAACTTCAAGAAACAACAGATAAAGGGGAATGGGCTTCACAAGACTTCTCCGCTAGTGCCGGCAGCAATGAAATTGTCGTGTATGTGTACGGTGAAAACCTGAAAGAAATCGAACCTGTTGTGAACGATATTCAGGCTATGATGAAAGATAAAGATGATTTCAAAAAAGTGGGATCAAGTATCTCTGAATCGTACGATGAGTATTCGTTCATCGCAGATCAGGAAAAGCTGAGTGAGCTTGGCCTGACAGCCGGTCAAATCGCCATGGAACTTGGTCAGACACGTCAGCGTCCGGTCCTCACCACCATTGAAAAAGATGGAGAAGAGGTAAATGTCTATCTAGACGTTGAAAAAGAAGAATACGAAAGTATCAACGACTTGACGGATAAAACAATCCAATCACCAATGGGCATTGAAGTTCCGATTAAAGACGTCGTTGAAATTCAAGAAGGTAAGACATCCGATACTGTTTCAAGAAGGGACGGAAAAGTATTTGCTCAAGTGAGCGGAGAATTAAAATCGGATGATGTATCAAAAGCTTCGCAAGATATTCAAAAAGAAATCGAAGAACTCGATTTGCCAGCCGGTATCAATGTAGACATGGGTGGAGTAACAGAAGACATCCAGGAATCCTTCACACAATTAGGATTAGCGATGCTCGCAGCCATTGCCATTGTGTACTTGATCCTCGTGATCACGTTCGGCGGAGGTCTTGCGCCGTTTGCCATTCTGTTCTCGCTACCATTTACGATCATCGGGGCATTGGTTGGACTCTTGATCGCAGGAGAAACGATCAGTATTTCCTCCATGATTGGTGCTCTCATGCTGATTGGTATCGTTGTAACCAACGCAATCGTCCTGATTGACCGGGTGATTCATAAAGAAAACGAAGGTCTATCAACAAGGGAAGCGTTACTGGAAGCCGGTGCCACCCGACTTCGCCCGATCCTTATGACAGCTATTGCGACAATCGGGGCCCTATTCCCGTTGGCATTAGGTCTTGAAGGAAGCGGATTGATTTCGAAAGGACTTGGTGTAACTGTGATTGGCGGCCTGACAAGTTCTACACTATTAACACTTGTTGTTGTGCCGATCGTGTATGAAATCCTGATGAAAATCAAAGGGAAAATCGGTGGACGTAAGCGAAAGACAGTAAAAGGGTAAGTTGAGGAAAGCAGTCCTGTTGAGGGGCTGCTTTTTTCGTGATTTTTATTTAGAGGAAGGGGTATTTGTTGAAGAATGTTCACAATTTGGCGCAACAAACGACGAAAGTGCCGAAAGTTTGCCTGAGAGTCCCACAACAACCTCGTGACCATCCTCTCATTTTTATGTAAGTACTCCTTAGTAGGATTCAAAAGTTTAATGTTACCCCGATGATCTACACGCCACCACTTCACATATTCCCCGGACAACCATCATACAATAGACCATCTAAAACAAAGGCAGGGTACAAAACATATGAGTTTGTTTTTAAGAGGTACATTGGTGCTGGTGGTGACGGCTTTTTTAGGTGAGTGTTTGGAGTTTGTGATCAATATGATTTTGGCTCGAGAGCTTGGAGAGGCTGGTCTTGGCTCGTATATGTCGATTCTGCCGACTGTGTTTCTGATTGTCATTTTATCAAGTATGGAGCTGCCGATCAGTCTTTCGAAGTTCTTTGCCGAACGGGAAGAAAAGTATCATCGGGGCATGCTTCATTATGCTTTTCGATTTGCGGTCATCACGACGTGTATTCTTTTAATTCTCATGGTCCTCATATATGCCTGGACTCCTTTATTTGAAGGATACCACCCAGGGATTCGCTGGCTCATTTTGATTGTCATTCCCATTGTGGCGTTTACTTCGATTACGAGAGGCTATTTTATGGGAATCCAGCAGATGGGCAAAATTGCAGTAGCTAATTTTCTGCGTAAAGGAATTCAGCTATTTTTACTGGTTTCGATCTATAATTTTCTATCTTTTGGTATCAATGCGTCGATCTTCATAGCCCTTGGGACGCTGATTGCCAGTGAAGTGGTTGTCTTTGTTTATTTAATTCATGCTTACGTACTCGAGATTAGGGGTAATAGAAAGAAGAGCCATTCTACATTATCAACAATTGAAATGAGAAAGTCAGTATTATCTGTATCGATTCCGACGACTGTGCTGCGGATATTCCACGCTCTCACCCATGCGGTTCAGCCATTTTTGATCAAATGGGCCTTAGTTCTTTCAGGTATGGGGGCGCTGGAAGCGAATGAGCATTTCGGGATGCTGGCTGGAATTGCCCTTACCATCGGATTCTTCCCATCATTTATTGCCTTTTCGATGTTAATCGTGTTAATTCCGACTGTATCGGAAAAAGTGTCATCAAAGGACCTTGATGGAATCCTGATCCATCTTAAGCAGGTAATGTGGATTACATTAGGATATGGTATTCCTGCAGTATTCATATACTACTTGCTTGGAGACTATATTACAGAAACGTTCTTTCATTCTGTGGCATCGGCCTATTATTTGAAGCTGCTATGGCCGTATTTTCTTTTTCATTTCCTGGTGTTTCCACTCCAAGCCTTTTTGATCGGATTGGGATTGGTGAAGGATGCTCTCCTTCATACCGTATGGTCGAGTGTATTTTCTTTTACATTGATCTATTTGCTTGGATCCCGTTTTGGAATGGAAGGAGTCATTCTTGGCATGAACGCAGGAGCTGTCCTCATTACCATGCTTCATTACTTTACGATATGTAGAGAATTGGAAACGACTCTCTGGTTAAAATCAGCAATTAAAATGTAAACTATAAAAAACAGAGGTGCCCTTTTGAACCTCTTTGTTTTGCACAAAGAGGGACAAATCTTTTATTCTGGTAACATGTACATACTATCTACTGTTATGATGGCTGATTTCATAACCTTCAAAGGAGAAAGCTATGATCGATTCTATTTTATTCAACATCATGTTAGTCGGAGTACTCGGGATCGCTTCCCAATGGATTGCCTGGAGATTCAGGCTTCCTGCCATCGTCATCATGTCGATTGTTGGATTGCTGGTAGGACCTATATTTGGTCTCATTAATCCAAAGGACGATTTTGGTGAAGTATTCAAACCCATTATATCAATGGCGGTTGCCATCATTCTTTTTGAAGGAAGCTTAAATCTTAATTTTCGAGAGGTAAAGGGATTAGGCAAGCCTTTATTTAGAATTGTGACATTTGGAGCTCTACTCGCTTGGATCTTGGGTTCACTCGGCGCTCACTATGTGGCGGGTTTATCCTGGGCTGTTTCCTTTGTGATAGGTGGATTATTTATCGTTACGGGTCCAACCGTCATTCTACCGCTGCTCAGACAGGCAAAGCTTAAACCAAGACCGGCGGCTATCCTGAAATGGGAAGGGATAGTGGTTGATCCATTCGGTGCACTTCTCGCAGTATTTGCTTTTGAAATTATTAACTTTTTAATAAGCGATGACGTAACAGGATTAACCCTATTACTATTCTTTGCAGCTTCTTTATTTGCCGTTGTATTTGGATGGGCACTAGGGAAATTCACAGGTTTCATTTTTGAAAATGGACATGTACCGGAGTTCTTGAAATCACCTGTTGTATTTGCACTGGTTCTTGCCTGCTTCACAGTTTCAGATCAGATCACACATGAAACAGGACTATTAGCCGTCACAGCAATGGGGATGACCCTTGCAAACATGCATATCTCATCCATCGATGATATGCGTCACTTTAAAGAAAACATTTCGGTTCTGCTCATTTCTACCATTTTTGTTATGCTGACGGCATCCTTAACCGTAGACACGCTTTTACGAATCTTTAACTGGAACATCGTCGCATTCGTCCTGCTTATGCTCTTCATCGTCCGACCATTATCGATTTGGTTGTCTACAATAGGGACGGACCTCACTAATAAGGAGAAATTGCTTGTCGGTTGGATTGCCCCAAGGGGAATTGTCGCACTGACCGTCTCTAGTTATTTTGCTTCAGTACTATTAGAGAAAGGCTTTGAGGATGCGGCTATACTGACGTCCCTGACTTTTGCTCTTGTTTTCTCTACAGTATGTGCACATGGCTTCTCCATTAAATGGCTGGCGAAAAAATTGGACCTTGCCATTGATGAAAGACCGGGAGTTATGATTGTGGGAGGAAGTAAATTCAGTACTGAATTTGCCAAAACCCTTCAAGACCTGAAGATTCCGGTTTTAATTTCGGATTCATCCTGGCAGCGATTGTTTTCAGTCAGAAAAGCAGGGATCCCATTCTACCGTGGTGAAATCCTTTCCGAACAAACAGAATACTATCTGGATATGACGCCTTATGAGTACATGATTGCGGCTACGGAGCTTGATTCTTACAACGCTCTTGTCTGTACGACATTTGTTCCTGAGATCGGCCGTAATAACCTCTTCCAACTGAGCCTGCGAAGCCAGCGGGACGATGATCTTGAAGACATGGTTCATACGATTGGCGGACGGATCCTCTTCCAAAACCACGTGACATGGGAAGAGCTGAACAAACGTGTCGAACGGGGAGACGTATTTAGAAAAACGAATATTACTGAAAAGTACACCTTTGAATCTTATCTGCAGGAGCGGGATGAAAACACATTGTTGATGTTTGCTCTTAAATCTACAGGCAGAATCGAGTTCTTTACGGAAGGTGCTTCACCTAAGATTGAGCAGGGAGATGTGATTGTCAGTCTCACTCAGCCCTGTAAGGAAAAGAATAAGATTCAGGAGAAACTTACGGTACAACGTGAAAAAGAAATCATAAAAGCTCAAAATGAAACGAATCAAGAAAGCGCCGACTAAGTCGACGCTTTCTTTTTGCGGAATTTTACTTCTTTCCCTTATATTGTTCCCCCAGTAACTGTTTCACTTGATTATACGTCAGCCCTGAATGCTGATTGAGTCGTTTAACCTCATCAATATCCGTTCCGGAACGAGTGACGTTTCTCTTCTGCTGGTTCATACAACACACCCCCTATCACTTAATGTAAGTCATCGGAAGGCTTCCTATACCCGAGGGACGGACCTTCGTGTACATTATGAATGTCGTGTTCGCTTGTAGACCAGGTCAAAGATGAGGATGATAATGGCGAGTGCGTAGGCAGTATAGGAATAGGTTGAGTGTTCTGTCATGTTCTTTACTCCGATACCGACAAATGCCCAAACAAACACAAGCGGATAGAGCATGTCATGCTGCCCGATGCGGGACCAGAAAGCAAGTACCGTAACAACAAACAGTCCGAGATAAGCCCACACCATTTCCGAAATGCCGAATCCGTTCCAGCCGATGTCCGTCAAATAATACGTAATGTTCACAATCGTGGCAACCGAAATCCATCCTAAATATAGCGAAAAAGGGGCTATATCCAGGAGGGAGGGACCTGTACTCTTCACCCGTCTATAAAGGGCAATTAGAGTTAAAAGAAGTCCAATCATGATAAATACCGAAACGAGAAAGTAATTGTAGTGCCATACGAATATCCATGCTGAATTCAATAAGCAGCTCAGGATGAATAGTCCGCTTGTTTCCTTATAAAGGGGAAGATCTCTTCTGTCTTTAGGGAACTGGCGGATGATCCAAATAGCGAGCAGCAGATATATCAGGCTCCAGATGGAAAAGACATAATCCGCCGGAGTAATCATGATATCGAGCCTGTCACTGATTTCCCCCGTTGATTGATTATTTAAAGGCAAAGTAACAGCCAGCGTATTCATCACAATGACTAAAGCGAATGCTAAAATATTCAAGATCAGTTTCATTGATTATCCCCCCTGTAGTAGTGGTGTAATATACAATTCCACGCTTGTCATATTAAAAACCAAATGTAGAGAGTTAGGGATAAAGGATTAGTGAAAGATCAGGAAGGATTTAAGGAATTTATCGAGAATTAGAAATAGATAGGGACAATGAGAAAATTTATTAGGGGGACATTATGGACCGTACAAATCATACATATTCGGATGTTTGGGATTTAGATGTTTTTTTCCAAGGAGGAAGTGAATCACCGGAATTCAGAAAGCATCTCGATACTTTAGGAAAAAAGAAAAATGACTTTGCAGACAATGCACTGGCATTCCATCCGCCTCAATCGGCTAGTGATGCTGACCTGGTGTGGAAGCTTATTGAAGAAGCAAAAGAAGTGATGTTGTATCTGCGTCAGGCAGGTGCCTTCGTAAGCTGTCTGGAAGCTCAAAATATGAATGACAGGAAAGCAGATTCTCTTCGCGGAGAAGTGACGAGCCTAAGTGCCGACTTTTCTTCTACTTTTACAAAGTTTCAGCAGCAGCTTTCAGATTGTACAGAGGAAATCTGGAATGAGCTGCTTCAGCATGATCAACTGAGTGAGATCACGTTTGTCTTGAACGAGTGGAGACAAAAAGCGAAAGATAAACTTTCAAGTACAGAGGAGTCACTTATCCAGGCGTTAGCTGTCGACGGCTATCACGGCTGGGGCCAAATGTATGACACGATTGTAGGGGCCATGGAGATTGAGCACGATGGAAAAAAACTATCGGTCGGTCAGGCTAATAATCTCCTTTCAAGTCCGGATGAGCGCACACGTAAAGAGGTTTTTGAAAAATTAGAGAAAACCTGGGAACAAAATGAAGAACTCTTTGCACGGACACTTAATCACCTGGGCGGCTTTCGATTGAATGTCTATAAAAAGCGTGGCTGGGACGAATTGATGAAGGAACCTCTCGAATATAATCGTATGAAGCAAGAAACACTGGATGCCATGTGGGGCGCTATTTCAAAGAACAAGCAGCCTTTCGTTCAATACCTGGAAAGAAAAGCGAAACTAATCGGGAAAGACCGACGACTGGATTGGTATGATCTGGACGCACCCGTGGCAGAGTCGACGGGCACCATGTCATATGATGAGGGGGCAAAATTCATTCTGAAGCAGTTCTCCCGTTTTGGTGAAGAGATGGCCCAGTTTGCTGAAAAGGCTTTTGAGAACCAATGGATCGAAGCAGAGGACCGGTCAGGAAAACGTCCCGGTGGATTCTGCACATCCTTCCCGTTAAGTGATCAATCCCGCATTTTCATGACGTATTCAGGCTCTATGTCGAATGTCTCCACCCTTGCACACGAGTTAGGGCATGCGTTTCATTCCTACGCATTAAAACCGATGCACACATTGAATCGTAACTACGCCATGAACGTTGCCGAGACCGCATCCACTTTTGCCGAAATGATTGTCGCCGATGCTGCCGTAAAAGAAGCCGAGACGAAGGCAGATAAGATTGCCCTGGTGGAAGATAAACTGCAGAGGAGTGTCGCGTTCTTCATGAACATCCATGCCCGTTTCTTATTCGAGACACGTTTCTATGAAGAACGTAAGAAGGGGATTGTATCTGCTGATAAACTCAACGAACTGATGGTGGACGCTCAGAAGGAAGCATTCTCTGACTCCATTGGAGAGGTTCACCCGCGCTTCTGGGCATCGAAGCTTCATTTCTATATTACAGGAGTACCGTTCTATAACTTCCCGTACACCTTTGGATACTTGTTCTCGCTGAGTATTTACGCCAAAGCCCTGGAGTCAGATGAAAGCTATGAGGATAAATACATGGCGTTACTGCGTGACACAGCAGTCATGAATGTCGAAGAACTTGCGATGAAGCACCTCGGTGAAGACATCACCAAAGAAGCCTTCTGGGAAAAAGGTATCAAGCTATGCATTGCGGATGTGGAAGAATTTCTTGAGTTAACAGAATAATGCTTGTAGGGTCCGTTCCCATTTGGGGGACGGACCTTATTTTGAGTGGAACGATTGTTATGGGTTTATCGGCTGGTATTCAGGTTTATCGACCTTTATAAAGGTTGATAAACCGTCCTTTCATTTTTTTAACCGTATTTTCAATATATCGACTGTTCTTCAAAAAAACGACAAATTTCGCGGCCCCTCACCAAAACATCAATAAAACGACAAGTCCTACCTATCCTAAGCCTCAAGTCTGATACGAAAATAAAGCTCTGGCTCGTTATGGGAGATCCGGAAAATAGGTAGGATAGAGACATGAAGAAGAAAGGAGGCAACAACATATGAAGAAATTCGGATTGCTTTTAGCCGGAGGGATTGCAGCCATTGTCCTGCTTGCCAATTTGGGACCGATTGTAGGGCTCGCCATCTCTTTAGTGATCATGTATTACAGCTTTAAAGGGTTTGTGAAAACAGATTCCACAATGAAGAAAATTTTATGGGCACTGATCGGTCTTGCTGCATTTAGTGCTTCGATATCCAACTTCCCGGCGATCATCGGATTGGTTGCTCTATACGTTCTGTATGTGATCTACAAGAACTGGAAAAAAGAAGAAGTCATTATAGAAGAAAAATCATCGGATCCATTCACTAATTTTGAAAGAGAATGGTCACAATTAAAAAACTAAAGGAGAGATTACACTTGGCAAACTTATTTCAACGAATTAAAAATACAGTCATGTCCGACCTGCACGAAGCATTAGATAAAAAGGAAAAGAAAAATCCAATAGCCGTATTGAATCATTATTTAAGACAGTGTGAGCAGGAAGTAGAAAAAGTAAGTAAGCTTGTTGAAAGACAATATCTATTAAAAGAAGAATTCCAGAAAGAGTATCAGCAGGCTTCTGCTTTAGCCGACAAACGAAAATACCAGGCTGAGGTTGCATCGAAGGCAAATGAAGAAGGTCTGTATGAATTTGCCCTGCAGGAACAAAAATACTATGAGGAGCGTGCAGTCCGTATCCAGGAATCAAAGTTGAAAGCAACGAAAGAGCTTGAAGAGCTTGAGAGAAAATATGAAGAAATGAAGCACAAGCTGAAGGATATGTACATCAAGCGAATGGAGCTGATGGGAAGAGAGAATATCGCCCGTGCCCATAACAAGGTGAATTCTGTGCTTGAATCGTCTTCAGGTTATAACAACCAGGCGTTCTCTAAATTCGATGAAATTGAAACTTACTTAGATCATTTAGAGCATGGTGTGAATTCCTCTTATTATCGAAATACGATCGACGCGAAGATCGCTAAATTAGAAAAAGAAGTGAAAAAAGAGGAAACGGAAGCCATTCCTTCGTAAAACATGGTATTCTAATCTAAGAAAACGAATAGTAACGATAAAAAAGGGGGAGCCCAAATGGGTTCACCCCGTTTTATCATCAAATATAGTCCGGATAAATGATTTTTTAACCGGAATGAGGAAATATAATTTGGATTTCGGATTTATAATCTAGAATCAGAAAATATGATATAAATACATAACCAGAAAGGAGGAGCCCCCTTGTTCAATCGTTTACGCTCAGATGGGATCAGCTGGATCATTTTAATAGGAACCCTTTTAATACTGTTGGAAGTATCATTCTATGACGGGGGGGTTCTCGTCTTTCTCTCGATTGCGGCCTTCTGTATCTATATTGGAAGAAAGAAGCTTCCGAGTACTCTTGGAAAGATTCTGTTGTGGTTTGGGATTATCAGCTTAGCGGTCAATATCTTTAATACCGTAGCATTTAAATTTTTATTGTTTGCCATTCTTATATTTATCATTGTCCGTTTTGCTGATTCGAAGAAACATCCTAAATACATCACTCCGACGATTAAGGAAACGTTCACCCAAACCAAAGAACCGCTCGTCATGAAAAAGTCCGCTCTTCAAAACGAATGGTTCGGGCCGAAACGGACTCCGGAAGACGTATATGAATGGAATGATATCAACATCCAGGGTGTGATCGGAGACTCGGTCATTGATATTGGAAATACGGTTCTTCCTAAAGGGACGTCCGTCGTTTCGATTCGAAACATATTAGGCAATATTGAAATATTGATTCCGTATGATGTGGAAGTGAGTGTGCATCACTCGGTACTTGCCGGTTCAATTGAGGTTTTTGAAGAAGTGGAGCCGAAAGCGATCAATCAGTCCCTTTATTACCAAACTCCAGGATATGATACGGCTGTCCAGCGTGTGAAGATTGTCACCTCGATGTGGATCGGGGATTTAGAGGTGAAGAGAATATGAGCACAGTCAGTAAGCAGATTGTTGCAGGTATTCTTTTTTCCCTTGGGATGGTGATCTTTTTATCGCTGTCATATTTTTATTTGTATCCCTTGGAGGATTGGTCCCTCTTATGGGAAGTAGAGATTATGGATATACCGGGAGCAGGTTTTATCCTCGTTGTAAGTATTTTTATCGGAATTGTGTTCGGCATCCGGACAGGGTTGAGGGATAAACGGCAGTTAAGGGAGATTGAAGATGCCCTGATGAATGTGGAGCAGGGCCGCACGATCAACTTTCCGGAAACGGCAACCTCGGAAGTGCAGCAGGTTTGGAAAAAGGTCGATGCGTTAGGGAAGCATCTCACGGATCAAGCGCGATATTCCCAGAAACTTGCCAATGAAAAGGCAGAGGAGCAGGAAAAGAGAATCCAGGAAATCGTTTCCCAGGAGCGGAACCGTTTGGCGAGAGAATTACATGACTCGGTCAGTCAGCAACTATTTGCAGCATCCATGCTGATGTCAGCCATCACGGAAACACCCTCAACTGGTCGAACGCCTCATGAAGAAAAGCAGCTGGGCATGGTGGAGCAGATGATTCATCAGTCTCAGCTTGAAATGAGGGCTCTCCTCCTTCATCTTCGCCCCGTTGCGTTAAAAGGAAAGAATCTTCAAGAAGGAATGAAGGAGCTGTTGGTCGAATTGGCTCAGAAGGTACCCCTTGATATTGAGTGGAAAATAGAAGACATGAGTCTTGATAAAGGAATCGAAGATCATCTCTTCAGAATTCTGCAGGAGTCGGTGTCAAACACCCTGCGACATGCGAAGGCGACTTCCTTGGATATTCGATTGATAAAAAGAGAATCCATTATTATTTTACGGGTAGTGGATGATGGTCAGGGCTTTGATGCGAACGAATCGAAGGTCACAAGTTCCTATGGGCTTCAGAATATGAGGGAGCGGGCCATTGAAATCGGCGGTACGTTTAAAATCATCAGTGTACCAAATAAGGGAACACGTTTGGAAGTGAAGGTTCCCGTTGTGGAGAATGAAGGTGAAAAAAATGATTAAAGTGGTATTTGTCGACGATCATGAAATGGTAAGGATAGGGGTTTCTTCTTATCTATCTGCTCAGGCGGATATTGATGTCGTGGGGGAAGCGTCGGATGGGAAAGAAGGTGTCCATCTTGCCCTGGAGCTGAGGCCGGATATTATTCTCATGGATCTTGTGATGAAAGAAATGGATGGCATTCAGGCAACAAAGGAGATCATTCAAGAGTGGCCGGATGCAAAGATCATCATCGTCACCAGCTTCCTGGATGATGATAAGGTGTACCCGGCCCTGGAAGCCGGCGCGGTCAGTTATATGCTGAAAACATCGAAAGCGAGTGAAATTGCCGAAGCGGTACGTAAGACGTACAACGGCCAATCGATTCTCGAACCGGAAGTCACAGGGAAAATGATGACACGCATGAGACAAAAGACCGTTTCTCATCCCCATGAAGAGCTCACTAACCGCGAACTGGAAATCCTTCTCCTCATGACACAAGGGAAAACGAACCAGGAAATTGCCGATGAATTATTCATCGCCCTGAAAACAGTGAAAACCCATGTGAGCAACATCCTCTCTAAGCTCGGAGTCCAGGACCGGACCCAGGCTGTGATTTATGCTTTTAAACATGACTTAGCTAAATAAAAAGGAAAAAGTGACCCAAAAAGAAAACTTTTTGGGTCACTTTTTCGTATAGAAAGAAGAAAGCTAGCGGATTTCCTTCCCCAAAATGGCAAGCATGAGAATCCAAGCGTGAAATATACATCTAATAAGGCTTGGTGCATTTTGGTAACAAGAGTGAAAAAAATACAAAACTTTCATCAACGGAAGGAGGAATAATGGTAGAATAAGCGATATATTGTCAAATATTGAAAAATAACCTGTAGGGGGATATGACGTGAACGCAAAATTTAGTAAGCCTAAAGGGTTCGGTGAAATACTGGACCACACATTTCGATTAAGCAAGAACCGCTTTAAAGACTTTTTTCTTATTTTCCTTATTCTGTTAGGGCCTGTTTATTTACTGCAGGCACTCATCGAACTGGCAGCAGGGGTTAGCTTCTTTAGGACTGTTGGCACAGGGGAAACCTGGTTCGATGGGATTGTCAACAGCTTTTCAGGCGAATTTACTGAAGAAGGTCCGGAAGTGAATCTGGTAGCGGAGCTTGGTACAGGTCTTATTGGACTTATCAGTATAATCCTCGCTCCAATCGCTCAAGCGGCGATTTTATTTGCCCTGAATCATATGAGAAAGAATGAAGAATTTTCGGTGAAGCTTGTGATCAAGGAGGCATTCTCCCGTTTTTGGCCGATTATCGGAAGCAGCCTTTTATTTGGAGTAATTATATTCGGTATCGTATTTGTTCCGATTTTCATATTTGGTTTTGCCGGATTATTCGGTGCTGTTCTTCTGGAGCCGGGCGTCGGGTTTGTGGTCGCCGGAATTGTCCTGGTGCTTGCATTCGCGGTTGCGGTAGCTTACTTCTTAACGCGTTGGAGCTTCTATTTTGGAGCGGCAGCCATAGAAAATGACGCACCTGGTCTCGGCAGGAGCTGGAGGCTGACGAAGAAGCGTGGATGGGTCCTTCTTTTATTATTCATTGTCTTCGGCTTGATCGTTGGAATCGTAAGCTCAGTCTTCGAATTAACGTTTGGATTGGTATTAGGGAATAGTGTCCTGTACGGAATGATTGTAAACGTTGTGTCTTTATTTACGTCGATGTTGTTTGCCGTTGGTTTCGGGGTTATGTTCCTTGACCTTAAAACGAGACATGACGCAGATGATTTAAATGAAATGATCGATGATTATAACACGATTCAATAGAATCATGCTTCTGTGAAAGAATGAAGTATCCAGTCTGGCTACGGGGGCTTCATGCTTCTGGGCTTTTGATCTGAAAGCTAGGTGAAGAAAGTGTTGAATGAAAACAGAGGAAGGGATCAATTAGAAGAAATCTTGGATGGGGAGGAATATAAGGCCTATCATGATGAGTCTCAGGGACTGCTTGCCAAATGGTGGGGGAAGGCAAAGGAATGGCTTTCAGAACAGCTGGAAAAACTGTTCCCTTCTCTTGAACCGACTGGCGGCGCGGCATCGGGCATCCTTATCACGTTGATTGTCATTGTAGTGGCCATTCTCCTCGTTGTTGCATTCTTCGCCATTCAAAACGGAGTCCGAAAACGGAAATTCCGTTTGAATAAACCACTTCAATCCATGAATGAGATGGAGTGGTCCTATGATAGACATTTAGAAGAAGCTTATAAACAAGAGGGGCTCAAAGATTATTCGAAAGCAACCCGTCATATGTTCCTGTGCCTCCTTTTATACTTTCATGAAAGAGACTATCTCAAAGCAAAGGTTTGGAAAACAAATTGGGAGTACTATGATGAACTGCGCAAAGTGAACCGAGACTGGGCAGAGCGATTCTACAGGCTGGCACTTCTGTTTGATGAGGTGGCCTATGGTGAGCGGGAATTGGAGGAAGACGAGTATCTTCCCTATAAACAGGAAGCTCTAAGCTGGTTGGAGCATGAAACGGATTCACAACCTTACTCATAAGAGAAAGGAGGTAGGAAAGAGCATTGAAAACAAATATAAAGGCGTGGGTCTGGCTCACCACACTTCTAAGCTTATTTATCATCATCGGTGTATTTCTTTCTCCTGAAAAGCCTAAGGAGTATCCAGCCTATGTTTCCGAGTCTCCCTCTCCTTCTGGAATAAAAGCCCTTTATACCTATTTGGAAAACGAAGGTGTTTCTATACAACGCTGGTCTTTTTCACCTGATAGGCTGCCTGCGGCTGAATCTGATCAATTACTGATTATGATAGAACCGTTTTCAATCCCTGAACAAGAAGAAATGGAAGCTTACGAGAAATTCATGAAAGCAGGGAATACGATTCTTCTTCTAAAGGATAATCCAAAAGGGATGTTTGACACGAAGACGGTCTTAATAGGGAAAGGGATGGGCGATCCGCTTATCCGTGATGGAAAAGGAAATACATATCAAACAGATCTATTATCAGACACAAGATTAGAAACGTCGGATGGCGATACCGTTCTATTGGATGATCGGGATGGAACGATTGCCTACAGCTCTCCTATGGGAAAGGGTCAATTGATTGTCTCTACTTCACCGGGATGGGTCATGAACGGGAATATTCTTGATAGTGATCATCTTCCGCTGGTTCTCACTCTATTAGAAAGCGGTGGAGCCGACGGGAAAACGATTCTCGTCGATGAATACCTTCACGGGGGAGAGAGTGAGGCAAGCCTTACTAGCCTTTATCCCCAGTGGCTGTTGCTTTTAATCCTTCAATTGCTGATCCTCACAGTCCTTTGGCTCTGGATGAGTGGAAAACGATTTGGAGGTATTCTCATACCGAGGGAAGAGACGGTCCGATTCAGTGATGAACGAATCAAGGCGCTTTCAGCCTGGTACTTAAAAGGGCGCCAATACAAAGAATCTTTAGTGATTCAAGCCGAGTATGTCAGAGTTCTGTTCCAGGAACGGTGGGGAATTCCGACGAGTAAGGAATGGTTGGAATTGAACGAACCGTTAGAACGGAAATTATCAACCGTTTCTAAGAAAGAAATCGCTGCGTTTTTATCGGGGATAGGAGCTGTATTAGAGAAAGAACGCATCAGTAAACAGGAATACGTACTATGGTCGAAAAAAATAGAACTATTCAGGAAAGAGGTGGAGGATCGTTGAAACCAGAAATCACATCCTTAATGGAGAAATATGAAGAGCGCATTGTAGGACAGAGTACGAATCTTAAACTCTTGATGTCTTCCATTCTGGCAGGGGGGCATGTGCTGATAGAGGGAGTCCCTGGCACAGGGAAGACACAGATGGTCAAGACTCTTTCCCAGTTACTCGGGGGAAGCTTTAACCGGATTCAATTCACACCGGATTTGTTACCGAGTGATATCACGGGTAGTACGATTTACAATATGAAGGATAGCAGTTTCCAAACGATCAAAGGACCGATTTTCACAAATGTGTTATTAGCTGATGAAATCAACCGGACACCGGCCAAAACCCAGGCTGCCCTGCTCGAAGCCATGGAGGAAAAGCAAGTGACGATCCAAGGGGCAACGTATCCTCTTGAAGAGGTGTTTTTCGTGGTAGCGACCCAGAATCCGATTGAATTTGAGGGTACCTATCCGCTACCTGAGGCCCAGCAGGATCGATTCCTGTTTAAGCTGGACATAGATTTTCCAACCTTTGAAGAAGAGAAAAACGTATTGAAACAAGTGATCGAGAATCATTATGCGGAAAATGTGGGGGCGGTTCTCGATATGGAAACCTTCCTTTCCATCAGAAGGGAAATCGGGGAGGTCACACTTAGTGACGCGGTGCTGGATTATATTATGCAGATTGTGAGAAAGACCCGTGAAACGGAATCGATCCGCTTCGGGGCAAGTACAAGGGCGGCGATCTCGATTGGAAAAGCGGGACGGGCATGGGCCTATCTGTCAGGACGTGACTATGTCACACCTGATGATATCAAGATCGTGGCAAGACCTGCCCTTAGACACCGCATACAGCTATCTCCTCACGTAGAATTGGAGGGAGTGACCATTGACCAAGTCATCCAAGAACTTGTTGGGTCGATTCCTGTTCCAAGATAAGGGGATTTTGCCGACGGCGAAGTTGTTGATCTCGTATCTCCTATTTTCTGTCATCCTGCTTGCAGGAACGTTTATTGGACTGACATGGACACTCATTTTTGTATTGAACGGCTTATTTATCGTCGTGAGTCTCATTGACCTGACTCTGTCGCCATCCAAAAAGGAAGTAGACGTCAAGCGCCATATTCCGGATCAAATGGAAAGGGGTCTGGATTATGTCGTTAATTTGGAAATTATAAACAGATCTTCCCGTGGCATGGAGTTTCGGATTCTGGATGGTACCCCGCAAAGCTTTCAAGCATACTTTCCCTTAGAAGGGAAGCTTGCACAGGGTTCATCAGGTACCCTTACCTATGATGTGGTGACACCGGTAAGGGGAGACTATAACCTGACGAAGTTGTATCTTCGCTATCGGAGTTCCCTCGGTTTATGGGAAAAACAAAAAACAGTGGAGCTCCATGATGGGGTGAAAGTCATTCCAGACCTCACCGAAACGAAAAAAGTATTGGAAAGTGCTCAGCAGTTTCTACTGTATGAAGGGGTAAAAATCCGTAAGCAACAAAGCGGTTCTGGAGAATTCTCCAAGATTAGAAATTATGTGCTCGGGGACGATCCAAGAAAGATCAACTGGCGTCAAACCGCAAAGCTCCGGGAAGTGATGACCAATGAATATGAACCTGAGCATGGTAAGTACATTACGATTCTCATTGATTGCGGAAGAATGATGGGAGCGGAATTGAAAAAAGGAAACCGGTTGGAGAAATCCCTGGAGGCGGCACTGACCGTGACGGCAGCAGCTCTTCAAAATGGGGACTACGTGTCAGTCCTTGCTTTCAGTAAAGATGTCAAGGTATATATCCCTCCGGCAAAAGGGATGGCGCATCTGCAAACGATTCTTCATCGTATATATCATTTGGAAGTAGACGCAGCCGAATCCAATTATGCTGCCGTCCTCCACTATGTTCAGACGGTTCAGAAAAAGCGGAGTCTGCTCTTATTATTCAGTGACGTACACACCTTCCTTCATGAAAACAGCGCCCTGTTTTATTTACAGCGTCTCCGGAAGCAGCATCTCTTTTTAACGATTGGGATAGAAGATGAAACGTTGGTCAACCGGATCAAGACAGAGCCTGTTGATTCTCAGCAGGCGATGATGAAGAGTATGGCTCAGAAGCAGATGCTCGTGAAGAAAAAGGAGAAAGCCAAGTGGGAAAAAGAGGGCCTCCTGATGGTGGAGGCCCGTGAAGAGAAACTGGCCGCAACGGCTGTTTCTTACTATATTGATATGATGAACCGGGGGTTACTGTAGGATCGCTTTGTTTAGTCGAAGCTTTCCGATCGTCATATAGAGAATCAGACCGATGACCGTTAAGAAGGCAACCATATATTTTGCGAGTAGCGGTATGGCAGCAGGCGTAATGAAGCCTTCGATGATTCCGGCAATCACAAACAAGGGCACCGTCCCTAGGAGCAACTGGACGGATCGCTTTGCTTGCTGCTTTAATTGGTAGCCTCGTGTGAAACGTCCAGGTACAAAGAGCTTATAGCCCATCAAGAGTCCCGCGCCGCCTGCAATAAATATGGCTGTCAGCTCAATCATGCCATGGGGGACGATGTAAGCCCAGAATTCATAGCTCATTCCCTGGTGCCAGAAGACAGCGGCCAGGGCACCTACAATGATTCCGTTGTACACAAGCATATAGACCGTCAACAAGCCAAATGTCACACCGCCGGCAAAGGCAAGGAAGGCGACTTTGATGTTATTGGTCATAATGGCAGCCGACATAAGTGAAGAATCCACTTGTCCGTCACTTTTCCCTAGATTAGAAGGATCCACCCCTTGAGACATCTCAACTGGTAAAATGGAATATAGGTGAAGAGGATCATTCACGACAGAAATAAAGGCACCGATCGCACCGATCGTAAATAAAAGCATCGCCGTGACAACGAACTTCCACTGTTCAATCAGTAATCCGATAAATGTCGTGGAGAAAAAATGTCTAATCTGTTTTCCACTCGAGATTTGGTCTTTATATAATAGATTGTGAGACTTCGATACGAGGCCGTTCAAATAATCAGTTACATCTTCTCCGGGAAAATAGGTCTGGCTGTAGGAAAGATTCTGGGCAGCCTTTTGATAGAGATGGTTAAATTGATCAATGGCAGGGCCCGTTGTGTTCTTCCTCTTGCGAAGGGTTCCGAGGAGATTTTCTAACTGATTCCAGTCGTCCCTGTGCTGTTTGACAAATTGCTTCACATTCATTGTGACACCTACTTGTTCTTTTGATTTCTTATCTCTTATTATAGTAAGTTTAGAAAAAAATAGAAACCATTAAAGGTAAATTCATCCATTAGGAGGGGATTGTATTGCATGAAGAACAAGTCGATATTAAAACCCCGGAATATGTTTCCCTGCAATTCCAACCTGCAGGATTAGGCAGCCGGGCTGCAGCCCTGATGGTTGATCAGCTGCTGTTAGGAATCGTAAACGTCCTGATCGTTGTGCTCTTGTTTTTTGCGACGTCGGGGAATAATGGCATATTTAGTATGTTGGAAATCAACTCGACACTATGGGGGATCGCCATCATCGCCATCTTCTTTCTCAACTGGGGGTATTTCTTTGCTTTAGAATACTTCTGGGGTGGAAAGACGGTAGGAAAGCGATTGCTGGGAATCCGGGTGATGCAGGAAAACGGACACAGCGTCACTCTCCTTTCCTGCTTCATTCGTAATCTATTAAGAATCATCGACATGCTTCCCGTCTCCTATTTCATTGGTATGGTCATGATCTTCCTGCATTCTAAGCATAAGAGGGTGGGGGATCTCGTTGCCGGAACCATTGTTGTCCACGAGCGACGCGTCAAAGGAAAACGAAAAGAAAAGGCAATCGAGAAGGAAATCCGCCGCCGCGGCTTAAGGAAAGAGAACTTAATAGTGGAAGAGCGGAAACTAAAACAGCTCGGTGCGAAAGAATGGAATCTGGTCAAAACGTACAGCAACCGATTTGTTCAGCTCCCTCTTTCAGAACGAAACCAATTAACCAAAAAGCTTGCCCTTATCCTCTATCCTAAACTGGGATTAGAGATGCAGGATAAAACGTATGAGGAGCTTGAGGATACCCTTCTCCTTTTTTACCTGGTATTAAGTGAAGAATGGGAATTTGAGTTGTAGAGAGCAGCAAAGTCTGGAGAGGGCTTTGCTGTTTTTTATTATGTGATCATAATCAAAAAGGGGGAGTGGCTCGCCCCGGGGTTATATGCAGAAGGCCTTGGAGAAGTGCGTGTAAAAAAATGTAACGGTCAAACTGAAAAGGATGATTCTCTTTGCAGAGAATCATCCTTTGTTTTTTGCAACTCACTCCATCCCAGGAGCCTTCTGGATTTCAAAAATAAGTACAATTGCAGTGATTGCATGGGCAATCAATCGGATGACCGGGAAAAAGTTTAAGAAGGAAGCGAGGATACCGAGTGCACTTCCAAGGATGGGCTGATCTTCTGACCTTGAAATATACAGCACGCTCGCATGCCAAATAGCCACTAAACACAGGAGAAAAGGAATCGCATCACCAGCAATATTGCCAAAGATCGGAACAGCCAAAAACAATTCGATAGAAAAGGATAACCATTTAATTCGTGAAAGCACGGACACACACCTCCTTATTTCAGTGTATGACTATGTGAGGGGCGTGTGCTTGTTTTGAGGAAATTGTTTTGTTATGGGATGGTTGGTCGTTGTCGTGTGCGGATTTTGCGATAGACATAGAATGGAGGATAACCACCAAAAAAAGACCACCGTCTCATCCCAAGGACAGTGGTCTTTTAAAGCACTTTTTAAGCCAGTAACTTCTCCACTACTTTATGCTCATTTTCATTCAGCAAGTTTTTGCCAATCGTTTCATGAACCTCTTTATTCATGCTGTCTTCCAGAACAGCGGCCTCTTCTTTATCGCCAACGAGTAAGATCCGTTCCCACTCTTCATCAGCGGCTTTTTTGTCCAGGATATTGCCCAGACTTTTCCACCAGCGTTGTTGATTCGCTTTGAGGCGATTTTCGAATTCTTCCTGCTGATTGGCCTTTCCGCCGCCGCTTCCCATGCTAACGTCTGAGTGGTGGGGACCTTCATGCTTTCGCCAATCCTCTGTTTCTAAGTCGAATTCCATAAATTCGCTGGACTGAATCTCTCCAAATGCGGAGGTGAGGATTTTGATTTGATTTTGCTGAAGAAGCACCAATCCCGTGTAAGGATATTCTTCATGCAAGGATTTCAATTGATCCAGGGGAGGATTCTCCTCCCAATAAAAATTCGTTTCAACCGGTACTTGAAGCTCAAATGTCTCCCAAATGCCACTATCGGCTGAAGCGAAGATGATAAAGCTTCTCGGCAGTTCACGTTCTAAACTATATACATAGTTTTCAACTTTCGGGCGGATTGATTGAAGCCTTTCTTTTTCCTCGGGAGCACTTTCAAGGTATTCTTCCAGGCGGTTGAACCCGTTTTTAAGGGCAATCTTCCATTCACCGCCCTGCTGATCGTGGTCGCTGCGGTCAGTATTCAAATAAACAGTCAATAATTTATCAGGTTTTTGTAAGTGCAAGTTTTCCAATACGCTCAGTGTTTTTTTGAAAGACATGGAACTCCTCCTTATAGAATGCTTACTTTTCATATAAACGGTAAAGACCCCTCTTAAACATTGTTTTGTGAAAAAAGGGAATTGACGAAAGGATTATAATAGGAAAAAATAGGAGGGAAGGGAGGGGCCACCAATGAACATAGTGAAACAGTGGATCCAGGAAGATAGTGATTTCATACGTAAGAAGTTAATCGAACACAATATGTCACAAATAGATGAGGAGACGAAGACGCCTCTGGAGCAAATCAGTTTTGTTATGAGGAACGATGAGGATAAAATCGTTGGCGGAGTGGTCGGAGAAATGTTCTGGCATCATCTACATGTTGATTTTCTGTGGGTGGCAGATGACTACCGGCATGGAGGGTTCGGCTCCAAACTGATTTACGAGATAGAAGCGTATGCCAGGGAGAAAGAATGTCATCTCGTTATATTAGATACATTCAGCTTTCAAGCCCCTCATTTTTATCAAAAATTAGGGTATAAGGAATTCGGAGTCCTTAAAGATTTTCCTAAGGGCCATAGTCAGTATTTTATGGAGAAACGATTGTAGCAACCGGCATGAGCTGGTTGTTTTTTTGGCTTGAGTTGTCTCTTCTATAAAATCCCCAATGTGCTGTTAAGCCCATTTTCTTGAAGAAATCAGATAAATCATGTTTTATGTTCTTTCCATCGGGTAAATATGTACTAAATAACACACGACGGGAGAGAGAAAAGTGAGCTATATTAACCAAGGTAGAGAGCGCATTCAATTTGATCGTCAAGGTAAGAAAAAGGATTTACATATACTGGAGTGCACCCACTGTGAGAATGAATTCCGTTCAACGATGAATGTCAACCAAATCGAGTGCTCACATTGTTCAACATCTACAGACCCTAAATTAGACCGTTCAATTTTTAAAGTCATCGGATTTATTGAAAATCTTCAAGGGAGTGAAGTTCGTTGCTAAACAAGGACAAATTAGCCGATTTGAAAATGGATTTTAATGATATTCTTTGGATGAGTTCTGGAGTTGCTATTATTCTATTATTACTCGCTTTAGCAAATTTCTTTATCCTAGCCTAATCATATTGTGTGATTGGTTTGAAAAGTCCTGACTGTTTAGTAGGACTTTTTTTGTTGGGAGAAACTCTCCATTGATAAAGCCTGCCCGCTTTTAAGATGAAAGCGGGCAGGCTATTCTTTTGGTTGTTATCCTTTATAGTTTTCATCGTACTCAAGATAAACAACATGAGTCTCCAGGTATTCGTTAAGTCCGTGTTTTCCATCTGCTCCGCCGATTCCGGATTGACCGCGGCCAGCGTGGAAACCATTGATGGCTTCGAAATTTTCACGATTAACGAAGGTTTCGCCGTATCGAAGTTCATTAGCGGCTTTCATGATCTCATGAAGATTTCCACTGAAGATCGATGAAGAAAGGCCATATTCGGTATCGTTGGCAAGCTCGATGACTTCATCAAAATTCTTGTAAGTCATAATTGGAAGGACCGGTCCAAAGATCTCTTCCTGGATAATCTCCATATCCTGTTTTACATCTACGAGAATGGTAGGCTGATAGTAGAACCCTTTATCCATATTGAGCGGTTTCCCGCCGGTAAGGATTTTTGCTCCGTTTTTAACGGCTTTATTGACCATTTCAGTTACGGTTTCAAGGCGGTCCTTATTCACAAGAGGTCCGATGTCGTTATCCCGGTTTGTCGGATCTCCGACTGTCGTGTTTTTCATCGCTTCGGTCATTTTACTGATGAATTCTTCTGCGATATCCTCGTGGACATACACTCGTTCCGCGTTTGTGCATGCCTGCCCGGAATTGGTGATTCTCGATGTTTTGATCTTTTCAACGGCAAGATCAATATTTGCATGCTTGGTGACGATGGCAGGAGCCTTACCGCCCAGCTCCAGGTTTACTTTTGTAATGGACTTCGATGCTGCTTCCATCACTTTTGAACCAGCCGGGTAGCTTCCCGTCAAGGACACCATGCGTACTTTAGGGTGACTGGACATTGGGTTTCCGATATCTGAGCCTTTACCGGTTACAAGGTTAAAGACTCCTTTTGGCAGCCCGACCTCGTCTATGATCTTAGCGAACTCACATGCGGTATTTGGTGTATATTGACTCGGTTTCATCACGATCGTACAGCCTGACACAATGGCTGGGGCAACTTTTCTGGCGAGGATGAACATAGGGAAGTTCCAGGGGACGATTCCTGCTACGACACCGATCGGCTTTTTGTAAACAAGAATGTTTTCATTCGAGCGCTCACTTTCAAGGATTTCACCTTCATATCTTAACGCCCAACCCGCCATGTATCGGAAATACTCAATGGCAAATTCGATCTCACCCTCAGAGGCATCCAATGTCTTCCCGTTTTCTTCTGTCAGCATCTGAACAAATTGATCTTTCCGTTCTTCCAGTTTATCGGCAATTTTATATAAATAGGAAGCACGCTCCTTGGAAGGGACCTTCTCCCATGAAAGAAAAGCAGAATGAGCAGCATCAATCGCGTGATTGACATCCTCTTCCGTTCCCATCTGAATGGAAGAAATCTTCTCCTCATTCGCAGGATTGATCACGTCTAACGTATCCTCCGACGTACTAGCCACAAACTCTCCATTAATATACAACTGATACTTCTTCACGATTACTCCTCCTTGTAGGACTGTTTCTTAACATATCTTCTCCTTTTCCCGTTCAATGGGGAGGGGTAAACATGGGGATGTGCAAAGGGAAGAGGGACGGACCTCCCTCACTCATACCTGAACGTTGATATTATCAGGATTTAGGTGAGAATATGGAGGTCCGTCCCTCATAGAGTTATTTGCCTGGTTCTGCGATTTTGACGAGTTGTTTGCCGATGTTTTTGCCTTGGAAGAGTCCGAGGAAGGCGTCGGTTACGTTTTCTAAGCCTTCTGTTATGGTTTCTTCGTATTGGAGTTTTCCTTGGGAAAGCCATTGACCAAGTTCTGTTGCTCCTTCTTTGAAGCGGTCATTGTAGTCGTTGACGACAAAGCCTTTCATAAGTGCGCTTGATTTAATCAACTTGGTTTGTACGCGTGGTCCCAGATCACGATCTGTTTTGTTATAAGAAGAAATCGCTCCGCAAACTGGTACACGTGCATGTTTATTTAGTAAACTAAGGGCAGCGTCACCAATTTCTCCACCAACGTTTTCGAAATAAACATCGATGCCGTTTGGACACGCTTCTTTTAACGCAGCATAGATGTTGTCCGTTGTTTTGTAGTTGATTCCTTTGTCGAATCCAAGCGTATCTGTCAGGTAGCTTACTTTTTCATCCGAACCTGCAATCCCGACGACACGGGCTCCTTTAATTTTGGCAATTTGTCCGACAACAGAGCCGACTGCACCTGCAGCACCGGATACAACCACGGTTTCGCCTTCTTTCGGCTGACCGATGTCAAGGAGTCCGAAATAAGCGGTCAATCCAGTCATTCCCAATATACTAAGGTGAGTAGAAATAGGGGCGACATTCGGATCGATGGAGCGGACCTGCTTTTCATTGGCAAGTGAATATTCCTGCCAAGGCAGCATTCCTACAACGAAATCGCCTTTTTGGAAGTGCTCAGATTCTGACTCGACGATTTCTCCTACCGCTCCGCCAGCCAACGCTTCGTTCAATCGGAATGGTTCTACATACGACTTGGCATCAGACATTCTGCCCCGCATATAAGGATCCACGGAAAGATAAAGAGTTTTAACTAATACTTGACCTTTGGATGGTTTAGGAACTTCAATCTCTTTGAAGTTGAAATCCTCTTTTACAGGCATTCCTTCAGGACGGACGACTAATTGAATTTGTTGCTGCTTTTCGGGTAACATCATGATTCCTCCTCATAATTTAAGCTGAAAAGTGCTTCCGTTTACTTGAAACTTATCACATGGAGTTTAGGTTCTACAAAGAATAACACTTGAGAAAGGTGGGGTGAATGTGGCGAATAGCTGGGATGCGGAGGTCGAGGTCACCATTGACCAGGCTAGATTATTAATCGGAAATCAGTTTCCGGAACTTCATCCATCAAGATTAGACATTATTGACTATGGATTCGATAATACGGTTATGAAAGTGAACAACGATTGGATCTTTCGGTTTCCAAGACGGGATATAGCCGTGAAGCTTCTGGAAACAGAAGGAAAGCTCTTGCCAATGCTCGATGAAAAGAGTCTCGTACTCCGAATTCCGGTTCCGACCTTTTTTGGAGAGCCTTCCCCTCAATACAAATGGCCCTTTCTAGGTTACCGGATTGTTGAAGGAACGATTCCATCCAGGGCACATGAGGTGGTTAGAGAAGGGAAGTCAGCCCTTAAAATGGCGTGGTTTCTAAAGAAACTTCATCTGAGGGATGTTTCAGAGGCCGGGAAACGGGGAGTACCTAATGATGAATTGAATCGTTTAGATGTAAAAAAACGAATCCCGACCTTGGAGAAAAATATTCATGAAATCGAAGAACTAAATCTTTTTCACCAGGTTGAAAAGTTAAAGGACTACCTTCAGCACGTACCAAAAAAGCCATTACCATCAGAAACCACTCTGGTTCATGGAGACCTTCATTTTAAAAATATTGTTGTGAATGAGAATGGAATTTTATCAGGGGTTCTGGATTGGGGTGACGTTCATATTGGCCATCGTGCCATTGATTTAAACCTCGTGTACAGTTATCTCAATCCTGCGGGACGGAATTTGTTTTTTGAAGAATATGGAGAGGTTGAGGAAGTCGAGTTGGAGTATGCACGGTTCAAAGCCATCTACACCAACGTCGTCCTGTTACTTTACGGCTATCATGAAAAGCAGCCTCATACAGTAGTGGAAGCTCAGAAAAGCTTAGTGCTTGCATTAGTAAGAGGGACGGACCTTGGTGAGTAACACCAAGGTCCGTCCCTCTTCTGATATTATTTAACGTTTTTTTGGATATACTTCACGATTTTTCTGAGTTCATTCGCATGTGGACGGCCAAAGGGGCTCGTTTGTCTTTGCTGGTACATGGTTTGTCCTTTTTCATTCACGAGGAAGTAAGCCGGTTCACCATGTTGTCCGTGATCCTCGTAAGGGGCATCTTCACCGTGATAGAACACATCATAGGCTTGGATGGCCTCTAACTTTTCATCTGCTAAAACAGGGAAAGTTATATCCTCTTTGTTTGCAAACTCTTGCAAGTCCTCCAATTTATCAGTGGAAATCGCAAGTATGTGAACATTATGTTTTTCAAAATCCTCTTTGTTAGCTTGTAACTCTCTAAGTTCCTCCTGACATACCGGGCACCATGAGCCCCTGAAGAAAACGATGAGATGCCAGCTTTGATGTTCTTTTTGATGGTCCTCAAATGAGAACGTTTCACCTGAAACTGCCGGGAGCGTGAAGTTTGGTACCGTATCCTTTAATTGAAAAGTTGCCATTATTCATTCCTCCTATTGTTTTCTTTCCAGTCAGATAGGCATTAGGACAATCCTAACCAGATTGAAATACATACAGTATAGTAATTTATTTTGCTTACATTGAGTGTATTTCCCTTTATGTGAGAAACAAAACGTACTATTGTGCAGAGTGAGTAGAAAGGACGATGGATATGAGAAGAAATAAGACAGGTCCAAATCTGTGTATTTTCCCGGAATACAAATGGTGCGGACCAGGATGCAGCGGACCCGGTGCCCCCATCAATTCAGTCGACGCAGCATGCAAGGCCCATGACCTTTGCTATGAGCGATACGGTCCAAGCTGCCAGTGTGATCGGATGTTCATGAGGAAGCTGAAAGATGAAATCAACCACCGTAGTCGAAAAGGAAGACATGCTTTTCTTATGTATCAATATATGAAATTGCAGACGAGCGTCACGTGTCAAAGGCATCGGTGCCGGGGATCATGGATTTAGGTTTAATAAAATGGAAATCAACATCTCCCTGCACACACCCATAAAAAAACCAGCCCACATCAAGCAGGCTTACGACTCAGATTAAAATGGTTTAATAGACATTAAGATGATAAGTATAAAAGCAGCACTATGTATAATGATGTTGAATGGTTTTAATTCTGAGTTGATTTTTCCGTAAGATTCCGGAAATTAGTACCTGTTTCCATGTTTTCTTTAAAAAAGGGGAGGAAAAAGTATGAATGAAAAAGATGAAATCAGGCATAAGGTATGGAATAGGCTGACGGAGAATAAATTAGGCCGTTTTCCATTTCCGTTAGTAGGCAGGATTCCGAACTTCAAAGGGGCAGAGAAGGCTGCCTCTTATGTTCAGAGTATGGATATTTACAAGGGTGCTCATGTGATAAAAGTAAATCCAGATGCACCTCAGCTTCCACTGCGCGCAAATGTGTTGAAGGACGGGAAAACCTTGCTCATTCCAACACCGCGCTTAAAGGACGGATTTGTCATGATCAAGCCTGAATGGGTGCCCCGGGGAGAAGAGAGAAAGGCAGCCAGCATCAAACATATGAATACATATGGTAAAGTCGTACCTCTCACAGGTATACCTCCTATTGACCTAATCGTAGTCGGTTCCGTTGCGATTCATCGTGATGGACGAAGACTTGGAAAAGGAGAAGGCTATGCCGATCGTGAATACGCCATCCTGCGTGAAATTGGTAACAACCCAGTGCCTGTCCTCACGACTATAAACAGTGAGCAGCTTGTAGTGGACGACATCCCAAGAAATTCCTTTGACCTGGCCGTCGACTGGATCATCACCGAAGAAGGTATCACAGAAACCCACACTCCATACCCAAAACCACAAGGCATCGAATGGGACTACGTAACCGGGGACGAAATGGAAAAGATGCCGATCCTGAAGGAATTGAAGGGGTTCTCTAGAGGGACGGACCTCTAGTTAAATCTCATAAACATTGATATGATAGGGATTAGCTAGTAAATATTGTTGATTTTTGAGGTCCGTCCCTCAAAGTACCGTAAAAAACCCCCTGAAGGAGTAACACCTTCAGGGGGAGGTTATGCTGGTAGACAGAATTGGTCAAGGCTTTTTTAGTATCCTTCTACAACCAAATCCAGCTTTCCTGTTTCAGGGCTGATGACCAGTCCGTGTACAGGAATCTTTTTATCCATTAACGGATGATTTTTGATCATGTCTACGCTATGGGAGACACTTTCTTCTACTGAGCTGAAGCCTTTCAGCCAGTCATGGAGGTCAATGCCGGAGTAGTTGACGGTGCCGAGTGTTTCTTCCGCCACACCTCGTTCTTTCATTTTTTCCAAGATTTTGTGACTGTTGATGGCGCTCATGCCGCAGTCGTGGTGACCAATTACGAGTACTTCGTCGGCTTGAAGCTCATACACCGCAACGAGCAGGCTGCGCATGATACTACCGAATGGGTGACTCACGAGGGCACCGGCATTCTTGACGATTTTTACGTCGCCATTTTTCATGTTCATGGATTTAGGCAGAAGCTCTACTAAACGGGTATCCATACAAGTAAGAATGACTAATCGTTTGTCTGGAAACTTGGTTGTTCTGTACTCTTCGTACGAGTGTTCTTGTACAAACTGCTGGTTGTAATCAAGTATGTTCGTTAATAAAGTCATATTGTCTTCTCCTATAAAATTTATTATCACTTCACATTATGCTGAAGGTGATTTTCTATCTCTTTTATTTTATCCATAATTTCTTGTCGATTCCAATCAGAAGTATTAGAAAGCTTCAAATAAAGAGAAGACACTTTAGCCAGTACTTCTGTCAAATTAGGTTCTTTTCGTGGATACGTGGACTTACCCATGAGATCAAATAAGCCATTCATTTGTTCCGACACTTTCTTGTATTGAAAATCTTTAGAAATGACGGCAACATGGAAATATTGTTGCATATCTGAAAACTGATAGAATATATCAAACAGCTCGAATGAATCATTTTTCTTCAGATTCACTTCCATTTCACCGGAGGAATTCTTATGAATAATCCGTGCGAACTTTGGCGAGCTTTCGCCTTCTACTATAGACATGAAGTTTTCTCCGGGCTTTAAAAAGTCATAACCCGAATTAGAAGCATCCATTAAATTAAATTGCCTATCCAATAGTAGATAAGGAATCGGGCATAAATGCAGGTTTTCCACATGATCACTCCCTTGGGAAAGGTTAATGGACGTCATTGCCCCGTTCCTCACTATTAGAGGAGGTTCATGTGGGATAACATTCAGTTGAACCTTATTAAGTTTGGCAAATATGATGAAGGAGCTAGCCTTTTTGGGAAACAAGCTGTTCAGACATATCCGTAAGATACTCATCGAGCTCTAACAAGTCATTAAAGCTTTCTACCTGTGATTTTTCCAGAAAATCCAGGGTGTAGTTAGAAATCAATCGGCCGCCAACTAGAATTTCAATCTCCTGACTATACTCTCTAATCTCTTCGATACACTCTTTCAATCGAGTCAGTTCCGTTGTCATGCCGATGGAAATCCCAATGACATGGGGCTCCCACGCTTCAATAAATGTTAAGGCATCCTTAACAGGGACATTTGCTCCCAAGTAACGGGTATTCCATTGTTTCTCTTTGAACACTTCGTTCGCAAGCTCAAGTCCTAAACTGTGATGTTCACCCTCTATACAAAATAAAAGAGCTTTAGGATGGTTTTCCAAAGCTTCTTGATGGGTAAAGACGGTAGCGAGTAAATATTTAAGAGTTGCAGTAGCTAAATGCTCATCTGCAACGGTAATTTGATTTTTCTCCCAAAGATCACCGATTCTATACATAGATGGTTTAATAATTTTCTCGTATAAAGTAAAATTATCTATTTTTGAGTGAATAGAAGACGAATGTAATTCCATTAATGAATGCACGTCTCCCGCGAGAATAGACTTGGTGAAAGCCTGGACCAGCTGATTCATTTATGATCACTCCCAGCAAAAATACCAATTGCTATTTTCAATAGATAGAATTGAAATTCCTGCTACAAATTTCATTCTATAATTCGATTGACTTTCCCTATATTCTTATTTAATATAACCTCTGTAACACAAATTGTCGCTTAAGTAACTGAGAGAGGTTCATAGCATTAACCCTCTATAAAAAACTATGGTTCTATGAATCTAACATGAGATTTTCTTAAACATGTTATCCTTTAAGCGTAACAGGATAGTACAATTTTTGCAATTTAACTGCCTGTTACTCCGATTCTTAGGCTAATGCTATGTCCTCCTTCATTCGAGGCACTCTGAAGGGGAGGATTTTTTACATGTCAGGAAGAAAAGACGAAGATTTAACAGATCTATCATTATTAGGAAATCAGGGAACGAATTACCTGTTCGAGTATGCTCCACACATTTTGGAAGCGTTCGACAATAAGCACCCAAATCGGGACTATTTTGTGAAGTTCAACTGTCCTGAATTCACAAGTCTCTGCCCGAAAACAGGTCAGCCGGACTTCGCTACCATCTATATCAGCTATATACCAGGTGAAATGATGGTGGAAAGTAAATCACTCAAGCTCTATCTATTCAGCTTTAGAAATCATGGTGATTTCCACGAAGACTGCATGAACATCATCATGAACGACCTGATCGAATTAATGGATCCTCGCTATATAGAAGTGTGGGGGAAGTTCACTCCACGGGGCGGAATCAGCATTGATCCATACTGTAACTACGGAAAGCCAGGTACGAAATACGAAACGATGGCAGACCACCGCTTGATGAACCATGATTTGTATCCTGAAAAGATTGATAACCGATAAGATGGGAAGGGCGATTCTGCTTAAAGGAATCGTTCTTTTTTTGTTTAACGATAAGCGAATATTTCTATTGCCGAAATAAAATTCCGGGATTATACTTGCGAAAGAGATAGTAAAAGGGGGGAGCGGGATGAAGCCGATAAACGCATCTCTTTGTGTGCTAATTGGAGCAAGTTCTTATGGGATTCATGCTTCTGTCGTGAAGCTCGGATTTGCTGAAGGCTACTCTGTGTCAGATGTAACGGGTATACAGTATTTATTTGGAGTGGCTATGTTATTCCTGGCCTTTCTTTTTACTAAAAAAATAAGGATGACTAAGACGCATTGGGTCTCGCTCTTCGGGGGCGGAATCCTTCTCAGCTTCAGCCTTCATGAGGTTCCTGCTTCCATTGCGGTTGTCATGCTGTTCCAATTCACATGGATCGGTGTTTTGATTGAATCGATTTATTTAAAAAAATTCCCTTCCAATAAGAAGCTCCTTTCCGTTGTGTTTCTTTGGATGGGAACCTTGCTTGCAGGAGGGGTCATTTCTTCTGAACGTTTCAGATGGTCTGAAAATGGGATGGGAATTCTCTTCGGTTTCTTTGCAGCCATCACATTTGCCCTGTTTATCTTCTTCAGCGGCAAGGTGGCAAAAGAAGTGCCCACGATTCAAAAGAGCATGATGATTACCCTTGGCGGTTTACTTGTAGTCCTCATTGCGTTTCGTCCTTCTTTCATTCAGGAACCTGTTCAGATTGTTGAAATGGCTGACTTTGGACTACTCGTCGGCATCTTCGGAAGTATCTTTCCCGTCGTCTTTTTCGCGATCGGTACTCCACACCTCGATTCGAGTCTCTCGACGATTGTGGGAGCAGCGGAACTTCCGACTGCTATACTCGCAGCCATGTGGATTCTCCATGAACAAGTGGTATTATTGCAGTTTATTGGCATCCTGCTGATCTTGATCGGGATTGCCATTCCTCAATTTCATATAGGACCTGTTCGGAATCGGAAACAATTTGGGTGAACGAAAGCTCTCTTCCTTGGTGAAGGGAGCTTTTTTGAGTTGAAAGCTAAAAATCCTACCTTACCCCAATTTTTCCCCCATTAAACCAAAACCCCATCCTCATCACATCTGCAAACCCTTCCAATTTTCACAATTATTAAACCTTATTTTTTTGACCGGATTCCCTTTACAAAGGGTCTTGATGGGCTTTATAATCCCGTTGTTCAACTATTTACGGAAAACCAAAAAAATTTTAAAGAAAAAGGAGGTTGCGGTGATGCGACAAAGAATATTTTCCTTCTTAATGATGAATCTTGGTGCATTTCTTGTTTCAGTGAATGTCCATTTTTTCTTATCGCCTAATAATTTAGCGACAGGGGGAGTAAGTGGATTGTCGATCATCATGAACGATCTGTTTCCGGGGCTTTCCCTTGGACTGTTCATGATCATGATCAATATCGTGTTATTTATCGTCGGTGTGATCTTTCTCGGCTTTAATTTCGGTGCGAAAACCATTTACGCAAGTTTCGCCCTTTCATTCTATGTTTGGTTATTAGAGAGATTTGCTCCCATGAGTGCGCCATTAAGTGAAGATATTTTGATTCAATTGATTATCGGTCAATGCATTGCCGCAACCGGTATGGCGATTGTGTTCAACCAGCAGGCATCAACGGGTGGAACGGATATCGTGGCCCTGATCTTTAATAAATATTTCAATATAGATGTAGGCAGAGGTGTTTTACTGGCAGATTTATCAATCGCCATGTCCTCAGCCGTACTATTCGGACCGCAAGTCGGAATGTATGCATTCTTCGGTGTCATCCTGAACGGACTGGTCATCGATTATGCATTGCAACAATTCAATTCAAATAAAGAGATTGTGATCATAAGCAGGTACAGCGATGAGATCAAGTCTTATATCGTCCATGAACTGGGAAAAGGAGCGACGATTCATACGGCAACGGGAGCCTTCACTTCCGACGAAAAGGAAGTCATCACGACCATCCTTGGTCGCAAGGACTTTTCCAAGTTAAAAGGGTTCATCACCCAAGTCGACAATCGTGCCTTTATCACGGTCCATACGATGAATGAAATACTCGGTCAAAACTTCAAACGACTGGCATAGAAACAAAAGCTTCACCTCTCAAGAAGGTGGAGCTTTTTCTATGTAAAAAAATATTGTTCTAATTTCCAGAAAATAAAGGAAAATATTCCATTATTCCTGTATAAATAGAAGGTAGGGGGTGGAAATATGGAGAAAGAAGAGTTTGAACGCCTGGAACGGAAAGTCAGCACTCTGGAAAAAGAATTATACCTGGTGAAAAGGCAGTTGATACAAGCGAAGAGCGAAAGTGACGCGCCTGTTATTCAAAAAGCAGAAGTGTATGCAGAACCTGAAAATCAATTCTCTGCTGAGGAAAATGAGCCATTCATCGAAAAAGAACCATTCGATTTCTCAGTGGAGCGCTGGCTTCCGAAAGTGTTTCTATTTGTCCTATTGATAGGGAGTATCTGGGGCTTTATGGCTGCTTCTCAAAATGGCTGGGTTACGCCCGGTTTAAGGGTGTTAACGGGAGCTGTCATCAGTATCGTGATGTATTTCTTAGGGGAACGGTATAGCCGGGATCAGAGGAAATTATCCATCACACTGCTATCGGGGAGCATCGTCCTAGCGATTATTACGTTATTCTCAGCAAATATTTTGTATGGATATATAGGTGGACTCATCACGAATCTACTATTAATCGTCATTATTTCTGTCGGACTTTGGACTTCGCATAAACATGGTTCTGAAGTTGTCCTGTGCTTGATCGGGGCAGGAGCGTATCTGTTTCCTTTTATTTTCGCAGGGGACGAACGGAATGAGTGGTTGTTTTACGGATATGAGTTAGTAATGTTCTTTGTGTTAATGACGTTCAGTACGGTGAAACGATACCGGATTGCCTGGAATATTCATTATTATTTACTTTATTTCTCATTGTTTTTCTTTGCGGCCTTTGGAGTAGGGGCGATGACCCTGACCGTTCTGATTCCATTTGCGATTCAGCACGCCTATATTTTACTGTTAATTGTGCTGGGCCGCGATGAGCGGGTGAGTGCCGAAATGATTCCAGCTCTAGTATCAGGCTCATTCATCCTTCTTGGATTATTGAATGATATTTACGCAGCGATCCCACTCTTTTATTATGTGACTTTCGCTTTGGTGTATATCGGCGTATCGTTCATTGAACCGAAGGAAAAGAAACAAACAAAGGATGTCCTGCTGGTCTTAGGGTTCCTGCATGTACTCCTCTTCTTATTTGAACTATTCGAATACGATTGGCGTTTTGTCTTAGTCGGCATTCAGGCTACTGCCCTTTTATGGCTTGCAGGAAGAAGGGAAAGCTATCTTGGTTTGATCGCTTCCATTCTTTTGATGATGTGTTCGTTCCTCGGAGTACTGGTAGGTGCATCCGCTGATTTCTTTACGATTGAACTGCCGATTTTTGTAATCGCTTTTGGGTATGTGTATCTGTTTTCCCATTACAATCAAAAAGAGTCCTCTTTCTTAAACGTGTCGACAACATCGATTCAAGTCGTGTTGACAGGGCTTGTGATGTTCTTCGTATTACGTTTGACGGATTTCATTGTAATCGGCTGGGATTATACCCCGCGAACAACCGCCTTCACCGTAGCGATTGCGGCTCTGTCCATTGCTTATCTCATATTCGGTGAAAGCAGGAGGGACACCTTTTATCGCTGGGTGGGGATCAGCTTTTTAGCTCTGGCATTGGTGAAATTCTTCCTGGCAGATCTGGTGTTCCTGGATTTCACGATCCGTGCCATGATCCTGATTCCAATCGGAGTGATCGGTCTTGTGCTTTCAAGAATTTTATATAAAAAGAAATAAACACATTGCAAAAGCTTTCAGAATAATTATATAATGGTGGTATTAACTAACGTGAAATGGAAAAGGAGGTGGAATTGAGATGAATCGTTCTGTAGGATTGCGTGGGAAGTATTTAGACTATATTTACATTTGCCGTGCAATTTTTCATGTATTTGCCTTCAAGGGGACACGTATGCCCTTTTTTAGCAAATGAATATGAATACTGAACGGTAAGAGGTCTCAATTCCAATCACTTTTCTATAAAGAATCGGAAAATGGGGGCGTTTTCGCTCTCTTTTTTTATGCCTTCTTTTATAAAAGGGGAATGTGCGGTACAATCCCATTTCGATTAGCCATGGACGAGCCTTCTGCTTCCTCATGGCTTTTTTGTGATCATAACGGAACCTCTTACCTTAAAATAGATGACCGAAAGGAAGAGGAAAATGATACTATGCAGTGCACAGGAATTAAGCAAGATGTTTGGAGGCCATTTAATATTTGAGGAGTTATCCTTTGAAATCCCGGAAAGAGCTAGAATCGGTCTCGTTGGCAGAAATGGGACGGGAAAGACGACGATTTTTAAATTATTATCAGGAGTCGAATCCCCTGATAAAGGTCTCGTTCATTTAAAGAAGGGAGCCAAGGTAGGCTACCTTGCTCAAATTCCTCACTATTCGGAAGGGACAAAAGGAATCGACGTTTTACGCTCTGCGTTTTCCGGTTTAATCAAGACCGGAGAGAGATTAAAAGAATTGGAATTTCAAATGGGGACGGAGCAAGATGCTGACTCCCTCAATCGTTTATTAGAGGAGTACGGCAAAATTCAGGACCGATTCACCCTTGCCGGTGGATATGAAATTGATTCCAATATTTCAAAGATCGTCAATGGATTGGATATCCGTGAATTGGTGGATAAGGACTTCAATGACTGCAGCGGCGGGGAACAAACGAAGCTTTGTTTAGGCTTGATTCTATTGCAAAAGCCTGATCTCCTGCTTCTTGATGAACCGACGAACCACCTGGATATCGGAGCCGTTGAGTGGCTGGAGGAATTTTTGAAAGAGTATGAGGGCACAGTCGTATGTATTTCACATGATCGTTATTTTCTCGATAACGTGATTACGAAAGTGTATGACTTAGAGGACGGAGATTTGACGATTTATCATACGAATTACTCCGGTTTCGTGAAGGAAAAGGAAGAACGTCTGATGATCGAATTTCAAGCCTATCAGGAGCAGCAGAAGAAAATAAAGAAAATGAAGGAAGCGATCAAACGGTTAAGGGAATGGGCGAATCAGGCCAATCCGCCTAATGAAGCTTTGCATAAACGGGCACGTAATATGGAGAGAGCGTTAGAACGGATGGAGAAGATCAAGCGCCCGGTTCTGGACCGCAAGAAGATGGGCTTGGAGTTTGAAGAAACGGATCGAAGCGGGAAAATCGTGTTTTCCATGGATGGTGCTTCAAAGTCTTATGGAGACAAAAGCTTGTTCAGTGACGCCGATCTCCTCGTCCATTTCAAGGATCGTACCGCGATTGTCGGACAGAATGGAACCGGTAAATCAACGATTATAAGAATACTGCTGGGAGTAGAGACCGCCGATGCAGGTGTTGTGAAAATCGGAAGCAATGTGAAATTAGGTTATCTTTCTCAGCACTTTACGGTGGCGGATCCAAGTGTTCGTTTGATTGATGCGTTCCGGGAAGAGGTTCCCGTGACAGAGGGGGATGCGCGGCATATTCTCGCCAGGTTTTTATTTTATGGACCGAATGTGTTCAGGAAAGTTGGCCAGTTGAGCGGAGGGGAGAAGATGAGACTTCGCCTTGCCCAATTGATGCATCAGGACATAAACTTCCTTGTCCTTGATGAGCCGACGAACCATCTGGATATTGATTCAAGAGAAGTGTTGGAGGATGCTCTGGAGGACTTTAAAGGCACGATCCTGGCTGTATCTCATGATCGGTACTTTTTAAATAAGTTATTTAAGAAAACGTACTGGATTCATAAAGGGGAGCTCTATTTCTTTGATGGACCCTATAGCTGGGCAAAAGAAAAGCTTCCTGAGCTGGTTCCACAGGAAGTGTCTGCAGCCGTTGTGAAAAAAGAAGCACCCGCGAAAGCTGCCCCGAAAAAACCGTCGCGGACGATGGAAGAGGTGGAAGCTGAGCTAGAACGGGTTGAGGAAGAGATTTTTTCCATTGAAGAGCTGCTTCTTTCACAAGGAGACATAGACATCCTTCAGGAACTTTATAAGGAAAAAGAAGAGAAAGAGCAGACTCGAGACAAAATGTATCAAGAGTTAGAAAAATTAATGGGTTAGTGTAGAAGGGAGATGACGCTGAAGTCATCTCCCTTCCATTATTTCCAATGACCTTTGTATAATGGGAAAAAAGAGAGGGTGAGAGTGAATGTCGAAAAAAGAAGTGATCATCATCGGAGGCGGCCTGTCAGGAATCATGGCTGCCAAAACGTTAATGGATAGCGGTATAACGGATATCATCGTCATTGAAAAGAGTAGAAGTGTCGGAGGGAGACTTGCCACAAGGCGGATCCAAGGCGGAAAAGCGGATCACGGTGCGCAATTCTTCACGGTGCGATCCCCAGAACTTCAAACAGACGTTGAGAATTGGCTCCAGTCAGGCTGGATCAAAAAGTGGTTTGGCGATCCCTACCCTCGCTACACCTCAGTCGATGGAATGAACGCCCTGGCTAAAAAACTGGCCGAAGAACTTCCTGTAGAGCTCAATACGAAAGTCTCCTCCATCCTTGATGGGAGGGACGGACCTCTGGAGGTGGAATTGGATAATGGTGAGAAGATCCTTGGGGAACATATCATCGTAACGGCACCAGTACCTCAAGCCCTTACATTGCTACCTAAGATCGAAAGCAAGGAGCTAAAGCACATCACGTTCGCTCCTTGTTTCGTTGGTATGTTCACCTTTGAACAGGAAAGCATCGTACCTGCGCCGGGACATAAGGACGAACAATTGCCCCCGGGAGTTGAACGGGTGGCAGATCATCACAAGAAAGGAATTTCTTCTACTGTAACGGTGAGTGTGTATATGACGGGGACCTGGTCGAAGAAGCGCTTTGACCTTGAGGATGACACCATTTTGGGTGAAATTCAGAAGGTTGCAGAGCTTCATCTTGGAGAGGGAAATCAACTAGTACATACTCAATTGAAACGTTGGAAATATGCTGAGGCAGAAGAAGTTGTTCACTCTCCTTATGTGGAACTTGGAAGGAATTTGCGGGTGATCGTTTGTGGAGATGCTTTTTTAAGAGAAAATGATGAAGCGGGACGAACACGGTTTGAAAGTGCATATTTATCTGGGATTTCAGCCGGAGAGAGAGTGGCAGGAAAGCTGAAGGGGTCACCACTCTCATGATTCGTGAAGGGTTGATTGTGGGGGTCCAGTATAACCACCATATCATCAAGAAACACTAGAGGAGTACATAAATTCAATGATAAGAAGAGGAAATAAAATGAACATACAACTAAAGCAAGCGAACCCTGACCATCTCAACACCATTATGGACGTTTACTTGAGATGTAAAAAGGATCTGGATGAAAAGGGATTACTTCAATGGAATGATCACTACCCAAGCCGTGCATATTTTGAAAAAGAAATGATAAATGGAAATCTTTATGTATTCATGATAGATGAAAAAATAGCAGGATCCGCGACACTGAATGAATGGCAGTCCCCAGAATGGTCCGAGATTCCGTGGAGATTTGCGAACGAGTGGGTGATTCATGCATTGTTTCTTGATCCACTTCAGCAGGGAAAAGGATTGGGTAAAGTATTCATGGAGAAGTGTGAAGATATCGCTCGTGAAAGAGGGTTCGGGAGCATCCGGTTAGATGCATATTCAAGAAACACGGGAGCCAATTATCTTTATGAAAAAATGGGTTATGAGTACCGGGGATCAGTCTACTTCACTTCTAAACCAGAGGGGCACCAGGAATATCGCTGCTATGAGAAAGCGTGGGCGCTTTAAGATTCAATCCTTGTTCAAATGTACCAAGGAAAAGAGTATAGGATGAATGGTATACTTGAAGTTACAGTATGCGCTGAATAAGATAGTTGGGAAGCGATTATATTGACACAGATTTTGGATGAGGCGAGGGCCTTCATTGAGCAATGTTATCAAGAATTAAATAAAAGCGATTCAGACAAGATGCTTCGCTTACAACAAATAGAAGATGAACTAAGAACAGAAGGGACCTATTCTCATACGACAGAAGAGCTTGTGCACGGAGCAAAGATGGCGTGGAGAAACAGCAATCGCTGTATTGGCCGGTTGTTCTGGAATTCGCTGAACGTGTTTGACGCACGTGATGCCTTCACTGAAGAAGAGGTTTTCGGTGCGTTAGAGCGCCATCTCGACTATGCATCCAATAATGGTAGAATCCGTCCTACGATTACCATCTTCAGACCGTCTCAGCCTCAGCAGCCTGACATCCGATTATGGAATCATCAATTGATCAGATATGCTGGCTATGTGGAGGATGGGCAGTATGCAGGAGACCCCCATTCCATCGATTTTACTAAGAAATGCGAGGAGCTTGGCTGGAAAGGGCAGGGGACGGACTTTGATGTCCTGCCTTTCGTCGTGCAAATCGGGGACGGACCTCCACAGTGGAAAGAGATTGAAGCTCGACTTAGGTTAGAGGTCCCTCTACGCCACCCTGAATATGACTGGTTCCAGGATTTGGGGTTGAAATGGTATGGAGTTCCGATCATTTGTGATATGGAATTAAAAATAGGGGGTATCTCATATAAAGCAGCTCCGTTTAACGGCTGGTATATGGAAACGGAAATCGGCGCACGAAACCTTGCAGACGAGAATCGCTATAATCTTTTGCCGAAAGTAGCGAGCTGTATGGGGTTGGATATGTCGAGAGCGGCAACGTTGTGGAAAGATAAAGCGCTGATCGAGTTGAATATCGCCGTACTCCATTCCTTTAAAGAAGATGGAGTCAGCATCGTGGATCATCATACGGCTGCCCAGCAGTTCCGCTTGTTTGAAGAGAACGAGAAGAGCGCTGACCGTGATGTGACCGGGGATTGGACATGGTTGATACCGCCTATGTCGCCGGCAACGACTCATACCTTTCATAAAGAGTACGACAATACGTGGAATTCGACGAATTATTTCTATCAGGATGCACCTTATTAAGGAGAGCTGTTTTCTGTTTCGCACAGAAAGCAGCTTTTTTAAAACATAAAAGGCGGACGTTTGGACACTTCATAATATTGAAACCAAAACCTGAATTCATCAAATAAAACAGGACCATCGAATGTGAAATTCTCCAAGAAATCTTCAACTAATTCTGCGTCTGCATCATCCATAATGCCAGTCACATAAAGAGGCGTCTTGAATCGCTTGTATAGATCCTCATATCCATAAAAGCTGAACAGATCTTCAAGCTGTTGTTCGTTCATCATCTTCACCTTCCTTACTCATAGGATTTCTCTATCTTGTAAAAATATCCATAAAAAAACAGTAACGGATGGAGTCCGTGCTGTTTTTTTATTAATGGGAAGGTGAAGTGGTGGTACTTGCCATTCGAGCTTTCGGTATTTCATCTTGCTTTTCGGTTGTTTGCGTGGCCACTCTTTCCTCTTGAGAACTTGAACTAAATCCAGCAGAACAAGCAGAAATGGGCAATAGTACAAGCACAAGTAGTACAACCCTCATAGTATACATTATGTGAAGCCACTCCTTTCATCTTCACACTGGGGGACGGACCTTAATAGGTCCGTCCCTCTCATCTTTGCCTATTATTTTTTGTGTGTAGCGTATTTTTTCATTCCTAGTGTGGTTCCACTAGCGATGATCAGCAGGGCTGCAAGTAGGAATTCGAACGGGAATTCGTTTCCGGCCGTTCCACCCATACCGATGTTTGGCATTTCAGAAGCCATATTGGCTTTGAATTTGTCAGGAAACTGATCAGCAAATGCTCATACGCCATACGGATTTGATCCCAGGATTTTTCGTAATCTCCAGCTGCATAGCTGTCGAATGCTCCACCAGTTGCTCAACATGTATTTGAAGTCTTTCTGCCAGGGCGTCAGATTTTAAACGGCCATCTGCTGCTGTTTCAAGGAATTTGGTGAATTCTGCACGATAGCCATCCAGATTCTTAAGGGCTTCCTCTTTCGCTACTTCATTCTTCAGCACCTGCTGCTTCTACATAATCAACGAAGAATCCGATATGCTTGGACCACATATCCTTAAATTGATTACCCGCCTTCCCTTTAAGACACGTGTGTAAATGCTTTAACCCCAAACGGATTCTTCCCTTGACAGTCCCAAGTGGAATGTCAGTTGAATCGGCAATGGATTGTTGAGTCAATCCTTTGAAGTAAAATAATTGCACAATGTTTTGCTGATCCTCTTTCAACTACTGGATACAATCCCGTATCGCTGCTCCTTTTTCTTTCCATTCCAACTGGTCGGCAGGAGTTTCATGGGTCACTTGCAGGGAGTCTTTCTCTATATATTCAATAGACTCATGTTTCTTTCGTCTGCGGATCGCATCAAGGCATGTAAATACAATAAAGATACTAAACAAAGGAGCTGAACTCAATTATAATAAGCTAACGAATGAAATAAGAATTTGGATCACACATGTTTGAAAAAATGGTTAGTGGGGTAAATAGGTGAGTTTGCAGTTGATTACAAAAAAATCCCCCAAATTAATGGGGGATATCTTCTTATTTTACTTTTTGTAATTTGTGAATCACGGATAGAGAACGTCCTGTTCCGATTGCCACTGATTCTAGCGGATTTGGAGCTAAGTGAACCGGTACGACGATTTCCTGGCTTAACCAATCTTGAAGTCCGTTCAGAAGTGCTCCGCCACCAGTCAGAATCACACCGCGATCGACAATATCCCCACTTAGTTCAGGAGGACAATTTTCCAATGTCGCACGGATTGTTTCTAAGATGTGAAGAAGAGATTCTTTCAATGCATCCTGAATTTCGTTTGATGATAGTTCGATCGTTTTGGGAAGTCCAGTAACCAAATCACGTCCACGAATATCCATCGTTCTTTCTTCATGGTCGATCAGTGCTTGACCCACTTCGATTTTCACTAATTCAGCCGTTCTTTCACCAATCAGAAGATTGTAACGTTTGCGAACGTACTGAACGATATCTTCATCCATTTGGTCTCCACCGATACGGATCGTGTTACAAGAAACAACGCCACCATAAGAGATGATTGCTACTTCCGTTGTACCACCACCGATATCAACGATTACGTTGGCAACAGGCTCTCCTACAGGCAAGTCTGCCCCGATGGCAGCAGCAACAGGTTCTTCAATAAGGGTCACGGATTTCGCGCCGCTTCCTCTCACGGCATCCTGAATCGCTCTTCTCTCGACACTTGTTGCACCAGAAGGCGTACAAACGACAACCGTTGGCTTGCGGATAGAGAATCCAAGTTTTTTACTCGCTTTTTTCATCACTTGTTTTAACATTTCAGTTGTCACGTCAAAGTCGGCAATCACACCATCTTTAAGCGGGCGTACAGCCACGATTTTCCCTGGCGTTTTTCCGATCATGCTCTTGGCTTCGGTTCCAACCGCCAATACCGTTTTATTCTCTGTGTCGATCGCGACAACAGAAGGTTCATTAAGTATAATTCCTTTATTTTTACTATAAACAAGTATATTTGCAGTTCCTAAATCGATACCAATTTCAGAGTTTGATAACATCAATATTCCTCCAACTATAAGAATTCTAGACAGTATAACCTTCTATACAGTATAGGAGATTTTTGAGGGTTATGAAGGTGGAGATATTTACCAACGACAAATTGTTACAAAGTATGACAGAAGTGAAAGCGTTTTTAAAAAAGTAAAAGTGTATGATGTAGGGTTTCTGTATACCTATAATAGTATTTAGGGACGGACCTTGATTTTTTGTTCGTTAAAAAAATTTAAACGTTCTGTAATATATATAGGGATGTTTGGAGTAGTCGGATGGTGGTGAAGGGGTTTTTCTGGACCCACAGGTGGTCATATGGGATGGGACTTAGGTGAAAATGGAGGGGAAGGGGACTCTTGTAGCAGATTAACGTGTTTTTTTAATACTAATTTGGATATTTCCTTTTTATCTTGGGTGGAATCACAATACGAACGACCGATTCGTAGTCTAAAACAATCATTCTAACAAATGAAAAAATGCCCCACCAAGAGGCATTTTCCCATTATCAGAGCGTAAATCGCTCCAATTCATTTTTCATTTCTGCTGTCATTCCGTTCAATTTTCCTACTTGTTCATTCATTTGTTCGAAGTACCTTAACTGCTCTTCAGTAGAAGAAGAAATTTCTTCAGTTCCGGCAGCGGTTTCCTCTGTGATCGCCGAGATGTTTTCAATGGCTGCAATCACTTGGTTGGTACGCTCATTCGAAGCATGCATGCCATTTTCAAGTTGTACTAAATTTTCGTAAATGGTTGAAACGTTTCCTGAGATGTCTTTAAACGCATGCTCTGTTACACTCATGGAGTCCACTTGCTGAGTAGAAAGGGATTTTCCCTTTTGAGAAGCTTCCATAATAGAGTGGATGCCATTTTTGATATTTGCGACCATGTTCCCTATTCGCTCTGTTGCAACGGATGAGTCTACTGCCAGTTTTCGGACTTCCTGGGCAACGACGGCGAATCCTTTTCCTGCGTCCCCGGCTCTGGCTGCTTCGATTGCTGCGTTTAGTGCTAAGAGATTTGTTTGATCGGCAATTTCCCTGACAGCATGGGAGGCATGTTCAATTTCACCGGTATATTGGGCAAAATGTTCGATGGAATCCATGATGGATGAAGAAGATTCAGCGATCATTTCGGCAAATTGCTGCTGCTTATTTAAGGATGCGCGACCATGCTCAACCGAATCCAATGCCACTTTACTGCTAGCGGATGATTCTCCGCTTTGTCTCACATTCTGGGCAAAATCATCACCCATCAGTGACATTAAGGCAGCCGTTGATTGGATGTCTTCAGAGATGGATTGACTTCCTTTTGCCAATTCTTCAGTCGAAACCGCCACCTGGTTGCTGCTTTCTGCCAAACTCGTCATTTGTGAGCGTACATCCTGGGTGAATTTCTCTACATTTGATCCGATATCATGGACGGATTGAACCGTACTCCGCAGGTTCAGAACCATATGGTGAAAAGCCGTTTGGAGTTTGTCCACTTCAAATTTACTGTTTTTCTCTTTAACCGATTCAACTGAAATCGTTAAATCACCATTGGCCATCTTTTCAGCGTTATTCACCATAATGTTTAAAGGCTTCACAATTCGCTGTGTCAATAAGGTAGATGCTGCCATAGAGAGGATGATGGTTAAGATGAATCCAATCACTGACACCCATACAATAAATTCAATTTGCCTCTTGCTTTCTTTTAATAGGTTTTGATACCAATCATTTGTTTGGTTCGTTAATAGATAAATATCGTTCAGGACTCCGGAGATGCGAATCGACTGGCGCTTGATCTCCGCTTTGTTCATTTCGCTGAGAGCTGCATCTGAGGCAGTCTTCAAATCTGTGAATTTCGTCTTGATGGATGAAAGAGTTTCTTGCTGATTTTTAACTGTCAAAAGCTTGTTCAAATCTGAGATCTGCGTAGAAGTTTCTTCCAGCATACCTTCTACCATTTGTTTGTTTTCTGCTGTTGAATTGACGGAGTAATTGGATAGTGCCTGCTTTGCCACAACCAGATCTCCCCGCAATTTCTCTGTCTCCAGAAGCACTTGTACATCTTCATTTGCAGAATTTTGAAGAGAAATCAATTGAGAGACGATGTAACCAATGATTATCGTCGAAAGGATCAGTGGGATAAGTCCCAAAATCAGTAAACGTTTTTTTAATGCCATGAGAATACTCCTTAGATGAGATTTATTGCAATTTTATCGTAATGTCCCCAGTGATGATTTTGTTTTTTGCGTCTTCTAATTGTTTTGTTTCTTCAGGAGACAAGCTAGTGACACGAATGGGGGCTAATCCCACTCCATCTTCCTTGACACCAAGCTCATAGGCTTGTTGAGTTATTTTTTGACTTGAAATGAGTTCTTTTGTAATGTTGAAAACCGCGTTATCCACTTTTTTGACCATGGAGGTGACAACTGATTTTTCGGCAATGAAGTATTGATCTGAATCGACCCCTCCAGACAAAATGCCTGCTTTTTGCGCAGCCTGAATCGCTCCAACTCCTGTAAAACCAGCCGCAGGATAAATAAAATCGGCGCCTTGTTTCATCTGGTTCTCGGCTATTTTCCTGCCAAGCTCAGCGTCACCAAAGTTGTCGGCGTTGTCTTTCAATACCTTTATGGAAGGATTGATGTACTGAGCACCTTGTTCAAACCCTTTTTCAAAACGTTGAATAACAGGAACATCTGCTCCGCTAATGAAACCAATCGTGTTACTTTTTGATTTCATAGCTGCCACCATACCTAGAAGGAAGCTGCCTTCATGTTCTTTAAACGTAATCGATGTAATGTTATCCACATCTGAGAATCCGTCTATTAATAGAAATTTCTGGTCAGGATTTGCTTTTGCAACCTTTTCAATCGCATCTTGAATGGAAAATCCAAGGCCGATCACAAGCTCATGCTTCTGATCGACAAGCTCCTGAAGTGCTTCTTCAAAGTTTCCATCCGGTGCTTCTCTATAATCAAATAAAATACCTAATTCATCACGTGCCCTTTCTAATCCTCTAAATGCTGAATCGTTAAACGATCCATCTCCAAGCCCTGTGTCAGAGAGAAGAATTCCAATACTCTGCTGCTTTTCTATACTCGCTTCTTCCGTCATGGGTGTGGTGGAACATCCCGCCACAACAAGCATGACAAGAAGAAACATGCTGATTAACTTTTTCAAACCGTTACCTCCAAAAAAATATTGAGACATTTCACATGTCCGTACCTCTGTATTATCGGAGGGACGGACCTATTTTGAAGGGGAGGAGGGAAAAAAGTGTTGTGGGAGTGATTGGAGTTTACGGGGTGAGTGTGTGATTTGGATGATATTCACCATTATCTGGTCGGGAATCGTAATTGATATAATCGGAAAGGGGGAGGGGCTGAATTTTGGACGGTAGAGGAGAAGCGTTTTAGATATCGAACGCAAGATATCAGCGAAATTTACATTTTATCAGCGGAATTTTCGATATATCAGCGAAATCGTACCGTTTATCAGCGGAATTCCATATATATCAGCGAATGGCTAATTCGCCGTATTAATTAAGATTAGGAATTTATTCGTATGATTAATAAGAGGAAGGAGAACGGATTCCAGGATAACGGCGAAAATTCCATTTTAACGGCGAAATTCAAATATATCGGCGAACGGACTCTTCCCAAAAAAAAAGAGATGCTCTCTTCAAGCATCTCCCTTCATCAATACGCTTTACGGAAAAACTCCGCAAGTTCCTGACTATGTTTTTTGCGTGCTTTACGGTGCTCGGCACGGTTCTTTGCGGTTTCGTTCAGCCATTTTTCTTCTTCTGTTTCCGGGACGACTTCCGCAATGACGGCGGGTTTATTGCCTTCTAAAGCAACAAAGGTTAAGAAGGAGATGGCTGCCACATTGGTTTCACCTGTTAAAAGCACCTCTGAAGTGACCTTCACACAAACTTCCATGGAGCTGCGTCCGGTATATGTGACCATCGCCTCCAAAGTCACAGCATCCCCGACTTTGATGGGCTGCAGGAAGTCGACGGAATCTGTTGAAGCCGTTACGACGGGCTTGCGGGCGTGACGGGTAGCGGCAATGGAGGCCACGTCATCTATATAGGCCATCAGTTTTCCACCAAACAATGTACCATGATGGTTGGTGTCGGGTGGAAGAACGTGGGTCGTTTTACTTGTTTTCGTTTCTTTCATGAACTTTTTTTCTCTCAATGAATTCACCTTCCGTTGTCAATGTAAAAAAGATTGCTACCTTATACTATTCACTAAAGGGGGTCGGAAGAAACATAATCACGAGAAAAAATTATAGAAATATACTAATGATAATGGCCGTTATGAAGCTCGCCAGTGTGCCGGCTATGATGGCCTTCAAGCTTAACTTAGAAACCATTGGACGTTGTGTCGGCTCCAAAGAACCCAAGCCGACAATCAATTGACCGATCGAAGACAGGTTCGCAAAGTTACAAAGGGCAACGGAAAGAATGGCAACGGTTTTGGGTGAAAGATCGTTCATCATTCCTGAAAGTTCTTTGTATGCGACAAATTCATTCACAGAAAGCTTCGTCCCGATGATGGAGGCAGCACGGAACGCCTCATCCATTGGAATACCGACGAGTAGTGCCAGTGGATAGAACAGGTAACCGAAGACCGTGGAAAGACTCATATCAACAGCACCGAGTAATCCGTTGACGAGAGCAAGAATCCCGATAAACGCGATGAGCAGTCCACCAATATTGATGGCAAGTTGTGTACCACTAAGGGCACCTTCGGAAATCGCTTCGAATACGTTTGTATGAGTGGTTTTTCCTAACGAAATATCTCCATTCGTCTTGGAATCTTCCGTTTCTGGTTCGATGATTTTGGCAATCACAAGAGAGACGATAGGTACACTAAAGACGGATAGAAGGAGGAATTTCATGTCGATTCCCATCAGAGAATATCCGATTAATATCGCTCCACTTGCTGAAGCAGTTCCCCCAACCATAACGGCAAAAAGTTCAGAACGCGTCAGTTTTTTTAAATAAGGTTTAATCAAAAGGGGAGCCTCCGCCAAACCAAGAAAGGAATTTCCGATTGCATTAAACGACTCAACCTTTGTTGTCCCAAGGATTTTACCCAACCCGATTCCGATATATTTTACAAAAAACGGGATGATTCGTAAGTAATAAAGAGCCGAAATGAGTGCAGAAATAAAGATGATCGCACCCAGAACATTGATTGCGAACACAAATGAAATGTTCGTTCCCTTCTCAAAAAATCCCCCGAACACGAACATGATTCCTTCATTACTGTAGTCGATGACTTTCTGTACGCCTAAAGCAGCTTTTTTCAAAATGGTTTGTCCGAATGGGACTTTTAATACAAACAAGACAAGAAGGAATTCCAGGCAGATCCCGATGATGATTGTGCGCCATTGAATGCTTGAGCGGTTGCTGCTCAACAGCCATGCTAAAAATAGAACTCCAAGTAATGATAAGATGCCATATACTAAACTCACAATACCAATCCCCCAACATGTAATCTTCAACGAATCCTCAGGTTTACGTCGTATGATGTCTGACCTCTCGAAAATATAAAAAAAGTGCATGAAGACATTCTCTAAAAAATAGGGAAAGTCTCCATACACAAACAGCATATAGAAAAGACTTTCCTTATAGTCCGGCACTTTACGGCTGCCAGGTAGAGACTTATGGTCCATATCACCATAGATATATAAGGAATTCGTATGAAGTTGATTTGAAATATGTTTTCTACTCTATCACACGATTGAAGACTATCACAATAGTTTTTTTGAAAAGAAATGCATGGAAAAACGTGGTGATACTATTTCACTATTTTTAACAAAATTCCAAAAATAATAGTTCTTACAAACTGCTGAAATAAAAAAGAGGGACGGACCTTCATTCCTATGACCTGGTCATAGGAATCGAGGTCCGTCCCTCTCTTGTGTCTTCTTATTTTGTACGTTCTAACAGGTTTGCAAGAACGTGTTTTTTGTAGGATTCTACTTTGCGTTCTTCGTAGCGGCGTACTCCCGCTTTTTTTAGTTTTTCTACGTACCAGCCTTTGCTTCCGATATGCATTGAAATATACATCCTTTCTTTGCTTAGTATTGATTGGAATCTCCGACTAGCTCTTTATGGAGCTACGTTAAGATTGCTTACGGTTGTACATTGTAACATCTCATTTTTGATGAAAAAAGGGGGTAAAGGGAATTTTTTGGATTCATCCTTTTCTGAAAATTCTTTTGTGGAAAATGAAGATTCTTCAGACATCGAGTTCAACCTTGGTCTAAATACAATGCTATAGTCTGACGATGATGGTTTAAGTTTAGGACTGTAAAAAGAAAAGGAATGATCCATTGCGGATCATTCCTTTTTTTATTGAACAGCTTTCTTCAATTCCAGTTCTTCTTTTTCAAAGCGCTCGAACATGATGAAGAAAAGTCCCGCACTCAATAGAGCAAGGATCGCCAGGATGATAAACGTCCAATCATACCCTACATAAAGTGAGAGAGTGATGGATAGAGGTGCGATCGTTCTCGCGACTGTGAAGCGAAGGCTGGCTGCGGCAAAGTACTGCCCCCGCATATGATCCGGTGCAAGCTTTGAAACGAAGCTTTGCTGGATACCTGCTGTCATGAGCTCTGCGAATGTGAACACCGCCATGGCAATCACAAACATCCAAACCGAGCTTGTTTGTCCAAACATAAAAATTGAAACGGCGTAGATGACAGAGGATAGGATGAACACATTGCGCTCACGGAATTTCGTAATCCATCTCGTGATGACCACCGTAAGAAGGGCAACCAGGAATCCATTTTCAGATAAAATTAACCCGAATACCTGCTCACTCACAAGGGTCAATGACCAGTCGCCGAAACTGAACAGAGTGGCTTCATCCATCACATCTTTAATATATACGGGAATCAGCAGGTCCAGTTGCATAAACGTTTGACCCACGAGAATCCCTGCTAATATGAATAATAAAAACGTTTTGTCTTTAAAAATAACACTATAATCCTTCATCTGATCTGATATCACACTATGCCAGGCTTTCTTTTTTCCTTCTGTCACTAATAGCTTACTTGTGTCTCGAGGTGCTGTTTCCCTCGTCATTTTATATAAAAGAAGAGCTAAGAACATGCAAATTAGCGCAGCGGCAATTAATAGCTCGAAGCGGTAGTGAACATAGAAAATCCCGCCCAGTATCGGTCCTACGACTACTGCGATATTTATGGACGTGTAAAAGACGGCAAACACATGACTGCGGTCCTTTTCATCCACTACATCGGCGACCATCGCCTGACTTGCCGGCCAATAAAACGACCCAAATACCCCTACCAAACTAAAACAGATAAAGCCGATCATGGCTGAATCGAGCCAAGGCGAACTGGCAAGTCCAAAGATTAAAAAGGCAAAGCCTTGTCCGAATGCAGAGAACACCATCATTCGCTTACGCCCAAAGCGATCCGCGCAATAGCCTCCCATCAGATTCGCGAGTACGGCGAATACCTGTGAAAGAACCAATAATAATCCTGCCGTTTGCTTTCCGAATGACTCTGTAAAATAAATCGTCAAAAACGGAAAGAACATCCAGAACGTAATGTTGATCGCTGCTTCCCCAAACAGCCGGACCTTTAAATTACGGTCCCAATCCCGAATTCTCATCTATATTCCTCCCCTCATGAAACGCTAGATGAACTAGAATATCATAGCTCGATAGGACAAAATAAACAAGACTGATTTACTGGTATTTACAAAATATTTACTCATGATTAAGCAACGTCTGAAGATACCATTTTCTTTTTTCTGAATACATTAATAGTATTGAATGGGAAAGGAACGGTGGGTGGAGGTGATTGATAGGCTTATCCTAATTACTGGTGCTTGGACGCAGGTGATCGGAACGGTGATTGCAGCAATTGGCGAAACCATGGTCATACAAGAAGAACGATATAGTCAAGAGCCTCTCGGATTTCGGTTGGTCTCCATCGGAAACGGATTTGAAGCGGCAGGAAATGCCCTTCAAGGGGTGGGAGCGGAAAAGCTCTCGGACGGTTCGTTTGGAGAAACGATAAGAGTGATCGGTGATTGGATTCAAGCTTCAGGAAACGTAACAAACGTTGCAGCAGCTGAACTCCAATTCGCAGGAAGAGAAGTGGAAGGATTGAACCTTGATATTTTTGGAGACACCGTCCAATCCCTAGGGGCAGGACTGGAAGCCTATGGGGCCACGTTGGGTACTCGGGAGTTTTCAGATCTTCTTGCAGCCGGAAATTCACTTCAATCCCTTGGTGCAGCAATTGAAGCGATAGGAGAAATATATATTTTAAAGGAAATGGAGGATATCGGGTTGCAAATCACCGCCTTCGGAAGCTATGCCCAGGCAGCTGGTGCGACGATAGCAGCCATTGCGTTAACGAAGCAGTATGGGTGAGCTTTTTGACCGAAAGAGGAGAATTGTTTGGAAATGAGCTAATATCATAGTGAAAGGAAGGTTGATAGGTTCACGGGGGAAAGATACACCGATTGAAAAGGGAGGATTGCGTCTTTTTTCAGGTTTTTTGCGTCAAAATTTCAATATATGCGTCGTTTTTCAAATTTATGCGTCAAAATTTTTTTCCAGTTACACCCAATAGATTGAGCGCTCAGTCAACCGTTCTTCTTCCAATCCCGACCTCATCTTCATAAAAAATCCCAAAAGGCAGCCAAACCACCTTCTGGGATCCTCCACAGTCAAATCTTAAAACGCCCAACCGCCATCGCGGAATACTGCTTCAGTCGAGCCGTCTTCTTTCACTCCATCGATATTCATTTTGTCAGAACCAATCATGAAATCAACGTGTGTGATACTGTTGTTCAAGCCGTTTTTCTCAAGCTCTTCTTCACTCATTTTCTTTCCGCCTTCGATACAGAATGCATAGGCATTTCCGATTGCAAGGTGGTTTGATGCGTTCTCATCGAATAATGTGTTGTAGAATAACACATTCGATTGAGAGATTGGGGATTGATGAGGGACAAGGGCGATTTCCCCAAGGTAATGAGATCCTTCATCTGTGTCTACAAGGCGCTTCAAAATTTCTTCGCCTTCCTCAGCCTTAACGTCCACAATACGGCCGTTTTCGAATGTAATCGTAAAGTTATCGATCACATTTCCACCGTAGCTAAGTGGTTTCGTGCTTGATACCGTTCCGTTCACACCTGTTTTTAATGGAACCGTGAATACTTCTTCCGTTGGCATGTTTGCCATGAAAGTGGTTCCTTGTTCGTTCACACTTCCAGCCCCTACCCACAGGTGGCCATTAGGAAGCTCGATCGTAAGGTCCGTCCCTGGTGCCGTGTAGTGAAGCTTTTTGTAGTTTTTGTCGTTCAGGTATTCCACTTTTTCGTGCAGGTTTGCGTCGTGATCCTTCCATGCCTGGACAGGGTCAGCCTGGTCTGCACGGACTGCTTTGAAGATGGCATCCCAAAGTAAATCCACTTGTTCTTCTGCAGAAGCATCCGGGAATACTTTTGCAGCCCAATCTTTAGATGGAGCGGCCAGTACGCACCAGCTTACTTTGTCCGATTGAATGAATTGACGGTATTTGGACATTGCTTTTCCAGCTACTTTCTGAAAGTTTGAGATACGATCTGGATCTACCCCTTTAAGCAAATCAGGGCTTGAAGACACGATGCTCATGAATGCAGCTCCGCCTTCAGCAAGCTCTTCGACTTCTCTTGCTTTCCACTGAGGGAACTCCTGGAATGCTTCGTCTGGAGCAAGATCATATTTCGTACGGTTCACCACATCATCATTCCAGTTAACGTAGACATGCTTAGCCCCAACTTCATAGGCTTTCTTTACTACAAGGCGAACAAATTCCGCAGAATCGATGGACGTGTTGATGACCAGGGTCTGGCCCTTTTGAACATTGACACCGACTTCTACAGCAAGACTTGCATATTTCTCAAGATTTTGTTGGTAAGTAGACATATGTATTCTCCTTTTTTCAGAATGTTCTATTACATTCTTATTGTATCAGTGCATACACCGTTTGCAAGTGTTTACACCCATCTTTCTATCGTATGCGAAAGAATGGAAAAGTATTTGTTTCGTGCACGACGAAAATGAACGTTCTGTGGCATCGAAACAAGAAACATAGCGAACCACTGGGCAACTATACTATAATGATTGAAGCAATACTCCAGATAAAAAAGGGGGAAGAAACAGTGCCGTGGAATGTCCTTTTATTACGAATGTCCGCCATCTATGGGTTTATTGGAGCATTTCTTGGGTCTCATATGGCAGGAGCCGGATCGTATGCGTTTAAGCCCATTCATGCTCATATTTTAGTTGTCGGCTGGTTAAGCTTATTTGCGTATTCATCCTATTATCGTTCCTATCAAGTGCCGAAATCTTCAAAACTGGCATTTGCACATGTTTGGACTGCGATCATCGGTTCGATAGGATTAACCGTTGGAATGTGGATGTACAACTTAAATCCATTCAACCTGCCAGGAAGCTTCACGATGCTCTTCTATATAGTAGGAGGAAGCACGTTATTACTCAGCTTTTTCTTATTCGTGTTCATGACATTTAAATATAGTGAGAGTAAGAAGTAGGAAATGGGAGGCTGGGACAAAAGATTTTTATCCTAAGTCAAACCCGAACAAATCTGCTTCTTAGTGTGCAGATTTGTTCGGGTTTATTATTTATTTTCGAATCATTTGATTTTAGCTGTTTCCAGCGGTTGATTGGAGTGCAAGACGAAGACTCCTGCGGGAAAGTAGCTTATGTGAGACCCCGCAGGCTTGCCGAGGAGGCTCACGGGCTACCCGCGGAAAGCGTAGTCTTGCACGGAAATCAATAGCGGTATTAAGAACCTACACTTCTATTGTTCGTCTTTTTATCCTGGTTTTTTAGTTTTGTCCCAGCCTCTTTTTGGTTTGAGTTATGAGTGATTTGTGGATAAATTGTACCTGGTACATATCGTGTGAAATGTACCAGGTGGAATCTGAACTCTACTCCATCCCAACAAAAAACTCCTCCCATCGAAATGGAGAGGAGTTTTGATACCTAGGTGGAAGCTTCATCCTGCTGCTGCTCTTGAAATAAGAACCGATAGTCCATCGGGTTTTGGATCAAATCGGCCAGGGTGTATTCATCAAGGACAGAGAGGTAGGCGTTTAACGCTTTTCCGAGTACATGCTTTAGTCCACAGACTGGAGTGATAACGCAGCTGTTGTTTTTGGCGTCAAAGCATTCGACAAGATGGAAGTCTTCTTCTGTGGTCCGGACAAGCTTTCCGATATTTATATCTTCTGGGGATTGTGCTAGTTTTATACCGCCGTTTCTGCCGCGGATCGTTTCAATCAAACCGTTTTTCCCCAGTTCATACGTCACTTTCATCAGGTGATTCTTTGAGATGCTGTAGGCATCAGCGATTTCTTTTATATTAGAGAGTTCCTCTTTTGGTTTTGATGCCAGAAAGATTAGGACTCTCAGTGAGTAGTCAGTGTATAAAGTTAGTCTCATTTATCTCACCTTTCCGATCCGATACATTTATTATACAGAAGGATGCACGTTTGTGTCTAAATGTGGCTGTTTTGTTAAAGATGTATTTTGTATATTGCTTTATAGCAAAAAGAGAAGTACTCTAAAGATGTATTTAAAATATATCTTTAGAGGTGACCAACATGCTATCTCAAAAAACCATTGAAATCGTGAAGTCAACTGCGCCTGTGTTAGAAGTCAAAGGAACGGAAATTACGTCCACTTTTTATAGAAATTTATTTACTAATCATCCGGAATTACTAAATATTTTCAATCATGCCAATCAGAAAAAGGGAAGACAACAAACCGCATTAGCCAATACGGTATATGCAGCTGCACAGAATATCGATAAGCTCGAGATGATTCTGCCGGTTGTAAAGCAAATCGCTCACAAGCATAGAAGTTTAGGCGTTAAGCCTGAGCATTATCCGATCGTTGGCGAGCATTTACTTCAAGCCATCAAGCAAGTTCTTGGAGACGCAGCGACAGATGAGATCATTGAAGCATGGGGAGAAGCATACGGTGTCATCGCCGGGGTATTTATTGATGTAGAAGAAGAGATGTACAAAGAAACGGAGAATATAGACGCCGGATACAGAGACTTTAAACCGTTTATCGTTACAAAAAAGGTAGTGGAAAGCGATTGTATAACCTCTTTCTATCTTCAACCAAAAGAAGGGGGCAATGTCCCAACCTACATGCCGGGTCAATATATTTCTGTACGGGTGACCATCCCTGGTGAAGAGTTCACCCATATTCGTCAGTACAGTATATCAAGCGCGCCAATGGTGAATCTCTTCAGAATTTCTGTTAAAAGAGAAGCAGAATTTGATCCTCAAGGGAAGGTGTCAAATTTCTTACATGACAAAGCAGCCGTAGGAAGTGAGATTGAAGTCAGTGCACCGGCAGGGGATTTCTATTTAGCGGACGCCGAATCACCTGTTGCTTTTATAAGTGGAGGTGTCGGGATCACTCCTATGATGAGTATGCTTGAAATGGTAGCGAGAACGAAGCCGGAACGCCCAACTGCCTTTATTCATGCGAGTAAACATGAAGGGGTACATGCCTTTAGAAAAGATGTCGACGGTTTAATGCAAGAATTAATGAACGGGGAAGCGTGCTATGTTTACGAAAATCCCCGTGACGAATCTCAAAGTCATTTTAAAGGATATGTGAACAAAGAAATCCTTTCACAATATGTGGATGAAGATACGGAATGCTATGTGTGTGGGCCGGTACCATTTATGAAAGCTGTCATCACAACGTTGAAAGAAATGGGAGTTCCAGAATCTAACATTCACTTCGAGTTCTTTGGACCAGCGATGGATATATCGAAGAAGGAAACTGTGAGTGTGTAAAAAGCGGTTCGGAAATTGGATTTGAAAATAAAATCGAAAAGTTAAAAATAAAAGTGATGAAATTGAGAATAAACTAAGTTTTCATCCCTTTCACATCTTGATTTGCCCCGATTTCAGCCAATCAAACAGAAAAACGCCAGGATATCCTGGCGTTTCTTGTATTTACAGACGATGCTCGTCCTCATCCACCCGGTTTTTAAACGCTTCCTGGGTCACAATCAGTTCTTCATCCCCGGCTGGGTCTTCCGAGTGTTTTCCCTCGGGTGCACTATACTGAGGGAAGTTGCCTGGATGTCCTTTTTTCTTTGATTCGAACGATTTTCCACGTGCCATGTCAGCCACTCCTTTTCATCCGTGATACAGGTAGTTTTTCCAGCTCATACGAAAATATGTGAAGAGGAATTGTCAGAAAATAGACGTATCTTAAGCATTCAAACCTGGAGTCTTTTGGATATACTATTGGTAACAAGTGGCGAGTGATCGATTCGTCTGAGACCAGCAACGACCACTATAATTTGGAGTAGGAGGGGTAGAATTGGATTTTTCGATGATCATGTCCGAGCAAAGGATTAAGAAGGCTTATGAGGATGGCGACTTTAAAGAGCTGCCGGGTTTTGGTAAACCGCTTAATTTAGACGATGATTTAGGAGTGCCCCAGGAGTTGAAGATGGCCCATCGGATGATGAAAAATGCAGGGTTTACAACGGATGAAATGAATGTGAAAAAAGAAATGATGCGCATTGAAGATTTGTTAAGGGTATGTGATGATGACCTTGAGAAGCAGGAGCTGAAAAAAAGTCTGAGTGAAAACATGCTCAAATACAACGCGATGCTTTCAAAGAAAAGAATTAAAACGAATGGTTCTTTATTTAAAAATTATGAGCATAAAATAGAAAATAAGCTCCTGAGATAATGAAAACACCACTTTCGACAAGGAAAGTGGTGTTTCTTTATTTCTTCTCGGGTTCATCTTTAAATAAGAAGAATGAGATCACTCCGGATAAGAGGGCCGCTCCAATGATGATCATGGTTTTGGCTTCGGAAGGAATCTCAGAGTATCCTTTGCCGAGCATCCAATTTGCTACCACGGCTACGATAAACATGATGGGAATCATCATGATGATTCTTCGTTTCAAGGTGCCACATCCTTTAGTACTCTAATGATGCTTTTAGTTTATCATAATTTACACCTCGACACTGCGTTGAATTCGTTCGGTACTTGTGGCGGTTTCTTGAACATATTGAGCAATCATACGGTTATCACCATGAAGGGTTTCAATGGTAGCGCTGATTTCCTCGAGTCCTGCAAAGGTTTGTTGAATGACAGCTGCAAGCTCTTTCGTTGATAGGTCAGCTTCTTCTGTTTGGCCACTTACTTCAGATGCCGTAGAAGTTAAGATTTTGAACTCGTTTGTCAGGGAAGCAAGCTTTTCACGCAGTGTCGTGAAATACTCTGTTACTTCACCGGTTGCCCCGACGTTTTCATCCAGCTTTTCTGAGCTGAGATTCATGATTTCGACTGCAGATGAGTTCACTGAGTTAACGGAAGCAAGATTGTCGTTAATACGAGTGGCAGTGTTTCGTGTAATCTCTGCCAGTTTCCGAATTTCATCGGCTACAATACTGAATCCCCGCCCGGCTTCCCCTGCCCTAGCAGCCTCGATTGATGCATTTAAAGCGAGCAAATTGGTTTGATCCGTAATGTCTTGAATGCTTCCAATGAACGTATTTGTTTCTTCAATTTTACTTGTTAATTCGCTGAACGTTTGACGAAGGCCTTCAATAATATTCTTCAATTCAATCATGTTTTCCTGCAAGTAAGTGACACGTTCACTGCCTGAAACAGCAATGGAATTCGCTTGAGTGGAATGGACAGTGAGATTGTTTGAAAGCTTGGAAACCTCGTCCATTTTACTCATCGTTGTCTCGGAAACGGCAGCAATGTTGTTAATCTGATCGCTTTGTGTGACGCTTCCTGCTGATATTTCATTTACAGCCGTTCTCATTTCATCGTGTGAAACGAGGTGCGTTTGTATCTGCTCGTTGATTTGATGAATGCTTGTAGAGATGGTCGCTAATTCTTTTTGTAGGAAGTTTCGTTGATCTTCTTTTTTCATGGTTTCGCTTTCTGTCATTTTGATAAATTCTTGAAGCTGCTTGAATTGATTGCGGTTCAGGTGGATCACCACTCCAAGGACCGTCCCCAATAGTACATATACAAGCAAAGCCGGAATGAATAATTCTGTGAAAATCGGGTCGTTTACAGGTGCAAGAGCTCCATTTAAGATGAATAAGGCGAGTCCGGACCCGTACCCTATCCCAAAGATCACTGGATTAAAATGAATCGCACTGATGACAGCTAGAAATAATAAGATGACTAATTCGTTTGGATTGGCCCCTTCTAAAAAAAGCCAGATTCCGATGATGACATAAACAGTAGGAATGCTGAAATAAACAAAGGAATTTGGCTTTTTCAACATTAATTGCAACACAATGAAGTATGAGGCAAGAATGATGATCTGTGAAGCGAATACAGTTACGGTAATGATTCCTGACTCATTTATGATGGAATACGTGAGGGCTGCGATCAGGCTGATGGAATATGTGATCAGGAGCAGCAGGTTTTTTCTTTTACTATCGACTTCTTTCAATTGCTTTGGGGTCATGACGGTTCTCTCCTTTAATATAAATACCTATATATTACATATATCGACAAAAACAGGTTGTGCTTCATAACGGTTTACGGTAATTTGTGAGAAAATTTTGAACGCTTTTACCTCTCAATAATTAGAAGTTCCATCCGATATTAGTAGTAGACTACGAAGAGTAAGGTGGAGCGATCGATGGATAAGACGTCTTTGATAGGAGTCATTTTAGGATTGATAGCGGTTGGAGTGGGGATGGTTTTCAAAGGAGTAAGCCCTGTTGCCTTGCTTAACCCTGCAGCCATATTGATTATTTTACTTGGAACAGTGGCAGCGGTGACCATTGCTTTCCCAACCCATGAAATTAAAAAAGTACCGAAGCTATTCGGCATACTGTTTAAAGAACAAAAACTGCAGGACCCGAAACAAACGATTCAATTCTTCTCCCAATTGGCAGATCTTGCCCGAAAAGAAGGACTGCTTGCACTCGAGGCCAAAACCCAGGAAGTCGAGGATCTTTTTTTGCGGGACGGACTTTCATTAGCGGTGGATGGACAAAGCGCTGATTATATACGGGATGTGCTGCATGAAGAAATTGATGCCATGGAAGAGAGACATAGTGCAGGGGCGCTCATCTTCACACAAGCGGGGACCTATGCACCGACCCTCGGCGTACTTGGAGCGGTGATTGGACTTATTGCGGCCCTCAGTCACATGGACAATACGGATGAACTTGGTTACGCCATTTCTGCGGCCTTCGTTGCAACGCTTCTCGGTATCTTCACGGGTTACGTTCTTTGGCACCCATTTGCCAACAAGCTGAAGCGCAAGTCAAAGCGTGAAGTGCAGATGAAAATGATGATGGTAGAAGGGATCCTGTCGATCATCGAGGGAGAATCGCCACGGGTGATTGAACAGAAGCTGGCGTCCTACTTACCGGCAAGTGAACGATTATTGTTGTTAAAGGGGGATGAGGATGAGGCGGCGTAAGAAGAAACATGACGACGAGCATATGGACGAGTCCTGGCTGATACCTTACGCGGATTTGCTAACACTGTTACTGGCCCTGTTTATCGTGCTTTATGCGTCAAGTTCAGTGGACGCTCAAAAATTCAGGGAACTCTCCCAGGTGTTTAGTGAAATCTTCACCGGTGGGACCGGAATGATGGAATATCCCAGTCCCGTAGCACCTCAGCAGTCGAGCGATCAAGATAGCAAACAGGCAGCATCTTCAGGGAATAATGAAGAAAAAGAGAAGGAATTAAGTAAGGAAGAGCTTGATAAGCAGGCATTTCTGAAGGATCAGGAAGAGTTAAAGGAAATTCAGGAAAAAATAAATCAGTATATCAAAACGAATAATCTGGAGGTTCAATTCGTTACGAAGCTTACAGATGAAGGATTGCTTCTCACGATACGGGACAATGTGTTATTCGCCTCGGGATCAGCCATTGTCCAAGGAAGTGACCTGAGCGTGGCGGGGGAATTATCTGCGCTGCTTGAAATGAATCCTCCAAGAAACATTATCATTAGCGGTCACACGGACAACGTGCCGATCAGTAATGCGGAATATGACTCCAACTGGGAGCTTAGCGTCATGCGGGCAGTCAATTTTATGAAAATCATTTTGGACAATCCGAAGCTTGATCCCCAGTGGTTCAGTGCAAAAGGATTCGGAGAATTTGAACCGATTGCCGACAACGCAACATCAGAAGGCCGTGGGCAAAACCGACGGGTGGAAGTGTTGATTCTGCCCAGGATATCAGAATAAGAAACAGGATCTGCAGTCCGAAGTTGGCTGCAGATTTTTTTATTGGTCAGAAGTTGCCGTATTTCCGGGGAAATGAACGGGTTTTGTCGAATGAATGGTCTTTGGTTATAAGCCAAAAAAATCCTCATCCTTTCCCATTTTAAACAAAATGTTTCACACCATCAAATTTAGGGAAAAGTTTGAAAAACCATTTAGAAGTTGTGGCTAATTTTTCAGGAAAAGGGGTCTCATTTAAGAGAACAAAGGCATTATACATACGTTTGCACGATCATTTACGTCTGCCCCAATCAAGAATTCCAAACCTTAGCCACTGCCTCTACTAAAAAGGAGGAGCACGATTGGATACGTTTTTTGACATCATAGGTAAAGTTTCGGCATGGTTATGGGGGCCTCCATTAATCATTGTCCTGGGTGCAACGGGTTTGTACTTAACATTTTTATTGAAATTCATACAATTTCGCTATCCTCTGTACATATTTAAGCAAACGATAGGAAGCGTTTTTAAGAAGCCAAAAGGCGAAGGAACGGTGACGCCGTTGCAGGCCTTGACGTCGGCTCTATCATCCACCATCGGGGCAGCGAATATTGTCGGGGTACCGGCAGCGATCATGTTTGGTGGGCCGGGAGCTATTTTCTGGATGTGGATGATTGCCTTAATTGGAATGGCCCTTAAGTTTTCCGAGAGTGTACTTGCGGTCCGCTATCGTGAAAAGAACGAAAAGGGAGAATATGTGGGCGGTCCCATGTATTACATGACGAAAGGGTTAAATATGAGATGGCTCGGTGTATGGTTTGCCTTTGCCCTTATGATCGAGCTGATTCCAAGTGTGATGGTGCAGGGGAATGCTGTGGCATCCACGGTAGAAGAAACATTTAATGTAGATGGACTTATCACGGGCATTGTCGTTGCCCTCATCGTTGTATTAATCGTATTTGGTGGAATAAAGCGTATTGGTAAAGTGACGGAAATCTTTGTACCGTTCATGGCTCTGATCTATGTAGGAAGCGCATTGGTCATTTTATTTATGAACATTGACGCTGTTCCGGAATTCTTCAGTCTGATTCTGTCGAACGCATTTCAACCCATGTCTGCAATGGGTGGGTTCGCCGGGGTAGCAGTTGCTGAGACGATCCGTTGGGGATTTGCCCGAGGGTTATATTCCAATGAGGCAGGACTAGGAACGGCACCGATTGCCCATGCGGCGGCACAAACCGATCATCCCGTCAGGCAGGGGCTATGGGCAATCGTTGGAATCGTGATTGATACGATCATCATTTGTACAGCAACGGCCTTCGTAGTATTATCTTCAGGGGTCTGGACTGCTGAGAATGCATTGGATGATCCTTCAGCACTAACAACAGAAGCTTTCTCTAGTTATTTCGGGGAATTTGGTGGAATCCTAGTTACGATTTCATTGATTTTCTTCGTATTATCGACGATTATCGTCATCGTCTTTTATGGAGCAAAGCAGGCAGAATTTCTATTTGGCTACAAAGCAGCACAAGGGATCAAGATTGTTTATACGGTTGCGATTGTGCTTGGTTCAGTTGGTGCAGCAAAAGTCATTTGGCAATTCCTTGACTTAGCCCTTGCAGCGATTTTAATTCCGAATATCATTGCAGTTCTTCTTTTAAGTAAAGAAGTGAAGAGGCTTACACATGAATTTTTTACCTCGGATGATTATTACTTGAAAGACACTGGCAAAATAAAAGAAAAGAAAATATCATAGTTCAAAAGACTTGTTTTTCCGAGAGGGAGAGCAAGTCTTTTTTTGTGAAATTCTGGCTGTATTGCGTATTTCGACCCGCATTTCAGTTGTGGATGATTATGGAATTAGTGATAATCATTTTCAATTAGTTGTTGACTCTACTTGAAACCTTATTGTAATATAGGTTTGTATTAATTGATAATGATTTTCAGTATCAATGATATTCAGTGAAAATCAATGAAAGTTTTGGGGATAGTCATGAAACAACGTTACCTTTTTATTACGCTCATCTTGATGTCACTCCTGTCTTTATTTGTAGGAGTGAGCCATATTACACCGATGGATTTACTTAAATTTCAATCCGAAGAGACACAGATTTTTCTCATCAGTAGATTACCGAGATTGCTGGCGATCTTACTTGCTGGTGCGGGAATGAGCATTGCAGGTTTGATCATGCAAAGCTTGAGTCGAAACAAGTTCGTATCCCCTACGACAGTGGGAACCATAGATGCTGCCAGGCTTGGGATCCTTGTATCGATGATTGTGTTTGTGAATGCCTCAATACTTGAGAAGATGATTGTTGCCTTTGCATTTGCGTTAGCCGGCACGCTGCTTTTTATGCAAATACTCGATCGGATCAAGTTCAAGGATGCAGTCTTTATCCCCCTCGTCGGGTTGATGCTTGGGAATGTGTTATCTTCGGTGACGACGTTTTTTGCCTACAAGGCAAATGTGATTCAAAATATGGCGGCTTGGCTGCAGGGTGATTTCTCATTAATCATGAAAGGTCGATATGAACTTTTATACATAAGCATTCCCATTATGATCATTGCTTATCTTTATGCGAATCGATTTACTGTCGCCGGGATGGGGGAGGACTTCTCAAAAAACCTCGGTGTTTCTTATCGCAGAATAGTGAATATCGGTCTCGTGCTGGTTGCGCTCATTACGGTGACAGTCGTATTGACCGTCGGGATGATTCCATTCCTGGGATTAATCATACCCAATATCGTTTCCATCTTTAAAGGAGATCACTTACAGAAGACACTACCTCATACCGCCATACTTGGAGCCATCTTCCTTCTTGTCTGTGATATTTTGGGTAGGGTCATCATCTACCCTTATGAAATTTCGATCAGTCTAATGGTTGGGGTCATCGGCAGTGCCATCTTCTTATACCTGCTGGTTAGGAGGAAGGCATATGCGTAATCGTTGGAAAATGCTTATTTTACTAGGGATTTCTCTATTATTCTGTGGTGTTTATTTATTTTACGAGCTAAATGGAAGCTATGATTATGCACTGCCTCGACGGGGGATGAAGGTGCTTGCCATGGTCATTACGGGAGTCGCGATCGCCTATTCAACGGTCGTGTTTCAAACGATCACACATAATCGGATTTTAACACCGAGTATTATGGGGCTTGATTCTCTTTATCTTCTTCTACAAACAGTAATTATCTTTTTCCTGGGATCGGATCACATACTTGTCATAAACAAGAATATAAACTTCTTATTATCCGTTACAGCTATGATTGTATTTGCTCTTATCCTGTATCAATTATTATTCCGTCATAGTAATCAACCAATCTACTTTTTATTGTTGATCGGAATCATCGTGGGTACATTCTTTGGAAGCATCACCACATTCCTGCAAGTGTTGATTGATCCCAATGAATTTTTAATGGTTCAGGATAAGATGTTTGCGAGTTTCAATAACATTAATGCAGATCTGGTTTGGCTTGCCCTTATCATAGTCACCATCGTGATGATGATTGGCTGGAGAAAGATCCATTACCTGGATGTCATGTCATTGGGAAGGGAAATGTCCATTAATCTGGGTGTACCTTATGATCGAATGGTGCGTCGTATGCTGGTGATTGCGTCTGTACTCATTGCTGTTTCAACCGCCCTGGTCGGGCCGATTACCTTTTTCGGTTTGATCGTGGCGAACTTAGCTTATCAATTTTTTCGGACCTACAAACACAGCATTTTCATTACCGGTGCGAGCTTGATGAGTGTCATTGCCCTCGTTGGCGGACAGTGGATGGTAGAACGGATCTTCACGTTTTCAACAACTCTAAGCGTGATTGTCAACTTCATCGGAGGAATGTACTTTATATATCTTTTGTTAAAGGAGAGTAAAGCCAAATGATACACATTCGAGGGCTGTCCAAGTATTACGGGAAAAAGCTAGTCGTTGAAGACGTAACCGTCACGATTCAGCCTGGTCAAATCACTTCGTTCATTGGACCGAATGGTGCCGGGAAGTCGACCCTTTTATCAATGGTAAGCCGTTTGCTCGATTCAGATAGTGGTGAAGTCATACTGGATCAGGACGATCTCAGGAAAATGAATTCGGATGATCTTGCCAAAAGAGTCGCGATATTAAAGCAATCCAACTTTCTTAACGTCCGTTTGACTGTGAGGGAACTGGTATCGTTTGGACGATTTCCTTATTCGAAAGGCCGATTAACCGAAGAAGATGAGAGGGCAGTTAACCAGTCGCTGGACTATATGAATCTGGCGGACTTAGAGGGGAATTACCTAGAAGAATTATCCGGGGGGCAAAGGCAGCGGGCTTTCATTGCTATGGTCATCGCCCAGGATACCGATTATATTCTCCTGGATGAACCCCTGAATAACCTGGACATGAAGCATTCGGTCCAAATTATGAAGATTCTGCGCAGATTAGTAGATGACCTGGGAAAGACGGTCGTCATAGTCCTGCATGACATTAATTTTGCCTCTGTGTATTCAGACAGAATCGTGGCGATGAAAAACGGAAAGGTCATTAGAGAAGGTTCAACAGATACAATCATACAAACCCAAACATTAAAGGAAATCTATGATATGGATATTCCTGTGCAACAGATGAATGACAATCGGATTTGTGTTTATTTCAATTCATAAAAAAAGAGGAGAAAAGAAAATGAAAAAATGGTCATTTATAACAATATTACTTACAGTCTTACTGGTATTGGCAGCGTGCGGTTCCAAGGAAGAATCAACGACAGAAGCGAAGAAATCCGGTGGAAATGAAGAAACAAAAGAAATCACAGTAAAGCATGAACTTGGAGAAACGAAAGTTAAACAAAACCCTGAAAAGGTAGTCGTGTTTGATTTCGGTGTCCTTGATACGTTAGATGAACTTGGAGTGGAAGTAGCGGGAGTACCGCAAGCAACCATTCCTCCATACCTGGAAAAGTACAGCAGCTCAGACTATACGAACGTAGGAAGTTTGAAAGAGGCGGATTTTGAAGCGATCAGCTCGATGAAGCCGGATGTGATTTTCATCTCTGCACGCCAATCGGAAATGTATGAAGAATTCGCAAAAATCGCTCCGACTGTGTATGTTCAAACGGATTACACAAATTACATGGAATCGTTCACAAGCAACATGGAAACCATTGCAGAAATCTTTGATAAAGAAGATGAAATGAAGAAGGAATTAGAGGATGTTCAAGCGGAGGTCGAAGGCATTAAAGAGAAGACTGGAAGCCTTGATGACAAAGCATTGATCTTGATGGGGAATGAAGGAGAAGTAAGTGCATACGGACCGGGATCACGTTTTGGAATTCTTCACGATGTATTTGGATTCAAGCCTTCTGATGAAAACATAGAAGAATCCACTCATGGACAAAATGTGACGTTTGAATATGTATTGGAACAAAACCCTGATGTACTGTTTGTGATCGACCGTGATGCTGCATTTGATCCAAACGCAAGCGTCAAAGATTCAATTGAAAACGAACTGGTACAAAAGACGAACGCCTACAAAAAGGAAAAAATCGTGTATCTGAATGGTGGCCCATGGTACCTTTCAGGAGGCGGACTTCAATCGATGAAACAAATGGTTGAAGATGCGAAGGCAGGTTTATAATATGTTTTATCAAATAAAGAGACTGGTAGTGAAAGAGGGAACATCATCAAAAGTGGTTGAAAGGTTTTCTGGTGAGGGATTAATTGAAAAACAGCCAGGGTTTATCGACTTAAAGGTCCTCGTCAAAAAAGTACGCCGCGGCGACGAGGAAGTGATTGTCATGATTCAATGGGAATCGGAAGCGGATTGGAAAAATTGGGAGAAGAGCCCTGAGCATATTGCAGGTCATAAAGCGAGTGCAGGCAAGCCTAAACCCGATCATATTCTAGAATCGAGTCAACATGTTTATGAGGTAAAAGCAAATAAATAATGAAAAGAAGTGTCCTGAGTTATATCGGGACGCTTTTTCATTTATTTTCCTTCTTGTCTAAGTTTAAACAAAAGTTTAGAATATTAACAAAAGTTATTTTTCTTTATAGGGGTGGGAGCTTGTGAACGAAAAAGAAAAGCTTTTGTTAGCTTATATTGAAGATAATCCGTTTATGACTCAACAGGAATTGTCCGAGCGAAGCGGGATGTCACGATCAGCGGTAGCAGGGTATATTTCGAATCTGGTGAAGCAGGGGAAGATCCTGGGACGTGCGTATGTTCTTCCAAAGAAAAACGGGATCACGTGCATCGGGGGAGCAAATATCGACCGGAAGCTTCAGTTGGACGGTAAGTTTATTCCTGAAACCTCAAACCCTGCGAGAACAAAGCAATCCAGTGGCGGCGTGGCACGCAATATTGCCGAAAACTTAGGCAGGTTAGGAAAACAAGCCAATTTGATAACGGTTGTAGGAGAAGATACGGAAGGAAGCTGGCTTTTATCTCAAACGAAATCGTTTGCCGATGTATCTGCATCCCAGCGACTACTAAATGAAAGCACCGGGGCATACTCCGCCATATTGGACGAGGAAGGGGAAATGCTGTTTGCCCTGGCTGATATGAACATTTATGAAAGCGTTGACATTGGCTTTGTTGATAAGAGGTGGGGAATGATTTCTTCATCGGAAATGGTGCTGCTGGACACCAATTTTCCAGAGGATGTGCTAAAGTATACCATCCGCAGATGCCAAATGGAGGGAGTGCCGCTTACGATCATCCCGGTTTCCGAACCGAAAGTGTTGAAGCTGCCAACATCATTAGAAGGGGTATCCTGGTTCATATGTAACAAAGGGGAAGCGGAAACGTATTTAGGAATGACGATTGAGACAGAGGGTGACTATTTTAAAGCGGCCAAAGCCATCACTCAAAGAGGGGCGGAAAGGGTCGTGATTACCCGGGGAGATCAGGGGTTAATCTATTACACTACTTATAAAGAAGCGAGAGCCGTTTTACCTCCCAAGGTTGAAGTCGCTGATGTGACCGGTGCTGGAGATGCCCTTGTCGCGGGAATATTATACGGTTATTTAAAAGGATCCGATACAGACGGAGCCTGCCGGATCGGAGTGATCTGCTCGTCCATTACGCTGAAATCTAAATTTACGGTAGCACCTACGCTGAACAAGACCAAGCTTCAACAAGAGTTTAGTCATTATTACTGAATAGGGGGAAATGTACGTGAATATCAACTCATATATGGAATACTCGCAGGAAGTATCAGAAGCCAGAAAGACAGGAAAGGCGATTGTGGCATTGGAATCAACGATTATTTCTCATGGAATGCCTTATCCACAAAATGTGAAAACCGCCCGAGAAGTGGAGGATATCATTCGTTCAAAGGGGGCAGTGCCGGCTACGATTGCCATCTTAAACGGTAAAATCAAGATTGGATTGTCTCATGAAGAGCTTGAATATTTAGGACAGGCGACGGATGTGATCAAGGCAAGCCGCCGCGACATCCCTTATATCCTTGCTTCAAAAAAGGACGGAGCGACTACGGTTGCTGCTACGATGATTTGCGCCGAGCTTGCTGATATTTCCGTTTTCGTGACAGGAGGCATTGGTGGTGTTCACAGAAATGCAGAAGTGACGATGGATGTTTCGGCGGATCTTGAAGAACTTGCCGAGACGAACGTGGCCGTTGTCTGCGCAGGGGCAAAATCCATTCTGGATATAGGCTTGACGATGGAATACCTGGAAACGAAAGGAGTACCTGTTTTAGGATACGGTTTGGATTCCTTACCGGCCTTTTACACACGAAGCAGTCCTTTTTCAGTGAACTATAAAGTTGACACACCCGAGGAGACGGCAAATATATTAAAAGCGAAATGGGATCTTGGACTAAAGGGTGGCGTGGTGGTAGCGAACCCGATCCCTGCCCAGGATGCGCTGGATGAAAACGAGATGAATAGTATCATAGAAAGAGCATTAAACGAAGCAGTAGAACAAGGGATTGCCGGAAAGGAAGCAACGCCATTCCTCCTGGGGAAAGTAAAAGAACTAACAGACGGAAAGAGCCTTACAGCGAATATCGCACTTGTAAAGAACAATGCTCTTGTAGGGGCGGACATTGCGGTTCATTTTGCAAAGCTTGCTAAGGTAGAAACCTTCTAATCTTGTGAAAAGTAGTGAAACCTGGGCAGATGGTATGCCCGGGTTTTTTATATGAAATATATTGACCGTTTATATGTTTGAAGAGGTAGGGTAAAATGGTGGTAAATAACGTTACGAAAAAGGAAGGTACTATGGCTGATATGCAACCCTATCATGCATTGAGTGTTGATTCGATTCCAGTCCCGGCTGCAATAATAGATGTGAAAGGCCAATCTTTCATAGAAGAGAATGAAGAATGGAAAGGATTGACCCTGCAAGAAGATAATCTTCTTCAGAGAATGTTAGAAGAAAAGAATTGTTCCATTCGCTTAAATCATTATAACTACACTGTTAAACGTAAACAGATGGATGAACAAAAAGAATTAGTGATGATTGTTCCAGAGGCCTGTGGAGAGAAGCACGTTTCTCATGATTATTCGAATAACTCCCGCTCGGCCATATATGAGTCTCTTATTTTTAACACCCCGACTTGTGTATGTATCCTTGATAACAAAGGGAAAGTAGTGGAGATGAATCAATCCTTTCAGGAGCTGTTTCATATTTCAGATACCGTTCTGGGTGAGTCTCTGTGCAATCAAACACCCCTTCAGAATCAATTCTTTATCACTTTAGTGATGAACGGAATAAGGGGAGTGAATACAACCGGGGAAGAAGTAACCTTCATAATGAATGAGAAACGGAAGATTACATGCAATATTACAATCTCCCCGGCCAATTACAAAAGTGATGGAGCTGTAGACAGTGTCGGAATCATCCTTCACGACATCACGGAGAAGAAAAACTATGAAAACGAACTGGTCTCATTGAAAGCGGAACTTGAGAACACGCTTCGGCTCCAAAAGACGATCACCTATAAGATTAATAAGAGAGACAATGAATTTGTGATCGAAATGGCGGCAGGGGAGCTATTGAAAAAATTAAACCTGACTCCATCAAAGGTGATTGGCAAAACCATTGAAGAAGTATTTGATTCCCATCATTTGGGGAAAATCCAGCCTAAACTTAAGCGTATATGGGAAACAGGGGAAGAGTTGACGTATGAGGATGAATACAAGGATTTAGAATATATCGCCTCCATCGTTCCAGTGGTACAAGAGGGGAAAGTAGCGGAAATCATCTGCTCCATCTCAGATATTTCCCTGATCAAAGATATTCAGAGAAAACTCATCGAAAGCGAACAAAAGTATAAGTCGATTGTGAAATATAGCCCTGATAATATTTATATGGTTGATACAAAGGGGATCATCCAGGAAGTGAACCCCGCTGTGAAAAAGCAATGGAATCATATCTCTTCCTATATGATTGGCAGTCACTTCAGTGAATTCATAGCAGAAAGCAGCCGTCAAACAGCCGTCAATCACTTTAAAGTCGCCCTTAATGGAGAAGCTTCAAGATTTGTCACCACCTTCGAAAATGGAGAAGGTGGCAAAAGCCATGTAGCGGTCACCAACATCCCGATCCGGGTCAAGAACAAGGTCATCGGAATTTATGGATTTGGACAGGACATCACAGAGAAATTGAAGATGGAAGAAGAACTAAAGGAAGCGAAAGAATTACTGGAAGCGTACTTCGAGCATGCCGGAGATGGGATTGTCCTTTTAGATCCAGAGGGTAGCGTATTAAAGGTCAATCAGCAGTTTGAATCGATGTTCGGTTGGAATAAGGATGAAATTACAGGACGAAAAATCACCTTTATTCACCAAGAAGAACAGGTAGGACAATTCAAACAGAATTTAATGACGATCAAGGCAGGGAAGCGAATAAAGGATTATGAAACGGTGCGGTACCGAAAAGACGGAACGCCGATCGAAATTGCCTTTAATATGAACCCGATCTTAAATGACGATGGAAATCTGATCGGTATTTCAGCCATCATCAGGGACTTATCCGAGAAGAAGCGAAATGAAGACTTACTGAAGAAATCAGAACAATTAGCGATGATCGGACAGCTTGCAGCAGGAGTGGCCCATGAAATCAGAAATCCGCTGACGACACTGAAAGGTTTCCTTCAACTGATGAAAGAAAATGCGAAAGATGACTTTTACTTAGGGGTCATCCAGGGAGAACTTGATCGAATCGAAATCATCACCAATGAATTTCTGGCTTTGGCGAAACCAAGAGCCGTACAATTTTCCCTGACATCCTTAACGACCCTGTTAACAAGCTCTGTCGAATTCATTAAGATGGAATGCCTGAAGCAAGGAGTCGATGTGAGGTTCTCTGTGGAAAAAGCGGAAATTTATTGTGATTCCCATCAAATGAAACAGGTCATTTTAAACGTCATGAAAAATGCCCTGGAAGCCATGCCGAGTGGGGGTCTCCTAAGTGTTCAACTAGAAAAAGAAAATGGTTATGCGAAAATCTCCATCCAGGACAACGGAAATGGAATCCCACCGGAGCGCATGAAGCATTTAGGAGAACCGTTCTATAGCACGAAAGAAAAAGGGACTGGTCTCGGATTGATGATCTGCCAAAAAATCATCAAAGAGCACCACGGCTCACTATCGATTCAAAGTAATGTAACGGAGGGAACGACCGTCACGATCTTGCTGCCGAGTGCAAATGAAAAATAGTAGAAACTCCATGATGAGAGGGAACTCTTGTTGTGGAGTTTTTTAATTTCCACGGCTATTGTCGAATTGCCTTCAGGGAATAATCCGACAAAAAATGTAAAATTCAGAGAGGATTGAATCATGAAATGCTGATATTTTCCGGGAAATAGTACATTCTACAAATTTCTTATTTCTCTTTTCGTTTTTAAGAACCTGTCTATTCATGGCGGTTGGATGGAGCACATCGCCAAGTTTCAACATACTGGAAAAAGGTTAAAGAGAGAGAAAGAGGTGAGGAGAAATGAAGACGAACGTCTTTATTAGTGGTGGAGGAATTGGCGGTCTGACACTCGGCTTGAAATTAGCACAGTGCAATATAGACGTAACGGTTGTGGAACGGTTACCAGGTCCAGGTTCCGTATACAAAGGCGAACTCCTCCAGCCGAAAAGCCTGGAAATATTTGATTCTCTTGAGGTCATTGACTCCGTATTTGAAAACGGCCATATCATTTCCGAATTGGAACTCATTGAATTGAAAAATGCGAAATCAAAAGCGGACAACTCCACGATGAGCTATTCGATTCTTCCCAGTCGATATCCTTATTCACTTATGATTCATCATGAAACGTTAAAGGAGATTCTACGAAAAAAAGGGCAGGAGTATCCAACATTTCATTATCGATCGAATACAATCTGTAAAAAAATAGAAGGTCATACCGTGATCATCGAGGATCGCGAGACGAAAGAGGCTCAAGAGATTCATAGTGATTTCATTATCGGGGCGGAAGGAAGAAGCTCTGTCACCCGTGACTATATGGAAGTGGATGTGAAGGAGAAAAAGTACAACCATCATTTCTTAACGGTGACATTTCCACGGCCCAAGGAAATGGTGAAGGGACGTATCATTTCTACATATCAATCATTCCTGGGTCTGTTCCCGTTACCAAACGATGAAGTACGATCGGTTTATCTCATTCCAGCAGGGGAATATAAAACGCTCAGGAAAAAATCAATTTCAGAGTTTCATAAGCTTTATATCCAAATGTGTCCGGATCTCGATGGGTACGTGAACAAAATTGAGGACTGGAAGAAAATCCAGCTGATGGTTCCATTGAAATATCATGCGGATACCTACGTGAAAGACCATCTTGCCCTGATTGGAGATGCGGTCCACACGGTTCACCCCATGGCAGGAGAAGGAATGAATATGGCGATACAGGATGGGAGTATTCTTGGAGAATTGCTGTGTGATATGTATTCTGCCGGTAAATTAGATCCGGTTAATCTGATTTGGTACCCAAAGGTCCGGAAAAGAAGGGTTGCTCATCAAATGCACCTCAGTCATTTATCAGCCCTCGTATACTCGTATCCGTATCGCCCGGTTGGCTGGCTGAGGAATAAGAGCCTTCAGCGTATGGAAAGGGACTCGATCTCCCATTATAAGCAGATGCTGAACATATCCGGTCTCGGCATGTGGAGAGAAACCCTTTACGACCGGATGGTCCAGGGGGGAGTGCTCCCAATCAGAAAGGATTCGTTAACAGAAGAAGAAAAATTCAACACAAAATTTACGGAAGTCCAGGATTATCCCTGGAAAGGAAAGGAGGCACTACAATGATCGGAGAAATGGTGAAAGTATGGCGGGCAAGAACTTGGATGAAAAAGAATGTGCCATTTCTGTACAGCTGGCATGCTTATGTAGGGTATGAAATGGATCTGTTTGACAGTTTTACAAAGCCTGCCTCCATTCAAGAAGTTGCGCTTGCTAAAAATATCGAAATGGACCTCCTCGAACAGTGGGTGGAGGTCGGCATCACCATTAAGCATATGAAGCGGGTGGAGGATGAGAAAGTCACAACAAGGAACCGCTGGAAGCTGCCCACTTCAAAGAGAGACCCACACTCATCAGGTATTTTGTTGAAAGAAATGATGGAGCTGCACATACCTGCCTTGTTGTCGTATCCTCAATTATTGCGCAATCAAACGAAGCAGCATTTCAACTCGGATGTCCATGGATCGACTGTAGCGAAAACGTCCATATTATTAGAACGCTTTGCCTTTCCGAAGGTGCAGAAGGCGATAAAAAAATACAATGTGAATTCTATACTGGACTTAGGCTGTGGTGAAGGCGGGTATGTGAAAAGAATAGGAAATCACCATCCTGATAAGAGAATGTTAGGGGTCGAGATTCATGAGGCCGTTGCAAAGGCTGCAGAAGAGTCGCTCAGTGACTATGAAAATATTGAAATCCTTTGTAAGGACCTTCATGAATATGAGCCGGGACAGCTATTCGACATGATCATGGCCAATAATCTCTTTCACTATATCGATCCATCAGAGCGCCTGCCATTTTTCGAAAAAGCATCGACGTGGCTTGAAAAAGAAGGATTGTTCTTTGTTCTGACCCCTATGCAAAAGTCAAAGCACGGGCAGCAGTTTTCCAGCGCCTTCAACAGCTTCTTCATGACATTTCAGAACCTGTATCCAATTCCGTCGCAGAAGGAGATGGAGACATTGGCCGGTAAAACAAATTTCAAAGTGGAGTCCGTCGAACCGATCGTGAAAGAAGGGGGATGGTATGTAATGATATTCAGGAAGAACTGACCCTTGTAGCGGGGATTGGTTTTTTTGTTTGGGTATGTGGTGTTGGCGTGTGTGGCAGAGGTGTATGTCGGTTCGTGTCGTTTTTCCTAAGTCGATAATAAATGGGGAAAAGTCGATAATATAATCTGAAACTCGATAATAAAAAGTTTCGCATCCGCTTTGAAGTACCGCATCAATACACATTTGTCCCTTTCCCGAACCAATATCAAACTCGAATAATAAAAAACACCGTTGAGGGTGCAATTCTTAAGGCAAATCAATCAAAATAATTCAGCAGTTGAATATCGAGTATATTTTAACAGTCGAATTCCGTTTGATAATCAACTGTTAAATATCAAGCGAAATTCAACAGTCAAAATATTCACCTACCGCACACATCCGTCACAATTATTTTCATTAAAAAGGGTAATCAGCCATCATTTTAGGGTAAAAATAGAAAGATGATTACAATTGTGGAGGAGAGTCAATTGAGAAGACAAGATGTATATGATTGTATCGGTATTGGGATTGGTCCGTACAATTTAAGTTTGGCGGCGTTGATGGAGGAGAAGACGGATCTGAAGGTGAAGTTTTTTGATCAGACTCCGGAGTTTCAGTGGCATCCGGGGATGTTGATAAATCTGACGGATCTGCAGGTGCCGTTTATTGCGGATTTGGTCACGTTTGCCAATCCACAGAGCCGGTATAGTTATTTGAATTATTTACATACCCATAATCGTTTATATAAATTTTTCTTTTTTCAAAAATTTGAAATGCCGAGGCAGGAGTACAATGATTATGCCCGCTGGGTAGTGAGTCAGCTTAGCTGCTGTCAATTCCATAGTGAAGTGATCGGGGTCACGGATGAAGGCGACTGCTATAAGGTTGTGATCGATAACAGATTGACCGATGAGCGTGAGATCTATTATGCGAAGCATGTGGTGATGGGCACGGGAAGCAAGCCGTTGATTTTAGACGGAATGGATGGTCTGCCGGATGGGGACGTCCATCATACGAGTAAGTATCTGTTCCATAAAAACACGACGATGGAAGGTTCCTCGATTACGATTGTCGGGTCCGGGCAAAGTGCTGCCGAGGTGTTCTTTGTCCTTTTAAAAGAACAGAAGGATCATTCCTATCAGTTGACATGGCTGACCCGTTCCGAAGGGATTTTACAGCTCGAGTCGTCGAAGCTGGGACAGGAATTCTTTGCCCCTGACTATGTGGATTATTTTCATGGACTCACGTATGAGAAGCGGGTGGATGCATTACAAACGTTGGATCAGCTCAGAAACGGGATCGATCCGGATACACTCAATAATATTTACAACATCCTTTATAACCATTCTGTCAGTGATAGCTCTCCGGACATTACGATCCAGCCATTGACGGAGGTGAATAAGATCCGGAAAGAGGAGGATCAGTACGTCCTGAATTGCCGACAATGGCAGAAGGATCGTGACTTCTCATACCAAACGGATAAGGTGATTCTAGCGACGGGTTATAAGCCGAATATTCCCAAATGGTTTTTTGATGAGTTCGAGGACAAAATCGTCTGGGAAGATGACAAGATGTATAAAGTCTCCCGGAATTATAAGCTGGAATTTAAAGAGAAACCGGATCGGGATCACCATTACTACACGGTAACAAACCTTGAGCATTCTCACGGTGCCGGGGCTACGAACCTGGGATTAGCTGTTGATCGAAATATTCAAATCATTAATGACATCGTAGGTGAGGAAGTATATAAAGTGCAGCGGAATACGATCTTTTCTCAATTCACGATGGATAAATAAGGGGGGCGTGTTTGAATTTATGCACAAAGGGTAAAGGACATGTGTGATAAAAAAACAAACGATAACTAGGAGTGTTTCAATTTTATGGCTAAAATAGCAACGTTAATAACAGACATGTTTGAAGACGTAGAATTTACAGATCCTGAAAAAGCGTTTAAAGAAGCGGGTCACGAAGTTGTGACGATTGAAAAAGAAAAAGGAAAATCAGTGAAAGGGAAGCAGGGCGATGCAACGGTGAAGATCGATGAGAGCATCGATGACGTCAATCCTGCAGACTTTGATGCCCTATTATTACCAGGCGGTTTCTCTCCGGATCAGCTGCGTGCAGATGACCGTTTTGTGAAATTCACGAAGCATTTCATGGATGAGAAGAAACCGGTATTTGCGATTTGCCATGGTCCACAATTATTAATCACGGCAAAAGCACTGGAAGGACGAAAAGCGACAGGCTTCAAGTCCATTAAAGTAGATATGGAATATGCAGGTGTGACGTACGAAGATAAAGAAGTCGTCGTATGCGGCAACCAGCTTGTGACAAGCAGGACACCGGATGATCTTCCGGCATTCAACCGTGAATCACTGGCGCTCCTTTCTAAATAGGACAAGTAAATGAAAGGGGACATTCCCCAAGGTATTTTGTACCTTTGAGGGAATGTCCCCTTTTACGTATTATTTACGCAGGTTACCCATTTCTTCAATGATCGCAGTCATTTCACTCGGGCTGAATCTGTCCTTGCGATCGACCATTACATAAAGGTCGTGAAGATCTTCATACATTTCTTCATTGAAATCTTCAGGCTTTACGGCACCGGCATTGACTATTTTTAATTTTTCTTTAATGACAGTGACCATGAATTCAATATTTTCCGTTGTGTTTTGTGATAAATCCATATGGAATCGTCCTTTCTAACGTGCATTCATTACATTTATCTTTCCATGATTCCTTCACCCTGTCAACATAACTTCCACCTGAGAAGGATTTTTTTCGGAGAATGTTTTACACTATTAAGGAATGGGAAATGAGTAGGTAAGTTAAAACGTAAGGAGAGGCGCGTTCATGGTATCTGTGTTGTTTGTATGTTTGGGAAATATTTGCCGGTCTCCTATGGCGGAGGGGATCTTCAGGGCAAAGGTAAAAGAGAAGAACCTGGGTGGGATGATTGAGGTTGACTCTGCAGGCACAGGAGATTGGCATGTTGGGAAGAAACCTCATGAAGGAACTTTAGCCATTCTTAGAGAAAATAGTATAAAGAGTGAAGGCTTGCTGGCGCGACAATTTCAAGGTGAAGATAAGAAATATGATTACATCGTGGCCATGGACACTTCAAATGAACATAACCTCAAGAAGATCCTGGATAGTGATCACCACGGAAAGGTGTTCAAGCTCCTGGACCTAGTGGAAGAATGCAGGGAGAAAGATGTTCCCGATCCATACTACACGGGGAATTTTCAAGAAGTGTATGATTTAGTGGAGTCCGGCTGCAGCCAATTATTAGAAAAAATAAAAAAGGACAATCATTTGAAGGAGGGTAATACATATGGGAAGCAATAAATTTTTCAAAGGGGTTTTGTTAGGTGCCGTAGCAGGGGGGCTTCTTTCCCTGCTGGATAGAACGACCCGTCAGGAAATGGGGGCTTCTTTAAAGAACAGCGGGAATTATATTTCAACGTACTCAAAAAATCCTCAAAGACTGGTCGAATCATCGAAGGAAGTGTATGAGAAATTCCGTACGACAGCCGATCAGGTCAGCAGGGATATTCAATTTATCAGTGAAAAAGTAGATGAAATCAAAGGGATGACTCCACAGGTGAAAGAAATCATCGAGGAGACGAAAGAGACCTTTGAAGACTCTTCAGAAGCATATAAGGATACGTTTTCAGAGCGGGAGACATCAAATGAACTAACAGCTCAGGATGAAGAGAGTCAACCAATTGCGTCTTCATTTAAAGGGTATTAACGAAACGGGGTGAGAACATGTCGGATGAGACGGTCAAAGGAGGATGGAAAGGATTTTCAAAAAGTCTTTTCTCAAATATTAGTGCGAATGATGTAACGGGGTTAGCCGCGCAAATTGCTTATTACTTTCTTTTATCGCTCTTTCCACTGCTGATTTTTATCGTAACACTCTTGCCATACCTTCCCGTAGAGCAAGGGGACATCCTGGGTCTAGTCAGGGATTTTGCTCCAGGGGAAACGATGTCCATGATCGAGGAAACGTTACAGGACATCATGTCGAACCGGAATTCCGGTTTACTGTCTATCAGTATCATCGCCACGATTTGGTCGGCTTCCAATGGGATGAATGCCATTGTGAAGAGTTTAAACCGTGCCTATGATGTAGAGGAAACAAGATCATTCATTGCTACCCGTCTCATGTCTATATTATTGACTTTAGCCATGATTCTTGTATTTGTCGTAGCTCTTTTACTTCCGGTGTTCGGAAAACAGATTGGCCTTTTATTATTTTCTCAATTCGGATTTTCAGAGCAATTTTTAACAGTATGGAACGGGATTCGCTGGGCGATCAGTCCCATCATCCTCTTTATTATTTTCGTTGGGTTGTACTTTTTTGCTCCGAGTAAACGGATCAAATGCTTAAGTGCGTTCCCCGGGGCGATTTTTGCGACGCTTGGCTGGGTACTCGCATCCTTGGCGTTTTCTTATTACGTAGGAAGCTTTGGGAATTATTCAGCAACATACGGCAGCATCGGAGGAATCATCGTCCTCATGATCTGGTTCTACTTAACGGGAATCATCATCATGATCGGCGGAGAAATCAATGCATTGGTCACGATTAAAGATAAAGATTCGTGTTAAAATATGGGAAATCACTCCCCGGACATAGTACAGGTTTAAGTAGGGGAAGATTCTATTAAACATTCGTGTTTAAGGGGGTCTTCTTTTTTGATGTGAAATAGAAAGCGAGGTGGAGCTTTTGTTGATAGCTGCAATGGTCGAACGTCTTGGTATCATTGTGACCATAGCCTTTATCATGACGAGGATCAGTTTCTTCCGTCATTTAATCGAGAAGCGGACCAATGTGAAGAAAACCCAGACACTGCTCCTCATCCTGCTGTTTGGTTTCTTTGGGATCGTAGGTACATACACAGGATTGATCGTGAATCCATTTCAAGAGGAATATACAAAATGGCAGTGGCATCTTCAACAGAATGAAGCGATCGCCAACTCCAGGGTGATCGGTGTCGTGGTCGCCGGGTTACTGGGAGGCCCATGGATCGGACTTGGAGCTGGATTGGTCGCTGGAGTACACCGATACTTTCTTGGCGGTTTTACGGCATTCTCTTGCGGGATCTCGACGGTGTTAGCGGGATTACTGGCAGGGTGGATCGGGAAGCGGGAAAAGAAGAACAGGCTTGTTTCCCCTCAAAAAGCGTTTTTAGTTGGTTTTGTTGCAGAAGGGATGCAGATGCTTCTCATTCTTCTATTATCTAAGCCATTTGATGATGCTTATTTACTCGTTTCCGACATCGGCTGGCCGATGATCCTTGCAAACGGGGTCGGAACCGGGATTTTCCTGCTGATCATTAAAAGTGTTTTTTATGAAGAAGAGCGGATGGGAGCGGTTCAATCCCAGAAAGCGTTGAGGCTGGCCGATAGCACGGTGAAATATATGCGGAAAGGATTGAATGCAGCCTCTGCACAGGCAACGTGTGAGATTCTGATGAGAGATGTGAATGCTCTGGCGGTTTCAATTACGAACACTTCACATATCCTGGCTCATGTCGGATTAGCCTCGGATCATCACCAGCAAGGACGCCCGATTCAGACAGAGGCGACGAAACGGGTCATCGAAACGGGAGAGCTCATGAAAGTGGGAAGAGAGGATATTCAATGCGACCGGAATGGATGTCCATTGGGAGCGGCAATCATGGCGCCTCTTTTAAAAGGGGATGAAATTGTCGGAACGCTTAAATTCTATTTTCATTCGGAAAAAGAAATCTCGCCGATTCTGATGGAATTAACGAAGGGGATTGCGACCCTGCTTAGTCATCAGCTTGAACTGGCTGAAATCGATACCCATAAAGAGCTTGCGAAAGAGTCAGAAGTAAAGGCGCTACAGGCACAGATCAATCCGCATTTCTTGTTCAATACCATCAATGTCATCGTGTCGTTGACAAGGATCAATCCCGATAAGGCGAGGACTCTGTTGATTTCACTATCTCAATTTGTGCGTCAGAACCTGACAGGAAGCACGAAATCCACCTCGACCCTTAAAGAAGAAGGACAGCATGTAAAGGCCTATCTCGCCATTGAAGAAGCACGTTTCTTTGACCGGCTGGAAGTGGTGTATGAGATTGACGAAGATGCCCTGCAGGCGAAAGTCCCTTCGATTACCCTTCAGCCTCTTGTTGAAAATGCAATTAAGCACGGGATGAAGAATGTAGAAGAAGGATTTGTGTTGAAGATTTCGATTTCGCTGAATGGTGATGAGGTGACTGTTCGTGTTGAGGATAACGGTGCGGGGATCGATGAAGAGAGAGTGGAGAAGCTTTTGCATGAACCAATAGAATCACAGTCCGGGACAGGCATCGGCCTCTATAACGTGAACAAACGATTGGAAATGATGTTGGGGAAAGAAGCAGGTCTATCGATCACTTCATCAATAGGAAACGGGACCGCTGTTGTATTTAAGGTAGGGAGTGAAAAAGGATGAAAGTCGCCATTATCGATGACGAACCATATAGCCGGGAAGAAATGAAGCATCTCTTAAGCGGTTATTCATGGGTGGAAGTAGTAGGAGAAGCAAGCTCTGCAGAAAAGGGATTGGAAATCATTTTAATAAAAGAACCCGACGTCTTAATTCTTGATATTGAAATGCCGGGCATGAGCGGGGTCGACTTAGCGGAAGCCCTGCAAAAAATGAAGCACAAACCGGAAATCGTCTTTGCCACTGCGTATCCGGATTATGCCCTTAAAGCGTTCCGGGTAGAAGCCGTTGACTACTTATTGAAGCCATTTGAAGAAGATCAGCTCGCGCAAACGATGGAACGCTTGAAGAATCTTTTGAAAGTGGAAGTGAAAAAGCAGAGCGAGATTCCCTCGATGGGGAAACTTGCGGTTCAGGATGAAGACAAAATTGTATTCATCAACCCGAAGGACATTCTATATATCTTCCGAGAAGAGCGGGAAACCTTTATTTGTACGGAGAAAAAGAAGTATACGTGCCGCTTGCCGATCAAGGAATTGGAATCGAAGCTCAGTACATATCCTTTTTTTCGGGTCCATAAAAGCTACCTCGTTCAGCTGCCGTTCGTGGAGGAGCTCATTCCGTGGGGGAGCGGCGTGTATCAGTTGAAGGTTCATGGAGCGGATGAGGCGATTCCGGTGAGCAGGAATTATGTGAAGGAATTGAGGGAGCGGTTGGAGTTGTAGGTGAGTGTGGTTATTTGATTGTTTGGTTTGTACCAGATATATTTGATGTTGATTGTACCAGATATATTTGATGTTGATTGTACCAGGTACAAATCGAGCATTCGGTGCCAGGCGCCAAACCAGTCATCTGTAACAGACACCATCTCTTCTTTCCCTGCACATAAACCCTCGCTCAGAACATCTTAACCCCAATTTGAAACATCTTAAACAGAATGTGACGAAACTGTGAATATGCTTGTTATAATGAAAGCGTATTCATAAATGAGCGAAAGGGGATCATAAGCATGGTTACATTTCTGGTCTCGATTGTTGTATTAATTATCGGTTATTTCACATATGGAAAATTAATTGAAAAGATTTTTGGAATCAATGAAAGTCGTTCGACTCCTGCTTATGCGAAGGCGGATGGAGTGGATTATGTACCAATGAAGACGGGTAAGAACTCTATGATCCAGCTATTGAATATCGCAGGTGTAGGACCCATTTTCGGTCCGATCATGGGAGCACTTTATGGACCTGTCGCCTTCCTTTGGATCGTACTCGGAGCGATTTTTGCAGGAGCGGTTCATGATTACTTAACGGGAATGATTTCGATCCGTAACGGTGGAGCTCATTTGCCGGAGCTTGCAGGACGCTTCCTGGGCAAGACGATGAAGCATGTGGTAAACGCATTCTCGATTCTATTACTCGTGCTTGTGGGTACGGTTTTCGTTACAGCACCTGCAGCATTAATCGCTAATCTAACGCCAGCCTGGATTTCTTTAGGTGTCATTATTGCTGCAATCTTTATTTATTATATTGTCGCAACCTTGTTACCGATTGATAAAATCATCGGTAAGGTGTACCCGCTTTTCGGAGCACTGCTTGTCATTAGTGCAGTTGGGATCGGTGCAGGATTAGTGATTACCGGGGCGGATATTCCCGAGATCAGCTTAACGAATATGCATCCAGAATCAGTAGCGATTTTCCCATTATTATTCTTGACGATTTCTTGTGGGGCACTTTCAGGGTTCCATGCCACACAATCACCAATCATTTCAAGAACGACTCAAAATGAGAAGAACGGACGCAAAATTTTCTACGGTATGATGATTCTAGAAGCGATCATTGCGATGATCTGGGCAGCAGCTGCCATGAGCTTATTCCAGCCGGGTGAATTGAATGCCATCCTGAAAGAAGGCGGACCTGCAGCGGTTGTAAGTGAAGTATCGATCCTTATGCTTGGATCAATCGGTGGAACACTCGCCATCCTTGGAGTGATCATTCTTCCGATTACGTCAGGTGATACTTCATTCAGAAGTGCGCGTATGATCATTGCCGACTATATCAAAGTAGGACAAGTGAAAATGTCCAGCAGGCTTTGGATTGCGATTCCATTGTTCGTAATCTCAGTCGTTTTGACACGAATCGACTTTAACCTATTATGGAGATACTTCTCCTGGGCGAACCAATCGACAGCAATGATCGCTCTTTGGGTAGGTGCCATGTATCTGGCGCTGCAAAAGAAACCTCACTGGGTCGCAACGATTCCAGCGATCTTTATGACGATGGTGACATTCACGTATATCCTAAGTGCTCCGATCGGTTTCGGTTTATCAATGGGCACAGCATATATGGGAGCAACAGCCGTAACCATCGCCGCAATCTTAGCTTTTATTTACACATTAAGAAAACGCTTAAACGATGGATCCGTCATTCAAGTCGACGAAGACGTTCCTCAATCAGCAGCCTAATGATAAGAGAGTTTTCCGGTAATTACCGGGAGACTCTTTTCATTTTTAGCACAAAATAAGAATGGTTCAAAAACCACAAGTTTTCTTAATGACGACTAATTATTAGGAGTGATTCAGCATGACAAAGAAAACAAAAAAAGACGGCGGTACAAAGCAAAACGGCAAGCACAAACCGAAACAGAAAACATCCGGTTCTGCTAACGGGCAGAATGGATACCACTAGGAAATGACGGCCAATCCTTTACGGGTTGGCTTTTTTATTTGGAACTCGAGATGTTTTCTGTTGGAGGATGTATTATAATAGATGTAGTTTCAAAAATTTAGTAGTCTCAAAAGGAGATTCCATTATGTCGAATAATAATGATCAGCAAATACAGCCAGGAAAGAAAAAAATCAGCCTGCAGGAAGCGATGAAGCAGCAGCTGGCAAAGAAAAAAGAAGCCCAGGCAGGCGGCAAGCAAGCAACAGGCGGTTTAGCATCGAATCAACGCATGCAAAGTCAACAAACGAAGAAGCCTAGCAATACTCGTCGTAAGATGGGGAGCTAATGGGGGAGAGCGCGCTCGGGAATTGGGGGTGCTCTTTTTTTATTTTGGATGGTGTTTCTGGTGAGGCGGAACGGTGAGGCTCGGGGGGAGCGGTCGGTATAGCGCGAAACTTGACGAAGTGTGTAAAATGGCGGATATATCAGGAATTCGGCAGATAAAATAAAAAAGGGCACATAAATCGTGAGAACGGCAGATATATCACAGAAGTGGCAGAAAAATTTTTCAGTGCAGAGATCAGGTCTCAATCGGGCTTAACGAAATTTGTCGCTATATGAAGAACGGTCGATATCGCGAAAATACGGTTGATATAATGAAAAAACGGTCGATAAATCTATAGTCCACCTCATCATCCCGCGCAACTTCCTTCAAAAATCCAATCCCTTTAAAAAAATCAAACTTTTTCCACTCCAAAGTCGTCAAAGTAGTAGAAAAGAGGTGATCTCCCTTTGAATGAAGAACAGGCACGTGAATACACTCAGTCGACGGAAGAATTTCTGGAAGAAGTGATGAATAAATACGGCAAAGAGGTGCTGTATATTGCTTATTCTTATGTGAAGGATCACAGTCTTGCTGAAGATATCGCTCAAGAGGTGTTTGTCCGACTTTATCAGCGGTACGATTCGTTTCGGGGAGACTCCTCGTTGAAGACGTGGATCATCCGGATTGCCATCAATCAGAGTAAGGACCATCTCAAGAAGTGGGAGACGAGGAAGCTGCTTTTTACAAATAAGCTGAGTGAATGGATTCAGGAGAGCAGGAGTCGATGGCCGGAATCCCAAACTATACATAAAGAAACGGGCAGGGAGCTGCATACCAGATTATTATCTTTGTCGATCAAATACAGGGAAGTAATATTCCTGTATTATTATGAGGAACTGAAAATAACTGAAATTGCCGAGTGCTTGGAGATCAATATCAATACGGCTAAAACCCGTTTGAAAACAGGGAAAGAGAAACTACAAAAAATGTATCCAAAAGGGGTGCATCAGGATGGATAGAGAGCTTCAGCGACAGGTTAGAAAAATGACGGATGAAGGATTAAAAGGATTCGATTTTAATAATCAAATGAAGGATCATGTAAGGAAAAGAGTAGCTGAAGGGAAGCAGGAAAAAGATTATCGGCGCAGGTGGTATGCGCCATTGATCAGTTTTGCCATTGTTCTCATCGTTGTATTTGCGTTTGCCGTAGTGAAGGGGGAGCAATGGGGAATCCTAGGTAGCGAGAAGCTGAGTGGTTTCTTCACGAATAAATCGAACTTTGATGTAGAGATTCGCTATGAAGGGGGAACGACCATAAGTACGTTTACCGACACGATTACAAATCAAGAGGGTGAGGAAAAAGCTCTAACCTTCACTAAAGAAGAAATGAGTGAAATTTATTCAAAAATAGAGAGCCTGAATCTAAAAGGGAACAAACAGTTGACTTACCGGGAAGATTGCACCATTCTTTCCCTTGATCATTACAAGATGAAGATAAGAATAAGAATGAATGACGATGAATATGAGTATTATCATTCAGATTGTGGAACGACGGCAGACAGAAGGGAATTCGACGAACTGCGCAAACTCATCATCACCATCATCAAACAAAAACCAGGGTACGAAGTAATATTGAAACAAATTCTGACGATGTGAATATTCCATTTACTTCCTTCCTCAATCATGCTATCATGATAAAAATTTCAATTAAATGCCATGAAGAGAAGAGTAGATATCCTGAATTCTTTAACAGAGAGCTCCGGCAGCTGAAAGGGAGCAAGAGGGACGGTATTGAACCAAGACTCTGAGCAGTGCATCGGAACCTTTCCTGGGGATGGTGTGACGGGAGCTCCCGTTATCGGGCTAGGGTATAAGTCAGTTGGCCGTACCCGAAAAGGTTAGTATGGCGACATGTTAACGAACTGGGGTGGCACCGCGATATATCTCGCCCCCAAGATCAACGTCTTGGGGGTGGGATTTTTTTGTTTCACAAAACATATCGCGAGGAGGAATAACCAATGAGGAAGTGGAAGTATCCTTTATTGCTGCTAGCAGGTATCGGGATTTCGAATGTAGGAGGGTGGATTTATTTAATCGCCCTTAATTTGATTGTATTGGATGAATGGGGATCACCCTTGGCAGTGGTGATTTTATATGTATTGAAGCCTGTGGCGGCCCTTTTGACAAATGCCTGGGCGGGAAGCTTGATTGACCGGGTCAACAAGCGGAATCTGATGGCAGGGCTTGATTTTTTCAGAGGGATGCTGATTGCGGTACTGCCTTTTCTTTCGTCGAGTTGGTGGGTGTATGCGGTTGTGTTGATCATCAATATGGGAAGTGCCATGTTTTATCCGGCATCCATGGCGTACATCACAGCCTTCATCCCACGGGGGAACAGACAGCGATTCAATGCTCTCCGGGGGTTGATCGGATCTGGTGCGTTTCTCATTGGACCGGGAATTGCCGGACTGATGTTCATGATGGGGACACCGGGGTTTGCCCTTTATATGAATGCACTGGCCCTCTTTTTATCAGGAGTGATCACCCTCTTTCTACCGAAGCTTGAGGATGGGATCCCCGTTGATACAGGTGATACCAAATGGGATGTCATCAAAGGGGATTGGCGGGTGGTGTGGAGGTTCAGCCGGCGCACCGCTTATGTGATGATCCTTTATGTCTTGTTCAGTTGTATGCTGGTGATGACGGCGGCGATTGATTCCCTTGAGGCGGCATTTTCAAAAGAGGTGCTGCATCTATCAAACAGCACGTATGGATTTCTCGTGAGTATAGCAGGGGGAGGGTTTGTACTGGGGTCGATCCTGAACACGGTCCTTTCCCACAAGCTCCATCATATGTATCTTATGGGGGTTGGTTCCCTTGGGGTTTCGGCTGGATATCTGATGTATTCTTTTTCAAATGGTTTCTTGTTAGCGGCGATCGGGTTCTCTGTTTTATCCTTCGCACTGGCCTTTGCGACGACAGGGTTTGAAACCTTTTATCAAGAACACATACCCGCTGAGATCATGGGGCGGGTTGGCAGTATATATGGATTGCTGGAAGGGGTACTGGTCATCCTTTCCACGGTACTTATTGGAGTGGGAGCCGAAGTGGTATCGATCCGTTTTGTGGTGTTAGCGGGGTCGATGATCATGGCAGGCGTTACAGTGGCCCTATGTGTGTTCTCCATGAAAAAACGGTTATATAATTATTCTGAATGTTATAATAAATAAAAAAGAACTAAAAAGGGGGGGCACGGGGATGAAGATGACGGCAGATCAGTACTGGGACCGGTGGGAAGAGTTGATGCACCGGGAAGAAGCAAGTTATGAGAAGTGGAACAGTTTAGAGGATCTGTTGTTCATTGCGCAGAAAGAAAAGGACCTCTATAAGGAGTTTTGCTGCCGGTTCGGAATTATGAGGACCGTCAACTATCTTGGGGAGTATGAGGAATTATTCGATCATTTTGAGTGGTGCAACGGCTTCTTTTTAGATAATGAAGAGAACCTGCAGGATTGGGTGGAAAGCTTCTTCTGGATATATAAATGGATGGCGGAGCATCTGGTGAAGATGCCCGGCATTGACACGGAACTGTTAGATGCCTTTTTCAGTGACTTTCAAGAAGCATATGACCGTTATGGCTATAGTCTGCGCCCCTTTTATCAGCATCAGCATAAACGTGCGTTGAAAACAGGGAATGTAGAGGAAGCGGAAGAGTATTATCAAAAGTGGATGGCAGCGGAAAGGGATTCCCTTTCGGACTGTGAAGCCTGTGAATACCAGACACAGCTTGAGTATTTTTATTTAACCGGGGAAATGGAAAAAGCCCGCCCCATTGAAATGCTTATATTATCAAAGGAAGTGACATGTGGTGAAATCCCCCACTTGACCTATAGTAAGCTGCTCTTACCTTATCATGAAGATGGTCGAGTGGAGGAAGCCTCGCGCTATCAGTCGGAAGGATACTTTTTCATTTATGATAAGCCACACTTTTTAGTCGAAGCTTCCGAACATATCAGGTTTCTTGCCTTAACGGAACCTGTCAGAGGAATTAAAGTTTTAGAGCGTCACATCGAATATGCGGATAGTGGGAAGGATCCTTATGGGATGTTTTACTTTTATATGAGTGCGATTGTTCTTCACAGTAAGCTTGTGGAAGCCGGTCATCGTCCGGGATTTGCCATTGATGTGATGTGTGAGATTGCGGAAGAGATAGCAGGGGATTTTGATGAGAGGAATGGAAATGAATTCTTTAGTCGGGAGATGGAGAGGATTTATTCTTTGTAACAAATATTGACAGCCTCTGTATATCTATATATAATCATCTAAAATAACTGAAACATTGCCGAGGATCAGTAAAGGGATCTTGTCTTTTCAGAGAGGGAGCGGATTGGTGAAAAGCTCCCATTGATGAACCTTTGAACCTGCCTCTAAGTTCTGTATCGAATGAAGATATCAGCGGTCCGATACCGTTATCATGGAATGAGTGTAAAGCTTTGCTTTGAATCAGGGTGGTACCGCCAGAAATGGTCCCTGATGAGAAGCGGGGCTTTTTTGTTTTATGGGTGATGGCGATTCGCTGATAAAATGAAAATTTCGCTGATAAATCCGGGATTTCGCTGATAAAATGAAAATTTCGCTGATAAATTCAGGATTTCGCTGATAAAACGAAAATTCCGCTGATATATCCAAATTTCGCTGAAAAAATCAATCCAACGAAAAATGAGGTGCACACAAATGGCAAAAGAATTTGTAAAAGATGTAACGGGCATGGAGGAAGACTTCGCCCAGTGGTATACGGATGTCGTGACGAAGGCGGAGCTGATCGATTACTCAAGCGTCCGCGGGTCGATGATCATCAGACCTTACGGATACGCACTTTGGGAAAATATCAAAGATGCCCTTGATGCAAAAATAAAAGAAACAGGGCATGAAAATGTGTATATGCCACTATTCATACCGGAAAGCCTTCTTCAGAAAGAGAAGGATCATATCGAAGGCTTCGCGCCTGAAGTGGCATGGGTGACTCATGGAGGAGAAGAGGAGTTAGCGGAACGGTTATGCGTGCGTCCGACGTCAGAGGTATTGTTCGGGGAGCACTACAAAAACATCATCCATTCCTACCGTGACCTGCCTAAGCTTTATAACCAATGGGCAAATGTGGTCCGTTGGGAAAAGACCACCCGTCCATTCCTGAGGACATTGGAATTTCTATGGCAGGAGGGTCATACATGTCATGAAACAGATCAGGAGGCTCATGATGAAACGGTGAAAATGCTGGAGGTCTACGCGGAGCTTTGTGAAGAGCTGCTGGCGATCCCTGTCATCAAGGGTCAAAAAACAGAAAAAGAAAAATTTGCCGGTGCAAAATATACGTATACGATCGAAAGCCTGATGCATGACGGAAAAGCCCTGCAATCAGGAACTTCCCACCATTTAGGTGACGGGTTTGCGAAAGCTTTCGGCATTCAATTCACCGACCGTGATGGGAAGCTTCAGTACGTGCAGCAAACATCCTGGGGATTCACAACCCGCATCATCGGTGCCATGATCATGGTCCACGGGGATGATCGTGGCCTGGTCGTTCCACCGAGGATTGCGCCGACTCAGCTGATGATTGTACCAATTGCCCAGCACAAAGAAGGCGTCCTTGATTTTGCCTATAACTTGAAAAGCCAGCTTGCCGGTATTGCCCGCGTTGACATCGATGCGAGTGATAAAAAGCCGGGCTGGAAGTTTAATGAATATGAAATGAAGGGTATCCCACTTCGCCTGGAGGTCGGTCCACGGGACATCGAAAACGGGCAGGTCGTACTGGCGAGACGTGATACAGGTGAGAAAGCCACGGTCGCGATGGAAGAACTGGATGTGAAAGTCACTGAACTTCTGGAGGACATTCAACACAACCTTTTAGAAAAAGCGAAAGCTCATCGCGATGAAAAAACAACGATAGCCAAAACGTTTGAAGAATTCAAAACGACGGTTAGGGATAAAGGAGGATTCGTCAAAGCGATGTGGTGCGGGGACCGGGCTTGTGAAGATAAGATCAAGGAAGAAACAAGTGCCACCTCTCGATGCATGCCGTTTGAGCAGGGGCAGGTGTCGGATACATGTGTGTGCTGTGAAAGGGATGTGAAATACTTGGTTTATTGGGCGAAGGCATATTGAAGAAGGGAAATATCATTCTTGTATTGTCCTTAGTAAGCAGTGTGATGATGGTGGCACTGGCGTTTTTTCAGTGGGAACTCGTCCACATCCTGACTCCGTTCTTGATGCCTTTTCTTTGGTTGATGGCAGGAGGTTTTTTCCTGGTCATAACGATTTTCGCTTTTATAACCGTTTTTAAAAACAAGAACTGGAAACCGCTCTTCATTCAAGTACTGACCGTTATCTTCATGATTTTTTTCCCTTTCACAAAGGTCATATTGGAGATGGATTTCAAGAGAAATCATGATGATCGAATGAGTGTGGTGAATAAAATAAATGAAGGGGCAATTACCCCGAATGTACCCTACAATGACTCTATCATTCACCTCCCCGGGGAATACCATGGTGTGTCTAAAGGTGGAGGCGATATTCTAGTAGAGAAGAAGGAGAATGATATGAAGGTCCTTTTCTTTACCTTTCGGGGGATATTGGATAGTTTCTCCGGGTTTGTCTATTCGTCATCAGGGGAGAGACCCCGTACAGGTGACTTTGGAGGGGAATTTAACGAGATAGAAAAGTTGGATGAACACTGGTATTTCGTGAGTTCCGGATGAAAAGAGGACTTTCGAACCTTTCCGCCTTTTTTCTCCCTAAACCCTTCTTTTTCCCGTGTTTAATTAATAAACATAGGTAAAGGAGGCATCGATTATATGGAATTTGAACTCATCCTCGTTTTATTCATGGCAGTCGTGGTAATCAGCCTTTGGGTCGTGCATTCCAAGCTTAACCGGATCACCGAGCATGTGCAGCAGTTGGATGAAGAATACTTGTCCGATGAGCAGATTGAGAAGGAATTAGAGGAAGAATGGTATAAAGACAAGTAATGATGAGGGCGTTTCTCAGCAGAGGGACGCCTTCCGTTTTTTTGAAAAAGGACTACCATTCTAAATGGCAGATTGATACTATTAATAATAGAAATAAACGAAAAGGGAGGGGCAAGGATGAAACATAAGGACTTAACCATCGAAACACCAAGGCTGGTCATCAGACCCTTTGTAAACAGGGATTACCCAAACTGGTTAAGGGAACATCTGAACAGGCTCCCATCCCAGCATAAATATGACGTTGGCTATCAGGACATGAGTGAGTGCACGGAGTTTTGGTTCCGGGAGATGCTTGTGAAGCATGATGAGATGATCAATCGGGACCAGGTCTATATTCTGGGGATCTTTCTTAAAGGTAGTGGCGCGAATATTGGGACCATCGACTTTTCCACTCTGATGCGGTACAACTTTAACTGGGGCAGGGTCGGTTACACGATACATAATCGTTACTGGAACCGTGGCTACGGGAAAGAAGCGGTGAAGGCAGCCCTTCAGCTGGCTTTTGTGAAATTGAATTATCACCGGATCGAGGCCCATATCAATCTGGACAACGCGCCATCGATTAGACTTGCAGAAAGTGTCGGCATGCAGTATGAGTGCACGCGGAAAGGATTCATTTATGAGTTTGGGAAGTGGACGGATAATTTGGTGTATTATCTGAATGCAGGGGAGTAGGATGTTTCAGCCCAATAAAACGATGAGAGCTTAGTAGCCATCATCGTTATTTATGGGGAGGGGGGTTACGATTCATTTAATATAAACATCACCTTTTTTTGAAACTCCTCTGCTTCAGCGGAGATACCTTTTGATTTAGGAATTAATGTCCAAAACTGGTGATTGATTATCTCAGGATTTTTCAAAGGAATGACAGCCAAATTCCCGTTTTTCACGTCTTGATTATTTTTGAAAGTAAAGTTATAGATCAGACAGGAAGCATGTCCATCTATAATCGCGGCTCTTAACACTTCAATATTATTTGAAGTGAATAATATAGGTACTTTTGTAAAAAGTTCCGTATTGAATGTGATGGATCGATTTGAGCTGTACATCACCATTTTCTCATTTTCTAAGTCTTTTAGTGTAATGGAATTTTTATAGTAGAGGTGTGACCGACTGCTCACACATACACAAATGTAGCCAGTATATAGTGAACGAAAACGTATGAAGTTATGAACATTAGAAGTTGCTGGATCCTCTAGACTAAAGGGGGAGAATGCAATATCGATCGTCTCGTCTTTCATTGCATTCAACATTTCATCTATATTCATCTCCTTTATTTCAATATGAACATACGGGTATTCCTTATTAAATAATAAAAAAGCATCATAGACAATGTAAGTCAATGATGGAGCGCATCCCACCCTGAGTGATTTTTCCTTTTTCTCAGTTGAAAATTCATTATACAACTCATCGATTTTCGTTAGAATTTCATTTCCGATACGAATGATCTTTTTTCCGTCCAAAGTTGGGACTGTGCCTTGCCTTGATCGATTGAAGATCGTTATGCCCAACTCCTTTTCTAGTTGAGAAATAGATTGACTCACTGCCGATGGTGATAAGTGCAGATTCGCAGCTGCTTTGGTAATAGATCGTGCTTTCGTAACCTCTAAAATATATTTAATTTGTTCAATGTTCATAAAAAGCAGCTCCAATAGTTAAGCAGAAGTTAATAAAGATTCAATATTATTAAATTTACTTTAATATGTAATCATTTTATACTATATAAGGGCTAAATTACTACAAATATTGCAATCAATTGAAATGAAGTCAACTACTAATTTGTAAAGAAAAGTATAGATGGAACTCAAACGCAAATAAGGGATGGGGAAAAAGCGAGGTTACATTAGATCAGGGTAATTGGAATGATGACAAAAATGGTATTCCACTATAGTTACAAGCGTAACAATTCATGGATATCGGAGGAACAAATGTTGAAGGAATGTGAGTTGCAAAGGCGTATAGAAGGAATGAGAAAAAAATTAATTCAAACGGCTAGTAATTACGGATTGAATAATAAGAGAACGATTAAGATAAGTCAAGAACTTGATAGCCTCCTGATTCTGATACAAAAAAAAAGATGAAAAAGAACACATTTCATCTTTTTTATGATATCAATATAATTTAACCTCCAATATGGTGCATTTCAACTTTCTTTCGATCGGTAGCCTTAATTTCACGCTCTTCTGAATAACGGTCGTGACGTCCTCTCCATATATTCTTTACTTCATCAGCTGTAGTGGTATCTGTTAAGTCAGAGCGGACAAGTGCTCTTAAATCATGCCCTCTTGATCCGAACAAACAGGTGTACAATTTCCCTTCAGCTGATAGACGTGCTCGATTACAGTTAGTGCAAAATGCGTCAGATACGGAAGAAATTACTCCTATTTCTTCAGAGCTCCCCACATATCGAAATCTTTTCGCAACTTCACCTATGTAGTTCGGCTCTATAGGTTCTAGAGGCATCACTCGATGAATTTCTTCTATTATCTGTTTTTTAGAATATACATCATCAAGTTTCCACTTGTTTGAATTTCCCACATCCATATACTCAATAAACCTTAATATATGTCCTTCTTTTCTGAAGAATTTAGCCATGGGAACAATCTCATGATGGTTCATCCCGCGTTTAACGACCATATTAATTTTCACCTTCAGCCCAGCGTTGGAAGCGGCTTCAATTCCATCTAACACAGTTTGAACCGATATCCCTCTTCCATTAATCTTTCCGAATACTTCATCACTTAACGAATCAAGGCTAATAGACACACGATCAAGACCTGATGCTTTCAAGTCATTTGCAAATTTTGGTAACAAAGATCCGTTCGTTGTCATAGCGATATCATTCAAGCCGGCAATTTGCTTTAATTTTTGAATTAGAACAGGTAAGTCCTTTCGCATCAAAGGCTCTCCACCAGTAATACGAATTTTTTTCACACCAAGATCTTTAACAAATATTTTTGCTAACTGCTCAATCTCTTCGAAAGAGAGTAATTGTTCCTTTTGGAGAAAAGGATAATCAGGTCCGAAAATCTCTGCGGGCATACAATACGTGCATCTGAAATTACATTTATCCGTAACTGAAATCCGCAAATCACGAAGAGGACGTTTTAAAGTGTCAAGAACGGGTTGATTCATGTTGTTGTTCCCCCTTTCATTTTTGATCAAATCGATTATGGTTGATCTATTATTCGTTGAGGATGTGAATATACATTGAATGATTTTCCACGTATGAAACCAACTGTAGTGATATTTAAATCTTCTGCAAGTTTAATGGCTAGATCTGTAGGAGCAGACTTGGAAAGAACAATCCCAACTCCAATTTTTGCAGCCTTTAATAAAACTTCAGAAGAGATTCTACCACTGAATACTAATATTTTATCTCGAACGGCTATTTTGTTTATTAAGCTATATCCATATAATTTATCAAGGGCATTATGTCTTCCAATATCTGCTCGATCAATGATTATTTTATTAGGGGTACAAAGTGCTGCATTGTGCACACCACCCGTATTTTTAAAAACATGACTGTTTTCCTGCATCATAGTCATAAGGAGAATACATTGGCTGGCATGAATGGTCGTTTTTATCATCGATGTTTTAGCTGTACGAACATCGTTTTGAAGATAAAACTGTCTACTTTTCCCACAGCAAGATCCGATAAAACGTTTAGAAAATTGCTTTTGGCTTGTATCGATCTTTGATTTTAACTTTACGTAAGCAAAGCCTCCATTTTCATCTATACTTAAGTCTGTAATATCATCTTTGAAAAAAATGGCACCTTCTGAGCCTAAAAAGCCTACGACGAGTTCCTCTAAATGAGTAGGTGTACACACCATTGTGGCAAATTCTTCTCCATTGATGAAAATGGTTAGGGCAAATTCTATTACTATGTCATCTTCGAAATCTTTTAATCTACCATCTACATATTTCAAAATAGGCCTTTTTTGGCTCATATTCTGATCCATATCATCACACCCAATGTATAGTTAATAATAATTAGTAACATCTAAACACAAACAATTTGATAAAACAAGTGACAAAGTTTAATGATATTTTTTAAATATTTAAAAAAATGTTGAAAATGTAAGCATTTTCATGCTATTATTCTAACAAGTTCACAAGTCTGTAACATAAATTTGATACGAGATAGCGATCCTGTCTTCGGTTATATTTATGAAGGGATTTGGTAAAAGATTTTAACTGTTGGGCCAATAGTAGCGAATCCTGCTGTTTCTTAACCGTTAATCTTCAAAAAAGGAAATGCTTTTTGCATTTTTTTTGGAGGTTAACGGTTTTTGTTTGGAAAAAATAGAAGAGGGCGTGGAAATCATGCAACAAAAGACTAAGAATAGATGGTTCATTGCAGCTTCTGCTGTAGGAATTCACATTTCAATTGGATCAGTATATGCGTGGAGTAATTTTACAACTCCACTAATGGAAGAGTTTGGATGGACAGCAAAGCAAGTGCAATTCACATTTAGTTTAGCTATTTTATTCTTAGGTTTATCTGCAGCTTTTATGGGACACTTTGTTGAAAAGCATGGACCGAAGAAATCGGGGTTAGTTGCTTCGCTCTTCTTTGGCATTGGTATCGTTGGATCCGGAATAGCAGTTAATGTAGGTTCTTTAAATTTACTTTATTTGTTCTATGGTGTGTTTGGTGGAATTGGGCTTGGCGTTGGGTACATTGCCCCTGTATCAACCCTCGTAAAATGGTTTCCAGATCGCAGGGGACTCTCAACCGGTCTTGCCATCATGGGATTTGGTTTTGCCGCTGCAATAGCAAGTCCAATTATGAATGACCTGATCACTAGCGTAGGTATTGCAAATACGTTCTTTATTCTTGGGGTTTCCTACTTTATTATCATGTCTTTATCTTCTCTGTACTTAGCAAAACCAGCTGAAGGGTGGCTACCAAAAGGATTTAGTGCAAGTGGGAAGAAAATTGCCCAAGATTTATCTCAATTAACGGCGAATGAGTCAATAAAAACGAAACGGTTTTATTACTTATGGATTATGTTATTTATTAACGTAACATGTGGGATCGCAGTTATTTCGGCTATGAAACCACTTGCAGTAGAAAGTATTGGATTAACAAAAGAAGCGGCTGCTGCATTGGTAGGTGGTTTAGGTATTGCGAATGGACTTGGACGAATTGGTTGGGCATCAATTTCAGACTACATCGGAAGAGCAAATACATATACAGCGTTCTTTTTACTTCAAATTCCCATCTTCTTCTTCCTGCCTAACATTACGACACAATCCATTTATGCGGTAATGGTTGTGATTGTATATGCATGCTATGGTGGAGGATTTGCTTCTATCCCTGCCTTTATTGGAGATTTATTCGGAACGAAACAACTCGGAGCCATTCATGGTTATATTTTAACCGCTTGGGCGGCAGCGGGGCTTGTAGGACCGCTATTTGCGGCTTATATCAAAGACTCAACAGGAAGCTATGCAGGGAGCTTGACGTTCTTTGCAGGATTGTTTGTTGTCGCCTTGATCGTTTCTCTATTAATTCGAATCGATATTAATAAACTACGTGCACAGAATAACAAAAAAATGAAAAACACAGTTGCCAGCTAAGGATAAATATTCTAATATTCTGAAAGAATGTGATAAAATATTTATACACATAACTGTTTTAGCAGGGGGACCCAATGAATAAGTATGAAGCAGAATTCAGCAACTTAGTCCGATCTTTCAGAAAAAAGCATATGGGAAAAGGTCCAAGTAAAATCAATACGACATTCTGTAAAAATTGGGCGATTTGTGAGATGGAAGGGAATCTGTCACCTGTTGAAAAATTCATTTCAGGAACAGATAAAGGAAAGCAAATTCTAAAATCTGCCCGAACAGAAATGGTTAAGGACTTGTACCGGAAAAATCCTCCTAAAGAAATGGAAGAGTTTCTTGGATGTGCCTTTGTTGATTTATTCGTAGACATAGATATTGATAGAGATTTCGGAATGTCTATTTTCATCTTTAATGAAAACATTGAAATGAAGTATTGCAAATAGAATAACAGGTTTGGCACTTGGTAGCGTCCCTGCTAAAGACTTGACCACCGTATGATTTTTCTGTGGGGAAATTACGGTGGTTTTTTATACGTTCATGATAGGAAGCTCAAGAAGTAAGGAGTGATAGTAAATGGGAGAGACAAAACATCCGGGACCACAAAAGAAACAGAAAAAGCCAGATCCGACATTATGGGTAAGTCCAATTCCGTTTGGACTAGGAAAAGTAAAACCGAAACATATTCGGGATACAATGAAAGTCGCTTGGGATAACCGGGATAATATGGGGTACGCTACACGAATTCTAACAGAGGGGGTATGTGATGGTTGTGCTTTGGGTGTATCAGGGTTATATGACCAAACATTGACGGGTCCCCATATTTGTACAACACGGATGAATGTTTTAAGACTGAATACAATGCCTGCTATAAAACCAGAAATTTTACATGCAGATATTGACGAGCTACGTCAATACGATAGCTTAGGTCTCCGTAAATTAGGCCGTATCCCTTATCCAATGATTCGCCGAAAAGGAGAACGCTCCTTTACAAGGATTTCATGGGATGAAGCGATGGATATGATTGCTGATAAAATGAAAGCTCTTGATCCAAAGCAATATGCGTTTTATTTAACTTCTAGAGGGATTACGAATGAAAGTTACTATGTAGCCGGAAAAGTATCTCGCTTCTTAGGGACCAATAACATTGATAATGCCAGTCGCATTTGTCATTCCCCGTCGAAAACAGCCTTAAAACGATCAATCGGTGTAGGAGCTTCTACCTCGAACTATTTAGATTGGATCGGAACAGATGTCATTTTAGTATGGGGTAGCGTCGCATCGAACTCATCTCCTGTATCGACTAAATATATGCTAGAGGCAAAGAAAAAAGGCACAAAAATCATCGTGATCAATCCGTATAAAGAACCTGCAATGGATCAGTATTGGATTCCATCAAATGTAGAGTCGGCTCTTTTTGGAACAAAGATTGCTGACGATTGGTACCAAGTGAATATTGGTGGAGATATTGCCTTTATGCACGGCATTATGAAGCACTGGTTTGACATGGAAGAGAAAGAACACGGCTTAGCAATTAATCATCAGTTTGTGAACGAGCACGTGAATGACTATGAAGAATTGAAAAAGAAAGTACAAGGGCAATCCTGGGAACAAATCATTGAATCATCCGGCATTACACAGGAGCGAATCGTTGAACTAGCAGAACTACTAGCAAAAAGTGAAAATGCAGTGTACGTGTGGGCTCTTGGTTTAACTATGCACTCATTTGCAACGGATAACATATCACAAGTAGCAAACCTAGCACTTCTACGAGGACACTTAGGCAGAAAACACTCAGGGCTTATGCCGTTTCGTGGACACTCCAGTGTTCAAGGAAGCGGGGAGATGGGGGCAGACCCTTTTGTTCTTCCAGGCGGAGATTTTTCTGGTGAAAACATTGATCGCATTGAAAAAATATGGGGATTTGAATTGCCAAAATGGCAAGGGGATGTGGTCGGGGTCACACTTGAAAACATATTACTACCAGGTGACCATGAGAGTAAAATTAAACTTTATTACATGAGCGGAGGTAATTTTCTAGAAACAATGCCAAATCCTGATTTTATTGAAAAGGCTTTAACAGAACTGGAAATCCGAGTTCACCAAGATATTATTTTAAACACCTCGACATTGCTGGATGCAAAAGAATCCGTCATTATTCTTCCTGCGAAAACACGCTATGAGCAAGAAGACGGAGGGACGAGTACATCGACAGAACGTATGGTATACTTCTCACCTGAAATTAAAGGGAATAAGAACCGAATTGAAGAGGCTCGAGCTGAATGGAAGATTTACATTGATCTAGCAAAGCGTGTGAAGGAAGAAGCAGCTCAATTAGTTGATTTTAAAAGTGGTCAAGAAATTCGAAATGAAATCGCTCAAGCGAACCCAAACTATAATGGCGTTCAGCACCTGAAAAAGAAAGGTGATGTATTCCAGTGGGGGGGAGCCTGGTTGTGTGAAGGCGGCATTTGTCCGACACCAGATGGAAAAGGGAACCTGATTTCAGTTGATATCCCTGATTTAAATAAAAAGCCTAACCAGTTCTACTTAACAACACGAAGAGGGAAGCAGTTCAACTCAATGGTGTATAAAGAAGTGGATCCATTCAACAATGCTGAACGTTATGATGTTTTAATGAATAAAGACGATGGCTATGAATTAAGTGTTGCTGAAGGAGAAGGCATTGTACTTTACAATAGATATGGTGTTTTTCAAGGTCGTGCGAAATTCGTTGATATTGCTCCTGGAAACGTAGAAGTGCATTTTCCAGAAGGAAACTGTTTGCTTCCCAAAGGAAGATATGAACAATTTGCAAAAATCCCTGATTACAATATTGCCATAACAGTTGAGAAAGCAGATCGTTACACTGCGAAAAAAGATGTGAATTACTTAGAAAAAAGAGTTGAAGATTTAGAAATGGAAGTCAACTAGTCCTATCCAATGAATGAATTCGTTCATTAATGGTATAGATTCGAATCCTATTTAGGTTAACATAACCACAATAGGATTCATTTTTTGAAAATGAATGAAGAAATGTACTATTTTCTTTTATAATGAGAAACTACTTTTAAAGTTAAGATGCAAAGTTGCGGCTTGTTTTACCCAATGAACATTTACTCGAAATGCAAGAAGCGAATACCCAAATTTGGTACCTATAGTAGAAAGGAGGAAGTGAAGTGAATGATCGATATTCACGCCAAGTTTTATTTCAATCGATTGGTGAAATGGGACAAAGAAAGATAAGGCGGAAGCACGTGTTGATTTTAGGCTGCGGAGCACTTGGCACTGGAAATGCCGAGACGCTTGTTCGTGCTGGTATAGGAAAATTAACCATTATAGATCGAGATTACGTAGAAAGTAGTAATCTTCAAAGGCAGCAATTATTTAGGGAGCAGGATGCAATTGACCAAATGCCGAAAGCAATTGCGGGGAAATATAGGCTTAATCAAATCAATTCTGATGTTCAAATTGACGCTTATGTAATGGATGCAACAGCTGAAAATCTTCTTCCTCTTTTAAAAGGTGTAGATCTAGTAATCGATGCGACAGATAATTTTGATGTGCGTTTTATGATAAATGATTTGCTTCAAAAACAACAGATTAATTGGATATTTGGATCTTGTGTTGGAAGTATGGGAATGAGCTATGCCATCATACCTGGACGCACGCCTTGTATAAATTGTATATTACATACCATGCCGCTTTCCGGGGCAACATGCGACTCGGTTGGTATTATTTCTCCGGCCGTTCAGATGGTGGTTGCTCATCAAACTTCAGAGGCTTTAAAATTCTTAGTAGGAGACCATAAGTCATTAAGGTCGCGTCTGGTAATCTTTGATCTTTGGAATAATCAATATCAAACCATTAAAGTAGACAGGGCAAAAAAAGAAGATTGCCCAACATGTGGAGTAAATCCAAGCTTCCCGTATCTGAAATATGAATCCAAAACAAAATCAGAAGTATTATGTGGTAGGAATACGGTCCAAATACGTACTGGTCATGAGTTTCACTTAGAAGATTTGGCTACTCGATTACAAAAGCTTGGCCAAATTAAGAAGAATCAATACTTAGTTTCGCTAGAATATCAATCCCACCGATTTATGTTCTTTAAGGATGGCAGAACATTAATTCATGGTACAAATTCAATCGATAACGCAAAAAAAATGTATTATCAAATTATGGGGTAAGGAGGGGGACAGCCATGGTGAAAAATAGAAGACCCATTGAAGTTCGTGAAGCAATCGAACAAGTAATGAAATTTGCAAAATCTGGAAGTGTGGATTTTGTTCCAATTGAACATGCAAACGGACTTTTTTTAGGCAGTGATCTTCTTGCTGATCACGATGTACCAAGCTTTAATCGATCTCCATATGACGGTTTTGCCATTAGATCCATCGACACACAACAAGCTTCAGCAGATCATCCAATTGAATTAAAAGTAGTGGGTGAAATAGGAGCGGGAAGTATATTTACAGATACACTTCAGCCAAGAGAAGCGGTACGAATTATGACAGGTGCACAAATCCCTGAAGGCTGTGACGCAGTCGTAATGCTGGAACTAGTAAAAGAGATGAAAAAAGATGGGGGTGATATCATTCAACTCAAACGTTCCTATCTTCCTGGTGACAATATTTCCTTTAGAGGGGAAGATACGAAACAAGGTACTGTACTTGCTCAAAAGGGGACCTATATTAATCCAGGTATCATTGCCTTACTCGCAACCTTTGGTTATAAACAAGTACCCATCAGTAAAAAGCCTAGGGTCGGTGTGATTGCAACGGGGAGTGAGTTGTTACAAATCGATGAGCCACTTGAGCCAGGTAAGATTAGAAATAGTAATGCTTACATGGTGAATGCGCAAATTGAACGTGCTGGAGCGATACCGATTTATTTTGGTCAGTTCAGTGATCATTTTGAAACATGCTATGAGAAAGTCAAAGAGACCCTTTCAAAAGTGGATTTCTTAATCACAACGGGTGGCGTTTCTGTTGGAGACTATGATTACTTACCTGCAATCTATGAGAAATTACAGGCGAACATCTTATTTAATAAAGTAGGGATGAGGCCAGGGAGTGTCACAACGGTTGCCGAGAAAGATGGGAAATTATTGTTTGGATTATCAGGAAACCCATCTGCCTGTTATGTTGGATTTGAGCTGTTTACTAGACCAATCATTCGTACCTTTCTGGAATGTGAAAATCCCTTCTTAAAAAGCGTAACAGCAACCCTTGGTTCAAATTTCTCAAAGCCAAACCCTTTTGATCGATTCGTTAGAGGATACTTATCATTTGAAGACGGTGAGGTTACTGTTTTTCCAAATGGACTTGATAAATCAGGTTCTGTCGCTTCACTAGCGATGACAAATGTATTCATCGTTTTGCCTGGAGGAACGAGGGGGTTCGAAAAGGGAATGAAAGTGAAAATCATTCTACTGGATGATCAAGGGGGATCAGCATCTCTTTCGTTCATAGATCAAAAGAAGAGAAATTCATACAGAAAGGAGAATAGTAGTGAAAGAGGAGCTTTTTAACATAATAGATGAACCAATTGAGCTTCAAGAGCTGGTTGATAAAGTCACGAGCAGAGAGGCTGGAGCCGTCACAACATTTATTGGAACCGTTCGTGAATGGACAAAGGGAAAAAGAACGGTTTATTTAGAATATCAGGCTTATAAGCCAATGGCTATTAATATGTTAAAAACGATCGGGGATGAAATCCAATCTAAATGGCCAAAAACAAAAGTCGCCATAACACACCGTGTAGGACGATTGGATATTTCTGATATTGCTGTGATCATTGCCGTTTCATCTCCACACCGAAAAGCAGCATATGAAGCGAATGAATATGCCATTGAACGGATAAAGAAAATTGTCCCGATTTGGAAAAAGGAGCATTGGGAAGATGGAGAGACCTGGATTGGCGATCAATTAGAAAATGTTCCCTTCCCTAAAGGGAAACCTATTATAAAGGGTGAATCAAGATGATTACAGTGTTACTTTTTGCTCATTTACAAGAAGAGGCAGGAACCGCTCGTTTGACATTACAATTAGATGAGTTAACGATTAGCGAATTAAAGATAGAGCTACAAAATACATATCATTTAACACGTATGGATCATGTGATGATAGCGATTAATGAAGAATATGCTACAAATGAAGATAAGATACAATCAGGAGATGTCGTTGCATTGATTCCACCTGTAAGTGGTGGATAAATTGGGGGTATAGTCATGTTAAAAGAACATCGCAAAAAGTCTCCTGAGATCGTTCATTGTGCAGTTATGACAATAAGCGATACGAGAAACAAAAATACTGATAAAAGCGGAAAACTTCTACATGAATTATTGGAAAGAGACAACCACAAGGTCATCCATTATGAAGTTGTCCCAGATGAAAAAAATAGTATAAACTACATGATTAAGCGTTTTTTGGAGAATGAGAAAATTGAAGTAATAATTATTAATGGTGGGACGGGGATAGCAAAGAGAGATGTGACGATTGAAGCTGTCAAGCCATTACTAGATAAAGAGATACCTGGTTTTGGAGAACTATTCCGTTATTTAAGCTATGAGCTTGAGATTGGTTCTGCAAGCTTTCTTTCCCGTGCCATTGCAGGAGTCGCGAATCAAAAAGCCATCTTTTCCATTCCAGGTTCATCCGGTGCGGTAAAACTTGCAATGGATAAATTAATCCTTCCAGAACTAGGTCATATGGTCATGGAAATCAATAAAGATTTATAGAATAAGGGATGAACAAATTGAAACGTATCATGGCATCTTTTTTAGTGCTTTGTCTGTTAATAATGGTTGGGTGTAGTGATAGCAAGAAAGGAAGTAACAAGACAATCAAAATAACAGTCTCAGCAGCCTCCAGTATGACAGAAAGTTTAAATGAATTAAAAGATATGTTTGAAAAAGAGCACCCTTCCATTACTATTACCTATAATTTTGGTGGGACGGGAACTTTACGAAAACAGGTTGAGCAAGGAGCACCAGTTGATTTATTTTTTTTAGCATCCAAAAAAGATTATCAACTCCTTGAAAAAGGTGGGTATATACAGAAAGGTAACCCGATTTTTGAGAATCAGTTGGTTATCATTAAGCAAGAAGGAACAGGTATAGATAGCTTCAAATCTTTTCTGAATACGAATGAAAAGGTTGCAATAGGAACTCCTGAAGCTGTTCCAGCAGGAACTTATTCAAAGCAAATGCTCAAGTCAATCGGTGCGTGGGATAAACTAGTCAAAGATAACCGCCTAGTATTTGCTAAGGATGTTCACCATGTTCTCAATTTAGTGGAAACAGGAGCTGTGGATATAGGGTTTGTTTACTTAAGTGACACATTACAAGCTACAGACATAGAGATTATGAAGGAAATAGATTCTAATTTACATGGACCTATCAAATATTACATGGCTATGATGAAAGAACAGGAAACGAATCAAGAGGCAGTTGAAACCTTTTATCAGTATGTATTATTGGATAAAGGTTTAGAAGTATTTGAGACATATGGTTTTCAAACGAATAAAGATGAAGAGAAGTCGGAGGAATCATAATGGAATGGTCATGGTTTCCCGTGCAATTATCTATCATTGTCGCTTTAACTGCGACAATGATGACTCTCATAATCGGAATCATCACTGCTTACTGGATCGTTACTAAATCGATAAAAGGAAAAGCCATAATAGAAACCATTTTCTTTTTGCCGTTAGTCTTACCACCTACCGTCATAGGCTTTCTTCTGATTGTTGTATTTGGAAAAAATAGTCCCCCAGGGCAATGGATCGAGTGGTTAACGGGAAGAAGCCTATTATTTACGTCAACTGCCGCCATCATAGCAGCTACCATTGTTGCTTTTCCATTAATGTATCAGTCAGTCAAAACGGGTTTTTTGTCAGTGGATCAACAGATAATCTCCGCTGCAAAGGTTGATGGAGCTTCGGGTTTGCAGCTGTTAACAGTCATCATTTTACCGTTATCGATACGGGCGATTATCACAGGAATGATACTTAGCTTCACAAGGGCATTTGGAGAATTTGGAGCTACTCTAATGTTTGCTGGAAACATTCCAGGAAGTACGCAAACCATCCCAGCGGCTATTTATCTCGCGCTGGAAACTGGAGAGACTCAGATTGCTTGGTATTATGCTTTGATCAGTATAGGATTTTCATTTATCCTCTTGTTTTCTATCAATCGAACGAAGAGGGATTCATAATGTATTTACTTGGGAATATAAGTAAAAGGACAGGGGGATATCATTCCTTGTCCTTCTCCATGCGCTTATAATCTCCATTCTTGCCACCGCTTTTTTCAAGTAAGTAAGTAGGTCCAATGATCATGCCCTTGTCCACTGCTTTACACATATCATAAACGGTTAAAGCAGTAACGGAAACGGCTGTTAATGCCTCCATTTCAACACCAGTACTTCCTACGGTTTTCACTTCAGCCTCAATTACTAATTCAAATCGATCATGTGGAATAGGCAGCCACTTGAAGGAAAGGTCTACACCATTTATCGGGATGGGGTGACACATCGGAATGATGGAAGATGTTTGTTTAGCCCCCATTATTCCAGCAATTTGGGAAACTCCTAAAACGTCTCCTTTTTTATTATTTTGATGGATAATATTCTCATAAACGCCTTTCGTCATTTGAACACTCGAACGGGCAATCGCTTTTCGAGAACTTTCTTTTTTTTCACTAATATCAACCATTTTGGCTCTGCCGTGATCATTAAAATGCGAGAAATGACTCATATTATATCATCCTTTATTATAGAAGTAGTTTTAGTTTCATCCTATCACAAGAAGAACACGTAGGAGAGGTTTAAGTGTTAATATTTCAAGTTGTCGGTTATAAAAAAAGTGGAAAGACAACATTAGTCAGTCAACTCATTCAATTTTTTTCAAAAAAGGGACTCAATGTTGCAAGCTTAAAGCATCATGGACATGGAGGAACTCCTGCATCTGTGGAAGTGACAGATACTGCAAAACATGAGAAAGCAGGAGCTGTCATGACGGGTGTTGAAGGTGAAGGAGTATTACAGCTGACCGTTAAGAAGTCTTCATGGAGATTAGATCAGATTTTCGCTTTTTATCATATGATCGATATTGATTTACTGATCATAGAAGGGTTTAAGGAACATGATTTTGATAAGGTAGTGTTAATAAGGGATGAAAGAGACCTTGCTTTGTTAAAGCGTCTATCAAGTATTAAAGCCATTATGACAGCATTACCTCTACGAGAAGATGACTATGAAATGCCGATATTTAAGCCCAATGAGAATGAAATGTTTTGTGAGTGGTTAGTTGGCAGATTAGGTGATCTATAATGGAAAACAGTACCAAAAAGGGGTTGCGTTTATGGCAAGCAGGTTTGCCGGAATTGTATTAGCAGGCGGCGAGTCAAGACGATTCGGCTCCCCGAAAGCATTTGCCAAAAGAGACGAAATACCTTTCTATCAATATTCAATCGATGTATTAGCCCCTCTTTGTCAATTGGTTATAGTGGTGACTCGTCCTGAACTGTATCAGATGTTTGATGAAGGAGAGAAAAAGTTCAAATTGATGATCGACAAGGAACCCTATAAAGGTCAAGGTCCACTATCAGGGATATATTCTGCCATGGATGAAGTTTCAGCACAGTGGTATATAGTACTACCGACGGATGTTCCTTTTATCGAGCAATGGGTATGCCGGCAGCTAATGGAACAAATTGATTCTGAGGTGGATGCAGTTGTTCCCATCGTATTGGGAAAAGAACAACCGCTCATTGCTATTTATCATCAATCAGTTAAAGAAACGATTGAAAAACAATTATCAAGGGGCAGAAGGTCTTTAAAAAGTCTTTTTGAACAAATCAAAGTGAAGTATGTACATATAGATAAAGAACAGCCATTTCGGAATATTAATAGACCAGAAGATTTTCTTTAGACTTGAAGCATAGTTTGTTCTCGATAATAACTAGTTGGAAAAACAAGTATTTAAAGGTCAGTATAGATAAATGGGGGAATTAGAGAGAAGTAGTAAAGGTGTATTTTATCGACGTTTCGAATGACTTTTCGTTAGTCACTGAAATTTTTGATAGTATAGGTTGTGGAGGAGTTCTGAATTTATCAGAACTCCTCCACAAGTTTAGAAAAACGAATACTACATTGGTATTGAATGACTTTCCTTATATTTTTATGAATGACAATCTATACGAAAGCTTCCTCTAATTTTTTAATCCTTCAATTTTCATCTCTTTCACTGGCAGGAATTCTTCCCCTGTATCCATGTACTTCACGTTCACCTTATCATTTTCCTTCAGGTAGATCGCAAGTAGGCTGTTTTCGGAAGAGACGATATAGTTTTTGCCGTTGTCGAGTAAGAATGATACGACCGTGTAGTCACCTGTCTTTTCTTTGTAGACACGGACGACTGTACCATTTATCTGTTTCTCCTCGGCTTTCGAGCTACCGTCAACACTTCCGCCGCCGCGTTGGAGAGCGGTTTTGTATTGCTTCAATGCCTGGTTTGGGGTGCCCGCATAGGCTGAGATTTCCGGGTTGGCTGCTGAGACGATGAAGTAGTTCTGTAAGAAACCATTCGCATCGAGCACCGGTGTCAACCAGCTTGCTTCTCCGTAGAAGTTATAAAGCACCGGCATTTCGCCATCCCATTTTTTCTCGATGAATTTCTTCTGGATGATCTGCAGGGCACCCTGGGAATCCATGTACGATTCTTCAAGATTTCCTGTGTAGAACGTAGCTTCTCCCGTCCTAGAGTTCGTTAGGGAGTAGCCGAGCATGGAATCGACGCCTTCTTTTGGCGAGGTGAAATCGGTGAAGTAGTACATGTCACCATTTTCGTCAAAAATAGGGCTCACATTGGCTTCGGTCCCTTCATCAGAAGGAAGCTTGACGTCTGATTTACCGAAGCGGCTGTTCCAGAATCCTTGAACGTAGTTACCGAAATAACTGTTTTGGAGGCTGACGGTTTCCGGTGAAATCGCGCCGTCAATGAAATCCGGGACTTCATCGATTTTGTATGACTTGGTATCACCGGATTTCGGATCTACCATGACGATTCCCTTCGCTTCAAATCCGTTACGTGCGGAAATGAACTCACCGAACGTCCGAATATAGAATGGCTTTCCTTCGTCATCGATTTCAAGCTGAACATCGCCATTGAAGATCTGCTTCGGATAGTTCAAGCGGATGTGTCGCTCGATTTTTTTATTAAAGAAAGCAGAAGGTGTGTAGGCCATTTCTTCTTTGATGAATTTAGGGTTTGATGATGAGTCAGTGGCACTTAGCGTGAAGTAACCAGGTGTTTCATCCCCCTTGAACCATTTGAAGAATCCTGAGAATTCAACTGGTGCAATGTAGACGTACTCGCCATTGACCTTTTGAATCTGCAGTCGTCCAAGCTCATAGTAACTCGTATTCGGAACCTGACCGAATGCTTTCTTCATCCTGTTCCGGGCGAATTGTGGAGGTACGCTTGCCGGCGTTTCCTTCTCATCAAACGCTTCGATTTCCGTTTTTACGTCCATTTTCGCTGATTCAAATTTCTCATCGGCGTTGAACACAAAAGCAGTCAGGAAGTAAGCCCCGACGAGGAGACTTCCAAGGAACAGTGCACCCTTCACCATTCGTTCGGTCCCGGTTGCAAGTGTGGCGCCGAATCCTGCGGCTACGATGAGCAAGATCCACATGCTCGTAAAGTTCTGATCAAGATTTGTCATATAATAGAAGACGAATACAATGATAGTCGTGATAAGGAGGATGGCTCCGAACAGTGCTGCAAATGACGGATACCCCTCTTTTTTATTCTGCTTTTTCATGATTGCCATCGGTATGACAAGTAAGGCCATGACCAATCCGACAATGACTGAAAATAGTAATATATTTCCCATAGTGTTCCCCTTTCAAGGTTGTGTTTCTGTTTATAGTGTATATACGTATGAGGGGGCGGGGAGGTTTCAATTGATTTTGAGAATGAGTTGGGATCGTGTGTTGACTGAGTTTTCGATCGGGACAGCGGTGTGGTTTTTATTGATAAATGTAGAACGGTCGATAAAATTCAAATTCCCACAACCATCCTGAGAAAGAATACTCCTAAACCCCATTCAAAACCACAAAAAAAGCAGCCAATCCAAGATCAGCTGCTTTCCCCGACACCCAAAACCACTTCAACCCCGAAGTGATCCGAGACAACAGGCTTATTTACATCATTAAAGATGACACGGGAAGACCTAACGTCCAGATTCTCACTGGACAGAACAAGATCAATCCTTAAATCGACCTTATTCTCATCCCATCCTGCAATCTTCCCCTCAACGGTTACACCGCTGTCCCGTTCAACAGCTTCATCAAATGTATCCAGGAGTCCTTTTGAAAGAAGATAATCATACCCTTCCTCACGAACCCATGCATTATTATTGAAGTCCCCCATTAAAAAGAAGGGGGATTCAGGAGTGATTTGCTCCATCAAGGAGTCAACCTGGAATGTAAAAGGTTCCTCTTCGTCCGTCCACCAGCCTAGGTGGCAGGAGTAGAAGGTGAGGGGCTTTCCTTCATACGAAATCGTCGCCCCTATAATCTTACGGGTTTTCCAGTAGGATTGGTCGTGACTTTTTGAGATGAAGAAGCGGTGTTCTTCTATGACCGGGTGCTTCGTTAATATCGCCACGCCTTCTTCGTACACGTCGTACCCGATATGTGCGAAGTCCCAGACGAGTGTGTAATCCGTCACGCCGCGTTTCTCCAGCTCCCCAAGAAGAACGAGGGCAAAATTGTCTTTTTTAACTAAACCCTGGGAAGGTTCACTTTCGATCAGCTGACTGACTTCCTGGAGGGCGATGACATCGTAGGATTTCTCCGCGATTTCCTGCGCCAGGATCGAGATTTTTTCGAGTTGGTTGTCTTCTTGCCATGAGTGACAATTCAAAGTGAGTAATTTCATGTATCACGCTCCCAGTAAATCTTGAATGTCAGACTTGATGACGTCTGCTTTCGGACCATAAATGGCTTGTACACCTTTGTCTTTCAGGATGAGTCCTAATGCTCCGTTTTTCTTCCATTCCTGTTCAGTTCCAACAAGGCTTGTGTCTTTTACAGTTACACGAAGACGGGTCATACATGCATCCACGTCTACGATGTTTTCTTTACCGCCAAGCATGGCAACGACTTTCGGAGCGATGGAATCGGCACTTACGGTACCGCCGCCTGTTGATGCTTCATCTTCAATGTAGTTTCCGTTACGACCCGGCGTCGGGAAGTTGAACTTTTTGATCAAGAAGTTGGCAACCGTGAAGTTAAGGCCAAAGAATACGATACAGGCAACGACGAAGTTCAGAAGGTCTACCCACAGACCGGCTTTGATGATCATCGGAACACGAGTCAGAAGCTCGATGGATCCGAATGAGTGAACGCGGATGTGAACGATATCCACAATCGCGAAAGCAAGTCCCGTCATGATTGCATACACAACATATAAAAGGGGAGCTGCGAACATGAACATGAATTCGATAGGCTCTGTAACACCTGTTAAGAATACGGCTAAACCAGCTGACAGGAACATAGATTTGTATTTTTTCTTTTTGTCTTTATCCACATTTCGGTACATGGCATAAGCGATACCGATCAAAGCAGCTGTGGATAAAATCATTTGACCTACTTTGAAGCGGGCAGGTGTGACGTCATTTAATAACTGTTTGTAGCTTTCAGTATCTCCTGCAGCCAGGAAATTATTTAAGTCAGCGATCCATGCGAGCCACAGTGGATCTTGACCGGCAACCGTCGAACCTGCACCTGAACCTGTCAGGATTTTGTACGTTCCGCCTAGTTCCGTGTAGTTGATTGGAACCGTTAACATATGGTGGAGACCGAATGGTAATAGTAAACGCTCTAATGCACCGAATACGAATGGTGCAATGATCGGTGCTGTGTTTCTTGATGTGGCGATCCATTGACCGAAGTCATTCAGCAACCCTTGGATGAATGGCCATACAATCGCCATGATGACAGCGATGACGATGGATCCCACAATCACGACAAATGGTACGAAACGTTTTCCGTTAAAGAAGGAAAGGGCATCCGGTAATTTACTGTAGTTATAATATTTGTTGAAAAGATTGGCTCCCAGGAAACCTGAGATGATTCCGACGAATACACCCATGTTTAAAGCAGGAGCACCAAGGACCGATGTGAAATAATCTGAAACGACTAATGTTTGTCCGAATAGGGAAGAGACAGTTGCTTCGGGATCCCCAAGCATATCTCCGTTAACCCCAAAGATCGCGCCTGTAATACGGTTGATGAGAATGAAAGCGATCAGTGCAGCGAAAGCTCCTCCTGCACGTTCTTTCGCCCACGAACCCCCGATGGCTACGGCGAAGAGGATGTGGAGATTGGTGATGACTCCCCAACCGATATCTTCCATTACTCTTGCAACCGTTTGCACAAATGTGATGTCTCCGCCCATCATCGCAATCAACTTACCAAGGGAAATCATGATCCCTGCAGCTGGCATGACTGCCACAACCACAAGCAACGCTTTCCCGAATTTCTGCCAAAAATCGAACGACAATAAATTCTTCATAAACCCGTTTCCTCCTTTAATATCAATCTATTTGTCTATATATTTTACATTGAATGACATGTGTGCGTTTACATTTCAAATGAAAATGAAATGCTGATTGGTGCGTCTTCATCATTAGAGTGATATGTAATATGAAAATAGATGCAACCGTTTGCACTAACTAAACACATTTTATGATATCCCTTTCAAGAAAGCAACAACAAAATATTATTTTAGTAAAATATAATTAGTTGGAGGGACGGACCTTGGTAGGGAAGGTGTGTTTCAGGGGATGTGGATAACTAGACTGGTTGTTTAGTAGCGGGAGGAATGGGAGGGAGTAATGTACTCTGGGGGATTGTGGATAATTTTCAGGGGAGAAAATGGTGGACCCATCGGGGATGGAATAAGGGTGTGGATAAGTCTCAGAGGATCGCTGGACTGTCATTCTATTTCAATCATTGCAATTAAATCCTTGACGAATTTATCGCCACTAAACATTTCATAAAAAAACATCCAACCTCTCAAGATTGGATGTTTATCACATTACTTCAACAATCGCAGACCATTTAAGATAACCAAGATCGTACTTCCTTCATGCCCGATGACCCCATAGGGCAGATCCAGGATTTGCAGGAAGTTCGAGGCGATCAACAGCATAATCACAACAATCGAAAACACTACGTTCTGTTGCACGATTCGCTTCATCTTTTTAGATAGTTTAATAGCTTCAGCAATACGGGTGAGATCATTTTTCATTAACACGACGTCGGCTGTTTCCAGGGCGACGTCGGTTCCTTCACCCATGGCGATTCCGACGTTGGCCGTTGCAAGTGCCGGTGCGTCGTTGATTCCGTCCCCGACCATTCCAACCGTGCCGAATTGACGCTTCAGCTTTTTCAGTTCGTCTACTTTCGTTTCCGGCAGGCACTCAGCAATGAAGGAAGCGACCTTCGCTTCTACTGCAATGGCATGAGCTGTCTTCTCATTGTCCCCTGTCAGCATGATGGTTTGGACCCCTTCATCTTTCAGGAGTTGCAGAGCTTTAATTGTTTCTTTACGCACGACGTCTTTCAAAGCGATCAAAGCGACAATTTCATTCTCTTTGGCAACGAAGACCGTTGTTTTTCCTTCGGAAGCGATTCGTTCAAAGGCACCATCCATAAATTGTTGTGCTAACACTTTATCCACAAAATCTGCTTTCCCGATTTTCCATTCGGCTCCGTCCACAAACGCTTTGACTCCCCAACCGGATACGTCTTCAAGGGAATCAGGCTGGGAGAGTTCCAGGTTTAATTCGCGGGTTGCGTGGCGAACGATGGCTTGAGCAAGTGGATGATTCGACTGATTTTCAATCGAAGCAACGGTGGCCATGACTTCACGTTCATCCGCATGATCCGCAACCACTATATCCGTTACGACGGGCTTCCCTTTCGTCAACGTTCCTGTTTTATCAAAGGCAATGGCTTTAATGTTGCTTAAGTTTTCCAAGTGTGCGCCGCCTTTAAAGAGAATTCCGTGACGGGCACCGTTTGAAATGGCCGATAAACTCGCTGGCATGATCGCTGCAACCAGGGCACAAGGTGAAGCAACAACGAGCAGGACCATTGCCCGGTAGAATGTTTCCGTCCAGCTCCATCCGAGTAGGAAATGAGGCAGGAACATCATCAGGAAGACAACGGCAAGCACGACTTTTACATAGGTTCCTTCAAAGCGTTCAATGAACTGCTGAGAAGGCGATTTTTCGCTTTGCGCGGATTGCACGAGATCAATGATTTTTTGGAAAAGTGTCTCGCTGCTTGGTTTGGTCATTTTAATGTTGATGGCACCATTGATGTTGACCGTACCAGCGAACACTTCATCTCTTTGACCTTTTGTTACAGGGACTGCTTCTCCGGAAATGGCTGCTTCATCGATGGACGTTGTTCCTTTTACGACAACACCGTCTGTTGGCACGCGTTCTCCTGGTTTAATTAAAATGTGGTCACCGATTTCAAGGCTTGAAACGCGGACTTTCTTTTCACCAGAGCCTGTCACAAGCCATGCTTCTTCTGGCTGCAGCTGCATGAGTGCGGAAATTTCTTTCTGACTTTTGTTCATCGTATACGTTTCAAGTGCGCCACTGACTGCGAAGATGAAGATGAGGATGGCGCCCTCTGTCCAGTACCCAATGATGGCAGATCCGACTGCGGCAAATATCATCAGCATTTCTACATTCAGTTCTTTGTTTTCAATGGTTTCTTCGATTCCTTCTTTGGCTTTCGCGAACCCGCCGATGGCAAAGGCGAGGAGATAGAAGATAGTGCTTAAGGTGGAGTCATCGTTTGACGTCAACCACCCCAGTAAAATAAACACACCGCTGACCAGCGCGGCAATCAATTCTGCATGAGGCTTTATTTTTTCAAAGAAGTGTATTTTTTCATTTGGTGTCCCCATGGTTAAGGCTTTGGATTGTGAACTCATAGCGTATTCCTCCTTCAGTTAAATGAAAATATGAGATTCTCATTGAGAATAATAATCAACGTCATTACCCCTATAAAACGACGAAAGCTGCCACCAATGAAAGGTGACAGCAAAACTGCATGTGCTCTTAGATGATTTTATATGAAGTTAGTAATTTATAATTATTATAATCTAATCCTATCACATGTATATGATAATGGAAAGAATTTTGTGCTAGTTATTCTGGGTTATTTCTCCTCGTCGATTCTGGATGGAGAAGACGAGTAGGCTCACAAAAATCATCAGCATCATACATGCGATTAAATAGAAGAAGCTTGAGCCTTTGAACCAGTCGATGGTGATCCCGCCAACGAATGGACCGATCATACTCCCGAAGCTGAAGAAGATTCCGCACATGATGTTCCCGGCAGGAAGTAATTCTTTTGGGAGAAGATCCGTCATATAACTAATACCGAGTGAAAAAGTCGATCCGACGGCCATCCCCGCTAAAGTAAAGCATATAAATAAGCCCATGGTGGACTCCGCCACGATTCCTGCAGCCGAAAAGCAGAGGAATCCAATCATCATGACGATGAGCAGGACATTTTGTCTTCCGTATTTGTCACTCAGAATCCCAAGTGGTACCTGGGATATAATACTTCCCACGGCAAAAGCAGGCAGGAGGATTGCGACCGCTTCAATCGAAAGACCGTTTCGAAGGGCGAACACAGGGAAGTTTCCATTTAATGAAGCTTCCAGGAATCCATATCCTAATGGGGGCAGTAGGGCGACCCATGCATATTTGAGAACCTTTCCGAAACGCTGGAACGATCCCAGGAACGAGGCACTGCCGATATTTTGCTGATCGGGGAATTCGTTTTGTAATTTAAAGACGAACATCCACACTGTCAGGCTTAATAAGGAAGAGATGATGAATGGCAATGCTTGATGGATGGTGATGAGCTGTGTCATCATCGGTCCGACGGCAAAACCGACTCCAAAAGAGACCCCGTAGATGGATATGTTACGTCCGCGATGTTCTTTCGGTGAAAACGATGTGATCCATGTCTGGGTGGCGAAGTGGAGCATGTGATCGCCGATTCCGATGCAAAGACGCAGGAAAAACCAGAACCAGAAGGATTTCCAGACCGGGAACAGTAAGAGTGACGCTGCGACCACGATTCCTCCGATGATGATCATCGGCTTGTATCCGATTTTCTGAAGTGGTCTTTCCATTAAAGGAGAGGCGAGTAAGATTCCGATATATAGGGCGGTTGCGTTTAATCCGTTCAGGGAGGAAGAAACGCCGTCTTGTTCGAATATGATGGCGATTAACGGCAGGAGCATCCCTTGTGAGAATCCGGAAATCGCGACGATTCCGACAAGGACCCAAAAACGGAAGGTTAGTGTTTGATTCATTTGCAAAAACTCCCAATCATTGATAATAGCTTCTTTGATGGTACCCCCTATTTCATTGTTTGGCAATACGAAACGAATAGAGTAAAATCAAAACATCTACTAACATAATAAGGAAGGAATGATATAAAAATGGAATTTAACATGCAAGAAGGTGGATTTTACACAGATTTAGGGTTTGGCAAGTTGGAAGTTTCGGGTAACGAAGAGTATGGCTTTCGTCCGTTCCAATTATTGGTATCTTCGGTGGCAGTGTGCAGTGGGGGAGTGCTCCGAAAAGTCCTTGAGAAAATGCGTATCGAATTTGAAGACATCCATATCAAAGCCGACGTAACCCGCAACGAAGCCGAAGCAAATAGAGTCGAAGCCATCTCCCTTCACTTTACCATCAGAGGGACGGACCTCGACAAAAACAAAATCGAAAAAGCCATGAAGCTCACCCGCAAAAACTGCTCCATGGTCCAATCCGTACAAGACAGCATCAAAATCGAAGAAACGTTTGAGTTATTGCAGTAAAGCGATGAGGGACAGCGATGAGGGACGGACCTTCAAGGAGAATAAGACCTATTAATATCAAGGTTTATATCCAGATGAAGGTCCGTCCTTCAGTGCAGTAGAGTAGTGAGGGACGGACCTCTAACTGAGCATAAAACCCAATAAATCAAGGTTCTCATCTAATTGAAGGTCCGTCCCTCTAAAGGGAAGGTCTCTATAGGCTTAGTTCCTGTGGTTCTTTTCCAGTTTTTTCGTAGTAGAGGATGGTTTTGGGTTTGAGCTTCAGGAGCATGTATTCTGGATCATCGGGGCTTGCGATCCAGGATTTGAGTTGTTCGTTCCAGAATTTCTCTTTCAGCTCTTTGGATTCTTCGACGGAAGCCTCTGCTTCGATTTCTACATAGTGCTCATGATCGGAATCACGGTCATGGCCCAGAAGAATATGAACATGAGGGTTCTGTGCAATGTCTTCCGCTTTGTGAGCATGTTCATTGGTTGCAGTGTAGAGAATAAGGTCTTTATGGTAGAACATCATAAAGCGTGAATACGGTTTGTTGTCGCGAATCGTGGCAAGGGTGCCCGTTTTATGGTTGGAAAACAGCTCAACGATTTTATCTTTTAAGGTTTGTGCCATAGGTTGTACCTCCTAAATAGTTTCTATCTATAATGTGTCTATTCTTGTTTGATTTAAACAAATTTTCTTTTAGAAAGAAGGATCTTACACATGAATAAAGTATTTGCACTGCTAGTATTTGCCGGAGTTCCGATTTCGGTCATTGGCTCACTGCTTCATTGGCCGAATGTCATCATGTTCGTGATCTACTGTGTCACGATCATTGCCCTGGCTGCCTTTATGGGAAGATCGACGGAAAGCTTAGCCGTTGTATCGGGACCCCGTATCGGTGGATTATTGAATGCGACCTTTGGAAACGCGGTTGAACTCATTATTTCTATCTTTGCGTTAAAAGCCGGTTTGATTGGCGTCGTGCTGGCGTCCTTAACGGGGTCCGTACTTGGAAATCTTCTCTTAGTTGCCGGGTTGTCCTTCTTTGTTGGGGGAATCAAGTTCAAACGTCAGAAGTTTAATGTGTTTGATGCCCGTCACAACTCAGGGCTGCTCATGTTTGCGATCATCGTGGCATTTGTTATTCCTGAAGTTTTCGCCCAGGATATGAACGAAGCGAAGACCATGTCCCTATCCATCGGTGTCTCAGTCATCTTGATTGCTCTTTATTTATTTGCCTTATTCTTTAAATTAGTCACTCACCGCGGGGTGTATCAGCATGAAGGCGAAGAGGGCGCGCACGCTCATGAAGAGCCTGAGTGGAGTAAAGGGAAAGCGTTGCTGATCCTTGCCGCTTCGACTGCAGCCGTTGCTTATGTATCGGAACGCCTCGTTCATACGTTTGAAGAAGTCGGGAACACATTCGGCTGGAGCGAGCTGTTCATCGGGGTCATCATCGTAGCCATCGTCGGGAACGCTGCTGAGCACGCGTCAGCGATCATTATGGCTTATAAAAATAAGATGGATATCGCTGTGGAGATTGCAGTCGGGTCGACCTTGCAGATTGCGATGTTTGTAGCGCCGATTCTTGTGTTGATTTCGCTGTTTTTCGAAACGAGCATGCCACTGGTGTTTACATTACCGGAGCTTGTGGCCATGGTATCAGCAGTACTTGTGACGATCGTCATATCCAATGATGGGGAGACGAACTGGTTTGAGGGACTGACGCTCCTCGCAGCTTATTTCATTATGGGAATTGGTTTTTATTTACTTTAAAAAAAGCCCCGGCAGTCCTCTGCCGGGGCTTTTGCATGGGATCATTCGTTAGATAATGAAATTCGTGAGAACAGCCTACTCATCCCTGAATAAGATATCAGAAGAGTTTTGTGTAAAGGAATGAGTATAGTGAGAAAAAAGAAAAAACCATCCTTAGTAAAATTCATTGATTGCAATATCGATTTACCTCCCAGGGGATGTTCCGGGATTTTCCCGTTTGAAGGTTGTACGAATCCAACGATACAATTAGATGCCATTGGAACTATCAGCTGTGAAGGCATCATCAGTGGTAGAGTGCTATGTGATTATCAACCCCTCCAAAGTGTCACGGTTAATCTGTCGTCATCATTCCCGGGACTGGTCTTTGATAACCCGAATCCTGTCACGGACAGCACCGGCCGGTTTTCAACGAGAGTGACCGTGGCTCCGGGCACTTCGATCATACCAAACATCATCGTGACCGCAACGGCAGTGGTCATCGGCAAAACAGTCAGGGATTCGATGTCAGTGAGAGTGGATTGTATTAAATGTAAACATCCTGAACTTACGCTGGACCCGATCAAGGAGCCTGTCGGGTGCAAGGGTGCAAAACTTTCTGGACGACTCATTTGCGATGGAAGGGCAATAGGGAATGCTGCCATTTCATTTATCATTGAATCACAATCCAAGCGTGTCGTTATCACTCCAAACCCTGCGATTACACAGGGGGACGGGAAATTTACGGCAACCCTGGTCCTATTTCCAGAGGTGAATGAGACCATTACGATTACAGCAACAACGAAAATCGGAGGAAAAACGGTTTCCTCAGAAACAAGAGAAGTGAAGGTTCGCTGTGTGAAATGTAAAAAACCGGACATAAAGTTAGATAAATTAAAGAAAATAGATTGCCGTGCCGTCGTGGGTGGGAAAGTTACGTGTGATGGCGTACCACAGGCGAATATCACGGTAACACTAACCGGTTCACCAATTCTAAAGTTTAGGCCTTCTGCTCCAGTGACCAACGAGAAAGGAGAATTTTCGTCGGTCGTCAAGGTGAAAAACGGAACTAAGTTTCAGTCTGCTTTCTATACAGCTAAAGCAGTGGTGAGTGGGAAAACAGTGGAGGACACTGATCAAGTCATTGCAGGCTGTTATAAGTGTGAAAAGCCTAAACTTACTCTAGAAGTGCCGTGCGAAGTCATCCCTTGTGAAGGCACTAAGTTGACCGGACAATTAACATGTGACGGAACCCCTATCCGAAATGCTGCAATCACGATTACTATCATAGATTCATCGCCAGGTGCTGTGGAAGTGAATCCCAACCCTGCCTGGACTAATGAACAAGGTGAATATGAAACAATGATCATACCTGTCTCAGGAAAATCTGAAGACATATCCATTCAGGCGATGACAATCTTTGGCGACAAGGTGATCAAGTCAATGATCAAAACAGTCAAAATTCATTGCCAATGCAAAGATCTGACCATTGAACTAGATCATATAAAAGAGATAGACTGCTGTGGAAAGGTGAGCGGTAAAGTTAGATGCGACAAGGAACCATTGGATAATGTGAAAGTGGAATTGTCCAGTCCGGTATTACGGTTTGGACCTGATGTTGTGTCTACAGATGAACATGGGAGGTTTACGAGTGACGTCAAAGTGCCGCCGAATACGCCATTTAAAGACGTCATGTATTCGGCAAGCGCCATGGTAGGGGATGAGGAAATATCAGAAAAAGCCTTTGTTTATGCTGGATGCAAGGAATGCAGGGAAGTCAAACTGACGTTTCAAGTGCCGCAGTATGTAGGATGCAAAGGAGCCCTCCTCACTGGGAGAGTGCTGTGTGATTCCAGGGCACTTGAAGATATCGAGGTTCACTTTGAAGTGAAAGAAAAGCACTTTAAGGGTACCATCGTACCCAACCCTGCTATCACAGACGAGAAAGGAAACTATTCAGCAAAAATCATTCCTGAATACGGAAAGCATGAACACATCTCAATCCAAGCATTTGTCGTCATTGACGGCAAGAAGGTTTCCACCAAACCATATGACGTACACATCAAATGTGTTTGTCCACCTGAAGAATGTACCTGTGAGTATGATTAAAAAAGCAGCGGAGTTCAATCATGAACTCCGCTGCTTTTTTTAGGGAATGTAGGAATGATTGAAAACAGGCCAGTTTGCTTTGTAGGTAGAAGTCCGACTGTTTTCTTATAAATAATAGCATAAAATAATATTTGAATTTTGTAAATATTCTTTCAAATAAAGTTTTTGGGATAAGCTTTTCCAACTAGGAAAAACTAACGGCAAACCCTTAAGTTTAGTTTGAAAGGAGTCAATTTCATGAAAATCATGCGCACTGTTCTTATGGTCATACTCGCATTTTTCGTTGCAACAACGGGTATTCACGCTGAAAATAATCCTAAAAAAGAAAACAAGGAAGCGACAGAGAAAGCTCCGAAACCAGCTGAAGATACCAGCGTAAAGATCCCAAACTCAGTGTTAAATATCGCAAAGGAAAATACGTATCCTAACTCAACCCAGGATCAACCATATCTCCAACCGAGTGAATGGTCCCAGGAATTAATCGAAACATCAAATGTGAAAATAGAAAACCCGAATCTGATCCGTATGCTGAATGAATCCACCATGAATAAAGCACCAACGATTGGGTTACGGGCAACGATCTATTTAGGGGAATGGCCTTTAAACTATGCTTCAACGGAAACATCCCCCAACTGGGAGTATCAAAAGGTCAACACGAACTACTTCGATAACCGCGGCGGAAAATCAAACTATCAAATTCACTACGTCCAGGAAGCACAAAAAGTGGTGAAGGGCGGATTGACGGCTAAAGTACCACATGCAGATGATGTAGAAAAAATGATGCTCATCAAAGCAATGGATAAGTCAAAGCTGCCACTTGCATTCCAAACGATTGTAGGAGCAGGTACGAAGAAGGATCAGGTGTATAACATCTCACCTAAGCGACTTGGCTACCTCTATGCCTACGCACCAGCGATTAACGAAAAAGGAAAAGTAACATACGGTGAAGTATTCCTTGTGATGAAAGGAACAAAACGCTCAGTCGTCGTGAAAAATGTAACATCCCAAGGAGTCGGAGCATGGATTCCAGTCCAGGATCATGTCCACTTCGGCTTCATGGCGAGCGAAACACCAAGATAATTGTTTGAAGAAGAGTGAAATGGGGTAAAACTTATTTCACTCTTTTATTATTTTCTTTGATATGTTATAATAATTAGAATATTCAGAATTGAAGGAGGGATATTGTGGAGTATCTACTTATTTTTGGAGGCCTATTAGTGGCGTTCATCACATTAAGAGTATGGTTTGGAGCAAGAAGAGCAAAGATCTATGCTGAGATAAAAAAACAAAAATACAATGCAATGGATCCAGCCCTTGAAAAAATAGCTCAACCCATCAAAAAAAACGACCGCGGCCCAATCGGATAAGAAGCACACCGGATGAATGTCCGTTGTGTTTCTTTTTTTTTGCGTGAGGGACGGACCTTGGTTTTGGGAAGGGAAATGGCGTGATATTAGTGTATTTAAATGGGTTTGGAGGGACGGACCTTATGTTGGAGGAATAATGGGTGTTTAAGTGGCGTGTTTGGAATGTGTATTTGGTGTACGATTGGTGATTGGCGCAACAAACCTGGTAAGTGGCACAAGTTTGGGTGGAAGTGGCACAACAAACAGCCAAAGTGGCACAACAAACCTGTAAACTGGCACAACAACGCCTGAAAGTTAGTCAATAATAGAAAATCAGATCCAAGTTCCATGAAATAAGCCCAAACCCATAACAGATTTGAGCCTTCGCATTCCATTTTAACGGGAAATCTGCGCTTCACGCTTCGAGAAATCAACATCTCCATAATACATAGACTTTACGAGCACATTCGGACCAAGGCAGCGAGCCATTGGACAGTGGCAATTCAACTCTTTCGCAAGAGGTTGTTGTTTCCACTTTTCAAAAATGGCAGGCAGGGTATCCTTTGCTATATTTCCAAGTGGCGGAGTGTCGCCGAAGTCAGTGACGATGACATCTCCAGTGAAAATATTTACATTCAGACGAGAACGGCCGTCAGGGTCATTGCGGACGCTGACATTTTTAGCAGCATAAAGTTCCTTCAGAAAATCCAAGTCTTCCTGTGAAGAGCTGCATGGATAAAATGGAAGTGTTCCAAATAGCATCCATACACTTTCATCACGGAAGGAAAGGATATTTCTGATTGCTTCCCTGGTTTCTTCCAATGAAAGGGTTTCTAAGCTTGACGCAAAATCAGAAGGGTACATTGGGTGAATTTCGTGACGACCGCACTTCATTTCATCGACAACCTGGCGATGGATTTTTTCCAGGTAAGGCAGGGTGTTTTTATTTAACATGGTTTCAGCTGAGACAAGGACTCCACGTTCAGACAGAGCACGGCTGTTTTCGATCATGCGGTCAAAGAGTTTCTGGCGCTGCTCCCTCGTTGGTTTTCGTTCCATATTGGCAAAGCCGACATCGATGAACTCATCGATCGTTCCCCAATTGTGAGAGATGTGCAGGACATTCAGGTAAGGGGCAATTAATAAGTATCGGTCAAGATCCAGGGTCAGATTTGAGTTGATTTGGGTATGGACGCCTCTGGAATGTGCATACTTGAGTAATGGCAAGACATAATTTTCAACGGACTTCTTTGACATCATCGGCTCTCCACCGGTAATACTAAGAGAACGAAGTGTTTTAATATCGTCGAGCTTCTGTAGAATCAATTCAATGGGAAGGGCGCTTGGATCCTTCGGGGATAACGTATAACCGACGGCACAGTGCTCGCATCTCATGTTACAGAGCGTAGTAGTGGTGAATTCTATATTGGAAAGCGTGATGTCACCATGCTCATCCACATCTAAGTAAGCCTCCCAAGGATCATGGTCAATCGACATTTTCTTGGAGAGAGTATCAGTTTTCATTCGTAAAAGCTCCTTTATTAATAAGTCACCTATTCATTATTGAGAAACGCTCAGCCCTTGTCAATCCGAAAGTTATTGGTTACCATAGTAAACGTATTGAAAGGAGAGAGAACTCTTGGGTAAAGCAATCAACGATAAAGACTCACAAGTGAGCTATTTAAAACAACGCCTGAACTTGTTCGTCGACGTTCTGGACTCAATCGATCCCGAACAAGCTGACATTGACGATATCGATCGCCTGATCGCAATGATTGATGATATAGAAGTAAAATGCGAGCAATTTAAGAAAAGTGAGTAGGAGTCCTGGATGGGACTCTTATTTTTTTGAGGGACGGACCTTTGATTGGTGGTGGGTTGTTAGGTGATTGTGTACGACATTTGTTGGATATTGTAGAAAGGTCGATGTATGGATGATTTCGGTTGATAAAATGAAATAACGGTCGATAAATTCAAATAATGGTCGTTAAATAACCGCCCCATAAACCCGCCGACAGCTATCGGTAAACCCCCCCCTTCATCCTATTCAGGATAGTAGACAAGAATACTAAGCAGGATTTCCCCACCAAAACGTCAAACTTACATAAAAACATCTATTAAAGGAGCGATCCATCCCCATGATCATCACACCCATAGAAAAAAACCAGTGCGAGAAGGCAAAAAATGTGATCCTGTCCGGTTTCCTCGAACGATTCGGGTTCATTGATCATACCCTGAATCCCGATATTCATGACATTAAAGGAGAGTATGATGGTACTCAGCATCATTTTTTTATAGGAAAAGAAAACAATGAGATCATTTGCACCGGTGCTATCCGAAAAGAAACCCGGGATACGTATCAGATTGTGAGAATGCCTGTCTTATCTCCATATCGGAAACGCGGTCTCGGCCGCATCATGCTCATGTATTTGGAAGAAAAAGCACTTTCCCTTGGTGCTCGCTATCTCATCCTCGAAACCAACAAACACTGGGCGGACGCCATCCGATTTTACCAAAACAACGGATACATTTATAAGGAAGAAGATGAAGTTTCATGTTATTTCGAGAAGGAAATTCCATTGTGAAATCCCTTTCAATCTTATTCTTATAGGAGTATAATGATGTATGAAAATTAAGACTGTTTTTGAGATCTTTAGAGGGGGAGAACGATGAATAAAGAGACATTACAGCAAAGTATGTACGATTTGATTGTGGAAACATCCACGAACCTGCCAAAGGATGTCAGGCGTGCGATCCGCTCGGCGAAAGCCCGTGAGAACGCCGGTACACGTTCAGCGATGAGCTTGGATACGATTTCAAATAACGTAAAGATGGCGGATGACAATGTATCACCGATTTGTCAGGATACAGGACTTCCGACTTTTAAAATAAAAACACCGGTCGGCGTGAATCAGCTTGAAATCAAAGAAGCGATCTATGCTGCGATGGTACAGGCGACGAAGGACGGGAAGCTTCGTCCAAACTCTGTTGATTCATTGACTGGGGCAAACTCAGGAGACAATCTTGGCTTAGGGACACCTGTCATCAAGTTCGAGCAGTGGGAAAAGGATTACATCGATGCGCGCCTGATCTTAAAAGGCGGCGGTTGTGAAAATAAAAACATCCAGTACAGCCTTCCATGTGAGCTTGAAGGACTTGGCCGGGCCGGACGGGACCTTGATGGCATCCGTAAATGCGTGATGCATTCGGTCTATCAGGCACAGGGACAAGGCTGCAGTGCCGGATTCATCGGCGTCGGTATCGGGGGAGACCGTTCTTCAGGCTATGATCTGGCCAAAGAACAATTATTCCGCTCCGTTGATGACGTGAATGCGAATGAAGATCTCCGTAAGTTAGAGGAGTATGTGATGGAAAATGCGAATGAGCTTGGAATCGGCACGATGGGATTCGGCGGTGAAACAACTCTACTTGGTTGTAAAGTCGGCGTGATGAATCGTATCCCTGCAAGCTTCTTCGTATCAGTTGCCTATAACTGCTGGGCGTTCCGTCGTTTAGGGGTGAAGCTTGATGTAGAATCAGGCGGTATCGACGAATGGTTCTATCAGGAAGGTGAGAAGATCGATCTAACTCAAAAATCAGAGGCTGAGCTTGAAACGGCAGCGGCTTCATCCGGGGAACAACCAAACGTTGTGGTACTCCAAGCTCCGATCACGGAAGAAAAAATCCGTGAGTTGAAAGTGGGAGATGTGGTTCAAATCAACGGCCGTATGTACACTGGACGTGACGCGATTCACAAGCATTTGAGTGAGAATGATACACCGGTGGATCTTGATGGCCAAATCATCTATCACTGTGGTCCGGTTATGCTGAAGGATGATGAGGGCAACTGGCACGTGAAAGCGGCTGGCCCAACAACATCGATTCGTGAAGAGCCTTATCAAGGGGACATCATGAAGCGTTTTGGAATTCGTGCGGTCATCGGGAAAGGCGGAATGGGTCCGAAAACACTGGCTGCCTTGAAGGATCATGGCGGAGTGTACCTGAATGCCATCGGTGGAGCGGCTCAGTACTATGCAGATTGCATCCAAGGCGTAGATGGAGTGGATCTGATGCAGTTTGGCATTCCTGAAGCGATGTGGCACCTGAATGTTGAAGGCTTCACAGCGGTTGTAACGATGGATTCCCATGGAAACAGCCTGCATGAAGAAGTGGATAAATCGTCATTGGAAAAATTAGCTCAGTTTAAAGAGCCTGTTTTTAAATAAGGAAAAGGAACCACCTCGTTAAAGATGCGGGGTGGTTTTTCTATTGGGTATTTATGTTAAAATATGAAACCATAAAGACATGTTTTTCGTATTACATACAAACAGGATCTGGAGGGCTACGATGATTTTCAATAAATTAGTGAGCATATTGTTTCTTTCCTTAATGGTGTTTTTAACAGGGTGTGCAAGTAATAGTGAAAAGTCGAACATCACTTCAATTGAAGATGTGAACGTTGATACGTTAAAAGAAAACAGCGGAACCTATGTGGGGGATAACTCCAAGGTCAGTGCTATCCTTCAGGAATTGCCTGGTGGAGAAACCATTCAAGAAATCGACCTTTCAGGGGAAATGGTGAAGGTGACCTACGGCAATAAAGAAGGGGGACTTTCTCAAAGTGATGTGGATGAGTTTTGGTTTGATGGTAATCATGTTGACCGGAAGAACTTTTATTACAACGCCATCTACCTGACCCTACTCGTTCCGAATGCCCAGGAATATCATTTCCAGGTAGACGAATCCATGGTATCCGTTTCGAGGGACAAAATGGTCAAGAACCTCCAAGATGAATTTGAAGAGTTCCCAACCGGCCAAGCCATCTGGGACAAAAAGAATGTATCTGAATTCATCGATGAACATAACGGAAAACTAACAGAAATGGCAACGAAGTATCAGACGTTTTTTGAGTGAGGGACGGACCTTATCTCTAAACGTGTCTCTCTTCGACGGAAGATGAAATATCAGGGTGACCTGAGACATATGCCTTGATACAATCCCGATCTTTTGTAGAATCTTTATCGTAATGCATGCGAGTTATATAATCATCTAAACTTCATTCTACTGTCAGTCCCTCTCGAAGATTCCTTTTGTACCAATAGAGGGAATCTTTTTCCTTATGAACTACGTGAATTCAACTTATTTAAAGTATTATCTTAAATACATCTACATAAGTATGAGGGGGAAGAACATATGACAAATCCGATCGTGGCTCGATCTTTAGATGAGATTCAATTCTGGTCGAGAATTATGAAGGAGCATGCGTTGTTTCTGAGCTTGGGATTCACGTATGATCAGAAGCAATTAATTGAAGAAGCACAACAGTTCATTGCAGTTTTCGAAAGAATCGAGGAGAAGCTGAATAAATACTCTATCAACACGGATGTGCGGCAAATTCAGGCATTTAACAGCGAAGTTTATCAAGCGGCAGCTGCGATTTGGAACTATAAGCGGAAAATATTAGGTTTGACATTGCGATGTGAAATCCGTTCTAATAATTATCCATTGTTAGTGGATCATATTAGCAGGGAGGCTGCATTCTTTGCCAAACGTCTGCAGGAATTGAATGAGGGGAAACTTGTACCAGAACAGGATACCATAATCCAGGAAAATGTATTCTTTCTGAAAATCATGGCCGATCACGCGTAGTTTATCGGACATCTATTGGATCCTTCCGAACGGAAATTAGTGGAGCAGGCGAGAGAATTCAGCCAGGATTTCGATCAACTGGTTTTTCAAGCTATTGATTTAGACTCCATGCGTCCACAATCAGAATCAAAGCCGATGTTGAATCAATTTCTGAATCAAAATAAGGTTTCAGTTAAGTCATTACGTGATTTCAAGAAAACCGCAAGAGAATTAATTGAAAAATGCAGGATCAAAAGTAATATCCATCCACTTTTGGCTGATCACACATTTAGAGAAGCAGAACGATTCCTGGAAATCATCGATCTATTTGAAGCGAGTATGCAAAAGAAATAAAGGTTGGGGTATGATAACCGCTCTAACTATTGGATACTTTTAGTACACATGAATCCTTCACGTTCTCAAAAACTAAGGGAAACGGAATGTGAAAGAAGGGTTCAATTTTGCGGAATTCACTAAAAGTGTTCATCATAGCGTCAATCTTAGTATTGGCAATTCCCGCCCAAGCCTATGCAGTCTCGAATAACCCGATAGGCTGGGGATTTAAGAAGAGTCAGAATGAAGTTCCATCAGAAGCAGGGGCGCAGCATGATCAGCTGCTTGATAAATATGATGCTTTTTACAAGGGTTCACCGGATAAAAAAGTCCTGTATCTGACCTTTGATAATGGATATGAAAATGGCTACACGGGACAGATCCTTGATGTATTGAAACAGGAGAAAGTACCCGCCACCTTCTTTGTGACCGGTCACTACCTACTAAGCGCTGAAGACCTGGTCAAGCGAATGGTGAAGGAAGGGCATATCGTCGGGAACCATTCCTGGCATCACCCGGACTTCACGGCTAGCTCCGATCAGAAAATCCGGGAAGAGCTGGAAAAAGTAAAAGTGAAAACGAAGGAATTGACAGGTCAGAAAGAAATGAACTACTTGCGACCACCAAGAGGTGTATTCTCAGAGCGTACGCTTCAAATCGCGAAAGAAGAAGGTTACACCCACGTCTTTTGGTCAGTCGCCTTCATCGATTGGAAAACCGATCAGCAAAGAGGCTGGCAATACTCGTACGACAATATCATGGCCCAAGCCCATCCAGGCGCGATCATCCTTCTGCACTCCGTCTCCAAAGACAACGCAGACGCCATGGAAAAAGCCATCAAAGACCTCAAGAAAAGAGGCTACACCTTCAAAAGTCTGGATGAACATCCAATGATGAAAAAATAGAGGGACGGACCATCATTCCTAGGACCTGGTCCTAGGAAATGAGGTCCGTCCCTGAACTCTTTAGTACCAAAGCACACTCTCATCTGCATCCTTCCGGTCACAATCGGCCAACTTGTATATATTGTCCGCTATTTTCCCATTTTGTATATACTTTATATTCTCGCAGGACATCTCTACAATCTCACCCCTACCAAACGTATCCCGACGCGAGTCCCGAACGGAATGAAGTACATTCCCGTCATACTCGAGGTCATGTAAGATAGGATCACCTTCTTCTGTATAATTAACAATCCGAATGCGATCCTCCCCATCATCCCCAACATTCTTATAAAACTCTTCAAACCGCTCCATATTCTCTATATTCCCATGAATATTCACTACATCTGTTTCTACATGCTCATAAGCTCCCACCTGTTTTCCCACTTCAGTCTCCATCTGATCCTCAGGCTCTTCACAGCTACCAACAAAGAATAAAAGGAACAAACCAGCCATTATCGATTTCCTCACCAAATCATCCCTTTTAGAAATTCCTTTGAGGTCCGTCCCTGAACTTTAGCTCCAATACTTTTAGAGGTCCGTCCCTTAGCTACTGCATTAGACGAACGACAACGTTGAAGTGTTACACCCACGGTATGCTATAATACACATACAAGTTTTGTGCGGAAGGATGAGGACGATGGTAAAAAGGAATGTTAAGGTTGAAGGTCCGTATGATTTTGACCGGGTACTGGAGAGGCTGGCGCTGGATCCGTTGAATGCAGTGGATCAGATAGACCGAAGTGTGAAGGTTCCATACTATCTCCCTGAGGGGAAAGGCGAGGTCATCAAGGTTCAGGCAACAGGCACAACAGAAGAGCCTGAGTTCAGTATCACCTTTGAAAATGAAGAGAACCTTGAAGAGAAGCAGAACCGTATCTCGAACATTTTCCAGTGGCACACCGGTCTACGGGACATGCACGAGCACTTCCTGCAAACCGATCTAAAGCCGATTTTCGAAGAGCATATCGGCACGCCCATCATTCTGGAGTTCGACCCGTTTGCGACGATTATCAAAAGCATCATTCACCAGCAGCTGAACCTGAAATTTGCCTTCACCCTGACCCATCGTTTCGTCACGAAATACGGCTGCCAAAAGGACGGAGTCTGGTTCTATCCATCACCGGAAAAAGTCGCCTGTCTCACCGTGGAAGAACTGCGGGAGCTGCAATTCAGCCAGCGGAAAGCGGAATATGCAATTGGCATCGGACAGAAGGTAGCAAGCGGAGAACTGGACCTGGACAAACTAGCCGAGCAGCCGGACGAAGAAGTCATCAAGGAACTTACCAAAATCCGCGGCATCGGCCCATGGACAGCCCAAAGCTTCCTGTTATTCGGATTGGGTCGGCCGAATCTCTTCCCGAAAGCGGATATCGGCATCCAAAATGCCATCAAGAAATTATTCCAAATGGATCAAAAACCGACCATGGACGAGCTGGACCAATTCAGCGCATCATGGCATCCTTATTTAAGCTATGCATCCTTGTATTTATGGAGAAGTATCGAATAGAACGGACGTGAACCAATGAAGAAGCAATACGCAAAACACAGCAATGAAGTGAAAATCGAGCTGAAACAACAGTTTCCTCTAACGATAAAAAAAATCGGCATCAACGGTGAAGGAGTCGGCTTCTTTAAACGAAAGATCGTCTTCGTACCAGGAGCACTGACAGGAGAAGAAGTGGTAGTCGAAGTAACCAAGGTCCACCCGAAATTCACCGAAGCCCGCATAAAAAAGATCCGGAAGAAGTCACCACAGCGCACCAAAGCTCCCTGCCCGGTTTACGAGCAGTGCGGAGGCTGTCAGCTTCAGCATCTCTCATATGAAGGGCAACTAGATGCAAAAGGGGACATCCTGCTTCAATCCCTCGAGCGTCACACGAAGCTTAGATTAGAAGACCTGGACATCCGTCCGACGATTGGAATGGACAATCCATGGCACTACCGGAACAAAAGCCAGTTCCAAGTGGGGACCCAAAATGGCAAGGCCATTGCAGGCCTATACAGCATGAACTCAAACAAGCTGATCGACATCGATGAGTGTATCGTTCAGCACCCGCTTACGAATAAAGTAACAACGGAAATCAAACGCATCATTAATAATTTCAACATCCCTGTCTTTGATGATAAAAAGAAAAAGCCTATCCTGAAAACGATCGTCACACGTGTCGGGTTTGAAACAGGGGAAGTTCAGGTCGTACTCGTGACGTCGGAGAAAAAAATCCCCCGCAAGGAATTGCTGATCAACGAGATCCAGAAACGACTTCCGGAAGTCGTCTCCATCGCCCAAAACATCAATCCGAAAAAAACGGCACTCGTATTTGGGGATGAAACGATCCATCTTTCTGGGAAGGAAAGCATCGAAGAACGCCTGGAAGAGTTCACCTACGAACTATCGGCCCGCGCGTTCTTCCAGCTCAACCCGATCCAGACGAGCAAGCTCTACAACGAAGCGAAAAAAGCAGCCGCTCTTACAGGTGAGGAAAAAGTCGTCGATGCCTACTGTGGCGTCGGAACCATCGGATTATGGCTTGCTGACGGAGCCAAAGAAATCCGCGGAATGGATGTCATCAAGGAAGGAATCGATGACGCGAAGAAGAATGCAAAGAAATTCGGAGTCGATCACGCTGAATACTTCGTCGGAGGTGCCGAAACGCTCATGCCTAAGTGGAAGAACGAAGGCTGGCGTCCTGATGTCGTCGTGGTCGATCCGCCAAGAACCGGTTGCGACAATAAGCTTCTTGATACGTTAAAAGAAGTAAAACCGAAGACATTCGTGTATGTCTCCTGCAACCCATCGACTCTGGCGAAGGATATCGATTATTTGAAGAAACAGTACCGTGTGGAATACTTGCAGCCGGTGGATATGTTCCCGCAGACCGCGCATGTGGAGGTTGTGGCGAAGCTGGTTCTCAAATAAAAATTGTAGGAATCCTCTTTCTTGACAGAGACAATTTTAGGAGAAAGGAAGAGTTTAGTGGGAAAGGTGAAGGTAAGGTATCTAAGGTATGATGATATTCATGATAGACACTACTACTCAGATACAATTGGACGTAGATTAAATGATGGTTTTGTGATCACAGATATTGAATTCGGCTATGGGATTGAGAGAATCTTCGAAGAAAGAGATGGGTACTGCATTGTTCGTGATGGCGATGACTTTACTCCTATTATTGTTGATATAGATAATGCAGGTGACATCGATTTCTCCCATGAAGCCGTAAAGAAATTTTTTGAGTATTTGATTCAAACCACACTACAAAGCAAGTAATAGGGCATTCCTCAGTCGTTGAGGGATGCCCATTTTTCATAATACCGGCACATCCTTCGAGCAGAAGTCTGGTCAAAAACCTATACATCTATTAAGATGTCCCTTGAACAACCACAAGGAGGCAAAGTCATGAACAACAAATATAAAGAGTTATTATCCCCCTATACATTCAAAAACGGAGTCGAATTAAAGAACCGCATCATCATGGCACCGATGACGAACTTCTCATCGGATGAGCAGGGTAACGTAACGGATGCTGAGGTCAACTACTATGCAAGACGTTCAAAAGATGTCAGCATGGTGATTACTGCCTGCACATATGTTACGCCTGATGGAAAAGGGTTCCCTGGTGAGTTCGGCGGGGACTCCGATGAAATGATCCCGAGCCTTGAACGATTGGCAAAAGGAATAAAGGATCAGGGCGCTAAAGCCGTCCTTCAGATTTTCCACGGAGGTGTACAATGCCCGCCTGATCTGGTTCCTGACGGGGATGTTGTGTGCGCCAGTGACGTAACGGGTGAGAACGGAGAGAAGAAAGCGAGAGCATTATCAGAAGCAGAGATTGAGAATATCATTGATGCTTTTGGTGAGACGACCCGCCGCGCGATTGAAGCGGGCTATGATGGCGTAGAGATTCACGGAGCGAATGGTTATCTGATCCATCAATTCTTTTCCCCGATGACAAATCGTCGTGAAGACCGTTATGGCGGCAACCTGGAAAAACGTATGACGTTCCCGCTTGCCATCGTGGATAAGGTGAAGAGTGTGGTTGCTGAGCATGCAGATCCATCATTCCTAGTGGGATACCGTTTTTCACCTGAAGAGCCTGAAGATAATGGATTCACGATGGGTGATACCCTTACCCTTGTGGATGCATTGGCAGATAAAGAACTTGATTATCTCCATGTATCCCTGTTCGATTTCTTCTCTAAACCAAGAAGAGGTGTAGAGAACTTAGAGAAAACCAGAATAGACTATCTATTAGAAACAATCGGTGACCGCACACCACTAATTGGAGTAGGCGCGATCTATTCTGCGAAGGATGCTCATAAAGCATTCGGGTCCGGCGTTCCGCTATTGGCTCTCGGCCGCGAATTGATCATCGACCCTGATTGGGTGAAGAAGATTAAAGAAGGAAGAGAAGATAATATCGTAACTGAGATTGATAAAGGGAAACAGGAAGAGTTGGTGGTTCCCGATCCGTTATGGAATGCGATCGTGAATACGCCTGGCTGGTTCCCGGGAGTGTAAGGAGTCAGTCTTGAAAAAGAAATGCCCTGTGAATATTCACAGGGCGTTTTCCATTTCTCATAATTAACCTTCACTATGCTGAGATTCTTTGTTTCCCGGTGCGAACCACCCAAATAAGGCAATAGCCACAAGCACTCCGTAAAACGTGATGGTCCAAAGGGTACTGTGAGGGAAATCGTGATCCAGGATGTGAATGTCTTCATGAGCAAGTGTAATAACCGCAAGCTTCACCCCGACCCAGGCGACAATCGCATATGCAGTTGTCTCTAAAGCAGGGCGCTTCTCAAGCAGCTGCACAAACCAGGTTGCTGCATATTTGATCAAGATCAGCCCGGCAATTCCTCCGAGAACAACAATGATAAATTGTCCGCCGTCCATCCCGCCAAAATCATCAAGGGGAGAATCAGGGAGTCCAAGGGCAAGGGCCACGGCAGCGAGGATCGAATCAATCGCAAAGGCGAGGTCAGCCAATGCAATCTTCCCGACTGTCGGCCAAAAGCCTTTTCCGGCAGCTTCCTCTTCTGTGTCTTCACGAATATTTTCGTTTTCTTTTCCAAAACGTGCTTTGATGACATGCTTTAAGCCCAGGTAAAGAAGGTAGGCTGCACCGATCGCCTGGATTTGCCAGACGTTTGCGATAAAAGAAATCGCAAACAGGGCACCAAAACGGAAGGCAAAGGCGAGAAAAATCCCATATTTGATGGCCCTTTTTTTCTCATCGTCCGGAAGGTGTTTCGCGATGACGGCGAGAACAAGGGCATTATCCGCTGATAACAAGCCTTCAAGGCCGATAAGGATCAGTAATGTCCATCCATATTCTAACCAGATTGATTCCAAATAAAGTGCTCCTTTCTAATAAACTTCCAGCCCCACACACAAAGCTGAATCTGTTAATGTAATACTAGTCCTCAGTCTTTATCATACCACTGATTGGGAATCTGATTCTTTACGGAAATTGGATTTTTTTAGATAGACTAAATTTCCTTTTGCACTTCCAAATAATTTCATGGTATAGTGAATTTACTGAATATGACAGGAGTGATGGGTGGACGATGAAGTACTGATCTTATTTTCGCGACATTTGAAATTCCATATTTCAAATTAACCAAAATAGGATTAGTCTGCCCATTTTTATACATCGTCTGAGCTATTGATTTCCAAATGGCTTTCTTTGAGCGCGACAGGTACGGCTAATCCTTCCAAATGAATGGGGAGGATTTTTTTTGTTCTCCCTTTGATGAGAGGGGAAAATGGTATGAGAGAATTAATGAAGTTAGTGAATATAAGCTATGAAATAACGGATCAGCCTATCTTTAAAGGGGTCAATGCGAGTGTACAGGAAGGGGATGTCATCGGGATCATCGGGCAGAATGGCGCCGGTAAGTCTACCCTGCTTCAGTTGATACACGGGGATTTAGTGCCTTCCGAAGGTACAATCCAGTGGTTACATCACGACTTGAACACCGGTATGGTCGAACAGGAAGCGGAGACCTATTCCTTTGACGACACGGCACCTTCTGAAGCCAGGTTGCTGGAAAAATGGCATGTGCCAAATCATGAGTTTGAGCAGCTGAGCGGCGGGGAAAAGCTGAAGGCCCGGCTTGCGAAAGGGTTTGCGAAGAATGCCGACCTCCTTCTGTTGGATGAACCGACTAACCACCTGGATCAGCATAGCATGAAACTCCTGACGAACCAGATCAAGGAGTATAAAGGGACGATCATTCTCGTGTCCCATGACCGGTATTTTTTAGATGAAACGGTGACAAAGATCTGGGCGATCGAACATGGGAAGCTGATTGAGCATCGGGGCCATTATTCGAGCTACATGGAGGCACGAAAACAGAGAAGGCTGACTCAACAGCGTGAGTATGAAAAGCAGCAGAAAATGGTGGAACGGATCGAAAACCAGATGAAAGAGCTCTCATCCTGGTCACAAAAAGCCCACGCTCAGTCCACGAAACAGGAAGGATTTAAAGAATACTACCGGGTAAAAGCAAAACGTACGGACAGCCAGGTGAAATCGAAGCAGAAGCGTCTTGAGAAAGAGCTTGAGAAAGCAAAGGTGGATGCGGTTGAGGAAGAGCATTCTGTGCGATTTTCGCTTAAGGCGACGCATAAGACAGGAAAGCGGTTCTTGGAAGTAAAAGATCTGACGAAAGCATTTGAGGGACGAATACTATTCAGAAAGGCCAATTTTACAATCCAACATGGGGAAAAGGTGTCAATCATCGGACCGAATGGAAGCGGGAAGACGACACTATTAAAGATGATTTTGGGGCAGGAGGCGGCTGACGGGGATATATGGATTTCACCATCTGCACAAATCGGCTATCTGACGCAGGAAGTGTTCGACCTTCCTCTTGACGAAACGCCTGAACAGCTTTTCCACAAGGAAACCTTCGAGGAAAGAGGGAAAGTCCAGACGCTCATGAAGAACTTGGGATTCCAGACGACCCACTGGCGGGAACCAATCAGGAATATGAGTATGGGCGAGCGCGTAAAGTGCAAGCTGATGAAGTATATCTTGGAGGAACGGGATGTGCTGATCCTCGACGAGCCGACGAATCATCTCGATTTGGCCTCTCGTGAACAACTGGAGGACACCCTTTCGCAATACAATGGAACTTTGATCGTCGTGTCACATGACCGTTATTTTCTAGAGAAAACGACGAGTACGAAACTCGTGATCGCGGACGGCAGGATTCAAAAACAGCTGAATCAGCCTGCTTCAGAACGGGATGACCAGGAGGAATTGCGGTTGAAGCTTGAGACGGAGAGACAGGAAGTGTTGGGAAGGCTTAGTTTTATGATGCCAGGGGATAAGGAATATGAAGAACTGGATCGAAAATTTAAAGAGCTGACGGAACAAATAAATAAGATGAAGTAAAAACGGGACAATTCAATCGAATAAAAACGATTGAATTGTCCCTTTGTTTGAAAGAAAGCAGATGCTTACATTTCTCTGTATTCTTTTTCCGTCCCATCAGGGAATGTAATCTCCAGCTCGAACTTCTCATAGCCATCCTCAACTGAAAATGCTTCTTTCACTTGTTTGATGACCTCTTGTTCATCGGTATCCTGATCAAACGAAAAATCTTTGAAGATCGGGGTAAGCTTATCCATCGCTTCATCAGAAGTCAGATTTTGATCATTGAGATCATCCTGATATTTCGCTTCCGTCGAGTTTTTTTCGTTCTCGTAATCCACGTCGATTGTTCTATTTTCCTTGTAATCAACCTCTAAATCAAAGTTTGCAAAAGAAAAAGCATCATCTTTCGCCCCCTCATTATTATTGGCAGTGTCCTCAACCGGTGCATTTTCAGGAGGGTTCTTTACCTCTTCCTTGTCATTACAGCCGGCTAAAAGAACCAACGAGAACAGAACAGCGTAGATACATGTTGTTTTACTATTCATACAATGACCTCCTTTATGATGATAAGGATAGTTTACCCAATTGTGGAAAAATGAAATCATGGCCAGCTATTCAACAGGAAAAAGGCATTGCACTAAGCAATGCCTTTGGAAGAAGCCGCCTTTTAAAAGGAACTACCCTTAATGTGTGCACAAATGGATTGCCATTAGGGATTTGTCTTGGTGTCGATAAGATTTGGATTTAAAAGGAATTGTAGTTTGCAAACCAGAATATTATTCTTAGGTGTGCTCTTTTTTGTTGCGCAACTAGGTTATAATGAATCTACAAACCTCAGGAGGTACATATGAAACATCAAAACTATGAAAACCACAGTAAGATCGATCCGGCCTATCATGTCGGGATTGCACTTTTATCCCTCATTACACTCATCCTGACGATTACGTTTTTCGTCAAGAATGTCGGGACAGAGACTTTACTAAGCTTTGTTGTACTGTTTGTTGTGTTGACGATCATCCTGATAGGGGTAAAGCTTAGAACCTATGCTCTTCAGCTTCAGGATCGCATCATCCGCACGGAGGAAAGCTTTCGCTATTATCGTTTGACGGGGAAATCTCCCGATGCCAGGTTATCCCTGAAGCAGATGATCGCGCTCCGCTTTGCGCCAGATGAAGAATTTCCAGTGTTAGTGGAAAGAGCAGTGACAGAGAACTTATCACCTAACGACATTAAAAAAGCCATACAAAATTGGCGTGCAGATCATCATCGCGTATAAACAACACAGAAGGACCGCTCACTCTTGGGCGGTTACATTTTTGTTAAAGGAGGCTCATTATGCCTAATGAAGTCATGGTGGATGTAAAAGATTTAGTGAAAAGATATGGCTCCTTTACGGCAGTGAAGGGAGTGAAGTTCCAGGTGGAAAAGGGTGAGATCTTCGGGTTGCTTGGTCCGAACGGGGCCGGGAAGACGACGACGATCGAGATGCTCGTGGGACTTCGGAAGCCGGATGAAGGGACGGCCGCACTTGCGGGATACGATGTGCGGAAAGACGTGAATAAGGTGAAAGAGGTGATCGGGGTTCAGCTTCAGTCTACTTCTTTGTTTGAGTTGTTGAAGGTGGAGGAGATCCTTCATTTGTATGCGAGCTTTTACCCGAGTCATGTGGACATCAATCAATTGATCGAGGATATGCTCCTGACCGAGAAGAGGAAGGACCGGATCAAGGGTCTGTCGGGCGGGCAGAAGCAGCGGCTCGCGATTGCCCTTGCGCTGATCCATGATCCGGAGATTGTGTTTCTGGATGAACCGACGACGGGACTTGATCCCCAGGCGAGACGGACGCTGTGGGACATTGTGCTGCGGTTGAAGGAGCGGGGGAAGACGGTGATTCTGTCCACGCACTATATGGATGAAGCCCATGTGCTCTGTGACCGAATCGGCATCATGGATCAAGGAGAACTGATCGCCCTTGACACACCGACGAACCTGGTCAAAACTCTGCAGTCAACGAGTACGATTGAATTTCATCTCAACAATCCACCTGAACAGGAGTGGTTCATGAAAATGGATGGAGTCGAAGAAGCGGCCATCAAGGATACCTTCGTCCAGCTCTATACCGATGAGCTTCAGCGGGCACTGACCTCCCTGATTTCCATATCGACGGAACATAATTTGAAAATCCAGGATCTCGAGACGCGCCAGGCGACATTAGAGGATGTCTTCATTCATATGACAGGAAGGAAGTTGCGGGAATCATGAGAGCTTATTGGCAGTTAACCTTGTCACAATTACGGATCTTTGGACGAAACAAGCAGGTCCTCTTCTTCACGTTGCTCTTTCCGGTCATCCTGATGGTGGCGTTGGGATCATTTGCAGGCGGGGGGAATTCACTCTCGTTAACTGTAGGGGTGACAGACAGGGATGACACCGATGCATCGAAGGACTTAAAGGACTTATTTTATAAAAATGAGGGAATCGAGACCACAAAATATGAGAGCGTCAAAACGGGAAAAGAAGCCGTTGAAAATGGGGATATCCAGCTTCTGATCGAAATTCCTAAAGGATATGAAGAGAACCTGAAGGACGGGAACGAGGCTTCCTCCCTTCCTGTATACTATAACGAGAAAAACCTGACCACGTCAGAGCTTGGATTGACGGTGGTGAACGGCATCATCGATCAATACAGCAAGGACATGGTTGACTATAAGCCGTTAGTGACGGTTGAGAAAGTAGGAATCGAGGCGCTGAACCTTCGATATGTTGATTTCCTGGTACCTGGGATCGTCGCCATGATGATCATGAGCAACAACATGAACGGGGTCGCTGGTCAAATTTCCGCCTGGCGTGAACGGGGAATCCTCCGGAGAATGCAGGGGACGAGATTGAAAGCATCCACGTTCATCGCGGCCCAGATCACGGCGCGCCTGATGCTGAACGGAACCCAGGCACTGCTCGTCGTCCTGATCGCCGATCTCATCTTTGACATCAACGTGGCAGGTTCGTGGCTTGCGATGATCTTTTTCATCATCCTTGGGACCCTTGCGTTTATGGCACTCGGCTTTATCATCGCCGGCATGGCGAAGAACCCGGAAAGTGCCGGACCGATTGCAGGTTTCGTGACATTTCCCATGCTGTTCCTTGGTGGAGTATTCTTCCCGATCAACAATATGCCTGATCTCATCCAGCCGATCGCTCATCTGAGTTCGGCGTTGCGGGAGACGATGAATCTTGGGACCCCGTTTTTGGAATTGGGCACGGAGACACTGATATTGGGTGCTTGGCTGGTTGGCGGGTTTGTGCTGGCTAGTTATGTGTTTAAGTGGGAGTAAAATAAAAAAGTCCAATCGGATCAACCCGATTGGACTTTTTCACGCCCTCTTCACCAATTCCTTCGCAGTTTGACTCGTTTCCACTTCTTTTTCATCCTTCAAAGTGCGGTTCTGATGCTTCCGAAGCAAGAGAACCGTCCACATGTATTTATTTATTGATGAAAGAAAATCTTCTTTTCTTCCATATCACTCTCCGTATAAGCCTCAGCAATCCCCACCTCTTCAATCAAGCTCTTAGAGACCATTTTGTACTGCAACGATACATGGAAGTCCTTGTCGAAAGGATAAGGATCAAGGGTCACTTCATTTTCATTCATCCATCGGGCTGTGAGTGGCTGATGATCAGGGTGAAATATCTCTGTATTTTTGAAGCCGCTCCTAAACCACGGATGCTCGTCTTCTTTGCCGACACCCGGCTCATTTAGACATAAGTATAAGGACAGGTTATCTGAGAATTGGAGTATGTGGAAATGCTGCTGTAGTAATTCTTCATCAAGGTCAGGAAACGATTCCTTAAGTTTCATTTGTCTTCTGGCTTCTCCTGTTAAAAAAACAAGGCAGTCTTTCTTTTCAGATTGGGAAAAGAAGGAGCAGAAGTGCAGGCTGCACAGGAGACTCGCATAGGTGTTCACCCTCTCGATCTCGTCCACCCCGATTTTATAGAATGCGAGCTTTGGCAGGAGGGGGTAGTCAGAAAAGGTGAAGGGGATCTTCTCCCTGTCATTCCAAATCGGGGTCTCGTCCAAACCGATCCAGCTCCGGTCATGCTGATAGGCTGCATATAAGGCATCGTTAAAGAATGAATCTGATTTTAGTAGAGAAGGTTTAAGGTGTTTAATGGTTTCACCTGATAAAAAGGCGTGGTCGTGCTGCCTGATCATGATAAATGAATCCTTGGTTTCGCGAATAATCATGAAGAATGGGCTCCTTTCTGTGGGCTTGTCTATGAATCCATTATAGCAAAAGTTGAAGTCTCTGAATCTTGCCGGGAATAATATAAGGGGAATGATTCCATTACTTAGTATGATCATAGGTGAAATAAGCCATTTATTCAAAAAAAGACCGAAAGCAAGTATCTGCTTTCGGTTCTTTTCACTCATTCAATCAGTGGTGAGAATCATGGTTTCCACTATCATTTGGAGTTTGATCATTCAGGGCTTCGACATCAGCCTTGGACAGCTCACCAACAGCAAAAGGCAGGGTCGGCATGATGGTGGATCCGTTGCTTGCGGCATGGACCTTGATGTAATAGAGTCCATCGTCCGTCAGCTTTTTGTTGAATGTATAGTTCCCGTCCCCGGCATTTTCGGCTTCTTCCATCTGATCATGGAAGGAGCCGTCACCTTTCCATATTTCGACATGGACAAAATTAGCATCATCGACCGATTGACTGTTTTGTGTAAGGGCAATCTTGATCGGCTCACTTCCGGAAAAGTCTTCAGGCAAGGTGATATCCGCCTGAAGCGGGGATTCCTGACGGTAAAGCTCGGCTGCATCCTCTTTCGGGGAACAGGCTCCGAGCATCAAGCAGATGAGGATGAGACTAAGATATTTCGTACGATTTTTCATGAAGTATCGTCCTTTCTTATTCCGCACCGAGGAATTTATATAATGCAGGGATCCGTTTGATAACCAGCCAGTCAAGAAGCAAGATGAAGATCAAGGAAACTCCAACCAGTGGGAAGAGGATGCCCAAGACAATCATGAGAAGCAAGAAGAGCTTCATTTTCAAGATGCTTGGCCCTTTCGGTGCGCCCATTGCTTTTTTCGGTTTCCGCTTTAACCATAGATAGAATCCGCTTACCACCACCAGGATAATCCCTAGGCAAATGAAGAGACTGATCAATTGGTTGATGAAACCGAATTGTGTGCCTGTATGCAGGGTAATGCCCATCGCGACGATTTTCCCGCCGATACCGTAATGGTCGAAGCGATAATCAGCCAGGACAGCTCCTGAATATTGATCAAGGTGCATGGTGACCTCATTCTGAGCTTTGGCAGGAAAGGCAGATAGGGTATAGACGCCTTTCTCATCCCCTGGAATGTATACAGTGTAGCTGGGATCGATTCCTTCTCTTTCGGCAATGTTCACTACATCATTGATTGATACGGGAGTGTAGCCTTCGAGTGCGGATACAGGAACGTCCAGGTTTTCCGCTGCCCAAGGGACGTCGGCGATTTCTTTTGTTTTCAGGACGGACTGTGGTGCATCCCCTGTCCAGATCGATGGAGGATACCCGGCCCCTGAATTGGTCATGAGATTCTGGAAGTTTGTTCCCCAGAAGCCTGACCAAGGCAAGCCTGTCATAATCAGGAACAGCATTCCCGCTGTAATCCAGAAAGCCGGTACAGCGTGAAGATCCCGGCGCAGGATGCTCTTTCCTTTACCGAAACGGGGGAAGAACACTCCCGACAGCTTGTCCTTTTTCCGTGGAAACCATAAGAATATTCCTGTGACAATCAGAACGATGGCCCAGGAGGCGACAAGCTCAACGATACGGTCTCCGATAGTTCCCGCCATCAGTTCCCCATGGAATTCCACTATTTTATCCATGATCCGGTCTTCAGGCTTTAACTCGCCAAGTGATTTCCCGGTGTAGGGATCCAGGAAGACAGTGGCTGAACCATCGTCGGTGCTGATACCGATTTCACTGGAGCGTTCGGGATTTTCTCCCGGACGATACTTGGTGATTTGTGCATCGGGGTGGAGTTTCTTCACTTCTTCGATTTGTTCAGAAGCAGGAAGTTTCTCCCCTTGTGCTTTCACTTCGTAATATTCTTTGTAAAGATTGTGTTCGATCTGGGGCTTGAATAGATAAATGGACCCCGTCACAGCTAGGATGAGCAAGAACGGGGAAATGATGATCCCGGCATAGAAATGCCATCTCCAAATCGTTTGATAAGGAGACATGTTCGACTTTTTACGCATAGTAGATTCCTCTTTTCTTAGTCATGACAGCAGTCTGGGCCCGACATTTCTTCTGAAATGACGGCGATGGCCTCTTGAAAGCTGTGAAGATGCCCTCCAAATCCTGTTTGGAATTGACGGGCCTGCTTGTTCGATTCGAATGCGATCACCTGGGGCTGGCAGCAGTTCAGGTTTAAGTCGGCATCGATCAGGAAAGTGGCGGTCTTCCCACTTATCGTCATATCCGTTAAGAAATCACGACACATGATCTGCACGACCTCTCCCTGGATGTCCCCGTAACGGAGTAATCCACAGTGAGGGCAGCAGGCCTGCTCGATTGTGTGATCCTTCTTCACCAATTGAACCGACCATCTGGAAGTAGCCGGCTTCAGGCAATAGATGCAGGTATTCGTCGGAATGCCTTGATCCTTAATGATTGAAATACCATTGGAGGTTTTGTGAACCCTGTTCTCTTCAAGGAGAGGCTTCAAGTCCCGATATACCGTCATTTCCGAAACCTCAAGGCGGGAGCTGATTTCCGTTACACGAAGTGTCCCTTCCTCTTCCAGCCAGGTTAAAATTTGTTGTTGTCTGTCGATGGGCAGCATAATGAACGTCCTTTCGAATGAAATCGCTTAATAGTTAAATAGTATGGAAGGATCATAGGTAATTCAAGAGAATAATTGTTGGTAAATGTGAAAAAATGTTGATTTGTAACACAATAGACAATTGTACTTCATATTTTTCACACAAATGGGTTTCTCGGTTTTAATTCTTGATACAGAGGCTTTAAGAAAACGTATTCTAATGGGATTTGGATCATAGGATACCTAATTAATGTTGAAGAGTCCTGATTTTACTTCAATACAAGTTTTTCCACCAATAGTGCAAGGTTGTCATGTATTGATCTCGAATTTTCAATGTTCAAAGTGTCCTTATTCTGGACAGTTTGGAACCTCTTCCCGTTATAAATAGGGGCAAATCAAGCTTGGCACAAATCTTGCAGTGTAAAAGTTGATTAGATAAAAAGGAGGCCATTCAATGAAGATCAGCGAATCAATCGCCATCGTGACGGGTGGAGCATCAGGTTTAGGGGAAGCGACAGTGAGGCAGATCATCAAGGAGGGGGGGAGAGCAGCCATATTGGATTTATCCGATGAAAGAGGCCAATCGCTTGTGGAAGAACTTGGTGAAAGAAGCATGTTTGTCAGAACGGATGTAACGAGTGAAGAGGAAGTTTCCCTCACTATTGACAAAGCCGTGGAATCTTTCGGAACGATTAATACGGTTGTCAACTGTGCAGGCATCGGAATTGCGTCCAAGCTGATATCACGAAAAGGCATACATTCTCTCGATACGTTTTCGAAGGTGATTTCGATTAACTTAATCGGCACATTCAATGTGATCCGATTGGCTTCGGAACACATGGTGAAGAATGAACCGAGCGAATTAGGAGAGAGGGGTGTCATCATCAATACGGCGTCGGTAGCGGCATTTGAAGGACAGATTGGACAGGCAGCCTACAGCGCCTCGAAAGGTGGGGTTGTCGGAATGACCCTCCCGATCGCAAGGGAACTTGCTTCGTACGGTATCCGGGTGATGACAATCGCGCCAGGTTTGTTTCACACGCCAATGTTTGAATCATTACCGGAGGAGGCAGTTGAATCACTTGGAAAAATGGTTCCTTTCCCTAAGCGTCTGGGACATCCTGTAGAATACGCCCACCTGGTGGAAAGTATCCTGACAAACACGATGCTGAACGGGGAGACCATCCGTCTCGACGGGGCAATCCGCATGCAGCCGAAATAATGGGGATACTAAAGTAGGTAAATCACGAGATCAGAGGTTTTAAAGCCTCCGATCTTTTTTGTTTTATGACACAAGCTTCATATTATAAATATACCCGATTATTTTGCCATTATATCCAATAGGAAATTGAGGAAGTGACCTTTATTACACAAAGCTTTATAATAAAAGTAACAGATTGAATTTTCAGATTATAATTAAGGGGGGATTGAAATGATTCAGTTCCGGGATATGGTCACGCCGGTCGATAGTGTGATGACGGAGGATACCACATTGAAAGAAGCCATTGAGATCATAAAGGAAAAGAAGTGGAACCTCCTGCCAGTTACAGACGGTAACATGAATCTCCAGGGTGTGTTCACGCGCAGCGGATTATACCAAATGATCCTGGACCAGATGCCGCTTGAGACACCGATTAAATCCTACATAAAAAAGGAAACAAGAACGATTCGGATAGATACGCCCTATCACCAAATTGAGGAGCTGGTGAAAACCAGTAAAGCGGGAACGGGAATCGTCCTTGATGAGGAAGGCAAAGTGATGGGGTTGCTGACCAAAACAGAGATGGTGATGACGTTATTAAAGTCAGCCAATACCTTAAAGGACCAGCTGGAAACGATCTTAATGCATTCAGGTGTGGGAGTATTGATGACCGATGAACAGTTACAGATCATCTATGCCAATGAATCGTTTTCGAAAATCACTGGACGCTCCATCGACTCCATTCATTCTCACCATCTAGATGATGTATTTCCGAGCCTCAAAATTGAAAACCATGGACATTACCATGATGAAACGTATCAATGCATCCTGCATATATCAACTTATGAAACCGTGAACCATAAGCAAGGAAAAATCGTTCTTTTACAGGATATTTCTGAAATTGAAAAGATGGCTGAGGAGCTGCAAACGGTTAAAAAGTTGAAGCTCACCATCGAAACGACACTAGAGCATGCGTACGATGGCATCTTGATGACGGATGAACGGAATAAGATCACAATGGTGAGTCCACCAATGCTTGAACTTTTTAACCTCGAAAAGACAGAGGTGTTGCATCGGGATGTGGACAGTGTGCTGCCCCAGTTGAAGCTTCGGAATGTCTTTAAGACGGAAACAGCTGAAATTAGTGATTTTAATGAAAGAAAAGGCATTAAATATATTGTGCACAGAATTCCGATCAAGAAGGATGGCAGGGTCATCGGGGCCATCGGGAAGGTGATGTTCCGTCAATTAACTGAGGTGAGCGAGCTGTTTAAGAGGCTGCAAAAGGCTGAAAACAAGGCAAGCTTTTATCACAAGCAGCTGCAAAAATCCGAAGCTGCGCGGTTCACCTGGGATCATATTCTCAGTGAATATCCTTATATGGAAAAACTAAAGAAAAGTGCCGCCAAAGCAGCGAAGGGGAGGTCGACTGTGCTGCTTAGAGGGGAAAGCGGGACTGGAAAGGAATTGTTCGCCCATGCCATCCATAACAGCAGCGCCAGAAGCGATGGGAAATTTGTGATCGTCAACTGTGCGGCGATCCCTGAGGATTTGCTTGAATCTGAGTTTTTCGGGTATGAGGAAGGTGCTTTTACTGGAGCGAAGCAGCGAGGGAAAGTCGGGAAATTTGATCTTGCCAATGGGGGGACGCTGTTTCTCGATGAAATTGGAGATATGTCGATTGCGCTTCAAGCCAAGTTGTTACGTGTTCTGCAGGAGCGGGAATTTTACCGGGTTGGGGGAAATGAACGCATCAAGGTAGATGTGCGAATCATTGCGGCAACCAATCGGAATTTGGAGAAAATGGTGAAGGAGGGTGAATTTCGCGAGGATCTCTATTACAGACTGAATGTCATTTCCTTGAATATTCCACCATTACGTGAGCGTGTTCATGATGTGGAACATCTCACCCATAAACTAATGATTGATCTCAATTCCATGCTTGGTACGAGCATCACCGGCATTTCCGCGAAAGCGAAAGAAGCGCTTCTTCAATATGACTGGCCGGGAAATGTCAGGGAGCTTCGAAATGTACTTGAACGTGCCATGACGTTTGCTGAGCATGGAAAAGTTCAGGTGGAGGACCTTCCGGATTATCTTGTCTCGAAGGTTTCAGAACGAGCGATACCGAACATCAGCCTTGCAGAGGATGCGGAAATTGGTGCTATAAAAAAAGCCCTGAGTCAGTCAAATGGAAACAAAGCCCAGGCTGCCAGGCTACTCGGAATCAGCCGTTCAGGATTGTATGAAAAACTGAAGAAGTACCAGCTGTCCGTATTGAACGGTTAAGCCTTCGTAGAACTGTCCAAATCAAGGTGTCCAATTTCTGGACACCTTGATTGCTGTTCCATCAAGGAATCCCTTATGATTGTTATTTTCTGAAAGTTGGCACAATTATTGCATGGATAAGATTGAATGCGTTTTCAAATACAAGATCAATAGGGGGAAATGGAGAATGGATATCGGTTCTTATTTAGAACAAAATGCGAGAAAAAAGCCGGAGAAGCTGGCGGTCGTATGTGAAGGAAGAACCTATACGTATAAACAGTTGAACGAAGAAGTGAATAAACTGGCCCATGGTCTTCTTGGTCTTGGAATCCGTAAAGGTGACAAGATGGCACTGATGATGAAGAATTCTGATCAGTTTGTGCTTTCTTTCTTTGCAGGTGCCAAGATCGGGGCGGTGATAGCGCCTGTCAATTTCCGCCTGACGTCATCAGAGGTTCATTATATTCTCGAGCAGTCCGAATCGGTTGTCGTCATTTGTGACGAAGAATTCGAGGTGACGGTCACTTCAGCCAGGGAAGAAACGAATGTCCTGCATGTGATTACGACGGGAGCTCCGAAAACAGTGGGGCATCATTCATTCGACCGGATGCTCGTTTCGAATACAGAAGATCCAACCGTTCAAGTCAGTGACGATGATGATTTGGAAATTTTATATACTTCCGGTACGACGGGAAGACCTAAAGGTGCCTTATTCGATCATAAACGGGTTTTCAATGTGGGGCTTACGATGATGATCAGCATGGGCATCAATGAGAAAGAGAACTTCCTTCATATTGCGCCCATGTTCCATTCAGCCCAGCTGAATTTGTTCCTTCTCTCAGGGGTTGTTTTGGGTGCAACTCATGTCATTCACCGGGATTTTCATCCTGTGAAGACCCTTGAAGCGATTCAGGAGCATAAGATTACCCACTTCTTTGGAGTGCCTGCCATGTATACCTTTATGCTCCAGGTCCCAAATGCTGCCGATTATGACCTATCATCGATTAAACGATGCGGATATGGTGCGGCACCTATGGCACCTGAAGTTGTCCGGAAGAGCATCGAATTGTTTAAGACAGACCAATTTTATAATCTTTGCGGGTTGACGGAAGCGGGACCAGGAGGAATCCTGTTAGATCCAGAGGGGCACAAAACTCATCTTGGAAAGGGTGGAAAAGCAGCATTCTTGACCGAAGCGAGAGTGGTCAATGAGGAAGGGAAGGACATTACACCTGGTGTGGTCGGAGAGTTCATCATCAAAGGTGAGTCGATCATGAAGGAATACTATAGGAAGCCTGAGGAAACGGCGAAAACCTTGAAGGATGGCTGGCTGTATACGGGGGATCTTGCCACCATTGATGAAGAAGGATATATCACCCTCGTAGACCGGAAAAAGGACATGATCATTTCGGGAGGCGAAAATGTGTATTCCATCGAAGTTGAGGAAGTCCTTTATGAGCATCCTTCCGTGCTGGAGGCTGCAATCATCGGGCTCCCTGATGAAACGTGGGGAGAAGCCGTCTGTGCCGTCATCGTGCCGAAACAGGGGGCAAGCATTGAGGAACAGGAATTGAAAAGTTTCTGTCGTCAGAAGCTTGCAGGATACAAGATTCCAAGAAGATTCTTTGTAGAAGAAGCCCTGCCAAGAAATGCGTCTGGGAAAATATTAAAATACCAGCTCCGCCAGTCTCTAAACGGAGTCAAACAATAACTAAAATGTAATTTTCATAGAGGAGAGGGTAACATGAAACACCTTTATTTATCAGATGATCACGACTTGTTCAGGCGATCATTAAGGAAGTTTTTAGAAAAGGAAGCGTATCCTAACTACAATCAATGGGAGGAGGAGCGGATGATTCCCCGCTCCTTCTGGACGAAGCTGGGAGAGCAGGGCTATCTCTGCCCGGATATTGAGGAGCAATATGGTGGGAGTGAAGTGGACTGGGGATTCTCGGTCATCATCAACGAAGAGATTGAGCGAGTGGGCTCAGGTCTAGTTGGCATAGGGCTTCATAATGATATTGTGGTTCCCTATATCACAGCTTATGGAACGGAGGAGCAGAAGAAACGCTGGCTCCCAAAATGTGCGACGGGAGAAATCATTACGGCCATTGCGATGACGGAGCCGGGAACCGGGTCTGATCTTGCGAATATCAAGACAACTGCGGTCCTTGATGGTGATCACTACATCGTCAATGGTTCAAAAACGTTCATCACTAATGGGATCCACTCGGATCTCATTGTGGTGGCCTGCAAAACGGATCCAAATGCGAATCCAAAGCATAAAGGTGTCAGCCTGCTGGTGATCGAACGGGATTCTCCGGGCTTTTCACGGGGAAGGAAGCTGAACAAGGTAGGTCTCCATTCTCAGGACACGGCAGAGCTCATTTTTGAGGACTGTGTCGTCCCGAAAGAAAACCTGCTTGGAGAAGAGGGGAAAGGATTCGTTTATTTGATGGATAAGCTGCAGCAGGAGCGCTTGCTTGTGGCCATTGCCGCACAGACGGCATCGGAAGTGATGCTGAACCAGACAATCGACTATGTGAAAAGCCGTGATGCTTTCGGCAAGCCGGTGAGCAAATTCCAGAATACTCAGTTCAAAATCGCGGAGATGGCGACAGAAATCGAAATGGGCAGGGCCTTCCTTGATCAGCTGATTGCCGAGCATATCGCGGGGAAGGATATCGTGACCAAGGTGTCCATGGCCAAGTGGAAGCTGACCGACAACGCAAAGAAAATCGCAGCCGAATGCATGCAGCTTCATGGGGGATATGGATATATGGAAGAATACGAGATTGCGAGGAGATTCAGGGATATTCCAGTCGCCAGCATTTACGCAGGAACCAATGAAATCATGAAGACGATTATTGCGAAGAACTTAGGTTTATAGAGTACTGGATTTCAATAACAGAAAGGAAGATAGAACATGCGTGAAGTGGTCATTGTTGAAGGTGTAAGGACACCAGTAGGAAGAAGGAAAGGACTTTTAAAGGATATCCGCCCCGATGATCTTGCAGCAAAGGTGCTTGAAGAGGTGGTCAAAAGGGCCGGGATTGATCCTGGACTCGTGGAAGATGTGATACTTGGCTGCGTGTCTCAATCAGGGGAGCAGGCAGGTGATATTGCCCGTGTGTCAGCTCTGATAGCGGGCTTTCCGATAGAAGTACCTGGAACCACAATTGACCGGCAGTGCGGCTCGAGCCAGCAGGCCGTGCATTTTGCCGCACAGGCGATTCTAGCAGGGGATATGGATGTCGTGATTGCCGGCGGCGTAGAGAATATGTCAAGAGTTCCTATGGGATCCAACTATGGGGATGCCGTTCCGTTTAGCCCGAAGCTAAAAGAACGCTACGAAATCATCCATCAAGGTTTATCAGCGGAACGAATTGCCGAGAAATATGGTTTTACCCGAAAGGAACTCGACGAATTCTCGGCCGAAAGCCATCGACGGGCATTGAAGGCACAGGCTGAAGGACATTTCAAAAAGGAGATCATGCCACTTGAGATTACTCTTGAAAATGGCGAAACCACCTTAGTGACCGAGGATTCAGGTCCAAGGGAAGGGACGACTCCAGACGTTCTGGCCGGCTTGAAAACAGTCTTCAAGGAAGACGGTGTCATCCATGCAGGTAACTCGAGTCAAATCAGTGATGGGGCAGCCGTCCTTCTGTTGATGGCCCGTGAAAAGGCAGAGGAACTGGGCTTGACACCTCGCTTCAAGGTTCATACTCGAGTGGTAGTCGGCTCTGACCCTACCTTGATGCTGACAGGACCGATCCCGGCAACCGAAAAAGTACTGGAAAAATCAGGATTGACACTTGAGGATATCGATGTGTTCGAGGTCAATGAAGCCTTTGCCTCTGTCCCGTTGGCCTGGCTCAAGGAAACAGGAGCGGATCCTGAGAAACTAAACCCGAATGGAGGAGCGATAGCCCTCGGTCACCCACTCGGTGCAAGCGGGGCACGCTTGATGCTTACCATGATGAACGAGCTTGAAAGAACGGGAGGCCGTTATGGGTTGCAGACCATGTGCGAAGGGCATGGAATGGCGAATGCAACCATCATCGAGCGGCTTGGTTAAACAGGTTGCTTATGAAAATGATTCATATGAAAATCCTGTTCCGGACACAAATAAACAGGTCCAAACGTTTACGAGGAGGTGCGATGTCCCACTATGCTGAAGGGCATTCAAGTGATCGACTTTACCAACTATATACCGGGCCCTTTTACCACTTTACGGCTTTCGGAGCTTGGAGCAGAAGTGATCAAGGTAGAATCCCCGGAAGGAGATCCGGCAAGACAAAATGGAAACGGCTTGGTGTTCAACGCTCATAACCGTGGCAAAAAAAGCATCGTCTTGAATCTAAAACTGGAAGAAGGGAGAAAGATTGCTCTTGATTTGGTCAGACAAGCTGATGTTCTCATTGAAAGTTTCCGGCCCGGTGTAATGGAAAAGCTTGCTCTCAGTTACAAAGAGGTCAGCAGCATCAATCCTGCCATAGTCTACTGCTCCATCACAGGCTATGGGAACAGGGGGAGGATGTCTCACCTCGGAAGTCATGATTTGAATTATATGAGTGTGAGCGGGGCCCTTGCACAGCTGAAGGACAAGAGTGGAAGGCCGGTTCATCCGAGCCATACATTTGCCGACTATATCGGCGGTCTATCGGCAAGCGAACGGATCCTGGCCGGGCTTGTGTCCAGAGGGATATCAGGGGAAGGAAGCTATCACTGCATTTCCCTTGCAGAGAGCATGGCTACCTTGATGACCAATCATGTCTTGATTGAAAAGGAAACAGGATACCAGAGTGGTGTTCAGGTCTTAAACGGTACCGTGATTTCATACGGTCTTTATGAAACGAAGGATAAGGGATTTGTCAGCCTCGCTGCACTGGAGCCTAAATTTTGGCGAAACTTTTGTCAGGCTCTTGGCAGGGAGGACTGGCTGTCAGCCCACTACTCGAAGCCTGAATCGGAAAATCCTGTTTACTGTAAGCTGGTCGAGTTGTTTAGAAGCAAAACACGATTGGAGTGGTCTGTATTTGGCCAGGAAGTGGACTGCTGTCTTACCCCGGTTCTGGAGGCGGATCAGCTTGTTGAATACCCTGTTTTTAAAGAAAAGGGATTAATTACAGGTGAAGGGCAAGTGAACATGTACGGAGATTATAATCGAGGGGCTGCCAAACCACCACCGGAAAAAGGGGAACAGACTAAAGAGGTTCTGCGAGACTGGCTTAAAGCCACGGATGATCAGATACTGGATTGGGAGAAGAAAGGTGTAATAGATTAAGAGAAGCGGAAGGGGAAATGTTGGTATGATGAATGTTCCATTAACAGTAGGTTCTCTCTTGGAGAGAGCAGAAAAGTTTTTTCCGAAAAAGCAGGTTGTTTCACGGACACTTTCCGGGATTCATCGTTTGACGTATAAGGAAATCGGTGAACGTACACGGATGCTATCGAGTGCCCTTGAGAAACTGGGTGTAGGAAAAGGAGACAGAGTCGGAACATTTGCGTGGAATCATCATCGCCACCTCGAGGCGTACTTTGCCGCACCAGGAATGGGAGCGGTTATCCACACGATCAATATCCGCCTGTCTTCTGAGCATGTTTCTTATATTGTTAATCATGCGGAAGACAAAGTGTTATTAGTAGATGAAGATTTACTGCCCCTCATTGAGAAATGCAAGGATGATTTCAAAACAGTAGAAGCCTATATCATCATGACCGACAAAGATGAGCTTCCGGAAACGACACTGGAACCCGTCTACTCCTATGAAGAACTGTTGCGTGAAGCCAGTCCGAATTTCGATTTCGTAAAGGATATCGATGAAAATGAACCTGCCGGAATGTGCTACACATCTGCCACCACGGGTCGACCCAAGGGTGTCGTTTATTCCCACAGGGGGATTGTCCTGCACAGCTATGCTTTCGGATTGGCAGATACGGCGGCCTTGTCGGAAAGGGATGTTGTCATGCCGGTTGTGCCCATGTTCCATGCGAATGCATGGGGATTGCCTTTCGCTGCAACCTGGTTCGGCTCGACTCAAGTCTTGCCTGGTCCGCTTTTTACCCCGAAGCTCTTGGCTGAACTGATTGAAGGGGAAGAGGTCACCTTCACCGCCGGAGTCCCAACGATTTGGCTAGGGCTTCTGAATGAACTCGAAAATGGGGACTACATGACTTCTTCACTACGATCCATCGTATGTGGAGGATCAGCAGCGCCGAGGGGAATGATCAAAGCGTTTGAAACGAAGTACAACATTCCCTTCCTGCATGCATACGGCATGACAGAGACCGCTCCCCTTGCAGTGGTTTCGCGACTTAAGAGCTACCAGACCGATCTTGATGAAGAGAAAATCCTCGATATCCGTTCAAAGCAAGGGCTCATTGTACCAGGACTCGAAATGAAAGTGATGGGAATCAATGGAGAAGTAAAATGGGACGGTGAGGAAATGGGTGAAATTCTGCTCCGTGGCCCGTGGATTGCAGATGAATATTATAAGGACGAGCGTTCCCAAGATGCGTTCAGGGATGGATGGCTCTACACGGGTGACGTTGCGACCGTCGATGAAGAGGGCATCATCAAGCTTGTCGACCGGACAAAAGACCTGATCAAGAGCGGTGGGGAATGGATTTCATCCGTTGACCTCGAAAACGCGTTAATGGCACATGATGCCGTGTTCGAAGCGAGTATCGTGGCAGTCCCTCACGAGCAGTGGCAGGAACGCCCGGTTGCCTGCGTAGTGTTGAAAGAGCCCTATAAGGGTCGAGTCGACAAACAAGAGCTGATCGATTTCATTGCCCCGCAATTCGCGAAGTGGTGGCTTCCTGATGAAATCGTCTTTATGGAGGAAATCCCGAAAACATCTGTGGGTAAATTCCTGAAGAGGGCACTGCGTGAGCAGCTGAAGGAACTGTTGGTGGAGAAGTCTTCATAAAGATGGAATAGCCCTGATTTCAATAGGGGTGTTTTATTGGAATATTATTTAAAAAAAGAAGGGTTTCTACCTGGGGTACCGAAATGATTATAGTGAATGATAGAATCCAGGGAGGTATGAGCAATGGGGAGATTAATACATTTCGAAGTACATGTGGATGATATGGAACGTGCAAAGAAGTTCTACGGAGAGGTATTCGGCTGGAAGTTCGAGGACTGGAGTGAATACGCCGGAATGCCTTATGCCGGGGCTGTGACGGGGGACGAGAATGAGATGGGGATCAATGGCGCGTTGATGCAGCGTCAAAGTGCTCCTCCTGAACCGAACCAGCCTATGAACGGATATTCGTGTACGATGGGCGTGGAGAATTACGATGAGACGGAGAAACTCATTCTTGAACATGGCGGTAAGGTTGCCCTGCCGAAGTATGCTCTGCCTGGAATGGCTTGGCAGGGGTATTACGTTGACACGGAAGGGAATGTGTTTGGGATTCATCAGCCGGATAAGGATGCGAAGTAGGATGGATTTAGGTTAATAAAAAATAATGTTGCCTGGCCTTCTGTACTGTGGGTCGGGCAACAGCCAAAAGCCTTTAAAGAGTACTGGTGAATGTATGAACAGGCAATGAAAAATGGAGAGATTGAGAATTTCCTTATGGAAGAGCCTGAGAAGATGGCAGAGGTCGTTAATGTATTTATTAATAAGAGACACACAACAAACGTCCTGACTCAGGGCGTTTGTTGTGTGTCTCCGTGTGGGAATTGATTCAAAATAGTGATTAACCTCTAGTAAGGAGGTCAGGCCCCGACTATTCGAGCCATTTCGACTACTCCATGCCCTTTTGTATCCATTCACTTTTTCTCATGAATATTAACAAATTGACTGATTAATGAATTTAATTCACTAGCTTTTTTTGTGGGAATTCTATGATCCGATTTTTCGATGAATTCCAATTGATTTACAGGTGATTTTTCATGTAATAGCTCAGCATAATGGTGAAATTGACTATCCTTTTTTCCATATATCAATAGTGTTGGAAGATTGATGTTTTTCAGACGATCGGTACAATTATAGATCAAGCTATAAGCATAATATTGCTCGATGTTTCTGGAATCGCCTTGTTTGGCATCTTTGAACATCTTTTTGAACAGTTCCTGAGTATTCGAGTTACCTTTGGATATAGACCATGCCAAAACAGAAACCAATCCAGCCCCCGCAAGTTTGGTTGCAACCCGAATTCTATTCTTTAAGAGTTTATCACTTACTTCAGACATTCCACTTATTACACAGCCACCTAAAGCACGGTTTGAAGAAGTCAGTAGAAATTCCAATACAATAGAACCTCCTGTGGAATAACCGCATATCAAAGCTTTCTCAATATGTAAATGATCTAGAATTTGAATTATATCTCTAACAATCAGCTGATAGGAGATGGGTTCGTTTGAGTACTGACTTCGACCGTGACCCCTAATGTCAAAAGTGATGACTTGAAAACTTCGAGATAACTCCTCTATTTGATACTCGAAGTTAACGGAAGTAAGAGTGGGGGGATGGATAAAAACGATTGGAGTCCCTTTCCCTTTAACTGAATAATGTATATTAGTCCCAGCGATGTCCAATAGTGGCATGTAATTTTCACCTCATGTCATTTAAGCCATATAATCTATCTATAAAGTTCTTCACCAAGCTTTGATTGTAAATTGAATTCTAAGGCATTTATATTATTTTATAAGAACAATTTATTTATTCATTACTACATTATCTCTCAATATATTCCTTGTTTTTCCTGTCTATAGAAACCAACTGTTGCTTCTGCCATTTCAAGAATCTTTTGGTGAAGTTCCTTCGGTTCTATGACTTTCACTTGATCGGCAAAACCGAGCAGATACCCCTTTGCTTCTTCTTCTGTATCAAATGAGAGGGTAACGGGAATCCATTCCATATTCCTCCTTTCTCCTATTTCAAGTACTCGTGCAAAACGGCCTGAGAATGTCAGCCTCGATAGGGTGGTGGGGGTGACTTCCACCTTCACTTCGTACGAAGGCAATTTTTTTATAAAGGTCTTGGTTGAAGAATTCCAGTATTGAGCCAGGTTAAAGTTTTTTGGTCGTTCAAATGTTTCCCCTAAAGGAACGGCAGATTGGATCCGGGAAGCCCTGTAATTCCGGATGTCTCCATTTTCTTTTGAGGCGATCAAGTACCAGAGATCTCCCTTAGCAACCAGACCAAGTGGTGACACGGTGTGATCGTCCGTATTTCCGTCAGCCCGTTGATAGGTGATCCTCAGTTTGTGTTCCTTCCAGATGGTCTCTTTAATTACTTCAAAGGAGGCGGTATTTTCTTTTTGCTTTCGCCATGAGCTTGTGTCGATGTGGATCCGGTTCCAAACGTCTTTCGCGTTTTCACGGTAGATAGATGGAAGGGAGGCGATAAGTTTGTTTCTGGCTTCCTCGGACGTACGCGTCAAGCCGAGATCGTCGAGGAGGTGGGCCGACGGTGACACGAATATTGCGCGGATTTCTGATTCTTTCAAGCCGGTCAGATCCGTCTGATAGTCATCGAGTAAGGACCAGCCTCCGTTTTTTCCGCGTTCTGCCACCACGGGGATCCCTGTTCCGCTTAGTGCGTCCATGTCTCTGTAAATTGTCCGTTCGGAAACTTCCATTCTCTCTGCCAGTTCTTTTGCAGTCATTTGGCCATGTGTTTGTAATAATAATAGGATGGATACGAGTCGGTCGCCTCTCATCTTTTTCACCTTTTTCCTGAATAGATTAGTTTTATTAAATTAAATATGACAGTTGATGTCAAGAATAGGATCGTATAATGAACGTATCTGACAAGATGAAAGGAATGGGATATATGAAATCACTGACTGGTAAGGTTGCACTTGTTACGGGAGGAAGCAGGGGAGCAGGACGCGCGATTGCCGTTGAATTGGGAAAAGCCGGAGCGACTGTATATGTCACGGGACGCAGCACAAAAGGGAATTCCACGCAAAACTTTCCTGGAACGATTGGTGACACAGTCTCGGAAATAGAAGAGGCTGGTGGGAAGGGGATTGCGGTTCGTTGTGATCATACGATTGATTCAGAAACAGAAGCGGCCATCAAGCAAATCCGAGAAGAACAAGGTAGGCTGGATATTCTGATCAATAATGTATGGGGAGCCCATGATATCGGAGTGAATCCGGGGGCGTTCTGGGAACTGCCACTCGCCAATTGGGATACGATGTTCACTGCAGGGGTGAGGGCTCAGCTGGCGACGAATCACTTTGCTATCCCGTTGCTTCGCGAGAATAAAGAAGCCCTCATCATTCACACCACCTTTTGGGATGATGGCAAGTACACGGGACAGTTCTATTACGATCTGGCGAAGAATGCACTGGTTCGTATGGCGTACGGACTTTCAGAAGAACTAAAAGGAGATAATATCGCGGTCCTTGCCGTTTCACCTGGATTTATGAGGACGGAGCTTGTACTCGAGCATATGGGAGTGGACGAGGCACACTGGCAGGAATCTGAAGAATTAAGGAAATCCGAGACCCCTTATTATGTTGGACGTGCCATCACGGCGCTGTCGATGGATCCAGGGGTGCTGGAGAAGACGGGACAAGTATTAAAAGCAGGGGAGCTGGCGAAGGAGTATGAGTTCACGGATGTGGATGGACGTTACATTCCACCGTTCACGATGTAGCAATTTGTTTTGTCCCCTGGATTAAAGGTCCCGGGGACAAATTCAATGATGAAATCGGAGTCTTAACCCCCATCTAAGCCGAATAGACTATTCATGATAACCACTTTCAAAAGGAATAGGGGTGGCATGATGTTTTCGGTGACAGAGATGCGTACGTTCGAATTGTTTTCTGTTCCGCATATTGCTGTACTTTTGATGTTTGTGGCTATATCGTTTATGTTAGTTTACTTTAGACGTTTCCTCAAGAAGTATCAGTCATTCATGAAGGGGACGTTATTCTGGATGTTGGTTCTGTCAGAAGTATCGTGGCATATCTGGCTTGTGGCAACAGGGACGTGGGAGGTGGGGGATCTTCCTCTGCAGCTCTGTTCTGTCAGTACCTTTATCGCAGTTTATCTATTCCTGAAGCCGAATCAGAAGGCATTCTATCTGCTTTTCTTTATCGGATTTCTTCCTCCGGTCTTAAGCATGGTAACACCTGAAATGGCTTATCAATTTCCTCATTTTCGCTTTCTTAAATACTTTCTCCATCATGCAGCCATTGCGTGGTCCGTCCTTTATTTCATCGTGTATGAGGGATACCGGGTGCCAAGAAAAGCTGTATGGACCGGTTTTCTCATGGTCAATCTTCTTGCCCTGCCGATTTTCTTTCTTAACCTTCTTCTCGACACGAATTTCTTCTACCTAGCCAATCCGACGGAATCCAAAACGATCCTGTCTTTTTTCGGATCGGGTATTATGTATTATCTCAATCTGGAAATCGCGGCACTTGTCGTGTTTTTCTTTACGTATGTTCCGATGGGGATGATTATGAAGCGGGAGAGGATGAATGGGTGACACTCCTAATGCCTCTATTGTAAAAAAGGAAGTATGTGTTTTCGGCGGAGGTAAGGTAAGTTGATCTGAAAGGCTCTCCCACCATCACGGTAGGAGAGCCCTTTTTCATTATACTGGAATCTCAAACTGCTTCGAATACAGCCTGGAATAAGGACCTTCTTGTTCGAGTAATGCTTCATGGGTCCCTTCCTCAACAATCTTTCCATCTGACAAAACCACAATTCTTTCGGCGTTCCGGATGGTCGATAAACGATGGGCGATCACGAGCGTCGTTCTTCCCCTTGCCAGTAACTCCAAGGATTTCTTGACGATGCTTTCACTTTCATTATCCAGGGCGCTTGTGGCTTCATCGAGAATGAGGATGGGCGGGTTCTTCAAGAAGAAACGGGCGATACTGAGCCGCTGCTTCTGACCGCCTGATAATCGAATGCCGCGCTGGCCGATTTCGGAATGATACCCTTGTGGCAAACGCGTAATGAATTCGTGGGCGTTGGCATGCTGAGCAGCCACCATCACCTCTTCGTCTGTCGCTCCCGGATGCCCGTACCGGATGTTATCCATGACGGTTCCTGAAAAAAGGTACACATCCTGCTGCACGATCCCGATGTTGCTTCTGAGAAAATTTAAGTCCAGATCTTTCACATTTTCACCATCTACATAGATCCCGCCAGCCGTGACATCATAAAAGCGGGGGATCAGGGAGCAAAGGGTTGTCTTGCCGGCTCCGGATGTTCCAACGAGTGCTACGAATTCCCCTGGAAGGATCTCAAGAGATAAATCTTTGAATACCGGCTCTAAGGACGAGTCGTAATGAAATGATATGTTTTTCAATAAAATGTGTCCCTTCACGTTTGAGAGAGACTTTGCTGCAGGCTCATTCTCGATGACCGGTTTGGTGTTCATGATTTCCATGAATCGCTGAAACCCTGTAATCCCCTCCTGGAATTGAGTACTCATGTGAGTGAGCCTCTGGATCGGTTCTATCATAAAGCCGATATACAGCAGAAAGGTAATCAAATCAGGCAGGTCAAGGGACGCATCCACAATCTGAATGGACCCGAAGATGACGATGGTGATCGTAATCAGTTGAATGAATGCTTCCGTCCCGTTATAGAAGTAAGCTTCTGCTTGATAGGTTCCCTTCCGGCTCTCAAGAAATCGTTGATTCTCCCGGTTGAATTTGCTGATTTCAAGTGATTCATTGGCAAATGACTGAACGACGCGGATGCCGGATAAGGAATCTTCCACCTGGGCATTGATATCGCCGATCCGCTCTTTGTTATCCGTCAACGACCGGTTCAGCCTCTTATTGAAATATAGCGAAAAGAAACCGAGGACAGGAAAGAAACAGAAAACGGTAAGGGTAAGAGGAGCATTGATCCAGAACAGAATCACAAACGCTCCAATAAAACGAACCAAATACTTCACATAATCTTCCGGTCCGTGATGATAAAGTTCCGATACCATTAAGAGATCATTCGTCACACGGGTCATCAACCGGCCCGTTTTCTCTTTATCATAAAAGCTGAAAGACAGCTTTTGCAGGTGAGCGAATAATTCACCTCTCATATCGTTTTCCATTCGTGCCCCGATCTCATGTCCCTTGTAATCCACAATATAATTGCCGATATTTTGGGCAATCACGAGTAAAATCATCATAACGCCGACCCAAAGGACATCCACAAAAGCCATGGAAAGACTACCTCCCAGGACATCCTTCGTCACATAACGAACAAGCAAAGGAAAAACGAGGGTCAGGGAAGACGTGATCAACGCACAGAACAACACAATAAGAAAAATCGAGCGATACGGTTTGTAATACGAAAGAAATTTTTTCACTGGAAATGACATAATATACCCCTTTAATGTGTTATTTCACTAAACACATATAAGGGGGAAGACCGTCAACGTTAAAAAGGTGTTCCACCCTTATATGATTGTACGGTTACCATAGCAATGTTTCTCATGAAAACAGCCTCCTTTAGTTTCGATATATTCATTGTATGATGGGGATGAAGAAAAATAAAGTTAATTTTCTGATAATAAATCAGGTGCAAAGATATCAAATGGATAAAAAACTTTTATCACAAGGTATCCGGTTTTGATTCAAATCTCTATATAAAGGTTGAGGGTGAATGGGTGATGGAGTGGAAGGGGGTCACGCAAAATGGTGATAAGGTATGAATTCAATTACTAGAGGCAGGGGTATACACCTAAAATGGCGGCCCTCAATTCCCCATGACCAAAACGATGTGAATCGCCCATGAACACCTTACGGAACAAGCGTGAAAACAAACAGAAGATTTTTAAAGAAAGAAGAGATAGTAAACAACAACAACAACGCGCGTGAAAGTGGAGCCATGTCCTGAACATGGGAAGCAGAAGCCTGTCAAAAATCATAAACCGGCTTCCCCGGGTGCAACCTAATGCAAATGGGCTATGTTCAGCCACTGGTTGCGACTTCCGGATCATTGACGGTCATCCGGCACTATTATAGTGTTTTGTCAGAAAGAAAGGGGGCGGTACCGATGAGAAGTGTCCGCAGCAGATTGTTCGGGATGCTGATCCTGTTCATCATCCTGCCGTATTTTCTGTCGGTATTCATCATTTACAGCAACACAAAGACGAGTGTCGAGGAACATGAGGTCGAGAAGAGCAGGGAGGAGCTGAAGGAGAGCGGGGTTGTGCTGGAACGGTATTTTAGAGATATGATTTCGCTCCCTTACTCCCTTTATAACGATCCGGATGTCCTGCGGGTATTTGAGAAGGGACTCAAAGGGGATCCGGAAGATTCTTTCAAGCGAAGCATAAAGATTGTTTCTGTCACCCGGCCTGACATCCGTCAGTTTCGCTTTTATTTTACCAGGGATCAGGAAGCGATGACGGTATATCGCTCGAAGTTCAGTGCGCCGAAAATACAGGAACATATTCTTGAAGATCCCATTTTCAAAAAGCTTTATGAGTCAGAACGGAATTATCTCATACAAGATCCACATAGGATCGAGAATGCCACCAATGCGGCTATCATTCCTGAATCAGATGAGACGGAGGTTCTGACTATTCACCATAAAGTAAAGAATATCCTCACGGGAGAATTTCTTGGATTTTTGTCCATGGATTTAGATGTGGATTCGTACGGGTCGATGATCCACCATTTATCCGACACGGGGGTTGACCGGGTTGCCCTCCTGGATGAGGAGGGGACCATCATCTACTCCAGTGGAAAAGGGGAGACATTCAAGCACCAAGCCTCACCCGATGAGCTCCTGCTGAAAGAGAAATTAGGAGGTGAACTGGAGGGGTGGAAGCTCGTGAAGATCATTCCGAAAGACGCCTTGTTCAAGGATGTAAATGAAGCGGCCTACTCGAATATTCTATTGGGGATCGGTGTCGTGACTCTCGGGGTCATCATGGTGATAGTGATTTCCCATATCATTACGAAGCCCATCATCCATCTTAGTGAAAAGGTAAGGAGCATCGAAGGAGGGAATCTTGACATCGACTTCACCACTTCCCGGAAAGATGAACTCGGACACCTGGAGGAACATATGGATGAGATGATGTATCGCATCAATCAGCATATCGACCGGGAATATAAGCTCGAGATCGAAAGTCGTACGAATCAGTTCCGCGCCCTGAAGTCCCAGGTGAATCCCCACTTCCTATTCAACGCCCTCCAGACGATCGGCGCTGTCGCCCTGAGGTCCAATGGGAAGGATGTATACAGACTCATCACTTCCCTGTCGAAGATGACGAGGTATTCCCTTCATGCGGACCAGTGGGTCACGGTCAAAGATGAGTTAAGTTATATCGAGGCGTATCTCTCACTGCAGAAGGAGCGCTTCGGGGGAGGGATCCAGGTGGCTATCAAAGTGGAAGAAGAGGTGCTTCCCGCAGCGATTCCGAGCATGATCCTACAGCCCCTTGTGGAGAATTATTTCAAGCATAGCTATGAAGAAGGATATGAACATTCTACCTTGACCATACAAGGAAAACGGAAAGGGGAAGGGATCACGTTCATCGTTCATAATACAGGCAGTACCATGACGACTGAAAAACTGGAGCGGATCAAGGCATCATTGCACAAGAAAGGTCCCGTGACCTCTGGCATCGGACTGAAAAATATTTATGAACGACTGCAGTTGAACTTTCATAATGAAGCAGCATTTGACATAGACCGGATGGAAGGGAAAGGATTCAGGGTAACCATGACACTTCCATTCCAAGAAGAGCGTTAGAGAGGGGGAATTGATATGAAAGCACTGATTGTCGATGATGAACGGAATGTCAGAAACGTTCTCCGTCAGCTTGGGGAGTGGAACAGACTGGGCATCACGGAGATTCTGGAGGCGGCGAATGGAGTCGAGGCTCTGGGGATCGTCAAGAAGGAGAATCCGGACATCATTTTTACAGATATTAAAATGCCGAAGATGTCGGGGATGGAGCTTATTGAAGAACTCAATCAGCTTCCTTTCAAGGGAAAGGTCATCCTTGTCACAGGGTATGATGACTATACCTTTATGAGAAAGGCCATCCAGCTGAACAGCTTTGATTATTTGCTGAAGCCCATCGAGGAAGAAGCTTTTCAGGCCGTCCTCGAAAAAGTGACGGGGGAAGTGAAAGCGGAAGCTGCAGAGGGGGTGGAGCAGGGAGAGATACTGGAAGAAGCAATGAAACTGCGGGGAAATCAGATCATGACCGCCGTCTGTTCAGGGAAGAGAATAGAGATAGACACCATAGCACCTCTTCTGCCAGATAATGGGGACATGGACATGACGCTTCTCTCTTTCTATGGGAAGCAGCGACCCGAAATACATATCGATGCCCTGGATGAGGAACTCAGAGCGAGAAGAATCGGCAGGGCATTCACTTACCTGAATGGGGAGAGCTTGTGCATCGGGATCACCACGAAGGGTCAGTGGCTTTATGCAGAAGAGTGGATGCGTGACAAAATGACCGTACCCGTCCGCCTCACCCAGGCCAAGCTTGATTCTCCAGGAATGATCCCGGAAGTATTCACACGATTATTCCATGAGCTCGAACAGAATCAGTACCGGACGATACGCCGCCTGGATGAAATGGAGGCGGCGAAGCGAATCGAAGCGATTGTCTCCTATGTGGAAACCTACTATATGGAGGATATTTCCCTCGAGAAACTGTCGAAAATGTTTTTCCTCACGCGTGAGCATATTTCAAGGACATTCAAGAAAGAAACGGGCATGACCCTATCGAAGTTCGTCACGCAGCTCAGGATCAATCAGGCGAAATCCTGGCTTATGGAGACGGAGGAGTCCATTTATTCAATCGCGATCATGCTCGGGTATCAGGATGAGAAATATTTTTCCAAGTTATTTAAAAAAGTGATCGGAATGACGCCATTTGAGTTCCGGTCAAGCGGGGGATCAGAATGAAACCAACACTGCTTAAAGTTTTCATCATCGGCTTCCTTTCTTTTACGCTATCAGCCTGTGATGAGACAACCGAGAAGAAAAAAGAGCCGAAACCTGAGGAGGAAACCATCACCCTCACGATCCGGAACCCCAAAGTGGAAATCGCCAGCGAGTTCGAAGAGATGGTATCCACTTATGAGGGTGATAACCCGCGGGTCACCATCAAGGTGGAGACGGTCGGGGGAGCGGCGGATGATTATTCCGATATCACGGCGAAGCTTGCAGCAGGGGAAGGGCCGGATATCTTCACCAACCTCGGGCGGGAAGCAGCAAAGGAATGGAGCCGGTTTCTCGAGGATCTGTCAGGTGAACCGTGGGTCGACAGGGCATCAAAGCATGTCCTGTCAGGGATCACCTTAGACAATAAGGTATACGGCATGCCTATGAATATTGAAGGTTTCGGAATCGTCTACAACCGGGAACTCTTTGCAAGCGCCGGTATCACGTCACTTCCCTCCACGTATACGGAGCTTGAAGAAGCGGCAAGGAAGCTTGAAGAAAAGGGGATCATGCCTTTTGCAAACGGCTATTACGAGGACTGGAAGCTTGGACATCATATGGCGAGCGTCGCCTTTGCCCAGGCTGACAGAGGATTCCTTCAAGGGTTGGATAATGGTTCTGCGCGTTTCAGCGACGATCCTGCATTCCGGGATCTATTCACCCTCATCGATTTCACGGTCCGTCACGGAAATGACCGTCCGACAAGTACAGACTATTATACAGAGCTCGAACAGTTCACAGAAGGAAAGGCGGCTATGATCCTGCAGGGGAACTGGATCCAGCCTCTCTTGGAAGGAAAGAAGATTTCTGCAGGTATGTTCCCGGTGCCTCTCAGCAATCGTCAAGAGAACCGGATATTGGCCGGCGTACCCGGCTATTGGGTCATCAATTCCCAATCTTCCCCCGAGGAAAAACGGGAAGCGAAGAAGTTCCTGAACTGGGTGGTGTCATCGGAGAAAGGACAGGCATACCTGACGGAGAAGTTCCACTCCATTCCGGCTTTCAAAGACATCCCCGTTAAGGACATCGGTCCACTCGGAGAGGAAACCCTGAAGCTGATCAGGGAAACGAACACCTTCAATTGGTCTTCCTTCTCTCCATGCATCAAGAGGGAGATGGGGGAGATCATGCAGGATTATATCGATGAAGAGAGTTCGAGGCAGGAAGCATTAGGGGAGTTTGACGATGCGTGGAAGGAAGGCGCGTGCCTGTCATCCTCCTCTTAAGCCGGGGGGATCCCGGGAAACGACTCGGCGGGACGGACGGTCGTTTTTTTACGGCGGATTTCTCTTCCGGTCATCATCTCCATGACTTTTATCCCTTCCCGCATGAGCCCATCTTCCCCCTTATCAATTTAAGACGAAAATGACATCAATCCATGCCATATCCAGTCCGGGGCATCCCTCTTATACTAATTAATGTAAGGCGAGCTTAGATCGCCGAAACTAATACAATTATATTGGAGGAGTACATAATGAACTATCGTCAATTTACAAGCAAAGCAACAGTTGTTTCGTTAAGTGCCGCCATTCTTTTCGGAGGAAGCTTCACTTCGGCTTCTGCCAACGGGGCTTCTGAGAAAGGATACAAAGAAACGTATGGCACATCCCAAATCACCCGCCAGGATATGAAGGCCATGGTCGGACAGCAGGAAGATGCTCAATTCAAGGTTCCTTCCTTCGAAGCTTCTTCCATCAAAAATGTAGAATCGGCGATCAAGCTCGATGAAAACGGAAATGAAATCAAAATGGATGTATGGGATACATGGCCGCTTCAAAACGCAGACGGCACCGTAGCTGAGTACAACGGCTATCACATCGTGTTCGGACTTGCCGGCGACCCGAAAAACGCCAATGATACCTTCATCTATATGTTCTATAAGAAAGTCGGCGATGACTCCATCGATGCCTGGAAGAATGCAGGACGAGTTTTCGACGATGAAGATAAATACAAAGCGAACGATGAAACGTTAAAGGGTCAGGTAGAAGAATGGTCAGGATCCGCCCTCTTCACAGATGACGGTGACATTCGCTTATTCTACACAAACCGCGGAGACTTCAATGAAAGCAAGGGACTATTTGGACGTCAATCTTTGACAACAGCACAAGTTAATATCTCTGAACGAGCGAAAAACGAATTGAACATCGATGGTGTCGAGGATCACAAGTCCATCTACAGCGGCGGCGACGGGGATACGTATGAAACAGTGGGCCAAGCATTCGAAGACCGCAACTTCATGAACAACCACACGCTCCGCGACCCACACTACATTGAAGATAACGGCAAAAAATACTTGGTATTCGAAGCAAACACAGGGAAAGAGTACGGCTATTCAGGTGAAGACTCCCTTTATAACCGTGCGTACTACGGAAACGGAATGAACTTCTTCCAAAAAGAATTCCAAGCCCTTCAGAACAGTCCGAAAAAAGATCTGGCTGAACTCGCGAACGGCGCCATGGGAATCATCGAAATCAACGATGATTACACGATCAAGAAAGAAATGAAGCCACTGCTTGTATCGAACACGGTGACTGACGAAATCGAACGCCCGAACATCTTCAAGAAAGACGGGAAGTTCTACTTATTCACTAGTACACGTGGTTCGAAAATGACAATCGAAGGCGCTGATGATGAAGATATCTACATGCTTGGATATGTTGCAGACTCATTGACGGGTCCTTTCAAGCCAATGAACAAAACAGGGATCGTCCTGCATCAAGACCTGGATCCTAACGACGTCACATGGACATATGCACATTATGTCATCCCGCAACAAGATTCCGATCAATTCGTTGTGACGAGCTATATGACAAACCGTGGCTTCTTCCAAGATCACAAATCAACATTCGCTCCTTCATTCCTGCTTGATATCAACAACAAGAAATCTTCTGTTGTGAAAGATGGCATCCTTGAGCAAGGGCAAATCACGTACGACGAGCAATAATAGCAAACTTCAAAAAAGGAAATGTCAGAGATGGCATTTTTTTTTTACTAGGTGGCGGAAAAAATGAACCAAGCAAAAAGAAAAAAGGGAATCGTCATGTTGATGGTTCTGATCGTCCTGATGATTGGAGCGGTTGCATGGTGGATGAAATCCCAGGACAAAAACAAACGTCCTGAAGCCCAACAAGATGTTTCGTACCGGTCATCCTACCATTTCACGTCCCCCGACAAGTGGAAGAACGACCCGCAAAAGCCGGTCTACTATAAAGGGAAATATCATTATTACTATCTTTACAACAAGGACTATCCGGATGGCAACGGGACGGAGTGGCGCCATGCCGTATCCGAGGACCTTGTCCACTGGGAAGACCAGGGGGTGGCCATCCCGAAATACACCAATGAAAACGGCGATCCGTGGTCCGGCTCCGTCGTCATCGACCGGGAGAATACTGCTGACTTCGGGAAAGATGCCTTCATTGCGATCGTGACCCAGCCAACCGGGGAGACCGGTAAGCAGGAGCAGTATATGTGGGTCAGTACGGATGAGGGAAAGACTTTCAAGAATTACAGTGAAGAACCTGTCCTGAACAACCCGGGTGTGGAGGATTTCCGTGATCCAAAGGTCGTGTGGGATGACGAACGAGACAAATGGGTCATGCTCATGGCGGAGGGATCCAAGGTCGGTTTCTATGAGTCTGAGAATCTGAAGGACTGGACGTTTACAGGAGACTTTCAGGCATCGGATTTGGGAGTGCTCGAATGCCCGGATCTTTTTAAAATGAGGGCGTCCGATGGAACTGTGAAGTGGGTGCTCGGAGTGAGTGCCAATGGAGAAGCGATTGGGGAGCCGAATACATATGCTTATTGGAAAGGGGAATTCAATGGCAGTACGTTTGAAGCTGATCAGTCTGATCCACATTGGTTGGACTATGGATACGACTGGTATGGTGGCGTGACGTTTGAAGACGGTAAAGCTGAGGATAAAGAACAGAAGCGTTATGCCTTTGCTTGGATGAACAAGTGGTCTTATGCCGATAACACTCCGACGATGGAGCATGATGGGTTTAATGGGACGGATTCGATTATGAGGGAAATCAGGTTGGAAGGAGATGGAGAAGGTGGATACTATCTTTCCTCGCAACCTATTGAAGCGCTTAATGGGTTGGTGGAATCAACGGAGACGTTTGAGGATGTTACTGTGGAAGATGAGATGAAGAAGCTGGATGTTGAAGGGGAGAGTTATCGGATTGAGGCGGATATGTCCTGGGAGGATGCTGATCAAGTCGGCATCAGATTACGCGAGTCCGAAGATCGATCCCGACATATTGATGCTGGAATATCCCTTGAAGGCAACTACACATACTTAAACCGGGGATTCACCGATCAACCGGAAAGAGAAGAGACATTTGTAGAAAGCAAAGCACCATTTGATTCCGCTGCTAAACAGGCCCACCTCTCCATTTTGGTTGATAAGACGAGTGTGGAGGTCTTTATTGATGGTGGTCGGACTGTTCATACTAATTTGGTTTTTCCGCGAGCCGAGGATCAAGGTGTTTCTCTATTTTCGGAAGGGGGACGAGTGACATTTGAGAAGGTGAAGGTGGAGAAGCTAAGGTTCAATAAATGAATACATTAGTGATGAAACGCCATTCAGATTTTTATTTGGGATGTTTCGTGTTTATTTAGACACTTTAGACCTATACAGGCATAACTCCCTAAACATTGGTGAAGAATCAAGACACCAGTTCCTTGAATTAAGTGACACCAATACAGACACCTTCTTAGAGAAACACGACGAAGTAACTGACCGTTTTTTAGAATCTGATGAATGATTAGTGAAGAAGGTCCGTCCCTCATTATCCATCGGGATTGTTTCCCTGACCTGACAAAGGGCCACGGAAACAAACAAGAATCATATATTTATTCAACCCTTCCAAACATCCAAAAAATCTATGATTCTATCCCTTGTTTTTTGTGCGGATTCTTTATTAAAGTTTGACGAATAGGGGTCACTGAATCCATGTTTACCGCTGTATTTCTGAATGTCGATGTGCTTTCGTTCTAATGCCGCAATGACTTCGTCCACCTGAAAGGAGGGTTCTTCTTCTGGGAAAAACAACATGGTTGGACACATCGGTGTGACCTCCAAATAGTTTCGAATGCGTGAACCGTAGAAGCCGATGACACCATCAACCCTTTCATCCTCACTACATATCCAGGCAACCGTTGCCCCTACACTGAACCCTATGATCACGATTCGTTTGTATTCCAGTCGATATTTTGAGAGAATGGCCTTTAATTTTTCTGCCGACCGTTCAAAGCCTATGTTCTCTATGAAATGATGGTAGGCCAACTTTTCTTGAGAATAATCAAAAGCAGATTCCTTTTCTAATAGCTCCGGACAGATGACGTCATTTCCCTGTTCTGAAATAAATTCGCAAAAGCTTTGTATATGTTGGTTGATTCCGTAAATCTCGTGAATAACTATAGCAAGCGTACTGGATTTTTGTTTAAGTTGAATCAAGTTATCCCCTCATATTCTTTAATGTATTATACGGCAGAGGAGATGCGGAAGGGGCGGACTTTCTTCCCGTCACTTACCCGCAACATATACCTCCCGACCTCCTGACCGATTTCTTGATGTCACCCGTCACCAGGAAGATGTGAATCCGTTCGGATAACTCTATCTTTGATCCGGAAGCATTGATTCCATAGTTAAGGAAGAACATTTGCAACTCTTCCTTTAATCAGTAGTACTCTTTGAAAGTTTCGATTGGGGTGTCCCTGTTTAATGTGGGTCCCAATTCAACTAACTCCTAAAATTCAGTTGTCTACTGCCTCGGACCAAGCAGCATCACACCAACCCCAACCAAACAAATCCCGGCACCGACCCAGTCATACACATCCGGAGTCTTCTTATCAATTCCCCATCCCCATAGGACGGAGAGTACAATGAACACCCCGCCGTAAGCGGCATAGACTCGGCCGAATGATGGGAAGGATTGGAAGGTGGCGATGACACCATAGAGAGCCAGGGCGATTCCGCCGGCGAGTCCCCAATACGAAGGCTTGCCTTCCCGTAGCCATAGCCAGATGAGGTAGCCTCCTCCGATTTCCGCGATTCCGGCAAGGATGAATAAGATGATGGCATTTAGCACGTGGAACACTCCTTCTGTTTGTTTGCGTAATTGAATTATAACGCAAATCCGGGTTTGCAAACATTTGTCTATTCTCCCCAAACCTTCTACAATAGTAGAAACAAGAGATGTTCACTCGTCTCATGACGGAGGTGCAATGAAATGGACAACACTGAAAAGCATTATTCAGAGGAAAAGTTCTGGGGTAAGTTGAAAAGGTATGGATTGAAGGCGGGACATTCCGTCGTGTATACGGCGCTGCTCCTTTATTTTGTCCTGCAAAAGCCGGATGTTCCGAAGAAGTCGAAGATGATCATCATCGGGGCACTGGGGTATTTCATCCTTCCGACAGATTTTATTCCCGATATGGCAGTGGGAGTTGGTTTTACAGACGACTTTGGCGCGCTGGGTATTGCTTTATTGCAGGTGGCCATGTATATCGATGATGAGGTGAAAGCGAAGGCCAAGGCGAAGTTGAGTGGCTGGTTCGGGGATGATGTGGATACGTCTGAGGTTGATGGGAAGTTGTAGGGAGATCCTTTGGAAGAGAATCATCCCTTTGCTCCAAAATAATAGGCGCATGGTTCTGATGAGTTTCCTCTTCAGACCAAGCGCCTTTTTTATTGGTTATTCATCATGTTATCAATCTGCACCCGGTCATAATCCAATATCCAATCATTAAATTCTCTGTATAGTGAACGCAGGTCCTCTTTATCAAACGCAATGATATCGCAACCACGGTCATCGTATAGATGGAAAATCATCTTTCGTGTGACATTCACGAAGTAAATATCTATACCCGCGTGTTGGGAACCTTTTAAAAGTTGAGTCGGATGGGGGAAGTCCTCGTAGGAAATCGCCATTAGGAGTTGTTGATACCGGATAACATGCTTTTGACACGGCAGGATGAACCGATGTGTGACCATGTCTTCATCTTCTTCTTCGAAATTGAAGAGCTCATAAATAAGCTTGTACCTAGTGTCCTTGCTCCTGATATATTTCTGATAAACTTTTGTGGGTCTTTTCTCAAGAAAACGGTCAAGCTTCATGGTGTGAACATCCGTAATAAGAAGAATTTCATCTGAATCATAGAATACGTGGTCGAATAGACAAGTCGTTCGATCCTTCATTTGCTTCAGGTTCCTCTTGTTTAAATGATCGACGCCAGGAATGGATATTTCAAAGCGCAGACCATATTTAGACGAATAAAATAGGGATGAACGAAGCACAAGACCGTCGAAATGATTTTGCATAAAAGGGTATAATTTATTCTGCATACAGACTCCTATTGAAATGATTGAAATGGATCATACATTGTCCAACGTCTTCTTTTCCTCGTTCTTTTCATATTTTTTGTGAAGTAAAGCGTAAGGATTATCCCGAGTACCACAATGCCGATACAAACAGATAGAGGGAAGTCCCAGCGTGTATAGAGGACCGTTGAAGCCCCGAGGATCGTGATCCATTCGAAGGCTAAAAAGGATTTAAGGTATTTCATCGTGTTATCTCTTTTTGTTCCATTTATTGTTAATTAATAGTATCATATTTTAATTTGAGATAGTGATTAATATCCATCCATTACTTTTCATCGAATAAATCCTCGTCCTCCTGTGGTTCTTTGATTCCATGCTTTTCTTCGAGGAATTGCCCGATGGAGGAATTGTTGATGCCGTCTCTAACAGCTCTCTCAATAATCAGATAGAAGATTAGTAGACTAATCAGTGCCCCCAGAATCATGAATGGGATCTCAATACTTACACCTCCGTATTCTTTACTCCAATTCTATTCTTTGAATCTTTAAACCAGGTACAGTGTGGATTAATTTCCTGTAATAATCAGACCGAATGGAAAAGCCACCAAATTCCTCATGGGTGGTGGATGAAAACCAGGTGAACGAATTTTTGATAAAAGTTAAGTCTTACGGCAATTTTGGAGCCACCCAGTCATATAAACAGTTGGCATAGTGTTGCAGCAATTTGCAAGTCTGTTCATTTGCTTCCATTAGATAAACGGTGGCAGGTGGTCCCATGGTGATGGTATTTGCCCATTCTTTTGTTTGTTATGATTCGATGATGTGTGGTTTAAATTCTGCCAGAACATCCTGATCATAAGAAAGTTCTTTTCTTGTGATGAAGTAAAAAGTATCTGAATGGTCGCAAAGCACTTTAATAAGGGAATGGTACGTTCCATCTGTAGGGTTAGTGGACAGGTCCCAGTATTCTACTATATTCATCTCATCTTTCTCTCTCTTTCTTGAAGATACGGAAACTAATTTATCCACCCATTCAACACCATCCCCACATTTATCACCATATGAAAAGCGATTGAAGGATAGATGCTTTCGGTCTTTAACACCACGATGGCATAGAAGAGTCCTCCGAAAGAAAAGAGGAGGCTGAGAAGTAACGGGATTCCGATGGATAGATGTAATAGACCGAATCCGAGGCTTGTGACCGTGACGGCATAAAGGACGGAGACGTTTCGTTTCAACGATGACAGCATCACGCCTCTCCAGATAAGCTCTTCCAGTGTAGCGTTAAGAATGGTAAATCCTATAGCGAATAGGAATAATGATTTCACCTCACTGATTTCCTGTGACCATATGAGTGGGATGAAGATGGTGCTTGATCCCACCAGCCCAATCAGTAAGAATAAGGGCAGTGAAATGGTATGGGAGGGCATGGAGATACGCCTTCTCCAATTTGGGAACACAGTGAAGAAACGGACCTTTTCTTTTGATATCAAGTGTGAGACGGCTAAAGCCATAAGGATGAATAGAAGGAAACTTCTGTTCAACAGGATTTTCGTTTCTTTTGAAACATTCCACTCGTTGATCCAGCCGGTTGCAAGTTGAAACACCAGTAACCCGAGCAGGAAGTCGAGGAATAGGGAAATGACTGAGCGGTTCTTTTTAGTAGAGAGATAGAGGATGAATAGGCCCAGTAAAGGCAGCAGTCCCCAACCGTATATTCTATATGAAAGAAGGATGATGCCTGAGAAAAACAGGGCGGCCGAACTTATAAGGAAAATCGATTGCTGTGAACGGATCATCAAGCCCCCCTTTTGTAATCCTTAAAAATATTTTAGCATAATTTTCCTTTTTTATATGAACTCTTTTTTACATTTTATTGGCGAGTGATTTGCATGTGGTAAAATAAGGATAGTTTTGTAAAAGGGGGAAGGATCATGTACAAACATATCATATGGGACTTCGATGGCACACTTTTTGATACATATCCCGTCATGGCGGGCTCCTTCAGGGAAACGCTTGAAGGGCATGGATTTGAAGAGCCTTTAGAGGAAATTATCAAACAGATGAAGGTATCGATCACATCTGCTCTGAAACACTACGAAAAAAAGTATGGGATTGGGAAAGAATTTTTCACAGCCTATGACTCCCGCAGAAAAGAAGTGGAATTCGATTTGTCCAAACCCTTTGAAGGGATCGTGGAACTTTGTAAGTATGTTCATGAAACGGGCAGAAAGAATTATTTGTACACCCACAGGGGCGAGTCTTCGATCAAGATGCTGGAGAGCTACGGGCTGACGGGTTACTTCTCTGACTTCATCACCTCCCAGCACGGGTTTGAGAGAAAGCCGAGTCCGGATGCCATTCTGCATTTGATTCGAACCCATCATATCGATCATTCAGAAGCGATCATAATTGGTGATCGGGATTTGGATTTGGAATCGGGGAAGAATGCCGGGATCAGCTCCTGCTTTTTTACGGATAAAATGGAAGAGAATCCTCATGCTGATTATGTTGTGACGAGTGTGGAAGGATTGTATTCGATCATTTAAGGTTTGATCTACTAGGGACCATTGGATGAGATTCTTTTGTGATTGAGTTCATTGGCTACAGAGTACAATGAGTGACAAACTTAAGTGTCACGATGAGATGGGGCGAGGTTATGATCCGCATCCTGAAAAATGATCAACTTGATCATTTTATGATCTTTTTGTCAAAAAAAGGGCCGGTATTGGGGCTGCCCAAAGCATAGTCTACATATCCTTCAGTTGTTGAGAACAAGCAACAAGCGTCGATGGTTAGTAAGAAAAGCGGTTCGTCCTATAGGATGACTCGCTTTTTGTACTGGGAAGAACATATTCGGTCCTTTCCATGCTCATACTATAGCATATATGTTTAAAGGAGCGAGTACCGTGACAGAATCCCAGCAGACCATGCTTAGCCGTTTAAAAGAGATCCAGGAGAATCAAACCGAAATGTGGAGCAATTATTGGCAGCAATATTCCGATTTTACCAACTGGCAATTCTGGATGTTGGCTGCGTTCTTTATTTTTCCTCTCATCGTGCTATATTTAAGAATGGATAAACGAAAAGCCCTTCTTTTAGGGTTTTATGGATATAATATTCACGTCTTCTTTACATACTCAGATGCCATCGGAGCTAATTTACTTAAGTGGTTCTATCCGTATAAACTCTTCCCGATACTGGCGAGTTCGGTTTCGTTGGATGTGTCTCTGGTACCCGTTTCCTATTTGCTCATGTATCAATTTACATTAAATAGAAATAAAAATTACTATCTATCCATGTTCCTGCTCAGTGCAGGGTTTGCATTTGTTTTCAAACCATTGCTTTCTGCCATCGGTCTGTTTGAATTGGACAAAGGGTCGAATTATTTCACCTTATTCATCGGTTACGTGGTAGTCGGTCTAATAGCGAAATGGATCACGAATGTCTTTGTTTATTTTGAAAAGAAAGCTCATAATCGGGTCTGAAATTGATCTTTCAGGGTTTTCCATTTGCCTTTCCCATTACATTGATAAAATCCTCGACAAACATTGGGTAGTCCAATTCAAGGTAGATGTTGATGTTTTTTTCAGCAGGCTTGGAACTGGGCCTGAAGTCTGCGATGGACGTTCCCATTCCTGTTCCCGTAGTCAAGATGTTGATCTCCCTTCTGATGGACTTCCCCATTTCCGGGTTCGCCATCAGCGATAATGTCACGACATCGTGAATGGGTGCACCCTTTATTCCAGGAACGAGCTTCTTATAAGCATCAATATAGTATTCCATGACTTCATCCATGATCTCAATCAATGGGTTATCTGACATCTGCTGGATATAACGGATTTGGTCCATGGTGATGATGGCTTTGTTCGAGACATTCAAGGGAACGACGTAAAGATTATTCAGCTCCCTGACCACTACCTGTGAGGCAATGGGATCGCCATAGAAGTTCGCTTCTGCAGAAGGAGTCACGTTACCAGGAACCAAAAAGGCGCCTCCCATAATGTAAAATTCCTTGATATCTTCAACGATATTTTCACCTAATAAGTAAAGGGTGGAAAGGGATGTGTTTCTCCCCACGTCAACTATGGTGATATCGTCCTGGTCCTTGATGATTTTATAGAGTTCTGAGAAATTGGTGAGTTCACCCGAAATGCTCTCAGGCGGTCTGATGGGACCGAGCCCTTCCTGTCCGTGGATCTCAGGATAGTAGGTTGGGATTTCCCCTGACGATGGACTATTGGCTCCCCCGATGATCGGGACATCCTCTCTTCCTGCAAGCTTGAGCAAGTAGGCGATATTATTCGTTGCCTGCTCTTTTGTTGTGTTCCCATAGCTTGATACGATGGCGAGTACCTTAATGTCGGGGTTCAGTAAGGCGTACATGATGGCAATGGAATCATCAATGCCGGGATCCGCAAACAAAATGATTTTCTTCATCGGACATTCTCCTAACCAATTATGATGTATTTATATAACGTATCGATGGAAAAAAAGGATTATGCCTTTGTATAGAGTCAATTTATATGAAACTACTGCCCAAACAGAAGATTTGTCATCACTCACGTAACATGTAATGATGAATTCATATCAAATTTATCGGAATAAGGAGATGAGGATATGAACGTAGCAGTAGTAGGAGCGAATGGACAAATAGGGAAGCAAGTGATAGGGCTCTTAAAAGAAAGCAGCGAGCATACGCCAAGGGCCATTGTGAGAAAGGAAGAGCAGGCCCGGGCCTTTGAACAGGATGGGATCCAATCTTCACTGGTTGATTTAGAGGGAACGGTGGATGAGATTAGACATGGTATGAAGGGTGCTGATGCTGTTGTATTTACAGCCGGCTCCGGTGGCAAAACGGGAGCGGATAAAACATTGCTCATCGATTTAGACGGAGCTGTCAAAACGATGGAGGCGGCCAAACAGGCGGGAATCGACCGGTTCATCATGGTGAGTGCCCTGCAGGCTCATAATCGTGAGAACTGGAACGATTCCTTAAAGCCGTATTATGTGGCAAAGTATTTTGCCGACCGTGCACTGGAACAGAGCGGATTAACCTATACCATCATCCGTCCTGGCGGTTTGTTGAATGAAGCGGGTACAGGGAAGGTGACCGCAGGAGAGAATCTATCAAGAGAATCGATTCCACGTGAAGATGTAGCGGCCACGATCGTAGCAAGCCTGGACGAAGAGCGTACATTTAATAAGGGCTTCGATTTGATTACAGGAAATGATGGGATTGAAGAGGCTGTTCGAAACGTATAATTGAGAAGAAGGAATGATCATCCTGAGGGTGGTCATTTTTTTGTAATAATTAATGATTGTGATTAACGTCTGGTTTTGAAATAATTAGTAATGGATAAATGAGGAAATGGGATGACCGTCCTTCTAATAACTATTTTATCTGGTTTCACGTATACGAGGTTGAAATCAATCATAGAAGAAGGGTTGAGTATCCAAAAAGTAGGATGAAAAGGATAAGTTCACTCTTAAAAGATTGAGTTATAAGGGTTGCATCGAATAAAATCAAAAGTAAAACTGAAGCAACATATGGGAGGGAATCATGGGTTTTATTATTACATTTATGAGCATATGGTTATGTAGTTTTTTGATTGCCAGATTGCTAAGTCCGTTTGGGAAGACGTACTGGAAAAATGATTTCACGATTACTTGTGCACAATCATTCTTGATTACCATCCTCTTATTTTTATGGATTTATTATGTTCAGTAATGAGTGGAAGGATGGAATGGGGGTGTCTTCTGTCAGTTCTCAGGAGGTCATGATATCCAATCGTAAAAGGGGAGTTTTTTTATGAATGGGAGATTGGTATTTTTTTCACTGTGCATTCTGGCTGGTATGATGCTCTCTGGTTGCAGTGTTGATAAGGATGAAACCACGTGGAAGGAATCAGAAACCTTTCAACATGAAAATGTGACCCTGTATGGGACTGAAGGTGTGTTTGGAATGACCAAGGTTAACGGAGAAGCGGATGAACCAGCGTTTCCTGTTGGTGAGGGAAGACATTATGATGTTTATTTTCTGAAGGATTCAATAGATGTTAATGGAAAGAAGTATAGGATGTTAGCCACTCATAAGGAAACCGATGAAACGATTCAATTATATGAATGGGGAATCGACAATAATAGGAGTGGTGCGAAATTTGCCCTGGGTAGAGAAGGGATTTGGAAGATTGATGTTTTTGTAGATGAAAAAGAATTAACCAGTTTTGATGTGAAAGTAGAAAAGTAGTCAATCACCTTATTCCGAATAGGTGAAGGGGGGGTTCAAATGCTGAAAAATAAAGAAGATGTCATCAAGTTGATTGAGAACGATCCTGGTATGATGGAGATTATTAAGACTGCAAGCTCATTGGATCTACCTGATTGGTGGATATGCGCTGGGTTTGTACGTTCGAAAATATGGGATACACTCCATGGATATAAAGAGAGAACCCATACTCAAGATGTGGATGTCATCTATTTTGATGAAGAAAATTGTGATGAAGAAATCGAAAAAAGGTTAGAAGCGGAATTACGATCCTTCATGCCTCTCATTCCCTGGTCTGTTAAAAATGAGGCGAGGATGCATGTAGTAAACGATCTTCCCCCCTATACTTCTTCTGAGGATGCGATTTCAAAGTTTCCTGAGACAGCCACTGCTCTTGGAGTGAAGATGGACAAGGAAGGCCAATTGGTTCTTACCGCACCTTGTGGTTTAGATGATGTGATCAATCTGGAAGTGAAGCCGACTTCTTTTTTTAGAGAGACGGAAGAGCTAGTTTCCATTTATGAAGAACGTATCAGGAAGAAGAACTGGAAGGGAACTTGGCCTGTGATTATTGTTCATCATATAAAGAAGGGGGAGTAGATGGTCCTCTGTGGAAAAAGGTCGGAGTTTTAATACTATTATTGAGTTGGAAACAATAATTTGAAATAATTGGAATAATGATGCTCGTGCAGAGAATATCTATTAAATCGAGTCCTCGATTTAAACATAACTGACCGTAGAGGACTTCAGCTGATCGAGGTAATGAAGCCACTTCGAAACTTTTATTATATGAAGTCAGTGCTCAGATTTTCGGGTGATCCTTCCTAGGATAAAGAAGGGAGAAAACGTGAAAAAGTCTACAATTCTCAAATATGTATTTTTATTTATAGTTGTCATTGCCCTATTTGCTGCCTGGGCTTATGCAGAAGACCAGGACTCTTATACGGAACCGTACAAAGCCATTCAGGCGGTTGATAAGGACCTCCAGTTGATTCCTGCCTACAAGTTAGGGGATGAATCCCTTTACTTTTTCATTAAAGATAAAACCAATCTTGGGGCTACGATGGTTCGAAAGGGAATATTCGGCTGGAAAAGCGGGACGTTTACCTGGGGGCCGTTGGATCTTGGCGGAGAATATGAAAAGCTGCAAGGAATCCAAGGACATGGAGATGGCTTGGTTTATGGTTTGATCAGAAATGGTGATGAAAGAGTAGTGATTGTTGACGATCAAGAAGCTACGTTATTAAATTTGGCCCTGTTATCACCCTCAGTAGTAAAGGAATATAAATTGGAGGGGCTATATCTTTGGTATGTTGAAAGCGATAAAAATCTTAATGCTCAACAGGTTAAGCTGCTACGTAAGGATACTCGGGAAGTCATTGATTCGATAGATTTATAGAATCCAATACATACAGTGAGGGAGAAGACGGTATGATGGATCAATTATGGTTGAAATTTATTCTTTTTATAGTGAGTTATGCTTTATTGATATTTTTGTTTAATAAAGGAATGAGAAAGTGGTTTAAAGTGAAAAAGAAGAAGCTCTTCTCCTATCATCATAAGAACGAAAAACATAAGAAGCTGGATAGGACGATTAGAATTACTTTCGCTGCCCTGATTGTGGTTGGCGGTATCTATAATGCTACCCTTCCTCCACTTGAAAGAATGTGGTTTTTAGAAACTCATATCCTGCTTATTGCCTTTGTCATTGTGTCTGAAACGGTTACAGCTGTTATGGAGAAGCGATACGCAGAAAATAGGAATGATTATAAATTCACCATTTCTCAGTTAGCCTTTCTGTCATTGACGCTGTTATTGTTTGTCAGTACTGATTTTTTTGGTTTGTTTGATTAGTCATATTTAATAAGTACACGTTAAATTAACGGTCCAAAAGCTGGAGTTCAGTTATGTCATTTGATCTTCAGCTTTTTTTATGAATTTCCAATAAATGAAACTTTCACCGGTTTGAATCGTATGTAAGAAAAAGTCAAATGGGCAGCGATGTAAAAGGTGCCATATCTCATTTTTATGAAAGAAAAGAGGATGGAGAGCGTGGTTGAAAAGGAAAATGTGGTCTTAGAATGGGTTAAAGCTTTGGTGATAGCGTTAGTCGTTGTATTTATTGTTCGTACTTTTTTGGTCACTCCAATCATGGTCAAGGGTTCTTCCATGAATACGACTCTGCAAGACCAGGAGCGAATGATTGTGTCTAAATTAGGGGACACGGAGCGCTTTGATATCGTTGTGTTTCACGCAAATGAGGAACAGGATTATATTAAGCGTGTGATTGGCCTGCCTGGGGATAAGGTCGAGTATAAAAATGATACGTTGTATGTGAATGGAAAAGAGTATGAAGAACCATACCTTGATGAGCAAAAAGAGAATGTACAGGGGGATTTGACCAGGCCTTTTACCTTGGAGGAAACGGCTGTCGGACAATCCACCGTTCCGGACGGCCATCTGTTCGTGATGGGGGATAACAGAAGGGATAGTAAGGATAGCAGGCATATTGGGGCGATTCCTATGGAGAAGATTGTTGGGACTACGAATGTTGTGTTTTATCCGCTTAAGGATATGAGGATTGTGGGGGAGTAGTTCATGGGAGGTAGAGGTAAGCTTACTGTGAAGAGGTCTTGGATGTTTCTCATTATGGTAATCCTGTTTTGTGTCGGATGTTCTGATATGAGCGAGACCGGTCAACCTACCATTTCTATGAAAACGGATTCTGAATATGAGGATACGTTTAAAGATTTAAACTTAGGGGTTGTCTTCGATTTTGATTTTTATTTGCCTCATGCGGATAAAAGGTGGGTAAATCTTTGGGTGGAACGTTACAACGATGGGAAAAAAGATTCTTAGCCATTAACAGAACTATCATATGGAAATAACCCTGAAGAAGTAGAAAAAGGGCAGATGGGGTTTGGAATAATCAAACCACGATCAGAAGACACGTTAGTTTTTCTTTATGGACCTGGTGTAAGCGTACACCCCTCAAGAATTGAACAAGATTTTAGTACAGATGTGATGTCCTCCTGGGATTATGCCATAGGAAAAGAAAAAGTGGAGTTGAAATTAGGAGAAACGAAAATACTGGCTGCTTATAAAGAGACTGGGAGTAACTCAATGCGTTCTTTTGATCTTCAAGATGAGGAATCAGTAAAGAACATGATAAAAGAGAATGATACGGTACTATTACTGAAGATAAAAGTAGAAGAGGGAATGGTTGATTCTTATTAAAAGCAGATTTAGATTTTGAGTTGAAGTTCCGATTTGTGGATGAAGTTTCAGTTGTTTTGCGTTAAAAGAGTAATCCAGAGAGGCATTGTGGGGTTATTTGATGGTCCATTCATCAAGATATTGTGGTCTAAGAATTTATAAACCGCTCGATAAGGGGAGATCCAGTTGGAAAGACGCTACAAATTCGTCATAGCTTTTTGTCTAGTCCTACTATTTTTATTAGTGCTAGGGATGTTCACGATGAATGCTACTCTTAATTTAAGTAAGTAAGGAGGTATGGTCATGCCAGTAAAGACAATGACAAGCTGGGCAATTCAAAGGCAAGATAGTTGATGTTATTTTACAGAAGATACGGGATTGATAAATCAGGCAGGTGAGTAAAAATGGAAAATGTGTTGGGGAAATTACATGAAATAGAATCTGGAAAAACAGGCATAATCATATATTCCACCAAAGAACAGAAAACGATATCTTCATATAATAGCCATCTCATCCTTCCTCTTGCGTCGGCGGCAAAGGTAGCCGTTTGATTCTGTGTAACGAAGTGGGTGGAGGAAGGGAACATGAAGTGGGATGACTTGGTGGAAGAAATTTCGTTCAATCTAGCTGAAGACAGCAAGGAGCTCTATCCACATTTTCAATACAGAATATCCCTTCCGTTACGGGAAGCTGTTGAGGTGATGATTGCTTGTCACGATAGTTATGTTGCTAAGAGTATCGTGAGTTTTTGTGGTGGGTGGGGAAAAGTGAACAAATCGATTCAGTCTTATTATTCAACGATAAATGTCACTGAAGACCCAAGGGATAATGATAACAAAGCTCAGTTGGAACAGGCACTTGATTTAATGGTAGACGTCTTTCAAGGATACCAAAGAGAGCCTCCTCTGTGGACGCCAATTATCAATGGACTAATCAGGCAAAAGGGAAACATAGATGGCATACCCATGCATCATCTTAACCATAGGACAGGTTGTTTGGAAAGTGTAGTGGTGGATATAGGGCTCATTGGTGATTTCAATGAAGATCCATTTATCTTTGCTGTAGGAGCGACTCATTTGCCGAATAGGTTTGGTGATCAGGTTGCAGACTTTAAAATTCTGGAGGCTATGGGTTTGCTTTATAAGGAATATGAGAAAAAATGAAGATCCATAAATTCGAAAATTTTTGTCGGAATTTTCGTAAATTTGAATAATGATAGGAGTGAAAGATATGGAAGTAAAGGTATCAAAGTATAACGAAAACTTAAATATCAAGTGGCAATTAAGTAACATCAATATTCCTTTATCTGGTATTAAAGTAGTGCGAGATGATGATACATATAGCGGTGAAGGGAAAACAGCAATGAGAATTGGTTATCCATATGGACACACGGATAGAGTCGTAATCCATACAAGTTCGGAAACGTTTATTCTGTTCACTAGTAATGGTGGTTTGAAAGAGCAGATTTTGTCGTACATTGGGGGACAAAGAGCACGTTCCTGATCACTTCGAGGACATCGAGTTAAGTAAACACTTATAAATGGGGGAAAACACATGAACAAAACCATCACCATTCTTCACACCAATGATCTTCACGGAAACTATGATTTTGTAGTACGGCAGGCTGCGTACATAAAGAAACGTGTCAGAGAGCTTAAGGCGCAAGGGGAAAGTTATTTATTGGTGGATGGCGGGGATCATTTGGATATGAGCATCAATGAGTGCCTGGCGACAGATGGCCATATGCATTTAGAGATGCTTGGGGATGTAGGGTATCATGCGATGTCAGTGGGGAATAATGAACTGCTGCGATCGACACCTGCGTTGATACGAAAGCATAGCCGGGAGTCCGGTGTGCCGTGGTTGTTATCGAATCTCGTTGAGGGTGATGGGACTCCCATCGGCGGGATGAAAGAAACGCTTCTCGTGACAGTGGATAACGGTGTGAAGGTTGGATTATTTGGAGCGACCGATCAATTCGAGAATCTTTATGAGAATAAGCACGGGTTCAGGAATCGGGAAACCCTTACGGCCATCAAAAAAGCGGTGGTGGAATTGAAAGAGCAGGGGGCGGATGTCATCGTCTTTCTATCCCATCTGGGGTATGATGCCGATGTAGAGATGGCGAAAGAAGTCAGTGGCCTGGTCGATGTGATCGTTGGGGCTCATTCTCATACGGTGCTTCAAAGTCCCGTTATGGAATCAGGCGTCTTGATTGTTCAAGCGGGTTCTCACGGGCAATATGTAGGGGAGTTGAAATTGGACTTACTTAACGAGAATGGTCTTCATAAGATTGAATCGTACGAGGGAAAATTAGTTGAAATCACTCCCGAATCCGATGCCAGTATGGAAGCCATTTTAGAAAAGGGTCGTGAGGAAACGAATGAATTTTTGTCTGAGGTATTGTTCACGACGAGGGAAGACCTTACTCATGCCTATATCATTCAATTAATGGCAGATTCCGTTCGGGACTACTGGAAGTCTGAGATTGGTATTATGTATGGGGGAGCCGCAGTGGACCAAGGCTTGGAATCCGGTGATGTGACGAAGGGGGATGTGTACAACAGATGCAAAAGCATGCATTCTCCTGTGTTGATGGAGCTTAAAGGTGAACAAATTGTGAGATTGATAGAGGATAGTTTTAATGGGGAGATTACCTCCAAACAGGTATACGGAAATGGATTCAGGCCTCACGGGATCCCGATTGGGGCTTTGGCGTTCTCTGGAATTACATGGAGTCACCATGATGGCGTACTATCCGATGTTAAAGTGAATGGGGAAAACCTAGTGGAAGAGAAGGTCTACAGGGTAGGGACCGGGTCTCCGTTATTGTACGAAGAAGTATGTGGATATTCTTCGGTGAAGGGGAATCAATTGATCGAGGTTGGAAAGACAGAGATGGTGAAGGATGTATTTATGAATTATTTAAGAGCCTACAGGAAAAATTCCGTTATGTTAAATCTATAGAAGAATGTCAGTGACCAGGACGGGATTTTTAAAGTGACCGTCACCTGGATTTTCTTTTTGAGTTATGACCCCGAAATTTCAACTGATGATCCTTTTGTCGAAATTTGGGGTCAGACTCTTGGCAAACTGTTTTCAGTTCCAATTGATCCTCTATTCAGAAAGATCGAGATCCCATCGTTCTTCCATTAAAGTAGTCCCGGTCCATTCTTCATTTGGCTTTTCTTCCGTTAGTTTAAATTGATATTTCTGGTAGAGGTGCCGAGCGGTTGTTAATGTGCTCACAGTCCATAAGAATACATGTTCGTAGCGGTTCTCTTTACAGAAGTTAAGGGAAGTCTCCATGAGCTGTTTTCCTATGCCCATTCCTTGATAGTTCTCGTCTAAAACGAACCACCTAAGCTGAGTAACGGTATCACTTGACTTCGTTATGGCAATCGATCCGACGATTTCACTATCTACTTCAGCCACCCATAGTTCTCCTCCATCCGTATTCATCATGAATTCAGTCAACCCTTTCATGACGTAATATTCGAACATCGGTCCAAACTGATATTTCCTGTCGTACAACCTTCCATGCAAGTATGCGACGTATCCAAGATCACCTGGTTGAAATGGTCGGATGGTAATCACTGGTTGGGCTTGCGGTTCATTCGTATAAAGGGTTTCGATTGTTTCCATAGATGAAACTAATTTGGAGAGTTCTTCTTCTGACAGGCTTTCAATCATTTTAGCTACACCGATATTTGCATTTTCAACCAGATCATTATAAATGCCCGTACCCTTGTCGGTGAGGTAAAGGGAATATTGGCGTTTGTCATGGCTGGCCTGCTTTTTCATAATAATTTCTTCGTCTTCAAAGCGTTGAACGATCCGGCTCATATAGCCCCTATCAATTCCAAGGTTCGCTCTAATCTCTGTTGAGGTGCAGCCGTTCCTTTCATGAATGTCTGTTATGACTCGGGCCTCTGTTAGTGAAAAAGGCTGGTTATACAGTTCCTGATCAATCTTTCCAAGTACATTTGCATAGAATCTGTTGAATTTACGAATTTTCTCGATACCATTAATTGATTTCATGAATAGACCTCCTTGGGATCGTGAATCTTTCAATAAAATAAGTGTAATGTATATTAGTTGACAGTGTCAACTATATTTTGGGTATGTGTACTCTGGAAAAATTCTAACAGGTACATGGTTTTTGATCCGCTTTCGCAATATATGATTCTTTCTTCAAATTAGGAGATTAAAAACTTTTGAAGTAAGAGTTGGAAAATAGTTCAAAAAAAGGTAAGATAAGAACATACGTTTTGTCCGGAACTTGATAGGGGGAGATAATGGTGACTCAAACAAAATATAATCCAATATGGAATCTCGACAGCATCTTCAAAGGTGGAAGCACATCACCCGAATTGCATGACCATATGAAACAGACGGAAGCCAAGATCATGAAGCTTGAGGAGACCATGAAAAAGTGGACGGCTCCACTTAGCGATTCGGATCAACTAGCAGGCTTCCTAGATCATCTTAGAGAAATAAAGATGTCTATATCACAAGCAAGATCCTACGCCATATGTCTTCTTTCAGAAAATCCAAAAGCCCAGGGTGCACAATTCTACAGAGGGGAAACCACTGTTCTTCAATCAAAATATGATTCTATGACCAGTGACCTGAAAAGGAAATTAGCCCATACGGAGGAATCAGTATGGAAGAGTTTGCTTGATTCAGAGGACTTAAAGGGGTATCGATTCATCTTGAATGAATGGCGGGAAGAAGCGGACCGGGAGCCTGTGCAGGAAGTGTCGGAGCTCATGTCAGACGGGTACCACGCCTGGGGGCAGTTCTATCAATCGTTCATGAGCAGTATCAAGGTCCAGGTGAAGGGTCAGGATTTCTCGGTTGGACAGGCTATCAATCTGCGTTCGCACCACGATGCTTCGGTTCGAAAAGAATCTCATGAGGCGCTGGTGGAAAAGTGGACCGAGCATGAGGGTCAGTTCGCGCAAATCCTGAATTATCTGGCCGGTTTCAGGTTAAACATGTATAAGAGGGTGGGGATTGAGGACGTACTCCATGTTCCTCTCGCCCAAAACCGGATGAAGGAAGAAACGCTGAATAGCATGTTTTCAGTCATGGAGAGATATAAAGAACCTTTTGGCGATTATCTGAACGTGAAAGCCCGGATGAATGGGGATGCCAAAATGAAGTCCTATCACTTTTGGTCCCCAATGAATCACGATCACCAAGGAATCGAATACGGAGAAGCCGCTGCGTTGATCGAGGAACAATTTCGTACGTTCGGGCCGGAAATGGGACGGTTCGCGGAGAAGGCTTTTCGTGAAGGCTGGGTCGAAGCGGAAAATCGTCCTGGAAAGTCTGCGGTTCCCATTTGTGCAGGATTCCCGTTAACAGGGGAGTCCAGGGTGTTCCTCACGTTTCCTGGCACCTTCAAAGGGGTGTTGACTCTTGTGCATGAACTGGGTCATGCCTTTCATAACCATGCAATGAAATCAGTGAACGGGATGAACAAATCCTATCCCATGAGCTTGGCCGAAACGGCGTCGACCTTCGCGGAGATGATCATCCTCGAAGCGGCCATGGAAAAAGCGGAGTCTGAGGAAGAGAAACTGTTTATCCTCGATGAGAAATTGAAGAGAAGCGTCATGAACTTCATGAACCTACATGCACGGTTCATCTTTGAAAAGGACTTTCACGAAGAACGGAAAAAGGGGTTCGTCCCCGCAGCACGCTTGAACGAACTGATGAAGTCTGCCATGGAAGAGGGTTATGCCGGTTCCCTTGATGAGGTACCGGTACACTCCTGGGTATGGACGCCCCACTTCTATAAAACAGAATCTCCTTTCTATAACTTTCCTTACACCTTTGGGTATTTACTTGCACTCAACTTCTTCGCCAGGGCGAAGGAAACGGGGGAAAGATTCGAGGAGCATTACATGGACCTCTTGCGGGATTCAGGCAGCATGTCGGCAGAAGACCTCGTCATGAAGCATTTGGGGGAAGACATTACCGAAGAAGCCTTTTGGGAAAAAGGGATGAGGTTGTGTGTAGAGGATAGCGAGGAGTTTGTGAGATTGGCAGCTACTCTATGATAAAGGTTCAGTTGCTGAGAGGCCTTCCTTCTATTCTATTATTATGTGTTTCGCTGTTTTTCGATCTCGATTACTTACTTTATCTGTCCTTGGCCGGATTCTTACTGGCAATGGTCATCAAGCAATTAAGTTTGCGGGATCGGATGTATGAACTGGGGCTTCCAGACCGGAATCTTGACGGCATGAGGATGGGGACGAAATCGAAGTCAGCGGGGATGATTGAGAATAGCTTATAAACAAGGAGAGAATTCATGGAAAAGATTTTACATAACATAGCCAATCGATTAAATAAGCAGGATGGAAAAATGGTCATCGGCATTTCAGGCCATGGTGCTTCCGGTAAAACTACGTTTGCGAAGAAACTGTTGACGATTTTGGAAGGTCAGGGAATCAATTACATCAACACCGATCCCTATATCGTCAATTCTGACGTCAGAAAACACACCTCCATCCAATATGAGTGCAACAATGAAATCCATCGATCCAAGATGACCGCCTGCCATCCTGCGGCCCATCATCTATTCGCCCTCGACCGGGACGTCAAGATGGTGAAGGAGGGAATGGATTTCTACACCCTTGACGTCCCCTATGAACGAAGTCAGCTCATCTCGTCCAGAAATAACGTGACGATTGTAGAAGGGATGTCTGTTGCATTCAGCAATCCCGATCTTTACGACCTTAAGATTTACTTCTATACGGATGGTGAGACGGAGCTCGTGAGAATGGGAATCCGCGATGTTTCCGAAAGAGGGATGGATGTGGAGTATTTACGAAAAAACCGCGACGAGCGAAGAATTCAATATGAAGTCTTTATGCACCCGAAGCATGAGAATTTTGATGTGGTGGTGAGGAATTCGGATGAGGGGTATTGGGTGGAAAAGGACATAGAGTAGGTGCAGTGTTTTTTTTTCATAATTGGTATTGAGTTAGTTAGATGACTTATAAACCACAGGAGGTAAAATGGTGAAGAGACCATTAGGTGTATCAATCATTGGCTATTTTTATATTTTTGGTAGTATCGTATTATTGTTCACCGCTATTTTTTATCAGGCTGGTGCTGACACCATTGGCATTTCTGAACGGTTTGGAGTATCAGTCTTACCTGAACGAATCATGAGAGTATTAGTGGCGTTCTTTTCTCTGTTGATGGCTTACGGGTACATGAGATTGAAAAAATGGGGTTTTTGGTTATTGATTACGTACTCGGTACTATTTGGATTCATCAGTTTCATATTATTAACGAATGAACCTCAACAACCCTTTATAGGGAATTTTGTTTTTTCGGTCATCGTCTTGATTTATACGATTTATGTGAAAGAGGCATTTTTCAAGACTGCTACATGAAACCAGCCTATTTAAGAAAGAGGGGGATCGTATGAAAGAAAAGAAAGGCACTAACATAATGATCTTCGTCGGTTGGTTATCGGTCATTTTGGCCTTCTTCACTCCCTCGATCCTTCACGGTTTCATCGCCTTTTGCGTGGGGCTGGTCTTAAAAAAGGATTACGAGAAAAAACAGTATGGAATGGTTTTCATGGTTTTAGGGATTATGAGCGAGATATTACCTCATGTGATAGGATCTCTATTAATTTGGTACTTGGATAAAACGAATTAAGTTCAATGGTTGAGAAAGATTATTTTGCAGGTGGAGTGAAAGTATCACAATTCAACATTGACTGAAAATTGAAACTTTTATAAAGGTCCATTCGTAAATGTAAGTAATACGAGGGGGAATTAATATGAAGAAATTCATAACACGAACGTCATTAGTAACGGCTGCGATTCTTGCTATTGGCATTTGGATCGGGAGCCTTCTGTTCTCTTTTTCTTACGGAGAGTGGAGCTTTTTCATCGGTCTCGGAATAACGGTGGGCCTTTTCTTTTTCAACAGTAGCGGTGGTGCGTTATCGAAAGGGGCCACTTTGGAAGCAAGTGAGGCAGGGTGGAAGATTCAGAAGGATAATGAGCTGAAAGCGAATGTAGGTTCAGTGTTTTATGGAGCAGTTTTATTTACGCTGATCAGTTTTGTCATTATGATGGTTACTTATTTTTAATATGATGATTGGTTCAGATAGGAGTGACAGCATGTTCAACTTTTACGGAACCCCCACAATAGAAACTGATCGACTGATTCTTCGAAGGATATGCCTCGATGATACGCAAAGCGTCTTTGATCATTGGATTTCAGATGAACGGGTCACCGATAATCGTGTCAGTGCGGCACACAAGACTATTGCTGAAACAAAGGTGAGGGTGGAGAAGATCGTAAAGGGATACGACTCTAAAGAGTTTTGTTACTGGGGCATTGAATTGAAAGATAATGAGGACATCATCGGGGAGATTGATCTATATGATTTTGACCAATCCACAGGGAATTGCGAGGTTAGTTATTCCCTTGGATACGACTGGTGGAATAAGGGGTATGGGACCGAAGCATTGCAGGCAGTCGTCGAATTTGCCTTTATACATATGAACGCTCATAAACTATCCGCCGCTCATAATACGGATAATCCGGCTTCAGGCAGGATTATGGAAAAAGCCGGGATGAAGCAAGAAGGGATTATTCGGCATATGATCCGTAATTCTAAGGGTCAGTATAAGGACTGTGCGGTGTATGGGCTTCTGCAGGAAGAATATATTGTACAGAGAGAAGGGGACGTATGAAACTTACATAATAAACATCTGAAATTATTTAATGATGAATACAACGAGAAATTGACCCCAAATGATTTACTTGGGACAAGACTTTGGAAAATCCGTCCCCATGCTGAAGATGATATTCTTACTTGTAGTTAGAGAATCAATAAGTGTAGCAAACGAATGTACTTTTTCATAAAAGGAGGAACGAACACATGCTTAAGAAACTACTCATAATCCTCATCCTGTTCTTCTCCTTTGGACAGACGGCTTATGCGAAGTCCTACAGTATTGATGAAGTACGTATAAGGGCATGGATTCAGCCAAATGGAAATGTACTTGTCAATGAATTGTTCACGTACACGTTCAATGGGAAGTATAAGAGTGTAAGGAGATCGATTCATGAGGAGAACCATGAAGGAGTGAAGTGGTTCAATGCCTCTGAAGTGATCAATAGTAAGGCGGAGCTTGGGTTTATGGAGGAAGCTGACCTGCGTCCTCTTGAGGTGGAACGGGAGGAGATGACGTATCGATCACCATTTCCGGTGGAGGACGCCACGAAAACCTTTTTTTATGCCTATGAGTTGAAGAATGCAGTGAAGTCGTATGATACATATAGTGATGTGGCAGTTCCCTTTTTCGAATCAGGGAGTAACCATGATGTGGATTTACATAACGTGAAGATTGATTTTGTTTTTCCGGAGAAGGTCGATCCTGGGGAGTATTCGGCCTTTTTTCACAATCGAAATGGGAGTGTGGAAGAGAAAGGCCCAGAGGTCGTGCGCTTTACGACACCCGTTTCCAGTATGTATTCCTTAACGGAAACGCGGTTACTGTTTCCGTCCACTGTAATGAGTGAACAAGAAAAGACCGCTCCCCCTATACCCTTGGAAAAGGTGATTGCGGAAGAAGAAGAGCGGATGGAGCTTGTAGCTCATAGAAAAGATCAAATGGAATCATTCAATAAGGTGCTGGTTGGACTGGCAGTATCTTTAGGTACGATCGGATTCATTATGATCATTGGATTTATGATTGGTAGGGTAAAAGGAAGCGGCAGACCTACTGATGTTCTGGAAGCGGATCTCCTTCTCTTGTATATGGTACATAGGAGAGGGAAATTCACTCACGGGGCTTTAATGGCGGGCCTATATTCTTTAGTGGAAAGAGGGAAGGCAACAGTTCACCGGCAGAAAACGACGACCCGTTTCCTGAGTGATGCACGATCCCCGAATGAGACCTTGTTCTTTACATTAATCCCTATGGGAAATCAGTTATCATCGATTGAAGAAAAGCTGGTGTCCTGGATTTTTAAAAGAAAGGGCAAGAGCGGATCGGCATCCTTTGCTATGACGGATTTGGCAGGGGCGACGAAGATTGAAAAAGATCATAGCCGGCATGTGAAAAAATATCATTCTAAGGTCAAGACGTTGAAAGAACAGGAAAAAGAATGGTTTGCAGACGTGTTAAACGAAGCAAAGGAAGCGAAAATCCTGCATGATCGCTGGTTTCACTTCGTAACGAAAGTCCCTCCTCTTTTAATTTTGATAGTAATCTTATGTGCCTACTATTTCGACATGCAATCGGCTTTTGCCCTGTGGATGTATGGTGTCTTTGGTGGTGGATTCCTGGTGTGGGGATGGCTGAAGAAAGAAAGGAAGTGGCCGTTCCTGGTATTTAGTGTCATTTCATTATTCGCAACGGTTCAACTCATGAATGAAACAGCAATCTCGTTACTCCTCACGTGTATAATGCTCACTATATTTCTTTATATTATGTTACCCCGCCATACCTTGTCTGGACCGGCACTCGATGTGAAAACCTGCATCCGCAGATTTCGAAAACAGGTAAAGAAAGAAGGCATCCCGAACGTGGGAGGAAATGAACTGGATAAGTGGATGATCCGGTCCCTCATGTTTGAACGGAAGTGGAGACTGAAAAAAACGGTGGGAAAGGGGTTGGCAGACATAGCTGCATTGTCAGCAGCCCCCCTTACAGCTCTCCTGATATCTGACCAGAATCCCCATGAGTTCCTGACGAATTCATGGAAATGGAGTGTTCCACCTCCAAGCCCTTCATCCGGTTACTCTGACGGTGGTTATTCCGGAGGAGGAGGCGGAGACGGCGGTGGTGGTGCAGGTGCAGATTGATGAAAGATGGTCCCCCTATTCCTTCAGATGTTCGATTCCTAAGAGGCTATCGAGGGGATCTTGAAAATGCTAAAGGATGAAGGGAACCGGGAGTGTGAATTTAGATCCTGCCTGGTATATTATGCTGGAGAAGAAATGGTTCGGTTTCATTGGTAAGGGGGGATATGCATGATGTATGGATTGTTATTAATGGCTACTACTCTATTGATTGTTGGGTTTGTGATACCCATCGCTGCAGGAACGACTTTGTTGATGGCTGCGATTCTATTTGGTGTAGCATTGGTGCTCTCGCTTAAAAAGGCGAAGAGGTCATAATTTTTTGGTGACGGTTTTCGACTATCTAGATGTTGAGAACGAGTTTTTAGATCTGAAAAATCAATAGAATCATTGCGATCGTGAAATATTGGATTATCGTAGTGATCATAGTAAGTGGGAACCATGATTTTATAAGCACCCCTTTTTTATTCGCTATTATGGCTCTTCTTATATTTTTTTATCTGGTCACGATCGTTGACTGGTCAGCGCTTATGAACATAATTGGAGCCAAGGTGTTTCCCATAGTGGCGATTTTATTAAATTCGGTTACTCTGATAGTGTATAGGCAATGGATTAATAAGAAAGAGGTGAAAACATGACTCCAAATGAAAACATGAAGATATGCGTCAAAGGGCATACATATGTGAAAAAAAGCGATTGCCCGACCTGTCCCATTTGTGAGAAGGAACGAAAACCAGAAACAGGATTTCTTTCCGTACTCTCCGCTCCAGCCAGAAGAGCGTTAGAAAACAATGGGTTGACGTCTCTACAGACGTTATCGACATACAGTGAGAAAGAGATTCTCGCCTTTCATGGGATGGGACCGTCTTCTATACCGAAGCTTCGGAAGGTGTTGGGGGAGAGTGGGCTGTCGTTTAGAGAATAGGGAGAATGTAAATGAAGAAATAAATAGTGGTAGAAGGTCTTGAATATGAGCCACATAAAAAAGCTAAGAGCATTAGCTCCTGCTCTTAGCTTTTTCTTTTCGAATTCTTACCACTCAACATCATCGCATTCCCTAATACTTTTTTGTTTAATAAGATCTTCGGCATGTGCAAGACATCAGCCAGTTTGTCGCTATTCAGTTCAGACACGCCATGTTGTTTCAGGGCAGATAATAGCTCTTTTTCATCTCCGAATGTGTTCTCATCCATGAACAGGTCCATGAAGACAAATTCCCCTCCAGGTTTTAATACTCTTAGTGCCTCTTTGATTACGTCCGTTTTGTTACTGGCATCTTTTACCTCATGAAAGGTAAGGCAGCTGACAACGACATCAAATTCATCGTCTTGGAAAGGGAGATTCGAGGCACTTGCTTTCAGAAAATGGATACGATCCGAGACCCCTTCGATCTGTGCATTCTGCTCGCACTGGGCTTTTGAATATTCCCAGTTTCCTCCCCAATAATCGATTCCGGTTAATCGGGATGTGGGGAAAGTCTTTGCCAATTTTATAATCAGGGAGCCACTGCCTGTTCCGATATCTAGTATGTTTTCATCTCCACGGACTCTGGACACGATCAAATCATGGATCTTCGACTGATAATTTCCACCGAACGCTGCGAATTGGTAAACAGAATTGGAGAGGATTAAGGTTATATAAAGAAAGGGCAACGCGAGCATTCCTGACAGGAGGCGCAGGTATACAGGAATGGTGAATATTGTGACAAAGAGAAGCAGAAGTGAAATACCCCCGAAAATAAGTAGTTTGTACATTCGAATCCAGGTTTGATAGTTTGCTTTTGTATTCAATTGATTCTCCATCCTTACCATCTATTCTTTGTTATTATTATAGAGGAAAAGATATTCCAGCATGTGATTATTTTAGCAGAAATAGCTATGGTAATATGGTGCCATGTTATCCAAAAGAAGAAGGTGAGCAAGTGGACATCAGGCATTTGAAATATTTTATAGAAGTAACGCGATTCAAGAGTTTCACCCGTGCGGCGGATCATTTGTTTGTGACCCAGCCGACGATCAGTAAGATGATCAGAAATTTAGAGGGTGAGCTTGGGGTGGAGCTATTCGATCGTTCCCGGAAGCAGCTCGTGCTGACGGATGCGGGACGGGCGATTTTGAAGCAGGCACAGACAATCGATAAGGCATTCGAGAATGTCCAGCATGAACTCGATGACCTGATCGGTCTGCAACGGGGGCATCTCCGCATCGGACTACCGCCGATCATGGACGCGGGTCAGTTCATCAAGGTGCTGGGGGAATTCCATGCTCTCTACCCCGGTATCACTTTCCAGCTGGTCGAGAATGGGACAAAGCGGATTGAAGAAGATATCCTCGCAGATCAGCTCGATGTGGGGGTAGGTGTCCTGCCTGCTGCAGAGGAGGATTTTCACCATTTTTCTTTTATGAAAGAAGAACTACGGATCGTGGTGCCGAGGACACATCGATTGGCCGGCAGGAAGCAGGTTAAATTGTTAGAGCTTGAGGACGAACAGCTCATTCTCTTTAATAAGGACTTTGCGTTGAATGACCGGATCCGCGGGGCTTGCAAAGAAGCAGGTTTTCTTCCGAAAGTGGTGTCTGAAAGTTCTCAATGGGACTTCATCGGGAAGATGATCGAAGCGGAACTCGGGATTTCAATCCTGCCGAACAGCGTGTATAAGCAGCTGAAGGAAGATCTCGTCGCTATCCGCGTCGTAAAGCCCGTCATCGAATGGGACCTCGCCATTATTTGGAGAAAAAATCAATACTTATCGTATGCCACAAAAGAGTGGCTGACCTTTACCCAGGAACGATTGATGGGGAGCATTTCTGACTAAGGAATGCTCTTTTTTTGTCGCCTATTTTGGAAAAGTGGATATTGATACCATTCAGATGTAAGCCATTGCATAGACAGCATCTATGATGATGATAAGGAACATTCATTTCACTTATCCTGCTTCAGGGCGTACACTTTGGGTATCAAACGTTTGAGAAACCATTTTACAACAGAAGGGACTTGTTCTTCATGGCAAAAACGAAGCATCCGAAAGAGAGTCTGGTCGTCAGCACGGACCAGGTGATGATCAATGATTTAAACAACTACAACACCCTGTTCGGAGGCGTGTTGATGAAGAAGCTCGATAACAATGCGACATTATCCGCGAGACGTCATGCACGGGTGAAGGAATGTGTGACCGCTTCAACGGATTCCATCGACTTCCTCTATCCGATCCATCAAAGTGATTCCGTTTGCGTCGAATCCTTCGTCTCGTATGTCGGGAATAAATCCATGGAAATCTTCTGCAAAGTGATTGCCGAAGATATGATCACAGGTGAAAGACGAATGGCGGCGACAGCTTTCCTGACCTTCGTAGCACTCGATGAAAATAAAAAGCCCGTCAAAGTACCGGAAATCGTTCCGGAAACAGAAGAAGAGAAATTTTTGTTCGAATCAGGAAAAGAACGGGCAGAAAGAAGACGGGTCCGCCGAAAGCAGAGTAAAATACTGAATGACATCATTGGACTCGAAAAACCTTGGAACTTGGGAGGGGAAGCATCATGACCACAATGCTTGCTGGAATGAACGAACTGCATGAAGCGAAAAAAGATGTGGAAGCACTCAAGCAGGATTACCCTGAACTGAATGAGCAGCTCATCCACGTCGCAAGCCTGACGAGACAATTACAGTTGAAGTACGGATACATGGGGTCACTACTCCGCGACAAGGAGCTGCCGGACTACGAGCCGCAGTTTGTAAGAGGCTCGATCCTGTCCCTCTATCAGGAGGAAGTGCAGAAGCTGAAAGAACACCCGAATATCGTTCAGCTGAAAGAAATCATGAAAAAGCACCGACAAATCAGTGATTCGAAATTATTTTTATTGATCCTTGGCGCGAAGCCGGAACTGTTGCAGGGGTCGACGATTATAAAATAATGGAGAGTGGAACCGGAAGAGGGCAGTCTTCCGGTTTTGTTTTGTATTGGTGAGGAAAAATGTTTGTAATTAATGATTAGTCGGTAAAACATCCAGGAACATCTCCGGACTGCAATCCACTGCGACTAAAGACGATACCATTTATGCCGTGCATGTGTTTCATGACGAATCAGTCAGTCGGTTGCTGATCGAGTATCAGTACATTGGGATGACGTTTCATGAACGGTTGAGATCCCTTTTTAACAAAAGAGGATTTTTTTTAATGGAAAATCCTTATGTGAAGAGGAAACGACCCTCTCAATCTTGAAAGTATAAGTGATATGTAATTACAGGAGGGAATAAAAATGAATGCCAAACAAGTATTACTCTTGCAACTGGACGCCTGCCACGATCAAAATACCTGGTTTGTCTCATTGACCAATTCCATCAAGGATCTCACCGAGGAACAAGCAACGTGGAAGCCAAATGAAGCCACCAATTCCATCTCTGAAATCATCCATCATCTCATCTACTATAATCAACGCCATTTAAATCGATTGAAGGGGATTGAGAATGAAGAGAGTACCAATGAGAGCACTTTCAAGAATAGGGAAGGCCTCAGTTGGAGTGAAACGTCCGTACGGATTGATCAGTTGATGGCTGACTGGAAGAAGGCGGTTGAAGGGGCAGATGAGGTGAATTTGAATAACTGGTCTGAAATCATTGCCCACCTCACGATCCATACCACCTACCATGCAGGGCAAATTCTTTATATTAGAAAATTACAGGGCTCTTGGGATCCGCAAGCGGGAGTGAAGGGGTAACTCCTAAGAAAGAGGACTTGGTGGCAAGTCCTCTTTTATATTGATCGTGCTGCGTCCCTTCTCCCCAACCAAAATGAAATCCCAATCGAAATCACAGAAAGATCAGCGATCATCCACACGACACCGGGCCAGTTAAATTGGTGGTAAAAGCTTCCGCTGACGGTACCGCCGACGCTTGATCCGGCGTAATAAGCGGATAAGTAGAGGGCCGAAGCCTGTGCTTTATCATGGACGGCCAATCGTCCGACCCAACTGCTAGCGATGGAGTGGCCGGCGAAGAATCCGTACGTAAAGATGGCGATTCCGATGATTTTTACCCACAGATTCGGATGCAGGGTCGTCAACACCCCGGATAACATGATGACCAGGGATAGTGGCAGAATTCTTTTTTCTCCATACTGATCGGCGAGCATTCCCATCCAGGTCGAGCTGAAGGTGCCGACGATATAGACGATGAAGATGAATCCGACGACGGTCTGGTTGAGTGAATACGGTGGTGCGATCAGCTCGAATCCGATGTAATTGTAGAGGGATACGAAACCTCCCATCAAAAGAAATCCGATGATGAAGAGATACGTGAGTCCCGGTACTTTGAATTGGCTGAACAGGGATTCGGCCAATGATTTCAGCTGAAATGTCTGCGGTCTGAAATGGGCAGACGGCGGTATAAGCACCAGGAAGATGACGGTTGAAAGCAAGCTGATGATCCCGACTCCCATCAATGCGACATGCCAGTTGAAATGGTCGGTAAGGACGCCACTGATGATCCGACCGGACATTCCCCCGATGGAATTTCCGCTGATGTATAACCCCATGGCCATCCCGAGACTCTTCGCTTCGATTTCCTCACCCAAATATGCCATGGCGACGGCAGGAAGCCCGGCGAGAGTTATCCCCTGCAAAATTCGGCCGACAACTAGCATATGGAAGCTTGATGCAAATCCTGTGCAAACGGCAAGAATGGAAGATGTCAGTAAAGAGAAGGTCATAACGGATTTTCTTCCATAGACGTCAGATAAGGAACCTGCAATTAATAGACTGATGGCAAGGGCAATCGTGGTGGAAGACTGGCTGAGACTTGAGGCGGCCGGTGATATCGCAAACTCCTTGGCGATATCCGGGAGCAGGGGTTGTGTTCCCCACAGGATGGCGAAGGTGCTGAATCCGCCTGCAAACAGGGCAAGGTTTGCATTTTTAAAGGCCGGTGTCCCTCGTTTGATGTAATCCATGCAGCAAGACTCCTTTTATACTAATCACATTAATACCATCATCCTATATCTCTTTTAGGAAGCAATTCTAATCGTAAGGATTCATGAATCATCCTGCCTCCACTTGAGTGTAAATTAAATTACAAAAATGTTAAAAACCCCCACAATCTGTTTGAGGCTCATCTCACGAGGTAAATAACCAATGTACAAACGTACAACACCCATTACACTTAAGGAGGATTTTATTTATGGCAAACAGTAACAACAATAACAACAGCAACAACGGTAAAATGAGTTACGAAGAAGCTGGTCGTAAAGGCGGCGAACAAACGGCTAAGAACCATGACAAAGAATTCTACCAAGAGATCGGAGAAAAGGGTGGAGAAGCAACTTCAGAAAATCACGACAAGAAATTTTATCAGGAAATTGGAGCGAAAGGCGGAAGTCAGTCCGGTAACTCGAGCAACTCGAGTAGCTCCAACAGTTCAAACAATTCCAACAGCAATAAATAGCCACCGGATGATTCCCCTAACTCAAGAAGACCTGTCGATCGACGACGGGTCTTTTTAAGTTGAATCTATGATGGTTCATTCATAAGAAGCACATGTTCCAATAAGGCTAGAGCGGAGTCGATATCATGATAACTTATCTGAGAGTCATGTTGAGTGATGATGAATGAGTCATATTCCTTCGAGAAAGAAACCAGCAATATGTCAGAATCACCCTCAGAAAATGACTGGGTAATATCACAATCGGAAAAAGTTTGGAGCGTCTGCAAAATGGTAAGCAGCTCACAATTTCTTGACATTATCTTTAACTCCTTTCTTAAAAAGGGAAGAAAATTGTCTGATTTTGGCTAATTTTAACATAATCGCATGATGCTTGTAAGGGAGAAAAGTCATGATTCTCATTTGGGAGTATGAATGAAGGTCCTGTAATTGGTAGAGAATATTAATAAATAGCCTTCATAAGTTTACATGACCCTCTTAACTTGAAGAGGGTCTTTTTTTAAAAAATTCTTGTGCACTGGAGGCGCGTATGCTGGAGAGATATGATCAAATTAGAGAAAAACATGTAGCCCTTAACCAAGAATACATCCAGTATTGGCTGGACCATTGCTTTCTATCCCCACTCTGGTGGTTTATAGTAGTCCTCCTTATCCTATCCTGGGTCATCTTTTTTCGATTAACGAAAAGAGAGGAGCGGCCGAAGCTTTTTTTTCTTGGACTGACTTGGATCCTGGTAGCCGCGAACCTCGACGGGTTTGGATATGATCTTGGCTTATGGGGCTATCCAGGACAGCTCATCCCCATACTTTCAAAAGCATACGTCTTTGACTATGCATTGATCCCTGTCACGTATATGCTCTTGTATAAATACTTTCCTAAAGGAAAAGCGTTTCTGTATGCGAATATCGTTCTGTCGGCAGGAGCATCGTTTATCGCTGAGCCTATCTTTCAATGGTTACAAATTTATAAGATCTATCATTGGAAGACTGGGTTGTCCTTTGTCATCTATATCGTTCTTTCGTACTTGATCAGGTGGGTGGTGGAGTTGGTTTTTAGAGGAAAAGATAGGGAAGATGATTAACAGGTTAGCTAGTAGATACAAGAAACATTCTGCCTCCACTTAAGTGTAAATTAAATTACAAAAATGTTAAAAACCCCCACGATTTGTTTGATTTTCATCTCATGAGGTAAATAACCAATGTACAAACGTACAACACCCACTACACTTAAGGAGGATTTAATTATGGCAAATAGTAACAACAACAATAACAACAGCAACAACAACAGTAAAATGAGTTACGAAGAGGCTGGACGTAAAGGCGGCGAACAAACAGCTAAGAACCATGACAAAGAATTCTACCAAGAGATCGGAGAAAAGGGTGGAGAAGCAACCTCAGAAAATCACGACAAGAAGTTCTATCAGGAAATAGGAGCAAAAGGCGGAAGCCAGTCCGGTAATTCAGGTAACTCCAATAATTCCAACAATAAAAATAACTAGTATTTAGAGAGAATCCCCTATGCTATTTCCATAAAAGAAAAGCATAGGGGATTCGTGTGTAAAAGTCCGTCTCCTTGTGTTTGTATAAATATCCCAAACGAACTTGTTTTATGTTATGCTTTTCTTGTGAATAACTTCACAATCTTGCTTTTAAGGGGAGACAGGATGAATAAAATAAAACCGGCATTGTATACGAGTTTGATTCTTTCTACTTTTTTGATGATCTTTAGCATAATGGATGGGGGCATCTGGCTCTTTCCAATTGTCTTTACATATTCCTTAGCAGGTAACCTCGCGTATGGGGCTCCGGTTTCCTTACTTTCGGATTGGTTAACGAGAAAGCTTGTCAAAGGAAAGTTGTTTGCAGCAGGTTTCATCCATGCTTTCTTTGGAGCTATTACTTATTTTGTGATAGACGGGTTTGCATGGTTTGCCGTGATCTGTGCGGTTATCTTTTTCTTGATCGATGAATGGTTGAAAAGGAAAAAAACACCTAGTCCTGAGCGGGAGAGGAAACGATTCTATCTCACATTAGTAAGCGTGCTCTCCGTTGTGGCGATTGTGATGCTGGCTAAGAATTGGATATCCATTAACGATAAAGGAGAAATAATAAAAAACCGTTACCTGGTCCCTGAAGGATACGAGGGTACGATTGTCATTTTCTATGGCATGCCTGACCGACCTTCCCTTGAAAAAGATGGAGAGTTTTCCGTCATTCCTGTAGAAATCGAAAGCCTGCCCACGTTAATGAGGACGGATATTGAACGGTATGGAATCTATCAAACGTCTACGGAGGACAGGGGTTATAGCATAAATCAGAATCAGTATTTCTATGTGGATGAAGAAGGAAAGCGGACCCTCCTTGAAGGTGAGTGTATTCACCATAGCGGTGGTGGCAGTGTGACAGGATCCGATAGAAAAGAGATTGTATATGATACATTCCAGGTGACGAATTCGGCCTGCAGCAGGGATTTCTCCTCAAAAGGGAATGGACGATATTCCGCACAGGGTCGGGAAATAGGGAAGTATTGGTTGAGTTTGTATTAGGGAGACATATTTGAGATTTGAAATTCCATATTAAGGCTGTTTATCGTAATATGTTTGATTAAATTCTTATAATTAAGTAAAATCTTAATATATTATTATATAAAAAAGGCTGGAGGGATAATAATGGGACAGAGAAGCTAAGACACGAGTCAGCTAAGCGAAGCTGCGTAACATTTGGTTCAATGGTTCGATCCGGGTTGCTGGAAGCTGAACGTTCTACTTCTCAATATGGGTTCTATGCAATCCCTTTTAGAGATAAGTAGTTTTCAACTTCATGCTTTCATCAATTCAACCATTCACTTAGTGGGTGAAATTTATCATGATGGAGGTGTAAGCCTTATCCGAGGATAAGGCTACTAATTGACAACGTCTATAAACTTAATTTTAATCGTTTTATTAATTGCTTTAACTGCTTTTTTCGTAGCGACGGAATTTGCGATTGTAAAGATTCGAAGTTCCAGGATTGATCAGCTCATAGCGGAGAATCGTAAAGGATCGATTGCCGCTAAGAAGGTCGTGACTCATCTGGATGAGTATTTATCTGCTTGCCAGCTTGGAATTACGATTACGGCTCTTGGATTGGGTTGGCTTGGTGAGCCGACTGTGGAGAAGATTTTGCATCCACTTTTTGCTTATTTCGAGTTAAATGAAGCAATCACGCATATCCTGTCCTTTGGTATTGCCTTTGCCCTTGTAACATTCCTTCACGTTGTAGTAGGGGAACTTGCGCCAAAAACGGTGGCGATCCAGAAAGCAGAAGCAGTTACGTTGTTATTCTCGGGACCTATCATTTGGTTCTACCGGATCATGTATCCTTTTATCTGGTTCTTAAATGGATCTGCACGTGTGCTTGTGGGAATCTTCGGGTTGAAGTCGGCTTCTGAGCATGAAGAAGTTCATACAGAGGAAGAGCTTCGGATCCTGCTTTCGGAAAGTTATAAAAGCGGTGAAATTAATAAGAACGAACTAAAGTATGTGAACAACATCTTTGAATTCGATGAGCGGATTGCGAAGGAAATCATGGTTCCACGAAAAGAAATCGTCTCCCTTTCCATAGACGATACCCTCGAGGACGTGATAGATACCATTCGAAATGAGAATTTCACGCGTTATCCTGTCGTGAACGGCGATAAAGATAACGTCAAAGGATTCGTCAATATGAAGGAGCTTCTGACAGAGGCGATGGTCAACGAACTGGATGAAAACTTTACTCTCCGACCTTTTATCAATCCGATCATTACAGTCATCGAGACGATTCCGATTCATGACCTGCTTGTGAAAATGCAGAAAGAGCGGGTTCATATTGCGGTTCTAATTGATGAATACGGGGGTACTTCCGGCATCGTGACGGTTGAGGATATCCTTGAAGAAATTGTCGGTGAAATCCGGGATGAATTTGACGAGGATGAAGTAGCTGAAATCCGAAAGCTTAAGGATGGACATTACCTTCTTGATTCAAAGGTCCTCATCAATGATGTCAACTCTCTTTTGAACATAAACATCGACATCGGGGAACTGGACATCGACACCATCGGAGGCTGGTACATGACGCAAAACCTCGATGCCAAAGTCGGCAGTTTCATTGAGGAAGAAGGGCACCGCTTCAAAGTGATTGAAAAAGACGGAATCCAGCTCCGCTATATAGAAGTGACAAAGATATAGAGAGGGAAAAGTAGCAACTGGCTCATGAAATCTGGTTGCTTCTTTGGGGGACATCCTGATTGGATGTTCCCTATTTATTATCCATCTGAAACCACTTTTTCACGGCTTTATTCTGATTTTTGAGGTTGGATATTCCTGAAGCGTTTGAAGAATGAATGAGAATGCCTATTAGATTAGCAGCATCTTATGGCATACTTAATTGAATTCTGCCTGCAGTGGGGAGTTCTCCTTAGAAGGGTAAGAACGATACCTTGCACAGGGGCGGGAAATCGGGAAGTATTATGATGATCGGCAGGGGCTCGACTAAATAGGTTGAGCTTCTTTTTTATATGGGATTGAGTTCACGGTCCTTTTTTGAAATAATTGGTAGTGGTATAGTTTTAGAGGTTGCGATGAACGATAATGAGTTTAGATCATTTCTCGATGCATTTTTAGTAGATTGGAAGAATTCATCTATTGAGGTCCGTCCCAGATTAGGCGATTCGCTGATATATTTAAGATTTCGCCGATAAAATGAAAATATCGCCGATAAAATTCGTTTTTCGCCGATTTATGGATTTGGAGACTTATGATGCAGCAGAATGACGGGGTGATTCCTTAATATTGGCCTATCTAGGATCGATTTTTCAAGTAACCGGCCATTTTTACTGAGTAATCGGTAGAAAATGATCAAAATAACGCAAGCTTTTCAAAAGGAGTACAAAACGTGGTGGCAAATACAGAATCAGTAGAAGCGCGGGGATACCGGAACGGGGATACATAATGTTATAAAGCATGACGAAAATTTTTCAGACGAACTTTATTTTGTTAATGAAGGAGAGAGCTCATGAAATTTGTTCTTGTAATTGGACCTCAAGCGGTTGGTAAAATGACAGTTGGACAAGAATTAGCTAAGCTTACGGATTTGAAACTATTTCATAATCATATGACGATTGACTTGGTCAGTCATTTCTTTGACTACGGCACGAAAGAAGGAAAGAGATTAGTCAGTCTGTTTCGTCGTGAGATATTTGAAGAAGTATCAAAGAGTGATTTGTATGGAATGATTTTCACTTACGTCTGGGCATTTGATATGCAAGAGGACTGGGATTATATTAATCAAGTTTCTCAGTTGTTCGAGTCCAAAGGAGGTACTGTTTACTTTGTCGAGCTTGAGGCAGATTTAGAAGAAAGACTTGAGCGAAATAAAAGTTCAAATAGACTTGAACATAAGCCATCAAAAAGGGATATCGATTGGTCTGAAGGTGATTTGAAGAAGTCGATGGAGGACTACAGATTGAATTCTTTAGAAGGTGAAATGAAATATTCAAACTATATAAAGATAAACAATACAAACTTGAGTGCGGAAGAAGTGGCAATGTTAATTAAGGAGAAATTTCAATTATAATATAGGAAAATGTTAACTTCACTGCTCATTTACTCCTACCAGTGAAGTTATGATTGAGTTCATTCCTTAGGTTTGAAATAATTGGTTTTAAGTAAGTGACCAGGATGAAAGCTGGTTGATAGAATAAACAAAATCGTAAACATGGAGGCCAAAATGAAAACAGTCATAGCATTCAGCGGTGGAAAGGATTCCACCCTGGCATTATATGGAATTCAACAAATTCAGGAATACGAGATTGATTCATTGCTCGTGACTCTGACGGAAGGGTTCGACCGGGTTTCGATTCATGGCGTCCGGTATGAGCTGTTGAAGAGGCAGGCGGAGTCGCTCGGGATTCCGCTTCGTGAGGTCTGGATCCCTGAGGAGTGTTCTAATGAGTTGTATCAGGAGCGAATGGAGAGAGCGGTCTCAGATATGCTGGAGGACGGGGTCACCCACATGGTCTTCGGGGATATTCATCTAAAGGATGTTCGAGAGTATCGAGAGAAGATGCTTTCGGGAACGGGGATCACTCCGGTTTTTCCTCTTTGGGGTCGGTCTGTGGGGGAATTGAGCCGTGAATTTATTGACCTCGGGTTTCAAACCGTGCTCACTTGTGTGGATATGGATCAATTGGATCGGTCCTTTGCAGGCAGGGTATATGATGAAGCGTTTATACGGGATTATCCCGAGGAGACTCGTGATATTTGCGGTGAGAATGGGGAGTTTCATTCGTTTGTGTTTGATGGGCCAAATTTTAGGTTCTCGCTTGAGTATGTATTAGGGGAAGAGCGGGTGGTACCTGATTATCTCACTAAAAAGGATAGGTTCTTATTCATAGATTTACTACCAGTTAAACCAAGATAATTTTCTAAATCAATACGTATGATCAGGCTGTTTTTCACACTGATCCAACGGTACAATGCGCATTGCGTGAGTAATTGAAATATCATCTAGTGCAGAATTCTTTATTTGGAAAACCGGCCAATGTGGAATTGGCCGGTTTTTTTAAAAAAAAGTGAGCTATCCTGTTTGATGTAATAAAAACACTAAGTTATTGTGCTTTAAACTTAATCAACGAATGCAAAGATTTACTTAAGATTGTTAGAACCGAGGATCATAACGTTTACCTTTGGATTTATCGTCACTTGTTGATAATCCTGTTTCCACGCTTCGGCATTCCAAGAATCAGGATATTTTGTGGAGAGATCTTTGGCGATTCCTAAAGCGTCACTATTGGCTTTGATTAAAAGATCGGTAAGTTCTTTTGCTTTTTTCGTGAGTTTCTTTGAAGCTAATGTATTTAAGTTCTTGAGATCTTCAGAAGGTTTGTCTTCATAATAGCTTTGTATTCTTGCTTGTAGATCAGCGGTTATTGTGCAGGTGACTTTCCCGTTTTTTTTCCTGACATCCATTTTTGTCTTGGCCTTATCAATGACAATGGTAAAAGGCTGACTTAACTCGTCTGATCTTATACTTAATATCGCCCTGTTTTCCAATTCATTCCTTAATATAAGCAGAAGTGAGGTCTGGCTTGTTGTCAGTGTATCACCAGTGAATTTATCACCGTTAAATAAGGCTGACCCTGCCAGCATCACCTTGTCTTGGTTATCTTTTTTAATATAGGGGAGAAAGATATCATTTGTCTTGTCTGATATTTCATTCCAAGCAGTAAACGTGGTTTCTTTAGGAATAGATGTTCCTTTTGTCCCACCGGTCAGCAGATTATCCACCTCGAAAACAATGGGGCTATCTTCAAGCTTCAAGGACAAGATTTCATGTCCTTTTCCTTCACTTATCACAATACGCGAGGAGATATATCCCCTGGTGGATCGAAGAATCGGCTCAACTAGTGAGGTGATTCCCTTGGTTTTGGCCAATTCTTCCCCGACAACAATGACAAATGCTTTTCCAACATCCATATTCCCGGATACTTTATTTTGAAGATCCACCGCAAGCTGGGTAACCGTTTCGTTCTCAGTTTCATAAAATTCATCCTTCACTTCAAACTTACCTCCACCAGCGCTGCGTATATTAATCGCCCTGACTGTCCCCAGAATATGATCGGACTCTTCAGCCTTGTCAAAACTGATCCCGTTCACTAGTCTGTTATCGTTTAGCTGGTTTTGGTCCCAGCACCCTGCCAGAAAGAACATAGCAATGAAAATAACCGGAATTTTTCTCAATAGGAAACCTCCTTTTCCCGTTTCTTTACTAGGTAAGAAAACAAAAGCAGAATGCATGGAACGGCGAATACGACTGCATAGCTCAAATATTCAACATAGTTGGAATAGAGTTCTTGGGAGTCTGGATCTTTCTTTGCGATCGTAAATAGGACGAAAATCAATGTGCTATTCATCAAAACCAGATTAACAGGTTTGCCCTTGAAAAAAGAAAGACTTTTACTGCTCAAATATATATAGATGACAATCGATGCTGCCAGCGGGACAATCCATATCGATATAAAAAGTAAATCGATACGGTCTACCATTTGAAAATGAAGGGGCCGCAAAAAGTAGATAACGGGATATTTAATTTGTTTCAGGGCTGATTCACTGAAAATCATGATACAAAGAATGACAAAATAAGTAGTTAAACCTGTTACAAAGACATTGGCCCATGTGATCACTTTTAAGAATGAAGTTCCCTTCTTGGAGGCGAGGGGATATAAAAACAGGATCACCTCAAATCCTAAAATGGCTAACAGGCAATCTTTGCTGCCGATGGTAATTTCCTTTATGCCGGTGTTTCCTAAAGGGAGAATATGATGTAAGTCCACAGGCAAAAGAAAGGAAAAAAAAGAGATTCCAAACAAGAAAAGAAAAAGAATGGATATGAGCCCAAAGAATCTGGCGATAATACGAATGTCACTGATGGCTAAATACGTACAGGTAAGCATCATCAGCAATCCGATTACCCAATAAGGAGTGATCGTCAACAGATGTTCTTTTATAATGGACGAAAACCGAAGCAATACAAACGATGCAGTTACGATAAAGTAAAGATAGATGATCATATTTACAAAGCTTCCTACATATTTCCCCAGTAAAAATATTGTGATTTCGGCATAGTTTAAATTGGGGAAACGTCTCAATAATAACCAGATAATAACTAGAAACAACTGGAGAGCCACTCCTGCCAAAAGAACCGACATCCAGCCGTCTCCTTTACTTGTACTTTGCAAGGTATTCGGCAGTGTTAGAATGGCGAATCCAACTTGAGTTTGGGTCATAAGAAAGAATATCTGCCAGTTCGTTAGGGATCCTGTCTGTGACATTGACGATTCCACACTTTCGTTTCTGGATTACCTACGTTTGTTTTAAAGTGTTATTCCTCTTTTTGGTTTTGATAAATGAATCTTTAATTCCCTTGAAGTGTAATGGGGCTAAGGGTTCCAAGTAAGGTTTTCCGAAAGACTCCAACCTGCAGAGGTGTATCAGTAATACTGAAAGAGCAAGGACAATGCCTAAAAAGCCAAAAAAAGTGGCAGCGACCATTACGGGGAAAGCCATGATTCTGGCACCCGTCCCCATTTGGTTGACAGGTGCTACGAATGAGGCAATGGCAGTAAGTGCAATGACGACGATCATCGTGTTGGAAACAAAACCTGCTTCTACTATTGCAGTCCCGATGACCAAACCGCCGACAATCCCGATTGTTTGTGCGATTGGTGAAGGGAGACGGATCGCCGCCTCCTTTAACAGTTCCAGCACAAGCTGCATAGCAATGGCTTCAAAGAATGGTGGCAGCGGGACATATTCAATTTGAACTCTGATCGCATATTGAATCCCGATAGGCAGAACTTCTGAATGAAAGGAAACGACTGCAATATAAATGGCGGGTAAGCAGATGGCAACCAAAAAGCTGAATATACGTATGAGCCGGAAAAATGACCCGATGATCCATCTACTATTATAGTCATCAGGTGACTGATAAAAGCTGAAAAAGGTAATAGGAGAAACCAGTACGTGTGGAGTTCCATCCACGATTACAAGTGATTTCCCTTCTAATAAATAGGATGCTGCCCGGTCGGGTCTTTCAGTTGATAATATTTGTGGGAATACAGAATAGCTGTTGTCTTCAATTAATTCTTCCAATTCCCCCGCAGATTGAAGCTCCTTAACATCCACCGCTTCTATCCTTTTTATTAATACGTCTAATGGACCATGATCCACCAGTTCCTCAATGTATACAATCGATGCTTTTGTATTTGTAGTAGAGCCCAACGTATAATTTTTAATTCGTATTGAAGGGTTTTTCACTCTTCGCCTGATTAAGAAGATGTTTTTACTGATATTCTCCGTAAAGCCATCATGGGATCCTTTGATGATGTGTTCATTTTCCGGTTCCTGAATGGCCCTATCATCACCGGCGGCAACGGGCATCAGAAGGGCGGAATTTACACCTTCTGACAACAGGGCACAGTCCCCCTCGAGGAGACCATTCACGGTCACTTCTAAATCGGTCGTTCTACTATACTCCGCATTTTTTATCACGGATTCCGGGCCAGTCTCCTCTTTGCATTCAAGAAGCGGCTCAATAATATTTCTTTCTATCAACTTTTTATCCACTAGAGAGTCGATAAAGAGAAGTTTGCAAGGCTTATTCAGGAAAATGAGATCCCTCATCTTCAAATCTTCTGCTTCATAGACGGCAGATCGAATGATCTCTACATTCTCTTCAATTTTTTTTGACAGCTTTTTAGAAGGACTCATTTATAGTTCACCTGCCGCTCTGGTATTTCTAATATTCTTGCCCCAAATGGTGTTATTTATGTTCGATAAAGAAGGGAGCGATTGGACAGACAATACCTTGCCTGGAGAATTCGCCCATTGATCATTGCAAAGGGCAGAATGGAACAGGATTTTCTGTACCTCTTTTTTCTATAGCAAGAGTTTTGATTATAAGTATCAATAGTCCCTATTCTTTTGTATCCGACCAAAGTGATTTCTCGTGCTTAAATAATGAGAGATGAAATAAATTCCTGTATAAATAGGAAATGAATAAATGTATTTCCATCCTGTATAAACGACAAAATCACTCCACACAAATACCGGCTCTGCTATAAATGAAACCAAAAAACCATATAGTATCCCTTTTTTAAGGAAACTTACGTTTGGTTTGATTTGAATGAAAACAATTGTTAATACAGGAATTAGGGTAATATCCCATGGTTTATAAGAAGGGGAGAAGGGAAGAACCTCATAATTGTAATGCCATAATCCCAATTGGACCCCGATGCTATCCAGCCAAATCGCGATAACCATGACAAAAAAGGCGATATATAATAACCTGTGGGTGCTCTCTTTTGGGCGGTATTTGGCCCATAAGATCCAAGGGATGATTGTCAGAAAAACTCCTATCCACCACTGCCACCCGAACATAATTTCTTCTCGCCATAATTCGAATTTTTCTATGTAAGTTTGATGCATGGTTTCATATATTTTATGGATTTTTTGTTCGGTGCTCATTTTTCCCTCCAGACCCCTTGGTGTATAAAAGGTTTTGTCTGTCCATACTCCAATAGATTTGAAATGGTAGTATTAAGTAGTATTAGAGAAAATAAGTGATTTATTCGTCGCGGTTTGTACTTAAGATTTATTCCTGGTTTGTCTGGGCTGGGGTTTCCTGATGATTTGAAAGGACGGATGGTTCGGAGTCTGTTTCGGAAGAAGCTGTCCTGAAAAGATGAAAGGTCCGTCCCTCAAGATGGAGGGACGGACCTCTATAGTAGATCAATTCCGGATAAGGTAGTCGAATGCGCCTAGTGCGGCGTTCGCTCCTGATCCCATGGAAATGATGATTTGGTTGTATGGGCTGTCTGTGCAGTCTCCTGCAGCGAATACGCCAGGGACGTTGGTGGCACCATGTTTATCAACCACGATTTCACCGAATTTTGTGCGTTCTACAAGGTCACCGAGCCAGTCTGTATTTGGAACGAGACCGATTTGGACGAACACTCCTTGCAGTTCGATGTGTTTCTCTTCGTGTGTATCACGATCGGTGTAGGTAATTCCGTTTACTTTATCCGTACCGGTGATTTCCTGTGTCTGGACGTTTGTCAGCACCGTGACGTTCGGCAGGCTGTGAAGACGCTTCTGCAAGACGTCATCCGCCTTCAGATCAGGATTGAACTCAAGGACCGTAACATGCTTGACGATTCCTGCAAGGTCGATGGCTGCTTCGATCCCGGAGTTTCCTCCGCCGATGACAGCGACATCTTTGCCTTCGAACAGTGGTCCGTCACAATGAGGGCAGTACGCCACTCCTTTGTTCTTGAACTCCTGCTCACCAGGAACGCCGATGTTACGCCAGCGTGCACCTGTCGAGATGATCAGACTCTTACTTTTCAGGACAGCACCGTTTTCAAGCTCAAGCTCGACAAGGTCTTTTTTCTCAAGACGGCTTGCGCGCTGAAGGTTCATGACATCGATGCCGTAGTCTTTCACATGCTCTTCTAGGCTAGCCACAAGCTTAGGTCCTTCCGTGTGCTTCACACTGATGAAGTTCTCGATGCTCATTGTATCAAGGACCTGACCACCGAAGCGTTCTGCAACGATTCCCGTACGGATCCCTTTACGTGCAGCATAGATCGCCGCACTGGCTCCTGCAGGTCCGCCACCGACGACAAGGACATCATAAGGATCTTTATCCGATAGCTCATCCGCACCGGGGCCTTCCACGATCTTAGAAAGAATTTCTTCCAGGGTCGTGCGTCCGCCGTTGAAGAATTCCGCATTCAGGTAGACAGCAGGAACGGCCATCACGTTCTTGCGTTCCACTTCTTCCTTGAAGGCAGCTCCGTCGATCATAGTGTGCGTGATGTTCGGGTTCAGGACACTCATGATGTTCAGTGCCTGCACCACGTCAGGACAGTTGTGACAGCTTAGGCTGACATACGTTTCGAAGTGGTGATCGCCTTTGACACTCTTGATCTGGTCAATGACGCTTTGATCCACTTTCGGCGCTCTGCCACTGACTTGAAGGAGAGCAAGGACCAAGGATGTGAATTCGTGTCCAAGGGGGATCCCGGCAAAAATGATGCCGGTCTCTTCACCAGGACGATTCACGCTGAAGCTTGGTGTTCTTGTCAGTTCTGCTTTTTCAACACTGATGCGGGTTGACATGGAAGAGAGCTCTTCAACAAGAGCCAGCATATCCTTCGAAATGGCATCGTCGCCTGCACTGACTTTCAGGACGATGTCGCCTTCCATCATCTGCAGGTATTGTTCTAATTGTGCTTTTATATCTGCTTCAAGCATGCTCAGCACTCCTTATAATTTACCAACTAGATCAAGGCTTGGCTTAAGTGTTTCAGAACCTTCCTGCCATTTAGCCGGGCAAACTTCGCCTGGGTTGTTGCGCACATATTGTGCCGCCTTGATTTTGCTAACTAGAATATCTGCATCGCGGCCGATTCCGCCTGCATTGATTTCAACTGCCTGGATGATACCATCCGGATCGATGATGAATGTTCCGCGGTCAGCAAGACCATCTTCTTCATTTAATACATCGAAACCGCGAGTGATGCGTTGAGATGGGTCACCGATCATGGCATATTTGATTTTACCGATTTTTTCAGAGCTGTCGTGCCAGCCTTTATGTGTAAAGTGAGTGTCCGTAGAAACTGAATATACTTCTACGCCAAGCTCTTTAAGCGTTTCATAGTTATTTTGAAGGTCTTCAAGTTCTGTCGGGCATACAAATGTGAAGTCTGCAGGGTAGAAGCAGAAGATGCTCCATTGACCTTTCAGGCTTTCGTCTGTAACAGTGATGAACTCACCATCTTTGAATGCTTCTGCTTTAAATGGTACGACTTGTGAACCGATTAATGACATAGTGTAAATTCCTCCTAGTGGTTTGTGTGATTGAGAATCATTAATAGATTATAATAATTCTAATTCGATATTTATTATTATATATTTACTTTTTTTTGTCAAGGGAAAAGATTGAGGTTCTAATAGAAAGGAAGATGTAGTTGAATAAACGATTGCTTGTCCTGTTTACGATGCTTATCACCCTACTTCCCGTCCATATCTATGCGGCGGCACCATTTGTGATAGGGGAAGGAAGTTCGGGTGATTATCAATACGCGGTCATAAAAGGGGATAATACATTCACGTGGAAAATCGGTTATCAAGGTCACTTAGTGACGATCGACGAGAACCAGGAAAATCAAGATCATCTGGACCGTTTTCGAACGGCTGTGAATGATCTGGACAGTCACAAATTCGGGCTCATTCTATCGATTTGCTACCTTATCATTGTCGGCATTACGACACTGGTCTTTTATAAAAAAACCAACCATATCCCCCGGGTAAGTGGGGTGATCATAGCTTGTTTGACTTTGGGTGCGGTGTATTATGGCATTACGTCTTTTATAGGGATGAAGGCAGCTATAGAGGATGTGGGATATTATTACGTCACCTTGACTGATTCGTGAAAGCTGTACATTCGGTGGCACTGGTGGGGTGTGCAACAGAGGCAGATTGGTCTGAAATAGGATCCAGTTTTTCAATTTTTCGGGAAAAGTCTGTTCGGTTATATATATGTGATCGTTTGGTGGTGGGGATTGATTCGAAAAAGAGTTAGTAGACACAAGGTACCTTGGCAATTTAGGAGGGAATAGCATGACAAACATAATCAGATTCAACCTTTTCCTACTGGTATTGTATTTAATTCTTTTCTATTTTTCTATCAGCAGGATGAATCTGTTTGGAGATTTCACAACTTTCATTAATCTATCGACAATCCTCATCCTGCTGGGTTTAGGAATCTATTACCCCAGATTCAGTAAGGGTATTAATGAGGGAAAGGTAAGCAAGATAAAATTGATCTGGAATGCGTCGTTTCTACTGCTGTTTGTTGGATTTCAAATGGTTACAGGAATGATTCATAGCAGTATTTTTTATATCATTGTGATGATCATGATGGTGTTGATGGTTATGAATATTGGGAGACTCCTGGGTTGTACTTCAAATTAAAGCCAAGAGGTCAGTCCCATCGGTATTGATTGACTTTTTTATCGATCATCAATTACTTGTAAAAAATAGATTGGTTAAAGGGGAAAAGTCACAAAAGCTGAAGATCAAGAAAAGGATCTTCAGCTTCTTTCCATATGATTGTACTTACTGGTTTTTAGGTACCCCTGGAGGATAATAGTACGGTGGTACCTTTAGCCATCCTCTTTTGCGCATAGCTGTTTTCAGTTCCATACCAAGCACCATTTTTTCAGTCTGAAATCGTGACCACATGAGACTCATATCATTACGAACGCTTTGGCTCATGTTTGTGGCACACATCACAATATTCGAGGCAATTTTAATGGAGATAAAGTTAGCGATTTCATCATCTGTCATTTTGGCCCCTAAGGGAATACTGTTGGGGTCAGATTTAGGTCTGGTTTCTGACGTTTTCGATAGGGGTATGCCTTCTTCTACCATGAATTGTTGAAGTATATTCAATTGGTGTTGCCCAAGCTTCTTTGATTTGTTAATGAGTTGGATTAAATCGTCGTCTGTCGTTGTATTTAATGAAGCTTCGAGGACAGGTACTTCTTCTGCCAAGGCAGTGAAATAGATCCAACATCCCATCGCTTCACCGATATGTGGAGGTGTCTTTGGTTCTGTATCAAAGGTGGTTCGCAGGTAATCAAAAGCGGTTTCAAAGAGATTCTGCATTCATTGTCATCCTTTTTTTACTACCATTATTTCCAATTATTATCCTTTTAATCTGTTGTTCTGCATTTCAGGGTGATCAGGAACACCGGAAGCCAAAATTTGTCTAGGTGCTTTGAAGGTAGCCAAGATACCTGTCCCCTGGGCTCATGGTTTACCAAATCACCAAATCGGCAACCCTTAGGACATATGTCCTTTCGAAAAACGCCAACCTCCTATTTAATAGAACAAAGAATAGGAGGATGAACGATGAAAGGTGCTTTATTTGCGCTGCTTGGTGGACTTTGTATCACGATGCAGGGAATCTTCAATGCAAGGATGAGTGACGCGATCGGCGGGTGGCATACGACTTCGATGGTACACCTTGTGGCCTTTACGATTGCGATGACGATATATATGAAAGTAAGAGATGGAAAAGGAAAGAGCTTCAGGAAGGTGGCGTTCCTGTATTTGATCGGGGGATCGTTCGGTGTGATCGTGGTGTTTTCAGAACTGACGGCGATTCACATGATCGGTCCGGCATCGGCCATTGCGATCCTTCTCGTTGCACAAATCGGGACTGCATTCCTCATTGAGTCACGGGGATGGTTCGGGGAGAAGAAGATCCCGGTTACGCCGAGGCAGGCAGTCGGACTCTCGATGATGCTTGCAGGGGTCGTCCTTTTCCAATTGTAGAAGAAGGAGTCTAACGATGAAAGAAATACAAGGGGCTGCTCCCAATCATTATATAAAACAATTCGAGCTGGATGAGTTATTTCCGGCGGATTTCAGAAAGCATATCAAGATGTATTCTTTTGAAAAAGGGGACAATCCTTTTTCGACGGGGGAAGAGCTCCATGAACTGTACTTCCTCATGGAGGGGAAAATCAAGATATTCACCCATACACCTGAAGGGAAGCTATTGATCAATCGATTCAAGCGTCCCCTGGCCCTGATCGGGGATGTGGAATATGCGAAGGGTACTGCGGTTCTCAATTCAGTGGAAGCCGTCACGGACGGGGTGTTCTTATCAGTTCCGTTCACGGATCTCTCAAGGCTTGAGAAGGAGCATCCAGCGATCATGCGTTTTCTATTTGATACAGTTGCCCACAAGTTTTATACGGAATCACATATAACGAGCATGCATATGCTGTATCCCGTCGAAGTACGATTAGCGAGCTATTTGCTATCCATTTCTGAAGCAGGCGAAGGGACCATGTTCCATCAGGAAATGCATACGTCCAATCTCATGGAGCTCGCCGAATGGATCGGTACCAGCTACCGTCACCTGAACCGGGTACTAAAGAAGATGGCAACCGACGACCTAATCGAACGGGTCAACGGTTCCATCACCATCAAAGATCTTGAAAAACTCAGCATCCTTGCGAAAGGAAACATCTATGAATAAGGAGGGTCTAAAGATGATCGGAATCGGATTAGCCATCATGGCAGGAATCTTAATCAGTTTGCAAAATGTCTTTAATGCACGAGTCAGTGAAAAAACAGGCCCATGGGCAACGACGAGCCTTGTCCTCGGCCTCGGCCTTGTATGTTCTCTGCCGGTATTTTATACAATGGAAGATAAAAGTCTGCTGGACTTCAGCGGGGTCAATCCTGTCTTTCTGTTCAGCGGGGTATTCGGAGTCGGGATCGTGTTCTTCCTGATGAGGGGAGTCACGTTGATCGGACCGGCGTATGCGATCTCGATCGCACTTATTTCTCAAATCTCCATTGCCTTTATCGTCAATACAGGTGGATGGTTCGGCTTTGAACCGTCTGCACTTTCCTGGGAGAAGATTCTTGGGATCGGTCTGTTGATTGGCGGGGTGTTGGTTTATAAGTTGGAGAAGCGGACGGAAAAGAATCCTGAAGTTGTACGTGAAAGTGAGAGTTTAACGATATAAAGAGACCTTTTTTTGGAGATTGGTCAGCTGAATGAGAAAGATTCAGGTTCCTATGCCGCAAGTCATCCATTTTAAGTGAAATTTTTACTAAAAAAGGTTGAAAAGTCTTTGCCAGTCACATCAAAAAAACACGCCTCCTCCCAACAGGGAGGAGGCGTGTTCACTTTATCTCAAATCAAACCGATCCGCATCCATCACCTTTACCCAAGCGGCAACAAAGTCACGGACAAATTTCTCTTTGTTGTCATCCTGCGCATACACTTCAGCAAGAGCACGAAGCACAGAGTTGGAACCGAACACCAGGTCAAAGCGTGATGCCGTACGAACCACTTTACCCGTTTGACGGTCACGTCCTTCATATTGATTGAATCCGTTCGGTCTCCACTCGATGCCCATGTCCAGCAGGTTCACGAAGAAGTCGTTGGTCAATGCACCGACGCGGTCTGTGAATACGCCGTGATCCGCATCACCGTGGTTAGCGCCAAGAACACGCATACCTCCGAGAAGGACGGTCATTTCCGGCGCAGTCAGACCTAGTAGCTGTGATTTATCCACGAGCATTTCTTCCGGGCTGACAGCGTATTCCTGCTTTTGGTAGTTACGGAATCCGTCTGAAACGGGCTCAAGTACACCGAAGTTTTCCACATCGGTCTGCTCGGCCGTTGCATCGCCACGGCCAGGAGAGAATGGAACGGTTACCTCGAATCCGGCGTCACTAGCGGCTTTTTCGATGGCTGCGTTTCCTCCTAAAACAATCAAATCAGCCAGGCTGACTTTTTTGTCCAGCTTGCTTTGAAGGTCTTCGTAAACACCCAGGACTTTTTCAAGCTGTTCCGGTTCGTTCGCTTCCCAGTCTTTCTGAGGAGCGAGACGGATACGTGCACCGTTCGCGCCTCCGCGCATATCGGAACCGCGGTAAGTGCTGGCTGAAGCCCAAGCGGTTTTTACCAGCTCGCTTACGGTTAATCCTGTGTTGAGGATCTTTTCTTTCAGAGAGGCGACTTCACCTTCAGATAGATCATAATCCACCGAAGGAACCGGATCCTGCCAGATCAACTCTTCATCCGGAACCTCTGGACCCCAGTATCTTGCTTTCGGCCCCATGTCGCGGTGAAGGAGTTTGAACCAGGCGCGGGAGAAGGCATCGGCAAACTCTTCCGGATTCTCATGGAAACGACGGGAAATTTTTTCATAGTCCGGGTCCGTACGTAACGCCATATCGGCGGTTGTCATCATCGTCTTCACTTTAATCGATGAATCTTCGGCGTCCGGTGCCATATGCTCTTCCGTCATGCCGACCGGTGCCCATTGGGACGCGCCTGCCGCACTCTTCGTTTTCTCCCACTCATAGCCGAATAGGAGGTCGAAGTAACCATTGTCCCACTTCGTCGGATTCGTCGTCCAGGCACCATCGACACCGCTTGATATCGTGTCGCGTCCTTTTCCACTTCCGTGTGAGCTGATCCAGCCGAATCCTTGTGTCTCAAGATCCGCAGCTTCAGGATCATCACCGACAAGAGATGCGTCACCGGCTCCATGGGCCTTCCCGAATGTGTGACCACCTGCGATAAGGGCCACGGTTTCATAGTCGTTCATTCCCATTCGTCCGAACGTATCGCGGATATCACGGGCGCTTCCCAGTGGATCCGGTTCACCGTTTGGACCTTCCGGATTCACGTAGATGAGACCCATCTGGACGGCAGCGAGTGGATTTTCTAGCTCACGGTCGCCTGAGTAACGGTTGTCAGCAAGCCATTCCTTCTCATTTCCCCAATACACATCTTCCTCAGGATGCCAGATATCTTCTCGTCCTGCACCGAATCCGAATGTTTTCAAGCCCATGGACTCAAGGGCCACGTTACCTGTCAGGACGAGCAAGTCCGCCCATGAAATTTTGTTTCCATACTTTTGCTTGATCGGCCATAACAGACGGCGGGCTTTATCAAGATTGACATTATCCGGCCAGCTATTGAGCGGGGCAAAGCGCTGTGAACCTGATGAACCGCCTCCGCGTCCGTCCGTCTCGCGGTATGTACCTGCAGCATGCCAAGACATCCGGATGAAGAATGGGCCGTAGTGACCGTAGTCAGCCGGCCACCAGTCCTGGCTGTCTGTCATCAGGTTATGGAGATCCTGTTTCAGGGCATCGTAATCCAGCTTCGAGAATTCTTCCTTATAATTGAAGTCTTCCCCCATCGGGCTCGATTTTGTGTCATGCTGGCGAAGGATATTCAAGTTCAACATGTTCGGCCACCAGTCTTTATTCGTCGTACCACCCGGGGCCGTCGTTGTCGTGATGGCGCTATCCTTGTGGTGGGTGACAGGGCACTGTCCTGCAGCTGCTGAGTGATCCTTTTGGTCAGGGCGATTGTTATTTTCCATTTACATTTCTCCTTTCAAGTATGGGACAAGGGTCGAGTAAACCATTACCATTTGCTAGAGATAAGAAGTTAGATTATTATGATAATTCTTATTTATATTATAGTGGACCAGGAGTCTGATTCAAAGTGAGAAGTGTTGAATCAACGGATTTTTATGGAAAATGTATCAAGTAGAAGGCTCCTTATAGAATAAGAGGAAGTCGACGGGGAATAACATGAATGAAACAGATTTCAAGGGAAAGGGAAAAGCATCGACTGACAGGAACCTGTCCCTGGATCCCGCTTCCATGATAAAATATGTTAATAAAAATGAATGACGGTTAGGGTGTATGTATATGAAAGTGTTGTTGGTAGAGGATGATTGGACGATTGCGGCTGGGTTGGAGTATTCGTTGCGTCAGGAGGAATATGGAACAATTGTTTGTTATGATGCGGAGTCTGCAAAAGCTATGATTGATGATCGGTTAGGTGAAATCGATTTGTGTTTGTTTGATTTGTCGCTTCCTGATGGGAGCGGCTATGATTTGTGTGAGATGGTGAAGAAGCGGGATGATAAGCCGGTGATCTTTTTGACAGCGCTGGATGACGAAGTGAACGTCGTGATGGGGTTGGATATGGGAGCGGATGATTATATCACGAAGCCGTTCCGGGTCCGTGAGCTGCTTTCCCGTATCCGATCGGTGCTCCGGCGGTATCAGAAAAAGCCGTCACAGGCAAACGTGTGGATGGATATTGAGGATATCAGGATTAACACATTGGAGGGGAAAGTGTATAAGAATGGTGATGAGGTAGTATTGACCGCTTTGGAATACCGGCTTCTCCTCATCTTTGCGAATCATGTCGGACAGGTGTTGACGAGGGCTCAGCTCCTCGATCGAATTTGGGATGTGGCCGGTGATTTTGTCAATGATAACACGTTGACTGTTTATATCAAGAGGCTCCGTGAGAAGTTAGAGGACCATCCGCAGCGACCAACGATCATCAAGACCGTTCGCGGTATGGGATATAAGGCAGGCGATTGATATGTGGAGGAATCGGGAGGTTCAATGGTTTTTCATCAGCCATTTATTCATCAGTCTCGGAGCATCGGTATTGGCAGGTTTTCTTTATTCGATTCGGGTTGCATTGTTTGTGCTGGTCACATCCGGCTTGCTCGTGGGATGCAGCTTTTTCTTTACAAGGTGGCGATACCGGGAAATTGGAAAGCTTTCGGGTTACTTGAGGAAGATCAGCAGCGGCGATGACAGCCTCGATGTCCGGGATAACCAAGAAGGAGAGCTCAGCATATTAAAGAATGACATCTATAAGGTGACCTTGATGCTGTCTGAGCATCGTTCTTCTTTAGAAAAGGACAAACTTACTTTGACCAACGCCCTTTCTGATATCTCGCATCAGCTGAAGACACCTTTGACCTCGATGATGGTGATGGCCGACCTCTTAAGTGACAGCACATTGAAGGAATCCAAGCGTGCCGAATTCACTCAACATATCCGGGTGCAATTGGAAAGGATCGAGTGGCTTGTCTCTTCGCTTCTGAAACTATCCAAGATCGATGCAGGAACCATCGTGTTTAAGAAAGACAAGGTGGCCGTCCGGGATCTGATTCAGAGTGCCGTGCAGCCTGTCTTGATTCCAATGGATATTAAAGAGCAGGTACTGAATGTAAGTGGGGACGAATCGGTCACTTTCACAGGTGATCTTCGGTGGACGGCCGAAGCCCTCATCAATATCCTGAAAAATGCTGTGGAGCACACGGGAGATGGAGGGGTGATCTCCATTTCATATTTGGAGAATCCGCTCTATACTGAAATCACCATTGGAGATAATGGAGACGGGATTCCTAAAGAAGATCTTCCATACATATTCAGGCGTTTTTACAAAGGCAAGAATGCTAGCGAAGAAAGTGTCGGAATCGGTCTTGCCATGGCCTACAGCATCATTACCAGTCAGCAGGGGGATCTTGAGGTCCGAAGTGAAAAAGGAAATGGTACCCAATTTTCAATTAAATTTTATAAATAGGAATTAGTTATTCTTGCTCCCCGTACCCCCTAAAGTGAATAAATTGTCACTTTCTTAGTCACTTTAAAGTCATATTGGACAGATATACTAGGGTCTACATCAACATTATGGAGGTACCAAATGAATATTTTACAAATTGAAAATCTGTCTAAGATATATGGCAAGGGGGAGACGGCGGTCAAGGCACTGGATGATATCTCATTCTCTGTGAGAAAAGGAGAATTCGTCGCCATCATCGGTCCTTCTGGATCGGGGAAATCTACCTTGCTTCACCTGCTTGGAGGCGTCGACCGTCCGACAAGCGGGAAAGTGCTAATCGATCAAACCGATATTTATCAATTGGATGAAACCCAGCTGGCCGTTTTCAGAAGAAGGCAGATCGGGTTGATCTATCAGTTCTACAATCTGATCCCGATCTTGACGGTGGAAGAGAACATTACCCTCCCCATGTTATTGGATCAGCATAATGTAGATCAAAAGCAGTTGACTGATCTTGTGTCGACATTGGGCCTTCATGAGAGGCTGAATCATCTACCGAACCAATTATCCGGAGGACAGCAGCAGCGCGTATCCATCGGGAGAGCGCTGATCAGTAATCCCGCCATCATTCTCGCGGACGAGCCGACAGGAAATCTCGACAGTAAGAACTCTACCGAAATCATCGAACTGTTAAAAATGTTCAACAAGACCTATAACCAGACATTGATCATCATTACCCATGATGAACGGATTGCCCTGCAGGCTGATCGTGTGATCGAAATCGCAGATGGAAGGATCGCAAAGGATGAGGTGATCCGCCCGTGAATATCATCAACAAACTGACGTTAAGGCACCTGAAAGAAAACAAAAGAAGAACCCTTGTGACCATCACCGGGGTGATCATCTCCGTGTCGATGATCATGGCCGTTGCGACACTCGGCGTTTCATTCCTGGACATTATGAAAAGACAATCGATAGCCGACAATGGCGAATGGCATGCCAAATATCACAATGTCAGCCCCGATCAAATCGAAGCGATAGCGAATGACGAAGATACAGGAGACTTGCTCCTATCCAATGACTTTGGGTATGCAAAACTCGATGGGGCCAAGGTGGAAGAGAAGCCTTACTTATTTATAAAAGAATATAATGCAGAAGGCTTGAAGCAGTTTCCGGTCGAGTTGAGTAAAGGCCGCCTGCCTTCCGATGAACAGGAAGTGGTCATTTCCGAGCAAATCGAAAATGATGCCGGAGTTAAGTACGAGATCGGGGACCAGATCAAACTGGATATTGGGGCCCGGATGATGGAGGGGGAAGGCGAACCATTAGGACAGAATGACCCGCTCCAACGGGATGAAGAGGGCATTATTGAAAGGCTAGAAGTGAACTCCACGGAGACCTTTACCGTGACGGGCATCATAGAAAGTCCATCATGGGAACCGGCATGGTCTCCCGGTTATACGGTGCTCGGCTATATCGATATGAATTCATTGAATAAGTCAGATATGGTGGATGCGATTGTGGTGCTGGACAAAGTGGACTCATCCGTATTTGAGCATGCTGGAAACCTGGCAAAAGAGAATGGAATCGAGAAAGTAGCTTTCAACGATGAACTTTTGCGCTACTACGGTGTAACGGACAATGACAACCTCCGCTTCACCCTGTTTTCCTTACTCGGGATTATCATGGCAGTCATCATCATTGGTTCGGTATCGCTTATTTATAATGCATTTGCCATCAGTGTATCCGAACGTGCCAGACACTTAGGGATGCTGTCGAGTGTGGGTGCGACGAAGAAACAGAAGAGAAATTCCGTCTTTTTCGAAGGGATGATCATCGGAGTCATCAGCATCCCACTTGGTCTATTGGCAGGGGCATTTGGGATCGGAGCTACCTTTTGGTTCATCAACACCTACATTGACGGGGCATTGGGCATTTCGGAGAGGCTTCAGGTGGTCGTCACACCGTCAACGGTTCTGGTTTCATGCCTGATTTCAAGCGTGACGATATTCATCTCCACGTATATCCCTGCACGAAAAGCATCGAAGATTTCAGCGATCGATGCGATCCGGCAGACGCAGGATGTCAAATTGACTGGTAAGACGGTCAAAACGTCCAAGCTCGTCCGAAAGCTGTTCGGGCTGGAAGCGGAAATCGGATTGAAGAATCTGAAACGGAATAAACGACGTTACCATGCGACGATTTTTTCCCTTGTGATTAGTATCGTTCTCTTCTTATCCGTGTCTTTCTTTACTGATAATCTGAAGAAATCGGCAGTCATGTCCCAGGAGGGCACGAATTTCGATATTTCCGTATCCGCCAATACTGGGGATACAGATCAGTTGGAAGACTTGGTTCACATGGAAAATGTCACAGCATACAGCATCCATAAAAGCCTGAACCCGACTGTGCTTATTGACAAAGACAAATTTCCTCAAGAATTGAAAGACATGATCAAAAGGGATAACATCTCCCTTGATGATGGACGCTATCAATACTATGTTAACTTCCATGGATTGGATGAACAGAGCTTTACAGACTTTGCCAAAAAAGCAGGCGCAGATCTCGAGATGTTCGACGATCCCGAAAAGCCAACAGCCATCGTCATTGATCAGATTTCCTATTATGATCTAACGAAATCCAAGTTCATCAACGCCAAATCGATCGTAACTGAACCGGGAGACGTCCTCGATTTGATCTTCACAGACTATGCTACAGAGAAATCGAAACCTTTGGGATCGTTTACAATCGGGGCCACGACAGACAAAGTACCTATGGGGGCTCGTACCTCAGTGATAGGCGGATTGGATGTCATTGTGCCGGTGAAAACGATGGACGCCTTGATGGATGAAGAGATGAAAAAGGAAGTCCGCAGTCAATTATATATTAACAGTACTGATCCGATGGAAACCCAGAAAGCCCTTGAAGAAGTGCTGCCATCGAATCTGTATATTTACAATGTCTATCAAGATAGGCAGCAAGAAGAACAGCTCATCCTGTTCATGTCAGTCTTCACGTATGGGTTCATCGCACTGATTTCATTGATATCCATCGCGAACATTTTCAATACGATTTCAACGAGCATCTCATTGAGAAAACGAGAGTTCGCCATGCTGAAATCTGTTGGGATGACCCCAAAAGGATTTAATAAAATGATTAACTATGAAAGCATTTTTTACGGAGTCAAGGCCTTGTTGTACGGGCTGCCGATCAGTATCGGTGTCATGTATCTGATCCACAAATCTGTCGGAGAGACCTTCGATTACGGGTTCGTGCTTCCGTGGTTCGATATCCTATCCGTCATCGCAGCGATATTCATCGTCGTCAGCTCGGCGATGCTTTATTCAATCGGAAAGGTCAAGAAGCAGAATATCATTGAAGGATTGAAGCAAGAGAATATATAGAAGAGGAGAGATGGGCTTTTAGAGGCTCATCTCTTTTTTGCTTAAGTATACTTACTTGTCTTCGTTTCTCTTCTTTATAAAAACATAGGCAGTTTCAACCAAAAAAATCGAAAGAAGAAAAAAGAGGACGAATATTTCCGTTATTTCCATTACTCGAAAAGGACGTACGGCATTGTACAATGCGTCTGAAACATCAAACCCTTGGAGAATATCGAGACTTAGAGAAAAAGCCATTAAACATACCATCATTAAAAGGGCAATGCCCATGATTTTCATGCCGATCAACTCCTCCTACTAGGTTCTTCTCTTTGGACTAGAATCATTCAGTCATATCTTTGTTAATAATTACATAAAAACCCCTGATAAGGTTAAAGTAATAAAAAATAAAAGAAGGGTGCCTGAATCTATGCCTTCGTTCTTTAAAGGTCGAAAACCAAAAAAGAACCACCAGTCGAATGCTGAAAATCAAGCTGCTGATCACTCGGTAGAACATATACAAGATTCATTGTCAGACAACCTTGATATCATTAGACAGAAAACAGGAAACAGTTCAGACCTCGTCGTTCGTCATCTGAAAATGGGGAGAGATTCCGATATTAAAACAGCAATTGTCTATATCGCAGGAATAGTAGACAATCGAACGATTCAAGAGTTCTTATTGCAAACCATGATGAAAGATGATGATAAAGAAAAATTGAATGAGCACGATGCATTAGAACTGATTTCTGAGGACATGATGACGGTTGGTAACGTGTTATCCCTTAATACATGGGAAGACCTGTTCTCATCTTTAATGGCAGGTGACACCCTGGTCCTGGTGGATGGTATTTCTAAGGCTTTGAGTGCAAGCACGAAAGGGGGAGAAAAACGCTCCATTTCGGAATCTAACACTCAAATGGTGGTCCGTGGTCCAAAAGGGGCGTTTACAGAGTCGATTGAGACCAATACAGCCATGGTAAGGCGCATCATTAAGACCCCTGATTTATGGATGGAGTCCGTGAAGGTTGGCCGTGTAACCAAAACCGATGTGACGCTTATGTACATACATGGAATTGCCAATGAACAGGTTATTGAAGAAGTTCGTCAGCGAATAAATAAGATTGACATTGATAGTATTTTGGAATCAGGCTATATTGAGCAACTAATTGAAGATCAAACATTGTCTCCCTTTCCAACTATTTTTAACACCGAAAGACCTGATGTAGTGGCAGGGAATCTGATTGAAGGACGAATTGCCATTTTTGTCGATGGAACACCTTTTGTACTGATTGCACCTGCGTTGTTTATACAATTTTTTCAATCGGCTGAGGATTATTACGCCCGTTTCGATATTGCAACATCGATTCGGCTTTTACGCATTTTGATGTTTATGATTTCGCTTATTGCCCCTGCTGCCTTTGTCGCTGTCACCACCTTCCACCAGGAAATGGTGCCGACAACGCTCATTGTTGCCATTGCAGCTCAGAGGGAATCCGTTCCTTTTCCTGCATTCGTGGAAGCTCTTCTGATGGAAGTAACGTTTGAAATCTTACGGGAAGCAGGAATTCGACTGCCTAAAGCGATTGGTTCGGCTGTATCCATTGTCGGTGCACTTGTTATTGGACAAGCAGCCGTTCAGGCGAGTATTGTGTCACCAGCCATGGTCATTATTGTATCAATCACAGCGATTGCCAGTTTTGCGACACCTTCTTTTGATATGGCCATTTCAGCTCGTTTAATCCGGTTTTTGTTTATGGTTGGTGCTGCAACATTTGGATTCTACGGAATTATTTTGATCCTCTTGATGATGGTCGTCCATCTATGCAGCTTACGTTCATTCGGTGTGCCCTACATGGCCCCATTTGCTCCCTTTATTCCTGTGAATAATGGAGATACGTTTGTAAGATTACCATGGTGGTCACTAAGACAAAGACCCCGCTTAATTAGTGCCAATACAGTACGGGAAGGGAAGAATTCGCGTCCTCAGCCTCCTGCATCCCGTGCAATGGTTAATCGGGATTTTAAAGAAGGTGACAACAATGAAGCATAAGTTGGTTTTCCTTATAATATGGGTGACAATGAACGTCTTGCTATCCGGATGTTGGAGCAAAAAAGAGCTAACCGATCTTGCTATCGTGGCAGCCATGGGAGTAGATAAGACGGAAGACGGAAAATATGCAATCACCCTTCAAATTATTAATCCAGGGAACGTGGCTGGAGGCATGCAAGGGGGAGGTGGTGGGACAGAAAGCCCACCTGTTACCATCTATTCAGCTACTGGAAATAATTTAGTAGAAGCAAGCAGGAGTGCTTCAAGCAAAATTTCCAGAAGATTATATTATGCTCATGCCAACCTGGTGGTGGTTGGGGAGAACCTTGCAAGAGAAGAAGGTGTAGCTACATTAATCGACGCAATCGATCGAGATCATGAATTTAGAATCACTACAACCATGGTGATTGCCAATCAATCATCTGCAGCAGACCTCGTGAAAACATTAACACCCGTTGATAAAATCCCAGCGAATAAGGTGCTGAAAACATTAGAATTCTCACAAAAGGTATCGGGAGAGACCATCAAGACGTCGATCCAAGACGTGATGAAAGGACTGCAATCCGCTGATGAAGCAACCGTGGTATCAGGATTTCGTCTTGTAGGAGATCCCAAGCATGCGAGTAAGTTAGAGAACATTCAAGAAAGTGAGCCTGAATCCACCCTTGAAGCCAGCGGAATCGGAATCATAAAAGAAGGGAAATTAGTGGATTGGTATGATGGGAAAACGGCAAGAGGAACTGTATGGATCAGAGATGAAATCCAAGGAACAGACATCAACATTGATTGGGAAGGAAAAAAGGAAGCCATCGCCTATCAAACAGTCCGTCAAAAAACAACCGTATCTGCGAAAGTGAAGAATGGAGAGCCCCATATCTCTATTCATACACGTGCGGAAGGAAGCATAGGGGAAATGAATGTACCTGTAGATATCACAGATGTCAAGGTGATTTCAAAGATGGAAAAAGAGCTGGAGAAAGAGGTTAAAAAAGAAATTACAAATGCGATTGAACAGTCTCAAACAAATAAAGCAGATATCTTTGGGTTTGGCGAAGCCATCCGACGTTCCAGTCCGGGTGAGTGGAAGAAGCTAAAACCGATGTGGAACGATGTGTACTTTCCGGAATTAAAGGTGGATATTAAAGTGGAAGCCTATATCCGTCGTGCTGGATTACGAAACAAATCGTTTCTTTCAAGTTTAAATGATAATCAATAGTGAGGGAAAGGGGGTACCAGTGGAGTGGAGAAAGCCAAAATTAGTGCCAGGCAGCTCTTTGTCTTAATGGTTCTGTTTGAACTGGGGAGTGCTTTACTCGTACCTCTTGCCATAGATGCAAAACAGGACGCCTGGTTGGCCATTCTGCTTGGAATGGTCGTCAGTTTCGTTCTTTTATTAGTCTATCATAAACTCTATTGGTATTATCCCGATCTTTTGCCTACCGAGTACATGCAAAAGATTCTCGGTAAAGTGATGGGAACCGTGCTTGCCTTCCTCTATCTTTTTTTCTTTATGTATGATGCCTCGAGGGTTCTTCGTGACTTTGGGGAAATGCTGTTAACCTTTGCCTATCCAGAAACGCCTTTATTCATCGCCAATGCACTGTTAATGCTTGTCATTATTTATACGATCCATAAAGGAATAGAGGTCATCGGCCGATCAGGAGAACTGCTTTTTATGCTTATGTTTCTCCTTTCGGTTGTTGGATTTGTATTGATCGTAAGTTCTGGTCTAATTGACTTAACCAACTTACAGCCAGTACTTGAATAAGGGATTGCACCTGTCCTGAAAGTGGTTTTTACTCAAACCTTATATTTCCCGTTTACAGAAGCCATTGTATTTACGATGATTTTGCCGTACATGAATAATCCCAAGAAAGTAAAGCTTACGATGATATGTGCAACGGGATTAAGTGGAATCAATCTCATTCTTACGATGCTCATTAATATTAGTGTGCTTGGTGTGGGGCTGACTGCACGGTCACAATTTCCGCTTCTTAGTACGGTTCAGACCATCCAAGTAGCAGATTTTTTAGAACGGCTGGATGTGTTTTTTATGCTTGCCTTAGTGATCGGGATTTTTTTTAAGATAAGCATGTTGTTTTATGCAGCGGTCATAGGCTCAGCCAGCTTATTTAAGATTAAATCTCCTTCACGACTATCCTATCCTTTGGGTCTGGTCGTTTTATTTATGTCGATGACGATTGCGAGCAATTTTCAAGAGCATATCCATGAAGGACTAAAGGTAACGATGTTTGTCTTTCATCTGCCCCTCTTTGTGATCATTCCCATCCTTCTTCTTCTTATTGCGTTTTTGAAAAATAGAAAAAAGAAAAGAGGGTAACAGGGTTATTCGCCTCAGTACTTCGAGGGTGAAGGGGAACGAGGCGACGGTGAAAATGTTTGTTTGCGACCCACAATATAAATGAATCGAATGTTGATATAATCGAAAAAAGCTGTCCCCAAAGGATTATCTTTGGGGACAGCCTCTTTATTTCTATCGGAATTTCTAAATATTGAGCCATGCAGCTAGTCCTTGTTAGATAATCTTTTTGGAGGATTCCATGTCTTCTTCAACTTCATTCTCAGTCAAACTTCGAATACCGAAATTGTTCGAGTATGGAGCCAAGAAGCCGTATAAGAGGGAGAAGACAAATCCGCCAAGGTTGAAAATGGCCCACGGTAAGAATTCGAAGTTGCTCACTCCAAGGGTGGTGGCCATGAAGACACCTGAAACTGTCCATGGCATCAATGCTTCTGTGATCGTTACAGAATCTTCCATGCTTCTGGATAGATTAACCGGATGCAGTTTTTTCTTTTTATAAACATCTCCGAAGATGTCTTTGATTAGGAAGTATGTCACCAGGGCATTGGAGGTACAGTTGATGACGGCAAAGCCAGTGACAAGTGACGCAAAAATGACACTGCCTATTGACTTAAGATAAGAGATGATTTTTTCAAGGACGACATTCAGAGCCTGTGAAACCTCGATGGCTGCTGCAAAGAAAAAGGCACAAAACACAAAGAAAGTGGCATTATACATTGAATACAGGCCGCCGCGATTCAGGAGCCCCTGCATCGATTCTGAAATGACAGTAGGATCGAGACCCGGGTTTGAAGCAGTCACCATTTCAACATTGAATCCTTCAACAGCTGCAGTGAACAGCTGAGCAACTGTAGCTTGTTGGAAAAAGAATGCGACGATCATTGCCGTCAGGGCAGAGCTGAACAAGACAATTAACGGACTTTTCTTCATCAGGGAGCCGGCAATGACGATGACAGCCGGCAAGAGGACAAGGACATTCAAGTTGAACAGTTGATCGATCCCTGAAAGCATTTCTTCGATGTTACTAAGTTGACCCGGTGTCGATTCAATGCTTAAACCAGCGAAATAAAAGACTATGATGGCGATGATCGATGAAGGGATTGATGTATACATCATATGCTGGATATGTTCGTACAAGTTGGAACCAGCGGCTAACGAGCTCATATTTGTCGTATCGGATAGTGGAGAAAGTTTGTCCCCGAAGTAAGCTCCGGAAACGACGGCACCAGCAGTTATCGCAAGGGAAACGTCCATCGTTTGGGCGATACTCATCAAGGCTACCCCGATCGTACCGGCAGATCCCCAGGATGTCCCAACACATGTAGATACTATGGCGGTAACGATGAAAGCTAATACATAGAGATAACCAGGATGGATGATTTCAAGACCATAATAGACGAAAAATGGTATTGTACCCGATAACATCCAAGTACCGATGATCAGTCCGATGCTAAATAGAATTAGGATAGCGGGCAGTGCGGTTTTGATTTTTTCCCCCATGACGGTAAGGATCTTTTCCCACTTATGCCCACACCAAATGGCGTATATGGAAAACACGACGCCTGCAAATATCAACATCAGCTCAGCTTGATATTTCAGAATTCCTATTCCTCCAATGAAAATGACAAGGGCTACCATGATCGGAATCAGGGCCATGCCAACGGATGGACGTCTAATACCCTCTTTACTCATTATGAATCATCTCCTCGATTTAAGATTTGGTAAGAGATATTGATTGGAATGCGTTTTCTAAATCACTGATCAGGGAATTAGGGCTTTCAAGACCGATAGAAAAACGAACCAAGCCCGTGCTGATCCCTGCTTTTTTAAGCTCATCTGCGTTGTGTGGTTTTATTGGTGAGTTGACTAAGCTCTCATAGCCGCCCCAACTTACTCCAATTTTGAATAGCGTCAACGAATTAATGAATGCAGCGACGTTTTCAAACCCTCCTTCCTTGAGTTCAATGCTAAGAACCCCTGAATACCCTTTCATTTGATTTTTCATAAAAGGGTACTCTTCCCCTTTTATTAGACTTGGATGATAAATCTTAGCAATTTCGTCTTTCGTTTTTAAATAATCTATCACCATCAAAGCATTTTGCTGATGCTGCTGCATCCGAAGAGGCAATGTTCTTAATCCTCGAATGATGAGAGACGCATCGTGAGGAGAAAGGGTGGATCCATTCAGCTGAAAGCCGAATTCAAAGATCCGATCAACAAGGGTGTGACTCCCGATGACAGCTCCGCCGGTTACATCACTATGTCCACCGATATACTTCGTCAAAGAATGGATGGAAAGATCGAATCCATGGGTCAACGGTTTTTGGAAAAGGGGGGTCGACCATGTATTATCGATAACTGTATAGATGCCGTACTTTTTCGCAAGCAAAGAGATGCTTTCCAAGTGAATGACATTCATATTCATTGTCCCAGGGCTTTCCACGTAGATGACCCTTGTGTTTGGTTGAATGTGTGATTCGACATCGTCAAACGTAGAGGTATGTGTGATGTTGAATTTATTGAAAAATGCGAGAAGCTGTTTGGTCGGTCCATAAATGTCATTGACGAAAAGCACATGATCCCCACTCTTCAGGAGCGAAAAGAAGACGGAACTAATTGCACCCATCCCTGATCCAAAGCACTTACACTTATCTCCGCGCTCAAGTTTAGCTAGTTTCATTTCTAAAAGTTCGGTTGTCGGATTCACCCCGCGTGTATAGACATAGTTCTCCCTTTCTTTCGTTTGTGCTTGTGAAAACGCTTCAAAATTTTCGAACGCAAAAAGACTGGTCTGATAAATCGGAGGAGATACCGCTCCTTTATGTTCAGCAGGGTGATCGCCATATTGCGTACAAATTTGAGTATCGTAGTTATCCATTATGCCATCTGCCTTTCCTATGTTGACTCTATTTGCTATTATATTATCATACTGTCAACCTGTATGAAAGGTTAGATTATTCAGAATATAAAATAAGTACATTTTCTTATCAAACCTATCAATAGTATAATGAGGAAAATAGGTTATTCGTTGGGGTGAAAGAATGAAAGCCATAAAGAAAAAACGCTTATCAGAAATCGGAGCAGATGAAATTAAGAAATATATTGAGGATGAAGGATTAAAATACGGGGACCGCCTGCCTTCTGTGGCTGAGCTTGTAGATCTTTTGCAAATCGGCCGGTCTTCCTTGAGGGAAGCACTGCAACTCCTTGAATCCCAAGGGGTCATCGAGATATTGAATGGAAAAGGGACGTTCATCAGGGAGAGTAAACCATTTCAAATCCAAATGGCTTTCGAAGTAGAGGATAAAAAGAACTTTCTCCTTGAAACACTGGAGGTAAGGGAGGCACTCGAGAAAAAGGCCGTCGAACTGGCGGTAAAGGCTGCGAATGATGAAGATGTGGAGGAAATGACTTATCACCTTCAGCAATATGTCCAATTTCTCCAAACGGGGCAACGACAGCTTGCAAACCAAGCCGATGCACGTTTCCATCAGGCCATTTACGCAGCTTCAAAAAACATGATGCTTGAAAGTATCATCGACTCCGTTTGGGATACATTTCACGAGTTCTGGAATGAGCCTTTTGGCATCGATGACATCTTTGATCAGAGCTACCCCTACCATGAAAAGCTGCTCCAGGGGATTCGTGAACGGAATTCTAAATCAGCTCTAGAGGCCTTTGATGAGATCATTCAGTCTGTGAAACAGTCCATATATAATATTAACTGATGGAAGGAAACTCGGTTATGGTAGTGGTGAAAGGTTCAATATAACTCTGAAAAAGGCGACCATCCTTCCTTCGGCTGGCAAGTTATCAGGGAAGATGGGGCCACTTTAGTCGGGCAGATAAAATGGTTAGAATGATGATGATAAATGGATCACTCACACCATACGTAGATGATGGACTTTACTGTATAATGGAAGAATGAAAGATAAAGAGAAAGGGATAATGGGGGACTACAATGAGTAAAGGGAAGACATTAAGTGAGCTGAAGGAAAAGGAGAGGGAAGCTAGACGGCAGTTGATCCTTAGTGCTGCGACTGAATTGTTTAGCAGTCAACCTATCTCAAAGGTGGGAATTAGGGATATCGCCAAAAAGGCAGGAATTTCTCCGGCATTGATCTATCGTCATTTTAATGATCGGGATGAACTGTTTATTGAGGCTTTTTTTATGCAAAGCGAGAAGATTGCGTCTGCATTTGAACGGTTGATACAGGAAGAGGAGCAAAGATCCACCCAAAAGGTGGGTGAGTTATATGTCACCTTTTTATTGGAGAATGATGAGTTCTTTCAAATGATGACACATTTCATGCTGGATCATGTCATAAGGGAAGAAGCGATGGAACCATTCGACAAGAGTATGCGCAGGTTGTTAGCTGCATTTGATGCTTCATTTGAAGGGATGGAGATAAAAGAGGACGTGCGTTTACATACACATGCCTTCTTCTCATCATTAAATGGGGTGTTGATTACATTTCGAAATTATCCGGGAAGAAGTGAGGAAGAGGTACGGAAACACATCTTTCGTCTCACCGAAATCATTTGCTCCAAATTCAGAACATAACGCCTGCTATCCTTTGGGGGAGCAGGCGTTATTTTGGGGATTAAGTAGCGACTTGGTCACCTTTCTTTAATACGGTTTTTAAGATTTTTCCGACAGCGTTTCGAGGGAGCTGGTCCACAAACACGACTTTCCTTGGTACTTTATAGGTAGCCAGCTGGGCTTTGCAGTGTTCCATGATTCCTTTTTCTGTAAGGTCACTTTCTGCAACTTTCACGACAAAGGCACAAGGAATCTCACCCCATCTTGCATCTGGCATTCCGACCACAGCCGATTCGATGATTTCATCATGATTTGAAAGGGCTTCTTCGACTTCAGCGGAGTATATATTTTCCCCGCCGCTAATAATCATATCTTTTAATCGATCGACGACATACAGAAAACCTTCTTCGTCTAGTCTGCCTATATCACCTGAGCGGTACCAGCCATGGTGAAGGACCTTTGCGGTTTCTTCGTCATTTTGCCAATAGCCTTTAAATACTTGAGGACCACTGCAAAGGATTTCTCCATCCTCACCTGCAGGAAGTTCTTCATTTGAATGAAGATCGACAATTTTGATTCCACCGTGCATGACAGGTTTGCCCATTGAATCTTTCTTTTCTGGATCCAGTGATTCTTTCCAGAAGGTTACGGCTCCTGTATATTCAGTAATTCCATAAACCTGTTGAACGGAGATTCTAAGGCTTTTGCACGCATTGATCATGCTCAATGGTACCGACGATGCGCCGCATGTGATATTACGCAGGGTGGAGTAGTCCGTGTTAGCGTGTTTTAACGTTTTTAGCATGGCACCCAGCATGGCAGGAACACTCATCATGGTCGTAATTCTTTCTTCCTCAATCGTTTGCCATACTTTAACCGGATCAAAGTATTCCATTAGAACGGTCGTACATCCTGTATGTAGATTCGCTATAATTGGAGAGATTCCGCCTATGTGAAAAAAGGGTGCGACGGATAAGAAGCGATCCTGTTCCCACCAATCAACCGTGTGGGTCAGCCCGATGGACGAGGCGAAAAGATTTGAATGGGTAAGAACAGCACCCTTTGGTTTCCCCGTTGTCCCAGACGTATACATAATAAGGATCGCGTCTTCGCTGTGGGAGGAATAGGCTGGTACGATTGATGAAGATGTGTTCAATACTTCATCAAATGATGGGTCGTGAGGGCTTTTCCCACTGCAGATAAATAGTTCTGCCAATGAATCACTCTTAATCTCTTCTATTACTTTACTGAAAGTATCATCATACACAATGACTCTGGCACCACAATCATTTAAGATATAGGCTGTTTCCTTTGCCTGAAGTCTCCAATTGATTGGGACTGTGATGACACCTATTTTTGCTGCGCCAAAGAAAGCAGCAACGAAATCCTCATGATTCTTGCAAATTAACGCTACCCGGTCACCTTGGTTCATTCCTTGGACTTTCAGGTATTGGGCAAACTGATTAGCTCTGTCATTCATTTGTTGAAAGGTATATCTCCCTTTCTTACCGACAAAGGCTTCCTTGCTGCCCATTAAATAAGAACGATTCTGTAACCATTCTCCCACATTCGTTTTCATTCATGACACTCCTTTAAAATAGATTAATAAACAGCTTCCAGGATTTCTTCAGGAATCAGACTCGCTTCAGGAAATTCATTTAGGGCAATCCTCTGGTATAAATGAAATAGGTCAGACCAAAGTTGTTCCCATTGACGTGCAGCAGAAATGGTTTCTTCATTAGGTGCATCATATAAATTAATTGATAATAGATTCCTAAGTTTAGAACTGTATTGTTGAATGATTTCCTGATCATGACCATTTAGTAGATTTGCGATCAATTCCTCAGGTGGATACCAACTTTCATTCTTCTTTAGATCTCTATAGACTTGTGAAAGCAGGACATTTCTTGGCCCTTCCCAAAGCTCATTCACCATCGCATCCCTGAATAGTCTCGGTATGGAAGAGAAGTCCTCAATCGCACCATGCCCTCCAAAAAGGGAGATGGTTGTCTTCAATGCCTCTACCGTTTCTTTAGCAGAAAAAACCTTTTGGATCAGGATCAAAATCCGAATATCAAGTTGTTTCTTTTCAAAGGGGATGGGTGATTCTTCTAGAAGAAGATGCTCTTCAAAAATTTTAAACGCAGTTGCAGTGGATCGCTTTGCCGCTTCTTGTAAAGACAAGAGCTGACCCTTGGCCATAGGGAATTCATCGATCTTCCGTCCGAATACACTCCGGAATCGTGCGTATAGTGTTGCCTCACGTGCCGCTCTCATCATGAAAGCTGCGCTCGCAAAACCGATATCAATTCGTGATAGGGTAAGAACAATCCCAACCGCGATGGAAACCCCTTTTTCAATGGGCCCAATCGGATACGCTACGGCTCCTCGATAGTCAATCTCAGCAGATGGAAGCTCACATGTGCCAAGCTTCCACTTTAATCGATTCAGTACATGTCCATTCCGTCTTTCCTTTTCTTTGTCACCCTCGAGCCAGGTTGGGACAATAAAAACACCCACATGGTCAGTATTTTTCACTTTAGCCGTCACAACGGAATAATCAGCGTGTACGGCTGAACAGAAAAATTTATTTCCATAAAGATTGTAGTGATCACCATCCGGAACGGCCTCCAGGACATTGGCAGGTATATTCGAACCGCCCTGGATCTCGGACATGAATTGGGCCCCTATCGCAAAGTCACCATTCCTTCCTTCTTTGCTGTGCTCCAGAATTTTTACTACTTCTGGAGAAAGGTCATCCCGAAACCGTTCTAATAAGGCGATTAATCCATCGGTACATGCAAGGGGGCAAGCCACCCCGGCTTCACCATTATGGTGGATCAAAAATCTTTTCATGGTACGTTCCCGCTTACTCACCTTTTGAGAAAAGAGCCCGGCTGAAAAGACTTCCTTTTCCAGCTCATGCATTTCCTGTGGGCGGACAATGCGATCAATCCGATGATTGTGCGCATCAAAATGTCTCAGCCTAGGATGATTTTCAACTCGTGCATTTTCCTCCGTTAACGCTCGCCACTTTCCGGAAACAATAGTTGAGAACGCTTTCAATTCTTGATACCATTCATTCCATTCCTTATCACTATAACGTTGGTAGACTTGGAGTAAAAAAGGGTTTTCTAAAGCATTGAGGCTATTGCGGGACTCGAGAAAAGAGTCAAAAGAATAGGGATTGCTTGTTTTTGTAATCAATGCGACACACCTTCCTGAATTTTCTGAAAAATAACCTAAAATAAGTTTATCACATATTCATAGAAAATCAACGGTGTTTTAATTTGTAAACATTGTTTACAAATGGGAGAGGGGACTCTCTACTACGAAGCATAAATGTATATATATGAATCCTTTTACACACTATATTTTTGTAGTGATGTGGAGAGGAGGATATTAGATGGTATTATTTTCGAATAAAAATAAAATTCAAAAGAAGCAGGCCACTGGAAAAGATTCTTCCTCCATCCCCATCTCACCATCATTAGATAATAATATCAGGATAGTGAAACAGCTCTTAAATGAATCGGATGATTTGAAAGAGCAAGACATTCAACTCCCCTCAAAACAGGCAAAACTCTTATATATTGAAACGATAACTGATACGAGTGTCATTCAGGAACAAATCTTATCGCCGATTCAACATCATTCTGATCATGCATCTGTTGATATTTTTCCTTCACGGGAAATGAACAAAAGAACAGATCTACATGAGGTAGCAAGCGATTTGTTACATGGCAGAACGGCACTCATTCTTGAAAACGAACGTTTCATTTATACTTTTGATACAAAATCTCAATACCTCCGTTCAATTGAAGAGCCGAATAATGAAAAGGTAATCCGAGGAGCTCATTATGGTTTTATAGAAAATGTAAATGTGAATATCAATTTGATACGTTCCCGAATAGCCAATAAGAACCTTGTCATTAAGAATTTCATGATTGGGGATGAAGTAAAAACGAAAGTTTCAATTGTTTTTATGAAAAACATTGTCAATCCGAAATTGGTAAGTGAGGTAGAGACTCGTTTACAGTCGATTCATATGGATATTGTCACGTCACCAGGCTATATAGAGGAATTTATAGAAGATTCTCCTTTTTCCCCATTTCCTCAGATGTTAACCACACAAAGGCCAGATCGCGTTGCTTATAATTTAATGGAAGGGAGAGTAGCCATTCTATCAGAAGGCAGTCCCAATGCCTTAATCCTGCCTATCACATTCTTCGGGTTCTTTCAATCTCCAGATGATTATAATAGCAGATGGTATGTGGGCTCATTTTATCGTCTGCTGCGTTTTATTAGTTTTGTAATGGCAATTACTTTACCTGCTATTTATATATCGATTGTTGCCTTTCATTTTGAGGTTTTGCCAACGAAAATGTTAAAACCAATTAAAGAATCAATCGAATTAATTCCTTATCCGCCTCTCATTGAAGCAACAATTATGGAATTAACCATTGAGCTTATTAGGGAGGCAGGTGTTCGCTTGCCCTCATCGATTGGTCCAGTAATTGGGATTGTAGGTGGTTTAGTCATAGGGCAAGCGGCTGTTGAGGCCCATTTGGTATCTAATATTATGGTTATTATTGTGGCTATAACTGCGATTGCTTCATTTGTTGTACCTTCGAATGAGATGGTTACGACTCTAAGGTTGCTTCGTTTTCCATTAATGATAGTAGCGGCTAGTTTTGGGTTTTTAGGTATTATCCTCGGCTTGACTGTCATGCTCATGCACATGTGTACGTTGCAATCATTTGGTACCCCCTATTTAGCGCCTATATCCGTAGGTAGGTGGACTGACTTTAAAGATACTTGGATCCGAGTACCGATTTGGAAAATGAATAGGCGCCCCAAAGATCCGCAGCCTCAGCAACTGGATCGTGAAAGTGATTCAAGAAGGTGGAAGAAAGAATGATTAAAGAAGAAGAAAAAATTTCTCTAACACAACTATTTGTTTTAACCATTCAATTACAGATTGGTACCGGTATTCTGGTATTACCCCATAATATCTATGAATACGCAAAAAAAGATTCTTGGATATCGATATTGATCGCTGGAGTTATCGTACAATTGGTCATTATTCTTCTTTGGTGTTTAATGGCCCGTTATCCAGGACTTCATTTCTTTCAGATCACTCAAATCCTTCTAGGGAAATGGTTAGGCAACGGAATAAACCTATTTTATTTAGCTTTTTATATTATAACCAACGCCATTTTATTACTTAATATGAGTCATATCTTGAATAAGTGGGCATATCCCAAAACACCCAAGTGGGTAATACTTTTGTTATTTGTCGCAGTCTCAGTCTATATTGCCAGGCAAAGTTTAAAAGCGATCAGTCGTTTTTACTTGTTAGCCACTTTTTTGCATATCCTTTTTATAGTCATGATGCTTATCAACTTAAAGGATGGAAATTTAGTCAATCTTCAACCTGTTGGACAGGAAGATTTTTCTTCGATTCTCCTAGGAGCAAAAACGACATTGCTGCCAATTTTAGGGTTTGGTGTTCTGATTGTTGCAAACCCATATGTCAAAGGTACTGAAAGAGCGATATTAAAAACTGTTTCTTTGGCAAGCTGGTATGTTATCTCGTTTTATTTGATTATTACCTTATCGACCATGATCTTTTTTTTACCAGAAGAAATAACGTTTATTCCTGAACCATCACTCTATGTTCTTAAAACCATTTCATTTGAGGTTATTGAGCGAGTGGATTTGATTTTCTTGTCATTTTGGCTTGTTTCTACCATTACGACATTCGCAGGATATCTGTATTTAAGCTCCAAAAGCTTAGCCCAAACGTTCCAAACAAAAAACCATAGTCGTTTTGTTTTGTTTGCTGCTATTATTACATATTGCATTGCCATTTGGGAAAATGATCCAGACTTTTATAGAAAGTGGGAGCAATATTTAGAAAGCTTTGCTCTCATGACCTTAGTTTGTATTCCGATATTTCTACTACTACTATCGTTGATAAAACAAAGGAAAAGAGGGGGATACGAATGAAAAGGCAGCTCCTCTGGATTATTACTCTTTCATTATTTTTAACAGGTTGTTGGGATCAAGAGCTTTTAAAAGATACGAATTTAATCATGAGTGTCGGACTAGATTTATATGAAGAAGGAAAAGTTGAAGTTTCAATTACGTCTCTCACAGGAAACACTGAAACAGATCAACCTGCCGGGAGTGGAGGGGAACAAGTTGAAAAAAAATTGGTTTCAGAGGTTGGAGACACAGTTAGAAATGCTAGAGTAAATATCGACCGAAAGATACCTAAAACCTTAAATGCTTCTAAAAATGAAATTGTCTTAATGAGTGACGAAATGGCTGAACAAAATATATCTTCTTTCCTGGATCTATTTTATCGGGACCCATTAAGTGATTTATCAGCTAAATTTGCAATTGTTAAAGGCAGCGCAAAAAAAATGATAGAAGCTGTATCTCAAAAAGATCCATTAGTAGGCCCCTATCTATCAGAAATCATCAAGAGTCAGGAAAAGAAATTCATCATCTCAAAAGAAAATATTGGTTCCGTTGAATCTGAAATCAAATCTAAAGGAATGGGGACTATTTTTCCCTTGCTGGAATTAATTAATAATGAGCCAAATGTGATAGGGTCAGGAATCATTCATGACAATAAGCTTGTTGGGATATTGACTCCAGAGGAATCGTTTCTCAGTCTTATATTTACAGGTCAAAAACCTGAAGAAGCAGTTATTACACTTAAGGTCCTACAAGATTTAAAGCCCATGGTTAAAAACTATATGACATTAGTCATTCGGGATTCAAAAAGAGATATGGATGTGAAAGTGTCTAAGGATGGAACAATTGTTGTGGATTTAAAAACAGAGTTATTTGCTCATATTCAAGAGTTTGATCACGAAGAGAAGTTTCAGGAAGAAGATAGAAAGAAGTTTAGTAAGATCGCATCAAAGGAGCTTACGGAAAAAGCTAAAAAAACCATTCGGAAATTGCAAGAACACAACTGTGATTTGTACCGGATAGGACATCATCTAAAAGCAAATCATCCTGAACAGTGGAAGCAAGTAAATTGGGAACAAGCATATAAAAAGGTACAGTTCCATTCAAGCGTGAAGGTAGTCATTATGAACTCTGGTATATATGAGTAGTAAAACGGTAGTAAACCACTGAAAACAACCGTGTCTTTTTGTTTGGGCTATATTCTATATAAGGAAGGAATTTAGGTAAGGCATCTTGAAAATTTACGTTATGCTATAAAATAATAGGATTCCTGTTTAATGTTATTGATTGAGAGGGGAGATAAATGTGGACTTTATTTTCGAAGATGACGCGTTGACCTGTGAAGTTGTAAAGTCGATTCATACAGGTGACGTCCAATCGTTAAAGCGACAGCTTGCTGAAAATCCAGGTTTGGTTACGGCGAGAATTATTGGAAGAGATAATGATGACAAATGCAATAGCTTGGGGATGTCTCGTACGTTGCTTCATGTTGTGACTGATTGGCCTGGCCACTTCCCTAATGGTGCGTCTACAGTGAACTTATTGGTCGGTGCTGGTGCAGAGGTGAACGCTCGATTCACCGGACCGCACACCGAAACGCCACTTCATTGGGCTGCGAGCAGTAATGACATTGAAGTGCTTGACGCTCTCCTCGATGCAGGTGCAGACATTGAGGCTACAGGAGCAGTCATCGGAGGCGGCACTCCGTTAGACGATGCGGTGGCATTTGGACAGTGGCATGCAGCACGCCGTCTAGTCGAGCGCGGGGCACAAACCAAGCTCTGGAATGAAGCTGCACTTGGGCTAATGGATCGCATCAACGAACGTTTTGAGGGCAGAAAATTACCTGCCTCCAATGAGATCACCGAGGCATTCTGGCTGGCGTGTCATGGTGGACAGTTGAAGGTTACTCAATACCTCCTGGAGCAGGGTGCGGATCTTAATTGGGTCGGCTATGATGATCTCACTCCACTCGATACCGCACGTCGCAGCAACGCTTCCGAATTAGTTGAGTGGCTGGTTAGTCTCGGCGCCATATCCGCCAGGTAACAGATTAGAATAATAAGACTAAATAGACAAGGGGACAGGTCCGTTTTCCCATTAGGAGACAATATAAGAATCTGGAATGATCTCTTTCACCAAATTTAAAAGATTATCCTTTTAATAATAGAATAAAAGAGAAATGGGGGGGGGCGAAAGAATGTTTCATGAATGGAAAGCGATCATTGAAAAAGAGCTGTCGGGGAGGCAGGCTTATCGATATGCCGAAAGAATTGGACAATATCATCGGATCCAGGCATCACCTGGATACAGACAAGCGGCAAAGGAAGTCTTGCAGCTGCTCAAGAGGGATGGGGTGGAAGCTGAATTAGTGTCCTATCCTGCCAAGTTCGGCGAGCGGTACTTGTCCCATCATTCTTTTCACGAATGGGAATGTGAACATGCAGAACTTTGGATTGAAACACCTGAGCGCAAACGGATTGCCCGGTTTGAAGAAGAAGAGATCTCTGTGATCCAACGAAGTGTCTCCACACCACCTGGAGGGATCCAGGCTGAACTCGTGGTGATTGAAGATGCAGAGAATGAAAGCAGCTATCAGGGCCTTGATCTTGAGGGGAAAATCGCACTGGTGAGGGGCAATCAGTTTATCGTTCATGCACTGGCAGTCGAGAAATACCACTGTGCAGGTCTCATATTCGATAATCTGGCAGAATTCACTCCCATCCGATCCCGTATGGATATGCCTGACACGAGGCAATATACCTCGTATTGGTGGCATACGGAGGAAGAAGCAAAGTCATTCGGATTTGTCGTTTCCCCACGAATAGGGGAAGAGCTCAGACATTTAGCGAAACATCAAACCGTCACAATGAAAGCGTCTGTTACATCACACTTAAAAGAAGGACAGCTCGAAAATATCGAGTATGTCATTCCTGGTAAAAAAGAACAGGAGATCCTGCTCGTCAGTCATCTTTGTCACCCTTACCCTGGTGGACAGGACAATGCATCAGGACCAGGAACCTTAATGGAAGTGATGAGGACCTTAACCAGACTCATAAGAGAAGGAAAACTGCCAAAACCGGAGCTTGGCATCCGATTCCTGATGATGCCCGAAATGACAGGAACTGCCGCATATTTTCACCAACATCCGGATCGTATCCCTCTTACAGTTGCGGGATTGAACTTGGATATGGTGGGAGCTGATCAAACAAAAGGAGGAGGTCCCCTTTGTATAGAACAGCCCCCCATGGCTAACCCGACCTTCGTCGACCGGTATCTGTATCGCCTGGTGGAAGAAGTGGCAACCAATACAAGTAATTTTACCGGAACGTCTACCTATAGTACGGTGCATTATGTCAAAACACGGTTTTCTGGAGGAAGCGATCACTATATCATCTCAGATCCAACGATCGGCATTCCGTGTCCGATGCTGATTCAATGGCCGGACAAGCATTATCACACGACGTCGGACTCTCCTAGTAATCTCGATGAAAACATGATGAAAGTAGTGGGAGCCGTTACCTCCCTATATGGCTATGGCTTAGCGACTGGGGAAGAATCAGAAGGGCTCTCCTATACATCCCATCACTTAGGAAAAATCGGAACGTATCTAAGTGAAGCGAAAGACTGGCTGGTGAAAGGGAATCGAACGAAGGAAGAGAGCCATCAAGCTTACGCACTCTTTTCTCAATATGAAGAACAATCTCTTGATCAACTAAGTACATATGCCAACCATAGAGGGTTTAGAAGGTTACAAGAGTATCTAAAGCAAATGAGAAACATGATTCAACGACAAGCGGATCTGATTTGGGAAATTGCCGAAACCGAAGCGATAGACAAACCAATTCGTGAGGAACAAGTAGATCAAGAGTGGATGAACTGCATCTACCGCAGAAACTACAAAGCCCCGATCCGATTATCGGATGAAATCAAAGGGCTCTCTTTAGAAAGACGATTGCACTGGCTGAACGTTATAGAACGGAAAGCACCGATGGGGTATGCTGACTTCATCTTTTACTGGATGGATGGAAGGCGGACCATAAAAGAGATAATGGATGTAACAAACTATGAAACTGGGCAATGGTATCCCGATTATGTTGAGGCATTGGTAGAGTTGTGCAGGGAGTTGAAGGTGATTTCGGTAGTCAATTAAATCTTTGGGCCTAAGTCTCGGTACACTGCTGTTTAGCGTAATGGGACTCAGGTACAGCCTTATTATGGTTTAACATTTCGTGAAACCATTAACGAATAAAAGAAGGAAATAAGATAAAGTTGTCAAATCTATTCAAAAGTACGAAATATTTTAGGAGGTCATTCCATTTGAGTATCCCTTTCGAAGTGAAAAGAATCTTCCAGGTTTCCAAAGAAGAAGCATATGCGAGTTTATTAGACCTTGAATCTGCCAAACAATGGATGCAAGGGTTAGTGGGAATAGAGAGGATGGATGAAGGACCACTCCGTGAAGGTAGTGAGTGGAAAGAAACGAGGAAGATGTTCGGCAAAGAGGCTTCAGAACATTTTGAGGTAGTGGAGCTGAAAGAGCATGATAAGATTGTGCTGCGATGCGACGGTACGAAGGGGACGACAGGCAAAGGAGAATTTATATTTACCTATTTGCTGACTTCATCAGGTGATCAAACAGAGGTTACGTTACTTGGTGAAATCAGAGGACTGACCGGACTGTCGAAATTGTTCGGTAAATTAATGGCAGGCGTCTTTAAGAAGGCTTGCGCAAAGGATTTGGATTCCTTGAGAGATTATTTGGAGAAAAATAAAGTGACAAGCTCCTGACAGTGCCAATCGGAAATGGTATAATAAGCATGAAAGTATCTTGTCGTAAACATGATTGCTTTCATACAAGAGATGAATGATTGTTTTCCGCTCCAATTAATTAGGAAAATTATCGATAAAAACAGTCTTTTTAGTAGTTTTGATTTCGTACATTTATTATAGTGATAAAACCTTTTTAGGAAGTGGATTTTTATAGAGGCAGCTCTATTTTCGCCACACAATGTCAATTGACAATTGTGTGGTTTTTTTATGTGTAGAAAAGGGGGAGAAAAAATGAAAACTTGGCAATATGCATTGATTGTTTTTTTGGGTGGATGCTGTTATGGAATCTTATCTACATTTGTCAAACTTGCTTATTCAGCAGGGTTTTCAGTAACAGAGGTAACAGGTGGCCAATATTTATTTGGAGCTTTGCTTACCTGGGTGCTGGTTCTGTTTACAAAAAAGAAAGGAATACCTTTCAATCAAGCTTTCAAACTATTATTATCTGGAATTCCATTTGGACTGACAGGTGTGTTCTATTATCAGGCGCTGCAGACACTTAATGCTTCGCTTGCAATCATTTTTCTATTTCAATTTGTTTGGATTGGCACACTATTTGAGTGGATTTTATATAAAGAAAAACCAACTAAAGGTAAAATCATCTCAATTGGCATACTAATAATCGGCTCCATTTTAGCTGCTGGCGCAGTTGCAAAGAGTGAAGTTGTTCTATCCATGCAAGGAACTGTCTGGGGATTACTTTCGGCTTTGACGTTTACCACTTTTATAACACTCAGCAGTTCTGTCGGAAAAGATTCTCCACCCGTCTTGAAAAGTGCTTTCCTTTCCACAGGTGGTTTAATTGTCGTATTTTTAATATTTCCACCCACGTTTTTATTTGATTTACCTACCTTGACGGGGGTCGCACAGTATGGTTTATTGCTCGGCTTTTTTGGCGTTGCTTTACCACCTCTCTTATTTTCAATCGGCATGCCCCATGTTGGACCAGGACTTGGCACAATCTTAACTGCTTCTGAACTTCCAGTGGCTGTAACCATGTCCGCTCTAATATTGGCTGAAGTAGTCAGTTTTTCACAATGGATAGGAGTTATCATCATTTTATGTGGAATTGTGATCGGCAATTTAAAATTAAAAGGGAGAATAAAATCCATATCGTAATGGGAGTACAATGATAAAAGAATAAAAGAAAGGTCCGTCCCTCATTGCGGTAAAGTTTTACCGTGGTGAGGGACGGACCTTTTGTTTTCTTTTGATCTAAACGTATTGAACAGGGAACCTGAATGGAGAATCAACTATGATTACGAGTAGGATTAATTCCCTTCCTTATAAACAAAGTAATCAAAATCAGCATGCAATTTCTGTCCGGAAGTGTCCTGGCATTGCATTCCGACGAAGGCTCCTGTAAAGAAGCCGCCTCCCTGGATGTAATCGTCTGATAGTTTGTGAGAATCCAGCTTAACAGGGATCTTTGTCCAGTTTTCTCCGTCAAAGGAGTATGAATATTCATAGATGGCAGTGCTTACATTTACACGCAAGTAGACAGATTCGACGTCTTCCGGGATGACGATTGGGTCATCTTTCAGCAACTGGCTGAAGGTGAAGTTGTCACAGACGGTCAGATCGAGAATTCGGCCGTGTTCTTCATGCCAGGTGATTTGCAGGGCAGACCAGTTTTGCGTATTGTAGTAGTTTACTAGTCCGGCTGCCTGCTGGAAAGTGTCCGGGTTAAAGGCGACCTTGGTTTCGGCAGTGAAGTTGAAATGCTGCCAACGTCTTGCGATATGGGCCTGTGTGAATTTTGAAGATAACGATTCTCTGCCATATAGACGGAGGTGTCCAGGATTATCCTTTAATGAAACGATGTCTTCACCCAATGGAATGCGCAGGGATTGGAAGTGAAGATTCAGAGAGTCACTATTAAAGTCGTCCTTCTCTTCAATATCTCTTTCCCATGGAACTTCTTCAACAGCAGGTCCCTGGATTTCTACTGACGGCTGGTTGCCTCCTGTGACGTAAGGCCAATCATTCTTCCATTCAAGACGCTGGATGGCGGTTTCCCGACCTAGGGGGCAAAAGCCGCGTGGGTCAAGCATTGGTTTATTTTCCTGCGGCAGCGGGCGTCCTGTTAAATGGACAAGGAACCATTCATCTGTATGGGTCTGAACGATGGAAGCGTGTCCGGCTTTTTGCAGCGGGTTTCTTGGATAAGGGAACGACGTGATCAATGGATTGTCAGGATGCACTTCATATGGTCCCCATAGATCCTTCGAGCGGGCGATGGTGGCCTGATGATCGTATTTCGTTCCGCCTTCTGCTGTGAGAAGGTAGTAATAGCCGTTTATTTTGTACAGATGAGGTGCTTCCGTCAGCTTGATATCCGTGCCTTTGAAAATGATTTCCTTTTTGCCGATCAGCTTTCGTTCGCTCACACTGTATTCCTGCATGACGATGCCGTAGAAGTTGTGATTGCCGACGCGGTGATCCCAGAGCATATTGACGAGATACTTCCTGCCATCTTCATCATGAAATAATGAAGGGTCGAAGCCTGAGCTGTTCAAATGGATCGGTTCAGACCACTCGCCGTCAATGGTTTCGCAGGTAACGAGGTAATTATGGCTGTCCTTCCACTGTCCTTCGACAACTTTCACATCGGTGTAGATCAGCCAGAACCTGCCATCACGATAAGAGAGGGCAGGGGCCCAAATCCCGCCTGAATCGGGGTTGCCCAACATGTTCAATTGACTGAGGCGGTTCAGGGGACGGGACACGAGTCGCCAATTTTTTAAGTCCTTTGAGTGGTAGATCCCGACTCCCGGAAACCATTCGAAGGTAGAAACGGCAATGTAATAATCCTCTCCTGCACGGCAAATACTTGGGTCAGGATTGAAGCCTGGTAAAATCGGGTTTTGAATCGTTGTCATTGTTCTGCACCTCTCCTATAGAAAATAGATTTACACTTCCTGGATATCGATGGTCAAGAAGTTTTCACTTGCATAAGCAGCCACGCCCAATGCAGTGGCATGAGTGGATAACTGTGAAAAATCGATGCTCAAATCTTTCTGATGCGTAAACAGAGTCTGACCTTGTTTCTTCTTTAATGGTTCTTCCAGCCATTTAGAGCAAGATGCCAGGCGATTTCCGATGATGACTTGTTCAGGATTGAAGATATTGATGATGTTATTGATCCCGATTCCCAGGTATCCGCCGATTCCTTCGAATACACGAATGACATTTGCATCCCCGTTTTCAGCTAGTTCATTTAAGCTTTCAAGAGAAAGCGTCTGGCCGTTTTCCGGCTGGATGCCGTGCTCTGTGGCAGAATGGACGAGTGCTTTTTCCGAAGCATATAATTCCCAGCATCCCTGGTTCCCGCATCGGCATTCCGGACCATCGACTTCAATGGTCATGTGGCCAAGTTCTCCGGAAAAACCGTTATTTCCTTTATAGAGTTGACCGTTTAAAATAAGGCCGACGCCGATTCCGATCCCGACACTGACATAAATGATATTGGTGGAATCTTTACCTGCACCGAATTTCTTCTCGCCGTAAGCCCCCGCGTTTGCTTCGTTCTCGATTTGAACGGCAATGTTATATTTGGCTTCCATAGTCTTTTTAAGGTTGATATTCTTCCAATTTAAATTTGGGGCGAGGAGAATCTCTCCGTCTGTGCTGACCGTTCCCGGCACTCCGATTCCGATTCCTACCAATCCATAGGGGCTTTCAGGCATTGACTCAATAAGAGAATCGACAATGGTAAACAGTTCGTCCTTTATTTCTTCATACGTTAAATCATGAAATTTAATCAGTTTTTCATTCCTGATGTTGCCCTGCAGGTCGGTCAGGATTCCGAGAATATAGTTCACACCAATATCGACCCCGATGGAGTATCCGGCTAGATGGTTGAATAACAGCATGACGGGTCTTCTACCGCCGCTTGAGACTCCGGGACCGGACTCGAGGATCAGGTTTTCGTTAAGGAGCTCACTTACCTGGGAGGAGACCGTTCCTTTGTTCAGCCCTGTTTTATTGGCAATGTCTGCTCTTGAGATAGGGGTGAATTCCTGAATGGTTTGTAAGACTAATGACTTGTTGCCTTTTTTGACAACATGCTGATTGTAGGTTTGTGACATTTTCATTTGGAAGCTCCATTCTTTCTCAATTTTTCCTTTAGTGTACCATTTTCTAATTCTATTATAAACTTAGTTTATCCACTAGACAAACATTGTTTTCGGTGGTAATCTAAAATCAGTAACATATCTGGTTTCAAAAAAACGAATATTGGGGGTATTTAGTTTGAGAAATAAGAAAGCGGTTACAACAGTCTTCACTCTTTTTTCCTCTCTGTTACTGATCACCGGCTGTTCTGGTTCAGATGAGAAAGCCAATGGGTCCGGAGATGAGAAAACAATCGAGTTCATGCATCTTTGGCCTGAAGGAAGCTCGAAGCAGCACAATGAAATTGTAAGCGGAATCATCAAGGATTTTGAAAGTGATCATCCCGATGTGAAAGTGGACCTTGAGGTGTTGAGTAATGAACAGTATAAAGATAAGCTTAAAGTACTATCAACTTCGAATGAATTACCGGATGTGGGGATGACATGGGCTGCAGGATTCCTGGATCCGTATGTAAGCGGGGAGAAGTTTGCACCTTTAGATGATTTGCTTGAAGGGGATCTAAAGGACAAATTCGTCTCAGGCACGGCAGAAGCGTATGCGGTTGATGGAAGTACATACGGACTGCCCCTTGAATTGAACATTGCCACGGTTTTCTACAATAAAGCGATTTTCGATAAATATAACTTAGAAGCACCGAAAACATATGAAGAATTGGAAAATGTCGTGAAGACATTGAAGAAAAATGATGTAGCACCAATCGCTCTTGGAAACAAGGATCGCTGGACCGGATCGTTATGGTATATGTACCTGGCGGATCGGATAGGCGGGGGAGACGTTTTGACGAATGCGATCAACCGATCTGGTTCGTTCGAAGACCCTGCACTTGTTTCAGCTGCGGAAAAAGTACAGGATTTAGTTGGTATGGACGCTTTTGTCAAAGGATTCAATGGTCTCTCAGATGAAGAAGCGAAGAGCATGTTTATGAACGAACAGGCTGCCATGTACTTGATTGCGACATGGGATCTGCCAAACTACACAACCAATGAAGATGTTCCACAGGAATTCAGGGACTCTGTCGGATACTTCAACTTCCCGACGGTTGATGGAAATGGGGATATGAACAGCTTTGTCGGTGGTCCAGGGGTAGGGCTATTCGTTGCGGAAGACTCAGATGTGAAGGAAGAAGCGAAAGAATTTGCCTCCTTCTTCGTACAGGAATGGGGAGAGAAGTCGGTGACAGATGCCGGGGTCATCCCTGCCACGAAGGTCGATGCTGAATCATTGGATCTTCCGGATATGTATGTCGACGTATTGGATGATCTAAACAACGCCAGCAACATTACATTATTTGCAGACGTTCAAATGAGCGCAGATGTTGCACAGGTTCACTTGGATATGATCCAATCGCTCTTTGGTAAAGAAGTTACACCGGAGGAATTTGCAAAAGAACATGAAAAGGCACTTTCGGAAGAATAATAGAGTTTCTGATGATCAGTTAAAGAAAAGGACATACCCATAAGCTGGATTGTCCTTTTCTATTTTTAAATATGGGGTTGAATGTTATGAATAAAGTAATGTCTAACAAGTGGATTATCGCCTGTTACGTTCTCCCTGCACTCCTTTTGATCGGTGTATTCATATTCATCCCATTAATCCTGACTGCGTACTACGGTTTGATGGACTGGGATGGCATCGGGGAGATGGAGTTCATAGGGCTTGATAATTATATCCATGCGATTTCTGATGAGAAGTTCTGGGATAGTGCACTTCATTCCTTTTTACTTGCTGTATTTTCAACACTTAGTCTGATTATTTATCTGGCAATCTCGTTAATATTGGCATCAAAAATAAAAGGGGCCGATCTATTAAGGAAGATCTATTTGATTCCGATGCTCCTGTCATCCGTCGCTATCGCCCAGTTGTGGATCAAGGTTTTCAATCCGTCGAACGGGATGCTCAACAGCATACTGATGGCGATTGGGGTTGATGATCCGCCCGCGTGGCTTGCAGAGCCATCCGTTGTATTGTATGCCATCTTCATTCCGATTCTATGGCAATATGCGGGTTTTTACATCTTGATATACTATGCTGCTTTGAAGAATATCCCGGAATCCCTGGTGGAAGCTGCAAAAATCGATGGAGCGACGCCTCTTCAAATTGCCTACAAAATCAAGCTTCCTTTAATAATGGGAGTCGTGAAAGTGACCATCGTGCTGGCGGTTGTCGGATCACTGAAATATTTTGATCTGATTTATGTCATGACCGGCGGTGGGCCGAATGGGGCAAGTGAGGTAATGGCTTCCTATATGTATAAACTGGCTTTTTCAAGTAATGACTTTGGATACGGAAGCGCCATCGGCTTCCTGCTGTTGATCATCACATTAATCGTGACCGTCATCGTCCGCAAAGTTACAGCGACTAAAGAAGAAATTCAATATTAAAGGGGGTAAGACTATGAAGCGTGCGGGTTACTTTATTCTCTATCTTTGTTTAGCCATTGTCGCGGTCTTTCAGATATTCCCAGTCATTTGGCTGTTCCTGTTTTCATTAAAGGATAACCAGGATATCTTCTCGAAATCTCCTTTTTCTCTGCCTTCTGAATTCAGATGGGAGAATTATGCGAAGGTATGGGAAGGCGGAATCGGGATTTACTTTTGGAACAGTATCTGGATTACAGGTGTAGCGATCATCTTAACGGTATTATTTGCAAGCATGGCGACATTCGTCATCACCAGAATGCAGTGGAAGCTAAGTAAACTGGTATTGGGATTGTTTATGGTAGGGTTGATGATTCCGATTCATTCAGCCATCATCCCGCTATTCAGCATGTTCTTAAATGTGAATTTAATTGATAATCCATGGTCGATCGTCATTACGTATACGGCCTATAACCTACCGATTACGATGATGATTCTGCTTGGCTTCTATTACACCTTGCCGCGGGAAATAGAAGAGGCCGCGATTATGGACGGATGTTCGGTTCATCGGATGTTTTTCAAAATCATCCTGCCGATGACGATCCCGATTATGTCGACGACGGTTATTATCAATATGATCTACAATTGGAATGAGTTTGTCTTTGTGAACACATTTATCAGCTCCGACGAATACAAAACCCTTACCGTCGGGATTCAGAATTTTATCGGGCAATACATGACCGATTGGGGAGCCATTGGTGCCACGCTTATTATCAGTGTGCTGCCGATCCTGCTGGCATTCCTCTTCTTCAGTAATAAAGTTGTGGAAGGGATCTCTTCAAGTGCGGTAAAAGGATAAGCAATGAAAAAAATCACTTCTTCTTTTATTCAATTGCCTCTGATTAACACTGTTGTTGATTCCTGCTTTGGAACTAGGAAAATCAACCATTCGTGTAAACGGAGTTCAATGATAAAGAGAAAAGTGATTTTTTTACGCTCTTTTCACAAAGATTGTTGTTTTGTAACATAAGATCTGCCAAGGGGAACCGCACCTCTTGAAAGCCAGTGTGGCTTAGTCGACAGGAGCTCGGAACGACCAATATCCGCCGGAGTCTGAGCAAGTTCCCCTCACCATCTAAACACGATTGCGTGACAGAGTTCAGCAGTGACATAAGGCAATCGAATAAGCAGGATATCTACCATAGAAGCTAACATTGATCGCTCAACACTTAGAAAGTTGATTGGAACGGAAGGTGCTCGACTCCTGCGGGAATAGCGGGAAAGTTGAGACCCCACAGGGCTTTAGCCCGAGGAGGCTCAACTCACGCCCCGCGGAAAGCGAGCATCCTGGAGTGGAAATCAACCAGCACTCGCTAATTGAAAACCACCAAACTTTACGAAAAAGAGCTTCTTATTATGACTGTTTCCCCTGAATCCGTTTAAATGCATGCAGGCTAAGCCATGTCGTGATAAAGGCATAAGCACTGCCGCCGAAGATAAACGCAATAGCCGGTACCAAGTACATGATAAAGAAAAGGGAACCGAGACAAATCAGCATCAACAGCGTATGGAGCGGATGGATCAGCATGATCAGAAACGCTTGTTTGAGCAGTCGCCGCACGCTCAAATCGAAATGCACAAAGGCCGGTAACAGATAAAAGGAGAAGAATAGAAAGAGCAGCATAAAGGCGAATAGCGGAATATGGGTCCAAGTGAACAGTTCACGGAGATCCATTTGGATATACCAAATATCGAGGCCGATCAGGAGTGCGGTCGCAATGATGACGATTCCTAAGCGGTTGCTCTTCCAGAATTCTCTTTTGTAATAAGTCAAGAAGGCGCTGAATACCGGTTCCTCCGTATTTCCCCTTAACCAATCCCGTACAATCGCGAACATGGCCACCGTAGAAGGAAAGAAGCCGAACAGGATGCCTCCTGCCAAGGTAAAGAGTACCCATAAAATATTTATGAAAGCGAAACGCGTGATCCATTCAAAGATGCTGTAGATTGCACTGTTTAACGTATTCATGGACATAACCACCTCCATCGATGAGTAAGTTGTATGCGCAATCATGAACTATTATACGGTATCGCGGCTTGTTTGACAGTAGTTTATAAAAACTTAGTTTATTCAATAGACAAACTAACGCTATGTTGCTATAATGACGTTGTAAGCATTTACATTACTAAATGGTACAGGCGGCCAACCGGTTCGTCCGCATATAAAGAACCTGTTATAAAAGCTGATCACGTTTCGAGTGGCAGTATGGAAAATCCGATTCATTATCGCTCATCCGGATGGGCGGTGAGCCGGAAGTTGAAGCACTTCATTATAAAATTTTAGGAGGAACGATCAATGGCTTATTTTAAGAACATCGACAAAATTAACTACGAAGGTTCAACATCAACCAATCCATTTGCGTTTAAATTTTATAATCCAAAGGAAGAAATCGGTGGCAAAACAATGGAGGAAATCCTACGTTTTGGTGTGGCTTACTGGCATACCTTCACGATGGACGGCTCCGATCCATTCGGAAGCGGTACAATGATCCGCTCATGGGACCAATATACGGGAATGGATTTGGCAAAGGCACGTGTAGAAGCGGCTTTCGAATTCTTTGAAAAGCTTGATGTACCATTCTTCTGTTTCCACGATGTCGATATTGCCCCGGAAGGAAGCAGCTTAAAAGAAACGAATCAAAATCTTGATACAATCGTAAGCATGATAAAGGACTACATGAAAGACAGCAAAACGAAATTACTTTGGAACACAGCGAACAATTTCACGCATCCCCGCTTTATCCATGGTGCTGCGACTTCCAATAGCGCAGACATCTTCGCCTACTCTGCAGCGAAAGTGAAGAAAGGATTGGAAGTAGGGAAGGAATTAGGCGCAGATAACTATGTATTCTGGGGCGGACGTGAAGGCTACGAAACCCTCCTGAATACAGACATGAAGCTTGAGATGGATAACCTGGGACGCTTCCTTCATATGGCTGTTGATTATGCGAAGGAAATCGGCTTTGATGCACAGTTCCTCATCGAGCCAAAACCGAAAGAGCCAACGACTCATCAGTATGATTTCGATGTGGCGACAGGCTTTGCGTTCCTTCAGAATTACGGACTGCAGGACCACTTCAAGTTCAATATCGAAGCGAATCACGCGACATTGGCCGGACATACATTCGAGCATGAACTGCGCTATGCACGTGTGAACAACATGCTCGGTTCAGTGGATGCCAACCAGGGCGATCCGTTACTTGGCTGGGATACAGACGAATTTCCGACAGATTTGTATTCTACCACTCTTGCAATGTATGAAATTCTTAAAAATGGAGGCCTTGGCCGCGGCGGATTGAACTTCGACGCGAAAGTCAGAAGAGGTTCTTTCGAGCCGGAGGATTTATTCCACGCACATATCGCCGGAATGGACAGTTTCGCAGTCGGGCTCAAGGTTGCTCAGAAGCTGATTGATGATAACGTACTTGATGGTGTGGTTGAAAATCGTTATAAGAGCTACACGGAAGGCATCGGTCTTGAAATCGTGGAAGGAAATTCAGACTTCCGCAAGCTTGAGGAGCATGCGCTGGGCTTAACCGAAGTGAAGCACCAATCAGGCCGTCTTGAGAAGATCAAGGCAACCATCAATCAATATTTACTGAAAGCATACGCTGGAGAATAAGGTTTAACGTAGAAGAGGTGTAGTGATGAAATACGTAATTGGTGTCGATCTGGGAACAAGTGCAGTGAAAATCCTGCTGGTGAATGAAACCGGGGAAGTCGTTCAGGAGATATCAAAGGATTACGCGCTAATCCAAGAAAGAACGGGTTACAGCGAACAGGACCCGAAAGCATGGGTGGATCAGACTGTTGCAGGACTGTCTCATCTCCTGCAAGGCTTTCAAGGCGATACGGAAGATATCGAAGGCATCAGCTTTTCCGGCCAAATGCATGGACTTGTACTCCTTGATGAGAACAATGAAGTGCTTCGCAATGCCATCCTCTGGAACGATACCCGGACGAGCGCCCAATGCAGACAGATATACGATGTCATCGGAGAAGAACGCTTGCTCTCGATTACGAAAAATCCTGCATTGGAAGGCTTTACGCTTCCAAAGCTCCTTTGGGTGAAGGAGCATGAGCCGGAAATCTATGAAAAGGCGAAAACCTTTGTGTTGCCGAAAGATTATCTCCGCTACAAGTTGACGGGGAAGCTGCATATGGACTATTCCGATGCAGCGGGAACGCTGCTGTTGGATATCGGGGAAAAAGTATGGAGCAAAGAAATCTGCGACCTTCTGGGAATTGACCCCGCGCTTTGTCCACCATTGGTCGATTCCTATGAGAAGACGGGCAGCATAAGCCCTGAAATCGCTGTATCGACTGGTCTATCCACTTCCACCCAAGTATTTGCCGGGGGAGCGGATAATGCGTGCGGCGCAATCGGTTCCGGAATATTAGAAGAAGGCAAGACTCTATGCAGCATCGGGACATCAGGGGTTGTGCTATCCTATGAATCCGGCAATGATAAGGATTTCGAGGGGAAGGTCCATTACTTTAATCACGGGGCCCCGGAAGCTTATTATACGATGGGCGTCACCCTTGCAGCAGGTTACAGCCTGAGCTGGTTCAGGAATGTGTTTGCCAAGGATGAGAGCTTTGAGGAATTGGTGAAGGAGGCAGGAACCGTGCCTCCCGGGTCTAACGGTTTGCTGTTTACACCGTATGTGGCGGGGGAACGGACCCCTCATGCAGATGCTGCGATTCGGGCGAGCTTTATCGGCATGGACAGCTCCCATGAACGAAAGGACTTTGTACGGGCAGTCATGGAAGGCATCACCTTTTCATTAAATGAATCCTTGGCGATCTTCCGAGGCAGCGGCAAGCAGATCGAGACGATTGTCTCCACTGGAGGCGGGACGAAGAATGAAGACTGGCTGCAGTTGCAGGCGGATATCTTCAACGCCAGAATCGTGAAGCTCTCGAGTGAGCAGGGGCCGGGAATGGGGGCAGCGATGTTAGCGGCCTATGGATGCGGCTGGTTCGATTCCCTGAAGGAATGTGCCAAAGAGTTTCTGAAAGTAGAGAAAGAGTTCATCCCGAATGTGGACAACGCAGAGATGTATAAGGAATTGTTCAATCTCTATCAGGAAGTATACGGGCAAACAAAATCGTTAAATGAAAAACTGGTAAACTATCGAAAATAATACCGACCGATGATAAGGCTGCTTCCGAAGAGAGATTCCATTGCTTCTGGAGGCCGCCTTTCTCGTCTGAAGGGAAGGAGAGAGAAGCATTGAAATATAATCAGCTGGGTAATACGGATCTGAATATAAGTGAATTAAGTTTTGGGACATGGGCCATCGGGGGTGCCTGGGGCAAGCTGGATGACCGGGAAGCACTGAAGGCATTGGACAAGGCGATGGATGCAGGGGTGAACTTCTTTGATACGGCAGATGTGTATGGGGACGGTCGTAGTGAAGAACTGCTTGCGAAATCGGTTAAAGGGAAGGCATCGATCCAGATCGCGACGAAATTTTGCCGCAGTGCCGATATCCATGACCCTCGGACCTATTCAATGGAAAGCGTGCGGGCATTCTGCGAGAACAGCTTAAGAAGACTCGACAGGGAAGCAATCGATATGTACCAGATACACTGTCCACCGATGGAAATCCTAAAGGAAGGCAGCGTATTCGAGGTTCTGGAAAGGCTGAAGGAAGAAGGCAAAATCCGTTACTACGGTGTGAGCGTCGAAACAGTAGAAGAAGGCATCTTCTGTCTCGAGCATACAAAGGCAAGCTCCCTGCAGGTCATCTTCAATCTGTTAAGACAAAAACCGTTGGAAAAGCTGTTTCCGATGGCGATGAAAAAGAAGGTCGGGATCCTTGCACGTGTACCGTTGGCAAGCGGACTATTAACCGGTAAGTTTACAAAAGACACGACATTCGAGAGTGATGATCATCGCAGCTTCAACCGCAACGGGGAAGCGTTCAATGTCGGGGAAACCTTTGGCGGATTGACCTTCGAAAAAGGGGTCGAACTGAGTGATGGGCTGAACTGGATCGAAAAGGAGAGAGGCAACCGTACCAGAGCCGCGATCAAGTGGATTCTTCAGCAGGAAGAGGTGTCAAGTGTCATTCCGGGTTTCAGAAGTGTCAAGCAAGTGGAGGATAACCTTAAGGCACTGAATGCAAAGGAATTCAGTCCCGAGGAACTGCAGACATTGAAAGATTTTTACGAAAAAGAGGTCCACTCCCATATTCGGGGAGCTTATTAAAGGAACCTCCAGCCTTTAGCTGGAGGTTCCTTTAATTCTCAGTTGAAAATGTAAATACAGTCCGCTGCTGATACCGTTCATTCGGAAGCAGGATGACAGAGGGCAGGCCATAATGATGGAGAGAGGCCGTCGGGTATTGTGTTTCAAAGCAGACGCCCAAATGCTTTCTCGACGTTCCTTCATGAAGCTCCAGTCCGTGTTGGAGATTATTCGTCGTGTACATGACCATGCCGGGTTGATCCGTCTCGATGGTCAGCACACGACCGCTCGTTTGTTCTTTCACTGTGACACTTTCTGACTTGCTGTGGTCAAGCAGGAAGTAGTGATCGTAGCCATGACCGGCTATGTCGTTTTGTTCCGTCCGCGCCGTTATACCGTCACTCAGTCGGCGGCCCATACGGAAATCAAATGGGGTATCCCCAGCATCCACCACCGTCCCAGTCGGGATCAACTCTTCATCGAGCTCAAGAAATTGATGGCTGTCGATCGTGACATGATGATGATGGATCGTCTCCTTTCCATTCCCGCTTAAATTAAAGTAAGCATGATTGGTTAAGGTAAGGGGAGTGGGCTGATCCGTCACTGCCTCATACTCGAGGATCAGTTCATTTTCATTTGTTAAAAGGTATGTGACAGACACATCGATCGTGCCGGGATATCCGCCCTCACGATCCTTACGGGAATATGAGAGAACCACCCCGACCCTGTCCTCATCCTGGAAGGGTTCCGTGTCCCAGAGGACCTGATGAAATCCATTTGAGCCTCCGTGTAAATGATTTTCTCCATCATTTGCTTCAAGCATATAGACATTCCCATCCAGTTCAAAGGCGGCACCCTGGATCCGGCCGGCAACAGGGCCGATCAAGGCTCCGAAGAAATGAGGATTCGTCTCGTAATCCTCCACCTGTTTATATCCGATAATCACATTTTCAATCGTGCCGTCCTGATCAGGCACCATCACCCTTGTGATGATGCCCCCGTAGTTTAATAGACTGACAGCCATTCCATGATCGTTCCGTAAGGTATATTCCTTCCAATCCCTTTGAAGATCCTTTATATCGATTTTCATGTTTTCCCCCCGTATGTATAGTATTCTCTTCATCTAGTAAAAGAAGCATCTGCCTTTCAACAGATGCCACATAATACGAAACTAAATTGCCTTAGATTTTGTTACAGAAGGCACTTTCCACAGGTCTTCCATTTGTTCAAGGGATTTTCCTTTGGTTTCAGGTACGAACTTCCACACAAAGATGGCGGAAAGAACACTCATCAATCCGTATATCCCGTACGTCATCCCGCCGCTGTATTCCATCATCATCGGGTACGTGGAGGAGACGAGGTAATTCGCTGCCCACTGTGATGCCACCGCGATGGCCACTGCCTGGCCGCGGATGCGGTTCGGGAAGATTTCTGAGATCAATACCCAGCAGATCGGACCCCAGGACATCATGAAGGATGCCGTGTACACAATGATAAAGATTAACGTGCTGATGCCGATGATATTCGAGAACGCAAGCCCCGCGACACCGAACATCCCGATCGCCATCCCGATCGAGCCGATGATCATCAATGGTTTGCGTCCCCAGCGGTCGACCGTCATGATCGCAATCACCGTAAAGACGACATTGACCAAGCCCATGACGATTGTCTGCATCATCGAAGCATCCTTTGCTGCCCCCATACTTTCAAAGATTCGGGGTGCATAATAAAGAGCCACATTAATCCCGACAAACTGTTGGAAAACGGAAAGCAGGATTCCGATGATAATGACGGTTTTCCCATAAGCAAAGGTGGAGAGCTTTTCAGTCGACACATTCACAGATTGCTTGATCTCCCGCAGAATCGACTTGGCAGACGCGGAGCCGTTGATTTTCGTCAAAATCGCCAATGCGCTTTCATCCTTGTTCTTAAGGGAGAGGTAACGAGGTGTTTCCGGTACAAAGAAAAGGAAAACGCAGAACAATATGGCCGGAATGGCTTCTGAAGCAAACATATATCTCCAGCCGACATCATTGATCCAATCCAGTGAATGCCCATTGGCGATTCCCCAGTTGACAAAATAAACGACAAGCATCCCGAATATGATCGCAAACTGATTAAATGAAACGAGTCGTCCACGAATCCCTGCCGGTGCGATTTCCCCGATATACATCGGTACGATGGCAGAAGCAAGGCCAACCCCGATTCCGCCGATGATCCGGTAAAGGTTAAAAGCAAGCAATAATCCCATCGTCGGTTCTCCTGCAGAGAAGAAGAGGAACTCCGGATAAGCAGACCCTAAAGCAGATAATAAGAAGAGGATCGAAGCAATGATCAACGACTTCTTACGTCCGAATCGTGATGAAAAGTAGCCTGAGATCACTCCCCCGATGATACATCCGATCAGCGCACTGGAAATCGTGGTGCCGTGAATAAATGAGCTTAAGCCGAGGCCATCAATCAAATAAGCCTCAATCGATTTCTCAGCCCCTGATATGACAGCCGTATCGTACCCGAACAGAAGACCACCGAGCGTGGCCACTAACGTAATAGAAAAAATGTAAAGTGAACTTTTTTGGTTTGTCATCATGTGTTGAGGCAGATCCCATTTCTTTCAACATGCTCGCGACAACGCTTACATTTTAGCACTGAGAGTGATAAAGCGTTTACAAATACGAGCATAATAGAGGACACTGCCGTTATTCCCCCCTTGCCTTTTGTTTGATTAGTATAGTAGTAGTTTCTTTATTATTCTGAATTATAGCAGACGAATAATAGTTTGTCTAATGGATGAACTAAGTGTTTTGTACCTAATTATATTTCTACTCCCCGCCATTTTAAATAGAAGAAGACAAGAATGTTTCCCACTATTCCGGAGGACAATAGATTCCTGGAAATCTTGACAGAATCGTGGCTTATCGGACTGCTTATCCATGGATTCATTTTTCAGACAGAAATTCTGGATTTTTTCGTAGCTGTAATACGCTAGATTTCTTATTAAAAATATTTCTCCCCGTAAGCAGGTAAGTAATCGTATGAGCCCAATTCCTTATTTCAATTTAATCCTTTCGCTCATAGTCTGCATAAACTCCCGTATTAAATAAAAAAAGCCAATTCAAAATAAGAGTTTTTTCATAAATTTCACTAAATTTTGCTTATGTTGTGAGTGGAAGGTTTAGAGAGAGTGAGAGTAATTACCTATACAGAGAAATATAAACCTTCGAAAAACCCCGATAGCCGATTGCTCTTTTTATTAGGAAAATAGTAAAAAGTGGTATGCACTATTTTCTGATTGAAGGGAGGTGAGTGGTTTTTTTTGCATGATGGCAAAGTACGTTCTGTTACCATGATTGCCATTCCTGTAAATATCCCAAGCACTAGCAAAACAGGATTTGGGCATACTCAGCACCTATGAGACTACTAGATATGTAAAATATTAAGTAATTGAAAAGGGTGAGAAAATGAAGGGTTCATTGAAAAGAAGATTATCGGTCGTAATCATGTTTGTACTACTTATTAGCAGTTTCGTTACACCAGCTGGTGCTCAATTTTATCAGTCGAAACAGGAGCCAGTACAGTTTAAGGGAAAAGATAAAGATCAGCTTTTTTCTGACTTGACAGCAGGAGAAGATAACCACCCGTTATATGGGCAGGATTCGACGACGATCAATCCAAATGAAAAGGTTCGTTTAATCGTTGAAGTAGAGGTGAATGAGAAAGCGAAATCAGCACCTGAACAGCTGGTGGAGCAAGTGAAAAATACGTTTATGAAGAAGAGAGGTGGCGACACTAAAGTCTTACATACGTATTCCACAGGCTTCTATGGTTTCAGTATGGAAATGAAGAGGGAAGAAGCTATGAACCTGAAAGAAGCTGAAGGCGTAAAAGATATTCGCCTCGCTAAAACGTATGAACACATGGACGTAAAGAGCAATGAACTTGTCGAAGCCATGAATGTTTGGACAAAATATAATTACAGCGGTGACGGAATGGTCGTTGCGATTGTAGACTCAGGAATCGATTATCGTCATGAGGCCTTGAAGCTTTCAGAGAAAGGGAAGAAGAAAGCCAAGTTTAATGAAGAGAATGTTCAAGCGGAACTTGATGACACAGAAGTAAATGATGTTTGGTATACAGACAAAGTACCGACAGGCTATGACTGGGCAGATAAAGATAATAATGTCATCCCGGCTAGTGATTCCCACGGAACACATGTGGCTGGAATTGTAGGGGCATATGAAGAAACTCAGCAGAAAGCAGTCGGGGTATCTCCAGACGTTCAATTATTAGCTGAAAAAGTCTTCTCTGATACAAGAGGTTTTGCATACGATGATGACATCGTAGCTGGTATTTATCATGCGGTAGAGCTTGGGGCCGATGTTATCAACTTAAGCTTAGGTTCAGATGCAGGGATGGTTGATCCAAACGATCCTGTTCAACGTGCAATTGAATATGCGACAGAACAAGGGGTCTTAGTCGTTGCGGCTGCAGGTAATGCTTCCTATAGCACGAAGCAAAACTTACTGGAAAGATCTCTATTACCATTAGCCAAAAATCCAGATATCGGACTTGTCGGTGACCCTGGAGTAACTCCATCTGCTCTTCAGGTTGCTTCTTCTGAAAATGACATGATGAGAATCGATACGATCGAGCTAAATGATGGAAGTTTACTCGGGTATCAACTTCAGCCAAGTTCTAAAAAGCTGATTGATTCTTTGGAAGCAGATAAAGAATATGAATTGGTCTTTGTTGGTGATACCTCTAAAGGAGCTTTAGAAGGGTTAGACTTACAAGGGAAAATCGCTGTGGCACAATATGATCAAGCGTATGATATTTATTCATCAGCTCAATTCAATGTCAATAGAGAAGGAGCGATTGCTCTTATTCTAATTCCAGCAAATGAACATGGACCTTATGCCACTGTACGCTTTTCTCCTTACACAATCCCAGCAGTGACAACGGATATTAACAAGTCTGTTCAGGTAGCAGAGAGGCTGCAAAGCGGAGAAAAGATTACTGCTAAGTTATCAACCGAAGTACTTTGGGTACAAAACCCTGCTAACGAGCCAATGTCAAATTTTTCTTCCTATGGTTCACCAACAGATCTAAGCTTTAAGCCGGAAATCACAGCTCCAGGTGGGAAAATAAGCTCTACTGTTCTAAACAATCAGTATGAAACGTGGAATGGAACGTCGATGGCGACTCCTCATGTTGCGGGAGGGGCAGCACTGCTTCTGCAGAAATACTACCAGGAGTTAGGACTTCCGAAAAATGAAGAAACAGTATTGAAAGCTAAAATGGCTCTAATGAACACGTCTGAAATTTTAAAAGATCCGAATGGTGAAAACGTACCATATTCACCAAGGCGCCAAGGATCCGGGCTCATGAAAATTGAGCAGGCAGTGGAGACGCCTTATCTATTGAAACAAACAGGGGCGCAGCTTGAGCAGGCAGCTTCTGTTGCACTGAAAGAAGTAGAAAACAACTTTAAATTTTCGTTAACAGTAGATCCACTTGAAGGCAACGTATTCAGCGTATTTCAGGATGAAACGGCAAACCCTGACGATTCCGAAATTACGTTCCAAGTGAGCGATAAATCAATGGGAAATCTGAACTTTGAGACTAAGTTTTTAGAAGGATCCAACATCCGGGAACATGCTTCTCTGAAAATATTAAACTCAAGTTCAGAGGATAAGAATTTTACGTCCTCAATTGAATATTCGGAACTGTCCAATGATGCGGAAAAGAATGGAGTACAGTTTTCCGTTTCGAACAAGGTAAAAGTGAAAGCTGGAAAGTCGAAGAAAACAAATGTTTTCTTATCTGTGCCAAAAACAGCGGGTGAAGGTATTTATGAAGGATATATCACGTTTGTAAATGAAGAGGATGATACAGAGAAATATCAAGTACCTTTTGCTGTTAATGTAGCAAAGCCGACAGAATATGACGTATATGTTGATGTATTAAAGGATGGTACTGTGACGAAGGAATTCGATTTTAACGAAGATGGTAATGTCGACGAAAGCAACGAGTACCTTACTCTATCCAGCGAACGAGTAGAGAACGCATCCGTTAAAGTCAATGGGAAGAAAATAAGCGATCAAAATGGAACAACGATTTCAATGAAAGACAAAGACGTAGAATTAAACGTTTCGGTAGAACTTCCAGAGGAATTCCGAGACAATCAGTTTGTAGAAGGATTTGTAAGACTTGTACCTAAGAACGAAGAGACACCTTCTTTAACAATGCCTTATATGGGCTTCTACGGCAACTGGGATTCCATTGATAATATTGATGAAAGTCCAGTTAATGGAGACCCATACTTAGGTTATACAGTGTTATGGAATGACATGCTTCAGTATCCGTTAGGCTTTGATTTGTATACAAATTCATTTGATCAAGAGAAGGTAGGCTATTCCCATAAATCGCTTCCGACTGGTATGTACCCTTCATTTACGGCGTTTCGAAATCTGAAGGAGATGTCTCTAAAGGTTGAAGATGAACAAGGAAACGAGGTTGCTCATATCACGAATTTTACTGAATATACGGAAGATGGAAGTCCTTTTTCCTTCAGGAAGAATATTATGAGCTATGGGGATTATTACTATGGCTTTGATGGATTGTTTTGGAGTGGAAAGGATGACGAAGGGAATAATCTCCCAGACGGAAAATATTACTATGTATACGAAAGTACATTAAATTATGAGGGAGCAGAATCACAGCAAACCAAAATCCCGTTTAAGATCGATTCTGTTTCACCAGATGTAGAAAATATAAAGGTAACCGATCAACCTGACGGGACATATAAAATTACCTGGGATGTAAAAGAAGAAAGTGACTATCTTGGAAGTATACTTTGGATAAATGATCATGATTCTATATATGATTTAATGGAAAGTGGTGAAAAAGAGTATATTACGAGTGTTAAACCTGAGACTGTCATGGTGTTAGCAGTTGATAATTTCTATAATACAGGTTTCGGTTATGCTGGAAATGAGGAGTTACTGCATGCTGGACCGTTCATCCAATGGTGGCATGTTTCCGGTACAAACGTAAACGAAAACAAGCCTGCCAGTATCACAGTCTTCGGTTATAACCGAATGGATTGGCATATTGAAATTTCCGATGCGGAAGGTCATGTAGTAGAATATGTGGATATTGAAAATGAGCACTCCCTATATGGATTAGAGTGGAATCCAAGTACTGAATATCCTGATGGAGAGTATTATGTAACAGTAACTGGTACGGATGATAAAGGTTTCTCCTTAACATCTGAACCGGAGACCATAACAGTAAAACACTAAGAAAAAGTTGAGGCTGGAACAAAAATGTTTTAGTCTAACTAATACCCGAACTAATTTGCATTCTAAGAGGCAAATTAGGTTCGGGTTTTCAATTTGTTCAAATGGACATTTAGATTTAGCCCTTTCCAGCGGTTGATTGGAGTGCAAGACGAAGACTCCTGCGGGAAGAGTAACTTATGCGAGACCAGGCTTGCCGAGGAGGCTCACGGGCTACCCGCGGAAAGCGTAGTCTTGTACGGAAATCATTAGCGGTATTCAGTGCCTACACTGAAATGTTCGTCTTTATGTGGTGGTTTTTTAGTTTTGTCCCAGCCTAATTTAACATGTAGTCAGGTTCTTCACTCGAGATTAAGATCCACCAACCATGAAAATACCTCCACACATTTATCTTGCATTACCCCAAATGACAAACAACAAAAATAAGTCTTTAGGACTATGTCAGCAAAACTTATTTGGTTATATAGAACTGAATCAAATGGACAGGTTCGTACGTGTTGCAGCAGCAAAACCCCGATTTACAGTGTATTAGGCACCATGCTAACATTCAGAGTGAATAGTTAGATTATTCGAAAAAGAATAAAAAAAGGAGTTGACTATCGAAAAGTATTGGTAATAATTTACTAGTTGCATTGAGTTGTCATTCTGAAAGAGAAAAAACGGGAATTGTCGGTTTAGGTTGAAAAAAGGCTAAAGGGGGAAAATTTTAGTGAAGTCTACTACTTTAAAGGGAGTAGCGTCAGCTGCTTTGAGTGCAAGTTTATTGATGACTCCAATGAGTTCGATGGCAACGGGGTTAGATTACTTGAAAAAGGCTCCAAATGATCAAACGGGAATTTCGGATGTGGAAGGTGCATTGAAGGGCCTGACAGAGCAGCAAAGATTGCAGTTTGATAACTTATATTCGGATGAAGCATCTAAATTACGTATTTCATCCGATGTCAATCTAAATAATGATGAAGACTTGGATATTATCGTTCAGTTTCAAGTAGACCCTGCAGCTGTACAGGTCGCAAATGAGAAAGCAAAAGGAAAATCCGTTTCAGCGCTGCGACTGGAAGATGCTCAGGAAAAAGTGGAAAAGTCCCATAAAGAGTTTAAGGAAAAAATCAACCAATCAAAATCAGCAAAAAAGAGTAAGATTAAGAAGGAATATAAAAATGCGTTTAACGGAGTTTCGATGACACTTCCGGCAAAAGAGGTATTGGAACTCATCGAACTGCAAGAAGTTAAAGCTGTTTGGATAGATCAAGAGATACAGCTAGACCTTCCGGTAGATGATAAAAAGGATATTTCTCCACAGATGAATGATAGTATTCCTTTCTTGGGAGTTGATGGACTTCATGATGAGGGAATCAATGGTGAAGGGATAAAAGTAGGAGTCCTGGATACTGGTATTGATTATAATCACCCAGATTTAGAGGATGTGTACAAAGGCGGTTATGACTTTGTAGATAATGATGATGATCCAATGGAAGCTACTCATGAAGAGTGGAAAGGTCTGGATCCTGCTTCATGGCCGGAAACATGGAATGGCTCTCCATATTGGACATCTCATGGGACACATGTATCCGGCATTATTGCAGGCCAAGGTCAAAATGATTCTGAACATACTATCACAGGTGTTGCAAACGGAGTGGATTTATATGCTTATCGTGTGTTAGGACCTTATGGCTCGGGGTCTACTGGTTCTGTTCTGGCTGGTATTGATAAAGCGGTTCAAGATGGGATGGATGTTATTAACCTGTCGCTTGGAGCTACAGTAAATGATCCTCTTTATCCAACATCCGTTGCATTAAATAATGCCATGATTGCAGGAACAGTAGCGCTGGTAGCTGCAGGGAATTCTGGTCCGAATGACTATACAGTGGGTTCTCCTGGAACATCACCATTAGCCATAACAGTGGGTGCCAGTGATGTTTCTGTCAGTATTCCTACTGCAAAAGGCGAAATGGGGGAAGATTCATATAATCTTCAATTAATGGCAAAGCATTTTGATGACAATATAGCCGAATTGACGAATACATCCCTTGAGGTAGTGGATGCAGGTTTAGGTTATGCCGAGGATTTTAGTGGGAAAGATTTTTCTGGTAAATTAGCATTGATTGAACGCGGTACACTTTCTTTTAATGAAAAAATTGCAAACGCAAAAAATGCAGGAGCGAGTGCAGTCATCATATGGAATAATGTTGACGGAGAGCTTTCCTACTATTTTGGTGAAGGTATTGATTACATACCTGCTTTCACTTTGACGAAGGAAGAGGGGGAAAGACTAAAAGGTCTTTTAACTGAAGAGAAAATGTTTACATTTAAGGAAATCAGTGAGATCAAAACTGAAGGAGATAAATTAGCGGACTTCAGTTCTCGTGGACCATCCTTAAAAACCTACGATATTAAACCTGAAATTACAGCACCAGGTGTTAGTATCCTATCGACAGTACCAGGTTATATTAACGATAAGGAAAATCCTTCAAATTACCAATATGCGTATGAAAGATTATCTGGAACTTCCATGGCCACACCATATGCCGCCGGTGTTGCTGCCATGATCCTTCAAAACAACCCTGACTATTCACCATATGATGTGAAAACGGCATTAATGAATACGGCAGACGATTTAAGTGAAGATTACAGTGTATTTGAAGTAGGTGCCGGCAGAGTTGACCCAACTAATGCTGTTCATTCTGAAGTGAAACTTCAAGTAATGGATGAAACGATATCTTTAGATGAATCTTTTAATGAAATTGTCATTGATGATATCACAGGAGCCATTGCTTTCGGGTATCATTATAAACAAAAAGATTCATCAACGGCAGATGGCAGAACAGTAGAATTAGAGAATGATAGTGATAAAAAGAAAGATTTTAATGTAAATGTAGAACTATTGTCTTCTGATATTTCAGGTGCAAATAATGCAGAAACAAATGGCCTTGTCATTACTGTAAATGACAAAGTCTCTGTAGAGGCTAACAGTAAGGTTGAAATGACGCCAAGTATTGAAGTGCCGAAAGAAGCAGAGGCAGGAACATATGAAGGCTATATCCATTTTACAAATGCGGATAACGAACACGAGAAATATCAAATTCCTTTCTCCATAATCGTGGCTGATAGAGGAATAAATTATTCAGTCGACCGACCTGCGTTTGCTTCAGACGCCAGCATGTATCATGCACATATGAGCGTCCCTGCAACGTTCTTAAATGTTGGTTTGAGAAGTCCGATGGAAACCATGGATTTAGTCGTAAAAGATGGAGATACAGGTGAATATCTAGGGTATCTAGGCTGGATTGATACGGAATTCTTAAACGAACAGCTGGGTGTTGACTTTTTAGTACCATTTGTCTTCGGTAGTGGAGCATACTACCCGTTTACAGGGGACGAAGAAAACCCAATAAGTGAGGAAATGGTGTTGGCGCCTGATGGAGCATATGAACTTGAAATCATCGGGACAAATGAAGAAGGTGAAATGTTTAAGCCATCAGATTATGTATTCATTGATAATCAAGTGCCGGAAATAACAATGGAAAAAGAGCCCGGCGTTTATGAAATTGAGTACAACAAGGATGATGAGCAAGGGATCAGTTGGTTTAATGGAAAGATCTACGATTCAAACGTAGATGTTATGAAAGAAAAAGGAATAAAGGAAATAAGGAATAATCTGGATGGACAATTAAGTCCTGTTGACCAAGGATTGAATACGGTTGTGGGCTATGATAGTAAGGGCTGGGGCTTCCCGACTCATTATTTTACTCCTGAAGCGGACGGAAGCTTTAAGTTCGGTGTTACTCCAGAAGAAGTAGCTAACGGTCAATACGTTGACTTTGGTTTCTATGGATTTGATGCAGCCACAGCAGGAGATCAAGGCAAGGGTATGCATAAATATTACTTCATAGAAAAAGGCGGAAAATATGCTAAGGCTGATCTTGATAAGGACGAACTGTACTTGGGTGATGAAGTAACTGTGACTTTAACGATGAAAAATGTAGAGAAGCTAATTGGTGGAGAGTTTAAACTTAGTTACCAAAATTCATACTATGAGTTCGTTGATGCACAAGTAAACCCGGAATTTAAGAAATTCGCAGATGAAAAGAAATTAAGCACAAGAGTGGAAGTTGGCGAAATCAAACATGACCTTTGGGAGAATCAAATCCCTGTTAGTGCATTTTTAGAAGGGGAATCATTAAAAGGGGCAGATGGCGATATGCCTATTCTGGATGTTACCTTCAAGGTCACGAATGACGAGTTTTATGATTATATTTCTTCATTTAATTTTACAGAAGCTAAATATCATAAATCTGGAGAAGAGGAAGTTGTACAAGTTCCAGGCTTTATTACAGATCAGTTAGAAATAGTGCCTAAACACTCTGTTGTCTGGGGATATTTAGGACCTGAAGCATTCCTTCATGAAGAAGGGTGGGTAAATGTAGATTTACATGATAAAGATGTTAAAATTACTGCAACCTCACCTGATGGAACTAAATATGAAGGTGAGCTGATCGAATCATCTAAATCAATATTTGAAATTCACGGTATTCCAGCATCTGAAGAGACCTATAAGGTAGTGGTGAAAGTACCAGGACACTTTGAATCCCACACGACAGTTACTGTAGGTGAAGAGGTGAATGGCGATGTATTGGGAGTAAAAGAAAGAATGTATCCGGGATTGCAATTAGCCGGAGATGTCGATGGAGATAATATAATTGACATTAATGACGCCATTATTTCAGTATTCTCTTATGGAAAAGAAGGCGTAGGAGTAAATAAAGGTGACATTAATCAAGATGGAAAAGTGGATGAAACGGATCTTCGTTTCATTGAAAAGAATTTCTTAGAAAAAGGACAAGGTGCTAAAAAGAACAAAAAGCCAAAAGAAAAGCATGGAAAAGTTACTTTAGAGAAATTATTCCGTTCCGTTGGATTGGAATTAAATCAATAGTAATGTAGAGAAGGCTGAAAGGGCATTTTATAAGCCCTCTTTCAAGAGACTTATTATTGAAAGCTTTACAAGAGACTAAATCAAATTTTTTCACCTCCCTTTTTCCCTACATTGAATAAGGGAGGTTTTCTTTCGTTCTCATTTTCCATTTGAAGCAGCATGTGAATCAACTCCCTGGCATGTGGGAGTGATAGTTAGAAAAGTGTATAATGGTTACTAAATGGGCAATTACACTTTCCCTTATTACAAAAGTGAATAAATGGTCTTAAAGGCAGAATGGGAGGGCTCGGATGATTGAGGGGAATATCATAAAGTTTTATCGTGAGAAAGCTAAATTAACACAAAAAGAGCTAGGTAGTGGAATTTGTTCTGTTACTCATTTAAGTAAAATTGAACGAGGGTTAACAGAGTATTCCTCTGAAACGATCCTGCACATTGCCGATCGTTTGGGTATCGATTTGAACAAGGAGCTTGCGAAGCTTTACGAAATCAAAGAGCTTCTTGATCGCTGGCATGAAGTGATGATTAAAGAGGGGCTCCCAGAAGTCGAAGTTATCAAGAAAGAACTTGAAAATGCGCCGTTACTTCACATTTCCAACTATAAACATTTCTACAGTTTGCTCCAGATAAGATACGAACTCATTCATTATAATCTTGACAAAGCACAGGAGATCATAAATGATGTCCGGAAAATCGAATTTCATTTATCCGATTATGAGAGGAACTTGCTTAAACAAATACTAGGGATGTATTACATAGCGAAAAGCGATTATGTCAAAGCAATCGATACGTTAAAAACAATCAAGCAAAATGAATACAATAATCCTGAATATTATTATCATCTTGCTGTTGCCTATCATAATCTTAACTCTCAAATTATGTGCTACCACTATGCAGAGAAAGCATTGAACTATTTTAAGAAAAGTAACAACTTTCTTAGAGTGATCGATACTGAAATGCTCATGCTAGTCCAACTCCAATTTGATCAGCACCATGATTTCAAAGAAACTGTAAAACAATATGAAGCGTTAATTGAAAGCTGTGTCACTTGTAATGCCATCAGAAGAAAATCGAAGCTATTACATAATTTAGCGTTCCTCTATTATGTTAGAAAGAATTATCAAAAGGCAAGCGAGCTATATAAAGAATCATGCAGTATAAAGAATAAGAAGTCGAGTGAATACTTATTGTCTTTTGAAGGCTATATCCGCTGCTCGTTTGAGGCAGGTTTATTATCAAAGGCAAAATTGATACAGTTGACCAATGAGGGATTACGCATAGCGACGGAAATGCACCAGGAATTATTTATGATCCTGTTCAACCTATTATTGTATTTAATCAAAGGAAGACAAGATCAGTATTTTCATTATTTATATACAGAAGGTCTGCCTTACTATAGAAAGTATGGATTTGCCTATTTAGTTCAACGCTCAGAGAAGGAACTATTTCATTATTTTTATAAAAAGAATGAAGTAGAAAAGGCATTGGAACTGGCCTTTCTCTCATTTAATAAGGATGAAGCTGTTGACGGTGAGTCAAAGTGAACAAATGGGACTATACTGCTTACGATGTGAGAATAGAAGAGGAATATAGGTTATAGGGGATACAGATTCAATATTGATTGAAGGGTTTAAAAAGCCGAAGAAATTCAAGGGAACTTTTCAATAGGCTCTTTTCGCAAAGATTGTTGTTTTCTAACATAGGATCTGCCAGGGCTCAGGTAACCAGTTTGTGCTGGATGGTGAGGGGAACTGCTCCTCTTGCAGTTGGCGTTCGGCCGAGCCTCCTCAGCTTCCGGAGTCTCGGCACGCTCGTACTTCCGCAGGAGTCTGCGCAGTTCCCCTCACCATCTTTAAGAGAATTTACGTGACAGAGCTTAATGGTGTGCAAGAAGAACAATGTAATTAGAAAACAGAAATCCTCATTAAAAGGAAATCATTCTCTACTCACCTAAAATGAGGTTGTTTGAAAATGTTCTTGTTTTTATTTATTTCTTTTAATGCTCAGAAAGTTGATTGTAGCGGAAGGTGCTCGACTCCTGCGGGAATAGCGGGAAAGTTGAGACCCCACAGGGCAAAGCCCGAGGAGGCTCAACTCACGCCCCGCGGAAAGCGAGCACCTGGAGCGGAAATCAACCATTACTCGCTTTTTCAAAAGCAACAAAATTTAAAAAACAGGCTTTCATTAAGAATTGAATGGGGCATAGAGTTAGCTGATGAGCCTCTTCCCAAAAAACGATTGCCCTAGCAGTATTCCTCTGCTATGATTATCTTACTTATAAATGAAATGGAGGTTTTCCTGTTGACAGCATCAATCAGATTGCGTTTCCCGCTTTTCACTCGTTAATTGAATACGTTTGAAGGCTCTGCCTATGTTCAGAGCAATGGGATTGATCTGTCTATTTTTAAGGAAACCTGTATTTGTCGGTATTTTTAAAGAGGGGAGGAGTCTCCCCTCTTTTTTGTGTCTTTAAAAATTAGTAGGCAAGGCTTGTTTTTATACTAAATAATAGAAATGAGTTGGTGGGAAATGAACAAAGTAAATCAAAATCATAAGGAGAATTGGTTAAGGAATATCATTCTCTTTCTAAGCAGTCAGACGATCTCATTATTCGGGTCGTCCCTGGTACAATATGCGATCATGTGGCATATCACGTTAACGACGGAGTCCGGTTTGATGATGACGTTGTTCATCATTTGCGGGTTTATTCCGACCTTCCTTTTGTCCCCGGTAGCGGGTGTCTGGGCGGATCGGTATAACCGGAAGCTGCTGATTGTTTTATCGGATGGACTGATCGCGACTTCAACGCTGGTTCTCGCGATTCTCTTCTTAATGGGATACGATTCAATTTGGCTTCTGTTTGTCATGGCAGCGGTCCGGGCGCTTGGAACAGGGATTCAGACACCAGCTGTCGGCGCGATTTTGCCGCAGATTGTTCCAAAGGAGAAGCTGACGAAGGTGAACGGGGCAAATGGAAGCATTCAAGCTGTCATTATGTTCGTGTCCCCAATGGTCAGTGCCGCATTGCTTGGGATGGCATCGATTGAAATCATCTTCTTCATCGATGTCATTACGGGAGCCATTGCAATCATCACATTGCTGGCCTTTTTAAAAATCTCGGTGCATGAGAAGGCTGCGGGCAAACAAACAACAAGCTACTTCAGTGACTTCAAGCAAGGCTTGCAATATGTCAACAGCCATGGGTTCCTGAAGAAGTTCTTCCTGTTTTTCTCCATCTTTTTTGTTCTGATGGCACCTGCGGCCTTTCTGACTCCGTTGCAGGTTACCCGGAGCTTCGGTGACGATATTTGGAGATTGACGGCCATCGAAATTGCCTTTTCCATCGGGATGATGGCAGGCGGAGCCATCATAGCTTCCTGGGGCGGGTTTAAAAATAAGATTGCCACGATGACCTTCGCAAGTCTGATAATGGGATTCTGCACCTTTGCCCTTGGTATCGTTCCGGTCTTTTGGTTCTATCTCGTATTCATGGCTTTATTCGGAGTAGCCATGCCGATTTTCAATACACCGACAATGGTGTTACTGCAGGAGAAAATCGAAGAGAATTACTTGGGAAGAGTCTTTGGGGTCATGGGGATGATCTCCACCTCGATGATGCCGATTGGAATGCTGATATTCGGACCCTTAGCAGATATCATCGCCATTGAATGGCTCCTCATCGGAACAGGCGTATTGACCATCCTCCTTTCCGTCATGTTGGGCCGCGACCAAGTGTTGATCGAAGCAGGGAAGCCTGCCCCTGCGCTTGAATAAATGGAATCTGTATTACCTGTTAAAAAGAGCTGTCATTGTGGCAGCTCTTTTTTCTGTCATGAAATAAAGGAACAGCAATATTTAGGGAGAATACTTATACTAAACAGGAGCATTCGTTCCAGATGTATTGGATGCAATACAGATAATTTGAGAGGGGGGAACAGGAACATGACCAATAACCCAACACCAGAAAGTGAATTGCCTAAGATGAGTAAGCCCGCGAACCGTGAACTTCATAACGCCGGATTTTATCGCCTTGAGCAGTTTACCAGCGTGTCGGAATCCGATATTCTGAAGATTCATGGGGTAGGACCGAAAGCAGTTCGAATTCTGAATGAGGCTCTGAAAGAAAAAGGGATGTCTTTTGCCAAAAAATCATAAACAGGCTTTGATGAAAAAGTGGGATTCATATAAGTCATTTTAGTAATGATAAGATGGACAACCTATATAGTAAAGGAAGTGGATAGAATGGATTCACAAACGGTAATGCAAGAGCTGGAAGCGCTGGGCAAGGAACGATCGAAGAAAATGTACATATCCAATGGTGCCCACGAGCCGGTCTTTGGCGTCTCGACAGGTGCGATGAAACCAATCGCCAAGAAGATCAAGAAGGATCAGGCGTTGGCTGAGGAGCTTTATGCTACAGGGAATTACGACGCCATGTACTTTGCAGGCGTCATTGCCGATCCGAAGGCCATGACGGAGGCAGACTTTGACCGTTGGATCGACGGGGCGTACTTTTATATGCTGTCCGATTACGTGGTGGCGGTCACATTGGCAGAAGCGGACATTGCCCAGGACGTTGCCGATAAGTGGATCGCAAGCGGGGAAGAGCTGAAGATGTCAGCGGGATGGAGCTGTTACTGCTGGTTGCTAGGGAATCGCAAGGACGAAGAGTTTTCTGAAACGAAGCTTGCAGGAATGCTTGAGAAAGTGAAAGAGACCATCCATGATGCGCCAGAACGGACGAAATCGGCGATGAGTAATTTCGTCACGACAGTCGGAGTTTCTTATGTACCTCTTCATGATGTGGCTCTTCAGACAGCAAAAGAGATTGGACCGGTGGAAATGGTACGGGAGAAGAAAAAGAACAGTATCCTGAAGGCTGCCGATGATATTCAGAAGCAAGTGGAGAGTGGGAAGATCGGCTTTAAGCGGAAGTATGTAAGGTGTTAATTGACTTGGAACACTAAATCGGGAACCATCCCTACCCTACGGGAATAGAGTCCACGTGGACAGGTCCCTTGGCCCCATTTTGATGCCTGCCCCCGATACGTTGTTTTAACGTACCGGGGGCAGGCATCGTGAGCGAGGATGACCTATCGTCACTTTTGCTGTCGTGATATCCATTTGAGGAGGAAAGCTTATGAACTTTGAATTAAATGAAGGAATCGAGGTCTTGGAGAGAACCCCGAAGACCCTTGAATGTTTCCTTGCCGGATTGTCGAAAGGATGGTTGGAGTGTGATGAAGGAGATGGGACCTGGAATGCCATTCAAGTTGTAGAGCATTTAATCGAAGGAGAGAAACACAATTGGATACCGAGATTGAAGATGATCTTTCAAGAGGGGGAAAGTACGGTGTTTCCTGTTTTTGATCGTTTTTCACATTTAGAAGAGGGCACCTCCAAAAGTCTTGAAGAGAAGATATTGGAGTTTGCTTCGCTCAGAGCTGCGAATGTGAATGAGTTAAAAGAGTTAGTGGCCAACCCCCAGCATTCCCTTGATGCAACGGGTATGCATCCTGCTTTCGGGAAGGTCAGCGCCCGTGAACTAATCTCCACTTGGGTAGTGCATGATTTGACCCATCTTTCTCAAATTGTAAGGGTATTTTCCAATCGTTATATGGAAGATGTGGGACATTGGAAAGAATATTTAGGGGTATTGAACTCTTAAACATGAGTGACTCTTCGGATTCGTCAAAACAAATGGAGGGAACAACATGAACAAAAAAATATCATTGATTCGATCAACACAATTAGCTGATGTTGATTATGCATACGCTGCAAGAGTACCTTCGGACAGGGATCTCCTTTTTTTAGCCGGAGCCTGTCCTCTTAACAAAGAAGGGGAAGTTCCTCATATCAATGATTACGAACTTCAAGCCAAACTGTGTGTGGAGAATATGAAGGAAGTACTGAAAGAGAGTAGTGCCTCCTTGAAAGACGTCGTATATACCCGGGTACTAGTAGCATCTCAACATCAGTCTGATTTAGTAACGGCTTGGAACGCGATAAGAAAAGAGTTTGGAGATCATGACGTCCCCAGTACGTTATCAGGAGTGACTGTACTCGGCTACACACATCAATTGGTGGAAATCGAAGCGATTGCTGCAGTGGGAAAAGGTACAAATGTAAAGTAGTAGGAAGTCGATTGAGATGCTCCAATAGGGGACAGATCCAGGCAGCCTAGCCAATTACACAAACGGATTTGATCATGTCAGAATGGTGAATTGATGTCAACGACAGGAAACTTGTACGGAAATTAATAGGAAAGAAGAGTCTATAATGGGCTTATCTATTTATAAAGTTAATTTTCATGATTATCCTCCGAAATAAATCGGGGGATTTTTTTTTATCCCAAATTCCTTTTAATTTCTTGTTGTGATAAATTCCCTCTTCATAAATTAAGATCCTACTTTTCTCGCAAAATATTTCGAACAGAATAGATTTCATCAGTATGTCACTTTATCCATTACTCAGACTACCATTGCATTTTTTCTGGTTAAGGATGAAATTAGTATTTATTATAACCGTAATATGCTGTGCATCAGTCGAAAACCAACGGATCTTGTATCTTTGGAATAAATCCTTAGTTTTAAAGAGAAACTAAATGTGAGCAAGCTTATTTAGGAGGTTTGTTTAGTGGATTTTCTTCATAAGGTCATTGGATTCCTTCCCGATTTCAACGTATACATCTATGCCATACTAACGTTGATCGTACCCATTATCATCATGAAAATAAAGACCTTACTTATTGGTGCATTGAATCAACCTGACTCACCAAAACAGAAGGAATCACCCCTTATGATTTCAAGTGATTTATCTAATAATATATCGATGATCAATGAAATGCTGGGGGAAAATAACGATATCATAACACGAGAATTTTTCATTAATGATTCAAGGGCTTCGATCATTTTCACGAGAGGGTTAGTGGATACAACTATTATTAACAATAATATCTTAGACCCTCTTATGTTCAACGCTAAAAATGACGAGAGGATTCCTTATTCCCTTAAAGAAATGCTTCCAGTGAGTGAATGTCATGAGGAATCGGACATAAGTATCATCACCTCCCATATTTTAAGAGGGGAAACAGCATTGCTTCATGAGAAATCTAATATGGCAATCATTTTAAAAACAAGTGAATCAAAAGATCGGAGTATTGAAGAACCTGTAACCGAGCAGGTAGTGAGAGGTCCTAGAAATGGTTTTAATGAAAATATAAATGAGAATCAAGCACTTCTAAGAAAAGCTGGTGTAAATAAGGATCTAAGGTTCATTAGCCTTCAAGTTGGAGAACGGTTTAAAAAGGAACTAGTCATCGCCTATATAGAGGGAATTGCCAATGAAACAATCATACAGAACGTTAAGGAAAAGATTGAATCTATTCACATCGATAATGTTCCAGAATCTGGATATATAGAAGGGTTAATTGAAGAGAGTACTTTCTCACTTTTCCCGCAAATTCAAAGCACGGAACGACCTGATCGAGTGATCGCTGCATTGGCAGAGGGTAGAGTCGGCATATTACTGGATGGTACCCCCTTTGTCTTGATTGCTCCAGTAACTATCAATATGTATCTGCAATCACCAGAAGACTATTATGATCGATGGATTCCGGGCTCTTTGATTCGGTTATTACGATATACTGCTGCTTTCATATCAGTCTTCACTCCGGCTTTATATATTTCCTTTGTCTCATTCCATCAGGGTTTAATTCCGACAAATCTAGCCATTTCCATTATCGGTTCTCGTGAGGGAGTCCCATTTCCAGTTCTCATTGAGGCTCTGTTAATGGAAGTTTCTATCGAAATATTAAGGGAGGCAGGGTTGCGTTTACCAAAACCTATCGGTCAAACCATTGGGATCGTCGGGGGGCTGGTGATTGGAGAAGCTGCGGTGCAAGCAGGTATTGTTAGTCCGGTTACAGTCATTGTTGTGGCGATAACGGCCATCTCTTCCTTTTCACTCCCACAATATACTTTAAGTATTTCATTACGAATATTAAGATTTATAGCCATGTTTTTAGGTGCTACTCTGGGACTCTACGGTGTAATCGTCTTTTTTCTTTTTTTCTGTATTCACCTTGTCCGTTTGAAAAGCTTTGGAATTCCTTTCCTCGGTCCAGCAGTACCGTACCAAGTCAGCGATTGGAAAGACTTTTTAATCAGGCTGCCGATCCAATCAATGAAAAGGAGACCCGAAATTCTGAAGCCTGGCGATAAAATGAGAAAAGGCTAGTCATAGACTTCACTTATTGAAAGGACTTGTACTGAATGAATTTGAATCAAAAGGAACGAATTAGTCCTACTCAAGCGATAATCCTCATCATTAACTATATTCTTGGAGTCGGAATATTAACGTTGCCAAGGTCAGCTGCTGCTGAAGTAGGGACGCCTGATATCTGGATAACCATTATTATCAGCAGTATTTTTCCCATCATAGCAGGGATGGTCATTTTAACCCTCAATAACAGATATCCTAACAAAACTTTTTTTCAGTATAGTCGAGAAATTGTCGGGAGAATACTCAGTGTCATCCTTGGGGTAACAATGAGTATTTATTTCATCACACTCACCAGTTTTGAAGTCAGGGTAATGGCTGAAGTTATCGAAACCTATTTGCTCGAGGGGACTCCCATTCAAGTATTAATTGTATTGTTTCTTTGGCTTGCCTTTTATTTAAATACGGATGGAATTAATTCCATAGCACGTGTGTTCCAAGTTATTTTTCCCCTTACCGTCATCGTTTTCATCTTAATTGCGACAATGAGTTTGGGTTTATTTGAAATCAATAATCTACGCCCTGTTATGGGAGATGGAATCCTCCCCGTGTTAAAGGGCGTTAAAACAACCTCTCTCTCATACATTGGAATTGAGTTAATGATTATTTTATCGGCCTACTTAACTGAACCCAAGAAAGGGAAAAAGATTGTCTTTATTGGAGTATTACTACCGACGATTTTTTACCTGATTACAGTCATTATTGTCATAGGTGCGTTATCAATAGATGGGGTAAGCAATCTGACTTGGCCAACTATTTCACTCATCAATGCGTTTGAATTTCCAGGCATATTTTTTGAACGCTTTGACTCGTTGTTTTTGATCGTATGGATTTTACAAATATTCGCTACAATCTCCATCACGCTTTATGCTGCCTCTCTTGGTTTTTCACAATTATTTAACAAGGATATAAAGATGTTTCTGCTTGTCTTTCTTCCCATCGTATTGATCATCTCGATGGTTCCGAATAATATATACCAATTATTTGCATTAGGAGATATGCTCGGAAATGCTGCAATCCTTTTATTTGGTGTACTGCCAATCCTATTACTAGCAGTCTCTTTCTTAAGGAGGAAATTCAATTGAAGCATCTTACATATCTTTTCATCTTCTTACTCACTGTTCTAATGTTAACAGGATGTTGGAGTTCTAAGGATATTGAAAAATTGGACCTTCTATTGGGCGTTGGGATAGATGAGGGTGAGAGTAATAGTAATGAGTATTCAGAGGAGGATTTAATTAATGTGACCTTTCAACTCGTGAATGTGTCCGGAAATCAATCTTCTAACACGTATTCAGGTGATGCAAAGCCTTTTGTCAATGTGAATGAAACAGGTGAATCATTACTTGAGACCGCACGGGAAGTTTTACTAAAACGAAAAAACACTTTAAACGGGCAACATCAAAGACTGGTTGTATTAAGCAGTAAAGTAGCCCAAAAAAGAAATATTAGAGAATTATTAGATTTCTTCATTCGTGACCCCGAAGCCAGGATGAGTTGCTTAATCATGGTTACGGATGGATTGTCTAGTGACATCATGAACATGGAAACGAATGGAATTCCTTCGGTTCATATTAATGAGGTCTCAGATCATATTGAAAAATCGAATAAGCTAATCGAACCCATGTCTCTTTCGAAAATCAACGCAACGATGGAGGCAAAATCTAGTTTTTTGTTACAAAATATAGAGAAGAGAAATAATGAAATCGTCCTCACCGGCGCAGCTGTGATTAAAGGAGATACTCTCACTCAAATCGGGTTCTTAAATGAAGAAGAATTGGTAGGAATGAATTGGTTAACCGCTTTAACAGATGGAGGAATCGTAAAGGTAAGGGAAGAAGGCAGCAACAAACCGATTACGTATGAGCTTGAAACCATCAAGCGTAAAGTTAAACCTATACTAGAGAATGGACGAATGTCCTTTCAAGTTGATACAAAAGTAAGCGGGGACATATCTGAATTGATCACAGAAACAGATGAACTCACAAAGAAAGAGAATATAAAGGATTTAGAAAAAAAAATACAAGAAAAAATCGAAGGACAAATAAAAAATAGTTTAGAGAAAATCCAACAGGAATTAAAAGTAGACGTCATAGGATTTCACGATTATGTGAGAATTCAACACCCAGACTATTGGAAAAGCCATAAAAATGAATGGGACAAAACTTTCAGTCAAGCAAACATCGAATATCAAGTAGATGTCCAAATATCTACGTTGAATATGCATATAAGTGAATAATGAAAATGCATTTCGTATTTAGGTTTGTTTTGCACAGCCTTTCTTCATTCAGTTCTGTCATCAACTCTTCAAGGCTTTTGTCGGAATTTAATATACCGAATAAAAAGTTTTGGAACATCCATAATAATTATTGGGCACACCACATTTTCAATGTTATCGGAAATTTGGTAAATTCCAGAGGCAGGAGAGGGAAAACATCCATGTTCCAAGATAACCTAGAGATTTTTATAAAGGAAAAGTTTAAGGGATTAAGTGATTTTTCCTTCCTTGAAATGAATGAGTATAAAATATTTTTTATATCATCTTTGGTTAAAAAAGAAGACGTAAATAAATACGTAATAGAACACTTGCTTGAAGAAAATTCAAATCAAGTCGTTAAGTTTCCCGTCACTAATATCGAAAAAGATTCCTCATCAGAAAAAGCACAAGAAAAAATTTTGAGAGGGAATATTATTGTCAGTAAAAAAAATGAACCATTCTTTTTATCGATTAGTCTCCCCTCAGATGTAGGGCGAAGCATTGAATCGTCTGATCAAGAATTTTCCCTTTATACATCTTTAGAAAGTTTTACAGAACAACTTGAACTTAATCTTACTCTTGTTAGAAGATATCTACCCACAGCCGAATTGAAATCAGAGATATTTGAAGTGGGGAAAATATCAAAAAGCAAAATAGCACTATTGCAAATTGAAGGATCAGTCAATAAAGATGAGATTGAGTTTATGAAAGAGAAAATTAAGAACGTAGACGAAAAATTGATTATCAATTCTGCATTTTTGGGTCGTAGACTAGAAAACTCACCTTTTAGCAGTTTTCCGCAATTCCAGGTTTCAGACAGACCAGACTTGATCAGTCTTGCCCTTACTTCAGGAAAGATTGTTATAATCATTGACCAAAACCCATTTGCTCTTATTGGTCCAGTTTCTTTTTTAGATTTCTTTGAATCCACAGAAGACTATATATATATTGCTCGAACCGCATTTCTAATTCGAATTCTTAGATTGACTGGCTATATATTGTCTATCATGCTTGTGCCCTTATATGTTGCAGTTACCACTCATGAATATGAAGCCCTTCCGCTTGAACTATTATTTATCATTATTGAGAGCAGATCCGATGTCCCTTTTACTCCTTTTTGGGAGTCGGTACTTATGCTTCTTACTTTAGAGATTTTAAAGGAAGCAAGTAAAAGGATGCCTGCGAAGACAGGAAACACACTCGGAGTAGTTGGAGGTATCATCATTGGCGATGCAGCCATCCAGGCAGGGATTGCAAGTAATGTACTTGTGGTAATAATAGGGATAACGGCAGTCTCTTCATTTGTTACTCCCAATTATTTAATGGGTGTTTCATCAAAAATTTTACGGTTATTATTTCTCTTATTATCATTTCAATTTGGTTTATATGGAGTAATAATCGGTTTTTGTTTTTTGATTATCCATTTGAACTCAATTTATTCAATGAATAAACCGTACTTGATGGCAGATTCTTAAGAAAAGATTTTGGAGAGGGTTAATGATGAAATATCAATACTTTTTTAAACCTTTAAACCATACAAAGACTGCATCTCCTCCTATTAAGGGGTGGATTTTGGTTTTTGTCGTAAACCGTCTCCAAGTAGGGTACACAGTGTTATTATTACCAACTCAATTAGTACGTGGAGATCATTACTGGATTATCATCTTGGCGTTTATCATTTCACAGATAAACATGTATTTGATAAGTAAATGGTTAAATCCTAGTAATCATTCGGAATCCATAAAGCTTAAATCCTTACTCCCCAAACCCATCCTTTACCCACTCGTCCTTATCGGTATACCAATGTTGCTTATCAAATTTTCAGTGATAATAATTGGGTATACAAAGATCATTCAAATTTATTTATTACCGGAACAAAGGCAATACATTATATTGATTGTGTTATTAGCTGTTATTGCATATTTAACATCAAAAGGGGTTCATCAAATAACCAAGTTTTCTTTTTTTGCCTTTCTTTTTTCAGGTTGGATCGTCTTTGCTTATATACAATTTTTCTTTTCACCTAATGTATCATTCAGAGAATTATTTCCGTTAATCGGCGATTTTAATGCCGATAAAGATCTCCATAGTATCCTATATGTGTTATCTGCGTTTTCAGGTCCAGAGCTCCTATTGTTTATGAAAAATCGGATAAAAGATGATGGAAAGATATATAAATATTTAACCATTGGGAACACTGTTACCTTTATAGAATATTCACTGTTATTTATACTAGCCGTTCTCTTTTACGGTTCAGATTATTTGAATAAGGTAGAGTATCCACTCGTAACCATGGCAAGGTACATACACACTCCCTTCATTGACCGTCTTGAAATGTTTATTATTCCTTTCTTTTCATTTCCATTGATATTCTCATTATCGCTTGTGAATTTTTATATATTTAAAGGGATGCAGTATTCATTAAGGCTCAAGGAAAACAATATTACCTTTTTTTCCTTTCTCGTATTTATTGCTTGTATCATACTTTTTGTTCAAAGTAACTATTGGGTGGAAAGTTTCCAGGAGAGAGTATGGATTTCATGCTATATCTATATTACAGCCATTGCATATTTACTTCTTCCACTGGGATTTTTTATCATAAAAAGGATGAAAAAATCATGAGAAAATTATCGTGTATTATCATTTGCATACTAAGTGTTTTTTTGACATCTTGTGCTGATAATCCTAACAATATAGTAGAAGACATTGCACCCTCTATTTTGTACTACTTTGAAAAAGGTGAGAATGAAAAGTATCAAGTGTCAACGATGGTACCACCAGTAAAGGATGAAAAAAGAGTGGTTTTATCAACAGAAGATACTCTGTTAAAAGATGTCAAAAAGAAATTAAATTATCAATACTTTCGGGATGTGAAGGAAGGTCAATTAAGATTAGTCTTTTTCAATGAAGACCTAGCCAAAGATGAAGGAATTAGAGAAATTATAAATGTTCTTTATATGGATCCCGCTATCTCCGATCGACTTTTTTTAGGGATCGTTAAAGGTGATTTTATAAACCTTCTTTATCAAAATGAGTTAACGGATTACTTTCTTTTCAAAGAAATGAAACATAATGAAAAGGGGGGAATCATGACTGTAACGGACATGCACCAATATTTGAAAGCAGTTAATTCGGAGTTTGCTGATCCATACATACCCTATTATTCAATGGAAGGAGAAGATCTGCACTATAATGGGGTTGCTCTCATGAAAAACCATAAAATAGTGCAAAAATTAACTATATTAGAATCAAGTTTATTTGAAATACTTTTAGATAATAAACAATATCAAGATGTTATTCCACTTGAAAAATTGCAAGTCAGTATCGGAATCGTCCATAATAAGCTGAAACTTATAATGAATGAATCAAATAAAACAGTTGATTTGAAAATTGTACTTAACGGGATTATTAGCGAGTACCAGGGAGAAAGGGATTTATCTAACGTAAAAGAACAAAAAAAGTTAAAGAAGGAAATTACAAATGAAATTCATAAACAAACATTAGGTTTATTAAAATCTTTTCAAGACCAAAATATAGACCCACTGCAATTAGGGTTATTTACTAAAAGGGCATTTTCACAAACTTATCATGGAAATGAGTGGAAGGAAGCTTGGCCCCAATATAACATTAAATTAAAAATTGATTTAAATATTAAAGATTATGGAACTTACCAACAAGAGGAAACGGAAGGAATTAACAAGGGGTAGCATCAGAAAATGAACGTTTTCGGTAGGTAGATGCTGACTTTATTAGAGGAAAAGAATTAAGAGGAAGAGCGTTCCTTGTGAACAAGAAATGGTATCCAATTTAAAACACTGCACCCCAAATGTTAGATGTGTCTAACATTTGGGGGCAGCTCAATTTCTGAAAAGCTCCGTTTGTTCAATCTGGTTAACTTTTTTCCATGACTGCAAAGTAATTTTCTTCATTATCGGCAAAGTTAAATACCCTACCAGAAGGCATATTTACAATTTCACCGACTTTGATATTTTTATTGGATAAATCGGTATATAATTCATCAAAGTTATCCGAGAAAAACATTAAGGATGGTGTACCAAGATTTAATCCAGGTGACATTTTAGCAACGAATTCCTTATTATGCAGAATGATGCTTGTTTCTGTGTCCTTTGTTGGAGCCATTTCAATCCATCTCATTCCTTGACCGTTATCTTCATCGGAAATTAGGCTAAACCCCACTTTTTCTGTCCAGAAGTTTAATGCCTCATCTTGGTTATTTACATACAACATAATTTGACCGACTTTACTAATCATTGATTCTTCCACTCCCTTGTAATAAGTAATTACCGAACTCCATGCTCTAACCATTACTATTGGTCAGGTTTGTCTCCGTGCCCGTGATATTCTTATTTCAACTGCTGAAGAATTTCTTCTAGGCGGTCCCAAGTTTCGGTGATTCCTTGCATCATTCCCATGTCCATAACGGTCAGTTTCACATTAGTTTGGATTTTTTTCACTCTATGGTTTTCATAAAGAATTTTTTCCCAGCCTCATTATTATAGACCACGTTTAAATATTTTCCTACTAAATATGAAAGGTAAAGAATAGAGGGAAAACAATCCATCCTTCAGAACTGCCTTTTATTTATGTTCTCATAGGACACATTATGAGAAAGGAGAGATATCGATGGAAAACGTAACGTATAGAGAATCATGGTTCGGTAATATAAAAGGCGATATTTTATCGGGATTAGTGGTTGCACTGGCTTTAATTCCGGAAGCGATTGCCTTTTCTATTATCGCTGGCGTGGATCCAATGGTTGGACTGTATGCTTCGTTCACAATGGCCATAACAATCGCATTTGTAGGTGGAAGGCCAGGTATGATCTCGGCTGCAACGGGAGCCATGGCTTTGTTATTCATTGATTTGATTGCAGAGCATGGAATTCAATATTTATTGGCTGCAACAATCTTAACAGGTATTATTCAAATCCTTTTTGGTCTATTTAAATTAGCCAGATATATGAAATTCATCCCTAGGTCTGTCATGGTTGGTTTCGTAAATGCATTAGCCATATTGATCTTCACCTCTCAGTTACAACATTTTGAAGGTGAAGGATGGATTATTTATTTGTTGGTAGGATTGACGCTTGTCATCATTTACATCTTTCCGTATTTAACAAGGGCTGTTCCTTCTACTTTGGTGGCGATAGTGGCTATAACTGCTTTAGCCATCTATATGAATGTCGGGGTTCGTCGGGTAGGGGATATGGGGGAAATCACTCAATCATTACCAGACTTCTTCGTCCCTAACATTCCCTTATCTTTAGAAACATTGATGATTATAATTCCTTATTCCTTGGCTTTAGCTGTAGTCGGATTACTTGAATCATTATTAACAGCTACAATCGTTGATGATATGACGGCCACAACCAGTAATAAAAACCAAGAAAGTACAGGACAAGGAATTGCGAATATCGTTACAGGTTTTTTTGGAGGAATGGCAGGGTGTGCGATGATTGGTCAATCGGTCATCAATGTGAAGTCTGGTGGAAGAGGTAGATTATCCTCTTTCGTTGCTGGTGTATTTTTGATGTTTTTAATCGTGGTACTTGGGGAAATTGTGGTCCAAATTCCGATGGCAGCTTTAGCGGGTGTCATGATCATGGTTTCCATTAGCACATTTGATTGGAACTCATTAAGAACCCTTCATTTAGTCCCACGAAGTGATGCTGCTGTGATGGTTATCACCGTATTAACTGTTATCCTGACCCATAATCTAGCTATCGGGGTCTTCACAGGAATTCTGTTAAGCGCAATCTTCTTTGTTTCTAAAATATCTCAAATCCGTGTTGAGAGTGAATTAAAAGGAACGAAAAGGGTATACCGAATTAATGGAGAACTTTTCTTTGCATCCGTTACAGATTTATTGACCAAATTCGATTATGCAGAAGTGATAGATCGTGTTGAATTAGATCTCGCCAGGGCTCACATTTGGGATGACTCCGCAGTAGCCGCCATTGACAAAATTGTGTACAAGTTTGAAGAAAATAAAATAACCGTTAATGTAAAAGGGTTAAACGAAGATAGTACAGAATTAGTTAATAAGCTTGCGAATAAACTAGGCTCACATTAAGGGGGGAAAGTATGTATAAAAAAATCCTGTTGGCTTCGGATGGTTCCGAGCATTCAAAACGTGCTGCTGAAAATGCAATCCACATAGCCAAATGCAGTCAAGGTTCTGCAGTAGATGTTGTATATGTCGTTGATCATGACAGAGCAAAATCAGATGTATTGAAAAATTGGAATTCAAATGAATTGGGAGATTCCCGAGTAGAGCGTTTGAAAACGGTTGAGAAAATCGCAAAAGAAGCTGGAGTAACATATAAGCTGACAATTTTGCATGGAGAACCTGGTCCGATCATTGTTGATTATATTAATAAGAACCAATTTGATATCGCAATTATTGGCAGCAGAGGGTTAAATGGCCTTCAAGAGTTTGTGTTGGGAAGTGTCAGTCATAAGGTAGCAAAACGTGCAAATTGCCCTGTTTTAATCGTGAAATAAGCAAAAGAGGCTGCACCGCTTTGGGTGGGACAGATTCCACAGGGGCAGTTCCCATGTGCCTGGGAGCCGGTGGACGGACCTGTCCCACTGGCTTCTAAAAAGTTGGTTCATTTTATATAAAATTTGAGTGTAGGAGTAAAAGTCCCTGGCTGAGTTGGGCAAAGTAAAACTGACCCGCGGCAACCGCCACGGGCCAGACACAATTTCTTACGTCTTCGGAAACGTAAATCCTTCCCCAAACACATCTCTCACGTCATGAACAACGACAAAGGCTTTCTCATCAATTTGCTGGATCATCTTCTTTAAGAGGAACAGTTCCTGCTTATTGATCACCACATACAAGATATCCTTTGACTCTTTCGAATAGTGACCTTTTGCATTAATGACGGTAACCCCCCGGTCCATTTCGTCACTCACTTTTTCTGCGATGGCGGCGGTGTGCTCGGAAATGATCGTGACAGCCTTTCTTGTATCAAAACCATCAATCAAGTAATCCAGGATCTTCGTACTGATATAGATGGATATTCCTGTGTACATCGTATTCTCTACCCCGATGACAAACGATGAACCAAGAACGACAATAATATCGAACACGAACATCGAGGTACTGACAGCCCAGCCAAAATGCTGGTTAAGCATGCGGGCAATGATGGTTGATCCGCCAGTGGTCCCCCCTGAACGCAACACAATCCCCAGCCCGAGACCGATGAAAACACCGGCAAAGACCGTCCCAAGCATGATGTCGACAGAATGGCCCATGCCTTCTGTCAAATGGATAAAGAGGGAGCTAAAGAAGATCGCAAGCATGGTATACCATGTCACTCGTTTATTTAGCACTTTATAACCGATTGCTAAGAGGATTCCGTTCATCACGAAGTTAGAGATACCAGGTGACCATCCAAATACATAATAAAGGGTCATGGAAATACCCGTAACGCCGCCTTCCCCAAGCTCGTTCGGGATTGCAAATAAGTTAACCCCAAGGGCAAAGAAAAGGGACCCTATAATAATTAACGTAATTTCTTTCACAGTCGTATTCATTTCATCACTCCGTTCTATTTGAATACTAGGATACTATAGCACAGGGCAACTGCATGAGGAAGCACTGTTTTTTTTATTTTTGTTGCAAATGCAACAAAAATAAGGTAGATTTTAACTATATTATTTACTAAAAATAAGGAGTTCATTATGAAAGGAATTCTTCGTGAAATTGGAATGATTGCAAGGGCGCTTGATTCGATCAGTAATATAGAATTTAAGGAATATGACCTGACAAAAGGGCAGTATTTGTACTTTGTGCGCATATGTGAAAACCCGGGGATCATTCAAGAAAAGGTAGCTGAGATGATAAAAGTAGACCGGACAACAGCAGCTCGTGCGATAAAAAAATTACAAATCAATGGTTTTATTGAAAAGAAAGAAGACGATCAGAACAAAAAAATTAAAAAACTCTTTCCAACAGAGAAAGGGAAGACGGTCTATCCTTTGGTAAAAAGGGAAAATGATCATTCCGATCTCATGGCATTAGAGGGGTTTTCCGATAGTGAAGTGGAAACGATTTTCCACCTTCTTCAAAGAGTAAGGGCAAATGTCGAAAAAGACTGGGAATATGTCAAAAAGGGAAATAAGAGACAGTATTGATGAGAGGAGCCGCTTATGACGATCACGTTGAAGAAATGTACCCTTGAAGATGCACGCATCCTTCAAGAAATTAGTTATGACACATTTAATGAGACCTTTAAGCATCAGAATACACCGGAAAATATTGAGAGCTATTTGGATAAGGCTTTTAACTTAAAACAAGTTGAAAAGGAAATTTCCACTCATTCCTCACACTTCTTTTTTGTGTACGTTCATCATGAAGTCGCCGGTTATTTAAAAGTGAATACCGATGAGGCACAGTCTGAAGAAATGGGGGATGAATCACTCGAAATCGAGAGGATTTATATAAAGAACACTTTTCAAAAACATGGTCTTGGCAAATATCTTCTGCATAAAGCGATTGATATGGCCCGGGAACATCACCTAAAGAAAATCTGGCTTGGCGTATGGGAAAAGAATGAAAACGCCATTGCCTTTTATAAGAAAATGGGGTTTGTTCAAACGGGATCCCACTCTTTTTATATGGGGGATGAAGAGCAAACGGATTTGATTATGACCAAAACACTCCTATAACATTTCTGAAAGGTGGATCATTATGTATATTCCAAATGACTTTAAGGTAACAGATGAATCGGTGACTTACGGAATCATAAACGAACACAGTTTTGCGACTCTTTTTTCTCAACACAATGGAAGGCCGGTTGCCACACATTTACCGCTGCTATTAAGCAAGGAGAATACGCACTTATATGGCCACTTTGCCCGTCCGAATCCTCAGTGGAAAGAGATTGAAAATCAAACCGTTTTGGCTGTTTTCCATGGTCCTCATTGTTATGTCTCCCCATCCTGGTACGAGACGAATCAAGCAGTCCCAACATGGAACTACGTGTCCGTTCATGTGTATGGAGAAGTCGAGCTTATAAAGGACGAAAATGAGCTGATCGGTTCCTTACATGAGATGGTATCGAAATATGAAGCTCCAGACGGTTCATACCGACTACAGGATGTAGATGCTAAGTTTCTCGCTGGTATGAGCAAGGGAGTGCAAGGGTTCAAAATCAAAATCAATCATATCGAAGGAAAAGCGAAGTTAAGTCAAAATCATTCATTACAACGACAAGAGCGGGTTATCAATCATCTTCAACAAATTCCCAATACAGATGAGCAACGGATTGCCTCATTAATGAAGGAAAATCTTAAGAAGTGATGGTTTTCGGTTAGTGCATAAACCTGCGTATAGTAGATTTAAGAATGTAAAAAATTTCCTAGAAGATTGATAGGGGGCTTCTATACATCTATGAAAAAAATATTTGGTCTGATGATCACGGGCGTTTGGGTAACTTTATTTTTCTACTTTTTTAACATGATGATGCCTAGAGGTATTTTATACTTATTCATTTCGGTTCCTGTTATCTTGGTTACGTCCTTATTCATTTTAAGGAAATCGGGCTTTGAGATGTAATGGTTTAGGAAGAAGGGACCAGACCCCAGGTACGCTGGCAAATCAATGAATCAGTAGTAAAGGAATGAATGGAAGGAGATAGTTGAATTCTACCTTCATTCAGAGGTAAAGCAGAGTTGGTTGAGTGTACCGATTCATCTTGCCAGTAGACAGAACGATTATTTATGATTATATATAAAATGACATCTCTCATACATTATAGAAGAGGTGGATAGAAGAAAGGGAGGGTTAGGGTGGATAGAAGTAATCAGGTGATTTGTGATAAACGATCGTATTCTAGAGACATTCAATCTCATCAACATGATTTTGGTCAATTTTTGTTTCCATTGCAGGGTTCCTTAGACATCAAGACGAACATGCAGGAATTCAACCTCACTTCAGAATATTGCTTTTATCTTCCGCCTCTGTATAGTCATGATTTTCGTTCTACTGATCGGAATGAATTCCTCACCCTGGATATTCCTGAGCATTTTTTACCGGGTGATACGGAAAGTATGTATGTCCGGTTGGATGAATCGTGGGCTTCGATTCGTTTTTTACTGTTAGAAGAGTCCAAGAATAAGAGAGGATCTTCGGATGCTCTAAAGGATTTAACCCGATATGTGACACATAAATTAAAAACAAATCCTTTTGCTTCAATTGAGTATATTCATCATCATTATAAGGAGTCCTTGAGCTTGGATACTTTAGCTGCTATCGAACATTATCATCCTGTTTATTATTCCGCATGGTTTAAGCGGAAAACAGGTAAAAGCCCCAAGATGTATATTACGGAATTACGGCTGCAGGAAGCGAAGCAATTGTTAATGACGACCTCCTGGAGTATGTCGGCTATAAGCGAAGAAATAGGCTTTGAAAACTCATCATCCTTTACCAGATGGTTTGTGAAGTGGGAAGGAACCACTCCCCAGACGTACAGAATGATTAAAAATGGATAAAAGGTCGCTTAAACCCGGTAAAGAGAAACGATACGCTTTCTTCTACAATGAGGGTAAGTTCTTTTTATTGGGGTGAATCGTATGCAAGAAAAGTTGGCTCCCTTTTTGGTTTTACTTGCCGCCATATTATGGGGTACCACCGGAACCGCTCAGGCACTCGCTCCAGAGGCTGCGCACCCGGTCGTGATTGGGGCTGTGCGTTTAGCTCTGGGTGGTATTCCTTTATTCATGATCGTTCTGTTACTGGGGAAGTTGAACCTTAGACATTGGCCCATCAAGGAAACGTTCCTGGCTGCCCTTTGCATGGCCTGTTATCAACCTCTCTTTTTCTCAGCCGTCACCATGACGGGAGTGGCCATTGGAACCGTGATCGCGATTGGCAGTGCGCCTATTTTATCGGGTATGATTGAATGGTTTTTTTTGAAAAAAAGTCCAGGGAGGGTATGGTGGTACTCTACGGTCCTATCTGTGATTGGATGCTTAATGATTTTTGTCAATAAAGAGTCCATGAATGTAGATCCATATGGAATCGTGATGGCTTTGGGGGCAGGATTATCCTTTGCAAGTTACACCTTTGTCAGTGGGAAATTAGTTGGGAGACATTCTCCCATCGTGATCGTGGCAGTCGTATTTTCCATCAGTGCTATCATCTTATCACCATTGTTATTCCTCTATGACATTTCGTGGATCACGGAGGGGAATGGTTTCGCCGTAAGCCTCCATCTTGGAATCGTCGCAACTGGATTTGCTTATTTTCTGTTTGCAATAGGTCTTATTCACCTTCCGTCTTCCACGGCCGTTACCCTTTCATTAGGAGAACCCCTGACGGCTGCATTGTTGGGCGTATTCTTGATCGGTGAACACTTAGCTCTCACTTCGTGGATAGGGATTGGTTTATTGTTAATAGGGATTGGGATGTTGATTCTGAAGTCGGAAGAGAGTAAAAAAGGGGCCAGACCCCCGGTACGCTAAAGTGGTAGTGTATCAGGGGTCAGGCCTTTTATTTAAGGGGATGTTTGAACATTTCCTTACAGAGTTTCTATAATTATGAAACTCCTTTGTTTTTGCCAGTTTGTTTGGAAACTACAAGAAACCAAATCATTGCTGGAATAAGGACAAGTGAAATAATTCCCCCACCTATCGAAAGGGTGGGATAACTTGAGAAAGCAACGATGACTCCTGATAGAACACCGCCGGCAGCACCGGATAAGGCTACGAATACGTCCACCGTTCCTTGGGTTTTTGCCCGGGTAGCAGGATCTGTCGAGTCGACAAGAATGGCTGTGCCGCTGATCAATCCGAAGTTCCAGCCAAGTCCAAGAAGTGCGAGTGCAATGGCAAGAATCAGGATTGAATCGGTTGGTGCCATCGCTGCCAGGATTCCGGAAGCAAGAAGCGTAAGGGCAGATGCAAGAACCATGGGCATCCGCCCGACTTTATCAACAAGGACCCCGGTAACCAGTGAAGGAAGGTACATCGCACCGATGTGAATGCCGATAATTAGACCGATGGCCGATAGCCCATGTCCATGATGGCCCATGTGGACAGGAGTCATGGTCATGACGGCGACCATGACGATTTGAGTCAAGATCATGACTGTCGCCCCTAGGAAAATGCCCCGTTTGTTTCTTTCGGACGAAGTGATCACTTCAGTGGCAAAGCCGCCATCCTTTGTTTTCAGTGGTGTCGAAAGAGCTCTCGCCACCATATATGGGTCTGGGCGCATAAAGATAAAGATGACAATCCCGGCAAGGGTGTATGCAGCAAATGCCAGAATGAATGGTCCGCCAAGAGGTGGAATACCGATTGATTCGGCGAAAATGCCCATCACATCAACCAAGTTAGGACCGGCGACGGCACCGAATGTGGTCGAAACCATGGCAAAACTGACAGCAGTGGCTCTTTGTGAAGGTTTTGCCAAGTCTGTGCCTGCATAGCGCGTCTGCAAGTTAGTGGCAGTACCCGCTCCATAGATCAGGAGGGAGAAGAAAAGAAGGATAATCGAATTGGATACAGCCGCAGCGACGGTCCCCATTGCACCGATCCCTCCGATCAAGAAACCGGCAGAAAGACCAATTCGTCTTCCATACCGCTGGGACAGCCGTCCAACAAAGAGGGCAGCCCCGGCTGAACCCAGAGTGAACAGGGCAACCGGCATGCCTGAGAAGCTGTCCGTCCCCAGCATATCCTGAGCGAGAAGCGCCCCTACCGTTATACCTGCAGCAAGCCCTGCGCCTCCAAAAATTTGAGCGATCATGATGATCATCAACGTTCGTTTATATAGAACCTGTTGATGTTCGAAAGAGTCCCTACATCTTGTAATGGCTTCTTCATTATTTGTAAAACCAGAATTCTTCTTCATCTGTTATCCATCCTATTCATTAGTGAGAGGTTATTCAAATTGATAGTTGATTCGTTTATCAATCTCTTATTCTCCTAAAGAAATTATAGGAGTCTACTCTTAGTATATACCATTGCAGGTATGTTAGGGAGAACAAAACAACCGGCTTTCGCCGGCCGTTTATCACTCTCATTAACTCTTCTGAGCATTCATCGCTTCCGATTCTTCCTTACTCGGACCATAAACTCCAGGTACCTTCAAACCAGCCTGTCTCATAAGAACCGTCAACTGTCCACGGTGATGAGCCTGGTGCTGAATAAGCAAGCGGAATACGGCTTGCACCGACATGTCCATCCCGAATAGATTCACCATTTCGTTCATCTTTTCATCCGAAACCTGTTCAGAAACGGCTTCTGAAAGACGCGCACTTACGATTTTATACGTTTCGCTGATTTCTGAGGCTGATGTTGGTGCTACTTTCCGAAGATCCGGAACCTCAAAGGTGATGCCGAGCTGAGCAGGGAAGTAATAAGTGGCTCCCGTGACGTGCCAGGCGACACTTCCAATGCTGTACAGATCAGGTGCAACTTCTTGCTTCAATGACTCATCCGTCAGGGCATCCAGCACCTTTTGGGTTACGGCGGCTTCTTGTTTCCATTCTTGTAAGAAATCATTTACTGTTGTGAACATGGCAATTCCTCCCTTAATGTAATCAACATCATTGTAGCATGTTGAATGATCATGACGCCTCTTTTATGGACTGAAGTTTTTCGACAATTGAATAACCCAAACAAACCGCGACGGCTGAGCCAGTCGCGGTTTTCACACTGAAAACTAGATTACTCTGAAACGAGCAGTTTCGTATTACAACTGATAAACTCCTCAATCCAATGAGGACTAACGTGCTGATCCGTGACAATATAATCGATCTTTTCAAGTGGGGCGATCCGGACGGTGACTTCTTTGCCGAATTTGGTGTGGTCCGCTGCCACATAGACTTCTTTCGAGAGCTCGATGATTTTTTTCCTTGTGACGGCTTCTTCAAGGTTATAATCCGATATGCCTCGCTCGGTCGTGATTCCACTCGCGCAAATAAAGGCTTTCAGAATGTTTAACTCATCGAAATTAAAAATATAATCATAAGCGACGACGGAGCTTTCATGTCTTCTGATTTTTCCGCCGATAATGATGAGTTCGACTTCACTGTTGATGAGCTCCGTGATGACAGGCAGTGAATTGGTCACGACGGTCAGGTTTTTTCTGTTCTTGATGGCTTTTGCCAATTGATAGGTCGTGGAGCCGCTGTCGATGTATATGCAATCTCCCTCTCGAATCTGTTCATTGCATAGGCGGGCGATGCTTTCCTTTTCTTCCAGGTGGCTGACCATTCGATCAGCCATCGCGGATTCCCCTGTGTCAGCTTCGACTAATTTGATCCCTCCATAAATCTTCTCGATCTCTCTATTTTCAGAAAGGATGTTTAAGTCTCTCCTAAGTGTATCAATGGATATGCCTAACTCTTCCGTAAGTTCTGCGTGCTTTAGTACCTTCTTTTCTTTTAATAAGTCAATGATTCTTTGACGTCTTTCCAGTGGAAACATAACCTCACCCATTCTGAATTGTTACTTGTAGTGTAAGCGTACTGGTGGAATCTTTCAATGTTGATTATGTAAAAATATGAAAACATCTCTGTTAATATATGCAAAAGTTAATTAAAAGTTACGTAAGATATGTGCGATTTTTACATAACGTTTACATAAAGCGTGCCGTCTATTTACACGAAGTTTTTATACTGAGGGTGTGATTAAGGAGGTGACGAGTTTGCTTACATTACATGGAGTTCGCAAACAATTCGATAAAAAAGTCGTGTTAGAGGATATCACGATTGACATTAACCAAGGGGAAATCGTTTCGCTTCTGGGTCCGAGCGGAAGCGGGAAAACAACGTTGCTCAACATCATCCTTGGACTGACAAACATGGATGATGGACGAATCTTGTTCAACAATCAGGACGTTTCACATGTTTCCATGAAAAAGCGTGGATTCAACATCGTTTTTCAGGATTATGCGTTATTTCCAAATTTGAACGCCTATCAAAATATCGTGTATGGCCTTAAAAATCAGAAAACGAAAATCTCAGAGGCAGAACTGCAGGAATACATAGACTTTCTGGAGCTTGAGCCCCATTTAGAAAAACGCATCGGCGAGTTGTCAGGCGGTCAGAAGCAAAGAGTCGCTCTTGCACGGACATTGGTGACCAGGCCGAAAGTGCTGTTACTCGATGAACCGCTCAGTGCACTGGATGGCGTGATCAAGGAGTCCATCAAGGACCGGATTAAGTCGATCGCGAAAGAATTGGGGCTCACGACGATCATCGTAACCCATGATCCCGAGGAAGCACTGACGCTTTCCGATAAAATTCTCATTATTAATGAAGGAAAGGTCGCCCAGTATGGGACACCTAAGGAAATTATCCAACAGCCAGAGGATGAGTTCGTCCGGGAGTTCATTTTAAAACAATTACAAATTAAGCGAAACAATATTTATGCCCTGTTTGGTGATAGCCATGATTAAAGTGAAACCGGAAATGAGGATCATCTTTTACGCGGCAGTAGGACTGTTTCTGATCTTTTTGGTCCTGCCTCTCATGGTCTTACTGATGAAGTCCCTGGAAAGTGGTCAGGGTTTCACGTTCTCGACATATCTCGATGCCTTATCGAATGAGGACATTTTTACCGCGATCGGGAACAGCTTTAAAGTATCGGCTGTAACCGCATTGATCACAACGGTCCTGGCGTTTATGATGGCCTACTCGATCAATGCGACGAGAATTCATCCAGCCTTCAAGGGAGTGCTGAAAACGGGCATACTCCTGCCCATGCTGCTTCCGACCATTACATACGGGTTTGCCATTATGTACTCATTCGGAAATCAAGGGCTGTTTTCGAAGCTGTTTGGCTCACCGCTCTTTGATATGTATGGCTTTAACGGGCTGCTCATCGGTTATGTAATCTACACATTGCCGCCGGCGTTTCTGGTCATTCATAATTCGTTTCAGTACATTGACAAGAAATTCATCATCGTCTCGAAGCTGATGGGGGACAACACGCTTCGAAGCTTTATGAATACGATTATCCGTCCGCTGTGGGGAACGCTCGGAGGGGCCTTTGTCCTTTCGTTCATTCTGAGCTTTACAGACTTCGGGATTCCCGCTTCCATCGGCGGAACGTATACGGTGGTCGCGACCCTGTTGTATCAGGTGATGCTCGGAGCGATCCCGGACTTCAATCAAGGGGCCGTCATCGCCGTACTGATGCTGCTGCCGGCTGTCCTTGGGATCTTGCTCCTTCGCTATTTGGAGAAATTGAATTTTCACTATGACAAGGTGACGGATACCGAGCTGATGCGAAACCGATGGAGGGACACGGTCCTTGGATCACTGGCTTTTCTCATCCTGACTGGGATGGTCGCGACGTTTGCAATTATGTTCATTGCTCCGTTCCTGAAGCAGTACCCGTTCAACAATACATTTACCTGGGAGCATATCATCGACACGTTCAGCTCTAATGATTTAACGGGGGTCTATAAGAATTCTCTTTACGTTTCGGTACTGACCGCGATACTCGGAACCATTGTTGCCTATGGAGCGGCCCTGATCAATGGAAGGACAGCCGTGAAAGGGAAATCCGTCATGGACGGGATTGCGATGGTGACGAATACGGTTCCTGGGATGGTGCTGGGACTGTCTTATCTGCTTCTATTCAATGGGACGAGCTTTAAAGGCACCTTTGCCATATTGATCTTCTGTAATTTGATTCACTTTTTCACCACCCCTTATTTGATGGCGAAGCATTCTCTGTCGAAGATGAATCCAGGCTGGGAAACGACGGGGGAGCTCCTCGGGGACAGCTGGTTCAAAACCGTGCGCCGGGTCATCATTCCGAACTCAGCCACGACCATTCTTGAAATGGCGAGCTACTATTTCATCAACTCGATGGTCACCATCAGCGGAATCATCTTTCTGATTACGGCCGAAACGTCTTTGGTCTCGAGTAAAATCCAGCAGCTTCAGCACTTTGCGAAGTTTAACGAGATCTTTGTCCTGTCCCTGCTGATTTTCGGGACCAATCTGATCGTCAAACTGCTGCTTGGATACTGGCAAAAGAGGGCATCACTTCAAACGTTTTAAAAAGGTGGCGGCCCATAATAGCGGACGCAAACCTTGAATATAAAAAATCAATTCAAGAGGGAGAGAAGAACATGATAAATAAAATGAAAAAAAGGTTCCTACACTTAATGGTGGTTCTATGTGTTGCAACACTGGCAGCATGCGGAAGTTCAGCATCAGGAGAAGAAGAAAAAGTGGTGATCGCAACGAACGGGGATGATGAAGCGGTAGAAGCGATGGAAACCGCATTGAAAGACGCAGGCTATGAAGGGAAATATGTCCTTCAATCCCTCGGAACATCTGAATTGGGTGGAAAGCTTTTAGTAGAGGGAGAGAAAACGGATGCAGATTTGATTACGATGAGTTCCTACTATATTGAAAGTGCTCAGAAAAAGTATGACATGTTTGCTGATTTAACGTTCGAACCGAAGGCATTGGACTCTGCTCCAGCCTACTATACTCCGATTCTATCGAATACAGGATCCATTTTTGTCAACACGGAAATCCTGAAGCAAAAAGGCTTAGAGATGCCTACGTCCATCAAGGGCTTGGTAAAACCGGAATACAAAGATCTCGTATCAATTCCAAACATTATGGATTCTTCCACAGGTTGGCTCCTCGTCCAATCGATCATTAGCGAATATGGTGAAGAAGAAGGAAAAGAGATTCTAAAACAATTGATTGCGAATGTCGGACCGCATCTTGAAAGCTCAGGCTCCGGTCCCATCAAGAAGGTACAGGCAGGCGAGGTCGCCGTTGGATTCGGACTCCGTCACCAGGCAGTCGCCGCTAAGGAAAATGGAGAGCCCATCGACTTTGTCGACCCGAAAGAAGGGAACTTCTCGTTAACTGAATCGGTAGCGGTCGTGAAAAAGGACGAAGCGACAACAGAGCTTGCACAGGAAATGGCGAAGGTCATCATTGAAGACGGCCGAGAAGAGTTAATAGAGTCCTATCCTGTAGCGCTCTATGAAGGTGAAACTGTATCTGAGAGCAATAAACCGGCCCATTCGAAGACATTCTCAGAGCCATTGACCGTCGATTTGTTGAAAAAACATCAGGATTTCTTTAAATCTGCTAAATAAGGAAAGGAGAGGTATGGTATGAATACGTATAAGCTATTAACACCAGGTCCCTTAACGACTTCAAGCACGGTCAAAGAGAAGATGCTCGTTGACCGCTGTACGTGGGATCAAGACTATAAGGTTATCACTCAAAAAATACGAGCTCAGCTCCTTGATTTGGGCGGATGTTCGAACGAAGACTACACGATTGTCCTGATGCAGGGAAGCGGCACATTTGCGGTGGAGTCCGTCATGATGAGCGCCATCTCCGAGCAGGATAAGCCACTCTTGATCACCAATGGTGCGTACGGGGAGCGGATTGTCAAAATGGCTGAGGCCATCGGAATGACATTCAGCAAGTACAGTGTGGAGTATGATGAAGTCCCGAAAGAAAAAGAGATTCGGAGATTACTAGAGTTAGACTCAGAGATTACCCATATCGTGATTGTGCATTGTGAAACAACGACTGGAATCTTAAATCCATTAGAGATGATCTCATCTGTATCGAGGGAATATGGGAAAACCCTCATCATTGATGCCATGAGCAGCTTCGGTGGAATCCCGATCAACTTACCGGAGCTTGAGATTGACTACTTAATCAGCTCTGCCAATAAATGCATCCAGGGCGTACCCGGCTTCGGCTTCATCATTGCGAGACGCGATAAGCTGATGACTTGTGCGGGAAACAGCAAAAGTCTGTCACTCGATTTATATGATCAGTGGAGGGGGATGGATGAGGACGGAAAATGGAGATTCACGTCACCGACCCACGTCGTTGCAGCCTTCTCACAAGCGATCGATGAACTGCTGGAGGAAGGCGGCATTTCCGTCAGGTTTGAACGGTACCAAACGAATAATAGGAGTTTAAGAGAAAAGTTAAATCAGATCGGCTTTGAATCCTATATTACAGACGAGCTTCAGTCACCGATCATCACATCATTTGTGTATCCGTCGGACGCCTTTGATTTCGAAGACTTCTACAGCTATGTAAAAGAAAGAGGCTATGTGATTTATCCCGGGAAACTGACGGAAGTGAATACCTTTAGAATCGGCAATATTGGTGAAATCTATGAAGACGATATTCAAAATCTTTGCGATGTTATCGCAGAATATATGGGAGATGAGACGGAATGAATAGAATAGAAGCTGTCATTTTTGACTGGGCAGGAACGACTGTAGACTATGGATGTTTTGCCCCGGTAAAGGTGGTTATGGATATCTTCAAGCAGGCGGGTATCGAGGTGACCATGGAGGAAGCGCGTGCACCGATGGGAATGCTGAAGATCGATCATATCAGGGAGATGCTGTCCATGCCGAGAATTTCCCGTCTGTGGGAAGATGAGCATGGCCAACCGTTTGGGGAAGAGGATGTAGAAGCTCTTCATTCAACCTTCGAAACGACTCTATTAACGAACCTGGCAAACTACACGGATCCGATTCCACATGTCATTGACACAGTGGAAAACCTCCGAGAAATGGGGCTGAAGATTGGCTCCACAACGGGCTATACAGGTTCCATGATGAAAATCGTCGTGCCACATGCAGAGAAGAAAGGGTATCGACCGGATTTCTATATCACGGCGGACGACACAAACTCGTTCGGCCGGCCGTTCCCATATATGATCTTCCGGAACATGGAGGCTCTGCAGCTGACGGCCCAGTGGAAGGTTGTAAAAGTCGGGGACACGGTATCTGATATGAAAGAAGGTGTCAATGCGGGAGTCTGGACCGTGGGTGTGATCGAAGGGAGTTCGGAAATGGGGCTGACTCAAGAGGAGCTTGATAGTCTTTCAGAGACGGAGAAGGACCAGATCCGAGCCAAAGTGGAGCAGGTTTTTTATACGAACGGTGCTGACTTTACGATCCGAACGATGAAGGAACTGCCGGAGCTGATTGAGAGAATCGACGAGAAGATCGCACAAGGAAAGAGGCCGTATGTGCAAGAACGAATTGAAGCGTGAGGGAGATATAAACAAGAGTTCCTTGCGTTCACAGTGGAATGAGCGATTATCCGGGCAAAGTACCGCACTCCTTCAGGAGGATGAACGGTCATTTTTAAAGCAATCAATGTCGACTCCTTGCCTCGAGGCGGTGGCAGATGCGGAAGGTTGCTATATCACGGATGTGAATGGAAAGAAGTATCTGGACTTCCATGGAAACAGCCTTCATCAGATCGGTTACAAAAACCCGTATGTCGTGGAGGCGGTCAAAAGGCAACTCGAGGAGCTGCCGTTTATCCCAAGGCGGTTCACAGCCGACATCACGATTCGAGCAGCCCAGGCACTCGTGAACAAGACGACGTCAAAAGATTACCGGGTCCTGTTTACGCCATCAGGAAGTGCAGCTGTTGGACTCGCTCTTAAAATCGCCCGCAAGGCGACAGGTCGCCACAAGGTCATCTCTATGTGGGAATCGTTCCATGGAGCAGGACTTGATACGATTTCAGTAGGCGGGGAATATGTGTTCAAGAAGGACATGGGCCCACTCATGCCAGGAGTACTGAAAGGGATTCCGTATAATGGCTACCGCAATCTCATAAACAGTGAATCTCCTGAAGAGATTGCGTCCTTTTGCCTCAGGTATCTGGAATACATGATTGAAAACGAAGGGGACATCGGCGCGATCTTACTCGAGCCGATCCGGGCAACCGATACGCATATCCCACCGCGCAGCTATTTCAAAGGACTGCGGAGGATCTGTGATCAACATGGCATCCTCTTAATCTTTGATGAAATCCCGACCGCCCTATACCGTAGCGGAAACTTTTACGTCCATCAGCAGTTTGGCGTCGAACCGGACCTTCTTGTTTTAGGGAAAGGCCTGGGAGGAGGAATCATCCCGCAGGCTGCGGTCCTTGCCAAAACGGAGTACGATTGTGCCGGAGATATCTCCCTTGGGCATTATACACATGAAAAACCGGCACTCGGAAGCGCGGCCATCTTAGCCACGATCGACTATATCGACGATCATAAGCTCGGGGAGCGGTGCCAGGCACTTTCTGCGTTTGTGCGTGACGAGCTGAACAGGCTTGCTGAGCGTCATGAATGCATCGGGGACGTACGGATTGCAGGACTCATGATCTCGATTGAACTGGTGAAGGACCGGGGAACGAAGGAAAAACACGATGATTTAGCCGAGCGCGTCTTGTATTACTGCCTGGAAAGAGGATTGTCGTTTAAGATTTCGGGTGGGAATTGTATGACGTGGCATCCTCCGCTTGTTGTGACGGAGGAGGAGTTGGGATTTGCAGTTGGTTTGATTGATGAGTCGCTGGAAAAATTAGTATGAAAAATTGGGGAAGCAAGTAGAACACGCATGACGGTTCTCTTGCTTTTTTTTTCATAAAGAGGAAGCATCAGATCCCTCCCCTTGCACTTGAAAAGTGAGACAGGAAGCTCACTCTTCGTCAAGGATTAGTCATAAAGTCACGTTTGTTAGGTAAAGAGGTTTCGTTCATTGCCAAATGTGGTAAAAAAGAACGGTGAATATTTTCCTTTTTTTGTAATGATCTCACTTCTAAATAGAATGATGGAAAAAAGGGTGGTACTATATCTTTAGTGGAATAATCTGTAAGGGAGATGCCGGTATGGGACTCTATAATGACTTGAGTTACATTCAAAGTGTGATTCTTTCCCGATCGAGCGATATTCAGGAAAGGATTTCTCGGTTGAGGGAAGCAAAAAGCGCCATTCTGAATGAGCAAAGTCAACTTCTAAATGAAATGAAGCAAATCCAGCAGCCGGAATTACATAAAAATTGGATGGGTCCGAGGTCCGATGATTATCATGAGGAACGAGATTCTGCGTTTCAAGCGATGAGGCAAATAGGACATGAAAACTATGACGAATACGTCAGTTCCATAGAATCAAAGATTCATTATTTGGAAGCGCAACAAGGGGTTATTAGCTTCTACGGCAATCTGGCCAATGACGCAGAATATTTACTGTCTAAGGGTGAAGATTTTTATGATCAGGTTTCCCATAAAATCAGTGATTTGAGAGGGAGGTTATTTTAAATGAATGTGATCCCGGGATCTGGCGGTGGATCAGCGCAACAAATAAAGCTCAACCATACTGCGGTCATGGCGAAACTGAATGAAGCGAACAACTCCCTGGAACGGCTTCAGCTTAAGCCGCCCGCACAGGAGCAGTTGGGAAGGAACAAGCTGAATTATACAGATGCATGGATTCAGCGTGAACAGAACATTCAATTGTTATTGAAGGAATATATCGCCACAGTGGAAAAGAATATTGAAGATACCAAAGTAAATGTAGAAGCTTTAAAACAACAGGATGAAGCCATAACAAGATCCTGATAGAAAGGCAGACGCGACCATTGAAAGTATATGAAGCCCTCACTTTACTCGACGCAATGTCATCACGTCGACATGAATATGAGGCATTAAGAGACCAACTTCTTACACTTAAAAGCTCTTTTCAAGCCATTGTGGAACTTGACGATGAATTCCAGGGAAAGGGTGCCGATGCCATGAAAGGCTTCTACGGCGCTCAAATCGATGTCGTTGAGATTTGGATTCAACTTGCTGAAAGTAACATTGCTTTCTTCAATGGCATTCAAGGTGACGCAGAAGGGCGCAACCTTAGCGGGGAAACGGTGGAACTCCCATTTCTGGAGGAAGATCTTCATCAAAGCGAAAGACGTTCAGGTGAAATGATCGCTGCACAGCAACAGGAACTCCAAAGAATCCTCAATCGTATAAGCGACATCCATCCGCTGAATGTCTTTTCGCGGGATCGATTCGATACCCATATGCAAGAGGCAAGGAGGCAGCGGGAGGATACACTTGACTCCGTTAATCAATTTGATGAAGAATTAAAAAGGGAATATCAACATTTAGAGGTCAGCGAACAGATACTCTCAGGGCTGATGAGGGAATTGATGGAATCGTCCAGGCAAGGGAATCGCATATCACCGCTCTATTTCAACGCGGCAGCCTATTACTCCAGTGATGCCTATCAGCTGACGGACGACATCACAGCACAGACCGACTCTTATTTAACATTCAAGGAATCACAATTACAGGCAAGAGAGCCCAAACCGATCCCGAAAGAAGATGTCAATGAAAACCCCATCACCGAATCCCTTAACAGTTTTAGAGAAATTGGACAGGATCTCTGGGCCGGGATGGAGAAAAGAAATGAAACCAAATTTGACTCCGTTTATGAGTTTGGAAACTATATTACGGCTGGCGGCCTTGATTTAGGCAAGGGCTTCGCGAGTGGCCTGAATGAACGCGCTGAAGTAGCAACCGACTCCGGCTCTGACTTTATCAACTACCTGACGATGGGTGGAATGGATCTATTCAACGGAGCAGTTAATCCAGAAGATACCTACTCAAAAGAACACTGGTTGAACAGCTTTGGCCTGGCAGCACTTCTTGTCGGTGGGGCGAAACCTGGGTTAAAAGTCAAAGGTGGCATGAATATATCAACTCCTGCACCTAAGACCGTTCCGAAAGTTTCGTTGACTCATAGATGGGATCAAATCCGGTTAGGGATTGATGATCTTTATTACCGGCCTATGATGGTTGCAGATAATGGGATGTTGGTTGGTGGAGAGCCTGGGTGGAGTAGGTTTTCTGTGGAGAGGACGGTTAAGGAGAGACAAATAGGTACCGGTGATAGGGTTGGTACTAAGGGTACGGGTAAAGATGTAGAAATTCCTTCAATTAGAAATAATGAATTTAATATGTGGTTTGATAGCTTATCAGTTGATGAATTTGACGAAATGTGGAGTGTACCTCATTTGAGAAGTAAGATAGAAGATAGGATTAGGCGTCCAGGGGGTTATCATGAGTGGCACCTTGTGGCAAGAACACCCAAATTTAAACAATGGGGTGTTAGTATGGACGATATAAAAGAAATGAGGTCCTTAACTAAAGATGTCGAATTTGTAAACCCTCCCGGACGTCATGGTAGGCGGGGTTCTACAAAAGCTCATAATGAAATTTTAAAAATTATTGATACTGCTCCCGATTATGAAAGCTTTGTTAAGAGGTTAAATGAATGGGCTAGTAATAGAATGAAAAATGGAGTTATGGATTTACCAGAAGGTCTAAGGAGGTAAAAAAATGAAAAACGATGTTTCTTTATGGTTGGGAAACTTCAGCAATTTTGATGAGCTAGAGAAATACACTGAAATAAAATATGATGAAGATGGTGATAGTATTCCTTCTGATTTTGAGAGAGATTTTAAATTAGGGTATTATGACAGAGACTTAATCGAAAAAGATTGGATACAGGATGCTGAAGATGATATAAAAGAGCTTCTAGTGGATTTTTCATATGATGATCAATTAATAAAGCAGTTTATGGATGTTAAGTTAAATTCGAAATATAATACCATTATTTTAATTTTTAACTATAATTATGATACAGATGGTAGAGCTGTAAATTCAATAAACAAAAATGCATACAAACTAGATTTTATAGGTACAGCAGAGTATATAGATTAAACTTGCTATTATACAGTTTAGAGTAAAGCACTTGAATGTCTAATAGGCAACTGGTGCTTTGTTTTTTGTGAAAAATTTTTGTTTCGGACAACATAGTTAATGCTTGTATGAAAGTAATAGCTCATGACTTCAGTAATGACTTTATCAACTACCTGACGATGGGTGGCATGGACCTCTTTAACGTTGCTCTGAACCCTGATGATGTCTATTCAAAGGAAAATTGGTTAAACAGCTTTGGCCTGGCAGCACTACTCGGCTATATTCGTGAAATTAGTCATTGAGGTGACGAGATGAACATTAGCATTGTAGCAAAAATCATGAATAAGGCAGGAAAGCAGATAACAATAGAACCTGACAAGTTAGTTGAAATAAATCCCCCTTATGAAAACTATCACTATCTAAAAAAAGTAAGGGAAGAGTGGGAATTTGGCTCACTGTTGGTTGAGAGACAAGAAGTCCCTAATGAAAAAGTGATAAAACAGTTCAAATCAGAAAAGGAAGCAGCAGTGTACTTTTTAATGAATAGGCTGACTGCCTTCTATTTTACTAAAAGAATCCGTCCGTTTATGATGGAACATGAGGAATTTGATATTGGTGGTCCGGAATTTAATGAAAGAAAGTTTCATGAAGCCATATATCTAATAGGGATCCCCCCAACTCTGTTTTCTTTAAATGACACCATCTTAAAAACTAACAGAATAATAATAGATGCAGAAGATGATAAATTTATAGTTAAGTATAGAGGTGAAGATGGGAAGACCATCAGCTCTACTTCACCTATCAGTAAGAAAAGAGCACTCTTCTTTGCTTTTAAGAAACTATTTCTGATTTATATATTTAATAAAGAAGTTAAAGATCTACTGATAGAACATGGGGAGGGAAATAATCTTACCGATGAAGACATTAGTGTATTCTTAATTTAAAAATCTTTATAAATAAAACTTAAAGTAGTATTTAGATGAATAGAAAAAAGTTTACAATACTTAACTAAAAACACTTGAGGCATTAAAGGAAGAAAAAGCACGGAAACAGTTCTCGTGCTTATTTTTATACTCTGGGGAAGCATCAGAACCGTCCCCGTGCTATATTGAACAAGGGCGTGCAATAGAAGGTAATGCTGCACAACAAGCAGCTCGGGAGAAAGCTTTAAATAAAAAAATAGAAGAATTATTTGAAAGTGGTATGTCTTGGGAAGAATCTGAGTTACAAGCAAATAGTTGGTTGGAAACGCAAGCAGCACTTCACAATCCAGACCAAATAGCAGGCGGTAACCCGCTAAATATTGGCGGCATGGGAGATAAAAGAATAAACTCATCAATTGGATCACAGTGGAAATATAGAATTGATATTGTCGATGAACAAATAGAAGAACTAGCTCAATTAATGACACCTGAGCAGCGTAAAAATACGTATTTAAATGTTAAGCTTATACATTAGAGGAGGTTTGTAATTTGAGCTTATTTAATGATTTTAAGAAGGTAAGTGAAGTAGAGGAATATACAATTCATAAATATAAAGATATACTCCCAAAAGAGTTGATCGAAGCATGGAAAACATATGGGTATGGTACATTTATGAATGGTTATTTAAAAATAATTAACCCTGATGAGTTTAGCACTTTAGTAAATGATTCTTATTTAAGAAGCGAAGGAACAATACCTATTTTCAGTACATCCATGGGTGATGTTATACTGTTTGAAAAGGATGAAAACCAAGAGTCTTATCTTGTAATGATTAACTACCGAAAAGGTAAAACAAAAGTGCTAGCTTCAAAATATTCCCTATTTCTTAGATTTTTAGAGGAAGAGGCGTTTAGACAGAAGGCATTAGATTGGCTTCCTTATCCAGAAGCAATAGAAAAATATAAAGAACCAGAGTATGGTGAATGCTTTGGCTATACCCCTTTACTAGGTTTAGGTGGAGCAGAGAAAGTCGAGAACCTAAAGAAAGTAAAAATGAAGGAACACATTCTTATTATTACTGAATTTATGGGACCAGTTCAGTAATCTTCAAGAGAATGTTACAGACTTAACTAAAAGCACTTGATTGTCATTATTGGCATCAAGTGCTTTTTTTTAGGTTCTATAATATTTGTTGGGGTTCTTACACAATTAGAAGACACAAAAAATGCACGTAATCGCCCAGTCTTTTATACTTGAATTGTCGAGAAACAAGTAAAGATTGGAGATACGTGCATAATGAATTCTATCATAATGTTGCCTGGTTTTGAAGAAGTAAACATCACGAAGATGGAAGAAGTGGATGAGCGACTTTGTTTACATATAGAGCTTCCTCTTAAGTCACACAAATGTCCAGAATGTGCGACCAGCACAATGAAAGTTCATGATTACCGGATACAAAAGATTAAACATCTAAAGGTGTTTGAAAGACATACGCTTCTTTTCTACAGAAAGAGACGCTATGCTTGCTCCTGTGGAAAAAGATTTGCAGAAAAAAACTCCTTTGTGGAACGATACCAACGGTTATCAGTAGAGTTTAATCAGGCTTTAAAGATCCGAAGTATTAAGGGGAAGACCTTTAAAGAAACGGCAGAAGTGTATGGGACTTCGGCTTCCACTGTGGTAAGGCGCTTTGATCAATTGGCAGAAGTTACGGTCAACGAAGAAGCTAAAGAACTGCCTAAGGTCATTGCCATAGATGAGTACAAAGGGGATACAAAAGAAGGGAAATACCAGCTCCTTATCGCGAATGGGATTACCAGAGAACCGATCGATATCCTTCCAAATCGTTATAAAAACACCATTAAACACTACCTAAGAAGAAATGGTTCTCAAGTGGAGGTGGTCGTAATGGATATGAGCCAATCGTTTAAGGTAGCTGTACAACAAGCTCTTGATAAGCCCGTCATTGTGGCCGACTGCTTCCACTTTGTCCGCTATATTTATTGGGCACTTGATGGTGTGAGAAGAAGGATACAATCTAGTTGGCATGACTATGATCGGAAGAAATGTAAGAAGATGCGACATGTGTTTTATAAGAGGTCAGATAAATTAAATGAGAGCGATCAGTGGTATCTTCAAAGGTATCTCGAGATGTCCCATGAATTGAAACAGGCATATGAACTCAAAGAGAGGTTTTGTCAGTGGTTTGACAAAGCGAAAGTGAATGGGGAAGAAATAAATAAAACTTAAAGTAGTATTTAGATGAATAGAAAAAAGTTTACAATACTTAACTAAAAACATTTGAGGCATTAAGGAAGTAAAAGCACGGCAACAGTTCTCGTGCTTATTTTTTCATTCTGGGGAATCTTCAAAACCATCCACAGGCGTGTCAGTGTTGTAGAGCTGAAGTTTTACTCTTTACGATCAAAGAGAAATAAATCAATAGATAAAAAGGGGATTTATTCGTTTGTACTTGATACTATCAATTTTTTTAGCAAGTATACTAGGTTTGGTCTTATTTATATCTGGACCCTAGGTAGGCGGCATCCTTGCTTTCGGTATCCTTGCAGGTTGTTTGTTCAGGGGACTTTATCTGTTAAGTGACATACATAAAAGAATAATCAATGAAAAGCCGAAAACGGATAAGGCAAGAGAGGTATATAAAAACTATTTGAAAGAGAAAGAGGAGAACGGTCAAAGATAGAGAAATGTATTCCTGTCATCAAAAACGTCCAGAGTAAGAAACTCTGGACGCTTTTTTGTGAAGAATGTCAGCTGCCTGTCTGTTGTTTGTCTTTTTCCACGGCTTTCAGTCGTTGCCCTTCGTCTGCAGAGGTACTCTTCTCTTGATCGTTCCCGTTCATAAGGTCACTGGTAGCACTTTTGAATTCTTTTAATGTACTTCCGAAAGCACGTCCGATTTCTGGTAGTTTGGAAGGTCCAAAGATGATCAACGCAATGACTAGTACGAGAATTAATCCTGGGATTCCGATATTCGTTAGCATAATTTCCGCCTCCTGTTGGGTTTATAGAATGGGCATGCCATGGCGTGCGAACGCAGCTGCTTCTAAGTCTGACATTCCCTGAACTTCCGCAAACGCCGATAGTTTGTCTGAAATTCTCGGTGCGTAGGCAGAGGGCGGTGCAGCATGGCCCATCAGCCTTCTGCGGGATGCATTTTTTCTGGCGAATGGTCCCCAGATCGCAAAGGTCATCCCGGGTGATTGAATATTGATGAAGAATGTTCGGCCGTCTGTAGAGAACGTTGGCCCTGCAAGCTCGGAACTGTTCACTTTATTTTCTGCGAACACATACGTTTCGCCTTCTGGTGTCATCCCGATGACACGATCGACTCCGCCGCCGTCTTCAGCAATCCATAGGTCTCCCCAGGGAGTGATGCAAATATTATCAGGCATTTCTAAATCATTTTGCGCTGTAGATTCATAGAATAGCTCCAGTGTGTTGGTGGCCGGAATATAGCGGTACACACGGCCCAAATCTTTATCTCCGGCGGATGTATCATCAAACCAGAACACGCCGCCTTCAAAATAAGCTCCCTCCAGACGGCTGAAGGCAATGCATCCATGTCTGCCTGCATCAAGGGTCGGTTTTTCTGGATCTACATCTTTCCATACAATCCCGAATTTCTGACCTGTATGGAAATGGCTTGTTTCGTCTCTGCTCATCTCTTCGAATGCTGCCGCTTGAAGCTTTCCGCCTTTTTGCAGGGCACCGACCTTTTGACTGCGGTCGTTAGGAAGGTAGCGATACAAATAACTAGGACCGGCGTCTTCGGTTAAATAGACAATCCCTGTTGCCGGGTCAATGGCCGTAGCTTCATGGGAAAAGGCACCCATGTCGCGGATCGGGGTTTTCGAGATGTTGTCTTCAGGATTGTTTGGATCTACTTCAAACACATAGCCATGACCTTCTTCCAGCGTTTCTTCACACGTGAGCCATGTGCCCCACGGAGTCGCTCCGCCTGCGCAGTTACGGATAGTACCGGAAGAAGAGACATATTCCTTCATGACTTGGCGGTTAGGGCCGACGACTAAGGAGGTGGTCCCACCCGATTCTTCGCGACGGTAAGGATTTTTCCCAATCACGGGGTATTGACTATTTCCGCTCAATTCATGATTTCTCACGAGAATGGTGGAGTTATGGGGGCCACTATAGGCGGCCATCCCATCGAACTTGGCAGGGACGGGTCTGCCATCCGATAGTGCTTTGCCTTCCTCTGAAATAATCCGGTATTGGAAACCGCGGGGAAGGTCCATCACGCCGCCAGGGTCCTTGACAAGGGGACCATAGCCTCCAGTCGCTTTCCTGTTTTGGGATGTGCCGGCAAATGCTTTATTTCCACCGAAAGACATCAATCCAGTGCTACCAAGGGCAAGGGCAGCTGTACTGATCCCGCTTGCTTTCAGAAAGTCTCTTCTGTTCATATCGTGTTTATTCACGTCTTTTCACTCCTTAGAACTAAATTTTCTTGAACTGCATTGGAATCTGCTGATTGAGAAGCGCGTTTCTTATAAGCGATCGTTGAACATGTAATGCTGATTTCATATAAAAGGAGAAGCGGCAGGATGACGAGTACATCTGAAAGGAAATCCGGCGGCGTAATCAACACGGAAATGACAATCAGCAAAAAATAGGCGATCCTTCTTGATTTCTTCAATTTGGCCGGGTCCAAAATGCCAAGTACCGTCAGAAAGACGATCACTAAAGGCATTTCAAATAACAAGCCAAAAGGTAGTGTAAGGTGCAGCATAAATCGAAAGTACTTTTCCACCGTGAACATCGTTTCAAATTGGCCGGCTGACAGGGTGGTTAAAAAATTCAGGACGATCGGAAAAAGTAAAAAGTAACCGAACCCAATGCCGAATATGAACAAAAAGAACAAGGCTGGTATGAAGCGTAAGGTGACTTTTCTTTCTGTTGGACTCAGACCTGGAGCGACAAACCGCCAAATTTGATAGGCAGCGACAGGAATGGTTGCAGCCAGTGAGAAGACCGCGGCTATCATCAAGTACACCCATAAAATGTCACTCGGTCCGAGAATCGCAAGCTTCATGTCTAAATCTCTGATCAGCCACCCGTAGATCGGTTTCATAAAAGCGAGCCCCACTATAAGAAATCCAATGAAAGCGAGTACGGTTTTAATGGCTCGGCTCCTGAGTTCTTCCAAGTGTCCGATCAGCTGCTGGTTGCGATCTTTCATGGCCTCAGCCTCCTTGGTGCTAGTTCATTTGCATGTGTTTACCTTTTTGGGCTTGTTTTTTATGTGCCCGGTTGTGCGCTTTATGACGATCATCTTCCACCTCAGAAGACGTCTGTTTCCCTTGGGGAACGGTTGACGTTGATATTTCCTTCAGTCCTTCTGAATCTTTTGCGTATACAAATGAAGCTCTGGTAGAAATATCTGCCCCGGGACTCGAGACGAATGGAACCACACGATAATCTGCTCTCCACTGGGTCGGCGTGACATGACAGCGGACATACCCGCGATAGTCGTTGAAAAATTTAATATGTTCATTCTGCGCAAGAATACGGTCCGTGTCAGCGCGCTTGTCTGCCCCGTTTCCTCCTGATGTGATCGACGTGCCGACAAACTCAGCTCCAAGCATGTTGGAAGACGGATCATCAAAGTCTGCAAGGATATTGGAAGCCCAGTTCGCGTGTACATCACCTGTCAGGACAATCAAGTTATCCATGTTTTCTTTACGGGCAAATTCCGTGATGCGCTCCCTTGCAGGTGTGTAGCCATCCCAGCCATCCATACTGTAACGAGGTTGATCAGGGCTTGGACCATAATTTCGTTTGGCAAAAAAGATTTGCTGGGCAAGTACATTCCAGGAGGCAGCCGATTTGCCAAGATGATCAAGAACCCATTGTTCCTGTTCGCCGCCTAACAATGTGCGTGAAGGATCCAGGGATTCTTCCGTCTGCGGAGAACTTTTATCTCCATTCGCCTGATCAGAACGATACTGACGGGAATCGAGAACCATGAAATTAGCTAAGTTCCCGTATGAGAACTGACGGTAGAGCTGCATGTCCGCCCCATGAGGCATCGAAGATCTTCTTAATGGCATATGTTCATAGTAGGCTTGGTAGGCAGCCACACGCCGTTGCACGAACTCTTCCACAGACTGGCCTTTTTCAGGAATCATGTCGGCATAGTTGTTTTCCACTTCATGGTCATCCCATGTGACAACCCAGGGGAAAGCCGCATGAGCAGCCTGTAAATCCCTGTCTGAACGATATTGAGCATGACGGTTCCGGTAGTCCTCCAAAGAACGGATTTCAGGACCTTTATGGTGTCGAACATTTCCTGTACTTGCTACATACTCATCAGGACCGTATTCATAAATGTAGTCTCCAAGATGGAAAACGAGATCAAGGTCTTCTTTGGCCATGTGCTTATAGGCAGTATAATAGCCATGCTCATATTGCTGGCAGGAAGCAAAGGCAAAAGTCAGGCTTGCGATGTCTGCATTCAGGGCAGGAAGGGTTTTCGTTTTCCCGATCGGGCTGACATCCTTCCCGACTTTGAACCGGTAATAGTACACCGTACCTGCTTCCAGGTTCCCAACTTCTGCATGAACGGAGTGTGCAAGAGCCGGACTTGCCACTTCCGTACCGCGCTGAACAATACGATGGAAATGTTCATCTTTCGCGATTTCCCACTTCACTGGAATCTTACGATCAGGCATGCCGCCGCCATTGAGGGGGTCGATGGCTAAGCGTGTCCATAATACGACGCTGTCCGGGAGCGGGTCACCAGAAGCTACCCCAAGTAAAAACGGATAATCCTCTAACCCGGCTTCTTCTGCAGAGACAGAGAAACCGCCCATCGATTGAGCAATCGCCATTCCTAAAGAAATGCCGGCGACTTTCCCCGCCCCTTGAAGGAAGCTGCGGCGGTCAACCCCTTTATGTAAGGTCTCTTCATTCAGCTTTTGAATCCAATTTTCCATCGATCTCTCATTTGTCATGCGGATGACTCCCTTCATGAATCTATTGAATCGAACAGTTCATAGTATAGGAGACCATTTTTAAGTTGCTGTAAATGAATGTAAACAGAGGATAGAACAGGAGGGTAGTCATTCCTGGGAAAAAAGATCGGTTATTGTTTGAATATTTCATTAAACGGGAGATAGTTAGCAGATTTCATCAGTATTAAGTAGGCGGGAAGTCTCGGTTTTCTTAATATTGGTGAAAAGAAAACTATATATTAAAATGAATTTTATGATAATGGTTGAAGAGGGGGAAAGACAGGAGGGTGCTTAATTTGAAGTGAAAAAAATACTTGTAGATTACCAAATTAGATTATACTAAATCTATTAGTAGAGAATTGGAGGAGCATTATGAATAGGATAAGAAATTTAAAGACACTTATGGGACCTTTCCCTTATTTCAATGTAAATGATGCACCCCAATCCCCACATGAACTGTTTTTAGAATGGTTTCAATTAGCGGTTGATAAAGGCATTCGTGAACCTCACTCCATGACTCTTTCTACAATAGATAGCTGCGGTTTCCCGGATGCACGTGTACTTATTTTGAAAGATGTTGATGAAAAAGGCTGGTGTTTTGCATCGAGCTCACAAAGTAAAAAAGGGAAACAGATCGAGGCTAATCCTCATGTTGCGTTAACTTTTTACTGGTCACTCATCGGAAGACAAGTCAGGATACGTGGAAAAGCAATGAAAATGGAAAAAGACGAGAGCACCAAAGACTTTTTGAAGCGGGGTACAGTGGCACGTGCAGTTGCTCTCATGGGCAAACAAAGTACAATTTTAAAAGATCAGCTTGAATTGGAGGAGGCTTTAAGCAAGCAAACCCAAAGGATACGACTGAATCCAGATCTGGTAGATCCGTTTTGGACTTTCTATCGAGTGGAAGCAGATTCAGTGGAATTTTGGCAAGCTGATGAAGACCGTAAACATATTAGACTGCGTTATGAATTAGAGGGAGAAACATGGTTGAAGAATCGATTATATCCATAGTTATAGCCAGCCAATGGGGTTAAATGAGGACGGTTCCGACTCTACTTCTGTTGGTGTTCCTATTATAATGTACAAACTAACGAAAGCGCAGGGACGGACCTAGTGCTTTTTTTTACATTAAGAGGAATCAGCAGATGATCCCTTTCCATACGTTCAGGTTTTCAATCACCCCAAAAACGGTTATAGAATAGAGAAAGAATTATTGAACGTAGCAGATTTCGTCCTATAAGATGATATGCTTTCGTTTTAATATGGGCAGTGAGATAATTTGAGAAACTACAAGCTAGAGGAGGAGTTAATAATGAAGAAAGTCATGAACAAACCTGAAGATCTGGTCGTTGAAATGTGCAATGGGATGGCAATGGCTCATCCGGAGCTCGAGTTTATGAAAAAGTATAAGGTCATGAAGAAAAAGGATTTGAATGAAAATAAGGTAACCTTGATCAGCGGCGGGGGAAGCGGACATGAGCCTGCACATGCTGGGCTGGTGGGGAAAGGGATGCTCGATGCTGCTGTGTGCGGTGATGTGTTTGCGTCGCCTTCGCAGATCCAGGTCTATCAGGCGATTAAAGCGACGGCCGGTAAAAAGGGAGCCTTGTTCGTCATTAAGAATTACAGTGGGGATATCATGAATTTTAAAAATGCGGCTCACTTGGCTTCAGAAGATGGCATCCCGGTGGAATATGTCAAAGTCGATGATGATATTGCCGTGGAAGACAGCCTTTATACAGTGGGACGCCGCGGTGTTGCGGGAACTGTGTTGGTACATAAAATAGCCGGAGCGGCTGCTGAAGAGGGCAGGGACTTGATGGAAGTCAAAGCGGTGGCGGAGAAGGCGGCTGAAAATGTCCGCAGCATAGGCTTCGCACTGACATCCTGTACCGTCCCAGCCAGCGGATCTCCAACGTTCAAATTGGATGATGATGAAATCGAATATGGCGTCGGGATTCACGGTGAGCCAGGGACAAGACGGGAAAAAATCGCGTCCGCTGATGAATTGGCACAGCGTATGGTGAACGACCTTCTGAAGGATCTGAAAATGGAAGAGGGGGATTCTTCCGAAATCGCGATCCTAGTAAACGGCTTTGGAGGCACGCCGTTGCAAGAACTCTACCTTTTCAACAATGCCGTTACCAGAATCTTATCGGGTAAAAAGCTCGCGATTAACCGTGCGTTTGTCGGCAATTACATGACAAGCATCGATATGGCAGGCGTTTCCCTGACCGTGATGAAGCTGGACGAAGAGTTAAAAACATTGCTGTCAAGCGAGAGTCTTGCGCCTGCGTTCAGAGTGGACGGACCAGTGCCGGGTGTTGAATACATCGACCTCGAGGAGGATGAGGAAACGAAACCGGTATCATTTGAGGTGGAAACACAGGAAGAGAACGCTGTGATCAAGAATGATAGGGCAACACTTGAGAACATCATATACCTCGTGGATAAAATGAGCGACATCATCATTAAGAATGAAGTACCTTTCTGTGAATTGGATTCACATGCCGGGGACGGAGATTTCGGAATGAGCGTTTCCAAAGGCTTCAAGCAATTGAAACGGGAATGGAAAGATATCCTGAGTCAGGATAATCTCACAATCGGCAGCTTTTTAGATGCAAGTTCCATGGTCATCATGGAATATTGCGGTGGTGCTTCCGGTCCGATATGGGGTTCTGCATTCCGGGCTGCAGGAAAAGCGGCTCAAGATCGAATGGAACTGACCGTGGAAGAATTCGCTGATATGCTGCAGGCGGCCGTGAAGGGAATCCAGGATACAGGCGAGAGATCCTTCGGCAGAGGAGCAGAGGTCGGCGACAAAACCCTCGTGGATGCACTCGTCCCTTGTGCAGACTCCTGGTCAGAAAGTGCCGCAAACGGTGATGACTTCAAGACAGCCTTTGAAAAAGGAGCAGCGGCCGCTGTAGAAGGAGCCGAGAAAACCAAGGAAATCGTTGCCCGGATGGGGCGTGCCGGTACCGTAGGGGAAAGAAGCCTCGGTCATCCGGATGCCGGTGCATATGCGCTGGGGGTTATATTTACGGAGCTTTCGGAGAGTTTGAGGTAAAGATGCCGAGGGGACGGGTCCCTTGGTTCATTAGATGGATTACTTAATTGGACAGGTAAGCGAGGGAGTGCTCCCTTGCTTACCTATTCTTGATGAAAAAAAACCGGCATGCACCGTCTATTTTATGAGCATTCATTTGGGTTAACTGGTGACGGTTCCGACTCAATAGAAGCAAAGCGGATTCCTCCTTGCCATCACGGCATGCATGTTGATTATATATTTCACTGTATTCCCACCTTACTAAATCGTATTAAACCACCAAACAAAAAGAAAGATGCTCGCTGAACCCCATACCGTGGTTCCCACGATCAACCAAATGATTGATTCGATACTCCGATTTTTCGTATTTTCTATCTTTCTATTAATAAAAACCAGTACGTAAATCCGATTAGAAAGAAACCAACAGTAATCCAAAGTAAGAAATCCATTCGATCCGTCCTTTATCCTGAATTATTTATCCGGTAGCAAAAGCAGGTATGCTCGATACGATAACGCAGATCTGTTTTCTGCAGTCCTTCAATCATAAGAGGCCGTAACTCACTTATCTTTCGATTACTTTCTTCTCTATAAGTAGATAGTATTTCAGAATGATAGGTATTGGCAAGGGAGCTTCATAACTAAGAACCAACGCCGGTTGCAGAATGATAAAAACGAATGCATCATTATGGAACCAAATCCCATCTCAAACGTAAATAAAATAAAGACTTAAGAGTGGGAGGCAAAATCATGAAGCAGCTTTATATCAAGCAAAAGGTATTCAGTCTTAGCGGGAAGTTCACGGTAAAGGATCAAGAGGAGAAGGACAGATATTATGTGGAGGGAAGCTTTATGAAGGTTCCGAAGACTTTCTCCATAATGAATACAAGCAGGGATGAAGTAGCGCTGATTACGAAGAAGACGTTCAGCTTTTTACCGAAGTTTTTTGTTGAGGTGAATGGGCAAGAGGTATTGACGATCAAGAAGGAGTTCTCCATTCTGAAAGCACGCTATACGATTGATGCGGCAGGCATTGAAGTGCAGGGGAATTGGTGGGATATGGATTTTCAGGTATTGCAGCATGGCGAAGTTGTAGGCGAAGTGGGCAAGGAGTGGTTCACTTGGGGCGACAGTTACAGGGTGAAAGTAATGAATGAAGAGATGGAAACGATGATGATTGCACTTGTTATTGCCATTGATTGTGTGAAGGCTGATCAAGCAGCCGCTTCATCTGGAGCTTCGGTTTAAAGGAAGCGCGGGGACAGTTCTCGTGCTTTTTTTTGCATTAAAAGGAAGCATAAGAACCGTCCGAGGCAGAGAAAAAGTAGGCTATTTAAAAAGGGCAATTTGGTTATTTTTTGTATGCACGTCTCAATTTTATGAACTACAGGAACTACCTAAACTAACGATTAAATCATAAGATCTTTTAACGTCATGTAGATTAACTTTAATCCCTTCTTTGTTAAGAAGATTAAAATGGATTGGACAAAATAATTGGTTATGGTGAAAAAATTTACATCACCAAACAAAGAAAATACTAATCGGATAGGGGTACCTTTGAGTTCCACAATCATGAAAAGGGGTCAAACTCATTCATGATGAAATCTGTCCAGAATGAGTTAGAATTCATACATGTTTCTACCATTTTAGATCGTTATACTTGTACGAAGAAATAAAATTATTAAGAGTTTAATAGCTTGTTCTTTTCAATCTGAAATTCCTTTTCAGTAAGGTAGCCCTGTTCTTTTAAATTTGCTAGTTTTACTAGTTGATCAACAGTCTGTTTATTAGGATTTCTATAATGCTGAGGAACAACTATCAAGACTTGATTTTGACCTATACGTTTCGTGACTCTATAACCTTGGTCTGAGGCTGTTGCAATCCCTTCATTGTTTGGTTTGCAATAACTATTCGGTTTGCATGTGCCATCATCCCGAACTAGAAGTTGCCCCATTAGACCAACCGCCACCCATTCCGGTCTTTGGGAGCGTGGAATATATTCCTTAGTTGAGTCCCAATTAGGGTTCAATTTCGGTCTGCGTTCTCTCCGTTGCGGCAAGATGACATTACCGCCAGAGTCAAATACTGCTGGAAGTGAGACATCTTCGTACAAAATTTCACCCCATTCAGTAGTCACATACTTATGCTTCCATCGCAGCTCTCCGCTATTGGCCAAGAAAGCCGGCTTTGCGCTTGTAATTCCCAGCATATAGTCATCTTGCCCATTCGCTATACGCACTTTATCCTCTTCCAATGTAACGAAGTAGCCGAAATCAATCGGATTTCCATCCATCGTTTCAAACATTTCCGCATAGTCTGCTGCCGGGGTGGTGACGGCGCCATCAATTTTGACGTTACCGTCGCTTAATATTTTAGCCGCCAAACCTGGATTCGAAGCATCCGTACCATTAGCCAAGTACCACGAATAAGGAAGCTCGTTTGCCGCGCCGAATTGTCCCATGATATGAACGCCCTCCAATAAATTCGCATCCGTCGATTGCCCCTCCGTATGGGAGAATAATCCGGAGGCAATTGTGTTCACTCCCTCCGCGTGCGAAGTGAAACCGCTCGCAATGGTAAGAGCGCCTTCTGCATGAGAGTTTTGGCCGATTGCCTGTGTCTGATTTCCTTCAGCATGGGAAAGATCGCCTGAAGCGACTGTGCGCTGCCCCTCCGCATGGGCAAAAATGCCGCTAGCCACTGTCAAGTTCCCTTCAGCGTGAGAAGCTCTTCCGTTTGCTTCCGTCTGGTCGCCTTCTGCATGGGAAGATTCTCCTTGAGCCATCGTACCTTGTCCTTCTGCATGAGAAACGAGCCCGCTAGCAACCGTATTTTCTCCCTCGGCATGAGACGCAATGCCCGAGGCTATAGTCAAGTTTCCTTCAGCATGGGCAGCTAAATTGATAGCTGATGTGAACCGCCCCTCACTGTGAGAGTCCTGAGCACTAGCGATTGTTTGGTTTCCCTCAGCGTGAGAATGTGCTCCACCGGCCGTCGTGGCGAATCCTTCAGCATGGGAAGCCACTCCATTGGCTGTGGTAGAGGCACCTTCGGCGTGTGCTAAATCAGCTGTCGTTTCGGTAATATAACCTTCTGTATGGGAAGCGTTTCCCCCAGCTCTTGTATTGATTCCTTCTGCATGTGAGGCTGACCCATTGGCGACTGTGCCAATTCCTTCTGCTTCCGAACAAGTTCCTATAGGATTTTGATTACATCCATTGGACATGTTTATTCCTCTCCTTTTATAAAATTAATTGAAAACTCGTTAAGAGGTCTATCATTCAAAACAAAACAAATCTAATGAAAAAAGATCATTGTAGTAGATGATGTAAGAAGTTACTTATCACGATCTAGCTAGTAAATATTCTGGGAGTACTATTCACAGGCAGAATGGAGTAATGAGAAACGTAATAGTAAGCTGTGATTACCATCCGTTCATAGATTTTTTCTGAAAGATAGTAAAGTTCACTCTTATTATTATGTTATGGTCAAGGTAAACATTGGTTTGGACAAACTTTGGTTATTATTATGAAAAAAATGAAGATGTTGTTTCTCTTGCTTCTTAGTCTGGTTTGATAGAATGTCATTTTATTAATTAAGTAGAGATAAATATGGACAACCTCGCGCTTCTATTTTTTTATGAGGCAGCTTCAAAGATGTCCCGATGTTTTCCAGATGTTTCAGCTTTGTAAGATTAAGACAGGGGAAGCGGTGCCGATAGCTGAGTGATGATGCGAGTGCGAAATCTTGGAACCAATGCCGATCTGAAACGTAAATAAAATAAAGACTCAAGAGTGGGAGGCAAAATCATGAGGCAGCTTTATATAAAGCAAAAAGTATTCAGTCTTAGCGGGAAATTCACGGTAAAGGATCAAGAGGAGAAGGATCAATATTATGTGGAGGGCAGCTTTATGAAGGTTCCGAAGACTTTCTCCATTATGAATACAAGCAGGGATGAAGTGGCTCTTATTACGAAGAAGACTTTCAGCTTTTTGCCGACGTTTTTTGTTGAGGTGAATGGTCAAGAAGTACTGACGATCAAGAAGGAATTCTCCTTTTTAAAAGCACGCTATACGATTGATGCGGCAGGCATTGAAGTGCAAGGGAATTGGTGGGATATGGATTTTCAGGTGTTGAAGCATGGCAAAGTTGTCGGCGAAGTGGGCAAGGAGTGGTTCACTTGGGGCGACAGCTACAGGGTGAAAGTAATGAATGAAGAGATGGAGACGATGATGATTGCTCTTGTTATTGCGATTGATTGTGTGAAGGCTGATGAGGCAGCGGCTTCTTCAGTTAACTGAGAGTGTGAAAGGGAAAAGCGCGGTACGTACCTGAAACTTCATAAGTTGAAGCATACGTACCCATATCCTTTTCGAAATAAGGAAATCTAGGATTTACTTTCATCCCTTTTGATTAATAAAAATACTCCAGTCAAGAAAACGATGACAATCAATCCATAGATGTACCACCCCATGGAATCAAATGTTCCATTGGAGATGTATCTGGATGCTTCTTCCATTGCCTTTACAATGCAATAGGTTAGAACGGAGAGACTGGATATTAAAATACCGATACTTTTCACTTCCATGAAAATTCTCCTTTCATGTACAGTTCACGTGGATCTTTTGAACTGACGGCCAAGGTACCTGTCCCTCTGGCTCAGTTTCCTTTCGATCTTTTGAGACTAGGCAATGCTATCGGAAATACTGTCGATAAAGTCTAAGGTCACTCGATTAAACATTGAAGGGTTTTCCATGTTTGCTAAGTGTCCGCAATTTGGAATGATCCCTGGTGTGATGAGGTTGTTCATGGATGATAGATGGTGGACCGCATCCACTTCATGTTTTTCGTTTCCGCCATTTATGAGTAGTGTAGGGATGGTTAACTTCTTTATTTGGTCATCAGATACTTCCGGATAATGATAAGTGAAACACTTCACCACCCTGTGTAACGTGGTTTCCCAACGTGGGCCATGGTGAAGAAGATAGTCTTTCGCTACTTCAGGCGCTTCTGCTTTGATGTTATGTAAAAAATGATATTGCCTTTCCATGATTGCGTTCATTTCTTCGGGGATTCTTGGAGCATAGCCTGTCAGGACAATGCCTTTTGTCAATTCAGGATATCTGATTGCTGCATGCAGGGCAAAACTTGCTCCCATTGAAAGTCCAATTAAGATACCAGGCTCTCTTTTCCTGAGTTCATTTATAAGCCATTCAAGTGTATGCTCGAAAAAGGGGTCATCAGCATCACGGCTATTCTGACCGTGTCCCGGCAAATCAATTGGAATAACAGTGAATTTCTCACGTAAAGCACCTAATTGCTCCTTGAAATGCATTTCTCCCGTTCCCATTACACCATGAATCAAATAAACATTCTTCGTCACTTTCGCCACTCTCCTCATTCATATATACCGTATGTACTAAGTTTATAGAGTAAAGCCATTGCTGATAATGAGCCTGAGGTGGACTTTCATGTAGGTCTTAAGGCTTATTTAGAGAGGAGGGTATGACCCTTGGTTTTGTCTCTATGGTACATATGAACCCTTTCTTGCTAGATTACATAAAGGCATTTCTATTTTTCAACATTCTTCTGATGCTCATAACAATAAACCTTCCCTTTAAAGGCCTGATTCGCCAAACAATAAGTCCTAACCTTATCAGAAACAGATTTATCGCAAACCTCACATGTAGAGGAGGAACTGGTCTTTTTTACAGATTTATTCAATGCTCGTTTATGCTCTTCTCTAACGCTCAGGTCAGGGATATTGGCATTTACGATGGCTTGATAAATGGCCAGGATATCACTCTCATTTAAAAGAGGTTCTTTATGCTGGATCTTCAACACCGATTCTTTCCGATGAATAAATTCCGACAACTCTATGTCATACACAATCAGTTCGTTAGAGGCGATTTTACGGTAATCCGGGTCTACTTTAAATGTAGAGCGTTTTGTAAAAGAAACCATGGAAACAAATAAATCTTGATACTTCTCATCTATCAATGAAGAGAGTGCTTTAATATGCCCGTAGTTTTGTACAAAAGGGTTCATCATTTTGAACTTCCCGTTGACCAGCCAGGTGTTTCGGTCCTTCCCGCCATAGATGGTACCCTGATAGTTTTTTGTCTCAATGACAAAGATTGCGTATGGAGTGATCACCACATGATCAATTTGTGAATATCCAGACTTTGCTTTCGGATTTGGGATTAGAAGGTCGCTTAGATGGCGGTAAGTCTTTGGCAGCTGATCAAGTTGGATGTCAATTTTGTATTCTCCTAGTTCTCCTTTTCTTGAAGCTAGCTGTTCATTGGTTCTTTTAGGTTTTGGTGCTGCGGTACTAATTGGATTTGATTTGGATTCACTTTTTTTCTTCTTTAAAAAGTTTAGGAATAATAGCATGAGTTTCTCCTTGGTGGTTTGATATACTTAGTATCGTACTTAAAGGTGGAAGTTTTAACCACTATTTGAATTCAGAATAAATAAACAAGGAGGTATCTAATGCCCACTCCCATCACCATCAATAAAAATAATCAACTATTATATGAAGCTACTAATATTCAAGAAGCTGCTGAATACCTCGCTAATCATCTCAATCTAAAGAAGTCAAAATGCTATGATCCCATCGAAAGGGGGTATGTGTACAATATTCCCTACCATTTCGAAGAGGACGAGTATCGTTTTATAGCGCCATCAAGGATTGCCGCTAATCGTCGCCAGGAACTAGAAGACAGAGACCATAAGAATGCACGTCGTATCTGGCTGGTGCCAGCGAATCCAAATGAATATGACTTAGAGAGAGCCTTCACCCATTATGAGGCACTGGACTGGAAACGTTCCTTCAACTATGAAAATGGTGATATCTTATTTTTGTATGTTTCAGGAAGTGTTAGAAAGGTCAGGTATAAGGTCGAAGTAATAGAGGGATTGGTTCAAACGGATGATACTATCTATGATCAGTCGTTTTGGGTAGATCAAGAGAAGTATGATCAATCCATTGGTGGGGATAAGACACGTGTCCGCTTGGTGGATGTGGTTGATACGGATGATTTATCTCTTTATCAATTAAGGGAGCATGGATTGAAAGGGAATATTCAGGGTTCCATGAAACTTACCGGTGAGCTCCGTGACTATATCATGTCGTTCTTTCATAAGGATTTGTCAGCTGGGGTTTATCCTGACGAAGTGTTGGAAATGTGGGAAGGAGAACGTAAAACGATTACTGTTAATTCATATGAACGTAATCCTCTTGCCCGCAAGCAGTGTATGGATCATTATGGTGCCGAGTGCCAAGTATGTAAAATAAACTTTCAAGATACATATGGGGAAGTGGGAAGAGAGTTCATTCACGTCCACCATATTACACCCCTACATGAAATTCAAAAGGGTTATCAGGTGGATCCGATAGAAGATCTTATTCCTGTGTGTCCGAATTGTCATGCGATGCTTCACAGGAAAGAGAATGGAGTGTATTTAATGGTAGAGGAATTGAAAGATCGTCTTAAAATGAAAGTATGACTATAAAAAGAATAAGAAAGCTGTAGCTTACTCCTGTCGTAAACTGCGGCTTTCTCTTTTTGCCACCCTTATAACATCCTTCACATCCGAACCCCTATATATAGAAGTCCTTCTATTATCTTCTGTAAAATATATCTCCCCATAATCATGTTCACGGGTAAATCCGACAATTGTAAAACTGTATGTCTGCTTACCTTTTAATAGGATCCATTCTTGTTTTTTGATGGTAATCCCCCCATTTAAACGACCAAGTCAATCCTCTTTGAGTTTCTTCTCTTTTTCTATGTTATCAATTTCCTGAAAAATTCGGTCAATACTAATTCCTGTTTTATTATGTATGCTACTCAGTGTAAGTGCACTTGGTATTCTTTTTCCGCGCTCAATCATCCCGTAGCCTTCCTCTGACATGTGAATGATCCAGGCAAACTCCGCCTGTGTCATTCCACGTTCATATCTTCCCCGTTTCAATAGTTCTCCAAGTGTTTTCGCAAAAGGCTTATTTTCTTTTTTAACCAAAGAATTCTCCCCTTTTTAAACCCATTATCAAATCGGGAGTAATCACACACCACGAACAGGTGGTTGGATTATTGAAAAATATGTATAAAACTAAAGATTTATTTTTTCCGCAGTTCATTTTCATAATGAATCACTTATGAAGATGACTAAAAGGGAATGAAAAAAATAATAAATGGACTGGAGCTACGATCTTTGCTCTATGGACTACCTAATAAAATGTTAAAATATAGATAATACAATCCATAGGAGGTCACAACATGCCGACCTACAACAAGTTAGTCCGGGATAAAATCCCACAAATCATTGAAAGTAAAGGTAAGGAGTACTCAACAAAGGTCCTTAACGATGAAGACTACATAAAGTATTTGAAAGAAAAAGCATATGAGGAACTTGATGAATACTGTGCGGCTGAAACGGATGGAGAAGCGGTCGAAGAGCTTGTTGATCTGTTAGAGGTTGTTAGGGCTCTGGCTAAGCAGCATGGATCTACGTTTGAAGAGTTAGAATCAGTGAGGAAAGATAAGGCTGTGAAGCGTGGGGGATTTCATGAGAAGGTGTTTTTGATTGAGGTAAAGGATTGATTCATTGGAAGTTTCAACTTACCTATTATATAGGAAAGAGGAAAATAGCGGGTGGTTCTCGTGTTACTTTTGCATTAAGAAAAAGCATCAGAATCGTCCAAGTGCTTCTTTTGTTTTGTGATGTGGTCCTAAGACCCACTCTCTAGGAATGAAACAGGTCAACTGTGTTTTTCTCATGGAATGGCGGGGTGTAATTCGGTGAAAATACATATAAATATTGATCGAGTTCTTCCCGAGTGATAAGATTTAGTAGCTGATGAAATGAAGTGATTTCTAAAAAATACTTCTCTTAAGAGGGCGGGTTATGAAACTTGAAGATATTCTAACAGTTAAGATAGGAAGAAACCTTTCTAGAGGAAACGAGAAAAATGATCTAACTTTAGTGGCTTATTCATACGAAGATTTAATAAATGATTTAGATGGCACATTTCTAGATGCAAAAGCTAGGTATTGTATTGTGAATTCAAAACATAAAAACTGCTATTTGAGCATTCCTGGAGAAGTTGTTTTCAGCTTTGTAAGTTCTAAAGCCGGGATAGTGAGTGACGTAAACCAGGGGAAGATAATCAACCAAAACTTTGCGAAGCTCATTATCGAACATGATGGTTTGGATAGCAGCTATTTATGTTATGTGTTGAATGAATCGTATTCAATGAAAAAGCAAATGGCCATTTCGATGCAAGGAAGCACTTTACCAAAATTAACACCGGCGATATTAAAAGCGTTGGAAATCAAGTTACCAACGCTTGAGAAACAACGAACCATTGGAAAAGCGTATTTCTTCTTGAGAAAGAAGCAAGCGTTGGCTAAGCAACAAGCAAAACTTGAAGAACAGCTTTATTTAGAAATGTTGAGAAAACTAGATCATTAAACTAAGAAAAGAAGTGGGGAACATTACATGGCAGGGTTAAACCAAAAATTATTTAGTGCCGCAGACAACTTGCGAAGCAAAATGGATGCATCTGAATACAAAAACTATTTATTAGGATTAATTTTTTACAAGTATTTATCGGATAAGTTACTAGAAAAAGTGGTTGTCATAGCCGATGAATCACTTGAAGAATACAATACCCAAGAGAAACAAACTCAATTGTATAGGGACTTGTTTGCAGACGAAGAGATCAAAGATGATTTGATCGAAACATTAGTAGATACACTGGGCTATGATATTGCTCCAGCCCACTTATTCAATGTATTAACCGATCAAGCGAAACAAAACACGTTTCAATTAAATGACTTAAATAAAGCATTTATGGATCTAGCAACCAAGTATGATCAATTTAATGGGTTGTTTGATGACGTAGATCTGAAATCAAAAAAATTAGGTTCAGATGATCAGCAACGAAACATTACCATTACAGAAGTTCTGAAAAAGCTAAACCATATTGACTTAATGGGGCATGGCGGTGATGTCATTGGGGATGCGTATGAATTCTTAATCGGTCAATTTGCATCAGAAGCTGGCAAGAAAGCAGGAGAATTCTACACGCCTCATGAAGTATCGGATATGATGGCACGTATTGCGGCGATGGGACAAGAAGACAAAAAGTTGTTCAGCGTTTTTGACCCAACTATGGGATCAGGTTCGTTGATGTTAAATATTCGAAATTATATAAACTACCCAGACAGCGTGAAGTATCATGGTCAGGAATTGAATACCACCACCTTCAATCTGGCAAAGATGAACTTGATATTGCATGGTGTGAATAAAGAAGATATGCGTGTACGCAATGGGGATACACTGAACAAGGACTGGCCGACAGATGAACCGTATACGTTTGATTCGGTTTTGATGAATCCTCCGTATTCAGCCAAATGGTCGGCAGATGACACGTTTTTAGATGATTCCCGTTTCAACCGGTACGGAAAGTTAGCACCGAAATCCAAAGCAGACTTTGCCTTCCTGTTACACGGATTCTATCACTTGAAGGATTCCGGAACGATGGCCATTGTCTTGCCACACGGGGTCCTGTTCCGGGGAGCTGCAGAAGGGGTCATCCGGAAGAAGCTGTTGGAAGATGGAAGTATTGATGCGGTTATTGGAATGCCGGGGAACTTATTCTTTGGGACATCTATTCCGACAACGGTTATTATCCTGAAGAAAAATCGTGAAACGCGCGATGTCCTCTTTATCGATGCAAGTAAAGATTTTATCAAAGGGAAAAATCAAAACAAACTTTCGAAAGAAAATCTGGATAAGATTGTGGAAACGTATCGAAGAAGAGAGTGTGTGGAGAAATATGCCCATGTTGCGAGCTTTGAGGAAATCAAAGGGAATGAATTCAATTTAAATATCCCTCGATACGTCGATACGTTTGAAGAAGAAGAAAAAGTGGATATGGCTGCGATTGGGGCAAGTATTAAAGATATTCGAAAAGAAAAAGCCGAACTGGAAACTAGTCTATATGACATGATTTCATCATTACAATATGATGAAGAAAATGCAGAATGGATCAAGGGTGCATTAGAGGTGTTTAATCGTGAAGAGTAATATACCAGAAATTCGATTTCCTGGGTTTTCTGGAGATTGGAAAAAGCGTAGGTTAGCAGAAGTAGCTCATTATAGGAATGGTGGAAGCTTTGAAAATGAAGTAGTTAATAAAGGAAAGTACGAATTAATAACTTTAAAATCAGTAGATATTAATGGGAATCTAGTTCCTTCCAAAAAGTTTATTGATTCAGAAGTGAGCACTTTGGCAAAAGATACTTTAGTCATGATTTTGAGTGAACAAGCTCCAGGATTACTTGGAAAAACTTCTGTAATTCCCTTCAATAACTATTATGTTTTAAATCAAAGGGTTGCATCTTTAACCCCAAAAGAAGAATCGGATAGCAATTTTTTAACTAAAGCTATTAATAGAAACGGTAAATATTTTAGTTCAAGAGGAGCTGGGACAAAGGTTCAAAATATCTCCAAACCTAATGTGGAGAATTTCGAATTTTTCATACCTGAACTTAAGGAACAGATCAAAATAGGTTCATTCTTGAAAATGGTGGATAACATTATCTATCTTCATCAGCAAGAACTAAACACCCTCAAACAAACCAAACAAGGATTCCTACAAAAAATGTTCCCGAAAGAAGGGGAGTCCTTTCCAGAGGTTCGATTCGATGGTTTTAGTGGGGAATGGAGTAGAGTAACATTAGACAAAGTAATTCAAAAGCAAATTAAAGGCAAAGCACAATTAGGTAAATTTTCAGATGGTGAAGTAGAGTATCTAGATGCTAATAGGTTAAATGGTGGTGCCCCCTTTTATTCAAATGGAATTCAAGATGTTTCTGCAGATAATATCATAATACTATGGGATGGTTCTAAAGCGGGCACTGTATACAAAGGTTTTTGTGGAGTATTAGGATCAACATTAAAGGCTTATTCAATTAATGAAAAAAATAATTCTGATTTTATTTATCAGCAATTAGTTCATAATCAAGAAAAAATATATAAGCATTATAGAACACCTAATATTCCTCATGTAGTTAAAGACTTTACAGATGTATTCCTGATTTATATCACTTCACTCGAAGAACAGCAAAAAATTGGGGATTTCCTCAAACAATTAGATGACACTATCGCTCTTCATCAACGTGAATTAGACATATTAAAAGAAACGAAAAAAGCTTTTCTGCAAAAGATGTTTGTGTAATTGGATAGAAAAGAGGGAGAAACGTGACCAAGATCGCTCATAATGATGAACTGGCAGTAGAACGTCGATTGATTGAAGTGCTCGGGGAAGGACACAATCAGTGGAATTACCGTCCGGACTTAAAGTCGGAAGAAGACCTTTGGAAGAATTTACGGAAAATCATTACCCGAAATAACTTATCCGAAATTGGGGAGCATCCCATTTCGGATAAAGAATTTGATGCGATTAAAACCGAATTGCTATCGAAAACACAGACCCCTTTTGACGCTGCCAGATGGCTGAAGGGGGAGAACGGAATTGCCCGCATCTCGATTGAACGAGATGATGTTTCTTTGGGATCCATGTCATTGGTGCTGTATTCAAATCAGGACATTGGTGGCGGCATCTCTACATACGAAATTGTTCATCAAATTGCGAAACAAAAAGCAAACGAGGATGGCCGTGATCGCAGATTTGATGTGACACTCTTAATCAATGGATTACCCATTGTTCAGATTGAGTTGAAACAGGTCAGCGCGAAAGACGGCGTATTCCAAGCCTACAATCAAATCAAGAAATACGCGGAGGAAGGGATGTTTCGAAATAACATCTTTTCGACGCTGCAGCTCTTTGTGATCTCGAATGAACAGACGACGCGTTATTTTGCCAATGCGATGCCAAAAGACATGCATAAGAAATTCGTCTTTAGCTGGCGCACGACGGATAATCGCAAAGTAGAAAATCTTTATGAATTCGTCAAGCAAGTCTTAAATATTCCGGATGCGCACCGATTAATTGCCAATTATACAATCGTTAGTGAAGATCAGGACAATAAAGCGTTAATGGTATTGCATCCGTATCAAATTCACGCCATTGAAGCGTTATTCACTTCAGCGATGAAACACGAGTCTGGATTCGTATGGCATGCGACGGGTTCAGGGAAAACGCTCACAAGCTTTGTTTCGACAAAACTATTAGCTCGGAAACCCGGTGTCGATCGCACCATTATGATCATTGACCGGAAAGATTTGGACAACCAGACGACAACCGAGTTCACCAAATTCGCCTCCGAGTTCAATACGGGTATTTCCTCCGGTACGGCGAAGTCCAACAGCTTAATTGTGGGAACGGAGAGTTCAAAGAAGTTAAGTGAGACCCTCCTATCCGACAGCAATTCCAATACCGTCATTATCACGACGCGCCAAAAGCTGGAGGCTGCTTTGCGCTTTGCTCAAAAACAGGAAGAAAAGAACGGATCTCAACGCTTCAAGAAATTGATTGGGCAGCATATTGTATTCGTGGTGGATGAATGTCATCGGGCGTTGAGTGCAGAAGGAATGGAAGCCATCAAAGGATTCTTTCCGAACTCGACATGGTTTGGATTCACAGGGACGCCGATCTTCAATGAGAATAAAAAACAGGCGAAGGGTCAATTGGCTCGAACCACTCGTGATCAGTATGGAGAAATCCTTCATACGTATACCATTAAAAACGCTTTAGAGGATGGTTCGGTTTTAGGATTCCAAGTCGAACACGAAGATACGATTGAATCCATCTCCTTATACAATCATATCTTGGAGCAACTGCGTCTAAATGAAAAATACGCAGAGAGCACGGATGATGAGCTTAACGAAATGATCGATAAAATGGATGGGGTAGAGAAGGAAACGTATATTCCAAACTCTTCGTTCGAAGATGATGACCACATAAAAAAAGTGATTGATAAAATCTTTCGGCCGGATAACGCCTACACGAAATTTGATTTTGAAAATGGTCGTCCACAAAAGTCCGCCATTTTAACCACAAGTTCCATCGATATGGCTAAGCGATACTATCATGCGATTAAAGAAATGACAAAGGATCCTGATTGGATAGAAAATAAATTTGCGGGTCATCCCATTCGAAAAGGTCGCACGATTGAAGACCCTGACTTCCCTCGAATTGCGATCACCTATTCGTTACAGGAAAATGAAGAAACGTCAAAAGAGTCGCAAGATGAAATGAAACAAATCATCAAAGAGTACAATGGCTACTATGATACAGCCTGGTCGATTGAAGATATCGACCGATACAATGGAGATATTAATAATCGCCTAGCCCGTAAAAAAGCAGAGTTCAAAGAGTTTGGGAAGCATATCGACCTCGTGATCGTGGTGGATCGCTTATTGACGGGGTTTGATGCCCCGACCATCCAAACGTTATTTGTCGATCGGAACTTAAGTTATGCCAATTTAATTCAAGCGTTCTCTCGTACGAATCGAACCTATCCTGGTAAATCAAAGGGATTAATTGTCACATTCCGAAAACCTTCGACCATGGAACGAAACGTCCAAGATGCGACGAAGTTATACTCGAATGAAAACGATGAATCGAAGCTAGTGTATCCGACGTATGACGAATCCAAAAAACGCTTTAAAAAGGCACACAAATCATTACAAAAGTTAGTGCCAAACCCTACAGATATTGATGAGCATTCATCCCTTGAAAAACGAATTGAATTTGTAAAAGCCTTTCAAGAGCTGAATAATGCGTTCGAAGCGTTAGTGACCTATGATGATTACAACGATGAGATGGAGAAATCAAAGGCCCTTCAAGAACAGGTGAAGACCCTGGAAGAATATATTGGGGTGTACAACACGGTGAAAGGATCGTTAGTGGAAGAAGGTGGCGATGGCGCGAACCCTGATTTCTCGGGCATTGAGTTTTATGGGGAAAATGCGATTAAGATCTATGATATAGACTCTACCTATATTGACCGTCTATTAGAAACGTATTCAGCCAATAATCAGGGAATCCGTGACGAAATTGAAAAAGCCCTTCAAAAGCTGAATAAATCAGATATTGTGAAAGACGTGTACCATACCATTTTAAATGGCATTGATACCGAAGAGATTGATATAAAAGAAGATATCTTTGCAGTGAAAAGGCGCTTCTTCACCAAATCCTATCATAAAGCAATTGAAGATTTCGCGAGCACTTGGTGTGTGGAAGAAAATGAGCTGCACTCCTCTGCTGTTCAATATGAGATAGGCTCAGAGCCTATTCCGAATATTGGAGGGATCATTAACAGCAAGCAATTTGATAAGTATAAAGCGGTACATCCGGATGCAAAGCCATTAAAATATGGACCGGAGATGAAGCGTCAGTGGAGACTTACGCTGGATGAAGTGATTGTACCTTTGAGTGATGAATTAAGATAAAGTCGTTTTACAAATGAATCTAAACAAAAGAAGCAAGGGACTGTTCTCTCGCTTCTTTTGTTTATTTATAATAAGTGAGAACAAGTGAAAATTAAACATTGTTTTTCATGATTTATCAAATGATTAGTAATAGTATGTCTATCATAAAATGCCTGTAGTATAATAGAAATAAGTACCAATTAATTAGATGACTTTTAATTTAATAATACATAATGTCGACTAAAATCAAAATAAGTTAAGCTTCTTCACCACTTATGTGTACATACTCAATTTAAATTTTATAATAACGCCCCTTTTTGATCTTAACGTGTGAAGTTTTGGATAAAGCTATAGACAATTGGATGATGATGGACGGGAGAATGTTATATATGAGAAAAGAAAGTCAAGAAAAGTTAGATAATAATAGTTCAAAGAACATAGTTATTGTAGGGAATGGATTTGATATGAGTCTTGGTCTCAAAAGTTCATATCAGCATTTTATTGAGTATATTAAGTATAGGAAACGATTCTCTGGAGATAACGAATTATACAACTATAATCGACTATTTTTAAGGAAATACGAGGGGTTTCATTTAAACTGGTCTGATTTTGAAAGTTTATATGAAGAAACAGTAAGGAAAATCAATAATCGATCTCATAAAAATGAAGAACCGCAAGATATTTTTGATATATCATCTATAAATGACTCTATAAAAAAATTAGAAGAAGATTTCCAGGAATATCTTTCATATGAATACCCCAAATGGGTTCAACACAAGACAATTGAAATTGGCAGTTCTGGGTTTAAAAGATTTACAGAACCAATAAATCCTTTCTTTATTAAAATGATTGAAGATGAAAATACATTTTTTATTAATTTTAATTATACTAACACCATTGAGGATTTATGTGAGAGTGTACTTTATGATAACAGTATGCCAGGATCCAGTATAAAAGTGAAAAATGCAAAGGACAGAGTTTTCCATATACATGGAAGTTTAGATGAAGAAAATATTTTATTTGGGGGTGGATTTACTGACAGTGAGGATATTAATAATATTCATTATTCTCAGTCTTTAATAAATGATAAGTTATTTAGAATTAAAGAAAATGAATTACTAAATTCAACAAGAAAAAAAATAATGTCTATTATTGATTTGGACAAGAAAGATGCGAATAATAACCTATATATTATAGGACACTCTCTTAAAGGTAGTGACTTCCCATTCCTTTCAAGAATAATAAAAAAAGCAAGCAAAGTATACATTTTTTATTACGGAGATGACTATATTCTTAAAATGGAAGAGATTTTAAGGGAGTTCGGTTCTTCTCTTGCCGAGAAAATTGTACTAGTTCCTTTCTTAGAAATATTATTGCATGATAAATTAATTGTTTCTAGCTATAAAGAATATGAGACTATAAGTTCCTTTTTGCCAAATAGATTTCCAAAAGAAGACATCTTATCGGAGTTATCATTAACTAGGCATCATTTTTCTTTTCGAAATATAAATGAATTGAGAATAAACCCAAGTAATGTAGAAAAAGTGCTTCAGATAGTAAAAAATTTGCAAATCAATCAAAATACTTTTAAAATTTCTCGGATTTACATCGAAGAAACTATTGAATCAGCTGACTTTAATAAACTTAGTAACTCCAAAGAGTTTTTAAAATTACTAAAATGGGTTAGTAAAGTTATTTTTTTTAACACAGAAATTAATACTAATTTCTTAAATCAAGTATTAGCTAATGGTAGTAACCTGATTTATATTAGAATGGAGCATTGTACACTACTTAACGATATAGATGATTCCTATACAGATATATCTGTATGTGAGTCATTGAAGAGATTAGAAATAACTGACTGTTTTTTTAGTTCTGCCCTGTCAGATTCAAAAGATATATTTTACATTGGATCAGATGCACCGAATAATATAGAGAACTTAACAATATTAGGAAATACAGATCTTGTAATTGACAAAGGTGTTTTAGAACAATCGAAAAATTTAATAGAGCTTAATATCGCATTAACAACTAGAAATGTTTATCAAGAAGAGATTCACCTAAAGGATTTAGAAATTTTACAAATTGACCATACCTCTGGATTTGTTCCTAACATAACAGTTGGTAATAATATTAAGGAAATAGTTATAATAGGATATTCTGAAGAATTATTAAAACTTTCTTCAATCATGAAAAATAACGAAGGTTCAGTAGGCTTTCCTAAACTTAGACTTCTACATCTTAAAAACCCAGATGTAATGAATTTATGTAAAAACGTTATCGTTGATGTTATCTTAGATGTCTTTTCAAAGGATACTCAATTTATTGTTGATAAGGATATAAAATCTATTAATGAATATTACTTGGAAAATAAAGAGCCCTTTAATGAGGAATTAATAGATAATAATATCTTATTAAAATTAAAAGACTTGTTCCAAGAAATATCAAATTTAGCAGACCTATCAACTATTGAAGAGATTCTAGAAGACACGAGTGCCAAATTACAGAAAATTATTCAAACTAACAAACAGGCTGATAATGAACAAAAAGATGGATATGATATAAATCAAAATATTGAATATGATTCGGGGAGAAAACCAGTCACAAATAATTTTTCTACTTATACCACAATTGATAGATTTTTGTTTGATTACAAAATGGGTAGTAAAACGACACGAGATGAATTGTTAAATGTCTTACAACAACAGAAAAAACCTGAAATTGTAAGTGGAATTTATTATGATATCTTTAATGAGATTGACAGAGAAATAATAAATTCTATAGTTGATGTGCGAGATTTGAAACATCAGTATTTTGCAAAATCTCTTAATAAAATCATTAATGATTTTTCTGAAAAATGGTTTGTTTCAAAATATGAACTTAAACTATCGGCTATACAGTATGACAGTACTAATGACATCCCGAATATTGGTAGGATTATTGAAAGCAAGGATTATGATAAATACAAAGCAAAACATCCGGAGATGAATCCATTTAAGTATTCCCAAAACATAAAACATTTCTGGCAGAAAGAATTAGATGAAAAAGTAGTGTGGATAAATAATGAAGTAAAACATGAGACTTCGTTAAATCATCTATCTGAATTACTAGAAGAAATGCAAGATAATAATCTGATTGAAGATGCAAACCCAATAGACATTGATGAAGAGTATTCAGTGAAGCAATAAAGAGTGTCAAAAATTCTTATTTATTATAGGTAAGTATCTAAGCAAAGGGGAAAAGCCATCATGAACCACTACTTGTTTTGAATCATTCAATGTAGTGCTTTAAAAATAATTGAAAAGCGTATAGCGAGTGGACGTGTCTTGACTTCCAAAGTGAAAGATACGTTCACTCGCTTCAAATATTTTCTACTGGTAATAGACTCAAAATGCCTATCCACTTCCATGATATGTTCTTTATATTCCAGAATATCACTCACCGAATCTACTTAAATATTTGTTTTTTCATCTTTCAGCTGGAGGTATTTATTTGCTCTGTTAAACCCTAATCTGCAGGTCCTTTTCCAAACGCTTTCATCTAATAATACTTAGAAGATAGCTTATCATGTTGTCTCAGTGAAAAACTCTTGCTGGGTTCACAACTTCTTTGAGGATCATTTTTATCAGAACCTATCCTTCTATAATTAAATCGGGAATAAAGTTATTTAGGCTTCTTAGCATATTGCGGGGAGGCTTTTTTATTACATGGAAATAATTGTGATAAACTATAGAAAATGACTATTTAGGAGACAACTATGATAATAGAAATCATAAAATCATTAGCACAGCAAACAAAAATGATAGAGACCTTATCGCTGAAGAAAAAGAACTACATAAGAAAGATAAATGAAAAAGGGATCTTTGTAGAGACGGGGTCATCATTAGAGAAATTCCAGCGCGGTGAAAAAACGACTTCCTATGAAAGTATTTCTTTTGAGTTTTTGCAGCAAGCGTGGGAAGAGTTTTCCTCGAAACGAGTGGTTACTAAAGAGGACTTTGTAAAAACGAAGGGGAGAACTTCTTTTATTATGTCTTTCTTCGCAAAGCTGCCTTTTGTAAAGGTAGTGGAGAAAGGACAAAAGATTGCCCTTTCGTTCATTGAGTTCAGAACAGATGATTTGCCGAATGAGCAGATCCATAAAGTAACCACTTTTTTAGAGGAGGTTATTGAGGGTACTTATCAACCTGAAAGATTAAGTGAACAACTGGAAGGTAATGAGTATCGAATCAAGTCTAGATCACGTCAGGACTTAAGGTTGTTAGGTTTCCTGGATAAGGATCAACATCAAAACGAGGAACTCTTCCATGAATACATTCAATCATCTAACAAGATAGAGCTATTAAGGCAACAAATGTTACATAAAGAGTATTTTAGAATCGCACTTGAAATATTGGGCTTTTTAAAAAATCATACCCCTATTGAGAAAAAGAGAGCCTTGATTGAGGTAGGGAAATTAATTGTAAGGAATTCACTTGGGGATAATCTAATGGTGGATAGTGTAGCCAAAGAAAGAACGACGAATCTCCTCAAATGGCTTCAATATGTAGATTTAATTGATGATGAGTACACCCCGAATATTCAAGTCAATAGACCAAAGGAGCATCCTATTGTGAAGACCTCGATACGTGAAAAACTCTTATATATTATGAATAATTATGTGTCAGCTAAGGCCCAACCTTTTGGAGGGAATGAGCTTGGATCATATGTAAGAAACGATGTACCTAAAGTGTTCAAACAGCTGCCTTGCTTGAATGAACAATATGCTGTTACGGGTTCAGTTGGTCAAGGGAACTGGGCTTCTGTTCCTTGGATTGCGATTATGAATAAAGAAATTACGACTTCTACTCAAAGAGGCTATTATATCGTTTATTTATTCAGTGAAGATATGAGTAGACTTTATTTAACGTTGGCACAGGGAGTAACAGAAACGACCAAAGAAGAAATGTTGAAGCGTAAGCAGGAAATCCGTGATTATGTTGAAATGAAGGCTTCGGTTAAGAAAGATAATGAATTATATCTAGGAGAGTCAATTAAAGCGAAGGGGTATACTTTATCGACTGCAGCTTACATAGAATACCAAAAAGACGACATGCCTTCTGAAGGAGAGTTTATGGACGATTTAGAGAGCATGATTACTTATTATGAAAGGTACATAGAGTATTCTAATACTCAAGCCCATACAGAGGATGTTCTGTCTGAAGAAGAGGAAATCAAAGTAGAGTTTCAGAATGATGATAAACTGATTGATCATATTCATGATTATATTTCTACTAAAGGATACTATTATAATCGCAAGGACATTATCAACTTATTCCTTTCTCTAAAAACAAAGCCTTTCGTTATTCTGTCCGGCATTTCAGGGACTGGTAAAACGAAGATTGTTCAGTTGCTCGCTGAAAGTCTCGGTGCGACGGCCGAAAATGGACAGTTTGCCCTAATCCCAGTTCGACCTGACTGGAGTGATGGATCGGACCTTATTGGATATCGGGATATTAAAGGTGAGTTCCAGGCAGGACCGTTAACAAAAGTATTAATGGAAGCGAATCAGCCTGATAATCGTAATAAACCTTATTTCTTACTTCTGGATGAGATGAATCTAGCACGTGTAGAATATTATTTTAGTGACTTGTTGAGTGTGATGGAAAGTCGTGATCGTCTGGATGGTGAGATGGTTTCTGCTCCTGTCGTGGAGGAAGAAGAGGTAGGGAGACTTCTTTTACGAGATAATTTCTATATTATTGGGACAGTGAACATGGATGAGACGACTCATCCGTTCAGTCCGAAGGTATTAGATCGTGCGAATACGGTTGAGTATAATGACGTGGTGTTAGATCATTTTGGTTTTCTAACAAAGGATTCTATTGCTGAACCAGTAGCTATAGACAATCAACAAATGGCTGGAAGGTTTCTAAATCTGAAAGATGCTTTCTTTGATCATGAGGAACTGGTGAGAAATGTCACTGCACTGCTTGTTGAGGTAAATACGATATTAGAACCGATAAAGGCTCATTTCGGCTACCGGGTAAGGGATGAAGTGTGCTTTTACATGATTTATAACAATGAAGGACAGCTGATGGAGTTTGAAGACGCTTTTGATTATCAGCTGCTTCAAAAGGTTCTACCAAGGTTAACAGGTAATGACCTGAAAACGGAAGAGGCTTTGAAGAATTTATTCCTGTTCTGTACAAGTCATGAGTGGGATGAGCTGAATTCAACCTCGATCGTGAAAGAAGCTCGTTTTTCAAAATCAGCCGAAAAGCTGTCTAATATGATTCCGAAAATCATGCATGATGGCTTCACTTCTTTCTGGGGTAGTTAAGGATGAATGGATCGGAAACGAAAGAGATGCTGTACATTGAGACCGAGGATTTCTCCCTTTATATCAAAGGTATGCCTTATAATGCGAGGTTCGAGAGTTTATCACAGTATCGGAAGCATTCTGCTATTGAGAAGGAAGCGATGACGTTTACCTATAGCGGTGAGGGCGTTCGATCGGTTGAATTGTACGATGTTGAAACGGATTCTCTTGAAGAAGTCCAGGCGCTGTCTTTTGCACCTATTTTCTTTGAAAATGGAGTCTATCAGATTGTGATATCACCGAAGACAGATAAAAGTCTCACTTTTTATCATGAGCACCCAGGTTTAAGGAATGCGGTTGAACCAGTAGGTAGAGGAAGTCAGCCAATTCTTATGGGGAATTTGCAGTTTATGAATGAAGTGGGGTATACGAGCTTTTCGATTAAGCATAATGAGAAGACTTTACTTGATGTGAAGCTTGAGATTTTCCCGACGAAATTAAGTTATAAGGATGATTATCGCAAGCTACTAGAGGAAGTTAATGATGAAGTGTATAATCTGGCTTTTCATTTTATAAAGAAGACGTTTCTAGGAGCTTCTAATCATTTATCGGAAAATCCTTCTTTGACGGAGTTTTATCGGCTAATAGAGTTCTATTTTAAGAGCTTTATCAAGTCTATTCAACGAATTGAGGAACAGCCTCATCACCAGTTGCTGACGGAGCATCAGATGGTGAGAGGGGAACGGATTAAGAGATTGGATAGCAAGGGAAGAAAGCATTTACGAAGTAATCCTCAGATGTTTATGGAAGCTGAAAATGGCCTGGTGCTGCATGATAAGCCTGTTTTTCCTGTTAAGGGGTTAAATGCTCGAAAGACGATTACTTATGATACGTTAGAGAATCGATTTGTGAAGTGGATGATGGAGCGGCTTACTCATAAGCTGGCGGATCTTGCTGCTAAGATAAGCAGTCAATCAGGTAGGTATGAGCGGAAGGTAGATGAAGAACTACTGGACAAGGTGACACGGATGCAAGGTACCTTGAAGACTTATTTGAATAAATCATTTTGGAAAGGTATCAGCAGCGTGGATCGAACGGTTACAAGCATGGTGATTCAGCGAAAGATCGGTTATCGGGACGCTTATAAAATCTATCTTGTAGTGACCAGAGGGTTAATGCTTGGAGGTGAGCTATTTAAAATGTCGGTGAAGGATGTAGCGACGCTTTATGAGTATTGGACCTACTTGAAGATGGGGCAGATATTAAGAGCGAAGTATGTACCTGAATATCAGGATGTTGTGGCGATTCGTCATGGCGCATTATTTGTTGATCTGGACCAAACTTCAAACGCGAAGCAGGTGTTTACGCATCCTCAGACTGGTGAGCGGATTGTCCTTTCTTTTCAAAAGAGAGAAGGGAAGGTACCTACGGTTACGCAGAAGCCTGATATTATGCTTGAGGTGGAGAAGAAGCATTCTCATAATCGCTATCATTATGTGTTTGATGCGAAGTATCGAATAGATTTCGGTTTCGGATCAGATCAGGCTGAAAAGGTTGGCCCGTTAGAAGAGGATATTAATACGATGCACCGATACCGAGATGCATTAGTGAAGAAGCATCATGAGAGGGATAGCTATGAGCGGTATTCTTTTGGTGCGTATGTGCTATTTCCGTGGAATGAAGAGCAGGCTTACTTAGAGCATCCATTTTATAAGAGTATTGATGAGGTGAATATTGGTGGACTGCCATTTTTGCCTAATTCGACTGTGCTGGTGGAGACATTAGTGGAACGGTTGGTGGAGAGTAACCCTGAGGATCTGCAGGAGGAGGGTGTGCTGCCTACTGGTGCTTGGATACATTGGGAGTCTTCTTTGGATGAGAAGGTGCTTGTTGGAACGGTGAATGACAGGTCGGGTTATCAAGAGTATAAGAGGGGCAAATATTTTGAGCTGGACTCTTTTTCTTTGAAGAGAGGTTGGCAGGAGAGTTTGTATGTTGCTCTGTATGTCACGAGTGAAGTGAGTAGTGAGACTGGTCCAGTGAATGGGATTCAGTATTATGGAAGAGTTGAGGATATAAAGGTGTATGACGGTAAGGTGAGATTCGAAGTGGAGAGTTGGCAAGCCTTGAAGCAGGTGATTCGACCAGTAGGTTATGGAATCCAGTCTCATATGATGACGACGATGTCATTGTTAGAGCAGTCTGAGGAGCTTCCGGAGTTGTTTATGAAGTCTGGTGAGGAGATTAAGCTTTGGCGGATGTTGAGGCGTTTGACTAGTAAGGTGTTTACTAGTTTGGACGATGTTTCGGTGGATCGGGCTCGGAAGGTTTTGGCTTATCAGATTGGGCATGTGGAGGTTTTGTTGAATACCACTGATGAGCAGATTGAGATTTTGCAGAATAACGAATTAATAAATACTGTCCCTTTAGATACTTTACAGAAATACCCTGCAAAGGTTTTTAAGATAATTAAAGAGTGCATCTTTAAATAAATGAACAATACTAACAAAATGGAGTGATAATGTATGAGTATTTGGCTTTTTCGTGCTGGATCAAATGGTGAGTTCGAAGATAAATTTCTGCAAGATAATCGTGTCTACTTAACCTGGGATGACTTAAATATAAATTTAAAAAAACTAGAAGAAAAAGAAGAGTTATATACTTATCTAGTAGATAAGTATGAACTTGAGAAACAAAAGACAGCTATTAATTGGGCTTCTCAAATCTATCCTATTGCACATAGAATGAAGATTGGAGATTGGATTGTGTTGCCAAGTAAAATGAATCGTACTATTCATTTTGGAGAAATAACTAGCGATTATAGTTATGATCAGAGTCTAGGAAGTCCTTATTATCATTATCGAGATGTTAAGTGGTTTGCTCAGGATGTTCCTCGTGATCGATTTGAACAGGACATACTCTACTCAATGGGCGCTTTTATGACAATATGTAAAATTCATAAAAATAACGCTGAAGAGAGAATTAAGTCTATGCATAAAAATGGTTGGCATGTTGTTGACAAACCTATTCCTAAAAAGATTGAAGAAACAGAAGATGAGGTAATACCTGATTTAGAAGAATTTATTGCCGATAGAATTTCGGAGCATATTATTAAGAAATTTAAAGGTCATAAAATGGAGACACTTATAGAAGGAATACTAAAGGCTAAAGGATTTACTACATATAAAAGTCCTGAAGGTGCTGACCAAGGGGTAGATATTCTAGCGGCTGCAGATACCCTTGGATTTGGCTCACCAAAAATTTGTGTTCAAATTAAAACAACAGATGCCCCTGTTGATCGCCCAACTATGGATCAATTAATTGGTACTATGAGTAATATGAATGCGGATTATGGGTTATTAGTTTCATGGAATGGTTTTAAAAGTTCAGTTAAGAAGGAAATTCCAAAACAATTTTTCAGATTGAGATTATGGGATTCTGCTAAAATAATCGAACAATTATTCGAAAATTATGATGCTTTAAGTGATGATCTTAAAGCGGAGATTCCTTTGAAGAAGGTATGGATGTTGAATAGGGAAGATTAACCAAGATTCATTATTGGATGTTATTAATAATCTGAGAGTGTGAATATAATTTATCATGAGTAAGCAAAGTGAATTTAGGAAGTTAAGTGCTATAGAGTTACTTTTATTTTTAATTTGTTTTATTATAGGACCATTTGTATTTACTATGCCAAATATTCTACTAAGTTTGGCTTACTGTGTCATTCTTCTAGTTTTAATCATAGCCCTAAACACTCTGGATCGCATAAAGAGAAAAGAGAGTAGGTTACTTACACTACCTCTTTACTATAGAATGATAATAAAAATATTAACTTTTTCTTATATATTGGGTATTATTTTGATTATAATAAATGATTCCCACTTCTATAAATATTTAATGATTCCTGTAATTTTTTGTTATTTATACGTTGGGGGAATGATTCTATATTACTTAATTAATTTCTTTTATGTTCTTGTATTGAGAAGAGTTTTTCCTTTTGAAAAGTCAATAAAAAAAGAACATATGCTAGCTAATACTAGTTTGAAGAAGTTATCTAGGTTTATAGAGACAGGGGATCAACATAAATATTTAACTCTTTATATATTGAATTGGTGTTTGTATTTGTCCATCATTTGCTTTTTTATGCTTTTGGTTTATAAATATTTTCCCTTACCTAACTTCTATGAAAATAAGGGCCTTTCTAGTTGGATAAATAGAAAATCGTATATAACTTTTTTTAATTTGGTGAGTCTTATCTCACTTACAGTTACTATTTATACAGTCACTATACCCATTTTAAAAAAGATTATAGACAACGCTAGAAAAAGTTATAATGAAGAGAATAAAAAATGGAAATAGAACAATGGAGCTAATAGAAATATATATTGAGCGTTAGTGCCTGATAGTTAATCGAGATTTTATTCTAATTTAATAAGGAACTGCCCCAAAGCCATTCGGATCCCACCCGAATGGCTTTTTTTATAAAAAATTTATCCATAGGGTGTCCCTTTCACTCCCATCCCCCTATATAAAGGGTGAAACCAAAATGAAATAGGAGTGATTGTGATGAGTGGATGGAGAAAGTTGGAGCAGGACGTGTTGGATATGGAGATGTTTCACCACCCGGAGGATCTTCGTTTGTATGTGTTGATTCTGTTGAATGCGACCCATCAAGGCGGGGTTCAAGTTGGGGGTGTGGTGCTTGGGGAGAGGCAGTATGTGCGTTCGCTCCGGAAGCTGCGGGAGGATCTGTGGTTCTACAATGGGAAGAAGATTGATGAGTATTCGCATTCGCGGATTCAGCGTTCGATTAAGCGGTTGGAGAAGTGTGGGTGGTTGAAGGCGGAGAAGTATGAGCATGGGTATGTGTTTACGCTAAGGCCGACGAAGGATTTCGCTTGTGGCGATTATTTGAAGTGGATGGGGATGTCTGTGAAGGAGGATGGGAGTGATGAATCCGGTGGTGACCAGCCTGATGATGGGGCTGGTTCCGGGACGTCTTCGTGCGGCGAAAAGGATGTGAAACAGGTACGGAGAGAACCTGCAAACAGACTTAAGAACTTAGAGAAAGAAGAGATAGAGAACACCACCAACCTTAACGGCACTAAGGAAGAAGAGAGGCTGCAGGCGCTGATCGGGCATTTCATTGGCAGGAGGGAGAGAGGGTTGATATTGACCCCGATAGATTATGTGGCGATGGAGCGGATCAGCTTGAGCGAGTTGTCGACGGAGGAGCTGATTGTGTTCATGGATGAGGAGTTTGACAGACAGCAGAGCATCAATCCGAAGCTGACGATCAACAGTCCGAGGTATTTGGAGAAGGCCCTTGAGGCGTACATCTCTCCTCGGGAATCGATGCAGCACATTGATGACTTGCTGGAAGGGTTGGAGGAGATTGTGACGGAGGCATGACGTTCGGGGAGTTCAGGGAGCTGGTGAAGATGATCAAGGGTGCTTATCCTCAGCGGCTCCTCAGTCGTGAGACGGCGATGATCTGGTACCGGCACCTGGAGAACTGTGACTATCACCTGGTGAAGAGACGAGTCGATGCCCATATCAAAGTGAGCCAGTATATGCCGACGATCTCCGAGCTGTATGAACAGTCGGTGGAGGAAACGACGATACTACAAACCATGGAAGCGTGGGAAAAAGAAGGAGCGATACGAATTGAGAATGAACGACGAAACGAGTGGACACGACCTGCACCACCCTGGGCACGATGAACAGCTGCTTCGCGAAGTGCATGAAGCGGAAAGCATGATCATTGGAGCTGTTCTTATGGAGCCTGGTGTCCTGGATGAACTGACCCTGGAGGAGAAGCATTTTAGTCTGGTGAAGAACCGCCTGATTTTTAAAGCGATGAAGGGGCTTCAGAAGAAGAGGCTTGAGATCAATCTGGTCATGGTGGTGGAGGAGCTGGGGGATGATATTGAGAATGTCGGAGGGGTTCAGTTTCTCCTGGCCCTTGCCAACTACTGCCCGACGACGGTGAACATCGAGCAGTATGAACAGATCGTCCTGAAGTATTACGAACTGAGCCTCATCAAGAATTCGGCCAACCACTTCCTGAGCGCCTACACCCCGGAATCCGCACAGGACCTCTACAAAGCACTTATTGACATGCATACCAACACGATCACGGACGAAGAAACGAAGGACGAGATCATCATGGATCTCTATGAATCTCTTTACATGGAGAGGGACGGACTTCCCGGTGTCTCGACGGGATTCGAGAGCTTGAATGCTCTGACGGGAGGGTGGAAGGAAGGGGAGCTCATCATCCTCGCTGCGAGACCCTCCATGGGGAAAACCGCCTTCGCCATCCAGCTCGCATGGGAATGCACCAGGGAGCAGGGAGTGAGCATGGTATTCTCCCTTGAGATGAGCTCGAGGCAGATTATGCAGCGCCTCCTCTCAAGCCTCACGGATATCAACATGATGAAATGGCAGAATCCCTATAAGTATCTGACGAAGGACGAGATGCCGAGGATGCACGGGGCGATGAACGCCGTGTACAAAGCGAAGCTCGAACTTTCGCAAAATGGGATGATCACCCTGCCGGAGATCAGACAGCGGATCATGAATCTGAAGCGGGAGTACCCGACGGAGCCGTTTCTTGTGGTGATTGATTACCTGCAGCTGATCAATGTGAAGGAGCGGTTTGATCGGCATGATCTTGCGATTGGGCATATTACAAAGCAATTGAAGGGGATGGCGAAGGAGTTTGGGATTCCGATCATCCTGTTGTCCCAGTTATCGAGGGGAGTGGAGTCGAGGGATGACAAGCGTCCGAGGCTGTCGGATCTGCGTGACTCGGGGAATATCGAACAGGATGCGGATGTGGTGTTGTTTCTGTACCGGGATGATTACTACTATCCGGATTCGAAGAACGGGCAGGAAGTGGAAGTGAAGATTGCCAAGAACCGGAATGGGCCGGTGGGGACGGTGAAGTTGGAGTTTGTGAGGGAGTTTGGGAGGTTTCGGGGTGGATGGACGCAGGTGGAGGGTTCTGTTGGTTCGGTTTGAGTGAGCCGTGGGGAACGGTCACTTGGCTCAGAGTTTGATGATGAAAATGGGGAGGGATTGGGATGTTGGTGACGGAGTATGCGAAGGGGAATGAGGCGGAGTTTCGGATTGAGAGTTTGAAGGTGTTTGGTGTGGTGATGGGGTTGCTGGGTGATGAGCGGGTGAGGCGTGAGGATGGGTATGTGTTTGTGAGTTATCGGGAGATGTGGGAGGGGTGTAAGGAGGCTGGGATTTTGTCAGGGGTTGATCAGGCGTTTGCGGTAATGATGGATATGCTGAGTGTCGTGGAGGCTGGGGGATTGATTGGGAGGGAGCGGGTTAGTGGGGGGAGTTGGGTGAAGAGTTAGAGTGGGTTTGAGGTTTTGTGTGGATGAAAAGGAAGCATGAGAACCGTCGCCGTGCTTCCTCAAACATCAAACGATATTTTGATCATTCAAAAATTTTTCAAATAGCTCAGAACCTTGTTCCACAGATAAATCTTCACTTTCAATTAAATAAATGCCTATCAATAAGCCAAAATCTTTTATAGCAGGATACTCTTCCGAAAGATTAAGTTTATAAAAATCATTTTCCAAGAACATACACCAAATGTTTTGATCTTTAACTTTTAAGAAAATAGCTTCTAAATCTTTTTGATTTTTATAATATCCTACATGTAAATGATAACGATCATCAAAAATCAATTTGAAATTCAACTCCTAAAAATCATCACTTAATTTAGTGTCTAATGCTTTTGCAACATGTAATCTCAATGTAGTAATACCTTCTACAACGTTAATTCATTTTCTCTTATACAGTCCCCTAATAAAGTAATGTCCACTTAGTTAGTATAGCAGTTCATCATTTACGCTTCCCTTAAATGAACCTTAAATTTCAAGGAAAGACGAAGTAATTGTGGTTGAGGACACAGGTTAAATACATAAAAAATTAAAAAATTTAATAAAAAAATTTTGCTGGTGGATTAATTGGTGGCACTGTTGATCCAGTTTCAACTAATACTATAGGAAATGTAGCTCGAAAATTATTTATTGAAGAATCTAATGTAATTAAGTCTTTTAATGATAGCGATCCTATTATTATTGATATGAAGTAATTATTTTGGTGGCGGTGAGAAGATGATTTCCTATGAGAGATGTTGGATGAAGTGCTGGGACTAATCTAGCGCTTGGGATTCGTACATTTGAAGAGCAGTCCCAAGTACCTGTCCCGTGGCTTTCTATGGTTAATAGGTGAAAGGTGTTCACCTAGGGGCATATGAATTCCTTTGATGGATCACAGTATCGCGATAACGGAAAAACTGAAAAGGAAAAGAAGACTCCGGCAGCATACCGGAGTCTTCTTTTTACCTGCGTAAAAGCAGCCTCTACTATTATTATGTGAGTCTACTTAATGGGCGCAGTTGATTTTTTTTGTCACGGGAGTAAGCTCCAGGTCTAAGACCTTCACCCCTTATCCGAAGCTACCGAAAGCAACCGCTATTACCTATTCATAAATTTCTTCATTTCCGATTTCTTTGGATCAATCGTAAACCTGTATATCGGCAATTCCTGGTCAACTTCAGAAGGGACATAGTTAAAGCTTACATAACTGTCTACTGATTCTGGCTCAAGTGATAAGGATAATAGGTTTGTCTGAGGCTGCGCCGTCAAGAATACATAGCTGCCTTTCGGGAAAGTGATTTCTTCTTTTGATACCTTTGTTTCCACGTCAACAAGCTGTCTGTCTTCGTATTCTCCAATATTGTCCTTTTTTGTGACGGTAAAGGACTCGGCAGGCAGTTTTACATCCTTAGGCAACGTAAAGCCTTTTAATCCTTGGTTTTTGAGTTTTTCAGCTATTTCCTGCTGATCGGGCATGAGCAGGTAGGCAGTCGGTCTTTCTCTTACTAATGTTGGTTCTGCATCAGTCGCGCTGAAATAATTTACCGGTATGTCTTGAACCGTACCTGAGGCGATGTCTACCATTTCAAGGGTTTGATCGGCAAGCTCTTTATTTTCACTATCGATGATAATAGGGTCCTTGTCATTTGGAAGTAAGCCTTTTTTAACTAGATTCAGTCTTTCAGCTTTCACGACATTCTTTATTTGTCTTGCATGGTCGGCTGTTTGCGTAAGTATTTTTTCATGTGTAGCAATCTGTGCATTCACTCGTCGGGCAAAGTCTTCCCGGCCAATCCCGATCCCGCGGCTTTCTACAAGAAAGGAAAAAGAAGGAGCAAGCCCAAATGAATTGCGCCCTATCCTTGGTTCGGTTGAGCCTTCGACGATTTCGATTTCACCCTGATCATCTAAACCGGCCGTATAATAGGTTTCTCCTGAAATCCCTTTAGATTCCAAGTCTGCTAGAACAGGTTCTTGAAATAGGCGATTGGACATGGTTCGAATTCTTTCAGGAATGTTCAAGTTGCGTCCGGATTGGATGAGAATATCATGATACTTCAAAGCGCCTTCCTCGCCTACTTGACGAAAGGCACTGCTGTACACTGAATATTCATGGGCATCAATGACGACTTCAGGGGAGTATTTGTTGAATTCTTTATGAACCGCCAGTACCTCTGGTGTTTCGAGTTTAATATGATCACGGTTTCCATCCAGACCATTGGCAAGCTGTCTAATAAAGGCGTAGGAGCCGTCGGGATTAATTCTCGGAATGACGATGACATTGATGTCATCGAGGACTTCCTCCCCTAGTTCACCCGTCAGACGATTCGCTATAGCAAGGATGGCTTCACCGCTTGCAGGCTCGTTGCCATGAATCTGACTTTGGACCCACACAATTGGCTTTCTTGATAGGAGACTTGTATTGATTTGTTTATCCTTGGTGAAATAAAGGGCTGGGATGTTTCGTCCTTCCTGTGATGTTCCGATGGATTTGACGGTCAGATATGGACTTTTGCCTTCAAGCTGTTGAATGTAGGAGAGCATTTCTTCCTGAGAAGTAAAAGCTTCGCCCTCTCTAGAAAAGGCAGGTGTGTTATCCGTTATTGGCAGTTCTGGATAGAGGTGTCTTACCTGATCAGGCTGACTGTATGTCTTTCCGTAGTAGGGGGTTTCCGCCTGTACAGAAGGCGCAAGTAAAAAAGTGGCGGCTATTAGAGCAGGTAAAGAACGTTTGGTTAACAATTTTTTCATAGTGGTTTTCCTCCTTTTCTTTTCAATTAAATGATAGAGTAGAACGACAAAATAAGTCAAAAAATTCTGAATAGTAGTTTCGGCGTAGTTAATTTCTGTCTCTAGTAAAGGGTCTGTAAGCTAGGTTGTACGATCTACTTTTCTTCGGTTTACGAAACATTTTCAATATGCTTGTAGAAGAATTTTCCTAAAATGTTAGAGATACCTTCTGAAAAAAACAGTTCTTTTGTTGGGCATGGAGGGAAGCGTGGGGACGGTTCTGTTGTTTCGTTGTGAGCAAGCACTTGGTGACGGAGTATGCAAAGGGGAACAGTGCGGAGTTTCAGAGTGTATGGGATTGTTTGGTTGCGAACCATTCAGGAGGCGTAAGGGTGGGTATGCGTCAATTTTTTTGAGGGTGTCAGTAAGCAGGGATTTATCGGGGTATGAAGTGCGGTATGCTGATATTGGACATGGTGAGTGTGGTGGATTGATTGGGAGGGAGAGGGGTAGTGGGGTAGAGTTGGGTGAAGCATGTTGGAGGTTCTGCTGCTTCGTCTTGACGAAAAGAAGCACGAGAACCGTCCCCGTGCTTCTTTGGGCGGTTTCGGGGTGGATGGACGCAGGTGGAGTGAGCCATGGGGACAGGTCCCTTGGCTCATGGTTTGATGATGAAAAAGGGGAGGGATTGGGATGTTGGTGACGGAGTATGCAAAGAACGTGTCGGAGTTTCAGATTGATAGTTTGAAGGTTTATGGGGTGGTGATGGGATTGATGGATGGAGACCGGGTGAGGCGTGGGGATGGGTATGCGTTCATCAGTTAAAGGGAGATGTGGGAGGGGTGTAATAAGGTTGGGGTTTTGTCGGGGTATGAAGTGCCGTTTGCGGTGATGATGGATATGTTGGGTGTGGTGGAGGATGGGGGATTGATTGGGAGGGAGAGGGTTAATGGGGGGAGTTGGATTCATGGGTGAAGCCAAGGGAACATTGTTGGGTTTTGAAAGTAGACCGAGGTGACTGTCCCCGTGGCTCATTGGTGGAGCGACCGGGTTACCAGATGGCTCAATACAAAGCACTGGGGAACATGCTGGAAACCGTTCTTGGTGTGGACTATAAGCTGGCTTTGTTTATCGGTGTGGCCATTTTGACCGTTTACGTTGTTGGAGGCGGAATGATCAGCGCTGTCAGGACTGATTTTATTCAGATGATCGTCATGATTGCCGGTGTACTGATTGTCTTCATCGTGGTATGAAAATGGTGGGCGGTATGTCCCAGCTTAACTCGGAACTTGCGAGCATAAACCTTGATATGGTGCAGGCATACCATACAACAGGGCCAATCGGCATTTTTGCTTTTATCTCTTATTTCTTTAATGAGAGAGTTGTGGAATAAGAAACGGTGTCTGACTCCATTAGGTCAGGCACCGTTTTTGAGTTCAATGGAAAGTCTAATAAAAGAAAAATCGAAGAAATGGAGTGTGGATCATGGTGAGAGGAAACGAAGAGTAGGTATAAGGCACGTCATTACTTTTATATCGAGAAATGACGATTACCCTTCAACTCGATTTTCAAGGGTGAAAACCCGTTTATCAATATCTGTGATTCTTGTGTTCAGATAATGAAAGTCCGTTTCAGAACGTTGGTTTCCTACTTTTAACAAAGCAATGACATCTTCTGTTTGTGCAGCTTCGATTCTGTTAACCGTTTCCTTTACCTCTTTTAAATCACTTCCGAACTCCTTCATGTTATTTTCGAGCCCTTTCATATTACTTTCGAGTCCTTTCATATTCCGATCAAGCTCTTTCAAATTTCGGTTGAACTCCTTCATGTTACGTTGGATATCGGATAACATGTTCACTATTTGCTTTTCCATTTTTCTCACCTCCTTCATACAATTATAATGGAAATGAATCGATGATACTACCCTGTTATTGAGTGAACTGGAAAGCCAAGTGAAAGGTACCTTGGCCAAGATATAGACGATAAAATAGGGATGTTGGTTCAAGAAGGTTCTACTGTTTCTTCTTGACAAGAGGAAGCACGAGAACCTCCGATGATTATTGGCTTTTTCATTTTTTTATAGATAAGAGATTTCAACGAAAGGGGTTGGGTTCAAAGGCATTACAAGAATTAATTAGAAACGTTAAGCATACGAATCCTACCTGTAAACGTCTGCGGTTGACTGTTCATCGATACAATGAAGCAGGGAAGTTATTTTATTTGAAAGTGGGATTCCAAGACGATCGTATTCTTACATTTGGAGAGCGTTTTTACTGGTTACATATAAGGGCAGGTTTCAAATCTTCAGCCCAAGAACTCTTACTAAATTATGTTACTACTTTATAAAGTCCCCCATATATATATAGGAATAAAAGCAAACAGGGGTAGATAGCATTGGACATACACACTAACAGATTCAGATGGGTTATCTTTGCTTCCGTATTGTTTACTTACTTAATCATATCGAGTCAGCGGACGGCTCCGGGTTTGATTACAGACAAATTAATGGCTGATTTTAGTGTGAAGGCTTCCACGATCGGATTGGTGGCAAGTATTCAGTTTTTTGTATACACTGGCTTACAAATTCCAATGGGTATTTTGGTTGATCGATATGGACCGAATCTTTTTCTTATTTCCGGTGCGGCACTTACTGGTATAGGTACAATCCTTTATAGTTTGGGCACACATGCCTTTATCCTGTTTTTTGCCCGAATCCTAACGGGAATCGGGGATGCGACCATCTGGGTAAGTATGGTGTTAATACTGAGTCTGTGGTTTGGCAAGGGGGAATTCCCACGATTAATTGGTTTGGCCGGGATGACAGGAAGCCTGGGCTTCCTATTGGCGACCGTTCCTTTCTCTGCAGTGATCGTCTCGTTTGGATGGAGGGGATCATTTCTATCAGCGGGGATTCTTTTGTGTGTATGGAGTTTTTTTCTTTTTTTGATACTTGTCAAAAAACCAAAACAGCCGTTACTTATGAAAAGTACATTACAACATGAAAAAATATCAGTGTTACTGCGAAGAATATTCTTAAATCGACAGGCCTGGGCATTATTCTTGTGTCACTTTGGGATTGTAGGAGGATATATAGGGTTTATCGGTTCATGGGCGGTTCCCTATGCAATGGATGTATATGGAATGACACGTATAGAAGCAAGTCAGGTCATTATGATCAGTCTAATTGGAGCACTAGTTGGAGCGCCGCTTATAGGATGGGTTTCAAGCTATTTAGGAAAAATTAAACGGCCCTATGTTGTTTTTCATATCACGGTTTTAATGTGTTGGACTGCCTTTTTATTATTTAAAGGGCAACCGCCACTTTTCCTGGTGATAATCCTATTCTTTATCATAGGATTTGGATTCGGGGCAAATTCATTGACGTTTGCCGCTGTTCGTAAATCTTTTCCTGTAACGGAATCCGGCAGCGTTTCAGGGTTTGCGAATACGGGTGGATTTCTAAGTGCCGTATTGCTGCCCGGCGTTTTTGGCTCTATATTGGAAAGTGTTCAGTCCACATCGGGCAGTATCAGTGATGGATACTTCTACGGTTTCTTCACCCCGATGATTTTCTCAATGGTTGGCTTGATCGGTGTGATGTTTTTAAACGAAGAGCAGGGGGTTAAAGGGGTCAGACCCCCAGCGTCCTAAAGCTTTAGCACGCTGGGGGCAAACGTATTATTTTGCTAAATGTCTGGAAGTTGTCGGGCCTTGGGCCAGTAAAACGGTTGAATCGGACCATTCCATATTAAACAGACACGTTTATACTATAGTGTAAGAAATCCATTACCTAGATAAGGATGATGATGATGGAGCAACGAAAAGAGAAACTATACTTCCTGGGATACTTTCTTGTATTCCCACTTATATTTATCGCAAGCTTCTTGTTATGGGGGGGTGTGATACAAGGAAATGGTCTATGGACCGTGTTAACAGATGCGTTATCGATCATAGGAATCTATTATATCTTCACAAGTATTCTCTTTGGTTTGGTTATGAGAAAAGAAGTTAAGTTTGAAAATGAATGAGTTGGAAATGCCTCTAGCGTAGAATGTTTAAGCGGGCGGGTGCATTTCTTTTTTAATCGGCACCTTATCCCCAACACGAAGAAGCTTTAAAGTGCTGGTGGTAAGGTGCCGGCTTTGAATGGGACGTGGGGACAGGTCCTTGTCCAAACAAGGGAAATAAATCTCTATTTAAATTGGCAATACATTTTTTCATTCAATAAGGTAAGTTGTTAGGTATTGTTCGGTATGTTTATATCGTTGTTCCTTATTTCTCCTTTAACGATTTAGGTGTCTTCGCATAAGCAGGCACCCTCTAAATATCTATAATCATATTCCAACCTCCCCATATCTTTCTGTCTTTTTCCCACCCTCATTCTATGGTAGATTTAAAAGAATAATAGTTTTACTTTTCAAATAATAAGCATCGACCTTGGAGGCACTATGTTTTTCTCACTTCGCAACCGATTATTTATGATTTTCACTCTGCTACTGACCTTTCCTTTTCTAGTTCTTTCGATTCTCATTCCCAACTGGTTTACGTCCATCATGGGAGAGCGTACGACGAGTTCGACGATTGAAATGATGGAGCAGTATTCGCTGTATATTGATTCAATCACGTCACAGGCAGAGGATTTAGGAAAGCAGGTACTGGTGAACCCTACGACTCAGGAATGGATCAAGTCAGAGGAGGATGACAGGGAGGTAACAGATGCCGAACGTCTTTTGATGAAGAACCAGTTAAAGGCGGAGTTATCTTCTATGATGATCAACAATTCCAAGTCGATGTCCGTATCGGTTTACCTGAGCGATGGGACTGGGACTGCAGGGAATCTTCCTCCTCTAGAGAAAACAAATTGGTTCGATGAATTCTATAAAGACGATCAGCGTTGGCTTCGGTCTCATAATGATCTGATGGCGGATCAGGTGAACAGTTACCTTCTGCCCCTCTTTGATATCAATACGCTTGATTTATCCGGGGTGATCAAGGTGAACTTTCCATCGTCCCTTCTTGAGAACGCACTAAGCAAGATCAAGCTGGGGGAGAACGGAAGAGTCTATCTCCTGGACAGCCTTGGCAGAAATGTGCTGACCGGCAGCGTCGATACACCGGAGAAGGTAGTAAAAGAAAGCTTAAAGACGATTAAGAAGGAGCCCAAAAGATCCGGATTAATAGAGGTCCCTTTTGAGAAGGAAGAGTATATGATTTTCTATCAGAAGGCAAGGGTAGGGGAATGGGTGCTGGTCAGTGAAATTACCAAGTCAGAATTGTTCTCTCAGATCAACGAGCTTCAAAGGAACCTCCTTTTGACGAGTGGTTGGATTTTCTTATTGACGATCATGGCGTCTTATCTCCTTTCTTCTACCATCGTAAAGCCTTTAGGGAAATTGACCGGTGCCATGAAGCTTGTTGAAAAGGGAGAATTTAAGAAAGCGAAGCAATTGATTCCTTCCATTAAGACAGCGAATGATGAGATTGGTTATGTGGTGGATGTGTTCGGCCAGACGGCCAACCGCCTCGATACCCTGATTGAAACAGAATATGAAGCCAATATACGCAGGAGGGATGCGGAATACAAGGCACTGCTCCTGCAAATCAATCCCCATTTCCTCAATAATACCCTGGAGACCATCGGTGGTCTCGCAGCTCAAGGGAAGAACAAAGAGGTGATCGATGTCACGATTCATTTAGGGAGGATCATGCGATATTCCCTCAATACGGAATCTGATATGGTGACCCTCGGGGAAGAAATGACCTATATACGGAGGTTTATGGAAATTCTGAAGCTGCGATATGAAGCTGCGCTCTCCGTTTCCATTCAGGAGGATCCTGCAGCCTCTAAGCTCCCGATCATTAAGTTCGTTATCCAGCCACTCGTGGAGAATTCAGTTAAATATAGTTTCATAGAGAAAACGGAGGCTGTTCTTCGTATTTCGACGAAGAAAGTGAATGACTGGGTGGAGATTGTGATTGAGGATAATGGAATCGGGATCCCTGAGTCTATTGTGGAAGAATTGAAGCGTGACCTGGGTCGTCATGAATCGCGGCACGTATTGGAAAGCAAAGGGCGCAGCATCGGGCTTAAAAATGTCCTGGGGCGTTTAAAGCTGTATTACGGAGAGAATTTTACCTATCACATTACATCAAAAGAGTATCAAGGCACAACCATTGTCTTACGCATAAAAAGTGGAGAGGGGGATCTTCATGCTGAAGGTGATTCTGGTCGATGATGAAATTCAAATCCGAAGAGGGTTGAAGTGGAAAGTGGACTGGGAAGAAGAAGGCTTTGTTATTGCCGGTGAAGCCTCCAATGGCAAGGAAGCGTTACAGGTTATCGAAGAGGTGATGCCTGATCTTGTCCTGACCGATGTCAGGATGCCGGTCTTGGATGGGATGCAGCTTGTGAAAGCGTTATCGGGTAAGTATCCTGATATCAAGGTGATCGTCCTGTCGGGATACTCGGATTTCGAGTATGTACGTTCCTCTTTGGTCGAAGGAGTGAAGGATTATCTGCTTAAGCCCGTCGATCCCGAGGAATTGACGGCTGCCCTCAGGAAGAGCAGGGGCGAGGTTGAAGCGGAGAAGCAGAGAAGAATGGAAACGGTCAGAATGAACCAATTCCACGCCGAGGAAATGAGAGAGCAGTACCTGCTTCATTTGGTGAAGGATGAATGGGCAGGGAAGAATATTTCCGGGGAGAGACTGAGTCAGCTGAAGCTTGATGTGCTGGCAGGTGAGGACACGGTCGTCCAGTTCATCACCGTAGAGATTCGAAGTAGTGACCCCGAACAGGTTAGGGATTTGTTTCTGCCGTTCAAGATGTTGTGCCGAGAATTATCCTATGAGCATGAAGGAATCATGTCCTTCTACGACACGAGCTATCAGAATATGATTCATTTCTTATTTCTACAAAACTCGGGAGGGAATTCAATCCATACTTTTGTTCAGGAATTGCAACGGAATGTCAGCAACTATCTGAATGTTGAAACGGTCATTGGGGTGGGGAAAGTAGTCATGGGTTTATCTCAATTAAAGAACGGATACATATCCTCCCTTCTCTCCTGGAGTCAAAGTTCCGCTGATGCCACGTCCCAATTCATTGACGGGACAACGAGTAAACAGACGGTGGAATTCACTGACGATGTGGAATGGAAGCTGTCAAACAGCATGGAGCAAGGCGATTATGAGACATTCAAGAAACATCTACTGACTACCCTTGCTGAATGCGACCGGCAATCGGTGATGTCTTATTCCTTTGCAGCTAGCCGGGTGCTCTTTATGCTTGGATCCATGGCAAGGAAATATGATCTGTATACCGATGATTTGAAGAAGAAGATGTGGAATTGTCAATTGGGTATATGGGAACTGACTTCCCGGTACCGGGTTAAAGGAGAACTGCTTGACCTAGCAAGAATGATTGCGGATAAGGTGAGTGAAACCCGGCATTCCTCTAATGGAATTGCCATCGTGGAAAATGTAAGGCGGTATATGGACAAGCATTACACCAATGAAATTTCACTTTCCTCCCTTGCTGATCAATTCCATATCAACTCGGCCTATTTATCGGAGATGTTCAAAGAACTGGTAGGACAGAATTTCAGTGATTATCTCGTCAACCTCCGAATGGACAAAGCCCGTACCCTGTTGATGGATGAACAGTTAAAGATCATCGAGATTGCCCATCTTGTCGGCTATTCCAATTCCGGCTATTTCAGCACTGTATTCAAGAAGCGATTTGGACAAAAGCCACTTGATTACCGGAAATCCATGACAGTGGATAAGGGGGAGGCACGATGAAGTATAAATTAACCGCCATCTATGTACTGGCTGCGCTACTCATGTTGACAGCAGGGATCTACAGCATCTTCACTTTTACCTCATTCCAGGAAACCAGCAGAGATAAGGACGGAGGAATGCTGGATGAACAAGCCAAGATCCACCTGACATTCTGGAGAAACAAGGGGACAGAACTTGAGAATCAGGCGTATGAAGAGCTGGTGGCTGACTTTAATAAGGAGCATCCCACGATCGAAGTGGAGATGGTCCCTATCCCTTATGGGGATTATGAGTTGAAGCTTAGAACTGAGATGGCAGCAGGTGACCCACCTGATATTTTGACGATCGATACGCCGACTCTTGCCCTTTATGCAAGTGCGGGTGGTCTGCTGTCTTTGGATGATTATATGAGACAAGAAGGTCATATTGAGGATCTCGCAACCCCTACGTTGAAGGGGATCACATACGAGGATGAAATCTATTTATCACCCATTGCAGAATCAAGTGTGGCTCTTTTTTATAACATCCATTTGTTTAAAAAAGCAGGGGTTCCCCTCCCTTCCAAAAATCCACATGACCCGCTGACTTGGGATGAGGTCCTCGAGGCTGCTAAGAAAATCTCTGCTTTAGCACCTGACATCACGGGAATAGACCCGGCCCAGGGATTTCCGGATGGGGAGTCGCCATCCTACTTCAAGATGCCTATCCTTTGGCAATTTGGAGGAGATGTACTGGATCTGGACAATCAGACAGCGAGTGGATATTTGAACTCCCCGGCCTCACTGAAAGCCCTCCAGTTTTATCAGGATTTATATCAGAAACACGAGGTGGCAAATGTCGAACTTCCCGAGGAGGCATTGGAGACCGATAGGCTCGGCATGACGGTCCTCGGTTCCTGGATGGTGGAGAGTCTCAGTATGATGAACCCTGATTTCCGGCTGGGTGAGGATTTCGGGATTACCGCCCTGCCGAAAGGGAGCGAACAGGCGGTTCCAAACGGAGGGTGGTCCCTCGGAATTTCGTCTGAAACTGACTATCCCGATGAAGCATGGGAGTTTATCCGATATGTCACCAGTTTTGAAGGAGCAAAGAAATATGTGGAGATCACTGGGGATGTTCCGGCTCGTTATTCTGTTGCAGAAGCCTTTCCCGAGTTCAATGAGTATCCGAAGAATATTTTCGTGGAACAGGCACAAAAGTACTCAAGGAATCGACCGATCACCCCAGCTTATCCTGTCGTGAGCGAGGCAGTCAAAGCGCTATTTGAAGACGTGGGAATCGGAGGGAAGGATGTTAAAACTTCGGCAGAAGAGGCAGTAAACAAGATAAATGAAGAACTGAATGATTTGGACTAGAAACCTTTGGCAGCTGCCAGAGGTTTTTTTTGTGCTGTAAACTTCCAAAAAATTTAAACTGTTTCATCCGAAAATAGTAAACGTTTTCATTCTGGGATTCTAGTAAAGTGAACTCAACAGACATCCTCACCGAAATGGGCAGGGTCATTGTTTCTGAACAAAGTGATTTATAAAGGGGGTCAAAAGATTGCAAGAACTTGCGAAGGCAGATACACCAGTCATAACGGAAACAAAGAAAAATTCGAAACTCAAAACCAAGCTCCATTATATGAAGAAAAACTATATTCTCTATTTGTTTCTTGCACCAGCCATCATTCTTACGATCATTTTCAAGTATGTTCCCATGTATGGGGCATCCATTGCATTTAAGGATTTCAGTCCCATCAGGGGGATCAATGGAAGTGAATGGGTCGGATTCAAGCACTTTACGGACTTTTTATCGTCTCCGAATTTCATGGATATTCTGGTCAATACTCTGAAATTAAGTTCCTTCGAGCTTCTGATCGGGTTTCCGATCCCGATCATACTTGCGCTCATGCTGAATCAGCTCCGAAAAGCAGGGGTGAAGAAGAATATTCAACTCATCCTTTATGCACCACATTTTATCTCAGTCGTCGTCATCTCAGGGATGATCTTCCTCTTCCTATCACCTACGGGACCGATTAATGCGATGCTGTCGGTTTTTACGGATAAGCCGATTTCATTCATGTCTGATCCCGATGCCTTCAGAAGCATCTATATCTGGTCAGGGGTTTGGCAGGGCGCGGGGTGGGCCTCGATCATTTATGTGGCGGCACTCGCCAATGTGGATCCCCAGCTTCACGATGCAGCAACCGTGGATGGGGCGTCCCTGCTGCAACGCATCTGGCATATCGACCTTCCGACGCTGAAGCCTGTAATGGCGGTCCTGTTCATCCTGGCTGCAGGAGGCATCATGGCGATTGGATTTGAGAAAGCCTATCTGTTACAGACGTCTATGAATCTGCCAACCTCGGAAATCATTTCGACCTATGTATACAAGCGAGGGCTGCAGGCAGGTGACTATTCATTCGCCACGGCAGTAGGACTGTTCAATGCCGTCATCAATGTCATCTTATTGGTTTTCGTAAACCGTGTGGTCAAGAAACTAAACGAAGGCGAAGGTCTTTTATAGAAAGGGGGAAACGAGGTGTACCAATACACCAGGAGTGATAAACTCATTCTTTTCATTAACAAAATCCTGCTTGGGGGAATCGTAATCATTGTTCTGTTCCCGTTGATATACGTTCTACTATCATCGGTTCTTGAGCCGAATGTTCTGGTGAAAAAAGGATTTCTCATCAGCGGTTCGGATTGGACGCTCGAGGGATATAAACGAATCTTCGAGGACGGTACCATCGTCAAAGGATTCATCAACTCGATTCTCTATTCTGTCGGATTCACGCTCATCACTGTGAGTGTCTGCATCTTTGCCGGCTATTCCCTCTCGGCTGAAGGGCTTGTCGGACGAAAGTTCATCATGGTGTTCTTTCTCATCACCATGTTCTTCAACGGAGGGTTGATCCCGACGTATATGGTGGTGAAGGACTTAGGGATGCTGAACACGATTTGGGCGATCATCCTTCCCAATGCCATCAACGTTTGGTTCATTATCCTGGCAAGAACGTATTTCAAATCGATTCCGAATGAGTTGAAGGAAGCAGCAAGGATCGACGGGGCATCGGAGTTCAAGATTTTCTTGAACATCGTGTTTCCGTTGTCAAAGCCGATCATCTTTGTCATCGCGCTCTATGCGTTCATCGCACAATGGAATTCATATTTCGATGCGATGATCTACCTTGAAGACCGGGATTTGTACCCGTTACAGCTCGTCCTGCGATCGATCCTTATCCAGAATGAGGTGCAACCGGGAATGATCGCTGACCAGCAGGCGGCAGCGGAACTCCAAAGAATTTCAGAGATGATCAAGTATTCATCCATCGTATTAGCAAGCTTGCCGCTGATCATTATGTATCCATTCTTCCAGAAATACTTTGAAAAAGGTGTTATGGTGGGATCTTTAAAATAATCTATATTTTTATCAATGGGGGTTTAACAATGGGGAAAAAGACGAAGACAATGTCGGTACTTCTGATGTCATGCATGCTGCTTGCAGCCGGGTGCAGCAACAACAGTGAAAGTGCTTCTTCTGAGAATTATGAACTGGAAAATGTGAAGTTTCCGTTAGAGGAGCAGGTGACGCTTAAGATGATGACATCCAGCTCACCACTTGCTCCGGATGATCCGAATGAAAAGCTGATCTTCAAAAGGCTCCAGGAAGAAACGGGAGTGAAGATCGACTGGACCAATTATACAGCGGGGGAAACCTTCAATGAAAAACGGAATCTGGCAGTCGCGAGCGGCGAGCTTCCAGACGCGATCATGAATGCGGGATACAGTGACTATGAGTTGTTGAAACTTGCGAAGGATGGAGCGATCGTTCCTGTTGAGGATCTAATTGATGAGCATATGCCCAACCTGAAAAAGGTACTGGAAGATGCGCCTGAATATCGCTCGATGATGACGGCACCGGATGGACATATTTATTCCTTCCCTTGGATTGAAGAGCTTGGTTCAGGGAAGGAAAGCATCCACTCCGTCGATGACTTCCCATGGATCAACGTCGAGTGGCTGAATAAATTAGGCCTTGAAATGCCGAAAACGACGGATGAGCTGAAAGAAGTTCTCAGGGCATTCAAGACTCAGGATCCAAACGGGAACGGAGAGGCCGATGAAATCCCGATGTCCTTCATCATTAATCATGGAGGGGAAGATGTGTCCTTCTTGTTCGGTTCATTCGGACTCGGTGAGAACTGGGATCACACTGTCGTCACAAATGACGGGGAAGTGAAGCTGACGGCAGCCGACGAAGGGTATAAGGATGCCATCAATTATTTGAATGAATTATATAAAGAAGATTTGATTGACGTAGAAGCTTTTGAACAGGATTGGAACACCTACCTGTCGAAAGGGAAAGAAGGACGTTACGGCATGTACTTCACATGGGATAAAGCCAACATCACGGGTATGAACGATCAATACGACCTCATGCCTGCCCTTGAAGGACCTGATGGAACGAAGAATGTAGCGAGAACGAACGGTATGGGATTTGACCGGAACAAAATGGTCATCACGAGTGCTAACGAGAACCTTGAATTAACGGCGAAATGGATCGATCAATTCTATAACCCGCTTCAATCGGTTCAAAATAACTGGGGAACATATGGGGATGACAAACAGCAAAACATCTTCGATATGGATAGTGCCAGTAATTCATTAAAACACCTTCCATTAGAAGGAACGGCTCCTGTTGAGCTCAGGGAAAAGACATCCGTCGGCGGTCCACTGGCAATCTTGGACGAATACTATGGAACCGTGACGACGAAACCGGAAGATGCTGCCTGGAGACTGGGGCTCATGAAGGATGTCATGGTACCGGATATGAAGGCAGAAAACATCTATCCAAAAGTATTTTTCTCCCTTGAGGAATTAGATAAGCTTTCGAAGATCGAGGCCGATTTGCTTGCTTATGTGAAGCGTAAAAAGGCGGAATGGATCACCAACGGGAAAGCTGATGAAGAATGGGCGGATTACTTGAAAGAACTCGATCGCCTCGGGTTACAGGAATGGCTTAAAATCAAGCAGGATGGATATGACCGTAACCAATCATAATCAAATTCAGGCTGTACCTTGCTCAGGCGATCGTGCAGCCTTTCGAATGCAAAGGAGAATTCTTATGACGAATAATTATCAAGAAAAAACGAGCCTTTATTCAGAAACCTATCGTCCGCAATTTCACTTTTCCCCAAAGGAAAAGTGGCTGAATGATCCGAATGGGATGGTCTATTTCGAAGGGGAATATCATCTCTTCTATCAATATCATCCACAAGGAACCACATGGGGACCGATGCACTGGGGGCATGCGGTTAGTCGTGATTTGATCCATTGGGAGGAGCTGCCGATTGCTCTTTATCCTGACGAGCACGGTGCTATTTTCTCTGGAAGCGCCGTGGTAGATTGGAAGAATACATCGGGCTTCTTTCAAAAGGGAAATGGGGGGCTGGTCGCCATTTATACAAGCGCGGACTCATATCCGGATTCCGATCGTCCAAGACAGAGGCAAAGTCTTGCCTATAGCCATGATCATGGCAGGACGTGGAAGAAATACGAGGGGAATCCTGTCCTGTCAGATGAAGACATTACCGATTACCGGGACCCAAAAGTGTTTTGGCATGAGGTATCTGAACGTTGGGTCATGGTGCTGGCGACGGGTCAGACGATTACCATTTATACGTCCCCTAACTTGATCGACTGGGAGTTTGCAAGTTTATTTGGCCAGGACGAAGGGGCCCATTTCGGAGTATGGGAATGCCCGGATCTGTTTCCACTCATGGTCGACGGAAATCCCGATCATGTGAAATGGGTGATGCTGGTGAGCATCGGTGACAATCCCGATTTCAAAGAAGGTTCAAGGACCCAGTACTTTGTTGGGGACTTTGACGGCAAGACGTTTATAAACAATCAAGATGCGGACTCCATCCTCTGGCTTGATCACGGAAGGGACAATTATGCGGGAGTGAGCTGGTCCGATATCCCTGAAAAGGACGGAAGACGTATCTATCTTGGATGGATGAACAACTGGAGATATGCAAACCAGGTTCCGACTGAAACGTGGAGAGGAGCCATGACGTTGCCTAGAGAAATGACCTTGATTTCTACTACAGATGGAGTTCAGCTTTTACAAAAACCTGTATCCGAGATGAATAGAATCAGAAAAGATTCAAAGGTCAGCAAGGCAATAGTGCTAACGGAAGAAGCATACTTAATGGAAGTGAATCATGAATTAATGGAAGTGAATCTCGTTGTAACGTTGGATGAGGCAAAGGAATTCAGCTTGGCTATCCACCATTCATCAGATGAGAAAACCAGTATTCGGTACGATCGAATCACCCACATGTTATCCGTCGATCGGACTCATTCAGGAGAAAACGGGTTTTCGGATTCGTTTCCCGGAATATCCGAATGCCTTGTGGAATTAATAGAAGATAAGCTTATCCTTCAGCTATTCTTGGACGCTTCTTCCTTGGAGGTATTCGCACAGGGAGGCCGGAGAGCATTAACCAGCCTGATCTTCCCACAGGGAACGAAACACACCCTTTCCCTCACTGCCCTTGGAAAGGGTGCCCAGGTTGAAGTACTCTCGGTTACGGAACTTTCATCAATCTGGGAAAAGGGAGTTTGAGATTATGAATGAACCATCGATCCTGTGCATCGGTGAGCTGCTCATCGATTTCTTTTGTACCGATATCAATACAGACTTGGCTCAGGGACAACACTTTTCCAAGCAAGCTGGAGGGGCTCCTGCGAATGTGTGTGCCACCATTACCACACTTGGGGGGCGCGCCAGATTCCTGAGCAAGGTAGGAAATGACCCGTTCGGCCTTTTCTTGAAACAGGCAATGAAGGATCTTACGATTGATGAATCTTCCATTCTTCTTGATCAGCATCATCCTACAACTCTGGCGTTTGTATCATTGAAAGAAGACGGGGAAAGAGATTTCGTGTTTAATCGAGGGGCGGATGCCCATTTGAACAGGGAAGAGCTTCATGAAAGCAGCTGGAGAGAATCTTCAATCATTCACTTCGGATCCGCCACTGCCTTACTGGATGATCCCTTCATGTCCGCGTACGTATCCTTCATCCAAACGGTTAAAGAAGCAGGGAAATTCATCTCCTTTGACCCGAACTTTCGAAGCGATTTATGGAAAGGGAGAGAGGGGGACTTTATTGGGTTGGCAGAGCATTGCATCAGTCAAGCTGACTTCGTCAAAGTAAGCGAAGAGGAATGTAAGATCATTTCGGGATTCTCCCATCTATCAGATGGAGTCGAACGTTTTCATAGACTGGGAGCAAATACCGTAGCCGTCACCCTTGGGAAGGATGGAACACTGGTTTCAAATGGAGAAGAATCGTGTATCGTCCCAAGCATTCCCGTTCATTCCATTGATTCAACGGGGGCAGGCGATGCATTTGTTGGGGCGACACTGCATCAATTCAATCACTATCAAGGTCCGAAAGACCTCCTGGAGGATTTCGAAGAATTAAAGAACGTCATTTCAACCAGCAATCGCGTGGGGGCAACTGTTTGTACAAAAATAGGGGCGATCAGCGCGATTAGGGAATTAGAGGGACGGACTTCTTCTAGGTGATAGCTATACATTGCGCATTGGAGAGAGGCTTTACTTTGCAATGCGCTTGTATTGTTTAAGTGAGAAACAACGGTGTCAATATTTTTCTTATCGAAGATGCTAGAGATCCTAAAACGATAATCATCAAATACATGTAAAGAAAATTCCACAAGGATGCTCAATTGTTCGAAAAGCAGAATTAATCGAGTTCTGGCTCAATTAACTTGGATTAAGAAAGGAATATCAATATCAAACCCCTAGGCATAATACTTTTAATAGATAAGGAGATGATTCATATGTCAATTTATAATAGCAAAACTAAAAAACCGCTCTTATCATAAAGAATATTTGATAATTTAGAAAATTCGATATTCCGTATTGACAATGTATACGATTACATTTATACTCCAAAGTGAAAACATGTTATCAGTAATGATAAAAGACAAGTGAAATAACGATGGAGAATGGCGTTAAATAGCGGATTCTTTTATCACGAACTAACTGGTAATGACCTCCCTACCACTAAAACTTCTACTTAGGCAAGAAAACCCAAAAATTTCCAACTGAGTGTAACATCTTTAAACCTAATTCCTTTTGAAAACAACAAGTAGACTTGACTTGAATGAATAAGGAGGGGGTCGTGTAAAAGGGCTTTTGTTCATCAACGAACGAGAGATCACGTTATGCTTTATCCTATCCGCATCTTTATGTCATTTCATTCCACTATGAAATGGATTTTCACACTAGTTAACTGGTAATGATGTCATAACGTAACGATATTTCTTTCATAAGATGAAAGGGATGTAAGGGTTGAATGGTGGTCCTCTAATAATTTCCTTGATTAAGAGAGTGAAAGGGAACATTTGAGGATGTTGCTCATGTGGGTTGAATGATTTAAAGAAAGTGGTAGGTTTTGAGGTTACGGTCACCTGATCACCCTATCCTGGTGAAAGGGGTTCAAAAAATACATTGTTAATAATTAAGGGGGAAAAGATCATGCCGAATATTTTATTAACAAGGATTGACAATCGTCTTGTGCATGGGCAGGTTGGTGTGACGTGGGTCAACCATCTTGGGGCGAATCTGATTGTTGTGGCGAATGATGAGGTGGCAGAGGATGAAGTGCAGCAAGATTTGATGGAGATGGTCGTTCCGGAAGCGATAGGGATCCGCTTTTTTTCGGTTCAGACAACCATTGATGTTATCCATGACGCATCGGATGACCAACATATTTTCTTAGTCGTCAAAACACCACAGGATGTAAATCGTCTTGTTAAAGGAGGTGTCCCGATCGATAAGGTGAATATCGGAAATATGCATTTCTCGGAAGGCAAAACGCAAGTGTTCTCTACTGTTTCTGTTGATGATTCTGATAAAGAAGCTTTCCGTGATTTGAAGGAACAGGGTGTGAAGCTTGAAGTGCGTCGTGTTCCTGATGAAAGGCCAGATGATATTTATACCATTTTATAAGGGAAAGGTGTGATCTTGTTGGACCAGGAAATCTTGCTTCAGGCATTATTGATTGCCATATGGGCAGGTATTGCAGGGATTGATTTGTTTAATGGTTTGTTTCATATCCATCGCCCCATTGTAACGGGGGTCATTATTGGACTCATTCTTGGAGATTTGAAGACAGGTGTCATCACCGGTGCAGCCATTGAATTAGTATGGGCAGGAATGGTTCCACTGGCAGGGGCACAACCACCGAACGTGGTGATAGGGGGGATTATTGGAACGGCATTTGCTATCTTGACAGGCCAGGATCCACAGGTGGCCATTGGAATCGCTGTACCGTTTGCCGTTGCCGTCCAGGCTTGTATCACCTTGATGTTTACAGCGTTTTCACCTGTTATGCACAAAGCAGACCGATATGCAGAGGCTGCCAATACAAAAGGGATCGACAGAATTAACTACATGGGGATCCTTACCTTGTTTGTCTTTTACTTTGTTGTTGCCTTCCTTCCTATCTATTTTGGGGCAGAAGCGGCGAGAAATGTTGTCGAAACGATGCCGGAATGGCTGATCACAGGTCTTGGGACAGCTGGTGGCATGATGGCGGCAATCGGTTTTGCCATGCTCTTGAAAATCATGCTGAAAAAGCAGTATGTAGCTTATCTCATCGTAGGTTTCATCCTTGTCACGTATTTGGAAATGCCGATTATCGCAGTCGCACTGATTGGCCTTGCGATTGCCATGTATGACTTTTACAAGACATCCGGCGGCCAGGGAGCTGCTGTGAGAGGGGGAAGAGGTCGTGGCATCTGAACAAGCAGCTGTTGATCAACAGCATCAAGTACACGCTGAAGATTCTGAATATTATGAAGATAATTCTATTGAACAGGTAATGACGAAGAAAGATCTCAATAAAATGGTGTGGCGTTCTTTGTTGCTCCAGGCGTCTTTCAACTACGAAAGGATGCAGGCAGCAGGCTGGCTTTATTCCATCCTTCCAGGGTTGAAAAAGATCCATAAGAATAAGCATGACCTTAGTAAGTCGATGAAGAGCCATATGGAATTCTTCAATACCCATCCTTTCCTGGTGAATATCATTATGGGAATTGTGCTTGCCATGGAAGAGAAGAAGCAGAATCGAAATACTATCAGGTCGATCCGTGTGGCTATGATGGGGCCGTTGGGAGGAATCGGGGATGCGCTGTTCTGGCTCACTCTCCTGCCGATTTGTATCGGGATCGGTGCGTCCCTTGGAGCAGACGGCAATCCGATGGGGGCTCTTGTATTCCTTGTGATCTTCAACATCGTTCATTTTGCTCTGCGTTTCGGACTTATGCGATATGGATACAAAACGGGAACCAATGCCATCAGTTCCTTAAAAGAAAATACGAAAAAAGTTTCCCATGCAGCTTCTATCGTTGGATTGACCGTAGTGGGCGGACTGATCGCTTCTTTTGTCAACGTATCTGCCAATCTGGTCATTCATGCGGGAAAAGCAGAAATCGCGATCCAGGAAGATTTACTGGATAAGGTCATGCCTAATATTCTGCCTTTGGGTTATACCTTATTGATGTACTATTTATTGAAACGCGGTTTGTCACCGGTACTACTCATTTTGATTACAGTGATCATTGGCATTATTGGTGAAATACCATTCCCGTTCGGTACCATTCTGTAAGCGGGGGACAGGAGGAGAAATAATGAACGGTTTACTTGTATCAGGTCATGGACTCTTTGCATCTGGTCTTCGTTCTTCAGTGAAATTGATTGCAGGGGAGCAGTCGCACATAGAGTATGTGGATTTCCAAGAAATAGACTCGATGACAGATTTGGAAGAAAAGCTGAAGTCGGCATTTGATAGATTGAAAGAGTGTGAAGGAGTGTTGGTTCTTTGTGACCTCGTTGGAGGCTCCCCTTTTAAAACGGCTGTTTCACTTACAAGGGAAAGGGATGACGCTATGGTCATCGGAGGAGCCAATCTATCCATGATTCTGGAAACAGCGATCATGAAAGACACTGTTCATATAGATGAATTAAAGGATAGAGCCTTGTCTTCAGGGAAAGAAGCCATCAAATGCTTCCAGAAGTCCGGACGCCTCAAACGGGATGGGGCAGGCATCTAAAGGCATTGCTTACAGCAATAGATCTCGGTCAGTCTATTGGGAAGGAATCTAGTTAACAATTGTGGAGGTGCAGGATGTTGTTTAGAAAAGCAAATAAGTTTAAAAGATTTGCCTCACTGTTATTGGCACTCATGATGGTCCTATCGTTTATTCCGACTAATATAACGAAAGCTAGTGAAGATGCCGGTGGTCCTTCCATCGGGAAAGTAAGCGGGATAGATAAGAAAGGTAGTGATGTCTTCATTGAACTGTCAACCGGTGAAGGAATCAAAATGAGCTTTCTAAAAGAAAATGTGTTCAGGTTACATCTTGATCCCGACGGAAAATTCCCAGAATATCCGACACCTAATAAACCGGATCATGAAACCAAAATCGTGGATAAAGATCAAGAGGAATACAACAAGGAGTATGGGGAAACACGCATAAGAATAAAGGAAGATTCCCATTTTTATCGAATCACGACGAAAGTATTGGAATTGAAGATTTCAAAAGCAGACTCTAAGATGAGCCTAATGGATAAAAAAAGAAACAAGATCCTTTGGAGCGAAAAAGAGCCACTTACTCTGGCAGAGAATAAAACGGTTCAGACATTGAACACCAAAGGAGACGAATATTTCTATGGAGGAGGACAGCAGAACGGCTATTATTCTCATAAAAATACAAAAATCAACATTGCCATTGGCGGCGGTTGGGATGCGGGTTCTGCTTCAAGTCCCGTTCCCTTTTACTTGAGTACAGAAGGATACGGTGTGATGAGGAATACGTTTAAGCCTGGAGTCTATGATTTCTCCGAAACGGCCACCTTCTCGCATCAGGAAAACAGGTTTGATGCCTACTACTTCGTTGAGGATTCCATCCCGGAGATCATTGACGAATATACCGAGCTGACCGGAAAAGCAGCATTGATGCCGGAGTATGCGTTTTACCTTGGGCATGCGGACTGCTTTAATGGGGTCCATAATGGTCATAAGGATAAGAGAACCCTTCTTGGCAAGGGGATGGACACATTGAATGAGTACGTGAACAAGGATATGCCGATAGGCTGGTTTTTGCCGAATGATGGATATGGATGTGGCTATAATGGCTTGGACAATCTGAATAACTTTGTGGATGAAGCAAATGATCAGGATGTTGAAGTCGGTCTCTGGACACAAAGTAACCTGTACCCTGATCCGAATCTCCCTGAGGACAGTCCATTGCAAAGGGATCTTGATGGCGAAGTACAGGCAGGAGTAAGAGCCATCAAAACCGACGTTGCTTGGGTTGGGCAGGGCTATTCCATGGCCCTAAACGCCACGCGCCAGGCAGCAGAAGGAATCGAGAAGCAGGAGAATTCAGGTGGTGCACGTCCGTTTGTCATTAGTCTTGACGGCTGGGCAGGCACCCAGCGTTACGCTACCCTTTGGTCAGGCGACCAATATGGAGGCGAGTGGGAGTATATCCGCATGCATATCCCCACTTATATCGGAGCAGGGTTGTCCGGTAATCCGAATGTCGGATCCGATATGGACGGTATTTTCGGAGGGGATCCTGTCATCCAGACAAGAGATTTTCAGTGGAAAGCCTTTTCACCTATCCAAATTGATATGGACGGCTGGGCATCTTCAGGAAATGATTACAGCAAATCAAAGAATCCGTGGAATTATGGCGAACCTTACACATCCATTAACCGCATGTATCTAAAGTTGAAGTCTCAAATGATGCCGTATATTTACACCATTGCCGAGGAATCGACTTCGACATCGATGCCATCGGTCAGAGGGATGATGCTTGAGTATCCGGAAGATCCATTTACGTATGGCACGGAAACACAGTATCAGTATATGTGGGGTCCCAATTTATTGGTAGCTCCTGTATACAATGAAAAGGATCAGGAGGCGGGAGTACGCAACGGAATCTACCTGCCGGATAAGGACCAGATTTGGATTGACTATTTTACAGGGGAACAACATAAAGGTGGAGCCGTAGTCAATCATATCGATGCTCCATTATGGAAAACACCTGTATTCGTCAAGAATGGTGCGATCATCCCGATGGCTCCGGCCAATAACTCGATTAATGAGCTAGACGGTTCCGAGAATAGAATATTTGACATCTATCCATCAGGGAAATCAGAGTTTACCCTTTATGAAGATGACGGAAAGACAATTGACTATAAATCCGGAAAGAATACAAAGACCAAAATTACATCCGTTGTTGCAAACGATAAAGCGAAAATCACCGTCCATAAAGCCAAAGGAAAGGGCTACGATGGGATGGTGAAAGATAGGGGAACAGAATTCCTCATCAACACCCGCAAACAGCCTGAATCCGTCACCGTAAAAGTCGGGGGCAAGAATGTGAAGCTGAAAAAAGCCGGGTCGGAAAGTGTTTACAATCAGTCAGAAAATGTGTACTTCTATAATGAAAGTCCGAACTTGAATACCTATGCAACGGAAGGATCCGAGTTTGACGAAACCAAGATTTCAACGGCACCTAAGCTTTATGTGAAGGTTGGGAAGACGGATATTACGAAGAAAGCCGTGCGTCTAACTGTAAATGGGTTCGATAATACCGAGGTGAAGGAAATCATTGATGAAGAAGTCCCTGCTGTCCCTGCAGGACTTGGAGCAGATGATGAAACGATCACGGATAAAAGCATTACCCTTCACTGGGATGAGGTCGAAGGAGAAAATATTTCCTATGATCTTAAAATTGGTGGAATGATCTATAGAAACGTGTTTGTGGAAAAAGAGGGAGAGAATCAGCCGTATTTCGAGCATGAAGATTTGGATTTCGATACGGAATACAGCTATCAAATCCGGGCAGTCAATTCCAAAGGTGCTTCGGAATGGAGTGATGAAGTCACTATTAAAACCAAGCTTGATCCGTTCCGGAATGTACCGGAAAACATGACCGCCACAGCTTCGAGTCATCAACCTGGAAGTGAAGCATCGAAAGCGGTAGATGGGGATGCAGGTACACAATGGCACACACAATGGTTCTCTGGGAATGTCCCTCCTCATACGTTTGAAATCGATATGAAGCTTGAGTATCAATTAGATCAGTTTGAATATGTACCAAGGCCTGACGCAGGGAATGGTACCATCCTGAAATATGACCTTGAAGTCAGCCTTGACGGAAAAGCATATAAGAAGGTTGTGACCGATGGAACGTTTGAGAGAAGCAAAGACATAAAGACCATCCCATTCAATGAGGATGTAACGGCACGCTATATTAAATTGACGATAAAGGATGCGGTCGGAGGGTTTGGTTCTGCCCAAGAATTCAGGCCATACCAAAAGGATAAAACGGAAGGGATGGTTGTAGGCGAAAACATCCCGAATGGTGCCATCGATGAGGAGGATCTCCTGTTCTTTGCGAGTTATATGGGCGTGGACAGTACAGATACATCCTGGGATCAGGTTTCAAAGGTAGACATTAATTATAATGAAGTTATCGACGCATACGATCTAATGTATGTAGCAGGTCAGCTGGGTGAGACAAAGCTTGAGGACACCGGGCGTCCAGTGGCTGGAATGTTGAACATTCGTCCTGATAAACAAGAGCTAAAGGCAGGAGAAGAAGTGACAGTGGAGATCATCGGTGCCGGGATGAAGGATATCAATGCATTCAATCTTGAGATGGAAATTGACCCGAACAAATATGAAATCATCACAAATTGCGAATCCGAAGACGGCTGCGGGGATAGAGTTGCTGCTCCTACAGATGCCACGAAGGAAATGTTGAATTATTCAATTCTAGCAGGAATCGGTAACGATAAGCAAAGGATCATGACCGCCTTTTCCAATAAAGGCTCACAAGCTACACTGGAAGCTACATCCACTCTCGCTGTCATTAAACTGAAAGCGAAGCAAGATGGGACGTTCGATATTCAGATTACAAGATCATTGCTTGTGAATACTGACTTTGACACTATTGATCGGATAGGGGATGTCTTACAGCCCGGTGAAGAACCTGGCGAAGTCGAGCAGCCTGAAGAATCAGAAGAGCTGCTCCTGACAGCAAGGGATATGACCGTGACAGGCGAAGCAGATAAGATGCAGGATGGAGCGGCGGCGTTTCCCCGATTGATAGACGGAGAAATCAGCGAATCATCCCTTGCCGAATTGAAGTGGAGCATTACGGAAGCAGACGGAATATCCCTGCCACTGACAGTCGACTTTACCTTCAATGACCCACAGGAGCTGACGACATTTGAAGTCTTTAACAGATCGCTCTACACCAATGGGAAAATCAAAAAGCTTCGCGCAATCGGAACAGATGAAGAAGGGAATGAGTACGACCTCGGAACGAAGGAAGTACTCACCACCGATCAAAAGGTACAATTTGAATTAACAGAAGAAAGTACAAAGATGAAAAAAGTGACCATTGTATTCGAAGAATCACATAGTGGTCCGCTCATGCTATCCGTTGCAGAAGTGCAATTCCGGACCAAAAACAGCGCTTACCAGGGAGAATAGCGAACAACATAGTTTAGAAAAACCATGGACTACTTATCCATGGTTTTTCTTTTGCAGATTAACAGGGGTCGGTTCCTACTCTACTCAAAGGAGTTCCCCTTTTTAATTAGCAAGAGGTTTTAATTTGTTGAAGAACAAACAAATAATGCTAATACAGATGAGGAAATTACATTTATATAAGGGTTTACAGAACGTCCCCGTCTAAGCTCTTTAACTACATTAGTTTTGCATAAATTCTCCAGCTTCACACACAATAAGAAAAATCGATGTAGGGGGGGTTTTATGAAGCTAAAAAGTGACGATAAGAACAATCAAAATTGGGTTGAAATTCTTTCAGACTCAAATGACTTTGTCCATTTCCATACATCAATAACAGATGGAGAACCATATTGGATTTCATATTATCGTACGCTTAGTTCTTCAGACATCTTACATCAAGATGTTCTTCCCTATTTACAGGATCAGATTTCATTAAAAGAGTTAATGAGAAAAATCCCAGTTCAAGAAAGTATTCTTACTAGGGATACAGATGAAATTATCCAGAACATTATGAATGGATATATGGCTATTCAAATATATCCCCATAATGAAGATTGTTTATTAGTGAATATTGCGAACAGTAAATTTCGTGATATCGGCATGCCGACATTGGAATCCTCTGCAATAGGACCGCAGACTGGGTTTATAGAGGAAATCGATACGAATATTAATCTTATCCGCAAAAGATTGCCTATGCCAGAACTTATCGTCAAGGAATTGAAGGTCGGAAAATTATCGAATACGAAAGTAGCTGTCTTATATGTGAAAGGGATTGCTGATAAGGAAAATGTAAACACCGTAATCCAAAGGATCAATGATATACAATATGATCATATTCAGGACAGTTCCTATGTCTCAGCCATGATTGAGGACAATTCAAATTCTTTGTTTCCACAGTCAATTTCAACGGAAAGAGCAGACAGGGTGGCTGCTGGTCTTACGGAAGGAAAAATAATCATTGCGGTTGACGGATCTCCAAACCTGGTTATCCTCCCAGTAACTATTATGGAATCCTTTATTGCAATGGAAGATTATAGCTATTCTTGGATTATAAGCAATTTTTTTCGGCTATTGCGATTTTCTGCCATTTTTATCTCATTTTTTATTACTCCGATGTACGTGGCAATCATGACCTATCATTACGAACTGATTCCAGCTCGATTACTTGAGCCCCTTGTAGGGTCAAGGGCAACGGTCCCCTTTCCTCCATTTATGGAGGCTCTGTTTTTAGAGCTAATGATTGAAATGGTAAAGGAAGCAGGGATTCGTTTACCATTAAAAATTGGGCAATCACTTGGTGTTGTTGGTGGGATTGTCATTGGGCAAGCCGTTGTGGAAGCCGGTTTAACCAGTAATGTATTGTTAATTATCGTGGGACTCGGAACATTAGCTTCATACACATCTCCTGTGTATAAGTTTAGTAACACCATCCGTTTTATTAAGTTTCCAGTCATTTTTCTTGCTGCTTGGATGGGCTTATTAGGTATCTTTCTATGCTTGATTTTTACATTGATCCATTTGCTAAGGTTGACATCACTTGGACGACCTTATTTAAGTCAGTTTCCTTTACGAATCACTTCATTTCAAGATCTATGGGTAAGACTCCCTTTTTCCATGCAGAAAGATAATCCAAAAACCTTACGACCACAACAAAAGAAAAAATTTGTAGACAGCAAGAAACATCCTGAGCCATTGAATGACTTTTATGAATAATTTTATAGGGTGATTACTTTTGAAAGTAGATATAAGGCACCAAGTCTCTCCTTATTTAGTCTTCTTTATCATTTACAATTCCCAAGTGGGCGTTGGAATTTTAAGTTTTCAAAGAACGATTGCAGAGAAAGCAGGATATGATGCATGGATTAGTGTCTTAGCCGCAGGATGCTTGGTCCAGGCTTTCATTTGGGTTATGTATAAACTGCTAGGAAAAGCAGATGGGGATATTATTGACGTACATACCGCTGCCTTCGGTAAGTTTCTTGGGAGATTCTTAAGTTTTTTCATTATCATTTACTACGGTTTAGCAAGCATTTCGGTCATGCTTGCATACATCGAAATTATTCAAGTGTGGATGTTTCCAGCGTTACCATCCTGGGTTATCTCCACTTTGATTCTAATGTTAGTCTACTATTGTATTTCCGGAGGATTCCGCGTCGTTGTAGGTTTGTCTTTCTTGTCTTTTATATTTCCGCAAGTATGGATAATGGTATTGTATTTTTTTCCATTGAAAATTGCACAGTTTTCAAACCTGCTGCCAATGATGAATCACTCCTTAATGGACATGTTGGACTCCATTAAGAGTTCGATGTACACCATAGCTGGTACAGAGGTGCTATTAATGTTCTATCCATTCATCAGGAATCCTGATGAATCCAAAAAGTTTGCTCATCTTGGTGTCCTTTTTACTACAGTACTCTATACCATTTCTTGTATTGTTTCGTTCACATTTTATAGTGAAGATCAATTAAAGACGACAATTTGGCCTGAGCTTTCGATTACTAAAATAATAAAGTTCTCTTATTTGGAACGATTTGAATACTTGTATATCTCTATGTATTCAGTCATTGTTACGGCATTGATTTCACTTTTGTTATGGTGCTCATGCAGAGGGTTAAAGAAAATTTTCAATATGAAACAGAAGTATGCATTACTGATTCTAAGCTTAGTAAGTGTATTGATTTGTCAATTATCAAACGAGACTGTCAAGGAGTTAATTGATACTTCTGTCACTCAAATGAATCTATACATCTTTTACATCTATATTCCTCTGCTCCTGCTTTATTTTACTTTGCTTAAAAGGGGGAATCAAAGTGGTTAATCGTGCTGCCATTTCGATGCTCAGTATTTTACTATTATCAGGTTGTTCCTTACTTCCCACCAAAATTGTAAATGAGATTGGTATGATACAAGGAGTCGGCTATGACTTGGCCGACGAAGGAGGCGTAATGGGAACCGTTGTGTTTCCAATTATTAAGAAAGACCAACCTTCCAATACTGAAATCAAATCCTCCATCGGACAATCCAGTAAAGAAATACGGACAAATATAAATAATGAATCACAAATTCGCTTAGTAAGCGGACAACTCAGGTTTGCTCTTTATGGGAAGGAACTAGCGGAAAATGGTATAAATGATTTTATAGATACCCTAAACCGTGATCCATCTATCGGAAGTTTGGTTCAATTGGCCATTGTTGATGGTAATACTAAAGAGTTATTAAACTTGAATAAATATAAAAAGGAGAATATCTCCATTTATCTTCAAGAATTGCTGGATCAAAACATGGAATCCGGGCAGCTTCCCCACACCAATTTACAAACTTTCTTATTTCAATTATTTCAAATAGGCCAGGATCCGTATTTACCTATAGTAAAAAATGTAAACGGCAGTATCAAAATCACAGGAATGGCCATTTTTAATTATGATAAATATATTACGTCAATACCAATGGAAGATATTTATATATTCAAATCATTAGTTGATAATAACACAGGTGACGGATTCCAAAGGTTTACATTTGAAAATGGAGACAAAGTTGTTCTGGAAACTCTTTATTCAAATCCACAATATAAGGTCAAAATTGTGCAGGGCAAACCGGAGTTTACCATTAATCTTAAAATGAGAACAAAACTACAAGAATTTTCTTCCTCTAAGAGAAAAAGGCAGTCTTTTAATAAAAAGAATTATCAAAAGGAGATAGAGCAGCAAATAGAAAAAAAGGCTGACAAAATCATCACGCAACTAAAAGAGGAGAAAGTTGATCCACTAGGTTTAGGTGTGAAATATAAGGAACATTATCGTAAATTTAACAAAGAACAATGGGAAACGTATTATCCAAACGTAAATGTTTCTGTTAAGGTAAATTTGGAAATCCAACAAACAGGTACCATCGATTAATCAGTTTCTTCCCCTTAGAAATTGTGTTTTAGTGATCAAAATGTCTTGAAGAATTAGCTCAAGAGAAATCTTGCATTTCTTCAAGATTGGGGAACAAACTTACTAACTGAATAATCGATAAATGGTAAAAAAACAGCTGGCTTAGACGTGAGTGCCAGCTGTCTCTTTGCGTTTGATTGATAGAGTGAGGACAAAGGGTGCTCTGCCTACATAGAAAAACCAATTTAAGCTTCCCTTAACCTTCCCTTAAGTTTCCTATAAGGGAAATATTGTATCCTCTATCTATGAACCTTCAAACATTCCATATTACACAGACAAAGTGTAAGAAATCCATTACCTAGATAAGGATGATGATGATGGAGAAACAAAAAGAGCAACTATACTTCCTCGGATACTTTCTTGTATTCCCACTCATATTCATCACGAGCTTGTTGTTATGGGGGTTTGTGATAAAAGGAAATGGACTATGGACCGTGATAACAGATGCGTTATCGATCATAGGAATCTATTATATCCTTACGAGTATCATCTTTAGCTTTATTATGAGGAAATAGGTGAAGATTGAAAGATCTATGGCATGACATATGCCATATTCAATTGTTCCTCAAACTAAGGATTTAAAAAATGAAGGTAGGAAGAGAAAGGTTGTGAATGACATGTTTTATGGAACAATCATTCTAGTTGGTTTCATAGTTTTAGTAGTATATTTCATTTCTAGATTTAGAAAAAAAGGTAGAGGTCATAACTAAAGAGAAGTCTCATATTGGTGCCCGCCCCCGGTACGGTAAAGCTTTAGCGGTTGGGGGGGCAGGCACCGTTTTTTATTGTATTAAAAGGGGATTTGTATGCGTTGCTATTTCTAAAGAGAACTGCAATCTATTGCAAATGTCGCAGTTTATCCGGATTAGCAACCGTATAGATCGTCTGTATTTGATTGCCACTGAAGGTAAAGGAGTACACATATTGTAAGTGGTCATCAATTGTTAATATCAGTCCTGGTAGACTGTTGACAGATGTATAGTTGATAGTGAACTTGCCTGCATACAGTTTCATTAGGTTTTGGAGCAATTGAACGACTCTGTTAGCACCGAAAATAGGAACTTGTGCAGCTTTTACTTTGCCGCCGCCATCCGAGTACATAGCGACATCTTCGCTGACAAGGTCCAATAATTGATTTACGTTTCCATTTAAGATGGACTGTACAAACTCTTTGACTGTAGATTCGGCTATGGAAATCGAAGGCTGTTTCTTAAGGTCGTACTCCATGCTTTTTTTCGCACGGTGGAAAATTTGCCGGCAGTTCGCATTGCTTTTTCCAAGAATCTCAGCGATATCATCATAAGCGTATTGAAAAACTTCTCGAAGCAAAAAGACGGCTCGTTCTATCGCGTTTAGCTGTTGTAATAATAGTAAATAGGCTGTAGAGATGGATTCTTGTTGAAGGAAGGCATGGGTAGGATCGTTAGGTGAATTCTCTCCTTCAAGCAATGGTTCCGGAAGCCACGGTCCGACATATACCTCACGTTTCTTGGCGGATGACCGTATTAGATCCAGACAGCGATTGGTTACGATCTTACATAGATACGCTTTTTTGTTTTCAATTTGTTCGCGGTTGGGAAGCTGGTCAAAGGTAATAAACGCTTCTTGGACAATATCCTCTGAATCCATCACGCTGCCTAACATACGGTAGGCTAATGAAAAAAGCAAAGGTTGATAGGTTTGATAAAGTCCTTCCATACTCATCATTTGATTTCCTCTCTAGTGTTTAGTAAATGTGAAATGGCTCGCTTAGCGCTAGCTACGGATGCATCAACGAGAAGCTCGCCATGTGAAGCCCAGTCACCAGCAACATAAAGCCCCTCAATTTCAGGGACTGCAGGGCCAGGATCTTCCGTTCTTTTCATATGAGGAAAATCGTGGACTACCGTCATTTTCGGTAGGAACTGTCTTATCACTAATTCATTCCGCCAACCGGGTTGAACCACATCTAACATTTGTTCCAACTCAGCCTCATCCTTTGCTGCATCTGGTTGCGGCCCTTGATATTTAAAAAGCGATATCAGTTGTGTCCCATCATCACTCAAGATAGCTGGCCTTGGTTTACCCTCCCGTGATTGGTTGGTAAGGAAAATGGACTGATCCAATCCATAGATGAATTGGTGCCTTGGCTTAGGCAGCTGGCGCAAACCAACATCCAGACAGGCAACCGTAACAGGAATCGATTGATTGTGCCACGTGTGAAGGGCGGTTTGATCTGCATGAGGAACTAGCTTGTGAGAAATAGAGGGTGGCGTAGTTAGTATGACATTCAATGCTTCTATTCTAGTACCATCTTGACATAAAATCGAGTGTACTTTTTGATCTTGATGTTCGATTACCCCCACCTTACGATCACTAACCAGTTCCACTCCCAGTTGGACAGCAAGTTCACGCAGTTCTTCTACAAGTGTCCCCCATCCTTTATCGAGATACAGGACCCCTTGAAGAGAACGCTGCAGTTGCTTTAAGGCAGGACCGGCAGCGTGTAATTCAGGTGCAAGAACATAAGTGGATGTTCGAAGCAGTGAATAGAACACGTTGCGCAACATGGGATCATGCAATTGAGTTTCAATCCAATCCCGGATACTGATTTGGTCCCAAGCACTTGTATCCATTTTTCCTAATTTAATGAACCATTTTGCCAATTCGACCTTTCCTGCCCAACTTAGGAGCGGCGTTTGAAAAAAAGAGGAGGTGTTCGTTGGTAAAGGGACGATTTGTTCTTTCCACATCCCGTGAGCGTTAATAGAGGGTGAGCTTCCCTCAAGTCGTAACCCGAGTTCGCGGAAAGCTTCATACGCTTCCCCTTTATACAGTGCATGACTGCCCAAGTTGAAATATACCCCCTGCTTTTTATTGGTGATGGCTCTGCCTCCAAATCGCTTTTGCTGTTCCAATACAAGGGTTCGTTTTCCTGCTTTTGCTGCATAGACGGCAGCCGTTAATCCAGCGATTCCTCCACCTACAATGGCCACTTCATATTTTACCATCTTCATCATCCTTTTCGGTTATTTACTGATATAACGGATAAGTGAATGATTCTGTGACAAAATGGGAAGCATGGGGACGGTTCTGGTGCTTCCTCTTAAGGTGAAAAGAAGCACCAGAACCGTCCCAGTGCTTCCTCACTTCTGTTGAAAATAGAAACTCATCAAGAATCTCAAAACCAAAGAAGGAAATAAGGAATCTTTGAAGAATAGTACAAGCGGATACTGGTTTCTTACAGGCTGTTGATCCCATTCTTGCTTTTAGGTTCTTTTCCAGATATCATGTCGGCTATTGATTTGACATGTGTCATGTATTCTCTATCGCAATGGGTGATCCTTGGGTATTTTTCATCATAGGGTATATTTGCAGTGTCCAAGTTTTTCGCCGTACAAACGAAATACCGTTTTATGATGTGATTCGAATCAAAATACTCTAATGTTCGGGAGGAAATGAAATGACCAGCAATACGTTGACTTCAAGGGTGGAGAATGATCGGGTACTTGTGCTTGAGCGAGATTTTGATGCGCCGCGTGAGCTAGTGTTTACTATGTTTAAAGACTCTGAACATCTCAAACAGTGGTGGGGACCAAGAGGCTGGGAGCTTCCGGTATGTAACGTGGATTTCCGTCCAGGAGGTGTGTGGCACTTCTGCATGAAGTGCGCTGATCAAAATCAAGGAGAATACTTCGGAATGGAATCTTGGGGAAAAGGGGTTTACAAGGAGATCATCGAGCCGGAGAAGATCATCTACGTCGATTCCTTCTCAGATCCGGAAGGCAATACGAATGAAGACATGCCATCGACTACTAATACATTGGAATTCATCGATTTGGGTGGCAGGACGAAGCTGATCAACCGTGCTGAATATGATTCGGCAGAGTCTCTCAAGACCGTTACTGACATGGGTGTGATAGAAGGCATCTCCGAAACGTGGGACCGCTTGGAGGAAGCCCTTCAGAAGTTGAAATAAAGAAATTAAGGACGGACCTCCTACTTTAGCGAGGTCCGTCCCTCTTTCAATTCCATCTCAACGTTTCTTCAAAAATTCCTTAGCAAGTACATAATCAGGATCTAATGACAGCATCCTTCTCGCCGTATCATATGCTTCCTCTTCACTGACTACTTTATCGGGGATATGATGCAAAAATAACAGATTGGATAAATACCTGATATCTTGTCGATCGGTTAACTCTACACATCGCCTTGCATGATAAAGGGCAGCGTAATAAGCACCGTCCAGGTAACTTAGTGGAATCACCATCAATCTAAACGCCATCTCATGTAACTCAACGTTTTCCTCTTCGACTAGTAAACTCATAATGAATGCGTAATTCGTTATACTTGAATCCTTGAAGGCCATTTCCATCAGTTCTCCATCAAGTTCTGAATAGGAAAGTTCATTCGTCATTTCTTTTGCTTCTTCAAAATGTCCTTTTATGATGAACTCATTTAGTTTGTTTGTCATGTTCATTACCCACCAATTATTCCTTTATTTAAAATGGCCAGTTTTCAAGGACCATTAACTAATTCATTGTACACGACTTCCTTAACCCCAACCTTAAAGCAACCTTAAATTAACCATAAATCTCAAAAAACGCTGCCAATTTCATGGTAAAATAGGATGAAAATTTGATTTTACAAGACTGGGAGTAAGGGTATGGCAGAGTTGATTTATATAGCAGAAGATGATGTGGAAATTAACCAATTGATCAGCCTTCATTTGCGGAATGAAGGGTATCGTGTAGAGCAGAGTTATGATGGGGATGAAGTGATCCGTAAGTGCAGGGAGAAGCGACCGAGCCTTCTCATCCTGGACTTGATGATGCCGAAAGTGGACGGCTTTCAGGTGATCAAGGAAGTTCGGAAACGGTGCAAGGTTCCGATCATGCTGCTGACAGCGAGGGCGGATGATGCAGACAAAGTGTTGGGATTTGGGCTGGGGGCAGATGATTATGTCGTGAAGCCCTTCAGTATGGTTGAGCTCGTATCGAGAGTGAATGCCCAGATTCGAAGGTATACGGATTATAGTGTGGTGGAGGAAGAAGGGGTCATTCGCAACGGATCCCTGGAATATGACCCCATCAATCAGACGGTGACGAAGGATGGGGAGCGGCTCTTATTGACCCCGAAGGAGACGAAGTTGGTATCGATTTTCATGAAAAATGTGAACCGGTTGTATACGAAGGCTCAATTGTATGAGCTCGTATGGAATACGGACTACATCGGTGACAGCAATACGATCATGGTTCATATCAGTCGAATCAGAGAACAAATTGAATTAGATCCTAAATCCCCGAACTATATCACGACAGTCAAAGGACTCGGTTATCGGATGGAGGACCATGAAGACTAATCCAATCCTCCTTAAAAAGCCCATATCTATCACCAAACAGTTTTTTATAAACTATGCTTTATTGTTTATCATTCTACTCGGAGTAGGGACGTTCACCCTGGTGGCAAACTTTGTGTATGTCGAGACCGTGTATGAGGACTTGGATCAGGAATTCCTTAAAGGGACGTATGAAGATGCGAAGAAACTGGGGATGAAAGCGGCATTCAAGAAGAATGAGCTGCCGGATCATGCCTACCTTGAAATCGTCAGTCCCGATTATAAGGTGATCGATCAATTCAATAGCCCTCACAAGATCGGGTTTAACTATGGATTGAATGAATTTCTGAAGAATACCGATACGTATGATACGGATTTATATATACCTGAACAGGGTGAAGAGTATCTATTACTCTATTTTCCCGCAGATGACTATTTCCAATTGGATGATGTGTTCTTCTTCACCATCTTCTTTTTCATGGTGTGCTTGATCGTCATCCTGTATTGGTATGTGAAGAGAACATCCGTCCAGCTCATTCAGCCGATTCAGAAGCTTCTGAAGGGGATCGATTCGATTTCAACAGGAAACTATGGAGAGAAAATCGAGTTCGAGGCGAATCAAGAATTGAACCAGTTGAAACATAACATTAACCAAATGGCACAGAAGATCGGCACGGAAATCGCATTGAAGGAAAGGTCTGAAAATTTGAGAAAACAGCTGATCCTGGATATTTCTCACGATCTGAAAACACCATTGACCAATATACAGGGGTACGCTGAAACGTTGACCAGATTGACGAATCTGAGTCGAGCAGATCAGAAGAAATATACCGATATCATCGTGTCAAACAGCAAGAGAGCAAACCGGCTCATCCATGACCTGTTCGACCTGTCGCATATGGATATAGACAGGGACTCGGTTTCGCTTAAGGAATATGATATGGGCGAATGGCTCCGTACCATGCTGTCTTCTTATGTAGAAGAGTTCGAAGAGAAAGGGATGGAGTATCATCTGGATATTACGGAGGAAACTCTGATGGTGAAATTCGATCCTTCAAAGCTTGAGAGGGCGATTACGAACATTATCCATAATGGGATGGCGTACAGTGATGGATATCTGTTCATTTCACTAAAGGAGAAACAGAATCAGGCCGTGATGATCATTGAGGATCGGGGAATAGGGATACCCGCCGACTTCCATGACAAGATATTCGAACCGTTTGTGCGGATGGATGAATCCAGGAATGGTGAGACCGGGGGAACGGGGCTGGGACTTGCTATTGCGAAGAAAATTATCGAGCAAAGTGGTGGATCCATTGAATTGGATGGAACTTATGATGACGGTTGCCGGTTTGTGGTGAGGTTTGCGGATCATGGGGACGGTTCTGCTGCTGCGTCCTGACCTGAAAGGAAGCACGAGAACCGTCCCAGCGCTTCCCCCCAATGCTTCCCCTTGACAACGAATAAAAATTTTATTATCGTAATAAAAAACCTAATACGATTCACACATTCGTATAACTCCAATAATATGGTTTGGAGGTCTCTACCAGGAACCAATAAATCCTGATTACGAAGAAGATACTTTTATTTGTATTTTCTTCGTAATCAGGATTTTTTTATTGAAAAATTGAGGAGGTACAACAATGAATTATTCTATTATGCCCAAAATTGAACTGCACTGCCATTTGGATGGAAGTGTCCGACCCGAGACGATTATTGATATCGCAAAGAGAGAGGGCATCCATATCCCTTCCTTTGATATAGAAGAGATGAAAGAAGAGCTCATTGCCCCGTTAGACTGCGAATCATTGGATGAATACTTAGAGAAATTCTCGATCCCTAATGCCGTTATGCAGTCAAAAGAAAATCTAAAGCGAATTACCTTTGAGCTTTATGAAGATGCGGCAAAAGAAAATGTGAAATATATGGAGGTTCGGTTTGCCCCATTACTTCATACACGAAAGGGGTTATCTGTAGAAGAAATCATTGGAAGTGTGATAGAGGGGATGAAAGAGGCAGAAGGACAATTTGATATTAAAGGGAGTATCATTTTGTCTTGTATGAGAACGATGTCTGCGGAAAGTGCCTTTGAGGTCGTCGAACAGGGTAAGAACTTCCTTGGAAAAGGAGTTGTCGCGATTGATTTATGTGCTTCTGAAGAGGAAGGGTTCTGTGGGAAATTCATTGAACCCATCGCACTTGCCCGGGAATATGGCTACAGAGTCACGATCCACGCCGGTGAAACGGGAATCGGAAGAAATGTGCTCGAGGCTGTTGAATGGTTAGGGGCAGAAAGAATCGGACACGGTGTATATATTACAGACTGTGCAGAAGCTTATCAGATTGTTAAGGAAAAACAGATCGTGCTTGAAATCTGCCCAACGAGTAATGTTCAAACGAAAGCCGTAAACCAATTCCGTGATCACCCATTATACGATTTTCACAGGGACGGGATCAAAATCACCATCAATACAGACAACAGAACGGTATCGGATACAACGATGACGAAGGAATGTGATTTAGTCTGGAATGAATTTGCGATGAGTGATGAGGATTATAGGGAGATTTATATGAATAGTGTGGAGGCTGCTTTTGCGAGTGATGAGGTAAAGGTAGGATTGAAGAAGTATTTGTTGTGAGCCATGGGGACAGGTTCCTTGGCCACATTTTGTATGAGAGCCACGGTACCTGTAACCGTGGTTCCCCTGATTATTTCCAATATTTATGGTATAATAGAATGACAATCAAACGAAAGTGATTTGAGCTTAGCTATTGGTCATGCTATAACCAGGAGTGATATTATGCATAAAGATATCGCAAAATTTGATAATGCTTTTCCTGATGGGGTATTTGCATCCCCAGCACCCGACGAATCCCCAAAAGTGAAAATAAAAGCATTGGACAAATACTGCAAAGAGCACGGCATTAGACCAAAAGATTTAACTGAAGAAGAAATGCAACAGTTTCTAATTTATTAACAAGTCCCTAAGTTTCTAGGGGCTTTTTATTTTGATTTCCTTTACGCTCTGGCTATATATTAAAGTGAATAGGGACGGTTCTACGTTTGGGCCTGCCCCCCAGCACGGTAAAGCTTTGGTACCGGGGGCAGGCCCGTTTTTCATTAGGAATAAGAAGGTTTAAAGAACAACCAACGTTTTTTGATCAATTTCCTTCTTTTTTAAAAAATTGTTCTATTACGCACCTCTATAGTGTATGATACATAGTATAAACAATATAGTGTACGATACACAGTATAATTCAATCAAAGAGGTGAACATATGGATAAGTCACTGCTGACATCTCTGACGACGGAACTGCGGAGGGGGACATTGACCCTGGCGGTATTAAGTCAATTGCGGACACCGCAGTATGGATATTCACTTGTCCAATTACTGGAGAAAAGCGGAATTTCGATGGAGCAGAGTACACTCTATCCACTGCTGCGCCGTTTAGAGAAGCAAGAACTGGTCACAAGCAGCTGGGACCGGTCGGAAAGCAGGCCGAGGAGATATTATGTGCTGAGCGAATACGGCACTGAGATCTTGAGACAGTTACAGACCGAATGGGAAAAGATGTCTGGGGAATTGTCCATTTTATTAAAAGGGGATGAGGAAGGATGAAGCTTGTTGAACTCTATATTCAAGAAGTAATGAGAAGGCTGCCGGAGAAGAACCGGGAGGATATTGCCCTTGAATTGAAATCCACGATTGAAGACATGCTGCCGGAGGATTATACAGAGGATGATGTGAGAGAGGTACTGACTTCACTCGGGAACCCTGCTGTTCTTGCCTCAAACTATCAAGACCGGCCGATGCACCTGATCGGGCCAAGATATTATGATCTGTATATGACGCTCTTGAAGATCATTCTCCCGATTTCTGCTGCTGTCACGTTCATCGTGTTAGCCGTATCATCTGTATTGAGCTACTCAGGGGAAGGAAGTCCAATTGAGATATTCCTGTCCATCGCAGGAAATGGCGTGGTCGAGGTCATCGGAACAGCAATGCAGGTTTTCTTCTGGCTGACCCTCACATTCGCTATCATCGAGCGGACCGTTTCCTCGGACAGTCAGCTTCCAATCACCATGAAAGGAACAGAGTGGACGCCTGATGACTTGAAGGACATCATGTATATCCCGAAAGAAAAACGAATTTCCAAGCTGGAGATTTTCGGAGGTCTGATTTGGACGGTCATCTGGTCAACCTGTTACTTTAAAGCGTCAAGTATCGTCGGATTGTATGAAAAGAGTGACAACGAAAGAATGTTCACTCCATTCTTTGATGGGGATGTGCTCATCGGGTATTGGCCGTTGGTCGTGTTCCTAATTGGCTTGGAGCTTCTCCTGCTTCTTAGAAAATGGAAAGCGGGGGTCTGGACCAGGAAGCTTGCGATCGTGAATGCAGTATATCAGTTCATTCCTGTTCTAGCCTTTATGTTTGTTTTCAGGAACATGGAGGTGCTGAATACAGATTTCATAGATAGGGTACAGGAACTGTTCGACGCCTCTTTCAATTTTCAGTGGCTGTACCTGACCGTATCGGTTGGATTATTGGTCACTGCGGTGGTCAATAGCTATGATGGGTTTAAGAAAGCTTATAAATGAATGGGACGCATGGATTCTATAAATGGAGAAAGGTTCTGATCCGGGAGATTGGAACCTTTTTTACTTGGGTGTTAAATGTTCACATTTTCCTTTAAACTGGGGATACAATAGAATTTGCATAAGAATGGAACAATTTGAAACTTAAGTAATTGTTCTTTCGTCTAATTACTAAAGTCTTATTCAAGCAAAGAGCGGTTTTTTTTAATAGGAGTGGTTTTGTGTTCTGGGTAAAATTTTGTTTGATGGCGATAATTGTTTTTGTGCTTATCTCAATAGTTAAGTTTCTTTTAAGAAAGATTTTTAGAATAGAGAAAGTGAAAAGGAAATTTTTTCCAATAATCATATCAATGAGTCCCATCGTAATGTTGACAAATGGGTGAGGATTCTTACTGCAATCACTCTAATGGGTTTAGCGATTCTAATGTTAAACTATGAAGACTTAACCTACTTATACATAATTGGATTTATCACCTCATTGGCATTGGACTATGCTGTAAGGGCATTCTTTGAATGGAAATCTAGTGAATATCCTAATCAAGCTATTTTAACGCTAGCTGAAATGTTCATGATGTTAACAGCCGTCTTAATTGTATTTCAATTTTGGATTACTTAGTTCTTATCAACCAAAAGGGAGCGGATCTTTATGAAATGCGTTTCTAAAGAACTAAAGTGTTAGGACATTATTCAGAACAAAGGGAACTTCCAAAATGGATGGTGGATGTACGGTTCCTGCCTTCTTAACAATTGAGCAGTTCAGTAAAAATACATAGTAGAATGCATAAAGTACCGAGGTGAGAGTATGAAATTTACTTGTCCTTGTTGTGGTTACAAAACATTAGATGAACAACCGCCATACACTTATGAGATCTGTGAAATCTGTTTTTGGGAAGATGATGGCTACCAATATAAATATCCAGATGAAACAGGTGCCAATTATGTTTCCTTTAGAGAAGCTCAACAAAATTTTATAAAATTTCGTGCTAAAGGTGAAAGAAGTTTGAAGTATGTAAGAACTCCAAATAAATCTGACATAAAAGACCCTAATTGGGAACCATTATAAGTGGGGATTTTATACATGAAGTACATTATTCATGAAACTCTATTATCGAGGTGTTTTATTCTGCAGAAATGCGATCATTGTAATACTAGATTTAGCTGGAATAAAATCTATAAATCTTTTGTATGGACATACAGCGTTAATGAAAACTCAAAATGAAAAAGCCTAATTTCTCAATTTAAGTGAAGAAATCAGGCTTTTTTCAATACTCCATTAATGCAACTTACCTAAATGAAGCGAGCTAGTAGGCGGACCGTCTCGGTATTAAGGGGTGTATAGCTTCCATTGCCCCTCGGAAACAACTTCAACTGCCCCATCGGTCACTTTGATGGCCGTCTGATCGTCAATCGCGTACCCTGGTACTGAGACGCCGGCGGCCCACTTTTCTGCATTGGCCAAGGTATTGTCCGGTAACATCTCGTGGTCTAGGTGAGGAAACAACGCAAAATCCACCAGACCCAGTGCTTTATCTCCCCCTGTGGGCGGACGCCAGCCTACGAATTCTTCGCCGATATTCGGGGCCATCACCATGCTTCCAGCGCTCATTCCCACATAGACTGCATCCAGTGATGGTAAAAGGTCTGCAAGCCCCGATTGCCGCATCCAGTGGTACAGGTAGAGCGCGTCGCCTCCAGACACCAGCAGGACATCCGTCTCCCGGACAAGAGGCACCCAGCGCTCTTCGTCGATGCTTGGCAGCGCTGTGAGCTCTAGAACGCCGACAGACTTCCAGCCCAGGTCGACCATGGGATTCTCGGAATTCCCGCTGATGAACTGCCAGGCTTTGTCTCCAGGACCGACCCAGGGGTGTCCGTACATCGCGGTGGGGATGCACAGAGCGTTGGAGTCGGCGATCGGCTTGCCCAGCATGTCAACCAGCGCTTTGTGTATAGTCGGGTTATTGACACCCGCGGAAGTTAGCAGAAGTTTCATTCCCAACGTTCTTGAGGACTTGGAATCCTCTAAATAATTATGCGACATATGTTTTTCCTCCTTAGGGTACGAACTTTTTCACCTGAATATTTAAGATTATTACGTATTTTTTCTTGATTCCTAACTGCCATATCCTGATAGGTCGTGCATAGAAATCACTTCTTCGATGGTTAAATATCTCCTATTCATTTTATCATGTTCCCTTCATATGTTTTTGTGTATTTACGATAAATAACAATCTATCTGATTATTAATTCAAGTGTTCAAGAATTGAAGAGGTGTTCAATAAAAATGTTTATTTATTCACTAAAGGTTAGTTAAATGTTTAAATATTCAAAAATGTTACAATATACCAAGGGAGAGGATAACTTTGGATATAAGGATTTTCTATCGCATACTTCAAATTATTAGTATTATCGGTATTTTAATAATTTCTTATTTTTGGGTGTGGGATGAACAACTGGTAAAAGTTATTACTTTTTTTGTTATGGTAGTAGTCATAACACTCCTTGTTTATTATTTTTTTAATAAAAAGTTCAAACGGGATAATAAAGATGAATAAAGGCTCCTTTGGCTAATGGGTGCGATAGCTGAAGAACGGGTGGTTGGTTATTAGGTACGGGAATTATGGATAATTATTGATGCGATGGAGCTTCACTTTCATACTGTAATCGGGCGCGATTCTTGAGTAATAAAAAGCCAAATTTCTCAATTCTTATGCTGGGAAATTTGGCTTTTTATATCCTTAACATTGTAACCGCCACGATAGCGACTAATAATAATGCTTTAGAGAAGTGTTGGCAAGGAGATCCGTGAAAAATCATCTCTCGAGTGAGAGTTCCGAAAACCTCCCGATTCGATTCCGAAAAGCCTTCTGAATAAATAAATTTATAAGAGGCACGGCAATCCGCATGCCCTACACATTACGGTGTAATGAATGGGATTCTTGTCTTATTATTTATTTGATTCTAACGCTTCATAAATAGCTGTTACCACACTTCCGTATCTTCCTGTTGCAAAAAGGTCACCGAAAAATTGATTAGAGTTATCAGCAGGATTCACAAGAGGCGAATGCTTTTTATTAGTGAGCAGGACGATTCCTAAGTCCTGTTCAGGGTCAATAATTGTTACCGTTCCTGTCCAGCCTGTATGGCCGTATGCACTTTCGCTTGCGTATTTGCTGAACATCCAGTCCATGCTGTCATCGCCGTTTATTCTCCAGCCGAGACCGTATGTTGAGTTCATCTCAGAAGGCGCAACGAATTCTTCTATCGTTTCATTATTAAAGAGTGATTCATTACCATAACCGCCACCGTTGAGCATGACCTGCAATAGAACTGCGAGATCACTAGTTGTCGAGAATAAGCCTGCATGTCCTGAAACACCTTCCATTGAATAAAATGCTTTCTCATCATGCACTTCTCCTTGAAGCGTGTACGTTCGGATGTTCGGGAAGTTAATAACTCCATCACGTGTGTTACCTAATAGCTCGGTTGCCGCAAAGTCTTTTGACTTGAAGCCTTTTTGCAGCGGATTAAATACCGTATCTTTTAACTTCAAAGGCTTGTACAATTCATTTTCAACGTATTCATCAAGTTTTTGGCCAGTGATTTTTTCCACAATGGTGCCAAGCAGCATATAGTCAACATCACTGTAGACATTTTTTGTCCCAGGCTCATATGTAAGGGGGGTGTTATTAATGTTTTCAATCGTTTTTTCGCGATCCTGAGAATAAAGCTCTTTTGACACGGCAGGATTGTGGTATTGCGGGTCTGGTGTAAATCCAGCAGTGTGATGAAGTACATCAATGATCCGCATCGTATCTTTGCCTTTAATCACGTCTGCTTCTGTATCTTTAAAATCAGGTATGTAATCCTGAACTTTTGCATGAATATCAAGCTTTCCCTCGCTCGCAAGTTTCTGGAGGGCAAAATTCACTGCATACATCTTAGTATTTGAAGCAAGATCAAACAGGGTGTCGTTTTCCATTTTCAAAAACTTTTTAAGCGGTGTATGTCCGTCAAACTTTTGCCTATAGCCGTAACTTTCATTCTTCACGATTTTCCCGTCTTTTATGACAATCAGGGCTGCTCCAGGAAAACCGGCGGCCACTTCTTTTTCAATCAACTGATCCACTTTTTCAAGTTTTTTAGAGGAAAATCCGACTTCCTCCGGCTTTTTTGCTTTTGTTAAAACAGGATACTCAACGTGTGCTTGAGGCGATGCTTTTTCATTTGGTTCTGCAAAAGAAGCAGAAGGTGCAAGTAGTGAGATTGCCAGAACAGAAATTAGTGCAAAGCTTGTCCATTTTTTCATCATGTTTCTCCTTTGAAATCATATTTTTATAGCTTATTAAATTAAACAACCAATTTGTTGACCAGACAGTGTAAGCTTTAGTAGCTAAAAGGTGATCCTCCAAATTTTTTTGCTGCGTTTATTCCGACTAAGATTCCAAGGTAAGAAAACAGACTAGATCGTATAACAGTTTATATAATAGCTAATTATGAATCTGCTACAATCCAGCCTGCTTGAACAATCGTTTTTGTAATACCGGTTATTAATCCTGATGCTACAAGGGCAGGATCAGTGGAATGAAGATGCTTGGGATTCTGCGTAAAAACAGTTTAAAAGGTTTTGTATTCTTTTTACCAATCTCGCATTATATTAATGTTTTCCGGGTTTTGTTGGCTAGAATATCTAGTTTTCTCTATTATTCTCTATTATTCTTCCCAGTAGCGACGGGCACCTGAGAATTCTTCAATATATCCGGGAGTGTTCAAAGGGATAATTTCGACGTTCTTAGATGCGTTAGGGGCATGAATCATCAGACCGTCACCGATATACATGGAGACGTGATGAACGGATCCACTTCCGTTGTTGCTTGCAAAGAATAATAGGTCGCCGGGTTGAATTTCATCCTTGTTGACTTCTTTACCATTCTGAGATTGGGGAGAAGAGTCCCGTGGAAGCGTGATGCCAAAAGCCTTGTGAATCGAGTAGGTGAATCCTGAGCAATCGAACCCGAAACCGGATACACCGGCCCACAAATAGCGTAGTCCAAGGAACTTCTTCGCTGTTTCAAGTAAATCTTCTTGTGTTGCCTTTGGGATATCGGCTTCTGATTGATAAATCGCAACATCCTCTTTCTTCATAAATTTGTTTCCATCATTAGGAGTTGCGACCATGACGACATCTCCATACTCTTTCAGCACAGGCAGGCGAGTATTAAAGCTAATTTCCATAAATGAATTTTTTAGCTCTTTACCGTCATATAACCAGGCTGTAGGACTGGTTACCATCATAAACGGAGAATTGGTGAAATTGTCTAAGCGCTTTTCCAATGTCAATTGTTCCTTTGGCATCCAGCCTGGATAACCTAAAGGATTGCGTGGAGTAGGCTGACCGTCTATCGCGACTTGCACCCAGTCACCGTCCTCTTGTAAGATTGTGACTTTCGTTCCATAGACTGCTTGTGTTTCAAGCTTCCCTGTCAGCCAGCGCCGAACCTCGCTGTCCTCCATATTGGCTGACCATTGCCACGGATCAACCGGATTGCTTAAAGAAGGGGCATCAATATCTCTGACAAGGTGCCTTCCATTCGTTGTCCATTGGGTCGATACGGATACATCGACATAGGCGGTCTTACCTGGTTTAAATGATTCAGGGGCTTTGGCGGATACTTGGAATGCCAATGTTGTTAATAGTAGCGTGGCCGCAATAAAACCCAGCACCCATCTTTTTGTCTTTTTCATGATAAAACTCCTCTCATATTTATATTTTCACGAAGACACATTAAGTGATCTTCGGTGAAGCCCGAGACCCGGCAGGGATGTTAAATGGACCTCATCCCCGATAAATTCGATTCCATCAAAATCCTGGTTAGCTAACCAGAGCGGTGCATCCAAGTCGATTTTTTGAATGTTTGGATGAGCTGTCGCAATATGGGCGGCTGCAAGTACAGAAATAGAAGATTCCATCATACTGCCGATCATGCAAGGGATATTCGCTCTTTCCGCCATATCGGCAATTTGCATCGCTCTTCTGATTCCGCCCGTTTTCATTAGCTTAATATTCAGAAAGTCCACCGCATCTTCTTTTATCAGGCGCAAGGCATCCTGTGGAGAAAATAGACTTTCATCTGCCATGATCGGTGTATTGACATGCTGTCTGATAAATTTCAATCCATCAATATCACTGGCATGGACCGGCTGTTCAATTAATTCCAATCTCGTATCAGCCTGTTCTAAAGCTTGAATGATCGAGACAGCCTGCCGTGGCGTCCAGCCTTGGTTGGCATCCACACGAATCGAAACGCCTTTTCCCACTTCTTCTCGGATGGCCTTGATTCGTTCTACGTCCTTGATCCAGTCTTTTCCGACTTTAATTTTCAAGGTAGAAAAACCATCCTTGATGATTTGGCGCGCATCCTCACGCATTTCTTCCACCGTTCCAACACTAACGGTCATATCGTTTGTTAAGCTATTCGTTCTTCCGCCAAGATATTGGTAGAGTGGAAGATGAAGATGCTGGCATAAGGCATCATACAGTGCAATTTCCAATGCGGCTTTTGCGCTCGTATTCGCCACACACGAGCGTTCGATCATGAGTGAAAGCTGATGGATATTTCTGATGTCCTGTCCCAATAATAGCGGGGTAAGCACCGTCTTCAAGATTGTTTCAATGCTTTCTTTTGATTCTCCCGTAATGGCGAGTGTCGGTGCAGCAGCTCCAACTCCGATGAGTCCATCCTCCAATCGGACATAGACAAAGACGTTCTCAACTTCCGTGGCGGTCCTAAGCGCTGTTTTAAATGGCTTTTTTAAAGGCAATGATTCTGATTGTAATTGAATGGATTGAATATTCATCGTTATGCTCCTTTCTTATAAGGCAGATAAAATGCTGCTTGCCAAAATACCGAAATACGTCCCTAGTAAACTTCCAAATACACCCATCAAAATACCAACAGGGATGAGTGAACGATGGTAGGTGCCTGCAAGGATGGGAGCAGATGCGACGCCTCCGATATTCGCTAAAGAGGCAATTCCCATTGTAAAAAGGTCAAGCTTGAATAATTTAGCCAAAATGACCATGATCAAGCCATGGAAAAACAGAATCATAAAGCCCGAAATGATATAAATAGGTGCTTGGAATAACTGTGAGAAATCGGCATGAGAGGCGATCAGTGCAATGACAATATAGAGCATCACTTTTGAAAGCTCAAAAGAGCCGGGAACACGTCCGATTTTTGTCATCGCTAATATTAACCCAACAGCTGATGCGATTATGATCGTCCACGTGGTCGCATTAACAGCAGCACCTAACACAGGTAACATGCCGCCTATCTTTGTTGATAAAGCGGAAATGAATAATCCCAAACCTATGAAAGAGAGTAATTCTACAAATCCAAAGCTTTTTGATTCCGTTTCTTCTGAGGTAGCTGCTAGTTCAGTTGTAATCCCCTTCATGTAGCTCGTATCTGTTTTCGTCCACTTATTGAAGACGGCTGAAAAAGGAACGAGCCAGAACATGAACATGACCCAGAACGAGTAATTCACGGTATCCATAATGAGTGCATAGCCGAAAATATTTTCCGGAACATCGAGGATCCCTTGCAAAATCACCATATTCGCAGATCCGCCTGTCCAGCTTGCCGTCAAGGCCGCAAAAGCTTTCCAGGTTCCTTCTGCGTAGAAACCTTTTAATAGAGCATACGTAATCGTGAATCCTGCCACGATACTCAGTGATGCTGCTAAGAAAGTTAAGATCATTTTCGGCCCTAAGCGTATGATTTTCCGCAAATCACATTGCAGAAGCATTAACATCAGCATTGCAGGTAAGAGCAACCCCCTGACCGTACTGTATGTTGTTTCAACAGAGTCACTTGTCGAAAAGACATCAAACGTTTTTAAGAGCGCACAACCAATGTAAATGAGCACAATTCCAGGTACATATTTGAAAAATTTTCCCCCAATCTGTTTTTCTGCAAGAGCAATAATGGCAACAAATGCTATTAACAAGCTAATATAAATCACGCCATCTTGAATCATTTTGTTTCCCCCTTTTAAAATGTTAAAAATAAAAAATCCAGCTATTAGAAAGGGAATACCTTTCTAATAGCTGGATTTAATCTACAAAAATAGAAAAAGCAGCATTAAGTTTCAATGATTTTCATGTATTTGATATGCGCGTTTTTGAAGGCTACGGCCAAAGCCTTTTGGGATGCACCAAAATAACGTGTCTCAATTTCATGTATGACTCTATCCATATTCATCATTGATTGTCCAAAGAATAATTGCTTCACAAAGGATGAAGTCAAAGAAAGGGTACTTGAACAATCGGTATCAACGATCAAATGAGTCGTCCTATCGATGACTAATCCGATATAAAAAGCATTATATTGCTGCATAATCGGATTATTGGATGTGGTCTTTGAGTCCCCAATAATATAAATAGTATCCTTACTGTACACTTTATTTCCTCCTGCGAAATCAAGTATTCCGTTCGATATTCAATCCGAAAAGGAAGGAATGGGCAACGGCATATGCTTCCGCTTACAAATAATATAATACTGCACTCATATACATTTGACAATACAATTTTGAACATTTTGTGAATATACATTTTCTGGTCCCTTTTTGGTGCCTGGTAACGTTTGTGGTCATCAACCAAATTAATCGTTGGGTCGATAGTCTTCCCTGAACTTCGACAAGTTTTTTGACCTATTTTACAGGGGAGTTGTTTCAGACCGCAAAGTAGAATGATAGAAAGTTACGAATACGAGCGGGTCAGCTTTCAAAATGTAACAGATAACGAAGGTAAACGGGTTCTTCTTCTCATTGATAAGAACGGTGTAGAACAATACAAAACCATATTTATCAAAAACACCAGTCGACTTAAAATAATTAAAATAAATGAAGGTCAAATTTTTAATGAAATCTTGGATGAATAATATAAAGTTTCCAAGGTTTTATATTAGAATTAATATGGATTAGGTTAAAATGTGAGGCTTTAAAAATGTGTCAGAGTGTAAGATCGAGTATAAATTTAATTGTTTAGCAAACGAGCGCGATTATTTAACATCGCGCTTTTTTTGCGGAATAAAATCATTGTAAGGATTAAATGTTTTTGAAATAATTGGTATTAAGTTAAAGGGCAGGATAAGGAAGTTGAGAAATTTTTTTCTTTCTATTTCGTATGTTAAGGGAGCGTTCGTAAAATACATAAACTTTGTTAAGGGAGGTATAAAAATGCCAGTAATTCTAACAAGTATTTTTTCAGCTATAATAATTTTTGTTACTGTTTTTTTTATGAATAAAGTATTAAGTATAGCTTATCAAAGAAAAGAAATTTCGATTTTAAAATACAGAGTTCTAGCAACTTCTTTTATAGTAGTAAGTGTGTTAATTGCTTCGATCTTACCTTTTGGTTATCAAAAAATATTTGAAATAATCCTCTAATCATTTAATACCAATACTCGTTTATATACCATTTATTGAATATATGAAAAGAAATACACTTAAATTAAAGGAGGCTTATCCGGAATAAGGATGAGCTTCTTTTTTGTTTAAAGTTTTTCTTGAGTAAACTGCATTAATCAGTTGTACAGAGGTAATAAAGTTGTTAAATTTGCAACTATTTTGCGGTAATGAAATTAAATATCAAAAATAAAGGAAATATCTTCTAGACAGTCGAATATTAGCCTATAACCAGAATTAACTATTCCGATGAGGAGGATCCTTGTGCGTCCACGACCATTATGTATTGAAAATCCTGAGCATGATAAGTATGTTAGTCTTGTGCCGGATGGAGATATTGAAGAAATACTTAGTAAGCAACGAACTAAGACGATTACCCTCTTAAGCAGCGTATCGGAGGAGTCAGCAAGGAGGGCATACGCACCAGGGAAATGGACTTTAAAAGAAGTGATTGGACATATGACCGACTCGGAACGTGTGATGTCGTATCGAATGCTTGCCATTGCACGAAATGAAAGTGCATCACTCCCAGCAATGGAACAGGATCAATATGTTTCTTCGGCAAACTTCAACAAATTATCCTGGGAGCAGTTACTAGCTGGTTTAGACATAGTACGCTCCAACACGTTAAGCCTTATTTCAACCATTGATGATGCAGCATGGGTTCGTAATGGAACTGTAATGAACAGCCCAGTTTCGGTAGGTACCATTGCATATGGAATTGTCGGGCACGAGTTACACCATATGAAAGTGATTAATGATAAATACTTATAAGCCTTTTTCTATTAATGAAAAACCTAATTTCTCATTTAATGCTGAAAAATTAGGTTTTTTAATATTGAACCTTCCTGCAAATTCCTGACGCTATCCCTTATAACTGCATCGGATGTTCCTGATGGAATTACGGAGATGAGCAAGAAAGAAATTAAGAAGAGTGCTGGAAAACTTCATAGTAATAGGAATATAGGGAGTCATTAAAGTGGTTTAAAGAAAGTGGTCTAGAGGTAAGCGATCTAGTGGCAGGGTTGCATATGGAGGAACTGGTATTTAAAAATGGAAAAACATTTAGTAATATTAATCACATAGCATTTAATGGAATATCTGCAGATAAAAAGACACTTGAGTTTAGTCCGTGTGTGCATGCTTCTGTTTGGGCGTTAATAAACGTTATCGAAGGGGTGGCATGTTCAGCAATATGCGGTTATGTTTTTGCATATGCCTGCTCATAAAAGAGAGGTGATTAAAATAGGAAAGAGGATATTTTGGGCACTAAACTGTGTTATTGCAGGATTATTGATTGGATATGGATTGTTTATGGTTACAATATCAGATGTCGTTAAGCTTGGAATGGTATTAGCATGGTGGGTGCCTCTCATGCTGTTTTAAGCCTTTGGGGATACAAAAAGTTTGTCGGCAAAGGCATATTCCACATGAAGTAAACTTTGACAGGTCGGGATGTATAATCCTCGACCTTTTTCTAATTGTGGAATAGAATCGAAAGTAAGTATGGGGACGGTTCTCTAACCCACACAAAAAAACAGTACATAAGAGGTGTCCAATATCAATGAACTGGAAATTAAAGAGCTTTAATGAACTATCCACTCACGAGTTGTACGGGATTTTACTAGTGAGGACCCAGGTCTTTGTGGTGGAACAGCATTGTCCCTACTTGGAAGTGGATGGGAAGGATCTGCACGCGTATCATCTTTATAAAGAAGAAAACGGGGAGGTGGTTGCTTATGCAAGACTTTTACCGGCAGGTGTTTCGTATAAAGAACCGTCCATTGGCAGAGTTCTTGTGAAGGATGAATATCGTGGTAAAGGACTGGCAAGTGAATTAGTAAAAAGAGGATTGGATTTCATTCTTGATGAATTAGGGGAAAGAACGGTGAGGATTCAGGCTCAGGAATATTTGCGGGAGTTCTATGGATCATATGGATTCAGGGCGATAACGAAAACCTATCTGGATGATGGCATCCCCCATATCGATATGATTTTGCAAAAGTAATGGATCCCTTTCTGTAACATGGAACCGAACAAACACTTTTCTTAGCAATGGATAGATTGTACTACACCCTTCTCGCTGACGGCTTACTATTAACATCCCATTCTCTTAGAATGAGACGTTGATATATAAATTTACATACAGGAGACATTCCCATGTTGAAGAAATCGATGTTGTTTGTTTTTGCACTGGTTCTATCGTTCGCTTTATTCCTGCCGACCGCTTTGCGTTTCCGCCTGGCACACCATCCAAGTCCACTTCCCAATCACAACTGAACGCTCTGAACGTTAACCCAGGCACGTTGATTGAATGAAAAGGTAAAAATGTCAGACAAACTGATTAGTCTGTCTGGCAACTTCATTACAATCGTATATTAGACTCATCAGCTGAAGTGATTTATTAAAGGGGATTGTCCATAAGTTGAGTGCGCTTCTACTTGAAATGATAGTGGATTGAATAACCTTCTAACAAGTTGAAATTTTGTGAATCATCACACTTTTCAAAGGTTGAATCCTTCTTCCTATTCCTTTAGGATCATGTATTCATCAGGGTTCGGCTTTGAGTGAGTCGTTACACCTACAGGACGGTGGTCACCGTTTTCTTTATGTGATTGAAAAGCAAGAGATAAAAAGGGTGGAATTATTGGAGTTGATTTGAAATAATTGGTATTGAGTGGAATAGGATACTTGAAGAAGAGTCCTGGATTTAATGGGAGATTTACTTATGGAGGAACAAAGATGAACGACCTATACGATAGACTTAAAGCTCAGAAGATAAAGATCATCGAAATGCCAAAATGGGGTCCGTACTTACGAAAGAAATGGGAAGATCAATTTGCGGCTCATTTAAGCGAAGAAGATAAGAAATCGATTTTCCTTCATGATACTGGTGGTTCATGTGGCTATCTATGGCACCTGTTCAGTTATATGAAAAAAGATTGTCTGGAAAGAGACAAAGCGGAAGTAGCTTTTACTAAACAACTAAAGAATGATTGCTATGTGTTTTATCAACATTCAGATTATGCTCTTCTTCTAGAAAAAGCCTCGATGCTTAAAACAGATGACTTAATAGAGGAACAAGATATTTATATAGTAGATAAGGGATTCAAGTGGACTTATATACAAACACACGAAATAGGGTATTGTGGTCCATATTTTAGCAGTAATACGGATTGAATGTCGGCAGCGATTCAATCCAAAGTGGAGAACAGTAGAGACAAGTTGAGGCCCCTTACAAATTTTGATTTTTTCGCGGTCTGAATCCTTTTTTGAATAAGAGATACTACAGGACTTAGAAATACATGTATGGAGGTTCGTATGAAATCATGTAATGAACAATATAACCCAATAACAGAATACATAAATGACCTGCTTCATGATCACCAGGGAGTCGGAGTAAGCGTTGCTATTGTGAAAGACTCAGAGACGATTTATTCTAAAGGTTTTGGGAACGCCCGGATCGGAAACGCAGAACGCCAGATTGATGGCGATACATGGATGAGCATTCAAAGTATATCCAAGAACTTTATGGCCCTTTCCATTATGCAGCTTGTAGAGAAGAATTTAATTGGATTGGACGATGCGGTTGTTACCTATTTGCCGTACTTCCGAACGAAGAATAAAGAGCATAGTGACGCGATCACGATCAGGCATGTGTTGTCTCATACGGCAGGTTTTCCTTCAGAAGTAGGAATCGCCAATATGATTGCTCCGAATGTAAGAGAAATATTCTCAGATACACCGACGGAATTTCAAGAAGCATTGGATCATTATCAGCTGACAGAAGAAGAGATTTCTAGTATAAAAAATCGCGAAGATATCACGAAATGGTTTGAAAAAGTAGAATTGGAATACCCGCCAGGAGAGGGATGGAATTATTGCACAGATGCGTATGTGATTCTTGCCGATCTGTTTGAAAAGGTGACAGGAAGCAAATGGGAAGCATCCCTTACCGATGACATCCTCACACCCCTGGGTATGAAACGGACAACGAGTGACTCACATGTGGTGGAAATAGATCAGAACAGTGCCAGATATTATGTAGGCGAGGGTAAAATAGAAACGCCTTTTCCCATCAACCCAATCTCGGCGCCAATCGGGTATTTGTATTCAACCGCCAATGATTTAGGCAAGTATTTAACATTCCATTTGAATAAAGAATCTACTGTTTTACAATCAGATTTAATAGGCGAAATGCAAAAGCCCATCCATCTTGTAAGCGAAGAATGGAGGGCGCCTGGATGTGATGTCAGGAGCTATGGACTTGCATGGTTTACAGATACTTATAGGGGATATAAAATCGTTGAACATGGGGGAGGTCAGTTAGGTGTAAGATCCCTGATGACCATGGTATCTGAGCTCAATCTGGGAGTGGTGGTTTTATTGAATTTTGACGGGACTATTCATCATGATATTTGTGATAAGATCATGGACGTTTTTATTGATTCATCACATGACGTTTAGGAGAAGTTTGGGGCCAGACCCTCAACACGTTATAGCGTGTTGAGGATCTGGCCCCCTTTTTCTTTTTCGCAATTTACGCTAATCTCTCATGCTTCCGATCCAATCGATAACTCAAGAAAGTCAACAGACTCGCACAAAGCGCAACCACACCACCGACAAGTGACACATTCATCAATGGCCCTTGATGGTAGACAAGCCCTCCGAGTGCCGATCCCATGGCGATACCGACATTGCTTGCAACGGGCATCAAGGAAGCGGCGAGTCCTGTCGCTTTAGGTTGATACACACCGGCAAGGTCAATTAAGTAAAGCTGGGTTGAGGTGGTTAGCAGGATCGCCATCAAGGACATCAGGCCAATGTTGATCAAGCCGATGATAAAATGGCCGGTCGTAAAGTACAATCCGATCAGGACAAAGGCCTGGATAAGGAAAACGAATCGGAGGCGTCCGATGGCATTGTGACTGGCAATCTTTCCGGCCAGTATGTTACTGAAGATCGATATGAATCCGTAGGCGAACAGGATCAAGCTGATGGAGTCGCCTGGTGCTCCCATCATGTCCAGAATCGGGACAAGATACGTAAATACCGCATAGGTTGCGCCGAACCCAAGAGCCGGGATAAAGAAAGCCATCAAGATCCGTGGGTGAGTCAATAAAGAAAACTGATCACGCATGGAACTGCGGTATTGACTGAGCTTACTGGGCAAATTCATAAAAGATGCCAAAAAGGCAACCACACCAAGAATCGTCGTCAAAAGGAATGTGGCATGCCAGTCGTACCACTCCGCGATGACCGTACCGATGGGAACTCCGATCACGTTTGCCAGAGTGAATCCACCGAAAACGAAGGAAATGGCCACTCCGCGTTTTGTCACTGGAATCGCTTCGCTCGCGATTGTCATGGCAAGGGAAATTGAAACGCCTGTGACAATGGCTGTCAGCATTCGGAGTACCAGGAGCATGATGTAACTTGTCGAAATCACGCACAAAGCATTCAGAATGATGAATGACCCTATCAAAAACAACATCCATTTACGCTTTGGAAAATGGCTTGTTGCGGACATGACGATCGGGGTGGCGATGGCAAAGGTAATCGCAAACGCTGATACAAGCGTACCTGCCGTTGCGTTCGTTATATGAAGGCTCGAGGAAATCTCCGTTAAGATCCCGACGATGACAAATTCGCTTGTCCCGAGAACAAATGTCAGTAACGAAAGTGTGAAGATGAGAAACCAATGTTGTTTGGATAATACAGTCTCTTGCATAAGTACCTCTTTTCTAAGATGAATATACATAAGTATTTGTTATGGCAAACAATTTAATCATCATACCATAAAATTTTTAAATGAAGCATCCCTCACAGTAAAAACAAAACACAAATAAGGCAGGACTCAACGATGTTGTCCTGCCACGTGTAATCATCCGGATTGATTTATATTCTTCTACTCAAGTGCCGGGGGCAGGCATCGTTTTTTGAAAGGGGTTTTGCTATGTCCCTCTGTTTCAAGGACGCGCCAACACATTCACAAGCATTTCATGAACCACTTTATGATCACGTATATCATGCAAACGATACTCCTCACCCGGCAGCGAATACCACTCCTCAGCCCCAACATATGTCACAGCAAGAGTCAGCACGCCATCATTATCGCAGGTGGTGACAAGTTCAAGCTCACCGCTGATCACGCCGACCTCAGAGGTCATGACACCATGGGTTGCGGTGAAAATCGTTGATATCTTATCCATATGTATTCCTCCACTATTGTGTTTGGTATGAACAATGCCCGTACGAGCCGGTCGTACGGGCATTGCTGTTATTCAAATCAGTAAACGCAGCTGTTCAGCATGCCCTGAAGTGCGGTTTTCTCTGAAGATTGCAGGCTTAAACCCCATTTGTACTTGGTACTGATCCACCACTTAGAGTAACCACAGTCTGCTCCGGAACGCGGTGGCTGCCACGTCGATGGATCCTGGTCGCCTTTGGAGCGGTTGGAGCTGGCACTCACCGCAATTAGTTGCGGGCCGCTCAGGTCGTTGGCGAAGTCTTCGCGCTTCTGTGTCGACCAACTGCTGGCACCGGAACGCCACGCTTCAGCAAGGGGGACGACGTGATCGATATCAAGGTCGGAAGGATCGTAGAAGGTGACACCGTCATAGTAGCTGTACCATTTGCCGGACGTCACAGGGCAGCTGCCGCTGTAGTAGTCAGCATCACGCTGGAGCACTAACTGACGGGTGTCGCAGCCACTGCCTTGCCCGATCCAGTGCGGAAATTTGTCCCTGGAGTAGCCGGTCATGGAGCTTTCGGACTTCACGGTCAGAGCGTTCAGTTGTGATTGGGCCGTAGACTTGGACGGTGTGCCAGGCGGAAACGCAAAGGCGGTCGGCAGGAATAAAGCGAATGAGAGAACCAGTGCAAAAACAAACAACATCGATTTCTTCAACATGGGAATGCCTCCTGTATGTAAATTTATATATCAACCCCTTATTCTTAGAGAATGAGAGGTTAATAGTAAGACAAAGATGGCAATCAAAGTGAAATGTGGAACGGTCACGATTTAGAACGATTAGGGACTGTTTAAAAGCAAGACTGGTTGAAATAGTTTTCAATGGGGATTGGCAATTAGTTGAATATGCCTCTACTTGCAATGATAGTGTACGGAGTTATTATTTCTCAAGTTAATTTCTTGTAAAGAATCTGTCGGAAAATGTTAATAAATGTAGTCATCAAAGCAGATGTTGGAATGGTGCTTGGGTATGAATGATGGTTTATTCTAAGTTCGATAGCGGTGTCAATTTTAAGTATGATGATACCGTTCAAAAAAGACAATGGGACATAAGTACATATTTGTTAGGGAAAGTACTTCTGGTTTTATACTAGGTGAATTCCGAGTGATATTATAGTTATTCTGCAATCGGGTCACTAAATTGAAGATCAATCCAGGGTTGATAAATGGATAGACCATATTATTTCTTTTGTCTATCTTGCAGAAGTTCGGAAGTGAGAAAAGAGCCACCTCCTTATTTCTTTAAAAGGATTGGCTCTTTTACTTTTTTAGTTCTAATATCAATTTATATTACTTTGCAATTAATTGGTATTAGTTTTCTTCTGGGTTGGGATCATTTTCGTCTATTCCATCACCGTCTGGATCTTCAAACGGCTCTTCTAGGTCTTCTTCAAGCTCTTCTGCAGGAGTTTCTCCTGGGTCTGGATCTTGCTCTTCTTCGGGTGCCGGATTCGGTTCTGGTTGTTGATCTTGATCTCCATTTTGTTCTGTTTCAGGAGGTGGTGGGTCCTGATCCCCAAAGTTACATCCAACTAACATAGCAGAAATGAACATACTTGTTAGCAAGAGAAGCCACTTTTTATTCACATTCATTCTCCTTTCTAAATTTAAATTAGATCTTTCAGATCTATAGTTATTGTTTCCCCGAAGCATGAAATTATTATGAGAACTTTAGAGTTTACTTAAAAAATCTCTATTGGGATAAAGTTTAGTTAGTTATACAAAAATTAGATTTGGTGAATTAACAAATCCAAAAATAAAGATACCTCCAAATTAATATTTGAAGGTATCCATTTTAGAAAGGAGCATGAGCTAATTGCTTCCCGTTTATTAGTTTGTTCATTTGCTTTGAATGTATTCCCGTAGTTTAAAATTAAATCCCTGATTCCAAAGTCTGTTAAACTCAATCAGGATAACATAACCAAAACGTAAATAAAGTTTGTTAAAACGCCACCCCCTTCTCTAACTTTGGCGTTTTATCGTTTTTTATCATTTTTGAATGACTATAGAACATGGAAGAATCAATTTTTCAGCTTCCGGCGAAGTCAAATGATTTATTTAATCTACCCAATTTTAATCACTGATCTAACAAAAAAAGAAGCAGATCTAATTCCTATGTGAATTAGACTGCTATGTCTGGTTCAATTGCTGTTTCTCTCCCTAAACGGAGTGTCCTGAGTAGGCAAGCAAAACGGACAAAATCATATCTACCTGGCGGCCTTTAATATGAATTATATCCAAAAACTTCACAGACATTAATTATAGGAATAGACATCGAGAAATTCAAACGTTTAGGTAATGGAAGTGTCAAATATGTTTGACACTTCTTTTTCCATATTTTATCATATTTTCAAAGAAGTTTAAATAATATGATACTACTTCAAAGAGTTAAATCGTTTTTCAATTATAGAGGGCAAAAGCTGACGTTTGAGTAGCAGATTATTCTATATTCCGTTATTGGACTGTTAAAGAAATAATGGAAATATAGGCCGGTAAAAAACTTCGAATTTAAAAAAAGGAGGAGTTGACGTATTATTTTAGAAACGTTCTTTGGTATCATAATTACCTTGATCGTACTTGGACTATGCATTTTAATGGTTTATTGGGGTGTCAATCAAATCATCTATAAAGATACAGAAAAGTCAAAAAAGAAAGATGATAGAGAAATGATAAAGGAAATAAACACTTTAAAACAACGAGTGGAATTGCTCGAAAAAAAATTAGATAAGAACGGGTAAAAGCTTGGCCCGGGCTATCGTTGGGGTCTGACCCTCAACACGTACTTTATGCCATTAAAAGGGGGCTTATCGAGAACACGGTAAGCTCATTTTTTATGAAAACTTATTTGAGTATTGAAAAAATTAAAAGGTTAGGAGTGAAGATGTGAACAATTTTAATAAAGCGTTAACTCATGTAAACAAATTAGTTTATGAACCCAATCAATTAAACGTAAAATCGATTCAAGAAGAAAAACAAAATTCAAATTACGGAGCTGGTACATTTCAATTAGCTTCTTGCTCAGTTCGATTTAGAGTCGCAAAAAAAACACCTAATAAGGTAGGGCAGTTTGTTGCTTTTTGGGAAAAAGATGAAAATGATAAAAATCAGCCATATACATATGAAAAGGCACCCGATTTGTTGGTCATCAATACCTTTTTGAGTAATGATGAATGGGGACAATTTATTTTCCCGAAAGACATTCTTGCCAAACAAAATATTCTTAAAACAAGTGCTACAAAAGGGAAAATGGCCATTAGAGTTTACCCTAGTTGGGATACCCCAACTAGCAAACAAGCGATAAAAACTCAAAAATGGCAGTTACCCTATTTTGTTGATCTGAGTGATACAAATAAATTACCCATAAAAAAAATAGTAGAACTGTATTCGCAGTAAATTAGAAGGTTTAAATTTAATACCGGATATGATCATCGAGAACACGGTAAGCTTTTTTATTGTGAAAATTTGGCTTGAGTAGGATAATGGGATTTGAAATAATTGGTATTGATTTGAAGAACACATGGAGGACAGATGATGGATAATCAATATTTTGTAGGTTGGGGTACACTGGCATTGATAAATGCTGCACTTGCACAAGGTAAAAATAGGAAGGGGTTAAACTGGTTTCTGCTTTCACTTGTAATGGGTCCTTTGGCGACGTTAATTTTGTTATTTGTTGAAAAGAGGGAACGGTAGCATATAAATGAGGGCTCTCGATTCATCAACTATTGAGCGCGTTTATTGAAAAGGTTTATCTCTCTTTTTGTTGAATCTTATAATAAATAAATGACTAACCGAATTTCATAGAGGAGGAAGGATCGTGAATAATAACAGTGCATTGATTATAGTGGATGTTCAGAAAGCATTTGATGACCCAAAATGGGGAGAACGAAATAATGTAAATGCAGAAGAGAATATTAGTGAAATACTAAAGGTTTGGAGGGCGAAAGGAGGACAAGTCATTCACATTCAACACAAGTCAGATCATCCTGATTCTGTATTTTATCCCGACAATAAAGGTTTCACCATAAAGGAATTGGTTAGTCCTCTTGAAGAAGAAGTGGTTATTACCAAGAAAGTGAATAGTAGTTTTATTGGCACCAATTTAGAAGAAACGTTAAATGCAAATCATATTAAAACGGTAATAATAACAGGATTAACCACTCCTCATTGCGTCTCAACAACTACCAGAATGAGCGGGAATTTAGGTTTTGAAACATACCTTATATCCGATGCTACAGCGGCATTTGGAATGGAAGATCAAGATGGCCATTATTATGATCCAGAAATTATACATAATGTGTCTTTGGCTACCTTGAATGATGAATTCGCCACCATACTTTCAACGGAACAATTGCTAAATATGTTGAGTTAATATTTTATCCCTTAATGCTTTAATTGAAGAGGTAAAAGCTCTAATTGTAAATCTGGAAGCCAAATGGTCAGGGAGATCAATAGTGACAATGGCAGCTATTCTTGCAAAGAATGGAGTGACCTTTAATGGAAGAAGATTGGACGAGTAAGGCGATCATAACTCCAATAGTCAAGTATGAGTATGTGAGAATTGATATCTATAATAAAATGGCGGAAGTCAACGTTATTGATCATAAGCATCAAAACATTGTAATGAAATTATTTATTGATATTGATAAGAACGAAATAAAGAAAACAGGATCATTAGGAAATCACCCCTTAGATGAAGTCGAACTCATTGATTCAATAATAGGAAATATAAAATATTTTATTAAGGAAGGGATTTCAATACCTTAGGCATAATACTCCCTGAAAGCACTGGACGGTTCTCCCGATTCAAAAAGCAGTACTAGAAACGTCCTGGTACTTCTCCAAAAGAAGAAATCTCCGTTGGCACGAGTGAGGATTTAAACGTTGTAGAGTTGTGTGGTAGGTTGTTTAATGTAATTGGAGTAACGGTTACACATATAAGTAAGGAATCCTTTTTAAAGTAAGGGGTTACGTTTGGGGAGAGAAAATTCCAAATAGCTTTGAAAATAGCAGGCAAATTCACAATTGAATTGGACCTGCTTTATTTGTTTGGAGGCTAACTAAATATATAAGAGTTGTAAAGGTTATGAAGCAAAATAAGTATGATGATGTAAATTTTTTTCTGCATATAAAAATATGGAACGATCAGTCAAAGGGCTCAAAAGTGCGGGAGAATGGCATGTATTAAAAGAGCTTTTACCCGAACTCCAAAACAAAAGTGTGCTTGATTTGGGATGCGGTTTTGGCTGGCATTGTCGTTATGCTCGTGAACAGCAAGCAAGGTCTGTTATTGGAGTAGATATATCTGAAAAAATGCTTCAACAAGCTCGTGAAATGACTAATGATTCCTTCATTTCATATTTTAAGATGCCTATTGAGGACATTGATTTTTCTAAATCGCTATTTGATGTTGTGATCAGTTCATTGGCTTTTCACTATATAGAGTCCTTTGAAACCATCTGTAAAAAAATCTATGACTGTCTAAAGCCAGGTGGTTCTTTTATATTTTCCGTTGAACATCCAATTTTCACTTCTCGAAATGAACAGGATTGGTATTATGATGACAAAGGGAATCGTTTGCATTGGGCAATTGACAATTACCAATTAGAAGGATTACGTGAAACAACGTTCCTAACTGAAAATGTTATAAAATATCATCGTACATTTTCAACTTATGTCAACGACTTAATTATTGCAGGTTTTAACCTAACGAAAATTAAAGAACCTATTCCCTCTAATGAAATGTTAGAAAGTATGCCCGAAATGAAAGACGAACTCCGTAGACCTATGTTCTTGATAATCTCAGCTGAAAAGTAAATGCGTATCATCGCTCCTACGAAATGTAAGGGCTATTTTCATCTTCCACTAAAGGGTGCTTTAAAAAGACGATAAAAAGATGAAGAGGCTGGGACAAAACTAAAAAACCACGATAAAAAGACGAACAATAGAAGTGTAGGTTCTTCATACCGCTAATGATTTCCGTGCAAGACTACGCTTTCCGCGGGTAGCCCGTGAGCCTCCTCGGCAAGCCTGCGGGGTCTCACATAAGCTACTCTTCCCGCAGGAGTCTTCGTCTTGCACTCCAATCAACCGCTGGAAACAGCTAAAATCAAATGATTCGAAAATAAATAATAAACCCGAACAAACCTGCACACTAAGAAGCAGGTTTGTTCGGGTTTGACTTAGGATAAAAAACTTTTGTCCCAGCCTCTTTCTATGTCCAAATAACTCTCTGAACATTAAAAGGGGATTCTTTTTATTATAGCTGAATCATTAAGTGCCTTCTATCGAGCAACCAAATAGTTGCTTATGCTTGACAGGCAACCAATGAGTTGCATATAATGAATTTATGACTTGGGACAAAGACACTATATTCAAGGCACTTGGCGACTCGACTAGGCGACTTATCCTAGATGAGCTTTCCGACCGCAACGCGCTGACGTTGTATGAACTTACGGCACGTCTCGTTATGAAACACAACCTTTCCATTTCGCGACAGGCGATCACTAAACATCTTAATCTATTGGAAGATGCAGGACTCGTCATTTCAGAACGGAAGGGAAAATATCGAGTACTTATGTTTAACAAAGAACCACTTAAAGACTTATTGAAAGGATGGGTAGACTAATTTATCACAAATAGGCAGAAGAGAATCTGCCATTGCGACGATTAAAGGAGGCAATTATGATGAAAATTATTATTACCAGTATATTCGTTCAAGATCAAGACAAAGCATTGGCGTTTTATACGAACACGCTGGACTTTGTGAAAAAGCATGACGTTCCCACAGGAGCACACAGGTGGATTACGCTTGTTTCACCTGATGAACAAGACGGGACCGAGCTTTTACTTGAACCAAATGAGCACCCGGCTGCGAAAGAGTATCAAGAGAAATTATTCGCAGACGGCATCCCTGTAACCATGTTTGGGGTTTCGGATATTCGCAAAGAGCACAAGCGATTAGTAGAAAAAGGTGTAACGTTTACGATGGAGCCGACCGCAATGGGCGACATCACAATAGCTGTCTTCGACGATACATGTGGAAACCTTATTCAGATGATTGAACAGAAGTCTTAAAGTCGTGGCCTTTCCTCTACGTGCTGTATTCAGCGTGCAGGGGCATGGCCCTTTTCTTTATATAGGGGAATGGCCAGCTGAAAAAATATCGGTTTATTCTATGAGATATTGGGGATTCTTCTTAATAGTAACGAAAGAGGAGTGGACCTATGGAGTTAGATGGCAGAAAATTTAAAGACAGGGCTATGACCGCAATGAGTAAGTTAAAAGACAATATGAAGGGGACGTACTATTCTATCGCTGAAATCCCTTCATCTTCCGTACAGGAGCTGGCGGATTTTATTCAGATACACCCTGACACACGTGAAATCAGGAAGCACCTGCTCGGCAACACCTATTCCTTTTTCAGACTAAAAATGAACAACTATCAGTTCTACTTAGAGACCACCAATGAACGCATTTTACAACTGGATGGTTCTTTAAATGGAAAGGAATTGGTTTCCTATCGATCCTATCGGGATTCTGGTGATATACATTCACCAGTGAAATTGAGTTAAGAATAGGAAAATGGGCTTTCTTTTAGAAGAGAGCCTGTTTTTTCGTACTGGGGGTCTGGCATCGTTTAAAGGGGAAAAGCGTTATGTGCTTGAGTGGTTTCTGCCGAAATAAGAGCCTACAAAGGACAATTGGAATTCTCAATACTTACAGATGATAACGCTAGGTCCGTCCCCGCGCTTCCCGAATAGCAACTACGGTATCGAATTTTTGAAACTAATTGAACATGACGGCATCAAGAAATAAGGTTCGCGAATATTCCAATAGTAGAGGGTTTACGAAGTGTTGTTCGTTAACAAATACCCGAATTTTCCTATACTGTGACTTTTCATTGATATCATGAACTGTGGCAAGGTGTTTTTTGTTAGGAAGGAATTTGAAACTTTTTAATAGAATAATTATGAAGATGATCAGATAATAAATTTTCACACATGAGGAGGTTAAACGATGGAAAAAAACAAATTACTAAGAATGGACAATGTCGGCATCGTTGTAGAATCCCTTGATGACGCAATCTCTTTCTTCGAGGAGATTGGCTTGATCCTCGAAGGGCGAGCCACTGTCGAAGGTGAATGGGCTGGTCGCGTAACCGGATTGGGTTCTCAGTGCGTAGAGATAGCTATGATGGTTACCCCGGATGGCCACAGCCGAATTGAACTTTCGCGTTTTCTCAACCCACCTACTATATCAGATCACCGGACTGCTCCTGTAAATGCCCTCGGTTATCTACGCGCCATGTTCACCGTTGAAGACATTGACGAAATGGTATCCAGACTCACTAAGCATGGTGCTCTGCTCGTTGGTGAAGTGGTTCAGTACGAGGACTCGTATCGGCTTTGCTACATTCGTGGAACCGAAGGACTTCTAATCGGTTTGGCGGAACAACTGGTTAATAAATAAGGTAAGTGACGAATTGAGCCTTTACTGTTGGAAAGGCATTGGTTTCCTATCGAGCATATCGGATTCTGATGATATACATTCACCAATTAAATTGAGTTAAGAATAGGAAAACGGGCTTTCTTTTAGAAAAGAGCCCGTTTTTTTGTACTGGGGGTCTGGCAGCGTCTAAAGGGGAAAAGCGTAACATGCTTGAGCGGTTTCTGCCGTAATGTGAGCTTATAAAGGACAATTGGAATTCTCAATATATACAGATGAAGACATTAGGTCGTCCCCGCGCTTACCTGATAAATAATAGCGTACCGGGGGAGAGGTAAGTTTTTGGTACTCACAAAAAAAGAAAATTCGACACGCCGGCATGAATATCGAATTTCTCGCATGATTAATCTGAAAGCCGCACGATTATTCCGAGAGCCGCATGATTATTCCGAAACTAGCACGATTATTTTAATTCCCGCATGATTCTTGGTAATACTCCTTTTCCAGGGTGTGGATTGCATGTTTGAAAAATGCTATTTAGATCAAAAACTGTATAGAAAAAGTCCCTTGGCTTGTCATGGGACGTTTATTTCTTACGTAATAGGAAAAAGCGCTCATCGGTAACCTAGTCCAACATTGGTGCCTGACCCCCAGCACGTTAAAGTTTTAGCGTACCGGGGGTCAGGCACCGGTATTTTAGCATTGTGGTTGATAAAAATGTCTGGTAATGTTTAGTTACTTCAAATTTTTTACATATATCAAAGGTTATGTTCACGAAGTTAATCTAAGTTGAGCCGTATTGATTGGGGGAAGTTAGACAATGTACAATGAAATCTTAGAAAGAGGGCAGTACCGGGAATTCGTTACTGGCAATAAATTAAATGAGAAGGATCCTTTAGCTTGTTTAACTGGAGGATTACGCGATGAACCGGTTGTAGGATGGTGTCGTTAATGAGAACCTTTATGTATATCTTTTGTTTGATGGTTTGGGGGTTAAATTTTATTGCAGTGAAAATCCAGGGTACTCCTGTTAGTCTGGAGGTTTCATTGACATACAGATTGTTCGGAGCTGCATTTCTTTTCATTATTTTAGCTATTTTCACACGACCAAAAGGATTTCCTAAAAGGAAAGATCTTTTTCCAATCATCACGTTTGGAATCTGTAATTTTGCATTAAGTTATTTGTTTTTGTATTATGGAACCATTTGGAGTAATGCAGCATTAGTTACCTTGATTTTTTCACTTAAAACGGTCCTGACACCAATCTCATTAAAGATATTCTTGAAAGAAAAGCTGGAACCACGGATCTTGATTGGTGGGATTATCGGATTAATTGGTGTTGTGGTCATGGTCTATCCTATCCTGGCTCATGACTTTGCGATTAATTACATAAAAGGAATCTGTATCGCACTACTGGGAACGATGTTAACCTCCATTGGTGATGCAAGTTCAGCACGTAATGCGAAACATAACTTAAATCCAGTCTATTCAAACAGTTTGGGTGGAGCAGTAGCAGCCGTGCTATTACTTATTATTTCGATATTTCAAGGACAGGAATTTTATTTACCTACTACCCTTCATATATAGGAGCTCTTCTATATCTTACAGTGGTCGCTTCATTTGCGGCCTGGATGTTTTATCTGAATTTAGTCAAGCAAATTGGAGCAGCTTTAAGTAGCTACATGGTGGCATTGTTCCCAGCAGTAGGTGGGGTTGCTTCAGTGCTTATTGGGGAATCGGAACCTTCTATTTACCTGGTATTTGGGTGTTTATTAGGATGTTTAGGGGCTGCAGTAGCACTCAACTTCTTTCAATACATTACTAGACTTGGGATGAATAAAAGAGTCGCTGAAGGCGGTACACGATGAAGTAAACGAGGGCATGCGGTTGGTTCTTTTGCTTGCTCTGGATTTTTCGGAGATGCAAATAAGGAATTGGGGAGGACGTTGTCTTCAAGGCAGCGTTCTTTTTTGCGCAGGGGTCAAGCATAAAAAATGCCCCAATTAGAGGCAGATAGATACATGTATTCAGAAAAGAATATCGGTGCCTGACTCTCAGCACGGGAAAGTTTTAGCGTACGGGGAGTCAGGTGCATTTTTAGGACTAATAAATAAAGAAAATTCGACACGGCGGCATGATTATCGGTTTTCTCGCATGATTAATCTGAAGGCCGCACGATTATTCCGGTAACCGCATGATTATTCCATAACCCGCACGATAAAATTAATTCCCGCATGAATCTAGGTCATACCCCTTTCCAAAGGTATGGATGATTGGATTGAACGTTTGAAAAATGCTATTTAGATCAAAAAATGTATAGAAAACAGCCCTTGGGTTGCCATGGGACGTTTTTTTCTGACATATTAGGAATAAGCGCTTATCGGTGAGGTGCAAGGAATTCCCTCACCTAAAGGTCCTAATTTTTGTCGAATGTTCGTGCTAATTGGAAAGGATTTCCGATAAGGATGTCGAAGAATTAGAGTAGACGCTTTTTTCTTAAAGGAGACCTTGTATGTTAGAGACTGTCCATCAATTAATTTTGCATGTGGTATTTATTCTCTTTACGATTCTTCTTTTTCAAATGGTTACGAGTGAATCGGACAGCGGAACAAAAGGGTTTACCCTTAAGTTCTTTCTCATGAATCTCGCTATTTTAGTGTTTACTATGATCTTCCCCGTTGTTTACTCAAGCGGATATGTGTACGATTTCAAAGTGATTCCCGTCATCCTTGCCTTTATCTATGGTGGTAAGAGAATGGGGTTCAGTACGTTCACCTCCATGCTGTTGATTGGTTTATTTACCAACCATGTAATGACCTTTTTGATCGTGAATTATGCGATCTATGGTGTGTTACTGATCCCTTTATCGAAATGGTATAAAAGGTTGACTTGGAAGAACAAGATGCTCCTGATTTCTGTTTTTTATTTGTTCATCCCGGTTACAAGATCCATTTTTTTAATCCAGAACAATGAAATAGAGCAGCTCCCGCTTGTAGCAAGCTCTACCCTGATCATATGGATCACGCTGATCCTGACCATTTATCTGATTGAAAACCGACTGGAACAAAACAGGATCAAAAAAGAGCTCATGAAAGCTGAAAAGTTAAATATAGTCAGCCAATTGGCGGCTTCCGTTGCCCATGAAATCCGAAATCCCATGACGACCGTAAGAGGGTTCATGCAGCTCCTGCAAAGAGAAACGTTAACTAATAAACAAAAGGGTTTTATCGACATTTCCATACAGGAATTAGATCACGCACAAGACGTCATCAATCAATACCTTTCCCTTGCCAAGCCGCAAACGGAGGAATACGAGGTGTTCAGTTTGACCGACACCGTGAATGAATCCGTTGACGTGATGTCTACTTATGCCGTGATGAACAGCATTCAAATCATTCGAAATATTGAAAATGATCTGATGATCAAAGGGATAAAGATTGAGGTGAAGCAAGTATTGCTCAATCTTCTTAAAAATGCGATCGAGGCAGTAAAAGAAAATGGAGAAATCACGGCGGCAGCCAATGTACATAAAGACGGCAGAATGATGATTGTCATCCAAGATAATGGAGCCGGCATGCCTCCGGAACAACTCAAAGTATTGGGCAGACCCTATTATTCGACCAAGGAAAAAGGGACGGGACTTGGCTTGACCGTCTGCTATCAAATTGTCAAACGGATGAAGGGTGAAATACAGGTGGAGAGTGAACGGGGTGTGGGGACGACGTTTCGGATTTTTTTTCCAGGGAATCCATAAGAATGTATACAATATTTTGAATGTGTAAAAATGACTTCTATATATATATATAAATATCCGGTTCCCCAAAGAAGGGGTCACCGGATATTATTGTTGTACTTATCTCAAGAAGGGGTAATCAATGCATCATCATTTCATGAGCGATTTCCTCGCCGCTCAAGTCAGAAGGGTAATAGGTTGGCCAGTTAACGACTTCCTCCAGCAACGCTTCCCGGTCATCTCCCCAATACAAGTGATAGTGATGTGAATCAGTTGGGGCAATGCTGTGATCACTAAACTGGATATAGTTTGGCATCTTTCCTTCCTGCTCGTCAGCAAGCTTGAAGATATAGCGTACTCCACGATTTCCCGCTTCATAGTTTAGAATTTCATACCCGTCATAGGTATAGCTTCCAGACGATTTTTTTCCATCTTCATAGAAGGTGAACGTATCCTCATCAATCATGATACGCTCGACGCCAGTTTTGTATCCTATTGTATAGTATTCTTTATACTCTTCGGCAGTCTTATCTCCGTCTTCTGCTTTGTGAGCAAATACTTCATCGAGGGTACCATCCAGTAAATAAGGGTAAACTGACTGCCAGTCACCTTCCCAGTCAGATAACTCACGATCTTTAACTTGATCATCTTCAAAGTAACCATCATAAATCTTCTTTGCTTCTTCATCTAATTCATGGCTGTGGTCATGGTCGTGATCTTCCGGTTCTATAGCAGGTGCTTGTTCCAATGCTGTATGCAACTGTGTCAGGTTATGTCTCATCAGTGTAAAATAGTCTTCATCATTTTCAATATCTTCATCTGTCAGTACAGACAGGTTATGAAGTCTGAGTGTTTCTGCACCTATTTCATCCCTTACGACTCCAGCTATTTTCGTCGTAATGTTCTGTTCAAAAAAGACATGCTTTAATCCGTATTCTTTAGCTGTCTCTACAATTGTCTGGAGTTCTTTCTGAGACGGTTCCTGTGTCGGGCTCAATCCGGAAACAGCAATCTGATGTACACCATAAGCTTCTTCCCAATAGCCATATGCGGCATGAGAGACGATAAAGTGATTGCCTGATGTTGCTTCCAGTTCAGTGGCAAACTCCTGATCAAGAGCTTCAAGGTCAGCCTTGAGTGTTTCAAAGTTTTCATTAAATAGTGCCTCTTCTTCAGGCTTCAATTCTACTAATACATTCTTAATGTTCTCTGCTAATTCAATGGAGCGGATTGGATCCAGCCATACGTGAGGATCATGATCTCCGTGGTCATGATCCTCTCCATGATCGTGGTCATGGGCTCCTTCATTAAGCTCAATCCCTTCAGCTGCTTCAACAACTGTCACATCTTCAGCCTCTACAGCCTCAACGATTTTTTCAGCATACGCCTCCAGTCCCGCGCCATTCATAATAAAGGCATCTGCTTCAGCAATTGCCATTACGTCCTTAGAAGTGGGCTCATATGTATGCGAGTCCGATCCAGGAGGTAAAAGTGATTCAATTTCAGCTTCTTCACCTGCAATCCGTTCTGCAAAAAACTGCAAGGGATATACCGTAGTGAAAATTTTCACCGCATCAGTTGAAGACGATGCCTGTTCCGCACTGTTCTTCTCATTTCCTTCTCCGCATGCAGCAAGGGAGAGGACTATTAATAAACTAAATAAAGCCAACCATTTTTTCCTCATTTGTATCCTCCTCTTTATTTCTTTAAATAATATATCGTAACTATTACGATTTGTAAATAGTAATGGTTCTTATTTATGAGTAACAAGAATAATTAATTGATTAAAAGAGGATGGGACAAAAGTTTTTTAGCCTAAGTCAAACCCGAACAAACCTGCCTCTTAGTGTGCAGATTTGTTCGGGTTTATTATTTATTTTCGACTCATTTGATTTTAGCTGTTTCCAGCGGGTGATTGGAGTGCAAGACGAAGACTCCTGCGGGAAAGTAGCTTATGTGAGACCCCGCAGGCTTGCCGAGGAGGCTCACGGGCTACCCGCGGAAAGCGTAGTCTTGCACGGAAATCATTAGCGGTATGAAGAACCTACACTTCTATTGTTCGTCTATTTATCGTGGTTTTTTAGTCAAAAAACACATCTTAATAAATCCGATAGAAAATGGGCTAAACCTGGCTCTTTGTTACCAGTCTTTGAGACTCAAGAATTAGGGAAAATCGGTGTTCTATTAGGTGAAGATGCTCGATATCCAGAGGCATCAGGTGTGTTAGCGGTCAAACGGGCTGATATCATAGCAATACCCTCTGCGTGGCATGGACAATATGGAGGGGAGATGGAAATCAATAAAGAAATCTCAGTTAATAAATATCCAAAAGGTTCAATGGTTACGTGGGATGCAGTTGCGATAGGAGCACAAGCTTACACGGTTATAGCAAACTATATTGGTACAGAAAAGGGTTACTTAGGAAGAAGTAGTTTATACACCCTTGATCCTTTATATGGACTGGATCAACCAATTGTAGCTTCAAAGGAGAAAGAAGAAGCTTTGGTTGTTAAATTTAAAACTTTACAATCGGACGCTTGGTTTAATCAAGAACGTTTAATCCACTCAAGAAAAACGACATACTTTGTACCACTCGTACATGAATAAAAATTTTGGAGTGGAGATCGTTTTGTAATATAGATCCTTCAATCCTCTTTATCTCTTAACACACGGTTTTGAATGTCCTTTTCCGTCGGGTAAGTAGGAGAAACCCCCTATAATGAGGCGTGGAAAAAGCAGGACATGAGAGGCGGATTGAATACCTTTACATGGAAATACACGGCCGCTCATGCTACGTCCAAATGGCATTATTCCATAACAAAAAATAAGGTTGGGATGAGCGGTCTGATTTTGAGCTTATTCGTATTGCATTTTTAGCCTCCAAAAAATCTTTTTTCATTTAATCTTATATACTAATTTCAAGCAAAAATAGCTATTAAGTTAATAAGCATATTATTTCACAAAATAACATTATTTGCTTTTTCGAAGAAGAAAAGGAACCATTTGCTGAAGTATAGATGACGATCAGACAGTGGATTTCCAGCTTTTCTTTATTCAAAATATATAAGGTTGGTATTTATGTTTTTTAATTCGGGGATGTGTGTATGGTACTGTTAGATGGTTTGGCATCACCATTCTTTTGGGGAAGAAATTAAAGATATAAGGAACATTCTGAAGAAGCCACACTTTTAAATGCCGAGATAAGAAATAGGGTAATGTACTGAAAATTAAATGAAATTGAGTTTCTGCAACATATAAACTAAAATTTGGGGGCATTTCCATTAGTTTATTGAATATGGAGAATTTATAGTTAATTACAAGGATAAAAAAACATTGTCATTACAATCATCAAGATGATTGATTTCCTGTATCAACGATTAAAGAATGATCTTTATCACTGACGGCGGCATAAAAAATGTTATTGATTTTGTGAATTCCTTTATTCGTTAATTCTTCCTGAAGCCATTTTTCATCTTTCTGAATCAAATTTAAATTTTTTTGCTGGATTTTTCCCTCAACAATCACTGCAATAGGAAGTCCTTGATAATCTGTTTCAATATTTAAGTGGCTGGGTGTTAAATTAACAACAGCTTGGTTAGGCAATATACTAAGATCTCCATTAGGTTCAAGAATCACGTAGTCGATATCCTGTATGTTCGGGTATCCTGCTGATCGAATAGCCGACAATAATTCTACGAGAGAAAAGCGTGTTCTTCGTAATTCCTTTTTTGAAATTTTTCCATGTTTGATCAACACACTCGGATTGCCGATGAATAGTCTGTTCAACCAGCGAAAAAGGCTTAACTTAGATAATAAGATATACATGAGGACTATAAGGAAAATCCCTATAACAGTCTGTCCTAATCCATCTGCTTTGATCGGTCTAACGGACAACGTGACGATAAACACAATGGCAGCAAGGTCAGGCGGCGTCAACTGAGCCAACACCGTTTTACCCATACAACGCATAGCCAGAATCACTAGACCAAAAAGTAATATTAACGTCCAAATAAAATTGAACATGCTATCACCACCATTATTATTCTCAAAGTATACAAATTCTATATTTGTCATATAAAATTGAATCCATACTTAATTTAAGTATATTCAATTTTGAAGAGATAACGGAAACGATGAAAGTACATAGGCAATTGCAAAATTATACAGGGTTAAGGGACCTCATAAATTAAAAGTCATTCCATATTATCTTCTAAATAAAGGGTGGAAATTAATTGAATTTTTAAGAACAAAATCTTTGTTCAACTGTCTTTCTAACTTATCAATATCCCCTCCATCTTTTACAAATAATTCTATTTTTTCAGCTACCAATTTACCCGCTTTATCATCTAAATCTTCAAAAGGAAGGAACGACTTTATGTTTATCCTTTCTGGGGTGTTATCTTCACGAAAACCTTGTCCTGGAATCTGATCCCATAAGTTTTCCCAATCATCCAACAACCCAATCTCATTTAAAAAGAACATTTGTAAACCACATAACCAAGCGGTGCAACTGGTATTTCTTTTTTGACATCCAATCCCATCTTCTAAATGTTGGCACCCAAAACAACAAGAATTCCCACTATTAATGCAGACTTCACAAATATAATGAGAACCAACGGATTGAAGTACCTTCAATCCATGCTGTATAAGATCCTGTTTTTTTATTTCCATTGTCAATATTCTCGCTCCATTCTTAAATCTTTCAAATGAAAATGTTCAATGGGTCAATATACGAAACCTTTCATTTGAATTTTCACTAAAAAATATGGTCAATGTAGAAATAAAAAGTATCCTGAGTTCTTTCTAAATCCTTCATATGTACCAATTCAAAAGTATAGTTCGCCTTTTCTTTCCTAATTTCACAATATCCTGTTGTATAAATATACAGAATCTGATATAAATCACGATTATAAATAACTTTATCTCCTATTTTCATAAAAATCACCTCTAAAATTTATTCTGACATTAGTTAGGAAACAGAGTAAATTCATATAGTGGTATATTCAAATAATCAGATATACATGTTATGATTATTATAAATGGAGAAAGGGCGCTATGCAACATAGATGGTTTTTTACTGGAAGATTTAATAGCTATACGTTACAAAGTTTTCAAAAAGACCTTCTGTCTGGTCTAGTTGTTGGGGTAATTGCTATTCCTTTAGGGATTGGCGATTGCGATTGCTTCTGGGGTTAAACCGGAATACGAATATAAACGTCCATCGTTGCAGGTATATTAATTTCACTGTTTGGTGGGTCAAAATTACTGGTGAATCTTTTTTATCAAGTATCATAAAGAGTTTTTCAAAACATGGAATTGTATTGATATCAGGTATCAAGCCGCAACCTAAGAGTGTTAAGACAGGTTTATATGAGTACCTGGGGAAAGAACATTTTTTTGACCATACGGGTAGTGCAATAAATATTACAATCGAACATCTAAATAAGGACAAATGTCTCGGATGCAAACATATTGCCATTAGGGGAATGTAAAGCCCTTTTCTAGCGCACGGGAGAGCAATGGACAAAAAGGGGAGTCGTTACGACATCTTAATTGTATCTAGAAAGAGAGGGAACTAATTTGAATTTAGAAATGCAACAATTTAAAGCTGATTTCTTTAAAGCTCTTGCTCATCCATTAAGGATAAAAATTCTTGAACTTTTAGCTGAAGGAGACAAAAATGTAAATGAAATTCAAAACCTAGTGGGAAGTGAAGGATCTGCTGTGTCCCAGCAATTAACCGTTTTAAGAGCTAAAAATATCGTTACAGGTACCAAAGATGCTAACAGGGTTATCTATTCGTTGCGAGATCCAATGATTATTGACCTACTAAGTGTCGCTCGTGAAATATTCAATAATCACCTTATTGATACGATAACTATGTTAGATAAAATCAAAGATACAGATAATGGAGAGTAGAGTAAAAGTAAAGAAGGAATATAAAATGGCTATTATTGTTCTGTGCAAACGTTGTAAAGGCAAGGGGAAAATGCAAACGAAGATTCCTTTTATTAAAGTAAAGTGCTCTATTTGTAATGGAACAGGTAAAATTAAGGACTTTAAAAATTAAGCAACCTTGATTAGTTATATAACATAATGAATAGTGAAGATTAACAAATGGAGGAAATAAAAGTATGTCTAATTGGCCGAATTGCCCAAAATGTAATTCTGAATACACTTATGAAGATGGAAATCTCTTTGTCTGTCCAGAATGTGCTCACGAGTGGTCTAAAGAATTAGAAACAGAGGAAAGTGAAAGTAAAAAGAGTTTCAAAGATGCTAATGGAAATGTCTTAAACGATGGTGACTCCGTAACAATAATCAAAGACCTTAAAGTAAAAGGAAGTTCATCTGTCTTAAAAATAGGTACAAAAGTAAAAAATATTCGTTTAGTTGATGGAGATCATGATATTGATTGCAAAATTGATGGATTTGGAGCTATGAAATTAAAATCGGAATTTGTAAAAAAGGTATAAGTAAGGTCGTTTGTAGAGCCGAAATGATTTCATTTATCAACATAATTAAAAACTATTGCACATAAATAGCAAAGCCTGTTTGAACTTGTATTTGAGTTCTAACAGGCTTTTAATAATCCTAATAAATAGGATGGTTCTTCCAAAACAAAATGTGATAGAAACTTTTCCATTTCAGATTTTCACTAGCATAGTGTAAACTCAATCGACAAAAGTAACAAAAAAGTAACAAAAGTCGTCGTTATTTGTAACTAATAAGTAACCCTTTTCTTTTCCTATGACTCTATCATTAAACGTAACTTAGAAAACAGAAAGGTGATAGACATGGGTAGACGAGGGATAAAAGAAAATGGATCAAACCCATTGAATTGACGGGGGAGTGGGAGCTTCCGTGATTTTACTCATACTTTCCACTTCGTGGGTACTTGATACGGGGGAAGCAAAGATTTCGAACGATACAACGACTATCAAACAGAAAAGGTTCAAGATGAACCAACTCTTGATGTAGGGGAAGAACCAACATCTAACTGAAGAACCAAATATGAGAAAGCATAGTAATGCCGTTCAACATATGGTAGAAGATGGTCATAGTGTAGGATTGCATGGTATTACTCATGATGTGGCCAAAATCTATAAATCTGTTGTGGGAGAAATGTTGACGGTCCAGTCTACTTTAGAGTCCATTACAGGAATTCATAGTGAATTGATTCGTGTTCCTTACGAGTCCGTAGCATATATGAAGCTGGATTATTTGGACGCAGTGAAGAATGAAGGCTTTAGATTACGGGATTGGAATGTAGATAGTGAGGAGTATGTTCAAAGAGTCATGTCACGACTAGCTTCCTTTCCGTATGAGAACCAGTCGACGGGCACTCATTTAGAGCCTCTCCTTCAAAAACTGTCCAATCAAGGCTATAGTATGAAGGCAATAACAGAACAGATGGAACCGATCACGTTTTAAGGAGGGAGAAAAGTATCAATGAAGTCAAAGTGGAAGATTGCTATTAGTATATTAATTGTATTAACTGTAATATCCGGAGTCTTTTTATATTTTGTGTTTTCTAAGATAGGTGCGTTTTTTGATGATACCTATCATCCTATTGAAACGAGTACCAAGAATGAACTACATGAGAAAACAGTTGAAGAGGACGTGGACGTTGATCAAGTCATTCATATCCTGTTAATGGGTGTAGATGAGCGGGAGAACGATAAAGGGAGACCAGACGTGTTGATGGTTGCAGAACTGAACCCTAAGACCAATCAAACAAAGATCGTGAGTCTGCCAAGGGATACGAAAGTGAAGATCCCAGGTATGAATAAAACGACGAAACTTAACCATTCCTATACCTATGGAGACGTTCCGTTGACGGTTCAAACTGTACAGCAACTATTGGATATTTCAGTTGACTACTATGCCAAAGTGAACATGAACGGATTTGAAGAAATCATAAGAGAATTAGGACCCCTCAAGGTTCAAAACAAACGAGAATTTACGTATGATGGTCATCATTTCCCGGAAGGAAATATAGAACTGGATCAAGATGAAGTACTATCTTATGTTCGAATGCGAAAAGACGATTCACTAGGGGACGAGGGACGGAATATCCGCCAACGTCAGGTGATCGAAGCGGTAATCGAAAAAATCATCGGGGAGAAGGATTTTGTAGAGGCACTAGGATTTCTTGAAAAAATATCGCCATATCTACAATGGAATATTCAGGGGAAAGATTTGAAAACTTTGTATACGAATTATCTGCCTTCTTTAAGGGCTATTAAACAGGAAAAACTGCCAGGCGAAGGTAGCCTTGAGGAAGACGGTCTCTGGTATTTTAGAGCTGAAGAACCGACTTCCGTATTTCAATAAACAGGAATCAATTGAGAATCCCATGGCTAAAGCCACTTTAAAAGCATGAAAAGCCCTTTTTAAATGGTTCTACATGCTTATCATAAAAGACATATATATGATTGGTGACGATAATAATCCAGGAGGAGTTTTTCACTTCTATACTTATAATCAATTTGAAACGAGCTACTATTCCAAAACAAACCAAACGAATAAAGCACTAGAAATCGCGCATTTTTAATTCATTCAGGAAGAATAGTTAGCCATTTCCTGAGCCAGCAATTCCCGTATTCCACAATAATAAGAGGGATATCTCGCAACTTTGAGATATCCCTTGTAAAGACATAAGGCTATTGAATGTTTAGTTCTTTCAAAATATCTTCCAATCTTTTTCCTTTATAAACCTTTTTCGCTTTTGGCGCTTTTTGTATATCTGGGTTTTGCGTTAAGTAGTTTTTCTGTACAAACTGCATATCCTTCTCATCTACCATACCATCAAAATTGATGTCTGCGCTCCGTTCGTTCGATCCCCAATGTTTTTGGATTGCTACTGCGTCCTTAATATCAATCACGTTATCATTATTTACATCTCCACCCATTACTGATGCGTAGAAAATGTAGGTCATACGGCCAACCGATTCGCCATGATGCATATCATTTAAATCACTTACTGTTACATGCCGGTCAAAGTGGCCTGGTATTTTCACTGTTATGTCATATGCTTGATCTGTTGTTGGAAGATTTTTTAGAAAGTAACGAGCACTGCTGTTAAACTCGCCCGTATACTTTTTCCTGTCTTCTCCAACTGCTTGAATAGTCATACCAGCTTTAGAAAAATCCTTAGTGTAGTCTAACCAAGTGCCCCATTTATCTAAGAAGCCATCTGCAAGAATGCCTCCTTCAAGCTGAGATACGGTTGGAACGATATTCACTCCTTGTCCAAATCCTTGAATGGATGCCGGTTCTTGATTTAATGAGAATGCTTTTGCATTTACTACATCAATATTTTGAATCCACTTGATATAGCTGCTTGGATGTTCGTTTACTTTAAATGTTACATCGATTAACGGCATAGAGTTTGGAATAGGCTGTACTGCTTCGCCTGTTATCCGGGTGTTTAAAGTGATATTGCTTTGACTACCTTCAGTAGTAACATCTCCTGCTGTTAGGTCAGCTTTCATGTTATGTGACCCCGCAAATGCAGTAAATTCTTTATTTAAAGCTACATTTGTCATCTCATATGTGCCAGAAGGGAATGATAATGTAAACTCTCCACCTGTTAAATCTTCAATATGATGTGCACTTAGCGTTACAGTTACAGATTCTCCGTATTTTGCATCGTTTTTGTTAGAAACAAGCTTTGCATATGGCAGACCTTGATTCACGAGTGTGTATGTGAAATCAGGATGGTTCTGCATTCCGTTCATAGCATAATCGAATGTTTGAAGTGTAACCTTTGTAACATCTTTACCTTCAAGCAGTCCAGCTTTAAGTTCGAAATTACCATTTTTATCAATTGAAAGAGGTGTTGATGCGTATTGCGTTTGATTTATCAGATTAATTGCATTATTACTCTTATTGTCTATAGTCTTGGAAGATTGATCCCAATCAAACCCATTCCGTTTCATCGTGTCTACATGCTTGTCGTATATGTTCCCTTTAATCGTCATGCCTTCTTCATTTACCTCATATACCCCGCCTAATTGCTTCATGTTTACTTCAGGAAGAGTATTTTCAATGAAAAATGTATCCGACTTTTTAAACGTTTTGCCTTCTCTATTCGTAGCAACAATTTCTACTTCATATTTTCCTGGACCAGCAAGCTTTTTTGCATAGGCAACAGGGTTATCCGGATTTCCTGTAAATAGGAAATATAAACCGACAAATCCAAATTCAATCCCATAAAGATTATGTTCTGGAAAGAAACCTTGCCATGAATCCATTATACCTAGTGCTTTTCCTGTTTTCGCGTCTTTCAATATAATATCGACAGTTTCCATGGCACTGTTAAGTGAAAATAGGATTGGAGTATAACCCATATAGCCATGGTTATAATCACGTCTTGTTGTGAAGGATTTAAAATATGCATCTACTTCATTAACGCCTTCCTCCATATATTTCAATCCAAATGGGATTTGATATTCTTCCTCAGGATTTTCATTATTTGTAAAATAGATGTACCCTTCATAATTGCCGAGCTCTGCCCCAGATGGAATTTGAATAGATGGTTTTAGCTTACGCGTTTTGTTTGGCTTTACAATGATCGTTTCTGGTACATCCAGCGTCACTTTATTTTTCGCTGCATCCTTTGCACTTGGAACGTTTTGATTGAATTTCACTTGTACATCAAATGTTTTACTTTGGTTACTTGTATTGGTAATGGTTAGTTTTCGATTATCGGTTATCTTTCGTTTTTTCATAACCTGTGGTCCGAAGCTTAAAGCACCTGTAACGTCAGATATGGTAATGTCTTTATCACCCATAATGCTTGGAGTTTGATCATGAACTTTCACCTGTACATCAGAGTGAACGGCTTCATACACATCAATTCTTCCGGCACCAACTTCAAATACGCTGTAATCTTTCTGCATTGAGTCAGCCGTGTTCATTAATGCAGCTTTTACGTCATCCGGCTTGTAATCCTTGTGTGATTGTAAGAGTAGAGCTGCTGCTCCTGCTACATGTGGTGCAGCCATGGAAGTACCAGAGAATCTTTGATAGGCATATTGATAATCATTTAGATGCTCTTCTCCATGTACGTAAGCAGGTACACTTGAATACACAGCTACTCCTGGCGCGGTGACTTCGGGCTTAATATCATAAATTCTATTGGAAGGACCGCGGGAGCTGAAGTCAGCCAATGTATCTCCGTTTGTTTTTAGCTCGCCAATTGTATCGAGGGTGAATGTAGCGCTGTCTTGCTTGACAAGCTCTACTAGTTGCAAGCCTTGCTCATTCGTAAGTGAAAAAGTAGGAATAAATTTAAAGCTTTCTCCTAGATAATAAGGGATTTGGCCTTCTTCGGGGTTATCATTATACAGTAATACTGCTTTTGCTCCATAATTTTTAGCATTCATAACCTTTTCGTTTAAACTAATATTTCCACGGGCGATCAGTGCAATTTTGCCATTAACATCTTTTCCCCAGTAATCGTATACAGAGCCCAGCCCTACGTTAACGATGGAAAGTGCTTCATCTTTCAGTGTAGTTAAATCATCGTTGTAGTTTTTTGCAAGTAATCGTAAATTGGTTAACGAAAGATTGTCGCTAGATGATACCGTTCCTTCTGCTGTTGGAATAGTAATAGAATAATCACTTGCACCCACTGTCAAAGCTAATGCTGAAGTTCCTGGAGAGCCTAGAGTATACAAATCGCTACCTGAGTTTCCAGCAGCTATAACAGCAACAGTTCCTGCCTGCACAGCGTTATTAATAGCAATAGAGGACGGATCAAGTGGATTATTAGATGGGCTTCCTAATGAGAGATTAATAACATCCATACCGTCTTCTACTGCTTGATCAATCCCTGCTATAATTGTACTTAATGAGCCTGAACCGTATGGGCCTAGCACCTTATATGCATATAGTTCCACCCCTGGTGCAACCCCAGTTACTGCATAATCAGCCACATTTTTTCCTTGTCCAGCGATGGTACCAGACACATGAGTTCCATGGTCAGTATAGTATGTTGATCCGTTCAAAGGGTGTATTTCAAGCTCTCCGGACTTTTTCCAATCTTCGTAGGTTGTTTCCATCGGATCCATATCATTATTGAAAAAATCGTATCCACCCTTATATGCATCTTTTAAATCAGGATGTGTATAATCAATGCCGGTGTCAATAACGCCAACTTTTATGCCTTTTCCGGTAATGCCTTCTTCATGAAGCTTTGTTGCACCGATATGGGAAATGCTATCTAGAGCAAGGGAGGCACTTTTTGTTTGTTCATTATTTTCTGTAACAGGTGGGTCCACTGTTACTTGCTTATCTTCCCAAATGGCATTTACGCCATCCATGGAGAGAATCGTTTGTACTTCATGAGCCGGTACTGTCATTGAAACACCGTTAAAGGCATGACGATATTCTCTTTTGATATTTAGGCTAGGGATAGATTTTTTTGCTTTTCCTATTTTCCCCTTGAAATCTTGATGAGATTGCTCTACTTTATTGTTTGCCTCGCTAAGAGATAGTGTTTTTCCATTTTCAGCACTCATTTTTACTCCTAATTTAACAGGCTCTTGGGCGAATTGAACAATGATGTTTACTTCTTTTTTACTTACTGTGTCGAGAGTAGGAGAGAGATATTTGTTTTCTTCCCCAAATTCCTGGCTGTTATGGATTCGGTCTCTGTCTTCCTTCGTAACATGCTGTAGATAGAGTTCTACGTTTGTAATATTGCTTTGATCAGCAGGTTCTCCAAAAGCCGGAAGAGCACTAGAAAATATCAAGCTAACCGCTATAAAACTTGTAGATACTACTTTAGATAGAAATAGAGATTTCTTATTCAATTTCGGATCAACCCTTTCTCTAAAAAAAGAATTTGTGAATATGTTCCATATCTAGTAGTTTCATAGGTGCTGAGAATACCCGAAGCTAGCTTTGCTAGTCACACATGCTTTGATATTTACAGGAATGGCAATTATGGTGACAGAACATGTTTGGCCATCAAAAAAACCCCATCAACTCCTTTCATTCGGAAAAAAAGTGCGTACCACTTTTTATTATTTTCCTAATAAATAGAGCAATCGGCAATCGGGGTTTTGGGAAGGCTTATATTCCTCGATATATAGGTCTTATATCCTGCTTTTTCTGGAGCTATCAGCCAGAATATAAGCGAAATTAAGTGGAATTATGAAAAACTTGTTATGAGAGCTCAAGGAAACGGAGTAAACAAAAATTGGCTGGCGTGAGTCCGGTTCAGCACCGTCTTCACACTAGCCAAATAGCTGTTTAAAATAAACTCTAACTTTTGGGGGGCACACCACATCATAGAACTCTGCAAATGACTTTTTCTTATTATGAGAGAGGCTGGAGAATTGATACGAATATATTGTTCAGGTTATTCGTATCAATTTGATCAAAAATTATTCTAAATCTAAATGAATGATAGATTGGTTAATGAGATCTGTTAAGGTTTCAATTCCTTTTGGCAACAAATGGACACCGTCTGCTGCAAAATATTCTGGGTGGTCAATTGCTTCGGAATGCCAATCAATCAACGTAACATTCTCATACTCTTGAGATTTTTTATATAATGCTTGATTCACTTTGCCTTCCCAGGAGCGCGGAACACGTGTATTGACTAAATAAATATGAGCCTGCGAGAAAGCGTTGAGTAATGTGTCCATTTGATGATTAGTAAAATAACCATTTGTTCCTAGTTGAATGATGACTGCTTTATCCGGATGATTAAAATCGGCATAACCAGGGGCTAATTTGATAGTTTGTGAAACTTGTCTTCCAATTTTCGCATCAATCGTAATGTCAGGAAATAGTTTTTGCAAGTTTGGAGCAATATCTATCATAACAGAATCTCCAATGGCCAGTATTTCCGTATACGGTTGATTTAGAGGTATATCACTTTTCTCCTTTTGGGGTGTTTCTTTGTTCTGTTCGGTTCCTGGTGAAGGATGCTCAGTGCTTTCCTGATTCGTATCGGTATTTTTACTGCCGGAAGTCGCTTCACCACTTATTTTCACTTTATCTGGATATGACACCATTACTTCCTTTTGTTCTTCACCTTTTACCATACCCGTGATCCCGGTAATAAACACCAGTAGGACTAAAGGGGTGAGCCCCGTTACTATCTTTCTGCCAAAAGAAAAGCTTCTCCACTTTATCCTATTGATGACAAAGTACCTCCGAAAAAATGATCGGAATCCATGTTTTCGAATCGGCATTTCAATAAAACGATAAGACAGTTCCGCAATGATGAATGTAACAGCTAGCTGCAAACCGACACGCCAGTATGCAGGATTTCCTATTTCATAAACGGGAGTGCTCAACACGATCACTGGGTAATGCCATAGGTAGATTCCGTAAGATCTTGTACCTATCCAGCATAGAGGTTTCCAGGCGAGTAATTTCCCTAATAGGCTTGCCGGATGACAAACACAAGCGATCAGGATCGCAGCATTTATACAAATCAGGAACATGCCTCCCCTGTACAAAAACACCTGATATTCATCTACAAACAATACGCAAAAAATGAAGATGACCAATGAAATGATACTTGTTATATTCAGCGTATTGTGAAGCTTGACAGAAAGCTTTTTGGACGAGAGTCTCTTCATTGGCCAAACAAGAGCCAACCAGCAGCCAATCAACAGTTCAAATGAACGGGTATCGGTCCCGTAGTAAGCACGACTGGGATCGGTCCCGGGTTCATAGAGCAGAGACATTAACATGGCAGAACAGATTGCACCGCTAAAGACATAAATCGCAAACTTGCTTTGCTTATTAAATATGTATAGACCAATTGCCAACACAATCGGCCAAATGATATAAAATTGCTCCTCTATTGCTAATGACCATAAATTCTTCAACGGTGAAGGGGAGCCAAAACTATCAAAATATGAAACTTCATGAAAGATAAACCACCAATTACTTGTATAAAAAATAGAAGAGATTGCATCTCCTCTTACTGTATGAAGAAGCTCTCTGTTAAATAACGTCACCCAAATGATAGTAAGCAAAATCATGACATAGGCTGCCGGAAGTAGACGCTTCATACGTCCAATCCAAAAATCACGCAAATTAATTGTAAATCGCTGCCCTTGTGCCGGCAACATGATCGACGTGATTAAGTATCCTGATAAAACGAAAAAGATATTTACTCCGAGGAACCCTCCCCTAGCCCAACTGAAGTTCAAATGATAAGCAATAACAAATAGTACAGCTAAAGCTCTAAGTCCATCCAATCCATGGATATAACGGTGATTTGGTGTTTTGCCTGACATAATTTATTCCTCCAATAATCTATACTGCTCCTCATGGTTGTCATGAAATTTAAAATTACGGTAGAGGAGCAAAAATCATTCCCGTGAATAGACGTGAACACCCAATCATTTAGTTTCATAAAAAAGATAAAGAAATAATAAAAAAATACATTATTTTCTATTCAACATAGTTTGCTTAAAGAGATAGAATAGGATGGTCTAATTGTCAAACCCAGAATTTTTTTAATGGTGGACCGAATTCTCAAATATGCGAATGAAACTTTTTAATGACGTTTCTTCGTCTAAACTTTGAATAGCTTATAAAAATAAAGTATTTTGCAAAAAGGGGCTCTTTGAACTAATGAAGAAAAAAGATGTGAATGAACTATTCGTCACCTGTATGAATGATCACAAAGAGGATTTTTATCGTTTGGCGTTCAGTTATGTAAAAAATCAAGAGGATGCATTGGATATCGTCCAGGAATCAATAAAAAAAGCACTTCTCTCTATCGATACCATTCAAAAATCAGGATCGATTAAAAGTTGGTTTTATAAAATTGTCGTTCGCACGTCGATTGATTTTTTAAGAAAACAAAAGAAAATCACCCTTGTGGATGATCAAATGATTGACTTTTTAAGTCAGGGAAAAGTAGATGCATACCATGACATTGACCTTTACAATACTTTGGATGAATTACCCACTCAGTACAAAACCGTTATTATTCTTCGCTTTTTTGAAGATTTAAAATTGGAGGAAATAGCGGAAATAATGGATGAAAATATTAATACAGTGAAATCACGGCTTTACAGGGGATTAAAATTATTACGGATCATCATTGCCGAGGGGGAATTAGTATAATGGACAAGAAATTGGAAGCTTTGAGAAAAGAATATAAGAATACACCTATCCCAGATGAATTGGATTTCATCGTGAAAAAAGCCCTCAAGCAAAAAAAGAAAAGAAATGTGAACATGATGAAGCGTCTTATTGGGGTCGGAGCAGCGGTTCTGATATTCATCACAGGGGTTAATGCGAGTCCAAGCCTTGCAAATACCTTATCAGGAGTACCTATTTTTGGCTCACTCGTTAAGGTGATAACTTTTACAGAATTGAAAGTTGATGAGGGAACTGCCAAAACGGAAATAAAAGTACCTGTCATTACGAATATGGAAAATAAAACATTAGAATCCACCTTGAACAAAAAATACCTGGAAGAAAGTAAAAAACTATACAAAGATTTTATGGAGGAAATGGAATCAGTAAAGGAGAATGGCGGAGGTCATCTGGGTGTAGAAAGCGGATATGATATCAAAACTGACAATGATCAAATTCTTGCTATAGGCAGATATGTTGTAAGCACGGTGAATTCTTACTCCGAATATACCTATGATACGATCGACAAGAAGAATGAACTTTTGATAACCTTGCCAAGTTTATTTAAGGATGATAGTTATATTAACCTGATAAACGAAAATATTAAGGAACAGATGAGGAGTCAAATGGAAGCAAACCCCGACAAATTTTATTGGCTGGATGGTGAATTGGGCTTTAAAACCATTGCCAAAGATCAAAGCTTTTATATTAACGATAAAGGAAAACTTGTTATCGTATTCAATAAATACGAAGTCGCACCAGGGTATATGGGAGTTTGTGAATTTACCATTCCAACTGATGTGATTTCCAATGTATTAGCCAGTAAAGAATATATCAAATAGCAGAAATATGACAAAAAATCAGGTGGCGCTCACCTGATTTTTTGTTAGTTAGGTTTTCTTGAAAACCATGTTAACAACAGGAATCGGTCGCCATTTTTGACTTGGCGATTGCCCTATTTTCATTGGGCACTACTGTTTAAATAGGAGCAAAAGCTGAAGACTACTAATATGTTTCACTTTTTGCGAGTTAGATCTTGATAAAGAAATAATGTTCGTACAAAATCCTGTATTGAAATTATAGGATTTTTTTTATTCATCAAACGGGCCAGATTGTGGAACAACATACGTAGAAAATCATCAAATTTTTTCTCAAAACACAATCCTTTTTGCTCTTTAATTAAGGTTTATAGAGTTAATTTAATCAAACTTTATTGAAAGGCTACATCACCACCAAGGTATCTATCAACAAATAATCCATCCATAGCCTCGATTTTATCCACTAAAACCTGTAACCGCCAAGTAGCTGAACACTTTCTTACCTGAAAATACTGAATAAGACTGAGCACTATTTTCTAGTAGGGACGTGCACTTTATTTGGAGAGGTGGGCATGATTGCCTACTTCGGATGAGCCAGATACCTTGGTACATCTGACTTCATGACTCATGATCTTGCCTGTAGAGGCTCTATGTAAAGTGAAAATGTGCAAGTTCAAATTCCAGTAAAGTGTTCACTTCAATTTAACAAAAAGTGTTCAAAGTTATCTGACGGTTACAAAACCCTGATGTTGTTGTCTTTAAGTTTTTTACCTCCCTATATTTACAAATCAATTGCGTAATCAAACATTATTGTTTATGTCCCCTTTTTTTGATATTGACATAGGAACAACGATACTATCGTTAAAAATATTTATAATATTCGACCTATTCCAATTATTGGTGAATTGGGGTATAGTATGAAATCGGAAGCAGCGGTTATCATAAAAAATTTTATTTAAATCATGCAGGAGTGAAAAAATACTGCATCGGAGTTGAGCAATATGACGAGTCAGGTTAAAAATTTTAAAGTGAGTTTAAGGAAGATACTCGAGTCTTTCTTTCACTTTTGGAATGAATTTATTCAGAACCATCCATTCATTTTACGGCTCTTTACGATTTTTTCTTGGATATCGCTATGTGCGTTCGTACTAAGCTTAATTTTTATGGAAGACTCCAGAAAAATGTTTGTCCAGTTTTTGTGGTCATTTTACGTCATTTTGCAATTTTGGTTGTTATGTCGCAGTAAAACTTTAACTTGGAAGAAGTACACCTATTTCTTTTTGGCGGGGGCATGGTTAATCGTACCTTTGAATTCTTTTATCGTCCGTTTCATTACGGCTACTTTCGGTGGGAGGGAACAAGATGTATGGAGTCAAGCATTTTTAACCCCGATTTCTGAAGAAGTGTTAAAACTGATCCCCATTGGAGTTTATCTGTTTTTGTCACGACGTGCTTCCACATTGAGTTTAAGCGATTATGCGCTTATTGGAGCGGCAACGGGAGCTGGTTTTCAATTTTTGGAGGAAACCACTCGTCGGTTTATTTCTGGAGGTATTTTCGAATATGGTGTGACACTATTTGGAGGGAAAGTACTCCATTGGGATTTATTTACACTATTTCCAGGCTATTTTGAGGAGGGCTTTTTCCCTGATAAAATGTCTGCAGGACATTCGTTGCTCACCGCTATGGTAACGTTAGGAATCGGGTTAGCAGTGAGGTATAAAAGTAAATTAAAACGGTCTACATTTATTTTTCCTGTTATCCTTTTGGTTTGGGCCATTTTTGATCACGCAATATGGAATGCTAGTTACAATGCTCCGGATTGGTTAACCGGAATTCATGATTTATTAGGAAGCGGATATGCGGCAAAACCGGTATTTTTAATGATGCTCAGTGCTGCGTTACTCATCGATTATTGGGAATTGAACCGAGTAAGAGCGAAGATTCCTATGCTGGATGGGGAAACCTTGATTAATCCTGTTTCTGAAATGTGGAATTTATTCAGATGTGTTTTTGAGGAAAGACAGCGTTTTGGATACATGCTACTTTTTTATCGAGAACGGAGAGAACTGGGATTTACCTTGTTACACGGTAAAACAGAAGCAAGGGAACTTTTATCAGGCATAGAAGCAAATATTCAGAAGTACTACAAAGCTTTAATCGTTGTCTTTGTAGCATTATTCTCAACTATGTTTCTAACTGAATGGGGAGTTACTGCCAATGGCCCCGAAGCTTGTATTGCCTGTTTATTTGATAATCTGCAAAACTGGTGGAATGGTTTGTCTGGTTTGGAAAAAAGTTTGATTGTCCTTGGAGCATTTGCTTTAACGTTCCCGTTATTAGGATTCTGGTCGGCAATAGGTGCCGTATCGACTGGAATCGGAATTGCAGCAGGCGGAAGTCAGATTGCAGACATCATCCGCAATCCTAAAAAATATCTTACGCCAGAAACGGCTCTTGCACTGGGAATCGGTGCACTGTTAAGTCGAATTCCTTTTGGGAAAGCTCTTGTAAAACTAGGTGACTCAGTTTCATCGAAATTAAAACCTTATTTAAAAAAGATCATTGAATCGTTCACAGGCAAGAAAAGTAAAAGTAACAATAATCATGACCATGACCAAAATTCCTCTGGGAAAAAAGATCACCAGGAAGAAGATCCAGAGAATAAGAACGATAGAGGGAAAGATAAATCTGAAGAAAATAAGGAAACAAATAAGAACGGTAATAGTGAAGATGATTCTAAAGAAAATAAGGAAACAACTAAAAATATTACTTTTAAACCAGGATATGATAAACATTTATGGGAAGTAGTAGATATTGTTAGGAAAAAAGGTAAGGGCGTAGTTGGAGGACATAATCTCAATAATTTCGAAAAGGCATTTAAAGGGAAAGGATGGGATTTAGAGGAGTGTATTATTTCAAAAAGAAAGCACCCTTCCATCGAGGGAGTGTATGAAATAGAATATGGCTTACCTAAACTAGACATGGAAGGAAAGCTAATACCTGGGGAGCTTAAGAATGTTTCCCATCCAAAAACAGTTTACGACCCAAACATCATATCAGACGAACAGATGCTAAAATGGGGAGAGGAAGCCATGAAAAATGGTAAGGTCGTTGGCGCTGGGAGAGAGATAACAGGTGTTTCCTCTAACGGACTCCAATTTAGAGGCTTTATTAATGAATCAGGAGAAATATCAAATTTCTTCCCTACCCTGGATTAATTGATGAAGGAGTTGGAAGCAACGTGGAAGATATGAATAGAAAATTGATTAGTTATTTCTATCACCATATGGGAGACGGTAAATTTTTACGAATCTTAAGAAGTTATGCGAATGGTGAAGGATATGGTACCGAATATGCGAGGTTTGTGTTTGCTGACTATTATGAAGAGTGGGAAGAAGATTATTTTGGTAAAGAAGGTATAGCTTATTACATTGATCGGCCTGCAGTAGAAGAAGACCAAGAAATTATTTTAGATTATCCGGCATTCTTTAAATATTTAAGAGAAGATTGTGTTCGTTATCTTAAAGATTACCCCCAAGATAAATCAGAAGTAGAAGAACAATTAGAAAGGATTAAAGAAAGATTTAATATACGAGAACCTTGATTAGCTTTTTATGCTTTTCAAGGTTTTTAATATGCTTTATAAATGCTTCTATAGACCATACTTAGAGAGACCTTTTCTTGAAAGAAAAATGAATATATAAAGATCTCGTGTGAGAGACAGTGTAATTTCAACTACAAAAGAGTAGAGGAATGTAGTTCTAAAATAAATTTAAGAAAAGGTGATGATATAATGAGTACATCTAAATTAAATATGAAAAGCCCTACTCCAATCCTGCGTATTTTCGATGAGGAAAAAGCCAAAGAATTTTATTTATCATTTTTGGAATTTAAGTTAGATTGGGAACATCGATTTGCTGATGGTATGCCTTTATACATGCAAATATCTTATGAAAATTGTATTATTCATCTTTCAGAGCATCACGGAGATTGCTGTCCAGGAGCAGCAATCAGAATTGAAGTAGAAAACATAAAGTTACTCCATTCAAACCTTATTTCAAAGAAATATAAAAATTCCCGTCCTGGTATCGAAACAATGCCTTGGAATACTCAGGAGGTTACCGTTAAAGACCCATTCGCAAATAGAATTGTGTTTTTTGAGAACCTTCGAAAAAAACATTGATAATTTTCGTTGTACATATAGCTTAATTATTTGGTGCTTCTTGAAGTAACGAGTGCTACTTTAGTTTTATAATACAACATTAATGATCTTAAACGAGTATCAGGAATAAGTATGAAACATGGAGTATTTTAAATGATATATTTGATGTCATACGTTATAAAAGAAGGAGATACTTATGGAACTGACCCTAAACGGACAAGCAGTTGTGGTTCGAGATTATCAAGAAGATGATTATGTGGATATATTAAGATTGAATATAGACGAAAAATGGAATAATCGTTGAAAATGTAAAGCAATTCTGGAATCATTCATCGATTCCTTATGTTGTAATGAGTGAGGTCAAGTTTGTCACCTGTGGAGTGACAATATAGTTGTTCCGTTAAAGGGCAATGTTATTGAATAAGAAGCTACATAAAACCCCATTTATAGTCAGATTTTTATAATTAGAAATATAAAACTTCAAAACCTGCCTTTTCAAGCTAGTGTAGAATAGGTGGAAGGTTTTGAAGATTATTTGTGTTTTTTATGCTTACATGTAGTTCATTCATATCGTTAACAGCAGCATAAAAGACATCCTTTACATCGAAAATATTTTTTCTTTCTAACTCCTCATAAAGCCATGATTCATTTAAATTCCTTGAATATAGGACCTTTTCATAAATCTCTCCTTCAATAACTACTGGTACATCAATTCCCTTATTAGGTACATTCGGTTTTGGTAGAATATGTTCGACGCGTGCAACTTCCTTTTCAGGATACAATTTAACAGATAAATTTCCATTTGCTTCAACTATAGCTAATTCAACACCCTGTACATTAAAAATTTTTTGTTCTCTTAACATCTGTAAAATGGTATCAATAGGATACTGTATTTTTTTCATTTTGCTCACTAAAAATTGTCCTTGATAAATAACCATTGTAGGTTCAAATGTTAACAAACGGCCTATTTTACGATTTTTGATTTTCCAAGTTGCAACTAATTTCTGTAGTAAAGCTATTGCAATAACCGCAATCGCTGTATATATATGATTAATCTTTGGGTCTGCAATATCAGCGCCAACTACAGCACCCAAAGTTAAAATGACTAAAAAATCAAACACCGGCAATTCACCTATGGAGCGTTTTCCCATATAAAGTGTTGCAAATAGTGCTAGTGGCAAAATGGTGACAATTCGTCCTAAAATTTTTAATATTTGTAATGTATATTCCATCATATCACCTCATATAGGGAACTTTACATTTTAATATGACACAAATATTTATTATTTATTTACATGTCGATGAAATATAAAAAAGCTGTAGAAAAATCTTTATCTCTACAACTTAATTTTTTCACATTTATTCCCTAATATCTCAAAAAGCGAAATGAGGGAAATTAAAGTAAATGAAATAAAGCTCTAAGTTATTCATTATAGGGCGCTTTAATTAAAGAAGTACCAAAGGTTATTAGTGTAAATTTGATCATTTTTCCAAAGCTACAGTTATGTAGTTTTATTAAATAGATGAACGGTTCATATTGTGAAAGTAGAATATAACTTAAAATGTAATTAATGCACAATATAATATTAACTTAAGAAAAAGTTAAGAATTCTCCCATTATTTTTTTAAGAAATTTCATTTAAACTATCGCATAAGTTTATTGACAATTGGAAGTTTTTTTATGAGTAAATAAACAATACTCGTAGTGGTTGAAGAGAAGAAAATGAGGGATCTCATTGCCGTTATATATAATTTATCCAAAGAGTATTATTATGGAAAAAATAATAGAAAATAAATGAACGCCCTAAATGATTCAATTAGCTGCCACGAATGTTAATATCATGATGAAGCGTCCCTACCAAAAAAACGAATTTTTTCTCGGTTGGAAAGTCTTGACGGATATTTACTGAATATCACTTTACATAGGAGTGAAATAAATGAAACGTTTATCAATTTTAATAGCAGATGATGAAGAGGAAATTGCAAATCTGATTGCCATCCATTTAGAAAAAGAAGGATACCATGTGATTAAAGCATCGGATGGACAAGAGGCTGTTCGTGTTGTCGAGACTCAGGTAATTGATTTGCTGATTTTGGATATCATGATGCCGAAAATGGATGGATATGAAGTCACCCGCCGCATTCGGGAACAGCATAATATGCCAATCATATTTTTGAGTGCCAAAACATCTGATTTCGATAAAGTACAGGGCCTGGTAATTGGGGCAGATGATTATATGACTAAACCATTCACCCCAATAGAATTGGTTGCTCGTGTAAATGCTCAGCTCCGCCGTTTTTTGAAGCTAAATCAACCTAAAACAAGTACAGAAAATAAAGCCTACGTGGAAAATGGTGGATTAATTATTTCTCCTGATCAACGTAAAGTGACTCTATATGGTGAAAATATCGAACTAACGCCTAAAGAGTTTGATATTTTGTACTTACTAGCCAGTCACCCAGGGAAAGTATTTAGTGTGGAAAATATTTTTCAGCAGGTATGGGGCGATGCATACTTTGAAGGTGGGAATACCGTAATGGTTCATATCCGTACATTACGAAAAAAACTTGAAGAGGATAAACGGAAAAATAAATTTATTAAAACGGTATGGGGTGTGGGGTATACATTCAATGGGTAATATTCTACGAGGCTTTCGTTCAAAAATGATAATGTTGTTAGGCTTAAGCATGTTGTTGTCTAGCGCCATAACATACTTACTCTTTAAAGGACTCCAATTGTATTATTATTCAAATGTTAATTATGGGGATACACTAGCTTATTTTCGCAATATCATAGGGAATTTTGGAGACCTTAACGTCTTTTTACTGGTATTTACCCTGCTTTCGATATTCTTTTTCTTTTTACTTACAAAACCCTATTCTGCTTATTTCAATGAGATTTCAAAAGGAATTCATTATCTCGCTCAGGGTGACTTTAAGCATCGAGTTCAAATATTGTCAAATGATGAATTTAGTGATCTTGCACAAAGCATTAATCTGGCAAGTGAAAAATTGGAACAAGCCATAGAAAGAGGGGATTTTTCGGAAAGTAGTAAAGAGCAGTTAGTCGTCAATTTAGCTCATGATCTCCGTACACCGCTCACCTCCGTTTTAGGTTATTTAGATTTAATCCTTAAGGATGAGAAATTGACAAAAGAACAAGTCAGACATTTTCTAACAATTGCCTTTACGAAATCTCAGCGTTTAGAAAGACTTATTGATGAATTATTTGAAATAACGCGAATGAACTATGGCATATTGCCAATTAAAAAAAATCATATAAATTTAAGTGACCTCCTTAATCAATTAAAGGAAGAATTGTATCCTGTCTTCGAGAAGAATGATTTGATTGCTAGAGTGAATGTGACTCCGCAATTACCTGTATTGGGTGATGGAGAGCTATTAGCGCGTGTGTTTGAAAATCTACTTACCAATTCGAATCGCTATGGTAACGATGGCCAGTTTGTGGATATTAACGGCTTTATTGATTCTGGGAAAGTGGTTGTTCAGGTTGTGAATTATGGAGATCCCATTCCTCAGAATGAATTGCCCTATCTCTTTGATATGTTTTATACCGGTGACAAGGCACGAACTCATCAAGGAGGTGGCACCGGGATCGGCCTGTTCATTGCCAAGAATATTGTGGAGCAGCATGATGGGACCATTACTGCCGAAAGTAGTATATTACGTACCAGTTTTGAAGTGCGCTTACCGGAGGATAGTGGAAAAAAAGATCAAGTATAAAGTCCGAGAAAAGGATTTAAGAAAAATTTAAAATTTACCCCACTCTTTTTTTAAATAGTTTTCCCTACACTTATAAGCAAATAAGATTAAGGAGGAAACTGATTAATGAAGAAGTGGGGCTTTTTATTATTATTATTATTTTGCCTAGGGTTAACTTTCGTAAATATGGAACCTCTTTCTGAACCAAAAGTAAAAATACAACACTATGATCAACCTAAAATTGATATAGCAGAGGGTGTAAGAGTTAATAGAGATATCAAAAAAATTGAAATTTCAGAAGACCAAATCTATCAAGGAGATCTGCTTTTGGTCAATAGTGAATATCCTGTTCACCAAGAGAGTATTAAATCGGATATTGTCAATTTATCTGCAAACTATGAATTGGCACAAGGTTACGTGTTGTTAGGCAGTGACATTCATTTGTCAGAGGATGTTGCAAATAAATTCTCAGAGATGGTTGCAGCTGCTGAAAAAGATGGCCTTCAATATTTCGCCATTACAAGCGGCTTTCGAGACTTTGGTGAGCAAAGTGTCCTTTATCAAGATATGGGTTCTGCCTATGCCTTGCCACCTGGCTATAGTGAACACAATCTGGGCTTATCCCTTGATGTAGGATCTACTCAAATGAAGATGGCTGATGCACCAGAAGGAAAGTGGATAGAAGAAAACGCTTGGAAATACGGGTTCATTTTACGTTATCCAGAGGATAAAACGGACATAACAGGAATTCAATATGAACCATGGCACATCCGCTATGTTGGTTTCCCTCATAGCGCGATTATGAAAGAAAAGAACTTCGTTTTAGAAGAATATATGGCATACCTAAAAGAAAAAAAAACCATTTCTTCTAGTTTAAATGGGGAAAACTATGAGATTTCTTATTATCCTGTTACTAAAAATACGACCATACATGTGCCTGCCAATCATCGTTATGAGATATCGGGTAACAATATCGATGGTGTGATTGTGACGGTGTTTCCCTAATAAGCACGCATGAAACTAAAGGGAAGGTGAGGATGCGGAATGAAACTAACGAAATTGATGAAAGGCATTATGGTACATGACTAAAAAAACAGCACTTATTCTGACAACTATTCTTTTTCTTCCTTTTCTGTGCGCCTATCTATGGTTTTATGGGGGCTTTGGGCGCTATTTGCTCAGGCTCATGTTTGGAATGGCTGCTTTTGATAGTATCTGGCCAGCCACGGCTCTCTATCTTTTGACCAGTCTTTTTTTTGTGGCTAATATTTATCAGCTTTGCCGTGGGCGCTTTTACAAATGGTTTGTTTGGTTGGAAGGCATCATGTATTTTCTAAGTAGCATGATTTTTATTCTTTTCAAGACTTACGGTGATGGCATTACCGGGGTTAATCTGCAGTGGCAGGCGGTCTTCTGGAATAATACTATAAAAACTTTGGCCAATATCCTGATTTTTCTTCCTATTGGTTGGATGCTTTATCTGCTGTTGCGAGGTTTCTGGCGGACAATGTTCGCGGGATTGGCTTTGGTCCTGCTGATTGAGTCCTCTCAATATGTTTTTCGCCTAGGTATCACGGATGTTGTGGATGTGATGACTAACATGACGGGGATTTTGGTAGGTTTTCTGACCTTTGCATTAATCCGACACTTTGGCGTCAAATTTTATGACAGAGGGATTTATTGGGCTTTTAGACGACAAGGTTACAGGCAAGACAAAGAGGCTGGGACAAAAGTGTGATAGTCAAGTAAAACCCGAACTAATTTGTTCAATGTACATTTAGATTTTAGCGCTTTCCAGCGGTTGATTGGAGTGAAAGACGAAGACTCCTGCGGGAAGAGTAGCTTATGTGAGACCCCGCAGGCTTGCCGAGGAGGCTCACGGGCTACCCGCGGAAAGCGTAGTCTTGCACGGAAATCATTAGCGGTATTAAGATCCTACACTGAAATTGTTCGTCTTGATGTCGTGGTTTTTTGTTTTGTCTCAGCCTTTTTAGTTTAAGTCTTCGTAGTAGGCTAACTTGGCCATGTCGATGTAAAGGGTCGTCCAGAATTTGACGAAACCAAAGCTTGGACAAATGACAAGAAAGTAGAGGAATCAATATCAGATACTGACTTGAAGAACGCTCAAGATATAGTTAATAAACTAACTGATAAAGATGTATCAAATGAAAATTGTAGCTTTGCAAAAACGGTTAAACTTTTGATTGGTATTACATATCTATTAATTAATATGATTAGCGCTTTCGATAAGATGCTTTATATTATTAAGCTGAAAAGCTCCATATATTCTTTTTTGGGAAGTAAGTTCATTTATAAAAAACTGTTGTAATTGCTCACTATTTGTAAACCTCTTAACTATGCTGTTATCCGACCAATCGTGTAGCTCTTTTTCATCGTGATTAAAGAATACCAAGAGATTTACCCACGTTTCAATATCTTGACTTTTTAAATAATTTGATAGGATGACAGCTGTCTGTTGAACTTGACTTATAGGATTTTCATAAGTATTTAAAGTTAATGCTCCCGACTCATCTTTATCAAATATAAGCGATTCCTCTTTTTCACTGTCTAATAAATCTGCTAAAAAAGAAAATTTGCGGCTGCCCCCTCTTGTCAATCCCATTACTATGTGGCCTTTCCAATTTATTGTTTCTATTACATATATACCGGTCGATAAAAGTACAAGGTGATCGATCTGCCGGCTATTACCGTTTATTTCTGGTATAAAAATGTTCGGCATAATAATCATTTCATCTGGTGATATGATTTGATTACTAATTAGATCCGATTTGAAATTTTCTAGTATTTGATGGGTGATGATTTCCCCTTGGTTTCTATAATTTTTCCGTATATCTTCATTCTCAATCATCAACATTTCTATTTTTCGTTTGTAGGTTTCGGACAAACGAATAACCTTCTCATCGAATTTGGCTGCTGACGTTTCCATAGAAGCTTTTTGTAATTCTTTAATAGCCGCTAACTCTTCGTAATGGTTGTTTCTCATTTCTTTTTGTTTAGCCTTTTCCTTTTTTACTTTATAAGCTAACCAAGCGACAGAAACAGCAAGTAAAGTAGAAATTAACCAGGTCATTTATTTTCTCCTTAATTTTAATTTTTTGGTCCATCAACGAATTGAGGTGCTGGAAACATCGCATTGGTGTATATCTCTTTTATGGTGAATTCTGATTCCCAGTATAAGCCGTTAGATATATGTATGCCTTACAGTCTATACAAAACTTAAATTCTATTATAGGACAAAATTTTTCAATTTTGGAAGATTAGACGGAATTTTCTTAAAATAGATGAAAAGTCGTATGAAGTAAGACTTGATTAGTAGATGAGTGAGAAATGCGGACAATTTTCTTAATTTCGTTTCTGATCCTGACAAGTAATTAAACGATTGTATTCCGTGATGATCTAGAATTTCACGCCGTACGCGTCGTCCAACACTTATAAAACAACAATCTTTGCGAAAACCTAAAAAAAAAGGCTCTTTTTGTATAGTTTGTTGCTATTGTAGAGGAGAATGTAATAGTTGATTTCCGCTCCAGGATGCTCGCTTTCCGCGGGGCTGGCGGTGAGCCTCCTCGGCTTCGCCTCCGGGGTCTCACCTGTCCAGCTATTTCCCGCAGGAGTCGAGCATCCTGCAGCGAGAATCAACTTTCTGAGCATGTATCCTTAATGGATATCAATAATAACAAGAATTTTGCAAACAATCTCATTTAAGGTAAGTAGAGATTGATTTTCCTTTTAAGGAAGAAGAAATATTTTTTCTAGTTACATTGTTTTCTTGCACACCTTGAAGCTCTGTCAAGAAAATTCTGTTAAAGATGGTGAGGGGAACTGCGCAGACTCCTGCGGAAGTACGGGCGTGCCGAGACCCCGGAAGCGAAGCTGAGGAGGCTCGGCCGAACGTCCGCGGAAAGCGGAGCAGTTCCCCTCACCATCCAGCATAAACTGGTTGACAGAGCCCTGGCAGATTCTATGCTAGAAAACAACAATCTTTGCGAAAAGAGCCAAAAAAAAAGACAAATTAAAAAAGTCGATTCCTTATGGTCCAGGGAGTCGGCTTTTAAAATTATCTGTCCGATGTTTTAAAGGAGTAAATAGTTGGGATAAACAATCAATTCTATATTGACAATAAATATACATGTGTAATATATTTATTACAGGTACACGTGTAAGAAATATATTACACGTGTCTGTACCTTAATAATCTTTGTTCAGGACTGGAACTTTTGATGAAGGAGGGAATGGGATATTCATGCCTTATACTTATGGATGAAAATAAAGAATTGTCATCATTATTACCTTCTGGAGATGATTTTATTAAAATGCTGGAGGCTTTGTCTAACCCACATCGGTTACAGATCATCGCTCTATTGCAGGGCAGACGGATCTATGTCAGCCAGCTTGCACGTGAGATGGAAATGAGTCGTCCATTGCTTTATATGCACCTCAAACGCCTGGAGAATGCTGGGTTAGTCGCAAGCAATTTAGAGTTATCAGAGGATGGAAAGGCAATGAATTATTACGAAATCACACCATTTTATTTGCAGATAACTCCAGAAAACATAGCCGAAGTTACAAAAACATTAACCATTAAAAAATCTAAAAGTGAGGGGAAAAGAAAATGACCATGGATTATGCAGGAATGCTATTTGCCTTTGGAATGATTTTATTATTTACTGTGGTAGGAGTCGTTATCGTAACACAATTTTTCAAGAATTCACGGGCAAAGTCAATGAATAGTCGTGAAATCGCCAGAGATGAGGAATATCGCAAGCTTGCTGAAGAATCTATCTTGGTACAAAAGAAAATGTCCGAAGATTTAACTGACCTCCGTGAACGTGTAGCTTCTATGGAAAAAATGATTCGAGAAGTAGAATGAATCGAAGAATCTAAATCATCTATTTAATGTAGCTGGTTACATGATCTTTTTTAATTACAGGAGGAACATAATTGAGATTGTTTTTTGATTTATTAGTGATTCTTGTCATTCTATTATCCATCGTTGGAGTACTAACATGGTTTGGGAAGAGAAAATCGAAAAAGTTAAGTATGAAGAGGAAAAATGGGTGGCTCATCGCTCATATCATCTCGGTAATTATATATTTCAGCGGCATGTTCGGCACGCTCCTATTAGCACTTTCTACAACCTTTATAACAGACCAAGATCTTATCTATGCTGCACACTTATTTATCCAATTTTTTGATTGGTTTTTAATTATTCCTGGTGCGTTTACTTCTCTTATTACAGGAGTTTGGTTAGCTGTACGAACCCATTGGGGAATGACGAAGCATTATTGGGTGATGGCGAAATGGATCGGAAATATTGTAGCGATAACGTTTGGTGGCAATTTTATGAGAATGTGGATACATGATAATTTTAAACCAATATTCTCGAGTTCACTTCATCCTTTACAAAACCCTCTATATCTTGAAAATCGAGAAATGTTATTTATAGGAACAGCGATCAGTTTTTCAATCTTGCTTTTCTTGGCTGTCATTTCATATTTAAAACCATGGGGAAGAAGGAAAGATCAGAACAAGACAAAATTACAAAGTTAACAACCTTTTGCTTCCTAATAAAGGATTGTGCACATGACATGGCATAATTCAACAAGACCAGTTACTAAGTTATTCAATTTCCAGGCGCTTATCTGTAACAAAGAAAAGTGTCTTTCTTAAATAGGGCGAGATAGTAAAGTGAAGAAAGCCCAATATCTCGTTATACACTGAGAAATTGGGCTTTTAATTAATATAGGGGTAACCATTTATCGCGAACTATGATTTATTACTGAATCGATAATTTGATTCCAGTCTTCACTATGAATCTCATGCCCTGATCCATCAAGAGTCACTAGTTCAGCATGGGGAATGGATTTCATAAGAGCGAGACCATGCTCGTATGGTAGAGCTGGATCTTCTGTGCCATGAATAATGAGCACTGGTACTCTGATTTCCCCCATCCTATCGTAGTACTCGCCTCCGCCTTGCAGCATAGCATGATTAAATCTGCTCGATAGCTGTTTGGCACGATCTGCTTCTCTTTCCGCAAGTCTATATATTCTTTCCTGCTCAAAAGGTTTGGAACCAGCTAAAGTTTTCCATCCATCCGCAAGATAGGGAATGACGGCCTCCCGGTTCGACCAATCTATGGAAGCACTTTTCGCATGGTGATCCAGTATGCTCTGATCCATTGGAGGCAATTTTTCCATCTCAGTCCCAAACACACTTGATGCTATAAGCGTAAGCGTAAATATGCGTTCCGGATATCTTAGGGCAAGAATCTGGCCAATCATACCACCCAAAGACATACCGACGATATGAGCCTGCGCTATGGAATATGCATCCAGGACTCCAACCGCATCGTCAGCCATGTCCGTTATTGTATAGTTGGAAGTACCAGGCTCATAAATCGTCGATCGTCCCAGATCCCGATGATCGTACCGAATAACAAACCTTCCTTGATCAGCGATGTGGAGACAGAAGTCCTCATCCCACCAGTCTAATGAAGACATCGCACCCATGATTAATAGCACAGCAGGGTCCTTAGGATTTCCAAAACTTTCAGTACATATCTCTACATTATTTATTTTCAGTATCTGTTCACTCATGTTTTTTACCTCCGTATTATTTATTATCTAAATCGCCGTTCTTAGGCGCAGAAACAATAAACTCTTTCCGGAGCATGATTGGCCTGCACCTTTAATTATCGCAGTCGAACCCACTTGATAATCATGACGAGGCCTCCTTTTAAATGTAATTTAACAAGGGATTCATCCCTATATTTATTAATATATCATAGGGGATTCACCTCTTATACCAAAATTTTCTTGCGTTTTTTTAAATCTCATATCCTGCTATACAACTATTTCTTTTCATTTTTAGGTGATTGAAAAGAAATGTTTAACCGCGAGTACCTATAGAACTAAGATATTGTAACATCATGGGCGCATAAGTACTTTAACAACAATTATTTCACTCATCATTTATTTAGGATTAACTAATTTAATGATTTACTTTGATGTCTTTAAGTTGGTAAGTAAATCAGAATCTTTATAACTGTATAATTGAGATGCTTTAAGGTTCCTTTCAAGGGGGCTAATTTAAGCTCATCAGTTGTCCCATTAACATGCTATTAAATTGAATAAGCTTTTGGATTACGCGGTAGTTATTTTAAGTGTTATAGTAAAAATATATCTGATATAGATTAAGGGGACATATAGTTTTGGATGCAAAATGTATTAAATACTACGAGTTCGGTAGCCCGAAAAATGTGTTAAAAGTTGAAAATAAAAGCATAAATCCACCTAAAGATAGAGAAGTCCTTGTTCGAATGTTAGCACGACCTATTAACCATTCTGACTTAATACCGATTAGAGGAGCATATTCACATCGAATATCTTTACCGAATATTCCTGGTTATGAAGGAGTGGGGATTGTAGAAGAAGTTGGTCCTTTAGTTTCAAAACATCTTCTTGGGAAACGTGTTTTACCTTTACGTGGTGAAGGTACTTGGCAAGAATTTGTTATATCCCCAGCAGATTTTACCGTTGCTATACCTGATTCGATTGATGATTTTACGGCATCACAAATGTATATCAATCGACTTACAGCGTGGGTGACTTGTACAGAAATTTTAGAATTAAGACCGAATGATGTTTTGTTGGTTAATGCGTGCGGTTCTTCTATCGGGCGTATTTATGCTCAATTATCCAAGATATTAGGTTTTCGATTAATAGCAGTCACTAGAAATAATAAATATACTGAGGAATTGCTTCATCTTGGTGCATCTGATGTCATCGATACATCTAAAAAACCACTATTTGAAACGGTTATGGAGTTAACTAATGGAATGGGTGCTGATTCTGCTATTGATTCTGTTGGAGGTTCATCAGGGAACGAATTGGCTTTTTGTGTACACTCTAATGGTCATTTTTTAACCATCGGCCTATTATCTGGGATACAAGTGAATTGGGCAGATATTGTAAATAAAGCAAAAGTTAATGCAAATATGTTTCATTTACGGAATTGGAATAAAAATGTCTCAGTAAATAAATGGAAAGAATCATTCAGTCGTCTAATAAGCCTAATTGAAAGAAAAGAGTTACGTTTAATGAGGGTAGATTTAACGGATGACTTGCAGAATGTTAAAAATGCTATCGATGTTGTTGAATTTTCTAAAGAGACCAAAGGGAAAGTATTATTAACAAGCTATTGAATTAATTCTTCCTTAATTAACGGGAGCGTTTATCGAATACGCGTCTTTTCATTTACCGGGCCATATTCTTGTATAAGAGAAGGAAATATTAGAAAGTGAATCGAAGTTCTTAGTAAGAAGATTGTTGGAAATGGAGTCACGACTGCTTTACTCAAAAGAAATGGATTACTAGTAATTTCAGAAGAACAGTTTTCGAATAATCCCAGTTGAGGAATATTAGTCGCATTATTGCCGCATCATAATTATCTGGAAATTACGAGGAGGAATAACAGTGTTAAAAACCAATCAAAAAATCGTTCCGCATTTATGGTATGAAAAGGAAGCAAAACAAGCAGCTGAGTTCTACGCTTCGATATTCCCGGACTCAAAAATTACGGATGTGACAACGATCCACGACACACCTTCAGGCGACTCCGATATTGTCTCCTTTGAGCTTTGGGGGCAGAAGTTCATGGCAATCAGTGCAGGACCTTTGTACAAGTTCAATCCATCGGCGTCTTTCATTGTGAATTTTGACCCATCGCGAGAAAAGGACGCGGAAGAGAAAATAAATGAGGTCTGGAACAAATTGTCCGAAGGCGGCACAGCGTTAATGCCATTTGATAAGTATCCTTTCAGTGAGAAGTATGGATGGATTCAAGATAAGTATGGTTTGTCCTGGCAGTTGATCCTTACCAATCCAGAAGGGGAAGAGCGACCTACAATAATGCCATCATTAATGTTTGTCGGGAATAAATGCGGCAACGCGGAAGAGGCGATTAATTTTTATTTATCAGTATTTGAGAACGCAAAGCAGGGACTTATCGCCCGTTACCCTGAAGGCATGGAACCAGACAAAGAAGGAACAATCATGTTTTCTGATTTTATGCTTGAAAATCAGTGGTTTACCGCAATGGATAGCGCGCATGAGCACAAATTCGGTTTTAACGAGGCACTCTCATTTATGGTGTACTGCGACACACAAGAAGAGATTGATTACTACTGGGAAAAGCTTTCTGCGGTTCCTGAAGCCGAGCAATGCGGCTGGCTGAAAGATAAGTATGGCGTATCTTGGCAGGTTGTGCCGAGTGAGATGGATGAGCTGCTTAGCAAGGGCACACCGGAGCAACTTGAGAGAGTAACGAAGGCATTTCTTACTATGAAAAAATTTGATCTAGGGGAATTACAGAGAGCATACGAGGGAAAATGAGGCGAAATGCACAAATGAAACTAATTTCCCTGGATTAATGATAATTTTACATCAGAATATTATTGACTATCAGGCGCTTATCCAGCACAAGGAAGCGCCTTTTTAATGGTATTAAGAAGGGTTTGTACTAATAAAATAGAAAATAATAGTAGTTTAATTAAAATAAAGGATAATCAAATAGATCGTTATGTCAATGAGAGAACCAATCAATGCTCTATATGCTTCAAAGATTTGAGTTCTTAAAAACCGACCTGAAACAATCACAAAGAATAGAGGGATAACCTATGAATATTATTCGTGCAAGTGAAGCAGAAAGAAATATAAGAAATGAGATGAGTACAATCTTTGTAGACGGCTTCTATCAATGGCTGAATTATTTTTCAAAAGATAAGGCTAAACTTTACAAGACATTTGCCCATATGTTTAATGAAGAGGTCTTCTATACGGCTTTAGTTGACGATCATATTGCGGCTATAGCGGCCTGCACTACAAACAATATACCTTCTGTAAGATTGAAATATAGTGAATTTAGAAAGCATCTTGGCTTATTCATGGGTAGTATTGCTTATGTTATTCTCAAAAATGAATTTGAGAAAAAGCAATATCCCTTTCAAATTTCTGAAAATATGGGTGCAATAGAGTTTGTGGCAACGTCGGTAAATCATAGAGGACAGGGTATGGCAACTGAACTGCTAAAATCGATAATTAGTTCAACTTCATACCACGAATATGTCTTAGAGGTAGCAGATACCAACTTAAGTGCTATCAAGCTTTATGAAAAACTGGGTTTTGCTGAGTTCATGCGTATACCTCAAAAGCACAGTGAAAAAAGTGGTGTCAATGATCTTGTCTATATGAAGCATGTGAAGGTGAAGGAAGTTGAGGTCTAAAAGTCTATCCTCTGATGTGATAGCCAAATGGACGAGCCAAAAAATCTTGATGTTGTATATTTGCTGGCAAGAAAAAGAGGTGCTAAACGGGAAGAACGGGCTTTTGGAAGCTATGAAGAAGCCGAAAAAATGTTCATTAAAAGATATCATGCAGCTTCGAAACTCTATTTTGATCAACATTCACCTCAATTGAAGGCGGATGTAGTCATTAACAATAATAATATAAATAATCCAGATTTTGTTTAGAAAAAAACCTTTTCTTCTATCGCTACAGGAGGTGTTAGCTGAAGAAGAGGTTCATGTAGGTTGGTAATATGAAAATTTTTACAAAAAAAGGGGTCGGTCGTCTGAACCGAGCCCTAAAATGAGATTCACTTGGAAAGAAAGAAACACTTAGGATATTTCCTAACACCATCTTATGCTTTCTCTAATTGTTTGCTTGTGTGTTTGCGGATATAGACCGATACTACGTAACAACTGCAAATTTAAGAACTAAAATGTTGTATCTTTAGTTCTTATATGAAATTTCACTTGTAACAATGGTGAATTAGAAGAATGATATTTGTATCAAATCATCTTTTGTAACTGTTTATAATAAAACAAGAAATACAATAAAGCCTTAATATAAGATTAATACTAACTACAGTACTATAGAAATTGATACAGAGTTATAAAGTTTCCTAAAATAATATAAGTAACCCCATTTAGAAATAGTACAAATGGGGTTATGTAAAACGTTTTATACTTGTTGACTACAGCTTGTCCAAATCCCATGACTTATTCCGGAGGTTAAGCCTCCATCGATGACATAGGATTGTCCAGTGATAAAAGATGCTTCATCAGAGCATAAGAAATGTACAAGTGCTGCAACCTCTTCAGCTTTCCCAAACCTACCAAGAGGTGTAATAACGTTATTAACAGCGCGCTGAGAAGAAGCATTTTCTTGTTGAATCATCGGAGTTTCAATGGTACCAGGACAAATACAGTTCACTCGTACATTTAGAGGTGCCATTTCTAATGCCGCGGTCTTTGTCAATCCAATCACTGCATATTTAGATGCAACATAAGGTCCATATGTTAGAACACCTTGTAATCCAGCAACAGAGGCTGAGTTGATAATAACTCCACCATGTTGCAAATATTTTGCGGAATGCTTTATTCCAAACATTACCCCTAATGTGTTAATGGAAAATGCTTTTTCAAAAACAGATGAATCTTCCTCTGCCATTACTTTTCCACCTGACCCGATACCTGCATTATTAAATAATATGTCTATTTTCCCGAACTTTCGATACGTAGTTTCGATTAGTTCTTGAACCTGCTTTTCGATAGATACATCCGTTGGAATAAAAGTTGCACCTATTTGTTCAGCAATATCTGAACTATCGTTGATATCTCCAATGACAACAGTTGCTCCAGCTTCTACAAATCTTTTTGCAGTAGCTAGACCAATACCTGATCCACCACCTGTTATAATGGCGACTTTTCCTTGTAAAGAAAACATACTGTTCCCTCCTAAAAAATAATACGAACTATTAGGTTAAAATTGGGTTACATCTACAGGTACAGTCCCGGTTGTCTGGCAATATTGTTGGTACATATTAATTGCTGCTTCGGCATTTAAAATATAAAGTGTTTGACCTTGTTCATCTAGGATTTCTAAAGCACCGTCAATGATTACAAACGTAACAACTTCACCGAATTCTGGATAATTTATGGGAGTATGAGTTGAACAGGCTGGTTCATATACTACGTCTCCAGGTCCGGAAATCCAATTGTCTTCTTTATATCCCCATTTTCCACTTACTGTATATACAATTACCGTACCATGATGTCTATGTGAAGGAACTGGTGAGCCATCAGCAGGATATCTAACTAGAACGACAAATTGTCCAGTAATGGGATTAACTTTACAAACCTTCATCTCCATAGAACCCATGCCTGTTGGAATCCATGGCAGTGAATCTGAATTTACATAATTTGCGTCAAGTACATTGTTCTTAGTAACCTTTGTCATTTTCTTCTCTCCTTTGAATGATTTTGACCACTTTACATGGCATTACAGTTATAGTAAACATTGAATCTTACTGACTTCTTACAGAAAATTGTTTATTTTCAAAATAATCAACGTTGTATATTAAGGAGCTTACAAATAAAAAAGCGAGAGGCTGGGACAAAAGTTTTTTAGCCTAAGTCAAACCCAAACAAACCTGCTTCTAAGTGTGCAGATTTGTTCGGGTTTATTATTTATTTTCGAAATTTGATTTTAGCTGTTTCCAGCGGTTGATTGGAGTGCAAGACGAAGACTCCTGCGGGAAGAGTAGCTTATGTGAGACCCCGCAGGCTTGCCGAGGAGGCTCACGGGCTACCCGCGGAAAGCGTAGTCTTGCACGGAAATCATTAGCGGTATGAATAACCTACACTTCTATTGTTCGTCTTTTTATCGTAGTTTTTTAGTTTTGTCCCAGCCTCTCGTCAAATAAAACAATGATTCCATAATTGTTTTATACAGAAAAAGAATAGTGAGAGAAGAGGTTATTCAATTTCGAGCGGACATCTATCCCGAGCTCATTTTCAACAAATTTTATGTTTCTAGCTGCCACATTTTTTGCTTGTAGGAATAAATGGTTATTAAGCAATTTTTTTATATATTCAATATATAATTGTTCTTGATAAGGATCCTCAAGTAATATTTTCTCGTAGTATTCAATCCCTTTTTCATTATCTGAAGATTCCCAATGAAAATCAGCAATTTTTCTCAATAAGTGAATATATTCTGTTCTGAGTTTTTCTCGTTCTTGCTCCAAAAAGGGCTCATATGGATACTCTTCGAAAAAATGTCCCTTATACAACTTTTCGGCAGAGAGGAGGGTTCTCATTTGTATGGATTGATTAGAGAGGTTATCACTAACTAGCAGCTCTTGAAAATGATCGACATCTAAATAAAGGTTTTTATGATTAAAAATATAGTGGTTATCTATTTGACTAATATATTTTGAATCTTTACCAGATTGCAATTTCGGTTCTAATGATTTTCTTAATATGGATAAGGCAACATAAAAATGATTATTTATAGTGTCAATTGAACTTTCAGGAAATATATTATCTAATAAAATATCTTTTTGTATTTTTTTTCCCCTGTTTACAATCAATAATTTAAGAAGTTGCAAACTTGCTTTTCGTTTAATATGCACTGGTTTTCCATCATAAATAATGTTGAATTTGCCAAATACATTTATGGATAAAGATGATTTACATTTGGATACAGGATCATTTATTATGATTTTCCGTGTGAATTCCTTTCTTTGATTTTTGAAATTGGAGTAATTTTTTTCATTACTAATGGAAATCAATTCTTTTCTTTTTTCACTAGCTTTCTTCAAATCACCTTGTAGTTCAAAAAGATGAATTTGATTATCAATCGTTAAACAGCGGTAATATGAAAAATATTCAAAGGAAGTGTATGCTTTATTTAAATAATATTCTGCTTTTTTTAAGTTATTTGTAGTTAATAGACTTTGACCTAATTGGAGGTAGGATCCACCTAGATCAAGGTCATTGCCAAATTTCTCAGCTTTTTCAACACCTATATTTGCTGTAGATATTGCTCTGGAATAATCCTTCTTTAAGAGTAATAATCTACTCAAAGAATAGTAGTAATAAACGCTTCTGGCATCATCCTCTTTAGTGCTGTCCAGCAAGACTTTCATTTGTTTTAATAATTGGTCCGCATTCTCCATTTGATTTTGAAAGATTGAGATTTCAGCAACCTTCCATAAAGCATATATTTGACAGTGAATAATTTGAAACTTTTCAGATGAAAATAATCCGTCTTTTGCATACTTTTCAGCTTCTAATTGATTTCCTAAGCATAATGATATTTCGGAAAGACCTAATAGATTCAAAATGGTAATAACGTTGATACTCCTGCCCTCACTGTATTCCAATGATGATTGAAAAAGGCTTTTCGCTTGATCAAATTCTCCTTTTTGCCGATAAATAGAAGCTAAAAAATAATAAAGGTGACATAATTGATGATGATTGTTTGTATTTTCTAAAACAGTTATATATTTTTCAATTGGTGCTACAAGTTGGTCCAAAATGGATAATGGGATTGAACGAAAGAGAAACACAGTGTCAAAAGGTATAGAGTAATGTGAATAGGTATAAGCACTTTCTAACCAATTAGAGATAAGAACAAAAAATTGGTCCGGATTATATCTTTTCTCAAGCATTCTAATTAATCGTGTGGCTTTGTAGTAGTTTTTCCCAGAAACAAAGTGTGCAAAGGATGAAAAAAATTGGGACTTATTTTTATACACTTCGGCTAACTTAAGATGATACTCTTCGATAGGTAAATGAGACTCATTAAGTGAATTTATTAATTCCTCATACAAAAAAGTTCGAAATAATGGATGATAACGAATTGACCTTTGTTCATCCACATATACAAATAAATTCCAATTCATCAGATATGCAACATACTCTTTTGCATTATTAATATCAAGGTACAAATTTATTGTTGATTCGTCTAAATCATTAAGAAGAGAAGTTTGGTACATGAAATTTTTCAATTCTGGTGTAAGGGTTTTCATTAGTTCGGAATGAAAATAGTTTCTTATTTCTTCTGTTAAGGAAAAGTTTGCTATCAAATTCTTCCTTTCTTCTTCTGACAAATTCACTATGGATTGAAGGATTAGTTGAATGCCAGTAATCCAACCTTTTGTATGGTGTTGAATCATGTTAAGCTCAAAATCCGTTAATTGAATACCGTGTTGAGTTCTAATGAATTCATCTGTTTCTTTGATAGTGAAAGCTAACTGGTCTTTAGAAATTTCAATATGCTTTCGACGTACTTTTAACTTAACCGGAATTGCATTTGGTTGAGTGTGTCCAATGAAAAAGAACGTAACTGAAGGGGAAGAATATTGTAACAGTTCTGTTAGAAGAGTTTGAACCTCCATATTTTGTTCTAGAATATGGTAATTGTCCAATACAATAAATAATGGATCTACTCTATTTGAAATAGTAGATAAAAAAGAGTGGAATTCTTCTTCAAATTCTTTAACATCTGATTGAGAAGAATGCACTTGGTTGTCGGTGATTTTCAATAAACCTCTGTGTAAATAACTAAGAAAATTAAGAGGGGATTGATCAGTTTCATCTAGAGTGTACCAAACTGTAGGGGTGTTTTTCTCTTTAACAAACTCTGAAATCAGAGTAGTTTTTCCATAACCAGCACCTGCAGCAATAGAAAAAAATGAATAATGAATATGCATATCAAGAAAAGTGTGTAAACGCTTGCGCGAATAAAAAGAAGAGTTAATGGGTACTGACAATTTATGTTCAAATATTCTTGTCATTTATTTTGCAGTTCCTTTCTATTCAAGTCTAATTGACCTGATTAAAAGGATTATATAAATTAAAGTAATCCATTTATCAGGCGAGAGACTTTAGGATGAAAAAACACGCATTATATTAAATTATAATTTTTTTCTGATTATTCAGCAAGGTCTCATTCGATTTTGATGAAATTGGATTGTTGGAACCTAGTTAGGGTGAAGAGAGGGGTATTTATTATTCGATTTTAGAGTGTAACTATTAATTAGAAAAAATCACTCCATTAGAAATGGGTGATTTTTTCATGAAGAACTATTCAAATTCCTTCATCCTAATCGATAAAGAAATGTTGATTTTTTTATTTTGCATCTGAAAGCATATCCATCTTTATCGTTGGTGAGAATGATGTGTCTGGTCTTGCAAAAATTGAAAATAGAGATGCACTAATCATTAAAAGGAATGCAGTGCATAGAATGGTATAATTGAAACCAAGTAAGTCATTATTTCCGGCAGACTGTATAAGAAAACCACAAATGAGAGGACCAATGATTCCTGATAGATTCTGGAAGCTGGTTCCTATGCTTACCATCAGTCCGCGTCGTTTAGGAAGTAAGCTTATCATAATGACTGGGCCAACATTAAGAAGGGTAGTAGTCAATCCCATTGACAAACCTATAATACCTATCACCAGTACAGGGTTCTGAGTGAAAATTAAAGAAAATAGTAGAAATGCACTGATAATTTGAAGGGAAGCCGAAAACAGTACACGTGATTTTCGAATATTGTTCGATTTTTTAAATAAAAAATCAGACCATGAAGAAGCGCTAACCGTCACAATCATGTTAATGATCCCTATTATAAGAATCGCTACACCCATTTCTGTCTCGGATAAGTGGACGACTTTAACCATGTATGCTGGTAACCATACCATGATCCAAACTACTAACCAAAAACTTGAAAATAGTGCGAATAACGTAAAAATCAATGTTGGAGATAATAAAATTTGTTTAAATTCTTTCCATTCAAATGGACCAAGTTCTTCTTCGCTTTCAGTCGATTCGATTTTTTCAGTAGCTTTTTCTTTCATAATCAACCAAAATAGGAACAAAATTAAGCTTACTACACCAAGTAGAACAAAAGTTATTCTCCACCCAAACGATTGGTTTAATTGAACTAATACAGGTGTCATGATCAAGGCACCAATTATCCCACCAGCATTACAAATCGATATGGCCATTGCACGTGATGATGGAGGGAAGTATCTACTAATATGACTAATGGCTACTGGGCCGAATGGTCCTTCAAAAACTCCTAATAATAATCGATAGAGTAAGAGAAAAGGAAAACTCATGATGAAATAAGTACCGAACTGTAATATCGTCCAAGCAAAAAGGAGAATTCCAATCATTTTTTTTGTCCCAATTTTATCCGACCATGCCCCACCAATTATTCCTGAGAAAGCAAAGAACCAAAAGAAAATACTGCCTAAAAGACCATATTGAACGTATGAAAGGTTAAAATCCTCAATAATGTGAAGCGAGGCAACACTTGTCCCGTTTTTATCTGCAAAGTTAATAATAGTAGCAAAGAGTAATAAAACGATTATAATCCAGCGATTCATAGAAAACACTTCCTCATTATTTGTGTTTTTCCGATTACTTAAAGCTTCCTGCAACAAATACTCAAAGAATTAACTGCTGATTAATAACGATAGTGGCCCTTAGAAGTTCTAGCAAAAGATTACCTCAGTTAAGTCATTAAGACGTTAATCATTTTGTATACTAAATTGAATCTTTTCTATGTTTCCTGAAAAAGCGAAGTCTCCTTTATCTGCATAGCTTTCACTAACAGGTAAATAGGCATCCCTACCTACGTCCAATCCTTCTAAAGCAATCATAAAAGGTAATGTCTTATCCATTTTTATTACACCGACCGATTCATCATTAATGAATAGCTCGCCTATACCTTGTAGAAGTCCAGTTTTCAAAAAATTAAATTGTACTGTGGACTTCCCAGAAGGTACTTTAATAGATGATTGGATTTTGTAAACATTTCCAACATAATTATATTCATAGAATAGATAGTTATTTTGAATATAAAGAGTATAACCACTGTATTGATTTCCATGTGCAAGTAATACGCCTTCTCCTGTTTCAAGTCTCTCAATGGGCACTTTTATGGTATAGGATCGATTATAAATTGGTGGAGTAGCAAGATTATGGCCCATTCCAGGATAGTAGGTAAATTCATTTCGCGATCGCACTTTATCATCTGGTGAAACATATGCAAACAGCTCAATCGTTTTATCAATTAGTGGAAGGGCATGATATTTTTCGGCCTCACGTTCCCATATTTGTTGTAACTCAAGTAACTTTTGAGGGAACTCTGTGGAAAGATCATGGTTCTGAGAAAAATCTTCTTCTGTATGAAATAAGCACCATGTATCTTCTTCAAATGGGGTTCCTTTTGTATGGAATGAGATAGCTTTCCATCCGTCATGCCATATAGCACGCTGGGCTCCCATTAAAAAATATTGAGTTTCCCGTTTCGTTTTTACTTTCGGATTTTCAAAGGTATATTGCATACTAGTTCCATGTAACGGGATTTGCTTAACACCTTTAATTTCTTCAGGAACTTGAATCCCTGCTATATCAAGAACCGTTGGAGTTACATCAATGACATGGTGAAATTGCTCACGGATTGATCCAGAATCTTGAATGATTTGTGGGTAATGAAATATTAAGGGGACATGGATACCGCCATCAAAGGTTGTCTGTTTATACATCTTAAATGGGGTATTACTAACTTGTGCCCAACCACGCGGGTAGTTTGGCTGTGAATCAGGTCCGCCAATATCATCAATACGATCAAATAGACTTTCAGAAGAGGTTGGGATGCCGTTAAAGTATGAGGTCTGTTCAATAATTCCATTAAACTCGCCCTCTTGACTAGCACCGTTATCTGAAAGAAATACAATCATCGTATTATCTAATTTTCCAATCGTTTTTAGGAAGGTAATCAATCTTCCAATCTGTTCATCTGTGTGAGTGAGAAAACCAGCGTATGTCTCTTGAAATCTTTCGAAAAGCCGTTTTTCATCCGAAGTAAGAGTTTCCCAATCTTTCACTCCTGGATTGCGTTCCGAAAGGGTTGTGTCTGGTGGACAGATCCCTAATTGTATTTGTTTCGCAAGTCTGTCTTTCCTAATTTGGTCCCATCCGGCTGAATATGTTCCTTTATATTGATCAATATATTTTTGCGGAACCTGGTGTGGGGAATGCTGGGCACCAAATGCAAAATAAAGAAAGAAAGGTTTATCAGGAAAAATGGATGCGTGATCAGAGATAAAATTCATTCCATGATCGACTAAGTCTTCTGAAAGATGATAGTCATCTGTTTTTGATGCTTCAATAAAATGATTATCATAGACCAAGCTTGGCGTGTATTGATCAGTCATGCCTTCTAAGAATCCATAATACCGGTCAAAACCTTTACCTAATGGCCAATTGTCAAATGGTCCAGCAGGTGTTTCTTCGTACATTGGGGTTAAGTGCCATTTTCCGATTGCATATGTACTATAATCATTTTCTTTAAGAATCTCAGCTATTGTTCCTGCTGCTGGACTAATCTTTCCACGGGAACTTGGTACCTCCGGGCCAAGATCGAAATTAGAAAGCAGGCCCATACCAACCGAGTGATTATTCCTCCCCGTTAATAAACTGGCTCTAGTTGGTGAACAAAGAGGGGTCACATGGAAATTGGTATAGCTCAATCCATTTTGAGCCAAACTATCAAGATTTGGAGTGCTTATTTCAGATCCATAGCATCCTAAATCTGAATAGCCCATGTCGTCAAGTACAATATAAACAATATTAGGTTTCATCATGATCACTCCTAAAAATAAGAAATATTTTGTAATTTCATTTTAGAAATCATATCTTACTAGATTCTTACTGATTTTTTATTATTCTAAAAATTCAATTGATTATATTGTTGTAATGCATGTCTAACTTTATCAGTGAATTTTAATAAGGAAGGTTTTTAGTAAGAAATCAGTAATAATCCCCTAATACAATAAAAATTAGTCAAGCTCATCTTTTGTAATATGGGTGAGGAGAAAATCATTTATAGGGGGATTATATATGAATTTACTTAGTGCTTTGAAAGAAACAGTAAGATTATGTGGAGATCATTCTGCTTACGTTTTTCAGGGAGAAAAAACGTCATATAAGGAATATTTTGAGTTAGTTACAGAGTTTGCTAGTGGATTAAATCAAATGGGTGTGAAAAAAGGAGACCATGTAGCTTTAGTTTTAGGGAATTCTCCAGAATTCATGATCGGATTGTACGGAGCATTAAAAGCAGGAGCAACTGTCATACCCATAAACCCAAATTTCACTCCAGATGAGATTACTTATATCATTCAAAATGGGGATGTTAAAGCGATCATTTGTCTCGATTCTCTCGTTCCATTATTGAAGAAAATAGAACAAAACTTGTCTTATGTAAATAACATCATTGTGTGCCCAACATCCGAAGAACGATTATCTGTCAGCTCATTTGAACTGAAAATGAAAACGTTTCTTGATGTATTGGATGCTGGATTGAATGAGTCCCCAGATATTTCAATTAATGACGACGATACAGCTGTTATTCTTTACACTTCTGGTACCACCGGGAAGCCAAAGGGGGCCATGCTTACTCATTACAATTTATATAGTAATGCACGTGATGTAGTTTCATTCTTGCAATATTCAAAGAATGATAAGGTGATAGGGTGTCTCCCGATGTTTCATGTTTTCTGTTTGACCGTTGTCATTAATGCCTCGTTAGTATGCGGATCAACCATCCTTATATCAACCAAATTTAATCCACAAGAAGTATTCCAAATATCAAATCAGTATGGAGCTACAGTCTTTGCAGGAGTTCCAACTATGTACAATTTTTTACTTCATTTTGAAAAAGGGAATCCATTGGACTTTAAGAATATGCGCCTTTGTGTATCAGGAGGAGCTTCAATGCCACTTTCATTATTGGAAAAATTTGAGGGAAAGTTCAATGTGAAAATATCTGAGGGATATGGTCTATCAGAAGCATCACCAGTAACTTGTTTTAATCCACTTCATCGACCTAGAAAAGCAGGCTCTATTGGCACTACTATAATGAATGTTGAAAGTAAGGTAGTAAACAAATTTGGAGAAGAGGTTCCAGTAGGAGAAATAGGCGAGCTTATCATTAAAGGACCTAATGTTATGAAAGGGTATTATAAAATGCCGGATGAAACGAAAATCGCTATACGTGGAGGCTGGTTATATACTGGTGATTTAGCAAGAATGGATAATGAAGGCTATTTCTACATAGTAGACCGGATTAAAGACCTGATAATTGTCGGTGGTTACAACGTGTATCCACGAGAGGTTGAGGAAGTCCTATACAAACATTCAGATATTGTAGAAGCAGTAGTAATTGGGGAGCATGACGAAACATTTGGCGAAGTGGTAAAAGCTTTTGTAGTTGCAAAAAAATCCAATCTCTCACAAGAAGAGCTCCTGATGTATTGTAAAGAACATTTAGTAAAATATAAAATACCAAAAAACATAGAATTTTTAGAAGAACTACCGAAGAATTCTACTGGTAAAATAGTAAGACGAGTTTTAAGAAAACCGATTATATCGAGAAACAATTGAAATTAGTAACTTAGTGTAAGGCGGTTTTTGTAGTTTATATTTATCTTTAATCGATAGCTTTTATATTTAGTTACTAGGATTTAAAGTTCAATAAACGTGAGCAGGGTCAACAGTCTAAATATTATCAAGTCCTACGGCAATTGGGCACTTTTCTTTAACAAGAAGAGTGCCTTTTTTTATGATTTGTTCAATATTCTGGAGAAAGAAATGAAATTAGTTGGTATCCAACTTAAATTTATAATCGACGACAGAAAAGAGGCAGATTTAATTTAGTGAAGGACTTCTAAGTTATTGAGGAATTTAATAGTTATACAATAAACAGATATGGAGAGAGAATTGATGGAGGAGAGGATGACAATCTTTTTCCAAAAGAAACAAGAGAAATCCCCAATTGGCTGGATAAAAAAAGAATTAAAGAATAGGATGAGAATCCAAAAAACTGCCAACTTATCAGAGGAAGAGAAGAAGATCCTCGAACAAATTAGGCTTGAGACAAAGAAATGGAATATAAATAATGTGACAAGAACAAAAGCCTATTTGGATTTTTACCGGCAGTATCCAGAAATTCATTGGGCGTTTTTAGGGCATATGGTTTCCAGAAATGGCGGCTGGAATATGACCGATTTAAAAGGGGAGCTTTTATCCAGGTTACTGTCGGACAGAGAAAAACAATCTTTTTTTGACTTTTTGGAAAGAGGGAATTGGCTTATTTTTCAAGATGCCTACCCTCAATTTTTGATTTACCGCGAAAGCCTGAGAAGGAACAAACCGTTATTTTTCCTATTTCCTTTCCTTAATATTTCTGTCTTTGTGGAAACGGTCTGGAGCTGCTTTTGGAGAGAGCCGCATCCATCCATTCTCACAACAGCCCTTATTATTAATGAACAAAGCTATTTAGAAAAAAGGGTGATTCAGAATCCGCGTTATAAACAAGAGGTTTTTGATAAGCTCGAATTCAAGCTACAGGAGCTGCTGTCCTTCAATCAAATCCTTTTCCCATACAAAAAGGACGGAATGATCCACTTGAAGGGCCAGACTTTAAACCAATTCGAATCTTTACGTGAACGAATTTTATTAGGGAAGAGGCTATATGATGTCCTGTTCATGAACAAGGATGTGCTTGCCTACACGGAACTGTGGGCGAATCGCCATCCGCATACTGGATCACGGAAGGATTATTGGCCGGATATTTTTAACGATATCCACGAAGGGCTGCCGGGCGAGAAATATCAATTTCAATTAAAATCGTGCAAACTGCGGCCAGGAGGAAGACGAATCTATACCCCTACCCTTGAAAACTCCTGGGAAAATGTCAGTCATGAAGATGCTGAGATAGGGGACTGGTATGAAGACTTACACGTATTCGATTATTTCATAGACTTACAAGATGTCATTAATGGGGAGATTCAACATGCATACTGTAAAACACTTGAAAGACTCGAGCTCGCAGCCCTCGCAAAAAAGGCAGTTGCAAATTGGAATTAGAGGGTATATACCAGCGATGCTATTGGCCTCGTTATTAGGAACCTATTTAGATCTTTATTTCATTGGAAATCATTTTTATTCCTTTCCGTTACGTCCGCTACCATCTATTTTTTCCATTAATATTTTATTCACATTGGCTGTTCTTCCCATCACCATGATGATTCTGCTAATAATCTTACAAAGATTAAAAGGCTGGCTAAAAGGATTGTTCGTTTTATGCATCAGTGTAGCTATGGCGGCTATGGAGAAAATGGCAGAGACTATGGGGATGTTTGTTCATGCCGATCACTGGAATCACCTGTATACATTTGTTGGATATTGCCTATTTATTGGATTGATAGCTACTTTTCATGAATGGATGAAATTTAGGACCAAATAATTGAAATGAAAAGAGGCTGGGACAAAAGAGTTTTAGTCTATAAAACCCGAACCAACCCGCTTCCTAGTAGGCAGATTGGTTCGGGTTTATTATTTATTTTGGGTCCATTTGATTTTAGCAGTCTCCAGCGGTTGATTGGAGTGCAAGACGAAGACTCCTGCGGGAAGAGTAGCTTATGTGAGACCCCGCAGGCTTGCCGAGGAGGCTCACGGGCTACCCGCGGAAAGCGAAGTCTTGCACGGAAATCATTAGCGGTATGAAGTACCTACACTTCTATTGTTCGTCTTTATTTGGTGATTTTTAGTTTTGTCCCAGTCTCTTTTCATTAATCAAATTAATAAACCAGAAAAATAGGAGAGAAAAGGTGGGTAACTTGTCTTTCATTTATAAGTCAAAAATTCGTTTTTATTAAGGGGAGTTAACACTCTTTTTACAAATTGGTGAAGCTCCAAGCGTTCGACAAATTTTTAAAACTCACTTGTTATAATGGCATTGATTTAAGAGGAAGGGGGATGAAATATTCTAAATTTATTCAGATGAAAAACGATTTGGAAGCAAAAGAAAGTACTGATTGTTGGATCTGTACTTAGCAGCAAGAATAACATCCATCTTCAAAAATATTCAAGTTAAAATGATAGGAGGAGGAAACATGGCGGAGATATTACTTTATGTTGGTACATATCTAACTGTTACTCTTGCTCTTTGCTGGCTAATTACAATCGCGTTTAATCTGTTTATAAAATAAATTCAATCCTCCAAAAACGGTCGTTAACATTTATTTTCTGCAAATCTATGTCTCCCTTTGAAAGAACATGGCATCTAAATAACTATTCCAATTAGCGTTGTTTCGTTTACTTAAAATCGGGGTGATATACCCAGTTATCTTACATTCCAGGGAGGGAATTGATGTGTGGGTTTTAACACTTTTTCTACAGGACAGGATCAAAATGTTTGAGTATGAGAATAAGGATGAAGCCAGAATAGAGTTTGACAAAGCAGATGGATGCAAGATCCTTTCTGAGATCATCCATTATACGGACTTTGAGAATAGAGGCAAGTTAAAATCCCCTTGGTTAAATAAAGAAAATAAAAAATTGTATTGAAAAGTAATTGGAGCTTTGGATAAGAAAGGGGCTGTCCAAAAAGTCAGTAGCTACTGCTTTTTGATGCCCCTCTTTACATTTAAAATAAGCTTAAATTTATCGGTCAAAGTATAAAGGACGGGATAAAGGACCCAATGGCGCGAGCGGTTAGTATATTTGGTTCCAATAATCTCGAAGAAAAGAGTTAGCATAACGCATGATGCTTAACATCATACTATAAACAAAACCTTTCAACGGAGGATCATGTTGTGGAGAAAAAAATGTTAAGCGTACTCATTTCCATATGCCTGATCTGCTTCCCATTCTTATTCAGGGGTTCTATGATGAAGCAGAACTTAATCGTTTTCTTTTCAAAAGGCGTTGTGTCCACTCTAGTTGATACATATGTTGTGTCGGAGAAACGTGTTGCCTATCCAATTCGCCCCTTTCCAGGAGTGTTTAGGACAAACATTATTTTTGATATGCTGTTTTTTCCATTGTTGAGTGTGATCTGGGTTAAACAAACGTATAATGACGGTTTATGGACGATCCTTTTGAAAAGTTTGACCTGGAGTGTTCCCATGAGCATAACTCAATGGTTTCTGGTGAAATACACAAGGTTAATTCAATGGAAAAAGTGGTCGCCATTTCATACCTTTGGTTCTGTAAGTTTCACATTATTTATCATCAGGGGGCTTGTATCCGTCGTTAAAAGATTGGATCAAGCTAAGAGTACTCAATATTAAATCGTTAACTAAAGGTTTGGTCATATGAAAAAGACTCAAAAACTAGAAGTGGTGTTATGGAGCATAGCATTTCCAGGCTTTGGGCAGTTGTTGAATGGTCATGTCATGAAAGGGTTCTTATTTGTTTTATTAGAATTTATCATTAATAGCATGAGTACATTTAATCTGTCTATCATGTATAGCTTTCTTGGCAGAATTGAGGAAGCTGGAGAAGTGATCCATTATCAGTGGATCATGTTTTATCCATGTGTTTACATGTATGCGATGTATGATGCCTACAAATTTTCAGATGGAGAGAATCCTCCGTTATCGTTTATTCCATTTGCCTTCGCTGCCTACTTTGTCACGGTTGGAATCATGTATTCCCCCCATCCAATCCTCTCCGTTCACTTTGGTCCGATTTGGCTGCCTATGCTTGCGCTAATTCCGGGATTGGCGGCAGGGTTTATCATTCGGGCAATTTTGCTGAGGTTTACCTCATTTTCATAACCGGATATTGGTGCCTGTCCCCCAACACGGTAAAGCTTTAGCGTGCTGGGGGATTGATTGGGAGGGAGAGAGAAACAGGAGGGAGTTGGGTTGGGACGATTTATTGATGGGGAGTTATCCTTTTGTAAAGTTATCTGGTTGTTGTTCCATTCTTTTGAATTGTTATATTGAAATGCTCACTTGGCCCTCCTGTCTTTAGGAGGATTTTTTTATTTGGACTGGTCCTGGTCATAATCTTTGTATAATTTCGCATAAGGATGATTATGTTGCTCAATTAGAGGGGCATCTTCTTTAATAAGTTATTGTGGAAAATGGAAATCGAGATAATAGTATTAAGTTAAAAGGAAGGATTCTTTATCAAAAACGGCTGGACAGAATTTTTAATTATTCAAGTTATATTATTATGAACTTGATTTGGGGAGGGTTAAATGGAACCGAAAATAAATGTCAAAAGTTCAACACATTTTTCCTGGTTGTCACGCTGGCCACAGTGGGCAGGGTATGCAGCGGCTCTATGGTCCCTACTATACGGGTTACTCGGGCTGTACTGGTTATTAGGTGGAAACGGATTTCCTTTCGGTAAAAACGATCCACGAGCAGAAATGATGGGATCCTTTTTATTAAATCTTAATGTGGATGTCGGGGGTTCAGTCATCGCCCTAGCTGGATTGGTAGGAACAGCAGTAGCTCTAGCGATGGTAAAAACATGGGGACGTCGTTTTCCTCGTATTATAGTACTCTCCTATGCGTGGATAATGAGTGGGACGCTTATATTCGTAGTTCCAGATTCGCGAATTGTACAGAATTTTGCTTATTTGTTTTTGCTTCACTTTGATCTGCTGGACTGGAGAGTTGTTAACCAAGTTCTTTGTATATTAGGTGGGTTCATTTGGATAGCTGCTGCAATAGCATACTTTCGTCATACACGGGATGCCTGCGGTAATTGTGGTAGGAATGACGATAACGAAGTATCATCAGCAAGAGCTGCAGAATGGGGAAAGTGGTTTACCTATTTAGCTGTTGTTATGGCATTGCCATACGGTATTGTCCGGTGGGCGTGGGCAATAGGCATTCCTTTGGGAACGAACAATTCATCAATGGTTGGGAATATAGACATTATCATAACTGAAGCTATACTGGGAGGTTTATGTATTGTCGGTGGAATTCTGACCCTTGGCCTAATTCAGAAATGGGGAGTGATTTTTCCACGGTGGTGTTTATTTCTAGCAGGTAAACAAATTCCAATTTGGTTATGTTTGGTACCTGCTATATTGATGTCTGCTATGATCACAATCACGGCTATAAAGCTCAGTCCACAAATCATATCTATGATGATTAATGGTTCAATTACAAGTGAGAATTGGGGACATTTTGTTCCTTTTTTATCCTGGCTACCATGGGGAATATCCTTAGGGCTGGCAACTCTAGCTTATTATCTAAAAAGACGAGGAAGATGCAAGCATTGTGGTAAACTTTAACTCCTCATTTTAATGGTTGTTAAATAACATGAGTGGAGAAGTTTGAATTCTTTACCCTTCTATTCGATTCTTGTATTACTCTAATTTAGCATGGACCTGAAAATTCACTTTTAATTCAGGATAATATTCCTCTCTCCAGTTTTTTAATTCACGATAAGGAACCTGATGACGAAAATGCTGGCCAAATCCAAAAACGTCTGTGTTGTTTCTTTGCGTTTTTTCAAGAATATCGTAAAATCGCTTTTCGATTACCTCTTCAAGTTCCGTAATTATCTGTTTATTCGTCATGCCTTCTTTTCTTTCTAAAATGTCTATTTTCAAGTGTAAATCACTTGACATCATTGGTTTCTGATTTTCCATTGATTTATTATTTTTGATTGAGCTGTTTGTGACGATAATATCAGCATCTTTTATACTCTCTAGACTGCCTTTTTCATTAATGTTCCGAAACAAATTTATTAGTTGACTTTCATCAGGGCTGATCGAGTCTATGATTTTTCCTTTCTTCATAATCGCTGCACCTTCGTAAGTTAATACTGTATCTTTCCCGGAATGAACAACTGGGACGGCTATATCTTTCGTATATGAAAACAAGCTTCGATATACTTCCCAAACAGGGGTACTAAAGATTGCTGGTGCCCAGCCGGCTCCTTTATTAAAATAGTCATAGATGGAGGTAGAATGGGCACCTAATTTATCGTTAATGCTAGATAACACATTCTCGACATTGTCCTGTGTAATGGCTATCAGCGCTCTTGACGGAATCTCTTCTGATTTCATTAAGAACTTTAAAAGTTCCTTAAATCTCTGTTGGTTATCTGCCAAATTGTTTTGAATGACAATTAATCTTATTTGTGAGTAATCAACGGCATCTTCTGAATTTGTGCGAATTTGTTCAAGTACACTTGCCATGTTTTCGCCTTTACTTGTAACCGTTCTTGATATTTGGTTATCATCTTTTAATATGGGGATCTGCAAAGTTAATTTATAATCTTCATTATCTTCCTTGGAAATGCCCATTACTAAAGGAAGGAAGCGTTTATTTATATCTTTAATATCCCAACACCCACATATAAAGATGGATGACATGAAAACGATCAATAATTTATAGAGTTTATTATTTTTCATTTTCTAACACGCCTCTTTTCGATAAGATACCAATGATAAAAATGGTAAGTGGAATAATAATCATAGAATAGGATTGGGCACCTAAGCTCCATAGAAAGTATTTTTCAACCAAAGATCGGTTTGGAACCAATAAAGCCAAAATAAATGAGATAACAGAAAAAGTAATAATCCAATAAGTGGACTTCACTCTAAGATATTTAAATGTTTTTCCCATGACTTGTCCAATCATCCAGAGCATTACGGAATTTGCCAATATCACTAAACCAACTAACGATATACCGAAGAACATCGTTTGTCGGTTGAATGAAAACCAGCTAATGTCTACTGAATCCATTGCTTCCACAAAAGGGTCGCTCAGCGTAACAGCCGTTTCTTGTCCAAATATAAAAAGCGGTATATACACTACCGATAGAAAAATCAGCGTTGTACTAACGCTTGCTAAAAATATTTGGCGGAATGTTACTTTTGAATAGGAAGAGGTAAATCCTAAAAATAAAAATGATGAAAATCCCAGTAGATAGAAAAACTTTTTATCTAACATGAACTTGGCAGGGGAATTCCAACCAGGCGTAACGTTATGTAAATCAAAATTTACAACAGATGAAAAAATGTTAAATACTACTATCGGAATAACAAACAAGAAAATAAAAGCCGAAGAACGCAAAATGGTCCCTAAACCTTTTATAGCTGCATAAACCGAAATGAAAAATAACAGTAATAATATCGACCAATAAGGGGTCCTAGGTAAAAATATCGAAATAATAACTTCCGTGTGCATTCTCATGTTAAACGCAACTATCGAAAGTAGATTTAGTACAAAAGGGGTAAGAAAAATGATGGCCACCCATCTCCCTTTTGTTAAATAAATATCAATGACATCACTCTCGGGAAAATAATTTAATCCTTTAATGTAAATCCAAAGTAGTATCAATTGCAGGCAACCTAAGCATATAACCACTTCCCAATGAGCCGTTTTCGTTAATGTGTAAACAAGGTCGGGATAGATTAAATAGCCAAAACTTAAATGTATGATTACGAAAACCGCTCCAATTTGTATCCGCTGTGTCACTTTGTTTCTCCTTTTTGTTCAATACGAAAGGTTGTATAAGGAATGTCGTTGGATGTTAAACTTGCCAAATATATGATTGTGAAAGTGAACCCTGTACATACACCTAAAATACCGAAAAGTGATGCCAAAATTAGAATGGGGTATTTTAGCAAACGTATGTACAAGGAGTTTTGCACTCCAATCACTGCCGAACTTGCAATGACCACAGCTGTGATCACGATAACCAATAGATTACTGACTAATTTGGCCTCAACCATCGCCTGCCCGAGAATAATTCCTCCTACCATTGTAATAGTGGGACCTACGCTTTTAGGAAGTCTCACTATTGCTTCTAGTATTAAATCCACAATAACCACCATTGCGATCGTTTCAAGAAATGCCGACAATGGAATACCTTCCCTGCTCTTGGCAACAAACAGAGCTAGATCGGTTCTAAATACTTCAGGGTTAACTGAGACCAAAGAAACATATAAAGCGGGAAGTAAGAGCGTAGCCACAACTCCTATGACTCTAAAGATTCTAATCATAAAGGACAGTATAAAAGGGAAATTGCGATCGTTTATACTGATTATCATATCGCTAAGTAGATTGGGAAAAATAAGCGCGAAGGGACAAGCATCTAAAAAAATCACGACTCTGTTCTTTTTTAAGGAGTGTATAGCTTGAATCGGGAGTTCAGAGGTGAACAGATGACTGACAGGACTAAACCTACGCCGTCCAAATTGTTTATTAAGATCATCAATGGTTTCAATGTCTGATTTTATTTGATGTAACTGCTGGTTGACTTTTTCAATAATAGAATTTGGGACTCTTCCTTCAATATAGAGCATGGATAGCTTTCGCTTTTCGAGTTCTCCCACTTGATAGGAAACATGACAAAGACGTTCAGTGCACAGCCTTTTTCGTATCATTCCAACGTTAATACTAATATCCTCTCCAAATGCATCCATGGAGGCTTGAATAGGACTTTCATTCTTAGGCTCTTCAATGCTACTACTAAGATTTGGGGCAATCGGATCTATAACAGCATTCTCTTCCCCATCTTTTGAAACGATGATTAGTTTGCCTTCTAATACGGCTTTAATTAATTGTTCTGTATCAACGTTAATCTGGTCACTGAGGTTTGTTAAAAGGGCTTTTAAAGAAGTAGACGAAGCAGCCATTTGTTGAATATATAATTTCGACTTAGTTAAATCCACTAGCGTATTAAATCCAATAAGATAGATTGCGGATTCCTGAACTAATTCTTCTTCTACAAAAAAATCATCGTGATTGGAAAACTTGGTTTTTATTTCCTTTACTATATGCCTCATTCATTTGCCCCTTAGAAAATTGTAATCTAAAAAAATTGTTTGCAATAAGGGGCGTTTTTATACAATAAATGAAGAATAGTTAACGAAAGGGAAGTGTCGTAGTAAGTTTAGAAAGAAGCTGGAATGGTTATAAAGTCTTGATCATTTTCTAATGGAGATATCATATTTATACAACCTGGAATTTAGAACGAATGTTGACTAGTTCCAATATAGTTAATAGAAAAAGCTGTCTGCTTGACAGCTTTTTCTATTTGTATCGTATTCAAATTAATCAATAATTATAGATTTGGGGGAATCATGGGGGCTATTTATCCTGCTATCTTAATAACCCTTGTAAATCCAAGCTCCTTTTGGGGTAAATGTTGGGAAAATTAGAAAAATAAAGGAAATTACAAATGAAACTCTGAATTGTAACATTCAATAGAAAGATCGGAAGTAAAAGAAATGCAGTTTCAGAGATTAGTAGAAAATAATTATCACTTGCCTCAATTTATCTTTTTTTATTGCTCTGATTCATCGCCATGACGTGCTTTTGGCTATTTATGTGGATTTTGAAAGGAGGTGAATTCTATTGAAATGGGACAGCTTTGGTTAACCATTAAATATCATCTAGATGCCATTTCCTGAATGGAGGAACAGGACTTACAATTCTAGAATTAATGGAGGGGTATTATGAGAGGAAGAAAAAGCAAAGCAAAATGGTTGTCAATTGTTCTTACCCTGGTCATGTGTGTTCCATTAATATTTCCACCCACAGCAGGAGCAGCAAATTCCACTCAACCGGCATTATCAAATGATAAGCCGTATACTTCAGTAAAAGACAGCGCCAAAATCAGCCCGCAATCCAAGATAACATCTAAACTGCAAGATCAATTCAAGAAGGAAAAGCACGTCACATACTTAGTGAAGTTCAAGGAGCAGGTAGACACTAAGTCCGTTGCAAAGAAAGCGACTGAGAAAGCTCAAAAGCAAAAGTTATCCACAAACAGTAAAAAACTATTAAAACGAAATATGGTCGTTTCTGAGCTGCGTTCTACCGCACTTGAAACCCAGGCAGAAGTGAAAAAATACTTAAATAAACAGAAAAAATCCGGTGATGTCAAAGAATTCAATGATTTCTATGTGGTCAACGGTATGGCGGTTACGAGTACAAAAGAAGTAATGGAAAAGATTGTTAATTTCCCTGAAGTCGAAAAAATACTTCCAAATGAAACACGTCAGCTTATTCAGCCGGCTAAAGCGGAAACTTCTTCTGTAGGCGTTATGCCAAAGGAAAAAGAAGCTGGAAATAATACGTCCAGCATTGGATGGAACATCGACCATATCGGTGCTCCTGCTGTCTGGGGAATGGGAATCGACGGAGCAGGTACTGTTATCGCCTCCATCGATACCGGTGTTCAATGGAATCATCCAGCATTGAAAGAAAAATATCGAGGGTTTGATCCGCAAAATCCTGAATCCCCAAACCATGAATTCAGCTGGTTTGATGCGACTGCAGGACAAGGTGCTCCTTACGATGATCAAGGTCACGGTACACATGTAACCGGGACAATGGTTGGGTCTGAACCTGATGGCAGTAATCAAATCGGCGTAGCTCCGGGAGCCAAGTGGATTGCGGTAAAAGCCTTTACTGCCGACGGAGGAACCGATGTTGATCTACTGGAGGCAGGAGAATGGATTCTCGCTCCAAAAGACGCTGAAGGAAATCCGCACCCTGAAATGGCTCCCGATGTTGTCAACAACTCATGGGGCGGCGGGGCTGGCATGGATGAATGGTATCGTGAAATGGTTGCAGCCTGGAGAGCCGCTGAAATATTCCCGGAATTTTCTGCTGGAAACACGACTCAATACAACCCGGGTGGTCCCGGTTCCATAGCAACGCCTGCAAACTATCCAGAGTCATTTGCAACAGGGGCAACCGATATTAATGACAAGCTAGGCAGCTTCTCTCTTCAAGGTCCTTCTCCATACGAAGAAGTAAAGCCTGAAATCTCTGCGCCAGGAGTGAATATCCGTTCTTCAGTACCTGGAAGCAATTATGAAGGCGGGTGGAATGGCACCTCCATGGCAGGGCCGCACGTATCCGCAGTGGTCGCATTAATGAAGCAAGCGAATGCGAGCTTGACAGTGGATGAAATCGAAGATATTTTAATCTCCACTGCTGTCCCGTTAACAGATGATACTTTCCCTGAATCGCCAAACAACGGCTATGGACATGGATTGGTAAATGCCTTTGATGCTGTTTCCTCGATCACTTCAGGATTAGGCAAAATCAAAGGACAGGTTTTAAAGGGCGGGGAGGACGAAGAAGCTCCTACGTTCGATCATACTGCTCCAGCAGATACCTATACAAATAGGAAACTGCCTTTAACCATTGATGTTCAAGATAATATAAGTATCTCTTCCGTAACTCTGCAATATGTCAATCAGTCCGGGGACTGGGCAGATGCAGAGGCAGAACGTACTTCCGGCTCATTGAATGACGGTACGTATACAGCCTCCATTCCTGGTGAGGAGATTGCAGAACCATCGGTATCTTATCGCTGGCAAATCGTAGACTTCGGTGACAACGAGGTGACGACAGAAACGTATGAAGTAAGTGTTAAGCCTGGGATTACCTTGGGCTATTTCCAGGACTTTGAGTCTGAGCCTGTCGACTGGTATTCATACGGTGTAAACGATTCATGGCAATGGGGTAAACCATCCGTGGGACTACACGCTTTCTCAGGTGAGAAAGTGTATGGAACAAATCTTTGGGGAACTTATGATAATGACGCAAACATGACATTAGCTATGCCTCCTATTGATTTACCTGAAGATAGTCCGGCTTACTTACAGTTTATGAGCTGGCACTGGTTATACACGAACCAAGATTTTGGTACTGTGTTTGTGTCCACAGACGAGGAAAACTGGACACAGTTGCTGCGTTTCAGCAATAGCAATTTAACATGGGAAGCAGAAGAAATCGATTTATCCGAATACGCTGGTGAGCGAATTTACATCGGCTTCAATGTCACTACGAATGATGCTCTCCAACGAAACGGATGGTATTTAGATGATGTTGCATTATCTGCAGAGTCTATAGAAGGGGAAGGATCTAACAAAGCCCAACTAGGAGTTCAACCTGATAAACCGGAAAAAGCGGCAGTAAAAGATAAAAAAGTAGATCCTGACAAGATTCAACCTGTCAGCACTCCTGTAAAAGAAGAAACAAAGGAAGCGGGTACCAATCCCAATGCACTTCCTCTTAACGCACAAGTAACAGTTGTAGAAACTGGCAGAACCGTCAACACACTTCTTAACGGAAAATACGAATTAACGCACGCTGCCGGAACCTATACAGTCAAAGCGGAAAGCTATGGCTATCATTCAACTGAACAGAGAGTCGAAATTCCAGAGGATGGAGAAGTGGTAGCAAACTTCACCCTCGAAGAAAAGGATTATGGTACTCTTTCTGGTACAGTAACCAACAGTTCTAATGGAGAACCTGTAGCAAATGCTACTTTACTCCTTATGGAAGACGCTTCCGTGGCACCTGTTACAACAGATGGAAATGGTAACTTCTCGATTACTGCATATGAAGGAGATTATACACTAAGAGCGATGGCAGCTTCCTTCTATAGTGAAAATGTGGAGGTTAATATCGAAGGCAGTACAGATACGGAGTTCAATCTGGAGCTGCGTCCATTCATCGGCTATCCTGGGGAAATCGGTTATGATGATGGAACAGCTGAAGATGCACGCGCATTCTATGAGGCCGGCGATGGCTGGGCTGTAAAAATGTCCTTGCCTGAAGGAAAAGAAAAAGCACTAGTCACTGGAGGTTTGTTCCGATTCTGGGAAACGGATTGGCCAAGACCTGGTGGTACTGATTTCAAGGTAGCTGTCTATGATGCTTCTGGTGCGGACGGGGCTCCTGGTCAAAAAATAGCAGGGCCATTCGACGCTACCGCATTAAGAAATGGTGAATGGACGAATGTCGATCTTTCTAAGTACGGAATAGTTGTTGAGAAAGACTTCTATTTGGTATATATCCAAGCTGACCCTTATCCAGACTCGCCTGGATTGGCTACGGATAATAATGGACAGTATGCTGCCCGCGGCTGGCAAATGGTAGATGGAGCCTGGACTCCGGCACGTGAAGAGCTCGGTAACTTCATGATCCGTGCCATCGTCAATTATGAAGTGAATGCTCCGGTCATTACTTCACCAAAAGACAACTCATTCACGAAGCATGAAACCGTTACAGTAGAAGGTAAATCAGCTCCGAACATAACCGTTCATTTGTTCAATGGTAATGATGAAGTGGCAACGGCTGAAACCACAGAAGATGGTACTTTCTCTGCAGATCTTTCCTTACAAACGGGTGAAAATACGATCACAGCCAAGGCATCCACAGAAGCAGGCATAACCGGTCCATCAGAGCCCGTTACCATAACCCTTGACCAAGTAAAACCTGAATTGGCAATTACCTCACCTGATGAGGGGGTAAAGACAAATCGTGAGGCCATTACTGTAGAAGGAACGATTTCTGAAGAGAATCTTTCTTGGGTGAAAGTAAACGGCCAAAAAGCCAGTGTAAATGACGGCCAATTCACCCACAGACTATTACTGAACGAAGGCGAAAATGTCATCCAAGTTGTCGCAAAAGACAAAGCAGGTAACAAGAAAAAACAGCGAGTAACAGTCTATGCCAAATTTGGTGACATTACGATTGACAACCTCAAGCCTTCAAAAGATAAAGAATTGAAAAAAGGTGAATCGGTTAAAATTGAATTTGACAGTGAACCAGGGCTGGATGCAACATTCGTCATTCAAATGCCTCTGACAAATGCAAGAGCACAAGTGTCAAACGCAAATGAGCTGCCGATGATGGAAATCTCAGAAGGACATTATGTCGGATACTATACCGCCACTTCAAATGTAAAAGCACCTGGAGCAGTCATTGAAGTGAAGGTGTCCGATGATTATGGAAATGTAACCACAAAGCGCGCAGAAGGAAAATTATATATTAACTCCAAGAAATAGCCGGTGATAGGGAGAAGAGTTGATTCGTCAACTCTTCTTCTTTATGGCGTGCTTGCATCTCAGCTGATCCTTAAGCGGGTTGTTGGGGTTAGATCCTGTAACGGTCGGACCCTATTTTCTGTATACACCACACACTTGGTAATAAAATAATCCAACTATCCTGTGTCTCAACTGTGCGAACTTTACCGAAGTAAAAATCTAATAATAAAAATATTTTAAAAACTTTCTAAAAACCATTGTAAAACGCTTTCAATTTTCTTATAATTGAAAACAATCAACAACTAAACCGATTTAGTAAACCGATTTATTCATTTAAAGATTGCGACAACAAAAAGAAAAAGAATACAACCAAAATTTTTTCCTTTATTACTAAACCGATTTAGTAACAAAGGGTATGGAGAAGGATTTATGAAAAGAATAACGATTTCAGATGTGGCACAGCATGCCGAAGTATCAAAAAGCACCGTCTCTCAATATATGAATAAACGATTCGACTACATGGCGCCGAAAACGAAGGAGCGCATCCGGATGGCGATCGAGGAATTGGGCTATCAGCCGAATATCGTGGCCAGAAGTTTGAAGCAGAAGTCGACGTCCACCATTGGCGTGATCGTGGCGAATATTTTACACACCTTTTCAACACAGACGATCAGGGCAGTGGAGGACATTTGCAATGAGCAGGGGTTCCATATCATTGTCTGTAATGCAGATGACAATCCTGAAAAGGAACGTGAATATATCGAGATGTTGAGAGCGAAGCAGGTAGACGGGCTCATCATCTTTCCGACGGGCGGGAACATCGAGTTGTATCAAAGGATGGTCAAGGAAAAGTATCCTCTCGTATTTGTCGACCGGATCGTAGAAGGTCTCGAAACGTCATCGATCATGCTTGATAATGAAAGCGCTATTAAAATGGCCGTCAATCATTTTTCTGAAAAGGGATATGAACGGATCGGCATTATGACCACTTCCTTGCATCGACATGTGACTCCCCGTGTGGAACGGATCAATGGATTCAGAAAAGCGCTGCGAGAGAAGGGAATTCCTGTTCGTGAAGAATATATCAAGTCCATGGAAGTTGAATTCATACAGGATGGTCTCCATGACATGCTTTTAGCCGATGAACCGCCTCGGGCATTGATTGCCGGGAACGACCTGACGTTGATCGAGATCTTAAGGTATATAAAGACAAATCATATCCGGGTGCCGGAGGAGTTGGCACTGATCGGGATAGACGATGTATCATTTGCAAGTTTGTTTACGCCGGAACTGACAACGATCGCTCAACCGACGTTCGAGATGGGGAAACAGGCTGCAGAATTATTATTGAACAAAATAAAAGACCCGGACTTTATTGAGGAAAAGCATATATATCGATTCCGACCGGAGCTGATGATTCGGCAATCTTGCTGAAAATGTGGAAGAAAGAGGGGGATGGCACCATGACCATGAAAGATGTAATCACCATTGGAGATGCCATGATTACGATGAATCCGACATCAAAAGGACCTATGAGATTCGTTCATTCATTTGAACGGAATGTAGGAGGGGCGGAATTGAATGTCGCCATCGGATGTGCGCGGCTGGGGTTGGATGCCGGCTGGATCAGCCGATTGGGGAATGATGAATTCGGCCGTTATATCCAGCATTTTGTGAGGGGAGAAGGAATCGATACTTCCCAGCTGAAGCTGGTAGACGGGTATCCGACTTCCGTCAATTTCAAAGAAGTGCTGGAGGATGGGTCGGGCCGGACGTTTTACTACCGGTTGAATTCTCCTACGCTGACCCTTACGCCTGATAGTTTGGAAGAATCCTATATTGCCAATGCGAGAATCTTACATATTACGGGAGTATTTCCAGCGATCGATGAAAAAAATGTGGCGATCATCAAGCATGCGGTCACGCTCGCGAAAAGGAATGGCGTCCTCGTTTCCTTCGATCCAAATATCCGATTGAAATTGTGGAGTAGAGAGAGAGCGAAGGAAGTGATATCAGACATCCTTCCATTCGTGGATATCCTGCTGACGGGAACGGATGAAGCCGAGCTCCTGTTTGATACAAAGGATGAGAAGGAAATCATCGAAAAGTCGAAACTGCTCGGAGTCTCCTATGTCGCCTTGAAAAAAGGTGAGGAAGGTTCAGTGGGCTACCACAATGGTGAAATCATTCGATCAGCTCCTGTCACAGCCAGGAAAGTGGTCGACACAGTGGGTGCGGGAGACGGCTTCGATGCTGGCTTTCTATATGGGGTCCTGCAGCAATGGCCATTAAAGAAGATACTGATGTTTGCAAACACAATCGGTTCCATGGTAGTCAGTGTATCCGGTGATAATGAGGGACTTCCTTATCTGGAAGATGTACTGGTCCAGCTGGGGGAGAAGGAATTTATCGAACGCTGATTCACTGGATTCCCATGCCGGAGAGAAGAAAGGGGAACACACTCGATGATGAAGAGAATGATCGAAACGATTCTGCATGAAAATGCACTTGTGTTGGCCGCAGTTGATAAGAAAGAAACCGATGAGCTGCTCAAGAAGATCAAGGAAGCAACGCGCATCTTTCTGTATGGTGAAGGTCGTTCCGGGTTGATTGGCAAGGCATTCGCGATGAGGTTGATGCACTGTGGATACAACGTATATGTCATTGGCGAGACGATCACGCCGAGCATCGACAAAGATGATCTCTTGATGGGAATCAGTGCATCGGGCACTTCGCCTTCGCTCATACATCATTTTTCGAAAGCGGAAGAAGTTGGTGCGGCTACCTTTGTAGTAACCGCTTCTACCGAACATGGACTGCTTTCGGATGGAACAGTTGTGATTCCGGCAGCGACGAAACGCCGGCGCAAGGAAGAACCTGAAACGATTCAGCCGCTTGGAAGCCAATTCGACCAAAGCGCACACCTGCTGCTGGATGCCATCATTCTTGTCCTTCTTGAAGGAAGGGATCATAACGACGAACTGTTGCAAAGACATGCGAATGTAGAGTAGTAATCCAAATTTAGGATGGTGGTGAGAACATGGGGGAAGTGAACCTATCACATGAAGAGCTGCGGGAATTGGCTGCCGCTAAACTTGTCGGGGCAGGACTGGATTCACAACATGCTGGGGTTGTTGCCGATGTCCTGGTTCATGCCGACCTCCGAGGCGTCAGTTCCCACGGGGTACTGAGAACCGAACACTATGTAAGAAGGCTGCATGAAGGGGGACTGAATAAGAACCCTTCGTTCTCGTTTGAACAGACCGGACCTTGTTCAGGGATTTTCAATGGGGATGACGGTCTAGGTCATGTCGTGGCAAAAAGCGCGATGGAAGAGGCAATCAAACTCGCGAAGCAAAGTGGGATCGGAATGATCACCGTCACAAACAGCAGCCATTGCGGGGCATTATCCTATTTTGTCCAGCAGGCAGCCGAAGAAGGGCTGATCGGTGTCGCGATGACGCATACCGATAAGATCGTTGTCCCGTTTGGAGGAGCGGAGCCCTTTCTGGGAACGAATCCGATCGCGTATGGATTCCCGGCAAAGAACCATAAGCCTATCATTTTGGATATGGCGACGAGCAATGTCGCTCTTGGAAAAATCCTTTACGCAAAGGAAGCAGGGAGGGAAATCCCTGAAGGCTGGGGTGTGGATGAACATGGAAGTGCCACGACGGACCCCAATAATGTAAGCGCATTAACCCCATTTGCAGGTCCAAAAGGATATGGACTCGGCATGGTGGTGGATATCTTCTCAGGATTATTAGCCGGTGCAGCCTTTGGTCCCCATATTTCAAAAATGTATGGCGACTACAACCAGCATCGGAAACTGGGGCACTATGTCTGCGCGATCAATCCTACCTTTTTTACCAATAAAGATGAATTCCTCGGCTCGATGGACAGGATGATCGATGAACTTCATGGGATCAAGCCCGCTGAAGGTTTCGAGCAGGTATTCGTACCAGGGGAGCCGGAACAGATTAAGGAAAAGAAACATCTGAGAGAAGGGGTACTGATAACCGAAACCGTTTATCAGTATCTGCAATCAGGAGAGTGACGCTTTACCTTGAAAGGGGTGATTTAGGAGAGGGGTATTTTCTTCAGGAAGATCAAACTCTTTAACGCATGTTCAAGGCGAAAATGAAAAAAACAAGGGGGAAATGAAAAATGAAAAAATTCAAATGGGTTGCGATGATCACAGCGATCATGCTGCTTCTTTCAGCTTGTGGATCGGAATCATCTTCAGGCAGCGGAGGAGAAAAAATAAAATGGAAATTCGGACATCTGGCGGATGAGAATCATATCTGGCATAAAACAGCTTTGGAGTTCGCTGATTTAGTCAAAGAAAAGACGGATGGCCAAATTGAAATAACGATCTATCCTAGTAATCAGTTGGGCGGGGAAACCGATACGATCAATAGCATCAAAGCGGGAACGGCGGACCTGGTCATTTCAGGTGAAACGATGGCGAACTGGTCACCGAAAGCTGCCTTGATGGCGGTACCATACGCATTCAGAGATGCAGACCACCTTCAGAAAGTGGTAGAGGGAGACATCGGTAAGGAGATTGAAGAAGAGATCAAAGATAAAGTCGGTCTGACACCTCTTTATTACCATACACGTGCACCTCGTAATTTAACGTCCAAAGAACCGATCAGCACGCCTGACGATTTGAAAGGATTCAGCATGCGCGTTCCGAACGTCCCATTATTCCTTGATGCATGGAAAGCGGCAGGAGCGAAACCGCAGGTCATGGACTTCAATGAAGTATTCACCGGCTTACAGCAAAATGTGATCGATGGTCAGGAAAATCCTGTTGACCTTATCCACAGCGGCGGATTATATGAAGTGCAAGACTATGTGAATGAAACAGAGCATGTGTATTCATGGATTTATATCCTTGTAGGAAACAAGCAATTTGAAAAATTGAGCGATGAAAACAAGAAAGCGGTTCAAGAAGCGGCCAAGGAAGCTCAAGCATTCGGGAAAGACCTTTTTGATAAAGAAATCACAGAATATGAGAAGAAGCTGAAAGATGAAGGCATGAAATTCAATGAAGTCGATCAGGATGCTTTCCGTGAGGCGATGAAGCCGGCGATCAAAGAGAGCTTGACCGACGAACAGTACAAATTATATGAAGACATCCTGGAAGTGGAATAAACCATGTAAGGCATATGTGAAGCATATGCCTTCTTTATAGAAAGGAGTGGGGGAGAATGAAGGGGACAAACATACTTACACGGACATTGGAAGCGGCGACGATCTTATCGTTTCTCGGTGTCATCGTAGTAGTGCTGATACAAATCCTTTCCCGGTATTTGCCATACACAGCCGTTTGGACAGAAGAACTCACGAGATTTCTGTTTATCTATGCAATTTCCTTCGGGGCGCCGCTTGCACTGAAGAATAAAGAATTCATCAGCGTGGATATCTTAACGGGGTTATTGCCTAAAAAAATTCAAGAAATATACGAAGCGTTCATTTATTTAGTCGTTGTCGTTCTTTCCTTTGTCATTGCCTATCATGGATATACGTTCATTTCTGTCGGAAAAGGGCAGACATCAGCGACAATGGCCGTGGATATGTCCGTCATACATGCAAGCATTACGATATCCTTTGTGTTCATCGCCATCTATGCAATCATGCATGTCATGAATGCATTCTTAAGTCCGAAAGAAAGGAGTGAAAGCTGATGTTAGCAGCCATTTTATTTATTTCATTTTTAATCCTTATCTTTATCAGTGTGCCCATCGCATTCAGCTTAGGGATCTCTTCCATCATTTATCTGCTTATCGCCGATATCCCTCTTTCCATCGTCCCTCAAAAAATGTTTGCCGGGCTGAATTCCTTCGTACTGCTGTGCATACCTGGATTCATTTTGGCAGGAAACTTGATGAATGCAGGAGGGATTACAGAGCGCATCATCGGCTTTACGAATAATTTCGTCGGTCATATCAGAGGGGGACTTGGCCTTGCGAATGTAGGTTCTTCCATGGGGTTTGCCGGGATTTCGGGTACCGCCGTCGCAGATACGGCGAGTATAGGGGCCGTGATGATTCCGGCGATGAAAAAAGAAGGGTACGATGCGGACTTCTCGGCAGCCGTTACCTCTTCATCATCGACTGTGGGGCCGATCATTCCGCCGTCATTGCCGATGATCATTGTTGGAACTCTCGCAAGCGTATCGATCGGGGATCTGTTCTTGGCCGGTGCCGTTCCTGGCGTCCTGCTGGGATTAAGTTTAATGCTCGTCACGTATGTCATTTCGGTGAAACGGAAATATCCGAAGGGTGAACGACAGCCGATCGGTGTGATCGCTAAATCGTTTACAGGTGCTTTCTGGGCATTATTAATGACCTTTGTTATTTTATTTGGGATTCTGGGAGGCTATTTTACGCCAACAGAGGCATCCATTGTAGCCGTCGTGTATGCGTTAGTGGTCGGGATGTTCGTCTATAAGGAATTGAAATTGAAAGATCTTCCTAAGATTCTACTGGATTCCATGGTCAGCACGGCCTCCATCATGTTCCTGGTCGGCTTTGCCAATCTGTTCGGATGGATCTTGGTGAGTGAGCAGATTCCGGTTCTCGTTGCAGATGGAATCCTCGGTATATCGGACAATCCGATTGTGGTGATTCTCTTAATCAACTTGTTGCTGCTGTTTGTCGGAACATTCATGGAAACCATCGCGGCGTTGGTCATATTATTCCCGGTCTTGTTACCGGTGGCATCGAGTGTCGGAATGGATCCGGTTCATTTCGGCGTGATGATGGTGCTGAATCTGGTCATCGGATTATCCACCCCGCCAGTCGGTGTGTGCTTATTCGTTGCCTCGAGTATCGGGAAGGTATCCATAGGGAAAACGTCAAAGGCATTGCTGCCCTTCTTGGGAGCGAGTCTCGTCGTGCTCTTACTGGTCGCCTTCATTCCTGAAATCACTCTATTCCTGCCTGGTTTATTCAAATAGATTACTAGAAAGAAAAGGAGTTGCTTATCCATGAAAGCCGTTCAAGTCACCGGACCACATCAGTTGAGCATTGTGGAAAGAGAGAAGCCTGTCATCACCCATGAACAGGACGTTTTGATCAAAGTGAAAATGGTCGGCATCTGCGGATCGGACATTCATATTTATCACGGTACCAACCCCCTTGCCACCTTACCGAGAGTCATCGGACATGAAGTCACAGGGGTCGTGGAGGCTGTCGGGGATGAAGTAGACACGCTTTCTGTCGGGGATAAGGTAGTCCTTGAACCGATCGAGTCCTGCGGTCAATGTTATGCGTGCCGCTCAGGTAGGAGAAATGTGTGCAGTAACCTGGAAGTTTTCGGGGTCCACCGTGACGGAGGCATGCAGGAATACATGGTCATTCCGCAAAAGCTGGTTCATAAAGTGAAAGAAGAACTGGACTATAAAGAATCGGTCCTGGTCGAACCGTTTACGATCGGGGCACAGGCGAATTGGCGTGGTGATGTCAGGGATGGGGACACAGTCTTCATCATGGGCGCCGGACCGATCGGGCTATGCTGTCTTAAAGTCGCGAAAACAAAAGGCGCCACAGTGATCATCAGTGATTTAAATGAAAGTCGCCTCGCTTTTGCCAAAGAGTGGGGGGCGGATCATACGATTGATGCTTCCCAAGTCAATGTCATAGAAGAAGTCATGGAGCTGACGAAACAGGAGGGAGCAAACGTGGTCATCGATGCCGTCTGTATCCCGCAAACCTTTGAACAAGCCATCGAAGCAGTATCAGCAGCAGGACGGGTCGTGATCCTCGGGTTCGATGAAAGGCCATCCCAAATCACGCAGTTGCCGATCACGAAAAAAGAAGTGACGATCATCGGGTCAAGACTGCAGACGAATCAATTTCCGGTAGTCATCGAGATGTTCAATGAAAGGACAATCGATACGAGGGGAATGGTGACGCAGGAATTCCCGGTAGACCGAATTGAAGAAGCGATCCGCCTAATCGAGACATCACCAGAAGACGTACGGAAGGTGGTCATTTCATTCGGGTGATGCAAAGACTCTAAAGAAGGAAGGAAAGATGCGCTATGATCAAAAAAATCGACATACTGAATCGAATGATGGAGTCCGGAGTAGTGGCAGTGGTGCGTGCAGAAAATAAGAGAGACGCTGAACGGATATCGGATGCCTGCATTCAGGGCGGGATCAAGGCCATCGAAGTCACCTTCACAGTCCCGGGGGCTGAAGAGGTGATCCGCTCTCTGAAAAGCACGTTCAGAACAGAAGAACTCATCCTGGGGGCTGGAAGTGTCCTCGATAGTGAGACAGCAAGAATTGCCCTATTGGCGGGAGCAGAATATATTGTCAGTCCCTGCTTTGATAAAGAAACGGCAAAGCTGTGCAATCGGTATGGGATTCCGTACATGCCGGGCTGCATGACGATTACAGAAATGAAGACCGCTATGGAATATGGTGCCGATGTCGTGAAGTTGTTCCCGGGGAATACGTTCGCTCCTTCCATCATTTCATCCATTAGGGGGCCGATTCCTCAAATCTCTGTGATGCCTACAGGAGGGGTCAACCTCCAAAATGCGGCAGAGTGGATCAAAAGCGGGGCGGTTGCCATAGGAATAGGAAGTGACTTGACCAAGCCTGCGTCCCTTGGAAACTATGATGAAGTGACACAACTGGCAACACAATATTGTGAGATTGTGAGAGAAGCAAGAGCGGCAAAAATGTATACATAAGAAGAGGAGGTTCTATCGATGAAGATGACATTCAGATGGTATGGAGAAGGAAATGATAGTATTTCCCTCCAGCAAATCAAACAGATTCCTGGTGTGGAAGGGATCGTCTGGGCGCTCCATGATGTCCCTGCCGGGGAAGAGTGGCCCTTAGACAAAATAGAGGAAGTCAAGAAACAGGCTGAACAATTCGGTTTGAACATTGATGTTGTGGAAAGTGTAAACGTTCATGAAGATATAAAGCTTGGCTTGCCTTCCCGCGACCAATACATTGAAAACTATAAACGAACGATCGAGAAATTGGCCGCTGCCGGTGTAAAGGTAATCTGCTATAATTTCATGCCGGTCTTTGACTGGACAAGAACCGAATTATTTAAGGAAATGGAAGATGGTTCAACGGCCCTATTCTTCGAAAAAGCAAAAGTGGAAGATATGGATCCATTCGAATTGGTCGATAAGATCTCCAGTAACTCAGCCTTCACCATGCCTGGATGGGAGCCAGAAAGATTGTCGAAACTGAAGGAATTATTTGAAGCCTATAAACAGGTCACAGAAGAAGACTTATTTAATCACCTCGAATATTTTCTAAAAGAAATCATACCGGTTGCCGAGGAAAACAATATCAAAATGGGAATCCACCCAGATGATCCACCTTTCTCCATATTTGGATTGCCAAGGATTATAACAAATAAGCAAAATATCAAGAGAGTCCTTTCCCTTGTGGACAGTCCTTCCAATGGAGTGACCCTATGCAGCGGATCCCTCGGTGCGAACCCTGATAATGATGTAGCGGAAATGGTAAGAGAGTTCTCCGATCGAATTCCATTTGCTCATATCCGTAATGTAAAGGTATATGAAAATGGAGATTTCATAGAGACTTCCCACAGATCGAAGGATGGGACTGTCGATATCCTTGAAATCATGACAGCCTACCATGAAAAAGGCTTTACAGGATATGCAAGACCCGACCATGGCAGACATATTTGGGGAGAAGAGTGCAGACCTGGATATGGCCTTTATGATCGAGGGCTTGGCATCATGTACTTATGGGGAATATGGGATTCACTAGAACGTGCGGGGAGGAAAGCATAATGCTACCTCAACATGAAAGCTTGAAAGGAAAAGTGGCAGCAGTTACGGGAGGCAGCGGGGTACTCTGCCGCTCGATGGCTCTTGAACTCGCCAGGCAGGGAGTGAAGGTCGCGATCCTTAATCGGACAGCAGAGAAAGGAGAAGCAGTGGCCAAGGAAATCAGAGAGTCAGGCGGTGAAGCCATAGCCATCTCATGTAATGTACTTGATGCTGAAAATGTGAAGGAAGCGGAAAAGGTTATCATCGAAGAATTGGGCATTTGTGATATCTTAATCAATGGAGCAGGCGGTAATGACCCTCGTGGTACCACTTCTAACGAGACATTAAACGTGGAAGACTTGGACACAGAAGGGATCAAAACGTTCTTTGACCTTTCTCCAGAAGGATTTGGATTTGTATTTGACCTTAACATCCTCGGTACACTGATTCCGACCCAGGTTTTCGCGAAAAATATGGTGAATCGGAAAGGTGCCGTCATTATCAACATGTCCTCCATGAGCTCACCGTCTCCCATGACGAAAGTACCTGCCTATAGTGCAGCGAAAGCAGCGATCGATAACTTTACCAAATGGCTCGCGGTTCACATGGCGGACTCTGGAATTCGCATCAACGCCATCGCTCCCGGCTTCTTTTTGACCGAGCAAAACAAGGCATTATTAACCCATGAAGACGGCAGTTTAACAGAGAGATCAACCAAGATCCTTTCTCAAACCCCTATGCGCAGATTCGGTACTCCCGAGGACTTACTGGGTACGTTACTATGGCTTGTAGATGAGGATACGGCAGGGTTTATAACAGGTATTACGGTACCTGTTGATGGTGGATTTATGTCTTATTCGGGGGTTTAGTGGGGTTGGATACCAAAGGTAATGTGTACTGATGTTTCAATAAGGAAAGCCGGTAATCATAGCGATTACCGGCTTTCCTTATTGTTTGAACATTGGCAAGGGCGGTTCTATGCTTCCAAAGCAAGAGAACCGCCTCTTATACTTTGTTCGCATTAGTGGTAGTTGATGATGGCAGGGATCCGGTCCATTTTCAACACATCCTCGGGCTTTATGACCTGCTCATCTTTATCATAAAAGATTTGTATGCCCCATTCTGTATCGTTTCGATTCATTGCGTAAGTACTTCCGGTACTGGCCCTGCTTGGTCACAGATGCTCCACATCCGTCAAAGTTTATTTTATTTGTAAGAACGGCACCGGGGAATTGGAGGGCGAGGACTATCCGGGAGGTTGTTCTTTTCTGTAAGCTCCGATACATACCTGACTGCCTTCTGGCTTGCCAATTGTGTTTCTTTGATTGTCCAATCGAATTGGAATTTTTGTAAATATAATAATATAGATGTCGTATTGAAAAGGATGTGAAGCGCATGAGAGAGTTTTCGAATAATCGATATTTAAAACTAAGAAGAAAGAAATCATATTTTAATCCTGTCCCCATTGAAGTGGATCATTTGTTTGCTCCTGCTTCTTGTCAAAATTTATATCCATTAAAAAAATTCAATTGTGAGGGACCACCAGGGCCAAGAGGTCCACGCGGATTTCGTGGCCCAGCCGGCCCGCAGGGTGAAATCGGTCCAGCCGGTCCTCAGGGAGATCCCGGTCCAGTGGGCCAGCAAGGAGAACAGGGGATCCAGGGAGAACCAGGTCCGACCGGCCCCCAGGGAGAGCAGGGTCTCCAAGGTCCGCAAGGTGAAATCGGTCCAGCTGGCCCCCAGGGAGATCCCGGTCCTGCGGGCCCACAAGGGGAACAGGGGATCCAGGGAGAACCAGGTCCGACCGGTCCGCAGGGAGAGCAGGGTCTCCAAGGTCCGCAAGGTGAAATCGGTCCAGCTGGTCCTCAGGGAGATCCCGGTCCTGCGGGTCCACAAGGGGAACAGGGTCTCCAGGGAGAACCAGGTCCGACCGGTCCGCAGGGAGAGCAGGGTCTCCAAGGTCCGCAGGGTGAAATCGGTCCAGCTGGTCCTCAGGGAGATCCCGGTCCTGCAGGCCCACAAGGAGAACAGGGGATCCAGGGAGAACCAGGTCCGACCGGCCCCCAGGGAGAGCAGGGTCTCCAAGGTCCACAAGGTGAAATCGGTCCAGCTGGTCCTCAGGGAGATCCCGGTCCTGCAGGCCCACAAGGAGAACAGGGGATCCAGGGAGAACCAGGTCCGACCGGCCCCCAGGGAGATCCCGGTCCTGCAGGCCCACAAGGGGAACAGGGGATCCAGGGAGAACCAGGCCCTGCATTTGCCCAAGAAGGGTTTTCTGCAACGTCCAGTGCTCTGGGGGTATCTTCCACCCAACAAATTTCACAATGGTCAGTCAACTCTCCCTACTACAGCAATGTTAACTTCGACGCACCACAGGGGATTTATACGGTCCCTTCATCTGGAAGGTATGCAATATATGCCACGCTCAATTATCAAACAACCGCAGCACTCTCAATCAGCCTGGGCTCGAACGTTAATCCTGCTTTTATCATCCGGAGGATCAATGATAATACAGATCTGGTCTCAGGATTATTCCCGATCCTAAATGTCAATGTCGTTCTTGTTTTGACATTACGGGCAGTACTGGGAAGTGGAACGGTTACATTGGCAGGAGATGTGGAATTAAATGCAGGTGACGAAATAGGTTTGTTTTATGAGGCGAATGGATTGAACATTTCTTTGAACATAGGGGGAGGAACAGGAGGAATGGTCTGGTCGGTTCATAAAATTGCTGAGTCATAAAATTCATGAAATAAAGCTTATAATCTTTTAGTCTTCCAGGCATTTATCAGGGTAGCGCGGGATAGTTCTCACGTTACTTTATACATAAATATGGAGAGCGAATTTTGGGACCTGCTCCCCGCCCAGTAATACTTTAACGTGCTGGGATCATATCCAGATTTCGGAGCCAGTGGACCTGTCCCGGTGGTTCCATGTACATCACCAACTTTTATTTGATTATCTTTATCATAAATTTCTGTATGGAAGTATCATTGTATGGGAGTACACGGCGGATCTCATGCTTCCAAAGCAAGAGAACCGCCCCCGTGCACTTTTTCCTCCATTATTGATAGTTGATAATGGCAGGGCTCGGATCCATTTTCAACACATCCTCGGGATTCATCACTGGCTCATCTTTATCATAAAAGATCTTGAATGCGCCGTACTGATTCGGTTCATCACGTATGTACTTCCCGTACAGGGCCTGCTTGTCCGCGGATGTTCCCCAGCCGTCAAAGTTTATGGCGACTTCGACGTTGTCTGTCGGTTGGATCGAATCTTTATTCGTCAGTACGGCACCGGTGAACTGGTGTACGAGGACGAATTTATCCGGAAGGTCATTCTTTTCTGTGAGCTCTGAGACATACTCGACAGCCTTCTGGATTTCCTTACCATCCACTTGTCCGAGATCCTCTCCGGGTTTCTCCCCCTCGGCTACGTGGAATTCCGTATCGATAGCCAGGTGAACATGAGGATGCTTAAGCCACTTCTTGACCATTTCCACCTGCTCCATGACTGTGTCCGTTCCGAGCTGAATATCAAGCAGTACCAATGCATCATGCTTCTCCGCAAGCTCCACATACTTTTCAATATTTTCCTCTGACGTCATGCGCACATAGTCGCCATCAGGACCTGGCTCACTCTGGGCCATTGTCGTGATCAACTCGATCGTCGGGACCGCCGGCCGGTCGGGATCAGCGTCGGAGTAAGCCTGCGTCTGTTCCTTCAGCTTCTTCATGTACTCCTCAGGCTCCAACTCACCCAGAATCCCCATATTTTCAGAATCTGGCGTTCCGTAATAGGCGACTAACCGATGATCCTTCAATGGTCCGTCGGATAGGTCTTTCATTCCGTCGGCAAGCGTCTCACCCGCAGGAACCGTACGCTCGGGATTTCCGACCAGCGCGGCCTGTATTTCAGGGATGTTCTGCTGTTCCTTTTCTGTTAGGGTTTTATCCAAGGAAACAGCATCTTCAGACGGTTCCAGCGGCTTGAAGGGTTGTTCGTCTTTTTCTGATTCTTCGTTTTCCGTTTTTTTCTTTTTGGATTCGTTCTGATTGGAAGACGGTGCTTTCTCCTTGCTCTCCTCTGTGGTCGAAGGATCAGCACAACCTCCCAAAATAAGTAATCCAGCTGCAAGCAGCAAAGATAACTTTTTCATTGCCTCACACACCTTTTTATATAGAAGAATATGGAGGACTTTAACACATTTTCCTGTAGATGAAACCTATGTAAAGAAATTGATAGAAATTCTTAATCTAAACGTTAATGCTGGGACAGTGGGGAAGGTCGCTTGTCCCAGCAATTACGTTTAAAGGGGAGGAAATGGGATGTTGATTACGGAGTACACGAGGGGGGATGGTTCTTAAAGCGGCCTAGGGACCTGTCCCCATGGATCCCATACATTTGTGATACAATTTCTGTAAGATTGCTATTTAAGGAGGGTTCTTTTTGTTTAGGCGTTTTTCATCATTGTTTATGAGACATCCTGTAATAATATCTTTGTCTTGTGTATTCATTATTGTTTTTTGTGTATTTGGTTACATATTTCATTGGGCATTTTACAACATAGAAAGAATTGAACCAGGGGAACTAATCTCTGAAAAGACATCACCAAACGGTGCTTACACTGTAAAAACTTACTTGAATAACGGTGGAGCTACTGTGGATTATGCTATTCTTGGTGTATTATACTCCAATAAAAATAACGACCCCAAAAATATTTATTGGCAATATGAAGAGCCAACTGGAATGATTAACTGGATAAATGAAGACACCGTTAAAATAAATGGTCAAAAATTAACGTTCCTGATGGAAAGTATGATTATCGTCATCCTTAAGGAGCTTCGGGGACAGGTCCCATGGCACCTTTTGTAAAGAAGCTTATCCACCACAGGTAAGCTATTTTTTGAAAATTTATCTTGAGTAAGACTTTTTAATTTGAAATAATTGGTACTGAATAAAGGGAAGTCATATAAAAATTGAGGAGATAGAATTCAAACAAAACTAATAAGCTATTAATAAACCGATTTGATCTGGAAATCTATTTCTTGGTATTTCTTTCATCTTTTAATGGAAAGGGTTGCTGGTTTTGTAGCTGCAACAGAGGGGGGAGTCAAATTAAAAAGCGTTGGATTTTATTCATTATTAGTTTACCGATATTTTTTATCTCATATGTTTATTCTTTTTTTATCTCAAGTAAAATCGCTTATTTACCGCAATCAGAATGTAAGCCTGAATTCATTTTCACACCACAAGATGTTCAATATTGCAGTGATATTTATGCAATTGATGTCTTTTTAATAGCCTTACAGACAAACCCGATTTCATATATATGTATATTATCTGGGATTTACATCGTCAGTTTTTTGGCATATATCATTTTTACAAACTTAAAGAACAGGAAATAAGATGGTGGCCTTGCTAATGATGGAAGAAAGGGGGAGGTATTATCTAATACTAAGAAGGTGATTACCGCCCATCCTTAGTATTAGATAATACGTATCTTGCATTAATGAAAAACAAAGTGCCAAAGAAAAATAGAGCAGTGACCATCCAACTTGCAATAGCTGAATATTTCCCGTTCAAAAGATACTCACTTATCAAATTTACAAATACCATTAGCGCCATCACAACATACATGCTGATTATATATTTCACTGTATTCCCACCTTGTCGATAATCTTTGTTTAAGAACTTTACCAAATCCTATTAAACGACCAAACTATCAGAATGATACTAGTTACTCCCCAAGCTGTCGTTCCCGCGACCAACCAAATGACCGATTGGATAGTTGATTTATTCTTACCTTCTAGCTTTCTTTTATTAAAAGCGAGTACTGCAAATCCGATTATGAAGAAACTAACACTCATCCAAAGAAATAGGTCCAGTCTCGATTCTCCTTTTTTCTTGAATTATTTATCCAACAGCATAAGCAAAGAACTGCTTGCACAATTGCAAAACAATAGTATAGTAGAAGTTATTTTATCGGGGACTGATCTCAATGACCTTAACTCATTACATACTCCATACAACGTTCCGCAAACTCCAATACATCATCCGAAATCGGGTATAGGCCTGTATCCTCTACAGGCTGTTTTCGTACCTTCCAGAATTTATCCATCAATTCTTTATCTCCTTGGAACATATCATTTGACAGTTCCAGTAACCTGGTCCCGATTTGAAAGCCTTCTTCTGAATCCGCCTTCACATTGTGTTTGATACACGATTCCATTCGCCGGATTAATGAAATATATTGCTGGGTTGTCTCGTCATGGTTACTGAGGTTTGGAACGGACTTTTGTAAGAGGACCTGTTCATCTTCCTGGAAATAATCCATCCACTTCTTTGAGCTGTGTTGTGAACGGCGGACCAGTTTGGAGACGCGTTCCCAGGGTAATCTCCTAAAGTTGAATTATACCATATATAGGAAGAGTGGAGATGAATGGCAAAGAGTCAAATGAAGTGGAAAGAACAGGACCCGTGGGGATGGAAAGAATTCATATTATTAATGTTACTTGAATTTGGACTGGTGTCGTATGTATTAAGTTCGTTGTTAAGCCCCTATATTCTGGGTGGCTTGACCATGAACTGTATGCCGGAACGTTAATGGGGTTAACCATAGCCATTATTCTCCTTTCAGGTGTTTATCTGATTGCACTCCGTCCAAAACAGCTTTCCTGGAGGGAAGTAGGGGGCAAACCATTCACTGTGAAAGATTGGAAAATCATAATCATCTATTCTGTAATCTTATTTGTTGGTGCCGTCATCATCGTCGTTTTGACCAGTTTTATAGGCAATTCGTGGGAGAATAGTAAAACAGAGGCCATGCAGCAAAATGCAACGTTCTTTACGATACTGATCGCCTTTATCTCTGCTGCGATTATCTCACCGTTATACGAAGAGATTTTTTATCGGGGTTTCTTATATCGCTGGTTACGCACACGTATTGGATTTACTGGAGCTCTCTTACTTAGCTCGCTCATCTTTACCATCATTCACATCCCGACATACAACGTTATGCCGGTAAATTTCTTTAGCTGGATCCTTTTTGCTCTAGCGTATGAACGTACCAATTCCATCTGGCCATCGGTTTTGATCCACGGTTTGACGAATGGGATAATGGTTTTGCTGGCAAGTTTGGGGTAACTACAAAGAAACGCCAACTTATATAAAGAGGAGAGTGACCACATGTTCAACGATTTTAATTTTGAAACGATTTATCGTGAACGGAATGTTTCCACACCACTAGTCGTCATGATGTGTGGTGTGGCCGGTTCCGGGAAAACGACATTCTCACAACAATTAGAAAAAAACGGCTTTGTGCGTCTTTCCATTGATGAAGAAATATGGGCGACTCATGGTCGTTACGGGATTGATTTCCCTATGGAAAGGATGGAGAAATACAAGGAAGAGGCAGAAAGTAAATTGCGAAATGACTTATTGAAGCTCATTCACGATAAACAACAGGTGGTCATCGACTTCAGTTTTTGGGACCGTGCAAGAAGAGATCGGTATAAACAACTCATCGAAAAGTCCGGTGGCAAATGGAAACTGATTTATATAAAAGTTTCTCCTGATGAATTGCGTGAACGCCTTAAAACAAGGAACAAGCGCTTTGATGCCAATGCGTTCCCGATTACAGAAGAATTGTTAGCCTCCTATCTTAATGGTTTTGAAATTCCTAAAGGTGAAGGAGAAATGGTTGTTGAGAATTAGACTTTTCTAATTAAACAGACAGTGTTCAATATGTTGGAATATCGTTATTCAATGACCAAGGAAAATAAGGGAAGAGGCTCCTGCAATAATATACTATAAGAAAAATCAAAGACAGATGTATGATTACATGAGAACACTTGGAAAGGGGTTTCTCTATGAATTTTACATCTTTTTTAATTTACTGCTTTATTATTACTTTTACTCCCGGCCCTACAAATATTGTTATATTATCCACCGTACATAATTTAGGGACGAAAAAGGCCATGCAATTTACGTATGGAGCTACGATTGCGTTCGGGCTGCTGCTGATTATTTCAGCTATATTGAATACTGTCCTTCTGACGATTCTCCCTAAAATCCTCATTGTGATGAAGATACTTGGAAGTTGTTATATGTTCTATTTGGCTTACCGAATATACAAGATGGACACATCAAAACCTGCTGTACATCAATCGGGTACTTTTATGTCCGGCTTCCTTATGCAATTTTTAAATCCAAAGGTAGTACTGTTTACCATGACGGTCATTCCGAGTTTCATTTTGCCATTCTATATCTCAAAACCTGCGGTGACAGCAGGGGTTATCGTGATAACGGTTATTGGATTTATGGCCTTTACGACTTGGGTGCTCTTCGGTACCATTTTCAAAAAAATTTTACTGAGGTACAATAAGTCTGCTAATGTAATCATGGCGTTATTGTTAGCCTATTCTGCCTTCATGCTATGGATATAGGCGAGTAAAGAGGTGAAAGAATTGGAGAAATTCATTTATAAAAAAAGGGCAGACATTACCGCATTGTCAGCAAGTATTAATGAATTTTCATATAAAAAGCACGCGCATGAAGAGTATGCCATAGGTGTAACAATTCGCGGCATCCAGCGTTACAACTTGGATGGCAGTTTGCAACTGTCCTATCAGAACGGGGTGATGCTTTTTAACCCGGAACAGGCACATGACGGAATGGCCCATGATGAGTCGGGACTTGATTACGTTATGTTATATATTAAGCCGCAATTGCTTTTAGAAGCCCTTGAGAAGAAGGACATGGTACGTTTTCCTTCTCCGATTGTATATGATGATAGACTGAAGCAGAGCATTTTAAATCTGGCTCATGGGATATTAGCCGATAATGACGATGCGTTTTGTAGTGAACTATTTTTATCTCTAACCGATAGTCTCATTCGAACCGATCTTTCTACAGAAATGAAGAAAGATAACACCTTAATAAAAAAAGCGAAAGATATCCTTCATGCCCATTTGGCAAGTGGGCTTAAACTGGATGATATATCTAAAGAGCTCGGCTTATCGAAATATCAGTTCATCAGACTATTCAAGGCTCATACAGGAATTTCCCCGTATCAGTACTATCTTAACGTCAAAATAGAACATGCTAAGCAAATGATAGAGAAAAGTGGAGATATTTATTCAGCAGTAGCTGAATGCGGATTTGTAGATTTAACGCATTTAAACAAACACTTTAAAAATGTATATGGTACAACGGCATTTGAATATAGTTCCTATCTAAATTGAGGGAGGAACTCAAGAGAAATTCCTTTTGGCACCTTGCCTTGCTAAAGGATTACGCAATGACTCAGTTGAGATGACTGGGTTTTCTTTGTGAAAAAACCGCAGAAACCGGTGGACCAAGGTACCTGTCCCTGTGGTTCAAAGGCGAAAGGAGAGGAAGTCCTGATAACTTCCTCTCTTTTCTCCATCATCTAATCCGTCATATACTCATTCACCAACTCATAACACCGATTCTTCGTCGACTCATATAAAGAGATGAGTAAAGCCACATTTTCAAACGTACCACCTTCATACTTCAGCCTTTCTTTCTCGGCTTTTTCTTCTTTCTGTTCGATCCATTTTAATTGTTCCGCTTTTAACTCCTTCATGACCTCTGGAGAGAGTTCTTTTTTCAAGAGTGTATAAATCTCATTTAATGCATTGTCATATTTGTCGTAAGATACTCCATAATAGTTTTTCATCGCGTTTGTGACACCTTTATCTGAATCCTTCTTATACGGCATGGCATCCATTTCTTTTTGGATGTTGTCCAGTTTGTTCAGATAGTCTTTTCTTCCTTCTACTTTTGATATGGGAGTCGGATATTCCTCCTGACTACTGTCTACCTGGACGTTGCTATCTTCCATTGATGATTCTTTCGATTGATTCTCCTCGTTGTTATTGGATTCTACTGTGCTTTCTGTAGATGCATCATTGGATTGAGAAGAATCATCTTTACTTGCTGGAATCGTATCAGACTCAGATTGATTAGATGCATCCTCTTCAGGTGAATGGCTACATGCAGACATGAAGACGAATAACATAGTTAAAAAGGATACCACAATAAACATTTTCGATTTCTTCATTTTTACAGCTCCAATTCCATGTTTAAAATGTACTATTTGGTTTATTTTAACATATCCGGAAAAATCCTTCTAACCTGTTTGGATTCGATTGTTCTGCTCCGCGGGGACGGTTCTTATGATGTTTTCTCCATAAATATGAAAGTTTATTTATGAAATGGTTTATAACAATAAAAATCAATAGATGTGGAATGGACCATGGTACCTGTCCCTGTGGTTCTTCGAATAACTCCATCCTTGTAGGAAAAGCTAATCCAGAACACACCTTTTCCCTCTTCAGCCTGAGAAGAGGGTTTTTGGCGATGAAAAGGTCGAAAGGATGGAATGTGTAATGGATTTGGATTGGATTTGGAAAGCGATTCTTATTGTTGTGGCGGGAACTTTATTGTTACGAGTCGCCGGGAGGAAGTCGATTTCCCAGATGACGCTTGCACAGACGGTCATTATGATCGGAATCGGGTCATTATTAATTCAACCGGTAGCTGGAAAGAATATCTGGACCACGATAGGTGTCGGGCTTGTTCTTGTCTTAACGCTGATGGTCATGGAATATTTGCAGGTGAAATCAGATCGTGTAGAACAAATGATCACAGGAAAATCAAAGCTTCTCATGGAAAATGGCATATTGATTGAAAAGAACTTTAAGAAGTTACGAATGACGGTTGATCAACTTGAAATGAAATTAAGGCAGCAGGGAGTCAGTAAACTTTCGGATGTGAAATGGGCGACGCTAGAGCCGAATGGACAAGTCGGGGTGGAATTGATGCCCCAGGCGAAGCCGGTGACGAAGAAAGATTTCGAACAACTCCAGGCCGAAGTGCAGAGACTGATCAATATGCTCGATGTCCCACCCACAACAAAGAGGCCAGTCAGTCAGGAGGTGGGAGGGGAAGATATATTTAAAGAGATCAAGCAGAAGTCTTCCGTTAATCCTCCACCAAAACATCTTGAGTAGTAAAAGTAAGAATCTTCGAATGGAGGAAGCTCATGAAAGCAGTCACGTATCAAGGAAAGAATTCTGTAGCAGTAAAGAAAGTAGACGACCCGCGGATACAAGATTCACAAGACGTCATTGTCAACATTACATCCACTGCCATCTGTGGATCCGATTTGCATCTTTACCAAGGGAATTTCCCACTTCCGATCGGGTACGTCATTGGACATGAGCCGATGGGGATCGTGGAGGAAGTCGGAAAAGATGTGACCAAAGTGAAAAAGGGAGACCGTGTCATCGTCCCTTTCACTGTGGCGTGCGGGACATGTCACTATTGTGAGCATCACTTGGAAAGTCAATGTGATCATTCGAACCCCCATTATGACTCTGGAGGACTGTTCGGATACTCTGAGAAGTTCGGTAATTATCCCGGGGGACAAGCGGAATATCTCCGGGTTCCATACGGGAACTACACCCCTTTTTTAGTACCGGAGGATTGTGAACTGGAGGATGAGCAGCTTCTCTTATTATCCGATGTTTTGCCGACAGCTTACTGGAGTGTAGAGAATGCCGGTGTGAAAAAAGGGGACACGGTCATTGTTCTCGGATGCGGACCAGTCGGATTGATGGCCCAGCAGTTTGCCTGGAAAAAAGGTGCTGAGAGAGTCATAGCCGTCGATTATTTCGATTATCGCTTACGTCACTCGAAGAAGATGAACCATACGGAGACCTTTGATTTCACCCAATACGATGACATGGGAGAAACATTGAAGGAGTTGACCAGGGGCGGAGCAGATGTTGTGATCGATTGTGTCGGGATGGATGGGAAGAAGTCTCCTCTTGAATACGTGGAGCAGAAATTGAAGTTGCAGGGAGGAACGATCGGACCGATCCAGATCGCCACCAAAGCAGTCAGGAAGTGCGGAACGGTTCAACTGACCGGAGTATATGGCGGGCTTTATAACATGTTCCCTCTTGGTGCATTCTTTGCCCGTAATGTTACGTTGAAAATGGGACAGGCACCTGCGAGAGCCTATATGGCCCCTCTATATAAACAAATCGTCAAAGGGGAAATAGACTCCACTTCTATCATCACACATATACTTAAGCTTGAGGAAGGGGCAAAAGGGTATCAACTATTTAACCAGAAAGAAGACGACTGCATCAAAGTCATATTGAAGCCTTAACGGTAAGAAGGAGGGATTTAGTGTCCCTCCTTTTTTTTGTTCACGGGACACTATGAGCTTACATAAAGTGGAAGAGTGTTGTGAAAGAGAGATTGACAGAGGGGATGAGACTGTGTTTTACCATATTAAAGAGCTTCAGTATGAGGCAAAACCATGCAAGCCAAACCCGGCTTATGCGAACCAGCTGCAAGAAATTCTTGGTGGACAATACGGGGAAATTTCAGTTATGATGCAATATTTATTCCAGGGATTCAACGGACGTGCGGACAAAAAATTCCGTGATTTGTGCCTGGACATCGGGACGGAGGAAATCGCCCATGTGGAATTACTGGCCACCCTCATTGCCCGCCTGCTGGATGGTGCCCCCGTATCTGAACAGGAAGCGATGTATAAGAGTAATCCGGTTCTCGCGGCAGCGATGGGGGGAATGAATCCACAGCATGTGATTGTGAGCGGGTTGGGTGCGATGCCGGTGGATAGTGTGGGAAATCGCTGGACAGCGTCATATATCGGTGCAAGCGGGAACCTCCTGGCCGATTTCCGTGCCAACTTAACGGCAGAATCAATGGGCAGGTTGCAGGCAGTGAGACTGTATGAACTGAGTGATGACCCGGGTGTCCGTGATACGCTGTCCTTCTTGATCGCCCGTGACACGGCTCATCAGAATCAATGGGCTGCAGCCATCGCGGAACTTGAGGAGCGTGAAGGGGATATTGTCGTACCGACGACGTTCCCGAGGGAGCTTGAGAAGCAAGCGGTTTCTTACGATCTTTATAATCTATCTAGAGGGGAAGCGAGTGCCGAAGGACGATGGGCGAGCGGCCCGAGCATGGACGGGAAAGCGAATTTCCAATATATCAGTGAGCCTGGTCCATTCGGATCGAAACCTAAACTAGCCCCGGCTCCTAAATATGTACATGATACCGTTCCGATGCCCCCAATGATGAAATAACTAAAAAGATTCTCAAGATACTGGAATGTCACAGCAGCATGAGAATCTTTCCAATTCAGTGATTACTCACAATGTTCATTTTTGTTTTTGTGAATGGGTGGAGGGATCAACCATCCCTTTTCTTTGTTTAACTTAAGTACTTTAGCACCCATCTGGGCTTTTTGCATATGAAATTGGCCGAACATCATCGCCACATCTTCACGGATGCTTTGTCCCATGATTGTGCTGCATGCAACTAAGCCTGAAGCGATATTAGCGGATAACCCTGCTGCAACGGCAGGATCCGGCATGCGGGCACCTGTCGGAATATCATCAAGGCAGGCATGTGGAGGCTCCGGAGGTGTTGGAGGCAATCCAATCCCATTTTCCTTCAGAAGTTTTTCTACTTGCTTGATTTCTTCCTGTCCACCCTCGATGCTGTCCTTCAGTAACTTTTTCAGATCATCATCTCCGGCATGGTTAAGCTGCATCTGATATCCTGCAACAGTGGCTTTAGCCGTCAACAAATAGTTCCACGATCCAAATACTTCACCATAATGCAATGGTTCTTCCTGTGGATTCCCGCTTAAAATACCCATAATCATCCTCCTGATTGTCATATTGTGCCGCCTTTCAAAGTGAATGTTTGAGCACAAAGAGTATTTTCTCACTAATCACATACAAGTATGTATGTGATTTCAGCTTGTAGACAAAGTCTAAAAATTAGACCAAGTCTACAAGCTTTTTTTGTATAATGGAATGGAATCGATATTTTTGTGGGGGATATAAAATGTTATCAAAACACGTTGAGGATGGAAGAAATCAAATTGAAATGGTTGCGTTGGACCAACTTGTTCCAGAGGATCATCTGGTTAGGAAGGTTGAACAAGCGATTGACTTTGAATTTATTTATGACCTGGTAAAAGATAAGTATTGTTTAGATAATGGTCGACCGAGTATTGATCCCGTCGTTCTNCAGCTTGTAGACAAAGTCTAAAAATTAGACCAAGTCTACAAGCTTTTTTTGTATAATGGAATGGAATCGATATTTTTGTGGGGGATATAAAATGTTATCAAAACACGTTGAGGATGGAAGAAATCAAATTGAAATGGTTGCGTTGGACCAACTTGTTCCAGAGGATCATCTGGTTAGGAAGGTTGAACAAGCGATTGACTTTGAATTTATTTATGACCTGGTAAAAGATAAGTATTGTTTAGATAATGGTCGACCGAGTATTGATCCCGTCGTTCTTATTAAAATGGTCTTCATACAATACCTTTTCGGCATACGCTCAATGCGTCAAACCATAAAGGAAATCGAAACCAACGTGGCTTATCGATGGTTTATTGGTTATGCGTTCACCGAGAAGATTCCTCATTTTTCAACCTTCGGTAAAAACTACGCTCGACGCTTCCACGATACAGATCTATTTGAACAAATTTTCTATCGCATTCTGAAAGAAGCGATGACCAAGGGATTGGTGGATCCATCCGTTGCGTTTATTGATTCTACTCATGTAAAAGCGAATGCTAATAAGAAGAAATTTGAAAAGAAAATAGCGCGAGTCGAAACCAGAACGTATCAGGCTCAGTTAGATGAAGAGATCAATATCGACCGTGAGGAACACGGAAAAAAGCCCTTCCCCCCACAGAATAAAGAAGAGTTAAAAGAAATAAAAGTCAGCACGACAGATCCTGAAAGTGGTTATTACGTAAAAGATGAGCGCGAAAAGCTGTTTGCGTATTCTTTTCATACGGCAAGCGACTCCCGGGGTTTTATCTTAGGTTCCCTCGTCACGGGAGGAAATGTTCACGATAGTCGGATGTTGGACAAGCTCGTCACTCAAGTCACAGATAAAGTCGTTAAGCCCAGTTCTATCGCTGTTGATGCGGGATATAAAACACCACACATCGCTAAATTCCTCATGGACCAAGACATCAGACCTGTTATGCCTTATACACGCCCGAGAACGAAAGACGGATATCTTAGAAAATACGAATATGTTTATGATGAATATTTTGACTCCTATCTATGTCCCGAAGGACAAATTCTACCTTACCGCACGACGACAAGAGACGGGTACAAACAATACGCTTCAAATCCTTTGGAATGTAAAGACTGTCCTCTGTTAGAACGTTGTACGCAAAGTAAGAATCACACCAAAATGATTCATAGACATGTATGGCAGGATTACATAGATGAAGTAGATCATTTGAGACATACAGAACTTAATAAAACTCTATATGCGAAACGCAAAGAAACGATCGAACGAGTCTTTGCGGACGCAAAAGAAAAGCATGGCATGCGTTGGACGACCTTAAGGGGTCTTAAAAAAGTTTCAATGCAGGCGATGCTTACGTTTGCTGCCATGAATCTTAAGAAATTGGCAAACTGGACATGGCGAGGACCATGTCCAGCCTAAAAAAAAGAAAAATCTTTTAAAATAACAGAAAACCCCATCTTCGCTTAAATGCAAAGGTGGGGTTTGTCTACGGTCTG